>NZ_CP056200.1:0-4941540 GCF_013783065.1 Citrobacter sp. RHBSTW-00986 | reverse complement strand
GGCGGACTCCACTCGAACAAAAGTCGATAAATGACAAAGGCTGAAACATTCATGATTGTTGACGCACATCGACAAGACCCTATGCAAAGGGTGACGTGCGAATTGCTATCTGCAATTTTTACCCGATCAGGATCCATTGAAACGATCAGGACCGCGGATCATAGCGTAAACTGAGAAAGAGATCTTCTGTTTCTCACAGATTCTTCCCGATTTATCCACAGGATGATCCAGAATCGGCTAAGTGTAAACGATCCTGGAGAAGTGCTGCAGGTTTTAGCGCGCATATTGAAAAAATTAATGAGTAAAGATGCTTTACTGCTTAAACGATCTAATAAAGATCCCGAGCGATCCTTGCGCTTTATCCGCCAGCCCGTATAATTCTTACCCCCAGCGAGTAACGGTCGCCTTACGGCGTCAACGCTGCCTGTTTTATACGCGAAACCATGCGGAAAAAAGCGGGAAATAAGGAAAGAGAATTGACTCCGGAGTGTACAATTATTACAATCCGGCCTCTTTAATCACCCACACTGTGGCGTAAGTCGTTCGAAATTCGTTCGGGTATACGCAAAAGTCAGTGAATTTATTCAAGTTTAGGTAGAAATCGCCATGAAACGCACTTTTCAACCGTCTGTACTGAAGCGCAACCGTTCTCACGGCTTCCGTGCTCGTATGGCTAATAAAAATGGTCGTCAGGTTCTGGCACGTCGTCGTGCTAAAGGCCGTTCTCGTCTGACCGTTTCTAAGTAATAAAAGCTAGCCCCTGAGTGGTTAAGCTCGCATTTCCCAGGGAGTTACGTTTGTTAACTCCCACTCATTTCACATTCGTCTTCCAGCAGCCACAACGGGCTGGCACGCCGCAAATCACCATCCTCGGCCGCCTGAATTCGCTGGGGCATCCCCGTATCGGTCTTACCGTCGCCAAGAAAAACGTTAAACGCGCGCATGAACGCAATCGGATTAAACGTCTGACACGTGAAAGCTTTCGTTTACGTCAGCACGAACTTCCAGCAATGGATTTCGTGGTGGTGGCGAAAAAAGGGGTTGCTGACCTCGATAACCGTGCTCTCTCGGAAGCGTTGGAAAAATTATGGCGTCGCCATTGTCGCCTGGCTCGCGGGTCCTGATAGCCCTTATTCGGGTCTATCAACGCCTGATCAGTCCGCTGCTTGGGCCGCATTGCCGTTTCACTCCAACCTGCTCGAGCTACGGAATTGAGGCATTGCGCAGGTTTGGAGTGATAAAAGGCAGTTGGTTGACGGTGAAACGCGTATTAAAATGCCACCCTTTACACCCTGGTGGTGACGATCCCGTCCCGCCCGGACCATTTGATACCAGAGAACACTAACGATGGATTCGCAACGCAATCTTTTAGTCATCGCTTTGCTGTTCGTGTCTTTCATGATCTGGCAAGCCTGGGAGCAGGATAAAAACCCGCAACCTCAGGCCCAACAGACCACGCAGACAACGACCACCGCAGCGGGTAGCGCCGCAGACCAGGGCGTACCGGCCAGTGGCCAGGGGAAACTGATTACGGTTAAAACTGACGTGCTTGATCTGACCATCAACACCCGTGGTGGTGATGTGGAACAGGCTTCACTGCCAGCTTACCCGAAAGAACTCGGTTCTACCGAACCGTTCCAGTTACTGGAAACCACGCCACAGTTCATCTACCAGGCACAGAGTGGCCTGACAGGTCGTGACGGCCCGGATAACCCGGCTAACGGCCCGCGTCCGCTGTACAACGTCGAAAAAGACGCGTTTGTACTGGCTGACGGTCAGAACGAACTGCAGATCCCGATGACCTATACTGACGCAGCGGGTAACACATTCACTAAAACGTTTGTACTCAAGCGCGGTGAATATGCTGTCAACGTTAACTACAGCGTGCAGAACGCCGGCGAAAAACCGCTGGAAGTCTCCACCTTTGGTCAGCTGAAGCAATCCATCAATCTGCCATCTCATCGCGACACCGGTAGCAGCAACTTTGCGCTGCACACCTTCCGTGGCGCGGCGTACTCCACGCCGGATGAGAAGTATGAGAAATACAAATTCGACACCATTGCTGAAAACGAAAACCTGAACGTCAATGCTAAAGACGGCTGGGTCGCAATGCTGCAACAGTATTTCGCAACGGCATGGGTTCCGCGTAACGACGGCACCAACAACTTCTATACCGCTAATCTGGGTAACGGCATTGCCGCTATCGGCTATAAATCACAGCCGGTACTGGTTCAGCCTGGCCAGACTGGCGCGATGACCAGCACCCTGTGGGTCGGCCCGGAAATTCAGGATAAAATGGCGGCAGTTGCACCGCACCTGGATCTGACCGTGGATTACGGCTGGTTGTGGTTCATCTCTCAGCCGCTGTTCAAACTGCTGAAGTGGATCCATAGCTTCCTGGGTAACTGGGGCTTCTCCATCATCGTTATCACCTTTATCGTTCGTGGCATCATGTACCCGCTGACTAAAGCGCAGTACACCTCCATGGCGAAGATGCGTATGCTGCAGCCGAAGATTCAGGCTATGCGTGAGCGTCTGGGCGATGACAAACAGCGTCAGAGCCAGGAAATGATGGCCCTGTACAAAGCTGAGAAGGTTAACCCGCTGGGCGGCTGCTTCCCGCTGATCATCCAGATGCCAATCTTCCTGGCGTTGTACTACATGCTGATGGGCTCCATTGAACTGCGTCATGCGCCGTTCGCTCTGTGGATCCATGACCTGTCTGCACAGGACCCGTACTACATCCTGCCGATCCTGATGGGCGTAACGATGTTCTTCATTCAGAAGATGTCTCCGACCACCGTGACCGACCCGATGCAGCAGAAGATCATGACCTTTATGCCGGTCATCTTCACCGTGTTCTTCCTGTGGTTCCCGTCAGGTCTGGTGCTGTACTATATCGTCAGCAACCTGGTAACCATTATTCAGCAGCAGCTGATTTACCGTGGTCTGGAGAAACGTGGCCTGCATAGCCGCGAGAAGAAAAACTCCTGATACTAGTCGCAGGGGCGTTGGCTGAATTTGCTTGCCGCCTTCCTGCAACTTGAATTATTTCGAGTATTCACGGTAAAGTTAATGCCAGAGAAGGCGGTCATTAGACCGCCTTTTTTACATTTACAAGAGAGCTATCATGAACCATAACGACACCATCGTCGCTCAGGCCACCCCACCGGGACGTGGTGGCGTGGGTATCCTGCGCATCTCCGGCCTGAAGGCGCGCGAGGTTGCAGAAACCGTACTGGGGAAACTACCAAAACCGCGCTATGCCGACTATCTTCCGTTTAAAGACGCGGATGGCAGCACGCTGGATCAAGGAATTGCCCTGTGGTTCCCCGGCCCAAACTCCTTTACCGGTGAAGATGTTTTAGAGCTTCAGGGCCACGGCGGTCCGGTGATTCTCGATCTGCTGCTCAAACGTATTCTGACCATTCCCGGGCTGCGCATTGCCAGACCGGGTGAATTCTCCGAGCGTGCGTTTCTCAATGATAAGCTTGATCTGGCCCAGGCAGAGGCAATTGCCGACCTGATCGATGCCAGCTCAGAGCAAGCCGCTCGCTCGGCGCTGAACTCGTTGCAGGGCGCATTTTCTGCACGGGTAAATCATCTTGTGGAAGCGCTCACTCACCTGCGCATCTACGTGGAAGCGGCGATCGACTTTCCGGATGAAGAAATCGACTTCCTGTCTGATGGTAAGATTGAAGCGCAGCTCAACAACGTTATCAGCGATCTCGATGCTGTTCGTGCCGAAGCGCGTCAGGGCAGCCTGCTGCGCGAAGGGATGAAGGTGGTCATTGCCGGTCGCCCAAATGCCGGGAAATCAAGCCTACTGAACGCGCTGGCAGGTCGTGAGGCGGCCATTGTGACCGACATTGCGGGTACGACTCGCGACGTACTGCGTGAGCATATTCATATCGACGGTATGCCGCTGCACATCATCGACACTGCCGGCCTGCGCGATGCCAGCGATGAAGTTGAACGCATTGGTATCGAACGCGCGTGGCAGGAAATTGAACAGGCCGACCGCGTTCTGTTTATGGTTGATGGCACCACCACCGACGCCGTGGACCCGGCTGACATCTGGCCAGACTTTATTGCCCGTCTGCCAGCCAAACTGCCGATTACCGTGGTGCGTAACAAAGCGGATATTACCGGTGAGACGCTGGGCCTTAGCGAAGTAAATGGCCACTCACTGGTTCGCCTATCCGCGCGTACCGGTGAAGGCGTTGACGTGCTGCGTAACCATCTCAAACAGAGCATGGGCTTTGAAACCAATATGGAAGGCGGCTTCCTGGCGCGCCGTCGTCACCTGCAGGCGCTGGCAGAAGCGGCGGAGCATCTCGAGCAGGGTAAAGCCCAACTGCTCGGAGCATGGGCCGGAGAATTGCTGGCAGAGGAACTACGTCTGGCGCAGCAGAACCTCAGTGAGATCACCGGGGAATTTACCTCCGACGATCTGCTGGGAAGGATTTTCTCCAGCTTCTGTATTGGCAAGTAACGTTGTGTTGCCCGGTGGTGCGATGCCTACCGGGCCTACAGTACCCGTAAGTCGGATAAAGCAAAGCGGCTATCCGGCTACAAGTAATTTCCCATATGGAAATCACTGTTGTCCAAATGGCAACTCGTGCAGTTGACTCTCTGCCCGTATGCTTAGCGCCACATTCCTCATGAGGTCGCTATGACACGCTTTCTAATCTGCAGTTTCGCCCTGGTGTTACTTTATCCCGCGGGTATTGATATGTATCTGGTGGGGCTGCCCCGTATTGCTGCCGATTTACAGGCCAGCGAGGCGCAACTGCATATCGCGTTTTCGGTTTATCTGGCGGGAATGGCGACGGCGATGCTGTTTGCCGGGAAAATTGCCGACCAGTCAGGACGTAAACCCGTCGCTATTGTCGGCGCCCTCATCTTTATTTTCGCCTCTGCGCTGTGTTCATTCGCCGAAAGCGGTACGCCGTTTCTCACAGGCCGCTTTATTCAGGGCGTAGGCGCAGGCTGCTGCTATGTGGTGGCTTTCGCCATCCTGCGCGATACGCTCGACGATCGCCGCCGGGCGAAGGTACTGTCGCTGTTGAACGGTATCACCTGCATCGTGCCGGTACTGGCACCGGTGATGGGGCATCTGATTATGCTCAAATACCCGTGGCAGAGCCTGTTCTACACGATGATCGGTATGGGGGTGGCCGTTTGCTTGCTGTCAGTGTTTATCCTGCGAGAATCGCGCCCAGCGACGCTCCCGGCATCTGCAGAGAAGAACCACCTATCTGAATCGCTGGTGAACCGTTTTTTCTTAAGCCGTCTGGCCATCACCACTCTCAGCGTGTCGGTGATCCTGACCTTCGTGAATACTTCGCCGGTGCTATTGATGGAAGTGATGGGCTTTGACCGTGGTGAGTACGCCACCACGATGGCCATGACCGCAGGCATCAGTATGGCGGTCTCGTTCTCTACGCCATTCGCCCTGAGCGTGTTTAAACCTCGCGTTCTGATGCTGACCTCACAAGTGCTGTTTCTGTCTGCCGGTGTGGTGTTAACTCTTGCCAGTACGCACATGATGACGCTGTTTGGGCTGACCTTAATCTGTGCCGGGTTCTCGGTCGGCTTCGGTGTCGCGATGAGTCAGGCGCTGGGACCTTTCTCGCTGCGTGCGGGCGTTGCCAGCTCGGCGTTAGGTATTGCGCAGGTTTGCGGTTCCTCGCTGTGGATATGGCTGGCTGCGGTGCTCGGTCTTGATGCGCTGAATATGCTGATCGGGATTCTGATTGGCTGTAGCATAGTGAGTATCATGCTGATTATCACTGTTGCACCTAACCGGTCCACGCCAACTCATGAAGAAATCCCTCAGCAGTCTCGATCTTAATTTATTGCTCTGCCTGCAGCTGTTGATGCAGGAACGCAGTGTTACCAAAACTGCCAAACGGATGAACGTCACGCCGTCGGCGGTCAGCAAGTCGCTGTCTAAACTGCGGGCCTGGTTTGACGATCCACTGTTTGTAAACACCCCGCTGGGGCTAACGCCAACACCGCTGATGGTCAGCATGGAACAGAATCTGGCAGAGTGGATGCAGATGAGCAACCAGTTGCTGGATAAGCCACACCATGAAGCGCCGCGCGGGCTGAAGTTTGATCTGGTGGCCGAAACGCCGCTGGTGATGATCATGTTTAACGCGCTCTCCCGACAGATCTATCAGCGTTATCCCCAGGCGACGATCAAAATACGCAACTGGGACTATGATTCGCTGGATGCAATTATTCGCGGCGAAGTGGATATCGGCTTTACTGGCCGGGAAAGCCATCCGCGTTCGCGTGAACTGTTGAGTTTGCTGCCGTTGTCGATCGACCATGAAGTGCTGTTTTCCGATCTCCCCTGTGTCTGGCTACGTGAAGATCATCCGGCATTGCAGGAAGAGTGGAATCTGGACACATTTCTGCGCTATCCGCACATCAGCATTAGCTGGGAGCAAAGCGATACCTGGGCGCTGGATGAAGTCCTGCAAGAGATGGGGCGCGCGCGCAATATTGCGTTATGTCTGCCCGGTTTTGAGCAGTCGCTGTTTATGGCCGCCCAGCCGGATCACGCGCTGATAGCCACAGCTCCGGTTTATTGCCAGCGTTATAACCAACTCCACCAGCTTCCGCTCGTGGCGCGTCCTATGCCTTTTGATGCCGCGCAGCTGGAAAAAATGCGCGTACCGTTCACCCTTCTTTGGCACAAACGTAACAGTCATAATCCTAAGATCGTCTGGTTGAAAGACACCATCAAGGCGCTTTATCGCGATATGTCCTGACGTTGCACCGCCACTTTGTTGCCAAATCGACTATTCTGGCAACAGAAATGTAAATATCGCGTAATGTATTCTATTTCAGCTTACTTTTTGGGCAGCAAAGCCTGCCTGGATGTCGCGTAAATGTTACTCTGGTAATTATCACGGACCATTAATCACGGAGCGAAAAATGGCGACACATTTTGCCAGAGGGATTCTTACGGAGGGACACCTGGTTTCAGCTCGCCTCCCTTCTCCATGTCATATCGAAGCAAGAGATCTCCCCGCTCATCGCCGAACACGTTTCCTGGCTTCCCGCAGTTTACTCGCTGAACTGATGTTTATGCTTTACGGCACCAGTACGCTGCCCGAGATTGTTACTCAGGCCAAAGGTAAGCCCATTTTTCGCGATAAGAACCTGCCGGGATTTTCGATTTCCTATGCCGGGAATATCGTTGGCGTTGCGCTAACAACTGAAGGAACGTGCGGGCTGGATATGGAACTGCAGCGAGCTACCCGCAGCTTTCACCATCCGCATTCAACGGAAACATGGCGCTTCTCCAGCAACGAAAATCTGTGGATCAATAACCAAAACGACCCCAACGAAGCACGCGCGCAGCTCATTACGTTGCGCCAGAGCGTACTCAAACTCACCGGCGATGTAAGCAATGATGATCCGCACGAACTCCAGCTTTTACCCGGCGCAGGACGTCTGAAATGTGCCCATGTTGCGCAGGTTGAAGCCATTTGCGATGCGGAAGATGTTCTGGTGTGGTCGGTTGCGGTTACGCCAACCATTGAAAAACTCAAGGTTTGGGAGTTTGATGGTAAACAGGACTGGAAAAGTTTGCCTGATATCCAGACCCGCGCCAATGAGCCTACGGGTCGCCTGATCCGGTTCTCTCAATTATGCGCAGCGAAAAGCCATACGCTTTGATTTAACCTTTATGATGAAACAGGAGTCACCATGTCAGAAACATTGAATGTTGTTACGTTACTGGGAAGTCTGCGCAAAGGTTCGTTTAATGGAATGGTTGCCCGTACGCTGCCCAAGATTGCTCCAGCAGGAATGGAAGTCAACGCATTGCCATCAATTGGTGATATCCCACTGTACGATGCCGACCTCCAGCAGGAAGAAGGTTTTCCGGCAAGCGTAGAAGCGCTGGCAGAGCAAATCAGGAAGGCTGACGGTGTCGTCATCGTGACACCGGAATATAACTATTCCGTGCCTGGCGGACTGAAGAACGCCATCGACTGGCTGTCCCGCCTGCCGGATCAGCCATTATCGGGTAAGCCGGTGCTGATCCAGACCAGCTCCATGGGCGCCATTGGCGGCGCGCGCTGCCAGTACCATCTGCGTCAGATCCTGGTGTTCCTCGACGCCATGGTAATGAATAAGCCGGAATTTATGGGCGGCGTGATTCAGAACAAAGTGGACCCGCAGACAGGTGAAGTGATCGACCAAAGTACGCTGGACCATCTAACCGGCCAGTTGACCGCATTTGGCGACTACATCCAGCGTGTGAAAGCCTAAAAGAAAAAGCCCGCTGGCTGCAATGCCTGGCGGGCCGTATCCGGTTATCAAGTTTACCTGATGGCGCTGCGCTTATCAGGTAGGTCTACACGCCTCGCGCAGCACCGTCTCAGCGGCAATTAATGCGCGTCGATAAACACAATCTTCAACACAAACAGCAGTGCGACAACGATGACGCACGGGCTGAGATCGCGGAAACGTCCGGTACCGATTTTCATCACACAGTAGGAAATAAAGCCCAGCGCGATACCTTCGGTAATCGAGAAGCTAAACGGCATCATCACGGCGGTAATAAACGCCGGAACGGCTTCAGTCAGGTCATCCCACTTCACGCGTGACAGGCTTGATGTCATCAGGACGCCAACGTAAATCAGCGCACCAGCGGCCGCATATCCCGGTACCATTCCCGCCAGCGGCGACAGGAAGATAACCAGCAGGAACAACAGGCCAACAACTACCGCGGTCAGGCCAGTACGTCCACCGACAGAAACCCCGGAAGAAGACTCGATATACGCGGTAACGGAAGAAGTACCGATAAACGCACCAGCAACCGATGACACGCTATCCACATACAGCGCCTGCTTCATACGCGGAAACTTACCCTTCGCATCCGCCAGACCGGCTTTATCCGTGACGCCAATTAGCGTACCGGAGGAGTCGAACAGGTTGACCAGCATGAACGAGAAAATTACGCCCGCAAGACCAATGTTAAACGAACCAGCCAGATCAACATGCCCGATAACGGACATTACGCTCGGCGGCGCGGAGACGATCCCGTTGTAATGGACATCGCCCAGCATCCAGCCCAGCAGCGTGGTCACAATGATAGAGATCAGTACCGCCGCATGGATGTTACGTGAAGCCAGAATCGCGATGATAAAGAAGCCCAGAATACCGAGCAGTACGCTGTGGGACGTCAGGTTGCCAATAGACACCAGGGTGTCTTGGTTGGCGACGATAACACCAGCGTTTTTCAGCCCCATCATGCCGATGAACAGACCAATACCGCTGGTGATCCCCACGCGCAAACTAACCGGGATGTTGGCAATCATCCAGTAACGTACGCGGAAAATCGTCAGTAGCAGCAGACCTACCGCGCCCCAGAAGATTGCGCCCATACCGATCTGCCATGACAGGCCCATCGCGCCAACGACCACGAAGGCGAAGAACGCATTCAGCCCCATAGCAGGCGCAAGTGCGACCGGCAGGTTGGCAAACAGGCCCATCAGGATGCTACCAAATGCAGCAATCAGGCAGGTGGTCACAAAGACGGCGCTGGTATCCATGCCAGCCACGCCAAGAATTTGCGGGTTAACAAAAACGATATACACCATCGTCAGGAAGGTGGTTAAACCAGCGATCACTTCGGTCCGTGCCGTCGTGCCATGTTCGCGCAGTTTGAACACGCGTTCCAGCATCCCCTGGCCAGAAGCCTGGGTTGTGTGTTGTTGACTCATTATCAATTTCCGAACAAGGAGGGAAAATTCGTCGCTATCCTATACCAAAATGCGACAATAGGGTTGGGTTATGAGCAACTTTTTTCATTGATTTTGCTTATACGGCAACGATTGCGTCGCCCAATAATGCATTACGAAAACGTTAAACTTGTTAAAACGGAAATGACATGTCCCAGATAGAAGCCGTATTTTTTGACTGTGACGGTACCCTTGTCGACAGTGAAGTGATTTGTTCTCGCGCGTATGTCAGCATGTTCCAGGCGTTCGGCATTACGCTCGATCTTGAAGAAACTTTTAAACGCTTCAAGGGGGTAAAGCTGTACGAGATCATCGACATTATCAACGAAGAGCACGGTGTCGAACTGGCAAAAGCCGAATTAGAACCGGTTTACCGCGCAGAGGTCGCACGTCTGTTCGATACGGAACTGGAGGTGATTGCCGGAGCCAATGCGCTGCTGGACAGCATGACCGTCCCTATGTGCGTGGTATCTAACGGTCCGGTCAGCAAAATGCAGCACTCGCTGGGTAAGCTGGGTATGTTGCACCATTTCCCTGATTTACTGTTCAGCGGCTACGATATTCAACGCTGGAAACCCGATCCGGCCCTGATGTTCCATGCGGCGAAAGCGATGGACGTTAACGTTGATAACTGCATTCTGGTTGATGACTCCAGCGCAGGTGCCCAGGCGGGGATTGCTGCAGGGATGGAAGTGTTTTACTTCTGCGCCGATCCGCATAACAAACCAATCGATCATCCAAAAGTGACGACGTTTACCGATCTGGCGCAGTTGCCAGCGTTGTGGAAGGCGCGGGGTTGGAATATTACGCGATAAATAAGCAACCATTACACAATCTGCGTTCGCGGAAAAAGATAACCCCACCGAAAACAGCGGGGTTATCGTTCTTTTTCAAGTCAGCGCTTATTTGGTGAGGCCATTAACAAAATGGCTGCAATATTCCCCGGCCACACGCTGTTCCGGGTTGCTGCTGGTTGTCAGGTCAACATAGGTGTAAGACGAAGGATTGTCGCGGTTAAAATCCCAGATACCGATAAAATTCATGCCATTCTGTTTGGCAAAGGTGGCCAGCGTATCGGCATCATGAAGTTTAAACATGCTACCATCGTCATTCATACCTATCATCGGTGTAACCGCCACCGCCGAGTAGCCGCCGCTCACTGACAGAGAGGCTAACTGACTGGCGATGCTGCGGGCTGCGTCAACCGCAGATTTACCCATATCAGCACGATACTGCGCGCTGTAATAATCCATTGCCATACCGTTTACCACAAACGTTAATCCGGTATTATGCGCTTGTTTTACAATATTCACCCCAGTACTAGTTAAACCGGTTGGCATGGTGGGCAAAGTAAAGGAAATAGCGACTTCTGGATTATTTTTAGTTACCACTTTCAGCGCTTCACAAATATTGCTGATATTATACTGACCATTTTCCAGATCAAAATCCAGGCCATATGCAGAATAATCATCAATAAAAGACTGGTAAATTTCAACCAATTCGGAAGTGCTAAAATAGGTTGATATATCGCTATTCACCGCGCCGCCAAAAGAAATAATAACCTTTTTACCGGCCGCATTGAGATCGTTTGATAACGGCAATGCCCAGTCCATCGACATGGTGTCCTGGGCAGCCCAGCAGGCTTTTTTGTTCGCTGATAAAGTAATAAAACCAAATACCAGACCGTCTACCTCCCACGCTTTAGCTTCCTGAGAATAAAGCGGATTTGGACGGCCATTGGGATAATCTTGCCAGTCAGACCATTCTGCATTTACGGTGACATCTATAAACGGGGTATAAAGCGTCTTCATATTTCACCTCATTATTTTTTCATATTAATCAATAATGCCAGAAAACTATTTATCTGGTCTCTGGCTGAGGTGATGCTATATTTTCAGAAGCGGATAATTTATGACGATGGTCACACCCAAATGGTTCATGATAAAAACAAATATTTAATGATAGATATTATCATAGCAATGATGATTATCTGATAAATCTGGTCAGAAGCAGATGCCGTATAAGGGGTTTGAGGGTCAATGGGCAATTCGTGGAAGTTGTCGATCTCCATACGCTGAGGATTGGCATCCGGGAGCAGCAGTTGCGCGGCTGCCAGCGCAATGCGCCGTTTAGGTCGGGTTGGTGATCGGGTTGACATCAATATGCCTGGTGAGCAGTTACAGATTACCTTCAGGTTAGATTTTCAAGTCTGTATGCGTGGCCCGGTACATAAAATCGCCAGCCTTCGCCAGGTTGGCCTACTGAGCCTCGGTTGTGTGGTGCTTATCGCCGTGCCCATATCGTCGGTCTGGGAATGGCGTGCTAATTCTCGCCCCTGCCAATGTGGCAGGGGCGAGGTTTTAACGCGCGGAGATTTCCCCCGTTTCGCTATTCAGGTGGAAATTTCGTGAAGGGCCGCCCCGCAGGTATTTATCGATAACGCTAAAAATACTGCCAAAACGCAGGCGGAAAATAGTCTCGAAATCGCTATCCGCCATCACCGCAGAAGCCTCATCTGGTAAGGAATGCGCCAACGTGCGGGTTAGCAAATGATATTCGCGTAAGCGTTGCGCGGAAATATCGCGCAGCGCCAGCTCATCGGCATTGCGCAGACGATAAAAATCCACCGCCAAATCAAAGCCGTTCCAGGATGCAAACTGCTCCAGCGTCATTCCGGCATCCCGAGCTAAAGTTAGCGCTTTTTGCTGCGCCAACTGCCATGCTCCAGCATTTTTTTGCAGGTAAATTTGCCCGATAGACCTGACAGGAGGCACGTCTCCTTTAGCGCACACAGCACGATCGCTGCTCATAGGTACAGTCAGAACATCTTGCCAGGAGTTATGACTGCTCAACTGACTCAGCGTCAGCATTTCCGCACCATTCAGGCTAAAAAGCATCTGCCGAATTTCACACGGCCACTCTTCGGGAATAAAGCGCAGCCGGGTGAGCTCGGTAATATGCCAGTTAGTAAAGTCATAATAATCCTTCGCACTCAGCACCGCCTTGTTCCATAAATGCGCAGAGCCCGTCGCTTTCAGATGCTCCCACTCTTGCTGATAATGTTCAAAAAGCTCATTAAAGCGCGGGACGCTGTCCAGGGTAACGGTCTGAACATCGATTTCGCTACGGTTAGCGAAATTGAGGATTTTATACGCTGGGACGTAGGCCGCCATGGAAGGTGCCTGAATATTAAATAGCAGGCTGCCGTCAGGATATTTACGCACGCCGGTATCGTTAAAGTGCATATGTCCGCCAACGTGTACGCCAATACCTGTTTTCGCTAACGCATGGCTGGTATCCTCCTTCGGAGCCCGCTTCAACTGAAATTTACCTTTGCCAAAGATGGATTCCAGATCGCTGGCAGCGCCGTTATCAAACTCCACCATAGGGAAATGGCTAAAGGTAATCAGCGTCTTTTTCTGCTCTTTTGCTCGCATGGCAACGGACGTCATCCACGCCACGACCTGCTGCTTGTGAGTGAGCATTTTGTTGTAGCCTGCGTCACCTGAACCCGCGAAGTTTTTAGCAGACTGCGGATTCGTCAGGTCCGCATCCTCGCGCGGCACGTAAACATTCGCATCAACGGCCAGCAGCCATAGGCCTGGTATCGGCTCAACGAGATAGCTGCTGTCAGCGACGGTAAAACAGGGGCCATAATCTGGTTGTCGATATGAACCGCCTGTTCCCTGAGCACAGATTTCATACTGCCGCTGGCGGAAGTCGCTGGCTTGCTTTGCTTTGGCAAACGTATAATCCTGCTGCCCATAGGATGAATAAGGCGTTTCCCAGTAAATATCTTCAGGCTGCGGATCGATACCGAATGGGGACATCATTTTCATGATGTACTCATAACCACGGCTTACCATCTCTTCGCTACAGATGGTCGGCAGTTCCGCACCTGTTGAGATAAGCGCAGTTTTGCCCTGATAACCCGTACACTCTTTGGCGCCAAAACTAAAAATACGTTGAGTTTTCCCTCCCTGACCTAAGAAATCCTCTTCCCCATCGGGTAAATCAAAGGGTCGGTTTGGGTCATGATTACCCGGCGTTGCAAAGAATCGCATTGCATACTTTTGCTCATACTCCTTCAGCAGGGTTACTAACCCGCGAATATGCACAGACTGCCCGTCATCGCTAAAATCACCTGGAAGCGCGATCAGTTTGATCCCCTTTTTCCCGGCGTCATCCAGTGCTGCACGCAGGGCAAAGTAGTTTTCATTAAATAATCGCGTTGACGTGAGCTGAGCATACATGGTGCGAATCATCGCACGCTGCCCACTTTTGCGATTCTTTAGCCCGCTAAATGCGCCATCCTGAAATTCGCCGTACACATCATGAAAATGGATATCCGGCATAAATGCGACGCGATATTGATAATTTTCAGTAGCAGCAGCATGGCTACAGAGTAAATACGCCGTTATTCCGGCTATGGAAATTACTCTCATTGAATATCCTTATTTTTATCAAAAAAATAATTAGAGTTTGTAGGTAATACCTACGCGCTAACGCATCTCCCAGACATCACGATAAGTTTTGCCATCTTTCACATATGAACCATCATCCCAATTCGACGTAAGGCACCCAGGTTTTATTTCCTCTCCAGGCCACCGTCATATTATGCACACAATCTTTTTCTTTACCGCGCAATGCCGGGTAGTCAGGGCTACGACCGTTGGGCAAGCAGCAACACAAACAATGTACATAGCGCATCCTTCTGGTCGATTCAGGCAATAAAAAAAGCACAATAGCGAGAGCGCGCATTGTGCTTTGAGAAAGGCAGATTTGGTTATTCACTACGCGGTCGCTATCGGCACCACTGGCGTGGCGACAAACCACGAGCTGATGCAGGCTGGAAATACGGAAGCTGAAAGTTAGCTCATCGCGCTTACGCGAGCACAGCAACACCTGCGGAAACTGACGATGAGCATATCTTTTCATTTCGCACGACTGTCTAAAACCAGAACAGAGAGCCTGACCTGCACAATCCCAAAGCAAGGACCATTTCTGGGTTATCAGGTTTTCGGCACAAGAGGTAGGAGTAATATCAATTTCAACCAAATCGTTGACGGAATTAAACCAGCATGAATCAGCAAGCATGACTTTAATTTTGCTGTCGATGGAGAGCAAAATTAAAGTCATGCTTTTTAATAATCGCAATATGAATGACATTAACATAAGCCCCCACGAAATAATAAAGCGAGTGTAGCGCAAAAAAAATGGCAATAACTGTGACTTATTGCACAGAGCATTAAATGTTTATTTTATTTTTCATCAAAAATCAGAACAAAAAATTCAGATATTAAATAAGAAAATATAATCTATTCTACTGCTATATGACCGCGCGACTGTCGCTGTTCCGGCGTCATGCCAATCTCACGGTTAGACATCAACGAAAAGCCGTAACTGCCTTCAAATCCATACTGCATCGCCAATCAGCCGTTCGGTATGCTGCAAGTATTGTGCGTGGCAGATGTACAGCTGTCACAGTTAATTGTTGATGGTCATATCTATATGCTGATGAAACTGCTTGCGTAGCGCTCGCTAAACCGAGCCAGAAAAAAGGGACGATTACGACTGAACCGACCCCAGACCTCGTTTCCCTGCAGGTAAACCCATTCCTCTTCGTCGTTAAGCCAGCGGCTGAGTTCAGGATCTGTTGCGTCTCTTTTGACAGTGCGTTCTAGCCTTCGGCTACGCTACGCACCCCGACCTCACTGAGGGCGGGGTGCGCCGGGTAACAAAGGAACACACCCGCAACGTGACGGATGACGAGTATCTTTATCACTCTTTCGGATCTTTGCCCGCCAGCAGCTTATCCAGCTCATCACCGCCCACGTGACGGAAGTCTTGTCCCTTCACGAAGTAGAAGATGTATTCGCAGATATTCTGGCAACGGTCACCGATACGCTCGATGGAGCGCGCGCAGAACAGCGCGGTCAGCACGCTTGGAATGGTACGCGGGTCTTCCATCATGTAGGTCATCAGCTGACGCACGATACCTTCATACTCCTGGTCGACTTTCTTATCTTCGCGATAAATACGTACCGCTTCGTCAAGATCCATACGCGCAAACGCATCCAGCACGTCATGCAGCATTTGTACGGTGTGGCGACCCAGTGATTCCAGGCTTACCAGCAGCGGCTGATGCTGTTGAGAAAATTTCTCCAGCGCGGTGCGGCAAATTTTATCCGCAACGTCGCCAATACGTTCCAGCTCAGCGATCGTTTTGATAATCGCCATCACCAGACGCAAGTCACTGGCGGTCGGCTGACGCTTGGCAATGATACGCACGCAGGCCTCGTCGATCGCCACTTCCATCATATTGACGTTCTTATCGCCCTCAATGACGCGCTTCGCCAGCTCACTGTCCTGATTGTGCATGGCGGTAATCGCATCAGAAAGCTGCTGCTCGACCATGCCACCCATGGTCATCACCTGGGTACGGATGCTTTCCAGCTCTGCATTGAACTGGCCGGAAATATGTTTATTAAGGTTAAGATTATCCACAACAAGCTCCTGAATCAGCCGTAACGACCGGTGATGTAGTCTTCAGTTTGTTTCTTCGCGGGCTTGGTGAACAGATCGTCCGTGTTACTGAACTCAATCAACTCGCCCAGGTACATAAATGCCGTGTGATCGGAACAACGCGCAGCCTGCTGCATGTTGTGGGTAACGATAACGACGGTGTAATCCTCTTTCAGCTCAGTGATCAGCTCTTCGATACGCCCGGTAGAAATAGGGTCGAGCGCTGAACACGGCTCATCAAGCAGAAGCACTTCCGGGCGAATGGCGATCCCACGCGCAATACACAGACGCTGCTGCTGACCACCGGAGAGAGAGTACCCGCTCTGGTGTAATTTATCTTTGGTTTCGTTCCACAGCGCGGCCTTGGTCAATGCCCACTGCACACGCTCGTCCATATCCGCACGAGAGAGTTTCTCAAACAGACGCACGCCAAAAGCGATGTTGTCGTAGATGGACATCGGGAACGGCGTCGGCTTCTGGAATACCATGCCCACTTTGGCACGCAGCAGAGCGATATCCTGAGTGTTGGTGAGAATATTGTCGCCATCCAGCAGGATTTCGCCTTCCGCACGCTGTTCCGGGTACAGTTCAAACATTTTATTGAACGTACGCAGCAACGTCGATTTACCACAGCCTGACGGCCCGATAAACGCCGTTACCTGGTTTTTGGCAATATCCAGGTTGATGTTCTTCAGGGCATGGAACTTGCCATAGTAGAAGTTCAAATCACGAACCTGAATCTTACCTGGGGCAGTATCAACCATACTCATTTCTATCTTTTCCTCATCATGCCTGATGGCGCGCAGCTTTCAGGCCTACAAATGTCTTCAATCGTAGGCCGGATAAGGCGTTTACGCCGCCATCCGGCACTTCGTCTTAACCGTGTTTCTTCTTCGCGAAAATGACGCGCGCCAGAATGTTCAGCAGCAGTACGCACAGGGTAATAATCAGTACCCCAGCCCAGCCCAGTTGCTGCCACTCAGCAAACGGGCTCATCGCAAACTTAAAGATAGTGACCGGCAGGTTGGCGATAGGCTGCATCATGTCGGTGCTCCAGAACTGATTGGAGAGCGACGTAAACAGCAGCGGAGCCGTTTCACCTGCGATACGTGCAATAGCCAGTAAAACGCCTGTAATGATGCCTGAGACAGAGGCCTTCAGGGTGATCGCAGAAATCATCTTCCATTTCGGCGTACCCAGCGCATAGGCGGCTTCACGCAGGCTATCCGGTACCAGCTTGAGCATGTTCTCCGTGGTACGAATAACAATGGGCACCTGCAGCAGCGCCAGCGCGATAACGCCCGCCCAGCCGGAGAAGTGCTCCATTTTTGCTACTACGATGGTGTAAACGAACAGACCGACCACGATTGATGGCGCAGAAAGCAGGATGTCGTTGATAAAGCGGATCACCTCAGCCAGCCAGGACTTACGTCCGTACTCTGCCAGGTAGATGCCCGCCATAATACCAAGCGGTGTACCAAACACGGTCGCCCACAGAATTAACAGTCCGCTACCGGCCAGGGCATTCGCCAGACCACCACCAGCCGTATTCGGCGGAGGTGTCATTTCGGTGAACAGCGCCAGTGACATACCGTCAATACCGCGGGTGATCGTGGACATCAGGATCCAGATAAGCCAGAACAGACCGAATGCCATGGTCGCCATAGAGAGCGTCAGCGCGATGCGGTTCTTCAGACGACGACGCGCCTGCATTTTACGGCGGGATTCCGCAAGCGCAGCGGTGTTTTGCATTTCAAGCGTAGCCATTAGCGTGCCCCCTCGTTCTTCGCAAGGCGCATGATCATGAACTTAGACGCCGCCAGCACGATGAAGGTAATCACAAACAGAATCAGGCCCAGTTCCATCAACGCGGCAACGTGCAGTCCTGATTCCGCTTCGGCAAATTCATTCGCCAGCGCAGAAGTAATACTGTTGCCCGGCATGTACAGCGAGGCACTATCGAGCTGGTAGGTGTTACCGATGATGAACGTCACCGCCATGGTTTCACCCAGCGCGCGGCCCAAACCGAGCATCACGCCGCCGATCACACCGTTTTTGGTGAACGGCAGGACGATGCGCCAGATAACTTCCCAGGTAGTACAACCGATGCCGTAGGCTGACTCTTTCATCAGCACCGGCGTTTGTTCGAACACATCGCGCATAACCGCCGCAATGTACGGGATGATCATGATGGCGAGGATCACGCCAGCGGCCAGAATACCGATACCAAATGCCGGACCCGCAAACAGCGCGCCAACAAACGGAATGTTGGAAAGGATGTTCCCGACCGGTTCCTGGAAGTAAGTCGCAAACAGCGGGGCAAAGATAAACAGGCCCCACATGCCGTACACGATACTCGGAATTGCCGCCAGCAATTCAATAGCGATACCCAGCGGGCGACGCAGCCAGCCAGGAGCAAGTTCAGTCAGGAATAAGGCTATGCCAAAACTCACCGGAACGGCGATCAGCAGTGCGATAAGCGAGGTGACCAGCGTACCGTAAATCGGTACTAATGCACCGTAGATATCGTTTGGCGCATCCCATTCTTTAGTCCACAGAAAGGAGAAGCCAAATTTCTGAATGCTTGGCCAGGAGGAGATAACCAGAGAGACAATAATGCCACCCAACATCAATAGCACAATCAGCGCAGCCAGTTTTACCAGCGCGCTGAATATCATGTCACCTTTTTTACCCGGTGGGTTCAAAGCAGGCTTGGTTGCAGCCATAAATCACTCTTTAAGTTTGGGCCAGGAAGCACGCATTTTATCGTGCTTCCCGGCTAACGTAATGCCATACCCTAAATAATTCGAGTTGCAGCAAGGCAGCAAGCTTGTGAATACCCAGTCACATAGATTCACTATGTGACTGGGGTGAACAAGCACAGCCAACACAGCTGCGGCTCGAAGTATGACGGGTATTTAGTACAGCGCTTTACCGCTGCTGTCCTTCACGTTGGTCTTCCATGCAGCACGAATCTGCTCAACCACGCTGTCCGGCAGGATGGCGTAATCCAGGTCATTAGCCTGTTTGCCGCCATTTTTGTACGCCCAATCGAAGAACTTCAGCACTTCAGCGCCCTGCTCAGGTTTCTTCTGCTCTTTATGCACCAGGATGAAGGTGGTGGAAGTGATCGGCCACGCATCGTCACCTTTCTGGTTAGTCAGATCCTGAGCGAAGGTTTTGCTCCAGTCAGCGCCTTTTGCAGCGTTGGCAAAGTTTTCTTCGGTCGGACTTACCGGTTTGCCATCAGCAGAGACCAGCTTGGTGTACGCCAGGTTGTTCTGCTTAGCGTAAGCGTACTCAACGTAGCCGATAGAACCCGGCAGACGCTGTACGAACGCAGCGATACCGTCGTTACCTTTACCGCCCAGACCGGTCGGCCAGTTAACGGTAGAGCCGGAACCAATTTTAGATTTCCACTCTTCGTTCACTTTCGCCAGGTAGCTGGTGAAAACGAAGGAAGTACCGGAACCGTCAGCACGACGCACAACGGCGATATTCTGAGAAGGCAGCTTCAGACCCGGGTTCAGTTTGGTGATGGCTTCATCATCCCACTTCTTAATTTTACCGAGGTAGATGTCGCCCAGCGTTTTACCGTCCAGCACCAGTTCGCCTGATTTCAGGCCAGGGATGTTCACCGCCAGCACCACACCACCGATAACAGTCGGGAACTGGAACAGGCCTTCTTGCGCCAGTTTCTCGTCAGACAACGGTGCGTCAGAGGCGCCGAAATCAACGGTATTGGCCGTAATTTGTTTTACACCACCGGAGGAGCCGATACCCTGGTAGTTTACTTTGCTACCAGTCTCTTTCTGATAGGTATCTGCCCATTTGGCATACACTGGCGCAGGGAAGGTTGCACCTGCACCTGTCAGGCTCGCTGCTGCAAACGCAGAAAACGCGCTCATGGATAAGGTCGCGGCGACAACAGTTGCGACAGTGGTACGCATAACTTTCATAATGTCTCCTGCACGGTTTTCGTAAATCGTTGTTTGAGTTGCTACTGTGAGCAAAATAGGACAAACAGGTGACAGTTAAATGTACGAAATATGACAGTTTTATGACAATGAAAAACTCGGGAAGTTTTTTATCTAAAAATACATTTAAAACAGAATGTTAATCACCATCATGACAATAACATTTCGCTGAAATTTTCTTTTTATGACACTGAAAACAGTAGTTGAAGATGACGGTTTGTCACATAAAACAGGCGGGATAATTGATTAAAAACAGAACAAGCTAAAAAAATGCCCCGCTTGCAGCAGGGCATTTTCAGTTCAGTTAAGTGCGGATTACTCTACGGTAACCGACTTTGCCAGGTTACGCGGCTGGTCCACGTCGGTGCCTTTAATCAGCGCCACGTGATACGCCAGCAGTTGCAACGGAACGGTGTAGAAGATCGGTGCAATCACCTCTTCCACATGCGGCATCTCAATGATGTGCATGTTTTCGCTGCTGGTAAAGCCAGCATCCTGGTCCGCAAAGACATACAACTGACCGCCACGAGCGCGAACTTCTTCAATGTTGGATTTCAGTTTTTCCAACAGTTCGTTGTTCGGCGCAACTACGATAACCGGCATATCGGCATCAATCAGCGCCAGCGGACCGTGTTTCAGTTCGCCTGCAGCATAAGCTTCAGCGTGAATATAAGAGATCTCTTTCAGCTTCAGCGCGCCTTCCAGCGCAATCGGGTACTGATCGCCACGGCCCAGGAACAGCGCATGGTGTTTGTCTGAGAAACCTTCCGCCAGAGCGGCAATGCGTTTGTCCTGAGACAGCATCTGCTCAATACGGCTCGGCAGTGCCTGCAGACCATGAACGATCTCCTGCTCGATAGACGCATCCAGACCTTTCAGACGAGACAGTTTCGCCACCAGCATCAGCAGAACGGTCAGTTGGGTGGTAAATGCTTTCGTGGAGGCCACACCGATTTCGGTACCGGCATTGGTCATCATCGCCAGGTCGGATTCGCGCACCAGAGAAGATCCCGGTACGTTACAAATAGCCAGCGAGCCCAGATAGCCCAGCTCTTTAGATAAGCGCAGACCCGCCAGGGTATCCGCCGTTTCACCGGACTGGGAAAGGGTAATCATCAGGCTGTTACGACGCACGGCGGATTTGCGATAGCGGAACTCGGAAGCGATTTCGACATCACAAGGAATACCAGCCAGCGATTCAAACCAGTATCGGGACACCATACCGGAGTTGTAGGACGTACCGCAGGCGATAATCTGGATATGCTCAACCTGAGACAGCAACTCGTTGGCACGTGAACCCAGTTCGCTTAAATCCACCTCACCGTGACTAATGCGCCCGGTCAGCGTATTTTTAATTGCGTTCGGCTGTTCGTAGATCTCTTTCTGCATGTAGTGGCGATAAATACCTTTTTCGCCCGCGTCATACTGCAGATTCGATTCGATATCCTGACGCTTCACTTGTGCGCCAGACTTGTCAAAAATAGAGACTGAACGACGGGTCACCTCCGCGATGTCACCTTCTTCCAGGAAGATAAATCGACGGGTTACCGGCAACAGCGCCAGCTGATCGGAAGCGATAAAGTTTTCCCCCATCCCCAGACCAATCACCAGCGGGCTACCTGAACGGGCCGCCAGCAGAGTTTCCGGGTTACGGGTATCCATGATCACCGTGCCATAGGCACCGCGCAACTGTGGAATAGTACGCAGTACGGCTTCACGCAGCGTACCCCCCTGTTCCAGTTCCCAATGCACCAGGTGAGCAATCACTTCGGTGTCGGTTTCAGAAACAAAGGTGTAACCACGGGTTTTCAGTAGTTCACGCAGAGGTTCATGGTTTTCAATGATGCCGTTATGCACCACAACAATGTGTTCAGAAACATGGGGATGCGCGTTCGCTTCTGAAGGTTCACCGTGTGTCGCCCAACGGGTATGAGCGATACCTGTACCACCATGCAGCGGATGTTCTTCCGCAGCAGCAGTCAGCATCTGCACTTTACCCAGACGACGCAGACGGGTCATGTTGCCTTCAGCATCGACAACGGCCAGACCAGCAGAGTCATAACCACGATATTCCAGACGACGTAAACCTTCGAGAAGGATTTCAGCTACATCACGCTGCGCGATAGCGCCAACAATTCCACACATATTTTTTGATTCCGAATTTAGGCATTTGCCTGTCGTTGTCGCTGACCTGTATTTGCCCTTTCCGGGCGCCCCGAGCCTTGTAGAGAGTGGGGTTATTTTTATGGTACTGCTTGTTGAGCGGAGGATTATGTTATCCCCTCATCTCTTGTCTGCCTGATGGCGCAAGCGCTTATTGACCTACAGAACGTCGCCGCACGTAGGACGGATAAGGCAAAGCCGCCATCCGGCAAAAAATTACTTCTTCTTCACCGGACGCTGCCAGCCCTGTTTATGGACCTGAGGTACACGGCTTAATACCAGTTCGTTATCGGCGACATTACGCGTTACGGTAGTGCCAGCAGCGATGGTGGCACCTTTACCCACGGTGACAGGCGCCACCAACTGAGTATCAGAACCCACAAACACATCATCACCAATAATGGTTTTAAACTTATTGGCACCATCGTAGTTGCAGGTAATCGTACCCGCGCCGATATTCACATTATCGCCAATTTCCGCATCGCCCAGATAGGTCAGATGACCAGCTTTAGAACCTTTACCCAGACGCGCTTTTTTCATTTCGACGAAGTTACCCACGTGCGCGCCTTCCTGCAGCTCAGCACCCGGGCGCAGACGCGCGAATGGACCGATGGTGCAAGCGGCTTCCAGATGGGCATCTTCCACCACACTGTATGGGCTAAGCTCACAACCTTCACCAATCACGCTGTTTTTGATGATACAGCCAGCACCAATCTTGACGCGATCCCCAACGGTTACGTTACCTTCAATGATAACGTTAGTATCAATTTCAACATCGCGCCCGTGAATAAGCGTACCGCGAAGATCAAAACGTGCAGGATCGCGCAGCATCACGCCCGCCAACAACAGTTTCTCTGCTTGCTCAGACTGATAAACACGCTCCAGACGGGATAACTGAAGACGGTTATTCACCCCTTCCGTTTCGCTAATACGTGCCGGATGTACCGCAGCAATTTCGCGTCCTTCCTGATACGCCATCGCAATGATATCGGTGATGTAGTATTCACCCTGCGCATTGTTATTGGTGAGTTTGGACAGCCAGCGCTTCATATCAGCGCCATTGGCAATCAGAATACCAGTGTTGATTTCCTGGATTTGGCGCTGCTCGTCAGTTGCATCTTTATGCTCGACGATACCGGTGACGTTACCGTTCTCACGCGTAATACGCCCATAGCCGGATGGATCATCCAGTTTTACCGTTAACAGGCCGATGCCGCCCTGCGGTTTAGCATCACGCAGGCTACGTAAGGTATCGGTAGAGATCAGCGGCACATCGCCATAGAGCATTAAAATGTCTTCGTCATCACCAAAGAATGGCGCTGCCTGCTGCATTGCATGGCCGGTCCCCAACTGCTCTGCCTGCAGAATCCAGTTTAGATTGCCATCTTTCAGCGTCTGCTTAAGCAAATCACCACCGTGCCCGTAGACCAGATGTACGTGAGTCGCACCTAATTCATTAGCGGCATCAATGACATGCTGAACCATCGGCTTTCCTGCGAGGGTATGCAGCACTTTAGGGAGATCGGAATACATACGCGTGCCTTTGCCTGCGGCAAGGATCACGACGCTCATAGCATTATTCAACATACACGTCCTGACTGTAATTTGAGAACGAATTTATACCGTTTCACATTGAAAATACTACATTTTTTTCATCGTGAAATGGACCGAAAATAAAACGTTCAATCGGGAAAATTTCCCCTCTGATAACACTCTATTTTCGTCTATTTCGGCGTCTTTTGTCTCCCAAAACCAGGAGTCTGCTCTTATTAAAGCCTTAGGTTAATGTTTTTGCTATTTTTTTACTGCATGAATAAAGAGTTACAAAAGAAAAGTACAATATTATTAATGTGATCAGCGAGAAGCAGAAAAATACTGTTTTAAAAGGGAAGAGGACAAACGATCAAGCGGAGGAGTGGGATTTAATAACAGATGGCGCCGTATGAAGCATCGCGCCACAGAGCAGGTCGGGAAGACTAAACTTCCATACTGCTGAAAAGGGCGATGATTTTGTTAATCAGTTTCATGTTGGTATCCTGTTTTTATCTGAGTTAATTATGTGACACACATCACACAAAAAAGAGTCTACGCCTCATTTTTTAACCGATCAATATTTTTGTGACACAAATCACAAAAATATAAAACAGCTTTTTAGTTCCACTTTCACTGAAACAAAACCATAAAAAAAGCCAGCCTGGCAACCAGACTGGCTTTTGTGCTTTTCAAGCCGGTGTTACATCGCTTTTTTGGTCAACTCGATAACGCGCAGTTTCGCGATCGCTTTGGCCAGTTCCGCAGATGCCTGAGCGTAATCCACGTCACCATGAGAGCTCTTAATGTGCTCTTCAGCCTTACGCTTCGCTTCCAGGGCTCTCGCTTCATCGAGATCCTGTCCGCGAATCGCGGTATCAGCCAGAACGGTCACGCTGCCAGGCTGCACTTCGAGAATGCCGCCGGACAGATAGATAAACTCTTCATGACCGAACTGTTTAACGATGCGGATCATACCAGGCTTAATGGCGGTGAGCAGCGGTGCGTGACCCGGGAAAATACCCAGTTCACCTTCACTACCCGTTACCTGGATTTTTTCGACCAGACCAGAGAACATTTGCTGCTCTGCGCTGACGACGTCCAGGTGGTAAGTCATTGCCATATCACCCTCCGATTAAGGCGTTAAAGTTTTTTGGCTTTTTCCACGGCTTCGTCGATAGAACCAACCATGTAGAACGCCTGCTCTGGCAGGTGGTCGTATTCGCCTTCCATGATGCCTTTAAAGCCACGGATGGTGTCTTTCAGGGATACGTATTTACCCGGAGAACCGGTGAATACTTCCGCAACGAAGAACGGCTGGGACAGGAAGCGCTGAATTTTACGTGCGCGTGCTACAACCAGTTTGTCTTCTTCAGACAGTTCATCCATACCCAGGATGGCGATGATGTCTTTCAGTTCCTGATAACGCTGCAGCAGAGACTGTACGCCACGCGCGGTGTCGTAGTGTTCCTGACCAACAACCAGCGGATCCAGCTGACGGCTGGTGGAGTCCAGCGGGTCAACTGCCGGGTAGATACCCAGAGAGGCGATCTGACGACTCAGTACCACGGTTGCATCTAAGTGAGCAAAGGTGGTTGCTGGGGATGGGTCAGTCAAGTCATCCGCAGGTACGTATACCGCCTGAACGGAGGTGATAGAACCGGTTTTGGTAGAGGTGATACGTTCCTGAAGAACACCCATCTCTTCCGCCAGGGTCGGCTGGTAGCCTACCGCTGATGGCATACGACCCAGCAGTGCGGATACTTCTGTACCGGCCAGGGTGTAACGATAGATGTTATCAACGAACAGCAGAACGTCACGACCTTCGTCACGGAACTTCTCAGCCATGGTCAGACCGGTCAGAGCAACGCGCAGACGGTTTCCCGGCGGCTCGTTCATCTGGCCATATACCAGGGATACTTTGTCCAGAACGTTGGAGTCGGTCATTTCGTGGTAGAAGTCGTTACCCTCACGAGTACGTTCACCCACGCCCGCAAACACGGAGTAACCGGAGTGTTCGATCGCGATGTTACGGATCAGCTCCATCATGTTTACGGTTTTACCTACACCCGCACCACCGAACAGACCAACTTTACCGCCCTTAGCGAACGGACACATCAGGTCGATAACTTTGATGCCGGTTTCCAGCAGTTCCTGAGAGCTGGACAGCTCTTCATAGGAAGGTGCCGCGCGGTGGATAGCCCAACGCTCTTCTTCACCGATATCGCCTTTCATGTCGATCGGGTGACCCAGGACGTTCATGATACGACCCAGAGTTGCTTTACCTACCGGGACTTCGATCGGGTGCTCGAGATCTTTGACTTCCAGACCACGACGCAGACCGTCGGAAGAACCCATGGCGATGGTACGTACGATACCGCCGCCGAGCTGCTGCTGAACTTCCAGCACCAGGCTCTCTTTACCATTCATAACCTCAAGAGCATCGTACACGCGCGGTACGGCATCCTGAGGGAATTCGACGTCAACCACGGCGCCGATTACCTGGACAATTTTTCCAGTAGCCATCTTGAATCCTCTACGAATTAACCTGGTTATACCGCGGATGCACCACCGACGATTTCGGTGAGTTCCTGAGTAATGCTGGCCTGACGAGCTTTGTTGTATACCAACTGCAGCTCTTTAATCAGGCTGCCGCCATTGTCGGTCGCGGCTTTCATCGCCACCATACGTGCGGCCTGCTCGCTGGCCAGGTTTTCTACCACGCCCTGATAAACCTGAGACTCGACATAACGACGCAGCAGGGTATCCAGCAGCGCTTTCGGGTCTGGCTCATACAGGTAATCCCAGGATTTACGCTTCAATTCATCATCATCTGATGCCGGCAGAGGCAGCAGTTGGGTGATGGTTGGCGTCTGAGACATGGTGTTAATAAATTTGTTGCTGACAACGTACAGTCTGTCCAGACGACCTTCATCGTAGGCCTGCAGCATCACTTTAACCGGACCGATCAGTTCGGACAGGGAAGGGTTATCCCCCATGCCGGTTACCTGAGCAATCACATTACCGCCAACGGAGTTAAAGAAAGACACGCCCTTAGAGCCGATCATTGCGATATCGCACTGAACGCCTTTATCGGACCATGCTTTCATATCCGCCAGCAGCTTTTTGAACAGGTTAATGTTCAAGCCACCGCACAGACCACGGTCGGTCGACACCACCAGGTAGCCCACGCGCTTAACGTCGCGTTCTTCCAGGTAAGGGTGCTTATATTCCAGATTACCATTCGCAAGGTGACCAATCACTT
Organism: Citrobacter sp. RHBSTW-00986; assembly: GCF_013783065.1. NCBI lineage: Bacteria > Pseudomonadati > Pseudomonadota > Gammaproteobacteria > Enterobacterales > Enterobacteriaceae > Citrobacter > Citrobacter sp. RHBSTW-00986. The sequence goes on along the minus strand of NZ_CP056200.1, from coordinate 4,914,310 downwards.
TGCGCATGGTCTCTGCATAAGGACGGCTGGCCGCCATGCGATCCTGCGATTTACGCATTTTGGAAGCGGCGACCATCTCCATCGCTTTAGTGATCTTCTGCGTGTTCTGGACGCTTGCGATCTTACTACGTATCTCTTTTGCGCCGGCCATGAGCTTCTCCTCAATGCCTTGCGGTCCGCCCTAAAGCAGACCGCCAGACGTTACCAGGACTGGGTTGCCTTGAAGGAATCGAGGATAGCTTTCAGCTTGCCTTCGATTTCATCGTTATAGCCACCGGACTGGTTGATCTCTTGCATCAGCGGAGCGTGGTCACGGTCAACGTAAGCCAGCAGAGCGGCTTCAAAGCTACCGATTTTCGCCAGTTCCACATCTTCGAGGTAACCGCGTTCAGCCGCAAACAGCACCACACCCTGCTGTGCTACAGACATTGGGGCGTACTGTTTCTGCTTCAGCAGTTCAGTTACTTTCTGACCGTGGCTCAGCTGCTTACGAGTAGCTTCATCCAGGTCGGAAGCGAACTGAGAAAACGCTGCCAGTTCACGATACTGCGCCAGTGCGGTACGAATACCACCGGACAGTTTCTTGATGATCTTGGTCTGCGCTGCACCACCTACACGAGATACGGAGATACCCGGGTTAACTGCCGGACGAATACCGGAGTTGAACAGGTTGGTTTCCAGGAAGATCTGACCATCTGTAATGGAAATTACGTTGGTCGGAACGAACGCAGAAACGTCACCCGCCTGGGTTTCGATAATCGGCAGAGCGGTCAGGGAGCCGGTTTTACCTTTAACTTCACCGTTGGTGAACTTCTCAACGTATTCCGCGTTTACGCGGGATGCGCGCTCCAGCAGACGGGAGTGGAGGTAAAATACGTCGCCCGGGAATGCTTCACGTCCTGGTGGACGACGGAGCAGCAGGGAAACCTGACGGTAAGCAACAGCCTGTTTAGACAGGTCATCGTAAACGATCAGCGCGTCTTCACCGCGGTCACGGAAGTATTCGCCCATTGCGCAACCGGCATATGGCGCCAGGTATTGCAGAGCAGCAGATTCAGACGCGGTCGCCACAACAACGATGGTGTTGGACAGTGCGCCGTGTTCTTCCAGTTTACGAACCACGTTAGAAATGGTGGACGCTTTCTGGCCGATAGCCACGTACACACATTTGATACCGGAATCACGCTGGTTGATGATGGCATCGATTGCCATCGCGGTTTTACCTGTCTGACGGTCACCGATGATCAGCTCACGCTGGCCACGACCGATTGGGATCATGGCATCAACAGATTTATAACCTGTCTGTACTGGCTGGTCGACGGACTGACGTTCGATTACGCCTGGTGCGATAACTTCGATTGGCGAGAAGCCATCGTTATCAACCGGACCTTTACCGTCAATTGGGGAACCCAGAGTATTCACCACACGACCCAGCAGGCCACGGCCAACCGGAACTTCCAGAATACGACCCGTACACTTAACCTTCATGCCTTCGGCGAGGTCAGCGTATGGACCCATCACAACGGCACCTACGGAGTCGCGCTCCAGGTTCAGTGCGATAGCGTAACGGTTACCCGGCAGGGAAATCATCTCACCCTGCATACAATCGGCCAGGCCGTGAATGCGGATAACACCGTCACTTACAGAAACAATAGTACCTTCGTTGTGAGCTTCGCTCACAACATTGAACTGAGCAATGCGCTGCTTGATCAGTTCGCTGATTTCGGTGGAATTCAGTTGCATGCTCCAGTCCCCTTAAGACTGCAAGACGTCTGCAAGGCGCTCAAGACGGCCGCGTACGCTGCCATCAATGACCATATCACCCGCTCGGATGATTACGCCAGCCATTACAGACTTATCGATTTTGCAATTCAGCTTAACTTTGCGTGACAGACGTTTTTCCATCGCTGCACTAATCTTCGTAAGCTGTTCATCACTCAGTGCATTGGCAGAAGTGACTTCTACCTCAGAGATAGCCTCACTGGCTGCACGCAGATGAATAAACTGCTCAAGAACATCCGGGAGCGCATTCAGACGGTTATTTTCAGCCATTACCCTAATCAGGTTTTGGCCGCTTTCGTCCAGCTGCTCACCGCACACGGCGATAAACGACTCAGCGAGCGTTTCCGGCGCCAGCGCGCCAGAGAGAAGCTCTGCCATTTGTTCGTTTTTCGTCACCTCAGCGGCAAACGTCAGCATATCCTGCCAACGGTCAACGCTTTGGTGCTCAACGGCAAAGTCAAAAGCTGCTTTGGCGTAGGGGCGAGCTACCGTAATAAATTCAGACATCAGCCCCTCCCTCCTTACAGTTCAGCGACAAGTTTGTCCACGATGTCGCTATTAGCAGCTTCATCCACGGAACGTTCGATGATCTTCTCGGCGCCAGCAACAGCCAGGATAGCAACTTGCTTACGCAGCTCTTCGCGAGCACGTTTACGCTCGGCGTCAATTTCCGCCTGCGCCTGTGCCACGATTTTAGTACGTTCCTGCTCTGCTTCAGTTTTAGCTTCGTCCAGGATCTGAGCACGGCGTTTGTTCGCCTGCTCGATGATTACCTGAGCTTCCGCTTTCGCTTTTTTCAGCTGGTCGGTCGCGCTGGCCTTTGCAAGGTCAAGATCCTTATGTGCTCGTTCTGCAGAAGCAAGGCCGTCAGCAATTTCTTTTTGACGTTTTTCGATGGCAGCCATTAAAGGCGGCCATACGTACTTCATGCAGAACAGAACGAACAGGACAAACGCGATGGCCTGGCCGAGGATTGTTGCGTTAAGATTCACAGCACAATGCCTCTATCTAGTTAACGTTCTGATATTGCTCTTAATTCAAGCAACGCTTACTACGCGACAGCAAACATCACGTACAGACCCAGACCTACAGCGATCATTGGGATTGCATCCACCAGACCCATAACGATAAAGAACTGAGTACGCAGCAGAGGAATCAGATCCGGTTGACGCGCTGCGCCTTCCAGGAATTTACCCCCGAGGATGCCGATACCGATCGCAGCACCGATTGCCGCCAGACCCATCATCACAGCGGCAGCAATGTACAGCAGATCCATATTCAGGTTTTCCATGACAGTCTCCAGTTTGTTTCAGTTAAAACGTAGTAGTGTTGGTAAATTAATGCTCTTCAGATGCCATCGACAGATAGACAATCGTCAGAACCATAAATATGAAGGCTTGCAGCGTGATAATCAGTATGTGGAAAATGGCCCATGGCACATTCAGGATCCACTGTGACCACCACGGCAACAGACCAGCAATCAGAATGAAAATCAGCTCACCGGCATACATGTTGCCGAACAGTCGCAGACCAAGAGAAATTGGTTTGGACAGCAGGCTTACCCCTTCAAGGATTAAGTTGACAGGGATGAACGCCCAGTGATTGAACGGCTGCAGCGTCAACTCTTTCGCGAAGCCGCCGATGCCTTTCATTTTGATGCTGTAGAACAGAATAAGGATAAATACGCCCAGCGCCATCGACAGGGTGATGTTTACGTCAGCAGACGGAACCACACGCAGAGCCGGCAGGCCAAAGATATGCTCACCGATGTACGGCAGCAGGTCGATAGGCAGTAAATCCATCAAGTTCATCAGGAATACCCAGACGAAAATCGTCAGGGCCAGCGGAGCAATCAGCTTGCTTTTGCCATGGTACATGTCTTTCACGCTACCATGCACAAAGCCGATTACCAGCTCAATCGCGGTCTGAAATTTACCTGGTACGCCGCTGGTCGCCTTTTTAGCTACGCTACGGAACATAAGCAGGAACAACAGACCCAGAACCACCGAGAAGAAAATGGAGTCAATATTGAGCGTCCAGAAGGTGGCTGGGGGGTTGTGCGGATCCACCAGCGAGAATGTACGTAGGTCCAACTGAAGGTTATTCAGATGGTGTCCTATGTAATCCTGCGGCGTCATATTTTCTGAAGCCATGATGCCTTTACCCTTTGTTGTTAATTACAGCCGGCGCCAGTATCTGAACCACCAGCACCAAAACCCACGTAACGATCAGCGGCATGAATACCGCTTTCAAAACAGCCAACGCCACCACCAGCAAAACCAGCATAGCTAACACCTTGAAGGCTTCGCCGAAGGCGAACGTCCAGGCTACTCGGCCTTTAGCTGGTGTATGCGCCTGGTGACGCCAGGCAAATATCATAAACAACACATTAGGCAGTAACACTGCCAATCCACCGCACAATGCGGAGATGCCCCAGAAAGGGTCTTTGAGGCTAAACAGCAATCCACTTGCTATTACCGCCAGAAACTGTATGAGCAAAAGCTTACGAGCAACGTTTCGACTCAAGAGCGACATAGACATCACGTTTTTACTCCTGCTCCCTTCGAGGTATGCCGCGTGTCGTATAAAACGTTCTTTATGGCTTAGAGTCAAGCATCAAAAAGCGGTCAAATTATACGGTGCGCCTTCGTGATTTCAAACAATAAGTAGCTAAAAAGTGAATAAATGTTTAAATATTTTTCGCTACCCCACATTTATCACTTTTAAGCAAACTGTGAACGATCATGCAAAACTGCAAATGCCGCGTAAATACTGGCGGCAAAGCGTGCACCAGATCACATATTGAACATATTCACCTTCGCATAATTTATTTACGTGGCAAATGATGCCTTTTCATCTTTTTGATATTTAAGCGTAAAAATAGCCACTATTTCAAAAACAACAGCTAACAACAAAAAAACCACGCATTGACATTTATAATAAAAAATTAACATAACGGGTGGTTCTTACGTTCTATTTTTAGCAGACTGATATTTTCACAGCTGACTTGTTTCGCTTTTAACAAAAAACGGTACGTTATAGTTATGATGCAAAACCGTAAGGCGCTAGTGAATTGTAACGACATTTAACCACACTATTCCCTATGACTTTTAACACCTGAATAGCCGTTTTTTTTCTATTTTTTTTGATAAAAATTAAATTTTGTTTGGCTTAATAACCACCAGATGACGTTCACCATCCAGTTGCGGAACGCGTAATTTTTCGACCGACTCGACGCTGAATTCTGCAGGCAACGAAGCAATTTCATCTTCAGGCAACTGCCCTTTTAGCGCATAAAAACGCCCATCCATGCCAGGCAAATGATGGCACCAACTCACCATATCAGTAAGTGACGCGAACGCACGGCTAATGACCCCATCGAACGGCGGCTCTGAAGGGAATTCTTCAACGCGACTTTGCACAGGAGTGATGTTAGTAAGCGCAAGCTCATGCTGCACCTGACGCAAGAAACGGACGCGTTTTCCCAGACTATCCAGCAGTGTGAAATGCGCTTCAGGGCGCACGATAGAGAGAGGAATACCCGGCAGGCCCGGTCCCGTACCCACGTCAATAAAACGCTCCCCCTTCAGATACGGCGCGACGACAATACTGTCCAGAATATGGCGCACCAGCATTTCGTTGGGATCCCGTACCGACGTCAAGTTGTACGCTTTGTTCCATTTGTGCAGCATATCGACATACGCAATCAGCTGATTTTTCTGGTGATCGGTAAGAGAAATACCAGCATCAGCCAGCAGACGAGAGAGTTTGTTGAGCACGGTCGTTACCTGTTCATAATCAATTTCCCGATGCGCTATAGCTTATCGGGACTACAAATTTGTAGGGCGGGCAGGCGAAGCGCCCACCGCCAAAATAGTGTTATCAAGCGCTGCGGCGCAGCATACCTTGTTTCTTCAGCCATACCAGCAGAATGGAAATGGCGGCAGGCGTTACGCCAGAAATACGCGATGCCTGGCCGATCGATACCGGTTTGTGATCGTTCAGCTTGGCGATAACTTCATTCGACAAGCCTGAGACCTGACGATAATCCAGCGTTGCAGGCAACAGGGTGTTCTCATTACGCTGTTGTCTTTCGATTTCTTCCTGCTGACGGGCGATATACCCTTCGTATTTCACCTGAATCTCAACCTGTTCCGCGGCCTGAGCATCGTCGAGCGCTGGTGCGAACGCAGATAAAGAGGTCAACTGAGCATAGGTCATATCCGGGCGGCGCAGAAGATCTTCACCGCTGGCTTCACGTGACAAAGGCGTAGCCAGGTGAGCATTCACTTCTGCTGCAGATTCCGCTAACGGATTTACCCAGGTTGATTTGAGACGCTGACGTTCCTGTTCGATACGCTCCAGCTTCTCGTTGAAACGAGCCCAGCGCTCGTCGTCCACCAGACCCAGTTCACGCCCAATTTCGGTCAGACGCAGGTCGGCGTTATCTTCGCGCAGCATCAAACGGTATTCTGCGCGTGAGGTGAACATACGGTACGGTTCTTTGGTGCCAAGCGTACACAGATCGTCCACCAGTACACCAAGATAAGCCTGATCGCGACGCGGTGCCCAACCGTCTTTCTCAGCAGACAAGCGCGCGGCGTTCAGACCCGCCAACATCCCTTGCGCGGCAGCTTCTTCGTAACCGGTAGTACCGTTAATCTGGCCCGCAAAGAACAGACCCTGGATGAATTTGCTTTCCAGAGTGGGTTTCAGGTCGCGCGGATCGAAGAAATCATACTCAATCGCGTAGCCAGGACGGACGATTCTGGCATTTTCCATTCCCTGCATGGAGCGGACAATTTGCATCTGCACATCGAACGGCAAGCTGGTGGAGATACCATTCGGATAAATTTCGTTAGACGTCAGTCCTTCCGGTTCGAGGAAGATCTGATGCTGATTACGATCGGCAAAGCGCATCACTTTGTCTTCGATCGACGGGCAGTAGCGCGGACCGATACCTTCGATCACGCCTGCGTACATCGGGCTACGATCGAGGTTATTGCGGATCACGTCATGGGTTCTCTCATTGGTATGCGTGATGTAACACGGCATCTGACGCGGATGTTGAGAAGCATCGCCCAGGAATGAGAAGACCGGCATCGGGTTATCGCTGTTTTGCTGGCCGAGCACGCTGAAATCAATAGTGCGTGCATCGATACGCGGCGGCGTACCGGTTTTCAGGCGGCTGACGCGTAACGGCAGTTCACGCAGACGGCGTGACAGCGGGATAGACGGCGGATCGCCAGCACGGCCGCCGCTGTAGTTGTCCAGACCAATATGAATTTTGCCGTCAAGAAAAGTCCCTACGGTTAACACAACCGCTTTGGCACGGAACTTCAGTCCCATTTGGGTCACTGCACCCACAACACGATCGTTTTCAACAATCAGATCTTCAACTGCCTGTTGGAAGATCATCAGATTGGGTTGATTCTCGAGTGCGGTGCGTACTGCCTGGCGATAGAGCACACGGTCGGCCTGAGCTCGGGTAGCACGAACGGCTGGCCCTTTGCTGGCGTTTAGTATCCTAAACTGGATACCTGCATGGTCGATCGCTTTTGCCATCAACCCACCAAGCGCATCCACTTCTTTTACCAGGTGTCCCTTCCCAATACCGCCGATCGCCGGGTTGCAGCTCATCTGTCCCAGAGTGTCGATATTGTGTGTCAAAAGCAGAGTCTGTTGACCCATTCGCGCCGCGGCCATTGCGGCCTCGGTGCCTGCATGACCCCCGCCAATGATGATGACGTCAAAAGGATCCTGATAAAACATGGTAATTGCCTCGCATAACGCGGTGTGAAAGTGGATTGAAGCCCAGGCCGTGGATTCTACTCAACTTTAGTCGATCGAGAAAGCCCTGGGATCCTGGGTATTAAAAAGAAGATCTTTTTATTTAGAGATCTGTTTTATTGTGATCTCTTATTAGGATCGCAACTTTCTGTGGATAAGGGCGATCCTTTGAATAAGATCAACAGGTTGTTGAGGATCATTAGCTGTGAATGATCGGTGATCCTGGCCCGTATAAGCTGGGAGCAGAATGAAGGGTTATACACAACTCAAAAACTGAACAACGGTTGTTCTTGGGATAACTACCGGTTGATCCAAGCTTTTAACCAGAGTTATCCACATAAAAAAGTACGATCTTTACAAATCTCTGAGCAATGGATGCCAGGATCCCAGCCAAATTTCAGCCGGATCTTCCGGAATTTCATGTTCCAGTACGTTGATCCTGAGCGTTTCGCCGATCTGTTTTGCCCCGCAGGCTTTCAGTTCGGCTTCCAGCTTGTCGATTGCGCCGCAAAAGGTGTCATATTCACGACTGCCGATCCCGATTGCACCAAAGTGCACTTGTGAAAGGTCCGGTTTTTGCTCGCATAAGGCATCATATAAAGGCTGCAGGTTGTCAGGAATGTCTCCCGCACCGTGCGTGGAGCTAATAATCAGCCAGATCCCATCAGTCGGGACCTCTTCAAGCGTTGGCCCATGCAGTATTTCGCTGGAAAAACCCGCGTCGTCCAGTTTTTCAGCCAGATGCTCTGCTACATATTCCGCACTGCCAAGCGTGCTGCCGCTGATAAGAGTGATTTCTGCCATGATCGCCCACCTTTATAAAGAGGGCGTATTGTACGCTGTGAGCGAGCTGGGATCTACCTGTGGAAAAATAGGGGATTAAAAAAAACGATCATGGCTTGATGGTGCGCATGATCGGGTTTTGCAGGACGATCAGGGTCTCCGTGGACTGAATTTCATCAATTGTTTGGATCTTGTTGATAAGTACCTGCTGTAACGCGTCGATTGACTTGCACATCACCTTTATAAAGATGCTGTAGTGCCCGGTGGTGTAATACGCTTCGGTCACCTCATCGAGGCTTTCCAGTCTGGCCAACGCTGACGGATAGTCTTTCGCACTTTTCAGGATGATGCCGATAAAGCAACCGACGTCATAGCCCAACTGTTTGGGACTAACATCAATCCGCGCGCCGGTAATAATCCCGGCCTGCTTCATCTTCTCTACGCGAACGTGAATTGTCCCCGGGCTAACGCCGAACTGTTTGGCCAATTCGGCATAGGCCGTTCGGGCATTTTCCATCAGGGCGTCAAGAATGCCGCGGTCCAGATTGTCGATCTGATAATTTTCCATAGGTTTTTCTTATGTAGATTAATGATTCCCTCTATTTTAGACGTTAATTTTAACGAATCAAAATCGAAGAAGGCTTTTTGTTTGTTGATTATTGAATATTACCTACATTCTGTTGCTTAATCATAGGCAACAGGACACAGGAGTACACATAATGAAAACCGCTTACATTGCCAAACAACGTCAAATTAGCTTCGTAAAATCTCATTTTTCTCGTCAGCTGGAAGAGCGTTTAGGTCTGATCGAAGTTCAGGCTCCGATCCTCAGCCGCGTAGGAGATGGCACGCAAGATAACTTGTCGGGCTGTGAAAAAGCGGTGCAGGTGAAGGTTAAAGCATTGCCAGACGCTCAATTCGAAGTGGTTCATTCACTGGCGAAGTGGAAGCGTCAAACATTAGGACAACACGACTTTAGCGCAGGCGAAGGGCTGTACACGCATATGAAGGCCCTGCGTCCTGATGAAGATCGCCTTTCCCCGCTGCACTCAGTGTATGTTGACCAGTGGGACTGGGAGCGCGTGATGGGCGACGGCGAGCGTCAATTCTCCACTCTGAAAAGCACGGTAGAGGCTATCTGGGCGGGAATTAAGGCTACCGAAGCTGCGGTGAGCAAAGAGTTTGGTCTGGCACCGTTCCTGCCAGAGCAGATCCACTTTGTTCATAGCCAGGAACTGTTATCTCGTTATCCTGGTCTTGACGCAAAAGGTCGTGAACGTGCGATCGCTAAAGAGCTGGGCGCGGTATTCCTGGTGGGGATCGGCGGCAAGCTCAGCGACGGTCACCGCCATGATGTACGTGCGCCGGATTATGATGACTGTAGTTCATCGTCCGAGCTGGGTCACGCCGGTCTGAACGGTGATATTTTGGTCTGGAACCCGGTACTGGAGGATGCGTTTGAGCTGTCTTCTATGGGGATCCGTGTGGATGCTGACACTCTGAAACATCAGCTGTCTCTGACCGGAGATGAAGATCGTCTGAGTCTGGAATGGCACCAGGCGCTGCTGCGCGGTGAAATGCCACAGACGATTGGTGGAGGAATTGGGCAGTCGCGTCTGACCATGCTGTTGCTGCAATTACCACACATTGGTCAGGTTCAGTGTGGCGTATGGCCGGCACAGGTACGTGAAAGCGTCGCCTCTCTGTTGTAAGAATTAACGCCGCCAGCGTCTGAGCAGGCGGCTTCGCATCCCGGTATCAAAGCGCCAGATATGATCGAAAATGCGCATGATGCCGGGTTTACCATGTTCTGACATCGCCACCGCGTGAAAACGGTGCTGGTGCACCCGCTGTAATTCCTCCACTTTGCTGACAACCTCATCGGGCAATCGCTGTGCGATAAAATCTGAGATCACCACCGCATCAGCATCAAACCATTCCCGACCCTGCATGCGCTCAGTAATGGCGCGAAAACAGCTGGCAATATCGGTACCACCGCGAAAGCGCTGACTTAAAAAACGGATCGCCTGTTCGATGCCCTCCGGGCCGGATAGCTCATAGCGCACTACTTCTGTTGAAAACAGCATGATGAAACAGCGTCGGTTATCGGCAAGGGCGACGCGCATTAGCGCCAGGCAAAAGGCTTTCGCACACTGCTCATTAAAGCCGCCCATCGATCCCGAAGTATCAACGCAGACGATAAACGGTCCGCGCGGTTGCTCGTCAAAATCCTGATGCACCACGGGGCGTTCCGTGACTTTCTCACGCCATGCTTCGCCGTGCAGGCGATAGGTCAACAGCTGCTTTTCCACCAGTCGTCGGTAGAACTCGTATTCCAGTTCGGTAATGCCCAGCGTGGCCAGTTCCGGCGGCAGCAGGCGCAGGATATCGTCGCTTTGCTGGATGCCATCTACTTGCTCCGGGACGGTTGCCGGTTCGCGCACCAGGGTGCGGAAGGTTTCCATTGGCGCATCTTTACGCGGTACGGATTTCGCTTCTCTGGAACGGCCTAACTGCTCAGCCAGACGCTGGAGTTCAGGTTGTTGCGTCAGGAATTCGCCATATTTCACCATCAACTGATAATCACCGCGCTTGATTTGACCTGCGCTCATATCCCACAACCGGCCTGCGGCGTTGTCATTTTCTGCCAGTACGGGTTCCAGTTGCCCGCTAAGGGTCATCCGTTCCTGTACTTCACTGAGCAAATGCTCGCGCTCTTCTTCCAGCAGTTGCTGATTCAGCGTTGTGGTTTGCACCACCAGGCTCAGGCGCCAGCGCTGGAGAAAAAGCGTATGTAGGGCAGGCGTAAACGCGCTGTTGTCATTGACCAACTGCTGCGCTTGTCCGGCCCATGGCGAATGGAGGTGGTGCAATAGCGACAATATTTGCGGTAGCTGGACGATAAACTGCGCATGAGAGAGGAGCTGGCTTTGTTGATAGCATATAACCTCTTCCGCTAACTCCGGCGGTACATGGGTATCTTTGAGGCGGCTACGCAAAGATTCACGCCAGCGGGGAATATCGTCAGTGATCGCTTTTTTAAGGCGAGGGAATTTGTTAAAAAATACCACCATCTTTGGAGAAGCCAGCAGTGCGACGATCATCTCTTCGATCATCGCTTCTTCACTGACTGCCAGCATGATGTTGAGCGTATCAAGGGTCAGCATTGTTGCGCCTGGCGGATTTGCGCCCCGACATCCTGCAGGCTGGCCTCAATGCGGCCTAACCAGTCGCTATGAATAAACAGACATTTTTGCTGCTCGCTAAATGCGCTGTGCTGCTGATGCCACTCGTTATCGAGCGCTTCAAGCTCCTGTTTTATTTCAGCGGGCATACTCTCTTGTGATGTACCGGGCAATGCCAGGCGAGAGCCTTGTAAGCTGACGTCGCGTACAACCAGGTGCTGCGCGCTATCCACTTCCATGTTCAGCGTCTGGGCAAAACCGATGCCGTTTAATTTTCCGCGGATCTCACCGCCTTTGGTTAACCACAGTTCCAGCGCGCTACGTTCGAAAGCAATATGGATTACTTCCATATCATGCAGCTTTAAGGGCTTTTGCAGTAGTAATGTCACGACGGAAGACGTGGCCTCCGGCGGTAAATCATAATGAGGACGACGGCTGAACATGCCGCCCTGACGGATCACGGTGAATGCTGTTTTATCGCTTTGCTGCTGCTGGAGCTGAATGCGGCGCTGTACAATACTGGCCAGACGGGTCAGCATGGCTTGCTGTTGCCATGCGTGTCCGGTCATCAATACTTCCAGCTGCTGCTGCATTAGATTCAGGCTTTGTGCGTCGTACCACAGGCAATCTTTCAGCAGGATCAGGTCGATGGGAACTACCGCATCACGTCCGCTAAAGAAGGCGCTGGCCTGGAGCAAGCGAATGGCTTTTTTCCAGCGACGATCGGACACGTAGGGGGCATTCGGTAGCGTGTCCAACTGCTGGCGCAGCATGAAAATAAGCTCAAACACGCGATCGGGAAGCGTGATGGCGCCAATGTTCTTTTGCCACTGGTAATACTCTTCATCCGTTACCTGTAACGATGCCGGGACCGGATTGTCGCTTTCATCCTGCTGACTTAACAGCATCGAGCGGAAGTTGGCCTTGTCCTGGACTTTATCCAGCCACAGACGAATCAGCATACGGTCGTACAGCGCTTCCAGGCTGCTGTCTGTTTCAGGCAGTTCGTTGGAGGCTGCCACCAGCAGGCGCATCGGGATTTTCTCTTCATGCGCGCCGTTGCGGAAGTGGCGTTCGTTGATGGCGGTCAGCAGGGTGTTAAGAATCGCCGGTCCCGCCTTCCAGATTTCATCGAGAAAGACGATTTCAGCTTCAGGGAGATAGCCTGCCGTTAAGCGTTCATAGCGACCTTCGTCTTTTAACGCCTGAATGGACAGCGGGCCGAAAACCTCTTCCGGCGTAGAGAAGCGCGTCATCAGATATTCGAAGGCGCGAGCATTTTGAAAGGCAAATTTCAGTCTGCGGGCAATTAAGCTTTTCGCGATCCCGGGAGGACCTAATAAGAAAACGCTCTCGCCGCTAAGTGCAGCCAGCAGACACAGACGAATGGCGTGGCTACGTTCATAAAGTCCCTTTTCCAGCGCATTGCTCAGACGGGAAATTCTTTCCGCTAATAAATGTGGGTGAGCCATAATGAAGTGGCGTCCTTTCGCCAAATGTACTGCATAAACAGCGAGTATAGATGCTTCACACCAGTGCAGTAATAGACTGAAGGTGCGCTTATTTTTCTTTGAGCCAGATTAATCTGGTCTCATTTAGGGGTACGATTTTGCGATTAATCGTGCATACTGTGCGCCTTTTTGTGGGCCAAGGGACGACGCACACATTTCTTATATATACACCAAATCAATCAAGCTGCACCAAGGCGGCAATGGAGTTTTCTTCTGGGATGGGGGGAATAACGAATGCAGCCCACGCGGAGGTGGCTTGAAAGATGATGTGTATAAACGAAAGACGAGTCTATGAGCACTGATAATAAACAATCATTGTCTGCGATTACCCTTGCGGCCATTGGGGTTGTCTACGGTGATATTGGTACCAGCCCACTTTATACGCTTCGTGAATGTTTGTCCGGCCAGTTTGGTTTTGGCGTTGAACGTGATGCCGTATTTGGCTTTCTCTCGCTGATTTTCTGGCTGCTGATCTTTGTTGTCTCCATTAAATACCTGACGTTTGTCATGCGCGCGGATAACGCCGGAGAAGGCGGGATCCTGACGCTGATGTCATTGGCCGGGCGTAATACTTCAGCACGAACAACCTCCATGCTGGTGATTATGGGGTTGATTGGCGGCAGCTTCTTCTATGGAGAAGTGGTGATAACGCCTGCTATCTCGGTGATGTCGGCGATTGAAGGTCTGGAGATCATTGCTCCGCAACTGGATACCTGGATTGTTCCGCTCTCGATAATCGTACTGACCCTGCTGTTTTTGATTCAAAAACACGGTACCGGCATGGTCGGTAAGCTGTTTGCGCCGATTATGCTGTTGTGGTTCCTGACGCTGGCGGTGTTAGGCGTGCGCAGTATTATTGGCAATCCGGAAGTGCTGCAGGCGCTCAATCCATATTGGGCGGTGCATTTCTTCCTCGAATTCAAAACGTTGTCCTTTATTGCGCTGGGTGCGGTGGTGTTGTCGATTACCGGTGTTGAAGCGCTGTATGCGGATATGGGCCACTTCGGTAAGTTGCCGATTCGCCTGGCATGGTTCTCCGTGGTATTGCCTTCGCTGGTACTGAACTATTTTGGTCAGGGGGCGTTGCTGTTAAAGCATCCTGAAGCGATTAAAAACCCGTTCTTCCTGCTGGCACCGGACTGGGCGTTGATACCGCTCCTGATCCTCGCCGCGCTGGCAACGGTTATCGCTTCACAGGCGGTTATCTCCGGCGTCTTCTCACTGACGCGTCAGGCCGTGCGTCTGGGGTATTTATCGCCGATGCGTATCATCCATACCTCGGAAATGGAGTCGGGCCAGATCTACATTCCTTTCGTTAACTGGATGCTCTATTTTGCAGTGGTTATTGTGATTGTGAGCTTTGAACACTCCAGCAATCTGGCTGCGGCGTACGGGATTGCGGTGACGGGGACAATGGTGCTGACCTCAATTCTGTCGACCACCGTGGCGCGCAAAAACTGGCACTGGAATAAATACTTCGTCTTCCTGATCCTGGTGGCGTTCTTGTGCGTCGATGTTCCGCTGTTCTCCGCGAACCTCGATAAACTGATTTCCGGCGGTTGGCTGCCTCTGACGCTGGGTCTGGTGATGTTCACCATTATGACCACCTGGAAAAGCGAGCGTTTCCGTCTGCTGCGTCGCATGCATGAGCACGGCAACTCTCTGGAGGCGATGATTGCCTCTCTGGAGAAATCACCACCGGTACGCGTGCCGGGAACGGCGGTGTACATGTCTCGTGCATTGAACGTCATCCCGTTTGCGCTACTGCATAACCTCAAACATAACAAGGTTCTGCATGAACGCGTTATTCTGCTGACGCTGCGCACGGAAGATGCGCCATATGTTCACAATGTGCGTAGGGTGCAGATTGAGCAGTTATCGCCCACCTTCTGGCGCGTGGTGGCCAGCTACGGTTGGCGCGAAACGCCGAACGTTGAAGAAGTGTTCCATCGCTGCGGTCTGGAAGGCTTAAGCTGTCGGATGATGGAAACCTCGTTCTTCATGTCGCACGAGTCGTTGATTGTTGGCAAACGACCATGGTATCTGCGTCTGCGCGGTAAGCTGTATCTGCTACTACAACGCAATGCGCTGCGCGCCCCGGACCAGTTTGAAATCCCACCGAACCGGGTTATTGAGCTCGGTACTCAGGTCGAGATTTAATCTCATCGACGCCCTCTTTCATCGCGAAAGGGGGCGTTTTGTTTTGTCCCTCCCAGTTTTCATTTCATCGAATGATAATCCTTGCGAAACGTTTCGATGGCGATCACATTTTCGTAACTTCGCGGTGGTTTTATCTCCACTCTTCGCTCTACACTTATCTTCAGCGAAACGTTTCGCTAGTGGGGAAAGAAAATGAAGAAAGGCACGGTACTCAACTCTGAAATTTCATCGGTGATCTCCCGTCTGGGGCATACCGATACGCTGGTGGTGTGTGATGCAGGTTTACCCATCCCGAATAGCACAACGCGTATCGATATGGCATTAACCCAGGGCGTACCTTCTTTTATGCAGGTACTGGATGTGGTGACACGTGAAATGCAGGTCGAGGCGGCCATTCTCGCGACGGAAATTAAACAACATAATCCGCAACTCCACGAAACGTTGCTCAGCCACATTGAGCAACTGCAACAACACCAGGGAAACACCATAGAAATTCGTTACACCACGCATGAACAATTCAAAAAACAAACCGCAGACAGTCAGGCGGTAATTCGCAGCGGAGAGTGTTCTCCGTATGCGAATATCATTCTCTGTGCTGGCGTCACGTTCTGAGGCCATCATGAACGCATTACTGCAACTCAAAGGGATCGATAAAGCGTTCCCGGGCGTAAAAGCGCTATCCGGCGCCGCGCTGAATGTCTACCCAGGCCGCGTAATGGCGCTGGTGGGCGAAAACGGCGCGGGCAAATCCACCATGATGAAAGTGCTGACCGGGATCTATACCCGTGATGCCGGTTCTTTATTGTGGTTGGGAAAAGAGACCACCTTTAACGGCCCTAAATCCTCCCAGGAAGCCGGAATCGGTATCATCCACCAGGAGCTGAATTTGATCCCGCAACTCACTATCGCCGAGAACATTTTTCTTGGCCGTGAGTTCGTTAATCGCTTTGGCAAAATTGACTGGAAGAAGATGTACGCCGAAGCCGATCTGCTGCTTGCCAAACTGAATCTGCGCTTTAAAAGCGACAGACTGGTCGGTGAACTGTCGATTGGCGATCAGCAGATGGTTGAAATTGCCAAAGTGCTGAGCTTTGAATCGAAGGTCATCATTATGGATGAACCGACGGATGCGCTCACCGATACCGAAACCGAATCCCTGTTCCGCGTCATTCGCGAACTGAAATCTCAGGGACGCGGCATTGTCTATATTTCTCACCGCATGAAAGAGATCTTCGAGATTTGTGACGACGTGACCGTTTTTCGCGACGGGCAGTTTATTGCCGAGCGTGAAGTCGCCTCGCTGACCGAAGACTCGCTGATTGAAATGATGGTGGGACGTAAGCTGGAAGATCAATACCCGCGCCTGGAAAAAGCGCCGGGTGATATTCGCCTGAAGGTCGATAACCTGTGCGGCCCTGGCGTAAACGATGTTTCATTCACGCTACGTAAAGGCGAGATCCTTGGCGTATCGGGGCTGATGGGTGCCGGACGTACCGAGCTGATGAAAGTGTTGTACGGCGCATTGCCGCGCACCAGCGGTTACGTCACGCTTGATGGCCATGAAGTGGTCACCCGTTCGCCGCAGGATGGGTTGGCTAACGGCATCGTCTATATTTCTGAAGACCGTAAACGCGATGGTTTAGTGCTGGGCATGTCGGTGAAAGAGAACATGTCACTAACCGCGCTGCGTTATTTCAGTCGCGCTGGTGGAAGCCTTAAACATAAAGACGAGCAGCAGGCGGTAGGTGATTTTATTCGTCTGTTCAATGTTAAAACGCCATCGATGGAACAGGCTATCGGCCTGCTTTCTGGCGGTAATCAGCAGAAAGTGGCGATTGCGCGCGGTCTGATGACCCGACCAAAAGTCCTGATCCTCGATGAACCAACGCGCGGCGTTGACGTTGGGGCTAAGAAAGAAATCTATCAGCTTATCAACCAGTTTAAGGCCGATGGGCTGAGCATCATTCTGGTCTCCTCTGAGATGCCAGAAGTATTGGGCATGAGCGATCGAATTATCGTTATGCATGAAGGGCATCTCGGCGGTGAGTTCACTCGCGAGCAGGCCACTCAAGAAGTATTAATGGCTGCCGCTGTGGGCAAGCTTAATCGCGTGAATCAGGAGTAAAAAAGATGACTACCCAGGCTGTTTCTGGTCGCCGTTATTTCACTAAAGCATGGCTTCTGGAGCAAAAGTCGCTCATCGCTCTGTTAGTGCTGATCGCGATTGTTTCCACCATGAGCCCTAACTTTTTTACCGTTAATAACCTGTTCAACATCCTCCAGCAAACGTCGGTGAACGCCATCATGGCCGTTGGCATGACGCTGGTTATCCTGACGTCGGGGATCGATCTGTCTGTCGGTTCTTTGCTGGCGCTTACCGGTGCGGTTGCGGCTTCCATTGTAGGGATTGAAGTCAATGCGCTGGTGGCTGTCGCTGCGGCCCTGGCGCTCGGTGCTGCTATTGGCGCGGTAACCGGGGTGATTGTCGCGAAAGGCCGGGTACAGGCGTTTATCGCGACCCTGGTGATGATGCTGCTGCTGCGTGGTGTGACCATGGTATACACCAACGGCAGTCCGGTTAATACCGGGTTTACTGACAATGCCGATCTGTTTGGCTGGTTTGGTATTGGTCGTCCGTTAGGCGTCCCTACGCCTGTGTGGATTATGGGGATTGTCTTCCTCGCGGCGTGGTACATGCTGCACCACACTCGTCTGGGTCGTTATATCTATGCGCTGGGCGGTAACGAAGCGGCAACGCGCCTGTCCGGTATCAGCGTAAGTAAAATCAAAATTATCGTTTACTCCCTGTGTGGTCTGCTGGCATCGCTGGCGGGCATCATTGAAGTAGCGCGCCTCTCCTCTGCGCAACCGACGGCAGGCACTGGCTATGAGCTGGATGCTATCGCCGCGGTGGTGTTAGGTGGTACCAGCCTGGCGGGCGGTAAAGGACGTATTGTTGGGACGCTGATCGGCGCATTGATTCTTGGTTTCCTCAATAATGGTTTGAATTTGTTAGGTGTATCCTCCTATTACCAGATGATCGTCAAAGCGGTGGTGATTTTGCTGGCGGTACTGGTAGACAACAAAAAGCAGTAACAACGATTACAGGACATCTTAAATATGAACATGAAAAAACTGGCTACCCTGGTTTCTGCTGTTGCGCTGAGCGCCACCGTGAGCGCGAATGCGATGGCGAAAGATACCATTGCGCTGGTGGTCTCCACCCTCAACAACCCGTTCTTTGTTTCTTTGAAGGATGGGGCGCAAAAAGAGGCCGATAAGCTGGGCTACAACCTGGTGATTCTGGACTCACAGAACAACCCGGCGAAAGAGCTGGCTAACGTTCAGGATTTAACGGTTCGTGGAACTAAAATTCTGCTGATTAACCCGACAGACTCCGATGCTGTTGGTAACGCTGTGAAGATGGCTAACCAGGCGAAAATTCCGGTTATCACCCTGGACCGCGTTGCGTCCAAAGGCGAAGTGGTAAGCCATATTGCATCTGATAACGTGCTGGGCGGCAAGATTGCGGGCGATTACATCGCGAAGAAAGCGGGTGAAGGCGCGAAAGTTATCGAACTGCAGGGTATTGCCGGTACTTCAGCGGCGCGTGAGCGTGGCGAAGGTTTCCAGCAGGCTGTTGTGGCACACAAATTTAACGTACTGGCCAGCCAGCCGGCCGACTTCGACCGCACCAAAGGTCTGAACGTCATGCAGAACCTGCTGACCGCGCATCCTGACGTGCAGGCCGTATTTGCCCAGAACGATGAAATGGCGTTGGGTGCGCTGCGCGCACTGCAAACTGCGGGTAAATCTGATGTGATGGTGGTTGGATTTGACGGTACTCCTGATGGCGAAAAAGCAGTAAATGATGGCAAACTGGCTGCGACCATTGCTCAGCTGCCGGATCAGATCGGCGCGAAAGGCGTTGAGACTGCGGATAAAGTCCTGAAAGGCGAGAAGGTTCAGGCTAAATATCCGGTTGACCTGAAGCTGGTCATCAAGCAGTAATACCGATTCAGGTCGCTCGCGGCCTGATGGAGACATAAAGACGCCATCCCCGTATCGGGTTTTGGGGATTAAAGCGTAAAAAGAAAAGCAGGGCACGCGCCACCCTAATCCGGTGGCGCACTTTGACTTGGAACACCAAATATGAAAACCGCAGGCAACCTCGTTGTTCTTGGCAGTATCAATGCCGATCACATCCTCAACCTTAACTCTTTCCCGACACCTGGTGAAACCGTAACCGGTAACCATTATCAGGTCGCATTTGGTGGTAAAGGCGCGAATCAGGCTGTTGCTGCGGGGCGTAGTGGCGCGAATATCGCATTTATTGCCTGTACGGGTGATGATGATATTGGCGAAAGTGTTCGTAAACAGTTAGCCAAAGATAATATCGATATTGCGCCGATTAGCGTAATTTCGGGGGAATCGACCGGTGTGGCGTTGATTTTTGTGAATGGTGAAGGTGAGAACGTCATCGGCATTCATGCTGGTGCGAACGCGGCACTTTCGCCTGCGCTGGTGGAAGCTCAGCATGAGCGTATTGCCCAGGCGTCTGCCTTACTGATGCAGTTAGAGTCGCCGATCGAAAGCGTACTGGCTGCGGCAAAGATTGCACATCAAAATAAGACCACGGTAGCCCTTAACCCGGCCCCGGCACGTGAACTTTCTGACGAACTGCTGGCGCTGGTGGATATTATTACCCCGAATGAAACCGAGGCTGAAAAGCTCACGGGGATCCGGGTTGAAAACGATGAAGACGCGGCCAAAGCTGCGCAGGCACTGCACGCGAAGGGGATCCATACTGTACTGATTACCTTAGGCAGTCGCGGGGTGTGGGCCAGCGTAAATGGTGAAGGTCAGCGTGTGCCTGGGTTTAAAGTGGACGCTGTTGATACCATCGCCGCTGGGGATACCTTTAACGGCGCGTTAATTACAGCGTTACTGGAAGAGACCCCGCTGCCTGAAGCGATCCGATTTGCACATGCCGCTGCGGCGATTGCGGTCACCCGTAAGGGCGCACAGCCTTCCGTTCCATGGCGCGAAGAAATAGAAGCGTTTTTAAGTCAACAGAGGTAACGCTTGGCTACAATGAAGGACGTCGCCCGCCTGGCGGGGGTTTCCACGTCGACGGTTTCTCACGTCATTAATAAAGATCGCTTTGTCAGTGAGTCTGTCACTGACAAAGTTGAAGCGGCGATTAAAGAGCTTAACTACGCGCCCTCAGCGCTGGCGCGTAGTCTCAAGTTAAACCAGACCCACACTATTGGCATGTTAATCACTGCCAGTACCAACCCCTTTTATTCCGAGCTGGTGCGCGGCGTTGAACGTAGTTGTTTTGAACGCGGCTACAGCCTGGTGCTGTGCAACACTGAAGGTGATGAACAGCGCATGAACCGTAATCTGGAAACGTTAATGCAAAAACGGGTGGACGGCTTGCTGCTGCTCTGCACGGAAACACATCAACCTTCCAGGGAGATCATGCAACGCTATCCTTCTATACCGACCGTCATGATGGACTGGTCGCCTTTTGATGGTGAAAGCGATCTGATCCAGGATAACTCCCTGTTGGGCGGGGATTTAGCCACTCAACATCTTATCGAAAAAGGTTTTACGCGCATTGCCTGCATCACCGGGCCGCTGGATAAAACCCCGGCGCGTTTACGTCTGGAAGGATATCGGGCGGCAATGAAGCGGGCGGGGCTGCCGGTCCCGGAAGGTTACGAGATTACCGGTGACTTTGAGTTCGGCGGCGGCTTTGAAGCTATGCAAACGTTGCTGTCGCATAAACAGCGACCGCAGGCCGTTTTTACCGGCAATGATGCCATGGCGGTTGGCGCGTATCAGGCTCTGTACCAATCGGGATTGCGCATTCCGCAGGATATGGCGGTGGTGGGTTATGATGATATCGAGCTGGCGCGCTATATGACGCCGCCGCTGACGACCATCCATCAACCAAAAGATGAACTGGGCGAACTGGCCATCGATGTATTAATCCACCGGATGGCGCAGCCCGCATTACAGCAACAGCGCCTGCAACTTACTCCTGTTTTGATGGAGCGGGGGTCGGTTTAGGATTATGTCGCTCTTTAATCAGATTACGTCCATCTTTTGCTTTTAGCAGCATGAACATCAGCGCAGACACTACCGTGATAGCGCCCATCGTCATAAAGGTGTAGTGGAACTGCTCGACCGTATTGGTTCCTTCCATGCCTTCATAGATACGCAGAACGGCAGCGCTGATGGCGACCCCTAAACTGATTGATAACTGCTGAGTAACGGCCAGCACACTGTTGCCGCTGCTGGCGTTTTCATCGGTCAGGTCTGCCAGAGTGATGGTATTCATGGAGGTAAACTGGGTGGACATCGCCATACCCAAAATGAACAACGGCAGGATCAACATCCAGACCGGCATGGCGGGAGATTGCAATGCGAACTGCGCAATCATCAGGCCGATAAATATCGTAACACCCACCAGTGTGGTTCTGTAGCCGAGCCGGCGCAGCACCTGCGTCACCATTGATTTTGCCAGTATTGATCCCAGCGCCGTTGGCGCCATCATGCAACCGGCGATCAGCGCCGGGTATCCAAAGCCTACCTGCAACATTAGCGGCATTAAGAAGGGCACGCACCCTGTACCCAGACGAGTGGCAAGGTTTCCGGCGATCCCGACGGAAAAAGTTCGGGTCTTAAATATAGGAAGCGATATTAGCGGCGTTGGGTGACGACGCGCGTGGCGAATGTAGGCGAGCAGTAACAGAATGCTGGCAAGAATAATGCTGAGCGCTATCCAGGTCTCGACAAGCTTCTCACCGAACAGCTCTACCCCGCTGGAAAACAACACCAGGCTCAAACCAAACAGAAAGAAACCGGTCATATCAAAACCGCGGCGCGGCGTGGTGAAGTTCGGCATATATTTGCGGGCATAGAAGATACCGGCAACCCCAATTGGAATATTAATCAGGAAGATCCAGTGCCAACTGGCCCACGTGACCAGTACACCGCCCAATACCGGACCTAAAATCGGCCCCACAAGTCCAGGCATGGTTACGAAGTTAAGCACCGGAAGCAGTTCGCTGCGGGGGTAAGCACGTAATAATGCCAGACGGGCAACGGGCATCATCATGGCGCCACCGATGCCCTGAATGATGCGGAAAATCACCAGTTCGCTTAGGGAGCTGGACAGCGCACAAGCCAGCGAACCCAGCGTAAACAGGCTAACAGCTATCATAAAGACGCGCCGGGTACCGAACCTGTCTGCCAGCCATCCACTCACCGGGATCAGCATCGCGACCGTCAGGGTGTAGCTGATAATGGCCGACTGCATGGCGAGCGGAGAGCGGTTAAGGCTGTGTGCTATTGCGGGTAAGGCGGTATTTAGGATCGTGGCGTCTAGTGCCTGCATAAAAAAGGCCATGGCTGCTATCCACGGTAGCCCGGCCATACTGCGTGATTTCTTTTCTGACATATTATTTATCCGGTAGCACGTTCGGTGCTATCAGCAATGCCTGACAGGCAGCGAAGGCGCGATCGCCATCGCTCTCATCTATTGCGTCGACAATGGCCTGGTGTAAATCCAGCTTGACCACGTCGTTATAGGTAATAGAGGTAAAATAGGTCTGGTAAACGGAATGGAAGAGTGATGCAAAGGAGATAAGGAACGGGTTCGCACTCATTTCATAGATGTGTTCATGCCAGGCGATATCAACCTCAATCCAACGCTCGCGTCTGAAGTTTCTTTTCAGCTCGACCATTTCTTCCATCAGCGTGTTGAGATGCGCTTTCTGTTCTGCCGTACCTATAGTCGCCGCCAGTAAACACGCCTGAGGCTCCAGGCTGATACGCATCACCAGAAAATGTTTAATGACCTGAGAGAAATTATCTTCTGTCATCCACCAGGTGAGCAGCTCCTGGTCGAGGAAGTTCCAGTTTGCCTGCGGCATGACGCGTGTACCAATACGCGGGCGCGGTAATACCATACCTTTTGCCGTTAACGTCTTTACCGCTTCTCTTACCGCGGTACGACTCACGCCAAACTGATCGCCCAGCTCTATTTCGCCAGGCAATATAGCGCCCGGTGCGTATTCACCTTTTAATATTCGCTGAGCCAGCTTTTCGGCCAGAACGTAGGACAGGTTTTTCTGTGCGGCTAGCTGTTGGGCATTTAACGGCATGAATGGTTTTCCTTACTTTATTTCTTATTCATTAGTATGCCACCTGGAAGTGTTATTGCGGCTGCAAAAACGGCAATTTGCTTATTTTATGGCATGTTAATGGTGGTTTTGCTGAAAAAACACGCACTCGGAAAGTTATTTTAAATTTCCCCTTGTCAGCCTGAAATAACTCCCTATAATGCGCCTCCACTGACACGGAACAACGGATTACAAACCGCCGGGTCAGCGGAGAAAAGCGAAAATAAACGCTTGACTCTCCAGCGGGATGGCGTAATATGCACACCCCGCGCCGCTGAGAAAAAGCGAAGCGGCACTGCTCTTTAACAATTTATCAGACAATCTGTGTGGGCACTCGAAGATACGGATTCTTAACGTCGCAAGACGAAAAATGAATACCAAGTCTCTGAGTGAACACGTAATTCATTACGAAGTTTAATTCACGAGCATCAAACTTAAATTGAAGAGTTTGATCATGGCTCAGATTGAACGCTGGCGGCAGGCCTAACACATGCAAGTCGAACGGTAGCACAGAGGAGCTTGCTCCTTGGGTGACGAGTGGCGGACGGGTGAGTAATGTCTGGGAAACTGCCCGATGGAGGGGGATAACTACTGGAAACGGTAGCTAATACCGCATAACGTCGCAAGACCAAAGAGGGGGACCTTCGGGCCTCTTGCCATCGGATGTGCCCAGATGGGATTAGCTAGTAGGTGGGGTAACGGCTCACCTAGGCGACGATCCCTAGCTGGTCTGAGAGGATGACCAGCCACACTGGAACTGAGACACGGTCCAGACTCCTACGGGAGGCAGCAGTGGGGAATATTGCACAATGGGCGCAAGCCTGATGCAGCCATGCCGCGTGTATGAAGAAGGCCTTCGGGTTGTAAAGTACTTTCAGCGAGGAGGAAGGTGTTGAGGTTAATAACCGCAGCAATTGACGTTACTCGCAGAAGAAGCACCGGCTAACTCCGTGCCAGCAGCCGCGGTAATACGGAGGGTGCAAGCGTTAATCGGAATTACTGGGCGTAAAGCGCACGCAGGCGGTCTGTCAAGTCGGATGTGAAATCCCCGGGCTCAACCTGGGAACTGCATCCGAAACTGGCAGGCTAGAGTCTTGTAGAGGGGGGTAGAATTCCAGGTGTAGCGGTGAAATGCGTAGAGATCTGGAGGAATACCGGTGGCGAAGGCGGCCCCCTGGACAAAGACTGACGCTCAGGTGCGAAAGCGTGGGGAGCAAACAGGATTAGATACCCTGGTAGTCCACGCCGTAAACGATGTCGACTTGGAGGTTGTGCCCTTGAGGCGTGGCTTCCGGAGCTAACGCGTTAAGTCGACCGCCTGGGGAGTACGGCCGCAAGGTTAAAACTCAAATGAATTGACGGGGGCCCGCACAAGCGGTGGAGCATGTGGTTTAATTCGATGCAACGCGAAGAACCTTACCTACTCTTGACATCCAGAGAACTTAGCAGAGATGCTTTGGTGCCTTCGGGAACTCTGAGACAGGTGCTGCATGGCTGTCGTCAGCTCGTGTTGTGAAATGTTGGGTTAAGTCCCGCAACGAGCGCAACCCTTATCCTTTGTTGCCAGCGATTCGGTCGGGAACTCAAAGGAGACTGCCAGTGATAAACTGGAGGAAGGTGGGGATGACGTCAAGTCATCATGGCCCTTACGAGTAGGGCTACACACGTGCTACAATGGCATATACAAAGAGAAGCGACCTCGCGAGAGCAAGCGGACCTCATAAAGTATGTCGTAGTCCGGATTGGAGTCTGCAACTCGACTCCATGAAGTCGGAATCGCTAGTAATCGTGGATCAGAATGCCACGGTGAATACGTTCCCGGGCCTTGTACACACCGCCCGTCACACCATGGGAGTGGGTTGCAAAAGAAGTAGGTAGCTTAACCTTCGGGAGGGCGCTTACCACTTTGTGATTCATGACTGGGGTGAAGTCGTAACAAGGTAACCGTAGGGGAACCTGCGGTTGGATCACCTCCTTACCTTAAAGAAACGTTCTTTGTAGTGCTCACACAGATTGTCTGATGAAAAGTAAATAGCAAGGCGTCTTGCGATTGAGACTTCAGTGTCCCCTTCGTCTAGAGGCCCAGGACACCGCCCTTTCACGGCGGTAACAGGGGTTCGAATCCCCTAGGGGACGCCACTTGCTGGTATGTGTGAGTGAAAGTCGCCGACCGAAGTATCTCAAAACAGACTTTCGAGTCTCGTTTGAGATATTTGCTCTTTAAAAATCTGGATCAAGCTGAAAATTGAAACGACACACTGTTTCATTTCTCCGTAAACAAGAAATGAAAAGCGGTGTGTTCGAGTCTCTCAAATTTTCGCAATACTGAAGTGTTTTACGAAACATCTTCGGGTTGTGAGGTTAAGCGACTAAGCGTACACGGTGGATGCCCTGGCAGTCAGAGGCGATGAAGGACGTGCTAATCTGCGATAAGCGTCGGTAAGGTGATATGAACCGTTATAACCGGCGATTTCCGAATGGGGAAACCCAGTGTGATTCGTCACACTATCATTACGTGAATACATAGCGTAATGAAGCGAACCGGGGGAACTGAAACATCTAAGTACCCCGAGGAAAAGAAATCAACCGAGATTCCCCCAGTAGCGGCGAGCGAACGGGGAGCAGCCCAGAGTCTGAATCAGCATGTGTGGTAGTGGAACGGTCTGGAAAGTCCGGCGATACAGGGTGACAGCCCCGTACACAAAAGTGCATATGTTGTGAACTCGAAGAGTAGGGCGGGACACGTGGTATCCTGTCTGAATATGGGGGGACCATCCTCCAAGGCTAAATACTCCTGACTGACCGATAGTGAACCAGTACCGTGAGGGAAAGGCGAAAAGAACCCCGGCGAGGGGAGTGAAAAAGAACCTGAAACCGTGTACGTACAAGCAGTGGGAGCCTCTTTATGGGGTGACTGCGTACCTTTTGTATAATGGGTCAGCGACTTATATTCTGTAGCAAGGTTAACCGAATAGGGGAGCCGAAGGGAAACCGAGTCTTAACTGGGCGTTAAGTTGCAGGGTATAGACCCGAAACCCGGTGATCTAGCCATGGGCAGGTTGAAGGTTGGGTAACACTAACTGGAGGACCGAACCGACTAATGTTGAAAAATTAGCGGATGACTTGTGGCTGGGGGTGAAAGGCCAATCAAACCGGGAGATAGCTGGTTCTCCCCGAAAGCTATTTAGGTAGCGCCTCGTGAACTCATCTTCGGGGGTAGAGCACTGTTTCGGCTAGGGGGTCATCCCGACTTACCAACCCGATGCAAACTGCGAATACCGAAGAATGTTATCACGGGAGACACACGGCGGGTGCTAACGTCCGTCGTGAAGAGGGAAACAACCCAGACCGCCAGCTAAGGTCCCAAAGTCATGGTTAAGTGGGAAACGATGTGGGAAGGCACAGACAGCCAGGATGTTGGCTTAGAAGCAGCCATCATTTAAAGAAAGCGTAATAGCTCACTGGTCGAGTCGGCCTGCGCGGAAGATGTAACGGGGCTAAACCATGCACCGAAGCTGCGGCAGCGACACTATGTGTTGTTGGGTAGGGGAGCGTTCTGTAAGCCGTTGAAGGTGTGCTGTGAGGCATGCTGGAGGTATCAGAAGTGCGAATGCTGACATAAGTAACGATAATGCGGGTGAAAAACCCGCACGCCGGAAGACCAAGGGTTCCTGTCCAACGTTAATCGGGGCAGGGTGAGTCGACCCCTAAGGCGAGGCCGAAAGGCGTAGTCGATGGGAAACAGGTTAATATTCCTGTACTTGGTGTTACTGCGAAGGGGGGACGGAGAAGGCTATGTTAGCCGGGCGACGGTTGTCCCGGTTTAAGCATGTAGGCGGAGATTCCAGGTAAATCCGGAGTCTTGCTAACGCTGAGGTGTGATGACGAGGCACTACGGTGCTGAAGTAACAAATGCCCTGCTTCCAGGAAAAGCCTCTAAGCATCAGGTAACACGAAATCGTACCCCAAACCGACACAGGTGGTCAGGTAGAGAATACCAAGGCGCTTGAGAGAACTCGGGTGAAGGAACTAGGCAAAATGGTGCCGTAACTTCGGGAGAAGGCACGCTGATATGTAGGTGAAGTGATTTACTCATGGAGCTGAAATCAGTCGAAGATACCAGCTGGCTGCAACTGTTTATTAAAAACACAGCACTGTGCAAACACGAAAGTGGACGTATACGGTGTGACGCCTGCCCGGTGCCGGAAGGTTAATTGATGGGGTTATCCGTAAGGAGAAGCTCTTGATCGAAGCCCCGGTAAACGGCGGCCGTAACTATAACGGTCCTAAGGTAGCGAAATTCCTTGTCGGGTAAGTTCCGACCTGCACGAATGGCGTAATGATGGCCAGGCTGTCTCCACCCGAGACTCAGTGAAATTGAACTCGCTGTGAAGATGCAGTGTACCCGCGGCAAGACGGAAAGACCCCGTGAACCTTTACTATAGCTTGACACTGAACACTGGTCCTTGATGTGTAGGATAGGTGGGAGGCTTTGAAGTGTGGACGCCAGTCTGCATGGAGCCAACCTTGAAATACCACCCTTTAATGGCTGGTGTTCTAACGTAGACCCGTGATCCGGGTTGCGGACAGTGTCTGGTGGGTAGTTTGACTGGGGCGGTCTCCTCCTAAAGAGTAACGGAGGAGCACGAAGGTTAGCTAATCCTGGTCGGACATCAGGAGGTTAGTGCAAAGGCATAAGCTAGCTTGACTGCGAGAGTGACGGCTCGAGCAGGTGCGAAAGCAGGTCTTAGTGATCCGGTGGTTCTGAATGGAAGGGCCATCGCTCAACGGATAAAAGGTACTCCGGGGATAACAGGCTGATACCGCCCAAGAGTTCATATCGACGGCGGTGTTTGGCACCTCGATGTCGGCTCATCACATCCTGGGGCTGAAGTAGGTCCCAAGGGTATGGCTGTTCGCCATTTAAAGTGGTACGCGAGCTGGGTTTAGAACGTCGTGAGACAGTTCGGTCCCTATCTGCCGTGGGCGCTGGAGAATTGAGGGGGGCTGCTCCTAGTACGAGAGGACCGGAGTGGACGCATCACTGGTGTTCGGGTTGTCATGCCAATGGCATTGCCCGGTAGCTAAATGCGGAAGAGATAAGTGCTGAAAGCATCTAAGCACGAAACTTGCCCCGAGATGAGTTCTCCCTGACCCTTTAAGGGTCCTGAAGGAACGTTGAAGACGACGACGTTGATAGGTCGGGTGTGTAAGCGTAGCGATACGTTGAGCTAACCGATACTAATGAACCGTGAGGCTTAACCTTACAACGCCGAAGGTGTTTTGGCGAAAGAGACATCGAAATTCAGCTTGATTACAGATTACATCGACAGGCCCGAGAGGTGTGTTGATAAACAGAATTTGCCTGGCGGCTGTAGCGCGGTGGTCCCACCTGACCCCATGCCGAACTCAGAAGTGAAACGCCGTAGCGCCGATGGTAGTGTGGGGTCTCCCCATGCGAGAGTAGGGAACTGCCAGGCATCAAATTGCAGTAAACCGGGATGAATAATCCGGGTAGTGACAAAGAAATTCGGTGGAGCGGTAGTTCAGTTGGTTAGAATACCTGCCTGTCACGCAGGGGGTCGCGGGTTCGAGTCCCGTCCGTTCCGCCACTTATTAGAAAATTAAGCCTGCTACCAAGCAGGCTTAATGATAAGAAAATTTAGGGGCGTAGCTCAGTTGGTAGAGCACCGGTCTCCAAAACCGGGTGTCGCGAGTTCGAGTCTCTCCGCCCCTGCCAGAAACAATCCTTAGCATTTTTGCTAAGGATTTTTTTTTACCTGCAATTTGAATTATGCCTTCCTGCTGTTTTACTCCCGGCATCCTTGCCTATATTTTCTTTAATTTTCCAGAATATCTGTTCTCAGCAGATCGCAAATTAGTCCATTTTTATCGCTGTTTTGCAGCCAAACTGCATATAAAGGACGTGAAAGCGTTGTACTGTCGGTAACCGTATGGAGATCGCTTTTGGTTTTGGCCCAGTTGACGGGAAGCCAGCTAAAGCCCTTAATCACTGAAAGTTGCTGCCTGGCCAATTCTGCCGAACTGGTGGTGAGTACCGGCACTTCATCTCCCGCTATTAGTCCCGCTTCGTGTTGTTGAAAATCGGGTCCCCATTCCAGGCGTAAATAATTCAGCTCATCTTTGGTTTGCGAAGGAGAGCTGCAATAGAGCGCCAGCGTGAAATATCCCAACAGTTGGCTGCTAAATTCGTCCATTTTGGGTGTTTCGGTAGTAATCAGTAGATCAAGCTGTCGTTCATGAAGCTGTTTTACTAACGATTGGCGTTGAGCGATCCTCGCTTCAAACTGCAGGCTGGATTGTGGCTCCTGAGATTGATACAAACGCTTCAACCAGTCATTAAGCATGCACTCCCAGAGAGATGCGCTGGCACCGATAGAAAACTCGTTATGCCGCGAGGTATTCGCGACTTCCTTACGTGCTGCCTGCCACGTATTCATCAACGTTTCGGCGTAAGGCAATAATTTTTCACCTGCAGCGGTTAAACGGATATTGTTTCTGTGTCGGGTGAACAGGTTTACACCCAATTGATTTTCCAGTTGTCTGATCCGGAAACTAACCGCTGATTGGGTCAGGTAGAGCGCTTCAGCAGCCCTGCCAAAGTGGCGTGTCCGGCTAACTTCCAGGAAAGTTTTTAACAATTCCGTATCCACAACTCGCTCCATAAAATTATTTGTCGTTATGATTTAAATCTTTTGTTTGACGCTCTGTCAAGCGTAACTAATACTCCGCGCCATAAATAGCTCGGCCAAAGAATTAGGAGCGTGCAGGATGGCGGAAAGCTTTACGACGACTAATCGATATTTCGATAATAAATATTATCCCCGCGGATTCTCCCGTCATGGTGATTTCACCATTAAAGAAGCACAACTGCTTGAGCGTCACGGTTATGCTTTCAACGAGCTGGATCTGGGCAAGCGTGAGCCGGTAACTGAAGAAGAAAAACTGTTTGTTGCGGTATGCCGTGGTGAACGTGAGCCGGTTACCGAAGCTGAACGTGTGTGGTCTAAATACATGACGCGTATTAAGCGTCCAAAACGTTTCCACACCTTATCGGGTGGGAAACCTCAGGTGGAAGGCGCAGAAGACTACACCGAATCTGATGATTAATAAAAAAAGGGCGAAAGCCCTTTTTTTATGTCAGTAATTTCTGCAGATGAATGAGTAACCTGTCTATCGCTCGGTACCCAACGGCCTCCTGTAAATGCTGGCGAGAGATGTGATCACATTGTTCGATATCCGCAATCGTTCGAGCGACCTTAATCAGGCGCAGCCAGGCGCGGATAGACAATCCGAGATGCGCGAGCGTTTCTTCAAGCCACTGTGCATCGTCGCTACGCAGTAGGCAGTATTTATGGATATCCTGACTGTCCAGATGTGCGTTTAACTTATTTTGCCGCTGATACTGACGCTCTCGCGCTGCCATAACACGTTGCTTCACCGTTGCGCTATTTTCCCCTTTCATCGCGTTCTGGCTGAGTATACCGGGCGGCGGTTAGGGAATTTCGAGGGAGAGGTCGAAGCGGTCAAGAAATGGACCTGACAATCGATTTAGGTAGCGCAGCGTCTGTTCTGGGGTACAGCGGTTATGGTTCCCCTGATAATGGCCCGTCGGGCTTGGATTCATCGCAGCTATGAGTTGAAAGCGTGCGGGATAGGTTATTTTTGCTCTGGTGCGGGATAGATGGATCTGCCCGGACTCGATGGGTTCGCGCAGTGCATCCAGCGTGCGCCGCTCAAACTCGGGTAGTTCATCCAGAAACAGTATGCCGTTGTGCGCTAAAGAGATCTCTCCTGGCGCAGGAATAGAGCCTCCACCGACCATGGCGGTTAATGAAGCACTGTGATGTGGCGAGCGAAAAGGGCGCTGCTTCCACTGTTTTTGTATCGTGTCGGAATGGATCAGACTGAGTATCGCGGCACTTTCCAGCGCTTCATCGTTGCTAAGTGGAGGGAGTAGCCCTCTGAGTCGACTGGCTAGCATAGTCTTTCCCGTACCCGGCGGGCCGATGAGCAAGAGGTTGTGGCCGCCTGCTGCGGTAAGCTCCAGCCCGCGTTTACCCTGTTCCTGGCCGATAACATCACTCAGATCATCAGCTAATGCGTTAGGCGTAAAATCTGCGGATGATGGCCTGTCTAAATCATGCTTACCTTCGAGAAATGCGCATACGGTCTGCAGGTGATCGGCGATCAGGCACCCTTCGCCGTGTATCAGTCCAACTTCAGCGGCATTCTCTTTTGCGACAATAATTCGCCTGCCTGCACGAATGGCCTCGGTTGCGCTTGATATCGCGCCGGGAACGCCGCGTAGCGCGCCTGTAAGCGCTAATTCACCTACCAGCTCGTAGGTGTCGAGATTGTGGGGTGTAAGCTGCTCAGAAGCGGCCAGAAGCGCAACAGCGATAGGTAAATCATATCGCCCCCCTTCTTTCGGGAGATCGGCCGGAGCGAGGTTTATAGTTATCTTCTTTGCCGGGAATTCATAACCGCTATTAATAATCGCGCTGCGTACCCGATCGCGAGCCTCTTTCACCGTCGTTTCGGGCAGCCCCACCATGGTTAAA
The DNA here is from genome assembly GCF_013783065.1 of Citrobacter sp. RHBSTW-00986. Lineage (NCBI taxonomy): Bacteria > Pseudomonadati > Pseudomonadota > Gammaproteobacteria > Enterobacterales > Enterobacteriaceae > Citrobacter > Citrobacter sp. RHBSTW-00986. The sequence goes on along the minus strand of NZ_CP056200.1, from coordinate 4,882,319 downwards.
CCAGGCAGGCCGTTGCTGATATGTACCTCGATGGTAATGGCTGGCGCATTCACGCCTAGCGCGGCGCGTGTGTGAACAATCGATAGTGACATAATTCCTCCTGATAAAAGTATTATGTCGTAATACATCGCGGCAAGATTTCATATAATTGCGGTTTTTAGATGCTGATTCCCGTATTTTTGCGCAACGTATAACTGCTTGCATTAAGCCTGGAATGACGCCCGCAAATGCTTTTGAATGGTGTTTGTATTGGGGATCGGGTTACCGAGGATCGCCTGAAGCGTGAAATATTTTCATTTTTGATTTTTTTGTATAAAAAACAACGGTATTTATCTAAACCGTTAACGACGTCAGAAAAACGAATAAAAAAATATCTTGTGTCATTTGCAAATTCTATGGTAACTCTTTAGGTATTCCTTCGAACAAGATGCAAGAAAATACAAAAATGACAGCCCTTCTACGAGTGATTAGCCTGGTCGTGATTAGCGTGGTGGTGATTATTATCCCACCGTGCGGGGCTGCACTTGGACGAGGAAAGGCTTAGAAAACAAACCTTAACGAACTAAGACCCCCGCACCGAAAGGTCCGGGGGTTTTTTTTGACCTTAAAAACATACACGAGGAGCAGAAAGTGAACGGTAGCATAAAATTCTGTTTCTCAAGATTTACGGCGGGGATGTAACTATGAATGGGGCACAGTGGGTGGTACATGCGTTGCGTGCACAAGGGGTTCAAACCGTCTTTGGTTATCCTGGTGGCGCAATTATGCCGGTTTACGATGCGTTGTATGACGGCGGCGTAGAGCACCTGTTGTGCCGACACGAGCAGGGTGCGGCAATGGCGGCGATTGGCTATGCCCGTGCGACCGGTAAAACCGGCGTTTGTATCGCTACCTCCGGCCCTGGCGCAACCAACCTGATCACGGGCCTTGCCGATGCGCTGTTAGATTCTGTTCCAGTGGTGGCGATCACCGGTCAGGTGGCATCACCTTTCATCGGAACGGATGCGTTCCAGGAAGTGGACGTGCTGGGGATGTCTCTGTCCTGCACCAAACACAGCTTCCTGGTACAGTCACTCGAAGAACTGCCGCGTATCATGGCTGAGGCTTTCGCCGTGGCGAATTCCGGTCGTCCGGGTCCGGTTCTGGTTGATATCCCGAAAGACATCCAATTAGCCAGCGGTACGCTGGAGCCATATTTTACGACCGTCGAAAACGTAGAGACGTTTCCGCACGCTGACGTTGAGCAGGCACGTAATATGCTGGCGCAGGCACAAAAACCCATCCTGTACGTAGGTGGTGGCGTAGGTATGGCGCAGGCGGTCCCGGCCCTGCGTGAATTTATCGCGGTAACCCAAATGCCGGTCGCCTGCACGCTGAAAGGTCTGGGCGCAGTAGATGCTGACTACCCGTACTATTTGGGCATGTTGGGAATGCACGGTACTAAAGCCGCGAATTTCGCGGTGCAAGAGTGCGATTTACTGATTGCGGTTGGCGCACGTTTTGATGACCGGGTGACTGGCAAGCTGAATACCTTCGCACCGAACGCCAGCGTAATCCACATGGACATCGATCCAGCGGAAATGAACAAACTGCGCCAGGCACACGTGGCGCTGCAGGGGGATTTAAATTCTCTTCTGCCAGCATTACAGCAATTGATGAAGATTGACGAATGGCGTCAGCACAGCGCTGAACTGCGCGCAGAACATACCTGGCGCTACGACCATCCGGGGGAAGCTATCTATGCGCCACTGTTGTTAAAGCAGTTATCCGATCGCAAACCTGCGGATAGCGTAGTGACAACGGATGTTGGCCAGCATCAGATGTGGTCGGCACAGCATATGACCTACACTCGCCCTGAAAACTTCATCACGTCGAGCGGTCTGGGGACGATGGGCTTTGGCCTGCCAGCAGCGGTTGGCGCGCAGGTTGCTCGCCCGAATGATACGGTAATCTGTATCTCCGGTGACGGTTCCTTCATGATGAATGTACAGGAATTGGGCACCGTAAAACGCAAGCAGTTGCCGCTGAAGATAGTTTTACTCGACAACCAGCGGTTAGGCATGGTGCGACAATGGCAGCAGCTGTTTTTCCAGGAACGTTATAGCGAAACCACCCTTACCGATAACCCCGATTTCCTCATGTTGGCCAGAGCCTTCGGCATTCCTGGTCAACACATCACCCGTAAAGACCAGGTTGAAGCGGCACTCGACACCATGCTGAACAGCGAGGGGCCATACTTGCTTCATGTCTCAATCGACGAACTTGAGAATGTCTGGCCTCTGGTGCCACCTGGCGCCAGTAACTCAGAAATGCTGGAGAAATTATCATGATGCAACATCAGGTCGCCGTTGAGGCTCGTTTCAATCCGGAAACGTTAGAACGTGTTTTACGCGTGGTACGCCATCGTGGTTTTCAGGTGTGCTCCATGAATATGGAAGCCGCCAGCGATGCGCAGAATATAAATATCGAATTGACCGTTGCCAGCCCCCGGTCGGTCGACTTACTGTTTAGTCAGTTAAGTAAACTGGTAGATGTTGCACATGTTGCTATCTGCCAGAGCACAACCACATCACAACAAATCCGCGCCTGAGCGCAAAAGGAAGAAAAATGACGACGAAAAAAGCTGATTACATTTGGTCTAATGGCGAGATGATTCGTTGGGAAGACGCGAAGGTCCACGTGATGTCCCACGCGCTGCACTACGGTACTTCTGTATTTGAAGGGATCCGTTGCTACGATTCTCACAAAGGGCCGGTAGTGTTCCGACATCGCGAACATATGCAGCGTCTGCGTGATTCAGCCAAGATCTATCGTTTTCCCGTTTCTCAGAGCGTTGATGAGCTGATGGAAGCTTGCCGTGAGGTGATTCGTAAAAACAACCTGACCAGCGCCTATATCCGTCCGCTGGTGTTTGTTGGCGACGTAGGGATGGGCGTTAACCCGCCTGCGGGATACACCACTGATGTGATAATCGCCGCGTTCCCATGGGGGGCTTACCTCGGTGCTGAAGCGCTGGAGCAGGGGATCGACGCGATGGTTTCTTCCTGGAACCGCGTTGCACCAAACACGATTCCTACCGCTGCTAAAGCAGGTGGTAACTATCTGTCTTCGCTGCTGGTGGGTAGTGAAGCGCGTCGTCATGGCTACCAGGAAGGCATTGCGCTGGATGTGAATGGCTACATCTCCGAAGGCGCGGGCGAAAACCTGTTTGAAGTAAAAGACGGCATTCTGTTTACCCCGCCGTTTACCTCTTCCGCGCTGCCGGGTATCACCCGTGACGCGATCATTAAGCTGGCGAAAGATCTCGATATCGAAGTGCGTGAGCAGGTGCTGTCTCGTGAATCGCTGTACCTGGCCGACGAAGTGTTCATGTCCGGTACCGCGGCCGAAATCACCCCAGTACGCAGCGTCGATGGTATTCAGGTGGGCGAAGGCCGCTGCGGTCCGGTCACCAAACGCATCCAGCAGGCCTTCTTTGGCCTCTTCACCGGTGAAACGGAAGATAAATACGGCTGGTTGGATTCAGTAAACCAATAACAAAATTAATATTTCCCCAAAATAGTTCACGTTGCAGGAAGACGGCAACGCAGCGAGTCCCCAGGAGCTTACTTTAGTAGGTGACTGGGGGGAGCGAGGCAGCCCTCAGCTGCGGCGTGAAATATACAGGGGAAAGACAGACGGGAGTTAATCAAGCATGCCTAAGTATCGTTCTGCTACCACCACCCACGGCCGCAATATGGCGGGTGCCCGCGCACTGTGGCGCGCCACCGGGATGACCGATGATGACTTCGGTAAACCGATTATCGCTGTGGTGAACTCCTTTACCCAGTTTGTGCCGGGCCACGTCCACCTGCGCGATCTCGGTAAGCTGGTTGCCGAACAAATCGAAGCCTCAGGCGGCGTGGCGAAAGAGTTCAACACCATTGCCGTGGATGATGGTATCGCCATGGGTCATGGCGGCATGCTTTATTCACTGCCGTCGCGTGAGCTGATCGCCGATTCAGTGGAATATATGGTTAACGCCCACTGCGCCGATGCGATGGTCTGCATCTCTAACTGCGATAAAATCACCCCCGGGATGTTAATGGCCTCTCTGCGGCTAAACATTCCGGTGATCTTTGTTTCCGGCGGCCCAATGGAAGCCGGGAAAACCAAGCTCTCTGACCAAATCATCAAGCTTGATCTGGTTGATGCGATGATTCAGGGCGCAGACCCGAAAGTCTCCGACTCGCAGAGCGAGCAGGTTGAACGTTCGGCCTGTCCGACCTGCGGCTCGTGCTCCGGGATGTTCACCGCCAACTCGATGAACTGTCTGACCGAAGCGCTGGGTCTGTCGCAGCCGGGTAACGGTTCGCTGTTGGCGACTCATGCCGACCGTAAAGAGCTGTTCCTCAACGCAGGTAAACGCATCGTTGAGCTGACCAAACGCTACTACGAGCAGGATGACGCTTCAGCCCTGCCGCGCAACATTGCCAGCAAGGCGGCGTTTGAGAACGCCATGACGCTGGATATCGCGATGGGCGGCTCCACCAACACCGTTCTGCACCTGCTGGCGGCCGCGCAGGAAGCGGAAATCGACTTCACCATGAGTGATATTGATAAGTTGTCCCGCAAAGTCCCGCAACTGTGTAAAGTTGCGCCGAGTACGCAGAAATACCATATGGAAGACGTGCACCGCGCGGGCGGCGTACTGGGCATTTTAGGTGAGCTGGATCGCGCCGGGCTACTGAACCGCGACGTGAAAAACGTGCTGGGGCTGACTCTGCCGCAAACGCTCGATAGTTATGACGTTATGCTGACCAAAGACGACGCGGTGAAAAAAATGTTCCGCGCAGGTCCGGCTGGCATCCGTACCACCCAGGCGTTCTCACAGGATTGTCGTTGGGACACCCTGGATGATGACCGCGCAGAAGGTTGCATTCGCTCGTTGGAACATGCTTACAGCAAAGACGGCGGCCTGGCAGTCCTGTACGGTAACTTCGCGGAAAACGGCTGTATCGTAAAAACCGCTGGTGTGGATGACAGCATCCTGAAATTCACCGGCCCGGCAAAAGTGTATGAAAGCCAGGACGATGCGGTTGAAGCTATCCTCGGCGGTAAAGTGGTTGCCGGCGACGTGGTGGTGATTCGCTACGAAGGGCCGAAGGGCGGGCCAGGCATGCAGGAAATGCTCTACCCAACCACCTTCCTGAAATCGATGGGTCTCGGTAAGGCCTGCGCGCTGATTACCGACGGTCGTTTCTCTGGCGGTACTTCGGGGCTTTCCATTGGTCACGTTTCTCCTGAAGCGGCCAGCGGCGGTAATATCGCAATTATCGAAGATGGCGACATGATTGCTATCGATATCCCGAATCGTGGCATTCAACTGCAACTGAGCGATGCGGAAATCGCTGCGCGCCGTGAAGCGCAAGAAGCTCGTGGTGACAAAGCCTGGACGCCAAAAGATCGTCAGCGTCAGGTCTCCTTTGCGCTGCGCGCTTACGCCAGCCTGGCAACCAGCGCCGACAAAGGTGCGGTGCGCGATAAGTCGAAACTAGGGGGATAATGACCATGGCGGATTCTCAACCCCTCTCCGGCGCTCCAGAAGGCGCCGAGTATCTCAGAGCAGTGCTGCGTGCGCCGGTATACGAAGCGGCGCAGGTCACACCGCTACAAAAAATGGAAAAACTCTCTTCGCGCCTCGATAACGTGATTCTGGTGAAGCGCGAAGACCGTCAACCCGTTCACAGCTTCAAGCTGCGCGGTGCCTATGCCATGATGGCCGGTCTGACCGAAGAGCAAAAAGCGCATGGAGTAATCACCGCATCGGCAGGTAATCATGCTCAGGGCGTAGCTTTCTCTTCTGCGCGATTAGGCGTGAAGGCGCTGATTGTCATGCCTACGGCTACCGCTGATATCAAAGTCGATGCCGTTCGCGGTTTCGGTGGTGAAGTACTGCTACACGGCGCGAATTTTGATGAAGCCAAAGCCAAAGCGATTGAGCTGTCGCAGCAGCAGGGTTTTACCTGGGTTCCTCCGTTCGACCATCCGATGGTGATTGCCGGGCAGGGCACGCTGGCACTGGAGTTATTGCAGCAGGATGCCCACCTTGATCGTGTATTCGTGCCGGTGGGCGGTGGCGGATTAGCGGCAGGCGTGGCGGTGCTGATCAAACAGCTGATGCCGCAGATCAAAGTGATTGCCGTTGAAGCTGAAGACTCAGCCTGCCTGAAAGCGGCGCTGGATGCCGGTCAACCGGTCGATCTGCCGCGTGTTGGCCTCTTTGCTGAAGGCGTGGCGGTGAAACGTATCGGCGACGAAACCTTCCGTTTGTGCCAGGAGTATCTCGACGACATCATCACTGTCGATAGCGACGCTATCTGTGCGGCAATGAAAGATCTGTTCGAGGATGTGCGCGCGGTGGCGGAACCATCCGGTGCGCTGGCGCTGGCGGGGATGAAAAAGTACATTGCCCAGCACAACATTCGCGGCGAACGTCTGGCGCATATCCTTTCCGGCGCTAACGTTAACTTCCATGGCCTACGCTATGTTTCCGAACGTTGCGAGCTGGGCGAACAGCGCGAAGCGTTGCTGGCAGTAACTATTCCGGAAGAAAAGGGCAGCTTCCTGAAGTTTTGCCAGCTGTTGGGAGGACGCTCGGTTACCGAGTTTAACTACCGATTTGCTGATGCGAAAGACGCCTGTATTTTTGTTGGCGTCCGTCTGAGCCGTGGGCTGGAAGAGCGTAAGGAAATCCTCCAGTTGCTTAACGAGGGTGGCTACAGCGTAGTGGATTTGTCCGACGACGAAATGGCGAAGCTGCACGTGCGCTACATGGTCGGTGGGCGCCCGTCTAAACCCTTGCAGGAGCGGCTGTACAGCTTCGAATTCCCGGAATCTCCGGGGGCATTGCTCAAATTCCTGCATACCCTGGGGACGCACTGGAATATTTCGTTGTTCCACTATCGTAGTCACGGAACCGATTATGGTCGCGTACTGGCGGCGTTTGAGTTGGGTGAGCACGAACCTGATTTCGAAACGCGACTGAACGAACTGGGTTATGACTGTCATGATGAAACGCATAACCCGGCGTTCAGGTTCTTCCTGGCGGGTTAGCGGCAGCCATTAAAAAAGGGTTCATGTAAAAACATGAACCCTTTTTGCAACTGTATCAGCAGATTACAGCGTGATGACTTCGAATTCGACTTCGGTGTTTACATCCGCATCGTAATCCACTTCGTCGAGACCAAAACCGAACAGATTCAGGAATTCCTGCTTATATCCTGCATAGTCCGTTTTTTGCGCCAGGTTTTCGGTAGTGATCAGCGGCCACAGATCGCGGCATGCCTGCTGAATGTCTTCACGCAGTTCCCAGTCATCCATACGGATACGCTGGTTGTCATCAAGCACCACTTTATCGCCGTACAGGCTGGTGGTCATCAGACGGTTGATCTGCTCGATGCAGCCTTCATGAATGCCCTGTTCTTTCATCAGCTTGAAGACCATGGAGATGTACAGCGGCATCACCGGAATAGCAGAAGAGGCCTGCGTGATAACGGATTTCAGTACAGCAACGTTAGCGGAACCGTTCAGCGGAGCCAGTTGATTACGCAGCGCGCCTGCCGCGCGGTCGAGATCTTCTTTTGCTTTGCCCAGCGCGCCGTGCCAGTAGATTGGCCAGGTCAGGTCAGTACCGATGTAGGAGTAGGCAACGGTTTTCACGCCGTCAGCCAGCACGCCAGCTTCGCTCAGCGCGCCCATCCACAGTTCCCAGTCTTCGCCGCCCATAACGGTGACGGTGTTCTGAACTTCTTCTTCGGTTGCCGGCTCAATGCTGGCGGTTATGATCTGATCTTTGTTGGTATCGATCGCTTTAGAGGTATAAACCTCACCGATTGGCTTCAGCGCAGAACGGACGATTTCACCGGTTTTCGGCATTTTACGTACCGGAGATGCCAGTGAGTAAACCACCAGGTCAATCTGACCCAGGTCTTCTTTGATCAGTTTGATAACTTCGTCGCGACACTCGTCGGAGAACGCGTCGCCGTTGATACTTTTGGAATACAGACCTTCACGTTTTGCGGCCTCATCGAAGGCTGCAGAGTTATACCAGCCCGCGGAACCTGGCTTGGTTTCCGTGCCTGGTTTTTCGAAAAATACGCCGATAGTGGCGGCTCCGCTGCCAAACGCGGCGGAAATTCTGGAAGCAAGGCCGTAACCGGTGGAAGCACCGATGACCAGCACGCGGGAAGGGCCGTTAGCGATTTTCCCGTTTTTCTTCACATAATCGATCTGTTTTTCCACATTGACTTTGCAGCCAGTCGGATGGGTCGTTGTACAGATGAATCCACGAATTTTTGGTTTGATTATCATAATGATGGCTAATTAAGTTTGTATTTTCGCTGTCAAGTGCGCAATGACACCGTCTGTTCTGGCTTGCTAAACGTGATGGTTAACAAGCCCCCCACATCTATTATGGCACGGGACATTATACAGAAAAGGAGCGCCAATACTGAATCTACCACTGATTTTAGGCCTGACGCTGGCGCTACTCGGCGGATTTACGCTCCAGAACAATCTTCCAGAACGCGTCTATGAGCGGCTCATGCAGCCGTTTTTTCGGCGCGCAGACACCCAGCTCGAACGGTGTTTTTTCGTCGCTGCGTTCTAAAATCATCACGCGATTCCGTACCGGCTCCGGGCTATTTTCCAGCACCACTTCCGGCAGCAGAGCCACGCCGCAGCCCAGCGCCACCATCGAGACCATCGCTTCGTGCCCCCCGACCGTGGCGTAAATCGATGGGTTGCTGATTTTGTGACGGCGGAACCACAACTCGATGCGGCGGCGTACCGGCCCCTGGTCGGCCATGATAAACGGCACCGTCGACCAGTCCGGCTTATCGACCGAAACCTGATTCCGTACCGGGCAAGGCAATGCTGGTGCGATCAACACTACCGTTAAATTCTCCAGCATCGAGAATGCTACTGCGCCGGGCAGCGTCTCCGGCTTACCCGCTATTGCCAGATCGGCCTCTCCGGTGACCACTTTGTCCATTGCGTCAGCGGCATCGCCGGTGGTGAGCTTAATTTCAACCGAGGGGTGCTCGGCGCGAAAGCGGTCGAGAATTGGCGGCAGGTGGCTGTAGGCGGCGGTAACCGAGCAGAAGATATGCAGCTCACCCGACAGCGACGGTCCCTGTTGATCGAGGGTGTGGCGCAATTGTTGATACTGCAACAGCGTCTGCTGGGCAAACACTCGCAGCTCTTCGCCTGCTTCGGTCAGCGTGACCGTACGGTTATCGCGCACAAACAGCGCCTGGCCGAGATCTTCTTCCAGCCGTTGGATCTGGCGTGAGAGTGTGGAGGGGCTGACGTGCATTGCCCGCGCACTGCGGCCAAAGTGGCGGCTTTCCGCCAGATGCAGGAACATTTTCAGATCGCGTAAATCCACGGACGAGCCTCCGATTTTCTACGTTGCAGATATTGCAATGTGATGTTGTGAATATATCAATTTCCGCAATAAATTTCCTGTTGTAATGTGGGTTCATTCTCGCTGAAACGCGAACCGAACAATAAGACAGTACAACATCACGAGGTATCACCATGGCTAACTACTTTAATACACTGAACCTGCGCCAGCAGCTGGCGCAGCTGGGCAAATGTCGCTTTATGGGGCGCGACGAATTCGCCGATGGCGCAAGCTACCTTCAGGGTAAAAAAGTGGTCATCGTCGGGTGCGGTGCTCAGGGGCTGAACCAAGGCCTGAACATGCGCGACTCCGGTCTGGATATCTCCTACGCCCTGCGTAAAGAAGCGATTGCTGAGAAGCGCGCTTCGTGGCGCAAAGCGACCGAAAATGGCTTCAAAGTAGGTACTTATGAAGAACTGATCCCGCAGGCAGATCTGGTGGTTAACCTGACCCCGGACAAACAGCACTCCGACGTTGTACGTTCCGTACAGCCGCTGATGAAAGATGGCGCGGCGCTGGGCTACTCCCACGGTTTCAACATCGTCGAAGTGGGCGAGCAGATCCGTAAAGATATCACTGTGGTGATGGTTGCGCCGAAGTGTCCGGGTACCGAAGTGCGTGAAGAGTACAAACGTGGTTTTGGTGTTCCAACCCTGATCGCCGTTCACCCGGAAAACGATCCGAAAGGCGAAGGCATGGCGATTGCCAAAGCATGGGCTGCGGCCACTGGCGGTCACCGTGCAGGCGTGCTGGAATCGTCCTTCGTTGCGGAAGTGAAATCTGACCTGATGGGCGAGCAGACAATTCTGTGCGGTATGCTGCAGGCTGGCTCTCTGCTGTGCTTCGACAAGCTGGTGGAAGAGGGTACTGACCCGGCTTACGCCGAAAAACTGATTCAGTTCGGCTGGGAAACCATCACCGAAGCGCTGAAGCAGGGCGGTATCACCCTGATGATGGATCGTCTGTCTAACCCAGCGAAACTGCGTGCTTATGCGCTGTCCGAACAGCTGAAAGAGATCATGGCGCCACTGTTCCAGAAACACATGGATGACATCATCTCCGGCGAATTCTCTTCAGGCATGATGGCTGACTGGGCCAACGACGATAAGAAACTGCTGACCTGGCGTGAAGAGACCGGCAAAACCGCGTTCGAAACCGCGCCGCAGTTTGAAGGTAAAATTGGCGAGCAGGAGTACTTCGATAAAGGCGTGCTGATGATCGCGATGGTGAAGGCTGGCGTTGAGCTGGCGTTTGAAACCATGGTGGATTCCGGCATCATCGAAGAGTCTGCTTACTACGAATCACTGCACGAACTGCCGCTGATCGCGAACACCATCGCCCGTAAGCGCCTGTACGAAATGAACGTTGTCATTTCCGATACCGCAGAATACGGTAACTACCTGTTCTCTTACGCGTGCGTACCGCTGCTGAAAGAGTTCATGACCACCCTGCAAACCGGAGATCTGGGCAAAGCGATTGCCGAAGGTGCGGTAGACAACGCGCAGCTGCGCGACGTAAACGATGCTATTCGCGGCCATGCTATCGAGAAAGTGGGGCAGAAACTGCGTGGCTATATGACTGATATGAAACGTATTGCTGTAGCTGGCTAAGAGGCTGCAATTTGGCAAAAAAAAAGCCCGGTGGTTGAACACACCGGGCTTTTTATTAGTTACGGTACAGCACTTTAATGATGTGATAACCGAACTGAGTGTGCAGTGGGCCGGTTGGCTCCAGCACCGGGCAGGAGAACACCACTTTATCAAACGCCGGAACCATCTGGCCCTGACGGAATTCGCCTAAATCGCCGCCGCGTTTGCCCGACGGGCAGATAGAGTGTTTCTTCGCCAGTTTACCAAAATCGGCGCCATTTTTGATTTGTTCCAGAAGATCGAGAGCCAGTTTCTCTTCTTTAACAAGGATATGCACTGCTGATGCTGTTTTTGCCATGGTTTGCGCTCTGAGTTGAGTGATAAATCAGGGCGCAATAGTAGCATGTAATCCATGGTCTTCGGCGATGGGCTATGACCGATCCCCCTGGCGTCACTTTCTGCTACAATCCACATCCCCGTGTTTACAGATTGAGCAATCCTCTATGCGTTTGAACCCCGGACAACAACAAGCCGTCGAATTCGTCACCGGACCTTGCCTGGTGCTGGCGGGAGCGGGTTCCGGTAAGACGCGTGTTATCACTAACAAAATCGCACATCTGATCCGTGAATGTGGCTATCAGGCACGACATATTGCGGCAGTAACCTTTACCAATAAGGCTGCGCGCGAGATGAAAGAACGTGTGGCGCAAACGTTGGGTCGTAAAGAAGCGCGCGGGTTGATGATCTCTACTTTCCACACTCTGGGACTGGATGTCATTAAGCGTGAATACGCCGCGCTAGGGATGAAGTCGAACTTCTCGTTGTTTGATGATACTGACCAGGTGGCCCTGCTTAAGGAATTGACCGAAGGGCTAATTGAAGACGATAAGCTTATCCTTCAACAATTGATTTCAACGATCTCCAACTGGAAAAACGATCTGATGACCCCAGCGCAGGCGGCAGCCAATGCAAAGGGTGAACGCGATCGTATTTTTGCCCACTGCTATGGTCTGTATGACGCGCATATGAAGGCGTGTAACGTCCTCGATTTTGACGATCTGATCCTGCTCCCCACGCTGCTGTTGCAGCGCAATGAAGAAGTACGTGAACGTTGGCAAAACCGAATCCGCTATCTGCTGGTGGATGAATATCAGGATACCAACACCAGCCAGTACGAGTTGGTGAAGTTGCTGGTGGGGAAACGCGCGCGCTTTACCGTCGTGGGTGATGACGATCAGTCGATCTACTCCTGGCGCGGTGCACGTCCGCAGAACCTGGTACTGTTAAGCAAAGATTTTCCGGCGCTGCAGGTGGTGAAGCTGGAGCAAAACTATCGCTCATCAGGGCGTATCCTGAAGGCGGCGAACATCCTTATTGCTAACAACCCGCACGTCTTTGAAAAACGGCTCTTTTCTGAGCTGGGCTACGGCGCTGAGCTGAAGGTGTTGAGTGCGAATAATGAAGAGCACGAAGCGGAACGCGTGACCGGGGAACTGATTGCCCATCACTTTGTGAACAAGACGCAGTATAAAGACTACGCCATCCTGTATCGCGGTAATCATCAGTCGCGAGTGTTCGAAAAGTTTCTGATGCAAAACCGCATCCCGTACAAAATTTCCGGCGGGACGTCGTTCTTCTCACGTCCGGAGATTAAAGATCTGCTGGCCTATCTGCGCGTGCTCAGCAACCCGGATGATGACAGTGCATTTTTGCGCATCGTAAATACGCCAAAGCGTGAAATCGGTCCGGCCACGCTGCAAAAGTTGGGGGAATGGGCGATGACGCGTAATAAAAGCCTGTTTACCGCCAGCTTTGATATGGGACTTAGCCAGACGCTAACCGGGCGTGGATATGATTCTCTGACCCGCTTTACGCACTGGCTGGGTGAAATTCAACGTCTGGCGGAGCGCGAGCCGGTTGCCGCCGTACGCGATCTGATCCACGGCATTGATTACGAATCCTGGCTGTATGAAACCTCGCCGAGCCCGAAAGCGGCCGAAATGCGTATGAAAAACGTCAACACGCTGTTCAGCTGGATGACGGAGATGCTGGAAGGTAGTGAGCTGGAAGAGCCAATGACCCTGACTCAGGTCGTTACCCGCTTTACCCTGCGCGACATGATGGAGCGCGGAGAGAGCGAAGAAGAGTTGGATCAGGTGCAGTTGATGACGCTGCATGCTTCAAAAGGACTGGAGTTCCCGTACGTATTTATGGTGGGAATGGAAGAAGGATTTTTGCCGCATCAGAGCAGCATCGATGAAGACAACATCGACGAAGAGCGTCGTCTGGCTTACGTCGGGATTACGCGTGCGCAGAAAGAACTTATCTTCACGCTGTGTAAAGAGCGCCGCCAGTACGGTGAACTGGTTCGACCGGAACCGAGCCGGTTCCTGTTGGAACTACCACAAGATGACGTTATCTGGGAACAGGAGCGTAAAGTGGTGAGTGCCGAGGAGCGGATGCAAAAAGGGCAGGCCAGCATTGCCAATATTCGGGCGATGATGGCGAAAGCCAAAGAGAAATAGGTATTTTGTAGGCCGGATAAGCGTAAGCGCTATCCGGCAGCCAGCATCTAATGCACTTCCAGCGGCCAGTGGACATAGCTTTGCCACTGTATTTCCTGATCGATTAACTCTGTACCTAATGGATGATGTTCCAGCCAGCCTTCCGGTAGCGTTAACGTCAGATTCTCATCCTGAGCTTGCAGGGTGATATGTGGCACTAAATCGTCGCGACGGCGAGCGGCGAAAATGATCGCCAGGCGTAGCAAACGGCAAAGGTGCTCAGCGATGCGTGGTGGCACAGCGTTTTGCTGGTGGAGTGAAGAGAGATCGACCGGATTAGTTTGGTTGAGCAACAGCGTGGCTAACAGTTTTTTCTGCGCGGGAGTAAAGCCCGGGAGATCGAGATTACGTACCAGCCAGGCGGCATGCAGTGGCGCCTGCTTATATTCTACGCTCAGTCCTATTTCATGCAACTGACAGGCACTTTGCAGCAGTTCACGACAAATGGCTTCAAGATGCCACTCATCTTTCACCTGTTCGAGTAAATGTACAGCCAATTGCGTGACGCGATTCGCCTGATCGGTGTCGACCATAAATCGACGCTGAATATTACGCAGCGTACGGCTGCGAATGTCCTGATCAACCGGCAAGTGCAGCATTCCGTAGACCAGACCTTCGCGTAGTGCGCCGCCGGCCAGTGTCATGCATTGAATATTCAGTTCGGTGAAAATGGCGATCAGAATGGCCAGTCCGCTGGGAAAAACCAGTGCGCGTTCGAGCGTTAACCCTTCTATTTCCAGCTCTTCCAGACGACCACAATGAATGGCGCGCTGTTTAAGCTGCTGAAGCTTGGCCAACGTAATGCGCTCATCCATGCCTTGCGCCATCATGATTTCCTGTAACGCCTGGACGGTGCCAGAGGCACCAACGCAAACTTTCCAGCCATGAAAACGCAGTTTGTCGGCGACCGGGCGCAGAACTTCGCGAGCCGCTTTCTCTGCTTCGTCAAAGTTTTCCTGTGCCAGATTACGATTGGTGAAATACCTTTCGAGCCAGGTGACGCAGCCCATTGACAGGCTGAACAGAGAGGTGGTTTGCGCGCCGGAGCCGGTAACCAGTTCAGTGCTGGCACCGCCAATATCAACGACAAGACGCTGATCGGCACCGCCGGTGGTGTGGGCAACACCTTGATAAATCAGCCGCGCTTCTTCTTCGCCGCTGATGACCTGGACAGGACAGCCGAGGATCTCTTGCGCTTTGGCGATAAACTCATCGGCGTTTACCGCGATGCGTAATGTTGCCGTGGCGACCACGCGGATTTGCGGCTGAGGGATATCCTGCAGACGTTCAGCAAACAGGCGCAGGCATTGCCAGCCGCGCTCCATAGCTTCAGCGGAAAGAACGTTGTCGCTGTTGAGGCCAGCGGCCAGACGCACCTTGCGTTTAATACGCGTGAGTGTCTGAATGCTTCCCGCCACCTCGCGTACAACCAGCATATGAAAACTATTCGAGCCTAAATCAATTGCGGCGTACAGCGAAGTGGTTGTGAGCATATCTAACGTTAACCTGAACGACGACGATTACGCGGAGCACCACCGGTACGGCGTGGGCCATTGCCTGTGCGCGGACGCGTTAAGCGTAACGGCTTCGGCAGATCGGTCATCAGCGCATCCGGGTTGTACTTGCTGACCGGGATCGAGTGACCGATATAGGTCTCGATTGCTGGTAAATTCAGCGCATATTCTTCACACGCCAGGCTGATAGAGTGACCGCTTGCTCCGGCGCGACCGGTACGACCGATACGGTGAACGTAATCTTCACAGTCATCCGGCAGGTCATAGTTAAATACGTGCGTTACGGCTGGGATATGCAGACCACGCGCGGCGACATCCGTCGCAACGAGAATGTCGAGATCGCCACGGGTGAACTCATCAAGGATACGCAGACGTTTTTTCTGCGCCACGTCACCGGTCAACAGACCGACGCGATGACCGTCAGCGGCAAGGCTACCCCAGATATCTTCACAACGATGCTTGGTGTTAGCAAAGACGATGGCGCGATCTGGCCACTCTTCTTCAATCAGCGTTTGCAGTAAACGCATTTTCTCTTCGTTGGAAGGATAGAAGAGCTCTTCTTTAATACGGTGACCTGTCTTCTGTTCCGGTTCGACTTCAACGTACTCGGCGTTATTCATCTGTTCGAACGCCAGTTCGCGAACGCGGTAAGAGAGGGTTGCAGAAAACAGCATGTTCAGACGTTGGGTGGTTGGCGGCATACGACGGAACAGCCAACGGATATCTTTGATAAAGCCCAGATCGTACATACGATCGGCTTCATCCAGCACCACGACCTGAATCGCGCCCAGGTTAATGTGGTTCTGTTTTGCATAGTCGATGAGACGACCGGTCGTGCCGATAAGAATATCGACGCCGCTTTCCAGCACTTTCAGCTGTTTGTCATAACCGTCGCCGCCATAAGCCAGGCCTAATTTCAAACCGGTGGTCTGTGCCAGCGGCTCGGCGTCAGCGTGGATCTGCACGGCTAACTCACGCGTTGGCGCCATAATTAACGCACGCGGTTGGTTCACCTTGCGATCGGCAATCGCGGGATGAGAGAGAAGATAATGAAACGTTGACGTCAGGAACGCCATCGTTTTTCCGGTACCGGTTTGCGCCTGCCCTGCAACATCACGACCTGCCAGCGTTAGCGGCAGCGCGAGGGCCTGAATGGGCGTGCAGTTATGAAAGCCTTTATTTTCAAGGGCTTCTATCACCTTTGGGTGCAGGGCGAAGTCGGAAAACTTCTGTTCTGTTAAATGTGTTTTGCTCATAGTGTGGTAGAATATCAGCTTACTATTGCTTTACGAAAGCGTATCCGGTGAAATAAAGTCAACCTTTAGTTGGTTAATGCTACATCAACACGTCGTTGATTAAGAGTACACCAACGCACCAGGCTTATTCCTGTGGAGTTAATATGAGCGATAAAATTATTCACCTGACTGACGACAGTTTTGACACGGATGTACTCAAAGCGGACGGAGCTATCCTCGTTGATTTCTGGGCAGAGTGGTGCGGTCCGTGCAAAATGATCGCTCCAATTCTGGATGAAATCGCTGACGAATATCAGGGCAAATTGACGGTTGCTAAACTGAACATTGACCAAAACCCAGGCACCGCGCCGAAGTATGGTATCCGTGGCATCCCGACCCTGCTGCTGTTTAAAAACGGCGAAGTTGCGGCGACTAAAGTCGGCGCACTATCCAAAGGTCAGTTGAAAGAATTCCTCGACGCTAATTTAGCGTAAGGAAGTCTCATGATCGGGCGACCATACTTCGAAATGATTCGGATGACTGGACGCCCGACTTGAGTCGTGCTAAGTTAGTGTTGACTTCGTATTAAACATACCTTATTAAGTTTGAATCTAGTTATATCCAATACTTCCCGTTGTTTCTCGCGCGAGAAGTGGACAGATTCCTGGCTTGTCACTCAATCCGTCTTGTCGTTTCAGTTCTGCGTACTTTCCTGTGACCAGACAGCGAACAGACATGAGTTGATGGCCGTAAACAGGCATGGATGACCCTGCCATACCATTCACAACATTAAGTTCGAGATTTACCCCAAGTTTAAGAACTCACACCATTATGAATCTTACCGAATTAAAGAATACGCCGGTTTCTGAGCTGATCACTCTCGGCGAAAATATGGGCCTTGAAAACCTGGCTCGTATGCGCAAGCAGGACATTATTTTTGCCATCCTGAAGCAGCACGCAAAGAGTGGCGAAGATATCTTTGGTGACGGTGTGCTGGAGATATTGCAGGATGGATTTGGTTTCCTCCGCTCTGCAGACAGCTCCTACCTCGCCGGTCCTGATGACATCTACGTTTCTCCCAGCCAAATCCGCCGTTTCAACCTCCGCACTGGTGATACCATCTCTGGTAAGATTCGCCCGCCGAAAGAAGGTGAACGCTACTTTGCGCTGTTGAAAGTTAACGAAGTTAACTACGACAAACCAGAAAACGCCCGTAACAAAATCCTCTTTGAGAACTTAACACCGCTGCACGCAAACTCTCGTCTGCGTATGGAACGTGGTAACGGTTCTACTGAAGACTTAACGGCGCGTGTACTGGATCTGGCATCACCGATCGGTCGTGGCCAACGTGGTCTGATTGTTGCTCCGCCGAAAGCAGGTAAAACCATGCTGCTGCAGAACATCGCGCAGAGCATTGCTTACAACCATCCGGACTGCGTGCTGATGGTGCTGCTGATTGACGAACGTCCGGAAGAAGTTACCGAGATGCAGCGTCTGGTGAAAGGTGAAGTGGTTGCGTCTACCTTTGACGAACCAGCCTCCCGCCACGTTCAGGTTGCGGAAATGGTTATCGAGAAGGCGAAACGTCTGGTTGAACACAAGAAAGACGTTATCATTCTGCTCGATTCCATCACCCGTCTGGCGCGTGCTTACAACACCGTGGTTCCGGCTTCCGGTAAAGTTTTGACCGGTGGTGTTGATGCCAACGCCTTGCATCGTCCGAAGCGTTTCTTCGGTGCGGCGCGTAACGTGGAAGAGGGCGGTAGCCTGACCATCATCGCGACTGCGCTGATCGATACCGGCTCTAAAATGGATGAAGTTATCTACGAAGAGTTTAAAGGTACCGGCAACATGGAACTGCATCTCTCTCGTAAGATTGCTGAAAAACGCGTCTTCCCGGCTATCGACTACAACCGTTCCGGTACCCGTAAAGAAGAGCTGCTCACCACTCAGGAAGAGCTGCAGAAAATGTGGATCCTGCGCAAAATCATCCATCCGATGGGTGAAATTGATGCCATGGAATTCCTCATTAACAAGCTGGCGATGACCAAGACTAACGACGACTTCTTCGATATGATGAAGCGTTCGTAATTCAGGTCTCATCCGAAAACGCCACGTTTTTACGTGGCGTTTTGCTTTTGTGGCTGTAATCTTAACGACACAATAACGATAATACGGTATGAAGTACCAACAAGTAGAAAAAGATTCGTAATCTGTTTCTTGTGGTTGATAATTATACAAAACCATTGGGTATGAAGTCGGGTTTCCCTTCTGAATATAGGTCTTCGTGGTTATACTTCTGCTATTAATATTCTCTGAGAGCATGCATTGTGAATTTACTGACAGTAAGCACTGATCTCATCAGTATTTTCTTATTCACAACACTGTTTCTTTTCTTTGCCCGCAAGGTCGCAAAAAAGATTGGTTTAGTGGATAAACCCAACTTCCGTAAACGGCATCAGGGATTGATTCCGTTGGTTGGAGGGATTTCGGCTTACGCAGGTGTATGTTTTACGTTTGCCATTGCTGACTACTACATCCCGCATGCTTCTCTCTTTCTGGCCTGTGCTGGTGTATTAGTTTTGGTCGGCGCGTTAGACGATCGCTTTGATATCAGTGTAAAAATCCGTGCGATTATCCAGGCCGCGATCGGCATTATTATGATGTCGGTTGGCAAACTCTATCTTCTTAGCCTTGGGTATATTTTTGGCCCCTGGGAGATGGTGCTCGGTCCGTTCGGCTATTTACTCACCCTGTTTGCCGTCTGGGCGGCAATAAACGCCTTCAATATGGTGGATGGGATTGATGGTCTGCTAGGTGGGTTGTCCAGCGTTTCATTTGCGGCGATGGGATTCATTTTGTGGTTTGATGGTCAGACGAGTCTGGCTATCTGGTGTTTTGCCATGATCGCCGCCATTCTGCCTTATATCCTGCTAAATCTGGGCATCCTTGGACGTCGCTATAAAGTTTTTATGGGTGACGCGGGCAGTACACTGATTGGCTTCACCATTATTTGGATCCTGCTGGAGACTACGCAGGGCAAAACTCACCCCATTAGCCCGGTAACTGCACTGTGGATTATTGCCATTCCATTGATGGATATGGTGGCAATCATGTACCGACGTTTGCGAAAAGGCATGAGCCCTTTCTCCGCGGATCGTCAACACATACATCATTTGGTGATGCGGGCAGGGTTTACTTCCCGACAAGCATTTGTTCTGATTACGCTGGCTGCGGCGGTACTGGCGTCTATCGGCGTGTTGGCTGAATATTTTCGCTTAGTCCCTGAATGGGCCATGTTGTTGCTTTTTTTACTGGCCTTTGGCCTCTACGGTTACTGTATCAAGCGTGCCTGGAAGGTAGCGAGATTTATCAAGCGAGTGAAGCGCAGATTGCGAAGAATTCGTGAAGGCAAACCAAACTTAACCAAGTAAATTGAGGATGCGATGAGACAACCATTACCGGGGGAAGACGCCGTGAGCGCTGAAAATGAACTGGATATCCGTGGGTTGTTTCGTACCTTGTGGTCAGGGAAGGTGTGGATCGTCGGTATGGCTCTCGCCTTCGCGATAGCGGCCCTCGCCTATACGTTTTTTGCGCGTCAGGAGTGGAGCGCCACGGCGATTACTGACAGGCCAACGGTCAATATGTTGGGTGGCTTTTACTCTCAACAACAGTTTTTACGCAACCTGGATATTAAGGCCAGTCTTGCGTCCACGGACCAACCGTCAGTAATGGATGAGGCCTATAAAGAATTCATTATGCAGCTTGCCTCCTGGGATACACGCCGAGAATTCTGGCAGCAGACTGATTACTATAAGCAGCGTATGGTCGGTAATAGTAAAGCCGATGCGGCGATGCTGGATGAACTGATCAATAACATTCAGTTTTTACCTGGCGATGCGCTACGTAATACCAATGACAGCGTGAAGCTGATTGCCGAGACGGCTCCTGATGCCAACAATTTGCTGCGCCAGTACGTCGCGTTTGCCAGCCAACGCGCGGCACGTCATCTGAATGATGAGTTAAAAGGCGCATGGGCCGCACGCACTGTGCAGATGAAAGCGCAGGTCAAACGTCAGGAAGAAGTGGCAAAATCCATTTTCTCTCGCCGCGTCCACAGCATTGAACAAGCGCTTAAAATTGCTGAGCAGCATAATATTTCGCGTACTTCCACAGATGTTCCAGCTGATGAATTACCGGATTCAGAATTGTTCTTACTCGGACGTCCTATGTTGCAGGCGCGACTTGAGAATCTGCAGTCAATTGGTCCGGATTTCGATCTGGACTATTTCCAGAACAGGGCAATGCTGAACACCCTGAACGTTGGACCAACTTTAGATCCGCGTTTTCAGACCTATCGTTATTTGAGAACGCCGGAAGAGCCGGTAAAACGTGACAGCCCTCGTCGCGCCTTCCTGATGATTATGTGGGGTATCGTTGGGGCTCTGATCGGTGCTGGTGTCGCGTTAACCCGTCGCCGTACGATTTAGCAATGCCGTTGCAGTGAGGGGCTGGGCCCTCACTGCCAATCCGAAGAGAATCGATGTGAAAGTACTGACTGTATTTGGTACGCGACCGGAGGCCATTAAGATGGCTCCTCTGGTTCATGCGCTGGAAAAAGATCCTGATTTTGAGGCGAAAGTTTGCGTTACGGCGCAGCATCGGGAGATGCTCGATCAGGTGTTGAATCTTTTTTCCATTGTACCTGACTACGATCTCAATATTATGCAGCCAGGTCAGGGACTAACAGAAATAACCTGCCGCATCCTGGAAGGGTTAAAGCCTATTTTGGCTGAATTCAAGCCTGATGTGGTGTTGGTTCATGGTGATACCACAACCACGATTGCTACCAGTCTGGCCGCATTCTATCAGCGCATCCCGGTGGGGCATGTAGAGGCTGGTTTACGTACAGGCGATCTCTATTCACCATGGCCGGAAGAGGCTAATCGTACGCTGACCGGGCGTCTGGCAATGTATCATTTTGCCCCAACAGAAAACTCGCGGCAAAATCTGTTACGAGAAGCTATCCCTGATGATCGTATTTTCGTCACGGGTAATACGGTTATTGACGCGTTGATCTGGGTTCGGGATCGCGTACTGGGAAATGAGACGCTGCGTGCGGATCTAGCCGAACGTTATCCTTTCCTGGATGCTGATAAAAAGATGATCCTGGTGACCGGTCATCGTCGGGAAAGCTTCGGTCGCGGTTTTGAGCAAATCTGTCATGCCCTGGCGGAAATAGCCGCGTCTAACCAAAATGTGCAGATTGTCTATCCGGTACACCTGAACCCTAACGTCAGTGAGCCGGTCAATCGCATCCTGGGTCACGTTGAAAACGTGGTGTTGATTGAACCGCAGGACTACCTGCCATTCGTATGGCTGATGAATCACGCCTGGTTGATCCTTACTGATTCCGGCGGGATTCAGGAAGAAGCGCCGTCTCTGGGGAAACCTGTGCTGGTGATGCGTGAAACAACGGAGCGCCCGGAAGCTATTACCGCAGGGACTGTACGTCTGGTAGGTACAGACCCACAGCGGATTGTTGAAGAAGTCACGCGTTTGCTGCATGACGACAATGAATATCAGATCATGAGCCGCGCCCATAATCCGTATGGAGACGGGCTGGCATGTGACCGCATTTTAGATGCATTAAAAAATAATCGGATATCGCTATGAGTTTTACGACCATTTCTGTCATTGGGCTGGGTTATATCGGACTGCCAACGGCGGCTGCCTTTGCTTCCCGTCAAAAACACGTAATTGGCGTAGATATAAATCAACATGCGGTGGATACCATTAATCGCGGTGAAATTCACATCGTTGAGCCCGATCTGGGGGCGGTGGTGAAAACGGCGGTCGAAAATGGGTTTTTACGTGCGAGCGCGACACCCGTAGATGCTGATGCGTATCTGATTGCGGTGCCTACCCCGTTCAAGGGAGATCATGAACCCGATATGGTCTACGTAGAAGCCGCGGCGAAATCTATTGCGCCAGTTTTGAAAAAAGGCGCATTGGTGATTCTGGAATCCACTTCACCTGTCGGGGCAACTGAACAGATGGCCGCATGGCTTGCAGAAATGCGGGCTGACCTGACTTTCCCGCAGCAGGTCGGTGAACAGGCGGACGTTAACATTGCTTATTGCCCAGAGCGCGTACTGCCGGGTCAGGTAATGGTCGAACTGATTAAAAACGATCGGGTGATTGGAGGAATGACCTCCGTCTGTTCCGCGCGCGCCAGCGAGCTGTACAACATCTTTCTCGAAGGCGAATGTGTGGTAACCAACGCCCGCACCGCAGAAATGTGTAAGCTGACGGAAAATAGCTTTCGCGATGTCAATATCGCCTTCGCCAACGAACTGTCGCTGATTTGCGCCGATCAGGGGATCAACGTCTGGGAACTGATTCGCCTGGCAAACCGCCATCCACGCGTGAATATTTTGCAGCCCGGCCCTGGCGTAGGTGGACACTGTATCGCGGTCGATCCGTGGTTTATCGTGGCGCAGAACCCACAGCAGGCGAAATTGATCCGTACTGCACGTGAGGTAAACGATGGTAAACCGCATTGGGTGGTCGATCGGGTGAAGGCTGCCGTAGCCGACTGTCTGGCGGATACCAACAAACGGGCTAGCGAAGTAAAAATTGCCTGTTTTGGTCTGGCATTCAAACCCAATATTGACGATTTGCGTGAAAGCCCGGCGATGGGAATTGCGCAGAATATTGCGCAATGGCACAAAGGCGAAGTGCTGGTGGTGGAACCGAACATCCATCAACTGCCGAAAAAACTGGATGGTCTTTGCCAACTGGCGACGCTGGACGATGCTCTGGCACGTGCTGATGTGTTGGTCATGTTGGTTGACCATAATGAATTTAAAGCCATCAAAGGCGATGCGGTTCAACAGCAGTACATCGTTGATACCAAAGGGGTCTGGCGGTGAAAATCCGCGCCAGTATTGAGCCGCTTAGCTGGGAAAATACGTTCTTTGGCGTGAATAGCGCCATTGTCCGTTTTGACCAACGCGCGCCGGTTCTAACCGCAGATGCGTTGCTGCCCTGGTCGCGTGTACAAGCAAAAATACTTGCCGCAAATAGCCATGAATTAGATGCTCTGCAGCATTTGGGGTTCTCACTGGTAGAAGGTGAAGTCGATTTTGTACTGCCGGTAACGTGTGCCAGCGGCGACCCCGGTGCGCAGGTCGCGCAAACTACGGATATCCCGGTATTACGCCATCTGGCAGGACAGGCATTTGCGCAAAGCCGTTTTCGCGCCCCGTGGTATGCCGAAGATGCCAGCGCGCGTTTCTACGCACAGTGGATTGAAAACGCGGTGCTGGGGACGTTTGATCATCAATGCCTCATTTTTCGTAAACCGACTGGTGAGATTCGTGGCTATGTCTCGCTGCGTGAACTGAATGCGACCGAGGCGAGAATTGGCCTGCTGGCCGGGCGTGGTGCGGGTGCAGAACTGATGCAGGCCGCGCTTTGTTGGGCACAGGCCCGCGGTAAAACAACATTGCGCGTGGCGACCCAAATGGGCAACACCGCCGCGCTTAAACGTTATATACACAGTGGTGCGAATGTGGAAAGCACCGCGTATTGGTTATACAGGTGACACGATGATTCCATTTAATGCACCGCCGGTGGTGGGAACTGAACTCGATTACATGCAGTCTGCGATGAATAGCGGCAAACTGTGTGGTGACGGTGGCTTTACCCGTCGCTGTCAGCAGTGGCTGGAGCAGCATTTTGGCAGCGAGAAAGTGCTGCTGACGCCTTCCTGCACCGCATCGCTTGAGATGGCGGCATTGTTGCTGGACATCCAGCCTGGCGATGAAGTCATTATGCCGAGCTACACGTTTGTCTCGACGGCCAATGCCTTCGTGTTGCGCGGCGCGAAAATCGTCTTTGTTGATATTCGCCCGGATACCATGAACATTGACGAAACGCTGATTGAAGCGGCGATCACCGATAAAACCCGCGCTATTGTGCCGGTACATTACGCGGGCGTGGCCTGCGAAATGGATACCATCATGGGGCTGGCCACTAAACATAACCTGTATGTGGTGGAAGATGCCGCCCAGGGCGTCATGTCGACCTACAAGGGGCGTGCGCTGGGTACGATTGGTCACATCGGCTGCTTTAGCTTCCATGAGACCAAAAACTATACCGCAGGCGGGGAAGGTGGAGCGACGCTGATTAATGATAAAAAATTAGTCGAGCGTGCAGAGATCATCCGTGAAAAAGGGACGAACCGTAGTCAGTTTTTCCGCGGCCAGGTAGACAAGTATACCTGGCGTGATATCGGTTCCAGCTATTTGATGTCCGATCTGCAGGCGGCTTATCTGTGGGCGCAGTTGGAAGCGGCTGATCGTATTAACCAGCAGCGTCTGGCGCTGTGGCAAAAGTATTACGATGCCCTGGAACCGCTGGCGCGTGCCGGGCGTATTGAGCTGCCTTCGATACCGGAGGGTTGCGTACAGAATGCCCATATGTTTTACATCAAACTGCGTGATATCGACGATCGCACGGCGTTGATTAACTTCCTGAAAGAAGCTGAAATTATGGCGGTGTTCCACTATATCCCGCTGCATGATTGCCCGGCTGGCGATAAATTCGGCGTGTTTGCCGGTGTTGATCGTTACACCACCAAAGAGAGCGAACGCCTGCTGCGTTTACCGCTGTTCTACAATCTGTCGCCGGTGAACCAGCGAACAGTCATTACGACCTTACTCAACTACTTCGCCTGATATGTCGCTTGCAAAAGCGTCCTTATGGACGGCGGCCAGTACGCTGGTAAAAATTGGTGCAGGTTTGCTGGTTGTGAAGTTGCTGGCGGTGTCGTTTGGACCGGCAGGCGTGGGGCAGGCGGGTAACTTCCGCCAGATGGTCACCGTGCTTGGCGTGTTGGCGGGGGCCGGCATTTTCAATGGCGTCACGAAATACGTTGCGCAGCATCATGACGATCCGGCCCGGCTCCGTAAGGTGGTCGGTACATCTTCCGCGATGGTGCTGGGATTCTCTACGCTGATGGCGGTGATTTTTTTGCTGGCGGCCGCACCTATCAGTCAGGGATTATTTGGTCATACTCATTATCAGGGGCTGGTTCGACTGGTTGCGCTGGTGCAGATGGGCATTGCCTGGGCGAACCTGCTGCTGGCGCTGATGAAGGGCTTCCGCGATGCGGCGGGTAACGCGCTGTCGTTGATTGTGGGGAGCCTGGTGGGTGTAGCGGCTTATTATGGCTGTTATCGCCTGGGAGGGTATGAAGGCGCCTTGCTGGGCCTGGCGCTGGTACCTGCGCTGGTCGTTATCCCTGCCGCTATAATGCTGATTAAGCGTGGGACTATCCCCCTGCATTACCTGAAACCCTCGTGGGATAACGGTCTGGCAGGGCAGTTAAGCAAGTTTACGCTGATGGCGCTGATTACCTCCGTAACGCTGCCAGTGGCATACGTGATGATGCGAAACCTGTTGGCGGCGCAGTACAGCTGGGATGATGTGGGGATCTGGCAGGGGGTGAGCAGTATCTCCGATGCTTATCTGCAATTCATCACCGCCTCATTCAGCGTTTACTTGCTGCCGACGTTGTCGCGTTTGACTGAAAAGCGCGACATCACACGCGAAGTGATCAAGTCGTTGAAATTCGTGCTGCCGGCGGTTGCTGCCGCAAGCTTTACCGTCTGGCTACTGCGCGATTTTGCTATCTGGCTGCTTTTCTCCGCTAAATTCACCGCCATGCGCGACCTGTTCGCCTGGCAACTGGTCGGTGATGTGCTGAAAGTCGGCGCCTATGTTTTCGGTTATCTGGTGATCGCGAAAGCGTCGCTGCGGTTTTATATCTTGGCAGAAATTAGCCAGTTCATGTTATTGACGGCGTTTGCACATTGGCTGATCCCTGCACATGGTGCGCTGGGCGCGGCACAGGCTTACATGGCAACGTACATTGTCTATTTCTCTCTTTGTTGTGGCGTGTTTTTACTCTGGCGTAGGCGGGTATGACTGTACTGATTCACGTTCTGGGATCGGATATCCCTCACCATAACCAAACCGTGCTGCGGTTTTTCAACGACTCGCTGGCCGCGATGAGCGAGCACGCGCGCACGTTTATGGTTGCAGGTCAGGATGCCGGATTCAGAGAGAACTGCCCGGCGTTATCGCTAAGCTTCTATGGTGGGAAAAAGGCGCTGGCTGAAGCGGTTATCGCGAAAGCAAAAGCGGATCGCCAACAGCGTTTTTTCTTCCACGGTCAGTTCAACACCAGCCTGTGGTTAGCGCTGCTGAGCGGGGGAATTAAACCGGAGCAGTTTTACTGGCATATCTGGGGCGCGGATTTATATGAAGTCTCCAGTGGACTGAAATTTCGCCTGTTTTACCCCATTCGCCGTATGGCGCAGAACCGCGTGGGCTGCGTATTTGCCACGCGGGGTGATTTGAGCTATTTCGCCGAACAGCATCCGCGCGTGCGTGGCGAGTTGCTCTATTTCCCAACGCGGATGGATCCCTCGCTCAATAATATGAGCAACGCGTGTCAGCGCAGCGGCAAGATGACGGTGCTGGTTGGCAACTCTGGCGATCGCAGCAATGAGCATATTGCCGCGCTACGCGCCGTCCATCAGCAGTTCGGCGACACGGTGAATGTGATTGTACCGATGGGGTACCCCGCCAATAATGCGGCTTATATCGACGAGGTTCGTCAGGCCGGCCTGGCATTGTTTAGCGCTGAGAATCTGCAAATTTTAAGTGAAAAGCTGGAATTTGATGCCTATCTGACATTATTACGTCAGTGTGATTTGGGTTACTTTATTTTTGCCCGTCAGCAGGGGATCGGTACCCTGTGTTTACTGATTCAGGCCGGTATCCCGTGCGTGCTCAACCGTGAAAATCCCTTCTGGCAGGATATGGTGGAACAGAATCTCCCGGTGTTATTTACCACTGATGAGCTCAATGAAGGCGTCGTACGCGAAGCGCAGCGCCAGTTGGCATCGGTAGATAAAAATTCAATCACCTTCTTTAGCCCGAATTATCTGCAGCCGTGGCACAACGCGTTGCGTATTGCTTCAGGAGAAACCGTATGAGCCTGATGCAATTTAGCGGTCTGCTGGTGGTATGGCTGCTCTCCACCTTGTTTATCGCCACGCTGACCTGGTTTGAATTCCGCCGCGTGCGTTTTAACTTCAATGTTTTCTTCTCACTGCTGTTTTTGCTGACGTTCTTCTTCGGGTTCCCGTTGACCAGCATACTGGTGTTCCGTTTTGATGTGGCAGTTGCTCCGCCGGAGATCCTGCTGCAGGCCTTGCTGTCAGCCGCCTGTTTCTATGCCGTCTACTACGTGACGTATAAAACACGCCTTCGCAAGCGAGTCGAGGATAAGCCACGCAGGCCGCTATTTACCATCAATCGCGTTGAAGCGCATTTGACCTGGGTTATCCTGATGGCGATTGCATTGGTGAGCGTGGGCGTCTTCTTTATGCACAACGGATTCCTGCTGTTCAGACTGCAATCCTACAGCCAAATTTTTTCCAGTGAAGTCTCTGGCGTCGCTCTGAAGCGTTTCTTCTACTTCTTCATTCCGGCAATGCTGGTGGTCTATTTCCTGCGTCAGGACAGCAAAGCGTGGTTATTCTTCCTGGTGAGTACCGTCGCGTTTGGTTTGCTGACCTATATGATTGTTGGCGGGACGCGCGCCAATATCATCATTGCGTTTGCCATCTTCTTGTTTATCGGCATCATTCGCGGCTGGATTTCGCTGTGGATGCTAGCCGCCGCGGGCGTGCTGGGTATCGTCGGGATGTTCTGGCTGGCGCTGAAGCGCTATGGGATGAACGTTAGCGGCGACGAGGCGTTCTATACCTTCCTGTACCTCACGCGCGACACCTTCTCGCCGTGGGAGAATCTGGCGCTGTTGCTGCAAAATTACCACAATATTGAGTTTCAGGGGCTGGCGCCGATTGTCCGTGACTTCTACGTCTTTATCCCTTCCTGGCTTTGGCCTGGGCGGCCGAGTATTGTCCTCAACTCAGCGAACTACTTTACCTGGGAAGTGTTGAACAACCACTCAGGTCTGGCGATTTCGCCGACGTTAATTGGTTCACTGGTGGTGATGGGCGGGGCGCTGTTTATCCCGTTAGGCGCGATTGTCGTTGGACTCATCATCAAGTGGTTTGACTGGCTGTATGAGTTAGGCAACCGCGAAACCAATCGCTACAAGGCGGCGATTCTGCACAGTTTCTGTTTTGGCGCTATTTTCAATATGATCGTGTTGGCACGTGAAGGGCTGGATTCGTTTGTCTCGCGAGTGGTCTTTTTCCTCGTGATTTTCGGCGTTTGTCTGCTGGTGGCAAAACTGCTGTTTTGGCTATTCGATAGTGCGGGACTCATCCATAAACGAATCAAATCGCTGCCCCGGACACAGATTGAAGGATCGTAATGACAGATAACACAACTGCGCCACTCTACTCGCTGCGCGGGCTACAATTGATTGGCTGGCGCGATATGCAGCATGCGCTAAATTACCTGTTTGCCGAGGGGCATCTCAGGCCTGGAACACTGGTGGCAATCAACGCCGAGAAGATGCTGACGGCAGAAGATAACCCTGAAGTGCGGGATCTGATCAACGCCGCTGAGTTCAAATATGCGGATGGGATTAGCGTGGTGCGCTCAGTGCGCAAAAAATTCCCGCAGGCGCAGGTTTCACGCGTGGCAGGGGCTGATCTTTGGGAAGCGCTTATGGCGCGAGCCGGGCAGGAAGGAACGCCTGTCTTCCTGATTGGTGGCAAGCCTGAAGTTCTGGCGCAAACGGAAGCCAAACTGCGTGCCCAGTGGCGCGTGAACATTGTAGGCAGTCAGGACGGTTATTTTACCCCGGACCAGCGCCAGGCGTTGTTTGAACGTATCCACGCCAGCGGTGCGCAGATTGTGACGGTGGCGATGGGCTCGCCGAAACAAGAGATCTTTATGCGTGACTGCCGGAAGATTCACCCTGAAGCGCTGTATATGGGCGTCGGTGGGACCTACGACGTCTTTACCGGTCACGTTAAGCGTGCGCCGCGAATCTGGCAGAGTCTGGGGCTGGAGTGGCTGTATCGCTTATTGTCGCAGCCAAGCCGTATCACTCGTCAACTTCGCTTATTACGCTATCTCCGCTGGCACTATACCGGCAATCTCTGACGCCCTCCCTCCTTTGATAAGTAGCGTGATCTGCTAATTACGCTACTTATTCACAACATAATCGCTGCTTTCTCGCACAATCTATTTATTTTTTGAATGCTTTAATTGCCATTTAAGCGATTTTAGGAAACCATTCGCAACAATCATTGCAGTGCCGTGGTGTTTTTGACGCCAACCGTTAAGCGGTCGGTGCCGTATGGCCTGTTATGGCATAACAAGATGTACCCATAACGAGAACCGGTAATACCGGACAGTATGCAAACACAACAAGAGGATTTATGGCCGAGAACAAACCTGAGCTACAGCGTGGGCTGGAGGCTCGTCACATCGAATTAATTGCCCTTGGGGGGACAATTGGCGTCGGGCTATTTATGGGGGCCGCCAGTACCCTGAAATGGGCGGGACCTTCGGTTCTGCTGGCATACATTGTCGCCGGGCTGTTCGTCTTTTTCATTATGCGTTCTATGGGTGAGATGTTATTCCTCGAGCCGGTTGCCGGTTCATTTGCTGTTTACGCCCATCGTTATATGAGCCCCTTCTTTGGTTATCTCACTGCCTGGTCATACTGGTTTATGTGGATGGCGGTGGGGATATCAGAGATTACCGCCATCGGGGTGTACGTCCAGTTCTGGTTCCCGGAAATGGCACAATGGATACCCGCACTGATAGCTGTCGGACTGGTTGCGCTGGCAAATCTCGCCGCGGTTCGCCTGTATGGTGAAATTGAGTTCTGGTTTGCCATGATTAAAGTGACCACCATCATTGTGATGATCGTCATTGGATTAGGGGTGATTTTCTTCGGTTTTGGCAATGGCGGTCAGGCGATCGGCTTTGGCAACCTGACCGAGCACGGCGGCTTCTTTGCTGGTGGTTGGAAGGGCTTCCTGACGGCATTGTGTATTGTCGTGGCTTCTTACCAGGGCGTGGAGCTGATCGGCATTACTGCGGGTGAAGCGAAGAATCCGCAGGTCACGCTGCGTAGTGCAGTAGGGAAAGTGCTGTGGCGTATTCTGATTTTCTACGTTGGTGCGATTTTTGTTATCGTCACTATTTTCCCGTGGAATGAGATTGGCAGTAACGGTAGCCCGTTTGTTCTCACCTTTGCCAAGATTGGTATTACCGCCGCGGCAGGGATTATTAACTTTGTGGTCCTGACGGCGGCGCTGTCGGGCTGTAACAGTGGGATGTACAGCTGTGGGCGTATGCTTTACGCGCTGGCAAAGAATCGCCAGCTACCTGCTGCCGTTGGAAAAGTTTCGCGCCAGGGCGTGCCGGTTGCCGGCGTGGCTATTTCTATCGCGATCCTGCTGGTTGGTTCGTGCCTGAACTACGTCATTCCCAACCCGCAGCGTGTGTTCGTTTATGTCTATAGCGCCAGCGTGCTGCCGGGGATGGTGCCGTGGTTTGTGATCCTGATAAGCCAGATACGTTTCCGTCAGGCGCATAAAGCGGCGATCGCCAGTCATCCCTTCCGCTCGATTCTGTTCCCGTGGGCGAACTATTTGACGATGGCGTTCCTGATTTGCGTATTAATCGGCATGTACTTTAATGAAGATACCCGAATGTCGCTGTTTGTTGGCATTATCTTCTTACTGGCCGTGACGCTCATTTATAAGGTTTTTGGCCTGAATCGTCATGGCACAGCCCAAAAATTGCAGGAATAAGCGACAAAACGCACAAACCATGACCAAACGATAATTTATTTTAAAAAAGCACTAGACAGCAGACCGAGACCTCCGTAATATCCAGCCCCGCAACGGCGCTAAGCGCCCGTAGCTCAGCTGGATAGAGCGCTGCCCTCCGGAGGCAGAGGTCTCAGGTTCGAATCCTGTCGGGCGCACCATTTAGTAAGGTGCCGGAGCTGCGGTGGTTTTAATACCGCGTAAAAGATTTGCAGTGGTGGCTATAGCTCAGTTGGTAGAGCCCTGGATTGTGATTCCAGTTGTCGTGGGTTCGAATCCCATTAGCCACCCCATTAATTTAAAGTTGTGAAATGCGAAGGTGGCGGAATTGGTAGACGCGCTAGCTTCAGGTGTTAGTGTCCTTAGGATGTGGGGGTTCGAGTCCCCCCCCTCGCACCACGACTTAAAGAATTGAACTAAAAATTCAAAAAGCAGTAAAACGGCGAGTAGCGCAGCTTGGTAGCGCAACTGGTTTGGGACCAGTGGGTCGGAGGTTCGAATCCTCTCTCGCCGACCAATTTTGAACCCCGCTTCGGCGGGGTTTTTTGTTTTCTGATTTTCCCTTCTCAGCCTTTATTTCCCCGAATTTCCTGATGTCTTAAAAAGTCCGGTTCCATTGTTTTTGCAGTGCAATCGTGGCATGCCTTGTGCAATAATATACGGGTAGATGCTCATTCCATCTCTTATGTTCGCCATCTGGCCTCATAAACTCAGGAATGATGCAGAGCCGTTTACGGTGCTTATCGTCCACAGACAGATGTCGCTCTGGCCTCATCAA
The DNA here is from genome assembly GCF_013783065.1 of Citrobacter sp. RHBSTW-00986. Taxonomy (NCBI): domain Bacteria; kingdom Pseudomonadati; phylum Pseudomonadota; class Gammaproteobacteria; order Enterobacterales; family Enterobacteriaceae; genus Citrobacter; species Citrobacter sp. RHBSTW-00986. The sequence goes on along the minus strand of NZ_CP056200.1, from coordinate 4,850,342 downwards.
ACACCATGGACATAACGTTGAGTGAAGCACCCATTTATGTTGTCATACAGACCTGTTTAACGCCTGCTCCAAAAGAGCGGGCGTTTTTTTATGCATATACACCTCATCCTTCAAGTCGCCTCGAAGCATCTCGAATGATTTGGTGTATATGAAATAACGGTAGGCCCGGTAAGCGAAGCGTCACCGGGCAAGAAGGAATTACTGCGGGGGATTGTTGTTCTGCAGCGTCAACATCAGGCCATCACGACGCATGGTGGCGGCTTCTTCCGGCTGATGCAGTCTGTCCAGCGCGTCAGCAAGCCAGGCGTAGTCATAGGCATCTGGACGCTGTTTGAGAGCGGCACGGAAGGCGAACGTGGCTTCCTGCCATTCGCCGTGCTTCATTAGCGACTGGCCCAGCGTGCTCCACAGTAATGGGCGATCGCCGACGGCTTTAATCTGCTGGCGCAACACTTTTTCTATCTGTTCCGGGTTGTTGGTTTTCAGACGCGGGATCGGCAGCACCAGGCGGTCGTCATACTGGCGTTTAAGACCATCAATGATGACCTGCTGTGCCGTATCGTGATCGTCACACTCAATCAGATGTTCAGCCATTGCTACCTGCAGGGCAACCTGGTGACGGGTTTTACGGTTCTGGTTTTTCCACCATGCACGTAGCCCCTCGCTGCCCTGATCGGCGCGAACCTGATCCATCAGACCAACCCATGCCTGCTGTTCCAGCATCGCGCGGTGCTCGTCATCACCCACGTGCGCTTTTGCCATGGATGGAATGATATCCAGTAACGAACTCCATGCACCGGTACGAATGTAGGCCTGTTCAGCCAGACGCAGCACTTCCGGATGACGTGGCGTCACTTCCAGCAGTTTATCTACGCTGTGGCGCGCGGCGTGATTTTCATTACGCGCCAGCTGCAGGCGAACGCGAGTGATTTCTACCGGGATCGTATCATTTCCGGCCAGTTCGGCAGCACGCTCAAGGTGTTGGTTGGCACGAGCTTCGTCACCGCGCTGTTGAGCAGCTTCTGCCGCCAGCAGGTAATTCACTACCGGCTGTTCTGCATGATCGGCGTTTTTCGACATCAGCTTTTCAACCTGCTGATAATCGCCTTCTGCCAGCTTGAGCAGCGCCTGCTCCGTCTGCTTACGGGCGCGACGACGCTTCCGACCGACAAACCATCCGCGGGTATGCGCGCCAGTGCGGAAAATTCGGCGCAGCAGCCATTCAATCGCAAACAGGACGACCATTGCGACGATCAGAATGATCACCAGCCCCGTCACGCTGGTTTCGATATTGTAATTATCCGTCTGGATCAGTACGTAGCCCTGATGACCGGCAATCATTGGACCGACAACGATCCCGGCGATTAACAGCACAAAGAGCAATAATACTTTTAGCATCATTATTCTCCTTGCGGCGCAGTTGCCGGAGTTTCAGCTGAAGGCGCAGGAGTTGCTGTAACCGGCGCTGTGGCAGGCTGTGCCAGTAAATTACGTACGCGGGTCTGCATGAGCTTGTCGAGAAGCGCCTGGCTCTGCAGCGTTTCCGGTACGTCCATGCTGATGCTTTGTTGGCTCAGTTGGTCTACCTCTTCAAGGAAAGCTTTGGTGGCTGCATCGTCGGTGTCGTAGTAGGCGCGCACCCAGGTGGAGACGTTTTCCAGCGCCTGGCGATATGTTTCCTCCTGATGACGCGGCACGGCCTGGGCGGCTACTAACAGGCGAGAACGGATATTTTCACGTAAGTAAACGTCCTGGTTCGGTGCCAGCAGCGGGACGGCGGTTTCATCACGACGGCGAACGGTGATAAAGCTGTCCATAAAGTTCTGCCAGCTTTTTTGCAGATTGACGCGCCATTCGCTGATCGAGCTGGAAAGCTCGCTGCTGTCGGAATCCATCGGCGAATCGTCGGTGTCGTTGTCGGCCAGACGCAGGTTATCAATCTGGTTAGAGAGCTGATTCACTTTCAGGATAATGCCGTCATAGTCGACCTGAGTCACCGCAGAGAGGCTCGCGATATCGTCGGTAATCGCGCGACGGGCGGTAATCAGGCTTGGGTCATTCATATCCGCCAGACTGGCGTCAGCGCTTTTCAGCAGCGCCGCAGCGGTAGTAACGTCCTGATCGCTCCATAATTTGCGACCGGCCAGTTTCACCAAGAAATCAGCCTGCGCCAGCAGCCACGTCCCGGCATCGCTGCCGGAGATAGTGGCGACTTTTTGCTGGACTTCGTCAAGCTGTTTGACCAGCGCGGCTTGCTGGCGAGCGGCTTCATCCAGCTGCGTTGCCTGCTGTTTAATAATGTCTTCCAGCTCAGCTTTTTGGCTTTCTTGCGCTTTTTGCAACGCTGTAAGCTGGTTCGCCAGCGCATCGCTGGTTGCTGTCTGCGTTGTTGCCTGCTGTTTCCCCCAACCGTACAGCCCAACGCCTGCAGCCAGCGCAATAGCAATCGCCACTGCGCTCAGAATCAGCGCCGTGCTGTTCTTACTCTTTTTTTCAGTATTGACTGGCTGTGACGTGGTTTCCACGGCCTCCCTGGTCTCTTCAACCACGGCGGAGGATTTTTCTTGTTCCGTCATTATGGCATCCCATTATGAGAGTTATTGTAATGCGCGTAGTAGCGCATCGTTGTCGGCGTTATCAGCGACCTTAATATCTTGCCAGCCCAGTTCCCGGGCGAAGTGCGCCAGACGCTCACTGACGACCAGCAGCCGACAGCGTAGTAACCAGTGCTCACGATACCACTGCGGAATGAGCGACCAGAGCTGTTGTAGCATCTCTCCGCTGGTGACAACCACCGTGGTCACACCACGAGATTGCCAGCGCATCGCTTCTTCTGCACCATCGTAATATTTTGCACTGCGTTGATAACATTCACAAAAATTGACATCAGCTCCGCGTGCTGTCAGGGTTTCACCTATCAGCTCACGGCCACCATTGCCGCGTAATATAAGCGCGCGTTTTCCCGCAATATTTTGTAATTCAGGTAATTGTAGCAAGACTTCGCTAATTTCCCGATCCAGAGGGTAGTGAATATTGAAACCGCTAACGGTATGCAGCGCCAGCGCCGTTGTGCGACCAATGGCAAAATAACGCGGAAGGGAGGGCCAGCTTTTCCCTTGTTGCTGAAGTTCGGCATCTGCAAAGGTGACGGCGTGCTGCGAGAGGGCGAAGACCAGATCGTTTTCCGTCAGCGCCGACAGTCGGGAAGCCAGCGTTGCCAGTTCCCGACCGGGCGAAAACTCGATGAGCGGAAAGCTCCAGGCCACCTGCCCCAGTGTGCGCAGACGGCTCACTAACTCTTCCCCTGCGGGAGACGGGCGGGTGACCAGAATACTCATGCGGGGGCTTCTCCGTTGTAAACTTCAGCCAGAATGGTGCGCGCACCGTTCTCCAGCAGCTCTTCAGCCAGAGAGATGCCCATCTGTTCAGCTTCCTGCGCGGCGCCGCGACGTTCTCCGCATACCATCTGCGAACCGTCAGGCGCGCCGACCAGCGCCCGCAGCCAAATCTCACCGTTAATGAGTTCTGCATAACTGCCGATAGGGACCTGACATCCCCCTTCCAGGCGGGTATTCATGGCGCGTTCGGCTTTGACGCGCAGCGCCGTCTCTTCATGGTTGAGCGGTGCTAACAGCGCCTGAGTGCGCATATCATCCAGTCGACATTCTATGCCAACTGCGCCTTGCCCGACAGCGGGTAGGGAGACTTCCGGCGGCAGAGCGGTGCGGACTCGCGACTCAAGACCTAAACGTTTTAATCCGGCGACCGCCAGAATAATGGCGTCATAATCGCCGTTATCCAGTTTGCTCAGACGCGTACCTACGTTACCGCGCAGTGAACGGATGACGAGATCCGGGCGACGCTTTGCCAACTGGCACTGGCGACGCAAACTGGATGTCCCGACGATGCTGCCTGCCGGTAGTTCATCCAGCGTGTTGTACTTATTTGAGACGAAAGCATCACGCGGATCTTCTCGCTCGCAAATGGTGACCAGTCCAAGACCGTCAGGGAATTCAACCGGCACATCCTTCATGGAATGCACGGCGATATCGGCGCGTTTTTCCAGCAGCGCGACTTCCAGCTCTTTAACAAACAACCCTTTCCCCCCGACTTTCGCCAGCGGGGTATCAAGGATCACATCGCCACGGGTTACCATCGGAACCAGTTCCACGATCAGACCGGGGTGGTTTGCCATTAAGGCGTCTTTGACATAATGTGCCTGCCAGAGCGCAAGGGGGCTTTGGCGTGTGGCAATTCTCAAAACATTGTCTAACATGCTTGTTACCGTCATTATCAATCATTGACCATCCTAACATCCTTATCAAAGGGATGTCAGCGTTACGCTCAAACGTGAGTGAGAGGAAAAGGCGCTGCATCATCACTGGCAGTGAATAATGACGAGAAACCTCCCGACCGTATGAAGGAATTTACACGTAACGAACGGTGCTACACTTGTATGTAGCGCATCTTTCTTTACGGTCAATGAGCAAGGTGTTAAATTGATCACGTTTTAGACCATTTTTTCGGCTGTACAGCATAAAAAAATATGGGCGAAAAAACAGGTAACGGTTATTTTTGACATACGGTTTATCCGAATTGATGACGATTATTGTGAGCGCTTGTGCCGCAGCAATCGACAACATGACGGATAGCAACATCAGGCGATACGTCTTGTACCTCTATATTGAGACTCTGAAACAGAGACTGGATGCCATAAATCAACTGCGTGTGGATCGCGCGCTTGCTGCCATGGGACCTGCCTTCCAGCAGGTATACAGTCTGCTGCCGACATTATTGCACTACCACCATCCGCTGATGCCGGGTTACCTTGATGGTAACGTTCCCAAAGGCATATGCCTTTACACGCCTGATGAAACCCAACGCCACTACCTGAACGAACTTGAACTGTACCGCGGTATGTCACCGCAGGATCCTCCCAAGGGCGAACTGCCTATCACCGGCGTTTACTCAATGGGCAGCACCTCTTCGGTAGGGCAAAGCTGTTCCTCTGACCTTGATATTTGGGTCTGCCATCAATCCTGGCTGGATAGCGAAGAGCGCCAGTTGCTGCAGCGTAAATGTAGCCTGCTGGAAAGCTGGGCCGCCTCGCTGGGCGTGGAAGTCAGCTTCTTCCTGATTGATGAAAACCGTTTCCGCCACAATGAAAGCGGCAGTTTGGGTGGTGAAGACTGTGGCTCGACGCAGCATATCCTGCTGCTTGATGAATTCTATCGCACCGCTGTGCGTCTCGCGGGTAAACGTATTCTGTGGAATATGGTGCCGGGCGACGAAGAAGAGCATTACGACGATTACGTCATGACGCTTTACGCACAGGGTGTGTTAACGCCAAACGAATGGCTGGATCTCGGCGGACTCAGTTCGCTCTCCGCCGAAGAGTACTTTGGCGCCAGCCTCTGGCAGCTGTACAAGAGTATCGACTCCCCGTACAAAGCGGTATTGAAAACGCTGCTGCTGGAAGCTTATTCCTGGGAATACCCCAATCCACGCCTGTTGGCGAAAGATATTAAACAGCGCCTGCACGATGGCGAGATCGTCTCTTTTGGTCTCGACCCTTACTGCATGATGCTGGAGCGCGTTACCGAGTACCTCACGGCGATCGAAGACCCGACTCGTCTGGATTTAGTGCGTCGATGTTTCTACTTAAAAGTGTGTGAGAAACTGAGCCGCGAGCGCGCCTGCGTGGGCTGGCGTCGTGAAGTATTAAGTCAGTTAGTGAAAGAGTGGGGCTGGGATGACGCCCGTCTGACCATGCTGGATAACCGCGCTAACTGGAAGATTGACCAGGTACGCGAAGCGCATAACGAACTGCTCGATGCGATGATGCAGAGCTATCGTAACCTGATCCGTTTTGCCCGCCGAAATAACCTCAGCGTGAGCGCCAGCCCGCAGGATATCGGCGTGCTGACCCGTAAGCTGTATGCCGCGTTTGAAGCATTACCAGGTAAAGTAACGCTGGTGAACCCGCAGATATCTCCGGATCTCTCGGAACCGAATCTGACCTTTATCCATGTGCCGCCGGGCCGTGCCAACCGTTCGGGTTGGTATCTCTATAACCGCGCGCCTAACATGGACTCGATCATCAGCCATCAGCCGCTGGAATATAACCGCTACCTCAATAAACTGGTGGCGTGGGCCTGGTTCAACGGCCTGCTGACCTCGCGTACGCATTTATTTATTAAGGGCAACGGCATTGTTGATTTGCCGAAGCTGCAAGAAATGGTCGCCGACGTGTCGCATCACTTCCCGCTGCGACTGCCAGCGCCAACGCCGAAAGCGCTCTATAGCCCGTGCGAGATTCGCCACCTGGCGATTATTGTTAACCTTGAATATGACCCGACGGCAGCATTTCGCAATCAGGTGGTTCATTTTGATTTCCGTAAGCTGGACGTCTTCAGCTTTGGTGAAGAACAAAATTGCCTGGTGGGTAGCGTCGACCTGCTGTACCGCAACTCGTGGAATGAAGTGCGTACGCTGCACTTCAACGGTGAGCAGGCGATGATTGAAGCGTTAAAAACGATTCTCGGCAAAATGCACCAGGATGCCGCGCCGCCGGATAGCGTCGAGGTCTTCTGCTATAGCCAGCATCTGCGCGGTTTAATTCGCACCCGTGTACAGCAACTGGTGTCTGAGTGCATCGAGTTGCGCCTCTCCAGCACCCGTCAGGAAACCGGACGCTTCAAAGCGCTGCGCGTTTCCGGTCAGACGTGGGGTCTGTTCTTCGAGCGCCTGAACGTCTCGGTACAGAAGCTGGAAAACGCGATTGAATTTTATGGCGCGATTTCACATAACAAACTGCACGGGCTTTCCGTTCAGGTTGAGACCAATCATGTGAAACTCCCGTCAGTGGTTGACGGTTTTGCCAGCGAAGGGATCATTCAGTTCTTTTTCGAAGAAACGGGTGATGAGCAGGGCTTTAATATCTACATTCTGGATGAGAGTAATCGGGCTGAGGTGTATCACCACTGCGAAGGCAGCAAAGAGGAGCTGGTACGCGATGTCAGCCGTTTCTACTCGTCGTCGCACGATCGCTTTACCTACGGCTCCAGCTTCATCAACTTTAACCTGCCGCAGTTCTATCAGATTGTGAAAACCGATGGGCGCGCGCAGGTGATCCCGTTCCGTACCCAGCCGATTAGCGCCGTGCCGCCCGTCAGTCAGGAAAACGACACTCCGCTGTTGCAGCAGTATTTCTCGTGAGCATGATGCCGGATAAGCGAAGCGTATCCGGCAATAAAACTTAACGGAAGCTCACCTCTTCACCCGCCTGCTGTGTCGCCGCCTGTTCTAGCAGATCCCAGAACGTTTCGCCGCTACGATCGCAGATCCACTCGTCGCCTTTCAGGTCAAAGTGGTAGCCGCCCTGTTTGGTCGCCAGCCACACCTGATGCAGCGGCTCCTGACGGTTAATAATAATTTTGCTGCCGTTTTCGAAGCTGATGGTCAGCACGCCGCCGTTGATCTCACAATCGATATCGCTGTCGCCGTCCCAGTCATCCAGACGCTCTTCAATGGTCATCCACAGGGTGTCAGCAAGGCGATGAAATTCACTGTCGTTCATTTTCTTATCCTGTTTTTCGTGATGACGGCAGTATAACCTGAAACAAAACGCGTTGCAGATTACAGGCTAACTCTTGCTTTTACGCCTTCTCCTGCGATGATAGAAAACAGAAAGCATGAACTTTACAGGCAATCGATAATGAAAAACGTGTTAAAGCCACTCGCTGTCATTTTTACTCTGTTCAGCCTGACGGGCTGTGGGCTAAAAGGCCCGCTCTATTTCCCGCCAGCAGATAAAACCGCGCCGCCTCCGACCAAGAGCGTTCAGCCGCAATCACAATCCACCACGCCAGAGAAAAACGATCGTGGGATTAGTGACGGGCCTTCTCAGGTGAATTACTGACGGCAGGAATAGATGTATATTTCTGTACCCGCGTGAACGGAGTGAATGATGCAATTCTCTAAAATGCATGGCCTTGGCAACGATTTTATGGTCGTCGACGCGGTAACGCAGAATGTCTTTTTCTCACCAGAGCTGATCCGCCGCTTGTCCGACAGGCATCTCGGCGTTGGATTTGATCAACTGCTGGTGGTTGAACCTCCGTATGATCCGGAGCTGGATTTCCACTACCGTATTTTTAATGCCGACGGTAGTGAAGTGTCACAGTGTGGCAATGGCGCCCGCTGTTTTGCCCGCTTTGTTCGCCTGAAAGGGCTGACCAATAAGCGTGATATTCGCGTCAGTACCGCTAATGGTCGTATGGTATTAACCGTAACCGACGACGAGCTGGTACGGGTGAATATGGGTGAACCCAATTTTGAACCCGCGCAGGTTCCGTTTCGCGCCAACAAAGCAGAGAAGACCTATATTATGCGCGTGGCTGAACAGACAGTATTGTGCGGCGTGGTTTCAATGGGGAACCCGCACTGCGTAATTCAGGTTGATGATGTTGATACGGCCACGGTAGAAACGTTGGGGCCGGTTCTGGAAAGCCACGAACGCTTTCCTGAACGCGCCAATATCGGATTTATGCAAGTGGTAAAGCGCGAGCATATCCGGCTGCGCGTCTATGAGCGCGGCGCGGGTGAAACGCAGGCCTGCGGCAGCGGTGCGTGCGCCGCTGTTGCGGTTGGTATCCAGCAGGGCCTGCTGGCAGAAGAAGTGAGGGTGGAATTACCGGGCGGTCGACTTGATATCGCCTGGAGAGGTCCGGGTCATCCGCTGTATATGACTGGCCCGGCGGCACATGTCTACGACGGATTTATTCACTTATGAAGCAACCAGGGGAAGAACTACAGGAAACGCTGATGGAGCTGGACGACCGGGCGGTCGTCGATTACCTGCAACGTAATCCTGAGTTTTTTATCCGTAATGCCCAGGCAGTTGAAGCGATGCGTGTTCCGCACCCGGTGCGGGGTACGGTCTCTTTAGTGGAATGGCATATGGCGCGGGCACGTAATCATATCAACGTGCTGGAAGAGAATATGGCGTTGTTGATGGAACAAGCCAACGCCAATGAAAGCCTGTTCTATCGACTGTTAAATCTGCAAGCACGGCTGGTATCGGCCAGCAGTCTTGACGACATGCTGATGCGATTTCATCGCTGGGCGCGTGAGTTAGGGCTGGCTGGGGCGACGGTTCGTCTGTTCCCGGATCGCTGGCGACTTGGTGCGCCATCAAAATTCACTCATCTGGCATTAAGCCGTCAGGCTTTTGAACCGCTGCGTATTCAGCGTCTGGGCCAGTCACTGCACTATCTTGGACCGCTCAATGGCCCGGAACTTCTGGTCATGATGCCCGAGGCGAAAGCGGTAGGCTCGGTGGCGATGTCGATGTTGGGGCAAGATGGATCCCTGGGCGTGATGCTGTTCAGCAGTCGCGACGTTAATCATTACCAGCAGGGGCAAGGTACGCAATTACTGCAGGAAATCTCGCTGATGTTGCCGGAGCTGCTGGAGCGCTGGATTGAACGCGTATGACCGATTCACCCCTTTCTCAGGATGTGGCGCGCTTTTTACGCTATCTGGGCGTTGAGCGCCAGCTTAGCCCGATCACATTGCTGAATTATCAGCGTCAGCTTGATGCCATCATTGCGTTAGCCGGAGAGACCGGTCTGCAAAGCTGGCAACAATGTGACGCTTCGATGGTACGCAGTTTTGCCGTGCGCAGCCGTCGTAAAGGGCTGGGGCCAGCGAGCCTGGCGCTGCGTCTCTCCGCATTGCGCAGTTTCTTTGACTGGCTGGTTAATCAGGGCGAGCTGAAAGCCAATCCCGCAAAAAGTGTTTCCGCGCCGAAAGCACCGCGTCATCTACCTAAAAATATCGATGTCGACGACGTTAATCGTCTGCTGGATATCGACCTCAACGATCCCCTCGCCGTGCGCGACCGGGCAATGTTAGAAGTGATGTACGGCGCAGGGCTGCGTTTGTCTGAACTGGTTGGGCTGGATATTAAACATCTCGATCTCGACACCGGCGAAGTATGGGTGATGGGGAAGGGCAGTAAAGAACGTCGCCTGCCAATTGGCCGCAATGCAGTGGCGTGGATTGAGCACTGGCTGGACCTGCGGGGGCTATTTGGCAGCGATGACGATGCGTTATTCCTGTCAAAACTGGGCAAACGCATTTCTGCGCGTAATGTGCAAAAACGCTTTGCGGAATGGGGGATCAAACAGGGGCTGAACAGCCACGTACATCCCCACAAATTGCGCCACTCTTTTGCGACGCATATGCTGGAGTCGAGCGGCGATCTGCGCGGGGTACAGGAGTTATTGGGGCATGCTAATCTCTCCACTACCCAAATCTATACCCATCTTGATTTTCAACACCTGGCTTCAGTGTACGATGCGGCGCATCCACGCGCCAAACGGGGGAAATAATGCGTTTTTACCGGCCTTTGGGGCGCATTTCTGCGCTCACCTTTGACCTTGATGACACCCTTTACGATAACCGTCCCGTTATCACACGCACCGAGCAGGAAGCGCTCGCGTTTGTACAGAATTACCATCCGGCGTTGAATTCGTTGCAAAATAGCGACCTACAGCGCTTACGTCAGGCCGTTCGCGACGCTGAGCCGGAAATCTACCACGACGTTACCCAATGGCGTCACCGCGCCGTAGAGCGCGCTATGCTGGAGGCGGGATTGTCAGAAGCAGAAGCCAGAATGGGGGCAAATGCGGCGATGATGAATTTCGCCAAATGGCGTAGCCGCATTGACGTCCCGCAGGCGACGCATGACACGCTGAAGGCGCTGGCCCGCAAATGGCCGCTGGTGGCGATCACCAACGGTAACGCACAGCCAGAACTGTTCGGCCTGGGCGATTACTTTGAGTTTGTGCTGCGCGCCGGTCCCGACGGGCGATCAAAACCGTTCAGCGACATGTATGCGCTGGCGGCGGATAAACTGAAAATGCCTGTGGCTGAGATTCTGCATGTGGGCGATGACCTGACGACAGACGTGGCGGGGGCCATCCGTTGCGGTATGCAGGCCTGCTGGATCAAACCGGAAAATGCCGACCTGATGCAAACCGCAGACAGCCGTTTGCTGCCGCATATCGAAATTTCACAGTTGGCATCTCTGACCTCGCTGATATAATCACCAGCAGAACTCTGTATATATACCCAGCTTTTTGGCGGATGACGCTACGCTTATCCGCCTTACCTACTTTTACGCGGCGGTGCCAATGGACGTTTCTTACCTGCTCGACAGCCTTAATGATAAACAGCGTGAAGCGGTGGCCGCGCCACGCAGCAACATGCTGGTTTTGGCCGGCGCGGGGAGTGGTAAAACTCGCGTGCTGGTGCACCGTATCGCCTGGTTACTGACGGTAGAGAACAATTCGCCATACTCCATTATGGCGGTGACCTTTACCAACAAAGCGGCGGCGGAAATGCGCCACCGTATTGGCCAGATCATGGGAACCAGCCAGGGCGGTATGTGGGTGGGTACATTCCACGGTCTGGCGCACCGCCTGCTGCGCGCGCACCATATGGATGCGAACCTGCCGCAGGATTTCCAGATCCTCGACAGCGAAGACCAATTGCGTTTGCTCAAGCGTTTGATCAAGGCGATGAATCTTGATGAGAAGCAGTGGCCGCCGCGTCAGGCGATGTGGTTTATCAATAGCCAGAAAGACGAAGGGCTGCGCCCGCACCATCTGCAGAGCTATGGCAACCCGGTAGAGCAAACCTGGCAGAAAGTGTATCAGGCCTATCAGGAAGCGTGTGACCGTGCGGGGCTGGTGGATTTTGCCGAGCTGTTGCTGCGCGCCCATGAACTGTGGCTCAACAAGCCGCATATCCTGCAGCACTACCGCGAACGCTTTACCAATATCCTGGTGGACGAATTCCAGGATACCAACAACATTCAGTACGCCTGGATCCGCCTGCTGGCGGGCGATACAGGCAAAGTGATGATCGTTGGCGATGATGACCAGTCGATCTACGGCTGGCGCGGGGCGCAAGTGGAAAACATCCAGCGCTTCCTCACGGATTTCCCGGGCGCAGAAACCATTCGCCTGGAGCAGAACTACCGCTCGACCAACAACATCCTCAGCGCGGCCAACGCCCTGATTGAAAACAACAACGGGCGTTTGGGTAAAAAGCTGTGGACCGATGGCGTCGACGGCGAACCAATTTCACTGTACTGCGCGTTCAACGAACTCGATGAAGCGCGTTTTGTGGTCAATCGTATCAAAACCTGGCAGGACAACGGCGGTGCGCTGGAACAGTGCGCCATTCTGTATCGCAGCAACGCCCAGTCGCGCGTGTTGGAAGAGGCGTTGTTACAAACCAGCATGCCGTACCGTATCTATGGTGGGATGCGCTTCTTCGAACGCCAGGAAATCAAAGATGCGCTCTCCTACCTGCGCCTGATCGCTAACCGCAATGACGACGCTGCATTCGAACGTGTGGTGAATACGCCAACCCGCGGGATTGGCGATCGTACATTAGATGTCGTGCGTCAGACCTCCCGTGACCGCCAGCTTACGTTGTGGCAGGCCTGTCGTGAGCTGTTGCAGGAAAAAGCCCTCGCGGGTCGTGCCGCCAGCGCCTTACAGCGTTTTATGGAGCTGATCGATGCGCTGGCGCAGGAGACCGCCGATATGCCGCTGCACGTGCAGACTGACCGGGTGATTAAAGACTCCGGCCTGCGCATGATGTACGAGCAGGAAAAAGGCGAGAAGGGTCAGACGCGTATCGAAAACTTAGACGAACTGGTGACGGCAACGCGCCAGTTCAGCTACAACGAAGAAGACGAAGACTTAATGCCGCTACAGGCGTTCCTGTCTCACGCCGCGCTGGAAGCAGGCGAAGGGCAGGCGGATACCTGGCAGGATGCGGTACAACTGATGACGCTGCACTCGGCGAAAGGTCTGGAGTTCCCCCAGGTATTTATCGTGGGTATGGAAGAAGGCATGTTCCCCAGCCAGATGTCGCTGGACGAAGGCGGGCGCCTCGAAGAAGAGCGCCGCCTGGCTTACGTAGGCGTGACTCGCGCGATGCAAAAGCTGACGCTGACCTACGCCGAAACGCGTCGTCTGTACGGCAAAGAGGTTTACCACCGCCCGTCGCGCTTTATCGGCGAACTGCCGGAAGCGTGCGTTGAAGAGGTTCGCCTGCGCGCCACGGTTAGCCGCCCGGTGAGCCATCAGCGGATGGGCACGCCAATGGCGGAAAATGATACCGGCTACAAGCTCGGCCAGCGCGTGCGCCACGCTAAGTTTGGTGAGGGCACCATCGTCAATCTGGAAGGAAGCGGTGAGCACAGTCGTTTGCAGGTCGCGTTCCAGGGGCAAGGGATCAAATGGCTGGTGGCAGCCTACGCCAGACTGGAAACGGTTTGATCGGTTTGGCTTTGCCGGATGGCGACGCTGGCGCGTCTTATCCGGCCTACAGACCGGGTAACATTTTGATTTCCAGGCCGGACGAGGCGAAGCCGCCATCCCGCTATCTGTCGGTTAATATTCTGAAATCATAGATAAATAATTCCCCTCTGCTAACCTTTTTGTATAAGGGGAAATTATTACTTTTTCGCCATCTGTTGCGTGTTGACGTCAAAATTTTGCTGGCGTAACATGCGCGCACGATTACGCTAAGAGGACATTCGCCTTGGACACACCCAGTAGATACTGGCTCATTATCCTGTCATCCAGGATCAACTCCTAAGGCTATCCCTTTTTGCTGATAGCCTTCGCGGTTGTCAGCGACCTTCTGTTTTTTCCCGTCGCGCTGAGTCAGGCTGTTTAATGGTCTGAAACCCAATTTGTTTCTGTGTGCCCTCCGAACTGTCCGATAATTTTTTGCATTGGGAGTCCCGGTCATGCTGAGCGCATTTCAACTGGAAAACAATCGTTTAACTCGCCTTGAGGCAGACGAAATCGAGCACCTGGCCAGTTCGGTTTGGGTCGATTTAGTCGAGCCGGATGACGAAGAACGAAACCGTGTGCAAAAGGACTTGGGCCAGAATCTGGCTACGCGCCCTGAACTGGAAGACATCGAAGCATCTGCGCGTTTTTTTGAAGACGAAGACGGTCTGCACATTCACTCCTTCTTCTTCTATGAAGATGCCGACGATCACGCGGGTAACTCAACCGTCGCATTTACCATTCGCGAAGGTCGCCTGTTTACTCTGCGCGAGCGCGAGCTGCCGGCATTTCGCCTGTACCGCATGCGTGCGCGTAATCAGGCGATGGTGGATGGCAACGCTTACGAGCTGCTGCTCGACCTGTTCGAAACTAAAATTGAACAGTTGGCGGATGAGATCGAAAATATCTACAGCGACCTGGAAAAACTCAGCCGTGTGATCATGGAAGGGCGTCAGGGCGATGAATATGACGAAGCGCTTTCGACGCTGGCGGAACTGGAAGATATTGGCTGGAAGGTCCGCCTGTGTCTGATGGATACCCAGCGCGCACTGAACTTCCTGGTGCGTAAAGCGCGTTTGCCGGGGAGTCAGCTGGAACAGGCGCGCGAGATTCTGCGCGATATCGAATCCCTGCTGCCGCACAACGAATCACTGTTCCAGAAAGTTAACTTCCTGATGCAGGCGGCGATGGGCTTTATCAATATCGAGCAGAACCGCATCATCAAGATCTTCTCGGTGGTCTCTGTGGTGTTCCTGCCGCCGACGCTGGTGGCTTCCAGCTACGGGATGAACTTTGAGTTCATGCCGGAACTGCACTGGAGCTTCGGTTACCCAGGGGCGATTGTCTTTATGATGCTCGCGGGTCTGGCACCGTATCTGTACTTTAAGCGCAAGAACTGGCTGTAATGGCTGTGCCGGATGGCGGTTACGCCTTATCCGGCACTTCTTCAGCTCCGACGTACCCGTCGTTGCGTATAAATCGCATCCATCACGAAAACTGCCAGCGCCACCCAGATAAACGCAAACGTGACCATTTTATCCGCTCCCGGAACTTCACCGTAGAAAGTGACGGCCAGCAGGAACATTAGCGTGGGTCCGATATACTGGAAGAAACCCAGCGTGGACAGACGCAGGCGGGTCGCCGCGCCGGTAAAGCACAGCAGCGGAATGGTGGTCACGACACCTGCAGCAATCAGCAGCAGATTGAGCGACATGGGGTTTTGACCCATATGGCTGGTTGGGCTGTCCGCGATGCCAAACAGATAGATAGCCGCAACGGGTAAAAGCCACAGGGTTTCGATCAGCATGCCGGTTTGTGCTTCGACGGCAATCTTCTTGCGTACCAGACCATAGAAAGCAAAGCTGAACGCCAGGCCCAACGCGATGATTGGCAGCGATCCGAAGGTCCACAGCTGTACCAGTACGCCGCAGGCGGCTAACAGTACCGCCAGCCACTGCATGCGACGAAAGCGCTCGCCGAGGAAAAGCATTCCCAGCACAATATTCACCAGCGGGTTAATAAAATAGCCCAGGCTGGCTTCCAGCATATGATGATTATTGACCGCCCAAATGAACAGCAGCCAGTTTCCACCGATGAGCACTGCAGAGAGCGCCAGCAGGAAGATCTTCTTTGGCGTTTGTAGCAGCGTTTTGATGCCCGACCACTGGCGGCTGATGCTCATCAGTACCACCATAAAGAAAAATGACCAGATGACGCGGTGCGTCAGGATCTCATCCGCCGGGACATAGTAAATCAGCTTGAAGTAGGCAGGAGCGATACCCCAAATAAAATAAGCAGCAAGAGCGAGTAACACGCCCTGCCGCGTTTGTTTAGCATCCATCGGGAAAACTCATTTCAGAAATGTAACAGCAGTTTACCTTTTTTTGGGCACTTACCCCACCATATAAGTGGCGGTTGCGCTGGCAATATAAAGCTGTTCTTCGTTATGCAGTTCCACGCGCGCAACGGCGACTTTATTCCCCGCCCGCAGCAGGCTACTGGTGGCGGTAAAGCGATTTCCTCTCCCCGGGCGCAGGTAATCAACGCGCAAATCGATTGTCCCCATACGTGACATTCGCTGACGCAGTTCGTCCTCGCTGATCGTCTCATGGCGGGTCAGCGTACTGCCAACGCACACCAGCCCGGCGGCAACGTCCAGCGCCGACGCGATCACGCCGCCATGCAGAATGCTTTGCGCCCAGTTGCCGACCATCATCGGTTGATTATTAAAGGCTAATTGAGCAAATTCTTTCTCATAGCGTTCAAGCTCCAGACCCAGCGCCCGGTTAAACGGCATATGATAGACAAACATTTCACCCACTAACTTCAGCGCTTCCTCAGCAGTAAGTACGGCAGACATACGATCCCTACATCTCAATGGTTAATGAAATGTTGATATTATGCTTATTATTTGTTGTTTTCTACTTTAGGACGGGATAACTAACGAGGAACTCGCTAAGTATGTAGAATACTTGCCAGATAATTATACAATTCATCAATATTTTGGTTCAGGAGAACATTACCGATGCGGGCGATTCTGGGATGGTTACTACCAGCAGTCATGCTGCCGTTGACCGCGTATGCGCAGGAAGCGACAGTGAAAGAGATTCATGATGCACCGGCGGTTCGCGGCAGTATCATCGCCAACATGCTGCAGGAGCATGACAACCCTTTCACGCTTTATCCTTATGAGACCAACTATCTCATCTACACCAATACCAGCGACATGAACAAAGAGGCGATCAGCAGCTATAGCTGGTCCGAAAATGCGCGCAAAGATGAGGTTAAGTTTCAGCTAAGCCTGGCGTTTCCGCTCTGGCGCGGAATATTAGGCCCGAACTCGGTACTCGGCGGTTCCTATACCCAGAAGTCCTGGTGGCAGCTTTCGAACAGTGAAGAGTCTGCGCCGTTTCGCGAAACCAACTATGAACCGCAATTGTTCCTCGGTTTCGCCACCGACTATCGCTTTGCCGGTTGGACGCTCCGCGATGTTGAAATGGGCTATAACCATGACTCCAATGGTCGATCCGACCCCACCTCACGTAGCTGGAACCGCCTTTACACCCGGCTGATGGCTGAAAACGGTAACTGGCTGGTGGAAGTTAAGCCGTGGTACGTTATCGGCAGCACTGACGATAACCCTGATATCACCAAATATATGGGCTACTATCAGTTGAAAATGGGTTATCACCTGGGTGACGCGGTGATCAGTGTGAAAGGCCAGTACAACTGGAATACCGGCTACGGCGGCGCAGAGCTGGGGGCCAGTTATCCCATTACCAAGCATGTGCGTCTTTATACCCAGGTCTACAGCGGCTACGGCGAATCACTGATTGACTACAACTTCAATCAGACCCGTGTTGGCGTGGGTGTAATGCTTAACGATATCTTCTGACAGGTATTGAGAGTATTTTAATCATTGCAGTTTCTCTCTCAGGCGCTGAAAATAGCGCCTGTTTTTATTTCAGGCTAATGGGGTTAATGTGGCGCAGGCGGAAGTGTTGAATCTGGAAATGGGCGCTAAACAGGTTTTGCAGGAAACCTTTGGCTACCAACAGTTTCGCCCTGGTCAGGAAGAAATCATTGATACCGTGATCGCTGGTCGCGACTGCCTGGTCGTTATGCCGACCGGTGGCGGAAAATCCCTGTGCTATCAAATTCCCGCATTATTGCTTAACGGCCTCACCGTTGTTGTTTCTCCGCTGATTTCTCTGATGAAAGATCAGGTCGATCAACTGCTTGCCAACGGCGTGGCGGCCGCGTGTCTGAACTCCACCCAAAGTCGTGAGCAGCAGCTTGAGGTGATGGCAGGCTGTCGTAGCGGGCAGATTCGCTTACTGTACATTGCGCCCGAACGCCTGATGCTGGATAACTTCCTTGAAAATCTGGCGCACTGGAACCCGGTGCTGCTGGCGGTTGATGAAGCGCACTGTATTTCGCAGTGGGGGCATGATTTCCGCCCGGAATACGCCGCGCTGGGGCAGTTGCGTCAGCGTTTCCCAACTCTGCCGTTTGTCGCGCTGACCGCGACCGCGGACGAGACAACCCGGCTGGATATTGTGCGTCTGCTGGGGCTCAACGACCCGTTAATTCAGATCAGCAGCTTTGATCGCCCGAATATTCGCTACATGTTGATGGAGAAGTTTAAGCCGCTCGATCAACTGATGCGCTACGTGCAAGAGCAGCGCGGTAAGTCCGGTATTATTTACTGTAACAGTCGCGCTAAAGTAGAAGACACTGCCGCGCGTCTGCAAAGCCGAGGCATTAGCGCCGGGGCTTATCATGCCGGGCTGGAAAACGCTGTACGTGCAGAAGTGCAGGAGAAATTCCAGCGTGATGACCTGCAAATCGTCGTGGCGACCGTGGCGTTTGGCATGGGAATCAACAAACCCAACGTACGCTTCGTGGTGCATTTCGATATTCCGCGCAACATCGAGTCCTATTACCAGGAAACCGGCCGCGCCGGGCGTGACGGCCTGCCTGCGGAAGCAATGCTGTTTTACGATCCGGCTGATATGGCATGGCTGCGCCGTTGCCTCGAAGAGAAACCCGCCGGGCAACTGCTGGATATCGAACGGCATAAGCTCAATGCGATGGGGGCGTTTGCCGAGGCGCAAACCTGTCGTCGTCTGGTGCTGTTGAACTATTTTGGCGAGGGGCGTCAGGAGCCGTGTGGTAACTGCGACATCTGTCTCGACCCGCCAAAACAGTACGACGGACTCATGGATGCGCGCAAAGCGCTGTCGACTATCTACCGTGTTAATCAACGCTTTGGTATGGGTTATGTCGTGGAGGTTCTGCGCGGAGCGAATAACCAGCGAATTCGCGAGCTGGCCCATGACAAGCTGCCTGTCTATGGCATTGGTCGTGAGCAAAGCCATGAACATTGGGTAAGCGTTATCCGCCAGCTTATTCATCTTGGGCTGGTGACGCAGAATATTGCTCATCACTCCGCGTTACAGCTAACCGAAGCCGCGCGTCCGGTACTGCGTGGTGATGTTGCGCTACAGCTTGCGGTACCGCGTATTGTGGCGCTGAAACCGCGAGCGATGCAGAAATCCTTCGGTGGCAACTACGATCGCAAACTGTTCGCCAAATTGCGGAAGCTGCGTAAAGCCATTGCTGATGAAGAAAATATCCCGCCGTATGTAGTGTTCAACGATGCCACGCTGATTGAAATGGCTGAGCAGATGCCGGTTTCACCGAGCGAAATGCTGAGCGTTAATGGCGTGGGGATGCGTAAACTTGAGCGTTTTGGCAAAGAGTTTATGGCGCTTATTCGCGCGCACGTTGATGGTGACGACGAAGAGTAGTCAGCCAGGCAAAAAAGTGCCAGGATGGTGACTCACTGAACTATTTCCCCCGCGAGTCATTTTTATGTTAACGCTATTTTTCACCGTTGCGTTGGTGCATATCGTTGCGCTGATGAGCCCTGGTCCCGACTTTTTCTTTGTTTCTCAAACAGCGGTTAGCCGTTCGCGCAAAGAAGCTATGATGGGCGTGCTGGGTATTACTTGTGGCGTCATGGTCTGGGCTGGCATAGCGCTGCTCGGCCTACATCTGATTATCGAAAAAATGGCCTGGCTGCACACCATTATTATGGTGGGCGGGGGGCTGTATCTGTGCTGGATGGGTTATCAGATGCTACGCGGCGCGTTTAAAAAACAGGATGTTGCGACTCCCACTCCGCAAGTTGAGCTGGCGCAGAGCGGACGCAGCTTTTTGAAGGGGCTGCTGACCAACCTGGCGAACCCTAAAGCCATTATCTATTTTGGCTCCGTGTTCTCATTGTTCGTTGGCGATAACGTGGGAACGGGCGCACGCTGGGGGATCTTTGCCCTGATCATCGTGGAAACGTTGGCGTGGTTTACCGTAGTCGCCAGCCTGTTTGCACTGCCGAAAATGCGTCGTGGCTATCAGCGTCTGGCGAAGTGGATTGATGGTTTTGCCGGTGCGCTGTTTGCGGGCTTCGGTATCCACCTGATTATTTCGCGTTAAGTTTCTTCCGGGCCGGATAAGCGCAAGCGCCTCCGGCACCTTCATCAGGCATGCCGTGCCGAGGCTAACAAGGCGCCTATCAGCATAAACAGCGAGCCAAACACTTTGTTTAACGCTTTCATTTGCTTTGGCCCTTTAATCCAGCCAGCAATGCGCGTGGCCAGCGTCGCGTAACCGATCATCACAATGATATCGACCACGATGGTCGTGACGCCAAGCACCACGTACTGCATTAACTGCGGTTCCTGCGGCAGGATAAACTGCGGGAACAGGGCTGCAAGGAAAACGATGCTCTTGGGGTTGGTCAGATTAACAAAGACTGCGCGTTTGAACAGGCGGCTGCGCGATTGCGTATTCGCCATGGTGTTCAGATCGATAGCACCCGCCGCCCGCCATTGCTGAATACCCAGCCAAATCAGATAGGCCGCCCCCGCCCATTTCAGCACCTCAAATGCGATCACCGAACGTGAAAATAGCGTTCCCAGTCCTACACCAACCAGAACGATATGAATGCCAAGCCCAGTCTGTAAACCAGCGATCGACGCGCTGGCGCCGCGATAACCGTGACTGATGGCGGTGGTCATGGTGTTGATTGCGCCAGAGCCTGGAGACAAGCTCAAAATAATAGAGGTCAACAGGTAGGCGAACCACCATTCAAAGGTCATGAGAAACTCCCGGATTGTCTATTTTTATGCCACAATACGCTACTGCCGTTAGGTTGTGTCAGCGACGGCGAAAAAAACGATTTTACTTGGTCAGCGAGGCTGGATACCCGATGTTTCAGCAGCAAAAAGACTGGGAAACAAGAGAAAACGCGTTTGCTGCTTTTTCCATGGGGCCACTGACAGATTTCTGGCGTCAGCGGGAAGAAGCGGAATTTACGGGCGTGGATGATATCCCCGTCCATTTTGTGCGTTTTCACGCAGAAAAAAACGATCGCGTCATCGTCGTCTGTCCTGGACGCATTGAAAGCTACGTGAAATACGCTGAACTGGCGTATGACCTGTTTCATTCTGGTTTTGACGTCCTCATTATCGATCACCGTGGCCAGGGGCGTTCCGGGCGTATGCTTTCGGACCCGCATCGCGGTCATGTCGATAACTTTAATGACTATGTCGACGATTTAACCGCCTTCTGGCAGCAGGAAGTGCTACCCGGTCCGTGGAGAAAGCGCTATATACTGGCGCATTCAATGGGCGGAGCGATAGCCACGTTATTCTTGCAGCGCCACCCGAATCAGTGTGATGCCATCGCGCTTTGCGCGCCGATGTTTGGTATTGTGATGCGCTTTCCCGACTGGATGGTACGCCACATTCTGGACTGGGCTGAAGGGCATCCGCGGATCCGCGAAGGTTATGCGATGGGGACCGGGCGCTGGCGGGCGCTGCCATTCGGTATGAATGCGTTAACCCATAGTCGACAGCGCTATCGGCGCAATCTACGCTTCTATGCGGATGAGCCACGGCTGCGCGTTGGCGGCCCCACCTACCACTGGGTACGTGAAGGTATTCTGGCAGGCGAACAGGTTCTGGCTGGAGCAGGAGACGACGCGACGCCGACGCTGCTGATTCAGGCCGAAGAAGAGCGTGTGGTAGATAACCGCATGCACGATCGTTTTTGTGAACTCCGCGCCGCAGCGGGTCATCCCGTAGAAGGGGGGCAGCCGCTGGTCATCAAAGGCGCGTACCATGAGATCCTTTTTGAAAAGGACGCAATGCGCTCAGTCGCGCTTAACGCTATTGTCGAATTTTTCGACAAGCATAACTCATCCAGCGGAACCCGCTTTGCCTAGAGGTTGAATTTTCTTATGTATCAGGTTGTTGCGTCTGATTTAGACGGTACGCTGCTTTCTCCCGACCATACTCTGTCCCCTTATGCCAAAGAGACGCTGAAGTTATTGACCGCTCGTGGCGTTAACTTTGTGTTTGCGACTGGCCGTCATCATGTTGATGTGGGGCAAATTCGCGATAACCTCGGCATTAAAACCTACATGATCACGTCCAACGGCGCGCGTGTGCATGATTCTGACGGGAATCTGGTGTTTTCGCATAACCTGGATCGCGACATTGCCAGCGACCTGTTTGGCGTAGTAAATGCAAACCCGGACATCGTTACCAACGTTTATCGTGATGATGAGTGGTTTATGAACCGCCATCGCCCGGACGAAATGCGCTTCTTCAAAGAAGCAGTGTTTAACTATTCACTGTTTGAACCTGCGCTACTGGAGCCGGAAGGTGTGAGTAAGGTGTTTTTCACCACCGATTCTCACGAAAGGCTGCTGCCGCTGGAGCAGGCGATTAACGCCCGCTGGGGCGACCGCGTCAACGTCAGTTTCTCTACGCTTACCTGCCTGGAAGTCATGGCTGGCGGCGTATCGAAAGGTCATGCGCTTGAAGCGGTAGCGAAAGCGATGGGCTACAGCCTGAAAGATTGCATCGCTTTTGGCGACGGGATGAACGATGCGGAAATGCTCTCCATGGCAGGGAAAGGCTGCATTATGGGCAACGCTCACCAGCGCCTGAAGGATCTGCATCCGGAACTGGAAGTCATTGGTCTTAATGCCGACGATGCCGTGCCGCATTATCTGCGTGAGCTGTTTTTGCAGTAATTTTTTTGTTCGTTAGTTGACCAGATGTCAACTTAAAACTTCGCTACAATGGGCGTACCTTTTGTTAAGAGACATCCATTGTGGCGTTACTCATCATTACCACAATTCTGTGGGCCTTTTCCTTTAGCCTGTTTGGCGAGTACCTTGCCGGTCATGTCGATAGCTATTTTGCGGTGCTGGTGCGCGTTGGGCTGGCGGCGCTGGTGTTCCTGCCGTTTTTACGTACCCGTGGGCATAGCGTAAAAACCATCGCGCTGTATATGCTGGTGGGCGCCATGCAGCTTGGCATTATGTATATGCTGAGTTTTCACGCCTATCTGTACCTGACGGTTTCAGAACTGCTGCTCTTTACCGTGCTGACGCCGCTCTACATTACGCTGATTTATGACCTGATGAGCGGACGTCGTCTGCGCTGGAGCTACGCCTTCAGTGCGTTGCTGGCGGTGATTGGTGCGGGGATCATTCGTTACGATCAGGTGACCAGCCACTTCTGGACCGGCCTGCTGCTGGTGCAGTTGTCCAATATCAGCTTTGCTATTGGCATGGTGGGCTACAAGCGTCTGATGGAAACGCGGCCAATGCCGCAGCACAACGCCTTTGCCTGGTTTTACATGGGGGCCTTTATGGTGGCGGTCGTGGCCTGGTTCATGCTGGGGAATGCGCAGAAAATGCCTGCAACCACGCTACAGTGGGGAATTCTGGTCTTTCTTGGCGTGGCAGCGTCCGGCATTGGTTACTTTATGTGGAACTACGGCGCGACCCAGGTGGATGCGGGGACGCTGGGCATCATGAACAATATGCATGTGCCGGCCGGGCTGCTGGTTAACCTGGCTATCTGGCATCAACAGCCTCACTGGCCAAGCTTCATTATTGGTGCGGCTGTGATAGTGGCTTCACTGTGGGTACATCGAAAGTGGGTCGTTCCGCACTCCGTACAAACGGCAGGTGATCGCAGGCGTGATTCCGCGCTGAGCGAATAAACGCTTCCGTGACCGGCTGTCGCTGCTCGCCATCGCGCACGGCGGCGTACAGCCGACTCCACAATCCATCGCCCAGGGTTTTGGTCACCACCAGGCCCTGGCGTTCAAAACTCTCCACCACCCAGTGCGGTAAAGCTGCAATACCCATTCTGGCTGCAACCATCTGAATCAGCAGCAGGGTGTTATCCACGCTCTTCAGCGACGGACTAACGCCCGCAGGCTGCAAGAAATGCCGCCAGACATCCAGTCGACTCCGTTGCACCGGGTAAATAAGCAGCGTCTCACTGGCTAAATCCTCCGGCGTGATCTGCGTCTTGCTGGCCAGCGGATGGTCCGGCGCCAGTACCAGGCGGACTTCAAAATCGAACATCGGCGAGTAGTGCAGTCCGCTACGCGGCAGAATGTCGGATGTCAGCACCAGATCCAGCTCATCCTGTTGTAGCGCTGGTTGCGGATCGAACGTCACGCCGGATTTAAAGTCCATCTCCACCTGCGGCCAGTTGGCACGAAAATTCTCCAGCGCGGGCGTCAGCCATTGAATACAGCTATGGCATTCAATAGCGATCCGCAGCCGGGTTTGCTGCGGTTCGTTGCAGGCCTGCAGCGCACGACCAATTTGCGGCAACACCTGATTTGCTAACTGCAGCAAAATTTCGCCTTGCGGCGTAAAGCGCAGAGGCTGGCTTTTACGGATAAAAAGTCGAAAGCCAAGGCGCTGTTCCAGATCGCTGAACTGGTGAGAGAGGGCGGATTGGGTCTGATGCAACGTCGCCGCTGCGGCCGCCAGCGAACCACTATTCCGCAACGCCTGGAGCGTTTTCAGGTGTTTAATCTCGATCATGAAAGTCCTTCACTTCGGCATGAACAAATTGCGCTTGAGGAATATACAGTAACTGTCAATTATGGATGTGTAAACATCTGGATGGCTAAAATCCTTCGTCTTTTAAATTTATGGTGCGTTGGCTGTGTTTTTCCACCCCGGTCACTTACTTCAGTAAGCTCCTGGGATGAATAAACTTGCCACCTTCCCTAAATTAAAAATCAATAGGATTTACATATAATTAGAGGAAGAAAAATGACAATACTTAATCACACCCTCGGTTTCCCTCGCGTTGGCCTGCGTCGCGAGCTGAAAAAAGCGCAAGAAAGCTACTGGGCGGGAAATTCTTCCCGTGAAGATTTGCTAACCGTTGGCCGCGAGCTGCGTGCCCGTCACTGGGATCAGCAGAAGCAGGCGGGCGTTGACCTGCTGCCAGTGGGCGATTTTGCCTGGTACGATCACGTGCTGACCACCAGCCTGCTGCTCGGCAACGTTCCGGCTCGTCATCAAAATAAAGACGGCTCGGTCGATATCGATACCTTATTCCGCATTGGCCGTGGCCGCGCACCAACCGGGGAGCCCGCGGCGGCGGCAGAAATGACCAAATGGTTTAACACCAACTATCACTACATGGTGCCAGAGTTCACCAAAGGTCAGCAGTTCAAACTGACCTGGACCCAACTGTTGGATGAAGTGGATGAAGCGTTGGCGCTCGGTCACAAGGTGAAACCTGTGCTGCTGGGACCGGTAACTTACCTGTGGCTGGGGAAAGTGAAGGGCGAACAGTTTGACCGCCTGAGTCTGTTGAACGATATTCTGCCGGTTTACCAGCAGGTGCTGGCCGAGCTGGCGAAACGCGGTATTGATTGGGTGCAGATTGATGAACCGGCTCTGGTGCTGGAGCTGCCTCAGGTTTGGCTGAACGCCTTCAAACCGGCGTATGACGCGCTGACGGGTCAGGTGAAGCTGCTGCTGACCACCTACTTCGAAGGCGTAACGCCAAACCTGGATACCATTACCGCGCTGCCGGTGCAGGGGCTGCACGTTGACTTCGTGCACGGTAAAGATGATGTGGCCGAGCTGCACAAGCGTCTTCCTGCCGACTGGTTGCTGTCAGCGGGGCTGGTGAATGGTCGCAACGTCTGGCGTGCCGATCTCAGCGAAAAATACGCGCAAATTAAAGATATCGTCGGTAAACGTGACCTGTGGGTAGCTTCTTCCTGCTCCCTGCTGCACAGCCCAATCGATCTCAGCGTGGAAACCCGCCTTGATGCAGAAGTGAAGAGCTGGTTTGCCTTCGCCCTACAAAAATGCAGCGAGCTGGCGCTGCTGCGTGATGCGTTGAACAGCGGTGATACGGCGGCAATTATGGCGTGGAGCGCACCGATCCAGGCTCGTCGTCACTCTACCCGCGTACACAACGCCGCAGTGGAAAAACGTCTGGCGGCGATCACCGCCCAGGACAGCCAACGTGCCAACGCTTACCCGGTTCGCGCCGAAGCGCAGCGTGCCCGCTTTAATCTGCCGGCATGGCCGACCACCACTATCGGCTCATTCCCGCAAACCACGGAAATTCGCGGCCTGCGTCTGGACTTCAAAAAGGGCAACCTGGATGCAAGTAACTACCGCACCGGTATCGCGGAACATATCAAACAGGCGATTGTTGAACAGGAACGTCTGGGGCTCGACGTGCTGGTGCACGGTGAAGCCGAACGTAACGACATGGTGGAATATTTTGGCGAGCACCTGGACGGTTTCGTCTTTACCCAGAACGGTTGGGTGCAGAGCTATGGCTCTCGCTGCGTGAAGCCGCCGGTGGTTATTGGCGATGTCAGCCGCCCGGAAGCGATCACCGTGGAGTGGGCGAAGTATGCCCAGTCGCTGACCGACAAACCGGTAAAAGGCATGTTGACCGGTCCGGTGACCATTCTCTGCTGGTCATTCCCGCGTGAAGACGTGACGCGTGAAACCATCGCTAAGCAGATTGCGCTGGCGCTGCGTGATGAGGTAGCGGATCTGGAAGCGGCGGGTATTGGCATCATCCAGATTGACGAACCGGCACTGCGCGAAGGTCTGCCACTGCGCCGCAGCGACTGGGCGGCGTATCTGGAGTGGGGCGTGGAAGCCTTCCGCATTAACGCGGCGGTGGCGAAGGATGAAACCCAGATCCACACCCACATGTGTTACTGCGAGTTCAACGACATTATGGACTCCATTGCGGCGCTGGACGCGGACGTGATCACCATTGAGACTTCACGCTCTGATATGGAGTTGCTGGAATCGTTTGAAGAGTTCGACTATCCGAACGAAATCGGGCCGGGCGTATACGATATTCACTCGCCGAACGTCCCGAGCGTGGAGTGGATTGAAGCCCTGCTGAAGAAAGCCGAGCAGCGTATTCCTGCCGAGCGTCTGTGGGTCAACCCGGACTGCGGCCTGAAAACGCGCGGTTGGCCGGAAACCCGCGCCGCACTGGCGAACATGGTCAAAGCTGCGCAGAACCTGCGTCAGGCGTAATTCAGAGCCGGTGGCCGGGAAGCGCAAGCGCTTACCCGGCTTACAGGAAATAGCAAGAGTTGTAGGCCCGGTAAGGTGTAGTCGCCGCCGGGCAATTAACGTTTATTTCTTCCCGCCGTATTGTGTGAACCACTCCAGCATTCTCAGCCAGCCATCTTTCGCGGACTCTTCGTGATAGCTCGGACGATAATCGGCGTTAAACGCATGTCCGGCATCGGGATAGACCACGATTTCCGCTTTTGCATTGGCGGCGCGCAGCGCCTGACGCATTGTTTCAACGGTATCTTGCGGAATACTGGTGTCCTGGCCGCCATAAAGTCCCAGAACAGGGGCGTTAAGATCGGTCGCGATATCAACAGGATGTTTCGGCGAGTTGAGAGTTTTATCGCCCACCAGTTTGCCATACCACGCTACCGCCGCTTTTAACTGCGGATTATGAGCTGCATACAGCCAGGTGATGCGTCCACCCCAGCAAAATCCGGTGATCATCAACTGGTGGGCATCTCCTCCGTTACGAGAAGCCCAACTGGCGACATGATCCAGATCGGCCAATACCTGAGAGTCAGGCACTTTGGCGACAAGGCTGCTGAGCAACGTAGGGATATCGGCAAAGTCATTGGGATCGCCTTCACGAAAATAGAGCTCTGGTGCGATAGCCAGATACCCTTCCAGAGCCAGACGGCGGCAAACGTCACGAATGTGTTCATGAATGCCAAAAATCTCCTGCACGACAATGACCACAGGCAGCGGGCCATCGGACTGTTTTGGTCGTGCGTGATACGCTGGCATATCATCGCCTTGTGAAGGTATGGACGTTACACCGGCGATAATGGCGTTATCCGGAGTGTGAACCGTGGTAGACGTCGGTGGAGATACAGCAGGTGCAAAGCCAGATTGTCGTGTTGTCATGGTATTCTCCGTACCCTTAAATATTCAGCCAAAAAGCGCATTGTTAACTATAGACACATGCAACGAACCACATTGCCTTAAACGGTCTATCTTTTGTGCAGGGCTTCCTTACATTGCATCATTTATGTGATTCAAGTCACTATTTTATGGTAATGGAATGCAATTGATTTACATCATAGTGATGACTGTCACGAAAATATGTTCATGCCTTCGGTAAAGTGTGTTTTTGCTTCTTCTGACAAAACCGATTCACAGAGGAGTTTTTATGTCTAAGTCTGATGTTTTTCATCTCGGCCTCACTAAGAACGATTTACAAGGGGCTCAGCTCGCTATCGTCCCTGGCGACCCGGAGCGTGTGGAAAAGATCGCCGCGCTGATGGATAAGCCGGTTAAGCTGGCATCTCATCGCGAGTTCACTACCTGGCGTGCTGAGCTGGATGGTAAAGCCGTGATCGTTTGCTCTACCGGTATCGGCGGTCCGTCAACCTCTATTGCCGTAGAAGAACTGGCACAGCTGGGCATTCGTACCTTCCTGCGTATCGGTACGACTGGCGCCATCCAGCCACATATCAACGTAGGAGATGTACTGGTCACCACGGCGTCTGTCCGTCTGGACGGTGCAAGCCTGCACTTCGCGCCAATGGAATTCCCGGCCGTCGCGGACTTCGAGTGCACCACCGCGCTGGTGGAAGCGGCGAAATCTATCGGCGCCACCACCCACGTAGGCGTTACCGCGTCTTCTGATACCTTCTATCCGGGCCAGGAGCGTTATGACACCTTCTCTGGTCGCGTAGTGAGCCGTTTCAAAGGCTCAATGGAAGAGTGGCAGTCTATGGGCGTCATGAACTACGAAATGGAATCTGCTACGCTGCTCACCATGTGCGCAAGCCAGGGTCTGCGTGCTGGTATGGTCGCGGGGGTTATCGTGAACCGTACTCAGCAAGAGATCCCTAATGCGGAAACGATGAAACAAACAGAAAGCCACGCGGTGAAAATCGTGGTGGAAGCTGCGCGTCGTTTACTGTAATTCTCCCGTCTATTCAAAAAGGCCGACGCGTTCGGCCTTTTTATTTTGCGTAGTACCTCGCAGGAAATTCCTTTTAAACTGGACGTTTATACAGCACAATTCTATTTTGTGCGGGTAAGTCGTTGCTGTAAGGGGGCGTTGTGGATATTTCAATTATGATGAGTGCCGTGCTGGCGTTAGCCGCAGGGCTGCTGGTGGGGTGGCTGGCAACAAAAGCGCATGCCGATCGGATCCGTGCCGACCTCATCGAAGAACGACGCGAACTGGATATTGCGCTAAGCGCCGCCCGCCAGCAGCTCTCACAGGAAGCCCACTGGCGCGATGAGTGCGAATTACTCAATAACGAATTGCGCAGCCTGCACAGCATCAACACCTCTCTGGAAGCCGATCTTCGAGAAGTCACTACCCGACTGGAAGCGACGCAGCAGCATGCGGAAGATAAAATCCGCCAGATGATCAACAGCGAACAGCGTCTGAGCGAACAGTTTGAAAATCTGGCGAACCGTATTTTCGAGCACAGCAACCGTCGTGTAGACGAGCAAAATCGCCAAAGCCTGAACAGCCTGCTTACACCGCTTCGCGAACAACTGGACGGTTTTCGACGCCAGGTACAGGATAGCTTTGGTAAAGAGGCGCAAGAACGCCATACTCTGGCGCACGAAATTCGTAATCTGCAGCAACTGAACGCGCAGATGGCGCAGGAAGCGGTAAACCTGACGCGGGCATTAAAAGGCGATAACAAAACGCAGGGCAACTGGGGCGAGGTCGTACTCACGCGGGTGCTTGAGGCTTCCGGTCTGCGCGAAGGCTATGAATACGAAACCCAGGTCAGCATTGAGAACGACGCCCGTTCGCGGATGCAGCCAGATGTCATCGTCCGGTTACCGCAGGGCAAAGATGTGGTGATCGACGCGAAAATGACGCTGGTCGCCTATGAACGCTATTTTAATGCTGAAGATGAATACACCCGCGAGAGCGCGTTGCAGGAGCACATCGCCTCGGTACGAAACCATATCCGTCTGCTGGGGCGCAAAGACTATCAGCAGCTTCCTGGGCTGCGCACACTTGACTATGTGCTGATGTTTATCCCCGTTGAGCCTGCTTTTTTACTGGCGCTCGATAGACAGCCTGAACTGATTACCGAAGCCCTTAAAAATAACATTATGCTGGTTAGCCCTACCACGTTGTTGGTGGCATTGCGCACGATTGCCAACTTGTGGCGCTACGAGCATCAGAGTCGTAATGCGCAACAGATTGCCGATCGGGCCAGCAAACTTTATGACAAGATGCGGTTGTTTGTGGATGATATGTCGGCAATTGGCCAAAGCCTGGATAAAGCCCAGGATAACTACCGACAGGCGATGAAAAAATTCTCTTCAGGCCGTGGAAACGTCCTGTCGCAGGCAGAAGCGTTTCGCAGTTTAGGCGTGGAAATTAAGCGCGAGATTAATCCTGAACTGGCTGAACAAGCCACTACGCAGGATGAAGAGTACCGCTTGCGTTCGGTCCCTGAAACGCAGCAGGATGAACCTTACCCTGATGATGAAGCGGTAAACCAGCAATCAAACTAGTCCGTTTGGGGTAGTTGAACCGGGCAGAAGGGTAGGGCAAATTGGCCCAATCTGTTACACTTCTTGAACATTTTTTGGATGAGCAGGCACTGAGATGGTGGATAATTCACAAGAAACGACGCACTTTGGCTTTCAGACCGTCGCTAAAGAGCAGAAAGCTGACATGGTGGCCCACGTTTTTCATTCTGTGGCGTCTAAATATGACGTTATGAATGACTTAATGTCATTTGGCATTCATCGTTTGTGGAAGCGCTTCACCATTGACTGCAGTGGCGTGCGTCGCGGGCAAACCGTTCTCGATTTAGCGGGCGGTACGGGCGATCTGACGGCGAAATTCTCTCGCATGGTAGGCGAAACTGGCAAAGTTGTGCTGGCGGATATCAACGACTCAATGCTCAAAATGGGTCGCGAAAAGCTGCGTAATATCGGCGTCGTGGGTAACGTTGAGTACGTTCAGGCGAATGCGGAAGCATTACCTTTCCCAGACAACACGTTTGACTGCATCACCATCTCTTTCGGTCTGCGCAACGTAACGGATAAAGATAAAGCATTACGATCTATGTATCGCGTGTTGAAGCCGGGCGGACGTCTACTGGTGCTGGAGTTCTCCAAGCCGATTATCGAACCGCTGAGTAAAGCCTACGACGCATACTCTTTCCACGTTTTGCCGCGCATTGGTTCTATGGTGGCAAGCGATGCAGACAGTTATCGCTATTTGGCGGAGTCCATCCGCATGCATCCCGATCAGGACACCTTAAAAGCAATGATGCAAGATGCCGGGTTCGAAAGCGTTGATTACTACAACCTGACGGCAGGTGTCGTTGCGCTGCATCGTGGTTACAAGTTCTGACAGGAGATTGGGGATGCCTTTAAAACCCTTAGTGACCGCCGGCGTTGAAAATTTACTTAACACCTTTCTGTATCGTTCTCCTGCGCTCAAGTCAGCCAGAACGCGTTTACAGGGCAAAGTGCTGCGTGTTGAGCTCAAAGGATTTTCAACACCGTTAGTGCTGGTGTTTAGTGAGCGCCAGGTCGATGTGCTGGGGGCATGGGAAGGCGAAGCCGATTGCACCGTAATCACACATGCCAGCGTGTTACCGAAATTACGTGACCGGCAGCAACTCACCACGCTTATCCGCAGTGGTGAACTGGAGGTTCAGGGCGATATCCAGGTGGTACAGAATTTTGTCGCGTTGGCCGATCTGGCGGAGTTTGATCCCGCAGAACTGTTAGCACCTTATACCGGCGATATCGTCGCGGAAGGGGTCAGCAAAGTTTTGCGTGGTGGAGCGAAGTTCCTGTGCCACAACATTCAACGCCAGCAGCGCTATGTTGCCGAAGCGATCACCGAAGAGTGGCGTATGGCTCCAGGTCCGCTTGAGGTTGCATGGTTTGCAGAAGAAACGGCAGCCGTTGAGCGTGCGGTCGAATCTCTGGCCAAACGGCTGGAAAAACTGGAGGCCAAATGACGCCAGGTGAAGTACGGCGCCTTTATTTCATCATTCGCACTTTTTTAAGCTACGGTCTTGATGAACTCATCCCCAAAATGCGTATCACGCTGCCGCTACGGCTGTGGCGTTACACGCTGTTCTGGATGCCCAACCGACATAAAGACAAACCGCTGGGAGAACGGCTGAGACTGGCTTTACAGGAGCTCGGCCCAGTGTGGATTAAGTTCGGGCAAATGCTCTCTACCCGTCGTGATCTTTTCCCGCCGCACATCGCCGATCAGCTAGCGCTATTGCAGGATCGGGTAGCCCCATTCGATGGGCAAAGAGCGAAAGAACAAATCGAAGAGGCGATGGGTGGGCTGCCCGTCGAGGAATGGTTTGATGATTTTGAGATCACGCCGCTGGCATCTGCGTCTATTGCTCAGGTTCACACCGCGCGACTGAAATCGAATGGGAAAGAGGTGGTGATCAAAGTTATCCGCCCGGACATACTGCCGGTAATCAAAGCGGATTTAAAACTGATCTACCGCCTTGCTCGCTGGGTACCTCGCCTGATGCCAGACGGCCGCCGCCTGCGACCAACAGAAGTGGTCCGTGAATATGAAAAAACGTTGATTGATGAGCTGAATCTGCTGCGCGAGTCGGCGAACGCGATTCAGCTGCGACGTAATTTTGAAGACAGCCCAATGCTGTACATCCCGGAAGTGTACTCTGACTATTGCAGTCAGAACATGATGGTGATGGAGCGCATTTACGGTATTCCCGTTTCAGATGTCACCTCGCTTGAGAAGAACGGCACCAATATGAAGTTGCTGGCTGAACGGGGTGTTCAGGTCTTCTTTACTCAGGTATTCCGCGACAGCTTTTTCCATGCGGATATGCACCCTGGGAACATTTTCGTGAGTTATGAGCATCCCGAAAACCCGAAATACATTGGTATTGATTGTGGGATTGTGGGTTCTTTAAACAAAGAAGATAAGCGTTATCTGGCTGAAAACTTCATCGCGTTTTTTAACCGCGACTACCGCAAAGTTGCTGAACTGCATGTGGATTCTGGCTGGGTTCCGCCGGATACCAACGTAGAAGAGTTTGAATTTGCCATTCGTACCGTGTGCGAGCCGATTTTCGAAAAACCGCTGGCAGAGATTTCCTTTGGTCATGTGCTGTTAAATCTGTTCAACACAGCGCGCCGATTCAATATGGAAGTTCAGCCTCAACTGGTATTGCTACAGAAGACGCTGCTGTACGTTGAAGGTGTCGGACGTCAGCTCTACCCGCAGTTAGATTTGTGGAAAACGGCCAAGCCTTTCCTCGAATCCTGGATCAAAGATCAGGTCGGTATTCCGGCGCTTGTTAGGGCATTTAAAGAAAAAGCACCGTTCTGGGTCGAAAAAATGCCAGAAATACCTGAACTGGTGTATGACAGTTTGCGCCAGGGCAAATATTTACAGCACAGTGTTGATAAGATTGCCCGCGAGCTTCACGCGAATCATGTACGTCAGGGACAATCCCGTTATTTATTGGGCATTGGTGCAACATTGTTGCTCAGTGGAACATTCCTGCTGGTAAGCCGTCCTGAGTGGGGGCTTATGCCGGGCTGGTTAATGGCCGGCGGCGTCTTAGCCTGGTTGATCGGCTGGCGCAAAATGCGCTGAATTTTTCATCGCCCTAGGCAGGTCGTGTAACGTATACTACGGCCTTATTAATTCATCATCTATGACAGAGGAACATGTATGGGTGGTATCAGTATTTGGCAGTTGTTGATCATTGCCGTCATCGTTGTACTGCTATTTGGCACCAAGAAACTCGGCTCCATCGGTTCCGATCTTGGCGCGTCGATTAAAGGCTTCAAAAAAGCAATGGGTGATGATGAGCCAAAGCAAGATAAAACCAGCCAGGACGCTGATTTTACTGCTAAATCCATTACCGATAAGCAGGGCGAAGTGAAAAAAGAAGACGCCAAAAGCCAAGATAAAGAGCAGGTATAATCCGTGTTTGATATCGGTTTTAGCGAACTGTTATTGGTGTTCGTGATCGGCCTCATCGTCCTGGGGCCGCAACGTTTACCTGTAGCGGTAAAAACGGTTGCTGGCTGGGTTCGTGCTTTGCGTTCCCTGGCAACTACTGTTCAGAATGAACTGACCCAGGAGCTTAAGCTTCAGGAGTTTCAGGACAGCCTGAAGAAAGTAGAGAAAGCGAGCCTGACAAATCTGACCCCGGAGTTGAAAGCCTCAATGGATGAGCTGCGTGAAGCGGCAGAGTCGATGAAGCGTTCTTACAGTGTGCACGATCCTGAGAAAGAGAGCGATGAAGCGCACACTATCCATAATCCGGTGGTGAAAGAAGCTGAAGCGCAGCGAGAAGGGGTCACCCCTGCTGCCGCTGAAAACCAGGCCAGTTCGCCGGAGCAAAAACCGGAATCCACGGGTGCTAAAACGCCAGAGCCAACGGAAAACACTTCCGCTACGTTAATGGATGCAGAAAAGAAAGCTGTCGCACCTGTTGCCGAATCCTCCCCCTCGTCGAGTGATAAACCGTAAACATGGCTGTAGAAGATACCCAACCGCTCATCACGCATCTTATTGAGCTGCGTAAGCGACTCCTGAACTGCATCATTGCGGTAATCGTGATCTTTCTGGCGTTGGTTTACTTTGCCAACGACATTTACCATATGGTCGCGGCGCCGTTGATTAAACAGATGCCGCAGGGTGCAACGATGATCGCCACCGATGTGGCTTCGCCGTTCTTTACCCCAATCAAGTTGACCTTCATGGTATCGCTGATCCTGTCAGCGCCAGTGATCCTCTACCAGGTGTGGGCATTTATTGCGCCAGCGTTGTATAAACATGAACGCCGCCTGGTTGTTCCGCTGCTGGTCTCCAGTTCGTTGTTGTTCTACATCGGCATGGCATTCGCCTATTTTGTTGTCTTCCCGTTAGCGTTTGGTTTTCTGGCCAACACGGCTCCGCAAGGCGTGCAGGTATCAACGGACATTGCCAGCTATCTCAGCTTTGTAATGGCGCTATTTATGGCTTTCGGTGTCTCTTTTGAGGTGCCTGTCGCCATCGTGCTGCTATGCTGGATGGGCATTACGACGCCAGATGATTTACGCAAAAAACGTCCTTATGTTGTGGTGGGTGCTTTTGTCGTCGGGATGCTACTGACTCCGCCAGATGTCTTCTCGCAAACGTTGTTGGCGATACCGATGTACTGCCTGTTCGAGGTGGGTGTTTTCTTCTCTCGTTTCTATGTCGGTAAGCGACGTACGCGAGATGAGGACAACGAGGCTGAAGAAGCAAAAGAAGCCGAAGCCACCGAGAAAACTGAAGAATAAATTCAACCGCCCGTCAGGGCGGTTGTCATATTGGAGGAAGCATGTTTGATATTGGCGTTAATTTAACCAGTTCACAATTTGCGAAAGACCGGGATGAGGTCGTGGCGCGCGCCTTTGCTGCGGGCGTAAACGGTATGCTTCTGACCGGAACAAACCTTCACGAAAGCCAGCAGGCGTTAAAGCTGGCGCAGCATTATCCGCAGTGCTGGTCCACGGCTGGCGTGCACCCGCATGACAGCAGCCAATGGCAATCCTCAACGGAAGACGAGATTATCACGCTGGCAAACCAGTCGAAGGTAGTCGCTATTGGTGAGTGCGGCCTGGATTTCAATCGCAATTTCTCCACGCCGCAGGAGCAGGAACGTGCTTTTGAAGCGCAACTGCGCATTGCTGCTGAACTGCAGATGCCGATTTTCATGCATTGTCGGGATGCGCATGCGCGTTTTCTGACGTTGCTGGAGCCGTGGCTGGACAGCCTCCCAGGCGCGGTGCTGCACTGTTTCACCGGTTCGCGCCAGGAGATGCAGGACTGCGTGGACCGAGGGCTTTATATCGGTATCACCGGGTGGGTCTGTGATGAACGCCGGGGGATGGAACTGCGGGAGCTGCTGCCGTTTATTCCGGTGGAAAGACTGCTGATAGAAACCGATGCACCTTATCTACTCCCTCGCGACTTAACGCCTAAACCGACGTCACGTCGCAATGAACCGGCGCATCTGCCGCATATTCTTGAGCGAATTGCTCACTGGCGTGGGGAAGATCCTCAATGGCTGTCAGCAACCATTGATGCCAACGTCAGAACGCTGTTCGAAGTGACCTTCTAAACGGCTTATATTTTTCGAAAACCGGTATTTTTCACGCTCTGCTTAATCTCTTTATTCAAGAGGTTAAGCAGCAGCATGGAACGCGCTTCGCCATCCGGTTCGGTGAAGATCGCTTTCAGTCCCTCAAACGCCCCTTCAGTAATAATCACGCTGTCCCCTGGCTGAGGGGTTTGCGGGTCAACAATACCTTCAGGCTTGTAGATAGAAAGCTGGTGAATTACGGGGGATGGGACGGTCGCAGGCGTCGCTCCAAAACGAACGAAATGGCTGACACCACGCGTGGCGTTGATCGTGGTGGTGTGGATCACTTCCGGGTCGAACTCGACAAACATGTAATTAGGGAATAGCGGTTCACTGACTGTGGTACGTTTACCGCGCACCATTTTTTCCAGGGTGATCATAGGCGTCAGGCAGTTCACCGCCTGTCTTTCCAGGTGTTCCTGGGCTCGCTGAAGTTGCCCACGTTTGCAGTACAGTAAATACCAGGATTGCATAATAACTCTTATTCGCTTGTTCTGAGCGCTAGCATAGCAAAAGCCATGAGTTAAGTTAATTATACCCGCCTCAAAGCAGGCTGAAACCCAACGGGTATATACTCCCAGGACTTATATGTATCGCCAGAGTTCACGCTAATTTAACAAAAATACAGCATCACAATGATGAACGCCGTATAATGAAGCGCTTACGAAGAGGCCACAATGGACGCCATGAAATATCACGATTTACGCGACTTCCTGACGCTGCTTGAACAGCAGGGCGAGCTCAAACGCATTTCGCTTGAGGTGGATCCGCACCTGGAAATTACTGAAATTGCCGATCGCACCCTACGTGCTGGCGGGCCTGCGTTACTGTTTGAGAATCCTAAAGGCTATTCAATGCCGGTGCTGTGTAACCTGTTTGGCACACCGAAGCGTGTTGCGATGGGGATGGGGCAGGAAGATGTCTCGGCACTACGGGAAGTCGGTAAACTGTTGGCGTTTTTGAAAGAGCCGGAGCCACCGAAAGGATTCCGCGATCTGTTTGATAAGCTGCCGCAGTTTAAGCAGGTGCTGAACATGCCGACTAAGCGGTTGCGCGGTGCGCCTTGTCAGCAAAAAATCTACTCCGGTGATGACGTCGATTTAAACCGTATTCCGATTATGACCTGTTGGCCGGAAGATGCCGCACCGCTGATTACCTGGGGGCTAACCGTAACGCGTGGCCCACATAAAGAGCGGCAGAATCTGGGTATTTATCGCCAGCAGCTGATTGGCAAAAACAAGCTCATTATGCGCTGGCTGTCCCACCGCGGCGGCGCACTCGATTACCAGGAGTGGTGTGCGGCGCATCCTGGCGAACGCTTCCCGGTTTCGGTGGCGTTGGGGGCAGATCCTGCGACCATTCTGGGGGCCGTGACGCCCGTCCCTGATACATTATCCGAGTACGCATTTGCCGGGCTGTTACGTGGCACCAAGACCGAAGTGGTCAAATGTATTTCCAACGATCTGGAAGTGCCCGCCAGTGCTGAAATCGTGCTGGAAGGGTATATCGAACCGGGTGAGCTGGCCCCGGAAGGACCGTATGGCGATCATACCGGTTACTACAACGAAGTAGATAGCTTTCCGGTCTTTACCGTCACGCACATTACCCAGCGTGAAGAGGCGATTTATCACTCTACTTATACCGGGCGTCCGCCTGATGAGCCCGCAGTGCTTGGCGTGGCGCTGAATGAAGTTTTCGTTCCTATTCTGCAAAAGCAGTTCCCGGAAATCGTCGATTTTTACCTGCCTCCGGAAGGCTGTTCATATCGTCTGGCCGTGGTGACGATGAAAAAACAGTACGCTGGTCATGCCAAACGCGTCATGATGGGTGTTTGGTCGTTTTTGCGCCAGTTTATGTACACCAAATTTGTTATTGTCTGCGATGATGATGTCAATGCACGCGACTGGAATGATGTGATTTGGGCAATTACTACCCGTATGGACCCGGCTCGGGATACGGTACTGGTAGAGAATACGCCAATTGATTACCTGGACTTTGCCTCGCCGGTTTCCGGCCTGGGTTCAAAAATGGGGCTGGATGCCACAAATAAATGGCCGGGCGAAACCCAACGCGAATGGGGACGCCCGATTAAAAAAGATCCTGAAGTAACTGCGCGTATTGACGCAATTTGGGATGAACTGGCCATCTTTAATGACGGCAAAAGCGCCTGAGGCGCGATCGTTTTGCCTATTGATCCGACAGAGAGAGCGCATGACAACCTTAAGCTGTAAAGTGACCTCGGTAGAAGCTATCACTGATACCGTATATCGCGTTCGTTTAGTGCCAGACGCGGCGTTTTCCTTTCGTGCTGGCCAGTATTTAATGGTCGTGATGGACGAAAGGGATAAGCGTCCGTTCTCCATGGCATCCACGCCGGACGAGCAAGGATTCATTGAGCTGCACGTTGGCGCCTCTGAGCTAAATCTTTATGCCATGGCTGTGATGGACCGCATTCTGAAAGACCGGGAAATCAAGGTCGACATTCCGCATGGCGAAGCCTGGCTGCGTGATGAAGACGAGCGCCCGCTGATCCTGATTGCCGGTGGTACAGGGTTCTCTTACGTGCGTTCCATTCTGCTTACTGCGCTGGCGCGTAATCCAAACCGCGATATCACCATTTACTGGGGGGGGCGCGAAGAGAAGCATCTCTACGATCTCTCCGAACTGGAAGCGTTGTCTGTTAATCACCCGAATCTGCGCGTTGAGCCAGTGGTGGAACAGCCAGAAGACGGCTGGCGTGGTCGTACGGGAACCGTGTTAACGGCGGTATTGCAGGATTACGGTACCCTGGCTGAGCACGATATCTACATTGCCGGTCGTTTTGAAATGGCCAAAATCGCGCGCGATCTGTTCTGTAATGAACGCAGTGCGCGTGAAGATCGCCTGTTTGGCGACGCTTTCGCGTTCATTTAAGCGCTGTGCGCCGGAGCCCTTCCGGCGCATCCATCAATCATCTGTCTTCCAACTAGCAGGGCGCAGGCCCGGCGTCATTGCCTCTCTTTCTCATCATAATTATTTTTTAGTAAACATAATATGTCCGTCACTCAAACATAAATTGAGTTTTTGTGACAGCTCTCCATGTGTTTAGTAAACAAAATAGGCAAGCTAAACCGCATCACATTGTGAGATGCAAACGAGGAAAAACCATGAGGCTCGGACTGGATATCGGCGGGACTAAAATCGAAGCGGTGGTGATTGATAACGCGGGTGAAATTGTTTACCGCGAACGATGTGCGACACCAAAGCAGCGTTACGGTGATTTTTTCCAGGCCGTGACGGAGATGATAGCCAGGGCTATGCAGGCCATTAATCAGCCTTTATCGGTTGGCATCGGGGTGCCAGGTGCGGTGGATAGCGAAGGTTTGATTAAGAATTCCAACATTCTGGTGCTGAATCAGCAGGCCTTTGCGCAAGATCTCGAGCGTGCATTAGGAATGCCAGTGCCCGTTACCAATGATGCCAACTGCTTTACCCTGTCAGAAGCGATGGACGGTAGTGGGCGTGGGCATAGCGTGGTATTTGGCGTGATCCTCGGTACCGGATGCGGCGGTGGTCTATGCATCGAGAACCGGTTGATCTCCGGCCCTAACGCCTGTGCTGGAGAGTGGGGGCATAATGCCTTGCCGCGCTACCACGGATCTCGGGACGGGGCTGAAGTGACATGCTATTGCGGACAGTTGAACTGTATTGAGAGCTTTATTTCGGGTAGTGGCCTGGAGCGCCAGTATATGAATCACACCGCGCAACATATGGGTGTGCCACAAATTATGCAACGGGTAGCATCGGGTGATGCAGACGCCTGTTTGTTGTGGGAACGCTATTGCGATCAACTGGCTCGCGCGTTGGCGAGTGTGGTGAATATGCTCGATCCCGATGTTATCGTGCTGGGGGGCGGGGTATCCAATATCGATTTACTGTACTCAGGCTTACAGGCGCGAGTGGCGCAGTACGTGTTTGGTAAACAGTGCCGCACACCGATCGTTCAGGCCCGCCACGGCGACAGCAGCGGCGTACGCGGCGCAGCCTGGCTGGGGGCACAACAAGCCATAGTAAATCCATGAGAGTGAAATGACGAAACCTGTACGTATCAGAGACATTGCCGACGCTTGTGGCGTCTCGGTTGGCGCTGTTTCCCGCGCGCTAAAAGGGCAACCGGGGCTGCGTGAAGAGACCCGGCAGCGCATTATTTCAGTGGCGCAGCAGCAGGGTTATGATTTTTCACGCCTGCGCGCAGATAAAATCAAACGTGTCCTGTTTTTACTGCATCGCCAGCACAATATCAGCCGGGCTTTACCGTTTTACTCTCAACTGCTGCTGGGGATAGAAGATCTGTGTCGCGAAAAGGGGGTTGCGCTGAGCTTTCTCTCTATAGGTCCAGGCGATGCAGTGAGTGAGCAGGTGATGCTGCACCAGCCTGATGCGCTGATCTGCGCGGGATTTTTTGAACCTGAGTTGCTTGGGCTGCTACAACAGATGAAATTGCCGCTGGTACTGGTGGATCTCTGGGTGCCAGGACTGCCTTGCGTGAATCCTGACAATACCCTGGGCGGCTATCTGGCCACGCAACATCTGATTGCACAAGGCCGCAGCCGCATTGCTTTTCTTGCCAGTACGCTCGCGCACTACAGCATCCGTCAGCGTGAAAAGGGCTACCGTCAGGCATTGTATGAAGCCCGTTTGCTAATGCCGCCAGAGTATGACGTCGTTGCGCCGCCGCTGCTGGATACCGAGCAATCTCTGGTGGATGCGGTTAATGAGCTACTCAGACTGCCAGAGCCGCCCGATGCCATTTTTGCCTATAACGACGCGGCAGCGATGGTTGTTCAGCAGGTGTGTGCGCAGCAGGGTATACGTATCCCGGAAGATCTTGCGCTGGTGGGATTTGATGATATCGATGCTGCGTCCTGGTCACATCCGCCGCTGACTACCGTTGCGGTTGATAAAAAACAGCTGGGGCGTGAAGCGCTGCGTTTACTGCTGGAAGAAAATCAGGAAGAGAATCTGCTGCTGCCGGTGCAGTTAGTGGTGCGTGGTAGTTCAGGGAAATAAAAAACCCGCCCCTGACAGGCGGGAAGAACGGCAACTAAACTTTCTCTCTTCGCCATTGGCACCATAACTGTGTTGGCTTCGCTCATTCACCCGAATCACTTACTATACGTAAGCTCATCGGGATTCATTCGCTTGCCGCCTTGTTCTGGCACCAATGGCTTTGAGATAACATTTCGTAGGCCGGGCAAGCGAAGCGCCCCCGGCATGCTTTGATTAAACTCGCTCAAATACCGTTGCGATACCCTGACCTAACCCGATACACATCGTCGCCAGACCAAACTGCACGTCTTTGCGTTCCATCAGGTTGAGCAGGGTGGTGCTGATACGCGCCCCAGAACAGCCCAGCGGGTGACCCAAGGCGATCGCCCCGCCGTTGAGGTTGATCTTCTCATCGATCTGCTCCATCAGCCCCAGATCTTTAATACACGGCAAGATCTGAGCGGCAAAGGCTTCGTTCATCTCAAACAAACCGATGTCGCTGGTGGAGAGTCCCGCTTTTTTCAGCGCCAGCTTTGAGGCCGGAACCGGGCCGTAACCCATGATTGACGGATCGCAGCCGACAACAGCCATCGAACGAATACGGGCACGCGGCGTCAGACCCAGTTGACGGGCGCGGCTTTCGCTCATTACCAGCATCGCCGCTGCGCCGTCGGAGAGCGCAGAAGAGGTACCGGCAGTCACCGTTCCGTTCACCGGATCGAACGCCGGGCGCAGGGTGGAGAGCGCTTCAACGGTCGTTTCCGGACGGATAACCTCATCGTAGTTAAACTGCTTCAGCACGCCGTCGGCATCATGGCCGCCGGTCGGGATGATTTCGTTTTTAAAAGCGCCAGACTGTGTTGCAGCCCAGGCGCGAGCGTGTGAACGTGCGGCGAAAGCGTCCTGCATTTCACGACTGATGCCGTGCATGCGGGAGAGCATTTCCGCGGTCAGGCCCATCATCCCTGCGGCTTTCGCCACGTTGCGGCTCATACCCGGGTGGAAATCAACGCCGTGGCTCATTGGCACATGGCCCATATGCTCAACGCCGCCAATCAGGCACGCCTGAGCATCACCAGTCATGATCATGCGTGCCGCATCGTGCAGCGCCTGCATGGACGAACCGCACAGGCGATTGACCGTGACGGCCGGAACGGAGTGCGGAACTTCCGCCAACAGCGCGGCATTACGGGCGATATTGAAACCCTGCTCCAGCGTTTGTTGCACACAGCCCCAGTAAATGTCATCAAGCGCGGTTGGCTCCAGCGCCGGATTACGCGCCAGCAGGCTACGCATTAAATGTGCAGAGAGATCTTCTGCCCGCACGTTCCGAAACGCGCCCCCTTTTGAACGGCCCATCGGGGTACGGATCGCATCAACAATTACAACCTGTTCCATTGTGACTCCTTAAGCCGTTTTCAGGCTGCCAACCGGGCGGGCTGGCTCAACCTGGGGATAATACGGTTCGTTATGGCGCGCTTTATCACGCAGACCGACCGGAACTTCATACAGCGGACCAAGGTGCTGATACTGCTGAGCCATATCGAGATACTTCGCGCTGCCGAGCGTATCCAGCCAGCGGAACGCACCGCCATGGAACGGAGGGAAGCCCAGACCGTATACCAGCGCCATATCGGCTTCTGCCGGGCTGGCGATAATGCCTTCTTCCAGGCAACGCACTACTTCGTTGACCATAGGGATCATCATGCGGGCGATAATCTCTTCATCGCTGAAGTCGCGTTTCGGCTGGCTGACCTCTGCCAGCAGATCGTCAACGATGGCATCTTCTTCTTTCTTCGGCTTGCCCTTGTTGTCTTCTTTATAACGCCAGAATCCAAGACCGTTTTTCTGCCCGAAACGGTTAGCATCAAACAGGGCGTCTATCGCATCGCGATAATCTTTCTGCATACGCTGAGGGAAGCCTGCGGACATCACCGCCTGCGCGTGGTGCGCGGTATCAATACCTACCACGTCCAGCAGATAAGCCGGGCCCATCGGCCAACCAAACTGTTTTTCCATCACTTTGTCGACTTTGCGGAAATCCGCCCCGTCGCGCAGTAACTGACTGAAACCGGCAAAATAGGGGAACAGCACGCGGTTAACGAAGAAACCAGGGCAGTCATTAACCACAATCGGCGTTTTGCCCATCTGGCTTGCCCAGGCGACAACCTTAGCGATGGTTTCATCCGAGCTTTTCTCGCCGCGAATGATCTCAACCAGCGGCATACGGTGCACCGGGTTAAAGAAGTGCATCCCACAGAAGTTTTCCGGACGCTTAAGCGCGCTGGCCAGTTCGTTGATTGGGATGGTGGAAGTATTCGAAGCCAGTACGGTGTCCGGGCGAACCTGATCTTCGGTTTCCGCCAGTACCGCTTTTTTCACTTTTGGGTTTTCTACGACCG
Source organism: Citrobacter sp. RHBSTW-00986 (assembly GCF_013783065.1). NCBI lineage: Bacteria > Pseudomonadati > Pseudomonadota > Gammaproteobacteria > Enterobacterales > Enterobacteriaceae > Citrobacter > Citrobacter sp. RHBSTW-00986. Next base: position 4,806,967 of record NZ_CP056200.1, on the reverse strand, counting down.
CTTCAACTACCACGTCCACGCGTTCGAAACCGCTATAGTCGAGGGTGGGATGAATGGTGGAAATAACGCCCGCCATTTTCAGACCGTCAATTTTGCCGCGCTCAAGCTGTTTGTTCAGTAGCTTGGCCGCTTCGGTCATGCCCAGCGTTAATGATTTGTCGTTGATATCTTTCATGACAACCGGCACGCCTTTCCAGGCCGACTGGTAAGCGATGCCGCCGCCCATAATGCCTGCGCCCAGCACAGCCGCTTGCTTTGGCGCTTCAACATTTTTGGTGAGCTTTTTGGCTTTGGCTTTCACGAACTGATCGTTAAGGAAAATTCCAACCAGTGCGCGGGCTTCATTGGTGTGCGCGAGTGGAACAAAGCTTTTATTTTCCAGATTCAGCGCTTCTTCACGACCAAAACGGGCCGCTGCTTCAATGGTTTTTACCGCGGTAATCGGTGCGGGATAATGCTTACCTGCCGTCTGCGCCACCATACCTTTGGCGATGGTAAAGCTCATTGCCGCTTCAATTTTACTGAGTTTCAACGGCTCCAGCTTCGGCTGACGTTTGGCTTTCCAGTCGAGGTCGCCGTTAATCGCCTGACGTAATACCGCGATCGCGCCATCAAGCAGTTTGTCTTGCTTCACTACGCCATCGACCAGACCGATTTTTAGCGCCTGCTCAGCACCCACATCTTTACCCGCAGCAATAATTTCCAGCGCGCTGTCCGCACCCAGCATACGTGGCATACGCACGGAGCCGCCAAAGCCTGGCATAATGCCCAGCTTGGTTTCCGGCAGGCCGATGCGCAGGTCCGGCGTAGCCAGACGATAATCGGTCGCCAGGACACACTCACAGCCGCCGCCCAGCGCATAGCCGTTAACCGCTGAGAGAGTCGGAACAGGCAGATCTTCCAGGCGATTAAACACGCTGTTGGCAAAATGCAGCCACTGGCTCAACTGCTCTTCAGGCACGAGGAACAGTGAAAGGAATTCGGTGATGTCGGCACCAACAATAAAGGCTGCTTTGTTAGAACGCAGCAGCAGCCCTTTTAAATTCGGTTGTTTTTCCAGCACGTCAAGCGCATGGCCCAGGCTGGCAACGGTGGCCGTGTCGAGTTTATTGACTGAGCCTGGGGCATCGAACACCAGTTCGGCGATGCCATCTTCCAGCCAGTCGAGGTACAGGGTGTCGCCTTTGTAAAGCATGTCAGTCTCCTGAATCCGCAAGGTGATCTGGTCATACCAGATGAATCGAAGTGTGTGTTTTGTGTTAATAAAATGCAAATGAATGATTAAAGAAATGACGATTTGATCACGCTCGGCAGAAATCACGCACTCACAAACCGATGTGCTAAGATGCGGACACTTGAGGTCAAAAAAACAGAAGGATAGAAAATGGAATCACTGGCCGCACTCTATAAAAATCATATCGTTACCCTACAAGAACGGACGCGCGACGCGCTGGATCGCTTCAAGCTGGATGCGTTACTTATTCACTCAGGAGAACTTGTTAACGTCTTTCTCGACGATCATCCCTACCCGTTTAAGGTCAATCCGCAATTCAAAGCCTGGGTGCCTGTAACGCAGGTTCCTAACTGCTGGTTGCTGGTGGATGGCGTGAATAAGCCGAAATTGTGGTTCTACCTGCCGGTCGATTACTGGCACAACGTTGAGCCGCTGCCGACCTCCTTCTGGACGGAAGAAATTGAGATCATCGCGCTGCCAAAAGCTGATGGTATCGGTAGCCAGCTGCCTGCTGCTCGCGGCAATATCGGTTACATCGGTCCGGTTCCGGAACGCGCGCTGCAGCTGGACATCGCGGCCAGCAATATCAACCCGAAAGGGGTTATCGACTACCTGCATTATTATCGTGCTTACAAAACAGATTACGAACTGGCCTGTATGCGCGAAGCACAGAAAATGGCGGTGAATGGACACCGTGCCGCGGAAGAAGCGTTCCGTACCGGGATGAGCGAGTTTGACATCAACCTCGCTTACCTGACTGCTACCGGTCATCGCGACACCGACGTGCCGTACAGCAACATCGTGGCGCTTAACGAGCATGCTTCGGTTCTGCATTACACCAGGCTGGATCATCAGGCTCCGTCTGAAATCCGCAGTTTCCTGCTGGACGCCGGTGCGGAATACAACGGCTATGCAGCAGACCTGACGCGTACGTGGTCGGCGAAAAGCGACAACGACTATGCGCATCTGGTGAAGGATGTGAATGACGAGCAACTGGCGCTGATTGCCACTATGAAAGCGGGCACCAGCTATGTGGATTATCACATTCAGTTCCATCAGCGCATCGCGAAGCTGCTGCGTAAGCATCAAATCGTCACTGATATGAGTGAAGAGGCGATGGTGGAAAACGATCTTACCGGGCCGTTTATGCCGCATGGCATTGGTCACCCGCTGGGTCTGCAGGTACACGATGTCGCTGGTTTTATGCAGGATGACAGCGGTACGCATCTGGCCGCGCCGTCGAAGTATCCTTACCTGCGTTGCACCCGCGTGCTGCAACCGGGCATGGTCCTGACCATCGAACCGGGCATCTACTTCATTGAATCGCTGTTGGCGCCGTGGCGTGAAGGGCAGTTCAGCAAACACTTCAACTGGCAGAAAATTGAAGCCCTGAAACCGTTCGGCGGTATTCGAATTGAAGACAACGTGGTGGTCCACGAGAACAATATCGAAAACATGACACGGGATTTAAAACTGGCGTAATGGACAGTTGGTTAATCCCTGCGGCGCCGGTAAGCGTCGTTGAAGAGATCAAAAAAAGCCGCTTCATTACGCTGCTCGCCCATACGGACGGCGTAGAAGCGGCGAAAGCGTTTGTTGAGTCAGTCAAAACGGAACACCCGGACGCCCGCCACCATTGTGTGGCGTGGGTGGCGGGCGCGCCCAATGACTCGCAGCAGCTGGGATTTTCAGACGATGGCGAACCGGCAGGTACGGCAGGCAAACCGATGCTCGCGCAGCTGATGGGGAGTGGCATCGGTGAGATTACCGCGGTGGTGGTGCGCTACTACGGCGGTATCCTTCTGGGTACGGGTGGGCTAGTGAAAGCCTACGGTGGCGGCGTGAATCAGGCGTTGCGTCAGTTAACGACGCAGCGCAAGACGCCATTAACCGAATATACTTTGCAGTGTGAGTACGGTCAGCTGGCAGGCATTGAAGCTTTGCTGGGGCAGTTTGACGGTAAAGTTGTTGCCAGTGATTACCAGGCTTTTGTTCGGCTCAGGGTGGCGCTTCCTTATGCCAAAGTGGATGAATTTTCGGCAAAACTGGCGGATTTTAGTCGTGGTTCATTGCAATTGTTAGCGATTGAAGAATAATCCCCACCTCATTTTAAAGAACTAAGGAAGCGGCAGAGATGCATTTTCGCGCCATCACCCGAATCGTTGGACTACTGGTCATCTTATTCTCGGGGACAATGATTATCCCCGGACTGGTAGCGCTCATCTACCGCGATGGGGCAGGGCGTGCGTTTACTCAAACTTTCTTCGTTGCTCTGGCGATCGGCTCCATGCTGTGGTGGCCAAACCGTAAAGAGAAGGGCGAGCTGAAATCGCGCGAAGGGTTTCTGATTGTCGTTTTGTTCTGGACCGTGCTGGGTAGCGTGGGTGCGCTACCGTTCATCTTTGCGGAAAGCCCTAACCTCACGATAACCGACGCTTTTTTTGAATCCTTCTCCGGATTAACCACCACGGGGGCGACAACGCTGGTGGGGCTGGATTCATTGCCACACGCTATCCTCTTTTATCGACAGATGCTGCAATGGTTCGGCGGGATGGGGATCATCGTGCTGGCGGTGGCTATTCTGCCTATTCTTGGCGTCGGTGGGATGCAGCTCTACCGGGCAGAAATGCCGGGCCCGCTGAAAGATAACAAAATGCGTCCGCGTATTGCCGAAACGGCGAAAACGCTGTGGCTTATCTATGTATTACTGACGGTGGCGTGTGCGCTGGCGCTATGGTTTGCCGGGATGCCCGCGTTTGACGCTATTGGGCACAGCTTTGCTACGATAGCCATCGGCGGCTTTTCCACACACGATGCCAGCGTGGGGTATTTCGACAGTCCCACGATTAACACCATTATTGCTATCTTCTTGCTGATCTCCGGTTGTAACTATGGTCTGCACTTCTCTTTACTCAGCGGTCGCAGCCTGAAGGTCTACTGGCGCGATCCAGAATTCCGCATGTTCATTGGGGTGCAGCTGACGCTGGTGGCTGTCTGTACGCTGGTGCTGTGGATACACAATACCTACGGTTCGGCACTCACGACCATCAACCAGGCTTTTTTTCAGGTGGTATCGATGGCGACGACCGCCGGATTTACTACGGACAGTATTGCCCGCTGGCCGCTGTTCCTGCCGGTGCTGTTGCTATGTTCTGCTTTTATTGGCGGCTGTGCCGGGTCGACGGGCGGTGGCTTGAAGGTGATTCGAATCCTGTTGCTGTTTAAGCAGGGTAACCGCGAATTGAAACGACTGGTCCACCCGAATGCGGTTTACAGTATCAAGCTGGGTAACCGTGCTTTGCCGGAGCGAATCCTTGAAGCTGTGTGGGGATTCTTCTCTGCCTATGCGCTGGTCTTTATTATCAGTATGCTGGCGATTATTGCGACCGGTGTTGATGACTTCTCCGCGTTTGCCTCTGTTGTGGCGACGCTGAATAACCTGGGGCCAGGGCTGGGGGTTGTTGCCGACAACTTTGCCAGTATGAACCCCGTGGCGAAGTGGATCCTGATTGCCAATATGCTGTTTGGTCGTCTGGAGGTCTTTACCCTGCTGGTACTCTTTACCCCTACCTTCTGGCGTGAATAATGGAGTAACACGTGAAAACACTGATTCTTTTTTCTTCCCGGGACGGACAAACGCGTGAAATCGCCGAGTATCTGGCTTCTGAACTCAAAGAGCTGGGCGTTTGGGCGGATGTCGTTAATTTGCATCGTACCGCGGAGCCTGACTGGCAAAATTATGACAGCGTGGTGATTGGCGCCTCGATTCGCTATGGTCATTACCATGCAGCTTTTCAGGAGTTTGTGAAAAAGCATGCCACGCGGCTGAACGCGATGCCGAGTGCCTTCTACTCCGTAAACCTGGTTGCCCGTAAACCGGAGAAACGCACGCCGCAAACTAACAGCTATGCGCGTAAGTTCCTGATGAGTTCGCCGTGGCGGCCTGATCGCAGTGCGGTTATTGCTGGCGCTTTGCTGTATCCCCGCTATCGCTGGTATGACCGCGTTATGATCCAACTGATAATGAAGATGTCAGGCGGTGAAACAGATACCAATAAAGAAGTGGTGTATACCGATTGGGAACAGGTCGCGGATTTCGCGCGGGAAATCGCCCAATTAACCCACAAAACGTTGTCAAAATAAGCACAAAGAATAAAAAATACGCACTCGGAAGATTATTTTAAATTTCCCCTTGTCAGCCTGAAATAACTCCCTATAATGCGCCTCCACTGACACGGAACAACGGATTACACGCCGCCGGGTCAGCGGGGTTCCACTGAGAATCTCGCAGAGAAAAGCAAAAATAAATGCTTGACTCTGAATGAGGAAAACGTAATATACGGGACCTCGCGACAGAGCGCTAAAGCGCGTCGCAACTGCTCTTTAACAATTTATCAGACAATCTGTGTGGGCACTCGAAGATACGGATTCTTAACGTCGCAAGACGAAAAATGAATACCAAGTCTCTGAGTGAACACGTAATTCATTACGAAGTTTAATTCACGAGCATCAAACTTAAATTGAAGAGTTTGATCATGGCTCAGATTGAACGCTGGCGGCAGGCCTAACACATGCAAGTCGAACGGTAGCACAGAGGAGCTTGCTCCTTGGGTGACGAGTGGCGGACGGGTGAGTAATGTCTGGGAAACTGCCCGATGGAGGGGGATAACTACTGGAAACGGTAGCTAATACCGCATAACGTCGCAAGACCAAAGAGGGGGACCTTCGGGCCTCTTGCCATCGGATGTGCCCAGATGGGATTAGCTAGTAGGTGGGGTAACGGCTCACCTAGGCGACGATCCCTAGCTGGTCTGAGAGGATGACCAGCCACACTGGAACTGAGACACGGTCCAGACTCCTACGGGAGGCAGCAGTGGGGAATATTGCACAATGGGCGCAAGCCTGATGCAGCCATGCCGCGTGTATGAAGAAGGCCTTCGGGTTGTAAAGTACTTTCAGCGAGGAGGAAGGTGTTGAGGTTAATAACCGCAGCAATTGACGTTACTCGCAGAAGAAGCACCGGCTAACTCCGTGCCAGCAGCCGCGGTAATACGGAGGGTGCAAGCGTTAATCGGAATTACTGGGCGTAAAGCGCACGCAGGCGGTCTGTCAAGTCGGATGTGAAATCCCCGGGCTCAACCTGGGAACTGCATCCGAAACTGGCAGGCTAGAGTCTTGTAGAGGGGGGTAGAATTCCAGGTGTAGCGGTGAAATGCGTAGAGATCTGGAGGAATACCGGTGGCGAAGGCGGCCCCCTGGACAAAGACTGACGCTCAGGTGCGAAAGCGTGGGGAGCAAACAGGATTAGATACCCTGGTAGTCCACGCCGTAAACGATGTCGACTTGGAGGTTGTGCCCTTGAGGCGTGGCTTCCGGAGCTAACGCGTTAAGTCGACCGCCTGGGGAGTACGGCCGCAAGGTTAAAACTCAAATGAATTGACGGGGGCCCGCACAAGCGGTGGAGCATGTGGTTTAATTCGATGCAACGCGAAGAACCTTACCTACTCTTGACATCCAGAGAACTTAGCAGAGATGCTTTGGTGCCTTCGGGAACTCTGAGACAGGTGCTGCATGGCTGTCGTCAGCTCGTGTTGTGAAATGTTGGGTTAAGTCCCGCAACGAGCGCAACCCTTATCCTTTGTTGCCAGCGATTCGGTCGGGAACTCAAAGGAGACTGCCAGTGATAAACTGGAGGAAGGTGGGGATGACGTCAAGTCATCATGGCCCTTACGAGTAGGGCTACACACGTGCTACAATGGCATATACAAAGAGAAGCGACCTCGCGAGAGCAAGCGGACCTCATAAAGTATGTCGTAGTCCGGATTGGAGTCTGCAACTCGACTCCATGAAGTCGGAATCGCTAGTAATCGTGGATCAGAATGCCACGGTGAATACGTTCCCGGGCCTTGTACACACCGCCCGTCACACCATGGGAGTGGGTTGCAAAAGAAGTAGGTAGCTTAACCTTCGGGAGGGCGCTTACCACTTTGTGATTCATGACTGGGGTGAAGTCGTAACAAGGTAACCGTAGGGGAACCTGCGGTTGGATCACCTCCTTACCTTAAAGAAACGTTCTTTGTAGTGCTCACACAGATTGTCTGATGAAAATTAGCAGTAAGAAAATCTCTGCAGGCTTGTAGCTCAGGTGGTTAGAGCGCACCCCTGATAAGGGTGAGGTCGGTGGTTCAAGTCCACTCAGGCCTACCAAATTCGCCTCCGTGCTGTGTTACGGCGATGCTCGCATACTTCAGTATGCTTCGCACCACCGCGCCTTGCCCGGAAACGAATTAGGGTACAGAGATTAGCATTTACGATGGGGCTATAGCTCAGCTGGGAGAGCGCCTGCTTTGCACGCAGGAGGTCTGCGGTTCGATCCCGCATAGCTCCACCATCCTTTACTGCAAAAAAACAAGAAAACTTCAGAGTGTACCTGAAAAGGTTCACTGCGAAGTTTTGCTCTTTAAAAATCTGGATCAAGCTGAAAATTGAAACGACACACTGTTTCATTTCTCCGTAAACAAGAAATGAAAAGCGGTGTGTTCGAGTCTCTCAAATTTTCGCAATACTGAAGTGTTTTACGAAACATCTTCGGGTTGTGAGGTTAAGCGACTAAGCGTACACGGTGGATGCCCTGGCAGTCAGAGGCGATGAAGGACGTGCTAATCTGCGATAAGCGTCGGTAAGGTGATATGAACCGTTATAACCGGCGATTTCCGAATGGGGAAACCCAGTGTGATTCGTCACACTATCATTACGTGAATACATAGCGTAATGAAGCGAACCGGGGGAACTGAAACATCTAAGTACCCCGAGGAAAAGAAATCAACCGAGATTCCCCCAGTAGCGGCGAGCGAACGGGGAGCAGCCCAGAGTCTGAATCAGCATGTGTGGTAGTGGAACGGTCTGGAAAGTCCGGCGATACAGGGTGACAGCCCCGTACACAAAAGTGCATATGTTGTGAACTCGAAGAGTAGGGCGGGACACGTGGTATCCTGTCTGAATATGGGGGGACCATCCTCCAAGGCTAAATACTCCTGACTGACCGATAGTGAACCAGTACCGTGAGGGAAAGGCGAAAAGAACCCCGGCGAGGGGAGTGAAAAAGAACCTGAAACCGTGTACGTACAAGCAGTGGGAGCCTCTTTATGGGGTGACTGCGTACCTTTTGTATAATGGGTCAGCGACTTATATTCTGTAGCAAGGTTAACCGAATAGGGGAGCCGAAGGGAAACCGAGTCTTAACTGGGCGTTAAGTTGCAGGGTATAGACCCGAAACCCGGTGATCTAGCCATGGGCAGGTTGAAGGTTGGGTAACACTAACTGGAGGACCGAACCGACTAATGTTGAAAAATTAGCGGATGACTTGTGGCTGGGGGTGAAAGGCCAATCAAACCGGGAGATAGCTGGTTCTCCCCGAAAGCTATTTAGGTAGCGCCTCGTGAACTCATCTTCGGGGGTAGAGCACTGTTTCGGCTAGGGGGTCATCCCGACTTACCAACCCGATGCAAACTGCGAATACCGAAGAATGTTATCACGGGAGACACACGGCGGGTGCTAACGTCCGTCGTGAAGAGGGAAACAACCCAGACCGCCAGCTAAGGTCCCAAAGTCATGGTTAAGTGGGAAACGATGTGGGAAGGCACAGACAGCCAGGATGTTGGCTTAGAAGCAGCCATCATTTAAAGAAAGCGTAATAGCTCACTGGTCGAGTCGGCCTGCGCGGAAGATGTAACGGGGCTAAACCATGCACCGAAGCTGCGGCAGCGACACTATGTGTTGTTGGGTAGGGGAGCGTTCTGTAAGCCGTTGAAGGTGTGCTGTGAGGCATGCTGGAGGTATCAGAAGTGCGAATGCTGACATAAGTAACGATAATGCGGGTGAAAAACCCGCACGCCGGAAGACCAAGGGTTCCTGTCCAACGTTAATCGGGGCAGGGTGAGTCGACCCCTAAGGCGAGGCCGAAAGGCGTAGTCGATGGGAAACAGGTTAATATTCCTGTACTTGGTGTTACTGCGAAGGGGGGACGGAGAAGGCTATGTTAGCCGGGCGACGGTTGTCCCGGTTTAAGCATGTAGGCGGAGATTCCAGGTAAATCCGGAGTCTTGCTAACGCTGAGGTGTGATGACGAGGCACTACGGTGCTGAAGTAACAAATGCCCTGCTTCCAGGAAAAGCCTCTAAGCATCAGGTAACACGAAATCGTACCCCAAACCGACACAGGTGGTCAGGTAGAGAATACCAAGGCGCTTGAGAGAACTCGGGTGAAGGAACTAGGCAAAATGGTGCCGTAACTTCGGGAGAAGGCACGCTGATATGTAGGTGAAGTGATTTACTCATGGAGCTGAAATCAGTCGAAGATACCAGCTGGCTGCAACTGTTTATTAAAAACACAGCACTGTGCAAACACGAAAGTGGACGTATACGGTGTGACGCCTGCCCGGTGCCGGAAGGTTAATTGATGGGGTTATCCGTAAGGAGAAGCTCTTGATCGAAGCCCCGGTAAACGGCGGCCGTAACTATAACGGTCCTAAGGTAGCGAAATTCCTTGTCGGGTAAGTTCCGACCTGCACGAATGGCGTAATGATGGCCAGGCTGTCTCCACCCGAGACTCAGTGAAATTGAACTCGCTGTGAAGATGCAGTGTACCCGCGGCAAGACGGAAAGACCCCGTGAACCTTTACTATAGCTTGACACTGAACACTGGTCCTTGATGTGTAGGATAGGTGGGAGGCTTTGAAGTGTGGACGCCAGTCTGCATGGAGCCAACCTTGAAATACCACCCTTTAATGGCTGGTGTTCTAACGTAGACCCGTGATCCGGGTTGCGGACAGTGTCTGGTGGGTAGTTTGACTGGGGCGGTCTCCTCCTAAAGAGTAACGGAGGAGCACGAAGGTTAGCTAATCCTGGTCGGACATCAGGAGGTTAGTGCAAAGGCATAAGCTAGCTTGACTGCGAGAGTGACGGCTCGAGCAGGTGCGAAAGCAGGTCTTAGTGATCCGGTGGTTCTGAATGGAAGGGCCATCGCTCAACGGATAAAAGGTACTCCGGGGATAACAGGCTGATACCGCCCAAGAGTTCATATCGACGGCGGTGTTTGGCACCTCGATGTCGGCTCATCACATCCTGGGGCTGAAGTAGGTCCCAAGGGTATGGCTGTTCGCCATTTAAAGTGGTACGCGAGCTGGGTTTAGAACGTCGTGAGACAGTTCGGTCCCTATCTGCCGTGGGCGCTGGAGAATTGAGGGGGGCTGCTCCTAGTACGAGAGGACCGGAGTGGACGCATCACTGGTGTTCGGGTTGTCATGCCAATGGCATTGCCCGGTAGCTAAATGCGGAAGAGATAAGTGCTGAAAGCATCTAAGCACGAAACTTGCCCCGAGATGAGTTCTCCCTGACCCTTTAAGGGTCCTGAAGGAACGTTGAAGACGACGACGTTGATAGGTCGGGTGTGTAAGCGTAGCGATACGTTGAGCTAACCGATACTAATGAACCGTGAGGCTTAACCTTACAACGCCAAAGGTGTTTTGGCGAAAGAGACATCGAAATTCAGCTTGATTACAGATTACATCGACAGGCCCGAGAGGTTTGTTGATAAACAGAATTTGCCTGGCGGCTGTAGCGCGGTGGTCCCACCTGACCCCATGCCGAACTCAGAAGTGAAACGCCGTAGCGCCGATGGTAGTGTGGGGTCTCCCCATGCGAGAGTAGGGAACTGCCAGGCATCAAATAAGTGAAGAAGCCCATCCTGCCGGATGGGCTTTTTTGCGTCTGTGCGGGATGAAAATCGCCGGAAGTGACCTCCCGCCTTATCCGGCCTACAAAGGCGTATCACGACACAGCAGCTATCTTCTTATCCATTGCGTAACAAAATCGGCAACTTGCTGTATATCGTTGATATCTAACAATGGAACATCCACCGCAAGCGGAATATCACTGGCAACCGCGATAACATAGTTGTCTAACGCCAGGTCCTCTGGACTGTGCCCGCAACCGTCGCGAAAAAGAACGATCTTAGCAACAGGTTCATGCTTAAAGCCCTCAACCAACACCATATCCAGTGTAGAAGCATCCATCCTGCTTACCAGGTACGCTAAATCCAGTTCGGGCTCTTCAGGGGTCTCTACCATTAATGCCCAGCGCTGCTGGCTGGCGACCAGGGTTTGTGCTGCACCGGCTTTGCGTAGCTCATAGCTATCTTTGCCGGGCTTATCAACATCCATATTGTGATGAGTATGCTTAATCAATCCGGGACGAATGCCTCTGGCACGTAGCTCCGGGATCAATTTTTTAAGCAGCGTAGTTTTTCCCGTTCCACTCCATGCTGCTATAGCGAGTAATGGGATCATGATTTGTCCTGCCATTTTGCAAGTTCTTCAGGGGTGTTCACGTTCACGAACGCATCTTTATGATCGCTGAAATCGACAGCATGACCGCCAGCCTGGCGCATAAAGACCATGACGCGTCTTTCACCGGACTGAAGATAATCTTGTAGCAAGGGTTGCATGGTGCGGTGCATTAGCGCAATGGTCGGATGATCTCTTTCGCCATCATGCACCCAGACAACCGGTGCAGCTTTGCGCTGCTCCTTCAAACGTTTGACCAGATCGTGAGGAATATAGGGCATATCGCACGGGCAGAACAGAAACCACTCCCCCGCTTGCTGCAGGAATACCGATAGCATCCCGGCCAGTGGGCCAGGGAAATCGGCCAATGAATCAGGGATAACTTTCAGGCCGCTTTGTTGGTAAATATCCCGGTGGCGATTGGCATTAACCACCACGGTTTCGACCTGTAAAGCGAGGGTATCGGCTACGTGCCGCCAAAGAGGTTTACCGTCCAGCTCAAGCAGACCTTTATCGGTTCCGCCCATCCGTCTGGCCTTACCGCCTGCCAGCACAACCCCTGTTATTGCACTATCCAGAATCACTGATATCGCCTCTTTTAATGTGGGATTGACCCTGCTAACGTATCTGTATTGAGCCTAAGGAGCACAACCATGAAATGTAAACGTCTGAATGAAGTTATTGAACTCCTCCAGCCGGCCTGGCAGAAGGAACCCGATCTTAACCTGATGCAATTTTTACAGAAACTGGCGCAAGAGTCAGGTTTTGACGGCGAACTGGCGGATTTAACTGATGACATTCTGATCTATCACCTGAAAATGCGTGACTCGGCGAAAGATGCCGTCATCCCAGGTATTCAGAAAGATTATGAAGAAGATTTTAAAACCGCACTACTCCGCGCACGTGGCGTAATTAAAGAGTAAAAGCTTGTAATCGCCACCACCGAAAGCGCTGCGAAATGATATCCTGAATCATTCGTAGTATTTTCCGGATGATGGGATGAACGACAACGCTTTTAATTTCCAGACGCTACACCCGGATACCATCATGGATGCACTGTTTGAGCAGGGGATCCGGGTGGACTCCGGGCTTACCCCGCTTAACAGCTATGAAAACCGTGTCTATCAATTCCAGGACGAAGACCGTCGACGCTTTGTCGTTAAGTTTTATCGCCCTGAACGTTGGTCCGTCGATCAGATCCAGGAAGAGCACCAGTTTGCTCTGGAACTGGTAAGCGATGAAGTCCCGGTAGCTGCACCGCTGGTACTAAGCGGCCAAACGCTGTTAAGCCATCAGGGTTTCCATTATGCGATCTTCCCCAGCGTCGGCGGGCGGCAGTTTGAGGCCGACAATATCGATCAGATGGAGGCGGTGGGGCGCTATCTGGGGCGTATGCATCAGACCGGATGCAAGCGTACTTTTGCCTTTCGCCCGACGATTGGCCTTGAAGAATACCTGACTGAGCCACGTAAACTTTTTGAACACGCACAGTTGATCCCATCAGGGCAAAAAGCGGCTTTCCTGAAGGCAACGGATGCGCTTATCGCGGTCGTTACCGAACGCTGGCATGCACGTTTTACCACGTTACGTCTGCACGGTGATTGTCATGCCGGTAATATTCTGTGGCGCGATGGTCCGATGTTTGTCGATTTAGATGATGCCCGCAATGGCCCGGCTGTTCAGGATTTATGGATGCTCCTCAATGGCGATAAAGCTGAACAACGCATGCAGCTTGAAACCATTATCGAGGCTTATGAAGAGTTTAGTGAGTTCGACACCTCTGAAATCGGACTGATAGAACCTTTACGCGCTATGCGTTTAGTTTATTATCTTGCCTGGCTAATTCGACGTTGGGCTGACCCTGCTTTTCCAAAAAACTTCCCGTGGTTAACCGGGGAAGATTACTGGCATCGTCAGACCGCGACTTTTATTGAGCAGGCAAAAATTCTGCAAGAGCCCCCCTTACAATTAACGCCAATGTATTAATCGGAGAAATTTTAACATGAAAAAATTATGGCTGGCGCTGGCTGGTATGGTTTTAGCTTTTAGCGCATCTGCAGCGCAGTTCCAGGATGGCAAACAATACATCACTCTGGAAAAGCCTGTTGCGGGTGAACCGCAAGTGTTGGAGTTCTTCTCCTTCTACTGCCCGCACTGCTATCAGTTTGAAGAAGTTCTTCACGTCTCTGATAACGTGAAGAAAAAACTGCCTGAAGGCACCAAGATGACCAAGTACCACGTCGAGTTTCTGGGGCCTTTGGGCAAAGATCTGACGCAAGCTTGGGCCGTTGCTATGGCGCTGGGCGTTGAAGATCAAGTAACCGTTCCGTTGTTTGAAGGTGTTCAGAAAACCCAGACCGTTCAGTCTGTAGCTGATATCCGTAAAGTGTTTGTCGACGCGGGTATTAAAGGTGAAGACTATGATGCGGCATGGAACAGCTTCGTGGTGAAATCACTCGTGGCGCAGCAGGAAAAAGCGGCGGCTGATTTACAGCTGCAGGGCGTTCCGGCAATGTTCGTGAATGGCAAATATCAGGTAAATCCGCAGGGCATGGATACCAGCAGCATGGATATCTTTGTACAACAGTATGCGGATACCGTGAAGTATCTGGTTGGTCAGAAGTAAAAGCAAAAGCCGGTCACTTGTGCTGACCGGCTTTTTCATTTGAGGCTTTAATCGCGTCGAGCTGCGCGTCTTTCTCACTCCACAGCGTATTAAGCCACAGCTGAAACCGACGCTTGAATCCCTTATCGTTGACGTAATCACCGTGTAACTCTTCATGAATTGGCTCCAGATTTACCCGCACGACAATACGCGTTAGCTTACCGCTCAGCATATCGTAGAACGGTCGGCTGCTGTTTTCCGGATAGCACAACGTGACGTTCAACATTTTATCGAACTGCGACCCCAGTACGTTCAATGCCATCGCAATACCGGCCGCCTTTGGAGGGAGCAAGTTTTGATAAGGAGAGCGGGTTTGCTCACATTTCTCTTTGGTAAAGCGTGAACCTTCGACAAAATTCACAATAGTTGTCGGGTGTACGCGAAACTTCTCGCAGGAACGACGCGTTGTTTCGACATCTTTACCGCGCCGTTCTGGATGACGGAGCAGGTAGCCACGCGAATAGCGTTTCATAAACGGCATATCCAGCGCCCAGCAGGCCAGGCCAATAAAGGGCACCCAGGCCAGTTGTTGCTTGAGGAAATATTTATTCATGGGGATGTGCTTACGGAACAGAACGCAAAGCACAACGATGTCAGCCCAGCTGTAATGGTTACAAATGAGCAGATACCAGTTTTTCTTGCTAAGACCTTCCAGCCCCTCGACATCCCACTTCAGTCGCGGATTGAGGTGTAGCAGTAGCGCCAGACCTTCACACCAGCAGTACATCATGAAATTACAGAAGACAGAAACCTTGCGCCAGACAACGGGAACGGGCAAAAGGAGTTTTACAACCCCGGCAAGGATGATCGGCACAGAACAAAAAATCGTGACCAATATGGTCAATACGATACTCAGCAACAGCGTTATCGCAGCGAGTATTCTCGTCATAATTAAATTATTCAAAAGGTTAGCCATAGATAGTGCGCTAAAGAGGCGCAAGGGGCTGATTTTATCAGAAAACGAACCAAATGATGGATCTTCCCTGAATAGAAAAAAAGGGAATATCTATCCACATCAGGATATAAGCTGTATAAATGGAATAAAATGCTACGCATTTATTTAAGCTTCTGAAATATATGTACAAAATAAATGATGTGTTAATTTTATTGCTATATTTAAAGAGCTGAAAATTATTTATTCACAAAGTTATCCACAGTCTTCTTTGCGAGCAAAGCAGAAGATCTACAAAAGTTTTTCGACAAATGCGGCGAAAAACTCATGTTTTCATCCTGTCTGTGGCATCCTTTACCCATAATCTGATAAACAGGCACGGACATTATGGTTCAGATCCCAGAAAACCCACTTATCCTTGTAGATGGCTCCTCTTACCTGTATCGCGCATACCATGCGTTCCCGCCGCTGACCAACAGTGCAGGAGAACCTACTGGCGCGATGTATGGTGTCCTCAACATGCTGCGTAGCTTGATTCTGCAATATCAGCCGACCCATGCTGCGGTGGTATTCGACGCTAAGGGTAAAACCTTCCGTGATGAGTTATTCGAACACTACAAGTCACACCGCCCACCCATGCCGGACGATCTGCGTGCGCAGATTGAGCCTCTGCATGCGATGGTAAAAGCGATGGGGTTGCCACTGCTGGCTGTTTCGGGCGTGGAAGCAGACGATGTCATTGGTACGCTGGCGCGGGAAGCAGAGAAGGTGGGGCGTCCGGTGCTGATTAGCACTGGTGATAAAGATATGGCTCAGTTGGTGACGCCGAATATCACCCTGATCAACACCATGACCAATACGATCCTCGGCCCGGATGAAGTGGTGAATAAATATGGTGTTCCACCAGAACTGATCATCGATTTCCTGGCGCTGATGGGGGATTCCTCAGATAACATCCCAGGCGTTCCTGGCGTAGGTGAAAAAACCGCGCAGGCTCTGCTGCAGGGGTTGGGGGGGCTGGATACCCTCTATGCTGAATCAGACAAAATCGCGGGGCTGACTTTCCGTGGTGCGAAAACTATGGCGGGCAAACTTGAGCAGAATAAAGAGGTAGCGTACCTCTCTTATCAATTAGCTACCATCAAAACGGATGTTGAACTGGAGTTGACCTGCGAGCAGTTGGAAGTACGTCAGCCGGCAGCGGATGAACTACTTGGCCTGTTTAAACAGTACGAATTCAAGCGTTGGGTTACTGACGTTGAAGCGGGTAAATGGCTACAGGCGAAAGGAACGAAGCCGGCGGCAAAACCACAGGAAACTATCGCCGTCGATGAAACGCCTGAGGGGCCGGCCACGGTTCTCTCGTATGATAACTATGTGACAATTCTGGATGAAGCGACGCTGGAAGAGTGGATTGCGAAGCTGAAAAAAGCGCCTGTCTTTGCCTTCGATACAGAAACTGACAGCCTGGACAACATCTCCGCGAATCTGGTTGGCCTGTCTTTTGCCATTGAACCGGGTGTGGCTGCATATGTTCCTGTTGCCCACGATTACCTGGACGCCCCCGATCAGATCGCTCGCGACCGCGCGCTGGTATTGCTGAAGCCGCTGCTGGAAGATGAGAACGCGCATAAAGTCGGGCAAAACCTGAAGTACGATCGCGGTATCCTGGCGAACTATGGCATTGAACTGCGTGGCATCACCTATGACACCATGCTCGAATCCTACATTCTTAACAGCGTCGCTGGCCGACACGATATGGACAGCCTGTCGGACCGCTGGCTGAAACATAAAACCATCACCTTTGAAGAGATCGCCGGAAAGGGCAAAAACCAGCTGACCTTTAACCAGATAGCGCTGGAAGAAGCCGGACGTTATGCTGCGGAAGATGCCGACGTTACGCTACAGCTCCATCTCAAAATGTGGCCAGAATTGCAGCAGCATAAAGGACCGCTGAACGTCTTTGAAAATATCGATATGCCGCTGGTTCCTGTTTTGTCTCGCGTTGAGCGCAATGGTGTGAAAATCGATCCGGCTGTTCTGCACAAACATTCAGAAGAGCTGACGCTGCGTTTGAACGAGCTGGAGCAAAAAGCGCACGAGATCGCCGGAGAAGCGTTTAACCTCTCTTCCACCAAGCAACTGCAAACTATCCTGTTTGAAAAGCAGGGTATTAAGCCGCTGAAGAAAACCCCTGGCGGCGCGCCATCAACGTCGGAAGAGGTACTGGAAGAGCTCGCGCTTGATTACCCATTGCCGAAAGTGATCCTGGAATATCGCGGCTTAGCAAAACTGAAGTCGACCTATACGGATAAGCTTCCGTTGATGATTAACAAGAAAACCGGGCGCGTTCACACCTCCTATCACCAGGCGGTGACCGCTACCGGGCGCTTATCATCTACGGATCCAAACCTGCAGAACATCCCGGTACGTAATGACGAAGGTCGTCGTATTCGTCAGGCGTTTATTGCGCCAGAAGACTACGTGATTGTCTCCGCAGACTACTCACAGATTGAGCTGCGTATCATGGCGCATCTCTCGCGTGATAAAGGTCTGCTTACCGCATTTGCCGAAGGGAAAGATATTCACCGCGCAACGGCTGCGGAAGTCTTTGGCTTACCGCTGGATTCCGTGACTGGTGAACAACGCCGCAGCGCGAAAGCCATCAACTTCGGTTTGATCTACGGGATGAGTGCCTTTGGTTTGGCGCGCCAGTTGAATATTCCGCGTAAAGAAGCACAGAAGTACATGGACCTCTACTTCGAACGCTACCCTGGCGTGCTGGAATATATGGAACGCACCCGTGCACAGGCAAAAGAGCAAGGTTATGTCGAAACGCTGGAAGGGCGTCGTCTCTATTTACCGGATATTAAATCCAGTAATGGCGCTCGTCGCGCTGGTGCAGAGCGCGCGGCAATTAACGCCCCGATGCAGGGTACTGCCGCAGACATTATCAAACGAGCCATGATTGCGGTGGACGGGTGGCTGCAAACCGAGCAACCACGTGTGCGCATGATCATGCAGGTACACGATGAACTGGTGTTTGAAGTGCATAAAGATGACCTCGAAAGCGTCTCTAAAAAGATCCATCAACTGATGGAAAACGAGACCCAGATTGATGTGCCGTTGCTGGTGGAAGTCGGTAGTGGCGAAAACTGGGATCAGGCGCACTAAGGGTTTACTGAATAACGCCCCTTTTTCGTAACTAAGCAACATAAGATAGAACTTTTTGTGATGTCCATTAGAATTCCCTATGTAAGGAATGAAAAAAAATTACAAAAAGTGCTTTCTGAGCTGCTCAAAAAAGAGTAAAGTTATTCACGTAGGGTACAGAGGTAAGATGTTCTATCTTTCAGACCTTTTACTTCACGTAATCGGATTTGGCTGAATATTTTAGCCGCCCCAGTCAGTAATGACTGGGGCGTTTTTTATTGTGCGAAAGAAAAGTTTCGCACAGGCTGTAGGCCGGGTAAGACGCGCAACGGCGCTATCCGGCATATCGGTGGGTTATTCCCCGTCCTGCATCTCTTCAATCGGCGCCAGTTCACTAAACCAGCTATCCAGCTTCTGCCGAAGTTTGTCCACGCCCAGTTTTTTCAGTGATGAAAATGCTTCTACCTGTACATCACCGTTAAATGCCAGTACGGCTTCACGTACCATATTCAACTGGGCTTTGCGCGCACCGCTGGCCAGCTTGTCTGCTTTAGTCAGCAGTACCAGAACCTGAACGTTGCTCTCAACCGCCCACAAGATCATCTGCTGATCGAGGTCTTTTAGTGGGTGACGAATATCCATCAATACCACCAGACCTTGCAGGCTCTGACGTTTTTCCAGATATTCAGCCAGCGCGCGCTGCCATTTGCGCTTCATCTCTTCCGGAACTTCGGCATAACCGTATCCTGGTAAATCGACCAGGCGTTTGCCGTCAACGACTTCAAACAAGTTGATGAGCTGAGTACGACCCGGCGTTTTAGATGTACGCGCCAGACTCTTTTGATTCGTCAGGGTATTTAGCGCACTGGATTTGCCTGCGTTGGAACGGCCAGCAAAAGCCACTTCGATACCGGTATCGGAAGGTAAGTGGCGAATATCAGGCGCACTCATCACAAAGTGCGTCTGTTGATAATTCAAGTTAGTCAAAGCAGTCCTCTCCATCAATCAGGGCTTTGCAGCGATTATACCTGAACCCCAGCAAAAGGCTGGTTTTTCGACGCGTAGGCTATGTAAGTAAAAACCTCGCACTTTGTGAGACATTGCCGATAGTTTCTATACGAGATGACAGAGTAAAAAATGACGTAACCAAAATAAATCATATAGTTAAGATAAGGCACTATTCTTAAAGTCCGAAATTGTTACCTAGGTTACTTGTACGTTTAAACCAAAGCGGTAAAGTAACGCCCATAGCGAGGAAGCTGACAGGATAGTCGACTCAGGATGAGGGTCAGGAGCGCCAGGAGGCGAAGACACAGGATTGTCAGGGAGACAAACGTCCGGAGACGTTAGTAAAAGGAAATGGAAACAACACGGAATGTTTCAGGCTAAGGGAAAAACAGGGTGTGTTGATAGCCAACAAGGATTGTAGAGCCCGTAAGGGTTGAGAGTCAGGAAAAAAGGCGACAGATTACTCTGTCGCCTTTTTTCTTTATTTCTGCTAGATTCCGGCGCAATTATATACTGAATAAAACAGCCAAAGACGAATCATGATGAAACCAACTTCTACACCACGCGGTAAAGGTCCTGCAAAAGCGCGTCGTAAAACACGCGAAGAAATTAATCAGGAAGCTCGCGACCGTAAGCGCCAGAAAAAACACCGTGGTCATGCGGCGGGTAGCCGTGCGTCCGGTAGCGAAGGCGCATCTGGTGGCGGAAACCAAAATAAGCAAAAAGATCCTCGTATTGGCAGCAAAAACCCCATTCCATTGGGCGTGACCGAAAAAGTCACCAAACAGCACAAACCGAAGAGTGAGAAACCTATGCTTTCACCACAGGCTGAGTTGGATTTACTGGAAACGGATGAGCGCCTGGATGCGCTGCTGGAGCGTCTTGAAGCAGGAGAAACCCTGAGCGCGGAAGATCAGACCTGGGTTGATGCCAAGCTGGACCGCATCGATGAGCTGATGCAAAAGCTGGGTCTTTCTTACGATGACGAGGAAGAAGAGGAAGAGGAAGAAAAGCAGGAAGACATGATGCGTCTGCTGAAAGGCGGCAACTAACGGTTTTACACCGTGGGTCTTCCCGTCCTGCTTATAACCCTTCCGGTTATATGTTATCTGGTGTGGTTATTCGTTAAACTACAGCGGTTGTCGCGGCGACAGAAGTGGCTGCGCAACCGGCTTATCACCCGCACTGGGGTTAAGCCGGTACGCCGTACCCGCCAGAGACGCCATCGGAAGGAGTGAGCATGTCAGAGCAGTTAATAGACTGGGACCTGGCCCTGATCCAGAAATATAACTATTCCGGGCCACGATATACCTCGTACCCGACCGCGCTGGAGTTTTCTGAAGACTACGGCACAGAAGCATTTCTAAAGGCCGTGGCGCGTTATCCTGAGCGTCCGCTCTCGCTGTACGTTCACATCCCGTTCTGCCACAAACTGTGCTACTTCTGTGGCTGCAACAAGATTGTGACTCGCCAGCAGCATAAAGCAGATCAATATCTCGATGCCCTGGAACAAGAAATTATCCATCGCGCACCGCTGTTCGCCGGACGCCATGTCAGCCAGCTGCACTGGGGCGGCGGCACGCCAACGTATCTGAATAAAGCGCAAATCAGCCGTTTGATGTCACTGCTGCGTGGCAATTTCAACTTTAACGACGATGCCGAAATCTCGATCGAAGTGGATCCGCGTGAAATCGAGCTGGATGTTCTTGATCATTTACGCGCTGAAGGTTTTAACCGTTTGAGCATGGGAGTGCAGGACTTCAACAAAGAAGTCCAGCGCCTGGTGAACCGTGAGCAGGATGAGGAGTTTATCTTTGCGCTGCTGAATCATGCGCGGGAGATTGGCTTTACCTCAACGAATATCGATCTTATTTATGGCCTGCCAAAACAGACGCCAGAGAGCTTCGCCTTTACCCTGAAACGCGTGGCTGAGCTGAATCCAGACCGTCTGAGCGTTTTTAACTACGCGCACCTGCCGACGCTGTTTGCTGCCCAGCGCAAGATTAAAGATGCCGACCTGCCCAGCGCGCAGCAGAAGCTGGATATCCTGCAGGAGACCATCTCTTCACTGACCGAAACTGGCTATCAGTTCATTGGCATGGATCACTTTGCCCGCCCGGATGACGAACTGGCCATTGCTCAACGCGAGGGCGTTTTGCATCGCAATTTCCAGGGTTATACCACCCAGGGGGATACCGATCTGCTGGGGATGGGCGTATCGGCCATCAGTATGATTGGCGACAACTACGCGCAGAATCAGAAAGAGCTGAAGCACTATTACCAGCAGGTAGACGAGCAGGGGAATGCGCTGTGGCGCGGAATTGCCCTGACCCGCGACGACTGCATTCGTCGGGATGTTATTAAGCTCCTGATCTGCAATTTCCGCCTCGACTATGCCGCCGTGGAACAACAATGGGATCTGAACTTCGCTGACTATTTTGCCGAAGACCTGAAACTGCTGGCGCCGCTGGCGAAAGATGGGCTGGTGGATGTGGATGAGAAGGGGATTCAGGTTACGCCGAAGGGGCGTCTGCTGATTCGTAATATTTGCATGTGCTTCGATGCATATCTGCGCCAGAAAGCGCGTTTGCAGCAGTTCTCGCGCGTTATTTAGCCGGGTTGCCCGGTGGCGCTTCGCTTACCGGGCCTACGAAATCTCAATACGTAGGTCGGGTAAGCGAAGCGCCACCCGACAAACCCGCTAGCTGAACAGCCCAACCAGCGCCGCACACAGCACGGCGGCAACCGCAGTTTGTGGCGTATGGCTTTCAACCGCACCGCTGCGATAGCAGATTTATCATTGATTCCAGCATGATGACTTCCCCCCCGTTTGCCGGGCACGATCATACTTAACTCATCGGAACAGTAAAGCGCAAAATAGCAGCAATTTGCGCTCAATTATCAATCTTTACACAGTGACCGATCGTCACTCCATTCCGAGTTCTTTTAACTTTCGCGTCAAGGTATTACGGCCCCAACCGAGCAGCCGTGCCGCTTCCTGTTTATGCCCCTGGGTATGGCGTAGCGCGGTGGTCAACAGCGTGCGCTCCATCTCCGGTTGAGCCTCTGAAAGCAGGTTTTGATGACCGGAACGTAATGCCCGATCCGCCCACTGTGCCAACAGGGTTGCCCAGCTGTCTGGCTGCATATGGGACGGTGCGTCAGGCACGGTGGTTTCAAACAGTTCGGTCGGTAAGTCCTGAATGAGTACTTCCTGTCCGGCGGCCATTACGGTTAACCAGCGACAGGTATTCTCAAGCTGACGCACGTTTCCCGGCCATGACAGACGGGTGAGCGCCGCCTCGGTTTCAGTGTGTAATTGCTTGGCTTCTACTCCCAGTTCGCGGGCGGCCTCCTGCAGGAAATGACGCGCCAGGCGTGGGATATCTTCCCGACGTTCGCGCAGTGGCGGCAGATGCACCCGGATGACGTTCAGGCGATGGAATAAGTCCTCACGGAATTTGCCTTCCTGCACCCGCAGTTCCAGGTTCTGGTGCGTAGCGGCGATAATACGTACGTCCACCTTCACAGGCGCATAACCGCCAACGCGGTAAAACTGTCCATCGGCTAATACGCGCAATAAACGTGTCTGCACGTCCAGCGGCATATCGCCAATTTCATCGAGGAACAGCGTGCCGCCGTCTGCCTGTTCAAAGCGCCCCTGACGAATCGTATTCGCCCCGGTAAACGCCCCTTTTTCATGGCCAAACAGCTCAGACTCGATCAAATCTTTCGGAATAGCAGCCATGTTCAGCGCGATAAACGGTGCTTTGACGCGCGGGCTATGACGGTGCAACGCATGGGCGACCAGCTCTTTACCGGTCCCGGACTCTCCGTTAATCAATACGCTGATTGAAGAACGGGACAGGCGACCAATAATGCGAAAGACGTCTTGCATTGCCGGTGCTTCGCCGATGATGTCGGTTGTTGGGCCGTTGATCTGAACATTACGCGGTTGCTGCTGTTCCTGATAATGGCTGATGGCGCGTTCGACCAGCGCCACGGCTTCATCAATATCAAAAGGTTTGGGCAGATAATCAAACGCCCCTTGCTGGTAGGCGCTGACGGCAGCATCCAGATCGGAGTGTGCGGTCATTATGATGACCGGAAGCATTGGATGCCGCTGTTTGATCTGTTTTAACAGCGTCAGGCCGTCCATGCCCGGCATGCGGATATCCGACAGCAGTACGTCCGGCGTTTTGCTGGCCAGCGCGTCCAGTACCTCTTTACCACTCTCAAATGTAGTGCAGCTTAGTCCTGCCCCTGCGAGCGCACGTTCAAGCACCCAACGGATGGAACTATCGTCATCAACTACCCAGACTATTCCTCGTTGCATAAACGTCACCTTTATTTCCTGATAGGCAGGTAAACCGAGAACTCGGTATGACCCGGCCAACTGGTAAATTCAATTTTGCCGGAATGTTGATCAATCAAATTACGGGCGATGGATAATCCAAGGCCGGTACCGCCTTCGCGACCGCTGACCATTGGGTAGAACAGCGTGTCCTGCAAATGCGAGGGAATTCCCGGGCCGTTATCCTCAACATCAATCCGCGCCGCCAGACGATAACGCATACCGTGCAGCGTGAGCTGAAACGCGGTGCGGGTACGCAGAATAATTTCGCCGCCTTCCGGTCCCAGCGCCTGCAAAGCATTGCGCACGATGTTCAGCAAAACCTGCTCGATCTGGTCCGGGTCGTGCAGTAATTCAGGCAGACTCGGGTCGTAATCACGAATCAGCGTGACGTTTTCCGGCAGCTCCATCGAGACCAGCGCTACCACGCGCTCCGCCACTTTGTGAATACTTTCCGTGACGTGCATTCCCGGCTGTTGCGGTCCCAGCAAACGGTCGACCAGATTACGTAGGCGGTCGGCCTGCTCAATAATGACTTTGGTATATTCGGTCAGCGCCGGGTCCGGAAGCGCTTTACTGAGCAGTTGCGCCGCGCCGCGTAATCCACCCAGCGGGTTTTTAATTTCGTGCGCCAGGCCACGCACCAGATCGCGGGCAGCAATCTGCTGGGCGTGCTGGAGCTGTTCCTGGCTCAGACGGCGCTGGTTATCCATTGGCGCCATCTCCAGCAGGATAAGGCCATCAGGCAGCCTCTGAGCGGTCACAGAGAGGATGTGTGAGTGGCTATCTATCACCAGCGTCACTTCGTTATCCGTAAAGCCCTGGCCTGCTTCCAGGCTCTCTCGCATCAGCCCGATGTTTAAGGAGAAATAACTCAACAGATCCGGAAGTGGGGTACCAAACAGTTTGCGGGAGCTTTGGGCGAGCAGCTGTTGTGCCGCCGGGTTGGCGTAATGTACCGCCAGCTCATCGTCGACGAGTAAGATGCTGTTGATTAAAGAATTGAGGATCTGCCCAGCATCGGGCAGCGTGCCGGTTGCCATTCAGCAGTCTCCTGAAAAGTGTTGCACCAATTTAGTGCATTATAGCTTTTTACATCAAAAAAGCGCGAGGAAGCAGGTTGTTAGTGGAGAAAAAAGCCCATCCTGGGATGGGCTAAAAGTTCCACGGCAACTTAAAGACTCTATATTTTTCTTGCTACAGCCGCGTGGGTCGCAACAAGAAATCTACGGAGTATTGGTACTAATTAAACGCTGTAGTACAGCTCAAACTCTACCGGGTGCGGAGTCATACGCACGCGGTCATCTTCTTCGCGACGCAGCGTAATGTACGCATCGATCGCTTCATTGGTGAACACGCCGCCTGCAGTCAGGAACTCACGGTCCAGATCCAGTTCTTTCAGTGCTTCTTCCAGAGAACCAGCAACCTGTGGGATCTCTTTCGCTTCTTCCGGCGGCAGGTCGTACAGGTTTTTATCCATGGCTTCGCCCGGGTGGATCTTGTTCTTAATACCGTCAAGACCCGCCATCAGCAGTGCTGCGAAGCACAGGTACGGGTTAGCAGCCGGGTCCGGGAAACGCACTTCGATACGACGCGCTTTCGGAGAAGCCACTACCGGAATACGGATAGAAGCAGAACGGTTACGGGCAGAGTAAGCCAGCATTACCGGCGCTTCGTAGCCTGGGACCAGACGCTTGTAAGAGTTGGTGGTTGGGTTAGCCAGGGCGTTGATCGCTTTAGCGTGTTTGATTACGCCGCCGATGTAGAACAGCGCCTGCTCAGACAGACCCGCATATTTGTCGCCAGAGAACAGGTTTACGCCGTTCTTGGACAGAGACATGTGGCAGTGCATACCGGAACCGTTATCGCCAAACATAGGTTTTGGCATAAAGGTCGCGGTTTTACCGAAACGGTGAGCGACGTTGTGAACCACATATTTGTAGATCTGAATTTCGTCCGCTTTTTTGGTCATGGTGTTAAAGCGGGTCGCGATTTCGTTCTGACCTGCGGTCGCCACTTCGTGGTGATGCGCTTCAACAACCAGGCCCATTTCTTCCATGATCAGACACATGGTAGAACGGATGTCCTGAGAAGAATCTACCGGAGGAACCGGGAAGTAACCGCCTTTCACGCCAGGACGGTGACCTTTGTTACCACCTTCGTATTTGGTGGAGGAGTTCCATGCGCCTTCGATGTCATCGATAGCCACGTGGGAACCGGAAATGGACGCGCCGAAACGGATGTCGTCAAACAGGAAGAACTCTGGCTCAGGCCCGAACAGAACGGTGTCTGCAATGCCGGTAGAACGCAGATACTCTTCAGCGCGTTTAGCGATGGAGCGCGGGTCGCGGTCGTAGCCCTGCAGCGTACCTGGTTCCAGGATATCGCAACGGATGATCAGGGTGGACTCTTCATAGAACGGGTCGATAAGTGCAGTAGACGCATCTGGCATCAGAACCATGTCTGATTCGTTAATGCCTTTCCAGCCACCGATTGAGGAGCCGTCAAACATTTTGCCTTCTTCAAAGAATTCGGCATTTACCTGATGAGCAGGAATAGTGACGTGCTGTTCTTTACCTTTGGTATCAGTGAAGCGTAAATCAACAAACTTCACTTCGTGTTCGTTCAGCATCGTCAAAACGTGTTCAGCGGACATACTTACTCTCCCGGATTGGTCATGGTCGTCGTGGTAACGAAGTCTTCAATTCTGCAAAAAATTGGCCGTGTCGCCGTAAAAAATATAAAGCGAAATCTGTGCCAACTTTTAAATTGCCCCTAAAAGGCGTTATCATGCGCACTATCGTGCAAAGGGGCTGCACCATGAAGGTTGTATTGCACCATTATAGTGCTTTAACGTGAACATTAAGCACCATATTGGTGCAAAGCATGTCAGATTACCCCTTTTAACGCTCCGTGAATGTGATCACAAAGAAACTCTGCAATACTTGTTTGCGGAGGATGTTTGTGATCCTGTTTTGTACTGCGATTAATCCGTGTACAATAACGCGCTATTTCTAAAATGCCTGAGGCAAAGTTGTGATCGAAAATTTGCGTAACATCGCCATCATCGCGCACGTAGACCATGGTAAAACGACCCTGGTAGACAAGCTGCTCCAACAATCCGGTACGTTCGATGCACGTGCTGAAACCCAAGAGCGCGTGATGGACTCCAACGATTTGGAGAAAGAGCGTGGGATTACCATCCTCGCTAAAAACACCGCTATCAAATGGAATGACTACCGTATCAACATCGTTGATACCCCAGGGCACGCCGACTTCGGTGGTGAAGTGGAACGTGTAATGTCCATGGTCGACTCCGTGCTGCTGGTGGTGGATGCAATGGATGGTCCGATGCCGCAGACGCGCTTCGTGACCAAAAAAGCCTTTGCCCATGGCCTGAAGCCAATTGTTGTTATCAACAAAGTTGACCGCCCTGGCGCGCGTCCTGACTGGGTTGTTGATCAGGTATTTGACCTGTTCGTTAACCTCGACGCTACCGACGAGCAGCTGGACTTCCCGATCGTTTATGCTTCCGCGCTGAACGGTATCGCAGGTCTGGATCACGAAGATATGGCTGAAGACATGACTCCGCTGTATCAGACCATCGTTGATCGTGTTCCGGCTCCAAGCGTAGACCTTGATGGCCCGCTGCAGATGCAAATCTCTCAGCTGGACTACAACAACTACGTTGGCGTAATCGGCATCGGCCGTATCAAACGCGGTAAAGTTAAACCGAACCAGCAGATCACTATCATTGATAGCGAAGGCAAAACCCGTAACGGTAAAGTCGGTAAAGTTCTGACCCATCTGGGTCTGGAACGTATCGAGAGTGATATTGCCGAAGCGGGCGATATCATCGCGATCACCGGTCTGGGCGAACTGAACATCTCCGACACCATCTGCGACCCGCAGAACGTCGAAGCGCTGCCGGCTCTGTCCGTTGATGAACCGACCGTAACCATGTTCTTCTGCGTAAACACCTCCCCGTTCTGTGGTAAAGAAGGTAAATATGTTACCTCTCGTCAGATCCTTGACCGCCTGAACAAAGAGCTGGTGCACAACGTTGCGCTGCGCGTCGAAGAAACCGAAGATGCGGATGCGTTCCGTGTATCCGGTCGTGGTGAGCTGCACCTGTCTGTTCTGATCGAGAACATGCGTCGTGAAGGTTTCGAAATGGCGGTTTCCCGTCCGAAAGTAATCTTCCGCGAAATCGACGGCCGTAAACAAGAGCCGTTCGAAAACGTAACGCTGGACGTAGAAGAGCAGCATCAGGGTTCTGTCATGCAGGCTCTGGGTGAGCGTAAAGGCGACCTGAAAAACATGAATCCAGATGGCAAAGGCCGCGTACGTCTTGACTACGTGATCCCAAGCCGTGGTCTGATCGGCTTCCGTTCAGAATTCATGACCATGACCTCCGGTACCGGTCTGCTGTACTCCACCTTCAGCCACTACGACGATGTTCGTGCGGGTGATGTGGGTCAGCGTCAGAACGGCGTACTGATCTCCAACGGCCAGGGTAAAGCAGTTGCGTTCGCACTGTTCAGCCTGCAGGACCGCGGTAAGCTGTTCCTGGGTCACGGTGCTGAAGTTTACGAAGGCCAGATCATCGGTATTCACAGCCGCTCTAACGACCTGACTGTAAACTGCCTGACCGGTAAGAAACTGACCAACATGCGTGCGTCCGGTACTGACGAAGCAACGGTTCTGGTTCCGCCGGTTAAGATGACTCTGGAGCAGGCTCTGGAATTCATCGATGACGACGAACTGGTAGAAGTTACCCCAACCTCTATCCGTATCCGTAAGCGTCACCTGACTGAAAACGATCGTCGCCGTGCAATGCGTGGCGCGAAAGAAGAGTAATTAACGCTCTTTCTCAGGTAAGCATAAAAAAGCCGCTGATTTCAGCGGCTTTTTTTATCATCAGGAGAATTAGAAGAAATACTTTGCCCCAACACGAATCTGGTTTTGTTCGCGATGATAGGGTTCAACATTGCGATCTAACCAGCGTAATTCAAGGTAGGGTAACCAGTGTTCATTGATACGATACTTAAAGGTATTGGTAATTTCCCAGTGATGATCTTTTCCATTGCTGCTATTGAAGTCATTGACTCGCATAAAATAGTGCGGTTCAAAGGTATAGGAAAATTTATCGGTAATGGTAAAGTTCCAGTAGTTGCCTATTTCATAGGTATCATTATTATCCAGCTCACCGTTTAGGTCGGTTGAACTGTAGTTATTATGGTTATATCGATTACGCACGGTAAGATTAAACCACGGAGTAAATTTATAGTTAACATCCAGATAAACAGCACCGCCTGAGCCAATACTCTTATCGTTTATTAACCCTCCAGGCTGGATTGTTAATTTATCTGTTGGTTTAAATAACGGGTACCAACCCTCTATTTCGTTATAGCCGTGTTTTAACTCATCCTTGCGTTGCATAGTGTAGGTGTTCGTAAGCATGATACCCGCACCCATATCGGAGTTATAGCCAACGCGCAGCATGACCTCCATTTGGTCGGATGCCAGGTTATATGCTTCGCGGTTTTCTACATAGGCTCCAGCGAAAGCAGAGGTTGATACCACAGAGGATAATAGAATTATTGTCGTTAATTTTTTCATGATAAATCCATTTTTTACGCGTAGGGAGGCCGCCATCCATTGGGATGGAATAGGCGGCAATTATTTTTATACGTTTACAGCAGAGGTGTTCTTTTTATTAGTAATAGGGTCCGGTTGGATGTTGTTTTTCTTCCGTTGGCTGATTTCCTCAATAATAAAAGCAAAACGAGTTTCGTTGAGCTTATAAAAGAAGCCCATCGTGAGTGCTGCAATAATTGCAAGTCCGCAAGGCCAGAGGAAAATAAGCTGACGCAAACCGAGCAGTGTGGCATCGCTCTGGACTATATTGGGGATATAACCGATTTGCGTCAGCATGATGCCTGGCAGGAAGCCTGCGAGCGCAGCAGAAATTTTGCGAGAAAAGGTATAACCCGTATACACCGAACCTTCCGCACGGATCCCCGTTTTCCATTCGCCATAATCGACCGTATCCGGAACCAGTGCCCAGTTTAGACTGTTAACAAAAGCGGTTCCGAAGAAGGCCATGCAAGAGAACGTGACGAATAAAAATGACGTACTGCCCCAGAAAAAGTTCAGCACATCACCGATAGCCCATAGCGCCAGGCCACCGAGGTAAACCTGCTTTTTACCGAAGCGTTTTACAGCCGCGGGAACCAGCAGTACCCCAACCAGAATGCATCCCATGCTGAAGAAACCCATCCACGACAGCAGATGAATATCGTTGAGCACGTACTGGGTGTAATACACCTGGATCGCCAGCTTGATGTTGAATGCCGCCAACGTGCACAGATTGGCGACACACAGCACCAGCAGTGGAGGGTTACGGAAAATGGCGCAGAACGACTTGAGAATGCTGGGCTTATGGTGATCCGGCACGATTTCGATATATCGTTCCTTCACACCGCTAAAGCACCACCACATACTGAACAGTCCGCAGACGGAGAAGATCAGTGCGGCAATCAGATAACCCAGCGAAGGTGAACTAACAAATAGCGCCTGAATAGGCATAAAGCCAACAGTACACAGTAACAGGCCTACGGTAGCTCCGCCCTGACGCCAGGCGGCGAGCTGAGCTCGTTCATGCGGGTTTTTCGTGATCGCGGGCACCATCGCGCCGTAGGAGCAGTTCATCAGGCTATAGAACAGCCCGAACAGCATAAACAACACTGTCGCCAGCCCGGTTTTCACCGTTAGCGTAAAATCTGTCGCTAAAAACTGCGCGCTGGCAACGACAGCAACAGGAAATGATGCATACAAAATAAAGGGCCTGAATTTCCCTTTTGCGCCAATATTACGCCTTGAGTCCAGCAACACACCGGTCAACATATCAGTGAAAGCGGTGAAGAACTTCGCCACCAAAAAGATAATCCCACCGTAATACGCCGGCATCCCTAGTTCATCGGTATAAAATTTAAGCAGATACAGCGTACCGATACACAGCATCAAATTTGAGCCGAAGTCACCCACTCCGTAGGCGAATTTTTCACGCAGGCTCAGTTTTAGCGTTAGCGGATCATGAAAAGACATAATCGCTCCTCAATAGCGCCCCGTAGAGCGCTATTCATTATTATTATCAAACGGGTTGTTTACGCGCTTCTATCTCTTCAACGATGCGGACATAAATCTTCTCGTTAAGGTTGTAGAAACAGCCCATAGCTACAATGGTGATCACCGCCAAGGCGCAGGGATAAATAAAGATCAACTGACGCAATCCTTCGACCGTACTTGCAGATTGCACCACATTGGGGACGTAGCCGATTTGCGTCAGCATCCATCCCGGGAAGAATCCTGCCAGCGCTTGTGACACTTTACGGAAGAAGGTGAAACCGGTGTATACCGTACCTTCAGAGCGTACGCCGGTACGCCATTCGCCATATTCCACCGTGTCCGATACCAGCGCCCAGTTCAGGCTGTTGACGAATGCCGAGCCAAAGAACGCCAGGCAGGAGAAGGCGACAAAGCTGACGGAGCCGCCGCCAAAGAAGTAATTAAGCAGATCGCCCGCCACCCAAATCAGCAAACCGCCGATGTAGACTTTTTTCTTGCCGAAACGTCTGACCATGCCAGGCATCAAGAAGACGCCGATGAAGATACAACCCATGCTAAAAAAGCCCATCCAGGAAAGGAGGATCGGGTCATTAAGAACGTACTGGGTGTAGTAGACCTGTATTGCCAGCTTGACGTTAAACGCGCCAAGCGTGCAAAGGTTGGCAATGCACAGAATAAACAGCGGGCGGTTACCGGCGATGGCGCGAAAGGATTGCAGCAATCCCGGTTTTTGCGCGGCATCAACGGGTTTCACTTCCACGTAGCGTTCTTTTACCCCGGCATAGCAGAGCCACATAAACAGCAGGCCAAACAGAGAAAACAACGTGGCGGCGAAGATATAACCCAGCTGCGAGTTGCCTTCGATCAGGTTCATTACGGGAACAAAGCCGACGGTACACAGCAACAGACCAAGGGTTGCGCCACCTTGCCGCCAGGCGGCAAGCGACGCGCGTTCGTCAGGATTTTTCGTAATCGCGGGAACCATCGCACCATAAGAGCAGTTCATCATGCTGAAAAACAATCCGTACAGCATAAACAGCACCGTTGCCATGACCGTTTTACCGGTTACTTCAAACGGAGTACCGACAAAGTTTGCAATCGCCAGCAAGGTAACCGGAAATGCGGCATAAAGAACGAACGGACGGAATTTTCCCTTCGGGCCGATTTTGCGGCGGGAATCAAGCATAATCCCAGTGCCCATATCGGTAAACGCGGTAAAAAACTTGGCGATGAGGAAAATGATACCGCCATAAGTTCCTGGTAAACCAAGGACATCGGTATAAAACTTGAGTAAATAGAGCGTACCAATATCCAGCAGGATATTGGAGCCTAAATCACCCATCCCATAGGCGAGTTTTTCTTTGAACGGCAAGCGTAGGGTTGCCGGATTAGAGGAAGTCTGACTCATTATTATTCTCCATATGCCCGCGAGTTTCCCCGCGGGCGAGCCGCATTAGATGTTGCGTAAAGTGGCAAACAGTGACGCCCATTCACTCTTCGCGCGATAAAACACCGGAGGCTTGCCAATAGGCGCATCCACGGTAATTTCACCGCCCTGGTAAGTTTCCCCGGTCCAGATGTTGACCCAGCTATCCTCCGGCAGGTACAGCGTCCAGTCGCTGCGCCCCTGTTCGTGAACCGGCGCAACCAACACATCCTGTCCCAGCAGGTACTGATATTTCAGGGTGTAGGTCCGTGCATCGTCTTCGTAATGTAGGAATAGCGGGCGCATCACCGGCAGACCGGTAGCGCTGTTTTGCGCGACCGCCTGTTTCAGATACGGTTTAAGGGTGGTAAAGACGGTGGTCATACGAGCAAAGTGAGCGATGGTTTCAGCATCACCATCAAACTGCCAGTTATCGCCAGGGCGGTTACCTTCGTGGGTGCGCATCATCGGCGTGAAGGCGCTAAAGTCACACCAGCGCAGCAGCAGCTCTTTGCTGCGTTTCATTTCAAATAGGGTGGTGTAGCCGCCGATATCGCTGTGGTGCAGACCATGACCGCTCATCGCCAGTGACAGCGCTGCAGGAACGACGGAAGCCAGACCGTCGTCAAGGCTCCAGTCAACGTTCTGATCGCCTGCCCACATCATGGTGGAGTATTTCTGGCTGCCGGTGTAGCCCGCACGCATAAAGAACAGGATCTCGCCGAGCTTGCCAGTCTCCTGTAACGCTTCGTAGTTACATTTCGCCCACAGCGCAGGCCAGGCGTTATGCATAATTTCAGCGCTAATGCCATTGTGCAGGTAAGTGTCGGTTGGCAGGTATTCGCCAAAGTCGGCCATCCAACCGCCGCATCCCAGCTCAATCATGTTCTTTTTGATGACTTCTTTGAACCAGGCGTAGGCTTCAGGGTTGGTCAGGTCCACCACGCCGCCGTAAAACTCGCCAAACTCAACCAGATAGTCAGCGCCAGAGGAATCTTTCGCCAGATAACCGTGCGCAGCCGCTTCAGCGCAGAGATCTTTATCGCTGGCGACGTACGGGTTGATGTAGGAGAGGAATTGCACGCCTTCTTCTTTCCACTGCTTAATACGGCTATCCAACTGAGGATAGTTGTCGCTGTTCCACTTCCAGTTCCACATCACGCGTTTGCCAAAGGAGGTCATGCGGATCCCGGACCAGTCCTGCGCCCAGATGCCGTTTACTTTCACGCCTGCGTTACGCATGGTGTCCAGTTTGTTCTGGCAAACCTCAGTACCGCCTTGAATACCGAGCGTGACGCCATCGTAGATCCAGTCTGGCAGCTCCGGCTGGCGTCCTAACAGCGCGGTTAGTTTTTCCAGTAAAGAGATGTAGGTGTCAGCGCATTCAAATCGCAGAGTGGTTTTGTCCTCCCACAATGCCAGTTCGTGATACTCCGGTGCGCTGAAGTCGAAATTCATATAGCAGCTGTTATCAACGTGGCAGTAGTACTTCTGCGTGCTGACGAAGGTCGGCTGCGGGAAAAAGGTCCAGTAGTAGTCACCACCGGCATTTTCTTTGCAGTCTGCCTGCCAGGTGACATAGCTATTTTTGTTACGGCCCACGCCCTGTTCGCTGGTCCACAGTGGGAACGGTTTACCGCGTAAGTCGAAATAAGAGAACTGTTCACCGCAGCCGTAAATATGATCGTCCGGGTTGGCAGCCAGACGCAGCCAGATGCGGTTATGGCTGAGGTCATCGTTGTGCAGATCCAGCTTCAGGCGACCCTGTTCATCGGTGGAGATGTGCAGCGTGGCGTTGATGGTGTTACCGCGACTGAAATGCACCTGCCAGCCGTCAGGCGACTCGCTGACCGTGGCGTCGGTCAGGGCAATCTTCTCATTGAGCTTGTCTTTAATGCTGAAGTTGCCGCGGAACATATCAATATCGGCAACGCCAGCGCCGATCCACAGGCAGGGGGTTTCTGTGCTGTGACGTAAAATCAGGCGCTGGTGGTATGTCAGCGTAAAGCCATTCTGTAACGTCGTTAGTTCTAAAGCGGTTGACCGTTGTTGTAGCGAATTCATTATCGTCTCCGTAAAAATAGGGTAATTCGGTAATTTTTGTTTTGGGATAAGGTTATTCGGCACCGATTAAAAAATGCATCCGATGCATCTCGCCGGGTGCCAGAGAGATAAGACTGATGCCTGAATTAAAGGCATCTGGCGGGCAGGTCATGGGTTCTACGGCAATCCCCAGACGGTGTAATTTCTCGCCGCTGTAAATCTGTAGCCACGGCTGGTCGCAACGTAAGTACGTCGTCATATTTTTCGTTGCACTGAACATGCTGACTTCCCATTCACGCCCGGACACAGGGGTTTTAAAGGTGTGATCGATCTGCGTTGCAGCGACAGGGCGCGGCGTGGTGAAATTCAGCGCGGTATTCTCAACGCGATGCGTTTCCAGGGTATCAATGTCAAAGACCTCATCTGTCGGAAGAGTGAGCGTACAGCTATCTATCTTCTCAAGACCACAGGTCAAATAGGGATGAGCGCCAGAACCATAAGGCGCTGATTCATCACCAATATTCAGCGTAGTAATAAAAATGTGCAGACCGCTTATTGCATCAAGGCGATATGTTGTTTCAACCAGTAATGAAAAGGGATAACCATAAGAGGGCGGCAGAAAAATCATCAGCGACACTTCCGATGCCGACTGCTGGTTAATCTGCCAGTCCCGCCAGGCCAACAGCCCGTGAATGGCGGTATGCGAAATAGGGTCGTTAACGGCAAGCTGGAAGGTCTTGCCGTTATGTTGATAGCAGCCGTCTGCAACGCGGTTTGGCCATGGGACTAACACTTTTCCTAAATGCGCCTGCGGCATCTCTTCCGGCTTATGTGGAATAACGATGTGACGCCCACGATGCATCAATTCTGCTAGCCCAGCGCCAACCGTGACGATTTTCGCCTGGTAGTGTCCGGCCTGAAGATGAATGGTTTTTCCACCACTATGCATGGCTGCTATCCTTGTGACTTATTTGGCGTTGATATCCAGAAGACCGGCAGCAACCGCCGGAGCAAGGCCCGGAGCCAGCGGTAGACGCGGGATTACCAGGCAGTGCAGCAGGTGATAAATGTCCTGCTTACCGTCCCAGACTTTGGTGGTCACTTTGTTATCGGTGTCCAACTCCTGCCACCATGAACCGGTCTCGTAGTCCATCAGATAGGTGATGCAGTAATCCCACCACTTCTGGTACCAGGCTTCGTACTGGCTGTCGCCGGTGAGGGTATACAAGGCATAGGCGGTACCCATGGCTTCGACTATCGGCCAACGCACTCTTTCGCGAACGATTGGTTTACCGTCCCAGTCCACCGAATAGACAAAACCATCCGCACCGTCCGGTGCCCAGGCATCACGGATGGTGGCGTGGAACAAGCCTTTGGCATCTTCCAGCAGCCAGGCGGGAGGCGTTTCGAAGCGGGCTTCCAACGCGGCATGCAGATGCAGCATCAGACGGCCCCATTCGATCCAGTGGCCCGGCGTGCCGCCGTATGCGCGGAAACGGTGAGCAGGGTTATCCTTGTTGTAATCGCGGATTGGGTTCCACTGTGAATCGAAGTGCTCGTTGACGCGATACTCCCCGCTGCGGGCCACGTCGTGAATAATCACCGAAGCAATTCGCAGTGCGCGATCGAGCCATTTACGGTCATGGGTAACGTCATAAACGATCAGGAAAGCCTCGACCGCGTGCATGTTGGCGTTACCGCCACGGTAATCTTCCGTCTGGCTGAAGGCTTCGTCCCAGGACTCCAGGCACATCTGCTCGTCTTCGCTCCAGAAGTACTTTTCAATCACCTCGATGGCATCATCCAACAATTGTCTGGCCTGTGGATGACCGGTAGTGACCGCGCTTGCCGCGCCGAGCAAGACGAAGAAATGCTGATAACCCTGCTTGGAGGCGTCCATCACGCCTTCGTCATTCACGCAGGCGTACCAACCGCCGTAGCGTGTGTCGCGTAGCGCACCGTTCAGCGCTTTAATGCCGTGATCGACGAGTTGGTATGCGCCAGGCCGTCCCATTGACGCGGCAACGGAGTAGACGTGCAGCATGCGGGCGGTGATCCACAGATGTGTCCCCATATCTGCTCTGACCTGACCACTGTTTCCCAGCCAGCCAAATCCGGTAGGTACCGCAGCGTTCTTACCAAAGTTAAAGATGCGGTCTGTTTCCTGCTCCAGCCAGCGGTTGTGGCTTAGGGTGTTAAACCATTTCATTCTGAGATCCTCTTAGCGCCGGGCCATCATTTCATCGACGATATCGCCCAGACGCTGCAACTTAGGTGCGGAAACATCACGCAGCATCAGTTCGGTATCCGGCAGGCCAACCACGGATGACCAGACCGCACGTCCGGCCAGGAAGCCGGATGCGCCAGCGGTCATTGCTACGCTGACCGCGCGTGGGAACAGTTTTTCATCCACACCGGAGGAGAGAATGACCCACGGCATGTTGATGTTTTCATTCAGGCGCTGAGAGGCGCTAAGCAGCTCTTGTTGGGTTCCTTTGCCGTACAGAGGCATTTCGACCTTGTAGAGATCGGCACCGCTATCACCCAGTTCTTTCGCGGCATCGATAATGGCCTGTTCACGATCGAACTTATCGCCACGACGTGGTGGGCGAACAACCGGCTCGATGATGCTCAGCAGACCATTGGAATGGCATAGTTCATTGAATTCTCCCACCATATCAAGACGTTGTTGGGCATCTTCATCGCTACGCCACAGCACCAGCAGTTTGAGGGCCTTGGCACCATCTTGCTTCACGGTCTGCGGGTCGATTTTTTTATCAATCACCACGCTATCGACCGGAATACCGTTACCCGGAATGAACTCATCAGCGGCCACAATCATGGCGCAGTTTTTGGCGACCGCGTTTTGCTCTACAACCTGGCGGTAGCAGAACTGCTGATCGACCAGAATGGCGGAGGCATAGGGGGAAAGGATCTTCGCCGCATTGACTTTGAAATCGGTCAGCACGCTGTCATTGACCGGGGATTTTGCACCCGCGGCGGCAAACATTAAGCGCATGGCTTCGCGCTGATCGACCGCCAGCATGGCAAACCCGCCGGAAGCTCGGGTGATATCTTTCAGGGTGTACTTGGTCATTGTTCAGTCCTTTTACTTATCAAAGTTGGGAATTCAGTCCGGCAGATGTCCGAACCTGCTCGAGTATTGCGGTCCAGTCTTCCCGGCCACGGCCAGCGGCGCGTGCCTGGTTATAGACTTCGCGGGAAGCGGCGCCGAGCGGCATCGGCACGTGCAATTGGTTGGCAACGTCCAGGGCGATGCCAAGATCCTTGTGAGCTAAATCGATCATGAAAGCCGGGGAAAGATCGCCTTTCAGCACTTTGTTCGGCCAGGAGGTAGTGAAGTGGCCCTTTCCGGCGGGGGTGCCGCTCATGACTTGCAAAGCCACATCGAAGGAGAGACCAAGTGCCTCGCACAACACGGCGGCTTCGGCAGAGAGGGCGTTTAGCGCGATACTCATGTAGTTGTTGATGAGCTTCACGCGGATCCCCATGCCGGGACCACCTGCATTGATCAATTCATTACCCATCGCCATCAGAACCGGTGTGGCGCGTTCTACCTGCTGTGCCGTTCCACCTGCCAGCAGCAACAGCGTTCCCGCTATGGCGTGATCGGAGGTGCGTCCAACCGGGCAATCCATCATATCGAAGCCTTTGGCACGCATATCGGCGATGAGTTTATCGGTTTGCAGTGGGTGAATAGTCGACATATCAATTACTAACGCCTGCTGTGAGAGGCTTTCGCAAATACCCTGCTCGCCGAACAATACGCTGCGCACCAGATCGCCGTTTGGCAGCATGGTGATGACAAATTCTGCACCTTTTGCTGCCTGAGCCGGGCTACTGGCAGGCTGTGCTCCTTTTTCCACCAGGCGCTGAACGGCATCCGGGTTAACGTCAAAGACGCTGAGTTGATGACCCTGCTTCAGCAAGTTGCTCGCCATGGGTGAACCCATCTGACCTAATCCGATAAATGCTATAACTGCCATAACGTTCTCCTGAGACGTGGATGTCATTTTTTGTCATTTAAGGTCGTTTGTTTCTGTCTGTTTTTGATCGTATTTGTAATTTATGGTCAAAAAATTGACAGCCGTCACTTTTTAAACATTTTGTGAAATTAAAATGATCCCATCTTGAAACGCCTAAGGAACGACCATGATTCGTATTGCTTGTGTAGGTATTGCCGTGATGGATCGCATCTATTACGTGGAAGGTTTACCGACTGAAGGAGGTAAGTATGTGGCGAAGCGTTATACGGAAGTGGGCGGCGGGCCTGCTGCAACGGCCGCAGTGGCTGCAGCGAAGCTGGGCGCTAAGGTGGACTTTATTGGCCGTGTGGGCGATGACGACACCGGAAATAGCTTGCTGGCGGAGCTGGAGTCCCTGGGGGTAAATACCCGCTATTCCCGGCGCTACGCGGGGGCGAAGTCTTCACAATCGGCAATTATGGTTGATGCGCAAGGGGAACGGATTATCGTTAACTATCCCAGCCCGGATTTACTGCATGATGCTGACTGGCTCAATGAGATCGATTTTACCCAGTGGGATGTGGTGTTGGCGGATGTTCGCTGGCACGAAGGGGCCAGGCAGGCGTTCACATTGGCGCGTCGGGCGGGAGTGATGACGGTACTGGATGGTGACGTAACGCCACAAGATATCCGCGAGCTGGTGGCGTTAAGCGATCATGCTGCGTTTTCTGAACCCGGTCTGGCGCGTTTAACCGGGATAAACGATCCTGAAGCCGGACTGAAACAAGCACAAACGCTCACAAATGGTCACGTTTATGTAACGCGTGGCAGTGCAGGCTGTGACTGGATAAAAAATAATACGTTGCAGCATCAATCTGGATTTAAAGTCGACGTTGTTGACACTACGGGGGCGGGGGATGTTTTCCATGGTGCGCTCGCGTTTAGCCTGGCCGGCGGCGACCTCCCGGAAGAGGCCGTCAGGTTCGCCAGCGGAGTTGCTGCGCTAAAATGTACGCGTCCGGGAGGAAGGGCCGGAATCCCTGACTGTGATCAAACCCGATCTTTTCTGTCACTTTTTGTATAAAATGCCAGGGCAATGGTTTTTCGAGGAAATTTCATGAGTCTTACCGAACTGACCGGTAACCCGCGACACGATCAACTGCTTATGCTGATTAGCGAGCGCGGTTATATGAATATCGACGAGCTGGCCAGCCTGCTGGACGTGTCCACGCAGACCGTGCGTCGTGATATTCGTAAACTCAGCGAGCAGGGATTAATTACGCGTCATCATGGTGGCGCGGGTAGAGCCTCCAGCGTGGTGAATACGGCGTTTGAGCAGCGTGAAGTCTCCTGGACGGAGGAGAAAAAAGCCATCGCGGAAGCGGTGGCGGACTACATTCCCGATGGGTCAACGGTGTTTATTACCATTGGCACCACCGTTGAGCAGGTGGCCCGCTCGCTGTTAAACCATAATCATTTGCGCATTATCACCAACAGTCTGCGCGTGGCGCACATTCTTTATAACAATCCACGTTTTGAAGTCATGGTGCCGGGGGGAACGTTACGCCCGCACAACAGTGGCATCATTGGTCCTTCTGCCTCGGCATTTGTCGCTGATTTTAGGGCCGACTACCTGGTAACCAGCGTTGGCGCGATCGAAAGTGATGGCGCGCTGCTGGAGTTTGATGTCAATGAAGCCAGCGTAGTGAAAACGATGATGTCGCACTCAAGACACATTCTGCTGGCAGCGGATCATACGAAATATACGGCTTCTGCCGCGGTAGAAATTGGTAACGTCTCTCAGGTGACCGCGCTGTTTACCGATGAATACCCAGGTCCCGCATTGCATAATTTACTCCAGTCACAACAGGTTGAAATTGTGCAGGTGAGTCCTTCACAAGATGATGCTTTGGCCGTGTAATTCCTCAGATGATGGCTCGATAAGTTCGAAGCCATCACTCTCACATAGTCAAACTTCTCCTTTCCCGCTACAGTTATTCATCCACGGCGAATAAGGAGAAGGGCATGCTCTATATCTTTGATTTAGGTAATGTGATTGTCGATATCGACTTCAACCGCGTGTTGGGCACATGGAGCGATCTGAGCAGTGTACCGCTGGCCTCGCTGAAGCAAAGTTTCACCATGGGGGAGGCTTTTCACCAGCATGAGCGAGGTGAAATAACGGATGAAGCCTTTGCCGAGGCGCTATGTCATGACATGGCACTGCCGCTAAGTTACGAGCAGTTCTCTCACGGCTGGCAGGCCGTTTTTGTGGCATTGCGCCCTGAAGTCATCGACATCATGCATAAACTGCGTGAGCAGGGGCATCGGGTGGTCGTTTTGTCGAATACTAACCGTCTGCACACAACATTTTGGCCGGATGAATATCCTGAAATTCGTCAGGCTGCTGACCATATTTATCTTTCCCAGGATCTGGGCATGCGAAAACCGGAAGCGCGGATTTACCAGCATGTCCTGCAGTCTGAAGGTTTTTCTGCGGACGATGCGGTCTTTTTTGACGACAACGCCGATAATATTGAAGGAGCTAACCGGTTAGGGATTACCAGTATCCAGGTCGTCGATAAAACGACCATTCCTGACTATTTCGCGAAGTTGTTATGCTAAAAAATGTTCAGCATCAAGCCAGGCACCATACGCGTCCTGTACGGGCCTGGCTGAAGCTACTATGGCAGCGGATTGATGAGGACAACATGACGACGCTGGCAGGGAATCTTGCCTACGTTTCGCTGCTCTCATTAGTGCCGCTTATCGCCGTTGTGTTTGCTCTTTTCGCCGCATTTCCGATGTTTTCCGACGTCAGTGCCCAGCTACGTCATTTTATTTTTGCAAACTTTATCCCGGCGACGGGAGACGTCATCCAGCGTTATATCGAACAGTTTGTCGCCAACTCGAACAAAATGACGGCCGTTGGGGCATGTGGGCTGATTGTCACGGCGTTATTGCTGATGTATGCCATTGATAATGCTCTGAATACTATCTGGCGCAGTAAGCGCACTCGTCCCAAAGTTTACTCTTTCGCCGTCTACTGGATGATTTTAACGCTGGGGCCGCTGCTGGCGGGGGCTAGTCTGGCGATCAGCTCTTATTTGTTGTCATTGCGCTGGGCCAGCGATCTCAACTCGGTGATTGATGACGTCTTGCGTATTTTCCCTCTGGTGCTTTCCTGGCTCTCGTTCTGGCTGCTTTACAGCATTGTACCGACTACGCGTGTGCCCAATCGTGATGCGGTTATTGGCGCCTTTGTGGCCGCCGTGTTGTTCGAGGCCGGAAAGAAAGGATTTGCGCTCTACATCACGATGTTCCCGTCGTATCAGCTCATTTACGGTGTCCTGGCGGTGATCCCCATTTTATTTGTCTGGGTATACTGGACGTGGTGTATCGTCTTGCTAGGCGCGGAAATAACTGTCACTCTCGGGGAATACCGCAAACTTAAACAAGCCGCAGAACAAGAAGAAGCAGATCAACCATGATTGCATTAATTCAGCGCGTAACCCGTGCCAGCGTCACCGTGGAGGGCGAGGTGACGGGTGAAATTGGCCCAGGACTTTTGGTCCTGTTAGGTGTCGAAAGGGATGATGACGAACAGAAAGCGAACCGTCTGTGCGAGCGCGTACTCGGCTATCGAATCTTTAGCGATGCCGAAGGAAAAATGAACCTCAACGTGCAGCAATCAGGTGGCAGTGTGCTGGTGGTTTCACAGTTCACGCTGGCGGCAGATACCGAACGTGGCATGCGCCCGGGGTTTTCGAAAGGCGCTGCACCCGAGCGGGCAGAAGCGCTGTATGAATACTTTGTTGAGCGTTGCCGCCAACAGGAAATGAATACGCAAACCGGTCGATTCGCTGCGGATATGCAGATTTCACTGGTTAATGATGGCCCCGTGACGTTCTGGTTACAAGTATGAACCAGCTACCGGTGTGGCCGCGGGCAACAAGAGAGAATACGACTATGTATCACCTTCGAGTACCGCAAACAGAAGAAGAGTTGGAGCGTTACTACCAGTTTCGCTGGGAGATGTTGCGTAAACCGTTGCACCAGCCCAAAGGCTCCGAACGGGATGCCTGGGACGCGATGGCGCATCACCAGATGGTGGTGGACGAAGAGGGAAATCTGGTCGCGGTTGGGCGTCTGTATATCAATGCGGATAACGAAGCCTCCATACGCTTTATGGCCGTTGACCCCTCTGTGCAGGAGAAAGGGTTGGGCACGCTGATGGCGATGACCCTGGAGTCTGTGGCGCGTCAGGAAGGGGTAAAGCGCGTAACCTGTAGCGCCCGTGAAGATGCGGTCGAATTTTTCGCCAAACTGGGGTTTGTGAGTCAGGGCGAAATTACCACGCCACAAACCACGCCGGTGCGCCATTTTTTGATGATTAAACCCATCGCAACGCTGGACGACATTCTCCATCGCGGGGACTGGTGCGGACAGCTACAGCAAGCCTGGTACGAACATATTCCATTGAGTGAGAAAATGGGCGTGCGCATTCAGCAGTACACCGGGCAGAAATTTATTACTACGATGCCAGAGACAGGTAATCAGAACCCGCACCATACGCTGTTTGCCGGAAGCCTGTTTTCACTGGCGACGTTAACGGGCTGGGGGCTTATCTGGCTGATGCTGCGCGAGCGTCATCTGGGGGGGACGATAATCCTCGCCGACGCGCATATCCGATACAGCAGGCCAATTACCGGGAAACCTACCGCTATTGCCGATCTGGGCTCGCTGAGCGGTGACCTGGACCGTCTGGCAAGAG
The DNA here is from genome assembly GCF_013783065.1 of Citrobacter sp. RHBSTW-00986. NCBI lineage: Bacteria > Pseudomonadati > Pseudomonadota > Gammaproteobacteria > Enterobacterales > Enterobacteriaceae > Citrobacter > Citrobacter sp. RHBSTW-00986. Next base: position 4,763,959 of record NZ_CP056200.1, on the reverse strand, counting down.
GCCGCAAGGCGCGCGTTCAGATGCAGGTCGGGGTGTTTGGCGATGACACGCCGGGCGTCGTATTTGAAGGTACCTACATTGTGCTACCCGCGAAACCGTTTGGCGCATATGAAGAGGGCGGGAATGAGGAAGAGTAGGTCAGAGGGGATCCTCTTTACTCGATGAATGCGTCTGCTGGAAGGTTAAAGCGTTCTGCGAGCATTTTAATATGACTTACAGTCAGTGCTCTGCGACCATTCAAGATGTTGCTGACATTGGATTTTGAACCAAGTTCGTTGGCAAGATCTGCTGCTTTGAGACCATATTGATCCATGAGCGTACGCAGTAACGCAACGCCATGAGGAGTATGTTCCAGTTGTTGGTTGAGGGCACTGAACTCAGGCGCATGTTTTTCGTAGTCGCGGATCCGAGCTGAAAGCAGCTCAAACAACGGGTTTTCCAGGTCGTCACGATCAACCAGAAATTCCACCAAAGCGAGTGCTTTTCGGTACTCTGCCTCATTTTGTTCTTTGCCTAACAGGGGGATTTTTTTCACTGCATCGGTAAAGGTATCAATCATCAATTTTACACTGGCTGTGTCTATCTGATGGCTTTCATGCGTTCTCATTCTTTGTGACCCCGATAGTATGTGGTTAGTCTGTCATACTCGGCATGGTGAACGATATGCTTCACAAATACCTTTTGCAGTTTGAAATCAATATAGGCAATAAGTCTCAAGCAGTTACCTGAAACATTAATCACCCACCATTTATTTCTGTATTTAAAATTATCCAGTGAAGGTATGTACTGCTTCATCTCTTCAGGAGTGTGGAACATTTTTTTCTCTAAAATATTCAGCAAATCAACGAGTGCTGCCATGTGGTTTGGAAAACGGAGTATTGCCTCGTTGAAAGGTTTTCGGCTGATAACATGCATGGTGTAGTTCCATTACAAGGTTTTCAACCTGAAAACAAAATAACGCAAGGTAATTAAGTTTTCAAGATGAAAACAAAATATTAATCAAGCATGTCTTCCTGATACAGGATTTACGACGCGCCAGGCCACATCTCGCATAACATTTCGTGCCGCCTGGCTCACTCCTGCCAGCTGGAAAAATCCGTGGATAACGCCAAGATAGCGTTGGCAGGTGCACTCCACGCCCTGCTCCTGGAACCGTTGATACAGGGCCTCACCCTCATCGCGCAGTGGGTCGAATTCGGCTGTAATGATGTGCGTGGGCGGCAGACCGTTGAAGTCTTCACGCCAGACTGGGCTGGCTTCGGGATGCCGCAGGTCGGTTTGCGGCAAATACATCTCGTAGCCCGAAAGCAACGTGTCACGCGTGATAATGTAATCCTGCCCATTTCGGTCGTAGCTCTCAAACCTGGCGGTTGCGTCCAGCATCGGGTAAATCAGCATTAGCTGCGCAGGTTGCCATTGATTGGCAGCTTTCAAGCGCAGTGCGGTGACCAGCGCCAGATGCCCGCCCGCGCTGTCGCCAGCAAGCGTAATTCTGCCGCGATCGACACCCAGTTTCTGGGCATACTTCCAGATAATATTGGCTCCCGTTTCAGCGTCGTTATGTGCAGCCGGGAAAGTATGCTCTGGTGCAAGGCGATACTGCACCGCAATGACCCGACAGCCGCTGTACCAGGCGAGCTGCCTTAGCTGGTTATCATGCGTCGCGAATCCACCACTGACAAAGCAGCCGCCGTGATAATAGATAACGCAGGGTAGATTTCCCGTGGCGTCCCGCGGCGAAACAACGCGAAATGTCATTGCATCGAGTTCAATATCTTCAACCTGTACGCGGGTTTCAGTTTCTCCTGCCAGTACCGTGCTGGCAATGTAGCCTGCTCTCCGTTCATCAATATTTTGCTCGCGCGAAGAAGGGCGTCCCGCCGCGATAAATGCCTCAACCAGCTGTGCAATCCCGCTTTCCAGTGCCATTTATTATTTTCCTTATCTGTATGGATATACAGTTTTATAACCTGGATAGCCACGAATGAGAATGGGAAAAGTGACGGGTGTACGATTCTGGAAAGCGGCTCGCAAAAGTAAAAATCGTTCGCGTGAAGGCTATTTTCTCGCTTTTCTCGGGTGTATGTTGTGTGGAAATTAATCGCCAATGATATACTGGAGGTATATGTGAGTATGATGGCTGGGATGGATATGGGCAGAATTTTACTCGATTTATCAGACGAAGTGATCAAACGTCTTGATGATCTCAAGGTGCAGCGTAATCTGCCGCGGGCCGAGCTTTTGCGGGAGGCTGTTGAACAGTATCTTGAGAGGCAGGATCAAGCTGAAACGACAATTTCACGTGCTCTTGGGCTATGGCAAGGTTGTGAGGAAGATGGCGTTGATTATCAGCGTAAACTCCGTGAGGAATGGTAATGGTCACAGGATCTGCGCTTTTTGATACCAACATCCTCATCGACCTGTTTAGCGGGCGAAGTGAAGCAAAACTAGCGATAGAAACATGGCCGCCGCAGAACGCAATCAGCCTCATTACATGGATGGAGTTGATGGTGGGAGCAAAAAAATATCATCAGGAATCTCGCACACGCGTTGCGCTAGGCGCTTTTAATGTGATCGGTGTTTCACAGGATATTGCTGAACGAAGCGTGAGTATCAGGCAGGAATATGGGATGAAATTGCCGGATGCCATCATTTTGGCCACTGCGCAGATTCATCGTCTTACACTGGTTACGCGTAATACCAGGGATTTTGCAGGCATATCCGGCGTGGTCACACCGTATACGTTATAACCCGGGCGACCTGCGCCGCCCGGTAGAGCGAAGAACTTACTCCCCTTCACCCGGGAACAGGAACGGGTTGATGGAGCTGCGGGCAAAGCCCTCTTGCTCCATGTGTGCGTCCAGCATCAGTGAAGCGAGATCGTCGGCTACGGCCTCGACTTTCGGGTCTTTTTCCTGATAGAGAATCTTCAGGTAAGTCCCGCAATCGCCGCAGCTTTCAGCTTTAATTGCCGCCTGTTCGTTATCCAGCGACCAGTAGTTCAAATCACGGCTCTGCTCACAGTTGCTGCACTTCACGCGCACCACGTGCCACTCGGTTTCGCACAGGTTGCAGTGCAAATAGCGCAGCCCCTGAGTGGTACCGATTTGCACCATGCTGGAGACCGGCATTGAACCACACACCGGGCAGTACTGACGCTGTTCGCCGTATTCCGCACGGGCTTTGCCGGGGATCAGGCTCGCCATCTGCGCCCAGTAGAGCGACAGGGCAGCCCAAATGAACGGTGCTTTGTCGCTGCTGACGGAGGCGAAATCGGAGGCAAACAGCGCGCTGGCCATCAGTTCCAGCTCCTGCTCCGAGGCTTTTTCCAGATTCTCGATCACGGCCAGCGCAGGGCCGCTCATTTCCGGCTTCAGCTCAGCAATTAGCGATTGCAGCAGTTTTTGCCAGTGCTTGTCGCGTGGCAGAACGTGGATATCCAGTGGCGGTTTGCCCTGATCGTTCGCTTCTTTGATGCGAGCGGTCAGATCCATCTGCAGCGGGTGGTCGTACAACACCACTTCCTGCGCGTGAGCGATCAGCGCGGCAAAACGCAGGTAATCACCCAGCGGGTTGTTCTCGGCCAGCTCGCGCAGACGTTCAGCGCGGCGGTTATACAAATTTTTGAGTCTGGGGAATAATAACGGCGGAATCATATCCGCCGTGCGTTTCTCGCTCTTCTCCAGCTCATCTTGCGGGATTATGCGAATACTCATTCAGATGACTTTTCCTGTTTCTGGCGGACTTCACGGTACCAGCGCGGGTGATGTTTCTTCGCCCATGAGCTGGTAACCCATCCTTCCACCATCGCGGTAATGGTGCCTTTCACCCAAAGGGCGGCGTAAATGTGCACCATGATAACCACAATTAACGCTACTGCGGCAAATGAATGCAGCATTAACGCGAATCGGATCACCGGGATTGAGAAAGCAGGCGCAAAATACGGACGCCAGATGACCACTCCGCTCACCAGCAACAGGACCAGGAAGATAATCGCCGCCCAGAATACGCATTTCTGGCCGAAGTTATAACGTCCCGTGTCACCTACTTCCTCGTTGACGACAATCTTACGAATATTCTTCGCCCAAAAGATATCATCCCGATTGATTAGATTGTGGTGCCAGTAACGGAAAAACATGATGATAAACGAGGCAAACATGATCACGCCGACAAACGGGTGCACAATTCGCGCCAGTTGCGGCGTGCCCATGATGTGCATCAGCCAGTTAAAAGACGGGAAGAGAAAACCCATCCCGCTCACTGCCGCCAGAATGAAGCAGAAGGCGGTGATCCAGTGGTTGATGCGTTCCGGCGCCGTGTAGCGCACGATGGTGTCACGTCGTTTCATTTGCGCACCTCGTCTTTTTCTTCATGCAGATTGTCTTCTTCCTCTTCCGCACGGTTCGGGCCTACGCCGACGTAGTGGAAGATACTGGCCGCAAATGTCGCTGCAAAGCCGACGGCTGCGAGAGGTTTCCAGATGCCTTTCCAGAACTTCACGGTGGCGCTGATTTCCGGGTTCTCCGGCAGACCGTGGTACAGATTCGGCTTGTCCGCATGGTGCAATACGTACATCACGTGCGTACCGCCAACGCCTGCCGGATCGTACAGACCCGCGTTTTCGTAACCACGCGTTTTCAGCTCCGCCACGCGCTCACCGGCCAGCGTTTTCATCGACTCTTTAGTGCCGAAATGAATAGCGCCGGTTGGACACGTTTTCACGCAGGCTGGTTCTTGTCCGACCACTACACGGTCAACGCACAGCGTACATTTGTAAACGCGGTTGTCTTCCGGGTTGAGGCGCGGCACGTCGAACGGGCAGCCCGCGATACAGTAGCCACAGCCGATGCACTGCTCGGACTGGAAGTCGACGATACCGTTGGCATACTGAATGATTGCTCCTTCGGCCGGACACGCTTTCAGGCAGCCCGGATCGGCGCAGTGCATACAGCCATCCTTGCGGATAAGCCACTCCAGTTTGTCGTTTTGTTCCACTTCCGAGAAGCGCATTACCGTCCAGGATTTAGCGGTCAAATCAGCCGGGTTGTCGTACACCCCAACGTTGTTGCCCACTTCATCACGGATGTCGTTCCATTCTGAACACGCCACCTGACACGCTTTACAGCCGATACAGGTGGTGACGTCGATAAGCTTCGCCACCTCTTCCTGATGGTCCCGCGCCTGAGGCGCGGGGGTGAAACCGTTAGTGGCGGAACGACGAATGATGTCTTGCGATTGATAAGCCATAGGTCGTCTCCGTTACACCTTTTCCACGTTCACGAGGAAGGACTTAAATTCCGGCGTCTGCGTGTTCGCATCACCGACGAATGGCGTTAACGTGTTAGCGATAAAGCCTTTTTTCGCCACACCTTCGTAGCCCCAGTGAATCGGAATACCGATAGTGTCGATATCCTGACCGTTGGCCTTCAACGTGCGAATACGTTTGGTCACCACCGCTTTGGCTTTAATGTAGCCACGGTTAGAGGAGACTTTGACGGTATCGCCATGAGAGATACCGAGCTTATTCGCCAGCTTCTCGCCAATTTCCACAAACTGCTCCGGCTGGGCGATAGCGTTAAGCAGCGCATGCTTAGTCCAGTAGTGGAAGTGCTCGGTCAGACGGTAGGTCGTACCGACGTACGGGAACTTATCCGCTTTACCCAGTGCTTCCGCGTCACCTTTAAAGATACGTGCGGCAGGGTTAGAGATAACGTTCGGGTGCAGCGGGTTAGTCCCCAGCGGCGTTTCAAACGGCTCGTAGTGTTCCGGGAACGGACCTTCTGCCATCTTATCGATAGCAAACAGACGTCCCATCCCTTCCGGCTGCATGATGAACGGCCCAACGTTGCTGCCCGGCGCGGCGGCACTGTAGTCTGGAATATCCATCCCGCTCCATTTCGCCCCGTCCCATTTCAGGATCTGACGTTTTGGATCCCACGGATTCCCTTGTGGGTCTGCGGAGGCGCGGTTATACAGAATGCGGCGGTTGAGCGGCCACGCCCATGCCCAGCCCAGCGTATTGCCAAGGCCTGACGGATCGGCGTTATCGCGACGTGCCATCTGGTTGCCTTCCGGCGTCCAGCTACCGGCAAAAATCCAGCAGCCGCTGGAGGTGGTACCGTCGTCACGCAGTTGGGCGAACGAGCTAAGCTGTTGGCCTTTCTTGACGATAACGGCACCGGTGGCCGGGTCGATAATGTCGGCCAGGGCTTTTCCGTTGCTCTCCATCGCCACTTCTTCCGAAGCCGGTTCGTGTGGTGTGGAGTAGTTCCAGGTCATGCTCAGCACCTGTTCCGGGTTCGCGCCACCCTGTTCGGCATACATCTTGCGCAGACGCAGGAAGATACCGGCGAGGATTTCACCATCGGTAACGGCAATCCCCGGGGCATCCGCACCTTTCCAGTGCCACTGCAGCCAGCGACCGGAGTTGACGATAGAACCGTTCTCTTCGGCGAAGCAGGTGGACGGCAGACGGAATACTTCGGTCTGGATTTTCGACGGGTCAACATCGTTCGACTCACCGTGGTTCTGCCAGAAGGTGGAGGTCTCTGTGTTGAGCGGGTCGATGGTGACCAGGAACTTCAGTTTGGACAGTGAAGCCACAACCTTGTTTTTATTCGGGAATGATGCGACCGGGTTAAAGCCCTGGCAGATATAGCCATTCACTTTGCCCTGGTTCATCATCTCGAAGTACTGCAGGACGTCGTACCCTTTATCCCACTTCGGCAGCCAGTCGAAGCCCCAGCTGTTTTCTGCTGTCGCTTTATCGCCAAAGAAGGCTTTCATCATCGAAACGAAGAATTTCGGGTAGTTGCCCCAGTAGTTCACCTGGCCTTCCAGCAACGGTTTTGGCGTGTTGGCGGCAAGGTAAGTTTGCAGGTCAGTTTGTTTCTCGCTTGGCAGCGTCATGTAGCCCGGCAGGCTTTGTGACAGCAGACCTAAGTCGGTCAGACCCTGAATGTTAGAGTGTCCGCGCAGTGCGTTAACGCCGCCGCCTGCCATCCCCATATTGCCCAGCAGCAACTGGATCATCGCCATGGTACGGATGTTCTGCGCACCAACGGAGTGTTGCGTCCAGCCCAGTGCGTACAGGAACGACGCGGTTTTATCTGGGCGGCTTGTTTCTGCGATGTACTCACAGACCTTCAGGAAGTCGGCCTTTGGCGTACCGCAGATATTTTCTACGACGTCCGGCGTGTAGCGGGAGACGTGCTGTTTCAGCAGGTTCCATACGCAGCGCGGGTGTTGCAGGGTGACATCGCGTTTGGCGAAGCCTTTTTCATCCAGTTCGTAGTTCCAACTGGTTTTGTCATACTTGCGTTTGTCCGCGTCGTAGCCGGTAAACAGGCCATCTTCGAAACCGTAATCCTCACGCACGATCAGGCTGGCGTTGGTATAGGCTTCAGTGTATTCGCGGTTGAATTTTTCGTTGTTCAGCAGGTACAGCAAAACGCCTGACAGGAAAGCAATGTCAGTACCGGAACGAATCGGAGCATAGAAATCAGCCACCGCCGCGGTTCGCGTAAAGCGCGGATCGATAACAATCAGCTTCGCGCCGTTGTGAATTTTGGCTTCCATCGCCCAGCGGAACCCGACCGGGTGAGCTTCAGCGGCGTTACCGCCCATCACCACAACGAGGTTGGCGTTTTTAATGTCGACCCAGTGGTTGGTCATCGCACCGCGACCAAATGTTGGAGCAAGACTTGCTACCGTTGGTCCGTGTCAGACGCGTGCCTGGTTGTCGACCGCGAGCATACCAAGCGCGCGGGAGAATTTTTGTGTTAAATAGCCGGTTTCGTTACTGGAAGCGGAAGCACACAGCATCCCGGTGGAAAGCCAGCGGTTAACGGTTACGCCTTCGGCGTTTTGTGCAACGTAGTTAGCGTCGCGATCTTCTTTCATCAGCTTAGCGATGCGGTCAAATGCCTCATCCCAGCTAATCTGTTGCCACTTATCAGAGCCAGGTGCGCGGTATTCCGGGAATTTCAGGCGGCTTTCAGAGTGGATGAAGTCCACAAGTCCTGCCCCTTTCGGGCACAGTGCGCCACGGTTAACCGGGTGATCCGGGTCCCCTTCGATATGGAAGATGGATGCTTTGGCGTTTTTTGCTCCGTCACCGAGACTGTACATTAACAGTCCACAGCCAACGGAACAGTAAGTGCAGGTGTTACGGGTTTCGCGGGTGCGCAGCAATTTATATTGCCGTGTTTCCGCTAGCGCTACGCCGGGTGCAAAGCCCAGTGCCGCTGCCGTGGTGCCTGCCATACCGCCAGCGCAGATCTTAAAGAACTGCCTTCTGCTGACCTGCATGGTTCGCTCCTTGTTTCGACATTGTCACGTTCCCTTCGTTTTCCTATAACGCGAACGCGAGGGAAGTGGTTGTTATTTTTCTTTGCGGACGGGACCGCAAAGGTCCAGAATTGGGTGAATTTCCCTCCGTCCAGGAGGGGTTTGTAAAGAATACCACAATGTTGGTATGCGTGTTCCAATACGGTTAAAAGAAAGTGAATAAGATTATTCAAGAAAACATCAAGAATGTGACATCTCCGACAGGATCTCGTCAGTTGACCCTCTGGAAGCGCGAGGACTTGCAACATCCTCAGCCAGATGAGGTAGCTGAAGAAGTGCCTGTGGCACTGGTATACAACGGGATTTCACACGTGGTGATGATGGCATCACCGAAAGATCTTGAGCACTTTGCGATGGGTTTTTCACTTTCTGAAGGCATTATTGAGTCCTCGCAAGATATTTACGGGATGGACGTGGTGCCTTCCTGCAACGGATTAGAAGTGCAGGTTGAGCTGTCCAGCCGGCGCTTTATGGGGCTGAAAGAGCATCGTCGCGCGCTGGCCGGTCGGACTGGCTGCGGTGTTTGTGGCGTGGAGCAACTTAATGATATTGGCAAACCGGTCCAGCCGCTGCCGCTTACCCAGACATTCAATCTGGCGCATCTCGATAACGCCTTAAGGCATCTCCCTGATTTCCAGCCTGTTGGGCAACTGACAGGCTGCACGCACGCGGCTGCCTGGGTACAGCCGTCAGGTCATCTGGCGGGTGGACATGAAGATGTTGGACGTCATGTTGCGCTGGATAAACTGCTGGGACGACGTGCGATCGAAGGGGAAACCTGGCAGCAGGGCGCGGTATTAGTCTCCAGCCGCGCCAGCTACGAGATGGTGCAGAAGTCGGCAATGTGCGGCGTGGAAATCCTGTTTGCTGTTTCTGCGGCGACAACGCTCGCTGTGGAAGTTGCCGAACGCTGTAACCTGACGCTGGTGGGTTTTTGCAAACCGGGCCGGGCGACGATTTATACACATCCCGAGCGTCTGATAACTGAGTAACCAGTATTCAATTAATTTGAATAAGATTGACAAATCCTTCCGCTTTTAGTTGTGCGATGAGATGGCTATTATTTATCACATCAAGGCACGGTGCCTTAATCAAACAACTAAGTTAAAGGGTTTATATCATGAAAAGCATCAAAACTTTTGTCGCAGTTATCGCTCTGGCTACTTCTTTCGGTTCTTTCGCTGCTCAGACAGTTACCGCAACTGGTTCTACACTGGAAAGCGCTGAAGCAAAAATTGCCGCTCAGGCTGAACGTGCAGGTGCCAGCGATTATAAAATCACTCAGGCATACACCGGCAACCGCGTGCACATGACCGCTGAACTGCTGAAATAAGATACCTCAGTACTGTCGAAAGAGCGCCCTTGAGGCGCTTTTTTCATTTCCGGCATTCACTGCCTGAGCAATGCGATAAACGCGTTATAGTCTTTCAATCCCGCAATAGTTTCTGCCGGATGGCTGCTCAGCACGCTGGATAAATAACTGAAGATTTTTAGCTCATGCCGCGCCTCGGCGGCGGCACAGGCGATCAGGACATGGCTGACCGGTTCGTTATTCACCAGAATAGGGTGTGCGAGGGTAATAAAGAAACCACGAAAGCGGCGCTCCTGTTCGCTCCAGCAATGAGGAATCGCCAGGCGATTCACGATCAGGTTTTCACCTTCATGCTCCCGGGCGCAAATGCGCAGCGCTTCGTCCTCGGTGATATGGCTCTGTGCCACAAGCTGGCCGCAGATCCGGCCGATGATACTCTGCCAGCTTTCGGCCTTCATATTGGCGTAATGGAAGCTGCCCGGCTGTAAAAAGAAACGTTCGGGCTGCTGGCGGATAAAGGCCGTCGCGAGGAAGTGTTTAATCTGCTCGGTACCCGCAGAGGTGATGATATTCTTGATGGTTAAGGTGTTTTTTATAGATTCATCAAGTAAATAGTGACTATTGTTGATGATTAACAGTGGGGTGATTTCTTCACTGATGGCGCTGACTTCACTCGTATTTCGCGCAATGACCACCCGACAATTCAGAACATCTCGCTCAATGGCCTGTTGGTTAATGGTGGCGATAGCATTCTGGTCGGATAACAAAATGACCGGCTGGCGCTCGTTTTGATGGCGCTCCAGGGCGCAGGCGAAGTAAAGCCCGATGAGGTCGCTATCGAACAGTGGGATATCCAGTTTTTCACGCAACAGGGCAATAAAACGCAGACTCAAATCGAAGGCGGCAGGCCAGGTCGACTTCAGGTTGTGCATACTGCTCTGGCGATGTTCCGGTACCCAAACCGGGGCAGACACGCATCTCAGCAGGTGGCCGGTAATATTATCAACCAGTTGGGTATCGATAACGTTCAACGCAGCGATGCCGGGAACGCTTTTTAACAACAAGGTCACCGCATCGGCAGAAATTGTCATTGCCTGCTGTTGTCTGATTTCCAGAAGGCCGATCAGTGTTCTGAAGGCGTTCTCGCCCAGGTAGACTCCTCCTTGTTCCACCGCATTTTTCAGTGAAACATACCGACACTCCGGCCATGATCCGGAGAGCTGGTTACGCAGGGCATAGACGGCCAGCACCAGACTTGCCAGGTACTCTCCCGAGATGAGCGGGAATTCATTAAGTTTTTCACATGCTGCATTGAGCCTGTCGATGTTGTCTCGGGTAATACCCGGCAGTGGAATTAAGAGGGGATCTTTTTTAAGCAGATTCGCCAACAGGATAATGCGCTTTTCTTCCGGTTCATCAATGAAATGACCGACGCCCGGGCGGCTGGCAAGACAAAAGGCGCGCTCATAGCGCTGCTTCAACCGTGGGAGACGATCGGCCACCCAGGTTTCAGGTAAATTGAGCGCCGAAGCCAGCTGTACACGCGGTGTAAAGGTATTGAGCAGAAGAAAGGCCAGCAACCGGTCATCATTATCATGGCGTTGCAGAAGCTGAAAATAACCGCGTCTGTCGACAATTTCCAACTGATAGCCCGCACTGCCGCCGGGCTGAATGCGGGCCTTACCGCTGAGGGTAAAATTGAGGTAGTCAATATCGCGCAGGATGGTTCTGCCTGAAACGCCAGTTTGCCGCGCCAGGTCGCCCAGCAAACACGGCTGCTGTTCAAGAAGATCCACCAATTTTAACTGGCGTTCCGAAAGCATTAACTCTCCCGGCGAAAGTCAGTAAACGCGCGGACCTTTTCGGTCGACAGCGAGGTGAGCAGTTCGTGCACCAGCGTAAACAGCGCGTCGTAATCCGATGCGGAAATCATGCCGCTGTTGGCGTGGAGATAGCGAGTCGGCAGGCATAGTGCCGCCACCGGACGACCGCCGCCCATAACGTTATAGCGTCCACCGTCCGTCGCCCCGGTTTTCATGGTGCAAAACTGCAATGACGCACCGCTGTTTTCTGCACACGCTTTTAATGTGGCAACCAACTGCTGATTAGGGAAATAGCGCTTATCGAACAGCATCAGCCCTGGGCCCTCGCCAAGCTTGAGTGGGTATTTAATGCTGTCGATTCCGGGCACATCGCCCGCAACCGCAGTATCCAGCACGATAACCACATCGGGCTTGATATGCTCCGCTGAGGTTTGCGCCCCGCGTAGACCCACTTCTTCTTCCACGCTGCCCACGCCGTACAGGGTAATTTCAGGGTTATTCACGGTTTGTAAAAGCTCGGCCATCAGGGCGCAGCCGACGCGATTATCCAGCGCTTTGCCGACGATCTTATCTTCGCCCCAGCGAGCGAAATTGGCTTCCGGGCTAACGAAATCACCGATCGCAATTCCGCGGTTTTCTACTTCTTCGCGGCTGTTGGCACCAATATCGATGAACATTTCGTCAAATGTCAGAGGTTGCTGTTTCTGCTTTTCCGTTAAGGCGTGCGGTGCCACGGAGCCGATTATGCCAGGGATTTTAACGCCCTTGCGGGTACGGATGGCGACCCGGTGGTTCAGCATCGACTGGCTCCACCAACCGCCAATGGTGGTGAAGCGCAAAAAGCCGCTTTCGTCGATATGCGTGACCATAAAGCCCACTTCATCCATGTGACCGACGATGGCAACCTTCGGCCCACGGTTGCCCTTGCGTGCGACAAAGCTGCCGAGGCCGTCAAAAGTGATTTCATCGACGCTGGAATCCAGCGCATTAATGAGAAGAGTGCGAACTTCCTGCTCATCACCGCTGACGGCGCTGGCTTCGCATAACTGCTGAAGTAACTCAATGTTCATGGGCAAGCTCCTGCTGTGCGGCTTTACGTTTCAGCCACAATCCTTTCAGGATGATAATTAACGAAATATTCAGCGCCAGACCGATAGCCAGCACCAGGTAAAATGACCCCACCGGAGACATCAGGCCAATCAGCGGATCAAAGATACCTAAACCCGGCGCGAGACGTTTGATTCCAAAGGCGATGACCAGCATGCCGGTAATACCACCGGAGAGCGTATTGGCGGTAATCATCGGCAGCGGCGCGGCCAGCGCATAGGGGATTGCCGGTTCGGTGGCGACGGTGGCACCCACCACAATCGCACTGCTGGCGGCGGCCTTCTCCTGCTGGGTAAACAGTTTTGGCGCTAAATAGGTAGCGATACCTGCCGCGACGGGCGGCATCAGCGCCACCACGCCGACGATGGCGTACCAGTCATAGATATGTTTTTCCAGCAGTGAGAAGCAGAAGAACCAGGCCGTTTTATTGATTGGCCCGCCCATATCAAATGCCAGCATTGCGCCAACGAGGAAGGCTGCGCCCATTTTCATTGATGGTGGAATGGTGTTCAGGAAGTGCAGCAGCCCCCCCATGATGTCGGACATCACCGGGCCGATGACGTAATAAGTCAGTACGCCAAACACCAGCAAAGTGACAAACGGGATTAGCATGGAGCCGAGCAGCGGCTGCAACGCTTTGCCGAGCCGAACCTTGCGAAACCAAAGCACAAAGTAGCCAATTGCCAGTCCGAGTACGACCGCGCCGAGAAACCCCGCGCCGGACTGGGTGCCGAGAAGACCTTTATCGTTCGCCAGGTAACACACCAGAAACGCCGGGGCAAAAGCGGGCTTATCGGCAATCGACCACGCGATGTATGCCCCCATAATGGGGATCATAAAGGTGAAGCCCAGATAGCCGATGGATTCAACAACCCAGGTGAACGACGGCGCACCTTTCGACATATCGGCATAGGGCAAACCGAACTGCACCAGCATATTAGCGATGGCAACCAGAATACCGCCGCCAATAACAAACGGCAGCGCGGCGGAAACGCCAGCCATCAGGTGGCTCATCACGCTACCGTGCTGGACCTCCTGTTTTCCCAGCTTCACGCTGCTATCAGTGGCAAAAAGTTGTGAATGAGTCGGTAACTGCGTAAAAATCAGGTCGATATTTTTCAGCGCCTGGGAAATGGCTATTTCATAGACTTTTTTCCCGGCGAAACGCCCCCGGTCTTCACCGCTCAGGCCGCGCCCTGTAGCCAGAATAACGTAATCGGCAGCGGCAATTTCTTCACTGGTCAGTCGGTTTTCGACGCCGCTTGAGCCCTGGGTTTCGACTTTAATCGTATGGCCGAGCGAGCGCGCTTTTTGCTCCAGTGCTTCTGCCACCATATAAGTGTGGGCGATACCCGCCGGACAGTTGGTGATCGCCACTAAACGTAAGGATGACTCCATAGCCGCTTCCCTATGAGGTTAAGGTCTGATTTAACAAAGTGAGTACCTGACTGGCATCACCCTGTTTCAGTTGGTTGATAAAATCCTGGTGGATGATTTTGCGGCACAGGGTGCCAATAATTTTGACCTGGGCGTCCTCGCCGGTTTGTGGCACGCCGAGGCAGATCCAGCAGTTAACGTCCTCGCCGTCGCTGGCTTTCCAGTCCACTTTTTCTGATTTGCGCGCGAACAAGACGAAGGGGCGTGTGATACAGGCGCTTTTACCGTGTGGGACGGCAATGCCCGAACCAAAGCCGGTGGAATGCAGCTTTTCGCGTATCAGCAGCGTTTGCAGGAAGGCGCTGCGGTCAGAGACGTAGCCATTTTGAAGCGCCATATTCGCCAGTTGCTTGAGGATGGCATAAACGCTATTCCCCTGAATATTCAGGTCAATGCAGTTAGCTGTAAGGGCTGTCATGGTGGGACTCCGTTAAAAACTGTTTGATTTGATTTTAACGGTGAGATGGTGAAGAGATGAGCAGCAATATGTCAGCGGGAAGTGACAATTTGAGGCAGAGTTAGCGCCTGGTTTTGTGGGGTAAAACACATAACGCTACAGGTGATTACCCTGATGAATATTTCGCCAGGGTGATTATATAGTTAGTGTATACCCACCATTCGTAACAGCGCGGTTACCACCGCGGCGGCAACGATCACCACGATCAGCGGCATCTTACGCCAGGCGAGAAATACCGCAAAAGCCACGCCGAGTACGCGCGCCATTCCGGCAAAGTGTTCGCCTTCGTAAAAGGTGGTCGCCAGCGCAACGGAGAACAGTAATACCGTTGCGGCGTCGGAAAGCAGCGCCTGCGAGCGTTCTGAGAACGCTAAACGGCTTCCAAGCTTGGCTCCCCCTAAACGCATTAAATACGTTCCCAGAGATAACATGGCGATACCGACGATAAACAGCGTCATGTTGCCCATTATTTTTTCCTCGTCAGTAAGCCAAAGAGTGAGAGCAAAACCGGTAAACCGACCGGCGCAAAGGGGACGGCGGCAAGCGACAGCGCCGCGCCGCTAC
Source organism: Citrobacter sp. RHBSTW-00986 (assembly GCF_013783065.1). NCBI lineage: Bacteria > Pseudomonadati > Pseudomonadota > Gammaproteobacteria > Enterobacterales > Enterobacteriaceae > Citrobacter > Citrobacter sp. RHBSTW-00986. The sequence goes on along the minus strand of NZ_CP056200.1, from coordinate 4,748,910 downwards.
AGGCACGAATCAGCGTAGTGCGGTTTTTGAATGCCGGGACGACCAGAGCCAGCAGAATGGCAGGGAAGACGGCATCCAGACCGATGGTTTCCGGGGCAGGGAGCAGTTTGCCGACGCCTGCGCCGATCAGGGTGCCAACAGGCCAGAAAATTGCGACGCCCAGACCGCACAGCCAGTAGGCGGCTTTACGTTGCTCAGGCGTTTTTTGCGACAGGCCAAAGACCACGCTTTCGTCGTTCATAATATGACAGCCGAGGAAACTGGCAGCCCGGGTGCCTACCAGATCGCGCACGGTGACGCCGAACGGCACATGTCGGGCGTTAACCAGTAAACCGGCAGCCGCAGCCGCCAGTGGATTACCACCGCTGGCGATAATGCCGATAAACATAAACTCGGACGCGCCCGCCAGCACAGTAATAGAGAGTACAAACGGTACCCACAGCGGGAAGCCGTAGGCCATCGCCAGCGAGCCATATGACATGCCGACTACACCGACGGCCAGACAGACTAAAAATATTGCTTTTATCGTGTCGCCTTTGAGACTGGAAAAATAATGTTTCATACCGTTTTAGCCATATCGAACGAGTTTCCATTATAATGAACGCGACCAATTGGCTTTACAAGTCGAACAATTCGTTCGATATAAAAAACATGGAGTCGTGAATGACCCAGCCCATCAGTATGATCGCGAAAAGTCTGGTGCGTGAACGTCAGCGCACTGGTTTGTCGCTGGCGGAGATTGCCCGTCGCGCGGGGATTGCAAAATCGACACTCTCGCAATTGGAAGCGGGCAATGGAAATCCTAGCCTGGAAACGCTCTGGTCGCTGTGTGTGGCGTTAGATATTCCCTTTGCGCGCTTGCTGGAACCGCAGGAGCAAAAAACGCAGGTGATTCGCCGCGGCGAAGGGACAAAAGTCGTGGCTGAGCAGGCCCACTATCAGGCCATTTTACTGGCCGCCTGCCCACCGGGTGCGCGGCGGGATATCTATCTGCTGCTGACGCAGCCGGGCGCGGATCGTATTTCACAACCGCATCCACCGGGATCGGTTGAACATATTATCGTAACGCAGGGTAAGGCGATGGTGGGATTGACGGAAGCGCCGGAGGAGTTAGGTGAGGGCGATTATATTTGTTACCCTGCCGATCAAGCGCATATCTTTAAAGCACTGGAGCCTGACACTCAGGCGATTCTGGTTTCTGAGCAGAGTTAATTGAACGCTTATTAAATAAAGGCGCGGCGATTATTGTTCGCGCTTTTATTATTTTTAATTATATTTTATTGTTATTCATATAAAATTGTTTTTATTATTTTTCGTTAATTTCAGCACTATTGTTATATCCCTCACATTCTTAATTATATCTACGTTACACATAATAAAATCAGTATGATAATAAATATTAGCCTGCACTGGTGCCACGTTTTAATGTTCTGAATTTATTTCAGTCATCGGTATCGTATTACCTATAAAAATATTTTTTAGATTTGCATGTTGCGCGTCTTCCGGTCGGAAGACGTTGGACGATCTTTATTTCAAGGAAAGCAAATAATGAAGAAATCGACGTTAGCTTTAGCAATAGGTCTATTATTAGTGGCAAATAATGGCTTTGCTAAAACGCAAAAAATGACTCTGGAACAGCGGCTCGAACAGCTGGAGGCTCGGCTGGAAGCTGCGGAAAACCGCGCGGCAAAAGCGGAAAATCAGGTGCAGCAATTGCAGGTACAGCAGGCTGCGGAGATCCAGGAAATTAAAGTTGCTCAGGGGAATACGCCAGTCAACGGCACTACGCCCGCACAAGAGACCAAAAAGAACGCCACCACCCCTAACCTGGTGCTCTCCGGCTATGGCGATCTGAAAATCTACGGCGACGTGGAATTCAACATGGATGCGGAAAGCAACAAAGGCGTGCTGGCGGCAACCAATTCGAATGTGGGCGACCCAACCAATGAACGCTGGGATCTGAACGGACGCATCCTACTGGGCTTTGACGGTATGCGTAAGCTGGATAACGGCTATTTCGCCGGTTTCTCAGCGCAACCGCTGGCTGACATGACGGGTTCGGTCAATCTTGATGACGCCGCTTTCTTCTTCGGTCAGGAAAATGACTGGAAAGTAAAAGTCGGTCGTTTCGAAGCTTACGATATGTTCCCGCTGAATCAGGATACCTTTGTTGAGCATTCAGGGCATACCGCCAACGATTTGTATGATGACGGTAGCGGCTATATCTACATGATGAAAGAAGGTCGTGGCCGTTCAGATTCCGGCGGCAGCTTCCTGATGAGCAAACAGCTCGATAACTGGTATTTCGAGTTAAATACCCTGCTGGAAGATGGTACCTCGCTTTATCAGGATAGCCGCTATCATGGTCGTGAAATGTCGCAGGAGAAAAACGTGGCTTATCTGCGCCCGGTCGTCGCCTGGACACCGGTGGATGCGCTGACGATTTCTGCGGCCATGGAATCGAACGTTATCAATAACGCCTATGGATATACCGATGCTCAGGGCAACTTTGTCGATCAGTCCGATCGTACCGGTTACGGTATGACGATGACCTGGAACGGTCTGAAAGCCGATCCGGAAAATGGCCTGGTGTTTAACCTGAACACCGCTTATCTCGATGCGGATAACGAAAAAGATTTTACGGCGGCGGCCAACGCTCTGTGGAAGCGCTTTGAACTGGGCTATATCTATGCTCATAACAAGATCGACGAATTTAACGGTCTGATCGATCACGATGATAATGACTGGTTCTACAATGAGGGCACTTACGATATTCATACCATTCACGCGTCTTATTTAATTCCGAACGTGATGGATATGCAGAACTTTAATATTTATCTCGGCGCTTATTATTCGATGATTAACAGCGATAACAGCAATCCGGAGAATTATACCGACGACGACGACCGTTACGGCGCGCGTCTCCGTTTCAAATACTTCTTCTGATTTTCCGTTCTCAGGCGCCTGGATTCAGGCGCTTTTTTCTTAGAGCCTGGTCATCAGGCTTTTATTTTCCCACCCAGTTATTTTTGATTTTGAACTTGTCGGCGCGGTTGTAGCTACACGAGTAGTTAAATGCCGTCCCGTCTTCCAGTTTGGTGACGCCGGAGACTTTCAGCATCGGCATGCCTGAGCAGGTGCCGGGTTGTGGGGAAAAGGCGTGGATGACAAAACGAACGCAATGCTGCTGACGGGAGAAAAAGGTTTCCTCCCCCGTCAGGGGAGGAAACAGAGCGGTTAAGGCAGATAAAACACTTCTTTTAGCTCAGCGCTGACCGGGCTGTTGTCCGGGTTTGCCGGCATTACATCACGCATATGCTTCCACCAACGCTGGCAAACATCGGTGCTGGCAACGGCGTTCCAGCGCTCTTCTGACTCAATCTCTACGGTGGCGAACAGCAGGTTGCGTTCCTGGTCGAGATAAATCGCGTAGTGATGGGCACCGTGCTCTTTCAGCACCGCTTCCAGTTCTGGCCAGATGGGATTGTGCCGACGTTGATACTCAACGTGCGCGTCGGCATTCACCTGCATCACAAAGGCCTTGCGGATCATAACGCCTCCAGATACAGCTCGCGGACCTCATCGCGGCTGGCGGTGCGTGGGTTACACGGCGCACATGGATCGGCCAACGCTTTATCCAGCCAGCCTTCAATATCCTCTTTCGTCACGCCAAGGGAACTAAAACCAGCCGGAATACCTACACGCTTGCTCAGGGCACGAATCGCGGTGATGGCCTCCATGCTTGCCGCTTCGTCGCTCATCCCGCGGGTGTCCACTCCCATCGCCTGCGCCACTCGGGCAAAACGCGCCACGGCGTTAGGGCGGTTAAAGTTTTCGATGATCGGCAGCAGGATAGCGTTGCAGACGCCGTGCGGCAGATTATGGGTCGCACCTGGCTGGTGTGCCAGCGCATGCACCAGTCCAAGACCGGCGCTGTTAAACGCCATCCCTGCGAGGTACTGACCAAACGCCATTTGTTCGCGGGCTTCGAGGTTATAACCATCGTCGACCGCTTTCGGCAGCCACAGGTTGATCAGGCGAATTGCTTCCAGGGCGTTGGCGTCGGTGAGCGGATGCGCGCCAACGGAAACATAGGCTTCCACCGCGTGAGTCAGGGCGTCCATGCCGGTTGCGGCGGTAACGGAGGCTGGGATTTCCAGCATCACGCTGGCGTCATCCACGGCGATATCCGGGATGATGTTCGGGTCGATGATCACCTCTTTGACCTTGCGGGCAGAGTCGATAATGACCGCGTTGCTGGTCATCTCTGCTGCTGTACCAGCAGTGGTATTGATGGCAACCAGCGGCACGCCCGCATTTTTCACTTTGCCCACGCCGGAGTAAGCGGTAGAAGGACCGGGGTTGGCGGTCAGGATCTTCACCGCTTTGGCGGTATCGATCGGGCTGCCGCCGCCGAAGGCGATAATGTAATCACATTCTGCCCCCTGATATACCGTAAAACCTTTCTGTACCAGCTCTTCTGTCGGATTCGGGAACACCTCATCAAACAGGTGGTAAGACATTTGATGTTCATCCAGTGCGGCAAACAGGCTATCCAGCAGGCCCAGCTTCACCAGTTGACCATCGGTGACGATCAACGCTTTGCCCCATTGTTTATTCGCCACGAGATTCACCATATCGGCAATCGCGCCGGCGCCATGCAGGCTAATTTTTGGCAGTGCCAACATAAAGCTCATCACTATTCTCCTTAAAAAAAATCCCTGGTGCCCGATGGCATTACGCTTATCGGGCCGACGGTGAAACGTGCATCGTCATGTAGGCCGGATAAAGCGAAGCCGCATCCGGCGTTGAGTTGGCAGGTATCAGTACAGCTCTACGGCGCTTGCCAGCGGAGTCACGCCAAAGCGTTTAGCCAGTGCTACCAGCTCTTCACGCGTGATGGTCTGCTTCATACCGCCCATCGAATAGATTTTGACTAAAACTTCGGCGGATTTTTCTGCGGTATCTATCAAGCCAAATGCTTCGTCGAGGGAGGGGCCGCTGCCGAACACGCCGTGGAACGGCCACAGTACCAGCGAGTGTTTCTGCATTTCCTCGGCGGTTGCCTGGCCGATTTCATCCGTACCCGGCACCATCCACGGCAGAATGCCGACGCCATCCGGGAACACCACCAGACACTCGGTGCTGCCTTCCCACAGTTTGCGGGTAATCAGCGGGGTATTGTTTTCCAGCACGTAGGTCAGGGCGATCAGGTTGGTAGCATGGCAGTGCATGATCACGCGGTCTTTGCCGTTCGTCGCTTTAATACGCTCGCAATGGGAGAGGAAGTGAGCCGGCAACTCAGAGGTTGGCACCGCTTCGTGGGTCAGGCCCCAGAGGATGTGGTAGCCCGCGCCGTCGCTGTCTACTTTCACCACGCCCAAATTTGCCGCGGGATCGAGCTGAACGTTACGGAAAAATTTACCGGAACCGGTGACGATAAACGGCGTGTTCGCCAGCAAAGGCATTGGCTGACTTAGCGCGATATAGCGCGGTTTTTCGTGGAAATCGGCGCTAAATGGCGCAATATCAGCCTCATCCAGACGCAGCGTCAGATTGCCGCCGTTACGTTCGTCCCAGCCTTTCAGCCACGCGTCGGAAGTGGCTTTGATCATCCCCTGGACGAACCAGGAATTAGTCATGTTTTGCATATTCGGTGATCCTGTTGATTACCCGATCGTTATCGGGTCTTACGTAAGCCGGATAAGTGAAGATCCATCCGGCAATCGTCTTTCATTCATTGCCGGATAGCGACGTAGGGCGTCTTATCCGGCCTGTAAGCCTGGTGTCACGGTTAGCTACGTTTGCTCAAAATCTCTTTCTCATAGGCGCGCACGCTGTCCAGCCACTGGCTTCCTGCTGGCGTGTCGTGACGCTGGCAATACATCTCCCAGACGGCCTGCCACGGCAGCGATTTTTGCTCTTCCAGCAAGGCCAGACGTGCGGTGTAGTCGCCGCTGGCTTCAAGCTGACGCAGTTGTTCGGTCGGTTCTAACAGCGCGCGCAGCAGGGCTTTTTTCATATTGCGAGTGCCGATAACCCACGCGGCGATGCGGTTAATAGAGGCATCGAAGAAGTCGAGGCCGATGTGTACGCGGTCAAACAGGTTGTGGCGGACGATCTCGCTGGCAATCGCCTGCGTTTCGTCATCCAGCAGCACCACGTGATCGCTGTCCCAGCGCACCGGACGGCTGACGTGCAGCAGCAGACGCGGTACGTACAGCATGGCGGCGGAGATTTTGTCGGAAATCACTTCAGTCGGATGGAAGTGACCCGCATCCAGGCACAGAGCGGTCTGACGGCTGGTGGCGTAACCCATATAGAACTCGTTGGAGCCCACGGTGTAGCTTTCGGCGCCGATGCCAAACAGCTTGCTCTCGACGGCGTCGATATGGTGCGCCGGGTCGAGTTTTTCGCTGATCACTTCATCCAGTGCTTCAAGCAGACGTTGGCGTGGTGCTAACCGGTCAACGGTAATGTCTTTCATGCCATCCGGGATCCAGATATTCATCACTGACGGCGTACCCAACTGCTCGCCAAAATACGCTGAGACGCGACGGCTGGCTTTGCAGTGGTCAATCCAAAACTGGCGAATGGTGTCATCGGCGTGGGCCAGCGTGAAGCCGTCGGCGCTCAGCGGGTGAGAGAAGCAGGATGGGTTGAAATCCAGCCCTAACTGGTTTGCTTTCGCCCACTCAACCCAGTTTTTAAAATGTTCAGGTTTGATTTGGTCGCGGGCAACCGGCGTATCGGACTCCAGATAGATCGCGTGCAAATTCAGACGCTTTGGACCCGGGATCAGGCTCAGTGCCTGCTCCAGATCGGCGCGCAGTTCGGTGGCGTTACGCGCTTTGCCCGGATAGTTGCCGGTAGCCTGAATACCGCCTGTGAGCGAGCCTTCTGGATTCTCGAAACCGGCGACATCATCGCCCTGCCAGCAGTGCATGGAGACCGGCAGACGATCGAGCTGGCGTAAGGCCGCCTCGACATCAATGCCTACCGCGGCGAAACGCAGTTTTGCCAGTTCCCAGGCTTGTTCAAGTTGAGTGGTCATGCGCAAAGCTCCTTTGTCTGTCGTAGTGATGGAAACTGCGCCTGGTAGCGGGCAATTTCACTTTCAGGATTTGGAATGAAGGTGGTCAGGTCGTAGTTGGCACGCACCACCTGACGGAAATCATCGACGTTGTTAAGCTCGTCCAGCGTCATCAACTGGATGCCAATATTGCCGAGCGTGGAGGCCTCAATCGGCCCGGACATCACGCGAATACCGCAGGCATCCGCGCACAGCTGGTTCAGTAGGGCGTTCTGGCAGCCGCCGCCAACGATGTGCAGTTGGCTAAATGCTGCACCACGCAGCTGTGCCAGTTCTTGCAGAATGTCAGCGTATAGCAATGCCAGGCTGTCGAAGATACAGCGCGCCAGTTCGGCGTTTTGCTGGGGAACGGGTTGACCCGATTCACGGCAGGCCGCCTGAATTTCCGCGCTCATATCGTCGGGGTTGATAAAGCGATCGTCGTTCGGGTTTATCAGGAATTGGCAGGCCGGCAGCGCTTGCGTTTGGGCAATAAGCGTTGGCAGGTCGGTAATCTGGCGCTCTTTTAAAACGCGCTGGAGCAGCCACAGTCCCATGATGTTTTTCAGTACGCGGTAGCGCCCTTCCGCGCCCCCTTCGTTGGTGATGTTCGCCGCCAGCGCCGCATCGTTGGTATACGGCGTTCTGCTCTCAAAGCCCATCAGCGACCAGGTACCGGAAGAGAGATACGCACTATTTTTATCGGCCAGTGGTGAAGCGATGACCGCGCTGGCGGTGTCGTGACTGGCGACGGCCACAACCGGAATTTGGTTTTTCTGCGGGCAAATCCAGTGACCAATGACGTTCCCCGGATGCGTCGGGCGACCAAACCAGGCTTTGTCTGCCCCGGTCCACGCCAGCAGCGTGTCATCCCAGTCGTCGGTGTTGATATTGACTAACTGGGTGGTGGTGGCATTGGTGTATTCCCAGTTCAATTTGCCGGTCAGGCGAAAGCTGAAGTAGTCGGGGATCAGCAGGGCATGTGCCACCTGCGCAAGCAGTTCTGGCTGCTGTTCAACCAGCGCACGTAGCTGATACAAGGTGTTAAACGGCAGAAACTGAATACCGCTACGGCGGTAGATTTCACCTTTACCTGGCTGCGCCATCGCCTGTGACATAATGCCGGTCGTGCGGCTGTCACGGTAAGAGACCGGCAGACCAACACGTTGGCCGGCGTTATCGATCAATACGTAATCCACGCCCCAGGTATCAATGCCAATGCTGTCTATCCGAATGCCTTCATCACAGACTTTTTTCAGGCCAAGGCGAATGTCGTTTTCCAGGCTGTCGATGTCCCAGGTGTCAAAACCGTCCGTTTTTTGCAGACAGTTAACGAAGCGGTGGATTTCACGCAGCGTCAGGATGCGGTGTTTACTGTCGTAACGTGCGAGCATTACGCGCCCACTGGATGCGCCGAGATCGACAGCGACACAATGGCGAAAAGTCATGGCGAGGTCCTTCTGAGTTTTATTGCACTCAGTCTAAGAACCCCGAATAAAGCGTACCTTCTTGACAGTGACAGCCCCAATTAGCGGCTGGCAACATGGCAAAGGTGAACGTGATGTTGTTCACAGTTTCCACTAATCGCGCGGATTTTGGCGGATGTGACGCCTTCCGCATTTCCCGATCTTTCCCGCCATTTCTTGAAGAATTAACCGTGTTTACGCACTTTGGCGTCAAAAAATTAAGGTGAGGGTAGGAACCCTTAATTACTATTCAGCCATATTCGTTAATCAGGGGGAGCCGTCATGACCGTACTGCATTGCGTGGATTTTTTTCCGACAGGTAAAGCGCCAGTGGCTATTGAACCGCGGATTCCTCAGCCCGCGTTTCCTGAACATCATCATGATTTTCATGAAATTGTGGTGGTCGAACATGGAACGGGGATCCATGTGTTCAACGGACAGCCTTACACCATCAGCGGCGGTACGGTGTGTTTCGTCCGCGATCATGACAGGCATTTATATGAACATACTGACAATCTGTGTCTGACCAATGTTTTGTATCGCTCTCCGGATGCGTTTCAATTTCTGGCCGGGCTGAATCAGCTTTTACCTCAGGAACAAAATGGGCAGTATCCCTCCCACTGGCGCGTAAACCAGGGCGTACTGCAGCAGGTTCGTCACCTGGTGGGGCAGATGGAGACGCTCGGCGAGGAGATGGATACGCCCACGGCGGCAAATCGCGAGATCTTGTTTATGCAGTTGCTGGTACTGCTACGTAAAAGCAGCCTGATGGAAGCGGCGACCGATAACGATGCGCGGCTTAACCTTTTGATGGCATGGCTGGAGGATAACTTTGCCGAAGAGGTGTGTTGGGAGGCGCTGGCCGAGAAGTTTTCGCTCTCTTTACGCACTCTGCATCGCCAGCTTAAACAGCAAACAGGATTGACGCCGCAGCGCTACCTTAACCGTCTGCGACTGATTAAAGCCCGACATCTGCTCCGCCACAGTGATGACAGCGTGACTGATATCGCTTATTTCTGCGGTTTCGGTGACAGTAACCACTTTTCGACGCTTTTTCGCCGTGAGTTCGAGTGGTCGCCACGCGATATTCGTCAGGGGCGTGACCTTCTAGCGGGAAGCAGCCTTCAGTAACGCGAAAGCTATCAACGTTTTTTACCGTCCGTTTGCTGATAATCATACCCTTTCATGCCGGATAAGCGCAGCGCATCCGGCAAGCGTACAGGTTGAGGTGATGTGATGGCGAATCATCTGGTTCTTTTGAAATCAGACTTTTTTGCGCATGAGCAGCAGGCTGTCGCCGTGGCCGATCGTTATCCGCAGGATGTCTTTGCTGAGCATACCCACGAGTTTTGCGAGCTGGTTCTGGTCTGGCGCGGCAATGGTCTGCATGTCCTTAACGATCGTCCGTACCGGATAACCCGCGGCGATCTGTTTTACATTCGCGCCGAAGATAAACACTCCTACACCTCCGTTAACGACCTTGTGTTGCAAAATATCATCTACTGCCCGGAGCGGTTAACGCTGAATGTTGACTGGCAAGGGGCGATCCCCGGATTTGACGGTACGCCGAGGCAGCCGCACTGGCGGCTCGGCAGCGTTGGCATGACCCAGGCCAGACAGGTGATAAGCCAGCTTGAGCATGAAAGTAATCAGCGCGATGCGCAGGCCTTTACCATGGCTGAGCTGCTGTTTGGTCAACTGGTAACTCACCTTAAACGTCATCGTTATGCCACGGATACGCTCCCGGCGACGTCAAGTGAAACGCTGCTGGATAAACTGATCACCGCGTTAGCCGGTAGCCATGAGCATGCGTTCGAACTGGATACGTTTTGCGAGCGTGAACGGTGCAGCGAACGCGTTTTGCGCCAGCAGTTTCGCAGCCAGACCGGGATGACTATCAACCATTACCTGCGGCAACTGCGCATTTGCCATGCTCAGTATCTGTTATCGCATACTGAAAAGCTGATTGGTGAAGTTGCTATGCAGTGCGGTTTTGAAGACAGTAACTATTTTTCGGTGGTATTTAACCGCGAAGTCGGGATGACGCCAGGGCAATGGCGCCATCGTAGTCGGGTGACACCATAATATATAAATGTGGTTTATATATTGCAGTGGCGTTTTGATACATATTCAGACTAAATTTGACATAATGAGTGAATGCTCTGTGCAATAAATCACAGTTGCTCTTTTATTTTTGTTTTATTCTCAGCAAACTTATTTATCGGAGTAACGTTTGTGTTGACCAACTCTATAATCATCAAAAGTCTGCTTTTAATTTTGCTATCTTGCGATCGCAAAATTAAACGTATGCTTGATTATTTTTGCTGGTTTAATTCCGTTAACGATCTGGCTGAAAATGATATCGCCGAGCAGGAGTGTATGGATACGCAAATGGCGCGCGAATGGTCCAGCCTGTGGGACTGCGCCAGCGAAGCTATCGGCGCGAGCGTACGTCAACGCTGTCATCGTCCTGCCCGTTTTGGCCTGCATTTCCCGCAGGCGCTGCTGTGCCGTCGCAAACGTGACGAGCTGGCCTTCAGTTTCCGTAACTCCAGCCTGCACCAACTGTTAGTTTGCCGCCATGCCAGCGGCGCTGACGGTGAAAGCCAGGTTTATCAATTTGTTAGTCCTATACAAAGCACAATGCGCACTTTCGCCATTGTGCTTTTTTTATTGCCTGAATCTACGAGGAATCATTATGTACATTGTTTGTGTTGCAGCTTGTCCGACCGGCGTTGCTCATACCTACATGGCTGCGGAATCGCTTGAAATCACGGGGAAAAACCGTGGGCATGAAGTTAAAGTGGAAACGCAGGGGAGCATTGGCGCTGAGAATGAAATTACGCCAGAGGATCTGGCGCGCGCTGACGCGGTCATCATTGCTGCCGACGTTGCGATTAGCGGGAAAGAGCGTTTCGATGGCATGGTGAAGCTCGAATGCAGCGTCTCTGATCCCATCAAATTTGGCGATGCGGTGTTTGAAGCAGTAGAGCAGGAGGTTGCAAATGGCTAAGTTTCAGGGGGGAGACAAACCGTCTACCGGGATAGAGGTCAAGAACGCCATTATGACCGGCGTTTCATGGATGCTGCCGTTTGTCATTGCTGGAGCGGTGCTAATGGGGATCGCCCGTATCGGCGCTTCTCTCTACGGTATTGATAACATCTGGGATGCCAGCTACGAGCAGGCCGGCATGGTGGTGCAGTTGCTGCACAAATTTGATGGTTTCGGCGGGCTGGCGCTGTCCCTGATGTTGCCGGTGGTGGCCGGCTATATCAGCTTTGCGCTGGCGAACAAACCGGGTCTTGCGCCGGGGATGATTGGCGGACTGCTGGCGAGTAACCTGGGAACGGGTTTTCTCGGCGCGCTGGCGGCCGGTTTTGTCGCGGGCTATATCGTTCGCGCCCTGAACCGCTACATCAAATTGCCGAAGGCGCTCTCCTCTGCTGTGCCTATTTTCATTCTGCCAGTCGGCGGTACGCTGCTGACCTGCGTGGTGATGGCATTTATTATCGGTACGCCGCTGGCGGCGTTGAATCACGACATGGAAAGCTGGCTGTTATCCATGTCCGGCACGAACAAAGTGCTGCTGGCGGCGGTCATTGGCGGCATGGTTGGGTTTGATCTCGGCGGCCCGATTAACAAGGCGGCGGTAACGACGGCAATGGCGTTACTGGCCTCCGGTATTTATGACCCAAACACCGCCGCGCAGGTGGCGATTATCGTGCCGCCAATTGGTCTGGGTGTCGCTACGCTGCTGTGGTCGTCACGCTTCCCGGAATCCCTGCGTGAGGCGGGTAAAGCCTCTACGTTGATGGGGCTGATTGGTGTTTCTGAAGGCGCCATTCCGTTTGCGCTGTCAAATCCAAGAATTATTGTCGTCAACGTGATTGGCTCGGCGGTGGGGGCGGCGATGGCGGTAGGATTAGGGGCGGTAAACCATGCGCAGATCTCCGGTTTTTACGGCTGGCTGGCGGTAGAAAAATGGCCGATTTATGTGCTCTCAATTGTCTGCGGCTCGGCGATTATCGCCTGCGGCTCACTGTTGATATTCCGTGGCCCGACAGCCACGCCTGAGGTGAGAAAAGAGACGGTGGCGCCGAAATTTAAAGCCAGCCGTTAGACGTACTACTGAATTAATATTTCCCTATGTTTAGCGCGGGTAAATATCCGTGCGGGTTACCTACGCCTTAAAACAGGAATAAACGAAATGAAAACGGTTCATTTAATTCAGCATACGCACTGGGATCGTGAATGGTATTTTACGGAGAATGATTCCCAGGCTCTGCTTTATTATTTTATGGCAGATCTTATCCAACATCTTGAAGCGGATGAATCATTAGGTCCATTTATGCTTGATGGCCAAACGGTGGTGCTGGAGGATTATTTCCAACTGGCACCAGAAAACCGCGAACGCGTGCAGGCGCTGGTGAAAGCCGGACGTTTGTTAATCGGCCCCTGGTATACACAGACCGATTTTTTGGTGGTTGGTGCTGAGTCCATCACCCGCAATCTGCTGCTGGGGCAGGCTGACTGTGACGAGATAGGGCCGAGAATGGCGGTCGGTTATGTGCCGGACTCCTTTGGCCAGAGCGCACAGTTGCCCATGTTCCTTAATCAGTTTGCCATCGACCACGCGGTTATCTGGCGCGGCTGGAGCGAGTACGACACGCCGTTTACCGAGTTCCGCTGGCGAAGCCAGGGGGGCAGCGTGGTGACGACGGCGGTATTACCGCAGGGTTATGGGTGCGCGAAGTGGTTGCCGACGGATACCAACCAGGCCTGGCCGCGCCTCTCTGCGGTTATGGAAAAGCAGGCGGCATTTAGCCGCAGTACGCAGCTACTACTGCCGAACGGTAACGATCAGTCACCGTTTGAGTACGGCGTTCCGGCAATGCTCGACACGCTGAACCAGGAACAAACGGCGTACCGCTTTATTCGCAGCGACTTTAGCCGTTACTTTGCCGCGCTGGCGGATACGCCGCTGGCGATCTTTGAGGGCGAACTGCTAAGCCCGAAATATATGCGTATCCATCGCGGTATTTTTTCTACCCGCATGGATATTAAACAGGCCAACGTCCGGCTGGAGAACTTCGTCAGCCGTCAGCTAGAACCGTTGCTGAGTATGGCCTGGACGCTGGGGTTGCCCTATCCGCAGCGTGCCATTGAGACAATATGGCGCGAGGCGATGAAATCCCACGCTCACGATAGTATCGGTGGGTGTAACGCCGATCGCGTGAATGCAATGGTTAAGGCGCGTTTGCTCTCGGGTCAGGAAAAAGCCGAGCGCCTGTACGAGCTGAATATGCAGATGTTGGCAAACGGCATTACGGCGCAGCAACAGGGTAAAAAAATCATCGTCTTTAACGCGCTGCCGTCGGTGCGCGATGGCCTGGTGGCGCTGACGCTCTACCTACCCGGTGAGGCGTTCCGCATTGTTGACGAGCAGGGACAACCCTGTCGCTGGCAGATTATGCGTGAGACATCGCAAGATATGTCCGTCATTGTTCAGGAACTGTCCAATAGCCCCGATCCCGTCTTCTATCGGCGGTGCGATATTTTACTGGAGGTCGCATCGCTCCCCGCCTGCGGCTATACCACCCTGTATCTGCAAGATGAGTGCGCCCCCGGATTTGCTGTGCCGTCCTCGACAGAAGAGGCGCTGGAGAACCCGTGGTTACGCCTGACGCTGGAAGGCGAACAGGTTGTTCTGGTCGATAAGCGCAGCGGTAAGCGCTGGGAGAACCTTATTCAACTGGTGGACGGCGGCGATGCCGGTGACACCTATAACTATTCTCCACCAGAGGATGACTGGCGCGTTACCGGCGCAGGGGCGCTGCTTCACGCCGACTGGCAGCGCGGCGCGCTGGTGGACACGTTGTCGCTAAGCTGGTCTATCGCAGCACCGCACACGCTGGCCGACAGGCAGGAGCACCGTTGTAATGCACGACTGGATGTCAGCATGGTGGTCATGCTGGATCACCAGCGCCCGACGCTGGACCTCCAGGTTAGCGTCAACAACACCTTGCACGATCATCGTTTACAGGTGGAAATTCCTGCTGATGTCTTTACCGATGTCCATTTTGCCGATCAACCGTTTGGTCTCATTCGTCGCGCCAACCGACCGGCCACGCTGGATGTCTGGCAGCAGGAAAATTGGGGTGAAGCCCCGGCATCGCTGTGGCCAATGCAAAGTCTGGTAATGATGCATGATGGCAAGCAGGGCATCAGTGTGGTGACGGAGGGGCTGCGAGAATATGAAATTCCCGCAGAACGCCCATCGGTTATCGCCATTACGCTACTGCGTAGCGTGGGTTGGCTGGGACGTGCCGGTATGCCGTGGCGTCCGGGACGCGCATCCGGTATGGCGTTGCCTTCCCCAGACTCACAGATCCCAGGCGAATTTAGCGCCCGCTTCGCGCTCATCCCGTTGTGCGATGGTGAAAGCCCGAACTTCTGGCGTGAAGTCGAAGCCTGGCGCACACCGCCAGTTGGCTGGCTGGATTCCGGCTGGGCGCGTTTTAAAACCAATCCACACGCGCTGACATTCCCGACAGCCTACAGCCTGCTGCACTGGGAGACACCACTCCATTTCAGCACCTTGAAAAAAGCGCAACGTGAAGATGCGCTGATTTTACGCGGCTGGAACCCCGGCTCGCAGCCGCAGATCAGCTCAACGCCGGTCGCTGATGCGACAGTGTGCGAAGTTACGCTGGCGGAAAAATCGCTGAACTCATCGCATGAAACGATACCGGCCTGCACGCCGATCTCATGGCGTATTACGCCCGCAGCCAGAGGATAATATTGTGTTAAACATTCGTTTTACCTGCCCGTTGCCTAATGGTCTACATGCCCGCCCCGCCAGTGCGTTAGAGCAGCGCGTCAGCGCATTTCAGGCTCGCGTTCAAATAGGCAATCTGCGTAACCAGCGTCAGGCCGATGCCCGTAGCGTGTTGGCGATGATTGGGACCGATATTTTGTATCAGGACCCGTGTGAACTGGTGATTGAGGGCGAGGATGAATCTGCCGCGCATCAGGCGCTGACTCAGTTTGTGAGGCAAGAGTTTGCCGCGTGTGATGAACCCGTTGCCCGGACGCCGGAACGGGTGGAGCAACCTCTGCCGGTTTTTCTGGCGCAGACCCGTGCGGAGTGGGTGCGCGGTAACGGCGTGAGCGCTGGGCTGGCGCAAGGGGTGGCAATGCATCTGGGCGTGCCGGATCTGTATCAATTGGCAGAACAAGAGGCGGTGGCGGCGCCGGCTGTACAGCGAGCCGCGCTGACGGCGGCACTTGAGCAAGTACGCCGCGAGCTGCACGACGCATTAACGCATACGCAGGGAGAAGCCGCGTCGGTGCTACAGGCTCATGTCAAACTGCTGGACGATGCGCTCTTCGAAACCTCGCTACTTACCGACCGTACAGCGCGCAATGCGCTGGCAGCACTGGCGCTGGCGCTGGATGAACTGAGCGCGCCGCTGCGCGAAAGTCGCAGCGTCTACCTACAACAGCGGGTGCTGGATGTACAGGATTTGGGCCTGCGTCTGGCGGCGCATCTCACCGCGCAGCCGCTGATGCCGCAAACGGCATTGTCGCAAGACACCATCGTTATCAGTCCGGTTCCCATAACGCCAGGCCAGTTTCTGGCGCTGCGCGGTCCGCATCTGAAAGGTGTGGTGATGGGCGCGGGCGGGGAAACATCACATACCGTCATTCTGGCGCGATCGTTTGGGGTTCCGCTGCTGAGCGTAGAGGCGGCGGAAGCGGGGCGTATTCGCGGTGGTGAAGCGCTGCTGCTCGACACTCGCCACGGGGTGGTGGTGGTGTCGCCGGATGAGCAGGCTCTGCGGTGGTATCAACTGGAAGAGGACAAACGTCAGCGCCTTGAAGCGCGTTTACAGCCGCTTATTCAACGCCCTGGGGCGACGCAAGAGGGCGAACGGGTGACGGTGCTGGCGAATATCGCGCTGGCGGCGGAAGCGGAAGCGGCATTTGCCGCCGGGGCGGAGGGGATTGGTCTGTTCCGCACTGAAATGCTGTTCTGCGAACGAGCCGCGCCGCCTGACGAGGAGGAGCAATACCAGGCCTATCGTCACGTGCTGGAACAGGCGCGGGGGCGTAAAGTGGTGATCCGTACGCTGGATATTGGTGGTGATAAACCCTGTGACTATCTGGCGATGCCGCTGGAGGAAAACCCGTTTCTTGGCTGGCGCGGCATCCGCCTGTATCCCGAATTTATGTCGATTTTCCGTCCTCAGATACGTGCGCTACTGCGTGCCAGCGCCGCCGGACCGTTGCACATTATGGCGCCGATGGTGACTACGCTTGCTGAGGTGAAGTGGCTGCGTGAACAGTTCCAGCAAACAGCGGCGCAACTGCTGGCCGAGGGGGCGGCGGTTGGGCAGTGGTCGCTGGGTATTATGGCGGAAGTGCCATCGGTGCTTTATCTGCTGGAGAAAGCCGCCGCGTATATCGACTTTGTTTCGATTGGCAGCAACGACCTGACGCAATACTTCCTGGCCTGTGACCGGGGCAACGCGCAGGTTCGACATCTCTACAACTATTTTGACCCCGCGTTTTTACAGCTACTGAAGGAGATGACGGCGCGCGCGCAGCGGGCCGGTATTGAGATCAGCCTGTGCGGCGAGATGGGCGGCGACCCGTCGGCGCTGGCGCTACTGTTGGGCGTTGGTTTACGACAGATCAGCATGTCCTCAAGCCGTATTGCGCCAGCCAAGGCGCGCTTAATGACCTTAACCCTCGCGCACAGCGAGCAGACGCTGGAACGGGCATTAGCTTGCGAAAGTGGTCAGGACGTGGCGGTACTACTTTCGCAACAGGTGGCGGCGCAAGCAAAACCCGTGTTTGATCCCGCCCTGATCCTGCTCGATCGGGCGATTACCCGTAAAGCGGAGGCGATTAAGGTGCTCACCGATAATCTTGAGGTCGAACAGCGGGTCTTTTCCGGCTCAGCCGTTGAAGAGGCTATTTGGCAGCGTGAGGCGATTTTCTCTACCGCATTAGGATTTGCAATTGCGCTTCCTCACTGCAAATCGGCGGCGGTCGCGCACAGTAGCGTGTCGGTGATGCGTTTGAGTGAGCCGCTGGCGTGGAGCGACGAGGTGGATGTCTCGCTGGTTATCATGCTGACGGTGAGTGAGCAGGAGAAGGGCGATCATATGAAAATCTTCTCCCGTCTGGCGCGTAAGTTGATGCATGTGGAGTTCCGTGAGCAGTTGCTTGGCAGCACGTCGCCGCAGGATGTCGCCGTGCATCTGGCACAGGAAATGGCGGGATAAATCATGGTACAGAATCCTCGCCGGGCGTTCATTATGCTGTCGGCTGTCTTTTTTTACTGGGGCGTCCTGACGGCAATTAATAGCGCCACGATTCCCTTTTTCCGGCAAGTTTTTTCGCTTTCATGGCGAGACTCGATGTTGGTAAATGTGGCGTTTTATCTCGCACCGTTTGTGATTTGTTTACCGTGTTCAGGCTGGATGGCGCGTTTAGGGTATCGCAGCGCACTCTTACTGGCGTTGATACTTGCCGCAAGTGGTTCGGTGGTGATCGCCGTATCGCTCTGGCTGGCGTCATTTGCCGGTTGCCTGGTGGGGATTTTCATTGTGGCGATGGGGGTTGCGGCGATGCAGGTGGTCGCAAACCCTTATGTTAATCGGCTTGGCGAGGCGCAAAGTGCGGCTGGACGCCTCAGTCTGGCGTCGTCCATCAACTCCCTCGGGGCGGCGCTGGCGCCTGTCGTCCTGGCGGTTGTTCTGGCTGGCTCTGTCATTTCAGTTCCAGGGATGTATCTCGGTTTGATGCTGGTGGGGGGCATACTGCTGGTTGCGTTATACCGTTTTTCAATTGCTGATTTTCGTGACGCGCACGAGAATATTTTTTCTGCGATTCGTGCGCTCAGGCGCTATGCTCAGTTTCGTACTGGGGTGAGTGGCATTCTTGTTTATGTTGGCGTTGAAGTCAGCATTGGTACTACGGCTCTCAGCTATCTTCACGACCCGTCTTTGGGCGGGTTTTCGCTTGCACAAGCGACCTCCTTTATCGCGTTGTACTGGGGCGGTGCATTGGCTGGTCGGTTTTTGTATGGCTTGCTGGCTCACTGTTGCCGACCTCAGTTGTTGTTTTGCCTGTGCTCTTCGGGAGCGGTACTACTAACCGTTGCCGCGATAGTTTTCGCTAACCGTTTTGGCGGCTATTGCCTGCTGGCTACGGGGCTCATGAACTCGGTGATGTATCCCATTATTTTCTCTCGCACGCTCTCCGGACTTGATCGCTATGCGGCATCTATTTCTGCTTGCTTGATTATGGCGGGCATTGGCGGCGGGGTGCTGCCCTTTATCCAGGGGATGGTTATTGATGCTTTTGGCCTGCGTTTGAGCTTTTGGGTGCCGGTTATCGGGTATCTGTTTTTATTGCTGAACGGATTTAAGCTATACGCTCGAACGGAGGTATTTTGTGAGTAACGCCATCATTATTTGGTTAATTTAAGGTAGTACAACGAAAACTGATTTTCGGTGGTATTTAACCGTAAAATTGGGATGACGCCGAGCCAGTGGCGTCATCTCAGTACCCAACATGATTAGCTGGCCATTCCCAGACCAACAATGTTTGCCGCGACAATGATCACTACGCAGCCAAGACTTAGCACGCTGACCGGACGTCTCCCTGCATTGCTCCACTCTTTCATGATCAGGCCCACGATACCGCCGCACAGGACGTAGAAGCTCATGTGCAGCATCCAGCTCATGTAGTCATACTGTGCTGGAATTTTGGCATGGCCCCAGGCGTAAAAGAAGAACTGGAGATACCACATCAGGCCAGCAAGCGCCGAAAACAGGATATTGCTGATAATCAGCGGTTTTGCTAAAGAGAAGTCGGCCTTTACTGACAGGTTTTTCATTTTTGCCAGACGAATGAAGCAGTATCCCAGATTGATCACCGCACCACCGCCCATGATGACTACGTAGCTTGGCAGGGCGACATACAGCGGATCGATACCGAGTGTTGCAGCGGCTTCGTGCATTGGTTTAGCCGCATCCATGGCAAAGGACATCCCCGCGGAGAAAAAGCCGCACATCACCGCCAGTATCAGACCTTTTTTCAGATTGAACTCTTCGGCTTTGATGCCCATCTTGCGCTCTTTTAACTGTCCGGCGCGGGTGACAATCGCCACTCCGATCAGGGCGACCAGCACGCCGAGCAGGGTCATACGTCCGCCTGGTGTGCCAATGAGCACGTCAAATTTACCGGCAATGATTGGCGTCATTAAGGTACCAACAATTAGCGTAATGCCGATAGCGATCCCGATCCCCATCGACATACCGAGATAGCGCATAGTCAGGCCATAGTTGATATTACCAATCCCCCACATGGCACCGAATAAAAATACCGGCAGCAGGGTGGACGCACTGAATGAACTGTAATAGGCCCAGAAGTCCGGCAGAAGGATCGCGCTGACTAGCCAGGGAAGGATCAGCCATGAAACAAAACCACCTATAGACCACATGGTTTCCCAGGACCAGTGTTGTACCTTTTTAAAAGGGGCATAGAAACAAGCGGCACTAGCGGCACCGATTAGATGCCATATTATCCCCATCGTAATTGCGTTACCCATTCTGTTTCCTTTTGAATTATCGATTTGGCAGGATGAAAACACCCGTTTTGATGTTCAAAAGTCTAAAGAGTGAGCAATAGATTAACCTTCAGCATGCTGCCGTGTGATCAGTAATGCTGGCAAAATTCAGGGGATGAAAGGGATATTGATCACAAATGCGGCCCCGCCCCTCTTTTTTGAGAAGGGCGGAAATATAGAGGATTAGCAAATTCTTACTGCCTGAATACCCAGTAGCCAGGCGAGTTTTTCCAGTGCCTCGCCATGGTGCCCCAGGCCAATGCTGCAATGATGAGCTGGGCCGCCCATACACCATTGCGTGGTGAACTCGCGAGCTGATAACGGGAAGCGATAGCGGCTATTGGTGTTGCCAATATCCAGGACTTCACCTGGTACAGCTTCACCCTCGGCATACTGTAAACGCACCCCGTTTTCGGCATCTTCAATTACCGAAAGAAAGGTCACCGGACCTGATTTTACGGTCATCTGGATAGATACACCTTTACCGGGTTTACCATGATAAACCGGCAGCGGCACCAGACTCACCGGACCATCCGCCATCAGCGGGTGTGCCGGACCGTCATGTCCCCACAAAACAGCATCATCATTAAATTCAATGCCATATGGTTCTGAGAATGAACCGCCAGCCCCCAGAAGTTGCTGAATTTTCATCGCCAGCACATTTTTGATTTCATATTCTCCCGCTACGGGAATACCACGGTGGGTAAGCAGCGTGTTGCCGAGAATGATTGAGGTGATGATGTTCTCGTAAGCGTTGCCGTTACGGCCTTCATAGTAATAGGCTAGTGCACCGAGTTTATTCTGGGCAATTAGTTTATCCATGGCGCAGGCAGTGGTGAGTGCGCGGTTGAGCTCTGCAGGTTCGCATGCCACATCCAACTGAAGTACACGGTGCATTTCCTGTCGTTTGGCATTGAGGTCTGCCTCGCTGACCTGCTCGCGATATTCCGCCAACTCACACATTTCCAGTGGCTTAAAGCGTACGCCCATTTTGGCGGACAAGTTCGTCATATTGCTGTAAACGTCTACCATGCCGTCATAATAGTGCCCGAGGACGCCGACCTGACAATTTGCCAGCATTTGACGAGCGTTAAGTGCCTGTAGCCACTGCGCCGTTTGTTGCCAGACATACTCATCGCCCTGTAATGCGCCAACAATCAACTGAAAGCGGATATTCGCACGGTTAAACACGTTTGCCAGTTCGGGGGCGCTGCAGGCCTGACAGTGCGCCAGCCACTCTCCAGTACGACCTCCCCGATCGGGAATTTGACGGATTGTTGAATAAGGCAGCCCTGGCTCTGGCTGTAGGGCCAGAATAATGACCGGTTTATTGATACTCTGCACAAGCGGTAGCACCGTTGAGCTGAGCGCATAGGTGCTGATGTAAAGACAGACAGCATCGACCGGCTGTTGCTGCAACCGTCTGATAAGGGCATCGGCTTTATCGACGTTATCAATCAGGCCGCCATTAATCACGCTGGCTTGTTGCGCCGTCAGGCGCTCATCAATTGATTGCAGATAGCCCTGAAGACGTGACTCCAGGCCTGTAAACTGGGGCCAGTATGTGTCGAGGCCGATACCAAAAAGGGCAATGTTGACAGACATAGCAATATTTCCTTGTGAGATAATCTTCAGACTATGTCGTGCTTTATCTCCCATGTCCTTCATGTCGCTGCCTATTTTCTACTCAGATTGGCAAAATCAGCCTGATTTTCCCAGTGATGCTCACACTTTTACCTCATAATAGCCATGTAAAAAGTACGGCATTGATAATCATTTTCAATATCATTTAATTAACTATAATGACCCAACTGCTTACGCGGCGTTAACACTGGCCGCCCGACAATACTGGAGATGATTATGAGTTATACACTGCCATCCCTGCCGTACGCTTATGATGCCCTTGAACCGCACTTTGATAAGCAGACGATGGAAATCCACCATACCAAACACCACCAGGCTTACGTAAACAACGCGAACGCTGCGCTGGAAAGCTTGCCTGAATTCGCGAGCCTGCCTGTTGAAGAGCTGATCACCAAACTGGATCAACTGCCAGCAGACAAGAAAACCGTACTGCGTAACAACGCGGGCGGCCACGCTAACCACAGCCTGTTCTGGAAAGGTCTGAAAACCGGTACTACGCTGCAGGGCGACCTGAAAGCGGCTATCGAACGTGACTTCGGCTCCGTGGACAACTTCAAAGCTGAATTTGAAAAAGCTGCGGCAACCCGTTTTGGTTCCGGCTGGGCGTGGCTGGTTCTGAAAGGTGACAAACTGGCTGTTGTTTCCACTGCTAACCAGGATTCCCCGCTGATGGGTGAAGCTATCTCTGGCGCTTCCGGCTTCCCGATCGTGGGCCTGGACGTTTGGGAACACGCTTACTACCTGAAATTCCAGAACCGCCGCCCGGACTACATCAAAGAGTTCTGGAACGTGGTGAACTGGGACGAAGCTGCCGCGCGTTTCGCAGCGAAAAAATAAGTTCTACGCTTTAGTAAGCCCCTGCAAGCGATGCTTGTGGGGGTTTTTTTGTGATCAAAATCAATATAAAAACAATGATCCATTTAAATTGAAACAAGGTTTTATTATGCGAGTGAGATCACTTTTATAGTCTCTATGAATGTCTATCTTCGTTTCATCAAGACGGGCGCATCTCATAAGCAAGATGCAATCGCCCATAAAAATTGCCCCATTTTTATGTCTACAGGTGATGGAAATGCAGATCAAACGAACGATAGAGAAAATCCCAGGCGGCATGATGCTGGTGCCGCTTTTTTTGGGCGCGTTGTGTCACACCTTTTCCCCCGGCGCCGGGAAATACTTCGGCTCCTTTACCAACGGTATGATCACCGGTACGGTGCCTATTCTGGCGGTCTGGTTCTTTTGTATGGGGGCGTCGATCAAGCTAAGCGCCACCGGTACCGTGCTGCGTAAATCAGGCACGCTGGTCATAACCAAGATTCTGGTAGCGTGGGTGGTCGCGGCGATTGCGTCACGTATTCTGCCGGAACATGGTGTAGAAGTTGGTTTCTTCGCCGGCTTGTCTACGCTGGCGCTGGTGGCCGCCATGGATATGACCAACGGCGGGCTGTATGCCTCGATTATGCAGCAGTACGGCACCAAAGAAGAGGCCGGGGCGTTTGTCCTGATGTCACTGGAGTCTGGCCCGCTGATGACTATGGTGATTCTGGGAACCGCCGGGATCGCTTCGTTTGAACCGCACGTGTTTGTGGGGGCCGTATTACCGTTCCTGATTGGCTTTGCGCTGGGGAATCTGGACCCTGAGCTGCGGGAGTTCTTCAGCAAAGCGGTGCAGACATTGATTCCTTTCTTTGCCTTCGCGCTTGGTAACACCATTGATTTGAGCGTGATTGCGCAGACCGGTGTACTGGGTATTTTGCTGGGCGTGGCGGTAATTATTATTACCGGTATTCCATTGATTATCGCCGATAAACTGATTGGCGGCGGCGATGGCACAGCGGGGATTGCGGCCTCCAGCTCAGCCGGTGCGGCGGTCGCTACGCCAGTGCTGATTGCTGAAATGGTTCCGGCATTTAAACCGATGGCGCCGGCAGCAACTTCCCTTGTCGCCACGTCGGTGATTGTGACCTCCATTCTGGTGCCGATTATCACTTCCATCTGGTCGAAAAGAGTTAAAGCCAGGGCGGCGGAAATTGATATTCGTAGCGCCGTGAAGTAAGCCTCTTTTGCCGGATGGTCTGTTCCATCCGGCTTAACGATTTACGCTTTGACGACAAATACCTCATCGATGGTCCGACACTCACCCTCGTTCAACTCTCCGCCGGCATTTCGTGACACGCCGGTGCAATAGCCAAACTTACGCGATACCACGGTTTTGATGGTGGTGACGAAATCTTCGCCGATGGCGTAGATGGACATGTAGGTGCCAATCTGGTCCTGAATGTCGCGAAGTGCTGTCAGGTCGCCCTGTTTAAATGCTTCCCGTGCTCTGACAAACAGTTCGGGCATGACGTTGTTTAATCCTGAAATCACCCCCGCGCCGCCTGCCAGCAGGTTAGGAATGTAGTATTCGTCATAGCCGGACAACACGGCAAAATCCTCCCGTACGGCGCGGGTGGTCTGGATCATACTGCGAGTATGGGACTGGCAGTCGACGGTATCTTTAATGCCTGCGAAGTTGGGGAACTCGGCGGCGAGGGTGGCAACCAGTTCAGGCGTTAAATCGCAGCCAGTGCGCGCCGGAAAGTTATAGGCAAACCATTTACCGCTGAGCTTCTGCCCCAACTGACGGAAGTAGCTCAGCAGCTGTTTTGCCGTTTGCCCATAGTAGTAAGGCGGCAGGATCATCACGGCGTCGTAATCGGCGCGATACGCTTCCTGCGCCATCAACAGCACATCATTCTGGCAGGTGGATGAGACGTTGGCGACCATCTTCAGCGAGCTCATAGCGCGGGCCTCGCGGATTAGTAACAGCTTTTCTTCGAGCGTAAAGGAGGCAAATTCCCCGATGCTACCCATCAGCAAAATCACGTCGATTTTGGCCTCGGTAAGGCGTTTGAGATGCTGGCTTAGACCGTTAAGATCGATCTTGCCGTCATTATCCATTGGCGTAATGGAAGGACACCAGACGCCAGCAAATTGCGATTGACCAGTCACGTTGTTGACTCCTTATTTGAAATGATGTTTCAAAACCAGATTACATTGATAGCATGTGTCCCTAAGTTTCATGTGAACCGTGCTCTCATTTTGAGCGACTGGGGTAAAATAAATGTGGTGTAATGGGGGAAATTTATCGGGAGAGGGAACAGATGCGATATCCGGTCGATGTTTTTACAGGCAAGGTTCGGGACTACACGGGAAGCCGTCCCAGCGCGATTGCTAAGGTCCAGGTTGACGGCGAGCTGATGCTGACCGAACTGGGGCTGACGGGTGATGAACAGGCGGAAACGAAAATTCACGGTGGGCCGGATCGCGCGCTGTGCCACTATCCGCGTGAACACTATCAGCACTGGAGACAAGAGTTTCCGGAGCAGGCAGAGCTCTTTGTCGCGCCCGCGTTTGGCGAGAATCTCTCTACTGAGGGGCTAACGGAAGAGAATGTATTCATTGGCGACATTTTCCAGTGGGGAGATGCGCTGATTCAGGTCACGCAGCCGCGCTCGCCGTGCTTTAAGCTGAATTTCCATTTTGGCATCAGCGATATGGCCAGCCAGATGCAGGAGGCAGGCAAGACGGGCTGGCTGTGCAGCGTCATCGCTCCAGGTCAGGTGTCGGCGGACGCGCCGTTGATCCTGGCTTCACGCGTCAGCGACGTCAGCGTGCGGGAGGCGATTGCCATTGCCTGGCATATGCCGTTTGATGACTCACAATATCACCGTTTACTCTCGGCTGCCGGGTTATCGAAAAGCTGGACCAGAACGATGCAAAAGCGTCGTTTAAGCGGCAAGATCGAAGACAATTCCCGCCGTTTGTGGGGAAAATAAAGCCATTCTGGCCATGCAATTAAATCAGGTGGTAACACCTGATTTGCCTTTCTCGTGGTTCTTATCTCTGCATACTAAGGCGGGTTAAAAAACCTGCTTGTCACGCCATGTTTTCAGTCCATTCTTGATACCTGGCCCACAAAAAGAAACTCTGCGTTGAAAAAAAACTTGAGTATTTCCTGCACTCAAATATCTTAGCTTTAAATTGGTTTAAACCAGATGAGCAAAATGAAAAAGAAAAACAATGTTGATGTGCTTAGAGAGCGCTTTGAAAGCTGGTTAAACGAGAATAATTTGCCAGCGGGCTCTAAATTGCCTTCGGAGAGAGAGTTATGTGAGCTGCTGGATGCGAAGCGCATGACCTTACGTCAGGTTCTGATTGAGCTTGAGATCGATGCGCGTATCTTCCGAAAGAACCGCAGTGGTTGGTTTATTTCATCGAAGCGATTTATTTATAATCCCAAATCACTTTCCAGCTTTAATGCTGAAGCCTGTGCTCAGGGGCGCAAACCTTTTTGGGGTTATTTAACCAAAGAAACGATTGCGACGGTTCCGCACCATGTTGATGATGTTTTTCTCTCCTCCGGTGATCGCTATTTAGTTACCGGTTGGTGTGGTCTTGATTCGCATAAAGTGTTTTACCATGAGTCCTATATTGATGCTGATGTTGCGCCAGGATTCATTAACAAATTGGGCAATCAGTCTTTTGCCAGCGTCTGGGAAGATGCGTTTGGTCATGCTTTAAATATCAAAGAAATGATTTTTAAGCCGGTCAATATGCCAGAAGTGGCCTGCAAAGAGTTGGGCGTTGCGCCTAATACTTATGGAATTTTAGTAGAAAAACATCGGGCTACCCGAGATAAAAAAGTGGTTCAGGTTGATTTTGAATACTGGCGACTTGAATCAGTGGAACTTGTTATTCGTGATGAATGAGAAAAATAATGGGAAAATGCAACCAAGAACTTCTCGCTGAGCGTGCGAGAAATATACCACTGTACCTACATGCTTATGCCTTTCATCTGAATATGCGCTATGAGAGAGTCCTTCCGGGTGATCTTCTGGATATTGCGCATCAGCAACAATTAAAGGGAGTGAAAATACATGTTGAGGATGGTGAGTCCCAATCGCTGCAGAAACTAAACGATCGGCAGTTGCACGATTTTAAAGAAAAGGCCAAAAAATATAACCTCGATGTACATATTGAAACGAGCGCATCGGACAAGGCGACATTGACGGATGCGATCCGTATTGCTGTGGCAACTGGCGCAACTTCAGTACGTTTCTACCCGCGCTATGAAGGACATCTCAACGATGTCATGGCAAAGATTGCCAATGATATTGCGTGGTTGTCTCAGTATGACGATTGCGGACTAAGCTTTACTATCGAACAGCATGAAGATCTGCAAGGCCATGAACTGGTGACGCTGGTTAATAATAGTGGAATGAAGAATCTCTCTATTCTGTTTGATTTTGGCAACATGATTAACGCCAATGAGCAGCCGCTTTCTGCGTTAGAGGTCATGTCCCCTCTAATCACTCAGGTGCATATCAAAGACGCAAAAATTATTAAAGAAGGTAAAGGCTGGGGGCATGAGGCTTGTCGTTCAGGATACGGTGATTTACCAATGGAAGAGATGCTTAAGGCATTATTACTTTTAGGTGAGGATAAACCGCAAGTAAATGCTTTTGGTCTGGAAGAGGAAGTTGAATATTATGCTCCGGCATTTCGTTTTGATGATGAAGGAGATAATCCCTGGATCCCATGGCGCGATGCAAGCTATACGCCGCTGCCCGACAGTGACATGATTGATGCGCGACTGGCGCAGGAAAAAGAACATGCTCTTGCTCAAATAAAGTATATCCGTGATTTATGCGACAAGTTTACAAGTAATAAATAAACTTCTTTAAATATTATTAAATGCGAAAAGGGTTATGAAAATAACTCTCTTAATTTATTAACTGCATGATTTAATTTAAATATTTCTCTCAACAAGCAATGAGGGTTTAATTATGTTCATGAACAAATGGGCAAGGCTCTGTTTTTTAATTTTAGGCGGCGGCACAATATTCAAACTTTCAAGTATGAAAGACGTTTTCTATGTGCCAATGCAAAGTGACTGGGGTTTAACCAATACGCAAATTGGTTTAAGTTTTACTGTTTATACGATTGTTCAGACAACCGGGCTTTTTTTGTCGCTCTATATCGCAGACCGTTATTCCAAGAAAATATTATTACCATTTGGTCTGATCGGCGTTGGGCTATGCGGTTTATATTTGGCGACGCTACCGTCATTTACCGGTTATCTTATTTGCTTTGCCGCAATGGCGTTCTTTGCCGATGTGGTTTATTGGCCGGTGTTACTGAAAGCTGTGCGTCTGCTAGGTACGCAAGAAGAACAAGGGCGCATGTTTGGCTTTTTAGAAGCAGGACGCGGCGTGGTGGATGTTATCGTCGCTTCTGGCGCTCTGTTTGTTTTCGTCCAGTTTGGTGAAGGTAAAGCGGGGATGCAGGCTGGACTGCTGTTTTATACGCTAATTACGCTGGCTGCGGGCGTTCTCACTTACTTTATTGTCGATGATGACAAAGTGAAAGGCGGCGAGAAAACCAGTGCCAACATGGAAGTCTTAAAGGGTATCAAACATGTGTTGTCCTGCCCTAACGTCTGGCTGGCTTCTTTAGGGATTTTCTTTGTTTACGCCGCGTACTGTGGCCTGACTTACTTCATCCCATTCTTAAAAGATATCTACATGCTGCCGGTAGCGCTCGTCGGTGCGTACGGCATCATCAACCAGTATGCATTGAAAATGGTGGGAGGGCCGATTGGTGGGCTGCTGGCGGATAAGGTTGCTAAATCACCTACGGTTTACCTGAAGTGGACGTTTCTGATCTCTGCTGCTGCTATGGTTGTTTTTATGCTGTTGCCACATCAAACGATGAATGTGTATATCGGTATGGCGGCGACGCTAGGATTTGGGGCGATTATTTTCTCACAGCGCGCCATTTTCTTTGCACCAATGGATGAGATTGGTACCCCACGTGAATATGCCGGTTCGGCGATGGCATTTGGCTGTATCATCGGTTATATGCCCGCCATGTTTGCGTATACGTTATACGGTTATTTACTGGATACCAATAGCGGCATCACGGGCTATAACTACGTCTTTAGCGTGATGATTGCGTTCAGCTTAATGGGCTTTATCTGTTCAACCATTCTGGTGAAGCGGATTAAAAAGCAAAAGCTAGCGGCTGCGACTGTGGCAGCATAATGTGAGAACTTCCCCGGTACGACGTTACCGGGGAAGCCTGTTAAGCGCGTTTATACAGCGGCAACCAAATTACCAGCCGTAAACCACCCAGCGGGCTGTCTTCGGCTTTCACCCAGCCACGATGTTGTTGGATTGCGGTTTCAACAATCGCCAGACCCAGACCTGTTCCGCCAGACTCGCGATCGCGCGCCTCATCGGTACGATAGAACGGACGGAAAATCTGTTCTCGGTCTTCAGGGCTAACGCCCGGGCCATCGTCGTCGACGGTGATGGTAATCCCATCGATATCCACCGCGAAGCCAACTTCAATCTGCGTGTGTGAATAACGCAGGGCGTTGCGCACAATGTTTTCCAGCGCGCTTTCCAACGCATTTGGGTTGCCGTACAGCGGCCACGGGCCCGGCGGGAAATTCACCGTGAGTGATTTACCCATCTGCTCGGCTTCAAAGGCGGCGTTATCCAGCACTTCGCCCCACAGCTGATTGGCTTTCACCGTTTCACTGACCAGCGCGTTTTTCTGCTGATTACGTGACATCACCAGCAGGTCGTTGATCATGCTGTCCAGCCGATGTGCTTCTGTTTCAATACGCTCCAGCTCTTTGCTTTCACCGCTACGACGGCGCAGCAGCGCGGTGCCCAACTGCAGACGCGTCAACGGCGTTCTCAACTCGTGAGAGATGTCCGACAGCAGGCGTTGCTGCGAGGTCATCATTCGCTCCAGCGCCGTCACCATCTGGTTAAAGCTGGCGCCCGCCGCCAGAAATTCCTGCGGACCGGCTTCCAGTTCCGGATGCTGACGCAGGTTGCCCTGGGCCACTTCATCCGCCGCGTTTTTCAACTTACGCGCCGGTTTCGCCAGACTCCAGGCAAGCCAGAGCAATAGCGGAGAGCTGACTAACATGGTGACAATCAGCAACAACAGCGGTCGGTCGAACAACAGATTGATAAAGTCAGATTGTGAGCTGCTGGCAGGTCGAATGAGATACAGCTGGTAGTTATCTTCGCCGTCTCTGACGGAGAAAGGCCCGACCATCTCAACGCGACCGTATTTTTTCTTTTGCGGATGGTCGGCGTTATCGGCCTGACCAATAAAGTTACGAATGATCTGCATTTCGTTGCGTTCTGCGCCGATCACGCGTCCTTCCGTCGTAACAAGCAATAACCGCTGTCCTGGCGGCGCCCACTTGTCTATCGCCCGAAACAAGCGACGCCACCACATTAAATCGTTGGGTGGATCGTTCGCCAGTTCAGCTTCAACGTGTTGCTCAATCATCAACCCCTGGCGCTGCTCGCTGTCCAGTAGCTCGGTCATCTGGCGTGAATCAAGCTTGGGTAACATCAGTACCAACATCAACACCAGTGCCAGCGTCAACCAGAAGATGGCAAAGATGCGTGCGGTTAAGCTCCCTATCATGAAGCGGAGACCATCAGGTAGCCGCGACCGCGCAGGGTTTTAAACCACGGGTGTCCGTCTTTACGTTCTGGCAGCTTACGACGCAGGTTCGAGATATGCATGTCGATCGCGCGATCAAAAGGCGTCAGGCGTTTGCCCAGCACTTCCTGGCTCAGGTGTTCACGCGAAACCACCTGACCGAGATGCTGTGCCAGCAAATAGAGCAGGGTGAATTCGGTGCCGGTTAATTCCAGGGTTTGCCCGTCAAAGCTGGCTTCCTGGCGACCCGGATTAAGGCTTAACGCATCCACTTCCAGAGTCGGCGAACCGTTGTCGCTGTTCTGCTGCTGTTCGCTCCAGTGTGAGCGACGCAAAATAGCGCGGATGCGCGCGACCAGTTCACGGTCGTTAAACGGTTTGGGTAAATAGTCGTCCGCGCCCAGCTCAAGGCCAAGTACGCGATCCAATTCGCTGCCGCGAGCGGTCAGCATGATTACGGGTGTCTGGTGTGTCTGACGAAGTGCTTTCAGCGTATCAATGCCATTTTTCTTCGGCATCATGACGTCGAGCAAAAGTAAATCGATGCTGTCATCCAGAAGCTCAAGCGCCTGTTCCCCATCATAGGCAACCAGCACATCGAAACCTTCCATTTCGAGCAACTCCTTTAACAGGGAAGTCAGCTCTCGGTCATCATCAACTAACAGGATTTTATTCATTGTTTACGTACCTCCGAGGCAGAAATTACGTCATCAGGCGTCGCTAATCTATGACTTTACGTTGTTTTACACCCCCTGACGCATGTTTGCAGCCCGAATCGTAAACTGTCTCTCGTTGAATCGCGACAGAAAAGATTTTGGGAGCAAGTGATGGGCAAAGTTACCGCTGCCGTCATGGCCTCAACGCTGGCTCTGAGTACTTTAAGCCATGCAGCTGAAGTCGTCACAGGCGATCACTGGCACCTGGGTGAAGGCTCCGCGCAACGCAGCGTTCAGAGCCACATGTTCGACGGTATCAGTTTAACCGAACATCAACGTCAACAGATGCGAGATTTAATGCAGCAGGCAAGACACGAACAGCCTCCTGTTAATGTTAGCGAAATGGAGACAATGCATCGCCTTGTCACCGCAGAGAAATTTGATGAACGCGCTGTGCGCGCTCAGGCAGAAAGAATGGCGCAAGAACAGGTTGCCCGCCAGGTTGAAATAGCCAAGGTTCGCAACCAGATGTATCGCCTGTTAACGCCCGAGCAGCAAGCGGTTTTAAATGAGAGACATGAACAACGAATGGAGCAACTGCGCGACGTAGCGCACTGGAAAAAAAGCTCATCGTTGAATTTATTGAGTAGTAGCAACTCACGTTCCCAGTAGTAACCCTGTTTTCCTTGCCATAGACACCATCCCTGTCTTCCCCCTCATGATGAGGGGGTTTTTTTTATCAGGTACTTAGAAAAAATCCCTTTTAAATCAAGTCACCGTGTAACCGCCAGAAGCGGCTACAACGGGTTATAGTGTTTATGGGCGTAGACAACGTGTAGTCAAATCGCCAGCCCTCCACCCAGCGGGTTTAACGTTACTGCGTGCTTGAGATAATCGGGGGCAAGGTGAGCATAAACCATCGTCTGCTGTATGCTTGCGTGCCCCAGAATCTGCTGTAACGCAATAATGTTCCCCCCGTTCATCATGAACCAGCTTGCGAACGTGTGCCGAAGCACATGCGTGGCCTGACCACGTGGTAGATCGGGCTTTACCTTTCTGAGCCGTTCGCAGAAGTTTTCATAGTCAACTTTGAACAGCGGCCCCGTGTCGCTGGTCTTGATCTCTTCCTCCAGCGCTTCCGATATCGGAACCGTTCTATTTTTCCCATTTTTGGTCTTAAGGAAGGTCACGCGCCCGTGGTTAACCTGTTCACCTCGCAGCGTGCTGCCCTCTCCCCATCGTGCGCCAGTGCTGAGACATACCAGAGCTACGCGCCGATCGTCACCGGTCAAAGTTTCCAGCAGCCTGCCGATCTCTGACTTCGTTAGATAGGTCATGGCGGGCGGTGTTTCTTTCAGCGGTTCCAGACCCTTGCAAGGGTTTTCCTTCCTGAACTCTTCCATCTTGATCAACGCGCTGAACATGCCGGAAAGCCGATAGATATCACGATTAATCGTGGCTGCGCTGATCCCGTCCTCCAGCCGTTGGCTTCGGTGCTGCGCTATCGTGCGTTTGCTTAACCGGTTAACGGCCGGATCTCCCAACGCCCTGATCGTTTTGTTCAGGTGCCGTTTCTCAATTTCGCCATTTTCCAACGTCTGCCCGTATAGCAACCACCAGGCTTCTAACAATTCGCTTAAGGTGCGGCGATCTACGCTCGCGCCAAGCCATTCTTTTTTGTCGGCGTTGACCAATACATAACGCTCAAAAAGTACAGCTTCTTGTTTCTTATCAAACCGCCTACGGATGCGTTTTCCGTTACGCCCGCGCGGGTACACGTCTACTTCGTATTGACCACCTTCGAGCTTCTTAATCGACATAGCGAAGCCCTCCAGTAGTGCGATTGTCGTTTTGCGCCGTGTGTTCTAGCGCAAAGAAAAACCAGATTTTTAACCAGCCTTCGGCCTTGATTGGCGCGATGTTGTTTTGCCTTGCCCATCAGGGGAGAGAGCCGGGGAAACCTGCCCCGCTGCTGGTGCGGTTTTATCGGTCATGAGCCATAGGGTGTATTTCTCAAATCGCGGATTTTCGAGAATCAATGCTAAGTAGTCGCCGGGTATTTGCCTCCCTATAGCTTCGTAGTTTTTCAGGTTGTTAGCTGAAATGCCTGTTATCTCAGACATTTCTCTACGGGATAGTCCTTCGGCTTTTCTCATAAGCATGATTTTTTCACCGATGCTTGTTTTTTGGATCATAAGTGATCTAAACTCCTCAATGTTGGGATTACATGTAATCCATTTAAGACACCGCCTAAGGCGGCTACAGTCAGCTATAAGCGGCTGAACATCGAAGAGGATTATTACACATGAAAGACAAATACCCAGAGGGCTACATTGAATTGCGCCACCCTGTGGACGCGGTGCCAACTCCGAAATTTGCCGAAATGATCGGTAAATCAGCCAGCGCAGTGGGTGATATGGTGCGAGATGGTAAGTTGCCAGTGGTTCCGATGAAGAACCCGGAAGCCCTGAATGGTCGATCTGAAAATTGGATCTTCATCCCAGAATTTAACCGCGCCATGCGTGAAGCATTTTTCAACCGCCCAAAAGAGCAACGTGATGCCTGGCTGCTGTGGATTGGTCTGTAAGGAGTCGATGAGATGACGGGCCAGTTAATACAATTAAGCCGCCATAGTTATATTTATCGTGGCTTCACCATTCATAAATGCCCGCGCAATGCCATTACTATGAAAACGGCATATAGCATTTTAAATAATGGTAATTATTTTGGGCGAGACTTTGCATTAGCGGAAGCAATGAAAACCGTTGATGCTATTCGTGACGGGGTATCACACTAATGAACGCAGACCAAGGGCCATCACTCGCTAGCCTGTTAAGGCACGGTTGCCAAGTTAAGCACTACCGCAATACACGCGGTTGGATTGAATGCCCGGATGGGCGTTTCTTTAAACCGGAACCGAATAAGGTGCGCTTTATTAAAGGTATGAGTAAGCCTTTTGTTTATACGAAAAAGATAAACAAAGGCTTATTTGGTGTATTAGCAAGGTTATTTAGAAAACTGCTTTAGTAATTAAGTAACAGATAAAACTTTTTCTACCTGTCGTCACTTTATTAAGTGATGGCGCATTCACTCACCCAAAAAATGGGTTAATTATGTTTGGCATGTTCAAGAAAAAAACCGCTGCTGTAAAAGTTGAATTAAAGAAAGTTGAAAACCGCGATCTGATGGAGGCCATTGTTGGTGGCTGTCTGCTGGTTGCTGCTGCTGATGGTGAAATTGAGAAAGAGGAAACCGCAAAGCTCGATCAGCTGCTGCGCTCCAATCCCCGCCTGAGTCATTACGGCAACGAAATCACCGCGCTGATCACCCGCTTCACTGAACAGCTTGAGGCAGGTTTTCGCGTTGGTCGCATGAACATCCTGCGTGAAATCGAAGATATCAAAAACGACCCGAAAGAGGCTGAGGAAGTCTTCGTCAACATGCTGACCATTGCCGAAGCTGACGGCGAGATCGAGCCGGAAGAGCAGAAGGTACTGGAAGAGGTTGGGCGTCGTCTGGGTCTGCGCGTTGAGGATTACATCTGATGAGCCAGGTGCTGAGCATGTTGCGGCCTGCGCTGGTTCTGCTGCTGGCTTTCATGGTGGTAGCGGTGGACTTCACCAGCTATCTGCTCTCAGCGGTTGGCGATCTGTTCTTCGTGGGGGCGCTCGTTGTTCTGGTATGGCCTGCGATTAAGCCAGCCAAAGAGCAGCAGGGCGACGAGTAAGAGAGGCACCGGGAAACCGGTGCTTATCCGGGGCGTTACTTCCGAGTGGCGCGCCTGATAAGCGGCAGTGATGGGGGATAGGATTATGAGTATCGGACAAGAAAAACCAGTCTCTGGGCGTCAGATGTTCCTTGAGCAGCGCGCCCGCTTGCAGTCGAGCATTTCAGTTTCCCGCACCAATGACACGGCGAGCCGTTTCAACCGCCTGGGCGAGACTCAGAAAAAGGCGATCATCCTGCTGGCAAACGAAGCCGCCCAGCGGTTTAAAGACCTGCCGTCGCTGACTCACTCCCATCTCACTATGCCTTTCGAACAGTTCAGCTCTCAGGACAAAGTGAGCTTGATGTTGGGCATTAAGCGCCTTGCCGAGCTGGCTGCGGCGTTGCCGTGGGAGTTTCCCGATCATGCTGCGCCCCGCCTTGAAATGCTGGCGTTACGCGAATCACCACCACCCGCGCCTGATGGCGCAGTCAATTAACCACTGAATGATTAACCAGTAGTCAGGCGCATCACCGCGCCGGGCTTCCTGCACCCAGGAGAAAGCAAGATGATTCGATCACTACTCAAATGGCCCGGTGGCAAAAGCCGCGTGATGCCTGAATTACTGCCGCATTTACCAAAGGCTGGTTGCCTCGTTGAGCCTTTTGTTGGCGGCGCTTCCGTGTTCCTCAATACCGATTATCGCCGCTATATCCTTGCGGATATCAACCCGGATCTGATCCGCCTTTATCGTGAGGTAAAAAGCAATCCTGAGTTGGTGATTGATCTTGCCCGCCCGCTCTTTGCTACCGGCAATTCCAAAGAGGAATATTTACAGAACCGCCGCATTTTCAACGGTACAAAAGGCTTGCTTGATGTAGCCCGCGCGGCTCTGTTTCTCTACCTCAACCGCCACGGCTACAACGGCGTGGTGCGTTACAACCAGAGCGGCGGTTATAACGTGCCGTTTGGTCAGCACAAAACCGCGCCTTACTTCCCCGAAGCGGAGATCCGCCAGTTTGCTGAGAAGGCCAACGACACCAAAGCTATTTTCCTGTGCAGCTCGTTTCAAAATACCCTCAAAGTGATGGTTGGAACGGATGAAGCCATCTACTGCGATCCGCCGTACCTGCCAGCCAGCGAAACCGCCAATTTCACCCAATACCACACCGAGCCATTCACCGAGAAGCACCACCGCCAGTTAGCGGCGGAGCTGCTGGAAGTGAACCGCAAATATGGCGCGCCGGTTGTCATTTCCAACAGTGACACCGAAACCACCCGCGAGATTTACCACCGTTTCCGCCTGCATGAAATCGACGTGCAGCGCTCTGTTAGTACTGACGCCAGCAACCGCCAGAAGGCTAAAGAGGTGATCGGCGTTCTCAAGGTATGCGAAGGGTGCGGGCGCGCGGGCGGAGGCAACTGCCCGGACTGCGGGCAGTGCTGTGGTGATGCCACTTACAACGCGATGGTTGCAGCGGGCGCTTTTGATGAGCAAGGGGGTTTCTGATGGCGAGCTTAATTGAATTTTTAGAGGCGGTTGGTCTGGAAAATGTGACCGTTCAACCACTTCACCAGTGCATTACGGGCGTAGCGATGGAGAGAAAAGGCGGTGCCAAAGTCAGCTTTTTGACCAATGAAATAACCCCATCTGATGCATTCGGAGAGATGAAAAGAACGGCGTTCATCGTCTGGATGGACGCTAAGAAGTTTGATGCCGCACTTGAAAAAACGAAGGGCAAATGAGCATGAAACAGAATAAGAGCGCGGTTTTATCATCAATCCAAAATGTTGCTGTTTTCTTCAATTACGGCGGTGAAACAGTAGCGTTAAAAATGACAGCCGAACAAAAGAGAGTGATCGGCCTGTTTGCTATTTCAGCCGTTGAAGGTACTGCGGAACTGGTGCGGGTGCCTCATTTGTCATTACCAGCAGATCCAGAAATGGAGGCTCTGTAATGTCAAAAATCTATATCGCTGGCCCAATGAGCGGATTACCTGGTTTTAATCGCCCGGCGTTTCACCGTGCTGCCGCGCACATTGTACGGCGCGGAAACGTTGCTCTTAATCCGGCGATCCTGCCGGATGGGTTAGAGCAAGCGGAGTATATGGATATCTGCCTTGCCATGCTTCGCTGCGCTGATGGCGTCTTCATGTTGGACGGTTGGCAACAGTCTGCTGGGGCAAAGGCAGAGTACGCGCTTGCTGAAAAGTTGGGGTTGGATATTCAGCACCAGATGATTGATCGGTACATGGGCGCACGATGACCACCGCAGCAAGTGGGCGCGGCGCTCCAACGCCGCCCCCTCCGTATCCGGGTAGCGCACCAGACGCCACCCGGTACGCTTACGAATGGCAGAAGCCGAAAGCTGCCATTTGTGTTGATAAGACTCCCGTTGTTGATCTAGTCGAGCTGGGTCAAGAACAGGAGTTTTTGGCGTGGGTGAAAGTTACCCTTTCGCCGCTACCCCGCTTTATTCGTCTGCGTCTGGCTTCCCGCATTGACAGCATTCACACCATGAAGGGCAGACACATCGCCCGTCTGGCGCTGCGCGATATCATCCGCAGGGATCTGCCACCCATCAACATGGTTAATGAGCAATACGCTATTGCGATGACCGATGAGGCTAAATCTCAGGCTGATACAGCATTCAAAGGGGTAAACCCGCTTTACCACACGTTTAACACTCTTCACGGATTGGTTGAGCGCTTTAACCGCCTGCCGGACTTCACGCCGGAAGATGTTGAGCTGCTGGCGCAGGATATTGCTATCTATATGCGGTCTGTGCTGAGCGAAGTTCACGAAACGGTAGAGACGCAGAGTGATCGCAAATATGCCGAATACCTTTACACCGAAGCGGCTATCCTCGCGCGGCTTTTCTTCCTGACGCCTCCAAGCTGGGAAAAGTATTGCCGGGGCGCGCTGTTTATTGATGAAGCTACTACCGGCATCAGCAAGATGCTGGATGATCGCTATTGGCACCGTAACCTGAAAAAGTACGCTGCGCGCTGGCGCGAGCACCTGCACATTGCCTTTGGTGACGTGAAGCGGGGCGCTGCACCGTATTGCAGTAAGCACCATGTTGATGAGTGGGATGCCCGGCGTAAACGTAGCCGCGCGATCATGGCCCGTCTTGAACTGGAAGACCAGGACACCAAAGAGCGCATTTCACTTATTGAGCAGATCGATAAGAGTATTTCTAACCCGGCATTGCGCCGCGTTGAACTCATGACCCGCATTGGTGGTTTTGAGAAAGTAGCCACCGAAAGCGGCTATGCAGGCCAGTTTTTTACTCTGACAGCACCATCAAAATACCACGCCTATACCGTATTCGGTCATCGTAATGCCAAATGGAACGGTGCCAGCCCAAGAGCAACGCAGCGCTACCTTAACCGGGTATGGCAACAGATTCGTGCTGAGCTTGCCCGCCGTGAAATTCCGGTCTTTGGCCTGCGGGTGGCTGAGTCACACCACGATGGTACGCCGCACTGGCACGGCCTGTTGTTTTCCCTGCCGGAACATTCCACCGAGTTGCTGGAAGTTATGGAAGACTACGCAACCCGTGAGGATGCGGAAGAATTACAAGGTAAACACGGCAATCAACCGCGCTTTGATATGAAGCCGATCGATCAGGAAATCGGCAGCGCCACCGGCTATGTGGTGAAGTACATCAGTAAGAATATTGACGGCTACGCGCTCGACGGCGAAACGGACGACGAGAGCGGCAGGCCACTGAAAGAAACGTCAAAACATGCAACCGCCTGGGCATCGTGCTGGGGCATCCGTCAGTTTCAGTTTTTGGGCGGTGCGCCGGTATCTGTCTGGCGTGAGCTGCGCCGGTTCCGCAATCAGGAACAGGCCGACAAGATAAACCCGCTATTTGCTGAGCTGCACCGTGCTGCGGATGCTGGCGACTGGCAGCAATACACCCAATTGCAGGGCGGGGCACTGGTTGCCCGCCGTGATCTGCCGTTGCGCATCTGGTACCAGCAGAAAGACGAGCCGAATGATTACGGCGAGTATCTGGATCTTATCAAAGGTCTGGTGATGCCTGCCGTTCACATCCCACCAATTGAAACCCGCCTGCATACCTACCGCATTGTGCGTAAGAAACCGGAAGTTTTAGACGACTCCGGGCAGGCCGTTGACTTTGATTTTGACCTTCGGGGCGCGTCCGCGCCCTCTAGGACTCGTGTCAATAACTGTACTGAGGTCAAAAAACATACAAATTCAGGGGGTGACAATTCGCCACCAGTTGAGCCTGAACAGTATGAAATTGGTCAAATGACCCACGAGCAGAAAAAACGGCTCAATGAAAGCATCAGAAACTACAAACCGGAACGGCAAAAATCACCTGCTGATGAGTTTGAGGAGCTGGCGCGCAGCATTACCAGCGGCGACTGTTCCGAATATGACACCCAGCGGGCAGAAAGTTACCTCAAAGCCGCCCATGCGATCAGGCAGCAAGAGCAGGTTTTATCACCGGCAATTGCTGGTCTGGCTGGGCTGGTTCAGTCATGGGCGAAGGTTAAGAAGGTACAGATCAGTAAACCGCAGGCCATTCAACTGGCGCGCGGTAATGAAGTGACGGTACTCGATACCGTGTATCGCGCGCATCCGGTTACTGGTGAGTTGATTATCGCCGGTACCGATCAGCCATGGCGTAAAACCATCGCGAACCACAAAGCCAGTGAGCTGATCAGCCGCTGGAAGAAAGCACAATCGAAAGGAGAAGTATGATGAATTGCAAATTATCAAATCAGCAAATGACGCTGGATAGCGCAATCGCGCACGCTGACCAGCTCGCGTCTCAACTGTCAGGCCCATGCTCTGAACAGCACGCACAGCTTGCCGAGTGGCTGAGAGAGTTACAGGGACGTAGGAATATTGAAGAGTTTGCAGGTAGTAGGCATGAGTCAACTTTAGCGCTTGTATCTGTTTTGGATGAGATGGAAAAGCAAGATCGCCAGTGGGGTGCCGATCGCAATCAGCACCCATTTATTTGGGGGGCGATATTAGGTGAAGAGGTAGGGGAGCTTAACCAGGCTTTTCTGCATGATGAGTTTGGCGGAAGCCATGCGGGAACTGCGCGCGCGGAAGCTGTGCAAGTGGCTGCTGTTGCGCTTCAACTGATCGAATACTACGACAGGGTAAAAATCAGGAAATGACAATCGGTATGACTGGCGCAACTTGTTGCGCGGGGAATAGCGATTCTGCGGGCGCGGGCGGCAAAGAGTCCGCTAGCGCCACTAAGTGGCGCTCATTGGGTACCGCACTGTCAGGTTTGGCAATGTCGGCCATAAGCATCGAGCACCGTCATTTTTAGCAGTGCTGCAGGTTGAACGCGAGGATTTACGGATGAGTTATTTAGGGAGCAAAGGCGGTAGTGGCGTATATCAAAAAATCATTGCCGAGATGCCGCCACATGATACTTACATTGAAACCCACCCGGGCAGTGGGGCTGTGATGCTACGCAAGCCGCCAGCTATGCACAATGTTGGTATTGATATTGATGCGGAACCGTTAAAAGAGTTCGCACATAGGCATAACAGGCTTTACATAGATCTGGTGTGCCGTGATGCGGTGGACTATCTGAACGATTATGATTTTTATCGTGCCGGTCGCGTTCTTATCTATGCTGATCCGCCTTATATGCCTGAAACGCGCACCAGTCGCGCCCGCTACCGTCATGAATATACCGTTGCCGATCATGAGCGTCTGTTAGCCTGCCTAATAAGCCTGCCGGAAAACGTCAGCGTGATTCTGTCTGGCTACCCGTCGCAACTTTATGACGAAACGTTAGCGGGCTGGCGCAGCATGGAATTTCAGGCGATGACGCGCGGCGGGGTGAGAACAGAAAAAATCTGGATGAATTACGGCGAGGGGCGGGCATATTCCCACGCTTTTGCTGGCAAAGATTACAACGATCGGAGCCGCATTAAGCGGAAAGTTGAGCGCTGGCGCGCGAAATATGCGGCTTTACCGCCTGCTGAGAGGCTGGCAATTATGGCGGCGCTCAATGAGGTTGACGCCGGTTAAGCCCTCGCTTTCAGAAAGTGCGCGTTTTTGGTGCAAAATTACGCGCGCGTTTGCACAATTTTTT
The DNA here is from genome assembly GCF_013783065.1 of Citrobacter sp. RHBSTW-00986. NCBI lineage: Bacteria > Pseudomonadati > Pseudomonadota > Gammaproteobacteria > Enterobacterales > Enterobacteriaceae > Citrobacter > Citrobacter sp. RHBSTW-00986. The sequence continues at coordinate 4,708,098 of NZ_CP056200.1, read as the reverse complement.
TGATGGTACTTTTGCCAGACAAGCCCAGACGCGGCGCGGCCTGCCGTGATCTGCAAGTTTGCACAAAAAGACGGGGGTTTTGTGTGCGGGCGAGGCGGGGGAACCATCGCGCGCTGAGGGGGTAAGGAGGGTATGCCTGTTAATGCCCTTTTTCGCGTCTGTGCGGCTCTGTTTTGATGTGGTTGCGTTGTGGTCAGGTGAGGGGATGGAAAAGAAAAGCCCCTGCCAGCGTGGCGTTGAGGGGCTTCTATGGCGTTTGGCTTTTGGGCGGGCTGTGCTCACCCTCTGGCAGGGTGAAGCGTCAATCTTTTTGAATGGTCAGGCGGCTGTTGATGGGGCTGCGAGGGCGTAAGGGTTGAAGCGGATCACCTCAATGCCCAGCCAGTCATTCAGCTCTTTCAGGCTTTCCTGTATCGGCGTCAGCTCGTTGATGGAGAAGACACGGGCGGCTTTCTCAACGTCGCCAAACCCCCCGGCGTTGCCTGGCATCACCCCCATCAGTTGAGGCGGGACGCGATGCGCGGCAAGCATATCATCCCGCGTTGCATCCTTGATGCCGGTAAACTCATCCTTTGCCGCTATCTGGCTGAATGGCAGGATTTGCAAGCCGTCTTTCTTTCCGCCTGCTGCGTATACGAACAGGTTTTTAAAAGCGCCACCGCCGCGCGCATCCTTCAATGACTTTTTCAGGCTCTCAACGTCTTTGTTGTTGGCGATCGGGTCGGTAAGGTAGACGATTACCCCGGCGTGACTGCCGTTGATGTAGTAGTTACGGCGGAACATAGTCGCTTCACTGTTGAGCATGGCGCTTTGTAACGAGGCCATGTATTCAGGTGCACCGTAGATCTCCTGGTGGATGCTGGGGTTTTTTATCTGGCAGATGCTGCCCGGCTTGAATGGGTAGTCCGCATCGCGGCGGGTGATAAACCAGTATTGATCCTTTTTCAGGTCGCTGCCGCGCCGGGTATATTTGGCCTGGGCATGTTTTAACGCAATAGGCTCACCCAGCATGTTACGGCGCACCTCCATGTAGTTGTTGCCGAATACCAGATAATCCAGCACCCAAGCGCTCATTTCCTGCCTGCTCAGCAGTGGGTGAGGGATGTAGCAGGATGTGATCACATTACGCTTAAAGACCAGCGGAGACTGATGATAGGCCGTTGAATCAAACATTCGGGCAATGCCGTAGGGGCTGATCGGTGGTTCAAAATATACGCCGTTATCAGCACACTCCATGCAATCCAGCAACATGCTGCGATCGGTGATAGCTACCGGGTCGCCAAAGCTGAATGACTCAATGCCTGCTGTTTGTTCGCTGGCAACCGGCTGCGGTCTGGCCTGAAACTTTTGCTTTTTGCGGCTCACGTTTAAAACTCCTCTACAAAACTGTCACTACCGCCGCCGCTTTCGCTGCCGATCGGCTCGTTATACAAAGCTGTCATTGATGCCCAGGCGAGATCGCCGTGATTGCTTCCGCGTTTGCGGTCGGAAACGTAGGTCATTACCCCGCCCTTCTGCACCTTGCGAACCGTCATAAATGACTGGACGAGATCCAGCATTCCCGCATCAACTTCCAGACGACCGGCACGGATCAACATAAGCGCTTTCAGCACCATGGCGCGCTTGAGCGGGGCGGAATACTGGTACTTCACCGCCAGCGGGAAGAACTTGATCACCAGTTGCCAGACTGCATCACCAATACCGGTGGCATCAATGGCGATGTGCTGGACGTTGTAACGCTCCATCAGCCCCTGAATGGCCTCTGCCTGCTCCTCAAACTCCATCCCACGAAGCTGGATGCGTTCAATGATGCGGAACTTGCCACCCGGTACCGCTGGCGGAACGATGACGACAAGCCCGGCAGAGTCACCGTTACCGCTTCCCCCGTTAGGGTCATAGCCAACCCAGACACCGCGATCGCCTATCGGTCTGGGGGCGAATGGGTTCCAGTCGGGCCATACATCATCGTTGAAGCCGTCAACGCAGCAGCCGATCATGGCGTTGTAGTTAAAGGCGCGCTCTCCCGCAGTCACGAAGCGGCAACGATAGAGGTTGTCGTATTCCTCCGGGGAGTTTTCCATCTTGATGGTTTCAATTTTCACCAGGTTGAAGCCGAGTTTTACCGCATCTTCAATGGTGACAATCTGCCGCCAGATCCCATCACCGCCCAACTTGCCGTTTTTCAGCACTTTATGGCTGACGTCTATTTCTACCCGTTCACCTCTGGGCCTTGCCTTGTTGAACAGGTCGCCAGTCCAGAAGGCGTAAGCCTCATGTTCCTCTGTGGATGGCGTGGAAAAGTAGGTACGGCGCAGCCCTTCATGGGTTGCCATACCTGCGGCGACTTTGCGCAGCTCAAGGAAATTGTTGATCCAGAATGCTTCATCCAGATACAGATCCCCGGTGTAGCTCTGCGCTGTTGCTGCTGAGGTGCCGAGAAAGTAGAACGTTGCGCCATTGCTCAGGGTGATGGCGTCGCCGCCTTTCAGCTCAACGCCAACCTGTGCAGCCAGTAGCTGGATGAACTTCTTGAACTGGAACGCCTGGGCACGGCTGGCTGATAAAAAGATTTGGTTGTTGCCGGTTTCCAGCGCCCGTAACAGCGCTTCGCGGGCAAAGTACCAGGTGGCACCAATCTGGCGCGATTTGAGGATAAAGCGGTTGCGGCGTTCGCGCTGCTTGTACCACCGTTTTTGATGCTCGTAGAGCGAATCAAGCACCAGCGCGCGCAGATCCCCGATCTGCTCTTCCGTAAAGTGATTTTTCGGCTTCTTCTCGCGCCCCTTCTCTTCGCTGCGGTGTTCTTCGCGCTCCATCCGCACCAGTTGACGGGTTAACAGGTCAATGGTTTTGAAGTCATGCGCTGTCAGGTCTGGCTTTTCCGTCAGGCGTAACAGCCGCACCTGCATCCGATCCTGTACGCGCTCCAGCGCGGTGGACTCGTCCCACTTATCGCGGCGACGCCATGAATACAGGGTGTTGGTGCTCACGCCGATCGATTTTGCGATCTGCGTGATGCTGTATGCCTGCCAGTACATGACCTTAGCGGCAATCCGTGGCTCATCGTGGGAAGTCTGTTTCATGCTGGCAGAGTACCGCGCCCGCGCGCGCGTCGCTTTGGGTTGTCATTGTCGGAAAACGGCAACAACGGCAACGCTTTGCGCGTTTCGGCTGCGGCGGGAATGATAGGGGCACTGGTTAATATCACTCACTCATTCGGGATTTCGACATGCCAAAGTCAAAACCATTTCGCGTTGCTGTCGAGGGTGCCACCTGCGACGGTCGGACGCTGGAGCGTCAGCACATTGTGCAGATGGCTCAACGCTTTAACCCAACCGTATACGGTGCCCGCGTCAATCTGGAGCACCTCCGGGGCTACTCACCAAACAGTGATTTCCGTGCTTATGGCGATGTTATTGCCGTCAAGGCAGAGGAGATCACCGAGGAGCCGCTGAAAGGCAAAATGGGCCTGTATGTGCAGGTTGATGCCACTGATGATCTGGTTGCCCTGAAAAAGAACCGCCAGAAGATTTATCACAGCATTGAAGTGCATCCCTCTTTTGCAGATACCGGCGAAGCCTATTTGATGGGGCTGGCCTGTACCGATAGCCCCGCCAGTCTGGGCACGGAAATGATGGAGTTTTGTTCCAAAAACACCGTTAACCCGCTGGCATCCCGTAAGCATGATCCGGCTTGTTTCTTCACCGCCGCCGTTGAATCCACGATGGAATTTGAAGATGAGCAGCCGCCGCAGGATGAAGGCAAAAACTTCTTTGCCCGTGTTAAGGCGCTGTTGGGCGGTACGCAACAGCAGTTTAGCCAGCAGAACGGTGAAAACCGTGAAGCTATCGAGGCGATTGCCGAGAGCCAGGGCAAGCTGCTGGACACCACAACCCAGCTTTCTGCTGCGGTGAAAGGTAAGGCTGATGCCACCGAGCTGGAAAGCCTGCGTAAGGACTTCAAAGCGCTGGAAGAGAAACTGAAAGGCCAGGACGCCGATCAGTACAGCCAGCGCCCGCCTGCCACTGGCGGCGATGGTCAATCAACTCAACATCTGGCTGATTGCTGATAAGGCTCAGTGCGTCAGGCTCAGGAAAGGAAAATAAGATGCGTAATACAACCCGCGATTTGTTTGATAAGTACATTCAGCGACAGGCTGAACTGAACCATATCAGTGCTGCTCACATCACCAAGGCGTACAGCATTGATCCGAGCGTTGAGCAGAAGCTTGAGGATAAGATCCAGCAGTCGTCTGAGATGCTGAAAAAAATTAACATTTACGGCGTTAACGATCAGACCGGTGAAAAAATCGGGCTGGGTGTTAGTGGCCCGGTATCCAGTACCAACAATTCCACCACGGATCGCCGTCAGCCTACCTCTGTGGCGGCGCTGGATTCGAATAAGTACACCTGTAACAAGGTGAACGCCGATACCTTTACGCCGTACACGCAGCTTGATGCCTGGGCAAAATTCCCGGACTTTCAGCAGCGCCTCAGCAATCAGATCATCAAGCGTATTGCGCTCGATCGCATCATGATCGGCTTCAACGGTACCAGCTACGCGGAGAAGTCAGACCGCGCCGCCAACCCACTGTTACAGGATTGCGGTATCGGCTGGCTCCAGCAGTACCGTGCTAACGCAGCTCAGCGCGTGATGAAAGATGTCACCGTGACCAGCCGTGACGACACCAACCAGGTGATCGCGAAAGGTGATTACGGTAACTACGACTCCATCGTATTTGATGCGGTCAACTCTCTTATGGATGAGTGGTACAAGGATTCGCCTGATCTGGTGGTTATTACCGGGCGTAACCTGACGGTTAACCGTTCATTCCCGATCATCAACGCCGTCAGCACCAATAACCCGAACTCCGAAGCGCTTGCCGGGCAGTTGATTGCGTCGCGTAAAACGATCGGCAACCTGCCGTCATTCATCGCGCCATTCTTCCCTGATGGCAGCATGTTCATTACCTCCTGGGAAAACCTGTCCATCTACTGGCAGGAAGGCGGGCACCGTCGCCGCATCGTTGAGGAGCCGGAATATAACCGCGTCTCAACGTACAGCTCTTCGAATGATGCCTACGTCATTGAAGACTACGGCTATGGCTGTCTGATCGAGGGCATCACCGCCGCCGAGCCAGACCCGGCACCATAAGACGCCGCAGGCCAGCAGTGCGCTGGCCTGCTCAGGGGGCATAAATGTTAACACCAGCACAAAAACATTTTGATCGGGTGATGGCTGAGCGCCGCAGTAATCGCGGGACAACCACCGCCGAAAGAACTGCATACGAGCAGATACTTTTTCGTCTGCGCATGGATAAAGCCGACCTCAGCCGCATCCAGTCGAATGCAGGTAAGGCGAAGCTGAAAAGCGAGCGCCTGCCGGATTACCAGCCGTGGATTGATGGCGTACTGGCAGCGGATACGGGCCAGGCGGATGAAGTGATAACCACCGTAATGATCTGGGCAGCGGATGCCGGTGATATTGCGCAGGCGCTGCGGATTGGTCAGTACGTGCTGCGCCATAAAATCCCGATGCCTGACCAGTACAAGCGCACTACCGCCACGGTACTGGTTGAAGAGATTTGCGATCCCATCCTTGCCGCGTTCAAAGCGAACCCGGCAAAGGCGAGCGTAAGCATTGACAACCTCAACGCGCTGAACGGCATCACCACCCATGAAGATATGCCCGATCAGGTAAGGGCCAAGCTGTTTAAGGTCATGGGGTACACCGTGCGCCTTAATCAGGATGTTGAATCCCAGCAACTTGCCCGCTCGCATTTGCAGGAAGCTATCAGGCTCAACGCAAAAATTGGCGTGGCGCGTGATATCGAACTGCTTGATCGCAATATCAAAAAGCTGACCGCCACCAACGGCGGAGAAGGTGAGGGCGATGCGCCACCGGTACAGCCGGAAGCGAAGCCAGAGGCCGCGAAAGCAGCGCCGGAGACAGCGCCGCGCACCACCGCAGCTAAAAAGCCGAAAAACAGCCAGGCAAAGCCAGCAGCAAAGAACAAGACGGCGCGTAAAAACGTGAAGTCATAACGAATGTGCCCCCGCGCACCAGGCGGCACGGTGTGACGTAATAAGGCCAAGCCTCTACTGCGTTACACCGTCCACCGCCTGCCTTATGGAGAGTCCTGTATGAGTCTGGTCGCCACTGAGCCGGTAAGACCGCCATCAGATCCAGCGCCTGACGATGGCGGCGCAAAAGTTGAGAGCCTGCCTTTCTGGCCTGTAATCGTGCTGGCTGATCTGCGCCGTGCGATGCGCTTAGACGGACAGGTAACAACCGATCGCCTTATGTCCCGCACGATTGAAGCGATGAGCCATGTAAATAATCAGCTTCGCCTATGGCGTCAGGTTCAGGTTGATGCCGGTTATCAGGCTCTTGCGGAGATCCCTGCCGATCCGGTGAACGGCGAATCGGTGAAAGTCTGGAGCTATAAAAATGCTGTCTGGTCGCTGACCAAAGCCCTGCTGATTGAGGGGTATCGCGATATTGATACCACCAGTAAGGGGGAAGACCATGCGCAGGCATTGAGCACCCAGATAGATACGCTCTGGCGTGATGCTCGCTGGTCGATTCGCGATATCCAGAATGAAGATCGCGGCATTGCGGAGCTGTGCTGATGAACGTGCAGGCGCAGCAGGATGACACCGTTGATGAACTCTGCTGGCGGTATTACGGCAGAACGGCGGGAGTGACCGAAGCCGTGCATGAAGCCAATCCGGGACTCTGCGACAGCGGCCCGCTGCTGAGTGCCGGGCAGGTTGTTTATCTTCCCGAATTACCACCACCCACCCAGCGGGAAACCGTGCAGCTATGGGATTGAGAGGTTGCCATGAGCGACGTACCTACGGGGATGCTGGAACAAACAATGAAATGGATTGCTACTTATCTGCCAACGCTTTACGCGGCTGGCGCTGCGCTGAGCATATCGGCGCTTATGAGTCTGTATGACGGTCAGTCAATGTTGAAAACCGCCACCGGTTCACTGGTCTGCGGGATCGTTACGCTGGCGGTTGCCGGTTCGCTGGAGTATCTGGGGTTGCCGTCGAATGCCGTTACCTTCGTGGGCGCATCCATTGGTTTTATGGGGGCTGACAAGGTACGCAACAAAGTGACCGGCTTTATTGAAACCCGTATCGGGGGAGCGAAAGGAAATGAGTGAATTTAAATTCAGTCAGAGAAGTGAAAATAACCTGAAAGGTGTTAACGCTGACCTTGTGAAAGTCGTCCGCCGCGCCCTTCAACTTTCCGCCATTGATTTTGGTATCACCGAAGGGCTGCGCACGGTAGAGCGGCAAAAGCAGCTTGTTGCTGAGGGGAAAAGCCAGACGATGAACAGCAGGCATATTTCAGGCCATGCGGTTGATGTGTTTGCTTATCCCACTCCGGCAGGCTCATGGGACTGGAAATATTATCAGCAGATTTCCGAAGCCTTCAAACAGGCGGGTAAGGAGCTGAGTATTCCCGTTGAGTGGGGCGGCGACTGGAAAACCCTGAAAGACGGCCCGCACTTCCAGCTTCCTTATGCGGCTTATCCTGCATGATTCTGAACTGGCTCAGGCGACACTGGCGCGGCCTTTTGGTTGCGCTAATTCTGGGTGGTGCCTTCCTTTCTGGTTCGTGGTTTGGTGCCAGTCAGGCTAATACGGGCTGGGCACTGAGATGGAAACAGCGGGATGCCGACGACGCTACCGCGCTGGCAAAGCGGCAGGCAGAAGCCAGAGCCGAAGAGCAGCGCCGACAAGGTGAAATAGATGCGATTGAGAAAAGGGCAGAGGGGCAGATTGCTCAGGCCGCTGCTGATGCTGACCATGCCCGCGCTGTTTCTGACGGGCTGCATGATGAAGCCGCAAAACTCGCCGCCAGACTGGCAGCAAGTGAGCGCGCCCGCCGTGCCGTTACTGCCAGCGGAGGCTCGACAGGCACCACCGGCAGCGAGCTGCTTGCCGAGCTGTTCCGCCGCGCTGACCAGCGAGCGGGAGAACTGGCGGCAATTGCTGATCAGGCAAGGATCCGAGGGTTAGCCTGTGAGGCTGCTTATGATGCAAACATCAGGGGGAGATGATGGATTTTTATCTGAAAGTAAAACTGGCGAATGTTGAAGAGATGGAAGCTATACGAAAGGCGCTATTGCAGCAGCATATGGATGCGCCGCTGAGTGCTGAGTTATTGCAGCAAGTAGCAGAAGAGGCACGGCAGCGTATTAACCAGCTTACTATTGTTGAGTTGGTGCCTTACCATGCTTAAGCCCGATCTTCTGCGCAAACACATCAGCCAGGCGGTGCCGTGGTTGCGTGACAACCCTGACAATCTGGCGGTGTACGTCCAGAAGGGGCGCATGGTGAGCACCGGGCAGCGCTCTGCCTCGTTTGAATACGAGTACACCATTGAGGTGCTGGCGATGGATTACCCTGAGCCACTGGATACCCTCAGCCTGCCAATTCTGGCATGGGCGCGCCTGTATCAGCCTGAGCTGCTATTTAACCCTGACCGTGCCCGCGATGGCATCACTTTTGAAGCGGATATCCTGAGCAATTCCACCATGGATGTGCTCATCAAAATCCAGGCCAGTGAGGCGGTTGTTGTCAAAGTTGAAGAGGGTAAGCCGGTTATTCATCACCGTGCTGATCCTATGCCGGGGCCGGAGCTGGGTGCCTGGTCACTGGTCTTTGAAGATACGGTAAGCGGCGAGACGTGGACGGACTAAATGAACGCTGATCCGCTGTTCCATGCCCTTGATGATTATCTGGCAACCGTGGCGGCGCAACTCGCACCGGGCCAGCGCCGTAAGCTCACGCGCGAGGTGGCTATTGGTCTGCGCAAGCGCCAGCAACAGCGCATCAATAGCCAGAAAAACCCCAGCGGAGAGAGCTACACGCCGCGCCGCCGTAAGATTTTGCGCACTCAGGGCGGGGTTAAATTCCTGTGGAAAGATGAAGTGCGCGAGCTGAGCAACTGGCGCACTACCGGACGCGGCGAACAGCGCGCCATCACCGGCTACGATGTTGAGAAAGGGGCGTTGCGCACGTTCTATAAGCGCGATATTGAGCGCTATATTGAGATCCATCTGAACCAGTCCAAGCGCACCACAACCCGTAAAGAAAAGATGTTCCGCCGCCTGCGCACCGCTCGCTTTCTCAAAGCATACGGTACCGCCAGCGCCGCCGTGGTGGGTTACTCCGGGCATACCGCAGAGATCGCCAGCGTTCACCAGTATGGTGAGGTTGATACCGTGGCACCCGGTGCCCGTACCCGTTACCCGGCGCGTGAACTGCTGGGCTTTACGGAAAGCGATCTTGACTGGCTGGCAGATACTATCGTCAGTTTTCTGCAACCCTGACTCCTTCCTGCAGCACTGTTAAAAGTGACGGTGCTCGATGTTTTTTCCCGCCACTGTTATAGCTGGCAGTGTCTGCCGGTACCGCTATCCATTGTTACCAACCCCTGACAACGCCAGCGCGTTGCTTGCGCGCGCGTGGATCATGAAACTGGCTGTAAATTTAATAACGCAAGCCAGCTTATGAACCTAAATGAACTCTATCGCCTGATCTGTAACCTTGTCCGTATTGGTACGGTGACGGATGTTGATCTTGCTGCTGAGCCGCCAGTTGCGCGAGTCTCAACGGGAGAGAATACAACGGACTGGATTCGCTGGGCGGCATTGCGCGCTGGAACGGCTGTTACATGGTGGGCACCATCACCGGGCGAGCAGGTGTTACTTTTTGCCCCATGCGGCGATTTGGAAAATGCCGTCATCATGGGCAGCTTGTACAGCGATAGTGTGAAGCCACCGGATAACGGTGAAACATCAAATGTTACTTTGCACCCTGACGGGGCGAAGGTTTTGTATGACCCGGCAACCGGCGCGCTCGCTGCTACTGGTATTAAGAGCGCAACCGTAGAGGCTTCTGACTCTATCGCCGCGACTGCCCCTAAGATGACCTGTACCGCAACAACCTCCATCACCCTTGATACGCCGGAAGTGATCTGCACTAAAAAGCTCTCGTGCTCCACATTCGAGATGAAACAGGGTGGCAAGATGACCGGCAATGTTGAGCATAGCGGCGGCAGCATTACATCAAATGGCGTTGTGGTGCATACCCACGAACATGGCGGCGTAGAACGTGGCGGAAGCCAGACGGACGGCCCGCAATGACCAGCGCAAGATATAGCGGGATGAACGCTGAAACCGGCGAAGCGCTCACCGATAACGAGCACATTTCTCAATCCATCAATGACATTTTGCTAACGCCGGTTGGCTCTCGCGTTATGCGCCGCGCCTACGGCTCGCAGCTCACTAACCTGATTGATCAGCCTGGTAACGCTGTAACGCGCCTTCGCATTATGTCCGCGATATACAGCGCGCTTTTCCTCTGGGAGCCGCGTATCTCGCTGACCAATATTGTGCTGACGGAAACCGGAGCGGGGCAGATGGTTGCCACCATCAAAGCCAGTCGTACCGATACCCAATCACCCTTTACCACGGACGTAACGATCGGCAGGCAGGTGCGGGCATGAGCGGAACAATTGACCTTTCACAATTACCGCCTCCGGTAGTGGTGGAGCCGCTGGACTTTGAAACGCTGTTCAATGAACGTAAAGAGGCGTTTATCGCCCTTTACCCGGAAGATGAGCAGGACGTTATCAGGCGCACTCTCTCGCTGGAATCTGAGCCGATCACCATGCTGCTGGAAGAAAACTGTTATCGCGAATTGTTGCTACGCCAGCGCGTGAACGAAGCGGCGCGCGCGGTAATGGTGGCGTACTCCGTGGGCAGTGATCTGGATCAGCTGGCGGCAAACTTTAACGTGGAGCGCCTGACCATCACACCGGAAGATGACAGCGTTGTACCGCCTGTTCCTGCGGTGATGGAGTCGGATGCCGATCTGCGCGTCCGTACTCCGCAGGCGTTTGAGGGGTTGAGCGTCGCCGGGCCTACGGCGGCATATGAATTTTTCGGCCTGTCTGCTGATGGGCGCGTTGCTGATGTGTCTGCCGTAAGCCCAACACCTGCCTGCGTCACCATCTCTGTGCTTTCCCGCGAGGGTGACGGCACAGCCAGCCAGGAGTTGATAGATATTGTTGCCAGCGCGCTGAATGGTGAAGAGGTGCGCCCGGTTGCCGATCGCGTGACCGTGCAGGCGGCGGAGATCGTGCCATATGAGATTGATGCCACGCTGTATATCTATCCGGGGCCGGAGTCGGAACCCATCCGCCAGGCATCCGAGCAGAAGTTACAGGCGTACATAGCCGATCAGCGTCGTCTGGGGCGCGATATCCGGCTGTCTGCCATTTATGCCGCGCTGCACGTTGAAGGAGTTCAGCGGGTGGAGTTGGCGCAGCCGGTGGCGGATATGGTGCTTGATGATACTCAGGCGTCAAACTGCACCGGATACACCATAACTGTTGGGGGGTACGATGAGTAAAACCCTTGCGCCTCCCAGCTCGACGCGCCTTGAACGTGTTGCCGCCCGCGTCTGCGCTTCTCTGGGGGAAGTGCGGGTACCGCTGCGCCAGCTCTGGGATCCGTACACCTGCCCGGTTGACCTGTTGCCCTATCTGGCGTGGGCCTTCTCCGTTGATCGGTGGGATGAGAACTGGCCCCAGACAACGAAGCGCAAGGCCATAGCTGATGCGTATTACCTGCACCGCTACAAAGGCACTACCGGGGCAATGCGCCGCGTTGTGGAGCCGTTCGGCTACTTCATCAGGGTTAACGAGTGGTGGAACATCAACACCGACCCCGGCACGTTTACGCTGGATATTGGCGTTGAAGATGAAGGCATCAGCGAAGAAACCTATCAGGAGCTTGAGCGGCTGATTGCTGATGTTAAGCCGTGTAGCCGTCACATGCTGGGCATGAGCCTGCACTTACAGACTGCTGGCCCCGTATATGTTGGCGCGTCTGCCTATCTGGGCGACACGCTGACCGTGTACCCCTATTTCCCCGAAACCATTTCAGTTGGCGGTGCGGAGTATGTGGGTAGTGCAATTCATTTGATCGATACCGTGGAGATCTCACCAAGTGGCAACTAAATATTATGCCCTGCTAACCAATGTCGGGGCCGCGAAGCTGGCGAACGCCACGGCATTGGGTCAACAGGTTGAAATTACTCAGATGGCGGTAGGGGATGGCAACGGCGCACTGCCGACGCCAAACCCTGCGCAAACCGCGCTTGTGCACGAGCTGCGACGCGCGCCGCTCAATACGCTGACCATTGACCCGGTAAACACCAACCAAATTATTGCTGAGCAGGTGATCCCGGAGGACGTGGGCGGATGGTGGATCCGTGAGATTGGTTTGTATGACAGTGCTGGTGATTTGATTGCTATTGCCAACTGTGCGGAAACTTATAAGCCGTTATTGCAGGAAGGTAGCGGGCGGGTGCAGGTGATTCGCGTCATTCTGATCGTCAGTAGCACCCAGGCGGTAACGCTTAAGATTGATCCATCTGTGGTGCTGGCAACCCGCCAGTATGTTGATGACCAGATAATCCAGGTTAAAGCCTACGTTGATCAGCAACTGGCGGCACATATTGCAGCCAGTGACCCGCATCAGCAATATCTGCTTGAGGCGGATATTGATAAATATATCCCCGCTGGTTTCCCTCTCCCATGGCCTGCGGCGACTCCGCCAACCGGGTGGCTCAAGTGCAACGGCGCAGCATTCGATAAAGTAAAATATCCGAAACTGGCGGTGATATACCCTTCTGGCAGTTTGCCGGATCTTCGTGGTGAGTTTCTGCGCGGCTGGGATGACGGGCGCGGGGTTGATGGTAGCCGAAGTCTTCTTACCATGCAGGCGGGTACATATGTGGCTTTCGATCCAGCATCTACAGATGATGCGCCAGTTTTTACCCCGGCAGTTACTTCGCCGAGTGTCATGAATGGGGATGTGGTTTCACTCTCTGTTGCTGGTATGACATACCAGTACGCTGCTGTTACAGGGATGGTTAAAAACACCCCGTATCCATCATCAGCTTTGGTGGCTGCGCGCCCCCGGAATATCGCATTTAACTACATAGTGAGGGCTGCATAATGGCGCAGGCAGTTTTAAACAAAGAAAATATTGCTACAAAGGCAGGTGATATCACTGTTTTTAATTACGATAGTGTGACACGTGAACATCTGTTTTCAACGGTGGAGTATCTGGCTGTTGGCGTGGGTATTCCTGCTGCTTCATGTACTGATGAGCCGGGCGAAGAGAAGGCAGGCTACGCAATTTGCAGGACGGCAGAATTATCAGGATGGGAATACATTATTGATCATCGCGGTGAGGATGTTTTTAGTACGGAAACAGGGGAGCCTGTAGCCATCACATCGCTGGGCGATTACCCGGAAAATACCACCACGCTGGCACCTGCCACGCCATACGATACGTGGAACGGTAGCGAATGGGTGACGGATACGGAAGCGCAGCGCACGGCAGACGTGGAAGCAGCAGAACAGCAGAAAGCGGCGCTACTGGCGGAGGCTCAGGCAACAATCAGCTTTTGGCAAACTGAGTTACAGCTAGGCATTATCAGCGATGAAGATAAAGCCAGCCTGATAGCCTGGATGAACTACATCAAAGCAGTGCAGGCGGTAGACACGTCAGGCGCGCCAGATATTAACTGGCCTGAGAAGCCGGAAGCGTAAACGGATATCGAGCACCGCCATAAATGACCGTGCTGCAGCACGATTAAAAATGACGGTGCCCGATGATTTCGGTACCACACTGCCAACAATGAACGTGTTGGCCATAAAAAATAAAGTTAGAAATTTACCCCAGCTTTCACCATAGACAGCACATCATCATTGGTGATCTCTGCCAGCTTCTCCCTGATATCCTCACTGACCCTTTTCAGGCTGAGCGTAAACTCAATTTTCCGCGCTTTACCGTCCTGAAAGAACTCCGTGCGATTCTGGGTTAACCCTTCGATCACGTACATGCCGTAAATTGCGCCAGTGCCTTCAATCAGGGGCCACGCTCTGCCGGTGAACGCCATTGTTTTTAGCGTAGTGAGTGACACATCACCCCCGCTGATTTCCGGGTACAACGTGCCGGAGAGCGTGAACGGCTCTTCATCCGGGCCTATGTACTGATAGCGCGGGGATTTCCCCACGCGATCGTTTTTGACGTGTCGCCATGTATTCGACTGGTTCGACGTCTGGTAGGGCGTCGTTTGCAGTGCAAACGGAAACATGCCCAATATCATCATCATGACTTTGCCCCTTATTCGTGGTCGGTCAGTTGCGAGCGTTTGCGCCGTGCGGCCTGCTGCTGGGCAACGGTGAACTCTTCGCGGATACGCTGGACAAGTTTTTGCTCATCCATCTGGCCCGCGTCGTTGATATTAATTTCAAAGTTAAACACGTCGCCGCCAGGCATTAGCGCCGCGACGGAAGCCGCAGACGGAACCGCCGACACTGGTGAACGGGTGGCAGGTTGCTGAACGCTGTACGGCAGCACTGAGGAAACCAGCGCCCCAGCCTGCTGCTGCATCCATGCGGTGAGTGATGGCACCTGCCGCTGAACCTGCTGCACCGGTTCGGCATACCCGCCACGGATAGGAATGTACGGCTGTTTATTTTTGAATACGATTTCACCGGGGCCGTCTTTCTTCTCTGCCGTGTTGCTGGCAATTTTATCCAGGCTACCGCTGATCTTCGGTGCGAGGTTCGCCGGGCCTTTCAGGTTATTGGCAAGCGCCTGTTGCTGCTGGCTCTGTTCCGTTTTCCGCTTTTGCTCCTTCTTCTCCTCCTCCTTCTTCGATTGCGCGGTGACGGCTTTCAGATCCCCGGCAAGCGTATCCGCCAGCCCGGTAAGTTTCTTCTGCGTGTTCACCTGCTCAACGGCTTTTTTGGCCCGCTCTGCCTGATCGGGGATCAAGCCCAGCTTTTCCAGCACCAGATCCAGACCTTTCCAGAGTTGTTCAACGGGCCATAGCACCAGTGAGATGGCATCACCCACAATCTTGCCGAAGGATTCCCCGGCACTGGTGCAGGATTTCAGCGCCTCAGTAGAGAACTGGATCGGCTCAAACAGCTTTGTAAACCAGTCCCATACCGTACTGAGCGCGGAGATGATGGCGTCAAATATCGGTACCAGCGGCGAGAATACGGCGGAAACGATAGAAAAGATCGGCTGTAGCCCCTGCATTAGGCCGGTAAAGAACCCGCTGAAAAACGCCTTGATAGGTTGCCAGAACTGGATGATCGCAATAGCGACGCCAGCAAACAGAGCAATCAGACCCCAGACCGGGGCAGAGATACCCGCCAGCAGCGTGATCAGGGGGCCAAAGACTGCCCGACCGGCAATAAGCAGCGCCTGCATAGGCGAACCTGCCAGCCACTGAAACGCGCCGCCCAGCCGGGTGATGCTGGTCAGCAGCTTAGCGATCCCGCCTTCACCTGCCAGCGTGGTAAAGCTCAGGCGCACAAGCGCCATCGGGCCGAGTATTGCGCCCAGCGCCAGCATAAGCGAACCCAGCACCGTGAGAATGGCACCAATCGCGGCGACGGTCTTCATGATGGCGGCAACCAGTGCCGGGTTGGCTTCAATCCAGCCCCGGATTGATTGCAGGACGCCGCCGACTGATTTCATAATCGCCATCATTGGCCCGCGCATAGTTTCGCCCAGCGCGCTGAAATTGTTGCCAAACTCAGCTTTGGTTATCTGCCACTGTGATGAAAGGGAATCTTTATCAATATCGGATTCCCGCTTCATGGAGCCTTTCGACGCGGTGCCGTGGGTTAATTCGAGCTGCCTGCGCAGCTCCGGCAGGTTGTTAGCGACTTTGGAAACCGCCATTGCGTACTCATCGCCAAAGAGCTGAGTAAGCACGTTCATTTGCTTATCTGGTTCCAGCTTTTTGGTGGCCTCCATTACCGCCATAATGGTGCCCATGGCGTCTTTTGCCATGTTCTTTTGCACTCTTTCAGCGCTCAACCCCAGCGCGTCCAGACCTTCCATAAACCGATCCGGCTGCACCATTGCGTTGCCCAGCTCGCGCACCATCGCTTTAACAGCGGTGCCCGCTGTTTCGGATTGTTCACCAAGGCTCAGGAACGTGGAGCCAAGTGCCGCCGCATTCTGATAGCCGAGCTGATCGGCAGCACCACCCACGCGCTGCAACACGTCGATAATGTCAGAGCCTTTTGATTTGGCGTTATCGTCCAGATAGTTGATGACGTCGCCCAGCTTGCCAATATCCTGAATGGGGATCTTATACAGACCGGCGATTTTACCCAGGCTTTCCGACAGCTGATCGGCAGGTAGCTCAAACGCCTTTGAGGCCATGGCGGCAGTGTTGGCAAAATCCAGCAGATCCTTTTTCTGTTTCTGCCACGGGTCATCACTGTTAGCCACGCCCATACGTGCGCCGCCCTCTACCAGCGCGGCATAATCAACGGCCCCATTGGGCATGGGCAGGTTTTCGGCGGCGTCTTTGATGGCGTTTTGCATCTCCGCAAACTGAGCGGTGCGGTTGCCGTCATCATCGCGCAGACCATTCACCTGTTTGGATACGCCCTTCATGGCATCTTCCAGGCTGCTGTAACTCTTGATGGCGGCTGCTACGGGGGCAAGTACCGCCGCGCCGGTCGCTGCGGTCTTCATGCCTGAACTTTGCAGCTTCTCACCGGTTTCTTTGGCGCGGGCATAGCGGGCCTGCGCCTGAGTGACGGACTCAAGCCGCCGCTGCTGCTCAGTAAGCTGGCGGTTGTACTGCGCGGTGCGCTGGCTGATTTGTTCCGTTGCCCGGCTGGTACTGCTGATCGCAATCCCTTCGCTGTAGAAGCTGGCGCGCAACTGGTTGAGCTGGGCCTGTTCCGCTTTCTGCTGGGCTGTGAGGTTGCGGATAGCTGCCCGCTGCTGGTTGAGGACGGTAACTTGTTCAGCACTGCGCTGTTTAAGTGGGCCGAAAGCCGCCGCCATTTCACGCGCCTGCGTCTTTGCCTGAGCCAGTTGATCGGTGGTTTTTTTGTTGGCGTTGGTCAGCCGGTCAAAGCTGGTAGCCTGACGCTCAAGCCCTTTGATGCTGCTCTGCGTCTGCTTAATCTGAGAGGCCAGCGCGGCGGCACTCTGGCGCGCCGCGTTGACAGGTTGAGACATATTATTCAGGGCGCTGAATGCCACCTGAATATTTAATTTGCGGTCTGCCATTTTATTGATCTCCGCCACTGCGCGCAGCGGCTTGATCACGCCATAACAGAAGTTCCTCTACCGTCATGGCGTCCATCTCCGCTGGTCGCCAGTGGAAAATGACGGCGATATCCGCCATTAAGTTTTCTATGCGTTCGCAGGGGCATCGGATGACGCGCTGCCCGTATCCGTCCCGCTCTGATCCGAAGGTGGTTGCAAAAAATCAACCACCGCATTGGCGAGCTGGCAGAAGTCCCACGTATCCATGCGGGCGATTTCGTCAGCGGTCAGCGCCGGGGCGGTAACGCGGGGCAGCAGAACAACCAGCGCATCATAATTCGACGTCAGAACGTCATAGACTTTTAAGCCACGCAGCGATCCGGCCTGCTTTAAGACTGGCGTGATCGTGATTTCGTTGATTGCCGTCTTGCCGCGAACGATAGGCGCATTGAGCGTGACAACTTCTTTACCGGTTACTTTGGTCATGGTGCGTTAATTCCTTATAGGCCAATGTTGGCGCGGTGTTTTTCCATCATGTCAACGCCGCCAACTTTGTAGATCATATTGAGCACATCAACTTCAATGATTTCTTCGCTGTTGATGGTCAGCTTGTAATAGGTATTTTTCAGGGTGTACTTATGGGAAGTATCATCCCCGGTTTTGGACGTGCCCGGATCCATCTCCGTAAAGCGCCCACGCGTCTGGATTTCAACGGGTACCGCTTCGCCGGTTGAATCATCCTGGTACGACCCCGCATAACGTGTTTGCATACCATCGGCGGTGGCGATGCCCCATTTTTTCAGAAGCCCCGCATCCATGCCGCCAAGGGTGATATCCATATCCAGCGCCCCGGCATCAAAGCCGAGATCGACCGCGACAGAACCAGGCATACCACCGGCCTGATAATCCTCTGTTTTGCGGGTTAACTTCGCCGGGGTGATTTCCGGCACCATGCCGAAATAGTTATCCCCGTCAAAGAACATGTTGAAGTATTTAAGTTTTTTAGGCAGAGCCATACGCGCCCCCGGTTAGTTATTCACTGCGCTGGAAAACGTAGCGAAGTATTCATCAGTGAACTCCTGCACCAGGCTGAGATTTTCCAGCGGTGGAACAGGCGTGTAGTTGTATTTGATGGTGAGCTGCCCGTTGCGCAGCGTTTCGCTGGTATTTGGTTCAGGGTCATACCAGCAGCGCGCACCCAGCAGCTTGCCAGCCGTCACATAAGACGTCAGCTTGCGGTTGATACCGTCAACGATATCTTTCACCAGCGACGGGGTGAGCGGTTTATCAACGTAAGAGAAGTGCGCTTCTGCCACGGTGTCCGCTACAATCTGAGCGGTACGGGTGTAGCTCTCAAAGATGTAGGTTTCTTCGTCGCAGGTGCGCGATCCCCAGATGCGATAGCCGTCCTGTTTGATCAGGGTGGTGACGCCTGCGGCGTTCAGCTCGTCCGCATCGGTATCGGTGCCCTGTAGGGTGAAATAGATATCGCGATCCATCCCCAGCACGTTATTCACCGGCACGTTGGAAATGGTTTTGTGCCAGCCCTGCGTAGCGTCGATTTTGGCGCGCATCCCTACCGCATGAGCACCCACCGGCACGGTGGCGTTTGACCCCGCGTTGGTGTCGTAGCAAATGAAGTTAGGCCAGATCACCATCATTTCACGCTGGGCAAACTGCTCGCGGTATTCCTTTGCCTCTGCAATGGTGTTGCAGCCGTTTGCTGAAACATAAGCAAAGGCGCGCAGCTTCTCCGCCATCACGCCGAGTTGCGCCGCCACTGGCTGAGTATCAAGGCCGGGAACGGCAAGCACACGCGGACGGACGCCAACACGCATCTCAGCCGATAGCAGCGCATACATGCCGGTGAATAGCCCCGTTTCCGGGTCAGTGCCGCCAATGACCAGCTGATCCTGAGTCGGGGCGGTGCCGGTTTCCGGTGGTGGAATTTTTGACGCATCAGCCACGCGGATCACAATGGTCTGTGGGCTGGTCTGGTCTGAAATGGCTTTCAGGGTGGTGAACAGGGTGCCGGTTTTGCCTGCTTTGCCCAGCATGTTAGCCACGCGGGTAATGAGTACAGGGGTATCCAGCGGGAAAGCGTCTTCGTCCGCATCGTCAGCGATACAAACGACGCCGATAACCGCCGAATCAATATCGGTGATCATCGTGCTTAGATCGGTGGTTTCCGTGACGGTTGCACCGTGATGGTAATTTGTGGCCATGTAGTTGCCTCGCCAGGTCAATGATTGCCACTTATCATTGCGACAATTGCCAGCCGGTGCGAGAGGTGGGCGTTGTCAGCAGACCGCAACAACGGCCCCGCGTTGTCTGTACGCGCGCGCGTGGCGACGATGGTACCCTCACCAATGAGGGAACCAATAAGATGTTGGATGATGATGCGCGTTATTCGCCCCGCCCGGCGTTCAGTATTCAGATTGAAGGCAAGCAGCTCACGGCGCTGGATGACCGTTTGATCTCGTTGTCTCTGACGGACAACCGGGGATTTGAAGCGGATACGCTTGATCTCACGCTGGACGATTCAGACGGGCAGATAGTGATGCCATCGCGCGGTGCAAAGATTTCCGTTTCGCTGGGATGGGATAATGATCCGCTGGTATTTAAAGGGCTGTACACCGTTGATGAGGTTGCGCACCGTGGCCCGCCTGACCAGCTCACCATCAGCGCCCGCAGCGCAGATTTTCGCGACACGTTCAACGTGAAGCGTGAATACTCCTGGCACGATATTACCGTTGGTGATGTGGTTGCCAGTATCGCCAGCCGGTACGACCTGCGCGCCGGGGTAAGCGAGGAGCTGGCGAAGATTGAGATCGATCACGCTGACCAAACCAGTGAATCAGATATCAGCTTTCTCACCAGAATGGCGGATATGCTGGGCGCGGTTGCCACCGTCAAAAACGGCATGTTGCTGTTCATCACGCCGGGGCAGGGCGTAACCCAGAGCGGTAAACCATTACCGGCGATCAGCATTGTGCGGGCCAGCGGTGACAAGCACAGCTTTAGCATTGCCGATCGTGACGCTTATACCGGCGTTACTGCTTACTGGCTGGATCTGAATTTCGGTAAGAAACCCGCCACCACGGTACAGACAAACACCCGCAGACGCCGTAGAACAACCCAGCCGAAGAAGCCGAAAGAACCCGCCTCAAGCAGCAAGGAAGGGGATTATATGGCAGGCGCGGAAGGCAACGTATTCGTGATCCGCAAGACGTTTAAAACGGAGAAGGCAGCGAAGCGGGCAGCAGCGGCGAAGTGGAGCCAGTTACAGCGTGGCGCGGCGTCATTCTCCATCACACTGGCGCGGGGCCGGGCGGATTTGTACCCGGAACAACCGGCAAGCGTATCGGGCTTTAAGTCCACGATTGATAATGGCTACTGGACGATTACCCGATGTGTGCATGATATCGGCAGCGGAGGTTTTACCACCTCGCTGGAGCTGGAAGTTAAGATCGATGAATGGACGGCTGAGGCGGGTGACGAATCAACGGGTTAAGCGTTATACTTGACGTGATATTAACCAGCCCAGAGGAGGCCCGCGTATGGCAATGCGCTGTCCTCGCTGCCGTGCAGTTGCGAAAACTCGTACCAGTGTAGAGTTGAGTGATTTAGTGCGACGCAGTTATCACCAGTGTCAAAACATGTTGTGCGGCTACTGCTTTACCAGCATGACGCAAATAGACGAATCATTAAACCAGACTCAGCCAGTCCCCGGCGCGGTGGTTCCTCAAGATGTTTTCCCGCGAAGTCATCACGGCGAAGACCAGTTAAGTTTGGTGTTATAAAAAACAAACCCGCCTGAAAAATAGGCGGGTTATTTGTTTCTACTGCTCAAGTATTTTTATTATCTGACCGCTTTTGATGTCCACGTCCGCAGAAACTGTTTGTTTTACAACTGCCCCGTAAGCGTTTGTGCCTTTGAATGTTGTGCTAACAATGGCATGAGGTGTTCCTTTCATCATCACCCGATAGGTTGTTTCTACGTGTTCATATGAATCATCGTTATTCATACTTTTCTTGATGGCAGTCTCTAATGGTTTATACGCCCCACTCCAGTGATTGAATTGATCTTCGAAGGTGTCAAACGTGACGCGATTATCCAAGGATGTTGGGTCATTTTTATAATCACCCTGGCACCAATCGAGCACCATGCCGAGCTGGAGATCTTTGGATTTTGTGTATGAATACTCGCTTACGCAACCGTAAAAACCATTGATTGAAGATTGTGGAAATTCATTGATTTTTGTAAACGTTTCAATGATGTTGCGGCGCTCTTTTTTAGAGCTAAGACGCCAATCATTAAGTGTTTTGGTTGCGTATTCGAATTCTTTTTTCTGTGGTTGGGTAGCGGCTGGCGCTGCTGCCGCTTGCGGTGCTGTTGTTTGCTTTGGGGATAGGCTTGCGCCAATAGCGCTAACGATAATACAGATTGCAAAATAGACGAGTGAAGATTTTTTCCTGTTTGGCATAAAAACCCACTTCGGATTTATAAGCCCGACCCAGAAAGCGATACCGGCTATCGCTGCAATGATGGTGATGATTTTTTCCATTGGATACCCTCCGTATTGAGGCGGGTATTATTGTCGATGGTGCTCAAAAACGGAACAGCCAAGCGCGGTGCGCCTGGCTGCTTCTTTGTCGAAGTGTAGTCAAAATGTAGACGAAGATTAGAATAAATCCTTTTATTCCATTGTGTTACTTGCTGGATTTCTTCACCATCCCTGTCTTCCCCCACATGATGTGGGGGTTTTTTTTGCCCAAAATTTGTCACTCGGTTATTGCCTGACTGTTTTACTTCATCCGTTATACTAGCGGCATATCCTGGCAGGAGTGTTTATGAATCAAACCTATGGGCGGCTGGTTAGCCGGGCGGCAATCGCGGCGACCGTAATGGCATCGCTGTTACTTTTGATCAAGATTTTTGCGTGGTGGTACACCGGATCGGTCAGTATTCTGGCAGCGCTGGTGGATTCTTTGGTGGACATCGCCGCGTCGTTAACCAACCTGTTGGTGGTGCGCTATTCTTTGCAACCGGCCGATGATGAACATACGTTCGGACACGGAAAAGCGGAATCGCTGGCGGCGCTGGCGCAAAGCATGTTTATTTCCGGTTCGGCGCTGTTTTTATTCCTGACCGGGATTCAGCATCTCATCCAACCCACGCCAATGAAAGATCCTGGCGTCGGGGTGGTTGTCACCATCATTGCGTTAGTGTGTACAATCATTCTGGTCTCGTTTCAGCGCTGGGTGGTGAAGCGCACGCAAAGTCAGGCCGTTAGGGCGGATATGCTTCATTATCAGTCTGATGTTATGATGAACGGTGCGATTCTCGTGGCGCTTGGGCTGGCATGGTACGGCTGGCATCGCGCAGATGCCTTGTTTGCGCTCGGGATTGGCATCTATATTTTATATAGTGCATTACGCATGGGTTATGAGGCGGTACAGTCTTTGCTGGATCGCGCTTTACCCGATGAAGAACGTCAGGAAATTATTGATATTGTGACGTCATGGCCTGGAGTCAGCGGCGCTCACGATCTTCGCACGCGGCAGTCAGGGCCGACCCGCTTTATTCAGATTCATTTGGAAATGGAAGATAATCTGCCGCTCGTTCAGGCGCATTTAGTGGCTGAACAGGTAGAGCAGGCAATTTTACGGCGTTTCCCGGGATCGGATGTCATCATTCATCAGGATCCCTGTTCGGTCGTACCCAAGGAAGGCAAGATGTTTGAGCTTTTATAATTCGTTGTAAAAAAGTGAACCGGGCCAGCATTTTGTGTATAAATTACCACCATTTGGCCTGACCTGAATCAATTCAGCAGGAAGTGATTGTTATACTATCTGCATATTCGTTGGATCGTTTCGATATGCGGAATCGACTTCCGGCAGCAGATTTCATTTTGCATTCCAAAGTTCAGAGGTAGTCATGATTAAGAAAATCGGTGTGTTGACAAGCGGCGGTGATGCGCCGGGCATGAACGCAGCAATCCGTGGTGTTGTACGTGCAGCGTTGACGGAAGGGCTGGAAGTCATGGGGATCCATGATGGCTACCTGGGTTTGTATGAAGACCGTATGGTTCAACTTGACCGCTACAGCGTGTCCGACATGATCAACCGTGGCGGTACATTCCTCGGTTCTGCCCGCTTCCCGGAATTCCGCGACGAAAACGTGCGTGCCGTGGCTATCGAAAACCTGAAAAAGCGTGGCATTGACGCGCTGGTTGTTATCGGTGGTGACGGTTCATACATGGGGGCAAAACGCCTGACTGAAATGGGCTTCCCATGCATCGGTCTGCCGGGCACTATCGACAACGATATCAAAGGCACCGACTACACCATCGGTTATTTCACCGCTCTGGGTACCGTAGTCGAAGCGATTGACCGTCTGCGTGATACCTCTTCTTCTCACCAGCGTATTTCCATCGTTGAAGTGATGGGCCGCTACTGTGGCGATCTGACTCTGGCGGCTGCCATTGCTGGTGGCTGTGAGTTTGTGGTGGTTCCGGAAGTGGAATTCAGCCGTGACGATCTGGTTGCTGAAATCAAAGCCGGCATCGCGAAAGGTAAAAAACACGCGATTGTGGCGATCACTGAGCACATGTGTGACGTTGACGAACTGGCGCATTACATCGAGAAAGAAACGGGTCGTGAAACGCGCTCAACCGTACTGGGTCACATCCAGCGTGGTGGTTCTCCGGTGCCTTACGACCGTATCCTGGCGTCCCGTATGGGCGCATATGCCATTGAACTGCTGTTGGCAGGTCACGGCGGTCGCTGTGTAGGTATTCAGAACGAGCAACTGGTTCACCACGACATCATCGACGCGATTGAAAACATGAAGCGTCCGTTCAAAGGTGACTGGCTGGACTGCGCGAAAAAACTGTACTGATTGTTTTTTCCGCGCCTGATGGCGCTAAGCGCATCAGGCCTACAGGTTGTAAAGACTTGTAGGCCTGATGAGCCGCTAACCACCATTCGGCACAATTCCCCGCATTTATTCCCCCAAGTTATAGCAAATCTTTTTTTATTCTTTAATGTTTGGATACCTTTCTGGCACGCTTTGCTCATCACAACACCACATAAGAGAGCTGGGCGATGAACAAATGGGGCGTAGGGTTAACATTATTGCTGGCATCGACCAGCGTTCTGGCAAAGGATATTCAGTTACTTAACGTATCATACGATCCAACGCGTGAATTGTACGAGCAGTACAATAAGGCCTTTAGCGCGCACTGGAAGCAGGAAACGGGCGACAACGTCGTGATCCGCCAGTCGCATGGCGGTTCGGGTAAACAAGCGACCTCCGTCATTAACGGTATTGAAGCCGATGTCGTGACGCTGGCGCTGGCTTACGATGTGGATGCCATTGCTGAACGTGGTCGTATCGATAAAAACTGGATTAAGCGTCTGCCGGATAACTCCGCGCCATACACCTCCACCATCGTTTTCCTGGTCCGCAAAGGCAACCCCAAACAAATTCATGACTGGAACGATCTGATCAAACCAGGCGTGTCGGTCATTACGCCAAACCCGAAAAGCTCAGGCGGCGCACGCTGGAACTATCTGGCGGCATGGGGCTACGCCTTGCACCACAACAACAACGATCAGGCCAAGGCACAAGACTTCGTGAAGGCCCTGTATAAGAATGTTGAAGTGCTGGACTCCGGTGCGCGTGGCTCAACCAATACCTTCGTTGAACGCGGTATCGGTGATGTGCTGATCGCCTGGGAAAACGAAGCCCTGCTGGCGACAAACGAGCTGGGCAAAGACAAATTCGAGATAGTGACGCCGAGTGAATCTATCCTCGCGGAACCGACCGTTTCCGTGGTCGACAAAGTCGTGGAAAAGAAAGACACCAAAACGGTGGCGGAAGCCTACCTGAAATATCTCTACTCACCGGAAGGTCAGGAAATTGCAGCGAAAAACTACTATCGTCCGCGTGATGCAGACGTTGCGAAGAAATACGAAAATGCATTTCCGAAGCTGAAACTGTTCACCATCGACGAAGAGTTTGGCGGCTGGACGAAAGCGCAGAAAGAGCACTTCTCTAACGGTGGTACGTTTGACCAGATCAGCAAGCGCTAAATAAGTCTGTGATTTACCGACCCGGTGGCATAACGCGACCGGGTTTTTTATTTGTCATGGTTTTGCGTTACTCTTGCCCTTCAATGAGATACAGGGAACGCGTAATGAAAAAAGCAGGCTATCTTTTACTGGCGGTGATTGTAGTCGCCGCTGCTGCAGGTATCGGGTACTGGAAATTCACCGGTAACCCGGACGCATTACGCCAGATCGTTCTTCAGCAATGCCTGCCGCACCAGTTGCAGCAGCAGGATCCCGCGCCGTGCGCCGAAGTGAAGCCGGATGCCGGATATGTGGTGTTCAAAGATCGTAACGGCCCACTGCAATACCTGTTGATGCCGACCTGGCGTATCAACGGAACGGAAAGCCCGTTGCTGCTGAAATCAGGGACGCCGAACTTTTTCTGGCTGGCCTGGCAGGCGCGCAGCTTTATGAGCCAAAAATACGGTCAGGAAATCCCTGACAAAGCGGTATCGCTGACCATTAACTCGCGTAGTGGGCGTACGCAAAATCATCTGCATATTCATATCTCCTGCCTGCGGACCGATGTCAGAAAACAGCTGGATGACAATCTGGCGAAAATCAGCACTCGTTGGCTGCCATTACCGGGTGGGCTGCGCGGTCATGAATATCTGGCGCGTCGCGTCACGGAAAATGAACTGGCGCAACGCAGCCCGTTTATGATGCTGGCGGAAGAGGTGCCGGATGCGCGTGAGCACATGGGCAGCTATGCGCTGGCGATGGTGCGTCAGAGCGATGAGTCCTTTGTCCTGCTGGCGACCCAGCGCAATCTGTTGTCGCTCAATCTCGCCTCCGCTGAGGAAATTCAGGATCATCAATGTGATATTCTGCGTTAACCCCACCTAATCTGGCATTTACTCCGCATGTCTGTCCCCGTATTCTTGTTGAAAAAAACAACAGGAGACAGGCATGTCGCTCTGGCTTACACACCCTCTGTTTATCCCCTCTCTGGTGGTTGGCATTACTATCCTGCTCTGGGCGACGTCGCTACTGCCGGAGTTTATAACGGCGCTGCTGTTCTTTGCCGTAGCAATGGTCGCCAAAATCGCACCTGCGGATGTGATCTTTGGCGGATTTGCGTCTTCGGCATTCTGGCTGGTCTTTAGTGGTTTTGTGCTGGGTATCGCGATTCGCAAAACGGGGCTGGCGGACAGGGCGGCGAGAGCGCTGTCATCGCGATTGACCGATTCCTGGCCGTTAATGGTGGCGAGCGTGGTGCTGCTCAGTTACGCGCTGGCGTTTGTGATGCCGTCCAATATGGGGCGTATTGCGCTGCTGATGCCGATTGTTGCCGCAATGGCGAAGCGTGCCGGAATTAACGAGGGTACGCGCGCCTGGTATGGTCTGGCGCTGGCCGTCGGGTTTGGGACGTTCCAGCTTTCCGCGACCATTTTACCCGCGAACGTGCCAAATCTGGTAATGAGCGGCGCGGCGGAAGGCTCTTACGGCATCCACCTCAATTATCTTCCCTATTTGCTGCTGCATACGCCGGTTCTGGGTTGGCTGAAAGGCGCGGTGCTCATCATGCTTATCTGCTGGCTGTTCCCTGGCAAGCCCCACGCACCGCGCGATCTCACGCCAGCGGAACCAATGAGCCGGGATGAAAAACGTCTGGCCTGGATGTTAGCAGTGGTGCTGCTGCTGTGGGTAAGTGAACGCTGGCACGGTATAGGGCCTGCGTGGACCGGGTTGGCGGCAGCGGTTATCACGCTGCTACCACGGGTTGGCTTTATCAATGGCGACGAGTTTTCCTCCGGGGTAAATATCAGGACCTGCATTTACGTGGCGGGGATTCTGGGGTTGGCAATTACCGTTACCCAGACCGGCATTGGCAATGCAGTGGGCGAGGCGCTGTTACAGGTGATGCCGCTGGATGAGGAAAAACCATTTACCAGCTTTCTCGCGCTGACCGGCATTACCACCGCACTCAATTTTATTATGACGGCGAACGGCGTTCCGGCGCTGTATACCACTCTGGCGCAAAGTTTTGCCGATGCGACTGGGTTCCCGCTGCTGTCGGTAATTATGATTCAGGTATTGGGGTATTCCACACCGCTACTGCCGTATCAGGCTTCGCCGATTGTGGTGGCGATGGCGCTTGGGAAAGTGCCTGCGAGGGCGGGGATGCTGCTGTGTATCGCGCTGGCGACGGCAACATATCTGCTTCTTCTGCCGCTGGATTATCTGTGGTTTAGCGTGTTGGGTAAGTTGTAAAAAAAGCCCGGTAGCGCTAACGCTTACCGGGCCTACAGTCTTGGAGGACGGGTCAGCGAAGCGCTACCCGCCTCAACAGCATTACGCCTGTTTAGCCGCTTCTGCTGCTTTAACGATGACCGCGAAGG
Organism: Citrobacter sp. RHBSTW-00986; assembly: GCF_013783065.1. NCBI lineage: Bacteria > Pseudomonadati > Pseudomonadota > Gammaproteobacteria > Enterobacterales > Enterobacteriaceae > Citrobacter > Citrobacter sp. RHBSTW-00986. The sequence goes on along the minus strand of NZ_CP056200.1, from coordinate 4,680,501 downwards.
CATCTGCTTTCAGAGAAGCACCGCCAACCAGCGCGCCATCGATGTCCGGCTGAGCGAACAGTTCTGCTGCGTTCGCTGCGTTTACGGAACCGCCGTACTGGATGATAACTTGTTCAGCGATTTTCGCGTCAGCTTTAGCAATGTGGTCACGAATGAATTTGTGAACAGCCTGAGCCTGAGCAGGAGTTGCAGATTTACCGGTACCGATAGCCCAAACTGGTTCGTAAGCGATAACGACGCCTTCGAATGCTGCCGCGCCCTGAGTTTTCAGAACGGCGTCGATCTGACGTGCACAGACTTCTTCAGTTTTGCCCGCTTCGTTTTCTGCTTCGGTTTCACCGATGCACAGAACCGGAGTCAGACCTTGTTCTTTCAGCACGGCGAATTTTTTAGCGATCAGCTCGTCAGACTCTTTGTGGTAAGTACGACGTTCAGAGTGACCGATAATGATGTACTGCGCGCCGATATCTTTCAGCATTTCAGCACTTGTTTCACCGGTAAATGCGCCAGACAGGTTCAGGTCAACGTTCTGCGCGCCCAGGATAATGTGGCTACCGGCAGCGGCGTGTTTCGCCAGGTCGATATACATTTCCGGCGGAGCGATTGCTACTGCACAGCCAGCAACGCCAGCCAGTTCTTTACGCAGATTAGCAACCAGTTCGTTTACCATGTGGCGGCTGCCGTTCAGTTTCCAGTTACCCATCACTAAAGGATGTCGCATTTCATTTCTCCACGCTTGTCAGCGAATTAAGGAATATGGCCGCCCGTCAGGGCAGCATGGTCTGTGAAACAGTATAGAGATTCGTCTGCGGAAAGGCTTTGCTTTTTGTCATCAATTCGCCTTCTCAAGACTTTCTGATAGTGCCAGCTTAATCGGTTCAACAGCGAAGGTCAGCCCTTTTTCACCGTTATCTGCCACAACATAGCGAATTGCGCCTTCTGTTTCGGCGTAATAGTGTTTACCTTTGCCGGCAGCGAGCAGTTTTTGCAGCTTTTTCTGGCTCTGCTCTTTCGTCAGTAGCGGCGCGACGGTACGAATGACGGCGGTCATGTATTCCAGCGCTTTCGCTTTGGCCGCCTTTTGTTCTGGTCCCTGAATCGGCAACCAGGTTATCTGCATACTTTTGATTTTTAGCGTGCCGCGCTCAAGGGCGGAGGACGCATACAGGTTTTCATTGATTTTACTGGCCGCGCGGGTGAGGTTTGCCCGATCGCGGCTGCTGTCGATGGCGCGGAACTCATTCAGGATAAGCTTCGGATTCTGCGTATTAAAGTTTTCGCGAAACTGGCTAATCGACAGGTCAAAGGTCGGCGCACCCGCCAGTAAATAGGGGGCCGTGGTTGCCGTCGATGGCTCTTCCGCCCGTGCCGCAACGCTCGCGGTGAAGGCTGAAAACAATAATAAAAACAGTGTAAATCCTTGCTTCATCAATCGTACCTTTCGTTATGACTGCTCACGATTAAAACGGTAACTGTCGGGCTTGTCAAAAGGGTAAACTGTTCTGGAAGGTAATAATAAAGGAACTTACATGACCATACAGCAGTGGTTATTTTCATTTAAAGGGCGCATCGGGCGCCGTGATTTCTGGATTTGGATAGGTCTGTGGATCGTCGGAATGCTGGTTCTGTTCTCGCTGGCGAGCAAGCAATTACTCGATATTCAGACTGCGGCATTTTGTCTGGTTTGTCTGCTATGGCCGACGGCGGCAGTGACGGTAAAACGCCTGCACGATCGGGGACGTTCTGGAGCGTGGGCGCTGCTGATGATTTTGGCGTGGATGCTGCTGGCCGGAAATTGGACGATGTTACCCGGCGTCTGGCAATGGGCGGTTGGTCGCTTTGTTCCGACGCTCATTCTGGTCGGCATGCTCATCGATCTGGGCGCGTTCGTTGGCACCCAGGACGAAAATAAATATGGTAAGGATACGCAGGACGTAAAGTACAAAGCCGAGCGCCAGTAGTTGTCGACCGGAGAAGCGCAAGCGCCTCCCGGCAACCCTCACCAGTAGTGCTCAGCAGTCATATGGCCCGGTCGACGGCGCAGGTGTTTGGTCATCTGCCGGGTCTCTTTCAGCAGTTGCTGCGTGTCGCGTACCATTTGTGGATTTCCGCACAACATCACATGGCTGGTTTCTTTATCCATTGGCAGCCCTACCGCCTTTTCCAGTTCACCGCTTTCAATCAGCGCCGGTACACGCCCGGTCAGCGAATCTACGGCTGTCTCACGGCTAACAACCGTCTGGATGCGTAATTTACCTTCGTAGCGTTTTTCCAGCGCCTGCATCAATGGCAGGTAGCTCAAATCGGCGGCATAGCGTGCGGCGTGGACCAGCACCAGATTTTTAAAGCGATCCAGGTCTTTGCCTAATTGAAGAATCGACAAATACGGGCCGATAGCCGTGCCGGTTGCCAGCATCCATAGCGTTTCGCAATCAGGGACTTCATCCAGCACGAAGAAACCAGCGGCCTCACTCACCACCTGAACTTCATCGCCAGGCTTTAGCGCCGCCAGTTGAGGGCTGAGTTTGCCGTCGGGAACCGTCACCAGATAAAATTCTAAGTCGGGGTTATCGGGCGCATTCACGTAGGAATAGGCGCGCTGGACGCGCTCACCGTCGATCTCAAGGCCAAGCTTGGTGAACTGACCTGCAGTGAAAGGAAGAACCGGAGCTCGCACGGTCAAACTAAACAGGGCATCGGTCCAGTTCTGCACCTTTGTGACTTTGCCTGTTACCCAATCTGCCATGGTTTTCTCCTGTCTGCTTTGATTGCCTTATCTTCGTTCGTTGGACGAAAGATTTCCAGCCCGGATGGGCTGGAAGGCTCTATTGATCAAATCAATTACAGGATGTGCGCCTGCACATCGGGATCTTTGCGATCGAGGTAGTGAATCGACTGAATGCGGCGGATCGTGCGTGATTTGCCGCGGATCAACAGCGTTTCGGTGGTTGCGATATTGCCTTTACGGCTAATCCCTTCCAGCAGATCGCCTTTGGTGATGCCGGTAGCGGAGAAAATGACGTTGTCGCTGCGCGCCATTTCATCCAGACGCAGCGCTTTGCCCGCTTCAATGCCCATCGCGGTGCAGCGGGCCAGTTCCTGTTCGCCAATACGACGGTTCTCTTCGCTGTCGCCTTTGACGTCATGGCGCGCCAGCAGGCGGCCCTGCATGTCGCCGTCCAGCGCGCGGATGACGGCCGCGGAAACCACGCCTTCCGGTGCGCCGCCAATACCGTACAGCACGTCAACTTCGCTGTCAGGCATACAGGTCAGAATCGAGGCCGCAACGTCGCCGTCAGGAATGGCGAAGACGCGCACGCCCAGTTTCGCCATCTCTGCAATAACCTCGTCATGGCGTGGTTTTGCCAGGATGGTGACGGTCAGGTCACTCAGTGGTTTGTTCAGCGCGGCTGCAATGTTTCGTAGGTTGGTTTCCAGTGACAGGTTCAGGTCGATGGACCCTTTTGCGCCAGGGCCGACAATCAGCTTTTCCATGTACATGTCTGGCGCGTTCAGGAAACAGCCTTTATCGCCTACAGCCAGCACCGCCAGCGCATTCGCCTGGCCCATTGCTGTCATACGCGTGCCTTCGATAGGATCGACGGCGATGTCGACCGCATCACCGTGGCCGGTTCCGACTTTCTCGCCGATAAACAGCATCGGCGCTTCATCAATCTCACCCTCGCCAATCACGATGGTGCCGTCGATGTTGACCTGGTTGAGCATAATACGCATGGCGTTCACCGCCGCGCCATCAGCGGTATTTTTATCGCCGCGGCCCAGCCATTTATAGCCAGCCAGCGCGGCCGCTTCGGTCACGCGTGAAAATTCAATGGCAAGTTCTCGTCTCATTGCAAACTCGTAGCTGAAAGGAATGGCGCGAAGTGTAGCACAGGGGAGGGGACTAGATTATTGATGTGTGTGCGGGGTTGCCCCCGCACGAAGATATTGCCGGACAAGGTAACGTCGCCATCCGGCAATGACGAATTACTCGTCGTGATCTTCCCACGCCATGGCGCGTTTGACCGCTTTTTTCCAGCCGCTGTAACGGAAATTACGCTCGGTGGTTTCGATGCCCGGGCGGAATTCACGCTCGATGACCGCTTTCTCCTGCAGTTCATCCAGATTCTGCCAGAAACCTACTGCCAGACCGGCAAGGTACGCCGCACCCAATGCGGTGACTTCGCGGACTTCCGGGCGCTCAACGCGCGTGCCGAGAATATCGGACTGGAACTGCATCAGGAAGTTGTTGGCGACCGCACCGCCATCGACGCGCAGGGCGTGCAGGCGAATACCGGAATCAGCCTGCATCGCTTCCAGTACGTCACGGGTCTGGTAAGCGATAGACTCAAGCGTTGCGCGGATGATGTGGTTGGAGTTTACGCCACGGGTCAGGCCGAAGATGGCTCCGCGTGCATACGGGTCCCAGTACGGTGCGCCAAGGCCTGTGAATGCCGGAACGACGTATACGCCGTTGGTGTCTTTCACTTTGGTGGCGAAATATTCAGAGTCGAATGCATCGCTGATGAGTTTCATTTCATCGCGCAGCCACTGGATGGATGCGCCAGCCATAAATACCGCACCTTCCAGCGCGTAGTTCACTTCCCCGGTCGGTCCACAGGCGATGGTGGTCAGTAGTCCATTTTCGGACTTAACGGCTTTCTCGCCAGTGTTCATCAGCATGAAGCAGCCGGTACCGTAAGTGTTTTTCGCCATCCCTTCCTTCACGCACAGCTGGCCAAACAGAGCGGCCTGCTGGTCACCGGCAATACCGGAGATAGGAATACGAATGCCGCCTTTACCACCGATGTTGGTCTGGCCGTACACTTCAGAAGAACGACGCACTTCTGGCAGCATTGCACGCGGAATATCCAGCGCATCCAGCATCGTGTCATCCCAGTCCAGGGAGTGGATGTTGAACAGCATGGTACGAGAGGCGTTGGTGTAATCCGTTACGTGTACGCGTCCCTGCGTCATTTTCCAGATAAGCCAGGTGTCTACCGTACCGAACAGCAGTTCGCCGCGACGAGCGCGCTCACGTGAGCCTTCTACGTGGTCGAGGATCCACTTCACTTTAGTGCCGGAAAAGTACGGGTCAATTACCAGACCCGTGTTATTACGGATGTACTCTTCCATACCGTCGCGCTTGAGCTTTTCGCAGATATCCGCGGTACGACGACACTGCCACACAATTGCGTTATAGATAGGTTTACCGGTCTCACGCTCCCAGACGATGGTGGTTTCACGCTGGTTGGTAATACCGATCGCTGCAATTTCATCGGAACTGATATCGGCTTTCGCCAGAACTTCTACCAGCGTGGAGCTTTGGGTCGCCCAAATTTCCATTGGGTCATGTTCTACCCAACCTGCTTTCGGGTAGATTTGCTCGAATTCGCGCTGTGAAACGCTAACGATATTCGCATCGTGGTCCATTACGACCGCGCGGGAGCTGGTGGTGCCCTGGTCGAGCGCAACGATATATTTTTTTTCAGTCATGATTATTTGTCCCGTAGTCACATTACTGCGAAGCTTTTTGTTGAGTGTTGGTCGCAACGTCTTTCTCTTCAATCGCGCAGACATCGCACGGTAAATGGCGACCAATCAGTTTGCGATATGCCCATGCGCCTAAAATCGCGCCGGTAATCGGGCCAAACACCGGGACCAGGAAGTAAGGGATATCACGACCACCCGTGAAGGCAATCTCACCCCATCCGGCCATCCAGGCGAAGAGTTTCGGTCCGAAGTCACGTGCCGGGTTCATCGCAAAACCTGTTAGCGGACCCATGGAAGCACCAATAACGGCAATCAACAAGCCGATCAGCAGTGGTGCCAGCGGACCACGAGGTACACCGTTACCATCGTCGGTCAGAGCCAGAATCAGCCCCATTAGAATAGCGGTAATGACCATTTCAACCGCGAAGGCCTGCACAAAATTGATATGCGGGTTCGGATAGGTCGAGAAAGTACCTGCCAGACCCAGGCTCTCGGTACTGCCGCGCACGATATGGTTAGTTTGTTCGAAATCGATGAAAAGATTGTAATAAAGCCCGTAAACCAGTGCCGCTGCGCAAAAGGCGCCGGCAATTTGCGAAATAATAAAAGGAGCAACTTTGCGTTTATCAAAACAGGCGAACAGCCAGAGTGCGATGGTTACCGCTGGATTCAGGTGTGCACCAGAAACGCCTGCAGTCAGATAGATAGCCATCGCTACCCCCAGACCCCAGATGATACTGATTTCCCACTGACCAAAAGTAGCCCCAGCAACTTTGAGTGCAGCGACACATCCCACACCGAAGAAAATCAACAACCCGGTACCGAGGAATTCAGCAATGCACTGGCCTTTTAAGGTTGATGTTTGACTCATAATCGGATCCTGAAGAGAGTTTAATGTTTATTGTATGCGAGAAGGTCACTGACATCCCCGGAGCCGGTAGGCACACTGTTAATTTATCGTTAACGCTCAAAAACGAGAAATATCGAAATTGAAATGTGTGTACTCCATCAACAAAATGAGCGTTATCGCGCCATTTCGCGGTATTTGTTATACAAAAATAGTGTGAGCTGAATCATTTCAATGATCAATTCGTTAACACTTAAGAGTTATGATAGTAATGTCACCAGGAGAAAGACGAAAAGTGTTGCAAACCGCAATCTGCGCGGGATGCCGCTGGACAGGGATGACGCGGCTTCATACAATCGGTGTTAAGTAGAGTGCGCTCGTTTTTATTAAGGCGTCGCCGGTTATCGGGACGAGGATTTTTATCCATCAACGCCTTGCAATTCAGGAGAGGTATGACGATGTCATTAGAAGTGTTTGAGAAACTGGAAGCAAAAGTACAGCAGGCGATTGATACCATCACGCTGTTGCAGATGGAAATCGAAGAGCTGAAAGAAAAGAACAACTCACTGTCGCAGGAAGTTCAGTCTGCACAGCAGCAGCGTGAAGAGCTGGAGCGTGAGAACAACAACCTGAAAGAACAGCAGAACGGCTGGCAGGATCGTCTGCATGCCCTGTTGGGGCGTATGGAAGAAGTCTAATCCTCGTCATATTTCACGTTATGGCGGCGTTGGCTGCGTACATTCACCCCAGTCACATAGTGGCCTATGCTCCTGGGGATTCACTTACTTGCCGCCTTGCCCTGACGCGAAATCTATAGAGGATGTAGACTGCGAGTGCCTGTAGGCCGGATAAGGCGTAAGCCGCCAACTGGCAATCAGTGACAACGCATAAAAAAGGCACCTTGCGGTGCCTTTTTCACTTACTCGATATCGAGCGGGTCTTCGGAGAGGATTATCCCGGTGTTGTCGGCGTACAGGTGGTCGCCGGAGAAGAATGTCACGCCGCCAAAGTTGACGCGCACATCGCTTTCCCCAATACCTTCTCCTGAAGCACCTACCGGAATTGCGGCAATCGCCTGAATGCCGATATCCAGTTCTTCCAGATCGTCTACCTGGCGGACTGAGCCGTAGATGACCAGACCTTCCCATTCATTCTGTACGGCCAGTCGCGCCAGTTCGGCATCGACTAGCGCACGACGGACAGAACCGCCGCCATCGACCAGCAGAATGCGACCACGGCCATTTTGTTCGAGCAGATCGTACAGCAACCCGTTGTCCTCGAAACATTTTACCGTGATGATTTGTCCGCCAAACGACGACCGTCCTCCAAAGTTAGAGAACAGCGGTTCCACGACGTTGACATCTTCCTGATAGATGTCACAAAGCTCGGATGTATCGTATTTCATAGGCTTAACGTTCAGTTGCTGCGAGAATTTTTAGTATATCGCGCTATGTGTACTGTTGGCAAAATCATCAATTGTTAATTGATATTTGTCAGTTAAAGAGACCACTGACTTAAGAAAATTCCAACGACAAACAGCAAGTTAGTTAATAGCGCCGCTTTTACGGTGCGTTCCAGCATCGGACGCATTGCCGCAGGATCCATTTCGCGCATCACGTAACGCGCCTGTTTGAAAAGCAGCGGAGCGGCAAGGATAAACAGCCATCCCCACAGACTTTGTAGCGAAAACAGGTTAAACAGCGCCAGGCAGACCAGCGTACCCATCAGCAGGCAGGCATGGTAGCGGCGGGCATTGACGGCACCTAAACGTACTACCAGCGTGTTCTTGCCGTTCTCTCTGTCGCTGTTGATATCGCGCAGGTTGTTGACGTTGAGCACGGCAGTTGCCAGCAGGCCACAGGCGGTGGCAGGCAGAATCAGCGCCGGAATCAGCGTATGCGCCTGCAGATACCAGCTTCCCATCACGCTAAGCCAGCCAAAGAATACCAGCACGGAAATATCGCCCAGACCGATATATCCGTAAGGGCGATTACCCACGGTGTAGGTGATCGCCGCGATAATCGACAGGCCACCAAGTACCAGGAAACCGACAAAATCCGCCAGCGTGTGACAGGCCACAGCAACCAGGGCCAGACCCGACAGACAGATCAACACCACGGTAACGATCAGCGCACGCTTCATCTGCTGTTGGGTGATAACCCCTTTTTGCATACCGCGCAGTGGTCCAATGCGGTCGGGCTTGTCGCTGCCTTTGACGGCATCGCCATAGTCGTTAGCGAGGTTGGACAGAATTTGCAGCAGTCCTGCTGTAATCAATGCCAACAGAGCAACCAGCGGATCGAAGTATCCTTGCCACCATGCTAATGCCGTACCGACGATGATCGCCGCGAAGGCGAGCGGTAAGGTCTTAGGTCGTAAACTTTCCAGCCAGGCTTGTGAGCGGCTAATTTTTTGTTGTTCAGTCATATTTAGCGCCAATAAAAATGGGGCTTTATCAGCCCCATCAACAGTGATGAAAATGCATTGAACGCGATTATAGGATAAAACGGCTCAGATCTTCATCTGCGACCAGCGCATCCAGATGTTTGCTCACATATTCGGCATCAATTGTGATGCTTTGGCCGTTTAAATCGCTCGCATCATAGGAAATATCTTCCATCAGACGCTCGAGAACGGTATGCAGACGACGTGCACCGATGTTTTCGGTGGTTTCATTGACCTGCCAGGCCGCTTCGGCAATGCGTTTAATGCCCGATTCGGTGAAGTTGATGTCCACACCTTCGGTCGCCATCAGCGCTTTGTACTGGACGGTGATGGAGGCATTCGGTTCGGTAAGGATACGCTCAAAATCGCTGGTGGTCAGCGCCTGCAGTTCGACACGAATCGGCAGACGCCCCTGCAGTTCCGGGATCAGGTCAGACGGTTTCGCTACCTGGAATGCGCCAGAGGCGATAAACAGAATGTGATCTGTTTTCACCATACCGTGTTTAGTGGAGACCGTGCAGCCTTCAACCAGCGGCAGCAGGTCGCGCTGTACGCCTTCACGGGACACGTCCGGGCCGGAGGATTCGCCGCGCTTACAGATTTTGTCGATTTCGTCGATAAACACGATTCCGTGTTGCTCAACGGCGTCGATAGCTTCCTGTTTCAGCTCTTCCGGATTCACCAGTTTGGCCGCTTCTTCTTCAATCAGCAGCTTCATCGCGTCTTTGATTTTCAGCTTACGCGGTTTTTGCTTCTGACCGCCCAGGTTCTGGAACATGGACTGTAGCTGGCTGGTCATCTCTTCCATTCCCGGAGGCGCCATGATTTCAACGCCCATCGGTGCGGCCGCGAGATCGATTTCGATCTCTTTATCATCCAACTGGCCTTCACGCAGTTTTTTACGGAACGCCTGACGCGCTGCTGAAGGTTCCTGCGGCTGCTCTGACTGTCCCCAGTTATTTTTAGCCGGTGGGATCAGCACGTCGAGAATGCGCTCTTCCGCCATCTCTTCGGCACGGAAGCGGTTTTTCTCGATGGCCTGAACGCGGACCATTTTGATGGCAGCATCGGTCAGATCGCGGATGATAGAGTCAACTTCTTTACCAACATAGCCGACTTCGGTGAATTTCGTTGCTTCAACTTTGATGAACGGCGCGTTGGCCAGTTTTGCCAGACGACGGGCGATTTCGGTTTTACCGACGCCGGTTGGGCCAATCATCAGAATGTTTTTCGGCGTAACTTCATGGCGCAGCTCTTCGTTGAGCTGCATGCGGCGCCAGCGGTTACGCAGGGCAATCGCCACGGAACGCTTAGCGTTGTCCTGGCCGATGATGTGTTTGTTCAGTTCGCTGACAATTTCGCGTGGGGTCATTTCAGACATGGGGGATCCTTACGCTTTGGAGTTCAATTCTTCGATGGTATGGAAGTGGTTGGTATAAATGCAGATATCCCCTGCAATATCCAACGCTTTCTCAGCAATCTCGCGTGCGCCAAGCTCGGTGTTTTCCAGCAGAGCGCGTGCAGCAGCTTGGGCGTAGGGACCGCCGGAGCCGATGGCAATCAGATCGTTTTCTGGCTGTATGACGTCGCCGTTACCGGTGATGATGAGTGATGCAGTTTCATCCGCAACGGCCAGCAGCGCTTCGAGTTTGCGCAGCATACGGTCGGTACGCCAGTCTTTTGCCAGTTCAACGGCAGCTTTCACCAGGTGACCCTGGTGCATTTCCAGCTTGCGTTCAAACAGTTCAAACAGCGTGAATGCATCCGCAGTACCGCCCGCAAAGCCCGCGATGACTTTGTCGTTGTACAGACGGCGGACTTTCTTCACGTTGCCTTTCATTACGGTGTTACCCAGTGTGGCCTGACCATCACCGGCGATTACCACATGGCCGTTACGGCGTACGCTTACTATTGTTGTCACGAGCAGACCCCTTGGTTACAAATGCAAAACACAGGCCCCGCGCAGTATGCGGGGCGTAATGCAAGTATAGATGGGGGGGATTTTGGGGGTTTCAACCCCCAGTGGCGAGTCGAATGCAGTTTGTGTGACCAGCAACTTTCAGGCGGCTGATGGTGTTGTCGGCATTCTCTTTGCCTTTGACCGGACCAATGACCACGCGATTCCAGCCGTTATTGGTGGTAATACGTGAGTTGAAGCCTTCAAAAGCCAACTGCGCGCGCACGGTTTCTGCCTGCTCAGCGCCTTTAAATGAGCCGCACTGTACCATCCAGCGGCGTTCATCTTTTTTCTCCGCCGTCTGTTTTGGCGGCTGCGTTTCATTTGTTATCGGCGCGGCCGGCTGCGTTTTCGGCTGAGCGGCGGTGGTATGCGCAGGTGTTTGCAGTAGATCCTGATACGGCTGTTGGGCCGCAGGTTTTGGCTGCGCCTTCGGCTGCTGTACCGGTGCGGTTTGCGCAGTACGCGTTTGCTGCTGCTGGTACGGCTGTTCCGTTACCCGTTGGCGCGGCTGTTGAGCCTGCTGTTGGGTGTTATTCCACTGCTGCTGTTGCACCTGACGTTGACGCTGCAGCGTTTGCTGGCGTTGTTCCGCAGTTTGTTCGTTCCATGGTACTTCGTTGAGCTGCGTTGGCTGTTGGCGCATATCGGCCTGCATTTGCGCCAACAACTGGCGCTGCTCATTGGTAAGCTGATCGGCGTTCAGTACCTCGCCGCCTGCAGACGGTTCGGTAGGCGCACGTACGCCAGGCTGACGGCTTTCCAGCTCTTTGATGTATCGCCAGCGCTCTTCCGGTTTTGGCGGGATGCCATTACCGGTGACTTTCTGGTTTTGCAGCGTTTCGGACTCTTCTTTCTTGTGATGCGTAATGAAGTACAGACCACCGATAAAGGTCACGAGTACGGCTGCAGCAATAGCAACCATAGCGGGCGATACCGCAGGCGTATTGCGTTGTTTTTTCCGTGATGTGCTCTTCTTGCGCCGCGAAGGTGCCGGTTGGCCGCGACGTACATAATCTCGTTGTGCCACTATCGTTTCGCTGTATTTATTCGTTCGTCAGCCCGCCATGTTACTTAAGCGGCGGGCCTTTGACCAGACAGGGGAGTCCGAAAGCACTTTACTTTACGTCAGTGCCCGGGTAGTACCCCGAATAATAAGCTCGCAGTCCAGTAAACGTGAGCCACTGCTGACGTTCTGACCTTGTAGTTGATCGAGCAGTAACAGCATAGCTTCACGTCCGATATCGAAACGCGGCTGTGCGACGGTTGTCAGGGGTGGATCACAAAATTCCGTGAGCGAAATATTATCAAAGCCAATGATGGATAAATCGTCAGGTACCTTCAGACCCTGACGTTTGGCGTAAGAGAGTGCCCCCAGCGCCATGACATCGCTGTGGCAAAAGACCGCAGTAGGTGGCTGTGGAAGCTCAAGGAGCTGCTTAAGCGCATTGGCTCCCGCTTCATAGGTAAAGTCACCGCGCGCGATGAAATGCGGATCGACCGTAATTCCACTGCGGCGCAATGCCTGAACGTAACCTTGCAGACGGTAATGGCACAGCGGCATATCCTCTGGTCCGGCGATACAGCCAATGCGTTTATGCCCCAATTCCAGCAGATAGTTCATCGCGTTGAAGGCGGCGGTGAGATTATCAATGTGCACGGTGGGGAGTTCCAGCTCTGGCGCGAACTCGTTGGACATGACCATCGGCGGCAAGTTGCGCTGCTCTTCCACGCTGGCATCAAACGGCAGTCGCGAACTGAGCAGCACCATGCCATCGATCTGTTTGGTGATAATGAGGTTGAGGAAGGTCTTTTCCTGCTGATTCTGGTGGGCGCAGTCGCCGATAAGCACCAGATATCCCTGCTCAGCGGCGGTCACTTCTATGCCGCGAATCACTTCGCTAAAAAACGGATCGCAGATATCCGGGACAATCACCAGAATGGTACGTGATTCATTACGCTTAACGTTGCGTCCCATTGATTGGGGTAAATATCCCACTTCCAGCGCAGCCTGTTCAACCTTGTTACGGGTTGACTGCGAGACTTTGTCCGGGTTCATTAATGCGCGGGATACGGTTGCCGTTGAGACTTTCGCCTTCAGAGCAACATCTTTCATCGTAGCGGCGGCAACCTGCTTATTCGGTTTCACTCTTTCTCCTCGCCAGAGACCTGCTGGCACAGACTCGTCCTTGAATAGCCTTCATCTGAAACATTTTTATCAGATAGTTAATGGAAGCGGTTACAGAATTTTCATAAAAAGTGTGATGGATCTTTAATTTTACGATCCGCCTCGCATCGTGAGGGATTATCCCTCGATGGGATCGACATCCAGCACCCATTTAACCTTACGTGCATCGGGTAACGTATTGATCAGCGCCAGCGTGCCGCTGACGATATGCTGCAGGCGAATTCGCGACGGATGTTGCAACAAAATTTGCCAGCGATAGCGACCGCCGCGCTTGGGGGCCAGGGCGGGAACCGGGCCGAGCACCCACAGTTTGTCATCGGCAAGCGGACTGGCCTGGATCAGATTTCGCAACTGTTGTAAGAACATAGGCGCATGCTGGTTGTTATGATCTTCTGCCCGCACGATCACATGGCTGGTCCACGGTGGAAGCTGGAGCGTTTGTCGCTCGGCCAGCGCCTGCTCGGCAAACGCGTCATAACCTCTGTACAGCAAAGTTTGCAGCAGCGGATGCTCAGGATGGTGCGTTTGTAGCACCACTTCGCCCTGTTTCCCGGCGCGTCCTGCTCGCCCGGAGACCTGCGTGTAAAGCTGGGCGAAGCGTTCTGCCGACCGGAAATCTGCAGAGAACAGCGCGCCGTCAACGTCCAGAAGCGCCACCAGGGTGACGTCCGGGAAGTGGTGGCCCTTGGCCAGCATTTGCGTGCCGATCAGAATTCGTGCGCCGCCGCGATGTACTTCCGCCAGATGCTGCTCCAGCGACCCTTTACGGCTGGTGGTGTCGCGATCGATGCGTGAGATTGGCACGCCGGGGAAAAAAGGGGCCAGAGCCTGCTCAAGCTGTTCGGTGCCGAGTCCAACCGGAACCATATGCGTTGAGCCGCAGGAAGGGCACTGACGTGGTATTGGGCGCTGGCTGTCGCAGTGGTGGCAGCGTAAATGGTGCTGTGCCTGATGCAGCGTGTAGTAGTGATCGCAGCGCGGACATTCGGCAATCCAGCCGCAGTCATGACACAGCAGCGCAGGAGCAAAGCCCCGGCGGTTCAAAAACAGAATCACCTGGTTATCCGCCTGCAGGTGCTGACGCATACGGGTGATAAGCGCAGGGGCGAGTCCGGCCTGCACCTGCTGACCTTTGAGATCCAGCACGTGCTGAGTGGCTGGGCGCGCATTTCCGGCACGGCGCGTCAGGCGCAGCATGCGATATTTTTTCTGTCGCACGTTGCACAGCGTTTCCAGAGCCGGAGTGGCTGAGCCGAGAATAATCGGGATCTGCTCGCTGTGGGCGCGATAAACCGCGAGATCGCGCGCATGATAGCGCCAGCCTTCCTGCTGTTTATAAGAGCTGTCATGCTCTTCGTCGATGACAATCACGCCGAGATTTTTAAACGGTGTAAACAGTGACGAGCGCGTGCCGATAACAATCGCCGCTTCGCCATTTTTTGCTTTCAGCCAGGCCGAAAGACGTTCGCTGTCGTTCAAACCGGAGTGCAGGACTTCGACCGGCGCATTGAAGCGTTCGCGAAAACGGGCAATAGTTTGCGGCGTCAGGCCAATCTCCGGCACCATTACCAGCGCCTGCTTGCCCTGGGCCAGGACATTTTCCAGTACGCTTAGATAGACCTCTGTTTTGCCTGAGCCCGTCACGCCCGCTAATAGCCAGGCGCTAAAACTGTCCGCGGCGCTGTGAATCGCCCCGACGGCGGTGGCTTGCTCGGTGTTCAGTCGAAGACGCTCACCGGAAACCGCGTAGTGGGTACGCCAGTCGCTAAAACCAGGCGTTTCGCTCGCCAGATCGCACAGCCCTTTTTTCCGCAGCGCCTGTAATGCGGCGTCATTAAATTCGAGCTCAGCCACCTGGTCGCGCCAGATTTTTCCCTGGCGTAGCGCAGCCAGCGCCTGCTGTTGCTTGGGAGAGCGCTTGAGGCTGTTGAGATCAATAACCTGACCTTCTTCAGTGGCAAACCAGTACCATATGGGCGCGTTTGTCGCCGGGCGTCCCTGGCGCAGCAGAATCGGCAGGGCGTGAAACAGTACGTCGCCGATAGGATGGTGATAATAGTCAGCCGCCCACAGCAGCAGACGCCAGACGGAGGTCGAATAAACCGGCTCGCTGTCCAGCACTTCGAGAACGGCTTTCAATTCGCTCAGCGGCAGTTCGCTGTGCTCGCTGACGGATAAAACGATGCCCACGCGCTCCTGTTGCTTGCCAAAGGGCACGCGTACACGACACCCGGCTTTGGCGCTCATGCCTTCCGGCAGCAGGTAGTCAAAGGTGCGAGGTAGCGGAACGGGTAAGGCAACGTGCGCAACGGGCATTGAATCATCCTGACTTGAAATCTGGCGGGTTAGTATACACATTAGTGAAGGGTAGAATGCGGATCAGTTTGCATGAGCAGGTTAATTTCTGTATGATTCGCCGCCTTTGATGCAAATTGATTGCGTCAAACAATGACCATTACCCGAGAGTTTCAGGCTGTTGATGCAGCGTGAAAGGTGACGGGGAATAATTAACATCGCGTGGTGTCTGGCGTTAGGGCTGGAAGAGCGACGCGGCCTTAAACCGAGGTTTTCCCATGAAAAAAGATATTCACCCGAAATACGAAGAAATTACTGCAAACTGCTCTTGCGGTAACGTCATGAAAATCCGCTCTACCGTCGGTCACGATCTGAACCTGGACGTGTGCGGTCAGTGCCACCCGTTCTATACTGGCAAGCAGCGTGATGTTGCTACCGGTGGCCGTGTTGATCGCTTCAACAAGCGTTTCAGCATCCCAGGCAGCAAGTAAGTTTCAGCTGTCAGAAAAAAGCGCCTTATGGCGCTTTTTTTGTTTCTGCGTCTGCAGACTGAAATTCGTATTGATGTATTGAATGATGTCTTTTATTTAATAAATAAAACATCGTTTTTATTTTTACGATAAAATGTTTCAACTGGTGATCTGCGTCCTTTTTATCTTCTTGTTTTTGCCACTTATGCCAATCTTTGGCAAAATACCAAAGGTTTCTTCCTTCTTTCTAAAATACACTTTCGTGGAAATATAAAATTATTCTTATTCCTTCATCGTTTCTTCATTTATGGACGGAGCGAGATGGGCAATTTCCTAGATTTAGTGTGAAGAGGGATGGTCATGAAATTTAAATCCGCGTTATTACTGATTTCATTATTCTCTGCGGCCGCGCAAGCGGGTTATGTTGATTATCGACATGAATATTATGATGATGGTCGTAATTACGACCGTGTTTATATGTCGCATCGTTTTGCTACGGGTTTTGGTGTGGCAGTCGAGGCCATTTCACGTTCCGAAAATACGCAATCTAATGATGCGTGGAATAATATGGAAAGTAATGGCAACGAGTATACGGCAAGCTACCAGTTCACCTGGAAGGACCTTATCTGGCAGCCGGGTATTGCGATCGAAACGGGCGATAACATCGCGATTTATAAGCCTTATATTCGCGTGCAGTATAACATCAATGACCATTGGTGGACCGCGTTCCGCTATCGTCAGGAGTACATGCGCAGAAACACTGATGGCAAGGATGACCGCATGGTCTATCGTCCGGAAGCATGGCTCGGTTATAACATCAATGACTGGATGTTTGAGCTAAATGGCATTTATAAAATTGCCGATAGCGAAGATTTATATAACAACCGAAAAGACGATTACGAATATAACTTCCGTGTGGCGTATAAAATAGGCTCATGGGTTCCATTTGTTGAGGTGGGTAACGTTTCCTCGGGGTATAACACCACAACCACAGACGATCGTCAGACCCGCTATCGCGTTGGTCTCGGTTATAACTTCTGACCGTTAATACACTTCGTATCGATTTATTACGCTGAGCATCGGTATACGCATAGTTTGCGTGAATAATGTGTCTAAGGAGTTAACATCATGTCTAATGATGGAACAATGATCGGAAGCAATCAAAATATTGCCGTCAGGCCTTTCGGATTAAGAGATAAATTCGGTTATTTATGTGGTGACCTCGGAACCTGTTTTATTCTTGGGCTGGTAAATAGTTTTTTAATGATTTATTACACCAACGTACTCGGTATTTCCGGTGTTATTGTTGGTTCACTCTATTTTGTGACCAAACTCTTTGATGCGTTTGTCGACGTTGGCGTAGGGCGCTTATGTGATACCTCTAAACTAACGGTACATGGGCGATTTAACCCCTGGGTGCGCCGCATGAAGTACCCGTTTTGCATCATTGCGGTCGTTCTGTTCCTGCCGTTTGTGCATGATTTTTCTTATACGGCGAAAATTATCTACATCTGCTGTTCCTATTTTATTTACGGTTCGCTGTTATCGACAGTGAGTATTCCGTATGGCGCCATGTCTGCGGCGATAAGCTCGAATCCGGAAGATCGCGTATCGCTGTCAACCTGGCGCAGCGTTGGGTCCGCCATCGGCGGCGGGACAACCGGCTTTTTTATTCCGATCCTGATGTACACCACTCTGGTGGACGGAAGCCAGGTGATCTCTGGGCAGCATTTCTTCTGGATTGCCATTGGTTGTTCTGTGCTGGGGTTTATCTTTTTAACGTTGACCTGTCAGTTAACGACGGAACGCGTGCGGGTGGAAAGAAAAGAGAGCATGCCGGTTTCTGTGCTGCTGAAGGGGCTGATACGCAATAAAGCGCTAATTGTTTTAGTGGTTGTGGATCTGCTGATTGTGATTAATCAGGGGTTGTCTGGTACCAACATGACTTACCTGTTTAATGACTATTTCCATAACAAAGAGGCCATGTCCGTTGCATTGCTCTTCACCTTTGGCTCTCTGGTTTTGCTGGCACCCTCGGCATCCTGGCTCACGAAGCGCTTTGGTAAGAAAGAAGCCAGCGTAGGCGCGCTGCTCTTTGCGGTAGCCATGTATGTGATTATGTACTTCACCCACATTACCGACGCGAAGGTTTATTTGGTTTTCCTGTTCCTGGCGACGCTGGGGGCTGGGTTATTCAACCTGATGATTTGGGCGTTTATGACCGATGTGTGTGATTATCACCAGTATGTCACCGGCGATCGTGAAGATGGGACCGTCTATGGCGTGAACTTCTTCGCCCGCAAGGTTGGCCAGGCGTGCGCAGGGGCTATTGGCGGCTTTATGCTGGCCATCATTGGTTATCAATCTTCGTCAACGGGCGGCGCTGTGCAAACCAGCATTGTGCAGGAAAACATCTATACGATGGCAAATCTGTTACCGGCTTTATGCCTGTTCTTGGCAGCGGTCATTCTGATTTATTTCTATCCATTGAACCGTAAAGAGACGCTCAAAATGGAAGAAACATTGAATAAGCTTAATGGTATCAGTAAGTAACGTAGTGAGAAGCGGCGGGAGTAATCCCGCCTTTTCTCATCTGTCTTGAAAAATCAGTATTCCCACGTTTCCGGGTTGATACCCAGTTCACGCATGATTACCTTTGCTTCTTCCGGAATTTCATCGCTGCGCTCTTTACGCAGGTCGTCATCGTTGGGTAATGGTTGCCCGGTAAAAGCATGCAGAAACGCTTCACACAGCAGTTCGCTGTTGGTGGCGTGACGCAGGTTGTTAACCTGACGACGCGTGCGTTCATCGGTAAGGATTTTTAACACCTTCAGAGGAATGGAAACCGTAATTTTTTTGACTTGCTCACTCTTCTTACCGTGCTCAGCGTATGGGCTGATATATTCGCCGCTCCATTCAGCCATGAGATACCTAATCCTCTTTGTCATTAATATTGAGGCCAGAACCTGAGCCCGGACCATAATTGCGCGTAGTTTATCGTAGTGGCGTGGCCCTGACACGAAGTAAGCCGACGCAGATGTACGCTAATGCATATAATTTTAACGGCTATTTCCGGTTTGCTCAATCTATACGCAAAGAAGTTTAGATGTCCAGATGTATTGACGGCTATCGTAACTATGATTACTCTGGTGTCTGACTTTTCACCGACTCAGCCAGGATCTCCTCAATATGACGCGTAAACAGGCCACCATCGCAGTGCGTAGCGGGTTAAATGACGACGAACAGTACGGTTGCGTTGTCCCGCCGATCCACCTCTCCAGCACCTATAACTTTACCGGTTTTAATGAGCCTCGCGCCCATGACTATTCGCGCCGCGGTAACCCAACGCGTGATGTCGTTCAGCGTGCGCTGGCGGAACTGGAAGGTGGGGTGGGGGCAGTACTGACCAACACCGGCATGTCGGCGATTCATCTGGTGACTACGGTATTCCTCAAGCCTGGCGATCTGCTGGTCGCACCACACGACTGCTACGGCGGGAGCTATCGTCTGTTTGACAGCCTGGCAAAGCGTGGCTGTTATCGCGTACTGTTTGTCGATCAAGGAGATGAGCAGGCGTTGCAGGCGGCACTGGCGGAAAAACCGAAGCTGGTGCTGGTAGAAAGCCCAAGCAACCCGCTGTTGCGCGTGGTGGATATCGCGAAAATCTGCCAGCTGGCGCGCGAGGCTGGTGCGGTCAGCGTGGTGGACAACACTTTTTTAAGCCCGGCACTGCAAAATCCACTGGCATTAGGCGCCGATCTGGTGTTGCATTCATGCACGAAATATTTAAACGGTCACTCCGACGTAGTGGCTGGTGTGGTGATAGCAAAAGATCCTGAAATGGTCACTGAACTGGCATGGTGGGCGAATAATATTGGTGTGACCGGCGGCGCGTTTGATAGTTATCTGCTGTTGCGCGGCCTGCGTACTCTGTCACCTCGTATGGAGGTGGCGCAACGTAATGCTCAGGCGATTGTGGATTATCTGCAAACTCAGCCGCTGGTGAAAAAATTGTATCACCCGTCATTGCCGGATAATCAGGGCCATGAGATTGCCGCGCGTCAGCAAAAAGGGTTTGGCGCGATGTTGAGTTTTGAGCTGGATGGCGATGAGCAAACGCTGCGTCGCTTCCTCGGCGGGTTGTCATTGTTTACGCTGGCGGAATCGTTAGGGGGCGTTGAAAGTCTGATCTCCCATGCCGCAACCATGACACACGCGGGAATGGCGCCAGAAGCGCGTGCTGCTGCCGGAATTTCGGAAACGCTGTTGCGTATCTCCACCGGTATTGAAGATGGCGAAGATTTAATTGCCGACCTGGAAAATGGCTTCCGGGCTGCAAACAAGGGGTAAACATGAGTGTGATTGCGCAGGCAGGGACGAAGGGTCGTCAACTGCACAAATTTGGTGGTAGTAGTCTGGCTGATGTGAAATGTTATCTGCGTGTCGCAGGCATTATGGCAGAGTACTCGCAGCCTGATGACATGATGGTTGTTTCAGCCGCAGGCAGTACCACTAACCAGTTGATTAGCTGGCTAAAATTAAGCCAGACCGATCGTCTTTCTGCGCATCAGGTTCAACAGGCGTTACGTCGCTATCAGAGTGAGCTTATCAGCGGTTTG
This sequence comes from Citrobacter sp. RHBSTW-00986, assembly GCF_013783065.1. Classification (NCBI taxonomy): domain Bacteria; kingdom Pseudomonadati; phylum Pseudomonadota; class Gammaproteobacteria; order Enterobacterales; family Enterobacteriaceae; genus Citrobacter; species Citrobacter sp. RHBSTW-00986. The sequence continues at coordinate 4,660,187 of NZ_CP056200.1, read as the reverse complement.
TTACCTCCTGAGGTGGCGGATGGGCTGATCGGCGCGTTTATTCACGATCTGGAGCGTCTGGCCGGGTTACTCGACAGCGGCGTGAATGATGCCGTCTATGCTGAAGTCGTCGGGCATGGCGAGGTGTGGTCGGCGCGTTTGATGTCTGCCGTCCTTAACCAACAGGGGCTGGAGTCAGCCTGGCTGGATGCGCGCGATTTTTTACGTGCCGAGCGCGGCGCTCAGCCGCAGGTGGATGAAGGTCTTTCTTACCCATTGCTGCAGCAACTGCTGGCGCAGCATCCGGGCAAACGCCTGGTCGTTACTGGTTTCATTAGCCGCAGCAACGCCGGTGAGACGGTACTGCTGGGGCGTAACGGCTCCGACTACTCGGCGACGCAGGTTGGCGCGTTGGCGGGGGTTTCCCGCGTAACCATCTGGAGCGATGTCGCCGGGGTTTACAGCGCGGATCCGCGTAAAGTAAAAGATGCCTGTCTGCTGCCGCTGCTGCGTCTGGATGAAGCCAGCGAGCTGGCGCGTCTGGCGGCTCCGGTTCTCCATGCCCGCACCCTCCAGCCGGTTTCCGGCAGCGATATCGATCTCCAGTTGCGTTGTAGCTATACGCCGGAGCAGGGATCGACGCGTATTGAACGCGTGCTGGCTTCCGGTACCGGGGCACGTATTGTGACCAGCCATGACGACGTTTGCCTGATTGAGTTTCAGGTTCCCACTGGCCAGGACTTTAAACTGGCCTATAAAGAAATCGATCAGATTTTAAAACGCACCCAGGTGCGTCCGCTGGCAGTGGGTGTGCATCCTGACCGCCAGTTGCTGCAATTTTGCTATACCTCCGAAGTCGCTGATGGCGCATTGAAAATTCTGGATGAAGCTGGCCTGCCGGGCGAACTGCGTCTGCGCCAGGGGCTGGCGCTGGTGGCGATGGTTGGGGCGGGCGTCACCCGTAACCCGCTGCACTGCCATCGCTTTTGGCAACAGCTGAAAGGTCAGCCGGTCGAATTCACCTGGCAGTCGGAAGAGGGCATCAGCCTGGTCGCCGTCTTGCGTACCGGGCCAACGGAGAGCCTGATTCAGGGTCTGCACCAGTCAATCTTCCGCGCGGAAAAACGCATTGGTCTGGTGCTGTTCGGCAAAGGCAACATTGGGTCGCGCTGGCTGGAGCTGTTTGCCCGCGAGCAGACCACGCTCTCGGCGCGTACCGGATTAGAGTTCGTGCTGGCAGGAGTGGTTGATAGCCGCCGTAGCCTGCTGAATTACGAAGGGCTGGATGCCAGTCGCGCGTTGGCCTTCTTCGATGACGAGGCGGTAGAACAGGATGAAGAGTCATTGTTCCTGTGGATGCGTGCCCACCCGTATGATGATTTAGTGGTGCTGGACGTCACTGCCAGCGAGCAGTTGGCGGAGCAGTATCTGGATTTCGCCAGTCATGGCTTCCACGTTATCAGCGCCAACAAGCTGGCGGGGGCGAGCAGCAGTAATAATTACCGCCAGATTCATGACGCCTTTGAAAAAACCGGTCGCCACTGGCTGTATAACGCCACCGTAGGCGCAGGCTTGCCGATCAACCATACCGTGCGCGATCTGATTGATAGCGGAGATACTATTCTGTCGATCAGTGGGATCTTCTCCGGCACGTTGTCGTGGTTGTTCCTGCAATTTGATGGCACGGTCCCGTTCACCGATCTGGTGGATCAGGCGTGGCAGCAGGGTCTGACTGAACCTGATCCGCGCGTGGATCTTTCCGGCAAAGATGTGATGCGCAAGCTGGTGATTCTGGCGCGTGAAGCGGGTTACGACATCGAACCGGACCAGGTACGCGTAGAATCTCTGGTGCCTGCGCACTGTGAAGCAGGTTCTATTGACCATTTCTTTGAAAATGGCGATGAGCTGAACGAGCAGATGGTGCAACGCCTGGAAGCGGCACGTGAAATGGGACTGGTGCTACGCTATGTGGCGCGTTTTGACGCTAACGGTAAGGCACGCGTTGGCGTTGAAGCGGTACGCCCTGAGCACCCGCTGGCGGCACTACTGCCGTGCGATAACGTCTTCGCCATTGAAAGCCGTTGGTATCGTGATAACCCGCTGGTCATTCGCGGACCGGGGGCGGGCCGCGATGTGACCGCCGGGGCGATTCAGTCAGACATCAACCGTTTGGCGCAACTGCTGTAGTTTTTGTTGCCGGATAACATGTGTAAACATCGCCCTCAATGAGGGCGTTGTATTTATCTGCCAGCGATCTTATCGCCTGAAACACCGAATGGGCAGAGTAACGGGTACTTTGCTCAAATTCCGTCTGTTGCCGCAACCAGGCGAGAAAACGATGGCTTGCCGCCAGGGTTATTGACGCGCTTTCTTCAACCCGCCCCTGCGTTAACAAACACACCATTTTACGCATATCGCCTCGTTGCCAGATTTGCCACTGATTTCGCCACCATCCCTGATACGTTTTACCCAGCAATTGCCAGGGCAGCGTGCGCTTATCGCTATTCATTTCTTCATCAATAAACCACAGCGAGGCGCGATGATGGCGAAACTGTTCCGCCCATGCGGTTATCGCTGCGCCGCGCAGGAAGCATTCGTGGGCAATAATATGGGTTTTTACCTCTGGCCACAGATGGCTCAGCAGGCGGAAATGCCCATGGGCAGTAATGACCGGGCGTAAAATCGCGCCGCTGGCGTTCCGTTTGAGTATGGCGCTGCCGTACTGGATTTCATCAAACTGGCTGCGGCGTAAAAACTGGGTTTCCCGCTGACTCACTCGCTCAATGATATCGTCGTGAATGACTGTTGGCTCAGCAGTGCCACGCCAGCGGTAAAGCAATGATATGCCGGCAGTGTGCGGCGTGAAGTTGCTGGAAATATGCAGAACATTGCCGCGAATAGCGTCAAAAGAGAGTAATACATAGAGTTGCTGGCCTGCACTAACGCCCTGAAAAGGGACGAGCAAGGGAATCGTCGCTATTTGTTCTGGCAAAACGATGCTGGTGGGAGGCGACTGCTTTGGTGTCCACACTTTTTTGCAGTTTCGGCACTGAACGCGCTGGCTGCCCTGGGGATTATGCCCATAGCGAATGATTTCTCGCTGGTAGCAACATGGGCAAAACTGACCACGATTAGCGGCAAAATCCGCTAAATATGCCGACAACCAGCAACGGAACTGTTCCTCATCAAACAGCGGTGGAAGGCTGCCGCATGCCCGACAATGCAGTGCGGCATAACCCAGCCGATATTCTGGCCAGCTGTAATCAGCTGAACTCGCCAGCCCCAGATTTTTGCAGCCAAAGGATTTGCAGCAATTGATAGTGAACAGTGACGTCATCCTGTTACCAACGATTTTTAATGGTCGTTGATTTTGGCCTGCAACTATCACCGATGGATGTGAGTTTTCTCACATAAAAAAACCTTTCAGAACGTAACGTAGCGAATCTTTATATGACTGAAAGGGATTGGTTATGAAGCTAAAAATGCTTGCTGTCGGTGTTCTGGTATCTTTACCGCTCTGGGCGAGTGCCAAAGATGTCACGATTATTTATACCAACGATCTCCATGCCCATGTCGAACCTTATAAAGTGCCATGGATTGCCAATGGCACACGAGATATTGGCGGTTGGGCCAATATCTCGGCGATGGTGAAGCAGGAGAAAGCGAAAAATAGCGCCACCTGGTTTTTGGATGCTGGCGACTATTTCACCGGGCCATATATCAGCAGCCTGACCAAGGGGAAGGCGATTATCGATATCATGAACACCATGAATTTTGACGCTGTCACCATGGGTAATCATGAATTCGATCACGGTTGGGACAATACGCTGCTGCAGCTGAGCCAGGCAAAGTTTCCGATCGTGCAGGGCAACATCTTTTACCAAAACAGCAGCAAAATGTTCTGGGATAAGCCTTACACCATTATTGAAAAAGATGGCGTAAAGATAGGCGTGATTGGCTTGCACGGCGTGTTTGCTTTTGATGATACGGTTTCCGCTGCGACACGTGTCGGGATCGAGGCGCGGGATGAAGTGAAGTGGTTGCAACGCTATATCGATGAGCTGAAAGGCAAAGTCGATCTCACCGTGGCGCTGATCCATGAAGGCACGCCAGCGCGTCAGTCCAGTCTGGGGGGCACCGATGTACGCCGTGCGCTGGATAAAGACATCCAGACCGCAGGCCAGGTGCAGGGGTTGGACATCCTGATCACCGGTCATGCGCATGTGGGCACGCCGGAGCCGATTAAAGTAGGTAACACCCTGATTCTGTCTACCGACAGCGGCGGCATTGATGTGGGTAAACTGGTGCTGGATTACCAGCAAAAACCGCATCAATTTACCGTGAAGAACTTCGAGCTGAAAACCATTTTTGCTGATGAGTGGCAGCCAGACCCGCAGACGAAACAGGTCATTGATGGCTGGAATAAAAAGCTCGATAAAGTGGTGCAGCAGACGGTTGCCAACGCGCCGGTTGAGCTGACGCGTGCTTACGGTGAATCTTCTTCGCTGGGAAATCTGGCGGCAGATGCGTTGCTGGTTGCGGCGGGTAAAGATACCCAGTTAGCGCTCACTAACTCGGGCGGCATCCGGAATGAAATCCCTGCTGGAGTCATCACCATGGGCGCAGTCATTAGCACCTTCCCGTTCCCGAATGAGCTGGCAACCATGGATCTCACCGGGAAGCAGTTACGTAGCCTGATGGAGCACGGCGCGGGTTTAAGCAACGGTGTATTGCAGGTGTCCAAAGGACTGGAGATGAAGTATGACAGCAGTAAACCGGTTGGTCTGCGGGTTAGCGTATTGACGTTAAACGGCAAACCCATTGAGGATGCCACGGTTTATCACATTGCCACCAATAGCTTCCTGGCTGACGGCGGTGATGGTTTCACGACATTTACTGAAGGTAAAGCGCGTAACACATCCGGCGGTTACTATGTCTCTAATGCGGTCGTGGATTATTTCAAAGCGGGAAATACGCTGACGGATGAGCAACTCAAAGGCATGCGTGTGGAAGATGTGAAACCGTAGTGAGGTCAGGCCAGCAGATATTCCGCTGGCCTTTGTTTTAACCTCTGTGGGAGGCAAACACCTCTTTTGCAGCGAACAGGCCGTTTAGTGCTGCCGGGAATCCCGCATAAACAGCCATCTGCATCATCACTTCAATAATCTCTTCCTGCGTTAAGCCAACGTGCAGCGCGGCGGCGATGTGTACCTTAAGCTGCGGTGCGGCGTTACCCATGGCGGTGAGCGCGGCGACGGTGGCAATTTCTCTACTGCGTAAATCCAGCCCCGGCCTTACCCACGCTCTGGCCCGAGGCGGCTCTGCCTTCGCTCTCGTTAACGTCGCTGAACCACCGACCGCTGTTCTGGTTCAAACGTGAACGTAACCCTGCTTTTTTTGATTACACTCGACACATTTTTCGTCGTGCCGGTTACTCTCCTACCCTTATTGAGGAGCCGATGGAACATGACGTGTTGCTGGCACGGATCACGCAGGGTGACGGTCTGAGCCTGGTTCCGGCCTCCTTTTCCGCTATCCAGCGTCAGGGCGTGATCTTCCTTCCGCTTACTGATACAGAATTGCGGCTTAGCATGGGGTTAGCGACGCTGCCTGAGAACGTAACAAAAGTAGAGTGGCTACAGACGGTCGTGACGCAATCTCTCACCATTTCAAGCTGATGTGAAATTTTTTCACGTTGGCTGAGTATTCCTCACCTTTAACGATGATTTTTGTGTTGACGCCAGCATGCTTTTCCGTCATTTTTACATCTAGACGTCTAAACGTATAGCAGTTCACAACACAACATATAACGACAAAAGATTGATGAGGTAAGGTATGAGCTTTTTTCACGCCAACCAGCGGGAAGCCCTGAATCAGAGCCTGGCAGAAGTGCAGGGTCAGATTAACGTTTCGTTTGAGTTTTTCCCGCCGCGCACCAGTGAAATGGAGCAAACCCTGTGGAACTCCATCGATCGCCTGAGCAGCCTGAAGCCGAAGTTTGTTTCAGTTACTTACGGTGCAAACTCTGGTGAGCGCGACCGTACGCATAGCATTATTAAAGGCATTAAGGATCGCACTGGTCTTGAAGCGGTCCCGCACCTGACATGCATTGATGCGACCCGTGATGAGCTGCGTACCATTGCTCAGGACTACTGGCATAACGGTATTCGTCATATTGTTGCCCTGCGCGGTGATCTGCCGCCGGGAAGCGGTAAACCGGATATGTATGCTTCCGACCTGGTGACTCTGCTGAAAGACGTTGCAGACTTCGATATCTCCGTTGCGGCTTACCCGGAAGTGCACCCGGAAGCCAAAAGCGCTCAGGCCGATTTGCTGAACCTGAAGCGTAAGGTTGATGCCGGTGCAAACCGCGCGATCACCCAGTTTTTCTTCGATGTAGAAAGCTATCTGCGCTTTCGCGATCGCTGTGTGTCTGCGGGAATCGATGTGGAAATTATTCCGGGCATCCTGCCGGTATCTAACTTTAAGCAGGCGAAAAAATTTGCTGACATGACCAACGTCCGCATTCCTGCGTGGATGTCGACCATGTTTGATGGTCTTGATGATGACGCGGAAACCCGCAAGCTGGTAGGCGCGAATATCGCCATGGATATGGTGAAAATTCTCAGTCGCGAAGGGGTGAAGGATTTTCACTTCTATACCCTCAACCGTGCCGAGATGAGCTACGCTATTTGTCACACACTGGGTGTAAGACCTAACTAAACAGATGCCCCAGCCCTCTACGGAGGGCTTTTTGTTGATCATTTTGATCTACATCTCTGTAACTTAAAATATAAAAGGAATTAGCTATCGAATCTGTGGGTTATTTCGACTATATCTTATCTCTGGTGGTGTATATCGTAGTCAGAACACTGTAAAGGGAGCATATAGATGAGCATGTCCGACGATAGCCAAAACGCATCAACTGCCGGTAAGTGTCCTTTTCATCAAGGCGGTCACGATCAGAGCGCGGGAGCAGGAACGAACAACCGCGACTGGTGGCCAAATCAACTCCGCGTTGATCTTTTAAACCAACATTCCAACCGTTCGAACCCGCTGGGTGAGGACTTCGACTACCGCAAAGAGTTTAGTAAACTCGACTATTCTGCCCTGAAAGGGGATCTCAGAGCCCTTCTGTCCGAATCTCAACCGTGGTGGCCCGCTGACTGGGGAACCTATGCCGGATTGTTTATCCGCATGGCATGGCACGGCGCGGGAACCTATCGCTCTATCGATGGACGCGGTGGAGCGGGTCGCGGACAGCAGCGTTTTGCACCACTGAACTCCTGGCCGGACAACGTCAGCCTTGATAAAGCGCGTCGTCTGCTGTGGCCAATCAAGCAGAAATATGGTCAGAAAATTTCCTGGGCCGACCTGTTTATCCTCGCGGGTAACGTGGCGCTGGAAAACTCAGGTTTCCGTACCTTTGGCTTTGGTGCCGGTCGTGAAGATGTCTGGGAACCGGATCTCGACGTAAACTGGGGTGATGAAAAAGCCTGGCTGACTCACCGTCACCCGGAAGAGCTGGCAAAAGCGCCGCTGGGCGCCACCGAAATGGGCCTTATTTATGTGAACCCGGAAGGGCCAGACCATAGCGGCGAACCGCTTTCTGCGGCAGCGGCTATTCGCGCGACCTTCGGTAACATGGGGATGAACGACGAAGAAACCGTGGCGCTGATTGGCGGCGGTCATACGTTGGGCAAAACCCACGGCGCAGCAGCGGCATCGCACGTTGGCGCCGATCCAGAATCCGCACCGATTGAAGCGCAGGGCCTGGGTTGGGCCAGCAGCTACGGTAGTGGCGCGGGCGCGGATGCAATTACTTCTGGTCTGGAAGTGGTGTGGACGCAGACGCCTACCCAATGGAGCAATTATTTCTTCGAGAACCTGTTCAAATATGAGTGGGTGCAGACTCGCAGTCCGGCAGGCGCGATTCAGTTTGAAGCGGTTGACGCGCCAGAAATTATTCCCGATCCGTTTGATCCGTCGAAAAAACGCAAGCCGACGATGCTGGTTACCGACCTGACGCTGCGTTTCGATCCTGAGTTCGAGAAGATCTCTCGCCGTTTCCTGAACGATCCGCAAGCGTTCAACGAAGCGTTTGCCCGTGCGTGGTTTAAACTGACGCACCGCGATATGGGGCCAAAATCGCGTTACATTGGACCGGAAGTGCCAAAAGAAGATCTGATCTGGCAAGACCCGCTGCCGCATGCGTTCTTCAACCCAAGCGAAGAAGATATCCTGAAGCTGAAGGCGACCATCGCTGCTTCCGGACTGTCCGTGGGCGAACTGGTATCGGTAGCGTGGGCTTCGGCATCGACTTTCCGTGGCGGGGATAAACGTGGCGGCGCTAACGGTGCACGTCTGGCGCTGGACCCACAACGCGGCTGGGATGTGAATGCCACCGCGGCACGCGTTCTGCCTGTGCTGGAAGGTATTTATAAGTCTGCCCATACTGCCTCGTTGGCCGATATTATCGTGCTGGCCGGTGTTGTCGGTATCGAGCAGGCGGCTAGCGCTGCGGGTGTCAGCATCAAGGTACCTTTTGCGCCGGGTCGTGTGGATGCGCGTCAGGATCAAACGGATATTGAGATGTTTGAACTGCTTGAGCCGATTGCCGATGGTTTCCGTAACTACCGCGCTCGTCCTGACGTGTCGACCACCGAGTCGCTGCTGATCGACAAAGCGCAGCAGTTGACGCTAACCGCACCGGAAATGACCGTGCTGGTGGGCGGTATGCGCGTACTGGGCACCAACTTTGATGGTAGCCAGCACGGCGTCTTTACCGATCGCCCTGGCGTACTCAGCACTGACTTCTTCGTCAATCTGCTGGATATGCGTCATGAGTGGAAGGCGGTTGATGAGTCACAAGAGCTGTTTGAAGGTCGTGACCGTTCGAGCGGCGAAGTAAAATACACCGCAACTCGCGCCGATCTGGTGTTTGGTTCTAACTCTGTACTGCGCGCAGTGGCTGAAGTTTATGCCTGCAGCGATGCTCACGAGAAGTTCGTGAGAGATTTCGTTGCCGCATGGGTGAAAGTGATGAACCTGGATCGTTTCGATCTGCTGTAACAGACCATGCCGGATGTCGCTTGTGCGGGTCCGGCATAGTATGAACAAAAAAATCCCCGCAATTGCGGGGATTTTTATTGGTCGGTTATTCCCACTCTTGCAGGTAACGTTGACCGTACTGGTCAGCCACCAGCAGGGCGGCATACACCTGGTCCGGCGTTGCGCCGCCAGGCATGTTGTGGATGGTTTCGCCTTCGGCACAGGCAGCTTCAGCCACAATGCGCATTTTCGCCGGAATATCCTGTTTGATGTCCAGTTGCGCCAGGGTAATCGGCAGGCCAACGGAATGACACAGCGCCGCAACGGTTTCAATTTCATCGACCGGTGCGTTTTCCAGTACCAGTTGCGTCAGCGTGCCGAAAGCCACTTTCTCGCCGTGGTAATAGTGATGCGCATCCGGGATTGCCGTCAGACCGTTATGGATGGCGTGCGCCGCCGCCAGACCGCCGCTTTCAAAACCGACGCCGCTCAGATAGGTGTTGGCTTCAATAACGCGCTCCAGCGCAGGCGTTACCACGTGCTGCTCGGCAGCCAGCATCGCTTTTTCACCTTCTTCTATCAGCGTATTAAAGCACAGCTCAGCCAGCGCCAGCGCCGCCTGAGTGCACTGACCGCCCGCCATGGTGGTTGCGCCGCTGCGTGAACAGGCGCGCGCTTCGAACCAGGTCGCCAACGCATCGCCGATGCCCGCGGCTAACAGACGCGCCGGTGCGCCCGCGACAATTTTGGTATCAACAATGACCCTGTCCGGGTTATTGGGCAGCAGCAAATAGCGATCGAATTCACCGGCATCGGTGTAAATAACGGACAGCGCGCTGCACGGTGCATCGGTAGAGGCGATGGTTGGCGCAATGGCGACAGGCACGCCCATAAAGTGCGCCAGCGCTTTGGCGGTATCCAGCGTTTTACCGCCGCCAATACCAAGTACTGCGCCACATTGCGCTTTTTCTGCCACGCCGCGCAGACGGTCGATTTCGTTTTGTGAACACTCGCCGCCAAACGGTGCAATCTCCAGCGCCAGTCCGGCATCCTGGAAGCTTTTTTCCAGTGCGCCCTGGGCAAAGCCTAAGACAAACTTGTCCCCAACGACCAGCCAGCGCTCTGCCAGTGGTTTGAGGTAGTTGCCAAGACGGGTAATAACATCGGCACCCTGGATGTACTTACCAGGTGATTGAATAATGCGATCCATACTTTATTTCCCTCACAGGTTGATGTGACCAAATGTATTGTTCCAGTCATGTTCAAACTTCTCTATTGCTGACTCTACCGCAGGGGTATTGAGCATTTGTTGCGCTACGTCTAATGGCAGGGTGATTGCTTCGCATCCTGCCAGTAAGCAATCCAGCGCCTGACGAGGGGTTTTAAAGCTGGCTGCCAGTACCATGCTGTTGGGTGCATGCAGTTCCAGTAACGTTTGCAGTTCTTGTACCGTGCGAATTCCGTCGCCGCCCTGCGCGTCAATACGGTTAACGTAAGGCGCGATATATTTCGCCCCCGCCAGCGCTGCCAGCAGCCCCTGAGAGGCACTGTACACGGCGGTTCCCAGCGTGGTGATACCCTCTTTTTTCAGCATCTTGATCGCGGCCAGACCTTCGGATGTCACCGGGATTTTTACCACCAGACCGGGGACCGCGTTGCTCAGACGTTTGGCTTCCTCCACCATGCCTTGTGCGTCGCGGCTCATGGTTTGGGCAAACAGAATGCCCTCTTCGCCAATGGCGTTTTGCAGGCGCGGCAGCACATCCCAGATGGATTCTTTGTTTGCTGCCACAATGCTTGGGTTGGTGGTGACACCCGCGATAGGGAAGATGCGTGCCAGACGTTCGACTTCCGCGACGTTGGCGGTATCAAGGTAAAGTTCCATACAAAAACACCCTCTTTAAAGTTCAAGTTCATGTTGCAGCAGGCTGGCGATAGCGTCGGCAGAGGCGGCGTTAACCAGCGAGTTACGGAATTCTTCATGCATAATGCGCCGTGCCAGACGCGAGAAAATACGCATATGCTGGTCGCCAGCGGCGTGTTTGTTGAGCGTCAGCATAATAATGAATTGCGCATCATCATCACCCCAACGTACCGGCGCTTGCAGGCGCGCTACGCTGATAGTGGACTGCTCAATATGTTCTGATTTGCTGTGCGGAATGGCGAAGCTAAAACCTAATCCGGTAGAGAAGACCGCTTCGCGCGCCCACAGATCGGCTTCCAGTTTACGCGGATAGCGGCAACGACCTGCCAGCAGGAGGTTGTCGGTCATCCCTTTGATGACCTCCTCTTTACTACGCCAGTCGCTATCCAGCGTGATGCACTCGGCGGTAACCAGAGGGGTATCCTGTTGGGTCATGCGGAACTGGGCCAGCAGATGTTCGACCTCCAGCGACGTTCGACACGCCATTGCTTGATTCAGCAACTGACGGCAGGCGCGGCTGTCAAGTTGCGCCATCCGCGCTTTGGCGGCGGGAATGGAGGGAGCGCTCATGCTGATCTCGTCCAGACCCAGTCCCACAAGCAGCGGTAGCACTGAACCTTTAGCGCCAAGTTCGCCGCACAGGCCAATCCATTTCCCCTGCCGATGTACCGCCTGTACGGCGTAATCCAGTGCGCGCAAGAAGGCTGGATTCAGGCTGTTGTAATGGCGGGTAACTTTGGCGTTGTCGCGGTCGACCGCCAGCAGGTATTGCGTCAGGTCATTACTGCCAATACTAAAGAAATCAATTTCTTCGCAGCATTGATCGATGATGAACATCACCGACGGAACCTCCAGCATGATACCGAGCGGGATCTTCTCATCAAACGGGATGTGTTCAGTACGCAGTTGCTGTTTAGCTTCGGCCAGCTTCTCTTTGACCCACAGGATCTCTTCCATAGAGGAGATCATTGGGATCATGATTTTCAGGCTACCGTGCGCTGATGCGCGCAGGATCGATCGCAGTTGTGTGGTAAACAAAGCGGCGTATTCTTCATAGATACGCACCGCGCGATAACCGAGGAACGGGTTGGCTTCGGCAGGAATATTCAGGTAATCAACGGGTTTATCACCGCCGATATCCATGGTGCGCACAATGATGCTGCGTCCCTGCGCGGGCTCCAGCGCCTGGCAGAAAATGTTGTATAGCTCGTTCTCATCCGGGGCGCAGGTACGGTCCATATACAGCATTTCCGTGCGGAACAGGCCAACCGCTTCCGCACCGTTGCCAAAGGCTGCTTGCGCTTCCACGGAATGGGCGATGTTGGCGGCGACTTCCATGCGGATGCCATCACCCGTGCGCGCCTCCTGGGTCAGCCAGATACGTTGTTGTTCTCGAATGGCATCCTGGATACGGGCTTCCTGCTGGTAGTAACGTACGACGGATTCATCAGGGGCAACAATGACCGCTCCTGCGTTACCATCGATATAAACCGTTTGCTGCAGCCATGGCATTAAGGATTCAATATCCACGCCAACCAGCGTAGGAATGTTGAATGACCGGGCGAGAATCACCGTGTGTGAAGTGGTACCGCCGCTTTTTAACAGCAAGCCTTTCAGCAATGTTTTGTCCAGTTCGAGGAACTGGCTCGGTGTGAGCTCGTCCGCCATACAGACCGTAGGCTGGGTTAGTTTTCCCGGCGCAGGGAAACGCTGCTCTCCATAAATTTGCTGCAGAAGCTGGAAGCAGACATCGCGCACATCCAGCGCACGTTCCTGTAAATAACTGCTGCTGGAGCGGGCGAATTCATCACAAAAATGTCCGGCACTTTCGACAATCGCCTGGGCGCAGCTTAACCCGCGAGATACTCCAGCGAGCAAGTGCTGACGCAGTGAGAGGTCGCTTGCCAGCGAGCGGTGTGCTTCCAGAATCGCACTGGTTGCGCCGTCGCTGTCGAGTAACCGAAACGCAATATTCTTCATCAGCAGCGTTAAGCCGTTATCCAGTGCCGCCTGCTCGGTTTCAATATCTTTAGCGGACGGGAGATTGTTAAGGGCGTTGAGATCCAGCGAAGAGAGCAGACTCAGAACGCCTCCCGCACTGCCGCTGCAGACGGTGCGAGCGCGAAAAAGCTGTGGGTTTAGATTGGTGAGGGATGCAGGAAGTGGCTCCAGCTCGTTGCTTTTGGCTTCCGCTAGCGGTGCATCGCAGTGTGGAAATTCATTACGTAACCATTGGGTTAAATGCTGGTGGGCTGCCTGTTCATCTGCACCGGAAATCAGCAACTGGCAGCTATCACCTGCCAGAGTATCGGTGCCAATCAGCGCCAATGCGCTCTTGGCGTTACCCCTACGTTCGGTACGCAGGTTGTGCCACTCAATGTGCGAAGTAAAGGTGTTGCACTGCGTTTCTATGTGACTTGCCGGGCGCGCATGTACGCCATTGGGCAGCTCACAGGTAAATTCCACAATCAGGGCCATAGCCTCATCTCCCATAACGATTTCTCGCTACAGGATAAAAGGGCAACGCCTGAGCCTGCCATCTGACAAATCTGCCAAAAACTGGATAAATGTAATGTAACCATCAAAGTGAGATATCCCTCACAAGTCAGCATGTCCTCTATAAATTCCGAGAAACTACAAGTTATGAGGCGGATCGCATTTTTGCGCTGACATTACAAAAGTCCAGCAAATGGCCTTTTTATCCACTGTTTGCGCCGCGTCGGATTGCCTATTGTTTTCCGCAACAAGTTTATGGATATGGGCTTTAGGCAGCCTGGGAGCGACTTATGAAAGAGTTGGTACAAATCCTGAAAAATACCCGTCAGCACCTGATGACGGGTGTTTCGCATATGATCCCCTTCGTAGTCGCGGGTGGAATTTTGCTGGCGGTCTCCGTCATGTTGTATGGCAAGGGCGCGGTACCGGATGCGGCGACCGATCCTAATCTCAAGAAACTGTTTGATATTGGCGTCGCAGGGCTGACGTTGATGGTGCCATTCCTTGCCGCTTACATTGGTTATTCCATTGCTGAACGTTCTGCTCTCGCCCCTTGTGCGATTGGCGCATGGGTGGGAAACAGCTTCGGCGCAGGTTTTTTCGGCGCGCTAATTGCCGGGATTATTGGCGGTATCGTCGTTCATTATCTGAAGAAGATCCCCGTACATAAGGTGTTGCGATCGGTAATGCCTATCTTCGTTATTCCTATTGTCGGCACCTTTATCACCGCAGGCATCATGATGTGGGGCCTGGGAGAACCCGTTGGCGCGTTAACCACTAGCCTGACCGAGTGGCTGCAGGGTATGCAGCAGGGCAGCATCGTGCTGCTGGCGGTAATTATGGGACTGATGTTGGCCTTCGATATGGGTGGGCCGATTAACAAAGTTGCCTACGCCTTCATGCTAATTTGCGTGGCGCAGGGTGTTTATACCGTGGTGGCAATCGCCGCGGTAGGGATCTGCGTGCCGCCGCTGGGCTTAGGTTTGGCGACGCTGATTGGCCGTAAGAATTTCTCTTCTGAAGAACGTGAAGCCGGTAAAGCCGCGCTGGTGATGGGCTGCGTTGGCGTAACGGAAGGCGCAATTCCTTTTGCTGCCGCCGATCCGCTACGCGTTATCCCATCCATTATGGTGGGTTCCGCCTGCGGCACGGTAACCGCCGCGCTGTTTGGTGCGCAGTGTTATGCCGGCTGGGGCGGGCTGATTGTTCTGCCGGTCGTGGAAGGAAAATTGGGTTATATCGCGGCGGTTGCCGTGGGAGCTGTAGTGACCGCAGTGTGCGTTAACGTACTGAAAAGTCTGGCGCGGAAAAAAGTGTCTCAGGTCGACCAGAAAGAAGACGACCTGGATTTAGATTTTGAAATGAATTAAGCGAGGAATGAGTCATGACCAAGATTATCGCAGTAACTGCATGTCCTTCTGGCGTTGCCCACACCTATATGGCCGCCGAAGCGCTGGAAAGCGCCGCTAAAGCCAAGGGGTGGGAAGTAAAGGTTGAGACTCAGGGGTCGATCGGTCTGGAAAACGAACTGACCGCGGCGGATGTGGCAGAAGCCGACATGGTGATTCTGACCAAAGACATTGGTATTAAGTTTGAAGAGCGTTTTGCGGGCAAAACTATCGTTCGTGTCAACATCAGCGATGCAGTGAAACGTGCCGACGCCATCATGAACAAGATTGGCGCACACCTTGCGCAAACCGCATAACGGTTTGTTTGCCGGAGGGGGGGCGACTTATCCGGCCTACTGATACGTAGGCCAGATAAGCACAGCGCCATCTGGCATCAGTTTTTCTACAGGAGTTCCTCATGACTAACCGTATCCAACGTTTAAAAAACGCTCTGTTTCAGAATAACCGCGAAATTTCGCTTGAGCGTGCGCTGCTATATACCACCAGCCACCAGCAGACGGAGGGAGAGCCGGTTATTCTGCGGCGGGCGAAAGCCACCGCATATATTCTTGAGCACGTTGAAATATCGATTCGTGATGAGGAACTGATAGCCGGGAACCGTACCGTTAAACCGCGGGCGGGCATAATGTCGCCGGAAATGGATCCTTACTGGCTGCTCAACGAGCTGGAGCAGTTTCCAACCCGTCCGCAGGACCGTTTTGACATCAGCGAAGAGGATAAACATCTCTATCGCGATGTGCTGTATCCGTACTGGGAAAAGCGGTCGATGAAAGATTTCATCAACGGTCAGATGACCGATGAGGTAAAAGCCGCTGTCCGTACGCAGATTTTTAGCGTTAACCAGACGGATAAAGGTCAGGGGCATATCATTATTGATTATCCACGCCTGTTGAATCTCGGGCTTGGCGAACTGGTAGCGCAGATGCGGGCGCATTGTCTGCAGCAGCCGGATAACCACTTTTATCAGGCTGCTCTGTTGCTGCTTGAGGCTTCGCAAAGCCACATTCTGCGTTACGCCCTGCTGGCAGAACAAATGGCGGAAAACTGCCCGGATGCACAGCGATGTCAGGAATTGCTGACGATTGCGGAAAACTCCCGGCATAACGCCCAGCATAAACCGCAAACCTTCTGGCAAGCATGTCAGCTGTTCTGGTACATGAACATTATTTTGCAATATGAGTCCAACGCCAGTTCGCTCTCACTCGGACGCTTCGACCAGTATATGCTGCCGTTTTATCAAACCTCGCTGACGCAGGGGGAAGATCCTGCATTCTTAAAAGAAATCCTCGAATCGCTATGGGTGAAATGCAATGACATTGTACTGCTGCGATCCACCAGCAGCGCGCGCTATTTCGCTGGCTTTCCAACGGGTTACACCGCACTGCTTGGGGGATTGACGGAGAATGGTCGTAGTGCGGTAAACGTACTGTCGTTTCTCTGCCTTGATGCTTATCAGAGCGTACAACTGCCGCAACCAAATCTCGGTGTGCGCACGAACGCGTTGATCGATACGCCGTTCCTGATGAAAACGGCACAGACCATTCGCCTCGGGACCGGCATCCCGCAAATCTTTAATGATGAAGTGGTGGTGCCCGCATTTCTTAACCGTGGCGTCTCGCTGGAAGATGCGCGAGATTACGCGGTAGTCGGCTGTGTCGAGCTGTCTATTCCAGGCAGAACATACGGTTTGCACGACATCGCCATGTTTAATCTGCTGAAAGTAATGGAAATCTGCCTGCATGAGAACGAAGGCAATCGCGCGCTGACGTACGAAGACCTGTTGAAGCATATTCGTGCCAAAATCAGCCACTACATTACGTTGATGGTCGAAGGCAGTAATATCTGCGATATCGGTCATCGCGACTGGGCGCCGGTGCCGCTGCTCTCCTCGTTTATTAGCGATTGCCTGGATAAAGGGTGTGATATTACCGACGGCGGCGCGCGTTATAACTTCTCCGGCGTACAGGGAATCGGCATTGCGAACCTGAGCGATTCGCTGCATGCGCTCAATGGACTGGTATTTGAACAACAGCGCTTAACTTTTGACGAACTTTTGTCGGTGCTAAAAGACAACTTTGCTACCGCGGAAGGCGAGAAAATTCGCGCCAGGCTGATTAACCGCTTCGAAAAATACGGCAACGATATTGATGATGTAGATAACATCAGCGCCGAACTGCTGCGTCATTACTGCAAAGAGGTAGAGAAATACCAGAATCCACGCGGCGGGCAATTTACGCCGGGTTCATATACTGTCTCTGCGCACGTGCCGCTGGGTTCGGTCGTCGGAGCGACACCGGATGGTCGCTTCGCCGGGGAACAGTTGGCGGACGGAGGGCTGTCGCCGATGCTGGGGCAGGATATGCAAGGGCCGACGGCGGTATTGAAATCGGTCAGCAAGCTGGATAACACGTTGCTTTCCAATGGGACTTTGCTGAACGTGAAGTTTACGCCAGCCACACTGGAAGGTGAGGCTGGTTTACGCAAGCTGGCGGATTTTCTGCGGGCATTTACCCAGCTCAAGCTCCAGCACATCCAGTTTAACGTGGTGAATGCCGACACATTGCGAGAAGCGCAGCTGCGCCCACAAGATTTCGCCGGGCTGGTGGTGCGCGTGGCGGGTTACAGCGCCTTCTTTGTCGAGCTGTCGAAGGAGATCCAGGATGACATCATTCGCCGCACCGCGCATCAGCTGTGAGGTTATTGACCCACGTGGCGAGGATGTCGCGCGTATATTTAATATTCAGCGTTACTCACTGAATGATGGACAAGGTATTCGTACGGTAGTCTTTTTTAAAGGTTGTCCGCATACTTGCCCGTGGTGCGCCAACCCTGAATCTCTCTCCCCACGTATTGAAACAGTACGGCGGGAGAGTAAATGCCTGCACTGTACACCCTGTCTACGTGATGCTGATGAGTGTCCCTCCGGTGCGTTTGAACGTATTGGTCGTGATATCTCACTGGATGAGCTGGAACGTGAAGTGATGAAAGATGATATTTTCTTTCGCACCTCTGGCGGGGGAGTGACGCTTTCGGGTGGTGAAGTGCTGATGCAAGCGCCCTTTGCCGTACGATTCCTGCAACGTCTGCGGCGCTGGGATGTTCGCTGCGCGATTGAAACGGCTGGCGATGCGCCAGCCAGTCGTTTGTTATCGCTGGCAAGAGAGTGCGATGAGGTGCTGTTTGACCTCAAAATTATGGATGTCCATTTGGCGCGTGAGACCATTAATATGAACCTGCCGCGCGTGCTGGCGAATTTACGACTAATGGTCGCTGAAGGAATTAATGTCATACCTCGCCTGCCGCTGATTCCGGGCTTTACGATGAATGTAGAGAACACGCAGCAGGCGTTGACGCTGTTGTCATCATTGGGCATAAAGCAGGTGCACCTGCTACCGTTTCATCAATATGGCGAACCGAAATACAACCTGCTCGGATTACCCTGGTCGATGAAAGAAGTGCCCGTCCCGTCGGCACAAGAGATAGGTTTTATACGTAAGATGGCAGAATGCGCCGGATTTCAGGTAACAGTAGGAGGATAGTATGGCCATCGCACCTGTACGATATCTGGTTGCTGTCACCGCGTGCGTAAGCGGCGTGGCCCATACTTATATGGCCGCTGAACGGCTGGAGAAACTCTGCCAGCAGGAGAAATGGAGCATCAAGATTGAAACTCAGGGCGCGTTGGGTACCGAAAATCGCCTGACGGAAGAGGATATTAACCGTGCTGATGCGGTGTTGCTCATTACCGATATTGAACTGGCAGGAGCAGAGCGATTTACGCAGAGCCGATACGTCCAGTCGGGCATTAGCGCATTTCTGCGTGAGCCGCAGCGGGTGATGAGCGCCGTGCGAAAGCTGCTTTCTGCACCACAGCACACACATCTTACTTTGGATTAGCTTTTATCTCCGTCAGTTGGCTGTGGTATTGCCGACGATATTCTGACGGCGAACGTTCGGTATTTTTGCGAAACAGGCGGCAGAAATAGTTGCTGTCAACAAACCCACAGGTGTGCGCCACTTCTTTGATCTTCAGCTCATAACCCTTCAGTAGCGTTTTCGCGTGTTCCAGTCGCGTGTGATTCAGGTATTCGTTAAACCCGATAGCGCCCGTTTTTTGAAACAGGTGGGAGAGGTAATTGGGTGAGATGTAAAACGCTTGCGCGACGGATTCTCGGGTGAGCGGCGAAGCGTAGCGTTCATCAATATAGTCGCGAATGGCTTCGAAAAGCGCCTGACTGCGTGATGCGGTCTGGATCTGGCTGCCCAGCAGATCGCGGCAGTGGCTCAGTAAGCTCGCAACGATTAGCCTTGCGGTTTGTTGCTCCTGCGGTTGCATCTGCATTTCATTGAGCGTTTGCAGCAGGAAAGAGCCAATTCGTGGCCCACGCCGCGCGACGTGCTGGCGGGTAAGATTTTGATACTGCTTGCCGTCCCACTGGACGATGCTGAAACCCAGTTGCTGTTTGCCGAACAGAATGCTGAGCGTGGTGACCGGTGTGAGCCACTGCGGAAAGTTCCAGCTGCCAGCCGGAACGAATAGCACATCGTAAGGCAGTAACGTCGCGGATGCGCCAGTAACTCCGTTATCGGTGAACTCACCTTCCAGCACAATTTCCAGCCGGGGAAAATCGACCTGATACGCCAGCTCCGGCGTTGAGCTACTGGTGCTGGCAAAATAAACCTGGCGCAGCGGCGTGGGGCCGTTAATCAGGCGGGAGAGAAGATGGCTGACGTCGTGATACATGTTAATCCCTTGCAGGCAGCAGACAGGGGAAACAGTAACCGTCATCATAAAAAAAGGCCACTCTTTAAGAGTGGCCGATACGAGTATTACTGATTACCGATTTGATCGCCGTACGGCAGGCTATCGTAATCAATCAGGGCATTCTTTTTGTACGGATTGCCAATCCAGCGGGTCGTCTCTTTGAACTGCGGGCTGGTAATGGATCGGGTCGGATCGAAACCGTCGTAGGTGAATCCCGCTAAATCAGACCAGGTGTGGATAAGCTCTGAGCTGCTGTATTTACGATTCACATCCTGTGAGAAGTCACGCGGGTGTGCAGCCTGCCATTTTTCAGAGGTCCACAGCAGGAACGGTACCGTATACATATGGCGCGTCGGGTTGTCTTCATTACGACCCTGCGTTTTATGCGGTGGCGTATCGTATACCTCCTCCCCGTGATCGGAGAAGTAGAGCAGGAAGCCGTTCGGATCTGTCGCTTTATAGTCTTTGATCAGACTGGCAATGATATGGTCATTGTAGACATTCGCGCTGTCGTAATCGTTGTATGCTTCCAGCTCATCATCATCCAGGCCGGGGGGAACATGGTCGACATTGTTATCGAATTTACCCTGACCATCCGGATAGCGGAATTTGTACTTAATATGCGTACCCAGCAGGTGCACGATGATGAACTTTTTCGGTGCCGGGTCGGCCAGTACTTCTTTAAATGGCGCCAGCACATTGCTGTCATATTCGCGCGCACTTTGCGTACGCTGCTGATTCATATAGAACTGCTTATCCGTCTGCTTAGAGAACACGGTCAGCATGGTGTTGCGAGCCGTCATCGTCTGCTGATTGGTGATCCAGAAGGTTTTATAACCTGCCTGTTTCATCATATTCATCAGAGACGGTTGAGTCAGGTACAGGTCCGGATTCTTCTCGTTGGCGAAGGTCAGCGCCTGTTGCAGGATTTCAATGGTGTACGGACGTGAGGTCACGACATTATTGAATACGGTGAAGTTAGGATCGGATTTATGCAATGCATCCAGTTCTGGCGTCGTTTCGCGCGGGTAACCATACAGGCTCATGCGACCACGCTGCGTTGACTCGCCAATGACCAGCACCAGCGTACGTGGAGCATCGCCGGAGTTATCTTTGAAGTTAGCCAGCGGCGGCAGGGCATTGTTCTCATTCAGCAGGCTATTGAGTGAGGTCAACTGCTGACGGTACTGATAATACCCGGAGATGAATTGCCACGGTGCGGCGGGCTCCATACGTGAGGCGAGACCATTTAACGTTTTTTCAAACGGCTTGTGTTTGATGAAAGTGTTAACGGCTATCGGATGCAGAATCAAACCGTATAACAACGCAAACGACACCAGATAGCGCCAGGGCGATGGAATATGAACAGGGCGCAGACGCGTCCACAGCAGAATAGCGATAGCCGTATAGGCCAGGGCGATAAGAACAATTTTTAGGCTGAAATACTGGCTGAGATATTCGCTGGCTTCGTTCGCATTGGTTTCAAACATCACGTACAGAACGCTTTGCGAGAACTCTTGTCCGTAGATGACGTAATAGCTCAGAGCAGCCAGCGAGGCCGCCCATAGCACCATGCCAATGACGGCAGCAATAATACGGATACGGTTTGGAAATAAAAATACCGGGATTAACCACAGCGAACTGAATAGCAAGGAGTCGCGTAATCCATTAGTTCCGCTATATCCGGTTAAACAAATAACGACCTGGAGTAAAGTGGAAAAAAACCAAAAATAGAGGAGCGCCCAACCCAGGGCTTTCCAGCTAAATTTAGGTTTAGACTGGAGTTGTAAGGATTGCATAATGTGAGCCTGTCTTTAATCGTAGCGCCAAGAGTAGCGACTTAATATTAAGAGGAACTTAAGCATCACGATCTTAGGATCGTGTTTTGCTGTTGATATATTCACAATATGAATATATTCAGGCGGGAATATATTGAAAAAGAAGCGGTTATGACAGCAGTTTTTGTTGTCGCCTTCGTACAATAGCACGAAGGCGACGAGGGGGGACGTTAGCCTGTATTACGCATGCCGGCTGCGACACCAGCGATTGTCACCATCAGCGCTTGTTCAACGCGCGGATCCGGTGCATTGCCTTGCTCTTCCGCCAGGCGTGAGCGGTGTAACAGCTCAGCCTGTAAGACATTCAGCGGGTCAGTATAAATATTTCTTAACTGAATGGACTCGGCAATCCACGGCAGGTCGGCCATCAAATGTGAGTCGTTGGCAATCGCCAACACGACATCGATATCGGCTTCCAGGCGCTGACGCAGCTCTTCACCCAGCGGCCACAGCTCTTTTTTGACCAGGCGCTGATCGTAGTATTCTGCCAGCCACAGGTCTGCTTTGGCGAAAACCATTTCCAGCATGCCAAGACGTGTGGAGAAGAATGGCCAGTCGCGGCACATTGCTTCGAGTTCGCTTTGCTTACCGTCTTCAACCACTTTTTGCAGTGCGGTGCCTGCACCCAGCCACGCCGGGAGCATCAGGCGGTTCTGCGTCCAGGCAAAAATCCACGGAATGGCGCGCAGAGACTCTACCCCGCCGGTTGGGCGACGTTTTGCCGGGCGTGAACCGAGCGGTAATTTACCCAGTTCCTGCTCTGGCGTTGCGGAGCGGAAGTAAGGGACGAAGTCTTTGTTTTCACGCACATATCCACGATAGAGCTCACAAGAAATATCAGAAAGCTCATCCATGATATGACGCCAGTTATCTTTCGGCTCTGGCGGCGGTAACAGGTTGGCTTCCAGAATTGCTGCGGTATACAGCGACAGGCTGCTGATGGTCACTTCCGGCAGGCCGTACTTAAAGCGGATCATCTCCCCTTGTTCTGTCACGCGCAGACCGCCTTTCAGGCTGCCTGGTGGTTGAGAGAGCAACGCCGCATGAGCAGGCGCGCCACCGCGACCAATGGAGCCACCGCGACCATGGAACAGCGTCAGTTCGATACCGGCTTTTTCGCAGGTTTTGATCAACGCGTCCTGCGCCTGATATTGCGCCCAGGAGGCCGCCATCACGCCTGCATCTTTTGCGGAGTCAGAGTAGCCAATCATGACCATCTGTTTGCCCTGAATAAAGCCACGGTACCAGTCAATGTTCAGGAGCTGAGACATGACGTCATCGGCGTTGTTGAGGTCGTCCAGCGTTTCAAACAACGGGGCAACCGGCATAGCAAAACCGATACCGGCTTCTTTCAGTAGCAGATGTACGGCCAGTACATCCGATGGCGTTTTCGCCATTGAGATAACATAGGCGGCAATGGAGCCATATGGGGCTTCGGCAATGACCCGGCAGGTGTCGAGCACTTCGCGGGTGTCGTTGCTCGGCTCCCAGTTACGTGGGAGCAGCGGACGCTTGGAGTTCAGCTCGCGGATCAGGAAAGCCTGTTTATCCGCTTCCGACCAGTTTTCGTAGTCGCCAATGCCCAGATAACGGGTCAGTTCGCCAAGGGCTTCAGTGTGACGGGTGCTTTCCTGACGAATATCAATACGTACCAGCGGTACGCCGAAACATTTCACGCGGCGTAGGGTGTCGAGCAATTCGCCATTGGCGATAATGCCCATGCCACAGGCCTGCAGAGACTGATAGCACGCATATAGCGGGTCCCAGAGCTGTTCATTTTGGGTGAGAAGTCCCGCAGGTTTCGGCAATTTCTCGCCTTTCAGACGGGCTTCCAGCCAGGCCTGGGTTGCCATCAGACGTGAACGCAGGGTTTTCATCAGATAACGGTAAGGTTCTGCTGCGCCTTCTTCGCCCACCAGTGCCAACAGTTCCGGTGTGGCATCCACCATCGACAGCTCAGAAATCAGAAACTGAATGTCTTTCAGGAATAGATCGGTCGCTTTCCAGCGGCTGAGTAGCAGCACGTGACGGGTGATATCCGCCGTTACGTTCGGGTTGCCATCGCGGTCGCCGCCCATCCAGGAGGTAAAGCGAACCGGGACAAAATCAACGGGCAGCTTATAGCCCAGATGCTCTTCCAGTTGTTCGTTCAGCTCGCGCAGATAATTTGGTACGCCTTCCCACAGGCTATTTTCAACCACCGCGAAGCCCCATTTGGCTTCATCAACCGGGCTTGGGCGCAGCTTGCGGATTTCATCCGTATGCCAGGACTGGGCAATCAACTGGCGCAGACGGCGCATCAGCTGATGGCGCTCGTAATCGACGAGGTCTTTGTTATCAAGTTGCTTGAGACAGGCGTTCACTTCACCCATTTTATGGATCAGCGTACGGCGAGTGATCTCGGTCGGGTGGGCAGTGAGAACCAGCTCCAGGGAGAGAGATTCGACGGCTTTTTTGATGGTGGCTTCATCGAGGTTGGGCTGCTCTTTCAGTTTACGCAGAGTGCGAGCAATCACTTCCGGGTTGCTGGCTGCTTCGCCTTTTGGCGAAATGCTGTGGTACTGCTCGGCGGTGTTGGCCAGGTTCAGAAACTGGCTAAACGCGCGGGCAACCGGCAGCAGCTCGTCGTTAGACAGGTTTTGCAGCGTAGTGAGCAGCTCCTGGCGATTGACTTCATTGCCGGCGCGGGATGATTTGGACAACTTACGGATTGTTTCTACGCGGTCAAGAATGTTCTCTCCCAGCGCATCCTTGATGGTCTCCCCCAGCACTTTGCCGAGCATACTGACATTACTACGCAACGCGGAATATTGTTCGTTCATATTAACCCAGACACCCCATCTTTAATTTATGCGCCCTGTATCTTTCGCGCGACATCGGCGTTGGCTGCGCTTGCCCATCTGGTCACTTACTTATGTAAGCTCCTGGTATGAGCTCGCTTGCCGCCTTGCTGTGACACGAAATCTCTCGGACTTTGTATGTTAGCCGTCTTTTATAAAGCCACGTAAAAGTCGTGACGTCAATTGCTGCGAAATCGGTTCAGCAAACGAAAAAATGACGGGAATTTACGTTATTTAATTCACATCGAATCAAATAAGCTTTGCTTATGGAAATGTTAATAAATTACCTCGCTTACCACTAAAGGGTTAGCGAGGCGATAAGCGGTTAATGCCAGCAGAAATGATGCACAACCTGGGTGATCAATTCGCGGGTTGGCTTAATAAAACGAGTTTCCAGATACTCATCCGGCTGATGCGCCTGATTAATGGAGCCAGGCCCTAACACCAGCGTCGGGCAAAGCGTCTGGATAAACGGCGCTTCGGTGCAGTAGTTCACCACTTCTGTCTGTGCGCCCAGCAGTTTCTCAACCACTTGTACCAGTTGATGATCCGGTGGGCACTCATAGCCTGGAATTGGCGGATGCAGCTCCGACACCGTCAGGCGGCCCGGCCAGCGCTCGCTGACCGGGGTCAGCGCGTCGTTAAGTAAGCCATTGAGATCGTTAAGCGTCATGCCGGGCAGTGGGCGAATATCCATATGCAGCTCGCAGCAGGCGCAGATTCGGTTGGCGGCGTCGCCGCCGTGGATGTGACCCAAATTTAATGTCGGATACGGGACGGTAAAAGCATCATGGTGATAGCGCTCTTTCAGGTCATCGCGCAGATTCATGATATGGCCGATGGCATCATGCATCAGTTCAATGGCATTCACGCCACGAGCCGGATCGCTCGAGTGACCCGATTGTCCCAAAATGCGAATCGCATTAGAGATATGACCTTTGTGCGCGCGGACCGGTTGTAGAGAAGTGGGTTCGCCAATGATCGCGCAGTCCGGGCGTAAAGCGGTGGTTTCAGAGAAATAACGCGCTCCCGCCATGCTGGTCTCTTCATCGGCAGTGGCCAGAATGTACAGGGGCTTTTTCAGTTGAGTGACGTCGACGTCACGCAGCGCGTCGAGGATAAAGGCGAAGAAGCCTTTCATATCTGCCGTACCCAAACCGTAGAGCTTATTGTCATGCTCGGTCAGGGTGAACGGATCGCGCGTCCAGCGTCCGTCGTCAAAGGGGACGGTATCGGTATGGCCCGCCAACAACAGACCACCGGCTCCCTGTCCAATGCTTGCCAGCATATTGAATTTATTGCGCGTGTCGGGAACCGGCTGGACCTCCACATTAAAGCCTAAATCTTTGAACCAGCCCGCCAGCAGAGTGATTAAACCTGCATTACTTTGGTCGAGCGCTTCTTCGGTGGCGCTAATCGACGGCATGGCAATCAGAGCGCGGTATATCTCGATAAATGGCGGTAAATTGTTTTTCATTGTTGACACACCTCGGGTCATGATAGTATCAATATTCATGCAGTATTTATGAATAAAAATACATTAACGTTGAGCGTAATAAAACCCACCAAGTGTAAGGTGAGGTAATAAAGGCTTATATCTGGCAACAGAATCTAAGAAGGTGAGCAGCCCCGATGTTGAATACGCTGATTGTGGGCGCCAGTGGCTATGCCGGCGCAGAGCTTGTGACCTATGTAAATCGCCATCCTGATATGACCATAACCGCTTTGACCGTCTCAGCGCAAAGCAATGATGCAGGAAAATTAATCTCCGATTTGCATCCGCAGTTGAAAGGCATTGTCGATTTACCGTTACAGCCAATGTCAGATATCAGCGAGTTTAGCGCAGGGGTGGACGTTGTGTTCCTCGCAACGGCACATGAGGTGAGCCATGACCTGGCCCCGCAGTTTTTGCAGGCCGGATGCGTGGTGTTTGACCTCTCGGGCGCGTTTCGCGTAAACGACGGCGCGTTCTATGAAAAATATTACGGCTTTACCCATCAGCATCCCGACCTGCTGGAGCAGGCGATTTATGGACTGGCGGAGTGGAGCGCAGACCAACTGAAAGACGCGAATCTGATTGCCGTGCCGGGTTGCTACCCGACGGCGGCACAGCTGTCGCTGAAACCACTGATTGATGCCGGGCTGCTGGATCTCAGCCAGTGGCCGGTAATTAACGCCACCAGCGGCGTGAGCGGCGCGGGACGTAAGGCGGCTATTTCCAACAGCTTTTGTGAGGTGAGCCTGCAGCCGTATGGCGTGTTTACCCATCGCCATCAGCCGGAAATCGCTACTCACCTTGGTGCGGAGGTGATCTTCACCCCGCATCTGGGCAACTTCCCGCGCGGAATTCTGGAAACCATCACCTGCCGTTTGCAAGCGGGCGTAACCCATGCGCAAGTGGCTCAAACGTTGCAACAGGCGTATGGCGATAAGCCACTGGTGCGTCTGTATGACAAAGGCGTTCCGGCGCTGAAGAACGTGGTTGGCTTACCGTTCTGTGATATCGGGTTTGCCGTACAGGGTGAGCACCTGATCGTGGTGGCAACTGAAGACAACTTATTGAAAGGCGCGGCGGCACAGGCGATGCAGTGCGCAAATATTCGTTTTGGCTTTGCTGAAACGCAGTCTCTTATTTAAGGGTGCAACGATGAATCCATTAATTATCAAGCTGGGCGGCGTTTTACTGGATAGCGAAGAGGCGCTGGAGCGTCTGTTTACCGCACTGGTGAATTATCGTGAGTCGCATCAGCGACCGCTGGTCATTGTGCACGGTGGCGGCTGCGTGGTTGACGATCTGATGAAGCAGCTGAACCTGCCGGTGAAAAAGAAAAATGGTCTGCGCGTCACGCCAGCCGATCAAATTGACATTATTACCGGTGCCCTGGCGGGAACAGCGAATAAAACCTTACTGGCCTGGGCGAAAAAGCACCACATCGCATCCGTGGGTCTGTATCTTGGTGATGGCGATAGCGTAAAAGTGACGCCGCTCGATAAAGCGCTGGGTCATGTTGGACTGGCGCAGCCGGGTTCGCCTAAGCTGATTAACACACTGCTGGAAGGCGGTTTTCTGCCGGTAGTTAGCTCCATTGGTGTTACTGAAGACGGACTGCTGATGAACGTTAATGCCGATCAGGCGGCAACGGCGCTGGCGGCAACGTTGGGTGCGGATCTGATCCTGCTCTCTGACGTAAGCGGTATTCTGGATGGTAAAGGCCAGCGTATTGCCGAAATGACCGCCGCGAAAGCGGAACAACTGATTGAACAAGGTATTATTACTGACGGCATGATCGTGAAGGTCAATGCGGCGCTGGATGCCGCGCGCACGCTGGGTCGCCCTGTGGATATTGCCTCTTGGCGTCATGCCGAGCAACTGCCGGCGCTGTTTAACGGCATGCCAATTGGCACGCGGATTTTAGCGTAAACTATTTTGTACCCGATGGCGGTTATGCCTTATCGGGCCTACGTGAACCGAACCTGTACGCCGGATAAGCTAAGCGCCATCCGGCGTTGAAATTCAAGATATTAAGGAAGCAAGTTATGGCACTTTGGGGTGGGCGTTTTACACAGGCAGCAGATCAGCGGTTCAAACAGTTCAACGACTCGTTGCGTTTTGACTACCGCCTGGCAGAACAGGATATTGTCGGCTCTGTGGCCTGGTCTAAAGCGCTGGTAACGGTCGGCGTACTGACCGCCGATGAACAGCTGCAATTGGAAGAGGCGCTGAACACTCTGTTGGAAGAGGTTCGCGTTAATCCGCAGCAGATCCTGCAAAGCGATGCCGAAGATATTCATAGCTGGGTGGAAGGTAAGCTGATTGATAAAGTCGGCCAGCTTGGTAAAAAACTGCATACCGGACGTAGCCGTAATGACCAGGTCGCCACCGATCTTAAACTGTGGTGCAAAGACACGGTTATTGAATTACTGTCGGCCAACCGTCAGCTGCAAAGTGCGCTGGTGGTGACGGCAGAGAATAACCAGGACGCCGTTATGCCGGGTTACACCCACCTGCAACGTGCGCAGCCGGTGACGTTTGCTCATTGGTGTCTGGCCTATGTCGAAATGTTGGCGCGTGACGAGAGCCGTCTGCAGGATTCGCTCAAGCGCCTGGACGTCAGTCCACTGGGCTGCGGCGCGCTGGCGGGTACGGCATATGAAATCGATCGCGAGCAGCTGGCCGGTTGGCTGGGCTTTGCCTCGGCGACGCGTAACAGTCTGGACAGTGTTTCTGACCGTGACCACGTGTTGGAGTTACTCTCCGACGCCTCTATCGGCATGGTGCACCTGTCGCGTTTTGCTGAAGACCTGATTTTCTTTAATACCGGCGAAGCGGGCTTTGTCGAGCTGTCCGATCGTGTAACTTCGGGTTCATCTCTGATGCCGCAGAAGAAAAACCCGGATGCGCTGGAGCTGATCCGTGGCAAATGCGGTCGCGTGCAGGGTGCGCTGACCGGCATGATGATGACCTTAAAAGGTCTCCCGTTGGCATACAATAAAGATATGCAGGAAGACAAAGAAGGGCTGTTCGATGCGCTCGACACCTGGCTGGACTGTCTGCATATGGCTGCGCTGGTACTGGATGGCATTCAGGTGAAACGTCCGCGTTGTCAGGAAGCGGCGCAGCAGGGTTATGCTAACGCCACCGAGTTGGCGGATTATCTGGTAGCAAAAGGCGTCCCGTTCCGCGAAGCACACCATATTGTGGGTGAGACGGTGGTCGAGGCGATTCGTCAGGGCAAACCGCTGGAAGCGCTGTCGCTTGCTGACTTACAAAAGTTCAGTCAGGTGATTGGCGATGACGTTTATCCGATCCTCTCGTTACAATCGTGCCTGGATAAACGTGCGGCGAAAGGCGGTGTGTCGCCACAGCAGGTGGCGCAGGCGATCGACTACGCGAAGGCGCGGCTGGTGTAAAAAAAAGAACCCCGTCGCTGTGAGCTGACGGGGTTCTGACTTTATGCGAAAAGGATTATTTCAGCATATCTTTCGTAACAACCAGTTTGGCGACGGTTGCCGGATTCGGTGTAACACGTTCAACGACAATGGTTTCACCTTCGGAGATGTCTCTTTCATCAGACGTTACCGTGGTGATATCTCCTGCTGCTTTGACAGAGCTGTAATAGCATTTACCGTTGTCACAACTGAAGATGTAGTTACCGTTTTTCGCGTCGCCCATCACTTTCACGACCCACGCAGAACCGTTCGCTGCTTTCCAGCCCAGCGCTTTGGCGTCAAAATCAACAACCACATTCGGTACGCCGTTGATTTTTTTAACCGTCAACGATTTCACTTCACCGGCATCCTTGACCGGATTGTTACCTTCCTGCATATCCCTCGTCACAGTGAGCTGTGCCAGGACTTCAGGATTCGGATTGGTACGTTTAACGGTGATCACTTTTCCTGGCGCTAACATGTAGGACATGCCACCGGTCCGTACCGTGCTTTGCGTGCCGTAGTTAGAACGGTAGCTGTAGTAGACACTGTTGCCGGAGGTAGAGAAGGCATATTTACCATCCACATCTACCGAGTAACTGTTACTGCCGCTCAGCTTGCTGGTATCGAAATTTACATTGATGCGCTGCTGACCATCAAAAACATCGATATAAACCGCTTTCACATCACCGGCAAGATCGGTAGACGCTTCATCTGCGGAATTATCATGCGTAAACGGCGCAAATACCTGGCTGTATGCGTACATCGGTGCCTGCTGTGCGGTCATGCCGCTGTGCTCCGGGCTGACCTGCTTCGCCACGCCCGGCTGATCGCGCGTCATCGACCACGCGCCAATCATGCCGAGGTTGCGTTTTTTCGCGTCGTCCATCACCAGTTTCGCATCGGACAGATAGAACACTTCGCCCTGTACATCGTTGTAACCGATCATCGGGGTGGTGCCCATCATAGCGTTGATCTCTTTGTCAGATTTCTCTGGCCAGATTTTCTTCAACTGGGTGAACATGTTGTCGATGGCGGACGTGGCGCATTTACCGTGGATGTTCTGCCCTTCGGTACCGTCTGACTGGCAGACGGCATTACCGTAGTCCATGGTCATTACGTTAATACCAGCCAGCTCAACGCCGACATGGCGCGCATTTTCCAGCACATACAGACCTTCAGCCGTCAGACCGGTCGGCAGAATCGGCAGGGTGTACCAGATACCGACTTTGCGACCTTCCTCTTTCCACTGAGCCTGAACCTCTTTTACTGCCTGGTTGCGGCGATCGATGGAATCCTGATCGGCCACCCATGTGCCTTCGATGTCAAAATCCAGCACGTTCAGGTTCAGGTTATCAACAATGTCGTAGTAGAGTTTTTGCAGGTCTTTCACATTTTTACAGGCAGCCGCCAGCGGGGAGTTATTCGCTCCGCCAATGGAAACCATCACATCGCCACCGGCTTCACGCAGCGCTTTTATTTTACTGTACTGTGAGTAATCCTGCAGATTATAGGCCGTACCCCAGGTTGGGATGCACTGCTCGCCACTTTTCGCGACGACAAACGCCATGGTGAAGTGGGTAATGTTTTGCTCTTTCGCCAGTTTCGCCAGATCCGGAATGCTGTTCAGGCTAAAGTCAACGTATGGTGCATAAACGTGGGCAGGCCACGGATTCTTCGGCGTCCCTACGCGCTCTTTGGTGCCAGTCCAGTTGGTATAAATTGCCCATGGGTTTTTATCATACGGCATAACGCCTTTGACTTTCGTCTGAGCGACAAAAGGCATTCCCTTGTAGTACACCAGTTTGCCGGGTTCGTAAAGCGCAATGGAGTTGAGCTGAGGGGCATTCCTAAATTGTTCCTGGGTGAATTCGACCGTTGGGCCTAACGGTTTCCACGGGCGGCCATTGGTGCCGGTCGGGTTCTGGTTACCTGCAATGGAAGGATTTTCGCCAACGGTATAGTACAGTGCTTCATAAGACTGGCCGTCAACTTTGACCTCATCCCCTTTGTTGTAAACCTGGCTGGAACGCCAGTCGGGGACTGGCGTATAGAGTTTCCACGGATTGTCGGCACCTGGGGTAAAGGAATAAGCCGGAACAGGGATTGCCGCTTCATATATCACATCCTTATAAACGACAATATCATCTTCGGCATAATCTTTTTCGGCGCTGAAGGCGTCGTGGGCAACAGGCGTGGCGCTGCCTGCGTCACAGGTCGTTGGGTTGCCGTATTGGTCTATTTCTGCTTTTGTGGCATCGCGCACATAACCCCACGGATTATCCCAGTTTTCAGCGGACGCACCCTGTGGGCAATTATCGGCATTTACATACCAGCGGTTACTATAAACTTTACTGTCAAAAATAACTTCAATGGTGTTTCCACCTGCCTGACCGCTCCAGGCTTCCAGAGCGAATGCGTTTGCGGCGCACGACATCAGGCCTGCCGCGAGAAAATATCGCGAAATAGTATTGAGTTTCATAAAAGATTCCATTCGATAAATATTAGAAAAATATGGGTGAATGTACTCTAAATAATTAGAGTGGCGAAGAAACGAGTGTTCTTGCGATTTGCCATATATTGAATATCGCGCGGTTATTATTTATGAACCTGACAGGGCGTCAAATATATAAATGATACAAAATGTTTTTGATTATTTTAATTTAATATGGTTTTAATTTAAATAATCGGATGAGAATATGTAATTTATATTTTGTATATATTTTTTTGAATGTATTCGCGCCGGGCGCAAAAAAAATGCGGACTCAAGGTCCGCAAAAGTTCACGTTGGCTTTAGTTATTTCGAGTATGAGAGAAACTCTCAAAACGGACAGTAGCTTCAAGGGTTAAAGGGGTACCGTTCCGTTTCTGTGGTGCATTATTAAACAGAAAGCTTGATAGGGATAATCGTTCGTTGCTATTCTACCTATCGCTACGAACTATCGTGGCGATGGAGGATGAATAATGAATATTCGTGATCTTGAATACCTGGTGGCGCTAGCCGAACATCGTCACTTCCGACGAGCGGCAGACTCCTGTCACGTTAGTCAGCCAACGCTGAGCGGACAGATCCGCAAGCTGGAAGATGAGCTTGGCGTCATGCTGCTGGAGCGTACGAGTCGCAAAGTGCTGTTCACTCAGGCAGGTTTACTGCTGGTGGATCAGGCGCGCACCGTGCTGCGCGAGGTCAAAGTGCTCAAGGAGATGGCAAGCCAACAAGGCGAGACAATGTCTGGACCGCTGCATATTGGTTTGATCCCAACGGTGGGGCCGTACCTGCTGCCGCATATTATTCCTATGTTGCACCAGACCTTCCCAAAACTGGAAATGTATCTCCATGAGGCGCAGACGCATCAGCTGTTGGCGCAACTGGATAGCGGTAAGCTCGACTGCGTCATTCTGGCGCTGGTGAAAGAGAGTGAGGCGTTCATCGAAGTACCGTTATTTGATGAGCCTATGCTGCTGGCGATCTATGAAGATCACCCATGGGCAAACCGCGACTGTGTGCCGATGTCCGATCTGGCGGGTGAGAAACTGCTGATGCTAGAGGATGGCCACTGCCTGCGCGATCAGGCGATGGGCTTCTGCTTTGAAGCGGGTGCTGATGAGGATACTCATTTCCGGGCGACCAGTCTGGAAACGCTGCGTAACATGGTGGCGGCAGGTAGCGGTATTACCTTACTGCCCGCGCTGGCCGTACCGCCGGAGCGTAAGCGTGATGGCGTTGTCTATTTGCCCTGTATCAAGCCAGAACCGCGCCGTACGATTGGCCTGGTGTATCGTCCAGGTTCGCCGCTGCGCAGCCGTTATGAACAGCTGGCAGAGGCCATCCGTGGGTCAATGGATGGCCATTTCGACAGTGCGTTAAAACAGGCGGTTTAAGCCATTTAGCGCTGCTACCCGATAGGCTTCCGCCATGGTTGGGTAGTTAAAGGTGGTGTTAACGAAGTATTCGATGGTGTTACCACCACCTTTTTGCTCCATTATCGCCTGACCGATGTGAATAATTTCGGCCGCGCGTTCCCCAAAGCAGTGGATCCCCAGAATCTCTTTCGTTTCGCGATGGAACAGGATCTTCAGCGTTCCGACACTCATACCCACGATTTGCGCACGTGCCAGATGTTTAAACTGGGCGCGGCCAACCTCGTATGGAACTTTCATGGCCGTGAGCTGCTGCTCGGTTTTCCCGACGGAGCTGATTTCCGGAATGGTATAAATTCCGGTCGGGATATCTTCGATCAGATGCGCGGTAGCTTCGCCTTTTACCAATGCCTGGGCGGCAATGCGTCCCTGATCGTAGGCCGCCGATGCCAGACTCGGATAGCCGATCACATCTCCTACGGCATACACGTGCGGCAGCGCCGTCTGGTACATGCTGTTGACCTTCAACTGTCCGCGGCTGTCGGTTTTCAACCCAATATTTTCCAGCGCCAGCGAATCGGTATTACCGGTACGGCCATTGGCGTACAACAGGCAGTCGGCTTTCAGTTTCTTACCGGATTTCAGATGCATGATGACGCCGTCATCGCAACCTTCAATCTTCTCGTACTCTTCGTTGTGGCGAATGACCACACCGCTGTTCCAGAAGTGGTAAGAGAGCGAGTCGGACATCTCTTGATCGAGGAACGCAAGCAGACGATCGCGGGTGTTGATTAAATCGACTTTGACGTCCATTCCACGGAAGATCGACGCATATTCGCAGCCAATTACTCCCGCGCCATAAATCAAAACATGGCGGGGTTCATGGTGCAGGCTCAGGATAGAGTCGCTGTCATAAACCCGGGGATGGGAAAAGTCGACATCCACCGGATGATAGGGGCGTGAACCACAGGCGATGATGAACTTATCCGCGGTCAGCGTTTCCACCGTGCCGTCGTGGCATTCAAGGGCGAGTGTGTGTTCATCAACAAAACGGGCATTTCCCTGCAAAATTTCACAGTGGTTGCGCTCGTAAAATCCTTGCCGCATACGTGTTTGCTGATTAATAACGTTATCAGCGTGGTTGAGAATATCGGCGAAAGAAGAACGAAGGAGTCGGGAGTGGTCGCTGTAAAGTGGGTTCTGATTGAATTCAATAATACGGCTGACGGCGTGGCGGAGGGCTTTCGACGGGATGGTCCCCCAGTGGGTACAGCCTCCGCCGACGTTATGATAGCGCTCAATCACCGCGACGCGCGCTCCTTGCTTAACCAGACCCATTGCAGCGCCTTCGCCGCCGGGACCGGAACCTATTACTATTGCATCGTAATCGTAGGAATGTGACATGGTCAGGCTTACCTGTTCTTATACATAAAAGCAACAGAATAGTAACATCGTTGTCGGGATAACCCAATTATCGTTGTGCTTTTTTGCGAACTCGAAGCACAAACTGCGCGTAAACAATCATTCACAAAGCCATGCCAACCGCCTAATCTCTGGTATAGTGCCAGCAAGGTATGTGGAAGGATTCAGACATCGTGATGGGCGTTAGAGCGCAACAAAAAGAAAAAACCCGGCGTTCGCTGGTAGAAGCCGCATTTAGTCAACTCAGCGCTGAGCGTAGTTTTGCCAGCCTCAGTTTACGCGAAGTCGCTCGTGAAGCGGGCATTGCGCCAACCTCGTTTTATCGCCATTTCCGCGATGTGGATGAACTCGGCCTGACGATGGTGGATGAGAGTGGTTTGATGCTGCGTCAGTTGATGCGTCAGGCGCGTCAGCGTATCGCGAAGGGCGGGAGTGTGATCCGCACCTCGGTCTCAACATTTATGGAGTTCATCGGCAACAATCCCAACGCCTTCCGTTTATTATTGCGCGAGCGTTCGGGAACCTCCGCGGCGTTTCGCGCAGCGGTCGCTCGTGAAATTCAGCACTTCATTGCGGAACTTGCGGACTATCTCGAACTCGAAAACCATATGCCTCGTGCGTTTACTGAAGCGCAGGCCGAAGCCATGGTCACCATTGTGTTCAGCGCCGGGGCAGAAGCACTGGATGTTGGCGCCGAGCAGCGTCGACAGCTGGAAGAACGGCTGGTATTGCAACTGCGCATGATCGCGAAGGGCGCATTTTATTGGTACCGCCGTGAACAAGAGAAGATGACGCATCACTCCGAGTAACGAGAAGGACGAGCAATGAAACAGTCAGGTCAAGATAAAGGTACGCTGCTGCTGGCGCTGGTTGCTGGCTTATCGATCAATGGCACATTTGCGGCGCTGTTTAGCTCCATTGTGCCATTCTCAGTATTCCCAATTATTTCGCTGGTGCTGACGGTTTATTGTCTGCATCAACGCTATCAAAACCGTACCATGCCTGTGGGGTTACCGGGCCTGGCCGCCGCCTGTTTTATTCTCGGCGTTCTGTTGTACAGCACTGTGGTGCGCGCTGAATATCCGGATATTGGCTCTAACTTCTTCCCAGCTGTTCTGTCAGTGATTTTGGTGTTCTGGATCGGCTTTAAAGTGCGTAACCGTAGACAGGAAATCGTAGAGTAATATTTGTAGGCCGGGCAGGCGAAGCGCCCCCGGCCAGGACATCATTTACTTGGCGGTCAGTAATACTCCGCACTCCATATGGTGCGTATACGGGAACTGATCGAACAGAGCCAGGCGTGAAACATTGTGCGTCTGGCTTAACGTTTCCAGGTTCTTACACAATGTCTCCGGGTTACAGGAGATGTACAGAATTCGCGGGTACGCCTGCACCATTTTCTCTGTTTCGCTGTCCAGACCGCTGCGCGGTGGGTCAACGAAAATGGTTTCACACTGGTAACTCTTCAGATCGATTCCCTGCAAACGGTTGAACTCACGAACCCCGTTCATCGCCTGAGTAAACTCTTCGGCCGCCATGCGGATAATTTGTACGTTATCAATATGGTTAGCCGCTATGTTGTATTGCGCAGCAGTCACGGACGGCTTAGCGATTTCAGTGGCCAGCACGCGGTTGAAGTTTTGTGCGAGGGCTAACGAGAAATTGCCATTGCCGCAGTACAGCTCAAGCA
The DNA here is from genome assembly GCF_013783065.1 of Citrobacter sp. RHBSTW-00986. Classification (NCBI taxonomy): domain Bacteria; kingdom Pseudomonadati; phylum Pseudomonadota; class Gammaproteobacteria; order Enterobacterales; family Enterobacteriaceae; genus Citrobacter; species Citrobacter sp. RHBSTW-00986. Next base: position 4,623,983 of record NZ_CP056200.1, on the reverse strand, counting down.
GGTCGCCTTTTGATCCCCTGGTGACATCAATCGCCCATTCCAGCATCTGAATATTCATGGCGGCATTCGGCTGGGTGAAGCTGTTCTCAACCTGGCGGTAGATAATCTCTTTACCCGCAACCGGCAAGCGTTCGTCAATGTAATCCTGGTCCAGCTCGATTTTGGTTTTGGTTGCCCGGCCAATCAGATGCACGTTCAGGTTTTGCGCCCGTAACGCATCCCGCAGCGCTTCAGCTTCCTGACGCCATTCATCATCCAGCTTTTTATGGTACAGCATCGATACCACCGCCTGATCGCTCAGGGTAGTGAGGTAATCAATCTGGAACAGTTTGTGGCGCAGGACGTGGTTGTTGCGAACGCCGTCGATCATTGCCGTCATCAGCGTGTTGATAAGCTCGCTGGCCGCCGGGAAACTGTCGACGCGGATACGGCTTTTGGTCTGGCTGTCGAACATGATGTGGTACAGATCATCCCCGTCATGCCACAGACGAAATTCCGCGCGCATACGGTAGTGGCTGACCGGCGAGCGAAACACTTCCGGAGCCTGTGCATAAAATGGCGTCATTAAGCTCTGCAGACGCACTACTTTTTCAGCTAACTGGGCGTCGTACTGTTCTGTCGGAAGGTGTTCGGGGGTCATGATGCGTCCTGAAAAATAAAAGTACGCGGGGATTGTAGGGATTGCTCAACAGATGTCCAGTCATTGATGATTTCCGATATTGTGATGCACGGTCTGGACACCAGGTTGTAACAAACTGTAGCATCCGTTTTCCGGTCCTGTGAGTTAAAAGGGAATCCAGTGTGAATCTGGAGCTGACGCGCAGCGGTAAGGAAGGTAGGAGATGATCGCACCTGGTGCAGACACTGCGGCTTGCCGTGGGAAGTCATCATCTCTTTAAGTTGCCTCCAAGCCCGAAGACCTGCCGGCTAACGTCGCATCTGGTTTTCATCATCGCGTACTATCGGTGGGACCTGCGGCATCCTTCTTATATTGTGGATGCTTTACAATGATTAAAAAATCGTTGCTGTGCACGGCGCTGTCCGTCACAGCATTTTCGGGTTGGGCGCAGGACACTAGCCCAGATACTCTCGTCGTCACTGCCAACCGTTTTCAGCAGCCTCGTAGCGCTGTGCTTGCCCCTATCACCGTTGTTACGCGTCAGGATATCGATCGCTGGCAATCCACTTCCGTCAATGATGTGCTTCGTCGCCTGCCGGGCGTGGATATCGCCCAATACGGTGGTATGGGACAAAATTCGTCTATTTCTATTCGCGGTACCAACGCCAGCCATGTGCTGGTGTTGATTGACGGCGTGCGTCTGAACCTGGCAGGGGTTAGCGGCGCAGCCGATCTTAGCCAGTTCCCAGTCTCGTTAGTGCAACGTATCGAATACATTCGTGGGCCGCGTTCGGCGGTTTATGGTTCTGATGCGATTGGCGGTGTGGTGAATATCATTACCACGCGTGAAAAGCCGGGGACGGAACTCACTGCCGGTGTGGGGAGCAATGGGTATCAGAATTATGATGTCTCAACCCAACAACAGCTTGGCGAAAATACGCGCGTCACATTAATGGGCGATTATGCCTATACCAAAGGTTTTGATGTTGTCGCATACGGTAGCACTGGCTCTCAGGCTCAGCCCGACAAAGACGGTTTCTTAAGTAAGACGCTGTATGGCGCGCTGGAACATAACTTTTCCGATACATGGAGCGGGTTTGTTCGCGGCTACGGCTATGATAACCGAACAGATTATGACGCGTATTATTATCCTGGGACGCCGTTAGTGGATACCCGTCAGCTCTATAGCCAAAGCTGGGATGCTGGGCTGCGCTTTAATGGCGAGCTTATCCAGTCACAACTGGTTTCCAGCTATAGCCATAGTAAAGATTACAACTATGATCCGGATTATGGCCGCTATGACTCCTCGGCCACACTGGATGATATGAAGCAATATAATGTTCAGTGGTCCAACAGTATGGTGCTTGGTCACGGTAATGTAGGCGCAGGCGTTGACTGGCAAAAGCAAACCACGACGCCTGGCACCGGGTATGTCACGGACGGTTACGATCAGCGTAATACGGGTCTCTACCTGACCGGGTTGCAGCAACTGGGCGACTTTACCTTTGAAGGTGCGGCGCGCAGTGATGATAACTCCGAGTTTGGCCGTCATGGCACATGGCAAACCAGCGCCGGATGGGAGTTTATTGAAGGCTATCGCTTTATTGCGTCCTACGGTACATCTTACAAAGCGCCTAATCTCGGACAGTTGCATGGTTATTACGGCAATTCGAACCTGGATCCTGAACAAAGTAAGCAATGGGAAGGGGCGTTTGAAGGCTTAACGGCGGGCGTGAACTGGCGTGTATCCGGATATCGTAATGATATCGATGACATGATCGATTACGACCCGCATACCGAGAAATACTTTAACGAAGGTAAAGTTCGTATTAAAGGTGTGGAAGCGACCGCAAACTTTGATACCGGGCCGTTGGCACATACGCTGAGCTACGATTATGTCGATTCGCGCAATGCGATTACGGACAAGCCGCTCGCACGCCGTTCTAAAAACCAGGTGAAGTACCAGCTCGACTGGCAGGTTTATGATTTTGACTGGGGCCTGACGTATCATTACCTGGGAACTCGTTATGACACTGACTACGTAACCTACCAGCCGGTAAAAATGGGTGGGGTTAGCCTGTGGGATCTTGGCGTGTCATATCCAATCACCTCACAGCTGACAGTTCGTGGTAAAATCGCCAACCTGTTCGATAAAGATTACGAGACAGTTTATGGCTACGCAACTGCAGGACGGGAATACACCTTGTCTGGCAGCTACACTTTCTGATCCGCGTCCCACCGTGCTGGTGTTTGATTCCGGTGTCGGTGGGTTGTCGGTCTATGACGAGATCCGGCGTCTTCTGCCGGATCTCCACTATATATACGCTTTCGACAACGTCGCCTTTCCTTATGGAGAGAAGAGCGAGGAGTTTATCGTCGAACGTGTTGTTGAGATTGTGACTGCGGTCCAGCAGCGCTATCCCCTCTCTCTTGCGGTCATCGCGTGTAATACAGCAAGCACGGTATCGCTCCCTGCATTACGTGAGAAATTTGCCTTTCCGGTTGTGGGCGTGGTGCCTGCTATTAAACCGGCGGCGCGACTCACGGCGAATGGTGTGGTGGGACTGCTGGCTACGCGTGCAACGGTGAAGCGTTCATATACCCATGAGTTGATTGCACGGTTTGCTAACGAATGTCAGATAGCGATGCTGGGTTCCGCTGAACTGGTGGAACTGGCGGAAGCGAAGCTGCACGGTGAAACCGTTTCTCTGGAAGAACTGCGTCGTGTCCTGCGCCCTTGGCTGCGGATGTCGGAACCACCTGACACGGTGGTGCTCGGATGCACCCATTTCCCTCTATTACGGGAAGAACTTTTACAGGTCCTGCCTGAGGGGACGCGGCTGGTGGATTCTGGTGCCGCGATTGCGCGTCGTACGGCCTGGTTATTAGAACATGAAGCGCCAGACGCGAAATCAACTGATGAGAATGTCGCATTCTGCATGGCAATGACGGCAGAAGCCGAACAATTATTGCCCGTGCTGCAGCGTTATGGCTTTAAGACGCTCGAAAAACTGGCTGTTTAGTCTGTTTTGGTGGAAAAATAAGCACTCGGAGGATTATTTTAAATTTCCCCTTGTCAGCCTGAAATAACTCCCTATAATGCGCCTCCACTGACACGGAACAACGGATTACAAACCGCCGGGTCAGCGGGGTTCCACTGAGAATCTCGCAGAGAAAAGCAAAAATAAATGCTTGACTCTGAATGAGGAAAACGTAATATACGGGACCTCGCGACAGAGCGCTAAAGCGCGTCGCAACTGCTCTTTAACAATTTATCAGACAATCTGTGTGGGCACTCGAAGATACGGATTCTTAACGTAGCAAGACGAAAAATGAATACCAAGTCTCTGAGTGAACACGTAATTCATTACGAAGTTTAATTCACGAGCATCAAACTTAAATTGAAGAGTTTGATCATGGCTCAGATTGAACGCTGGCGGCAGGCCTAACACATGCAAGTCGAACGGTAGCACAGAGGAGCTTGCTCCTTGGGTGACGAGTGGCGGACGGGTGAGTAATGTCTGGGAAACTGCCCGATGGAGGGGGATAACTACTGGAAACGGTAGCTAATACCGCATAACGTCGCAAGACCAAAGAGGGGGACCTTCGGGCCTCTTGCCATCGGATGTGCCCAGATGGGATTAGCTAGTAGGTGGGGTAACGGCTCACCTAGGCGACGATCCCTAGCTGGTCTGAGAGGATGACCAGCCACACTGGAACTGAGACACGGTCCAGACTCCTACGGGAGGCAGCAGTGGGGAATATTGCACAATGGGCGCAAGCCTGATGCAGCCATGCCGCGTGTATGAAGAAGGCCTTCGGGTTGTAAAGTACTTTCAGCGAGGAGGAAGGTGTTGTGGTTAATAACTACAGCAATTGACGTTACTCGCAGAAGAAGCACCGGCTAACTCCGTGCCAGCAGCCGCGGTAATACGGAGGGTGCAAGCGTTAATCGGAATTACTGGGCGTAAAGCGCACGCAGGCGGTCTGTCAAGTCGGATGTGAAATCCCCGGGCTCAACCTGGGAACTGCATCCGAAACTGGCAGGCTAGAGTCTTGTAGAGGGGGGTAGAATTCCAGGTGTAGCGGTGAAATGCGTAGAGATCTGGAGGAATACCGGTGGCGAAGGCGGCCCCCTGGACAAAGACTGACGCTCAGGTGCGAAAGCGTGGGGAGCAAACAGGATTAGATACCCTGGTAGTCCACGCCGTAAACGATGTCGACTTGGAGGTTGTGCCCTTGAGGCGTGGCTTCCGGAGCTAACGCGTTAAGTCGACCGCCTGGGGAGTACGGCCGCAAGGTTAAAACTCAAATGAATTGACGGGGGCCCGCACAAGCGGTGGAGCATGTGGTTTAATTCGATGCAACGCGAAGAACCTTACCTACTCTTGACATCCAGAGAACTTAGCAGAGATGCTTTGGTGCCTTCGGGAACTCTGAGACAGGTGCTGCATGGCTGTCGTCAGCTCGTGTTGTGAAATGTTGGGTTAAGTCCCGCAACGAGCGCAACCCTTATCCTTTGTTGCCAGCGATTCGGTCGGGAACTCAAAGGAGACTGCCAGTGATAAACTGGAGGAAGGTGGGGATGACGTCAAGTCATCATGGCCCTTACGAGTAGGGCTACACACGTGCTACAATGGCATATACAAAGAGAAGCGACCTCGCGAGAGCAAGCGGACCTCATAAAGTATGTCGTAGTCCGGATTGGAGTCTGCAACTCGACTCCATGAAGTCGGAATCGCTAGTAATCGTGGATCAGAATGCCACGGTGAATACGTTCCCGGGCCTTGTACACACCGCCCGTCACACCATGGGAGTGGGTTGCAAAAGAAGTAGGTAGCTTAACCTTCGGGAGGGCGCTTACCACTTTGTGATTCATGACTGGGGTGAAGTCGTAACAAGGTAACCGTAGGGGAACCTGCGGTTGGATCACCTCCTTACCTTAAAGAAACGTTCTTTGTAGTGCTCACACAGATTGTCTGATGAAAATTAGCAGTAAGAAAATCTCTGCAGGCTTGTAGCTCAGGTGGTTAGAGCGCACCCCTGATAAGGGTGAGGTCGGTGGTTCAAGTCCACTCAGGCCTACCAAATTCGCCTCCGTGCTGTGTTACGGCGATGCTCGCATACTTCAGTATGCTTCGCACCACCGCGCCTTGCCCGGAAACGAATTAGGGTACAGAGATTAGCATTTACGATGGGGCTATAGCTCAGCTGGGAGAGCGCCTGCTTTGCACGCAGGAGGTCTGCGGTTCGATCCCGCATAGCTCCACCATCCTTTACTGCAAAAAAACAAGAAAACTTCAGAGTGTACCTGAAAAGGTTCACTGCGAAGTTTTGCTCTTTAAAAATCTGGATCAAGCTGAAAATTGAAACGACACACTGTTTCATTTCTCCGTAAACAAGAAATGAAAAGCGGTGTGTTCGAGTCTCTCAAATTTTCGCAATACTGAAGTGTTTTACGAAACATCTTCGGGTTGTGAGGTTAAGCGACTAAGCGTACACGGTGGATGCCCTGGCAGTCAGAGGCGATGAAGGACGTGCTAATCTGCGATAAGCGTCGGTAAGGTGATATGAACCGTTATAACCGGCGATTTCCGAATGGGGAAACCCAGTGTGATTCGTCACACTATCATTACGTGAATACATAGCGTAATGAAGCGAACCGGGGGAACTGAAACATCTAAGTACCCCGAGGAAAAGAAATCAACCGAGATTCCCCCAGTAGCGGCGAGCGAACGGGGAGCAGCCCAGAGTCTGAATCAGCATGTGTGGTAGTGGAACGGTCTGGAAAGTCCGGCGATACAGGGTGACAGCCCCGTACACAAAAGTGCATATGTTGTGAACTCGAAGAGTAGGGCGGGACACGTGGTATCCTGTCTGAATATGGGGGGACCATCCTCCAAGGCTAAATACTCCTGACTGACCGATAGTGAACCAGTACCGTGAGGGAAAGGCGAAAAGAACCCCGGCGAGGGGAGTGAAAAAGAACCTGAAACCGTGTACGTACAAGCAGTGGGAGCCTCTTTATGGGGTGACTGCGTACCTTTTGTATAATGGGTCAGCGACTTATATTCTGTAGCAAGGTTAACCGAATAGGGGAGCCGAAGGGAAACCGAGTCTTAACTGGGCGTTAAGTTGCAGGGTATAGACCCGAAACCCGGTGATCTAGCCATGGGCAGGTTGAAGGTTGGGTAACACTAACTGGAGGACCGAACCGACTAATGTTGAAAAATTAGCGGATGACTTGTGGCTGGGGGTGAAAGGCCAATCAAACCGGGAGATAGCTGGTTCTCCCCGAAAGCTATTTAGGTAGCGCCTCGTGAACTCATCTTCGGGGGTAGAGCACTGTTTCGGCTAGGGGGTCATCCCGACTTACCAACCCGATGCAAACTGCGAATACCGAAGAATGTTATCACGGGAGACACACGGCGGGTGCTAACGTCCGTCGTGAAGAGGGAAACAACCCAGACCGCCAGCTAAGGTCCCAAAGTCATGGTTAAGTGGGAAACGATGTGGGAAGGCACAGACAGCCAGGATGTTGGCTTAGAAGCAGCCATCATTTAAAGAAAGCGTAATAGCTCACTGGTCGAGTCGGCCTGCGCGGAAGATGTAACGGGGCTAAACCATGCACCGAAGCTGCGGCAGCGACACTATGTGTTGTTGGGTAGGGGAGCGTTCTGTAAGCCGTTGAAGGTGTGCTGTGAGGCATGCTGGAGGTATCAGAAGTGCGAATGCTGACATAAGTAACGATAATGCGGGTGAAAAACCCGCACGCCGGAAGACCAAGGGTTCCTGTCCAACGTTAATCGGGGCAGGGTGAGTCGACCCCTAAGGCGAGGCCGAAAGGCGTAGTCGATGGGAAACAGGTTAATATTCCTGTACTTGGTGTTACTGCGAAGGGGGGACGGAGAAGGCTATGTTAGCCGGGCGACGGTTGTCCCGGTTTAAGCATGTAGGCGGAGATTCCAGGTAAATCCGGAGTCTTGCTAACGCTGAGGTGTGATGACGAGGCACTACGGTGCTGAAGTAACAAATGCCCTGCTTCCAGGAAAAGCCTCTAAGCATCAGGTAACACGAAATCGTACCCCAAACCGACACAGGTGGTCAGGTAGAGAATACCAAGGCGCTTGAGAGAACTCGGGTGAAGGAACTAGGCAAAATGGTGCCGTAACTTCGGGAGAAGGCACGCTGATATGTAGGTGAAGTGATTTACTCATGGAGCTGAAATCAGTCGAAGATACCAGCTGGCTGCAACTGTTTATTAAAAACACAGCACTGTGCAAACACGAAAGTGGACGTATACGGTGTGACGCCTGCCCGGTGCCGGAAGGTTAATTGATGGGGTTATCCGTAAGGAGAAGCTCTTGATCGAAGCCCCGGTAAACGGCGGCCGTAACTATAACGGTCCTAAGGTAGCGAAATTCCTTGTCGGGTAAGTTCCGACCTGCACGAATGGCGTAATGATGGCCAGGCTGTCTCCACCCGAGACTCAGTGAAATTGAACTCGCTGTGAAGATGCAGTGTACCCGCGGCAAGACGGAAAGACCCCGTGAACCTTTACTATAGCTTGACACTGAACACTGGTCCTTGATGTGTAGGATAGGTGGGAGGCTTTGAAGTGTGGACGCCAGTCTGCATGGAGCCAACCTTGAAATACCACCCTTTAATGGCTGGTGTTCTAACGTAGACCCGTGATCCGGGTTGCGGACAGTGTCTGGTGGGTAGTTTGACTGGGGCGGTCTCCTCCTAAAGAGTAACGGAGGAGCACGAAGGTTAGCTAATCCTGGTCGGACATCAGGAGGTTAGTGCAAAGGCATAAGCTAGCTTGACTGCGAGAGTGACGGCTCGAGCAGGTGCGAAAGCAGGTCTTAGTGATCCGGTGGTTCTGAATGGAAGGGCCATCGCTCAACGGATAAAAGGTACTCCGGGGATAACAGGCTGATACCGCCCAAGAGTTCATATCGACGGCGGTGTTTGGCACCTCGATGTCGGCTCATCACATCCTGGGGCTGAAGTAGGTCCCAAGGGTATGGCTGTTCGCCATTTAAAGTGGTACGCGAGCTGGGTTTAGAACGTCGTGAGACAGTTCGGTCCCTATCTGCCGTGGGCGCTGGAGAATTGAGGGGGGCTGCTCCTAGTACGAGAGGACCGGAGTGGACGCATCACTGGTGTTCGGGTTGTCATGCCAATGGCATTGCCCGGTAGCTAAATGCGGAAGAGATAAGTGCTGAAAGCATCTAAGCACGAAACTTGCCCCGAGATGAGTTCTCCCTGACCCTTTAAGGGTCCTGAAGGAACGTTGAAGACGACGACGTTGATAGGTCGGGTGTGTAAGCGTAGCGATACGTTGAGCTAACCGATACTAATGAACCGTGAGGCTTAACCTTACAACGCCGAAGGTGTTTTGGCGAAAGAGACATCGAAATTCAGCTTGATTACAGATTACATCGACAGGCCCGAGAGGTGTGTTGATAAACAGAATTTGCCTGGCGGCTGTAGCGCGGCGGTCCCACCTGACCCCATGCCGAACTCAGAAGTGAAACGCCGTAGCGCCGATGGTAGTGTGGGGTCTCCCCATGCGAGAGTAGGGAACTGCCAGGCATCAAACAAGTGAAAAAGCCCATCCTGCCGGATGGGCTTTTTTGCGTCTGCAGGGATGAAAATCGCCGGATGCGGCGTGCCGCCTTATCCGGCCGGCGTCTGTTATTACCGGATACGGTGCCTGTAAACCTTATTCTGCCTGTGATTGCAGCCTCATCGGTTGCAAAGCAACATCCTAAGCTTCCATAACACAAGCCATCCTGCTGCATATACGGTAAACTAAGCGCGATTTTGCATCAGGAAAGCGTCTATGAATCACTCCCTTAAAGCCTGGAACACCTTCGGTATCGATCAACACGCTAATGTGCTTGTCTGTGTCGAAAATGAGCAACAACTACTAAATGCCTGGCAATCAGCCAATGCATCACATCATCCAGTGCTAATCCTGGGCGAAGGGAGTAACGTCCTGTTTCTTGATGCCTTCCATGGAACGGTGATCGTCAACCGTATCAAGGGAATAGCGATTACAGAACAACCTGATGCGTGGCATTTGCACGTAGGCGCGGGTGAAAACTGGCATCATCTGGTAGAGCATACGCTGCAGCAAAGCATGCCCGGGCTGGAAAATCTGGCGCTGATCCCCGGCTGCGTGGGTTCATCGCCAATCCAGAATATTGGTGCCTATGGCGTAGAACTGCGGCGCGTCTGCGAATACGTGGACTGCGTAGAGCTTTCGACCGGCAAACATCTGCGCGTTAGCGCCGCAGAATGCCGATTTGGTTACCGTGACAGTATCTTCAAACATGAGTACCAGGATCGTTTTGCGATTGTAGCTGTTGGTCTGCGCTTACCTAAACAGTGGCAACCCGTTCTCACTTACGGTGACCTGACGCGTCTTGATCCTGCCACGGTAACGCCTCGACAGGTTTTTGATTCTGTTTGCCATATGCGCACCACAAAACTGCCCGATCCAAAAGTAAACGGGAATGCGGGGAGCTTCTTTAAAAACCCGGTTGTCACCGCGGACATTGCGCAGGAGCTCCTGGCGAAATTCCCGACTGCACCTCATTACCCGCAGGCTGATGGCTCTGTGAAACTGGCTGCTGGCTGGCTTATCGATCAATGTCAGCTAAAAGGCATGCGCATTGGTGGTGCAGCGGTACATCAGCAGCAGGCACTGGTGCTGATCAATGCAGGCCATGCTACGAGTCAGGATGTGGTGCAACTGGCGCATCACGTACGCCAAAAAGTCGGTGAGAAATTCAATGTCTGGCTTGAGCCGGAAGTCCGGTTTATTGGCCCACAGGGTGAAGTGAATGCCGTGGAGATCGTTGCATGAAGGATAATACCATCCCCCTGACGCTTATTTCATTATTATCCGATGGCGAATTTCACTCTGGTGAGCAACTCGGTGAAAAGCTGGGAATGAGCCGTGCGGCAATCAATAAACATGTCCAGACGCTACGTGACTGGGGTGTTGATGTATTTACTGTCCCTGGTAAAGGATACAGCTTACCTGAACCTATCCAGCTATTAGATTCATCACTTATTTATTCTCAGCTGGATGGCGGGAATATAACGGTCCTGCCGGTTATCGACTCAACCAATCAGTACCTTATGGATCGAATTGGTCAACTGGAGTCAGGGGATGCCTGCGTAGCTGAGTATCAGCAGGCCGGTCGTGGTCGTCGTGGACGTAAATGGTTCTCTCCCTTTGGCGCCAATCTGTACCTTTCAATGTTCTGGCGACTGGAACAAGGACCGGCAGCCGCGATTGGCCTGAGCTTGGTGATTGGTATTGTCATGGCTGAGGTTTTACGCGATCTGGGCGCGGATAAAGTGCGTGTTAAATGGCCCAACGACCTCTATTTGCTCGACCGTAAACTGGCAGGGATCCTGGTTGAACTCACCGGAAAAACGGGCGATGCCGCACAGATTGTTATTGGGGCGGGTATAAACATGTCCATGCGTCGGGTTGAGGAGAATGTGGTTAATCAAGGCTGGATTAATCTGCAGGAAGCGGGTATTACCATTGACCGCAATACTCTGGCTGCCCGACTGATCCGCGAGCTGCGCGCTGCCCTGGTACTGTTTGAGCATGAGGGCTTGGCGCCGTATTTGTCCCGCTGGAGGGTGCTGGATAACTTTATCGACCGCCCTGTTAAACTCATTATTGGTGATAAAGAAATATTTGGCGTATCTCGTGGAATAGATGCGCAGGGTGCATTACTACTCGAACAAAATGGCGTGATAAAACCCTGGATGGGTGGGGAAATATCGCTTAGAAGCGCTGAATAATAAGAAGGGGAGCTATGGCTCCCCTTTATTTTTTATTTTCGTAATCTGACTTGCTCAACGGCATGATTGGCGCTTTTCGTCATGATTAAGCTGGCTCGCTCACGCGTTGGTAAAATATTCTGTTTTAAATTCAACCAGTTGATTTCTTTCCACAGCGATGTGGCCGTGTTGATTGCCTCGTCTTCCGACAATTTCGCATAGTTATGGAAATAAGAGTCTGGGTTGGTAAATGCTCCTTCGCGGAATTTCAGGAAGCGGTTGATATACCACGTCTGGAGTAATTCTTCTGGCGCATCCACATAAATAGAAAAGTCGACAAAGTCAGAAACAAATACATGATGTGGATCGTGAGGATAGTCCATCCCGCTTTGTAATACATTGAGCCCTTCGAGGATTAATATGTCGGGCTGGGCAACGGTTTTGTCGCCATCAGGGATCACATCATAAATCAGATGAGAATAGACCGGTGCCGTAACGTTGGGGACGCCAGACTTTAGATCGGAAACGAATTTAACCAGACGGTGCATATCATAGGACTGAGGAAAGCCTTTCTTCTTCATGAGCCCACGATCTTTCAACACCTGGTTAGGATGAAGAAAACCGTCAGTAGTGATCAGCTCAACCTTACGATGCTCGGGCCAGCGACTCAGCAACGCTTGCAACACACGTGCAGTCGTACTTTTGCCGACGGCGACGCTGCCAGCAATGCTAATAATATAAGGAATACGCTCGCCGTTGGTGCCTAAAAATTGCTCCAGCACAGCCTGACGCCGCAGGTTCGAACTGATGTAAAAATTTAGCAAACGCGATAATGGCAAATAAATCTCAGCAACTTCTTCCAGCGATAAGTCTTCGTTAATGCCTTTCAGACGAGCAATCTCTTCCTCGGTCAGAGTCATCGGCACGGAATCACGAAGCGCAGCCCACTGGTTGCGATCAAACTGTAGGTAAGGCGACGTTAACGCTTGCTCTTTTATACTCATACGCATGGTCTGGCTGTCATTGCTATATCAGGTCTGCGGTAAAAAACGAAATCATCCCCGGTACGCAATGGCACGCACATTTCAGTTAATTTGGACAATGGGCAGGAGGGTAACACCAGATGGGAGGGAATAATAAGAAAAAATCGTCCCCTGAAACGCAATGTGACGGCTATTCCAGATGTATAAAGATGCACTTTCTCTCTATTGATAACGGCATGCTGGAGCAAAATGCCTTCTGGGAGCGCGGCTGACGTTGGAAATTTGTTCAATTCGAAGAAGAAATAGATTATTTATCGGTCGTATAGCGCAAAATGTGAGCGATAGAACATTTTATGCAATTTTTTAGTTGCATGAGTGCGCATGTCTCCATAAAATGCGCGCTACTTGATGCCGACTTAGCTCAGTAGGTAGAGCAACTGACTTGTAATCAGTAGGTCACCAGTTCGATTCCGGTAGTCGGCACCATCAAGTCCGGTGGGGTTCCCGAGCGGCCAAAGGGAGCAGACTGTAAATCTGCCGTCACAGACTTCGAAGGTTCGAATCCTTCCCCCACCACCACTTTCTGGCAGCGTTATCGCCGCCTGAGTTGGTTAAAAAATTAATCAGCTCGAATAAAAAAGAGAGAAATCTCTTTTTTATTACAGAAAGAACTGGGTAGCCGAGTTTCAGGATGCGGGCATCGTATAATGGCTATTACCTCAGCCTTCCAAGCTGATGATGCGGGTTCGATTCCCGCTGCCCGCTCCAGACGTGCTGATATGGCTCAGTTGGTAGAGCGCACCCTTGGTAAGGGTGAGGTCCCCAGTTCGACTCTGGGTATCAGCACCACTTCACTTCTCCTTCCCGTTTCTCTCTGTTTACTTTTAAAAGCATTCAACAGCTCAGGCATATGGCCTGGTTGATGTGGTGATATCACCGATTTATCCGTGTCTTAGAGGGACAATCGATGTCTAAAGAAAAATTTGAACGTACAAAACCGCACGTTAACGTCGGTACTATCGGCCACGTTGACCATGGTAAAACAACGCTGACCGCTGCAATCACTACCGTACTGGCTAAAACCTACGGCGGTGCTGCTCGTGCATTCGACCAGATCGATAACGCGCCGGAAGAAAAAGCTCGTGGTATCACCATCAACACTTCTCACGTTGAATATGACACCCCGACTCGCCACTATGCACACGTAGACTGCCCGGGCCACGCCGACTATGTTAAAAACATGATCACCGGTGCTGCGCAGATGGACGGCGCGATCCTGGTTGTTGCTGCGACTGACGGCCCGATGCCGCAGACTCGTGAGCACATCCTGCTGGGTCGTCAGGTAGGCGTTCCGTACATCATCGTGTTCCTGAACAAATGCGACATGGTTGATGACGAAGAGCTGCTGGAACTGGTAGAAATGGAAGTTCGTGAACTTCTGTCTCAGTACGATTTCCCGGGCGACGACACTCCGATCGTTCGTGGTTCTGCTCTGAAAGCGCTGGAAGGCGAAGCAGAGTGGGAAGCGAAAATCATCGAACTGGCTGGCTTCCTGGATTCTTACATCCCGGAACCAGAGCGTGCGATTGACAAGCCGTTCCTGCTGCCTATCGAAGACGTATTCTCCATCTCCGGTCGTGGTACCGTTGTTACCGGTCGTGTAGAGCGCGGTATCATCAAAGTTGGTGAAGAAGTTGAAATCGTTGGTATCAAGGATACTGCTAAGTCTACCTGTACTGGCGTTGAAATGTTCCGCAAACTGCTGGACGAAGGCCGTGCTGGTGAGAACGTTGGTGTTCTGCTGCGTGGTATCAAACGTGAAGAAATCGAACGTGGTCAGGTACTGGCTAAGCCGGGCTCTATCAAGCCGCACACCAAGTTCGAATCTGAAGTGTACATTCTGTCCAAAGACGAAGGCGGCCGTCATACTCCGTTCTTCAAAGGCTACCGTCCGCAGTTCTACTTCCGTACTACTGACGTGACTGGTACCATCGAACTGCCGGAAGGCGTTGAGATGGTAATGCCGGGCGACAACATCAAAATGGTTGTTACCCTGATCCACCCAATCGCGATGGACGACGGTCTGCGTTTCGCAATCCGTGAAGGCGGCCGTACTGTTGGTGCGGGCGTTGTTGCCAAAGTAATGAGCTAATTGCCGAATAACATTTGACGCAATGCGCAATAAAAGGGCATCATTTGATGCCCTTTTTGCACGCTTTCACACCAGAACCTGGCTCATCAGTGATTTTATTTGTCATAATCATTGCTGAGACAGGCTCTGAAGAGGGCGTTTAGTCCGAAACGCACCAGAGCATTTCGGTTTGGATCGCCTCGCTTACGCGGGGTGAAAATGTTTGTAGAATACTTCTGACAGGTTGGTTTATGAGTGCGAATACCGAAGCTCAAGGAAGCGGGCGCGGCCTGGAAGCGATGAAGTGGGTTGTTGTCGCTGTATTGCTGCTTGTAGCTATCGTTGGCAACTACCTCTATCGTGACATGATGCTGCCGCTGCGTGCGCTGGCCGTAGTGATTCTGATTGCCGCAGCGGGTGGTGTCGCGCTGTTGACAACAAAAGGTAAAGCGACCGTTGCTTTTGCCCGTGAAGCGAGAACCGAAGTCCGTAAGGTCATTTGGCCAACTCGCCAGGAAACATTGCACACCACATTAATTGTGGCTGCGGTTACCGCAGTAATGTCACTGATCCTGTGGGGACTGGATGGTATTCTGGTTCGCCTGGTATCCTTTATCACTGGCCTGAGGTTCTAAGATGTCTGAAGCCCCTAAAAAGCGCTGGTACGTCGTTCAGGCGTTTTCCGGTTTTGAAGGCCGCGTAGCTACATCGCTGCGCGAATATATCAAGTTACAAAATATGGAAGAGTTGTTTGGCGAAGTCATGGTGCCGACTGAAGAAGTGGTCGAAATCCGTGGCGGTCAGCGTCGCAAGAGCGAACGTAAATTCTTCCCGGGCTATGTATTGGTCCAGATGGTGATGAATGACGCAAGCTGGCACCTGGTGCGCAGCGTGCCGCGTGTGATGGGCTTTATCGGCGGTACATCTGACCGTCCGGCGCCGATCAGCGACAAAGAAGTTGATGCGATCATGAACCGTCTGCAGCAGGTTGGCGACAAGCCGCGTCCGAAAACGATGTTTGAGCCAGGTGAAATGGTTCGCGTTAGCGACGGTCCGTTCGCTGACTTTAACGGCGTGGTTGAAGAAGTGGACTACGAGAAGTCTCGTCTGAAAGTTTCCGTATCTATCTTCGGTCGTGCGACTCCGGTTGAACTGGACTTCGCTCAGGTTGAAAAAGCCTAACACCCCGATCAAAAAAGCGACGATTTAATCGTTGCACAAGGCGCGAGATTGGAATACAATTTCGCGCCTTTTGTTTTTATGGATCCTATCCGTAAAACGAATTTAATCACGGGGAGCCTCCTTGAGGCGTTATAACCCAACTAGAGGAATTTAGAATGGCTAAGAAAGTCCAAGCCTATGTCAAGCTGCAGGTTGCAGCTGGTATGGCTAACCCGAGTCCGCCGGTAGGTCCTGCACTGGGTCAACAAGGCGTGAACATCATGGAATTCTGCAAAGCGTTCAACGCTAAAACTGATTCCATGGAAAAAGGTCTGCCAATCCCGGTTGTTATCACCGTTTACGCTGACCGTTCTTTCACTTTCGTTACCAAAACGCCTCCGGCAGCAGTTCTGCTGAAGAAAGCGGCTGGTATCAAGTCTGGTTCCGGCAAGCCGAACAAAGACAAAGTGGGTAAAATTTCCCGCGCTCAGCTGCAGGAAATCGCGCAGACCAAAGCTGCCGACATGACTGGTTCCGACATTGAAGCGATGACTCGCTCCATTGAAGGTACTGCACGTTCCATGGGCCTGGTAGTGGAGGACTAAGAAATGGCTAAACTGACCAAGCGCATGTCCGTGATCCGTGACAAAGTTGATGCTACTAAGCAGTATGACATCAACGAAGCTATCGCTCTGCTGAAAGAGCTGGCCACTGCTAAATTCGTAGAAAGCGTGGACGTTGCTGTTAACCTCGGCATCGATGCTCGTAAATCTGACCAGAACGTACGTGGTGCAACTGTACTGCCGCACGGTACTGGCCGTTCCGTTCGCGTAGCCGTATTTACCCAGGGTGCAAACGCTGAAGCTGCTAAAGCTGCAGGCGCTGAGCTGGTAGGTATGGAAGATCTGGCTGAACAGATCAAGAAAGGCGAAATGAACTTTGACGTTGTTATTGCTTCCCCGGATGCAATGCGCGTTGTTGGCCAGCTGGGTCAGGTTCTGGGTCCGCGCGGCCTGATGCCAAACCCGAAAGTTGGTACTGTAACTCCTAACGTTGCTGAAGCTGTTAAGAATGCTAAAGCTGGTCAGGTTCGTTACCGTAACGACAAAAACGGCATCATCCACACCACCATCGGTAAAGTGGATTTTGACGCTGACAAACTGAAAGAAAACCTGGAAGCTCTGCTGGTTGCGCTGAAAAAAGCAAAACCGACTCAGGCAAAAGGCGTGTACATCAAGAAAGTTAGCATCTCCACCACCATGGGTGCTGGCGTTGCCGTTGATCAGTCCGGTCTGACTGCGACTGTGGCGAACTAATATTCGCCTTTACGTGGGCGGTGATTTTGTCTACAATCTTACCCCCACGTATTCTGCTAATTGCAGACGTATATCTGAGATATTCAGGCTGTGGCAAGGCAGTCAACGCCACTACAGATTGAATAGCGACAGATAGAAAAGATTTGTTCGTTGGAGCCTGGCCTAATCCAGGCCTCCGTCGAAGACCGCAGGTGTTTCGTAAGAAACTTAATGCCCTGCGTAGACGGTGACAGAACGCTAAGATTATTTCTGATACTCTGGCTTGTTTCTGCTCACCGTATTTAGACGCTCTCTCCGTTGGGGGGAGTGAAGTGAGTTCCGGAACATGAGTTCCGGCAAACATCCAGGAGCAAAGCTAATGGCTTTAAATCTTCAAGACAAACAAGCGATTGTTGCTGAAGTCAGCGAAGTAGCCAAAGGCGCGCTGTCTGCAGTAGTTGCGGATTCCCGTGGCGTAACTGTAGATAAAATGACTGAACTGCGTAAAGCAGGTCGTGAAGCTGGCGTATACATGCGTGTTGTTCGTAACACCCTGCTGCGCCGCGTCGTTGAAGGTACTCAGTTCGAGTGCCTGAAAGACACGTTTGTTGGTCCGACCCTGATTGCATACTCTATGGAACACCCGGGCGCTGCTGCTCGTCTGTTCAAAGAGTTCGCGAAAGCGAATGCAAAATTTGAGGTCAAAGCCGCAGCCTTTGAAGGTGAGTTGATTACGGCATCGAATATCGATCGCCTGGCAACTCTGCCGACCTACGAAGAAGCAATTGCACGCCTGATGGCAACCATGAAAGAAGCTTCGGCTGGCAAACTGGTTCGTACTCTGGCTGCTGTACGCGATGCGAAAGAAGCTGCTTAATCGCAGTTATCTTTGTAAAGCATCTGCTTACGTATAAACTTATTCTGATTTTCAGGAACAATTTAAATGTCTATCACTAAAGATCAAATCATTGAAGCAGTATCCGCTATGTCCGTAATGGACGTTGTAGAACTGATTTCTGCAATGGAAGAAAAATTCGGTGTTTCTGCTGCTGCTGCTGTAGCTGTAGCTGCTGGCCCGGCTGAAGCTGCTGAAGAAAAAACTGAATTCGACGTAATTCTGAAAGCTGCTGGCGCTAACAAAGTTGCTGTTATCAAAGCAGTACGTGGCGCAACTGGCCTGGGTCTGAAAGAAGCTAAAGACCTGGTAGAATCTGCACCGGCTGCGCTGAAAGAAGGCGTGAGCAAAGACGACGCAGAAGCACTGAAAAAATCTCTGGAAGAAGCTGGCGCTGAAGTTGAAGTTAAATAAGCCAACTTTTCTGGTTGCAGCCTAAGAAATTAGGCTGATGGCTGGTGACTTTTTAGTCACCAGCCTTTTTGCGCTGTAAGGCGCCAGTAGCATTTCACACTGTTTGACTACTGCTGTGCCTTTCAATGCTTGTTTCTATCGACGTCTTAATATACTGCGACAGAACGTCAGTTCTGTGTAAATCGCAATGAAATGGTTTAAGCGTGATAGCAACAGGCATTGCGGAAAGTATTCGATTTTCCGGTCAACAAAATAGTGTTGCACAAACTGTCCCTTCGTCGGACAGATGGGTCGACTTGTCAGCGAGCTGAGGAACCCTAATGGTTTACTCCTATACCGAGAAAAAACGTATTCGTAAGGATTTTGGTAAACGTCCGCAAGTGTTGGACATACCTTATCTCCTTTCTATCCAGCTTGACTCGTTTCAGAAGTTCATCGAGCAAGATCCTGAAGGGCAGTATGGTCTGGAAGCAGCTTTCCGTTCCGTTTTCCCGATTCAGAGCTACAGCGGTAATTCCGAGCTGCAATACGTCAGCTACCGCCTTGGCGAACCGGTGTTTGACGTTCAGGAATGTCAGATCCGTGGCGTGACCTATTCCGCACCGCTGCGCGTAAAA
The DNA here is from genome assembly GCF_013783065.1 of Citrobacter sp. RHBSTW-00986. Lineage (NCBI taxonomy): Bacteria > Pseudomonadati > Pseudomonadota > Gammaproteobacteria > Enterobacterales > Enterobacteriaceae > Citrobacter > Citrobacter sp. RHBSTW-00986. The sequence continues at coordinate 4,605,050 of NZ_CP056200.1, read as the reverse complement.
CTGCGCCTGGTGATCTACGAGCGCGAAGCGCCGGAAGGCACCGTAAAAGACATTAAAGAACAAGAAGTCTACATGGGCGAAATTCCGCTCATGACAGACAACGGTACCTTTGTTATCAACGGTACTGAGCGTGTTATCGTTTCTCAGCTGCACCGTAGTCCTGGCGTCTTTTTTGACTCCGACAAAGGTAAAACCCACTCTTCGGGTAAAGTGCTGTATAACGCGCGTATTATCCCTTACCGTGGTTCCTGGCTGGACTTCGAATTCGATCCGAAGGACAACCTGTTCGTACGTATTGACCGTCGCCGTAAACTGCCTGCGACCATTATTCTGCGTGCACTGAACTACACCACTGAGCAGATCCTTGACCTGTTCTTTGAGAAAGTTGTTTTCGAAATTCGTGACAACAAGCTGCAGATGGAACTGGTGCCGGAACGCCTGCGTGGTGAAACCGCCTCCTTTGACATCGAAGCTAACGGCAAAGTCTACGTCGAAAAAGGCCGTCGCATCACTGCGCGCCACATTCGCCAACTGGAAAAAGACGATATCAAACATATCGAAGTTCCGGTTGAATACATTGCTGGTAAAGTTGCGGCTAAAGACTACGTTGACGAATCTACTGGCGAGCTGATCTGCGCAGCTAACATGGAGCTGAGTCTGGATCTGCTGGCTAAGCTGAGCCAGTCTGGCCACAAGCGTATCGAAACGCTGTTCACCAACGATCTGGACCACGGTCCGTACATTTCTGAAACTGTACGTGTCGACCCAACCAACGATCGTCTGAGCGCGCTGGTAGAAATCTACCGCATGATGCGCCCTGGTGAGCCGCCGACGCGTGAAGCTGCTGAAAGCCTGTTCGAGAACCTGTTCTTCTCCGAAGACCGCTATGACCTGTCTGCGGTTGGTCGTATGAAGTTCAACCGTTCTCTGCTGCGCGACGAAATCGAAGGTTCCGGTATCCTGAGCAAAGATGACATCATCGAAGTGATGAAGAAGCTCATCGATATCCGTAACGGTAAAGGCGAAGTCGATGATATCGACCACCTCGGTAACCGTCGTATCCGTTCCGTAGGCGAAATGGCGGAAAACCAGTTCCGCGTTGGCCTGGTACGTGTTGAGCGTGCGGTGAAAGAGCGTCTGTCTCTGGGCGATCTGGATACCCTGATGCCTCAGGATATGATCAACGCTAAGCCGATTTCTGCAGCAGTGAAAGAGTTCTTTGGCTCCAGCCAGCTGTCTCAGTTTATGGACCAGAACAACCCGCTGTCTGAGATTACGCACAAACGTCGTATCTCTGCACTCGGCCCAGGCGGTTTGACCCGTGAACGCGCAGGCTTCGAAGTTCGAGACGTACACCCGACTCACTACGGTCGCGTATGTCCAATCGAAACGCCTGAAGGTCCGAACATCGGTCTGATCAACTCCTTGTCCGTGTACGCACAGACTAACGAATACGGCTTCCTCGAGACTCCGTACCGTAAAGTGACCGACGGTGTTGTAACTGACGAAATTCATTACCTGTCTGCTATCGAAGAAGGCAACTACGTTATCGCTCAGGCGAACTCCAACCTGGATGACGAAGGCCACTTTGTAGAAGATCTGGTTACCTGCCGTAGCAAAGGCGAATCCAGCTTGTTCAGCCGTGACCAGGTTGACTACATGGACGTATCCACCCAGCAGGTGGTATCCGTCGGTGCGTCCCTGATCCCGTTCCTGGAACACGATGACGCCAACCGTGCATTGATGGGTGCGAACATGCAACGTCAGGCGGTTCCGACTCTGCGTGCTGATAAGCCGCTGGTTGGTACCGGTATGGAACGTGCTGTTGCCGTCGACTCCGGTGTTACCGCGGTTGCTAAACGTGGCGGTACTGTCCAGTACGTGGATGCTTCCCGTATCGTTATCAAAGTTAACGAAGACGAGATGTACCCGGGCGAAGCAGGTATCGACATTTATAACCTGACCAAATACACCCGTTCTAACCAGAACACCTGTATCAACCAGATGCCTTGCGTATCTCTGGGCGAGCCGGTTGAACGTGGTGATGTGCTGGCAGACGGTCCGTCCACCGACCTCGGTGAACTGGCGCTCGGTCAGAACATGCGCGTGGCATTCATGCCATGGAATGGTTACAACTTCGAAGACTCCATCCTCGTATCTGAGCGTGTTGTCCAGGAAGACCGTTTCACCACCATCCACATTCAGGAACTGGCATGTGTGTCCCGTGACACCAAGCTGGGGCCGGAAGAGATCACCGCTGACATCCCGAACGTGGGTGAAGCTGCGCTCTCCAAACTGGATGAATCCGGTATCGTTTATATCGGCGCGGAAGTAACCGGTGGCGACATTCTGGTTGGTAAGGTAACGCCGAAAGGTGAAACCCAGCTGACGCCAGAAGAGAAGCTGCTGCGTGCGATCTTCGGTGAGAAAGCGTCTGACGTTAAAGACTCTTCTCTGCGCGTGCCAAACGGTGTTTCCGGTACGATTATCGACGTTCAGGTCTTTACTCGCGATGGCGTAGAAAAAGACAAACGTGCGCTGGAAATCGAAGAGATGCAGCTGAAGCAGGCGAAAAAAGACCTGTCTGAAGAACTGCAGATCCTCGAAGCTGGCCTGTTCAGCCGTATCTACGCTGTGCTGGTTTCCGGTGGTGTTGAAGCTGAAAAACTCGACAAACTGCCGCGCGATCGCTGGTTAGAACTCGGCCTGACCGACGAAGAGAAACAAAATCAGCTGGAACAACTGGCTGAGCAGTACGACGAACTGAAACACGAGTTCGAGAAAAAACTCGAAGCGAAACGCCGTAAAATCACTCAGGGCGACGATCTGGCACCGGGCGTGCTGAAGATTGTTAAGGTTTATCTGGCGGTTAAACGTCGGATCCAGCCTGGTGATAAGATGGCAGGTCGTCACGGTAACAAGGGTGTAATCTCTAAGATCAACCCGATCGAAGATATGCCACACGATGCTAACGGTACGCCGGTAGATATCGTGCTGAACCCGCTGGGCGTACCATCGCGTATGAACATCGGTCAGATCCTTGAAACCCACCTGGGTATGGCTGCGAAAGGTATCGGCGATAAGATCAACGCCATGCTGAAACAGCAGCAGGAAGTCGCGAAACTGCGCGAATTCATCCAGCGTGCTTACGATCTGGGTTCAGATGTTCGTCAGAAAGTTGACCTGAATACCTTCAGCGATGAAGAAGTTCTGCGTCTGGCTGAAAATCTGAAAAAAGGTATGCCGATCGCAACGCCGGTGTTCGACGGTGCGAAAGAGTCTGAAATCAAGGAACTGTTACAGCTGGGTGGCCTGCCGACTTCCGGTCAGATCACACTGTTCGACGGTCGTACCGGTGAGCAGTTCGAGCGCCAGGTTACCGTTGGCTACATGTACATGCTGAAACTGAACCACTTGGTTGATGACAAGATGCATGCGCGTTCTACCGGTTCTTACAGCCTGGTTACTCAGCAGCCGCTGGGTGGTAAGGCTCAGTTCGGTGGTCAGCGCTTCGGGGAGATGGAAGTGTGGGCGCTTGAAGCATACGGCGCGGCATACACCCTGCAGGAAATGCTCACCGTTAAGTCTGATGACGTGAACGGTCGTACTAAGATGTATAAAAACATCGTGGACGGCAACCATCAGATGGAACCAGGCATGCCGGAATCCTTCAACGTACTGTTGAAAGAGATTCGTTCGCTGGGTATCAACATCGAGCTGGAAGACGAGTAACTCTCGATCAAACAGGTCACTGGTGCTGGCGTAACAGCCAGCGCCAGATTGTGCTAACTCCGACGGGAGCAAATCCGTGAAAGATTTATTAAAGTTTCTGAAAGCGCAGACTAAAACCGAAGAGTTTGATGCGATCAAAATTGCTCTGGCCTCGCCAGACATGATCCGTTCATGGTCTTTCGGTGAAGTTAAGAAGCCGGAAACCATCAACTACCGTACGTTCAAACCTGAACGTGACGGCCTTTTCTGCGCCCGTATCTTTGGGCCGGTAAAAGACTATGAGTGCCTGTGCGGTAAGTACAAGCGCCTGAAACACCGCGGTGTGATCTGTGAGAAGTGCGGCGTTGAAGTGACCCAGACTAAAGTACGCCGTGAGCGTATGGGCCACATCGAGCTGGCGTCTCCGACCGCTCACATCTGGTTCCTGAAATCTCTGCCGTCCCGTATCGGTCTGCTGCTCGATATGCCGCTGCGCGATATCGAACGCGTACTGTACTTCGAATCTTATGTGGTTATCGAAGGCGGTATGACTAACCTGGAACGTCAACAGATCCTGACTGAAGAGCAGTATCTGGACGCGCTGGAAGAGTTCGGTGACGAATTCGACGCGAAGATGGGTGCGGAAGCAATCCAGGCCCTGCTGAAGAGCATGGATCTGGAGCAAGAGTGCGAAACTCTGCGCGAAGAGCTGAACGAAACCAACTCCGAAACCAAGCGTAAGAAGCTGACCAAACGTATCAAACTGCTGGAAGCATTCGTACAGTCTGGCAACAAGCCAGAGTGGATGATCCTGACCGTTCTGCCGGTTCTGCCGCCAGATCTGCGTCCGCTGGTTCCGCTGGATGGTGGTCGTTTCGCAACATCAGATCTGAACGATCTGTACCGTCGCGTGATCAACCGTAACAACCGTCTGAAACGTCTGCTGGATCTGGCTGCGCCGGACATCATCGTACGTAACGAAAAACGTATGCTGCAGGAAGCGGTTGACGCCCTGCTGGATAACGGTCGTCGTGGTCGTGCGATCACCGGTTCTAACAAACGTCCTCTGAAATCTTTGGCCGATATGATCAAAGGTAAACAGGGTCGTTTCCGTCAGAACCTGCTCGGTAAGCGTGTTGACTACTCCGGTCGTTCTGTAATCACCGTAGGTCCATACCTGCGTCTGCATCAGTGCGGTCTGCCGAAGAAAATGGCACTGGAACTGTTCAAACCGTTTATTTACGGCAAGCTGGAACTGCGTGGCCTGGCCACTACCATCAAAGCCGCTAAGAAAATGGTTGAGCGTGAAGAAGCTGTCGTTTGGGATATCCTGGACGAAGTTATCCGCGAACACCCGGTACTGCTGAACCGTGCACCAACCCTGCACCGTCTGGGTATCCAGGCATTTGAACCGGTACTGATCGAAGGTAAAGCTATCCAGCTGCACCCGCTGGTTTGTGCGGCATATAACGCCGACTTCGATGGTGACCAGATGGCTGTTCACGTACCGCTGACGCTGGAAGCCCAGCTGGAAGCGCGTGCGCTGATGATGTCTACCAACAACATCCTGTCTCCGGCGAACGGCGAACCTATCATCGTTCCGTCTCAGGACGTTGTATTGGGTCTGTACTACATGACCCGTGACTGTGTTAACGCCAAAGGCGAAGGCATGGTGCTGACTGGCCCGAAAGAAGCTGAGCGTATCTATCGCGCAGGTCTGGCCTCTCTGCATGCGCGCGTTAAAGTGCGTATCACTGAATACGAAAAAGATGAAAACGGCGAATTCGTTGCGCACACCAGCCTGAAAGACACGACCGTTGGTCGCGCCATTCTGTGGATGATCGTACCGAAAGGTCTGCCTTTCTCCATCGTCAACCAGGCGCTGGGCAAGAAAGCAATCTCCAAAATGCTGAACACCTGTTACCGCATTCTGGGCCTGAAGCCGACCGTTATCTTCGCTGACCAGACAATGTACACCGGCTTTGCTTATGCAGCGCGTTCAGGTGCATCTGTTGGTATTGATGACATGGTCATCCCAGAGAAGAAACACGAGATCATCTCTGAAGCGGAAGCTGAAGTTGCTGAGATCCAGGAGCAGTTCCAGTCTGGTCTGGTAACCGCGGGCGAACGCTATAACAAAGTTATCGATATCTGGGCTGCGGCGAACGATCGTGTATCCAAAGCGATGATGGATAACCTGCAAACCGAAACCGTGATTAACCGTGACGGCGTAGAAGAGCAGCAGGTTTCCTTCAACAGCATCTACATGATGGCCGACTCCGGTGCGCGTGGTTCTGCAGCACAGATTCGTCAGCTGGCCGGTATGCGTGGTCTGATGGCTAAGCCAGATGGCTCCATCATCGAAACGCCAATCACCGCGAACTTCCGTGAAGGTCTGAACGTACTCCAGTACTTCATCTCTACTCACGGTGCTCGTAAAGGTCTGGCGGATACCGCACTGAAAACAGCGAACTCCGGTTATCTGACTCGTCGTCTGGTTGACGTTGCGCAGGACTTGGTTGTTACTGAAGACGATTGCGGCACGCTGGAAGGCATCACCATGACCCCGGTTATCGAGGGTGGTGACGTTAAAGAACCGCTGCGCGATCGCGTTCTGGGTCGTGTGACTGCTGAAGACGTTCTGAAGCCGGGTACGGCGGATATTCTGGTTCCACGCAACACGCTGCTGCACGAACAGTGGTGTGACCTGCTGGAAGAGAACTCCGTTGACTCCGTCAAAGTCCGTTCTGTTGTATCCTGTGACACCGACTTTGGTGTATGTGCGCACTGCTACGGTCGTGACCTGGCGCGTGGCCACATCATCAATAAAGGTGAAGCAATCGGCGTTATCGCGGCACAGTCCATCGGTGAACCGGGTACACAGCTGACGATGCGTACGTTCCACATCGGTGGTGCGGCATCTCGTGCGGCTGCTGAATCCAGCATCCAGGTGAAAAACAAAGGTAGCATCCGTCTGAGCAATGCGAAGTCGGTTGTTAACTCCAGCGGTAAACTGGTTATCACCTCACGTAACACCGAACTGAAACTGATCGACGAATTCGGCCGTACCAAAGAAAGCTATAAAGTGCCTTACGGCTCCGTTATGGCGAAAGGTGATGGCGAACAGGTTGCTGGTGGCGAAACCGTAGCGAACTGGGATCCGCACACCATGCCGGTTATCACCGAAGTGAGTGGTTTCGTCCGCTTCACTGACATGATCGACGGCCAGACCATTACTCGTCAGACCGACGAGCTGACCGGTCTGTCTTCTCTGGTGGTTCTGGATTCTGCAGAACGTACTGCGGGTGGTAAAGACCTGCGTCCGGCACTGAAAATTGTTGATGCTCAGGGCAACGACGTTCTGATCCCAGGCACCGATATGCCTGCTCAGTACTTCCTGCCGGGTAAAGCGATTGTTCAGCTGGAAGATGGCGTACAGATCAGTTCTGGTGACACCCTGGCGCGTGTTCCGCAGGAATCCGGCGGTACCAAGGATATCACCGGTGGTCTGCCGCGCGTTGCGGACCTGTTCGAAGCACGTCGTCCGAAAGAGCCGGCAATCCTGGCTGAAATCAGCGGCATCATTTCCTTCGGTAAAGAAACCAAAGGTAAACGTCGTCTGGTTATCACCCCGGTAGACGGTAGCGAGCCGTACGAAGAGATGATTCCGAAATGGCGTCAGCTCAACGTGTTCGAAGGTGAACGTGTAGAACGTGGTGACGTTGTTTCCGACGGTCCGGAAGCGCCGCACGACATCCTGCGTCTGCGTGGTGTGCATGCTGTAACTCGTTATATCGTTAACGAAGTTCAGGACGTATACCGTCTGCAGGGCGTTAAGATTAACGATAAGCACATCGAAGTTATCGTTCGTCAGATGCTGCGTAAAGCCACCATCGAAAGCGCTGGTAGCTCCGACTTCCTGGAAGGCGAGCAGGTTGAATACTCCCGCGTCAAGATTGCTAACCGCGATCTGGAAGCGAACGGCAAAGTGGGTGCAACATTCTCCCGCGATCTGCTGGGTATCACCAAAGCGTCTCTGGCAACCGAGTCCTTCATCTCTGCAGCATCGTTCCAGGAAACCACGCGTGTCCTGACCGAAGCCGCTGTTGCAGGTAAACGTGATGAACTGCGCGGTCTGAAAGAGAACGTTATCGTGGGTCGTCTGATCCCGGCGGGTACCGGTTATGCGTACCACCAGGATCGTATGCGCCGCCGCGCAGCGGGCGAACTGCCAGCTGCTCCGCAGGTGACTGCTGAAGATGCGTCTGCCAGCCTGGCAGAACTGCTGAACGCAGGCCTGGGCGGTTCTGACAACGATTAATCGTTGCTGACACTAATAAAAAACCCGCTTCGGCGGGTTTTTTTATGTCGATGGATTTAAGATGTATTATGTTGGCCGGATAAGGCATCAGCTGCCATCCGGCATGATGACGCCAGGCTTATGAGGCCTACGGCTTACGCTATCCGATCAGTTTACTGGTGGCAAGCGTCGATACAGTTCAATCATATCGCCTGCCAGATCCTGAATCACCATGGCATTCATCAGGTGGTCCTGGGAATGGACGGTGATGAGATTAACCGGTAGTTTGCCGGTACCTTCGTCAATTCCGATCAGCTGGGTCTGGATTTTATGCGCTTGTTTAACATACTCGCGTGATTCTATCATCGCGTGTTCTGCCCCGGCGAAATCACCTTTACGCGCCAGTTGCAACGCCGTCAGGGCTTGACTGCGCGCAGCTCCGGCGTTTACCAATAATTCCATGATGATCGTTTCTAACTCTTCCATGCCATCACTCCAGTAGTTTCAGCGCTTTGTCCAGTACCGCATCGCCTTTCATCATGCCGTAATCCATCATATCGATAACGGCGACTTTTTTTCCTAGCGGGTTGGCGAGCGCCTGCAGCTTGACCTGTTCATACTTAACCTGTGGGCCGAGCAATACGATATCCGCAGTGGCGATATTCTCTTCAAACTCAGCCACAGGGACCGCTTTGATAGTGACGTCGACTCCTTTTTTCTGGGCGGCATCTTTCATCTTTTGCACCAGCATGCTGGTGGACATTCCGGCGGCACAGCATAAAACAATGTTTTTCATAAGTAGTCTCGATCAACATGTGTGGGTTGATAATTATCGCGAGCCAGCCGCAGCAACAACTGCTTTGCAACGATTGTGTGCAAGGCATCACAAAGAAAGTCACTTTTTCTGAAACCGGTTACAAAAAGAGGCTCAACCCTACGATCTGGCCCTGATTTGGCGATTGTTGACCCATTTATCATATGCAGGAATATATAATCACTGTTAATAAAGACATGTTATAAAAAACAGTATTGACAGCGTTTTTTAAACCCGTATGTTAATACTTAACAGCGGAGAAATTGTAGTTTGCTGTTAACGTAGTAAGTGTTAGTAGAGCTTGATTGGGGGTTGCGATAAAGGCCACGAAGTATTTTTGTATGGGATAGTCGATGCTGAAAACGCTATTTATTCACCTCGACAATGCTTTCAGGCCACGTAGTTGATATATCTAATCGCAAATAGTTAGTAAAACGCGACGATGTAACGCCATGATTTAATAGTAAATGTTTGCGGTTTCTGTTTTCTGGTTATCGCAAGGGAAATAAGGCAACGCATCAAAGAGTATATGTCGCGAGGGGAAGTGTACTTGTTTAGGTCACCAGCCTTGAGTTCTATTATCAAGCGGGTGGAATGTGTTTAACGGTAAATAGAGGACGGTTTTAGTTAGTATCAATATCCAATATTATCTGTAGTAAACGTGTACATTTTAAAGTAGTACCATCAGCAGTATTAAATCGTTAAGTTTATTAATGTTAAATTTGAAGTGTGTAGTAACTTAAAGCCCTGACTGCAATGGTCAGGGCTTTTGTTCATTTTAGATCAAGTTGTTACCTGAAATGCTCAACCGCGATGGTGTAACATTTCGGCGCTAATCGATTATTAAATAAATTAATGCTTGCTTATTGATTAGAAGTAAGTCTACTATAGCGACATCGGTTTGATACACAGACCTTATGAAAGCAGTTTTAGTAAAGCAGTTCTCAGTTCAAGCGTTATCCTCAGATACTCTTCTTCATGAGCCTCCTCCCTAAGTGCCCCATAAGTTAATTTCTGCAAAACAGGCCATCTTCGCTGCTTAAGCGGCTCAAAAATATGAAAGGAAGTATCTATGTCTAACAAAATGACTGGTTTAGTAAAATGGTTTAACTCTGAGAAAGGCTTCGGCTTTATCACTCCTCAGGACGGTAGCAAGGACGTGTTTGTGCATTTCTCTGCTATCCAGAGTAACGATTTTAAAACATTAGACGAAGGTCAAAAAGTGGAGTTCTCTGTGGAGAATGGCGCTAAAGGCCCGTCTGCTGTTAACGTTGTCGCGCTGTAATCGCCGATAATTTCACTAATGCTTACGATAGCGATGAAGGCCAGAGCCTGAGCAGTTAAGTGACAGTGAAGAAAAAACCCGCGAAAGCGGGTTTTTTCGTTTTATGCGATTGCTCCGGACTTACGGCATCTGCGAAGCGCGTCCCAGATAGCTGTCCCAGTCCTTCCACACGGGCTGTAACCCCTGCGCCATTAGTGCTTCAGCAACGGCTTCTGGGCGACGGGCGTCGTGTGGGGAGAACTGTTCCAGTTCAGGATGGTTATCGGCATAACCGCCGGGCTGTGTTTTTGAGAAGGCGCTGACGTTGTTGATCGCCAGCGGGATCACATGATCACGGAACCATGGCGATTCGCGGGTGGAGAGCGACAGCTCAATTTCTGGCGCCAGTAAACGAAACGCGCAAATGGTTTGGACCAACTGTCGCTCGTCCATGATCGATGCGGGTTCAACGCCACCGGTGCATGGGCGCAGGCGAGGGAAGGAGATGGAGTAGCGGCTCTGCCAGTAATGCTGCTGCATCCACAGCAGATGTTCAGCCACCATATAGCAATCGACCCGCCAGCTGTCGGACAAACCAATCAACGCGCCAAGACCGATTTTGTCGATCCCTGCGCGGCCCAGCCTGTCCGGCGTTTCCAGTCGCCAGAAGAAATCCTGCTTTTTCCCCTTCAGATGGTGGCGAGCGTAAATCGCCTCATGATAGCTCTCCTGATACACCATCACGCCATCCAGTCCCAGCATCTTCAGCTCCGCATATTCAGCCTCTGACAGCGGCTGAACTTCCATCTGCAACGAGGCAAACTGGCGGCGAATGGTGGGCAAATGGCGACGAAAGTAATCCATTCCGACTTTTGCCTGATGTTCACCGGTGACCAACAACAGATGCTCAAAACCCAGTTCACGGATAGCGGTACACTCTCGTTTTATCTCATCTTCGTCCAGCGTTTTGCGTTTGATACGGTTGCTCATGGAAAAGCCGCAGTAGGTGCAGTCGTTGGCGCAAAGATTCGAGAGATACAGCGGCACATAAAAGCTGACCGTGTTGCCGAAGCGCTGCCGGGTCAGGCGCTGCGCTCGCTGTGCCAACGGCTCCAGAAAGTCGGCGGCGGCAGGGGAGAGCAACGCCATCAGATCGTCGCGACTAAGCTGTGAAGCGTTGAGGGCGTGCTCCACGTCAGCGGCGGTTTTACCGTTGATACGCAGGCGGATGTCATCCCAGTCAAGCTGGCGCCAGCGGTCGCTGAACGTTTTCATACGAAGGCCTCCAGGAATCCGGTTAACGGGCTGGTGGCGCTTGCCTGCGAACTTTTGCTTCCTGGTACCGCCTGGCGCGCCAGAAGGCCCGCTTCAACCGCCAGACGGAAGGCGGTAGCCATCGTGACCGGGCAGTCGGCCACGGCGATTGCCGTGTTGACCAGCACTGCGTCGGCACCCATTTCCAGCGCCTGTGTGGCGTGGCTGGGGACGCCAATACCCGCATCAACCACCACCGGTACGGTTGCCTGTTGGATAATAATCTCCAGCATCGCTTTCGTTTCCAGTCCCTGATTAGAACCGATGGGCGCGCCGAGCGGCATTACCGCCGCGCAGCCGACCTCTTCCAGCCGCTTACACAGCACCGGATCCGCGCCGCAGTAGGGCAGCACCACAAAGCCCTGTTTCACCAATGCTTCCGCGGCTTTTAACGTTTCAATCGGATCCGGCAATAGCCAGCGGGCGTCCGGGTGGATTTCTAATTTTAGCCAGTTTGTGCCCAGCGCTTCACGCGCCAGCTGGGCGGCGAAAATAGCCTCTTCCGCGGTTTTCGCCCCAGAGGTGTTAGGCAGTAGCGTCACCCCCGCGTCGATAAGTGGGGCCAGAATGGCATCGTTGTGCTGGCGCAAATCCACGCGCTTCATCGCCAGCGTCACCAACTGGCTGCAGGAGGCGCGAATCGCCTCGACCATCAGCTGCGACGAAGCAAATTTTCCGGTGCCGGTGAACAGATGTGAATCAAACGTTTTGTCGGCAATACGTAACATATCAACCCCCTGCAATAACCTGAAAAAGCAGGATCTGGTCGCCTTCCTGCACGATTTGCTGCTCCCACTGCTCGCGCGGCAGGATCTGCTGATTGAGCGCCAGCGCCGCTCCCGGTTTAAGTTGATTTAGCGCAGTGAGCAGCCCGCTGACGGTTTGTCCCTCGGCGCACTGCATCGGCTCATCATTGAACTGAATCTGCATGTTGTCCTCCGCAGACCGGGCAGCCGCTGGCACGACGCAGCGCGAGGCTGCGCCACTGGCTGGTTTTACCGTCGAACAGGCGTAGCTCCCCACTGGGAGTTTCAATGCCGCTGAGTAATTTAATCGCCTCCAGCGCCTGCAAGGTGCCCATCACGCCCACAACCGGGCCGACGATGCCGGCGGTGCGGCAGTTGCGTTCCGGCTCTACATCATCCGGCCACAGGCAACGGTAACAGCCTTGTTCCCACGGTGGCGTCAGTACCATTAGCTGGCCGCCAAAGCCCACAGCGCTGGCGGTGATGAGCGGAGTGTTGAGCATCACGCAGGCGGCGTTAATTTCCTGGCGCGTCGCCATGTTGTCGGTACAGTCGAGCACCACGTCGGCACGCGCTACCGCATGCCGGAGCGCCTCACCGGTCAGCCGCTGCTCAAGGACGACCAGCTCGCTGTCCGGATTAAGGCGTGCCAGATGTCGCTTTGCCGCCTGTGCTTTCGGGCGGGCGATATCATCGGTGGTGAACAATATTTGCCGCTGCAGGTTGCTCAGATGAACGTCATCATCGTCCGCCAACGTCAGCGTGCCGACGCCCGCTCCCGCCAGATACAGTGCCGCAGGCGAGCCGAGCCCACCTAAGCCGACGATCAGCACATGGCTATCGAGCAGCTTTTGTTGGCCCTCAATGGCAATGTCGCCGAGCAGGATCTGGCGGCTGTAGCGCATAAAATCGCGGTCATTCATCGCCGGCTCCCGCAATGTCCAATAGCTGCGCCGTGGCTGTCTGCCAGTCTGCGGCGTGGGTTATGGCGCTGACCACGGCAATGCTGCCAACACCGGTCGCCAGCACCGCCGGGGCGCGCTCAAGGCTGATGCCGCCGATAGCGACAGTGGGGTAATCCGCCAGTCGTTTACTATGGCTTGCCAGCTGCGTGAGGCCCTGCGGGGCCGACGGCATCTGCTTGGTTTGCGTCGGGAAGACATGACCCAGCGCGATATAAGAAGGCTTAGCAGCCAGCGCTACGTCTATCTCCATATCATCGTGAGTTGAAACACCCAGGCGTAGCCCCGCCGCCTGAATCGCCTTCAGGTCGGTGGTTTCGAGGTCTTCCTGGCCCAGATGCACGCCGTACGCGTTGTGCTTAATTGCCAGACTCCAGTAGTCGTTGATAAACAGGCGAGCATCATAGCGACGCCCCAACTCTATGGCGGCAATGACGTCGGCTTCGACCTCTTCATCACGTTTATCTTTAATGCGCAGTTGGATCGTGCGCACACCTGCCTGCAGCAAGCGTTCAATCCATTCAACGCTGTCTACCACCGGGTAAAGCCCGAGGCGGAACGGCACGGTCGGGAAATCAGGCTGGTACATCACGCCTCCTCTTTTTTGAGGTAGATTTCGCCGCCTTTGGCGCGGAAGTTCTCCGACATATCCGCCATTCCGATTTCAATGGTTTGTGCGGCGGCGTAGTCGCGGACCTCCTGGCTGATTTTCATCGAGCAGAACTTCGGCCCGCACATGGAGCAGAAGTGGGCAACCTTGCCGGACTCCTGGGGCAGGGTTTCATCGTGATAGGCGCGGGCGGTGAATGGGTCGAGTGCGAGGTTAAACTGGTCTTCCCAGCGGAATTCGAAGCGCGCTTTCGACATGGCGTTATCGCGGATCTGCGCACCCGGATGGCCTTTGGCTAAATCAGCGGCGTGGGCGGCAATCTTGTAGGTAATCAGCCCTTGCTTCACGTCTTCTTTGTTCGGCAGGCCAAGGTGCTCTTTTGGCGTGACGTAGCACAGCATCGCACAGCCAAACCAGCCGATCATCGCCGCACCAATGCCGGAGGTGAAGTGGTCATAGCCCGGCGCGATATCTGTCGTCAACGGCCCTAAGGTGTAGAACGGCGCTTCATGGCAGTGCTCCAGCTCTTCGGTCATGTTGCGCTGGATCATATGCATCGGCACATGACCCGGGCCTTCAATCATCACCTGCACGTCGTATTCCCAGGCGATTTTGGTCAGTTCGCCCAGCGTATGCAGCTCGGAGAACTGCGCCTCGTCGTTGGCATCCTGAACCGAGCCTGGACGCAGGCCGTCGCCGAGAGAGAGCGAAACGTCATAAGCGGCACAGATTTCGCAAATCTCGCGGAAATGTTCAAACAGGAAGTTCTCTTTGTGATGAGAGAGACACCATTTCGCCATGATCGAACCGCCGCGCGAGACAATACCTGTCAGGCGTTTGGCGGTCATCGGCACGTAGCGCAGCAGTACGCCCGCGTGAATGGTGAAGTAGTCGACGCCCTGTTCGGCTTGTTCGAGCAGCGTGTCGCGGAAGGCTTCCCAGGTGAGATCTTCAGCGATCCCGTTAACCTTCTCCAGCGCCTGGTAGATCGGTACGGTACCGATCGGCACCGGGCTGTTACGCAGGATCCACTCGCGGGTTTCGTGAATATAGCGGCCGGTGGAGAGGTCCATCACCGTATCTGCGCCCCAGCGGGTTGACCACACCAGCTTCTCCACCTCTTCTTCAATGGAGGAGGTTACCGCCGAGTTACCGATGTTGGCGTTCACCTTCACCAGGAAGTTGCGGCCGATGATCATCGGCTCGGATTCCGGGTGGTTGATGTTGGCAGGAATAATCGCGCGGCCCGCAGCGACTTCATCACGGACGAATTCCGGGGTGATGTTTTCCGGCAGGCGAGCACCAAAGTTCATTCCTGGATGCTGATGGCGCAGCACTTCACTACGAATGCGCTCGCGGCCCATGTTTTCACGGATGGCGATAAATTCCATCTCCGGGGTAACCATCCCCTGACGGGCATAGTGCAACTGGGTAACGCGCTTGCCGGCTTTGGCGCGTTTTGGCGTCAGCAGGCCGCTGAAACGCAGCTCGTCCAGGCCATCGTCGGCCAGACGTTCTTTGGTATAAGCGGAGCTACGGTCGTCTAATTCTTCGCTATCATTACGCGCCGCAATCCACGGCTGGCGCAGTTTCGCCAGACCCTGCTGAACGTTAATCGCCACATCAGGATCGCCGTACGGCCCGGAGGTGTCGTACACCGGCACGGCTTCGTTCTCTTCAAACTGCGGGTTGTCTTTCGTACCACCAATCAGCGTAGGACTTAGCTGGATTTCGCGCATCGGGATGCGGATATCCGCCTGCGAACCGGTGATGTAGATACGTTTTGAGTTAGGAAAGGCGGTACCTTCCAGCGTGTCGATAAAGTGTTGGGCTTGGGCGCGCTGTTCGCGGCGTGATGGTTTAGTAGTGGCAGACATAGCTCATTCCAAATAAAAGTAAGGATATGGCTTGTCAGACGACGGATGAAGCAAGAGAGACGAACGCCAAAGGGCGATACGGTTGTAGATTGACTCTTGTTCCCTTCGCAGGTTTTAACCTGATCAGGTTCCGCGGATCCCGAATTAACGGTCTCAGCCTTTTCCACTCATGCTGCTGTGGAAAATAAGCACTCCGACAAGAAGTAACCTCAAAAAGAGGCAATGAATGTAAATTACGCGTTAATGTCGCAAATCTCAAGCAGGACGTTTGATCATGCCACTCTCGTGCATCGCATCAAAAACCAGCATGATCAGCTTATCTTCCAGCACGAACCGGGCTTCCAGCGCCTCGCCGATATCCGATAAGGCCTGTTGAAATTCAAGGAAGTTATCGTGATCAATGGCGGTCTCCAGACTGGAATCATAGTAGTCCATGATCAGTTGCGTATTGGCTTCCAGGAGCGGCCAAATTTTTGTGGCTTTTAAAAGCTGCCCGTTCCCTTCCAATTTATGGAGAATACGTTCATAAATACTGAAGTGTCCGGTGGAAAGGTAATCGACCAGGCTCTGGCAAAAATCATCCAGCGCCTTTTCATTGAGCCGCATGTACGATTCTTTGCCTGGCTTAATGCCAACCAGATTGTAGTAAGCCACGAGCAGGTGCTTACGTACATGTAGCCAGCGATCAACCAGTTTGTTACTTCCTCCGACGTGCTCCGTCAGGCTTTCCAGCTGGTTTAGCATGATTGACTCCGCAAGATGGTGTTTAGGAACGGCTCACCCGTAAATGTAAAAATAATGTAAACAACATGCCTGTGAAGCAAAGGTTGCGCAAGAGATATGGATCGTATAATTGAAAAATTAGATAGCGGCTGGTGGATTGTCAGTCATGAGCAAAAGTTATGGTTGCCTCATGGCGAACTGCCTTACGGCGACGCAGCAAGTTTTGATCTGACCGGGCAGCGTGCACTTCCTATAGGCGAATGGGAAGGGGAGACGGTCTGGCTGGTGCAGCAGCAGCGTCGGCACGATATGGGGTCTGTGCGCCAGGTCATTGACCAGGATGTTGGCCTGTTTCAACTGGCCGGACGCGGCGTACAACTGGCTGAGTTCTACCGCTCACATAAATTCTGCGGTTACTGCGGTCATCCCATGCACCCGAGTAAAACGGAATGGGCGATGCTGTGTAGCCACTGTCGAGAACGCTACTACCCGCAAATTGCCCCCTGCATTATCGTCGCTATTCGCCGTGACGACGCTATCCTGCTTGCCCAACATGTTCGCCATCGTAACGGCGTGCATACCGTGCTGGCGGGTTTTGTCGAAGTGGGCGAGACCCTCGAGCAGGCGGTGGCGCGCGAAGTCATGGAAGAGAGCGGCATTAAGGTGAAAAACC
Source organism: Citrobacter sp. RHBSTW-00986 (assembly GCF_013783065.1). Lineage (NCBI taxonomy): Bacteria > Pseudomonadati > Pseudomonadota > Gammaproteobacteria > Enterobacterales > Enterobacteriaceae > Citrobacter > Citrobacter sp. RHBSTW-00986. Next base: position 4,588,056 of record NZ_CP056200.1, on the reverse strand, counting down.
TGCGCTACGTCACTTCTCAGCCGTGGCCGTTCCCACAGTCTTTGATGACCGCATTTATGGCGGAGTATGATAGCGGCGAAATTGTTATTGACCCGAAGGAACTGCTGGAAGCGAACTGGTATCGCTACGACGATTTACCGCTCCTGCCCCCGCCGGGCACCGTCGCGCGTCGATTGATTGAAGATACTGTCGCCCTCTGTCGGGCAGAGTATGAGTGACACACATGTTACACTGGCGTGAAATAGCTCAAGGAATGGAAAAATGACCGAACTGAAGAACGATCGTTATCTGCGTGCGCTGCTGCGCCAGCCCGTTGATGTCACTCCGGTATGGATGATGCGCCAGGCGGGCCGCTATCTACCGGAATATAAAGCCACGCGCGCCGAAGCGGGCGATTTTATGGCGCTGTGCAAAAATGCCGAGCTGGCCTGCGAAGTCACGCTGCAGCCGCTGCGTCGCTATAAGCTTGATGCGGCGATCCTCTTTTCGGATATCCTGACGATTCCCGATGCGATGGGACTTGGGCTGTATTTTGAAGCCGGAGAGGGCCCACGCTTTACCTCTCCGATCGCCAGCAAGGCTGACGTCGACAAACTGCCGATCCCGGACCCGGAAGATGAGCTGGGGTATGTGATGAATGCGGTGCGCACTATCCGCCGTGAACTGAAAGGCGAAGTGCCGCTGATCGGCTTCTCCGGTAGCCCGTGGACACTGGCGACCTATATGGTCGAAGGCGGCAGTAGTAAGGCCTTCACCGTGATTAAAAAGATGATGTACGCCGATCCAAAGGCGCTGCATCTGCTGCTTGATAAGCTGGCGAAGAGCGTCACTCTGTACCTGAACGCGCAGATCAAAGCGGGCGCGCAATCGGTAATGATTTTCGACACCTGGGGCGGTGTGCTGACCGGTCGCGACTATCAGCAGTTCTCCCTGTACTACATGCACAAAATCGTCGACGGCCTGATGCGCGAGAACGAAGGTCGTCGCGTACCGGTGACGCTGTTCACCAAAGGCGGTGGTCAGTGGCTGGAAGCGATGGCGGAAACCGGCTGTGATGCGTTAGGTCTGGACTGGACCACTGACATTGCCGATGCGCGTCGTCGTGTAGGTCATAAAGTGGCACTGCAGGGCAATATGGATCCGTCCATGCTGTATGCGCCGCCAGCCCGCATCGAAGAAGAGGTGGCGACGATTCTGGCCGGTTTTGGTCAGGGTGAAGGCCATGTCTTTAACCTGGGCCACGGCATTCATCAGGATGTCCCGCCAGAGCATGCGGGTGTCTTTGTGGAGGCGGTACATCGGTTGTCTGAACAGTACCACCGCTAAGGAGTCATTATGGATCTTGCGTCATTACGCGCGCAGCAGCTTGAACTGGCCTCTTCAGTGATCCGCGAGGATCGCCTGAGGAGCGATCCGCCGGATCTGATCGGCGGGGCGGATGTTGGGTTCGAGCAGGGGGGCGAAGTGACGCGAGCCGCGGTGGTCTTACTGAAGTACCCCTCGCTGGAACTGGTTGAATACAAGGTGGCGCGAATCGCCACCACCATGCCCTACATTCCTGGCTTTCTCTCCTTTCGAGAAACACCCGCGCTGATGGCCGCCTGGCAGCAGCTTTCGCACAAGCCTGATCTGCTGTTCGTTGACGGTCACGGGATCTCTCACCCTCGCCGTCTGGGCGTGGCCAGCCATTTTGGCCTGCTGGTGGATGTCCCGACGATTGGCGTGGCGAAAAAACGGTTGTGCGGCAAGTTTGAGCCGCTCGCCGCCGAACCCGGAGCGTTAGCGCCGTTGTTGGATAAAGGCGAACAGCTGGCATGGGTTTGGCGCAGCAAAGCACGCTGTAACCCGCTGTTTATCTCTACGGGTCATCGCGTGAGCCAGGACAGCGCGTTAGCGTGGGTACAACGCTGTATGAACGGCTATCGTCTGCCGGAACCAACACGCTGGGCAGATGCGGTGGCATCCGAACGCCCTGCTTTTACGCGGCTTGCAGCAAAAACGCCCCATATCGGGTAAACTGCCGCTAATTTCCGTATTTGAGAACTCATCATGTTACAAAATCCGATTCACCTGCGTCTGGAGAAGCTGGAAAGCTGGCAGCACGTCACGTTTATGGCCTGTCTGTGCGAACGCATGTACCCCAACTACGCCATGTTCTGTAAGCAAACCGAATTTGGCGATGGACAAATTTACCGCCGAATTCTGGATTTGATTTGGGAAGCGCTGACGGTTAAAGACGCGAAAATCAATTTCGATAGCCAGTTGGAAAAATTTGAAGAGGCTATTCCTTCAGCAGACGATTACGATTTGTACGGCGTTTATCCGGCGATTGATGCCTGTGTGGCATTAAGCGAACTGATGCATTCGCGTCTTAGCGGTGAAACGCTGGAACATGCAATTGAGGTTAGTAAGGCTTCGATTACGACGGTTGCGATGCTGGAAATGACCCAGGCTGGTCGCGAAATGACCGATGAAGAGCTCAAAGAGAACCCGGCCGTTGAGCAAGAATGGGATATTCAGTGGGAAATTTTCCGACTTTTAGCCGACTGTGAAGAACGCGATATTGAGCTGATAAAAGGGCTTCGTGCAGACCTGCGCGAGGCTGGCGAGAGCAATATTGGTATAAATTTTCAGCAATGACACCATAAAACGTGATTTAACGCCTGATTTGTCGTGCCTGAAGGCTTCCCATCCGCCCCCGGTCTGGTCTACATTTGGGGGGCGAAAAAAAGTGGCTATCGGTGCGTGTATGCAGGAGAGTGCTTTTCTGGCATTTCCGTCGCACTCGATGCTTAGCAAGCGATAAACACATTGTAAGGATAACTTATGAACAAGACTCAACTGATTGATGTAATTGCAGACAAAGCAGAACTGTCTAAAACACAGGCTAAAGCTGCTCTGGAATCCACTCTGGCTGCTATTACTGAGTCTCTGAAAGAAGGCGATGCTGTACAACTGGTTGGTTTCGGTACCTTCAAAGTGAACCACCGTGCTGAGCGCACTGGCCGCAACCCGCAGACCGGTAAAGAAATCAAAATTGCCGCAGCTAACGTACCGGCATTTGTTTCTGGTAAAGCACTGAAAGACGCGGTTAAGTAATTCGCGTGGCAGTGAACAGTTTTATCGAAGGGGCGGTTTCGCCCCTTTTGTCTATCTGGCGTCATTCGCTTTGGCTTTCAGGTGTGCTGTTACTGTCTGCCTGTAGTCGCCACTCTGAGCTTCCTCCGTTCACGGCCAGCGGCTATGTTGGCGATCAGGGGGCGGTACGCATTTGGCGTAAAGATTCCAGCGACGATGTTCACTTGCTCTCGGTATTTAGTCCGTGGCGTAAAGGCGATACCACCACCAGTGAATACCGCTGGCAGGGTGATTCGCTCTCGCTGATAGAACTCAACACTTACAGTAAACCACCGGAACATGTCCGTATACGCTTCGATGACCGGGGCGAACTGAGTTTCATGCAGCGTGAAGTCGATGGGCAAAAGCAGCAGCTTTCCAGCGATCAAATTGCGCTTTACCGCTATCGTGCCGATCAAATCCGCCAGACCAGCGATGCGTTGCGTCAGGGACGGGTGATATTGCGTCAGGGACGCTGGCATGCGAATAACACAGTCACGACCTGTGAAGGTGAAACACTGAAGCCCGATCTGGAATCGTGGGCGATAAACCACATTGAGCGCCGCCAGAGCCATTCATCTGTAGAAGTGAGTGTGGCATGGCTGGAAGCGCCCGAAGGGTCGCAGCTACTGCTGGTCGCTAATGAAGATTTTTGTCACTGGCAGCCTACTGCCAAAACCTTCTGAAAACCTGATGCCAGGACATCGGGCCAGATAAGGTGAGGCCGCCATCCGGCAAAAACCGTTTACCAGTGGCCCATTCCCATATGGCCGCCGCGATGGTTGCCGCCACCGCCGCACCCGCCGTAGCCCATTCCCGCTCCGCGAGGTACGCCTGCCTGGGCCATTGCGACATCGCGTTTAACGCGCTGCTCATCCAGTGACTGATTCAAAGCCTCCATCTCCTTTGCCACGGCATTAATTTTTGCTGTGTCTGGCGAGCTGGCTGTTAGCAACGCGTTGTACTCATAACGTTTAGAGGTCAGCTGTTGGCGCAAGGCGTTGGTCTGCGAGTAGTAATCATCATATATTTTCTGCGCGGTAGCCTGCTGCTCAGTGGTCATTGGCGTACCGCCTCGTTGCTGCATTCCATCACCATATCCCCAGTGATTCTGCGCCAGCGCCGGGGTAGAGCCGAACGCGATAAGAGAGAGTGCAATCAGCGCCAGTTTGTTGTTCCGTTTCATGGGTCGTTCTCCTGTTGGTTAGATTACATTTCCTTTTGCATCTTCCGTGCCAAAGCGGCAATCCCGGTTCCGCGGGCGTTGTACTCGTGGTCTTTACAGGGCGACGAGTAAAAATGACTCGCCAGAACGCGCCGGCGGGTCATTTTTACCCGCTACTTTCAGCGGTTTGTGTCTGAGGGCAGGGTTATCACGGAGAAAAAATGGCATGATTTCTGCTGTATACCTGCAACGATGAAAGGAACAGGTGGGATAAAGGGAGAGCGTATGCGTCTTTATAAGGACACGGCGGCCAAGTGGTTGAGCCGACTCTTGCTGGCGGCAATCCTGATTTTGGTCGGTTGGTTTTCGATTATGACCATTCGGGACTATGGGCGGGAAAGCGGTGCCGCGCGGCAAACGCTACTGGAAAAAGGCAGCGTGCTCATCCGCGCTCTGGAGTCTGGTACGCGCGTAGGTATGGGGATGCGCATGCATCATGCTCAACAGCAGACGCTGCTGGAGGAAATGGCCGTACAACCAGGCGTGCTATGGTTTGCCGTCGTTGACGATCATGGCGTCATTATTACTCATAGCAATTCCGCGATGGTCGGTAAAACGCTCTATTCACCGGATGTCCTGCGGCAACTAAGCCCCGGGGAACAAGAAAGCTGGCGGAATATTGACATGCCTACGGGGGACGGTGAAAAAACACCGGTCCTGGAAATTTATCGTCAGTTTCAGCCGATGTATGGTCCAGGACGTCATGGCATGGCGCGCTGTGCCAGCAATGACGGACAGCTTATCCCCCCCGCACAAACCATATTTATCGCTTTTGATGCCAGCGATCTGGCTGCGACTCAGGCAAGAGAGTGGCGTAACACCCTGATCGTCCTGTCTGCGCTGGCGGCCGTGCTGCTGGCCACTGTGCTGACGTTCTTCTGGTATCAACGCTATCAGCGCTCGTACAAAGAACTGCAGGATGCGATGAAGCGTAAAGAAAAACTGATGGCGCTCGGACATCTGGCGGCCGGGGTCGCGCATGAGATTCGAAACCCGCTTTCATCGATCAAAGGTTTAGCGAAGTATTTTGCCGAACGAACTCCGGCTGGTGGCGAGTCGCATGAGCTGGCGCAGGTGATGGCGAAAGAGGCGGACCGTTTAAATCGGGTGGTGAGCGAGCTGCTGGAGCTGGTGAAACCTGCGCATCTGACGCTGCAACAGGTGGATCTCAATGAGGTCATCACCCACTCATTAAACCTGGTGAGTCAGGATGCGGCAAGCCGGGAAATCCAGCTACGTTTTTCGGCCAGTTCCACGCTGCCCGCTATTCAGGCCGATCCCGACCGACTGACTCAGGTTCTGTTGAATCTGTATCTGAACGCCATTCATGCGATTGGTCGTCAGGGCACGATTACGGTTGAAGCGAGTGAAAGCAGCGGCGATCGCGTTAAAATCATGGTTATTGATAGCGGGAAAGGGATTGCAGCGGAACAGCTGGAGGCCATTTTTACGCCTTACTTCACGACTAAAGCGGATGGAACCGGCCTTGGGCTGGCGGTAGTGCAGAACATAATTGAACAGCACGGTGGTACCATTCATGTGGCAAGCGTTGAGGGCAAAGGCGCAACCTTTACCCTCTGGCTGCCGACCAACGCGAAACAACAGGATTAACAAGGATGACGCGCGGAAAAATCAATATTCTGGTGGTAGATGACGATATCAGCCATTGCACCATTTTACAGGCGCTGCTGCGCGGCTGGGGTTATGAGGTCGCGCTGGCCTATAGCGGGCAAGCGGCACTGGAACAGGTGCGTGAACGCGTATTTGATTTAGTGCTGTGCGATGTGCGTATGGCGGAGATGGACGGCATCGCAACGCTGAAAGAGATTAAAGCGCTGAATTCGGCGATTCCGGTATTGATCATGACGGCGTTCTCCAGCGTGGAGACCGCCGTTGAGGCGCTGAAAACCGGGGCGCTGGACTACTTAATCAAACCGCTGGATTTTGATCGCCTGCAGGAGACGCTGGAAAAGGCGCTGGCGCATACGCGGGAAACGGGCGCTGAACTGCCGTCAGGGTCGGCTGCGCAGTTTGGCATGATTGGCAGCAGTCCGGCGATGCGGCAGTTGATCAATGAAATCGCGATGGTTGCGCCCTCGGATGCAACGGTGCTCATTCACGGAGACTCCGGTACGGGGAAAGAGCTGGTGGCCCGGGCGCTGCATGCCAGCAGTACCCGCTGTGATAAACCGCTGGTGACGCTGAACTGTGCGTCGCTTAATGAGTCGCTGCTGGAGTCCGAACTTTTTGGTCACGAGAAAGGCGCGTTTACTGGCGCGGATAAGCGGCGGGAAGGGCGCTTTGTGGAAGCCGAAGGCGGCACGTTATTTCTTGATGAAATTGGCGATATCTCACCGCTAATGCAGGTGCGTCTGCTGCGGGCTATCCAGGAGCGGGAAGTGCAACGGGTTGGCAGCAACCAGACTATTGCGGTTGATGTCCGGCTGATCGCCGCCACACATCGCGATCTGGCGGAGGAAGTGAACGCCGGGCGCTTTCGTCAGGATCTCTACTATCGCCTGAACGTCATCACTATTGAAATGCCTGCGCTGTGCCAGCGCCGGGAAGATATTCCGCTGCTGGCCGAACATTTTCTCCAGCGTTTTGCCACACGTAACCGAAAAGCGGTGAAGGGCTTTACTCCGCAGGCGATGGATCTGCTGATCCACTATGACTGGCCGGGTAATATCCGTGAGCTGGAAAATGCGATTGAGCGTTCGGTGGTGCTGCTAACGGGGGAATATATTTCCGAACGCGAGCTGCCGATGGCGATTGCCGCGACACCGATAAAAACGGAATACAGTGGCGAGATCCAACCGCTGGTGGATGTCGAAAAAGAAGTGATTCTGGCGGCGCTGGAAAAAACGGGCGGCAATAAAACCGAAGCCGCCCGTCAGTTAGGTATTACGCGCAAAACGCTGCTGGCTAAGCTCAGCCGTTAGTTTTGCTCACGTTCGATGGCGCGCCAGCCGATGTCGTTACGGCTGAAGCTGCCGTCCCAACGGATGTCGGTCATCAGGGCGTAGGCACGCTGCTGCGCCTCGGCAACGGTGTTGCCCAGCGCGGTGGCGCACAGGACGCGACCGCCGTTGGTCAGCACGCGATCGTCAGCAGACAGTTTGGTGCCCGCGTGGAACACTTTACCGTCAGCGACTTCTTCCAGCGGCAGGCCGTGGATCTCATCGCCAGTATTGTAGTTGCCCGGATAACCGCCCGCGGCAATCACTACGCCCAAAGAGGCGCGTTCGTCCCACTCAGACGTTTTCTCATCCAGCTTGCCGTCACAGGCGGCAAGGCACAGCTCCACCAGATCCGATTTCATACGCAGCATAATCGGCTGGGTTTCCGGATCGCCGAAGCGGCAGTTGAACTCGATAACCTTCGGGTTGCCCTGTTTGTCGATCATCAGACCCGCGTACAGGAAACCGGTGTAAGTGTTCCCTTCCGCCGCCATGCCTTTTACGGTTGGCCAGATGATGCGTTCCATGGTGCGCTGATGAACGTCGTCAGTCACCACCGGTGCAGGTGAGTAAGCGCCCATACCGCCGGTATTCGGACCGGTATCGCCGTTGCCCACGCGTTTGTGGTCCTGGCTGGTGGCCATTGGCAGCACGTGCTCGCCGTCAACCATCACGATAAAGCTCGCTTCTTCACCGTCGAGGAACTCTTCGATAACGATACGGTGGCCCGCATCGCCAAAAGCGTTACCTGCCAGCATGTCATGAACGGCGGCTTCGGCTTCCTCCAGCGTCATCGCGACGATAACGCCTTTACCGGCGGCCAGGCCGTCGGCCTTGATAACGATCGGCGCGCCTTTCTCACGCAGATAGGCCAGCGCAGGCTCAATCTCGGTGAAGTTCTGATACTCCGCCGTTGGAATGTTATGACGGGCAAGGAAATCTTTGGTGAAGGCTTTGGAGCCTTCCAACTGCGCTGCACCTTCGGTTGGGCCGAAGATTTTCAGACCGGCGGCGCGAAACGCATCGACCACGCCAATTACCAGAGGCGCTTCTGGGCCAACGATGGTCAGATCGATCTTCTCATTCTGGGCAAAGCTCAGCAGCGCCGGAATATCGGTCACGCCGATTGCCACGTTTTGCAGCGCAGGTTCCAGCGCGGTGCCCGCGTTGCCTGGTGCAACAAATACCGTTTCGACTTTTGGCGACTGCGCCGCTTTCCAGGCCAGCGCGTGTTCGCGCCCGCCGTTGCCAATCACTAATACTTTCATCGTCTGCTCCGTGGATTAATGGCGGAAGTGGCGCATGTCGGTGAACACCATCGCTATGCCGTGCTCGTCGGCGGCAGCAATGACTTCATCATCACGGATAGAACCGCCCGGCTGGATCACGCAGGTCACACCAGCGGCGGCGGCGGCATCAATCCCATCGCGGAACGGGAAGAAGGCGTCGGATGCCATAGAGGAACCTTGAACTTCCAGACCTTCGTCGGCGGCTTTAATTCCGGCGATTTTTGCGGAATATACGCGGCTCATCTGGCCTGCTCCTATGCCGATAGTCATGTTCTCTTTGGCGTAAACAATGGCGTTGGATTTTACAAATTTAGCTACTTTCCAGCAGAACAGCGCATCGCGCAGTTCCTGTTCGGTCGGCTGACGTTTGGAAACTACGCGCAGTTCACCTTCGCTCACCATACCCAGGTCACGATCCTGAACCAGCAGACCGCCGTTAACGCGTTTGAAGTCCAGGCCCGGCACACGTTGTGCCCACTGACCGCAGGTCAGCACGCGGACGTTCTGTTTGGCGGCGGTGATTTTCAGTGCGTCTTCGGTTGCGGATGGCGCGATGATCACTTCCACGAACTGACGGGAAATGATGGCTTGAGCAGTTTCGGCATCCAGTTCGCGGTTGAAGGCGATGATGCCGCCGAACGCGGAGGTCGGGTCGGTTTTATAGGCGCGGTCGTAAGCATCGAGAATAGAGGTACTGACAGCCACGCCGCACGGGTTAGCGTGTTTGACGATCACACAGGCTGGCTCGTTGAATTCTTTTACGCACTCCAGCGCCGCATCGGTATCGGCGATGTTGTTGTAGGAAAGTGCTTTGCCCTGTACCTGCTGCGCGGTGGTAACGGACGCTTCTTTAACATTCTCTTCTATATAGAAGGCAGCCTGTTGGTGGCTGTTCTCGCCGTAGCGCATATCCTGCTTCTTAATGAAGTTCAGGTTCAGTGTACGTGGAAAGCGACCGGCGGCTTCTTTGCTTTCGCCGTGGTAGGCCGGAACCATGCTACCGAAGTAGTTGGCGATCATGCTGTCGTAAGCGGCGGTGTGTTCGAAGGCTTTAATCGCGAGATCGAAACGTGTGTCGAGGGTCAGAGAACCGTCGTTGGCATCCATCTCTTTAATAATGGCGGCGTAGTCGCTGCTCTTCACAACGATAGCCACATCTTTATGGTTCTTGGCAGCGGAACGCACCATCGTCGGGCCGCCGATATCAATGTTTTCTACCGCATCTTCCAGCGAGCAGCCTTCACGGGCAACGGTCTCGGCGAACGGGTACAGGTTAACAACCACCATGTCGATAGGTGCGATGCCGTGCTGTTCCATAATCCCGTCGTCCTGACCGCGACGACCAAGAATGCCGCCGTGGACTTTCGGATGCAGGGTCTTTACGCGTCCATCCATCATTTCCGGGAAGCCGGTGTAATCGGAAACTTCGGTTACTGGCAGACCTTTCTCAGCTAACAGGCGCGCAGTGCCACCTGTAGACAGCAGCTCCACACCGCGTGCGGAAAGTGCCTGAGCGAATTCGATGATACCGGCCTTGTCAGAAACACTGAGCAGAGCGCGGCGGACTGGACGACGTTGTTGCATGGTAAATCCCCTGGATTTGACTATTACAGAGAGCGTTAGGTGAATTCTTGGCTAAAAACTCAGCTAACGCCCCTTACGGGGCATCCTTGTTGTGCGGGGGCATTGTAACGAAAACGTTTGCGCAACGCTCGCGAATTTTTAATTTTCGATTTTGACCTCTTCTTTTTCCGTTGAAGGATGCTCATATAAACAGAGAAGTGCACAAACGATCGCGTGGTTTGTGGATAACTCTGTGTGTAAATGGGTATAAGGCGGGGTTTTGCTGTGGAATGCAGCGGTCAGTCATTTTTCTGCAATTTAAGGGTTGCGGGCCGCAGGAAACTCCCTATAATGCGCCTCCATCGACACGGCGGATGTGAATCACTTCACACAAACAGCCGGTTCGGTTGAAGAGAAAAACCTGAAAATGAGGGTTGACTCTGAAAGAGGATAGCGTAATATACGCCACCTCGCGACAGAGCGCTAAAGCGCGTCGCACCTGCTCTTTAACAATTTATCAGACAATCTGTGTGGGCACTCGAAGATACGGATTCTTAACGTCGCAAGACGAAAAATGAATACCAAGTCTCTGAGTGAACACGTAATTCATTACGAAGTTTAATTCACGAGCATCAAACTTAAATTGAAGAGTTTGATCATGGCTCAGATTGAACGCTGGCGGCAGGCCTAACACATGCAAGTCGAACGGTAGCACAGAGGAGCTTGCTCCTTGGGTGACGAGTGGCGGACGGGTGAGTAATGTCTGGGAAACTGCCCGATGGAGGGGGATAACTACTGGAAACGGTAGCTAATACCGCATAACGTCGCAAGACCAAAGAGGGGGACCTTCGGGCCTCTTGCCATCGGATGTGCCCAGATGGGATTAGCTAGTAGGTGGGGTAACGGCTCACCTAGGCGACGATCCCTAGCTGGTCTGAGAGGATGACCAGCCACACTGGAACTGAGACACGGTCCAGACTCCTACGGGAGGCAGCAGTGGGGAATATTGCACAATGGGCGCAAGCCTGATGCAGCCATGCCGCGTGTATGAAGAAGGCCTTCGGGTTGTAAAGTACTTTCAGCGAGGAGGAAGGTGTTGAGGTTAATAACCGCAGCAATTGACGTTACTCGCAGAAGAAGCACCGGCTAACTCCGTGCCAGCAGCCGCGGTAATACGGAGGGTGCAAGCGTTAATCGGAATTACTGGGCGTAAAGCGCACGCAGGCGGTCTGTCAAGTCGGATGTGAAATCCCCGGGCTCAACCTGGGAACTGCATCCGAAACTGGCAGGCTAGAGTCTTGTAGAGGGGGGTAGAATTCCAGGTGTAGCGGTGAAATGCGTAGAGATCTGGAGGAATACCGGTGGCGAAGGCGGCCCCCTGGACAAAGACTGACGCTCAGGTGCGAAAGCGTGGGGAGCAAACAGGATTAGATACCCTGGTAGTCCACGCCGTAAACGATGTCGACTTGGAGGTTGTGCCCTTGAGGCGTGGCTTCCGGAGCTAACGCGTTAAGTCGACCGCCTGGGGAGTACGGCCGCAAGGTTAAAACTCAAATGAATTGACGGGGGCCCGCACAAGCGGTGGAGCATGTGGTTTAATTCGATGCAACGCGAAGAACCTTACCTACTCTTGACATCCAGAGAACTTAGCAGAGATGCTTTGGTGCCTTCGGGAACTCTGAGACAGGTGCTGCATGGCTGTCGTCAGCTCGTGTTGTGAAATGTTGGGTTAAGTCCCGCAACGAGCGCAACCCTTATCCTTTGTTGCCAGCGATTCGGTCGGGAACTCAAAGGAGACTGCCAGTGATAAACTGGAGGAAGGTGGGGATGACGTCAAGTCATCATGGCCCTTACGAGTAGGGCTACACACGTGCTACAATGGCATATACAAAGAGAAGCGACCTCGCGAGAGCAAGCGGACCTCATAAAGTATGTCGTAGTCCGGATTGGAGTCTGCAACTCGACTCCATGAAGTCGGAATCGCTAGTAATCGTGGATCAGAATGCCACGGTGAATACGTTCCCGGGCCTTGTACACACCGCCCGTCACACCATGGGAGTGGGTTGCAAAAGAAGTAGGTAGCTTAACCTTCGGGAGGGCGCTTACCACTTTGTGATTCATGACTGGGGTGAAGTCGTAACAAGGTAACCGTAGGGGAACCTGCGGTTGGATCACCTCCTTACCTTAAAGAAACGTTCTTTGTAGTGCTCACACAGATTGTCTGATGAATGATGAACTTCTGAATGTACTTTCGAGTGCATTAAGAAGTTTTGCTCTTTAAAAATCTGGATCAAGCTGAAAATTGAAACGACACACTGTTTCATTTCTCCGTAAACAAGAAATGAAAAGCGGTGTGTTCGAGTCTCTCAAATTTTCGCAATACTGAAGTGTTTTACGAAACATCTTCGGGTTGTGAGGTTAAGCGACTAAGCGTACACGGTGGATGCCCTGGCAGTCAGAGGCGATGAAGGACGTGCTAATCTGCGATAAGCGTCGGTAAGGTGATATGAACCGTTATAACCGGCGATTTCCGAATGGGGAAACCCAGTGTGATTCGTCACACTATCATTACGTGAATACATAGCGTAATGAAGCGAACCGGGGGAACTGAAACATCTAAGTACCCCGAGGAAAAGAAATCAACCGAGATTCCCCCAGTAGCGGCGAGCGAACGGGGAGCAGCCCAGAGTCTGAATCAGCATGTGTGGTAGTGGAACGGTCTGGAAAGTCCGGCGATACAGGGTGACAGCCCCGTACACAAAAGTGCATATGTTGTGAACTCGAAGAGTAGGGCGGGACACGTGGTATCCTGTCTGAATATGGGGGGACCATCCTCCAAGGCTAAATACTCCTGACTGACCGATAGTGAACCAGTACCGTGAGGGAAAGGCGAAAAGAACCCCGGCGAGGGGAGTGAAAAAGAACCTGAAACCGTGTACGTACAAGCAGTGGGAGCCTCTTTATGGGGTGACTGCGTACCTTTTGTATAATGGGTCAGCGACTTATATTCTGTAGCAAGGTTAACCGAATAGGGGAGCCGAAGGGAAACCGAGTCTTAACTGGGCGTTAAGTTGCAGGGTATAGACCCGAAACCCGGTGATCTAGCCATGGGCAGGTTGAAGGTTGGGTAACACTAACTGGAGGACCGAACCGACTAATGTTGAAAAATTAGCGGATGACTTGTGGCTGGGGGTGAAAGGCCAATCAAACCGGGAGATAGCTGGTTCTCCCCGAAAGCTATTTAGGTAGCGCCTCGTGAACTCATCTTCGGGGGTAGAGCACTGTTTCGGCTAGGGGGTCATCCCGACTTACCAACCCGATGCAAACTGCGAATACCGAAGAATGTTATCACGGGAGACACACGGCGGGTGCTAACGTCCGTCGTGAAGAGGGAAACAACCCAGACCGCCAGCTAAGGTCCCAAAGTCATGGTTAAGTGGGAAACGATGTGGGAAGGCACAGACAGCCAGGATGTTGGCTTAGAAGCAGCCATCATTTAAAGAAAGCGTAATAGCTCACTGGTCGAGTCGGCCTGCGCGGAAGATGTAACGGGGCTAAACCATGCACCGAAGCTGCGGCAGCGACACTATGTGTTGTTGGGTAGGGGAGCGTTCTGTAAGCCGTTGAAGGTGTGCTGTGAGGCATGCTGGAGGTATCAGAAGTGCGAATGCTGACATAAGTAACGATAATGCGGGTGAAAAACCCGCACGCCGGAAGACCAAGGGTTCCTGTCCAACGTTAATCGGGGCAGGGTGAGTCGACCCCTAAGGCGAGGCCGAAAGGCGTAGTCGATGGGAAACAGGTTAATATTCCTGTACTTGGTGTTACTGCGAAGGGGGGACGGAGAAGGCTATGTTAGCCGGGCGACGGTTGTCCCGGTTTAAGCATGTAGGCGGAGATTCCAGGTAAATCCGGAGTCTTGCTAACGCTGAGGTGTGATGACGAGGCACTACGGTGCTGAAGTAACAAATGCCCTGCTTCCAGGAAAAGCCTCTAAGCATCAGGTAACACGAAATCGTACCCCAAACCGACACAGGTGGTCAGGTAGAGAATACCAAGGCGCTTGAGAGAACTCGGGTGAAGGAACTAGGCAAAATGGTGCCGTAACTTCGGGAGAAGGCACGCTGATATGTAGGTGAAGTGATTTACTCATGGAGCTGAAATCAGTCGAAGATACCAGCTGGCTGCAACTGTTTATTAAAAACACAGCACTGTGCAAACACGAAAGTGGACGTATACGGTGTGACGCCTGCCCGGTGCCGGAAGGTTAATTGATGGGGTTATCCGTAAGGAGAAGCTCTTGATCGAAGCCCCGGTAAACGGCGGCCGTAACTATAACGGTCCTAAGGTAGCGAAATTCCTTGTCGGGTAAGTTCCGACCTGCACGAATGGCGTAATGATGGCCAGGCTGTCTCCACCCGAGACTCAGTGAAATTGAACTCGCTGTGAAGATGCAGTGTACCCGCGGCAAGACGGAAAGACCCCGTGAACCTTTACTATAGCTTGACACTGAACACTGGTCCTTGATGTGTAGGATAGGTGGGAGGCTTTGAAGTGTGGACGCCAGTCTGCATGGAGCCAACCTTGAAATACCACCCTTTAATGGCTGGTGTTCTAACGTAGACCCGTGATCCGGGTTGCGGACAGTGTCTGGTGGGTAGTTTGACTGGGGCGGTCTCCTCCTAAAGAGTAACGGAGGAGCACGAAGGTTAGCTAATCCTGGTCGGACATCAGGAGGTTAGTGCAAAGGCATAAGCTAGCTTGACTGCGAGAGTGACGGCTCGAGCAGGTGCGAAAGCAGGTCTTAGTGATCCGGTGGTTCTGAATGGAAGGGCCATCGCTCAACGGATAAAAGGTACTCCGGGGATAACAGGCTGATACCGCCCAAGAGTTCATATCGACGGCGGTGTTTGGCACCTCGATGTCGGCTCATCACATCCTGGGGCTGAAGTAGGTCCCAAGGGTATGGCTGTTCGCCATTTAAAGTGGTACGCGAGCTGGGTTTAGAACGTCGTGAGACAGTTCGGTCCCTATCTGCCGTGGGCGCTGGAGAATTGAGGGGGGCTGCTCCTAGTACGAGAGGACCGGAGTGGACGCATCACTGGTGTTCGGGTTGTCATGCCAATGGCATTGCCCGGTAGCTAAATGCGGAAGAGATAAGTGCTGAAAGCATCTAAGCACGAAACTTGCCCCGAGATGAGTTCTCCCTGACCCTTTAAGGGTCCTGAAGGAACGTTGAAGACGACGACGTTGATAGGTCGGGTGTGTAAGCGTAGCGATACGTTGAGCTAACCGATACTAATGAACCGTGAGGCTTAACCTTACAACGCCGAAGATGTTTTGGCGAAGAGACACGATATTCAGCTTGATTACAGATTACATCGACATGCGAAAAGCGTGTTGATAAACAGAATTTGCCTGGCGGCTGTAGCGCGGTGGTCCCACCTGACCCCATGCCGAACTCAGAAGTGAAACGCCGTAGCGCCGATGGTAGTGTGGGGTCTCCCCATGCGAGAGTAGGGAACTGCCAGGCATCAAATAAGTGAAGAAGCCCATCCTGCCGGATGGGCTTTTTTGCGTCTGCAGGGAGTGAAAACTGCCGGATGCAGCGTACCGTTTTATCCAGCCCATCATGTTGTAACCGGTGTGCAGGCCTGAGAAGCGCAGCACACCAGGCTCTCCCGGCAGCACATTGCCTGTTACGCGAACGACGAATAGCATTCTCCTTTTTTCTTTACTGCACTAATCTACAGCAAGGAGCCGTGAAACTTTCTCAACTTGAGGATGCAGGCTCGACATTTGCATGATTCCTGGGTATCTTCAGCTATCTGGATGTCTAAACGTTTAAACGTATGTAGTGAGGTTATCAGGTTATGCCAATTCGCGTGCAGGACGAGCTACCCGCCGTCAATTTCTTGCGTGAGGAAAACGTCTTTGTGATGACGTCATCTCGCGCTTCTGGTCAGGAAATTCGTCCACTGAAGGTGCTCATCCTCAACCTGATGCCCAAGAAGATTGAAACGGAAAACCAGTTCCTGCGTTTACTGTCTAACTCCCCGCTGCAGGTAGATGTTCAGCTATTGCGCATTGATGCCCGCGAGTCACGCAACACCCCTACGGAGCATCTGAATAACTTTTACTGTAATTTCGAGGATATCTGCGATCAGAACTTTGATGGACTGATCGTGACCGGCGCGCCGTTGGGTCTGGTTGAATTTAATGACGTGGCTTACTGGCCGCAGATTAAACAAGTGCTTGAATGGGCGAAAGATCATGTTACATCGACGCTCTTTGTCTGTTGGGCGGTGCAAGCCGCATTGAATATCCTGTACGGAATTCCCAAGCAAACCCGTACGGATAAACTCTCAGGCGTCTATGAGCACCATATTCTTCATCCTCATGCGCTGCTGACGCGTGGATTTGATGATGCGTTCCTGGCCCCGCATTCGCGCTATGCCGATTTTCCTGCTGCCCTTATCAGGGACTATACCGATCTCGAGATTTTTGCCGAAACAGAAGAGGGAGATGCCTACCTGTTTGCCAGCAAAGATAAACGTATCGCCTTCGTAACGGGCCATCCTGAATATGACGCCCATACACTCGGCAGTGAATATTTTCGTGACGTCGAAGCGGGCTTAACGCCGGAAGTGCCCTATAACTACTTCCCAAAAGATGACCCGCAAAATAAACCGCGGGCAACCTGGCGTAGCCACGGCAATCTGTTGTTTACCAACTGGCTCAACTATTACGTTTACCAGATCACGCCATATGATCTGCGTCACATGAATCCAACGCTGGATTAATCTTCTGTAACAGACGATCCTTAAGCGTTTCAGCATGTTGAATCAGGCACCTTCGGGTGCCTTTTTTATTTCCGAAACGCACCTCACTGTGTAATTAAATTTTATTTATATTGTTATCAATAAGTTAATTGATAATTAAATTAAAAATGGAAATTGTTTTTGATTTTGAAATTTAAATGAGTAGTCTTAGTTGTGCTGAACGAAAACCGCACAACGATCCTTCGTTCGCATTGGGGATGTGTTTGGATCAATGACGAGGAACTACGCAATGAATCAACAGGCAACGACAACCGATGAACTGATCTTCACCAGGCCGCGTGGCGAACAGGAACAGCAGATTCTGACCGCTGAAGCGGTGGAGTTTCTGACCGAGCTGGTGACAAGATTTACGCCAAAGCGGAATAAACTTCTGGCTGCACGTATCCAGCAGCAGCAGGATATTGATGACGGTAAGTTGCCTGACTTTATTTCGGAAACAGCTTCCATTCGCGAAGGTAACTGGAAAATTCGCGGTATTCCTGATGATTTACTGGATCGCCGTGTAGAGATTACCGGACCGGTTGAGCGCAAGATGGTTATCAACGCGCTGAACGCGAACGTCAAAGTCTTTATGGCTGATTTTGAAGATTCGCTGGCTCCTGAGTGGAGCAAAGTTATCGACGGGCAAATCAACTTGCGCGATGCAGTCAATGGCACCATTAGCTACACCAACGAAGCCGGTAAAATTTATCAACTCAAACCCAATCCGGCCCTGTTAGTGTGCCGCGTTCGCGGTCTGCATCTGCCGGAAAAACACGTCACCTGGCGTGGCGAATCGATCCCGGGCAGCCTGTTCGACTTTGCCCTCTATTTCTTCCACAACTACAAAACGTTGCTGGCAAAAGGCAGTGGCCCTTATTTCTATCTACCCAAAACGCAGGCCTGGCAAGAAGCGGCATGGTGGAGTGAAGTGTTCAGCTATGCAGAGGATCGCTTTAATCTGCCGCGCGGCACAATTAAAGCGACCCTGCTGATTGAAACGCTGCCAGCCGTTTTCCAGATGGACGAAATTCTGCACGCGCTGCGTGACCACATTGTGGGCCTGAACTGCGGTCGCTGGGACTACATTTTCAGTTATATCAAAACCCTGAAGAACCACCCGGATCGCGTGTTGCCGGACCGTCAGGTGGTGACGATGGATAAGCCATTCCTCAGTGCGTATTCGCGTCTGCTGATTAAAACCTGTCATAAACGCGGCGCGTTCGCGATGGGCGGCATGGCCGCGTTCATTCCCAGCAAAGATGCGGAACGTAACAACCAGGTTCTGACCAAGGTAAAAGCGGACAAAGCGCTGGAAGCCAATAACGGTCATGACGGCACATGGATTGCCCATCCAGGACTGGCAGATACCGCAATGGCGGTGTTCAACGACGTACTCGGTGAAAATAAAAATCAGCTGTTCGTGACCCGTGAAGAAGATGCGCCGATTACCGCAGAACAATTGCTGGCACCCTGTGAAGGTGAGCGTACTGAAGAAGGCATGCGTGCCAACATTCGTGTCGCGGTGCAGTACATCGAAGCGTGGATCTCCGGTAACGGCTGCGTACCGATTTACGGTCTGATGGAAGATGCGGCCACCGCCGAAATCTCTCGTACTTCCATCTGGCAGTGGATCCACCACCAGAAAACGCTCAGCAACGGCAAACCGGTTACCAAACCGTTGTTCCGCCAGATGCTGGCCGAAGAGATGTTGGTGATTCAGGACGAACTGGGGGAACACCGCTACAGCAGCGGGCGTTTTGACGATGCCGCGCGCCTGATGGAGCAAATCACCACTTCCGACGAGTTAATTGACTTCCTGACGTTACCGGGCTACCGCCTGTTGGCCTAATTTACCCACAATTTATCCTAATGGAGCATCTGCACATGAAAACCCGTACTCAACAAATCGAAGAATTACAGCAAGAATGGACTCAACCGCGTTGGGAAGGCATCACGCGCCCCTATAGCGCGGAGGAAGTGGTGAAATTACGTGGCTCGGTCAACCCGGAATGCACGCTGGCGCAGCTTGGCGCGGCGAAAATGTGGCGTCTGCTACACGGCGAATCGAAGAAAGGTTATATCAACAGCCTCGGTGCGCTGACTGGTGGTCAGGCGCTGCAGCAAGCGAAAGCTGGTATTGAAGCGGTCTACCTTTCAGGCTGGCAGGTGGCGGCAGATGCCAACCTGGCGTCCAGCATGTATCCGGATCAATCGTTGTATCCAGCGAACTCCGTTCCGGCGGTGGTGGACAGGATCAACAACACATTCCGTCGTGCCGATCAGATCCAATGGTCAACCGGTATTGAGCCGAACGATCCGCGCTATGTGGATTACTTCCTGCCGATCGTTGCCGATGCGGAAGCGGGTTTTGGCGGGGTACTGAACGCGTTTGAACTGATGAAATCGATGATTGAGGCTGGTGCAGCGGCCGTTCACTTCGAAGATCAGCTCGCATCGGTGAAAAAATGTGGTCACATGGGCGGCAAAGTCCTGGTGCCGACTCAGGAAGCTATCCAGAAACTGGTGGCAGCGCGTCTGGCTGCAGACGTTATGGGCGTTCCGACGCTGGTGATTGCGCGTACCGATGCTGACGCAGCCGATCTGATTACGTCTGATTGTGACCCATACGATAGCGAGTTCATCACTGGCGAACGTACCAGCGAAGGGTTCTACCGTACGCATGCGGGCATTGAGCAGGCGATCAGCCGTGGCCTGGCCTACGCACCGTATGCGGATCTGGTGTGGTGTGAAACCTCCACGCCGGACCTCGAACTGGCGAAGCGCTTTGCCGATGCTATTCATGCGAAATTCCCAGGCAAACTGCTGGCCTACAACTGTTCGCCATCGTTTAACTGGCAGAAAAACCTGGATGACAAAACCATTGCCAGCTTCCAGCAACAGCTGTCCGATATGGGTTACAAATACCAGTTCATTACGCTGGCGGGTATCCATAGCATGTGGTTCAACATGTTCGACCTCGCGCATTCCTATGCGCAGGGTGAAGGCATGCGCCACTACGTTGAGAAGGTTCAGCAGCCGGAATTTGCGGCGGCTAAAGACGGTTACACCTTCGTGTCCCATCAGCAGGAAGTAGGGACAGGCTACTTCGACAAAGTAACCACCATCATTCAGGGCGGCACTTCTTCAGTGACCGCGCTGACCGGCTCGACTGAAGAATCGCAGTTTTGATCAATGCCCGGTGGCGCTGCGCTTACCGGGCCTACGAAGGGATGTAGGCCGGATAAGCGAATGCGCCATCCGGCATGACATTGTGCCGGATGGGAGAAATTGATGACGCGTGGCCTGGAATTACTGATTGCTCAGACGATTTTGCAAGGTTTCGACGCCCAGTACGGGCGTTTTCTGGAAGTGACCTCCGGCGCGCAGCAGCGTTTTGAACATGCCGACTGGCACGCGGTTCAGCAGGCGATGAAAAGCCGTATCCACCTTTACGATCATCATGTGGGTCTGGTGGTGGAGCAACTGCGCTGCATTACTGATGGCAAAAGTACCGACGCGGATTTTTTACTTCGCGTGAAAGAGCATTACACCCGGCTATTGCCAGATTATCCACGCTTCGAGATTGCGGAGAGTTTCTTTAACTCCGTCTATTGCCGGTTATTTGACCACCGCTCGCTGACTCCCGAGCGACTGTTTATTTTCAGCTCTCAGCCAGAGCGCCGTTTTCGCACGATCCCACGCCCGTTGGCGAAAGACTTTTTTCCCGATACCGGCTGGGAGTGGCTGCTTACGCGCGTCCTCAGCGATCTGCCCTTGCGTCTGCCGTGGCAGAACAGACATCGGGATATCCACTACATCATCGAACACCTGACCGAAACGCTGGGGGCGGATGTGTTGCAGCGCAGTCATTTGCAGGTGGCGAACGAACTGTTTTATCGCAACAAGGCCGCCTGGCTGGTCGGTAAGTTGATTACCCCTTCCGGGACGCTGCCGTTTTTACTGCCAATTCACCGTACTGACGAGGGCGAACTGTTTGTCGATACCTGCCTGACCACGACGGCGGAAGCCAGTATCGTGTTTGGCTTCGCCCGCTCGTATTTTATGGTTTACGCCCCGCTGCCCGCCGCGTTAGTGGAGTGGCTGCGCGAGATCCTGCCCGGTAAAACCACCGCTGAATTGTATATGGCGATCGGCTGTCAGAAACACGCGAAGACCGAAAGTTACCGCGAATATCTGCTCTATCTTGCCCATTGCGATGAGCAATTTATCGAAGCGCCGGGGATCCGCGGCATGGTGATGCTGGTATTTACCCTGCCAGGCTTCGACCGCGTCTTTAAAGTCATCAAAGACAAATTTGCGCCGCAAAAAGAGATGTCGGCCGCCCACGTCCGCGCCTGTTATCAACTGGTCAAGGAGCACGATCGTGTCGGGCGGATGGCTGATACTCAGGAGTTCGAGAACTTTGTGCTGGATAAACGGCAAATCGATCCGTCGCTGATGGCGCTGTTGCTACAGGAAGCCCCGGAAAAAATTACCGATCTCGGCGAGCAGATTGTCATTCGCCATTTGTATATCGAACGACGGATGGTGCCGCTGAATATCTGGCTGGAGCAGGTCGAAGGCCAGCAACTGCGCGATGCAATTGAAGAGTACGGCAATGCCATTCGTCAGCTGGCCGCCGCCAATATTTTCCCCGGCGATATGCTGTTTAAGAACTTCGGCGTGACTCGCCACGGGCGCGTGGTGTTCTACGACTACGATGAAATTTGCTACATGACTGAGGTGAATTTCCGCCATATCCCGCCGCCGCGCTACCCGGAAGATGAGATGAGCGCTGAACCGTGGTATAGCGTATCCCCGGGGGATGTCTTCCCGGAAGAGTTTCGTCACTGGCTATGCGCTGACCCGCGTATCGGGCCGCTATTTGAAGAGATGCATGCTGACCTGTTCAGCGCCGACTATTGGCGAGGTCTGCAAACGCGGATCCGTGAAGGACACGTGGAAGATGTTTACGCCTACCGGCGCAAACAGCGGTTTTGCATCAGATTTGCGGCTTGATGCCCGGCAACCCTTTCTTAACGAAATCCGCCGTATGCCAGCGTGACTTCTTTCGCCGCTTTGATCGCCATGGCACCAAACTCGGTCACTCGATCGTCGGTAATGCGCGAAATGGGTCCGGAGATGGAAATAGCGGCAAACGGCTCGCGGTGTTCATCATAAATGCACGACGCCACGCAGCGCAGACCCAGCGCATGCTCCTCATCATCAAAGGAGTAGCCGCGCTTGCGCGTTTGGGCTAAATCCTCTTTCAGATGCACCGGCGACACCAGCGTGGCGTGGGTGTAAGCGTGCAGCCCTTTACGGTGCAGCAGGCCAGTCACCTGTTCTTCACTCAGTTGGGCTAAAAACGCCTTACCCGCACCGGAGGCGTGCATCGGCAGTTTGCCGCCGATAGGCGCGGACATGCGCATCAGTTGGGTACACTGCACCTGGTCGATAATAATGGCCTGATGGTCGCTTTGATCTAACACGGCCAGGTTTACCGTCTCACCGGAGTCTTCCATCAGCTTGCGCAGGATCGGGTGGACAATCGCCAGCAAATTACGGCTTTGCAAAAAGCTGCTGCCGACGATAAACGCATGCGCACCCACGGCCCAGTGGCCTAATTCACCCACCTGACGGACAAATCCTTGCTGCTGCATGGTGGTCAACAAACGGTGAGTCGTGGAGTTTGGCAAGCCGGCCTGCTGTGCCAGCTCGGTTAGCGCCACGCTGCCGTTGGATTCTGCAATCCACTCCAGTAGCTTCAGGCCGCGGGTCAGAGACTGAACCTGCCCGGTTGCAGGCGTAGTAGCAGCGGCGGGTTTTCTACCGCGTTTCGCGGGGATTGTGGCAACCATGGCGGACTCCTTTTCTGTATCGTGGAAATCATTTTCGTTTTATTCAATTATAATGCAAGAATTCCTGTACTGATCGGATGAGTGAAGCTGAACATGTCTCATGTTGGCCGTTGTTCTCTTTTCCACCTCTCAGGTTTGTGCCAGTATGGTCTGTTGAGTTTTTTTCGGTCTGGTTGAGCGTTGTCGGGAGCGAGTGTGAGCAGCAAAGTTGAACAATTACGTCAGCAGTTAAATGAACGTATTCTGGTGCTGGACGGCGGTATGGGCACCATGATCCAGGGATATCGTCTGAGCGAAGAGGATTTCCGCGGCGAACGCTTTGCCGACTGGCCGTGCGATCTGAAAGGCAACAACGACCTGTTGGTGCTCAGCAAACCTGAGGTGATCGCCGCCATCCATAACGCCTATTTTGAGGCGGGCGCGGATATCATCGAAACCAACACCTTTAACTCCACGACGATCGCCATGGCGGATTACCAGATGGAATCCCTGTCGGCGGAAATCAACTTTGCGGCAGCCAAACTGGCGCGCGCGGCGGCAGACGAATGGACGACACGCACACCGGAAAAACCGCGCTATGTCGCGGGCGTGCTCGGCCCAACCAACCGTACGGCGTCTATCTCGCCTGACGTCAACGACCCGGCTTACCGCAATATTACCTTTGATCAGCTGGTGGCCGCCTACCGTGAATCCACCAAAGCGCTGGTGGAAGGTGGAAGCGACCTGATCCTGATTGAAACCGTCTTCGATACCCTGAACGCCAAAGCCGCTATTTTCGCGGTTAAAACCGAATTTGAAGCGCTGGGCGTTGAGTTGCCGATTATGCTCTCCGGCACCATCACCGATGCTTCCGGGCGTACGCTCTCCGGTCAGACAACCGAAGCGTTCTATAACTCACTGCGCCACGCCGATGCGCTGACCTTCGGTCTGAACTGCGCCTTAGGTCCGGACGAGTTGCGCCAGTACGTGCAGGAGCTGTCGCGCATTGCCGAATGCTACGTTACCGCGCACCCGAACGCCGGGTTGCCGAACGCCTTTGGCGAATACGATCTCGATGCCGACACCATGGCGGCGCAAATACGCGAGTGGGCGCAAGCGGGCTTCCTCAACGTGGTTGGCGGCTGCTGCGGCACCACGCCGGAACACATCGCCGCGATGAGCCGCGCAGTGGAAGGCTTGCCGCCGCGCCGCTTGCCGGAAATCCCGGTAGCCTGCCGTCTGTCTGGCCTTGAACCGTTGAATATTGGCGACGATAGCCTGTTTGTGAACGTCGGCGAGCGTACCAACGTCACCGGTTCGGCGAAATTTAAGCGACTGATCAAAGAAGAGAAATACAACGAAGCGCTGGATGTCGCCCGTCAGCAGGTGGAAAGCGGCGCACAGATTATCGATATCAACATGGATGAGGGGATGCTCGACGCCGAAGCGGCGATGGTGCGTTTTCTCAACCTTATCGCCGGTGAGCCGGATATCGCCCGCGTGCCGATTATGATCGACTCCTCAAAATGGGACGTCATCGAAAAAGGGCTGAAGTGCATTCAGGGTAAAGGCATCGTTAACTCCATCTCGATGAAAGAGGGGGTTGAGACCTTTATCCACCACGCGAAGTTGCTGCGACGCTACGGTGCCGCAGTGGTGGTGATGGCCTTTGACGAGCAGGGGCAGGCCGACACCCGAGCGCGTAAAATTGAGATTTGCCGACGGGCGTACAAAATTCTTACCGAAGAGGTAGGCTTCCCGCCGGAAGACATTATCTTCGACCCGAACATCTTTGCGGTCGCGACCGGGATTGATGAGCACAACAACTACGCCCAGGACTTTATCGGCGCCTGTGAGGACATCAAACGCGAACTACCGCACGCGCTGATCTCCGGCGGCGTCTCCAACGTGTCGTTCTCCTTCCGTGGTAACGACCCTGTTCGTGAAGCCATTCACGCGGTATTCCTTTACTACGCCATTCGCAACGGCATGGACATGGGGATCGTCAACGCCGGACAACTGGCGATTTACGACGACCTGCCCGCCGAGCTGCGCGATGCGGTTGAAGATGTGATCCTCAACCGTCGTGACGATGGCACCGAGCGTCTGCTGGAGCTGGCTGAGAAATACCGCGGTAGCAAAACTGATGACACTGCCAATGCCCAGATGGCGGAATGGCGCAGTTGGGACGTGAAAAAGCGCCTCGAATATTCGCTGGTGAAAGGTATTACCGAATTTATTGAGCAGGATACTGAAGAAGCTCGCCAGCAGGCCGCGCGTCCGATCGAGGTGATTGAAGGGCCGCTGATGGACGGGATGAACGTGGTTGGCGATCTGTTTGGCGAGGGCAAAATGTTCCTGCCGCAGGTGGTGAAATCCGCCCGCGTGATGAAGCAGGCGGTGGCCTACCTCGAACCGTACATTGAGGCCAGCAAAGAGAAAGGCTCCAGCAACGGCAAGATGGTCATTGCTACCGTGAAAGGCGATGTGCACGATATCGGCAAAAACATCGTTGGTGTGGTGCTGCAATGTAACAACTACGAAATCGTCGATCTTGGCGTGATGGTGCCAGCGGAGAAAATCCTCAGAACGGCACGTGAAGTGAATGCCGATCTGATTGGTCTTTCCGGGCTGATTACCCCGTCGCTGGACGAAATGGTCAACGTGGCGAAAGAGATGGAGCGCCAGGGTTTCACTATTCCATTGCTGATTGGCGGCGCGACCACCTCAAAAGCGCACACGGCGGTGAAAATCGAGCAGAATTACAGTGGCCCGACGGTTTATGTGCAGAACGCCTCGCGTACCGTTGGCGTAGTCGCCGCACTCCTCTCGGACACTCAGCGCGATGACTTTGTCGCCCGTACGCGTAAAGAGTACGAAACCGTGCGTATCCAGCATGCGCGTAAGAAACCGCGGACCCCACCAGTAACGTTACAGGCTGCCCGCGACAACGATCTGGCCTTCGACTGGGAAAACTACACGCCGCCAGTGGCGCACCGCCTCGGCGTACAGAGCGTTGAAGCCAGCATCGAAACGCTGCGCAACTACATCGACTGGACGCCGTTCTTTATGACCTGGTCGCTGGCCGGGAAATACCCGCGCATCCTCGAAGATGAGGTGGTGGGAGAAGAGGCGAAACGTCTGTTTAAAGACGCCAATGACCTGCTGGATAAACTCAGCGCTGAGAAGACCCTGAATCCGCGCGGTGTGGTGGGCTTGTTCCCGGCTAACCGCGTGGGGGACGACATCGAGATTTACCGTGACGAGACGCGTACGCACGTCATCAACGTCAGTCATCACCTGCGCCAGCAGACGGAAAAAGTCGGTTTCGCCAACTACTGCCTGTCTGACTTTGTTGCGCCGAAACTGAGCGGCAAAGCGGATTACATCGGTGCTTTCGCAGTTACCGGCGGTCTGGAGGAAGATGCACTGGCGGACGCCTTCGAAGCCCAGCATGACGACTACAACAAGATCATGGTGAAAGCGATCGCCGACCGCCTGGCGGAAGCGTTCGCGGAATATCTGCACGAGCGCGTGCGTAAAGTCTACTGGGGCTATGCGGCGAATGAGAACCTCAGTAACGAGGAACTGATCCGCGAAAACTACCAGGGAATTCGCCCGGCACCGGGCTATCCGGCTTGCCCGGAACACACCGAAAAGGCCACCATCTGGGAACTGCTGGATGTAGAAGCGCACACCGGGATGAAGCTCACCGAATCCTTCGCGATGTGGCCAGGTGCGTCGGTTTCCGGCTGGTATTTCAGTCATCCAGACAGCAAGTACTACGCCGTGGCGCAAATCCAGCGCGATCAGGTTGAAGATTACGCCTTCCGTAAAGGCATGAGCGTGACGGAAGTCGAACGTTGGTTAGCGCCTAATCTGGGCTATGACGCTGACTGATTCACAAAACTGTCATCTTTATTTACAACAAACAGGGCACTCAATGAGTGCCTTGTCTCTTTATTACGTTTAAACCCTTATACTGAAAGAACGTTCATCGGTAGTGCTTGCCGGATGGCACATTTTTGTCGGCCTGATAAGCGTATCGCCATCAGGCGGTATGTCATTGCTATGAACCTCAGGAACATATAACGATAAGGAGAACCTGATTCCGTGCTAACTCTGTTACACCTGCTTTCTGCTGTCTCTATGCTGGTTTGGGGTACTCATATTGTGCGCACCGGCGTGATGCGCGTCTTCGGCGCCCGCTTGCGTACCGTACTCAGCCGTAGTGTTGAAAAGAAGCCGCTCGCCTTTTGTGCGGGTATCGGCGTGACGGCGCTGGTGCAAAGCAGCAACGCCACCACCATGCTGGTGACCTCATTTGTCGCGCAGGACCTCGTCGCGCTCACCCCTGCGCTGGTGATTGTACTCGGCGCCGACGTCGGGACCGCGCTGATGGCGCGTATCCTGACCTTCGATCTCTCCTGGCTGTCGCCACTGCTGATTTTTATCGGCGTGATCTTCTTTCTCGGACGTAAACAGTCCCGTGTGGGGCAACTGGGGCGGGTTGGTATTGGACTGGGGTTGATTTTACTGGCGCTGGAACTGATTGTGCAGGCGGTAACACCGATCACCCAGGCTAACGGCGTACAGGTTATTTTCGCCTCGCTCACCGGCGATATCATGCTGGATGCGCTGATTGGCGCTATGTTCGCGATTATCAGTTACTCCAGCCTTGCGGCGGTGCTGCTGACGGCAACGCTGACCGCGGCAGGCATTATCTCGTTCCCGGTGGCGTTGTGTCTGGTGATTGGCGCCAACCTCGGCTCTGGCCTGCTGGCGATGCTTAATAACAGCGCCGCTAACGCCGCCGCCCGCCGTGTGGCGCTCGGTAGCCTGCTGTTTAAGCTGGTGGGTAGCCTGATTATCCTGCCGTTTGTTCATCCGTTGGCAAATCTGATGGATGAACTGCCGCTACCGAAATCTGAACTGGTTATTTACTTCCATGTCTTCTACAACCTGGTGCGCTGCGTGGCGATGGTGCCGTTCGCAGAACCGATGGCGCGTTTTTGTAAGCGCATCATCCGCGATGAGCCGGAGCTGGATGCGCATTTGAAGCCCAAGCATCTGGACGTCAGTGCGCTGGATACGCCGACGCTGGCCCTGGCCAATGCCGCTCGTGAAGCTCTGCGCATCGGCGACGCGATGGAGCAGATGATGGACGGGCTGAAGAAGGTGATGCACGGCGAGCCGCGTGAAGAGAAAGAGCTGCGCAGGATGGCGGACGACATTAACGTGCTATACACGGCAATCAAGCTCTATCTGGCGCGGATGCCAAAGGATGAACTGGCGGAAGAGGAATCACGCCGTTGGGCGGAGATTATCGAAATGTCGCTTAACCTCGAGCAGGCTTCCGATATTGTCGAACGTATGGGCAGTGAGATAGCGGATAAGTCGCTGGCTGCCCGTCGCGCATTCTCCGTGGAAGGATTGAAAGAGCTGGATGCGCTCTTCGATCAGCTGCTCAGCAATCTGCAGCTGGCGATGTCGGTGTTCTTCTCTGGTGACGTGACCAGCGCCCGACGTCTGCGCCGTAGCAAGCACCGTTTCCGTATTCTCAACCGTCGGTATTCGCATGCGCACGTTGACCGTCTGCATCAGCAGAACGTGCAGAGCATCGAGACCAGCTCCTTGCACCTGGCGCTGCTGGGCGATATGCAGCGTCTGAACTCGCTGTTTTGTTCCGTGGCCTATAGCGTGCTGGAACAGCCGGATGAGGACGATGAGCGCGACGATTATTGAGTGAGGTGGACCGGTTGGCCGGATAAGGCATTTATGCCGTTATCCGGCAACGTCGGTTAGAAGCAGTGACCTGCTTCGAGGGCAACCGCGTCTTCACCTGCTTTAAAGACGTAAGTAGTGTTCGGACCGCCAAGAACCGCCTGGCCGTTACTCACCTTAATCCAGTTTCCTTCCGGCAAACCAATCACCGTCAGCTCTGGTGCCACAACCAGCAGCTCGCGAATACGCTGTTCACGCGTTTCGCCTTTGTGGCCTTCCGGAAGCGCATTGGTGAAATGTGGGTTAATCTGCAGCGGGAACAGACCCAGGGCATCAAAACCTTTTGGATCGACAATCGGCATGTCGTTGGTGGTGCGGATGGTCTGGCAGGCGAGGTTAGAACCTGCGCTCCAGCCGATGTACAGCGCACCGCGTTTGACGACATCCACAATCGGCGCCAGCAGTCCGCGCTCGCGGCTCTCTTTCAGTAACTGGAAGGTGTTACCCCCGCCGACAATCACCAGCTCTGCGTTTTCAATGGCAGCGATCGGGTCGGCAACGGTATGAATGCCAGTAACGTTGACGCCCATTGGCGCAAAGATGGCTGCCGTTTTCGCCGTGTATTCATCCCAGGTTTGCGTCACGCCAGCGAACGGAATAAACACCGCCGTACGGCGACCATTCAGCTGCTCAGCAATCAGCGGTAGCGCATGTTCCATCCAGCCTTTGCCCGGCAGCGTCGAGTTACTCAATAAAAGCAGTTCCATCATTTCTCCATGTAATCAGAAAATTACAAACCGCGATAATGCTACCACTATCAGCGTAACGCCTTACTGATATGGCTCACGATGTTGGAAGGGGGGAAAGCCGAACGGGTTAACCACAACCTCCTGTTGGAAAAGCCCGTTCAGACTTAACAACGATCAATCTATTGAAACAGCGTTCTTTTGCGTAGTGGCAAACGCCAGGCCTTCGTCCTCCCAGCCCTTAATACCACCAATCATTATTTTCACCGGTCGACCTAGCTGCGCCAACTTCAGCGCCGCGCGATCGGCCCCGTTACAGTGCGGGCCAGCGCAATAGACGACAAACAGTGTGTCCTGTGGCCATTTTTTCAAGGATTCCGTATTTATCAGTCGATGGGGGAGATGAATCGCGCCAGGGACATGACAACGGGAAAAACTCTCTGCACTCCCCACCACATGTAAAAGCACAAAATCTTTGTCGTCAGCAGCCATCGCGGAATGAACGTCAGAACAATCCGTCTCCATATTCAGACGTTGCTGGAAATGGGCGATAGCTTGTGCAGATGAAGCGGCTGGAATATCAGTTACGGTACTCATATTGTTGTTTTCTCTTGTGGTGAAATCAGCTGTTGTGTTACCTCTTATCTCATCAAAAAATTAACCTCGAAACACCCTCTGACCATGACAGATTCCGCCAGGATCATGACAACATCTTCTCGCCCGTTGGTCGTTGCACTCGCTTATGACGGGCTATGTACTTTCGAGTTTGGCGTCGCAGTGGAAGTTTTTGGGCTTCCGCGACCTGAGCTGGGAGAGGGCTGGTATCGTTTTGCCGTGGCTTCGGTTGATCAAGGTGAATTAAGGGCAACTGGTGGGGTTCGTATCGTGGTGGACGGTGGATATGAATTGCTGCAGGAAGCAGACACTATTGTCATTCCTGGCTGGCGTGACGTGAACTCACCGGTCCCAGAAGCATTATGCGATGCGCTTCGTGAAGCACATCAACGCGGTTGTCGAGTCATCTCTATCTGTTCTGGTGTATTTGTTCTGGCTGCGGCAGGTTTGCTGGATGACCGTAAGGCGACGACGCACTGGCGTTACGTCAGTGAACTCCAGCGACGCTTTCCCGCCATCAACGTCGTGGAAGATGTCCTGTATGTCGGTGACCACGACGTGCTCACTTCGGCAGGTAGTGCGGCAGGGATTGATTTATGCTTGCATGTGGTGCGCACTGATTTTGGACTTGAGATTGCCAATAACGTGGCCCGTCGCCTGGTGCTGCAGCCCCACAGGGATGGCAGCCAGACTCAGCAACACCTGCGTCCTGTTGCCCGCAGTCGGGAAAGCCAGCGTTTTGGTCTTTTGCTTGACTGGTTACATAACAATATCGCGCAGAAGCATACCCTTGACGCTCTGGCCAGCCAGGTCGGTATGAGTCCCCGCACGTTGATGCGGCGATTTCAGGAGTCAACGGGGCTTACTCCCGCACGTTGGCTGATGAATGAACGGCTAAACCGTGCGCAGCAGGCGCTCAATACATCCCATATCAGTATTGAGCAGATCGCGCAGCAAACCGGGTTCGGCAGCGCAAACTCTTTGCGTTACCACTTTCAAAAACGATTTGGTATCAGCCCGCAGGCATTACGTAATCAGATGCGATAGCACATTTTCACACTCTGCTTTTTTATCCCCCGCAAGGTAGGGTATATTTCGCTGTCAAAGGAGAAATTATGCTGCCCGACTCATCCATCCGATTAAATAAATACATCAGTGAAAGCGGAATCTGCTCGCGCCGCGAGGCGGATCGCTTTATCGAACAAGGGAATGTCTTCCTGAATGGTAAACGCGCCACCATTGGCGATCAGGTGATGCCTGGCGACGTCGTAAAAGTGAATGGTCGGTTGATTGAGCCGCGTGAAGCGGAAGATCTGGTTTTTATCGCGTTGAACAAGCCGGTAGGGATTGTCAGCACCACTGAAGACAGCGAACGCGACAACATTGTTGATTTCGTTAACCACAGCAAGCGCGTGTTCCCAATCGGTCGTCTGGACAAAGATTCCCAGGGGCTTATCTTTCTGACCAACCACGGCGACCTGGTGAATAAAATCCTGCGTGCCGGTAACGATCACGAAAAAGAGTATCTGGTGACGGTAGATAAGCCGGTCACTGATGACTTTATCCGTGGGATGAGTGCCGGTGTGCCAATCCTTGGCACCGTTACCAAGAAATGTAAGGTCAAGAAAGAAGCGCCGTTTGTGTTTCGCATCACGCTGATTCAGGGGCTGAACCGCCAGATCCGTCGTATGTGCGAGCACTTTGGCTATGAAGTTACTAAGCTTGAGCGTACACGTATCATGAACGTTGGTCTGTCCGGCCTGCCGCTGGGTGAATGGCGCGACCTGACGGATGACGAACTGATCGACCTGTTCAAGCTGATTGAGAACTCGTCCTCAGAAGCCAAACCGAAGGCGAAAGCGAAGCCAAAAACAGCAGGCATTAAGCGCCCGGTGGTGAAAATCGAAAAATCGGCTGAGAAAGAGAAATCGCGCCCGGCGGCAAACGGGAAGCGTTTTACCTCGCCGGGGCGTAAGAAGAAAGGGCGTTAACGTCTGCCGCGCGTTGGCGTATTCGCTGACCAGGAAAATGATGCTTCCGCATCCGGTTTATAAGCCTGCTTTTTCTTCAACTGGCGGGCTTTTTTAGCTTCTGCTTCGCGCAAGGCCATCAGTTTATCGATGTACTCTTTCTTGATGCTGTTGGTCTCAGCGTTGGTCAGCAGTCGACCATGCGCAATGCGCGCGCGGTCGAGCAGCGTTTTCAGTTCACGCTGTTCGCGCTCGGTCATCTCTTTTTGGGTAATGCGGGGGAGTGCCATAAGGGTGCCCTCTGTTAGCCGATATTCGCAGTGTACGGCAAAGTGCAGAGGCTGGGTAGGCCGGATAAGGTGTTAGCCGCTATCCGGCCTGCCGCCGCCAATTAGCGGCGTTCTTTTTCTTCAATCGGTTTACCGGACCAGTAACCTGCCAGCAGCGAACCGGAAAGGTTATGCCAGACGGAGAACAACGCGCCGGGCAGCGCCGCAAGCGGGCCAAAGTAGATTTTGCCCAGCGCAGCGGCAAGCCCTGAATTCTGCATGCCCACTTCAATAGCCAACGTACGACAGGTTGACTCGTCGAAACCAAACAGTTTTCCGCCCCAGTAGCCGCCGAGCAAGCCAATGGTGTTATGCAGGATCACGGCGATAATCACCACAAAGCCGACAGACGCAATGTGCGAGGCGGACCCCGCCACGACGGCGCTGATGATCGCCAGGATACACACCATAGAAAACGCCGGTAGATACGGTTCCACGGCTTTTACGACGCGTGGGAACAGATGGTGAATGACCAGTCCCAAAGCAATCGGAATGACCACGATCTGCAGAATACTCAGCAGCATACCCATCACATCCACCTGGATATGCGCGTCGACATACAGCCGTGTCAGCAGCGGCGTGGCGACAACGCCGACCAGCGTTGAAACCGATGAAATAGTCACGGAGAGCGCCACATCACCTTTTGCCAGATAGATCATGACGTTCGATGCGGTTCCGCTGGCGACGCTACCGACCAGCACCATCCCTGCCGACAGTTCCGGCGGCATATTAAATGCCAGCGCCAAAATCCATGCGGCGAGCGGCATCACCAGATAGTGCAGGAAAATACCCGCCGCGACAGGTGCGGGGCGTGAAAGTACGCGTTTAAAGTCGTCCACCTTCAGGTGAACGCCCATGCCGAACATGATCAGCATCAGCAACGATGGCACGAATGGCCCGACAGGCGTAAAGGTGGAGGGCGTGTAATACGCAATAACAGAGAGTAGCAGCGCCCATAACGGGAACAGCCGCGTGAGAGTAGCGAGCATGTTATCTTCCTTGCGATTGAAATGTGTTGTGTTGTTATAAAAAAGCCGGGTTCGAGCCCGGCTATAGTTATTGTTTATCGCGTGATGAAATATTATTCAAACAAATTATGATGCAGCTTCTGTACCACCTGTTCGGCTTCGCTACCGGGCACCAGGAAGCACAAGTTATGGCTGGACGCGCCGTAGCAAATCATGCGGATGTTGAACGGCTCCAGTACACCAAACACCTCTTTACCCACGCCGCAGGCTTTGGACAGGTCGTTGCCAATCAACGCCACCAGCGCCAGGCCTTCTTCGACTTCAACCCGGCACAGGGCAGACAGTTCCATCAGCAGAGACTGCGTTAACAGCGTATCGCCGGTGGAGGTTGAGCCGGTGGTATCCAGCGTCAGCGCTACGCTGACTTCAGATGTGGTAATTAAATCTACCGAGATATTGTGGCGTGCAAGGATGCTGAACACTTCTGCTAAAAAGCCGCGAGAGTGCAGCATATTCAGGCTATGCAGCGTCAGCAGCGTCTGCTTACGGCGTAGCGCCAGCGCACGGAACAGCGGTGGATTCGCGGTTTTATTGCAGACCAGCGTACCGCCTGCTTTTGGATCCTTGCTGGAGCCAACAAATACCGGGATATCGCTACGTACGGCCGGCAACAGGGTTGCCGGGTGCAGCACTTTCGCGCCAAAGGTCGCCATTTCCGCGGCCTCTTCAAAAGCGATTTCATCAATACGCTGCGCAGCAGGAACAACGCGCGGATCGGTAGTGTAAATGCCTGGAACATCGGTCCAGATATCGACGCGCGTTGCGTGCAGCGCTTCGGCCAGCAGGGCGGCTGTATAATCGCTACCGCCGCGCCCCAACGTGGTGGTGCGGCCTTTGCCTTCGCTGCCGATAAAACCCTGAGTGATTACCAGACCTTCGCTCAGACGCGGGGCCAACTGAAGCGTTGCCAGTTCAGCCAGCGCCGCGACGTCGGGTTCTGCGCGACCAAAACGATCGTTGGTGCGCATCACTTTACGCACGTCAAACCACTGCGCTTGCACGTTGCGTTCACGCAGGATCTCGACGAACAACAGGGTAGACATCAGTTCACCGTGGCTGACCAGTTCGTCGGTCAGGGCGGTTGAGGTCGCCAGTGACGCCGCTTCTGCCAGCGTGGTGATGTTTTCCAGCAGACGTTCAATCTCTTCACGAATTACGTTCGGATAACGCAGGCGTTCCAGAATATTGAACTGAATTTGACGAATGGCGTCGAGTTTTTCGAAGCGCTCGGTTGGCTCCAGCCCTTCAGCCAGTGCGACCAGCAGGTTGGTAATTCCAGCGGAAGCGGAAAGTACCACTACACGGACGTTAGCATCAGAAAGTACCACATCAGCGCTGCGATTCATGGCATCAAAATCCGCCACGCTGGTACCGCCAAACTTGGAGACAACTACATCAGTCATAACTACCTCGTGTCAGGGAATGAATAGAGCGACCATGGCACATAAGGCAGAACGAAAACCGGTGCAGGCGCAAATGCAAATACCGTATTTATAAATAAAATGTGTAGCTTGCACTGTCAACGCTGGGATTATGCGGATTTTTCATGCTGCGTTTCCGTTCAGTAACAGCGCTTATAACATCTATACTTTTTACCCCGGTTCGATGGATACAAGGGCGATGGCATTAAAACAATCACACTTTTCTGTGACTGGCGTTACAATCGATCTCAGTCACAATTCTCAAAATCAGAAGAGTATTGCTAATGAAAAACATCAATCCAACGCAGACCTCAGCCTGGCAGGCACTACAAAAACACTTTGAAGAGATGAAAGACGTTACTATCGCGGATCTGTTCGCGAAAGATAGCGATCGTTTCGCTAAATTTTCCGCTACGTTTGACGATCTGATGCTGGTGGATTTCTCCAAAAACCGCATCACTGAAGAGACGCTGGCTAAACTGCAGGATCTGGCGAAAGAGACCGATTTGGCAGGCGCCATCAAGTCCATGTTCTCCGGTGAGAAAATTAACCGCACTGAAGACCGTGCCGTGCTGCACGTGGCGCTGCGCAACCGTAGCAATACTCCAATCATCGTTGACGGCAAAGATGTGATGCCGGAAGTGAACGCGGTGCTGGAGAAGATGAAATCCTTCTCTGAAGCGATTATCTCCGGAAGCTGGAAAGGCTATACCGGTAAAGCCATTACTGATGTCGTGAACATCGGTATCGGCGGTTCAGACCTCGGCCCGTTCATGGTGACCGAAGCGCTGCGCCCGTACAAAAATCACCTGAACATGCATTTTGTGTCTAACGTCGATGGTACGCACATTGCCGAAGTGCTGAAGAAAGTGAATCCGGAGACTACGCTGTTCCTGGTCGCTTCCAAAACCTTCACCACTCAGGAAACCATGACTAACGCCCACAGCGCGCGCGACTGGTTCCTGGCGACCGCTGGCGACAACAAGCACGTTGCCAAACACTTCGCAGCGCTCTCCACTAACGGTAAAGCGGTTGGCGAGTTCGGTATTGATACCGCCAATATGTTCGAGTTCTGGGACTGGGTTGGCGGTCGTTACTCCCTGTGGTCTGCAATCGGTCTGTCCATCATCCTTTCTGTGGGCTTCGACAACTTTGTTGAGCTGCTTTCTGGCGCGCACGCCATGGACAAACACTTCTCCACCACTCCGGCGGAGAAAAACCTGCCGGTGCTGCTGGCGCTGATCGGTATCTGGTACAACAATTTCTTCGGTGCTGAAACCGAAGCGATTCTGCCGTACGACCAGTATATGCACCGTTTCGCGGCCTACTTCCAGCAGGGCAATATGGAATCCAACGGTAAATACGTTGACCGTAACGGCAATGCGGTGGATTACCAGACAGGCCCAATCATCTGGGGTGAGCCGGGTACTAACGGTCAGCATGCGTTCTACCAGCTGATTCATCAGGGTACCAAAATGGTTCCGTGCGATTTCATCGCTCCGGCAATCACCCACAACCCGCTGTCGGATCACCATCCGAAACTGCTGTCTAACTTCTTCGCTCAGACCGAAGCGCTGGCTTTTGGTAAATCTCGTGAAGTGGTTGAGCAGGAATACCGCGACCAGGGTAAAGATCCTGCAACGCTTGACCACGTTGTGCCGTTCAAAGTGTTCGAAGGTAACCGTCCAACTAACTCCATCCTGCTGCGCGAAATCACACCGTTCAGCCTGGGTGCGCTGATTGCACTGTACGAGCACAAAATCTTCACTCAGGGCGCGATCCTGAATATCTTCACCTTTGACCAGTGGGGCGTTGAGCTGGGCAAACAGCTGGCGAATCGCATTCTGCCAGAGCTGAATGATGATAAAGAAATCACCAGCCATGATTGCTCAACTAACGGTTTGATTAACCGTTATAAGTCCTGGCGTTAATCTGCTTCTTCCTTCGAGCCGCAGCGCTGTTGGCTGCGTTCGTTAACCCCGGTCACATAGCTATCTATCTATGCTCCCGGGGATTAACGATCTTGCCGCCTTGTTGCAATTCGAATGAATTTGCAGATTACTTATAAAAAAGCCGATATTAATATCGGCTTTTTTTATAATCTGGCTCCCGAATATGTACGTTTTTGCTTTACACCTTTATTGAGCTTAATCCTAAAATAATTCATTCAACGTTATCGTGTTTCTGGTTTTTTCAGAATTACCGGATGTTGTGTTTTTGTTTTTATATTTTAACTTTATGATTGTATTGATTTAATTATCTGCCGTTAATCATTTTATTTCTTGCTATCTAATTATCCTAAATTCCCGCCTGGCGTAATTTGCACACTTTGGCTTGTGTATACTCGATCTCGCCCGAAATTCTTTTGGGTAAATCTCCATTCATACAATGAAGGGAATTTGTGATGAAAAAAGTTCTGTATGGCCTTTGGGCTATATCTGCGCTTGCGGCGACTTCTGTCTATGCTGCCCCCGTTCAGGTGGGTGAGGCTGCAGGGTCGGCTGCCGCGTCGGTTTCGGCAGGAAGTTCCTCCGCAACCAGCGCGAGCACCGTAAGTTCTGCGGTGGGGGTTGCCCTTGCGGCAACCGGTGGCGGCGATGGTTCTAACACCGGAACCACAACCACCACAACCACCAGTACCCAGTAATACCGGTACGTTTAATTCTAACCACACTTCGGTGTGGTTATTTTGCCGCTGCGGAGAAATGTCGTGAAGCGACCAGCGCTGATAATGGTTTGCCTGTTATTACAGGCGTGCTCAGCCACCACCGAAGGGCTGGGTCATTCGCTATGGGATAGCGTGTTTGGTACTCCCGGCGTACAGATGACGGACGATGAAATCAAAAACATGCCCTACGCCAGCCAGTACATGCAGCTCAACGGCGGCCCACAACTGTTTGTGGTACTCGCGTTCGTGGAAAACGGACAGCAGAAATGGGTGACTCAGGATCGGGCCATTCTCGTCACGCAGTCTGGGCGCATGGTGAAAACGCATCTCGGCGGGGATAACCTGATCGAGGTGAATAATCTGGCGGCAGATCCGCTCATCAAACCAAACCAGATAGTCGATGGGGCAACGTGGACCCGCACGATGGGCTGGACCGAACATCAGCAGGTGCGCTATGCCACCGCCCACTCGGTTTTCGAATGGGATGGCACTGACACCATTAAGGTTGGTAGCGAAGATACGCCAGTACGGATCCTTGACGAAGAAGTCACCACCGATCAAACGCGCTGGCATAACCGCTACTGGATCGACAGCGAAGGGCAGATTCGCCAATCGGAACAGTATCTTGGCGCACGTTACTTCCCGGTGAAAACCACGCTGATTAAGGCGGCAAAATCATGATGAAACGAGCCGTTGTGGCGCTGCTATTGAGCCTGAGCGCAGCGTCAGTTTTTGCTGCGGGTAGCGTTAAGGTCTTTACCTCCGCCAGCGAAGAGCCAAAGACTCTGACCGGGGCCGAACATCTGCTCGACCTGGTTGGGCAGCCGCGGTTGAGTAATAGCTGGTGGCCAGGAGCGGTTATCAGCGAAGAGCGGGCAACGACGGAAGCAGAGCGTCAGCAGCAGGCATTACTGGCTCGTCTGGCGATGCTCAGCGCTGAAGAAAGCGGTGACGATGCCGCGGCTATCAACGCATTGCGCCAACAAATTCAGGCGCTGAAGGTGACCGGCATACAGAAGATTAATCTCGACCCGGATGTTGTGCGCGTCAGTGAGCGAGGCAACCCGCCGTTGCAGGACAATTACACGCTGTGGGTCGGACCGCAGCCAACGGATATAACGCTGTTTGGCCTGCTAAGTCATCCGGGTAAACAACCGTTTATACCTGGGCGCGATATCGCCAGCTATCTCGATGGGCAACGTCGGCTCAGCGGCGCAGATCGTAGCTACGCCTGGGTCATCTATCCCGACGGACGCACGCAAAAAGTCCCGGTCGCCTACTGGAACAAACGTCACGTTGAGCCGATGCCCGGCAGCATCATTTTTGTCGGACTCTCTGATGCCGTCTGGCGCAGCACCCCGGATGAAATCAATGCCGACATTCTTCGCACCCTGACCCAGCGGATACCCGAATAATGAGAAAAACTTATCTGCTCAGCTTACTGGCGCTGGGCGTAAGCGTTGCCTGCCACGGTGAAACCTGGCCCGCGCCCATTGGACCTTCCCAGTCCGATTTTGGCGGCGTGGGACTGCTGCAAACCCCAACCGCACGCATGGCGCGTGAAGGCGAAATGAGCCTTAACTACCGCGATAACGATCAATACCGTTACTACTCTGCGTCGGTACAACTCTTCCCCTGGCTGGAAACCACCCTGCGCTATACCGATGTGCGTACCAAAAAATACAGCGGCGTGGAGTCGTTTTCTGGCGATCAGACTTATAAAGATAAGGCTTTTGATCTCAAACTTCGCCTGTGGGAAGAGAGCTACTGGATGCCGCAGGTGGCGGTTGGCGCGCGGGATATCGGTGGTACCGGCCTGTTTGATGCGGAGTATGTGGTGGCGAACAAAGCCTGGGGCCCGTTTGATTTCTCTCTCGGCCTTGGCTGGGGATATCTCGGGACCAGCGGCAACGTTAGCAATCCGTTTTGCTCATACAGTGATAAATTCTGCCATCGCGATAACAGCTACAAGCAGGCCGGTTCTATTGACGGTAGCCAGATGTTCCACGGCCCGGCGTCGCTGTTTGGCGGCGTAGAATATCAGACTCCCTGGCAGTCGCTGCGCCTGAAACTGGAGTATGAAGGTAATAATTACCAGCAGGATTTTGCCGGCAAGTTGGATCAGAAGAGCAAGTTTAACGTCGGCGCTATTTATCGCGTCACCGATTGGGCCGACGTTAACCTCAGCTATGAGCGCGGGAACACCTTGATGTTTGGGGTCACGCTGCGGACTAACTTTAACGATCTGCGACCAAACTATAACGACAATACCCGCCCGAAATATCAACCACAGCCGCAGGATGCCATCCTGCAACATTCGGTGGTGGCGAATCAGTTAACGCTGCTGAAATATAATGCCGGGCTGGCGGATCCTAAAATTCAGGTGCAGGGCGATACGCTGTATGTGACGGGTGAACAGGTGAAATACCGTGATTCGCGCGAAGGGATCGAGCGTGCTAACCGGATCGTGATGAACGATCTTCCCGATGGGATCCGCACGATCCGCATTACGGAAAACCGCCTTAACTTGCCGCAGGTGACGACCGAAACGGAGGTTTCCAGCCTCAAGCGCCATCTGGAAGGGGAGCCGTTGGGCCATGAAACTCAACTGGCACAAAAACGCGTCGAACCCGAGGTACCGAAAACGACCGAGCAGGGCTGGTATATTGATAAGTCACGCTTCAATTTCCACATCGATCCGGTGCTAAATCAGTCGGTGGGCGGCCCGGAAAACTTCTATATGTATCAGTTGGGCGTGATGGGAACGGCGGATTTGTGGGTTACCGATCATCTGCTGACCACCGGGAGTTTGTTCGCCAACCTCGCCAATAACTATGACAAGTTTAACTACACCAACCCGCCGCAGGATTCGCATTTACCACGCGTGCGTACCCATGTGCGTGAGTATGTGCAAAACGATGTCTACGTGAATAACCTGC
Source organism: Citrobacter sp. RHBSTW-00986 (assembly GCF_013783065.1). Classification (NCBI taxonomy): domain Bacteria; kingdom Pseudomonadati; phylum Pseudomonadota; class Gammaproteobacteria; order Enterobacterales; family Enterobacteriaceae; genus Citrobacter; species Citrobacter sp. RHBSTW-00986. The sequence continues at coordinate 4,547,798 of NZ_CP056200.1, read as the reverse complement.
AGGCCAACTACTTCCAGTCACTCGGAAATGGGTTCTACGGACAGGTTTACGGGGGCTATCTGGAAACTATGTACGGCGGAGCGGGGGCAGAAGTGCTGTATCGCCCGCTGGACAGCAACTGGGCGTTTGGTGTTGACGCCAACTACGTGAAACAGCGTGACTGGCGCAGCGCGCAGGATATGATGAAGTTCACCGACTACAGCGTGAAGACCGGGCATTTGACGGCTTACTGGAATCCTTCGTTCGCCCAGGATGTACTGGTGAAAGCCAGCGTGGGGCAGTATCTGGCGGGGGATAAGGGCGGAACGCTGGAAGTGGCGAAACGCTTTGACAGCGGCGTAGTGGTGGGCGGCTATGCGACTATCACCGACGCCTCGCCGGATGAGTACGGAGAGGGTGATTTTACCAAAGGGGTGTACGTTTCTGTGCCGCTGGATCTGTTCTCGTCAGGCCCAACCCGCAGTCGTGCGGCGATTGGCTGGACGCCGTTAACACGCGATGGCGGCCAGCAGCTTGGACGTAAGTTTGGTCTGTACGACATGACCAGCGACAGGAGTGAAAACTTCCGCTGATAGATGGCCGGATGGGACCTGCGCTTATCCGGCTCTATAAACGACGTAATAATTTTGCCGGATTTCCCGCATACACGCCTTTCTCGGTGATCGATTTGGTCACCACGCTTCCCGCGCCGACGACCGCGCCATCGCAGATAGTGACCGCCAGAATGGTCGCTCCGCTGCCGATCGAGACATCGTCGCCAATCGTAATACGTCCCCAACTATTGCGGTCGGCATTGGGTTTTCCTTCGCGAAACATATCGTTGGCGAACATCACGCCGTGACCGATAAAACAGCGAGCGCCGAGGGTGACATATTCGCAGATGAAGGTGTGCGACTAAATTTTGCTGTCTGCGCCAATCTGCGTATTACCCTGGATTTCAACAAATGGTCCGACAAAAACGTTGTCCCCCAATGTGCAGTCGTAGAGATTTGCGGGTTCATAGATCACCACGTTCTCACCGCAGGTAACGTTGCGAACAGCGGATTGTCTTAGCTGCATAATTCATCCTGTGAAATGTGTCGTGACATACATCATTCCCTGCTGACCTTTCTTGCACAAAATATAAACAAAAAATGTAGATCTCTGTCACATTTTTGCGTTATACAGGAACCTCGCCACTGAGTAAGAGGTGCTGTTATGACGTCGCTATCTCGTCCACGCGTGGAGTTTATCTCCACTATTTTACAGACCGTGTTGAATCTGGGGTTGCTGAGTCTGGGCCTGATTCTGGTCGTATTCCTCGGGAAAGAAACGCTGCATCTGGCGGATGTGCTGTTCGCGCCGGAACAAACCAGCAAGTATGAACTGGTGGAAGGGCTGGTGGTTTACTTTCTCTACTTTGAATTTATCGCGCTGATTGTGAAGTACTTTCAGTCAGGTTTTCACTTTCCGCTGCGCTACTTTGTCTATATCGGGATCACTGCGATTGTGCGGCTGATCATTGTCGATCATAAAGCGCCGATGGATGTTCTGATCTATTCTGCGGCGATCCTGCTGCTGGTGATCACCCTGTGGCTGTGTAATTCCAAACGGCTGAAGCGAGAGTAAAAGACAACACGCCGCAATTGGGCTGCGGCGTGTTTTGGGTAAAAATTACTGCGCAGAGGCCGGCTGGGTTTTCTCCGCCGCGGGTTCCCACAGTTCTTCAAATTTATCCACCGTCATGATCGCCAATACGGTAAAGCTAAGGTTGATCACGCCGATGGCGATAACGCCTGCGCCAAACTAATTCTGTTTAATTTGTCGAGTTTCAGGCGAAAAATTGAATTGCAGTGATGGGGGCACGAAAGGAAATAATCGTAAGCGTAATGCAAAATAACATAAAAAAAGGGCGCTCCGTAGAGCGCCGAATAACAGTCACAGGTTGGGATAACATAAGTTGAGGGTTGCAGTGGCATTGCCCGTTGCCGGGCAGTTACTTCGGTAAAACTTAACCTTTCACACCACCCGCCGTCAGTCCGTTGACCAGCCAGCGCTGTGCCAGCAGGAACACCAGAGTGATCGGAATGGCTGAAAGTACAGCTGCGGCGGCAAAGTCGCCCCACAAATAGTTCTGTGGATTGAGGTACTGCTGCATACCTACCGCAAGGGTATAGCTGTTCACATCACGCAGCAGCAGTGATGCGACCGGTACTTCGGTAATCGCGGCAATGAAAGACAGAATAAACACGACCGCCAGAATCGGAACGGAAAGCGGCAGCAACACCAGGCGGAATGCCTGCCATGGCGTTGCGCCATCCAGCGCGGCCGCTTCTTCCAGCGAACCGTCGATGGTTTCGAAATAGCCCTTAATCGTCCACACATGCAGCGCAATACCGCCGAGATAGGCGAAGATCACGCCACCGTGAGTGTTCAGACCAATAAACGGAATGTACTGGCCCAGGCGGTCAAACAAAGCATACAACGCGACCAGAGACAGCACCGCCGGGAACATCTGGAATATCAGCATCCCTTTCAGCAGGGTTGCTTTGCCCGGGAAACGCATACGGGCAAAGGCGTAAGCGCAGGTGGTGGAAAGCGTCACGATACCGATCGCGGTAATGGTGGCTACTTTCACCGAGTTCCACAGCCATAACAGCACCGGGAACGGCGGCGGCGTCACGCGGCCATCCGCATGCTCAACGCTAAAGCCCAGCGCCAGTTTCCAGTGTTCCCAGGAGATGTTTTCCGGGATCAGGCTGCCGGTGGCAAAGTTACCTTCACGCAGCGAGATAGCGATAACCATCAGCAGCGGGAACATGATCGCTGCAATGAAAATCAGCAGCAGCAAGTGCGTTGTTAAGAGACGCAGTTTCTGAGATTTGGGTTGTACCATAGCCATGTTCGTTGTCTCCCTTAATCAAACTTCATACGCGTGGCTTTCAGGTTCACGATGGCCAGCGCACCGACCAGCAGGAAGATCAGCGTGGCAATCGCCGCCGCCAGACCGAAGTCCTGACCACCGCCGCCTTCGAAGGCGATACGGTAGGTGTAGCTCACGAGCAGGTCGGTATAGCCTGCTGGCGTGGTGGTACCAAGACGGTCTGGACCACCGTTGGTCAACAGTTGAATCAGCACGAAGTTGTTAAAGTTAAAGGCGAAGCTGGCGATCATCAGCGGCGTCAGCGGCTTAATCAGCAGTGGCAACGTAATCTTAAAGAAGTTCTGGAACGGACCTGCACCATCCATCGCCGACGCTTCATACAGGTCGTCAGGGATCGCTTTAAGCAGACCCATGCACAGGATCATCATGTACGGGTAACCAAGCCAGGTGTTGACGATAATAATCATCGAACGCGCGGTGGTTGGGTCGCTGAACCAGGCCGGTTTGATGCCAAACAGTGCGCTCAGCATCATGTTGATTTCACCGAAGCTCTGGTTGAACAGTCCTTTGAAAATCAGAATCGAAATAAACGACGGTACGGCATACGGCAGAATCAGCAGGACACGGTAAATCGCTTTGCCTTTGAGAGACTCCCACTGTACGAGACAGGCTAGTACCATCCCCACGGCCACGGTGAGGATCACGGTCAGAACGGAGAAGACCACCGTCCAGACAAAGATGGCGAAGAACGGTTTCTGAATGCCTTCGTCGGTAAATACGCGGGTGAAGTTGTCCCAACCGATGGCAACGGTATAGCCTGGGCTGAGTTTTTCGTTACCCCAGCTACCGTCAGCGTTAATTGCCTGATAATAACCAATATCGTTGTTGGCGCGGTATTTTACGCCGCTTTGGCTGTTGGTGAGCGTGCCGTCATCAGCGAGCGTATAGAGTGGCTGCGTGCCGGAAAACTGGCGCAGTGAACTCATAATCACTTTGCTTTCATCCGGCAGGATGGCGGTGAGTTGGGTTAACGCCTGGCGATTTTGCGTGATGATACGCAGCGTCGCACGTTCGCCCGTTGGCAGCGCCTCGGCTTCTTTCAACTGCAGTTTCTGTTCGCCGCCAAATTTAAAGGCGTCGGAGAGATAATTCTTGCCGGTTTCTCCGTCGGTGAGGGCCAGTTGCCACTCCGTACCCGCCGGATACAGGCCGAAGTTGTAGGTTTTCCCCGCCTGATAAGAACGGTCCATCAGGACTTCCTGAGCACGTTCAAAGGTCAGTTGGTTGGTGCTGCTGTAGTTGGTAAAGGCAATTGCGATAGTACAAATTAGCGGAAACAGGACAAACAGCCCCATCCCTGCAACGCCTGGGTAAACATAGCGCCAGGCGTAGGCTTTACGGTTAGCAAAAATATACAGGCCAGCAGAGCTTAAAATCAGCGTCATGATGGCAAACAGGTACTCCCCCTGAGCATACATCAAAACAACAAGGTAACCGACCAGCAGCCCAAGCAGACCCATCACTGACCATTTCAGCCGGTCGCTTTGCCACCAGTGTTTCTTTTTAATGACATCCATGGGGATCAATCCTCTTTACGCTTTATCCTTCGCACTACCTCTTTGTTGGCTGCGGAAGCTCACCCCAGTCACTTACTTATGTAAGCTCCTGGGGATTTGCCTCCTTGCCGCCTCGATGTAGCGCGAGTGATTTCGCGTAACAACGTATTCAATAAACCTGATTCCCTAAGAAATAAGGGAAACCGTATTACTTGGTGATACGACCTTGTGCATCTTTCAGCGCGGCATCGACGGTCTGACGGCCGCTGGCAGCGTTGATCACTGCGGTACGAACGGCATACCAGAATGCGGACATCTGCGGGATGTTCGGCATGATCTCGCCTTTCTGGGCGTTATCCATGGTGGCCGCGATACGCGGGTCTTTCGCTAACTGATCCTGGAAGGATTTCAGCGCAACCGCGCCCAGCGGTTTGTCCTTATTCACTTCATCCAGACCCTGATCGGTCAGCAGGTAGTTTTCGAGGAACTCTTTTGCCAGTTCTTTGTTCGGGCTGGCAGCGTTGATACCTGCGCTCAGAACGCCCACGAACGGTTTGGACGGTTTACCCTTGAAGGTTGGCAGCAGGGCAACGCCGTAATTCACCTTGCTCTTATCGATGTTGGACCACGCCCACGGACCGTTGATGGTCATCGCGGTGTCACCTTTGTTAAAGGCCGCTTCGGCGATGGAGTAATCGGTATCCGCGTTCATGTGTTTGTTCTTGATCAGATCAACCAGGAAGGTCAGACCCGCTTTTGCGCCCGCGTTGTCCACGCCCACGTCTTTCACGTCGTACTTGCCGTTTTCAAACTTGAACGCGTAACCGCCGTCGGCGGCAATCAGCGGCCAGGTGAAGTACGGTTCTTGCAGGTTGAACATCAGCGCGGATTTTCCTTTCGCCTTCAGCTCTTTATCCAGCGCAGGAATTTCTTCCCAGGTTTTTGGCGGGTTCGGAACGAGGTCTTTGTTGTAAATCAGCGACAGCGCTTCAACCGCGATCGGGTAGGCAATCAGTTTGCCGTTATAGCGTACGGCATCCCAGGTGAACGGATAGAGTTTGTCCTGGAACGCTTTATCTGGGGTGATTTCAGCCAACAGGCCAGACTGAGCGTAGCCGCCAAAACGGTCATGTGCCCAGAAGATGATGTCCGGGCCATCGCCAGTCGCGGCAACCTGTGGGAACTTCTCTTCCAGTTTGTCCGGGTGCTCAATGGTGACTTTGATACCAGTGTCTTTCTCGAATTTTTTGCCCACTTCAGCGAGGCCGTTATAGCCTTTGTCGCCGTTAATCCAGATAACCAGCTTACCTTCTTCAATCTTGGCGAGAGCCGAGGCGGAAAACATCATCGTCGTTAATGCAGACAATGCGAGGATGCGTGCGCCAGTTTTGATTTTCATAGTTCCCATCCTGTTTGGTGATTTTGCAGAGGTGGCTTAACGGTTACTAGTTTCTTTATACGACAACCTCTTTCCATCCTCCTTACCCCTACGCCCCACCCGCTCTTTATGTGATCTGTGTTACATAAATGTGAGTATTGCGTACTGGCGCACATAAAAACCCACTGATTTTTGCAGGCTGCATCACGAAATTCCTCCGCGGCGTACGGCCCGGGTCTCAGACGCTGTTCTCTCATCCTCCCGCCTCCTCCCCCATAAAAAAGCCGGGGGTGGAGGATTCACGCAGTCAAGGGATCACGCATAGTCAGCCCATCATGAATGTTGCTGTCGATGACAGGTTGTAACGAAGGGAGAAGGGCATGGCGAGCGTACAGCTGCGAAATGTAACGAAAGCCTGGGGTGACGTGGTGGTATCGAAAGATATCAATCTCGACATTCACGAAGGGGAATTCGTGGTGTTTGTCGGACCGTCAGGCTGCGGTAAGTCGACCTTGCTGCGTATGATCGCTGGACTTGAAACCATCACCAGTGGTGACCTGTTTATCGGGGAGACCCGGATGAACGACATTCCCCCCGCCGAACGCGGCGTGGGCATGGTCTTTCAGTCCTACGCGTTGTATCCCCATTTATCCGTCGCAGAAAACATGTCGTTTGGCCTCAAACTGGCTGGCGCAAAAAAAGAGGTGATGAATCAGCGCGTGAATCAGGTCGCGGAAGTTCTGCAACTGGCGCACCTGCTGGAGCGTAAACCGAAAGCGCTTTCCGGCGGACAACGTCAGCGTGTGGCGATTGGCCGAACGCTGGTTGCCGAGCCGCGCGTATTCCTGCTGGATGAACCGTTGTCGAACCTCGACGCCGCTCTGCGTGTGCAAATGCGTATTGAAATCTCCCGCCTGCATAAACGTCTTGGCCGCACGATGATTTACGTCACCCACGATCAGGTCGAAGCGATGACGCTGGCCGACAAAATTGTGGTGCTGGATGCTGGTCGCGTGGCGCAGGTCGGCAAACCGCTGGAGCTATACCACTATCCGGCCGACCGCTTTGTGGCGGGCTTTATTGGGTCGCCGAAGATGAACTTCCTGCCGGTGAAAGTCACCGGGACGGCCATCGATCAGGTGCAGGTTGAACTACCCAACCGCCAGCAAATATGGCTACCAGTGGACAGCCATGCGGTACAGGTTGGTGCCAACATGTCTTTAGGTATCCGCCCGGAACATCTGCTGCCCAGCGATATCGCCGATGTCACCCTCGAAGGTGAAGTGCAGGTGGTCGAGCAGCTTGGTCACGAAACTCAAATTCATATCCAGATCCCCGCCATCCGTCAAAACCTGGTTTACCGCCAGAATGACGTGGTGTTGGTAGAAGAGGGTGCCACATTCGCTATCGGCCTGCCGCCAGAGCGTTGCCATCTGTTCCGTGAGGATGGCACTGCATGTCGTCGGTTGCATCAAGAGCCGGGCGTTTAAGGTCCCCATAAAAAACGAAACGCAAAGCCATTCGAAGCTACATCGAGGCGGCAAGTAAATGAATCCCCGGGAGTGTACAAAGAGTACGCGACTGGGGTGAAAGAACGCAGCCAACAAAGAGGCAGCCCGAAGGGGGACGCGTTTAAAGAAAAGCAATGATCTCAGGAGATAGAACGATGATTACTCTGCGCAAACTCCCTCTGGCGGTTGCTGTAGCAGCAGGCATTATGTCTGTTCAGGCAATGGCTGTAGATTTCCACGGTTACGCTCGTTCCGGTATTGGCTGGACAGGGAGTGGCGGTGAACAACAGTGTTTCCAGGCAACCGGTGCACAAAGTAAATACCGTCTTGGTAACGAATGTGAAACCTATGCGGAAATCAAATTAGGTCAGGAAGTGTGGAAAGAAGGCGATAAGAGCTTCTACTTCGACACCAACGTTGCTTACTCCGTCGCACAGCAGAATGACTGGGAAGGCACAGACCCGGCATTCCGTGAAGCAAACGTGCAGGGTAAAAACCTGATCGAATGGCTGCCAGGCTCCACTATCTGGGCCGGTAAGCGCTTCTACCAGCGTCATGACGTACACATGATCGACTTCTACTACTGGGATATTTCAGGTCCTGGCGCCGGTATTGAAAACATCGATCTGGGCTTCGGTAAACTGTCTTTGGCGGCGAGCCGTTCACAGGAAGCGGGTGGTTCATACGCTTTCAGCAGCCAGAATATCTATGATCGTACCAAAGACACCGCGAACGATGTATTTGACGTTCGTTTAGCGCAGTTGGCAACTAACCCGGATGGGATGTTGGAACTGGGCGTTGACTATGGTCGCGCGAATACCACCGACGATTACAGGCTGGCGGACGGCGCATCTAAAGATGGTTGGATGTTCACCGCTGAACATACCCAGAGCATGCTGAAGGGCTACAACAAGTTTGTCGTTCAGTACGCCACAGATTCCATGACCACCCAGGGCAAAGGCCTGAACCAGGGTTCTTATGGTTCTTCCACTACGACCATTGAAGATCCCGTTACTGGCGTTAAAACCAACTATGCCAACAATGTTGTGAATAACAACGGTAGCCTGTTCCGCGTGCTGGACCACGGTGCAATCTCCCTGGGCGACAAGTGGGACCTGATGTACGTCGGTATGTACCAGAACCTCGACATGGATAACGACCTGGGGACCGAATGGTACACCGTTGGTATTCGCCCGATGTATAAATGGACGCCAATCATGAGCACCCTGCTGGAAGTCGGTTACGACAACGTCAAATCTCAGCAGACCAGCGATCGCAACAGCCAGTACAAAATCACCCTGGCCCAACAATGGCAGGCGGGTGACAGCATCTGGTCTCGTCCGGCAATCCGCGTCTTCGCAACCTATGCAAAATGGGATGAAGAGTGGGGTTACATCAAAAAGGGTAACGACGTAACCAAATTCGCAGCGGCAACGAACTCTGGTCTCAGCACAACCAGCCGTGGCGACAACGATGAGTGGTCCTTCGGTGCCCAGATGGAAATCTGGTGGTAATTCAGCACTAACCTGACGTAAAGACCGAAAGAGGGGCGCAAGCCCCTCTTGATTACGGTTTAGCGCGCTATTGCCTGGCCACCGCTGAACCCATGCTATCTGAGGTGATAACAATGAAAATGAAGAAAAGTCTCGTTGCCCTTTGTTTATCTGCAGGGTTATTTGCCAGCGCACCTGGCATCAGCCTGGCCGATGTGAATATTGTTCCGCAGAACACCACCGCGGCCCCATCTATTCCCACTGCGGCGCTGCAGCAGTTAACCTGGACGCCTGTTGATCAATCCAAAACCCAGTCTTCGCCGCTTGCGACAGCGGGTCAGCGTCTGGATGTCGCCGGTATTACCGGCCCGGTCGCTGCGTATAGCGTCCCGGCGAATATTGGCGAGCTCACTCTGACGCTGTCCAGTGAAGTGAATAAACAAACCAGCGTATTTGCGCCAAACGTATTAATTCTTGACCAAAACATGACGCCATCTGCGTTCTTCCCCAGCAGCTATTTTACCTACCAGGAGCCCGGCGTGATGAGTGCCGATCGTCTGGAAGGGGTAATGCGTCTGACGCCAGCGCTGGGTCAGCAAAAACTCTATGTTTTGGTCTTTACCACTGATAAAGATCTCCAGCAGACCACAACCCTGCTTGACCCGGCAAAAGCCTATGCCAAGGGCGTAGGTAACGCTATTCCGGATATTCCAGACCCGATCGCCCGTCATACCACCGACGGTTTACTGAAACTGAAAGTCAAAACCAGCTCCTCCTCCAGTGTTTTGGTCGGGCCGCTGTTTGGCTCATCCGGCCCTGGTCCTGTCACGGTGGGCAATACCGCCGCGCCAGCTGTGACCTATGCGGCTCCGGCAGCAGCCGTTGCGGCTCCAGCGCCACAACCGGTGAAGAAAAGTGAGCCGATGCTGAACGACACGGAAAGTTATTTTAACCAGGGCATTAAGGATGCCGTTGCGAAAGGCGATGTCGATAAAGCGCTGAAGCTGCTTGATGAAGCTGAGCGTCTGGGATCCAAATCTGCCCGATCCACCTTTATCAGCAGTGTAAAAGGCAAGGGGTAAACATCGCCCCGCATTGTTGATTTTGCAACAACTGGTGCGTCTCCTGGCGCACCTTTTTTTATCCTTCGGTGCTAATTGTTACACTTATGTTGCTCTGGCGATCACTTAATTGTGTTTGCTCACCCCGTAATGCATTTTCTGCGATACAATGCCTTCAAGTTATAAATCGGAGAGTAAGGCATGCCACACCCTGCGTTAACGCAACTGCGTGCGCTGCGTTATTTTGATGCGATCCCGGCGCTGGACGCCCAACTGCTCGACTGGTTGTTACTGGAAGATTCCATGACTAAACGTTTTGAGCAGCAGGGAAAACAGGTCACCGTAACGTTGATTCGCGAAGCATTCGTTGGGCAAAATGAGGTGCCTGAAGAGCTGCCGCTGCTGCCTAAAGAGTCCCGTTATTGGTTACGTGAGATCCTGTTATGCGCGGATGGTGAACCCTGGCTTGCCGGGCGGACCGTGGTGCCTGAATCAACCTTGTGCGGCCCTGAGCTGGCCTTACAAAATCTGGGGAAAACCCCGCTCGGACGTTACCTGTTTACATCATCGACATTGACCCGAGATTTTATTGAGATTGGCCGCGATGCAGCGCTGTGGGGGCGCCGTTCCCGCCTGCGGCTGAGCGGTAAGCCGCTGATGCTTACCGAGCTTTTTCTACCTGCATCGCCGTTGTACTGAGAGGAAGATAAAGATGGAGTGGAGTCTGACGCAGAATAAGCTGCTGGCATTTCACCGCTTGATGCGTACGGATAAGCCAATCGGTGCCTTACTGCTGCTCTGGCCTACGCTGTGGGCATTGTGGGTGGCAACCCCAGGCATGCCGCAATTGTGGATCCTGGCGGTTTTTGTCGCTGGCGTTTGGTTAATGCGCGCCGCCGGCTGCGTGGTGAATGATTATGCCGACAGGAAATTTGACGGACATGTTAAACGCACCGCAAATCGCCCGTTGCCGAGCGGGGCCGTCACTGAAAAAGAGGCCCGAACGCTGTTCGTCGTATTGGTACTGCTGGCCTTCCTGCTGGTTTTGACGCTCAACACGATGACCATTTTGTTGTCCGTTGCGGCGTTAGCGTTGGCGTGGGTTTACCCGTTCATGAAGCGCTATACGCACCTGCCGCAGGTGGTGCTGGGGGCGGCGTTTGGCTGGTCGATCCCGATGGCGTTCGCCGCCGTGAGCGAGTCCGTACCGCTGAGCTGCTGGCTGATGTTCCTCGCCAATATTCTCTGGGCGGTGGCCTACGACACGCAGTATGCGATGGTTGACCGCGATGATGACCTGAAGATCGGCATTAAATCGACCGCGATTCTGTTCGGTCAAAACGACAAGCTGATCATTGGTATCCTGCAGGTGGGCGTACTGGTGCTGATGGCGCTGGTGGGTTGGCTAAACGGGCTGGGACTGGGTTATTACTGGTCTCTGCTGGTGGCTGGCGCGCTGTTTGTATATCAGCAGAAACTGATCGTCAATCGCGAGCGTGATGCCTGTTTTAAAGCGTTTATGAACAATAACTACGTCGGTCTGGTGCTGTTCTTAGGGCTGGCGATGAGCTACTGGCATTTTTGAGTTTGGCTTAGCCTGCAAAATAAAAAACCGGTCATTTCATTTCGACCGGTTTTTTTATGCTTACTCGCCCTGTGTGGCGCTCTCGATGGTCAGACGCACATCTGACGTGACCAGTTCGGCCAACATCTGATAGATCTTCATCGTCTCTTCCGGTTCGGCATCTCCGGTATCGCTGATGAATCCCTCGTCACGCAGCGTCAGCACCAGAGAGCTGAACACGGCTTTATCGAAGAATTCCGGCGCGTTAATGCCGTGCAGTACGGAGAGGCGTTGCGCCACGGTACGGCTCTCTTTCTCCAGCGTGCCACGGTTGATAGACGGGTTCGCGCTCAGCAGCCAGAAGGTAATGGCGTAGCGTTGCAACGTCTCGCGAGCACCCGCCGCCAACAGCTGTAGCGTACGGGAGCGGGCCGGATTGATATGCAGTTCGTCATCGTTCAGGGCGATCAGTCCCTGGCGCTGCATTTCGCTGGCCAGTTCGTCAATCACTCCGGCGAGTTCATCACGCTCCCAACGTAAGAACAGCTCTGCTTTCAGCATCGGGTACAGCGCATCAATATGCTGCTGTAGCGCGGCGCGTGAAATACGACGATGCTGAGTCACAATGGCTGCCATCAACGAAGGCAGAACCAGCATATGCGCAATGTTGTTGCGGTAATACGTCATCAATACCGCCTGCTCGCGCGGCAGAATGATGATGTCACCGATGGTGTCTTTCTCGACCTCAAACTTATTCATCTGTAAGGCATGGTCGATCAATTCACTGGCGCTCTGCGCAGGAACCGTACAATCTGCCGCGTACGGCACGTTACGCAGCAGACTCAGATAGCAGTCGAGCTGTTCAGTCAGTTGCTCACGGGTCAGAGAGCGCTGGCGGGAGGCCAACAGCGCGGTACAGCACAGGTTCATGGCATTGGCCGCGCCTGCATTGTTAATGCGTACCATCAGATCGGCGGCAATGCTATTCACCGTCGGCGTCAGCCAGGCTGGGCGGATGGACTCGATCGGATCGATCGATTCACGCCACTCCGGTACATGCTGGTTGAGGTAAGTCATCAATGGCATCGGTTCGCCAAAGTTGACATAACCCTGGCCCAGATTACGCAGCTTGCTCAAGCCACGCAGCATTTGCGGCAAACTCTCTTTCTCTTTCGTCGCGCCACGCAGCTCTTTCGCGTACGTGCCCACTTCCATTACGTGCTCGTAGCCGATGTAGATGGGGACGAGGGTAATCGGACGCGTACCGCCGCGCAGCATCGCCTGAATGGTCATCGATAGCGTGCCGGTTTTCGGGTCGAGCAGACGCCCGGTACGTGAACGGCCTCCTTCGACAAAGTATTCAACCGAGTAGCCGCGGCTGAACAACTCGCCCAGGTATTCGCGGAAAACGGTGGAATAGAGCTTGTTGCCCTTGAAGGTACGACGAATAAAGAACGCGCCCAGACGACGGAAAATCGGACCTGCTGGCCAGAAGTTCAGGTTGATACCGGCAGCGATGTGCGGCGGAACCAGCCCCTGGTGGTACAGAACGTACGACAGCAGCATATAGTCCATATGGCTGCGGTGGCACGGAACATAGACGATTTCGTGCCCATCGTGCGCCAACTGACGTACACGCTCCGCATTGTGAACGTTAATCCCCTGATACAGACGGTTCCAGGTAAAGCCCAGAATACGGTCTGTCAGACGAATCATCTCGTAGGAGAAGTTGGCGGCAATCTCTTCCATCAGCGCAATGGCATTTTGCTGCGCTTTTTCGTGGGAGATTTTTTTACTGCGCGCTTCATCTTCTACCGCGCGAGCGATAGCTTTTGAGGCCAGCAGCTTATTAAACAGGTCCTGGCGGGCAGGGAGGCGCGGGCCGACTGCGGCCAGACGCTGACGAGCAAAGTGCATGCGCGCCACGCGAGCCAGTTTCTGAGCGATGATTTTATCCGTACCGTGTTCGTCCGCCATGCGACGCAGGGAGACCGACGGGGAGAAGCGGACAAAACTGTCGCGACCCAGCCAGGACACAGCAAAGAATTTCTGTACGCCGTTCAGCATGCGCAGCGGCGGATTGACCTCGCCTTTTTCACGCCCAGGCGCACGGCCAAACATCACCGAAACCGGCACCATTTGCACATCCAGGTCTGGATTGCTGCGATGCAAGTCGAGATAGTTATGGAACAGCTTAATGGACTCTTCTTTCGGCGTGTAATAGGTGAACACGCGCGGGCCGCCGTGAATAAACACGTAGCGCGGCAGCAGAGTTCCGTCTATCTCCAGCGGTTCCAGGGGATCCGGGAGATCGTGCACCAGACATTGGGCACGCAGCGTCAGCAAGTCTGCTTTTGAATTGTACGGTAGGACGTACATAATGGGACGCGAAGTATCGAGCCCCAATTCCGGGGCAGGTTCTGCCGGAATAGACTTGCTTTTTACCAGGACGCTTAATGGTAAATTCAGTAATTTGTAGTAAATTCGTGGCCAGCCGGACATAAACGATGTAAAGCCTCTGGTTAATAATGCAAATGCGCTGCAAGGATATCAGAAAGTTTAGTGAATTTCTGGTGTATCCGGTCATACTTCGCGCTGCTTTGCCACACCCTGAAACAAACGGGGTAACGTTACAATGACATTGACGCTAATAATGTAAAAAGGTTCTTTTTGATGGCCAATAATACCACTGGATTCACCCGAATTATCAAAGCTGCAGGCTATTCCTGGAAAGGTTTTCGCGCCGCATGGATCAATGAGGCGGCATTCCGTCAGGAAAGCGTTGCCGTACTGTTGGGCGTAGCCATCGCCTGCTGGCTGGACGTTGACGCCATTACCCGCGTGCTGTTGATTGGTTCCGTGATGCTGGTGATGATCGTTGAAATCCTCAACAGTGCGATTGAGGCGGTGGTTGACCGTATTGGCTCTGAGTATCACGAACTTTCCGGTCGGGCGAAAGATATGGGCTCGGCGGCGGTATTGCTGTCTATTTTTGTCGCTCTGATCACCTGGGGCATCCTGTTGTGGTCGCATTTGCGATAAAGATTCCACAACTGCATAAATCTCCTGTTTTTTGTGCAGTTTGCGGTTCCAAAATCACCTTTAGCTGTATATACTCACAGCATAACTGTATATACACCCAGGGGGCGGAATGAAAGCGTTAACGGCCAGGCAGCAAGAGGTGTTTGATCTCATTAGGGATCACATCAGCCAGACAGGTATGCCACCGACGCGTGCGGAGATCGCGCAGCGTTTGGGGTTCCGTTCCCCAAACGCCGCTGAAGAACACCTGAAAGCGCTTGCGCGTAAAGGCGTCCTTGAAATTGTATCCGGCGCATCGCGCGGTATTCGACTGCTGCAGGAAGAAGAAGAAGGGTTACCGCTTGTCGGACGCGTAGCGGCAGGCGAGCCACTGCTGGCGCAGCAGCACATCGAAGGCCATTATCAGGTCGATCCTTCACTGTTCAAACCGAACGCCGATTTTCTGCTGCGCGTTAGCGGTATGTCGATGAAAGACATCGGTATTATGGACGGTGATTTACTGGCTGTGCATAAAACTCAGGATGTGCGTAACGGTCAGGTCGTTGTTGCCCGTATCGACGACGAAGTCACCGTCAAGCGCCTGAAAAAGCAGGGCAACAAGGTTGAACTCCTGCCAGAAAACAGCGAATTTAAACCTATTGTTGTCGACCTGCGCGAGCAAAACTTCACTATTGAAGGGTTGGCGGTAGGCGTCATTCGTAACGGTGAATGGCTGTAATTTTCTGTTGATTCCCTGTAGGCCGGATAAGACGTTTACGTCGCTTTCCGGCAACTTGCCCGGTAGCGCTACGCTTACCGGGCCTACACAGCATCTTTTTTCAGTACATCTAACTTCTTCTCAGGCTCTCCTGTATGCCTTTCTTTACCTCTTCTGATAAAGCACTCTGGCACCTCGCCTTACCGATGATCTTCTCCAATATCACCGTTCCCCTGTTGGGACTGGTGGACACCGCGGTGATTGGTCATCTGGACAGTCCGGTCTATCTTGGCGGCGTTGCTGTTGGCGCCACGGCGACCAGCTTTCTCTTTATGCTGCTACTTTTTTTGCGCATGAGTACCACCGGCCTTACCGCGCAGGCATTTGGCGCGAAAAATCCGCAGGCGCTGGCGCGCGCGTTGGTGCAGCCGCTATTGCTGGCGCTGGGCGCGGGGCTGCTTATCGCACTGTTTCGTACGCCGATTATCGATCTGGCTCTGCATATTGTCGGCGGAAGTGAGGCGGTACTGGAGCAGGCCCGACGTTTCCTGGAAATCCGCTGGTTAAGCGCACCTGCGTCGCTGGCGAATCTGGTGCTGCTCGGCTGGTTGCTTGGCGTTCAGTATGCGCGCGCGCCAGTTATCCTGTTGATTGTCGGCAATATTCTCAACATTGTGCTCGATTTATGGCTGGTAATGGGCCTGCATATGAACGTGCAGGGGGCGGCGTTAGCGACGGTGATTGCCGAATATGCCACGCTGCTGATTGGCCTGATGATGGTACGCAAAGTCCTGCATATGCGTGGAATTTCGCTGGCAATGTTGAAGCTGGCGTGGCGTGGTAACTTCCGTCGTTTGCTGGCGCTCAACCGCGACATCATGCTGCGTTCGCTGCTGCTACAGCTCTGCTTTGGGGCCATTACGGTTCTGGGCGCGCGTTTGGGAGGCGACATCATCGCGGTTAACGCCGTTCTGATGACTCTGCTGACGTTTACCGCCTACGCGCTGGATGGATTTGCCTATGCCGTGGAAGCGCATTCGGGTCAGGCCTATGGGGCGAGGGATGGCAGCCAGTTGCTTGATGTCTGGCGGGCGGCCTGTCGACAGTCCGGTATTGTGGCTATTCTGTTTTCGCTGGTTTATGCCCTGTTTGGCGAGCAGATTGTTGCGCTGCTGACCTCGCTGCCGCAAATCCAACTTTTGGCCGATCGCTATCTTTTCTGGCAGGTGGTTTTGCCGCTAGTGGGAGTGTGGTGTTATCTGCTCGACGGTATGTTTATTGGAGCGACACGGGCTGCAGAAATGCGCAACAGTATGGCCGTTGCCGCAGCAGGGTTCGCATTAACGCTACTGGCTTTACCGTTGCTGGGAAATCATGGTTTGTGGCTGGCGTTAACCGTTTTTCTCGCGCTGCGTGGGCTGTCCCTGGCCTTTATCTGGCGGCGTCACTGGCGTAATGGAACCTGGTTTGCCTGAGCGGATGGTTAAAAATTCCGAATAGTAAATAAAACCCAGAATCCCTGACTACACTTATTCTCACGTCCAGCAAAAACAGCATGTGTCTGGACATGGCACTCTCGCTATTCACAACCTAACGATGAGGACTTGATGATGAATAAAGACGAAGTCGGCGGTAACTGGAAGCAGTTTAAAGGTAAAGTGAAAGAGCAATGGGGCAAACTGACCGATGATGATATGACGGTCATTGAAGGTAAACGTGACCAACTGGTCGGTAAAGTCCAGGAGCGTTACGGTTACGCGAAAGATCAGGCGGAGAAAGAAGTGACCGATTGGGAAAAACGTAATGATTACCGCTGGTAATTAACCCTTCCCTCCTGAGAGTACAAGGATGTACGCTCTCCCACCCGCTTAACGCCCAACTTTCTTCTTCACCTGAATCGTATGGTCATGCTGGCATTCGCCAGGGTGACGACATGACTCAACCTCCACACAGGCCGGGCACAGTCCATGGGCTTCAATAACGTTATGTCGCAGGGCAAAACCCATTTTTGCTGCCAGCGTATGCATGATGTCTTCCACGCCTTCCGCGCACTCTTCTTTTACCACACCACAGCGGTCGCAAATGAACATTGCGGAACTGTGAGTTGGCTGATCGAACAGATGGCAAAGCACATAGCTGTTGGTGGATTCCACCTTGTGCACAAACCCTTGTTCCAGCAGAAAATCGAGCGCACGATACACGGTCGGCGGCTTGGCCTGCGGCTCGGTTTCCCGCAACAGGTCGAGTAGGTCGTAAGCGCTGATTGCGCCTTCCTGCAGGCTCATCAGGCGCAGCACTTCGAGGCGTTGTGGCGTAAGCCGTACGTTGCGTTGCGCACAGAGTTTTTCAGCTTGAGCCAATAACTCCTGCGTGGTGGTTTTGTCCATTTGGCGCCTCGATTTGCGTGCAAGGTTAATCCCTTACTTTAACATGTTCTGTTTAAAACACCGAGATCCACCACGGTGTGCTATACCTGACCCATCGCAATACTGGAAAATAATCATGAAAAGACCCGATTGTATTCGTCACTGGCGTGAAGTTGAGGGGGCTGATGACTCCACCTATCCCGACAGCGATGAGCTGTTTTCCATAGGTGCGCCGCTTGCCCGCAAGCTGGGGTTAGGGCGACTCGGCATTCATCATGAGCGCCTGCCGCCGGGCCGACGCACCTCGTATCCGCACGCTGAAAGCGATGAGGAAGAGTTTATCTATGTGCTGGAAGGATATCCTGAAGCCTGGATTAACGGTTATTTATGGAAGCTGGAACCGGGCGACAGCGTCGGTTTCCCGGCGGGCACCGGCGTGTGTCACACCTTTATCAATAACACCAGTGAAGAGGTACGTCTGTTGGTCGTGGGTGAGGCAAACAAAAAATACAATCGTATTTATTATCCGCTTAATCCGGTTTATGCCGCCACGCGTGAGGACCGTTGGGTCGACCATCCGCCGCAGTTTTTTGGATCTCACGACGGAAAACCGGGGCGTAAATAGCGCTTGTCGGGGAGCAGGGAGGGGGAACCGCGAGGATGTGGCTCACTATCGTAACGGTCTATGCTATAGTAGCGCCCCTTTTTTAACCGGATGCTTGAATATTCGCCATGCTGCCTGAATCTCAGTCTACCGCTTTTCCCGCTCATCGTTTTTCTATTGCGCCGATGCTCGACTGGACGGACAGACATTGCCGCTACTTTTTGCGCTTACTGTCCCGCCAGACGCTGCTCTATACGGAGATGGTAACCACCGGCGCGATCATTCATGGTAAAGGCGATTATCTGGCGTATAGCGAAGAAGAACATCCGGTCGCTTTGCAACTGGGCGGGAGCGATCCGGCTGCGCTGGCGCAGTGCGCAAAGCTTGCTGAACAACGGGGCTATGACGAAATTAACCTCAACGTGGGTTGCCCTTCCGACCGTGTACAGAATGGAATGTTTGGTGCCTGTCTGATGGGGAATGCGCAACTGGTCGCTGATTGCGTCAAAGCGATGCGCGATGTGGTATCGATTCCGGTAACGGTGAAAACCCGTATCGGTATTGATGACCAGGACAGCTACGAATTCCTGTGCGATTTCATCAACACGGTCTCCGGTAACGGTGAATGTGAGATGTTTATCATCCACGCCCGTAAGGCCTGGCTGTCCGGGCTAAGCCCGAAAGAAAACCGCGAAATCCCACCGCTGGATTATGACCGTGTTTATCAGCTAAAGCGCGATTTTCCGCATCTGACGATGTCGATCAACGGTGGCATAAAATCGCTGGAAGAAGCGAAAATCCATCTGCAACATATGGATGGCGTGATGGTGGGGCGCGAAGCTTATCAAAACCCAGGCATTCTGGCGTCCGTTGACCGCGAGATTTTTGCTGTCACCAGCGAAGATGCCGATCCGGTCGCCGTAGTGCGTGCGATGTATCCGTATATTGAGCGTGAACTGAGTAAAGGAACCTATTTGGGGCATGTCACGCGCCATATGCTGGGACTGTTTCAGGGGATTCCAGGGGCACGGCAGTGGCGTCGCTATCTGAGCGAAAATGCGCATAAAGCCGGGGCAGATATTGAGGTTCTGGAACATGCGCTGAAGCTGGTGGCAGACAAACGTTAAGTTTTCGCCAAAAGTTAGTGAATTTCACCACGCCCTGCGCTTCGTCGCGGGGCGTTTGCTTTATAAATCAATATATTAATTTTGGCATGTTTCTTGTAAAGCTGTGGAGAGTATTTCATTTCGGGAGAGAGCCATGCTGGAACTACTTTTTGTGATTGGATTTTTTATCATGCTGATGGTCACCGGCGTATCTTTGCTGGGAGTGCTGGCCGCATTGGTGGTAGCCACTGTGGTGATGTTTTTGGGCGGACTATTTGCGTTGATGATTAAACTGTTGCCCTGGCTGTTATTGGCCGTTGCCGTGGTGTGGGTTATCAAGGCGATAAAAGCGCCAAAAGTCCCACAGTATCAGCGCAATAACCGCCGATTTTACTAAGGTATTGAGCGGTGTGTCACAACCTGCAACATTGCCTTTAGAAGCAAATAGGAATTGATTATCAAATCTGTCACTATTGCCAGGTTAACGAATTCATCGAGCTGTACCCTACATACAGCCGAACTAAAAAAAGAAAGGGCTTCCTACGGGAAGCCCTAATTCTTTCTTCCCCCTTCATAATTCAAATCGCAGGTTTGTTGGCGGCTTGAATTATTTCGCGGAAATGAGGGCGTTACGGGATCAGCAAACTCGACCCCTGTGTGGCCCGGCTTTCCAGCACTTCATGAGCACGCTGCGCGTCGTGCAGTGCGAACGTCTGGCCCGGTGCGACATCCACTTTGATCACTCCGCTGGCAATCAGCGAGAAAAGCTCATTGCTGGCTTCGGTTAATTCATGGTGGTTGGTGATGTAACCCTGGAGTGAAGGGCGAGTCACGTACAGCGAACCTTTCTGATTCAGAATGCCTAAGTTAACGCCAGTCACCGGTCCGGAAGCATTACCAAAGCTGACCATGAGCCCCCGGCGCTGCAGGCAATCCAGTGAGGCTTCCCAGGTATCTTTCCCCACCGAGTCATACACCACCCGCACTTTTTTACCGCCAGTGATCTCTTTTACACGTTCTACAATGCTCTCTTCACGATAGTTAATGACCTGCCATGCGCCGGCCTGCAGCGCAATTTGCGCTTTTTGCGCATTACCGACAGTGCCAATCAGCTTCGCACCCAATGCTTTTGCCCACTGGCAGGCAATCATACCGACGCCGCCTGCTGCCGCATGGAATAAAAATGGTTCATCGGGCTGAATTTCATAGGTCTTACGCAACAGATAAAAAACGGTGAGCCCTTTAAGAAATGAGGCTGCAGCTTGTTCAAACGAGATAGCGTTGGGCAAAATAGCGGTTTTATCAGCCGGGACGTTATGCACTGAGCTGTAGGCGCCCAGGGGAGACTGAGCGTAAACCACGCGATCGCCGGCTTTAATGTGCGTCACTTTGCTACCGACTTTACTGACCACGCCTGCGGCTTCGGTACCCAGACCGCTGGGCAGAGAAGGCGGTGGATAAAGACCACTGCGGATATAGGTGTCGATATAGTTGATCCCAATCGCTTTGTTCTCGACCTGGATTTCATTTTCCGCCGGGTCTACGGGCGTAAACTCCACAGCCTTGAGTACATCAGGGCCACCATGCTTGTGAAATTCAATACGTGTTGCCATGCTTCCTCCAAAAGAAATGTGGTAATCTTTCGACCCAATCATTATCTCGGTAACTCCATTCACTATGGCAGGAAATAAACCCTTCAACAAACAACAGACTGATGCTCGTGAGCGCGATCCCCAGGTCGCCGGGCTGAAAGTACCGCCGCACTCGATTGAAGCGGAACAGTCGGTGTTGGGCGGTTTAATGCTGGATAACGAGCGCTGGGACGATGTGGCTGAGCGTGTGGTGGCGGAAGATTTTTATACCCGACCGCACCGGCACATCTTCACCGAAATGCATCGCCTGCAGGAGATGGGAAAACCCATCGATCTGATCACGCTTGCAGAATCGCTGGAAGTTCAGGGGCAACTGGACAGCGTCGGCGGTTTTGCTTACCTGGCTGAGTTATCTAAAAATACGCCAAGTGCAGCGAACATTAGTGCCTATGCGGATATTGTCCGCGAACGTGCCGTTGTTCGTGACATGATTTCGGTGGCGAACGAGATCGCGGAAGCCGGGTTTGATCCGCAAGGCCGTTCCAGTGAAGATCTGCTGGACCTCGCGGAATCCCGCGTCTTTAAAATTGCTGAAAGTCGCGCCAATAAAGACGAAGGTCCGAAAAATATTACCGATGTGCTCGACGCTACCGTCGCGCGTATCGAACAGCTGTTCCAGCAGCCCCACGATGGTGTCACCGGGGTCAACACCGGTTATGACGACCTCAATAAAAAGACTGCTGGTTTGCAGCCGTCAGACTTAATTATCGTCGCCGCGCGTCCGTCGATGGGTAAAACGACATTTGCAATGAACCTCGTCGAAAATGCGGCGATGTTGCAAGATAAGCCGGTTCTTATCTTTAGTCTTGAAATGCCCTCAGAACAGATCATGATGCGTTCCCTGGCCTCACTCTCACGTGTAGACCAAACCAAAATCCGTACCGGTCAACTGGATGATGAAGACTGGGCGCGAATTTCCGGAACAATGGGTATTTTGCTGGAGAAACGAAACATCTATATTGATGACTCCTCCGGCCTGACGCCAACGGAAGTGCGCTCACGTGCCCGTCGTATCGCCCGCGAACACGGTGGTATCGGACTTATCATGATCGACTACCTGCAGCTGATGCGCGTGCCGTCGCTCTCCGACAACCGTACGCTGGAAATTGCTGAAATTTCCCGCTCGCTGAAAGCGTTAGCGAAAGAACTGCATGTGCCGGTGGTGGCGCTGTCGCAGCTTAACCGCTCTCTGGAACAACGCGCCGATAAGCGTCCGGTCAACTCGGATCTGCGTGAGTCCGGCTCCATCGAGCAGGATGCCGACTTAATCATGTTTATTTATCGTGATGAGGTTTATCACGATAACAGCGACTTGAAAGGCATCGCCGAGATCATTATCGGTAAACAGCGTAACGGCCCGATCGGTACGGTGCGCCTGACGTTTAACGGTCAGTGGTCGCGCTTCGATAACTATGCTGGCCCGCAGTACGACGACGAATAACAACACTGAATCAGGTTACTCAAGCAAATACTTATCAAGGAATACAAATGCAAGCGGCAACTGTAGTCATTAACCGCCGCGCTCTGCGACACAACCTGCAACGTCTGCGTGAACTGGCTCCAGCCAGTAAACTGGTTGCGGTCGTGAAAGCGAACGCTTACGGCCATGGTCTGTTAGAGACCGCGCGAACGCTCCCCGATGCGGACGCTTTTGGTGTCGCTCGTCTTGAAGAAGCCCTGCGGTTGCGAGCGGGAGGGATCACGCAGCCCATCCTGCTGCTGGAAGGATTTTTTGATGCTTCCGATCTGCCGACTATCTCCGCGCAGCGTCTGCATACTGCCGTCCACAACCAGGAGCAGCTTGAAGCTCTGGAAGCCGCGGTACTGGCTGAACCGGTCACCGTCTGGATGAAGCTCGACACGGGAATGCACCGCCTGGGCGTGCGTCCTGAGCAGGCCGAGGCGTTTTATCAGCGCTTGACGCAATGCGAAAACGTGCGCCAGCCGGTCAATATCGTCAGCCACTTTGCGCGCGCGGACGAGCCTGAGTGCGGCGCGACCGAAAAGCAGCTCGATATCTTCAATAGCTTTTGCGCAGGTAAACCGGGTCAGCGTTCGATCGCCGCGTCGGGAGGTATTCTGCTGTGGCCGCAGTCTCACTTCGACTGGGCGCGTCCGGGGCTGATTCTGTATGGCGTATCGCCGTTGGAAAACCACTCTATCGGTGCCGATTTTGGCTGCCAGCCGGTGATGTCGCTCACTTCCAGCCTGATTGCGGTGCGTGAACACAAAGCGGGCGAGCCGGTTGGCTATGGTGGAACCTGGCTGAGCGAGCGCGACACGCGTCTGGGCGTGGTGGCGATGGGCTATGGTGATGGTTATCCGCGCGCTGCGCCGTCTGGGACACCGGTACTGGTCAATGGCCGTGAAGTGCCGATCGTCGGTCGCGTCGCGATGGATATGATTTGCGTCGATTTAGGTCCCGAGGCGCAGGATAAAGCCGGCGATTCGGTTATCCTGTGGGGTGAAGGCCTGCCCGTTGAACGCATTGCTGAAATGACGAAAGTAAGTGCTTACGAACTTATCACGCGCCTGACCTCAAGGGTGGCAATGAAGTATATCGATTAAGTTCATGATGTGCCGGATAAGGCGGTTACGCCGCCATCCGGCAATATTCCTCTCAACATCCTCTCGATCTTCTCCCGCTTCCGGTTTATTGTGTTCTTAACCCCTGCCTGTAAACCCGGAGAACCACACGTGTTTCAAAAAGTTGACGCCTACGCCGGCGACCCGATTTTATCGCTCATGGAGCGTTTCAAAGAAGATTCACGTAGCGACAAAGTGAACCTCAGCATCGGTCTGTACTACAACGAAGACGGCATTATTCCTCAGCTTAAAGCGGTGGCAGAAGCGGAAGCCCGACTGAATGCTAAACCGCATGGCGCTTCGCTGTATCTGCCGATGGAAGGTCTGAACACTTATCGCCATACTATTGCGCCGCTACTGTTTGGCGCAGATCATCCGGTTCTCCAGCAGCAGCGCGTCGCAACGATTCAGACGCTGGGCGGCTCCGGTGCGCTAAAGGTTGGCGCAGACTTCCTGAAACGCTATTTCCCTGATTCTGCCGTGTGGGTCAGCGATCCGACCTGGGAAAACCACATCGCAATTTTTGAAGGTGCTGGGTTCGAAGTAAGTACTTACCCCTGGTATGACAACACCACCAATGGCGTGCGTTTCAACGACCTGCTGGCCACACTGAACACCTTACCGGCGCGCAGCATCGTACTGCTGCATCCGTGCTGCCATAACCCGACGGGTGCGGATTTAACCCCCGCGCAGTGGGATGGTGTCATTGAGATCCTGAAAGCTCGCGATCTGATCCCGTTCCTGGATATTGCTTATCAGGGTTTCGGCGGTGGAATGGAAGACGATGCCTATGCGATCCGCGCCATTGCCAGCGCCGGATTGCCTGCACTGGTCAGCAACTCATTCTCGAAGATTTTCTCTTTGTACGGCGAGCGTGTCGGCGGGCTTTCAGTGGTCTGTGAAGACGCTGATGCCGCCAGCCGCGTTCTGGGGCAGCTAAAAGCGACGGTGCGTCGTAACTATTCCAGCCCGCCAAACTTTGGTGCGCAGGTCGTGGCCGCGGTGTTGGGTGATGACGCGCTGAAAGCCAACTGGCTGGCGGAAGTCGAAGAGATGCGTACCCGTATTCTGGCGATGCGCCAGGCGCTGGTTAACGTATTGAATGCGGAGATCCCTGGTCGTAACTTTGATTACCTGCTGCAACAGCGCGGGATGTTCAGCTATACCGGGCTCAGCGCTGCTCAGGTCGATCGCCTGCGCGATGAGTTCGGTGTGTACCTGATAGCCAGCGGTCGTATGTGCGTGGCCGGGTTGAATCACGGTAACGTGCAACGCGTGGCGAAGGCATTTGCCGCCGTCATGTAACCGGGTTTTTAGGCCTGATAAGCGTCGCGCCATCAGGCATTGTATTGCCGGATAGCGGTGTAATCACCTTATCCGGCCTACTTTCTTTCACCGTGCTATTGGTCTGTTTTCCAATGTGATCATGCTCTTTTTCCAGGACAAAACCAGAGAAAATCCTTCCTTTCCCTCCCCCTAAGGGGTAAGGTCAGATAGTTTTTTGACCAGTTGTTAATAAAAAAATGATAACTAACTGACTACTTAGGGAAAAATATGCGCAAGTTTACGTTGGCACTGAGTGCCGTTTGTTTATTGTTCACGCTAAATCAGCCGGCCCAGGCGTTAGTTTCCTCTCCCTCTCAGCTTAATCCAGGCACCAACGTTGCAAAACTCGCTGAGCAGGCACCCATTCACTGGGTCTCCGTGGCACAAATTGAAAACAGCCTGACCGGACGCCCGCCGATGGCCGTCGGGTTTGATATCGATGACACCGTCCTCTTTTCCAGCCCAGGCTTCTGGCGCGGAAAAAAAACGTATTCTCCGGACAGTGAGGATTACCTGAAAAATCCGGCCTTCTGGGAAAAAATGAACAATGGCTGGGACGAATTCAGCATTCCGAAAGAAGTGGCGCGTCAGTTGATTGATATGCACGTGCGTCGCGGCGACAGCATCTTTTTCGTAACCGGGCGTAGCCAGACGAAGACCGAAACGGTGTCGAAAACGCTGTCCGATAACTTTCACATCCCGGCCGGCAATATGAACCCGGTAATTTTTGCCGGTGATAAGCCGGGTCAGAATACGAAAACGCAGTGGCTGCAGGATAAAAATATCCGCATGTTCTACGGCGACTCTGATAATGACATTACCGCCGCCCGAGATGTGGGTATTCGCGGTATTCGTATTTTACGCGCTTCTAACTCCACTTATAAACCGTTACCACAGGCCGGCGCGTTTGGTGAAGAGGTGATCG
Source organism: Citrobacter sp. RHBSTW-00986 (assembly GCF_013783065.1). Taxonomy (NCBI): domain Bacteria; kingdom Pseudomonadati; phylum Pseudomonadota; class Gammaproteobacteria; order Enterobacterales; family Enterobacteriaceae; genus Citrobacter; species Citrobacter sp. RHBSTW-00986. The sequence goes on along the minus strand of NZ_CP056200.1, from coordinate 4,522,068 downwards.
TCAACTCGGAGTATTGAGGACGTTGCTTGCGGTTGTTGTTTTTTTAAACAAATTTGCGTTACCTGCTTTTACCTTTTGCGGACTTGCTGCACACTGAATAAAAGATGTTCTCATTAGGCAATATGCTGGTAAGGGGAATTAAGATGACGAATTCGGAGTTGCTGCAATACTGCATGGCAAAAATGGGCGCCGAGCAGAGCGTACACAGTGACTGGAAGGCCACACAAATCAAAGTCGAAGATGTGCTTTTTGCCATGGTAAAAGAGGTGGAAGAACGCCCGGCGGTGTCACTGAAAACCAGCCCGGAACTGGCAGAGTTGTTACGTCAGCAGCATAGCGATGTACGGCCAAGCCGGCATCTCAATAAGGCGCACTGGAGTACGGTGTATCTGGACGGCTCGCTGCCGGATTCGCAAATCTACTACCTGGTAGACGCCTCTTATCAGCAGGCCGTAAACACGCTGCCGGAAGATAAACGCCGGATACTGGCGCAGTCCTGATCTGTTTTCCGCAATGAGGCGCCAGCGCCTTATCTGGCCTACAAGCAATGATGCATATTTTGTAGGCCTGATAAGCGTAGCGCCATCGTCATGATTACAACAGTGGTTTGAGGAAACGGGCCGTGTGTGAGGCTTCACACTCAGCGACCGTTTCTGGTGTGCCTGAAACCAGAATTTCCCCGCCGCCGCTGCCGCCTTCCGGACCGAGATCGACAATCCAGTCAGCGGTTTTTATCACGTCCAGATTGTGCTCAATCACTACGATGGTGTTGCCCTGATCCCGGAGTTGATGCAGCACGTCCAGCAGTTGCTGAATATCCGCAAAATGCAGACCGGTGGTCGGTTCATCGAGAATATACAGCGTTTGACCGGTACCGCGTTTGGACAGTTCACGCGCCAGCTTCACGCGCTGCGCTTCACCGCCCGAGAGCGTGGTGGCGGACTGACCCAGTCGGATGTACGTCAGACCCACGTCCATCAGCGTTTGCAGCTTACGCGCCAGCGCCGGAACGGCATCGAAGAACTCACGCGCCTCTTCAATCGTCATATCCAGCACTTCGTGGATAGTCTTGCCCTTGTACTTAATCTCCAGTGTTTCGCGGTTATAGCGCTTGCCTTTACACTGATCGCACGGCACGTAGATATCCGGTAAGAAGTGCATTTCGACTTTGATCACGCCGTCGCCCTGACAAGCTTCACAGCGTCCGCCGCGGACGTTAAAGCTGAAACGACCCGGAGTATAACCGCGCGCACGCGACTCCGGTACGCCGGCAAACAGTTCGCGCACTGGCGTAAACACACCGGTGTAGGTTGCCGGGTTAGAGCGCGGCGTACGGCCAATCGGGCTTTGGTCAATGTCGATCACTTTGTCGAAATGTTCCAGGCCCTGAACATCACGATATGGCGCGGGTTCAGCCAGCGTGGCGCCGTTCAGCGCCGTCTGTGCAATCGGGAACAGCGTGTCGTTAATTAGCGTCGATTTACCCGAACCGGAAACACCGGTAATGCAGGTAAATAAACCAACCGGCAGCGTCAGGGTGACATCTTTCAGGTTGTTACCGCGCGCGCCGGTCAGCTTCAACACTTTTTCCGGGTCTGCCGCCACGCGCTGTTTCGGCACTTCAATCTTGCGCTTACCGCTCATGTACTGGCCGGTCAGCGACTCAGGCACGGCCATGATATCTTTTAGCGTACCTTCGGCAACCACCTGGCCGCCGTGAACGCCCGCGCCGGGGCCGATGTCGATAACGTGGTCAGCGGCGCGAATCGCGTCTTCATCGTGCTCAACCACAATGACGGTATTGCCCAGATTACGCAGGTGGATAAGCGTACCCAACAGACGCTCGTTATCGCGCTGATGCAGACCGATAGACGGTTCATCCAGCACATACATTACGCCGACCAGACCTGCGCCGATCTGGCTTGCCAGACGAATACGCTGGGCTTCGCCGCCGGAGAGCGTTTCTGCTGAACGCGACAGCGTCAGATAGTTGAGGCCGACGTTGACCAGGAACTTCAGACGATCGCCAATCTCTTTGAGAATTTTCTCTGCAATCTTCGCTCGCTGACCCGCAAGCTTCAGGTTGTTGAAGAAATCCATGGCGTGACCGATGCTCATGTCGGAAATCGCGGGCAGCGGCGTATTTTCGACAAATACGTGGCGGGCTTCCCGGCGTAAACGCGTCCCCTCACAGCTGGCGCACGGTCGGTTGCTAATGAACTTGGCTAATTCTTCACGTACCGCGCTGGATTCCGTCTCTTTATAACGGCGCTCCATATTGTGCAATACGCCTTCGAACGGATGGCGGCGTACGGACGTATCGCCGCGATCGTTCATGTATTTAAATTCGATATTCTCTTTACCGGAACCGTACAGCACCACTTTATGCACGGCAGGGTTCAGGCTGGCCCATGGGGCTTCAACGTCGAATTTATAGTGTTCCGCCAGTGACTTAAGCATCTGGAAGTAATAGAAGTTACGGCGATCCCAGCCGCGGATAGCACCACCGGCCAGCGACAGTTCCGGATTTTGGATCACCCGGTCAGGATCGAAATACTGCTGCACGCCGAGACCGTCACAGGTCGGGCATGCACCCGCTGGGTTATTGAACGAGAACAGACGTGGTTCCAGCTCCCGCATGCTGTAGCCGCAGATCGGGCAGGCGAAGTTGGCGGAGAACAGCAACTCTTCCGCTTTCGGATCGTCCATATCGGCGACCACCGCCGTACCACCGGACAGTTCCAGCGCGGTTTCAAAGGACTCAGCCAGTCGCTGGGTGAGATCGTCGCGTACTTTAAAGCGGTCAATCACCACTTCAATAGTGTGTTTCTTTTGCAGTTCAAGCTTGGGCGGATCGGAAAGGTCGCACACTTCACCGTCGATACGGGCGCGGATATAGCCCTGGCCTGCCAGGTTTTCCAGCGTTTTAGTATGCTCGCCTTTACGCTCCTTAATCACCGGCGCCAGCAGCATCAGACGTTTGCCTTCCGGCTGCGACAGAACGTTGTCCACCATCTGGCTAACGGTCTGGGCCGCCAGGGGAACGTCGTGATCCGGGCAGCGCGGTTCGCCAACGCGGGCAAACAGCAGACGCAGATAGTCGTGAATTTCGGTAATCGTACCTACCGTGGATCGCGGGTTATGGGATGTCGATTTTTGTTCAATTGAGATGGCGGGAGACAGCCCCTCAATGTGGTCGACATCCGGCTTTTCCATCAGCGACAGAAACTGACGCGCGTACGCGGAAAGGGATTCAACGTAACGACGCTGCCCTTCGGCATACAAGGTGTCGAAAGCGAGCGAAGATTTGCCTGAGCCCGAAAGCCCGGTGACGACAATCAGCTTGTCGCGCGGGATGACGAGGTTGATGTTTTTGAGATTATGGGTGCGGGCGCCCCGAACTTCGATCTTATCCATTCATCTTTCCCGGATTAAACGCTTTTTTGCCTGGCTGCATGGTGCTACCGGCGATCACAAACGGTTAATTATGACACAACCTGACCTGAATGGATATACAGTGTTGGAATGCAAAACGCAGATGCCTGTGCAACAATGTCTGTCTGGGGTTGTTTACTGGAATCGATCTCGCAACGTAGTAAAAGCGCTATTGGAAATGCTACAATCCCGCGCTTACACTTATTCAGTAACGTTTTTCAGGAGACACGATCATGGCCAGCAGAGGCGTAAACAAGGTGATTCTCGTCGGTAATCTGGGCCAGGACCCGGAAGTACGCTATATGCCGAATGGTGGTGCAGTTGCCAACATTACGCTGGCTACTTCCGAATCCTGGCGTGATAAAGCGACCGGCGAAATGAAAGAGCAGACTGAATGGCACCGTGTGGTGCTGTTCGGCAAACTGGCGGAAGTTGCCAGCGAATATCTGCGTAAAGGTTCCCAGGTCTATATCGAAGGTCAGCTGCGTACCCGCAAATGGACCGATCAATCCGGCGTAGAAAAGTACACCACCGAAGTTGTGGTTAACGTTGGCGGCACCATGCAAATGCTGGGCGGTCGTCAGGGTGGTGGGGCTCCGGCAGGTGGCGGCCAGCAGCAGGGTGGTTGGGGTCAGCCTCAGCAGCCGCAAGGTGGCAATCAGTTCAGCGGCGGCGCGCAGTCTCGCCCGCAGCAGTCGGCTCCGGCAGCGCCGTCTAATGAGCCGCCGATGGATTTCGACGACGATATTCCGTTCTAGAGTTGACCTGAGAGTTATTTGTAAAGAATAAATACACAGCCCCCTGTTAATTCAGGGGTTTTTTATTTATTGAGCTTGGAAAATCGTCAAGCATTAATTGACAATCTTTGGTGCATCGTTCACCTTGCAATTATGTAAAGTTTGTTGGTTGTGTGCGCATGAAGAAACTCTACGGGGTTACAAAATTTGTTATGGATAGTGGTGAGCGCTACTGCATGGTGGTGGATCGTTCTTCTGGCCTTCCCCTGTATTACCCCACTCTGTTTCTAACAACTCAAATCCGCAATAGAGGGGATGCTTTTTCAACGATGTTGGCGGCGGCTAGCAACCTTGTTATGTTGTTAAGCTTTGTAGAGAGTCGAGACATTGACCTTGAGCAGCGGTTTTTGACCAAGGACTTCTTCAGACCACATGAGCTGGACGATCTGCGAGATTTTGCTCAGTGCAAACAAGGAAAGAGGCCATTAATAGCGTCCTCTACCCCTTGGTTGGCAGATGTGATGACCGATACCGTTGATAACGGGACACAGCATTCCCGGCTGACAACGTTTGCCAACTATTTACACTGGTATGCGATGCATATCTTAAAGACGGCAGAACTGGAAGTTGTCGAACAGATCAATGCTATGGCGCAGCAAATAAAGACGCGCCGACCGTCTAAAAAGCACAGAAGCAGTGAGTTGCAAGACAGGTCATTGAGTGATGTTCAATTGGATTCGCTATTTGAAGTCATCCAGCCTGGATCGGAGTCAAATCCTTTCTCAATAGATGTGCAGCGCCGGAATCGGCTGATGATCTTGCTTCTGTTTTATCTTGGTATTCGAGGTGGTGAATTATTGAATATCAGAATACAGGATGTTGATTTTAGTACTAACAGGATCCGTATCGTTAGGCGAGCAGATGAGCGGGTTGACTCTAGAACCAATCAGCCTAATGCTAAAACCAGAGAACGGCTCTTACCGTTGGCTGAATCCTTAGTTCAAGAACTGCATAGTTATATCATTCAAGACCGCCGGAAAGTCCGAAATGCGAAGAAAAATGACTACCTGTTTGTGACTTACAAGCCAGGGCCAACTGTGGGAAATCCTATCTCCAAAGGGGGATACCACAAAATTTTTTCTGTGGTCAGGACTGTATCACCGCAGTTGTATGCAGCGACAGGGCACTCGCTCCGTCACACCTGGAATCGCAAGTTTTCAGAAAGAATGGATGCCATGGATGAGCAAGTCAGCGAGGAACGCCAAGAACAACTCCGTTCGTATTTAATGGGCTGGAGGGATGGCTCAGGAACCGCAGCGACTTACAACAAACGCTTCATTCGGCAAAAAGGTTTTGAGGCCGCTCTGGCATTACAAGAAGGTAGCGGCACCCGCTTGCCAGAGGACATGAAGAATGATGACGAATAACTCCTTATCTGCATTAGCATCCGAGCAAATCCGTGCTAGCGCCAATGGCTACTCTTTTCTGCTGTATGACACATCGTGGACATTGGATAGAAATATCACTATTAACCTTGCTGATATTCACTATTACTTGCCAGATGGGTCGCTAGATGGCTGCCTGCGGACACTGGCGTTTTATGCTTCCAATCGTTCTTCTTCTCATACAAAAAATATTTTTGAACGGTTTCAGCACATGCTGCGAAAGACTGGCGCGAGAGAAATTACTGATATTGTATTGATTAATTATCGGTCGATGCTGTCGCCTGCAACAGAATGGTATCTGGCAACTATCCGTGGCTTTCTTCGATCCTGGCACGAACTGGGCTATCCCGGCATCAGTAAGGAGGTGATCCGATTGCTAGATGGCTGGACGCTAAAGGGTAATCGTAAGGGGGATGCGGTTAAGCGCATGGATCCTCGAGAGGGGCCTCTGACGGATAATGAGCTGACAGCAGTTAATGAGGGGGCTATTCGGGCTTATGAAAAGAGCTTAATTACGATAGCTGAGTTGGCTATGACACTTTGTATCAGTCATACGGGACGTCGTCCCATCCAAATATCGTTACTTCGTGTGGTCGATGTCCTTTGTGGCAAAAATGGTAAAGGAGAACCCTTCTATGTGTTGAATGTGCCGCGAGCTAAACAGCGCAGCAGCACTTTCCGAACAAACTTCAAGCCCTTCGCGATATCACTTGAACTATGGGCTATCCTGAATGCTCAGGCAAGGAATGCAATTGCACTGGTTGAGAAGCGTCTGGGGTTTGAATTGCAGGAAGATGATCGGCAGCAAATTCCTCTGTTTCCGGATCTTAATGTGTTAGCTGCCGTCCAATCTCCTTATGAATTCCGCCAACTGCTTGCTACCGACAAACTCCACATCCCCGCAGCAGAGATAACTTACACACTTCAGTACATCGTAGAAAAGTCCGATATCCGGTCGGAACGAACCGGTGAGCTATTGCATATCAATGCTCGTCGTTTTCGTTATACCACGGGCACACGAGCTGCCCGGGAAGGCTTTGGCGAGTTGGTGATTGCGGAACTGCTTGACCATACGGACACCCAAAACGCAGGCGTTTACATTAAGAATATCCCCGAACATGTGAAAAAGCTTGATGAGGCGGTTGGCTTCCAGTTGGCACCATACGCTCAGGCCTTTGTCGGGGTACTTGTCGATTCAGAGAGGGACGCGCATCGAGGTAACGATCCTACCAGTCGTATTCGGACCGAGATGGGCCAGGGTGTTGGTACTTGTGGAGAACATGGCTTTTGTGGTGCCAATATTCCTATTCCTTGCTACACCTGCATGCATTTCCAGCCTTGGCTGGATGGCCCACATGAGGAGGTCTATGAGGGTCTGCTCAACGAGCGTGAACGGGTGAAAGAGATAACTGGCGACATACAGATTGCTGCCGTACTTGATCGCAGCATTATCGCTGTGGCAGATGTGATCATACGTTGTGTAAAACGTCGCGAAGAGCTTAGTCCACAGGGGGAAATAACCAATGGCTGAGCTTTTCCTGTTCAAGCCAAAGGCTACACTGGCAGCAGCAGAAAACCTTGAAGCATTCATATCCAAGTGCCGAGATCAATTGACTGTATTCGGTTCTGATCTAAATTGGGAAGATGCTGTTTGGCCAAACATAACTGTGTTTTCCAAGTTAGGTATTATTACGCGAAAGCCCATGCAGGGAGAGGTACAAAACCCTGAGTTCATTGATTTCGCCAAAGCCTATTTCCGTTACCAGCAGGGGCATCATCCCACGGGGACAAAGAATGAAAGTAAGGCTCTCCGTTCGGTCGAAGCGGCTTTGCTTCAAGTAAACGGGAACGCAAATATTGATGGCATATCGATTTCTGTCCTGGACGAAGCAGCTGAATTGGCAAGGCAGCACTACTCCGATGGTTCAGCATATCATTGCGGCCGTGAGATTGAGCGGCTGGCTAAGTTTTTAACTGAAAACCAGCTTGTATCAAGTGCTATGCAAAATTGGGTCAATCCAATTAAGCGTGTAGAGGACAAGAACAAAACAGGCCGAGAGGCGAAGAAAAATAGGGAAGAGAAACTTCCGAGTGATATTGCTCTTAATGCGTTGGCGGAAATTTTTGCCAATGACCCAATTCATGAGCGAGACATATTTACAACATCGGTTTTTGCCATGTTGATGTCAGCACCTTCACGCATTACTGAAGTGTTAGCTCTGCCTGTGGATTGCGAGGTGTGTGAAACGGATCGTGAAGGGATAGAACGCTATGGCTGGCGTTTTTTCTCAGGAAAAGGCTACGAGGGCGATATCAAATGGATACCAACGGTGATGGTCTCAGTTGCTAAAACAGCCATCGCCAGAGCGAAAAAGTTGTCAGAGGATGCCCGTCAGCTGGCCAAGTGGATTGAGAAACACCCGAATAAGTTTTACCGACATGCTAGCTGCCCCGATATCGCTGATGATGAGCCATTGACGATGGAGCAGGCTTGTATGGCGCTAGGTTTCGCACATGACTCAAAAAAGACGTGTAGGTCGTCTCTTGGTAATCGACGTTTAGCTAAAGAAGATTATGTACATACGTTAAACAGCCTGTGGCAGCATACTATGGCGCGTTTGCCTGTTGACTTTCCGTGGTTTGATAAAGACAAGGAAATTAAGTACAGCAATGCCTTGTTTGCACTAAATGCTAATCAGCTCCACGGAAACCGAGGATGCCTACCGGTTGAATTACATAAGCCAACCAATAACTTCTGCAACAATGATCTGGTGCCTCGTGAGGCTCTGGATGGAAAACATGCCAGCATCTTTGATCGCCATGGTTATCGTGCTGAAAACGGAGAACGGGTTAAAATGACCTCGCATCAGGCACGGCACCTGCTCAACACCATTGCCCAGCGCGGCGGACTGTCAAACCTGGAAATTGCCAAGTGGTCAGGGCGGGCCGATGTTAAGCAGAATCGAACTTACAACCACATGACCGAATACGAGCTGGTTGGTATGGCTGAACGCCTAGACCCCACAAAAGCGCTATTTGGGCCTGTCGGCGAGGTGGCAAAGCATTTGCCCGTGACTATGCAGGAATTCAATACATTAGAGCATTCCTCAGTCCATGTGACGGAGTATGGCTACTGTGTACATGACTACACCATGAGCCCCTGTGAGAAGTTCCGAGATTGCGTCAATTGTATTGAGCAGGTTTGTATCAAGGGCGATGATACAGAAAAATTAGATCGAATTAAAAGACGGCTGGTGAAGTCGGAACGATTGTTTTCGCTTGCCGAAACGGCTGTGGCAAGCGGCGAGATGGGGGCTGATCGCTGGTATCAGTACCACAAGAAAACCGTCACCAGACTTCGGGAGTTAGTCGCTATTTTAGAAGAGCCAGATATTGAAAATGGTGCGCAGATTAAGCTTCGGGGCAATGATTTCAGTCAGCTTCGGCGTGTTGCAGAAAAGAAGTCCATTGAGTCCATTGAGCAGAAAGGAAAAGCAAGCGAAGAAGCTGTGATGTTAGATGATTTGACAACTTTTCTAGGAGGTGGTTTTGGCTAAACATCTGAATAATAGAGATATTGATTCCATCGTGAACCTAATTCGAGGATGGCAAGAACCAAAATTGTCTTGGTTAGCAATCTGTGAGGCGGCAGAGCCATTGGTAGGAAAGTTACCATCAAGGCAATCCCTTAATGCACATGAGGCAATAGTGACTGCCTATCAAACAAAAAAAGAGGCGCTGAAAGGCAGGGGCCGCAAAAATCCGCGCCCAGCTAGTTTGAATATTGCAGCCGCCAGGATTGTGAATCTTGGAAGTGAAATCGAAGAGCTTAAAGAAGAAAACCGGAGGTACAAACAGCAGTTTGTAATCTGGCAATACAATGCATACAAACATGGAATGACAGAACATCAACTTAATGCATCGTTGACAAAGATTGACCGTGAGCGTACTGACGGAGAAAAAAGATAGTTATTGAGTTTGTAGTGGCCATAATTAGTTGACTACTACAACCGGACGATATTTAAAAGTGAGTCGTTCTATTTACAGTGCTATCTCTGGTACGGTCTGAGGTCGCTATTGCATCTGCATTAAAAGCGGCCCCTTTAGCGGGCAGAGCATTGCGCGCTGTGGTACATATGAAAAACAGAAGAACACTGTTTCTCTTCAAGTCAAGTATCAGCTATAAAATAAGGGCTAACAACTCTCCGGTCATCGATATATATATTCATGTGATTTTTAGCGCGCGAAAATGCAACGAACATTAATCTTTTTGCGATGCTTTCTGAGTATTCAGCACCCTTTTCAACCGCCGAAGAATGGGGAACAACTTGATCATGATATCCAATAGATATTACATAATCGTATTCTTCACCCTTACAACCATGTATTGTTGTCACTTTCACAACGTTAGCCTCTTTATTTATTATTTTTCGTATTGAAATTATGTCAGCCTTTACTGGAAAAGCTGAAAGATTGGACTGACAGATCAAATAATCAGAATTTATTTTTGGAGAATGAGGTAAAGCAGATAAAAGGAACTCATAAAAATCTTTTAACCAAAGAATAAAAACAGTTCGCTTTGTATTGAATTGCTTTACTGCTTTTTTCAAGTCACTACAAGATAAACCATCAAATTCAGGAAGTTTGTCTTTTATAGAAATGCATAACGCATGTCTGGCTCTGTAATTATTAACTGACACATCAAGCAACACAAGACGAACAAGATCATTATAAATGGTATCTTTCAATGTATACAAAGGATTGGTTGAAAAAAAATCAAATACAAACTCATTTGAACGTTCATAAATACTATTGATAAGATCATTTAAGTAATATCTATTCGGACCTATTATAGCCAAACTCTCAACACTACCTTTAGACTTATTATATGCCTCAATAAGATTCATCACCCTACCGGCCAAATCAGTTTGCAATGTGTGTCTAATAATAGGTGACTTACCTAAATCCTCACGGATAGATTCTATATTCGATTTCGAATAAGAATATTTTTTATAGTAATCTACTAATGATTTTGTAGATCTGTAACATCCCGTAAGTTGCCTTACCTCCAACTCATCGAGTTTGAGTATTTTCTTAATACTAACTTCATCTTTTATAGACACACCAAGATCTTGATATATAGCTTGATCATTATCACCCACAACAAGAACTATTGTTTTATTATATCTTGTAATAAATGAAAGAACTTCCAACTGGATATAACTAGTGTCCTGAGACTCATCCAAGTAAATATAACCTATAAGTTTCGATAAATACTCTGCGATCTTCTCGTTTTGAGTCAAAAATTCCAGGCTAAGAGTTAATATGTCGTTAAAATCTATGAGGCTTGCATCTATCTTATTTTTTTCATATTCCTCACACACTATTGCCTCGTTTTTTTGAGCATCAATTATTTTTTCAGGCTCATTTAATAAACAAAATGGCTCAACATGAGGATCACCATATTCATCCCATTTAAATTTTAATCTTGTACTGGGGAATTTTTCCTTCTCAATCTTACGTATTAAGTCACGATGTTCACGCTCAGATATTAACCTTACTCCATCTTTTGTTCTAGCCATTGCCCCCGCATATTTTCTTACCACCCACTCGAGTAAAAATGAATGTATTGTTCCACACCAAACTCTATCATTTAGAATGTTTTGGTTATCTAATCGTAAATTTATTTCATCGGCGGCAGCATTAGTATGTGTAAGAACTATATGCCACTTAAACCCTGAGTCACACCTAATATTATCGCCAAGCATACCCAAAAGAAACTTAGTTTTCCCTGCGCCTGGGCAAGCAGAGACAAAAAGATTTTTTTTGATCTTTAATAATTCTTTTTTTTCATCGTCCATTATTACGCCTCCATTAAAAGATGCACTAAAGGATCATTGCTATAGTGTCCTTTGAAAATATCCAAAACTGGTTCTATATTGTCAACAATATATTCAAGGCTATCATCTGAGAAAGCCACTTCGATTATATTATCACCTAAAGTTTTAGTGTAATAATCACACCTATATTTAATCACTCTTGCGAGAGTTAACTTATTAAAATCGCTGGTAAATCCAAGTGCTTTACACAAAGCCATAGGGATAGGGAAATTGTGGTCAAGTTTCTCAACAACTTTCATTGCAAACCAACCTTTCTTATGTTTATTTGCCAATTTTAAAGCAAAGGAACCAATTTTCGTATCGTCAGAAGATTGGAAAGCATCTAAGTAAGGAGTTAAATAAAAATCTTTTTCGAACGATTCTCGTGCTATTATCTCAAAATATTTTTTTGAACCGCTTAGAGCTAAATCAATTTCAAAGGTATGTTTTGTAAAATATGCTTTGAGAAGATTATTATTTGCAGTTAATAACTTTAACGCCTCAACTCTCTCTTTCCCTGATTTTTCTGAGGAAATGGCATCATCATACATTACCTGAGTGATGTACTCCGGTTTATCTTCGTTATAGATATTAATATCATCATCCGTGAGTATTGCGCATTTTTTAGTTATTCTCGATGGATGAAAAAGCGATGAGAGTAATTCAAACCCGGTTCCTCTCACAGAAATAAGAGATACTCCTAACTCATCCAGTGTTACACCGAAAGAGTTTTTTACTAAATGAGGTATTAGAATTTCCTCTGCATCCCCCTCAATTAATATCACATTTTTAGCAAATAAAATATCTGTACGTATCGCATCAAGAAAACGCTCTATCTTATTGATCGTTGGTTCATCGAGGCCTGAGGAAGGAGAACAAGCTTGAGTGTATCCAAGTTTTTTCACCAAAACATTAGTTGATGATATATTAGAGACTGATGAGATGTGTGTTGAATGCGTGGAAATAAAAACTTGAGTTTTTTTGTTTTTTAAATTACTGAAAAGTGTTTTTTGAATATGAGTATGAATATGCGATTCAGGTTCTTCTATGATCAGGAAGTTTGACAATAGATTCTTACTCACCCCTTCTTCATACTCATACAATTTAAGAGCAAGATATATTAAATTAGCTCCACCCAAGCTCATTTCGGATAAATCAGCCGTGTACCCATCACTCAACGAATCTCCTGCTTTGAGCTGTAAAACCTTCACAAGATCTTTGACGTCACTAGGAAGTTCTGATGAAATATTTACTAAGGGGGAATAAGTAGAGCCGACAGCATTAGTAATGGATGTTAGAATACCTGTAGAAAGCTTTCTAACCTCTGATATTGTTGATATCTTATTATTTACGTCTATAATATTACTTGTGAGCTCTTCATCATTTGAAATATCTTTAGAGATGAAATCCAATAGTTTTTGGAATGGATTGAATCTATTATTTTTTAACTCACTAACAACATCCCTCAGCGCCCTTGCGTATGTGCAACTAATATGGTCTAGTAAATTATATCCACGCTGCCTATTTCCTAATAAATCTATATATTCTACAGAAGGATTTGGGAAAATGAAGTTTGAAAAATCACCAGCAATCCTGACATATTCATTTTCATCGGAGAAATCACAGGTTCCTTGATAAACAGTCCAGGCCTCGTAGGTCGTTTTATCAATAATATATTCCTTTAGCAACTTATCATATGCCTCTCTCCTTTTTTGCAAGTCTGCAATAGATGATAAATTAAAAAGTTTCTCTCTAATATGGAATTGAGGTCGATATATGTATGTTACTCGACCTGTACCACCCGCATCAACTGTCGTATTTAATTGACATAAAATTTCAGACTCCTCATCTCCAGAAATGTCACCTAACTCCAAACTGATTAATATCCATTGACCAAAAACCGGCAAACATCCTCTGTGAAAATCTCTTTCAGTAAGGAATCTTTTATAATATGGGAGAGAATCATCTAGTATTAATCTCATAGCCTCAAAAACATTTGTTTTACCTGATGAGTTCTCTCCAACTATCGTATTCACACATTCCTTCTTAAAGTTCAACTTCGTACTTTGAAAATTTCTAAAATTACGTATTGATAAGTTTTTAATATACATTTATTAATTCTTCTGGTTAATTTTATTCGAATGCCATTGCATTATATCTATTCGGCTTTCGATATAATTAGCATGGTTATATATTCTGCGGATACTATTTCTATCAACATGAGCAAACTGTAACTCTATCCAAATACGGTTGAACCCTGCTTCATGCAATACTGTTGAAAAAGTATGTCGAAACCCATGGCCGGTAGGTCGTCCACCATAACCTATTCGCTTGATTAGTTGATTAATGCTCGCTTCACTCATCGATTTGTTCGGATCATTCCGCCTCGGAAAAACATAACGATAGTTCCCTGCCATCATTTTGAGTTCATTGAGTAAATCTAACGCTTGAGTCGATAAAGGCACAAGGTGTAGCCTGCGCATTTTTATCCTTTCAGCAGGAAGCGTTACCTAGATCAAATTCCGACCATAATGCAGCACGTAATTCGATGGTTCTTACACCCGTAATCATCAGTAACCTTGGCTGTTCTGGCAACCATCTTTGACGCTTATTTTATACAAAGCTGACATCAATCAGACTGTAAGTACCCCGCTACAGCACATCAACGTCTGGTATTCAGTTTTAGTTAAAAATATATTTTAATCAATGATATGTGAGCATTATTGTACGGATGTGCTCAAGAGGGATCCTATATGACTTTTAGTCCAGTGATTCAGCTCACTGCTACACTTGCAGGATTATCGAAACTCTGTATGCGGATACCCATGAGGGGGCTATAATGGTTCTTATTATTGAAAAATGGAGGAGCAGCCCGATGGTTAGAGTCCCGGAGTTTGGTATGAAAAAATTTGGCTTAGGTGCAAATGATGTTATTGATATTAAAGACCAATATGGTTGCATCATCATTGGCCATACGGAACTGAAAATGTATTCCTTGGATACTCTCTTGGAAGGAATTTCCGCAGTTAATCTTCACCCAAAAATTGGCTTCGGTTTACCAACAGGTAAAGAGCAGCTCTGATTTTTTTTCACGCTGTTCCGAAAGGTTTTTATGTTCTTCCAACCTGCTGAAAATTTAGAAGGAGGGGCAGAGAATCCAGCGCTGAGTGTTGTCGGTGATTGTCATCATGCATTAATCATTTTATGTACAATAACATTGAACCGCGTTCATTCAGATATTCGTAGCGAAATCTTCGTTAAAGCTCTCAATATACATATTATGTGTTGGCTTACCGGGATGCTTATAATTTAATTAACTACTTTATCTGTAATGGTATTTTTCTCTCAAGACTCGATATTTTCCTTCTAATCTACAGCGGAAGTTTCTTGAAATACCTTGGTGTACGCTGGTTCATTCGAGACCCATTCTCGCTCACCTCGCGTAATGAAATCTGCGATAGCGGATTCAATGACGTCACGGCTCAAAACATCAACATCAACGATAATCTGCAAACCAATACCATTTGCATAGCCGGGTAGGATACGATAACCACTGTGAACTACTGGTGGGTTTTCTCGGGCTATTTCCTGTTCTCGCTTCTCAATATATTCCATCCATGTCAGCCCTGCGAATTCGGAGAGTGCTGGTTTATTGCACAAATCACAGAACCGTTCGCCATCATCCAGCATCGACCATGCTTCATTGAATGCGATTGATTCGACTCTATCACTAAATTCTACACTGGCCGTAATTATCTCCGCATTCCAGAAAACCGCAGAGTCTCTTCCCAAGAAAAGTATGTCGCTCCACTTCCAGTTTCCGCATGCAAATGCCTCATCTATATCGCACTCGTCATAGAATATACCACCACAGCGATGCCGTTCACGGTGGATAAGGTTTTTGATTTCTCGGGTTTTAGCGCGGCGTTTACGGCGCGAAAGGGAGGTGAATACTCTGTTTTTCCGCTTCATGTGTGCTAACTCCGCGTTTTTTCGCTGGAAAAAGCCCAGCCGGGTAGAATACATGTTTAATTAGGGCAACGGAAGTTTTATCCCGAAGAACGATTGCTTTATCTGTAAAAGGCAATTTATTCAATAAATTAATTGAGGCGGTGCTGTAATTATAGGCACTTTCTGTCCTCACGACGAGGTCTGCTCGAAGGGCCTTAGGCTGACACTACCGAGATGACTATCAAGACAAATCATGATTAATGTTAGTTAAAAAATAACACCTGATACCTGCACATAAAGCAAACAATTTTTCTATACACCGACAAATTTTATTGATATACAAATATCAAATATATTAATAATTGTAACGCGAGGTGTCTATGTCAGGCTCTGGTGGGGGTAGCTTTGGCGGCCAGTTCGGTCAGGATGATTTTGAAGTGACCTGTGAAAAACTTACGATTGATACTCAGCTAAGTTCGCCCGATCCGCAGGTCGTAGCGCAGCTGTCAGTCGGCGTGATTATGGGGATTATGCAAATCAATTCAAACGGAACTCTGCTAACGGTTGCTATGCACAACGGTTTGCAGGCTGGGGGTATCGCTTCTCCCTACATCCAGCGCCTCCGTGACTGTATGAGTAATGGTACAACCTACGTTGCCAAAGTAACCGCCATTAATGGTGGTCAGGTCAGGGTCAGTGTGTACGCGATATGAGCAACAGCAAAACGTTCAGTACGGAGATCATCACTATTGCAGGCGGTACATATCATGAAATTAGCCTTCATCCAGGAAATCACCAGGTTTACGGTTCAGCGGGAAGGGCGGCATCAGCACTGGCAACGCTCGGTGTAAACGTTGATTTGTACACCTACGCTGATGAAATAGTCAATTCGGTTCTTCGAGAACGCGCCTGTTTTGAAAACTTCACGCTTCATACGAATGAAGTACGTGAATCCGTCATATTCCATTATGAGCATGGGCTGGCGGAACCTCGAATTTTCAATTACCCGGACACCCCTTACCCGGTCATTACAGTGAAAGCGCCCTGTGTTCTACGCTATGGAATGCTGGAGGGATCCGCTGTAATAGACGCGGAATACGCAGTATATGACCCCCAGAATGTGACCAACCCGGAGCCATTCACAGCAAACGGATCCAGAGCAAAGCACCTCGCTTTGATCCTTAACCGCTATGAGGCGAAGTCCCTCAGTGGCCAGCGCGAATTATCCGACAGAGAGCATGCAGAGTTTCTTTACGAAAGCGGTCATGCCGAAGTCATCATTATCAAGCAGGGCCCAGCTGGTGCACTCATCTGCGATAAAGGTAACATATCCTATATCCCTGCCTATGAGACAAGTCGGGTCAACAAAATTGGCTCTGGTGACGCATTCGTAGCCTATTTTTCCCGTGAGTGGATGCTGAACAAAAAAACAGCCCACGATGCTGCGAATTACGCCTCACTTGCCACCGCATGTTACTGCGAAAGTGGGCTTTTTCCTTCAGCAGAAGGGCTGGCTGCTTTCAGTCCCAGCCCCATCAAGCTTTCTCAGGCGTTTATTGAGGGTGGCAACAGAAAAGTCTATCTGGCTGGCCCCTTCTTTACCTTGGCACAGCTCTGGCTTGTTGAGCAAGCGCGACGGAACCTGAGCGATCTTGGGCTGGACGTTTTTTCCCCCTATCACATGGTTGGACACGGACCCGCAGAAGAAGTAGTCGAAAAGGATCTTGATGCGATACGGCAGGCCGACATCGTTTTTGCAATAGGCGATGCGCTCGACTCCGGCACCATCTATGAAGTCGGTTACGCGCGGGCGCTAGGCACTCCGGTGGTGTTCTATGCCGAGAACGAATCGGAAGAGGATCAGAAAATGATGGAAGGATCAGGATGTATCTTGAGCAAAGATTACGTCACAGCAATTTATAAAACGCTCTGGGTGGCCGCTCAAAAATGAAAACCGCACTCTTACTTTCTGGCGGAATGGACTCCATTGCTATTGCCTGGTGGAAACGCCCGGATATAGCACTGACACTCGACTACGGTCAGCAAGCCGCCAATGCCGAAATTAAAGCTGCCACTGCCACCTGTGAGACCCTTGGAATTGAGCATCACATTATACGCATTGACTGCCGTTCGCTGGGATCAGGAGATATGGCTGGTACCGCTACGGATCCGAATGCACCATCGAGCGATTGGTGGCCGTATCGTAACCAGATGCTCATCTCTCTGGCGGCCATGAAGGCAATAACGCTTGGCGTCACGCACCTGTGGATCGGCACAGTGAAGTCAGATGAAACGCATCTAGATGGTACTATAGGCTTCATCAGCAGAATCAGTGAGCTTATGTCGTTTCAGGAAGGAGGCATGGTTGTCGAAGCTCCGGCAATTACGTTATCAACCTCTGAGCTGATCAGAATTTCAGATGTTACGCCAGGTGGCCTCGCTTGGGCCCATAGCTGCCATAAGGCAAACATCCCATGCGGCAACTGCCGGGGGTGCAATAAGTATTTTCAGGTTCTGGATGATGTCGGATATGACTTGGACCGTTCCCGCTAGTCCTGTTCCCCGTGAACAGCCACTCAGCTATCAACCCGTTAACTGGCCCGCCGGAGATCCGTTTTTTCTGCCGCCTCCTTCGGAGAATGCAGTGCTTCCCGGATTGAATGACGTGATCGAAACCCGTAGAACACAGCGAAACTTCAGCCACGTCAGTCAGGTCCAGCTATCTCACTGGCTATGGCTAACCGGCAGAGTGATGGCTGTGGGACATTCAGGCTATGGCTTTCCACTAACTCAACGCCCCGTGCCCTCCGCCGGGGCCATACATCCTATTCACATTGTTCTTTCCCTCCCTGAACGGGATGGGTGGCAGCTGTATCTGCCTGACATGCATGCGCTGGCACCGCTTCGGATCCCTGAGCAGACCCGATTCGAAATACGCGATGAGCTTTTGCCGGTAATTGATATCCAGAGCGGAATTATTGTCAGACTTATCGCTGAGCCAGGAAAAACGTCAGCAAAATATTCAGATGCTGATAGCCTTGTTTGGCGCGATTCCGGTGTTCTTGTAGGGCAGATGGCGCTTGTTGCCGAAGCGCTGGAATGCAATTTTTGCCCGCTGGGCATTACAGGCCATGACTGGTGCTCCGGATTAAAACTGGAAGGTCGTCTGGCTGGTACCGGACTGGCGGTTTTTGGCTCGCGATGAACGGGGGCGCAATTTCGCAAGAGGCTGGCCGCGCATGTTTTCGATAAGACTGAACACTGTACTGGAAGAGGCCTGCATTTCATACCAGATAAGCGCATCCAGCTCAGATGCTTTTACGCCCATAGCTTCACTGAACTTCAGAAAGATTTGTTCCAGCTTCAGGTAGTCACGTTCAACAGTAAGGTCTCCCGGGAAAAAACCTGCAAGTAGTCCCGCCCTCAGGATGTGAATGTCCAGAATAGCGACATCATCCGCACAGAGCCAGTTACGTGCTATCCATGATGCCGTTTTATGACCAATACCGGGAATGGAGGTCAGCCAGTCTCTGAGAGCACGGCCCGAATCCGTCGGCGGCATCTCTACATCCAGCCTGTTTAGCGCAACCGAGAGATAGCGCGATTTTTGCCGAGCGAAGCGGTAACGTACTGATTTTTTACCAGTTTTAATGGGCTCTGATAGCCATTCGTAAAGAGTGGCTTCAGATGGTGGCTGAGCATCAAACGCACCGCAATCCTTCAGCTTATTGAATGCGGCAAGGCCTATCGCAGCTGGTATGCCGTGTCCACCCAGCAGGCAGGCACCCACTTCCTCTTTGAGCGTTCGCCCAAGCTTGTAATTGACGGCGTTGACTTCCAGACGACGGGCGAGTATTTGATAGGCCCAGTACGCTGGCGATGGGAACGCCTCAATTCTTCCCCACTGAACACCCGGCAGGATATCCTGTTCCGGAGCCGGAAAGTCAAGATTGATAATTGTCGGTCCAATGAAGACCGCTCCGCGCTGTGTCATACAGCCTCCAGACCATAAGTTGCGTTCAGCCAGTTGATCAGTTCGTTGCGCTCTGCGGGTTCCATTCGTTCTATGCGGTCATAAAGCCGAGTGCGTCTGCGGGCCAGAGTCTGTCTTTCCCGATAACTGCTGCCCATGTATCGCGCGTCATGCAACCTGTCAGGAACATCAAAGTTCATCCATACGCATTCTTCACGCACGTTCGTATGAGTCTTGGCGTTAAATCGCTCGCAGCGCCATCCGCTGAGCATTTCGTCATAGATAGTATTTCCGTAACCGGATATCATGACCATGCAGGGCAACTTGGCAAGCACTTGCAGCAGCCGGCGATGATCGTCATCTGAATATTCATGACGATAGATTTTGCTACGTTTACGCGTGCTATGAACATAGGGTGGGTCGGCGTAAACTAGCTCACTACCCTGATACGGAAACGTACTGAGATACGCTATAGCGTCATCCTGAATGAGTTCGCAGGGAATATCCCCGCCGCGCCATACATCAATAACCTGTTGATCAATATCGATTCCAATATTACGGGCTGCGGGCCGTTTGTTGCGCATCACAGCTCCTCCACCAAGGTGGGTTTCAATATATGTCTCATGCACTGGCATCAGGTTGATGAGTCTCTGATAGCACTTGCCTTTACCACCGGGATATCTCATGCACTAATCATCGTCATTTCTGACGATGATGTCAATTTCAATCGATATTGGTGTTCGCGCTCCTTTACTACAAAGTACATAATCAATAACCTGATAGTTCGTTTTTTATAAACTCTATTGCAGAGCTGTTCACACTAACGCATAGCAACGTGATGATTTTAAAAAATAACTTTTCTCGTTACAGGAATAGATGTGATAGATAATTTATTCTGCTCAATGATGTATGCGACGGATGCATTTTCACTTCCAGAGTGCAGCACGGACGATCGCTCGCCCGGAACTCTTTAACGATGATAAAACCTGGGTAGTTTGCTGGCACAGAGGATTCATTCCGAATAACAGGGACGAAACTCAGCCCCGGGTTTACATTTCTCACGTCTGCACTTAAGCAGGCTGATTGCTATATCCTGCCCACAGGAGCCTGTATGACACACAGCAAAGAACAGATCTGGTCTGAACGCCAAGGGAGCAATACCCGTAGGCCAGATGAAATAAGGTCGGAATACGAACGCGATCTTTCCCGACTAATCCACTCTTCCGCGTTCAGGCGATTACAGTCGAAGACGCAGGTGCTGGGTCTGGGCGAGAGCGACTTCTACCGCACACGGCTGACTCACTCTATGGAGGTAGCGCAGATTGGCAGCGGCATCCTGTCGCAGCTGAATATACGCTATCCCGTTGGGATAGCGACTGAGGCGGAATTCCTGCCTCACCCAAGCCTTATGCAGGCTATCTGTCTTGCCCACGATATCGGCCATCCCCCCTTCGGTCATGGCGGTGAAGTTGCGCTTAACTACTGCATGAGAGCCTATGGAGGCTTTGAGGGTAACGGACAGACGCTGCGTATACTCACCCAACTGGATAAGTACACCGAGTCCAACGGGCTGGATCCCACGCGCAGGCTTATTCTAGGCGTGCTGAAATACCCGGCAAGCTACTCTGAGGTAGTCAACGAGAGCGCTTACGGCCAGCCACAGGCAGGAAGCCGTGAATGGCTGTTTAAATCCTCCGGCTTTAAGCCCCCGAAATGCTATCTGGACTCCGAAGCGGATACTGTCAGCTTCGCACTCCGACCTTTTGATGATGATGATGCGCTGTTATTCAGATCCGGAAGAAAGACCACCAAGCCGGTTGAGCACAGAAAAACGAAATATAAAGCGCTGGACACAACGATTATGGACTTAGCTGATGAGATTTCCTATTCACTCCATGATCTTGAGGACGCGATTTCGCTGAGAATGATCGACAAAAGCATGTGGATGGACTACTTCAGTGACAAGTCACACCTGTTTGAAGCATGCCAACGCAGCTCGTTTTACCTGACCGCTGAAGACGTAGCCGATAAGCTGTTCGGCAGAAGCTACCTTCGCAAGGAATGCATCGGAACGCTGGTCCACCTGATGATCACAAGCGTCACGCTTCAGGTGCAGCATCCTGATTTCAAGTGCGGAATGCTTCGCTATAAAGTGGCACTACCTGCCGAAGTCGAAGCCCTACGTGAGGCCATTTTCAGTCTGGTTGAGGACAAGGTGATCCGGCACGAAAACGTTCAGCTACTGGAGTTCAAAGGTCAGAAGCTGATTGTAGAACTGTTCAATGTGCTGGCAAGCGACCCCACACGTTTTCTCCCGGCTGAGACGTGCAAGAAGTATAGAGAAGCTGAAAAAGCTGACGATAAAAAAATGCGGGTCATCAGCGACTATGTTTCAGGTATGACGGACGAGTACGCGACTCGGCTGTATGAGAAAATCTTTGTTCCGCGCAAAGGATCAATCTTTGACAGACTCTGATGTTCCCTCTGCACATGGCAAACCGTGAGCACGATGAAATAGAAGTTGACCCTGGCCCTGTTTTCAGGGGGGCTCAATCCTTATCAGTATTGTCGGGTTTTATGGTTTTTTTGGATAGCATAAGCTCTATTGCTAACTCAGCATCCTGCGCGTCACTGGGCCGAAAGTCACGGTTACTGAATAAGTACCAGATACAAAAAAAGCGGGGGTAGCACCCCGCTTTGGTATTTTTGGTAAGTAGCAACCCGGAGGCGGGAAGCTTTGATTATCCTAACCTCAACTGCGCTATGTATACAAATTTTTGAGCCTGTCTGTAAGTTTGTGTAGATGTTCATTTGTTAAATGGTGATCGATCAGGAGGTTTCGGCACCGCAAGCCACTCCATTAAAAATCATTTTCCCACTACAGCACATCTGACTTTTTTCATCTGTTTTAACTTAAAATCATTTCTAATCAATTAGATACTATTTGGTTCGGACGATGTGCTGTAGCGGGATGTATCAATTATCTATTAATAAAAGATAGTTGAATTATTTTTACTAATACTGATTAGTGGAATGATGCGTACTAAATGGTTTGAAATCATGTGATATAAGTTGTTGATATATAAGTATAGTTATAGAAATGATGTGTGATGGTACTAGCGGGGGAGCTCCAATGATCCAGACAATTATTGAGAAATGCGGAGATAGCCCGGTATTCAAAATACCAGAAGCAATTATGGAAAAAGCTGGCTTCAGTATCGGCGATGCTATTGATATTGAAGTCAAAAATGGCTGTATCATTATTGGCCCAGCGGAACTGGTTAAATATTCCCTTGAAAATCTTATTGAGGGAATTTATGAGGTTAATCTTCACAACAGAGTTGACTTCAGGCTGCTAATAGGCAAAGAGTTGCTCTGATTCTCTTTTAGACTAATTCCAGAAAATTGGAATGATTGCGGTGAGCAACAGCCAAGAGAGGAAAGTAAAGTTTTTAGTCGTAATAAAGGCTATTTTTTACTAAAAACTTCACATAGTTAATAACTTATTATATAACAATATGAAATTATTATATTTTTTGTTTTATTTTCCACTATCAGGTAATTAGAACCCTTTTAATCCTTCTGCTTTTCGCTGAAAATTATGGCTACCTCAGAACTGGGGTAGCCATATGCAATTCTGTTATCAGTTCAACACCATCGGCCAGTCTGGCGGTGTATGGCTCATCACTTCAACCATTACGGTTTCAATGTTCTTCCAGATTGCGGACATATCCACCAGGGTTATGCCGAGTAATCCGGTCGCAAACCAGCAGGCAAAAACCAGCCCTAAACCGCTGCTAATGACGGCCAGGCCAATATAATCTGATTTACGAAAACGGATATTGAGCGTACTGGCTAAAAACATCAGCACTGCACTGAGTAATTGCCACCGCAGAAGAACCACGCCAGTTGTTATCGTTGCCATGAAAAACGTCCTCAGAAAGTCTGGATGCCCAGGACAGCGCGGGGGTGTTCACCGAGGGTGTAGTACTCTGGCTATCGACGGGCAATAACATGAATGAAACATCGTTTCTGTTACATGATTTTTGTGAACTATATCACATGTGCTCGTTTGTTCACCAGTTTTGGGCGTATTTTTTGCAGGATGATAACCATGTTAAATATGTGGTTATATTCAAGGAAGCAACGATACTAAATAATCAATCTTAAAGATGCATTTTTGTTACCTGTTTTATTTATCCTAAATTCATCGTTAAAAAAATCTAATGAATTTCTTAAATAAAGCCAGGATAGTGCTTATAAAAAATTACTCCTTGAGGATAATAACGTTATGAAATAAGCATAACTTTAAGTTTGCCTTACGGAAAAATAATATCATCATCAACTATTATCAGACTTTTACATAGAGAAGTCTGTTGCTAATACTGATAGATTCATGCAACTTAATCAGTCGGTGTTTATAGCATCTTGCCTTAATTGGTTCTGGCATATACGAAACAGGGAAACAGGGCTGACATGAATCACAGTGCGCGACGCAAGATACTGAAGTTCCTCGGAACATTCATGGTGGTATTGCTCCCCGTGGTGCTGGCGTTATGGTTTGCTCAAATCCGGGCAATGTCCGAAACCCGTAATCAACTTCGCTCTTTTGCGCAACTGGTGTTAAATAAAACTGAATTGGTGATCCAACAAGCCGATTTAGCGCGAGATATGGCTCTGTTGTATCAAGGTAAGATGTGTACCCCGGCACATCAGAAAAATATGCTAGATATTATTCGTGGTCGTTTATATATCAGCGAGCTAATTTATGCGCAGGGCGATCATTTTTTGTGCTCTACGTCGATGGCGCCGCCAGTCGCCTATATTATGCCGACCGCCGACTATAAACGTACGCCGGACATCTCCATCTATTACTATCGCGATACCCCCTTTTTCGCTGGCTACAGAATGACGTATATGCAACGTGGAAACTACGTTGTCGTCATCAACCCATTATCTTACAGCGAAGTTATGTCAGATGACCCGGACCTGTCCTGGGGCGTGTATGACACGGTAACGGGTACTTTTTTCTCTGCCAGCGAAGGGGCGCCTATTGCGCAGTTATTGCCGTTGGTGCGCGGTGAAGCCTCAACCTTCCAGTTGGACGATCGCTTCTACACCAAAGTGCATTCAGAAAAACGCCCGATTGCGATTATTGTGTCGACCTCGGATAAACGCATACATTCGATTTTCTATCATGAGGCTGCCTTAACGATTCCTTTCGGGATTATCTGCAGCATCCTGATGCTGTTAATGTGGTGGCGCACGCGTCAGGAATACTTATCTCCCCGCCGCTTGTTAAAACGCGCAATCAAAAAACGTCAACTGTGTCTGCACTACCAGCCGATCATTGATATCGAAAACGGTCAGTGCGTAGGGGCTGAGGCTCTGCTGCGCTGGCCGGGCTGTGATGGTGAAGTAATGAGCCCAACCGAGTTTATTCCGCTGGCTGAAAAAGAGGGAATGATTGAGCGGATCACGGATTACGTGATTGAAGAGGTATTCAACGATTTAGGATATTTTCTTTCGGCGCATCCTCAGCTTTATATCTCGATAAACCTCTCTGCTTCTGACTTTCATTCATCCCGACTTATTGCCCTGATTACCGACAAAAACCGTGAGTACTCTGTGGCGGCCCAGCAAATTAAAGTCGAGGTGACGGAACGCGGGTTTATTGATGTAGATAAAATGACCGCGGTAATCCAGGCGTTTCGTCAGGCGGGTTATGAAGTGGCGTTTGATGATTTTGGGACGGGATATTCCAATCTACACAATTTATCCGCGTTGAATATCGATATCCTGAAGATCGACAAATCATTTATTAGTACGTTGTCCACCAACAGCACCAGTCACCTGATTGCCGAACATATCATCGAAATGGCGCAAAGCTTACACCTGAAGATGATTGCGGAAGGGGTAGAGACGGTTGAGCAAATCGAGTGGCTGCGCGAACGTGGCGTACAGTATTGTCAGGGCTGGTATTTTGCGAAGGCGCTGCCGCCACAGGAGTTCATGCACTGGATACAACGGTCGCCCGCCATACTGACGCAGAGCGGGCAATAATCTTACAGGCGGTGGCGGTAATCGCTGGGGGTACGATCAAACTCGCGGCGAAACACGCGTGAGAAGGTTTGTTGTGATACGTAACCAAGATCCATCGCGATATCGAAAATAGGTCGCTCGGTCGTCCGCAGTTCAACAGCAGCCAGCAGGAGTCGACGCTGGCGGATATAGTCACCCAACGTCTGGCGCATCACCGTGCGGAACATTCTCTGTAAATACCACTTCGAGTAACCTGATTTTTTCGCCACCGCCTCAATGTTCAGCGGCTGATCGATATGGTCGTCAATCCATTCAATAAGGGTCTGAATAATCTGCTGATGGGACATAGGGCTGCCTCTTTTTCAGTATTCGATTCGTCGTTTTGTCTGTGGGCGAGTATAATTCCTCAAGTTAACTTGAGGTAAAGCGATTTATGGAAAAGAAATTACCCCGAATAAAAGCGCTGCTCACGCCAGGTGAAGTTGCAAAGCGTAGCGGCGTGGCGGTATCAACCCTGCATTTCTATGAAAGCAAAGGGTTAATCAGCAGTATGCGCAACAGCGGCAATCAGCGCCGATACAGACGTGATGTGTTGCGTTATGTGGCGATTATCAAGATTGCTCAACGCATCGGGATCCCGTTGGCAACGATCGGTGACGCGCTCGGCGTATTACCTGAAGGACATTCGCTCAGTGCTAAAGAGTGGAAGCAGCTCTCTTCGCAATGGCGTGAAGAGCTGGATCGACGCATTCATACTTTAGTGGCGCTACGCGATGAACTGGATGGATGTATTGGTTGCGGTTGTTTGTCGCGCAGCGATTGCCCATTGCGTAACCCAGGCGATCAGCTTGGCGAGAAGGGGACCGGGGCGCGTCTGCTGGAAGATGATTGATGTGAACTATCTGATGGATTGACGGATATAAAACTAAAGCGCCACAGAGGGCGCTTTAGTTTGGTTCCGGTCTTTGTCTTTCACTCTATCCCGCTGGTTCACGGGAGGGTTTCCCCCGACATCAACACCCCTCAGTCGAGCACATTAGGTGAGGTTCCGGTCTGTGTTGATAATGTAATTGTAAGCCACCTCTCTCCATTTACCAGTGAAATGGTGATTTTTTAGCCAAAAAATTTTCCGCATCTTCACCGGTTTTCTTGCGCAAGTTTGCGTGAAAAAGGCACACCGATGTTGTAATAACTCCGCAAAATTTGTTGCGAGACTGCGCATTGACGATAACGTTTGCGCATCGACTGATTATTTATTGCGCGTTATAAGAAGAAATGAGTAAAAAGCGGCAAAGTTCAGTTGAAAACCAGCGTATGATCGCTGGATAATCGTTTGCTTTTTTTTACCACCCGTTTTTTATGCGCGGAGCTAAACGTTTGCTTTTTTGCGACACCCCTATTGACGCAAACCTGGCACATGGAGAAAACGTTTAGCAGGCAGTGGATTGTCCAGCACGCATAATGACGAAAAAATAAACTCTCAGGGGATGTTTTCTATGTCTACGCCTTCAGCGCGTACCGGCGGTTCACTCGACGCCTGGTTTAAAATTTCGCTCCGCGGCAGTACCGTTCGTCAGGAAGTCGTTGCCGGATTAACGACGTTCCTGGCCATGGTCTACTCCGTTATCGTGGTTCCGGGGATGCTGGGTAAAGCCGGATTCCCGCCTGCCGCTGTATTTGTGGCAACCTGTCTGGTTGCGGGCGTCGGTTCTATTGTGATGGGCCTGTGGGCAAACCTGCCGCTGGCGATTGGTTGCGCCATTTCTTTGACGGCGTTTACCGCATTCAGCCTGGTACTGGGACAACATATCAGCGTGCCTGTTGCGCTGGGTGCGGTGTTCCTGATGGGTGTCCTGTTTACCATCATTTCCGCGACCGGTATTCGTAGCTGGATCCTGCGCAATCTACCGCAGGGTGTTGCGCACGGTACGGGGATTGGTATCGGCCTGTTCCTGCTGCTGATTGCGGCAAACGGCGTGGGTCTGGTTATTAAAAACCCGCTGGACGGCCTGCCGGTTGCGCTGGGCGATTTCGATACCTTCCCGGTGATTATGTCGCTGGTAGGTCTGGCGGTGATTATTGGCCTCGAAAAACTGAAAGTACCGGGCGGCATCCTGCTGACTATTATCGGTATTTCCGTAGTGGGTCTGATTTTCGACCCGGCCGTACATTTCTCCGGTATTTTTGCCATGCCGTCTCTGAGCGACGAAAACGGTAACTCGCTGATCGGTAGCCTGGATATTATGGGCGCACTAAACCCGATCGTACTGCCGAGCGTGCTGGCGCTGGTCATGACCGCTGTCTTCGATGCGACCGGAACCATCCGTGCGGTAGCCGGACAGGCGAATCTGCTGGATAAAGACGGACAGATTATTGACGGCGGCAAAGCGCTGACCACCGACTCCCTGAGCAGCGTGTTCTCTGGCCTGGTGGGCGCTGCACCGGCGGCGGTTTATATTGAATCCGCAGCGGGTACGGCGGCAGGCGGCAAAACTGGCCTGACGGCGATCACCGTTGGCGTACTGTTCCTGCTGATCCTGTTCCTCTCTCCGCTCTCTTATCTTGTACCCGTATATGCAACGGCACCTGCGCTGATGTATGTGGGCCTGCTGATGTTGAGCAACGTAGCGAAAATCGACTTTGCTGACTTTGTCGACGCTATGGCGGGGCTGGTAACGGCCGTATTTATCGTGCTGACCTGTAACATCGTGACCGGCATTATGATTGGCTTTGCTACCCTGGTGATTGGCCGTATCGTCTCTGGCGAATGGCGCAAACTGAACATTGGCACAGTGGTCATCGCCATCGCGCTGGTGGCCTTCTACGCTGGTGGTTGGGCTATCTAATCCTCATTTGATGAAGATTCTGAAAACGGGTGGCTTTGGCCGCCCGTTTTTATTTTCACAACACTCTCGTTGTCTTTTGCGTTACTCTCAAGTAGATAGAATTGAGGCACGACGCCTCTCATCACTGATCATAAGAAACATCGCAAACAGGGAACGCATGGAAATCTTTTTCACCATACTCATCATGACCCTTGTGGTCTCGCTGTCGGGGGTTTTTACTCGCGTATTGCCATTCCAACTCCCTTTACCCCTTATGCAGATCGCCATCGGCGCCTTGCTGGCGTGGCCGACGTTTGGTTTGCATGTGGAATTCGATCCTGAGCTTTTTCTGGTTCTGTTCATCCCGCCGCTGCTTTTCGCCGATGGCTGGAAGACGCCAACCCGTGAGTTTCTGGAGCACGGGCGAGAGATCTTCGGCCTTGCGCTGGCGCTGGTTCTGGTCACGGTGGTCGGGATTGGCTTTATGATTTACTGGCTGGTGCCGGGGATCCCTCTCATCCCAGCCTTTGCGCTGGCCGCTGTCCTGTCGCCAACCGATGCCGTGGCCCTTTCCGGCATAGTGGGCGAGGGACGCATACCGAAGAAAATCATGGGTATCCTGCAGGGCGAAGCGTTGATGAACGACGCCTCCGGTCTGGTATCACTGAAATTTGCCGTCGCCGTGGCGATGGGCACGATGGTGTTTACGGTTGGTGGCGCAACGCTTGAATTCTTCAAGGTAGCGATTGGCGGTATCCTGGCCGGTTTTGTCGTCAGTTGGCTGTACGGGCGCTCCCTGCGTTTTCTCAGCCGCTGGGGTGGTGATGAACCGGCAACGCAAATCGTTCTGCTGTTCCTGCTGCCGTTTGCGTCTTACCTGATTGCGGAACACATCGGTGTTTCCGGCATCCTCGCGGCGGTCGCAGCCGGGATGACGATTACCCGTTCCGGGGTAATGCGCCGGGCGCCGCTGGCGATGCGTTTACGTGCTAACAGCACCTGGGCGATGCTGGAGTTTGTGTTTAACGGCATGGTTTTCTTGCTGTTAGGACTGCAGTTGCCGGGGATTCTGGAGTCTTCTTTGGCGGCGGCAGAAGCCGATCCGAATGTTGAAATCTGGATGCTGTTTACCGATATCGTGCTGATTTACGTGGCGCTGATGCTGGTACGTTTTGGCTGGCTGTGGACGATGAAGAAGTTTAGCCTGCGCTTCCTGAAGAAAAAGCCGATGGAGTTTGGTTCCTGGACGACGCGTGAAATTATGATCGCCTCCTTTGCGGGCGTGCGTGGGGCCATTACTCTTGCCGGTGTGCTCTCTATTCCGTTGCTGTTACCGGATGGTAGCGGCTTCCCGGCGCGATATGAGCTGATCTTCCTTGCCGCGGGCGTGATTCTGTTCTCGCTGTTTGTTGGCGTGGTGATGCTGCCGCTTCTGCTGCAACACCTGGAAGTGGCAGACCACTCGCAGCAGCAGAAAGAGGAACGAATTGCCCGCGCTGCCACGGCCGAAGTGGCGATTGTCGCCATCCAGAAAATGGAGGAGCGTCTGGCCGCAGATACCGAAGAGAACATCGACAATCAGTTGCTCACCGAGGTGAGTTCACGCGTCATCGGTAACCTGCGTCGACGCGCCGACGGACGCAACGACGTGGAAAGCTCAATGCAGGAAGAAAACCTCGAGCGGCGTTTCCGTCTGGCGGCCCTGCGTTCCGAGCGCGCGGAACTTTATCACCTGCGCGCCACGCGGGAAATCAGCAATGAGACGCTGCAAAAACTGCTGCACGATCTGGATTTGCTGGAAGCGCTGTTGATCGAGAACGAATAAACGGTTGTGCCTGATGGCGCTACGCTTATCAGGCCTACGGAATCCAATTGTAGGTCTGATAAGCGTTAAGCCGCATCCGGCATGTTACGACTCTTGCGTTAGCCAGAACCCTTCACAGCATTTGAGCCA
Organism: Citrobacter sp. RHBSTW-00986; assembly: GCF_013783065.1. NCBI lineage: Bacteria > Pseudomonadati > Pseudomonadota > Gammaproteobacteria > Enterobacterales > Enterobacteriaceae > Citrobacter > Citrobacter sp. RHBSTW-00986. The sequence continues at coordinate 4,491,827 of NZ_CP056200.1, read as the reverse complement.
CGCCTGGGCGCTGTGCGACAGATACACACCTTCGCGCCAAATCATGCCCAACTGCCAGCGTAAATCACTCTCCAAAGGGATCCAGCGCAGCGTCTGCTTATCCAATCGCTGGCAAATCGGCTCCGGTAAAATGGCGATCCCGACTCCGGCTTGCACCATCGCCGCCAGAAAATCCCACTGCCCACTGCGTACCGCGATGCGGGGTTTGACGTTGTGCTGGTTAAACAGCTCAAGCAACTGACGGCTCAACGCGAAATCTTCGTTATAGATAAGCAGGGGATGCTCCGCTAACGCCTCGGGGGAAATGGATTCACACGTTGTCCACTGACCGGAGCGGGGGACCAGCACACAGAGCGGATGGCTAAAAAGCGGTAAGGTCGCCAGGCCGCTCTCTTCTTCAACCGGCAGCGCGGTCATCGCGACATCCAGATCGCCATTCATCACCGCCTGCTGGACGGTTAAGCCTCCAAATTCAGATACCTTCAGCTCCACGCCGGGATAGCGCTGGCGAAACAGGCTGATAGGCCCGGCCATCAACATACCGACCATGGGCGGGATGCCGAGGCGCAGCACTCCCTTGTTGAGGTGATTAATGTCGCTGAGTTCTGCTTCGAGCTGGCGAAACTCGGCGAGGATCGCCAGGCCGCGTTCGAAAACAACCTGTCCGGTGTCGGTTAACAGCAGTCGCCGACCGTCGCGGATTAACAGCGTGCAGTTAAGCTCGTCTTCAAGGTTCTTCAACATCTTGCTGATAGTGGGCTGGGTGACAAAAAGCTTCTCCGCTGCGCGGGTAAAGCTCTGCTGACGAACCACCTCAACAAAATAGCGCAGCGTTCTGATATCCATGATTATTCCTTAAGACTATGCCTGCAATGAGTTTAATTCATTTCAGTCCTGGACGGGGGCTCTCTATACTGGCGCTCTCTATTTTTTAAGGACATACCCTCATGGCTGTGGCGATAAGCCGCGTGACGCCTGCCGTTATTCATCGACTCCAGATCCCCGTTCAGGTTCTGTTGTACGCAGGTCTATTTGTATTTGCTCAATATCTTGTCTCCTGGCTGCATCTGCCGCTTCCTGCCAACCTGGTTGGGATGGTGCTGATGTTGGCGCTGATTGTCTGTCGGGTTATCCCGCTGAACTGGATTCGCGCAGGCGCTCGCTGGTTACTGGCTGAAATGTTGCTGTTTTTTGTTCCGGCGGTGGTGGCTGTCGTCAACTATATGCAGCTGTTGTTGGTCGATGGTTGGCGCATATTTGCCGTCATTGCGCTAAGTACGTTGATGGTGCTTGGCGCAACGGCGTGGGTCGTGGATAAAGTGTATCGCTATGAAATGAGCAGGCTAAACCGTGAGTAATTTCCAGCTAAGCGTGCTTTGTCTGGTGATTACGCTGGGCATCTATTTTGCCAACAAGCGCCTGTATCGCCGTTTTCGTAAATTACCGCTGATGCCGTTAGTGTTCACTCCGGCGCTGCTGGTCCTGATGCTGGTCTTCGGGCATATCTCCTGGCAAAACTATATTGGTGAATCGCACTGGCTGCTGTGGCTGTTAGGCCCTGCGACCATCGCCTTTGCCGTTCCGGTCTATGACAACCTTGCCGTGATTAAGCGGCACTGGATGTCACTGACGGCGGGCGTGGTGACGGCAACGCTGGTGGCCGTTACCAGTTCCGTGTGGCTGGCGCGTCTGTTTATGTTGCCTGATGAAATCCAGCGTAGTCTGGCGGTGCGCTCCGTCACCACGCCATTTGCGCTGGCGGCAGCAGAGCCGTTGGGCGGGCAACCAGACCTGGTGGCATTGTTCGTGGTAGTGACCGGTGTATTCGGAATGGCGGTTGGCGATGTACTGTTTTTACGGCTTTCTATTCGGGAAGGGATGGCGAAAGGCGCAGGATTTGGCGCAGCCTCGCATGGTGCGGGCACGGCGCGCTCTTATGAGCTCGGCCAGCAGGAGGGCGTGGTCGCCAGCCTGGTGATGATGCTTTCCGGCGTGGTGATGGTGCTGGTTGCGCCGCTGGTCGCGATGGTGATGTTCTGAAAAATGCCCCGGTCGTTCAGACCGGGGATGAGTAGGTGTGGTTAGTGCGCGCGACCTTGTTCTACGCCGTACCCGGTCTGGGAACGGATGAACTGGGCACGGAACTGCTCGCGTTCGCGATTACCTTCTTCTGAGTTATCGGTAGCAGAGAAGAACCAGATCCCGAGGAACGCTACGCTGATGGAGAACAGCGCCGGATATTCATACGGGAAAATGGCTTTTTCGTGACCAAGGATCTGGACCCAAATCGTCGGGCCAAGCACCATCAGCACCACCGCCGTCAGCAGACCTAACCAGCCGCCCAACATCGCGCCACGCGTGGTCAGTCTTGACCAGTACATGGAGAGCAGAATGATCGGGAAGTTGCAGCTGGCTGCGATAGCAAACGCCAGACCTACCATGAAGGCGATATTCTGGTTCTCAAACAGCACGCCGAGCAGGATGGCAATCACGCCCAGCACCAGTACGGTGATTTTCGACACCTTCAGTTCTTCACGTTCGGTTGCGCCTTTACGGAACACGTTGGCGTACAGGTCGTGAGAAACGGCCGATGCGCCCGCCAGCGTCAGGCCTGCAACCACCGCCAGGATGGTGGCAAACGCCACGGCTGAGATGAAGCCCAGGAACAGGTTGCCGCCCACCGCATTTGCCAGGTGAACCGCCGCCATGTTGTTACCGCCGATCAGCGCGCCAGCAGCGTCTTTATACGCCGGATTAGCGCCCACCAGCATGATCGCACCAAAGCCGATGATAAAGGTCAGGATGTAGAAATAACCCATAAAACCGGTGGCATAGAACACGCTCTTACGCGCTTCGCGGGCATCGCTGACCGTAAAGAAGCGCATCAGGATGTGCGGCAAGCCTGCCGTACCAAACATCAGGCCGAGACCTAACGACAGGGCGGAGATCGGATCTTTTACCAGTCCGCCCGGGCTCATAATGGCTGAACCTTTCGGGTGTACCGCCATTGCTTCGGTGAACAGGTTGTTGAAGCTAAAGCCGACGTGCTTCATCACCATAAAGGCCATAAAGCTGGCGCCGAACAGCAGCAGAACGGCTTTGATGATCTGTACCCAGGTGGTCGCCAGCATGCCGCCAAACAGGACGTACATCATCATCAGCACGCCAACCAGTACGACGGCGATGTGATAGTTCAGACCAAACAGCAGCTCAATCAGCTTACCTGCGCCGACCATCTGGGCGATCAGATACAGCGCGACCACCACCAGAGAACCACAGGCCGACAGAATACGGATTGGTCCTTGCTTCAGACGATAAGAAGCAACATCTGCAAAGGTGTAACGACCCAGGTTACGCAGACGCTCAGCAATCAGGAACAGGATAATTGGCCAGCCGACCAGGAAGCCGAGTGAATAGATCAGCCCGTCATAACCGGAGGTAAACACCAGCGCGGAAATCCCGAGAAACGATGCCGCCGACATATAGTCGCCCGCAATCGCCAGCCCGTTCTGGAAACCAGTGATGTTACCGCCGGCGGTGTAGTAGTCATTACGCGAACGTACGCGCTTAGACGCCCAGTAAGTAATACCGAGCGTAAAGATGACGAAAATCAGGAACATGACAATCGCCTGCCAGTTGGTTGGCTGGCGTTGGACTGCACCGCTAATAGCATCCGCCGCGTTTGCGGCGAAGGGCAGCGTGGCGGCAAGCGCCGTCAGGACTCTCTTCATGATGCTTTAACCTCGTGCAGAACCGCATTGTTCAGGCGGTCGAATTCACCGTTTGCCCGCCAGATATAGATCCCGGTCAGGATGAAGGAGATGAGGATCACACCGACCCCAATCGGAATACCCCGGGTGACGCTGGTTCCCGCGTGTAGCGGCGTACCCAGCCAGCCAGGCGCAAAGGCAATCAGTAAAATAAAGCTGATGTAAACTGCCAGCATGATGATGGACAGAATGGTGGCAAACCGTTGCCTTTTTTCAACTAACTCCCTGAAACGCGCACTGTCTTCTATCCGCTGATAAATAGAGTCATTCATCACAGAGTTCTCCAGAGGCCCCCTTCGTCTTTCACGTTGCAAGTGTGTTGGCCGCACTCGCCCACCTCAGTCACATAGTGAACTATGCTCCTGGGGATGCGCTCGCTTGCCGCCTTCCTGCAACGCGAAATCCTTTGGGGTGGGTTATTATATTTTCCCTCCCGGTCAGGGGAGGGGTAGGGGTAGGATTTGTAGGCCCGATAAGCCGCGCACCATCGGGCATTTCACGGTTATGGTTATGATGGCATCGCGATGGCCTGCTTCTCTTCGAGCAGTTTCTCTACCACGCCAGGATCGGCGAGGGTCGAGGTATCGCCCAGATTGCTGGTATCGCCCGCCGCGATTTTACGCAGAATACGGCGCATGATTTTGCCGGAGCGGGTTTTCGGCAGTGAGTCGGTCCAGTGCAGCACGTCTGGCGTTGCCAGCGGACCAATTTCTTTACGTACCCAGTTGCGCACCTCGGCGTACAGCTCCGGTGACGGCTCTTCGCCGTGATTCAGCGTGACGTAGGCGTAGATCGCCTGGCCTTTAATATTATGCGGAATACCCACCACCGCGGCCTCGGCAATCTTCGGATGCGACACCAGCGCCGATTCGATTTCTGCCGTTCCCAGACGGTGGCCAGAGACGTTCAGCACATCGTCCACACGACCGGTGATCCAGTAATAGCCATCTTCGTCACGACGCGCGCCGTCGCCGCTGAAGTACATATTCTTGAAGGTAGAAAAGTAGGTCTGCTCAAAGCGTTCGTGATCGCCAAACAGCGTTCTCGCCTGGCCCGGCCACGAGTCGGTAATCACCAGGTTGCCTTCGGTCGCGCCTTCCAGCGGATTACCCTCGTTATCGACAATCGCAGGCTGTACGCCAAAGAACGGACGGGTTGCGGAACCCGCTTTCAGCTCGGTGGCGCCCGGCAGCGGGGTGATCATGAATCCACCGGTTTCGGTCTGCCACCAGGTATCGACGACCGGGCATTTTTCGTTGCCGATCTTCTTCCAGTACCACTCCCATGCTTCCGGGTTAATTGGCTCGCCAACGGAACCCAGGATACGCAGCGAGGAGCGGTCAGTGCCTTCAATCGCTTTATCACCTTCTGCCATCAGGGCGCGGATGGCGGTCGGCGCGGTATACAGAATATTGACCTGGTGCTTGTCCACAACCTGCGACATACGCGCCGGGGTTGGCCAGTTTGGCACGCCTTCGAACATCAGCGTGGTTGCGCCGCAGGCCAGCGGACCGTACAGCAGGTAGCTGTGCCCGGTTACCCAACCCACGTCAGCGGTACACCAATAAATATCGCCCTGATGGTAGTCAAACACGTACTTAAAGGTGGTTGCGGCATAGACCAGATATCCGCCGGTGGTATGCAGTACGCCTTTTGGCTTGCCGGTTGAACCGGAGGTATAGAGGATAAACAGCGGATCTTCCGCGTTCATTTCTTCTGGCTGATGTTCCGGGCTGGCTTTCTCGATAAGATCGGACCACCACAGGTCACGGCCTTCCTGCCATTCCGTTTTTCCACCGGTACGTTTGAGGACGACCACATGTTCCACGGTTTTCACGTTCGGGTTTTTCAGCGCATCATCGACGTTCTTTTTCAGCGGGATGGCGCGGCCGGCGCGCACGCCTTCGTCGGCGGTGATCACCAGACGTGAATTGGAGTCGATGATACGTCCGGCGACCGCTTCTGGTGAGAAACCACCGAAGATGACCGAATGCACCGCGCCAATGCGGGCGCAAGCCAGCATAGCAACCGCCGCTTCCGGCACCATCGGCATATAAATGGCCACTACGTCGCCTTTTTTAATGCCTAAATCCAGTAGCGTATTGGCGAAACGGCAAACATCGCGATGCAGTTCGCGATAAGTAATGTTTTTGCTTTGGGTGGCGTCATCGCCTTCCCAGATGATGGCGGTGCGATCGCCATTTGCCTGTAAATGACGGTCAAGGCAGTTTGCGGCCAGGTTCAGGGTGCCGTCTTCGTACCATTTAATCGACACGTTGCCTGGTGCGAAGGAGGTGTTCTTCACCTGGCTGTACGGCTTGATCCAATCAAGTATCTTTCCCTGCTCGCCCCAAAATGTGTCGGGTTCGTTAACGGATTGCTGGTATTTCTCTTCGTACTGCTCCGGGTTTATCAGGCAACGATCCGCAATGTTTGCGGGAATAGCGTGTTTATGTATTTGGCTCATGGCTTTTGTTCTCCTTGTAGGATGTTAATAATATGTCTCATAAACGTTAAATGTAGGGGCTTTGAGAGTTTTGTTTAGTATTTGCGCGGCAGATCACGCAATAAACGAATTGTGCAAATTAGCGGCAAACTTAATTTTGAAGGGAACTAGCAAAAATTGATTAAATCTCGCGATAACATGTAGTTATCTAAAGGATTATTGAAAAGGTGATCTATCTCTGAATTAGACAAAAGAGTGAGGAGTTAGAGGGGGCTTATAACTCTAAAGTGGTATTTTACATACACTTACAATTGATTAAAGACAACATTTTCAGTGTGGTTTCTTGTTACAAATAGGGTGGAGCAATGTCATGACAGTATTCGTGTGGTTGCTGTTATGGAAAACAATAAAAGAACCGCCATTGCAGATAATGGCGTCATCTGGATGAGACCCCTATGGCAAGGATAAAATCACGCGTACGCCGTTTCTTCAGCCTGTTATTACCTTTATTATTTATTTCTGCTGTTCACGCTGAACAAACTCCTGTACCCGCAAAAACCGTCACCGTTGAAGCGAAGAATGAAACCTTCGCTCCTCAGCATCCCGATCAATATCTCTCCTGGAAAGCCACGTCTGAGCAATCAGCCCGTGAAGATGCGCTGGCAGAAGATCCGCGTCTGGTGATCCTGTGGGCGGGATATCCATTCTCGCGCGATTACAACAAACCGCGTGGACACGCCTATGCCGTGACCGATGTGCGTGAAACCTTACGTACCGGCGCACCAAAAACGGCTGAAGACGGCCCGCTGCCGATGGCCTGCTGGAGCTGTAAAAGCCCGGACGTAGCGCGTCTGATCCAGAAAGATGGTGAAGATGGCTACTTCCACGGTAAATGGGCGCGCGGCGGTCCGGAAATTGTTAACAATCTCGGCTGTGCAGATTGCCATAACACTGCGTCACCAGACTTCGCCAAAGGCAAGCCAGAGCTGACGCTGTCGCGTCCTTATGCAGAACGCGCGATGGAAACAATCGGCAAACCGTTTGAGAAAGCCGGTCGCTTTGATCAGCAATCCATGGTCTGCGGTCAGTGCCACGTGGAATACTACTTCGACGGTAAAAACAAAGCCGTTAAGTTCCCGTGGGACGAGGGCATGAAAGTCGAGAACATGGAGAAATACTACGACACCATCGCCTTCTCTGACTGGACCAACTCCCTGTCGAAAACGCCGATGCTGAAAGCGCAGCACCCGGAATATGAAACCTGGAGCGCGGGCATTCACGGCAAGAACAACGTGACCTGTATCGACTGTCACATGCCGAAAGTGCAAAACGCGGAAGGCAAGCTCTACACCGACCATAAAATTGGTAACCCGTTCGATAACTTTGCTCAGACCTGTGCGAACTGCCACACCCAGGATAAAGCGTCCCTGCAAAAAGTGGTCGCCGAGCGTAAACAGGCTATTCATGACCTGAAAATCAAGGTCGAAGATCAGCTGGTTCATGCGCACTTCGAAGCGAAAGCCGCATGGGATGCGGGTGCGACTGAAGCGGAAATGAAGCCGATTCTGGAAGATATCCGTCACGCACAATGGCGCTGGGACCTGTCTATCGCCTCACACGGTATTCACATGCACGCTCCGGAAGAGGGTCTGCGGATGCTGGGTAGTGCGATGGATAAAGCCGCCGATGCGCGTACCAAACTGGTCCGTCTGCTGGCGACCAAAGGCATCACCCATGAAATCCCGTTACCGGATATCTCTACCAAAGAGAAAGCCCAGGCGGCGATTGGTCTGAACATGCAGCAAATCAATGCTGAGAAGCAGGACTTCATCAAAACGGTGATTCCGCAGTGGGAAGATCAGGCGCGTAAAAACGGTCTGTTAAGCCAATAACCCCATTTCGCCCCGTCAGGGGCGGATAACTCAACGGAGTGAATATGAGCGTATTAGGTTCGTTATTAACTGCTGGGGTGCTGGCGTCAGGCTTGTTCTGGAGCCTGAGTGGAATCACTGCCACGCCAACGCCGCAGGAGTCGGATCAACGCTGGACGGTTACCCAACAGCGTAATCCGGATGCCGCCTGTCTGGATTGTCACAAGCCAGATACCGAAGGCATGCATGGTAAGCATGCAGAAGTCATCAACCCGAATAACAAACTGCCGGTCACCTGCACCAACTGTCACGGCCAGCCGTCACCGAACCACCGTGAAGGGGTGAAGGATGTGATGCGCTTTAATGAGCCGATGTACAACGTTGAACAGCAGAACAGCGTCTGTATGTCCTGCCACCTGCCTGAGCAGCTACAAAAAGCGTTCTGGCCACACGATGTCCACGTAACCAAAGTGGCGTGTGCCAGCTGTCACTCACTGCATCCGAAGCAAGACACGATGCAGACGCTAAGTGATAAAGGACGGATCAAGATTTGCGTCGATTGCCACAGCGATCAGCGTAACAATCCGAACTTTAACCCGGCGTCGGTTCCGTTGCTTAAGGAGCATCCATGAGTTGCTCTCGTCGCCAGTTTATCACCCGCGTCGGCGCGCTGGTGGCAGTGAGCGGGACGGCGGGACGCGTTGTGGCGAAGACGCTGAACATCAACGGCGTACGTTACGGTATGGTACATGATGAGTCACTATGCATCGGCTGTACGGCCTGCATGGATGCTTGTCGGGAAGTAAACAACGTGCCGGAAGGGGTATCGCGTCTGACGATTTTTCGCAGCGAGCCGCAGGGGACGTTTCCTGATGTGAAGTATCGTTTTTTCCGTCATTCGTGCCAGCATTGCGACCATGCCCCCTGCGTTGACGTCTGCCCGACGGGGGCATCGTATCGCGATGCCGCCAGCGGTATTGTGGATGTGAACCCGGACCTGTGCGTTGGCTGCCAGTACTGTATCGCCGCGTGTCCTTATCGCGTGCGCTTTATCCATCCGGTTAGCAAAACGGCGGATAAATGCGATTTCTGTCGGAAAACCAATCTGAAAGCGGGCAAGCAGCCCGCCTGCGTTGAGTCGTGTCCGACGAAGGCGCTGACGTTTGGTAATCTGGACGATCCCAACAGCGATATCTCCCGCTTGTTGCTGCAGAAAACCACCTACCGTTACAAGCTGGCGTTGGGCACAAAACCGAAGGTCTACCGCGTTCCCTTTAAATTTGGGGAGGTGAGCCAATGACATCCGCTTCTGCATTTCATTTTGAATCACTGGTGTGGGACTGGCCCATTGCCATCTATCTGTTCCTGATTGGCATCTCCGCCGGACTGGTCACGCTGGCGATTCTGCTGCGTCGTTTCCATCCGGAGGCGGGCGGTTCTGACAGCACGCTGCTACGCACTACGCTGGTGTTAGGGCCGGGGGCGATTATCTTCGGTCTGCTGATTCTGGTGTTCCACCTGACGCGTCCATGGACCTTCTGGAAACTGATGTTCCACTACAGCTTCACTTCGGTGATGTCGATGGGGGTCATGTTGTTCCAGTTGTACATGGTGGTGCTGGTGCTGTGGCTGGCAAAAATCTTTGAAAAAGAGGTGATTGCTCTGCAACAGCGCTGGCTGCCGCGATTAGGGATCGTACAGAAAATGCTGACGTTGATTGCGCCGTTTCATCGCGCGCTGGAGACGTTAATGCTGGTGCTGGCGGTCCTGCTCGGGGCGTACACCGGTTTTCTGCTGTCGGCGCTGAAATCCTACCCGTTCCTGAATAACCCGATCCTGCCGGTGCTGTTCCTGTTCTCCGGGATCTCCTCCGGCGCGGCGGTGGCGCTGATCGCCATGGCGTTACGTCATCGTAGCAATCCGCACAGTACCGAAGCGCACTTTGTGCATCGCATGGAAGTCCCGGTGGTATGGCTGGAGATCTTCCTGCTGGCGGCGTTTTTCGTCGGTCTGGCGCTGGGCGATGACGGCAAAATGCGCGCGCTGGCGGCAGCACTGGGCGGCGGATTCTGGACCTGGTGGTTCTGGCTGGGCGTGGCCGGGCTTGGGCTGATACTGCCGATGCTGCTAAAACCTTGGGCCAACCGCAGTTCGACGTTTCATGGCGTGCTGGCAGTGTGCGGTGCCAGCCTGACCGGCGTACTGCTGCTGCGCTTTTTTATTCTCTATGCGGGTCAGCTAACCGTTGCGTAAGGTGATATCTGGACGTTCTCCTTCCTGAAGCCGGTTTTCTGGCACTGTTGTTAAGCCTCGGGGTCAACGTGTTGACCCCGCTTGCCGTGTTGGTGGGTGTCCGCCAGCGCTGGCAAGGCGTAATGCGCCTGGCAAGCGTGGGCATGTGGACGCAATTTTCGCTGCTGCTGCTGGCCTTTGCCATTCTGATATTCTGCTTTCTGACCAGCGACTTTTCGGTGGTCTACGTTGCTCAGCATAGCTACAGCCTGCTGCCGTGGGGATTAAAACTGGCGGCGGTGTGGGGCGGGCATGAAGGATCGCTGCTGCTGTGGGTGCTGTTTCTTTCCGGCTGGAGCGCGCTGTTCGCCTTGCGCTATCGGCGTGATTCCGACCTGCTGTTTCCGTTAACGCTCAGCGTCCTCGCTTTGATAACGGCCCTGCTGCTGCTGTTTGTGGTGGTATGGTCCGATCCGTTCGTGCGTATCTTCCCGCCAGCCATTGAAGGGCGCGATCTTAATCCGATGCTGCAACATCTCGGGTTAATCCTCCATCCGCCGCTGCTGTACCTGGGTTACGGTGGCTTGATGGTGGCGGCAGGCGTGGCGCTGGCCTCGCTGCTGCGCGGTGACTTTAATGCGCAGAGCGCCGGGGTGTGCTGGCGCTGGGCGCTGCCTGGCTGGTGTGCGCTGACGCTGGGGATTATCCTTGGCTCCTGGTGGGCCTACTGTGAGTTGGGCTGGGGCGGCTGGTGGTTCTGGGACCCGGTAGAAAATGCCTCCTTATTACCCTGGCTTTCCGCCAGTGCGCTGCTGCATAGTCTGTTCATCACGCGCCAACGTGGGATCTTCCGCCACTGGTCGCTGCTGCTGGCGATCGTCACGCTGATTTTATCGCTGCTGGGGACGCTGATTGTGCGTTCCGGCATTCTCGTTTCCGTGCACGCTTTTGCGCTGGATAACGTCCGCGCCACGCCGCTGTTCGCGCTGTTTACCGTATTGAGCCTGGCATCGCTCGGACTATACGCCTGGCGGGGACAGCAAGTCCGCCAGAATGCGCGTTTTGGCGGCTGGTCGCGCGAGATGCTGATTCTGGTCGCGCTATTACTTTTTTGCGCGGTGCTGCTGATTGTGCTGATTGGCACCCTTTACCCGATGATTTACGGGTTGTTCGGCTGGGGGCGGCTCTCCGTGGGCGCACCGTACTTTAACCGTGCTACGCTGCCCTTTGGCCTGCTGATGCTGCTGGTTATCGTGCTGGCGACGATCAGAAGCCGCAAAGTGCCTGTGCGTTGCCAGCTTCCGGCACTGCTGGCGCATGCCGGGGTGCTGGTGTTTGCGGCTGGGATCGTCTTTTCCAGCGGTAGTCGTCAGGAGATAAGCCTGAATCTCAGCCCCGGGCAGCAGGTGGAACTGGCGGGCTATATTTAATGAGATGGTCACTCCCTCCTTCCCGGTACTATGCTGAGGACAGGCTTTCATTCGGAGAACTATCATGGAAAACATTGCGCTCATTGGTATCGATCTGGGTAAAAACTCTTTCCATATTCATTGCCAGGATCGTCGCGGGAAGGCTGTTTACCGTAAAAAATTTACCCGGCCAAAGTTGATCGAATTTTTGGCGACATGCCCCGCTACAACCATCGCAATGGAAGCCTGTGGCGGTTCTCACTTTATGGCACGCAAGTTGGAAGAGTTGGGGCATTCCCCAAAGCTGATATCACCACAATTTGTCCGCCCGTTCGTTAAAAGCAATAAAAACGACTTTGTCGACGCCGAAGCTATTTGTGAAGCTGCATCGCGTCCGTCTATGCGTTTTGTGCAGCCCAGAACGGAATCTCAGCAGGCAATGCGGGCTCTGCATCGTGTCCGTGAATCCCTGGTTCAGGATAAGGTAAAAACAACCAATCAAATGCATGCTTTTCTGCTGGAATTTGGCATTAGCGTTCCCCGAGGAGCTGCCGTTATTAGCCGACTGAGTACCATTCTTGAGGATAATAGTTTGCCTCTTTACCTCAGCCAGTTATTGCTGAAATTACAACAGCATTATCACTATCTTGTTGAGCAGATTAAAGATTTGGAATCCCAGTTGAAACGAAAGTTGGACGAAGATGAGGTTGGACAGCGCTTGCTGAGCATTCCCTGCGTCGGAACACTGACAGCGAGTACTATTTCAACTGAGATTGGCGACGGGAAGCAGTACGCCAGCAGCCGTGACTTTGCGGCGGCAACAGGGCTTGTACCTCGGCAGTACAGCACGGGAGGTAGGACGACATTGCTGGGAATTAGTAAGCGAGGTAATAAAAAGATCCGAACTTTGTTGGTTCAATGTGCCAGGGTATTCATACAAAAACTGGAACACCAGTCTGGCAAATTGGCCGATTGGGTCAGGGATTTACTGTGCCGGAAAAGCAACTTTGTCGTCACTTGTGCTCTGGCAAACAAGCTGGCCAGAATAGCCTGGGCCCTAACGGCACGACAGCAAACTTATGTAGCATAACGGCAGAAATACACCGGTTTAAAGAATTACTGATCTGGTTTTGCGAATACTGATATTGATGATACTAACGGCCCACCGGCCTGTTGAGGAACCTGTAAAACGGAAAGGCTCATTGAAGCCGTATATTTTCTGGAGGTTCATCAGGCGCGGAACTCATCAAGGCGCGGGAATAAAATCCCATTCAGACGCCGGATAGATTCAAGCAAGCCAACTTGTCGTCAAAATCGGTGTTGCAAAAACGGGAGTGACCATAGATTTCGTTTTGAGCGTCTCGACCTGGAAGCGAAAGGTAACTACACCAGTGAAAAAGCGCAGATCACGCTGTGGCAGAATGAGAAACGCATTGGCAGCCTGCAGCCTGAAAGACGCTTCTATGCCGCGCGCCGTCAACAGATGATGGAGCCGGGGATCCGCTGGAATCTGATGCATGACTGGTATGCGGTAATCGGCGAAAAAACCGGACCGGACCGTTATGCCATGCGCTTGTACGTGCAGACCGGCGTGCGCTGGATTTGGGGCGGGGGACTGTTAATGGTCTGTGGTGCGCTGCTGAGCGGATGGCGAGGGAGAAAGCGCGATGCATAAACTAATCAACGCGTTGCCGGATGGCGGCGAACGGGGTGTGAAAACGGTAGGTCGGATAAGCGCAGCGCCATCCGGCAGAACATGTTTACTCTTAGCTATCATTTTGTTTTTCATCGCCTTCGCGACACATGCCCAGGTTGTGGACACATGGACTTTTGCCAACCAGCAACAACAGGAAAAAGCGTTGTCTATTGCCAGCCAACTGCGCTGTCCACAGTGTCAAAACCAAAACTTGCTGGAATCCAATGCGCCGGTAGCGGTCAGTATGCGCCACCAGGTTTATAGCATGGTGGCGGAAGGGAAAAGTGAAGCCGAGATAACGACGTGGATGACCGATCGCTACGGTGATTTTGTGCGCTACAACCCGCCGTTGAATGAGCAAACGCTGCTGCTGTGGGCGTTGCCGTGCCTGTTGTTATTGCTGGTGGGCGTGGTGGTCTGGCGGGTGAGAAGGCGTCAGCGCGTAGAGGAGGATGTGCAATGAGCCAGTCCACCCATTCCCCTGCGCCGTTACGCCCACTCCCCGTGAAGTGGCTGACCGCTGCGACGGTGCTGATGGTTGTGGCCTGCATCGGAGGTTATCTGTTGACGCCCAAATGGCAGGCGGTGCGTCAGGAACTGACGCGGCTGGCGGACCCATTACATGCGTTCGCCGATGAAAATATTCAGGAAAAACAGCTGCTTTTGCTGCAATCGCAAATTCGTGCTAATCCGCAGGACGGTGTGAAATGGGCGCAACTCGGTGAGTACTATCTTTGGCAAAACGCGTATCATAATGCGCTGCTTGCCTACGAGCAGGCGCTGCGTGTAGGGGGTGAAAATGCTGAGATCTATTCAGCGCTGGCAACGGTATTGTATTACCAGGCCGGGCAGCATATGACACCGCCCACTCGCGAGATGATTGATAAGGCTCTGGCGCTGGACCCGACAGAGGTCACTGCGCTGATGCTGTTAGCCTCAGATGCGTTTATGCAGGCAGATTACGCCCAGGCCATTTCAGTGTGGCAAAAAGTTATGGATTTAAACTCGCCGAGGGTGAACCGGGCACAGCTCATTGACTCTATTAATATGGCGAAGTTGTTGCAGAATCGGCAAAAATAAATTTGTTTCTTTTGTGATTTGTATCATTTGGCCTGTTTAAAAAACAGGCGAACGAACAAATGAGCAAAAAAAACTCACGCCATGACTTCTTCATTTTTGAACATATTAAAATTCTTTTATAACAAAAAGTTATTCATCAATACCCCGATAAAATTGCATTTTTATGCATAAATTCAGCCGAAGGCTCTGTTCCTGGAGGGTTGCGCGAGACAGTACGCAAATGATAATGATAATAAGCGTTAAAAAACTCCATAAACGAACGCAACACAATTCATACCCTTTCAGTATGTACTATTACCACACACCGCATGTGGAATAGCGCTCCATCGAGGAAGTCCGTTGTTATGAAAAATTTGAAAGTCAGCCTGGCATGGCAGATTCTGATCGCTATGGTGCTGGGCATTCTGCTGGGGAGTTACCTGCATTACCATAGTGACAGCCGTGAATGGCTGGTTGTAAACCTGCTGTCACCGGCGGGCGATATCTTTATCCATCTGATCAAAATGATCGTGGTGCCCATTGTTATCTCTACGCTGGTTGTCGGTATCGCCGGGGTCGGTGATGCAAAACAGCTGGGCCGTATTGGCGCCAAAACTATTATCTATTTCGAAGTAATCACCACCGTGGCGATTATCCTGGGTATCACGCTGGCGAATGTGTTCCAGCCAGGTACCGGGGTGGATATGTCGCAACTGGCGACCGTGGATATTTCGAAATATCAAAGCACGACCGCAGAAGTACAGAGCCACGCGCATGGCCTGATGGGGACAATTTTGTCACTGGTGCCAACCAACATCGTCGCATCGATGGCAAAAGGCGATATGCTGCCGATTATCTTCTTCTCGGTGCTGTTCGGTTTAGGTCTGTCTTCCCTGCCGGCAACTCACCGCGAGCCGTTGGTTACCGTATTCCGCTCTATTTCCGAAACCATGTTTAAAGTCACTCACATGGTTATGCGCTACGCGCCAGTCGGTGTTTTCGCGCTGATTGCCGTTACCGTCGCGAACTTCGGTTTTGCCTCCTTGTGGCCGCTGGCGAAGCTGGTGCTGTTGGTGCATTTCGCCATTCTGTTCTTCGCGCTGGTGGTGCTGGGGATCGTGGCGCGCATCTGCGGTTTGAGCATCTGGATCCTGATCCGCATTCTGAAAGACGAGCTGATTCTGGCTTACTCTACAGCCAGCTCCGAGAGCGTGCTGCCGCGCATTATTGAGAAGATGGAAGCCTATGGCGCGCCAGCTTCAATCACCAGCTTTGTGGTGCCGACCGGCTACTCATTCAACCTTGATGGTTCAACTCTGTACCAGAGTATCGCCGCTATCTTTATCGCGCAGCTGTACGGTATCGACCTGTCGCTGTGGCAGGAAATCGTGCTGGTGCTGACGCTGATGGTGACCTCGAAAGGGATTGCGGGTGTGCCGGGCGTATCATTCGTGGTGCTGCTGGCTACGCTGGGCAGCGTGGGGATCCCACTGGAAGGCCTGGCGTTTATCGCCGGTGTTGACCGTATCCTCGACATGGCGCGTACCGCGCTGAACGTGGTGGGTAATGCGCTGGCGGTACTGGTTATCGCCAAGTGGGAACACAAATTTGACCGCAAGAAAGCGCTGGCCTATGAGCGCGACGTGCTGGGTAGATTTGATAAGACCGCTAATCAGTAATTCATGACAGCTTGCCGGATAAGCGTAGCGCCATCCGGCAATGCAAATCATTACCCGTTTGTTAACTTATCAAACTCTTCGCAGCCGGTATCGAATCCTTCCATACAGCTCAGATTCAGCCAGTGCAGCGCCTTCTGTTTATTCTTCACGATAAAACCCTGTTCACCGTTTAAGAACATCATCCCTGCCCAGTATTCGGAATAACCGGTGCGGGAAATGGCTGAGCTTCGTTTGAAATACCACGTCGCTTTCTCATCATCAGCGGGTATGCCCACGCCGTTGGCGTAAATCAGGCCGAGCAGCATTTGTGCGTCGACGGCGGAGTCATTTTCCAGGTCTTCGGAGGCGTTTTGCAGCAAGGTAATGGCTTTAGGGTAATCGGTACGTCCAGCCTGGGTGTTGACCAGAATCCGCGCCAGGGTAAGTTCTCCCGCTTTACTGCCTGCTTTGGCTGCTTTTTCCGCCAGCGTTTTAGCCTGGGGGTAATCCAGACTGACCGGATTCGTAATTTTGATTTGCGCCAGTAGCGCACAGGCGTCGGCATCGCCGTTGTCGGCGGCTTTTTGCGCCCAATACTCGGCTTTGCTCAAATCGCCCGAACTGAACCAGGTATCGGCAAGAAAGTACTGTGCGCGACGGTCCCCTGCCTCAGCGGCCTGTAAGTACTGGCTTCCTGGCTCAGTATCACTGGCATGGGCAAAGAATGTCATAAAGAACATCAATGCAATGAGTTGTTTCATTTTGAGTTTTATTTAGGGTACGGAATGAACAGTATAAAGAGATCGTATGGATAAAAAAACAGCCTCCGGGCGGAGGCTGTTGCAGAACAGTTACGTAAACGGACTAACCCATCGCGCTTTCGCGCAGGCTGGCTTTCAGCTTGGTGTACTCATCAATGACATACTGCTCGGCAGCGCGCTGATCGGCAATGCGTTCAACGTTAACGGCACAGTACTTGTACTCCGGCGTTTTGGTAATCGGGCTTAAGTTCTCGGTTACCAGCTCATTACATGCGCCAATCCACCACTGGTAGGTCATGTAAATCGCGCCTTTGTTTGGACGATCGCTGACTGCTGCACGGGTAATGACCCGGCCTTTACGCGAGTTAACCCACACCAGCTCTTCATCCTGGATGCCCAGGCGTGCTGCGTCGGCGGTGTTGATCTGGGCATAGCCCGGTTCATCCGCCAGCGCGGCCAGCGCCGCACAGTTACCGGTCATCGAACGGCAAGAGTAGTGGCCGACTTCACGCACCGTAGACAGCACCATCGGGTACTCCTCAGTGAGTTTGTCGATTGGCGCTACCCAGTCGCAGGTAAAGAACTGCGCCAGGCCGTTCGGGGTATCGAACTTCTCTTTGAAGAGATAAGACGTACCCTGGTCGGTTTCTGAGGTGTCGCGGCAAGGCCACTGGATATAGCCCAGTTCGCCCATTTTCTCGTAAGTGGCACCGTAGAAATCCGGGCACAGATGACGCAACTCATCCCAGATTTCCTGGGTGTTGTTGTAGTGCATCGGGTAGCCCATACGGGTGGCGATTTCACTGATAATCTGCCAGTCCGTTTTCAGATCCCACTTCGGCTCAACGGCTTTAAAGAAGCGCTGGAAGCCACGGTCAGCCGCGGAGAAGACGCCTTCATGCTCGCCCCATGACGTAGACGGTAAAATAACGTCTGCGGCAGCGGCAGTTTTGGTCATGAAGATATCCTGCACGATGACCAGTTCCAGATCCTCAAAGCCTTTGCGCACTGCGGAGAGTTCAGCATCGGTCTGTAATGGATCTTCACCCATAATGTACGCCGCGCGGACTTCGCCATGCGCCGCACGGTGCGGCAGTTCACTGATGCGATAGCCGGTATGTGCAGGCAGACTTTCCACGCCCCAGGCTTTAGCGAACTTCTCGCGGTTAGCCGGATCTTTCACATACTGATAGCCCGGATAAGTATCCGGTAGCGCGCCCATGTCGCATGCGCCCTGAACGTTGTTCTGGCCACGAACCGGGTTAACGCCCACGCTTGGCTTACCGAGGTTGCCGGTCAGCATTGCGAGGCTGGTCAGTGAACGCACGGTTTCCACACCCTGATAGAACTGGGTAACACCCATGCCCCACAGGATGGCCGCGCTTTTTGCCGTGGCGTACATACGAGCAGCCTGACGAATATCCTGTGCGCTAACGCCAGTGATATCTTCGACGGACTCCGGCGTGTAGCCTTCGACAATCTTGCTGTACTCTTCGAATCCTTCGGTACGGGAGGCGACGAACGCCTGGTCGTACAGTTTTTCTTCGATGATGACATGACCCATAGCGTTGAGCAGCGCGATGTTCGAGCCGTTTTTCAACGCGATGTGCATATCGGCAATACGCGCGGTTTCAATTTTGCGCGGATCGCAGACGATAATTTTCGCCCCGTTACGTTTAGCGTTAATCACGTGATTCGCCACGATCGGGTGGGAATCCGCTGGGTTGTACCCGAAGATGAACACTAAATCTGTGTTATCAATTTCATTGATAGCATTACTCATTGCGCCGTTACCGACCGATTGGTGCAGACCTGCAACCGAAGGGCCGTGTCAGACGCGAGCGCAGCAGTCAACGTTATTGGTACCAATAACGGCGCGCGCGAATTTTTGCATTACATAGTTGGTTTCGTTACCCGTACCGCGAGATGAACCGGTCGTCTGAATAGCGTCCGGGCCATACTTCGCTTTGATGGCGCTCAGACGAGTGGCGACGTAATCAAGCGCTTCATCCCAGGAAACGGATTCCAGTTTGCCGCCACGCTGGCGACGGATCATTGGGGTTTTCAGACGAGGGGTCAGGATCTGGGTATCATTGATAAAATCCCAGCCATAGTAGCCCTTCAGACACAAGGTACCCTGGTTGGTTTTCCCCTGCGCCGCTTCAGCCCGGACGATTTTGCCGTTATCGACCACCAGGTTGATTTTGCAACCTGATGCGCAATATGGGCAAACCGTGACGACTTTTTTCATCGGTCTCGCTCCAGTTAATCAAATCACGCATACGCGCTTGTCGCTTGAGTTATGCATCTTTTATGCCATGTTTTTATCAGGGGCATTAGTCGATATTACGGGCGAATTTTGCGCAAAACCCTGACGAAAAACAGGCTGTCGTCATATTTGACGTGACGAATCTCCAATACGTGACGGCCCGGCAGTGTGACCGAGGTTATGTTTCCCACACATCCTTGTGCCTTATCGCTGTCACTCTGTGCAGAATCAATCACACTCATTTAAGTTGGCCAGAAATGGGGAAAAACAATGAAGCCAGCCATACTGGTTGTGGATGATGACATCGCTGTCTGCACGCTTTTACAGGATGTGCTGAGCGAACACGTCTTTGCAGTGACCGCATGTCACACCGGGCAGGAGGCGCTGCGCTGCATTGAGACTCAGCCGGAAATCGCTCTGGTATTGCTGGACATGATGTTGCCTGATATTAACGGTCTGATGGTGCTGCAGCAGGTGCAAAAGATCAGACCCGGATTACCGGTGGTGATGCTGACCGGGCTTGGCAGCGAGTCGGATGTGGTTGTCGGGTTGGAAATGGGCGCTGACGACTACATCGGTAAACCGTTCAATGCGCGGGTGCTGGTGGCGCGGGTAAAGGCGGTACTCAGACGCGTCGGCGTGTTAACGGCAGAAAGTGGCAGCCCGCAAACCACGGGGCTTTCTTTTAACGGTTGGCATCTCGATACCGCCGGTTGCCAGTTACATAATCCTCAGCAACTGAAGGTGGAGTTGACGCAGGGGGAATACAGCCTGCTGCTGGCGCTGGCCCAAAACGCCCGCCGGGTACTTAGCCGAGAACAGTTGCTGGAACTGACGCGCAGCGACAGCGTTGAGGTGTTTGACCGCACCATTGACGTGCTAATCATGCGGTTACGGCGAAAAATAGAGAACAACCCGCATCAGCCGATGCTGATCAAAACCCTGCGCGGGCTGGGCTATGTGTTTGCCGCCGACGTTCAGCATCATGATAAGGCGGCGTAAACGTCTTATCCGGCTTACAAGGACGCTATATCGGCTTTTAACTCTGCCAACGTTTTCGCGCCGTCTATCGCGTTGGCGCACAGCAAACTGGCCCGTGCGCAGGCGTGTGCCAGCCTGACGCTGTCCGTCAGCGACCAGCGTTCATGACAGCCATACAAAAATCCGGCGCAAAACGCATCTCCCGCCCCGACGCTGCCAACGATCTCCTCCGGCGCCAGATACTGTGACGGGATCCAGACGCCCGGCAGATCCGGCGCTTCACCCCAGGCGCCTTCCGGACAGTGGATAACCACCCGCTGGCGTACGCCCGCATTCAGCAGTTCGCGCGCAGCGGTGGCGATGTGCGCAATATGCAACTCCCCGTTGGGCAGGCGGATCTCCAGCCCGCTGAATTCCCCGGCTTCCAGCTCGTTAATTACCAGATAGTCGAGATGGCGCAGGGCTGGCATCACCAGCGGCTGATAGCGCGGGTCGCCCTTGCGTGAAACCAGATCCAGTGATGTTTCAAAGCCGTTGTCGCGCATTTGCGCCAGCAGCCGTGCGCTACGCGTGCCGTACTCCTCATCCGGCATGTCCAGACTGTCGAGCAGCAGCAGATAGCCAAGATGGAAGATTTTCATCGAGGTATCCAGTTGCTCAAAAGCGGGCAGATCCAGCAGCCGGTTGGCACCGGGCGAGTGGAAAAAGGTGCGCTGACCGCTGGGATCGGTCATCACCTGTGACATCGACGTGGGGGCGAAAGTCGTGCGCTGCACATGCTGGCGATTAACATGATACTGCTCCAGCATCGCCATGATGTAGTCGCCGTCGCTATCCTGACCGATTAACCCCACCGCCTGCAGCGGCAGTCCGGTGTGCATTTTCGCCAGCGTCAGCAGTACGTTCAGCGGCGCACCGCCCGTCGCGCGTTCGCTACGGATGATTTCCGCCAGCCAGCCGCGTTCCGGCCACTGCACAATTTGATGCACATGATCGACCAGCATGTTGCCTGCGGCGATAACGCCTCTGCGTTCCATCAGACCCGTCCCGCGCTGCCAAAAATACGCATCTGTTCTGAAACGGTATCGGTAATGGCCTCTTCAATGGCGAGCAGCAGTTCGGCGAATTCGTCGTACAGGGGCTGACGATTCGCTATTCTTGTCTCTACTGCCGACAGCGCCGCCTGCGACATGCCGGTATAGAAGTTGATTTTGTGAATGCCGAGTTCAATTGCGCGCTTGAAATCGTCGTTGCTAATGCCGGAACCGCCGTGCAGTACCAGCGGGATCGCCGCCTGCTGGCGAAGGGCGTCAAGACGCGGAAAGTCGAGCTCCGGTTCGCCTTTATATTTGCCGTGTGCATTACCAATGGCGACCGCCAGCGCGTCAATCCCGGTTCTGTCGACGAAATCACGCGCCATCATCGGGTCGGTAAATAGCGACTCGTCGGCATGACCATACAACGCGCCGCCCTCATCGCCTCCCACCGCGCCCAGTTCGGCTTCCACCGATACGCCGACGGCGTGACACATCTTCACCACTTCGCGGGTTTGACGAATATTTTCTTCATACTCTAGCGTGGAGCCATCAAACATCACTGAACTGAAACCTAAGCGCAGTGCCCGAACCACCGACTCAAAGTGCAGGCCGTGGTCAAGGTTCAGCACTACCGGAATGTCATGCCGCGCGGCTTCGAACTTGACCGCTTCGACCAGAGAATCCAACGAGATATATTTAAAATGCACCTCGGCGATGTTGATGATAAACGGCGAACGTTCCTGCTTTGCTGCGGCAAACAGCGCGCGCAGGAAGTGTGAGTCCAGAACGTTAAACGCCCCTAAGGCATAGCGGTGCTCGCGGGCATGGGCAAGGCCATCGGCGAGAGATATCAACGGCATAATGCGCTCCTTGGTTAGCGGAACAGGCGATACTCATTACACAGCACCAGCTGCGCCGGTTCGTCTTCTTCAATGTCGTTATAGCGGGCGATCGGTTGCAGAAAGTGGTTATCGTGGTCGTCGTCATTAACAGAAGAAACCTCGCCGACCAGCACGTCGCCAAAACCTTCTTCCGCCCAGAAGCTGTGATACAGGCCCGGCGGCAGGCAGATGCTTTCACCCGGCGTCAGGCGCAGTTGACTGCCTGCCGCATGGGTTTGCCGACAGCCGTCAATCACCACGCTCACGTCGCTGTCCTCCGTTTGTTCTCGGAGCCCCGCATTCCACAGTTCCACAATTAAATTACCGCCGCCGCGATTGATAATGTCTTCGCGTTTGCGCCAGTGAAAATGCATCGGCGTGACCTGTGCATCGCGAACATGCATGATTTTCTCGGCGTAGCATTTCTCGTAAGGCATTCCTTTCGGCGAGCCATTACGCAGGGTAAACAGCCTTAACCCTTGCGCGGCGAAATTGTTGCCGCCAAACGCGGTGACATCCCAACCGAGCTTAAGGTCGAAAACTTCGCTCCAGGCGGCGGGATCAAGCTTGCGCCATTGGGTCGGCGGGAAACTGGCGAAAGGGGGGAGATGCACGTCGTGCTGAGAGAAAAACTGGCGCGTGTGGCCCAGTATCTCGTTGATAGCGGAACGTTTCATCGGCAGAATCCTCCTTAATATCATGCCGGATGGCGCTGCGCTTATCCGGCCTACAAAATCATACCGATCTTGTAGGTCGGATAAGGCATTTTTGCCGCCATCCGGCGTTGTTGTGGCGGGTTATTTCACCGTCCAACCCTTATAGCTGCCGACGTTGTTTTTATCGATCATCGTCACCGGGATCAGTACGGGCTCTTTCGGGGCGGGTTTCCCCTGCAATATGTCATAGCCGATTTCGACCGCTTTGGCAGCCATCACCTGCGGATCTTGTGCAGGCGTCGCCACAAATAGTGAGTTTTCCCGCTTCAACGCTTCTTCAGCGTCTGGCGATCCGTCTACGCCGACAATAAAGAATTCGCTACGTTGTGCCTGTTTTGCTGCCAGATCGGCACCGATCGCTGTAGGATCGTTAATGGCGAATACGCCGTCGATCTTCGGATTCGCCGCCAGCAGCGCGGTCATGATCTCCAGTCCGCCTTCGCGACTGCCTTTGGCGTTTTGGTTATACGACAGCACCTTGATATCCGGGTGGCGTTTAAACTCGGTCTGGCAGCCTTCCACGCGGTTCTGGACGGCGGAAACCGGCGGCCCGTTGATAATGACGACGTTGCCTTTCCCTTTCAGACGGTCGGTAATGTATTTACAGGCCATTTCACCCGCCTGGGTGTTATCGGAGGTAATGGTCGCATCTGCGCCTTCCGCCGCTACGTCAACGGCAACCACTACAATCCCTGCGTCTTTCGCGCGTTTTACCGCTGGGCCGATGCCTTTGGAGTCGGCGGCGTTAAGAATAATCATGTCGACCTTGGCGGCAATAAAGTTGTCGATTTGCGACACCTGTTGTCCCAGATCGTAGCCGCTGGAAACCAGCGTCACTTTAACGCTATCACCCGCCAGTTTGCGTGCTTCCAGCTCCGCGCCTTTGGTGATCTGCACGAAGAACGGGTTGGCCAGATCGCCCACCGTAACGCCGATCGATTTCAGTTCTTTTGCCTGCACAAACGGAGCTGCAGCAAGCAGTGCGCCAGCACAGAGCGCGGTGACTAAGGGCTTCAATCTCATGCTGTATTCCTCGAAGTAAGATGTTGTTGTTATGCACTTTGATGGTGTCGGGTACGGTATTTGTCGATCAGTACCGCTATGATGATCACCGCCCCTTTGATCACCAGTTGCCAGAAATAGGAGACGCCCATCAGCGTCATGCCGTTATTGAGCGTGGCGATAATCAACGCCCCTACCAGCGTGCCGGTGATGGTACCGATCCCCCCAACAAAGCTGGTACCGCCGAGGATCACCGCCGCGATGGCGTCCAGCTCGTAACCCATGCCTAAGTTGCCGTTGGCGCTGTATAGCCGCGAGGCGCTCATCACCCCGCCAAGACCTGAGAGCACACCGCTCATACCGTAGACGAACAGCAGCACCAGCCACACTTTGATACCGGTTAAACGAGCGGCCTGCATATTGCCGCCGACCGCATAAATATGAACGCCGAGTGTGGTGCGCCTAAGAATGAACCAGCACATCACCACCACCGCCAGCGCAATGACCACTAGCCACGGAACCGGACCAAGATAGTTGTTACCGATCCACTCAAAGCTGATATTGGAATTGATCACCGTCGTGCCGTCGGCCAGCAGATAGGCCGCGCCGCGCAGCGCCGTATACGTTCCAAGCGTGACGATAAACGGTGGCAGTCCGGCAAAAGCAACCAGCGCGCCGTTAAACAACCCCAGCACCAGACCGAGCATCAGCGCCGCCGGAATCGACAGCATGGCAAACTCAGGGATCAGCGAAACGACCATAGCCGCGACGGCGGTGGTGCCGAGAATCGAGCCAACCGAGAGGTCGATCCCGCCGGTCAAAATAATGAAGGTCATGCCAGCCGCCAGCACGATGTTGATCGACGCCTGGCGGGTAATATTCAACAGGTTGCTTTCGGTAAAAAAGTTTGGCGCGATAAAGCCAAACACCGCCACTATCAGGATGAGAATCGGCAAGATGCCGACCGTTTGCATCAGATCGCTCATCAGCAATTTTTTCGCGGAGGCGGATTTCGCCACCTGCTGGGGAGTGGTTGGATTATTCATGGGACACCGCCTGATGATGGGAGTCGTTCACGCCGGTTGCCAGCGTCATAATATTTTCCTGGGTAATACTTTGCCCGTTCAGCTCACCGGCAATGCTGCCTTCCCGCATGACGTACACGCGATCGCTCATACCGACAACTTCCGGCAATTCGCTGGAGATCATCAGGATCGCCACGCCTTTGCGCGCCATGTCGTTCATGATCCGGTAGATCTCGCTTTTGGCGCCAACGTCTACGCCGCGCGTGGGTTCATCGAGGATCAAAATGCGTGGGCCGATCGCGACCCAGCGAGAAATCAGCAGCTTTTGCTGATTACCGCCGGACAGCCCGCCCGCGCGTACCTGGGCGTGCGGAACGCGGATGTTGAGCAATTGGATGGCGTCATCGGAAATAGCCTGCGCCTTTTTGCGATCGAGCATGCCCCAGTTGGCGTCACGTTCCAGCGTCGCCATGGTGATGTTCTCTGCTGCCGCCAGCTCTAAAAACAATCCCTGCTCTTTGCGGTTTTCCGTCAGAAAGCCAATGCCGTGGTCAATCGCCTCGCGAGGGGAGTGGATCACCACCGGTTCACCGTCTACTTCAATCATGCCGCCGATGGCTTTACGCACGCCAAAAATCAACTGAGCCAGTTCAGAACGCCCGGCGCCGACTAACCCGGCAAGTCCGACGATCTCCCCGGAGCGCACCAGCAAACTGCACGGCTGGACTTTATGGCCGTCGGTCAGGTGGTGGACGTTGAGGCGCGCTTTACCTAAGGGAATATCGCGCTCTTTGTTGAACAAATCGCTTAACGGTCGGCCCACCATCATGCGCACCAGCTCAGAGGCGTTGAGTTTGTCGCGGGTCAGGCTGCCAACATATTGTCCGTCGCGCAGGACGCTGACGCGGTCCGAGAGTTCATACACCTCCGCCATGCGGTGGCTAATGTAGATAATCGCCATCCCCTCATCGCGCAGGCGCATGATCAGTTCAAACAAGCGGTGGGTTTCACGTGAGGAGAGGGCGGCAGTGGGTTCATCCATCACCAGAATGCGGCTGTTACGGTGCAGGGCGCGGGCGATTTCCACCTGCTGCTGTTCGGCGATGGTCAACGTCATCACGCGATCGCTGGCCTTAAACTGGGCGCCGAGCCGGTCGATGACTTTTTGCGACTGCATCAACATCTCTTTACGTTGGACCAGACCGCCGCGCGACAGCTCGCTGCCAAGAAAGATATTTTCCGCCACCGTCAGGTTCGGCGCGAGCTGCATCTCCTGGTAAATCAGCGTGATGCCTGCGCTGAGCGCGTCTTTTGGCCCGCGAATGTGAAACGGCTGACCGTCGATCAGGATCTCACCGCTGGTGGCCGTATACGCGCCCGCAAGGATCTTCATCAGGGTGCTTTTCCCCGCGCCGTTCTCACCCATCAGGGCATGAATCTCACCCGGCCAGACCGTTAAGTCGACCCCTTTCAGCGCGTAAAATTTACCAAACGCTTTGGCAATGTTGCGCATCTCCAGAACCGGTGTCCTGCTCATAGCGGATCTCCTGTGGGGTGGCCGATATCAGCAGTCCATCACAGGAATGTAAATGCAAAATGTCAGAAGCCGTTCATATTTGTCATATTGCGATTTTTCTTCACGGAGCGTGATATGCCGCAACCAGGACGTCACTTTTTCGCCAGTGCGCGCGGACGATTGCTGTTCTTCAATCTGCTGGTGGTGACGGTCACGCTGATGGTAAGCGGTGTGGCGGTGCTGGGGTTTCAGCATGCCAGTCAAATCCAGGAACAGGTGCAGCAGCAAACCGTTGACGACATGACCGGCAGCATGAACCTGGCGCGGGATACGGCGAACGTGGCGACGGCGGCGGTGCGGCTGTCGCAGGTGGTCGGCGCGCTGGAATACAAAGGTGAAGCGGAGCGGCTGCAGGAGACGCAACGGGCGCTGAAGCATTCGCTGGAACAGCTGGCTACCGCGCCGTTGGCGCAGCAGGAGCCGGCGCTGGTCGAGCGTATTATCCAGCGCAGCCAGGAGCTACAAAGCAGCGTGGAAGGTATGCTGCAGCGCGGGCAACGGCGACATCTGGAACGTAACGCCCTGCTCAGTTCGCTGTATCAGAATCAAAGTTATTTACGTCATCTGCAAAAGCTGACCGGCGCGCAGGATGACGTGCTGCTGGGGCAGATAGACCGCTTAATTGTTGCCGCCATTGAAACACCCACGCCGCGTTCGGTGGTGAAACAACTGGACGGCGTGATGCCCGCGCTGCCTGTGCAAAATAGCAGTCCGCTGATTACCAACATCCTCACCGACTTCAACCAGGAGTTGCATAAGCTGGAGCCGCTCTCTTCTGCGCTTGAGCAGAGCGATTTGGCGATCAACTGGTATATGTTTCATATCAAAGCGCTGGTGGCGATCCTCAACAGCGATATCAACCGGTATGCTTCGCAGGTGGCGCTGATCTCCGAACAGCGGGTAGCGCAAAGCCATCAGGAACTGCAATCTGGCGCGTTGTTTATTTTGGTATTTGCGCTGTTGGCGGTGGTGATCACCGGTTTTGCCGGCTGGTATATCTACCGTAACCTCGGTTCTAACCTGACGGCCATTTCGCGGGCGATGACCCGGCTGGCGCATGGTGAATCGGACGTTAGCGTCCCGGCCCTACAGCGGCGCGATGAGCTGGGCGAGCTGGCCCGCGCCTTTAGCGTCTTCGCCCGTAATACGGCATCGCTGGAGCACACCACCCGACTGCTAAAAGAAAAAACCAGCCAGATGGAAATCGACCGCACCGAGCGCCAGGGGCTGGAGGAAGCGCTGTTGCACAGTCAGAAACTGAAGGCGGTAGGGCAACTGACGGGCGGATTAGCGCATGATTTCAATAACCTGCTGGCAGTCATTATTGGCAGCCTGGATCTGGTGAACCCAGACTCTCCTGACGCGCCACGGGTCAATCGGGCGCTAAAAGCCGCCGAGCGCGGGGCGCTCCTTACCCAGCGGCTGCTGGCCTTTTCGCGCAAACAGTCGTTGCATCCTCATGCGGTGGAGCTGAAAACGCTGCTGGAAAATTTGGGCGAACTGATGCGCCACTCTCTTCCGGCTACGTTGACGCTGGAGATTGAAGCCCAGTCTCCCGCCTGGCCCGCGTGGATTGATGTCAGCCAACTGGAGAACGCCATTATCAATCTGGTGATGAATGCCCGTGACGCCATGGACGGGCAGGCGGGCACGATTAAAATCCGTACCTGGAATCAGCGGGTCACGCGCAGCGATGGGCGTAAGCAGGATATGGTGATGCTGGAAGTTGCCGACCAGGGAGGCGGGATGTCGCAGGAGGTGAAAGCTCAGGTCTTCGAGCCGTTTTTCACCACCAAACAGACCGGCAGCGGCAGCGGGCTGGGGCTGTCTATGGTCTACGGTTTTGTGCGCCAGTCCGGTGGCCGCGTGGAGATTGAAAGCGCTCCTGGGCAGGGAACGACGGTCAGATTGCAGCTTCCTCGCGCGGTTGTGCCGGTGCAGACACCGGTGGAGACAATCGCACAGCACACTCCGACTCGCGGTGAAAAACTGGTGCTGGTTCTCGAAGATGAAGCCGATGTGCGCCAGACGTTATGTGAGCAATTACACCTGCTGGGCTACCTGACGTTAGAGGCCGCCAACGGCGAACAGGCTATGCATATGCTGGCGGCTTCATCCGAGATTGATATTTTTATCAGCGACTTAATGCTGCCCGGCGGTTTAAGCGGTGTGGATGTGGTTAATCATGCGCTGGCACATTATCCACAACTGAACATCCTGCTGATTAGTGGCCAGGATTTACGTCCGGCGCATAACCCGGCGCTGCCGGATGTGGCGTTATTGCGTAAGCCCTTCACTCGGGGAGAACTGGCGCAGGCACTGCGGCATTCGCGTAATTGAGATTCCTCCGCTACCCGCGCAAATACGCTTTGATTACCGTGGGGCGAGTTTCTTGATGAGGCTGGTTTTATGCAACGCTCCGCGACATTCTTACTTTTCACTCTGCTGATGATGACCACCGTATCGGCGCAGGCCGATATTATCGATGACGCCATCGGCAATATTCAGCAGGCAATTAACGACGCATACAAACCGGACAGCGGGCGGGATTATGACGACTCTCGTGATGAAAGCTGGCAGCGACAGATGAGTGACGATCGTCGCAGGCAGTATGATAATCGCCGCCGCCAGTTTGAAGACCGCCGCCGCCAACTGGATGACCGCCAGCGCCAGCTCGATCAGGAACGGCGTCAGTTAGAAGACGAAGAGCGCAGAATGGAAGAAGATTATGATCGTTAGCGCAATCTTTCGCTGGCAAGGTTATAGGGAGCAGAGACCTGTTAACAAGTGTTTTAGTGCGATGTAAACCTACCTCAGCACAATCTCCATTCCGTCATACCCGGCTTCAAGCCCTGTCGGTAGCGGATTCTCCATCATCCACAAATCAAACTGATGACTGATATGCGTCAGGATCACCCGTGGGCAGCGGATAACCTCGTTCAAGGCGATAACGGTATTTACATCGCTGTGATTGCGCGGCGGCTCGGTGCGCGGGGCGTGGCTGCAGTCGATGATAATCACCTGAGGCTGGTTATTGTGGAGAAACTTCAGCGTCTTGTCGGGAAGTCCGGCGGTATCGGAGAGCCACGCCACGCGGCTGTGCGCGGTCTCCAGCAGATAGCCAAACGTCAGCTTTGAATGGTTGAGCGGGAGTGGCGTCACCTGCAACCCTTGCAGGTTAAACACCACGAATGGCGCGACGGTATGGCTAAAATCGAGGATGCCAGGGTGCTTAAACAGATCGTCGCATCCCTGTTCATCCGGCGGACCGTACACCGGGATAGTCGCCCCCACGCCCCAGCGCAGCGGAAACAGCCCCTGCACGTGATCCATATGGTAGTGGGTGAGCAGAAACTGCTGGAAGCTGCCTGCTGGCCAGTCGTCCATCAGATGCGGGATCCCCGCGTCCAGCAGCGTCACCGCATTGTTAAATTTGACCACCCCGCTACAAGGGCGTCGACGGTATTGCGCCTGTAAGCGTGCTCGTTGGCAGGCCGCACAGTCACAGCCAAATGCCGGCACCAGTTGCGCGCCGCCGGTTCCCGTCAGCGTAATGGTCAGACTCATGGCTCCCCCTACAACGGTTTGGTGAAGCGAAAATGGCTCATGGTATAGCCTTCGCGCTGGTAAAAGCGGTGCGCGTCAAGGCGTTGGGTACTGGTAGAAAGCTCGGTTATTTCTGCGCCCGCTTCGCGCGCGGTGGCTTCAGCCCAGGCCAGTAACTGACTACCCACTTTTAGTCCTCGTGCCTGTGGCATCACCACCAGTTCCTGGATCTCGCCAATCCAGTTGGCGTGGTGCAGATGAAACTGCAGGTGCAGACCGATCAAGCCGATGACCTGTCCGTCGAGCAGCGCCAGCTGGTAGTGCATATTGGGATCTTGCAGATTTGCGGCGTAGCCGGCGCTAAAGGCCTGCAGGTCGAATTGGCCCTGTTTCAACTCACAGATAAGCGCGTAAACCGCATCGGTATCGTATAGCGTGGCGCGGCGTAATTCACAGACAGACATGTTTCTTCTCCTTGCGTCCCATCAGTGTGAGCAGTGTATCGACAGACTGTAGCAAACTTCCATCATTGTTCAGGACGTGGCAGTCATATGGCGTGTAGCGTGCCGCGCGTTCAAGGCGGGCAGCGATTTCCGTTTCGCTCTCCCGTCCACGTGCCTGCAGGCGCTGGCGTAAAATGGCCGGGGAAACCTGTAAGCAAATGGGAAGTAAAGAAGCGCCGTAACGGGCCTGCGCCTGGGGCAGATGCGCGCGCGAGCCGTTGACCACCACATCAAAACCGGCGTGTAGCCAAAGGTCAATCTCTACGCCGACGCCGTAATAGAAGCCGTTAGCGT
The DNA here is from genome assembly GCF_013783065.1 of Citrobacter sp. RHBSTW-00986. Classification (NCBI taxonomy): domain Bacteria; kingdom Pseudomonadati; phylum Pseudomonadota; class Gammaproteobacteria; order Enterobacterales; family Enterobacteriaceae; genus Citrobacter; species Citrobacter sp. RHBSTW-00986. The sequence continues at coordinate 4,461,095 of NZ_CP056200.1, read as the reverse complement.
GCCAGCTCAGCGCCAGCAGGTTCTGCCCGGCGCGGGTAAAAAACTCTGGTTCGCTGAGGGCAATATGGTTTTCATTCCCGGCGTTGGCGGCGCGGGTGATGTAACGGTGCGCCACCAGCAGTTGCGCAGGTTCCTGCTGGCGAAGTTCTGCCAGTAGACTGTCCTTACCGGAGCCGGACGGCCCCATCAGCCAGATCAGTTTCCCCATAGTCAGAATACCCTTTTGCCCTGACGCCAGACGTGGTCGATATGGATGTGATCGCCTTTGCGATGCGCCAGCACCAGATCCGCGCGTTTACCTTCGGCTACAACGCCACGATCGTCGAGATTTAATGCCCGCGCCGGATTGCGGGTCACCAGACGAATGGCCTGCGGCAGCGTAAAGCGGTTGGCGTCATCGTCCGCCACGCGAAATGCCGCATCGAGCAGGCTGGCGGGGTAGTAGTCGGAGGAGAGAATATCCAGCAGCCCCAGCTCAGCCAGCTTATGCGCCGCCACGTTGCCGGAGTGAGAACCGCCGCGCACGATGTTGGGCGCGCCCATCAGCACGTTCATGCCATGCTGGCGCGAGGCCTCTGCGGCGGCAAAAGTAGTAGGAAATTCGGCGATCACGCTGCCAAGTTGATGCGATTCCAGCACATGATCGCAGGTGGCATCGTCATGGCTCGCCAGCGCTATCTGGCGCTCACGACACATCTGAGCAATCGCTGTGCGGTTGGGTTGCGACCAACGTGCAGCCAGAGCTAACTGTTCTTCTTCGTAGCGGGCCATTTGCTCGTCGGTAAGTGAATACTTGCCCTGATAGTACTCGCGGTACTTCTCGCGATTGGCAAACTGACGCTGGCCGGGGGAGTGGTCCATCAGCGATACCAGCGTCACCGGCTCACGACTGACCAGTTTTTCAAACAGCGGTAGGGTGGTGTGATGCGGCAGCTCGCAGCGCAAATGCAGGCGGTGCTCGGCGCGATTGACCCCGCGCTTTTGCGTCTCTTCCACCGCGTTGATCATCTTCTCCAGATTTTCCAGACGGTCGCCACCGTCGCGCACATCGCCAATCGCCACCGCGTCCAGCACGGTGGTAATGCCGCTGGCGACCATCAGCGCGTCGTGGCTGCTCATCGCCGAGTGGGCGGGCCAGTCTACCTTCGGGCGCGGGGTGAAAAACTTGTCGAGATTGTCGGTATGCAGCTCGATAAGCCCTGGCAGCAGCCAGCCGCCTTCTCCGTCCATCGCTTGGGCCAGTTGGCTCTGACTTTCGGCAAAGGCGCGGATCGTTCCGCCCTCAATTTCCAGCGATCCTTGCACCACTTCATCTTCCAGCACCAGCTTTACATTATTGATAATCATGCTGTTGTTCCCATCAGGTGCAGGCGATCCGCGACGCGGTCGCGCACGGTTTGATCGTGAAAAATACCGACAATTGCCGCGCCGCGGGCTTTCGCTTCTTCAATCAATGCGACGACGGCGGCGCTGTTTTTGGCGTCCAGCGAGGCGGTGGGCTCATCGAGGAGTAGAATCGGGTAATCGACGATAAACCCTCGGGCGATATTGACGCGCTGCTGTTCGCCCCCGGAAAACGTCGACGGCGCCAGATGCCACAGCCGCTCCGGCACGTTCAGGCGGGTAAGCAGGTTAGCCGCTTTGGCTGCGCACTCCTCGCGTGACACGCCGAGATCCAGCAGCGGCTGCATCACCACATCCAGCGCAGAAATCCTTGGGATCACGCGCAGGAACTGGCTGACCCAGCCGATGGTTGAACGGCGAACTTCCAGCACTTTACGCGCCGGAGCCTGCACCAGATCGACCCATTCGCCGCTGTGGCGGATGTGGATGTGTCCTTCATCCGGCAGGTAGTTGGCGTACAGCGAACGCAGCAACGTGGATTTGCCGCTGCCAGAGTGACCGTGCAGCACCACGCATTCGCCGTTTTTAACTTCCAGCGTGGCGTCTTGCAGCACCGGCAGACGCACGCCGTTTTGCTGATGCAGTACAAAGGTTTTACTGACGTTTTCAACGCGAATCGCGTTCATTTTTAGCCTCTTTAAGCATTTTTGCGTTCGATTGCCTGATGGCGCTTCGCTTATCAGGCCTACAACCGATGCCGATCCGTAGGCCGGGTCGCGAAGCGCCACCCGGCAAGACAAAATCAGTTTTGCAAAACAGATGACACCAGCAACTGGGTATACGGATGATGCGGGTCGTCGAGTACGCGGTCGGTTAACCCACTTTCCACCACCTGACCCTGCTTCATCACCAGCAAACGGTCGGCCAGCAGGCGCGCTACGCCCAGATCGTGGGTGACAATAACCACTGCCAGATCCAGTTCCACCACCAGGCCGCGCAGCAGGTCCAGCAGTTTGGCCTGTACGGAAACGTCCAGACCGCCGGTGGGCTCGTCCATAAACACCAGTTTGGGATGGGTGACGAGGTTGCGGGCGATCTGCAGTCGCTGCTGCATGCCGCCGGAAAAGGTGGTTGGCAGGTCGTCGATACGCGAGGCCGGGATCTCCACTTCTTCCAGCCAACGCTGCGCGGTGGCACGGATGTCGCCGTAGTGGCGCGCCCCGGTGGCCATCAGGCGTTCGCCGATATTGCCGCCAGCGGAGACCTGACGGCGCAGGCCATCCAGCGGATGCTGATGCACCACGCCCCATTCGGTGCGCAGCAGACGGCGACGGTCGGCCTCGTTCATGCCGTACAGCGAACGGTTCTGATACAAAATCTCACCGCTCTGCGGCGTTAGCCGTGAAGAGATCGATTTCAGCAGCGTGGTTTTGCCGGAACCGGACTCGCCTACGATACCCAGCACTTCGCCAGGCCACAGGTCAAAAGAGACATCGCTGAAGCCCTTGCCCGGCGCGTAGAGATGGGTCAGGTTGTTGACTGAAAGCAGCGGTTGCGTCATTTGCTGAGGGCCTCACTCTGTTGGCGGCAGTAGTCGGTGTCGGAGCAGACAAACATGCGTTTGCCGGTGTCATCGAGCACCACTTCATCGAGATAGCTGTGGGTTGAGCCACAGATGGCGCAAGGCTCATCCCAGCTCTGCACGGTAAACGGGTGATCGTCGAAATCGAGGCTTTCCACGCGGGTGTAAGGTGGAACGGCATAGATGCGTTTTTCGCGGCCTGCGCCAAACAGTTGCAGGGCCGGCATCATGTCCATCTTCGGATTGTCGAATTTTGGAATTGGCGACGGGTCCATGACGTAGCGGTCATTGACCTTCACCGGATAGGCGTAAGTGGTGGCGATATGGCCGAAGCGGGCGATATCTTCATACAGTTTCACCTGCATGATGCCGTACTCTTCCAGCGCGTGCATGGTGCGGGTTTCCGTTTCGCGCGGCTCGATAAAGCGCAACGGCTCGGGGATCGGGACCTGGAAGATAATGATCTGGTCTTCCACCAGCGGCGTTTCCGGGATGCGGTGGCGGGTCTGGATCAGCGTCGCGTCTTCCGTGCGCTCGGTGGTGTTCACCCCGGTTACGCGTTTGAAGAAGTTGCGAATCGACACGGCGTTAGTGGTGTCATCTGCGCCCTGGTCAATTACCTTCAGCACGTCCGGCTCGCCAATCACGCTGGCGGTGAGCTGAATACCGCCGGTTCCCCAACCGTAGGGCATCGGCATTTCACGTCCGCCAAACGGCACCTGGTAACCGGGGATCGCCACCGCTTTCAGAATCGCGCGGCGAATCATGCGTTTGGTCTGCTCATCAAGATACGCAAAGTTGTAGCCGGAGAGGTTAGTGGTCACGGGTGGCCTCCTGTTGCAGGCGTTTGAGCAGTTCCAGCTCGGCCTGGAAATCGACGTAATGGGGAAGTTTGAGGTGCGAAACAAAACCCGCCGCCTCGACGTTATCCGCATGCGCCAGCACGAACTCTTCGTCCTGCGCCGGTCCCGTGACCGATTCATCGTATTCGGCTGCCTGTAGGGCGCGGTCCACCAGCGCCATCGCCATCGCTTTACGTTCGCTCATGCCGAACACCAGCCCGTAGCCGCGGGTAAAATGGGGGGATTCGTTTTCTGGCGCGACAAAACCGTTGACCATTTCACATTCGGTCATCAGCAATTCACCGACGTTCACCGCAAATCCCAGCTCTTCCGGTACGGTTTCCAGTGCCACATAGCCGCTGCGGATTTCGGCGGCAAACGGGTGATTACGCCCGTAGCCGCGTTGGGTGGAGTAGGCCAGCGCCAGCAGATATCCCTCATCGCCGCGCATCAGCTGTTGCAGACGTGAGGCTCTTGAACAGGGGTAAACCGGTGGCGTGCGGGTAATATCATCCGGCTGCGCGCCGTTATCCTCTTCACGCTTTGCCAGTCCCTGGTTGGCCAGCAGGGAAAAGACGTGCGGAGAGGCGTCCTGCGCGTCGTCTGCGCTGCGCAGGGGTGGCGTTTCGCCATTGGCCAGCAGGGTAAAATCCAGCAGGCGATGGGTGTAGTCATAAGTGGGACCTAACAACTGCCCGCCGGGAATATCCTTGTAGACCGCAGAGATTCGGCGCTCAAGGCGCATTTCTGCACTGTTAACCGGTTCGCTGACCGCCACCTTTGCCAGCGTGGTGCGGTAGGCGCGGAGCAAAAAGATGGCTTCGACGTTATCGCCGCTGGCCTGCTTCAGCGCCAGCGCGGCCAGTTCGCGGTCGGCGATGCCGCCTTCGGTCATCACCCGGTCGACGGCCAGGTTCATCTGTTGTTCGATTTGCGCCACGCTCAGTTCAGCAATGGTCTCATTGCCCCGGCGTCGGTTTTCCTGCAGGGCGTGGGCGTTGGCAATCGCCTTTTCGCCCCCTTTGACGGCGACGTACATCAGCACACCTCCACATGGGTAGTTCGCGGAATAGCCAGCAGGCGTTCGCCGCAGGTGAGGATCAGGTCGACCCCCAGCGGGAACGGATGCGGGCGTTCGGTGAGTTCGTGAATCAGGCATTCCGGTAGCTGTGGCGCGATCATGCGCTCTTCAGCGATACCGGCGCCGGTCAGACGCAGCATGCGTCCACCGCTTAAGCCAGAGACCTGCACAATCAGCGTGGCGCTGGTTTCTGGCGCGACGGCGGAACCGGCGGAGAGGGCGTTAAGCTGTTCGCTGCTGATGCGTTCGTCGGCGACGGCAAAGGCCGCCAACTGCGGCTGATCCACCAGCGGCGCGTTGGTGTGAAAACGCAGATTCTGCCGGGCGATATCATTATCCATCGACGGCGCCAGCCAGACCGGCGTGTCGCCATCGACCAGGGTCAGTAGCACGCTGGTGGTTGCCAGGCCCAGTGGCTGCCAGCCGTGTTTCAGTTGATGCAGGGCGACGATCACGCCCGGCTCACTCATGGCCTTCAGCAGGCGACGAAAGCTCTGCTGAGCATCCTGAACGGGTAAATTAAAAGCGGTTTGTAAGGTCATGCGTTATCTCCGCGTACCAGCGTGAAGAAGTCGACCCGGCTGGCGTTGACTTCGGCACGGCGCGCGCTAATCAGCGCATCGCGTTCCGCTTCCAGCGGGGCAATTAAGGTTTCCATTAGGCTCTGGAAATGCGTTTGTTCCTGCAGCAGTGCGTCAATGACCGCACACTGCTCGGCGTGTTGTTTGTTGCGGCCCAGCAGGTAGCTGTAGCCCAGCGTGCCGCTCTTCAGGCGTACCACTGCGCGGGTAAGCGTGGTATCACCGGCAAAGAAGCGGTTGCCGGTGCCGCCCATGCGAGCCTGGAGCTGCATCAGTCCGCTTTCCGGTGCGCGGATAAGTTCATAGTCTGGCGTCAGTTTGAGCGCGTGGATGCGGGCGTTCAGGGCATCGGCATTGCTGTAAGCCAGCGCGCGCATCCAGCGCTGGCGGGTCGCGGTCTCGAAATGCATTCAGTGCTCCATAGTGAATTCGATCATGTCGGCGCGGGTCAGGCTGACGGAGTATTCCGCCGCGTGTTCTTCGCCTTCACGGTGGTTCAGGGTGCGCACGCACAGCAGCGGCGCCATATTGGGGATTTCCAGCACTTTGCTCTCTTTAGCCTGTGCGCGGCGGGCGCTGATGCGCGTTTGTGTGCGCAGGAGCGTCAGACCGGACTGTTCGCGCAGGTAGTCGTGCAGTGAGCCGTTGTTAAAGCCCTGCAGCAGCGGCCATAGCGTGAGGTCGGAAAAATAGTGGTCGATCTGGCACAGTGCGATACCGTTTACCCGACGCAGGGTGCGCAGATGAATCACGTTATCGCCCTCGTTAATGCTGAGCGCATCGGCAATGTGGCTGGAGGCCGGGCGCAGCACCGCCAGCAGTTTTTCGCTGGTGGGGTGGCTGCCCTGGTCCAGCAGGTTCTGGCTAAAGCGCGCCTGGGCATTAAGCGGGTAATCGAATGGGCGCATCAGCACCAGTACGCCGACGCCCTGGCGACGCTGGACCCAACCACGCTCAACCAACTGGTCAATAGCGCGGCGCAGGGTGTGGCGGTTTACCTCGTAGCGCGCGGCAAGCTGATGCTCGGCGGGCAGATAGTCACCGCAGCGATAATGATGACGAAGCTCCTGCTCAAGTCTCGCGGCAATTTCCTGATAACGCGTTGGATAACTGGTCGGATGTGTAGACAAGTGCATAGCAATCAATGCCTCGCTAATCAGATAAAGTGCTTACGCAAACGCTGGGAAAGGAAATCCAGCAGGCTGACGGTGACGATGATTAACACCATCAGGGCGCAGGTTTGCTGGAACTGAAAGCCGCGAATCGCCTCCCATAAAGTCACGCCAATACCGCCCGCACCCACCATTCCGACCACCGTGGCCGAGCGGACGTTGGATTCAAAGCGATATAGCGAGTAGGAGATAAGCAGCGGCATGACCTGTGGCAGAACGCCGTACAGAATCTCTTCAATTTTGTTGGCCCCAGTGGCGCGAATGCCTTCTACTGGACCAGGCTCAATGGCTTCTACCGCTTCCGAAAGCAGCTTGGAGAGCACCCCGGTGGTGTGGATAAACAGTGCCATTACCCCGGCGAACGGACCTAAACCCACGGCGACCACGAACAGCATGGCGAAGACCATTTCATTGATGGCGCGGCAGGCGTCCATCAGGCGACGCATCGGCTGGTAAATCCACCACGGTACGAGGTTATCGGCGCACATCAGGCCAAAGGGAATCGACAGCACAACGGCGAGGGCGGTACCCCAGACGGCAATTTGCAGGGTGACGGCCATTTCACCGAGATAGTCCTGCCACTGACTGAAGTCTGGCGGAAAGAAGTCGGCGGCGAAGGTCGCCATATTGCCGGAATCCTGGATCAGCGTGAGCGGAGCCATTTCGGCACCTTTCCACGAGACCACCAGCACGGCGAGAAGAATGGCCCAGCTCAGTAGTGAGAACCAGCTACGTTTGGGCGGGGCGACGGTGATGGTTTGCATGTTTAGCTCCGTGCGTAGGTTTATCGCCGGATGGCAGCTCTTGCGCCTTATCCGGCCTACAGAACATCGTCTGCCCGGTAAGCGAAACGCCACCGGGCATCAGGTTTACTGCACCGCTTTAGTCACGCTGGTCATGGCGCCCAGGGCGGCGGTCAAACGGTCAAGGTCGTCGAGCTGCGCTTTCAGCGCCGAGGTTTTGCTGGTTTTCTCTTCCTCGTTCAACCCTTTGTTGCCCTTCACGCCCTGCATCTCTTTAAACAGCGCCAGTTGGCGAATCGGTACCAGTTGCAGGTCGCTGGAGGCACGGAACGGTGCCCATCCCAGGCGTTCCAGGACGGTTTTCTGTTCCGGCGTTTTGCCGTAATTCATAAAGAAGTCGTACACCTTGTCCTTGGTGGTTTCGGAGAGGTTTTTGCGCCAGACGATCGGATCGCCCGGGATCAGCGGTGACTTCCAGATAACCTTCAGCTCTTTCAGTTTTTCCGGCGCGGAGGTTTTCAGCTTGTCGAGGTTTTCGGTGTTGTTGGTGGCGACATCGACCTGTTTGTTGGCGACGGCCAGCGCGTTGGTTTCGTGTCCGGCGTTAACGGTGCGTTTGAAGTCGCTGGCGGAGATGTTGTTTTTGGCGAAGACGTAGTAACCGGGGACGAGGAAGCCTGACGTTGAGTTGGGATCGCCGTTGCCGAATGTCAGATCCTTACGTTTGGCGATCAGATCGTTCAGGTTGTTGATCGGACTGTCTTTGTTAACGATCAACACGCTCCAGTATCCCGGGGAGCCGTCGGCAGCGACGGTTTGGGCAAACACTTGTCCATTAGCGCGATCTACCGCTTCCATTGCCGAGAGGTTGCCGTACCAGGCGATATCAACTTTGTTAAAACGCATTCCCTGAATGATCCCGGCGTAGTCCGGGGCGAAGAAGGCGTTCACTTTCACGCCCAACGATTTTTCCATGTCCTTCAGGAACGGTTCCCACTGTGGCTTCAGGTTTTGCTGTGATTCGGTCGAAATAATGCCAAAGTTCAGCGCTTTTTCTTGCTCTTCGGCCTGCGCCGGGCTGAACAAGGTGCTGATGCTGAACATGCTGGTAAAGGCCAGCGCGGCAACGGTCTTATAGCTCATGTTGTTTCCTTAATTAGTCTTTGTTCCAGGTTATTTCACTTGCCAGCCTGGCTGCGCCAATAACGCCTGGTTTTTTAGAACTATGCAGCCTGCGCGCTATGTTCGACGCGGTTCATGCTGCGGTAGAGATGGTCAAAACGATCGTTATCAAAATGCTGGCTGCTGCCATCAAAGAAGACGTTGCCCTGACGAAGCGCGACAATGCGTTCGCAGTAGCGCAGGGCGTAATCCACCTGATGCAGCGTGACGACCACGGTGATGCCGTCGGTCTGGTTAATGTCGCGTAGGGTGTCCATCACGATGCGTGCGGATTCCGGGTCCAGCGAGGCTATCGGCTCGTCGGCAAGGATCACTTTGGCTTGCTGCATCAGCGCGCGGGCAATCGCCACGCGCTGCTGTTGCCCGCCCGAAAGCGTGGAAACGCGCTGGTATGCAAAGTGCGCCATGCCAACGCGGGTCAGCGCCTGTAATGCACGCTGTTTCTGTTCCTGGCTAAACCAGCTAAAACAGGTGCGCCAAAACGGCGTGCTGCCGAGTGCGCCAATCAGGACGTTTTCCAGTACCGTCAGGCGGTTAACCAGATTGAACTGCTGGAAGATGTAGCCGGTGTGGGCGCGGCTTTTGCGGATATCGCGCGCCAGGCGGCCTTCATGTTGAACGGTGCGACCCAGCAGTTCGACGTGGCTACCCGGGGATTTATCACCGACGATCAAACCGCTTAAATGACGTAAAAGGGTGGATTTGCCGGAGCCAGACGGCCCAAGCAGAGCCACCATCTCACCGGAACAGATGTTCAGATCAACCGCATTGAGCGCCTGATGTTGATTGAAGGACTTGGAGAGTTTTTCGACGCGAATAATCGTTTGCATGATGCGGCCTCCCTTAAAAAGTGGCCCCATCGTGGCGGATTAATGTGACGTTTTCGTTAAGGGATGGTTACTTGGTGATGAAGAGTTGAGCGATTTTTGATGACAGTACGGGAGGGCTGGCCTCCCGTTGGATTACTCTGTAGGTTGCTGCTGTTTGACGACGTTGATCATCCACGGTACGCCATACCGATCGCTCACTTTACCGAAACCATGAGCCCAGAAGGTTTCCTGCCAGTCCATTTCGATTTTTCCGTTTGCTGCCAGGTTATCAAACCAGCGTTTGCCTTCGTCGACGTTTTGCGTGTCGAGTACCAGTGTAAAGCCAGAGTAGTGGGCATTTCCGTCGGGGGCGCTATCGCTCATCATGATGTCGCTGCCCGCAACGCGCAGGTTGGCGTGGGCAATGGCGGTATCGGGGAATTTCATGCCTGAAGGGCAACCCTCTTCGCTGTTCTGCGCCGGTTTGGGCATTTCACCGAAGTTGATTTTGTAGAGTAGCTCAGCGCCTAATGTTTTTTGGTAGTAGGCGATAGCATCAGCGCAGTTGCCTGCGAAGGAGATATAGGGACTTAACGGCATAATCTTTACCTCAGGTAAAAGAAACCAGTTAAGTGTAGTTATCGTCTGCAAAAATAAGCCAGGCGGGAAGTATGAGCTTCCCGCCTGGCAGATGAGCTGGCGTCGGCCTGATTGACGTATAGCGCCATCAGGCAATTTGCATCAGTTCTTTTTCACAAACTCAGATTTCAGCTTCATTGGGCCAAAGCCATCGATTTTGCAATCGATGTTGTGGTCGCCTTCAACCAGACGGATGTTCTTCACTTTGGTCCCGATCTTCAACATGGAAGAGCTACCTTTTACCTTCAGGTCTTTCACTACGGTAACGCTGTCGCCGTCAGCCAGCAGGTTGCCGTTGGCATCTTTAACGATCAGTTCGTCGCTGTCCTGAGCCGGTTCAGCATCGTTCCATTCGTGAGCGCATTCCGGGCAGATGAACATGCCGTTATCTTCGTAAGTGTATTCGGAGTTGCATTGTGGGCAGTGTGGTAATGACATGTGGATTTCCTCAAAAGTCAGCAGGGGCAAATGCGCCCAAAAATGGCAGATTGCCGAAAAAGGCCGCAATTATACATAAAATCCCTGCTTTTGTCGGGACTACTGCGCGATTATGCAAAATGATCTGCTGTAAAGACCCTTTGCTTTTACCTCAATGAAAGTATGGCGGAATATTTTTTAAGGGAAATTGCTACGCTTAGGTATTTAAGATAAGGTGAGGCGAAATATCTGATATTCATAGGTAACGTTGCTTACGGATGCCTAAGCCATTGTGATTGAATATCATTGACCCCCTTAATTTTAGTAGGGGGATTACGCGGGTATTTTTTAAAACTGAACTACGCTGTTTATCTTTCTTACTTATTACATAAGTGAGAGGCATCAGGCCAGCGGTTATACGCCAAATTTATTTTAATAATATCAGTTGGTTGTTTTGATTTTAATTATTTCTACACGTAATTATAAAAGCCAAAAAATCTATAAATAAAACGATTGGGCTAAATAAAAGTAATGCCATTTGCGTTAAGGAAGAATTTTCCATGCACACACAGACAATATATGAATTAAGTCAGGAAGCGGAACGCTTGCTGATGCTCTCGCTTGAACATCTCAGGCAATTGCAAAAATTGCCTATGACGTCGTTGGATGATGTCGCGCTAAAACAAGGAGAGCATAGCAGACAGGTGGTTCAGCCTCTGCATTTCAGCGCGCGTGGCATGGATGTCCAGCAGGCAACGCTCAATAATGAACTGCGTAAGATTACGCGTCTGGAAATGGTGCTGGCGATTGTCGGTACCATGAAAGCGGGAAAATCGACGACGATTAACGCGATTGTAGGGACCGAAGTTTTACCTAATCGTAATCGTCCCATGACGGCGCTACCAACGTTAATTCGCCATACGCCGGGGCAGAAAGAGCCGGTGTTGCATTTTTCACATGTCACGCCTATCGATGCCTTAATGAAGGTTTTACAGCAGCGCGTGCGCGAGTGCGATCGCCAGCGTCTTACGCAGACCCTGGAAATTGATAAGGATATGAATGTCCTGCTGCAGCATATTGAAAACGGCGTGGCATTTGAGCGGTATTACCTTGGCGCACAGCCTATTTTCCATTGCCTTAAAAGTCTGAATGACCTGGTGCGTTTGTCAAAAGCACTTGAGGTGGATTTTCCTTTTGCCGCCTATGCCGCGATTGAGCATATTCCGGTTATCGAGGTCGAATTTGTCCATTTGGCCGGTCAGGCGAGCTATCCTGGGCAATTAACCCTGCTGGATACGCCGGGGCCGAATGAGGCTGGGCAACCGCATCTACAAAAGATGCTGAATGAACAGCTGGCGCGGGCTTCTGCGGTACTGGTGGTGATGGATTACACCCAACTGAAATCGATTTCCGATGAAGAAGTGCGCCACGCGATCATGGCGGTCGGCAAGTCAGTGCCGCTGTATGCGCTGGTGAACAAATTCGATCAGAAAGACCGCAACAGTGACGATGAAGAGCAGGTGCGGGCATTAATTTCCGGCACGCTGATGCAAGGTGGGATTGCCCCGGAGCGAATCTATCCGGTTTCTTCGATGTGGGGGTATCTGGCGAACAGGGCGCGTCATGAGCTGATGGCTCGCGGGCGGCTGCCGGATCACCAGGTGCAACGTTGGGTACAGGATTTTGCCGAAGCGGCGCTTGGCCGACGCTGGTGCACCAACGATCTTGAGGATACGGAGCACATCCGCCATGCAGCCGATCTGTTGTGGGAGGATTCGCTGTTTGAGCAGCCGATCCAGAAAGTGATTCATGCCGCTTACGCCAATGCTTCGCTGTATGCGCTACGCTCAGCGTCGCATAAGTTATTGAACTATGCGCAAAGCGCGCACGAATATCTGGAGTTTCGCGCCCATGGGTTAACGGTTGCCTATGAAAAACTGCGGCTGAACATCACGCATATTGAAGAGGATATGCAGCAGTTAGAAGTGAGTCAGGGGCGGGTGAGTGATGAAGTCAGTCATGAGGTCGAGCTGGCGCTGGAGGCTGCCGCGGCCTATCTCAATGAGCAACAGACTGAGATTCTGTGCGGCATCAACACGTTCTTTATCAAAGAAAATGTCCTGATGATGTCACAACATGGCCAGGGGGCTGGCGTTTCCTCGGCAGAAATGGCCGGAGAAATGCTGGTGTTGCACGATGAAGGGCAGGCGAAAATCGTGCTGGATAAAATGCGCTCGTCCTGTGAAGTTGTCTTGCTGGCAGCGCAGGAAAGCATCAGTCGGGATTTAGCTCTGCGCTTTGAACAGCTTGAGTCGACGCTGTCCCGGGCGCTAAATGACGCCATGCGCCCCATTGAGCAGCGGGTGAAAGAGGAGCTGAACCACGCTGGTTTTCGTGCGCGGATCCGTTTTCCGGCGTTTCATGCGGCGATGTTTAACTTCAACACCCGCCAGTTGTTCAACGAGGCCATTGAGCAGGATATTCCGGCGGAAAATGCGCCGTCAACTGGCGGTGTGGTGCGTGATACCTTCTCTCGCTGGTTGAATCAGCCCAACTGGGGATGGAATGAGTACGTCGAAACAAAAACGCGTTATCTCATTGATATGGGCGCACTGCATAAGAACCTTGTGCACTATGTCACCCAGTTTTGCCAACAAATTCGTAAAGCTTTAGCTGCGCAGGTCGATATTTCCGTTACGGCAGGCATGGCCACGTTTTTTGCTGATTTTTCACTGTGTTTGACGCAATTACAGGCGAGCCTGCGTGAGAGTCTGACCCTGCGCCAGCAAAATGAATCTGCGGTGAATGCCTTGAACGAACAACTGCAGCATCGCATTACGACTGCGGCATGGCTTTATGAAGATTCCCGCTTGCTGCGCGACGATATCAATACCCTTTTTGCAACCGAGCACACATGACTAACGTGTTACTGGAAGGCCCCGGGCGGACGCTGGAGTGTGTCTACCCGAAGTTTATGGTCGATCTGGTTCAGGGAGATGAAACCAAACGTTCCGGTGGTTTTCTGCAACAGCAGCAGCGGCTGCGTGCGCGCCTGACGCAGGAGGTGCTATCCCAGACGCAGCTGCGAGCATGGGTGTTGGCAGGCGTGTCCAGCGAGCATCTGGTGATGCGTCTAAAACTGGTGGAAAAACTGGCGGGCATGATCGATCCGGGCCATCTGGCGCTGGTACGGATCGCCGAAGGGTTGATGTTTTTACAACAAACCGAACACCCGCGTGGACTCTCCACGCCTGGTCTTCAGCAGCAGATAAATTCACTCGCTGACTGGTTTACCCAGCGCGGCGCTTATAAAGAGAAGGCGGTAACGCAACGCGGCCTGACGGTGCAAGCGGGCGAACATAGCGAGCAAATTTTTACCCGCTGGCGGGCTGGCGCGTATGACGGCTGGTCGTTACCTGGACGCTGTTTTGTGGCGTTAGAGGAGCTGCGTTGGGGAGCCTTTGGTGACGCCTGCCGGTTAGCAAATGCCGATGTGGTATCAATGCTAAAAGACAACCTGCGAACGATGGCTGCTCAGGCGCTGGCAGACAGCGTGAATGCGGCCCCCGCCACGCGTCATTACTATCATCATTGGCTCAGCACGCCGGTGGTTGGCGGCTCGGGTGAGCACAACGATATGTTGAGCTGGCTCGGGGACTGGTGCGACGCGCAGCGTCATCCGGTGAGCTGGTCGGTGACGCAGCGTTGGCAAAATGTGGCGTTGGGCATGCCGAGATTGTGTTCGGCGAAGCGGCTGGTTGATGCGATGGTTGAGGAGATTTTTGCACCGTCCCCGCTCATCAATTGAGCAGGAACGGTGAGTGGGATAAAGGCAGGTTTAGTGGTGCAGGGAGTCTGCCGGGGTAGCCGCCGTCTCATTGACGACCGGGTTTTTATTAAAACGTTTGGCATACAGCGCGGTGATAATCGGCACCAGAATCGCGGTGACTATCACGCTGGCGGCAACCAGCGCCGTAGCGGATGCGGCAACCGGTTCAAATGCCGGGTTAATCTGGGCGATAATCACCGGGTTTGCCACTGCAGCGCCTGCCGCAGAAGAGGCTGCTACGCCTGCCGTACCGTTCCCGCCACCAATAACGCGGTCAGCAATAATCAGCGGAATACCGGTGATGACGATAACCGCGACGCCCAGCAGGATGCCCAGCAGACCCGTATCAACGATGACGCTCAGGTTAATCGTGTTGCCCAGCGCGAAGCCGAAGAACGGGATCAGCACCGGCGTGGCTTTGCTGAAGAAGGAACGCAGATCGTGATCCAGGTTACCCAACGCAAAACCAATCAGGAACGGTAATACCGCGCCGACAAAATGGTGTGGTTCGAAGGAAGCCAGACCCGCGGAGCCGAGGATCACCATGGTCATTAACGGACCGGATTCCAGAGACATCAACACAAATGCGCCAGACTCTTCTTTGGTTCCGTACTGGTTCATCAGGCTGGCGTACAAACCGCCGTTGGTCATGTCCATCGCTGAAACAATTGCCAGTACCGAAAGACCGGCAAAGAACCCGGTTTGAATACCGGTATCAGGAATAAATGAAGCAGCAATCATTGCCACTACCCATGCCACGGCTATTTTAGTTAATACCAGTGTGCCGGATTTGCGTAATACCGTGCCGGTTGCCCGTAAATCAATAGATGCACCGATACAAAAAAACCACACTGCCAGAATCGGCACCGTTCCGCTGATCATTCCTTTGGTAAACGAACCGAAATACGCGCCGGTATCCGGAGCTAACGTATTTAACACTGCGCCTAATAACAGAGGAATCAACATCATTCCGCCAGGGATGCGTTCAATCGTGGCTTTAATTTTCATAAGCGTCCTCATCTCTTGTCGCAGGTAATACACGCGCAAGGAAATAAAAATTAATAAATTCAAGTGTTTACTGGTGTTTCTTAACAAAGAAAACAGCTATCTCTTTGTTTTATAAAATCTAACGCGGCATACGTTGAGCGTGTTGCTGCTCCCAGGGATATTGCGTCTGGAATTAGTTTGCATTCATGGGAACATTGATTCAATCAAAATAAAACGATGTTTTAGTTATCTTCATCACATATTCCGAGCAAAAGTTCCTGAGTGCTCTGATTATTAAAAAAGCTGTGATCTTTTTGTGAAGAGATTAGGTGGGTTTTTGGCTAGCAGAATAATAGTGACTGTTGTGATTGTTGGTGCAACAAAGCGATTTATTCTTGTATTTAATTGCCAGAAAATCGCAAGCATTACATGTAAAAAAGTTGACTAAGAATGACCTGATTTACGCATGTTGACGAAATGGAAATCTATATGTGAAGTTGATCACAAATTTAAACACTGTTAGGGTAAAGAGGTCATTAACCGCCCAATCAGGCGTCAACAGGTTCGGTTGTACTGCTCGTTTCTCGTCAGTGTAAGTAAACCTGCTACGCTTGTTACAGGGAATGCGTCTGTGCATTCCCCGCTCGGTGATGACCTTGACGCAGGGGCGTTGAGGGACTCGATCTGTAGCGTGACAGGGCTAAGTCTATGAGGACGAGTATGCTAAAAAGGAAAAAAATAAAACCAATTACGCTGCGCGACGTTACCATCATTGATGACGGTAAACTGCGAAAAGCCATTACCGCGGCGTCGTTAGGTAATGCGATGGAGTGGTTTGATTTTGGTGTTTATGGGTTTGTTGCTTACGCATTAGGTAAAGTGTTCTTCCCGGGGGCTGACCCCAGCGTACAGATGGTTGCTGCACTTGCCACCTTCTCTGTTCCCTTTCTGATTCGACCGCTTGGCGGATTGTTCTTCGGTATGCTTGGCGATAAATACGGTCGTCAGAAGATCCTCGCTATCACCATTGTGATTATGTCGATAAGTACCTTCTGTATCGGTCTTATTCCCTCGTATGCCTCGATTGGTATCTGGGCGCCGATTCTGCTGTTGCTGTGTAAAATGGCGCAGGGGTTCTCGGTCGGCGGAGAGTATACCGGGGCGTCGATTTTTGTCGCAGAGTACTCGCCAGACCGTAAGCGCGGATTTATGGGCAGCTGGCTGGACTTCGGCTCGATTGCCGGGTTTGTGCTGGGTGCGGGCGTGGTAGTCCTGATCTCAACTATCGTCGGCGAAGAAAACTTCCTTGAGTGGGGCTGGCGTATTCCGTTCTTCCTGGCGCTACCGTTAGGGCTTATTGGCCTGTACCTGCGTCATGCACTGGAAGAGACTCCGGCGTTCCAGCAGCACGTGGATAAACTGGAGCAGGGCGATCGTCAGGGACTGCAGGACGGTCCGAAGGTGTCGTTTAAAGAGATTGCGACCAGGCACTGGCGCAGCCTGCTGGCATGTATTGGTCTGGTGATTGCCACCAACGTCACCTACTACATGCTGCTCACCTATATGCCGAGCTACCTGTCGCATAACCTGCATTACTCTGAAGACCACGGCGTGCTGATTATTATCGCCATCATGATTGGTATGCTGTTTGTGCAGCCGGTGATGGGTCTGCTCAGCGACCGCTTCGGGCGCCGTCCGTTTGTGATTATGGGTAGTATTGCGCTGTTTGTGCTGGCTATTCCGGCATTTATTCTGATTAACAGTAACGTCATCGGCCTGATTTTCGCCGGGTTGCTGATGCTGGCGGTGATCCTCAACTGCTTTACCGGGGTGATGGCGTCAACGTTACCAGCGATGTTCCCGACGCATATTCGCTACAGTGCCTTGGCCGCAGCGTTTAATATCTCGGTATTGGTCGCCGGTCTGACACCGACGTTGGCCGCATGGCTGGTGGAAAGCTCGCAGAATCTGATGATGCCTGCTTATTATCTGATGGTGATTGCGGTGATAGGTTTAATTACCGGCGTGACCATGAAAGAGACGGCTAATCAGCCGCTGAAGGGGGCTACGCCTGCCGCTTCGGATATTCATGAAGCGAAAGAGCTCCTCGGCGAGCACTACGATAATATTGAGCATAAAATCGAAGATATCGATCAGGAAATTGCTGAGCTGCAGCTTAAGCGTACGCGCCTGGTGCAGCAGCATCCGCGGATTGATGAGTAATCATGTGATTTATCATATCCACTTAAGGTTGGCTTAATCTTTGTCAGGCAAACTCTCCTCCAGAGTATCGGAGGAGAGTGTCATGAAAAACCGCATTTATGAAAGTTTGACCACCGTGTGCAGCGTGCTGATTGTCAGCAGCTTTTTGTACGTTTGGGTGAGTTCTTACTGACCTTTCGCTAATTCCACCCAAGCGCGAGTGCCGGCGGTTCCCTGACGATTTTGCAAATAGAAATGCCCGTGATGTAACTGGGTGATACGACTGACAATGCTCAGCCCCAGCCCAATCCCGCCAAAACGGCTGTCCATACGCACAAACGCTTTACTCAGCTCCCCGCATTTACTCTCATCAATGCCAGGGCCTTCATCTTCGACGGCGATAACGGCATCATGCTCTGTATTCAGGCTAATCGTAATATGGGTGCCTTCCGGGCTGTAACGATGCGCGTTCTCCACCAGATTTCGCAGCAGCATTCGTAATAGCGTCGCATCGCCACGTACGACAACGTCCGCCGTGCTTTGCGGTAGGAGCAGCGTCTGCTGACGCTGGTCCAGCATGGTGCTGAGTTCATCGTAGGAGGGCAAAATCACGTCCTCCAGCAGTTTGACGTGCTGGTAGCTCCCGGCCGAGAACGACTGTCCAACGCGGGCGAGTTGCAGCAGTTGCGACACGCTGTCCATCATTTGGTCAAGGCGGGCAATTAACGGTGAAACGTCGACCTTATGGGTTTTGGACAGTAATTCCAGATGCAGGCGAACGCCTGACAGTGGGGTGCGCAGTTCGTGGGCGACATCGGCGGTAAATAAGCGTTCGTTTTCAATGGTGCTCGTCAGCCGCGTCACCAGCTCGTTGAGCGCTGAGACGACCGCCTGGATCTCAACGGTTGAACTGTGAACTTCAATCGGAGCAAGGTTATCGGCTGCCCGCGTTTCTAACTCTTTTTGCAGATCCGCCAGCGGGCGAGTAATACGCCGCACTGCCTGGTAGCAAATCAGCAGCGTCAGGCTGACCATAAAGATACCGGGGACGATCAGGCTGGCGATGGCCTCGCGGATTTCATGCAGGATGTGGCGATCGTTGTTACGATTTTCGCGTAACGCCTGTTCGAATAGCTGTATTTGTTCGGTGCTTTCGTGCCACAACCAGAAGGTGCTAATCAACTGGAAGACCAGCAGAATAAGACCGATGGTCAGCATCAGGCGATGACGCAGCGGGAGCGGTTTTTTTAGATATTGCAGTAGCTTCACTTAGCTTTCCTCAGTGGCAACCAGCATATAGCCAAATCCCCTGACTGTGCGGATACGTGATTTACCCACTTTGTCCCGCAGGTTGTGAATGTGCACTTCCAGCGTATTGGTCGACGGTTCGTTATCCCAGCTGTAGATGTCGTTATACAGGATCTCCCGGTGTACCGGGCTGCCCGCTTTAAGCATCAGGCGCGACAGGAGTGCGTATTCTTTCGGCGTTAAGATAACCTCTTGTCCATCCATCCACACCTGGCGACGACCGATATTCAGCGTCAGGTTACTGACAATGAGTTCACTTTCACCCTGATTGTTATGACGACGCAGCAGCGCCCGGATGCGGGCATGCAGTTCTTCCAGTGCGAACGGTTTGACCAGATAGTCATCGGCGCCAACGTCCAGCCCGCTGACCCGGTCTTTCACCGTATCGCGGGCGGTGAGGATAAGCACCGGCACGGTGTATTTTTTCTGTCTGATGCGGTTCAGGAAGTGCAGGCCGTCTTCATCCGGTAAGCCCAGGTCCAGAACCACCAGACTGTAATGGCCGGTCTCCAGACACTGCTCCGCTGCACGGGCCGTTGATACGCCGTCGCAGGCATAGCCTTCTGTTTGCGCGGCGAGTATCAGTCCCTGTAATAACAACGTATCGTCTTCAACAATCAGAATTTTCATTCGTTTAGCCTCCCCGGCAGGGTTGCAGAATATCATCTGCTGCCTGATATTTCTGTGTTTGCACGCCTGTTAATCCCAGCAGGGTTGAGAAGAGATTATCCTGTGAGAAGTCCTCTGAGCCTGCCCGTTTTTGCAAACATGCCTGAGAGACTTGATAGCGTTGCTGATAATCTTCTGAGAGCCACAGCAGCATCGGCACATGTTTTTGCGTATCTGGCGCAATCGAATACGGCAGGCCGTGTAAATAGATGCCATTTTCCCCTAAGGATTCACCGTGATCGGAAAGGTAGACCAGGCTGGTGGTGAAATTATCCTGATGCTCTTTCAGTATATTGATTGCTTTATCAACAATATAGTCGACGTAAAGAATGGTGTTGTCATAGGTATTGACCAACTGTTGCTGTGAACAGGTCTGGATTTCGTTGGTGTCACAGGTTGGCGTAAATTTCTTGAACTGCGCAGGATAGCGGTTGTAATAGGTCGGACCGTGGCTGCCGATGGTGTGCAGCACAATCACGCCGTCGCCTTGCAGGTTATTAATGTACTCTTCCAGCCCGTGGAACAGCACGTCATCGTAGCATTCCCCGTCAATACACTGCCCTGGCAGGTTCAGCTTAGTCATATTCTGGTGCGGTACCCGGTCGCATGCCCCTTTGCAGCCGCCGTCGTTATCGTTCCACAGAACGTTAATTCCCGCCCGCTGAATAATGTCGAGCACGCCTTCCTGATGCTGCGCCAGTTCTTCATCGTAGTGCGCGCGTGGCATACCCGAGAACATGCAGGGGACAGATACTGCCGTTGCCGTTCCGCAGGATGTGGTGCGGGGGAAATAGACTACATCATCTTTTTCCAGCAACGGGTTGGTCTGGCGCGAATAGCCTGACAGCGAGAAGTTATCGCCGCGTGAGGTCTCGCCGAGCACCACAATCGTCAGGTTCTTACGCTTTTCTTTCACCATCAACGGATTGCGATGGGCGTCTTCACCAATGCGTACCAGCGGCAGGTGGGCCAGCCTCTGGTGTGAATACCAGGAAGAGGTCGCCACAATGCTGTTGGATGGGCTGAGGGATTTCACCAGTTCTTTATTGTTGCGAAACAGTGAGGCGTAATCTTTGTAGAAGAACGTGGCGACCAGCACGATCAGCAGCGCGGAGATCAGAATATTCGCGCTACGGAACAGTACGCTGCGCATGGCCGGGGCGATCGGTTTGATTCTTACCCAGCAGGCAATGAGCGCGGCGAGAATGCCGCTTACTCCGAGCGTGATGAGCATTTGCGGTGTCAGCAAAGCAAAGGTTTCGGCGGGTGTGGTGTCCATCATATTGGCGATCATCGAACGGTCAATGATGATGCCGTAGGTCATGATGAAATATTGGGCCGATGCGCCAACCAGAATGAAAACGCAGGCCACCAGGCGATTAAGCCACAGGAATGAGGCCAGCGTCAGCACAATGTTCATGACGCTGAAAGCGACGACCGGCATCGACAAAAACACCAGCACGTTACGCACGGAATCCAGGGGCAGTTCTTGCAGCACTTGTTTATAGAACGCAATGTTCAGGAAAGTCGCAAGATAAAATGAGATCAGGAGAAGCCAGCTGATTAGCCCGAGAGTGGGTCTTTTAAACAGGTGCTTTAACATTAAGGGGGTTCCATCGACTAAGTGCTACAAATCCTCTCAAAGTAAAATTAAGCCAACCTTAAGTTCTTAATGTTGATTTCAGGAATCGCGGGGGCGGCGTTGGCCCGATGGCCTTACACCATCGGGCAACGACGACTGTTTGTGTTAGTTATTGTTTACCGGAGCATCCAGTGGATATGGGTTTTTATGGATCCGATTGTAGTTCAGTGCATACAGCGCGGTGATGATCATCAGTGTGACGAATGACCACATCACCTCTTTGGCACCGGAACCGACAACGGCCCAAATGCAGTAAACAAAAGCGATAAAGGTCACCAGTAAGTACATCGGACGCGCTTTACCAAAGTGACCATGGCCGAGCAGCAGCAGCGCGGCGCAGGTGTACAGATACGGCACCAGCGTGAAGATAACGGAGACCGAAGAGACCAGACCAAACTCTTTCGCAGCGTTTGGCGACATGCTGCTGAACTGGAAGATGGTCATCAGAACGCCGACGATAATTAACCCGGCTACCGGCGTACCGGCTTTGTTAACGCGGGCAAAAATCGGTGGGAACAGGCCGTCATCGGCTGCCGCTTTGGCGGTTTGCCCGGCAAGCAGCGTCCAGCCGCCCAAGGAACCAAGGCACCCGGCCGCAGCACAGAAGGAGACAATCGCCCCAGCGGTGTCACCCAGCGCCATGCGTGCGGCATCACCGAACGGGGAGGCTGAAACACGCAGCGCCGCGTTAGGGATCATACCCATAATCGCCGTGGTGGAGAGCACATAGCAAACGGCGGCAATCAGCACGCCGCCCATGGTGGCGATAGGCACGTTACGTTTGGGATTTTTAACCACACCTGCCGCGACGGAGGCGCTTTCCACGCCGATAAATGACCACAAAGTTACGTTCAGAGTGCTTTGAATCGCACCGAAGGTGTTCATGCCGCTGACGTTCCATGCCGCCATATAGGTTTCACCCCGGAACCAGAACCAGCCGAAGACGGCAATACCGACAATTGGCACCAGCGCCAGTACCGTTGCGACGGCCTGTACACGGGTGATCATTTTTGGTCCGACAATGTTCAGCAATACGAAGATCCACAGTACCACGACGCAGGTCAACGTCAGGACCAGCGGATCTTTTAAGATGGGGAAGAAGTAGCTCAGGTAACCGACGCCAATAACCACCATGGCGATGTTACCAATCCAGCAAGCCAGCCAGTACAGGACGTTGGTCTGGTAGCCCAAAAAAGGACCGAAACAGCGGCGGGCATAAGCGTAAGAACCACCGGGACTGGAGTCTAAGGACGACATTTTCGCGTACACCATCGACAGCGCCAAAGCACCGATAATAGTGACCAACCATCCGTAGATTGCAATCCCGCCAGTTGACGCAAGGTTTGCGGGTAGCAGGAATACACCGGAACCCATAATATTCCCCGACACCATAAGGGTGACGGGGATTAAGCCCACTTTGTGAGCATCAGCATCCGTCGACATATTTAGTAACTCCTGATAAGGATAAATGACGTCTTATCATACCTCTTCAGAAGACTATTTTATGATGGCGGACTGGGGGTATCGCTAATGCTGATATTATTATGGCTTATCGCTAACTGATTAAAAATCAGGCAGCGGATGGCTCCCTATGTTGACTGACATAATGCAGAGGCGTCATCCCATAGAACTCTTTGAATACGGAAATAAAGTACGAGGTACTGTTATATCCGCACAGTTGAGAGACCTGGGAAATGTTTTTGCCGTCCATCAATAATTTATTGACGGCATAACGCATGCGACACGTGGTAATTATTTGGCTGTAACTTGTATTTTCACTTTTGAGCTTTTTCTTTAACAAACTGGGGCTCAGGCATAAGCAACTGGCAACCATGCTTAAATTCCAGTCTTTATGTATATCGCTCTCAATAATGTGATAAACGCTGTCGCTGATACGACTGCGTAGTATATGCATGAGCAGAGAAATAAACTTTTTGCTGCCGAGAAAGCGTGATAACACCGTGAACAGTAGCGATCGCGTGCGCACACTTTCACCTTCGTCCATTGTGTCCATTACGCTATATTGGGCAGCCACCCGGAAGACATCCGGCGTCAGACAGACGGCGGTCATCACTGGGTTGGCACTGCGTTGCCAGAGTGGGATCTGTGAAAGGTCTTTATTTAAAAAACGTAGATAGTCTTTAATGATATCACGGCTGATATGTACGACCATTGCGTTATTAAGTGATGAGAAATCGATAATATTATTATCGCATGCTACCAGCGCCATATGATTAGCTTTTAAGCTGATGGCTTCTTTACCGTTAATCCTTAACCAAACATCCTTCTCCGTTAATACAACAACACAAGCTGCTCTGCTGCAAACCCTCATACCCAAACTCCAGGAATATGAACATAAAACACCGTAGCTCACCATCAGATGAACCATATCGGCTAAATTGAAATTGTATGATGAATCCAGGACCGCATTAAAATAACGTGTCTGAAATTAATTACAATGTTTGGTGGGAATTTTCTTATGTACACTTTTTTTTACGCAAGTGGAAACGTGATATTTGCGTATAAAAAAAGCGCGGGGTGGTCCCGCGCAAAAAGGTATGACAATGTTATTGTTTTGCAGCAATACTCAGGAATTACTCAAGCATGACATGTCTACCTTAAAAATCGGACTATCTATAAAATGACATTATGCTTTCACGCACATGACGTGATATACACCGTCAATAATTTCCGTTCCTTCGGTTTCATGTTCAAATCCAGGGAAGTGGTGGTCCCAGGACTGCAACGAACGTAGATAACTAATCTGCGGGCTATTGGCGTCGCCAAAGTTTTCCCCGGACAGCAGCATTGGAATTCCCGGTGGGTAAGGAATTACGGAATTCGCAGCTATACGACCCGGCAGATTTTCAATGGCCACCATCTCAACGTTATCGCTGACTATCGCGTTATAGGCTTCACGCGGGGTGATTTCAGCAACAGGCAGGCCGGAGTAGGCCGCGTTGAGTCGGCTGCCAGGGTTGTTCTCTTTCAGCCAGGCAAACATGGTGTCGCCCAGATCGTGAATGCCCATGTTGGCGTAAGTGTCAGGATGTTCCTCAACCAGTTCTGGCATCACCTGCGCCAGCGGTGTATTGGCATCGTAATGGTGTTTGAATGAGCACAGGGTATTGATCAGCGTGCCCCATTTCCCACGGGTAATCCCCATTGAGAACAGGAACATAATCTGGAAATCGGTGGTACGGGTCGGCACGATACCGTGGCGGCCAAGCCAGGCGGTGACCAGCGCTGCCGGTACGCCGCTCTCTTCCAGTTCGCCATCATCGCCCATCCCCGGAGCCAGAATACTGACTTTGATTGGGTCCAGCATGCTCCAGTTATCCGGCAGGTCTTTAAACCCGTGCCAGGATTCACCCGGACGCATCACCCAGCAGTTCTGGTCAGTGGTCAGGAGTTGGGTTGGCGCATCGGCAAAGTCATAAGTTTTGCCGGTTTGCGGGTCAGTCACCACTTCTTTGTTCCACGGTTTGAAGAACCAGTCGCCTTCGGCGGAAAATTCTTTGTACAAACGCGCCATGGCCTGACGGAAATCGACCGCTTCGTCGATCACTTCCTGGGTGAGCGACAGACCGCTGTTGCCGTCCATCATGGAGACCGCCACGTCGTTTGATGCGCAGATGGCATACAGCGGGGAGGTGGTGGCGTGCATCATGTACGCCTGGTTAAAGCGGGAGAAGTTCACGGCCCCACGACCTTCACGGACGTGAATGTAAGACGCCTGAGAGAGCGCGTTCAGCAGTTTGTGGGTCGAGTGGGTCGCAAAAACGGTAGGACCGTTATGATCGCCCGGCGCGCCACGCATAGCGTAGTGATCGGCATAAATTGGGTTAAAGCGGGCATAGCCGTACCAGGCCTCATCGAAGTGGATGCGATCGCTGGTTTGCGCGAGCAGGTCCTGGGCCTCTTTGGCGTTGTAGCAAACACCGTCATAAGTACAGTTGGTCACAACGCTGTAAGACGGTTTTTGCCCGGCCTTGCCCTTAGTCAGCGGGCTTTCGCTGATTTTTTTCTGCAATGTTTCAGGTTGCATTTCTTGCGGGTAGATAGGGCCGATAATGCCGTACCGGTTGCGACTTGGCACCATGTACACCGGTTTTGCGCCGGTGAGGATCAACCCCTGCTCGATAGATTTGTGGCAGTTACGATCCAGCACCACGACGTCGTTGTCGGTCATACAAGCCTGCATGATGGTGCGGTTAGAGCCGGAAGTCCCGACCACTACGGACCAGGAGCGGTCAGCGCCAAACACGCGGGCGGCATATTTTTCGCTCTCGCCAAATGCGCCGGTATGATCCAGCAGTGAGCCGAGCGATGCGCGTTCAATACCCATGTCGCTACGGAATAAGTTTTCACCGTAGTAATCATGGTAAAAACGACCCGCCGGCGTTTTGGTAAATCCGACACCGCCCTGGTGACCAGGCGCTGCCCAGGAGTATTCATGGATGTCGCCGTACTTCATCAGCGCGCTGAACAGTGGCGGCAGAAGCTGCTGGCGGTAACGGGTCATCGCCGCAACGGCACGTCCGGCAATAAAGTCTGCGGTATCTTCCATAATCCAGGCGAATTCATCGACAAGCTCCAGCAGGTCGCGATCCAGCGATGCGGTGGCTTTTTCGCGATCGCCCAGCAGGAAAACGGGAACGTTTTGCTGGCGCTCGTGGAGCTTGCCGATCAATTGCCTGACGTTCAGGTGCTCGTCTTGTTGTTCCATTTGATAGCTAAACATCAGGCAATCAATGGCTTCATTAGCGGCGAGGATTGCGTAACCATCGTCGAATGAGGTGGACTTAATGACGGTAACATTTTGGCGGCTTAATGCGTCAGCCAGACGTTCGACAGCGCTACCGACCCAGGTGTCCTGATGCAGAAACTCACTTTCAACAATTAATACTTTCATCATCTTTTACCCGGTTGTGGAAAGGTTGCAATTTATGGATTGCAGACACACCGTATGAATGTGACGCAGGCAAGTATTATCCTGACAAAATGGGCTGTAAAGCGGGTGATAAATAGCCTGATTTGTGTTTAATTTGTTTTTAAACAAATAGTTATGTTTGCTTATTGGCGATTTTTCATCGCTGTTTATCGACAGGGGGAATATTTTTTTGGCTGATACTGATATCGGCGAACGATAGGCATCGTAGGCCGGGGTAACGCCGGTGGTTTATGGCTGCTCAGCCAGCCATTGTTTGCCGGCGCTGCTGGCTCAGTTTGCGGTACTGCTGCGGCGACATGCCGACAAACTTGCTGAAGGTGTCATAAAAACGGCTGCTGGATCGGAATCCCGCGGTCAACGCGACGTCAAGAATGGTTTTATCGGTATCGCTAAGCAATGCGCGGACGTGATTGATCCGCATTGCGGTGATGTACTGCTTCATGGTGAGTTGCATCACGCGCTGGAAAATCCCCATCGCGTAGTTGGCGTTGAGCTTCACGTGTTCCGCGACGTCGTTGATAGTGAGCACCTGATCGTAGTTATCGGCAATAAAACTCAGCATCTGGCTTACGTAAAACTGGGCGTGCCGCGAAACGCTGTTTTTGTGCGTCCGCGAAGTTTTATTGACCAGGATTGGCTGCCAGCCGGAAAGGCTAAACCGCTTGAGCATCAGACCAATTTCATCAATGGCGAGCTGGCGAATTTGCTCGTTCGGGTTGCTCAGCTCCTGTTGCCAGCGCTGAACTTCAAAGGTGCTTAGCTGCTGCGACGCCAGCGATTTGATGACCATGCCATGGGTAACGTGGTTGATCAGTTCGCGATCCAGCGGCCAGGAAAGGAAAAGGTGCATCGGTAAATTGAAGATAGCCATGCTTTGGCAGCTGCCCGGACGCGTGAGCTGATGCGGCGTACAGGCCCAGAAAAGCGTAATGTGCCCCTGTTTTATCTGCACCACTTCGTTGTTGATAAGGTACTCAACGTCGCCATCAAACGGCACATTAATCTCCACCTGCCCATGCCAGTGGCTGGCAGGCATAGCATGCGGTGAGCGCAGCTCAATATCCATCCGTTGATATTCTGAGTACAGCGACAATGGGCTGCGGGTTTGCTCTTCATCGCTGCTGCACATGTGCGGATCGGGGGGAAGAGGCGATGTCGGTAATGTACTCATGGTTGCTCCATTTCCTGAATTATCAGAATCATGTCATTTGCTGCGCATTAAGGCTGAGAATCAGGACACAAATCGGACCGATATCATTGAGCATAGTGAGATTTTGGGGCCGCATACTCTGCTTTTTGTGCAATTTTGTCCCATAAACTCAGATCCAGTATGGGACAAAGAGGCGATCTGAGTTTATGGGAATGCTCGCCAGGGAAGTCGGAAGTTTTCATCAATGCGCTGTGCCACCATGACTGTGTTCACTAATGTTCTGGAGAGTCATGATGTCTGCACCCAAAATTACCTTTATCGGCGCCGGTTCCACGATTTTCGTTAAAAATATCCTCGGGGACGTCTTTCATCGCGATGCGCTGAAATCTGCGCATATCGCCTTGATGGACGTCAATCCTACTCGGCTGGAAGAGTCACACATTGTGGTGCGTAAGTTGATGGACTCAGCGGGCGCGTCCGGGCGTATCACCTGCTATACCGATCAAAAAGCGGCATTGCAGGATGCTGATTTTGTGGTGGTCGCTTTCCAGATTGGTGGCTATGAACCTTGTACCGTTACCGATTTTGCGGTGTGTAAACGTCATGGTCTGGAGCAGACGATTGCCGATACGTTGGGGCCAGGCGGCATTATGCGCGCGCTGCGCACTATCCCGCATTTATGGCAGATTTGTGAGGATATGACCGAAGTCTGCCCGCAGGCCACGATGCTTAACTACGTTAACCCGATGGCGATGAACACCTGGGCAATGTATGCGCGCTATCCGCATATTAAGCAGGTTGGATTGTGTCACTCGGTGCAAGGGACAGCGGAGGAGCTGGCCCGCGATTTGAACATCGACCCGGCCTCTTTGCGCTATCGCTGCGCCGGGATCAACCATATGGCGTTTTATCTGGAACTTGAGCGTAAAACGGCTGACGGTGCTTATGTGAATCTCTATCCGGAGCTGCTGGCGGCCTATGAATCTGGTCAGGCGCCGAAACCGAATCTTCACGGTAATACCCGTTGTCAGAACATTGTGCGCTATGAAATGTTCAAAAAGCTGGGCTATTTCGTCACTGAGTCGTCGGAGCATTTCGCGGAATATACGCCGTGGTTTATCAAACCAGGGCGTGAGGATCTGATTGAGCGCTATAAGGTTCCACTGGATGAGTATCCAAAACGCTGTGTGGAACAGCTGGCGAACTGGAACAAAGAGCTGGAAGAGTACAAAACGGCGGCGCGGATCGAGATTAAACCGTCACGTGAATATGCCAGCACTATCATGAACGCTATCTGGACCGGTGAACCGAGCGTGGTGTATGGCAACGTTCGCAATGACCATCTGATCGATAACCTGCCGCAAGGCTGTTGCGTGGAGGTGGCTTGCCTGGTCGATGCGAATGGTATCCAGCCAACGAAGGTGGGTACTCTCCCGTCACATTTGGCGGCCATGATGCAAACCAATATCAATGTTCAGACCCTGCTAACGGAAGCCATTCTGACGGAAAATCGCGATCGCGTTTATCACGCGGCGATGATGGATCCGCATACCGCCGCGGTATTGGGGATTGAGGAGATTTATGCGCTGGTGGACGACCTGATCGCGTCTCATGGCGACTGGTTGCCGGCCTGGTTACACCGTTAACACACCATTACGCCGGACAGAGCATCCGGCGTTTAACCTCTGACGTTTCCTCTAACAGAAGGCGGGCGCTGGTAACGGCGACCCGATACCCTATGAGCATCTCTCTGAAAACAAAACTCAGTTACGGATTTGGAGCGTTTGGTAAGGATTTCGCCATCGGTATTGTGTACATGTACCTGATGTATTACTACACCGACGTGGTGGGATTATCGGTGGGGCTGGTCGGAACGTTGTTCCTGGCGGCAAGGGTCTGGGATGCGGTAAACGATCCCATCATGGGCTGGATTGTGAACGCCACCCGGTCGCGGTGGGGAAAATTTAAACCCTGGATCTTACTCGGTACGCTGGCGAACTCATTGGTGCTGTTTTTGCTTTTTAGCGCACATTTGTTTGAGGGCACTGCGCAAGTCGTATTTGTGTGCGTGACGTATATATTATGGGGAATGACCTACACCATTATGGATATTCCATTCTGGTCGCTGGTGCCAACTATTACGCTGGATAAACGCGAGCGTGAACAACTGGTGCCGTTCCCTCGTTTCTTCGCAAGCCTGGCTGGGTTTGTCACCGCGGGGGTAACGCTGCCCTTTGTGAGCTATGTTGGCGGGGCCGATCGCGGCTTTGGTTTCCAGATGTTTACGCTGGTGCTGATTGCATTCTTTATCGTTTCTACCGCTGTTACGCTGCGTAATGTGCATGAGGTTTATTCGTCAGATAGCGAGGCAACGGCGGACAGCAGTCGTCTTGGGCTGAAAGCGATCGTTGGGCTCATCTATAAAAACGACCAGTTATCCTGCCTGCTAGGCATGGCGCTGGCTTACAACATTGCCGCCAATATCATTGCAGGCTTTGCCATTTACTATTTTACTTATGTGATTGGCGATGCAAGCCTCTTCCCGTACTACATGTCTTACGCAGGAGCGGCAAACCTGCTGACGCTGATTTTCTTTCCTCGATTGGTAAAAGCGTTGTCACGACGGATCCTGTGGGCTGGGGCATCAGTGCTGCCGGTGCTCAGCTGTATCGTGCTGCTGGTGATGGCGTTAGCCGGTTTCCATAACATCTTACTCATTGTTATTGCTGGTATTTTACTGAATATTGGTTCAGCGCTTTTCTGGGTGTTGCAGGTCATTATGGTGGCGGATACCGTTGATTACGGCGAATACAAACTGAATGTACGTTGTGAAAGTATCGCTTATTCAGTGCAGACGATGGTGGTAAAAGGAGGCTCTGCGTTTGCCGCTTTCTTTATCGCAGTGATACTTGGGGTGATTAATTACGCGCCGAATGTCGCGCAGTCTGCAGAAACCATTGTTGGTATGCAATTCATTATGATCGCGCTACCTGCACTCTTTTTTGTGGTGACCTTAGTCCTTTACTTCCGCTTTTACCGACTGAACGGCGACACGCTGCGCAGGGTCCAGATTCATTTGTTGGATAAGTACCGTAAGGTGCCGCGGCACCATGAGGAACCGGATATCCCGGCTATTGCGATAGTCACCCCAGGTGATGTGAAGGCGTAGCTATGGAATGGCATTCGTGGATTGGGTATTTGGCGGCTAGCCTGACGACGCTCTCATTCTTACCGCAAGCGATTAAGGTCATTACCACCCGCAACACGCAGGGTATCTCCGGTTTAATGTATGTAATGTTTGTGTGTGGGCTGGTGTTGTGGCTGATTTATGGATTATTGATTGAAGATACTGCCGTCAGCATGGCGAACTTTCTGACACTCCTGTTCGCCTTGCCGATTCTGGTTATCAAGTCTCGCAATGGGTAGGCAGATTGCCGGATAAGCGTCAGCGCTATCCGGCAGTTTTTAACTGTCTGTTGTGCCAGCCCGCCAACACGAGCACCGTGGTTAGCGCACCGAGCAGGGCGCAGAACATATCCGACTGGGTATCCCACGGGTCGCCCTGCGTCCCGAGAAAATCATCTGCTCCCTGACCCATCGCCAGCGCTGCCCACCATTCGATCAGCTCATACATCGCGCTAATCGCCAGCGCCACGCAGCAGACCAAAAATGCCAGCATTTTGCGGCCACGAACTATATTACCGCGCACTAAAATCTCTCTTGCCGTCAGGGCGGGCACCAGACCCTGGAAGAAGTGACCCAGCTTGTCATAGGGGTTACGACTGAGATCCAGCCACTCCTGAACCTGAAAACCGACAGGGACTTTAGCGTAGGTATACATACCGCCGACCATCAGAATGATGGCGTGCAAGAAAATGAGCGTGTAGAGCAAGGGCGTCAGCGGGTAGCGCTTCATGGTCGCCAGCAACAGTGGAACGACAATAATGACCGGCGTAACTTCCATCAGCCAGGTGATTTTCTCTGTGGCTGAGATACCGGTGTAGATAAGTATTAGCGCCAGGAGCAGCGCGCCAGAGTGCAAGATTGTGGAGTTCAGTGTGCGGAGCATGGCGAATTCACAAGTAATGGAAAAGGTTACTATTCCCTGTGAGCGGCAAAAATTCAACGCCAGTAAATGGGGGGATAAAGTTGGCCCGGGGGGATCACTGGACTGACGCCAAAAATCTGTTGTCAGTCCAGTGCCGGGCCGAATGGGTTACTTCGCGCAGTTAGCGCATTGTTTGCTGACGATTTGCTGGAAGAAATCGTTGCCTTTGTCATCGACCAGAATGAAAGCCGGGAAATCTTCGACTTCGATTTTCCAGATAGCTTCCATACCCAGCTCAGGGTATTCCACGCATTCCAGATGTTTAATACTCTGCTGCGCAAGTACCGCTGCCGGGCCACCAATGCTACCTAAATAGAAGCCGCCGTGTTTATGGCAGGCGTCTGTCACCTGCTGGCTACGGTTACCTTTTGCCAGCATGATCATGCTGCCGCCGTGAGACTGTAGCAGGTCAACATAGGAGTCCATACGACCCGCAGTGGTTGGCCCTAAAGAGCCGGACGGATAACCTGCAGGTGTTTTGGCCGGGCCCGCGTAGTAGATAGGGTGATCTTTCACGTACTGCGGCAGACCTTCGCCGGACTCAATACGTTCTTTTAGCTTCGCGTGGGCAATATCGCGACCGACAATGATGGTGCCGCTCAGCGACAGACGGGTAGAAACCGGATACTGAGAGAGCTGAGCGAGGATCTCTTTCATTGGGCGGTTAAGGTCAACTTTAACCACTTCACCTTCGCCTGCCTGGCGCAGCGACTCCGGAATGTACTGGGCTGGGTTATGTTCCAGTTTTTCGATCCAGATCCCTTCGCGGTTAATCTTGGCCTTGATGTTACGGTCTGCGGAGCAAGACACACCCATACCAACCGGGCAGGATGCGCCGTGGCGAGGCAGGCGGATCACGCGGATATCGTGCGCGAAGTATTTTCCGCCAAACTGGGCGCCGAGGCCGAGTTTCTGCGCTTCTTCCAGTAGTTCCTGTTCCAGTTGCAGATCGCGGAACGCCTGGCCGTGCGCATTACCTTCAGTCGGCAGTGCGTCATAGTAGTGTGTGCTGGCCAGCTTCACCGTTTTCAGGGTGCTTTCCGCTGACGTGCCGCCAATGACGAATGCAATGTGGTACGGCGGGCATGCTGCGGTACCCAGCGTGCGCATTTTCTCAACCAGGAAGTTTTTCAGTTTGCCGGGGGTGAGCAGCGCTTTGGTTTCCTGATACAGATAGGTTTTGTTCGCTGAACCGCCGCCTTTGGCCACGCACAGGAATTTGTATTCGTCACCATCCACGCTGTACAGGTCGATTTGTGCGGGCAGGTTGGTGCCGGTATTCACTTCTTTGTACATATCCAGCGCCGCGTTTTGCGAGTAGCGCAGGTTATCTTCAATATAGGTATTAAATACGCCCTTGGAGAGTGCCGCTTCGTCGCCGCCACCGGTCCAGACGCGCTGACCTTTTTTACCCATGATAATTGCCGTACCGGTGTCCTGGCAGGTTGGCAATACGCCTTTAGCAGCGATTTCGGAGTTTCTCAGGAACTGCAGCGCTACGTATTTATCGTTTTCGCTGGCTTCGGGATCATGGAGAATTGAGGCGACTTGCTGTTGGTGTTCAGGGCGGAGCATGAAGGAGGCATCGTGGAAGGCTTGTTGGGCCAGTAGCGTAAGTGCTTCAGGGGCTACTTTCAGGATTGTTTCGCCTTCAAACTCGCCGACGCTGACGTGATCGGAGGTCAGCAGGTAGTACTCAGTTTTGTCTTCCCCCAGTGGGAAAGCCGCCTGATAAGTGAATTCAACTTTTGACATTTGCTTCCAGCCTTTTCATTTTTCTCAGGAATTTTAAAATTCTCTGTGTCTTGACGGTGGCGTGCCGTTCCAAAGCGGACGGCACGCGCACTGTAATTACAGGAAACCGTACATTGCAGCGAAGATCCAACCAAAGACACAGGATACGCTCACGCCGATCAACCCAGGTAGAATGAAGCTGTGGTTGATAACGAAACGGCCAATGTGGGTGGTGCCGGAACGGTCAAACTGAATAGCCGCCAGATCGCTCGGGTAAGTCGGCAGAATGTAGTAACCGTAACATGCCGGAGCGGAAGCAACGATGTACGCTGGATCAACCCCAATTGCCAGTGCGACCGGAACAATCGCCGCCAGCGCCGCAGCCTGGGAGTTTACAAATTTGGAAACCAACAGCAGAACAATTGCATAGGCCCACGGATACTCTTTCACCATATTGCCCAGCACACCTTCGATTTCCGTCATGTGCGCGCCGAACATTGTTTCGGCCATCCAGGCAATACCGTACACCGCCACAATCGCGATCATACCGGAACGGAAGACTTCGTTTTTAGATATTGAAGCGGGATTGGTCTTCGTCAGGATAATAATCAGCGCACCGGTCAGCAGCATGAACATCTGGATAACCAGTACCATTGACAGCGGTTTGCCGCTGAAGGTAGGGCGCAGCTCAGAGAACGCGCCGAGCACGGCAACAACGGCGATAGCGGCAAGGAAGATCCACATGGCCAGCCAGTTGCTTTTCGGCAGCTTTTTGTCTAACAGTGTGGCGGTATCGCCATAAACGTAGTTGTGGTTTTCAGGAACGGAAATAAACTTCTGGAACTCTTCATCTTTATCCAGATCTTTACCGCGGAACCAACTGAAGATACCGATCGCCAGGATACCCAACAGGGTAGACGGGATAGTGATGCTAAGCAGGTCGAGGAATTCAAGATGCTTGCCTTCAAACGTTACGTTACCCAGCATTGCGACCAGTGATACAACGGCCACGGACACCGGGCTGGCGATAATCCCCATCTGCGCACCGATAGAACTCGCCGCCATCGGACGTTCCGGGCGAATATTGTTCTTAATAGCAACGTCATAAATGATTGGCAGGATGGTGTAGACCACGTGGCCTGTACCGCAGAGAATCGTCAGGGTGCAGGTAACGAAGGGGGCGACGATGGAAACGTATTTTGGGTTACGGCGCAGCAGCTTTTCAGCGATTTGCAGCATAACGTCAAGGCCGCCGGAGGCTTGCAAGGTTGCCGATGCGGCCACCACGGCAATAATAACCAGCATTACATCTACAGGTGGTTTACCCGGCTGGAGATGGAAAACGAAAACCAGAATGACCAGGCCGATACCACCTAATAAACCCAGCGCGATACCGCCCTTTCTGGCACCATAAAACAAACATATTAATATTATAAGAAGTTGTATACTAAATAACATTTTATTTACCCTCGCGAAAAAACCAGTCAATTTTTTGAAAAATGGATCTGTGCCACATTCTTTTTTGCCGGAATAGGCATCAAAAAATGGTCAGTATTCGATATGTCCGTATTTGCGATTAATGTTCAAATGTCTTGCTAGAATGTTTTTTTAACGTTATGGCGATATTTAGCTTTTTTCTGTGGCTTTGATCAGAGGAGAGAATCCTCAGGCGATGGGAAGCAGAGCTGGACATGGAGAGCTGCGGTTGACGCTGTAATTTATCTGTTTTGCGTTTTCCGCTATTTCGTGAACCACCGACAGAATGGGTGAGTAGGTTATTTGTGTGATCACGCTCACGCCATTTCATAATGTGATGAGGTTGGCGTGCGGATACTTTTATTTGCTCACAAAAATGTACGGTGTCCATGGTACGTAGCATGGTCTCCATTGCTACCAGTCTAGATTTTGTATGTCTGGTTAATTTCAGACTAATCCTTTATGGGTAAAAATACACACTCTGCGAGCTAGATAATACTTAATTAACTTTTGTTAGCGATTTTGAAATTAAAAACAGTGTGACGTTAATCAATATTAAAATAATACATTTAACATGCTGGATACAAATATATTTGATCTAACGCAAATTTATAATTCTGCAGCATGATTCAGAAAAGAAGGGATTTTTCATTATTTTAATAATTGTTACTTTCAAATAACAAATAATCCCAAATTGTTTTTATTGGCAATATTGTTTTAGTAATGAGTAATGTTCAGCCTGAACGCGGTAACGATAAACCGGTCTACCGGTTACGCCATAATGGATGCTGGTAAATAGGATGTGACAATTGACGAGCCAGATAAGATATTTACGGCAAGAAACGCGCGAGATATTGACCTCGTTGGCCAGTTCATCGGTGGAGAATTCCTGATCCTGATGCTCATCAATCCACTGGCACAGCGTGCGTAACGTTTGTGGCGTTAATCCTTTAGGTAAGCGCCGCGCTTCCTGTTCATTGGAGGAGCTGCCGTGAATCAACTGGTCAAGCTCAGACTGTTCATAGTACTGATGCTTTTCCATCTCGGTTTTCTTTTGTAGCCAGCCGGTCAGCGCCTCTTCAAAACGGGATGCCTGGAACGGTTTGATCAGGTAGTCAACGACACCATAGTGGAGAGAGTCTTTGATGGTGGTCGCGTCAGCGGCGGAAGAGATGACAATGACATCACACTTGCAACCTTCGCTGTGCAATACAGGCAACAGATCCAGACCGTTTTCTTTTTGCATATAAATATCAAGCAAAATCAAATCGATATGATTGCCGCTATGAAAGATTATCTCTTTTGCTTTCTCCAGCGTGGAGGCTGTGCCGCAGCAATGAAAACCGGAGAGTTGCGCGACATAACGGCGGTTTAATTCCGCTACCATTGCATCGTCATCGACAATTAAGACATTGATCATCTGCTGGCCCTCTCACCATTCCACGGTAACTGTACAAAAAATTGGGTGAAGATCCCAGGTTCTGACTCGACGGAAATATTGCCGCCAACGTTTTCAACCTGTTGTTTAACAAGCGCTAAACCAACGCCCCGTTCGGTTCCTTTTGACGAAACGCCCTTCTCAAAGATGTGCTCAATGTGTTCGGGGGCAATCCCCGGACCATCGTCATTCACTTCGCAATGCAACCAGCCGTGTCGATAATGCAAGGATACGCTGATCTCGCCACCAGGTTCTTGACCTAGCGCCTCCAGGGCGTTTTCAATTAAATTCCCCAGAACGGTAATCAGCACAGCCACCTGATCTTCGTTGCTGTTTTCCGGCAACTGGCTTTCATTGCTGATCACCAGGCTATGGCCTAAATCAGATGTGCGATTAATCTTACTGAGTAAAAATCCTGCGATCACCGGGGATTTTATTTTTCCTAACAGTGAGCCAATCTCTTCCTGATAACTGTTCGCGGTCTTCAGGATGTAATTTTCAAGCTGCTTATAACTTTTCAGATGCAATAATCCCAGAATCACGTGCAATTTATTCATGAATTCGTGGGATCGTTCACGAAGTGCGTCGGCATAGTTGACCATGCCGTCCAGTCGTTGCATTAGTTTTCGGACTTCAGTCTTATCTCTGAATGTTGAAATGGCCCCGATGATTTTACCGTTGCTGAGTACCGGAACCGTGTTAATTAAGAGTAGCCGATCCTTCACCATGATCTCTTCATCGCGACGCGGCGTTCCGTCATGCAGTACCTGTGAAAAATCGGCCACTTTTGACCATGCGTGGCTGAGCGTGGAGAGCTGGGCATCGTCTTGCGATTTGTGGTAATCCAGCAGCTCTTGTGCCGCCTGGTTTATCAGCGTCACTTCACCGCACTCGTCAACGGCAATGACGCCTTCCTTTATAGAGTGCAGCATCGCCTGGCGTTGTTCGAACAGATTGGAGATTTCATAAGGCTCCAGACCAAACAGAATACGCTTGAGGACTTTGACAAATACCCATGTGCCGAGCAGCCCAACCAGCACGCCAAATAAGATGGACCAAAAGATGCTGCCACGGCTGTTATTGATCTGCTCAGTCACCCTGCTTAGCTCAAGGCCGATCGACACGACGCCTATCTGCCGGTGATGCTCGTCATAAATAGGGGTAAATACGCGCAGGGCTTGCGCCAGAAATCCGCGATTAATGGCGACATTCTCTTTCCCTTGCAGGGCCAGCAAAATGTCATCGCCTTTAAACGGCTGACCGATTCGCTGCGCTTCGGGATGGGAGTAACGAATGCTTTGCATATCGGTGACGACGATGAACAAAAAATCGTTGCTCTTATTCACCGCTTGGGCAATCGCCTGAATACCGCTTTCCTCAGGCTTTTTCATTAGCCCCTGGCGGATCTCCGGGGAGTTTGCCAGCGTTCGTGCGACCGCAAGCGCTTTACCCGCTAATGCATCGCGCGTCATGTTGCTGATTTGCGAGAAATAAATCAGATGAACGACAAGCAGTACGGAGAAGAGTACCGCACTGACCATGAGGATCACGGTAGTGCCGAGCTTCATCGGGCGTTTGCGTATAGCAGTACGTTGCAGAGAGTGTCTCATCACGGTCCTGGAATCACGGTTTGTATGGGTATTATCGCCTGATGGGATGCGTAATTCAAAGGTGGTAGGGATGATGGGGCATGGGCTGCCTGGGCTTTTCTTCTATATATAACGTAGAGCGAGTCTCTTTTTATATAGAGATTTCCTTATCTGCTTTCACTTCTTTCAGGGAGGCTGACCACTATTTTGCTTACGATTGTGGATAACTCTGTGTGTAAATGGGTATAAGGCGGGGTTTTGCTGTGGAATGCAGCGGTCAGTCATTTTTCTGCAATTTAAGGGTTGCGGGCCGCGGGAAACTCCCTATAATGCGCCTCCATCGACACGGCGGATGTGAATCACTTCACACAAACAGCCGGTTCGGTTGAAGAGAAAAACCTGAAAATGAGGGTTGACTCTGAAAGAGGAAAGCGTAATATACGCCACCTCGCGACAGAGCGCTAAAGCGCGTCGCAACTGCTCTTT
Organism: Citrobacter sp. RHBSTW-00986; assembly: GCF_013783065.1. Classification (NCBI taxonomy): domain Bacteria; kingdom Pseudomonadati; phylum Pseudomonadota; class Gammaproteobacteria; order Enterobacterales; family Enterobacteriaceae; genus Citrobacter; species Citrobacter sp. RHBSTW-00986. Next base: position 4,423,131 of record NZ_CP056200.1, on the reverse strand, counting down.
AACAATTTATCAGACAATCTGTGTGGGCACTCGAAGATACGGATTCTTAACGTCGCAAGACGAAAAATGAATACCAAGTCTCTGAGTGAACACGTAATTCATTACGAAGTTTAATTCACGAGCATCAAACTTAAATTGAAGAGTTTGATCATGGCTCAGATTGAACGCTGGCGGCAGGCCTAACACATGCAAGTCGAACGGTAGCACAGAGGAGCTTGCTCCTTGGGTGACGAGTGGCGGACGGGTGAGTAATGTCTGGGAAACTGCCCGATGGAGGGGGATAACTACTGGAAACGGTAGCTAATACCGCATAACGTCGCAAGACCAAAGAGGGGGACCTTCGGGCCTCTTGCCATCGGATGTGCCCAGATGGGATTAGCTAGTAGGTGGGGTAACGGCTCACCTAGGCGACGATCCCTAGCTGGTCTGAGAGGATGACCAGCCACACTGGAACTGAGACACGGTCCAGACTCCTACGGGAGGCAGCAGTGGGGAATATTGCACAATGGGCGCAAGCCTGATGCAGCCATGCCGCGTGTATGAAGAAGGCCTTCGGGTTGTAAAGTACTTTCAGCGAGGAGGAAGGTGTTGAGGTTAATAACCGCAGCAATTGACGTTACTCGCAGAAGAAGCACCGGCTAACTCCGTGCCAGCAGCCGCGGTAATACGGAGGGTGCAAGCGTTAATCGGAATTACTGGGCGTAAAGCGCACGCAGGCGGTCTGTCAAGTCGGATGTGAAATCCCCGGGCTCAACCTGGGAACTGCATCCGAAACTGGCAGGCTAGAGTCTTGTAGAGGGGGGTAGAATTCCAGGTGTAGCGGTGAAATGCGTAGAGATCTGGAGGAATACCGGTGGCGAAGGCGGCCCCCTGGACAAAGACTGACGCTCAGGTGCGAAAGCGTGGGGAGCAAACAGGATTAGATACCCTGGTAGTCCACGCCGTAAACGATGTCGACTTGGAGGTTGTGCCCTTGAGGCGTGGCTTCCGGAGCTAACGCGTTAAGTCGACCGCCTGGGGAGTACGGCCGCAAGGTTAAAACTCAAATGAATTGACGGGGGCCCGCACAAGCGGTGGAGCATGTGGTTTAATTCGATGCAACGCGAAGAACCTTACCTACTCTTGACATCCAGAGAACTTAGCAGAGATGCTTTGGTGCCTTCGGGAACTCTGAGACAGGTGCTGCATGGCTGTCGTCAGCTCGTGTTGTGAAATGTTGGGTTAAGTCCCGCAACGAGCGCAACCCTTATCCTTTGTTGCCAGCGATTCGGTCGGGAACTCAAAGGAGACTGCCAGTGATAAACTGGAGGAAGGTGGGGATGACGTCAAGTCATCATGGCCCTTACGAGTAGGGCTACACACGTGCTACAATGGCATATACAAAGAGAAGCGACCTCGCGAGAGCAAGCGGACCTCATAAAGTATGTCGTAGTCCGGATTGGAGTCTGCAACTCGACTCCATGAAGTCGGAATCGCTAGTAATCGTGGATCAGAATGCCACGGTGAATACGTTCCCGGGCCTTGTACACACCGCCCGTCACACCATGGGAGTGGGTTGCAAAAGAAGTAGGTAGCTTAACCTTCGGGAGGGCGCTTACCACTTTGTGATTCATGACTGGGGTGAAGTCGTAACAAGGTAACCGTAGGGGAACCTGCGGTTGGATCACCTCCTTACCTTAAAGAAACGTTCTTTGTAGTGCTCACACAGATTGTCTGATGAAAAGTAAATAGCAAGGCGTCTTGCGATTGAGACTTCAGTGTCCCCTTCGTCTAGAGGCCCAGGACACCGCCCTTTCACGGCGGTAACAGGGGTTCGAATCCCCTAGGGGACGCCACTTGCTGGTATGTGTGAGTGAAAGTCGCCGACCGAAGTATCTCAAAACAGACTTTCGAGTCTCGTTTGAGATATTTGCTCTTTAAAAATCTGGATCAAGCTGAAAATTGAAACGACACACTGTTTCATTTCTCCGTAAACAAGAAATGAAAAGCGGTGTGTTCGAGTCTCTCAAATTTTCGCAATACTGAAGTGTTTTACGAAACATCTTCGGGTTGTGAGGTTAAGCGACTAAGCGTACACGGTGGATGCCCTGGCAGTCAGAGGCGATGAAGGACGTGCTAATCTGCGATAAGCGTCGGTAAGGTGATATGAACCGTTATAACCGGCGATTTCCGAATGGGGAAACCCAGTGTGATTCGTCACACTATCATTACGTGAATACATAGCGTAATGAAGCGAACCGGGGGAACTGAAACATCTAAGTACCCCGAGGAAAAGAAATCAACCGAGATTCCCCCAGTAGCGGCGAGCGAACGGGGAGCAGCCCAGAGTCTGAATCAGCATGTGTGGTAGTGGAACGGTCTGGAAAGTCCGGCGATACAGGGTGACAGCCCCGTACACAAAAGTGCATATGTTGTGAACTCGAAGAGTAGGGCGGGACACGTGGTATCCTGTCTGAATATGGGGGGACCATCCTCCAAGGCTAAATACTCCTGACTGACCGATAGTGAACCAGTACCGTGAGGGAAAGGCGAAAAGAACCCCGGCGAGGGGAGTGAAAAAGAACCTGAAACCGTGTACGTACAAGCAGTGGGAGCCTCTTTATGGGGTGACTGCGTACCTTTTGTATAATGGGTCAGCGACTTATATTCTGTAGCAAGGTTAACCGAATAGGGGAGCCGAAGGGAAACCGAGTCTTAACTGGGCGTTAAGTTGCAGGGTATAGACCCGAAACCCGGTGATCTAGCCATGGGCAGGTTGAAGGTTGGGTAACACTAACTGGAGGACCGAACCGACTAATGTTGAAAAATTAGCGGATGACTTGTGGCTGGGGGTGAAAGGCCAATCAAACCGGGAGATAGCTGGTTCTCCCCGAAAGCTATTTAGGTAGCGCCTCGTGAACTCATCTTCGGGGGTAGAGCACTGTTTCGGCTAGGGGGTCATCCCGACTTACCAACCCGATGCAAACTGCGAATACCGAAGAATGTTATCACGGGAGACACACGGCGGGTGCTAACGTCCGTCGTGAAGAGGGAAACAACCCAGACCGCCAGCTAAGGTCCCAAAGTCATGGTTAAGTGGGAAACGATGTGGGAAGGCACAGACAGCCAGGATGTTGGCTTAGAAGCAGCCATCATTTAAAGAAAGCGTAATAGCTCACTGGTCGAGTCGGCCTGCGCGGAAGATGTAACGGGGCTAAACCATGCACCGAAGCTGCGGCAGCGACACTATGTGTTGTTGGGTAGGGGAGCGTTCTGTAAGCCGTTGAAGGTGTGCTGTGAGGCATGCTGGAGGTATCAGAAGTGCGAATGCTGACATAAGTAACGATAATGCGGGTGAAAAACCCGCACGCCGGAAGACCAAGGGTTCCTGTCCAACGTTAATCGGGGCAGGGTGAGTCGACCCCTAAGGCGAGGCCGAAAGGCGTAGTCGATGGGAAACAGGTTAATATTCCTGTACTTGGTGTTACTGCGAAGGGGGGACGGAGAAGGCTATGTTAGCCGGGCGACGGTTGTCCCGGTTTAAGCATGTAGGCGGAGATTCCAGGTAAATCCGGAGTCTTGCTAACGCTGAGGTGTGATGACGAGGCACTACGGTGCTGAAGTAACAAATGCCCTGCTTCCAGGAAAAGCCTCTAAGCATCAGGTAACACGAAATCGTACCCCAAACCGACACAGGTGGTCAGGTAGAGAATACCAAGGCGCTTGAGAGAACTCGGGTGAAGGAACTAGGCAAAATGGTGCCGTAACTTCGGGAGAAGGCACGCTGATATGTAGGTGAAGTGATTTACTCATGGAGCTGAAATCAGTCGAAGATACCAGCTGGCTGCAACTGTTTATTAAAAACACAGCACTGTGCAAACACGAAAGTGGACGTATACGGTGTGACGCCTGCCCGGTGCCGGAAGGTTAATTGATGGGGTTATCCGTAAGGAGAAGCTCTTGATCGAAGCCCCGGTAAACGGCGGCCGTAACTATAACGGTCCTAAGGTAGCGAAATTCCTTGTCGGGTAAGTTCCGACCTGCACGAATGGCGTAATGATGGCCAGGCTGTCTCCACCCGAGACTCAGTGAAATTGAACTCGCTGTGAAGATGCAGTGTACCCGCGGCAAGACGGAAAGACCCCGTGAACCTTTACTATAGCTTGACACTGAACACTGGTCCTTGATGTGTAGGATAGGTGGGAGGCTTTGAAGTGTGGACGCCAGTCTGCATGGAGCCAACCTTGAAATACCACCCTTTAATGGCTGGTGTTCTAACGTAGACCCGTGATCCGGGTTGCGGACAGTGTCTGGTGGGTAGTTTGACTGGGGCGGTCTCCTCCTAAAGAGTAACGGAGGAGCACGAAGGTTAGCTAATCCTGGTCGGACATCAGGAGGTTAGTGCAAAGGCATAAGCTAGCTTGACTGCGAGAGTGACGGCTCGAGCAGGTGCGAAAGCAGGTCTTAGTGATCCGGTGGTTCTGAATGGAAGGGCCATCGCTCAACGGATAAAAGGTACTCCGGGGATAACAGGCTGATACCGCCCAAGAGTTCATATCGACGGCGGTGTTTGGCACCTCGATGTCGGCTCATCACATCCTGGGGCTGAAGTAGGTCCCAAGGGTATGGCTGTTCGCCATTTAAAGTGGTACGCGAGCTGGGTTTAGAACGTCGTGAGACAGTTCGGTCCCTATCTGCCGTGGGCGCTGGAGAATTGAGGGGGGCTGCTCCTAGTACGAGAGGACCGGAGTGGACGCATCACTGGTGTTCGGGTTGTCATGCCAATGGCATTGCCCGGTAGCTAAATGCGGAAGAGATAAGTGCTGAAAGCATCTAAGCACGAAACTTGCCCCGAGATGAGTTCTCCCTGACCCTTTAAGGGTCCTGAAGGAACGTTGAAGACGACGACGTTGATAGGTCGGGTGTGTAAGCGTAGCGATACGTTGAGCTAACCGATACTAATGAACCGTGAGGCTTAACCTTACAACGCCAAAGGTGTTTTGGCGAAAGAGACATCGAAATTCAGCTTGATTACAGATTACATCGACAGGCCCGAGAGGTGTGTTGATAAACAGAATTTGCCTGGCGGCTGTAGCGCGGTGGTCCCACCTGACCCCATGCCGAACTCAGAAGTGAAACGCCGTAGCGCCGATGGTAGTGTGGGGTCTCCCCATGCGAGAGTAGGGAACTGCCAGGCATCAAATAAAAACAAAAGGCCCGGTCGAAAGACCGGGCCTTTTGTTTTATCTGTGGTCTGTCGGTGAGTGCTCTCCTGAGGAGGACAAATCCGCCGGGAGCGGATTTGAACGTTGCGCAGCAACGGCCCGGAGGGTGGCGGGCAGGACGCCCGCCATAAACTGCCAGGCATCAAATAAGTGAAGAAGCTCATCCTGCCGGATGGGCTTTTTTGCGTCTGCAGGGAATGAAGACTGCCGATGCAGCGTACCGTTTTATCCAGCCCATACTGTTGTAACCGGTGTGCGGGCCTGAGAAGCGCAGCACACCAGGCTCTCCCTGCAGCACATTGCCTGCTATCCGTGCACGGGGTTGAGTAACAGGTACTGTCGCTCAGGATCGCGGACCTCTGTACGTCCCATCACGTTAACCCCCATCTTCTTATAGAACCCAGATGTCAGCTTGTTAAAAGGCACGACTAATCTTGCATATGGATTTTGTGGGGGGTAGAGCAGTAAAGATATTGAGAGATGATCGGTTGGAAAGTATCAGAAACTATAAAAGCAAAAACCCGCCTCTAGGGCGGGTTCTTTAAATAGTGGTGCCCGGACTCGGAATCGAACCAAGGACACGGGGATTTTCAATCCCCTGCTCTACCGACTGAGCTATCCGGGCAACGGGGCGCATTAAACCGTAATCCGGACACCCCGTCAACCAAATTTCTCGCTTTTTCTGTCGGTTGCTTAACTATGCAGCGATTTCGCTGTTTTCTCGAGGATTTTGCTCAAAATTACAGCCCACCGTTATCGCCTTCGCGGGGAACCCATTCACTTTTAATGGATGTTACATGGCGTGTGCCGGTAACTGAATACTCTCCGACAATATCCTGATCTTTTGGCGAAACGAGAGTGATGAACTCTCCTCTACCAAAATAACTCTCGACAGAACCGATAAGGCACTCCCCATTTACCCAGACAGGAATGGCTGCGACAGGTTCAGACGTATAGTTCCCTGCAATCCCTGAACTGTAATTGTCCGCGTCTTCCTGCAACGTACCGGCAGGGATTGGGCAGATTGGGGAAACGCCGTCGCTTGCCTGTTGGTTTTGTAAAAGAATGCTTTGCATTTTGTTCAGTTCGGTAATGAGCTTTGTTTTGTCTTTGGTATTCAATTTCGGGAGTAGGGGTTGTCCTTCTTCTCGTGGTTCGATTGAATTCATATCGTATTCATAGCGATAGTGGACGGCTACGACGGGAGCCTTCTCGTCTGGGCTAAATGGACGCAACAGATAAAGCTTCTCTTCATTATATAAGCCGTTGTACCAGAGAGCGTAAACCTTACCGTTGATGCGCACCCATTGGCTCCACTGGTTGGCGCCGCGCCCATTCTCCGAAAATAGCGCCCCGGGTACGCCAAAGTTATCGTCATCCTGTTTGCCATTAACGACGACGAAGGCATTATCACCGCGTTTGAGTACGCCGGTGTAGCTGAATAATCCTGTGCCACCAACGTAGCTGTTGATGATGAGATCGCGTTTACCGTCGTCATCCAGATCAATGAGCGTAAAGTTCACGCCTCCATTTTCCGAATCGACACTAAACGTTGTGCGGGAAAATGCCTGCCACTCATCATCGCTAATCTCAGGGGAGGGTTTCGTGGTTGGTTCTGTTGAGTCTTCAGCGTAAGAGATCCTGAAATCAGTGATTTGACCGGTTAATGGAAACTGACTGGCGATTTTGCTCAGTTCTAAGCCCGGATCGCTTTTTTGCATGCTCTCTACGGCGCTACGTAGCGTTTTTAGGGCCGTGTTATCTGTGTCTACATCAGACTGAGAACGTACGATGCTAACGAACGTAGGGAGCGTCCAGACACCGCCAACAGAAAGGTTTCCTTGTCCGCCGCTGCGGTATTCGTCGCGCAAGGTGAAGTTGTTACCCTCCCAGACCCAGAGCTGAATGGGATCGCTGAAACGGGCTATCTCACCGTTCTCATATTCACTGGCATCACTCGTGATTAGTTTAGGCGAAGAAGTTAGTTCAGTATTGGTTAGCCAGAGGATGGTACGTGAGCTATCAAAGCATTCGGTTTGAATGAGTACATGTTGTTTATCCACCGGAATGCGGTAATAAATGCGTTCCTGACCCTCTTCCAGTTCGCGGCAATTCATCTCGGGAGTGACCCTAATTTGGGGTTCTATTTTTTGTCGCTGCGCGGTCGTTAATGGTTCCACGTCCGGCGTGCGGATGACGGGTTGGGTGATGATAAGTGGGGCAGGCTCAGCGTTAAGCACATCATTACTGGTTTTATCTCCTGGATGCAGCACAGCGCTTTGGGTATTGATGCGTTTCTGGAATTCATCCATTTTCAGCAGCACAGCGCTCGAACCTGCATTAGAAAGCAGTAATCGTTCGCCATCTGCTGCAAACTCAATGGTATTGTCCTGACGTAAGGCGTCCAGAAACACCTTTCGCTGTTGGTAGTTGAGTTTAAAATATCCCTCTGCGGAAAACGTTAGCGCGCCTTGCTTTTGACCATCAATAAAAAGCGTGGCGTCTTTCAGGGAGGGTTGATTCGCCGTACGCTGTGCAAAAGCAACCTCGACATACACGCTGGTGTCGGGGCCAGCCGCACGTGTGAGCAGTACGCTTACCGCATGGTCACTATAACCTGCTGCCCGACAGGTACCCGTATTATCACACGCAACTTCCCAGTCTTTATGTGCAAACGAAAAACCGTTTAATGGATTGGCATACAGGGGGGCAGAGATAAAACCTGCGAGGAGAATGCAGTGCGCGAGACGCATATAATTCCTTTTAATATGTCGGTATTGCCGAAATTATATGCGGTTCACAAAAGTTACGAAATCCGAATTAAGTCAGCGCACCGCCCATACGGCACTGAGCAAAGCGCAGGATATCTTCAGCCAGGCGGTGTGCCGTTTCGACATCAGCATGGCTACGATTCACCAGCATGCGGCTCAGACAGCCCTCCAGCACCAGTTCCATCTGTTTGGCAACCATTGCAGGGTCGTCAACTTCCAGCGTCGTCAGCAGCTCATGGGTGAAGTCATGTGCCGCCTTTTTTTGCTGATCGGCTAACTGATGGATCGGATGCCCGGGATCGGGGTAAAACGTACAGGCGGCGATAAACAAGCAGCCTGGATAGCGATTATTGCTCACGCATTCGGACAGCGCGGTGTAGCGTGCCAGTAATTTCTGTTCAGCGCTCAGGGTGTCATCCAGCAAAAGTTGACGCCGCCAGATATCCACCCGCTGGCTGAGGTAACGTAACGCATCGTACAGAATGGCCTCTTTGTCGGGCCAAAAGCGTTGTAGTTCATCAAGAGGATAATCGATACGATCGGCCACCATTTCCAGTGTGGTATTGGCTATCCCTTGAACCTCAAGTAATTTCAGGGCTTCTCCCAGGACATCTTCACGTTGCACGGTATTCTCCTCCGTATTTCCTGTTGCAAGTGTCGCTCACGGTTGGCGATCGCGCAAATGTGCGCTGAAGGTCGCGGCATCCATAAAGCCGGTTACCCGAGCCTCCGGATGCTCTTTCCCCTCGGCGTCAAAGAACAAAATAGTCGGCAAACCTAAAACCTGTAGATGTTTCAGCAGAGCGACATCCTGGGCATTATTTGCAGTCACATCCGCCTGCAAAAGCACCGTGTCGCCTAGCGCTTGCTGAACCTGCTGATTGCTAAACGTATACTTCTCAAACTCCTTGCAGGCCACGCACCAGTCAGCATACAGATCCAACATCACGGGCTTGCCTTTAGCTTGTGCCAGCGCCTGATTTAGCGCATCCACCGAAGCCACAGGCGTGAAGTTAAGGTGTGTCTGGGTTTGAGCATGCGGCACGCCGAACGTCCAGTCCTGCAATGGCCGAACGCTTACCAGCGCTGCAGCTAACAGGATAATCTGCACGATGCGCATCCAGGCGTGCTTTGCCTGCAGGCTGGTGATAAATGCCCAGCTAAAGAATGCGACGCCCAACAGCGACCACAGGCGAACGCCCCAGTCGTCGCCAATGATGCGTTCGAGTAAGAAGACGGGGAGCGCCAGAATGACAAAGCCAAAAGCGGTTTTGACATGTTCCATCCATGGGCCGCTTTTAGGCAACAGACGATTACCGAATACGGTAATTAGCATCAGAGGTAATCCCATCCCTAGCGCGTACAGATACAGCGTGCCGCCTCCCAGCCACATGTTCCCGCTCTGAGCGATATACAGCAAAATCGCGCTTAGCGGGGCCGTTGTACAAGGAGAACAGATGAGGCCGGCAATCGCCCCCATCGCAAAGACGCTACCGGGGGAACCGCCTTGCTGACGGTTACTCATCAATGTAAGGCGTGTTTGCAGCGATGAAGGGAGTTGCAGCGTGAACAAGCCAAACATCGAAAGGGCCAGCAGCGTAAAGACCACGGCAAGGCCAATCAGGACGTAAGGATGCTGTAGCGCAGCCTGGAACTGCAATCCAGCGGCGGCAACAACCAGACCCAGCGCGGTATAAGTGAGCGCCATTCCCTGGACGTAGATAAACGTCAGCAGCAGCGCGCGTCCGGTTGATAAGCGTTGTTTGCCGCCCAGCACGATACCGGAAATCAGCGGATACATCGGCAATACGCAAGGTGTAAACGCGATGCCAATTCCGATTAGCAATGCCCACAGCGCAGAGAAGGGAAGCTGGGTTGCGGGTTGTGGTCTCTCTTGCAAAGTATCGGTGGCAGGAACTGGCGCAGCTGTCGCCCTGGTATTGGCAGACACTTCACTTAATGGCACCGTTTTAGTTTCAGGCGGATAGCAAAAACCGGCGTCGGCACAACCCTGGTATGTGACCGTTAATGTTGCGCCAGATTTAGCCTGATTGACCGTGACCGGGATAGTCAATTGTTTACGGTAAATCTCACTTTTGCCATAAAACTCATCTTCATGCCAGACGCCTGGCGGTAGTTTTACCTCGGCGATATCGGCCTGAGATGGCGTAATGCTTATCTGTTTGCGATACAGATAGTAGCCATCTTTAACCTGCCATGAGAGGTTCAGATCGTGTTGGTTTTGCTGAAAATCAAAAACAAACGCCCGATCGGCAGGAACAAACTGCGAGCGGCCAGGCGCGTCAAATAATCCGGCAAAGGTAGATGTGCTGCACAGCAGCAGGATCAGCGTAAGGATGCGTTGAGCCATGAGCGGTAATCAAAGTCTCCGTGAGTGACGGGTAAAACCAGAAGTTCAGGCGTTTGGTATGGATGATGTGACTTCAGGCAATCGAGAAGGGCTTGCTGGTGTGTGACGGTGGTTTTTAAAATCATCTGGACTTCATATTCCTGCTCCAGCTTACCTTCCCAATAATAGAGGGAGGTCGCGCCAGGCAGCAGCGTCACGCAGGCAGCCAGCTTTTCCGCCAGCACTTTGGCGGCCAGATCCTGGGCGGTTGCTTCATCTGGGGCGGTACAGAGCACCACAACGGTATCGGGGATGGAAATATCCTGACTCTTTACATCAAGCATAAACACCTCGAAAGAACAGAGTAACCAGCTAAAGAGTGGTCACTATACAACGGACGAGGGAAGGATGTTAGTTAAAGCGGGATGATGAGGAGGAGGAACTGCAGGGCGCGAAGGCACCCTGCAGTAAAGTCTTACAGCATGAAGCTGCCCAGCAAGAAGCCGAAGCAGACAGCCAAAAGCACGCCCAGAGTACCCGGGATGAAGAACGGATGGTTAAAGACGAATTTACCGATGCGGGTTGTACCGGTGTCATCCATCTGCACCGCCGCAACCAGCGTTGGGTAGGTTGGCAGAATGAACAGGCCAGAAACAGCTGCGAAAGACGCAACAGCAGTCAGTGGGGAAACGTTCAGAGCCAGAGCCATCGGCATCAGTGCTTTAGCAGTTGCAGCCTGAGAGTACAGCAGCGCAGAAGCAAAGAAGAAGATGACAGCCAGCAACCACGGATGACCCTGAATTACGCTACCTGCAGTATCTTTGATCCAGTCAATGTTGTGAGATACGAAGGTATCACCCAGCCATGCAACACCCAGGATACAAATACAGGCGCTCATACCCGCTTTAAAGGTGCTGGAGTTCAGGATGGAGTCAGTTTCAACGCGGCAGACGATCGTAGTCAGCGTCGCGACGCTCAGCATGATGATCAGGATTGCGTTGGTGGTGTTCATCAGCGGTTTAGCGACCAGGCCGAGGCTTGGGCTGTTGATGATGGCGTATACAACTACGCAAATCACGCCCAGCAGGAACAACCAAACGGAGGTTTTCGCGCCAGCTTTGATTTCAACTTGTCTTTCACCACGCAGTTCAACCAGGCCTTCTTCCAGACGCTTACGATAAATCGGGTCGTCAGACAGTTTGGAGTTGAACAGCATCGTTACCAGGAAGGACATCACCAGAACGGCCAGCAGAGTGGACGGAATGACCACGGACAGCAGGTGAATGTAGCTGATGCCATGACCTTCCATTACGGAAGACATGTAAACCACAGCTGCGGAGATTGGCGACGCCGTAATCGCAATCTGTGCAGAAACCACTGCGGTAGAGAGCGGACGGCAAGGTTTGATACCTTGTTCCTTCGCGACTTCAGCGATAACCGGCAGAGTTGCCAGAGAGATGTTGCCGGTACCGGCAAAGATAGTCAGGAAATAGGTCACGATTGGTGCAAGGATCGTGATGTATTTCGGGTTTTTACGCAGCAGTTTTTCAGTTTGATGAACCAGATAGTCCAGACCACCGGCAATCTGCATGGCAGAGATGGCAGCGATAACCGCCATGATAATGGAAATAACATCGAACGGAATATTACCTGGTTTTACGCCAATAGCGGCAAGAACCAGAACACCCAGCCCACCTGCAAATCCAATACCGATACCCCCAAGTCTGGCACCTAAAAAGATTGCCAGCAAAACGATGATAAGTTCTAAAACTATCATATTAGCCTTCCTTGTTGTTTAACAAGTTGATATTAAATTGTTGTTTTTAAGTAACTTCGAATAAGAAAAAAGGCACGTCATCATGACGTGCCTTCTCTGGTACTACCCTACACGATTACTGTTCGCTTTCATCAGTATAACGTTTTGCTTTATAAGCAGGGTGCATCAGGTTCTGTGCAGAGAAGATATCGTCCAGTTCAGACTCGGTCAACAGACCGCGTTCCAGGACAACTTCACGTACGCTCTTACCGGTTTCGGCACAAATTTTACCGACGATGTCGCCGTTGTGGTGACCGATGAACGGGTTGAGGTAAGTAACGATGCCGATGGAGTTGAATACAAACGCTTCACAGACTTCTTTGTTAGCAGTGATACCACTAACGCATTTTTCCAGCAGGTTGTAGCAAGCATTGCTCAGAATGTGAATGGATTCAAACATTGCCTGGCCAATGACCGGCTCCATTACGTTCAGCTGCAGCTGACCAGCTTCAGATGCCATAGTAACGGTGATGTCGTTACCGATGACTTTAAAGCAAACCTGGTTTACGACTTCTGGAACAACTGGGTTCACTTTTGCTGGCATGATAGAAGAACCAGCCTGCAGTTCCGGCAGGTTGATCTCGTTCAGACCAGCACGTGGGCCAGAGGAGAGCAAACGCAGGTCGTTACAGATTTTGGACATCTTAACAGCCAGACGTTTCAGTGCGCCGTGAACCATAACGTATGCGCCGCAGTCAGAAGTTGCTTCAATCAGGTCTTCTGCCGGAACACAGGCGAAGCCAGTGACTTCAGCCAGTTTCTGTACTGCCAGCGGGGAGTATTCTTTCGGCGTGTTCAGACCCGTACCGATTGCAGTTGCACCGAGGTTAACTTCCAGCAGCAGCTCAGCGGTACGACTAATGTTTTTCACTTCTTCTTTCAACAGTACGCTGAAAGCATGGAATTCCTGACCGAGGGTCATCGGTACAGCATCCTGCAGCTGGGTACGGCCCATTTTCAGGATGTCCTGGAATTCAACAGCTTTTTGTTCGAAGCCTTCACGCAGCTGGTTCAGGGCATCGATCAGTTTGATGATGGATGCGTATACCGCGATACGGAAGCCAGTTGGGTAAGCGTCGTTGGTAGACTGACATTTGTTAACGTGGTCGTTCGGGTTCAGGTACTGATATTCACCTTTCTGGTGACCCATCAGTTCCAGACCGATATTGGCCAGCACTTCGTTGGTGTTCATGTTGACGGAGGTACCCGCACCACCCTGGTAAACATCTACCGGGAATTGATCCATGCATTTTCCGTTATTCAGGACTTCATCACACGCCGCGATGATGGCATTTGCCACACTCTTAGGAATGGTTTGCAGCTCTTTGTTGGCCATTGCCGCTGCCTTTTTAACCATTACCATACCGCGAACAAATTCAGGAATGTCGCTGATTTTGTTGTTGCTAATGTAGAAGTTTTCAATCGCTCTCAGAGTGTGAACACCGTAGTAGGCGTCCGCTGGAACTTCCCTGGTACCCAACAAGTCTTCTTCGATACGAATGTTGTTTAACATGTGAACCTTCTTTTTCAAGCTGCCAATGATTTGACTAAACACACAGGATATATGTGATTTCGATTGTTTCTCGACCGACGATTATCCCCTGCATCGGTCTGATACTCGAGATCATATGCTGGTTCAGGATTTCTACCGTAATCTGGATCACTTAAAGCGTGGAATTTACCCCTTATTTATTATTCTGTGAAATGGATCACCCCTTTAGGATTAATACTAAAAATAAGTGTACAAGCGACTTGAAATTTTGCTAACCACCTCAACATCTAATTGATGCGAGTCACATAATTCATCGGACAGGCGTTGAAAAAAACGACTGTTATTGACAGGAGAACCCTTTGCGCTGGATACCATTACTTGCCATTTTTCTCTATGTTTACATAGAGATATCTATTTTTATTCAGGTTGCCCATGTCCTGGGTGTCCTGATGACGCTGATTTTGGTTATTTTTACGTCGGTTATCGGTATGTCTCTGGTTCGTAACCAGGGATTTAAAAACTTTTTACTGATGCAACAAAAAATGGCGGCTGGTGAAAGTCCTGCTGCAGAAATGATCAAGAGCGTGTCGCTGATCATTGCTGGTCTGCTGTTGGTACTGCCCGGTTTTTTCACCGATTTCCTCGGTCTTCTTCTTTTATTACCCCCGGTGCAAAAACATCTGACGATGAAACTGCTGCCGCATTTGCGTTTTTCGCGTATGCCGGGCGGTGGTTTCAGCGCCGGAACCGGTGGCGGTGAGACCTTTGATGGCGAATTTCAGCGCAAAGACGACGATCGCAACCGTATTGATCATAAAGACGATCCTCGGGATTAAGCATCAGTATGCGGGCCGGATAAGCGTGAGCACCATCCGGCAAAATGCTTATCTGCCGGATGATGGCGTCAACGTCACCTTATCCGGCCTGCGGGGTAAAAACAGCCACAGCCCTGCCAGCATAATCAGCGCATACAGGCTCTTCCAGCCAACCATTGCCAACAGCAGCAGACACAGTAGACCGCCAATGACCGCCAGCATGCGATACTGCCCTTTCAGTAATCGACATCCCGCCAGCATGCATAGCAAATAAATCATAATAAAGATGCCGTTAGCATAGACGATTAACGCATCGAGATTGATTTTCAGCATATAGATGCACAACGTACTGATCACGCAGCAGCCCAATACGGCGTTTAGCGCATTGCGCGGAAGGTGACGGGGAGACAGACGCGCCAGATGGCTCTCCGGCTTATATTGCGCTTGCGACCAGACCAGCCGGGCGAAGCTTTGAATATAAATGTTGAGACTGGCAAAACAGGCCAGATAACCAATGATGCAGGCGACCCACAGTGCCTGTTCGCCAAATAACTGCACGACGATCTCTGGCAGTGAGGCCGCCGCCGCCATTTGCTCACCGTAGGCGCCAAAATGAAGCACGACGACGGTGCATGCCCAATAAACAGAGCCCGCAAGCAGCAGGCCGATCATCAGCGCGCGCGGGAAATCCCGCTCCGGGTTTTTGAATTCAGATGCCAGATGGGCAAACGCTTCAAGGCCAACAAAACACCAGAACATCACCGACAGCGCGGCGAACAGTCCGGGGAGCTCAATCTCGGTTATCGCAGGGAAGGGGATTTCGCCAGGTTTCACATCGCCTGCCCACCAGATGGCGACAATGAGGGCAACAATCAATCCGGCAATGACCGTTTGCAGATTAGCGCTAGAGCTGGCACCGTGGGAGCCGATATACCAAACCAATGCCAGCGTACCGAGCTCTGCCAACAGAAGCTGTTCGTCATGCCAGCCAAACATCGCCTGACCAAATCCGGCGGCAATATGTAATGCCGCAGGCAAGCCGACGGGAATCACCGACAAAAATAGCCATCCGGTGACGCGCTCCAGGCGTGAGCCAAAGGCCATACCAACAAAATGCGCCACGCCACCCGCGCTGGGAAAATGACGACCCAGTACGGCAAAGACAATCGCCACGGGAAAGACTAAAACAATCAGCACCGGCCAGGCCCACAGGCTGTTGTTGCCAGCCACCAGCGCGGCTAGCGCAGGGACGGCGAAAACGCCTGTACCTAGTAATGATGTCGACAACAGGCCAATGCCCTGAGCCAGTCCCAGCTCTTGTTTCAGTCCGCTCATAAGTTGTTATCCGGTTATGCCCATTGACCGGGCTACAGCGCAGATTTTTGATGGTATCACAATCGTATTTGCTTATGACGACGTGACTGAAATCGTTATAAAATGTGATGCGCGTCGGCGTTTTGCCGGAATTTTCTGCTGATATAAATTTTTTTTCGCTTGCCCCCTTGAAGGTACAAAGCCCCATCCCCATTTCTCTGGTCACTAGCCGGGAAACCGTTCACGGGCCGGCGTCACCCATAACTGATAAAGACTTTCTCAAAGGAGAGCTATCAATGAGTATTCGTCCGTTACATGATCGTGTGATCGTCAAACGTAAAGAAGTTGAATCTAAATCTGCTGGCGGCATCGTACTGACCGGTTCTGCAGCAGGTAAGTCAACTCGTGGCGAAATCATCGCTGTCGGTAAGGGCCGCATCCTGGACAACGGTACCGTACAGCCGCTGGACGTTAAAGTCGGCGATATCGTTATTTTCAACGATGGCTACGGTGTTAAATCTGAGAAGATCGACAATGAAGAAGTGTTGATCATGTCTGAAAGTGACATCCTGGCAATTGTTGAAGCCTAATCCGCGAACGACACTGAACATACGAATTTAAGGGAAAGAGAAAATGGCAGCTAAAGACGTAAAATTCGGTAACGACGCTCGTGTGAAAATGCTGCGCGGCGTAAACGTACTGGCAGATGCAGTGAAAGTTACCCTCGGTCCAAAAGGCCGTAACGTAGTTCTGGATAAATCTTTCGGTGCACCGACCATCACTAAAGATGGTGTTTCCGTAGCCCGTGAAATCGAACTGGAAGACAAGTTCGAAAACATGGGGGCGCAGATGGTGAAAGAAGTTGCCTCTAAAGCGAACGACGCTGCAGGCGACGGTACCACCACCGCAACCGTACTGGCGCAGTCCATCATCACTGAAGGTCTGAAAGCCGTTGCTGCAGGCATGAACCCGATGGATCTGAAACGTGGTATCGACAAAGCTGTCGCTGCTGCCGTTGAAGAACTGAAAGCACTGTCCGTACCGTGCTCTGACTCTAAAGCTATTGCTCAGGTTGGTACTATCTCCGCTAACTCCGACGAAACCGTAGGTAAACTGATCGCTGAAGCGATGGACAAAGTCGGTAAAGAAGGCGTGATCACCGTTGAAGACGGTACCGGTCTGCAGGACGAACTGGACGTGGTTGAAGGTATGCAGTTCGACCGTGGTTACCTGTCTCCTTACTTCATCAACAAGCCGGAAACTGGCGCAGTAGAACTGGAAAGCCCGTTCATCCTGCTGGCTGACAAGAAAATCTCCAACATCCGCGAAATGCTGCCGGTGCTGGAAGCAGTAGCAAAAGCCGGTAAACCACTGCTGATCATCGCTGAAGATGTTGAAGGCGAAGCGCTGGCAACTCTGGTTGTTAACACCATGCGCGGTATCGTGAAAGTCGCGGCGGTTAAAGCGCCTGGCTTCGGCGACCGTCGTAAAGCGATGCTGCAGGATATCGCTACCCTGACCGGTGGTACCGTTATCTCTGAAGAGATCGGTATGGAGCTGGAAAAAGCAACACTGGAAGATCTGGGTCAGGCGAAACGCGTTGTTATCAACAAAGACACCACCACCATCATTGATGGCGTGGGTGACGAAGCTGCAATCCAGGGTCGCGTGACTCAGATTCGTCAGCAGATCGAAGAAGCAACTTCCGACTACGACCGTGAAAAACTGCAGGAGCGCGTAGCGAAACTGGCAGGCGGCGTTGCGGTTATCAAAGTTGGTGCTGCGACTGAAGTTGAAATGAAAGAGAAGAAAGCCCGCGTTGAAGATGCCCTGCACGCGACCCGTGCTGCGGTAGAAGAAGGCGTGGTGGCTGGTGGTGGTGTTGCGCTGATTCGCGTAGCGTCTAAGATTGCCGGTCTGAAAGGTCAGAACGAAGACCAGAACGTAGGTATCAAAGTTGCGCTGCGCGCAATGGAATCTCCGCTGCGTCAAATCGTACTGAACTGCGGCGAAGAGCCGTCTGTAGTGGCTAACACCGTGAAAGCGGGTGACGGTAACTACGGTTACAACGCTGCAACTGAAGAATACGGTAACATGATCGACATGGGTATCCTGGATCCAACCAAAGTAACGCGTTCAGCTCTGCAGTACGCGGCTTCTGTTGCGGGTCTGATGATCACCACCGAGTGCATGGTTACTGACCTGCCGAAAGGCGATGCGCCTGACTTAGGTGCTGCTGGTGGTATGGGCGGCATGGGTGGAATGGGCGGCATGATGTAATTTAATCTTCATACTTCAAGCCGCAGGTTCATTGGCTGCGTTCGTTCACCCCAGTCACTTACTCATGTAAGCATCTGGGGATTCATGAACTTGCCGCCTGCCTGCAACTTGAATTATTTGATTAAATACGTATCTCGCGAAAAATGAGAAACCCTCGGGCAGAAATGTCCGGGGGTTTTTCTTTTGGTCATCTTTTTAGTATATGATTCAGCTACGGACATAACGTCCAGCTCATTGATTATGGGGAATGACATGCACGTGAAATATTTAGCAGGGATCGTTGGTGCCGCGCTACTGATGGCGGGTTGTAGCTCCAGCAACGAACTGAGTTCAGCCGGGCAAAGCGTACGCTTCGTCGAAGAGAAGCCTGGCGCAGAGTGTCAACTGATTGGCACTGCAACCGGTACGCAAAGCAACTGGCTTTCTGGCCAGCACGGCGAAGAGGGTGGCTCTATGCGTGGCGCAGCAAACGATCTGCGTAACCAGGCTGCGGCAATGGGTGGTAACGTGATTTATGGCGTCAGCAGCCCATCACAGGGAATGCTGTCCAGCTTTGTTCCTACTGCCAGTGAAATGACTGGACAGGTTTATAAGTGCCCAAATTGATAAATGCTGTTGATGCCTGATGGAGACGCTACAACTTCTTATCAGGCCTACGATACAAATTCGTCGGCCTGATAAGCGCAGAAACATCAGGCATTTTGAGCGTTATGCACAGACTGAGCGCGTAAATGATGCAGCGCGCCCAGGCACTGATCCTGATTGAGCTTTTGCGCCTTATCACCCGTCAACGTTCTGACAAACACCTGGCACGGTACACCAGCAAGCTTTTTCAGCCGTGGGCTGAAATCGAGAAGACGGCGAGTAATGGCTTCGGCCTCTTTGCTGCCGGAAGGGGCGCGAGTTTTTACTACCGAACCACAGAACTGGGCTTTTCCTTGATCATCCGTATAGCGGTAAATAATCGCCAGATAATGATTAAACAGGCTTTGTTTCCATTCGGGGTGCGTATAAGAGTCGTATTCCAGATTGTCGTTTGCCCGGCAATCAACATCGTACAGCGGCAGGAAATCCAGCAGCGATGTAATTCGTAGCGCTAATTCCCGCATGCCAGCATTATTTATTGCATGAATAACAGCATGGATCAGCACCCGAATCTGTAGTTCATTAACCAGTAATTCACACGTTTGTCCATCATGCAGTGTCAGAGAAAATGTTAAGTTTTCGCCTTTGTCATCCACTAATATCAGCGAATTTATGCGACGATTAATGTCGGCATTTTTTAGCTCATCTTCCTGAATCAAAGGAATATTTTCGTGCATCTTTTTGCTGACTTTATCGCATTCCTTCTCATATTGCGCATGTTCGTCTTCGCTAAGCTGATGTTTGGCGGATAGCCTGCTTTCCAGGGCGATAAGCAGATCTCTTAGCCCAAGCGGAGAAAGAAAAAATAACGACGTTTTATTCCTTGGTTCTTTTATCTTTAATGCTAAAGCAATAAATTCATTCTTTTGACGGATAACACCGGTATTAATGCCCTTAATACTTATAGCCATAAAAGGTTCTCCCTAACCATATATTTATTAATATTCTGAATTTGGTTCTACTGATACAAATTATGAATTAATGATTTTATAGCGCTAATTAAAATAGCACAGATTAAAAGCGTGGCTCCACTTGTGAGGATTTAAATAATAAGTAATCGTGGTGAGTGTCCGAAATCGGACACTCAATAATGGTTATTGTTGGCGTAGTTGCAGATCCAACGGCGTTTTACTTGGCTCTCCGCCAATTTCACGCGCCAGTTTGGGGACCATATAGCCGGAAACCAACGTCAGCAGTTCACGCATAATGTGACGTGCCTCATCGTCGCTGACCATAAAGTGGGCGGCACCTTGCACTTTGTCCAGTACGTGCAGGTAATAGGGCATCACCCCCGCATCAAACAGAGTGTTGCTCAGGTTCGCCAGCGTTTGTGCGTTATCGTTCACGCCACGCAGCAAAACGCTTTGGTTGAGTAGGGTGACGCCAGCGGTACGCAGTCGGACCATCGCCTGGTGAAACGCCTCATCGACCTCATTGGCGTGGTTAATGTGGTTGACCAGCAGAATCTGCAGGGAGGAACGCGCAAAGCGCTGGGCCAGTCCTTCAGTAATGCGCGCGGGGATCACAATCGGCAAACGGCTGTGAATGCGCAGACGCTTAATGTGCGGGATGGCTTCCAGTTGCGTGAGTAACCAGTCCAGTTCATGGTCCTTGGCCATTAGCGGATCACCACCGGAGAAGATAATCTCATCCAGCTCAGGATGCGCGCTAATGTAGTCCAGGGCGACCTGCCAGTTGCGCTTATTGCCCTGGTTTTCGGCATACGGGAAGTGTCGGCGGAAGCAATAGCGACAATTTACCGCGCAACCGCCTTTAACCAACAACAGCGCCCGATTGCGATATTTATGCAGCAAACCGGGGACCACGCTGTGCTGTTCTTCCAGCGGATCGGTCGAGTAGCCAGGTGCAGCAACAAACTCTTCCTGGGAAGTAAGTACCTGACGCAAAAGCGGATCGTCCGGATTGCCTTTTTCCATACGAGCAATAAAGGCGCGCGGTACGCGCAGGGCGAAAAGTCGTCTCGCGTCGCGTCCGGCCAACAGTTTTTCATCTGCGTCTATATTCAAAAGATGCAGAAGTTCATCAGGATCGGTCACAACATCGGCAAGTTGCGATAACCAATCTTCTCTGGATGGGGTATTTAGGGTTACAATATGCGCCATTTTGTGGCTTAGCTACCAGTTAACAATTTTCAGAGGGCCTTATGGCAACGTACTATAGCAACGATTTTCGTGCTGGTCTTAAAATCATGTTGGACGGCGAACCTTATGCGGTTGAAGCCAGCGAATTCGTTAAACCAGGTAAGGGCCAGGCATTTGCGCGCGTTAAGCTGCGTCGCCTGCTGACCGGTACTCGCGTAGAGAAAACCTTCAAGTCTACCGATTCCGCTGAAGGCGCAGACGTAGCCGACATGAACCTGACCTTCCTGTATAGCGACGGTGAGTTCTGGCACTTTATGAATAACACCACTTTCGAACAGCTGGCTGCAGACGAGAAAGCGGTAGGCGATAACGCTAAATGGCTGCTGGACCAGGCTGAATGCATCGTGACCCTGTGGAACGGTCAGCCGATCTCCGTGACTCCGCCAAACTTCGTTGAGCTGGAAGTCGTTGAAACTGACCCAGGTCTGAAAGGCGATACCGCTGGTACTGGCGGCAAACCGGCTACTCTGTCTACTGGCGCAGTCGTTAAAGTTCCGCTGTTCGTACAGATCGGTGAAGTGATCAAAGTGGATACTCGCTCCGGCGAATACGTTTCTCGCGTAAAATAAGATATCTATTTGATCTTATGGCGCAGGTTGCTGCGCCATACTTTTTCCAGGGCAGGAATGATGAAACGTCTTCTCAGTCTTGTAATGCTCATCCTTTTCACCAGCACTCTCCTGGCGGGTTGTAATACCGCGCGCGGCTTCGGTGAAGACATCAAACATCTTGGCAATTCAATCTCTCACGCCGCCAGCTAACACTCTCTCATAGTCTTAAAAACGGTTGTTTATCCATCACACTTGCGGATCTTGTCTATTATTAATGAGCTATACACAAACAATATTGGCTAGAAAAGGAAGACGTTATGGTTAAAAAGACAATTGCTGCGATCTTTTCTGTGTTGGTTCTTTCTTCAGTGTTGACTGCGTGCAATACCACGAAAGGTGTTGGGCAGGATATCTCTGAGGGCGGTAGCGCAATCTCTGGTGCAGCGACAAAAGCTCAACAATAATCATGAACGGTACGACGTCACGTCGTACCGTTAATTCCCCTTCCCGGGGAGTGAGAGAAACGGCGAGAAGCGGTTCCCCATGTGCAGTTTCATGCGGATATTCCGTTTATAGGTGTAGACCGTCTTGCCATGAATGCTGAGTGCGGCGGCTATCGCATTGTTACTCACACCATCCATCCACATCGACAATACTTTCTCCTCCTGCGGCGTAAGCAGCGGAGTCGCGTTTTCGGCTATTTCTAATGTGGGGCGAAGCTGTAGCGCCTCCTGAATCGTGTGTGAGAGCGCGTTCAGTGTGGTGTGCTTGGTTAAGACCGAATAGGCGACGGATTGAGAGGAAGCCATTGAGGTGTGCTGTCTTTCAACTGATTGCAGTAAAATCAGCGGGATGACGCCGCAGCTCATGAAAAAGGGTTTAATTGGCGGACTGGTATGCGTCTCGCTAATAAAACTGTATAAATCCGCGATCACCAGATGCGGCTTCCACTGCAAAATATGCTCTTTTGCTAACAGGAGATTATTGATCCCTGACACAAGAAATGAGGAGCTGAACCTGCCAGAATGATTAAGCAAGGCCTCAATCCCTGTGCGGGTAAAGTGGCACCGGTCAATCACTAAAATTTTAAGCATAACCTTTTCGCATTCAGAAGAGAGGCAATCGACTTTCCGGATTCAGAAAGCCCTTCATCATAGAGAACTCCGATGAGTGCCAAATGCGGGAACTACGCCGCTAATTATGCTTAATTCTTGCTTTTAGCGGGCAGCGAATAAAAAGGTTGAAATTCATTTTCTCTCGGGCAAAAATGCCATTTCACACATCAGCTTTGCAGGACGACCTGCAAACGCTTCTTTCACCGGGGACGGCCCCATTGTTCTGGAGCCTGATATGTCCTGGATCGTATTATTAATTGCAGGTCTGCTCGAAGTTGTCTGGGCGATTGGCCTGAAATATACCCACGGTTTTACGCGTTTGACGCCAAGCATTATCACTATTGTGGCAATGATCGTCAGTATCGCCATGCTCTCCTGGGCAATGCGTACGTTGCCTGTAGGAACCGCCTATGCTGTATGGACCGGTATCGGCGCAGTCGGGGCGGCCATTACAGGGATTCTGCTGCTGGGTGAATCTGCCAGCCCGGCGCGGTTACTGAGCCTCGGGCTGATTGTGGCCGGTATTATTGGCCTCAAGCTGAGCACCCACTAAGCGCCAGGCTGTTTTACCCAAATCAGCTTATTCACCTCAAACCCTTCCCGGGTCGCGATGGCCAGCATTTGCTGTTTCATTTCATCTGAAATAGTAGGGGTCCGTGAAAGGATCCACAGGTAGTCGCGATCCGGCCCGCAAACCAGCGCGTGACGATATTCCCTGTCGAGGGCAATCACGTTATACCCGCCATAGAAGGGGCCAAAAAACGAGACCTTGAGCGCAGCGCGGTTTGGGTCGCCAGTGAAGTAGGCTTTCCCCTCCGTTTTCTGCCACATTCCTCTGTCCGGGTTATAGCCCTTGTTAATAACATTGATACCGCCGTCGTCGCGCAGGCTGTAGGTAGCAGTCACTTTTTCCAGTCCGCGCTCGAATCGATGGTCGAAACGCGCAATTTCATACCAGGTGCCCAGATAGCGTTTGGCATCAAAGTTATTTACTACGGTAACACCTTTCGGTGGTGTTGGGGTGCTGCAAGCGACAACCAGAAATGCAGCCGTAACTGCAGCAACGACGGGCAGAATGCGCATGGGATTTTCCTTGCTGGATTTTTGTTAAGTGTAGATGACAGCAGGAAAAAAAGAGAAAGAAAGGAAGCCCAATATCCAGGGCCTCCTTGTCCGTTACTGCAGTTTTTCAAGAATGCGCCAGGCGGCCTCGACGCGAACAGGGTTTGGGTAGCTCTTGTTTGCCAGCATCACGATGCCAAGGTTTTTTTCTGGAACGAAAGCAACGTAGCTGCCGAATCCGCCAGTGGAGCCCGTTTTATGCACCCATGAGGCTTTCACGGCAGGCGCGGGCGGGTTTACCTCAACGGCAGGAAGCGCTGCCAGTGCCACTTTGCTGTCGCTACCGCTAATTATCGAGTTGGCCTTCACCGGCCAGTTCAGCATCTCCCAGCCCAGGCCCTGGTACATATCGCCAATACGCCAGTAACGTGACTGCGCAAGCTCGATGCCCTGCTGGAGCGTTTTCTCCTGAACCTGGCTGGCGTCCATGTTGGCCTGAACCCAACGGGTCATATCGATAACGCTCGATTTCACCCCGTAGGCTTCGGCATCAAGTTGGCCAGGGGATACATGCACTGGCTTTCCTTCGCGATAACCCCAGGCATAATCTTTTTGTTCGCTCTGCGGAACCGTAATCCAGGTATGCGCCAGTTTTAAGGGGTGCAGGACGCGTTTCGTCATCGCCTCTTCGTAGCTCATGCCTGAGGGTTTCACCGCCAGGGCGCCAAACAGGCCAATGCTGGAGTTAGCATAAAGACGTTTAGCGCCTGGGGCCCATTGCGGCTGCCAGTTTTGATAAAAGCGTAGTAACGCGGCTTTATCCGTAACGTCGTCCGGAACCTGAAGCGGCAGGCCGCCTGCCGTGTAGGTGGCTAAGTGCAGCAGGCTGATACCCTGCCACTGCTTACCAGTCAGTTCAGGCCAGTACTGCGTGACCGGATCGCTGAGCTTAATTTCGCCGCGGGCGATAGCATCGCCGCCCAGCACGCCGTTGAACGTTTTACTGACCGATCCGAGTTCAAACAGCGTTTGTTGCGTGACTGGACGGTTATTGGCGATATCGGCTTTACCCCAGGTAAAGTAATAAGGTTTCCCCTGATAGATAATCGCAACGGCCATACCCGGAATAGCCTGCTCCTGCATCAGCGGTGTGATGGTGCGGTTAACGATATCGGCAATTTGTTGTTCTGTTTTTGCGGCGGCAAACGTGGAGAACGAAGCTGTCAGCAGCAGCGCGCAGCATATCGATTTTTTCATCATGAAATCAGTTCCGTAATTAAAAGCGAAAGGGTGTCCGGGCCCGTCAGACGTAATCAGTGTGTTTGATTTGCACCGTGTTGACAAACGGTTAAATTTAGCAGCAGATATAAGTTTTTCTAACAGGCCAGATAATGACGCGTAGCTATATCCCCCTTAACTCGCTGCGGGCTTTTGAAGCAGCGGCCAGACATCTCAGCTTTACCCGCGCTGCGATTGAGCTCAACGTGACGCATTCTGCAATAAGCCAGCATGTGAAAGCGCTGGAGCAACAGCTGAATTGTCAGCTTTTTGTACGTGGTTCTCGAGGGTTAATGTTGACGACTGAAGGGGAAAGTCTGTTACCTGTACTTAATGACTCTTTCGATCGTATGGCGGGGATGCTGGATCGTTTTGCCACTAAACAGACTCAGGAAAAACTAAAAATTGGCGTGGTGGGGACCTTTGCGGTCGGTTGTCTTTTCCCTCTGTTGAGCGACTTTAAGCGCCACTGTCCGCATATTGATTTGCATATTTCCACCCACAATAACCGTGTGGATCCCGCCGCCGAAGGGCTGGATTATACTATTCGCTACGGAGGAGGAGCCTGGCACGATACCGATGCGCAATATTTGTGTAGTGCGCTGATGTCTCCGCTGTGTTCACCGACATTGGCCTCGCAGATTAAAGCACCTGTGGACATCCTGAAATTTCCGTTATTACGATCGTATCGGCGTGATGAATGGACGCTTTGGATGCAGGCCGCCGGAGAAGCGCCTCCGTCACCGACGCACAACGTGGTGGTGTTTGACTCGTCCGTCTCAATGCTGGAAGCCGCGCAGGCGGGGATTGGTGTGGCAATTGCACCGGTAAGAATGTTCACGCATTTGCTCAGTAGTGAACGTATCGTGCAGCCTTTTCTAACGCAGATTGATCTGGGGAGTTACTGGATAACGCGTTTACAATCTCGTCCGGAGACGTCCGCGATGCGTGAGTTTTCCCGCTGGTTGACCGGGATGCTGCACTAATAAAAAGGCCCGCCATTGGCGGGCCTGATAATTAACGCATGCGATTAGATGGTCAGGATCCCAATAGCCGTTACAACGGTCAGGATAGCTGCCAGTCCGTAGAATACCCATTTGCCCGCAGGCACGTGGATTTTCAGGTCATGCATTGCGTGGTGCATACGGTGTAAACCGCACCACAGCGGCAGAACGATCATCAGGAACAGAAACGCACGTCCGATGAAGCTCTGAGCGAATGCCAGTACGCGTTCATAGCTGAAAGCATCAGGAACAAAGCCCAGCGGCAGCATAATGCCGACCAGCAGGATCATCACCGGCGCAATGATTGCGCTCCACATACCGCCTGCACCAAACAGGCCCCAGAATACGGGTTCGTCAGAGCGTTTTGGATTTGGATTAATCATTCCGGACTCCTTACCAGAACAGGGCAACAAACAGTATTACTACTGTCGCAACCACAGTAACTGCCCAGAGACCTTTGATGATCGGCTCTGGCCCCATTTTTTCGTCTTTTACGATGATGTTGGCAGCTTTTGGCGCCAGCTCAAACCACGTTTTGGTATGCAGCAGCGCTGCTGCCAGGGCGATAATATTCAGGATCACCACCACCGGGTTTTGCAAAAAGGCGACAAAGCCCATCCAGGAGTCTGCACCATGCTTGAGTGCAAACAGGCCGATAATCAGTTCAATGCTGAACCAGACTGCCGGAACCGCCGTGCCTTCGCGCAGCATGTAAAAACGATAAAATGGCAGCTTTTTCCACCAGGTGGACGTCATTGGTCGCACATAGGGTTTGCGTTTAGTCGTCATCGTGCACTCCTTAGCGTGGTTTCAGGGTAGCGATAAGAAAGTCTTTTGAACTTTCAACTTTACCCTGCTGAATGGCTGCAGCCGGATCGACGTGTTTCGGGCAGACTTCGGAGCAGTAGCCCACAAAAGTACAGGACCAGACGCCGTTCGGGCTGTTCAACTGAGCCATACGCTCCTTCTTACCGTGGTCGCGGCTATCTTCGTTGTAACGATGCGCCAGCGTAATCGCAGCCGGTCCAATGAACTCTGGGTTCAGGCCGAACTGCGGGCACGCGGCGTAGCACAGACCACAGTTGATGCAACCGGAGAACTGATGATACTTCGCCATCTGCGCCGGAGTCTGGGTGTTTGGACCCTGATCCGGTGTACGCGGGTTACCGATGATGTACGGTTTGATCGCTTCCAGGCTTTCGATAAAGTGCGTCATGTCGACGACCAGATCGCGCTCAATCGGGAAGTTGCCCAGCGCTTCAACCTTCATGCCGTTGGTGTAATCACGCAGGAAGGTTTTGCACGCCAGTTTAGGTACATTGTTGACCATCATGCCGCAGGAGCCGCAGATCGCCATACGGCAGGACCAGCGGTAGCTCAGGTCCGGTGCCAGGTTATCCTTGATGTAGCCCAACGCATCCAGCAATGACGTGGTTTCATCATAAGGAACTTCGTAGAAAGCACTGTGCGGCGCGGTATCGGTTTCCGGGTTATAGCGCACCACCTCAACTTTCAGGTTTTTCATCTCAGCCATTCGCCTTCTCCTTCTTATCGGCTGCTTCCGCTTCGCCACCGTAAACACGTTTAGCCGGTGGCAGAGTGGTGATTTTCACGTCGCTGTATTCCAGACGAGTCGTGCCGTCAGCATCGCGGAAGGCGAGGGTGTGTTTGAGGAAGTTCACATCGTCACGCTCGGTGCAGCCTTCATCCAGACGCTGATGCGCGCCGCGGGATTCTTTACGCGCCAGAGCAGAGTGCGCCATACATTCAGCAACGTTCAGACCGTGACCCAGTTCGATGGTGTACAGCAGGTCGGTGTTGAAGACGCTGGAGGTATCAGTGATACGTACGCGCTTGAAGCGTTCCTGCAGCTCCGCCAGTTTATCAACGGTTTTCTGCATGAGTTCCGGTGTACGGTAGATACCGCAACCTTCTTCCATGGACAGGCCCATTTCGTCACGGATCTTAGACCAGTTTTCGTTACCTTCCTGGTTAACCAGATCTTTCAGACGTTTTTCAACGCCAGCAACCTGCGCATCGAGCGCGGCACTGTTTGCAGCGCCAGCCGTTGCAGCACGTTCTGCAGCCTGTTCACCGGCCATACGACCGAAGACCACGAGTTCCGCCAGGGAGTTAGAACCCAGACGGTTAGCGCCATGCAGACCAACAGAGGAACATTCGCCCACAGCGAACAGACCTTTAATGCGGGTTTCACAGTGCTGATCGGTTTCGATACCGCCCATGGTGTAGTGCGCGGTAGGACGTACCGGGATCGGCTCTTTAACCGGATCGACACCCACGTAGGCTTTCGCCAGTTCGCAGATGAACGGTAAACGTTCGAGCAGTTTTTTCTCGCCGAGGTGACGGAGGTCGAGGTGAACCACATCGCCACGCGGGGTGGAAATGGTGTTGCCTTTACGCCATTCGTGCCAGAAAGCCTGAGAAACTTTGTCGCGCGGACCGAGTTCCATGTATTTGTTTTTCGGTTCGCCCAGCGGGGTTTCCGGACCCATGCCGTAATCTTGCAGATAACGGTAGCCGTTTTTGTTGACCAGGATACCGCCTTCACCACGGCAGCCTTCGGTCATCAGGATACCAGAGCCTGGCAGACCCGTCGGGTGATACTGAACGAATTCCATATCACGCAGCGGAACGCCGTGGCTCAGCGCCATGCCCATACCGTCGCCAGTTACGATGCCGCCGTTGGTGTTGTAACGGTAAACACGACCTGCGCCGCCCGTTGCCATCACAACAGCATTAGCACGGATCTGCATCAGCGTGCCTTCCATCATGTTCATGGCAACCAGGCCGCGAGCATGGCCATCATCAACCAGGATATCCAGAACGAAGTGTTCGTCAAAGCGCTGAATCTGTGGGAACTGCAAAGATGTTTGGAACAGCGTATGCAACATGTGGAAGCCGGTTTTATCCGCGGCAAACCAGGTACGCTCGATTTTCATACCGCCGAAGCGACGTACGTTGACGCTACCGTCTTCACGGCGGCTCCATGGGCAGCCCCATTGTTCCAGTTGCGTCATTTCAGTTGGGCAGTGGTGGACAAAGTAATCCACGACATCCTGCTCACACAGCCAGTCTCCGCCTGCTACCGTATCGTGAAAATGGTAGTCAAAGCTGTCATGATCCTGCGCGACAGCAGCAGAGCCGCCTTCGGCAGCAACGGTATGGCTGCGCATTGGGTACACTTTTGAGATCAGTGCGATTTTAGCGTTGGGATTTGCTTGTGCGGCAGCAATTGCAGCACGTAATCCCGCGCCACCGGCGCCTATAATGGCAAGATCGGCTTGAAAGGTTTGCACGACATTCCTCCAGATTGTTGTTATTTCATTCCTGCCTGAAATCAGATGCTTCATCGGCTTCAAACAGGTTATGAACGCGTTTCCACTGCTCCTTTATAGGTACAATAGTATAGTCTCAGGGATGTGCGGGAAATTTGACGTGTTCGATTTTTTTAGCGTGTCAAAGGGGGGAATTATCATTGAATTTGATTAATTTAATTACTAAACCACCCCATGTCGCTTTTTTTATCCAATTGCCAGTGTGGATTATTGGCGCGCGAAATTTGTCTCGTTAACGCGATACGAGTAGACTTCGTGCCCTTGTCTTAAATCGGAGAAACAACCATGAGCGAAACGGCAACCTGGCGGCCGAGCGCGTCCATCCCCAATCTGTTAAAACGTGCAGCAATTATAGCGGAGATTCGCCGCTTTTTTGCCGATCGTGGCGTGCTTGAGGTTGAGACCCCTTGTATGAGTCAGGCAACGGTAACGGACATCCATCTGTTCCCGTTCGAAACGCGTTTCGTCGGCCCTGGACACGCCCAGGGAATGAATCTCTATTTAATGACCAGCCCGGAATACCATATGAAGCGCCTGCTGGTGGCAGGATGCGGCCCGGTGTATCAATTGTGCCGCAGCTTCCGTAATGAAGAGATGGGGCGTCATCATAACCCTGAATTCACCATGCTCGAGTGGTATCGTCCGCACTACGATATGTATCGCCTGATGAATGAAGTGGATGATTTGCTCCAGCAGGTGCTGGACTGCTCACCTGCGGAAAGTCTCTCGTACCAGCAAGCCTTCCAGCGCCATCTGGAGATAGACCCGCTGTCTGCAGATAAAACCCAACTGCGGGAAGTGGCGGCGAAATTGGATCTCAGTAATATCGCCGATACCGAAGAAGACCGGGACACCTTACTGCAGTTGCTGTTTACGATGGGCGTTGAGCCGCATATTGGCAAAGACAAACCGACGTTTGTGTATCATTTCCCGGCCAGCCAGGCATCACTGGCGCAAATCAGTACCGAAGATCACCGCGTGGCTGAACGTTTCGAGGTTTACTACAAAGGTATTGAGCTGGCGAATGGTTTCCATGAATTGACCGACGCGCGCGAACAGCAGCAGCGGTTTGAACAGGATAACCGCAAACGTGCCGCGCGTGGCTTGCCGCAGCAGCCTATCGACACCAACCTGCTTGAAGCGTTAAAAGTGGGTATGCCGGATTGCTCTGGCGTGGCGCTGGGCGTTGACCGTCTGGTGATGCTGGCGCTGGGTGCAGAGAGCCTGGCCGAGGTTATCGCATTTACCGTCGATCGCGCGTAACGTCTCTCCTTCAATACAAAGTGGCGGTGAAATAGCCACTTTGTAGCATATTTTTTCATTTACCCTATAATAGCCACAATTTACTCCTGGATATTTGATATCGTTCAGGTATCAATTCTGTGTTGATTTTTCTATCGCTGAACTCTGAAAAGAGGGCAGTGCCAACCGGTGAGTGGCGTTTGTTAAACGCTTGCCAGAGTAAGGGATGGTTTAATGACCCAAACAATAAAAAAGATGAGCCTAATAGGTCTCATCCTCATGATATTTACGTCTGTTTTCGGTTTTGCGAATAGCCCCTCCGCATTCTATTTAATGGGGTATAGCGCGATTCCGTGGTATATATTTTCTGCATTATTATTCTTTATCCCATTTGCTTTAATGATGGCGGAAATGGGGGCTGCCTATCGGAAAGAAGAGGGCGGAATCTATTCGTGGATGAATAATAGCGTTGGGCCACGCTATGCGTTTATCGGCACGTTTATGTGGTTTTCTTCCTATGTAATATGGATGGTAAGTACCGCAGCGAAAGTCTGGGTACCTTTTTCAACCTTCTTATTTGGCGCAGACATGACGCAGCACTGGCGTTTTGCGGGGCTTGAGCCTACGCAGGTCGTCGGGTTGCTCGCCGTCGGTTGGATGATTCTGGTAACCTGCGTGGCCTCCCGGGGTATTAATAAGATTGCTCGTATTACGGCAGTAGGCGGAATTGCCGTAATGTGTCTTAATTTAGTTCTGTTGTTAGTGAGTGTCGCTATTTTGTTATTAACTGGTGGTCACTTTGCGCAGGATATTAATTTCATCTCCTCGCCTAATCCGGGATATCAGTCCGGTCTGGCCATGTTGTCATTTGTTGTGTTTGCTATTTTTGCTTACGGCGGAATAGAAGCCGTGGGGGGATTAGTTGATAAAACAGAAAAGCCAGAAAAGAACTTTGCGAAAGGCATTGTCTTTGCCGCGATTGTCATTTCTGTCGGTTATTCACTGGCCATATTTTTATGGGGCGTTAGCACCAACTGGCAGCAAGTATTAAGCAATAGCTCGGTCAACCTCGGCAATATAACGTATATCCTGATGAAAAGCCTCGGGATGACGTTAGGTAACGCGCTGCATGTTTCTCCTGAAACCGCGATGGTGACGGGGGTGTGGTTCGCGCGTATCACCGGGCTTTCTATGTTTCTCGCCTATACCGGCGCTTTTTTCACGCTCAGCTATTCGCCACTAAAAGCGATTATTCAGGGAACGCCGAAGGCGCTGTGGCCAGCGCCGATGACCAAACTGAATGCCGTGGGGATGCCGACGACGGCAATGTGGTTGCAGTGCCTGCTGGTGAGCCTGTTTATCCTGCTGGTTTCGTTTGGCGGCGATACGGCTTCAGCGTTCTATAACAAACTGACGCTGATGGCGAACGTCTCGATGACGCTGCCGTATCTGTTCCTCGCGCTGGCGTTTCCGTTCTTTAAAGCCCGTACGGGCCTGGAAAGACCGTTTGTTGTCTTTAAAACCCGAGCGGCGACGTTACTGGCCACATCGGTGGTTGTGCTGGTGGTGACGTTTGCCAATGTGTTCACCATCATCCAGCCGGTGATTGAAGCAGGGGACTGGAACAGCGCATTGTGGATGACCGGAGGCCCGATCTTCTTCTCGCTGTTGGCAATGGCGATTTATCAGAACTACAGCCGCCGCACGGCCAACGAGCCTGAGTGGGCGGTGGAGTAAACTTCCTGCTGAATCCGGCCTACAAAAATGATTCTTCGTAGGCCGGATTCGGCGAAGCTGCCATCCGGCATCATTTTTGTTTACAAACTCCCCGCCGGGCGACTGCTTCTGCCCGCAGAACTTAAGGTTCTTCCCGTTTGCTTACCGCCGAGGCTCTCCAGACGCATCTGGAACGGTGGGAACGGCATATCGATACCGTGCTCACGGAAGCCAGCCAGAATCAGCTGGTGGATTTCGTGGCGCAGCGGCATACGATGCCCCATCTCAGCGGCATAAATACGCAGTTCGAAGATTTGAATCCCTTGCTGCAGGTCAACCAGGAAGACTTCTGGCGCCGGGTTATCGATAACCAGCGAGCAGCGTTGTGCGGCAGTAAGGAGGATCTGCGTAACCTCCTCGCTGTTAGCCTCCGACGGTGCCGGGATGGTTAATACCACACGGGTGACCGAATCCGATAACGACCAGTTGATAAACTGCTCGGTGATAAAGGCTTTGTTGGGCACGATGATCTCTTTGCGGTCCCAGTCGCTGATGGTCGTGGCGCGGGTATTAATTTTCGTCACGCTACCGGTAAGATCGCGAATCGTCACCGTGTCGCCAATGCGGATTGGTTTTTCAAAGAGGATAATCAGGCCGGAAATAAAGTTGGCGAAGATCTCCTGCAAACCAAAGCCCAGACCGACACCGAGAGCCGCTACCAGCCATTGCAGTTTGGACCACTCAATACCGATCATTGAGAAGCCCACCAGACCGCCAATCAGCATCAGCAGGTACTTGGTGATGGTGGTGATGGCGTAACCGGTGCCGGGGGTTAAATCGAGATGTTGCAGCAGCGCCAACTCCAGCAGCGCGGGCAGGTTGCGCACTAACTGGGTAGTGATGATAAACACCAGGATTGCGATAAGCACTGCACCCAGCGTTATCGGCTCTAAACTTTCCACACCCTGCACCGTGGAGGTGACATCCCACAACGAGATATTTTCCAGGAAGCCGAAAGCGGAATGAATTTCTGACCACAGCACAATGACCGAGAGCAGGGCGATAAGCATCAGGATAGAGCGCACCAGGCGCAGTGATTGCGCGCTGATAGCATCCAGATCCACTTCGCTTTCATCAACATCAATCGTGCCTTCAAGGCTGGTGGAATGCGCTGGTTCTTCTTCACCCCGTGCGCGCTGCGCCAGCATTTCGGCACGTCGATGCTTGGCGCGGTCAAACGCCAGTCGGCGGCGCTGGATCAGCATCCAGCGGCGGATAACGTGATACACCACCAGTAACAAGAACCAGATAGCTACGGACGTTTCCAGACGCGCCAGTAAAGCTTGCGACGTGGCGAGATAGCCCACTGCCGCAGCGAGAATGGCAATCAGCGGTGCGCCCATCAGCATATTCCACAGCATGCTGTTGACCATGTTATCGCTGTTGCCTTCTTTATCGAGGTACAGCGGTATCCCGGCGCGTTTCAGGCTCAGGGTCACGACCGCCAGCGCACCGCAAATCAGAATAAAGCACAAACGCCCCAGTGAGGCGGAGAATTCCCGGTCATTGAGATTATCAAACATAATCACCGCCATGATCAGCGGCACAATCAGCCCGATACTCATCAGGTAATAGTGCATGGCTTTCGCGACGCGGTTACGCGGCCAGCCAAAGTGGGCAATGAACAGACCGTTGGGGCGCGCAAAGGTGGCGCAAATCATTACTGCCCACAGCATGGGCACCGTGGCGGTAACGCCATCCCCGATAGCGACAGCCAATGGATAAGGCCAGGCTTCCTGCAATCCGTAACCGAGCGTTGCCCACAGCACCGGCAACGGAGAAGCGACGAGTATCGACCAGAACACCGTGCGTATCGTCAGCCAGAAGTGGTCCTGGGTGACTTTCCCGACCCGCGCAGATGAACGCTCCAGAAAACGGGTGAAGTGTTTGCGCGAAGAGAGGCTAAAGCCAACCAGCACCAATGCCGCGAAAAGCGGCAGCAGCGTTTCTTTGCTGGTCAGCATCATGATGCTGGCTTTGCCCAACTGATTAAACGTATCTAATGAGATCAGACGCCGCAGATCCTGGACGATGTCGACAGGCCAGGAGAGGGAGATGGGGCTAACGTCCGAGGTCCAGAAAAGATAGCGGTGCGTTGCTTCGTTGACCTCTTTTAGCGCATCTTCCAGTTGGCTGTTAGAGACTTTGAGCTTGGTCAGCTCAAGGATCAGCGTATCGCCACCCTGTAACAAAGAGTTCAGCAGCTCACGTTGGGTGCGTAACTGGGCGTTGAGAATGCTGCTCTGTTCAGCGGTCAGCGGTTGTCCATCGGCCTGATGAATCTGACGCAACTGCGGCTGTTTATTGAGGAGATCCTCATAGCGCATACGGTGCACGCGAAGCTGCGCCATTTCGGTATCCAACTGCTGAGGCTTGGGCATTTCCGGTAAACGGGATACCTGCGCGCGCAGCGCTTCTCCCAGCATATTTGAGACCCCAAGCCACTGAGACTGCTCTCGCAGCGTATTCAATGCCTGGCGCACCTGCAGCGTTTGGCTGGCGGCTTGACGCTGTTGCGAGGCGACCAGGTCCATACGTTGCGCCTGCTGGTTTAATGCCTGAGACAGTTCGCGGTTAACCTTGAACTGGTCGACAATACCTTCCGGCAGTCCCGCGCTGTTTTCCGCCAACAGTTCGGTGCTTTCCAGCGCTCGCTCTGCCTCACGCTGACGTTGACTGTTGAGCTGGTTGCGCAAAGCCTGCAGGTAAGTATCGAGCTGCTGGCTCTGTTTTTCCGCCAGCTCTGAGCGCATACGCGCCAGTTCCTGGCGGTTATTAGCGGAAAGCTGCGCCAGCTCCAGTTCATCGACCAGGGCTTTGAGTTTGGCGGATTCAGCCTGCATCGCCTGATTCTGCGCGGGATTAGAGTTGGCGGTACCAATACGTCGCTCAAGCTCATTTAGCTGGCGGCGGGCATCGGTTTGCTGTTGAGGAAGCTGGCTTAACGAGTCGGCGATTTCCCGGGCGCGATCCTGCTCCTGCTGGGCCTGACGACTCTTTTCCAACAGTTGGCTGCTGACCTGGAGGATCTCCTGGTTTAACGCATCGGTGGTGAGTCCGGTTGGCACATTGCGCGGTTCATCGCGCAGGTTGCTAAGCTGCGCGCGTAATGTTGCGGACAGCTTGGGGAAGTTATCAATAACCTGCTGATATTGCTGGGCACGCTCGAGAGAACCTTTACGCTCCTCGAGGGCATTCAGCGCGGACTGGAGAGCCTCAACGGTTTCTGGCTGAGCAGGTTTCGCCGCTTTTGCCTGCTCCAGTTCCTGGGTGAGTTGTTTGGCATCGGGGGCCGTCGCAGCGTACGCCCCCAGGCTGAGGCACCAGGCCATCAGAAAAGTGATAATCAGGCGCACAGCAGCGATTCCTATGTTTAACTTTCGTCTTTTTTGTCGTCAACCAGCGGGCTGGCGTCGTGTTCTGCTTCGATCTCTTCTTTCGCAAGCGGGGCAGGTTCTGCCTCTGGCGTCACGAATGTCTCGGTCGAGATGGCCATTGGCTGGCCGATTTTGGTCACTGAAAGGTCCTGCAACTGCTCAACCAGGTTAACTTTGCCAGGCGCGAACAGGTTGATAACGGTGGAACCGAGCTTAAAGCGGCCCATTTCCTGACCTTTCAACAGCGCCACCGACCCTTCGCTTTCGCCTTCCGGCCAGGTCCAGCGTTTGATGACGCCTTCACGCGGTGGGGTAATGGTGCCAGCCCATGCGGTTTCAATACTGCCAACGATGGTCGCGCCGACCAGAATCTGCACCATCGGGCCAAATTCGGTATCAAACAGACAGATTACGCGTTCGTTGCGTGCAAACAGGTTTGGAACGTTTTGCGCAGTCAGGATATTTACAGAGAAGAGATCGCCTGGCACGTACATCATTTCACGCAGGATACCGTTACACGGCATATGTACACGGTGGTAATCGCGTGGAGATAAGTAAGTGGTCACAAACGTACCGTTGCGGAATTTGTCCGCCATCTGGTAGTTGCCGGCCAGCAGTGCTTCAAGGGTATAGCTGTGCCCTTTGGCCTGCAGCAGTTTGTCTTCTTCGATGCTTCCTAACTGGTTAATCACGCCGTCAGCAGGCATGACCAGTACGTTTGGATCGGTGTTAATCGGGCGAACGTCGTCGCGCAGTGGGCGAACAAAGAAGTCGTTAAAGGTGCGATAGCTGGCGGTGTCCGGCTTTTGCGCCTCTTTCATATCGACCTTGTAATATTTCACGAACAGATCGATAACCAGTTTAGTCAGCCATCCTGCTCGTTTGCTCGCACCCCAACCCGCCAGGCGAGTGAGCCATAGTTTCGGCAGAATGTATTGTAGCGAAAGCTTAAATGAGTTTAACAAGGTAGCCTCCAGGCCATAATTTGTTCCCGATCCGGCATACGGGCCGGATCCTGAAAAAAGGGGGACGATTCTAGCGATGCTTAGCTTAGTTGTCAGTTGTCTGTATCAGAAAAGTTTTTACGTGTTTTTACCTGCGCCATGCTTTCCAGGATGCGGTGATAATTTTCAAACCGAGTTTCGGCTATTGCCCCTTTTTCTACGGCCTCACGGATAGCGCAGCCTGGATCGGTATCATGCTTGCAGTCGCGGTATTTGCAGTGGCCCAGGTAGTCATGGAATTCGACAAAACCATGTGTGATTTGTTCCGGCTCCAGATGCCACAATCCGAACTCACGTACGCCAGGGGAGTCGATAACGTCGCCACCGTGCGGGAAATGATACAGGCGAGAGGCAGTGGTGGTGTGCTGTCCAAGGCCGGAGTTGTCGGAGACATCGTTGGTCAGGATCTCTTCCTGCAGACCGAGAAGATTATTGAGCAGGCTAGATTTACCAACGCCCGACTGACCGGCAAAAATGCTGATGCGATCGGTTAATGCTTCTTCAAGCGGTTTCAGGCCGTCTTTCGTGCGGCTTGATACCATCAACACGCGATAGCCAATGTGGCGATAAATATCCATCTGTTCGTTAACAAAGGCCATGCCTTCGTCATCCAGCAGATCGATCTTATTCAATACGATAATCGGTTCAACGTGTAGCGTTTCACAGGCTACCAGATACCGGTCGATAATATTGAGTGACAGCTCGGGTAAGATGGCTGAGACAATAACGATCTGGTTGATGTTGGCGGCAATGGGTTTCACCCCGTCGTAAAAGTCGGGACGTGTCAGTACCGAGGTACGCTCGTGTACCGCTTCAACGATGCCTTTGACATTCACGCCTTCTGCTGCTGCTTTTCCCGGGCGCCAGACAACGCGATCGCCGGTCACCAGCGAGCGAATTGTACGGCGGATGTTGCAGCGGTGAATCTCACCGTCAGCAGATTCCACGTCGGCATGCATGCCAAAACGGCTGATAACGATGCCTTCAGCGGTTTCGCCAAACAGGTTGTCGTCGTAGTCTGGCTTCTCCGTGGACGTTTTCAGACGACGCTGGTGATTGGCGTTCACACGGCGCTGTTGGCCTTTGGAGAGTTTATTTTTACTCAATCGGACTGACTCCTGGTCGCCCATAATGGGCAAAACATTTATGATACACGCAATTTTAGATGAATATAGTCACACTGAATGTGACGCTGAAGGGTGGAAAATAGCATGAGTGCCAATGAAAACAACCTGATTTGGATCGATCTGGAGATGACAGGTCTGGATCCCGAGCGCGATCGCATAATTGAGATAGCCACGCTGGTGACGGATGCCAACCTGAATATTCTGGCTGAAGGACCGACAATTGCGGTGCACCAGTCCGACGAACAGCTGGCATTAATGGATGACTGGAACGTACGTACGCATACCGGTAGTGGGCTAGTGGATCGCGTGAAGGCGAGCACCATGGGGGATCGTGAAGCTGAACTGGCTACGCTGGCTTTTTTGAAAGAGTGGGTTCCAGAAGGGAAATCACCTATCTGCGGCAACAGCATCGGTCAGGATCGTCGTTTCCTGTTTAAATACATGCCGGAGCTGGAGGCGTATTTCCATTATCGCTATCTTGACGTCAGTACGCTGAAAGAGCTGGCGCGTCGTTGGAAGCCGGAAATTCTTGCTGGCTTCACCAAGCAGGGAACGCATCAGGCGATGGACGATATTCGTGAATCTGTTGCTGAGCTTGCTTACTATCGCGAACATTTTATTAAGCTTTGATTTTGTGGATGGCCGGACGGCGCTGTGGCTTACCCGGCCTACGAATATCGTTCCTGCGCGCTTGCACTGAGGTATGATTGTCGCTAAATTAGACGACTTGCCGATAAATTCAGCACTTAAACAGAAAAACGAAAAAATCGCTTTTAGGGGGGTTGCAGCTAAACGGATTTCTCGTATAATGCGCCTCCCGTAACGACAGAGAATTACACGTTACGGCAGCAGCAAAAGCAGTACAAATTTGCGGGAATAGCTCAGTTGGTAGAGCACGACCTTGCCAAGGTCGGGGTCGCGAGTTCGAGTCTCGTTTCCCGCTCCAAAATTTGAAAGTGCTTGTAAAGCACAGACCACCAATCGCAGAATTTCGAATTGCGACAAGGCGAAAACTGAATGAATCCTTAGGAGCTTACTAAAGTAAGTGACTTAGGCGAATGAAGGCAGCTAACGCAGTAGCGGTTCGAAAGACGAAGATTAAGCGGGAATAGCTCAGTTGGTAGAGCACGACCTTGCCAAGGTCGGGGTCGCGAGTTCGAGTCTCGTTTCCCGCTCCAAAATTTGAAAGTGCTTATGTCTACAAAGCACAGACACACCCAAGCGGGAATAGCTCAGTTGGTAGAGCACGACCTTGCCAAGGTCGGGGTCGCGAGTTCGAGTCTCGTTTCCCGCTCCAAATTCTTACCCCAATAAAAATATCCACAGCGAATAAATACGTTGGGGACGTTTTGTTTCGTCATTGACATACTCTTGTAAACAGACTTATCCACAGGCTCGGGTATTATTCCTGGAATGCAAAAAACTTAGTCGGGTGAATAGTATCATTTTAACTATTTGAAAATATTGAATTAATTATCATTTCAAATTGTTAATGCGATCACTTGACGATTTTTTCCCTCTTGAATATCAATGTGTTTTTATTTTTATACACAAGCTGTGGATGACTTAAGCGTCACGCGGCAGACCCTTTTCAATGACCCTGACCAAACGTTGTTTCTTCGGTAACTGCACTTCAACTACGCAGGCATTTCGCTTCTCGATTTGCTGAGCAACCGCCCACTCTATGTGTTCGTCGAGAAGTGGGTGCTCACCTCTGCGACTTTCCAGCGCGTGAATAACGGCTTCATCCCATGGGGCATTACCCAGCGCAACGGCGATATTTCGCAGCCAGCGCAGGTGACCAATACGACGAATAGCAGACCCCTCCGTGACTTTTAAAAACCACGCTTCGCTCCAGCTAAACAGCTCTATTAACTCCGGAGCATGAAGCTGTTTGCGTGGGTTGAAGTCATCCTCTGTCGTCAACTGCGAGTAACGGTTCCACGGGCAAATGAGCTGGCAATCATCGCAGCCGTAAATTCGATTCCCCAACAGGGGACGAAATTCTTCCGGGATCGGGCCTTCCAGTTCGATAGTGAGATAAGAGATACAGCGGCGCGCATCTACCGTGTAGGGTTCAACGATGGCCCCAGTGGGACAGATGGTCATACAGGCGACGCATTTCCCGCATCCTTCTTCTACTGGGTTGTCGACCGGCAGGGGCAAATCGATCAGTAATTCCCCGAGAAAGAAAAATGAACCAGCTTCGCGATTGAGGATAAGTGAGTGCTTACCTGTCCAGCCAAGCCCGGATTTTTCCGCTAATGGACGCTCAAGAATGGGCGCAGAATCGACAAAAGGTCTAAAATTCAGCGAAACGCAGTGCTGTTGAATCCTCTCTCCCAGCTTTTTTAAGCGGTTACGTAGCAGTTTATGGTAGTCGCGCCCAAGCGCGTAACGGCTGACGTAACCCAGAGAGGGGTTTTTCAACGTGCTGGCAAAGGCCGCATTGGCAGGAAGATAGTTCATACGTACGCTGATGACACGTAACGTACCGGGTAATAATTCGTGAGGTCGGGCGCGCATCATGCCGTGACGGGCCATCCAGTCCATCTCGCCGTGATAGTGTTTATCCAGCCAGGCCTGCAGTTTGGGCTCCGCTTCGCTGAGGTCGGTATCGGCAATACCGACCTGCTGAAAGCCAAGCTCCAGCCCCCACTGCTTAATATTTTGCGCTAACTGATTGAGATCGAGGGGCTCTGACATGACGGACCATACAATGAAGAAAAACCCCGCAAGTATACCACACTCCATTTGGCACGCCGATGACATCAGGTGGATGGAGCGAGAGGCGGCAGACAGTTTAGGACTGACGTTGTACGAGCTGATGCAACGGGCGGGAGAGGCGGCGTTTCAGGTCACCCGCAAGACATATCCAAACGCTCAGCACTGGCTGGTGCTATGTGGTCATGGCAACAACGGTGGTGATGGTTACGTGGTGGCAAGGCTTGCCAAAGCTCAGGGGCTTGATATTACGTTGCTGGCACAGGAGAGTGATAAAGCGCTCCCTGAGGAAGCACAGCAGGCGCGCGACGCCTGGCTTAACGCCGGTGGCGTCATTCATGCTGCGGATATCAATTGGCCAGATCGCGTGGACATCATTATTGATGCGCTGTCAGGCACGGGCTTAAAACACGCGCCGCGTGAGCCTCTCTCGGCATTGATCGAACGTGCCAATCACCATCCTGCCCCTGTCGTGGCGATAGACATTCCATCCGGCCTGCTGGCGCAGACGGGCGCGGCGCCGGGTGCGGTTATCAATGCTGCGCACACCGTGACCTTTATTGCGTTAAAGCCTGGTCTGCTAACCGGTAAAGCGCGCGATGTCACCGGACGCCTGCATGTTAACGCACTCGGACTGGACGACTGGCTGGCGGGACAGAACGCGCCGCTGCAACGGTTTGATGCTCAACAGCTTGTACACTGGTTAACGCCGCGTCGACCCACCTCGCACAAAGGCTCCCACGGTCGGCTGGTGATCATCGGTGGAGACCACGGCACGGCTGGCGCAATACGCATGGCCGGTGAAGCGGCGCTGCGTGCAGGAGCCGGGTTGGTCAAAGTGCTGACCCGAAGTGAAAATATTGCGCCTATTCTGACTGCCAGACCGGAACTGATGGTCGATACGCTGACGCCGCAGACTCTGGAAGAGAGCCTGGCGTGGGCGGATGTTGTGGTGATAGGACCAGGGCTTGGTCAGCAGGAATGGGGTAAAAAAGCGCTGCAAAAGGTAGAGAATTTTCGCAAACCGATGCTCTGGGATGCGGATGCGCTGAACCTGCTGGCAATCAACCCCGATAAACGTCACAATCGCGTGATCACGCCGCATCCTGGTGAAGCCGCGCGACTTCTGGGCTGTTCCATTGCAGAAATTGAAGACGATCGATTACTTTGCGCACAACGTCTGGTAAAACGGTACGGAGGCGTCGTCGTGCTGAAAGGCGCGGGTACGGTTGTTGCTGCCGAACAGGCCGAATTGGGTATTATTGATACCGGCAATGCTGGAATGGCCAGCGGCGGAATGGGTGATGTGCTTTCCGGTATTATTGGCGCATTGCTCGGACAGAAGCTTACCCCGTATGATGCGGCATGTGCGGGATGTGTCGCACACGGTGCGGCGGCGGATGTGCTGGCGGCGCGTTTTGGTACGCGCGGCATGCTGGCGACAGATCTCTTTACCACGCTACAGCGTATTGTTAACCCTGATGTGATTGACGTTTATCATGATGAATCGAGTAATTCCACTACCTGATGAGCAGGCGACTTTAGACCTGGGACTGCGGGTAGCCAAAGCCTGTGATGGCGCGACGGTAATTTATTTGTACGGCGACCTGGGGGCGGGTAAAACCACTTTCAGCCGGGGATTCCTGCAGGCGTTAGGTCACAAAGGAAATGTAAAAAGCCCCACCTATACGCTGGTTGAACCTTATTCGCTCGATAATTTGATGGTATATCACTTCGATCTGTACCGACTTGCGGACCCAGAGGAGCTGGAATTTATGGGGATCCGCGATTATTTTGCCAATGACGCCATCTGCCTGGTGGAATGGCCGCAACAAGGTAAAGGTGTACTGCCAGACCCGGACGTCGAAATACACATTGAATATCAGGCGCAAGGTCGAGAGGCGCGCATAAGCGCAGTCTCCTCATCGGGTGATTTATTGCTGGCGCGTTTAGCCGATTAACCTTAAGGGTGGCGGGATGATTTATCGCATCAGAAACTGGCTGATGGCAACACTGGTCCTGCTGTGCGCGCAGGCAGGGGCCGCCAGCCTCTCCGATCTTCAGGTGTCCAATGGCGATCAACAAGCGCGGATTACGCTGAGCTTTATTGGCGATCCTGAATACGCAGTTTCGCAGGACGGGAAACGAACCGTCGCGTTGGATATTAAACAAACCGGTGTGATTCAGGGGTTACCGCTGCTGTTTAGCGGCAATAATCTGGTGAAATCTATCCGTTCCGGCACGCCAAAAGATGCGCAGTCTCTGCGCCTGGTGGTGGATTTAACCGAGAACGGCAAAGCCGAAGCCGTAAAACGCCAGAACGGCGGCAATTATACCGTCGTGTTTACCATCAAAGCTGATGCGCCTCCGCCGCCTCCACCACCTCCAGTGGTTGCGAAGCGTGTTGAAGCGCCGGTTATCGCCCCGCGCCCTGCCGAGCCTGCGCGTAATCCGTTTAAAGCGGAAAACGATCGCACCACGATGGTAACCAACAGTAATACCTCCACACGACCTGCGGCGCGCGCCAGTACCAGTAACGGCGAAAAAGTAGTTATCGCCATTGATGCCGGACACGGCGGGCAGGATCCTGGCGCTATTGGTCCCGGTGGCACACGTGAGAAAAACGTCACGATTGCCGTGGCGCGTAAACTGCGCAGTTTGCTCAATGATGACCCGATGTTTAAAGGCGTACTCACCCGTGATGGCGATTACTTTATCTCGGTGATGGGGCGTTCAGACGTTGCGCGTAAACAAAACGCCAACTTCCTGGTCTCTATACATGCAGATGCCGCACCAAACCGGGATGCCACTGGTGCTTCCGTCTGGGTACTGTCAAACCGTCGGGCAAACAGTGAGATGGCCGGCTGGCTGGAACAGCACGAAAAGCAATCGGAACTGTTGGGTGGGGCGGGCGATGTGCTGGCAAACAGCCAGTCCGATCCTTATCTCAGCCAGGCCGTGTTGGATCTGCAGTTCGGTCATTCGCAACGCGTTGGGTATGATGTAGCGACCAGCATGATCGGCCAGTTAGAACGTATTGGCTCGATGCATAAGCGTCGTCCGGAACACGCCAGCCTTGGGGTATTACGTTCGCCTGATATCCCGTCAGTGCTGGTTGAAACCGGCTTTATCAGTAACAACAGCGAAGAGCGTCTGTTGGCGAGTGATGACTACCAGCAGCAGCTGGCCGAGGCAATTTACAAAGGATTGCGTAACTATTTCCAGGCGCACCCGATGCAAACCGGGCCTCAGGGCACACCGGCGCAAACCGCGAGTGCGGTATCGCCTGGCAACACGTTAACAAATTAAGGATTAGCCATGCCGATTCAGGTTCTACCGCCACAGCTGGCGAACCAGATTGCCGCAGGCGAGGTGGTAGAACGGCCTGCGTCAGTGGTGAAGGAGCTGGTGGAAAACAGTATCGATGCCGGTGCGACGCGCATTGATATT
Source organism: Citrobacter sp. RHBSTW-00986 (assembly GCF_013783065.1). Taxonomy (NCBI): domain Bacteria; kingdom Pseudomonadati; phylum Pseudomonadota; class Gammaproteobacteria; order Enterobacterales; family Enterobacteriaceae; genus Citrobacter; species Citrobacter sp. RHBSTW-00986. Next base: position 4,379,216 of record NZ_CP056200.1, on the reverse strand, counting down.
GATATTGAGCGCGGCGGCGCGAAGCTTATCCGTATTCGTGACAACGGCTGCGGGATTAAAAAAGACGAGCTGGCGCTGGCGCTGGCGCGTCATGCCACCAGTAAAATTTCCTCGCTTGACGATCTCGAAGCCATCGTGAGCCTCGGGTTTCGCGGCGAAGCGCTGGCCAGTATCAGCTCCGTTTCTCGTTTAACCCTGACGTCGCGTACGCAAGAACAACCTGAAGCCTGGCAAGCCTATGCCGAAGGGCGCGACATGGATGTGACGGTTAAACCCGCTGCGCATCCGGTGGGAACCACGCTGGAGGTGTTAGATCTGTTCTACAACACTCCGGCGCGGCGCAAGTTTATGCGCACCGAGAAAACTGAATTTAATCATATCGACGAAATAATCCGCCGCATTGCGCTGGCACGTTTTGATGTGACGATTAATTTGTCGCACAACGGCAAAGTGGTGCGTCAGTACCGGGCAGTGGCTGCGGATGGGCAGCAAGAGCGCCGACTGGGCGCGATTTGCGGCACGCCGTTTCTGGAACATGCGCTGGCGATTGAATGGCAGCATGGCGATTTAACGCTGCGCGGCTGGGTGGCCGATCCTAACCACACAACGGCGGCGCTGGCGGAAATCCAGTACTGCTATGTGAATGGCCGGATGATGCGCGACCGGTTGATCAACCATGCTATTCGTCAGGCCTGTGAAGATAAGCTGGGAGCCGATCAGCAGCCCGCTTTTGTGTTGTATCTGGAAATCGACCCGCATCAGGTGGATGTTAACGTACATCCCGCCAAACATGAGGTCCGTTTTCATCAGTCCCGCCTGGTGCATGATTTTATTTACCAGGGCGTGTTGAGCGTCCTGCAACAGCAGCTTGAAACGCCGCTGCCGTTGGCTGATGATGACGAGCCCGCGCCAAGGCACATCCCAGAAAACCGCGTCGCGGCCGGGCGTAACCATTTTGCCGAACCGGCCCCGGCGCGTGAACCTGCGACACCGCGTTACTCAGCATCTGCTGGCGCTGGCAGTAGTGGTGGCCGTCAGACGGGGGCCAGTTGGCCTCATGCCCAGCCTGGATATCAAAAGCAGCAGGGTGAGATTTATCAGCAACTGCTACAGACGCCGGTTCCGCCGCGTAAAACGCCGGTTTCTGAAACGCCATCAGCTCCTTTATCCGGCAGCAGTCAGGGCTTTGGGCGGGTGCTAACCATTGTCGGTACGGACTGCGCATTACTCGAATGCGATGGTCATATTCGGTTGCTGGCATTGCCGGTGGCGGAACGTTGGCTACGTCAGGCGCAGTTAACGCCGGACCAGGGCGTCGTTTGCGCTCAGCCGTTACTGATCCCTTTACGTCTAAAAGTAAACGCTGATGAAAAAGCGGCGCTGCAAAAAGGGCAGAGCCAACTGGCTGAGTTGGGTATTGAATTTCAACTGGATGCACAGCATGTGACCATCCGGGCGGTGCCTTTACCCTTACGCCAACAAAATTTACAAATCTTGATTCCTGAACTGATAGGCTACCTGGCGCAGCAGTCCGAATTCGAACCGGGCAATATTGCACAGTGGATTGCACGTAATCTGATTAGCGAGCATCCGCAGTGGAGCATGGCTCAGGCGATTACGCTGTTAGCGGATGTTGAGCGGCTTTGTCCACAACTCGTGAAGGCGCCGCCGGGTGGTTTGTTACAACCTGTTGATTTACATTCGGTAATGAATGCCCTGAAACATGAGTGATACCCGTAAGGCGAGCCTGCCAAAGGCGATTTTTTTGATGGGGCCGACGGCCTCCGGTAAAACGGCACTGGCAATTGAATTGCGTAAAGTTTTGCCTGTAGAGTTGATAAGCGTTGATTCCGCCCTTATTTACAAGGGGATGGATATCGGTACAGCCAAGCCTGATGCAGATGAATTACAGGCCGCGCCGCACCGGTTGCTGGATATCCGCGATCCGTCCCAGGCGTACTCTGCTGCGGATTTTCGCCGCGATGCGTTAGCCGAGATGGCCGATATCACCGCCGCGGGGCGTATTCCGCTGCTGGTGGGCGGCACAATGTTATATTTCAAAGCCTTGCTTGAAGGGCTGTCGCCGTTACCGTCGGCAGATCCGGAAGTCAGGGCCAGAATTGAGCAGCAGGCGGCAGAGCATGGGTGGGACGCGTTACACCGACAGCTTCAGGAAATAGATCCGGTGGCTGCGGCGCGTATTCATCCAAATGATCCGCAAAGACTTTCCCGGGCACTGGAAGTTTTTTTCATTTCGGGTAAAACTTTAACGGAGCTGACGCAAACGTCAGGAGATGCTTTGCCGTATCAGGTGCATCAGTTTGCTATCGCCCCGGCGAGCCGTGAACTGCTCCATCAGCGAATTGAGCAGCGTTTTCATCAGATGTTGGCTTCAGGTTTTGAAGCAGAAGTCCGGGCGCTATTTGCCCGTGGAGATTTGCATACGGATTTGCCTTCCATTCGTTGTGTAGGGTATCGCCAGATGTGGTCATACATTGAAGGCGAAATTTCATACGATGAAATGGTTTATAGAGGTGTTTGCGCCACGAGGCAGTTGGCGAAACGACAGGTAACCTGGTTGCGTGGTTGGGAAGGGGTGCACTGGCTTGACAGTGAAAAGCCTGACCAGGCGCGAAACGAAGTATTACAGGTTGTTGGTGCTATCGCGAACTGAATGTGTACAATTGAAACGTATCGTGCGCAATTTTTCAGAATCGAAAGGTTCAAAGTACAAATAAGCATATAAGGAAAAGAGAGAATGGCTAAGGGGCAATCTTTACAAGATCCGTTCCTGAACGCACTGCGTCGGGAACGTGTTCCAGTTTCTATTTATTTGGTGAATGGTATTAAGCTGCAAGGTCAAATCGAGTCTTTTGATCAGTTCGTGATCCTGTTGAAAAACACGGTCAGCCAGATGGTTTATAAGCACGCGATTTCTACTGTTGTCCCGTCTCGCCCGGTTTCTCATCACAGCAATAATGCCACCGGCGGCACTGGCAGCAACTACCATCACGGTAGCAACGCGCAAGGTTCATCTGCGCAACAGGACAGCGAAGAAACCGAATAAGGTTGTTAGCTGTTTTACACACGGGGAGCCAGCGATCCTGCGTTCCCCGTTGATATATATTAAGGGGTTGACGCTTGTTTGACCGTTATGATGCCGGTGAGCAGGCGGTACTGGTACACATCTATTTTTCGCAAGACAAAGATATGGAAGACCTCCAGGAGTTTGAATCTCTGGTTTCTTCCGCCGGTGTCGAAGCAATGCAGGTGATTACCGGGAGCCGTAAAGCACCGCACCCGAAGTATTTTGTTGGTGAAGGTAAGGCAATCGAAATTGCGGAAGCCGTAAAAGCGACTGGCGCTGCGGTGGTGATTTTTGATCATGCTCTAAGCCCCGCCCAGGAACGTAACCTGGAACAGTTGTGCCAGTGTCTTGTTATCGACAGGACAGGTCTTATTTTAGATATTTTTGCCCAGCGTGCGCGCACCCATGAGGGTAAGTTGCAGGTTGAGCTGGCGCAGTTGCGCCATATGGCTACTCGTCTGGTCCGTGGCTGGACCCACCTTGAAAGGCAAAAGGGCGGGATTGGTTTGCGCGGTCCGGGTGAAACCCAGCTCGAAACCGACCGTCGTTTGCTGCGTAATCGCATTTTGCAAATACAGTCGCGCCTGGAAAAAGTTGAAAAGCAACGTGAGCAGGGGCGACAGTCGCGCAAGAAAGCGGATGTCCCAACCGTATCACTGGTGGGATATACCAACGCCGGAAAATCCACCCTGTTCAACCAGATCACCGAAGCCCGGGTTTACGCAGCGGATCAGCTGTTTGCGACCCTGGACCCAACGCTGCGCCGTATAGACGTAGCGGACGTCGGTGAAACCGTGCTGGCGGATACCGTAGGGTTTATCCGTCATTTGCCGCACGACCTGGTGGCGGCGTTTAAAGCCACCCTGCAGGAAACGCGTCAGGCGACATTGCTGCTGCATGTTATTGATGCTGCAGATTTTCGTGTGCAGGAAAACATCGAGGCCGTCGACACGGTGCTCGAAGAGATCGATGCGCATGAGATCCCGACTCTGCTGGTGATGAATAAAATCGATATGCTGGATGATTTTGAACCACGTATCGACAGAGATGAAGAGAATAAACCCATTCGCGTTTGGGTTTCAGCGCAAACGGGAATAGGTATACCACAGCTTTTTCAGGCTTTGACTGAGCGACTTTCCGGTGAGGTGGCGCAGCATACGTTGCGTTTGCCGCCGCAGGAAGGGCGTCTGAGAAGCCGGTTTTACCAACTTCAGGCAATAGAAAGAGAGTGGATGGAGGAGGACGGCAGCGTAGGTCTGCAGGTTCGTATGCCGATCGTAGACTGGCGTCGCCTCTGTAAACAAGAACCGGCACTGGAAGACTATATTGTCTGACCTGACGGATATGGCCTGAAGATTTTTTCGCCTCTATACCTTGTGGGTTTTGTGCAGCATGAAGGTGGCAAGTCCTGAAATCTTCAGGAGCATAGTCAACTATGTGACTGAGATTAAAGGGCGTAGCCAACGCATCGGCAGCGCAAAATACGCAGGTATAGCATCGCATAACAAATATGGAGCACAAAAATGGCGTGGAATCAGCCCGGTAATAACGGACAAGACCGCGACCCGTGGGGAAGCAGCAAACCTGGCGGCAACCCTGAGGGAAATGGAAACAAAGGTGGTCGCGATCAGGGACCTCCCGATCTGGATGATATCTTCCGCAAACTGAGTAAAAAGCTCGGTGGTCTGGGTGGCGGTAAAGGTGCTGGTTCTGGCGGCGGTAGCTCATCGCAAGGCCCGCGTCCGCAATTGGGTGGTCGAGTTTTTACTATCGCAGCGGCAGCTATCGTCATTATCTGGGCGGCCAGCGGTTTCTACACCATTAAAGAAGCGGAACGCGGCGTGGTGACACGCTTCGGTAAATTCAGCCATTTGGTTGAACCGGGTCTGAACTGGAAACCGACCTTTGTCGACGAAGTGACGCCGGTCAACGTGGAAGCCGTGCGTGAACTTGCCGCATCCGGCGTGATGCTGACCTCTGACGAAAACGTCGTACGCGTTGAAATGAACGTGCAGTACCGCGTGACCGATCCGCAGCGTTACCTGTTTAGCGTAACCAGCGCGGATGACAGTCTGCGTCAGGCAACCGACAGCGCCCTGCGTGGGGTTATCGGTAAATACACCATGGACCGTATCCTGACCGAAGGGCGTACCGTTATTCGTAGCGATACCCAGCGTGAACTGGAAGAAACGATCCGTCCGTACAACATGGGTATCACCCTGCTGGACGTCAACTTCCAGGCAGCACGTCCGCCGGAAGAAGTAAAAGCCGCGTTTGACGATGCCATTGCAGCACGTGAAAACGAGCAGCAGTACATCCGTGAAGCAGAAGCGTACACCAACGAAGTTCAGCCACGTGCTAACGGTCAGGCGCAGCGTATTCTGGAAGAAGCGCGTGCTTACAAAACGCGAACCATCCTGGAAGCACAGGGTGAAGTGGCTCGTTTCGCAAAAATTCTGCCGGAATATAAAGCCGCACCGCAAATTACTCGCGAGCGTCTGTATATCGAAACCATGGAAAAAGTGCTGAGCAATACCCGCAAAGTCCTGGTTAACGATAAGGGCAGCAATCTGATGGTTCTGCCGCTGGATCAAATGCTGAAAGGCGGTAGTGCGCCAGCAGCAAAGAGTGACAGCAGTTCAAACCTGCTGCGTCTGCCGCCAGCAACGACGTCCGGCACTGGAGCAAGCAATACCTCGTCCACCAGTCAGGGCGATATTATGGACCAACGCCGCGCGAACGCGCAGCGTAACGACTACCAGCGTCAGGGGGAATAACGATGCGTAAGTCAGTTATTGCGATTATCATCATCGTTCTGGTAGTTCTGTTCATGTCTGTCTTTGTGGTCAAAGAAGGCGAGCGCGGGATTACTCTGCGCTTTGGTAAAGTTCTGCGTGACGATGAAAACAAGCCGCTGGTTGTGGCACCAGGCCTGCACTTCAAGATTCCGTTTATTGAATCTGTGAAGATGCTGGATGCGCGTATTCAGACCATGGACAACCAGGCCGATCGCTTTGTTACCAAAGAGAAGAAAGACCTGATCGTTGACTCCTACATTAAGTGGCGCATCAGTGACTTTAGCCGTTACTACCTGGCAACGGGCGGTGGCGATGTTTCTCAGGCAGAAGTCCTGCTGAAACGTAAGTTCTCTGACCGTCTGCGTTCTGAAATTGGTCGTCTGGACGTGAAAGACATCGTTACCGATTCCCGCGGTCGTCTGACGCTGGAAGTTCGTGATGCGCTAAACTCCGGTTCTGCTGGCACGGAAGATGAAGTCGCGACACCAGCGGCAGATAGCGCGATTGCCGAAGCGGCTGAGCGTGTTCAGGCTGAAACAAACGGTAAAGTACCGGTCATCAACCCGAACAGTATGGCGGCATTGGGCATCGAAGTGGTTGACGTGCGTATCAAGCAAATCAACCTGCCTGCTGAAGTGTCTGAGGCTATCTACAACCGTATGCGCGCTGAGCGTGAAGCGGTAGCGCGTCGCCATCGTTCACAAGGTCAGGAAGAAGCGGAAAAACTGCGTGCCACGGCGGATTATGAAGTGACTAAAACGCTGGCAGAATCTGAGCGTCAAGGCCGCATCATGCGCGGTGAAGGCGATGCAGAAGCCGCTAAACTGTTTGCCGATGCGTTCAGCCAGGATCCTGACTTCTACGCCTTCATCCGTAGCCTGCGTGCTTACGAGAAGAGCTTCGAAGGCAACCAGGACGTGATGGTCATGAGCCCGGACAGCGATTTCTTCCGCTACATGAAGACACCGAGCACTACGACACGCTAATAAAGTTCCAGCGGTTTTAAACCAGCAAAACCACCGGCATCCCCAGGGATGCGGTGGTTTTCTTTTTATAAAAGGACGATGGATGAATTCAACAATTTTGCTGGCGCTCGCGCTGGTTTTGGTGCTGGAAGGCCTGGGCCCTATGCTTTATCCCCGCGCGTGGAAGAAAATGATTTCCGCAATGGTGCAACTTCCCGAAAATACTTTGCGTCGTTTTGGTGGAGGTCTTGTGGTTGCGGGCGTTGTGGTCTACTACATGTTGAGGAAAACGATTGGCTGATCAATAAGTAGCCTATTTTGCGGATTTTCGCATGCAAAAAGTGCTGTATATCTGAAAAAGCGGTGGTAGAATCCATTTTTAAGCAAACGGTGATTTTGAAAAATGGGTAACAACGTCGTCGTACTGGGCACCCAATGGGGTGACGAAGGTAAAGGGAAGATCGTCGATCTTCTGACTGAACGGGCTAAATATGTTGTGCGCTACCAGGGTGGTCACAACGCAGGCCATACTCTCGTAATCAACGGTGAAAAAACCGTCCTCCATCTTATTCCATCAGGTATTCTTCGCGAGAATGTCATCAGCATCATCGGTAACGGTGTTGTACTGTCTCCGTCCGCGCTGATGAAAGAAATGAAAGGACTGGAAGATCGTGGCATCCCGGTTCGCGAGCGCCTGCTGTTGTCTGAAGCTTGTCCGCTGATCCTTGATTATCACGTTGCGTTGGATAATGCTCGTGAGAAAGCGCGTGGCGAGAAAGCGATCGGTACTACCGGTCGTGGCATCGGTCCGGCTTATGAAGACAAAGTAGCTCGTCGCGGTCTGCGCGTTGGCGATCTGTTTGATAAAGCAACCTTCGCTGAAAAACTGAAAGAAGTGATGGAATATCACAACTTCCAGCTGGTGAATTTCTATAAAGTTGAAGCAGTTGACTACCAGAAAGTGCTGGATGATGTGATGGCGATTGCCGACATCCTGACCTCTATGGTTGTTGATGTTTCCGATCTGCTGGACCAGGCGCGTAAGCGTGGCGATTTCGTCATGTTCGAAGGCGCACAGGGTACCCTGCTGGATATCGACCACGGTACCTATCCGTACGTAACGTCTTCCAACACCACCGCAGGTGGCGTGGCGACCGGTTCCGGCCTGGGTCCACGTTATGTGGATTACGTTCTGGGTATCATTAAAGCTTACTCTACACGTGTAGGCGCGGGTCCGTTCCCGACTGAGCTGTTTGATGACGTTGGCGAGTTCCTGTGCAAACAAGGTAACGAGTATGGCGCGACCACCGGTCGTCGTCGTCGCACCGGTTGGCTGGACTCCGTTGCGGTACGCCGTGCAGTACAGATTAACTCCCTGTCTGGCTTCTGCCTGACCAAACTGGACGTACTGGACGGTTTGAAAGAGGTGAAAATCTGTGTCGCTTATCGTATGCCGGATGGCCGTGAAGTAACGACTACCCCGCTGGCTGCAGACGACTGGAAAGGTATCGAGCCGATCTACGAAACCATGCCGGGCTGGTCTGAATCCACCTTCGGTGTGAAGGAACGTAGCGGTCTGCCGCAGGCAGCACTGAACTACATCAAGCGTATTGAAGAACTGACCGGTGTGCCGATTGATATTATCTCAACTGGCCCAGACCGTACTGAAACCATGATCCTGCGCGACCCGTTCGACGCATAATTCTGGTTATAGCGTGGCGTCGAATGGCGCTGCGCTTGCACTATCTTAGGCCGGATGAGGCGCTTTGCATCATAATCCGGCTTAAAATCACGTAAGTTCCTCGCTTTTTTCCTTCCTGAACTGAAATAAATTAGCGACCTGGCTGGTGGCTGGTTTATCATCAATGTAATTAATACCACCAGGTTTATCCGTTTTATCCCTTTTCCTGAGGTTGATGTGCAGTTAACAAGTTTCACCGATTACGGATTACGTGCGCTAATCTACATGGCGTCACTTCCCGAAGGACGTATGACCAGTATTTCTGAGGTGACAGAAGTCTACGGCGTGTCCCGTAATCATATGGTCAAAATAATCAATCAACTTAGCCGTGCGGGCTTCGTTACTGCTATTCGAGGAAAAAATGGCGGTATCCGCCTGGGTAAACCAGCTAAGGATATTGGTATTGGTGATGTGGTTCGCGAGCTGGAACCACTATCGTTGGTCAATTGTAGCAGCGAGTTTTGCCACATTACCCCAGCCTGTCGACTTAAACAGGCGCTTTCTAAGGCAGTGCAAAGTTTTCTCACGGAACTGGACAACTACACACTTGCTGATTTGGTTGAAGAGAATCAACCGCTTTATAAATTATTGCTGGTGGAGTGACGAAAATCTTCATCAGAGCTGACAATGGAGGAACCTCGATGTCACAAGATCCTTTCCAGGAACGCGAAGCAGAAAAATACGCGAATCCTATCCCGAGCCGGGAATTTATCCTCGAACATTTAACTAAACGTGAAAAACCGGCCAACCGCGATGAGCTGGCCGCTGAACTCAACATTGAAGGTGAAGAGCAGCAAGAAGCGCTGCGTCGCCGCCTGCGCGCCATGGAGCGTGACGGGCAACTGGTCTTCACTCGTCGTCAGTGCTATGCGCTGCCGGAGCGTCTTGACCTGCTGAAAGGTACCGTTATTGGCCACCGTGATGGCTACGGCTTTCTGCGCGTTGAAGGCCGCAAAGATGACCTGTACCTGTCCAGCGAGCAGATGAAAACCTGTATTCATGGCGATCAGGTGTTGGCACAGCCGCTGGGAGCGGACCGTAAAGGTCGTCGCGAAGCGCGTATTGTGCGCGTACTGGTACCGAAAACCAGCCAGATTGTCGGTCGCTACTTCACCGACGCTGGCGTTGGGTTTGTCGTCCCTGACGACAGCCGCCTGAGCTTTGATATCCTGATCCCGCCGGAAGAGGTGATGGGTGCTCGTATGGGTTTCGTGGTCGTGGTTGAGCTGACCCAGCGTCCGACGCGTCGCACTAAAGCGGTGGGTAAAATTGTTGAAGTCCTGGGCGACAACATGGGAACCAGCATGGCCGTTGATATGGCGCTGCGTACTCATGAAATCCCGTATATCTGGCCTCAGGCGGTCGAAAAACAGATCGCTGGCCTGAAAGAAGAAGTGCCGGAGGAAGCGAAAGCCGGACGTGTCGATCTGCGCTCCCTGCCGCTGGTCACTATCGATGGCGAAGATGCGCGTGACTTCGACGATGCGGTTTACTGCGAGAAGAAACGCGGCGGCGGCTGGCGTTTATGGGTGGCGATTGCTGACGTAAGCTATTACGTTCGCCCGCCGACTCCGCTGGACCAGGAAGCGCGCAGCCGTGGCACATCCGTCTACTTCCCATCGCAGGTTGTTCCGATGCTACCGGAAGTGCTGTCTAACGGATTGTGTTCGCTCAACCCGCAGGTGGACAGGCTGTGTATGGTCTGTGAAATGACCATTTCTTCGAAAGGCCGCTTAACAGGCTTTAAATTCTACGAAGCGGTTATGAGCTCCCATGCGCGTCTGACCTACACCAAGGTCTGGCACATGCTGCAGGGCGATCAGGAACTGCGTGAGCAGTACGCGCCGTTGGTTAAACACATTGAAGAGCTGCATAACCTCTACAAAGTGCTGGATAAAGCGCGTGAAGAGCGTGGCGGTATCTCGTTTGAAAGTGAAGAAGCGAAGTTTATCTTCAATGCTGAACGCCGTATTGAGCGTATTGAGCAGACGCAGCGTAATGACGCGCACAAACTGATTGAAGAGTGCATGATCATGGCGAACATCTCAGCGGCGCGATTCGTTGAGAAAGCCAAAGAGCCGGCACTGTTCCGCATTCACGATAAGCCGACGACCGAAGCGATTAATTCGTTCCGTTCGGTGTTGGCGGAGCTGGGGCTGGAGCTGCCCGGCGGTAATAAACCCGAGCCGCGTGATTACGCTGAACTGCTGGAGTCGATTGCTGACCGTCCTGACGCAGAAATGCTGCAAACTATGCTGCTGCGTTCAATGAAGCAGGCGATTTACGATCCGGAAAACCGCGGTCACTTTGGTCTTGCGTTGCAATCTTATGCACACTTTACCTCGCCGATCCGTCGTTACCCGGATCTCTCCTTGCACCGGGCGATTAAGTATCTGCTGGCGCAGGAGCAGGGCCATAAAGGCAATACCACGGAAACGGGTGGCTACCATTATTCGATGGAAGAGATGCTGCAGCTGGGTCAACACTGTTCGATGGCCGAGCGCCGTGCTGACGAAGCCACACGCGACGTCTCTGACTGGCTGAAGTGCGACTTTATGCTGGATCAGGTAGGTAATGTCTTCAAAGGCGTGATCGCCAGCGTTACCGGGTTTGGTTTCTTCGTCCGTCTTGATGAGCTGTTTATCGACGGTCTGGTGCATGTCTCCTCCCTGGATAACGACTACTATCGTTTTGACCAGGTTGGGCAGCGTCTGACGGGGGAATCCAGCGGTCAAATGTATCGCCTGGGCGATCGCGTGGAAGTTCGCGTGGAAGCGGTCAACATGGACGAGCGTAAAATCGACTTCAGTTTGATCTCCAGCGAACGTGCACCGCGCAATGAAGGTAAAACCGCGCGTGAAAGAGCGAAAAAAGGCGATGCGGGTAAAAATACCGGTAAGCGTCGTCAGATGGGCAAAAAAGTAAATTTCGAGCCGGATAGCGCTTTCCGCGGCGAGAAGAAAGGCAGAGCCAAACCTCAGGCGGATAAAAAAACGGCTGAGAAGAAAGGCGATAAAAAAGCGAAAAAGCCATCGGCAAAAACGCTTAAAATCGCTGCCGCCACCAAAGCTAAACGCGCGACGAAAAAGAAAGTCGCGCAATAACAGCCATAAACAGTAAGTCGGGCAACCTCGCGTTGCCCGCGTTACGCATAAACTATTAACGAGTACATTCATGAGTGAAATGATTTACGGCATCCATGCGGTGCAGGCTCTGCTGGAACGTGCGCCTGAGCGCTTCCAGGACGTCTTTATTCTCAAAGGTCGTGAAGATAAACGCCTGCTGCCGCTGATCCACGCACTGGAAGCACAGGGTGTTGTCATTCAGCTGGCTAACCGCCAGTTCCTGGATGAGAAAAGCGAGGGTGCGGTACATCAGGGAATTATTGCTCGCGTGAAGCCGGGTCGTCAGTATCAGGAAAACGATCTGCCGGATCTGATTGCTACGCTCGATCAGCCGTTCTTTTTGATCCTCGATGGTGTTACCGATCCGCATAACCTGGGGGCATGCCTGCGTAGCGCCGATGCTGCTGGCGTCCATGCTGTTATCGTACCGAAGGATCGTTCTGCGCAGTTGAATGCAACGGCGAAAAAAGTGGCCTGCGGCGCGGCAGAAAGCGTACCGCTGATCCGTGTGACCAACCTGGCGCGCACTATGCGTATGCTGCAGGAAGAGAATATCTGGATCGTCGGAACCGCAGGTGAAGCTGATCATACTCTCTACCAGAGCAAAATGACCGGACGTCTGGCGCTGGTGATGGGCGCAGAGGGTGAAGGTATGCGTCGTTTGACCCGCGAACACTGTGACGAACTGATCAGCATCCCGATGGCTGGGAGCGTTTCGTCGCTGAATGTTTCAGTTGCGACGGGCATCTGCCTGTTTGAGGCTGTACGCCAGCGCGGCTAAACTATCTCCCTCATTTCTCTCTTCTCTCAAGCCATCCTTCCGGATGGCTTTTTTGTGACCGTTGTCCCATGCGTGCAGCCCTCTGCCTGACCATACTTAAGGTGACGGCCATTGACGGAGGGAGACACAATGCACTGGCAAACGCATACCGTTTTTAACCAACCTGTACCGCTCAATAACAGCAACTTATATCTGTCCGATGGCGCGCTGTGTGAAGCGGTTATCCGTGAAGGCGCTGGCTGGGATAGCGATCTTCTCGCCAGTATTGGTCAGCAGCTAGGGACTGCCGAGTCGCTCGAGCTTGGCCGTCTGGCCAATGCTTTTCCACCCGAGTTGTTGCGCTACGACTCGCAGGGTCAGCGGCTGGATGATGTGCGTTTTCATCCTGCCTGGCATTTACTGATGCAGGGATTGTGCGCCAATCGCGTACATAATCTGGCCTGGGAAGAAGACGCGAGGCAGGGAACATTTGTTGCCCGGGCGGCCCGTTTCATGCTGCATGCGCAGGTGGAAGCGGGCACGTTGTGTCCGGTTACCATGACTTTTGCCGCCACGCCGTTGTTACTTCAGATGTTACCTGCCCCCTTTCACGACTGGTTTACGCCGCTGCTAAGCGACCGTTATGACTCGCATTTACTGCCCGGAGGGCAAAAGCGTGGGTTATTGATCGGCATGGGAATGACCGAGAAGCAGGGGGGGTCAGATGTGCTGAGTAATACCACTCAGGCAGAACGTCTTACAGACGGCTCGTATCGGCTGGTGGGACATAAGTGGTTTTTCTCCGTGCCGCAAAGCGATGCCCATCTGGTGCTGGCCCAGGCAAAGGGAGGCTTATCCTGCTTTTTTGTACCGCGATTTTTACCCGACGGGCAGCGTAATGCTATCCGTCTGGAGCGGCTGAAAGATAAGTTAGGCAATCGCTCCAACGCCAGCTGCGAGGTTGAATTCCACGATGCGATTGGCTGGCTATTGGGTGAAGAAGGGGAAGGTATACGTCATATCCTGAAAATGGGTGGGATGACGCGTTTTGACTGTGCGCTCGGCAGTCATGGCATGATGCGACGTGCTTTTTCTGTCGCGATTTACCATGCGCACCAGCGACAGGTTTTTGGCAAACCATTGATCGAACAACCGATGATGCGCCAGGTATTAGGTCGGATGGCGCTCCAACTGGAAGGTCAGACGGCGTTACTGTTCCGACTGGCGCGGGCCTGGGACCGTCGCGCTGATGCCAAAGAATCTCTGTGGGCCAGGTTGTTCACACCAGCAGCGAAATTCTCTGTTTGCAAGGCCGGTATGCCGTTTGTTGCAGAGGCGATGGAAGTGCTCGGCGGGATTGGCTACTGCGAGGAGAGTGAGTTGCCGCGCCTGTATCGTGAGATGCCGGTAAACAGTATCTGGGAGGGCTCTGGCAACATTATGTGCCTCGATGTATTGCGGGTGCTGACAAAACAACCCGGCATATACGATATGCTCAGCGAAGCCTTTGCTGAGGTAAAAGGGCAAGACCGACATTACGATCGAATGGTACGTCAACTACAGCAGCGTTTACGTAAACCCAGCGAGGAGTTGGGACGGGAGATTACACAGCAGCTTTTCCTGCTCGGTTGCGGGGCGCAGATGTTGCGCTATGCCTCTCCGCCAGTGGCGCAGGCCTGGTGTCAAATGATGCTCGATACGCGTGGTGGACTACGATTGTCCGAACAGGTGCTGAACGACTTGCTCCTGCGGGCAACGGGGGGATTACGGTAATAATATGCCTGATGGCGACGCTGGCGCGCCTTATCATGCCTACATTCAATGTAGGCCGGATAAGTTTACGCCATCCGGCAATCTGTTAAGCATAGAGTATGGCCTGTACGCGCCAGTTGTCGGGCTGCTGGTCTTCGTACATCTGAATGATCCGATACCATGAGGCACCCTGTTCATCCGCTTTTAACGCGACTACTCGTTCTACATCCTGCGGATTCCCTGCAATGTTACTGACAGATATCAGGCCAATTTCGTTCAGGCCTGTAACGCAGTCAGCACTGGCGAACTCGGCAGACTGCGCCGTAGTACCTACCAGTCCGGCAGAAAGCAGCAGTGAGGATAAGGCAAGTGATTGTTTCATCGTCAGCTCCATTATTCGTACCCCTACACACGGCAGGGCATTCCATCGCGATCATAAACCTCAAGCTTCCTGCTGTTGGTTTATTGTGCACAGGTAAACGCATAGCGGCGCAAAGCAATGTAAAGCTGACTAAATTCCAACCCAATGTTATTTACGATACAAAATAGCCTGTGAATACCATTGGCCTGTCACGATGGTTTCATCCACTAATAAAACCACGTAGTAATCAGCTTTAGCCGCGACGGCTTTGTCACGGATCTCTGCCAGCGCATCATCCGGAGAGCCTCTTACCAGCGCGCTGACCGTTCCTATTCGCTGTAACCCATTACTCTGGTCACGGCGGATCTCCTGCGGGTGGTCGGCAACGGGCGGTGCGGGTTGCGGCGTTCCCTGTAGCACGCTACAGGCGCTTAAAAGCATCACCAGCAATAAAGAGGCAAACCGACGCATAACTCTATCTCGTTTCCTGATAGCCATAGTGTAGTGCCTTATCAATTTCCCTTTAGGGGAATGTTCCCGAAGTGTTATCTCTCACGCGATTTTCGAATGAAAATGTTGCGAAAGCGTAACCCAGTTCTCAACATTATGAATCATTGCCGAACACATTCGCTTGCGTTAAGTATTGCTGCATGGCATACCAGAAAAAAAGAGGCGACAAATGATCGAAATTGAAACACGACAGTTGGCTGGTATCCCTGTCTTGCACGCCGTTCCGGCTGGCAAACGCGAGAGTTCACTCCCTTGCATTATTTTCTATCACGGGTTTACATCTTCAAGTCTGGTCTATAGCTATTTTGCCGTTGCTCTGGCTCAGGCCGGATTCCGGGTTGTCATGCCAGATGCGCCCGACCATGGTGCCCGCTTCAACGGTGATGCTCAGGAGCGAATGTTCCGCTTCTGGCATATATTGCAGCAAAACATGCAGGAGTTTACGACGTTACGTGCGGCGCTGGTGGCGGAAAATTGGCTATCAGATGAAAGACTTGCTGTTGCGGGGGCGTCGATGGGAGGCATGACGGCGTTGGGCATTATGGCCCGCCATCCCGAGGTTAAATGTGTAGCCAGCCTGATGGGTTCGGGCTATTTTACCAGTCTTGCACAGACGCTTTTTCCCCCTTTACGAGTCCAGACGCCAGAGCAGCAGGCAGAGTTCGATGCCGTTATCGCACCGCTCGCCGAATGGGACGTTACGCATCAGCTACAACGCCTGGCCGACAGACCGTTGCTGTTGTGGCATGGACAGGAGGACGATGTGGTGCCCGCGGTTGAAACCTTCCGCTTACAACAGGCCCTGATTCAGGCAGGGCTGGATAACAATTTAACCTGCCTGTGGGAAGCGGGCGTGCGCCACCGCATCACGCCAGAGGCGCTGGCAGCGACGGTAACGTTTTTTCGCCAGCACCTTTAAACGCGCACGATGTTTACGCCCTGAGCTTCAAGTTGTTGCAGAATCTCAGGGTTAGCGTTTTTTCCGGTAATGAGCATATCGATTTGATCGGCGCGACTGAACAGCATCCCCGCGCGTTCACCGACCTTACTGCTATCGACCAGCACCACCAGTTTACCCACTACGTTAAGCATCTTCTGCTCAGCCATCGCGGTTAGCATATCGGTTTTATACAGTCCGTCCGCGGTCAACCCTTTACCGCTGGTAAACATCCAGTGTCCGGCATACAGGCTATTTTCGCTGCCTTGCGGACTAAGCGTGATGGACTGGCTTTTGTTGTATTGCCCTCCCATGATGATCACGCTGTCATGCTCCTGGTCGATCAGATAGTTCGCCAGCGGCAGATAATTGGTGATGATCTGCACTGGCTTGCCGCACATTTCACGACCAAGCAGGAAGGCGGTTGATCCGCAGTTGATCACCACGCTTTCACCCGCATTTACAAGCTGGGATGCGGCCTTGGCAATGCGAACTTTTTCATCGTGGTTCTGCGCCTGATGCAGATTCATAGGTGTCCAGCGCGGACGTTGCTGAGTAATGGCTTCTGCGCCATTGCGGACTTTCTTGAGTTTGCCGCTTTCGTCGAGTTTATTGATGTCCCGGCGTGCTGTGGCTGGTGAAATCCCCAGACGCTCAATCACGTTCTCAACGGTAACAAAGCCCAACTGCGCCAGCATATCCAGCAATATTTGATGTCTTTGTGCTTCAGTCATGAGCTATTCCGATACAAATTGATTTGAAAAGATGATATTTGAAATAGCCTGGAAATACTAAAGTAAATGGGAAAAAATGCCGGAATATCCCGGCATTTTGTAGGGGTCACAAGAAGGATTTAAACGGCAGATCCGGTTCAATCGTGAAGCAGTCATCAAAGCCGCGCGGATAGTGATATTCAAAGTTATCTTTATCCAGCGGCCAGGTGAACTTACCGCCCACCTGCCAGATAAACGGCTTAAAGCCATACTTCAGTCGATCTTTTTTCATCTCCCACAGTACGCGGATCTCCTGAGGGTCGGCCTGGAAGTTTGACCAGATGTCATGATGGAAAGGGATCACCACTTTCGTATTCAACGCTTCCGCCATGCGCAGCATGTCGGAGCTGGTCATTTTGTCCGTAATCCCGCGCGGATTCTCACCATAGGAGCCGAGCGCAACGTCGATCTGGTGCTCGTTGCCATGCTTTGCGTAGTAGTTAGAGTAGTGCGAGTCTCCGCTGTGGTACAGCGTACCGCCCGGTGTTTTGAACAGGTAGTTTACCGCACGGGCATCCATACCATCCGGCAGCACACCTGCCGCTTTTTGATCGGCAGGTAGCGTGATTAATGCCGTACGATCAAACGCGTCAAGCGCATGAATTTCAATATCTTTCACTTTCACCACATCGCCTGGTTTTACCACGATGCAGCGCTCTTTTGGCACACCCCAACCCATCCACAGATCCACACAGGTTTGCGGCCCGATAAATGGCACGTCATCGGCGCAGTTTTGCATGACGGCGGCCGCGACATTCACGTCGATGTGATCGTTATGATCGTGTGTCGCCAGCACCGCATCGATCTGTCGAATTGCAAACGGATCAAGAACAAACGGCGTGGTGCGCAGGTTTGGCTGCAGTTTCTTCACCCCAGCCATGCGTTGCATCTGGTGGCCGGTTTTCATTAGCGGGTTACCGTGACTCTGTTTACCCGTCCCGCACCAGAAATCGACGCAAATGTTCGTCCCGCCTTCCGACTTCAGCCAGATGCCGGTACAGCCAAGCCACCACATAGCGAATGTGCCCGGGGCGACCTGCTCCTGTTCGATCTCTTCATTCAGCCAACTTCCCCACTCCGGGAATGTGCTCAGGATCCATGATTCACGCGTGATGCTTTTTACTTTACTCATCGCATTTACCTTCATATTTATTCAGATTAAGTCAATTTATGATTTGTTTTGATTGATATTGACATCATTTTTTCAAGAAGGCAATGCGTTGATTTTCGCTGTTCAACGGGGAAATGTGATCAAATCACAGCGTGACAGGATGGTCTACTTGAATGTTGGTTTTGTATTTTATTGTTTTAATAGAGTTTATTTTGGAAGCGATGAATTAGAAGTAAAGCCACTCTGCAAGTGTGTGAATTATTTGCGTACTGCATCACATTTAATCAAATTCAATCTTGTTGTGATTATTTTTGAAAATTAGAGTGAGGGCACAACATCCTGGGCATCTGTAATGAATGTTCAGCAACTTCGTCTACTGGAGATCGTTATGGAGATCCTCTACAACATCTTTACCGTCTTTTTTAATCAGGTTATGACCAACGCGCCCTTGCTGTTGGGTATTGTGACCTGTCTTGGTTACATCCTGCTGCGTAAAAGCGTCAGCGTTATTATCAAAGGCACGATCAAAACGATTATCGGTTTTATGTTGCTGCAAGCGGGATCGGGCATTCTGACCAGCACGTTTAAACCGGTGGTGGCGAAGATGTCTGAAGTTTACGGTATCAATGGTGCGATTTCCGATACCTATGCCTCCATGATGGCAACCATCGAACGTATGGGCGATGCCTATAGCTGGGTGGGTTATGCGGTGTTGTTGGCGCTGGCGCTGAATATTTGTTACGTACTGCTACGGCGTATTACCGGCATTCGCACCATCATGCTGACCGGCCACATTATGTTCCAGCAGGCGGGCCTGATTGCCGTCTCTCTCTACATCTTTGGTTACCCGATGTGGACCACTATCATCTGCACCGCGGTGCTGGTGTCCCTCTACTGGGGCATTACTTCCAATATGATGTACAAGCCGACGCAGGAAGTGACCGACGGCTGCGGTTTCTCCATCGGTCACCAGCAGCAGTTCGCTTCATGGATTGCCTACAAAGTCGCGCCTTATCTGGGTAAGAAAGAGGAGAGTGTTGAAGATCTGAAGCTGCCGGGCTGGCTGAATATCTTCCATGACAACATCGTTTCTACCGCGATTGTTATGACCCTCTTCTTCGGCGCGATCCTGCTCTCTTTCGGTATTGATGTGGTTCAGGCGATGGCGGGTAAAACCCACTGGACGGTCTATATCCTGCAGACCGGTTTTTCGTTTGCCGTCGCTATTTTCATTATCACTCAGGGCGTACGTATGTTCGTTGCTGAGCTTTCAGAAGCGTTCAACGGTATCTCTCAACGTCTGATCCCGGGTGCAGTGCTGGCTATCGACTGCGCGGCGATTTATAGCTTTGCGCCCAACGCGGTGGTCTGGGGCTTTATGTGGGGCACCATCGGCCAACTGATTGCGGTGGGCATCCTGGTGGGTTGCGGCTCTTCTATTCTGATTATCCCTGGCTTTATTCCGATGTTCTTCTCGAACGCGACTATCGGCGTGTTTGCTAACCACTTTGGCGGCTGGCGCGCGGCGCTCAAGATTTGCCTGGTGATGGGGATGATCGAAATCTTCGGCTGCGTCTGGGCGGTGAAGCTCACCGGGATGAGTGCCTGGATGGGCATGGCGGACTGGTCAATTCTGGCGCCGCCGATGATGCAGGGCTTTGCCTCCATCGGCATCGTGTTTATGGCCGTCATTATTCTGATTGCACTGGCTTATATGTTTTTCGCAGGACGCACCTTGCGCGCTGAGGAAGACGCAGAAAAACAACTGGCAGAACACTCTGCTTAATAAGGAGTTCCGATTATGACCGTACGTATTTTGGCTGTATGTGGCAATGGGCAGGGGAGTTCCATGATCATGAAGATGAAGGTGGATCAGTTTTTAACCCAGTCAAATATTGACCATACGGTAAACAGTTGCGCAGTAGGCGAATACAAAAGTGAACTGAGCGGCGCGGATATCATCATCGCTTCTACCCATATCGCCGGTGAGATTACCGTATCAGGCAATAAATATGTTGTTGGCGTACGCAACATGTTGTCTCCCGCCGATTTTGGACCAAAACTGCTGGAAGTGATCAACGCGCATTTCCCTCAGGACGTGAAGTAAGGAGGCGGCCTATGAAATTACGTGATTCGCTGGCAGACAATAACGCCATCCTTTTACAGGCCGAGGCCAGTTCCTGGCAGGAAGCGGTAAAGCTGAGCGTGGATCTGCTGGTTAAGGCTGATGTGGTTGAACCACGCTACTACCAGGCCATCCTCGACGGAGTCGAACAGTTCGGCCCGTATTTTGTGATTGCGCCCGGCCTGGCGATGCCGCACGGCCGTCCAGAGGAAGGGGTCAAGAAAACCGGTTTTGCGCTGGTGACGCTGAAAACACCGCTGGTGTTTAACCACGAAGATAACGACCCGGTCGACATCCTGATCACCATGGCGGCAGTAGACGCCAACACACATCAGGAAGTCGGCATCATGCAGATCGTGAATCTCTTTGACGACGAAGCCAATTTCGACCGTTTACGCGCCTGCCGTACCGCGCAGGAAGTGCTGGATTTAATTGATAACGCCACTGCGGCGGCTGTTTAAAAGGATACCAAAATGTCATTACCTATGTTGCAGGTTGCGCTGGATAACCAATCAATGTCTTCCGCCTATGAAACGACGCGTCTGATTGCCGAAGAGGTCGATATCATTGAGGTGGGCACGATTCTTTGCGTGGCAGAGGGGGTGCGCGCCGTACGCGATCTGAAGGCGCTTTATCCGCATAAAATTGTGCTGGCGGATGCCAAAATCGCCGACGCGGGTAAAATCCTCTCGCGCATGTGTTTCGAAGCCAACGCTGACTGGGTTACCGTCATCTGCTGTGCGGATATCAACACCACCAGGGGGGCGCTGGAGGTGGCGAAAGAATTTAACGGCGACGTGCAGATTGAACTGACTGGTTACTGGACCTGGGAGCAGGCGCAGGAGTGGCGTGACGCGGGCATTGGGCAAGTGGTATATCACCGCAGCCGTGACGCGCAGGCGGCGGGTGTGGCGTGGGGAGAGGCAGATATCAGCGCCATCAAACGCCTTTCTGATATGGGCTTTAAGGTCACCGTCACCGGCGGCCTGGCGCTGGAGGATCTGCCGCTGTTCCAGGGGATCCCTATCCACGTCTTTATTGCCGGACGCAGCATTCGCGATGCCGCCTCTCCGGTAGACGCTGCGCGTCAGTTCAAACGTTCCATCGCCCAACTGTGGGGATAAGGAGCGACTATGCTGTCGAAACAGGTCCCGCTCGGTATCTATGAAAA
This sequence comes from Citrobacter sp. RHBSTW-00986, assembly GCF_013783065.1. Lineage (NCBI taxonomy): Bacteria > Pseudomonadati > Pseudomonadota > Gammaproteobacteria > Enterobacterales > Enterobacteriaceae > Citrobacter > Citrobacter sp. RHBSTW-00986. The sequence continues at coordinate 4,357,999 of NZ_CP056200.1, read as the reverse complement.
AGCGCTCCCCGGCGGGGAGTGCTGGCTGGAACGCTTGCAGCTGGCGAAGGAACTGGGCTTTGATTTTGTCGAAATATCGGTTGATGAGACCGACGATCGCCTGGCGCGTCTTGACTGGCGCCGCGAGCAGCGACTGGCGCTGGTGGCCGCTATCGCCGAGACAGGGATACGCGTACCGTCCATGTGCCTGAGCGCTCATCGTCGTTTCCCGCTTGGCAGTGAAGATGATGCGGTGCGCGAACAGGGGCTGGAGATCATGCGTAAAGCCATTCAGTTTGCGCAGGATATCGGTATTCGCGTTATTCAACTGGCGGGTTACGACGTCTATTACCAGCAGGCCAATAACGAAACGCGTCGTCGGTTTCGCGATGGGCTGAAAGAGAGCGTGGAGATGGCGAGCCGCGCGCAGGTGACGCTGGCGATGGAAATCATGGATTATCCGCTGATGAATTCGATCAGCAAGGCACTGGGTTATGCCCACTATCTCAACAATCCGTGGTTCCAGCTGTATCCCGATATTGGCAATTTGTCGGCGTGGGATAACGACGTGCAGATGGAGCTGCAGGCTGGGATGGGTCATATTGTTGCCGTACACGTGAAGGATACCAAACCCGGTGTATTCAAAAATGTGCCGTTTGGTGAAGGGGTTGTTGAGTTCGAACGTTGTTTTGCGACGCTCAAACAGAGTGGGTACTGCGGACCATACCTGATTGAGATGTGGAGTGAAACGTCGGACGACCCGGCACGTGAAGTCGCGAAGGCGCGCGACTGGGTGAAGGCGCGAATGGCCAGCGCAGGTCTGGTGGAGGCGGTGTAATGCAAAAACTTAAACAGCAGGTTTTTGAGGCCAATATGGATTTGCCGCGCTACGGGCTGGTGACGTTCACCTGGGGGAACGTCAGCGCCATTGACCGCGAGCGCGGTCTGGTGGTGATTAAGCCTAGCGGCGTCGACTACCAAACGATGCAGGTAGATGACATGGTGGTTGTGGATCTGGCCGGCAACGTAGTGGAAGGGCGCTATCGTCCTTCTTCTGATACCGCCACCCATCTGGTGCTGTATCGCCGCTATTCTTCTCTCGGCGGCGTGGTGCACACCCACTCAACCCACGCGACGGCATGGGCGCAGGCGGGTCTGGCAATTCCCTCGTTCGGCACGACGCATGCGGATTACTTCTTTGGCGATATTCCCTGCACCAGGGCGTTAACTGAAGCTGAAGTTCAGGGCGAGTATGAGCTAAATACCGGTAAGGTGATTGTCGAAACGCTGGGGGAGGTGGAACCTTTGCATACGCCTGGCGTAGTGGTGTACCAGCATGGCCCGTTTGCCTGGGGCAAGGATGCTCACGATGCGGTACATAACGCCGTGGTGATGGAGGAAGTGGCAAAAATGGCATGGATTGCGCGTGGCATTAATCCGGCGCTTAGCCCCATCGACAGTTATCTGATGAATAAGCATTTCATGCGTAAGCACGGTCCAAACGCCTATTACGGACAGAAGTAACGACTAAGTCCTGGAGCCCAATCATTCAGGTGATGTTATCGATCTGGCTTCGGGACTTTTTTGCAAAAAAAGCCCCCTGTGAAGGGGGCAAATTAAACTGCAGCAATGTTCTCGTTGGTTATTTCTGGTGCTAGCGGTAAATGTCTGCACTGGCGTGCATATTTCCGTTACTACCGGGTTCCCTGGTGAGGATCACGTGGTAGTAGGTTGCGCCTTGCGCATCGGTCTCTTCATTCAGGGCCTGAGTGGCTTCACTTTCAGTGGCGAAGTTATGATTTATGTAAATGACGCCTAAGCTCTGCACATCGTCCATATTCCTGGCCTGATGATTGTCAATTTTGATGGCTGCCGTTGCATTTGCACTAAGCAAAAGCATAGCCAGAAGGGTCAAAACACGGGCTCGCATATGTACCTCCTCGACTGCGGTCTCTGGTTGCCTCTCTCCTGTGAGTGATTAGCTTCTGATGTAATTTTAACCGTTACCGGCGCAGTCGATAGCGACCATTTCTGATGCAGTTGTTCAAAAAATTACCGCATAGCCATCTTTTCTTTTATTAACAGGCCGCTGGTGTGTACCGCGCGGTGAAAAATACCTGTCTTTCGCGCATAAGCACTTACCAAATAGTCAATTTAATCGGGTGAGTACGCCGTTTATAGTGAGCCGGATAATTAATATAACTTTATGATAATAAGGCAAAAACTTATGGATACTTCATTCATGGATTTCAGCTACTTTGTGATTATGTTTATGGTCGCGCTAGTGGCAGGCTTTATTAACGTGGTGTCGGGCGGCGGTGGTTTTCTCTCGATTGGCGCACTGTTAATTTCTGGTTTACCCCCGGCGAATGCGCTGGCAACCAATAAAATTCAGGCGCTGGGCAGCTCGCTGACCTCCGGGATTTATTTTTTACGCCGGGGGCATATCAACGTGCAGGAGCACAAGTATGTGTTTTTATCTGCCTTTATCGGTTCTGCGATGGGAACGACGCTTATCCAGTTCATTGAACCGGAGCTGCTGAAGAAACTGCTCCCGATCCTGATTATCGCGGTCGCTATCTACTTTATTTTGGCGCCAAATCTCAGCGAACCGAAAAGAAAGCAGCAGGTATCCCTGTTTCTCTTCTCGTTGATCGGCGGGGGATGCATTGGCTTTTATGACGGCTTTCTCGGTGCCGGGGCTGGCTCCTTTTATACCCTCAGCTATATCCTGCTGTGGGGATACAGCATCGATAAGGCGCAAATTCACTCGAATTTTATTAACCTGGCGTCCAACATCGCCTCGATATTGTTCTTCATTTTTGGCGGTAAAATGATCTGGTCGCTGGGGCTGGTGATGTTTGCCGGGCAGTCCCTCGGCGCACGTCTTGGCGCGACGGTCGTACTAACGCGCGGCAAGAAAGTTATCCGACCCATGATTGTCATTGTCTCCATTTGCATCAGCGTCAAAATGCTGCTGGATATGTATTAATGGCGACATGATAAATAATCGTACAATTACCTTGAGTTTAGTGGCAGGCGCCAGTATTATGACGCGTCAATTTTTCAGCCGACCTTTAACACGTTCCTTGCCTCCCCGGGCCTCGGCTGACCCAGACAGGAGGCTGAATAATCCGTAAGGAGCAATTCGATGCGTCATTACGAAATCGTTTTTATGGTCCATCCTGACCAGAGCGAACAGGTTCCGGGTATGATCGAACGCTACACTGCTGCCATCACTGGTGCAGAAGGCACGATCCACCGTCTGGAAGACTGGGGCCGCCGTCAGCTGGCTTACCCGATCAACAAACTGCACAAAGCTCACTACGTTCTGCTGAACGTTGAAGCGCCGCAGGAAGTGATCGATGAGCTGGAAACTACCTTCCGCTTCAACGATGCCGTTATCCGCAGCATGGTTATGCGTACTAAACACGCTGTTACCGAAGCATCTCCGATGGTTAAAGCGAAAGACGAGCGTCGTGAACGTCGCGATGATTTCGCTAACGAAACCGCAGATGATGCTGAAGCTGGGGATTCTGAAGAGTAATTTCTGATGACCAACCGTCTGGCGTTGTCCGGCACCGTGTGCAGGGCTCCCCTTCGAAAGGTCAGTCCATCAGGAATTCCTCATTGCCAGTTCGTGCTTGAGCATCGTTCTGTGCAGGAGGAAGCCGGGTTTCACCGGCAGGCGTGGTGCCAAATGCCCGTTATTATTAGCGGACACGAAAACCAGGCCATTACTCACAGTATAACGGTCGGTAGCGCAGTGACCGTTCAGGGGTTCATCTCTTGCCACAAGGCAAAGAACGGCCTGAGCAAAATGGTTCTGCATGCCGAGCAGATTGAATTGATAGATTCTGGAGACTAGCCATATGGCACGTTATTTCCGTCGTCGCAAGTTCTGCCGTTTCACCGCGGAAGGCGTTCAAGAGATCGACTATAAAGATATCGCTACGCTGAAAAACTACATCACCGAAAGCGGTAAGATTGTCCCAAGCCGTATCACCGGTACCCGTGCAAAATACCAGCGTCAGCTGGCTCGCGCTATCAAACGCGCTCGCTACCTGTCCCTGCTGCCGTACACTGATCGTCATCAGTAATCGGTCACGGTCCATTAATACGACTTTGAGAGGATAAGGTAATGCAAGTTATTCTGCTTGATAAAGTAGCAAACCTGGGTAGCCTGGGTGATCAGGTTAACGTTAAAGCGGGCTATGCTCGTAACTTCCTGGTACCACAGGGTAAAGCTGTTCCTGCTACCAAGAAAAACGTTGAATTTTTCGAAGCGCGTCGCGCTGAGCTGGAAGCTAAACTGGCTGACGTTCTGTCCGCTGCTGAAGCTCGTGCTGAGAAAATCAACGCACTGGAAACCGTAACCATCGCGTCTAAAGCTGGCGACGAAGGTAAACTGTTCGGTTCCATCGGTACTCGCGACATCGCTGACGCTGTAACTGCAGCTGGCGTTGAAGTAGCTAAGAGCGAAGTTCGTCTGCCGAACGGCGTTCTGCGTACCACTGGTGAGCACGAAGTGAGCTTCCAGGTTCACAGCGAAGTGTTTGCTAAGCTGACTGTAAACGTAGTTGCAGAATAAGTTTTTATTCTGATTACCGCGTAAAAGCGCCGGCCTTGTGTCGGCGTTTTGCTTTTCTGTTCCCTCCGCTTTTCGCTCTGGCTATTCTTTATCCTTTTCGGGATAATCATAAAAATAAAACATTATTTTAAAATGGTGATGGAATGGAACCAACGCACCAACCTCTGTTTGCGCGTAAAAATGTTGTCTACCTGAGCGCAGCGTTCTGCTGTCTGCTGTGGGGGAGCGCCTATCCGGCGATCAAAAGCGGATATGAGATCTTCCAGATTGCCACGGATGACATTCCTTCAAAAATTGTCTTTGCCGGCTATCGCTTCCTGTTTGCTGGATTATTGCTGCTATTGCTGGCGTTGGCGCAGCGTAAACCGATTGGCCGGTTAAGCCCGCGTCAGTACGGTCAGCTCACGCTGTTGGGACTTACGCAAACCTCGCTGCAATACATTTTCTTCTATATTGGCCTGGCGTTCACGACGGGGGTGAAGGGGTCGATCATGAACGCGACCGGCACCTTCTTCAGCGTGCTGCTGGCCCATTTTATCTATCAGAACGACAAGCTGAGCTACAACAAAGTGCTGGGCTGTATCCTGGGCTTTACCGGTGTAATGGTGGTGAACTTTAGCAGCGGACTGGATTTTAACTTCAGCCTGTTAGGGGACGGTTCAGTGGTGATGGCGGCCTTTATTCTTTCTGCCGCCACGTTATACGGTAAACGCATTTCTCAGACGGTAGACCCGACGGTAATGACAGGATATCAGTTGGGTGTCGGCGGTCTGGCGCTGGTTATCGGCGGCTACGCTTTTGGTGGCACGCTGACCGTACATGGCGCGTCATCGGTGGCGATTCTGGGCTACCTGACGTTACTCTCTTCGGTCGCTTTTGCGTTGTGGAGTATTCTGCTCAAGCATAACCGCGTGGGGATGATTGCGCCGTTTAACTTCCTGATCCCGGTTTCGGGGGCGGTTCTGTCGGCGATATTCCTCGGCGAAAACATTCTCGAATGGAAATATGCGCTGGCGCTGGTGCTGGTCTGTTCCGGGATCTGGTGGGTGAACAAGGTGAAGCGCTGACGCTTCACCTTGATGTCTGATGCGCTGTGTTTATCAGGTCTACAGGTGTGCTGGTTAACGGGCGCGAATAAAACTGCCGTTAGGTTGTCGAGTAAACAGTACCTGCTGACCATTACCGGTATCAATGGTTAATCCCGTTACCACGCCGTTGGCATTCTGCCTGATTTGTACCATCTGGCCGTCTTTCAGGTTGCTCAGCGGTTTTCCGGCACCTTCAACCTGCGCCATTGCGTATACATCGGTTGGCGGGAGGTTATGGTCACGGAATACCTGCGCCAGCGTTTTGCCCGAGTCTACGCGATAGGAGCGCCACTGCTGCTCAATTCCACTATCCTGTTGGAAAGGTTGCGTCTGCGGCTGAGATTGCTGAGCCTGCGGCTGCGCGTCTGGTTCTCCTTCCTGGATTGGCTCAGGCGCAAGCGGAGCGACCTGGCCCGGATCGTTTTGCGGGGCGACCAACTGTGCCTGCAGTTGAGCTTCGGTCGGCGGCTGCGACTGTGACTGTAAATCCAGCTGGGCAGTACGCGTAACCACAGGGGCATCGCTGGTGTCACTGGAGGGCAGCAGGAAGCCTATCACCAGCACGATAGCAGCAATTATAATGCCGCGTCGGTGCATAGGCGGTAGCGGATCCATAATGCGAAAATTGTCCGGTGCATGCCAGATTTTCGCCAGGGTTGGTTTTAATTCAAAGCGCCCGGGCATGGCTTTCCTCCTGCTCCGCGTCTCGTTCCTCGATCATAGAGTATAGATGGCTAATGCTATGATGTTCGTCATATTACCCGCTTTCGTGACGTCAACGCGGGGTATTCCTATTGTTTATGTTTCCTCGCGATTTGTCATCTGTTCCCGAGACAAAGTTTTACCGGATGCGGCATGGCTGATATGCTGCCCGCTACTTTACATCCGATGAAAGGAAATATGATGGCTAACCCGACTTTTGACACTATCGAAGCGCAAGCAAGCTACGGCATTGGTTTGCAGGTAGGACAACAGCTGAGTGAATCCGGACTGGAAGGACTGTTGCCTGAAGCGCTGGTAGCGGGTATCGCTGACGCGCTGGAAGGTAAGCACCCGGCAGTGCCGGTTGATGTTGTGCATCGCGCACTGCGTGAAATCCACGAACGCGCTGATGCAGTACGTCGCGAGCGTTTCCAGGCTATGGCGGCTGATGGCGTCAAATATCTGGAAGAAAACCGTGAGAAAGACGGTGTGAACAGCACTGAATCCGGTTTGCAGTTCCGTGTTCTGACTCAGGGCGAAGGTGCTATTCCTGCGCGTACTGACCGCGTTCGCGTGCACTACACCGGTAAACTGATCGACGGTACCGTGTTTGACAGCTCTGTCGCACGCGGCGAACCGGCTGAATTCCCGGTTAACGGCGTGATCCCTGGCTGGATTGAAGCGCTGACCCTGATGCCGGTAGGTTCCAAATGGGAACTGACTATTCCTCAGGAACTGGCTTACGGCGAGCGTGGCGCTGGCGCGTCCATTCCTCCGTTCAGCACGCTGGTGTTCGACGTTGAGCTGCTTGAGATCCTGTAAGCAGTGACTTCTGTTCCCTCCGAGGCCGGGGGGAACAAAAAAATAGCGTGAAAAGCTATAGTTACGTGGTTGTCGATATTTTATTTTGCAAATGCCTCGTTAGCGTGTATTTTTGTGAGCTGATTCGCGCTATCAGAGTGATATGACACTCACTTTAAACATTAAATTAACATTATATCTAAATCTTAGTATTCATCCCGCCAATTCTTACCTAATATCGATGAGTCCTGATAATCAGGAACGTCGTATCATAGACACACTAAAGGCCGTAGAGCCTGAACAACACAGACAGGTACAGGAAGAAAAAACATGGTAGATCAGGTAAAAGTCGACGCCGCTGAAGAGGCTTCGTCTGAACAGTCGCTACGGCGCAATCTCACAAACCGTCATATTCAACTTATTGCCATTGGTGGTGCTATTGGTACCGGCCTGTTTATGGGCTCTGGTAAAACCATCAGCCTCGCCGGACCGTCGATCATCTTTGTGTATATGATTATCGGTTTTATGCTGTTTTTCGTGATGCGTGCAATGGGTGAATTGCTGCTCTCGAATCTGGAGTACAAATCTTTTAGTGATTTCGCCTCTGATCTGCTCGGGCCATGGGCCGGGTATTTTACCGGCTGGACTTACTGGTTCTGCTGGGTTGTTACCGGGATGGCAGACGTTGTCGCCATTACGGCGTATGCGCAATTCTGGTTCCCCGAACTTTCAGACTGGGTCGCCTCGCTGGCGGTGATCGTGCTGCTGCTGAGCCTCAACCTTGCCACTGTAAAAATGTTCGGTGAGATGGAGTTCTGGTTTGCGATGATCAAAATCGTCGCCATCATCGGCCTGATTGTCGTTGGTCTGGTGATGGTGCTGACGCACTTCCAGTCGCCAACCGGCGTTCAGGCATCGTTCACGCATCTGTGGAATGACGGTGGCTGGTTCCCGAAAGGTCTGAGCGGCTTCTTTGCTGGCTTCCAGATAGCCGTGTTCGCGTTTGTGGGTATTGAGCTGGTGGGAACGACCGCTGCAGAAACCAAGGACCCGGAGAAATCTCTGCCGCGCGCCATTAACTCGATTCCGATCCGTATCATCATGTTCTACGTTTTTGCGCTGATCGTGATTATGTCCGTAACACCGTGGAGCTCGGTAGTGCCAACCAAGAGCCCATTCGTTGAACTGTTTGTGCTGGTCGGTCTGCCTGCCGCGGCGAGCCTGATCAACTTTGTGGTGCTGACTTCAGCTGCCTCTTCCGCAAATAGTGGCGTGTTCTCTACCAGCCGTATGCTGTTCGGCCTGGCACAGGAAGGCGTAGCGCCTAAAGCGTTTGCCAAACTGTCTAAACGCGCAGTTCCGGCGAAAGGTTTAACCTTCTCCTGTATCTGTCTGCTGGGCGGCGTGGTGATGCTTTACGTGAACCCGAGCGTGATTGGCGCGTTCACCATGATCACCACCGTGTCGGCGATTCTGTTCATGTTCGTCTGGACCATCATTCTTTGCTCGTACCTGGTGTACCGCAAGCAGCGTCCGCACCTGCATGAAAAATCAATCTACAAGATGCCGCTAGGCAAGCTGATGTGCTGGGTATGTATGGCGTTCTTCGTCTTCGTACTGGTACTGCTGACGCTGGAAGATGATACCCGCCAGGCGCTGATCGTGACGCCGCTGTGGTTCATCGCGCTGGGTCTGGGTTGGTTGTTTATCGGTAAGAAACGTATGGCAGGTATGCGTTAATTTTAGTGCCCGGTAGCGCGATGCTTACCGGGCCTGAATTCCGTAGGCCGGATTCGCGTTAGCGCTATCCGGCGATATCTTTACTCCCCGGCGAGAGCTCGCGGGAACAACACATTATTTTCCAGACTGATGTGTTCCATCAAGTCGTCGATCATCTCGTTAATGCCGTTATACATGGCTTTCCAGGTGGTGCAGGCTTCTGGCGGCGGCGTCACGTTATGGGTGATGTGTTTGATCACTTCGACCAGTTCACCGGCATCGTCATGTTCGCTTTCCATCACGCTGATTGGTCCCATCGCCTGGCTACCCATGCCCTGTTTGATCATCGGGAACAGGATCTGCTCTTCTTTCATCATGTGGCTGGACAGCTCTTCATGTAGCATGGTCAGGTTTTTCGCCAGACCGCGTGGTACGTTCGGTTTATCTGCGTGAACGCGTTCAACTTTCGTGGCCTGCAGGATCAGTTCCGGTAGCTGTTCGCGGTGTCTGTCGTGATAACGCACGATGATATGATCGATGATTTCAGCCAGTGCCACGGTACGCCAGTCTTTCTCCAGCGGCTGTTCAGCCAACTGCGCGAGCTGTGCCTCAATAACGTCTAAATCCAGCTCTTTACGCGCAGCAGCGCGTGCCAGCGTTTGCTTACCGCCGCAGCAGTAATCCATATCGTATTTACGAAACAGGGCCGAAGCGCGAGGAATAGAGAGCGCCAGTTCACCTAAAGGTTGATCGCGATAAGACATTGCCGTTACCTCATTCTCAATAATATAAGATGTATTTTAAATGCAACTTATGGCGAAGGATATAACCCTTTCGGGGTGGGGTGTTTTGTGAGGAATGTCACGAAAATTTCTTGTTTCGTTAAGGTGCTGAATCTTATTAGAAAGGAGAGGGGCGGCGAAAAAAGCCGCGCGACAGGATTAAATAAGCGCACGCCGCTGCCGATAGTTAGACCTCAGACAATACCTGCATAATAAAAGGCTACAGATGTTTAAACGAATCAAAGTGATAACCTTACTTATCACCGTGTTACTCGCCTTGGGCGCGATGCAGCTCATCTCCGCGGGCGTCTTTATTGGCGCGCTCAATAACGATAAGCAAAACTTTAACGTCTCTCAGCTTTCCAGCCAGAACGTGGCCGAGTTTACCGATGCGTGGATTAGCCTGAACCAGGCTCGCGTCACGCTCAACCGGGGCATGTTGCGTTTACAGGGAACGATGGCCAGCGAGATTAACGGCGGTCAGTTGAAGGAACTGGTGAACACGGCAAATCGCCTGTTGGCCGAATCGAAAGAGCATTACGATAAATACTACGCCCTGCCGGAAACGCCGGGGCTTGATGAACATCTGGCCGATCGACTGGAAGAGCAGTACGGCATCTATTCTGCGACGCTGGCTAAAATGAACGCGCTGCTGGCTGAAGGTAAGCTGGAAGAGATGTTCAAGCAGAATGCCGAGCAAAAGCAAACGGCCATGCAGGAAGTCTATCGGGAATGGCGTAGCGCGCAAACGGCGCTGGCCACTGCTGGAGTACAGGACAATGAGAGTGATTACCAGAAGATAATCTGGCTGCTGTCTGCCGTGATGCTGATTGTCGTCACCGTGATTATCGCCAGCTGGCTGGCGATGCAGCGAGTGCTGCTCAAGCCTCTCCACGAAGTGATGGGACATATTCGCCACATTGCTGCGGGTGATTTGACGCACAGCATCAACGCCGATGGCAGCAATGAGATGGCGCTGCTGGCAGTCAACGTTCGCGACATGCAGCAGGCGCTGGCGAACACAGTCAGCGTGGTGCGTGACGGGGCTGACACCATCTATACCGGCGCAGGTGAAATTGCCGCCGGCAGTAACGATCTCTCTTCACGTACCGAGCAGCAGGCCGCCTCTCTGGAAGAGACTGCTGCCAGCATGGAACAACTCACTGCTACCGTGAAACAGAACGCGGATAACGCGCGTCAGGCGACCAGTCTGGCAAAAAATGCCTCACAGACGGCGCAAAAAGGCGGAACCGTGGTTGATGGCGTAGTGCGTACGATGGATGAAACCGCCACCAGTTCCAGCAAAATCGCGCAAATTACCAATGTTATCGACGGCATTGCCTTCCAGACCAATATTCTGGCGCTGAACGCGGCAGTAGAAGCGGCGCGTGCGGGCGAGCAGGGGCGCGGGTTTGCCGTGGTCGCTGGCGAGGTCCGTACACTGGCGCAGCGTAGTGCTCAGGCGGCGAAAGAGATTAAGGCGCTGATTGATGACTCGGGGAATCGGGTGAATGCCGGTACGGCGCTGGTGCATGAAGCGGGTGAAACGATGGCGGAAATTGTTAGCGCCGTGACCCGTGTGACCGACATCATGGGCGAGATAGCCTCGGCTTCTGATGAACAGAGCCGGGGTATCGATCAGGTAGGTCAGGCGGTTGCCGAGATGGATCGCGTGACGCAGCAAAACGCCTCGCTGGTGGAGGAGTCCGCTTCCGCCGCCGCCGCGCTCGAAGAGCAGGCAGCACGACTGAATCAGACCGTAGCGGTGTTTAAAGTTTAACGTCTACTCCGGCCTACAAAATAATATCTTGTAGGTCGGATTAGCGCAGCGCCGTCTGGGCCATTATGATTGTGGAACCACGACGACGCTTGGTTTCTGTGGTTTGGCTCTGACGGCTATCACCACCCCAACAATCAGCAGCGCAATGCCGCTTACCGTCAGCAGCGGTGGAAATTCCTGGCGCAGGATAAAGGTGTACAACAGGCCAGCCAGCGTTTCGAAGACAATCAGCGGGCCGAGGATCACCGTCGGCAATTTTTGGCTGGCGACGTTCCAGCACAGTGCGCCAACCCACGAACATAATACCGCAATCGCTATCATCAGGCCGATAAACACGCCCGGACGCGGGCCGAAGGGCAGGGCAAAGTCCGGCGTTTGTCCGTTCAGCCACAGGCAGGCTGCAATATAACCGAGCAGAGAAACAGGCAACGTTACCAGTGCCTGGGCCGTCGCCCACATCATCGGGTGCTTATCTGGATTCTCGCGCAGCCAGCGGGCATTACGCAGCGCATACCACGCCCAACACACTACCGAGATCAGCGCCAGCGCGATTCCAGAACCATAACGCCAGCCGCTAAAGTCGGGTAAGCCTTGATTCAGCTCCGAGATATTCACGCACAGCAGACCGATACCAATCAGCACCAGCGCAGGCGACAGACGCCACCATGATAATTTGCCGTCGCGCTGGCTGTAGAGCAGGTTAGCGAAGACCGGGATCACAACCGGCAATGTACCAATAATCATCGTTGAAACCGGCGCGCCAGTGCGCTGGATGGCGCTTGCCAGGCAAACGTAATAAATCAGATTACCCATCATCGTTAGCGCCAGCGCAGTGACCCAGTCTTTGCGCGTCAACTGACGCAAGCGCACACGCCCCAGCCAGGCAATCGGCAATGCTATTAGCCCCAGCGCCAGATAGCGCCCCATCGACTGCAATACCGCCGGGTATTCCGGTACGATCAGCGGCCCAACAAAAATTAATCCCCACATCAGCCCAGCCAGCAGGGCATACAACACGCCGCTAATCATTTTTGACATCCACATCGCTTAACAATAAGTCGAGTGTAGGCAGGAAAAATGCAGCCGTATTGTATGAGATTGCTGTTCAACGCCGGACGACTTGTTTCTGATAACGTACCGGCGTAATACCGTAGCGATGGGTAAACGCGCGGGTGAGATGCGACTGGTCGGTGAGGCCGGTTGCGGCAGCGACCTCCGCGGCGGGCATTCCGTGAGTGAGAAAACCTTTGGCTCGCCACAGGCGGATAGCCATCAGCATCTGGTGCGGCGTGACGTGGAAATGAGATTTAAACTGGCGCTGAAAATGCCAGGGACTCAGCGCTGCAACCCGCGCCAGTTCGTCGAGCGTGACCGGGTGCATATAATTATCGTGCAAATACTCGCGTACCCGCTCAAAGCGATGCGCTCCCTCCGGTAATACCGGCGCATGGCGGGCCAGCGGCTGGAACGTGTCGATCAGATCGAGTAATAGCCCTTTTTGCGCCAGCGGATCCTCAGTGTTCCACAGGCCATGGATCAGCGAGCAGATCTGGCGCGAGCGTAGCGGATCGTGACGCGTTACGTCATGAAACCACCAGTGGCGAATCCCGGTGACTTCTTCCAGGAGATCGGGCTCAAGATAGATCATCCGATAGCGCCAGCCGTCGGCGGTTTCCGCTTCGCCGGTATGTAGCTCATCGGGATTCATGGTGACGACAGAATGGGCGGGGGCCACGTACTGCGTGCCGCGATAGCGAAAACGTTCGGCTCCGGCTTCTATCGCGCCAATACCAAACGCTTCATGGGTGTGGGGTTCAAAGGCGTAACGCGAGATGTGCGCATGATACAGCTCAACGCCCGGCACCTGTGCCAGATGGCGAAAGCGGGCGCTGTCTTTCTCATCAATAAACTGCTCAGGTACACCTTGCACGTCTTCTCTCCCCACGCATCATCATGTCATTATCAGAGAGGATGCGTGGGGATGCCACCACAATTAACTAATTTTTAACACTTACACGATGCCTTTGACGCTGTCTGCCAGCGACGTGGTTGGGCGACCAATCAGTTTGCTCAGCGTATGGCTGTCGTCGAAGAGGCCACCTTTAGAGGCACCGACGTCTGAGTCAGCCAGCATGTCCGCCAGTCCGGCAGGCAGACCAACACCTTTCAGCGCGGCGGCAAAATCAGCTTCGCTCAGGTTTTGATACACCACTTTTTTACCGCTCTGTTTTGCCAGTTCGGCCGCCAGCTGGCTCAGGGTCCAGCCTGCGTCGCCCGCCAGTTCATAGATTTTACCGGCATGACCGTCTTCACTGATGACGCGCGCGGCGGCAGCGGCATAGTCGGCACGGGTCGCCGAGGCGATTTTGCCTTCTCCCGCCGCCCCAATAAACACGCCGTGTTCCAGCGCGGCTGGTGCGCTGGCGAGATAGTTTTCGGTGTACCAACCGTTACGCAGCAGCGCGTACGCGATACCGGATTCAGCCAGCATCTTCTCGGTTGCGACATGCTCATCAGCCAGCCCCAGCGGGGAGCGATCGGCGTGCAGCAGGCTGGTGTAGGCGATAAATTTCACGTGGGCCGCTTTCGCCGCGTTAATCACGTTGCGATGCTGCGGGGCACGTTGTCCCACTTCGCTGGAGGAGATTAGCAGTAACTTGTCTATCCCCTGTAAGGCCGTGGTAAAGGCAGCTTCATCACTGTAATCAGCCTGACGAACGGTAATGCCCTGCTGGCTAAGCGCCGTCGCTTTAGCAGGATTACGCACAATAGCCACAATCTGGCCGGCAGGAACGGTTTTCAGTAGCGTTTCAATAACGTGTTGGCCCAGTTGGCCAGTGGCACCAGTAATCGCGATCATAGGATAACTCCTTTGGTATTGGTCTTGTGTTTAATCACATTAACACCTAAACTTACTTTTAGTAAGTACGTACAAAAAGGTTAGTATGAAAATGACAGCTTTGACGCTCTCCCAGCAATTACGTGATGGCAACTTGTTTGCCGAGCAGTGTCCCTCCCGCGAGGTGTTAAAACACGTCACCAGCCGCTGGGGTGTATTGATTCTGGTGGCGCTGCGCGACGGTACGCACCGCTTCAGCGATTTGCGCCGTAAGATGGGCGGCGTCAGTGAAAAAATGCTGGCGCAATCCCTGCAGGCGTTAGAACAGGACGGGTTTATCAATCGGGTGTCATATCCGGTGGTACCGCCGCATGTGGAGTATAGCCTGACACCGTTGGGTGAGCAGGTGAGCGAAAAAGTCGCAGCGCTGGCGGACTGGATAGAGGTGAATTTGCCGCAGGTTTTGGCAAATCATACCGTTAAGAACGAAGACGTCCCGGCATCAGCGTAAACGACCCGGTCGGGCTTGCCGGATGGCGCAGCGCCACCCGGCGTGATCTTACTTACTCAAATCCAATTGATAAATGGCGAAGCCGATGTCATCGGTAGCGACTTTCTTCAGTGGATACTGGCCTTTCTCTTTGATAAACGCAGCGGCTTTATCAGACGGTGATGTTTCAAAGCGAATATCCAGTTGTGTCTCGCTGTGAATCGGCGCCAGACGCCAGTTGTTATCTGCCGCTGGGTGAATTTCGCCTGCGCTCTTTGTCTGGGAACCTATCCATGCTGCCAGCACCGAGCGGTTTTCATCTGGTGATGCAAACGCGATGTGGCTGTCGCCGGTCCCGGCAAACTTACCGCCGTAGGCGCGGTAGTTGTTGGTCGCGACGAGGAAGGTTGCGTTCGGATCGATCGGTTTGCCGTTAAAGGTCAGATTTTTAATACGCTCCGCTTGCGGGTTAATCGTCTGGCATTCACCGTCATAGCGAGCGGGTTGTGAAACATCAATCTGATAATTCACGCCGTCAATCACGTCGAAGTTATAGGTACGGAAGCCATCCCAGTTAATTAACGACTGTGGTTTGCTGCTGTGGATATCAATCTGATTAAACTGCCCGGCGGAACATTCCAGCCACTCTTTCACCTCTTTACCGCTGGCTTTCACCACGACCAGGGTATTGGGATAGAGATACAAATCAGCGGCGTTACGGAAGGTAAGCTGACCTTTTTCGACTTCGACAAAGCTGGCCGGATCGTTCTTGCGTCCACCGACTTTAAACGGTGCAGCGGCGGAAAGTACCGGTAGTTTCGCCAGGTCCGGATCGCCCTGGATAAAATGTTCCACATAGGCTTTCTGCGCGTTATTCACCACCTGCACGGTCGGGTCGTCCTGAACCAGCGCCAGATAGCTGTACATGTTGTCGGCAGATTTACCGATTGGCTTGCTGACAAATTCACGCGTGGCATCGTGATCGGCTTTTAGGATCTCAACGATTTTTTGGTCTTCGCCAGCCAGTGATTTTTTGGCCGCGGCGTCATAAATCGGGCGCGCCTGCGCTTTCCCCTGCGTAACCTGCCATTTACCGCTGTCGTTATTCAGCACTAAATCCACCACGCCCAGGTGATCGCCCCACATGCCCGGCATCACCGCAGGAACGCCATTGAGCGTACCTGTAGTGATATCTGCGCCTTTGATGTTGGCAAAGTCTTTCCCCGGGAAAACGGCGTGAGCGTGACCAAACATAATGGCATCCACGCCCGGAACTTCACTGAGGTAGTAAACGGAGTTTTCCACCATCGCCTGGTATGGGTCGGTAGAAAGCCCGGAGTGAGCAACCACCACCACGACATCGGCACCTTTGGCTCGCATTTCCGGCACGTATTTACGTGCGGTTTCCGTAATGTCATTCACGGTCACTTTGCCGCTGAGGTTGGCTTTATCCCAGGTCATGATCTGCGGCGGCACAAAACCGATATAGCCAATTTTCAGCGTCTGCTTGTTTCCTTCCTGATCGACAACCTCAGTCTCTTTGATCAGATAAGGAGTAAACAGCGGCTTTTTGGTCTTAACGTCGATGATATTGGCGTTAACGTAAGGGAACTTCGCCCCGGCTAGCGCGTTGTGCAGATACTCAAGACCGTAGTTAAATTCATGGTTGCCAAGGTTACCCACTGCGTAATCCAGCGTATTCAGTGCCTTATATACCGGATGCGTTTCGCCCGCTTTCAGCCCCTTGGCCGCCATATAATCCCCGAGCGGGCTGCCCTGAATCAGATCACCGTTATCAACCAGCACGCTGTTTTTGACTTCACCACGTGCTGCGTTGATCAGGCTTGCCGTACGAACCAGGCCAAATTTTTCAGTCGGCGTATCTTTGTAATAATCGAAATCCATAATATTGCTATGTAAATCAGTGGTTTCCATTATACGCAGATCGACGGTCGCGGCATTGACGCTGGCTGCAATCAGCGTGGCCAGAAACGTTGCACTAAACTTAATCATCAGGGGCATCCTTTTAAGATCTAAGCCACAAAAGAAAATGTATATAAATCTTCTTGCTTACAGAACTGTGAATCATGACATGAATATAGCGTTTAAAACCGCAGACGCTATCACAGTTGGCGGATCCTTTGGCGATCGGGTATAAGTAAAACAACGAGTTAACACCACGACAGAAACGAGGTGGAGAATGTTAGAACATGTATGCCAGCTTGCACGGAATGCGGGCGATGCCATTATGCAGGTCTACGATGGAATCAAACCGATGGAGATTACCAGCAAGCAGGACGATTCTCCGGTCACGGCGGCGGATATCGCCGCGCATACGGTGATCCTCGAAGGATTACTGGCGCTGACGCCGGATATTCCGGTCCTGTCTGAAGAAGCGCCTCCTGGCTGGGATGTTCGCCAGCACTGGCAGCGCTACTGGCTGGTAGACCCGCTGGACGGTACCAAAGAGTTCATTAAGCGTAACGGTGAATTCACCGTCAATATTGCGCTTATCGAGCAAGGAAAGCCGGTACTGGGCGTGGTTTACGCGCCGGTGATGAAAGTGATGTACAGCGCGGCAGAAGGTAAAGCGTGGAAAGAAGAGTGCGGCGTGCGCAAACAAATCCATGTTCGTGACGCGCGTCCGCCGTTGGTGGTGATTAGCCGCTCGCATGCTGACAATGAGTTAAAAGAGTATCTGCAACAGTTGGGTGAGCACCAGACCACGTCGATTGGCTCATCGCTGAAGTTCTGCCTGGTGGCGGAAGGGCAGGCACAGCTGTACCCACGTTTTGGGCCAACTAACGTATGGGACACTGCCGCTGGCCACGCCGTTGCTGCCGCAGCCGGGGCGCACGTTCACGACTGGCAGGGGAAATCTCTGGATTACACCCCACGTGAATCATTCCTCAACCCCGGCTTCCGCGTCGCTATTTACTGAGTAATTTGTGCAGCAGGGCAATAACCTGCTGCACCTCTTCCTGCGTCAACGCACCATCTTTTGCCCACTGAACGCGTCCGTCCTTATCAAGTACGGCGATAGCGGAGCTCTCTTCATCCAGTTGCCAGGCTTTACGTGCAATGCCATTGCTGTCGACAATAAATTGTGACCACGGGTAGAGCTTCTTATTGCTCTCCAGACTGCTGCGCACAAACATACCGGAGCCAGGAATGGCGTCATCGGTGTTGACGATCGTGGTGGTCTGGTATTTGTCGTGCGGCAGGTTGGCCGCCTTGATTGCCTCGATCAGCGTAGCATTTTTCTCTTTGGCGGAGGTGCGTCCGGCAATGTGTTGCACAATTCGCACTTTCCCTGGCAGCTGCGCGCTATTCCAGCTTTTGTAGCTAAACTTATCGTTATCGAGAATCAGTTCGCCGCGATCGGCGATCCCCACCGGCGGTACGCGCTGGTTGGTCTCAAACGAATGCGCACCGGCAATCATCGGCAGCAGCAGGCACGACAGCGCCAGCAGTTTTTGTAAGGTCATAGGTTTTCCTTCTTTCTTTATTTTGCAGGTGATCCGACCACTTGGGTCTGGAATTTAATCATATGTGCGATTGATGCTTTTTCCCGCAAGCGCGATGCCAGTTTGCGGACGGGCGCACAAATCCTGCGAAAAATGAAGGCTTATACTGAAGACAGCGAAGCGTTGAAAAGATAATTCTGAATATTTGTAACCTGAAGGTAAATAAACTTATACACGCTGGAAACATGAGCGAGATAGTCTATAGTCATAGGGCATTAAAATTTGCGCCTGAGGATTGTCGGACCGATTGTGGTACCGCAAAGGCGTAATGCTCAGCAGGAGACAACAATGAAAATTTTCCAACGATACAACCCGCTGCAGGTGGCGAAGTACGTGAAGATCCTGTTTCGTGGACGGTTATATATCAAGGATGTAGGCGCTTTTGAATTTGATAAGGGTAAGATTCTTATCCCAAAAGTGAAGGACAAACTGCATTTTTCCGTGATGTCCGAAGTTAACCGTCAGGTCTTGCGTCTGCAAACTGAGATGGCTTGATCAAAGTGCTATGCGGTAGTTAAAAAAACGGCTCCTGGATGGGAGCCGTTGATGTTTCTGCAGGACGTTAAGACGCCTTTGCCTCTTCTTTTGCATCCGGCAGTTTCGGTACCAGTACGGTAGGTTTACTGTCCAGACGCGTCACCAGCAGTTGATCGATCTTGTAGTTATCGATATCCACCACTTCAAATTTGTAGCCTGAATACTTCACCGAGTCGGTGCGTTTCGGGATTTTACGCAGCATGAACATCATAAAGCCGCCGATGGTTTCATAGTTGCCGGACTGCGGGAACTCATCGATATCCAGGACGCGCATAACGTCATCAATCGGCGTACCGCCATCGACTAACCATGAGTTTTCATCGCGCGCCACGATCTGCTCTTCCAGACCCTGACCGACTAAATCGCCCATCAGCGTAGTCATAACGTCGTTGAGCGTGATAATCCCCACCACCAGCGCGTATTCGTTCATGATGACGGCAAAGTCTTCGCCTGCGGTTTTGAAGCTTTCCAGCGCTTCAGAGAGCGTCAGCGTATCCGGCACAATCAGCGTATTGCGGATCTGTACGCCACTGTTCAGCGCCATGCTTTGGTTCGCCAGTACGCGGTTGAGGAGATCCTTGGAATCGACATAGCCAATGATGTGGTCGATATCTTCGTTACACACCAGGAATTTGGAGTGTGGATGTTCCGCCACCTTGTTCTTCAGGCTTTGCTCATCTTCGTGGAGATCGAACCAGATAATATTCTCGCGCGAGGTCATGGAAGACGGTACGGTACGGGATTCCAGTTCGAACACATTTTCAATCAGCTCATGTTCCTGCTTACGCAGAACCCCTGCTAACGCACCTGCTTCGACCACGGCGTAAATATCGTCCGAGGTGATGTCGTCTTTACGCACCATCGGGATCTTAAACAGACGGAAGATGTTATTTGCCAGACCGTTAAAGAACCACACCAGCGGGCGGAAGACGAGCAGGCAGAAGCGCATCGGGTTGATGATACGCAAAGCCACAGCTTCTGGCGCAATCATACCGATGCGTTTCGGAGTTAAATCCGCGAACAGGATGAACAGGCCAGTAACCAGCGAGAACGACAGAATAAAGCTTAACTGTTCGGACAGCTCTGGAGTGAAGTACTTCGAGAAAAGGCTGTAAAACGCCGGGGAGAATGCCGCATCACCGACAATACCACCGAGAATTGCGACCGCGTTAAGGCCAATTTGCACGACGGTAAAAAACATGCCGGGGTTTTCCTGCATCTTCAAAACACGTTGTGCGTTTACGTTGCCTTCATCGGCAAGCAGTTTAAGTTTTATTTTGCGTGATGCAGCAAGCGAGATCTCGGATATCGAGAAAAACGCACTCACGGCGATCAGGCAGAGAATGACTAAAATACTGTTTAACATATCTTATCCGACCGTTAAGGCCAGATCCTCGGAAGGGATAAATTGATAAATCCGTGTGAAATACACATTGAAAACCGGTCCGAAGGGAGTGGACCGGCAATTTCAGGAGCTAGTATAGCGTAAGGTACTGTAAAGCCGCCAGAGGGTGGCGATTATCCTTGTGGCGGCAGACAAACGCCAATCCCGCCAATGCCACAGTACCCATAAGGATTTTTATGCAGATACTGCTGGTGATCGTCCTCGGCATAGTAAAACGGGGTTGCGGTAGTGATTTCCGTTGTAATGGTGCGCTCGTCGCCAGCGGCGGTCATTGCTGCCTGAAAACGCTCAAGGCTTGCCCGTGCCGCGACGGTTTGCTCCGGCGTTAACGGGTAAATGGCGGAGCGATACTGCGTCCCCTGGTCGTTCCCCTGACGCATGCCCTGCGCCGGGTCGTGATTTTCCCAGAACACCTGCAGCAGTTGCTCGTAGCTGATAACATGCGGATCATAGACGACGCGCACCGCTTCGGCGTGTCCGGTATCGCCGGAACACACTTCCCGATAGGTTGGGTTAGGGGTGTAGCCGCCGGTATATCCAGCCGCTGTGCTGTATACCCCGGGTAATGACCAGAATAAACGTTCAACGCCCCAGAAACATCCCATGGCGAAAAAGGCTATCTCCATACCGTCGGGCACGTTGGTCATCGAATGTTGGTTAACCGCATGCAGCGTTGCCACTGGCATCGGGGTGTTGCGTCCAGGTAGGGCATCTGCTTGAGTAACAAGATGCTTTCTATCAAATAAACTCATGGCCGTTCTCCCGAAATCAGTCATTTGGGTTAAGGTTGTAACGAGACGCGTCTTTGCCCACAATAAACGGCGTGAATACGTCTAGAGTTAAACATAAGAAATATTTGGGTTGTCGTCTGTTTTTCAACTCTTATTGTTGATTTTTTGTTAAGCCGAGGAACGGCATAGTATTTTTTTCCAGGGGTGGGAAAAAAGGATATTCAGGAGAAAATGTGCCACATATCCGTCAGTTATGTTGGGTGGGATTACTGTGCTTAAGTGGCTCCGCCGCCGCAGCGAATGTTCGCTTACAGGTCGAGGGATTATCAGGACCGCTGGAGAAAAACGTCCGTGCGCAGCTATCCACGATTCAAAGTGATGAAGTCACTCCAGACCGACGCTTTCGTGCGCGCGTTGATGATGCCATCCGCGAAGGGCTAAAAGCGCTGGGCTACTTTGAGCCAACCATTGATTTTGAGCTGCGTCCGCCGCCGGCGAAAGGACGCCAGGTGCTGATTGCCAAAGTGACCCCTGGTGAGCCGGTGCTGATTGGCGGCACCGAAGTGATTCTGCGCGGTGGCGCACGTACGGATAAAGATTACCTGGATCTGCTGAAAACGCGACCGGCAATCGGCACCGTGCTGAATCAGGGGGACTATGATAACTTCAAAAAATCACTCACCAGCGTAGCGCTGCGCAAAGGCTATTTCGACAGTGAATTTAATAAAAGCCAGCTTGGGATAGCGCTCGAACGCCGCCAGGCATTCTGGGATATCGATTACAACAGCGGTGAACGCTATCGCTTTGGCCATGTCACTTTTGAAGGCTCGCAAATTCGCGATGAGTACCTGCAAAATCTGGTGCCCTTTAAAGAGGGTGAAGAGTACGAGTCGAAAGATTTGGGCGAACTGAACCGTCGTCTGTCGGCGACCGGATGGTTTAATTCCGTGGTCGTCGCACCGGAATTTGATAAAGCCCGTGAAACCAAAGTGCTGCCGCTGAAAGGTGTGGTGTCGCCGCGAACAGAAAACACCATCGAAACCGGGGTCGGTTACTCAACTGACGTCGGTCCACGGGTGAAGACCTCGTGGAAAAAGCCGTGGATGAACTCCTATGGCCACAGCCTGACCACCAGCGCCAGCATCTCTGCGCCAGAGCAGGTTCTTGATTTCAGTTATAAAATGCCGCTATTAAAGAACCCGCTGGAACAGTATTACCTGGTGCAGGGGGGCTTTAAGCGTACCGATTTAAACGATACCGAGCAGGACTCCACTACGCTTGCGGTTTCCCGCTACTGGGATCTCTCCAGCGGCTGGCAGCGCGCGATTAACCTGCGCTGGAGCCTCGACCACTTTACCCAGGGTAACGTCACTAACACCACCATGCTGCTCTATCCGGGCGTGATGATCAGCCGGACGCGCTCGCGCGGCGGTCTGATGCCAGTCTGGGGCGACTCCCAACGTTATTCTATCGATTACTCCAACACGGCCTGGGGTTCAGACGTTGATTTCTCCGTCTTCCAGGCGCAAAACGTCTGGATCCGCACGCTGTACGATCGTCATCGCTTTGTGATGCGCGGCAACCTCGGCTGGATCGAAACCGGGGACTTCGACAAAGTACCGCCGGATCTGCGTTTCTTCGCCGGGGGCGATCGCAGCATTCGCGGCTACAAATACAAATCTATTTCGCCTGAAGGCAGCGACGGCAAGCTGAAAGGGGCCTCGAAGCTGGCGACCGGCTCGCTGGAATATCAGTACAACGTGACCGGAAAATGGTGGGGCGCGATGTTTGTCGATAGCGGCGAAGCGGTCAGCGATATCCGCAGAAGCGATTTCAAAACCGGTGCCGGGGTCGGCGTACGCTGGCAATCGCCAGTGGGACCCATCAAGCTCGACTTTGCTGTCCCTGTGGGCGACAAAGATGAACATGGTTTACAGTTTTACATCGGTCTGGGGCCTGAATTATGAGTTTATGGAAGAAGATAAGCCTCGGCGTGCTGATTTTTATCCTGCTGTTGTTAGGCACGGTGGCGTTCCTCGTCGGCACCACTTCGGGCCTGCATCTGATCTTCAACGCGGCGAATCGTTGGGTTCCGGGGCTGGAGATTGGTCAGGTCACCGGCGGCTGGCGGGATTTATCGCTCAAAAATATTCGTTATGACCAACCTGGCGTGGCGGTGAATGCTGGCGAAGTGCATCTGGCCGTGGGGCTTAACTGCCTGTGGGACAGCAGCCTGTGCGTCAACGATCTGTCGCTGAAAAATATCAACGTGGCGATCGACAGCAAAAAGATGCCGCCATCAGCGCCGGTTGAAGAGGAAGAGAGCGGTCCGCTTAACCTTTCCACACCTTACCCAATCACGCTTTCGCGCGTGGCGCTGAACAACATCAATATCAAAATCGATGACACCACGGTTTCGGTGCTGGAATTTACCTCCGGCCTGAACTGGCAGGAAAAAACGCTGACCCTGAAGCCAACGTCATTACAGGGGCTGCTGATTGCCCTGCCTAAAGTGGCGGAAGTGGCGCAGGAAGAGGTTGTCGAACCAAAGATTCAAAATCCGCAACCGGATGAAAAACCGCTCGGCGAAACGCTAAAAGATCTGTTCTCAAAGCCGGTGCTGCCGGAAATGACCGATGTCCATCTGCCGCTCAATCTCAACATTGAAGCGTTTCGCGGCGAGCAGCTGCGCGTGACCGGGGATACGGATTTAACGGTACATAACATGCTGCTGAAAGTGAGCAGCATTGACGGCAACATGAAACTCGATGCACTGGATATCGACTCGAATCAGGGGACGGTAAAAGCCAGCGGCACGGCGCAACTGACCGACACGTGGCCGGTCGATATTACGTTAAACAGCACGCTCAACGTCGATCCGTTAAAAGGCGAAAAGGTGAAGCTGAAGGTCGGCGGCGCGCTGCGTGAACAGCTGGAAGTCGGCGTAAATCTGTCTGGTCCGGTGGATATGGATCTGCGGGCGCAGGCGCGTCTGGCGGAAGCCGGATTGCCGCTCAACCTTGAGGTGGTGAGTAAGCAGGTTTACTGGCCGTTTACTGGCGACAAGCAGTTCCAGGCTGATGACATCAAGCTCAAACTGACCGGTAAGATGACCGACTATACGCTGTCGATGCGTACCGCTGTGAAAGGGCAGGATATTCCTCCGGCTACCATCACGCTGGACGCCAAAGGCAACGAACAGCAGATCAATCTCGACAAACTCAGCGTTGCGGCGCTGGAAGGGAAAACTGAGCTGAAAGCGCTGGTGGACTGGCAGCAGGCGATCAGCTGGCGCGGGCAGCTAACGCTGGATGGCATCAACACGGCGAAAGCGATCCCGGAGTGGCCATCAAAACTGAATGGCCTGGTGAAAACTCGCGGCAGTCTGTACGGCGGAAGCTGGCAGATGGAGGTGCCCGAGCTGAAGCTGACCGGCAACGTGAAGCAGAACAAGGTTAATGTGCACGGCTCGCTGAAGGGTAACAGCTACCTGCAGTGGACGATCCCGGGCCTGCATCTGGAACTGGGACGCAACAGCGCGGATGTGAAAGGGGAACTGGGGGTCAAAGACCTCAATCTCGACGCGACGATTGATGCCCCGAGCCTGGATAACGCGCTGCCGGGACTGGGCGGTACGGCGAAAGGGCTGGTAAAAGTTCGCGGTACGGTTGAAGCGCCACAGCTGCTGGCGGATATCACCGCCCGGGGTCTGCGCTGGCAGGAGCTGTCCGTCGCTCAGGTGCGCGTCGAAGGCGACGTGAAATCGGCAGAGCAAATCGCTGGTAATCTCAACGTTCGCGTAGAGCGGATTGTACAGCCTGACGTGAATATTGGCCTGGTGACGCTCAATGCCAAAGGTAGCGAAAAGCAGCATGAGCTGCAGCTGCGCATTCAGGGGGAACCGGTCTCCGGGCAGCTCTCCCTGGCAGGTAGCTTTGATCGCCAAGAGCAGCGCTGGAAAGGTGCGTTAAGCGATACCCGCTTCCAGACGCCGGTCGGTCCGTGGTCCCTTAACCGCCCTGTCGCGCTGGATTATCGCAATCAGGAACAGAAAATCAGCATTGGGCCGCACTGCTGGAACAACCCGAATGCGGAACTGTGCGTACCGCAAACCATTGATGCCGGTGCACAAGGACGCGCGGTGGTGAACCTTAACCGCTTTGACCTGGCGATGCTAAAACCGTTTATGCCGGATACAACCCAGGCCAGCGGTGTTTTCACTGGCAAAGCAGATGTGAGCTGGGACACCACCAAAGAGGGGCTGCCGCAGGGGCAGGTTACGCTGAGCGGACGTAACGTGAAGGTCACGCAAAGCGTGAACGATGCGCCGCTCCCTGTGGCGTTTGAAACGCTGAATCTGACCGCCGACCTGCACAATAACCGTGCCGAGCTGGGCTGGCTGATTCGCCTGACCAACAACGGGCAGTTTGACGGCCAGGTGCAGGTGACGGATCCGCAAGGACGCCGCAGTCTCGGCGGCAACGTCAACATCCGCAACTTCAATCTGGCGATGGTGAACCCCATTTTCTCACGCGGTGAAAAAGCGGCAGGGGTGATCAACGCCAACCTACGCCTGGGCGGTGATGTGCAAAGCCCGCAACTGCTCGGACAGCTGCAGCTGAGCGGTCTGGATATCGACGGCAACTTTATGCCGTTTGACATGCAGCCAAGCCAGTTAGCCGTTAACTTCACCGGAACACGCTCAACGCTGGCGGGCGTGGTGCGTACGCAGCAGGGCGAAATTAACCTGAGCGGCGATGCCGACTGGAGTCAGATAGACAACTGGCGGGCGCGCGTTGCGGCTAAAGGCAGCAGGGTTCGTATTACCGTGCCGCCGATGGTCCGCCTGGACGTATCGCCGGACGTGGTCTTTGAAGCCACGCCGAGCCTGTTTACCCTCGATGGCAACGTGGATGTGCCGTGGGCGCGTATCGTGGTACACGACCTGCCGGAGAGCGCGGTAGGGGTTTCCAGCGATATGGTCATGCTTAACAACAATCTGCAACCGGAGAAACCGCAGACAGCAGGTATTCCGATCAACAGCAACCTGAACATCCATGTCGGTAACAACGTGCGTATTGACGCCTTTGGTCTGAAAGCGCGTCTGACGGGCGATCTGAAAGTGGTGCAGGATAAGCAGGGGCTGGGGCTGAACGGACAAATTAATATTCCGAGCGGGCGTTTCCATGCCTATGGTCAGGATCTGATCGTACGTAAGGGCGAGCTGTTGTTCTCCGGTCCGCCTGATCAGCCGTTACTCAACATCGAAGCAATTCGTAACCCGGAAGCCACCGAAGACGACGTGATCGCCGGGGTTCGCGTCACGGGCACCGCCGATGAACCGAAGGCGGAGATCTTCTCCGACCCGGCGATGTCGCAGCAAATGGCGCTTTCCTACCTGCTACGCGGACAAGGACTGGATAGCGAACAGAGCGACAGCGCGGCAATGACTTCAATGCTTATTGGTCTGGGGGTTGCACAAAGTGGTCAGGTTGTGGGTAAAATCGGGGAGACATTTGGCGTAAGCAATCTGGCACTGGACACACAAGGGGTGGGTGATTCATCTCAGGTGGTTGTCAGCGGATACGTACTGCCAGGTCTGCAGGTGAAATATGGTGTGGGTATATTTGACTCCTTAGCGACACTCACGCTACGTTATCGTCTGATGCCTAAGCTATATCTGGAAGCAGTGTCTGGCGTAGATCAGGCACTTGATTTGCTCTATCAGTTCGAGTTTTAGCAATGCGAATATTTGTCTACGGCAGTTTACGAACCAAACAAGGCAACAGCCACTGGATGACCAATGCCCTGTTGCTGGGAAATTTCAGTATCGACAACTACCAGTTGTATAGCCTGGGCCACTATCCAGGCGCCGTTCCGGGAAAAGGAACAGTACACGGGGAAGTTTATCGTATTGATAACGCCACGCTGGCAGAGCTTGACGCTCTGCGTACCCGCGGCGGTGAATACGCACGCCAGTTAATTCAAACGCCGTACGGAAGTGCATGGATGTACGTGTACCAACGTCCGGTTGATGGCTTAACGCTGATTGAAAGCGGTAACTGGTTAGACCGAGACCAGTACTGATATGAACACGCCACCCTCGGGTGGCGTTGTTTTATTCTGGATTTAAAACTCCACGCGCGCGCCGAGGTTATAGCGGCGTCCTTCCACCTGTGCGGATTCGTTCCACGCGGTTGTCAGTTTCGGATCCTCATCCAGCACGTTGTAGACCCCAGCCATCAGTTGCGTGTGCTTATTGAGCTGATAACGTACGCCTACGTCCACCATCGTGTAGTCATCATATTTATAGTTATTGCCGCTGTTGCGGTTACTGCTGCGATAATTCACCGTACTCCATACGTCCAGGCTTTGCGTTGCCGCCCAGTTCAGCGACAGATTCGCCATATGGCGCGGATAATCGTTTAGCGCGTAGCCTTTGTTAACGCCGCTTTTTTGTTCGCTGTGGTTCCAGGTGTAGTTAGCGTTGGCTTTTACATCGGCGGTAATCTGCCAGTCGGCATTCAGTTCTATACCGTATACATCCGCCTCGCTGACGTTGAAGTATTTACTGACGGAATCCGCGTTGTAGCCGTTGACGGAGCACTGGTTCGTCGACGTGGTTTCACAAATAGTTTGT
The DNA here is from genome assembly GCF_013783065.1 of Citrobacter sp. RHBSTW-00986. Taxonomy (NCBI): domain Bacteria; kingdom Pseudomonadati; phylum Pseudomonadota; class Gammaproteobacteria; order Enterobacterales; family Enterobacteriaceae; genus Citrobacter; species Citrobacter sp. RHBSTW-00986. Next base: position 4,330,388 of record NZ_CP056200.1, on the reverse strand, counting down.
TCAGCAATTTTGTCTTTGAACTGCGTATAGAAGACGGTGCTGTCGAGCGATAGCGCATCTCCCGTCCAGTAGAGGCCCAGTTCAGAGTTAACGCTTTGTTCAGGTTTCAGGTCGTCGTTACCAACGGTGAGGAAGGGATAAGGTACGGTTGAGCCGTAAGGGGTTACGAAGTTGCTGGACGTCGCGCGCAGCTCCGGTTTTTTATAGCCTGCGGAAACGCCGCCTTTCAGCGCCCAGTCATTGCTAAAGGCCCAGTTACCGTACATTTTCGGCGTAATATGTGTGCCAAAATTGTCATCCTGGTCCATCCTCGCTGACGTGGTCAGGATGAAATCGCCAATGCTCCAGCCGTCTTCAGCAAACAATGCCCAACCGTTACGGCTGATTTTGGTCACCGGGTCAGATCCGGGCAGCGTTTTGTTGGCCACATCAAAGCGGTCATTCAGCTCTTCGCGCGTGAAATTCGCCCCAACAGTCAGTTTATGGGTGTCGAGCGTGAAAGTGGTTTGCGAATTGGCGACGTAGTTCTCCATCTGCACATACTGCGGGGACTGTCCGTCATAAACGTACTTCGAACGGCCTTTTTCATAGTTTATGTAGTTGGTCGTCGCGATGGTGTCGTCTGCATACCAGCCGGTATGCGTCAGGGTGGCGGCGTTACGATCGAACAGCCATGACCACGGCGCACCGCGTTTCTGGGTACGGTTTTTTTCCTGCTCACCGGTGACCACGTTGAGATCGAACAGGTTATTCTCGCTGGCGGCCAGGCCCAATGTCATATCAACGGATTTACGATTGTGTTTGCCAAAATAGTTATTGCGATCGTCATCGCGACGGTCAAGCCAGTCGGCCGCCACGCTAAGGCCGAGAACATCGGGCACAATCGGCCCCATGGTAAACAAATTCATCTGGCTGGTATTACCTAAATACTGGTGTTCCTGCAGCCAGGTATTGGCAGCAATTGCCGTGGTCCACTCTTTTGCGCCGTACGGTTTTTTGGTAATGACGTTAACCACACCGCCGATGGCGTCTGAGCCGTACAGCGAGGACATCGGCCCACGGATAACTTCGATACGCTCAATGGCCTCCATTGGCGGTAAGAAGTTGGCTTCAGTACCAATATCATGTCCGTAAGGGCGAGATTCACCGGTATTTTGTTTGACGCTGTTGACCATAAAAGCGGTATAGGACGGGTCCATGCCGCGGATCATAATGCTACCGGCGTTCATGCCACTGCTGTTGGTGACCGAGACGCCGGGAAGGTTTTTAATGGCTTCACCGATGCTACGGTCCGGCTGAATATCCAGCGTGTTACGATCGATAACTGAAATAGTGGCCGGCGCTTCGCGTTTTTGCTGCGAGAATCCGGATGCGGTGATCACCATTTCATCTTCGCTAGTGCGTGAGGTCTCGGTGAGTTCTTCTGCCTGGGTGGGGAAAATAACACCGCCTGAGAATGCAACGATCCCTGTCAGCGTAATAAGTTGACGCGTTTTCATAATATAGACACCTGAAAAGTAAAAAATAAAAACATCACCTTGCAGCTCAAAAAAGCTGCAAGGTGCAGATAGTTTTTTAATTATTAATATTTAGAGAGATCGATTTTCAGCACGTAGTCGGGCTTCACACCTGTCATTTTTTCCGACTGTTTGACGCTGACGTACAGGGTGTTAGCATCTGCCGAGAGCGCCAGGCTGTTAGGTAAGGCATTGGTTTCAATGCTTTGTTTTACCTGGTAGGTCTTGCTGTTCACAATGCTGATGCGTTTAGCATTACGGTGGGTGATATAAACTTCCTGGCGTTTTTCGTTATATATCACTGCCAGCGAGTTAATAACCTTAATTGGTGCAATAACCTTACCGGTATTAAGATCAACAACCAGTACGTCCGCTAAATCCGGATCGGTCAGGAATGCGCGGTTATTTTTTGCATCCAGGGCAATATTCAGGAAAAAATGTTTTTTATTTGGCTCAATTGTAAAGCGATTAATAATTTGATGGTTGGTGGTATCCAGCGTAATAAGTTCGTTTCGGCCATTCACAACATACAGGCGGTTCTTATTTGCATCCACGGCCATGCCGGTCGGGTACTGGCCCATGTTCTCGAGGGTGGCGATTTTCTCGCGCTTTTGTGTGTCCACCACCCAGACTATGCCTTTTTCAGCCACGCCGGAAACGTACAGACGGTGGTGCTGTTTATCGAGCACCATTTCACGCGTATGAACAATATCTTTCGGGTTTTTGGCTTCGCTCAGTTGTAGTATCGCCAGCTCTTTACCGCTGCGGGTATCGACTAGTGTTACTGAACCTTCCAGCGTGTTGCCGACATACAGCACCTGGTTTTCTTCATCCAGCGCGGTGGCAAAGGCACGGCGGCTGGTGTCGATGACTTCAGTCGTCGTGAGTTTCTCCAGATCGAGTTTGTAGATAAGCCCGCTGGTTTTATCTTTATCAAACGACGGCGACGAGGCGACAAAAAGCGCATTCTGCTGGCTATCAACCGCCAGCTCATACACGCCGTTACCGACATCGCGGGTCAGAAAATCTTTCTCAGGTAGCGTCTGCGCCACGCTGGACAGGCTGGTAAATAACAGCGCTGTGGCGAGTGCCACGCAGGAATAGCGTTTCAGGGACTTCACATTGTGGAGGTTCATTGACTTTTATTCACATTTATTTACATGATGAGAATGATAATGAGATCTAATATCATTCGCAATTAAGATAAATGAAATGTGACTACCCATTCTGGTAGGTCAAAAAGAAAACAGCGAAGGGGAGAGGTGGTAGAACGTAGAAATTTAAAAACCCTTACTAACCAGAGACTGGCGTTCAGGGTTTTAAGCTAACGCGAACTTACTTCTTCGCGCGCTCGAAAGAAGCAACGATTTCAGCTTTAGCGGCTTCAGCGTTGTCCCAACCGTCAACTTTCACCCATTTGCCCGCTTCGAGATCTTTGTAGTGTTCGAAGAAGTGGGTGATCTGTGCTTTCAGCAGTTCCGGCAGGTCGGTCACATCTTTGATGTGATCGTATTCTTTGCTCAGCTTAGTGTGCGGAACCGCAACCAGTTTCGCATCTTCACCGGATTCGTCAGTCATTTTCAGTACGCCAACCGGACGGCAGCGGATCACTGAACCTGGCTCCAGCGGGTACGGAGTCGGGACAAGAACGTCTACCGGGTCACCGTCCAGAGACAGGGTGTGGTTGATGTAACCGTAGTTGCACGGATAGAACATCGCGGTGGACATGAAGCGGTCAACGAACAGGGCGCCGCTCTCTTTGTCAACTTCGTATTTGATCGGATCTGCGTTGGCAGGGATCTCGATAACAACGTAGATATCTTCCGGCAGGTCTTTACCGGCAGGGACGTTGAGTAAGCTCATGTCTGTTTCCTTTAAATAAGCTATGGCAAACAAGTGGCGGGTATTATAGCCAACTCGCGCTGAATGTCTCCGCTTGTTTTCGCTTTCTCTGCGCTCATTTTCTTCTTTTTACCCCTCTATCGTGACAGAAAAATCCATATCTTCAGCCGCATTTTTCATAGCGGGATGAAAGCGATTACAAAGTTGTGATTAACGTTTTATTTACTTTTTTGAAGTGTGATGTAACGCAATTCGTTACATGCTCAATTGTCTATAGTTTTTTCGCGACGGTTTATTAACCAACAATAATCACCCTACGAGGACGCACTTATGTGGAAGCGCTTACTTTTAGTCACAGCAGTTTCGGCAGCCATGTCGTCTATGGCAATGGCAGCCCCTTTAACCGTAGGATTTTCGCAAGTTGGCTCTGAATCCGGCTGGCGCGCCGCAGAAACCAACGTTGCGAAAAGCGAGGCTGAAAAGCGTGGTATTACGCTGAAAATCGCTGACGGCCAGCAAAAGCAGGAAAACCAGATTAAAGCAGTTCGCTCATTTGTTGCGCAGGGCGTTGACGCCATCTTTATTGCGCCAGTCGTGGCAACGGGTTGGGAACCGGTTTTAAAAGAAGCTAAAGATGCCGACATTCCGGTCTTTTTGCTCGATCGTTCCATCGATGTAAAAGACAAATCTCTCTATATGACCACGGTCACCGCCGACAACGTGCTGGAAGGTAAATTGATCGGCGACTGGTTGATTAAACAAGTGAACGGCAAGCCGTGTAACGTCGTTGAGCTGCAAGGGACCGTCGGGGCCAGCGTGGCCATCGATCGTAAAAAAGGGTTTGCTGAAGCCATCGCCAACGCGCCAAACATTAAGATTATCCGCTCACAGTCCGGCGACTTCACCCGCAGTAAAGGGAAAGAAGTGATGGAGAGCTTTATCAAAGCGGAAAACAATGGCAAGAACATCTGCATGGTTTACGCTCATAACGATGACATGGTGATCGGGGCAATCCAGGCGATTAAAGAAGCAGGCCTGAAACCCGGCAAAGATATTCTGACCGGTTCCATCGACGGTGTACCGGATATCTACAAAGCAATGATTGATGGTGAAGCCAACGCCAGCGTCGAGCTGACGCCGAATATGGCAGGCCCGGCATTCGACGCGCTGGAGAAATTCAAAAAAGACGGCACGATGCCTGAGAAGCTGACCATTACCAAGTCGATCCTCTATCTGCCGGATACGGCGAAAGAAGAGTTAGAGAAGAAGAAAAACATGGGCTACTAGTTTTGCTGCCGGTCTTCCGTAGGCCTGATGGCGTTGCGCTTATCAGGCCTACGAAAAGGCCGTGATTTCGTACCGGAGGAATGCCATGACCACCGACCCCCATCAGGAAATCCTCCGCACCGAAGGATTAAGCAAATTCTTTCCCGGCGTCAAAGCGCTGGATAACGTGGATTTCAGCTTGCGTCGCGGTGAGATTATGGCGCTGCTGGGAGAAAACGGAGCCGGTAAATCGACGCTAATCAAAGCCCTGACCGGCGTTTACCACGCCGATCGCGGCACGATCTGGCTCGAAGGCCAGCCTATCTCCCCCAAAAATACCGCCCATGCCCAGCAGTTGGGGATCGGTACCGTGTATCAGGAAGTGAACCTGCTGCCCAATATGTCGGTAGCGGATAACTTGTTTATTGGCCGTGAACCGCGGCGTTTTGGCCTGCTGCTGCGCAAGCAGATGGAAAAACGCGCGACGGAGTTGATGGCGTCATACGGTTTTTCCCTCGACGTGCGCGAGCCGCTGAACCGCTTTTCCGTGGCGATGCAGCAGATCGTCGCCATCTGTCGGGCGATCGATCTCTCCGCGAAAGTGCTGATCCTCGATGAGCCCACCGCCAGTCTTGATACCCAGGAAGTAGAAATGCTGTTCGGCCTGATGCGGCATCTGCGCGATCGGGGCGTCAGTCTGATCTTCGTTACCCATTTCCTCGATCAGGTCTATCAGGTCAGCGATCGCATTACCGTCCTGCGTAACGGCGGCTTCGTTGGCTGCCGTGAAACCCGCGAACTGCCACAGATCGAACTGGTCAAAATGATGCTGGGTCGCGAACTGGATACCCATGCGCTACAGCGTGCGGGCCGTACGCTGCTGAGTGATAAACCAGTGGCGGCCTTTAGCGACTTTGGCAAGAAAGGCACCATCGCGCCGTTTGATCTACAGGTGCGCCCTGGTGAGATCGTCGGTCTCGCTGGACTGCTGGGATCCGGGCGAACGGAAACGGCGGAGGTGATCTTCGGTATTAAACCCGCCGACAGCGGCAGTGCGCTGATCAAAGGCAAAGCGCAGACCTTGCGATCGCCGCATCAGGCTTCGTGTCTGGGGATCGGCTTCTGTCCGGAGGATCGCAAAACGGATGGTATTATCGCCGCCGCTTCGGTGCGGGAAAACATCATTCTGGCATTACAGGCGCAGCGTGGCTGGCTGCGGCCTATTCCGCGGAAAGAACAAAATGAGATTGCCGAGCGTTTTATCCGCCAGCTCGGAATTCGCACCCCCAACGCTGAACAGCCGATCGAGTTTCTCTCTGGCGGCAATCAGCAAAAAGTATTGCTCTCGCGCTGGTTACTGACCAAACCGCAGTTCCTGATCCTCGATGAACCCACGCGTGGGATCGACGTCGGCGCGCATGCCGAGATCATTCGCCTGATCGAAACGCTGTGCGCGGATGGTCTGGCGCTGCTGGTGATTTCATCCGAACTGGAAGAGTTAGTGGGCTATGCCGATCGGGTCATTATTATGCGCGATCGCAAACAGGTGGCTGAGATCCCGCTGGCTGAACTGTCCGTACCGGCGATCATGAACGCCATTGCGGCCTAAGGAGACTATGGTGATGCCTCAATCTCTCCCTCAATCCACTCCGCCGCAACGGCGATTCCGCTGGCCAAAGGGCATGCCACAACTGGTGGCGCTACTGCTGGTGCTGCTGGTGGATAGCCTGGTCGCGCCACACTTTTATCAGGTGATTTTGCAAGATGGTCGGCTGTTCGGTAGCCCGATTGATATTCTCAACCGTGCCGCCCCCGTGGCGCTGTTAGCGATTGGCATGACACTGGTGATTGCCACCGGCGGCATCGACCTTTCCGTGGGCGCTGTCATGGCTATTGCCGGTGCCACCACCGCGGCGATGACGGTGGCCGGGCACAGTTTGCCGGTGGTGCTGCTTGCCGCCTTAGGCTCCGGCATTCTGGCAGGGTTATGGAACGGGATTCTAGTGGCAATCCTCAAAATCCAACCGTTCGTTGCCACGCTAATCCTGATGGTGGCCGGACGCGGAGTGGCGCAACTTATCACCTCCGGGCAGATCGTCACCTTCAATTCGCCCGAACTGTCGTGGTTTGGCAGCGGCTCGCTCTTACTGTTCCCCACGCCAGTGATCATTGCACTGCTAACGCTGGTGGTGTTCTGGCTACTGACGCGTAAAACGGCGCTGGGGATGTTTATTGAAGCGGTAGGCATCAACATTCGTGCGGCAAAAAACGCCGGGGTGAACACGCGCATTATCGTGATGCTCACCTATGTGCTGAGCGGTCTGTGTGCGGCTATCGCCGGCATTATCGTCACGGCGGATATCCGCGGGGCAGATGCCAATAACGCCGGATTGTGGCTGGAACTGGATGCCATCCTGGCGGTAGTCATCGGCGGCGGCTCGCTGATGGGCGGGCGCTTTAATCTGCTGCTGTCGGTGATCGGGGCATTGATTATTCAGGGCATGAACACCGGGATTTTACTGTCGGGCTTCCCGCCAGAACTAAATCAAGTGGTCAAAGCCGTGGTGGTGTTGTGTGTGCTGGTCGTGCAATCACAACGCTTTATCAGCCTGATAAAAGGAGTGCGTGGTCATGATAAAACGTAATTTACCGCTGATGATCACCCTCGGCGTATTTGTACTGGGTTACCTCTACTGCCTGACACAGTTTCCGGCCTTTGCTTCAACCAGAGTTATCTGCAATATCCTGACCGATAACGCTTTTCTGGGCATCATCGCCGTGGGCATGACTTTCGTGATTCTCTCTGGCGGGATCGACCTGTCCGTTGGCTCGGTGATCGCGTTTACCGGCGTATTTCTGGCGAAGGCCATTGGCTACTGGGGTATATCTCCGCTGCTGGCGTTTCCCCTGATTCTGCTGATGGGCTGCGCGTTTGGCGCGTTTATGGGGTTACTGATTGATGCGCTGAAGATCCCGGCATTCATAATACCCTGGCGGGAATGTTCTTCCTGCGCGGCGTCAGCTATCTGGTGTCTGAAGAGTCGATCCCAATTAACCATCCGGTTTATGACATGCTCTCAAGCCTGGCATGGAAAATTCCCGGCGGCGGTCGCCTGAGCGCAATGGGATTGCTGATGCTGGCGGTAGTCGTCATTGGCATATTCCTGGCGCACCGTACGCGCTTTGGTAATCAGGTTTACGCGATTGGCGGCAACGCCACCTCTGCCAACCTGATGGGGATCTCAACCCGCAGCACGACCATCCGTATCTATATGCTGTCGACCGGGCTTGCGACGCTTGCTGGCATTGTCTTTTCAATTTACACCCAGGCGGGTTATGCGCTGGCGGGCGTCGGCGTTGAGCTGGATGCGATTGCCTCAGTCGTGATTGGCGGAACCCTGTTGAGCGGTGGGGTCGGTACGGTGTTAGGAACGTTGTTTGGTGTCGCCATTCAGGGGTTGATCCAGACCTACATTAATTTTGATGGCACATTAAGTTCCTGGTGGACGAAGATCGCGATTGGCATTTTATTGTTTATTTTTATTGCCTTACAGCGCGGTCTGACGGTACTTTGGGAAAATCGTCAAAGCTCGCCAGTAACCAGAGTGGGGACGGCGGCAACACCAAAGTAACATCCTGATTTTTCACTAAACATTTAAATACCTAAACTTTTTCCGGTTGTAGTCGATAGGTTCTGTACAGGTCTGTTTTAACCCTACAACCGGAAATATAACGATGCCAAAATCCCTTTCAATTCGATCAAGTTTGTTGGTGTTATTGTCTCTGCTGACGTTCCTTCTGTTGCTGACCGGCGGTATGGGGCTATATGCCTCTACCCGCATCATTACTTCGTTGATTTACCACGGTATTATGAGTGCCTCGATGTTGGCTGCCCTCGCATTGCTGGCGGTGATTTGGTTCATGCTGCGAAATAAGTTTCTCAAGCCGCTGGATAATATGGTTGAGCAACTGGAACGTCTGGCGACGGGGGATTTGTCGCCGGTTACCGCGCTGTCGGCCAGCGCCGAATTCAACCGTCTGAACGCGGCAATGGATGAAATGCGCCATGCGCTGGGCGACTCGGTACAGCGTGTCCGCGATGCCAGTTTACAAATTGATATTGGTAGCCGTGAGCTGACGGCCGGGAACCAGCATCTGGCACAACGTACTGAATCGACAGCCACTTCGCTGGAGCAGACCGCCGCCAGTATGGAAGAACTCACGGCGACCGTGAAACAGAATGCGCAGAACGCGGAACAGGCACACCAGTTGGCAAAATCGGTGTCGGATACCGCCGATCGCGGCAGTGAGATGGTGTGCTATGTGATTGAGAAAATGCGCGATATTTCCGGCAGTTCCAGCCGAATCGCCGACATCCTCAGCGTAATCGACGGTATTGCTTTCCAGACCAATATCCTGGCGCTCAATGCTTCTGTTGAAGCGGCACGTGCCGGTGAGCAAGGGCGGGGCTTTGCGGTCGTTGCAGGTGAAGTGCGTAATCTGGCCAGCCGCAGCGCCGAGGCGGCAAAAGAGATCCGCACGTTAATCAGCGATTCACACACCCATGTGGGAGAAGGCAGCGAGCTGGCGCAGCAGGCGGGCGAAACCATGGATGAGATTGCCAATGAAGTGATGCGCATGACCAAACTGATGCGTGAAATTGCCAGCGCGTCGCAGGAACAGAGTCGCGGCATTGAGCAGGTGAATATCGCGGTGATTCAGATGGATGAAACGGCGCAGCAAAATGCGGCGCTGGTACAGCAATCTTCAGCGGCTACCCGCTCGCTGGAAGAGCAGTCACATGCGCTGCTCGAAGCAATGGCGGCGTTTAAAGTACAAACGGCGTAGGGGATAAATTTGCCGGATGATGGCGTTAACACGTCTCATCCGGCAAAGCGTATTACGCGTCCGGGAATTCGCGGATAAAGCGTTCTACATCTTCAACCATATGGTCGTTACCTACGAAGAAGGAGCGACGCTGGTGCAGGCTTTCCGGGGTGATATCCAGAATGCGATCTTTACCATCGCTCGCTTTGCCGCCCGCCTGCTCGGCCAGGAAGGCCATCGGATTGCATTCGTACAGCAGACGCAGCTTCCCTTGCGGGTGGCTGGCGGTGCTTGGGTACAGGTAGATCCCGCCTTTGAGCAGATTACGATGGAAATCCGCAACCAGAGAGCCAATGTAGCGCGAGGTGTACGGGCGCTGAGTTGACTTATCTTCTTCCTGGCAGAATTTAATGTACTTCTTCACGCCGTTCGGGAATTTAATGTAGTTGCCTTCGTTAATGGAGTACGTGCTGCCTTTCGCCGGGAAGCGCATACGTTCCTGGCTGAGGCAGAATACGCCCAGAGAAGGATCGTAGGTGAAGGCGTGTACGCCACAGCCGGTGGTATACACCAGCATGGTGGAAGAACCATAAACAACGTAGCCCGCAGCAACCTGCTTGTTGCCTGGTTGCAGGAAATCCTCTTCCGTGACCGGCGTGCCGACTGGGGTTACGCGGCGATAAATAGAGAAAATCGTACCGACAGAGACGTTAACATCGATGTTGGATGAGCCATCCAGAGGATCCATCAGCACAACATATTTTGCGTGTTCACAGCCTTCAAAGACGACGATTTCATCTTCTTCTTCCGAGGCAATGCCCGCCACAATGTCGCGCGCCTTCAGTGCAGCTTTCAGTTTTTCGTTCGCGAACAGATCGAGTTTTTGCTGAACCTCTCCCTGCACGTTCTCAGCACCGCTGGCACCCAGGATATCGACCAGACCGGCCTTGTTGATATCGCGGTGGATGATCTTGGCGCCCAGCTTTATTGCCGACAACAAAGCAGTGAGTTCACCGGTAGCATGAGAAAACTCGTGCTGCTTTTCGACAATAAATTCACCTAACGTTTTCATAACACTTTCCCTGCAATTTATGTGGAGTAAAGCGACCGCAACAATATTAACAAATATTTCCATTGCCGCGCTTAGGTGAATCGCGCCAGCAAACTACGGAATATCCTGAAATGCGTTTCTCACTTGCCGGACATGTGCGTAAAATGGCCCCCAGATTAAAAAAGGATAGTGACGTATGCGCATTCATATTTTGGGAATTTGTGGCACTTTTATGGGCGGTCTGGCGATGCTGGCGCGCTCACTCGGTCATGAAGTAACCGGTTCGGACGCCAATGTGTATCCGCCGATGAGTACCTTACTTGAGAAGCAAGGCATTGATCTGATTCAGGGTTACGATGCCAGCCAGCTCGATCCGCAGCCGGACCTGGTGATCATTGGCAATGCCATGACCCGGGGTAATCCGTGTGTGGAAGCGGTGCTGGAAAAGAACATTCCGTACATGTCCGGCCCGCAGTGGCTGCATGACTTTGTACTGCGCGATCGTTGGGTACTGGCGGTTGCGGGGACGCACGGCAAAACCACCACCGCCGGAATGGCGACCTGGATCCTCGAAGCCTGCGGCTATAAGCCTGGCTTTGTGATCGGCGGAGTACCGGGTAACTTTGAGGTTTCCGCGCGCCTGGGTGAGAGCGACTTCTTCGTTATTGAAGCGGATGAGTACGATTGCGCCTTCTTCGATAAGCGTTCTAAATTCGTACATTACTGCCCGCGTACGCTGATCCTCAACAACCTTGAGTTCGATCACGCGGATATTTTTGACGATCTGAAAGCGATCCAGAAACAGTTCCACCACCTGGTGCGTATCGTGCCGGGCCAGGGACGCATTATCTACCCGGAAAACGACATCAATCTGAAACAGACGATGGCGATGGGCTGCTGGAGCGAACAAGAGCTGGTTGGTGAACAAGGTCACTGGCAGGCGAAAAAGCTGACCACTGATGCATCCGAATGGGAAGTGTGGCTGGACGGTGAAAATGTTGGCGTGGTGAAGTGGGGCCTGGTAGGTGAGCACAACATGCACAACGGTCTGATGGCGATTGCTGCCGCGCGCCATGTTGGCGTCGTGCCTGCAGATGCAGCCAATGCGCTGGGCTCGTTCATCAATGCCCGTCGTCGTCTTGAGCTGCGCGGCGAAGCCAATGGCGTGACGGTGTATGACGATTTCGCCCATCACCCAACGGCCATTCTGGCAACGCTTGCGGCGCTGCGCGGTAAAGTGGGGGGCACGGCGCGCATCATCGCGGTGCTGGAACCACGCTCGAACACCATGAAAATGGGCCTGTGCAAAGATGACCTGGCGCCGTCGCTAGGGCGTGCGGACGAAGTGTTCCTGCTGCAACCCCCGCATATTCCGTGGCAGGTAGCAGAAGTCGCTGAAGCCTGCGTTCAGCCTGCGCACTGGAGTGGCGATGTGGATGCGCTGGCAGATATGGTGGTGAAAACTGCACAGCCTGGCGATCACATCCTGGTGATGAGTAACGGCGGGTTTGGTGGCATCCATCAAAAACTGCTGGATGGCCTGGCGAAGAAAGCCCAGGCAGAAGAAGAGTAAAAAAATGCCCGGTGGCGCTACGCTTACCGGGCTTACGATCCGTTGTGGGCCGGATAAGGTGTTTACACCGTTATCCGGCACTTTCTCAGGAGCACGATCTCCGTTGCCATCCGGCCTTCTGGTTACGCCATACTTCTCAACGGAATGGGAAGCCTCCATATGGAAATTTATAACTCAGATCGCAGAAATTAATTTCTAAATCATAAAATCTATTTCCGCTTTTCCCTTGCTAATATCCCCTCGAGAGCCAATGTGGCGTAAGTGCCACATAATAAAAGGTGCGCTCCATGCGAAAAAATTTAACCAATAATGAACTGCGAGTTTATAAATTCTGTCAGGAGAACCCTGCTGATGTTTATAAAATGAAAATTCATGAACTGGCAGATCGCGTTTATACTACCGCGCCATCTATTTCTAAGTTGGTAAAGAAATTAGGCTTTAATAATTTCCAGGAGTTTAAGGTCAACATTCGGGACGTATTCTCCAGAACGCAAAACTCGCAGCACCATAACGCGTTTGTTAGCGAATATATACAAGAAATGCAGGATGCTTTAACCAGAGTGTCTGAGAATAAAGTCAAAGTCTTTTGTGATTTTTTGTCCGACTGCAATACGATTATCACCTGGGGATACGGTACATCAGATAGCGTGGCGAACTATGTTAGCTATAATTTGATGGTGCTGGGCTTTAATATCCTCAATGAAACCGACTACACCAACTGTAATGTCCGCAGCCGCTTTCTGACCGCTAACGATTGTATGCTGATTGTTTCCAACAGCGGTGAGTCAGAAATGCTGGAAGAGATAATTTTTAATGCCAGAAAAAACGGCATCAAGGTGGCCGCGATTACCAGCCGGGAAAACTCTACGCTGGCGCTTAAGGCCGATGCAGTCTTGATCTACAAAAACGCCATTATTAAAGATACTGCTTTCGAAAATATAAGCTATCCGATCCAGATAGCCATCGTGGATATTATGCTTTTCCATTTATCCAATGTCAGAAAAGTGTCGTTGAAATTTAATTCAAAAGTAGAAGACTAATGAAAAAACTAAAACTCGTGGTGATTGGCGCGGGTAGCAGCTATACGCCAGAACTGATTGAAGGGGTAATTAAAAACTACCACCAGCTTCCCATCTCTCACATCGCTTTTGTCGACGTTGAAATGGGTAAAGAGAAAATGAACATCATTTTCGATCTCACCAAAAGAATGCTTGCCAAAGCAAATTTACCAATTGATGTCATCCAAACTTTTGACCGCAAAACAGCGCTGCTGGGTGCCGACTTCGTGGTGACTCAACTGCGCGTCGGTGGTATCGATGCCCGAATCGTTGATGAAAAACTGCCGAAGTCATACGGTTTTATTGGCCAGGAAACCAACGGCGCGGGCGGGATGTTCAAAGCTCTGCGCACCATTCCGGTCATCATTGAAATAGCGAATGAAATGAAGGCGATTTGTCCAAACGCCTGGCTGATTAACTTCACCAATCCAGCTTCCATGGTGACAGAAGCGGTACTCAAATACAGCCACAACAATCGGGTCATCGGCCTGTGCAATGGTCCTGTCAATATGACCCATCAGGTGGCCGGGCTGCTGAATGCCAACGTAGAGGATTTATACGTCGAGTTCAAAGGCTCCAACCATATGAACTTTATTACCAAAATTCTGCATAACGGCGTCGACCGTACCCGCGAAGCCATCGAGATAATCAACGCCGCCGACGTCGATGCACTGAGCTTTAAAAACATCAGCAATGAGCAGTTTAATAAAGAGCTGCTGGCCGCCGCCAATCTGATCCCCTCTTCCTATTTAAAATACTACCTCAAGACGACTGAAATGCTGGCCGAGCAGGAAGCAGCCGAGCAATCACGGGGTGAGATCGTCAAAAATATCGAAGCCGAACTGTTTAAAAAATACAGCGACGTTACGCTTCAGGATAAGCCTAAAGAGCTGGAAGCCCGCGGCGGCGCGCTTTATTCCACCGCCGCGCTGAACGTTATTCGCGCTATTTACCTCGACGATAAGAGCATTCAAACCGTCAACGTTCGTAACGGCGGTGCTATCACTAATTTACCGGAAGAGGCGGTAGTTGAAGTGAACTGTGTGCTTACCCGTAATGGTCCGATTCCAATTTGTACTGGCGAGATCCCATCTCCTGCGAAAGGGATTGTTTCCATGATGAAAGACTATGAAGCGCTGATCGTCAAAGCCGCCGCCACCGGCGATTATCAAGCGCTTATTTCAGGCTTTATTTTCAACCCATTATGCTCAAGCGACACTTCGGGCGTGGCGTTAGTCAAAGAGATGCTGCTGGCCAATAAAAAGTATCTTCCTTTATTCGCCAAAAAGATTGAATCACTTTAATAGCGAGAAGAAACGGATGAAATGTACAACGTTTGATACCAATGCCGCGCTGGCTGAACAGGTCGTTAGTGAGCTATCCGCGCTCAAACCACATTCTCGCGTGCTGATCCCCTCCGGTAGCACGCCTCACTGGATTTACGAAGCACTGGCAGCGACACCGTTTGCCGAACGCCTTACCTTCTTTGCGCTGGATGAGTGGGTCAACGTGCCCAGCGAATCAGATGGCAGCTGCCTGAACATGATTAATCAGGACTTTGTGCACAAATGTGCTTATCCGGTGCGGTTAGTCCATTTCAATCCGTTTGCCTCTACGGCACAAAATATTGCCCATTACCAAACCGCGCTCAACGGTGAAGAGTTTGACTATGTAATTCTGGGCGTGGGAATGAACGGGCATATCGGCTTAAACGAGCCGGGCGTGCCGTTTGATGAGGATTATCTACAAACTCAACTGGATGACGTAACAATTAACGTCGCCAGCCATAAATACTTCTCCGGAGATGTCACCCTCACCGAGGGTATTACCGTCGGACTGAATAAAATCATCAAGGCTGGAAAAGTGATTGTCATCATCAACCACGATGCGAAAAAAGATATTTATCAGGAGATTGTTAACGGCGATGCGCACCACACTCAGGTTCCTGCCATCTATATCAAGCAGTTCCCGCAGGTTAATTATTACGTGACAAAAAACCTTATAGGGTAAGCGGGCATGAGCATAACCTCTCTACTCGAACAAAAGATGTTGCCACTGGCCGAGAAAATCTCGTCAAACATCTACCTGACCGCACTAAAAAATGCGTTTATTGCCCTAATTCCCTTTTTGATTGTCGGTTCATTTTTCGTATTGTTAACCAACTTTCCTGTTAACGGCTATCACGAGTTTATGAGTTCGCTGTTAGGGGAAGGCGTGCTGGATAAGCTCAATTACGGGATTAACGCCAGCTACGGATTAATGACGCTGCTGGTGATTATCACCTTCTCAAAGGAGTTAGTTGAAAAGCTTAATCTCAGCCAAAGTTCCGCTATTTTACCGGTGGCGATCTTCTTCTTAATGTCGCCTGGTCATATTACGACAGGATCGGGAGAAATCGTCGCCGATGCTTACGCGTTGCTCGACTTTAGCTCTGAATCGATGTTCTTAGGGATTATCGTTACTGTGGTCACCATCAAGGTGGTTCAGTTTCTGGAAAACAGGGCTTTTACCATCAAGATGCCTGCGAGTGTCCCGCCAGAGATTGCCAGGTCGTTTAAATCGCTGGTACCTATCTTCTTAGTGCTACTGTTCTGGATTATCGTCAAGGTGCTGTTTGAGAACACGCCTTTTGGTACGCCGGGGAAATTTATCAGCGTCATGCTGCAACAGCCGTTGCTGTATCTGGGGAATTCCCTCTTATCGCAACTGATTGCTGAGATGATGATCAGTTTCTTCTGGTTCTTTGGGATCCATGGCGACTCTATCATGACATCCGTAATGGGGCCTATCTGGCAAACGCTCAGTGCGCAGAACCTGGCGCAAACTCAGGCCGGGCTGGTAGCGACCAACATCATTACTCAGCAGTTCAGGGATGTCTATTTGATTGCCGGCGGTACGGGTTTTACCGGGGCACTGTTGATTAGCATCTTTATGGTTGCCAAAAGTACGCGATTAAAGCAGCTCTCACGGCTGGCGGCACCGGCGGCAATTTTTAACATTAATGAGCCGGTTATTTTTGGTTTGCCAATCGTGCTTAATCCGCTGATGCTTATCCCGTTTATCATTACCCCAATGGTGCTGTGTACGGTTACTTATGTGGTTATCGCATTCGGCTGGGTTCCCCCCACCTCTGGTATCTCCATTCCCTGGACAACGCCGATCTTTATTTCTGGTTTCCTCACCACCGGGATTTCAGGCATTGTTTTACAGGCAGTGAATCTGGTTATCGCCACCGCGATTTATACACCGTTCGTGAAGATTTTAGATAAGCAGTATCTGCATGAAGAGAGTCAGTCAGAGAACGCTATGGGCGAAATGCAGCCCCAGCAGTAAGAGCACAGAATCCTGGCCGGATGAAGTATTTACATCATCCGGCACTTTCTGCAGACGAAGAGGTTAGATTTCGTTTTCCGCCAGTTCACGCAGATACTGGAAAATCTGACGTGCTGATTTTGGCGGCTTGTTGCCTTCTTGCTCTTTCTTCGCATTGCGAACCAGAGAACGAAGCTGCTGGCGATCGGCGTTTGGCCACAGGTTCAGCACTTCCGCTACCGCATCATCACCTTCGGCGATCAGGCGATCGCGCAGTTGCTCAAGCTTGTGAAACAGTACAACCTGTTGGTTGTGACGGTTTTTCAGCTTGTCCAGCGCCTGACGGATAGGATCAACATCGCGCTGGCGCAACATTTTGCCAATCAGCTGCAGCTGGCGGCGGCGACCTTCCATCTTAATACGCTGGGCCAACTCAATCGCGGCACGTAAATCCGCGTCGAGCGGGATTTTATCCAGCGCGTTTTTCCCCAGTTTCACCAGTTCCACACCCAGGTGTTTTAACTCCTCGGCGTCACGTTTTATTTCACTTTTACTAACCCAGATAATTTCATCGTCTTCGTCTTCGATGTCATCACCGGGAACGTCGTCGAGCCAGTCTTCGGGCTGCTTAGTCATGTCAGGCTCCTTAAAAAAAGAGGCTAATGTTACCAGTTAAGATGCGTACTGAAAAACGGTTCTCTGTTAGACTTCAGAGAAACTCTCTCTACATTATGGCATTTGCGATGAAAGTAATCTCACAAGTTGAAGCGCAGCGTAAGATTCTGGAAGAAGCGGTCTCGACGGCACTGGAATTAGCGTCAGGTAAGTCGGATGGCGCGGAAGTCGCTGTGAGCAAGACCACGGGTATTAGCGTCAGCACCCGTTATGGTGAAGTGGAGAACGTAGAATTCAATAGCGATGGCGCGCTGGGGATTACGGTTTATCACCAAAACCGTAAGGGCAGCGCATCGTCCACAGATTTAAGCCCGCAGGCGATTGCACGTACCGTGCAGGCCGCGCTGGATATTGCACGTTATACCTCACCGGACCCGTGCGCGGGCGTGGCAGATAAAGAACTGCTGGCCTTTGATGCGCCCGATTTGGATCTGTTCCACCCGGCGGAAGTTTCCCCTGACGAAGCTATCGAACTGGCAGCCCGCGCTGAACAGGCGGCGCTACAGGCCGATAAGCGTATCACCAATACCGAGGGTGGCAGTTTTAACAGCCACTATGGCATCAAAGTGTTTGGTAACAGTCACGGGATGCTGCAGGGCTACTGCTCCACGCGTCATTCTCTTTCCAGCTGCGTCATCGCGGAAGAAAATGGCGATATGGAGCGTGATTACGCCTACACCATTGGCCGGGCGATGGGCGATCTGCAAACGCCGGAATGGGTGGGGGCAGACTGTGCTCGCCGTACCTTATCTCGCCTCTCTCCGCGTAAACTTTCCACCATGAAAGCGCCGGTGATTTTTGCCAACGAAGTAGCGACTGGGCTGTTCGGACATCTGGTCGGCGCGATTGCCGGTGGTTCGGTGTACCGTAAATCCACCTTCCTGCTCGACTCGCTGGGCAAACAAATTCTGCCGGAATGGCTGACTATTGAAGAACATCCGCACCTGCTGAAAGGGCTGGCGTCGTCGCCGTTCGACAGCGAAGGCGTACGGACCGAACGCCGTGACATTGTTAAAGACGGCGTGCTGACCCAATGGCTGCTGACCAACTATTCCGCACGTAAGCTGGGACTGAAGAGCACCGGTCATGCGGGCGGGATCCACAACTGGCGAATTCCGGGACAGGGTCTAAGCTTCGAGCAGTTGCTCAAAGAGATGGGCACAGGTCTTGTGGTTACCGAGCTGATGGGGCAGGGCGTTAGCGGCATTACCGGCGATTACTCGCGCGGCGCGGCGGGTTTTTGGGTCGAAAACGGCGAAATTCAGTATCCGGTGAGTGAAATTACCATCGCCGGGAACTTAAAAGAGATGTGGCGCAATATTGTGACCGTAGGCAACGATATTGAAACGCGCAGTAATATTCAGTGTGGTTCGGTATTGTTACCGGAGATGAAAATCGCCGGGCAATGATACTCGTTAAGGCGTTAATTTTTTAATAATAAAAAAGGAAGTGAGCAATGCGTAAACACCTGTTAGCGATCGTCGCGGCTTCAACGCTGGTTCTTGGTTCTTCTGCGTTTGCAGCCGATCTCGAAGATGACATGGGGATCCTCAACGACAACCTGAAGGTCGTCGAAAAAACGGACAATGCGACTGAACTGAAAGACGCGTTGACCAAAATGCGTGCAGCCGCGCTGGATGCTCAAAAGGGAACGCCACCGAAGCTGGAGAGCAAATCCCCGGACAGTGCGGAGATGAAAGATTTCCGCCACGGCTTTGACACGCTGATCGGTCAGATTGACGGCGCGCTTAAACTGGCGAACGAAGGTAAAGTCAAAGAGGCGAAAGCCGTTGCGGAAGACCTGAAAAAAACGCGCAACGAAAACCACAAGAAGTTCCGCTAATCTACTCTATCCGGCCTGCATAACCGTAGGCCGGATAAGACGCTGCGCCCCTGCATCCCATAAGTAAACGCTATCCCCATCACATTTTTTCATTTTTATCGTCCATTCATTGTTCGCATTTCCTTCCATTTTGCTGCTCACTCTTGCGATCTCAATCACATTCTTCCAGTGATTAATCGTGGTCCCGGCCCTTTTTGCGGCACAGATCACTATCGCTGCGCCCCTTTCCACTTCGAAGTGGAAAACAACTCGCTACAAACTTTTAACCCCCGCCGCTAAGTTACCCTCAGAGCCACTAGTGGGGTAAGACGAGTGAATAACGGAGCTGTAATGAATGACATGGGGGAATCGGTGGAACTGGCCGACCGCATGCTGGCGCAGGTGTATGCCTTGCTGCGTGAACGCCACATTATTCCCAACGCTGTACAGGAACAGATGCTGACGTCGCATGTTCGCGCCATGGCGCACCGCTCGGTAACGGGTGAACCCTTACCAGAAGTCGATGCCAGCTTGTTTGATGAAATTTCTGCCGAATCAATGGCGCTTGCCCGTGACGTGGTCGCTGAGTTTGGCAATCTTCCTGAGGAAGAGGCCTGGCTGCTGTCGGTGCACTTCGAAGTCGCGAAAGACAACCTTTAAGGAGCAAAAGATGGAACAGATTACCGTAGTGATTGGCGATCGTCTGGGTAAAGGCCAGAAAGTGGCGGCAGGCGTTGAGAAAGCGGGCGGCCGTGCGGTTGTGGTGCCGGGCGTTGCGGCAGATATGAAGCTGGGTGACGTGATGAAAGCGGAAAACGCCACCTTTGGTATCTCGTTTTGCGGCAGTGGCGGCGCGGGTGCGATTACCGCGCAGACCAAATACGGCTACAAGGCGAAATACGGCATGCGCTCGGTTGATGAAGGGGTCACTGCCATCAACGAAGGTTGCAACGTGCTGGGGTTCGGTTTTATGGACAAAGAAGAACTCGGTGAGCGTCTGGTACAGGCGTGGCAAAAGAAACACGGCGCTTAAGAGCATGAAAGAACAATTCACCACCACGGTGAGAGTCACTGGCAAGGGCGAGGCCAAAGCGCGCGCCTTTGCCGATGCCCTGAACCACGTTCAGGCTGCGGTGATGAAAGCGTCGCCGCATACCTTACTGCGTATTGAGCCACAGGATGTGCAGGTTGTTCAAGCGCGTGAATCGGTGCGCAAAGAGGCATTTTTATTCCTCTTTTTGCGCCGGGAAAGACGCACCTTCAGCGTGGAGCTGGACGTGACCGTCAACGTGACTGCCATCAATCTCGACAAGGTGGATTTCGTTACGCAACGCTGATTCTTTATTAAAAGGCATAATTATGTTCCTGATAATATTAATAAAATCGCTCATCATCGGCGGCCTGGTTGGCGTCGGTGTCGGCGCTGGGGCTGCACGCATGTTTCATGCGCCTACCACTCAAGGGATGGGCGCGTTTCGTACTCTGGGAGAACTGAATTCCTGCGAAGGGGATCCGGCTTCTCACTTCTCGTTCGGCCTGGGCTTCTTCTTTAACGCCTGGGCTTCCTCCGTTGCGGCGGGGGCGTTCACTCAGGACGTCGACCATCGCATCATCCCCAACTGGGGCGCTGCTGCGCTGATGGTTAAAAACCGCAACGTCGGTGAAACGCTGCACGATCCCAAGCGCATGGCGATTGCCTGCGGCGTTATCGGGATGATCGTCGTGACCTTCCTGAATCTTACGGCGTCATCCGTACCGGAAGCGTTGCAGGTGACTGCCGTCAAGGTGCTGGTGCCTGCGGCTAACCTGCTGGTTAACACCGTGATGCCGGTGATCTTCTGGCTGGCGGCGATCGATGCCGGTAAAAAATCAGGCTTCTGGGCCACCGTCTTTGGCGGCGCGGCGCAGCTGATTATGGGCAACGCCGTTCCGGGTCTGGTCCTTGGCATTCTGATCGGTAAAGGCGTGGAAGAGAGCGGCTGGAACCACGTCACTAAAGTGATGATGGTGGCTATCGTCGCGCTGTTTGTCCTGAGCGGCTTCTTCCGCGGCTTCGACATGAAGATGATCGAATCCTTCCATCTGACCGTGCCTAACTGGCTCGAACTGATCCACAACTCGCTCAGCGGCAAATAACGGAGGCCATCATGGAACAGAATAAAGGTTTTTGGTTCGCTGACTGGTCGTTCCCGATCTTCGTTGGCCTGCTCTCCTCTGGCGTATTTGCCGGAACGCACATGTACTACCTGTACGGTATTGGCGCATTTAACGAAGTCGCTTTTGTGGCGATGCTGAAGGCGGGAATGGACACCGGCTCCTACGGGGCGGTGGCGGCATTTGGTGCAAGCTTCCTGTTTGCCCGCATCATTGAAGGTTCGCTGGTGGGGATTCTGGATATTGGCGGGGCGATTCAGACCGGGGTCGGGTTAGGTGTTCCGGCGCTGCTGTTGGGCGCAGGTATTATCTTCCCGGTTGCCAACTTCGCAGCGTCGCTGGTCACCGGTCTGGTGATTGGTCTGGCGATTGGCTACATCATTATTCTGGCGCGTAAGTTCACCATCAATCAGAGCGACTCGACCTACGGTGCGGATGTCATGATGGGGGCCGGTAACGCCTCCGGCCGCTTCCTCGGACCATTGATTATCCTCAGCGCGATGACGGCGTCTATCCCTATCGGCATCGGTTCACTGGCGGGCGCGCTGCTGTTTTACCTGTGGCAGAAACCGATCACCGGCGGGGCGATCCTTGGGGCGATGATCCTCGGGTCCATCTTCCCGATTGCCATTAGCTAACTGTTGATTTGTAAGCCGGATGAGGCGATTGCGCCGCCATCCGGCAAAGGAGAGAGCGATGTTTGATTTACTCCTGCGCCGTGCGCGCCTCGTTGACGATACGGTGAGCGATATTGCGCTCAAAGACGGCAAAATTGCGGCGTTGGGCGACGTTGATGGCCCGGCGCTGAAAACCATCGAACTGGGCGGCGAGTACTACGTCAGCGCAGGTTGGATTGATTCCCACGTTCACTGCTACCCGAAATCCCCGATTTATCACGACCAGCCGGACAGCGTCGGTATAGCTACCGGCGTTACTACGGTGGTGGATGCGGGCAGTACCGGGGCGGATGATATCGATGATTTTTATACCCTGACCCGGGAAGCGACCACCGAAGTGTATGCGCTGCTGAATATCTCCCGCGTTGGGCTTATCGCCCAGAACGAGCTGGCTAATATGGCCAACATTGACGCCGATGCGGTGCGACAGGCGGTGAAGCGCCATCCTGATTTTATCGTCGGCCTGAAGGCGCGCATGAGCAGCAGCGTGGTCGGTGAAAACGGCATTACGCCGCTGGAGCGCGCCAAAGCGATGCAAGCGCAGAACGGTGACCTGCCGCTGATGGTGCACATCGGCAACAATCCGCCGGATCTGGATGAGATCGCCGAACGCCTGACCGCGGGCGATATCATTACCCACTGCTACAACGGTAAGCCGAATCGCATTCTGACGCCGCAAGGCGAGTTGCGGGCGTCAGTGACGCGGGCGATTTCACGCGGTGTGCGTCTGGACGTTGGGCATGGCACCGCCAGCCTGAGCTTTGCGGTGGCAAAACGCGCTATTGGTCTGGGCATTTTGCCGCACACCATCAGCTCCGATATTTATTGTCGCAACCGTATCAGCGGCCCGGTGTATTCCCTGGCGAATGTGATGTCGAAATTTCTCGCCATTGGGATGTCGCTACCGCAGGTCATTGAGTGCGTTACTGCCAATGCCGCCGATGGTCTGCGCCTGAAACAGAAAGGGCGACTGCAGGTTGGTCTGGATGCCGATTTAACCCTCTTTACGCTTAAGCGCCAGCCAACCGTGCTGGTAGATGCAGAAAACGACAGCCTGCAGGCTGAACAACTGCTGGTGCCGCTTGCCGCAATACGTGCGGGCAAGGGCTATATGACCGAACAAGGGAGCGCGGAACATGCCTTCGATTTTTGAGAAATACAATTTAAAACAGGTGATTAACACCTCAGGCCGCATGACGGCGCTCGGCGTTTCTACGCCACGACCAGAAGTGGTTGAGGCCGCAATGGCGGGGATGAATCAATATTTTGAGATGAAAGACCTGGTCAATAAGACCGGTGACTACATTGCGAAATTGCTGGAGGTGGAAGGGGCTACCGTCGTCTCCTGCGCTTCGGCCGGAATCGCCCTGTCAGTGGCTGGAGTGCTGGTTAAGGACAGCGACTGGCTGCTGGAGAACCTGCACGTCGCGTCGATCGAGAACAACGAAATCGTGCTGCCCAGAGGCCACAACGTCAACTTTGGCGCTCCGGTTGGCACCATGGTGGCGCTCGGCGGCGGCAAGCTAGTGGAAGCGGGTTATGCCAACGAATGTTCCGCCACTCAGTTGGCGGCGGCCATTACGCCACGCACGGCGGCCATTCTGTATATCAAATCTCACCACTGCGTCCAGAAAAGCATGCTCAGCGTGGAACAGGCTGCGGTGGTGGCGCGTACGCATAATCTGCCGCTAATCGTGGATGCGGCAGCGGAAGAGGATTTGCAGTGCTACTACCGGGTTGGTGCGGATCTGGTGATTTATAGCGGTGCGAAGGCGATTGAAGGGCCAACCAGCGGCCTGGTGATTGGCAAAACCCAATACGTTGAGTGGGTGAAGCGCCAGACCGCGGGGATTGGTCGGGCGATGAAGGTAGGCAAAGAGGGGATTCTTGGCCTGACCTGCGCCATCGAACTGTATCTGAACGCGCAGAAAGAGAGCGGCGCGGAGATGGTCGAGAAAATGACGCCGTTCATTAATGCGTTAAACCAGCTTCACGGCGTAAGCGCCCGCGTGGTGTGGGACAGCGCAGGGCGCGACATCGCGCGCACCGAAATTAAGTTTGACGAAGCGACAACCGGCATCGCCACAGGTGAACTGGTCGACGCGCTCAAGCAGGGAGATTACGCGATTTACTTCCGTGGTTACAAAGCTAACGAAGGCATTATCGAAGCCGATGTGCGCAGCGTGGATCGCGCGCAACTGGAGATTGTGGCCCGTCGAATTAGTGAAGTGATTTCGCAGGAGAAAAAAGCATGAAACTGACCCCTAACTTTTATCGCGACCGCGTCTGCCTGAACGTGCTGGCGGGCTCCAAAGAAAATGCCCGGGATATTTACGCGGCGGCGGAAGGACACGTGCTGGTCGGTGTGTTGTCAAAAAATTACCCGGATGTCGCAAGCGCGGTTGCGGATATGCGTGAATACGCAGCGCTTATCGACAATGCCCTCTCCGTGGGGCTGGGGGCGGGCGATCCAAACCAGTCGGCGATGGTCAGTGAAATCTCCCGTCAGGTGCAGCCACAGCATGTTAATCAGGTCTTTACCGGCGTGGCGACCAGCCGCGCGCTGCTGGGTCAGCAGGAGACGGTGGTCAACGGTCTGGTCTCGCCAACCGGCACTCCGGGCAGGGTGAAAATCTCCACCGGTCCGCTGAGCAGCCAGACGCCGGACGGCATTGTGCCGGTAGAAACCGCGATTGCGTTGCTCAAAGACATGGGGGGGAGCTCGATTAAATACTTCCCAATGGGCGGCCTGAAGTGCCGTGAGGAATACATTGCAGTTGCCCAGGCCTGCGCCCGCCATGACTTCTGGCTGGAGCCAACTGGCGGTATCGATCTGGATAATTTCACTGAAATTTTGCAGATCGCCCTGGATGCCGGAGTGAGCAAAATCATTCCTCACATCTATAGTTCGATTATTGATAAGGTGAGTGGTAACACTCGCCCGGACGACGTGCGCCAGCTGATGGCGATGACCCGGGCCTGCGTAGGCTAACTGACTGATGAGGAAACTGACGTGCGATTCCCCAACCAACGTTTAGCGCAGCTGTTTGGCATGCTGCAAAACGAAGCGCTTCCACAGGACGAGCTGGCGCAGCGGTTGTCGGTTTCCACACGCACCGTACGGGCGGATATCACTGCGCTAAACGCGCTGCTCACTCAGTACGGCGCGCAGTTTGTCCTCAGCCGGGGTAACGGTTATCAACTCAAAATTGACGACCCGGCACGTTATCATGCCCTGCAAACGCAGCGACCAGACGCGTTGCTGCGCATCCCTCGCACCAGCCAGGAGCGGGTGCACTGGCTGGTGGTTCGTTTTCTGACGTCGGCCTTTTCGCTGAAGCTGGAGGATTTGGCTGATGAATGGTTTATCAGCCGCGCGACGCTGCAAAACGATATGGCTGAGGTGCGCGAGCATCTGCAACGTTATCATCTGACGCTGGAAACGCGCCCCCGTCACGGTATGAAGCTGTTTGGCAGCGAGATGGCGATCCGCGCCTGTTTGACCGATCTGCTATGGACGCTGGCGCAGCAGGATCCACAGCACCCGCTAGTGACGCAAGAGGCACTAAATGCCGGGATCCCTGAACAGCTACAACCTGTTTTGCAGGATATTTTTGCCCGTTTTCACATTCGCCTGACCGATGAGGGTGAGCTGTTTTTGCGGTTGTACTGCGCGGTGGCGGTACGGCGGATTAGCGAAGGGTATCCCCTCCCGGAATTTGCCGCAGAAGAAGCCGAGCAATCAGTGTGCCTGGCCACGCGGGAAATCGCAGCGGTATTGCACCGACTGGCGGATAAACCGCTTACCGTTTCCGAAGAGAACTGGCTGCAGGTGCATATCGCCGCCCGCCAGGTACAAGAGATCGCCCCCAGCGCCATCAATGCGGATGATGACGAAGCGCTGGTCAATTACATCCTGCGGTTTATCAACAGCCAGTACAACTACAACCTGTTGAATGACAAACAGTTACATGCTGACCTGCTGACGCATATTAAGACGATGATCACCCGGGTGCGTTACCAGATAATGATCCCCAATCCGCTACTGGAAAATATTAAACAGCACTACCCGATGGCGTGGGACATGACGCTGGCCGCTGTCTCGGGATGGGGAAAATATACGCCGTACACCATCAGTGAAAATGAGATTGGCTTCCTTGTGCTGCATATTGGCGTCGGGCTGGAGCGTAGTTACAACATCGGTTACCAGAGGCAGCCGAAAGTTCTGCTGGTATGCGATGCTGGAAATGCGATGCTGCGGATGATTGAGGCGGTGCTGGCGCGTAAGTATCCGCAGATAGAAATCGTTGATACCGTGACGCTACGCGACTACGAACAGCGGGAAAGCATCAGCGAAGATTTCGTCATCTCTACCGCGCGGGTTGGTGAAAAAGATAAGCCTGTGGTGATGATTGCACCGTTCCCTACCGATTATCAACTGGAGCAAATTGGCAAACTGGTGCTGGTCGACAGAACCCGTCCGTGGATGTTGAACAAATTCTTCGATGCCGCCCATTTTCGTGTGATCGACGAGCCAATGGATCAACAAACGTTGTTCAACGTTTTATGTCGCCAGTTGCAGGATGAAGGCTTTGTCGATGCGGAGTTTCTTGATTCGGTGGTTGAACGTGAGGCCATCGTCAGCACCATGCTGGGTGACAGCATTGCCCTGCCGCACGCCCTCGGTCTGCTGGCAAAGAAAACGGTGGTCTACACCATCCTCGCCCCGCAGGGTATCGCCTGGGGGGATGAAACGGCGCATGTGATCTTCCTGCTCGCCATCAGCAAAAGCGAATACGAAGAAGCGATGGCGATCTACGATATTTTCGTCACCTTCCTGCGCGAGCGCGCGATGACGCGACTCTGCGCATGCCGGAATTTCAGCGAGTTCAAAACGGTTGCAATGGAGTGTGTGAGCCGTTTTTGAGGGGCGGAAAACAGAACCTCTACTGCTGGAAATTAACGCAAGTGATGTACAACCTGATTACTGCTCCCGCGCCAGATTAGCGCCGGGTCTTTGAGATCCTGCACGTATTTGCCATCGACCAGCACGTTGATGAGATCGACAACCTGCATTTGCGCGGCATCGAGTTCATCGAGCTTGTAGCCGGTCCACACCCAGATGTCTTTTCCCGGACACTCAGCGCGAATGCGCTGCACCAGTTGCAGAATATCCGGCACGTTTTGTGGATGCAGCGGATCGCCGCCGGAGAGCGAGATCCCCTGACGGTGAATACGCGTGTCGTTCAGATCGGCAATGATCTTGTCTTCCATCTCTTTGCTAAACGGCTGGCCGGAATTGAGCCGCCAGGTGCTTTTGTTATAGCAACCGGGGCATTCATGCACGCATCCTGAAACAAACAGGGTACAGCGAGTGCCGGGACCATTAACGATGTCGACAGGGTAATACTGATGGTAATTCATTTGCGCTTCTCATCCGTTTATCAATTCGCGCCATAGCTGCTTCGTGCGCCCGAGTCACTTACTTATGTAAGCTCCCCGGGACTTACTCATTTGCTGCCTTGCTATGACGTGAATTGCGTTGCGGAAATAATGGCCCGAAAAGCGTCGCATCGCCGGGCAATAAAATCGTCTAAATTAACCGATCTGCCCGTTCCCTAAATGCTTAACGCGGCGCTTCACTTCTTCCTGCTTACCGGCGTTAAACGGACGAGCGTCCGGGCTGCCTAAGTAACCGCAGACGCGGCGGGTGACCGATACGCGCGCGGCGTCGTGGTTACCACATTTCGGGCAGGTAAAGCCTTTGCTGGTGCACTCAAACTCACCGGTAAAGCCGCACTCGTAGCATTCATCGATTGGCGTGTTGGTCCCGTAATACGGCACGTGCTGATAGCTGTAATCCCAGACGTCTTCCAGCGCTTTCAGGTTGTGCTGAATATTCGGGTATTCGCCGTAGCAAATGAAGCCCCCGCTTGCCAGCGGCGGGTACGGCGCTTCGAAATCGATCTTGTCGTACGGGTTAACCTTCTTTTCCACGTCGAGGTGGAAGCTGTTGGTGTAGTAGCCTTTGTCGGTCACGCCTGGGACCACGCCAAATTCGGCGGTATCCAGACGGCAGAAACGGTCGCACAGGTTTTCACTTGGCGTGCTGTACAGGCTAAAGCCGTAGCCAGTCTCGTCTTTCCACTGATCGACCGCTTGGCGCAGGCGTTCCACAATGGCGATACCTTTGGCGCGCAGCTGCTCGCTGTCATACACATGCTTGTCGCCAAACAGCGCATTGATGGTTTCGTGAATACCGATGTAGCCCAGAGAGATGGATGCGCGACCATTTTTAAAGATTTCTGACACGTCATCGTCCGCTTTCAGACGCACGCCGCAGGCCCCTTCCATATACAGAATGGGCGCCACGCGGGCCTTCACGCCTTCCAGGCGCGCAATGCGGGTCATCAGCGCTTTACGCGCCAGCACCAGACGATCGTCGAGCAGTTTCCAGAAGGTGGCTTCATCGCCATGCGCTTCCAGCGCGATACGCGGCAGGTTAAGGCTGATAACGCCGAGGTTGTTACGCCCGTCGTGAATCTGTTCGCCGTTCTCGTTTTCCCACACGCCGAGGAAGCTGCGACAGCCCATTGGCGTTTTGAACGAGCCGGTCACTTTGACCACCTGATCGTAGTTCAGGATGTCCGGATACATACGCTTGCTCGCGCACTCTAGTGCCAGCTGCTTGATGTCGTAGTTCGGATCGCCAAACTTGTGGTTCAGACCGTCACGAATCGCGAACACCAGTTTCGGGAACACTGCGGTTTTACGGTTTTTACCCAAGCCGGCAATACGGTTACGCAGAATGGACTGCTGGATCAAACGCGATTCCCAGCTGGTTCCCAGGCCAAAACCAAAGGTCACGAACGGCGTCTGACCGTTGGCGGTATGCAGGGTGTTCACTTCATACTCGAGAGACTGGAATGCGTCGTAGCACTCTTTCTCGGTACGGGAATGGGCATAACCGTCGGCGTCCGGGATCTGCCACTCTTCAGCGGTTTTACGATGTTTATTAAAGCTCTCGGTAACGAACGGCGCGAGAACTTCATCAATACGGTTAATGGTGGTGCCGC
Source organism: Citrobacter sp. RHBSTW-00986 (assembly GCF_013783065.1). NCBI lineage: Bacteria > Pseudomonadati > Pseudomonadota > Gammaproteobacteria > Enterobacterales > Enterobacteriaceae > Citrobacter > Citrobacter sp. RHBSTW-00986. The sequence goes on along the minus strand of NZ_CP056200.1, from coordinate 4,301,538 downwards.
CATAAATATGGCTGGCGACCTGCGCGATAATTTGCGCGGTGACGGCGGTCGCGGTAGAGATGGATTTTGGCGGTTCAATCTCCGCGTTACCCATCTTAAAGCCCTGCGTCAGCATGCCTTTCAGGTCGATCAGCATGCAGTTAAACATTGGGAAGAACGGAGAGTAGTCGAGATCGTGATAGTGAATATCACCACGCTCGTGCGCCTGGACGACATCACGCGGCAGCAGGTGCTGACGCGCATAGTGTTTGGCAACGATACCGGCCAGCAGGTCGCGCTGGGTTGGGATCACTTTGCTGTCTTTGTTGGCATTTTCATTCAGCAGAGCAGAGTTGGTTTGCTCAACCAGACCACGAATTTCCTGGTTCAGACGGCCACGTTTTTCACGCTGGATATCACGGTCGTGGCGATATTCGATGTACGCACGGGCGAGTTGTTTGTACGGGCCAGACATTAGCTGGTTTTCTACCGCTGTCTGGATCTCGTTGATATCGACCTTGCTGCGCTCATTCATCTGGCTACTAACGACTTCTGCGACGGTGGCACAGTAATCTGCGTCATCGACTCCCGCTGCTTTAGCTGCACGCAGAATGGCTTCTTTGATGCGCTCTGATTTAAACGGCACTTTACAGCCATCTCGTTTCATCACATGCGGTGTCATGATCACTCCATATTTATAAGAACAGGTTATCCACAGAGGTTGGGGAGGTCATCAGGGCTTTATTCATCTCTATTGCCAATGACTTCCCGCAATCCTGACCCACTTTATCCACAATTCCACCGTGAAGCGGTGCACTGTAGTTGTAGCAATTGTAGTCGATTAATACAACATATTGGGTCGGCGTGCATTTTAAGTTCTATATGTAGTGATTTGCATCAAGGATGTTTACGATTTATTTGATGTAGCGCAAAGTAAAAATCGGAGCGTACAGATGACGGGCACTACAGCCGATTGTAAATTGTGGGCAGAAAATTCTGATTAATTATTCAACAAAAACAGAAAGGTAAGCTGAGCGTATGCATCAAAGCCCGGCAGCGTTATGCGTACCGGGCCTGAACATAATTGCAAGCTATTTTTGCAACCACCAGACGGCTTCAAAAGGACGCAGCGTCATGTCTGCGGGTTGGCTGGCGACCTCGGCATAGTTGTGCATCAGCACCTGCCAGTTGCCGTCGGTCTGGGTCGGCTGCCAGCTCTGGAAGGTATCGCTCAGATTAGCAATGACCAGCAACCGCTGTCCTTGCCATTCACGTTGATAGCACCACAGATGCGGGCTGCCCGGTAGCAGATCCTGATAGTCGCCCCAGGTGATAACCGGCTCTGCTTTACGCAATGCGATCAGCTTCTGATAGGTATAGAACACCGAGTCGGTATCGCGCAGCGCTGCCGCCACGTTGATATCCGCTGCGTTGTCGCACAGATTGATCCACGGCTCACCCTGGGTGAAGCCCGCGTGTTTGCTGGCATCCCACTGCATCGGCGTGCGGCTGTTATCGCGCGATTTACTGGCGAGGATCGCCAGCAGCTCTTGCGCATCGCGCCCCTGGCCGTTCAGGGTGGCAAACATGTTATGGCTTTCCACATCGCGGTAATCGGTAATCTGGCGGAAGTGCGGATTGGTCATGCCGATCTCTTCACCCTGGTAGATGTAGGGCGTGCCCTGCATACCGTGCAGCACCATCGCCAGCATTTTTGCGGCCGGAACGCGGTATTTACCTTCATCGCCAAAACGCGACACGATGCGTGGCTGGTCGTGGTTACACCAGAACAGCGCGTTCCAGGCCTGATTGTGCATGCCTTGCTGCCAGTGGCGGAACAGGGTTTTGAGCGCCACATAGTCGGGTTTGGCTAACGTCCACTTCTCACCGTTGGGGTAATCCACTTTCAGGTGGTGGAAGTTGAAGGTCATCGACAGTTCGCTGCCATCGAGTGCGGCGTACTGCTGGCAGTTTTCCAGCGTGGTGGAGGACATTTCTCCGACCGTCATCAGGCCGCGGGGCGTGAAGACGTCGCGATTCATTTCACGTAAAAACGCATGCGCGCGCGGGCCGTCGGTATAAAAACGCCGCCCATCGCCGTCGGGATCGCTCGGGAAGTCCTGATCTTTAGAGATAAGATTCACCACGTCGAGACGCAGCCCGTCCACGCCGCGATCGGCCCAGAACTCGCACACTTTTTTTAGCTCGGCGCGGACCGCCGGATTCTCCCAGTTCAGGTCTGCCTGCTCCGGAGCAAAGAGGTGCAGATAGTACTGCTCGCTTTCGGCGTGCCAGCCCCAGGCGCTGCCGCCAAATTTGGAGCGCCAGTTATTCGGGAGACTGTCTGGCGTGCCGTCGCGCCAGAGGTAAAACTGACGATACGGGCTGTCTTTATCCAGCGCCTCGCGAAACCAGGGGTGCTGGGTTGAAGTGTGGTTAAACACCATATCGAGAATAATACGGATGCCGCGCGCTTTCGCCTGCGCCACCAGTTCGTCAAAGTCTGCAAGCGTTCCGTAGGCCGGATCGACAGACATGTAATCCGCGACGTCGTAGCCGTTATCAACCTGCGGCGAAATATAGAACGGCGTTAGCCAGATGGCATCAACCCCCAACGTTTGCAGATAGCCGAGACGCTGCGTCACGCCGCGTAAATCGCCGGTGCCGCTGCCGGTGGTGTCCTGAAAACTCTTGGGGTAAACCTGATAGATGACGCCGTTTTGCCACCAGTGGGGAATATTCATGGTTGTTTCCTGGAAATACGATGGGGCGCAACTGCGCCCCGAAGAAAAGTTAGACAATTTGTAGTGTGCCCATACGGTGTTTACGCTGATAAACGAATGAGGTCAGTACCATGGGGATAACAATCGCAATGACCATTGCCATGCCAAATACCTGCCAGTAAGTCGGCTGGATGGAGAGGATGCCTGGCAAACCGCCGACGCCAATTCCGTTCGCCAGCACACCGTTCAGGCCGCACAGCAGTCCGGCGAGACCGGAACCGATCATCGCGCACAGCATCGGGAAGCGGTATTTCAGGTTGATCCCGTACATGGCCGGTTCAGTGACCCCGAGATAGGCGGAAATCGCGGCAGGAACGGAGATTTCACGTTCATTGTGTTTGCGACTGGAGATGATGATCCCGACTACCGCAGAGGCCTGAGCGATATTCGACAGTGCGATCAGCGGCCATACCGGCGTACCGCCCATGCTCTGAATCATCTGCATGTCGATAGCCAGCGTGGTCTGATGCACGCCGGTTATCACCAGCGGGGCATACAGGAAGCCGAACAGCGCCGCGCCAATCGGGGCAAAGCTGCCGGTCAGCAGGTGACGGACCGCAAACGCGACACCGTCGCCGATCATGCGGCCAAACGGACCGATAAAGGCGTGCGCGAGGAACACCGCGAGGATCAACGAGCACACCGGGACGATCACCAGATACAGATAATCCGGGACGATGCGTTTCATGCGTGTTTCAATAAACCCGAGCGCCAGACCGGCCAGCAGTGCCGGAATAACCTGCGCCTGATAGCCCACTTTCTCAATGCTGAACAGGCCGAAGTTCCACACTTCCGGTACCTGTTGACCGAGTAGATAGGCGTTCATTAGCTGCGGTGAAACCAGGGTCACGCCCAGCACAATACCGAGGATCGGCGTTCCGCCCATTTTCTTCACTGCTGACCAGCAGATCCCGACCGGCAGATAGAAGAAGATCGCTTCGCCAATTAGCCACAGGAAGTCGTAAAGGGTTTTCAGCGAAGGGTGCATCTGCGCCAGCGTCTGCCCGTTGCTCATGGGCAGATCGCCAATCACATTACGAAAACCCAAGATCAAGCCGCCGCTAATCAGCGCTGGCAGCAGCGGGAAGAAGATCTCCGCAAAATGAGAAATCAGCTGTTCGTGCCATTTCATATTCTGCCGCGCGGCTTTTTTCGCCTGCTCTTTGTCGGCGCTGGCCTGACCGGTTGTCGCCAGCAGCGCTTTGTAGTAATCGCCCACTTCGGTGCCAATCACCACCTGAAACTGCCCGGCGTTGGTGAAGCAGCCTTTGACCATTGGCAACTGTTCGATCTCTTTTGGCCTGGCATTCGCAGGCTGATTCAGCACAAAACGCAGGCGAGTAATGCAGTGACTTACCGTGGCGATATTGTCGCGCCCGCCTACCAGCTCAATCAGCCGGTCGATGTCTGCTTGTTTTATTTTGCTCATGATGATGTGTGTTCCCCGTAGGCCGGATAAGACGTTTTAGCATCGCCATCTGGCAACTCTCTCGTTGCTGTGGCCAGAGTATATCGTCGATGATTTTTTAAAAATGGGAACGTTCCCGAAACGTAGCGAAGATCACAAATTAACGCTCAGAAAGCGATCAGGAGAGGGTGGAAGGAATAACGATTTGTCGTAGTTCGCTACGGCCGTTGATCTGCTCGATCAGCTGCGAGGCAGCTTGTCGTCCGGCTTCGGCATATCCTGGATCGACGGTGATAATTTCCGGATGGAGGAATTTCATCAGCGGCGTACTGCCCACGCTCGCCAGCTGTAGATTCTCAATTCGCTGCTCTTGCAGATATTTGCTGACACCAAGGGCGAGGGTGTCCGTCGCGCAGACTAAGGCAGTGGTTTCCGGGGTGATGACGTTGGCGGCCTGCTCATAACCCTGCTTCATGGCAAGACCCGGTAGCGCGGCTACAGGATGCAGTTTGTGTTTCTTACAGAACGCCAGGTAGGCTTCATGGCGACGCTTACCGGTGGTCACGTCGCTATGGGGAACGCCAAGAAAGCTGATATGGCGATGCTCGCGATCGTATAAACGCTGCATCAGGGTGCGAATGGCGCCTTCATCGTCATAGCAGACGGAGGCAAAGCCTTTGGCATCTCTTGCCAGCAGCACCAGCGAATCCTGCCAGGAGGCGAGCATGGATTCACTTATGCCGGTAAAACCAAACAGCACCACGCCGTCAATATTGCGGCGTCTGAGCATGCCGAGATGCTCTTCAACCAGCTCGGGCGAGAACTGGCTTTCCATCATGATCGGGTCGTAACCCTGCTCATAAAAGGCGGGCAGCATGGTTTGCACGGCGAGATTTTCCGAAAGCGAGTCCAGACGCGTGACGATGATCGCCACCACCTTGTCACTTTGTCCGCGCATGGCGCGTGCGGAGCGGGAAGGGGAAAAACCGTGCTGATTCATCACCGCTTCAACGCGTTCGCGGGTGCGTTCGCTCACGCCGCTTTCATTGTTAAGCACACGGGAAACGGTTGATTTTCCCACACCGCTTAAGCGGGCGATGTCTTTAATTGTCAGCCGGTTTTGCATCCTGTTTTCCCGTGTTGCGTGTGAAGTTATGCCAAATAGAGAATAACTTTACTCAAGCGCAGCGCAATGGGCAAAGTCTGGTATACGTTTGGTTTAGTTTCCATGGTTTATCATACTGCCATAATTGCCACAAACCTTATGGTTTTCTGCGTATAATCCGCAGCGCAAATCATTCACTTACCGGAGGCTATATGGATCCCGATCCCACCCCTCTCCCGAGATGGAGAAACTCCCCTTTCCGGTAAGCCTGTCTTTCACTGTCTTACCGGAGCAGTAAGACAGTGACGTTCTGACGTCCCTGTTGTGATTTTAATATTGCCATCAGGTAAGGCTTTGCCACGCCTGAAGGATTTACTGCGCCTGTTGAGACTGGCGCAGAGGGACTGCCTATGTTCAAAAATATTACTCGCCAGCTATTTGCCCGGCTAAACCGCCATTTACCACATCGTCTGGTGCATCGCGATCCGTTGCCTAATGCCCAGACCGTTGCCAGCACGCCGATCCCACCATCGCTGAGCGAACATTGTCTGAAAATGGCGCTGATGGACGAAGCCGCGCTGTGGAAAACGTTTGGCGCGCACCCGGAAGGATTAAACGCCGCAGAAGTGGAAAACGCTCGCGAATTACATGGTGAGAACCAACTGCCGGCGCAGAAGCCGTCGCCGTGGTGGGTGCATCTGTGGGTCTGCTACCGTAACCCGTTTAATATTTTGTTGACCATCCTCGGTGCGATTTCCTATGCCACCGAAGATCTGTTTGCCGCTGGCGTCATTGCTCTGATGGTCGTCATCTCTACGATGCTGAATTTTGTGCAGGAGGCGCGTTCCACCAAAGCGGCAGATGCGCTGAAAGCGATGGTCAGTAACACCGCTACGGTGCTGCGCGTTATCAACGAGAAAGGAGAGAACGGCTGGGTTGAACTGCCGATCGACCAGTTAGTTCCCGGCGATATCATTAAGCTGGCGGCAGGGGATATGATCCCGGCCGATCTGCGTGTGGTGCAGGCTCGTGACCTGTTCGTGGCCCAGGCTTCGCTGACCGGTGAATCGCTGCCGGTGGAGAAAGTCGCAACCAGCCGCGACCCGCAGCAAAGCAACCCGCTCGAATGCGATACCCTGTGCTTTATGGGCACCAACGTGGTGAGCGGCACGGCGCAGGCCATCGTGATTGCGACCGGAGCCAATACCTGGTTTGGGCAACTGGCGGGCCGCGTCAGCGAGCAGGAAAGCGAGCAGAATGCTTTCCAGAAAGGGATCAGCCGCGTCAGCATGCTGCTGATCCGTTTTATGCTGGTGATGGCGCCGATTGTGCTCATCATCAACGGCTATACCAAAGGCGACTGGTGGGAAGCGGCGCTGTTTGCCCTGTCTGTCGCGGTGGGGCTGACCCCGGAAATGTTGCCGATGATCGTCACCTCGACGCTGGCGCGCGGGGCGGTGAAGCTGTCAAAACAAAAGGTCATCGTCAAACACCTCGACGCCATTCAGAACTTTGGCGCGATGGATATCCTGTGTACCGATAAAACGGGCACCCTGACACAAGACAAAATTGTACTTGAGAATCATACAGATATATCTGGTAAACCCAGTGAGCACGTCCTGCATTCTGCGTGGTTGAACAGTCATTACCAGACCGGGCTGAAGAATCTGCTGGATACGGCAGTGCTGGAAGGCGTGGACGAAGAATCAGCCCGCCAGCTCTCTACCCGCTGGCAGAAAATTGATGAGATCCCGTTTGACTTCGAACGCCGCCGCATGTCGGTGGTGGTCGCTGAAGAAACCGATGTGCATCAGCTGGTGTGCAAAGGCGCGCTGCAGGAGATCCTCAGCGTCTGCACCCAGGTGCGCTACAGCGGTGAGGTTGTCCCGTTAGATGACAACATGCTGCGTCGGGTGAAGCGCGTCACGGATACGCTGAACCGCCAGGGGCTGCGCGTGGTGGCGGTGGCGACGAAGTACCTGCCAGCGCGTGAGGGCGATTACCAGCGTATTGATGAATCAGATCTGATCCTCGAAGGCTATATTGCGTTCCTCGATCCGCCGAAAGAGACCACCGCGCCAGCGCTCAAAGCGCTGAAAGCCAGCGGTATTACGGTGAAAATCCTGACTGGCGATAGCGAGCTGGTGGCGGCGAAAGTGTGTCATGAAGTGGGGCTGGATGCGGGCGATGTGGTTATCGGCAGCAGCATTGAAGGGGTAAGCGACGATGAGCTGGCAACGCTGGCCCAGCGCACCACGCTGTTTGCTCGTCTGACACCGATGCACAAAGAGCGCATTGTCACGCTGCTCAAGCGCGAAGGTCATGTGGTTGGCTTTATGGGGGATGGCATTAACGATGCCCCGGCGCTGCGCGCGGCGGACATTGGTATCTCCGTTGACGGCGCGGTTGATATTGCGCGTGAAGCGGCTGATATCATCCTGCTGGAAAAGAGTCTGATGGTGCTGGAAGAAGGGGTGATCGAAGGACGCCGTACTTTTTCTAACATGCTGAAGTATATCAAAATGACGGCCAGTTCTAACTTCGGTAATGTGTTTAGCGTGCTGGTGGCGAGCGCCTTCTTACCGTTCCTGCCGATGTTGCCGCTGCACTTACTGATTCAGAATCTGCTGTACGATGTATCCCAGGTGGCGATTCCATTTGATAACGTCGACGAAGAGCAGATCAAAAAGCCGCAGCGCTGGAATCCCAGCGAGTTGGGGCGCTTTATGATCTTCTTTGGACCGATCAGCTCGATCTTCGACATTCTGACATTTTGCCTGATGTGGTTCGTCTTCCATGCGAATACGCCAGAACATCAGACGTTGTTCCAGTCTGGCTGGTTCGTGGTAGGCCTGCTGTCGCAAACGCTGATTGTGCATATGATCCGTACCCGCCGCGTGCCGTTCATCCAAAGCCGCGCCGCATGGCCGCTGATGCTGATGACGCTGGTGGTCATGGTGGTAGGCATTGCATTACCGTTCTCGCCGCTGGCCAACTATCTGCAATTGCAGGCGCTGCCGCTGAGCTACTTCCCGTGGCTGATTGCGATTCTGGCGGGCTACATGACATTAACCCAGCTCGTGAAAGGTTTTTATAGCCGCCGCTACGGCTGGCAGTAAGCACAAGATATCGGCTGCGTTGGCCCCTTAAAAAGCCAACGCAGCTGTAACCTGGCGCAGGAGGAGTATCGGAATCGCCCGATGATTCGCGCCGCAGAAAATTCATGCGTATTATTATTTCTGTTAAAAGATAATTAATTCGATAAATGTGAATGATAAGTGAATAAATTCACCTAGAATATTGTTTTTTAATATTCATATATTAAAAATTATAATTTATAAGATATGCCTTAGCACTCCCCCTCCATTCATTCCGTAAAATATCGAGAATTAAAAAATTTACATAAAAATCTATGATTGCAACATGTTGTATTTTATGTTTTTTTTAATGATTCCTTTATTCTTATTTTTATCAATTCCAATAAAAACAATGCGTTGAGATATATATTCATGGCGATGATTCGTTGTTATGAAATATGTCTTTGGATATACTCGCTTCTATATAAATTTATTTATATGGTGCCGCTGTTGCACAGGTTCGGAGAATCTGCGGCGGCATGTTTCGTCGCTATGTCGTTTTATCTATATCATTTCGCTCACATCAGAGAGAGTAACATTATGCAAAGGAAAGCTATTTCATTTTGTATTGCCCTGGCATTAAGCGGTAATACATTTGCCGCCGATCTTAACAACAACGAAGACAAAAAAAAGCAGTGTCCCGAAAATATCAGCAGCCTTTCTCAGGCTGAGCTGGCTAAACTGTCGCCGGAGTGCCAGAAAGCCACGGAAAGCTTTTTAGAGCAGAACTGGGCGTGGGTGACGGGCGGTATCGCCGCGCTGGCGGCCACGGTGGGTATCGCGGCGAGCGGCGGAGGTGGCGGCGGCAGCCATTCGTCCTCCGGGTTGCCTGTTGATCCGGTGGACCCTGTCGACCCTGTCGATCCGGTGGACCCCGTTACACCTGATACCTCCACCTTCGTTTATGACAATGGCGTTACCCTTGATCGGGGCGCGAAAACCCTGACCTTTGCCTCTCTGGTGGTGAATGGCGTCACTTATACCAATACCACCTTCGCCATTACCAAGCAGGGCGACGGCTACCTGCTGACCGCACCGGACGGCAAAACCCTGACCGTGACCAGCCTGAACGTGATGGGCAATGCGCTGGTGATGCAGGGAACGTACGGCAGTAACAACCTGTTCTGGTCGTACAACCGCGCAGGAGAGCTTACCCTGGCGAGCGCAGATACCACGGTTATCGACGGCGACGGGCAGCAGAAAACGGTTGATGGCGGCTCCACCGCAGGCGGCCCGGGCGATACCGGGACGATTATCAACGGTGATGATAACGATGTTAATGTGAATGGCGATACCGGCGCTACTGGCGGCGGCACCGGCACCGACGTGGACGGCAACGGCAACACCATCAACAACGGCGGCAACAACACCGCAGACGGTGAAGGCTCCAATGGTACCGATGTTAACGGCGACGGCAACACCATCAACAACACCGGTGATAACAGCGGCACCAACGGTGGTACCGGCACCGACGTGGACGGCAACGACAACACCATCAACAACGGCGGCAAAAATACCGCAGACGGTGAAGGCTCCACCGGTACAGACGTGACCGGCGACGGCAACGACATCAACAACACCGGCGATAACGGCGCCACCAACGGCGGCACCGGCACAGACGTTGACGGCAACGGCAACACAGTTGATAACGGCGGCAACAATACCGCCGATGGCGCCGGCTCTACCGGTACTGACGTGACCGGCGACGGCAACACCATCGACAATAAAGGTAACAACACTGCCGATGGCGCAGGCTCTACCGGTACGGACGTAGACGGTAACGGCAACACCATTAACAACGGTGGCGACAACAGCGGCACCAATGGTGGTACGGGCACTGACGTGACCGGCGACAACAACGACATCAACAACAACGGCAAAAACACTGCCGACGGTGAAGGCTCCACCGGCACCAAAGCTGACGGCGACGGTAACTCCATCAATAACGGCGGCGAGAGCAGCGCCACCAACGGCGGTACCGGCACCGATGTGAACGGCGACGGCAACACCATCGACAACAAGGGTAACAACACTGCCGATGGCGCAGGCTCTACCGGTACGGATGTAGACGGTAACGGCAACACCATTAACAACGGTGGCGACAACAGCGGCACCAATGGTGGTACGGGCACTGACGTGATCGGCGACAACAACGACATTAACAACACCGGTGACAACAGCGCCACTGGCGGCGGTACCGGCACTAAAGCTGACGGCGACGGCAACACCATCGACAATAAAGGTAACAACACTGCCGATGGCGCAGGCTCTACCGGTACGGATGTAGACGGTAACGGCAACAAAATCATTAACGAAGGCGACACCAGCGCAGCCAATGGCGGCACCGGCACTAGCGTGGACGGCAACGAGAACGCCATCGACAACAAGGGCAAAACCACGGCGGATGGTGCGGGCTCCACCGGTACAGACGTGACCGGCGACGGCAACGACATTAACAACACCGGTGACAACAGCGCCACTGGCGGTGGTACCGGCACTAAAGCTGACGGTAACGGCAACACCATCGACAACAAGGGTAACAACACTGCCGATGGCGCAGGCTCTACCGGTACGGATGTAGACGGGAACGGCAACAAAATCATTAACGAAGGCGACACCAGCGCTGCTGCAGGCGGCACTGGCACCAGCGTGGATGGCAACGACAACATCATCGACAACAAAGGCAAAACCACCGCTGATGGCGCAGGCTCCATCGGTACGGATGTCACTGGCGACAAAAACGAAATCACTAACGAAGGAGATACCAGCGCCACTGCCGGCGGCACCGGCACCAGCGTGGACGGCAACAATAATACCGTTGATAACAAAGGAAAAACGACTGCGGACGGCACAGACTCTGCCGGTACAGATGTTGCTGGTAATAACAACATTATCAATAACGACGGCGAGAGTTCTGTGACTGGTGGCGCGACGGGGACAAAAGTCAGCGGCGACAGCAACACTATAAATCAGAATGGTAAAATGGTGGTGGGCGAGTTATCCACCGGTCTGAACGTGACAGGTAATGCAAACATCGTTAACCTGGCGTCTGACGATATGACAATTACCGGCAAGCAAGCGACGGGGGCCATAGTTGCTGGTGATGATAATGAGGTCACGCTGTCGGGCGTAATGAATGTTAATACCTCTGCAACAGGTCTGAATGTTTCTGGCACATCGGCGGATGTTAAATTATCCGGTACGGTGAATGTTACCGCGAATACGGAAGACTCACTCAGCAAACCATTGCGTTTTGCTGATGGCCTGGGCTATCGCGGCGTTGTTGTCTCGTCGCAAAATGACTCTGCACAAAACGCCACCAACGTTCTGGTTGATGGCTCTATCAACGTGAAGGATAACCGCACCGACCCGATGGCGTATCCGAATTCACCGACCGATCCGGTGCCGTTTGGCCGTGATATGACGGGTCTGGATGTATCAGGAGCCTTTAATAATGTGACGGTGACCGGATCGATTTCCCTTGATGCTACTCCTTATCACACTGAATTGATTAATAACGGCACAATTAAAGGCGCGACTAACACTTATCAGGACCATGTGAAAGGGCTGAACGTTACCGGAAACAACAATGCGGTGGTGGTTCAGGACGGTATCAATCTTAACAGTGCCATAGAAACATCCGACTGGGCCATTGCGCCGGATATGGTCGGTATTGCGGTTAATGGTGCCGGAAACCAGGTCACAGTTCAGGGGGCATCAAGCTTAACCGGTAGAAGTGCAAGTGATGGTTACATGGAGTTTGCCAGCATAACCGGCGGCGGTTTGTTGATATTAGATGATACTTCGACGCTGAACATCGCTACTAAAAATAACGGTAGTAACGCGAATATTTTTGGTACTCAGTCAATTTTGGTTGAGGATGCCAACAGTAAATTTATAAACAAAGGCGACGTCAAGGTGACCGCCACAGGAGGGTCTTTCAACTCGCTGGCTTTTGCTAAAAAAGGAAGCATGATTGAGAACAGTGGTTCCATAACGATGGATGCAACACCGATAACCGTAAGTAATGGTTATATTGTTGACACTTTAGCTGGTTTTAATAGTGGTACTAAAATCATTAATACCGGTGATATTAATGTCATCCACAATAAGATCGCCAATCAGACATGGTACACTTTCACAAACGACTATACCCCTATAGCTAATAAGATTTCCGTTTTAGGGATTTCGGTAATACAGCCAGGTGTGACAGGTTCTAATAGTGGAACAATAACCACGACGGGAGGGAATACCTGGGCAATGGGGGCAAATATGGGTGCCACCATTACTAACGAAACCGGCGGTGTGATTGTTCACAATGCAAACTCTGCGACGCAAAACTTAACGCTTCAGTGCAACGCTAACCTGAATTGTATTTCTGCTATTGGCGGCGGTATGGTTATCAAAAGCGGAACCGCGACGAATAACGGCGCCATTACCGTCAATGACTCCGGCGTGGGGATGTATGCCAACGGCGGCACCATTATCAATAAAGGCACCATCAACCTTGAGAATACAACCGAGACAACACCTGCAGCGAATACGCAATTAATTGGCATGGCTGTGTTCAATGGCGGTGTTGCGTACAACGATGGCACCATCAATATTAATGCCGACAACGGCCAGGCGTTCTACAACGATGGCGCAGCAGGCAGCACCATCCATAACAGCGGCACCATTAATCTGAACGGCGGTGCAATGTCGTCAGATGATACACAGATGGGTTCTGCGCCAACTGACAGCAATTCTGCCCCCGCTTCTGTTCAGCGTGTGAGAGGTTATGTGTTGGGTACCAGCGCCAGCGGCTCTGTCGGTACGCTTAATGCGGGTAATAACGCCCTGGCACTGGATTCTGTCAGCGTGGATACCGGTTTCACCGCAGGTACGGCTGCCACGACTCAGACCTTCGACAACGTCTTTACCGGGGCTGATGTGGAAGGCGTGGAAAACATCACCTCTGAAAGCGTGGTGTGGAGCGCGCAGGGTCAGAAAGACGCGAACGGCAACGTGGACGTCACCATGACCAAAAACGCCTACACCGATGTGGTGACCGACAGCAGCGTCAGCGGTGTTGCCGGCGCGCTGGATGCCGCGTACACCAACAACGAGCTGTTCAGCAGTCTGAACCTGAAGACCTCTGCCGACGTGACGAAAGCGATGAAGCAAATCAGCGGCAACAAGGCTGTGAACGTCTCCCGCGACGCCCGCAGACTCAGCAACCGCTTCGATATGCTGGCGGATGCCGCGCCGGAACTGGGTAACGGTCTGTCGTTTAACCTGGTGGCGAAAGGTGACCAGCGTGCCGAACTGGGTAAAGACACGCAGTACGACATGATGGCCCTGCGTCAGAAACTGGGCTTTGGCGATAATCAGTCGCTGACCATGGAGTACGGTATTGCCCGTCTGGACGGTAAAGGCAATGTCTCTTCCGGCAGCGACGGTATCACCGGCGGTTACAGCCAGTTCCTGGGTCTGGAGCACGCCATGCCGCTCGGTGAGGAAGGTCTCTCCTGGAACAACGCCCTGCGTTACGACGTACATCAGCTCGACAGCAAACGCGGCATTAACTACGGTGATGTCAACAAACAGGCGCTGGCGGACAGCCGTCAGCAGTACCTGGAGCTGCGTACCGAGGGTCGTAAAACCTTCGCCGTCAGCGAAGGGCTGGATGTTGTGCCATATGCTGGTCTGAAACTGCGTCACACCATGGAAGACGGTTATCAGGAGCGCGGTGCTGGCGACTTTAACCTGAACATGAACAGCAGCACGGAAACGGCGGTTGATTCAGTGGTGGGTATGAAGCTGAGCTATGCCGGTAAGGATGGCTGGGCAGCAACGGCGACGCTGGAAGGCGGCCCGAACCTGAGCTACGTCAGCACTGGCAAAAAAGCGTCCCTGCAGGGGGCGGCAGGTCAGAGCTTCAACGTTGACGACGGTCAGAAAGGTGGCAGCATCAACAGCATGGCACAGGTGGGTGTGAAGTATAACGCCGGTAACACCAGCGCCGGGCTGGACGCTTTCCACTGGAAAGAGGACAACATCAGCGACAAGGGCTTTATGCTGAATATTAAACACAATTTCTGATAACAGCCTGAGTGAGTAAAAACAGAACCGCCGGAGTGATTTCCGGCGGTTTTTTTTACGCTTAGCGACGAACGGCGATCGCTTCAATCTCGATTTTCACGTCTTTCGGCAGACGGGCAACTTCCACGCAAGAACGCGCCGGGAAAGTGGCGTTGTGCTCGGTGAAGAACGCTTCGTAGGTCGCGTTTACGGTTGCGAAATCGTTCAGGTCTTTAACGAAGACGGTAGTTTTTACGATGTCGCCCACTTTCAGGCCTGCTGCTTCAACGATAGCTTGTACGTTTTCCAGCGACTGACGCGCCTGAGCGGACACGTCTTCCGATACGGCACCGGTTTTCGGATCGACCGGGATCTGACCGGAAGTGATTACCATGCTACCCAGGTCAACGCCCTGAACGTATGGGCCGATTGCTGCTGGTGCATTTTCCGTCGCGATAGTCTTGCTCATGATTTCTCCTGAATTACAGCGGTAATAGAATGTTCTCGGCCATTATAGGGAGCCGGGAAATCATTACCAACACCAATTAGTTGGCCAGCACCACATAATGCGAAAACTCTTTTTCACAGTATTTGCATTTGAGTGCGATGTCGTCAGCGCGCTTTTTCACTGAAAAACTGGACGATACTGGTTCAGCATGGCTGATGCAGTTGCTGTTCGGGCAAACCAGCACGTTATCGATACGTTCAGGCAGGCTCGGACGTGATTTACCCACCACGTCATAATCGTCAATGCGGTTTACCGTTGCCTGCGGAGCGTACAGGGAGAGCTGGTTTACCTGCTCGTCGGTCAGGAACGTATTTTCGATTTTAATCAGGTCTTTACGGCCCATTTCGCCAGATGGCAGGTTCAGGCCGATGGTGATACGCTGGTCGGTTTCAGTCAGTTTGAACAACGTCAGCAGCTTAAAACCAACCTGTGCGGGAATATGGTCAATTACGGTGCCACGTTTGATGGCTTCAACCTGCAGTTTGTTATCGTGTGTCATCTCTTTTTCTCCCTTACAGTGCCAGTTCGCTATTCAGTACCAGTGCCAGTAACGCCTGGCGGGCGAAGATGCCGTTGCCAGCCTGCTGGAAATACCAGGCGTGCGGCGTCTTGTCGACGTCGGTGGTGATTTCATCAATGCGCGGCAGCGGATGCAGCACCTTCATGTTCGCTCTGGCACCGTTCAGATCGCTGGCACGCAGAACAAACTGTGCTTTCACATTGGCGTATTCGGACGGGTCCAGACGCTCTTTTTGTACGCGGGTCATGTAGAGGATATCGACCTCCGCCATTACCTCTTCGATAGTGCCATGCAGGCTCCAGGCGATACCTTTTTCATTCAGCATATCCAGAATGTATTGCGGCATGGCCAGCGCGTCCGGGGCGATGAAGTAGAAGCGGTTACCTTCGAACTTTGCCAGCGCCTGGGTCAGGGAGTGGACGGTGCGGCCATATTTCAGGTCACCCACCATGGCGATTTGCAGATTGTCCAGGCGACCCTGCGTTTCCTGAATGGTAAACAGATCCAGCAGCGTTTGGGTGGGATGCTGGTTGGAACCGTCGCCGGCGTTCAGTACCGGCACGTTACCGGAGAACTCGGTTGCCAGACGCGCGGCGCCTTCCTGCGGATGGCGCATCACGATGGCGTCAACATAGGTGCTGATGACGGAAATGGTGTCGGCCAGAGTTTCGCCTTTTTTGCCAAGCGACGTGTTGCTGCTGTCAGAGAAACCCACCACGCTGGCGCCCAGACGGTGCATGGAGGTTTCAAAAGATAAACGGGTGCGGGTTGACGCTTCAAAGAAGCAGCTGGCGATGACCTTATGTTTTAACAGCTCTGGCTGCGGGTTAGCTTTTAATTTCGCCGCCGTCGCGAGGACCAGATTAAGGTCATCGCGGCTGAGGTCGTTTATGGAAATGATGTGTTTTTGATAGAGCGGGTTAGCCATGTTTATCTCCTGACGCCTGGGCAAAAAAAAAGCCCCTCAATTGAGGGGCTCGGAATGGGTGATCAACGGAAAGAAAAACGGCAGGCCAGCGTCCTTTTTCAGACGCGGTAAGACAAAATGTCGTACACACTGAACCATACATCCTCCCGGCAAATTGTCCGCGATTATACTCAGCTCCGTTATGGGATCAAGCGAAAAATGCACTATTTATTCATCGCAAACGGTTCTTATGAATTTTAATTCATTTTGAATAGATAATTAATCTGTTTATGGACCAGGCCCGTTCGCTGTACCACCCGCGGCGCGACCCAGACAATACTGCTACCGGCAATGACGCCGAGAATTTCTGGTAACGCGTGATAATCGAGGATTCTGGCTACGGCGCGACCATAGCCAGCCGCCGTGTGGATGAGGATAAACTCGCTATTGTGTTCCACGCTGACCACCATTTCAGCAATCGATCGGGCAGCATCAGGCGCGGGTCGTGATTGCGGATTTACAGAATAAATTTTTTGCCCTTTTGTATTTCTTATTTTTATAGCACCGAGCAGTTTCAGCAGACGAGATACCGTTGACTGGCTAATCCCGGTGAAACCATGGTGTTGTAGATCGCGGCGAAGCGCTTCCTGAGACAGGTAGCTTTTTTCGCTAATCAGGCGCTGACAAATCGCCAACTGTTTCTGCTCTTTGGTCGAGTAATCATCGAATTCCTTCATAAAAAACCCTAAATTTATCATTTGTATCAATGCGATGGCGAAATTCACCACATTTGCAGTATCAATAACGGCTCAAACGGGCGGTTGTGCAGAAAAACGAGAGCGCGCTCAAAAAAGCCGTCGGGATCCGACGGCCAACAGGACTACAGCATCGCGCCGATACTCAGAACAACCATGTTCAGCACCGTCAGAATTAGCAGCAGTGGTGCGACCCATTTCAGGTAGCGCACATAAGGAACACGAGCGATGGCCAACCCTCCCATCACAACCGCTGAGGTGGGGGTAATCAGATTCACAATGCCGGAAGCGGATTGATACGCGGTGACGACCAGATCCCTTTGCACATGGGCGAAGTCAGCCAGCGGGGCCATAATGGGCATCGTGAGCACCGCCAGGCCAGACGAGGAAGGGACCAGGAAGGAGAGCAAGACTTCCAGCCAGTAAGTCACATTGATGAAAATGGTGGTGGACAGACCGGAGACTAAATTTTCGGCGCTGTGCAAAATGGTGTGGGTGATCATGCCGTTGTCCATCACCACGACGATACCGCGCGCAATGCCGATAATCAGCGCCACGCCGAGCAGATCCCGAGCCCCGTCAATGAAGGTACTGGTGAATGCTTCTTCACTCATGCGGGCAATCACGCCGACGATAATCGCAGATGCCAGAAAAACCCCAGATATTTCCGCCATCCACCAGCCGAGCACCGCGACGCCATAAATCATCACTGCAAAGGCGGCGGCGAATATCAGCAGGATCCACTTACGCGTAGCCGTGAATTCAAGATTGGTATTGGCGCGACTACCGAGAAAATGGGCACGGTTTTCCTCCATTTTATCGGCCACGATGGAAAGCTCAGGATGGCTGCGAACTTTCCGTGCATAGCGCATGACCCATACCACACAGATAACATAGCCGACGACCAGCAGCAGAATGCGCATCAGCATTCCCTGGGTGAAGGGGATCCCGGCGGCGTTAGCGGCGATAACCGTTGCGAAAGGGTTGATTGTTGAACCGAGGGTGCCGATGCCTGCGCCAAGCAAAACGGTTGCAGCAGCAACCAGTGGATCAAAGCGCGCAGCCATCATGACCGGAACCAATAAGGTGTAGAAAGGGAGTGATTCTTCCGCCATGCCGTAAATCGTGCCTCCGGCGGCGAAAAGTCCCATCAGGATGGGGATCATCCACTCTTCTTTGCCGTTCAGCCTGACCGTCACGCGTTCGATGCCGGCGTCGATGGCGCCCGTTTTGTTTACCACGCCGAGAAACCCGCCAATAATCAGGACAAACAACGCCACATCAATCGCGCCTGCGGTGTAGGTTTCGTGGTTATAAAGCCCGTCAATCGGAGCCAGCAGTACAGCCGTTAAACCTTGTGGATGCGCCTCTGTTGGGGCATAGGTACCGGCAACCGGCACTTCTTTGCCCAGGGTGGCATTTATCGCCATCTGGTATTTCCCGGCAGGGACAATCCAGGTCATAACGGCGACGAGCGCAATAAGAATAAACAGGATGGTATACGCGCTGGGAAATTTGAATTTGCCCATGATGTTCTCCGGATAGCTTGGGCATATGCCGCCAGGCGACACATGCCCGCTGGGGTTAGTCGCCGAGTGTCGCTACCATGACCGCTTTAATGGTATGCATCCGGTTTTCTGCTTCGTCGAAGACGATGGAATGCGCTGACTCAAATACCTCCTCCGTGACTTCAAGCCCTTTCAGGCCGTAAGCCGCTTCGATTTCACGGCCCACTTTGGTGTGCTCGTTATGGAAGGCGGGCAGGCAGTGCATGAATTTCACATTGGGATTGCCGGTCGCATCGATGACCTGCTGGTTAATTTGATAAGGCGTCATCAGGCTGACGCGTTCTGCCCACGCCTCTTTGGGTTCTCCCATCGAAACCCAGACATCGGTGTAGAGAAAGTCCACGTCGTAAACGCCTTCCTCAACATCCTCTGTGAGCGTAATGCGCGCGCCCGTCACGCTGGCGATTTCACGGCATTCGGCAACCAGCGCCTCGTCCGGCCAGAAGGATTTCGGTGCGACCAGACGAATATCCATCCCCATTTTCGCCGCGCCGACCATCAGCGAATTGCCCATGTTATTGCGGGCGTCACCGAGGTAAGCGAAGCTCAGTTCGGGTAAGGTTTTACCCGGGGCGTGTTCCAGCATGGTCATCAGATCCGCGAGGATCTGCGTAGGGTGGAATTCATTCGTCAGCCCGTTCCAGACCGGCACACCAGCGAACTGCCCCAGTTCTTCCACGATCTCCTGGCCGTAGCCGCGGTATTCAATACCGTCATACATGCGACCTAACACGCGGGCGGTATCTTTCATCGACTCTTTATGACCAATCTGCGAGCCGCTTGGGCCAAGGTAGGTCACCTGTGCGCCCTGATCGAAAGCGCCGACTTCAAAGGCGCAGCGGGTGCGAGTTGACGTTTTTTCGAAGATTAGCGCGATATTTTTACCGACCAGCGTTTGCCTTTCGCGCCCGGCTTTTTTCGCCGTTTTTAACTCGATAGCCAGATCGATCAGGTACTGGATTTCCGTTGGGGTGTAGTCCAGCAATTTGAGAAAATTGCGATTTTTCAGGTTAACAGTCATGAAAATATCCTTATGTAGGCTGGATAAGGCTTCGCTTTACCCAGCAAAAAAAGCCTTAAGCGTTAACATCAGTGGCTTCGCGCCGAATTAGCGTGCCTTTGTCACCGGCGAGAATGGCCGAACCGTCAGCCAACGAGCCGATGCCAGCAATTCCGTGACAGTGAGAGACAAATTCCGCGCAGGCGGTGACTTTGGGGCCCATTGAACCGGCGTCGAATTGCATTTCGCCGAGCCGTTCCGGCGTAACCTGGGCCAGCGGGCGCTGGGTAGGTTTGCCCCAGTCGAGATACACCGCATCGGCATCGGTCAGGATCAGCAGCGCATCGGCGTGGATTTGTTTGGCGAGCAGGGCGGCGGAGAGATCTTTGTCGATCACCGCTTCAATACCGTGGTAGCCATCGGCTTTTTCCACCACCGGTACGCCGCCACCGCCGTTGCAGATAACCAGATGATCGCGGGCGATCAGTGTGCGAATGGCGTCACTTTCCACGATACGTTTGGGTTGTGGAGAGGGCACAACACGGCGGAACGCTTTACCATCGGCTTTGAAAACCCAGCCTTTTTCCGCCTGTAACGCGTGGGCCTGGGGTTCGTCATAAATAGGCCCGATATATTTGGTGGGATTGCTGAAGGCTGGATCGTGGGCATCGACTTCAACCTGAGTCAGCAGGACACTAATTTCACGCTGTGGGAGCTGGTTTTTCAGGGCCTGTTGCAGCATATAGCCAATCATTCCCTGACTTTCTGCGCCGAGAATATCGAGCGGATAGGGGGTGACGTTGGCATACGCACTGTTTTGTAACGCCAAAAGTCCAACCTGCGGGCCATTGCCGTGTACCAGAATTACGCGCCACTGCTGCGTGAGTTGAGCGAGAGTTCTTGCCGCCAGCTCAATATTCTTGCGTTGGATGTCGGCTTCCAGCGGTTCGCCACGTTTGAGTAGTGCATTGCCGCCCAGCGCCACAACCAGGGTAGGTTTGTTTTCCATAACGTCTCCTTAAATACCGTCGCGTTCCAGCGGACAACTCATGCAGCGCGCACCGCCGCGCCCACGTCCCAGTTCGTCGCCAGGAATGGGTAAAACAGTGATGCCAGCTTTGTCGTATTTTTCGTTGGTCCAGATGTTGCGTTCGTAGCCCACCACAACCCCGGGGCGCAGCGTCAGAACATTGTTCGCGTCATTCCACTGTTCGCGTTCAGCTTCGAAGGCGTCGCCACCGGTGGTGATCAGATTGATCTGGTCGAGGCCAAGTGCTTTTTCGAGGGCATGTACCAGCGTACTTTCCTGGGTGCGTTTCAGGCCGCCACGCCCGTCTGGTGTCAGGGTCCAGCACTGGACATCCGGGCGCACCACTTCCGGGTAGACGGAGAAGGTATCGATATCGATGTGGGTCATGACGGTATCGAGGTGCATACAGGAGCGATGTTTCGGCAGTTCGACTGCGATGACGCGTTCTGCCTGGCGATGCTTAAATAGCGACTGGGCAAGGAACTCAATGCCCTGCGGCGTGGTACGTTCCGACATACCGATGAGAACTGCGCCGCGACCAATGACCAGCACATCTCCACCTTCTAATGTGGCGTGGTCGTAATTAATATTTTCATCGCCGAAATATTTAATAAACTCACCATCGGCAAATTGTGGATGCCAACGGTAAATCGCCCGCAAGTTATTAGTTTCTCGTTGACGTGCAGTTTTTGCCATCGGATTAATGGATACGCCGTTATATATCCAGCATGAGGTGTCGCGGGTAAATAAGTGGTTTGGTAATGGCTTCATAATAAAGTCATTAATATCGTGAGTATCGACCACCATATTTTTGATTGAGGCAGGAATTTCTCCGTATGTCAGCCCACCGCTTAAATGTCGGGCGAGTTCCCGGTGCTGCATATCTGCAAGCCAGGCGCGAATATCCGTGGCGAAAGCGGGGCCAAGCCGATAATCAGAAATTTGTGTATCCAGTAGCCAGCTTTTGGCATCGGGGATATCCAGAGTTTGTGTCAATAAATCAGTGAGTAACAGAACCTCAATTCCCTGTTGACGTAACGTGTTGGCGAAAATGTCATGCTCTTCTCCTGCACGTTCTACCGAAAGAACATCATCAAAAAGCAATTCCTGGCAATTTGATGGCGTCAGCCTTTTTAGGCTGAGGTTAGGGCGATGTAGCATTACGCTACGTAATTGACCGATTTCAGATCCGACATAATGCTTTTCCATCATTATTCCTTTAATACGATTTTAAAAAATAAAGAGGAGATGCCTGCAAATAATGTTTATTGCAGTCATGATTTTTCAGCTGATTTCAGAATCTATATTTAGATCTTATCTGATATAGAAACGTGATTCATTTCACAGTCAGGTCGATGTTTGGCATTTGTTGTTTAATTTATGAGATGGCTCTGAGAATTTAAAAAATAAAAACATGAATAATTGAATTACTACGCAGGAATATGTCTTGTTATTTAACTGTGTTAATTTTATGTACATATCTAAATATTTAATAAATTAAATAGTGCGTTGATTTTTATATGTTTTTCTATATTTAATGAATTTTTATGCGAATCTATTATTTTATTATTTGTGCTGTAAGGTTTATTTCAAAATAAATATGACGATGAAGAAAGATAACGAAGGAGACGTAAACTGTGATCGATAGCTGGTTTTTCTAACAAAGCTTTCTATAACAGTGAGTTAGTGACTGAGTTGAAAAGTATGAGACGAAAGTTATGCAGAGTTTATGCATAACCTGTTGCTGGCTATTAGCAATTATTTAACATCATCAGCGATAAACATGCGTTGACGCAAAATATCGGTAAATAGCAGTGGTATGGCAGACCGTTTTTTCGTATAACAACCAAAATGAAACGATGTTTTAATTAAGGGGTTTGAAATGATTGTCGGCAATATTCACAACCTGGATGCCTGGCTGCCGGAAGAGCTGCGTCAGGCGATTGAGCACATTAAAGCGCACGTGACGGATGCGACGGAAAAGGGTAAGCACGACATCGACGGCGAACGTCTGTTCTATCTGATTGCTGAAGATATGACGGAGCCGTTTGCGCAGCGCCGCGCCGAATATCACGCTCGCTATCTGGATATTCAGATCCTGCTCAAAGGTCAGGAAGGCATGACTTTCAGCACGCAGCCTGCGGGCGCACCGGAAACTGACTGGCTGGCGGATAAAGATATCGCCTTCCTGCCGGAAGGCGAACAGGAGAAAACGGTGGTGCTGAATGAAGGTGACTTCGTCGTCTTTTATCCGGGTGAAGTGCATAAACCGCTGTGCGCAGTCGGCGCTCCGGCGCTGGTACGCAAAGCCGTGGTGAAAATGCGGGTAGCATAAACCAGTTTGCCGGGTGCGACTTACCCGGCCTACGGAAGTGCGATGGTAGGCCGGATAGGGTGCGTCAGCATCGCCATCCGGCAATTCAATCACGCAATGCTATGATTTGGAAAGCGTCGCGACCATCACCGCTTTGATGGTGTGCATTCGGTTTTCCGCCTGATCAAATACGATACTGGCGGGTGACTCAAACACCTCGTCGGTCACTTCCATGCCGCCGTGCAGACCATATTCCTGCGCCATTTGTTTGCCAAGCGTGGTTTGATCGTCATGGAACGCGGGCAGGCAGTGCAGGAATTTCACCTGCGGATTGCCGGTCAACGCCATCATCGCGCTATTAACCTGGTACTTACGCAACTGCGCAATACGTTCGGCCCATTTCTCTTTCGCTTCGCCCATCGATACCCAGACGTCGGTATAGATGAAGTCCGCGCCTTTCACGCCCGTGGCGACATCTTCGGTTAGCGTTATATTGCCGCCGTTTTTCTGTGCCAGCGCTTTGCACTCTGCAACGAGGCTTTCCTCCGGCCAGCAGGCCTGGGGCGCGACCAGACGCAGATCCAGTCCGGTTAACGCAGCGGCTTCCAGCATGGAATTGCCCATATTGTTGCGGGCATCGCCGGTGTAGACCAGCACCATCTCATTAAACGCTTTACCCGGCAGGTGTTCCTGCATCGTGAGTAAATCCGCCAGCAACTGGGTGGGGTGAAATTCGTTGGTTAATCCGTTCCAAACCGGAACTCCGGCATATTCCGCCAGCGTCTCGACAATTTCCTGACCGTGGCCCCGATACTGAATACCGTCGTACATACGACCGAGTACGCGGGCGGTGTCTTTGATCGACTCTTTATGACCAATCTGGCTGCCGCTCGGCCCGAGATACGTCACGCGCGCGCCCTGATCGTATGCGGCAACTTCGAAAGAGCAACGGGTGCGGGTTGAGTCTTTTTCGAAGATGAGCGCGATGTTTTTACCGGTGAGTTTAGCGACCTCTGTACCGTTTTTCTTATCCGTCTTGAGCTGCGCGGCGAGCTGGAGCAGTGACGTGAGTTCAGCAGAGGTGAAATCAAGCAGTTTCAAAAAATGTTTCTGATAAAACGCAGACATAGTTCCCTCACATGGCTTAGGCCATTTATTGAATTAAAATTCAATTTATATGGATGTTTATTCATTTGCAACCTTGTTTAACAAATCTTTCCTGGAAAGGTGGAGGCAATGACAGCGGTATGTGACAATAAGAGTATCGGCAGGACATTATGAGGAATGAGCCATGGCAAACCCGGAACTACTGGAAGAACAGCGTGAAGAAACGCGCTTGATTATTGAAGAGTTACTCGAAGATGGCAGCGATCCAGACGCGCTGTACACCATCGAGCATCACCTTTCCGCGGACGACTTTGAAACCCTGGAAAAAGCGGCAGTAGAAGCCTTCAAGCTGGGTTATGAAGTGACCGAGCCGGAAGAGCTGGAAGTGGAAGAGGGCGACACGGTTATTTGCTGTGACATCCTGAGCGAATGTGCTCTGAATGCCGAGTTGATCGACGCTCAGGTTGAGCAACTGATGAACCTGGCTGAAAAATTTGATGTGGAATACGACGGTTGGGGCACCTATTTTGAAGACCCGAACGGCGAAGAAGGTGAAGACGGCGACGATGAAGACCTCGTCGACGAAGATGATGACGGCGTGCGTCACTAAGTCATCTGCTGACCTACGGTAGCGTCTGCTGCCGTAGGCCAAGGATAACGTATGGATTACCTGCAAATACTTTCCCCGATCCACAACTTCCTGCACTGTAAAACGCCCCAGGCCTGGCTTGATAAAGCGCGAGCCCCGGCGAATCTCCCTCTGTTACTGACGGATCATCTCGTCTGCGAGCTGAAAGCGGCGCAAACGGCCATGCTGCTGGTGCGTAAGTATGTTGCAGATAAACAGGGATCGCAGGCGCTACTGGACTGGCTGAAACCCTATGAAGCGTATGCTTTCAGAGAAGGGGATGAACCGGATTTTATCGCGCTGAATAAACAGATTAGCAAAAGCGTAATGCCGCAAACTGACGATCCGTGGGGGCGTAAGCTGATCGACAGCATGGTTTTGCTGATCAAAGAAGAGCTGCACCACTTCTGGCAGGTGCGTGAGGCGATGATGAGCCGCAACATTCCCTACGTCAAAATTACCGCCAGCCGTTATGCCAAAGGCATGCTCAAAGAGGTGCGAACCCACGAGCCATTAACGCTAATCGACAAACTGATTTGCGGGGCTTACATTGAGGCGCGTTCTTGTGAACGGTTCGCCGCGCTGGCGCCGTATTTGGATGACGATTTACAGGCATTTTATCTTTCGCTGCTGCGATCCGAGGCGCGGCACTATCAGGACTATCTGGCGCTGGCACAGCAGGTTTCTGCCGACGATATCAGTAGTCGGGTGCGATTCTTTGGCGAAGTAGAAGCCGCATTGATTACTTCTCCCGACGATGAATTCCGCTTCCACAGCGGCGTGCCAGCCTGACTTCCTTCTCTGACGCGCGGCGCTAATCGTCGCGCGGTTTTACCTTTCCTGTTTCCATTAGCAAAATCTGGTGGCTGGAAATCGCTCGCTGCTGCCGTAATAATCAAAACACACGAAGGGGAAATATATCCCCGCAACAGAGACTGTTTTGCATAAGGATGGTTAATGAACTGGGCACACGTATTGTTGGCGGGTTATATCGGGGCGGTGATTGCTATCGTCGTTGGCATGTTTCGCAAAAAAGGCTGGCTGGGCAAGATCTCCGGCGCGGTGGTTTTTGTGGTAGCGATTGTCGCGTGGAATCTGTTTGATGTGCACTACCTGATCCCGCGCGAAAGCCCTGATTATGGGCTGACGGACGCGCAGAAATTTGAAAATGCGATGCTGGCAATGCCTGTTTATCAGGTACTTAAAGAGCAGGAACCCGCGTTATGGCAGAACATCCTCAACCAGGCAACGCAACTGAAAGAAGCTGGGAAAAGCGAACAACAGATTATCGACGCTATTCAGCCGCAAATCCTGCAGGTACAGATGGCGCGTTTGCAGCAGGCACCCGATGCCAATGTGATTGAGTATATGAAAATTAACCTCGAGCAGATTGCTGCGGTGGCAAAAGTGGGCGATGACGAGTGTTTTCGCTTTCTGTTCCCGGCGGTGAAAGGCGGGATTAACCCGGTGCGTATTATTCCGCGGGAGCTGATGAATAGTCGAATGGCCAGCGACATGAGTATGATGCACGCGGCTTATGGCCCGAATAAACATACGGTTACGGCGCAAGAGAAACAGCTGGCGCTTCAGGATCTGCAATCCATCAGCCCGGGATTGGTACAACGCTTTGGACCGGATATCCAGATTATGGCTGATCCGAGTAAAGGCGTGGGCAAAGAGAAAGTCGCCTGTGAAATGGTGCAGGATTTATGGTCACAGGTGCTGAAGCTGCCAACCGCTCGCGCGGCTGGCGTCATTCGGCTGATGCTCTCCGCCGAAATGCAGTAACACAACCATTGCCCCTCCGGCTGAAGTCAGAGGGGTTTTAACATCCGCACTTCGCAATCTACGTGCCCGGTACAGCCCAGCGCTTCGCTGATATGCTCAAACCCTAAATGTTCATACAGGCGGATTGCCTCGGTCAGAAACGCCGTGGTCTCCAGATAGCACTGTTTGAAACCCTGCTCACGGGCATGTTCGAGGGCCATCAGCGCCAGCTTTTTCGCCAGCCCCTGACCGCGTGCGCTCGACAGGAAGTACATCTTTTGCAGTTCGCAAATGTCCGGTTCGCTACATCCTAACGGCGCAACGCCGCCGCCGCCCACGACTTCACCGTTTTGCTCAACCACCCAGTAGGCCGCGCCCGGCTGGCTGTAAACCTGGAATAGTTCATCCAGATTAGGGTCGGCAACGGTATAGCCCTTATCGGCAGTAAGCCCGTATTCAGCGGAAACTTTGCGGATCACCGCAGCGATAGCGGCATTATCTGCTGCGGTGATTCGGCGCAGCGTAAGCGTGGTGGGTAGCACAACATTCATAATATGGCTCAATTCTAAAAATACACTTATATATTTATTTAATACCACTCTCTTCTGTCGGGTGCAAGACGTTCCTGAATCAGAAAAAATTAAAACACATTGGCTAATTAAAAATAGTATTGTAAACGAACCAGTAAATAAACACTGGTTTTTATTTTTTATCTTAATGGAATTTATATTAGGGATATTGTTCATGAATGATTTTGTTGGTGGTCGGGAAAATCAACGACACACATTTATTTTTATCGGTAAAGGATGGCAGTACTTTATTATTTGCATTGTCAATTTTTTGCTGTGTTGTATTACTCTGGGTATTTATACACCGTGGGCGATAGTGAAATGTCGGCGTTATATTTACGAGAATATGACTCTCAATGGCCAACCCTTTACCTATAAGGCGACAGGTGGCGCGATATTCGTAAGCTTCTTGTCGATTATGGTGGTTTATGGTGCCAGCATGAGTTCTATTGCTAACGGCAGCCCTCTCGTTGGTTTTACTTTGATTGGTTTACTGGTAGCTGTCCTTCCATTAATGACCATAAAAAGCCTGCAGTATCAGGCGATGATGACGTCGCTTAACGGTGTGCGTTTTGGTTTTGACTGCTCACAATTACATGCATGGCTTTTTTTACTGGTTGTGCCAGTGGTGCTTGCTCTGGTGAACTGGGGAGTGATTTATCTTCTGATACTTGCCACCGACTGGATTGAGGGCAGTACTGGAATGCTTATCAGAATAGCATTTATCGCGTTGGTGGGAATTGTGGGCATGGGTATCACCTACGGTATTACCTATGCAAAATGGATGCAGTTAGTGGGTAATGGCGGTAATTTTGGTATTCACCGCTTTACTATTAACGTCAATATGAAAGCAAGCATAGTGGGGTGTATTAAAGCCGTGCTGGTACTGCTGCCATTTGTTGTTGTGATTGTCTGGCTAATTGCCCCTATTTTTCTGCAAATGGTGATGTTGGCTGTGTTAGGTGTGGCCGACGACGAATTTATCCGGGAGAATCAGAGCAGAATAATGGCGAGCTATTTTCTCTATTTCGCTGGAATTATTGTGGTTGGAAGCTATTTATACACCACGCTACGTAATCTGTTCATGAATAACCTGGCGCTGGCCGAGGGCAAAATCCGCTTTCATTCTTCCGTCACTGCACATGGCCTGATCTGGCGTTTTGTACTGGTGTTGTTTATTTCAGGCATCACGTTTGGGCTAGCTTATCCGTGGATGAAAATGTGGCTGGTCAGTTGGCTGGCCAGTAACTCCCATGTACAAGGGGATTTGGATGCGCTGGAACTGACTGACCATACAGAGGCGTTGGAAACAGGTCCGGCGATGTGGGTATCACGTGGTATGATGACCTACTTCCCGTTCATCTGATACAACAAGGCCGGAGCATGCTCCGGCCTTTAATACGTGTATAACGTCAACGGCAATTACAGCGCGGCGATGACCGCCTGCTGCTCAATCAGCTTCGCTTTCGCTTCCGCATAACCGTCCAGCTTCTCACGCTCTTTGGCGATAACTGCTTCCGGTGCGCGAGCAACGAAACCTTCGTTGGAAAGTTTGCCTTCGATACGGGCAATCTCACCTTCGATTTTCGCCACTTCTTTCGCCAGACGCGCCAGCTCATCTTCTTTATTGATGAGGCCAGCCATCGGGATCAGCAGCTCGGCGCCGTCGATGATTTTGGTCACGGAGACTGGACCTTTGTCATCGGCTGGCAGTACGGTGATGCTTTCCAGACGCGCCAGGTTCAGCAGGAAGCTGCGGTTATCGTTCACACGGCGCATCGCATCAGCGCTGCAACCGCGCAGCAGCAGTTCGAGCGGTTTACCTGGGGCGATGTTCATTTCCGCACGGATGTTACGTACGGCAACGATCGCCTGCTTCAGCCATTCGGTATCAGCCAGTGCGGCTTCATCAACCTGTGCGGCGTTATATTCCGGGAACGGTTGCAGCATGATGGTGTCGGCGGTAATACCGGAAATCACCTTCACGCGCTGCCAGATGGTCTCGGTGATGAACGGGATGATCGGATGCGCCAGGCGCAGTAGACCTTCCAGAACGGTGACCAGCGTATTGCGGGTGCCGCGCAGTTCAGACTCGGAACCGCCGTTCATTACCGGCTTGGTCAGCTCCAGATACCAGTCGCAGAACTGGTTCCAGGTGAATTCGTACAGAATGCCCGCGGCGATGTCGAAGCGGAAGTTGTCCAGCGCTTCGCGGTACGCTTTGATGGTCTGGTTGAATTCAGCAAGGATCCAGCGATCCGCCAGCGACAGGGTCATTTCGCCGCCGTTGAAGCCGCAATCCTGGTCTTCGGTGTTCATCAGCACGAAGCGACTAGCGTTCCACAGCTTGTTACAGAAGTTACGGTAACCTTCCAGACGCTTCATATCCCAGTTGATGTCGCGACCGGTAGAGGCCAGCGCCGCCAGGGTGAAGCGTAGTGCGTCGGTGCCGTGCGGCTCGATGCCGTCCGGGAACTGCTTCTCGGTACGCTTGGCAATCTTCTCGGCCAACTGCGGCTGCATCATGTTGCCGGTACGTTTCTCCAGCAGTTCTGCCAGGGAGATACCGTCGACCATATCCAGCGGGTCAATGACGTTGCCCTTGGATTTGGACATCTTCTGGCCTTCGTCGTCGCGGATCAGACCGGTCATGTAGACGGTCTTAAACGGCACCTGCGGCTTGCCGTTTTCATCTTTGATGAAATGCATGGTCATCATGATCATGCGGGCAATCCAGAAGAAGATGATGTCGAAACCGGAAACCATCACGCTGGTTGGGTGGAACTGACGCAGCGCGTCGGTGTTTTCCGGCCAGCCCAGGGTAGAGAAGGTCCACAATGCGGAGGAGAACCAGGTATCGAGAACGTCTTCGTCCTGGCGAAGCTGAACGTCGGCACCGAGGTTGTTTTCCTGACGCACTTCGTCTTCGGTACGGCCAACGTAGACGTTGCCGTCGTTGTCATACCATGCCGGGATACGGTGACCCCACCACAGCTGACGGGAAATACACCAGTCCTGAATATCGCGCATCCAGGAGAAGTACATGTTTTCGTACTGCTTCGGTACGAACTGAATGTCGCCGTTCTCAACCGCTTCAACCGCCGGTTTCGCCAGCACGTCGGCACGGACGTACCACTGGTCGGTCAGCATCGGTTCAATAACCACGCCGCCACGGTCGCCGTAAGGTACGGTCAGGTCGTGCGGTTTAATTTCTTCCAGCAGGCCCAGCGCATCAACAGCGGCAACCACCGCTTTACGCGCGGCAAAGCGCTCCAGCTTCTGGAACTCGGCCGGGATTTCATTGGAATAAACGTCGGACTCTTCGCCTTTGGTGTCGTACACTTCCGCGGTTTCACGGATGTCGCCGTCAAAGGTCAGAATATTGATCATCGGCAGGCCGTGACGTTTCCCGACTTCGTAGTCGTTAAAGTCGTGCGCCGGGGTGATCTTCACGCAGCCGGTGCCTTTTTCCATATCAGCGTGTTCATCGCCGACGATGGGAATGCGGCGGTTAACCAGCGGCAGAACAACAAATTTGCCAATCAGATCTTTATAACGCGGATCTTCCGGGTTGACGGCCACGCCGGTATCGCCCAGTACGGTTTCCGGACGGGTGGTGGCGACGACCAGGTAATCTTTACCATCAGCGGTTTTCGCACCGTCGGCCAGCGGATAGCGGATGTGCCACATTGAGCCTTTCGACTCGCGGTTTTCCACTTCCAGGTCGGAAATCGCGGTGCGCAGTTTCGGGTCCCAGTTCACCAGGCGCTTGCCACGGTAAATCAGGTCTTCTTTGTACAGGCGAACGAAGACTTCTTTCACGGCATTGGAAAGACCTTCGTCCATAGTGAAGCGCTCGCGCTCCCAGTCAACGGAGTTGCCGAGACGGCGCATCTGGCGGGTGATGGTGCCGCCGGATTCCGCTTTCCACTGCCAGATTTTGTCGATAAACGCTTCGCGACCGTAGTCGTGGCGGGTTTTACCTTCTTCAGCGGCAATCTTACGCTCAACCACCATCTGGGTTGCGATACCCGCGTGATCGGTACCTGCCTGCCACAGGGTGTTTTTACCCTGCATGCGCTGGTAGCGGATCATGGTATCCATGATGGTTTGCTGGAAAGCATGACCCATATGCAAACTGCCGGTGACGTTCGGCGGCGGGATCATGATGCAGAAGGACTCTTTGCTTTCATCGCCGTTAGGTTTGAAATAGCCCTGCTTTTCCCAGTGCTCGTAAAGCGGCTGTTCGATATCTTGTGGGTTGTATGTCTTTTCCATTATTTCCAGGTTGCCGTATTCAGGTTAAAACCGGCCACGCGGTAAGCTTTGTAGCGATCGCGTGCCGATTGTTTCAAAGAATCTTCGTAAGGAACGAAGTCTATCACTTCTGTGAAAGCGGTGGCAAAATCTGCAAAGCCAACGCGCAAACTGATAAGCAGGTCGCGCGGGCTGCTGTTGCGTTTCTCCGGCCAGGCAATCTCTACCGGTGCGCCGCCTCTGGGGCCTTCACCTGCCAGATTATGCGGAACAAAGCTTTCTGCCGGTCTTGCCCACAGGGCTTCATCCAGTCGAAGAGCCTGCTTTTCGTTTTCGCAGGCGATCAGCACGCGCTTGCCAGCACGCCAACGTTCTGCGGCAATTTCACACACCAACTGCTCGACGGCGCTTAAGCCATCGTGTTGCGTGTCATTGTCCAGAAGATAGAAAGTTGCGTTTCTCATATATGGGGCTTCTTCTGGTGAATTTAAATGCGTTGCCATGATGCACAACCGTAGGCCGGATGGCGTTGCGCTTATCCGGCCTACGGGTCTTATTGCTTGTGCTTACCGCCTTACTCTTCGCCGTTAAAACCGGCACGATTGAGCAGGAACTGCGACAGCAGCGCCACCGGACGACCGGTTGCGCCTTTGGCTTTCCCTGAACGCCATGCGGTACCGGCGATATCGAGGTGCGCCCAGTTGTACTTACGGGTAAAGCGTGACAGGAAGCAGCCCGCGGTAATGGCGCCGCCAGGACGTCCGCCGATGTTCGCCATATCCGCAAAGTTGGACTCTAGCTGCTCCTGGTATTCATCGCCCAGCGGCAAACGCCACGCGCGGTCGCCAGCCTGTTCGGACGCACCGATCAGCTCATGCGCCAGCGGGTTGTGGTTCGACATCAGGCCAGTGATGTGATGGCCCAGCGCAATCACGCACGCGCCGGTCAGGGTTGCGACGTCAATCACCGCTTCTGGCTCAAAGCGCTCGACGTAGGTTAATACGTCGCACAGGACCAGACGGCCTTCGGCATCGGTATTGAGTACTTCAACGGTCTGACCAGACATGGTGGTCAGCACGTCGCCTGGGCGATACGCGCGGCCACCTGGCATGTTTTCGCAGCCTGCCAGCACGCCGACGACGTTGATTGGCAGTTGAAGCTCGGCCACCATGCGCATCACGCCATATACCGCTGCCGCGCCGCACATGTCGTATTTCATCTCATCCATGCCTTCGGCAGGTTTGATGGAGATACCGCCAGAGTCAAAGGTTAACCCTTTACCGACCAGCACGATCGGACGCGCGTCTTCGGACGGATTGCCTTTGTACTCGATGACCGACATCAGCGACTCATTCTGCGAGCCGTGACCGACGGCCAGATAAGAGTGCATGCCCAGCTCTTTCATCTGCTGCTCGCCGATCACGCGGGTTACAACATTTTTGCTGTAGCTGTCTGCCAGTTGGCGCGCCTGAGAGGCAAGGTAGGCGGCGTTACAGATGTTCGGCGGCATGTTGCCGAGATCTTTTGCCGCTTTAATGCCGGCGGCGATCGCCAGACCGTGCTGGATCGCACGCTCACCGCTGGTCAGTTCCCGGCGGGTCGGTACGTTGAAGACCATTTTACGCAGCGGTCGACGCGGCTCGCTTTTGTTGGTCTTCAGTTGATCAAAGCTGTACAGCGTTTCCTGTGCCGTCTCAACGGCCTGACGCACTTTCCAGTAGTTATTGCGCCCTTTGACGTGCAGCTCAGTCAGGAAGCAGACGGCTTCCATTGAGCCAGTATCATTCAGCGTATTGATGGTTTTCTGAATGACCTGCTTGTATTGGCGCTCATCAAGCTCGCGCTCTTTGCCACAACCAATGAGGAGAATTCGCTCAGACAGAACGTTAGGAACATGGTGCAGCAACAGGGTTTGACCTGGTTTGCCTTCCAGTTCGCCACGACGCAGCAGTGCGCTGATGTACCCGTCGCTGATCTTGTCGAGCTGCTCTGCAATCGGAGAGAGACGGCGTGGTTCAAAGACACCCACGACGATGCACGCACTCCGCTGTTTCTCCGGGCTACCGCTTTTTACACTGAACTCCATGCACTACGCTCCTGAATCTTAAAGACAACGGCGGTGGCTACGGATAGAATTGCAAGCTTTCGTAACTCATACCCGCTGTTGCGGTGACTTCGTGTTAATCTTAACGTTATTACGGCATTGGCACGTCAGAACAATTTCTGAGAGGTGGATCCGTTGAGTATAATGATCTTAGCGACGATTTCGACGACTCAAGAGAATAAATGACGTTTAAGCCATGAAACAAGCTAAATTCCGGCAAAAGACGGGTTTTTACGGGCGTATTTAAAGTGATAATCATAAGATATCTGGTTCGGGAAACGCTCAAAAGCCAACTTGCGATCCTATTCATCCTGCTTTTGATCTTCTTTTGTCAAAAGTTAGTCAGGATCCTTGGTGCGGCGGTTGACGGTGATATCCCGGCGAATCTGGTGCTCTCGCTGCTGGGGCTGGGCGTGCCAGAAATGGCGCAACTTATCTTGCCATTAAGCCTGTTCCTCGGGCTGCTGATGACGCTGGGCAAACTGTATACCGAAAGTGAAATTACGGTCATGCACGCCTGCGGGCTGAGCAAGGCTGTCTTAGTAAAAGCGGCGATGGTGCTGGCGCTGTTTACCAGTATTATTGCGGCGGTCAACGTGATGTGGGCCGGACCGTGGTCCTCCAGACATCAGGACGAAGTCCTGGCGGAGGCGAAAGCGAACCCCGGTATGGCGGCGCTTGCTCAGGGGCAATTCCAGCAGGCCACTAACGGCGGCTCGGTGCTGTTTATCGAAAGCGTTGACGGCAGTAATTTCAACGATGTGTTCCTCGCGCAAATCCGCCCGAAAGGTAACGCCCGTCCTTCGGTGGTGGTAGCGGACTCCGGTCATCTTACTCAATTGCGCGATGGCTCTCAGGTCGTGACGCTGAACCAGGGGACGCGTTTTGAAGGGACCGCGCTGCTGCGCGATTTCCGCATTACCGACTTCCAGAATTATCAGGCGATTATCGGTCATCAGGCCGTGGCGCTGGATCCAAACGATACCGACCAGATGACCATGCGTACGCTATGGACCACCGACACCGATCGCGCCCGTGCGGAGCTGACCTGGCGTATCACGTTAGTATTCACCGTATTTATGATGGCGCTGATGGTTGTACCGCTGAGCGTGGTGAACCCGCGTCAGGGTCGCGTACTGTCCATGCTGCCAGCAATGCTGCTTTATTTGCTGTTCTTCCTGGTTCAGACATCGCTGAAGTCGAATGGCGGCAAAGGCAAGCTGGATCCGGTGTTCTGGATGTGGACGGTTAACCTGGCGTATCTGGCGCTGGCGATTGTGCTTAACCTCTGGGATACGGTGCCGATGCGCCGCTTACGTGCCCGTTTTATGCGTAAAGGAGCGGTATAATGCAGCCTTTTGGTGTACTTGACCGCTATATCGGTAAAACCATTTTCACCACCATCATGATGACGTTGTTCATGCTGGTGTCGCTCTCCGGGATCATCAAGTTTGTCGACCAGCTGAAAAAAGCCGGGCAGGGGAGCTACGATGCGATGGGCGCCGGGCTGTATACCCTGCTCAGCGCGCCGAAAGATATCCAGATCTTCTTTCCGATGGCGGCGCTGCTGGGTGCTTTGCTGGGGCTGGGCATGCTGGCGCAGCGCAGTGAACTGGTGGTCATGCAGGCTTCTGGCTTTACCCGTATGCAGGTGGCGTTGTCGGTGATGAAAACCGCGATTCCGCTGGTGCTGCTGACGATGGCCATCGGCGAATGGGTGGCGCCGCAGGGCGAACAGATGGCGCGTAACTACCGTGCGCAGCAGATGTACGGCGGTTCGCTGCTCTCGACCCAGCAAGGTTTGTGGGCGAAAGATGGCGACAGCTTTGTCTACATTGAGCGGGTGAAAGGTGACGCCGAGTTAGGCGGAATTAGCATCTACTCCTTTAACGACAAGCGCCGTTTGCAGTCCGTCCGCTATGCCGCAAGTGCGACGTTTGACCCGGAGCAGAAGGTCTGGCGTTTGTCGCAAGTGGATGAATCCAACCTGACCGATCCGAAGCAAATCACCGGCTCGCAGACGGTGAGCGGCACCTGGAAAACCAACCTTACACCCGACAAGCTCGGCGTCGTGGCGTTGGATCCTGATGCGCTCTCGATTAGTGGTCTGCATAACTACGTGAAGTACCTGAAGTCGAGCGGCCAGGACGCCGGACGCTACCAGCTCAATATGTGGAGCAAAGTCTTCCAGCCGCTGTCTGTGGCGGTAATGATGCTGATGGCGCTGTCGTTTATCTTTGGTCCGCTGCGTAGCGTCCCGATGGGCGTGCGCGTGGTGACAGGGATTAGCTTCGGCTTTGTGTTCTATGTGCTGGACCAAATCTTTGGCCCGCTGACGCTGGTGTACGGCATTCCGCCGATTATCGGCGCGTTGCTGCCAAGCGCCAGCTTCTTCCTGATAAGCCTGTGGCTGATGCTGCGTAAGTCCTGATATTCGCCCCTCCCGCTGTGCGGGAGGGGCGCCTTCCTGCTAGCGTTTTCTCCCGCCCATCAAACTCCCCAACATGCCGCGGATTATCTGATTGGTGACCTGTCGCGCCGCGCTCTTCGCCACACTCTGTACCACGCCATCGCGCTTGCCGCCGCGCGGTCCGGTGCTGCCAAACAGAATATCCTTCAATCCACCGAGAATACCGCCGTCCACATCGATCGCTTTACCGTTGGCGGGAGGTGTATTTTGCTGCTCGGTGCTGGCCTGCACGCCTTGCTGTAAACGCTCATAGGCGGACTCGCGGTCGATCTGTTCTTCATATTTACCGTACAGCGAGGAGTGATTAATCAGCCCGTTACGCTCGTCATCCGTCACTGGTCCCATCCGCGAGCACGGCGCAATCACCATTGCTCGTTCAACCACAGACGGGCTGCCTTTAGCGTCCAGAAACGACACCAGCGCCTCGCCGGTTCCCAGTTCCTGAATGGCTTTTTCGGTATCAAATGCCGGGTTGGCGCGCATGGTTTGCGCGGCGGTTTTCACCGCTTTCTGATCCTTCGGTGTGAACGCGCGCAGGGCGTGCTGCACGCGGTTCCCCAACTGACCGAGCACGTTGTCTGGAATATCTGACGGGTTTTGCGAGACGAACCACACGCCGACCCCTTTCGAGCGGATCAGGCGGATCACCTGTTCGATTTTATCCAGCAGCACCTGCGGAGCGTCGTTGAACAGCAGGTGAGCTTCATCGAAGAAGAACACCAGTTTTGGCTTCTCCAGATCGCCTGCTTCCGGCAGCTGTTCGTACAGTTCGGAGAGCATCCACAGCAGGCTGGCGGCGTACAGTTTGGGCATCTGGTAGAGCTTCTCTGCGCTGAGGATGTTGATCATCCCTTTGCCGCTGGCGTCAGTTCGCATCCAGTCTTTGATGTCCAGCATCGGTTCGCCAAAGAAGTGCGCCGCCCCCTGTTGCTCCAGCGACAGCAGTCCACGCTGGATTGCCCCGACCGAGGCGCTGCTGATATTGCCATATTGATTCTGGAAGGATTTGGCGTTATCGCCGATGTACTGGGTAATGGCTCGCAGGTCTTTGAAATCGAGCAGCAACAGACCCTGGTCATCGGCAATGCGGAAGATAATATCCAGCACGCCGGACTGTACGTCGTTGAGGTTCAGCAAACGGGCCAGCAGCAGCGGGCCGAGGTCAGATACCGTGGCCCGCACGGGGTGACCTTTTTCGCCGAAGATATCCCACACCGTGACCGGATTAGCATGCGGTTGCCAGTCGGTAATGCCGATATTTTTCAGGCGGGCGAGCAGCTTTTCAGAGGCCTGCCCTTCCTCGGCCACGCCGGTTAAGTCGCCTTTCACATCGGCCATAAATACCGGTACGCCAATTTCAGACAGCGATTCGGCCAGCTTCTGTAGCGTGACGGTTTTACCGGTCCCGGTCGCGCCGGTAATCAGTCCGTGACGGTTGGCCATGCCTGGCAGTAAAAACAGTTCGGTGTCCGGCGTGCGGGCAATTAGCAGGGGTGTGCTCATTGAGATTTCCTCCATTTATCTTGCCTGGAGTATAGGCAATGTCCATCAAAGAGAGTATGCGATGGCCAGAGAAAATGACTTAAAGCGTATTGCCGTGATAAATCTGGTACCCCAAATCCACGGTGTTGTGGTTATGGTCGTTGTTCTTGATTTTGCTCAGCAACATCT
This sequence comes from Citrobacter sp. RHBSTW-00986, assembly GCF_013783065.1. NCBI lineage: Bacteria > Pseudomonadati > Pseudomonadota > Gammaproteobacteria > Enterobacterales > Enterobacteriaceae > Citrobacter > Citrobacter sp. RHBSTW-00986. Next base: position 4,263,888 of record NZ_CP056200.1, on the reverse strand, counting down.
GCGCTGCCATGCGGCCAATGTCAAAACGCGGGGTGATCACGCTGGCGAGGCTTGGGATCATCTGCCTGCCCATTTCCAGCCCGTGAAAACCGGCAATTGAGATCTGTTCCGGAACGGCCAGATCGCGCTCGCGGCACAGCAGCAGCGCGCCCATCGCAATATCGTCGTTGGTGCAAAAAACGCCGTCTAAATCCGGATGCGCGGCGAGCGCGTCACGCATCATCTGGGTGCCGAGATGGATGGACGAAATAGAACGCGGATTGACGCGCAGCGGCGCCAGACCCCGGCGGGTCATGGCATCGCAATAGCCGCGATAGCGCTGTTCATCGCGGACGTCGTCTTTCGAACCGAGATAGAGGATTTTGCGCCGCTGGCGTTTATCCAGCATGGTGCTGACCATATCAAATGCCGCCTGACGGTTATCGAAGCCCACTTCCATGTCCAGACGATCGCCCTGAATATCCATCAGCTCCACCACCGGAATGTTGGCTGAACGCAGAAACTTCACCGTACGCAGGGTGTGATATTTCTCGGACAGGATAATGCCGTCGATATTGTATGACAGCAGATTGATCACCGACTCTTCCTCGGATTCCCGGTCGTAATTGTAGTTGGCGATCAGCGTCTGATAGTTATGGTCCGAGGTGACCGACTCAATGCCGGCCAGAATGTCAGCGAACAGCTGGTTTTGAAACGAGGGGATCAGCACGCCAAGCGTATAGCTTTGCGCATTCAGCAGCATCGCGGGCGCGCGGTTGGGGATGTAATTAATCTCCTCCATAATCTGCGCGATGCGTTCACCGGTTTCCTTTGCGACCTTTTTTGGCGAGCGAATGTAGCGGCTCACCGTCATTTTGGTCACGCCCGCCAGCGTGGCGATGTCTTGCAAAGAAATTCTGTGGTTCCTCATTTTCTCTCCAGTGCCGGGGAGCGCGGATCTGTGCTCCCCGGTGATGACTGTCTTAATGCAGAATGGCGTTCAGCGCCAGAACCCCCAGCAGCCCCATAATGGAAATCAGCGTCTCCATTACCGTCCAGGTACGCAACGTTTCCCCGACGCTGAGATTAAAATAGCCTTTAAACAGCCAGAATCCCGGATCGTTAACGTGGGAGGCAATCACGCTGCCCGCGCCGGTAGCCAGCACCATCAGCGCCGGGTCGGCATGAGTGACGTTGATAATCGGCAGCACCACGCCTGCGGTGGTGATCGCCGCCACGGTGGCTGAACCGAGCGCGATACGCAGCAAGGCGGCGACCGTCCAGCACATCAGCAACGGAGAAAGCGACGTGCCGGTCATCAGGTGCGAGATATATTGCCCCACGCCGCTGTCGACCAGAACCTGCTTAAACGCGCCGCCCCCGGCGATGATAAACACAATCATCGCAATCGCGCCGATAGAGTCGCCAATGATATCCATAATTTGCTCGATCGTACGTCCGTTACGCCGACCAAGGGTAAAAATGGCGAGCACGATAGCGATAAACAACGCGACCGCAGGGTTACCGATAAACTCAAAGAACACCCGTACGCTGTTGGTTTTCGGCAGCGTGATTTCGCACACTGCGGCGACCGCCATCAGTATGACCGGGATTACCGCAGCAAAGATACTGTTCCAGAACGACGGCATCTCTTCTTCGGTGAACAGATGCGGGTTGAATAACCCTTCCGGCGGCGCTTTCTCAAAGCGGGTCAGCAGCTTAGAAAACAGCGGCCCGGCAACAATCACCGTCGGGATAGTAATAATAAAGCCGTACAGCAGGGTGGTGCCGAGATTAGCCTCGAAAATGGTGGCAATCGCGGTCGGCCCCGGATGCGGCGGCAGAAAACAGTGGGTCACGGACAGCGCAGCTACCATCGGGACGCCAACATACAGCAGCGGCAGGCCGGAAGAGGCCACCACCGTAAACACCAGCGGCAGCAGCAGAACAAAGCCGACTTCGAAAAACATCGCCAGACCTACCACCAGTCCGGTGATCACCAGCGCCCACTGCACGCGTTTCTTACCAAACGTGCCAATTAACGTGGTGGCGATGCGCTGAGCCGCGCCGGTATCGGAAATCAGCTTACCGAGCATTGCACCGAAGCCAAGGATCATCGCCAGACCGCCGAGCGTCCCGCCGATCCCATTTTGTATTGAATGCAAAACGGCCTGGGCATCCATCCCTTCGGCAAAACCGACGACCGCCGCCACCAGGACCAGAGCAATAAAGCCGTTAACTTTAAAACCAATCATCAGGACCAGGAGCAGCGCGACGCCTGCCGCAATTATTATTAATGGCATAATCGTTTCTCTTATATCCCCGTCATACTGCAAGTTGCAGGTGTGTTGGCTGCGCTCACTCACCCGAATCACTTACTCAAGTAAGCTCATCGGGTTCATTCACTTGCCGCCGTCCTGCAACTCGAATTATTTAGGGGTGGCCAAAAATGCAGCGCCTGGGCGCTGCGTGATGTTGCGTTGTGTTGTATCAGACGGCGACCAGCATGCCGCCATCGACAAACAACAGGTGCCCGTTAACAAAATCGGATGCTTTGGAAGAGAGGAATACCGCCGCGCCAATCAGCTCCTGCGGATCGCCCCAGCGCGCGGCTGGCGTACGTTTGCAAAGCCAGGCGGTGAAGGCTTCATCCTCGACCAGCGCTTTGGTCATCTCGGTTTTGAAGTAGCCCGGTGCGATACCGTTGACCTGGATATTGTGGCGCGCCAGCTCAACGCACATACCGCGGGTGAGCATTTTCACCGCGCCTTTCGAGGCGGCATACGGCGTGATGGTGTCGCGGCCCAGCTCGCTTTGCATGGAGCAGATGTTGATGACCTTTCCAGCCTGACGTTCCACCATGCGACGCGTTACTGCCTGCGAGACCAGGAACACCGCCGTCTGGTTAACGGCAATCACATCGTTCCAGTCCTGCTCCGGGAACTCGGTAAACGGATGGCGGCGCTGAATACCGGCGTTATTCACCAGCACATCGAGTGGGCCAATGTCTTTTTCGATATGGTCGATGGCGGCATCAATGTCCTGTTTCTGCGTAACATTGAAGGGCGCGGCAACGGCGCGGATCCCTTCCTGTTGCAGTTTGGCGACGGCGGCCTCCGCGCGCTCCGGCGTAATATCATTGACGATAATCTGCGCGCCATATTTACCCAGCCCGGTCGCCAGTAAATAACCAATACCCTGGGCCGAACCGGTGATCAGAATATTTTTGCCATCCAGTGAAAAAAGATCGTTCATTATGTTCTTCCTTATTTTGTTTCAGCAAAAACGAGCTGGACTTTCGCTGCCTGGGTTTTATCCCCGGCAAAGATCAGCGCCTGTTCAAGCTCGGTAAACGGATATTCGGCGCTGAGTAATGGCAGCGGATCGATAACGTTATTCGCCAGCCACGACACCGCAGTGTTGAACTCGGTGGTAAAGCGGAACGAGCCTTTGAGCGCGATCTCTTTGCCGATCAGCATCATCATCGGGAAGTCCGGCACCGCACCGCCCATGCCGACCTGCACCATCACGCCTTTCGCGCGGGTGACTTCCAGGCAGGTGGTGATTGAGGACGGATGACCAGAGACTTCGAAGCTGATGTCGAAGTAGCCTTTTTCTTTTTTCCACTCATCGAGCGAGTCCTGCTGCGGGTTAATCAGCGTGTTAGCACCCATCTGCTGGGCCAGCGACAGCGAGCGCGGGCTGATATCAGCACAGACAATTTCTGCTGCGCCGAGCGTTTTCACCGCGCTGACGATCAGGCAGCCGATAGGCCCCACGCCGGAGATAAACACGCGCTTGCCCTGCAGGTCTCCTGCTTCATGCGCGGCGTGGATCGCGACTGCCAGCGGTTCGGCAAAGGCCATGACTTTTTCATCGGCGTGCTGGGGGTAGGGGATGCACTGCGCGGTATCGACGGTTTTAAATCGGGTAAAGCCGCCGTCAACGTGGGGAAAATACATGGCGCTGCCAAAAAAGCGCATTTCCGTGCACTGGTTTTCGTCGTGCTGCAGACAGTATTTACAGTGGCCACAGGGCTTCGACGGATTAATAGCCACCGACTGACCTTCATGTAATTCTTTTGAGTCGCTGTGCACCACTTTACCAATAACTTCATGGCCTAAAATCATCGGTGCTTTAACGGTAAAATTACCGACTTTTCCTTCCTGATAATAATGTAAGTCGGAACCACAAATTCCGCCGCGGGTAATTTGTACCAGCGTTCCTTTATTATTCCATTCAATATTTTGGTCGGTAACGGCAACAGTTTTCTTACCCGCGACAACGCAGGATTGGGTTTTGACTTGCATAAATGCCTCACTGGTCAGGTAGTAACCTCGGCAGCATTTAAACGGTTTTGATTGTTATTATTTGTGATAAAGATCACGCTGGAAAATTGTTACACTACAATGTTACGCATAACGTGATGCGCCTTGTAAATCTGCTCAGCCACGCCGAAAAAAGGTGAATTCTGCAATGTGGAAGGCGTAGTATCGCGCCATGGAATATGAATCTGGAGTTTTTTCAATGGCCGGGGAAAGTTATATTTTGATGGGCGTTTCGGGTAGCGGTAAATCTTTAATTGGCAGCAAAATTGCTGCAGTATTATCGGCTAAATTCATTGATGGTGACGATCTCCATCCGGCCAAAAATATTGATAAAATGTCTGAAGGTATTCCATTAACCGATGAAGACCGACTACCGTGGTTAGCACGATTAAATGACGCTTCATACAGTTTATATAAAAAGAATGAGACCGGGTTTATTGTCTGCTCGTCATTAAAAAAACAGTATCGCGATATATTGCGGCAGGGCAGTCCGAATGTGCATTTTTTGTGGCTGGACGGCGATTACGAGACCATTCTGGCGCGCATGCAGCGCCGGGCAGGGCATTTTATGCCGGTGGGATTACTCAAAAGCCAGTTCGATGCGCTGGAGTGCCCGCAGGAGGACGAACGTGATATTGCCCGCATCGACGTGAACCATGACATCGAGCATGTGACGGAACAGTGCCGCCAGGCGGTGCTCGCGTTTCGTAACAGGCAATAAGCTCAGCCCCTTGCGGGACTGAGCCTTGCATCAGAAGTCGGCTTTCAGCACCACGCGGTAGCGGGCTTTGCCGTCACGCACGTGCTGGATAGCGTCGTTAATTCGCGACATCGGGTACAGTTCGGTGGTGGGCGACACCTTGCTGCGCCCGGCAAACTTCATCAGCTTGCGCAGTTCGAACGGCGTACCGGTTGCCGAACCGGAGATGCTGCGATCGCCGGCAATTAAGGTGAACGCTGGCACCGGCAGCGGCTTCAGCACCGCGCCGACGGTATGGAAGTTACCACCGTAGGCCAGCGCTTCAAAATACGGCTGCCAGTCGAGATCGACGTTAACCGTGTTAATAATGAGATCGAACTGGCCCGCCAGCGCTTTTAGAGCATCCGGATCGCGGCTGTTAACCACCTTATCCGCCCCCATCGCCAGCACTTCCTGCTCTTTCGCCGGATTGGAGCTGAACGCGGTCACTTCGCACCCCATCGCGTGTAACAGCTTAATGGCGATATGCCCCAGGCCGCCGATGCCGATCACCCCAACGCGGCTGGTGGCGGTGATATGGTGCATCAGCAGCGGTTTGAACACCGTGATACCGCCGCACAGCAAGGGACCCGCCGCCGCCAGATCGATGCTTTCCGGCAGCGGGATCACCCACTGCCAGTCGGCCCGCAGCTTCTCGGCAAAGCCACCGCGATTGAGAATAGTGGGAACGGAACCTTCCAGGCAGTTAATCTGATTGCCGCTGATACAGGCGTCGCAATGCCCGCAGCTGCGCGCCGTCCAGCCAATGCCGACTCGCTGACCAACCTTCAGACCTTTATCTTGCGCCGCGCTGCCGAGCGCCGCCACGCGACCAATCACCTCATGCCCGGCCACCAGTGGATACTGAGAGAATCCCCATTCGTTGTCGATCATCGACAAATCGGAATGGCAGATACCGCAGTAATCGACCTGGACTTCGACATCTTCCGGCTTAAGCTCGCCCGCATCATATTCATAGAGTTCGAGTTCGCTGCCCGCCGCTTTTGCGGCGTAGCTTTTTATCATCGACATCGTGTTTCCCTCAGTGTGGTGTTGAACTGGAAGTGTAGAGCATGGGGAAACGGGACGCTTCGCAGAAGGGGGGATTAATAAGGGGGCAAACTGTGACGATGGTTGCAGGTGAGAAAGGGAATGCTGAAATTTTCAACACTTAGCGAGTCAGGCACACGCTGGTGCTTGCATGGTGGCGCATGACAGGTATAATCCACAACGTTTTCCGCATCCCTTCCGTGCCGGAGTGGCGAAATCGGTAGACGCAGTTGATTCAAAATCAACCGTAGAAATACGTGCCGGTTCGAGTCCGGCCTTCGGCACCAAAAGCATGTAAATGGACCTCAATTGAGGTCTTTTTTTATGTCTAAAATCCAGTATTTACCCGCTTTTCCCGCTATATTAACTCTCTCAAGGTCAACCGACATCAACGTACATCTACCAACATATGTTGGTACAGATGATGGTATTTCCGGTTCGATAATGCTTGTACCAACAGGGAGGGGATAAGCATGGCGTTAACAGATATCAAAGTCAGAACAGCCAAGCCAACGGATAAGCAATATAAGCTGACCGATGGCAGCGGTATGCACCTTCTTGTCCATCCTAATGGTTCTAAATACTGGCGTTTGCAGTATCGTTTTGACGGCAAGCAAAAGATGCTGGCACTTGGGGTTTATCCTGAAATCACACTGGCGGATGCCAGAGCGCGTCGTGACGAAGCGCGTAAGCTGCTAGCGAATGGCGTCGATCCGGGAGACAAAAAGAAAAATGATAAGGTTGAACAGAGTAAAGCGCGGACCTTCAAAGAGGTGGCGATCGAGTGGCATGGCACCAATCAAAAGTGGTCTGAAGATCATGCCCATCGCGTGCTAAAAAGTCTGGAAGATAATCTCTTTGCAGCGCTTGGTGAACGTAATATCGCTGAGTTAAAAACTCGGGATTTATTAGCGCCCATTAAAGCCGTAGAGATGTCTGGACGTCTTGAAGTGGCTGCCCGGCTTCAACAGCGCACTACAGCCATCATGCGTTATGCGGTGCAAAGCGGGTTAATTGATTATAACCCGGCTCAGGAGATGGCAGGAGCGGTTGCTTCTGGCAATCGACAGCACCGTCCTGCGCTGGCGTTAAAGCGTATCCCAGACCTGCTTCAGAAAATAGATGGCTATACCGGAAGACCATTAACCCGTTGGGCAGCCGAACTTACCCTGCTTATCTTTATTCGATCCAGTGAACTACGTTTTGCTCGTTGGTCGGAGATTGATTTTGAAACGTCGATGTGGACGATCCCGCCAGAGAGAGAACCTATCCCTGACGTTAAGCATTCTCACCGGGGATCAAAGATGCACACACCGCATTTGGTGCCGCTTTCTAAACAAGCGCTGGCGATCCTGAAGCAGATAAAACAATTCTGTGGCGAGCATGAGCTGATTTTTATTGGCGATCACGATCCGCGTAAGCCGATGAGTGAAAACACGGTGAACAGTGCATTGCGGGTGATGGGCTATGACACCAAGGTTGAGGTTTGTGGTCACGGCTTCCGCACGATGGCCTGTAGTTCATTGATTGAGTCAGGGTTGTGGTCGAAGGATGCGGTAGAACGACAGATGAGCCATATGGAGCGTAATTCAGTACGAGCGGCATATATCCATAAGGCGGAGTTTATCGACGAACGCAAACTGATGCTGCAATGGTGGGCTGATTTCCTGGACGCAAACCGGGAGAAGGGGATTACGCCGTTTGACTATGCGAAGATCAACCAAGGGAACGGTGAGTGAGTCGGGTACCTTTATTTCCCAATTGATTTTTAAATTAAAATTCCCCGCCAACCCGATTCGGGTTGGCGGGGAATATATCTCTTTTTTATCGTTGTGTGAAACGTCCAGATACGGTTTTCTGGCATCTGAAGTGGGAGCAGAACTGCAAAATATGGAGCAGTATTTAACCATCTGACGCTACCAGTTACTTTGTTTTTACTTGTTCTGGCACAGGGTTTAAGCCGCCTAATTTGACGGATTGTTCTGTGCCACATGCGAACGTTGTAAATGAAATAGATGAGCAAATTAAAATTGCTAATTTTCTGACCGCTGTCGACGAAAAAATCATACTACTGGGTAAGCAGTATGATCTGCTGTGCCAGTACAAGAAAGGTATTATGCAGAAGATTTTTAGTCAGAAATTGCGATTTAAGGATGAAAATGGTGATGTATATCCTGCGTGGAAGACTAAATCATTTAAGGAACTGTATAAACTATTAAATACTAATTCTTTATCTCGCAGTGAACTTAACTACGAAAATGGTTATGTTAAAAATATTCACTACGGTGATATTCATACAAGATTTAATAGTCGGTTTGATATAACTAAAGAATTAGTTCCTTATCTTTCTAAGACTATGAAAATTTCTGAGGAATGCTTCTGTAGAAATGGCGATCTAGTAATTGCAGATGCATCTGAGGATTACAATGACATTGGTAAATGTATTGAGATTACTAATGTTAATCAGCAACAAATAGTTGCAGGATTACATACTTTTTTAGCAAGACCTATCACCAGTATGGCTTTAGGTTTCGGTAGCTATATGATGCAGTCATCAGAGGTCAGAAGAAAAATAAAAATAATTGCGACCGGTGTTTCTGTCTTAAGTATTACAAAGAAAAATCTATTAGATCTGATGATTCCATTACCAAGCATTGATGAGCAAACCAAAATCACCAATTATCTTTCCTCCCTTGACGACAAAATTGCCGTCAAAAAAGCGGAATTGGATAAGCTAAAAACTTGGAAACAGGGTTTATTACAACAAATGTTTGTATAACGATTTGGTCCGGTCGGTATCGGGCCTACCTTACAGCAGAAGGCACAGCACACTGATGGCAACGCAAAGCGAATACGAATTAGAAACGCAACTGGTGGAACAACTGGTTGGCATGCACTACGAACCGGTGAAGGTCACCGATGAAGCCAGCATGAAAGCCAACCTTAAAACGCAGATTGAGCGGCATAACCGGCTGGAAGCAGTTCCGCTGACGGACGGCGAATTTAACCGTATTTTTTTGCATCTTACCAAAGGTAATGAGGTGATTGATCGTGCTAGGACTTTGCGCGATCGTTACCAATTGTTGCGTGATGATGGTACCGAAAAGTGGCTCAGCTTTATCAATAAGGAGGAGTGGTGCCAGAATGAATTTCAGGTCACGCGGCAGGTGAAGCAGTTCAACGCCGAGCAAAACACGCGTAAGACCCGTTTTGACGTTACGCTGCTGATCAATGGCCTGCCATTGGTGCAGATCGAGCTAAAACGTCGTGGTCTGGGGCTGAAAGAGGCGTTTAATCAGATTGACCGCTACCATCGCGATGCCTTCTGGGTCGGTAGCGGCCTGTTCCAGTATGTGCAGATATTTATTATCAGCAACGGTGTGGACACCAAATACTACGCTAATAACCGTGCCAATCATTTCGAGCAGACCTTTTTCTGGACCGATGAAAAGAATGAATCGCTCAAAACGCTAGAGAAGTTTGCCGATGCGTTTCTGAAAGTGTGCCATATCGCCAAAATGATCACTCACTACACGGTGCTGAACGAGACCCGTAAGTGTCTGATGGTAATGCGACCATACCAGTTTTACGCCTGTGAAGCCATGATCCGCCATGTGAAGGAGAACCTTCATAAACAGGAGCGTCCACAGAACGGTTACATCTGGCATACAACCGGATCGGGTAAGACACTAACCTCATTCAAGGCCAGCCAGGTGATTATGTCGATGCCGGAAGTGGATCGGGTGATCTTTGTGGTCGATCGCCGGGATCTCGATTATCAGACGGCAAAAGAGTTTAATAGTTTTGCCAAAGACAGTGTGGACACCACTGACGACACAAGTACGCTGATTAAGCATCTGAAGCAAACCAGTAGCAAGCTAACGCTCACTACCATCAATAAGCTGAACATAGCCATCAAAAGTGAGAAGTCTAAAGCGCAGCTAGAACATCTACGCAAAGAGCGTATTGTTTTTATTTTTGACGAATGCCACCGCAGTCAGTTTGGTGATACGCATAAAGCCATCGTCAATTTCTTTGAGAATGCGCAGTTGTTTGGTTTCACCGGCACACCGATCTTTGCCGACAATGTGAACATCACCAACGGCGTCAAACAGACCACTGAAATGCTGTTTGATAAATGCCTGCACAAGTATGTGATTGTTGATGCCATTCGCGACGAAAACGTGCTGCGTTTTGCTGTTGAGTATGTTGGCACCTACAAGCGCAAAGAGAGCGGTAATGAGATCGATATCGACGTAGAAGATATCGACACCAAAGAAGTGATGGAAAGCGATATTCGGCTGGGGAAAATCACCGACTACATTCTGGCACATCATAACGCTAAGACTCGTAACCGTGAGTTTACCGCCATGTTCTGCGTTGGATCGGTGGATATGCTGATCACCTACTATCGGTTGTTTAAAGAGAAACAGGCAGCGCTTCTGGCGATGGATGCGGGTTATAAGCCGCTGAAGATTGCCACTATCTTCACCTATGCGGCCAACGAAGCGGATAAAAGCGATAAAGAGATGGTAAACGGCCTGCTGGATGAGGAAGATATCAGCCTGCCACAGGGTGGCAAAATCGATGTTTCCAGCCGGGACCATCTCGACAGTTTTATCGCTGATTACAATACGTTGTACGGCACCAGCTACTCAGCCAATGATTCGCAAAGCTTCTATAACTATTACAAAGACATTGCCAAACGCACGAAAGAGAAAGGGATTGATATCCTGCTGGTGGTGAATATGTTCCTGACGGGCTTCGACAGTCCGGCGCTGAATACGCTGTATGTAGATAAAAACCTGCGTTTTCACGGCCTGGTGCAGGCGTTTTCACGCACTAATCGCATCCTCAACGAGAAGAAAAGCCACGGGAACATCGTCTGTTTCCGTAACCTGAAAAAAGCTACTGACGATGCTATTGCATTGTTCTCCAATAAAGATGCTTCGTCTGTGGTGTTGGTGAAACCGTTTGAAGAGTATCTGGGAGATTATCAGAAAGCGGTTGATCGTCTGCTGACGCTAACGCCAACGGTAGAAAGCGTGGACAATCTGCCGGATGAGCAGGCACAACTGGATTTTGTCACTGCGTTCCGCGATGTGATGCGCTTGAAAAATATTCTCGAAAGTTTCGCCGACTTTGACGAGGTAGGCAAACCTATTTCCGACCAGGCACTGGCAGATTTCACCAGTAAGTACCTTGATATCCACGACAAGGTGAAGAAGCACTCCGGGAAAGAGAAAGTCTCGATTCTTGATGACGTGGATTTTGAGGTTTCACTAATCCATCGCGATGAAATTAATGTCGGTTACATTCTGCGCCTGCTGGCAGGCATTCAGGCAATGCCACCGAAAGAACAGCAAGATCAGAAGAAAAAGATCATGGACATTATCGACAGCGATGTCACGTTGCGCAGTAAACGTGAGTTGATCGATAACTTCATCGAACAGAGCCTGCTGCACGCTTCATCAGATGAAGATATTACCCAGGTGTTTGAAGCGTATGTAGAGCAGGAGAAACGCAAGGTACTGGCTGCTCTCTGCGCCGAGGAGCGATTGGATTCTATTAAGCTGACTGGCTTGCTGGATAACTATCTGTTTACCGACGTGATGCCGCGTGAAGATGAGGTGGCTGAAACCCTGACCTGGACGCCTAAGATTCTGGAGCGCAAAAGCGTTCGGGCGCGAGTATATGAGCGCGTGCGTGGTGTGATTGATACATTTATCAACGGTATGCAGGGTTTTTAAGCGTATTATTTGCTACGAGTAGTGAACCGCCAGAAATATAAGGAGCCTGACGATGTCTGTGAACTGGACTAAAGCTGAGTTTTTTAAGTGCGCTTTGCAGGTAAACCCTGCGGGCTATAACAAGTATCGCGGGAAAGAATCACTCAGTGAAGAGGTCTACAACCAGCAGCTTCTGGAGGCCTGTCTTGAGGCTGGGGTTCAGGTTGTTGGTATTGCTGATCATGGTGCTGTGGATGCGGTGGACAGACTTCGTCAGCTCTTTAATGAACATGGTATTGTCGTTTTTCCTGGTTTTGAGATTTGCTCCAGCGAGAAAATTCATTTTGTCTGTTTGTTTGATGAAAATCGGACAGTGCAAGAGCTGGAACGTTATTTGAGCAATTTGGGGTATGAAGACCCCGATGACTGTATTTCCCCATCGAAGCTCAGTGCTGTGCAGATCATTGAAAAAGTAGATGATCTGGACGGATTTATTTTTGCAGCGCATAGCACTAATGATAATGGTGTACTGAAATGCCGTATGAACCATGTATGGAAAGAAAGTGCATTGTTGGCGGCGCAGATTCCTGGAACGGTTGATGACTTAAAAGGGGTTGAGGATGATTTTTACCGGAAAGCCATCCTGAACAAACTTCCTGATTATCGTCGTGAGCGGCCTATTGCCATTATCAACGCAGCAGATGTTGCTCAGCCTGAAGAAATTAAAACGGCAGGAGCATCTTGCTTGATAAAAATGACCAGGCCATGTTTTAGCTCATTTAAACAGGCATTTTTAGATCCTGAATCACGGGTACGTCTGAATGCAGATAAGCCGCATAGCTATGCTTCGGCAATTGAAAATATCCGTTTTATTGGTGGATATCTGGATGAGACCGATATTACTTTTTCCGACCACCTTAATGCTGTTATTGGCGGTCGTGGGACAGGTAAATCGACTTTGCTGGAGGCTATTCGTTTCGCTCTTGGTAAGCAGCCTTTTGGCGATTCGGCACAAAAGCAGCACAGCGCAATTATTAAGAGTAACCTTGGGAATGGTGCGCTAGTCCAACTGAAGGTCCGCTCCGCTGCAATGCAGGGGCGTGCATTTACCATTAGCCGCAAATTTGGTGGGCAATCCATCGTAACTGACAGTGAAGGTAATGTTTCGCCTTATTCTCCGGATGATTTACTTCCTGGGCTGGAGTTGTACGGGCAGAACGAAATTTACGAAATGACCCGTGATGCGCAGAGTCGCAATCATTTAGTGGAGCGGTTTTTGGAAGGTGATCACAACCAGTTCGATGTGATTATCAACAAAGCGTTGGCTCGTCTCGGAGATAGCCGCCTAACTATCCTTAGTGCTCTGGAGCAAAAGGCGGAAGCGGAACTTGAAGTTGCACGGCTGCCGAAATTACTGGAGCAGGCAGAACAATTTAAACAACTTGGTCTGGATGAAAAACTCAAAATCGTTCCCTTGCTGGAAAAAGAAAAGCAGCTTAGTTCACGCCATCAGGAAGAATTGTCCAGAGTGCAAGATGCTCTTCTGACGTTAAAAGATAGCCTCCCCGATCTTGCTTATCTCAGCGATGCGGTGATAAATGTTCTGCCGCATCAGTCTCTTCTTCTCCAACAGCGTGATGTGCTTCAGCGGGTGCAGGAGCAGACGGCGGTACTGGTTCAGCAACTGGATGAGGTTGTTCAGCGTTCATCAGCAGAACTTACTCCTTTACAAAGCGAGCTATCAAGTTTAATCGGTGCAGAAGAAGCTCAACTTGAAAAGGCCTTTAAAGATATCCCGGCCAGCCAGGGAAAAAGCGGGCGACAGATTGGTGCAGATTATCAAACGTTGTTACGCCAGATAGCCTCTATTCGTCCTAAAGCAACGGCTCTGGAGAACCGGCAGAAACAACTTGATGAGCTATATCAGCAGCGAAAAAGATTACTTCTGGAGCTTATCCAGGCGCGTTCTCAACGTTCCGCTGCGTTGGCGAAATCAGTCAAACGTCTGAACAGAAAACTAGATGAAAAAGTGCGGCTTAATTTACAGCCAGAAGGCGATCGTCAACCTCTGTTGCATTTTCTGGAGCAATGTAATCTGGAAGGGGTTGGTCCACGACGTTTAGCTTGGGTGATGGAGTATGATTTTACGCCCGAAAATCTGGTTGAGAGTATCCGTCATGGTGAATTAGCGTTGCATAATGCTGGGTGGGGAATAACCCCTACTGTCGCGCAGGCATTGCTGCGCTTGAGTGAGAAACAGCTTCTGGAGCTGGAAGCATTATCACTACCGGATACGATGCAAATTGAGCTGAATGTCATGCATGACGGTGGCGGTGTTCTCTGGCGTCATATTGATGAACTCTCTACCGGGCAACAGTGTACTGCTGTCTTGCATTTATTGTTGTTGGAAAATCAAGACCCACTGATCCTCGATCAGCCAGAAGATAACCTGGATAACGCATTTATTGCAGAGCGTATAGTGACAGAGCTGCGCAAGGCGAAGCTCTCCCGGCAGTTTTTATTTGCCACGCATAACGCTAACATACCGGTGTTCGGTGATGCTGAGTGGATTGGTGTATTGAGCGTGGAAGAGGGTAAAGGTCGTATTCTTCCTGAGCAGCAGGGGGCTATTGATTTGCCGGAGATCCAACGCCTGGCGGCGAATATTCTCGAAGGTGGTCAAAGTGCCTTTAATCAACGCCGGGAAAAATATGGGTTTAAATAACAGAAAAGCGAGAGTCAGCCATGCTTAAAAGCGAGTTACTGGAGATCATTGCCAACGGAGAAAGCTCCGGAGTGGAGTTTAAGCGTGATGATATCCGCCCGGAGCAACTGGCGAAAGAAGTTGTTGCTATGGCTAACTTCCAGGGAGGATGCGTCCTGCTAGGTGTTGAGGATGATGGCACCATTTCTGGTATTCATCGTCAGAACCTGGAAGAGTGGGTGATGAATGTAATGCAGGATAAAATTCACCCAATGCTTTTGCCGTTCTATGAAGAAGTCCGAATGGATGATTCTCTTACGGTGGCTATCGTGAGCTTTCCTCAAGGAATTTCTAAACCTTATGTCGTGCGCCATCAGGGGAGGGAAGAAATCTTCATTCGCGTGGGGTCCACGTCCAGATTGGCGACTCGCGAGCAGCAAATGCGTTTGTTCGAAATTGTCGGTATGTTACATACCGAGGTGATGCCCGTTCCGAGAACAGATATTACCTGCCTGGATGAAGCCCGCTTATTGAATTATCTGCGCGATATTTTGCATGACCCAGATATTCCGGAGACACCGGAACAATGGCAACAACGGTTGCTGGGGTTGAGCTTTCTGACGCAAGCGGGTGAAAATGTTTGCTGTACGATTGCCGGGTTAGTTCTTTTTGGTAAATATCCACGCCAGTATTTACGTCAATCGGGTATCCGTGTCTTTGCCTTTGCCAGTGAAGACAAAGAATATCAGCCGTTGTTGGATGATATTCTGGATGGCCCAATGGTGGGACGTTTTGATACCGAAGAGGCTGGGAGAGCGTTGATCGATGGAGGATTAATTGAGCGTTTGATGTCAACCATCATGCCATTTATTACTTCTGAGGCCTCTCAACCCGATACGAACTTGCGTCGGGAAACCACCTGGTATTATCCGTTAGAAGCTGTTCGTGAAACCGTTGTAAATGCCCTGGCGCATCGTGACTGGACACGCTTTGTTGAGATTGAAATCGGCTTATATAATAACCGATTCGAGGTTATTAGCCCCGGTGCGCTGAATAACTCTATGTCGGTTGAGAAGATGGTGGCAGGCCAGCGCTCACCGCGTAATACGATTATCATGGAAGTCTTGCGCGACTATGGTTACGTTGATTTCAGGGGAATGGGGGTCAGGACAAAAATTATCCCTCTGACGCAGGCTTTGAGTGGACAAGCACCGGAGTTTACCGCAACGGATGATTATCTGAAGACGGTTCTTTACCGTTCACCATCTCCTTGATATTGACCCAACATTATTGTTTATTCCGAATGTTAGAATATTTCAGTAATGTTGGGATATAATTTCCAAATTGTAGTTATTCTATATTTTCAAATATAAGATTTATACTGAATATAAAAAATCAATTAAGGTAGTTTTATGACTAAACTATTTTAAGATAGATATTATCTCCATGACAACATCCTACGGCTCGCTGTGAATCACCTTCAAGCGGGTTTTATTTTAATTGCCTCAGGAGATAAAAATGATTTGTCCACATTGCGGTTCAACCAACACACAGAAACGAAATGTCGGTAGAAAAATTGGAGGCGGTATTGGCGCAATCGCCGGTGGCGTTGCGGGTATGTCTGGCGGTACTGAGGGTGCAGCGCTCGGTGCGGCGGCAGGCTCAATTATTCCCGGCGTTGGAACGATTGCTGGTGGGGTGATCGGATTTCTGGTGGGGATGGGAAGCGGGGTAGCACTTGGTGCTACGGCCGGTGGTGGTCTGGATGGGGAGGTCTTCGACGAATATATTTGCCATACTTGCATGCTAACATTTGATATCTAGAGTATAAACCTCTCTAAATCACGGTGTGGCATAGTCGATACAGTTGAAGGCCCTCCAGAGAAGCAGAGAGACAAGACTCTCATGGGAAGCGGTTCCTGTGATGCAACACGATACTATTTGCGTTTGTTTCAGTTGGCTAAATACCTGCGCGGAATAGTGCTCCACTTTCGTCTGGCGCTTGTAGGGCAAGGCATTGGGGCTGTTACCTCTTCCTGACCACGCCGAATCGGGCCTGAAATGCGTTGCTCGCACGCAACCAGCCATATGTCAGTAACTGGCAGGTGTAGCTGTATTAGACGCAGCTATTTAGTAGTAATTAGCACTAAGAAACCTGTTGCCTCACCAGAGTTCTCTGCCCGATAATAAAGCAACTTATTACTCCGCAACCGTTACCCTTCAGGGTTGCATAGATTGCCAGCCACACCATCTTTTTTTACCGACAGGTTTGTCAGGAACGTTTTTTATTTCCTAATCATAGGTCGGAGAACGTAACCAAGGCCTGCTGCCGTTTTTCAAGGAACTCTGTTATGTTTAAATACGTACTTTCAGCAATCGCATTGGCGGCAACTAACGCCAGCGCTTATACCGATGTCACTGATGCACTTAACCGACAATACGAAATTTTTGAATGCCAGTTAGACAATGGCGATTATTTCCGAATGACTAATCGGGATGGTTTCCTCCAGTACAACATAGACATTCATAACAAAGATAAAGGAACCACCTGGAACTTTCGGTACCCAGAAAAACCGGATAATAAATTGCTCCACATCGACGCGCGTTACGGAAATGATGAGCGTTACGGGTACCGCGACCGTATTTCCGTTTCATTCATGGGGGGCGGTGATAATAAGAAGGGGGTGATGAAAGTCACGCTGGATACTACTGCTATTCACCAGCTTCATACTAATGATAATCCGAACTGGAAAACTGGACGCGGAATGATTGAGTATTACGATGGCAATAAATTAGTCAACAGGATGATGTGTAAAAACGATGTGCATTTTGCGTGGGAACTGCGTTACCTCATTAAGTCGGAGCAACTGAAACCAGGGTTCACGATGGATTACATTAGCTACAAGGATGGTGAGAAAGTGCATCTTCCATCCTTCTGATAATCCAGATACCTGCATACAGCACATTTTTATGTGGCGTCCGGCTATGTTTTAATTAATAAAAATACTCGCAGAGAGACTCTGCTGAGTATTTAATTAAAGAATCGATTTTTCCACTACTAAATTGGATGTGAACAAAGTACACCATGGAGCAATAAAGAATAGGCAGAAATATTATCTGAAAGTGTGGAATGCCAGAATTAACCAAACAGATGACATTGCCTATAGTATAACAATTACAACTAATTAAGGATGACTCTCATGGCAACAACCAAAACCATTAAATCTATTATCGCAGCGGCTATCCTGGCGACTGCAACGGCGCACGCTGGCGATATGCATCAAGTATTTCAGTGCGATCTTGATGACCATCAGCAGGTTACGGCTTACGCTCAAAATGGCGTGGTCTGGTACGGCTACGTGAATGATCAAACCCATCAGTCATGGGAATATCCAAATGACGATCAGCTCGATGACAATAAATTGTTAACGGTATACAACCTGACTATGCGCTCGGGCGCTTTGCCGTATGTAGAATCTGAGCTGTGGTTCAAATTCAATGACGGCAGTAAGGTTGGTTATGCAATACTTGAATCCGGCTACAATCTGAAAGATGGTCGTCAAACCGGGTCTTATACCATGGTTATTGATGGGCAGCAGACATATACAGCCCAATGTGTTAACAGCAATATTGGGGCCGATGCTATGGCGCAGGATATTCAGACGCACTATTTTGCTAAAGGTTATAACGTATCTAAAGACAGTGCGACTAATACCTTTAATCTGCCAATGTAAACTGCTCACAATATCGCCGGACGAACAGCATCAGCGTTTATTAAATTCACTCTGATGCTGGTTCTGTTTTTACCGGAGAATTCGTCTGCCAGCCAATGATGCCCCGAACCGGTATATACTACCGTATCACCCGTTAACTCTAATCGCAGTATCTCACCGGTCAAAATGCTGTTGTGCTAATCGTTTATATACCTCTAATCACCCACTGAAAATCACCGCACTGTACGCCAGCCCAAGGACTGGTTATGTCATCACCATAATTCGGACTAAATTACTGATACCAGCGTCATAACTTAGCAATAGAAAATTGGTCGTTTATTGATGGAACTTAAAAATATTCAGAGAAATATCCCCGGAATTCACACGTGATCGGCGAAAACGATCAATATCGAAAAATTGATCTGTGAAAACGATCTGATTTTTCAAAAAACCTCTGCCAGCATCAGCCATAAATTTTCCCAGGTATCTGAAAGGCTATTCATGAATACCGCTTTTATGCTGCCACCCGAACTCTCGGCACAGACCTGTCCCGAGGTCTGTGGTCTGGTCTGGAGCTACTCGACGGGCAGTGATGGCCTTACCCCTTTTGACAGTCTGAGCATCTATAGAGGTGCGCAGCTTATCGCAAAACAACCCTGTACCGGTGACGGCTGACCACAGCACTGGCCCCGTCCAGCACGGCACTGCAATGACGACGGACGGCTCACCGACACCCTCATGCAATAATAACCCATCAGGAATTTAACCATGCATACCTGCGCCCGCTGTGGCAAAAAGCGAAGCATTATCGAACGGTTGTTCGCCCTGGACGACGAATACTGCGACGAATGTTTGTTCGATACCGACCAGGAGCACCGCGAGAAACGGGTATTACCCGTTCGCCAGCGAGGTAAGTCCGCAGAGGAGCGTAAGTCATGACGCCGCCATTTGTGACGCCTGATATCAGCATTATTATCCCGGCATATAACGCGGAGGCTACCATTGGCGGGATACTCGACCGTATCCTGCGTGAAACCCGCCTGGCGCTGGAGCTGATTGTCGTGAACGACGGTTCGACAGATTCCACCAGCCGTATCGTTCAGGGTTACCACGACAGCCGTCTCACCCTGCTGGAACAGCCCAACCGGGGCGTCTATGCTGCCAGGAACGCCGCGCTGGCGGTACACCGTGGGGAGTGGGTGATATTTCTGGATGCGGATGACACGGTGACTGATGGCTTTATCTATAACCGCTGGCGAACTGCCGTTGAAATACAGGCGGATGTGGTGCTGTTCAACGCCTGGCGTGGCACTGACGGCGGACCGTACGGGTTGGTTCACTGTAAACAACCTTACGGGCGGTTACTCACCGGGCACGAATGGGTTCGCCACTGTGTCGGCCACCGCGAATGGCCGCATTATCTGTGGCTACAGATAACCCGCTCAGCCTACCTGAGCGAGCACGGGCTGACGTTCCAGGCGGGGAAAAGCCACAAGGATATCCTCTGGACCGTGCAGTTGGCGGTGAACAACGGGCGGTTTTACGTTTCAGACGAGAAAGACTATACTTGGCGTACCAACCCCGCGTCGATTACTCACCGGGCCGACTACTACGATTACCGGGCGCTGGACTATATCGATGTGATTGCCAGGCTGCATCGGTTAGCGTTGTTACCGGAGAATCACCCGATACGTAGCGCCATCCTGCGCCATGCCCTGGTGGAAGCTCGCCACTTCCTGGGGCTGTACCGCCGACGCGTTCAGGATCGGGCTGGTATAAAGCGAGAGTTCCGGGCGCGTACTGCTCTGCGGGCCTTAAGCCGGGGTATACACAGTGCCAGCGACGTGTGCTTCTTTATCAAGCTGGTTGCAAAGCTACGGTAAATTCTCTGTACACCGATGGGTTGAAGTCAGGTCCAGTACCCCTACATTGCGTAGCAATAAACAACCCTGTCGGCCAGGATATACAAATGACAGAAGCTGCGGAAGAACTCACATTCCCGGTTAAATCAACGCGGTACAGACTAAACTTCCCGCTCATAGCGTAAAGCAGGCACTTCCCGGTAATTAATGGGTAACTCATGGGGTATCACGCCACTGGTCGTAGAAGGCGAAGAACAGATATTCGTCCACCAGCCTGTGATGTTCCAGGTTGGCACTCTGCCAGTCAATTATACCCCGCATGAGTTGATGCTGACGGTTTGCAAGCAATGCGCTGAAGACCGCCAGCGCCTGAGCCTCGCGCTGATACGGCGATAAATGGCGATATGCCGTCGTGTAATCCCGTAGCCCCAATCTATGCACCTCACTGGTCAGAACGCTGCTCCAGGGCGTCTCAGGCATAAAGCGGATGGCAGAGCGAGGCGTTAACCGTTCGCTACAATCCGCTGGTGACGTCGGGAGTAAGAACGCCGGAACCAGCATGATACCAATCCCGGAGATATTCGCAGGCACTACCCTGAGCAGGTCGCGATGACGCGATAGCAAACGACCCGTTACATCATCACAGGTAACGCACTTGTTTAAGAACTGCTGATAATGCCGTTGCACTGCGGATAGTGGGATCATATCGTTCATGGTTATTACCTCACTTATCCACGGGATTTTGCTATCTGCTGTTGCAGCCAGCTTTCCACTTCACTTTTCAGCCAGCGTGAAGACCGACCTAATTTAATCGGCTTTGGAAATACCCCATCCTGGATAAGTTTATAAAACCACTTATCTGTGAGACCGGTAAATGTGGTGATAAATTTCATATCGACTAATTGATCGCTTAATAATGTATTTGGCAGGCTGGTCATGATGTTCTCTCCAGTAAACAGGAGAGCAGTACCGGGATGGGTTTGAATGAATGTGGTACTGCTCATGACAAAAACAGTCGCCGTAATAAATCACTTCCAGAGATGGGCTCTTGGCCTTCCCCTGCGGGTTCTATCTGGAATAGTGCTAAACCGGATATTTATTCCATCAGGTTTTTGCTCAGTCTTCGCCAGATAACTGAGAATGTATTTCATAGCGTTTATCCCCTCATCGTCATTGTATTCAGTTACTTCTTCCCCTCTGACTTTATAATGGCGCTGTGGCGTACATCGATGAGCATAACCCTCTGCATCGGTAATACGCTGCCAGCACTCAGCTATCTCCTGAAAGACCGGCCAGGCTTTATTGCGTAACTGAGCATTGATGAATATTGCACTATGTACATGGTGTCGGTGGTTATCCCCATATTCAGTAACCCAGAGATAACCCGCGATACCGTGGATATCTTTTAATGCGTTCTCCAGTTGAACCATATCAGCACACAGGCCATGAATATCCTGCTGAGTAAACTCAGGTGAGTAACTCAGATAGGCAAAATCGATTCTTAACAGAATTAGTTTGGAGAATTTGTTGAAGAGGTTGTCTACATGCTGGTGCAGGCAGCTTTCCAGATGAGGGGATGTTGGGTGATTAGCGTTTGTAACTGGGATTGATTTCATCATGCGTTCCTCATTATGTTGTATCATGAACATGAGAGAGGAACGTAAGTTTTTAGTTGACTCTGGTTAGTAATATTAGATAGGGTATTGATAACGATGTACGTTGTATCCGGTCAGATATACTGTAGCTGTATAATAACAGTAATAACCTTATTTCAGCATGATGGCACATATCACGAATCACTGCTTCCGGGGTCGTGACTGGCTAGCACTGACGGCTATATCCAACCAGGGTGACAGAGCATAGTCTGGTCGATAAAACTAAAAATTCATTCACTGAAGTTCAACGTCGATCATCATTCACTCTTTAGACCTTTAAAATCGTCACGGCGCATTTTCGGTTAATTTTTGATAAATTTGCGACAAAAACACCATAAAATCATGCAGAATGACGGTAAAATCACGGCGTGATTGTTTACATAATGAGGTGTTTGTTGATGAGTTATGAAAATTATGTTTCTGAAAATAACATTCGAAAGTGCCAGTTTTATGTCCGTTACATGGAAAGCCGAAGACGTTCAGGAATAAGCATTCGCGATGAATTTGACTGGGATAGTAAATCTGGAAATACGAGTGACACATGTCAATGGATTAATGATGAACTCAACGATTATTTTCGGAAAAATAAGCGGCGGATAGATCAGTTCATAGAGGAAATGGAGGCGGCCTGTAAGGATGAATTGTTGCCACCAACTGACTTCGAGTGGATTAAAGATAAAAGAATTTGCTTATGGATATGGCATAAAAATAATTCTCATCGTCAAAGACGTGGTGATGCTTTTCCCGATCATCGCGGAAGATTT
This sequence comes from Citrobacter sp. RHBSTW-00986, assembly GCF_013783065.1. Classification (NCBI taxonomy): domain Bacteria; kingdom Pseudomonadati; phylum Pseudomonadota; class Gammaproteobacteria; order Enterobacterales; family Enterobacteriaceae; genus Citrobacter; species Citrobacter sp. RHBSTW-00986. The sequence goes on along the minus strand of NZ_CP056200.1, from coordinate 4,241,365 downwards.
AACGCCATTGTAGAGTATTTTGATTCACTAGATGAATCAGGAAACCGGAAAAGAGAACTAATTAATGACTTTAAATATGATTGGCAAACAAATGGAAATAAACCCGATCCATTTGCTAGTAAAAGCGAGGAAGTGATAAATTATCTATGGAGTTATTCGATAAAATTGCATGGGAATATCACTCGGCATTTCTCACCGATTAGTGATGAAGATAAAAAAATATGCCTGACTGGTTTTTATGATTGTATTCTGGATACGCCAGAGAAAAAAGAATTGTTTCTTAGGAAGATAAAAAGCGCTCTATCCACCCATAAGCACCGAGAAAAGGCAGGCAAAGGTAACATCAATAAAAAATTTTTATTATCCCTAGAGAATGATAACAAGCTGAATGAAATGATCTCATCCTCAAATATGAAACGTGATGATTTCATGAATCGCCTTATTGCTGAGGAGCATAAAAGACATACCGAAAGAAAGGACCATCTTTAATAATTTCTCAATTATATATTATCCCTGTGGATTTTTGAGGAATACGCCATGCCTCTTTCCTTTTAAATATTTATAATGATGATATCTACAAGAGTAATGAAAAATATGATGAAATATATTCATCCTTGGACATTTAACACCCGCCAGTAACCACCTCTTTGTATATTCCATAACCACATCAACGCCCCGCTCATTTGAGCGGGGCGTTTTCTTTTATGTCGTCCCATTAACTAGATAAGGAATGACCTATGCGATTAGCCAGCCGCTTCGGGCGGATAAACCAGATACGCCGTGACCGTCCATTAACTCATGAAGAACTGATGCAGGTGGTCCCCAGCGTGTTCAGTGAAGACCGCCACGAATCCCGCAGTGACCGATACGCTTACATCCCCACCATCACATTGCTGGAGAACCTGCAACGCGAGGGGTTTCAGCCGTTCTTTGCCTGCCAGTCCAGAGTCAGGGACCCCGGCAAACGTGAACACACCAAGCATCTGCTGCGTCTGCGTCGTGCCGGGCAGATTACCGGTATGCAGGTGCCGGAGATTATTTTGCTCAACAGTCACGATGGCTCCAGTTCATACCAGATGCTACCGGGATACTTCAGAAGCGTCTGTACCAATTCACTCGTCTGCGGTCAGTCGTTTAGCGAAATCCGCGTGCCGCACCGGGGAGACGTGGTGGAGAAGGTTATCGAAGGGGCTTACGAGGTGCTCGGCGTGTTTGACCGCGTGGAGGAAAAACGCGAGGCCATGCAGTCGCTGCAACTCCCGGCCCCGGCGCAGCAGGCTTTTGCGAAAGCCGCGCTGACGTACCGCTTTGGCGAAGACCACCAGCCGGTGACTGAAGCTCAGATTCTGGCTCCCCGCCGCTGGCAGGACGAGTCCGGCGACCTGTGGACGGTCTATAACCGCATCCAGGAGTCGCTGATAAAAGGCGGTCTGGCCGGACGCTCTGCCCAAGGAAAACGTAATCACACCCGCGCCGTAAAAGGCATTGACGGCGACCTGAAGCTCAACAGAGCGTTATGGGTGATGGCCGAAGAACTCCAGCAGGTGCTGAGCTGATACCCGACAGCATCGCATCCATTTCCCCGTATCTATCCAACTCATTCATTTACAGCGAGATTTCATCATGCAGCACACCACTACACCTGAAGCAACAACGACACCGGTACGCCAGATGCAACCCGATCACACCGCTATCACGGCCAGCCTTGTCCCGGATGAAGAACGTATCGCCTTCTGGAGTCGTCGCTTTGGCCGTGTCCGCCAGTGGGTATTTCTCGAGCCCCAGGTGTTTTCCTGGCTTGACCTCTGGAGTACCGACTATCAGGGCGGCATCTGGGATTTTCACATACTGTCGAATGGCGGCGCGTTCCTGACTCCGCCGGAGCTGGAGAGCTACACGCTGTTTAACGAGCATAACGGTAATGACGCGGAGCTCAGTACCGAAGCCACCGGTATCGCCGTCTGCCTGATGGCCTGGAGTCACCATGCCTGTCGTACCGGTTGCCAGGCTATCAGTGAACACTACTACCGCTTGCGCGATTATGCGCTGGCCCACCCTGAATGCAGCGGCATCATGCGGCTGATTGACTAAGGAGACTCCCTTATGAACACAGCACTATCGCTGGTTTCCATCCAGCCCGATGTCATACCTTCTGCGGCAATCAGCCTGACCCCAGGCGCACAGCGCATCATCCGTCAGGCACTGTCGATACTGGAACAGCACCTGCGCCAGCCCGGTGTATCGTTCCTCTCGGCAGAGGAAACCCGCGACTGGTTGCGCCTGAAAATGGCCGGACTGGAGCGGGAGGAATTTATGGTTCTGTTTCTGGATAACCAACATCAACTACTGGCCTATGAAACCCTGTTCACCGGAACTATCAACCATACCGAAGTATACCCCCGCGAGATTGTGAAAGCAGCGTTGCGCCATAATGCCGCTGCGGTGATCCTCGCGCATAATCATCCCTCCGGTGCGGCAGAGCCCAGCAAGGCGGATCGGCTTATCACCAGTAATCTGCAAAATACGCTGCGGCTGGTTGATATTCGTACCCTCGATCATTTGATCGTCGGCCACCGGGATATTGTCTCGTTTGCTGAGCGGGGCTGGCTATGAACATCATCAGTAAGCGCCAGGCGATGACGATTTACCGGCAGACACCCGGCTCACGGCTGGCCTCCTGGTGTACCGGTCATTACCGCTGGACCGGCAGCGTCTGCCATTACACCGGTCGCCAGATACCCGATATCAGCGGTGTACTGGCTGTATTTGCCGAACGTCGTCAGGACCGCCATGGGCCCTATGCACTCCTGCGCTGCGTGACCCTGAATTAATCAACGCTCGTTATCTTTAAGGAAAACTAAAAAGGAAAACTAAAAATGAAATCAAATAACACTAAATCAACCCCTGTATGGGGATTGCCCACGACCTCTAATCCGTCATTTGGTGCGCGCCTGATCCAGGAGGGTAAGCAGTTGCATTATCTGGCCGACCGTTCGGCTATTAACGGCACATTCACCCATGTGCAATTACAGACGCTGAATATCGTATTTCCGGTATTTGTAAAACAGATGCAAGCCGCATTATGTTCCGGCGAACTTAATCCGCGCAAAGCCAGACGGTTTACTTCCACACTGAATGGCATGACCCTGGAGGCCGATACCAATGGCTCGTTTGGCTATGTCTATATCGTGATTTACCTGACTACACAGAGCCAGGGAGAACCGTTATGACCCGCGCCTGTAAAATCAGTGAAGTTATTGCCCACCTGCAACAGCATCATAACGAAGGTTTTGTCCTTTGCAGCCTGTGGTATGAAGATGACGTGCGAAATGTTGATTCCTCCGTCACGACAGAAGAGGCCAGAGCCGTACTCAGTCACGCCGCAAAGCACCACAATGCTGAGCAGGGCATTAACTGGGACACACTGGACGCCGCATTGCAGACTATTCGTCAGAAGTAATTCATAACCCCTCTCCGTTACCAGAATATCCCTTTCACTCAACAGAGACACTTTTATGCAAATCCAACCCCAGCACCCGATACGGGCGGCATCGACACAACCGTCGCCTGTCGAAATCTGGCAGAAAATGCTGACCTATTTACTGGCTAAGCATTATGGCCTCACTCTGAACGACACACCATTTAGCGAAGAAAAGGTGATTCAGGAGCACATTGACGCCGGTATCACACTGGTTAGTGCCGTTAACTTTCTTGTAGAAAAGTATGAGCTTGCTCGTATTGATCGCAGGGGAGTTCGCTGGCAGGAACAATCACCCTATCTCCGGGCTGTCGATATTCTGCGGGCGCGACAGGCAACCGGTCTGTTGCGACGTATTCGTCATCTGGCGGCACACTGAATCTTGCGAGCAGCCTTCCCATATTACATTCCCGATCTTTCTTCCCTGTTAACTCCCTGCATAATGCGTCTGCCATTCCCGGCAGGCGTGTTTGCTTTTATACGGACGAAAAATTATGCAAACAGAAGCTGAAGTTTTAACTGATCATAACGAACTTATCTGCTCGACAAATATTGAACGGATCGTCACCGGACGGAATGCAGCGCTGCAACAGATTGAAGTAGTTATCCACCAGCTTGATGAGATCTCCCGTCTGACATTGAGCATCGGCGGCAACACGGCGGAGCACTGGGCTATGCGGCAAGGGCGAGCTTTTGACTGCTGGTTGATGCAATCGGTGGATAAAGCCTTGCCGGTAATCGCCCGCAATATCGATCGTGGTATCTGGCGTGACCTGATGCTGAAATCGGGGATGTTGTCGTTGATGGATGCTGAGGCTCGCGGTCAGTGGGCAAAGGATCTGGAAGAGGGCGATCTTCCTGCTATCAGCGAGGCCAATATTGTCAGCACTTTTGAGCAACTCCACCATAACAAGCAGGGTGTTTTTGAACGTGGAGTTATCAATGTCTTTAAGGGACTAAGCTGGGACTACAAAACTAATAACCCCTGTTACTTCGGTAAGAAAATCATAGTCAATAATCTGGTGAAACACGACAGATGGGGCTTTAGCCTGAACTGGGGCTGGCGGCGTGACCAACTTGCCGATCTGGAGCGTATGCTGTACTTGCTGGATGGCAAAACCATCCCCGATAACCGGCATGATGTCTCCATCCGGTTTATGGATTTTGTGCGCGATAACCCGCATCAGCAGGTCTTTGAGGATGATTTATTCTCTATTCGCTACTTCCAGAAGGGCAGCGGACATATCACGTTCAAACGTCTGGATCTGGTGGAAAAGATGAATGACATCGTGGCGAAGCACTTTCCGGGGATGTTGCCTGCGAAATGAGATGTGATGTTTTTATAGGCACCTCTATGCTAACCTTAATAGGAGTTATTAAATGTTATTAAAGGAGGTAATCCCTATGGGTTCGCTTACTAAACAAACCATCAGCGCACAGATACCCGTTGAATTGGCCGCTGCTGTTGAAAATCTGGCAATTGAGTTAGATCGTTCTAAAAGCTGGATCATTAAGGAAGCGTTGACCAGTATGCTGGCCGAACGAGAACGGCGTCATCAGAGTATCCAGGCCGGTCTTGCTGATGTGGATGCCGGTCGTGTGGTGAGTCATTCGAACATGGTGGATTTCGCTAACCGTTTAAAGAAAGCCTGATAGATGGAAATTTACTGGACGCTTAAAGCTCAGGATGATCTGGAACGTATCTACCGTTTCGCCCTTCAGTACAGCCGCCAGCACGCCGATAACGTTTTGGATCGCCTGATTATTGGCTGTGCTGGTCTTACAGCGCATCCGGCAATTGGCGTGCAGCAGACTCGGTATGAACCTCGGGAAGTCCGAAAAGTGTTATTCGATGACTATGAGGTTCACTACGAACTCCGTGGCAATGACATCTATATCGTGGATCTCTGGCATACAAAAGAAGAGCGATGAAGGAATTTTCTTTTCGTTCACGAGCGTTGATTACTGAGTAAAAACACATTTTTGTGTCTTTACTCATTTATGTGTTTTAATGGCACCTTCTGCCCCTTGTGAAGGATGGATGCCATGTTACAGAACAACATCAAACAGCTTCGTACCCAGCTATCTATCACCCAACGCGAGCTGGCGTTTATGGTCGGCACCAGCCAGCAGCAAATTCAGCGTATTGAAACCGGGAACGTTGCTGCAAAGCTGAGCCTCGCGCAGGCAATATGCAATGCCTTGGATAAACCTCTAAACGTAGTGTTCCCAGAAAGCGATCGGTTGATAAACGACTTCCGCAAGAAGCGTCGTAAAACCGATGAAGATCTTGAAGCGATAGCCACAAGCGGCATTGAAATGGACAGTGGTCTCTGGACCGTAAAACTTTGGCTACAGGGACATCAGGACTATTTGCTGCTGCCCATTTCAGCGGCGGATAAGCGGAGGTTTTATTATTATTTTCAGGAGAAAACCGCCCCAAACACAGAGCGCTTCTTCGTTTTTGATTCTTCCGAGTATCGTTATGCGTTAAATATGCGTGAAGTGGTATTTCACCAGTTTTTGTCTGATGGTCTGCGGCCAATCGTTGACGAAGAGGATGATGCCTGCGAAGACGATTATTTTAATGTCCATATTACCCTGGTGAACGGAGGAGGTGAGATTCCACTGTGCGTTGAGACTGATACGCCGCAAAACGAAGAGACGTGTGAAATCGGTCAGTTGAACGCGTTTTTTGAAATGCTGGATTGTGAACCTGAAACAACGGATCGTTACATGCTGACCGATGAGGATGGTGAAGACGCTTTTGTCCGTATTGGTTCTATCGCGATGGTGAGAGTTGCGCTTGACGTGCTGGAACCAGTCGAAGACGATGATGAGTGATTGGTTTAATAACTTTGGCTGGCGTTAATCGTCCGGGTTCGATACCGAAAATCAATGAATTTATGTGTTGGTATCTGCGTTGGTATATTGTCAGTGATAATATTTAAATTATTTATAAATTATGAGGTTAAGTGTAATGTACGAGTCCGGCCTTCGCACTCACCCTCTAAACACCTCCTTCCTGTGCCACTCTACAAACCCTTCTTTTGGATAATTCTCGCGCATCATAGGCAGCGCTATCGATTTACCGTCGAAATCCCAGAACAGTCTGCCCACCATGCCGCTGCCATTCACTGCGGGTGACACCTGAACTCGCATACTCTCATCCAGCCCAATCGAACCTTTATCAAAGGCTTTATGGTGGATTGCACACAGCGCCAGTCCGTTTGAAATCTCGCACGGGCCACCATGCTGTTTCCATTTGATATGGGCCGCTTCAAGCGCAACTGAAGTGCTGTCGTGGCGCATATTGAAGCCACAAATGGCGCATTCATAGTTATAAGCACGCAGAACCTGCTGGCGGAACAACGGGTCCCGCTGTTTGCGGATTTGGAGGATATCAAACCCCAGTTCATCCGCGATTTCTTCTTGAATGCTTTCGGTGAAGTGCGCTTCGAGGATTTGCTGGGCCAGGGCGTTGATGAGGTTCTTGTTCTTTTTCAGCAGGGCAAAATGTTGTTCATCAAAGCCTCCGGCAACGTTATGCGTCACCAGTTCTCCGGCAGGGGGCTGTTTACTGCTGCCGGATGTTGAGCACTGCTCGGCGTTTTGTAGCTCCCAGAACCCATCGCCCTGTAAGCGCCAGAAGGGCATATCCGGGCGGTACTGCGCGCGCTGTGGTCCAAATCGTTCCAGCAGGCTATGCAACGGGTCGCGAACCTCCGAACCGTAGTCAAACAGGCGACCGTGACCCTGCTGATAACCCGCCAGCACATGAAGCAGCAGCAAAGGTTTGTGCGGCGCACGCTGCTCGCCTTTACGCCAGATGGTGATGTCGGCAATTGCCTGCTGCAGGGTTTTACTGGAACTCATTGATTTCATTATCAGGTAAATAATTGCGATGATGCTCGCAAAATATCACCTGATCAAGCAAAGACGGGTTGATGCGCTATCGACGTCACTTATTGGTATCAATTTGATAAAGCACTATCCGTGGCATGTTGTCTGACATCAACGACATCACTTTTATGTTTTCTGAAAAACACATACGCCACGGCAGTTACCGTTCCCCCACCAGGGTACGCAGGAGTACGATAAGCATGCAAATTATTGCATATCGAAGGATCTCTAGTGGACACAGTAGAGGAACTCAACGGAACATACTTTTATAAAGGGGTCTGTAACATTTCTGCAGGTGAGCTATTTTTCTGGATTTTTCTCGACAAAATTGATGAACAATTTGGGGGAATTAAAGATGTGGTAACAATGTCATGTATCATTCTTGGGCTACCATTGTTGAAAACACGGGGTAAGCCATATGGGGCAACACAAGGCACATCAATTGCCTCCAAATATTCTCGTGAGTTTCTTAACGTAACATTGTCCGTCAGGCTTCCTACCATCACCAATGCCAGTATCAAATATTTAAAACCAATGATGACTAACAATCTGGGGGCATTCGTTGGACGAACAATTCCTGTGATTGGTTGGGCATTACTCGCAAGTGATGTCGCCCAAATTGTCTATAAAACGGTGAATACCTACAACACCATTGCCAGAGAGGAAGATCGCGTATGGTGACGGATAACGAGGTATTAGAATTTTTTCGGGGAGAGTTATCTCTCGCGGTAACGTTTACTTTCAAGCCTATCCCGATTGAACTTGATACGCCGCTGCAAGGTTACGCTGAATGGGATGAATTACCGTATGCCATTGATGATTTTGGAGAGAAATATAACGTTGATGTTTCTGTGATTGATTTCGATGCCTATTACCCGTGGGAAAGAGAATCGGTCTATAGAAAATGGTTTACCAACGAACCCATCAAACAAGTGTCAAAACCGCTTACTGTGCGTATGTTCGCAGAATCAGCCAGAGCAGGCCGCTGGTTATATGATTGATTACAAGGAGTGTTGAAAATGGCTGTACCCGTTCATTTATTTTTAAAAGACGATGGTGGCGCGATGATTCGTGGAGGCTCGGATGTCCAGGGACGTGAAGGCAGTATTGAGTTACGTGGTTTAACACATAACCTTAGCATTCCAACAGATGGTGCTACCGGGAAGCTAACCGGCACACGCCAACATGGCCCATTTCTTTTTGACAAAGAGATCGATTCCTCCAGCCCATACCTTTACAAAGCAGTTGCGACAGGTCAGACACTTCAAAGTGCGGAACTTAAGTTCTATCACATAAACGACGCAGGCCAGGAAGTGGAATATTTTAATACCCTGCTTGAAGGTGTAAAAGTTGTATCAGTGACACCAATCGTGCATGACACACGTACGGTAACGGGAACCGGACATTTGGAAAGCGTACAGCTGCGCTATGAAAAAATCACCTGGTGTATTGTAGATGGCAATATTCAATATACCGACGCCTGGAACGAACGCACCACGGCATAAAGCAAAAGTGGCGTAATACCCCAAAAAAGGCGCCCTTCGGCGCCTTAATTACTATCACACTCTCACCCCTTCGACCCTTTCCCCGAAATCACCCCGATAAACTCCAGCACCTGCTTTTGCTTACGCGCGGAGAGCTTTTCCACGGCGCGCAGGGATTTCATCAGTTCTGACTCTTCGGGTTCGGGCGCGCGGGCGGTTAACACAATGCAGCCTTGCATGACGCGCACATCGACGCGGGTGCCGGTGTCGAATCCGGCGGCTTTAAGCCACTGGCCCTTCATCACGATGGACGGAAACTGGACATACTTCACCGGCAAACGGCTGTAATCAGGATAACCGCTCGCATAACCCACCTTCAGGCAACGGTTATCTGCGACGTACACTTCTGGATCAAATGAAACTGCAATACAATGCGTATCAGTCATGATGGCTATTCTCGTGAAATAGTTACTGTGATTAGCGATGCGGAGGTGTTGGCGCACCTTCGCATCGCGCTAATAAAACCCCTGTAAATTACCCCAGTAATTGGCGGGAAGTCCAGATGTAAATAACATGAAATAAGCGCGATTAGCACGCTTTCGGAATAAATAGAAATCCTCTCTATCCCAATAAACATAGTATTATTCACCGTATAAATTCATTCCTGTCCCATCCTCCTGATACCTGCCATTTCCAGAAAATAACGCCCATGTGTATCAGGCCAAAAATGAGATCTAACTCACTGAAGCAAATAGCAAACTCTGAAACAACGCCGTTTTGTACACTTTGCTTTACACTTTTAGTGATGTGAATCACAAATATAAACCTGTGAAGTGATCCGACTCTCACAAAATGGGGTGTACTCATTCAGCAATACAGTATGAGCACAGCCTGGAAAGTTAAGTTTTCAGTATTTCCCCTCTCCACGGGGGCACCATCGCAAATGGCAAATCAACACGCAAAAAAAACTTGTTGAATATGAACGGGTAAAAAAATGACGTGTGATTTGCATCACCTACATTTACAGCTTTTTAAATTATTGCCAGTGATTAATGTTGACCAGGCTATTTCCATAATCAATTAAATCTTGCATAGTGCCTCCACATTATTTCTCCCCCTGACTCAGGAGGCGAATAGTTATATTTCATCAGACTTTATTGATGAACCAGGTATGCTTTACTTCACATTAATACGTACATGACCACTGTTACTGGAGAAACAAAATGAATTATCCGGCAGAACCCTTCCGTATTAAAAGCGTTGAAACTGTATCTATGATCCCGCGTGATGAACGCCTTAAGAAAATGCAGGAAGCGGGATACAATACTTTCCTGTTAAATTCGAAAGATATTTATATTGACCTGCTGACAGACAGTGGCACTAACGCAATGAGCGACAAGCAGTGGGCCGGCATGATGATGGGTGATGAAGCCTACGCGGGCAGCGAAAACTTCTATCATCTGGAAAGAACCGTGCAGGAACTGTTCGGCTTTAAACATATTGTTCCTACTCACCAGGGGCGCGGCGCAGAAAACCTGTTATCGCAGCTGGCAATTAAACCGGGGCAATATGTTGCCGGGAATATGTATTTCACTACCACCCGTTATCACCAGGAAAAAAATGGTGCGGTGTTTGTCGATATCGTTCGTGACGAAGCGCACGATGCCGGTCTGAATATTGCTTTTAAAGGTGATATCGATCTTAAAAAATTACAAAAACTGATTGATGAAAAAGGCGCCGAGAATATTGCCTATATTTGCCTGGCAGTCACGGTTAACCTCGCAGGCGGGCAGCCGGTTTCCATGGCTAACATGCGCGCGGTGCGTGAACTGACTGCAGCACATGGCATTAAAGTGTTCTACGACGCTACCCGCTGCGTAGAAAACGCCTACTTTATCAAAGAGCAAGAGCAGGGCTTTGAGAACAAGAGCATCGCAGAGATCGTGCATGAGATGTTCAGCTACGCCGACGGTTGTACCATGAGTGGTAAAAAAGATTGTCTGGTGAATATCGGCGGCTTCCTGTGCATGAACGATGACGAAATGTTCTCTTCTGCCAAAGAGTTAGTCGTTGTTTACGAAGGTATGCCATCTTACGGCGGCCTGGCCGGACGCGACATGGAAGCCATGGCGATTGGTCTGCGCGAAGCCATGCAGTATGAGTACATCGAGCACCGCGTGAAGCAGGTTCGCTATCTGGGCGACAAGCTGAAAGCCGCAGGTGTACCGATTGTTGAACCGGTGGGCGGTCACGCGGTATTCCTTGATGCGCGTCGCTTCTGCGAGCATCTGACGCAGGACGAGTTCCCGGCGCAAAGCCTGGCTGCCAGTATCTATGTGGAAACCGGCGTACGTAGTATGGAGCGCGGAATTATCTCTGCGGGCCGTAATAACGTGACCGGTGAACACCACAGGCCGAAACTGGAAACCGTGCGTCTGACTATTCCACGCCGCGTTTATACTTACGCGCATATGGATGTGGTGGCTGACGGTATTATTAAACTTTACCAGCACAAAGAAGATATTCGCGGGCTGAAGTTTATTTACGAGCCGAAGCAGCTCCGTTTCTTTACTGCACGCTTTGACTATATCTAAATAATAATTATGGCCCCATCTCAGGATGGGGCTTTTTTGTATTTCTTTTCCATGAACAGGAAGCCTTTGCGGTGCCCGTTACCGTGACATAACTACAAAAGTAAACCCTGACTCCGACATTTTTATTATCCGCATGATGTACAAATGACAGCTGTAATTATAACGAATAGTCTACAGGAACATTTATCATGGATATTAATGCCATTGAGCGACAGAGTAGTACCCCCGGACTGATTAGCGGAACCATGTTGGTTATCGCGACCGTAGTGGGTGGAGGGATGTTTTCCCTGCCGATTGCGATGGCTGGCGTATGGTTCCCCGGTGCGTCAGTTATTCTTCTGTTTATCGCCATCATGATGTTATTAACCGGTCTGATGCTGGTCGAAGTTAACCTGCATTATGGCGCTGGTGCCAGTTTTAATACTTTTACTCAGGATTTATTAGGCCGAAAGTGGAATATTGTGGTCGGTATCGCTTTCGGCTTTGTGCTGTATATTCTGACCTATGCCTATATCTCTGGTTCGTCGGCGGTGATGGCGCAAACCGTGTTCAAATACAGCGGCGTGCGCTTTCCGGCGAATATCTCGGTGGTGATCGTCAGTATGCTGGTCGGGGCGATTGCCTGGTACAGCTCCTTGTTGGTTGGACGTATTACTACCGTGTTGATTATCGGTAAGTTTATCGCGTTCTTTGCCACCTTCTCTGGCCTGGTGGGTCATATCGAAGTGGCGAAACTTGTCGACAGCGTGGCGGTGGCGCTGCCCAATTCGCAGTACCTGCCGTATATCCTGATGACGTTGCCGTTCTGCATTATCTCGTTTGGTTTTCACGGTAACGTGCCGAGCCTGGTGAAGCTGTATGGCACGAGCGGGATCTCGAATATTACGCGTTCGATTATCATCGGCACGCTGTTTGCCCTGCTGCTGTATATCTTCTGGCTGGGCGTCACGATGGGCAACATCAGCCGTTCCTCATTCCCACCGATTATCGCCAAAGGCGGCAATATCGATGTGTTTGTCGAGGCCATCAGCGGGCTGTTCACCAGCCGTTATATGGATCTGATCCTGACCTTCTTCGGCAACTTTGCGGTAGCCAGTTCCCTGCTGGCGGCGACGCTTGGCCTGTTCGATTACATCGCCGACCTGTTTCACTTCCCGGATGACGGCATGGGTCGCCTGAAAACCGCGCTGGTGACCTACTTCCCGCCAGCCGCCGTGTGCTTCTTCTTCCCGAACGGGTTTGTCCACGCCATTGGTTACGCCGGTCTGGCCTTTACCATCTGGAGCGTGATCCTGCCGCCGTTCCTGGTGAAAGCGGCGCGGAAACGTTTTCCGACCGCCAGCTATACCGCGCCGTGTAATAACACCGTGCTCAATCTGGTCATTGTCTGTGGGGCGGTTGTCTATCTGACGGTTGTTCTGGACGTATTTGGTCTGCTGCCAACGTTTCGCTAGACGGAGTCAAAATGAAAAACGTGTTGTCTGTTCAGTCGTCAGTCGTTTATGGCTATGCCGGAAATAAAGCCGCCGTGTTGCCGATGCAGCTCTCGGGGATCGATGTCTGGCCGTTTTACACCGTACAGTTTTCCAACCACACCCAGTACGGGATGTGGCAGGGCATGGCGATGCCGCACGGCGAGCTGAGCGCCATCATCAGCGGGCTGGATGATCTGCAAAAACTGGCGCAATGCGATGCCGTGCTGTCCGGGTATCTCGGGGACAAACGCCATTGCGAAGAGGTGAAGCTCGCGGTCACCACCATTCGCCAGCGTAATCCGCAGGCGCTCTATTTTTGCGATCCGGTGATGGGCGACCCGCAAAAAGGCTGCATCGTCGCGCAGGGCGTGGAGTCCTTTTTTGTCGATGACGCCATTCAACTGGCTGATGTGATGGGGCCGAATCTCTATGAGCTGGGCGTGCTGACGGGCAGACAACTACGTAGTTTTGACGAGGTGGTGGAAGCGGCGCAGCAGCTGGTGGCGTGGGGCGTGAAGAAGGTGCTGGTGAAACATCTCGGCGACTGCTCGCGCGACAAACAGGCGTTTGAAATGCTGCTGGTGACGGCTGAACAGACGTTACACATCGCCCGGCCGCTGTATACCTTTGCCAAAATGCCGGTGGGCGTTGGGGATCTGATTTGCAGCGTGATGCTGGCTTCACTGCTCAACGGTTATGAGGACAAGCAGGCGCTGGAGCGGACCACCAGTGTCGTCGACGCGGTGATGCGGCTGACGAAAGAGCACGACTCGTATGAACTGCGGCTGATAGACGCGCGTCACCAGATAATGGAGCCGCAAATTCGCTATCTGGCAACGGTGCTGTAGCGCCGCAAGGAGGCTCTATGTTTCTGACACTGCTACGATTTCAGCATCCGCTGATCTACCGTTTTGCATGGCTTCGTCTGTGGGTCAGGGTGTTAAGAGCGTGCGGGCTGCGTAAGTGAAAGGGGAGAACATTTTTCTCTGCTGCCGGATGCGGCGCTTGCGCCTTATCCGGCCTACAAATGAGCGTGAAACGTAGGCCCGATAAGCGAAGCGCCATCAGGCATTAGCGCCAGGCATTACACGCGGAAGTAGCGTGGTGGGATCAACGCGGAAAAGGCGTCGAACTTCTTCACCATCTTTTTCCAGAACAACATAACAACAATCCTCGATTTGAAACATCGGCGCTATTTTAGTCAGCGCCGACAAATCGTAAAGCCAGTCGCTTCGTTTCGATCCTGAAGCGGTGTAAACCTTTTTGGTCACCAGGTCGTCAAATACGGTTGCCGTGAATTTGACGGGGTTGACAATGGATTACGCCATAAACCAGTAATAAAAGAGACCGACTTTCAGGCCGAGGATCACAATATAGGCGCAGCAGTATTTCATGGTGCCAGACATTATCTGGTTGGCCTGTCCGTCCATTTTGGTGGCTGAAACCGCAATGGCGATACTCTGCGGCGAAATCATTTTCCCCCCCGTTGCGCCAGAAGTATTCGCCGCCGCGAGCCAGTTGGGATCGATATGTAGTTTACTGGCGGCAATGGTTTGCAGTTTGCCGAACAAAATATTCGAGTTGGTATCGCTGCCGGTAACAAACGTGCCCAGCGCGCCAATCACTGGGGCGAGGAAGACGTAGGAACTGCCGGTCAGATCGACAATCGACTGGGCCAGCGTGGAGATAATCCCGCTGAGATCCATCACCGTGGCCAGCGCGACAATCGCCATAATCGCCACAATGGAATTTTTAAGCTGGAAAATGGTTTTGATAAACACTTCCAGCATCCCGCGTGCGGACGCTCCCTGAATAAAACCGCCGATAAGGGTCGCAAAGATGATCAGCATCCCCGGCGTGGTCACCCATTCAACTTTCAGCGCCAGCGTGTTGCCGTCGGCGAGCGTGAAATGCAGCACCGAGGCCAGTTGGGACGCCGCGCCTTTGATCGTCGGGAACAGCGGTGAGCACAGCAGGATAAAAACAAAAATAAACAGATAGATAGAGCCTACGCGGAACAACACTTTTGCCGAGCGCGGCGTGGTTTCGCGGGTATGGCTGACCTCAATGCGCCACTCGGGATCGGTTTTCCCTTTGCGCAGGCGACTGACCATCGCCACGGCAAACAGGCTGACCAGGCTACCGGCAAAGGCGGGCAATTCCGCGCCAAGATGAATGGCGACAAAATATTGCGGAACCAGCGTGGTGATGCCGCAAATCAGCGTGATCAGAAATACGCCACGAATGGCTTTCAGGCCGCCGCCAATAATGCAGACAATGACAAACGGCAGCAAGATATTAAACAGCGCGAGCTGCAGAATAATGGTTCCGCCTAAGGTATACACCGGCAGGTTAACCTGTTCCGCCAGAATAGAAACCGGGATCCCGACCGCGCCGAACGCGGTGGGAACGGTATTCGCCACGAGGGAAGCGATCGCCGCCTTCAGCGGGTTGAATCCCAGCGCAATAAGAATGCCGATCGGAATGGCAACCGCCGTGCCATAACCTGCCGCGGCTTCAAGGAATCCGCCGAAGCACCATGAAATCAGTAGCACCTGAATACGCTTATCTTCGCTAATGCTGGCGAGAATATCGCGCAGAATATCCAGCGCCTTGGTCGCCTGCATGACGTTATAACTGAAGATGGCGCCGAGGATCACAATCACAATCGGCCATAACCCCTTCAGGGCGCCATAGCCTATCGCGGCTTTCAGATTCTGTACGGGCATTTCCCAGAATATGGCCGACAGCGCGGCAGTGAATACCAAAGAGATCAACACGGAATAATGGATGGGCATTTTCAATTTCAATATTAAAAATACCATCAGTAGTAAAGGAGAGAGTGCCAGGGCAAACATAAAATATTCGTTCATTGCTATTCCTGATTGGTTCATTAAACCTGATTTATATTTATGCTGGGGAGGCTACATTGCTGGGTTAATAAAGTATGTAAACTGAATCGCTTCAGTGAATAAAGTAATTATGATTTGTAGTTTTGTAACTATTGTAATCTTTTAATTAAAATCCAATGCCAGGTAAATATACTTAAGAGTAAGCTGAATACCTATAAATAGTTATATGATAACCTTTTTAATAATGCTGGTGATGAGAATAGTAAGCACCTGAAACTGTTTTTAAGGTGTTCATAACTCTGTGGTTTTAAATATAAAAATGTGAGCGAGACCGAAAGAAATAAACCTGGTTGTTGCATATGGGGGTTGATTAGGGGATTATTTAGTTTTGTCATACAAATGAAAATACAGACATATGCGACTGTCCTGACTTAAGAAGCGGAGAGTCGGCATCAAAGGAAAACGACCCGAGCATCACCATGAACCCAGGCATTAGTAAAAACAGCAAACAGAAAACTGGGCGTGAAATACGGCTGAACCTTTGCTTGATATCGCGATATCAAGCGCAATAAACAGAAATGAAGCAATGGAGTAGTTATTGTGAATGTAAATTTCTTTGTTACCTGCATTGGTGACGCACTGAAATCACGGATGGCACGAGACTCCGTATTGCTGCTGGAAAAACTGGGTTGTCGCGTTAATTTCCCCGAGAAGCAAGGGTGTTGCGGTCAGCCAGCCATTAACAGCGGTTACATCAAAGAGGCGATCCCCGGGATGAAAAACCTGATCGCCGCCCTGGAAGATAACGACGATCCGATTATCTCGCCAGCAGGCTCCTGTACCTACGCGGTAAAAAGCTATCCGACGTATCTGGTCGATGAACCGGAATGGGCGCTGCGTGCCGAAAAGGTTGCCGCGCGTATGCAGGATCTCACCTCCTTTATCGTTAACAAGCTGGGCGTGGTGGACGTCGGCGCCAGCCTGCAGGGCCGCGCTGTCTATCATCCCTCTTGTAGCCTGACTCGGAAGCTGGGGGTGAAGGAAGAGCCGCTCACGCTGCTGAAAAACGTGCGCGGGCTGGAGCTGCTGACGTTTGCCGATCAGGACACTTGCTGCGGCTTTGGCGGGACGTTCTCGGTCAAAATGGCCGAGATATCCGGCGAGATGGTGAAAGAGAAAGTCTTACATTTGATGGATGCGCAGCCGGAATATTTGATTGGCGCAGACGTCAGTTGCCTGCTGAACATTGGCGGTCGACTGCAACGGGAAGGCCAGCCGGTCAAAGTGATGCATATTGCTGAAGTGCTGATGAGCCGCTGAGGGGAAAGAGATGTCGATAAAAACCAGCGATGTAGAATTTAAACTGCGCATTCGTCAGCAGATAGAAGATCCGATCATGCGCAAAGCCGTGGCCAATGCGCAGGAGCGTATTGGCGCAAATCGACAAAAAATGGTCGATGAGTTAGGCCACTGGGAAGACTGGCGCGATCGTGCCAGCCAGATCCGCGATCACGTGCTGAGCAACCTCGACGCTTACCTGTATCAACTCTCCGAGAAAGTGACGCAAAACGGCGGCCACGTCTATTTCGCCAAAACCAAAGAAGAGGCCACCGCTTACATTCTGCAGGTCGCGCGCAGCAAAAACGCGAAGAAGGTGGTGAAGTCCAAGTCGATGGTGACCGAGGAGATCGGCGTCAACCATGTCCTGCAGGATGCGGGAATCCAGGTGATCGAAACCGATCTCGGGGAATACATCCTGCAATTGGATCAGGATCCGCCTTCGCACGTCGTGGTGCCGGCTATTCATAAAGATCGCTATCAGATCCGCCGGGTGCTGAACGAGCGTCTGGGGTATGACGGCCCGGAAACCCCGGAAGCCATGACCTTGTTCATTCGCCAGAAGATCCGCGAGGATTTCCTGAGTGCCGAAATCGGTATTACCGGCTGTAACTTTGCCGTGGCGGAAACCGGTTCAGTATGCCTGGTGACCAACGAAGGCAACGCGCGCATGTGCACCACGCTGCCGAAAACGCACATTGCGGTGATGGGCATGGAGCGTATCGCGCCGACCTTTGCCGATGTGGATGTGCTGATCACCATGCTGGCGCGCAGCGCCGTGGGCGCTCGTCTGACGGGCTATAACACCTGGCTGACCGGCCCGCGTGAGGCGGATAACGTGGACGGACCGGAAGAGTTCCATCTGGTGATTGTCGATAACGGTCGCTCGCAGGTGCTGGGCTCTGAGTTTCGCGATGTGCTGCGCTGCATCCGCTGCGGAGCCTGTATGAACACCTGCCCGGCGTATCGCCACATCGGCGGACACGGCTATGGCTCGATCTATCCCGGCCCTATTGGAGCGGTGATTTCTCCACTGCTCGGCGGCTATAAAGATTTTAAAGACCTGCCGTACGCCTGTTCCTTATGTACGGCCTGCGACAGCGTCTGCCCGGTGCGTATTCCGCTGTCAAAACTGATCCTGCGTCATCGTCGGGTGATGGCCGAGGAGGGCATTACCCCGAAAGCTGAGCGACGGGCGATCAAAATGTTCGCTTATGCCAATAGCCATCCGGGGCTGTGGAAAGTGGGGATGATGGCGGGCGCGCATGCGGCAAGCTGGTTTATCAATGGCGGGAAAACCCCGCTCAAGGTTGGCGCGATTGGTGACTGGATGGAGGCGCGCGATCTGCCTGATGCTGACGGCGAGAGCTTCCGCAGCTGGTTTAAGAAACATCAGGCGCAGGAGAAAAAGAATGGATAACCGTACCGCGTTTTTAAACACCATCGCCCAGGCGCTGGGTCGCCCGCCGCGTTTCGAACCGCAAGCGGATGCCGCGCCGGTTAACAATTATGCCAACGAGCGCCTGACCGAACTTAGCCCGCAGCAGCGCTGCGATGCGTTTATCCAGTTCGCCAGCGAAGTGATGCTGGCCCGCTGTGAACTGACTCGCGAGGACCAGGCCGCAGAAGCAGCGCTACGCCTGTGTGAAGAATTGGGTCAGCCGGTAGTGCTGAGCGGCGACAGCCGGCTGGTGGCGCTGGGCATCACCGAACGCTTGCAGCAGGAATGCAACGCCGTGGTCTGGGATCCGGCGCGAGGCAGCGAAAATATTACCGAGGCCGAGCAGGCGAAAGTCGGCGTAGTGTATGCCGAGTATGGCCTGACTGAATCCGGCGGCGTGGTGCTGTTTTCCGCGCCGGAGCGCGGGCGTTCTTTGAGCCTGTTGCCGGAGTCCTCGATTTTCGTGCTGCGTAAAAGCACCATCCTGCCGCGCGTGGCGCAACTGGCAGAAAAACTGCATCAGAAAGCGCAGGCCGGTGAGCGTATGCCGTCGTGCATTAACATTATCAGCGGACCCAGCTCGACGGCGGATATTGAGCTTATCAAGGTGGTTGGGGTGCATGGCCCAGTGAAGGCGGTGTATCTGATTATTGAGGATTGTTAAGGCAGGAGAAAGAACCGCTCTGGGCTGTGGGCCAGAGCGGTATCGACGTTATGCAATCATGCTGATGATCAACACGATAATCAGACCAACCACGGAGTTCACCAGCTCCAGCAGACCCCAGGTTTTCAGCGTATCCTTCACCGACAGATCAAAGTAGCCTTTGAACAGCCAGAACGAGGCATCGTTGATATGGGTCAGGGTGTTGGAGCCTGCCGCCGTCGCCAGTACCAGCAACGCCGGATCGACGCCCACCAGTTGACCGGTTGCCGGGTCGAGAATGGCTGCGCTGATAATCCCCGCTGCCGTCATGGCTGAGACCACGCCCTGACCGGTTGCCAGACGAATAAGCACGGTTATCAACCACGCCATGATGTATGGCGAAATATTGCCGTGCGACATCAGCATGCCGATGGTATCGCCGATGCCGGTATCGATAATGGTCTGCTTCAGTACGCCGCCCGCGCCGATGATCAGGATCACCATGGCGATGCTTTTCACCGCGTTTTCAAAGGCGTTCATCACCCACTGCATGTCGTGACCACGCGCGGTACCAAACAGCACGAAGGCGACAATCATGGCGATAAACATCGCAATTGGCGAGGAGCCTAAGAAGTTGACCACTTCCCACGCCTGCGTTCCTTTCACCAGCCAGATGTTGGCGATGGTGGTGGAGATCATGATGATCGCCGGGATCAGCGGAACCAGAATAGAGATGCCGAAAGACGGTAGATTGTTCTGGTCAACCGGTACGTCGGCCTTCATGAATGACGGCGTCGGGCGATCGAGGTTGCCGAGGAACTTCGGCAGGATAAGCCCGGCGCAGATCACGCTCGGAATAGTCACCAGAATACCGTAGATGTAGACCATACCCATGTCAGCGCCGTAGGCGTTAACCAGCGCGACCGGACCAGGCTGCGGCGGGAACAGAGAGTGGGCGGTGGTGGCGGCAGCAACGGCAGGAATCGCCAGCTTGAGGAACGGGATCTTTGCTTCTGCAGCAATGACGATCACCAGCGGCGCCAGCATAATAAACGCCACTTCATAGAACATCGCCAGGCCAAAAATCAGACCAATAATGATCACCGACAGCTGCACATAGCGCAGCCCGAGTCGCGCCAGCAGCGTATGAGCAATCTGATGCGCCGCTCCGGAATCGACCATCAGCTTACCGATGACTGCCCCGAATACCACGATAATCGCCAACTCACCCAGCGTGCTGCCAAAGCCGGATTTCATGGTGTGCAGCAGCGCCATTAAGTCCATACCCGCCAGCATGCCGACCGAGAGCGCCGCCAGCAGCAGGGCGACCATCGAGTTTATTTTGAATCTTAGATTGAGCACCAGCATCAGACCGATGCCGAATACGACCCACAGAATATTGAGAACATGCATATAACGTCTACCTTTATTGGTTGAACTATTATGATTTTGGTTGAGATGTTATCCGTATTGGTTAACCATTGATGCGATGAATGTCACATTGCGTTACATGTTTACATCTTTACTGCGCTTCCTGGCCGCAAAATGGCGATCTAATCAGCAAAAATCGTGATTTGGTTAACCAATTAATTCCTTCAGGTTGACATGTCATACCAAAAGGAGGAATTTATGTGCCATATCGTCGAGTCCATAACGTAAATGAGGAATAAAAGATGGAACAGACATGGCGCTGGTATGGTCCTAACGATCCGGTCACCTTAGCGGATGTACGTCAGGCGGGTGCCACGGGCGTGGTCACCGCCTTGCACCATATCCCGAACGGGGAAGTGTGGACGGTTGATGAGATCCTAAAACGTAAAGCCATTATTGAGCAGGCGGGCCTGGTCTGGTCGGTCGTCGAAAGCGTACCGATCCACGAAGACATTAAAACCCGTTCTGGTAACTATCAGCAGTGGATCGCCAACTACCAGCAAAGCCTGCGTAACCTGGCCCAGTGCGGCATTCGTACCGTGTGCTACAACTTCATGCCGGTTCTCGACTGGACCCGTACCGACCTGGAATACGTCCTGCCGGACGGCTCCAAAGCGCTGCGTTTTGACCAGATTGAATTCGCCGCCTTTGAGCTGCACATCCTCAAACGTTCGGGCGCGGAAGCGGATTACACCGCCGAAGAGATTGCTCAGGCGAATGAACGCTTCGCCACCATGAGCGATGAAGACAAAGCGCGTCTGACCCGCAATATCATCGCCGGTCTGCCAGGCGCGGAAGAGGGCTATACGCTTGACCAGTTCCGCCAGCATCTTGCGCGTTATAAAGATATCGATAAAGCCGCACTGCGTGAGAACTTTGCCGTCTTCCTGAAAGCAATTATTCCTGTGGCGGAAGAAGCCGGCGTGCGGATGGCGGTACACCCGGACGATCCGCCGCGCCCAATCCTCGGCCTGCCGCGCATTGTTTCCACCGTGGAAGATATGCAATGGATGGTCGATACGGTCAACAGCATGGCGAACGGTTTTACCATGTGCACCGGCTCCTACGGCGTCCGGGCGGACAACGATCTGGTCAACATGATCAAACAGTTTGGCCCACGTATTTACTTCACCCACCTGCGCTCCACGCTGCGTGAAGATAACCCGAAAACCTTCCATGAAGCGGCGCATCTTAACGGCGACGTCGATATGTACGAAGTCGTGAAAGCGATCGTTGAGGAAGAGCAGCGCCGTAAAGCCGAGGGTAAAGAGGACCTGATCCCAATGCGTCCGGACCACGGCCATCAGATGCTTGACGATCTGAAAAAGAAAACCAACCCAGGCTACTCCGCGATTGGTCGACTGAAAGGGCTGGCGGAAGTGCGTGGTGTTGAGATGGCTATCCAGCGCGCTTTCTTTAGCCGCTAAAGCGAGTTGCCGGTCACCTGTCTGGCCGGCTTTTTCTTTTCTCTTCCGTTGGTCATTCAACGGGTTCTGGAGTTCACGATGACAACGACAATTGCCAATAGCAACCTGCCGGTTGCTCGCCCTGCATGGGACTGCTCGCGCCTGCAATCCCGCATTGTTCACCTGGGATGCGGCGCATTTCACCGCGCGCACCAGGCGCTGTACACCCATCATCTGCTGGAAACCACCGACAGCGACTGGGGGATCTGTGAAGTTAACCTGATGCCGGGTAACGACCGCGTGCTGATTGAAAACCTGCGCAAACAGCAACTGCTGTATACCGTGGCGGAAAAAGGCGCGGACAACACCGTGCTGAAAGTGATTGGCTCGATGAAAGAAGCGTTGCACCCGGAGCTTGACGGCTGTGATGGTATTTTACAGGCTATGGCGCGCCCGCAGACGGCAATTGTCTCGCTGACGGTCACGGAAAAAGGCTACTGCACCGATGCTGCCAGCGGACAGTTAGATCTCAATAACCCGCTGATTAAACACGATCTGGCGAATCCAGGCGCGCCGAAATCGGCGATTGGTTACATCGTACAGGCGCTGCATCTGCGTCGTGAGCAAGGGCTTGCGGCCTTTACCGTGATGTCTTGCGATAACGTGCGTGAAAATGGTCATGTGGCGAAAGTCGCGGTGCTGGGTTTGGCGCAGGCGCGCGACCCGCAGCTGGCGCAGTGGATTGAGGCTAATGCCACTTTCCCGTGCACCATGGTTGACCGCATTGTTCCGGCGGCGACGCCAGAAACGTTGCAAGAGATTGCCGACCAGTTGGGCGTGTACGATCCGTGTGCTATCGCCTGTGAGCCATTCCGTCAGTGGGTTATCGAAGATAACTTTGTCAACGGTCGCCCTGACTGGGATAACGTTGGTGCGCAGTTCGTTGCCGATGTGGTGCCGTTTGAAATGATGAAACTGCGTATGCTCAACGGCAGCCACTCTTTCCTCGCGTATTTGGGCTATCTCGGCGGTTATGAAACTATCGCTGATACCATGACAAATCCGGCGTACCGCAAAGCGGCGTTCGCGCTGATGATGCAGGAGCAAGCGCCGACGCTGTCGATGCCGGAAGGCACCGATCTTAACGCCTATGCGACGCTGCTCATTGAGCGTTTCAGCAACCCATCACTGCGTCACCGCACCTGGCAGATTGCGATGGACGGCAGCCAGAAATTGCCGCAGCGCCTGCTGGATCCGGTGCGTCTGCATCTGCAAAACGCCAGCGACTGGCGTCACCTGGCGCTGGGCGTGGCGGGCTGGATGCGCTATACCCGTGGCGTGGATGAACAGGGGCAGGCCATTGATGTTGTCGACCCCTTGCTGGCTGAGTTCCAGCGCATTAACCAACAGTTCCAGGGGGCCGAACGCGTGACGGCGCTGCTGGGGCTGAGCGGCATTTTTGGCCATGATCTGGCGGAAAACGCTGATTTTGTTGAGACAATTATCGCGACGTATCAACAGCTGTGTGAACACGGTGCACGCGAGTGCGTTGCGGCGTTAGGCGCTGACGCATAATCCCCGAAGTATGACGGGTCAATCAAAATGCTGATTTGGTTGACCCGTTTTCTGTTTTTGGCTTCCCGCAAATGCTATAGTTCAGGCGAAAAAACGTTTTTTGTAGGCTTGATAAGATGCGTCAGCGTCGCCATCAGCCAATGGCACAGGTGCCAGTTGGCAGCGCATGTGCCTTATCCGGCCTACGGATCTGAATTGACGCATCTGACGGACATAACACGATGAAATCGAACACTTCTCAACAAAGACCCTACCAGGAAGTGGGTGCAATGATCCGCGATCTGATTGTCCAGACGCCGTACCAGCCCGGGGAGCGTTTGCCGCCGGAACGTGAAATTGCTGAGATGCTCAACGTCACTCGCACGGTGGTTCGCGAAGCGTTAATTATGCTGGAAATTAAAGGTCTGGTGGACGTGCGCCGCGGCGCCGGGATCTACGTACTCGACAATGCAGATGCGCAGACCATCGACAGTACGGATGTCAATCATTGCAATGACGCTGGTCCTTTTGAGCTGCTGCAGGCGCGACAGCTGTTGGAAAGCAATATCGCCGAATTCGCCGCGCTGCAGGCTACCCGTGAAGATATCGTTAAAATGCGCCAGGCGTTACAGCTGGAAGAGCGGGAGCTGGCCTCCAGCGAAGCGAACGGTTCTGAAAGCGGCGACATGCAGTTCCATCTCGCCATAGCCGAAGCCACGCATAACAGCATGCTGGTGGAGCTGTTTCGCCAGTCATGGCAGTGGCGTGAGAACAACCCGATGTGGATCCAGCTCCATAGCCACCTTGACGATACCCATTACCGTAAAGAGTGGATGGGTGACCACAAACAGATCCTGGCGGCATTAATCAAAAAGGATGCCCGCGCAGCCAAGCTGGCAATGTGGCAGCATCTGGAAAACGTCAAACAGCGCCTGCTGGAGTTTTCAAATGTTGATGACATCGACTTTGATGGTTATCTGTTTGATTCCTGGCCGCTGGATAAAGTTAACGCCTGATTTTCCTTCCTCTCCCATGCGGGCTGTTGCAGCCCGCGCGACACTTTTCAGCACAAAAGTTTATTGCATAACAACGCTTTTTTCTCGTCATGAACGTCACGTAAAAAAAGGTTTCCATCACCTCAGATGATGATTTTTCCGCCGTCGTTACGCGGTGAAAATTGATTTATATCAATTAAAAACAACTTATTTTTGCATGCGAAAAAATGCATTGTTTACCTTATTTTTACCTTTCCGTGCTTATTTTTAGACAAAACGGGCCTGTGTTAAGTGAGAATCAAACTGATTTCCGCGGTGGTCAGAGCGAGGCTGCCCGGAATAACAGTGCATAAAAACAGGCGCTTCACGGAAATGTAGACATTAATAACGTCACGTAACTTATTGGCTGTAATGATGTTTTGATTTGAGGTCATGTTTATTGTCAATAGTTCTGGCTTTTTTAATCAAATGAATAAAAGTGAACATATGTAAAGTTAAAATTACACATTATTCTATAATCAAGTTATCTTTCATTTGAAATGCTGTTCCAGTTTTTTGTCCGCTATTAACAGTTTCATTACTATTGTCACTGTATTTTGCCGTTGACATGTTTTTACACTGACTGCATATTTCATCGCCATAAGCGTGTTTGCGTTCAGGAGATGATAATGCCCTCTCGAGATTACCCCGATATTAGAAAGGCCAGGGGTACCCGTTCAAAAGATATGGTTCTTTTAAGTGCCCGTGTCGATACCTCTCTGTGGGAATATGTTCGTACGCTGGCATTTGAAACCCGTAAAAGTAAACAAGATATTATTGCCGAAGCAATAATGTTATATCGCTCTGTTAATGAGAGCGTAAACGAAGAATCCAAGTAATTACTCTCTGTTCGGGTTTTATTTAACCCCAAATGATATGTGTCTTGCCACTTTATTATTACCTTCATTGGTGTGTTAGAGGTTTTCCCCTTTTCCATAGGGGGCTTTTTTATGCGGGTATTCTGCCTTCATAACAAAGTTGATAGCAAAATTCACAATTAAAAGTGAGTAATAACATGAAAAAGTCAGCAGTGGCATTAGCTGTAATGGTATTAGGGGTAACCTCCGTTCATGCAGCGGAAATTTATAATAAAGATGGCAACAAACTGGATCTGTACGGCAAAGTAAAAGCGGTCCATTCCTGGACTGGCGGCACCGATGCCGACGGTACATACGCGCGTCTGGGTTTTCGCGGTGAGACACAAATCAACGATCAACTGACCGGTTATGGCCAATTTGAAAGTCAGTTTGATGCCTCTAAAGCAGAAGGTTCTCAGAATGGCGTCAATACACGTCTGGCGTTTGCTGGCCTGGATTATGGCCATGACGTTAGCTTTGACTACGGTCGTAACTACGGTATCGCTTACGACGTGGGAGCTTACACTGACACTCTTTCAGAGTTCGGCGGCGACTCCTTTGAAGATGCTGACCGCTTCCTTACTTCACGTACTTCTGGCGTTGCAACACTCCGCACCAAAAATCTCTTTGGAGCCGTTGATGGTCTGAACATTGGTGCGCAATACCAGGGTAAAGGTGATGCCAACTCGGAAGACCCGACAAAACCTAATTTGACTAAGCAGCACGGTAACGGCTACGGCTTCTCCCTGGGCTATGACAACATTGCGGATTCCGGCGTGTCTGCTATTGCGACCTACACAAATAGTTCAATCACAACAGCCCAAAAGAAAGGCAATAAAGACGCTAAATGGGATGGCGAAAACGCAGAGTTCTGGGGCGCGGGTCTGAAATATGATGCTAATGCCATCTACGTCGCGACTATGTACGGCGAGTCCCACAACCTGATTCAGAAGGCGGATAAAGCTGAGCACTTTGAAGCAATGGCTGCGTATGTGTTTGATTTTGGTCTGCGTCCGAACGTGGGTTACGTTCACGCGCGTGACAACAACAATAATGACCTGACCGAATACGTTGCGTTGGGCACGGATTACTACTTCAACAAAAACATCGTGGCTGATGTGGGTTACAAAATTAACCTGCTCGACGGCAAAGACGACGACAACAAGGTTGTTGCGGGTCTGACCTATCAGTTCTAGGTTTTGTACTGATATGCAAAAGGCGTCTTAGTTAAGACGCCTTTTTTACCTCTGCCGTGTTTAAACTGGCTGACTCTCTTTCACCTGTACACCGCTAAACAGCCATTGCCAGATGCCCACTTTTACCCATGCGACCACGCAGAGAATCAGGTAAAAAAGTGGATTATGCGTAATGGTAACGTACATGACCTCCATTAAATCCACATGCAAATTTCCGGCAATTGCCATATTGATAACAAAAATTGAGGCTACCGCGCTGGCCAGTAAAATAAATACGGCCTGAAGCTGGGTTATCTCTGGTAACCTGCCAGAGGCCCATTGCCATAAAAATGTTGTTGTTAACAGGAATATAAGAAACAATCCTAACGCGCCAAACAGGCCAAAGTCTTTATAATCCTTTAGCGTGCCAATTAAACCCACCAAAATAATTAACCCCAGTAGTATTTTTTTAAACCATGACATGTACTTTTCCCGAAGATAGTGTTAATGCTGAGTTAATATGTCCATTTTTACGCATTTTAAATTGAGTTTATAAATGAACAGCCGGGAATTATAAATTGTCTGGCGGGTAATTGCTGATTATTTGTGGTTTATTAAATGTTGACATTTGATTGCGGACTAATCCTAAGATACCTGTTTATAAGGTTGTCGATTATACCCTTTTGGGGGAGGCGAAACGCTGTTTGTATAATTGTGTGAGGCTGATCAGTGCCGCAATAAACAAGGCGACGGCACCGCATAGCGTGGCATTAACGATCGCTTGAGCGCCGCTTCCCAGCAGGCTGGTTAATAGCGGCCCGAGTATTTGACCAATGCCGTAAGTCAGGGTGACCAGGCCCAGCAGATTAATATTGCGCGGTACGCTAAGTTGACGGGCGAGCGGCATGACCAGCGAAGTGGTCCCCATAAACGTTGCGCCAAAACCCACGCTGCTTATCACCAGCAGCGGCAAGGAGTCGCTGGCGAGCGTCATGACCACGCAAGCGCTTTGGATCAGTAAATTCGCCGTCAGGCATTGCAACACCCCCCTGCGTCGGGCAGCCCACAGCCAGGCGAAACAACCCGGAATAATCGATATGCCGACCAACGACCAGAGATGGGCCGTCAGCAGCGGCGACCCGGCACTTTTCGCCATCAGTGGCAGGTATGTAGCGACAATGATGTAGCCAAATCCGGCTAACCCATACAGTAGCGCCAGCAGCCACCAGGACATAGGCTGATGCTCTGTTTTTACCGGTGCTGCGGCGGGGAGCGCATGGTCGCGAGATGGCAGGAGCATAACGAGTAGCACAAAGAATACAGCGGAAGCTGCCGCTGCCCCCAGCCAGAGCGTGTGCGATGACAGCGCAAAATGCAGACCGCTGATGACATATTCATTGCCCAGCAAAATGCCTGCGCCAACGCCGGAGAACAACGCCGCGATCACGAAGGGATGCCGGGTATGATGCAGGACGATCATCGAACCAAAGATCATCATACCGGCACTGGCGACGCCTGCCAGAAAACGGATCATCATCACCAGCGCGGGCTGCTTAACGCTTGCCATTGCCAGAATCAACCCTGCGGTAGCGAGCGCAGAAGTTAACAACATCGGGCGTAAACGTGAGGGAAGATGGAAGAGCCCGAAGGAGAAGAGCAGGCTTCCCGCCAGATATCCAGCGTAGTTGGCGCTGGCAATCCAGGAGAGCTGGTCAAACGTAAACTGGCCTTCCGACAGCAGTACCGGGAGCATCGGCGTATACAGAAAGCGTCCAATTCCCATGCCCAGCATTAAGACCAGCATGCCAAAGAGCGCGACGCTGATGGCATGACGATTTGAATCGGGGCTTCCCTGGGACATACGGACTCTCATTTCACGCTGTTAGGTTGATAATTGTTATATTACATGTGCAAATGATAATGAAAAGTAAAATAAAAACAGGGATTTTACTTTCTCCTTAAAAATTCGCCAGCGTCAGCAGGGAAGGAATTTGCGACAACAGATATAACACCAGCCCAATAGAACCGCCGACCAGCGTGCCGTTGATGCGGATAAACTGTAAATCTTTGCCGATGTTTAGCTCAATTTGCTGCGACATATCGTGCGCATCCCAGCTTTTCACCGTGTCGCTGATGTGGCGCGTCAGGAAGGTGGCGAACTCCGGCGCAACTTTATACGCGGCCTGCTCCAGATGCCCATTCAGTGAGGCGCGCAGGGCGCTGTCGGCAACCAGTGTTTCGCCGAACCACTGTCCGGCGCTGGCGATGCGCTGCTTCACGCGCGAATCGTCAGCGTTAATGTCGGTTTTCACCCACTGGCGCAGGTCTGCCCACAGTTCGCCAAGATAACGGTTGAAGGCCTCGTCTTCCTTCAGATAGTTTTTCATGCTTTCGGCCCGCACGGCCATCTCCGGATCGTGTTTGAGCTTATCGATTAGCTTAAACGTGGCGCGATCGAAGGCGTGGCGGATCTGATGCGCCCGATCGTGGCTGATGTCATCCAGTAAGGAATTAACGGCATCAGACACCAGTTCGGCGCTGTGCTCGCCCAGCCATTCAGTCGGCAGGATCTTCGCTTTCAGCGGATGCTCGGTCTCCAGCCAGTGCACGATCTGTCGGGCGATAAACGCCCGCGAGCTGTCGCGCTGGAGCAGGGCGATAAGTTGGGCGATCAATGTGTCGAGCAACACCTGATGGCGGTTGTTTTTGGTCATGCTTTCCAGCATCAGCGCGCTGGTACCGGAGAGATCGACCTTGTCGATGGCTTTGTGCACTGCCCGCTTGATCAGCCGCTGAATGCGGGCGTCGTCGGTGAGTTCGAGAAAACCGCTCATGATCTGCAGCAGATGCTGGCCAATTCGCTGGGCGTTTTCCGGTTGGCTGAACCAGTTACCAATCAACAACGCCGGTTCATGGCGGCGGATCAGGGCGATCAGGGACTGGGTGTCGAGAAATTTTTCCTGCACAAACTGACCGAGATTCTCCCCGATCCGATCCTTATTGCGTGGGATAATCGCCGTATGTTGCGAGATAAACGGGATTGGTACCCGTCGAAAAAGCGCCACCACGGCGAACCAGTCCGCCAGCGCGCCGACCATCGCCGCTTCGGCGATCGCTTTGATCCCGAGCACCCAGAAGTTAGGCGGCAGAAACAGCGTGATGACGAAGGTAGCGGCGGCAATCAGCAGCAATGAGAGCGCCAGTCGCTTGGCGCGTTTGAGTTCAGCAATTTTATTCATAGGCTTAAGGATAGAGCCAGACGGGGGGATCGCGCAAAAAATGTGGAGCGCCTCCCATTTTCAGACGTGCAAAGCTTACTCTGGGATCCAGTTGTCCCAGGCGGGTAAGGGGCCGAGTTCCGCCACCAGAAAATCGATAAACGATCGCACCTTCGGATTGCTGTACTTACTGGGAAAATAGAGCGCATACAGGGCGTGGGTTTCGCAGGTGATGGTGCCGTCGAGCATCAGCGGCGTTATCTCTTCTTTTTGAATATGATCGCCAATCAGATAGGTGGGCAAATACGCCACTCCCTGATCTTCTAACACCGATTTCAGCAATACCAGACTGCTGTTGGCCTGGATAGGCATATGCAGTTTTAACTGATGCAGACGATCCTGTTCATCCGCCACCTTCAGCACCGGCGTGAGACCTGGGTAAACCAGGCAATCATGATTGACCAGATCGCTACGACGCTGGGGCATGCCTTTTTTGGCAAGGTAGCCGGGTGAGGCGCAGTACGCCCAGCGGACAGGCACCAGCTTGCGCATTGCGTAGTTCTGCGGTGGTGCGGTGGAGATTCGCAGGGCGATGTCGAAATCTGTTTCGTTCAGATTCACGAAGTTATCGTTGAGATCGATATACAGATTCACATCTGGGAACTGGGAACGATATTTATCCACCAGGTTCACCAGCCGGGAATAACCAAACGCAATTGAGCAGGTTATGCGTAATTCACCCTGCGGGCTGTGATAATAACCGGAGGTGGTATTCAGCGTTTCATCGAATTCTTTCAAAAGCTTATTGGCGCGGTTAAAGAGATATTGCCCGGCATCGGTCAGGGTAATACTGCGGGTGGTACGTTTAATTAATGTCGTGCCTAACGTATCTTCCATTGCCGCCAGGCTTTTGCTGACCGCAGATGGCGAGACGTTGAGCTGCGCCGCGGCTTCTGACAATCCTCCGCAGTCGACGATTTTAATGAAAAACTCCAGATGCTTGAGTGAAATCGGCGTACTCATAGTTTCCTTTTATTCACAAGTGATTTGCAAAAACGGTACGAATAGGCCGTTACATTCGCGTTTTAAACATGCAACTATTGAATCACAGGAAACAACTTGCTGGCAAAATGAAAAAATAACAACTTAGGTGAGTTACGTCACAAAATAAAAGGAGGCGAAACGGAAACTCATCACATTGTGAATTTAATCTCATTAAATATTATTCTAAAGGTACCGATTATGTGGTCACGACTCGAACCCTACAGATCGTCGATTATTTTATTAGTTGCTCTGGTGATTGGCGGCTTATTAGGTATTTATGCCCCCTCGTTTGCAAGTAAACTCCAGCCAATCGGCCAGATATTCTTAAATCTGCTATTTATGATTATTGTGCCGCTGGTGGGGATCAGCGTCATGTCTTCGATCGCCAGTATGACCGACCTGAAAAGGCTGGGGCGCATTATGGCGATTATCTTTATTGTTTCGATCGCAATGGCCTTTATTCCGGCCGCCGGGATAGTCGCGCTGGCGCTATGGTATAACCCGGCGCAGGGCGTCACTATCGATCTTTCGCAGTCGGTGCAGGCGGGCAGCGGTAAGATGGATTTTGTCAGCATGATCACGACCAGCGACTTTATCGGACTGTTTTCTAAGTCCAATATTCTGGCGCTGATTGTGATGGCGATTATTGCTGGTGTGGCGATTGGTCAATCGGATCAGGCCGGTAAGCGCATTGCGTCGCTGCTGGAAGATGCCAATACCGTGATCATGAAGATCGTCTCGATCATTATGAAGGTCGCACCGATTGGCCTGGGCTGCTATTTCGCTGCCACTATGGCCAGTCAGGACTCTGCACTGCTGTTAACCTTTGCTCGCGCCATCGGCCTGTTCATGGTGGCCACGCTGGTCTACTTTGTTTTTGGCTCAATTCTCTATTCGTATATTGGCGGCGGTATTCCGGCGGTCAAAGCTTTCTGGCGTAATGCGATTGAACCGTCTGCGACTGCGCTGGGGACCTGCTCTTCGCTGGGGACACTCCCGGTGACGCTGCGTGCCGGTAAGGCGATGGGGATTAACCCGGAAATCGTTGATGTCTCCATTCCGCTACTGGTTAACCTGAACAAAGGTGGCGTGGCGATGATTGCCGCGCTGAAAATTGTCTTTATCTATTCCGTGCTGGGCATGGAGTTCACCACCGAGACCTTCTTCCTGACCATGCTGATTGCGGTGCTCTCCGCCATTATCGTCGGCGGCGTACCGGGCGGGGCATTCCTCGGTGAAATCTTTATCGTCACTACGCTGGGCCTGCCAATGGAAGCGATCCCGATGTTGGTAGTGCTGGGCACGATTACCGATGCGCCTGCCACACTGATTAACGTTATCCATGATTTGAATGCGGCGCAGATTGTTGAACGGTTCGCTGGAAAAAAGCAGACCAACACTGAAATAAACTCTACTGCTGCGGTGGTATAGGTTTCACACGGATTAAGAACAGGAGATGTTATGAAAGACGCAATGAAGCTTGAGACGCAATTAGTTGTTGCGGGTCGCGACAAACGCTACACCCAGGGTGCGGTGAATCCGGTTATCCAGCGCGCTTCTTCGCTGGTGTTTGATACCGTGAAAGACAAAAAATTCGCCACCGCCAATCGCGCAAATGGCGAGCTGTTTTATGGTCGCCGCGGAACCTACACCCACTTTGCCTTCCAGAAGGCAATGAGCGAACTGGAAGGCGGCGTTGGCTGCGCGCTTTACCCGTGCGGCGCTGCGGCGGTGACCAATGCGATTCTGGCGTTTGTTCAGGGTGGCGATCATATTTTGATGACGGGCGCGGCCTACGAGCCAACCCAGGATTTTTGCAATAAGATCCTGAGTAAATTCAATGTGGAAACAACGTATTACGATCCGTTGATTGGTGCTGGCATCGTTGATCTTCTGCGTCCGGAAACGAAAGTTGTATTCCTCGAATCGCCAAGTTCGATCACCATGGAAGTCCAGGATGTACCGGGGATGGTGAAAGCTATCCGCGCGGTTAATCCGGAGATTGTCATTATGATCGACAACACCTGGGCGGCGGGCGTACTGTTCAAAGCGCTGGAATATGGCGTGGATATTTCCATTCAGGCGGGAACGAAGTACACCATCGGTCATTCGGACGGCATGCTGGGCACGGCGGTGTCCAACGCGCGTTGTTGGGATCGTCTGCGCGAGAACTCCTATTTGATGGGGCAAACGCTGGATGCCGATACGGCCTACAACGGCAGCCGTGGATTGCGCACCCTGGCGGTACGTCTTAAGCAGCATCAGGAGAGCAGCATCCATATTGCCCGCTGGCTGTCGGCAAGGCCGGAAGTGGCGCGGGTGAATCATCCGGCATTACCGGAATGTCCGGGACACGAGTATTTTCAGCGTGACTTTGCCGGAAGCTCAGGCCTGTTCTCGTTTGTGCTGAAAAAGAGACTGACCGACGAGCAGATGGCGAATTTCCTCGATAACTTCTCGCTGTTCCATATGGCTTATTCGTGGGGCGGATTTGAGTCGCTTATTCTGGCGAATCAGCCGGAAGAGCTGAACAGCATTCGCCCAGCCGGAGAGGTAGATTTCAGCGGCACACTGGTCAGGGTGCATATTGGCCTTGAGGATATTGGCGACCTGATTGCCGATCTGGAAGCAGGGTTTGCGCGCATTGCTTAAGATAATGTGATGGTTGCCGGATGCGGCGCAGGCGCCTTATCCGGCCTATCACTACGACATAGGCCGGATAAGCGTCAGTGCCATCCGGCTGGTTAGTTTTCAGTGGCTAACGTTGTTGTTTCATGCTGGCGAACCCGCTTCAGTAAGCCTGCCAGGGTAAAGACGACAGCAATACCCGCCGCAACCGCCAGCAGATGAAACGAAATCCTGCCGCCGTTAAACCACAGCCAACGTCCGATTTCGACAGAAACCGCCATCACCGTCAGGATGACCATATTCAGCGACGCCGAGACCGTACCCTTCGGTAAGCTGTTGGAAAACAGCGTAAAGCGGAACAGCGTCGGAAAGATCATACCAATGCCAAACGCATACAGGCTGGTTCCCAGCACCGACCACAGCCAGACGTGCGGCCACAGCAAATTGCCGACAATCAGCACCGCCAGTCCGCTCAGTTGAATCGGGGCCGCCCGCCAGATAAAACGTGGCTGGGTTGGATCCTTCACAAAACGAACAACCACCATATTGGCGACGATTACCGCGCCAAACACCGGTGCCTGCGCCCAGGCAAACTCTGATGTGCTCATCCCGCCAGCGTCGATCAGGATCACTGGCGAGACCGCCACCCAGCTCATCATCGGGATATAGCTTAACGACAGCGTGGCTGCGCCAAACAAGAACACCCGGTTACGGAAAACGTCGCGGAAATCACGCAGTACGCCGCGTGCACTGAACGGCACCGCGCCGCGCTTAACGGTTTCCGGCATTGCTAACGCTAGCCCTATCAGGGCGATAAGCCCCATGGCGGCGATAATGGCGAACAGGATTTTCCAGTGTACAAAGTGCATCAACGCTGCGCCGGAGAGCGGGCCGATAACCGGCGCAACCAGCACAATGGAGGTGATTATCGCCATTAACTTTATGGCCTTCGTTTGCCCAAACGCTTCCTGCACCGTGACATAGCCAACGGTAGCGATAAAGCAGATGCTGGTGCCCTGTACAAATCGGGCGACCAGAAATTGCGTCATTGAGGTGGTCAATAGCGTGGCAGCGCAGGCGAGCGTAAAAATTAACGCCCCCGCAATCAGCACCGGTCGACGGCCAATCCGGTCGGAGAGCGGTCCCAGCAACCATTGCAGCGCCATGCCGCCAGCCAGATAGAGGCTCACCGCAGCGGGGGCCAGGCTGACGTCGGCGTTGAAATCACGCACCACATTGATAATGCCTGGCTGGATCAGGTCCGTCGACAGATAAGCGGCGAAGTCATATAAAATCAACGCGACAGGAAAAAGTAGCGTCGTGGTGCGTTGGGAGAAAAACGCGAGAATCCGTTGCATAAAACAGCTCCTTTTCGGGAGAAAACCCTCAACGGGAATAGCGAAATTCAATACCGTCTTTGAGACGTCAGACCGATGACAAAAAAAAGCAGACTGCAAATGTACTGAATTTCATGTAATCAAAAACGCTGCCTGCGCGAGGCGCAAACAGGAGAAACGTTTTCAGACTCGGGTCAGAAAACGTAACGATTACAGGTAACAATCAGCACATCGCACCTCGGGAAGAATTGGTTGAATGGATAATAGCCACCCAAAGTGTAATGCGGATTGGATATTAATTAAACGAGTTTATCCGCTTTATTTGCAGAAAATCGTCACGCTTATCAGAAAGTGACACTCTGCAGAAAACGCAGCGCGATCGCACTGCCGAAGACGATCAGCACGCAGCCGGCGATACGCTCGATCCACACGATCCCTCGGGTTAACCGCCGCTGGATCTGCGGTAAGCCGATGAACATCACGATCAGCAGATCCCAGAATAACACCACGCTGGTCATCCAGATCCCGCTCATGGTTTGTTGCAGCAGCGTCACCGACGGGCCGAGCAGGGCGGTCATTAGCGCCAGATAGAACAGCGCATTTTTTGGGTTGAGCAGCGACGAACCTAATCCCAGCAGCAGCTGTTTGCCAAATCCTGGACAGGTAGACTGGGCGTCTGCTCCGGTCAGGGTTTGCGGGCGGCTGCGTATCAGTAGGCTGCCAATCCATAATAAATAGAGCGCGCCCAGCAGCTCAATAACCGTAAACAGCAGGGGAAGCTGGCGCAGGATCCCCCAACCAATAATCGCCAGCAGGATATACAGCCCGTTGCCGATAGCGATCCCTACGCACAGCCCGGCGCTGCCGCGCATCCGGTAACGTACGGCGTAACCGACCAGTAAAAAGAAGTCCGGCCCTGGGCTGAGTAGTGCAACAAAATGCGCCAGCGCCAGCGCGGGAAAAGCAGACGGAAAAAGTTCAGCAAGCAGCGACATAGCGACCTCAGAAAATGAAACAGAGATCAGCGTACGCCTGACGCAACGCTAATTATTGTCTGATATTGATCGTCCCAATGCGTACTGGCTCGGTGTGGCTGCTGTGTAGCGAACAAAGGTGCGATGGAAATGGCTCTGGTCGGCAAACCCGCTCTGGTAGCCGACATCGGTAATTTCGTCCCCGGCCCGTAGCCGTTGGCGGGCATAGTCAATTCTCACGATGTTCAGATAATTTCCCGGCGTCAGCCCGGTGTCCTGCTTAAAGGTCCGAATCAGCGTCTCTTTACGCATGTGACACTCATCTGCCAGCTCATCCAGCGAGGGTGGGGAGTGCAGACTGGACTGCAACCGCTCGCGCAGATACTGGCTGGTGACGCTTAGGTTTTCCGGTGTTACCGACTGCAATGGCAGCGAGCGAAGCAATGCTTGTGCAGCATCAGTTATCTGCGTCGTTTGCCGTTGCGGCATGAGCGCCACAAGGTGCATGTAGCACTGGAATAATTGCGGGTCGCGGATAACAGGAGTGCGCGTACAAAGCCGTTGATTGCTGTTCAGCGTAGGCAGATGGGCAAGACACCACCGGGCATCAAGATAAAGCATGTGATAGCTGCGAAATTTCCCGTTGACGGGATTACAGCTGTGAGGTGCCAGTGGTGGGATCACAATGAGATCGCCCACCTTCAGATGGTATTCCTTGTCATCGCACAGGCAGCAGGTTCCTCCCTCGAGAATTGCCCCAATCGAGAGCTGAGAGTGGTGATGGCGCTTATAGGCCTGCTGGCTGCGCCAGGTGCTGCGCAGCTCCAGCCACGGCAGTTGCTCATCACGCCAGAACGATTGTGGAATATCTCGGGTATGCGTCACATCGTGTCCTCCATGAAAGTGATGATTTGTTATAGCACAGGCCCTGCGGTGAAAAAGCGGGAATGTGCATTGAGGTCGTGATTCTGCGTGATGCGTTCCAGACAAATGCAGACGTTACAAAGGGGCGTTTTTATCCCGGAAATCGCCTCGCAAAGAGAGAAAGTTACAGGTGAGGGTGTGGTTTACCAGCGCTACAGTCACGGCATCTTATTTCCAGGTGATGGATCGCCATGAACAAAGCACCGACTTCCACCCCGCATGATGCGGTCTTTAAAACGTTTTTGCGCCACCCTGAGACAGCTCGGGATTTTCTACAAATACATCTTCCCGCTTCGCTGCGCGAACTTTGCGATTTTCAGACGCTGAAACTCAAGCCGGATAGTTTCATTGAAGAGGATTTACGTGCGCACTATTCCGACGTGCTGTGGTCCGTGAAAACGACGGAAGGTGATGGTTATGTTTATGTGGTGATTGAACACCAAAGCACACCAGATGCGCATATGGCATTCAGGTTGATGCGTTACGCGGTAGCGGCCATGCAGAAGCATTTAGATGCCGGGCATCAGCAATTACCGCTGGTGGTGCCGATGTTGTTCTATCACGGTGCGAAAAGCCCGTATCCTTATTCCCTATGCTGGCTGGACGAGTTTGCTAACCCGAAGCTGGCTCGTCAGCTGTATGCAGTGGCGTTTCCGCTGGTGGATATTACGGTTATCCCGGATGACGAAATTGTGCAGCATCGACGTATGGCGCTGCTGGAGTTAATCCAAAAACATATTCGTCAGCGCGACCTTATGGGGCTGGTCGATCAAATTGTTTCCCTGCTACTTACCGGACTGACTAATGACAGCCAGATAAAGACGCTGTTTAATTATATTTTACGAACTGGCGATGCGCCTCGATTCAGTGAGTTTATTCGTGAGGTTGCCGAACGTTCACCGCAGCATAAGGAGCATTTGATGACGATCGCCGACAGATTGCATGAGGCAGGGCTACAAAAAGGCAGGCTGGAAGGGTTACAAGAAGGGTTACAGGAAGGACGACAAGAAGGGCTTATAGAAGGACGACGTGATGAGGCGCTCCGTATTGCCCACACCATGCTGGCAGACGGTATTGATATCTGCACGGTACAAAAAATTACCCGGCTTTCCGCAGAAGATATTCAGGGTTTAAGTCATTAGATATGACTTAAATCGTATAATCGCCTGCCCGGAATCACCGGGCGGTCCGGTTTACTCTATCGCCATCTTTACCGCCTCGCCGAGCTTTTGCATCACTTGCTGGTGCTTCTCGTTTGGCGGTAACGCGCAGTTGATGCGCACGCAGTTGCGATACTTTCCGGAAGCGGAGAACAGCGATCCCGGTGCGACCTGGATTTTCAGGCGACAGAGCTGCTTAGCGACGCAGACCATATCGACCTGGAGCGGCAGCTCGACCCACAGCATAAAGCCGCCTTTTGGTCGTGTGACGCAGATCCCGCAGGGAAAATATTCCCGTACCCAGCAGGTGTAGATCTCCATATTACGCTGATAAATCTGGCGCATACGCCGGATATGCCGATGGTAATGACCTTCGCGCACAAAGGAGGCTGCTGCCAACTGCGTAGCGGGAACGTTAGTACCAATGACGGCGTACTTCATATGTAGCAGTTTATTGTAATAGCGACCGGGAACCACCCAACCCACGCGCAGTCCGGGGGCTACGGATTTGGTAAACGAACTGCAGAGTATTACCCGGCCGTCACTGTCCCAGGAGTGGATCGTACGCGGGCGCGGATACTCTGTGGCCAGTTCGCCATACACATCATCTTCAAAAATGACGATGTCGTGACGCTGGGCGAGGGCGAGCACCGCCCGCTTACGCGCATCCGGCATAATGAACCCGAGAGGGTTGTTGCAGTTGGGAACCAGCAGCACGCCTTTAATCGGCCACTGATCCAGCGCCAGCTCCAGCGCTTCAATGCTGATCCCGGTATCCGGATCGGTTGGGATCTCAATCACCTTGATCCCCAGGCCGCGCAGTAGCTGCATTGTGCCGTAGTAGGTGGGGGATTCAACGGCGACAATGTCCCCTGGCTGACAAACCGCCAGCAGCGCCAGCGACATTCCGCTCTGGCTCCCGTTGGTTATCACAATATCATCGGCGTTGAGGAGTGAACCGCTGTCCAGCATCAGACGGGCGATCTGCTGGCGCAGATCCTGGCTGCCGGGAAGCTTGTCGTACCCCAGCACTGCCTTCAGGTTATGCTGCACTACGCGGCTGAGTTCGCGCCAGAGCGGTTTCAGGCTCGGTTGACTGACATCTGGTGCGCCGCTGCTGAAGGGGATCACAGATTTATCGCTATGCCCTTTTAGCATATCCAGCACCAGATCCCACTGCGTTATCTCGACCGGACGCTGCACCGGGCGTGACATCGGCGGTACGGGCGGCAGCGCTTTTTGCGGCGCGACAAAATAACCGGAACGCGGCTGCGGGGTGATCAGTTGCCGCTGTTCCAGCATCTGATACGCCTGCTGGACGGTGCTGATACTGACCCCGTGCTCCTGACTCAGGTTACGTACCGAAGGCAGTTTTTCGCCATGGCGATACAACCCCTGCTCAATGCGTTCGGCCAGCAGATTGGCCAGATGTTGATAACGCGTCATGCTGTATCCCTCATGGGTATCATACAGATAAAAAAACCAGTACAGATTGGCGTGAAAAAAGCGATGCAGAACTCTTTTTAACCAATCTGTATGTTAAATAAAAGTACTTTGTGAGTCTGTATTGCTTAGGGCCAAATCCGTGAAGATAAAGCCTCAGACAAGGCGGGGAGGCAAGGTATGGAATTTCATGAGAATAAAGCAAAGCAGCCATTTATTGGGTTTGTTCTGATCTGGCGGGCATATAAGGGGTGGCGGTTACGGGCGCAAACGCGGCGCGTATTGCAACAGATGAGTAATGAGCGGCTGCGGGACGTCGGGCTGCGACGCGATCAGATCGAATAGCCGCGGATGGTGTTTCCTGAACGGTTTTGTGGCGACCTCGTTTGTGGTGGGGCGATGGAAGAGGAAGGACTGGGAGAAATTGCTCCTGGTTCTGCCAACGAAGGGAGTATTATTGAAGCACTTTTGCTTCATGGAAGGATTATTATCAGGATGAAAGCTACAGAAGCCCGATTACTCGATTTCCTCAAACGCTCACAGCAATTTGTTATTCCCATCTATCAACGAACCTATTCATGGTCTGAGCAGCAATGTCGTCAGCTTTGGGACGATATTCTCCGTGCCGGACAACGTGACGATATTTCGGCCCACTTTATTGGCTCCGTTGTTTATATAGAGCAGGGACTGTATCAGGTTTCGGGGATTTCTCCGTTACTGGTTATTGATGGTCAACAGCGCCTGACGACGGCGATGTTACTCCTTGAGGCGTTATCCCGTCATCTTGGCGATGAAGAGTTGATTGATGGCTTCTCCGCCATGAAGTTGCGCAATTACTATTTGCTCAACCCCTACGAGTCCGGAGAGCGGGGATACAAGTTGTTGCTGACGGAGACGGATAAAGATAGCCTGCTGGCACTGATTAAACAAAAACCGCTGCCTGAAAACGGTTCGCAGCGGATTGAGGCCAATTTTAACTTCTTCGATGAACAAATCAGCAAATTAGGCGATGACTTGATTTCGCTGTGTCGTGGGCTATCAAAGCTATTGATTGTCGATGTCGCACTGAATCGCGGGCAGGATAACCCGCAGCTAATTTTTGAAAGCATGAACTCTACGGGCAAGGCGCTCAGCCAGGCCGATTTAGTGCGTAATTATATCCTGATGGGGCTGGAGCCGGAACATCAGACGCGGCTGTATGACGACCACTGGCGACCGATGGAAATTGCTTTCGGACAGAAAGGCTATAGCGAATATTTTGACAGCTTTATGCGTCATTATCTGACGGTCAAAACGGGGGATATTCCTAGGACCGATGAAGTTTATGAAGCATTTAAGTTACATGCGCGTAGCCAGGCTATCGCCGAAGAGGGTGTGGATGCGCTGGTAGCGGATATTCAGCGCTATGCGGAATATTTCTGTGCGATGGCGCTGGGGAAAGAGAGCGATAAGCAACTTGCTATAGCGTTTCAGGATTTACGGGAGTTAAAGGTTGATGTTGCTTATCCGTTCCTGCTGGTGCTGTACCACGATTACCGGGAGGGCAATTTATCACACGATGATTTTCTGAGTGCGATACGCCTGGTTGAGTCGTATGTTTTCCGCCGCGCGGTGTGCGCTATTCCCACCAACTCGCTGAACAAGACCTTCGCCACATTTTATAGAGTACTGGATAAAGAAAACTATCTGGAAAGTATTCAGGCGCATTTACTGGAACTGCCGAGCTATCGACGTTTCCCGGACAACGATGAATTTAGCCACAAGTTAAAAGAGCGCGATCTGTATAACTTCCGTAGCCGTAGTTACTGGCTACGCCGCCTGGAAAATTACGGGCGCAAAGAGCGCGTGGCGGTGGATGAATATACGATTGAACATATTATGCCGCAGAATGAAAATCTGTCGGCAAAATGGCGTGAAGAGCTGGGCAGCGACTGGCAGCGGATACATAAAGAGCGGCTACATACGTTGGGAAACCTGACGTTAACCGGCTATAACTCCCGTTACAGCGATAAAGCCTTTGTGGAAAAACGCGATATTGATGGCGGCTTTAAAGAAAGCCCTTTGCATTTAAACGCCGGATTAGGGCTGTGCGAGAAGTGGGATGAAGCGGCGATGGATGCTCGGGCTGAGCGGCTGGCGAAGCGTGCCGTTCAGGTCTGGAGTGCTCCTGAGTTGGATGAAGATGTTCTTGATGGCTATCGTCAGCAGCCTGAAAAAGCGATGAACTACAGTCTGACGGATTTCCATCAACTGGAGGTCGGCTCACATAGCCGGATGCTATTTGACCAACTGGCACCAGAGATTTTAAAGCTGGATGCGAGTATCACACAGGAAGTGCTGAATCTGTATATCGCCTTCAAGGCGGAGACCAATTTTGTGGATGTCGTACCGCAGAAAAGCCGGTTGCGCCTGTCGCTGAATATGCCGTTCCATGAACTGGTCGATCCGAAAGGGATGGCGAAAGACGTAACGGATCTTGGTCGCTGGGGCAATGGTGATGTAGAGGTCGGTTTCAGCGATATTGCCCAGCTACCGTATGTGATGGGGCTGATTCGCCAGGCATTTGAAAAACAGATGGATAGTGCGGTGGTATAGCCTCGTCGTAACCCCGGCAGCATGGAGGCTGCCGGGGATAACGTTATCGTTTCTGCCTGAGCGGTTTGGCCGAAATTACGTCGATAAACTCCTGCACCTGCTGCTGTTTACGCGCGGACAGCTTGCACACCCGACGCAGCGACTGCAGTAACGCTGGTTCTTCCGGTTCCGGCAGCTTGGCCGTCAGCACAATGCAGCCGGGCATCACTCTGACATCGAATTTGCAGCCGGTGGCGAAACCGGCTGCCTCCAGCCACTGGCCTTTCATAATAATTGCCGGAATATGCGTGTAATCCGGATAACGACTCGCATAGCTGACGGTACCCAGGCGATTATTTGCCGGGGAGACTTCTGGATCGGTGAATTCTGCAATAGAATGCGAGGTAGTCATGGTCTCTATTCCTTATTAATAGGGATTGTGATTAGCGAGGCGCTCGTGTTGCAGCACGGGCACCTTGCGTTAAAAACCTGTACATATCATCAGGGAATAGAAGGAAAGTCCAGCTGAAAATGAATGAAAATAATGGCGTGGATGCGGGGATGGATTATTTCTGGTGATGGGAATAAAGCGGCTATTTAGCCGCTTTATTGGTTTCTGGGGCGGGTTAATTTATGGCGGCGTCGGTGAGGGCGTCGGCCAGGTGGAGCTGGGTTTGTTGGGCGGATTTAATTTGTAATTTCAAACTATCGCATATATGAAATAGCTCAGTTATTTTTTTATGAATTCTAAATTGTTCTTGTAATGGCGGACATGCAAAAGCATAAAGCATCACACTATTAGCAGATAGATTAGGCTGCGCTGAACCGTTATCAAAACGAAAAATTTGCGAGCGTCCAAATGGACTGATTAAATAATTATATATATGCTCTCCCATTTCTCTAATAAACGGTCGAATGATCATTAGAGAGGATGCGATAGCACCAGATTCGTATGGTTTTACGAATGCTGTTTTACCGAATGTAGCTCCGCGTAAACAATAAACTAAATCTCCGCTTTGAATTTTCCCACTTCTTAACTCATTAAATTTTTTCTCAGTAATGAAATTCATATCTGTTATTGATAGAGTTCCATTTTTCTCTATATGACCTGTATTTATCCAAGGGATTCCGTGAACAACGTATTCATTTTTATTAGGATAGTTGCTTCCCCGATCTCCGTTAATAAACTCAGAGATTAAACCAAATTTACACCATTCCCACCCCTCCGGCAGTTCAAATGGTTTTTCTTCATCACTAATCGGTGGCAACGGTTTTTGTTTTTTAATTTTCCCGTCTTTCACCAACTGTGCTTTTTCCTGCGTAATACGTTTGAGCAGTTCGGAGGCCGGTTCGTCGTTCGGATCCTGCGGAACCAGTTTGCCCATCACCGCCAGTTGTAGAATGGTCTGTTTTAAGGCGTCAATACTGGCTTCGGTGGTAAATAGCGTGTCGAAATGCTCGCTTATACGCGCCCAGTTTTCGGCCAATTCATCGGCGTTCTGGCTGTTGGTTAGCGTAGTTAGCAGGGT
Source organism: Citrobacter sp. RHBSTW-00986 (assembly GCF_013783065.1). Classification (NCBI taxonomy): domain Bacteria; kingdom Pseudomonadati; phylum Pseudomonadota; class Gammaproteobacteria; order Enterobacterales; family Enterobacteriaceae; genus Citrobacter; species Citrobacter sp. RHBSTW-00986. The sequence continues at coordinate 4,197,869 of NZ_CP056200.1, read as the reverse complement.
TTCAACCAACTGTTGATGGGCGTCCAGACTGGACAGGGAGTGCTGTTCCAGTTGGTCGCAAAGGGACATCAATTCCTTAATTTTAACAACAATTTTATTTTGTTCATTGAATGGAGGGAATCCAGTGATGTAATTCACCAATTGTTCTTGCTTGATTCCTTCTACTGTTGTGCCTGTACCTTTTATTTTTACAGTGGAATAGGTATTAAAGAAGAAATCAGGAATAATACCACTTGTTAGCTTTACCGCTTTTAAATCTTGATTAAAAGCGATTGGGCAAGAAGCAATAGCAATCTTCCCTAATCCCATGCGAGTGCAAATTAATACATCACCAGAATCAGCTAATTTACTACCAGAGGATAAACCGGCTTCTGTAATATAGTCTTGGGTTTTCGAAATATGTTGCGAAGAGCCCAAGTCTTTCACGCTAGCCCAAGGTATATCCCCTCCCCAAAATGCAGGGTTGATTTTGCTTGGAGTTCCTCCACTCTGGATTGAGTTAAATAAGGTTCCCAGCCGCACCCACTCCCACCCCACCGGCAGCTCAAACGGTTTCTCCTCCTCGCTAATCTCCGGCAGTGGCTTGGGCTTTTTAATCTTCCCCTGCTTCACCAGCTCGGCTTTTTCCGCCGCAATGTGTTTCAGCAGCTCAGACGCCGGTTCGTCGTTCGGATCCTGCGGCACCAGCTTGCCGCGCACCGCCAGCTCCAGAATCAGCTCGCGCAGCTTCTTAATGCCGTACAGGTCAATCTTACCCGAACTGCCCCGCCCCGCCGTGGAGCGGGTTTGCAGCGCCGTGGTCCAGGTATCGATATGGTCGACAATCAGTTTTTCCACCGCCATCAGTTGGCCTCCTTACCGGAGAGCGCCGCGCCGAGGATATCGCGCAGCTGGTGGCACAGGGTCTGGATCGCTTCCTGCTGTTTGGCATACTGTGCGAGTAGTTCGTCCGGATCGTGGCTGACGGTTTCCGCCTGGTGTGGGTTCTTGATATCGAGATTAAAGTTGCGGGCAATCACCTCGTCGATGCTGACCTTCCACGCCTGTTCGTTCTCGACGCGGCTGGCGAAGCCGTCGGCCTCGTTGCCCCACCAGTCGATCTCGGCCTGGAATTCTTCAAACTTCATCGGTTTGGTTTTGCTGTAGTTCTTCACCCCTGCCGGGTACGGGTGCTCGTAGAACCAGACCTCTTTCGTCGGCTGGCCTTTGGTAAAGAACAGCAGGTTGGTTTTGATCCCGGTGTACGGGTTAAACACGCCGTTCGGCAGACGCACGATGGTGTGCAGGTTGCACTCCTCGGTGAGCAGCTTTTTGATCTTGGTTTTCACGCCTTCGCCAAACAGCGTGCCGTCCGGCAGCACCACCGCCGCGCGGCCGTTTTTCGCCAGCACTTCAATAATCAATTGCAGGAACAGATCCGCCGTTTCGCGGGTCTGCATCTCTGCCGGGAAGTTCTTCTCGATGCCGTCTTCTTCGGTGCCACCGAATGGTGGGTTGGTGACGATTACATCCAGCTGTTCATCCCACGACGACAGTGGCTTGTTGAGGGTGTTGTCGTGACGAATTTGCACCGGTACTTCGATGCCGTGCAGCAGCATATTGGTGGTCGCCAGCAGGTGCGGGAGCTGCTTTTTCTCCACGCCGTGGATCTGCTGTTGCAGCGTCTGGTGATCGGCCACGCTTTTCACGTATTTGTTTTTTACGTGATCGAATGCGCAGGCGAGGAAGCCGCCGGTGCCGCAGGCTGGATCCATAATTGACTCGCCGAGCTTCGGATCGACGCGATCGACCATAAAACGGGTGACGGCGCGCGGAGTATAAAATTCACCGGCATTGCCCGCCGATTGCAGATCTTTGAGGATCTGTTCGTAAATGTCGCCGAACAGGTGGCGTTCGCTAGCGCTGGTGAAGTCGATTTCGTTCAACTTGTTGATCACCTGACGCAGCAGGGTGCCGTTTTTCATGTAGTTATAGGCATCGCTGAACGCCTGTCTGACCACAAAGCCGCGCGGGTTTTTATCGATAGGTGCAGTGAGGTTTTTCAGCGCCGGGAACAGGTCGTCGTTGATGAATTCCAGCAGGGAATCGCCGGTAATGCCTTCGGCGTTCGCCGCCCAGGTGCGCCACAGGTAGCGCTGCGGAATAGGGTACTGATAGTTATCCTGCTCCAGTTCCAGCGCCTCTTCCTGGGCGTCAAAGATTTTCAGAAACAGCAGCCAGGAGAGCTGGCCGAGGCGCTGCGCATCGCCGTCCACACCGGCGTCTTTGCGCATAATGTCCTGTAATGATTTGATAACTGAACTGATTGACATGATGTGTTCCATGTTTCATTAACAATAAGGCCTTCTGCTACGTGGTGGCAGCAGAAGGCACAAAAGGGGAGTCGTTACGCGGAGCGGGGCGGTAAGTGGTAGATTTCGCTCTCCAGCTCGCTGATGGCCTGATTATACCCGTTACGGTCGCCGAATCCGCTTTTAATGATCTCCGGCAGCGTACCCATGCTGTCGAACGGCTTGAGCTTCAGCACCTGAATACTCTCTATTTCCTGCACGCCCGCGTCGGCGTATTTATCCAGCAGCGTATTCAGCACCGCCTGCGCGGCGTCGGAGTATTTGGTGAAGTAGTTGCGCTTACGCACGTTCTCCGCCCGCTCTTTGCGGGTGAGCGGCGGCTGACCATACACCACGTGGCACAGCATGTCGAACGGGTCGAGTTCTTTACCGACCTCTTCCGCCAGCACTTCCCAGATAATCCCCTGCTGTTCCAGCTCTTTAATGATGGCCTGTTTGCGCTCGGCGTCCTGCCACTTGCGGGTGAAATCATCCAGCGAGGCGTACTCTTTGAGCAGCGTTTTGCGGGTGTAGTCTTTGAAGGATTCGGTGACCAGCTTGCCGTCGGCATCGTAATACTGCACGCGCTGGGCGATCACGCCGACGGCGACGCCGTTGACGTGGAACTTGCGCACTTTGTTTTCATCGTCTTCCGGCAGCGGGCCGACATCGTCTGAACCGGTGACGGTATACGGCGCGGGATCTTCATCGGCACCGGTAATAACGTCCTCAACCTCTTCGTCGTGCTCGTCGAACTGCTCTTCAAAATCAGAGTCCGGGTCGGCGATATCTTGCGGTGTGGTATCCATCACCTTTTCCGGGATGCCGTCGAAGCGTTCGTCGGCGAACAGCTCGGTGGCCTTTTTGAAATCGAGGATGGTGAACCATAGCTTGCCGTAGCGTTCATCGATACGGGTGCCGCGACCGATGATCTGCTTGAATTTGGTCATCGACTGAATGTTTTGGTCCAGCACCACCAGTTTGCAGGTTTTGGCATCCACGCCGGTGGTCATCAGCTCGGAGGTGGTGGCGATAACCGGATAGGCCTTCTTGGGGTTAATAAAGTTATCCAGTTGGGCTTTGCCGATGTCGTCATCGCCGGTGATTTTCATCACGTACTTGTCGTTCTTTTTCACTTGTTCCGGGTTGAGATTGACCAGCGCGCGGCGCATCCGCTCCGCGTGATCGATGTCGTTACAGAAGATGATGGTTTTATCCATCGGGTTGGTGCGTCTGAGGTAATCGGTAATGGTTTTCGCCACCAGCTCGGTGCGCTCATCAATCACCATCGTGCGGTCAAAATCTTTCTGGTTGTAGATGCGGTCGTCGATCAGCTCGCCGTTTTTATCCGTCTGGCCTTTGGTTGGGCGCCAACCCTGGAGATCGACGTCGATGTCGACGCGCACCACTTTGTATGGGGCAAGGAAGCCGTCTTCGATGCCTTCTTTCAGCGAGTAGATATACACCGGGTCGCCGAAGTAATCGGTGCTGGAGACTTCATAAGTCTCTTTCGGCGTGGCGGTTAAGCCAATCTGCGTGGCGCTGCTGAAGTAGTCGAGGATTTCGCGCCAGGCGCTGTCTTCCGAAGCGCTGCCGCGGTGGCATTCGTCAATCACAATCAGATCAAAGAAATCCGGGGCCACTTGCTTAAAGGCTTTTTGATCTTCTTCCGGGCCGGTGATGGCCTGGTACAACGCGAGGTGGATTTCAAAAGCCGGGTCGATGGTGCGCCCGGTGACCTTGGTCATCGCTGTGCCAAACGGCAGGAAGTCGTTATTTTTGGTCTGAGCGACCAGAATATTGCGATCGGCGAGGAACAGGATCCTCTTCTTACTTTTCGCTTTCCATAAGCGCCAGATAATCTGGAAGGCGGTATAGGTTTTCCCCGTTCCGGTTGCCATCACCAGCAGAACGCGGTCTTGCCCGGCGGAAACGGCTTCAATGGTTTTATTGATGGCCTGTAGCTGGTAATAACGCGGCGCTTTGCCGCTGCCGTCGTCGTAGTAGTCCTGAGTAATCACCGGAAGTTGAGCTTCGGTGTAGCCTTTTGATAAGCACAATTTTTGCCACAGTTCCGAGGGAGAAGGGAATTCGCCGAGGGTAATCGGTTTTTCCATTAGTTCGCCGTCAGCAACCGTGGCATCGCGGAAGATAAAGCCGTCGCCGTTGGTGGCGAAGACGAAAGGAACGTCCAGCAGGCGTGCGTACTCGATACCCTGTTGCATCCCTTTGCCGATTTCGTGTTTGTTGGCTTTGGCTTCAATGACCGCCAGCGGAATACCCGGCTTGTAATACAGCACGATATCGGCAGATTTCACCGCTCTGCGCGCTGCAACCTTACCGCGTACGATGACTTTACCGTCCCGGAGTTTGACCTCTTGTCTGATTTGCGTTGTGTCGTTCCAGCCAGCGTCAAGGATGGCGGGCATAACGCATTTGGTGATGATGTCTGCTTCCGTCAGGGTACTCAGGTTCAGGTCAGCCATTGGGCGCTCTCGATTTAATCAGGACCATTCCGATTGTACATAAAATCAGAGGGCAGGCTATGACGTCAAATGGCATAAAAGCAATGTGTTATGGGAAACGACTCGAAGGATGATGTTACTGAGGTCGCGGTCTGGTATTGAGTTAGGGTATAATTAATCACCTTTACAACGCTGAATTCTGGGATTCAGCGTTGTATTTTGTGGATAAATGACACCAGTAATTTATAAAAGGCGATTTCACCATGCTTAATGCGGATGCAGAAAACGACAACATCGAACTTGAGGATCAGGAAGAGCTCGAGTTAACGTCACATCCGCATCAGATGGGGACAGATACTGAGGTCAGGATCGCAAAAGAACAATCGAGCGTTTTCGAATTGCTGCGCCGTGAGGCTCGTGGGCAGCTTGTTCTTGCACCTGAGTTTCAACGTAAAGTCGTCTGGGAGCGGAAGAGGCAGTCGGAGTTAGTTGAATCTATCTTAATGGGCATTCCCATTCCTTTGATTTATCTATTTGAAGATGAAAATGGTGTTCGGCAAATTATTGATGGCAAACAACGTATTTCAGCGTTGAAACTTTACGTTAATGATGAGTTTCCTCTTACAGGATTAACGATGTTACCTGAGCTTTGTGGTATGAAATTTTCGGAGATCGCTCCGATATTGCAAGCAAAGCTAGAAGATTGTCAATTACATTCATATGTCATTCAACCGCCAACGCCAGAATATGTAAAATTCAATATCTTTGAACGAGTTAACCGTGGTGGCATTAACTTAAATAAACAAGAAATGCGCCATGCACTTTATCAAGGTAAGGTGACAAAATTAATACAAGAACTTACTGAAAGTAGAGAGTTTTTTCTTGCCACCGGTGGTGGAATAAAATCAGATAGAATGAGAGACCGTTATCTCATGTTGCGTTTTATATCTTTTTATTTATTGCGTAAAGGTTTAATGCCTGGTATTGAGTTTCGTTCGGATATTGATACTTTTCTTGCTTCCTCAATGAAGTTTTTGAACACAAGGGCTGATGATGAACTAATTAAACATATAAAAATTATTTGTCTCAGAGGGTTAGCTAATATATATCATAAACTTGGTGAAGAAGGATTTCGTTTTAACCCTAAACCTGGAGGGTATAGACGCCCTGTAAATATGGGGCTGTTTGAAGTGCTGGTTTTTGTTTTTGGGCATTTTAAAGTCGATTCACCATCTTTTCGAAGAGATGATGAAATTCACATTATCATTGATGAATATAAAAATAACTTTGATGCAATAGGTATTTTTTCTGGCGCTGTTGATACAACAGAGTATGTGAAAATGCGTTTTGATTTTGCTCAAGAATTGATAAGAGGGATTAGAAATGCTTAAAGGTATTAATATCCATGGATTTAAAAGCTTGGGGGCGGCAAACCTTTTGCTGTCTCCGTTAACTATATTAACCGGCACAAACTCTTCCGGAAAGTCTAGTGTGCTACAAGCATTGATGCTATTGATAAAGCACAGTGCTTCAGTCAATCAATATAGCATGGAAGATGTGATTCGTTTTTTAGCTGATTTTTCTATTATTAGAAATAAAAAAATAAATGCGAAGTCTATTGTTATAAGCGCTCAGGATATTGAGAATAACAGCCATACATTAACACTTAATGCAGAAAACACTGATATTGATAGTCGGCTTGGTTACCAATATGAGCCTAGATTTGTCGGTGGCGAGCCGGAGTTGCTATATCTGAATGCCAATCGATTAGGTGCACAAGAAATGGTTCCTGTATCTGAGCGGCGCGTAGGTGGTGCGGGTGAGCACCTGTTTTCAACATTTGATAAAATGAAGCACTTACCCGTACCTGATTATTTGGTGAAGGCTAGCGAATCGACGACACTAGCGTATCAATTGTCTTATTGGTTAAAGTTGATCACAGGGACGACATCTGAATTGGTTACTGAGAAAGTAGGTGATCAAGTTAAAGTCGCTTTTACTCTGAGAGAACTTGAGGGGAATGTTTCGCCGCTGAATCTGGGGGCGGGAATGAGTTATATTGCCAAAGTACTGATCATTTGCCTGATGGCAAAAAAAGGCGATCTTATCTTGTTGGAAAATCCAGAAATTCAGTTGCATCCAAAAGCACAGGCTCATTTAGCTATATTCCTGTCTTTTATAGCGAGTAAAGGCATTCAGATTATTGTTGAGACACATTGCGAACATCTGATAAATCGACTCGCCTACCAGGTTTATGATGATGAAATTGCATCTTCTGACGTGGTTGTTCATTATAAACCGAATGTTGACGAGTCTTTTATTTCATTGCTTATTGATGGCGATGGTGAATTTACTGATCTCAATAACAATAAAGTTGCATTTCCAAAAGGCTTTTTTGATGCAACATTAGCTGAATTAATGGAAATGAGATAACATGTTCGGAAATATTGTGCTTGAAACAGCTTTATTAGTTGAGTATCTCAATCATACAGGGACAAAAAAGTATAAAAAATTATTAAAGAAGTTGAGTTTTCCTTATTCTACTAACAAAAAACAGTGGATGGAAGCAAAGGTTTTAGGTTTGAATGACTTAACATATAATCGAATTCTCCCAATGTTAATGAATGAAGGGGAAAAAGATGACAGTCTTGAGGAATTAGCGTCAAAGTCAGCACTTAAAGTTATTTTGACTGAAGATCCATTGAAAAAACTTCCATATGTACATTATAAAGATGGCATGATTAGTAACAATGTTACGATCAAAATTAATGCAAATGAATCTCGTGATGATTTGAAAACCTATCTGGAGTTATTATGTAGGGATGCATGCAAAATTGTCATATGTGACAATTATTTTGCAAAAAACTGGGATAATACTAAAAGCTTGTTTTACTCTATACTTCCCAGATCTAGGTTATTTATCGAATATGCTGAGACGCCAGTAAATTTAAATGTTGTGCTAAATAGTACTAAAATAACTAATCAGTTTGCTCAAAGCATATATTCAGAGTGGAGTGTACAACAGACTATTTATCCGAAGTATACAAATTGCCATGACAGGTATTTATTAATTGAAATGCCTAGTCATAAGATTGAGATTTTACTGTCAAGTGGATTTGACCATATTTGGAAAACAAACCCCAAAGAGTTGACATGTGTTTTTCGTAATGTGATTTAATAAAATTATTGTGCTCTCTGGCCGTATGAGCTCATTACCTCGGCCAGAGAATTGTATCAGATTTTACTTCTTCAATCCCGCAAACGCCGCTCGGATCTCGTCTTCCGGCAGGTTAATGCCGATAAACACCAGCAGGCTGTGCGGTTGTTCGTCGCCCCACGGGCGATCCCAGTCGGCGCTGTACAGACGCTGAACGCCCTGGAACAGCAGGCGGTTTGGCTCGCCTTCAATCCACAGCATGCCTTTGTAGCGCAGCAGCTTCTCGGCGGATTCCAGCAGCAGATTTTCCATTACCCGCGACACGTCACTGATGTTTACCGGGTAATCCAGCTCGACGACGATCGAGGAGATATCATTTTGCTTGTCGGCGATAAAGTGGAAGCGCGGTTTGGCGCTGACCACGTTCTCCTCGAGCATGAAACCGTTGGTATCGAACAGCAGGGAGAGGTCGATATCACCATGCGTGACGGTATAAACCGGGGCGCGGGCGTTGATGCGCGCCAGGCGCTCACGCAGTTTCTCGCTTTCACCCGCCACGTCGGTTTTGGTCAGCAGGATGCGGTCAGCGTAGCCCACCTGCGACTGGGCTATGGTGAACTGGTTCATCTGCTCGTCGGCATGTACCGCGTCAACCAGCGCAATCACACCGTCCAACAGGTAGCGTTCGCAAATCACTTCATGGGAGAAAAAGGTCTGGATAATCGGGCCGGGGTCGGCCATGCCAGTGCACTCGATCACCAAACGGTCGAAATGGATGGCGCCTTTGTCGAGGTTGTCGAGCAGATCTAACAGTGCGTCTTCCAGCTCACTGGAGCGTGTACAGCAAATGCAGCCGTTGGTCAGGGTTTTGATCTGCGTGGCGCGGTCGCCAATCAGTTGATCGTCCACCGAGACTTCGCCGAATTCGTTTTCGATAACGGCAATCTTATAGCCGTGCTGCTCGTTGAGAATATGGCGCAGCAGGGTGGTTTTACCCGCGCCAAGAAAACCGGTGAGTAGGGTAACTGCAATCGGGGTCATTCATTTCTCCTTCTAACAGCAACTGCTTCCGCCGCTACCGTAGCGGGCTTCCTGGCGCTCGCGGAAGAATTCTTCGTAGGTCATGTACGGCTTATCGGGATGGTTGGTCTTCATGTGCTCGACGTAGTTGTCGTAGTCCGGAATGCCAATCAGCATCTTTGCCGCCTGACCGAGGTATTTTTTTGCCTGACCTAAAGTACCAAACATAAACAATCCTGATAAGCGAAAAGCCCCGCCGAAGCGGGGCTGAATACGGTTAGTGATGTGAAGAGGTCTTCACGCCGCCTTCCGGCACCGGTACATACGGCGTCTCTTTATCAGAGCGACCGTTGATGGCGCGGGCTTTCTGCCAGGTACGGAACCCGTAGAAAATGATGCTGTACACCACCACCAGGAACAGAATACTCAGGCCTGCGTTGGTGTAGTTGTTGACAACGATGTGGTTCATGTTGGCAATCTGCTGAGCGGTCAGTTCGCCGCCGTTAGCAATCTTCTCTTTGTACTGATTCGCCATGAAGAAGAAGCCTTCCATCTGCGGGTTTGTGCTGAACAGTTTCAGACCCAGCGCCCAGGTGGTGCAGATAAGCAGCCATACTGCCGGAACAACGGTAACCCAGATGTATTTGGTGCGCTGCATTTTAACCAGTACCACGGTGCCGAGAACCAGCGCCACGGCAGCCAGCATCTGGTTAGAGATACCGAACAGCGGCCACAGGCTCTTAACGCCGCCCAGCGGGTCAACAACACCTTGATACAGCAGGTAACCCCACAGGCCTACGCAGCCCGCAGTACCGATGATGCCCGCAACCAGAGAGTCGGTTTTTTTCAGGAACGGAACGAAGTTCCCCAGTAAATCCTGCAGCATAAAGCGGCCAGAACGGGTACCGGCATCCAGTGCGGTCAGGATGAACAGTGCTTCAAACAGAATACCGAAGTGGTACCAGAAGCCCATATCAGCCATCGGCAGCACTTTGTGGAACACGTGAGCGATACCAACAGCCAGCGTCGGCGCGCCACCTGCGCGGTTCAGAACGGACGGTTCACCGATGTCTTTCGCGGTCTGCAGGATCTGCTCAGGCGAAATGACGAAGCCCCAGGAGCTGACGGTCGCCGCCGCATGTGCGGTTACGTCTTTCAGCTGCGCCATAATCAGCGGGGCGTTCTCGCCGCTCATTTCATGCAGGTTCGGCATGGTGATGCCAAGGCCTGCTGGCGGGGTGTTCATTGCGAAGTACAGACCCGGTTCGATGATAGATGCAGCAACCAGCGCCATAATCGCCACGAAGGATTCCATCAGCATGGCGCCGTAACCGATAAAGCGCGCGTCGGTTTCACAGGCCAGCAGCTTCGGTGTGGTACCAGAAGCGATCAGCGCGTGGAAGCCAGATACCGCACCACACGCGATGGTGATGAACAGGAACGGGAACAGAGCGCCTTTCCACAGCGGACCAGTACCATCAACGTACTGAGTCATCGCCGGCATTTTCAGTTCCGGGTTGAGGATAACAATCCCCACCGCCAGACCGACGATAACGCCGATTTTCAGGAAGGTAGCCAGATAGTCGCGCGGCGCGAGGATCAGCCATACCGGCAGCAGCGCAGAGATAAACGCATAGCCGATCAGGGTAAAGGTAATGGTGGTGTCTTTAAAGGTCAGTGCCGGGCCCCAGTATGGGTCGTGAGCAATCACGCCGCCGAAGTAGATAGACGCAACCAGCAGCACAATACCAATCACCGACACTTCGCCCACACGACCCGGTCGCAGGAATCGCATGTAGATCCCCATGAATAGCGCGATAGGTACGGTTGAGCAGACGGTGAACACACCCCATGGGCTTTCAGCCAGCGCTTTCACCACGATCAGCGCCAGTACCGCAAGGATGATGATCATGATTAAGAAGCAGCCGAACAGCGCAATGGTTCCCGGGATCGGGCCCATCTCTTCTTTGATCATCTCACCCAGAGATGCGCCGTTACGGCGTGAAGAGATAAACAGCACCATGAAGTCCTGCACCGCACCGGCCAGCACGACACCCGCCAGCAGCCACAGCGTACCGGGCAGATAGCCCATCTGCGCGGCCAGTACCGGCCCAACCAGCGGACCTGCACCTGCGATAGCGGCAAAGTGGTGGCCAAACAATACGTTACGGTTGGTTGGAACGTAGTTCAGACCGTCATTGTTGATGACCGCCGGCGTGGCACGCGTCGGGTCAAGTTTCATCACCTTTTGGGCGATGTACAGACTGTAGTAACGATAGGCCACCAGATAAACAGAAACTGAGGCGACCACGATCCACAGGGCACTGATGTGCTCACCCCGACGTAATGCCACTACCGAGAGGCAGAATGCACCGATGATTCCGAGAATCACCCAGGGTATGTGCTTGAATATCTTTTTCGTATCCATAGTAAAACCTGGTATCTAATTAATAATTGGCCGAAGCCGCGTGGGTTTGATCTTGTGTTTGAGGAGGTAAATTGACTGCTATGTTGGGGGGATCTTGCCAGAGAAATACGCGCGTAAAGTAAGGTAAATAAGTGAGCGGTTGTATGTCAGCTTAAGCGGTCCCAAGTGTCAGTGAGCGGTAAGCAATGGGGACTAACGGGTATATTTATGTGATTGAGATCACTAATAAACCCGCTTAGCGCTTTGGCAGACGGCGTGGATCGACGAATCGTCGATGCTGAGATCGATTCAACTAGCACAAATTTCATAAAGTTTTCCCTTTCCAGGCCGAAAATTCTGACATCTGTCTAGCGGAAAGAGAAAACATGTTAAAACGTATGAAGATTGTTACCAGCTTACTGCTGGTATTGGCGCTATTTGGCCTTTTACAGCTCGCCTCGGGCGGCTTGTTTTTTAACTCACTTAAGAATGACAAAGAGAACTTTACCGTTCTGCAAACCATTCGCCAGCAACAGTCTGCGCTGAACGCCACCTGGGTTGAGCTGCTGCAAACGCGTAATACCCTGAACCGGGCGGGTATTCGCTACATGATGGATCAGAACAATATCGGCAGCGGTGCGACCGTTGCTGAGCTGATGCAGGTAGCCAGCACGGCGCTGAAACTGACGGAAAAAAACTGGGCGATTTACGAGTCGCTCCCGCGCGATCCGCGTCAAAGTGAAGCCGCGTTCCAGGAGATCAACCGCACCTATGACATCTATCACGGCGCGCTGGCGGAGCTGATCCAGTTACTGGGTGACGGGAAGATCAACGCGTTCTTTGATCAACCCACGCAGAGCTATCAGGATGGTTTTGAGAAGACATACATCAACTACATGCAGCAGAACGATCGCCTGTATGACATCGCGGTGGCAGATAACAACAGCTCTTACAGCCAGGCGATGTGGGTACTGGTCTGTGTACTGATTACCGTACTGGCGGCAATTATTGCGGTCTGGTTCGGCATTAAACTGACTCTTATCTCCCCAATGAACCGTCTGATCGACAGCATTCGTCATATCGCCAGCGGCGACCTGGTGAAGCGTATTGAGGTGGAAGGTTCCAACGAGATTGGCCAACTGGCGGAAAGCCTGCGTCATATGCAGGGTGAGCTGATGAACACCGTAGGTGATGTGCGTAACGGTGCCAACGCGATTTATAGCGGGGCCAGCGAGATTGCGATGGGCAACAACGATCTCTCCTCGCGTACCGAGCAGCAGGCTGCATCTCTGGAAGAAACCGCAGCCAGCATGGAACAGCTGACGGCGACCGTGAAGCAGAACGCCGAAAACGCGCGTCAGGCTAGCCATCTGGCCCTGAGCGCTTCTGAAACCGCGCAGAAAGGCGGCAAAGTGGTGGATAACGTGGTGCAAACCATGCGCGACATCGCTTCCAGTTCGCAGAAAATCGCCGACATTATCAGCGTCATCGACGGCATTGCCTTCCAGACCAACATTCTGGCGCTCAACGCCGCGGTAGAAGCCGCGCGTGCGGGCGAGCAGGGCCGTGGTTTTGCGGTGGTTGCGGGTGAAGTTCGTAACCTGGCCCAGCGTAGTGCGCAGGCCGCGCGCGAGATCAAGAGCCTGATTGAAGACTCGGTCAGCCGTGTGGATGTGGGTTCAACGCTGGTAGAAAGCGCTGGTGAAACCATGGATGAGATCGTCAATGCGGTAACCCGCGTGACCGATATCATGGGTGAAATCGCCTCTGCTTCTGATGAACAGAGCCGCGGTATCGACCAGGTCGGTCTGGCCGTTGCTGAGATGGATCGTGTGACGCAGCAGAACGCCTCGCTGGTGGAAGAATCCGCCGCCGCCGCTGCGGCGCTGGAAGAGCAGGCCAGCCGTCTGACCCAGGCCGTTGCCGTGTTCCGTATTCAGCATGACCAACAGCGCGCGCGTGACGTTGCTGCCGCTAAACCGGTTTCAACGGTCCAGCCGCGAAAAGCTGCGGTAACGGATGCCGGGGATAACTGGGAAACGTTCTAAGTTGGTAATGCCCGATAAGGCGTAGCCGCCCGCGGGCAATTAACGCAGCATCAGGCGCATGGCGCAGCGTAGTTCGTACGTCTGCCCGTGCGCCGCTTCGTCTTCTCTTTTCTGGCGCAGCAGTGCAGGAAGCGCCTCGTCAGCCAGCATTTCAAACCCCAATCGTGCGTACAATGGCGCATTCCACGGCACATCGCGAAAGGTGGTCAGCGTGAGCGATGTATAACCTTTCTCGCGCGCCTGTTCGGCAACATAGCCAATCAATCTGCGACCAATACCTTTTCCCTGCCACTCCAGATGCAGTGAAAGTTCAGCAATAAACAGCGATGACCCCAGCGTTTCGGCAACTAAAAAACCGACCGGATGCTCGTCGACCTGCGCCAGCCAGCTCATGCCAGCGGCGACAAATGCCCGATGCTGGTCAGCCGATATAGTCTGGTCGTCAGCAATCCACGCCAGTTCGGGGATGAGTAAAAAACGTTGCCCCGCAGATCGTTCGATGGCGGGAAGAGCGGCAGTTTCTGCCAGAGTGGTGGAGCGTAAGGTGATGTTCATTTGTCGAGCATAACATGCCCGATAAGCGCGGTGTTATCGGGCATCATGAGGATTAATCTTTACGCGGATCGCTGATGGGTTGGCGCACCAGGAAGATGTAGGCGAGGGCTCCCACCATGGTGACGCAGCCACAAATGATCAGCGCCAGACGGAAAGAGTTGGTGGTATCAACAATAAATCCGGTGACGATTGGTGCAAACGACGCGCAGATAAAGCTGGCAAAGTTCTGGATACTGCCCACGGAGGCGGTCATGCGTGAGGCGACGGCTACGTGGATCAGGCCCCAGCACGAGGTGCCGGCGAAGTGGATACAGAACAGCGCCATACCGATCAGTAATACGGCGGCCATCGACGTTGTGGCCTGCGGCACGATGAAAGTGAAGGCCGCAGAACAGAACATCCCGGCGATAATACAAATCTTACGGCTCTTAATCGGTGCCATACCGCCTTTCACCAGCCAGTCGGTGACAAAACCGTTAATTAACATGCCGGCTGCGCCAAACAGGAATGGGATCGCTGCCATTAATCCGGTGCTTTTTAAATCCAGGTTGTAGGAGGTTTGCAGGTAGCCTGGCAGCCACGCCAGATATAACCACGCGGTGTAGTTGATGCCGCTAAAGCCCAGCATCATGCCCCACATAGTGCGGTTGCGGAACAGGCTGCGCCATTCGGCAAAGCTCAGCGGATCGCGGCGGGCATTGACGCTACCGGCGTTCAGATACGCTTGTTCAGTAGCGCTCAGCGCAATCTGCTCGCGGTTGCGATACAACATGTACCAGCCGATGGCGAGGAAAATACCCAGCACGCCGATGGTAATAAACATCCAACGCCAGCCCATCACCAGCATCATGGCAGCCAGAATCGGCGGGCTAATGGCAACACCGATGGTGGAAGCAGCGTTGAATAACCCCATTGGGCGACCGCGCTCTTTGATGTTAAACCAGTCGTTGATGACCTTTACGCCGCACGGGTTCATGGGCGCTTCGCCGATCCCCATCCCGATACGCACGAGAACAAACTGAGTGAAGCTGTGAACCATGCCAGACATCGCCTGAAACAGCGACCAGAAGAACATCCCCAGCCCCAGCATAATGCGCGGACCTTTGCGATCCAGCAGCGGGCCGCAGGGCAGCTGTGCAATACCGTAAGCGAGAGAAAACACTGACAGCAGTACGCCGATTTGCGTGGCGCTCAGCCCCAGTTCTTCACGAATCGTTAAGTTGGCGACCGACAGTGAACTGCGGTCGAGATAATTAATCACCGCAGCAAAAAATAATAAAATCATTGCTGTGGTCTGAATACGTTTTATTCGGCTACTGCGTTGCACCATGCCCTCAGGCGGAACGTTAATATCCGCAGATGACGACGTGCCAAACGAAGAACTCGGGTCGAGGGTAATATTATTTTTTTCCACGCCGGACTCCTGAACCTCAATAATTTATTTTCACACAGCCGGGCTGTGCAGTATTGAAAAATACCAGTGATGAATCAATTTGCTCATCACCGCTCACAAAAGTTTTTAATGCAGTCGACTTAGCGTGAGCATAGGCAAGCGGTATTTTTCCGGCGTTTTTATTTTTATAAAATCGTGCTCCCGGTAATGGTTTGCTGTTTTTTATCGGTACTTAATGAGCGGCGCTATGGCTTTGGTTGATGGAGCGAATCATCGATTGTTTGGCTGAATTCAAATGGTTACAGAGCGCCAGGGTGGCATCCAGGTCGCTGCGGCAAATCAGTGCGCTGAGGATGGTCATATGCTCATCAATGGCAATGATATTGCGCTGCTTGAGGTCGCTTTCATCCCACTGATAATGAAAGTGGAAAATCACGGAGATGATTTCAAGCGATTGATTAAAAAATATATTATCTGCTGCGGAGAGCAGTAAAGCATGAAACTCACGGTCTAACTGCGAGAACATACGAAAGCTGCTGCCGATGCTGTCGCGCAGGACCCGGTGACGCTCCAGCAGTGTTTTAGCCTGCAGCCAGCGCGGGTCATCGTCGGGCAGATTGAGAAAATGCTGCAGGGAATGGGTTTCCAGCATCTCTCTGAGTTCAAACAGCTGTTCCGCATAGGCCTGATCGAACTGCTTCATGCTCCAATGGCCGCGTTTTTCGTTTTTGATCAGATTGTAACGTTCGAATTTTAAAAGATATTCTCTCACCACCACCGGGCTGACCCCTGCTGCTCTGGCAAGCTGTAGTTCGGAGAAACTCTCGCCTGCGCGTAGCTGACGCTGGTTGATCATGGTGAAAAAAGCCTGCTCAAAAATCCGGTTTTGCTCAGTCATGGAGGCGGTTGTACAGGCAAAACCGTCGTCATGGTCGGGTTTACGTACGATGACATAGTGGCTGCCGACCTGGGTCAGCACGCCGCACTCGCCTAAGTGGCTCAGCATATGGCGCACGGTGGTGCGGCTGATGTTGTACATCTCCGCCAGCGCGCTCTGCGACGGGAGGGGGGAAGGGATATGGCCACGCGCCATATCGTCAATCATCTGGTTAATCACATTGTGACGTAAGTTCTGCGAACGGCTCATGGCTTCTCCTTTTTGCGTATTAAAACCCGATTTAAAACATTTTTATGAGCTGGGATTCACAGATTGTGTTTCTGCTTTCTCCGGCTTTTTTATTTTCGTTGATATCTGAGGCAACAAAAAAACAGGAGAGCAGAATCATGTCTACGATGAATACGTTGATTTGCCAGGAACCTAAAAAATTAGTCTGGAAAGAGCGTGAAATACCTATTCCGGGTGAGGGTGAAGCATTAATAAAAATTAAATCAGTCGGGATTTGCGGTACCGATATTCATGCCTGGGGTGGCAATCAGCCATTTTTCAGCTATCCACGTGTACTGGGGCATGAAATATGTGGGGAAATTGTCGGGCTGGGCAAAAATATACAGAATCTGAAAAATGGTCAGCAGGTGGCGGTTATTCCTTACGTGGCCTGCCAGCAGTGTCCGGCCTGTCTGAGCGGGCGCACTAACTGCTGCGAGAAGATTTCGGTGATTGGCGTGCATCAGGATGGCGGCTTCAGCGAATACCTGTCCGTACCGGTCACCAACCTGTTGGATGCGCAGGGAATTGATCCGCAGGCGGCGGCGCTGATTGAGCCTTATGCCATTAGCGCGCATGCGGTACGCCGGGCGGCGGTGGCTCCGGGTGAGCAGGTGCTGGTGGTCGGTGCCGGTCCGATTGGTCTGGGCGCGGCGGCGATTGCCAAAGCCGATGGCGCACAGGTGGTGGTCGCCGATACCAGTCCGGCTCGCCGGGAGCATGTGGTTTCCCGGTTGGGGCTCCCGGTTATTGATCCGTCTGCTGAAGATTTTGATGCGCAGTTGCGTGACCAGTTTGGTGGTTCGCTGGCGCAAAAGGTCATTGATGCCACGGGCAATCAGCATGCGATGAACAACACGGTGAATTTGATTCGCCATGGCGGCAGCATTGTTTTCGTTGGGCTATTCAAAGGCGATTTGCAGTTCTCCGATCCGGAGTTCCACAAGAAAGAGACCACCATGATGGGCAGTCGCAACGCCACACCGGAAGATTTCGCCAAAGTGGGCAGCCTGATGTCGGAAGGCAAACTGACCGCCGACATGATGCTCACGCACCGTTACGCGTTTGCCACACTGGCAGAAATCTACGAACGGGATGTGATTAACAACCGTGAGCTGATTAAAGGCGTGATCACGTTCTGAGAGGATAAATGCGATGAAGACATTGAATCGACGTGATTTTCCGGGGGCAAGCTACCCAACGCGCGTGATCCAGTTTGGTGAAGGGAATTTCCTGCGAGCGTTTATCGACTGGCAACTGGATATCCTCAACGAGCAAACCTTTCTGAACGCTGGCGTGACCATCGTTCGCCCGATCAATAGTGATTTTCCACCGTCGCTGAATACCCAGGACGGGCTGTATACCACGCTTATTCGCGGTCTAAACTCGCAGGGCGAAGCGGTGAGCGAGGCGCGGCTTATCCGTTCGGTGAATAACGAAATCAATCCGTATCAGGACTTCGCGGCGTATCTGGCGCTGGCCCACAATGCGGATATTCGCTTTGTGTTTTCAAATACCACCGAAGCCGGAATTAGCTATCACGCGGCAGACCGGGTCGATGATGCGCCGCCGGTAAGCTTTCCGGCTAAACTGACGCGTCTGATGCTGGAGCGTTTTAATCATTTTGAGGGCGCGGTGGATAAGGGGTGGGTCATTATCCCGTGCGAGCTTATCGACTATAACGGTGAGGCGCTCAAAACGCTGGTACTGCAGTATGCGCAGGAGTGGCAGCTTCCCCCGGCGTTTGCCGACTGGGTGGCGACGGCAAACACCTTCTGTTCCACGCTGGTCGACCGCATTGTCACCGGCTACCCGCGAGAAGAAGCCGCCGCGCTGGAAGCTACGCTTGGCTATCACGATGCGTTTCTCGATACCGCGGAGCATTTTTACCTGTTTGTGATTCAGGGGCCGCAGTGGCTGGCCGAGGAGCTGAATCTGGCGCAGTGCCCGCTGAACATTCGGGTAGTGAGCGATATTAAACCGTACAAAGAGCGTAAGGTCGCCATTCTCAATGGCGCGCATACGGCGTTGGTGCCGGTGGCCTGGTTGTGTGGTCTGGAGACCGTCGGCGAAGCGATGCAGGATGCCGATGTCCGTCACTTTATCGAGCGGGCGATTAGCGAGGAAATTATACCGGTATTGGATCTCCCGGCGGATGAACTGCGTGAATTTGCCGACGCGGTGAGTGGGCGTTTTCAAAACCCCTACATTCGTCACCAGTTGCTTTCCATTGCGCTTAACGGGATGACCAAATTCCGTACCCGAATTTTGCCGCAACTGCTGGCGGGCCAGCAAAATGGGCGCTGGCCCGTGCGGTTAACGTTCGCCCTCGCGGCGCTGCTGGCGTTTTATCGCGCAGAGCGGGAGGGAGAACGCTATCCGATACAGGATGATGAGCAGTGGGTTAGCCTGTATGCCAGTCTGTGGCCGCGAGTTGGCAAAGATTTAACGCTGCGTGAACTGGTGGATACTGTGCTCGGCGATGCGGCGCACTGGGGTGAAGATTTGACGTTGCTGCCCGGGCTTGCCGGGCTGGTGACGGCAAACCTGGAAATGATTCTGGTGCAGGGTATGCGCCAGGCAGTGAAAAGTCTGGAATAAGGTTGCCATGCAGCGCCCGGTGTGGTGTTGGGCGCTGTTTTTTTTTCAGACAATAAATGCGGCTAGCTGTAAGACTGATAAGCGAAGCGCCATCAGCCATTTCATGTTACGAGCCCTGAGCGACCACTTTGATTTCAACCATCCCGATCCCCAGTTTACGCGGCGAGTGGCCGAGAATATTGCCCTCGTTGGTGGCGACCGGATCGGGCGGGACAATCACCAGCGTATCGGCATCCGCCGGGTTATCAAAATGCAAGGTAGTGGTAGTGACATCATGGCCTAACACCAGCGTCTGTTCCTCGTGGCCAACGCGTACGGGAATAGGGCGATTGGCGTTGTCGCCGAAGGCTTTCGCTGTAATGACCAGATCGAATTTCTTCGGCAGCGGGGCCTTGTACTCGATGGTCACCTCTTTGCTGAGCTGCGCATTGGACCAGCGTCCCCAGGATTCGGGGCGTGAAATGCCGCTAAACTGTTTAACCTCTTCCGGCGCGCCCGCCACGTTGAAGACGAAGCTGTCGGCTTTGTAGCGAATGTCGTTATCGACAATTTTCAGCGTATCAACGTTACCTTTGTAGCGCTCCATGTCGATCACCGTGTCTTTAAACACGGTTTTACTTTTCCATTTGGCTTTGTCGACGTGCTGCACGATTTGCTGTCCGCCTAACTGGCCTTGCGATACGCACCAGTCGGTGGAGAGCGCCAGCTCCGGGGCCCATAGCTGCGCCATTTTGTAGCAGCGATCAACCCAGACAAAGTTATCTCGCGGCGCGAAATCTGCCAGTTGGAAGCGCAGCGGGGCCGAGTATTCGCTTTCCGGCAGCGGCTCGACGCGTTTGTCCGATACGCGCAGCAACAACGGCAGGCGGAAATGGCTGCCGGAGAAAGAGATCATGTTTTTGTCCTGGTCGACGGTGAACTCTTTCATCTCTTTCGGGAAATTCCACAGGCGGATGATATCGGGCTTCCACGCCAGCATTTTTTCTTTGATGTTCAGGAACACTTCCGACACGGATTCGCTCGACAAACTGCTGCGGCCAAGACCGATAAAGTTATCGCCACCGAGAATATCCAGTACCGTTGCCCCGTTATCCATCGTGTTACGCTTCACCGCCAGCGTGTCCTGCTGTGGCTGGTCGCCGCGCAGCACGAAGAACAGGTTGTTGCGATCCTGCTTGTTCAGATACTTCCATGCGGTGTTGTTCATCGCCAGATGATCGGAAGAAACCACGATAACGGTATCTTTGAACCACGGTGAGGCTTTAATCTTATTGATAAATTCGGCAATGTTTTCCTGGCTGCAGCTGACCGCGCTGAAGGATTGGTTGGCCTTCCCGTCGATGTCATAACGTTTACGGTTGCAGCTACGTGAGATAAATCCATCTGGATGATGGGTATCCACAGTCAGCGTAAACAGTGAAAAGCGCTGGCCCGAACGCGAAAGCTCTTCGAATTTTTTCCATGCTTCATCCAGCACGGTATCGTCGTAGAAGCCCCAGTCGTTGCGATAGGCCGGGTCCGCAACCACGCTTTTTAACTCTTCCGCACCGTAGAGATGATCAAAACCGTGAGATTTCAGGAACACGTCTTTGCCGGCAAAGCGCAGGTTGGCTCCCTGCACAAAGTAGTTTTGATAGCCGGAGTTTTTCAGGATATCACCCAGACAGATATTGTTGGGGAAGAAGCTGGAGACCGACGCCGAGGCGTTGCCTTCAAACGGCGCAAACAGCGGAATACCGCACTGGGAGGCGACCATGCCAGCGATGGTGTAATCGGTACCCGGCAGTTGCATGGTATTGCTGAAATCCAGACCTTCGTTTTTCAACGCACCGAGTTCCGGGGTCAGATCCGGGAACGCGTCGTTGTTAAAATAGGTGCGCTCGAGGCTTTCGCCATAGATATAAACCAGGTTCAGCTTCGGGTTGGGAATCGTTTTTGACGGCTCTTTATAATAGGTTGGGAAATCCGGATCGCCATCGCGCGACTGCGACTTTACCAGTTCGGTTATCTGGTGAAACGCCGGGCTGGCATCTACGGAGGCCAGCGCCAGCAGCAGGGCCAGCAGACTGTAACCCACATGATGCGGATGATGGCGACGGCGGCGCAGAATCCAGCCGAGAGCGACAAAAACGGTCGTCAGGGCCAGCGCAATCCCGACTCCAGGTAAGATATATTTTCCAATTCCCGCGCCGGTCAGGCTGTTGGTCAGCGTGTACAGAACCGCGTCATTGATACCGTCGCCGGTGAAATAGTCACTGGCATACAGCGTGATATTCAAGACAATAAAAATCCCCAGCACCGTTAACGTGGCAGCAAACCACCAGGTATTGCGACCCGCTTTCCAGGCGTAAATCAGCACTGAAGCGAGAAACAGAGTGATGGAGATGAGTTCTGACAACGATCGATCCTCAGTAAACCGGGCAAACGCCAGGCAGGCTAATGATTTTGGGAAAGCACAATGTAATAGCGATGTTGCATTGCTGCAATTGTAGTGACATTAAATTACGTTGTTATTCAGAATTGGTTTAGATATGCGTGTTTTTTGCGGGGGATTTACTGATTATTTGACGTGTGAATTTTATGGGGAGCAGGTTGATGCCGCGCAGGGTATACGCGGCATGTCGTGCGTCAGGAAATGAAGTTCATACCCTGTTTTAACACCAGATCGCAGGCCTTGGTTTTTACCTGCTTCGCCAGCGAGCTGTTGCCAATTGTGTTCAGGTCCAGTTGTTGACCATCTTTGGCGTTGAGCAGCCCCTGAATGCCGTCCATATAGTTGGTGTCTTGTTTCTGCTCCGGAGCACTGAGACCCAGTTTATCCAGCACCTGGTTTTTGACGTTCTGCGTGTCGGTGACCGAGGCCAGTTTCTGTTTCGCACAATATTCCAAGATCCCGGCGGCGTTATTCATGCTGCTGGAGGTCAGCGACTGATTGCTGCCATTCAGTAGACTGGTCAGGGAAGAGAGCGACGAGCCGCCCTGCGAGCCGGAGCTTTGTTTGCTCAGTTCGCTGGCCGCGCTGGAGAGCGAATCCTGCCAGGAGGCGGCGAAAACGCTGGTCGAGATGAGCGTGCTGGCGGCAAGCGCACAGCACAGCAGACGTTTGGTTGTTTTCATCATTATATGCAACTCGTGTTATGCCTTTTCAGCGCAGTATAGCGCCGGCAGTCTTAGGAGTGGTCCTAATACGTTAATACTCTTTACCGGTTACCCGACTACGGTAGCTTTCCCAGTTAAAAATCACCCACAGGCTGTTGCCAAGGCGCATACGGTCCATTACCCGCTCGCCCAGCAGTTTGTTCATTTCATCCATATTGCTGTTGGTCAACATACCGGTCGGGCGTTTTGAAGACGAGCGGCGATCGACGATCTGGTTGATGATCACCTTTTCATAGCGGGATTCGGTCTGCACGCCGATTTCGTCGATCACCAGCAAATCGACATTGCTGAGATCGTTGAGTAGCTGTTCTTCGCTGGTTTCACGGTTGCTGAAGGTATCTTTCATGGCTGACATAATGTCCGCGACGGTGATAATCAGCACCGACTTGCCGCGCAGCAGCAGTTCGTTGCAGATAGCGGCGGCCAGATGGTTTTTGCCGGTGCCGGGCTTGCCAGAGAAAATAAAGCTGGCGATGTTGCCGTCAAACTCTTCAACGTACTGGCGAGCTTTGCTCAGGGCGTTCATCTGACCTTCGCATTCCACCCGATAGTTATCGAACGAACAGTTCTGATGCAGTGGACGAATACCGGAACGGTTGAATGTGCGCTGCATTTTCATGGCTCGGTTTTCACGGGCCAGCGCTGCGGCGCGAATTTCACCTTGCTCTTTTTGCCATGCCAGCAGCTCCTCGCCCGTTTTAAAGGCTGGCTCGACATTAGCCGGCATCATTTTTTGCAGACGTTTCATCAGGTCGCCAACGTTTTTCATCGTTATCCTCTAAAACCCGGTGGAATATGGTTGTCAGGCTCGCTGACACTGTTCACATCGCGCTTCGGCATTCCGCCATTGCTGGCCCGGCCAATCTGGATGCTGCGTGCCAGTTTTTGCTGCCACTGAATATGGTGAAAGACTTTGCCTTCGGCCTGCCAGTAGGCGACAAATGAGGCCAGTTCCTCGGCGGTGACCGGTTCTCTTAACGCCACCCCCCACAGAGCGGCCTGGCGCTGAAAGTCGGCATCGGGCTGCCAGTCAGCGTACATCGCAAATTTCCCCATTGGCACGACAACAGGAGCGGTTTGCGGCTCTTCATAAAATTGTGCATCCAGCGTCACATCGCTTCCCGGGCGTGACAGCTTCTCTTCAAGCGCCAACAACTCGGCCAGTCGTGCAGGCGTCACCGCGTAAAATGCTGGCGCGTTATTGGCGAATACGGCTACGGCGCCGCCCGCAGACCTGGCCAGCACCGTGTGGTGATCGTGTAGTAAGGCGTCAATGCTAGTGACGTCCGGCGTCAAAATTTTGCTGGGCATAATGTTTCTCAATACTGAACAACAACCGAGAAGGGGACTGCTTTTATAGTAACACAGAGAAGAAGGAGAGCAGCAGAAGAGGGGGCGATTCCCCTCTCTGTGAGGAGCTAACAAAGCGTGCCGCTAAACGCGCGGGCGTTTGCGATACAGCCATAATCCCGGTACGGATAGCCCGATGGAGAGCGCTCCGACAATCGATGAGGCTTTCAGGAAATTGGTCAACAGCGTGATCATCAGCGCTTCGCTGTAACCAAAATGGCCGATTTTTACCGCCGAGATCATGGCGGTATAGGCAGAGATCCCAGGGAACATGGGGATTACTGCCGCAACGGTGAAGACTTTCGGATGCGCCAGATACCAGCGTGACCACTGGATCCCAATGCAGCCCACCAGTAGCGACGCCATAAAGGTTGACCATTCGATATTAAATCCTGCGCTCATCATCACCATTCGTGAACCGTGGCCGAGTGCGCCGAGTAACGCGCACCAGGGGAGCGCCCGATGTGGTACGTTAAATACCATGGCAAAGCCAAGCGCCGGGATTGCCGACAGGATCATGTCCTGCATTAGCGCCAAAATGAAATCGATCACGCCCATCCGCGCAGCCCCCATAAGGTCATCGACATGACTACGCCAATGCAGGTCGCCAGCGTCAGCAGACTGGCAATAGCCCAGCGAGCGAGCCCAGTATTAATGTGTCCCTTAAACATATCCGCGACGGAGTTGATCAACGGAAAACCCGGAACCAACAGCAGCACGCTGGCGGCCATGGCGATGGTTGGAGTGTGGTTAAACGTCGGCAACGTCAGCAGCAGACCAGAAATCGAGGTTGCCACAAACGCAGTAATGCAGAAGTTGATTTGCGGGTGCAAATGCCAGGACGCCAGAATCTGGCGAATATACATTGCCACCATACTGGCGAAAAAGGTGATCACCGCGCCATCCCATCCGCCATTATTGAGTTTACAAAAGCAGGCGCAGGACAAGCCGACCATAAAGGCGACCAACCATCTTGGATAGCGCAGCGGCTTAATCTGGCTAAAGCGTTTCTCAACGCCTTTAACATCCAGCAGTTTGTGTTCCGCCAGAATAACGATGTGCTGCACCTCCGTCACGACGTGCATGTTAATTCCGCGATCCTGATTTTTTCGCGTTGAAGTCAGGCACTGCCCGTCTTTAATGGTGGTCAGGACGATGGCGTTAGAGGAGATAGCGCTTTCTACGCTATCCATGCCAAGCGCCAGCCCGAGGCGGGTGGATAGCTCGTCAACCAGCGCACTTTCTGCCCCATGCTGAAGTAAAAAAAGACCGCATTGAATACATAACCGTGTAACCGTTCGCTGTGACGACTGCTCTGTTTGCATGACTCGCTCTGACTGAAAAGGATCTCTTTGCGTGGCGGATGTCTTCTTTTTATCATGAAGCATGATCCTGTTGGCTCTGGCTAAGATCAATCTTTGCGTCGAAAAAAGATGCAGATAGTACGTCTGATGCGTTTGCACACCTCACTTGCTTATCAATAAAGACAGCGCTTATGAAAATGTAATGTTATTTATCAGGATGGAAAATACGTAAGCAACGCTAACGATCTATTGTAGTTCTTTTAATTGTACAAAGAGTGTATTCATGAGTAATTATTGGCATGATGGTTCAATAGTTTGATGCTACTGGGATTGTAGCGGTATAACTTTGTTTATAAATAAAAGCCAAGGATAAACAATTCACCTCGTCTATTGTTTAGGGTTTCCTGTTAATTAATACTTTTAATTTATCAGGGGATTTTTAATAAGTGCGAATACGGACTGGTGAGTGTGGAGGAGATATGTTGCCAGGACGCTGCAAAAACGCAATTATTATTAGTAAATTACCGATCGTACAAACCGGACTTAAAGGTGTAATGCAGGGGCAGTTCGCTGATTATGAACTTGCCTACTGCCGCTCCGTCGAAGAATTGACGTTGCTGCAGTTGCGTTGTGCCGATTTGGTGATTGCTGATTTATCCGGAGACTGTAATCATCCACGTTCAGTCTGCGAACAGTATTATTCTTTATTATCTCAATACCGCGATATTCACTGGGTATTTCTCGTTTCTCGTGTTTTTTATCCGCTGGCCATTGAATTGCTGATGTGTCCTGTCAGTTCGCTGTTATCTGATGCCGAGACGATTGAAAGTTTGGTGAATGTTATTCACGCAGGAAATAGCCGAGCCGAGAGAATTAGCAAGTCGCTGCTTTCTCCGCCCGTGATGCCAGAATTAGCAGACCATAGCGCCCGCTCAATTGTACTTACCCTCTCGGAGAGGAAAGTGCTGAGACTCCTGGGAAAAGGTTGGGGAATTAATCAGATTGCGACATTGCTGAAGAAAAGCAATAAAACGATTAGCGCCCAAAAGAACAGTGCTATGCGCCGCTTGTCGATACATAGCAATGCAGAAATGTACGCCTGGATAAACAGTTCTCAAGGATCGCGAGAATTGAATTTACCTTCAGTTTATGGAGAAACCACGGAATGGAAAGCCGAAGCATCAAAAGAAACGTTGCGCTGGTAGAGAAGTGCGCGATGAGTAGCGTCGGTATTAAGAGCCTGTTTAATACCATGCCGGATAACCAATACGAACTTCATATCTTTTCGAGCCAGCCTGCATTTAGTCAGGTGATGTTAAAAACGTCGTTTTCGGCGGTTATTTTCTCCCTCTCTGCAATCAGAACCGATCGCAGGGCCGGGTTAGCTTATCTGACGGAATTAGCGGTAAATTTTCCGCGTATTCGCCGGGTGGTTATTGCTGATGATGACGCTGAAGCGCGATTAATCGGCTCTTTGTCACCGTTGCCGTTAGATGGCGTTGTGAGCAAATCTTCTTCATTAACGGTACTGCAGGACGCGTTATTTACGGTATTGAACGGCCCCAACCGGGGAACCGAAGGTTCTAAAAACCATTGGTATATCAATCAAAGCCGTATGCTCAGTCCAACAGAACGAGAAATACTGCGCTTTATGTCGAATGGCTATTCAATGCCGCAGATCGCTGCTCAGTTAGAGCGGAATATTAAAACCATTCGGGCACATAAATTTAATGTGATGTCCAAGCTGGGCGTGAGCTCAGATGCCGGACTGCTGGATGCTGCAGATATCCTGCTGTACCTGCGTGCAGGTGAACCTGCACCTTTTCTACAGGCGGCTTCTTAGCGGGTAATGTTAGATCGTTTCGTGCCGGGTTTCGTTATCGGCACGGAACGTGAATCATCCCTGACACACATCCACCCAGGTGGCGGAAGTCAGCTCAGCCATCCTTTCTGGCGTGATACGAACGGCGCTGTGGATGGCGCCTGCGGCGGGAAGCACTTCAGCGTAATGCTTCAACGAAACGTCGCAGTATACCGAAATCGGCGTTTCCAGTCCGAAAGGGCAAACACCGCCAACGGGATGGCCCGTCGCGTTAACCACTTCATCGCTACTCAACATCCGGGCTTTGGCACCGAAAGTGCTCTTTAGCTTTTTGTTATCCAGTCGGGCATCACCTTTGGCGACGACCAGAATAATGTCGTTCTTGACCTTCAGCGAAAGCGTTTTCGCGATCTGGCCAGGTTCGACGTTATGGGCTTTCGCTGCCAGATCGACGGTAGCTGTGCTCTGATCTAATTCGATAATCTCAATATCTGGTGCATATTGCGCTAAAAATTGGCGTACAGATTGCAAACTCATTCTTCTCTCCAAATCGTCTACAGGCAGCTCCATCCAGCAGAAAACCGCATGGCGTAATTTGTCATAGGGGCAAGCTCGCTGTAAATATTTTAATGTAACAACATGGCAACATTGGCAGTTTTTCGATCGTCTTCACAATCAAAGAAACCGGTTACAGTAACCGGTTGCAGAATGCTCAAATGGCGATTAATACTGAAGTTGTCACTTCCTCTGTATTACATAATAAGAGCCATCTATGAAACTGAACTCAAAATGCAGTAGCGCTGGCGTTCCTCCTGGCACGGTTGCGAAAAGTAGTAATGGGCTTTACGTGGTGGTGTTGACACCAGCACGGTTGCAGGGTTTTGCACAACGGGAGAACGGCTATGTCTACTAATAATGCTGTGTTTAATGTGATTTTCCGCTTCGTTGAAAATTACGTCAGCCCTGTTGCCGGGCGCATCTCTTCACAACGTCATGTGATGGCTATCCGTGATGGGTTTATTTCGGCGATGCCCTTTATGATCGTAGGCTCGTTTCTGCTGGTTTTCGCCTATCCACCTTTTTCTCCGGATACCACCTGGGGGTTTGCACGTGCGTGGCTGGATATGGCGAAACAGTTTGAAGGCCAAATCCTCACACCGTTTGATATGACGATGGGGATCATGTCAGTCTACATATGTGCGGCTATCGCTTATAACCTGGGCAAGCACTATGTGAAGTCACATCAGCTAGATCCCTTCATGTGCGCGATGCTATCGATCATGGCTTTTTTGCTGATTGCTGCACCGAAAACTAAAGGCACGATGCCGGTTGATAGCCTTGGCGGTACGGGGATTTTCACTGCCATCCTGGTGGCTATTTACTGCGTTGAAATGATGCGCTTCCTGAAGGCGCACAACATCGGCATTCGTTTACCCGATCAGGTGCCGCCGATGATCAAAAACTCCTTCGATCTGCTGATCCCTGTGCTGGTGGTGGTGCTTACGCTGTACCCGCTGAGTCTGGTGATTCAGTCGCAGTTTGACATGCTGATCCCGCAGGCCATTATGGCCATCTTTAAACCACTGGTGTCTGCAGCGGATTCTCTGCCAGCGATACTGCTGGCGGTGCTGATCGGCCATCTGCTGTGGTTTGCCGGTATTCATGGCGCGGCAATTGTGTCGGGAATGCTGCAAATGTTCTGGCTCACCAATCTCGGGATGAACCAGTCGGCGCTGGCGCAGGGCGCGCCTTTACCGCATATCTTTATGGAAGCGTTCTGGACGTTCTTTATTGTGGTTGGAGGTTCCGGCGCGACGATGGGGCTGGTGATTTGCTATCTGCGTAGCCGTTCGGCCCATCTACGATCGATCGGGCGTTTGAGCGTTGTCCCGAGCATTTTTAATATTAACGAACCGGTGATTTTCGGTACGCCGATTGTCATGAACCCGGTGTTCTTTATTCCCTTCCTGTTGGCTCCGATGGTGAACGCGGTGCTGGCCTGGGCGGCGATGAAGCTGGATTTAATTGGGCGGGTGATTTCAGTGGTTCCCTGGACGGCCCCGGCACCGGTTGGCGCGGCATGGGCGTTAGGCTGGGATTATCGTGCGGCCATTCTGGTTGTCCTGCTGGCACTGGTGTCTGCCGTCATCTACTTCCCATTCTTTAAGGTTTACGAAAAGCAGCTATTAGCGCAGGAAAAAGAAGAAGCACAGCGTATAGAAGAAAATCAGCAGGTTGCATAACTGACGGGCGAGGGGCTACGGCTCCTCGCTTACTTCAGCGTGCAGTCACCGCATTGCTGGACATCGGGCAGGCGATAGCGCTGGCAGCAGGTTCTGCGCACTAACAGTCCCTCGCGCGGAACAACGGTACGCCACAGGGGATTATCCCGACCGCAGGAGAGTTGCTTCTCAAAAAAACAGGTCTGGCGCAGTGTGGTCAGCAGTTCTTCACCTAATAACGGCTTCATTTCCGTTAAATACCAGTGAATTAAATATCCGGTGTTGCTCCAGATAAGCTTCGCATTGATCTCGCCTGTCGCTTCCAGCGCCTGCACAACCGGCGTCAGCGCCGAGAGAATCAGTGTTTCCATGCGTTGCTGAGGAGACTGGGCCGTGACCTGGTGATCCTGATGCACGTCGATCCAGAAGCAGGCAGCACGGCCTGTTTCGTGGAATTCTACGTGCATGTGTTCAGGAGAGACGTCGATGGCCTCTTTTTGCGTCAGCAGGGCCACCATGAGCGGAGGCATCATCAGGCCGATATACCACTGCGCCCAGAGAGAAATCAGCGGCTTATTTTCGCGTGGCAGCGTGGGCTGATTGCGATAAATATGGTCTGAATAGACAGCCAGCAATGAACTTAGCGTCGTTGATTGCGTCCATTCATGTAGCGTCATCGCACCTGGCACGGGCGTTTCGTCAAGACGAATGAAGTCCAGCAGGTGCTCACGGGTGTTGGCTATCGTTGCGCGTACGGCAGCAGCCAGCGAGGGCATCTTTGCAGGCAGAGGGCTACGCCAGATGACATCTTCAACGATCGGTGCGGAACGATAAGCCATGTCGATATAAGGATGTTAATCTTAATGATAATGATTGCTAATCCTATAATTGACATTGAGCGATGGCAAGATCTTTGTCGCCATCCCGGGCCACACCGCACAGATAGCTCAGGCAGAAGGGCAGTTTACCCGCAGGTCATCGCTGACCAGCGTACTGTTGCGCCCAAGGCTCTTGGCCTCATAAAGGGCTTTATCCGCTCGGGCAACAGCGGCATCAATATCCTGCTCGACCAGAGGCGCAATACCAATACTCACGGTTACGTTGGTTGCCACGCTCTCGTTAAACATGTGAGGAATTTTAAGGTCGTACACCTTCTGGCGAATACGTTCGGCGGCAGCCTGGGCCTGCTGGGGATCGACCGCGGTCAGCAAAACCATAAACTCTTCCCCACCAAAGCGCGCCACCACGTCCCGGGAGCGCACGGAGTCACGAATCGCGGCAGAGACGCGGATCAGCGCCTGATCTCCCATCATATGACCGTAGTGATCGTTATAGGCTTTGAAGTGGTCGATATCCAGCAGCAAGACGTAGTGCTTCGCGTTGCTCAAGGCCAACAGCGTATCGAGTCGGTGTTGTAGCCCCCGACGATTGTACAAACCGGTTAGCGGGTCGAGCATGCTGAGTCCGTTCAGGGTTTCCCGTTCTTCCAGCAGTTTATACATCAGCTGCTGGGCGAAGCCATCGTAGCGCTTTTGTATCACATGCTGGATGGCGATCCCGGCCATGGGCAGCGCCATAAAATAGATAATTCGCAAACCATGCTCGCTGCCATTCAGCCATAAACAGACGGCGACGGAAGGCAATGAGTGAAGCGTAAACGCGATGATATTATTGGCAAAAGCGATAGAACCAATAAACAGCACGCTGAGAAGCGCGATTAATAGAAAATAATAATCATTATGACCCAGAGCGTTATATTTCAGGAAAATATGTAATGCCCATAGCAAACCAAAAACGATTGAAATAAAAGGAAGATTAATTCTTTTATCCACATATTTCCTATGCCATGCCAGCAACAATGTACTCATCACGAGAATCAGCAATGCCGGTACTGACAACGCTTTGACGGCAAACAGGGGAAAAAAAAGCGTAAACAGTGCGGAGACTGCGTTGAGCAGCAGAAATAATCGTAAAGAGAGTTGGTATTTTTTGGTGCGCAGAGCTCGCCAGGATTGTACTGTCATAGGTAAATATTGTTAGTTATCTGCAATGTACGAAGGTGTGTTGGTAAATAAAACAAATAACGAACGGAGTATCATTCGCAGAGGTTTTTATTGTTTTTAGTTGAAAAGCTAACCGGCGAGCAATTTATCACCTTAAATTATTCATGTCATCAATCGTTAAGTAAAACTCATATAATTGATAGTGCCTCCTAGCTGACAAATGAGAAAATTTATCATATGATATTGGTTATCATTATCAATGTCATAGGTGGTACCATGTTGCAACGTACGCTGGGCAGTGGATGGGGTGTTCTGCTGCCGGGAATACTGATTGCCGGGATGGCATTTAGCGACCTGTCGGTCTACGTATGGAAGGCGATGATTGTATTAGGATTACTGTTGACTTCACTCATGCTGTACCACAAGCGTTTGCGGCATTTTGTCCTGTTGCCTTCATGTGCGGCGCTGATCGGCGGCATTGTTCTGGTGATGATGAACGGGAATCAGGGATGAACAAAACAGGGAAGAAAATCAAGAGGGAAATAAGATAATTGGTGCGAGGGGGGGGACTCGAACCCCCACATCCTAAGGACACTAACACCTGAAGCTAGCGCGTCTACCAATTCCGCCACCTTCGCACAGTCATCTTATTTTTTGATATCGCCTCGTTGGTGCGAGGGGGGGGACTCGAACCCCCACATCCTAAGGACACTAACACCTGAAGCTAGCGCGTCTACCAATTCCGCCACCTTCGCCCAGTGCGAGCAATATCAACGTGGATTATGGTGCGAGGGGGGGGACTTGAACCCCCACGTCCGAAAGGACACTAACACCTGAAGCTAGCGCGTCTACCAATTCCGCCACCTTCGCATACCATCGACACTCAAAAAAGTATCGTTACCACGGAGGCGCATTCTAGTGGTTTTCAACTTTTCGTCAATAGTTAATTGCCCAGGACGCGCTTAATTGATGTAAAAATGGGCGCTAAACGCAGGCCGTGTAAACGAAGTGCCACCCCGCATTTAGCAAACCCTGCCGGATGGCGGTGCAGGCACCTTATCCGGCATGGGATGGCCGTTCTACTTCTTCGCCTGACGCGTCATGATGGTGCGATAGACCTTGAAGCGACCGGTCTGCGCGATAACTTCGTGGAAGCCAAACACTTCATCCAGTACCTTCGGATAAGGCAGGAAGGCGTTCGCCACGATACGCAGTTCACCGCCGCTGTTGAGGTGGCGCACTGCACCGCGAATCAGCGTTTGCGCGGCATCGAGGCTGGTCTGCATCCCGTCGTGGAACGGTGGGTTGGAGATGATCATATCAAAGCGACCCGTCACGTCAGAAAAGACGTTACTGGCGATTACGTCTCCTTCAATACCGTTGGCAGCAAGCGTTGCGCGGCTGGCTTCAACGGCGGCGGCACTAACATCGCACAGGGTTAAGCGCACTTTTGGCGAGTGGCTGGCTAAGGCGACGGAGAGTACGCCTGCACCGCAGCCGACATCCAGAACTTTGCCTTTGGTGTGCGGCGTCAGCGTGGAGAGCAGCAGTTGGCTGCCAACATCCAGGCCGTCACGGCTGAATACGCCCGGCAGCGTTTTGATGGTCAGATTTTCGGTCTGGTATTCATCCCAGTATTTTTCTGCATCAAAGACCGGCTGTTTTTCCAGACGACCATGGTACAGGCCACAGCGACGCGCGCTGTCGACTTTGTTCAGCGGCGCGTATTCGGCCAGCATCTGCTCTGCGCTACGAACGCCGCTGCGGTTCTCACCAACAACAAAAATATCGGTGCCCACCGGTAACAGCGACAGAATGTTCATCAACTGGAACTGGGCTTCCGGCTTATTCTTCGGCCAGTAGTAGATCAGCGTATCGCTATCGGCAACGTCATCGGTCTGGGCGACGAGGCTAAAGCGAACGTTGTCGCCCATCTGGCGGTTAAGCACCTGCCAGTGGTGAAGCTGCTGAGTGCGCGCACGGCTGGCGGCGCATTCAAAATGGGCAGGCAGGTCATCCTGCAAATCACCGGCAAACAGAATACGGCTTTGTTCGAAATCATCACTGTGGCGCAGCAAGACTTCACTTGCCGGGGTAAAAGCAGACATGGAGTGCTCCTTAAATTGTACAGCGGGGGATTATAGTTGTTTGATGGCACGGATTCGACAAATTTGCTATATTTGCGCCCCTGATAGACAGGAGTGTTTCGCTATGACATCCCGACGAGACTGGCAGTTACAGCAATTGGGCATTACGCAGTGGTCATTGCGTCGTCCCGGCGCACTGCAGGGCGAGATCGCGATTTCAATTCCTGCGCACGTCCGTTTGGTGATGGTTGCTGCACAATTACCCGCACTAACCGAACCGTTGATGGGCGATATTTTACGCGCATTAACCGTCAGCCCGGATCAGGTTTTACAACTGACGCCTGATCGTGTCGCCATGCTGCCGCAGGGCAGTCGCTGTAATAGCTGGCGGCTGGGAACCGAAGAGCCGCTGCTGCTGGAGGGCGCTCAGGTCGAGAGTCCTGCGTTTAATGAATTACGGGAAAACCCCGCGGCCCGCGCCGCGTTATGGCAACAAATCTGCGCATATGAACACGATTTCTTCCCTCGAACCGACTGATTTACCTGCAGCATTTCAGATTGAAAAACGCGCCCACGCTTTTCCGTGGAGTGAAAAAACATTTGCCAGCAACCAGAGCGATCGCTACCTCAATTTTCAGTTGAGGGTTGACGACGTAATGGCCGCCTTTGCGATTACACAGGTCGTGCTGGATGAAGCTACGCTGTTCAATATTGCCGTCGATCCTGACTTTCAGCGCCGAGGCCTGGGGCGTGAGCTACTGGAATACCTGATCGATGAGCTGGAAAAGCGTGGCATTTTGACACTGTGGCTTGAAGTACGCGCCTCAAATGCTGCCGCTATCGCGCTGTACGAAAGCCTGGGCTTTAACGAGGCGACGATCCGGCGCAATTACTATCCGACGGCCGATGGTCATGAAGACGCCATTATAATGGCATTGCCAATCAGCATGTAAGACAAGGTGTAATGATGAAGAAGTGGGACTGGATTTTCTTTGATGCCGACGAAACGCTGTTTACGTTTGACTCGTTTACCGGCTTACAGCGGATGTTTCTCGACTATAGCATTACCTTTACCGCTGAAGATTTTCAGGACTACCAGGCCGTAAATAAACCGCTGTGGGTGGATTATCAAAACGGTGCGATAACCTCATTACAACTCCAGCACGCTCGTTTTCAGAGCTGGGCTGAACGCCTGAAGGTTGAGCCAGGCCAGCTTAATGACGCCTTTATCAATGCGATGGCGGAGATCTGCTCGCCGTTGCCAGGGGCGGTTTCTTTGCTCAATGCGATTCGTGATAAAACAAAAATCGGTATTATTACTAACGGCTTTACGGCGTTGCAGCAAATCCGCCTTGAGCGGACGGGGCTGCGCGACTATTTTGACCTGCTGGTGATTTCTGAGCAGGTTGGCGTGGCAAAACCTGACCCCCGTATTTTTGACCATGCGCTGGAGCAGGCGGGCAATCCTGAGCGTTCCCGCGTACTGATGGTGGGCGACACCGCAGAGTCCGATATTCTTGGCGGCATTAACGCCGGGCTATCCACCTGCTGGCTAAATACGCACCACCGCGAGCAGCCAGCGGGCATTCAGCCGACCTGGACCGTGGCGTCATTAAGTGAACTGGAGCGGCTCCTGTGTAAACACTGATTGCCTCCCCCCCGTTGATGGGTAAAATAGCCGCAATTTTTCGTATTCAACTTGCACGGCCTGTTGCCGTGCTTACCTAAGAAGATTTGACTATGACGTTGTCTCCTTATTTGCAAGAGGTGGCCAAACGCCGCACTTTTGCCATTATTTCTCACCCGGATGCCGGTAAAACGACAATTACTGAAAAGGTACTGTTATTCGGACAGGCGATCCAGACCGCCGGTACGGTAAAAGGCCGTGGCTCCAGCCAGCATGCGAAATCTGACTGGATGGAAATGGAAAAGCAGCGTGGTATCTCCATTACCACTTCTGTGATGCAGTTTCCATATCATGACTGCCTGGTAAACCTGCTGGACACCCCAGGGCACGAAGACTTCTCTGAAGATACATACCGTACTCTGACGGCGGTGGACTGCTGCCTGATGGTCATCGACGCCGCAAAAGGCGTTGAAGACCGGACCCGTAAGCTGATGGAAGTTACCCGTCTGCGTGATACCCCGATCCTGACCTTTATGAACAAACTCGACCGTGACATCCGCGATCCGATGGAGCTGCTGGATGAAGTCGAGAATGAACTGAAAATCGGCTGTGCGCCGATCACCTGGCCGATTGGCTGCGGTAAGTTGTTCAAAGGCGTCTATCACCTATATAAAGACGAAACTTACCTGTACCAGACGGGTAAAGGCCACACCATTCAGGAAGTGCGCATTGTTAAAGGTCTGAACAACCCGGAACTCGATGCCGCCGTGGGGGAAGACCTGGCGCAGCAGCTGCGCGACGAGCTGGAGCTGGTGCAGGGCGCGTCTAACGAGTTCGACCATGAGCTGTTCCTCGCGGGCGAAATCACCCCGGTATTCTTCGGTACCGCGCTCGGTAACTTCGGCGTTGATCATATGCTGGATGGCTTAGTGGAGTGGGCGCCTGCGCCGATGCCGCGTAAAACCGACACCCGCGTTGTTGAAGCCTCAGAAGAGAAGTTCACCGGCTTCGTGTTTAAAATTCAGGCCAACATGGACCCGAAACACCGTGACCGCGTGGCGTTTATGCGCGTGGTGTCCGGCAAGTACGAGAAAGGCATGAAAATGCGCCAGGTGCGCATTGGTAAAGACGTGGTTATCTCCGATGCGCTGACTTTTATGGCTGGTGACCGTTCTCACGTGGAAGAAGCGTATCCGGGCGATATTCTGGGTCTGCACAACCACGGCACTATCCAGATTGGCGATACCTTTACCCAAGGCGAAATGATGAAGTTCACCGGTATTCCGAACTTCGCGCCGGAGCTGTTCCGTCGTATTCGTCTGAAGGATCCGTTGAAGCAGAAACAGCTGCTGAAAGGGCTGGTTCAGCTGTCCGAAGAGGGCGCAGTGCAGGTTTTCCGTCCGATCGCTAATAACGATCTGATCGTGGGCGCTGTTGGTGTGCTGCAGTTCGACGTGGTGGTTTCACGCCTGAAGAGCGAATACAACGTTGAAGCGATTTATGAGTCGGTCAACGTAGCGACAGCACGCTGGGTAGAGTGTTCTGACGTGAAGAAATTCGAAGAATTCAAGCGTAAAAACGAAATTCAGCTGGCGCTGGATGGCGGCGATAACCTCACTTATATCGCGCCGACCATGGTTAACCTGAATCTCACCCAGGAACGTTACCCTGACGTTCAGTTCCGCAAAACGCGCGAACACTAATCGACCTTCAGGGCACGGTATCCGCCGTGCCCTACAACTTTTCCTGTCTTTTAAATCCCTTGCGGAATGTTCTTAAAACCTCTCGTTTTTCTTTTGTTTGCACGTTTTTTAGTCAATCTGGACTGCGATCACGAAATCCTGAACTATATTTAACAATGTGATGACATAAATGTCGGCGTTAAATGCTTTTTAGGCTGCCTGTTGCAGCTTCTATTGCTGATATTTATTCCACTTACAAGATTAGTTGCTGGCTCAAGCCGTTTTACGGCAGAGCGCAGCTTTTAGCAAACATACAGGAATACATCGATGACAATGACAGGACTTAAGATTTCTAAAACGCTGCTGGCCGTGATGCTGACCTCCGCTGTTGCAACGGGTTCTGCTTATGCAGAAAACTCCACGACGGATAAAACGCAATCCGGCGTCGAAAGTGCGGGGCAGAAAGTCGATAGCTCCATGAACAAAGTCGGTAATTTCATGGATGACAGCACCATCACTGCGAAAGTAAAAGCCGCGCTGGTGGATCACGATAGCATTAAGAGCACCGACATTTCCGTTAAAACCGACCAGAAGGTGGTGACGCTAAGCGGGTTTGTTGAAAGCCAGGCACAGGCCGAAGAGGCAGTTAAAGTCGCCAAAGGCGTTGAGGGTGTGACCTCCGTTAGCGACAAACTGCACGTACGTGATAGCAAAGACACTTCTGTAAAAGGCTATGCGGGCGATACGGCAATCACCAGTGAGGTAAAAGCCAAGCTGCTGGCCGATGATATTGTCCCTTCCCGCAAAGTGAAAGTTGAAACCACCGATGGCGTGGTACAGCTTTCAGGAACCGTTGAATCGCAGGCTCAAAGCGATCGCGCTGAGAGCATCGCCAAAGCGATTGATGGCGTGAAAAGCGTCAAAAACGATCTTAAAACTCACTAATTAGACTTAATTCGTCCTCCCGACGTTTGTCGGGAGGCGTGTTGTGCACCACACTGAAAATATCGCCGATGGGCAGCCTGAGTGCTCATATCAAGCGGTGACATTAACTATGGTAAAGGAGAAGCGCATGTTTCGATGGGGCATCATATTTCTGGTTATCGCGTTAATTGCCGCTGCACTGGGTTTTGGTGGACTGGCGGGTACCGCTGCTGGCGCAGCGAAAATTGTTTTTGTGGTGGGGATCATTCTGTTTCTGGTCAGCCTGTTTACAGGTCGTAAACGGCCCTAGCGACATCCCCTTTATTCTTCAAGTTAAAGGTGCGCTGGCTACGCGTGCTCGCCCGTATCACTTACCAGAGTAAGCAGATCGGGATTCACGCCCTTGCCGCCTTCTTGTGACTCGAATTATTTTGGGGATTAACCGTAAAGATAACTTGCTACTAAGCCAGTCCACCGGACTGGCTTTTACGGTTTTAGCATCAGGCAATTTGCGTTACTTTGTTGTTCTATTACAAAAACAACAGGAAGGCAGAGGTGGGGCAGAGAATACCCGTCACGCTCGGCAATATTGCGCCGTTATCGTTACGTCCGTTTCAACCAGGCAGTATGGCGCTGGTGTGTGAGGGCGGCGGACAAAGAGGCATCTTCACCGCTGGCGTACTGGATGAATTCATGCGCGCGCAGTTCAATCCTTTTGATCTCTTCTACGGGACCTCCGCTGGTGCGCAAAACCTTTCAGCCTATCTTTGTAACCAGCCGGGTTACGGCCGTAAAGTCATCATGCGTTACACTACCCGACGTGAATTTTTTGACCCGGTGCGCTTTGTGCGCGGGGGAAACTTAATCGATCTCGATTGGCTGGTGGATTCGACTGCGTCTCAGATGCCGCTGGCGATGGATAACGCCGAGCGCCTGTTTGCCGCAGGGAAATCGTTTTATATGTGCGCCTGTCGGGGCGATGACTACACGCCTGGCTATTTTTCGCCGAACCGGCAAAACTGGCTCGATCTTATTCGTGCCTCCAGCGCGATTCCCGGGTTCTACCGCGCAGGGGTTGCGCTGGATGGTGTGAATTATCTCGATGGGGGAGTCAGCGACGCCATCCCCGTGCAGGAAGCGGCGAAGCAGGGGGCAAAAACGCTGGTGGTTATCCGCACCGTGCCTTCGCAAATGTATTACACCCCGCAGTGGTTCAAGCGTATGGAACGCTGGCTGGGCGAAAGCAGCCTGCAACCGCTGCTGAATCTGGTCCAGCACCATGAAGCCAGCTATCGCGCGATTCAGAGTTTTATTGAGAAACCGCCGGGCAAGCTGCGTATCTTTGAGATCTACCCGCCCAAACCGCTCCATAGCATGGCATTAGGAAGCCGTATTCCGGCGCTGCGGGAAGATTACAAGACCGGACGCCTGTGTGGTCGTTACTTCCTGGCAACCGTCGGTAAGCTGCTGGCGAAAAATGCGCCGCTGCCTCGTCAGACGCCGAAGATTGTGGTGCCGGGACCGGTCGTGGTTCCACCTGCGCCGGTGGCTAACGACGCTCACGCCCCCGTGGTGACCAATGCGCCTCAGGCTAACGACACGACGTTTAATAATGAGGATTTGGCGTGAGTTATCGTTTTATTGATACGCATTGTCACTTTGATTTTCCGCCGTTTACGGGCGATGAATCTGCCAGTATTCAGGGCGCGACTGACGTCGGCGTGCAAAGCATTATCGTTCCGGCCACCCAGGCGGCAAATTTTTCCCGTGTACTGGCGTTAGCGGAAAATTACCCTCCATTGTTTGCCGCCCTGGGGCTGCATCCCATTGTTATTGAGCAACATAGCGATGACTGCCTGGAGCAGTTGCAGCAGGCGCTGGATAAGCGTCCGCAAAAGCTGGTGGCGGTAGGCGAGATTGGGCTGGATCTTTATCGGGACGATCCGCAATTCGATAAGCAAGAGCGGCTGCTGGAAGCGCAGCTTAAGCTGGCGAAGCGTTACGAGCTGCCGGTGATCCTGCATTCGCGGCGCACTCATGACAAGCTGGCGATGCACCTGAAACGCCATGCTTTGCCGCGAACCGGCGTGGTGCATGGGTTTTCCGGGAGCGTGCAGCAGGCCGAACGTTTTGTGCAACTGGGCTACAAAATTGGCGTGGGCGGCACCATTACCTATCCGCGCGCCAGTAAAACCCGCGAGGTAATGGCGCAACTGCCGCTGGACTCACTGCTGCTGGAAACTGACGCGCCGGATATGCCGCTCAAAGGCTTTCAGGGACAGCCGAATCGCCCGGAGCAGGTGGTCAGAGTCTTTGATGTCCTCTGCGAGCTGCGCCCGGAACCTGCGGATGTTATCGCTGATGCGCTGTATCGCAATACAACGGCGTTATTTGATTTTTAATTGCCGGACGACGGATACGTCGCATCCGGCAATTACAGGTACAGCGCCGGGAAGATCAAATTATCCACTCCGCGCTCGCGCAATCTTTGCGCCAGTTGCTCCACATCCTCAGGCGTGGCGCTCGGCCAGTCCTTCGCTTCGCCGTACACCCCGTGCGCATGAAAGGCATTTAGCCGCACTGGAACATCACCTGAACGTTTGATAAACGCCGCTAGTGCATCGATATGCTGTAGATAATCCACGTGGTCAGGAATAACCAGCAGGCGCAGTTCCGCAAGTTTTCCCTGCCCAGACAAAAAGGTAATGCTTTGTTTAATCAGCGTGTTATCGCGGCCAGTCAACTGTCGATGACACGCGCTATCCCAGGCTTTTAAATCGAGCATTACGCCGTCGCATACCGGCAGTAGTTTTTGCCAGCCGGTTTCGCTCAGCATGCCGTTGCTGTCTACCATGCAGGTCAGGTGTTGCAGCTGCGGATCGGTTTTGATCGCGTTAAACAGCGCCACGATAAACGGCAACTGGGTGGTCGCTTCGCCGCCGCTGACCGTAATTCCTTCAATAAACAGCACCGCCTTGCGAATATGCTGCAGCACTTCATCAATGCTCAGGGGTTGCGCCATCGGCGTGGCCTGCTGTGGGCACATGTGCAGGCAGGTATCGCACTGCTGACATACGTCGGATTGCCATCTCACTTTCCCCGCACTCAGGCTCAGCGCCTCATGCGGGCAATGCAGGACACATTCCCCGCAGTCGTTGCAGCGTCCCATCGTCCACGGATTGTGGCAATTTTTACAGCGCAGGTTACATCCTTGCAGAAACAGAGCCAGGCGACTGCCCGGCCCGTCGACGCAGGAGAAAGGAATGATCTTACTTACTGAAGCGCATCTGCTGTTCATGGCTAATCACGCGAGGTTGTCGTTCCAGAATGCGCGTATTGCGCGCGGCTTCTTCGCCCAGCCAGGTGGTGTTGGTGCGTGAACCTTCGGCGCGATATTTTTCCAGATCCGACAGGCGTACCATATAGCCGGTGACGCGGACCAGATCGTTACCACTCACGTTGGCAGTAAACTCACGCATCCCAGCTTTAAACGCCCCGAGGCACAATTGCACCAGCGCCTGAGGATTGCGCTTGATGGTTTCATCCAGCGTGAGAATGTCGCTGATCCCAGCGTGATAATACGCATGATGCGGTGCGACGGTTTGCAGGTGAGTGATCGGATCTGGCTCATCGCCGTAGGGCAGACGCGCGCCCGGCGTGGTGCCGATGTCAGAACTGATCCCTGACTGTGCGTGCAGCATTGCGCGCTGCTTCCAGCCAAATTTCACCGGGGTACTTTCTACAAACTCCGCCAGTTGGGCGCTGATGCGATAGCCGAGCTGATTGGCGACCTCGTCTTTTCCGTAGCGAGCATTCTGCCCCGCCTTATCGCACAGCAGATTCACCGCCTCCGCCAGGCCATACATGCCGAACATAGGGACAAAACGTTCGGGATCAATCAACCCTTCCTGCACCAGGAAGCTATTCTCAAAGAAATGTGATTTTTCATAGAGGAATTCACATCGTGAATCAATGATGGCGATTTGCTGCTGGCAATAGTGCGGTAGGGTGCGCGTAAAGAAGTCATCGACAGAGGTGCTGCGCTCTGCGATGGCTTTCAGATTGAGCCTGACCAGCGTGCTTCCACCCCCGGCGAGCGGCAACGAGTTGTAACAGCTGACGACGCCATACTGACCTTTTGTGAAAATTTTATCATTTTCGGGGCCGTTGGAAATGTGCGGCTTACTGCACTCGCAGATATTTTGCGCCACGTTGAGCAGCAGGTCGTCAGGTGTAATTTGCGGATCATAAATGAACGTCAGATTAGGCGAAACCTGCTTTATCTCTGCGTCTGCGCGTAAAATTGCACGGGTGACAGGCGTATCTGCGGGGCCGATATTGGCATGCATAAATGCGTCTGGCAGGGTTCTGTCGAGATAACGCCAGAAACGTTTTATTCGAATATCGATCTCATCTTGTGTTAGAATTCTAACATACGGTTGCAACAGAACGTCGAGCTGGCCGAGATAGACCGGCATCGAGGTGACTGACGGAACGTGGTGATACAGGATGGTGAGTAAGGATAACGCGTCATCAAGATCCCTGGCTCCTTCCAGTTCCAGCCATGAGGAACCGTTGGCCAGAAAACGCGCGTAGTCGGGTAAAACATAGCGCGGTTTGAACGGGGCATGACCTTCATACATATCGCAGATCACCCCGTCATCCAGCGCCTGGCGAGCCTCAGCAGGTAGTTGCGGGTAAGGCAGCGCGTTTTCAGCCTCCAGCGCCAGGAAGTGGCGTTTCTGCTCAGGGCTGAGCACCGGACTGGTCACGATTTGTTGGCAACGCTGTTGCAGCGCGAGTTCGCTTGAAGTGGGCATCGTTGATTCCTTTTTATCCCGAAGGTGTAACGCCATTGTAGAAAGCAACGCCGCCACAACCTTTGATCCGGATGCGCCTGATGCCACCGCATCCCTTCTTGAAAGGTGATTTATTTGAAGTAGATCTCATTAGAGTAATGCAAATCTGTATGTGGTTTTCATTAACTGTGATGTATATCGAAGTGTAATAGCGAGCGGATGTTAGAATACTAACAAACTCGCAAGGTGAAATTTTATACGGCGATGCCGTTGGAGAATGTTATGACCGATTTAACAGCAAGCAGCCTGCGTGCACTGAAACTGATGGATCTGACCACCCTGAATGACGACGACACCAATGAAAAAGTGATCGCGCTGTGTCATCAGGCGAAGACCCCGGTAGGCAACACTGCCGCTATTTGCATCTATCCGCGTTTCATCCCTATTGTGCGTAAAACGCTGAAAGAGCAAGGCACTCCGGACATCCGTATTGCAACCGTGACCAACTTCCCGCACGGCAACGACGACATCGAGATTGCGCTGGCTGAAACCCGCGCGGCGATTGCCTACGGCGCGGATGAAGTTGACGTGGTGTTCCCTTACCGTGCCCTGATCGCCGGTAACGAGCAGGTTGGTTTTGATCTGGTTAAAGCATGTAAAGATGCGTGTGCGGCGGCAAACGTGCTGCTGAAAGTGATCATCGAAACCGGTGAGCTGAAAGAAGAGAGTCTTATCCGTAAAGCGTCTGAAATCTCCATCAAAGCGGGTGCTGATTTCATCAAAACCTCCACCGGTAAAGTGCCGGTAAATGCGACGCCGGAAAGCGCACGCATCATGATGGAAGTGATCCGCGACATGGGCGTTTCTAAAACTGTAGGTTTCAAACCGGCAGGCGGCGTGCGTACCGCAGAAGATGCACAGCAGTTCCTGGCGATTGCCGACGAACTGTTTGGCGCTGACTGGGCCGATTCCCGTCACTATCGTTTTGGCGCATCCAGCCTGCTGGCGAGCCTGCTGAAAGCGCTGGGTCACGGCGACGGTAAGAGCGCAAGCAGCTACTAATTACTCGTCATACTTCAAGCCGCAGGTGCGTTAGCTGCACTCCCTCACCCCAGTCACTTACTGTAGTAAGCGCCTGGGGATGAGCTTCCTTGCCGCTTCCTGCGACTCGAATTGTTTAGAGTAATCATTCATTGCAGTGGGTTTTCCGCTGCATTTAACCTGATTTATCGGGGGTTACCATGTTTCTCGCACAAGAAATTATTCGTAAAAAACGTGATGGTCATGCGCTGAGCGATGAAGAGATTCGTTTCTTTATCAATGGGATTCGCGACAACACCATCTCTGAAGGGCAAATCGCCGCCCTGGCGATGACCATTTTCTTCCACGATATGACAATGCCTGAGCGTGTTTCGCTGACCATGGCAATGCGTGATTCAGGAACCGTGCTGGACTGGAAAAGCCTGCAGCTGAACGGCCCGATTGTGGATAAACACTCTACCGGCGGCGTGGGTGACGTAACGTCACTGATGTTAGGCCCGATGGTCGCTGCATGTGGCGGCTATATTCCGATGATCTCCGGACGTGGTCTGGGTCATACCGGCGGTACGCTCGATAAACTGGAAGCCATCCCAGGGTTTGACATCTTCCCGGACGATGCGCGTTTCCGTGAAATTATTAAAGACGTGGGTGTGGCGATTATTGGGCAAACCAGCTCGCTCGCACCGGCGGATAAACGTTTTTATGCCACCCGCGATATTACCGCGACGGTGGATTCCATCCCGCTGATTACCGGCTCTATCCTGGCGAAAAAGCTGGCGGAAGGGCTGGATGCGCTGGTGATGGATGTGAAAGTAGGCAGCGGCGCCTTTATGCCGACCTATGAGCTTTCTGAAGCGCTTGCCGAAGCGATTGTCGGCGTGGCGAACGGAGCGGGTGTACGCACCACCGCGCTGTTAACCGATATGAACCAGGTACTGGCATCCAGCGCAGGTAACGCGGTAGAAGTCCGCGAAGCGGTGCAGTTCCTGACAGGTGAATACCGCAATCCACGTCTGTTAGACGTCACGATGGCGCTGTGCGTGGAAATGCTGATCTCCGGCAATCTGGCGAAAGACGATGCCGAAGCCCGTGCGAAATTGCAGGCGGTGCTGGATAACGGCAAAGCGGCAGAGATTTTTGGTCGCATGGTTGCAGCGCAGAAAGGCCCGACCGATTTCGTCGAAAATTATGCGAAGTACTTGCCGACGGCAATGCTCAGCAAAGCGGTATATGCTGATACCGAAGGTTTTGTCAGCGCTATGGATACCCGAGCGCTGGGAATGGCGGTTGTTTCCATGGGCGGCGGTCGTCGTCAGGCTTCGGACACCATTGATTACAGCGTTGGCTTTAGCGACATGGCGCGTCTGGGCGACAGCGTAGACGGACAGCGTCCG
Organism: Citrobacter sp. RHBSTW-00986; assembly: GCF_013783065.1. Lineage (NCBI taxonomy): Bacteria > Pseudomonadati > Pseudomonadota > Gammaproteobacteria > Enterobacterales > Enterobacteriaceae > Citrobacter > Citrobacter sp. RHBSTW-00986. Next base: position 4,153,314 of record NZ_CP056200.1, on the reverse strand, counting down.
CTGGCGGTGATCCACGCCAAAGACGAAGCCAGCTGGCAGGAAGCGGCGAAAGCGGTCAAAGCGGCAATTAGCCTTGACGATAAAGCGCCAGAAATTACACCGACAGTCTATCGTCGTATTACCGAATAACTGTATACTGATCTGATCGCTTTTTTGCGGCGCAGATGTTGGAGAACAAGATGAAACGTGCATTTATTATGGTGCTGGACTCCTTTGGTATTGGTGCGACTGAAGATGCGGATCGCTTTGGCGACGTAGGCTCAGACACTATGGGACACATTGCAGAAGCCTGTGCGAAAGGCGAAGCTGACAAGGGTCGCAAAGGTCCACTGAATCTGCCTAACCTGACCCGTCTGGGCCTGGTGAAAGCTCACGAAGGTTCTACCGGTAAAATTGCTGCTGGTATGGACGGTAACGCGGAAGTGATTGGTGCCTACGCCTGGGCGCATGAACTCTCTTCCGGGAAAGACACGCCGTCTGGCCACTGGGAAATCGCGGGTGTTCCGGTTCTGTTTGACTGGGGTTATTTCTCCGATCATGACAACAGCTTCCCGCAGGAACTGCTGGATAAACTGGTCAAACGTGCCAACCTGCCGGGCTACCTCGGCAACTGCCACTCTTCCGGTACCGTGATCCTGGATCAACTGGGTGAAGAGCATATGAAAACCGGCAAGCCGATTTTCTATACTTCTGCAGACTCCGTGTTCCAGATTGCCTGTCACGAAGAGACTTTTGGCCTGGATAAACTCTACGAACTGTGTGAAATCGCTCGTGAAGAACTGACCGAAGGTGGTTACAACATCGGTCGTGTTATCGCGCGTCCGTTTATCGGTGATAAAGCGGGTAATTTCCAGCGTACCGGTAACCGTCACGATCTGGCCGTTGAGCCGCCAGCACCGACTGTGCTGCAGAAACTGGTCGACGAGAAAGACGGTCACGTGGTTTCCGTCGGTAAAATCGCGGATATTTACGCTAACTGCGGCATCACCAAAAAAGTGAAAGCTACCGGCCTGGACGCGCTGTTCGACGCCACCATCAAAGAGATGAAAGAAGCGGGTGATAAGACCATCGTCTTCACTAACTTCGTTGATTTCGACTCTTCCTGGGGACATCGTCGCGATATCGCTGGTTACGCTGCAGGTCTGGAACTGTTCGACCGCCGTTTACCTGAACTGATGGAACTGGTGGGTGAAGATGACATTCTGATCCTGACCGCTGACCACGGCTGTGACCCGAGCTGGACCGGCACTGACCACACCCGTGAGCACATTCCGGTGCTGGTTTACGGCCCGAAAGTGAAACCAGGTTCTTTAGGCCACCGTGAAACTTTCGCGGATATTGGCCAGACGCTGGCGAGCTACTTTGGTACATCGCCGATGGACTACGGTAAAAACATGCTGTGATACCCGTTGTCTTTCGCGCTGTAGATGCGTTGACTTCATTCGCTCGCCCCGGTCACATAGGTAATCTATGCTCCCGGGGGTTCCGAATTCGTCGCCTTCCTACAACGCGAAATCCTTAGGGTATTTGAATTCGTTTTGTCGGTTGGGTAAGGCATTGCTACCCCCTCGACAAAAACAATAAATCAAAAGGGAACTGAAGATGGCAACTCCACATATTAATGCAGAAATGGGTGATTTCGCTGACGTCGTATTGATGCCGGGCGACCCGCTGCGCGCAAAGCATATTGCTGAAACTTTCCTCGAAGATGTTCGTGAAGTGAACAACGTTCGCGGCATGTTAGGTTTCACCGGTACTTACAAAGGCCGTAAGATCTCCGTTATGGGTCACGGGATGGGTATCCCGTCCTGCTCTATCTACACCAAAGAGCTGATCACCGATTTTGGCGTGAAGAAAATCATTCGCGTAGGCTCCTGCGGCGCTGTGCGTATGGACGTTAAACTGCGTGACGTGGTTATCGGTATGGGCGCCTGCACCGACTCCAAAGTAAACCGTATCCGTTTTAAAGATCATGACTTCGCAGCTATCGCTGACTTCGACATGGTGCGTAATGCAGTTGATGCGGCAAAAGCGCTGGGCGTAGACGCGCGCGTGGGCAACCTGTTCTCCGCTGACCTGTTCTACTCTCCGGACGGCGAAATGTTCGACGTAATGGAAAAATACGGCGTGCTGGGCGTGGAAATGGAAGCGGCGGGTATCTACGGCGTTGCGGCTGAGTTTGGTGCGAAAGCGCTGACCATCTGTACCGTGTCCGACCATATCCGTACTCACGAGCAGACCACTGCCGCTGAACGTCAGACGACCTTCAACGACATGATCAAAATCGCACTGGAATCCGTTCTGCTGGGCGATAAAGAGTAAGTGTTGTGATGCCCGGTAGCGCTGCGCTTACCGGGCTACAATCGATGTATGCCGGACCGCCATCCGGCATTTTCAGGCCAGCGTTTAGCTCACTGCACTGGCAATCCACGATGACAGCTCGCGTAACTCTTTCTCCTGCTGTGGGAAATCAACCAGCAGCGCTTCGCACTCCTGTTGCAGCATATCCGCACGGTACAAACACCCCTGCAGACGACCCGCCAGCGATTCTAACGGCGCGGGATTGAGGCTGTCGGTAAAGACCTGCGTACGGGTGATATGACCTTTTTCCACGTCGAAATGCAGCTCAACGCCGCCCCAGGTGAAACGCTCGTCCAGAAGATGCGAGAACGCAGGCGCCTGACCAAAATTCCACTCCCAACTGCTCTGACGGGCAAAGGTTTCGGCAAAGTTCGGCAGATCCGGGGTTTTGTCCGGCGAGATAATTTCCGCTTCGACACGTTCGCCGTAGTGGGCAAAAAAGGCTTCCGTGATGGCCTGACAGACCTGTTGATGGGTGATGCCCGGCAACAGCTCCGTTAGATTCGCTACGCGTGAGCGAACCGAGGTGATGCCTTTGGCGGCGAGTTTCTTTTTATCCGGATTGAGATAGTTTGCCAGGCGGCTGAGATCGGCGTTCAACAACAGCGTGCCGTGGTGGAATCCGCGGTCTTTCGTTTCCCGATAAGCAGAGCCGGAAACTTTGCGATCGCCGTCTGGCGTTTTCACGACCAGATCGTTACGCCCGGAGGCGTCGGCGTCTACGCCCAGCGCGTTCAGGGCATGGAGGACAATAGCAGTAGAGATGGTTTTGTCGTACTCCGGTTTACCGGCCATAAAGGTAAAGCAGGTATTGCCTAAGTCATGGAACACCGCGCCGCCGCCGCTGCTGCGACGGGCGAGCCGCACGTTGTCTTCTTCCATACGGCGGGTATTACACTCTTTCCACGGGTTTTGCGCCCGGCCAATCACCACCGTATCGGCGTTACGCCACAAGAACAGGACGCGCTGCGTGGCGGGCATCTGGCGAAAAATGCACTCTTCGACCGCGAGGTTAAACCACGGATCGTAAGAGTCTGAGATAAGCAGGCGTAGTGTCGTCATGGTCGATTTCCTTTCTGTTATTACTCTTTCTTCTCGTTGTCTTCTTCCTGTACCGGTTTGTTGGCGGTCAGCAGGAAAGGGGATTGCTGCCAGCGGGTGCGCTTGCCTTGCAATAAGGTACGGGTGAGCACCACGCCAATTGCCAGTGACAGAAGCAGCATTAGGCGTAAGATGTTGGTGGTGTTATCCACCTGCTTGGCTTCGGTGGCGAGCGTGTGGGTATCCAGCGTCAGGCGTAGATAGCCCAGCGGACCATTTCTTCCCTGAATGGGCTCGACAATCTGCTGGTTAAAATAGCCCCCGGCTTTTTTGCCGTCCAACGCCAGTCGGTCTCGAACGTTGACGCTCTCACCGGTGCGTGTAATCAGGTCTCCCTGTTCATCGTAGACGCCCGCATCCAGAATACGGCTACTTTCCGTGAGCTGCGAGAGTACCGCTTTAATGCGCTTTTCATCCGGTGTTTCGGTACGCATCAGCGGGGCGACGTTCAAGGAGACCTGGCGAGCCAGCGTGCGCGCCAGCTCTTCGAGCTGCGGATTACGCTGCTGTTGGTGGCTTTGACTAAACCAGGACGCGCCCTGCATCAGAGCAACGAGCAGCGCAAGGCAGGACAATACAATCACTGCACGATGAAGTCGGAATTTCAGTTTTGTGCGAGCCATATTCCACCTGCTGAAAATTTGAGACTTAATGTTGCCAGAAGCGCTGGTTACAGGGTAGCCTCATGCGTTATTTTCCCCTGATGATTCCGACCCGAACGATTTTACAGGAGCTTTAATGCCTAACATTACCTGGTGCGATCTACCTGAAGATGTTTCTCTGTGGCCAGGTCTGCCTCTCTCTTTAAGCGGTGATGAAGTCATGCCGCTGGATTACCACGCGGGCCGCAGTGGCTGGCTGCTGTACGGTCGTGGTCTGGATAAACAACGGTTAACGCAATACCAGAGCAAACTGGGTGCGGCGATGGTGATCGTGGCGGCGTGGTGCGTTGAGGATTATCAGGTGATTCGTCTGGCGGGCTCGTTAACGCCGCGTGCGGCAAAACTGGCGCATGATGCCAAACTGGATGTTGCGCCACTGGGTAAAATTCCGCATTTGCGCACGCCGGGTTTGCTGGTGATGGACATGGATTCAACGGCTATCCAGATCGAGTGTATCGATGAAATTGCCAAACTGGCGGGAACCGGCGAAATGGTTGCGGAAGTCACCGAACGCGCGATGCGCGGCGAGCTGGACTTTACCGCCAGCTTGCGCAGCCGCGTGGCGACGTTGAAGGGCGCTGATGCCAATATTTTGCACCAGGTGCGCGAAACGCTACCACTGATGCCTGGCCTGACTCAACTGGTGTTAAAACTGGAAACGCTCGGCTGGAAAGTGGCAATTGCCTCCGGCGGTTTTACCTTCTTTGCCGATTATCTGCGTAACAAACTACGTCTGACGGCGGCTGTGGCAAACGAGCTGGAGATCATGGACGGTAAATTCACCGGCAACGTGATCGGCGATATCGTCGATGCCCAGTACAAAGCAAACACCCTGACCCGCCTGGCGCAGGAGTATGAGATCCCGATGGCGCAGACGGTGGCGATCGGCGATGGCGCCAACGATCTGCCGATGATCAAAACGGCTGGACTGGGTATAGCGTATCATGCCAAACCCAAAGTGAATGAAAAGACGGAGATTACGATCCGTCACGCTGACCTGATGGGCGTGTTCTGCATTCTCTCTGGCAGCATGAACCAGAAATGATTTAATTGCCTGATGGCAAAGTGACCGTAGGCCGGATAAGCGCCCACGCTGTCCGGTAAACGCGCTAACGAAAGAGGTAAAACGTGGCCAAAGCTCCAAAACGCGCCTTTGTTTGTAACGAATGCGGGGCCGATTACCCGCGCTGGCAAGGGCAATGCAGCGCCTGTCAGGCCTGGAACACCATTACCGAGGTACGCCTTGCCGCGTCACCAACGGTGGCGCGTAACGAGCGGCTCAGCGGCTATGCCGGGAATGCGGGCATCGCAAAAGTGCAGAAGCTGTCTGATATCAGCCTTGAAGAGTTGCCGCGTTTTTCCACCGGATTTAAAGAGTTTGACCGCGTGCTGGGCGGCGGTGTGGTGCCCGGCAGCGCCATCCTGATTGGCGGTAACCCCGGCGCAGGGAAATCAACGCTGCTGCTGCAAACGCTGTGCAAGCTCGCTGAGCAGATGAAAACCTTGTACGTCACCGGCGAAGAGTCTTTGCAACAGGTGGCGATGCGCGCGCATCGACTCGGTCTGCCGACGGCGAATCTGAACATGCTGTCGGAAACCAGTATCGAACAAATTTGCCTGATTGCCGAAGAAGAACAGCCGAGGCTGATGGTTATCGACTCCATTCAGGTGATGCACATGGCGGACATTCAGTCTTCGCCGGGCAGCGTGGCACAGGTGCGCGAAACCGCGGCTTACCTGACCCGCTTTGCCAAAACGCGCGGCGTGGCGATTGTCATGGTCGGCCACGTCACCAAAGACGGCTCGCTGGCCGGTCCAAAGGTGCTGGAGCACTGTATTGACTGCTCGGTGCTGCTCGACGGTGACGCCGATTCCCGTTTTCGTACTCTGCGTAGCCATAAAAACCGCTTTGGCGCGGTGAATGAACTGGGCGTCTTTGCCATGACCGAACAGGGGCTGCGTGAAGTTAGCAACCCTTCCGCTATCTTCTTAAGCCGTGGCGATGAAGTCACCTCCGGCAGTTCGGTGATGGTGGTCTGGGAAGGCACGCGCCCGTTGCTGGTGGAGATTCAGGCGCTGGTCGACCATTCGATGATGGCGAATCCGCGTCGTGTGGCGGTCGGTCTGGAGCAGAACCGTCTGGCGATTCTGCTGGCCGTGCTGCATCGTCACGGCGGCTTGCAGATGGCGGATCAGGACGTGTTCGTCAACGTGGTCGGTGGCGTGAAGGTTAACGAAACCAGCGCCGATCTGGCACTGCTACTGGCAATGGTTTCCAGCCTGCGCGACCGACCGCTGCCGCAGGACTTAGTGGTCTTTGGCGAAGTGGGACTGGCGGGTGAAATCCGTCCGGTACCCAGCGGCCAGGAGCGTATTTCGGAAGCGGCGAAGCACGGCTTTCGTCGGGCGATTGTTCCTGCCGCCAACGTGCCGAAAAAAGTGCCGGAAGGGATGCAGGTCTTTGGCGTTAAGAAGCTTACGGATGCTTTAAGCGTGTTTGACGACCTATAATAAAATACCCGCCGTCTTTCCGGCGGTATTGGGTATTACGTTTATTTTTACAGCAGGAGGCTCTTGTGTCATTTGATTATCTGAAAACTGCCATTAAGCAAAAGGGCTGTACCCTGCAACAGGTGGCAGATGCCAGTGGCATGACCAAGGGATATTTAAGTCAACTGCTGAATGCCAAAATTAAAAGCCCCAGCGCGCAAAAGCTGGAGGCGTTGCACCGGTTTCTCGGGCTGGAGTTTCCGCGCCAGCAGAAGAATATCGGTGTGGTATTCGGTAAGTTTTATCCGCTGCATACCGGCCATATCTATCTTATCCAGCGCGCGTGTAGTCAGGTCGATGAACTGCATATCATCATGGGGTATGACGACACGCGCGATCGCAGCCTGTTTGAAGACAGCGCTATGTCGCAACAGCCCACGGTGCCCGATCGTCTACGCTGGCTGCTGCAAACCTTTAAGTATCAGAAAAATATCCGTATTCATGCCTTCAACGAAGAGGGTATGGAGCCGTATCCACACGGTTGGGATGTGTGGAGCAATGGGATTAAAACGTTTATGCAGGAGAAAGGGATCCAGCCTAACTGGATTTACACCTCTGAAGAGTCAGATGCCCCGCAGTATCTGGAACATCTGGGGATCGAAACCGTGCTGGTGGATCCCAAACGAACGTTTATGAACATCAGCGGCGGGCAAATCCGTGAGAACCCATTTCGCTACTGGGAGTATATTCCTACAGAAGTGAAGCCGTTTTTCGTGCGCACTGTGGCGATCCTCGGCGGAGAGTCGAGCGGAAAATCGACGCTGGTGAACAAGCTCGCCAATATCTTTAACACTACCAGTGCGTGGGAATATGGGCGTGATTACGTCTTCTCCCATTTGGGTGGTGATGAGATGGCGTTGCAGTATTCCGACTACGATAAAATCGCCCTGGGACAAGCCCAATACATTGATTTTGCTGTCAAGTATGCCAATAAAGTGGCGTTTATCGACACCGATTTCGTTACCACTCAGGCCTTCTGCAAAAAGTATGAAGGGCGTGAACACCCGTTTGTGCAGGCCCTGATTGACGAGTATCGCTTTGACCTGGTGATCCTGCTGGAGAACAATACTCCATGGGTGGCGGATGGCTTACGCAGTCTCGGCAGTTCGGTTGACAGAAAAGCGTTTCAGTCGCTGCTGGTCGAGATGCTGCAGGAAAACAATATCAATTTTGTGCACGTTCAGGAGCCCGACTATGACGGTCGATTTCTGCGCTGCGTGGAGTTGGTGAAAGAGTTGATGGGCGAGCAGAGATAGCGTAAATGCCGGATGGCGTTGCGCTTATCCGGCCTACAAGTCGGACTCACCTCGTAGGCCGGATAAGCGCAACGCCATCCGGCGCTTAACGGTAATTACTTCGAAATACGCTTGTACTTAATACGCTTCGGCTCCAGCGCATCTGCGCCCAGCGTGCGTTTCTTGTACTCTTCGTATTCGGTAAAGTTACCTTCGAAGAACTCAACCTTACCTTCATCCTGGTAATCCAGAATGTGGGTCGCGATACGGTCGAGGAACCAACGGTCGTGCGAGATGACCATCGCGCAGCCCGGGAACTCCAGCAGGGCGTTTTCCAGCGCGCGCAGGGTTTCGATATCCAGGTCGTTGGTTGGTTCATCAAGCAGCAGCATGTTGCCGCCAACCTGCAGCAGCTTCGCCAGGTGCAGACGACCGCGCTCACCGCCGGAGAGTTCGCCTACGCGTTTACCCTGATCAACACCTTTAAAGTTGAAGCGGCCTACGTAGGCGCGGCTTGGCATCTCGGTGTTGCCGATCTTCATGATATCCAGCCCGCCGGAAACTTCTTCCCACACGGTTTTGCTGTTGTCCATGGCGTCACGGAACTGGTCAACGGAAGCCAGCTTGACGGTTTCACCCAGTGTGATGGTGCCGCTGTCTGGCTGTTCCTGACCGGACATCATACGGAACAGGGTAGATTTACCCGCGCCGTTCGGACCGATGATGCCGACGATGGCGCCTTTCGGTACGGAGAAGCTCAGGTCGTCAATCAGAACGCGATCGCCGTAGGATTTACGCAGATTGGTGACTTCAACGACTTTATCACCCAGACGTGCTCCAGGTGGGATAAACAGTTCGTTGGTTTCGTTACGCTTCTGGTATTCGGTGTTGTTCAGCTCTTCAAAGCGTGCCAGACGGGCTTTACCCTTAGACTGACGGCCTTTAGCGCCCTGACGCACCCACTCCAGCTCTTTCTCAATGGATTTACGGCGAGCCGCTTCCTGAGACGCTTCCTGCGCCAGACGCTGATCTTTCTGCTCCAGCCAGGAGGAGTAGTTGCCTTCCCATGGAATACCTTCGCCGCGGTCAAGCTCCAGAATCCAGCCCGCAACGTTGTCTAGGAAGTAACGGTCGTGGGTAATCGCCACCACGGTGCCTTCGAAGTCGTGCAGGAAGCGTTCCAGCCACGCAACGGATTCGGCGTCCAGGTGGTTAGTCGGCTCGTCGAGCAGCAGCATGTCTGGTTTTTCCAGCAGCAGGCGGCACAGCGCGACGCGGCGGCGTTCACCACCGGAGAGGTTCTCAATTTTAGCATCCCAGTCCGGCAGACGCAGGGCGTCAGCGGCACGCTCAAGCTGCACGTTCAGGTTATGACCGTCGTGCGCCTGAATGATCTCTTCAAACTTGCCCTGTTGCGCAGCCAGTTTATCGAAGTCGGCGTCCGGCTCGGCGTACTTTGCGTACACTTCATCCAGACCTTTCAACGCGTTAACCACTTCGGCAACCGCTTCTTCCACGGATTCACGAACGGTATGTTCCGGGTTCAGTTTTGGTTCCTGCGGCAGGTAACCGATTTTAATGCCAGGCTGTGGGCGAGCTTCACCTTCGATATCGGTATCAATGCCGGCCATGATGCGCAGCAGGGTTGATTTACCCGCGCCGTTCAGACCAAGTACACCGATTTTGGCGCCAGGGAAGAAGCTCAGTGAGATGTTTTTAAGAATATGACGTTTCGGCGGAACGACTTTGCCGACACGATGCATGGTATAAACAAATTGGGCCACGTTGGACTCGCCTCTTTATTTATCCCGTCATACTTCAAGCTGCAGATGCGTTGGCTGTGAGTTACTCGGCTCATCTATGAGCCTCGCCCTTGCGGGCCGCTGCTCCGCAGCGTTCAAATCTGTTCCTGACAGATTTGTTGTTCCCCCCAGTCACGCACTTTGTACGCTCAGGGGATTTACTCCCTCGCCGCCTTGCTGCAACTTGAATTATTTAGGGCTAATTATTGGTAAATAGTTATCAAAGGCGAAGTGTAGCCTTTTTCATTGCCCAATCCCAGCCAGCAGATCTCATTCGCAACAAAAGTAAAAAAGTGTCCGTGACGTGGCGCATTCTGCAATGTCTGGTTAGCATGAACTAATTAAGCGGCATGATGCTGCACAGACGTAACATGAGAAGAGGAAGAGCTTGTGGACAAAGCCAATCAATTTACCTGGCGCCTGCTGGCGGCCAGCGTATGTCTGCTGACGGTCAGTCAAGTGGCGCGAGCCGATTCCCTGGATGAGCAGCGCAGTCGCTATGCGCAAATTAAACAGGCCTGGGATAACCGACAGATGGATGTCGTAGAGCAGATGATGCCCGGCCTGAAGAATTATCCTCTGTATCCTTATCTGGAATATCGTCAGATTACTGACGATCTGATGAATCAGCCCACCATTACCGTTACCAATTTTGTGCGCGCCAACCCGACGCTGCCCCCCGCGCGTACTCTGCAATCACGTTTCGTGAATGAACTGGCGCGACGGGAGGACTGGCGTGGACTACTGGCGTTCAGCCCAGAAAAACCGGGTACCACGGAAGCGCAATGCAACTATTACTTTGCGAAATGGAGCACCGGGCAAACCGAAGAGGCCTGGCAGGGCGCGAAAGAACTGTGGTTGAGCGGGAAAAGCCAGCCGAACGCCTGTGACAAATTATTCGGTGTATGGCGCGCCTCAGGAACTCAGGATCCGCTGGCGTATCTGGAGCGTATTCGTCTGGCGATGAAAGCCGGGAATACCGGTCTGGTCACGGCGTTAGCTGGGCAAATGCCCGCGCAATACCAAACTATCGCTTCGGCGATCATCGCGCTGGCCAACGATCCGAATTCGGTGATGACCTTTGCGCGCACCACTGGCGCGACGGATTTCACCCGACAGATGGCGGCGGTGGCTTTTTCCAGCGTGGCGCGTCAGGATGCGGAAAACGCCCGCCTGATGATCCCGTCTCTGGCGCAGGCGCAACAGCTGAATGACGAGCAAACCCAGGAGCTGCGCGACATCGTCGCCTGGCGTCTGATGGGTAATGACGTTACCGATGAGCAGGCCAAATGGCGCGATGACGCCATTATGCGCTCGAATTCCACCTCGCTTGTGGAGCGCCGTGTGCGCATGGCGCTGGGAACCGGCGATCGTCGTGGTCTGAATACCTGGCTGGCGCGTTTGCCAATGGAAGCAAAAGAGAAAGATGAGTGGCGTTACTGGCAGGCGGATCTGCTGCTTGAGCGCGGGCGTGAGGCGGAAGCCAAAGAGATCCTGCACCAGCTCATGCAGCAGCGCGGTTTCTATCCGATGGTGGCGGCACAGCGTCTGGGTGAAGAGTACGAGCTGAAAGTGGATAAAGCCCCGGCAAACGTTGACTCTGCGCTGACTCAGGGACCGGAAATGGCACGTGTGCGCGAGCTAATGTACTGGAATCTGGACAATACCGCGCGCAGTGAATGGGCGAATCTGGTCACCAGTCGCACGAAGTCTGAGCAGGCTCAGCTGGCGCGTTACGCGTTCAACAATCACTGGTGGGATCTGAGCGTACAAGCGACGATCGCCGGTAAGCTGTGGGATCATCTGGAAGAGCGTTTCCCACTGGCCTACAAGGATCTGTTTACACGCTACACCAGCGGCAAGGATATTCCGCCAAGCTATGCGATGGCGATAGCGCGTCAGGAAAGCGCCTGGAACCCGAAAGTGAAATCGCCGGTTGGCGCCAGCGGGCTGATGCAGATTATGCCGGGCACGGCGACGCATACGGTGAAAATGTTCTCGATTCCAGGTTACAGCAGCCCGAGCCAACTACTGGATCCTGATACCAACATCAACATTGGTACCAGCTATTTACAGTATGTCTATCAGCAATTCGGTAATAACCGCATTTTCGCGTCGGCGGCCTATAACGCCGGACCGGGGCGCGTTCGCACCTGGCTTGGCAATAGCGCGGGTCGTATCGATGCTGTCGCGTTTGTCGAAAGCATTCCATTCTCTGAGACGCGTGGCTACGTGAAGAACGTGCTGGCTTACGATGCGTACTATCGCTATTTCCTTGGTGATAAGCCGGAGTTGATGAGCGACGCAGAATGGCAACGTCGTTACTGATCGTGTCGGTTGTGTTATGCTATCGTACTCGTTAAAGAGTACAAAAGGGGGGCGGCAAGCACGCTTCCCCCGCAACGATGGCGATAACTTATGACTCAGCAATCACCCTATTCGGCAGAGATGGCAGAACAGCGTCACCAGGAGTGGTTACGTTTTGTCGATCTGCTTAAACACGCCTATGAACAAGACTTACACCTGCCCCTGCTCAATTTGATGTTAACGCCGGATGAGCGCGAAGCGCTGGGCACGCGCGTGCGTATCATTGAAGAGCTGCTGCGCGGCGAGATGAGTCAGCGCGAGCTTAAAAACGAGCTCGGGGCGGGGATCGCCACCATTACACGGGGGTCGAACAGCCTCAAATCCGCACCGGTGGATCTGCGTCATTGGCTGGAGCAGGTGCTGCTAAAAAATGCCTGATGGCGCTTCGCTTATCAGGCCTAAGGATGTGGCGCGGTTGTGGCCGGATAAGGCGAAGCCGCCATCCGGCACAACGCTATAAATACACTGCGTTATGAAACGGGCTGAGCGCCAGAATCACCGCCTGGTGGTATACGCTTGAGCGCGTCAGCTTGCCCGCGGTAAAGACGCCGATTGCGCCTTCTTTACGGCCAATCTCATCAATACCCGTGTAGTCCGACATCACCGGACCGAGCGCTTCGCCTTGACGGACTCTATCGAGAATGACAGCTGGCAATGGCAGCGTGGCTGAACGGGCTTCGCCGCGCTGGACGCCATTATCAATCACCACCCAACTGAAGGTCGCATCGTCGTCAATTCCCGCTTCAATAGCGACCCAGAAATCAGCCTGCGGGTGCAGACGGCGCGCATTATCAACGCGATTTCGTGCGCCAGTGCGCGTTTCCTGGTTTCCGAAAGGTTGTTCCGGCACGCCACTCTCGACGGCGACGGGTTCAATATGGCAGGATCCTTCCCCGAAAATCTCTTCAAATGCCCGCAGAATTGCCTGAATTTTGGCAGGATTGGTGGTCGCAGAGATAACCTTGTGCATAATTAAGCTCAGTTTGAAAATTCATCGCATCGCAGTATAACGGAATCTATGGTCACTCCCGTTTTTGCAACACTGATTTTGACGACAAGTTGGCTTGCTTGAATCTATCCGGCGTCTGAATGGGATTTTATTCCCGCGCCTTGATGAGTTCCGCGCCTGATGAACCTCCAGAAAATATACGGCTTCAATGAGCCTTTCCGTTTTACAGGTTCCTCAACAGGCCGGTGGGCCGTTAGTATCATCAATATCAGTATTCGCAAAACCAGATCAGTAATTCTTTAAACCGGTGTATTTCTGCCGTTATGCTACATAAGTTTGCTGTCGTGCCGTTAGGGCCCAGGCTATTCTGGCCAGCTTGTTTGCCAGAGCACAAGTGACGACAAAGTTGCTTTTCCGGCACAGTAAATCCCTGACCCAATCGGCCAATTTGCCAGACTGGTGTTCCAGTTTTTGTATGAATACCCTGGCACATTGAACCAACAAAGTTCGGATCTTTTTATTACCTCGCTTACTAATTCCCAGCAATGTCGTCCTACCTCCCGTGCTGTACTGCCGAGGTACAAGCCCTGTTGCCGCCGCAAAGTCACGGCTGCTGGCGTACTGCTTCCCGTCGCCAATCTCAGTTGAAATAGTACTCGCTGTCAGTGTTCCGACGCAGGGAATGCTCAGCAAGCGCTGTCCAACCTCATCTTCGTCCAACTTTCGTTTCAACTGGGATTCCAAATCTTTAATCTGCTCAACAAGATAGTGATAATGCTGTTGTAATTTCAGCAATAACTGGCTGAGGTAAAGAGGCAAACTATTATCCTCAAGAATGGTACTCAGTCGGCTAATAACGGCAGCTCCTCGGGGAACGCTAATGCCAAATTCCAGCAGAAAAGCATGCATTTGATTGGTTGTTTTTACCTTATCCTGAACCAGGGATTCACGGACACGATGCAGAGCCCGCATTGCCTGCTGAGATTCCGTTCTGGGCTGCACAAAACGCATAGACGGACGCGATGCAGCTTCACAAATAGCTTCGGCGTCGACAAAGTCGTTTTTATTGCTTTTAACGAACGGGCGGACAAATTGTGGTGATATCAGCTTTGGGGAATGCCCCAACTCTTCCAACTTGCGTGCCATAAAGTGAGAACCGCCACAGGCTTCCATTGCGATGGTTGTAGCGGGGCATGTCGCCAAAAATTCGATCAACTTTGGCCGGGTAAATTTTTTACGGTAAACAGCCTTCCCGCGACGATCCTGGCAATGAATATGGAAAGAGTTTTTACCCAGATCGATACCAATGAGCGCAATGTTTTCCATGATAGTTCTCCGAATGAAAGCCTGTCCTCAGCATAGTACCGGGAAGGAGGGAGTGACCATCTCATTAAAAAAGCATGTTACAGGTATACCTTGTTCGCCATGGCGAAACGCAGTGGAACGCCGAGCGACGTATTCAAGGCCAGTCAGACAGCCCACTGACCGCTAAAGGTGAACAGCAAGCCATGCAGGTGGGCGAACGCGCCCGCACGTTTGGTATTACGCATGTCATCAGCAGCGATTTAGGTCGTACACGACGCACCGCAGAAATCATCGCCCAGGCCTGTGGCTGTGATATCACCTATGACTCACGTTTGCGCGAGCTGAATATGGGCGTGCTGGAGCAACGCCATATCGATACGCTGACGTCGGAAGAAGAGGGCTGGCGTCGCCAGTTGGTGAACGGTACGGTGGAGGGGCGTATTCCTGAAGGGGAATCGATGCAGGAACTGAGCGATCGCGTCCACGCGGCGCTGGCATCCTGTCTGGAACTGCCGCCGGGGAGTCGTCCGCTGCTGGTCAGTCACGGTATTGCACTGGGTTGCCTGGTGAGTACGATTCTGGGATTACCGGCATGGGCTGAACGTCGCCTGCGTCTGCGCAACTGTTCTATTTCTCGCGTCGATTACCAGGAAAGTTTGTGGCTGGCGCCGGGATGGGTAGTTGAAACGGCAGGGGACATCTCACATCTGGACGCCCCTGCGTTAGACGAACTGCAGCGCTAGCGGCGAATAGGAATCAGGAATTCGCAGCGCAGGTTGATCGGGCGATCTCCCGCTTTGGCATCTTCTGCCGGGTAGTATCGCTCGATATCCTGCCCTTTACGGCGCGTCAGGTTCAGCATTGGCATGCATGTGCCATAAACCGTCAGGATAAACTCCTGTACGCCGGTCCCCAGCCCTTCATAGGTAAACATCACATACTCGCCGCCCTGTAGCAGGATAGGCTGTGCCGACGGCACATAACCATTGGCCTGTTCCGGCGTCAGTGCTGTGGTGTAAAACACTTCCTGCTCGTCATCTTTTTCAATGCTCGGACGCGTTTCGTTCAACCCGTACAGCACAGGTGGGATCGCAGGAGCCTGGCTAAGGAAGTCGCGCCAGAACTGAATTCGCATTTCATGACGGAAATCTGAAATCTGCTCCAGCGAGCAGGAATAGCTTTGCGTGGTGCCAAGCAGTTGCGTATCTTCCAGCGTGACAAACTCGTGCGCAGGCATGGCAAATTCACCCAGTCGCATAGGCGGGCGAATACCAAACGCGCTCCATTCCGGTGAACGGCGATACAGCGCAGGCGTTTGGGAAAATTGTTTCTTGAACGCGCGGGTAAAGGTTTGTTGAGAGTCAAAGCGATATTGCAGCGCAATATCCAGAATTGGGCGTGCAGTCAGGCGCAGCGCCACTGCGGATTTCGATAAACGACGGGCGCGGATATAGGCGCCAATAGCATGGCCCGTCACGTCCTTAAACATTCTCTGCAGGTGCCACTTGGAATAGCCTGCTTTTGCCGCCACATTGTCAAGCGACAAAGGCTGATCCAGATGACCTTCCAGCCAGATTAATAGGTCGCGAATAATGCCAGCCTGATCCATAAAATATCCTCATCCTTTCAACAACGAGTACCTGACGTCAGGTATGAGGATAATAGCATTTTTTGCTGTTTTAGCATTCAGTGTTTTTTTTGCTCATAAATGCTTTTTTCGATCATTCGAAAGCGTGATTATTGTAATCCTGTGATCTGTATACGTTTTATCTTAGAATGTCGAATAATTACACAGAGTAACTTTTAAAAATGGTAACAATATGAAATATAAGAGCTTAATCATTTCCTCAATTCTGCTGATGTTGGCGCAGGTCGCCCATGCGGAGCAGATTGGATCTGTCGATACGGTGTTCAAAATGTTTGGGCCGGATCATAAAATTGTGGTCGAAGCGTTTGACGATCCAGATGTTACCAACGTGACCTGCTACGTGAGCCGGGCGAAGACCGGCGGCATCAAAGGTGGGCTGGGGCTGGCGGAAGATACCTCCGATGCCGCCATTTCCTGTCAGCAGGTGGGGCCGGTAGAACTGAGCGACAGAATCAAGAACGGCAAAGCGCAGGGTGAAGTGGTATTTAAAAAACGTACCTCGCTGGTGTTTAAATCCTTACAGGTCGTGCGTTTTTACGACGCGAAACGTAATGCACTGGCCTATCTGGCCTATTCAGATAAAGTGGTCGATGGATCGCCCAAAAATGCCATCAGCGCGGTGCCCATCATGCCGTGGCGGGAATAACAAGGAAGCAAAATGCAACAACCGTTGATCTGGTTGGTTGAGGATGAGCAGGGCATTGCCGATACGCTCATCTACATGCTGCAGCAGGAAGGTTTTAGCGTGGAAGCGTTTGAGCGCGGGTTACCTGCGCTGGAGAAATCTCGCCAGCGTTGTCCTGATGCGATCGTTCTGGATGTCGGACTACCGGATATCAGCGGTTTTGAACTGTGTCGACGCCTGCTGGAGCGGCATCCAGCGTTGCCGATCCTGTTTCTGACCGCGCGTAGCGATGAGGTGGATCGCCTGCTGGGGCTGGAAATTGGCGCGGATGACTATGTTGCCAAGCCTTTCTCACCGCGCGAGGTGTGCGCCCGCGTGCGTACGCTGCTGCGGCGGGTGCAGAAATTCTCTGCTCCTTCATCGACGACGCGTTGCGGCGATTTTGAACTTAATGAGCTGGCCGCGCAGATTACCTGGTTCGGCAAGCCGTTAAACCTGACGCGCTATGAATTTCTGTTGCTGAAAACACTGCTGTTGTCGCCGGGGCGCATTTACTCACGCCAGCAGTTGATGGATTTAGTCTGGGCCGATGCACAGGACACCTTTGACAGAACGGTCGATACCCACATTAAAACGCTGCGCGCCAAGCTGCGGGCTATCAACCCTGAGCTTTCCCCCATCAATACGCATCGCGGTATGGGATATAGCCTGAGGAGCGTCTGATGCGCATTGGCATGCGTTTGTTGCTCGGCTATTTTCTGATTGTTGCCGTCGCCGCCTGGTTCGTTTTGTCGATCTTTGTACAGGAAAT
Organism: Citrobacter sp. RHBSTW-00986; assembly: GCF_013783065.1. Taxonomy (NCBI): domain Bacteria; kingdom Pseudomonadati; phylum Pseudomonadota; class Gammaproteobacteria; order Enterobacterales; family Enterobacteriaceae; genus Citrobacter; species Citrobacter sp. RHBSTW-00986. The sequence goes on along the minus strand of NZ_CP056200.1, from coordinate 4,135,898 downwards.
TAAACCAGGCGTCCGCCGGGCAACCGAAGGCACTTTGATTGATACCGCCACGCTGCTGGCTGCGCTGGCGCGCGATGACTTGCTCTCTGACTCTCCAGCCAACGGCAAGCTGGCGCAGGCATTTTCGCAACTGCATAACCGCCCATTCAGCGCCAATATCAGCGGCATTAACAAAGTCCGTAATGAATACCATGTCTACATGACGGACGCGCAGGGTAAAGTGTTGTTTGATTCCGCAAACCAGGCTGTCGGTCAGGACTATTCTCGCTGGAACGACGTGTGGTTAACCCTGCGTGGGCAATATGGCGCCCGCAGTACGCCGCAAAACCCGAACGATCCGGAAAGTTCAGTGATGTACGTGGCCGCGCCGATCGTAGACGGCGGACGTATTATCGGAGTGCTTAGCGTCGGTAAACCGAATGCGGCGATGGCGCCGGTGATTAAACGCAGTGAACGGCGGATGCTGTGGGCCAGCGCCGTATTGCTGGGCATTGCCTTAGTGATTGGCATCGGGATGGTATGGTGGATAAACCGCTCCATCGCCCGGCTGGCGCGCTATGCCGACTCCGTTACCGAGAATCGCCCCGTCCCACTGCCTGATTTAGGTAGCAGCGAGCTACGTAAACTGGCGCAGGCGCTGGAAAGCATGCGACTGAAGCTGGAGGGCAAAAACTACATTGAGCAGTATGTTTATGCGTTAACGCATGAACTGAAAAGTCCGCTGGCGGCCATTCGCGGCGCGGCTGAGATTTTGCGCGAAGGTCCGCCGCCGAACGTGGTTGCGCGCTTTACCGATAATATTCTGACGCAAAATGCGCGCATGCAGGCGCTGGTCGAAACCCTGTTACGCCAGGCGCGACTGGAGAATCGACAGGACATTACGTTGACGCCAGTGGCGGTAGATGCGCTGTTTGCTCAGCTCAAAGAGGCACGCAGCGTGCAACTGGCGGCAAAAAACATCACGCTTACCATTATGCCTTCATCGCTTAGCGTCGCCGCCGATCCTGCGTTACTGGAGCAGGCATTGGGGAATTTGCTCGACAACGCTATCGACTTCACGCCACAGGACGGGACGATTACGCTGAGCGCGCATCAGCAGGATGAACTGGTCACGTTGCAGATAATCGACAGCGGCGGCGGGATCCCCGACTTCGCGTTGCCGCGTATTTTTGAGCGTTTCTATTCGCTGCCCCGTGAAAATGGGCATAAGAGCAGCGGTTTAGGGCTGGCGTTTGTCAGTGAGGTTGCGCGACTGCACGAGGGGACGGTGACATTGTGCAACCGACCACAAGGCGGCGCACAGGCCTCGTTTACGCTTCACGGTCACTTCACATAACTTCAAATTCTCCGCACATAGCTGTTCTACCTTGCTGATATTGCAAAGGAGAACGCTATGTTTAAATCACCCCTGTTTTGGAAAATAGTCACCTTAGGTGGCGCAATACTGCTGCTGTTAATCCCGCTGACGATGGTCAGGCAGATCATCGTGGAGCGATCGGATTACCGCGATGAAGTCGAAGATGCCATCCGACAGAGCACCAGCGGGCCGCAAAAGATGGTAGGACCGTTGATAGCCATTCCGCTAACGGAGCTTTACACCTCACTGGAGGATGGTAAAGAAATCCAGCGTAAGCGTAGCTATATCCATTTCTGGCTGCCGGAGTCGTTGGTAGTTGAGGGGAATCAGAACGTTGAAGCACGTAAAATCGGTATTTATGAGGGCCAGGTCTGGCACAATGATGTTTCGGTGAAGGCTGAGTTTAACGCTGAACGGTTGAGTGATTTAAATCATCCTAATATCAGCATCGGCAAACCGTTTATTGTGGTTGGCGTGGGGGACGCGCGCGGGATTGGCGTGGTAAAAGCGCCGCAGGTCAATGGAACGTCGCTGGCCGTTGAGCCGGGGACGGGGCTGGATGGACGTGCGCAGGGGATCCACATTCCGCTACCCGATGCGAGCTGGGCTGAGCAAAATCTGAGCATGGCGTTGTCGCTTAATTTGAGCGGAACCGGCGATTTCTCCGTCGTTCCGGTTGGGCGTAACAGTGAAATGACCTTAACCAGCAACTGGCCGCATCCCAACTTTCTTGGGGACTTTCTCCCGGCTAAGCGCGAAATTAGCGAATCAGGATTCAAGGCTCAGTGGCAAAGCAGCTGGTTTGCGAACAACCTCGGCGAGCGCTTTAACGACGAAAAGATTGGTTGGCTGGGCATGCCAGCGTTTAGCGTCGCCGTCGCCACGCCAGCAGATCAGTACCAGTTAACGGACAGGGCAACAAAGTATGCCATCCTGCTGATTGTGCTGACCTTTATGTCTTTCTTCGTCCTTGAAAGTATGACCAATCTGCGCTTGCACCCGATGCAGTATCTGCTGGTGGGGCTATCGCTGGTAATGTTTTATCTGCTGCTGCTGGCACTGTCGGAACACATCGGTTTTACGGCGGCGTGGATAACGGCAAGTCTGGTGGGGGCGTTGATGAACGGTGTGTATCTGCAGGCGATATTGCAGGGCTGGCGGAACAGTATTTTGTTCACCGTGGCGCTGCTGGGGCTGGATGGTGTGATGTGGGTGCTGCTACGTTCACAGGATAGCTCTTTACTGCTGGGAACCGGCGTGCTGTTGTTCGCGCTGTGTGGGGTCATGTTCCTGACGCGTCATCTTGACTGGCACTCGCTGGCACAGCCAAAAACAAAGCCAAAATCTACAGAACTTCCAGAGCTTCAGCCTGCGCAGAGCGACGAATTTCGCTTGTGGGAATAGAGCGGTAGGGAAATGAAAAACGGCGCATAAAGCGCCGTTTTTATACCAGTGAGGATTGAATTAATCCTGCAGGTCGCCGCAGAAACGGTAGCCTTCACCGTGAATGGTGGCGATGATTTCTGGCGTATCCGGCGTTGATTCGAAATGTTTACGAATGCGGCGGATCGTCACGTCAACGGTACGGTCATGCGGCTTCAGTTCGCGACCGGTCATTTTTTTCAGCAGTTCTGCGCGAGACTGGATTTTGCCCGGATTCTCACAGAAGTGAAGCATGGCGCGGAATTCGCTGCGTGGCAGTTTATACTGCTCACCGTCAGGACCAATCAGAGAGCGGCTGTTGATGTCCAGCTCCCAGCCATTGAACTTGTAGCTTTCGACGCTACGGCGTTCTTCGCTGACAGTACCCAGGTTCATGGTACGGGACAGCAGGTTACGAGCACGGATAGTCAGTTCGCGCGGGTTAAACGGCTTGGTGATGTAATCGTCTGCGCCGATTTCGAGGCCGAGAATTTTATCGACTTCGTTATCACGGCCCGTCAGGAACATCAGCGCAACGTTAGCTTGTTCGCGAAGTTCGCGCGCTAACAGCAGGCCATTTTTCCCAGGCAGATTGATATCCATAATCACAAGGTTGATATCATATTCAGAGAGAATCTGATGCATTTCCGCGCCATCTGTCGCTTCGAATACATCATAGCCTTCTGCTTCGAAAATGCTTTTCAACGTGTTGCGTGTTACTAACTCGTCTTCAACGATAAGAATGTGCGGGGTCTGCATGTTTGCTACCTAAATTGCCAACTAAATCGAAACAGGAAGTACAAAAGTCCCTGACCTGCCTGATGCATGCCGTAAATTAACATGATCGGCGTAACATGACTAAAGTACGTAATTGCGTTCTTGATGCACTTTCCATCAACGTCAACAACATCATTAGCTTGGTCGTGGGTAGTTTCCCTCTGGACCCGACAGTGTCAAAAACGGCTGTCATCCTAACCATTTTAACAGCAACATAACAGGCTAAGACATGCCGGACACCCAATAAAACTACGCTTCGTTGACATATATCAAGTTCAATTGTAGCACGTTAACAGTTTGATGAAATCAACGTATCCAAATGTTTGCTTTCATCACAAAATTGCAATATTACAACTAGTTGCACGAGCAAATTAATAAATGTAATGAATCCAACCAGTGCGATCCATTTTAAATTAAATTATCATGGATAAACAGAGGGATATGCAACTTTTGTTAACATAAAAAGCAATAGTACACCCGGGAAATAGTTTAGCATTTTTTAATGGATGCGAAATGCTTTTTCAGTGATTTCTGTTAAAAATATGTAAATTCGCACTGCGTAATATGTTGAAGCACGTCACATTTTTCCTTGCAGACTGGCCAAAAAGAGTATCGAAATGCGTTTAACAATTATTCTGGTTGCCCCCGCCAGAGCGGAAAATATAGGTGCGGCTGCCCGCGCTATGAAGACCATGGGGTTCACCCAATTACGCATCGTTGACAGCGAAGCCCACCTGGAACCCGCCACGCGATGGGTCGCGCATGGTTCTGGCGATATTATTGATAATATTAGCGTTTTTTCAACGTTGGCGGAGGCGCTGTACGACGTAGATTTTACCGTCGCGACCACTGCGCGTAGTCGGGCGAAGTTCCATTACTACGCTACGCCGGTCGAACTGGTTCCTCTGCTGCAGGAAAAATCAACGTGGATGGATCATGCCGCGCTGGTTTTTGGTCGTGAAGATTCAGGGCTGACCAACGAAGAATTGGCCCTGGCGGATGTACTCACCGGTGTACCTATGGTGGCTGACTATCCTTCACTCAATTTGGGGCAGGCGGTGATGGTGTATTGCTATCAATTAGCAGGTTTAATACAACAACCCGTCAAAAACATTGAGGTGACGGATGAGCTTCAGCTACAGGCATTGCGCGCGCGCGTTTTGCGTTTATTAGCCACGCTGAACGTTTCTGACGACATCAAGTTGACGGACTGGCTGCAACAGCGAATGGGTCTGTTAGGGCAGCGAGATACGGCAATGTTGCACCGTTTTTTACATGATATAGAAAAAAGCATCACGAAATAAAATATCGACCTACATTTGTTGCGTGGTGTTTTGCTCTGGATTCAAGTAGGGGTGACATACTGTATTGGTCGAAACTAAAAGGGCAAGCAGTCGCTCGTGAACAAGTTTCGGAATGTGACCAATTTAAAAATTTATTGACTTAGGTCAGCAGATACTTTAACCCTAAAAGAATACAGGACAGATAATAAATAATTACAGAGCACACAACATCATGAAACGCATCAGCATCACTATTACCACAACCATCACCATTACCACAGGTAACGGTGCGGGCTGACGCGTACAGGAAACACAAGAAAAAGCCCGCACCTAAACAGTGCGGGCTTTTTTTTCGACCAAAGGCAATGAGGTAAACCATGCGAGTGTTGAAGTTCGGCGGTACATCAGTGGCAAATGCAGAGCGCTTTCTGCGGGTTGCCGATATTCTGGAAAGCAATGCCAGACAGGGGCAGGTCGCGACCGTTCTCTCTGCCCCCGCAAAAATTACCAACCATCTGGTGGCGATGATTGAGAAGACCATCGGTGGTCAGGATGCTTTAGCCAATATCAGCGACGCCGAACGCATTTTCTCTGAGCTGTTGGTGGGTCTTGCCGCCGCGCAACCGGGTTTCCCGCAGGCTCCGCTCAAAGCCTTTGTTGAACAAGAGTTTGCACAGATTAAGCACGTCCTGCACGGTATCAGCCTGCTGGGTCAGTGCCCGGACAGCATCAATGCTGCGCTTATTTGCCGTGGTGAAAAAATGTCGATCGCCATCATGGCTGGCCTGCTGGAAGCGCGCGGGCACAACGTGACGGTCATCGACCCGGTAGAGAAATTGCTGGCGGTAGGTCATTACCTCGAATCTACCGTTGATATCGCCGAATCTACGCGCCGCATAGCCGCCAGCCGTATTCCTGCGGACCATATGATTCTGATGGCAGGTTTTACCGCCGGGAATGAGAAAGGAGAGTTAGTGGTGCTGGGGCGTAATGGCTCTGACTACTCTGCCGCCGTACTGGCCGCCTGTTTGCGCGCCGATTGTTGTGAGATCTGGACCGATGTCGATGGCGTATATACCTGCGATCCGCGCCAGGTACCCGACGCCCGACTGCTGAAGTCGATGTCTTATCAGGAAGCGATGGAGCTTTCTTACTTCGGCGCTAAAGTGCTGCACCCGCGCACCATTACCCCTATTGCCCAGTTCCAGATCCCGTGCCTGATTAAAAATACCGGCAATCCACAAGCGCCCGGCACGCTTATCGGTGCCAGCAGTGATGATGACGATTTGCCGGTAAAAGGGATTTCTAACCTCAATAACATGGCGATGTTTAGCGTCTCCGGCCCTGGGATGAAAGGCATGGTGGGGATGGCGGCGCGTGTTTTTGCCGTGATGTCGCGCGCAGGCATCTCGGTGGTGCTGATCACCCAATCCTCTTCTGAATACAGCATCAGCTTCTGCGTCCCGCAGGGCGACTGCGCGCGTGCGCAACGCGCCATGCAGGATGAATTCTATCTCGAACTGAAAGAAGGCTTGCTGGAGCCGCTGGCGGTGACTGAGCGTCTGGCGATCATCTCGGTCGTTGGCGATGGTATGCGCACGTTGCGTGGCATCTCGGCGAAATTTTTTGCCGCGCTGGCTCGCGCGAACATTAATATCGTGGCAATCGCCCAGGGCTCGTCTGAGCGTTCCATTTCGGTAGTGGTGAACAACGACGACGCGACCACTGGCGTGCGTGTGACCCATCAGATGCTGTTCAACACCGATCAGGTGATTGAAGTATTTGTCATTGGCGTTGGCGGCGTGGGCGGTGCGCTGCTGGAGCAGCTTAAACGTCAGCAAACCTGGCTTAAAAAGAAGCATATCGATCTGCGTGTGTGCGGTGTGGCGAACTCGAAGGCCCTGCTGACCAACGTCCATGGTCTGAATCTGGAAAACTGGCAGTCGGAGCTGGAAAGCGCGAAAGAGCCTTTCAACCTGGGGCGCTTAATTCGTCTGGTGAAAGAATATCATCTGCTCAATCCGGTGATTGTCGACTGTACGTCAAGTCAGGCGGTCGCGGATCAGTATGCGGATTTCCTGCGCGAAGGCTTCCATGTGGTTACGCCGAATAAAAAGGCCAACACGTCGTCGATGGATTACTACCATCAGCTGCGTTTTGCTGCGGCGAAGTCTCGTCGTAAATTTCTGTACGACACCAACGTAGGCGCGGGCTTGCCGGTAATTGAGAACCTGCAAAATCTGCTCAGCGCGGGCGATGAACTGCAACGTTTCTCCGGCATTCTTTCTGGTTCGCTGTCGTTTATTTTCGGCAAGCTGGATGAAGGCATGAGCTTCTCCGAGGCCACCACCATGGCGCGTGAGCTGGGCTATACCGAACCCGATCCGCGTGACGATCTATCCGGTACGGACGTGGCGCGTAAGCTGTTGATCCTGGCCCGTGAAACCGGTCGTGAGCTGGAGCTTTCTGACATTGTTATTGAGCCGGTCCTGCCAAAAGAGTTTGATGATTCCGGTGATGTTCCCGCGTTTATGGCGAAATTGCCGCAGTTGGATGACGCCTTTGCCGCGCGTGTGGCGAAAGCCCGTGATGAGGGGAAAGTATTACGCTATGTTGGCAATATTGAAGAGGATGGCGTCTGTCGCGTAAAAATAGAAGCAGTAGACGGCAACGATCCGCTGTTCAAAGTGAAAAACGGTGAAAACGCGTTGGCGTTTTACAGCCATTATTATCAGCCGCTACCGTTGGTTCTGCGCGGATACGGCGCGGGTAACGACGTGACGGCGGCGGGCGTATTTGCCGACCTGCTACGCACCCTTTCATGGAAGTTAGGAGTCTGACATGGTGAGAGTTTATGCCCCGGCTTCCAGCGCCAATATGAGCGTCGGGTTTGATGTGCTCGGAGCGGCGGTAACCCCGGTGGACGGTTCGCTGTTAGGCGATGTGGTATCCGTTGAGGCGGCTGACCATTTCAGCCTCAACAACCTCGGTCGCTTTGCCAATAAGCTGCCGCCTGAGCCGCGAGAAAATATTGTCTACCAGTGCTGGGAGCGATTCTGTCAGGAGCTGGGTAAAAGCGTTCCGGTGGCGATGACGCTGGAAAAAAATATGCCGATTGGTTCCGGGTTAGGCTCCAGCGCGTGTTCCGTTGTGGCGGCGCTGGTCGCCATGAACGAGCATTGCGGTAAACCGCTCAACGATACGCGCCTGTTGGCGATAATGGGTGAGCTGGAAGGGCGTATCTCCGGCAGTATTCATTACGATAACGTCGCCCCGTGCTTTTTGGGCGGCATGCAGTTAATGATCGAAGAAAACGGCATTATCAGCCAGCAGGTGCCAGGCTTTGATGAGTGGCTGTGGGTCCTCGCGTATCCGGGAATTAAAGTGTCGACGGCAGAAGCGCGGGCGATTTTACCTGCGCAGTATCGCCGTCAGGACTGTATCGCCCACGGGCGGCATCTGGCTGGGTTTATCCATGCCTGCTATTCCCGTCAGCCAGGGCTTGCCGCGAAGCTGATGAAAGATGTCATTGCTGAGCCGTACCGTACCCGCCTGTTGCCAGGCTTTAGCCAGGCGCGTCAGGCGGTAGCGGAAATCGGGGCGCTGGCCAGCGGTATCTCCGGTTCGGGGCCGACGCTGTTCGCTTTGTGCGACAAGCCGGATACGGCGCAGCGTGTAGCAGACTGGCTGGGTAAAAATTATCTGCAAAATCAGGAAGGCTTTGTTCATATTTGCCGGTTGGACACGGCGGGCGCACGGGTACTGGGATAATCAATGAAACTGTATAATCTGAAAGATCATAACGAACAGGTCAGCTTTGCACAGGCCGTCACGCAAGGGCTTGGCAAGAATCAGGGATTGTTTTTTCCGCACGATTTGCCGGAATTCAATCTGTCAGAAGTCGATGAGATGTTGAACCAGGATTTCGTTAGCCGCAGCGCGAAGATCCTTTCCGCATTTATCGGTGATGAAATCCCACAGGAGATTCTGGAACAGCGCGTGCGTGCGGCGTTTGCCTTCCCGGCGCCGGTTGCTCAGGTTGCCGCGGATATCGGCTGTCTGGAGCTGTTCCACGGCCCAACGCTTGCATTTAAAGACTTTGGCGGGCGCTTTATGGCGCAGATGCTGACGCATATCAGCGGCGACAAACCGGTCACCATTCTGACGGCGACCTCTGGAGACACTGGTGCGGCAGTCGCACATGCCTTTTATGGTCTGAAAAATGTGCGCGTGGTGATCCTTTATCCGAACGGCAAGATTAGCCCATTACAGGAAAAACTGTTCTGTACACTGGGTGGCAATATTGAAACCGTGGCGATTGATGGCGATTTTGATGCCTGTCAGGCGCTGGTGAAACAGGCGTTTGATGACGAAGAGCTGAAGGTAGCTTTGGGGCTGAATTCGGCTAACTCAATCAACATTAGCCGTCTGCTGGCGCAAATCTGTTACTACTTTGAGGCCGTGGCTCAACTGCCGCAAGAGGCGCGTAATCAGCTGGTTATTTCCGTTCCCAGCGGCAACTTTGGCGATCTGACTGCCGGGCTGCTGGCAAAATCACTGGGCTTGCCGGTGAAGCGTTTTATCGCGGCGACCAACGTCAACGATACGGTTCCACGCTTTCTTGCACAAGGTGAGTGGGCGCCGAAAGCGACACAGGCGACGTTGTCGAATGCGATGGATGTCAGCCAGCCAAATAACTGGCCGCGGGTGGAAGAACTGTTCCGCCGTAAAATCTGGCGTCTGAATGAGCTGGGTTATGCCGCTGTTGACGATGCCACTACTCAGGACACGATGCGTGAGCTGCATGAGATGGGGTACACCTCAGAACCGCATGCGGCGGTGGCTTACCGTGCGCTGCGTGACCAACTGAACCCTGGCGAGTACGGCCTGTTCCTCGGCACTGCGCATCCGGCCAAGTTTAAAGAAAGCGTTGAAGAGATTCTTGACCTGACGCTGGCGCTGCCAAAAGCGCTAGCGGAACGCGCGGACCTGCCGCTGCTTTCTCATAACCTGCCTGCTGATTTTGCTGAACTGCGCAAGCTGATGATGGCCCGCGGTTAACGGTTGTGCCCGCTGGCGCTTTGCTTAGCGGGCCTACAAAACCTATCGGCCGGATCGGGCGTTCGCCGCCATCCGGCCTTTTTACTACTGCTCCTGGCGCTTAAACACCAGTTCGCCATTTCCTGACGCTTCTTCATCAAAGAAATAGCCTTCGCTGTTAAAGGCGGTCAGCTGTTCTGGCTGCGTTAAGCGGTTCTCAATAATGTAGCGACTCATCAGGCCGCGCGCTTTTTTGGCATAGAAGCTGATGACTTTGAACTTACCGTTCTTCTCGTCGAGGAAGACCGGTTTGATAAGCTCCGCATTGAGCTTTTTCGGCTTCACGGATTTAAAATACTCATCCGAGGCGAGGTTAATCACTACGCTGTCGCCTTGCGCTTCCAGCGCTTCGTTAAGTTTATCGGTGATGGTATCTCCCCAGAACTGGTAGAGATCTTTACCTTTCGCATTGGCCAGACGAATACCCATCTCCAGACGGTAAGGCTGCATCAAATCCAGCGGACGCAAAACGCCGTACAGCCCGGACAACATCCGTAAGTGTTGCTGAGCGAAGTCGAAATCCGCTTCGCTGAAGGTTTCAGCCTGCAGTCCGGTATACACGTCGCCTTTAAATGCCAGAATGGCCTGGCGCGCGTTTTCCGGCGTGAAGTCAGGCTGCCAGTCATGGAAACGCGTGGCGTTCAGATCCGCCAGCTTGTCGCTAATTCCCATCAGCTTGCCAATTTGCGGAGCAGAGAGTTGGCGCGCCACGTGAATAAGCTGCTGAGAGTGATCCAGCAGTTCGGGCAATGTATGACGTGTCGTTGCCAGCGGACTTTGGTAGTCGAGCGTTTTTGCAGGTGAAATCAGAATCAGCATATCCAGTCCTTGCAGGAAATTTACTGCGACTTTAGCAAAAAAAACGACAGAATTGATCGATGGTTGCGATTGCCGCGCTATCCGCGCGGCGTCTCATCCCAGCTTTCGGGCGCAAGTTGTTGTCTGATATCAGGATAACGGCGCGGATCGAATTCTGGGCGCACCCCGAGTTTGCGTTGGCGTAGATAGTCGCAGGCGATAGTCTGCACAACCGGTGAAAGCAGCAGAATCGCCGTCAGGTTAGTGATGGCCATACACGCCATAATGATGTCCGCCAACTGCCAGACCAGCGGAACGCTGACTAACGTTCCGCCGATAACGGTGCTAACGGTGGCGATCCTTAATAGCCAGACGACGCGGATATTGTCCAGCTTCAGGAAAACGAGGTTATTTTCCGCATAGATGTAGTTGGCTACGATAGAGCTAAAAGCAAACAGAATCACAATTAACGCCACGAATCCGGCACCCCATTCTCCCGTTACTGAAACCATCGCTTTCTGGAGTAACTGGATGCCTTCCATCGGTACATAGCTGGCGTCATTACCCGCCAACAGAACAATCATCGCGCTGGCCGTACAGAGAATCAGCGTATCAACTAATACTCCGATCATTTGCACAATGCCTTGTGCCGCAGGATGCGGAGGCCAGGATGCTGCTGACGCGGCCGCGTTCGGAGTTGATCCCATTCCGGCCTCATTAGAAAACATACCGCGTTGAAAGCCGCTGGCAATGGCCTGGCTTAGTGTATACCCGGCGGCACCGGCTGCGGCTTCCTGCCAGCCAAAGGCACTTTTTATAATGGTCATGATAATGCCGGGGAGCTGTCCGAAATGCCACAGACAGATGACGATGCTGCAACCGACCCACAACAGCGCCATCATCGGAACGAACCATTGCATCAGGCGGGCAACGCCTTTAATGCCGCCAACGATTGCCAATAATGACACTATTGCCAGTGCGATACCGGTGAAGAGGGGAGGGATATCAAAAGCAAAGGTCAGCGCATGAGAGACCGAATTAGCCTGAACGCTGTTAAAAATCAGACCATAAGCAATGAGTAAAAAGATGGCAAAAAGAACGCCCATCCAGCGCATGCCCAGCCCACGCTCCATATACCACGCAGGACCGCCGCGAAACTGTCCCTTGCTGTCGCGCTCTTTATACAGTTGGGCAAGAGAGCTCTCGGCAAATGACGTCGCCATACCAATGATCGCCGAGACCCACATCCAGAACACGGCTCCCGCGCCGCCAGCGGCAATCGCCAACGCCACGCCCGCCAGATTTCCGCTACCGATACGTGCGGCAAGACTGGTGCATAAAGCCTGAAAGGAAGTTAAACCGCCCGGCTGCGGGCTGATGCTGTTTTTAAGACTTTTGCCAAACTGGCGAATATAGCGAAACTGAATAAACCCTGTACGCCAGGTGAACCAACATCCTGCGCCAAGCAGGAGGTAGATCATCACCGATCCCCAGAGTATTTCATTAATAAATGAGAAAAAATCAGGCATTAACATCCCTCTTGTTGATGCCGGTAAGCGCGAATATTCCCATGTAAGCGCTACCAATAATCGACCAGTATATACCTTATAGGGTGATTGATTGCGGGAGTTTATCATAACAATCGTTATATCCCTTAATTGCGCATCACAGGCTTGGCGATGCGTAATCAGGGCTGAGCGGCTGGTCGGACAATCCAGGCGGTTGCGCTGAGAGTGCGTCGTGCTATCATCAGGGAAGATCGGTTACATCCCCCTAACAAGCTGTTTAAAGAGAATCGCTATCATGACGGACAAATTGACCTCCCTTCGTCAGTTCACCACAGTAGTGGCCGACACCGGAGACATCGCGGCAATGAAGCTGTATCAGCCTCAGGATGCCACAACTAACCCTTCTCTCATTCTTAACGCAGCGCAGATCCCGGAATACCGCAAGCTGATTGATGACGCTGTAGCCTGGGCTAAGCAGCAGAGCAACGACCGTGCGCAGCAGGTCGTCGACGCGACCGACAAGCTGGCAGTAAATATCGGTCTGGAGATCCTGAAACTGGTCCCAGGTCGTATCTCCACTGAAGTTGACGCTCGTCTGTCCTACGACACCGACGCGTCCATCGCTAAAGCAAAACGCCTGATCAAAATGTACAACGATGCTGGCATCAGCAACGATCGCATCCTGATTAAACTGGCTTCAACCTGGCAGGGCATCCGTGCCGCTGAGCAGCTGGAAAAAGAAGGCATCAACTGTAACCTGACTCTGCTGTTCTCCTTCGCGCAGGCACGTGCATGTGCAGAAGCTGGCGTATATCTGATTTCTCCGTTCGTTGGCCGTATTCTTGACTGGTACAAAGCCAATACCGACAAGAAAGAGTATGCACCGGCAGAAGATCCGGGTGTGGTTTCCGTAACGGAAATCTACGAGTACTACAAACAGCACGGTTACGAAACCGTAGTTATGGGTGCGAGCTTCCGTAACATCGGCGAAATCATTGAGCTGGCAGGCTGCGATCGTCTGACGATTGCTCCGGCACTGCTGAAAGAACTGGCGGAAAGCGAAGGTGCTATCGAACGTAAACTGTCTTTCTCCGGCGAAGTGAAAGCGCGCCCTGCACGCATCACCGAAGCTGAGTTCCTGTGGCAGCATAACCAGGATCCGATGGCTGTAGACAAACTGGCGGACGGTATCCGTAAGTTTGCTGTAGACCAGGGTAAACTGGAAAAAATGATCGGCGATCTGCTGTAATCATTAGTGCGTGGCCCTGATATGGGTCACGCTACCTCTTCTGAAACCTGTCTGTCCTTCCCTTCGCAGTGTATCATTCTGTTTAACGAGACTGTTTAAACGGAATAATCATGAATACTTTACGCATTGGCCTGGTTTCCATTTCTGACCGTGCTTCCAGCGGCGTTTACCAGGATAAAGGTATCCCGGCCCTTGAAGAGTGGCTGGCGTCAGCCCTTACCACCCCTTTTGAGCTGCAAACGCGATTGATCCCGGATGAACAGGCGATCATCGAACAGACCTTATGCGAGCTGGTAGACGAAATGAGTTGTCATCTGGTGCTGACTACCGGCGGAACGGGTCCGGCCCGTCGTGACGTAACGCCTGATGCAACGCTTGCCGTAGCCGACCGTCAGATGCCGGGCTTTGGTGAGCAGATGCGCCAGATAAGCCTGCACTTTGTGCCAACGGCGATTCTTTCCCGTCAGGTTGGCGTGATTCGCAAGCAGGCGTTGATCCTGAATCTGCCTGGGCAGCCAAAATCGATCAAAGAGACGCTGGAAGGCGTGAAAGATGCCGACGGTAAGGTTATCGTGCCGGGTATTTTTGCAAGTGTACCGTATTGTATACAGCTATTAGATGGGCCGTATGTGGAAACCGCACCGACTGTTGTAGCATCTTTTCGTCCTAAAAGCGCAATACGCGATACAAAAGCCTGAAAGTAGCCCGATCGTGACATAAGTGCCAATGACAGTGGAGTATTGAATTGTTTACGATATAGTAATTTTTGCTTTACATATATCAACAAACAGATTCAATTACTTCACTGACTCATGGTTTGCTATGTCACAACACACTCGACCGCTGAATCGCCAGGATTATAAAACCCTTACGCTTGCTGCCCTTGGTGGTGCGCTTGAGTTTTATGATTTCATTATCTTTGTCTTCTTTGCCGCTGTTGTTGGCGAGCTCTTCTTCCCCGCAGACATCCCTGAATGGCTACGTCAGGTGCAAACCTTCGGCATTTTTGCCGCCGGATATCTGGCGCGTCCGCTGGGGGGCATCATCATGGCGCACTTTGGCGATCTGGTCGGGCGCAAGAAAATGTTCACCCTGAGCATTTTACTGATGGCGATACCGACGCTGGCGATTGGTCTGTTGCCTACCTACGCCTCAATGGGGATCCTCGCGCCGCTGCTGTTACTTCTGATGCGTATTTTGCAAGGCGCTGCCATCGGCGGAGAAGTTCCGGGCGCGTGGGTGTTCGTGGCGGAGCATGTACCGGAGCGTCGCATCGGCATTGCCTGCGGAACGCTGACTGCCGGCCTGACGGTGGGAATTCTGCTGGGGTCGGTGGTTGCGACGCTGGTGAACACCAGCCTGACGCAGCAGGCGGTGCATGATTACGGCTGGCGTATTCCTTTCCTGCTGGGGGGCGTGTTTGGGCTGGTGGCGATGTACCTGCGTCGCTGGCTGCAGGAGACGCCCATATTTCTCGAAATGCAGCAGCGTAAAGCGTTGGCGCAAGAGCTACCGGTGAAGTCAGTGGTGAGCAAACATAAAAAAGCGGTGGTTATTTCAATGCTGCTGACCTGGCTGCTTTCAGCCGGGATTGTGGTGGTGATCCTGATGTCACCAGTCTGGTTGCAGAAGCAGTATGGCTTTGCGCCGGCGCTAACGTTGCAAGCCAACAGTGTCGCTACCATTATGCTGTGCGTCGGTTGTCTGCTGGCCGGGTTTATTGTCGACCGGGTCGGCGCCAGCAAAACCTTTATTGTCGGCAGCCTGCTGCTGGCCTGTTCAAGCTGGTTTTTCTATCACCTGACCGGCAGCCATCCCCAGCATTTGTTCCTGTTATACGGGCTGGTGGGGTTATGCGTTGGCGTGGTGGGGGCTGTGCCTTATGTGATGGTGCGCGCGTTTCCGGCGGAAGTCCGCTTTACCGGAATATCCTTTTCTTACAACGTGTCGTACGCCATTTTTGGTGGTCTGACGCCAATCGCCGTCACGATGTTGATGAGCGTGTCGCCAATGGCTCCGGCCTGGTATGTGCTGGCGTTATCGCTGGTAGGGCTAGGTTTGGGGATTTGGCTGCGACAGGATCTTTATCATCGCGATTCGAGCGTACAGGCAGAGTTACAGCGCTTGTAAGGAATATCCCCCCGTCAGGGGGGATAGCATCAGATTAGTGCGCTTCACCAATCGGCAGGATGGTACGGCCAAACTGTTCGTTCAGCACTTCACCCATCGCCAGGTAAATGGCGCTTGCGCCACACACTAAGCCTACCCAGCCAGCAACGTGAATGATCGCTTCGTTACCCGCAATGTTGCCCACGGCCAGCAGGGCGAACAGCACTGTCAGGCTCAGGAACACGAACTGCAGCATGCGCGCGGCTTTCAGCGTACCGAAGAACATGAACAGAGTGAACACGCCCCACAGACCGAGGTAAGCGCCCAGGAACTGACTATTGGTTGCATCCGCCAGGCCCATTTTCGGCATCAGCAGGATCGCAACCAGCGTCAGCCAGAACGAACCGTAGGAGGTAAAGGCGGTTAAACCGAAGGTGTTGCCTTTTTTATATTCCAGCAGTCCGGCAAAAATTTGCGCGATACCGCCGTAGAAAATGCCCATCGCCAGAATAATAACGTCCAGAGCGAAGAAACCCGCGTTGTGCAGGTTAAGCAGAATGGTGGTCATGCCAAAGCCCATCAGGCCCAGCGGTGCCGGATTAGCCAACTTAGTGTTGCCCATAATTCCTCAAAATCATCATTGATTGAATGGTGAAATAGTTTCCCCGAATAACGATCGCTGTCTTCGGGGCGCGGCATGATAATCAGGGGAGAGGGCACTGTCTATGATCTAACGAAGGGTAAATGAATTATTTTCCCTGTGATGGGCATCACGCTAGCCAGTTACGGCGGTGCTGCTCAGCAGAAGGCCCATAAGCAGGCTGGCGGAAAGGGTTAACACGGATTTCATGGAGTTTCTCTTTGACGGCTGCAAAAGTGTGTGACTTCAGACCATATTACCGTCGTCATAAAAACGATTCATGCTCGTAATCTTTTCTTTTTATTGCAATTTTCATGTGAATGGCTTTCCTGATTTAATTGGTTTTATGAATTAATTCTGGTTGGCGACTATTCATTTTTATCTCTTTTTGCCTTTTTTCTGCGAATTTATTGCCACAAGGCTAAAAAAATTTTTCATGCCCCCCTTGATGACGTGGGTTACGACCCCATCTTGTAGACAACCGCAGTGGTGAGTCTGAAAAAAAACGATTCAGGGTAGTTGAAACCGCACGTTTCGCCCTTATTACAGATTCACAACCACATGATGACCGAATTTTTAGTGGAGACGTTTAGATGGGTAAAATTATTGGTATCGACCTGGGTACTACCAACTCTTGTGTAGCGATTATGGATGGCACTACTGCACGTGTGCTGGAGAACGCCGAGGGCGATCGCACCACGCCTTCTATCATTGCTTATACCCAGGATGGTGAAACTCTGGTTGGTCAGCCGGCTAAACGTCAGGCAGTGACAAACCCGCAAAACACCCTGTTTGCGATTAAACGCCTGATTGGCCGCCGCTTCCAGGACGAAGAAGTGCAGCGTGATGAAGCCATCATGCCGTACAAAATCATCGGTGCTGACAACGGTGATGCATGGATTGACGTAAAAGGTCAGAAAATGGCACCGCCGCAGATTTCTGCTGAAGTGCTGAAAAAAATGAAGAAAACGGCTGAAGATTACCTGGGTGAACCGGTAACTGAAGCAGTTATCACCGTACCTGCATATTTTAATGATGCTCAGCGTCAGGCAACCAAAGACGCCGGCCGTATCGCAGGTCTGGAAGTAAAACGTATCATCAACGAACCAACCGCAGCTGCACTGGCTTACGGTCTGGATAAAGAAGTCGGCAACCGTACTATCGCGGTTTATGACCTGGGTGGTGGTACTTTCGATATCTCTATTATCGAAATCGACGAAGTTGACGGTGAAAAAACCTTCGAAGTTCTGGCAACCAACGGTGATACCCACCTGGGTGGTGAAGACTTCGATAGCCGTATGATCAACTACCTGGTTGACGAATTTAAGAAAGATCAGGGTATCGACCTGCGTAACGACCCGCTGGCGATGCAGCGTCTGAAAGAAGCCGCTGAGAAAGCGAAGATCGAACTGTCTTCCGCTCAGCAGACCGACGTGAACCTGCCGTACATCACTGCAGACGCGACTGGTCCGAAACATATGAACATCAAGGTGACCCGTGCGAAACTGGAAAGCCTGGTTGAAGACCTGGTTAACCGTTCTATCGAGCCGCTGAAAGTTGCTCTGCAGGATGCTGGTCTGTCTGTTTCCGACGTTCAGGACGTTATCCTGGTCGGTGGTCAGACTCGTATGCCGATGGTACAGAAGAAAGTAGCTGAGTTCTTCGGTAAAGAGCCGCGTAAAGACGTTAACCCGGACGAAGCTGTGGCAATCGGTGCTGCCGTTCAGGGTGGTGTATTGACCGGTGATGTGAAAGACGTGCTGCTGCTGGACGTTACCCCGCTGTCTCTGGGTATCGAAACCATGGGTGGCGTGATGACTGCACTGATCGCGAAAAACACCACTATCCCGACCAAGCACAGCCAGGTGTTCTCTACTGCTGAAGACAACCAGTCTGCGGTAACCATCCACGTGCTGCAGGGTGAACGTAAACGTGCCGCTGATAACAAAGATCTGGGTCAATTTAACCTGGATGGCATCAGCCCGGCTCCGCGCGGTATGCCGCAGATCGAAGTTACTTTTGACATCGATGCCGACGGTATCCTGCACGTTTCCGCGAAAGACAAAAATAGCGGTAAAGAGCAGAAGATCACCATCAAGGCTTCTTCTGGTCTGAACGAAGAAGAAATTCAGAAAATGGTTCGTGAAGCAGAAGCGAACGCAGAATCTGACCGTAAGTTTGAAGAGCTGGTTCAGACCCGTAACCAGGGTGACCATCTGCTGCACAGCACTCGCAAGCAGGTTGAAGAAGCAGGCGACAAACTGCCGGCTGATGACAAAACTGCCATCGAGTCTGCACTGACCGCGCTGGAAACTTCTCTGAAAGGCGAAGACAAAGCGGATATCGAAGCGAAAATGCAGGCGCTGGCACAGGTTTCCCAGAAACTGATGGAAATCGCTCAGCAGCAGCACGCACAGCAGCAGGCTGGCGCAGCAGGTGCTGATGCTTCTGCAAACAACGCGAAAGATGACGACGTTGTCGACGCTGAGTTTGAAGAAGTGAAAGACAAAAAATAATCGCCCTTTGAACGGGTAATTACTGGCACGGGCGAAGAGGTTTCCTCTCCGCCCGTGCACGCATGTTAGGGGCAGATAAAAAGAGATGGCTAAGCAAGACTATTACGAGATTTTAGGCGTTTCCAAATCAGCGGAAGAGCGTGAAATCAAAAAGGCCTACAAGCGCCTGGCCATGAAATATCACCCGGACCGCAACCAGGGTGATAAAGAGGCCGAAGCCAAGTTTAAAGAGATCAAAGAAGCGTACGAGATCCTCACCGATGCGCAAAAACGTGCGGCTTATGATCAGTACGGCCATGCAGCGTTTGAGCAAGGCGGTATGGGCGGCGGCGGCGGTTTTGGCGGCGGGGCCGACTTCAGCGATATCTTTGGTGACGTGTTTGGCGATATCTTTGGCGGCGGTCGCGGTCGTCAGCGCGCCTCACGTGGTGCTGATTTACGTTACAACATGGATCTCACTCTGGAAGAAGCCGTGCGTGGCGTCACCAAAGAGATCCGTATTCCGACGCTGGAAGAGTGTGATGTTTGCCACGGCAGCGGTGCGAAGGCGGGCACGCAACCCCAGACCTGTCCAACCTGTCACGGTTCTGGTCAGGTGCAGATGCGTCAGGGCTTTTTTGCCGTACAGCAGACCTGTCCACACTGTCAGGGCCGCGGTACGTTGATTAAAGACCCGTGCAACAAATGCCATGGTCATGGTCGCGTTGAGAAGAGCAAAACGCTGTCCGTTAAGATCCCGGCTGGGGTTGATACTGGCGACCGTATTCGTTTAGCGGGTGAAGGTGAAGCCGGTGAACATGGCGCGCCAGCAGGCGATTTGTACGTTCAGGTGCAGGTAAAACAGCACCCAATTTTCGAACGTGAAGGCAATAACCTGTACTGCGAAGTGCCGATTAACTTTGCGATGGCAGCGCTGGGCGGCGAGATTGAAGTGCCGACGCTGGATGGTCGCGTGAAGTTAAAAATCCCGGGCGAAACGCAGACCGGCAAACTGTTCCGCATGCGTGGTAAAGGCGTTAAGTCAGTACGCGGCGGCGCACAGGGCGATCTGCTGTGCCGTGTGGTGGTTGAAACCCCGGTAGGCCTCAACGACAAGCAGAAGCAGTTGCTGAAAGATCTGCAGGACAGCTTTGGCGGCCCGACCGGCGAGCAAAACAGTCCGCGCTCTAAAAGCTTCTTCGACGGTGTGAAGAAATTTTTTGACGATTTGACGCGCTAATTTACAGCTGTCTTATTAATTAAAAGGCCTTGGATTGAAGAATCCTGGGCTTTTTATTTTTGTATCGAATACAAAAATAATTAGTTAGATATCAAGAATAAATCTTCAGGAAAAATGATGAGAAATGATTTTTTAAAATAAAGATTTTCTTCTATTTTTTGCTCAGTTAATAGAAGAAAAGGTGAGTGAAATGCTTGTGCGCGAAAATGATTTTGACTTCAATTTAATTAAGATATTTAATGCCGTTGTGGAATCCGGAAACGCTTCTCGAGCTTCCGAGAGATTATCCATAACACCAGCTGCTGTTTCTCAGGCGTTAAGTCGATTACAGAATATTTATTCATTTAAGCTCTTTGAACGAACCCGAAAAGGGTTGACGCCTACGAAAAAAGGATTGGAACTCCATAAGGCCTATAGCCATGTTGTGAATGTAATCAACGCTACATATTCACTTTCAAAGAATAACTACGATCCTCCAGCAATAACTTTATTAGGGAGTGATATTGTAGAGAATTATTATCTCCATCATTTTATTAGGAATGATGAATTAATTGAAAAGTATGAAATAAATCATTATGCAGTAAATAAAAATAGCGAAGATACTTTGGCTGAAATGTTACTTTCTGGAGTGGGTGATATTTTAATTAATCTTTCACCACCAAAAAACTTTGATATTGAAGTCCATCTTATTGACGTTTTTAGGCAATATGTTTGTATTTGTGGCAACGACAATCCACTATCAATCTTAGAGCAAATCTCACTACACCATTTTTATACTTTTTCACATGCGGTATATCAATCTGATATGTTCTCTCCGGAAGTAATGGTTTATACCAATAGCGTTGATCATAGAACAGAACGTAAAATAGGTTATCGCAGCGATTCTATGTTAGGGGTAGTCAATATAGTAGAAACAACAAATATGATCTGCATTGTACCTCTTGAGTTGGCTTCATTTTTTAAATATACCAGAGGGTATAACATTAAAATATTATCACTGCCTGATGAATTATTTTTTAAAACAATCCCTGTTTATGCTTCTTTATATAAAAAAAGCAAATATTATGTTGTGCTTAGAGAGTGGATAGTGATACTGCAATCTAAATATTCATCTATAAATGATCGGGATAATTTATGTCAGTGATAATAAGTTCAGAACCTGCCTTAAAGTATATTATAGAGCTAGAGACTATTCTTGCGATTATTATCGTGAGTGCTTGGGGGGGAGTCGTTAGCTATCTCATGAGAGAAGCCCGGGGACGAAAGAAAAAAAATATAGCAGGATGTTTAAAACAAGTCATTATTTCATGTTTTACAGGTTTTTTACTCTCTGGCATTGCTCTTGATAAAGGTGCTGGTATAAATATGATACTCATATTGTCAGGGCTGGGAGGGGTTTTTGCTGGGCCCGTACTGAAAATGTTGAAAGATAAACTGGCACAGGTTTTTGCTAAGTGAGCTGTATTGCCCGTCCATGGGCATTACCATACTTAAAGCAAGTAAAATCTTAGTGTGATATATAGAATTATTGTAATAAATAAAATCATTGCATAATAATACAGAAACGGTTTCTGCAGGAAATGATGTTTGCTATTTAAGCATTTTATTTCTATGTTTTCATTAATCTGTACTCCTTGACGTGGAATTGTAATGAACAAATTGTCAATGCCAAAAATTCTCAGGTCTTTTCTGACCAGATAGAGTAGTTGAGTCAGATTAGCATCACTTATAAATGTACTCCTGTCCTCCCATAATGCTTCCGCAATATGATTTTTCCTTATCACCAGTTCTTGCGCATGAGTTAGGATGAAATTTAAACATTTAGAACGCATATGAGTAAGTTTTATAGTTCGCTTCCCATCTTTACTTTTTAATTCATGGCTGGCGTTATCATACATACAACTATTTTTAATAATGTAAATGGTCATTTATATACCATGGTTAGTTTAATGTGTTCAGAAATATTAAATACAAATTTTCTGTTATTCAATACATATGCATACCTATTGCATGTAAAAACGATACGTGTCACATAAGTTATGATATTTTTAGTTTGTATTAATTTTAAATTAAATAGGAGTTATTTATTTAATTGGCCATTAGGGGGGTAGGGAGGCATTATTGAGTTTTTTGACATAGGCTGAATGGCAATTTATAGACTTTTATTTGGGGATATATGGCATAGCATATTAATAGATGGTTTTATAGTCACATAAATTTTTTGTTTCTTCATAAAGATGTTTTTTTAGATTATTTTATTACTAGTTATTTGTACGAATACTACGGTTCTGTTTATCTTACCAGCTATCGGATTATATAGCCGATTGGAAATGAAAACTTTTTGTGAAAGGATAGAGATATGCAAATTAATAAATTACAAATTAGTCAACCAGAACCTCGTATGCCAGTTAACCAGAAAATTGATGTTGATAACGCAACGGTGCTTTCGCATAATGCAATCTATCAAACACTCCTCTCTGCAGTGGTGGAAACTAATGATTATGATAATGCCATAGTTACGTTAGATCCTTATAGTACGGCACCTTTAAGCCTATATCTGGGTATTTGGGGGAAATTGAATGAAGATATCAAAATTAATGTGCAGGATAGCAAGGGGATAACGGTAGCTGTATCCTGGACCTACAGCATGCAGACCGGTGCAAACCTGATTCCAGTTTCGGGTCTGGTTGCCGGGGAGGATAATGTCGTTACCTTAATCTCAGGTGCGCAGATTGTTGGGCAATACACGGTAACCCCATCAGCATTGCCGCCATCGGATTCTGCTGATATCAGTCTTGGCTTCCCTGTCATCACTGTGACAAAGTCAGTTGACGATTCCTCATTAGTTGTAGATGGCCTTTATTTTTCAACATATTTTGATCGCTATAATCTTGCCTTTGATCAAAATGGCATCGTTCGTTGGTATGTCTCTCAGGCAATTCCTTCTTATAACTTTGTCCGAACAGACAGCGGGCATTTCCTGGCTACGTCACAAGGAATTAATCACTGCCTGGATATGTACGAATTTGACGTAATGGGCAGAGTATATGCAGTCTATCTCCTTGATAATGAGTTTCATCACTCCATTCTGCCATTAGAGAACAATCTGGCTATTGCCCCCTCGGAATATACTAATGGACGTCCAGATGATTACTCAACAGGTAAAGATGGTGTTTCCATTATCGATCTCACTTCAGGGCTTGAGGTTGCTTATTATGACATGTTAAAAGTGATGGACTATTCTCGTTCGCCACGTCCATCAGGAAGTGCACCGGGTCAATCGGCTACGATGGATGACTGGCTGCATATCAACCAGAGCTATATTAATACAACCAATAATGTGCTGGTTTCATCAGGGCGTCACCAAAGTGCCATCTTCGGTGTTGATGTCGACTCGGGCCAACTGCGTTTTATTATGGCTGATCATGAAGACTGGGCCTCCGACTTTGAGGAATACTTGCTGACACCAGTCGATGAGTCAGGTAATCCGCTGTTTGATTTTTCTACTCAAGATGGAATTGATTTAGCGAACAGTAATTTCTGGACATGGGGGCAGCATAATATCGTAGAGATTCCAAATGCTGAGATCGGTATTCTGGAGTTTTTAGTTTTTGACAATGGAAATTATCGTTCTCGAGACGATGCCAGGAGCTTGTTGCCAAAGGATAACTTTAGCCGGGTAGTTCAGTTTAGAATAGATCTAAACACGATGACGGTAACACGCTCGTATGAATATGGGAAAGACGAGGTTGGTAGCAGGGGCTACAGCAGCTTCGTAAGTGCCAAGCATTTATTGAGCAATGGTAATCTGGTCATCCATTTTGGTGCAAGCACCATGGATGAAAATGGTCGTCCTCTATCTGCCCAACCGGGATACAGTGATATTGTGGATCCGCAAGATGGAAGTCAGGCGCTGGGGATGTTGGTATTACAAGAGATCAATAAGCAGACGAAACAGCTTCTTTTTGAGGCGACGGTAACGTCAGGTTATTATAAAAATGCTGAAGTAAATGGTGATGATTATCGTTATGATATTTCTGCTTTCAGAGTTTATAAACTGCCATTATTTTGATAAGTAAAAATGAATGCGGCCATGATTGTGGCCGCATTATGTATTAAATGATCTTACTAAAAAATCATTTGCTAATATCGTCAACACGCATTGTGTGATCAGGAACAATGTTCTTCACATGCTCCATGTAATCGATTATTGCCTGAGCGGTTTGTAATCCCTTAATGTATTTAACATTTTTACTATTGGTGAAACTAAATCCACCACCGCCTTTCCCGATAAAAGAATCCAGAGCAATAGTATAAAATTGACTGTCTTCTACCGGTTTTCCTTTAATATTAAACGAAACAATACGCTGCCCCAACGGTTTTGTGCTGTCGTATTTAAACTGTACCGTTTTTGACGCGTGTAGCGTCCCATTTTTCAAATCTGCGGCATGAGACATAATTGACCTGAGATCTTTACCGCTGATCTCCACACTCATTACATCATTAGTGAATGGATACATGCTCAATACATCACCATATGTAATGTTGCCTTTGGGTAATTCGGAACGAATACCGCCAGCATTATAGAATGAGGCATCGGCGTAAGGTACCTTATACATCAAAGCATCAGTAATTAAATTACCTGTAGTAGCAGATTCACCATAAGAACGGGTCAAAATCTCAGGTGAGTAGGCGACGACTCTGTCGGTAATTTTCTTAACTTTATTGTTCCACTCATCGATTTTTGCCTGTGTTTGCGGATCAGGCTTATAGGTATCTGCGTACATCGTGATTAGCTTACCATTGTAGCTATCCACTTTTTTGGTTTCAGGGTTCCAGTCGAGGACTAACTTGCCTAACTCAATCGTGTAGGCATTAGTTGAAACCACCAACGTATCGCCGACTTTAATGGGTTCTGGAGTACCTTTATGGGCATGGCCGGTGATCAGTACGTTCAACCCGTAGCCTTCAAGCGTTTTAGCCATTTCAACGTCAGCTTTCAGCGCACGGGCAACGTCTTCATCACCACCGCTGGATTGACGACCCGGTACACCTTCATGCGCGAGCAGTACTGTCAGGTCAACTTTCCCTTTCAATTCTTCCAGTTGTTTCTTCACATACGGTACGGGATCCTGGCAGTCAACACCTTCACGGACGCCTGCGGCAATTGCTTCATAAAATGCCGAAACGCCGTGCATCCCAATAACACCAATTTTCAAACCATTTTTTTCGACGATGGTATAAGGTGTTTTAATTAATGGTTTATCACTATTGCTGTAAAACACGTTGTTGAGCAGTACCGGAAATTTAAGTTTACTCAGTTGTGTGACTAGATTTTCATGTCCATGGTCAAACTCATGATTTCCTACCGAAACGGCATCATAGGGCATGGTATTCAAAATATCGATAATGGCTTCACCTTTGGTTAAGGTGCTGATATAAGGGCCAGTAAAATAGTCACCTGCATCAAAGAAAAAAACATCTTTATCTTTTTCTTTGGCATCCTTAACTATTTTAGAGATAGGAGCAAATCCTCCTACCTCACGTGTCTTCGACACAGAAGGAATAATCCCTGGTGTAACGTGAGCATGCAAATCATTTGTGTAGTAAATGGTAATGTCTCTGGCATCTGCAGTAATGGTTATAGCAGATGATAAACCAATACATAAAGACAAGAGGGACAGCGAGAATTTATTCTTCACATTCATATTCATATTCCATTTATTCGATATATTGACAATTACACCTCACCGCATCTGATATATCGGATGCAGAGTTTCAAACTGGGTTATTTCTTTTTTATTTATTTTGATAGTAATCAGAACTCGAAGCCAATCATATAATTCATACGGTCACCATAATCTTTATAACCTAATTTATTATTAAAGTAACGATAGGATACCGATGCAGTCCAGCTAGGTATAAATTTCCATGTGAAAGTCACTGCGCCATTCAGACCAGTATGTCCACCTTGTTGCTCTGCATAGGCATCATTACGATCCATTTCAATTTCATTCCAGTTGGAAACAGAAAATTTTTCGTTAAACATTTCAAAATTATATGCCGCAACCCAACCAA
The DNA here is from genome assembly GCF_013783065.1 of Citrobacter sp. RHBSTW-00986. Lineage (NCBI taxonomy): Bacteria > Pseudomonadati > Pseudomonadota > Gammaproteobacteria > Enterobacterales > Enterobacteriaceae > Citrobacter > Citrobacter sp. RHBSTW-00986. The sequence continues at coordinate 4,109,842 of NZ_CP056200.1, read as the reverse complement.
GTACATATCCGTTAAGGCCAGTAGCCTGACCGTATTTTTTTGACGTATAGTCGTTGGATAAATTGTGTATAGCCACATAGGGTTTAATGAACCATGATTTTTCTACCAGACCAAGGTAGCCGACCCCATACATCATATTCAATTCATCACCAAACGTGTTCTCCATCGACATATAGAGTTTGGTCATCAACGTAAAATCAGAACCTTCTATCGGACGATAATGTCCGAGAAACTGAGTAACGTGGTTCCGTCCTTCGACTGGATGGTTGAGAACGTTCATTTCGTAAAATGAAGCAAATTCACCTCTGTCGAAAACGGCGCCAAAATCAGCCACCGCTTTCCACACTTCACCACGATCGACGTTTACGAAACCTTTATTCCAGTCACCATACCCGAGACTAATTTTCCCATATACGCGTTTTAGTTCAGCTGAATGACCATTAAAACAGGCTAAGATAAGGCATGCACCAAGTAGACTATTAATGTATTTTTTGTTCATGCTCAGCTCCGTGAGGTAAAGAAAATAATAAAGTGTAATGCTTTTGAAAAAAAGGAAGTCTATTGGTTGATGTTTTGTTTGTGAGTGATAGGTGTCGCAAAAATACCAGTGTTCGAATATTAATTTGAGAAAGTGTCGGGAGGTGTTGTTTTTTTTATGCTAACTTTATGTTTTTTTGAATATAAGGCGTGTTACCGGAGTAACGCGAATATTTTTTATCGATGCTTTCGATATTCTTTTTGTATGACTTATTCGCTATTAGCAACTTAGTGCCGAGAAAACAACATATGCTGACATTAACGAGATATAGAGAGGGTGAGGGAGGTGTTTGGGATCTTCGTCACTTGTTATTGTGCAGTTTTTTAATAGAATTTTCTGGTAAGTTTATATAAATAAAAATGATACTTTAATTATTAATATAGCGTCTGCGAATGTATTTGTTTCTTTATTTTTTTTCAATCACTCTTTATTGCATGCTGATGTAATAGTGAGTGCCAGAAATCAACCGAAAATATTAAGCCTTTTGGCAAGTTTATTGCGTAATTGGTGATGTGATAATTCAAAGGAGTTGAAATGAAAAGAACTGTTGTTGCCAGTATGATCGGACTGGCCTTATGTGCCGGAAGCGTATCGTCAACCGCGCAGGCTGCTACGGATAAACGTCCTAACTTAGTCATCATTCTTGCAGACGATTTAGGCTATGGCGATCTCGCGACTTATGGCCATCAAATCGTCCAAACACCTAATATCGACAAGCTGGCGCAGGAAGGGGTGAAATTTACCGACTACTATGCACCTGCGCCGCTGTGTTCTCCTTCTCGTGCTGGTTTATTAACGGGGCGTATGCCGTTTCGTACCGGGATGCGCTCATGGATCCCTGAAGGGAAAGACGTCGCATTAGGGCGCAATGAATTGACGATTGCTAATCTGCTGAAAGAGCAGGGCTACGACACGGCGATAATGGGCAAATTACACCTGAATGCCGGAGGAGATCGCACCGATCAGCCGCAAGCGAACGATATGGGATTCGATTACACTCTGGTGAATGCTGCCGGGTTCGTAACGGACTCAACTTTAGATACCGCAACAGAGCGCCCGCGTCATGGCATGGTACATCCAACCGGTTTTGTGCGTAATGGCAAGCCGATTGGCAGAGCGGAGACCTTCAGTGGAGAATTAGTAAGCTCTGAAGTCGTGAAGTGGTTGGACAATAAGAAAGATGATAAGCCGTTTTTCTTATACGTCGCCTTCACAGAAGTTCATAGCCCACTGGCATCGCCGAAAAAGTATCTCGATATGTATTCACAAAACATGAGCGACTACCAGAAACAGCATCCGGATCTGTTCTACGGAGATTGGGCTGATAAACCGTGGCGCGGCACGGGAGAATATTACGCCAATATCAGCTATATGGATGCGCAGGTCGGTAAAGTAATGGATAAGATTAAGGCAATGGGTGAAGAAGATAACACCATTGTCATTTTTACCAGCGATAACGGACCGGTCACACGCGAGGCTCGTAAAGTGTATGAACTGAACCTGGCGGGCGAAACGGATGGGCTTCGCGGTCGTAAAGACAATTTGTGGGAAGGCGGCATCCGTGTTCCGGCAATCATCAAGTATGGTAAACATATTCCGCAGGGGATGGTAACGGATACGCCGGTTTATGGTCTCGACTGGATGCCGACGCTGGCAAATATGATGGATTTTAAACTGCCAACAGATCGTACCTACGATGGGCAGTCTCTGGTGCCATTACTGGAACAGAAAACGTTAGCGCGTCAGAAGCCACTCATTTTTGGTATTGATATGCCATTCCAGGATGATCCAACGGATGAGTGGGCTATTCGCGATGGTGACTGGAAAATGATCATCAATCGCGAAAATAAACCTAAATACCTCTACAACCTGAAAAAAGATCGTTTTGAAACCCTTAATCAGATTGGCAAGCAGCCTGATATCGAAAAACAACTGTACGGTAAGTTCCTGAAGTACAAAAAGGATATTGATAACGATTCCTTAATGAAAGCCCGAGGTGAAAAACCAACGCCAGTAACCTGGGGTTAATCGGATAACAACAAAAAAATAGAGTATGCCACTTAGGGCTATGCCCGCCTGGCTCAGTATTTTTATGCTGAGCCGGGTTCTTTTATTTATGGACCTCCGTGATGCAAAGGAAAAGTTGTCAGGTAATGGTTAAGCCGACAGGATCAGTATGCAATCTGGACTGCAAATACTGTTTTTACCTGGAAAAAGAGAAACTCTATCCAGACAGAAAAGCAAATTTCAAAATGTCAGATGAAATGCTTGAATTATTCATCAAGCAACACATTGCCGCACAGGATGTGGATGACGTCATTTTTGCATGGCAAGGTGGAGAACCGACTCTGATGGGGCGCGCGTTTTACCAGCGGGCGATTGAACTTCAGCAGCGTTACGCTGAGGGGAGAACCATAGTAAATACCTTTCAGACTAATGGCGTTTTGATCGACGAAGAATGGGCTGAGTTTTTCAAGAAGAATGATTTTCTGGTGGGGATTTCTGTTGACGGTGACGCCGCGCTACATGATGAATGGCGTGTTACTCGTTCGGGTAAACCGACACATGAGAAAGTGGAGCAGGCCATTAAACGCCTGGTACGTCACGGCGTTGAGTTTAATACGCTGACGGTGGTTAACCACACTAATATGTCTCATCCACTGCAGGTTTACCAATATCTGAAAAGCATTGGTAGCCAGTATATGCAGTTTATTCCATTAGTAGAGAGGCGTAGTGACAGCAGCGATGCCGAGTTGGCTGCACCCTGTGATAAACAAACGAAAATGATGCCGTGGTCCGTTGACTCACTTGAATTCGGCCATTTTCTCAATGCTATTTTTGATATCTGGATTCGTGAGGATATTGGTAATATTGGCATACAGATATTTGAGCAGACGCTGGCTGCCTGGTGCGGATTACCTCCGCATGTGTGCGTGTTTTCTCCAACGTGCGGCAGTGCATTCGCAATGGAAATGAATGGTGATGTTTATAACTGCGATCACTTTGTCTATCCGCAGTACAAACTAGGGAATATTCAGCATACAACGGTGCGTGCGATGAACAATAGTGAGCAAAATCGGCAATTCGGCAATGATAAAAGCCGTACCATGGCGCAAGAATGTTACTCCTGTCAGTGGCAGTTTGCTTGCAATGGTGGATGTCCTAAACACCGATTTCTCCCCTCAGTCTCAGGAATATCGAATCAGAACTTTTTATGTGCTGGTTATCAGTTGTTTTTTTCCCATACTGCACTAGCGATGGGGGCGATGAAAACGCTCTATGAAAATAATATTTCGCCAGCAGAGATAAAAACAATATTTGTGTAATAGTAATATTCGCAGGGAGTGAATATGTTTTCTCGAATCAATGTTGATGCCTGTAAAACACCTACTTGTAAAAATATGGGTATATTAAATAGTCCGGATTATTTAACCCAAGGGAAGGAGATTCTGTGTAGAGAATGTGGATTTTTGTTCCCCATCATTTCTGAGTACTCGCTCAATCTCTTCCGTCAGTCGGCAAACCAGGCCTGGAAGGGATTGATTAAAGCTTGTCCTGGCTGCGGTAGTTCATCACTGAAAAAATATGGATTTTCCGCTCAAAGAGAGGCGCGACTATATTGCCTTGAGTGCCACAAAACGTTCGTTTCCCCAGGAGAACATAAGGCAGATATCCGTCAGGAAAACCTTGCCAGACTTATCCAGGAAGGCGCTTCGTTGTCTGATATTAGAGCGACACTTTCATTAGACAGCACGGGTCTAAACCGTGCGCTACAAAAATTATCCCGCAAGGTAAATGAGGCTGAACGAGAGTTCGTTTTTCCTGCGTTTGATCTGGCGATGAGTACGTGCGCTTTTCGGGTTAAATTTAATGGCGGCGACAACAGTTTGTATGCTCTGGTTACGGCAGAAGAGAGCAGTGGCAGGGTTATCGCTGTGACAACTAATTATTCCACGCAGCCTGTCGAAAACGAATATCAGTACATTTCTGAATACGAGGAACGTCTGCCGCCTGGGACGTTAGCGCATCTTGTCCAACGCAAAGAACTCATGACGATGCGGCGAAATACCCTATTTGATATCGACTATGGTCCCGCCACGCTTTACAAAAACGATCCCGGGATGTTGGTAAAACCGGTTCTTCCCGCGTACCGGCATTTTGAGCTGGTCAAAGAGCTTACGGATGAGCACTCCCTCAATGTTCAGCACGACATCGATCATGAGTGTTTTATATTAGGAGGATGTATGATGGCTAATCTGCAATCTGTGCGGCAAGGTCGTTGTCATATATCATTTGTAAGAGAAATGGGGGTTTCACCTCCGGATAAAGACTTTCCTTATCGAGTGTTCCTTAGTGGCGGAATACGTAATAATGTCTGGCGAGCCTTCTCAACACGCGGTTACTCTAAAGCCGTATGTAACCTCACAGGAAATAAAAAAACGAGTATGCTACGCTACGCTACCTTAACGGGCAGCACTAAATTTATTCAGTTTTTGCATACGCATCCGTTTTTCTTTCAGCTTAGCCGCCTGTCTCCTGCCAATGTTACGGTCGTACTGAATTATTTAAAATTTGAATATAATAAAAATATAATGCGATAACGGAATGTTTTTATTGATATTAATTGATGCTTTTTGATTGCCTGATTGATACATCCCCAGTGTATTTATTTTATTGTTCCGCTGTGGAACGATGAAATGAATAAATTGGACACGCATAATGAAAAAGATTATTTCCCCCGATATTAAGTTGCCTACACCTCGTCCCGCTGTTAATCAGGAGATTGACAGCAATAATGAGATGGTTCTCAGTCATACCGCTGTTTATCAAGATTGTCTGGCTCGGATCACTGATGAGAATACGTTGGAAAATGCGGTCATTGTTCTAAACCCTTATGGTACAGCGCCTTTAAGTGCATATGCCGGTGTTTGGAGTGATGAGGAACGTACTGTAACGCTGAAAATTCAGGATCTGGCGCAAAGTGCGATACAAGTCGTGCAAGATTTTACGTTGAATGTGGGGGCGAATCTGCTGCCTGTACTTGGCCTCGTGGCTGATGTCGATAACCAACTGGCTATTTTGGTTGATGAAGTCGTTATCGCCACTTATACGATAGCAACCCAACCTTTACCTGCAACGGATTCTGCAGATGTGCAGTTAGGGTTTCCTGTTATCAATGTGACTCAACCAGTGACTGACGCCGACCTGATTGCGCCGGGCTGCTATTTCATTACGCATTTCGACCGCTATAACTACGCTCTGGATCAGGATGGCGTGGTGCGTTGGTACGTGACACAGGACTTCCCGTCATTCAATTTGGTGCGCATTGATAACGGTCATTTCCTGGCTACATCAGAAGCTAAAAACACCTACCTTGAGATGTATGAGTTCGACATGATGGGACGGCTGTATACTTTTTATATTCTGGATAACCAATTCCACCACTCAATTTGGCAATGGGACAGTAGTACCATCGTCGCGCCTTCCGAATATACCTCGGGCAGACCGGATTCACTGAAGACTAATGAAGATGGCGTCTCAGTCGTGGATTTATCTACCGGGCTGGAAATTGCCTATTACGACATGGCCGCTATTCTTGATACCTCACGTACAGCGAGACCAACGGGGACGGCACCTGGTGAAGATCCGACCGCTCAGGACTGGCTGCATATCAACCAAAGCTATGTTAATGAAACGAATAGTTTGCTGATCGCTTCAGGGCGTCATCAGAGCGCTGTTTTTGGCATCAGCCTCGAGACTGAATCGCTGCAGTTTATTATGTCCACGCATGAAGATTGGAGCGAGGAGTATAAGCCTTACCTTCTGACTCCGGTCGACAGTGATGGTGTCTCTCTTTATGACTTCAGCAATCAGGATGATGTGGATGCGGCAAACCGTGATTTTTGGTCGTGGGGACAACACAATGTGACGGAAGTGGCTAATGACGAACCAGGAATGGTCGAATTTATGGTATTCGACAATGGTAACTATCGCTCTCGTGTTGATAGTAAAAGCCTGCTTCCACCAGATAATTACAGCCGGGTTGTACACTTTATCGTTGATTTGAACGCAATGACGGTAATGCGCCCTTTTGAATACGGTAAGGAGTTGGGAGCTCGCGGTTATAGTAGTTGTGTAAGCGCCAAAGAGGTGTTGCAGAATGGCAACATCGTTGTGCATTTCGGCGATTGCACATTTGACGAAAATGGCCGAGCTATCTCTTGCCAGCCGGGGGATAGCGACATTATTGACCCGCAGGAAGGAAATGAAGCATTGGGGAATTTGCTTCTGCAAGAAATTGAACCGGTAACCAAGTCGGTGCTTTTTGAGGCGACAATGACCTCTGGTTACTATAAAAACGAGGAAGTGAATGGCGTAGGCTATCGCTATGACATCACCAGTTTCCGCGTTTATAAAATGGGACTGTATGCCTGATTAGGTCTCAGTGTTTTGCGCTCTATGCCCGACATCTGTTCGGGCTTTTTTGTTCGTAAAAACCGATCTATTCATCATGAATAATCTAATTTTAACGAGCTTTCTGAAGGTGTAAGATAGTATTTACGAAGTATTCACCCAATAGAGAGAATAAAAGTGAAACATCTGCATCGTTTTTTTAGTAGTGACGCCTCGGGGGGCATCATTCTGATCATCGCTGCCGTGGTTGCTATGCTGATGGCAAATATCGGGGTTACCAGTGGATGGTACCACGCCTTTCTGGAAACGCCCGTTCAACTGCGGGTTGGCGCGCTTGAGATCAACAAAAATATGCTGCTGTGGATCAATGACGCGTTGATGGCGGTGTTCTTCCTGTTGATCGGTTTGGAAGTGAAGCGCGAGTTAATGCAAGGTTCGCTGGCCAGTCTGCGCCAGGCGGCGTTTCCGATCATTGCCGCTATCGGGGGCATGATTGTCCCGGCGCTGCTGTATCTGGCATTCAACTATGCTGACCCTATCACCCGTGAGGGTTGGGCGATCCCGGCGGCAACAGATATCGCTTTTGCATTAGGCGTGCTGGCGCTGTTGGGCAGCCGTGTCCCGCTGGCGTTGAAAATCTTCCTGATGGCGCTGGCGATAATCGATGACCTCGGCGCTATTGTGATCATCGCGTTGTTCTACACCAGCGATCTCTCGCTGCTGTCGCTGGGCGTTGCCGCGTGCGCGATCCTTGTCCTGGCAGCATTGAATCTGTGCGGTGTAAGACGTACCGGTATTTATATTCTGGTTGGCGTAGTGCTGTGGACGGCCGTACTGAAGTCTGGCGTGCATGCAACTCTGGCGGGTGTGATCGTCGGTTTCTTCATTCCGTTGAAGGAAAAACACGGGCGTTCACCGGCGAAGCGTCTGGAGCATGTTCTGCACCCGTGGGTGGCATACCTGATCCTACCGTTGTTTGCCTTCGCTAACGCGGGTGTCTCACTGCAGGGCGTCACCATTGATGGACTGACCTCGGTGTTACCGCTGGGGATCATTGCTGGCCTGTTAATCGGGAAACCACTGGGTATCAGCCTCTTTTGCTGGCTGGCGTTACGCTTCAGGATGGCGCAATTGCCGGAGGGAACGAATTTCCAGCAAATTATGGCGGTCGGTATTCTGTGCGGCATTGGCTTTACGATGTCGATTTTCATCGCCAGCCTGGCGTTTGGGACCGTCGATCCTGAGCTGATTAACTGGGCGAAACTAGGGATCCTGATCGGTTCTTTGCTGTCGGCGGTAATAGGTTACTGCTGGTTACGCACCCGGTTGAACGCAGCAGCCTGACGGGATAACCCTTTCGTGACAATTTTCAGGGAGAGTGTATGTCTCATATAAACTACAACCACCTGTACTACTTTTGGCATGTATATAAAGAAGGATCGGTGGTTGGTGCAGCAGAGGCGCTTTATCTGACACCGCAGACCATTACCGGGCAGATTAAAGCGCTTGAGGAACGCTTACAGGGAAAGTTGTTCAAGCGGAAGGGGCGTGGACTGGAGCCCAGCGAATTAGGCGAATTGGTTTTTCGTTATGCGGATAAGATGTTCACGTTAAGCCAGGAAATGCTGGATATCGTGAACTATCGCAAAGAGTCGAATTTACTGTTCGATGTCGGCGTGGCGGATGCGTTGTCCAAACAGCTGGTTAGCAGCGTGCTGAATGCTGCAGTCGTTGAAGATGAACAAATCCATCTGCGTTGTTTTGAATCAACGCACGAGATGCTGCTGGATCAGCTCAGCCAGCATAAACTGGATATGATTATCTCCGACTGCCCGATCGATTCTACGCAGCAGGAAGGGTTGTTCTCAGTGCGGATTGGCGAATGCAGCGTGAGCTTTTGGTGCACCCAGCCATTGCCTGAGAAACCATTTCCGGCCTGCCTCGAAGAGCGTCGATTGCTGATCCCAGGGCGCCGTTCGATGCTCGGGCGTAAGCTGTTGAACTGGATTAACTCACAAGGGCTGAACGTTGAAATCCTTGGCGAGTTTGATGATGCCGCGCTGATGAAAGCGTTCGGCGCAACGCATAACGCTATTTTTGTTGCGCCTACTCTTTATTCCCACAATTTTTATGCCGATGATTCAATTGTTGAAATTGGACGCGTAGAGAATGTGATGGAGGAGTATCACGCCATATTTGCGGAAAGAATGATCCAGCATCCAGCGGTGCAGCGTATTTGCAATACTGATTACTCGGCACTATTTATTTCTGCGGGTAAATAATCAAGGCGCACTCGTCATACTTCATATTGTGGGGGGGTTACTCGGCCAGTCGGTACACTGCACCCTGCCACCTTGTGGCAGGGTCACTGGTGAGTGCTGAGCAAAGTGGATGCACCGACGCAAAAGATGTAGCAAATCAAACAGAAAGAGATTTTCTGAGACCCTCCAGCTCGCTTCTTACCCTATCTCATAACCTGTTTTATACAGAAAATGAGATCTCATCAAATCGATATCTCATGGTTTCAAAGCGTTTGTGATTAGCACCCCTCGCATAATGGGAGCATTACATAGGTGTCCCACCGGACGGATGGGACACACTATTTCTTCTATGACTCATTAACGAGGTAAGCATTATGACTAACAGCAAACTGGTACAAAATGATTCGCTCAGTACAAAAGAGTACGAGCAGAACGGATTTGTGGCGGCCACGGAAACCAATGAGTTTAGCTATACATCGGCGCGTGTTGCGAAGGTAGCCTATAACGAGTACAAGCCCAACGAGTTTAAAGTGTCCGGTTACTGGACTGACTGGTCGCAATATGACGGCCGTCTCGATGGTGATTTCGCGCCTTCCAGCTGTGGGCGCGGCGTTGACCTGGCGTTATTAGACCCCTTTGCTTACGATAAAATTACGCTGGGTTTCTGCGGGATTGTCGGCGATACCGGCGAGAAAGCGACGACCATCAACAATGCCGCAGTCGACTTCCAGCGTACGCAATGGCAACCCACTTTTGTCGATGCGTGGGGAGATGTTGCCTCCTATCGCAACTGCGGCTTTGCGGGCTGGGTAAGCAATGATTACATGGCGCTTTTCCATCAGTACGATGCACAGGGCGTTCTGGGGGGGTTACGCGATGTACAGAAAAAGAACCCGAATCTCCATCTTTCAATGAGTATTGGCGGATGGACCATGAGCCAGGCGTTCCACTTTATGGCTAAGGATCCACATAAACGCGCGCTATTCTGCGACGGCCTGACCGATCTGTTCACCCGATTCCCGATGTTTAGCGAAATCGATCTGGATTGGGAATATCCGGGGGCACCGGGAAATACCGGTAATACCTACGATGATACTGACGCACCAAATTTTGCTGCCTTGATTAAGGATGTGAAAGCCGCGCTGAATAAAATCAATCGCAGTGATGTGAAAATTAGCGTTGCCGCGGCTGGTGACATCGAGAAACTGAAAAAAGCCAATATTCCAGCGCTCATTGATGCGGGGGTCTGGGGCATTAATTTAATGACCTACGACTTCTTTGGTACGCCGTGGGCTACCGAGCTGGCGCATCATACCAATCTCTACCCGAATGGTAGCGCGAATAACTGGAGCGTAGAGACCTCCGTTAATTATCTGGAGTCGATTGGGGTGCCGCTTAAACAGGTCTTTATCGGTTATGCCGGTTATAGCCGTAATGCTCATGATGCGACGATCCAGAGCGTATCTCCGCTGAAAGGAACTTACACGCCAGGATACGGCACGACGGTCGGAACATTTGAATCCGGCTCAACGGAATGGTACGACCATATCGCAAATTATCTTGATCTGGAAAACCAGACCGGTCGCAATAATTTTATTGTTTACACCGATGAAGTGGCGGATGCGGATTTCCTGTATAACCCACAGTCTAAAGTCTTTATGTCGCTGGATACCCCACGCACCGTGAAGGCCAAAGCCGAGTACGTAAAATCCCGCGGCCTGGGCGGCCTGTTTACCTGGACGGCGGATTTGGATCGTGGCCCGCTGGTGAATGCGGCTCGCGAAGGGCTGGGCTGCGAAATGACGCGGCAAACTGTTGATATGAGACCGTTCTATTTTAAAGGTATTACGAAGTAAGTGCTCATGTCCCCCTGTAAAGGGGGACATTTTCGGCTGTCTCAATCGTGTAAAAAACATAGATAAGTAAATAAATATTGTGTATCAGGTGAATTATTATTTTGGATTGAATAAGTAAATTTATATTACATTTTATGACATTGCCTTCTTATTTTTAGATTTTTTTATGGTTTTTTACATCAGGTTTGACAATTCTCTCAGTTAGATGATTATTTTTGGTACTAAAATAACGCATCTCAATAGTTAATGGATTTTCAAATGGTTACATCATTCATGATTGGAAATGATTTATTGTTTGATACAAGTGAAATGGTTCTTCATCATCTTAAGGATGGGGAAAGTATTCATTTATCCGGCGTGAAAGGTCGCTGTTTGAAGTGTCTCATCTCACATACCCAACAAGATATAACGACAAAAAAGCAAATTTGCGATGAGGTATGGGGACAATTTGGTTTATTCGCCAGCGATAGTACGTTATTGCAGACGATTTATGCCTTGCGGCGGGATTTGCGGGATATAGAGATGACGGATTTAATCGTTACCCATCCCCGACTGGGCTACCAGATCAATCCGGCCTATAGCGTTACACCGGTTGCTGAATTAGGCGCTGAAAAAAATGAACCTGCTGCCACTGAGGTATTTTCCTGTCCTTCTGACACTGATATTCTCAGTGCCCATTATGAAATTCAGAAAAAAACCGAAGGCAAAAAAACAGACGTTGCCGTTAATCTCTCCCTGCATAAGGCGAGGGTTATTTTAGCGTTCCTGACATTTGTATTGACTACAGTATTAGTACTCCTGACAGTGTTTTTCTACAGGGAAGAGTTACGTCTTCATAATGGCGGAAAAAATTTGTATTTAAATCCTGAAACGGGAAAAGATAGTCATGGACAAAAAGGATTTATCCTGTGCCAGTGCAATAAGTACGATACAAGCGAAAATTGCAAAAATCATGAATATATATGTAAAAAAGTGACTTCATGATATTTTTCGTTACGTAATGCAACTTAAGTTTATTATGCGTTTGGTGGATAAGGCGAGAGCGTCATCTTGCCACCGAAAAGCTCGGTTAACCGTCGTTCGGCAAGATGATGCGTCCAGTGATGAGCCGGTTAGATGAAATAATGCCTCAAGTGGTGCATCACGGAATTTCCAGCAGGTCTGATTAATAGAGTTGGCAGCCAGAGAGCCATCCAGAACAAGCTCGAGTTTTGTCACCGCATCGGTGATGTAGAGATCATAATGAAGCCCATTCCGATAATTAACCAGATAACGAGTTCCGCGGAGAGTTTATGCTTTCTGATACTGGCTTTATCTGTGGAGCGAAGGACCTGAGAGACATTCAGGAGGTATTGAGTGCCGAAAAGAGGAAAGAGATTCGGGTTCAGCCCAGGTTGTATCGCATAGCGACAGGTTGAAAGAATGAAAAAGCCCCATCAAAAATGATGGGGCTTATTGTGCTACGCTTGCGCGGGTTTTTTCACAAAGCGACAACAAGCAGGCGATTAAGCCAGTTTGTTGATCTGTGCAGTCAGGTTTGCTTTATGACGTGCAGCTTTGTTTTTGTGGATCAGACCTTTAGCAGCCTGACGGTCCACGATCGGTTGCATTTCGTTAAATGCTTTCAGTGCAGTAGCTTTGTCGCCAGCTTCGATAGCTGCGTATACTTTCTTGATGAAAGTACGCATCATAGAGCGACGGCTAGCGTTGTGCTTGCGGGCCTTTTCAGACTGAACGGCGCGCTTCTTAGCTGATTTGATATTAGCCAAGGTCCAACTCCCAAATGTGTTCTATATGGACAATTCAAAGGCCGAGGAATATGCCCTTTTAGCCTTCTTTTGTCAATGGATTTGTGCAAATAAGCGCCGTTTAAATTGCAGCACTCGTTGCGTAGTGATGGCGCAGGATTCTACCAGCTTGCGGGGCGTGAATACAGCCTTTCCACGAGAAAAATTGCATTGGTGTGCCCGTGAAGGGCGTCAATTTGTTTCATAACGATGAAAACCATCCTCTTTCTGTTTCGTAGAAACAATCGCCGGTTAACGTTGAACGCGGTACAGGGTATACTTTCACGATTTTCACTGTTTTGAGCCAGACATGAAGCTGATACGAGGCATACATAATCTCAGTCAGGCCCCGCATGGGTGTGTGCTGACTATTGGTAATTTCGACGGCGTGCACCGTGGCCATCGTGCGTTGCTGCAGGGCTTACGGGAAGAAGGGCGCAAACGCAATTTACCGGTGATGGTGATGATTTTCGAGCCGCAGCCGCTGGAGCTGTTTGCGACGGACAAGTCACCTGCGCGCCTCACCCGTCTGCGGGAAAAACTGCGTTATCTGGCGGAGTGCGGCGTTGATTACGTGCTGTGCGTGCGTTTTGACAGGCGCTTCGCGGCATTAACGGCGCAGACCTTCATCAGCGATCTGCTGGTGAAGCGCCTTGGTGTACAATTTCTTGCCGTTGGTGATGATTTCCGCTTTGGCGCTAGCCGTGCGGGCGATTTCTTGTTATTACAGGAAGCGGGCGCTGAGTATGGTTTTGATATCACCAGCACCCAAACCTTCTGTGAAGGCGGTGTGCGCATCAGCAGCACCGCGGTACGTCAGGCGCTGGCGGAAGATAACCTGCAACTGGCTGAAAGCCTGCTTGGGTATCCTTTTACTATCTCAGGACGCGTAGTTCACGGTGACGAGTTAGGGCGCACTATCGGTTTTCCGACGGCAAACTTACCGCTTCGTCGCCAGGTTTCTCCGGTGAAAGGGGTTTATGCGGTTGAAGTAATGGGGCTGGGTGACAAACCTTTCCCCGGCGTCGCCAACATCGGCACACGCCCGACGGTAGCAGGCGTACGCCAACAGTTGGAAGTGCATCTATTGGACGTTGTAATGGACCTGTATGGTCGCCATATAGATGTAGTACTGCGTAAAAAAATACGCAGCGAACAGCGATTTGCCTCGCTGGATGAACTAAAAGCGCAGATTGCGCGTGATGAGTTGACTGCCCGTGAATTTTTTGGGCTAACAAAACCGGCTTAATGCCTATACGAGTTTTAAATACGGAACCGAGAATCTGATGAGTGACTATAAATCAACCCTGAATTTGCCGGAAACAGGGTTCCCGATGCGCGGCGATCTCGCCAAGCGTGAACCGGGAATGCTGGCGCGTTGGACTGATGATGACCTGTACGGCATCATTCGTGCGGCCAAAAAAGGCAAAAAAACCTTCATTCTGCATGATGGCCCTCCTTATGCGAATGGCAGCATTCATATTGGTCACTCGGTTAACAAGATTCTGAAAGACATTATCGTGAAGTCCAAAGGACTCACGGGATTCGACTCGCCTTACGTTCCGGGCTGGGACTGCCACGGCCTGCCTATCGAGCTGAAAGTAGAGCAGGAATACGGCAAGCCGGGCGAGAAGTTCACCGCCGCTGAGTTCCGCGCCAAATGCCGTGAATACGCAGCGACGCAGGTTGACGGTCAGCGTAAAGACTTTATCCGTCTTGGCGTGCTGGGCGACTGGTCGCATCCGTACCTGACCATGGACTTCAAAACTGAAGCCAACATCATTCGTGCGCTGGGTAAAATCATCGGCAACGGTCACCTGCACAAAGGTGCGAAGCCGGTGCACTGGTGCGTTGATTGCCGTTCCGCGCTGGCGGAAGCGGAAGTTGAGTATTATGACAAAACCTCCCCGTCCATCGACGTTGCGTTCCACGCCGCCGATCAGGACGCGGTAAAAGCGAAATTTGGCGTTTCTGACGTCAATGGCCCGATCTCACTGGTTATCTGGACTACCACCCCGTGGACGTTACCGGCGAACCGCGCAATCTCTCTGGCGCCTGATTTTGACTATGCGCTGGTGCAGATTGACGGGCAGGCTGTGATTCTGGCGAAGGATCTGGTTGAAAGCGTCATGCAGCGTATTGGTGCGGCTGAATACACTATTCTGGGCACCGTAAAAGGCGCCGAGCTGGAACTGCTGCGCTTTACCCATCCGTTTATGGGCTTTGACGTGCCGGCTATTCTTGGCGATCACGTTACGCTGGATGCGGGTACCGGTGCGGTCCATACCGCCGGCGGCCACGGTCCGGATGACTACGTCATTAGCCAGAAATACGGTCTGGAAATCGCTAACCCGGTTGGTCCGGACGGCGCATATCTGGCGGGTACCTATCCGGATCTGGACGGTGTGAACGTCTTTAAAGCCAACGACAAAATCGTTGCGCTGCTGAGCGATAAAGGCGCTCTGCTGCACGTTGAGAAGATGCAGCACAGCTACCCGTGCTGCTGGCGCCACAAATCGCCGATCATCTTCCGTGCGACTCCGCAGTGGTTCGTCAGCATGGATCAGAAAGGTCTGCGTGCGCAGTCGCTAAAAGAGATCAAAGGCGTGCAATGGATCCCGGATTGGGGTCAGGCACGTATTGAATCGATGGTTGCCAACCGTCCTGACTGGTGTATCTCCCGTCAGCGTACGTGGGGTGTGCCGATGTCTCTGTTTGTTCACAAAGACACCGAAGAGCTGCATCCGCGTGCTATCGAACTGATGGAAGAAGTGGCCAAACGCGTTGAAGTTGACGGCATCCAGGCGTGGTGGGATCTCGATCCGAAAGATATCCTCGGCGATGAAGCTGACCAGTATGTCAAAGTCCCGGATACGCTGGACGTGTGGTTCGACTCCGGTTCAACCCACTCATCCGTTGTGGACGTGCGTCCTGAGTTTGCAGGCCATGCGGCAGATATGTATCTGGAAGGTTCTGACCAGCACCGCGGCTGGTTCATGTCTTCTCTGATGATCTCCACTGCAATGAAGGGCAAAGCGCCATACCGTCAGGTACTGACCCACGGTTTCACCGTTGATGGTCAGGGTCGTAAAATGTCCAAGTCTATCGGTAACACCGTAAGCCCGCAGGACGTAATGAACAAACTGGGCGCGGATATTCTGCGTCTGTGGGTCGCTTCTACCGACTATACCGGCGAAATGGCCGTTTCTGACGAAATCCTGAAACGTGCTGCCGACAGCTATCGTCGTATCCGTAACACCGCACGCTTCCTGCTGGCGAACCTGAACGGGTTCGATCCGGTAAAAGATATGGTGAAACCGGAAGAGATGGTGGTGCTGGATCGCTGGGCGGTAGGTTGTGCACAAGCGGCGCAGGAAGAGATCCTGAAAGCTTATGAAGCCTATGACTTCCACGAAGTAGTACAGCGCCTGATGCGCTTCTGCTCCGTAGAAATGGGTTCATTCTACCTCGACATCATCAAAGACCGTCAGTACACCGCGAAAGCGGACAGCGTGGCGCGTCGTAGTTGCCAGACTGCGCTGTTCCATATTGCAGAAGCGCTGGTACGCTGGATGGCGCCGATCATGTCCTTCACCGCTGATGAAATCTGGGGTTACCTGCCGGGCGATCGTGAGAAGTACGTCTTTACCGGTGAATGGTACGAAGGTCTGTTTGGCTTAGGCGAAACCGAAGCGATGAACGATGCCTACTGGGACGAGTTGCTGAAAGTGCGCGGCGAAGTGAACAAGGTCATCGAGCAGGCACGTGCGGATAAGAAAGTCGGTGGTTCGCTGGAAGCGGCGGTTACTCTGTACGCTGAACCAGAACTGGCGGCGAAACTGACCGCGCTGGGCGAAGAGTTGCGCTTTGTTCTGCTGACCTCCGGTGCGACGGTTGCGGATTATGCAGCGGCTCCTGCTGACGCTCAGCAGAGCGAACTGCTTAAAGGTCTGAAAATCGTACTGAGCAAAGCCGAAGGTGAGAAATGTCCGCGCTGCTGGCATTACACTACCGATGTCGGCCAGGTGGCGGAACATGCAGATATCTGCGGACGCTGTGTCAGCAACATCGCCGGTGATGGCGAACAACGTAAGTTTGCCTGATGAGTAAGCCTCTTTGTTCAACAGGACTACGCTGGCTGTGGCTGGTGGTAGTCGTGCTGATTATCGATTTAGGCAGCAAATACCTGATCCTCCAGAACTTTGCTCTGGGGGATACGGTGTCGCTGTTCCCGTCGCTTAATCTGCACTACGCGCGTAACTATGGTGCGGCGTTTAGCTTCTTAGCCGACAGCGGTGGCTGGCAACGTTGGTTCTTTGCCGGTATCGCCATTGGTATCTGCGTTATCCTGATGGTGATGATGTATCGCTCGAAGGCGACGCAGAAGCTGAACAACATCGCGTATGCGTTAATCATTGGCGGTGCGCTGGGCAACCTGTTCGACCGCCTGTGGCACGGCTTCGTGGTTGATATGATTGACTTTTACGTCGGTGACTGGCATTTCGCGACATTCAACCTTGCCGATACGGCGATCTGTATCGGTGCGGCATTGATTGTCCTCGAAGGCTTCTTACCGTCGAAAGAGAAAAAAGCCGCATAAAAAAATGCCGGATGGCGCTATGCTAATCCGGCCTACAATATACTGCGATTCTTGTGGGCCCGGTAAGCGTAGCGCTATCGGGCAAACAGGCGGCAGCAATTTTAAAGAGCAACCTGCATGTCTAAATCAGTACAGAGTAACAGTGCGGTGCTGGTGCACTTCACCCTTAAGCTCGACGATGGCTCCACCGCAGAGTCAACTCGCAATAACGGCAAGCCTGCGCTGTTTCGCCTGGGCGACGGTTCTCTGTCTGAAGGACTGGAACAACACCTGCTGGGGTTAAAAGAAGGTGATAAAACCACTTTTGCTCTGGAGCCGGATGCCGCCTTCGGCGTGTCCAGCCCGGACTTAATTCAGTATTTCTCGCGTCGGGAATTTATGGACGCGGGCGAGCCAGAAATTGGCGCTATCATGCTCTTTACCGCAATGGACGGCAGTGAGATGCCTGGTGTGATCCGCGAAATCAACGGTGACTCGATCACGGTTGATTTCAACCATCCGCTGGCCGGGCATACCGTTCATTTTGATATTGAAGTGCTGGAAGTCGAACCGGCACTGGAGGCGTAAAATGCAGATCCTGTTGGCCAACCCGCGCGGTTTTTGCGCTGGCGTAGACCGCGCTATCAGCATTGTGGAAAACGCGCTGGCTATTTACGGCGCACCGATTTATGTCCGTCATGAAGTGGTGCATAACCGCTATGTGGTGGATAGCCTGCGCGAGCGCGGCGCTATTTTTATTGAGCAAATCAGCGAAGTACCGGATGGCGCGATCCTGATTTTCTCTGCTCATGGCGTGTCTCAGGCGGTGCGTAACGAAGCCAAAGGCCGCGACCTCACGGTTTTTGATGCGACCTGCCCGCTGGTAACGAAAGTGCATATGGAAGTTGCACGCGCCAGCCGTCGCGGTGAAGAGTCAATTTTAATTGGTCACGCCGGGCATCCGGAAGTTGAAGGCACGATGGGCCAGTACAGTAACCCGCAGGGGGGAATGTATCTGGTCGAATCACCTGAAGATGTGCTGAAACTGAATGTAAAAAATGAAGGCAAATTGTCCTTCATGACGCAGACCACTCTCTCCGTTGATGACACCTCTGACGTCATTGACGCGTTACGAAGCCGTTTCCCGAAAATTGTCGGGCCGCGCAAAGACGATATCTGTTATGCCACGACCAACCGTCAGGAAGCGGTCCGTGCGCTGGCAGAGCAGGCGGATGTTGTGCTGGTGGTCGGCTCGAAAAACTCTTCTAACTCCAACCGTCTGGCTGAACTGGCCCAACGAATGGGGAAAGCGGCGTATCTGATTGACGATGCGACCGATATCCAGGAAGCGTGGGTGAAAGAAGCCAGGTGCGTGGGCGTGACGGCCGGTGCCTCGGCGCCTGATATCCTGGTTCAAAACGTGATTGCTCGCCTGCAGGAGCTTGGCGGTGGGGAAGCTATTCCGCTGGAAGGGCGTGAAGAAAACATCGTTTTCGAAGTACCGAAAGAGCTGCGTGTGGATGTTCGTGAAGTAGAGTAAGTCTTTCCGGTTACGATTATGAGAAGATGCCAGACTTAACGTCTGGCATTTTTTTATGGAGAAACCATGCGCTTACCGATCATTCTTGATACCGATCCCGGCATTGATGATGCTGCCGCTATTGCCGCCGCGCTGTTTGCCCCTGAGCTGGATCTGCAACTGATGACCACGGTAGCAGGTAATGTGTCGGTGGAAAAAACCACCCGTAATGCATTGCAACTGCTGCACTTCTGGAATGCGGATATTCCACTGGCGCAGGGGGCATCGATGCCGCTGGTGAGACCGCTACGAGATGCCGCTTCCGTACACGGTGAATCAGGTATGGAAGGGTATGAATTTGTCGAACATGACCGCCAGGTGATGGCAAAACCTGCCTTCCAGGCCATTCGCGATGCGTTGATGCATGCCCCGCAGCCTGTGACGCTGGTGGCAATTGGCCCCCTGACCAACATTGCGCTGCTGCTGACTCATTATCCTGAATGCATATTCAACATTCACCGTCTGGTGATTATGGGCGGTTCTGCCGGGCGCGGGAACTTCACGCCAAACGCGGAGTTTAATATTGCTATTGATCCCGAGGCCGCCGCAAAAGTCTTCCAGAGCGGGCTGGAGATTGTGATGTGTGGGCTGGATGTCACTAATCAGGCCATGCTCACCCCTGACTACCTGACGACGTTGCCGCAGCTTAACCAGACGGGAAAAATGCTGCACGCGCTGTTTAGCCATTACCGTAGCGGCAGTATGAATACGGGGCTACGAATGTACGACCTGTGCGCTATTGCCTGGCTGGTGCGCCCGGAACTGTTTACCCTGCAGCCGTGCTTCGTGGCGGTTGAAACCCAGGGTGAATATACCTCGGGTACGACGGTGGTGGACATTGAAGGACGTTTAGGGCATCCGGCAAATGCCCTGGTCGCGCTGGGGCTGGACGTTGAGGGGTTCCAGCAGTGGGTGGCAGAGGTACTGACGCTGGCACCTTGAGGCTGTGATCCGGCCCGCAATATGCAGATAGCGATAGCAGGTTAATCGATTAATCTGCTAATCTGATCCTGTTGTTCTCCTCGGGCCGGAGACACATATGAACCTTTCTTTTATCCAGCCACCGCAGGTGGCGTGGGCAAGCGGCGCTTTAGCTGATGGCCTGTTATTGCGTAAATCCACCCGTATTGAGGATCTTCCAGACGTTTTTGCCGATGAACACGCCCGTCAACAGCTGGCTGGCGAGCAGGTCGTGTATGACGTCGAGATGCTGGATACCTCTCCCGCTGAAGGTGAACTCTACACCGGCGTTACCCATCTTTACCCTGGCCGGGTCGGCTGTGAGTATTTTATGACTCGCGGGCATTTCCATGCGCGCCGCGAACAGGGGGAAGTCTATTTTGGTCTGCGTGGCACCGGTTTGCTGCTGTTGCAAACTGAGCAGGGCGACGCGAGGCTGGAAAAAGTATTCGCGGGATCTGTCCACATTATCCCCGGCTTTACCGCGCATCGGTTAATCAACACCGGGGAAGAGGTTCTGTCGGCGCTCGCCGTATGGCCAGGGATTGCGGGTCATGATTATGCAGCGCTTGCCAGCGGCTTCAGAATAAGGGTCTTTGAGGAAAATAAGACGGTTCAGGCGAAGGAGGTACAGAATGGGTGACTTAGCGCATTCTTACGGCCTGGATATGACGGTCCATCATCACCCGCTTGGTTTTAGCTATGGGGATGAGGTTACCGGGCCGATGCCGGAGATTCGTCAACTCGACCAGATTCGCGCCTCGCTGCGCGATCCGCACTGTGAAGGGCCGCAAGAGGTGTATGCCATAGCGATGGATGTGGCGCGAATGCAGGATCGCGAAGAGTTGAAAAAGCGGATGCTGTTGTTTGGCGTGGTGACCTATGCGGCGGGACGGCTGGGAGAAGAGCCGGTGCGTAGTCAGGGACATATTCATCGTATTAGTCAGCACAGCGGCTGGTCTCCGCCGGAGCTTTATGAAATCTGGCAGGGAAAAGCGATCATTTATATGCAGGAATATGTTGAGGACGACCCAGGCCGCTGTTTTGCTGTAATTGCCGGACCCGGTGAGAAAGTGTTGGTACCACCCGGTTGGGGGCATGCGACTATATCCGCAGACCCGGATGTACCGTTAACCTTTGGCGCGTGGTGCGATCGTGAATATGGTTTTGAGTACGACGCCGTGCGTGCGCATAAAGGACTGGCATGGTATCCGCTGCTGCAGGGCAACAACGTTATCTGGCAGCATAATCCGCGTTACATCCCTGGACGACTGCAGGCCGTTACGCCCAGACAATATACGGAATTCTCGATTACCTCCGCACCTGTTTATCAGCAATTCATCGAGGACCCGGCGCGTTTCCAATTTATCTCACGCCCGGACAAGCACCCCGAGCTATGGCAAAACTTTCATCCATAAAAAAACCGGGGCATAGCCCCGGTTGTACCGTTTTCTGTGTGTTATCCCGCAAACAGGCCCGTGGCGACGCCGAGGGCGGCCAGTATCAACAGTAAAATCATCGCTTTCACTGGTGACACACCGCGCTTGGCCATCAGATACCAGGTACCAAGCACCACAATCAGCGGCAGTAACTGCGGGAAGATACCGTCCAGCATCTGTTGAACATGGATATTCACCCCATCTTTGGTAATAAACTCCAGTCCGGTGCCAAGTTTAACGTAGCTGGCCGCCACGCCCCCCATGACAAACACACCCAGCAGCGATAACGCTTCACGCAGACGGGCAGACTTGCTGCTCACCAGCATTTCCACCGAGCCAGAACCCATTTTGTAGCCTTTCAGGAACAAGAACCACGAACCGGGAATGATGATGGCCAACCAGGCAACGGTATAAAACAGCGGCCCCAGAATGTTACCGCCGGCCGCCAGGGCCATGCCGATGCTGAGCAGGATAGGGATCAGCATGCCAGGGATCATTGAATCGCCGATCCCGGCAATAGGGCCCATCAGGCCAACCTTCAGGGTATTGATGGTCTCCCCATCGATCGGTTCACCGTTCGCTTTTTTCTCCTCCAGCCCCAGCACCATACCGTTTACGATCGCGCCTATCTGGGGCTCCGTATTATAGAATGAGGCATGACGGCGCAGCATTTCAGTACGTTGGGCTGCGTCGGGATAGAGCTTTTTCGCCACCGGAAGCATACTCAGACAAAAGCCAAAAGATTCCAGACGTTCAAAACTCATCGATGACAAGTTGTGCATCATCCATGCGCGCCAGCAGCGGCGAAGATCTTTACGCGTAAGTGTACGTTCTTCCATCAGAATTCATCCTCCTCATCATCGGCTACCGACTTTGCATTCGCGGCCTGCGGCGGTTCCGGTTTGTAGTTGTAATGGATCAACGCCAACAGCGAACCGACGATCACCAGCGCGACCATGTTGAGTTTTAAAAATACGATGCAGACAAAACCGACGAGGAAGTAGATCAGCATGGTGTAGTTTTTGATGATCTGCTTCAGCAAAATCGCGATCCCGACGGCGGGTAAAATGCCGCCCAGTACGTTCATCGTTGACAGAACTATTTTCGGCAAGCTGTCCATAAAACCGCTGATGTATTGCGCGCCGAAGTAAACCGCAATAAAAGTTGGTACAAAACGCAGGACAAAGTTTGTCACCTGTGGCCAGATGGCGCTGTTCAGGTAAATACCGCGTTCGTCGCCCCGTTCCAGCGCCACATCTGCCCGGTGATTCCAGAAGGAGTTCAGTACCATCATCGCGTTAAACAAAATGGTTCCGGCGATACCGATGGTCGCAGCCAGCGCGACCGCGACCTCGGGGCCTTTTCCTGAAAGGATCCCTAGGGCGATTGCGGGGTAAGCAACAAAGTTGAGATCGGCCGGCATCGAACCGCCAGGCGTTACCATCGCGATATACACCGCCTGAACCGCGACGCCAATCATGATCCCGGTTTTAATGTCGCCGAGAATAATCCCGACCAGCATTCCGGAAATCAGCGGGCGGGTGATCAGATACCAGCCGCCGGTCAGCCCCAGAAGCCAGGGACTGCTGAGGGCGCCGAGATAGCAAAGTATGCCAATCAACGTAGCTTCGATAATCATCGTGCGCTCCTTATTTCAGCTTCTGACGTGCGTCCTGCCAGCTGTAGCAACTGGCATCAGGAACCAGGCGAAACTCAACCAGGTGCCCATGTTGCGTCAGCCAGTCAAAGGCGGCAATTTCATCCCCGTTGACCGACTGATTCGGGCCGATGGTGGTGGTATCAGCACGCGCGCTCATCGGACCTACATTAATCTTGCCGTTGGCATTTTTCAGGCTGATACCTGCTTCTTCAATGCGTTTGAGCGTGACGGGGGATTTGCCAATGACGAAATAACGTTTCTCGCTGGCAATGACTTTTGGCAATTTTTCAATCGCGGTGGCCGTATCAAACAACCAAACTTTGGTGTCCTGTACGGCGCCTTTCATCACCGAAGAGAGCAAAGGGTCGGCCGCGACGGCGTCGTCTATAGCGACGATCCCATCACAGGGCAGCTCTTTGGCCCAACGTGTCACGAGCTGCCCATGGATTACGCGGTCATCGATACGTACAAAAGAAATACTCATAGTGGTTTCCTTTAAAAATCGTCGGACTGAACGGATAAAACCGGGGCGGCTTTAATCAGCGTGGGTATCGTCAGCGCCAACAGCTCGACGGCTGCGGCGTGAACATCCGTTAAATGGCAAATCTCCTCGCTTTGTAACAGCATCGGGAAATTGACCCCCGCTACGACGGCAACGGGAGGAACCGTTTGTGAAGAAAAAGCATGATGGCAGGCGACATTCCACGGCGTACCGCTTTGCATGTCACATAGCACCAGTACGCCGTCAGCGTCTTTTCCGGCACTGGTGAGAACCTGAGAGAACGTCGCTTTAAACCCTTCGATACCTGCCTGTTCACTCAGCGTGACGGGATAAACATGCGGTAATTCTCCATAAACCATACGACCGCTGGCGAGAAGCGCGTCCGCCAGGGGACCATGGGTGGCAACAATTACGTTAATCATGCGCTTATCCTCTAACCCAGGCTTTAATCGTGGCGAGCTGTTGACCGACGCCTTTGCCAAACGGCGAAATACGATATTCTCCGACGGCGGCAGGGATGATAAAGGTCTCTGCATAGTTGACGACAAACGGGGGAAACGCGCCGCTCGGGCTTTCAACAACGGCCTGCGCACCTTCGACCAGGTTCAGGACGTTGACGCCGCCATGGGTATGGTGAGTGACCGGTGCCGTAAACCAATGGCGACGCGTTTCGATAAATTCGCGTTCGTGCATTCCGGTTCTTTCTTCCCGCCAACCCTCTCCTTCAGCCAGGGGGTCAATACGGTTGACGAGGTTGTCGTGCACCCATTGCGTGTCGCGCTGCCAGTCAATAACCTGCTGACCGTGATCCAGATGCACCGGACGCGGTAAGCCGTCTAACCCTAAGCGGCCCCAATCCCACAGCTTGAAGGTGAAGATATAGGGCGTTGCGCTGATCTCCAGCACCATGGTTCCTGCACCCGAGCAGTGTACGGTTCCTGCGGGGATCAGGAAGTGATCGTGTTTATGTGCGGGGATCTGGTTAACGAATCGTTCATCATCAAAGGTTTTTTCGCCACGACCCGCGGCCCGGAGGTCGTCGAGCATATCCTGCGGTGCGATCCCGGTTTTGGTCCCGAGATACACTACGGCGTCCGGCTCGGCTTCGAGAATGTAATAGCTCTCATCCTGGGTATAGTGCATACCAAACTGCTGTTGAATGTACTCCGTGAGCGGATGAACCTGAAAGCTCAAATTCTGGCCGCCAATAGTGTCGAGGAAGTCAAAACGGATCGGGAATTCCGCGCCAAAGCGCGCATGAACTTTTTCACCCAGCAGGGGGCGGGGACAGGTCAGCACCAGATCCTGAGAGGGGATCTCGATCCGCACGTTGCCAAAACGCAGTAACAGGCTGTTTTCCTCGGGCACGCAATCAAAACACCACGCGTAATTGGGGGCTGAGGGATCGAGATCGAAGCGTTGTTTCATCCATTGCCCGCCCCAGACGCCTGGGTCAAAGAAAGGGGCAACGCGAAACGGTTGTTCGGTGGTTTGTTGCAGACCGGCGCGTAACGCGTCGCCGCTGACCATCGTAGGACTATTTTCTACCGTGGTATCGAGCAAATAATCGGCGCGTTTGAGTAACGGCGTTTTGTGTTTGTCGAATACCCGCCACTCAATGAAAAAAGCACGTTTGTAACGACGAAGAATATCTTCATCCTGGTTTTCTGCACCCCAGTTACCCAGCCCGTTATGACGCATACGCTGTTGAATTTCCCAGCGCGGAAGATCGGCATAAACCAGTACGTCACCAGGGTGTGCCAGCGCAGCGCCCGAGCCGTACACCACAACCAGCCCTGAGGTAACGGCATCAATCTGTTGGCGGAGTTGGCTGAGTTTGTCGCTATCAAAAAATTCATCCAGGTGATGACAGGAGAGAACGCCGAATACGCGATCGTCGGTAAGGTTACGCGCCAGTAAATCATGCAGGGCCTGCTCATCGCGGCGGGCGGATTCAATATTTAGCACCAGTGCGGTATCTAATGTCGTAACAAGCTGTTGCTCCAGCTCGTCAAGCCGCACGCCCGGATAGCAATCCACGATCAATACGGTTTTGGCGCCGGTAGAAACCCTGGTGTTAAGCACTGAATGAATTGACGACCAACCCTGCCAGGCGTGGTTGTCATAGCCCTGAACGTTAACCTCAGGGAATTTATTATAGGTTGTACGCATATTCTGTCTCCGTGTTGGCTTATTTAAGATTAATCGATTAACCTTATTTTCATAGTGTGGTTAACGCGATTAACCCGCCATAATCAGAATCCAGTGCGGTGAAATGCACGTTAGCGTGATGTGAATCACACGTAAAAAGGCAATATTTTGGTTATTCGATTAACCTTCGAAATAAACAGGAGAGGTCATGACTACAGTCACGCTGGCGCAGGTTGCTGAACGCGCGGGAGTCTCCACGGCAACCGTTTCAATGGTGTTGCGTAACCGGGGGCGCATTTCTCAGGCCACACGTGACAGGGTGCTCAAAGCGCTGGACGATGCCGGCTACGTTTATAATCAAACCGCCGCTAACCTGCGTAACCGGAGCAGTAATCAGGTCGGATTGTTGTTACACGATATCACTAACCCTTTTTACGGTGAGATGACTGCAGGGCTAAGCCATGAGATGGAGCGGCATGACCTGCTTCTGTTTCTGGCAAACAGTGAAGAGTCAGGAGAAAGGCAGCAAAAATTTGTCGACTCGTTGATGCGCAATAATGCCTGCGGCATGGTGCTCTGCGCGGCGCGTGAAACACCGACCTCCTTCTTCGAGGCGCTGAAAAGGCGCAATATTCCCGCCATCATGGTGGTTCGCCCTCTTAGCGACCCTGATTTTGATTTTGTGGGAACCGATAACTTTCTCGGTACGCAAATGGCCACCACCCATTTAGTCAAAATGGGGCATAAGAATATTGCGTTTATCGGTGGTAGCCCAAGTTCCGGGAGCCGGGCACAGCGTATCGGTGGATTCACCAGCACGTTGCTGGAGCAGGGAATATCGCCGAATCCGCAATGGATAGTGGCGACGCAGGCCAGCCAGATTGACGGCGCAAAAGTGGCAGAGTCGCTTCTTATGCGGTTCCCGGAAATTACCGCCGCCGTTTGTTATCAGGATATTGTGGCGCTTGGGGTTATGCAGGCATTACGTAAAATGGGGCGTGAACCAGGGCGCGATTTTGCGCTGGTGGGGTTCGATGACATCACCGAAGCGGCGCTGGTACAACCTGCGCTCACCACCGTGTCGGTGGCCGCAAAAGAGATAGGTCGCAAGGCTGGGGAGCTACTTTATAGTCGCATTCAGGGAAATGACGAACCTCCGAAACGCATTATTCTGCCACCTGCGCTGGTGGTCAGAGAATCATGTGGTTTTCGCTGATCGTCATGCCTTTTACTGATATCTCTCCCTGTTTATCATTAAATTCTAATTATCGACGTTTTCGGCTGGCGGCGCAGCGATGTGCTGGTTAATCTGAAAACGATTTACGTAAAATTAACAAAAGAGAATAGCTATGCATGATGCACAAATCCGCGTTGCCATCGCGGGAGCCGGAGGGCGCATGGGGCGTCAGTTGATTCAGGCCACTCTTGGCATGGATGGCGTACAGCTCGGCGCGGCGCTGGAGCGCGAAGGTTCTTCTTTGCTGGGAAGCGATGCCGGAGAATTAGCGGGAGCCGGTAAAACGGGCGTTACCGTGCAAAGTAGTCTTGAGGCGGTGAAAGATGATTTTGATGTTTTCATCGATTTTACTCGCCCGGAAGGCACGCTGGCGCATCTGGCGTTTTGCCGCCAGCACGGTAAAGGGATGGTGATTGGCACCACTGGCTTTGATGACGCGGGCAAACAGGCTATTCGTGATGCTGCGCAGGATATTGCTATCGTTTTCGCCGCGAACTTTAGCGTTGGCGTTAACGTCATGCTTAAGCTGCTGGAGAAGGCGGCGAAAGTGATGGGTGATTACACCGATATTGAGATTATTGAAGCCCATCACCGTCATAAAGTGGATGCGCCGTCAGGCACTGCGCTGGCGATGGGGGAGGCGATTGCCGGGGCGCTGGATAAAGATTTAAAAGAGTGTGCCGTCTATTCGCGTGAAGGTTACACCGGTGAGCGCGTACCCGGTACGATCGGTTTTGCCACGGTGCGGGCGGGAGATATCGTTGGTGAGCATACCGCGATGTTTGCCGATATTGGCGAGCGCATTGAGATCACGCATAAAGCCTCCAGCCGCATGACCTTTGCCAATGGCGCAGTACGATCGGCAATTTGGCTGAAATCAAAGTCAAATGGTCTTTTTGATATGAAAGATGTGCTTGATTTACGCAGTTTATAACTTTTATTACCCTTCGTGATGTGGTTATTGTAATCATAACTATTTGATTACATAGGGCAATGTTTTATTGCCCTTTTATTTTTCGCTTTTTAATTTGATTTTTTATTTAATGACCTATTTGTTGATGTTTTGCGGGGTTATTTTGTTATTTCAATGTAAATTTTGACCAAATGGTCCACTTTTATCTATCGCGCTTCCTGTTTTTACACTCTTTATCTTCCGCAAGCGTTTTCCACCCCAAGTTAGCTGATCTTTTTGCCTGTTAAATCGTGTGTTTTATCTCAGTGGCGTAAAATAATAATAAAAAATGCCCTTTTGGGTAGACTTTTACGTGGGCTATCTCTAGAATGCCGCCGTTTGCCAGAAATCCATAGGTAAGCAAATTTGCATTGATTCATGATGTGTTAATGAATTAATATGCAAATAAAGTGAGTGAATATTCTCTGGAGGGTGTTTTGATTAAGTCAGCGCTATTGGTTCTGGAAGACGGAACCCAGTTTCACGGTCGGGCCATAGGGGCAACAGGTTCGGCGGTTGGGGAAGTCGTTTTCAATACTTCAATGACCGGTTATCAAGAAATCCTCACTGATCCTTCCTATTCCCGCCAAATCGTCACTCTTACTTATCCTCATATCGGTAATGTCGGCACCAATGAAGCCGATGCAGAATCTTCTCAAGTACATGCGCAAGGCCTGGTCATCCGCGACCTGCCGCTGATTGCCAGCAACTTCCGCGATACCGAAGACCTCTCTTCTTACCTCAAACGCCATAATATTGTGGCAATTGCCGATATCGATACCCGTAAGCTGACGCGTTTGCTGCGTGAAAAGGGCGCACAGAACGGCTGCATTATCGCGGGTGATAACCCGGATGCGGCGCTGGCGCTGGAAAAAGCGAAAGCCTTCCCGGGGCTGAACGGCATGGATCTGGCGAAAGAAGTGACCACCGCGGAGCCTTATAGCTGGACGCAAGGTAGCTGGACGCTGGCCGGTGACCTGCCGGAAGCTAAATCCGCCGATGAACTGCCGTTCCACGTAGTGGCCTACGATTTTGGCGCTAAACGTAACATTCTGCGTATGTTAGCGGAGCGCGGCTGCCGCCTGACGGTTGTGCCGGCGAAAACCTCTGCTGAAGATGTTCTGAAGATGAATCCGGACGGTATCTTCCTGTCCAACGGCCCTGGCGATCCGGCGCCGTGCGACTACGCGATTACCGCGATTCAGAAATTTCTTGAAACCGATATTCCGGTATTTGGCATCTGCCTCGGCCATCAACTGCTGGCGCTGGCAAGCGGTGCGAAGACCATTAAGATGAAGTTTGGCCACCACGGCGGCAACCATCCGGTAAAAGATATTGATAACAACACCGTGATGATCACCGCTCAGAACCACGGTTTTGCGGTCGATGAGGCCTCCATGCCTGCCAACCTGCGCGTGACCCACAAGTCGCTGTTCGACGGCACCCTGCAGGGGATTCATCGTACCGACAAACCGGCGTTCAGTTTCCAGGGACACCCTGAAGCAAGCCCGGGTCCACACGACGCTGCGCCGCTGTTCGACCACTTTATCGAGTTAATTGAGCAATACCGTCAGTCCGCGAAATAATCAGGAGTAAAAGAGCCATGCCAAAACGTACAGACATAAAAAGTATCCTGATTCTGGGCGCGGGTCCGATCGTTATCGGTCAGGCGTGTGAGTTTGACTATTCCGGCGCGCAGGCGTGTAAAGCCCTGCGTGAAGAGGGTTACCGCGTTATTCTGGTGAACTCCAACCCGGCGACCATCATGACCGACCCGGAAATGGCCGATGCCACCTACATCGAGCCGATTCACTGGGAAGTGGTACGCAAAATCATTGAGAAAGAGCGCCCGGATGCGGTGCTGCCAACCATGGGCGGTCAGACGGCGCTGAACTGTGCGCTGGAGCTGGAACGCCAGGGCGTACTGGCTGAGTTCGGCGTGACCATGATTGGCGCGACGGCGGATGCCATTGATAAAGCGGAAGACCGTCGTCGCTTCGACATCGCGATGAAAAAAATCGGTCTCGATACCGCACGTTCAGGCATCGCTCACACCATGGAAGAAGCGCTGGCGGTTGCCGCTGACGTCGGCTTCCCGTGCATTATCCGTCCGTCCTTCACCATGGGTGGCACCGGCGGCGGTATCGCCTACAACCGCGAAGAGTTTGAAGAAATTTGCGAACGCGGTCTGGATCTTTCCCCAACCAACGAACTGCTGATTGATGAATCGCTGATTGGCTGGAAAGAGTACGAGATGGAAGTGGTGCGTGATAAAAACGACAACTGCATTATCGTCTGCTCCATCGAAAACTTCGACGCGATGGGCATCCATACCGGTGACTCCATCACCGTTGCGCCAGCCCAGACGCTGACCGACAAAGAATATCAAATCATGCGTAACGCCTCGATGGCGGTGCTGCGTGAAATCGGCGTTGAAACCGGTGGTTCTAACGTCCAGTTTGCGGTAAACCCGAAAAACGGCCGTCTGATTGTTATCGAGATGAACCCGCGCGTCTCACGCTCCTCGGCGCTGGCGTCCAAAGCAACCGGCTTCCCGATTGCTAAAGTCGCAGCCAAGCTGGCGGTAGGTTACACCCTCGACGAACTGATGAACGACATCACTGGCGGGCGGACTCCGGCTTCGTTTGAGCCGTCCATCGACTACGTTGTGACGAAAATTCCACGCTTCAACTTCGAGAAATTTGTTGGCGCTAACGACCGTCTGACCACCCAGATGAAATCTGTCGGTGAAGTGATGGCGATTGGCCGCACCCAGCAGGAGTCTCTGCAAAAAGCGCTGCGCGGTCTGGAAGTGGGCGCGACCGGCTTCGACCCGAAAGTAAGTCTGGATGACCCGGAAGCGCTGACCAAAATCCGCCGCGAGTTGAAAGACGCGGGCGCTGAGCGTATCTGGTACATCGCCGATGCTTTCCGTGCTGGCCTGTCCGTCGATGGCGTGTTCAACCTGACCAACATCGACCGCTGGTTCCTGGTGCAGATTGAAGAACTGGTGCGCCTGGAAGAAAAAGTCACAGACCTTGGCATCAACGGCCTCGACGCTGACTTCTTGCGCGTACTGAAGCGCAAAGGTTTCGCCGATGCGCGTCTGGCGAAGCTGGCCGGCGTACGCGAAGCGGAAATCCGCAAGCTGCGTGACCAATATAACCTGCACCCGGTCTACAAGCGCGTGGATACCTGCGCGGCAGAATTTGCCACCGACACCGCTTACATGTACTCCACTTATGAAGACGAGTGCGAAGCGAATCCAACTCAGGATCGTGACAAGATTATGGTGCTGGGCGGTGGTCCAAACCGTATCGGTCAGGGCATTGAATTCGACTACTGCTGCGTACACGCCTCGCTGGCG
This sequence comes from Citrobacter sp. RHBSTW-00986, assembly GCF_013783065.1. Lineage (NCBI taxonomy): Bacteria > Pseudomonadati > Pseudomonadota > Gammaproteobacteria > Enterobacterales > Enterobacteriaceae > Citrobacter > Citrobacter sp. RHBSTW-00986. The sequence goes on along the minus strand of NZ_CP056200.1, from coordinate 4,078,560 downwards.
CTGCGCGAAGACGGTTACGAGACCATCATGGTCAACTGTAACCCAGAAACCGTTTCTACCGACTACGATACCTCCGACCGTCTGTACTTCGAGCCGGTAACGCTGGAAGACGTGCTGGAAATCGTGCGCATCGAGAAGCCGAAAGGCGTTATCGTGCAGTACGGCGGCCAGACTCCGCTGAAGCTGGCGCGCGCGCTGGAAGCGGCAGGCGTGCCGGTTATCGGCACCAGCCCGGATGCTATCGACCGTGCGGAAGACCGTGAACGCTTCCAGCAGGCGGTTGACCGTCTGAAGCTGAAACAACCGGCGAACGCCACCGTGACCGCCATTGAAATGGCGGTTGAGAAGGCGAAAGAGATTGGCTACCCGCTGGTGGTGCGTCCGTCCTACGTTCTCGGCGGCCGCGCGATGGAAATCGTCTACGACGAAGCCGACCTGCGTCGCTACTTCCAGACCGCGGTCAGCGTTTCTAACGATGCGCCGGTACTGCTGGACCGTTTCCTTGATGACGCGGTTGAAGTGGACGTGGACGCCATCTGCGACGGCGAAATGGTGCTGATTGGCGGCATCATGGAGCACATCGAACAGGCGGGCGTGCACTCCGGTGACTCCGCATGTTCTCTGCCTGCGTATACCCTGAGCCAGGAAATTCAGGATGTGATGCGCCAGCAGGTGCAGAAACTGGCCTTCGAACTGCAGGTTCGCGGTCTGATGAACGTCCAGTTTGCGGTGAAGAATAACGAAGTTTACCTGATTGAAGTGAACCCGCGTGCGGCGCGTACCGTTCCGTTCGTCTCCAAGGCAACGGGCGTACCGCTGGCGAAAGTCGCGGCGCGCGTGATGGCCGGGAAAACGCTGGCACAGCAGGGCGTCACCAAAGAAGTTATCCCGCCGTACTACTCGGTAAAAGAAGTTGTGCTGCCGTTCAACAAGTTCCCGGGCGTTGATCCGCTGTTAGGGCCAGAAATGCGCTCTACTGGTGAGGTGATGGGCGTGGGCCGTACCTTCGCGGAAGCGTTCGCCAAGGCACAGCTCGGCAGCAGCTCCACCATGAAAAAACAGGGTCGTGCACTGCTCTCCGTTCGCGAAGGCGATAAAGAGCGCGTGGTTGACCTGGCGGCGAAGCTGCTGAAGTTTGGTTTCGAGTTGGATGCGACGCACGGCACCGCGATTGTGCTGGGCGAAGCGGGTATCAATCCACGTCTGGTGAACAAGGTGCATGAAGGCCGTCCGCACATTCAGGACCGTATCAAGAATGGCGAGTACACTTACATCATCAACACTACCGAAGGCCGTCAGGCTATTGAAGACTCCAAGCTGATTCGCCGCAGCGCACTGCAGTACAAAGTGCATTATGACACCACCCTGAACGGTGGTTTCGCAACGGCGATGGCGCTGAATGCCGATGCTACCGAGAAGGTGACCTCGGTTCAGGAAATGCACGCGCAGATCAAAAAGTCATAAAAAAAGGGTCCGGTGATAATTGCGCTAACCGGGCCTGCAATATAATTGGGAAAGGGTTTCTGTAAAGAAACCCTTTTTTTATCTCTCATAAGGTCATTCCTGGCCAACCGTGCTTTCATAACCACATTTTCAATGTAATAAGCACGATGTTGCTCACACTAATCAACATTCAAGTCGCATACTATCCATTATATCCACAATTTTAATATGGCTTAGTTTTTATTAATTTGGACAGGCCGTAGCCAGATTTTTAATTTGTGAAATGGTGTGCTTATGTGTGAAAAATATGTTGAAAGACCGCTTTATTTGTTAATTGCTGACTGGATGATGGCTGAAGATCGTTGGATCACAGCAAAGGAAATTTCCCGCCATTTTGATATTGAACACTGCAAAGCAATTAATACGCTCTCTTATATTCTGTCGGAAGTGGGAGAAATTGTTTGTGAAGTTAAGATGATCCCTAATCAAATTGCAGGCCGCGGCTGCCAGTGCCAGCGTTTGGTGAAAGTCATCAGTATTGATTCTCATCTCTACAGACGATTGAATCACAATTTGCAGGAAAAAAAGGTGAGTGTGGCGAAAACGCCGCGACTGCCAGCGGTTCCCCCAACAGAGCTTAACCGTGAGCAGAAATGGCAGATGATGCTCTCCAAGAGCATGCGTCGATAATGGTGATTTGCCGGATCGGCGTGAGCGCTTCTCCGGCATAAATTACCGTGCTGATTTTGGCTTTACGTCCGTCGTGCCTTTCAGGCGCGGCCGATTTTTTTCGACCTGCGTTAATGGCAAGGTTTCGTGTAGTCCTGTTTGGCAGCGGATTGCAAGGTCCTGATACTCTTTGGTGTTCAGCCGTTTCCAGTACAGCTCCTGGTCCGTGACTTCACGCAGTACGCGAACCGGTGAACCAACCAGCATCTGCCTTGCCTCTCCCTGAAATCCGGCTTTGACAAAGCTCATGGCAGCGACAATGCTCTCTTCGCCAATCACCGCACCGTCCATAATCACGCTGTTCATGCCAATCAGTGCATCTCTGCCCACCACGCAGCCGTGCAGGATTGCGCCATGGCCGATGTGTCCATTCTCATGCACGATAGTGTCGGTGTCGCAATAGCCGTGCATGATGCAGCCATCCTGCAGGTTAGAACCGGCTTCCAGAATCAGGCGACCATAGTCACCGCGCAATGAGGCGTGTGGACCAATATAAACCCCGGCCCCCACAATGACATCGCCAATCAGCACAGCGCTGGGATGGACATAGGCATCCGGATGTACCACCGGAATCAGGCCCTCAAAGGCGTAATAGCTCATTGTCTTATCTCGGTTTTATTGCCGGATTGCGGCGTAAATACCTTATCCGGCATAGGCACATTAACGACCTTTCCATACCGGATCGCGTTTTTCCGCAAATGCCTGTGGTCCTTCGAGCGCATCTTCCGAGTGCAGCACCGATGGATAGTGCTTCAGCACACCGCTGCGGATGTACCGGTAGCCTTCTTCCACCGGCATTTCGCTGGTCGCACGGTAAATCTCTTTCAGCGCGGCGATAGCCAGCGGGGCGCTATTTACCAGCTGCTGCGCCAGTTCGCGCGCGCTATCCATCAGTTCGCTCTGGCTGACAACGCGGTTGACGATGCCCCAGCGCAGTGCTTCTTCGGCGCTCATTCGTCTGCCGGTCATCACCATTTCGTTAACGATTGCCGGTGGCAGCAGTTTAGGTAAACGCAGTACGCCGCCGCTGTCAGGCACGATCCCGAGTTTTGCTTCCGGCAGCGCGAAGCTGGCATTTTCCGCACAGACGATAAAATCCGCCGCCAGCGCCAGCTCAAAACCGCCGCCAAACGCGTAGCCGTTTACCGCGGCGATGACCGGCTTATCGAGGTCGAAAATTTCGGTTAAACCGGCGAAGCCGCCTGGGCCAAAATCGGCATCTGGCGCTTCACCTTCGGCCGCCGCTTTTAAGTCCCAGCCCGCAGAAAAGAATTTCTCTCCGCCGCCGGTGATAATTGCTACGCGTAATTCCGGGTCATCACGAAAATTAAGAAAAGCTTCCCCCATTGCAAAGCTGGTTTTAGCGTCAATGGCATTGGCTTTAGGCCGGTCAAGGGTAATTTCCAGGATCGGGCCGTTACGGGTCAGATGTAATGATTCACTCATAGTTCATCTCCAGATAATTAGGTTTCCCGGCCGGAGGAATTCCGACCGGAAGGGTTATTTCAGATTTTTTTTGATTATTTTTCCTGAACAATTGCGCGGCAGGTCGGTTCTTATCTCCATAAAAGAAGGAACCTTGAATTTCGCCATATTGTTTTCGCAGAAGCTGAAGAACTCAGCTTCGCTTAATGTTTCGCCCTCATTAAGGACGACAAAAGCTTTAATGGCTTCATCACGGATCGAGTCTTTAATACCGACAACCACAATGTCCTGAATTTTCGGATGCGCAGAAATAATATTTTCCAGCTCGACGCAGGAGACATTTTCCCCACCGCGTTTAATCATGTTGCAGCGTCTGTCGACGAAATAAAAAAAACCGTCCGCATCCTGGTAACCCGAATCACCGGTATGTAACCACCCTTCAGGTTCCAGCGCTTTGGCAGTAGCGTCGGGTTGCGCGTAGTACTCTTTGAAGATTGTTTTTCCCGGCACGCCTTTAATGCAGATTTCGCCAATTTCTCCGGCGGGCAGGGGACGGTTGTGATCGTCACGGATTTCGGCTTCATAGCTAAAACCCACGCGACCAATAGAGGGCCAGCGCCGTTTGTCTCCGGGGCGATCGCCAATAATGCCTACGATGGTTTCGGTCATACCGTAGGAGGTCAGTAGTCTGACGCCAAAGCGGTCGATAAAGGCATCTTTTTCCTGTTCGGATAAATTGAGATAGAACATCACTTCGCGCAGGTGATGCTGTCTGTCCGTTGGGGCTGCGGGTTGGACCATCAGCGTTCTGATCATCATCGGGATGCATTCGGTGACCGTCGCCTGATATCTACGCACCTGATCCCAGAACGCCCTGGCGCTGTACTTCTCCACCAGCACAAAGGTGCTGCCTGCGGAGAAGGCGGCCATGGCAGCCGTACACTGACAGTCGATATGAAAAGCGGGCATCACCGTCATATAGACGTCATCATCGCGCAGAGCGATTTGCCAGGAGGTGTAGTAGCCCGCAAAGCGCAGGTTGTAGTGGGTAATCACCACCCCTTTAGGCCGCGAGGTGGTGCCTGAGGTAAACAGAATTTCCGCCGTATCGTCAGTGGATAACGCAGGCGTATAGCACAGATTAGTCGACTGGCGGGCTTGCAGTTGGGTAAAGTGGCTCACGCCGTCGTCAACCGGAAGCTGCTCGCCAATCAGACAGATATGATTAAGCGGAGTGGTATTTTCCAGCCGTATCTGGCGGTACATAGGATAAAACTCGGCACTGGTGACCAGCAGGCTCACCTGGCTGTTTTGCAGGATCCAGGCGCTCTCTTCGCCCAGCAAGCGGGCATTAATCGGCACCATAATGGCACCAATTTTTGCCAGTCCAAACCAGCAAAAGATAAATTCCGGACAGTTATCCAGATGCAATGCGACCTTGTCGCCCTTGCGGATCCCTAAGGAATGGAAAAGGTTCGCCGTGCGGTTTATCTCTTCATTGAGCGAGGCATAGCTATACTGCCGAACGATTCCTTCGCAGGATTCGAAAATTAACGCCGTTTTATCTCCGTACACCCCGGCCAGGTCGTCCCACATCTGACGTAAGTTTTGTCCGCCAACGATATCCATAATGCTTTATCCACTGAAATCAGGCGTGAGCGCTAACCAACCAGCAGGTCAGCGCGTCGCGTTTATTCCTCAACTCTGGCCAGGCCTTTGCCGACCAGCTCATTTATGTCTGCTTCGCTATAACCAATGTTTTTCAGAATGGCGGCGGTATCCATGCCGTGTGACGGCATGCCACGCCAGATTTTCCCCGGGTTGTTTTTAAATTTCGGCATGATGTTCGGCCCTTTGCAGGTGCGGCCGTCCATCGTTTGCCACTGAGTAATGGATTCACGGGCAACGTACTGCGGGTTGCCTTCCAGTTCAGGAATGGTCAGTACCTTCGCGCAGGCGATATTCAGCTCAGCAAAGCGCGCCTGGACTTCGGCGATAGTGTGCGTTGCCAGCCAGGCATCCAGTTTCTCTTCCACGAGCGGGCCGTAAGGGCATTCCACGCGATGGATAAGCTGGGTACCTTCCGGGACTTCCGGTGTGCCAAGAATGTGGGCGAGGCCAATATCATTGAAGCACTCGTTGATTTGCGTGATGCCGACCAGCTCCATGACGATATAGCCATCGGCGCATTTATAGAGACCGCAGCCAGCGTAATACGGGTCTTTGCCTTTGGTCATGCGTGGACAAATTTCGCCGCCGTTGAAGTAGTCCATCATGAAGTACTGACCCATACGCAGCATCACTTCGTACATGGCGATATCAATGCTTTCACCCTTACCCGTTTCGCGTACTTTGTGCAGGGCTGCCAGCGCTGCTGTCGTCGCGGTCATCCCGGAGAAATAATCGGCGGTGTACGGGAAGGCAGGCATCGGCTGATCAACATCACCGTTTTGGATCAGATAGCCGCTGAACGCCTGTGCGATGGTGTTATATGCCGGAAGATTGGTGTACTCCTCGGTACCAAACTGGCCGAAGCCGGAAAGGTGGGCGATAACCAGTTTCGGGTTATGTTCCCACAGCACGTCATCGGTAATGCCGCGGCGAGCAAAGGCCGGGCCTTTACTGGCTTCAATGAAAATATCGGTGGTTTCCATGAGCTTCAGAAACGCTTCCCGGCCTTCATCTTTGAAAATATTCAGCGACAGGGCGTGCAGGTTGCGGCGTGAGAGCTGTGGATAGTTAGGTTGCACGCGGATGGTATCGGCCCATGCGACGTTTTCAATCCAGATAACCTCAGCACCCCATTCGGCGAACATCTGTCCGGCGAACGGGCCGGCAATTTCGATCCCTGAAAAAACCACGCGTACCCCGGCAAGTGGGCCAAAGGTTGGCATTGGTAAATGATTCATAATTTTGCTCCTGGCATTTTTTGTAGGCCCGGTAGGCGCAGCGCCACCGGGCATGTTGCCGGATGGCGGCGTAAACGCCTTATCCGGCCTACGAATCGTGCTGAATTAGCGGTATTGCTTGAGTACCGCACGACCCAACGTCAGGATCTGCATTTCATCAGAGCCACCAGAAACACGGTCAACGCGCAGATCGCGCCAGAAACGCGTGATGCGATGGTTACCCGCGATACCTACACCGCCCAGCACCTGCATGGCGGTATCGACCACTTCAAACGCAGCGTTGGCGCAGAAGTATTTGCACATTGCCGCATCGCCCGAAGTGATGGTGCCGTTATCCGCTTTCCATGCCGCTTCAAGCAGCATGTTTTTCATGGAATTCAGTTTGATCGCCATATGCGCGAACTTCTCCTGAATCAGCTGGAAGCGGCCGATCGTTTCGCCAAACTGCACGCGCTGATTGGCGTAGCGCGCGGCGTCTTCAAAAGCGCACATTGCCGTACCGTAGTTGGTCAGCGCGACAAGGAAACGTTCATGATCGAACTCTTCTTTCACGCGGTTGAAACCATTACCTTCCCGACCGAACATGTCTTTCTCGTCCAGTTCAACGTCGTCAAAGGTGATTTCACAGCAGCTATCCATGCGCAGACCGAGTTTCTCCAGCTTGTTGACCTTGATACCCGCTTTGCTCATGTCAACGAACCACTCGGTGTAAACAGGTTTATCCGGCGATGCACCATCTCTCGCCATAACCACGATGTACGGGGTATAGGCACTACTGGTGATAAAGCACTTACTGCCATTAAGATAAACCTTACCATTTTTACGTGTATAAGTGGTTTTCAGGCTGCCAACATCCGATCCCGCTCCCGGTTCGGTGATTGCTGAGTTCCACATCTGCTTACCGGTGCCCTGGAACGCCATGATTTTATCAATCTGCTCTTGGGTACCTTCACGCAGAAAAGTGTTAAAACCGCCCGGCAATTGGTACAACACGTAAGTTGGCGCACCAAGACGACCCAGCTCCATCCAGACTGCAGCGACGGTAACAAAACCCGCTTCCAGACCACCGTGTTCTTCCGGGATCAACAGACTATCAATGCCCATATCCGCCAGCGCTTTTACAAAACGCTCAGGGTAGACGCTGTCACGATCGCACTCGGCAAAATAAGCTTCCCAGTTCTCACTGGCCATCAGTTCACGAATACCGGCGACAAACAGCTCCTGCTCGTCATTTAAGTTGAAATCCATCTTTCAGCCTCTTGATCAATTGGGTTAATAAGAATTACTTGTCTTTCCAGTGCACTTTGGCGTCTTTAATAAAGGACAGCGTCACCATGATGTTGACGAAGAACAGCGGACATCCTCCGGCGATAATCGCGGTCTGAATCGGCTTCAGCCCACCCAGCGCCAGCAGAACGATACCGATGATGCCGACCAGAACGGACCAGCCGATACGCACTAACAGCGGCGGTTCTTCACCATCGCGGACTTCACGACAGGTGGACATCGCCAGGGTGTAAGAGCAGGCGTTAATCAGCGTCACGGTGGCAATAAAGCAGAGGATGAAGAAGCCCCACATGGTGGCGGTGCTGAGCGGTAGAGCAGCCCAAGTTTCGATAATGGCGCGCGCCACACCGTGTTGTTCAATCAGCTGCGGGATATTGAGAACGTTTTTATCCATCAGCAGCAGCGTGTTGCTGCCAAGGACTGTCCACAGGATCCAGGTCGACGCGGTCAGGCCCAGCACCATCCCGAAGCACAGTTCACGGACGGTACGACCACGCGAAATACGGGCCAGGAAGATACTCATCTGGATGGCGTAAATGACCCACCACGCCCAGTAGAAGACGGTCCAGCCCTGTGGGAAGCCGCCTTTACCTATGGCATCGGTATAGAACAGCATCCGCGGCAGATACATCAACAGCATGCCGACGGAGTCGGTGAAGTAGTTCATGATGAAGCTGGCGCCGCTGACGATAAACACCCAGCCCAGCATCAGGAAGCTCAGATAGCTACGCACGTCGCTGGCGATCTTGACCCCTTTTTGCAGGCCGCAGGCCACGCAAATGGCGTTCAATATGATCCAGCAGGTAATGATGATTGCGTCGAGTTGCAGCGTATGCGGAATACCGAACAGATACTGCATGCACTCGGTTACCAGCGGAGTGGCCAGACCGAGGCTGGTACCCATCGCGAAGATCAGCGCCACCAGATAGAAGTTATCGACGATGGTGCCGAACAGCCCTTTCGCATGCTTCTCGCCCACCAACGGTACCAGCGTGGAGCTGGGACGGATGACGTCCATCTTGCGCACAAAGAAGAAGTAGGCGAAAGCCACAGAAAGGAAACTGTAGGTTGCCCACGGCAACGGTCCCCAGTGGAACAGGCTGTACGCCAGGCCCAGCTCTTTCGCAGCCGTAGAGTTAGGCGCGAGAGCAAACGGCGGGGTGGAGATGTAGTAGTAGATCTCGATGGAACCCCAGAACAGCACCGCGGCGGATGTACAGGAAGCGAACATCATAAAAATCCAGCTGGTGGTACTAAACTCTGGTTTTTCGTCGCCTAATTTCTTTTTGGCATACGGGCCAAAGACCAACCAGAACCAGCCGAAGAGCATGACGACCATATACCATTCAAATGCCCAGCCCCAGACATTGGTGACATAACTGAATACCGCATTAATAACGACGTTAGCGGCATCGAGATCTCTTACAGTTAGCCAACAAAGTATCCCAACTATTATTAATGGCGGAAAAAAACCTTCGGTTCAATTCCCGATTTTCTCTTTTCATTTTTCATAAGTGAATTCCAGTGTGAAAACGAAACTTATTTAGCGTGCCCGTGCTTGATCGTTTGTTTATTTATTATTAATGATTTGTTGATAACTTTTTAACCTCTGGGAGCGCCTCAGTGAGTAACCCATAATGAGTATTCATATCGGGTGGTTCTGTTATCTTCGTCACACTTTTTTATGCTGAGTAATTCGCTTAAAAATTTGATATTTTTTGTTTTTAATCAATTAGTTGGTTGTGGTTTTTTAACTTTTTTAAGTGACTGGCGTTCAATATTGTTGAACCCGCAGACAATATTGAAAATTTTCATATTTGACGTGATTCTTTCAATATTGGTGAGGTGCATAACACTATTGAAAGTTACGAATTTCAATGTGTGACATTTTCAATATTGGTGATTAAGGTTTTATTTCCGAATTAAAGAGCGTGATATCTGTATTTAACACTGCCGATATAAATACGTTTCCTTCATGATTTCTGGAGATGCAATGAAGATAATTACTTGCTACAAATGCGTACCTGATGAACAGGATATTGCGATTAATAATGCTGATGGTTCACTCGATTTCAGCAAAGCGGATGGCAAAATAAGCCAGTATGATCTGAATGCGATCGAAGCGGCTTGTCAGTTGAAACAACAGTCAGGAGAGGCCCAGGTTGTGGCCATGAGCGTCGGCGGCAAAGCGCTGACCAATGCAAAAGGGCGAAAAGATGTGCTTTCCCGTGGCCCAGATGAACTGATTGTTGTTATTGACGAGCAATTTGAGCAGGCGCTGCCACAACAAACTGCCAGCGCGCTGGCTGCCGCCGCGCAAAAAGCAGGTTTCGATCTGCTTATTTGCGGTGACGGTTCTTCCGATCTTTATGCTCAGCAGGTTGGTCTGCTGGTGGGCGAAGCGCTGAACATTCCGGCGATTAACGGCGTGAGTAAAATCCTCTCTCTTACTGACAGCACTTTGACGGTAGAGCGTGAACTGGAAGATGAAGTCGAAACTCTGAGCATTCCGCTTCCGGCGGTGATCGCGGTCTCAACGGACATCAATACCCCACAAATCCCTTCGATGAAAGCCATTCTTGGCGCGGCGAAAAAACCGGTTCAGGTCTGGTCGCCGGCAGACATTGGCCTGAACAGCGCGCAGGCATATTCCGAACAACACGTTGCTGCACCGAAGCAGCGCGAGCGTCAGCGCGTTGTAATTGAAGGTGACGGTGAAGAACAGATTGCCGCATTTGTCGAGAATCTTCGCAAAATCATTTAATTATCAGGGGATGTTATGAACAAATTTTCCAGTATCTGGGTATTCAGCGATACCCCTTCTCGTCTGCCGGAACTGATGAATGGTGCGCAGGCTTTAGGTGAAAAAGTTAACACGTTTGTGCTGAGTGAAGAGGACTGCGCGACGGCATGCCATTTAGGCGCAGATGATGTCTGGTTACTCAGCGGCAAACCAGAAGAGCGTATGGTCGAAGACTACGCTGATGTGATGGCCGAAACTATTCGTCAGCACAGCGAGGGCGGGGCGGTGCTGCTGCCAAATACGCGTCGCGGCAAGCTGTTAGCGGCAAAACTGGGTTTTCGCTTGTCGGCAGCGGTCTCAAATGACGCCAGTGCAGTCGCCGTGCAGGACGGAAAAGCGGCGGTAAAACATATGGTCTACGGCGGCCTGGCGATGGGGGCAGAAACAATCGCTTCGCCGTTCGCCGTGATAACGCTAAGCAGTGGAACGTTTGACGCGCAGCAACCGGATACCGCCCGCAGTAGCGAGGTGCACACCGTATCATGGCAGGCTCCGGCTGTAGCCGTTACTCGTACGGCAACTCAGGCACGTCAGAGCAACAGCGTCGACCTCGACAAAGCCCGTCTGGTGGTCAGCGTGGGACGCGGGATCGGCAGCAAAGAAAATATCTCGCTGGCGGAGGCGCTGTGCCAGACGATTGGTGCCGAGCTGGCGTGCTCCCGTCCGGTGGCGGAAAACGAGAAGTGGATGGAGCACGAACGCTACGTCGGCATCTCCAACCTGATGCTCAAGCCGGAACTGTATCTGGCCGTGGGGATCTCCGGGCAGATCCAACATATGGTCGGCGCCAACGGCGCGCAGACGATTTTCGCCATCAACAAAGATAAAAATGCGCCGATCTTCCAGTATGCGGATTTTGGCATCGTTGGCGATGCGCTGAAGATCCTGCCTGCGCTGACGGCTGCTTTAGCGCGTTAAACCATTTCGGGCAGGATGCGAAGGTGTCCTGCCGCTGACAGGAGTACGTATGTCCGAAGATATCTTTGATGCCATCATCGTGGGTGCAGGTCTGGCGGGTTCGGTTGCGGCGCTGGTGCTGGCTCGGGAGGGCGCACAGGTGCTGGTTATCGAGCGCGGCAATTCTGCTGGCGCGAAGAATGTCACCGGTGGGCGCATGTATGCGCATAGCCTGGAGAACATCATTCCCGGCTTTGCTGAGCAGGCCCCCATTGAACGCATCATCACCCACGAAAAACTCGCCTTTATGACCGACAAAGGGGCGATGACCATCGACTATTGCAACGGCGAAGACGCCAAATCGTCGCAAGTTTCTTACTCTGTCTTACGCAGTAAATTTGACGCCTGGCTGATGGAACAGGCCGAAGAGGCGGGCGCTCAGCTCATCACCGGTATCCGCGTGGATAACGTTGTGCAGCGCGAGGGCAAAGTCGTGGGCGTGGAAGCCGATGGCGATATTCTGGAAGCCAAAGTGGTGATCCTTGCCGACGGAGTGAATTCTCTGTTGGCTGAAAAGTTGGGTATGGCAAAGCGCGTCGAGGCATCGCATGTTGCCGTCGGCGTAAAAGAGCTGATCGAGTTGCCGAAATCGGTAATTGAAGATCGTTTCCAGTTACAAGGGAACGAAGGGGCTGCCTGTCTGTTTGCCGGATCGCCCACCGATGGGTTGATGGGCGGTGGCTTTCTCTATACGAATGAAACGACCCTTTCTCTGGGACTGGTCTGCGGCCTTCATCATCTGAAAGATGCGAAAAAATCGGTTCCGCAAATGCTGGAAGATTTCAAACAGCATCCGGCGGTTGCCCCGCTGATCGCCGGTGGCAAGCTGGTGGAATATGCCGCGCACGTCGTACCGGAAGCCGGTATCAACATGCAGCCAGAACTGGTGGGGGACGGCGTACTGATTGCTGGTGACGCTGCCGGAATGTGTATGAACCTCGGCTTTACCATTCGCGGTATGGATCTCGCCATATCCGCAGGTGAAGCGGCGGCGAAAACGGTGCTTTCCGCAATGAAGCGCGACGATTTTAGCAAGCAGTCGCTGGAGGAATACCGTCAGCATCTGGACGAAGGCCCGATGCGCGATATGCGCATGTATCAAAAGCTACCCGCTTTTCTTGATAACCCACGCATGTTTACCGCTTATCCGGAAATGGCGGTCAGTATTGCGCGCGACCTGTTCACCGTGGATGGTTCGGCACCGGTGCCAATGCGTAAAAAAATCCTGCGCCATGCGAAGAAAGTGGGCTTCATCAACCTGATGAAAGATGGCCTGAAAGGAGTGACCGTATTATGACATCTCCCGTCAACGTGGACGTCAAACTGGGCGTCAATAAGTTCAATGTGGATGAAGACAGTCCGCATATCATTCTCAAAACCGATCCTGATAAACAGGTGCTGGAGGTGCTGATTAAGGCCTGTCCGGCTGGCCTGTATAAAAAGCAGGATGACGGTAGCGTACGTTTTGATTATGCCGGATGCCTGGAATGCGGAACGTGCCGCATTCTCGGACTGGATACAGCGCTGGAAAAATGGGAATACCCGCGTGGGACGTTTGGCGTGGAGTTCCGCTACGGCTAAACCTGGTGCCGGATGGCGGCTTCGCCTTATCCGGCCTACAGGAACAATGCGTAGGCCTGATAAGCGTAACGTCATCAGGCATTAAGTTAAAATAAAACAGGACATAACCATGCAGCAGCCCAGGAACTTTGATGACATCAAATTCACCTCTATTCACCGCCGGATAATGCTGTGGGGAAGCGGTGGGCCGTTTCTGGATGGTTATGTGCTGGTGATGATTGGCGTGGCACTGGAACAGCTCACGCCAGCATTGAAACTGGATGCGCAGTGGATTGGTCTGCTGGGCGCCGGTACGCTCGCGGGTCTGTTTGTGGGGACGTCGCTGTTTGGCTACATTTCCGACAAGGTCGGGCGGCGCAAAATGTTCATTATCGATATTATCGCCATTGGCGTGATATCGGCGGCAACCATGTTTGTCTCCTCGCCCGTTGAGTTGTTGGTAATGCGCGTGCTGATCGGCATTGTGATTGGTGCCGACTACCCGATCGCCACCTCGATGATCACCGAGTTCTCCAATACCCGCCAGCGCGCTTTCTCCATCGGTTTTATCGCCGCTATGTGGTATGTCGGCGCCACCTGTGCCGATCTGGTCGGCTACTGGTTGTATGATGTTGAGGGCGGATGGCGCTGGATGTTGGGCAGCGCGGTGATCCCCTGCATTTTGATCCTGATTGGGCGTTTCGATCTTCCTGAATCGCCGCGCTGGCTGCTGCGTAAAGGTCGGGTGAAAGAATGTGAGGAGATGATGATCAAACTGTTCGGCGAACCGGTGGTGTTCGACGAAGAAGCGCCGCAGGAGACGCGCTTTCTTCAGCTATTTAATCGCCGTCATTTCCCGTTTGTACTGTTTGTCGCCGCTATCTGGACTTGTCAGGTGATCCCGATGTTTGCCATTTATACCTTTGGTCCGCAGATTGTGGGGCTACTGGGGCTTGGTGCCGGGAAAAGCGCCGCGTTGGGAAATGTGGTAATCAGCTTGTGCTTTATGTTGGGATGCATTCCTCCCATGTTCTGGCTTAATAGCGCGGGCCGACGACCGCTGTTAATTGGCAGCTTCATTATGATGACGCTGGCGCTGGCCGTGCTGGGGTTAATCCCTGATATGGGCGCGTGGCTGGTGGTGCTGGCGTTTGCCGTATACGCATTTTTCTCTGGGGGACCAGGAAACCTGCAATGGCTATACCCTAACGAACTGTTTCCCACCGATATTCGTGCGTCAGCCGTCGGGGTGATTATGTCCTTAAGCCGTATCGGCACCATTGTTTCAACCTGGGCGCTGCCAGTGTTCATCACCAAATACGGGATCAGTAATGTCATGTTGATGGGGGCGGGAATTTCGCTGATCGGCCTGCTCGTGTCCATCGCTTTCGCCCCGGAAACGCGAGGTCTGACGCTGGCGCAAACCAGCCAAATGACGATCCGCAGTAAACCCGTGACCAGGACGGGTTATTAGGAGTGTTCTGTATTTTCCCTGCAACTCAGTCAGTTAGCCTACAGTTAACGGGTATATCACTGAAAACGACTGAAAAGCAGGGAGAACACCATGCAAAAACATATTCTGATCACCTCTATTTTTACCGCAGCAGCACTGTTCACCGTTGCCGGTTGCTCCTCGAACCAGGCGGTTAAAACGACCGATGGCAAAACAATCGTGACCGACGGCAAACCGCAAGTCGATGATGATACAGGCCTGGTGTCGTACAAAAATGCGCAAACGGGTAAGACGGAACAAATTAACCGCGATCAGGTTAAAGATATGAGCGAACTGGATAACTAGTTCAGTTTTCTCCATTCAACCACTCAATAATATTGACTGTTAGCCTGCGGATTAACTGACTAAACTCACTGTTATTACAATAATGCAGTGAAACAGGCTAATCATGATCCTCATCATTTATGCGCATCCCTATCCGCAGCACTCACATGCGAATAAGCGGATGCTTGAACAGGCAAGGATGCTGGAGGGCGTGGAGATCCGCTCGCTCTACCAGCTCTACCCCGACTTCAATATCGATATTGCCGCTGAACAGGATGCGCTGGCGCGCGCTGATTTGATTATCTGGCAGCATCCTATGCAATGGTATAGCACACCTCCCTTACTCAAGCTGTGGATGGATAAGGTCCTTTCGCACGGTTGGGCATATGGCCACGGCGGGACTGCGCTCCACGGTAAACATCTGCTGTGGGCAGTGACGACCGGCGGCGGCGAAAACCACTTTGATATTGGCTCCCATCCCGGATTTGATGTGCTTTCCCAGCCCTTACAGGCAACGGCGCTCTACTGTGGCCTCAAATGGCTGCCGCCGTTTGCGATGCACTGTACGTTTATCTGTGATGATGAAACTCTGCAGGCGCAGGCGCGTCATTACAAACAGCGTCTGTTGGAGTGGCAGGAGGTTCATCATGGATAACCATACGCTAATACAGGCGCTGATTTATCTCGGATCGGCGGCGCTGATTGTCCCCATTGCCGTGCGACTGGGGCTAGGATCAGTGCTGGGGTATCTCATCGCAGGGTGCATTATTGGACCATGGGGTCTGAGGATGGTGACCGACGCTGAATCAATCCTGCATTTTGCCGAGATTGGCGTGGTGTTGATGCTGTTTGTCATCGGTCTGGAGCTGGATCCGCAACGTTTGTGGAAACTGCGGGCCTCGGTGTTCGGTGGTGGTGCGCTGCAGATGGTGGTATGCGGCGGTCTGATTGGTTTGTTCTGTATGTTCCTCGGCCTGCGCTGGCAGGTAGCGGAACTGATCGGCATGACGCTGGCGCTTTCCTCCACGGCTATTGCTATGCAGGCGATGAATGAAAGGAACCTGATGGTTTCGCAAATGGGACGCAGCGCGTTTGCCGTGCTGTTGTTCCAGGATATCGCCGCTATTCCTCTGGTGGCGATGATCCCATTACTTGCGGCGAGCGGCGCATCGACAACGCTTGGGGCGTTTGCGCTCTCCGCCCTTAAAGTGGCGAGCGCCCTAGTGCTGGTGGTGTTGCTGGGGCGTTATGTGACGCGTCCGGCCTTGCGTTTTGTCGCTCGCTCTGGCCTGCGGGAAGTATTCAGTGCCGTTGCGCTGTTCCTCGTTTTTGGCTTCGGTCTGTTGTTGGAAGAGGTTGGACTGTCGATGGCGATGGGGGCGTTCTTGGCTGGCGTGCTGCTGGCAAGCTCTGAGTATCGTCACGCGCTGGAAAGCGATATCGAGCCATTTAAAGGGCTGCTGCTGGGACTGTTTTTCATCGGCGTCGGGATGTCTATCGACTTTGGTACGCTGATTGATAATCCCTTGCGCATTATCATTCTGTTGGTCGGTTTCCTGGTTATCAAAACCGTCATGCTGTGGCTGATAGCGAAACCCTTACAGGTGCCGAACAAGCAGCGCAGATGGTTTGCCGTGTTATTAGGGCAGGGCAGTGAGTTTGCCTTCGTGGTGTTTGGCGCGGCGCAAATGGCAAACGTGCTTGATCCTGATTGGGCGAAATCTCTGACGCTGGCGGTGGCGCTGTCGATGGCGGCGACGCCGATTTTACTGGTAATTCTGACGCGTCTGGAAAAATCGGCGACCGGTGAAGAGCGGGAAGCAGATGAAATCGACGAGGAACAACCTCGTGTGATCATTGCCGGGTTTGGGCGATTTGGTCAGATAACCGGTCGTCTGTTGTTGTCAAGCGGGGTCAAAATGGTGGTTCTTGATCATGACCCGGACCATATCGAAACGCTGCGTAAATTCGGCATGAAGGTTTTCTATGGCGATGCGACGCGGATGGATCTGCTGGAGTCTGCCGGGGCAGCTAAAGCTGAAGTTATTATTAACGCCATTGACGATCCGCAAACCAGCCTGCAACTGACCGAAATGGTGAAACAGTATTTCCCGCATCTGCAAATTATTGCCCGTGCGCGCGACGTGGATCATTACATTCGCCTGCGCCAGGCTGGCGTGGAGATGCCGGAACGTGAAACCTTTGAGGGCGCGCTGAAGACCGGACGTCTGGCACTGGAAGGTCTTGGGCTTGGACGCTATGAAGCGCGTGAGCGGGCCGATGTATTCCGCCGCTTCAACACGCTGATGGTTGAGGAGATGGTGAAAGGAGAAAATGACGCAACGTCCCGCGCGGCGGTATATAAACGCACCAGCGAAATGCTGAGTGAAATTATTGCGGAAGATCGTCAGCACTTATCATTAATTCAACGCCATGGCTGGCAAGGCACGGATGAAGGTAAGCATACGGGCGACGTCGCCGATGAGCCGGAAGTGAAACCGTCAGCATAGGGTAAAAAATGTGATGTTCTGCAAACTTTACTGCTAATTGGCTGTTTTTGAACTACTGTAATGCTGGCGTACCACCTTAAATAGGTCGGTTCGCCAGCAGAACGGAAAATTTTCATGCTCATCCTCTTTCCGCCAGTCGACGAAAGATTGCGCTTTCCGTATAGTGGCGACAATTTTTTTGTATCCGGGAAACATTCAATGATCAGTCTGATTGCGGCGTTAGCGGTAGATCGCGTCATCGGTATGGAAAATGCCATGCCATGGAACCTACCTGCCGATCTCGCCTGGTTTAAACGTAATACCTTAAACAAGCCGGTTGTCATGGGACGCCACACGTGGGAATCCATCGGGCGACCGTTGCCAGGGCGTAAAAATATCGTCATCAGCAGCAAGCCTGGCACCGACGATCGCGTGCAGTGGGTGAAGTCTGTTGAGGAAGCGATCGCGGCCTGTGGCGATGAACCTGAAATTATGGTTATTGGCGGTGGGCGTGTGTATGAGCAGTTCCTGCCGAAAGCGCAGAAACTGTATCTGACACACATTGATGCGGAAGTTGAAGGGGATACGCATTTCCCGGACTACGAACCAGATGACTGGGAATCGGTGTTCAGTGAATTCCACGATGCTGACGCGCAAAACTCCCACAGCTACTGCTTCGAGATTTTGGAACGTCGTTAATGTGGATGCCTGATGGCGTTGCGCTAATCAGGCCTACAGATTGCACATTCGTTTGCCGGATAAGGTGTAAGCACCGCCATCCGGCAGACGACTATCAGGCGTTGACGGCCTCGCCGGGATCCAGATTCAGATGGCGATTTGATGGTTGTACAAAGTACTGTTTGTCTTCCCAGCGCAGACAGGTAAGATCCCCGCCCCAGCAACACCCCGTATCTAACGCGTAAATACCTTCTGGCGTGCCTTTGCCCTCCAGCGATGCCCAGTGCCCGAATGCAATGCTATAGGCTTCACTGACCGGTCCAGGAATGGCAAACCACGGCTTCAGCGGGGCAGGCGCATCTTCTGGCGACTCTTTGCTGTACATGTCCAACTGACCGTTGGGGAAGCAGTAACGCATGCGGGTAAACGCGTTGGTAATAAAACGCAGGCGCGCCAGCCCCGTCAGCTCCGGGGTCCAGTTATTTGGCATGTCGCCGTACATGGCATCAAGAAAGAATGGATAAGAGTCGCTCGACAGTACGGCTTCAACATCGCGAGCACAGTCCTTCGCCGTCTGCAGATCCCACTGTGGGGTAATCCCTGCATGCGCCATGACCAGTTTCTTCTCTTCATCAACCTGCAACAGCGGCTGGCGACGTAGCCAGTTAAGCAGCGTGTCAGCATCCGGTGCCTCAAGCAGCGGCGTGAGCCGGTCTTTCGGTTTATTACGGCTGATGCCAGCAAACACGGCCAGCAGGTGTAAATCGTGATTACCGAGGACTAACCGTACGCTGTCGCCAAGCGATTTAACGTAGCGCAAAACGTCTAATGACCCTGGCCCACGCGCGACCAGATCGCCGGTGAGCCATAAGGTGTCTTGTTCTGGATTAAAGTCAACCTGGTGCAGCAAGGCTACCAGTTCATCGTAACAACCGTGAACGTCGCCAATGAGGTATGTTGCCATAGCTATTGTTTTAATGAATGAGTGTAGGAACGGCGAGTCGGAACACGGGAATGTCGATGGTAAAGGCGATCCCTTGCTCATCGATCATTTCGTAATGACCCTGCATGGTGCCCAGCGGTGTTTCAATCACCGCACCGCTGGTGTACTGGTACTCTTCGCCAGGTTCGATGTGGGGCTGAACGCCAACCACGCCTTCGCCCTGAACTTCGGTTTCACGGCCATGACCATTGGTGATCAACCAATAACGCCCCAACAGCTGCACAGGCGCTCGCCCCAAATTGCGGATAGTCACGGTATAAGCAAAAACGTAACGTTCATCATCAGGTGAGGATTGCGCCTCAATGTAGACGCTTTGTACCTGAATGCACACTCGGGGCGAATTGATCATGTTTAACTCTCCTTCGATGGCGCGTTTTCTGACAGATAGTTAGCCATCCGGCAGTATTGCGCGACAGAGATATTTTCCGCTCGCATCGCCGGATCAACGCCCAGCTCTGTCAGTACTTCAACGCTAAACAGGTTGCCGAGACTATTACGTACCGTTTTGCGACGCTGATTAAACGCTTCAGTGGTAATACGGCTCAGCACACGAACATCTTTAACGGGGTACGGCATTGTCGCGTGAGGGACCAGACGCACCACGGCGGAATCGACTTTAGGCGCAGGCGTAAATGCGGATGGCGGCACTTCAAGTACCGGGATCACATTGCAGTAATACTGCGCCATTACGCTTAATCGACCATACGCTTTACTGTTTGGCCCTGCAACCAGACGGTTAACCACCTCTTTTTGCAACATGAAATGCATGTCGGCGATGGCATCAGTATAGGAAAAAAGATGGAACATGAGCGGCGTGGAGATGTTATACGGCAGGTTGCCGAATACGCGCAGCGGCTGACCCATCGTTTGTGCGAGTTCGCCGAAGTTCATGGTCATGGCATCTTGCTGATAAATCGTCAGCTTCGGCCCTAAAAACGGGTGTGTTTGCAGGCGGGCGGCGAGATCGCGGTCCAGCTCAATGACCGTAAGCTTGTCCAGGCGTTCGCCTACAGGTTCGGTCAACGCTGCCAGGCCCGGGCCGATTTCGACCATAGCCTGACCTTTCTGCGGGTTGATAGCAGAGACAATACTTTCGATCACAAACTGATCGTTGAGGAAGTTTTGCCCGAAACGTTTACGGGCTAAGTGGCCCTGATGGACTCGATTATTCATTGGTATTAACAATCATTTTGATGGCGAGATTAAGCGCCGTAATAAAACTGCCGACATCTGCTTGCCCACGACCCGCAAGTTCAAGCGCGGTGCCGTGATCGACGGATGTGCGAATAAAGGGCAGGCCCAGCGTGATATTCACACCGCGACCAAATCCCTGGTATTTTAGCACGGGGAGACCCTGATCGTGGTACATTGCCAGCACGGCATCCGCGTGGTCGAGATATTTGGGCTGAAACAGCGTATCTGCGGGCAGCGGGCCGTTTAATTTCATCCCCTGCGCACGCAGTTCATCAAGGACCGGAATGAGGGTGTCTATCTCTTCCGTTCCCATATGACCACCTTCACCGGCATGCGGGTTAAGACCGCACACCAGAATATGCGGATCGGCAATACCAAACTTGGTGCGCAAATCATGATGCAAAATACCGATCACTTCCTTAAGCAGAGCAGGCGTAATGGCATCGGCAACGGCTCTGAGCGGCAAATGAGTGGTTGCCAGGGCAACGCGCAGCGTTTCAGTCGCCAGCATCATGACGACTTTCTTCGCTTGTGAGCGCTCTTCAAAAAACTCGGTATGTCCGGTAAACGGGACGCCTGCGTCATTGATTACGCCTTTGTGCACCGGACCGGTAATCAGCGCCGCAAACTCACCTTGCAGACAACCATCGCATGCGCGAGCCAGCGTATCCACCACATATTGTCCGTTCTCTACCGCCAACTGACCCGCGATAACAGGCGCCCGCAGAGCAATCGGCAACAGCGTCAACGTACCTGCTGATTGCGGTCTGGCTGGGGTATCTGGAGAGTATGGGAGGAGTGAAAGCGGTAAACCGAGCATTGCTGCCCGGTCACTGAGGAGTGCGGCATCCGCACAGACAACGAGTTCTACAGGCCACTCACGCTGGGCGAGCTGAACCACCAGGTCCGGGCCAATCCCGGCGGGTTCGCCGGGAGTGATCACAACGCGTTGAATACGAGTCATTAGTTGCTCAGAACTTTAACGTAGGCGCTGGCGCGCTGTTCCTGCATCCAGGTCGCAGCTTCTTCCGAGAATTTACGGTTCATCAGCATACGATAAGCTCTGTCTTTCTGCGCCGCGTCAGTTTTATCAACGTTACGCGTGTCCAGCAGCTCGATCAGATGCCACCCGAAAGAGGAGTGCACCGGGGTACTCATCTGGCCTTTCTGAAGTTTGGTCAGCGCATCGCGGAAAGCGGGATCGAAAATATCCGCTGCAGCCCAGCCCAGATCGCCGCCCTGGTTGGCAGAACCCGGATCCTGAGAAAACTCTTTTGCCGCTGCCGCGAAGGTTGTTTTACCGCTCTTAATATCAGCTGCGATTTGTTCCAACTTCAGACGCGCCTGTTGATCGGTCATGATCGGCGATGGCTTGAGCAGAATATGGCGGGCATGAACTTCAGTCACGGAGATACTCTGGCTTTGACCACGCATATCGTTGACTTTCAGGATGTGGAAGCCGACACCAGAACGAATTGGGCCAATGATATCGCCTTTTTTCGCGGTGCTCAGCGCCTGGGCAAAGATGCCAGGCAGCTCCTGAATACGTCCCCAACCCATCTGGCCGCCTTTCAGCGCCTGCTGGTCAGTGGAATAGGTGATAGCCAGTTTGCCGAAATCGCTACCGTTACGCGCTTCATCAACAACAGAGCGCGCCTGACTTTCAGCCGCGTTAACCTGGTCAGAAGTTGGGTTTTCCGGTAATGGGATCAGAATGTGGCTCAGGTTCAGCTCGGTGCTGGCATCGTTTTGGTTGCCGACCTGCTGCGCCAGAGCATCCACTTCCTGAGGCAGGATAGTAACGCGACGGCGAACTTCGTTGTTCCGCACTTCAGAGATGGTCATCTCTTTGCGGATCTGGTTACGATAGGTCGAATAGCTTAAGCCATCCTGTGCCAGACGGCTGCGCATCTGATCCAGCGTCATGTTGTTTTGCTTGGCGATGTTGGCAATCGCCTGATCCAGTTGCTCGTCAGAGATTTTAACACCCATCTTCTGACCCATCTGCAGGAGGATTTGATCCATGATCAAACGTTCCAGGATCTGATGACGCAGCGTGGCGTCGTCCGGTAATTGTTGACCAGCCTGACCCGCATTAAGTTTTACTGACTGCATTAAGCCATCGACGTCGCTTTCCAGAACGACGCCGTTATTGACGACGGCTGCGACTTTATCGACTACCTGCGGGGCAGCGAAACTGGTATTCGCGATCATGGCGATACCGAGAAGCAGCGTTTTCCAGTTCTTCATACTTTTTCCATTTCAATTAACCGCAAAGCGGATTACGTTGTAAATCAATCAGATCATAAAGAGCTTTGATACGGCAAAATGTTAGAACGCAACATTTGGTTGGTGCCGAGACCGTAGTTAGAACTCAGGCCGCGTAGTTCGATATTAAAGCCGATCGTGTTGTCATAAACTGCATGTTTCTGAGTGTCATCCCAGCCGTTCAGCTTACGTTCGTAGCCGAAGCGAATGGCGTAACAGCAGGAGTTGTACTGCAGACCCAGCATGGAATCCGCTTCTTTGTTCACGTTGGTATCAAAGTAGTAAGCCCCGACAATCGACCAGCGGTCGGCGATCGGGAAGCTTGCTACCGCGCCCACCTGTGAAATCCCGTTTTTATACTGCTCTGCTGTAGAGTAGTAAGACGGCAGGGTTGCCTGGATATATTCAGAGCTGGCATAACGGTAGTTCAGCTGCAGCATACGGTTTTCGTCGCGGCGGTATTCGATACTGCTGCTGCTGGTTGCAACGCTGTCCAGACGCGTGTCGTACTGGATCCCACTGCGTAAGCCCCAGCGATCGGAGATGCGCCAGTAGGTATCGCCAGCCCATACCAGTGAGCCCGTTTTGTCGTCATTCTCCCATTTAATGTTGTCATCGCCAGTGCGAGACTCGGTGAAATAGTAGATTTGACCCACAGAAATATTAAAACGTTCAACGGCCGCGTCATCATAAACGCGAGATGTGACCCCGGTCGTTACCTGGTTGGCAGATGCGATGCGGTCCAGACCGCCATAGGTACGATCGCGGAACAGGCCGCTGTAGTCAGCTTGCAGAAGGGACGAGTCATAGTTAAAAATATTACTTTGATCGCGATACGGTACATATAGGTACTGCGCACGGGGCTCCAGCGTTTGGGTATAACCCGGCGCCAGCATCTGCATGTCACGCTCGAACACCATTTTGCCGTCAACTTTAAACTGAGGCATTACGCGGTTCACGGACTCTTCCAGAGAATTGGCCGCGTTAAGGGTATTTAAATTATCCGGATTAGGATTGTTACGATAATTATTTCTTGCGAATGATTGATACTCGCTGATGTTGTTTTGCTGATAGTGCGTTGCCATCAGCTTCAGCTCAGTGTTGATACTTCCCCAATTATTCGACAATGGCAGGTTAATGGTCGGTTCAAGGTGTAAACGAGTTGCTTCCGGCCTGTTGTCGTTGGAATTAACGAAATGGACTGCCTGACCATAAATCCGGGTGTCAAACGGGCCCACATCATTCTGGTAGTAGTTGACGTCTAACTGCGGCTGCGCAGAGTAACTGTTACTGTTTTGTGCGTCGAAGACCTGGAACTGCTTGGTCGAAACCGTCGCGTCAAAGTTTTGTACTGCGTAGCCGACGCTAAATTTTTGCGTGGCGTAGCCGTCGGTACTGGAACCGTATTTATTATCAAAATCATTAAAGTAGCTGGTGTCGCTGACCTTGGTGTAGTCAACGTTGAAACGCCACACCTGATCCATCACGCCAGCGTGTTGCCAGTAGAACAGCCAGCGGCGGGAATTGTCATCCTTCGGATGTTCATCCTCGTACACTTTATCGGAATTCAGATAGTCGAACTCCATCAGACCTGCGCCCGCCTGGGTGAGGTAGCGGAATTCGTTCTCCCACATGATACCGCCACGACGGTGCATATAATGCGGCGTGATGGTGGCGTCCATATTGGGCGCAATGTTCCAATAATACGGGAGATAGAACTCAAAATAGTTATTGGTAGAGTATTTTGCGTTCGGGATCAGGAAACCAGAACGACGCTTATCGCCGACGGGTAACTGTAAATAAGGACTGTAAAAGACCGGAACCGGACCCAGTTTAAAACGGGCGTTCCAGATCTCTGCGACCTGTTCTTCACGGTCGTGAATGACTTCGCTACCGACGACGCTCCAGGTATTGGAACCTGGCAGACAAGAGGTGAAGCTACCGTTTTCCAGAATGGTATAGCGGTTTTCCCCACGCTGCTTCATCAGATCGGCTTTTCCGCGCCCCTGACGGCCTACCATCTGATAATCACCTTCCCAGATGTTGGTATCTTTGGTATTCAGATTAGACCAGCCCTTCGGCCCCTTCAGAATAACCTGATTGTCATCATAATGGACATTGCCAAGCGCATCGACGGTACGAACTGGCTCCGGCTGGCCTTCTGCCTGCTTCTGATGAAGCTGCACTTCGTCGGCCTGCAGGCGGCTGTTACCCTGTGCGATGTCCACATTGCCAGTAAACACCGCGTCATCCGGGTAATTCCCTTTCGCGTTGTCAGCAGTGATGGTGACGGGTAATTCATTGGTCTCGCCCTGTACCAGAGGACGGTCATAGCTTGGCACGCCCAGCATACACTGTGAGGCGAGATCGGCTGCCAGACCCTGATGGCTATAGAGGGCGCTGGCAATCATGGTGGCCAGAAGAGTGGGAATACGTTTTTTCATACGTTGTATTTATTGTTCCATCATCAGTAGCGTCGCGCGTGACAAACGGTCACAGCCTAACTTATCTCATCTTCACTTCGCTAGTATTAATCCTGCCCATTTTATCCCGCCACCTTTCAAGCTGCATCTTCGTTCCAGACGAATTGGTCACTGCGTTGCCGCCTTGTTGCAACTCGAAATCCAACGGGTATAGCGTTTGTGGTGTTAGGCACGGCATAGAATGACAGGTATGATAATGCAAATTATAGGCGATGTCCCACAATTGACCGCAGCCGTAAATCGGTAAAAGCACCTTATATTGTGGGACATATCCTGGCTGAGAGCAGAAAGATTTGGGGAGTCTATGCAGTATTGGGGAAAGATAATTGGTGTCGCCGTGGCCTTAATGATGGGCGGCGGCTTCTGGGGTGTGGTTCTGGGCCTGTTAGTTGGTCACATGTTCGACAAAGCCCGCATGCGCAAAATGGCGTGGTTTGCCAACCAGCGTGAACGCCAGGCGCTGTTTTTTGCCACCACTTTTGAGGTGATGGGGCACCTGACCAAATCCAAAGGTCGCGTCACGGAAGCCGATATCCATATCGCCAGTCAATTGATGGATCGAATGAATTTGCACGGTGACTCGCGTACCGCCGCGCAACATGCCTTCCGGGTGGGAAAATCGGACAATTACCCATTACGTGAAAAAATGCGTCAGTTTCGCAGCGTCTGTTTTGGTCGCTTCGATCTGATCCGCATGTTTCTGGAGATTCAGATCCAGGCGGCTTTTGCCGATGGGTCGTTGCATCCGAATGAGCGTGAAGTGCTGTATGTGATTGCTGAAGAGTTGGGGATCTCACGTACCCAGTTTGATCAGTTTCTGCGCATGATGCAGGGCGGCGCCCAGTTTGGCGGCGGATATCAGCAACAGTCCGGTGGCGGTGGCTGGCAGCAGACGCAACGCGGTCCGACGCTGGAAGACGCCTGCAATGTGCTGGGTGTGAAAGCGACCGATGATGCGACCACCATTAAGCGCGCATACCGTAAGCTGATGAGCGAGCACCATCCGGACAAACTGGTGGCGAAAGGCCTGCCGCCAGAAATGATGGAAATGGCGAAGCAAAAAGCGCAGGAAATTCAAAAAGCTTACGAGCTAATTAAAGAACAGAAAGGTTTTAAATAATCGTTATGCCGGATGGCAGCTAGCGCCTTATCCGGCCTACGTTAATAAATGTAGGCCGGGTAAGCGAAGCACCCGGCCTAAATGGGTCCTGCGTTTAAAAATCTGCCGGAACTTTAAACGTCATACTGTTGCCGTATTCGGGATGCGTGATAGTTAACATCTCTGCGTGCAGCAGCAGGCGCGGCGCTAACGCCAGGGCCTGTGGCGGGGCGTAGAAGCGGTCGCCCAGGATCGGATGCCCTAATGCCAGCATATGCACACGTAACTGGTGGGAGCGTCCAGTAATGGGTTTGAGCACGACCCGGGCGGTGTTATCTTCCGCAAACTCCACCACTTCATACTCGGTCTGCGCCGATTTTCCGGTCTCATAACACACTTTCTGCTTTGGCCGATTCGGCCAGTCGCAAATCAGCGGTAAATCAACCAGCCCCTCGGCCGGAGCGGGATGTCCCCAGACGCGTGCGACATACTGTTTCTTCGGCTCGCGTTCGCGAAACTGGCGCTTTAGCTCGCGCTCTGCCGCTTTAGTTAGCGCCACTACAATCACGCCGCTGGTTGCCATATCCAGACGATGTACGGATTCAGCCTGCGGATAATCGCGCTGAATACGCGTCATCACGCTGTCTTTGTGTTCATCCAGACGACCCGGCACGGACAACAAGCCGCTCGGCTTGTTGACCACCATAATGTGCTCATCCTGATACAGGATAACCAGCCAGGGTTCCTGCGGCGGATTATAGTTTTCCATCCCCATGTCTGGCTCCGTTACTGATGCGTCACGACGATCAGGCGCAGGGCATCCAGACGCCATCCCGCCTGATCCAGGCTTTCCATCACCAGCTGACGATTGCTTTCAATGGCGCTGAGTTCGTCATCACGGATGTTCGGGTTAACGGCACGCAGCGCTTCCAGACGGGAGAGTTCAGCCGTCAGCTTCTCGTCCGCCTCTTTACGCGCCGCGTCGATCAGCGCGCGGGCCGATTTTTCTACCTGCGCTTCACCGAGTTGCAGAATGGCATGCACATCCTGCTGTACGGCGTTGACCAGTTTACTGCCGGTGTGGCGGTTAACGGCGCTGAGCTGACGGTTAAAGGTTTCGAATTCAACCTGCGCGGCAAGGTTGTTGCCGTTTTTGTCCAGCAGCATGCGTACCGGGGTTGGCGGCAGGAAGCGGTTTAACTGCAGCTGTTTTGGCGCTTGCGCTTCAACGACGTAGACCAGTTCAACCAGCAGAGTACCGACTGGTAATGCTTTGTTTTTCAGCAAAGAAATGGTGCTGCTTCCGGTGTCGCCGGAGAGGATCAGATCCAGACCATTACGGATCAGCGGATGCTCCCAGGTAATAAACTGCGCGTCTTCACGCGACAGGGCAACATCACGCTCAAACGTAATGGTACAGCCATCTTCCGGCAGCCCTGGGAAATCCGGCACCAGCATATGATCGGACGGTGTCAGCACGATCAAATTGTCGCCACGGTCATCCTGATTAATACCAACGATATCAAACAGGTTCATGGCGAAGGCGATCAGGCTGGTATCGTCGTCCTGTTCTTCAATACTCTCAGCCAGCGCCAGCGCTTTTTCGCCGCCGTTAGAGTGGATCTCCAGCAGGCGATCGCGACCTTGCTCCAGCTGTGCTTTCAGCGCGTCATGCTGTTCGCGACAGGTTTTGATCAGATCGTCAAAGCCATCGGTGTTTTCTGGCTCAGCCAGGTAGCCGATCAGATTGTTATATACCGTGTCATAGATGGTACGTCCGGTCGGGCAAGTGTGTTCGAACGCATCCAGACCTTCGTGGTACCAACGCACCAGCACGGATTGCGCGGTTTTTTCCAGGTATGGAACGTGGATCTGGATATCATGCACCTGACCAATACGGTCCAGACGGCCAATACGCTGTTCCAGCAGGTCCGGATTGAACGGCAGATCAAACATCACCAGATGGCTGGCGAACTGGAAGTTACGCCCTTCGGAGCCGATTTCAGAGCACAGCATCACCTGGGCGCCGCTATCTTCTTCGCTAAACCAGGCCGCAGCGCGGTCACGTTCAATGATCGACATCCCTTCATGGAACACGGCGGCGCGGATACCTTCGCGCTCGCGCAGAACCTGCTCCAGCTGAAGCGCAGTGGTGGCTTTCGCACAGATGACCAGAACTTTTTGCGAGCGGTGGCTGGTCAGGTAGCCCATCAGCCATTCCACGCGCGGGTCAAAGTTCCACCAGGTGCCGGTGTCGCCTTCGAATTCCTGATAAATCTGCTCCGGGTAGAGCATGTCGCGCGCGCGGTCTTCCGCGCTCTTACGCGCGCCCATAATACCGGAGACTTTAATGGCCGTCTGGTATTGGGTTGGCAACGGCAATTTGATGGTATGCAGCTCGCGTTTAGGGAAGCCTTTCACACCGTTACGGGTATTTCGGAACAGCACGCGGCTGGTGCCGTGGCGGTCCATCAGCATCGAAACCAGCTCCTGACGCGCGCTCTGGGCGTCTTCGCTGTCGCTGTTTGCCGCCTGCAATAACGGCTCAATGTCCTGTTCGCCAATCATGTCACCTAACATGTTCAGCTCATTGTTACTCAGCTTGTTGCCAGCCAGTAACATGGCGACGGCATCGGCGACCGGACGGTAATTTTTCTGTTCTTCAACAAACTGGGCGAAATCGTGGAAGCGGCTTGGATCCAGTAGACGCAGGCGCGCAAAGTGGCTTTCCAGGCCCAGCTGTTCCGGCGTTGCGGTCAGCAGCAGGATGCCTGGTACGCGCTCTGCCAGCTGTTCAACGGCCATATATTCACGGCTGGGCGCGTCTTCGCTCCACACCAGGTGATGGGCTTCATCGACAATCAGCAGATCCCATTCGGCATCACACAGGTGCTCCAGACGCTGTTTACTGCGACGGGCAAAGTCCAGCGAACAGATAACCAACTGTTCGGTTTCAAACGGGTTGTAGGCATCGTGCTGCGCTTCTGCATAACGCTCATCATCAAACAGCGCAAAGCGCAGGTTGAAACGACGCAGCATTTCGACCAGCCACTGGTGCTGTAACGTCTCCGGGACGATGATCAGAACGCGCTCCGCGGCGCCTGACAGCAGTTGTTGATGCAGGATCATCCCTGCTTCAATGGTTTTACCTAAACCCACTTCGTCTGCCAGCAACACGCGAGGGGCATGACGACGGCCGACATCATGGGCAATGTTGAGCTGGTGGGGGATCAGGCTGGTACGTTGACCACGCAAACCACTCCACGGCATACGGTACTGTTCGCTCTGAAATTTACGTGCGCGATAGCGCAGCGCAAAGCGGTCCATACGGTCAATCTGGCCGGCAAACAGGCGATCCTGGGGTTTACTGAAAACCAGTTTGCTGTCGAGCAGCACTTCACGCAGCGTTACACCGGTTTCTTCGGTATCAAGGCGGGTTCCGATATAGGCAAGCAGGCCTTTTTCTTCTTTTACTTCATCGACATGCAGTTGCCAGCCTTCATGGCTCGTTATCGTGTCGCCAGGATTGAACATCACGCGGGTCACGGGGGAATCACTGCGCGCATACAGACGGTTTTCACCCGTCGATGAGAAAAGTAAAGTGACGGTTCGCGCATCCATGGCGACAACAGTACCAAGTCCCAATTCGCTTTCTGTATCGCTGATCCAGCGTTGACCAAGTGTAAAAGGCATATATGTTCGGCTCTATATCTTTAATTGCAGGCAATACTCGTCATTTTCCGGGCTAGTCCCCGTTATTGAGAGCATATGACCCCGCTACCAGGCTAATAAATCAGTGGTAGGGGTGTTAAATGGGTCCAGGAATGGAAAGGGCGCTATGGTACTGGATGGCGGCGGTTTCGTCACGCGTCAAAATAACCCCAGTTGTCCTGTGAGTAGTGTAGCAAAATTATCGTCAATAAAGGGAAGAATTCCCTCGGCAACCGGCTGGATCTGGCGGGTCAGATAATGCTCGTAATCAAGTGCAGATAGCTGATAATCAACAGGTTCAGGTCCATTTATCGTCCAGACATATTTAATCGTGCCACGATTCTGATACTGCTGAGGACGCCCCAGTTTGACGTTCTGCTCATCGGCGAGCCGTGCGGCGCGAACGTGCGGCGGAACATTCCGCTGGTATTCGCTCAACGGGCGGCGCAGGCGTTTGCGGTACACCAGGTGTTCATCCAGTTCACCCGCCATCAGACGGTCGATAGTCTCGCGAACAAACTCTTGATAAGGCTCGTTACGAAAAATTCGCAGGTACAGCTCCTGCTGAAACTGCTGGGCCAGCGGCGTCCAGTCGGTGCGTACCGTTTCCAGACCTTTAAAGACCATGCGTTGCTCAGCGCCCGACTGAATCATTCCGGCGTAGCGTTTTTTGCTGCCGGTATCTGCACCGCGAATGGTCGGCATCAGAAAGCGACAAAAGTGGGTTTCAAATTCCAGCTCCAGCGCGCTGGT
Organism: Citrobacter sp. RHBSTW-00986; assembly: GCF_013783065.1. Classification (NCBI taxonomy): domain Bacteria; kingdom Pseudomonadati; phylum Pseudomonadota; class Gammaproteobacteria; order Enterobacterales; family Enterobacteriaceae; genus Citrobacter; species Citrobacter sp. RHBSTW-00986. The sequence goes on along the minus strand of NZ_CP056200.1, from coordinate 4,047,992 downwards.
CAGGTTTTGCTGCTTCAGCGATTGCGTCCACCAGTTGTTGACATAGCTCACCAGCTCCCGACCAATCCGGGCCGCATCGTCTTCCGAGTGCGCCTTTTTAAGCCAGACAAAGGTGGAGTCGGTGTCGCCATAGATGACGTCGTAACCCTGAGCCTCAATCAGCGCTTTGGTCTGACGCATGATCGCGTGACCGCGCATGGTGATAGACGAAGCCAGCCTCGGGTCGAAAAAGCGGCAGGCGGTGGTGCCAAGCACGCCGTAAAACGCGTTCATGATGATTTTCAGCGCCTGTGAGAGCGGCTTATTGCCGCGGCGTTTGGCTTCATCGCGCCCATGCCAGATCTGGGTAACAATTTCCGGCAGACAGTGCTTTTCGCGTGAGAACCAGGCGTCAAGGAACCCCTCGGTACTGTGTTCCCGATCCGGCTGTGCCATCCCTTCGATAAGTCCCACTGGATCGATCAAAAAAGTACGAATAATTGACGGGTACAGGCTTTTGTAATCCAGCACCAGCACGGAGTCGTACAAACCCGGGCGCGAGTCCATCACGTAGCCACCGGGGCTGGCGTGCGCGGGAACTTCCCCCAGATTCGGTGCCACATAGCCCGCCCGGTGCATTCGCGGTAGGTAGAGATGGCCGAAGGCGGCAACGGAACCGCCGTGCCGGTCGACCGGCAGGCCGTTTACCGTCGATCGTTCCAGCAAAAATGGCATGATCTCGGTTTTATGAAAAATACGCGTGACCAGCTCACAGTCTTTGAGATTGTAGGTGGCGAGCGCGGGCTTATCCTGGGCAAACCGGCGATCTATTTCGTCCATCCTGTCCCAGGGATTATCTATCGACTTCCCTTCGCCCAGCAGCTCCTGTGACACCGTTTCCAGCGAAAAGGATGAGAAATTCCAGAATGCGGATTTAAGCGCCTCAATGCCGTCGATAATCAGGCGACCTTTAGCCTGCGCGAAGAATACGCCGTTTTTGAAGCCATGTTCGCGCCACTCCAGCTCGCTATTGTCACGACCAAAACGCAGGGGAATGCGGTAACGTTCAGCATGCTTTTGCAGGACGCGTAAATCGAATTGCACGACGTTCCAGCCGATTACCACATCAGGATCGTGACGGGCAATCCAGTCGTTGAGTTTTTCCAGTAACTGCGGGCGGCTTGCGACATATTCAAGTTCAAAATCCAGCGCTGAGGCATCGCCGTTTGCCGGGCCAAGCATGTAGACAATACGCTGCCCACAGCCTTCAAGGCCGATACAGTAGAGTTCGCCGTGGCGCGTGGTTTCGATATCCAGCGAGACCCATTTCAGCGGCGGTCGATAGTCAGGGTTTGGCTTCAACCGGGCATTAACCAGCGTACCGTTATGTCTGTCGCCTTCAACCCAAACAGGTGAGGTGATAAAACGCTCCATCAGATACCGTTCCGGCGGACGCACGTCGGCCTCGTAGACGGTAATTGCGTTTTCACGCAGCAGCTTTTCCAGCCGCATGATCTGGCGATGTGAGCGGCAATACAGGCCGGAAACGGGCTGGCGGTGGAAGTCTTGCAATTGCAGCGGCGTCAGACGATAGCCGTTTTCATTGCGTAATAATGACGCTACGCGAGGAACCTGACTGACAGGAATAAACGCGACCGACTCCTGAGGCGCGAGCGTGACCTGTAGCGGCCCGTCGTCCGTAGCCAGCCAGAATGTGACCTCAGTTCCCTGCGGGGTGTCCCGCCAGTGCCGGGTTAAAATAAAGCCTGCCTGCGCCACGCTGCGTACCCATTAAAAAACCAGGCATTATTATAGCCTGGTTTACACGATTGTACTGTTATTTTGTACAGTTAAAAATGAGAGCTGCGGGAAGTTATTGTGACAATAAAAGTAAAATGCCCTCCGCAGTAAAAGTGTTACAGGATAGGGTTTGGTATTTAATAAATGAATGCCTTAATTGAAAGCTCTTCCTTTAATTATTTTATTGGCCTGTCATGGCTATTTGGATCTATTATTCTTTTGTAATTATATTTGTTTCATAAATTGGAAGTCCGTTTCAGGATTTTTATGTCATTTTCGGAATCGTGCTCGTACGGTTTTGTTACTCATCCCTCGGTTCAGGAAAAATGGTTCTTTTTTTTATTTGTTTTTATTCATGGTTAGTGTAACTATTTTAATCAAACACTCGGGTTACCAGATTGAATATAATATATTTTTATGGCTTGCTATTGTCTGGATAAAAACGGATTTTCGGTTCGATTTCGTCGGGAATATCTCTCTGTATAATTTGATTTTTATCGCTGAATATAATTTTATTCATCAGATAGCTCGGGTGTTTTATATCAATGGCTTGGGTGCGTAGTGTTATGGAGGCCTATTATGGATATTTATACTCAGGCGTTACAGGTAGGATATGATCACTATTTATTTGTTAATACTCAGTTATCTAACCCTACAATTAAATCAGTAAGTCAATATATTGAGTATAGAACGTGGTCAGGTCAAATTTGGCGTACTGAGGTTATTGAACGTGGGAATGCTTTCTTTCACTGGCAAGGGCATGACAGAATAAATGGTCATCGTGATACGGTGATTAATTATCTGTTGAATGGACAGCGCTGGCAGTCAACGATTACAGATTACATTTTCTTTCATTCACTGGATGGTGAAGAGGCGCAGGGACATTATGACAACGTGATTAAATACGTTTGTGCTAATAACTGTGTGTATCGAAGTGCGTTTGCGGAATATATAAAGGAATAACCAGAGAGCGCGCCACCGAGATTCCGGGCGCGCTCAGATTGTTTTCACTGGCCGTAGTAGGCTTTTGCGCCGTGTTTACGTAGGTAATGTTTATCTAACAGGGTTTGCTGCATATCCGGCAATTGCGGCGCGAGCTGGCGACAGAAGATCCCCATGTAGGCGACTTCTTCCAGCACGATGGCGTTGTGTACCGCATCTTCGGCGTTTTTTCCCCACGCAAACGGACCGTGAGAGTGCACCAGCACGCCAGGCATCTGCGAAGCGTCAATGCCTTGTTTCTCAAAGGTTTCAACGATTACGTTACCGGTTTCCCACTCATATTCGCCGTTGATTTCTTCCTCGGTCATTTTCCGTGTGCAGGGAATCGATCCGTAGAAATAGTCCGCATGGGTGGTACCCGTGGCTGGAATCGACTGGCCCGCCTGCGCCCAGATGGTCGCATGACGCGAATGGGTATGAACAATGCCGCCAATGGTCGGGAATGCCTGATACAGCAGACGGTGCGTTGGGGTATCGGAGGAGGGTTTCTTCGTACCTTCTACAACCTCACCGGTGGCGATACTGACTACGACCATATCTTCTGCGGTCATAACGCTGTAATCGACCCCGGAAGGTTTTATCACAAACACGCCGCGCTCGCGATCGACGGCACTCACGTTCCCCCAGGTCAAGGTGACCAGGTGGTGCTTAGGCAACGCCAGATTGGCTTCCAGCACCTGACGTTTGAGATCTTCTAACATGTTGATTCCTCTGTGCCGGATGGCGGGCAAGCGCAGAGCCATCCGGCAACAACATAATTAACGTTTAAAACCGTAATAGACGTCGTTCCAGCGCAGCGCGTCCTTAAAGGCCGGCAGGCGGGTATCGTTGTCGATCACGGCGATCTCGATATCGTGCATTTCAGCGAACTGGCGCATATCGTTCAGATCCAGCGCGTGGCTGAAGACGGTGTGGTGCGCGCCACCGGCCAGGATCCAGGCTTCAGATGCGGTTGGCAGATCAGGCTGGGCCTTCCACAATGCGTTAGCCACCGGCAGTTTCGGCAGGGAGTGCGGTGTTTGAACCGTGTCGATGCAGTTAACCAGCAGGCGATAGCGATCGCCAAGATCGATCAGGCTGGCAACGACTGCCGGGCCAGTTTTGGTGTTGAAGATCAGACGAGCGGGATCGTCTTTACCACCAATGCCGAGATGCTGAACGTCGAGGATCGGTTTATCTTCCACCGCGATAGACGGGCACACTTCCAGCATGTGCGAGCCGAGCACCAGATCGTTGCCTTTCTCGAAGTGGTAGGTGTAATCCTCCATAAATGAGGTGCCGCCCTGCAGACCGGTTGACATCACCTTCATGATGCGAAGCAGAGCGGCGGTTTTCCAGTCGCCTTCGCCCGCAAAGCCGTAGCCTTGCTGCATCAGACGCTGTACGGCCAGACCCGGGAGCTGTTTCAGGCCGTGTAAATCTTCAAATGTCGTGGTAAAGGCGTGGAATCCGCCCTGTTCCAGGAAGCGCTTCATCCCCAGTTCAATACGGGCCGCTTCCAGTACGTTCTGACGTTTCTCACCGTGGACTTGCGTTGCCGCCGTCATGGTGTAGGTGCTTTCATACTCATCGATTAGCGCGTTGATTTCGCCGTCGCTAATGGAGTTCACTACCTGCACCAGATCGCCTACGGCCCAGGTATTTACCGAGAAGCCGAATTTGATCTGCGCAGCGACTTTATCGCCATCGGTGACCGCGACTTCACGCATGTTGTCGCCAAAACGGCAGACTTTCAGATGGCGGGTATCCTGTTTGGACACGGCCTGGCGCATCCAGGAGCCGATGCGTTCGTGCGCTTGTTTGTCCTGCCAGTGACCGGTGACCACGGCGTGCTGCTGACGCATACGTGCGCCGATGAAGCCGAATTCACGGCCGCCGTGCGCGGTCTGGTTCAGGTTCATAAAGTCCATATCAATGCTGTCCCACGGCAGGGCGGCGTTGAACTGGGTATGGAATTGCATCAGCGGCTTGTTGAGGATAGTCAGACCGTTAATCCACATTTTGGCCGGAGAGAAAGTGTGCAGCCAGACCACCAGACCTGCGCAGCGATCGTCGTAGTTAGCGTCACGACAAATAGCGGTAATCTCGTCAGGTGAAGTACCCAGCGGTTTTAAAACCAGTTTGCAGGGCAGTTTAGCTTCAGTATTCAGCGCGTTAACGACGTGCTCGGCATGTTGGGTTACCTGACGCAGGGTTTCAGGGCCATACAGATGCTGGCTACCAATCACAAACCACACTTCATAGTTATCAAAAATCGTCATTGTCGTGTCCTTAATGTGTCAGGGTTGCCTGGTCTACCGGGGTTTGTTGCGCCGGAGCGGCAGTCGGAAGGTATTGTTGTTCAGCGCTAACCGCCCACTGCTGGTAGCGGCGGTAAAGCTGTTCAAAACGTTGAGCCTGCTCTGGTCGAGGTTGCAGCGTGTTTTCCACGGCGCTTGCCATCTGTTGCTGAGCGGCTGGGATATCGGTGTGTACTTTCGCGGCAACGGCGGCAAAGATAGCCGCACCGAGTGCGCAGCACTGGTCTGAAGCGACAATCTGTAGCGGACGGTTGAGCACGTCACAGCAGGCCTGCATGATGACCGGATTTTTACGGGCGATGCCGCCTAGCGCCATTACGTTGTTAACCGCAATGCCTTGTTCGGTGAAGCATTCCATGATGGCGCGTGCACCAAAGGCGGTGGCGGCAATCAGACCGCCGAACAGCGCTGGCGCGTCGGTTGCCAGATTCAGATCGGTAATCACTCCTTTCAGACGCTGGTTGGCATTGGGCGTACGGCGACCGTTGAACCAGTCGAGCACCACCGGCAGGTGATCCAGCGACGGATTTCTCGCCCAGGCTTCGGTTAGCGCTGGTAGCAGCTGTTTTTGGCTGGCTTTAATCTGGGTCTTCAGCTCCGGGTGCTGCGTGGCAAGCTGCTCCAGCGGCCAGCTCAGCACACGGCTAAACCAGGCATAGATATCGCCGAACGCGGACTGGCCTGCCTCTAGGCCAATAAAATGCGGCACCACGCTGCCATCAACCTGGCCGCAAATGCCTTTCACCGCGCGCTCGCCGACGCTGTGTTTGTCAGCAATCAGAATGTCGCAGGTCGACGTGCCAATGACTTTCACCAGCGTATTGGGCTGTGCGCCCGCGCCGACCGCGCCCATATGGCAGTCAAAAGCGCCGCCTGCAATCACCACGCTTTCCGGTAGCCCCAGACGCTGCGCCCACTCGGCGCATAGGGTGCCAACCGGCAGGTCGGCTGTGAAGGTATCGGTAAACATCGGGTATTGCAGATGGCGGTTGAGGATGGGGTCGAGTTCGTCAAAGAAACTGGCTGGCGGTAGACCACCCCAGCTTTCATGCCACAGGGATTTATGCCCGGCGCTGCAGCGACCGCGACGAATATCCTGTGGACGTACGGTATTAGAGAGCAGGGCCGGAACCCAGTCGCACAGTTCAATCCACGAAACCGCGGCCTCGGCAACCGCGTGGTCCTGACGGGTCACATGCAGGATTTTGGCCCAGAACCATTCGCTGGAATAAATACCGCCGATATAGCGGGAGTAATCGATCTTGCCCGGTGTGTGGCACAGACGGGTAATTTCTTCAGCTTCTTCTACTGAGGTGTGATCTTTCCACAGGACAAACATTGCATTTGGGTTTTCAGCGAACTCCGGACGCAACGCCAGTACGTTGCCGTCGGCATCGATGGGGGCTGGGGTTGAACCAGTACTGTCGACACCAATCCCGACCACTTCCGCACGCTGTTTAACGCTCAGTTCGGCCAGCACGGTTTTCAGCGCCGCTTCCATCGATTCAATGTAGTCGCGTGGATGATGGCGAAACTGGTTGTTTGGGCCATCGCAATACTGTCCTTCCTGCCAACGTGGATACCACTCTACGCTGGTGGCGATTTCTTCTCCGGTGGCACATTCCACTGCCAAAGCGCGTACTGAATCACTGCCAAAATCGAGGCCAATTGCAATCGCCATCGTCTTACTCCATCCAAAAATACGGGTATGGATAAACAGTAGTTAGTAGGGATAAAAACCGTCAGGCAGGATTCGCTAATCTTATGGACTAAAATGCTGTGGCATCACAAAGTGTGACGCCGTGCAAATAATCAATGTGGACATTTCTGCCGTAGTTATAGACACTTTTGTTAGCCGATTTTAACGTTGGCGCAGTACATATTTTTTACAAAGTGCTTTTCACAAGCGGGGTTGATGGTCCATTACCGCAAACACAGCGGCCCGCAGGGGCGACGGCAATGATGTCTGGCGTAATATGGACAAATTGTTTCTTAGCAGAACATAGGGAGTATTGAAATTATGGCTGAAACGCAAAACGATCCCCTGCTGCCAGGCTATTCGTTTAATGCGCATTTGGTGGCCGGATTAACCCCCATCGAGGCGAACGGATACCTGGATTTTTTTATCGACAGGCCGCTGGGTATGAAGGGCTATATCCTCAATCTCACTATCCGTGGCGAAGGGGTTATCAATAATCAGGGCAAACAATTTGTCTGTCGGCCTGGCGATATTTTGCTGTTTCCGCCCGGAGAAATTCACCACTACGGACGCCATCCTGATGCCAGTGAGTGGTATCACCAGTGGGTTTACTTTCGCCCACGCGCCTACTGGCAGGAGTGGCTGACCTGGCCGGCCATTTTTGCCCAGACTGGATTCTTTCGCCCGGATGAAGCACATCAGCCGCATTTTAACGAACTGTTTGGGCAGATAATCAACGCCGGGCAGGGAGAAGGTCGCTATTCCGAACTGCTGGCGATTAATTTACTGGAACAGTTATTGCTCCGACGTATGGAAGCCATTAATGAATCGCTGCATCCCCCCATGGACAACCGCGTGCGCGACGCCTGCCAGTACATCAGCGATCACCTGGCGGACAGTAATTTTGATATTGCCAGCGTCGCACAGCACGTCTGCCTGTCGCCTTCCCGTTTGTCGCATCTGTTCCGTCAACAGTTGGGTATCAGCGTATTAAGCTGGCGCGAGGATCAGCGTATCAGCCAGGCCAAGCTATTGCTGAGTACCACTCGTATGCCCATTGCGACGGTGGGGCGCAATGTTGGCTTTGACGATCAGCTCTATTTTTCTCGCGTTTTCAAAAAATGTACTGGCGCCAGTCCGAGCGAGTTTCGCGCCGGATGTGAATAAAAAGTGAATGATGTGTCCTGAAAGTTGTCATAACTCGCAATCTATTCAGACAATTGATGGCTTGACGAAGTTGAGACGGGTTATCAAAATCCCTGCTTCGTAAATCTGACGGACACATTATGCAAGCATTGCTGGAACACTTTATTCTTCAGTCCGCCCTGTACTCCCTGATCGCCGTACTGCTGGTGGCCTTTCTGGAGTCACTGGCGCTGGTTGGTCTGATTCTGCCCGGTACCGTGATGATGGCGGGGCTGGGGGCGCTGATTGGCAGTGGCGAACTGAACTTCTGGCATGCCTGGCTTGCGGGCATCATTGGTTGCCTGTTGGGGGACTGGATCTCTTTCTGGTTGGGCTGGCGCTTTAAAAAGCCGCTGCACCGTTGGTCGTTCATGAAAAAGAACAAGGCGTTGCTGGATAAAACCGAGCACGCGCTGCATCAGCACAGCATGTTTACCATTCTGGTGGGGCGTTTTGTGGGACCGACGCGTCCGCTGGTGCCAATGGTGGCGGGCATGCTGGATCTGCCTGTCGCTAAATTTATCGTCCCGAATATTATTGGTTGCATACTGTGGCCGCCGTTCTACTTCCTGCCGGGGATCCTGGCGGGGGCGGCAATTGATATACCTTCTGAGATGCAAAGCGGGGATTTCAAATGGTTGCTGCTGGCGACGGCGCTGTTGCTATGGGTAGGGGGCTGGTTTTGCTGGCGACTGTGGCGTAGCGGCAAAGCGGCAGTCGATCGCTTAACCGCGTATTTCCCCCGCAGCCGTTTACTGTATCTGGCGCCGTTGACGCTTGGGATCGGCGTGGTTGCGCTGGTGGCGTTACTGCGCCATCCGCTGATGCCGGTGTATATTGATATTCTGCGTAAAGTCGTGGGTTTCTGACGATTCTTTTGCCGGATGGCGCTGACGCTTATCCGGCCTGGGAAATCAATCACTCGGCTTTGATGCCCAAGAGCGTCGAGGCGCTGGCCTGACCGCTTAATAACTCATCCGTTTTGCCCTGCCAGGCGATGCGCCCGTCGGCGACCACAATCGAACGGGACGCAATTCGCGCCGCATCTTCTACGCTGTGGGACACCATCAGCAACGTAAGCTGTTTATCGCGACAGACCTCGGCAACCAGCGTTAACATCTCCTGGCGCAGGGCGGGATCGAGCGCAGAGAACGGTTCATCAAGCAGCAAAATGGGTTGTTCCCGCACCAGGCAACGCGCCAGCGCTACGCGCTGTCGCTGACCGCCGGAAAGCTCACCGGGGAGGCGCTCCAGCAGTGAGTCGATCCCCATTTGCTGGGCGATGTGATGCATTTTCTCCCGCTGCGATGCGTTCAGCTTCAATCCCGGGTTAAGGCCCAGGCCGATGTTTTGTTGCACGCTCAGGTGGCTGAACAGGTTATTTTCCTGAAACAGCATCGAAACGGGGCGACGTGAGGGAGGCGTGGCGGTGTGATCTTCACCTTCAATCAACATGGTACCGCTGGCAGGCGTGAGAAAGCCGGCGATCAGATTCAGCAGCGTACTTTTCCCGGCGCCGCTGGGCCCGAGGATCGCGACCTGCTCACCGCGCGCGATCGACAGCGTAAAGCGCATCGGCAAATGGTGATAAAGCCATGTGATATCAATCAGTTTTAACATTTCGACCCGGCAATTTCTCAATAACGGTAAACAGCGTAAAGCACAGGATCAGCAGCAATAACGCCGTAACTGCGCCACCCTGACTGCGATAAGAGCCAATCTGCTGATATAAATAAAACGGCAGGGTGCGGAAATCCTCATTACCAAATAGCGCGACCACGCCAAAATCGCCAATCGACAGCACGCAGGCAAAAGCCATCGCCTGCGCCAGCGGGCGCTTCAGGGCACGCAGTTCAACCACTTTCAGGCGCGACCATCCCTCAATTCCCAACGACTGGCACAACATACTGTAGCGGGTGGTGACGTCCCGCATTGGGTTTTCCAGCACCTTCAGCGCGTAAGGGATCGCCATCAGCGCATTGGTAAAAATGACAACCCCGTCGGCTGATTCGGGGAGTCCAATGGTGTTATTGAGCAGCAGAAAGAAGCCGGTTGCCAGCACGATGCCCGGCATGGCGAGGATCATCATGCCGCTAAGTTCCAGCATCTGACCAGCCAGCACCTGCTGTCGGGCACGCAGTTCACGACTGCTCCATAACAGCATCATGGTGAGAACTACGCACAACGCACCTGCCGCCAGCGCAATTCGTAGTGAGGTTCCCAGTGCGTGCCACAGTACAGGTTGCTTAAGAACATCCAGCATATGGCGGTTAATACCATCGACAATTACCGCCAGCAGCGGCGGCAGCAGTAGCAGCAGGGCCAGAATAATCAGCAGCGCGTCTGCCAGGCGGCTGTGCAGACGATCGTCGGGATCGCGCCAGCCCTGAACCAGCGTGGTACCGGGGGCAATGGCGCGGCTCAGACGTTGGCTGAAGAGCACCAGCGCTAAACAACAAACCATCTGGATCAACGCCAGCATGGCGGCGCGGGCGGGATCGTAATCAAAGTTCAGCGCCTGATAAATCGCCAGCTCGATGGTAGTGGCCTGCGGTCCGCCGCCTAGCGACAAAACGGTGGCGAAGCTGGCGAAACAGAGCATAAAGATGAGCGCCGCGACGGGAAGGATTTGCCGACGCAGCCACGGCCATTCAACAAAGCGGAAGAAATGCCAGCCGCGCAGACCTAACTGAGCGGCTAACTGTCGCTGTTCGCCGGGAATATTCTCCAGCGACTGCAACAGCAGACGACTGGCCATCGGCAGATTGAAAAAGACGTGCGCCAGCAGAATGCCCTGCAGACCGTACGGCGAAAACGTCCATTCCAGCCCGAATGTATGCCAGATCGAGGCCAGCCAGCCCTGACGACCGTACACGCTAAGAATACCGAAGACCGCGACCAGCACTGGCAGGATTAACGTCATCGCGCACAGGCGCAGCAGCGCCAGTCGTCCTGGAAAACGGCGGCGATAGAGCGCTCTGGCAAGGAAAATCGCCGGGATGACCGACAGCACTGCGGATAAAAAAGCCTGCCAGAAAGAAAAGCGCACCACGTGCCACAGGTAGTCGTCTTGCCACAGTGAGAGCCACTCCCCCCGTGGGGCGTTAAACCACAGCGCCAGAAACGCGGCCAGGGCAACGGCCACCATCAGCGTGGCGGCGGTAAGCCCTGGAACCAGCCAGCCGGGAATTAACGGCTGACGGCGCGTTGCCATTCGCTAATCCATGCCTGGCGTTGAGCCGCAACCTGCTGCGGCGTAAATTCCAGCGCGGTGGCTGGCTTATTCAGTTGCTCGAATCCAGAAGGCAGGGCGACCTGGGTTACCGGATACATCCAGTTGCCGGTCGGAATCGCATTCTGGAAGGCTGGAGACACCATAAACTTGAGGAATTTCTCGGCCAGTTCCGGCTGTTTGCTGGCCGCAGTACGGGCGGCGACTTCTACCTGCAAATAGTGGCCTTCGCTAAAGTTGGCTGCGGCGTAGTTGTCTTTTTTCTCGGCGATGATGTGATAGGCCGGAGAGGTGGTATAGCTGAGTACCAGGTCGCTTTCGCCTTTCAGGAACAGGCCGTAGGCTTCACTCCAGCCCTTGGTGACCGTGACGGTTTTTGCCGAAAGCGCGCGCCAGGCCTTCGGCGCCTTATCGCCATAGACTTTCTGCATCCATAGCAGCAGGCCCAGCCCCGGCGTGCTGGTACGCGGGTCCTGATAAATGACGCGCCATTTTTGATCGCTCTCTACCAGTTCTTTCAGGCTTTTGGGCGGATTCTTCAGCTTGTTCTTATCATAAACGAAGGCGAAATAGCCGTAATCAAACGGAACGAAGGTATCGTTTTTCCAGCCGCCGGGCACGTTTACCGCTTCACTTGCTACACCGCTTTTGGCAAACAGTTTGGTTTGGGTGGCGGCTTCCAGAAGGTTGTTATCGAGGCCCAGTACGACGTCAGCTTTACTGTTTTTTCCTTCCATGCGCAGGCGGTTAAGCAGCGAGACGCCATCTTCCAGCGCGACCAGTTTCAGTTCACAGTTGCAGTCAGCTTCAAAGGCTTTTTTTATTGTCGGGCCCGGGCCCCAGTCAGCTGCGAACGAGTCGTAGGTATATACGGTCAGTACAGGTTTGGCGAAAGCAGGCGCTGCGCACAGCAGTAAAAGCGGAAGACATTTTTTAAACACTTTGCACCTCATAAAGTTGGGTGGCAAAGGACTTGAGTTGCAGCCTCAAATCCCTTCGCCGGCATTATCCGGATCAGGTTCGACGGGTATCTCTCAGCCCATACACTTCATCATTCACGCTGCCTCTGTGTTGGCTGCGTTACTCGGCCCATCTCCGGGCCTCGCCCCTTCGGGGCCGCTGCAAGCAGCGTTCAAATCTGCTCCCGGCAGATTTGTCGCTCACCCCAGTCACATAGTTATCTATGCTCCGGGGGACTCACTCGCTTGCCGCCTTGATGCAGCGTGAATGATTTTGTGTATGTTTTTATTTAGCACCCCGTTGAGAACGGCGTTAGTGTAATGATTTTGTTGTTATGCGGCAATCAAGAGCCGGATCTAAGGATCCGGTGGTGCAAACCACGCTGATTTAAAATCAAACCAGCCGAGGGTGTTCATGCGTAATCCGCGCATACTGCGCTGTCCTTGAATGATGAGCCAGTGGTGGATCAGCGGCACAATGGCCTTTGTGGCGAGCAGCTGTTGGCACCATGCCGCCAGGCTCATTTCGCCCGTTCGCCAGCGGGCCGCATCGTTTTCCCAGTCCCGCGAGATACAGTTTTGCAGCAACGGGACTTCGCACAAATGGGCGAACAGCGAGAAATCCAGCGGTAGGGTAAAGTTGGCGCTGTTGAGCCAGATATCGCTGACGATTTCACCCGCATGCCACTGATCGTAGTCGATCTCCTGAATATTTAACTGTACCTGATGCTCTGCCAGCAACGTCTTCATGATCTGCGCGATAATCCGATGTTCGATGTGATCGCGATAGTAGGTGATCGTCAGCGTTTCCAGTCCGGCGGGTTTTTCACCATGGCCGGGTTTGGCATGGTGCCAGCGGGGGAGCAAACCGTAGGCGGGAAACCACAGTCGCTGGAACTGTTCGTCGGCGTGGCAGATGAGATGGGTTGGCGAAAGAACGCGGCTAACCCAATCGCGAACCTCCTGATTAGCGCCACGGTGGGTGCGCGCATCAAACAGCAGGTAGTAGCATCCTTCCTCGAGGCGGCTTTCGATCGCCTTTTCATCCTCCGTGGGGCCTTTTAGCGTCAACCCACCGCCAGGCTCTTCACCGATATCGGGTAAAACCCAAACGTTAACTTCGTCGATCAGCGCCCGGTAGCCAAAGTAATCATCAAATGCATGAATTTTCAGTTGGTTATTGGTATTGCGCATCACCGCATAGGGACCAGTGCCAATTGGGTGGCTGGAGAAGTTGCTGAGCGTCTCCCATTCTCGCGGCAGGATCATGGCGGGGACTTGCCCCAATAGCCAGGGAAGCCAGCGGTCGGGTTGGGCGAGATGGATATCCAGCGTCCAGGCCGTGGGAGAAACGATCTGCGTGATGTGCGAGTACAGCGGCAGGGCGTTAATGCGCATCAGCGAGGTGATGACATCTTCCATTTCCAGTTCGCGGCCATGATGAAAATGAATCCCCGGACGCAGGAAGAATCGCCAGTGTAAAGGTGAAATCTGCTGCCAGTGATGGGCGATGTCCGCTTCCAGTTCCCCATTTTCCTCATTTACCCGAATTAAGGCGCTGAAGATTTGCCGGGCGATATGAGTTTCTGAACGGCGTAGCGCCGTACCGGGAAGCAGGTTGTGCATGGGACGATAATAGAGAACGCGCATGATGTGCCGCCCCTGGCGAAAACTGCGTCCCAGGTGCGAAACCAGCATCTGTCGTACGGCCGTTTTGTCACCGACCAACTGCACCAGTTGATCGATGCGATCCTGTTCCAGCAGGTCTTCTGCCCGCTGCTGCTGGAGTGCCAGCCCGGTATAGAGGAAAGTCAGGCGCGAGCGTTTACCTCGCCCAACTTCGGCTTCCCACGTTAACCAGCCGCGTTCTTGCATGGTATTGAGCAGGGTACGCATATGGCGGCGCGAACAACTCAGCAGCTCCGCCAGCTCGTTCAGCGTCGTGTCTTGCGTTTTGCCGTCACAGCATTGCCACAGACGGATGAACTGTTGTTGCAGACGACCAGAAGACATAAAAGGGGAACTCCTGCGAAAAACTCAGCAATTTTATTATCCCTATATTAAGCCAATAATAGATTCCGATGAAGCGATGAGACAACGAAGGGGTCATCTATGCGTCAGTTCTGGTTGAAATACTTTACCGCGACAGAAAAATCGTCCTGGTTGGCTTGCCTGAGCGCACCGCAGCGCTTAAAGATGCTCGAAGAACTGATGCAGTGGGAGGTGACAGCCTGACTCCTGAATTGGGAATTGCAGACATCATGTGTGACTGAGTATTGGTGTTAATCGCCGCGCCAGCAGATAATCACTGCTGGCTTTTTTTGTTTCTGCTGCGCTAAAAGGAACTGTAATGCTCTGGATTATGACCATGGGACGGCGCCTCAACGGCGTTTACGCGGCATTTATGCTAGTCGCTTTTATGATGGGCGTAGCAGGTGCATTGCAGGCACCCACGCTGAGCTTGTTCCTGAGCCGTGAAGTCGGGGCGCAGCCGTTTTGGGTCGGGCTGTTTTATACCGTCAATGCGATTGTCGGGATCGTTGTCAGCCTTGGCCTCGCGAAACGATCCGACAGCCAGGGCGACAGGCGCAAGCTGATCATGTTCTGCTGTCTGATGGCAATCGGAAACGCGCTGCTGTTTGCGTTTAATCGCCACTATCTCACGCTTATCACCTGCGGTGTGCTGCTGGCCTCGCTGGCGAATACCGCCATGCCGCAGCTGTTTGCGCTGGCGCGGGAATACGCTGATAACTCCGCGCGTGAAGTGGTGATGTTTAGCTCGGTGATGCGTGCGCAGCTTTCGCTGGCCTGGGTAATTGGACCGCCGCTGGCCTTCATGCTGGCGCTGAATTACGGCTTTACGGCGATGTTTTCCATTGCCGCAGGGATTTTCGCCATTAGCCTGGTGCTGATTGCGCTGATACTGCCGTCAGTCACACGGGTGGAGCAACCTGTTGACGTACCGCTGGAACAGACCGGCGGTTGGCAGGACAAAAATGTGCGCATGTTGTTTATTGCCTCCACGTTGATGTGGACCTGCAATACCATGTACATCATCGATATGCCGCTGTGGATAAGCCTTGAGCTGGGGTTACCGGACAAGTTGGCCGGGATCCTGATGGGGACGGCGGCTGGGCTGGAAATTCCGGCGATGATCCTGGCGGGCTACTATGTGAAGCGCTTTGGTAAACGGCGAATGATGATCGCGGCCGTCGCGGCTGGCGTCCTGTTTTATCTTGGTTTGATCTTCTTTCACAGCCGCACGGCGCTGCTGGTGCTGCAACTGTTTAATGCAGTATTTATCGGTATCATCGCCGGGATAGGAATGCTGTGGTTTCAGGATCTTATGCCCGGGCGTGCGGGGTCAGCGACCACATTATTTACCAACAGTATTTCAACGGGGGTCATTCTCGCGGGAGTGATTCAGGGGGCTGTTGCGCAAAGCTACGGTCACTTTGCCGTCTATTGGGTGATTGCGGCGATTTCTGTGGTCACGCTGGTGATGACCGGGCGGGTAAAGGACGTTTGATTTTTGGAGTGCCGGATGCGCTGCGCTTATCCGGCACCACAAGGACTAGCGCATAAACGCTGGCTGCTTGTCTTCGTACTCGGTGATGGCTGCTTCATGCTGCAGCGTCAGCCCGATGCTGTCCAGACCGTTCAGCATGCAGTGGCGGCGGAAGTCGTCGATTTTAAAGCTGTAGGACTTATCGCCCGCTTTCACCACCTGCGCTTGCAGATCCACTTCAAATTTAATGCCCGGATTGGCTTTCACCAGGGCGAACATTTCATCTACCTGTGCATCGCTCAGGGTCACCGGCAGCAGTTGGTTATTGAAGCTGTTGCCGTAGAAGATGTCAGCGAAGCTTGGCGCGATCACTACTTTAAAGCCGTAATCGGTCAGCGCCCATGGCGCATGTTCACGGGAAGAGCCGCAGCCAAAGTTTTCCCGCGCCAGCAGAATTGACGCGCCTTTATATTCCGGGAAGTTCAGTACGAACTCTGGGTTAGGCTGTTGCCCTTTTTCATCCAGAAAACGCCAGTCGTTAAACAGATGAGCGCCAAAACCGGTGCGCGTAACCTTCTGCAAAAACTGTTTGGGAATAATCGCGTCGGTATCCACGTTGGCGGCATCCAGTGGGACAACCAGGCCGGTATGTTGGGTAAATTTCTCTGCCATGGTAGTTTCCTTATTTGATGCTGCGAATGTCGGCAAAATGACCGGTAACGGCGGCAGCGGCGGCCATGGCCGGGCTGACTAAATGCGTGCGACCACCGCGGCCCTGGCGGCCTTCAAAGTTACGGTTGCTGGTGGATGCACAGCGCTCGCCTGGGTTCAGGCGGTCATTGTTCATGGCCAGACACATGGAACAGCCCGGTAAACGCCATTCAAACCCGGCTTCGATGAAGATCTTGTCCAGACCTTCCGCTTCAGCCTGCGCTTTCACCGGACCAGAACCCGGCACAACCAGCGCCTGTACGCCTGGCGCAACTTTGCGCCCTTTGGCGATTTGGGCCGCAGCGCGTAAATCTTCAATACGCGAGTTGGTACAGGAACCGATAAACACTTTATCGATGGCCACTTCTGTTAACGGAATGCCCGGTTTCAGCCCCATATATGCCAGCGCTTTTTCAGCCGATGCGCGCTCAACGGGATCGGAAAATGACGCCGGGTCGGGAATATTATCGTTCACCGAGATGACCTGACCCGGGTTCGTACCCCAAGTGACCTGCGGTGCGATCTCTTCTGCCTGCAGGGTAACGACGGTATCAAACGTCGCGTTGTCGTCGGTTTTCAGCGTTTTCCAGTACGCAACCGCGTTGGTAAAATCCTCACCCTTCGGTGCGTGTAAACGCCCCTGCACATAGTTAAAGGTGGTTTCATCCGGTGCGACCAGACCCGCTTTGGCGCCCATTTCAATGGCCATGTTGCACAGGGTCATACGGCCTTCCATGCTCAGCGCACGGATGGCTTCGCCACAAAATTCAACGACGTGCCCGGTACCGCCTGCACTACCGGTTTTACCGATAATCGCCAGCACGATATCTTTGGCGGTAATGCCAGGTGCTGCCGTGCCGTTAACTTCAATCTTCATGGTTTTGGCACGCCCCTGTTTCAGGGTCTGCGTCGCCAGAACGTGTTCAACTTCAGAGGTGCCAATACCAAAGGCCAGCGCGCCAAACGCGCCGTGTGTGGCGGTGTGGGAGTCGCCGCAAACGATGGTCATACCCGGCAACGTCACGCCTTGCTCAGGCCCCATCACGTGGACGATCCCCTGATACGGGTGGTTCAGGTCGTACAGTTCGACGCCAAATTCATTGCAGTTTTTGATCAATTCCTGCATCTGAATACGCGCCATTTCGCCGGAAGCGTTAATGTCTTTGGTTTGCGTGGAGACGTTATGGTCCATGGTGGCAAAGGTTTTACCCGGCTGGCGCACCTGACGTCCATGCGCACGCAGGCCATCAAACGCCTGCGGAGAGGTCACTTCATGCACCAGATGTCTGTCGATATACAACAGCGGGGTTTCGTTTTGCGCTTCGTAGACGACGTGCGCATCGAACAATTTTTCGTATAACGTTTTGGCCATGATTACACCCCTTCTGCGACGTAACGGGCAATAATGTCACCCATTTCATCGGTACCGACTGCGGCAGCGCCACGGGCTAAGTCACCGGTGCGAATGCCTTCTTCTAATGCGCGGTTGATGGCGCTCTCAATTGCGGTTGCCGCATCATTGGCGTCCAGGCTGTAGCGCAGCAGCAGCGCCAGCGAAAGGATTTGGGCGATAGGGTTAGCAATGTTTTTCCCGGCGATATCCGGAGCGGAGCCGCCAGCGGGCTCGTACAGACCAAAGCCCTGCTCATTCAGGCTGGCGGACGGTAACATCCCCATTGATCCGGTGATCATGGCGCATTCGTCAGACAGAATGTCGCCAAACAAGTTGGAGCACAGCAGCACGTCGAACTGGGATGGATCTTTGATCAACTGCATCGTCGCGTTGTCGATGTACATATGCGCCAGCTCAACATCCGGATATTCATTAGCAATTTCATTGACGATTTGGCGCCACAGAATAGACGTTTGCAGTACGTTGGCTTTATCAATCGACGTGACTTTGCGGCGACGCTGGCGAGCAGATTCAAACGCGATACGTGCGATACGCTCGATCTCGAAACGGTGATAAACCTCGGTATCAAAGGCTTTTTCATGTTGTCCGCTGCCTTCGCGGCCCTTTGGCTGACCGAAGTAGATACCGCCAGTCAGTTCGCGCACGCACAGGATGTCGAAACCGTTTGCGGCAATATCTGCGCGCAGAGGGCAAAATGCTTCCAGACCCTGGTACAGCTTAGCCGGGCGCAGGTTGCTGAATAATTTGAAGTGTTTACGCAACGGCAGCAGCGCGCCGCGTTCAGGCTGCTGGTTTGGTGGCAGATTTTCCCATTTCGGGCCGCCAACGGAGCCAAACAGAATGGCGTCGGCTTGCTCACAGCCTTCAACCGTCGCAGGCGGCAGCGGCTGACCATGGTTATCGATAGCGGCACCCCCCACGTCGTAGTGGCTGGTGGTAATGCGCATGTTAAAACGGTTGCGGATTGCGTCCAGTACCTTCAGGGCTTGCGCCATCACTTCCGGGCCAATACCGTCGCCCGGCAAAACAGCAATATGATAATTCTTCGACATCACACGGTTTCCTTGTTGTTCTCGTTGTTCTGAGCTTTGCGTTGCAATTCTTTTTCGACTTCTTCGGCGCGCCAAATGTTGTTCAGCACATGAACCATCGCTTTCGCGGACGATTCGACGATATCCGTTGCCAGACCGACGCCGTGGAAGCGGCGACCGTTATAATTAGCAACGATATCCACCTGGCCCAGCGCATCTTTACCGTGCCCTTTGGCGGTCAGGCTGTATTTCACCAGTTCGATGTTGTACTCGGTCACACGGTTGATGGCCTGATAAATGGCATCGACCGGACCGTTGCCGTTCGCCGCTTCGGCTTTGACTTCTTCACCGCAGGCCAGCTTGACGGAGGCGGTGGCGATGTCATTTGAGCCGGACTGCACGCTGAAGTAATCCAGACGGAAATGCTCCGGCTCTTCCTGCTGTTTATTAATAAAGGCCAGCGCTTCCAGGTCGTAATCAAATACCTGACCTTTTTTATCCGCCAGCTTCAGGAATGCGTCGTACAGGTTGTCCAGGTTGTATTCATTCTCTTTATACCCCATCTCGTCCATACGGTGTTTCACCGCGGCGCGTCCGGAACGGGAAGTCAGGTTCAACTGCACCTGGTTCAGACCGATGGATTCAGGCGTCATGATTTCGTAGTTTTCACGATTTTTCAGTACGCCGTCCTGATGGATGCCAGAGGAGTGGGCAAAGGCGCCGCTACCGACAATGGCTTTGTTGGCCGGAATGGGCATGTTGCAGATTTGGCTGACTAACTGACTGGTACGCCAGATTTCCTGGTGATTAATGCGGGTCTGTACGTTCAGGATATCTTTGCGCACTTTGATCGCCATGATCACTTCTTCCAGTGAGCAGTTACCGGCGCGTTCGCCGATACCGTTCATCGTGCCTTCCACCTGGCGAGCACCGGCGTGGACGGCCGCCAACGCGTTGCCAACGCCCAGACCTAAATCATCATGGGTGTGCACGGAGATGATGGCTTTATCGATATTCGGTACGCGTTCATACAGACCAGAAATGATTGCTCCGAATTCGAAAGGCATGGTGTAGCCAACGGTATCGGGGATATTGATAGTTTTGGCTCCCGCATTAATCGCGGCTTCGACCACGCGGGCCAGATCGGCAATAGGGGTACGGCCAGCATCCTCGCATGAGAACTCCACGTCATCCGTATAATTACGCGCACGCTTCACCATGTAGACTGCTCGCTCGATCACTTCATCCAACGTGCTGCGCAATTTCGTCGCGATATGCATCGGCGAGGTGGCGATGAACGTATGAATGCGGAAAGCCTCAGCGACCTTCAGAGATTCTGCGGCAACGTCGATATCTTTTTCTACGCAGCGGGCTAAGGCGCAAACGCGGCTGTTCTTCACCTGACGAGCGATGGTTTGTACGGACTCAAAGTCACCCGGTGAAGAGACCGGAAAACCGACCTCCATCACGTCAACGCCCATACGCTCGAGGGCCAGCGCAATCTGCAGTTTTTCTTTCACACTCAGGCTCGCCTGTAACGCCTGTTCACCGTCACGTAAGGTGGTATCGAAAATAATGACTTGCTGGCTCATGGTTTAGGTCCTTGGTCTTTAGGGCGCCTTGCTTCGAGCATAAAAAAACCCGCGCAACGGCGCGGGTTTTTTGTCTTAACTGGAGCTGACTTAATGCTGAATGTCGTCCACCAGTCTACCGCGCAATGAGAATGCGTTTAGTAGTAGTAGACCGATAAAACGAGCAATGTAAGTCATCAATCAAGCTCCAGGCGAATGCGATATGCTTTTAGTGGTACTAGATATGAAGACTGATGTCAACCCCATTCCCTGCAAATGCTCCCGTTAAGGGGGAAAGTTTCTGATAAACTTAAGCGAATTGTGCTGAATTTCCCAGGGTATATAAAATTAATCATCTGATCGTTGAACATGTTTTTCACGGTTTGACATATTTAAGCATATTTATTTGCATTTATGGCAACGGAGAACTGAAGATAACGCCTCGTTTGGGATTTCATATCTTTATGATTTATCAGCTTTTATATTCATTCTGAATGGATGAAACCAATGTGTTACCCAATAATTGATAAATTAATGTTAACTTTTAATGTGTTAATAATAGAAATGTTTAATTAAAACTTAAATACGTATTCACTGTGCGTATGATTGTGTATTTGCCACGCTTATGGTTATATTGTTTTCGAAATTTAAACATATGAATCATCGCGCAGTGACATCTGCCGCACTACGCTTGTGGTGTTCTTTTGTACATTTAGATTTGTGCCTTTATGTTTTCCTAATTTTAATGTTTTTCCTTTTTCTTATTTTATATGCATGGTAAATCATATTAACGGAGATTATTTCTGCACTCCGTCTGGGAAAAGGGAGTTTAGAGTGACAGTGGAGTTAAATATGCCAGAAGTAAAAATAATAGATAAATCTAATCTCATAGAGATGGGGAAGCCACAGCTTCGCATGGTTGATCTTAATTTATTAACTGTTTTTGATGCGGTGATGCAGGAACAAAATATTACGCGTGCTGCACATACGCTGGGGATGTCGCAACCCGCTGTCAGTAATGCGGTCGCACGCCTGAAAGTCATGTTTAACGATGAGCTTTTTGTTCGTTATGGCCGTGGAATCCAGCCGACAGCAAGAGCCTTCCAGCTGTTTGGCTCCGTTCGTCAGGCATTGCAATTAGTGCAGAATGAACTGCCTGGTTCCGGCTTTGAACCTACCAGCAGCGAGCGTGTATTCAATCTTTGCGTATGCAGTCCATTGGATAATATTCTTACTTCGTTGATTTATAATCGAGTTGAACAAGTCGCGCCGAACATTAATGTCGTTTTTAAATCTTCACTAAATCTAAATACCGAGCACCAATTACGTTATCAGGAAACTGAGTTTGTTATTAGCTATGAAGAATTCCGTCGTCCGGAATTTACCAGTGTTCCGTTATTCAATGACGAAATGGTGTTAGTGGCAAGCAAAAAACATCCGCGCATTAGTGGCCCATTGCTGGAAAGCAATCTCTATCATGAACAGCATGCCGTGGTTTCGCTCGATCGCTTCGCCTCATTCAGCCAGCCGTGGTATGACACACCGGATAAACAATCCTGCGTGGCTTATCAGGGAATGGCATTAATCAGCGTGCTTAATATTGTGTCGCAAACGCACCTGGTCTCTATTGCGCCGCGTTGGTTGGCGGAAGAGTTCGCCGATTCTTTAGAACTGCAGATATTGCCTTTACCTTTAAAATTGAACAGCCGCACATGTTATCTTTCCTGGCATGAGGCTGCGGGGCGCGATAAAGGACATCAATGGATGGAAGAACTGTTGGTCTCCGTCTGTAAGAAGTAGCCGCTGGCAGAATAAATCGGGGAATACATCTGGTTTATTCTGCTTTTATCTTTATATCTAAAATTTTGTGCTGAACTCGACTTTTTACGTATGTCCGAAAGTGTAAAAAAATAGACTAATTGCTGTAAGTCCCCCTTTTTAAGCGATTATTTATCATATCAATTGCTTATGCTGGTTTAATTCTCCATTTATTCAATTCTTACCTCCGTTTTATTCTTATTTACTCCAGTGCCACCCCTTCGGAGTCAATTGCCATGCGTCATCGTCAGCGGTTAATGTGTTGTTAAACCGTAATTCATTATAAGAGTGAGGCAAGCCATGGAGATGTTGTCTGGAGCCGAGATGGTCGTCCGATCGCTTATCGATCAGGGTGTGAAGCAGGTATTCGGTTATCCCGGGGGGGCCGTCCTCGATATTTATGATGCATTGCATACGGTCGGCGGTATTGATCATGTGTTAGTCCGTCATGAGCAAGCCGCAGTACATATGGCTGATGGCCTGGCGCGTGCCACGGGAGAAGTGGGCGTCGTTTTGGTCACTTCCGGACCAGGGGCAACCAATGCGATCACCGGGATTGCAACGGCATATATGGATTCCATTCCGTTGGTGATCCTCTCTGGCCAGGTCGCCACCTCCCTGATTGGCTACGATGCCTTCCAGGAGTGCGACATGGTGGGTATATCCCGCCCGGTGGTAAAACACAGTTTTCTGGTTAAACAAACGGAAGATATCCCGCAGGTGCTGAAAAAAGCCTTCTGGCTGGCGGCAAGCGGTCGTCCGGGGCCGGTGGTGGTGGATTTGCCGAAAGATATTCTGAATCCGGCGAAAAAACTGCCTTATAGCTGGCCGGAGTCGGTGAGTATGCGTTCGTATAACCCGACAACGACCGGGCACAAAGGACAGATAAAACGTGCTTTGCAGACGCTGGTCGCGGCGAAGAAACCGGTTGTCTATGTTGGTGGTGGCGCGGTGAATGCCGCCTGTCACGAACAACTGGGGCAAATTGCCGAAGCACTTAATCTGCCGGTTGTCTCCTCGCTGATGGGGTTAGGCGCGTTTCCGGCCACGCATCGCCAGGCGCTGGGAATGTTGGGCATGCATGGTACTTACGAAGCGAATATGACCATGCATCATTCTGATGTGATCTTTGCCGTCGGCGTTCGTTTTGACGATCGAACGACCAATAATCTGGCAAAATATTGCCCGAATGCGACCGTGCTGCATATTGACATCGATCCGACCTCTATTTCAAAAACCGTCACTGCGGATATTCCGATTGTGGGCGATGCTCGCCTGGTGCTGGATCAGATGCTTGAACTGCTGCCGCAGGAGAAATCGCAGCAGCCGCTGGATGATAACCGTGACTGGTGGCAACAGATCGAACACTGGCGCGCTCGTCAGTGCCTGAAATACGACACGCAAAGTGAAAGTATTAAACCGCAGGCGGTGATTGAAACCATCTGGCGTCTGACGAAAGGGGATGCATACGTGACCTCTGACGTTGGCCAGCATCAAATGTTTGCCGCACTTTACTATCCGTTCGATAAACCACGCCGCTGGATTAACTCAGGCGGCCTCGGCACCATGGGATTCGGTTTACCCGCGGCGTTAGGGGTGAAAATGGCGCTGCCGGATGAAACAGTGGTGTGCGTCACCGGGGATGGCAGCATTCAGATGAACATCCAGGAACTGTCGACGGCGCTGCAATATGAGCTACCGGTACTGGTGCTCAACCTTAACAACCGCTATCTCGGCATGGTCAAACAGTGGCAGGACATGATTTACTCCGGGCGTCACTCCCAGTCTTACATGCAGTCGCTACCCGATTTTGTGCGCCTTGCTGAAGCTTATGGGCATATCGGTATCCAGATTAATCATCCAGGCGAACTGGAGAGCAAGCTGGGCGAAGCGCTGGAACATGTGCGTAACCATCGCCTGGTGTTTGTTGATGTCACCGTCGACGGCAGTGAGCATGTCTACCCGATGCAGATTCGTGGGGGCGGGATGGACGAAATGTGGTTAAGTAAAACGGAGAGGACCTGATTATGCGCCGGATATTATCAGTATTGCTGGAAAACGAGTCGGGTGCATTGTCACGTGTGATTGGCCTCTTCGCCCAGCGCGGATACAACATTGAAAGCCTGACCGTCGCGCCGACTGACGACCCGACCTTATCGCGGATGACGATTCAAACGGTAGGGGATGAGAAAGTCCTGGAGCAGATCGAAAAGCAGCTACACAAACTGGTGGATGTTCTGCGCGTCAGCGAACTGGGGCAGGGCGCCCACGTTGAAAGAGAAATCATGCTGGTGAAAATCCAGGCCAGCGGCTATGGCCGGGAAGAGGTGAAACGCAACACGGAGATATTCCGTGGGCAAATCATCGATGTTACGCCGTCGATCTACACCGTACAGCTGGCGGGCACCAGCGATAAGCTGGATGCGTTTCTGGCAACGCTACGGGAAGTCGCCAAAATCGTGGAAGTTGCACGTTCCGGCGTGGTGGGGCTTTCCCGCGGCGATAAAATTATGCGCTAACGCTTACCTGACCTACGCGAGATGCATTGGCTATCGGTTGCTTTTTTTTGCGAAATCAGCAGTAACCAGAGACAAAAGCGGTTGCCGCAGTCATTATTCTGCGCTTAGATGTTAAGAAGTTTAACCCATGCCATCTCAAAGGTTATGGTTTGTACATTTTACGCAAGGGGCAATTGTGAAACTGGATGAAATCGCTCGGTTGGCCGGCGTTTCGCGAACGACTGCAAGCTACGTTATTAACGGCAAAGCAAAGCAATACCGCGTAAGCGACAAAACGGTTGAAAAAGTCATGGCGGTGGTGCGTGAGCATAATTACCACCCGAATGCCGTGGCGGCCGGGCTGCGTGCTGGACGCACACGTTCTATCGGGCTGGTGATCCCGGATCTCGAGAACACGAGCTATACCCGGATTGCAAACTATCTGGAGCGCCAGGCGCGTCAGCGCGGGTATCAACTACTGATTGCCTGCTCTGAAGATCAGCCGGATAACGAAATGCGCTGTATTGAGCATCTTTTACAACGTCAGGTTGATGCCATTATCGTTTCGACTTCCTTGCCGCCTGAACATCCGTTTTATCAGCGCTGGGCGAACAGTTCATTCCCGATTGTGGCGCTGGATCGCGCGCTGGATCGTGAACATTTCACCAGCGTGGTGGGCGCAGACCAGGATGATGCGCAGATGCTGGCGGAGGAGTTACGTAAATTCCCTGCTGAAACCGTGCTCTATCTGGGGGCGCTTCCTGAATTGTCCGTCAGTTTCCTGCGCGAACAGGGTTTCCGTACCGCGTGGAAGGACGATCCGCGTGAAGTGCATTTTCTCTATGCCAACAGCTATGAGCGGGAGGCGGCCGCGCAGTTATTTGATAAATGGCTGGAAACGCATCCAATGCCTCAGGCGCTGTTTACCACGTCGTTTGCCCTGTTGCAGGGGGTGATGGATGTGACCCTGCGCCGCGACGGGCAGTTACCGTCTGATTTAGCGATTGCGACTTTTGGCGACCACGAGCTGCTCGACTTCCTGCAGTGCCCGGTTCTGGCGGTGGCGCAGCGCCATCGAGATGTCGCGGAACGCGTGCTGGAGATTGTGTTGGCAAGCCTGGATGAGCCGCGTAAACCCAAACCAGGTTTAACGCGTATACGGCGTAATTTGTACCGTCGCGGTATTCTAAGCCGTAACTAAGTTGCCTCAATTGATGATGTCGGCGGATAAGCCTCTGACATCATCAATTATCCCGTTCTCGGAAATAACCGCATTATAATTAAGAATATTCTTTAGAATTATCTGAAATTGATTCTTCTATTATGCCGAATTAAAAATGCAACTATCCATTTTTGGGTAATTGAGACGTAACGATGCGTTACGGTTGTATTATTTTGTTACAAGCATGTAGGGATTTGCCGAATTAACAAACACTTTACTGGTGTGTTGCGACAATCTCGCCCTTATCTCGCTCCTGTGCGGCGTACAGACTGATTAACTGGTACTGTTATCTCGCTGCATATTGTCCTAAAATGCCGCTCGCGTCGCAAACTGACACTTTATATTTTTCTTTTGATGATATTCAGTTGTTTTAAACAATCATGAGTTGTTGGATTTTTTCTTACAAATATTCATGACGTTAATTTGCTTCGTTTGCTGTACGGAATTTGTTCAACGCTGATATTAGCCGTAAACAATGGGTTTTTTGCTCCGCTAAGCGCCGTGACTTGCTTGACAAGGTTTTCCTCCGCTCCGTAAACTCCTTTAAGTGGGAATTTGTGGGATAAAGTGGTAATCGGGGGTGAGGCTGGCATGTTCCGGGGAGCAACGTTAGTTAATCTCGACAGTAAAGGGCGCTTATCTGTGCCTACCCGTTATCGGGATCAACTGCTCGAGAGCGCTACCGGTCAAATGGTTTGCACCATTGACATCCATCACCCGTGCCTGCTGCTGTACCCCCTGCCTGAATGGGAAATTATCGAGCAGAAGTTATCGCGTCTGTCGAGCATGAATCCAGTTGAGCGTCGCGTACAGCGCCTGTTGTTGGGTCATGCTAGCGAATGTCAGATGGATAGCGCTGGCCGATTATTGATAGCGCCCATTCTGCGGCAACACGCAGGGCTAACGAAAGAAGTGATGCTGGTTGGGCAGTTCAATAAGTTTGAGCTGTGGGATGAAACGACCTGGTATCAACAGGTCAAGGAAGATATCGACGCTGAGCAGTCTGTTACCGGCGCGCTGTCGGAACGATTGCAGGATTTGTCTCTATAAAATGATGGAAAATTATAAACATACAACGGTGTTGCTGGATGAAGCCGTAAACGGCCTGAATATTCGTCCAGACGGCATCTACATTGACGGGACATTTGGTCGCGGTGGTCACTCACGTCTGATCCTCTCGCAACTTGGCGAAGAGGGGCGTTTACTGGCCATCGATCGCGATCCGCAGGCGATTGCCGTTGCAAAGACGATTACCGATCCCCGTTTTTCCATCGTCCATGGTCCTTTTTCTGCGCTGGCTGATTATGTCGCCGAGCGCGGACTTACCGGTAAGATCGACGGGATTCTTCTCGATCTTGGGGTTTCTTCTCCACAGCTTGATGATGCTGAGCGCGGATTCTCATTTATGCGTGACGGTCCGTTAGATATGCGTATGGACCCAACACGCGGTCAGTCAGCGGCCGAATGGCTGCAAACCGCCGATGAAGCAGACATTGCCTGGGTGATTAAAACCTTTGGCGAAGAGCGCTTCGGCAAACGTATTGCTCGCGCCATCGTAGAGCGCAATCGCATCGAACCGATGACCCGCACTAAAGAGCTGGCGGAAGTGATTGCGGCGGCAATGCCGGTGAAAGACAAATTCAAACATCCCGCGACCCGTACCTTCCAGGCGGTGCGCATTTGGGTGAACAGTGAACTGGAGGAGATAGAGCAGGCGCTAAAAAGCTCGCTCAGCGTGCTGGCACCAGGTGGTCGCCTTTCGGTAATCAGTTTCCATTCGCTTGAAGATCGCATTGTGAAACGCTTTATGCGCGAACAAAGCCGTGGTCCTCAGGTTCCGGCTGGAATACCGATGACCGAAGCGCAGATCAAAAAGCTGGGCGGCCGTGAGTTAAGAGCACTAGGCAAGATGATGCCGGGTGAAGAAGAGGTAGCTGAAAATCCTCGTGCCCGTAGTTCAGTTCTGCGTATTGCAGAGAGGACGAACGCATGATCAGCAGAGTGACAGAAGCCCTCAGCAAAGTTAAAGGATCGATAGGAAGCAACGAGCGCCATGCCTTGCCTGGCGTGATCGGTGACGATCTTTTGCGGTATGGGAAGCTGCCACTCTGTCTGTTCATTTGCATTATTTTGACGGCGGTTACCGTCGTGACAACAGCACACCATACGCGGTTACTGACCGCGCAGCGTGAGCAGCTGGTTCTGGAGCGAGATGCGTTGGATATCGAATGGCGCAACTTGATCCTTGAGGAGAACGCGCTCGGCGACCATAGCCGTGTTGAACGGATCGCAACGGAAAAGCTGCAAATGCAGCATGTTGATCCCTCACAAGAAAATATCGTAGTACAAAAATAAGGATAAACGCGACGCATGAAAGCAGCGGCAAAAACGCACAAGCCAAAACGCCAGGAAGAACAAGCCAACTTTATCAGTTGGCGTTTTGCGTTACTGTGCGGCTGTATTTTGCTGGCACTGGGTTTTCTGCTGGGGCGCGTTGCCTGGCTGCAAATCATCGCGCCAGACATGCTGGTGCGTCAGGGCGACATGCGCTCTCTGCGCGTACAGGAAGTGTCCACATCGCGCGGGATGATTACCGACCGTTCAGGTCGTCCGCTGGCGGTGAGCGTTCCGGTTAAGGCGATTTGGGCCGACCCCAAAGAGGTGCATGACGCAGGCGGCGTAAGCGTTGGTGAACGCTGGAGAGCGCTGTCGACCGCGCTGAATCTCCCGCTCGATCAACTGGCTTCCCGCATTAACGCCAACCCGAAAGGGCGCTTTATCTATCTGGCGCGTCAGGTAAACCCTGAAGTGGCTGACTACATCAAAAAACTGAAGCTGCCAGGCATTCACCTGCGCGAAGAATCCCGCCGTTACTATCCTTCCGGAGAAGTGACCGCTCACCTTATCGGCTTTACTAACGTCGACAGCCAGGGGATTGAAGGCGTTGAGAAAAGCTTCGACAAATGGCTCACCGGGCAACCGGGCGAACGTATTGTACGTAAAGACCGTTATGGCCGCGTCATTGAGGATATTTCCTCTACCGACAGCCAGGCGGCGCATAACCTTGCGCTAAGTATCGATGAGCGTTTACAGGCGCTGGTCTACCGTGAACTGAATAACGCCGTGGCGTTTAACAAGGCGGAGTCAGGCAGTGCGGTACTGGTGGATGTGAACACCGGTGAAGTGCTGGCGATGGCCAACAGCCCGTCCTACAACCCGAACAATCTCACCGGTACGCCGAAGGATGCGATGCGTAACCGTACGATTACCGACGTGTTTGAACCGGGTTCCACCGTCAAACCGATGGTGGTGATGACGGCGCTGCAGCGTGGCGTGGTTCGCGAAAATACCGTACTTAACACTATCCCTTACCGAATTAATGGCCATGAAATCAAAGACGTGGCGCGTTATAGCGAATTGACCCTCACCGGGGTTTTGCAGAAGTCGAGTAACGTCGGTGTTTCCAAGCTGGCGTTAGCGATGCCGTCCTCAGCGTTAGTAGACACTTACTCACGTTTTGGGCTGGGAAAAGCGACCAATTTGGGGTTGGTCGGAGAACGCAGTGGCTTATATCCTCAAAAACAACGGTGGTCTGACATAGAGAGGGCCACCTTCTCTTTCGGCTATGGGCTAATGGTAACGCCGTTACAGTTAGCGCGAGTCTATGCAACGATCGGCAGCTATGGCGTTTATCGGCCACTGTCGATCACCAAAGTTGACCCTCCTGTTCCGGGCGAGCGTATCTTCCCGGAATCAACCGTGCGTACCGTAGTGCACATGATGGAAAGCGTGGCGCTGCCCGGCGGCGGCGGCGTGAAGGCGGCGATTAAAGGCTATCGTATCGCCATTAAAACCGGTACGGCGAAGAAAGTAGGGCCGGATGGCCGCTACATCAACAAATACATTGCTTATACCGCAGGCGTTGCGCCTGCGAGTCAGCCGCGCTTCGCGCTGGTTGTTGTTATCAACGATCCGCAGGCGGGTAAATACTACGGTGGCGCCGTTTCCGCGCCGGTCTTTGGTGCCATCATGGGCGGCGTACTGCGCACCATGAACATCGAGCCGGATGCGCTGACAACGGGCGATAAAAATGAATTTGTGAATAATCAAGGCGAGGCAACAGGTGGCAGATCGTAATTTGCGCGACCTTCTTGCTCCATGGGTGCCGGGTGCACCGGAGCGAGCACTGCGGGAGATGACGCTCGACAGCCGTATGGCTGCATCGGGCGATCTCTTTGTCGCAGTATTGGGTCATCAGGCGGACGGGCGTCGGTATATCCCGCAGGCGATAGCGCAAGGTGTGGCTGCCATTATTGCAGAAGCAAAAGATGAAGCTACTGACGGTGAAATCCGTGAAATGCACGGCGTTCCAGTTATCTATCTCAGTCAGCTTAACGAACGTTTATCTGCACTGGCGGGCCGCTTTTACCACGAGCCTTCTGAAAAAATGCGACTGGTCGGCGTGACCGGGACCAATGGTAAAACCACCACCACCCAATTGCTGGCACAGTGGAGCCAACTGCTTGGTGAAACCAGCGCGGTGATGGGAACAGTCGGCAATGGCCTGCTGGGCAAAGTGATCCCGACGGAAAATACCACCGGTTCAGCCGTAGATGTCCAGCATGTGCTGGCAGGGCTGGTTGCACAAGGCGCAACGGTTGGCGCGATGGAAGTGTCTTCACACGGTCTGGTTCAGCATCGCGTGGCGGCGCTGAAGTTTGCCGCATCAGTATTTACTAACTTAAGCCGTGACCATCTTGATTACCACGGCGACATGGAACATTACGAAGCCGCGAAATGGCTGCTGTATTCCACGCACCATTGCGGCCAGGCCATCGTTAATGCGGATGATGAAGTCGGTCGTCGCTGGTTGGCCAAACTTCCGGATGCGGTTGCCGTATCGATGGAAGACCACATCAACCCGAACTGTCACGGTCGTTGGTTAAAGGCGATTGACGTGAATTATCACGACAGCGGGGCAACGATTCGTTTTACCTCCTCATGGGGTGACGGCGAAATTGAAAGTCGCCTGATGGGCGCGTTTAACGTCAGCAATCTGCTGTTGGCGCTGGCAACGCTGCTGGCGTTGGGATATCCGTTAGCTGATTTACTGAAAACGGCGACACAATTACAGCCAGTTTGTGGGCGCATGGAAGTGTTCAGCGCGCCGGGTAAAACCACCGTTGTGGTTGATTATGCCCATACGCCAGATGCGCTGGAAAAAGCGCTGCAGGCGGCACGTCTGCACTGTACTGGCAAACTGTGGTGCGTCTTTGGCTGCGGCGGCGATCGCGACAAAGGCAAACGTCCGTTGATGGGCGCGATTGCCGAGCAGTTTGCTGATGTTGTCGTGGTGACCGATGACAACCCGCGTACCGAAGAGCCGCGCGCCATTATCAACGACATTCTGGCGGGTATGCTGGATGCCGGACAGGCGAAAGTGATGGAAGGTCGTGCAGAGGCTGTGACAAACGCCATTATGCAGGCGAAAGAAAACGACGTGGTGCTGGTGGCCGGGAAAGGTCACGAAGACTACCAGATCGTTGGCTCGCAACGCCTCGACTATTCTGACCGCGTCACGGCAGCGCGTCTGCTGGGAGTAATCGCATGATTAGCGTAACGCTCAGCCAACTGGCGGAGATCCTCCGTGGCGAACTGAAAGGAGCCGATCTGACTCTTGATGCGGTGACAACTGATACGCGTAAAGTTACGCCGGGTTGCCTGTTTGTCGCGCTGAAAGGCGAACGCTTTGATGCCCACGATTTCGCAGACAAGGCGCAAGAGAGCGGGGCGGGTGCGCTGCTGGTCAGCCGTCCGTTGGACACCAACCTGCCGCAGCTGATTGTTAAAGATACACGTCTGGCGTTTGGTGAACTGGCGGCATGGGTACGCGCCCAGGTTCCGGCGCGCGTTGTCGCGCTGACCGGCTCTTCCGGTAAAACGTCCGTCAAGGAGATGACCGCATCCATTCTGAGTCAGTGTGGCAACACCTTATATACCGCGGGCAACCTGAATAACGACATCGGCGTACCGATGACGCTGTTGCGCTTAAACAACGATTACGACTATGCCGTGATTGAGCTTGGCGCTAATCATCAGGGCGAAATCGCCTGGACTGTTGGCCTGACGCGTCCGGAAGCTGCGCTGGTGAACAACCTGGCAGCCGCGCATCTGGAAGGCTTTGGTTCACTGGCGGGCGTTGCGAAGGCAAAAGGTGAGATTTTTACCGGCCTGCCAGCGAACGGAATCGCCATTATGAATGCCGACAATAACGACTGGCTGAACTGGCAGAGCATTATCGGCGATCGCAAAGTCTGGCGCTTCTCCCCGAATGCGGCCAACAGCGACTTTTCGGCGGCCAATGTTCATGTGACTTCACACGGCACAGAGTTTTCTCTGCAAACGCCAACCGGAAGCATTGATGTTCTGCTGCCGCTGCCGGGTCGTCACAACATTGCTAACGCCCTGGCGGCGGCTGCGCTCTCTATGGCGGTAGGCGCGACGCACGAAGCGATTAAAGCGGGTCTGAAGGAGCTGCAAGCGGTACCGGGGCGTCTGTTCCCGATTCAACTGGCAGAAAATCAGCTACTGCTGGATGACTCCTATAACGCAAATGTCGGGTCAATGACCGCAGCGGTAAACGTGCTGTCCGAAATGCCGGGCTACCGCGTGCTGGTCGTTGGCGATATGGCAGAGCTTGGCGCGGAAAGCGAAGCATGCCACGTACAGGTGGGTGAAGCTGCGAAGGCTGCAGTTATCGACCGTGTGCTGAGTACAGGGAAACTGAGTCAGGCAATTAGCCATGCCAGCGGTGTGGGTGAGCATTTTGCGGATAAAACCGCGTTGACCGCGCATCTTAAGGCGCTGATTGCAGAACATCAGATTATGACGATTTTAGTGAAGGGTTCACGTAGTGCCGCCATGGAAGAGGTAGTACGCGCATTACAGGAGAATGGGACATGTTAGTTTGGCTGGCCGAACATTTGGTCAAATATTATTCCGGCTTTAACGTCTTTTCCTATCTGACGTTTCGCGCCATCGTCAGCCTGCTGACCGCGCTGTTCATCTCTTTGTGGATGGGCCCGCGCATGATCGCCCGCTTGCAAAAAATGTCCTTTGGACAGGTCGTGCGTAACGACGGTCCGGAATCACACTTCAGTAAACGCGGTACGCCGACGATGGGCGGGATTATGATCCTCACCGCGATTGTTATCTCCGTACTGCTGTGGGCATACCCGTCGAACCCGTACGTATGGTGCGTGCTGGTGGTATTGGTCGGTTACGGCATTATCGGTTTTGTCGATGACTACCGCAAAGTGGTACGCAAAGACACCAAGGGCCTGATCGCGCGCTGGAAATACTTCTGGATGTCGGTGATTGCGCTGGGCGTGGCCTTTGCCCTGTATCTGGCTGGTAAAGATACCCCGGCCACTGAGCTGGTGGTGCCGTTCTTTAAAGACGTGATGCCCCAGTTGGGGCTGTTCTACGTGCTGCTGGCGTACTTCGTGATTGTGGGTACTGGCAACGCGGTCAACCTCACCGATGGTCTGGATGGTCTGGCGATTATGCCGACCGTCTTTGTGGCCGCAGGTTTTGCGTTGGTAGCGTGGGCGACCGGTAACATGAACTTCGCCAACTATCTACATATTCCCTATTTACGTCATGCCGGCGAATTGGTGATCGTTTGTACGGCAATTGTCGGTGCGGGGTTAGGCTTCTTGTGGTTTAACACCTATCCGGCGCAGGTCTTTATGGGCGACGTCGGATCGCTGGCGCTGGGCGGCGCGCTGGGCATTATTGCCGTGCTGCTGCGTCAGGAGTTCCTGCTGGTGATCATGGGCGGTGTATTCGTCGTAGAAACACTGTCGGTCATTTTGCAGGTTGGCTCCTTTAAGCTGCGCGGACAGCGCATCTTCCGTATGGCGCCGATCCACCATCACTATGAACTGAAAGGCTGGCCGGAACCGCGCGTAATTGTGCGCTTCTGGATTATTTCGCTGATGCTGGTGCTGATTGGCCTGGCAACGCTGAAGGTACGTTAATCATGGCTGATTACCAGGGTAAAAAAGTCGTCATTATCGGTCTGGGTTTGACCGGGCTGTCCTGCGTGGATTTCTTCCTGGCGCGTGGCGTGACGCCGCGCGTAATGGATACCCGCGCGACGCCGCCGGGCCTGGACAAATTACCGGAAGCGGTTGAGCGTCATGTTGGCAGTCTGAATGATGACTGGCTGCTGGCCGCTGATCTTATTGTCGCCAGCCCTGGTATTGCCCTGGCGCATCCTTCGTTGAGCGCCGCCGCCGATGCGGGAATTGAAATTGTCGGCGACATTGAGCTGTTCTGTCGCGAAGCACAGGCACCGATCGTCGCAATCACCGGTTCCAACGGGAAAAGTACAGTCACTACGCTGGTAGGTGAGATGGCGAAAGCGGCCGGTGTGAACGTGGGGGTTGGCGGTAATATTGGCCTGCCCGCGCTGATGCTGCTGGATGACGAACGTGAGCTGTATGTTCTGGAATTGTCGAGCTTCCAACTGGAAACGACCTCCAGCTTACAAGCCGTAGCCGCTACCATTTTGAACGTCACTGAAGACCATATGGACAGATATCCGTTTGGCTTGCAGCAGTACCGTGCAGCCAAACTGCGCGTCTATGAAAACGCGAAAGTGTGTGTGGTCAACGCTGATGATGCGCTGACCATGCCGGTCCGCGGGGCGGATGAGCGTTGCGTGAGCTTTGGCATCAACATGGGTGACTATCACCTGAACCGTCAGCAGGGCGAAACCTGGCTGCGAGTGAAGGGTGAAAAAGTTCTTAACGTGAAAGAGATGACGCTTTCCGGTCAGCATAACTATACCAACGCCCTGGCTGCGCTGGCGCTGGCGGATGCTGCGGGTCTGCCGCGGGCGTCGAGCCTTAAAGCACTGACCACGTTTACCGGTCTGGCGCACCGTTTCCAGACTGTGCTTGAGCACAACGGCGTGCGCTGGATTAACGATTCTAAAGCCACCAACGTCGGCAGCACTGAAGCCGCGCTGAATGGCCTGCACGTGGACGGTACGTTGCACCTGCTGCTGGGTGGCGACGGGAAATCCGCTGACTTTACGCCGCTGCAACGATATCTGACCGGCGATAACATTCGTCTGTACTGCTTTGGTCGCGATGGCGCGCAGCTTGCCGCTCTGCGACCTGACGTTACGGAACAAACTGAAACCATGGAGCAGGCAATGCGT
This sequence comes from Citrobacter sp. RHBSTW-00986, assembly GCF_013783065.1. Classification (NCBI taxonomy): domain Bacteria; kingdom Pseudomonadati; phylum Pseudomonadota; class Gammaproteobacteria; order Enterobacterales; family Enterobacteriaceae; genus Citrobacter; species Citrobacter sp. RHBSTW-00986. The sequence continues at coordinate 4,012,831 of NZ_CP056200.1, read as the reverse complement.
CTGCTCGCACCGCGCGTGAAGTCGGGCGATATGGTGCTACTGTCGCCCGCCTGCGCCAGCCTCGACCAGTTCAAGAACTTTGAGCAACGCGGTGACGTCTTTACCCGCCTGGCGAAGGAGTTGGGTTGATGCGCTTATCTCTCCCTCGTCTGAGAATGCCGCGCTTACCGGGACTGAGTATCCTGGCGTGGGTCTTCGCGGCACTTAAAGGCTGGGTGATGGCTTCGCGTGATAAAGACGCGGACAGCCTGATCATGTATGACCGCATGCTGCTGTGGTTGACCTTTGGTCTGGCAGCGATCGGTTTTGTGATGGTGACATCGGCATCGATGCCCGTAGGGCAACGCCTGGCGGGCGATCCTTTCCTGTTTGCTAAGCGTGATGCACTGTACATCTTCCTCGCCTTCTGCCTGGCGATGGTGACGCTGCGTCTGCCGATGGAGTTCTGGCAAAAGTACAGTACGACGATGCTGATAGCCTCGATCATCATGCTGCTGATTGTGCTGGTGGTGGGTAGCTCCGTTAACGGGGCGTCGCGCTGGATTGCGCTGGGGCCGCTGCGTATTCAGCCTGCGGAATTTACCAAGCTGTCGCTGTTCTGTTACCTCGCCAACTACCTGGTGCGTAAAGTTGATGAAGTGCGTAACAACCTGCGCGGTTTCTTAAAACCGATGGGCGTGATCCTGGTGCTGGCTATTTTACTGCTGGCACAGCCTGACCTTGGTACGGTGGTAGTGCTGTTTGTCACTACCCTGGCGATGCTGTTTCTCGCCGGAGCGAAACTGTGGCAGTTCATTGCCATTATCGGCATGGGGATTTCAGCGGTCGTGCTGCTGATCCTTGCCGAACCGTATCGTATTCGCCGCGTAACCTCCTTCTGGAACCCATGGGAAGATCCGTTCGGCAGTGGCTACCAGCTGACGCAATCCCTGATGGCATTTGGTCGCGGTGAGGTTTGGGGGCAGGGCTTAGGTAATTCAGTCCAAAAACTGGAGTATTTACCAGAAGCGCACACCGACTTCATCTTCGCCATCATTGGGGAAGAGCTGGGTTATATCGGTGTGGTATTGGCACTTTTAATGGTATTCTTCGTCGCTTTTCGCGCGATGTCGATTGGCCGTAAGGCGTTGGAAATTGACCACCGTTTTTCAGGCTTTTTAGCCTGCTCTATCGGAATCTGGTTTAGCTTCCAGGCACTGGTAAACGTCGGTGCGGCGGCGGGTATGCTGCCAACCAAAGGTCTGACGCTGCCGCTGATCAGTTATGGTGGTTCAAGTTTGTTGATTATGTCGACGGCCATCATGTTTTTGTTACGTATTGATTATGAAACGCGTCTGGAAAAAGCCCAGGCGTTTACACGAGGTGCACGATGAGTGGTCAACCGAAGCGGTTAATGGTGATGGCAGGCGGTACCGGCGGGCATGTATTCCCGGGGCTGGCGGTCGCGCACCATTTAATGGCCCAAGGCTGGCAGGTTCGTTGGCTGGGCACCGCCGATCGTATGGAAGCGGACTTAGTGCCGAAACACGGCATTGAAATTGACTTTATTCGTATCTCCGGTTTGCGTGGTAAAGGCGTCAATGCGCTGCTTGCCGCACCTGTGCGTATTTTTAATGCCTGGCGTCAGGCGCGCGCCATCATGAAGCAGTTTAAACCCGATGTGGTGCTGGGTATGGGCGGCTACGTGTCTGGCCCTGGCGGTCTGGCGGCCTGGTCATTAGGTATTCCGGTTGTACTGCATGAGCAGAACGGCATTGCGGGATTAACTAACAAATGGCTGGCGAAGATTGCCACTACGGTGATGCAGGCTTTTCCTGGTGCTTTCCCGAATGCGGAAGTGGTAGGTAACCCGGTGCGCACTGACGTGCTGGCGCTGCCGTTGCCAAAAGTGCGTCTGGCCGGGCGTGAAGGTCCGGTTCGTGTATTGGTCGTCGGGGGATCTCAGGGCGCACGCGTACTGAACCAGACGATGCCGCAGGTTGCCGCAAAGCTTGGCGGCGCGGTGACTATCTGGCATCAGAGCGGCAAAGGCGCGCAGCAGACCGTTGAACAGGCGTATGCCGACGCGGGACAACCGCAGCACAAGGTCACTGAGTTTATTGATGATATGGCAGCGGCCTACGCGTGGGCTGATGTCGTGGTTTGTCGCTCAGGCGCGCTGACGGTGAGCGAAATTGCCGCCGCAGGTTTGCCTGCGCTGTTTGTGCCGTTCCAGCACAAAGACAGACAGCAGTATTGGAATGCGCTGCCGCTGGAGAAAGCGGGCGCCGCCAAAATTCTGGAGCAGCCGCAGTTTACTGTGGATGCCGTCGCCAGCACCCTTGCCGGGTGGTCGCGAGAAACGTTATTAACCATGGCAGAACGTGCGCGCGCCGCATCCATACCGGATGCCACAGAGCGCGTTGCAAATGAAGTGAGCCGGGCTGCCCGGGCGTAATTGTGGTGATGCCTTTTGCATCGCATGAACTAAGAAGTTAATGGCTAAAGAATGAATACACAACAACTGGCAAAACTGCGTTCTATCGTGCCCGAAATGCGTCGCGTTCGGCACATTCACTTTGTCGGCATCGGTGGTGCTGGTATGGGCGGTATTGCCGAAGTTTTGGCCAATGAAGGTTATCAGATCAGCGGTTCTGACTTAGCGCCGAATCCTGTGACGCAGCAGTTGACGAATCTGGGTGCCACGATTTTCTTCAACCATCGCCCGGAAAACGTGCGCGATGCGAGCGTGGTGGTGGTATCCAGCGCTATTTCTGCGGATAACCCGGAAATTGTTGCAGCGCATGAAGCACGTATTCCGGTGATTCGTCGTGCTGAAATGCTGGCGGAGTTAATGCGTTTTCGTCACGGTATTGCTATTGCCGGGACGCACGGTAAAACCACGACCACGGCAATGGTCTCCAGCATCTACGCGGAAGCGGGTCTGGATCCCACTTTTGTCAACGGCGGTCTGGTGAAGGCCGCAGGCGTGCATGCGCGCCTGGGTCATAGCCGTTATTTGATTGCCGAAGCAGACGAGAGCGACGCGTCGTTCCTGCATTTGCAGCCAATGGTGGCGATTGTCACCAATATCGAAGCTGATCATATGGATACCTACCATGGCGACTTCGAAAATTTAAAGCAGACGTTTATTAATTTCCTGCATAACTTGCCGTTTTATGGTCGTGCGGTGATGTGCGTTGACGATCCGGTTATCCGCGAACTGTTACCGCGAGTTGGCCGTCAAACCACAACCTATGGTTTCAGTGATGATGCCGATGTGCGCGTTGAAGATTACCAGCAGATTGGCCCACAAGGACACTTCACGCTGGTGCGTCAGGGGATAGCCGATTTACGTGTTACGTTAAACGCGCCGGGTCGTCACAATGCACTGAACGCGGCGGCGGCAGTGGCGGTCGCGACGGAAGAAGGTATTGAAGACGACGCTATTCTGCGCGCGCTGGAAAGTTTCCAGGGTACCGGACGTCGTTTTGACTTCCTCGGCGAATTCCCGCTTGAGCCGGTGAACGGTAAAGCCGGGACCGCGATGCTGGTTGATGATTATGGCCACCACCCAACGGAAGTGGACGCTACGATTAAAGCCGCGCGCGCGGGTTGGCCGGACAAAAACCTGGTGATGCTGTTCCAGCCGCACCGGTTTACGCGTACTCGCGATCTGTACGACGACTTTGCCAACGTGCTGACCCAGGTCGATGCGCTGTTGATGCTGGATGTGTATGCCGCGGGCGAAGCCGCGATTCCGGGGGCCGACAGCCGCTCGTTGTGCCGTACGATTCGTGGCCGCGGTAAGATCGATCCGATTCTGGTATCCGATCCGGCCCAGGTGGCAGAAATGCTGGCACCCGTATTAACCGGCAACGATCTGATTTTGGTGCAGGGCGCTGGAAATATCGGCAAAATCGCGCGTTCCTTAGCTGAAATCAAACTGAAGCCGCAAAACCCGGAGGAAGAACAACATGGCTGATAAAATCGCGGTCCTGTTAGGGGGAACCTCCGCTGAACGTGAAGTATCGCTGAATTCAGGCGCGGCCGTATTGGCAGGGTTACGCGAAGGTGGTGTAGATGCCCATCCGGTTGACCCTAAAGAGGTCGATGTCACTCTTCTGAAATCTATGGGGTTTCAGAAGGTGTTTATTGCGCTGCATGGTCGTGGCGGTGAAGATGGCACATTGCAGGGCATGCTGGAGCTGATTGGCCTGCCGTATACCGGCAGCGGCGTCATGGCTTCCGCGATTTCCATGGACAAACTGCGCAGCAAGCTGCTGTGGCAGGGCGCAGGTTTACCCGTCGCCCCATGGGTTGCGCTGACCCGCGCTGAGTTCGAAAAAGGTCTTAGCGATGAAGCAGTTACAAAAATTTCTGCGTTAGGCTTGCCGCTGATTGTAAAGCCAAGCCGTGAAGGTTCCAGCGTAGGGATGTCAAAAGTTGAAGAAGAAAATGCTTTGCAGGGTGCATTAGCATTGGCTTTTCAGCATGATGAAGAAGTACTGATTGAAAAATGGCTCAGTGGCCCGGAATTTACAGTTGCGATACTTGGCGAAGAAATTTTACCGTCAATACGTATCCAACCCGCGGGAACCTTCTATGATTATGAGGCGAAGTATCTCTCTGATGAGACACAATATTTCTGCCCTGCTGGTCTGGAAGTCGAACAAGAGGCCCTTTTACAGGAATTAGTCCTGAAAGCGTGGACTGCATTGGGCTGTAAAGGTTGGGGTCGCATTGACGTCATGCTGGACAGCGATGGCCAGTTTTATCTGCTGGAAGCGAATACCTCTCCGGGTATGACCAGCCACAGCCTGGTGCCGATGGCGGCGCGTCAGGCGGGCCTGAGCTTCTCGCAGTTGGTGGTAAGAATTCTGGAGTTGGCGGACTGATATGTCGCAGGCTGCGCTGAACACGCGAAACGGTGATGAAGAAGAAGTAAACTCCTCACGCCGCAATAATGGAACGCGTCTTGCAGGAATACTGTTCCTGCTGACAGTGCTGTGCACCGTGTTTGTCAGCGGCTGGGTAGTGTTGGGATGGATGGAAGATGCGCAGCGCCTGCCATTGTCAAAACTGGTGTTAACCGGTGAACGGCATTACACGCGCAATGATGATATCCGTCAGTCCATCCTGGCGCTGGGCGCTCCGGGAACATTTATGACTCAGGATGTGAACATCATCCAGAGTCAGATTGAACGCCTCCCCTGGATCAAACAGGCGAGCGTCAGAAAGCAATGGCCTGATGAATTGAAGATTCATCTGGTTGAATATGTGCCAATAGCGCGTTGGAATGACCAACATATGGTGGATGCTGAAGGAAATACCTTCAGTGTCCCAACCGGTCGGGCCAATAAGCAGGTATTACCTATGTTGTACGGACCGGAAGGCAGCGCAAGTGAAGTGCTGCAAGGGTTCCGCGATATGGGGCAGGTGCTGGCTAAGGACAGATTCACCCTGAAGGAAGCGGCAATGACCGCTCGTCGTTCCTGGCAGTTGACGCTGAATAACGATATTAAGCTGAATCTGGGCAGGGGCGATACGATAAAACGTTTGGCTCGCTTTGTGGAACTCTACCCGGTTTTACAGCAGCAGGCGCAAACCGATGGCAAACGGATTAGCTACGTTGATTTGCGTTATGACTCAGGAGCGGCAGTAGGCTGGGTTCCCTTGCCTCCTGAGGAATCTAATCAGCAACAGAATCAGGCACAGGCAGAACAACAATGATCAAGGCGACGGACAGAAAACTGGTAGTTGGACTGGAGATTGGCACCGCGAAGGTAGCCGCTTTAGTAGGGGAAGTTCTGCCCGACGGTATGGTCAATATCATTGGCGTGGGCAGTTGCCCATCGCGAGGTATGGATAAAGGCGGGGTGAATGACCTTGAGTCAGTGGTGAAGTGCGTACAGCGCGCCATTGACCAGGCTGAACTGATGGCAGATTGCCAGATCTCTTCAGTGTATCTGGCGCTTTCCGGTAAACATATTAGCTGTCAGAATGAAATTGGTATGGTGCCCATTTCCGAAGAGGAAGTGACGCAGGAAGATGTGGAAAACGTGGTACATACGGCAAAATCCGTACGCGTTCGCGATGAACATCGTGTTCTGCACGTCATCCCGCAGGAATACGCCATCGACTACCAGGAAGGTATCAAAAATCCGGTCGGTCTTTCCGGTGTGCGTATGCAGGCAAAAGTCCATCTTATTACCTGCCACAACGACATGGCGAAGAATATTGTCAAAGCCGTTGAACGTTGTGGTCTGAAAGTTGACCAACTGATTTTTGCCGGGTTGGCAGCCAGTTATTCCGTATTGACGGAAGATGAACGTGAACTGGGTGTCTGCGTGGTGGATATTGGTGGTGGTACAATGGACATCGCCGTTTATACTGGCGGGGCGTTGCGCCACACTAAAGTTATCCCTTATGCAGGGAATGTCGTGACCAGCGATATCGCGTATGCCTTTGGTACGCCGCCGAGCGATGCTGAAGCCATCAAAGTGCGTCATGGCTGCGCACTGGGTTCCATCGTGGGTAAAGACGAGAGCGTTGAAGTGCCAAGCGTTGGTGGTCGTCCGCCGCGTAGCCTGCAACGTCAGACTCTGGCAGAGGTCATTGAGCCGCGTTATACCGAGCTGCTCAACCTGGTCAACGAAGAAATTTTGCAATTACAAGAACAGCTTCGCCAGCAGGGTGTGAAACATCATCTGGCGGCGGGGATTGTGTTAACCGGCGGTGCTGCGCAAATTGAAGGTCTTGCGGCCTGCGCACAGCGCGTGTTCCATACACAAGTACGTATTGGCGCACCGCTGAATATTACCGGTCTGACGGATTATGCCCAGGAGCCGTATTATTCAACGGCGGTGGGGCTGCTGCACTACGGGAAAGAATCCCATTTAAGTGGTGAGGCTGAAGTAGAAAAGCGCGTAACTGCCTCGGTCGGATCGTGGATCAAGCGACTGAATAGCTGGTTACGTAAAGAGTTTTAATTTTTAAAGAGACCGACGCAAATTAACGGTCTCAGGCGACAGGCACTACACAAAGTCATTCAAGTTGCATCGCGGCGGCAACTGAGCGAATCTCCTGGAGCATAGTTTACTATGTCACGGGAGTGAGTGAAGGCAGCCAACAAAGAGGCGGCTTGAAGGATGAAGTGTAAAACGGAGAGAGAAACTATGTTTGAACCTATGGAACTAACCAACGACGCGGTGATTAAAGTCATCGGCGTCGGTGGCGGCGGCGGTAATGCCGTTGAACACATGGTGCGTGAGCGCATCGAAGGTGTTGAATTCTTCGCGGTGAATACCGACGCTCAGGCGTTGCGTAAAACGGCGGTTGGACAGACCATTCAGATTGGTAGCGGCATCACCAAAGGTCTGGGCGCGGGTGCAAACCCGGAAGTCGGTCGTAATGCGGCAGACGAAGATCGCGAAGCTCTGCGCGCAGCGCTTGACGGCGCAGACATGGTGTTTATCGCAGCTGGCATGGGCGGCGGTACCGGTACCGGTGCAGCGCCAGTGGTAGCTGAAGTCGCAAAAGATTTAGGTATCCTGACCGTTGCTGTCGTGACTAAGCCTTTCAACTTTGAAGGCAAGAAGCGTATGGCATTCGCGGAGCAGGGTATCACCGAGCTGTCCAAACACGTGGACTCTCTGATCACTATCCCGAACGACAAGCTGCTGAAAGTACTGGGCCGTGGTATCTCCCTGCTGGATGCATTTGGCGCAGCGAACGACGTGCTGAAAGGCGCAGTCCAGGGTATCGCTGAACTGATTACTCGTCCGGGCCTGATGAACGTCGACTTTGCAGACGTGCGCACCGTGATGTCCGAAATGGGCTACGCGATGATGGGTTCTGGCGTGGCGAGCGGTGAAGACCGTGCAGAAGAAGCGGCTGAAATGGCTATCTCTTCTCCGCTGCTGGAAGATATCGATCTGTCCGGCGCACGCGGCGTGCTGGTTAACATTACTGCGGGCTTCGACCTGCGTCTGGATGAGTTCGAAACCGTGGGTAACACGATTCGTGCCTTTGCATCGGATAACGCGACCGTGGTTATCGGTACCTCTCTGGACCCGGATATGAACGACGAACTGCGCGTGACCGTTGTTGCGACTGGAATTGGTATGGACAAGCGTCCTGAAATCACTCTGGTGACCAACAAACAGGTACAGCAGCCGGTAATGGATCGTTACCAGCAGCACGGTATGGCGCCGTTGACGCAAGAGCAGAAACCGGTAGCGAAAGTGGTTAACGACAATACGCCGCAAACCACGAAAGAGCCGGATTATCTGGATATCCCTGCATTCCTGCGTAAGCAAGCTGATTAAGAATTAGCTGGAATTTGGGAATTGTGGCTCTTTGTGCTAAACTGGCCCACCGAATGTATAGTACACTTCGGTTGGATAGGTAATTTGGCGAGATTATACGATGATCAAACAAAGGACTCTTAAACGTATCGTTCAGGCGACTGGCGTCGGTTTGCATACCGGCAAAAAAGTCACCCTGACATTACGCCCTGCGCCGGCCAACACCGGGGTCATCTATCGTCGCACCGACTTGAATCCTCCGGTAGATTTCCCGGCCGATGCCAAATCTGTGCGTGATACCATGCTCTGTACGTGTCTGGTCAATGAGCATGATGTGCGGATTTCAACCGTAGAGCACCTTAATGCTGCTCTGGCGGGCTTAGGTATCGATAACATCGTTATTGAAGTTAACGCCCCGGAAATCCCGATTATGGATGGCAGTGCCGCTCCGTTCGTTTACTTGCTGCTTGATGCAGGTATTGAAGAACTGAGCAGCGCCAAAAAATTTGTTCGCATCAAAGAGACCGTTCGTGTCGAAGATGGCGATAAGTGGGCTGAGTTTAAGCCGTATAATGGTTTTACGTTGGATTTCACCATCGACTTTAACCATCCGGCGATCGACTCCAGCACGCAGCGCTACGCGATGAACTTCTCTGCGGATGCGTTCATGCGCCAGATCAGCCGCGCGCGTACTTTCGGCTTCATGCGTGATATCGAATATCTGCAGTCCCGCGGCCTGTGCCTGGGCGGCAGCTTCGATTGTGCCATCGTTGTTGACGATTATCGCGTATTGAACGAAGACGGCCTGCGTTTTGAAGACGAATTCGTTCGTCACAAAATGCTCGACGCGATTGGTGACTTGTTCATGTGTGGTCACAATATTATTGGTGCATTCACCGCGTATAAATCCGGTCATGCACTGAATAACAAACTGTTGCAGGCAGTCCTGGCAAAACAGGAAGCCTGGGAATATGTGACCTTCCAGGACGATGCAGAACTGCCGTTGGCGTTCAAAGCACCTTCGACTGTACTGGCATAACGACATACGCTGTCGCATAAATTCGACTGGTAAATCTGGCACTCTCTCCGGCCAGGTGAGCCAGTCGTTTTTTTATCTTCCGATTGCAAAACCACCTTATCTGAAGCGACTTTTTCCCCACCGACAGATTAAAACACCGTTCGATCGCTGCTTTCTTAAGCATATTTACCCGCGACTTGCTGTCATTACTGCTGTGGAGCGTACGCTTTAATGGTAATATTTATGCGCAAAAAAATGGTTTTGCATTTGTAACCCCAAACGCAGGGTATATCAGGTGGCAATAACGTGAGTGGAATACTGACGCGTTGGCGACAGATAGGCAGACGGTACTTCTGGCCGCATCTCCTGTTGGGGATGGTCGCGGCTAGTTTTGGCCTGCCTGCGCTCGGTAATGCTGCTGAACCTAATACTCCCGCGAAGGCGACCGCCAGCAATCACGATCAATCTGCCAAAGTTAACTTTAGCCAGCTTGCTTTGCTGGAGGCGACCAATCGCCGCCCGAATTTTACCGTTGACTACTGGCATCAGCATGCCATTCGTACGGTCATTCGCCATCTTTCTTTTGCCATGGCTCCTCAGGCGCTGCCTGTTGCCGAAGAGCCGTTGCCAATCCAGGCGCACCATCTTGCGTTACTGAATACGCTCAGCGCGATGCTGACGCAAGAAGGCAGACCGCCCGCGACCGTGAGTCGCGTGACATATGCCCATTTTACCTCTCAGGCCGCATTTAGCGTTCCGGTCTGGATCAGCCAGCTGCAGGGTATCCGCGCTGGCCCTCAACGCCTCAGCTAAAAAAGAACCTTCCAACTTATAATTTTTGACTCCGCACCGCGGGGCGTTTGAGATTTTATTATGCTAATCAAATTATTAACAAAAGTATTCGGTAGCCGTAACGAGCGTACGCTGCGTCGTATGCGTAAAGTGGTCAATGTCATCAATGCAATGGAACCGGAGATGGAAAAACTCTCCGATGATGAACTGAAAGCGAAGACCGCTGAATTCCGCGCCCGTCTGGAAAAAGGCGCCAGCGTTGAAAGCCTGATCCCGGAAGCGTTCGCGGTGGTCCGCGAAGCGAGTAAGCGTGTGTTCGGCATGCGTCATTTCGACGTACAGCTGCTGGGTGGTATGGTGCTTAACGATCGCTGCATCGCGGAAATGCGTACCGGTGAAGGTAAAACCCTTACCGCAACGCTGCCAGCCTACCTCAACGCCTTAAGCGGGAAGGGTGTACACGTGGTTACCGTGAACGACTACCTGGCTCAGCGTGACGCCGAAAATAACCGCCCGCTGTTTGAATTCCTCGGCATGACCGTGGGTATCAACATGTCTGGCCTGCCTGCGCCAGCCAAGCGTGAAGCCTACAATGCCGATATTACTTACGGTACTAACAACGAATACGGCTTTGACTACCTGCGCGACAACATGGCGTTTAGCCCGGAAGAGCGCGTTCAGCGTAAACTGCACTATGCGCTGGTTGATGAAGTCGACTCCATCCTGATCGATGAAGCGCGTACGCCGCTGATCATTTCCGGTCCGGCTGAAGACAGCTCGGAAATGTATAAAAAAGTGAATAAAATCATCCCGCACCTGATTCGTCAGGAGAAGGACGATTCCGACACGTTCCAGGGGGAAGGCCACTTCTCTGTTGATGAGAAAGCGCGCCAGGTCAACCTGACCGAACGTGGTCTGGTACTGATTGAAGAGCTGTTGGTTAACGAAGGCATTATGGATGAGGGCGAGTCGCTGTACTCTCCGGGCAACATTATGCTTATGCACCACGTGACTGCTGCACTGCGCGCGCACGTGTTGTTTACCCGCGACGTTGACTATATCGTGAAAGACGGCGAAGTTATCATCGTCGACGAACACACCGGTCGTACTATGCAGGGCCGCCGCTGGTCCGATGGTCTGCACCAGGCTGTTGAAGCCAAAGAAGGCGTAGATATCCAAAACGAGAACCAGACGCTGGCATCCATTACCTTCCAGAACTACTTCCGTTTGTACGAAAAACTGGCCGGTATGACCGGTACAGCAGATACTGAAGCCTTTGAATTCAGCTCCATTTACAAACTGGATACCGTTGTTGTGCCGACCAACCGCCCGATGATCCGTAAGGATTTACCGGATCTGGTGTACATGACTGAAGCGGAAAAAATTCAGGCGATCATTGAAGATATTAAAGAGCGTACCGCAAATGGCCAGCCGGTGCTGGTTGGTACTATCTCTATTGAAAAATCGGAAGTGGTTTCTAACGAGCTGAACAAGGCGGGTATCAAACACAACGTTCTGAACGCCAAGTTCCACGCCAACGAAGCCGCAATCGTCGCCCAGGCGGGTTATCCGTCCGCAGTGACTATCGCGACAAACATGGCAGGTCGTGGTACCGATATCGTGCTGGGTGGTAGCTGGCAGGCGGAAATTGCCGAGCTGGAGGACCCGACTCCAGAACAAATCGCGCAGATCAAAGCCGAGTGGCAGGTTCGCCATGATGCGGTGTTAGCTGCAGGCGGTTTACATATTATCGGTACCGAGCGTCACGAATCTCGTCGTATAGATAACCAGCTGCGTGGTCGTTCTGGTCGTCAGGGGGATGCGGGGTCTTCTCGTTTCTATCTGTCGATGGAAGATGCGCTGATGCGTATTTTTGCTTCTGACCGCGTGTCCGGCATGATGCGTAAACTGGGCATGAAGCCTGGTGAAGCGATTGAACACCCGTGGGTGACTAAAGCGATTGCAAACGCGCAGCGTAAAGTAGAAAGCCGCAACTTCGATATTCGTAAGCAACTGCTGGAATATGATGACGTTGCCAATGACCAGCGTCGCGCAATCTACACCCAGCGTAACGAACTGCTGGACGTAACTGACGTTAGCGAAACCATTAATAGCATCCGTGAGGATGTCTTCAAAGCGACGATTGATGCCTATATTCCGCCGCAGTCTCTGGAAGAAATGTGGGATATCCCGGGTCTGCAGGAACGTCTGAAAAACGACTTCGATCTGGAAATGCCTATTTCAGAGTGGCTGGATAAAGAGCCTGAGCTGCATGAGGAAACGCTGCGCGAACGTATTCTGGCAAACGCCATCGAAGTTTATCAGCGTAAAGAAGAAGTTGTGGGCGCGGAGATGATGCGTCACTTCGAAAAAGGCGTGATGCTGCAAACTCTCGATTCTCTGTGGAAAGAGCACCTTGCGGCGATGGACTACCTGCGTCAGGGTATCCACCTGCGTGGTTATGCGCAAAAAGATCCGAAGCAGGAATACAAGCGTGAATCCTTCTCTATGTTTGCATCAATGCTGGAATCACTGAAGTACGAAGTGATCAGCACCCTGAGCAAAGTTCAGGTACGTATGCCTGAAGAAGTAGAAGCGATGGAGCAGCAACGTCGTGAAGACGCTGAACGTTTAGCGCAGATGCAGCAGTTGAGCCATAAAGGTGACGATTCTGCCGCGGCAGAAGAGCTGGCAGCACAAACTGGCGATCGTAAAGTGGGTCGTAACGATCCGTGTCCTTGCGGTTCCGGCAAAAAGTACAAACAGTGCCATGGCCGCCTGAGTTAAGAAAATAACTTACTGAAAAGGCGCAGAATTCTGCGCCTTTTTTATGGACGATAAAGATGAAAATACTACAGATCGCCGTCGGGATTATTCGCAACCAGCACCATGAAATTTTTATTACCCAGCGTGCGGCTGATGCCCACATGGCAAATAAGCTGGAGTTCCCCGGCGGGAAAATTGAAGCGGGCGAAACGCCGGAGCAGGCGCTGATTCGCGAGTTACAGGAAGAAGTAGGCATTACGCCGACTCAAAGCTCACTGTTCGAAAAGCTGGAGTACCAGTTTCCGGACCGGCATATCACTCTGTGGTTCTGGCTGGTTGAAAGCTGGGAAGGCGAACCGTGGGGGAAAGAGGGGCAACCGGCGCAGTGGATTGCGCAAGATGCTCTGAATACAGAAGATTTTCCGCCTGCGAATGCGCCGGTAATTGAAAAGCTGATTGCTGGATAAAGGTGTTCGTAGGCCGGATTAGGCAACCCCACCATCCGGCAAATTAGGGCGGGGTCGCTACGCTTGCCCGCCCTACGTTTTAGCTGAATTACTTCTGCTCTTCACTCCAGTCGTCGTTTTCCGACAGATCACCAGAGCTTGGGATACGTTTCTCTTCTGCGGCCCACTCACCCAGATCGATTAACTGGCAGCGCTTGCTGCAGAATGGGCGAAACGGGCTGACTTCACCCCACACTACGGGTTTGCCGCAGGTTGGGCAGTTGACGATGGTTTGTTCAGACATGTTGACTCCTTAACAGCACGCCAGATCAAAATCGAGACGCTCAGGCACCTGGCCATTCTCGCTATCCAGCGGCATAAAGCGAATAGCAAAGCGGCTCTTATGACCAGAAATTTGCGGATAAAGCTGCGAATCAAGCGGCAGCTGCAAGCGAAGCAGATCGGCATCTTCGCCGTTGTCCTGATAAAAACCATTCAAGCTGGTTTGCTTACGGAATGGCGCAGAGTTGCGAATTAAATCCAGCACCAGCGACAGTGCCTGATTGAGCGGATTCAGACTTGCAAGCCAGGTTTCAACCTGCGCGTCGCGATGCGACTGCGGTAGATGTAACCAAATATGCAGGGTCGGCAGATCGAAGCTGCAGCATCCGCCAGGAATGCTTAAACGCTGACGTACAAGGCCAATCAGACGATCTTCGCGCAGCGTCTGTCCAATACGCGGAGCCGAAATAAGAATGCTGCCCGCGCTTTTTAACTGCTGGCGCAATGCGTCGATCCTGTTTTGATCGACGCCGGGAACTTCAACCCAGGCCTGGAGTTTACGCTGTTGTCTTTCCAGCTCTTTGAGGAGTTCGGTACGGACTTCGCCGCGTTCAAAGACATCCAGTAAGTCCCCGATGTTGCGGAAAAAATGCAGTGCGCCTGCATGGTCCGCTATGGGTACATTAACGGAGAGCTGTTGGATTAAAAACTCTATGCGCAGCCATGTACGCATCTTCTCATTGAGAGGGTGTTCAAAAAGGACCTGGGTGTGCATTACGGTTTTTCCTGTGAGACAAACTGCAACGCGCATTGCAGATAGAGCGCGTGCAGGCGGGCGACATCCGAGGCGATGGCCTCCGGTGCGCCATTATTATCAATAACATCGTCTGCCACGGCCAGACGCGCTTCGCGCGTTGCCTGGGCAGCAAGAATTTGTTCAACATGCTCACGCGTGACGTCATCGCGCTGCATAGTGCGTCTGAGCTGTGTCTCGGGAGTAACATCCACCACGAGTACGCGGTTGGCTTTTTTATACAGCGAATTTTCCACCAGCAAAGGTACAACCCACAACAGATAAGGGGAGGTTGCTTGCTGAAACTGGCGCTGCGTTTCCTGCTGAATAAGCGGATGGAGCAGGGCATTCAGCCAGCTTTTCTCCTCAGGACTGGAAAAAATGCGTTCGCGTAAAATGCGTCGCTGCAACGATCCGTCGGTAGCTATAACTTCGGTACCAAAATGTTCTTCGATCGCCTTAAGGGCTGGGGTACCGGGTTCAACCACCTGGCGCGCAATAATATCTGCATCAATGACGTTTATTCCGAGGTCAGCGAACGCATTTGCAACGGTACTTTTACCACTGCCAATGCCACCGGTTAAGGCTACCGTATACCTCATAGATGCAGATCCTGGAGTTTAAGTTTGATTATCAAACAGTTAAAAGTTAAGCGTGCGACGGCGAGGCTGCTGCAGGATTAACCTACTATTCGCCAGGTAAATTTATGGGATTGTAGCGTAAAAAAAGAGAATTTCGCAGTCTTGCGCGGCATTGATTAGTGCGTATGATAGCGTCACTGGAGTTGTGAGTTTCGATTTTTCGCCATTAACCCCAGGAATCCGCACATGCGTATCGAAGAAGATCTGAAGTTAGGTTTCAAAGACGTTCTTATCCGCCCTAAGCGTTCTACTCTCAAAAGCCGTTCCGATGTTGAGCTGGAACGTCAATTTACCTTTAAGCACTCAGGTCAGACCTGGTCCGGTGTACCCATTATTGCCGCAAACATGGACACTGTCGGGACGTTTGCCATGGCAACGGCGCTGGCATCCTTCGACATCCTGACTGCGGTACACAAACACTATTCTGTTGAAGACTGGGCTGCTTTCATCGCAGAGAGCTCTGCTGATGTGCTCAAACACGTAATGGTTTCAACCGGCACCTCTGACGCAGATTTCGAAAAAACCAAACAGATTCTGGCGCTCAACCCGGCGCTGAACTTTATCTGCATTGATGTGGCAAATGGCTACTCAGAGCATTTTGTTCAGTTTGTGTCGAAAGCGCGTGAAGCATGGCCGACAAAAACAATTTGTGCGGGCAATGTGGTTACTGGAGAAATGTGTGAAGAGCTGGTACTTTCCGGCGCGGACATTGTTAAAGTCGGCATTGGCCCGGGTTCTGTATGTACCACACGTGTAAAAACCGGCGTTGGCTACCCACAGCTTTCTGCGGTTATTGAATGTGCCGATGCAGCTCACGGTCTGGGCGGCATGATTGTCAGTGACGGCGGCTGCACAATGCCGGGTGACGTGGCAAAAGCGTTCGGCGGTGGCGCGGACTTCGTTATGCTCGGCGGTATGTTGGCCGGTCATGAAGAAAGCGGCGGCAAAATTGTTGAAGAGAACGGTGAGAAATTTATGCTGTTCTACGGCATGAGCTCTGAATCAGCCATGACGCGTCACGTTGGTGGTGTTGCACAATACCGCGCTGCGGAAGGTAAAACAGTTAAGTTGCCTCTGCGTGGCCCGGTTGATAACACTGCACGCGATATCCTTGGCGGCCTGCGTTCTGCCTGTACCTATGTCGGTGCATCTCGCCTGAAAGAACTGACCAAACGTACAACGTTTATTCGTGTACAGGAACAAGAAAACCGCGTTTTCAATAGCCTGTAAGAACAGGTAGGACTATGACATGCCGGATAAGCAGTGCGCTATCCGGCATTTGAATTTATCCCACCCCGCTCATCGCATCTCCTAAATGAAAAATCGGCAAATACATCGCAACGACCAGCGTACCGATTATCAGCCCCGTAATGACCAGTAACGCAGGCTCTAGTAGTGCAGCCAGATTCTCTGCCTGAGACAATGTTTTCTCGCCGTGGTGATGGGCGAGATTACGCAGCATTGTATCCAGCGAGCCGGAAGCCTCACCTGTTCTGACCAACTGTATGCACAATGGGCTGAATTCACCGCAATTTTTTAGCGCTAACCAGACCGGTTTTCCAGCGCTGATGTCGTGATGTACCTGCGCTAAGCGTTGTGACCAGAAAGGGTTGGCCAGCGTTTCAGTGACGCTCTCAAGACCTTGCAGAAAAGGAATACCTGCATTTTGCGTTAACGCCAGAACAGTGAAGATCTGCGTGAGTTTTTGCCCTCTCACCATCGGCCCTATGACCGGGAAGCCGAGCAGCAATTTCTGGCGCAGAGTGAGCCAGTATGGCTGCTGCTTCATCAGGTGATATGCTGCAACCGCTATCAGGCTGAATGCTCCCGCCAGCCATCCCCATTGGCTGCTAAAATGCGCGATGGCAATAATCCACTGAGTGAGTGCCGGTAGCGGGGTGTTAAACGACTGGTAAATGGCGGCAAACTCAGGGAGTACAAACTGCAGCATCGCGAACACCACCATCACCGCCATCGTGATAATGAAAATCGGATAGCGTAGGGCTTTTTTAACTTTATCCGCCAGCTGCTGTTGATTCTTCTGCTGGCGGGCGAGTTCAAAGCAGCAGTCGTCCAGCTTACCCGTAAGCTCTCCGGTACGGATCATTGCCTGATAAAGAGGCGGAAAAACGTGTTGCCACTGAGATAGCGAGGTGGAGAGAGAAATACCCTGTTCCATATCGTGAGCCAGCGTGCGCAGTAGCGCTTGCCATTGGCTGCTGGGATGCTGTTCAGCCAGCAAAGCTAAACTTGCCGAGAGTGTTAGCCCTGCTTTCAGCAACGTCGCCAGTTGATGTATGGTTTCAGCGCTTTTTTCACGGCTCCAGTGTGAGGCTTTGACACGCATACGATTAATGCGCAGCGGCGTGATATGCCGTTGCTCGAGAGCAAGCATCAATGAGGGGCGGGTATCGGCCCAAAGTACGCCTTCCAGTGGATTACCTTCGTTGCTAATACCCTGCCAGCGCCAAAGCAGTTTAGCTGACATGGGGCATGCCCAGTACGCGTACCAACTCTTCAAATGTTGTTAACCCTTGTTCGACGGCCTTGCAACCATTTTCGAAAAGCGTGCTCATCCCCAGTTGCTGAGCATTCGATTCCACTCCGTCTACGGACGTACCGTTGGCGATGCTCTGGCGCAATGCAGGTGTAACGGGGAGAACTTCAAACAATGCCGTACGGCCATAAAATCCGTGATAGCAATGTTGGCAGCCCGGAGCCTGCCAACGAGGCAGTGGCGTAGGCCAGATCGCTTCCGGGAGCATGATCGGCGTTTCCAGGCGTTGTCGGCAATGGGGACACAATTTTCTCACCAACCGCTGCGCAATAACGAGCGTCAGCGCGGAGGCGATCATCCAGCGTGCAACCCCCATTTGCTGCAAGCGTATTAGTGTTTCTGTGGTGGAATTGGTATGTAGTGTTGATAGAACCAGATGACCGGTTTGTGCGGCTTTAAGGGCTATTTCAGCCGTTTCGCCATCACGGATTTCACCCACCATGATAATGTCGGGATCCTGGCGCAGCAGCGCGCGCAATACTCCCTGAAAAGTGAGACCGGCACGTGGATGAATTTGTGTCTGGTTAAGACCTGCGATCGGGATCTCTACTGGATCTTCCACGCTACAGAGGTTAACGTCCGGAGTGTTTCGGGTCTGCAGCGCACTGTACAGCGTGACCGTTTTACCGCTTCCGGTCGGTCCGGTGACCAGAATCAGCCCCTGAGGCTGCTGCAACGCTTGTGAAAATGCTGCCAGCTGCGCGTCCTGCATTCCCAGCGCGGTGATTTCCAGCGCTTGATCGACCTGATGCAGTAGCCGTAGCACCACTTTTTCGCCAAAGCGACAGGGCAGGGTGGCGATGCGAAACGAGACCGGCTCTCCTGAAATTTCAACGGTAAATTGGCCGTCTTGCGCAAGTCGGTGCTCGGCAATATCCAGACTGCCTAAAACTTTTAGTCTGGCAGTGATGGCGATACCCATCTCGGTCGTGACGTCCGGTAAAGCATGCAGTACGCCATCCACACGTAATCTGATTCGATAGTGATTTTCCGCTGGTTCAAAATGAATATCAGAAGCCCGTTGCACCAGCGCGGATTGAAACGTCTGATTCAGCAAATCTGCTGCGCTGGCGCTGCTTTTCGTGACCACTGCCGGGAGCATTTTCTGTGGCGTATGCGTGTGGCCTTCCATTTGTTGATGCGTCCAGCAGACGATGTCGATACGTCGGGTGGTGGCAAAATGCAGTGCGTCCAGCAATTCGTGGGACGGAGCGTCCACGACGGCGATGTGCACCACTTCATTGTCTGCATCCAGTAATATTCCCTGATGACGTTGGCACAGCGCCGTAAGTTGGGTGGTATTCATCTCTTTTCCTTAATTGATATCGAAACGGAAAACGTCTTCACAGGCCTGTTGCAATGCGCTGTCATTCTGGATAACGCAGTTACGACTCCAGCCGGTAATACCGTTGGCATTGTCCCAACCCGGCGTCATGGTGATGCTTAACCCGTTCAGGCTTTCTTGTCCGCTGAGGCTGACCACCCCTTTTTCAACGCTCATGGCGGAGACATAACGGGTGGTGGCTGGAGAAGGGATGCCATTCGTTCCGGCATCACAGGTTGTTGTTCCGCCATGCTCCAGCGCACAGAGCTCAACCGCCGTGCGATAGGGAACAAAGGTTTGCAGCATGTCTGTTAACGCGGCTTTGCGCAGATAGTTTTGATAAGCCGGAATACCGATGGCGCTAAGGATGGCAATAATGCCAATGACCACCATGAGTTCGATAAGTGTGAAGCCTCGTTGCTTGTCCATCGTTCGCTCCTTGAGTTAGCTGGCGCTACTTTGGCAAACGCTCGGGGTCACGGCGAGAGGCAAAAAACAGAACGGGAAGGCGGGTTCCGAGGATTTTTATGAAATTACAGAGTCAGACAACGTATTTGCGAAGAGGCTCGAAGAAACAGCCGTATGGCGGCGTAAACGCTTATCCGGCCGATAGAAAAAACCGACGTGATGGGCCCGATAAGTGAAAGTACTATCGGGCTAAACCATCAGTAATTAGCGAAAACGCATAGAGAGATCGAGCGCGCGAACATGCTTGGTCAGCGCGCCAACAGAGATGAAATCCACGCCGGTTTCGGCAAATTCGCGCAGAGTTTCATGAGTGACGTTACCCGACACTTCCAGACGCGCCTGGCCGTTGGTGCGTTTTACCGCTTCCCGCATTTGGTCAGTTTCGAAGTTATCGAGCATGATGATGTCGGCCCCTGCTTTCAGCGCGTCGTCCAGTTCATCCAGGCTTTCTACTTCGACTTCAACCGGCACATCCGGGTGCAGCCAGAAGGCTTTTTCAACGGCCTGACGTACCGAACCTGAAGCAATAATGTGGTTTTCTTTAATCAGGAAAGCATCAGAAAGCCCCAGACGATGATTCGCGCCGCCGCCGCATAATACGGCGTATTTCAGCGCGGTACGCAGCCCCGGCAGAGTTTTACGTGTATCCAGCAGTTGGGTTTTTGTTCCCGCCAGCAGGTCGACATATTTACGCACCTCGCTCGCCACACCTGAAAGCGTCTGTACAAAATTAAGCGCGGTACGTTCGCCGGTTAGCAGCACGCGGGAAGGGCCGTCCAGTTCAAATAGCGGCTGATTGGCCTTAATGCTGTCGCCATCTTCGACATGCCAGGTGATGTTGACATCATCGCCAGCCAGTTGAATAAAGACCTCTTCTACCCAACGTTTTCCACAAAAAACGCCATCTTCGCGGGTGATCACGGTGGCGTGGGAGCGCATCTCCGCGGGTAAAAGCTGTGCGGTGATATCGTTATTGGCATCAACTTCTCCGCCTAAATCTTCACGCAGCGCCTGAGCTACAGCGGCAGGGATATCCAGATTTATGCGTTCCAACAGCGCGTCACGTCGGTAGTCAGGGTTATAGCGGCGAGGCGGCATGATAAAACTCCAAATTGCTAACGAATCATAAGGTGGAAACATGCTACCCTGAACCTGATATGAGCACCACCAATAAGGAGATTCTGCATGTTGTTAGACGAGGGCTGGCTGGCAGAGGCGCGACGCGTTCCCTCTCCTCATTACGATTGCCGCCCGGATGACGAAAACCCTTCTCTGCTGGTGGTGCATAATATCAGCCTGCCGCCTGGCGAGTTTGGCGGCCCGTGGATCGATGCGCTGTTTACGGGCACGATTGATCCCAATGCCCATCCTTATTTTGCCGGGATCGCCCATTTGCGCGTTTCGGCACATTGTTTAATTCGCCGTGACGGTGAAATCGTGCAGTATGTCCCCTTTGATAAACGCGCCTGGCATGCTGGCGTGTCGAACTATCAAGGCCGCGAACGCTGTAATGATTTCTCAATTGGTATTGAGCTGGAAGGGACGGATACGCTGGCTTATACCGATGCGCAGTATCAGCAACTGGCAGCCGTGACGAATGCCCTGATTACGCGTTATCCGGCCATTGCCAACAACATGACAGGACATTGCAATATTGCGCCCGAGCGTAAGACCGATCCCGGGCCCTCTTTTGACTGGGCAAGGTTTCGCGCCCTGGTCACCCCCTCGTCGCACAAGGAGATGACATGACGCTGTTTACAACATTACTGGTGTTGATTGTTGAACGCCTGTTTAAGCTGGGTGAGCACTGGCAGCTTGATCACCGGGTTGAAGCTTTTTTCCGCCGGGTGAAGCATTTTTCGATGATGCGTACGGTAGGCATGGCCCTTATTGCGATGGGGGTGACGTTCCTGCTGCTGCGCGCACTTCAAGGCCTGTTGTTTAACGTGCCTTTGCTGGTGGCGTGGATCTTAATTGGTTTGCTGTGCATCGGCGCTGGCAAGACGCGTCTTCATTATCATGCATATCTGAACGCGGCTGCTCGCGATGACGCTCACGCCCGTGAAGCGATGGCCAGCGAGCTGACCCTGATTCATGGGATTCCGCCTGAGTGCGATGAGCGTGAGTTCTTGCGCGAACTGCAGAACGCGCTGTTATGGAACAACTTTCGCTTTTATCTGGCGCCGTTATTCTGGCTGATTGTCGGTGGCCCGTGGGGACCGGTGACGCTGGTGGGTTATGCCTTTCTACGTGCCTGGCAGTCCTGGCTGGCGCGCTATCAGACGCCGCACCAGCGTTTACAATCAGGTATCGATGCGATCCTGCATGTGCTGGACTGGATCCCGGTGCGCCTGGCGGGTGTCGTCTATGCGCTGCTGGGGCACGGCGAGAAGGCGTTGCCTGCCTGGTTTGCGTCGCTGGCGGATCTGCATACTTCGCAATATCAGGTGCTTACTCGCCTTGCGCAGTTTTCTTTAGCGCGTGAACCACATACCGATAAAGTCGCAACGCCAAAAGCCGCGGTTTCGATGGCGAAGAAGACCTCGTTTGTGGTGGTGGTGGTCATTGCCGTGCTGACCATTTATGGAACATTAATTTAAGCCATTATTAGTGGATTGCGCTGCGCTTATCCGTCGAGGAAAAAAATTGGCCCGGTCGCTTTGTGCTTGCGGGCCAATCTTTCAAAGCGTATCAGCAGGTGGGATGCCAAAATCTGGCATCCCGTTTTCGTTCCAGCGTACCAGCTTCAGACGAGTGTGGCGGTTTGGGTCGTACAGCGGATCGCCCTCGATTTCAGTGTAATTTCTCGCGTGGTACACCAGCACATCTTCTCCTTCCGGCGTTTGCGTAAAGCTGTTGTGCCCCGGCCCGTATTGGCGGTTTTCGTAGCTGGTGGTAAAGACCGGGCGCGGCGATTTGTGCCAGTTCTGCGGGTTGAGCGGATCGGCATTGAGATCAATCCACAATAATCCCATACAGTAGTTCTCATCGGTGGCGCTGGCGGAATAGCTGATAAACAGCTTATCGCCGTGAACCATGACGGCCGGGCCTTCGTTGACCCAAAAACCCCGGCATTCCCAGTCATACTCTGGATGACTGAGCATTACCGGCTCGCCTTTAATCGTCCATGGATTTTCCAGTTCGGCGAGATAGATATTGGAGTTTCCGGCGATATCGGGGGATTTCTGCGCCCACAGATACCACTGTTTTCCCTGATGGTTAAAGGTGGTGGCATCGAGCGCGAAGGTATCAAACTGCGTTTTAATCTGCCCTTTCACTGTCCATTGGCCAGTCAGCGGATCGGCGTCTGCACATTCGAGCGCAAACATACGGTGCTGGAACATCCCCAGCTTGTCGAGCGCCTGTGTGTGGGCGGCGGCAAAATAGATGTACCACTTGCCTGCCAGATGATGGATCTCAGGCGCCCAGATCAGCTGGCTCATGGGGCCGTTTTCTGGTTTGCGCCAGACGACAACCGGGACGGCGGTGCGTAACCCTTCCAGCGAGTCTGCCCGGCGGATCTCCAGACGATCGTATTCGGGCACTGAAGCAATGAAATAGTAGTGGCTACCGTCACGTAAAATAAACGGGTCGGCACGCTGTTCAATAAAGGGGTTTGGCCACTGATTCATTAGGCTTTCCTTACGTTTTCAGTCGTTTTTATATCGTGGTACTCATTCAGTTCACGGTAGTTGGCGCGGCGTTTTTCTAAATCTGTCTGGATTTGTTGCATAAACTCGCGGTCAACTTTCAGCAGACGAACTACGCCTGCGGTAATCAGGTAGCCTACACCCGGTATGATGGTAAACAGCAGCATAATACCGTTAATGGCGGAGTCGCTTTGCGCTTTCGCCCCTGCGTCGTAGCCATACCAGGAGAGCAGGAAACCAACCATCGCTCCGGCAATCGCCAGGCCCAGTTTCAGGAAGAACAGGTTGCCGGAGAAGCTGATTCCGGTGATACGTTTACCGGTTTTCCACTCGCCGTAGTCATCGACATCTGCCATCAGCGACCAGTGCAGTGGGGATGGGATCTGATGCAGAATGTTGAGCAGGAAGTAAAGCACCATAATCATCATGGTGGCTTTAGGATCGAAGAAGTAAAACGCGCCGGAGAAAATCGCCAGGATGATATTGGTCCAAAAGAAGACTTTCAGTTTGCACCAGCGATCGGTTAACACCTTCGCCAGCATGCTGCCGATCATCATGCCCACAACGCCAAGGCTGATAAACAACGTTGCGAACTGCGTGCTTTGCTGCATAACCCAGGTTACGTAGTACATGGTGGCAGCCATGCGAATAAAGCCCGGACAGACGTTGCATAGGGTTAACAGCAGGATTTTTACCCACTGATCGTTCTTCCATACGTCTTTCAGGTCGGCTTTTAAATCGTCGTTAGTCGGGACGGCAGGACGTACGCGCTCACGGACGGTTGCAAAGCAAAACAGGAACATACACATGCCGATGAAGGCCAGCACTGCCATCGCCATCTGATAGCCTTTAGCTTTATCTTCCCCGCCAAACCAGTCCGCCATTGGCAGCAAGGTGAGGGAGAGCAGCAGGGTTGCAATTCCTACCAACACAAAGCGATATGACTGGCAGGCGACACGTTCCTTTGGATCGTTAGTGATGACGCTGCCGAGCGAGCAGTATGGGATGTTGATCGCTGTATAGGTGATAGAGAGCAGGAAGTAGGTGACGAACGCATAGATTACTTTGCTGTTATACGTCCACTCAGGGGTGGTAAACATGAGTACGCTAAATAATGCGTATGGGAAAGCCATCCACAAAAGCCATGGACGAAATCGACCATATTTGCTGCGGGTGCGGTCGGCCATCGCGCCCATAATAGGGTCGGTAACGGCATCTATAACGCGTACTGAGAGCAGTAACACGCCGACCAGGGCCGGTGCCAGGCCAAAAATATCTGTGTAAAAATAGTTAACAAACAACATGATGGCGCCAAAGATGATGTTGCATCCGGCGTCGCCCATTCCATAGCCGATCTTTTCTTTCACCGTGAGCTTACTGGTTTCCATCAACTGCACTCCATTAATAAGATATGGAGATAATTATTGTCTGGCAGAGGTGTTTTTGCGTTGCAGGATAACGCCAGTGATATGGACGAAACAGTCGTGAGTGGGAAAGTGTGAGGCAGGTAACAACCCCCACCTGATGCAGGTGGGGGAGGGAGAATTAATGCGCTTTAGCTACTTTGGCGGTTTTCTGTTTGCACAAATAGCCGATGCCAAGAATGGCAATCCATACCGGGATTAAGTACACCGAAATCGCCATGCCCGGCGTCATCAGCATAATCACCAGCACTGCAGCCATGAAAATCAGACATACCCAGTTACCAAGCGGATAGAGCAGCGCCGGGAAACGGGTGGTAACGCCTTGCTGCTGTTTGGCTTTGCGGAACTTCATGTGCGCCAGGCTAATCATTGCCCAGTTGATCACCAGTGCGGAAACCACCAGCGCCATAAGCAGGCCAAAGGCGGATTCCGGGGCCAGATAGTTGATCAGTACACACAGAGCCGTAACCAGCGCGGAGACCAGAATGGTGTTCACCGGTACGCCGCGTTTGTCGACGTTCATCAGCGCTTTTGGCGCGTTGCCCTGCTGTGCCAGACCGAACAGCATACGGCTGTTGCAGTATACGCAGCTGTTATAGACAGAAAGGGCAGCGGTCAGCACTACGATGTTCAGAGCATTGGCAACAAAGGTGTCGCCCAGCTCGTGGAAAATAAGGACAAACGGGCTGGTATCAGCCGTGACGCGCGTCCACGGCATCAGGGAAAGCAGAACAGCCAGCGAACCTACATAGAAAATGAGGATACGGTAGATAACCTGGTTGGTTGCTTTGGGAATGCTTTGCTCCGGGTTATCGGCTTCTGCTGCGGTGATCCCGACCAGCTCCAGCCCACCAAAAGAGAACATAATAATAGCCATCATCATCACCAGACCGGTGAAGCCGTGCGGCAGGAAGCCACCCTGACTCCACAGGTTACTGACGCTGGCCTGCGGGCCGCCGTTGCCGCTAAACAGCAACCAGCCGCCGAACAGAATCATCGCAACCACGGCAATGACTTTGATAATGGCGAACCAGAACTCCATTTCCCCAAACACTTTCACGTTGGTCAGGTTGATGGCGTTGATCAGCACGAAGAAGGCTGCAGCAGAAACCCAGGTGGGGATCTCCGGATACCAGAACTGGATGTATTTACCTACGGCAGTCAGTTCAGCCATGGCAACCAGGACGTACAGTACCCAATAGTTCCAGCCAGAAGAGAAGCCCGCAAAACCGCCCCAGTATTTATAAGCAAAGTGGCTAAAGGAGCCTGCAACCGGCTCTTCAACTACCATTTCACCTAATTGACGCATAATCAAAAAGGCGATAAAGCCGGCAATTGCGTAACCCAGAATAATACCCGGTCCTGCAGACTGGATAACGGATGCGCTACCGAGGAATAACCCGGTACCAATCGCGCCACCCAGCGCGATTAGCTGTATATGGCGGTTCTTAAGACCGCGCTTGAGCTGATCGCCATGCTGTTGACTTTCCATCATTAAACCTCGTGTGTGGTTTTACTCTTCATATTTCGAGTACTTATTTTTTGAACTACGCAGCAATGCGTGTGTAAGTTTGCAATTCCGTTTGTTGTATTTATTTGTTTACAGATGCTTTGGATAAAATGTTGCCTCAATGCTTTTGTCTTGATCAGAATAATGATATGCGAGCGCGAATGCACCTGCTTTATGCGGGCAAGATGACGAGTTGAATAAAAAGAAACCATTTGTAAATGCGAGTTTATCTACCACAAAATTTCCATTTTGAATTTTTATTCACTAATTGTGGCTAATGTGTCGATAAATAATCAGGTGAATCGGTTCAGATGAGATATTTTTTCGTTTCAATTCCGTTAAAACTACCCCGTGGTGGGTAAATTTAACATTTGTGCATAGTTACATGTTTGAAACGTTATTTCTGTAATGTTGTTAAAATATGCCCCCTTTACTGATTTCAATCAAAACCTGTATGGACAGAAGGTGAATACTTTGTTACTTTAGCGTCAAGAACATGAAATTGGTAAGACCAATTGACTCCGGGCAAATGGCTTAAGACAGGAAATCATGGCCTACAGCAAAATCCGCCAACCAAAACTCTCCGATGTGATTGAGCAGCAGCTGGAGTTTTTAATTCTTGAGGGGACACTTCGCCCCGGAGAAAAACTCCCACCGGAACGCGAGCTGGCAAAACAGTTCGACGTCTCCCGCCCCTCCTTACGCGAGGCGATCCAACGCCTTGAAGCGAAGGGGTTACTGCTTCGTCGTCAGGGCGGTGGCACTTTTGTTCAGAGCAGCCTGTGGCAGAGCTTTAGCGACCCACTGGTAGAGCTGCTCTCCGACCATCCTGAATCCCAGTTTGACCTGCTTGAGACGCGCCATGCGCTGGAAGGTATTGCAGCCTATTACGCTGCACTGCGCAGCACGGATGAAGACAAAACGCGTATCCGTGAACTCCACCATGCGATCGAGCTTGCTCAACAGTCCGGCGATCTTGACGGCGAATCTGACGCGGTACTCCAGTATCAAATTGCTGTCACCGAAGCGGCACATAATGTGGTGCTGCTCCATTTGCTAAGGTGTATGGAGCCGATGCTGGCCCAGAACGTTCGGCAAAACTTCGAATTGCTGTATGCGCGTCGCGAGATGCTGCCGCTGGTGAGCAGTCACCGTACCCGCATCTTTGAAGCAATTATCGCCGGGAAGCCTGAAGAAGCGCGTGAAGCGTCTCACCGTCACCTGGCGTTTATCGAAGAGATTCTGCTGGACAGGAGCCGTGAGGAAAGCCGTCGTGAACGCGCCTTACGCCGTCTGGAGCAACGAAAGAATTAGTGATTTTTCTGGCAGAACGTTAACCAGAAGATGTTGTAAATCAAGCGCTATCGAAAGGCGCGGCAACTAAACGCAGAACCTGTCTTATTACGCTCTCTGGTGAGAACGTAATGGGACAGGTTCCAGATAACTCAACGTATTAGATAGATAAGGAATACCCCCATGTCAGAACGTTTCCCAAATGACGTGGATCCGATCGAAACTCGCGACTGGCTACAGGCGATCGAATCGGTCATCCGTGAAGAAGGTGTTGAGCGTGCTCAGTATCTGATCGACCAACTGCTTTCAGAAGCTCGCAAAGGCGGCGTGAAAGTAGCGGCAGGTGCTGGGGCCAGCAATTATGTAAACACTATTGCCGTTGAAGATGAACCGGAATACCCGGGCAATCTGGAGCTGGAGCGTCGTATTCGTTCTGCTATCCGCTGGAACGCCATCATGACCGTACTGCGCGCGTCTAAAAAGGACCTTGAGCTGGGTGGCCACATGGCATCCTTCCAGTCCTCCGCAACGGTATATGATGTTTGCTTCAACCACTTCTTCCGTGCACGCAACGAGCAGGATGGCGGCGATCTGGTTTACTTCCAGGGCCACATCTCTCCGGGCATCTACGCTCGCGCATTCCTGGAAGGCCGTCTGACTGAAGAGCAGATGAACAACTTCCGTCAGGAAGTACATGGCAAAGGCCTGTCTTCCTACCCGCACCCGAAACTGATGCCGGAATTCTGGCAGTTCCCGACCGTATCTATGGGTCTGGGCCCAATCGGTGCAATCTACCAGGCTAAATTCCTGAAATATCTGGAACACCGTGGCCTGAAAGATACCTCTAAACAAACCGTTTACGCTTTCCTGGGCGACGGCGAAATGGATGAGCCAGAATCTAAGGGTGCAATCACCATCGCGACCCGTGAGAAACTGGACAACCTGGTCTTTGTTATCAACTGTAACCTGCAGCGTCTTGACGGTCCGGTCACCGGTAACGGCAAGATTGTTAACGAACTGGAAGGCATCTTCGCGGGCGCTGGCTGGAACGTTATCAAAGTCATGTGGGGCGGTCGTTGGGATGAGCTGCTGCGTAAAGATACCAGCGGTAAACTGATCCAACTGATGAACGAAACCGTTGACGGCGACTACCAGACCTTTAAATCCAAAGATGGCGCATACGTACGTGAGCACTTCTTCGGTAAATACCCGGAAACCGCAGCTCTGGTTGCTGACTGGACTGACGAGCAGATTTGGGCTCTGAACCGTGGTGGTCACGATCCGAAGAAAGTCTACGCTGCACTGAAGAAAGCGCAGGAAACCAAAGGCAAAGCAACTGTAATCCTGGCCCATACCATCAAAGGTTACGGCATGGGTGACACCGCCGAAGGTAAAAACATCGCTCACCAGGTTAAGAAAATGAACATGGACGGCGTGCGTTATATCCGCGACCGTTTCAACGTTCCTGTGACCGATGAGCAGGTTGAAAACCTGTCTTACATCACCTTCCCGGAAGGTTCTGAAGAGCACACTTATCTGCACGCTCAGCGTCAGAAACTGCACGGCTATCTGCCTGCTCGTCAGCCGAACTTCACCGAGAAGCTGGAACTGCCTGCTCTGGAAGACTTCGGTGCGCTGCTGGAAGAGCAGAACAAAGAAATCTCCACCACTATCGCTTTCGTTCGTGCCCTGAACGTGATGCTGAAGAACAAGTCGATCAAAGATCGTCTGGTTCCGATCATCGCTGACGAAGCGCGTACTTTCGGTATGGAAGGTCTGTTCCGTCAGATCGGTATCTACAGCCCGAACGGTCAGCAGTACACCCCGCAGGACCGTGAGCAGGTTGCTTACTATAAAGAAGACGAGAAAGGTCAGATCCTGCAGGAAGGCATCAACGAACTGGGTGCTGGCGCATCCTGGCTGGCTGCTGCGACCTCCTACAGCACCAACGATCTGCCGATGATTCCGTTCTACATCTACTACTCCATGTTCGGGTTCCAGCGTATCGGTGACCTTTGCTGGCAGGCAGGCGACCAACAGGCTCGCGGCTTCCTGGTAGGGGGAACTTCTGGTCGTACGACGCTGAACGGCGAAGGTCTGCAGCACGAAGATGGTCACAGCCATATTCAGTCTCTGACTATCCCGAACTGTATCTCTTACGATCCGTCTTACGCGTACGAAGTTGCGGTCATCATGCACGATGGTCTGGAGCGTATGTACGGTGAGAAACAAGAGAACGTTTACTACTACATCACCACGCTGAATGAAAACTACCACATGCCGGCAATGCCAGCAGGTGCCGAGGAAGGTATCCGTAAAGGTATCTACAAACTCGAAACCCTCGAAGGTAAGAAAGGTAAAGTTCAGCTGCTGGGCTCCGGTTCTATCCTGCGTCACGTGCGTGAAGCAGCACAGATCCTGGCGAACGACTACGGTGTAGGTTCTGACGTTTACAGCGTAACCTCCTTCACTGAACTGGCGCGTGATGGCCAGGATTGTGAACGCTGGAACATGCTGCACCCGATGGAAACTCCGCGCGTTCCGTACATCGCTCAGGTGATGAACGACGCTCCGGCAGTGGCATCTACTGACTATATGAAACTGTTTGCCGAACAGGTTCGTACTTATGTACCGGCTGATGATTATCGCGTACTGGGTACTGACGGCTTCGGTCGCTCTGACAGCCGTGAAAACCTGCGTCACCACTTCGAAGTTGATGCTTCTTATGTGGTTGTAGCGGCCCTGGGCGAACTGGCTAAACGTGGCGAAATCGATAAGAAAGTGGTTGCTGACGCAATCATCAAATTCAACATCGATGCAGATAAAGTTAACCCGCGTCTGGCGTAAGAGGTAAAAGAATAATGGCTATCGAAATCAATGTACCGGACATCGGGGCTGATGAAGTTGAAATCACCGAGATCCTGGTCAAAGTCGGCGACAAAGTTGAAGCTGAACAGTCGCTGATCACCGTAGAAGGCGACAAAGCCTCTATGGAAGTTCCGTCTCCTCAGGCAGGTATCGTTAAAGAGATCAAAGTCTCTGTTGGCGACAAAACTGAGACCGGCAAACTGATCATGATTTTCGATTCCGCCGATGGTGCAGCAGCCGCTGCACCTGCTCCGGCAGAAGAGAAGAAAGAAGCAGCTCCGGCAGCAGCACCTGCTGCTGCAGCGGCGAAAGAAGTACACGTACCGGACATCGGCGGTGACGAAGTCGAAGTTACCGAGGTTATGGTTAAAGTGGGCGACACCGTTGCGGCTGAACAGTCTCTGATCACCGTTGAAGGCGATAAAGCGTCTATGGAAGTTCCGGCGCCGTTCGCGGGCACCGTTAAAGAGATCAAAATCAACACGGGCGACAAAGTGTCTACCGGTTCTCTGATTATGGTCTTCGAAGTTGCAGGCGCAGCGCCTGCTGCAGCACCGGCTCAGGCGGCAGCTCCAGCAGCAGCGGCGGCTCCGGCAGCTTCTGGCTCGAAAGAGGTTAACGTTCCGGATATCGGCGGTGACGAAGTTGAAGTCACTGAAGTGATGGTTAAAGTGGGCGATAAAATTGCCGCTGAGCAGTCACTGATTACCGTTGAAGGCGATAAAGCGTCGATGGAAGTTCCGGCACCGTTCGCGGGCACCGTGAAAGAAATCAAAATCAGCACCGGCGACAAAGTCAAAACCGGTTCTCTGATTATGATCTTCGAAGTTGAAGGCGCAGCACCTGCTGCCGCT
The DNA here is from genome assembly GCF_013783065.1 of Citrobacter sp. RHBSTW-00986. NCBI lineage: Bacteria > Pseudomonadati > Pseudomonadota > Gammaproteobacteria > Enterobacterales > Enterobacteriaceae > Citrobacter > Citrobacter sp. RHBSTW-00986. The sequence goes on along the minus strand of NZ_CP056200.1, from coordinate 3,981,857 downwards.
CCAGCTGCCGCGGCTGCTCCAGCCTCTGCAGCTGCACCGGCTCAGGCTGCTAAACCAGCCGCAGCTCCGGCCGCGAAAGCGGAAGGTAAATCTGAGTTCGCTGAGAACGACGCTTACGTTCATGCAACGCCGCTGATTCGTCGCCTGGCGCGCGAGTTCGGTGTAAACCTGGCGAAAGTGAAAGGTTCTGGCCGTAAAGGTCGTATCCTGCGTGAAGACGTTCAGGCTTACGTGAAAGACGCTATCAAGCGTGCTGAAGCTGCTCCGGTAGCAGCAGGCGGCGGTATTCCGGGCATGCTGCCTTGGCCGAAAGTGGACTTCAGCAAGTTTGGTGAAATCGAAGAAGTGGAACTGGGCCGTATCCAGAAAATCTCTGGTGCTAACCTGAGCCGTAACTGGGTGATGATCCCGCACGTTACTCACTTCGACAAGACCGATATCACCGATCTGGAAGCGTTCCGTAAACAGCAGAACGCCGAAGCTGAAAAACGTAAACTGGATGTGAAATTCACGCCAGTGGTCTTCATCATGAAAGCCGTTGCCGCCGCTCTGGAACAGATGCCGCGCTTCAACAGCTCTCTGTCTGAAGACGGTCAGCGTCTGACCCTGAAAAAATACATCAACATCGGTGTCGCGGTAGATACGCCGAATGGTCTGGTTGTTCCGGTCTTCAAAGACGTGAACAAGAAGAGCATTACCGAGCTGTCTCGTGAACTGACCACCATCTCCAAGAAAGCGCGTGATGGCAAGCTGACCGCTGGCGAAATGCAGGGCGGTTGCTTCACCATCTCCAGCATCGGTGGCCTGGGTACGACCCACTTCGCGCCGATTGTGAACGCGCCGGAAGTGGCTATCCTCGGTGTCTCCAAGTCCTCTATGGAGCCAGTGTGGAACGGTAAAGAGTTTATGCCGCGTCTGATGATGCCGATTTCGCTCTCCTTCGACCACCGCGTAATCGACGGTGCTGATGGTGCGCGCTTTATCACCATCATCAACAACATGCTGTCTGACATTCGCCGCCTGGTGATGTAAGCGAAAAAGCCGGCCCGACGGCCGGCTTTTTTCTGGTAATCTCATGAAGTCAGTGAGGTTATTGTGCGAAAGACAAATCGGTTGCCGTTTGTTGTTTCAAAATTGTTAACAATTTTGTAAAATACGGGCGGATAGAACGACCCGGTGGACGACGGGTATAAATTAAGAGGTCATGATGAGCACTGAAATCAAAACTCAGGTCGTGGTACTTGGGGCAGGCCCTGCAGGTTACTCTGCTGCCTTCCGTTGCGCAGATTTAGGTCTGGAGACCGTCATCGTAGAACGTTACAGCACCCTCGGTGGTGTTTGTCTGAACGTCGGCTGTATCCCTTCTAAAGCGCTGCTGCACGTAGCAAAAGTTATCGAAGAAGCCAAAGCGCTGGCTGAACACGGTATCGTTTTTGGCGAGCCGAAAACCGATATCGACAAGATTCGTACCTGGAAAGAAAAAGTTATCACTCAACTGACCGGCGGTCTGGCGGGTATGGCCAAAGGCCGTAAAGTGAAAGTGGTTAACGGTCTGGGTAAATTTACCGGGGCAAACACCCTGGAAGTTGAAGGTGAAAACGGCAAAACCGTGATCAACTTTGACAACGCGATCATCGCGGCGGGTTCCCGTCCGATCGAACTGCCATTCATTCCTCATGAAGATCCGCGCGTGTGGGATTCCACCGATGCACTGGAACTGAAAACTGTTCCTAAGCGCCTGCTGGTAATGGGCGGCGGTATCATCGGTCTGGAAATGGGTACCGTGTACCATGCGCTGGGTTCAGAGATCGACGTGGTTGAAATGTTCGACCAGGTTATCCCGGCTGCCGATAAAGACGTGGTTAAAGTCTTTACCAAACGCATCAGCAAGAAATTCAACCTGATGCTGGAAACCAAAGTAACCGCCGTTGAAGCGAAAGAAGACGGTATCTACGTTTCCATGGAAGGCAAAAAAGCGCCTGCTGAAGCTCAGCGTTACGATGCAGTGCTGGTGGCTATCGGTCGTGTACCGAACGGCAAAAACCTCGACGCGGGCAAAGCTGGCGTGGAAGTTGATGACCGTGGCTTCATCCGCGTTGACAAACAGCTGCGTACCAACGTGCCGCACATCTTTGCTATCGGCGATATCGTCGGTCAGCCGATGCTGGCGCACAAAGGTGTTCACGAAGGTCACGTTGCCGCTGAAGTTATCGCCGGTAAGAAACACTACTTCGATCCGAAAGTTATCCCATCCATCGCATACACTGAACCAGAAGTTGCATGGGTTGGCCTGACTGAGAAAGAAGCGAAAGAGAAAGGCATCAGCTACGAAACCGCCACCTTCCCGTGGGCTGCTTCTGGTCGTGCTATCGCTTCCGACTGCGCAGACGGTATGACTAAACTGATTTTCGACAAAGAATCTCACCGTGTTATCGGTGGTGCGATTGTCGGTACCAACGGCGGCGAGCTGCTGGGTGAAATCGGTCTGGCGATCGAAATGGGTTGTGATGCTGAAGACATCGCGCTGACCATCCACGCGCACCCGACTCTGCACGAGTCTGTGGGCCTGGCGGCAGAAGTGTTCGAAGGTAGCATCACCGACCTGCCAAACCCGAAAGCGAAGAAAAAGTAATCTTCCCGCTTTTGTGAAAACGCCTCTTCGGAGGCGTTTTTTTTGCCTGAAAGCTACCAGTTCTGGTAGTCATCTTATTGATATTTCCACTAAAAAAAATTGCGCAACTGCCGATACTTTTTTCGCCATTGTGTGGCTACTGGCCGCGCGGTTAAGAGGCTCTGGATTCTCTATTACACGAAAAAAGGAAATAACATGTCTTTAAAAAAAATCGCGGTTGTTGGCATGGTTGTCGCGACAATGACGCTGACTGGTTGTGGCGCGATGACCACCGCCGTTAAAAAACGTAATCTCGAAGTGAAAACGCAGATGAGTGAAACCATCTGGCTGGAGCCTTCCAGCGAGAAGACCGTCTACATTCAGGTAAAAAACACTTCTGATAAAGACATGAGCAACCTGCAAACCCTGCTGGCAAACGACCTGTCTGCGAAGGGCTATAAAGTGACCAGTTCACCAGACAGCGCTTACTACTGGGTGCAGGCGAACGTACTGAAAGCGGACAAAATGGATCTGCGTGAAGCTCAGGGCTTCCTGAAGACCGGCTATGAAGGGGCAGCGGTGGGGGCTGCGTTGGGAGCGGGCATCACTGCCTATAACAGCAACTCCTCCGGCGCGGCGCTGGGCGTTGGCCTGGCGGCGGGGCTGATCGGTATGGCCGCGGATGCCATGGTAGAAGACGTGAACTACACCATGGTCACTGACCTGCAAATCTCTGAGCGCAGCAAAGCGAAAGTGACAACGGATAACGTTGCCGCACTGCGCCAGGGCACGTCCGGTATCAAGCTGCAAACCAGCAGCGCGCAGGGCGATCGCGCAAAATACCAGACCCGCGTCGTGTCTAATGCCAACAAAGTGAACCTGAAGTTCGAAGAAGCGAAACCGGTTCTGGAAGCGCAGCTGGCGAAATCCGTCGCTAACATCCTGTAATCTCTCGTGAGTTGGCCGGAGGGGGGCGCTTCCCCGGCCAACTCACTATTTGACTGGCATTCAGGGCACTACGGGCTGCCAGTTTTTATCCAGATGATATGCGGTTAATGCCTCGGCTTTCTGTTGTGAATCAACGCCGAGATCGGCCTGATAGACTTTATCATCACCGTTAATCATAAAACTCATAACACCAGTGTGATCGTAGCTGACGGGCCAGGCAACCATCGCAAAGCCGCTGGTTTTATCGGGAAGGATACGGAAACGATAGCCGTGATAGCCCGTGCCAGGCTCCTGCGGACTAAAGGCCGGGCCAAGCGGGCTTGGCGCTTCGCCGGGCGAAACAGGCCAGTACAGACCATCTTTTTTCCCTTCAGAACTGACAATCTTTTGCGCGTATTTTTGGTTCATCGCAAAGTAGCTTTGCTGAGCATCTACATAGGCGTGTAATGCTTCAATAGCCGCAAGTTCGTTGCGCCCAATCTCACGGGTCAGGATCTCTTCAGCCGCTTCCTTGATATCAAATTGCCAGCCGGAAGCGGTTTTAACAACCGGGATCGGCAGTTGCCAGTCGCTGTCCCCGACCACCAGGTGTGCGGTATTGCCGTCGATGACGGTATTATGGCAGACCTTCCAGTCGCGCAGGAAGCGATCAACTGCATCAGGATCGACGCCTTCCGGTGGCAGAAACTCGCGCCAGTTTTCCCCGAGCAGGTTGTTCATCGCGCTTTCATTCTGCTCGCTTATCGCGGTTGCCAGGGCATCGGTCGCCTGGTCTGGTGTGCTGAAGGATTGCTGTGCCATCGCGGTGGTCGAAACCATGAATAACACCATTCCACTGAGTAGTTTATTTTTCATGTCGCTTCCCTTAACGATGACGGAATTCACGGTGTTCAGCACGGTCGCCGGATAGCTGGCGAGATGGCTGGTTGCGGGCGACCTGCCTGCTTTGAGCCCCTCGCTGCTGCTGCGCCTGCCAACTGGCGGAGCGACTGTCGTTGCCGCTCAGCGCATTGGCCCGCGGTTGGCTGGTCCGTTGTTGAAGATTGCGCTGCTGCACGTTGCGTTGCTGCGCTGGTTGCGTGACCCGTTTCTCTTGTCGCTGAGTGGCGGCCTGGCGATGTTCATGTTGCTGAGCGTTTGCCCGTTTTGCCGTTTGCGGTTTGGTATCGTAACCACGGTAGTTATTACGCTGGGAAATTTGCTTTAGTTGTTGGCTGGATGCCTGACGCTGGGCGTCTTTCGTTCCCGTACGCGCCGTCTGGGGGAAGGTTTTCCCCGTTGATTTTTCCATCTGGCTCAACGCGGCCTGACGCTGGCTATCACGGTTGACCGGTCTTTGCTGGGTTGAGCTTAGGCCCGTAGCCGTGTTAGTGGAGTGGAAGCGGTTATTGAGCTGGCTATTAGGGTACGGCACCCCTTCGCGATAGGCCGGGTTGTGCTGCCAGGTACGGTTGGCATCCGTCAGACGCTGTCCACTGATTTTATTGAAGTTATCTACGTTGATATTGATGTTGTTATCACCGTTGCGGTTATAGCCGCCATGGTTATCCCAGTCATCGTTATGATGGTGATCCCAGTCATCGTCGTCATCCCAGTCAATATTGCTGAAGATGGCATAAGTTGTGGCGACGCCGAGGCTGAAGCCTAAACCGTTAACGAAGCTGTTGCCAAACTGCTCGCCGGGCGTTGGCGGTAGATAGGTTGGCGGATAGGCGGTGTTCGGCCAGGTACCGTAAACCGTATTTGGGTTATAGGTGGGAACGTAAACTACCTGCGGGTCGGCGGATTCAATTTTGATTACCGTTGGGCTTGCTGAGGCGGCGGTCGTGGCTGTTGTGGTCGTTGACTCGCTGGTAACGGTTTTAGCCGGAGCTGCTTTGGCCACGGTGGTAACAGTCTGCTGCGGTGTTGATTGCAATGCTCCGGTCTGTTGCGCCAGCGCACGCAGGCGTTGAACGGAATCCATAACCTCTTTCGGCTGCGCAAGGAATGCATCGCCCAGGCTCTGTACCCACGGCGGATTTTCACCCATCAGCGACATCAGCTGCGGAAACGCCACCAGCGATTTCACGCTGGGATCCCAGGGTTGGCTGGCAACGGCCTGAATGGCGGCATCACCCTGCATTTTGGGATTGTCTTTTGACCACTGCGCGGCCTGGATGACGTTGGCCGGGTAGGTTGAGGCCATCAAAATTTGCGACAGCAGTGAATCCGGATAGAGCGCGATTGGCGCAACCCACTGATCGATTTGTGCCGATGTGTACGTAGGGGCTGCGGTGGGCGCTGGTTGATCGGCCGGGGCAGGGGCCGCTACGGGAGCTGGAGCCGGTGCGGACGGTTGCTGTGCGACGGGGGCTGGAGCTGCTGGCTCCGTTGCGCGACTTTTAACGAACATCACGCCAGAGGCGGCAAACAGCCCGGCACTGCACAGAAGGACAAGCAGATGTGGCTTAAAGGGCAACTTCATAAAATGACTCCAACGAGACAAGCGCTGTGCCGTGAGGCGTTCTGTTGCCGCGAGTATTATTCACCCGTGTTAGATAGTTTTGACTTTTATTGGGGATTCACCCGGCAGGTCCGGAAAAAGAGTGTGAAGATTTATTACACAATTATATCTGATGGCTGAAAAATCGCTGGAATATTCAGCATGTCGCGCTTGAAAATCAACCGTTTCACATCGTTTTTAGGGAGCCTAAATTACGCCCCGCCTTGTCGCTACACCATTCTTAACGATTCAGCCAATTTTTTATGTTGCTTTTTTGTAAACGGATTAACACTTAATGAAAATCCTGTTATTGTGCCTTACGCGGTACCGGGCATTTACCCTACTAACTACTGTCTCACAGGAGCGTGAAGAGAATCGCCCATCTACAAAAGCGCCGCATTATGACAATGAGAGCGAGGAGATATCGTCGTGCTAGAAGAATACCGTAAGCACGTAGCTGAGCGTGCTGCCCAGGGGATTGTGCCAAAACCGTTAGACGCAACCCAAATGGCCGCACTTGTCGAGCTGCTGAAGACCCCGCCTGTGGGCGAAGAAGAATTCCTGTTAGACCTGTTGATCAACCGCGTTCCTCCTGGCGTAGATGAAGCCGCTTATGTTAAAGCGGGTTTTCTCGCTGCCGTCGCGAAAGGCGACACCACCTCCCCGCTGGTGACTCCAGAAAAAGCCATTGAACTGCTGGGCACCATGCAGGGTGGTTACAACATTCATCCGCTGATCGACGCGCTTGACGACGCAAAACTGGCGCCGATTGCCGCCAAAGCGCTCTCTTCAACGCTGCTGATGTTCGATAACTTCTACGATGTAGAAGAAAAAGCCAAAGCGGGCAACGAATACGCGAAGCAGGTAATGCAGTCCTGGGCCGATGCCGAATGGTTCCTGAACCGTCCAGCTCTGGCTGAAAAAATCACCGTTACCGTGTTTAAAGTGACGGGTGAAACTAACACCGATGACCTCTCTCCGGCACCGGACGCATGGTCTCGCCCGGATATCCCTCTGCACGCGCTGGCGATGCTGAAAAATGCCCGTGAAGGTATCGAACCGGACCAGCCGGGCGCGGTAGGCCCGATCAAACAGATTGAAGAACTGCAGAAAAAAGGCTACCCGCTGGCTTATGTGGGTGACGTTGTTGGTACTGGCTCTTCGCGTAAATCTGCAACCAACTCCGTACTGTGGTTCATGGGCGATGATATCCCTCATGTACCGAACAAGCGTGGCGGCGGTCTGTGTCTCGGCGGCAAAATTGCACCGATCTTCTTCAATACCATGGAAGATGCGGGCGCACTGCCAATCGAAGTGGACGTCTCGAACATGAACATGGGCGACGTGATTGACGTTTACCCGTTCAAAGGAGAAGTGCGTAACCATGAAACCGGCGAATTGCTGGCAAGCTTTGAGCTGAAAACTGATGTGCTGATCGACGAAGTGCGCGCTGGTGGCCGTATTCCGCTGATCATCGGTCGTGGCCTGACCACCAAAGCGCGCGAAGCGCTGGGACTGCCGCACAGCGACGTATTCCGTCAGGCGAAAGACGTGGCGGAAAGCAGCCGCGGCTTCTCTCTGGCGCAGAAAATGGTGGGCCGCGCCTGCGGCGTGAAAGGTATCCGTCCGGGCGCGTACTGCGAACCGAAGATGACCTCTGTGGGTTCTCAGGATACCACCGGCCCGATGACCCGTGATGAACTGAAAGACCTGGCGTGCCTGGGCTTCTCTGCTGACCTGGTGATGCAGTCCTTCTGTCACACAGCGGCGTATCCAAAGCCGGTTGACGTGACCACGCACCACACTCTGCCGGACTTCATCATGAACCGTGGCGGCGTGTCGCTGCGTCCGGGCGATGGCGTAATCCACTCCTGGCTGAACCGCATGCTGTTGCCGGATACCGTCGGCACCGGCGGTGACTCCCATACTCGTTTCCCGATTGGCATCTCCTTCCCGGCGGGTTCTGGCCTGGTGGCGTTTGCTGCTGCGACCGGCGTGATGCCGCTGGATATGCCGGAATCCGTTCTGGTGCGTTTCAAAGGCAAAATGCAGCCGGGGATTACCCTGCGCGATCTGGTACACGCCATTCCGCTGTACGCGATCAAACAGGGTCTGCTGACCGTTGAGAAGAAAGGTAAGAAAAACATCTTCTCTGGCCGCATCCTCGAAATCGAAGGTCTGCCGGATCTGAAAGTGGAGCAGGCGTTCGAACTGACCGATGCCTCCGCTGAACGTTCCGCTGCCGGTTGTACCATCAAACTGAACAAAGAGCCGATCGTTGAGTATCTGAACTCTAACATCGTTCTGCTGAAGTGGATGATCGCTGAAGGTTACGGCGATCGCCGTACGCTGGAGCGTCGTGTGCAGGGGATGGAAAAATGGCTGGCGGATCCGCAATTGCTGGAAGCCGACGCTGACGCAGAATACGCGGCGGTGATCGACATCGATCTGGCGGATATCAAAGAGCCAATCCTGTGTGCACCGAACGATCCGGACGACGCGCGTCTGCTGTCTGACGTGCAGGGCGAGAAGATCGATGAAGTCTTCATTGGCTCCTGCATGACTAACATCGGCCACTTCCGTGCGGCGGGTAAACTGCTGGATGCACACAAAGGCCAGTTGCCGACGCGTCTGTGGGTGGCTCCGCCAACCCGTATGGATGCGGCGCAGCTGACCGAAGAAGGCTACTACAGCGTGTTTGGTAAGAGCGGTGCGCGTATTGAGATCCCTGGCTGTTCGCTGTGCATGGGTAACCAGGCGCGTGTGGCTGACGGCGCAACGGTGGTCTCGACCTCTACCCGTAACTTCCCGAACCGTTTAGGTACCGGGGCGAACGTCTACCTGGCTTCTGCGGAGCTGGCGGCGGTTGCGGCGCTGATTGGCAAACTGCCGACGGCGGAAGAGTATCAGACCTATGTGGCGCAGGTTGATAAGACGGCGGTGGATACTTACCGTTATCTGAACTTCGACCAGCTGTCTCAGTATACTGAGAAAGCCGATGGTGTGATTTTCCAGACCGCGGTGTAATACGCAAACGCGATTTGTGTAAAAACGCATCAATGCCCGGAGAAGTCTGCTTCTCCGGGCATTTTTATTTCTATTCCTTATACCCGCTACGCTTTTTTTCTGCCGCGCTGCTGCGATAATTACAGCAAGGCGCAATGCGGTATTGGCGCATTGCCAGGAGCAGAGGAAGACATTATGGATTACGAATTTCTGCGCGATATTACCGGAGTGGTAAAAGTGCGTATGTCCATGGGCCACGAGGTGGTGGGGCACTGGTTTAACGAAGAAGTGAAAGAGAACCTGGCCTTACTTGATGAAGTGGAACAGGCGGCGCATGCGGTGAAGGGCAGTGAGCGCTCCTGGCAGCGAGCAGGGCATGAATACACGCTCTGGCTGGATGGTGAAGAGGTGATGGTGCGCGCCAATCAGCTGGAATTCTCCGGAGATGAAATGGAAGAGGGGATGAGCTACTACGACGAAGAGAGCTTTTCACTTTGCGGCGTAGAGGACTTTCTTCAGGTCGTGGCGGCTTATCGTGAATTTTTAAAGCAAAAATGATCTTCTTAGGGTTGTGTAATTAACTGGGAGGTTTTAAATTTAGACATCTTGTGAATTAACAAGATGTCTAAATTTTATGGATGAAAGTAAATCAGAAACAGGGATTATCAATCATGAGTTATCTAAAGATAAGTGGGTTTAAAAATAGTAAATGGGCTGTTACTGCGGTTCTTGTTTTTGTTAATTTTGTTTTCTTTGTTTTTTCGGCTTATTTGGATTCGCGGGCGTTTAATTTATATCAAGCATCCTCATTCATCATTGCATGGGGAGGGAATGCGTCTCCGTTAACCCTATCAGGTGAATACTGGAGACTTTTAAGTAGCATGTTTATGCATTTAAGTGTTTTTCATTTTTTCTCTAATATGATTGCACTACTTGGGATTGGTTTTTTGTTTGAAAACATGTTTTCACGTAGGGTTTTTATTGCTGTCTATATGTTATCTGGTATCGCTGGAGGGATATTAAGTGCTGTAGTTCATCGATATGAGTTGATAGTTAGTTGTGGAGCATCAGGAGCCATTCTTGGTATTACCGGCTATTTGCTAGCTTTTGGATTGTGTAACAAGATCGAGCTTCCATTTTCTAAAATTTTCACCAATGTTATTATTGTAATATGTTTAGGATTATTTCTGCCTGTTGATAACATGGCACATTTGGGTGGTTTTGTTACTGGGTTCGTCTTAGGTGCCCTAAGTGTAGATGGGAAGACCCATTTTTTTAAAAAACCAGGCAAGGTTTCAATAATTCTGATCATGACAGTGTGTATAATTGAAGGTGCTGTGCTTGCTAAATATTCAATTCCTGAGAATATTAAGTTCGTTCGACTTTCTAGATTAGAGTTTATTGTGAAAGACATGCGAGAGGGTGCCCCAGACCAACCGATAGATTTTAGATTTTTTAACCAATGTGTTGATGCTAGTGTTGAAAGCGGAAGTATTGTTCGATCTGAACTAATCGACTGTGAAAAAATGAGGGGGTTGTTTTATAAATATGGCTTAAGAATTAAAGAGCGTATTGAAGAGGATTTGAATAATTGTATAAATATTACTGAGGATCTGCGTTCTGAAAAGATAAGTGAAACTGAAAAACATAGTATAGAAATAATTAGTAATTATTGCGTGGCCCGACAAAAACTTGTTAATATTTCTTTTAAAAATTATCCTAATTCATCTGTAGATATCAAAAAATATTTTGAAGCTGAACATCAATTTAACGAATCAGTGATCGTGAATGATAACTCTAGTAAAATATTTGAGAATATCCCTGAATTAATATTTAATGCTGTTTCTTTAGAGCGGTGCAGAGCTACAATTTGTCGTCGGTGGTAATAAACAATTTTTATCACAAGACCTGTGTTGAAAATCGGTGTCTGAATGTGAAGTTAGATAAAATTACTTGTATATTATGGGGGGAGTAGATTTCGCGTATCTCTCTCCAGAGCAGACCGGTGATGACATTAGGTTCCTCTTCTCTAAACTCTTTCGGTTCAGTATGGGACGTGCAGTGCTGAAGGTAGATTTCTTTCAGTAAAATCTTAGTATGAAAGATATTTTCCTTGTTCTCGTCGTAGGTGAAATCGCGAACGTGGTACTTCACTCGGTATAGCGTCGTCCCCCCTCCTGATAATCAGCATATTCCTGGCATGGCTATGGGCCAATACAGGAACGTGGGCCATCATTTCATGATTCATAAACTCATCGCGCTCGGTGATTTGCTCCACGCCATCCAGCAGCCAAAATCTTCGTTTTCAAAAATGATGTGATCTTGGTGATCCAAAGTAAACAATGACAGGGAATGCCCAGTCATTGTTTCAATAGACGTTTCAGTGGATAGAGGCTATTTAACGTAAGCCAACAGGCTCAGGGAGTCACGTGCCAGCGCTTTGCATTTCTTGGCCGTTGGGATGCTTATACCGCTGAGGTCGCGGTAGCTGTCTTCACCCAACGCTTTCATATTGAAGGTGTCGTAATTACTTAGGTCCCACTGGTTTTGCTGGGCAAAAAAGACCAGTGCGCGACGAATCTGCCCATTTGGCAAATTCTGGTATCCACAGTCATTTTTCAGAAAAACAAAAACTGCCGTTAAATCGGCCATATCTTCGGCTTCGGACTCACTAAGCGCGTAGCTGTTTGCGCATACGGCCATCAGGCTGCCGAACAAAACGGTTCTGAAAAACGTCTTCATTGCTTCTACCACTGCATCACGGAATTTAAACGTTAGCACACTGCGAGCGAAGCGACGACCTTTATTATTAGCCGTTTACTTGACCTTCCCGTAAGGGGAAGGCTTATGCTTAAAAGATAGCCTGCTTAAGCTGCTGAATATAAGGAAGTGATTATGCAACGTCGTGACTTTTTAAAGTACTCCGTGGCGCTGGGTGTCGCGTCAGCGTTACCTCTGTGGAGCCGGAGCGTATTTGCTGCAGACCGTCCCGCATTACCCATTCCAGACCTGTTAACCGCAGATGCCTCTAACCGTATGCAGCTGATCGTGCAAGCCGGACAGTCGAGTTTTGCAGGCAAAACAGCCACGACCTGGGGATATAACGGCAGTTTGCTCGGGCCGGCGGTCAAGCTGAGTAAAGGGCAATCGGTGACGGTGGATATCCATAACCAGCTTGCCGAAGAGACGACGTTGCACTGGCACGGGCTGGAAATCCCCGGTGAAGTCGACGGTGGCCCGCAAGGTATTATTCCGGCGGGTGGGAAACGTTCTGTGACCTTCACACCGGATCAGCGCGCGGCAACCTGCTGGTTCCACCCGCATCAGCATGGGAAGACTGGTCATCAGGTGGCGATGGGCCTTGCCGGACTGGTGCTGATTGAAGATGAAGAGATTCGCAAGCTGCTGCTGCCTAAGCAGTGGGGCATTGATGATGTGCCGGTGATTATTCAGGATAAACAGTTCTCTGCTGATGGTCAGGTTAACTATCAACTGGACATCATGACCGCTGCCGTCGGCTGGTTTGGCGATACGCTGCTGACCAATGGGGCGATTTATCCTCAGCATGCTGCACCGCGCGGTTGGCTGCGTCTGCGTCTGCTAAATGGTTGTAACGCACGCTCACTGAATATCGCGGCCAGCGACAATCGTCCTTTGTACGTTATTGCCAGCGACGGCGGACTGTTGGCGGAGCCAGTAAAAGTAACCGAACTTCCTATGCTGATGGGCGAACGCTTTGAAGTGCTGGTGGATGTGAGCGACGGTAAAGCGTTTGATCTGGTCACTCTGCCTGTGGGTCAGATGGGCATGGCGATTGCGCCATTTGATAAGCCGCATCCGGTGATGCGCGTTCAGCCGCTGCTGATTACCGCTTCCGGCACGTTGCCGGATACGCTGACATCCATGCCGGCGCTGCCATCGCTTGAGGGGCTGACGGTGCGCAAACTGCAATTATCGATGGACCCAATGCTCGACATGATGGGCATGCAAATGTTGATGAAGAAGTACGGCGCTCAGGCTATGGCGGGTATGGATCATGGGAAGATGATGGGCCATATGAATAATGACAATATGGGCCACGGGAACATGAAGCATGGCAATATGAACCACGGTGAGATGGGGAATATGCAGCATGGTGACATGGGCAACATGAAGCATGGAACATTCGATTTCCATAATGCCAACCGGATTAATGGTCAGGCGTTTGATATGAATAAACCGATGTTTGCCGCGGCGAAAGGTCAACACGAACGCTGGGTGATTTCCGGTCAGGGCGACATGATGCTGCATCCGTTCCACATTCACGGCACGCAGTTCCGTATTCTGTCTGAAAATGGCAAAGCGCCTGCTGCGCACCGCGCGGGATGGAAAGATACGGTGCGGGTAGAGGGCGGCGTGAGCGAGGTGCTGGTGAAATTTGACCACGACGCGCCAAAGGAACATGCCTATATGGCGCACTGCCATTTGTTAGAGCATGAAGACACCGGGATGATGCTCGGTTTTACCGTATAAACAGCGGCGGATAGCGGTGGCGCTATCCGCTAAATGTTTATTTCAAAAACGGATTATTACTCTATCGTCGAGTAAAGGCATTCATATACTGATGAGGTTAATCACTCATCACGAGGTATTCATGGCCCTTTTGCGTAAAGTACTGACGGCATCTTTTATTATGCTTCTGGCGGTTTCGGCACAGGCTGCGATGAAGATGGAACGCCAACAGATTTCAAAACTGAATTTAAGTCTCGAAATTCCGCAGACACTCACGCCGATGCCGGACGAAATGGCAAAAATCAAATACCCTTCTGAAAACCGTCCACAGGTGATTTACGGTGACGAACGCGGTAAAGCGTCTCTAGGTATTACCGCCGGGCGCAACGCGTTGCCTGCCGCTCAGTTGGATATGGCAAAGGATGCGACACTGAAGATGCTGACCAACTTCAAGCCGCAGGCGGAACCTGTCACGGTTGATGGGCATAAAGCGTGGCTGATTACTTTCCGTTCTCAAGCGCCGGATACTGAAATTCTCAATATGCTGCTGATTACCTCGCAAAACGAGAAAGCGGTGCAGGTCTCCTTCAATATGACCAAAGATCTGGTGGCTCAGTATCAGGAAGCCGCAAAAGCGTCGTTACTGTCACTGAAGTTTGAATAAAAAAACGCCCGCTGATTAGCGGGCATTTTCCATTTTACTTCGCGTCGTCCGGCAACGCGTATGCCACGATATAATCGCCCATCTTAGTGCCAAATGAGCCGTGGCCCCCGGCGGATATCACCACATACTGCTTACCGTTAACTTCATACGTCATCGGTGTTGCCTGGCCGCCTGCCGGAAGCCGACCCTGCCACAGTTTTTCACCGTTACTCATGTTGTATGCGCGCAGATAGTTATCGGCAGTCGCGGCTATAAACAGCACGTTACCCGCGGTGGAGATAGGTCCACCCAGCATCGGCATCCCCATATTGAACGGCACCGGAACCGGCATTGGGAATGGCATGCTGTCCTGTGGCGTGCCAATGCGTTTTTTCCATACCACTTGATTGGTTTTCAGATCTACGGCGGAAATGTAGCCCCATGCTGGCTGTTTACACGGCAGGCCAAATGGTGAAAGGAATGGATTAAGCGTTACGCCGAATGGTACGCCGTACTGCGGCTGAATACCGGACTCTGTGCCAGTACCTTTGGCATCTTTCGGCGGCTCCATCGGATTGCCGGGACCGCGTGGGATCAGCTTAGAAACGAACGGCAGCGCCATCGGGTTGGCAATGGCTACCTGACGGTTGGGATCAACGGAAATGCCGCCCCATTCGAACATGCCGAGGTTACCCGGGAACACCAGAGTGCCTTGCTCTGAAGGCGGGGTAAAAATGCCTTCATAGCGCAGCTGGTGGAACATTACGCGGCACACCAACTGGTCAAACATGGTTGCGCCCCACATATCCGCACCACTGAGATCTTTTTGCGGACGGAAACTGAGATCGGAGAACGGCTGGGTTTTGCTGACATAATCACCTTTGGCTGCACCTTGCGGCACCGGTTTTTCCGGGGCAGGCACCACCAGTTCACCATTACGGCGGTCGAGCACAAAGATATTACCGGTTTTTGCCGGGGCATAAATGACCGGAATTTTCTCTCCATTGACGTTGATATCCGCCAGGGTTGGCTGCGCCGGTAAGTCCATATCCCACAGATCGTGGTGAACGGTCTGATAGCTCCAGGCCAATTTCCCGGTCGTGGCATTTAACGCCAGAATGGCGCTGGCGTAACGTTCCTGTTCCGGTGTGCGGTTACCGCCCCAGATATCCGGCGTGGTAACGCCCATGGGCAGATACACCAGATCCAGCTTCGCGTCGTAGGCCGCGGGCGCCCAGGAGTTGGGTGAGTTAAAGGTGAAGGTATGTTCATCTGACGGGATGAAATTAGGATCCTTGGCACCGGGATCAAATGCCCACAGAAGCTTGCCGTTATTGACGTCAAAACCACGTATCACCCCGGATGTTTCGCGGGTTGAGTAGTTATCGGTTACCGACCCGGCAATAACGATAGTTTTATCGGTGATTATCGGGGGAGACGTCGGTTCGTACAGGCCCGGTGAGGTATCCGGCATATTGGTCTGCAGATTCAAAATACCTTTATTGGCGAAGGTTTCGCACAGCTTGCCGGTCTCGGCATTCAAGGCAAACAGTCGACCATCATTGACCGGCAAAAGGATGCGGCGCGGACAGTCGGCCATCACCTCTGCAGAAGCTGTATCCGGTCTGGCTTCATGATAAGAAACGCCGCGACAGGTTACGTGCTGGAAGCTGGTATTGGTATTGAGTTGGGGATCGAAATGCCACTTCTCTTTCCCGCTGGCCGCATCCAGGGCGAACAGCCGCTGGTGGGCGGTACACAGATAAAGAGTATCCCCTACTTTTATTGGCGTGACTTCATTGGTGATTTCACCGGGATCGTTGGGTTGTTTTAAATCCCCGGTACGAAATACCCAGGCTTCTTTCAACTGATGAACGTTGTCAGCGTTAATTTGTTTTAACGGTGAGTAGCGCTGACCTTCCTGATTGCGACCGTAAGCCGGCCAATCCTCGTCGGCAACCGCTGAGATTGCATCGGCCTGAGAGGTATCTGCACTCAGCGTGCCGTGAACCTCTTGTGGGTCGTTGAAGCCAGCCCAGGTCAGGATACCGCCGCTAATCAGCAGGGCCACCACCAGCGCCGCTACTGCGCCACTGGAAGGGATAATCAGGCGATGCCAGACGAAAGGCAGGATAAGCCAGATACCAAAGAAGACCAGGATGTCGCTACGCGGCGTCAGCGCCCAGAAATCAAAGCCGACTTCCCAGACGCCCCAAATCATGGTGGCGAGAAGCAGGGCGGCATACAGCCAAAGGGCGGATCGGTTACTGCGCCACAGCAGGAGAGCCACACCGAGCATGGCAAGGCCCGCGATCGGGTAATACCAGGAGCCACCGATGACGACCAGCCAGCCTCCACCAATCAGGAGATATAGTCCACAAAGTGCCGCAAACAGGGCGCTTAGGGTCACGATAAGCCGTTGAGAACGTACGTTGTTATTTGCCATAAAAAATACCATCACAGGTGTTATTTCTTTAATAGCAGTTAATTATAGGAGCTAAAACGCGTGATAAACGTCACATTATGAACTTTATCAACAGATGCCGCGTATGAATGCTTTTGCTGGTATACTGCGTGCCTTGCGCTTAGATGCTGACTTATTAAAAGTTAGCATTGAGTGATTTGTTTTTAAATCATATGGTTAGAGATATGAAACATACTGTTGAAGTCATGATCCCGGAAGCGGAGATCAAAGCGCGTATTGCTGAACTGGGACGTCAGATTAACGAACGTTACAAGGACAGCGGCAGCGATATGGTGCTGGTTGGTCTGTTACGCGGCTCATTTATGTTTATGGCCGACCTGTGCCGTGAAGTGCATGTCTCCCACGAAGTCGATTTCATGACTGCTTCCAGCTATGGCAGCGGAATGTCCACCACGCGCGATGTTAAAATCCTGAAAGACCTGGATGAAGACATTCGTGGCAAGGACGTGCTGATTGTCGAAGACATCATCGACTCCGGTAACACGTTGTCCAAAGTGCGTGAGATTCTGAGCCTGCGCGAGCCGAAATCCCTGGCTATTTGTACGCTGCTGGACAAACCTACCCGTCGTGAAGTAGATGTTCCGGTTGAGTTTATCGGATTCTCTATCCCAGATGAGTTTGTTGTCGGCTATGGCATTGACTATGCCCAGCGTTATCGCCATCTGCCGTACGTTGGCAAAGTGGTGCTGCTGGACGAGTAATGTCGGGAGCGCCTGATGGCGCTTTGCTTATTCGGCCTGCACGATACTTCCCCGCAGGCCGAAAAGCGACTTAAGCGTCGCTGCCGCTTGTTGGTATCTGCTTGTGATTGGTATGTTTCTGGCTGAGGTTAGACAGCCCCTGACGATAGCGCTGCTCCAGCGTTTCGCGACTGGTGGCGGTGACGTCCAGATCGCGCAGCAGGCCATCATGAATACCGTAAGCCCAGCCGTGAATGGTAACTTTCTGACCGCGCTTCCAGGCTGAACGCATGATGGTTGAGTGGCCCAAGTTGTAGACCTGCTCCATTACATTCAGTTCGCACAGGGTGTCAATGCGACGTTCCTGCGGCATTTCGCCCAGCAGTGAACTGTGTTTAAACCAGATATCGCGAATATGCAGTAACCAGTTATCAATCAGCCCCTGTTCTTTATTTTCAATAGCCGCCTGTACGCCACCACATCCATAGTGGCCGCAAATAATAATATGTTCCACTTCCAGCACATCCACCGCATACTGAACCACTGAGAGACAGTTCAGGTCGGTGTGAATAACCAGATTGGCAACATTACGGTGAACAAATAATTCACCCGGCTCAAGACCGGTTAAACGTTCTGCGGGAACGCGACTGTCGGAACATCCAATCCATAAAAAGCGCGGATTTTGTGCGTGAGTCAGCGTTTCAAAAAATCCGGGATCCTCTTCTACCAGCATCTTTGACCATAGCGCGTTGTTGCTGATGAGTGTATCTATGTCTTTCATGGAGGCTGTAACCAATTGAATTGCGTTGCGCTAATATAGGGTAACTCCTGATTTATTAAAACCAAATATCAAGCATTAGAATGTAAGGTAAGTAAAAAACCATGACCATTGCTCTGGAACTTCAACAACTTAAAAAAACCTATCCCGGTGGCGTTCAGGCGTTACGCGGAATAGATTTGCAAGTCGAAGCGGGGGATTTTTATGCGCTTTTGGGACCGAATGGCGCAGGCAAGTCCACCACCATCGGGATAATCAGCTCGCTGGTGAATAAAACCTCTGGGCGGGTGAGCGTCTTCGGATACGATCTTGAAAAAGATACCGTTAATGCGAAACGCCAGCTTGGTCTGGTACCGCAGGAGTTTAACTTTAACCCGTTTGAAACCGTGCAGCAGATCGTAGTCAACCAGGCGGGTTATTACGGCGTTGAGTATAAAGAGGCGGTCAAACGCAGCGAATTATATTTAAAGCAGCTCGATTTATGGGAAAAACGTAACGAGCGCGCGCGCATGCTCTCCGGCGGGATGAAACGCCGTCTGATGATTGCCCGCGCACTAATGCACGAGCCTAAATTACTTATCCTTGATGAACCGACGGCGGGGGTCGACATTGAGCTGCGTCGTTCAATGTGGGGTTTTTTAAAGGATTTAAACGACAAAGGCACCACGATTATTCTGACCACTCACTATCTCGAAGAAGCGGAAATGCTGTGTCGCAACATCGGCATTATTCAGCACGGCGAGCTGGTGGAAAACACCTCGATGAAGAGCCTGCTCTCTAAGCTGAAATCCGAGACCTTTATTCTCGATCTGGCGCCGAAAAGCCCGCTGCCAAAACTGGAGGGCTATCAATACCGGCTGGTGGATACCTCCACGCTGGAAGTGGAAGTACTGCGTGAACAGGGGGTCAACAGCGTGTTCTCACAGCTGAGCGCCCAGGGCATTCAGGTATTGAGTATGCGAAACAAAGCGAACCGACTGGAAGAACTGTTTGTTTCTCTGGTGCATGAAAAACAAGGAGATCGCGCATGATGCAGCTTTATTGGGTTGCGCTGAAAAGCATCTGGGCGAAAGAGATCCACCGCTTTATGCGAATCTGGGTCCAGACTCTGGTTCCTCCCGTCATTACTATGACGCTCTATTTTATTATCTTTGGTAACCTGATCGGCTCGCGTATCGGCGAAATGCATGGTTTTAGCTACATGCAGTTTATCGTGCCAGGGCTGATTATGATGGCGGTAATTACCAACTCGTACGCCAACGTGGCATCGTCATTCTTCAGCGCCAAGTTTCAACGCAACATTGAAGAGTTACTGGTCGCTCCGGTACCGACGCACGTGATCATCGCCGGTTTTGTTGGCGGCGGCGTGGCGCGTGGCCTGTGCGTAGGGATCCTGGTAACAGCGATTTCGCTGTTCTTTGTGCCGTTCCAGGTGCATTCCTGGGTCTTTGTGGCGCTTACGCTGGTGTTAACGGCGGTGCTGTTTTCGTTGGCCGGTCTGTTGAACGCGGTTTTCGCTAAAACCTTTGACGATATCAGCCTGATCCCAACCTTCGTGCTGACTCCGCTGACCTATCTGGGCGGCGTTTTCTATTCGTTAACGTTGCTGCCGCCGTTCTGGCAGGGACTGTCCCATCTGAACCCGATTGTCTACATGATTAGCGGTTTCCGTTACGGCTTCCTGGGGATCCATGATGTTCCGCTGGTCACCACCTTTGGCGTGCTGGTGGTGTTTATCGCAGCATTTTATTTGCTGTGCTGGTACCTGATTCAGCGCGGACGCGGCCTGCGCAGCTAAGTCTTTCTTCCTCTCCTTGCCCGGGAGAGGAAGACTTTTGATGCTTATCACCATTACGGATTTATCACCCTGATAAACTACTTGCCTGCTAAGGAGGTAGGCAATGCTAGGTTGGGTAATTACCTGTCATGATGATAAGGCACAGGATATGCTGCATCGTCTGGAGAAAAAGTACGGCCCGTTGGTTCAATGCCAGGCGGTGAGTTTTTGGCGTGGGCTTAGCTCGAATATGCTAAGCCGCATGATGTGCCATGCCCTGCATGCTACAGACTCTGGCGAGGGTGTGATATTCCTGACGGATATGGCCGGGGCTGCGCCTTACCGCGTGGCTTCGTTAATGAGCCATAAACATCCCCAGTGTGAAGTGATTTCAGGTATCAGTTATCCATTGCTTGAGCGAATGCTTTCGTCGCGGGAATCGATGAGCAGTTCTGAGTTTCGTGATAGCATCGTTGCGCTTGGCGGGCCCGAAGTCTCTAGCCTCTGGCATCAACAACAGAAAAATCCCCCCTTCGTGTTGAAGCATGATTTGTATGAGTATTAATCATTGGTATTGATGGCGCTTTTGCTACAATAGCCGGGGTTTCTCGCCTCGGTTATCTCATATGGTGATGCGCGTTCTGCTTGTTTTATTGCTCCTGTTTTCTGGCAGTATAGCTGCGGCTTTGCCTGCTCGCTACATGCAAACCACCGAAGCGGCCGCCGTGTGGGCGCAGATTGGCAACAAGATGGTGACGGTAGGAAATATTCGCGCCGGGCAGATCCTCGCCGTTGAGCCAATTGCGGCAGACTATTACGAATTTACCTTTGGTTTTGGTACCGGGTTTATTGATAAGGGGCATCTGGAGCCTGTGCAGGGGCGGCAGAAAGTCGATGATGGTCTGGGCGATCTCAATAAACCCCTCAGCAACCAAAGCCTGATCACCTGGAAAGATACGCCGGTTTATAACGCTCCGGATGTTGGTAGCGCCCCGTTTGGCGTGCTGGCGGATAATCTGCGTTATCCGGTTATCAGCAAGCTTAAAGACCGTCTCAACCAAACCTGGTACCAGATCCGTATTGGCGGCAGACTGGCCTATATCAGCGCTCTGGATGCGCAGGAAGACAACGGTATCCCGGTGTTAACCTATCACCATATTCTGCGCGATGAAGAGAATACCCGTTTTCGCCACACCTCTACGACAACCTCCGTACGCGCCTTCAGCAACCAGATGGCCTGGCTACAGGACCGCGGCTACACCACGTTGACGATGTACCAACTGGAAGGCTATGTTCGCAATAATATGAATCTCCCGGCGCGGGCGGTGGTGCTGACTTTTGATGATGGTCTGAAGTCGGTGAGTCGTTATGCTTACCCGATTCTGAAGCAGCACGGCATGAAGGCAACGGCGTTTATTATCTCCTCACGTATCAAGCGCCACCCGCAGAAGTGGGATCCGAAATCACTGCAGTTTATGAGCATCGCGGAACTGAATGAGATCAGGGACGTGTTCGACTTCCAGTCGCATACCCATTTTTTACATCGGGTTGATGTGAATCACCGGCCAATCCTGCTGAGTCGCAGCTATCATAATATTCTGTTTGATTTCGCCCGTTCGCGTCGGGCGTTGTCTCAGTTTAACCCTCACGTTCTTTATCTTTCTTACCCGTTTGGCGGCTATAACGCCACCGCAGTAAAAGCGGCAGGCGACGCGGGATTCCACATGGCGGTCACCACGGTGAGAGGGAAGGTTAAACCGGGGGATAATCCGTTCTTATTGAAAAGACTTTATATTTTAAGAACGGATTCGCTGGAGACGATGTCGCGGCTGATAAGTAATCAGCCGCAGGGGTAAGGGCTGTCAGGCAACCTGTACCGGAATGGCTTTCGCGGTGCGCTTCATTTCGTTGTCGCCTTCAAAGTAGGCCACTTTCGGACGCCAGGTGCGGGCTTCTTCATCAGACATGGTGACGAAGCTGGCGATAATCACAATGTCGCCGACTTCAGCACAGTGTGCCGCTGCGCCGTTCACCGAGATGATTCTGGAGCCGCGTTCAGCCGCAATCGCGTAGGTTGAGAAACGTTTACCGTTGGTCACGTTCCAGATATCAATAGCTTCGTTTTCCAGAATACCAGAGGCATCGAGGAAATCCTGGTCGATGGCGCAGGAGCCTTCGTAGTGCAGGTCCGCCTGCGTGACTTTTACGCGGTGGAGCTTGCCTTGCAGCATGGTGCGAATCATAACTTCTATACCCTGTCGTTTACCTTGGCTAAGCAGGCACTACTGGCCTGCTTTGAGAAATTCTCAGGCAGTATTGCCTGATTTTTAACCCCTGTCTACTGGGCTAATGTAACGCTTTGATTATCGATCAGACGTGCCTGACCCAGCCAGGCGGCGGCCAGAATCACCGCGCGTTTACTGGTTTCCGTCAGCTCCAGCAGCGTGTCGGCATCACGAATCTGAATATCGTCGGCACGGAAGCCTTTTTCATTCAGTTCCTGCTCGGCAATGGCAATAATCTCTTCCTGGTCACGATGGCCGGCAAGCAGCTTTTCAGCGATGCCGTTCATCACTTTGTGCAGACCCGGCGCAATTTTTCGCTGCTCTGCGGTCAGATAGCCGTTACGTGAGCTAAGCGCCAGACCGTCTTTGGCGCGAATAATCGGCACGCCAACGATCTCAATGTCATAACCCAGATCCGCCACCATTTTGCGGATCAGTGCGAGCTGCTGGAAATCTTTCTCGCCAAAGCAGGCGATATCTGGCTGGATCAGGTTGAACAGCTTGCTGACGATAGTGGAAACGCCACGGAAGTGGCCTGGACGGCTGGCGCCTTCCAGCATGGTGGAGAGACCGGGAACTTCAACGAACGTCTGGCCTTCCAGCCCCTGCGGGTAGATTTCCTCAACGGCTGGCGCAAAAACATAATCGACTTTACGCTTGTTCAGCTTTTCACAATCTTCCTGCAGCGTGCGTGGATAACGCACCAGATCGTCCGGTCGGTCAAACTGCATCGGGTTGACGAAAATGCTGACGATCACCACATCAGCCCGCGCTTTTGCCTCATCGACCAGCTTCATATGGCCGTCGTGCAGGTTGCCCATGGTGGGAACCAGAGCGACGCGTTTGCCTTCCTGACGCAGACGACGAATATGCTGGCGCAGCAGCGGCAGGGTTTCAATGATTAACACGACAAGACTCCTTGAGTTGCCTGAGGAACCGTAGGCCGGATAAGACGTTTACGCCGCCATCCGGCAACATGCAGCGAACCGCCTGATGGCGCTACGCTTTTCAGGCCGATATATGGCCTGAAAAATTAGTGGAAACTGTGTTCTTCGCCCGGATAAACGCCGGACTCCACTTCAGCCATATACTGCCGCACTGCGGCGCGCATGTCGCCTGCTTCATTGAGGAAATTCTTCGCAAATTTCGGGATGTGGCCACCGGTAATGCCAAAGGCATCGTGCATGACGAGGATTTGTCCATCGGTGACGTTACCAGCGCCGATACCGATAACCGGAATCGACAGCGCTTCGGTGACGCGCTTCGCCAGCTCAACCGGCACGCACTCCAGCACCAGCAACTGAGCGCCAGCGGCTTCTAAGGCCAGCGCGTCATCCAGCAATACCTGCCCGGCGTCGCCGCGGCCCTGAATTTTATAGCCGCCGAAAATATTCACCGACTGCGGTGTTAATCCCAGATGACCGCAAACCGGTACGGCGCGTTCGGTGAGCATTTTTACCGTATCCACCAGCCAGGCGCCGCCTTCAATTTTGACCATATTAGCGCCCGCCCGCATCACCACCGCGGCGTTTTCAAATGCTTGTTCCGGCGTGGCGTAAGCCATAAATGGCAGGTCGGAGAGCAGCAGACAGTTGGGAGCACCACGACGTACGGCACGAGTGTGGTAAGCAATATCTTCAACGGTGACCGGTAGGGTGGAGTCATGCCCCTGAATCGTCATGCCCAGTGAGTCGCCAACCAGCATCACATTAATGCCTTCGTCGGCAAATAACTTAGCGAAGCTGTAGTCGTAGGCTGTAATGGTCGCGAAGCGTTTTTTCTCTTGCTTGCATTTCTGCAGCAGTGAAATGGTGGTGGGTTTCATAACATTTCCTGATGATGAAAGTCATATTTATCGGCATTCTAACAGTCACATTCAGGGGGGCAATTGTTTTAAGCAACCGTTTGGCACTAAAGCAGTAAACGCTGGAGAGGAGGGGATACTTTACCAGTGTGCAGGTTTTGCGGCACCAAGATGGGTGAGGTGCTGATGCAGGCTGATACCCTCCGGGAAGATAAGCTCAGGTGCAATTTCAGCGAGCGGCCACAGCATAAAACCACGGTTTTTCATGTCGTAGTGCGGCACGGTCAGACGTTCGGTGTTAATTACTTCATTGCCAAACAGCATAATATCGAGGTCCAGAGTGCGCGGCCCCCAGCGTTCGGCTTTACGTACGCGTCCCTGTTGCAGCTCAATGCGTTGGGTATGATTAAGCAATTCTTCGGGAGCGAGAGTGGTTTCCAGCGCCACGGCAGCGTTCAGGTAATCTGGCTGATCCTGCGGGCCTAATGGCGGTGTGCGGTAAAAGGAGGAAACAGCGACGATACGGCTGTCGGGAATGTCGCCAATCGCTTTTACGGCAGCATTGA
Organism: Citrobacter sp. RHBSTW-00986; assembly: GCF_013783065.1. Taxonomy (NCBI): domain Bacteria; kingdom Pseudomonadati; phylum Pseudomonadota; class Gammaproteobacteria; order Enterobacterales; family Enterobacteriaceae; genus Citrobacter; species Citrobacter sp. RHBSTW-00986. The sequence goes on along the minus strand of NZ_CP056200.1, from coordinate 3,957,298 downwards.
CCTGCTCCAGAGGAGAGGCCAGATTACTGCCGAGAGCGATATAGGCGATGGTCACGCGGAACCTTCACGGCGCGGGGCGCGTTTACGCGGGCGACGATGACGACGGCGTTCCGGTTCTTCGTCGAGTTCGTTGAGCATGCCTTTTTGTTCCGGCGGTGCTGAAACCTGGAATTCTCCCCACCACTGCGCCAGACGCTGCAGCTCAGCGTTGTTTTCCACTTCGGCACGCAGGGCCAGCAGATCGTAAGCGGCGCGGAACTTCGGATGCTCCATCAGCTTCCAGGCGCGTTTGCCCTGGCGACGAGACATGCGTAGCTGCAACTGCCAGATATCACGGGTCAGCGAGGTCAGACGTTTCGGGATCGCCAGCGAGCGGCAGGCTTCATCCAGTACGTCGTTCATCGCCAGTGCGAAGGCATCGTAATAAGCCAGACCGCTTTCCTGGGCAATTTTCTGCGCAGCTTCCAGTAACGGATACCAGAACATGGCGGCGAACAAGAACGCCGGGTTAACGCGCATATCATTGTGGATGCGGTTATCGGTATTCTTCAGCACCTGAGCGATGATGCGTTCCATTGGGCTGTCACCGTCTTCGGTGAAATAGCGCGTAATGGTGGGGAACAGCGGCTGGAACAGGCTGTACTCACGCAGTTTTTTATAGGTTTCATACCCATAGCCCGCCTGTAACAGTTTGAGTGCTTCTTCAAACAGGCGTGCGGGGGGAATATCGTTAAGCAGTGTTGCCAGACGCGGGATTGGCTCAGCGGTTTCCGGGCTGATACGCATGTCGAGCTTGGCGGCAAAGCGCACGGCCCGCAGCATACGTACAGGGTCTTCGCGGTAGCGCGTTTCCGGATTACCGATCAGGCGAACGATGCCCTCTTCGAGATCCTGCATGCCACCAACGTAATCACGCACGGTGAAATCGGCCACGCTGTAATACAGGCTGTTAATCGTGAAGTCGCGACGCTGGGCATCTTCTTCGATGGAGCCGAAGATGTTGTCGCGCAGCAGCATACCGTTTTGTCCGCGCTGTGAGGTTGTGCGATCGGACTCGCTGCCTTCATGATGACCACGGAAAGTTGCCACTTCGATAATTTCCGGGCCAAACATGACATGGGCCAGACGGAAACGGCGACCAACCAGACGACAGTTACGAAACAGTTTTCGCACCTGATCTGGCGTGGCGTTAGTCGTGACATCAAAATCTTTCGGCTTTTTGCCCAGCAAAAGATCGCGTACGCCTCCGCCAACCAGCCATGCCTCGTATCCGGCCTTATTGAGCCTGTACATTACCTTCAGGGCATTTTCACTGATATCTTTGCGGGAGATAGAGTGCTGCTCACGCGGGATTACCGTCATATGTGGACGGGCGACGGCGAGCTCGGCCTCGCGCTCCTCGCGGCTTAGCACCTTGCGGCAAAAATTAGCGACTCGGGTAAAAATAGTGCACCTCGGTAGTGTCAAACTTCAATCAGAACAAGTGTTGCTGTGTAAAAATAGCGGCTAATCATAGCTCAGCATGATGCATTTGAGAATGGCGGATTTACGATCGCCGATTCTGGCACCGCTGTCAGACTCCAGTTTTCAATGGCAAACGTGAGAATCTGATCCATGCGCATCTCCTGCCACGGGATATCGGAGTGCTGGCCGAGAAAGCGCAGCGCAGCAACAATCACCGGGCGTGGATCGCCTTGCGGCAGTGCAGGTGCATGATTTTGTTTTGAAAGTTTAGCGCCTTGTTCGTTGAGCGCCAGCGGCAGATGAATATAGTCCGGCGCTTGCCAGCCGAACTGTTGATACAACGAAATTTGCCGTACCGTCGGTTCGATAAGATCGGCACCGCGCACAATTTCCGTCACGCCCTGGAAGTGGTCGTCCACCACCACCGCGAGGTTATAGGCAAACAGCCCGTCGCGACGGTGAATAATAAAATCTTCCTTCGCAAGCCGCGGATCAGCCAGAATCACACCGCGCAGTTGGTCCGTAAACTGCATCACCGGATGGCGTTGCTTAATGCGGACCGCCGCCTGTTCAGGCCCGTGGCGTAGTTCACGGCAATGACCGTCGTAAATACCGCCGACGCTTTGAATACGCGCGCGTGTACAGGTGCAGTAATAGCTCAGATCCTGCTGATGCAGCCAGGCCAGCGCCTCGCGGTAGGCGTCATGACGCTGGGATTGCCATAAAATATCGCCATCCCAGTGCAGCCCGTAATGTTCCAGCTGACGCAGAATCGTGTCTGCAGCACCGGGAACTTCACGAGGGGGGTCAATATCTTCAATGCGTACCCGCCAGATTCCGCGACGAGCACGGGCCTGCAGGTAACTCCCGAGGGCGGCAATCAGTGAACCAAAATGGAGTTCGCCAGAGGGGGAAGGGGCGAAGCGGCCAATATAATGTGAATCGCTCATTTTGCGGGCTAACAAATAATAAGGCGGGAGAAGCTCCCGCCTGTAGTAAACGTGGTAAAAATGACCGGAATTAACCTGCCATTTGTTTTTCGCGGATTTCTGCCAGCGTTTTACAGTCGATGCACAGATCGGCTGTCGGACGCGCTTCCAGACGGCGAATACCAATTTCTACGCCGCATGATTCGCAGTAGCCGAAATCTTCGTCTTCTACTTTCTTCAGCGTCTTCTCGATCTTTTTGATCAGTTTGCGCTCACGATCACGGTTACGCAGCTCAAGGCTGAATTCTTCTTCCTGTGCGGCGCGGTCCACCGGATCAGGGAAGTTAGCCGCTTCGTCTTGCATATGAGATACGGTGCGATCAACTTCATCCCTAAGTTGATTACGCCATGCCTCAAGAATACGCCTGAAGTGCGACAGCTGGGCTTCGTTCATATACTCTTCGCCCGGTTTCTCCTGGTACGGCTCCACCCCAGCGATGGCGAGAATACTCAGGGACGATGTTTTACGGTTTTGCCCTTCTTGCATGTTGCTTCTCCTTAACACGCACTATCGATCCCCATGTTCGGGGGAAAAATCAGGTCGCTATAAATAGCAGATGCTTTTCCGGATAGCAATTATCTAAACGTAACACTTGACAACCCTGTGAGGAAAAGCGTATTTGCCCACGCGCCCAGAATACTAATTAACCGAATATTTACACCATTACAAGGTAATGGGCAACGGCTCTTTAAGAGTCATACCATGGGCAGAAAGTTCCGCTTTATAAACCAGAATTTCTACCCCCTTAAGCTGTGCTTCAACTAATAATTGCGCATATTTTGCATCGATATGGCGCGCGGGTGAAAACCGTGTAATGGCTGAATGCAACACCGCGAAAAATATCACCGCGCGCTTGCCTTCGGCCGCTACGCTCATCAATTCCCGAAGATGTTTCTGACCTCGTTCAGTGATGGCATCGGGAAAATAACCCTGATCTTTTTCCGCCAACGTGACTGATTTCACTTCAATATAGCAGTCAGGTCGGGAATCCGCCTGTAACAAAAAGTCGATGCGGCTCCCTTCGGCGCCGTATTTTACTTCACTTTTCAAGGTGCTGTAGTCTGAAACTTCCGAAATTAACGAACGCTGAATAGCCTCTTTCGTTAATCTATTGGCCCACAGCGTGTTAACACAAATAAGTGTACCGGATTGGGTTTGCGTTAATTCCCAGGTATGTGGATATTTTCGTTTGGTATTTTCTGATGTCGAATACCAGACAGTATCTCCCGGCGTTGCGCAGCCGGTCATGGCTCCCGTATTGGGGCAGTGTAGCGTTAACGTTGTGCCATCCGGTGTGATCACATCCGCTAAAAAACGCTTATAGCGCTGAATGAGCGTTGCAGGTTGTAAAGGTGGAGAAAATTGCATGAACAGTTCCTTTGATTATTCAGTCAGCGTCCAGCGTTGCAACTGCGTGTAACGCGTGCGTCCTCGCATGAATGAGGAGGAATAAAGCCCAAACTCCGTTACCGGAAACGACCAGCCAAACCCTGGCGGAGGGATAGATACCGCGTGACCGGCGTCACGCAGCAGCGTGATATGCGGGTGAAACGGCTGCGGGCTCTGGTGGCACCCACTGCGTGCGGCTTGTGCCCGCAACATGTTCGCCAACTGCAGCAGCCCGCGCGGCGGCTGACGCATTCCCAACCACACGACTCGCGAGCGCAGCCATTGCCCGGCATCGTCGAGTTTGAGCGTAAAACCCGGCTGGCGAATACGCCCTGCAAGCTGCGTTAACGCATGCTGCTTCTCAGCGCTGACGTCGCCCAAAAAGGCGAGCGTCAGATGCAGATTATCGGCGGCGACGGGACGACCCGCTTCAGGGGGGAACTGCGCGGCCCGCCAGTGGATTAACTGCTCCCGAACCTCGCCAGGCAATTCAATCGCAAAGAACAGCCTTTTTGGCTCAGACATGATGGATACTCGGTTATGAATTAACGCGATGCTACAATGCAGCGCGAAGAATGTTAACCCTCTGGAGTCATTTGTGACGTCGTTGCCCGTTGCCGCCGTAGTGCCTGAACTAATTACCGCCCTTGATGCCTCGTCGCAGGTTTTGCTGACGGCGCCGACCGGTGCCGGGAAATCAACCTGGCTGCCGTTGCGACTCCTTGAACATCGCGGTATCAAGGGACGGATTATTTTGCTGGAGCCGCGGCGTCTGGCAGCACGCAATGTGGCGCAGCGGTTGGCGGAATTGCTGAATGAAAAGCCTGGCGAGACCGTGGGGTATCGCATGCGTGCGCAAAGCTGCGTAGGGCCGCTGACCCGTCTTGAGGTGGTGACGGAGGGGGTTCTGACACGCATGATCCAGCGCGACCCCGAATTGACGGGCGTTGGGCTGGTCATCCTCGACGAATTTCACGAGCGGAGTTTGCAGGCCGACCTGGCGCTGGCGCTGTTGCTGGATGTGCAGCAAGGGCTGCGTGACGATCTGAAACTGTTGATCATGTCTGCCACTTTGGACAACGGGCGTTTGCAGCAGATGTTGCCCGATGCGCCGACGATCGTTTCTGAAGGCCGCGCATTTCCCGTTGAGCGACGATATCAGCCGTTGGCGGCGCATCTGCGTTTTGCTGAAGCGGTAGCGGTAGCGACGGCAGAACTCCTGCGCCATGAAAGCGGGTCGCTGCTGCTGTTTTTACCGGGTGTAGGGGAAATCCAGCGCGTGCAGGAGCAACTGGCAACGCGTGTGGGCAGCGATGTGTTGTTGTGCCCACTGTACGGCGCGCTGACGCTTGCCGAGCAGCGTCAGGCGATTTTGCCCGCGCCGCAAGGCAAGCGCAAAGTGGTGCTGGCGACCAATATTGCCGAAACCAGCTTAACGATCGAAGGCATCCGGCTGGTGGTGGACAGCGCCCAGGAGCGCGTGGCGCGCTATGACGCGCGTACCGGTTTAACGCGACTGATTACCCAACGCATAAGCCAGGCCTCGATGACCCAGCGAGCGGGGCGCGCGGGCCGTCTGGAACCCGGTATCTGCCTACATTTGCTTGCCAAAGAGCAGGCGGAAAGAGCGGCGGCGCAGGGAGAACCGGAGATTTTACAGAGCGACCTGTCCGGACTGCTGATGGAGTTGCTGCAATGGGGATGCACCGACCCTGAGCAACTGAACTGGCTGGATACCCCGCCCGCCATCAACCTGCAGGCGGCAAAGCGGCTGCTGCAGATGCTGGGGGCGCTTGAGGGTGACAGGCTCAGCGCCAGGGGGCAGAAAATGGCGACGTTGGGTAACGACCCCCGTTTAGCGGCTATGCTGGTTAGCGCCAACAATGACAATGAAGCGGCAACGGCGGCAAAACTGGCTGCGATTCTGGAAGAGCCGCCGCGCGGTGGCAGTACCGATCTGGCTGTAGCGTTTTCACGAAATCAGCCCGCCTGGCAGCAGCGCAGCCAACAATTGCTGAAACGGCTTAACGTTCGCAGCGGACAGCCGGACAGCGCGCTGCTCCCCTCATTACTGGCGCAGGCGTTTGCCGATCGGATCGCGCGTCGGCGCGGGCAGGAAGGGCGCTATCAACTGGCGAATGGCATGGGGGCAATGCTGGATGCCGATGACGCCTCCGGACGCCATGAATGGCTGATTGCGCCGCTGTTACTGCAGGGCAGCGCTTCGCCGGATGCGCGTATTCTGCTGGCTCTGCCGCTGGATATCGAGGTGCTGATACAGGCATGCCCTGAACTGCTACAACAATCTGACACCATCGAATGGGATGAAACTCACGGAACGTTAAAAGCATTGCGTCGGTCGCGCATTGGCCAGCTAACGGTAAAAGTACAGGCGCTGGCCAAACCTTCGGAAGAGGAGTTGCATCTGGCGATGTTGAACGGCATTCGCGATAAAGGGCTAAGTGTGCTCAACTGGACGCCGGAAGCCGAGCAGTTTCGCCTGCGTCTGCAATGTGCGGCAAACTGGTTGCCAGAGTATAACTGGCCCGCGGTAGATGAGGATTCTCTGCTGGCGACGCTGGAGAGCTGGCTGCTGCCGCACATGAGCGGTGTGCACTCGTTACGTGCGTTAAAAGCGCTAAATGTGGGTCAGGCGTTGCGCGGTTTGCTGGATTGGTCAATGCTGCAACGTCTGGATAGTGAACTGCCAGCGCATTACACTGTGCCGACGGGAAGCCGGATTGCCATTCGCTATCATGAGGATAACCCTCCGGTATTGGCGGTTCGGATGCAGGAAATGTTTGGTGAAGCGAAGACCCCAACCATCGCCGATGGGCGCGTGCCGCTGGTGCTGGAACTGCTGTCTCCGGCCCAACGACCGCTGCAGGTAACGAGTGATTTGAGCGCGTTCTGGCAGGGATCGTACCGTGAGGTGCAAAAAGAGATGAAAGGGCGCTATCCCAAACATGTCTGGCCGGACGATCCGGCGAATACCGCGCCAACGCGGCGAACAAAGAAGTATTCGTAATGAAACTGTAGGCCGGATAAAGCGAAGCCGTCATCCGGTATAAACACGGCAGTAAATTGAGAGATTTCTTCTTCTGTTAACTGACGGAAGAACAGAGAATCGGGCCCTTGCGCCTGAATGTTGCGGAGAAAAAGCATGGCGGGGAATGACCGCGAGCCAATTGGACGTAAAGGGAAACCCTCGCGTCCGGTGAAACAAAAGGTGAGCCGTCGTCAACTCAGAGATGAAGAGTATGACGACGATTATGATGATGATGACTATGAGGATGAAGAACCGATGCCGCGTAAGGGTAAAGGCAAAGGGCGTAAGCCTCGTGGTAAACGCGGCTGGTTCTGGCTGCTGGTAAAACTGTCGATTGTTTTTTTGGTGCTGATCGCCATTTACGGCGTTTATCTGGACCAAAAAATCCGCAGCCGTATAGATGGTAAAGTCTGGCAGCTTCCTGCGGCAGTATATGGCCGTATGGTTAACCTTGAGCCAGAAATGCCGATCGGCAAGAACGAGATGGTGAAACTGCTGGAGGCTACGCAGTATCGTCAGGTGACGAAGATGACGCGCCCTGGCGAATTCACCGTGCAGGCGAAAAGCATCGAGATGATCCGTCGTCCGTTTGATTTTCCGGACAGTAAAGAAGGGCAGGTGCGCGCGCGTCTGACCTTTGATGGCGACCATCTGGATACTATCGAGAATATGGATAACAACCGCCAGTTCGGTTTCTTCCGTCTCGATCCGCGGCTGATTACCATGCTCTCTTCGCCTAACGGTGAGCAGCGCCTGTTTGTCCCGCGCAGTGGATTCCCGGATCTGCTGGTGGACACGCTGCTGGCGACCGAAGATCGTCACTTCTATGAGCATGACGGTATCAGCCTCTATTCCATTGGCCGTGCGGTGCTGGCGAACCTGACGGCGGGGCGCACGGTACAAGGGGCCAGTACGCTGACCCAGCAACTGGTGAAAAACCTGTTCCTGTCCAGCGAACGTTCCTATTGGCGTAAGGCCAACGAAGCCTATATGGCGCTGATCATGGATGCGCGTTACAGCAAAGACCGCATTCTTGAGCTGTACATGAACGAAGTCTATCTCGGTCAAAGCGGTGACAATGAGATCCGCGGCTTCCCGCTGGCGAGCCTCTACTACTTTGGCCGTCCGGTGGAAGAGCTGAGCCTCGACCAGCAGGCGCTGCTGGTAGGGATGGTTAAAGGAGCGTCAATCTATAACCCGTGGCGTAACCCGAAGCTGGCACTGGAGCGTCGTAACCTGGTGCTGCGTTTACTACAACAGCAGCAGATTATCGACCAGGATCTGTATGACATGCTGAGCGCGCGTCCGTTAGGCGTACAGCCGCGTGGTGGGGTGATCTCACCGCAGCCCGCCTTTATGCAGATGGTGCGCCAGGAGCTACAGGCAAAGCTGGGCGATAAAGTTAAAGACCTCTCCGGCGTGAAGATTTTCACCACCTTTGATTCCGTGGCGCAGGACGCTGCAGAAAAAGCGGCGGTGGAAGGTATTCCGGTGCTGAAGAAACAACGTAAGCTGAGCGATCTTGAGACCGCGATTGTGGTGGTCGACCGCTTTAGCGGCGAAGTGCGTGCCATGGTCGGTGGGGCAGAACCGCAGTTCGCTGGTTATAACCGTGCGATGCAGGCGCGTCGTTCGATTGGTTCTTTGGCTAAACCAGCGACCTATCTGACTGCGCTCAGCCAGCCGAAACTGTACCGTCTGAATACCTGGATTGCTGATGCCCCGATTGCGCTGCGCCAGCCTAACGGCCAGGTGTGGTCGCCGCAGAACGATGACCGTCGCTATAGCGAAAGCGGAAAAGTGATGCTGGTGGATGCGTTAACGCGCTCAATGAACGTGCCAACGGTAAATCTGGGGATGGCGCTGGGCCTGCCTGCCGTCACCGATACCTGGCTGAAGCTGGGCGCGCCGAAAGATCAGCTTAATCCGGTTCCAGCCATGCTGCTGGGGGCGTTGAACCTGACGCCGATCGAAGTGGCGCAGGCGTTCCAGACTATCGCCAGCGGCGGGAACCGCGCGCCGCTGTCGGCGCTGCGTTCGGTGATTGCCGAAGATGGGACGGTGCTGTATCAGAGCTTCCCGCAGGCCGAGCGTGCCGTTCCGGCGCAGGCGGCGTATATGACGCTGTGGACCATGCAACAGGTGGTTCAGCGTGGTACGGGCCGCCAGCTTGGCGCGAAATATCCTGGGCTTCATCTGGCAGGGAAAACCGGGACCACTAACAACAACGTGGATACCTGGTTTGCCGGGATCGACGGCAGCCAGGTAACCATCACCTGGGTGGGTCGTGATAACAACCAGCCAACCAAGCTGTACGGTGCCAGCGGTGCGATGTCGATTTATCAGCGTTATCTGGCTAACCAGACGCCAACACCGCTGGTGCTGACGCCGCCGGAAGATGTGGTGGATATGGGCGTGGACTACGACGGTAACTTCGTTTGTAGCGGGGGGATGCGTACGCTTCCGGTATGGACTACCGATCCTGATTCGCTGTGTCAGCAGGGTGAAATGATGCAACAGCCGACCGGGAATCCGTTCGATCAGTCAACGCCGCAGCAGCAGCCTCAACAGCAGCAGCAACAACCGGCGCAGCAGGAGAAGAAAGATAGCGACGGCGTCGCTGGCTGGATAAAGGATATGTTCGGCAGTAACTGATATTGCTCAAAACCCGCTTCGGCGGGTTTTTCTTCTTTGGTCCATTCTCAGGGCCGAATAACATTCCAGCCTAATTTATTAACCCTTTCTTTTCATCTGGTTATTTCTTAACCCCTCAGTTTTAGTAGGGACGCGTATTGCTTGCTATCTCGCCAGAGTTTCGAATATTATGCTGTCGTTATAATAATAATTCTCGTTTACGTTATCATTCACTTTCATCAGAGAAATACCAATGGCGCGTCTTAAAACTGCTCAGCCAAGTTCATCGCTGCGTAAAATCGCAGTAGTGGTAGCCACAGCGGTTAGCGGCATGTCTGTCTATGCACAGGCGGCGGTTGACCCGAAAGAAGAAACCATCACCGTAACTGCTGCTCCTGCCGCACAAGAAAGCGCATGGGGGCCAGCGGCAACCATCGCCGCACGACAGTCTGCTACGGCGACCAAAACCGACACCCCGATTCAAAAAGTTCCTCAGTCTATTTCAGTGGTCACCGCCGAAGAGATGGCGTTGCATCAGCCGAAATCAGTTAAAGAGGCGCTCAGCTACACGCCTGGCGTAGCCGTAGGTACCCGCGGCGCGTCTAACACCTATGACTACCTGATTATTCGCGGATTTGCCGCCGACGGCCAAAGTCAGAATAACTATCTGAATGGCCTGAAGATGCAGGGTAACTTCTACAACGATGCGGTAATCGACCCGTATATGCTGGAACGCGCTGAAGTGATGCGCGGTCCGGTTTCCGTTCTTTACGGAAAGAGTAACCCTGGCGGCTTGTTGAACATGGTCAGCAAACGCCCGACCACAGAGCCATTAAAAGAAATTCAGTTCAAGATGGGCACTGACAGCCTGTTCCAGACCGGTTTTGACTTCAGCGATGCGCTGGATGACGATGGTGTGTACTCATACCGCCTGACCGGCCTGGCGCGTTCCGCGAATGCGCAGCAGCAGGGCGCGGAAGAACAACGCTACGCCATCGCGCCATCTTTCACATGGCGTCCGGATGATAAAACGAACTTCACCTTCCTCTCCTACTTCCAGAACGAGCCGGAAACTGGCTATTACGGCTGGTTGCCGAAAGAGGGGACGGTGACTGAGCTGCCGAACGGCAAGCGTCTGCCTACCGATTTCAACGAAGGTGCGAACAACAATACCTACTCTCGTAACGAGAAGATGGTGGGCTACAGCTTCGACCACGAATTTAACGACACCTTTACCGTGCGTCAGAACCTGCGTTACGCGCAAAACAAGGTTTCGCAGAACAGCGTGTATGGCTACGGTATGTGCTCTGATCCGCTCTATACAAAGGATCCGGCTAACAGTCCTTGCGCCAGCGTTCCTCAGTCCGAGTGGGCTCACACGCTGACTCGTCAGTATGTTGACGATAATGAAAAATTGCAGAACTTCGCTGTTGATACCCAGTTGCAGAGCAAATTCGCTACCGGTTCCGTGGATCACACATTGCTGACCGGCGTTGACTATATGCGGATGCGTAACGATATCAACTCCTGGTTTGGTTGGGCTGGTTCGGTAGCGCCTTCAGATATTTATAACCTTGATCGCAGCGACTTTGATTTTGGGGCACATACTGGACCGGGTGCTCCCTACCGTGTTCTGAATAAACAGGAACAAACGGGCCTGTACGCTCAGGATCAGATGCAGTGGGATAAGGTGCTGGTCACTCTGGGTGGTCGTTACGACTGGGCTAAGCAGGACTCACTGAACCGTGTTTCTGGCGTGCTGGATTCCCGTGATGACAGACAGTTCACCTGGCGTGGCGGTGTTAACTACCTGTTCGACAACGGTGTGACTCCGTATTTCAGCTACAGCGAATCGTTTGAACCTAGTTCTCAGGTCGGGGAAAGCGGTAATATCTTTACTCCATCTAAAGGTAAGCAGTACGAAGCGGGCGTGAAGTATGTGCCGAGCGATCGTCCGATCGTGATCACCGGTGCTGTTTACCAGTTGACCAAAACCAACAACCTGATGGCCGACCCGAACGGATCATTCTGGTCAGTTGAAGGCGGTGAAATTCGCTCACGTGGTGTGGAAATTGAAGCGAAAGCGGCGCTGTCAGCCAGCGTTAACGTGGTCGGTTCTTATACCTATACCGATGCGGAATACACCACTGACACCAACTACAAAGGTAACACGCCTGCTCAGGTGCCAAAACATATGGCATCACTGTGGGGGGATTACACCCTTTATGACGGCGCGCTTTCCGGGCTGACGTTGGGTACGGGTGTTCGTTATACTGGCTCCAGCTATGGCGATCCAGCAAACTCCTTCAAAGTAGGGAGCTATACGCTGGTGGATGCGTTAGTACGTTACGATCTGGCGCGCGTCGGCATGGCGGGTTCCAACGTGGCGCTGCATGTGAACAACCTGTTTGACCGTGAGTACGTCGCCAGCTGCTTCAATACCTATGGCTGCTTCTGGGGCGCAGAACGTCAGGTCGTTGCAACCGCAACCTTCCGTTTCTAATTTCTTTTTGGGCACGCTTTGCGTGCCCGTTTTACAAGTTGGCTGCTATGCAGGAAAACAGATCCCATCCCGACACCACTTTCGCGTTGCGTAATGTCTCCTTTCGTGTGCCTGGCCGCACGCTTTTGCATCCTCTCTCATTAACTTTTCCGGTGGGGAAAGTAACCGGCCTTATCGGCCACAACGGGTCCGGAAAATCGACGTTATTGAAAATGCTGGGACGTCATCAGCCGCCGTCGGAAGGTGAAATCCTGCTCGACGAACAGCCGCTGGAGAACTGGAGCAGTAAAGCGTTTGCCCGCAAGGTCGCCTATCTGCCGCAGCAGTTGCCTCAGGCCGAAGGGATGACGGTGCGTGAACTGGTGGCGATTGGCCGCTATCCGTGGCACGGGGCGCTGGGACGTTTTGGCGTTGCCGACAGAGAGAAAGTAGAAGAAGCTATTTCGTTGGTCGGCTTAAAACCGCTGGCGCACCGCCTGGTGGATAGCCTGTCCGGCGGAGAACGCCAGCGTGCGTGGATTGCCATGCTGGTGGCACAGGACAGCCGCTGTCTGCTGCTTGATGAGCCGACTTCCGCGCTGGATATCGCTCATCAGGTTGACGTGCTGGCGCTGGTGCATCGCTTAAGCCAGCAGCGTGGGCTAACGGTGATTGCGGTGCTGCATGATATCAACATGGCGGCCCGCTACTGCGATTACTTAGTTGCGCTGCGCGGTGGTGAAATGATTGCGCAAGGAACGTCTGCTGAACTGATGCGCAGTGAAACTCTGGAACAGATTTACGGTATCCCGATGGGCATTTTGCCGCATCCGGCCGGTGCCGCACCCGTGAGTTTTGTCTATTAATGATTGAATTACATCATATTACCCGTCGGCGTCTGCTTACGGCGATGGCGCTCTCGCCGCTGCTGTGGCGGATGAATACGGCGTCCGCCGCGGCGATTGATCCGCAGCGTATTGTGGCGCTGGAATGGCTGCCGGTAGAGCTGTTGCTGGCGCTGGGTATTACGCCGTATGGCATTGCGGATATCCCTAACTACAAGCTGTGGGTCAGTGAGCCACCTCTACCGGACTCGGTGATTGATGTCGGGCTACGCACGGAACCCAATCTCGAACTGCTGACCGAAATGAAACCCTCGTTTCTGCTCTGGTCGGCAGGCTATGGTCCTTCCCCGGAAAAGCTGGCGCGTATTGCACCTGGTCGGGGATTTAACTTCAGCGACGGTAAAAAACCTCTGGTCGTTGCGCGACAATCGCTGCAGGAAATGGCGCAATTGTTCAATCTGCAGGACTCTGCTGAACGCCATCTGACTGAGTATGATCGTTTTATTGCCAGCCTGAAGCCGCGCTTCATTCAACGTGGTGCGCGCCCTGTGCTTCTCACCTCTCTGCTTGATTCGCGGCATATGCTGGTGTTTGGCCCAAACAGCCTGTTTCAGGACGTGCTGGATGAATATGGGATCCCCAACGCCTGGCAGGGAGAGACAAACTTTTGGGGCAGCACTGCCGTGAGTATTGACCGTCTGGCTGCTTTTCAGGATGTCGATGTATTGTGCTTTGATCACGGCAACGATAAAGAGATGGCTGCACTGATGTCTACGCCGTTGTGGCAGGCGATGCCCTTTGTTCGCAGCGGACGTTTTCAGCGCGTGCCGGCCGTCTGGTTCTATGGCGCAACGCTATCGGCCATGCATTTTGCCCGCATTCTGGATAATGCGCTGGGAGGCAAAGCGTGAGTAAACGTATCGCGCTGTTCCCCATTCTCCTGCTGGCGGTTCTGTTTGTTGCTGCCTGCTGGCTCACATGGGTTAACTTCTCCGTTGCGCTACCGCGCAACCAGTGGCAACAGGCTATCTGGTCACCGGATATCGATGCCATTAAACAGATGGTTTTCCACTACAGCCTGCTGCCGAGGCTGGCGATTTCGCTGTTGGTCGGTGCCGGGCTGGGACTGGTCGGCGTATTGTTTCAGCAGGTGCTGCGTAACCCACTGGCGGAGCCAACCACGCTAGGCGTTGCGACCGGTGCGCAGTTGGGCATTACCGTCACGACGCTGTGGGCTATTCCCGGTGCGCTCACCACGCAATTTGCTGCGCTGGCAGGTGCTTGTGTCGTTGGGGCGCTGGTGTTTGGCGTCGCCTGGGGCAAACGTCTTTCTCCGGTGACGTTAATCCTTGCCGGACTGGTGGTCAGCCTGTACTGCGGGGCGATTAACCAGTTGATGGTTATCTTCCATCACGATCAACTGCAAAGCATGTTTTTATGGAGCAGCGGCACGCTAACCCAAACCGACTGGAGCGGCGTACAGCGACTGTGGCCACAGCTGCTGGGCGGCGTGATGCTGACTCTGCTGCTGTTGCGTCCAATGACGCTGATGGGACTGGATGACGGCGTGGCGCGTAACCTCGGTCTGGCGTTGTCGCTGGCGCGCCTGGCGGCCTTATCGCTGGCGATTGTCATCAGCGCCTTGCTGGTTAACGCGGTTGGGATTATCGGCTTTATTGGCCTGTTTGCACCGCTGCTGGCGAAAATGCTCGGCGCGCGGCGTCTGTTGGCGCGTCTGATGCTGGCCCCGCTGATTGGTGCGTTGATCCTCTGGCTCTCTGACCAAATCATTCTGTGGCTGACCCGCGTATGGATGGAGGTTTCCACCGGTTCGGTGACGGCGCTGATTGGCGCGCCATTGCTGCTGTGGTTGTTGCCGCGCCTTAGAAGTATGAGCGCACCGGATATGAATGCCAGCAACCGTATCGCCGCGGAGCGTCAGAATGTACTGATGTTTGCGCTGGCGGGCGGGGTGGTTTTGCTGCTGGCTCTGGTGGTGGCGCTGTCGTTTGGCCGCGATGCGCACGGCTGGACATGGGCCAGCGGCGCGATGCTGGATGAACTGATGCCCTGGCGCTGGCCACGTATTCTGGCGGCGTTGATTGCCGGGGTGATGCTGGCGGTAGCGGGCTGTATTATTCAGCGTCTGACCGGAAACCCAATGGCTAGCCCGGAAGTTCTGGGCATTAGCTCCGGCGCGGCATTTGGCGTGGTGTTAATGCTGTTTCTGGTCCCCGGAAATGCCTTTGGCTGGCTGCTGCCCGCAGGGAGCCTCGGGGCTGCGGTCACCTTGCTTATCATTATGATTGCCGCCGGGCGCGGTGGTTTTTCGCCGCACCGTATGCTGCTGGCAGGGATGGCGCTCAGTACGGCGTTTACTATGTTGTTGATGATGCTGCAGGCCAGCGGCGATCCGCGTATGGCGGGCGTGCTGACCTGGATCTCCGGCTCAACCTATAACGCGACGGGCGAACAGGTACTGCGCACCGGGATTGTGATGGTTATCCTGCTGGCGCTGACACCGCTGTGCCGTCGTTGGCTGACGATTTTACCGCTCGGCGGCGATACGGCGCGTGCGGTGGGTATGGCGATCACGCCGTCACGCGTGGGGTTACTGCTGTTGGCTGCGGGACTGACGGCGACAGCAACCATGACCATTGGACCGTTGAGTTTTGTCGGGCTGATGGCTCCGCATATTTCCCGAATGATGGGTTTTCGTCGCGCGATGCCGCATATGCTGATTTCAGCGCTGGCGGGAGGTGTGCTGCTGGTCTTTGCTGACTGGTGCGGCAGGATGGTGCTGTTTCCGTATCAGATCCCGGCAGGATTACTGTCGACGTTTATTGGCGCGCCGTACTTTATCTATCTGCTACGTAAGCAGAGTCGCTGAGGTTTATCCCTTCTATCTAGGTTGCGTCGCCATTCGGCAATAAAAAAGCCGGGTGGCGGCTTCGCCTTACCCGGCCTACGTTATTTCTGGACGTTCTCTTTTACAATTTCGCAAACACCCGGCGCGCGGCGTCGATGGTGTTATTGATATCGTCTTCACTGTGCGCGACGGACATAAAGCCCGCTTCGAAGGCGGACGGCGCCAGGTAAATCCCTTCATCCAGCATCATGTGGAAGAAACGCTTGAAGCGTTCAACGTCGCATGCCATCACATCCTGATAGCAGGTCACGGTTTCTGCATCGGTGAAGAAAATCCCGAACATCCCGCCCACATGGTTAACCACCAGCGGAATATTCGTCTCTTCGGCGGCTTCCAGCAGACCTTCCGCCAGACGCGTCGTCAGTTCGTTCAGCGTTTCATGAATACCTGGCTGGGCCACTTCGTTCAGACAAGCAAAACCTGCTGCCATCGCAATCGGGTTACCTGAAAGCGTACCCGCCTGATAAACCGGACCGGTCGGCGCCAGCGCGTCCATCACATCACGGCGACCGCCGAATGCGCCAACGGGCATCCCGCCACCGATGATTTTGCCAAGGCAGGTCAGATCCGGAACGACGCCGTAATAATCCTGCGCACCGGCTAGCGCCACGCGGAAACCGGTCATGACTTCATCAATGATCAACAGTGCGCCAAACTCATCACACAGGGCACGCAGGCCCGGCAGGAATTCTGGCAGCGGCGGGATGCAGTTCATGTTGCCTGCGACCGGCTCAACGATAATGCAGGCGATCTCCTGCGGATACTGTTCAAATGCCGCACGAACTGAAGAGAGATCATTGTAGGTGCAGGTCAGGGTGTGTTTCGCGAAATCGGCTGGAACGCCCGGGGAGTTTGGCTGACCCAGCGTTAACGCGCCGGAACCAGCTTTAACCAGCAGGCAGTCGGCATGACCGTGATAGCAACCTTCAAATTTGATTATCTTATCGCGACCGGTGAAACCGCGCGCCAGACGGATTGCGCTCATCGTCGCTTCCGTACCGGAGTTCACCATACGCACCATATCCATGGTCGGCACAAGTTCAGTGACCAGCTCCGCCATTTTCACTTCCATCTCGGTCGGCGCGCCGAAGCTTAAACCGCGCTCTGCGGCTTCAATCACCGCATTGCGAATTGCCGGGTGGTTATGGCCCAGTACCATCGGTCCCCAGGAACCGACGTAATCGACATAGGCTTTACCATCGACATCGTACAGATACGCGCCGTCCGCTTTTTCGATAAACAGCGGAGTACCACCCACGCCAGTAAAGGCGCGAACGGGGGAGTTAACGCCGCCAGGGATAAGTTCGCGTGCTGCGCTGTAGAGATTTTCAGACTTACTCATGGATGGGGTCCTGGTTCGTAGAAAAAGTAAATGCCCGCTATTCTAGTTATTCAGAGAAGGTTATGAAAGTTTTACGCAATTGAAACAATGTGATTTGCAGGGGATTTTCGTGAAATGTGCGAGTAGAATGCCGATTCCGTATTTGTATTACCAATTAATGATCATCTGATGAAGACTGACTCTCCCTCTTTTGAAGCACAACAAATTGTGCGTTTACGCCGCAGGGATCAAATCCGTCGACTCCTGGAACGCGACAAAACGCCGTTGGCGATCCTGTTGATGGCCGCCGTTGTCGGTACCGTGACGGGGCTTGTTGGCGTGGCATTTGAGAAAGCGGTGACCTGGGTGCAAAATCAGCGCATTGGCGCCCTGGCCCAGGTTGCGGACCATGCCATTCTGCTGTGGCCGCTGGCGTTTATTCTCTCTGCATTGCTGGCGATGGTCGGCTATTTTCTGGTTCGTAAATTTGCGCCGGAAGCGGGAGGCTCGGGGATCCCTGAGATTGAAGGCGCGCTGGAAGAGCTACGACCTGTGCGCTGGTGGCGCGTTCTGCCGGTGAAATTTATTGGCGGCATGGGCACGCTGGGAGCCGGTATGGTGCTCGGGCGAGAAGGGCCGACAGTACAGATAGGCGGGAACATTGGGCGCATGGTGCTGGATATTTTCCGCATGCGTAGCGCCGAAGCGCGACATACCCTGCTGGCCACCGGTGCGGCTGCGGGTTTGTCGGCGGCGTTTAATGCGCCTCTGGCGGGGATCCTGTTCATTATTGAAGAGATGCGCCCGCAGTTTCGCTATAACCTCGTCTCGATCAAAGCCGTGTTTACCGGCGTTATTATGTCGAGCATCGTGTTTCGTGTGTTCAACGGTGAAGCACCGATTATTGAAGTCGGGAAGCTGTCTGATGCACCGGTAAATACGCTGTGGCTGTATCTTGTGCTGGGGCTTATTTTTGGCTGTGTCGGGCCGTTGTTCAACACCATGGTGTTGCGTACCCAGGATATGTTCCAGCGCTTCCACGGCGGTGAAATTAAAAAATGGGTGCTGATGGGCGGCGCGATTGGTGGCCTGTGCGGGATCCTGGGATTAATTAAACCGGAAGCGGCAGGCGGCGGGTTTAACCTGATTCCTATCGCCGCGGCGGGTAATTTTAGCGTCGATTTACTGCTGTTTATATTTATTACCCGGGTGATCACCACGCTGCTGTGCTTCTCGTCCGGCGCGCCCGGTGGGATTTTTGCCCCGATGCTGGCGCTGGGTACGTTACTTGGCACCGCGTTTGGTATGGCCGCGGCGGCCTCTTTTCCACAGTATCATCTGGAGGCCGGAACCTTTGCCATTGCCGGAATGGGGGCTTTGCTGGCGGCTTCGGTACGTGCACCGCTAACCGGTATTGTACTGGTGCTGGAGATGACCGATAACTATCAGCTCATTTTGCCAATGATTATTACCTGTCTTGGCGCAACACTATTAGCCCAATTTATGGGTGGAAAGCCGCTATACTCGACTATCCTTGCCCGCACGCTGGCAAAACAGGAAGCGGAGCAAGCGGCAAAAAGCCAGAGTACCGCCGCTGGCGAGAATACTTGAACGAAATACCAGGGTATTAGATAATGGCCTTAACCATTGGGTTATAATTTGCCCAATTGCCAATGTCGTTTGGAGCAAAATATGAGTGATGACGTAGCGCTGCCACTGCAATTTACTGAAGCAGCAGCCAATAAAGTAAAAAGCCTGATCGCTGACGAAGATAACCCGAATCTGAAATTACGCGTGTATATCACCGGCGGTGGTTGCAGCGGTTTCCAGTACGGTTTCACCTTTGATGATCAGGTGAACGATGGTGATATGACCATTGAGAAACAAGGTGTGGGTCTGGTGGTTGATCCGATGAGTCTGCAATATCTGGTGGGCGGCGCGGTTGACTATACCGAAGGTCTGGAAGGTTCCCGCTTCGTTGTGACTAACCCCAATGCGAAAAGCACCTGCGGGTGTGGTTCTTCTTTCAGCATCTGATTGCTGCCTGTAATACCGATGGTCTGATGGTGTAGGCCCGGTAAGCGTAGCGCCACCGGGCAATGTGCCGGTTGGCGGCGTAAACGCCTTATCCGGCCTACATGTTCTGCATCATCACATCAACGCCCGTTATCATCCAGAGCAAACGTCGGCAATTTCAAATGCCAGCGAATGGCGGCAAGCCTAATCAGCAGGGTGACGATCATCCCCATCATACTGGCGTTTTCCAGCGATACATTAAAGGTATAAAATGCCGTCGCATGCACGATCCCGCCGATAATACATGCCGTGGCGTAGATTTCGGTGCGCAGAATCATCGGGACTTCACGAGCTAACACATCGCGAATGATCCCGCCGCCGACACCGGTAATCACCCCCATACAGATCGCCACCAGGGGGCCCGTCCCTGCGAGAAATGCTTTATTGACGCCAATCCCCACGAACACAGCCAGGCCAACGGCATCCAGCACCGGAAGGATCCACTTCGGTAAACGTCGTGGCTGACGTACCAGCAGGATTGTCAGCATGCTGGTGATCATTGCCACCACCAGATCGGTGGGATCCTTAACCCAAAATACCGGCCCATGATCCAGCGCCATATCGCGGATCGTTCCGCCGCCAACGGCGGTAACCACCCCGAGGACCAGGACGCCAAACGGGTCCATTCGCAATTTTCCGGCCAGTAAGACGCCAGAGATAGCAAATACCGCGGTGCCGACAATATCCAGCCAATAGACGAGCATTTTTAAATCCTCACAACAGACCTGGTGGGGGCAGGCGCTAATTTATCTGTGAAAGCGCATTACAGAGTTGTTTTGCGGCGAGGATAATACGCGGGCTCGCGCGTTCGAACCAGTCACTATTAAGTGTAATAATGGGTATTTTTAGCTGGTTTCCCCAGTATTGTTCAATTTTCAGAGTTTCGCCTGGCCCTCCGGTTGCAACAATAGCCTGGGGCGCTCGTGCCAGGACCTGCTCACGGCTAACCTGCGGCCAGGGGACCCGACTGCCGGCAAAGATGTTTTCTCCACCGCATACCTCAAGAACTTCGTGCTGAATGGAGCCTTTTCCACTGGTAAACAGAGGATTTGCGCCAAACTGGAGAAACACGCGTTTTTTCGGTTTGTTGGCATACCGAGATTTTAGTAAAGCATAGTCATCAAGCATGGTTTGCGCCGCCTGTTTAGCCTGCTCAGGCTTTGGGCTCCACGCTGCCAGCTGGCGGAGCGCATCGGCGACCTGCTCGATGGTAACGGCGTCCACCCAGATGACCTTAATTCCCAGGGCGGTCAGCTGATTCACCTGCCGCTCAGCATTTCCCCCGCGCCAGGCGACGACTAAATCCGGTTTAAGCGCCACAATGCGTTCAAGGTTCATACCTTGCCAGGTGGAAACCTCCTCGATATTTTTGGCCGCTGGCGGGTAGTTTGAGTAGCTACTGACGCCTACGGGTGTAATGCCGGCGGCAAAG
This sequence comes from Citrobacter sp. RHBSTW-00986, assembly GCF_013783065.1. Lineage (NCBI taxonomy): Bacteria > Pseudomonadati > Pseudomonadota > Gammaproteobacteria > Enterobacterales > Enterobacteriaceae > Citrobacter > Citrobacter sp. RHBSTW-00986. The sequence goes on along the minus strand of NZ_CP056200.1, from coordinate 3,936,687 downwards.
GCGAGTTCGGTATTGGCAGGAGAAAGCGTCACAACACGCGGTGCGGCGTACAGGAACGCCGGAAGAGTGAATAGCAGGGCGACCAGCGCCCTGGAGAGTAATTTAGCCATGCGCCAGTTTCTGTACCAGCGTTTCAACCATCAGACTTGACTGTTTCGCGGCAACAACCAGGAACTCGTCAAAGCTGAGATGGGACTGCTGATCGGCGACGTCAGAGATGGCGCGAACCACGACAAACGGCACATTGAAGTTATGGCAAACGTGCGCAATCGCGGTCGCTTCCATCTCAACGGCAATGGCCTGCGGGAAGTTATGCTTAATTTTAGCCAGACCCACGGAGCCATTAATGAAGGCATCGCCGCTGACGATTAGTCCGCGAACGGCGTTCAGATTGAGTTGCGCAATACAGGATTCTGCTGCAGCAATCAGCGCAGGATCGGCTTTAAAACCAGCCGGGCAGCCCGGTAACTGACCAAATTCATAGCCAAAGGCGGTAACGTCGGCATCGTGATAGCGCGCTTCGTCAGAAACCACAATATCGCCGACTTTCAGCGTAGAGGCCAGGCCGCCCGCGGAACCGGTGTTAATGATGGCATCCGGCTTGCAGCGTTCAAGCAGCAGCGTAGCGCCCAGCGCCGCCGCCACTTTACCGATACCTGATTTCAGTAGCGCAACCTCTGTACCGTTCAGTTGGCCGGTGTAAATTTCACAACCGCCGAGAGAGAGGGTCTGACGGTTTTCGATTTTGTCACGCAGCAGCGTAACTTCTTCTTCCATTGCACCAATGATGCCGATTTTCATAGATTTACTCGCGATAAGCCAGATTTGAGGGCATAGTCTATCATGCGCTTAAGGGGTAGCGCATTTCTCAGGCGGGAGAGGATATGGTACAGATCGATTTCCGAAAAAAAATAAACTGGCATCGTCGTTACCGTTCGCCGCAGGGCGTGAAGACGGAGCATGAGATCCTGCGTATTTTCGAAAGCGATCGTGGACGTATTATCAATTCTCCGGCTATTCGCCGACTGCAACAAAAAACCCAGGTTTTTCCGCTGGAGCGTAACGCGGCGGTGCGCACGCGCCTGACGCACTCGATGGAAGTTCAGCAAGTTGGGCGCTATATCGCTAAAGAGATCCTCAGCCGACTGAAAGAACTAAAACTGCTGGAGCAGTATGGTCTGGATGAACTGACGGGACCGTTTGAGAGTATTGTCGAAATGTCGTGCCTGATGCATGACATTGGCAATCCGCCGTTTGGTCATTTTGGTGAAGCGGCGATTAATGACTGGTTCCGCCAGCGGCTGTATCCCGCCGACGCGGAAAGTCAGCCCCTCAGCGATGACCGCTGCCTGGTGGCGGCGTTACGTTTGCGCGAAGGCGAAGAGTCGCTGAATGATATTCGCCGTAAGGTGCGCCAGGACCTGTGCCATTTTGAAGGTAATGCCCAAGGGATTCGTCTGGTGCATACTTTGATGCGTATGAATCTTACTTGGGCTCAGGTTGGCGGTATTTTAAAATATACCCGTCCGGCGTGGTGGCGTGGAAGTACGCCTACGACGCATAACTATTTGATGAAGAAACCGGGCTATTACCTTTCTGAAGAACCGTATATTGAACGGTTACGTAAAGAATTATCATTAGCGCCCTACAGTCGCTTTCCATTAACCTGGATAATGGAAGCTGCCGATGATATCTCTTATTGCGTGGCCGACCTGGAAGATGCCGTTGAGAAAAGAATCTTTAGCGTCGAGCAACTTTATCACCATCTGCATGAGGCGTGGGGGCATCACGAAAAAGGTTCCCTGTTTAGTCAGGTTGTTGAGAATGCCTGGGAGAAATCACGTTCAAATACATTAAGCCGGAGCACGGAAGATCAGTTCTTTATGTATTTACGCGTCAATACGCTGAATAAACTGGTGCCGTATGCAGCCCAGCGGTTTATTGATAATTTACCGCAGGTTTTTGACGGCAGCTTTAATCACGCGCTGTTAGAAGATGCCAGTAGCTTTAGTCAGTTGCTGGGGGTCTATAAAAATGTGGCGGTAAAACACGTATTTAGTCATCCGGACGTTGAGCAGTTGGAATTGCAGGGGTATCGGGTGATCAGCGGGTTGCTGGAGATCTATCAGCCTTTATTAAAAATGTCCCAGTCAGATTTTACTGAGCTGGTCGACAATGAAAGAGTTAAACGTTTTCCTATCGAATCACGATTATTTCAGAAGTTGTCTACTCGCCATCGTCTTGCTTATGTCGAGGCGGTTAGTAAAATATCAACGGGTTGCGCTGAGTTTTCGGTAATGGAATATTATTATCGCTGCCGGCTGATTCAGGATTATATCAGCGGGATGACCGATCTGTATGCCTGGGATGAATATCGTCGCTTGATGGCCGTAGAACAATAAATACTCATTTGTAAAGACGGCCAATAAAATTTTACTTTTTCCTTAAACTCAATTCTGGAACTTAGCGCTATAAAACGACTCTGACGTATACAGCAATTTTGCGTTACCTGTTAATCGAGAACGAAACACATGAAAAAAACCACATTAGCAATGAGTGCACTGGCTCTGAGTTTAGGTTTGGCGTTGTCCCCCCTGTCTGCCACAGCGGCTGAGACGTCGTCTTCAGCAATGACCGCCCAACAGATGCCAAGCCTGGCCCCGATGCTCGAAAAAGTGATGCCATCGGTGGTAAGCATTAACGTCGAGGGGAGCACGACGGTAAATACGCCGCGTATGCCGCGTAATTTCCAGCAGTTCTTCGGTGATAATTCACCATTCTGCCAGGACGGTTCACCGTTCCAGAGTTCACCGTTCTGCCAGGGCGGCGCGCCGGGCGCTGACAACGGCGGCGGCCAGCAGCAGAAATTTATGGCCCTGGGTTCCGGCGTAATTATTGATGCCGCGAAAGGGTATGTCGTGACCAACAACCACGTGGTGGATAACGCCACGGTGATTAAGGTTCAGTTGAGCGATGGCCGTAAATTTGATGCGAAGATTGTGGGTAAAGATCCGCGCTCCGATATCGCGCTGATCCAAATTCAGGATCCAAAAAACCTGACGGCGATTAAGCTGGCAGATTCCGACGCGCTGCGTGTGGGTGATTACACCGTAGCAATTGGTAACCCGTTTGGCCTCGGTGAGACCGTGACCTCCGGTATTGTTTCTGCGCTGGGCCGTAGCGGCCTGAACGCGGAAAACTACGAAAACTTTATTCAGACGGATGCCGCGATCAACCGGGGTAACTCCGGTGGCGCACTGGTTAACCTGAACGGTGAGCTGATCGGTATTAACACCGCGATCCTTGCGCCGGACGGCGGTAACATCGGTATCGGCTTTGCAATCCCGAGCAACATGGTGAAAAACCTGACGTCACAGATGGTTGAGTTTGGTCAGGTTAAACGCGGTGAGCTGGGTATTATGGGTACCGAGCTGAGCTCTGAGCTGGCGAAAGCGATGAAAGTTGATGCTCAGCGTGGCGCATTTGTCAGCCAGGTGATGCCGAACTCTTCCGCAGCGAAAGCAGGTATTAAAGCCGGGGATGTGATTACCTCCCTGAACGGTAAACCGATCAGCAGCTTCGCCGCCCTGCGTGCGCAGGTGGGTACGATGCCGGTAGGCAGCAAAATTAACCTTGGCCTGTTGCGTGACGGTAAGCCGGTCACTGTGAATCTGGAACTGCAGCAGAGCAGCCAGACTCAGGTTGATTCCAGCTCTATCTTCAAAGGCATTGAAGGGGCTGATATGAGCAACAAAGGCCAGGACAAAGGGGTCGTGGTCAGCGAGGTGAAAGCGAATTCTCCGGCTGCACGGATTGGCCTGAAGAAAGGGGATGTGATTATCGGTGCGAACCAGCAGCCGGTGAAAAATATCGCCGAACTGCGTAAAATCCTCGACAGCAAACCGGCTGTACTGGCGCTGAACATTCAGCGTGGTGACAGCTCCATCTATCTGTTGATGCAGTAATCTCACTAAACCCCTTCCTGCACAGGAAGGGGTTTCTTTTTGTGATACTTCCCACAACTCCATACTTCTCCCTCTCGCTTTGTGCAGTTGCACAATGCCGCCGCTTATTATCTTCCCTATGCTTGAGCTCTGCTCACAGGAGGGGTTTATGGCTGGCTGGCATCTTGATACCAAAATGGCGCAGGATATCGTAGCGCGAACCATGCGCATCATTGATACCAATATCAACGTAATGGATGCCCGCGGGCGGATCATTGGCAGCGGCGATCGCGAACGAATTGGTGAATTGCACGAAGGCGCGCTGCTGGTGCTTTCACAAGGTCGGGTGGTCGATATTGACGATGCGGTAGCCCGGCATTTACACGGCGTGCGTCAGGGGATAAACCTGCCGCTGCGTCTGGAAGGCGAAATCGTTGGCGTTATCGGTCTTACTGGCGAGCCGGAACATCTGCGCAAGTATGGCGAACTGGTGTGCATGACCGCCGAAATGATGCTGGAACAGTCGCGTCTGATGCATCTGTTAGCGCAGGATAGCCGTCTGCGTGAAGAGCTGGTGATGAACCTGATTCAGGCTGAAGAGAATACCCCGGCGCTGATGGAATGGGCACAGCGATTGGGCATTGATTTGAACCAGCCGCGCGTGGTGGCGGTAGTGGAGGTCGACAGCGGTCAGCTTGGCGTTGATAGTGCGATGGCGGAGCTACAGCAATTGCAGAACGCGTTGACTACACCCGAACGTAATAATCTGATTGCGATTGTTTCTCTGACCGAGATGGTGGTGCTGAAACCAGCGCTCAATCAGTTTGGCCGCTGGGACGCTGAAGATCATCGCAAGCGCGTTGAGCAACTGATTGCCCGCATGAAAGAGAATGGACAACTGCGTTTTCGCGTGTCGCTGGGCAACTATTTTACCGGGCCCGGCAGCATTGCCCGTTCGTATCGTACGGCGCGCACCACCATGATGGTCGGCAAGCAGCGGATGCCGGAAAGCCGGAGCTATTTCTATCAGGACTTGATGCTGCCGGTGCTGCTGGACAGCCTGCGCGGCGGCTGGCAGGCCAATGAGCTGGCGCGCCCGCTGGTAAGGCTGAAAGCGATGGATAACAACGGTTTGCTGCGTCGAACATTATCGGCATGGTTTCGACATAACGTTCAGCCGCTGGCGACCTCAAAAGCATTGTTTATTCACCGTAATACGCTGGAGTATCGCCTGAACCGTATTTCAGAGCTGACCGGGCTGGATCTGGGGAATTTTGACGATCGACTGCTGCTGTATGTGGCGTTGCAGCTGGATGAGCAGCATTGATTAATTGCCTGATAAGCGTAGCGCTATCAGGCAACAATCTACTTATTTGCGCGTCAGTTTTTCCAGATCGGCTTCAATCTCGCTGATCTTGTTGGTCACGACGCTTTCCAGGTGACGTAAATCATCGAGGATCTTGCGTTTAAGATCGACTTCGCTGCGATCTCGCTGGCAGATCTGATCCAGTTCGTCGATCACGTAGCGCAGGTTGGGACTGATCTCCTGCACTTCTTTGTAACCCTGGCCGACGCCATCGGCGACAACCGTTTTACGCTGACGGGGATATTTGAACTTCACGCTCTTGGCAAAAAACTCGCCTTTATCCTTCTGGAAATAGATTTTCAGGATATCGTTGTTGGCTTCTTGCCGCAGGCTGTAACGATCGATCTCTTCAGGATTAGTAATGCCCAGACTTTTCAGATTGTCATACATAGCGGTACCCTTAAGCTCACTATAACCATTGAATAATTAACGAAAAGCCTTGTTTATGCCACTCGCAGATGTAAAAAAAGCGGGCTAAGCCCGCTTTTTCAAATCGCTGTTAGTCGATGGTGCGTAACAGTTCGTTGATTCCCACTTTGCCACGCGTTTTGGCATCGACTTTCTTCACAATCACCGCACAGTACAGGCTGTATTTGCCATCTTTCGACGGCAGGTTGCCGGAGACGACCACGGAGCCCGCTGGAACGCGGCCGTAATGCACTTCGCCGGTTTCGCGATCGTAAATACGGGTGCTCTGGCCGATATACACACCCATCGAGATGACGGAGCCTTCTTCGACGATCACGCCTTCAACCACTTCAGAGCGCGCGCCGATGAAGCAGTTGTCTTCGATGATGGTCGGGTTAGCCTGCAACGGTTCCAGTACGCCACCAATACCAACGCCACCGGACAGGTGTACGTTCTTACCGATTTGCGCACAGGAACCCACGGTCGCCCAGGTATCAACCATCGTACCTTCATCAACATAAGCGCCGATGTTCACGTAAGACGGCATCAGCACGGTGTTACGGGCGATAAACGCGCCCTGACGCACTGCCGCAGGCGGAACCACGCGGAAACCTTCTTTCTGGAAGCGCGCTTCGTCGTAGTTGGCGAATTTCATCGGCACTTTATCGAAGTAACGGCTTTCCGCACCCTCGATAACCTGATTATCGTTAATACGGAAAGAGAGCAGGACCGCCTTTTTCAGCCACTGATGCGTGACCCACTGACCCTCAATCTTTTCTGCGACGCGCAGTGCACCGGAATCCAGTAAAGAAATAACCTGATTCACCGCTTCGCGGGTTACGGTATCTACATTTGCCGGAGTAATGTCGGCACGGCGCTCGAAAGCGGACTCAATAACGTTCTGTAACTGCTGCATTGTTAAACTCTTTCCATAATAAATAAAAACATTACCCTTTATCGTTTGGATTGAGGGCCTCTGTCAACCGTTGATGCACTTCCTGCTGCAGCTCATTATTAAGGGCGCGCCGGTCGGCGGTGGCGATTATGAATAAATCTTCTACTCGCTCGCCAATAGTTGTAATTCGGGCGCCATGCAGCGAAATTCCCAGATCGGCAAAAATCTGCCCGACCCGTGCCAGCAGTCCTGGCTGGTCGAGAGCGATAAGCTCAAGAAATGATTTTCGGTCGGTATGGGTCGGCAGAAAAGTGACCTCGGTATCGACGGTAAAGTGACGTAATTTTGCCGGCTGGCGACGCGGTTGCGGCGGCTGCCAGCTACGCTGGGTGATCGCCTGTTCAAGCCCAAAACGGATCGCTTCGTGTCGGTCTGACGACAGCGGGCTACCGTCTGGTTCCAGCACAATGAACGTATCCATCGCCATCCCATCGCGGGTGGTGAAAATCTGCGCATCGTGGACGCTAAGGTTGCGCCTGTCCAGTTCGGCGCAGACGGCAGCAAACAGGTAAGGGCGGTCAGGGCTCCAGATGAAAATTTCCGTCCCGCCTCGCGTGGCCTGCGGGCTGAGCAGGATCAGCGGCTTGCTGAGATCGTGTTGCAGCAGATGACGTGCATGCCAGGCCAGCTGATTTGGGCTGTGACGTACAAAATAGTTGGCGCGACAGCGCGACCAGATATGGTGTAGCGCTTCTTCATCAATGTTGTCCATGCGCAGTAGCGCCAGCGCCTGAAGCTGATGATGGCGTACGCGCTCACGCATATCCGGCGTGTTTTGCATTCCGCGGCGTAACTGTTTTTCCGTCGCGAAGTACAGCTCGCGCAGCAGGCTTTGCTTCCAGCTATTCCACAGCGTTTCGTTGGTGGCGCAAATATCTGCGACGGTCAGGCACACCAAAAAGCGCAGGCGATGTTCCGTTTGCACCTCTTCGGCGAATTGCTTAATGACTTCGGGATCCTGAATATCGCGGCGCTGAGCGGTAACCGACATCAGCAAATGCTGGCGCACCAGCCACACGATCAGTTGCGTTTCGCGGGAGTTCAGACCGTGCAGTTCGGCGAATTTGAGCACATCCTGGGCGCCGAGAACCGAGTGATCGCCGCCGCGACCTTTGGCGATATCGTGGAACAGCGCGGCAATCAGAATCAGCTCCGGCTGTCGCAGACGCGGCCACAGATCCACGCACAGCGGATGGCGCTGACGGGTCTCTTCGTTAGCAAAACTTTCCAGCTTGAGCATTACGCGAATAGTGTGTTCATCCACCGTATAGGCATGAAACAGGTCAAACTGCATTTGGCCGACAATATGCGACCATTGCGGCATATAGGCCCACAACACGCTGTGGCGATGCATAGGCAGCAGGCCGCGACTTACCGCGCCCGGATGGCGCAACATACTGAGAAACAGCGAACGCGCCTCCGGGATGTAGCACAGCGGCTGCGTTAAATGACGGCGGGCATGACGTAAATGGCGCAGCGTAGTGGAGTAAATTCCGCTGATCGCGCTATTACGCACCATGATGTAAAACATCCGCAATATCGCTTCGGGTTTGCGAATAAACAGGTCGTCGTCGCGCAGATCAATCAACGTGCCGCGCAGTTGAAAGTCGTCATCAATCGGACGTGGTTTTTCATCGGCGGGCAGGGCGAGGATCGCCTCGTCGAACAGTTGCAACAGCATGTGGTTCAGTTCGCTGACCCGTCGTGTGACGCGGAAATAGTCTTTCATCATCCGCTCGATAGGCTCATTGCCTTCACCGCCGTAGTTCAGGCGTTGCGCCACGCTGAGCTGACGATCAAACAGCAGACGGTTGTCGTAACGACTAACGACCAGATGCAGGGCAAAGCGAATGCGCCACAGGATATGCAAACATTCATTCAGCTCGGCACGTTCTGCCTGCGTCAAAAAGCCGAAACCGACCATTTCATCCAGTGAGGTGGCGCCAAAATGGCGGCGGGCCACCCATTGCAGGGTATGAATATCGCGCAGGCCGCCGGGGCTACTTTTGATATCCGGCTCCAGGTTGTAGCTGGTGCCGTGATAGCGCTGGTGGCGCTGATTCTGCTCTTCAACTTTGGCTGCGTAAAACTTATCGGATGGCCAGAAACCTTCGCTAAAAATATGCTTTTGTAGCTCAAGAAACAGCGCCACATCACCAATCAGCAGGCGTGTTTCAATCAGGTTGGTGGCGACGGTTAAATCTGACAATCCTTCCAGCAGACACTCTTCCAGCGTGCGCACGCTGTGCCCAACCTCGAGCCTCACGTCCCATAGCAGCGTTAACAGTTCGCCAACTTTTTCGGCCTGCGCGTCTGGTAGCTTTTTACGACTCAGGATCAGCAGGTCAATATCGGAAAGCGGATGCAGTTCGCCGCGCCCGTAACCGCCAACGGCAACCAGCGCCAGGTCGGCAATTTGACCGAAACCGGCTTCAATCCACAGACGTTGCAGTAACTGGTCAATAAACTCGGTGCGGGCCTCAATCAGCTGTTCTGCGGAAATCCCGCTGTCAAACGCGTCACCTAACCAGTGCTGGAAAGTGTCGATATGCGCTTTAATGCCGGGGCAATTGAGATCGTGCTGCGGCCAGGTTCCGGGGTTCTGCGGTTGGCCTGGCAGGGTGGGGAGGGCAGTATTTGCGTGTTGTTCAGGAAGAGTATTCATTATGCGCCACCCATTAAAAAAGCCGGATGACGGCGTGAACGCCTTACCCGGCCTACGAAGTAGTACAATTTGTAGGCCTGATAAGATGCGGGTGCATCGCCATCAGGCAAAACATTATTCGTCGTGTGTGATGATCGCCGGGATGGTGTCATCCTTGCGTGATGTCAGAATTTCACAGCCTTTTTCCGTCACCACAATAGTATGCTCGTACTGAGCAGACAAGCTCCGATCTTTAGTTTTCACCGTCCATCCGTCTTTCATGGTGCGGATGCGGTAATCACCGGCATTCAGCATGGGCTCTACGGTGAAGGTCATGCCCGGCTGCAGTACCACACCGCCGTCGTCTGCATCGTAGTGCAGAACCTGCGGCTCTTCATGGAAGCCGCGACCGATGCCGTGACCGCAATATTCACGAACCACAGAGAAGCCTTCGCCTTCCGCGTATTTTTGAATCGCAGCGCCCAGCGTGCGCAGGCGAATACCTGGTTTTACCATCCGCAGCGCCAGATACAGGCTTTCCTGCGTGACGCGGCACAAACGCTCGCCCAGAATGGTTGGTTTGCCGACGATGAACATTTTCGAGGTATCACCGTGGAACTCGTCTTTAATCACGGTTACGTCGATGTTGACGATATCGCCGTCTTTCAGGAGCTTGGCGTCGTCCGGGATCCCATGGCACACCACTTCATTAATAGAGATGCACACGGACTTCGGATAACCGTGATAGCCCAGGCAGGCGGAAATGGCCTGCTGCTCATTCACGATGTAGTCATTACAGATGCGATCCAGTTCGCCGGTGCTGACGCCTGGCTTAACAAACGGTTCGATCATTTCCAGTACATCGGCGGCCAGACGGCCAGCGACGCGCATTTTTTCGATTTCTTCAGGGGTCTTGATTGAGATAGCCATGAATTCTGTCCATCAGTGCCGATGATATCGGCAATAATTGTTTAAGTGGTGCCAATGGTATCAGTCCGGCATACATGCTGCCAAATTGAGAATCATTCTGAACTTCGCCTTTCGTGCCACAGGTGTGTTGGCTGTATTTGCTCACTCCAACCGCTTACTGCATGTAAGCGCCCGGAGATGCAAAAATTGGCTGCCTCCCTGTAACACGAAATTCATCGTTCATTCAGCACGCACCGCCAACAATTATTGGTGTCGGTAGCGTATTTGTGGTATAAAGCGCGCCGGACTTCCGATCCATTTGAAGACTACACACGATGGACGGGAGCGACAAATCTCACTTTGTGTAACAACACACACGTATCGGCACATATTCCGGGGTGCCCTTTGGGGTCGGTAATATGGGATGCGTGGAGGCTTAACCCCAACTTTTATATATAGAGGTTTTAATCATGGCAACTGTTTCCATGCGCGACATGCTCAAGGCTGGTGTTCACTTCGGTCACCAGACCCGTTACTGGAACCCGAAAATGAAGCCGTTCATCTTCGGTGCGCGTAACAAAGTTCACATCATCAACCTTGAGAAAACTGTACCGATGTTCAACGAAGCTCTGGCTGAACTGAACAAGATCTCTGCTCGTAAAGGTAAAATCCTTTTCGTTGGTACTAAACGCGCTGCAAGCGAAGCGGTGAAAGAAGCTGCTAACAACTGCGACCAGTTCTTCGTGAACCATCGCTGGTTGGGCGGCATGCTGACTAACTGGAAAACCGTTCGTCAGTCCATCAAACGTCTGAAAGATCTGGAAACTCAGTCTCAGGACGGTACTTTCGAAAAGCTGACCAAGAAAGAAGCGCTGATGCGTACTCGTGAGCTTGAGAAACTGGAAAACAGCCTGGGCGGTATCAAAGACATGGGCGGTCTGCCGGACGCTCTGTTCGTAATCGATGCTGACCACGAGCACATTGCTATCAAAGAAGCAAACAACCTGGGTATCCCAGTATTTGCTATCGTTGATACCAACTCTGATCCGGACGGTGTTGACTTCGTTATCCCGGGTAACGACGACGCAATCCGTGCTGTGACCCTGTACCTGGGCGCTGTAGCTACTACCGTTCGTGAAGGCCGTTCTCAGGATCTGGCTTCCCAGGCGGAAGAAAGCTTCGTAGAAGCTGAATAATAAGGCACGCTCGTTCGAGCCCCCTTATAAACCAGGTAGTATCACGTTTGGTTAGGGGCCCTTTAGGCCCCTTTTTCACTTTTAAATCTGTGCGGTTTCATGCCGGGCAGATCAAATCTTCCGAGGATTTTAGAATGGCTGAAATTACCGCATCCCTGGTAAAAGAGCTGCGTGAGCGTACTGGCGCAGGCATGATGGATTGCAAAAAAGCACTGACTGAAGCTAATGGCGACATCGAGCTGGCAATCGAAAACATGCGTAAGTCCGGCGCAATCAAAGCGGCGAAAAAAGCAGGCAACGTTGCTGCTGACGGCGTAATCAAAACCAAAATCGACGGCAACATCGCTTTCATTCTGGAAGTTAACTGCCAGACTGACTTCGTTGCTAAAGATGCTGGTTTCCAGGCATTTGCTGACAAAGTACTGGACGCTGCCGTTGCTGGCAAAATCACTGACGTTGAAGTTCTGAAAGCGCAGTTCGAAGAAGAACGTGTTGCTCTGGTTGCTAAAATCGGTGAGAACATCAACATCCGTCGCGTTGCTTCCCTGGAAGGCGAAGTTCTGGGTAACTACCAGCACGGTGCTCGTATCGGTGTTCTGGTTGCTGCAACTGGCGCTGACGAAGAGCTGGTTAAACAGCTGGCAATGCACGTTGCTGCAAGCAAGCCAGAATTCGTTAAGCCGGAAGACGTTTCTGCTGAAGTGGTAGAGAAAGAATACCAGGTTCAACTGGACATCGCGATGCAGTCTGGTAAGCCGAAAGAAATCGCAGAGAAAATGGTTGAAGGCCGTATGAAGAAATTCACCGGCGAAGTTTCTCTGACTGGTCAGCCTTTCGTTATGGATCCGAGCAAATCTGTTGGTCAGCTGCTGAAAGAGCACAACGCTGATGTAACAGGCTTCATCCGCTTTGAAGTGGGTGAAGGCATCGAGAAAGTTGAGACTGACTTTGCAGCAGAAGTTGCTGCGATGTCCAAGCAGTCTTAATTTTTAAAGGAGCCGCCTGAGGGCGGCTTCTTTTTGTGTCTGGCTTGTAAATTCAGCGAACCGCTATAGTGGTCATGCTGAAAAGCGACATACAATGTCGCCGGAATTAATTCATCTCATTCGTTGACAGTCTCAGGAAAGAAACATGGCTACCAATGCAAAACCCGTCTACAAACGTATTCTGCTTAAGTTAAGTGGCGAAGCTCTGCAAGGTTCAGAAGGCTTCGGTATTGATGCAAGCATCCTTGACCGTATGGCTCAGGAAATCAAAGAGCTGGTTGAGCTGGGTATCCAGGTTGGCGTAGTGATTGGTGGTGGTAACCTGTTCCGTGGCGCTGGTCTGGCGAAAGCAGGGATGAACCGCGTTGTGGGCGACCACATGGGCATGTTAGCCACCGTCATGAACGGTCTGGCGATGCGCGATGCGCTTCACCGCGCCTATGTGAACGCTCGCTTGATGTCCGCAATTCCTCTGAATGGCGTGTGTGATAACTACAGCTGGGCGGAAGCAATCAGCCTGCTGCGTAACAACCGCGTTGTTATTTTGTCTGCGGGTACTGGCAATCCGTTCTTCACTACCGACTCTGCGGCTTGCCTGCGTGGTATTGAAATTGAAGCGGATGTGGTACTGAAAGCCACCAAAGTCGATGGCGTATTTACGGCTGACCCGGCTAAAGATCCAACGGCGACTATGTACGAACAGTTGACCTATGCTGAAGTACTGGATAAAGAGCTGAAAGTGATGGATCTTGCGGCGTTTACGCTGGCTCGTGACCACAAATTACCGATTCGTGTCTTTAACATGAACAAACCGGGTGCACTGCGCCGTGTTGTTATGGGTGAAAAAGAAGGCACGTTAATCACGGAATAATTCCCGTTGCGGCTAAATGCAGGTAATATTCCGCTTTAATGTCGCGGGATACGTCCCTCAAAATTAATCAAGACTATACTTGTCACATCTTGCGTGGTGGGTATGGTCTGACTGAAACAAGCTTTCAAGGATTCGTAACGTGATCAACGATATCAGAAAAGATGCTGAAGTACGCATGGACAAATGCGTCGAAGCGTTCAAAAACCAAATCAGCAAAATTCGCACGGGCCGTGCTTCTCCTAGCCTGCTGGATGGTATTGTCGTGGAATATTACGGCACACCGACCCCGCTGCGCCAGCTGGCAAGCGTAACGGTTGAAGATTCCCGTACCCTGAAAATCAACGTGTTCGACCGTTCTATGGGGCCAGCCGTTGAGAAAGCAATTATGGCTTCCGACCTCGGTCTGAATCCAAGCTCTGCGGGTTCCGACATCCGCGTTCCGCTGCCGCCGCTGACTGAAGAACGTCGTAAAGATCTGACCAAGATCGTGCGTGGCGAAGCTGAAGGCGCGCGCGTTGCCGTACGTAACGTACGCCGCGATGCCAACGACAAAGTGAAAGCGTTGTTGAAAGAAAAAGAGATCAGCGAAGATGACGATCGCCGTTCTCAGGACGACGTACAGAAACTGACTGACGCAGCTATCAAGAAAGTTGATGCGGCGCTGGCAGAGAAAGAAACGGAACTGATGCAGTTCTGATTCGCCTGTACGCTAAAAACGCCGCTTAGAAGGCCTGAGAAGGCTGGATGGCGGCGTTTTGCTTTTTTCTGTCTATATACTCTAAATAATTCGAGTTGCAGGAAGGCGGCGACGCAGGGCATCCCCGGGAGCGTACACCCGTGCGTGACAGGGGTGTACGAGGAGAGCCAACGTACATGCAACTTGAAGTATGACGAGTAAAATTCTTCTGGATGTCTGATGAAGCAATTAACCATCCTGGGATCAACCGGTTCCATTGGTTGTAGTACGCTGGATGTAGTACGCCATAACCCGGAAAAATTTCGCGTTGCTGCGTTGGTGGCGGGTAAAAATGTCGTCCGTATGGTTGAGCAATGTCTGGAATTTTCTCCTCGCTATGCGGTAATGGACGATGAAAAAAGCGCTGCGTTGGTAAAAGCAGCTTTGCTGGAGCAGGGTAGTCGTACTGAGGTTATGAGCGGGCAGCAGGCTGCCTGTGATATGGCTGCGCTGGATGATGTTGATCAGGTTATGGCGGCGATTGTCGGCGCGGCGGGCTTGCTACCGACGCTGGCGGCAATCCGCGCGGGCAAAAGCATTTTGCTGGCGAATAAAGAGTCTCTGGTGACCTGCGGGCGTCTGTTTATGGACGACGTGCAACGCCACAAAGCACAGCTTTTGCCGGTAGATAGCGAACATAACGCGATTTTTCAGAGTTTACCGCAACCTATCCAACACAATCTGGGATACGCTGACCTTGAGCAAAATGGCGTCATTTCAGTTTTGCTTACCGGGTCTGGTGGCCCTTTCCGTGAAACGCCATTGCGCGATCTGGTTTCTATGACCCCCGATCAGGCATGTCGTCATCCGAATTGGTCGATGGGACGAAAAATCTCTGTCGATTCAGCCACCATGATGAATAAAGGTCTGGAATACATTGAAGCGCGTTGGTTATTTAATGCCAATGCAAGCCAGATGGAAGTGCTGATTCACCCGCAGTCGGTTATTCATTCGATGGTGCGTTATCAGGATGGTAGCGTTCTGGCGCAGTTGGGGGAACCTGATATGCGTACACCTATTGCTCATACGATGGCATGGCCAGAACGAGTGACGTCCGGCGTTAAGCCTGTCGACTTTTGCAAGCTCAGTGCGTTGACGTTTTCCGCACCTGATTACCAGCGTTATCCATGCCTGAAACTGGCGATGGACGCGTTTGAGCAAGGGCAGGCGGCGACGACCGCTTTGAACGCAGCGAATGAAATTACCGTTGCCGCATTCCTGGCGCAGCAGATCCGATTTACCGATATTGCTGACCTGAATTTATCCGTACTGGATAAGATGGATTTGCAGGAGCCACAGAGCGTTGATGACGTGCTGAAGGTTGATGCTATCGCGCGGGAAGTCGCCAGAAAAGAAGTGATGCGACGCTCGAGCTGATGATAATCCCTCCACGGAGAATCGCGCTATTTGTTAGCGTTGGGCTTCAGTGATATAGTCTGCGCCACTCGATCGCGGGTATTTGTTTTTTTTCGGTCGGGTAACCCGTGGTTTGACACGGCTTTTTTGTGGATGCACAAAATCATTCAGGTTGCATCAAGGTGGCAAGTGGATGAGTCCGCTGGAACATACAAAGAGTATGTGACTGGGGCGAAGATCACAGCCAACGAAGGAGCAGCCTGAAGGATGAAGCGCAAAAGGCTTCAGTATTCCTGAGTACCGTATAATCCTTTCAGGGACTAAAAACGCGTTATGTTGTCTGCAACTAAACCATTAAGCGAAAATTTGCCAGCACATGGTTGTCGCCATGTAGCAATTATCATGGATGGCAATGGCCGCTGGGCGAAAAAGCAAGGGAAGATTCGCGCCTTTGGACATAAGGCCGGAGCAAAGTCCGTCCGCCGGGCTGTCTCTTTTGCTGCCAATAACGGTATTGATGCGTTAACGCTGTATGCCTTTAGCAGTGAGAACTGGAACCGACCTGCGCAGGAAGTGAGCGCGTTAATGGAGCTGTTTGTGTGGGCGCTTGATAGCGAAGTGAAAAACCTGCATCGCCATAACGTACGTCTGCGTATTATCGGGGATATCAGTCGATTTAACTCACGTTTGCAAGAACGGATTCGCAAATCAGAAGCGATTACCGCCCAGAATACCGGGTTGACGCTAAATATTGCAGCGAATTACGGTGGACGGTGGGATATAGTCCAGGGAGTCAGACAACTGGCACAACAGGTGCAGGATGGTCTGCTGCGTCCAGAGCAAATCGATGAAGAGATGCTGGGGCAGCAAATTTGTATGCATGAACTGGCTCCTGTGGATTTAGTGATAAGGACTGGGGGAGAGCATCGAATTAGTAATTTTCTGTTGTGGCAAATTGCCTATACCGAACTTTACTTTACAGATGTTCTCTGGCCCGATTTCGATGAACAAGACTTTGAAGGTGCGCTGCATGCCTTTGCTAATCGTGAGCGTCGTTTCGGCGGCACCGAGCCCGGTGATGAAAAAGCCTGATGGGGGTCGCTTTTGCTGAAGTATCGCCTGATTTCTGCTTTTGTTTTAATACCCGTTGTCATCGCGGCGCTGTTTTTGCTGCCGCCGGTGGGGTTCGCCATTGTTACGCTGGCCGTCTGTATGCTGGCCGCCTGGGAATGGGGACAGTTAAGCGGTTTTACCACGCGTACGCAGCGAGTCTGGCTGGCTGTTTTGTGCGGGCTATTGCTGGCACTGATGCTATTTTTGTTGCCGGAATACCATCGCAATATTCATCAGCCGCTGGTTGAAGTATCGCTGTGGGCGTCGCTGGGCTGGTGGGTCGTGGCGCTGTTACTGGTGCTGTTTTATCCCGGCTCTGCGTCGGTCTGGCGTAATTCCAAAACATTACGCATAATTTTCGGCGTGTTAACCATAGTCCCTTTCTTTTGGGGAATGCTGGCGCTACGTGCATGGCACTATGATGAGAATCATTATAGTGGCGCGCTATGGCTGCTGTATGTCATGATCCTCGTCTGGGGAGCGGACTCGGGTGCCTATATGTTTGGTAAGCTGTTTGGCAAACATAAGCTGGCGCCGAAGGTTTCTCCTGGTAAAACCTGGCAGGGTTTTATTGGCGGACTCGCTACTGCTGCCGTGATCTCATGGGGTTATGGCATGTGGGCGAATCTTGAGGTTGCGCCTGTCACCTTGCTTATTTGCTCTATCGTTGCAGCCCTGGCCTCCGTGCTGGGTGACCTGACCGAGAGTATGTTTAAGCGTGAAGCAGGTATTAAGGACAGTGGTCACTTAATACCAGGACACGGCGGTATTTTGGATCGTATTGATAGCCTGACGGCTGCGGTACCGGTCTTTGCCTGCCTGTTGTTACTGGTATTCAGGACGCTCTAACGGATGGTCTTATGCTGAGTATTCTCTGGAATCTGGCTGCATTCATCGTTGCACTTGGTGTGCTTATCACCGTGCATGAATTTGGTCATTTCTGGGTTGCACGGCGCTGCGGAGTCCGCGTCGAACGCTTTTCCATTGGCTTTGGAAAAGCGCTTTGGCGGCGTACCGATAAATCAGGTACGGAATACGTCATCGCCCTGATTCCCCTCGGCGGTTACGTCAAAATGCTGGATGAGCGCGCTGAACCGGTCGCACCGGAGCTGCGCCATTACGCTTTCAACAATAAAACGGTTGGACAACGCGCAGCCATCATCGCCGCAGGTCCGATTGCCAACTTCCTTTTTGCTATTTTCGCGTATTGGCTGGTGTTTATCATCGGTGTCCCTGGCGTTCGTCCGGTTGTTGGTGAAATAACACCCAACTCGATTGCCGCACAGGCGCAAATTCAGCCGGGTACGGAACTAAAAGCGGTTGATGGTATCGAAACCCCTGATTGGGATGCCGTGCGATTACAACTGGTATCCAAAATTGGCGATGAACATACGACTCTCAGCATGGCGCAGTTTGGCAGCAACCAGCGGCAGGACAAAACGCTGGATTTACGCCATTGGGCATTTGAGCCAGACAAAGAGGATCCTGTTTCCAGTTTAGGGATTCGCCCACGCGGTCCGCAGATTGAATCGGTGCTGTCAGAAGTGCAGGTAAACTCCGCTGCAAGTAAGGCGGGTTTGCAAGCTGGCGACAGGATCGTTAAAGTCAATGGTCAGCCGCTGACGCAATGGATGACGTTCGTGACGCTGGTGCGCGATAATCCGGATAAGCCGTTAGCGCTAGATATTGAAAGACAAGGAAGTTCCTTGTCTTTAACGTTAACCCCAGATTCAAAACAGGTTAACGGGAAGGCAGAGGGTTTTGCGGGCGTGGTGCCTAAAGTTATTCCTCTGCCTGATGAGTATAAGACTGTACGCCAGTATGGGCCATTCAGCGCCATCCTCGAAGCCTCGGATAAAACGTGGCAGTTGATGAAGCTGACGGTCAGTATGCTGGGAAAATTGATTACCGGTGATGTAAAACTGAACAACCTCAGTGGGCCGATTTCTATCGCCCAGGGGGCTGGGATGTCAGCGGAGTTCGGGGTTATTTATTACCTGATGTTCCTTGCGCTTATCAGCGTGAACTTAGGGATAATCAACCTGTTTCCGTTGCCCGTTCTTGACGGGGGGCATCTGCTGTTCCTGGCGATTGAAAAGCTGAAGGGCGGTCCGGTATCCGAGCGGGTTCAAGACTTTAGTTATCGCATTGGCTCTATCTTGCTGGTGTTGTTAATGGGGCTTGCACTTTTCAATGATTTCTCTCGGTTGTAAGAGAGTGTTAGGAAGAACGCATAATAACGATGGCGATGAAAAAGTTGCTCATAGCGTCGCTGCTGTTTAGCAGCGCCACCGTATACGGTGCTGAAGGGTTCGTAGTGAAGGACATTCATTTCGAAGGCCTACAGCGAGTCGCCGTTGGTGCGGCTCTCCTCAGTATGCCGGTGCGCACAGGCGACACGGTTAATGATGAAGACATCAGTAATACCATTCGTGCTCTGTTCGCCACCGGTAACTTTGAGGATGTCCGCGTCCTGCGCGATGGTGATACCCTTCTGGTTCAGGTAAAAGAACGTCCGACGATTGCCAGCATTACTTTCTCCGGTAACAAATCGGTGAAAGATGACATGCTCAAGCAAAACCTCGAGGCTTCTGGTGTGCGTGTTGGCGAGTCTCTGGATCGCACCACGCTAGCCGATATCGAAAAAGGGCTGGAAGATTTCTACTATAGCGTCGGTAAGTACAGCGCCAGTGTGAAAGCGGTGGTAACGCCGTTGCCGCGTAACCGCGTTGACCTCAAGCTGGTCTTCCAGGAAGGCGTTTCGGCGAAGATCCAACAGATCAATATCGTCGGCAACCATGCTTTCTCGACCGACGAACTGATCTCTCACTTCCAACTGCGTGATGAAGTGCCGTGGTGGAACGTGGTGGGCGATCGTAAATACCAGAAACAGAAACTGGCGGGCGATCTTGAAACCTTGCGCAGCTACTATCTGGATCGCGGTTATGCTCGCTTCAATATCGATTCCACCCAGGTTAGCCTGACGCCGGATAAAAAAGGTATCTACATTACCGTTAACATCACTGAAGGCGATCAATACAAGCTTTCAGGGGTACAGGTGAGCGGTAACCTGGCTGGGCACTCCGCCGAAATTGAGACCCTGACCAAAATCGAGCCAGGCGAACTCTATAACGGCACCAAAGTGACCAAAATGGAAGATGATATCAAGAAGCTTCTGGGTCGCTATGGCTATGCCTATCCGCGCGTACAGTCGCAACCTGAAATCAACGACGCCGACAAAACCGTTAAATTACGCGTAAACGTGGATGCAGGTAACCGTTTCTACGTGCGTAAGATTCGTTTTGAAGGGAACGACACCTCTAAAGATTCCGTTCTGCGTCGCGAAATGCGCCAGATGGAAGGGGCCTGGTTGGGTAGCGATCTGGTCGATCAGGGTAAAGAGCGTCTGAACCGTCTGGGTTACTTTGAAACCGTCGATACCGATACTCAGCGTGTACCGGGTAGCCCGGATCAGGTTGATGTGGTCTATAAGGTTAAAGAGCGTAACACCGGTAGCTTTAACTTCGGCGTTGGTTACGGTACTGAAAGCGGCGTGAGCTTCCAGGCTGGCGTTCAGCAAGATAACTGGTTAGGTACCGGTTATTCAGTCGGGATTAACGGCACCAAAAACGACTATCAGACCTATACTGAGTTGTCTGTCACCAACCCATATTTCACCGTTGATGGGGTGAGCCTTGGTGGTCGCGTTTTCTACAATGACTTTAAAGCGGATGATGCAGACCTGTCCGACTATACCAACAAAAGTTATGGTACTGACGCAACGCTCGGCTTCCCGATCAACGAATACAACACCTTGCGTGCGGGTGTGGGTTATGTGCATAACTCCTTGTCTAACATGGATCCACAGGTTGCAATGCAACGTTATCTGGTTTCAATGGGTAAGGATCCTGACGCTGATAGCTTTAAATCAGACGATTTCACCTTCAACTATGGGTGGACATATAACAAGCTGGACCGTGGGTACTTCCCAACGGAAGGTACGCGTGTCAACCTGAACGGTAAAGTAACCATTCCGGGTTCTGACAACGAATACTACAAAGCGACGTTGGATACCGCGACCTATGTGCCGATCGATGACGATCACAAATGGGTTGTTCTGGGTCGCACGAAGTGGGGCTATGGTGACGGCATCGGCAGCAAAGAGATGCCGTTCTACGAGAACTTCTATGCGGGTGGTTCCAGCACCGTGCGTGGTTTCCAGTCCAACACCATCGGTCCAAAGGCTGTCTATTTACCGGCTAATCGTTATAACAACGATAGCGATTACGATAACGAATGTGACGCCACCAATACTTCACCGTGTAAATCGGATGATGCGGTGGGCGGTAACGCCATGGCTGTCGCCAGCCTGGAATTTATTACCCCGACGCCGTTTATCAGCGACAAGTATGCCAACTCGGTCCGTACCTCGTTCTTCTGGGATATGGGTACCGTTTGGGATACGAACTGGGATTCAGCTAAGTACTCTGGTTATCCGGACTACAGCGATCCGAACAATATCCGTATGTCAGCGGGTATCGCTTTACAATGGATGTCCCCATTGGGGCCGTTGGTTTTCTCCTACGCCCAGCCGTTCAAGAAGTACGATGGAGACAAAGCGGAACAGTTCCAGTTTAACATTGGTAAAACCTGGTAATTGTTCTTCGCAAAGGAATGTAGTGGTAGTGTAGCGATGACTTTAGGCGATCTTGCATGGGATCGCCTGGCCACGCAAAGAACTGTACCTTCGGGTGCAAATGGGATGGTAAGGAGTTAATTGTGAAAAAGTGGTTATTAGCTGCAGGTCTCGGTTTAGCGATGGCAACGTCCGCACAGGCTGCTGACAAAATTGCAATCGTCAACATGGGTAGCTTGTTCCAACAGGTTGCACAGAAGACGGGCGTTTCTGCTACGCTGGAAAACGAGTTCAAAGGCCGTGCCAGCGAACTGCAGCGTATGGAATCTGATCTGCAATCTAAAATGCAGCGTCTGCAATCCATGAAAGCGGGTAGCGATCGTACCAAGCTGGAAAAAGACGTCATGGCTCAGCGTCAGACTTTCTCTCAGAAAGCTCAGGCTTTTGAGCAGGATCGTGCGCGTCGTTCCAACGAAGAACGTGGCAAACTGGTTACTCGTATCCAGACAGCGGTGAAATCTGTTGCTAACAGTCAGAGCATCGATCTGGTTGTTGACGCAAACACCGTTGCATACAACAGCAGCGATGTAAAAGACATCACCGCTGACGTACTGAAACAGGTTAAATAAGTAATGCCTTCAATTCGACTGGCTGATTTAGCAGAGCAGTTGGATGCAGAATTACACGGTGATGGCGATATCGTCATCACCGGCGTAGCGTCCATGCAATCTGCGCAAACTGGCAATATCACGTTCATGGTGAATCCTAAGTACCGTGAACACTTAGGCGTATGCCAGGCCTCTGCCGTTGTGATGACGCAGGACGATCTTCCTTTTGCTAAGAGTGCTGCGCTGGTAGTGAAGAATCCCTACCTGACCTATGCACGTATGGCGCAAATCTTAGATACCACGCCGCAGCCCGCACAAAACATTGCACCGAGTGCAGTGATCGATGCGACGGCGAAGCTGGGTAATAATGTTTCTGTGGGCGCAAATGCGGTCATTGAGTCTGGCGTAGAACTGGGCGATAACGTCGTTATCGGCGCAGGCTGCTTCGTCGGAAAAAATACTAAAATCGGCGCAGGTTCACGCTTGTGGGCGAATGTGACGATTTACCACGACATTCAGATCGGTGAGAATTGCCTGATCCAGTCCAGCACTGTCGTCGGATCTGATGGATTTGGTTACGCGAACGATCGCGGTAACTGGGTGAAGATCCCGCAGCTTGGTCGCGTGATTATTGGCGATCGCGTCGAGATCGGCGCTTGTACCACCATTGATCGTGGTGCGCTGGACGATACTGTGATCGGTAATGGTGTTATCATTGATAACCAGTGCCAGATTGCGCATAACGTTGTGATTGGCGACAATACGGCGGTAGCCGGTGGCGTCATTATGGCGGGTAGCCTGAAGATTGGCCGTTACTGCATGATTGGCGGCGCCAGCGTGATCAATGGGCATATGGAAATATGCGATAAAGTCACGGTTACTGGCATGGGTATGGTGATGCGTCCTATCACCGAACCTGGCGTCTATTCCTCAGGCATTCCGCTACAGCCCAATAAGGTATGGCGTAAAACAGCTGCACTGGTGATGAATATTGATGATATGAGCAAGCGTCTCAAAGCGATTGAGCGCAAGGTTAATCAACAAGACTAAAGCACCGTTTTTGCATGTCTGACTTTTCGGCCTGTCCCATTCATACGATTGCGACAGGCCGTGTTATTATTGCCTTTTAGTATATTTTGACAGGAAGAGTATTTTGACTACTAACACTCATACTCTGCATATTGAAGAGATTTTAGAACTTCTGCCGCACCGTTTTCCGTTTCTGCTGGTTGACCGCGTGCTGGATTTTGAAGAAGGTCGTTTTCTGCGCGCAGTGAAAAATGTATCTGTTAACGAGCCTTTCTTCCAGGGCCACTTCCCGGGTAAACCTATTTTCCCAGGCGTACTGATTCTGGAAGCAATGGCGCAGGCCACCGGTATCCTCGCGTTTAAAAGCGTAGGGAAACTGGAACCAGGTGAACTGTACTATTTTGCGGGTATTGACGAAGCGCGCTTTAAGCGTCCTGTCGTGCCAGGCGATCAGATGATCATGGAAGTGACTTTCGAGAAAACGCGCCGCGGCCTGACCCGTTTTAAAGGGGTTGCGCTGGTCGACGGTAAAGTTGTGTGCGAAGCAACGATGATGTGTGCCCGTAGCCGGGAGGCCTGATACGTGATTGATAAATCCGCCTTTATTCACCCAACTGCCATTGTGGAAGAAGGCGCCAGCATTGGCGCTAACGCTCACATTGGCCCATTTTGTATTGTTGGACCCCATGTTGAAATTGGTGAGGGTACCGTACTGAAGTCTCACGTTGTCGTGAATGGCCATACAAAAATTGGTCGCGATAACGAGATCTATCAGTTTGCCTCCATCGGTGAAGTTAACCAGGATCTGAAATATGCTGGCGAACCGACCCGCGTGGAAATTGGCGATCGCAACCGCATCCGCGAAAGCGTTACCATTCATCGTGGCACAGTGCAGGGCGGTGGAGTGACGAAGGTGGGCAGCGATAACTTACTGATGATTAATGCGCACGTAGCGCATGATTGTACGGTAGGCAACCGCTGTATTCTGGCGAATAACGCCACGCTTGCCGGGCATGTATCGCTGGATGATTTTGTTATCATCGGCGGCATGACTGCGGTGCATCAGTTCTGCATCATCGGCGCGCATGTGATGGTTGGCGGCTGTTCTGGCGTTGCTCAGGACGTGCCTCCATACGTTATCGCCCAGGGCAACCACGCAACGCCATTTGGCGTCAATATCGAAGGTCTGAAGCGTCGTGGGTTCACCCGCGAAGCGATTACCGCGATTCGTAATGCCTACAAAGCGTTGTACCGTAGTGGTAAAACGCTGGAAGAAGTGAAACCGGAAATCGCGGAACTGGCGAAACAGTACCCTGAAGTTCAGGCTTTCAGCGACTTTTTTGAGCGCTCAACGCGTGGTCTGATTCGTTAATGACTGAGCAGCGTCCTTTAACGATTGCCCTCGTCGCCGGAGAAACCTCCGGCGATATTCTTGGTGCAGGGTTAATTCGTGCACTCAAGGCTCGCGTTCCCAATGCGCGTTTTGTTGGCGTGGCGGGTCCGCTGATGCAGGCCGAAGGCTGTGAAGCCTGGTACGAAATGGAAGAGCTGGCGGTAATGGGCATTGTTGAAGTGCTCGGACGCCTGCGCCGTTTACTGCATATTCGCGCCGATCTCACTCGCCGATTTACCGACTTAAAGCCGGATGTTTTCGTCGGTATTGATGCGCCTGATTTCAATATTACCCTCGAAGGGAATTTGAAAAAGCAGGGCATTAAAACCATTCATTACGTCAGCCCCTCTGTGTGGGCCTGGCGACAGAAACGCGTTTTCAAAATAGGCAGATCCACCAATATGGTGCTGGCCTTTCTGCCTTTCGAAAAAGCGTTTTATGACAAATTTAACGTCCCGTGCCGCTTTATCGGTCATACCATGGCAGATGCCATGCCGTTGGACCCGGATAAAAACGCGGCTCGCGATGTTCTGGGTATTCCCCATGACGCTCACTGCCTGGCGCTATTGCCAGGAAGCCGTGGCGCAGAAGTGGAGATGCTCAGCGCCGATTTTCTGAAAACGGCGCAGTTGTTACGCCAGCATTATCCAGATCTCGAAGTGGTAGTGCCGTTGGTGAATGCCAAACGTCGCGAGCAGTTTGAGCGCATTAAAGCTGAAGTTGCGCCGGAGCTTTCCGTACATCTGCTTAATGGAATGGGACGTGAAGCGATGGTTGCCAGCGATGCCGCACTGCTGGCTTCCGGCACCGCTGCGCTGGAATGTATGCTGGCAAAATGCCCGATGGTGGTTGGCTATCGTATGAAACCTTTCACCTTTTGGCTGGCAAAGCGTCTGGTGAAGACCGATTACGTTTCGCTACCTAACCTGCTGGCGGGAAGAGAACTGGTTAAAGAGCTGTTGCAGGAAGAGTGCGAACCGCAGGCGCTGTCGCAAGCGCTGTTGCCGTTGCTGGCGAATGGCAAAACCAGCCATGCGATGCACGACACATTCCGTGAACTGCATCAGCAGATCCGTTGCAACGCTGATGAGCAGGCGGCGGATGCGGTCCTGGAGTTAGCGCAATGATTGAATTTGTATATCCGCATACGCATTTAGTGGCGGGTGTAGATGAAGTTGGACGTGGTCCTTTAGTCGGCGCGGTCGTCACTGCCGCCGTCATTCTGGATCCGGCTCGCCCTATTATCGGTCTTAACGACTCAAAAAAACTGTCGGAAAAACGTCGCCTGGCGCTATTCGATGAGATTAAAGAAAAAGCGTTAAGCTGGAGCCTGGGGCGTGCGGAACCACATGAAATCGACGAGTTGAATATTTTACATGCCACTATGCTGGCCATGCAGCGTGCGGTTGCGGGTCTGCATATAGCGCCGGAATACGTACTGATCGACGGCAATCGTTGCCCGGCATTACCGGTGCCATCGCTGGCGGTGGTAAAAGGTGATAGCCGTGTGGCGGAGATTAGCGCGGCGTCGATACTGGCAAAAGTTACACGTGATGCTGAAATGGCGGCCCTGGATACGGTGTTCCCGCAGTATGGCTTTGCACAGCACAAAGGCTATCCAACCGCTTTTCATCTGGAAAAGTTGGCAATGCATGGCGCAACAGAGCACCATCGCCGTAGTTTTGGCCCCGTCAAACGCGCACTGGGACTCACGTCCTGATTCTTGTGTCGAAGGAATCTGAAGATGTCTGAACCTCGTTTCGTCCACCTGCGGGTGCACAGCGACTACTCCATGATCGATGGGCTGGCGAAAACCGGGCCGCTAGTGAAAAAGGCGGCCGCGTTAGGCATGCCTGCACTGGCGATCACCGATTTTACCAACCTGTGTGGTCTGGTGAAGTTTTACGGAGCGGGTCACGGTGCGGGTATCAAGCCGATAGTTGGCGCAGATTTTCATGTCCGTAGCGAGCTGCTGGGCGATGAACTCACGCAGCTCACCGTGCTGGCCGCAAACAATACTGGCTATCAGAACCTGACGTTGTTGATATCGAAAGCCTATCAGCGTGGTTATGGCGCAGAAGGGCCGGTCATCGACCGGGATTGGCTGGCCGAGTTAAAAGAAGGTTTGATTTTGCTCTCCGGCGGCCGCATGGGCGACGTTGGGCGCAGCCTGCTGCGCGGTAATAGCGCACTGGTTGATGAGTGCGTAGCGTTTTACGAAGAACATTTTCCAAATTGTTACTTCCTCGAGCTTATCCGCACCGGCAGGCAAGATGAAGAAAATTATCTGCATGCAGCGGTAGAACTGGCGGAAAGGCGTGGTCTTCCGGTGGTGGCGACCAACGATGTTCGTTTCCTTGAAACCAGTGATTTTGACGCGCATGAAATCCGCGTGGCAATCCATGACGGGTTCACCCTTGACGACCCGAAACGCCCGCGTAATTATTCGCCGCAGCAGTACATGCGTAGCGAAGATGAGATGTGCGAGCTGTTTTCCGATATTCCGGAAGCGCTGCAAAACACCGTTGAGATAGCTAAGCGCTGTAACGTGACGGTACGTCTGGGTGAGTATTTCCTGCCACAGTTCCCGACCGGTGATATGACCACCGAGGATTTCCTCGTGGCGAAATCGCGCGAAGGTCTGGAAGAGCGTCTGGCGTTTTTGTTCCCGGACCCTGAAGTTCGCGCCCAGAAGCGCCCGCCTTATGACGAACGTCTGGAAGTTGAACTGAAAGTTATCAACCAGATGGGATTCCCTGGCTACTTCCTGATCGTGATGGAATTTATCCAGTGGTCGAAAGATAACGGCGTACCGGTAGGCCCTGGACGTGGTTCCGGTGCCGGCTCGCTTGTCGCCTATGCGCTGAAAATTACCGACCTGGATCCGCTGGAATTTGACCTGCTGTTCGAACGATTCCTGAACCCGGAACGTGTCTCAATGCCCGACTTCGACGTTGACTTCTGTATGGAGAAACGCGACCGGGTAATTGAACACGTGGCGGAAATGTACGGTCGTGATGCGGTTTCGCAGATTATTACCTTCGGTACGATGGCGGCCAAAGCGGTTATCCGCGACGTGGGGCGCGTGCTGGGACACCCGTACGGCTTCGTTGACCGTATTTCGAAACTGGTGCCGCCCGACCCGGGCATGACGCTGGCAAAAGCCTTTGAAGCCGAACCCCAACTGCCGGAAATCTATGAGGCAGATGAAGAGGTTAAAGCGCTGATCGATATGGCGCGTAAGCTGGAAGGCGTCACGCGTAACGCCGGTAAACACGCCGGTGGTGTAGTTATCGCGCCGACCAAAATTACCGATTTTGCGCCGCTATACTGCGATGAACAGGGGCTGCACCCGGTTACTCAGTTTGATAAGAACGACGTGGAATATGCCGGCCTTGTGAAGTTCGACTTCCTCGGCCTGCGTACGCTCACCATCATCAACTGGGCGCTGGAAATGATTAACGCGCGCCGTGAAAAGAACGGCGAGCCGCCGCTGGATATCGCCGCTATCCCGCTGGATGACAAGAAAAGCTTCGACATGCTGCAACGCTCGGAAACCACGGCGGTCTTCCAGCTAGAATCCCGCGGCATGAAAGATCTTATCAAACGGCTGCAGCCTGACTGCTTCGAAGATATGATCGCCCTGGTGGCCCTGTTCCGTCCTGGTCCGCTACAGTCGGGGATGGTAGATAACTTTATCGACCGTAAGCATGGTCGCGAAGAGATTTCCTACCCGGACGTACAATGGCAGCATGAGTGTCTGAAACCGGTACTGGAGCCGACCTACGGCATTATCCTGTATCAGGAACAGGTTATGCAGATTGCCCAGGAGCTGTCCGGATATACCCTTGGCGGTGCGGACATGTTGCGTCGTGCGATGGGTAAGAAAAAGCCGGAAGAGATGGCTAAGCAGCGCGGCACCTTTGAAGAAGGGGCGAAAAAGCGCGGCGTCGACGGCGAACTGGCGATGAAAATCTTTGACCTGGTGGAGAAATTCGCCGGTTACGGATTTAACAAATCGCACTCCGCTGCCTATGCGCTGGTCTCTTACCAGACGCTATGGCTGAAGGCGCATTACCCCGCCGAGTTTATGGCGGCGGTAATGACCGCCGATATGGATAACACCGAGAAAGTGGTCGGCCTGGTGGATGAATGCTGGCGTATGGGGCTCAAAATCCTGCCGCCGGACATCAACTCCGGGCTTTATCATTTTCACGTGAATGATGATGGCGAAATTGTCTATGGCATCGGCGCGATAAAAGGCGTGGGTGAAGGGCCAATTGAAGCTATTATTGAGGCGCGCAACGAAGGCGGTTACTTCCGCGAGCTGTTTGATCTCTGTGCGCGCACGGACATCAAAAAACTCAACCGCCGGGTGCTGGAAAAGTTAATCATGTCCGGGGCGTTTGACCGCCTTGGCCCGCATCGTGCGGCGCTGATGAATTCGCTCAACGATGCGCTAAAAGCCGCCGATCAGCATGCGAAAGCCGAGGCAACGGGTCAGGCGGACATGTTTGGCGTGCTGGCTGAAGAGCCGGAACAAATTGAACAGTCTTATGCTAACTGTACACCGTGGCCGGAGCAGGTGGTATTAGAAGGGGAACGTGAAACGTTAGGGCTTTACCTGACGGGACACCCCATCAACCAGTATTTAAAAGAAATTGAGCGCTATGTTGGAGGCCACAGGCTGAAAGACATGCATCCGACAGAACGTGGTAAAGTCACCACGGCTGCGGGGCTCGTCATTGCTGCGCGGGTAATGGTCACCAAGCGCGGCAATCGTATCGGCATCTGTACCCTAGATGACCGTTCCGGGCGTCTGGAAGTTATGTTGTTTACCGATGCCCTGGATAAATACCAGCAATTGCTGGAAAAAGACCGCATACTTATCGTCAGCGGACAGGTCAGCTTTGATGACTTCAGCGGCGGGCTTAAAATGATGGCCCGTGAAGTCATGGATATTGACGAAGCCCGGGAAAAATATGCTCGCGGGCTTGCTATCTCGCTGACGGACAGGCAAATTGATGACCAGCTTTTAAACCGACTCCGTCAGTCTCTGGAACCCCACCGCTCGGGGACAATTCCAGTACATCTCTACTATCAGAGGGCGGATGCACGTGCGCGATTGCGTTTTGGCGCAACGTGGCGTGTCTCTCCGAGCGATCGTTTGCTAAACGATCTCCGTGGCCTTATTGGTTCGGAGCAGGTGGAACTGGAGTTTGACTAATACAGGAATACTATGAGTCTGAATTTCCTTGATTTTGAACAGCCGATTGCAGAGCTGGAAGCAAAAATCGATTCTCTGACTGCGGTTAGCCGTCAGGATGAGAAACTGGATATTAACATCGATGAAGAAGTGCATCGTCTGCGTGAAAAAAGCGTAGAGCTGACGCGTAAAATCTTCGCCGATCTTGGCGCATGGCAGGTAGCCCAGCTGGCGCGCCATCCACAGCGTCCGTACACCCTGGATTATGTCCGCCTGGCATTTGATGAATTTGATGAGCTGGCGGGCGATCGTGCCTATGCGGATGATAAAGCTATTGTCGGCGGCATCGCGCGTCTGGATGGCCGTCCGGTGATGATCATTGGTCATCAGAAAGGCCGTGAGACCAAAGAAAAAATTCGTCGTAATTTCGGCATGCCGGCACCGGAAGGCTATCGCAAAGCGCTGCGTCTGATGGAAATGGCCGAGCGTTTCAATATGCCGATCATTACCTTCATCGACACCCCAGGGGCTTATCCGGGAGTGGGCGCGGAAGAACGTGGTCAGTCTGAAGCGATTGCGCGCAACCTGCGCGAAATGTCGCGTCTGAGCGTACCGGTAATCTGCACCGTTATTGGTGAAGGTGGTTCCGGCGGCGCGCTGGCGATCGGCGTAGGCGATAAAGTGAATATGCTGCAATACAGCACCTATTCCGTTATCTCCCCGGAAGGTTGTGCCTCCATTCTGTGGAAAAGCGCCGACAAAGCGCCGCTGGCCGCAGAAGCAATGGGGATTATCGCGCCGCGTCTGAAAGAGCTGAAGCTTATCGACTCTATCATCCCGGAACCGCTGGGCGGCGCGCACCGCAACCCGGAAGTGATGGCTGCGTCCCTGAAAGCACAACTGCTGGCCGATCTCGCCGATCTCGACGTGTTAAGCAAAGATGATTTGAAAAACCGTCGTTACCAGCGTTTGATGAGCTACGGTTACGCGTAAACTGCATTAATTCTGAAAAGGGCCACAACGCTGTGGCCCTTTTTTTTACCTGTGGTTTCACCAGGCTATGATTAACTAAGGTTTTTCCAGGAGGAACGCATGAATATCATTGCCATCATGGGACCGCATGGCGTCTTTTATAAAGATGAGCCCATCAAGGAACTTGAGCGTGCGCTGCAACAGCAGGGGTTTCAGATTATCTGGCCGCAGAATAGCGTCGACCTACTTAAGTTTATCGAACATAACCCACGAATTTGCGGTGTCATTTTTGACTGGGATGAATACAGCCTGGATCTGTGCAGTGACATCAACCAGCTCAACGAGTATCTCCCGCTCTACGCCTTTATTAATACCCATTCGACGATGGATGTCAGCGCGCACGACCTGCGCATGGCACTGTGGTTTTTTGAGTATGCGCTGGGCCAGTCTGAAGATATTGCAACCCGCATCCGTCAGTACACCAGCGAATACCTCGATAACATCACCCCTCCTTTCACCAAGGCGCTGTTTACCTATGTGAAGGAAGGAAAGTACACCTTCTGCACGCCCGGACATATGGCGGGAACGGCGTATCAGAAAAGCCCGGTCGGCTGCCTGTTCTATGATTTCTTTGGCGGCAATACTCTGAAGGCCGACGTGTCTATTTCCGTGACTGAACTGGGTTCGCTGCTGGATCATACCGGCCCGCATCTGGAAGCGGAGGAGTATATCGCGCGCACCTTTGGCGCCGAGCAGAGCTATATGGTGACCAACGGCACCTCGACGTCGAACAAGATTGTCGGCATGTATGCCGCGCCTTCAGGCAGTACGCTACTGATTGATCGCAACTGTCATAAGTCGCTGGCGCATTTGCTAATGATGAGCGATGTGGTGCCAATCTGGCTGAAGCCTACGCGCAATGCGCTGGGGATCCTCGGCGGTATACCTCGTCGGGAATTCACCCGCGCAAGCATTGAACGCAAGGTAGAAGAGACCCCTCAGGCGCTATGGCCGGTACACGCGGTGATCACCAATTCCACCTATGACGGCCTGTTGTATAACACCAACTGGATCAAGCAAACCCTGGATGTGCCCTCCATTCATTTTGATTCTGCCTGGGTGCCGTATACCCATTTTCACCCGATCTATCAGGGGAAAAGCGGGATGAGCGGCGAACGGGTGCCGGGGAAAGTGATTTTTGAAACCCAGTCAACCCACAAGATGTTGGCGGCACTATCACAGGCTTCTCTGATCCACATTAAGGGCGACTACGACGAAGAGACGTTCAACGAAGCCTTTATGATGCACACTTCCACTTCCCCGAGCTACCCGATTGTCGCGTCGATAGAAACGGCGGCGGCAATGCTGCGTGGCAATTCAGGCAAGCGGTTAATCAATCGTTCGGTGGATCGGGCGCTGCATTTCCGTAAAGAAGTGCAGCGGCTACGCGAAGAGTCGGATGGCTGGTTCTTTGATATCTGGCAGCCGGAAAGGGTAGATGAGGCGGAGTGCTGGCCGGTAGCGCCTGGTGAAGACTGGCACGGATTTGTTGATGCTGACGCCGACCATATGTTCCTCGACCCGGTGAAGGTCACCATTCTTACGCCGGGAATGGATGAACAGGGAAATATGAGTGAAGAGGGGATCCCTGCGGCGCTGGTGGCGAAATTCCTTGATGAGCGCGGTGTCGTTGTCGAGAAAACGGGACCGTATAATCTGTTGTTCCTGTTCAGTATTGGCATTGATAAAACCCGGGCGATGGGGCTACTGCGCGGCCTGACGGAATTTAAACGCTCGTACGATCTGAATTTACGCGTGAAAAATATGCTGCCGGATCTGTATGCCGAGGATCCCGATTTCTATCGTAATATGCGTATTCAGGATCTGGCGCAGGGGATCCATAAGCTGATCCGCCAGCACGATCTCTCCGGGCTGATGCTGCGGGCATTTGATACCTTACCGGAAATGAAAATGACCCCGCACCAGGCCTGGCAGCGGCAGATCAAAGGTGAGGTCGAAACGGTGGCGCTCGATCAACTGGTGGGGCGCATTTCTGCCAATATGATTCTGCCTTATCCTCCCGGTGTGCCGCTCTTGATGCCCGGGGAAATGATCACGGCCAAAAGTCGGGCTGTACTCGATTTTCTGCTGATGTTGTGTTCAGTGGGCCATCACTATCCTGGATTTGAAACCGATATCCATGGCGCTAAACTGGGTGAAGATGGCGTGTATCGCGTGCGAGTCCTAAAAATGGCATGACGACTTGCGTGAACCCATTACGCACGAGTAACGTGCTGGCAGAAAAACGAAAGAGGCGATGACGCTATGCTGGGATTAAAACAGGTTCACCATATTGCCATTATTGCGACGGACTACGCGGCGAGTAAGGCATTTTACTGTGATGTGCTGGGCTTTACGCTAATCAGCGAAGCCTACCGGGAAGAACGTGACTCGTGGAAGGGTGATCTGGCATTGAACGGTCAGTATGTGATTGAGCTTTTTTCTTTTCCATTTCCGCCTTGCCGTCCGAGCCGACCGGAAGCCTGCGGTTTACGCCATCTGGCGTTCAGCGTAGATGACGTGGAAAAAGCGATCGCGCATCTGGAAGCTCACCACGTGAAGTGCGAATCCGTGCGTATCGATCCGTTTACCGGCAAACGCTTTACGTTTTTTAACGATCCGGACGGATTACCGCTCGAACTGTACGAGCTGTAAGTCTTATCATTGTGGCATTAGCCTGGCAATGTGCCGGGCAATGCCCTTGTAAGTAACCATCATGACGACACTCACGCTGAACACTTCACTGCTGAATTCTCAATCGATTCTGGTCGCCTTTAGCGGCGGGCTGGATTCCACCGTGCTGCTGCATCAGCTGGTACTGTGGCGAGCGCAAAATCCTGAGGTTGCCTTGCGTGCAATCCATATTCATCACGGATTAAGCCCGCAGGCAGACAGTTGGGTGCAACACTGTGAGTCGGTATGCGCACAGTGGCAGGTGCCGCTGGTGGTTGAACGGGTCCATCTTGAGGATGATGGTTTGGGCATCGAAGCTCAGGCGCGACGCGCGCGCTATCAGGCATTTGCGCAGACCTTACTACCGGGTGAAGTGCTGATGACCGCCCAGCATCTCGACGACCAGTGTGAAACCTTTCTACTGGCGCTTAAGCGCGGCAGTGGTCCTGCCGGGCTTTCCGCCATGGGCGAAAGCTCACCATTTGCCGGAACCCAACTGATTCGACCGCTGCTGGCGCAAACGCGAGAGGCGCTTGAAGCATGGGCGCGACAGCATGAATTATGCTGGATCGAAGATGAAAGTAATCAGGATGATGCCTACGATCGCAATTTTCTCAGATTGCGCGTTACCCCCTTGCTCCAACAACGATGGCCGCACTTCGCGCAAGCCGCAGCCCGTAGCGCCGCGCTGTGCGCCGAGCAGGAGAGTTTACTGGATGAACTGCTGGCCAATGATTTAGCCGACTGCGTGACTGCCCAAGGCACACTGTTACTGGCACCGTTAATGATGATGAGTGGCGTGCGGCGTGCCGCTCTGCTTCGTCGCTGGTTGGCGGGGGTAAATGCGCCGATGCCTTCCCGGGACGGGCTGGAACGTATCTGGCAGGAAGTGGCGTTGGCGCGAGAAGATGCTTCCCCCTGTTTTCGTCTGGGAGAATATGAGGTCCGTCGCTATCAGTCACAGCTATGGTGGGTTAAATCGGTCGACGGGCAAAGCGAAACAGTCATCCCGTGGTCATGCCGGGAAACGCCGTTGACGCTGCCAGCTGGGTTAGGCTCGGTGCAGCTAATCTCTGCTGGCGAATTGCGCATGCCGCAAGCAGGTGAAGCCATCAGTATTCGTTTTAAAGCGCCAGGCGTATTGCATATTGTCGGGCGTAACGGTGGACGTAAATTAAAGAAAATCTGGCAGGAGCAGGGGATCCCGCCCTGGCGACGAGATACCACGCCGTTGTTGTTTTACGGTGAAACCTTGATTGCGGCTGCGGGTGTTTTTGTGACGCGTGAGGGTGCGGCGGTAGATGAAGAAGGTATTAGTCTGATTTGGCATGCCTGATGGCGCTGCGATTATCAGGCCTGGTCATTTAGGCCTGATAAGGTGCAAGAAAAGTTAAGATTCGCTGACGACCACGGTACCGATTTGCGGGTGGCTGAAGCTGGCAATTTTATCGAGACGAAGCTCCCGGATTTCACCTGCGACATCTGCGACCAGATACTCCAC
Organism: Citrobacter sp. RHBSTW-00986; assembly: GCF_013783065.1. Lineage (NCBI taxonomy): Bacteria > Pseudomonadati > Pseudomonadota > Gammaproteobacteria > Enterobacterales > Enterobacteriaceae > Citrobacter > Citrobacter sp. RHBSTW-00986. The sequence continues at coordinate 3,902,125 of NZ_CP056200.1, read as the reverse complement.
GTTTTTGCGTGAAACCAGGTCATTCGCTTTCGCCTGCAAAACTTCGCCATCTTTTAGCGCCAGCGTCAGTAACAAATGGTTCTGGCAGGCGAGTTCAAGATTGTCGTAATCATCACAATTGATGGGTTGATACGTTTCATTCATTGACATAATCGCTCACCAGTAAGTTGGCGGCAGCATAGGCCGCTTTTTCCCTGACCGACTCTGGAAGGGCGCTGTCTGCCGCCACTTCATTAAGCACCTTCAATACGCAACCCAGCGCATCCGGGATATACCCTAAGTCTCCGCTGGCGATTTCCGCGTACCGCTTGCGTATTAACTCACAATATTTTTCCACATGCCCTCCTGTCAGCACTCTGACTTAACCGTGGATGCAAGTCTAAGCCTACGAAGATAAACTCTGTTTAGCAAGGTGACTATACCATACTCATTCAAGCAATATCAGCGCCTTGATTGAGGAGCTGTTAGCAGCCTTTTGCCGCAGTTTTCGCTACAATGAGCGCCTGATTCGAAAGGAGTTCTCTCATGGCGCTTAAAGCGACAATTTATAAAGCCGTCGTCAACGTAGCGGATCTCGACCGCAACCAGTTCCTTGACGCGGCCTTGACGCTGGCGCGTCATCCCTCTGAAACCCAGGAGCGCATGATGCTGCGCCTGCTGGCCTGGATTAAATATGCCGATGAACGGCTGCAGTTCACGCGTGGCCTGAGTGCTGAAGACGAGCCTGAAGCATGGCTGCGTAACGATCATCTGGGCATCGATCTCTGGATTGAACTGGGTCTGCCGGATGAGCGTCGTATTAAAAAAGCCTGTACCCAGTCTGGTGAGGTTGCTCTGTTTACTTACAACAGCCGTGCGGCCCAGATCTGGTGGCAGCAAAACCAGAACAAGTGTGCGCAGTTTAAAAATCTCACCGTGTGGTATCTGGATGATGAACAGCTGGCGCAACTGAGTGATTTTGCTGGTCGTACAATGGCGCTGCAGGCAACTATCCAGGATGGCGCTATCTGGCTGTCTGATTCTCAGAACAATCTGGAAATTCATCTGACCGCGTGGCAGCCGCGTTGATGATTGTTATCTCCCGAAACGTCTCTATCCCTGACAGTGAGCTGGAAATCACGGCGATTCGGGCACAGGGCGCGGGCGGTCAGCACGTTAACAAGACCTCCACGGCTATCCATTTGCGCTTTGACATTCGGGCCTCAGGCCTGCCAGAGTATTACAAGGAACGTCTGCTGGCCGCCAGCCATCATCTGATTAGCAGCGATGGCGTTATTATCATAAAGGCGCAGGAATACCGTAGCCAGGAGCTAAATCGGGAAGCGGCAATCTCCCGACTGGTGGCGGTGATAAAAGAATTAACCGCGGTGCAAAAAAGCCGACAGGCAACACGTCCTACGCGCGCCTCGAAAGAGCGCAGGTTGTCATCGAAGGCGCAAAAATCCACAGTGAAAGCACTGCGTGGGAGAGTTCGTCGAACGCAAGACTGACGAGCGGGAATAAAAAATTATAAGGAATTCATAGTGAAAACAGCAATATTGTCCGTGGTCGCTGCATGCACGCTTTTTTCCTTGATCGGCTGTAACAACCGTACTGAAGTCGATGTACTACAGCCGACGCGGGCGGCAGAATTAAAACCGATGCAGCAAAGCTGGCGTGGCATTTTGCCTTGCGCGGACTGCGAAGGAATTGAAACCTCTCTGTTCCTGGAAAAAGACGGCACATGGGTGATGAACGAACGCTATCAGGGCGTGCGAGATGAACCGTCCTCCTTTGCTTCTTATGGTACATGGGCGCGCACTGCCGATAAGCTGGTGCTGACTGACAGCAAAGGTGAAAAGTCGTACTACCGGGCAAAAGGTGAAGCGCTGGAGATGCTGGATCGTGAAGGTAACCCGATTGAGTCACAGTTCAACTACACGCTTGAGCCAGTTTCTGCCAGCTTACCGGTGACGCCAATGCCGATGCGGGGGATGTACTTCTATATGGCTGACGCGGCAACCTTCACTGATTGTGCGACGGGTAAAAGAGTCTCTGTCGCGAACAATGCACAACTGGAGCGAGATTATCTGACTGCGCGTGGTGCAACGGATAAGGCAGTTCTGCTTACTGTGGAAGGGCACTTCACGATGGAAGAAAATCCTGATACGGGCACACCAGTGAAAACCTTAAGAGCGGATAAAGAAATTAAGTTTATCCCTGGCCAGAGTTGCGATGATTAATCTGCAGCTTATAAAAACTGTCCGGGCGATCACCGGACAGTTTTTCCTTATCGGATCAATCCAACAAAACGGCTGGTTTTGATATAAATCCCTAACTTCAGGTGGCCGATATACTGTAGCTGCGTTTCAGACTTAAACGCGGAAATGTCACCTTCGCGCATATGCATCAGGTCGGAAGGGCTAATCCAACCCGGCTGCGCCATTGTTAGCGGATGCCCGGCTGTGGCAAACGCATCGGTTACAAATTCGGAGCAAAACCACGCCTTCTTTTCTCCTTCACTGGTATTGTTCAACTGTGCTTTTGCCAGCCCGCTGACGCATTGCTGGCGAAAATCCTCTGAGAAAGGATTCAATGAACATATTTGCCGGGTCACCATAAACGGAATAAATTCGACGATGCCGCGGTAGTTATAGCCGCTATCTTTGATTTTATAAGCGAATGTTTTGATTTCTTCGGCCTGCTGCGGTGTGAGGTTGGGGACCCGCAGAGCAAAAAGCTTATCGCTGTGATTTTCAGCCTTTTTGAGCGAAATGATTTGTACTCCCGCCCCGGTCGCTTCGGCAACTTCATTATCGCCAAGGTAAACGGCGACATGGCTGACAGAAGAGGTGCTGAACGCGCGAATACCAAATGAGGTCACCCCAAGACTAGAGGAAAACAGCAGGTCGCCCGGCCTGAGGTCGGTATCCGTAATTTCATGCAGCGCTTGATCGGTAAATGAACTTTGATGCTGGAGTTTTACCTCCCATTTCTTTGCCTGGGCATCAACAGCCGTTGCTGATGAATTTTGCTGACTGACGTCAATCGTGCAGGCTGAAAGCAGAAGACCGAAGGGGAGGAGCAGGCAGTAATACGCCGTTGGTTTAGCCATTTTATACAATCCATGTAAAAAAGGCCCTGATCCTCAGGGCCTTGTGCTGGTATTAGCCTTTAATAGCTTTGACCAGGTAGTCGACGATGTCGCCGGTTTTAATCAGCTCTTTCTCGCCGTTACGACGGTATTTGTATTCGATATCGTCGTTGTCGAGGTTACGGTCGCCCAGCACGATGGTATGCGGAATACCGATGAGCTCCATATCAGCAAACATCACGCCTGGACGCTCTTTACGATCGTCCATCAACACTTCAATACCCTGCGCGCGCAGCTCCGCGTACAGCTTCTCAGCCAGCTCCTGCACACGGTAGGATTTGTGCATGTTCATCGGCAGAATAGCAACCTGGAACGGGGCAATGGCGTCTGGCCATACAATGCCGCGATCGTCGTAGTTCTGTTCAATCGCGGCAGCCACAACGCGAGTGACCCCGATACCGTAGCAGCCCATGGTCAGCGTCTGGTTACGACCATCTTCTCCCTGAACGGCGGCTTTCATCGCTTCAGAGTACTTGGTACCCAACTGGAAGATATGGCCCACTTCGATACCGCGTTTGATCATCAGCGTACCTTTGCCATCCGGGCTTGGATCGCCGGCGACCACGTTACGAATGTCAGCCACTTCCGGGGTGGCCACGTCACGATCCCAGTTGATACCGAAATAGTGTTTACCGTCGATGTTGGCACCGGCAGCAAAATCGCTCATTACCGCAACGGTACGGTCGATAACCACCGGAATCGGCATGTTCACCGGACCCAGAGATCCTGGACCTGCTTTAACCAGCGCACGAATTTCTTCTTCGGTGGCGAAGGTCAGCGGGCTGGCAACCTGCGGCAGTTTTTCCGCCTTGACTTCGTTCAGCTCGTGATCGCCACGAACCAGCAGCGCAACCAGCGGGTAGCTGCTGCCTTCAATCGCTTTCACCAGCAGGGTTTTCACGGTTTTCTCGATAGGCAGGTTGAATTGTTCAACCAGCTCGGCGATGGTTTTAGCGTTCGGTGTATCAACCAGCGTCATTTCCTGTGTTGCAGCGGCGCGCGGTTCTTTCGGTGCAACAGCTTCGGCAAACTCGATGTTTGCCGCATAGTCGGAAGAGTCAGAGAAGATCACATCGTCTTCACCGCTCTGCGCCAGCACCTGGAATTCGTGAGAGGCGCTGCCGCCGATAGAACCGGTATCCGCTTGTACCGCACGGAAATCCAGCCCCATACGGCTGAAGATTTTGCTGTACGCAGCGTACATCGCGTCGTAGGTTTCCTGCAGAGATTCCTGAGAAGTGTGGAAAGAGTAGGCATCTTTCATCAGGAATTCGCGGGAACGCATCACGCCGAAGCGCGGACGCACTTCGTCACGGAATTTGGTCTGGATCTGATAGAAGTTCAGCGGCAGCTGTTTGTAAGAGCTCAGCTCATTACGGATCAGGTCGGTGATCACTTCTTCATGCGTTGGGCCGAGTACGAACGAACGATCGCCACGGTCAGCAATACGCAGCAGTTCCGGGCCGTATTGTTCCCAACGGCCGCTCTCTTCCCACAGTTCAGAAGGCTGAACGACCGGCATCAACACCTCGATCGCACCGGCGTTGTTCATCTCTTCACGCACGATGTTTTCGACTTTTTTCAGGACGCGCACGCCGGTCGGCAGCCAGGTATATAACCCGGAGGCCAGCTTGCGGATCATCCCGGCGCGCAGCATCAGCTGGTGGCTGATGACCTCGGCGTCGGCAGGTGTCTCCTTCAGAGTGGAGAGCAGATATTGGCTAGTACGCATGTTGTTACGGTTCCAGTTGAACGATCGAACAGGCTCAAAATGAGCCTGGCACAAAACAAAAGTGGTTTAGTTTACCAGCGAGAAGGGGATGTCAAAAGAGTACGCGATGCAAATTAGCGGGCTTCCAGAGCAAAGACCTCAAATCCTGACGGCGTCACGCGCCAGCGGACGTTAAAGTCCAGCAACCAGACGGCATAGGTTTTGCCTTCTTCCTCGTTTTTACGGTAGGCAGGACGCGGATCCTGCGCCAGCACTTCGGCAATAAACTGACGAAGATGCGGGTAACGCTGTTCGAGCTTTGGGAGTTGCTCAGCGAGCTCTTCACTGAACGTCACGTCTACACTGGCCTGCGGCGCGTCCTGAGCATAGCTGGCGCGAGCATCAGGCAGCGATTCGGCAAACGGCAGATACGGTTTTATATCCACTACCGGCGTGCCATCAACAAGATCCAGCCCGCCGAGCTCAAGGATTACGTGCTCTTTATGGCAACGGATGCCCCGCAGCTCAACCAACGACATGCCAACAGGGTTCGGACGAAACGTTGAACGCGTGGCAAAGACGCCCATTCTGGCATTGCCGCCAAGACGGGGAGGGCGCACGGTTGGACGCCATCCACCTTCCATTGTCTGGTGAAAAACAAAAATCACCCACAAATGGCTGAAGGCTTCCAGGCCGCGAACGGCATCGGCCTGGTTATAAGGTGCGAGCAAATGCAGTTCACCGCTGGCACTTTTCACCAGACCTGGCTGGCGTGGAACGGCGAACTTTTCTTTATAAGGTGAGCGGATAACGCCTATTTGCTCGAACTGAAAATGGCTCATTTCGCCGAAATGTTCAGTGCAGAACCGATGCAAACCGCCTGGCGATAGCAACCCGGCGTTCCGCTGGTTACTTCACAACTGTGCAGCAATACCGCATTTGCTTTCATTTTAGATGCGTTAATCTGCATGCGTTTGCGTGCGGTTGGAATGCTCGGCGGTGAATCCTGGTTGGATGCCTGGCAGGATTCGCCGCTGACTTCGCCGAGATCGCGGAACGGTTTGCCAACTAAATCTTCAGCGTTAGTAATGATTCTTACCGGCGCCGCGCGCGGTGCTTTGGGTTTTTCCGGCTCCGCTTTAGGCGGGGTAGCGGTGCTTTGAACGGGTTCAACAGGGGATCTGCTTAACATAGAACAGCCGCTCAGCATGAGTGCTACTAAACAGATCGGTAAAGCACGCATAATATTTCCTCAATGAATGATCTAAACGTCAGATATTGAATCAGGTGCTTGCATAAATGACAAGACGGGCAAGCGCCCGTCCTGATGATATTACAGATTCTGGAAACAGCCTAAAATTACCAGCCCTTAACAGCTCCGCCGTTGAAGACTTTGTTTGCTGCTTCGTACACTTCGTCAGACTGGTATGCCTGAACGAATTTCTTCACATTCTCAGCATCTTTATTGTCTTCACGAGTCACGATCAGGTTTACGTACGGAGAATCTTTATCTTCAACAAAGATACCGTCTTTAGCCGGGGTCAGGCCGATCTGGCTGGCGTAGGTCGTGTTGATGACCGCCAGTGCGATTTGTGCATCGTCCAGGGAACGCGGCAACTGCGGCGCTTCCAGTTCAACCAGCTTCAGGTTTTTCGGGTTTTCAATCACGTCCAGCGCGGTCGGCAGCAGACCAACACCGTCTTTCAGTTTGATTAAGCCCACTTTTTGCAGCAGCAGCAGGGAGCGGCCAAGGTTAGTCGGATCGTTTGGAATCGCGACCTGAGAACCTTCCTGCAACTCATCCAGTGATTTGATTTTTTTAGAGTAGCCCGCAATCGGGTAAACAAAAGTATTACCTGCGGCAACCAGTTTGTAGCCGCGATCTTTGATCTGTTGATCCAGGTACGGTTTGTGCTGGAAGGCGTTAGCATCGATATCGCCTTTGCTCAGCGCTTCGTTAGGCAGGACGTAATCGTTAAACGTGACCAGCTCAACGTCCAGACCGTATTTTTCTTTAGCCACTTTCTGCGCGACTTCTGCGACCTGCTGCTCTGCGCCAACAATAACGCCCACTTTGATGTGGTTAGGATCTTTTTCATCCTGACCGCAACCCACAAGTGCCAGAGAACCGATCAGGGCTCCAACTGCCGCAAAGGTTTTGAATTTGAACGCCATGCTTATTTCCTTTTCTTAATGAGTTTTTAGTGTTGTGTGCAACGTTATTTGTGCGTGACAGCCCGGACGATGCGATCGCCGGATAACTGAATTAAATAAACCAGAACGACGAGCAATACCAGCACTGTATTCATGACGGTAGCGTTGTAGCCAATATAACCGTACTGATAACCAATCTGGCCAAGACCACCGGCACCGACGGCACCGCCCATCGCGGAATAACCCACCAGCGTGATAAGGGTGATGGTGGCCGCATTGACCAGTCCAGGCAGTGCTTCTGGTAGTAATACCTTACGTACAATTTGCAGCGGCGTGGCACCCATTGCCCGGGAGGCCTCAATCAGCCCGGTCGGGATTTCGAGCAGCGCGTTTTCCACCATACGGGCGATAAACGGCGCGGCGCCGACGGTCAGCGGGACGATAGCGGCCTGCAGCCCAATAGAGGTGCCAACGATCATGCGGGTGAACGGAATCATCCACACCAGCAAGATAATGAACGGGATGGAACGGAAAATATTCACCAGTGCAGAGAGCGTGCGGTAGAGCTTCGCGTTCTCAATGATTTGCCCCGGCCGCGTTACATACAGCAACACGCCAACCGGCAGGCCAATCACAAAACCAAAAAAACCGGACACAAAGGTCATTGCCAGCGTTTCCCATACGCCGCGAACCAGTAGCCACATCATCGGCTCAGACATAACCCAGTACCTCTACTTTTACATGGTGTTCCTGCAACCAGTTAATGGCTTCTTGTGTATCTTCCTGTGTGCCGTGCATTTCAGTCAGCATGATGCCGAACTTCACGCCGCCGGCGTAATCCATCTGCGCGCTAATAATGTTGTTATTCACGTTAAAACGACGGGCCGTCTCCGAAAGTAATGGCGCATCAACCGAATGACCGGTGAATTCCATGCGCAGCATTGGCACGCTGTCGGCTTCTGGCTTTGCTTTTAAACGTTCCAGATAATCTTCCGGGATATCCAGGTGTAGCGTGGACTGGATAAATTTCTGTGCCAGCGGCGTTTTCGGGTGGGAGAACACTTCGCTGACGGTGTCCTGCTCAATCAGCTCACCATTACTGATGACCGCCACGCAGTCACAAATGCGTTTTACAACGTCCATCTCATGGGTAATCAGCAGAATGGTGAGTCCCAAACGACGGTTAATGTCTTTCAATAATTCCAGAATCGAGCGGGTTGTTGCCGGATCAAGTGCGCTGGTGGCTTCATCACACAGCAACACTTTTGGATTGCTGGCCAGCGCACGCGCAATCGCCACTCGCTGTTTTTGTCCGCCGGAAAGGTTGGCCGGGTAGCTGTCGTGCTTGTCGCCAAGGCCGACTAAATCCAGCAGTTCTGTTACACGGCGTTTGATCTCTTCCTTTGGCGTATTATCCAGTTCCAGCGGCAGCGCGACGTTGCCAAACACGGTACGGGAAGAGAGCAGGTTAAAGTGTTGGAAAATCATGCCGATTTGACGGCGAGCTTTGGTCAGCTCGGATTCAGAAAGCGTCGTCAGCTCCTGGCCGCCAACCTGAACACTGCCTTCGGTTGGGCGTTCAAGTAAGTTAACGCAGCGAATGAGCGTACTTTTACCGGCACCGGAGGCGCCAATGACGCCATAAATCTGCCCGGCAGGAACGTGCAGGCTGACTTTATTTAGCGCCTGAATGGTGCGAGTCCCCTGCTGGAACACTTTGGTGATATTCGAAAGTTTAATCATTGGTTATTTATTATCGTAATTAAGTTAGCCGTGGCATTTTCGTCTGTCTGGGACGGTCGAAGCCGTCAACAAGATGGATGTTAAGGCATCCAGACGTCTAAATCAATCTAGCTTTGCACGATGAGCACTTTCTTGCCCGCCGAAACATGCGATACTAGAGCCACATGCCTTATTCAGGAGCTATAAAAGGTGGCAAAATCTGTACCCGCAATTTTTCTCGACCGCGACGGCACCATTAATGTGGACCACGGTTACGTACATGAGATTGACGAGTTCGAGTTTATCGACGGCGTTATTGATGCCATGCGTGAACTTAAAAATATGGGTTACGCGCTCATTATCGTGACAAACCAGTCTGGTATCGCTCGTGGCAAATTTACTGAGGCACAGTTTGAGACGTTGACCGAATGGATGGACTGGTCGCTGGCCGATCGCGACGTTGATTTGGATGGTATCTACTATTGCCCGCATCATCCGCAGGGCACAGTAGAAGAGTATCGTCAGGTCTGCGACTGTCGTAAACCGTATCCTGGAATGTTGATCTCCGCCCGAGACTTCCTGCATATCGATATGGCCGCTTCCTATATGGTAGGCGACAAGATAGAAGATATGCAGGCAGCGGCAGCGGCGAGTGTTGGAACGAAGGTTCTGGTGCGCACGGGTAAACCTGTTACGCCGGAAGCAGAAAATGCGGCAGATTTGGTCATAAACAGTCTGGCAGACCTGCCAATGGCGATAAAAAAGCAGCAAAAGTAAGCGCAATGGATAAAAGGTGAGCGGTTGAAACAAAAATGCATTTTTCCGCTTGTCTTCCTGAGTCGACTCCCTATAATGCGCCTCCATCGACACGGCAGATGTGAATCACTTCACACAAACAGCCGGTTCGGTTGAAGAGAAAAACCTGAAAATGAGGGTTGACTCTGAAAGAGGAAAGCGTAATATACGCCACCTCGCGACAGAGCGCTAAAGCGCGTCGCAACTGCTCTTTAACAATTTATCAGACAATCTGTGTGGGCGCTCGAAGATACGGATTCTTAACGTCGCAAGACGAAAAATGAATACCAAGTCTCTGAGTGAACACGTAATTCATTACGAAGTTTAATTCACGAGCATCAAACTTAAATTGAAGAGTTTGATCATGGCTCAGATTGAACGCTGGCGGCAGGCCTAACACATGCAAGTCGAACGGTAGCACAGAGGAGCTTGCTCCTTGGGTGACGAGTGGCGGACGGGTGAGTAATGTCTGGGAAACTGCCCGATGGAGGGGGATAACTACTGGAAACGGTAGCTAATACCGCATAACGTCGCAAGACCAAAGAGGGGGACCTTCAGGCCTCTTGCCATCGGATGTGCCCAGATGGGATTAGCTAGTAGGTGGGGTAACGGCTCACCTAGGCGACGATCCCTAGCTGGTCTGAGAGGATGACCAGCCACACTGGAACTGAGACACGGTCCAGACTCCTACGGGAGGCAGCAGTGGGGAATATTGCACAATGGGCGCAAGCCTGATGCAGCCATGCCGCGTGTATGAAGAAGGCCTTCGGGTTGTAAAGTACTTTCAGCGAGGAGGAAGGTGTTGTGGTTAATAACCGCAGCAATTGACGTTACTCGCAGAAGAAGCACCGGCTAACTCCGTGCCAGCAGCCGCGGTAATACGGAGGGTGCAAGCGTTAATCGGAATTACTGGGCGTAAAGCGCACGCAGGCGGTCTGTCAAGTCGGATGTGAAATCCCCGGGCTCAACCTGGGAACTGCATCCGAAACTGGCAGGCTAGAGTCTTGTAGAGGGGGGTAGAATTCCAGGTGTAGCGGTGAAATGCGTAGAGATCTGGAGGAATACCGGTGGCGAAGGCGGCCCCCTGGACAAAGACTGACGCTCAGGTGCGAAAGCGTGGGGAGCAAACAGGATTAGATACCCTGGTAGTCCACGCCGTAAACGATGTCGACTTGGAGGTTGTGCCCTTGAGGCGTGGCTTCCGGAGCTAACGCGTTAAGTCGACCGCCTGGGGAGTACGGCCGCAAGGTTAAAACTCAAATGAATTGACGGGGGCCCGCACAAGCGGTGGAGCATGTGGTTTAATTCGATGCAACGCGAAGAACCTTACCTACTCTTGACATCCAGAGAACTTAGCAGAGATGCTTTGGTGCCTTCGGGAACTCTGAGACAGGTGCTGCATGGCTGTCGTCAGCTCGTGTTGTGAAATGTTGGGTTAAGTCCCGCAACGAGCGCAACCCTTATCCTTTGTTGCCAGCGATTCGGTCGGGAACTCAAAGGAGACTGCCAGTGATAAACTGGAGGAAGGTGGGGATGACGTCAAGTCATCATGGCCCTTACGAGTAGGGCTACACACGTGCTACAATGGCATATACAAAGAGAAGCGACCTCGCGAGAGCAAGCGGACCTCATAAAGTATGTCGTAGTCCGGATTGGAGTCTGCAACTCGACTCCATGAAGTCGGAATCGCTAGTAATCGTGGATCAGAATGCCACGGTGAATACGTTCCCGGGCCTTGTACACACCGCCCGTCACACCATGGGAGTGGGTTGCAAAAGAAGTAGGTAGCTTAACCTTCGGGAGGGCGCTTACCACTTTGTGATTCATGACTGGGGTGAAGTCGTAACAAGGTAACCGTAGGGGAACCTGCGGTTGGATCACCTCCTTACCTTAAAGAAACGTTCTTTGTAGTGCTCACACAGATTGTCTGATGAAAAGTAAATAGCAAGGCGTCTTGCGATTGAGACTTCAGTGTCCCCTTCGTCTAGAGGCCCAGGACACCGCCCTTTCACGGCGGTAACAGGGGTTCGAATCCCCTAGGGGACGCCACTTGCTGGTATGTGTGAGTGAAAGTCGCCGACCGAAGTATCTCAAAACAGACTTTCGAGTCTCGTTTGAGATATTTGCTCTTTAAAAATCTGGATCAAGCTGAAAATTGAAACGACACACTGTTTCATTTCTCCGTAAACAAGAAATGAAAAGCGGTGTGTTCGAGTCTCTCAAATTTTCGCAATACTGAAGTGTTTTACGAAACATCTTCGGGTTGTGAGGTTAAGCGACTAAGCGTACACGGTGGATGCCCTGGCAGTCAGAGGCGATGAAGGACGTGCTAATCTGCGATAAGCGTCGGTAAGGTGATATGAACCGTTATAACCGGCGATTTCCGAATGGGGAAACCCAGTGTGATTCGTCACACTATCATTACGTGAATACATAGCGTAATGAAGCGAACCGGGGGAACTGAAACATCTAAGTACCCCGAGGAAAAGAAATCAACCGAGATTCCCCCAGTAGCGGCGAGCGAACGGGGAGCAGCCCAGAGTCTGAATCAGCATGTGTGGTAGTGGAACGGTCTGGAAAGTCCGGCGATACAGGGTGACAGCCCCGTACACAAAAGTGCATATGTTGTGAACTCGAAGAGTAGGGCGGGACACGTGGTATCCTGTCTGAATATGGGGGGACCATCCTCCAAGGCTAAATACTCCTGACTGACCGATAGTGAACCAGTACCGTGAGGGAAAGGCGAAAAGAACCCCGGCGAGGGGAGTGAAAAAGAACCTGAAACCGTGTACGTACAAGCAGTGGGAGCCTCTTTATGGGGTGACTGCGTACCTTTTGTATAATGGGTCAGCGACTTATATTCTGTAGCAAGGTTAACCGAATAGGGGAGCCGAAGGGAAACCGAGTCTTAACTGGGCGTTAAGTTGCAGGGTATAGACCCGAAACCCGGTGATCTAGCCATGGGCAGGTTGAAGGTTGGGTAACACTAACTGGAGGACCGAACCGACTAATGTTGAAAAATTAGCGGATGACTTGTGGCTGGGGGTGAAAGGCCAATCAAACCGGGAGATAGCTGGTTCTCCCCGAAAGCTATTTAGGTAGCGCCTCGTGAACTCATCTTCGGGGGTAGAGCACTGTTTCGGCTAGGGGGTCATCCCGACTTACCAACCCGATGCAAACTGCGAATACCGAAGAATGTTATCACGGGAGACACACGGCGGGTGCTAACGTCCGTCGTGAAGAGGGAAACAACCCAGACCGCCAGCTAAGGTCCCAAAGTCATGGTTAAGTGGGAAACGATGTGGGAAGGCACAGACAGCCAGGATGTTGGCTTAGAAGCAGCCATCATTTAAAGAAAGCGTAATAGCTCACTGGTCGAGTCGGCCTGCGCGGAAGATGTAACGGGGCTAAACCATGCACCGAAGCTGCGGCAGCGACACTATGTGTTGTTGGGTAGGGGAGCGTTCTGTAAGCCGTTGAAGGTGTGCTGTGAGGCATGCTGGAGGTATCAGAAGTGCGAATGCTGACATAAGTAACGATAATGCGGGTGAAAAACCCGCACGCCGGAAGACCAAGGGTTCCTGTCCAACGTTAATCGGGGCAGGGTGAGTCGACCCCTAAGGCGAGGCCGAAAGGCGTAGTCGATGGGAAACAGGTTAATATTCCTGTACTTGGTGTTACTGCGAAGGGGGGACGGAGAAGGCTATGTTAGCCGGGCGACGGTTGTCCCGGTTTAAGCATGTAGGCGGAGATTCCAGGTAAATCCGGAGTCTTGCTAACGCTGAGGTGTGATGACGAGGCACTACGGTGCTGAAGTAACAAATGCCCTGCTTCCAGGAAAAGCCTCTAAGCATCAGGTAACACGAAATCGTACCCCAAACCGACACAGGTGGTCAGGTAGAGAATACCAAGGCGCTTGAGAGAACTCGGGTGAAGGAACTAGGCAAAATGGTGCCGTAACTTCGGGAGAAGGCACGCTGATATGTAGGTGAAGTGATTTACTCATGGAGCTGAAATCAGTCGAAGATACCAGCTGGCTGCAACTGTTTATTAAAAACACAGCACTGTGCAAACACGAAAGTGGACGTATACGGTGTGACGCCTGCCCGGTGCCGGAAGGTTAATTGATGGGGTTATCCGTAAGGAGAAGCTCTTGATCGAAGCCCCGGTAAACGGCGGCCGTAACTATAACGGTCCTAAGGTAGCGAAATTCCTTGTCGGGTAAGTTCCGACCTGCACGAATGGCGTAATGATGGCCAGGCTGTCTCCACCCGAGACTCAGTGAAATTGAACTCGCTGTGAAGATGCAGTGTACCCGCGGCAAGACGGAAAGACCCCGTGAACCTTTACTATAGCTTGACACTGAACACTGGTCCTTGATGTGTAGGATAGGTGGGAGGCTTTGAAGTGTGGACGCCAGTCTGCATGGAGCCAACCTTGAAATACCACCCTTTAATGGCTGGTGTTCTAACGTAGACCCGTGATCCGGGTTGCGGACAGTGTCTGGTGGGTAGTTTGACTGGGGCGGTCTCCTCCTAAAGAGTAACGGAGGAGCACGAAGGTTAGCTAATCCTGGTCGGACATCAGGAGGTTAGTGCAAAGGCATAAGCTAGCTTGACTGCGAGAGTGACGGCTCGAGCAGGTGCGAAAGCAGGTCTTAGTGATCCGGTGGTTCTGAATGGAAGGGCCATCGCTCAACGGATAAAAGGTACTCCGGGGATAACAGGCTGATACCGCCCAAGAGTTCATATCGACGGCGGTGTTTGGCACCTCGATGTCGGCTCATCACATCCTGGGGCTGAAGTAGGTCCCAAGGGTATGGCTGTTCGCCATTTAAAGTGGTACGCGAGCTGGGTTTAGAACGTCGTGAGACAGTTCGGTCCCTATCTGCCGTGGGCGCTGGAGAATTGAGGGGGGCTGCTCCTAGTACGAGAGGACCGGAGTGGACGCATCACTGGTGTTCGGGTTGTCATGCCAATGGCATTGCCCGGTAGCTAAATGCGGAAGAGATAAGTGCTGAAAGCATCTAAGCACGAAACTTGCCCCGAGATGAGTTCTCCCTGACCCTTTAAGGGTCCTGAAGGAACGTTGAAGACGACGACGTTGATAGGTCGGGTGTGTAAGCGTAGCGATACGTTGAGCTAACCGATACTAATGAACCGTGAGGCTTAACCTTACAACGCCGAAGATGTTTTGGCGAAAGAGACACGAAATTCAGCTTGATGACAGATGACATCGACATGCGAAAAGCGTGTTGATAACAGAATTTGCCTGGCGGCTGTAGCGCGGTGGTCCCACCTGACCCCATGCCGAACTCAGAAGTGAAACGCCGTAGCGCCGATGGTAGTGTGGGGTCTCCCCATGCGAGAGTAGGGAACTGCCAGGCATCAAATTGCAGTAAACCGGGATGAATAATCCGGGTAGTGACAAAGAAATTCGGTGGAGCGGTAGTTCAGTTGGTTAGAATACCTGCCTGTCACGCAGGGGGTCGCGGGTTCGAGTCCCGTCCGTTCCGCCACTTATTAAGAGCCCTGAGCTAACGCTCAGGGCTTTTTCTTTTCCAGCGATTTAATTATTGCTGAATCCGCAAAAATCCTCTGCATTTTTCACTCTTTTTTGACAAAGAACTGATGGTCATAATCCTCTCAGTTAACGAACATAGTGATTAAAAAGAGGAATTCTATGACTATACCTGCATTTGGTTTAGGTACGTTTCGCCTGAAAGACGACGTGGTTATCGCTTCTGTCAAAACGGCGCTTGAGCTGGGCTACCGTGCTGTCGACACTGCGCAAATCTATGAAAATGAAGCGGCTGTTGGTCAGGCGATTGCCGAAAGTGGCGTACCGCGTAACGAGTTGTACATCACCACCAAGATCTGGATTGAAAATCTCAGCAAAGACAAACTGATCCCAAGTCTGAAAGAAAGTCTGAAGAAACTGCGTACGGATTATGTCGATCTGACGCTGATCCACTGGCTATCTCCGGGCGATGCGGTATCCGTTGAAGAATTTATGCAGGCGCTGCTTGAAGCGAAAGAGCAGGGGCTGACTCGCGAAATTGGTGTCTCAAATTTCACTATTCCACTGATGGAAAAAGCCATTGCTACAGTAGGTGCAGACAATATCGCGACCAACCAGATTGAGCTGTCTCCGTATCTGCAGAGTCGTAAGGTGGTTGACTGGGCTAAAGCGCACGGTATCCACATCACCTCTTACATGACGCTAGCTTACGGTAAGGCACTAAAAGATGAAGTGATTGCGCGCATTGGCGCTAAACATAACGCGACCCCAGCGCAGGTTATTCTGGCATGGGCAATGGATGAAGGTTACTCCGTGATCCCTTCATCTACCAAGCGTGAAAACCTTGCAAGCAACTTGCTGGCGCTGGACCTGCATCTGGATACTGAAGATAAAAAAGCGATCGCGGCACTGGACTGCAACGATCGTCTGGTCAGCCCGGAAGGCCTGGCCCCTGATTGGGATTAATTGCCCGACCCTCTGTACCTTTAACCCTCTTTCACAGCTCCTTCGGGAGCTGTTCTTATATATTCACTTAAAAAGTCTATAAATGCCCGAATGCGTGTACTGACCGCACGATCGCTGTAGTAAACGGCGCTGAAAGGCATTTCTACCGGCAGACGTTTATCGGCCAGCAGCTCCACCAGTTCTCCCCGCGCGATCTCTTTATCAATCATATAATCTGAAAGACATGCGATACCATTGCCGCTCAGGCAAAGCTGTTTTAACGTTTCCCCGCTGTTGGAAGAAAGCCCACATTCGACCTCATGGAGCTGTCCGTCGCTACGGGCAATCGGCCAGGTATTGAGTGAAACGGGTTCGGAAAACCCCAGACACAGATGCTGCTTTAACTGTTCGACGGTCTCGGGCTTGCCAAAACGGGCAATATAGTCCGGTGAGGCAATAATCTTACGATAGCTGGTAAACAACGGACGCGCACGCAGGCTCGAGTCAGTCAGCGTACCTGCTCGTATCGCGACATCCACTTTTCGTTCAATAAGATTGATGAACGTTTCCGAGGAGACAAGAGACAATGTCATCTCAGGATATCGCTCACGGAACGGTCTGATTAGCGGCATCAGGAAATGCAGCATCACCGGCGTTGCCGCGTCGATACGCAGCAGGCCGCGCGGGGTATTGCGTGACTCCATGATTTCCGTTTCTGCTGCTGCCATCTCTTGCAGTATCTGCTGCACACGCCTGAAGTAGCGTTCTCCTTCTTCTGTCAGGCTTAGCTGTCGGGTCGTTCGATTAAGCAGACTCACACCCAATTTCATCTCCAGCTTTTTTACTGCCCGACTGACTGCGGAATTAGCCTGACCGAGTTGTTCTGCCGCCCGGCTGAAGCTGCCGCTTTCCACAACGGCCACAAAAATCGCAAGTTCTTCAGAGGTTGCTTTCATTTTTGCACCTGACGCAAAATTATATTGAGATTTTGAATATTTTTGTTATTAAAACATCCCGGCATACTGCGTGTCATCTGATTACTGATGTTACGGAGTTATTTATGCCTCTCGCTTTATTTGCACTAACAATAAGTGCCTTCGCTATTGGCACGACTGAGTTTGTGATTGTTGGCCTGGTGCCGACCATCGCTCAACAACTGGCAATCTCGTTACCTTCAGCCGGGATGCTGGTTTCAATCTATGCGCTGGGTGTGGCGATTGGCGCACCAGTGCTGACCGCTCTGACCGGAAGCCTGCCACGTAAAAAGTTGCTTGTCGCGCTGATGGTCCTGTTTACGGCGGGGAATTTACTGGCATGGCAGGCACCCGGGTATATGACACTTATTGTCGCCCGTCTGCTGACGGGGCTGGCTCACGGCGTATTCTTCTCGATTGGTTCCACTATCGCGACAAGTCTGGTGCCAAAAGAAAAAGCGGCTTCCGCTATCGCTATTATGTTCGGTGGCTTAACCGTTGCGTTGGTCACGGGCGTGCCGCTGGGTACGTTTATCGGCCAGCACTTTGGCTGGCGTGAGACTTTCCTGGCAGTATCAATGTTAGGCGTGATTGCGCTGATTAGTAGCCAACTACTGATCCCGGCTAACATTCCTGGTCGAGCGGCCGCCAGCATTCGCGACCAGGTGAAAGTGCTGACTCATCCTCGTCTGTTGCTGATTTACGCCGTTACGGCATTGGGCTACGGTGGTGTGTTCACAGCTTTCACCTTCCTGGCACCGATGATGCAGGATCTGGCGGGCTTCTCCCCGGCAGCGGTGAGCTGGATCTTACTGGGTTACGGCGTATCAGTCGCTATCGGCAATATCTGGGGCGGTAAGCTGGCGGATAAGCATGGTGCGGTTCCTGCATTGAAATTCATTTTTGCCGCGCTGTTTGTTCTGCTGATGGTCTTCCAACTGACGGCTTCCACGCAGTACGCCGCGCTGGCTACCATTCTGGTGATGGGGATCTTTGCCTTCGGTAACGTACCGGGGTTGCAGGTCTACGTGGTACAGAAAGCGGAACAATTTACGCCCAATGCTGTTGATGTGGCGTCAGGGCTGAACATTGCAGCGTTTAACATTGGTATTGCACTGGGTTCCGTGATTGGCGGACAAACGGTCGAACATTATGGGTTGGCGCAGACACCATGGATTGGCGCACTTATTGTTCTGGTGGCTTTCCTGCTGATGGGGCTGAGCGGCCGTCTTGATAAGCCCACGCACGTTGCTCTGGGGTAAATCATTGATGTAAGCGCCCACTTACAAAACAAACTGCAATTGTTCGTTGAAAGTGAGTGCTAAAATCCCTATAACAGAAGAACCAGTCCGGCTGCGGACTGGTTGACGTTACAGAGGTTTGAAAGTCTAAAGTGCGAAAAAACACCTATGCCATGCGTTATGTTGCCGGTCAACCCGCCGAGCGGATTTTACCGCCGGGCTCGTTTGCGCATATTGGCCAGGCATTACCCGCAGGCGTACCGTTGAGCAGTGAAGATCGCATTCGCGTGCTGGTATGGAATATTTTTAAACAGCAGCGAGCAGAATGGCAGTCGGTGCTGAAGAATTTTGGTAAAGACGCGCATCTGGTGTTATTGCAGGAAGCGCAAACCACACCAGAACTGGTGCAGTTTGCGACCACTAACTATCTCGCTGCCGACCAGGTTCCCGCCTTTGTGCTGCCTCAGCACCCCTCTGGCGTTATGACACTCTCCTCCGCCCATCCAGTTTACTGCTGCCCATTGCGCGAGCGTGAGCCTATTTTACGGCTGGCGAAATCGGCGCTGGTGACGGTGTACCCGTTGCCTGACACTCGGTTGTTAATGGTGGTGAATATCCACGCGGTTAACTTTAGCCTTGGCGTTGATGTCTATAGTAAGCAGTTACTTCCCATTGGCGATCAGATTGCTCATCACAGCGGTCCGGTGATTATGGCCGGCGATTTTAATGCCTGGAGCCGTCGACGGATGAATGCGCTGTACCGCTTTGCGCGTGAAATGTCGCTGCGCCAGGTGCGCTTTACCGACGATCAGCGCCGCCGCGCGTTTGGTCGTCCTCTCGATTTTGTGTTCTATCGCGGTCTGAACGTGAGTGAGGCCTCTGTGCTGGTCACCCGCGCCTCCGACCACAACCCGCTACTCGTTGAATTCAGTCCCGGCAAACCTGAACAATAACGGTGTGTCAGGTCTGCCGTAGGGCAGGCCTGTGATGGTTGCCCTTCATATTTCACAACAACCGAAGGACAACACAATGACAACACGCTCTCATCATGACAACGTCGAAAAACAGTTTGGCTCTCAGGCTAATGCCTACTTAACCAGTGCGGTGCACGCCTCTGGTCGTGACTTGCAACGTCTGGGGGAAAGGTTGTTGGCATTTCCGCAGGCCCGCGTGTTGGATATGGGATGCGGAGCGGGGCACGCCAGCTTTGTGGCCGCGCAATACGCAAAGCAGGTAGTGGCATATGATTTATCGTCGCAGATGCTTGACGTGGTCACTGAAGCGGCAAAGGACAGAGGTCTGGAGAATATCGCCACACGGCAGGGTTATGCTGAAAGCCTGCCGTTTGAAGATAACGTATTTGACGTGGTGATTAGCCGCTATTCCGCGCATCACTGGCATGATGTCGGGCGTGCGTTGCGAGAAGTGAACCGCATTCTCAGGCCCGGCGGCGTGTTGATTGTGATGGATGTGATGTCGCCAGGCCATCCTGTACGTGATATCTGGTTGCAAACTGTGGAGGCGTTACGCGATACCTCGCACGTGCGCAACTATTCCAGCGGAGAATGGCTGTCGTTAATCAATGACGCCAATCTGATTGCCGATACCTTGTTAACCGATCGTCTGCCGTTGGAGTTCAGTTCGTGGGTGGCGCGGATGCGCACGTCTGCAGCATTGAGCGACGCGATCCGTACATACCAACAAAGTGCTTCTGCGGAAGTGAAAGCCTATTTTGCGTTACAGGAAGATGGCTCGTTTACCAGCGACACGATAATGGTTGAAGCACATAAAGCGGGATAAATAAAAAAGGCACTGGGGGGAAACCAGTGCCTTCATTTCTACAATGCTATCAGGAGTCCGGCATACCGCTGTTTTTCACAAACAACGTTAGCTGATCGCCTGGCTGCAGATTGTTCGTATCGCTGTTCCAGCGCATCACATCCTTGATGTTAACCCCGTGGCGTTTGGCAATGCTCGAGAGCGAGTCGCCTTTACGCACACGATAGGTGATGCTATCGCTGTTGTTCGCCAGTCGCTGTGCGCTGGTACCAGCGCCCACCGTCAGATTTTGGCCTACTTTCAGCGATGACCCGCGCAGATTATTCCACTGCTTAAGGTCATTGGTGCTCACGCCAAGACGTGAAGCGACGCCAGAAAGCGTATCGCCAGAGCGAACTTTGTAGCTACGGCTGTTCAGCGGCGTGTTATCCGCAACCAACGTTGACTGCACGGCTGCAATTTCGCCTGAGGCCAGAGACTCACGCAGCTTCTCTGCATGCTTCTTTGGCACCATCACATATTGCGGACCGCTGGCACCCAACGTGGAGCCTTTCACGCCTGCATTGAAGGTTTTCAGCTTGCTGACGGAAATACCTGCCATATCGGCAACCTGAGCCATTTCAACCGGGCTACTCAGGCGAACACGTGCCAACGCGCGGCTTTCGTCTGTTGTTGGCAGACGCACGCCATAGCGTTTGCTGTTTTTGAGTATATCGCTCAATGCCAGCATTTTTGGCACATATAGCTTCGTTTCCTGAGGCAATGGCAACGACCAGAAGTCAGTGGGTTTACCACGGGCTTTGTTCGTTTTAATTGCCTTCATGACACGACCTTCACCGCTATTAT
Source organism: Citrobacter sp. RHBSTW-00986 (assembly GCF_013783065.1). Classification (NCBI taxonomy): domain Bacteria; kingdom Pseudomonadati; phylum Pseudomonadota; class Gammaproteobacteria; order Enterobacterales; family Enterobacteriaceae; genus Citrobacter; species Citrobacter sp. RHBSTW-00986. The sequence continues at coordinate 3,881,305 of NZ_CP056200.1, read as the reverse complement.
AAGCAGCAACGGTCAGCAGCCAGTCGCCATCAAACATTTTGTTCAGACGCTGCATCATGTCCAGTGCGGCGGTGGTGGAAGCCACAACGTCGCGACGTGCATCATAATTGCGGGTCTGTTTTAAACCATAATTGCGCCCCGTGCTCGGAATGATCTGCCAAATACCTGCGGCATTGGCGCCAGACGTTGCGTGAGGATCAAAAGCGCTCTCCACTATGGGTAGTAGTACCAGTTCCATTGGCATGTTACGTTTCTTAACCTGCCCGGCTATCCAGTACATATACGGCTCTGCCCGTAAAGTTACATCGTGGAGATAGCTCTTATTGCGTAAATACTTCTGTTTCTGTTCGCGAATCCGGTTGTTTTCCGGAATTCCCATCTTTAGCTCGTCACCAATGAAAGCCCACAAATCTTGATCAGCAGCGATAGATGTTCCGTCGTCCATCCATCGCGCCTGACTTGTAAACTTTCCTGCTTCCCCTTGACCAGCTGCAGAAAGGCTCTGTGCGTGTTGTTGGACGTTACCAGTATTCTGGCACCCAACAAGCAGGACAGAGGCGAGTAATATCGCTTTTGCCTTCATGTGTGTGTCAATAGTTGCTTAAAAGACGACCGATCATAACGGCGAAGTTTTCAAAAGGCAACCCGCAATTGTCAGAACGTATCTTTCTTTGACCTTAACCAGGCAAAACGCTCTTCAGGTTGTTGCAATATTGTTTTTTTATTTATTTTATTAATTAAATCAATATCTTCCGTTCTTAAAAAAAGATTATTTCGTCGCTCATTTTTCAGAATTACGGGCAGTGTCATTTGTTTTTTTACGCGTAACTCATTAACTTTACGATAATATTCATTTATGAACGGATCGTGCGGAAGAATGCTTAAGGCAAACTTCATGTTTGCTAATGTGTACTCATGTGCGCAACAAATCAATGTATCGTCAGGAAGTGCGTTTAGTTTTTTAAGTGATTGATACATTTGAGATGCTGTGCCTTCAAAAAGCCGACCGCAGCCACCGGAGAAGAGCGTGTCGCCGCAAAACAGGTAAGGGTGGCTAAAGTAACAGATATGTCCTAAAGTGTGACCCGGCGTAGCAATTACCGTAAATTCATGCCCCAAAACGAGTGCAATATCGCCATCTTCGACTATATGCGTCGTTCCCTTATCTTGCGTCTCAGCCGGTCCGTATACCGCTATTTGTGGGAAATGTTGCAGAAGTCCTTTCACGCCGCCCACGTGATCCTGATGATGATGTGTCAGCAGAATGGCCTCGGGAACCCAGTTATGTTCTGCAATAGCTTTCAGAACAGGTTCTGCTTCACCCGGGTCCACAATCAGACAATGTTTATCATTATTCGACAGGACCCAGATGTAATTGTCCTGAAATGCAGGAATACTGTTAAGATTCATAGATTACCTCTCAATGCGTAACGGAAGGTTGTGATGAAACCGGCAAGGATCCCTCAAACTGTCGTAGCGCCCGTTAGTTGGGATGATTTGCCCTGGGGCGAACACTATCGTCAGGCGCTGGAGCATCAGCTTAACCCGTGGTTCGCAAAAATGTACGGATTTCATCTGCTTAAGATTGGTAATTTAAGCGCAGAAATCAATTCTGAAGCGTGCGCGGTTTCTCATCAGGTAAATGTTTCTTTGCAAGGCGCTCCCATGCAGGTGACTGCCGATCCTTTACATCTGCCCTTTGCCGATAAGTCCGTGGATGTTTGTTTGTTGGCTCATACGCTGCCGTGGTGTTCCGATCCACATCGCTTACTGCATGAAGCCGATCGCGTGCTTATTGATGACGGTTGGTTGATTCTGAGCGGCTTTAACCCGGTAAGTCTGATGGGATTGCGTAAACTGGTGCCCGTATTGCGTAAAACATCGCCCTACAACAGCCGGATGTTTACCCTCATGCGGCAGTTGGACTGGCTCTCATTGCTGAATTTTGAAGTACTGCACTACAGCCGTTTTCATGTCCTGCCCTGGAACAAGAAGGGCGGGAAAATGTTAAGCGCCCATATCCCTGCGCTGGGCTGTTTGCAACTGGTGGTTGCGCGTAAGCGAACCATTCCGCTTACGCTCAACCCGATGAAACAAAATAAAAGCAAAACGCCTATCCGCCAGGCCGTTGGCGCAACCCGGCAATACCGTAAACCGGACGCTTAAGCCTCCGCCTGATACCCAATATCATCCTGAGTGGGACGCATTGCAGCAGCGCGCGCAAGCTCATCACAGCGTTCGTTTTCCGGATGGCCCGCATGGCCTTTAACCCATTCCCATTTGATTTGATGCGGCCCCAGCGCGGTATCCAGACGTTTCCACAGATCGACGTTCTTCACTGGTTTTTTATCTGCTGTTTTCCAGCCGCGCTTCTTCCAGTTGTGGATCCACTGCGTAATGCCCTGGCGCACATACTGGCTGTCCGTGCTGAGTATCACTTCACACTGTTCTTTCAGGGCTTCCAGCGCAACGATTGCCGCCATCAGCTCCATGCGATTATTGGTGGTGAGGTTGTAGCCTTCGCTAAAGGTTTTTTCGCGCCCGCGATAGCGTAAAATCGCCCCATAACCACCTGGCCCTGGATTTCCCAGGCAAGAACCATCGGTGAAAATCTCTACCTGTTTAAGCATCTCTGGTAGACTTCCTGTTTTAGCAAATCGAAATCAAACGATAAGTCTGACATAAATGACCGTTATGAGCACTGGAATTACACGACAGATCGTCCTCGATACCGAAACCACCGGTATGAACCAGATTGGCGCCCACTACGAAGGCCACAAGATCATTGAGATCGGTGCGGTTGAAGTGGTGAACCGCCGCCTGACCGGGAATAACTTCCACGTTTACCTGAAACCGGATCGGCTGGTGGACCCGGAAGCGTTTGGTGTACACGGAATCGCAGACGAATTCCTGCTTGATAAACCTACGTTTGCCGATGTGGCCGATGAGTTTCTCGACTACATCCGCGGTGCGGAGCTGGTCATCCATAACGCATCGTTTGATATCGGCTTTATGGATTACGAATTCGCTAAGCTCAGGCGGGATATTCCGAAGACAAACGAATTCTGCAAAATTACCGATAGCCTGGCGCTGGCGAGGAAAATGTTTCCTGGCAAGCGCAACAGCCTTGATGCGTTATGCTCACGCTATGAAATAGACAACAGTAAGCGAACCCTGCACGGCGCATTGCTCGATGCCCAGATTCTGGCCGACGTTTATCTGATGATGACCGGTGGGCAGACCACGATGGCGTTCTCAATGGAAGGTGACAGCCAGCAGCAGAATGACACGGGGATCCAGCGTATTGTGCGACAGTCCAGCAAACTACGCGTTGTTTTCGCCACTGATGAAGAGTTAGCGGCCCATGAGTCGCGCCTTGACCTGGTGCAGAAGAAAGGCGGAAGTTGCCTCTGGCGGGCATAGTTTGTACGTTTTCCGTATGGAAATGACCATTCGGGTGATTTTTGCAGCAAACGATTAAAAAACGTGAGAAAAAGCGTTGACGAGGCGTGAGGCAATCCGTAATATTCGCTTCGTTCCCAAGTGGAACACAACGCGGAGTGGTAGTTCAGTTGGTTAGAATACCTGCCTGTCACGCAGGGGGTCGCGGGTTCGAGTCCCGTCCATTCCGCCACTATTCAGAAAGCCTGAATCAGAAATGATTCAGGCTTTCGTCGTTTTAGCCCGCCAACAATAATAATCTCATCATCACACTTTATCGACCACGTCCGTGCTATCGGGCAGGCAACACATCAGGTCATCCTTAACCCGACGCATATCCAGGGGCAGATCAACCTGCGAAGTGATTCATCACGCAGGCGAAGCGGGGTGAAAAGTTATCGCCGATAAGCACCGTTTCTTCATTCAAGTGCTTTAGCATATACAGCTTGTCGGCACGTTCGTAAGCGTCGAAGAAGAGATAATCGACAGCATCCGTTGCTTCATCATCGGGGGATTTTTCACGTCCGTTGGGAGTGAGCATGAAAACACCGGCGGTATGGCCGAGTGGTCGGGCATAGCGAAAGAACAGTTTTCGGTTCACAGCAAACTCGCCATCATCACTTTTGAGTTTCCCTTGTACTGACAATGAAAGGTGTCCGGAGTTGTAGCTGGTAATCAGCATTATTCCATGGAGTACCTTTTTTGTATCCTGGATGTCGAGTATCGACGTGAATTCCGAGGAGCAGGAAAAACTGATTTCTTGTTTTTTCGCATTCCCGGCGATAATAAAAAAAGCGATAGCCGCCAGCCCAAAAATGGCAATCACGACTGACCATAGTAAAGGAGAGTGATCGCTTTCTTGCTTCATATCATTCCTCATGATGGCGATACTGGCTGATGCAATGGTAATAGCCGAGGTTCAGCCCGCATTCAGCGGCAAACGACCACTCAACCAGATTATGGTTGCTCGCCCAGGTATTGAGATACAGATCTTTTGGGTACGAACAGTCGGGGTTAATGCCCACGGACTTGAAAATATCCAGCGCTTTCTTTTCGGTTATGGTATCGGTGAGGGCGTTTCCTAATATATGTACACGGCATTGTTCATAGTCGATAGTCCGCAGGATAGTCGCGTCCGTCATGGCGATTTCATTGGGAATCCATGTTAACCACGCTGTCGCCAGCACGGCGATACCGGTAATTAACGCGGTTATCGCCACAGGCCAACGGCTTTGTTTCTTTTTGTTGAGCGTCGATGCAACATTGGCAATTCTGGCGGGAGCTTGCGCTTCTTCCAGTTGCTGAATATTGATATTAGCGTCGCCCATCCGAAATCCCATCCGCGGAATTGTGACGATGAGTTCTGCAGGATGACCCGTAGACGTTATTGCTTTGCGCAGAAATGAAATGTGCTGATTGAGATTCGCATCCGTCGCTCTGGCGCCATTATGCTGAAAAACATTCAGCAGAATTTCATCACGCGAGGATATCTCTTTACCATTTTGCAACAAATAGAGCAGTAATTGTGTTGCCACATTATTTAATGTGGCCATTTCACCAGATGCCAGGTCTTTTAGGGTATTTTTATGTGGTCTGAAAACTAAGCCATCACCAATAATTACGGATTTAATTTTGTTTATTGGTATATGAGAAATCACTGATGTCTCCTTTAAAGCAGGATATCTCGCATTCGAGTGGGTGAAGCAATAGCATAACATAATTCATTTATAAAAAATGGTTGTACCATAGATCGCTTTATTAATATTTATATAACAATATTTTAATATCTCTTATAGAATCCTCTTTTCTCCTTCCTCTCTTTCACTATCTTATTGTCATTACTCGCTTTTGATATCCAATTTCATTTTTACAAAAATTTCATAAATACATTTTGCCTGTTGTTCTGGCTAAATAAAAAAATAGTTGATAGATAAAAACTCTATAAAAATGCTGAATAATAGATATTAACACTGACTATGTCGTGATTTTTGGCGGTTTTTTAGGTAAACGATCGCTGTGCAGACAGTGTTACAACATGATTCCCTGAGTTTGATTAATACCGGATTTTTGCATTGTGTCATTTTCCCGTCGACTTAATATAAGCCCCGAAACAGCGTAAACAACTGTGGACGGTATTTCGGATGGAATACCAATGAAGTTCAAAATACGGGGCGGCTTGAGATGGATTGTTTGCAAGGATATGCGCTACCGCCACCTGCAGATCAGGATTTTCCGGACATAAATTATCTGCGGAAATAGATCTTCGGAATAACTAAAAAACAGATATAAGGTTAAGTAGTAATATGAAAATGAAAAACGTGGCTGTGGCCTGTGCGCTGATGGCGGGAATGACTTTTACTGCCTCTTCTGCTTTTGCTGCAAAAAATGTCGAACCGACTAACGGTAAAATTCACTTCACCGGTTCTCTGGTTAATTCCGCATGTGGTCTGGCACCAGAATCCAGCCCGGTACAGGTTAATTTTGGTGAGATCCCAACTTCCCAGTTAAAAGACAACCAACGTGCTGGCGTTAAGCATGCCAAAATCGTTCTGCAGGGCTGTGATACGACCGTCGCGAAAACAGCCACTGTGACTTATACCCCGGCAACGATTGATACAGACAACAACGCACTAGCTGCGTTTACCTCTGGTACTGCAAAGGGCGCGGGCATCGGTATGATTGACAGTGGCAACCAGGACGTGGAATGGGGTCAAGCCGCCTCTCAGGTCAACATTACCGATGGTGAAACCGACATTGATTTCGTCGCTTACCTGCAGGCAAACAACGCATCTGCCGCGGTAACCCCAGGTGATTTCGAATCTACCGTTAATTTCCAGATCGACTACCAGTAACGATCTGCAGCAGGCGCATTAACGCGCCTGCTTAACCCTTCCTGCGAATAACTGAAAGGAAATGCGGTGATGCCTGGATGGCGAATTTTACTGCTTTTTATCTTCATATCGCCTGCATGGGTTTTGGCTGACACCAATCGTCTTGTCAGTACGCCTGGCAAAATGCGCATGCACGGAAATATTATTGAGGCTGCCTGTTATGTCGATCCACGCGACCGGTCGCTACTGGTTGAATTTGATGATCTCTCAGCCAGAGATATTTCCGGAAAACCAGAGAAAGTATCAGCGCATGATTTCAGCATTCATTTGTTGGGATGTTCATTAGGGGATTCTCAACACCCCGGGAATCTGTTTCAACGTGCCAATATTACCTTTTCTGGCGCACCGGATAGTGACAATCCAGATTATCTAAGCGTGCAATCGGAAACTGAAAATTTAGCGATAGAAATATATGACAGCAACGGACAGCAAATTCATCTGGGTGAGCCATCACCGGACTATGTGCTTAATCCAGGGAAAAACACGCTCAATTTTACGGCTTATTTGATCTCCCGCGACGGAAGAATGACATCTGGCGAATTTACTGCGGTCACGCATTTTGTTGTGAATTATCTCTGAGCTGCACTGCAATTCGGGTATCTGAAGGTTTGCGAACGAAAATGATCACGCTGAAAACAGATAAAAAACGTCTGGCGCTTTTTATTGCTCTGGTCTGTGCCTCTTCATGGGCTGAAGCGGATGAGGCCATTGAATTTAATACCGACGTACTGGATGCCAGCGACAGGCACAATGTCGATTTGCAGCGTTTTTCCGAAGGCAACTTTGTGACTCCCGGAGAATATCTGCTGGATGTTCGTATTAACAGCCAGGAGATTCCACAGCAGTCGATCCGTTATATCGTCGATCCTGCCAACCCGCATAAATCCATGGCATGTCTGACCCCGCAACAACTCGAATTACTGGCGCTCAAAGAAGAAGCGCTGGCCTATATTCATCCGATTAGCGCGACCTGCTATGACATTTCCCGCCTGCCGGGTGTGGCGTTGAATAATAGCGCAGGCGTACTGGACATTATCGTGCCTCAGGCGTGGATGAAATATACCGATCCAGACTGGACGCCACCGGAACGCTGGGATAACGGCGTCGCGGGGCTGATTTTTGACTACAGCGTCTCGGGCCAGGCCACACATTATGAACAGGGCGGCGATCGTTATCGCTCTCTGTCTGGCTATGGGCAGACAGGTTTTAACCTCGGCGCGTGGCGATTTCGTGGCCAGTATCAGGCCAATTACGCTTCGGATGATAATCGCGGCCGTATCGACTGGGATCAGATCTATGCCTATCGACCGTTGCCGATGCAGGCTGCAAAACTGACGGTCGGCGAAATCTACCTGAATTCCCAGGTTTTTGATTCGGTGCGTTTCACCGGGGCTAACCTCGCCAGCGACGAGCGTATGTTGCCACCGAATTTGCAGGGCTATGCGCCTGAAGTGCACGGCATCGCCCGCAGCAATGCGAAGGTTACCGTCAGTCAGCAGGGCCGTGTTATCTATCAAACCACCGTTCCTGCAGGGCCATTTAATATTCAGGATCTGCACGGTTCGGTACGCGGCACGCTGGATGTTCGCGTCGAGGAGCAGGATGGCAGCGTACACACTTTTCAGGTCAATACAGCCGATATTCCTTATCTGACGCGCCCAGGCTATGTGCGCTACAACGCCGCGGTCGGGAAGCCATCGCGTTATAACCACGACGTTCAGGGGCCTGCGTTTTATAGCGGTGATTTTTCATGGGGGGTCAGCAATGCATGGTCGCTGTACGGCGGCGCGCTGCTGACTGGCGATCGCTATAACGCCTGGTCGATGGGGATTGGGCGGGACTTGAGCTGGCTGGGGGCGCTGTCGGCTGATGCGACGCAATCCGTGAGTCGGGTAAAGCATCAGGCTGAACAAAAAGGCATGTCTTTTAAGCTCAGCTACGCCAAAACTTTTGATGAGTACAACAGCGCCATCACCTTTGCCGGTTACCGCTTCTCACAGCGTAACTTCCGCACTTTCTCGCAGTTTCTCGACGAGCAGTATGAAAATAACAACAGTGCCGGCAACGAAAAAGAGATGTACACCATCACCGGCAACAAAACCTTCTTTGCTGACGATCCACTATTAGCGACCACGTTGTACCTGACCTATACCCACCAGAACTATTGGGATCGCGGTTCCCAGGATCGTTACGGATTATCGATGGGGCACAGCTTTTCATTTGCTGGCATCCAGGGGATCAGCGCCAACGTTGCGGCTTACCGCTCTGAGTATCAGGGCAAACGAGACGACAGTCTTTCGCTTTCAATCTCGGTGCCATGGAGCGATGGCCGCTCTATGGATTACGAATTGCAGAACAGCGGCAACCAGACCAGCCAGATGGTTTCGTATTCCGATAACCGCGACCGTAACAATCCGTGGCGTTTGCGCACAGGGGTTTCCGGTGAAGGGCGTACGGCGTTTGATGGCTATTACAAGCACCGCAGCATGATGGCGGAACTGGAATCTAACGTCAGCTGGCAGCAATCACGTTATTTCTCCGTGGGCGGCACGATGCGCGGCGGCTTTACCGCGACGCGTCACGGTGCGGCGCTGCACAACAGCCAGGCGTCGATGAATACCGCCAGAGTGATGGTTGATACCGACGGGGTGGCGAACGTGCCGCTGAACGGCGAACAGGCGCACTCAAACCGCTTCGGTATTGCCGTCGTACCGGACGTCGTTAGCTATCACAGCTTTGATACCCGTATCGATGTGGACGCAATGGACGAGGACATTTCCGCGACTAAAGCCATCGTGACCAACACCCTGACGGAAGGTGCGATTGGCTACCAGCATTTTGCCGTGGCGCAGGGGCAAAAAATGATGGCGCTGCTGCGCCTGAAGGATGGTTCGGTACCGCCGTTTGGCGCCGAAGTGTTTAACGCTAACGGCGTTAGCGTCGCCATGGTAATGGAAAACGGTATGGCCTGGATTGCGGGTGTGAATCCGGCTGAGCGTCTTTCCGTTGCCTGGGCTGGCCGTGCGCAGTGCCACTTACAGGTGCCACAACAAATCAACCCGGAAGGTAACGTGCTGTTGCCTTGTGAATAATTTCAATAACCTGAATGAATTTTGTCATGAATAATCAAGCTTTTTACTCCGTGCAGCGTTGGCTTAAACCCGTGGCCTGTGGCCTGCTTTTGATTGCCGAGATCAACACCTCATGGGCGGGTATTGCGCTCGACCGTACCCGCATGATCATCACTGGTGATGCGCGCTCAGTTAGTGCGAACTTAACCAATACCAGCCCGAGCATTCCGTTTCTGGCTCAGTCGTGGGTGGAAGATGCCAACGGAACAAAAATTACCTCGCCGCTAATGGTCTTACCGCCGCTGCAACGAATTAACGGCGGGCAAAAGGGAATTGCCCGCGTGACGAAAACCAGCGGGATCAACGCTCTGCCGCAGGATCGCGAGAGCTTGTTCTACCTGAACGTACGTGAAATTCCGCCTAAACCGGATAAGCCGAACGTGCTGCAACTGGCGATGCAGTCGCGCATCAAATTGTTCTACCGTCCGGCCGCCATTGTGCCGGAAACGCCGGGCGCCGTGTGGCAAAACCAACTGGTCTTTCACAAGCAGGGCCAGCGCTGGAGTGTGGATAACCCAACGCCTTACTTCGTCACCTTAATCGGCTTAAGCCGCAAGCCAGAAGCGCAGGGAGGCGGCAGATTGACCGACTTCCCCGGCGTTATGGTCTCACCAAAATCCTCTCTCGATTTCAGCGTCACGGACGGCAGCGTCAGCCAGTTCAGCATGATGTACGTGAACGATTTTGGCGGTCATCCCGAACTGAAATTCAGCTGCACAGGCAATGTATGTAAAGCATTGCCGATGGAGCAACAGCCCCGGTAACAGGAATCGTAAATGAAAAAGATGCTTTGCGCCCTGCTGATGGCGGGCATGGCCTGGCAGGTTCAGGCCACCAGCGGCCGCCAGGATATGAGCAACGTGTCCGGTGAGTATGGCAACGTCCGCTTTCACGGCCGGGTCTACGTGTCGCCGTGCGTGCTGGATATGGCCTCACGCGATCAGACCATCAATCTTGGTGATATTTCCGCCAGTCGGTTTCGCCAGGGCGGCGATCGCAGCGAACCGGTGTTGGTCACGCTGTACCTGAACGGCTGCTTAAAGGGCTCTGGTCATACCCTGAGGGATTTCCCCGGGCAGACCAGCGAAATGCCTGAGCTGGCGCACAGCACGGTGGAACGTGGCGTTTCGATGACGCTGATGGCCGAAGGCGCGCCGGAAAACAGTGACCTGGGGCGTATTCGTGGTGATGTGCGCGGCGCGGGCATTCGGCTACTGACCGAGCGTAATCAGCTGATCCATCTGAACCAACCGCAACGTATGTGGATCCTCAAACCAGGCGATAACGCCATTCACTTTCTGGCCACGCTGGAATCTTTTGGGCGAGAGGTGACTGCCGGAGAATTTAACGGCCTGGTGAGACTTAAGCTGGAGTATCTATGAGCGTATTACGCAAAGCGCTGTTGTGGGTTGCCCTGGCTGGCTGTCCACTGGCCGGGCAGGCATTTACACAGGGGGAAGGTGAGCCGGAGGGCGGGTCGCCGCATCAGTACGATATCGAATTGAGCTCGCTGGATGTCAGTAAAAACCACGTGGGTGGCAGAACGGATCCGTTTACCTGGAACCTGGGCAGTTGGTATGTGGTGAATTTCTATTGCGAGCAGGCTGACATCTCCCGGTCGCCGATTTACTACACTACCACGACTACGATGCCGCCTTCAAATCAGGGGGCGAACCGTTTTCGGCTAAATGAGTATCTGGATGTAGAAGTGCAGGTGTGGGTTGCCGGGGGCTATAAACAGTATGTTCAGGCGCCTTTTACCAACGTTTCAAACCGCAACAGCAATAACACTTGCAAAAAGCGCAAGGGCTACACGCGCGCCACTAACGTTGAAAGTGGTTCAAAAGGGAAAGTGACGTTTATTGTCACTAAACCCATTATCAACGGCATCAATATCACTTCCCAATCGCTGGTGGAGGTAGCCGGGCGCATGGGGAGCGCGGGACCTACGCCCACTACGGCGATTTCCCGTGTGGTGATTAAATCCGGGCTGATTACCGTACCGGATAAATGCACCTTCAACCGGGGAGACAAAATCAGTATTGAGTTTGGCGATCTGCCAGGATCCGCTGCCCGGCTCAATGGCACTAACTACAGCAAGTCGATCCCCATTCATGTTGTTTGTGAAGGCGGCAGCTTCGATCAGGGCGCGCTGAACATTAATCTTGGCGTGCAAACTACCACGGCGTCAGGCACGGCGGGGTTCAACGATCATCTCATCGGCACGCTGAGCGGCGGACAAAAGCGCGACGATCTCGGCATTATGCTTAAAGACGAGAGCGGTGGCACCGTCGTGCCCAATCAATTCTATAACGTGAAAGGTTTTTACCAGAATCAGGGCGACTGGAATCTCACCGCTGCACCGGTGGCAAAGCCGGGCGTGGGAAGCGTTAAGGAAGGTGAGTTTGAAGCCTCTGCCACCGTTGTTGCGCAGTTTCAGTAGGGGGATGCCATGAGATGTTCGGCGTTATTCGCGATCGGTGTGTTACTGCTTGGCCGCATGGCGCAGGCCGACACCAAACTGGTCGGCGGTGATATGTATTTTCACGGCACTATCAGAGCGCTGGCCTGCAGCCTGGCACCAGGAGGTGACAAAATCGAGGTCGATTTCGGGCAAATCGCGACGCAGGATCTCTATCTTTCGGGGCGCAGTAAGCCGGAAAAATTCAGCATTCAGCTACGCGACTGCAACCCCGAGGTTTTTCGCGGGATCTCGGTCACTTTCAGTGGTAGTGAGGATGCTGAACTGGACGATCATCTGGCGCTGGATAGCAGTCAACAGGGCGGCGCGACAGGGATCGGTATTGGGATGAGCGAAGAGGACGGCACGGCAATTCGCCTTGATGAGAGCACGTCAGTCAAAGAGATAACTGCAGGCTCGATGACGCTAAATTTTTGGGCGTGGGTCGCAGCAGAGCCGTCGGCGATAAAAAATCAGTCTCTCGAATACGGTCCGTTCAGCGCCAGCGGAACCTGGACACTGAACTACCAGTAGCATGATGAACGCACTGAATCGTATTGCCCCGTTGCCAGCGCAGAAATTATTGCTCGTTATTAGTCTGTTTTTCTGGTGTGGGGTAATGCATCTCTACTGGCCGAATAACGGCGGCAGCGGTCTGTCGTTGCCGCTTAATATTACGAGCTGGATTTATGCCGTTGTGCTGGCTGCAAGCGCATCAGTGCTGGTGCCTCGTCAACGCTGGCGCATCACTGTCCCCGCCACAGTTTTTTCGATGGGGGCGCTCATCCTGACGCTGCTTTGTCTGCTGACGCCTGGCGTCTGGCAGTTCGAGGCGCAGCTGGTCGCAGGGGCGCTGCTGGGAGGCGTGCTCGTCTATCTGGTGACATTGCAGATTCCGCTTGCGGCAAACACCCTGACGGTACTGCTGACCCTGCTATGGGGCGCGAGCGTCATCGAATGTCTGGCGTTTTTGTATCAGTACTGGCATTTGCCGGGAGTTGATTACTGGGAGTTTGCCTGGCGACGCGGTACGCGGCCCTACGGTATTTTTCAGCAGGTCAATCTGATGGCCAGCTTCACTGCATCTGGTGTGCTGCTGTCAGCTCCGCTCTTTTTACGGCTACGCGACAGATATCGAATTGTCATAGGGGTTGCTCTGGTGATGATGGGCTTTGTGCTGCATGAATCCCAGTCGCAAACCGGCTATGTGTCTGTGGTGGTAGGTGAAGTCTTGCTGCTGGTGGTTTTCCCGGCGCAACGCCGTATGTTGTTGCTACTTCTGCTGCCGCTGGCGTTAGGCATGGTGGCGGGCACGCTCGCTCGCCATTTTTTGTCCGTTGCTACAGTCGATCACCTGACCACTTCCCAGGTGCGCTGGACGGCGCTTAAAACGTCACTGGCATTATTTGCCGAACGCCCGTGGACGGGGTGGGGCGTGGGCAGTTTTGCCGCCGTGTTTCTCGAACGCGCGGGGCCGTTGGGGCTGAGCAGCATCTCGCATCCGCACAATGAGCTGGTGCTGTGGCTGGTGGAGGGCGGCCTGGTTGGGCTGGCGGGGGCGCTGTGCTTTATTACGGGAGGCTTCTGGCTGTGGATGCACGGAAATCGCTGGCGTCGCGCCTGTCTGGTGGCGGCGCTGCCGGTGGTCATTCATATGTTGACGGAATACCCCGTCAGGCAGTCAACACCACATTGGTTACTGCTGATCCTGCTGCTTCGTTGTGCAGATAGCCCGCTAAAAGTGGCTCGCCTGACGCTTACGTCGACGTCGCTGATTCGTGCGCTGGCATTGATCTCGTTTTTAACCTTCACGCCATTGTTGCTTCTCTCACTGCACACGCAACAGCAGTTGACGCTGGCGGAGCGACAATCAGCGCAGTGGCGTCTGGCCGAGTCGCTCCCGGTAGGAGGCTGGCTCCTTGCCCCTCGCTACCGGTTTGATGTTCAGATGGGGTATCTGCAACGGTATCAGCGTTCCCGGGACGCTCGCTGGCTGGAAGCGGTTCGCCGCTGGGCGCCTGACTATGTGCGTGTTCACCCAGACCCGAATGTCTCCTTCACGCAAATCTTGCTGGCGTTACAGCAGCGCGACCTACCTGAGGCGCATCGTCTGGCGACGCGCTTTTACCTGACATACCCGAACGATCGCCGTATCCCGTGGCTGCGGGATGTACGACGTCCTTTCAATCAAAAAATGGAATGATATGAACAGATTCAGCGAACAGACCCGCCCTGGGCCAGAGCTTCCCCGCAACGCCGAGCTGCTGCGGATCACCGGGATCCGTTTGCAGCGCATCCATTTTTTTGATGATGCATCGCTGGATGTATGTGAGGTGTTAAGTCAGGTACGCACGCCGCTACCGCTCGATCTTTTTTTCAAGCACCTTTCCATCACCGCAAAACAGCAGCTATTTCTGTGGCAAATGCGGCAGGTACTGGCACTCTCAGGAAGTTATTCGCTGAATTTATCCGTCAGGATGCTGACCTGTCTGTCGTGGATTGCGCAGCTCGCCCGACAGGCGCATCAGGGGCGGATTGTTATCGAAATACAGGATCCGGGCACCATGATGCGACTGGAAAAGGCAGAACAGCAGGCTGTATGCATTGCCGTCAAAACCCTGGTGCGTCACGGGTTTCGCGTGTGGCTGGATGATGTTTCGCCTGAGCTATTTTTTGTCTGGCGACTGTCTGGCATCCGTTTCGATGCCATCAAAATTGAAAGCGGAATGTTTCATCAGTTCAGGACGTCGGAGTGGCAGTTGAGGGTACTGGTCAATCAATTTCGCGGGCTGGGAGAACGGGTTGTGATCGAGGGGGTGGAAACGCCGCAGGATTACGCCATTTGCCGTATGAGCGGCGCAGATGCTGTGCAGGGATTTTTGTTCGAGCAGGAAGTATTACCGAAAGGCCTGAATCATTGCTGATTCAGGCCATGGTCATTATTCGCTCAGCGTCTGTGCGATATCTTTTTGCACCTGCTGGCGCTGTTCTGGGGTCAATACTTTGTTCAGGTCGAAATAGTATTTCACGCGGTAATAACGCGCCTGCTGTTCAATATTGCTGAACGCGGAAAGCTGTTTTTTGACGGCGGCTTCATCCCATTTCCCGGACTTGATGACGTCAATCAACGCGCCGTCTTTAACATCCTTCACCGATATCTGGCTAACGTTGGTTTCAAGCTGCTGGTGCAGTTTTTTAATCTGCGCAACCTGGTCAGTGCTCAGTTTAAGGTGCTGAACTACCGGGTCCTGAGCTGGTGCGGGTACATTGGATACGTTTGCTGCAAGCGTGCTAAAAGAAGCGCCAGCCACGGTTGCCGCCAGCAAAGTCATGCGTACGAAGTTCTTCATTTCGGGATCCTGATAAGGGAATTATTAACATTGTCTGTCACTCGCTGGAGACGAGTGATTATCCTTTGCAGAATACGATGCCCGAAGCATGTCGCCACGCGAATTTGTTTTGCGGTTGGTTACGGAGTGAAACAATCCCGCTACGGAAAACGTTGTGCAGCGGGAAGAAGGCGATATCTACAGCGTGAACGGGTCAGCGTCCTGCCAGGCGGGGAATTTCTCGCGGTACTCGCGCAGCGCCGAGAGTGACAGTTCAGCGTCAATGCGCGTAGCCTGATGTGGCTCGGCGGTGGCAATAATCTCACCCTGTGGATTAATCACCCGGCTGTCACCGCGATAATGATGGCCGTTACCGTCAGTACCCACGCGGTTACATCCTGCTACATAAGCCTGGTTCTCAATTGCCCGCGCGGTGAGCAGAACCTGCCAGTGTAGCGAACGAGGCGCCGGCCAGTTGGCGACATACAATGCCAGGTCGTAATCGTTGCGGTTGCGCGACCATACCGGAAAACGCAGGTCATAACAGACCAACGGCAGAATGCGCCAGCCGCGCCATTCAAAAATAACCCGCGCGTCACCCGCCTGATAATGTTGATGTTCATCCGCCATGCGGAACAGGTGGCGCTTGTCATAGAAATGGACATTACCTTCGGGTTCGACCAGCAAAAAGCGGTTTACCGGGCCACGTTCAGACAAGAGAGCGGCGCTGCCTGCTATAAGGGCGTTCGTCTGTTGCGCCTTAGTGCGCATCCAACTGACAACCTCTTCCTGCGGCAGCGATTTGCTTGCCGCTTCCATGGCAAATCCGCTGGTAAACATTTCAGGTAACACAATGACATCACGTCCGGTGACGGTTTCCAGTTGGCGGTCGAAATGGCGCAGGTTAGCCGGGCCATCCATCCAGATCAGCGGTTGTTGCAGCAGAGTAATTTTCAAACCGGGCACGATCGAGGCTCCTCATTGAACAACATTTTGACACTGTAGCATGAGCTCTAACGGAAATGTGGCAATAAAAAGCCCCGCATTAAGCGGGGCTAAACGTTGTGCGTGTGTCGTTACGCGGCTTCGACTTTACGCACTTTCTCTGGCAGCTTTACCGGCTGAGTCGCCAGCGCCTCGGGTTCAAAGTCATCCACGTTGATGCTACGCAGACGACTCGCTTCGGCTTTCACCAGAATTGCGGCTTCGTCTTTATCAATCAGCCCTTTAGCCAGCGCATTGTGCGCCAGTTCATCCAGGCGGGTAAACGGCAGGTTTTTACCCAGCTCTTTGCAGATCCGCTGGTGGATAGGGTCGGCTGCAATCACATCCAGCAAAGCCTCTTCCAGCAAACCTACCGGGTTATGCTCGCTCGGCGTCAGGTATTGACCGCGGCCAAGGCGAGAACGAGTGGCGCTCGGAACCTGCAGAATCTTCGCGACTTTATGATCCAGCTTGTCAGACGGTGCATGGTAGTGGCGACCGGTAGGGAAGATAACCACATTCAGCAGGCCCGCGACCAGTCGGTTCGGGAAGTTTTTCAGCAGGTCGTCCATCGCCTGTTCCGCTTTGTACAACGCATCCTGAACACCCCAGTGAACCAACGGCAGGTCTGCTTCATTACGGCCTTCATCGTCATAACGCTTCAGTACCGCAGAGGCCAGATACAGCTGACTTAATACATCGCCCAGACGCGCGGAGATACGTTCACGGCGCTTCAGGCTACCGCCCAGTACGGCCATGGAGACATCCGAAAGCAGTGCCAGGTTAGCGCTCAGACGGTTCAGATGCTGGTAGTAACGTTTGGTCGCATCGCCGGTTGGCGTGCTGCTGGTTAAGCCGCGCGTCAGGCCCAACCAGAAGCTGCGCACTTTGTTACTGCCGACGTGGCCGATGTGTTTGAACAGCAGCTTGTCGAACGCATTCACATCGTTACTCTGTGCCGCGGCCATCTCTTCCAGAACGTACGGATGGCAGCGAATCGCCCCCTGACCGAAGATCATCATGCTCCGGGTCAGAATGTTGGCACCTTCAACGGTAATGGCGATAGGCGCGCCCTGATAAGCACGGGCGAGGAAGTTGCTTTCGCCAAGCATAATGCCTTTACCGCCAGTAATATCCATTGCATCGATGATTGACTGCTGTCCACGGTGGGTACAGTGATACTTCACGATGGCCGACAGCACCGCCGGTTTTTCACCCAGCATAATACCGTAGGTAATCAGCGACGCCGCTGCATCCATCACGTACGCGTTACCCGCAATACGTGCCAACGGCTCTTCAATACCTTCCATCTTACCGATAGAGATTTTGAACTGGCGACGAATATGCGCATACGCGCCGGTTGCCATTGCGACCGATTTCACGCCGCCCGTCGAGTTAGACGGCAGGGTAATACCGCGTCCCACGGACAGACATTCCACCAGCATGCGCCAGCCCTGACCGGCCATTTTTGGGCCACCGATGATGTAATCAATCGGCACGAAGACATCTTTGCCCAGCGTCGGACCGTTCTGGAACGGTACGTTCAGCGGGAAGTGTCGACGCCCAATTTGTACGCCTGGCGTTGACGTTGGGATCAGCGCACAGGTAATGCCGAGATCTTCTTCACCACCCAGCAGTTTTTCCGGGTCGGAGAGTTTAAATGCCAGACCCAGTACGGTAGCGATAGGCGCCAGGGTGATATAACGCTTATTCCAGGTCAGGCGCATACCCAGCACCTGCTGGCCCTGCCAGTCGCCCATACAAACCACGCCGGTATCAGGGATCGCGCCTGCGTCGGAGCCCGCTTCCGGGCTGGTCAGAGCAAAGCAGGGGATCTCCTGACCACGAGCCAGACGCGGCAGGTAATGATTCTTCTGCTCTTCGGTGCCGTAATGCTGCAGCAGTTCACCAGGGCCTAAGGAGTTAGGTACGCCAACGGTGATCGCCAGGATCCCGGAAACGCCGGAGAGTTTCTGCAGAACGCGAGCCTGAGCATACGCGGAGAATTCCAGCCCGCCGTACTCTTTCTTAATGATCATCGCGAAGAAGCGGTGCTCTTTCAGATACGCCCACAGTTCCGGCGGCAGATCCGCGAGTTCATGGGTGATCTGGAAGTCATTCGCCATGCGGCAGGCTTCTTCCACCGGGCCGTCAATAAACGCTTGTTCTTCAGCTGTCAGATGCGGCTGAGGATAGTTATGCAGTTTTTTCCAGTCTGGCTTGCCCTGGAACAGGTCGCCTTCCCACCAGGTTGTACCGGCATCAATCGCCTCTTTCTCAGTGCGCGACATCGGCGGCATGACTTTACGGAAACCGCGGAACACTGGCGCAGAGATCATGGATTTGCGCATTGGCGTAAAGTTAAACGGTACGAGGAGAATGGCCAGAGGAACCAGCAGCCAGATTGACCACAGGCCAACCACGCCAAGCGCAGCTGTCCAGGCGAGCAAAATTAAGCTGCTGAGGAATAAGCTCACGCGGTGATAAAACAGAACGCTGAGCAGAACAACCGTAGCGATAATACTCAAAATCATCATAACGAAAAGCTCCCTTGCTTGTAGGAGGTCTGACCACTTGTGATGATATGGTTGTAGTGGATGTAAATTCTTTTAGCAATGTGTTTACAAAATAATTACAACAAAGCTCACATTGTTGCTGTTTTAACCGGCACAAAAAATCAAAAGCCGCAGCCATTCCTGTGGCTTGTACTTCTCGCTGGTAGCGCTATCCGGTACACTGCATCTTGTCATTTACATTCATGCTGAAGGATATCCTCATGTACCAGGATCTTATTCGTAACGAACTGAGCGAAGCGGCGGAAACGCTGGCTAATTTTCTTAAAGATGACGCCAATATTCACGCCATTCAGCGCGCGGCGGTCCTGTTGGCAGACAGCTTTAAAGCTGGCGGTAAGGTACTTTCTTGCGGTAACGGCGGTTCCCATTGCGACGCGATGCACTTCGCCGAAGAGCTGACCGGACGTTATCGCGAAAACCGTCCAGGCTACCCGGCGATCGCTATCTCTGATGTCAGCCATATCTCCTGCGTCAGCAACGATTTCGGTTACGATTATGTCTTCTCCCGCTACGTTGAAGCCGTGGGGCGCGAAGGCGATGTCCTGTTAGGCATCTCTACTTCGGGTAACTCCGGTAACGTGATTAAAGCGATTGCCGCAGCGCGTGAGAAAGGGATGAAAGTCATCACCCTGACTGGTAAAGATGGCGGCAAAATGGCGGGCAGCGCGGATATCGAAATTCGCGTGCCGCACTTTGGCTATGCTGACCGCATTCAGGAAATTCATATCAAAGTGATCCATATCCTGATCCAGTTGATCGAAAAAGAGATGGTGAAGTAAGAAGGCTATTTTATTTGCCATTTTGAATCCGGGCAGTGCCCGAAATCCTCACGTACTACGTGTACGCTCCGGTTTCTGCGCGCTGTCCGAATCTAAACTGGCTGCAACAATTACGCCTTCCCGCTTAAAGGCGTTTGTGGAGGTGATGTATGTGCGAACTGCTCGGGATGAGCGCCAATGTGCCAACCGATATCTGCTTTAGCTTCACCGGGCTGGTTCAGCGCGGCGGAGGTACCGGGCCGCACAAAGACGGCTGGGGTATTACGTTTTATGAAGGTAAGGGCTGCCGTACGTTTAAAGATCCGCAACCCAGCTTTAATTCGCCTATCGCCAAACTGGTACAAGACTATCCCATCAAATCCTGTTCCGTGATTGCCCATATTCGTCAGGCGAATCGTGGCGAAGTGGCATTGGAAAACACCCATCCATTTACGCGTGAACTGTGGGGACGTAACTGGACGTACGCTCATAATGGACAGCTCAGCGGCTATAAATCGCTGGAAACCGGTAATTTCCGCCCGGTCGGGGAAACCGACAGCGAAAAAGCTTTCTGCTGGCTGCTTCACAAGCTGACTGAACGGTATCCGCGTACGCCTGGCAATATGACGGCAGTATTTAAATATATCGCGATGCTGGCAGGAGAATTGCGTGAGAAGGGCGTCTTCAACATGCTGTTGTCTGACGGGCGTTATGTGATGGCTTTCTGTTCGACCAACCTGTTTTGGATCACCCGTCGTGCGCCGTTTGGCGTGGCGACACTGCTGGATCAGGATGTGGAAATCGATTTTAGCTCAGAGACCACACCCAATGATGTGGTCACCGTGATTGCCACTCAGCCGCTAACCGGCAATGAAACCTGGCAAAAGATTATGCCAGGCGAGTGGGCGTTATTTTGTCTCGGGGAGCGTATAGTTTGATGCCAGTTGCGGCTGAACCACTTCGTGACTCAACGGCTTGCTGATAACGTAACGGCCATCGACGACGGAAACGGTCGGTGGCTTACGCGTTTGTTCAAAGTAATCGTAGCCAGGCTTTAGCTGCGCCCAGAATTCTTTGTAATACGAGAACTTATGGCGCTGCATGTTGGCATCGGTCATGCGGAATGGATAAATGCTAACCTGCACGCTGGACTGCCCAAACACCAGTGCGCCGGTGACAAACTGGAAAATCTCATCAATGCCGTTGTCGGTCATTGCGTAGCAGCCGACGGAAACGCAGGCGCCGTGGATCATCAGGTATTTACCTTCATAACCGTGTGCGCGGTCATAGGCGTTAGGGAAACCAATGTTAATCGCTTTATAAAAGCGGCTATCCGGTTTCAGCTGTCCGCGCTGTACGCTGTAAAACCCTTCCGGGCTTTTGAAATCGCCCTGACGCTGTTTCGGACCTAAGCCGCCGGAATAATTGCAGATCTTATAGCTGTCGAGCAATTGATACTGTTCGCCCATCTTGACGTACAGATCCAGCGTTCGCTCTTCTTTGAAGATCTGGATATAGACGGGGGAGCCCATTAATTGCTGCTTATATTCTTTGCTGACAGGCGTAGTCGGGCTGCTGCTGCTCAGCAAACCGGCAAATGAAACGCACGGCAATAAAAGCATCGCAAGAAAAAATGCGATTTTACGCATACTGCTTATTCCTTGATAAAACGATTACACACGCCAGGACGGCAAAAAGAGTTCCCAAATCGGATAAATCTGGATCTGGAGCGCTCACATTATCACCCAGAGAGTTTTTCGCAAGTCTCTCGTGCGGCGTTTACACTTTAGATTTTCTTTATACGGAAAATTGTGCTTAAAGGCAGTCAGACACTGACGTATTTTGTGGGTTAGCGCACGTCATTAAGTCTTCTGAGTGCAGAATTCCTAATATATTGAATTTAAAAAATTAATAATTTAATAATCGAATATTAAAATGGAATGCCCGCCAATAGCGGTAGACTGCGGCGAACGTGTTTGATTAGGTAGTGTTGTTTTCATGTCTTTTGCCTCTGCGCCCCGACGCTTTTTGCCGGGTCTGCTGTCTTTGTGTGTTGTGTTGTCCTCGCCGTCTGTCGCCAAAGTTCAGCCCCTCTTATCTGACGCCCATTTAAGCTATGCGGCGCAATTACGCATGCGTAACCGCGCCCGGCTGCTGAAGCAGTACCACGCGCAGGTAAAAAAGCAGTTGTAGATTCAATCTGTCAATGCAACACCCCTTTCAATTATCTCTTTCGGTGTTTTGAACTTCAGTGTCTTTCTCGGTCTGTTGTTTAGCTGAGCAGCAACCAGATCTAGTTCATGTTGAGTATATTGGGCAAGACATGTCTTTTTAGGAAAGTACTGCCGAATTAGCCCATTTGTGTTCTCATTTGTTCCCCGCTGCCAAGGACTCTGAGGATCGCAGAAGTAAACTTTAACGCCGGTGCTGACAGTAAATTCTAGATGTCTGGCCAGTTCCATTCCTCTGTCCCATGTCAGTGATTTTCTGAGTTCTGACGGTAAACTCAGGAATTTGTCGGTAAGAGCCTGATTTACTGAGACAGAATCTTTGCCCCTGAGTCTAAGGATGATCGTATAACGTGATTTTCGGTCTACAAGTGTGGCTATATGAGAGTTTTTTGTACCTGAGACTAAATCGCCCTCCCAATGCCCCAGAGAGCGTCTGTTATCGATATTTCGGGAACGTTCGTGAATTGGTGTTCCGTTCACTATGTTAATCGTACCTCTTTCGCCTTTGCGGGTATGACGCCTGCCATGGCGAAGGCTATGCGACCGTCGCAGATGCTGTATATTCAGGTGGTGTAGCGCTTCACGGCTACGAAAGTACAGCGTTTTATAAATTGTCTCAGGTGATATTCGCAGCGTTTTTTGACGTGGTTTTGTTCGCCTTAACCATCCTGATATTTGCTCTGGAGACCATTTCATCTCCAGCTTTTCCAGAACAAGCTTTCGCAATGGCAAATTTTGATCCAGTAAGCACGGTTTTGGCCTTTTCGCCATTCTGTTGGCTCGGTTATTAGCATCAACAGCTTTGTAATAGCGTCTGCCCCGATTACGCTGAACTTCACGTGAGATCGTCGAAGGACTGCGATTCAGCGCAGTAGCTATCGCACGAATGCTCATTTTGGCTGACAAACCAGCTCGTATCTCCTCGCGCTCAGACAGTGTCAGGTGAGCTACAGCCCGCTTACGCTCATGGGGTTTTATGCCGCCAGTATCCCTTAACATAGTGAAGATCGTTCCGGGTTTTGAACCCAGGATATTCGCTATTTCACTGAAGCCTGTTCCGTTCTTCCATAGTTCAAAAACAGAGGCTTTTTCCTCTGCTGTAAATGTTCGTCTCATTCAAAAAACCTCCGCAACCCCATGTTTTCACATAACTGTTGCGTTGACCAATTGAATCTACAGGCAAGTTATGTGGTGGAAGGTAATGCGCAAAGTAAAAGCGCGCTGCGCCAGCAAAACAGGACGCTGATTAAACAGCACCCGGAGTGGTTCCCGGGGCCACTAAAAGCGAGCGATCAACGCTGGCAGGAGCTGGCTGAGAATGACCATTTTCTCAGTAGCGATCATCTGCACAACATAACCGAAGTGGCAATCCACCGTCTTGAGCAGCAGTTAGGTAAACCCTATTTGTGGGGCGGGACCAGCCCGGAACAAGGCTTTGACTGTAGCGGGCTGATCTTTTATGCCTACAACAAAATTCTGGCAGCAAAATTGCCACGTACGGCGAATGAAATGTATCACTATCGGCGGGCGACCATCGTCGCTAATCGCGACCTTCGTCGTGGTGATTTATTGTTCTTTCATATTCACAGTCGGGATATTGCCGATCATATGGGCGTCTATTTGGGGCAGGGACAATTTATTGAATCGCCGCGTACGGGAGAAACGATTCGGGTGAGCAATTTATCCGATGACTTCTGGCAGGATCATTATCTCGGCGCTCGTCGTATTCTGACGGAAAATACCATTCTGTAATCAAAAAGGCGGTGCGAATGGCACCGCCTCGTCAGGGGTTAACTCAACGCCCCCATGATCTTTAATTCCAGCTCATCCGGAACTTCGTTATATGACAACACCTGTAAGCCTGGTGCAAACAGGCGCGCATAGCGCGCAAGCAGAGGACGTAGCTGCGGTGCGACCAGCAGTACCGGCTCTTTACCCGCGGCTTTCATCTGTTCTTTAATCTGCGGCATATTGGTCTGGAACTGATTCAGCATATTAGGATCGACCGGTACGCTATCGAGCACCACTTTTCCACTTTGCTGAGCCTGATTCACTACATTAGCCAGCAGATTCTCCAGCTCATTATTCAGCGTGTAGACCGCCAGCTCATCTTTGCGCACAAACGGATGGGTAATGCTGCGACGGAGCGCCAGACGCACATCTGCCGTCAACAGAATATGATCTTTAGTGACGGCGCTACTGGCGACCAGTACGGTGGCAATGGTAACGATATCGCGCAGCGGCACGCCTTCGACCAGCAGCGCCCGATAAACCTTCAAGAGCTGGCTGTAATTCAGCGCCGCGCTCAGATCTTCCGCCAGACGGGGGGCCATCGAAGAGAGGCGGTTATGCAGTTGGGTAATATCATCGTAGTTAAACAGGTCGGGAATAAAGTTGCGAATGACCTTATTCACATGTGTCGCAATGACGCTGGCACTATCAATGACCTGATACCCCATATTTAGCGCTTTGGCTTTTTGCGCCGGGACAATCCACGTCACCGGCATACCGTAGGCCGGATCGTGGCCTAAAACACCATCGATCTCGCCATACGTTTCACTGGAGGGCAGCGCCATCAGCTTATCTGAGGGAATATCGGCCTCATCAGCCTTGATCCCATTGATAAAAATGGCGTACTGGGTCGGTTTTAGACGGAAGTTTTCGCGGATGCGAATTTCCGGGAGCAGCACGCCGTTAGTGTCTGAGATAACCTGCCGTACACCGCGAATACGTTGGGTGAGCGGATTCCCTTTGGATTTGTCTACCAGCGACACCAGCTTGTACCCCAGGCTCAGGCTGATTGGCTCGATCAAAGGGATAGTTTCCCAACTGACCTGTTGCTCAGTAGTTTCAACGATGGTTTTGGTCAGCGTCTCAAGATTTTTCTCTTCAGTTTCAGCCACCTTCGGGCGCTTGCTCATACGCCAGGCGGTGAACCCCATCAGGGCGCTGAACACCAGGAACGGGAAATGCGGCATTCCCGGTACCACCGCCAGTACAAACATAATGCTGGTGGCGGTATAGAGTACGGAGGGGCTGGCCAGCAGTTGGCTACGCACGTCTGTGGCGATATCACCGCTGTCGCTCACGCGAGTAACGATAATCGCCGCCGCCGTCGACAGCAGCAGAGATGGGATCTGGGCGACCAGACCGTCGCCGATGGTCATCAGTACGTATTGCTGGAAGGCGGCTTCGGCGCTTAAATCGTATTTGAAAATACCGATACAGACGCCGCCTATCAGGTTGATGGCCAGGATCATCATCCCGGCGATGGCATCACCGCGTACGAACTTCGACGCACCGTCCATTGCGCCATAGAAGTCCGCTTCGCCCGCCACATCTTTACGTCGCGCCTGCGCCTGGGCCTGATTAATCAGGCCTGCGTTCAGATCGGCATCGATCGCCATCTGCTTCCCGGGCATAGCGTCCAGCGTAAAGCGGGCCGAAACCTCGGAGATACGCTCGGCACCCTTGGTAACCACGATAAAGTTGATGATCATCAGGATGATGAACACCACAAAACCGACGACAAAGTTACCGCCGATCACCACCTGACCAAAGGACTCAATCACCTTACCGGCAGCGCCTGCGCCCATATGGCCGTGCAGTAACACCACGCGCGTTGATGCTACGTTCAGCGTCAAGCGCATTAAGGTGGTGATCAGCAAAATGGTCGGGAACAGGCTGAATTCGAGCGGGCGTTTCGCGGAAACGGCCACCAACAGCACCATCACCGCCAGCACGATGTTAAAGGTGAACAGAATATCCAGCACGGCCGGTGGTAATGGCAGGATCACCATCGCCAGGATAGACAGTATGACCAGCGGAATGCCGATGTTACCGTTACGCAGCAGCGCGAGGAATTGTTTAGTTGTTTTCGGCATCCAGTTTAAGAACCTCTTTTGGAATGGAAATATGTCTGTTCAGCGAAGGGCGAGCTTGTGAACCGTCACGCCAGTGCTTCATTTGCAGTACATAGGTCAGGACGTGTGCTATCGCCCGATAAAGTTGAAATGGGATCTGTTGATTGACCTGGGTGGTGTAATAAACGGAGCGCGCCAGCTTAGGAAATTCAACAATCTCAATATTGCTCTCCGCCGCCACCTGACGGATATACAGTGCGATTTCATCGGTGCCTTTGGCGACAACGAAGGGCGCGGTGGCGCGCGACTGGTCATACTGTAGCGCCACGGCATAGTGGGTTGGGTTGGTGATCACCACATCGGCTTTTGGCACCACCTTGCGAATTTGCCCCATCGCCATTTGCCGTTGCAGGCGACGGATCCTGGCCCGTACCTCCGGCTTACCTTCCTGATTTTTATACTCTTCCTTCACTTCCTGTTTGGTCATCTTCAACCCTTTGGTGAACATTTTTTTCGCCAGAGGAACATCAATCAGAGCGAAAAAAATAAACAGGATGACAAAGTTGCGCATGATGCTGCTGTACAGCGCCAGGCCATCGCTGACGGCCTGTTTGAAATACAGCTCCTGTAGCCCCAGAAAGGCGGCAACGTTATTGCGTACGCTAATCCACAGCATCACCAGCAGTACCATCGCTTTGAGCGTCATCTTGCCGGTGTCCACCAGATGGTCGGTGGAAAACAGACGGCCAATCCCTTTGAGCGGGCTTAATTTGCTAAAGTCCGGCAAAATTTTCTTCGGCAGGAACAGCCAGCCTCCGGGAATCAGCGAGGCAAACAGCGCGGCAACCGGCATGGGTAACAGCGTCAGGATGAACTTGGCTAAAATCAGCAGATGGTGCTCAAGGAACTGGCCGATAATGTCCGGATCATTAATGTTCTGCGCATACTGATGCACACTGATAAAGCTTTCGCGGACAAAATCTTCATACCAGGGGAAGCTGCTGGAGATCACCATAAACGCGGCAAACAGACTGGCGGCAAGCCCCATATCTTTTGAGCGCGGAATTTGCCCCTCTTGCCTGGCTTTGCGAAGTTTTTGCGCCGAGGGTTTTTCTGTTTTTTCTTCGCTGCTGCTATCCGCCATAGTGCCCCTTGAGCGCGTCAAGTTGCTGCAAAACGAAATTTGCCAGGTGCAAATAGTGGTCGGGCAGGTTGTAAAGCAGAGTCGCAAAGCAGACAAGACCCGCCAGCATGTTGATCGGAAAACCTAACGAGTACAGGTTGAGCGGAGGCGCAATGCGGTTCAACAGGCCAAAGCAGCCCTGGACAATCAACATGATAAAGGTTGTCGGTAGCGCCAGCAGGGTGGCCGCGGCAAACACCCAGCCCAGCCCCAGGGAAATGGTGCGCAAAGATTGTGGATGCAGCGCATTGCCAATCGGCCAGTAAGTAAAGCCTTTGAATAAAATGCTCACCAGCAGCAAATGCCCATCCATCGCAAAGAACAGGATCACCGCGTAGATGTTGATCATCTCCGCCAGTACCGTCGTTGATGCGCCGCTGCTCGGGTCGTTCATCACCGCCATGCTCATCCCCATATTGAAAGAGAGGATCTGGCCGGCCAGCTGCAGCGCTAAAAATAAAAACTGCAGCATCAGGCCGAAAAGCATGCCCCACAGAAACTGCTCTGCGGTCAAAATAATGCTGTTGATCGACAGCAGGCTGTCAGGAACCGGATGGGGAATAAGCGGCGTAATGATAAAGGCCAGCGCCAGGGACAAAATAATGCGTATTCGCACCGTGAGCGCCGCGTTATCCAGTACCGGCGCGTAGTGAATAAACGCCATAATGCGCACGAATGGAAACCACATGCCCAGTATCAGGTTACTTAACTGTGTAACGTCTGTTTCGCGCATGTCAGTGCACCAGAATGGCGGCCTGAGTGAACAGATGCACGCAGAGATCGCTTAACTGGACGATCATCCATTTTCCGCTAATGCCCAAAACTGCGAGGGTGACGATAAGCCTGGGCAAAAAGCTGAGCGTTTGTTCGTTAATCTGCGTAACGGCCTGAAAAATGCTGACCAGCATCCCCACCAGCAGGCTGGGAACGACCAACACGCAGACTAAAATGATCACGACTTTTATGCCGCTGGCGACGATATCTGCGGCTACATCAATGGTTAACATATCCGATCTCCGTTAGCCCAGTCCCAGACCGCGAATACTGGAGGTCAGCGTACCGACGGTCAGCGCCCAACCGTCAATAAGCACAAACAGCATCAGCTTAAAGGGGAGGGAAACGATCAGCGGGGACAGCATCATCATCCCCATCGCCATCAGCACGCTGGCGACGATCAGGTCGATCACCAGGAACGGGATGTAAATCATGAAGCCTATCTGGAAGGCGGTTTTAAGTTCGCTCAGCACATACGCCGGGACGATAATGGAGAGATCCTGATCGGCTGCATTACCTTTCGCGTTGGCGATCGTCATGATCTGCGCAATCGCTTTTTTGTTGGTCTGCGCCAGCATAAAGCGCTTCAAGGGCGAGGCGGCGGTGCTCAGGGCGTCAGGGAGTGTGATTTGATCGTTTTCAAAAGGCACAACCGCGTGGTCGTAAATGTTGATCCAGACCGGACGCATTACCAGCATGGTTAACGACAGCGCAATGCCTATTAGTATGCGGTTGGGTGGCGTTTGCTGTAGCCCCAACGCCTGGCGCAGCAGGGAGAGAACAATAATAAAACGCGTAAAGCAGGTCATCATCAGCACCAGGGTTGGCAGAATGCCCACCAGGGTCATCAGGAGCAGGACCTGGATTTTTACGCTGTATTCCTGGCTATTACCGTGTGAAATCACATTCAGCAACGGGATATCTCCCCCTTGCGCGCAGGCAAAGGGAGAAAGGATGAGTAATGAGATACCCAGTATGAGCGTGAGGGTTGGTGCGCGTTTCATGGTGCCAGGTCGTTGATTTCATGCGTGTTGAATTCAAGGACGCGCAGGCCATATTTTTCATTGACCACCACCACTTCAGCCTTGCCCAGCAGGATGTTATTAACCTTAATATCCAGTGGTTCACCGGCAAGCTTGTCCATCTCAATGACGGTGTCGTCATCAATGTTCAGCAGATCGGACAGCATCACTTCCACGGATGACACTTCCAGCGTTAGCGTGACCGGAATACGTTTGAGTAATGACATCGACTCGGAAAAGCGGTCTTCTAAACGCGCCACCAACGTTTCTGTTGCCGACGGTGCCGTTGGCGTGGTTGTTTCGGGCGCTAACTCGAAACCTTGCTCTAAAATATCTTCTGGCTTACTCATAGGATTTCTCCGTCTTGCTCGTTAATTCGGATAAAAACAGTTTGTCTTTGTCCTCTACGATCAGGGCATTAAATAATTCGGATTTCCCAATATAAACAGGGAAAGTTTCAGGCATTGCGATAGGTAAAATATCCCCGGGTTTAATTGTCGTCAGGTCGGCGACATTGAGGGGAATTTCTGCAATCTTGACGTTCATGGTCAGCGGCAGCGTATGAATGATTTCTTTAATCAGCGTTTTTTTACGCATCTCAACGTTGGCTTTATCAACCTGCTTTTTCTTCTCGCCGTGCTCGCTACGGCGGATTAAATTCAGAATGTAATCGGTATGGGAATCGTCCAGTAAGATGCGGAAACTGCAATTCTCCTCATCACCTAAAACAAAAGTGAGCTGATAAGCCCAATGTGTTTGTACGGTACTGCTGTCAGGTTTAAGCGTCAGCGGAATGCCTGATATGTTTTTATTAAAGATGATATTGCTAATATCCAGCGCCAGCCTGCTTCTCAGCCGGGTTTCCGTCTTGGTTGGTAAATCATCTTCTGAATTTTCGTCCGCAAGCGATGAAGTCAGGCCATAAAAGTTACCTAATAACATTAACAATAATGCGCGATCGATATCAAAAGCCAAATGTCCAACCTGCGAGACTAATAACTCAGCGCTTTTATTGATAACGTCCATCTCACATTGTATTTTTCTGAGTGTTATATTTGTGCGATGTTTTTTCAGAAAATAGTTTCCGAGATGTGATTCAATTGTATCAAAATTACCCGTAAACATAGTCGGCAGACGATGATAAGGACGCCCAAGCCGGTTGCCTTCAAGTTTAAATATTCCGGGCGTTTGACTATATTTCAGCATGGTACGCTTTCTCAGCTGTAATTTCTGGGGCGGATGAGTTGATATCAAATCCCGCGGTTATAAATGAAAATACTACTCCATTTAATTTATGGTTCATCCTTGACGCTTTCTCATATTGTTGAAGTCCATTAGATATGAAATGCAGTACCTACTCTCGTCTCTGATGTAGGGCTGGACATTAGATATTTTACCTCTCTCCTCTGCAAGTTATTAATGGTGTCAGGTTATAATTAAAAAATAATTAATTACGTATACGTGATGCTCCCCGCTAATCCTCTTACCTTGGTAAGGCACGTCTTGTGTGCCTTGGTTTCATACCTCTAAATCCATAACTTGTTTTTTTTTATGGAATAATAATTTTATTATCTTTTAATTTAAGATTGTTAAAGGCACCGGTGTTACTATTTTTTTAGGAAAAACCCTATTTTGAAATAGTCTTCGATAGGGCTGCCCTTTGATGGGGCGGTAAAACATGAGCAAGGATGGGATTAAAACATGGCACGGGCGATATCTATTATTCGATGATTGTGCTTTGGAATGATTTGTATATTTCTCGTAACGGATGTTAACTTTACTTCTAAGTGTAAAATAATCATGTTTGAACTTATTGCCGAAGCAGCCTCCAGTATCAATGTTTTTTCAATGGCAAGGCGTATTGCTGCGTTTAATGTTCCAGTGCTTATCCATGGTGAAACCGGTACTGGTAAAGAATGTATCGCCAAATTTATCCATTCAATTACGTTTGCGCAGGAGCCACAGGCCCCCTATATCGGGGTGAACTGTGCCGCTATCCCTGAAAATATGCTCGAAGCCACGTTGTTTGGTTATGACAAAGGGGCATTCACCGGAGCAGTGGCGACCGTGCCGGGGAAAATGGAATTAGCCAATAACGGTACATTATTACTGGATGAGATTGGCGATATGCCTTTAGCGCTACAGGCTAAAATATTGCGTGTATTGCAGGAGCAACAGGTTGAGCGCTTAGGCAGTAATCGTTTAATCAAACTGAACTTCCGTTTAATTGCCTGTACCAATAAAAATCTTGAAGAAGAAGTGGCTGCAGGACGCTTCAGAGAAGATCTCTATTATCGGTTGTCAGTTATTCCGTTGACGATGCCGCCGCTGCGCGAGCGTATGGAAGACATTATTCCGCTGGCGGAGTCGTTTATCAAAAAATACTCCACGGTACTGGTTAAAAATATCAAGCTTTCTGAATCATCACGCCGGGCGTTACTCAGCTACGAATGGCCGGGGAACGTGCGTCAACTTGAGAACGCTATCCAACGGGGAATGATCCTGAATCGTGATGGTGTCATTTATCCCGATACCTTAGGTCTGCCATCCATTGAATCTGATTCCTGGAGCGAACCGCAATGGCAGCCAAAGCCCAGTATGCCAATAACGACCAGCGATAATCTGGGTCAGCATGGCCGTAGCGCGCAGTATCAATATATCGCTGACCTGATGCGTAAATATCAGGGTAATAAAACCAAAATTGCTGATTTATTAGGCATTACCCCACGCGCGCTTCGTTATCGTCTGGCGTCAATGCGAAAACAGGGAATAGAGATCTTTTCCTGAATCAGTCTGTGGTAGCGAGAACGCTTTTTTAATTTTAAGAGTAGGTCATGAGCATAAATACGATAGCCCCAGCCAGTACGATGCAGACGCAAATGATGCAGGACATGCAGCAGATGAAAGCGGTCGCTCAGGCGCCTGTCCTTTCGCCGATGCAGATTAACGCCGTGGGCGCCCAGTCGGCATCATCTCCGGTCTCGTTCGACCACGTCATGCAAGGCGCGCTGAATCATGTTGATCAATTTCAGCAGGTCGCGGAGCAAAAACAAACGGCCATTGAGATGGGGAAAAGCGACGACCTGGCGGGGGCCATGATTGCCAGTCAGCAGGCATCGTTATCGTTTTCTGCTCTGGTTCAGGTCAGAAATAAAGTCGCTTCCGGATTCAATGACCTGATGAGCATGTCAGTCTAACGCTATGAATGAATTAATAAAAAAACTCACTCAGTTTTTACCCTCGTTCTCTTTTCGCCTGGATGGAAATAAACGTCTGGCGTTACTGGCGGCAGCGGCCATTGCGGCGACTGCCATTATTGTCAGCGTGCTGTGGAACAGCAATCACGGCTATGTTTCGCTGTACGGTAGTCAGGAACATCTCCCGGTTTCACAAATAGTCACCGTGCTGGATGGTGAAAAGCTGGAATATCGTATCGACCCGCAAAGCGGGCAAATTCTGGTTCCGGAAGAGGCGCTGTCGAAAACGCGGATGACGCTGGCGGCGAAAGGCGTGCAAGCCATGCTGCCCAGCGGCTACGAGCTGATGGATAAAGACGAAGTGCTGGGCGCCAGTCAGTTTGTGCAGAACGTCCGCTATAAGCGGAGCCTGGAAGGTGAACTGGCGCAGAGCATCATGACGCTGGACGCCGTTGAGAGTGCCCGCGTGCATCTGGCGCTGAATGAAGAGAGTTCATTTGTCGTCAGCGATGAGCCGCAAAACAGCGCTTCAGTAGTGGTGCGTCTGCATTATGGCAGCAAGCTGGATATGGACCAGGTAAATGCCATTGTGCATCTGGTGTCCGGCAGTGTGCCCAATTTGAATGCCTCGAAGGTTAGCGTTGTCGACCAGGCGGGGAATTTACTGTCCGACGGTATTGGCGCGGGAGAAGCCGTTTCTGCGGCGACGCGTAAGCGCGACCAGATCCTCAAAGATATTCAGGATAAGACCCGCGCCAGTCTCGCCAATGTCCTCGACTCGCTGGTCGGAACCGGCAATTACCGCGTGAGCGTGATGCCGGATCTCGATCTGAGCAATATCGATGAAACCCAGGAGCATTACGGTGACACGCCGAAAGTGAATCGTGAAGAAACGGTACTCGATAGTGATACCAACCAAATCGCCATGGGGATCCCCGGCTCGCTGAGCAATCGTCCACCGTTGGCGGCAAACCAGGCGGGAAATGGCGCCACAGGGACGACGCCTGAGGATTCACGCCAGCCAGCCGCGCTGTCAAAACATAGCGAGAACAAACGCGACTACTCCTGGGACCGTAGCGTTGAACATATCCAGCACCCTGGATTCGACATCAAACGTTTAAATGTGGCCATAGTCCTCAACCAGAGCGCGCCGGCATTAAAGAACTGGAAACCGGAACAAACCACGCAGCTGACGGCGCTGTTGAATAACGCTGCCGGGATTGATGCAAAGCGTGGCGACAATCTGTCCTTATCCCTGCTCAACTTTGTGCCGCAGTCGATCCCCGTCGAGCCGACGCTGCCTTTATGGAAGGATGACAGCATTCTGGCCTGGGTTCGCTTAATTGGCTGTGGCCTGCTGGCGTTACTGCTGCTGCTGTTTGTCGTGCGCCCGGTCATGAAACGTTTGACTGTCGAGCGCAGCCGGACCTCTACGCCTGAACTGGCGCTGGACGCCGCACCGATCGCGATCCCTGCGGACAAGCCCCATTTTGCGGCTGCTGAAGATGAACGCAAAAATATTGAACTGCCTTCTTTCCCTGGTGACGACAGCCTGCCTTCGCAGAGTTCCGGTCTGGAAGTGAAGCTGGAGTTCCTGCAAAAACTGGCGATGAGCGACACCGATCGCGTAGCTGAAGTTCTCAGACAATGGATTACCAGCAATGAGCGAATTGACAATAAATAACGGCAGTAACAACAGCTACCTGGAACAGGCCGCAATTTTATTGCTGTGTCTGGGCGAGGAGGCGGCAGCCACGGTGATGCAAAAGCTCAGCCGTGAAGAGGTGGTTCGTCTGAGTGAAAACATGGCGCGTCTGTCTGGCGTGAAAACCAGCATGGCGAAAAAAGTGATCAATAACTTTTTTGATGAGTTCCGCGAGCAGAGCGGCATCAACGGTGCCTCGCGTTCCATGCTGCAAGGGATCCTCAATAAAGCGTTGGGAACAGAAATCGCCAGCAGCGTGATCAACGGCATTTATGGTGATGAGATCCGCTCGCGGATGGCGCGTTTACAGTGGGTGGAACCGCGCCAGTTGGCGATACTGATCTCAGAAGAACATTTGCAATTGCAGGCCGTCTTCCTTGCCTTCCTGACGCCGGAGATCTCGGCCACGGTACTGTCTTACATGAATGAGTCGGTGCAAAACGAGATCCTCTATCGGGTTGCCAAGCTCAACGATGTGAATCGCGATGTTGTGGATGAACTGGATCGGTTGATCGAACGTGGGCTGTCGGTGCTGTCCGAACATGGTTCGAAAGTGAAGGGGATCAAGCAGGCCGCGGATATCGTTAACCGCTTCCAGGGTAATCAACAGGTGATCCTCGATCAGCTGCGTGAACGCGATGAAGATGTTCTTGAGCAGTTGCAGGACGAAATGTACGACTTCTTTATCCTGAGCCGCCAAAGTGATGAGGTGCGCCGTCGTCTCCTTGATGAAGTACCGATGGAAGACTGGGCTGTGGCGCTGAAAGGTACCGAAGCGCTGTTGCGCCGGTCGATTTATGCCGTGATGCCTAAGCGTCAGGTACAACAGCTGGAGGCGATAACGTCGCGCCTGGGTCCGGTTCCGGTGAGCCGTATTGAACAGATCCGCCGTGAAATCATGGGGATTGCCCGCGAGCTTGAGGAAGCGGGTGAAATTCAGCTACAGCTGTTTGCTGAACAGACGGCGGAGTAACACATGGCGATTGAAACCATTCGTGGTCGTTACCGACTGCACCGCTTTCCTCCTCGCCAGCGCCATTTGCAGGCTGAACAGCTCACGCCGGGGATCACGCCTGCGGATTATCAGCGCCAACTGATGGACGGCTTCCAGGAAGGCCTGCAAAAAGGCTTTGAACAGGGGATGACGGAAGGTCAGGAGCAGGGCTTTCAGGAAGGCCATCAGAAGGGGCACGATGAAGGCCGTCGTCAGGGATACACTGAAGGCTGCCTGGCCGGGCAGCAGGAAGGGCGTAAGCAGTTTGAGCAAGCAGCGCAACCGCTGGAAGCCATCACTGGCAAAGTGAACGACTACCTGGCGCACATTCAGCGTAAACAGCGGGAAGACCTGCTGCAACTGGTTGAAAAGGTCACTCGCCAGGTGATTCGTTGCGAGCTGGCGCTGCAACCGACGCAGTTACTGTCGCTGGTTGAAGAGGCGATTTCGGCCTTTCCTGCGATGCCTGAGTCGCTACAGGTCCTGCTAAGTCATGAAGAATTTAACCGCATTAAAGATGCAGCCCCGGAGAAGGTCACTGAATGGGGGCTGACCCCATCACCCGATCTGCAGGCGGGCGAGTGTCGGGTGATTACCGATAAATCCGAGCTGGATATTGGCTGCGAACATCGACTCGACCAGTGTATGTCGGCGCTCAAAGAGTCGCTTCTGCCGGAGCCGACGGGTGAGTGACCTGTCCAGCGTTGACAACGCGCTGCGTTCCATTGAGTCGATCCCTTTAGCCCGGGTTGCCGGGCGACTGGTGCGCGTAAACGGCATTTTGCTGGAGAGCGTGGGCTGTCCGCTGGCGACCGGCCAGCTGTGCCGCGTCGAAAGCGCCGACCATACGTTGATCGACGCGCAGGCGGTGGGGTTTAACCGCGATATCACCTACCTGATGCCCTTCAAGCATCCCGTCGGACTGATGGCGGGTGCGCGCGTTTTCCCCGAAGAAAAAACCCAGGAGATCCTGATTAGCGAAAGCTGGCTGGGGCGGGTAGTTAATGGCCTGGGCGAACCGCTGGATGCCAAAGGGCGTCTGACGGGCAATGACGTATTGCCGCCTCAGGCACCTTCCATTAACCCCCTCACGCGTCGGTCGGTGAACCAACCGCTGGATGTTGGCGTTAAAGCAATCAACGGTCTGCTAACTATCGGCAAAGGCCAGCGCGTGGGCTTGATGGCCGGCAGCGGCGTGGGAAAAAGCGTACTGCTGGGGATGATCACCCGCCAGACCAAGGCCGACATCGTGGTGGTGGGGTTAATTGGCGAGCGTGGCCGCGAGGTGAAGGAGTTTATCGATCACGCTCTGGGCGCGGAAGGGTTGGCAAAATCAATTATCGTGGCGGCGCCTGCGGATGAGTCGCCGTTAATGCGTTTGAAAGCCACCGAGCTTTGCCACTCTATTGCCGCCTGGTTTCGCGATCGCGGACATCACGTTTTGCTGCTGGTGGATTCGTTAACCCGTTATGCCATGGCGCAGCGCGAGATTGCGTTGTCACTGGGTGAACCTCCGGCGACGAAAGGCTATCCACCGTCGGCGTTCGGCATGATCCCAAAGCTTGTGGAAAGCGCTGGCAACAGTGAAAGCGATGGGTCAATGACCGCCATTTATACGGTGCTGGCGGAAGGAGACGATCAGCAGGATCCGATCGTCGACTGCGCGCGTGCGGTGCTGGACGGGCACATTGTTCTGACCCGTAAGCTGGCGGAGGCCGGACATTATCCGGCTATTGATATCGGGCAGTCGATCAGTCGATGCATGACCCAGGTAACGCCCCACGCGCACCAGCAGTCGGCCCGCCTGCTCAAACAGAACTATGCCGCCTATATGGAAATTAAGCCGCTGATCCCGTTGGGCGGATATGTTGCAGGAGCCGATCCCGGCGTGGATAAGGCCGTCAAAGTGTTCCCCGCCATTGAGCGTTTTCTGCGCCAGGAAGTCAGTGAACCGGCCTCTCTGGAGCTGGTGCAAAGCCGCTTACAGGCCCTTTTCCCGCAGGCAAAGAAAACGGAAGGTAAATAATCATGCGGCAAATTATCGATACCCTGGCGCAACTGCAGCGCCTGCGGGATAAATCAGTCAAAGACATGACGGTACAGCTGGCTAAACAGCAACAAGTTTGCATCGGTTTTGACAATAATATCAAAGCGCTGGGCTACCTGATTCAAAAAACCGGCACCGGCGTGGAGGTGCCTTGCGTTGAATCACTCAAAAATGTGACCGGATACAAAGGCACGCTGCGCACGGTTATTGCCTGGCAAGAGCAGGAGAAAACGCTGGCTAAAATCAAAGAACAGCGTATTCAGAAAAACCTGGTGTCAGCGGCATGTGAAGAGAAAATTGTCGCCATGACGCTCGATGATAAGCGCGATGAACTGAGCAATGAGGCACTGGTTAAAGAGCAAAAAGCTGTAGATGAAATTGCCGCACAATGCTGGCTAAGACAGAAGACGCTGGGAGTGGTATGAAAACGATCATTACTTTCGGCACCTTTGATGTTTTTCATATCGGGCATTTGCGTATTCTGCAACGTGCCGGACAGTTGGGGGAGCGACTGATCGTCGGTATCTCTTCAGATGCGCTAAATATGCAGAAAAAAGGTCGGATGCCGGTTTACAGCCAAAGCGATCGCATGGGGATTGTTGCCGGGCTGAAATGTGTGGACAGCGTGTTTCTCGAAGAGTCGCTGGAGAAAAAAGCGGACTATATTCGCCAGTTTAACGCCGATACGCTGGTGATGGGCGATGACTGGGCAGGGCGCTTTGATAGTTTGTCGTACCTGTGCGAAGTGGTCTATTTTCCCAGAACGCCATCGATATCCACCACCTCGATTATTGAGGTAATTACCAACCAAAATCAAAACCTGTAAAATAATATGAAAATAAGACTATTCATTGAAACTAAAGAAGTTACGCTGCCGCTTCAAATGTCTAATTTTATTCAAGATATGGATGGAGTAGTTAATATATTATTTATTTGTTCTGATAAATTGAGTGAAAAATGGCTGGAAAAGAATTCAAATATTGTTTTTAAATATAATGAATCCACACTACTGCCTGCGCTGGATAAAATATCACATGTACTAACTAAGCTCTCGCCAACAGCACTAGATATCCATGCGGCGCTGGCTGAAAGCTATGACTTACTTATTCCGTTGTTGATGAGATTAAACTCTCTTCGGTCGCTAATCCATCTTCATGTTTATGAAGGAGAGATAGCCGAGCTAGTTGCTGCTTCTGCACTTGAAAAAATCCCAGTAAATTTATTTAATAAATTGGTCACTGGATATGGTAATACCATAAGTATGGCATTAAATAATAATCATAACATGCCAAAAGATGAGTGGAATATTGCCGCCGGATATGCCTGGCATAAAGTGTTAACAACAACTTATTATCTACAAGAGAATAGCTCATTCAAAAATTCAAAGAAATTGCCTTGTGGTAATGTACCGGCAATCGATGAAAATAAAATAACGGATTTTCTGGAACTATTCAAGATACCAAATGGTATTTATTCTCAATTACGAAAGATAAGCTCGTCATCTCTACTATTACTCAGCACCTCACCTCGCTTTCCCTCGCTGAAAAAACAACATCAAGAAGCGCTTGTGGACGTTATTCAGCATGCAATCAATGAATTTGCAATTTCTGAAGAGAAAATCCTTCTCTTCCGCGAAAAGAAAGAGGGTGAAGTCGATGGTGAAATATTACGTCAGTTGGGATGCAAGGCTATCAAACTCCCTGAGTTAATCACTCTTAATTTTTTAAAGGTTCTACAAATATTACCTTTAGCCATTGCCGGATATTTTTCAGATGAACTATATCAAGCGCCAGAGAAAAGTATTCTATTTTTTCTAACAACAGAGTTACCAGAAGATACTGATAAGTACGCTGGTCACATCAACTTTAGCAATAAGAAAATTTATCATGTAAATGAGTTAGTTGGTGTTAAATCCGGTTCGTTTAAGAAAAGGGTATTTTATTGTCCTGGGTCGATGGGGGACGCGATCTACGCGTTGGGTTGCCTCACTGCATTTAGAGAATGTCATGATGAGGATTTTATCTTTATTGCACACAAATTGTATCATGACCTTATCGCTTCAAGTCCTGTGGTGGCACAGTATTGGGATATCAATGCGCTGACAGAAGATGCTTATATTGATATTGCGATTGCGCATCAGGAAAATAAATTTCATTTCCTTGGCCACTGGGAGGATATAGTAGCATCTGAACATATGACGGATGCTTTTATCGGTGATAGTATTCATAATCATTCCTTGTGTAATAAGCAGCCTATGATTTCATTGGCTTCATTGGATAAGGAAAACGTCAATGATTTTATTCATAATCATCATTTGCAGAAAGAAAAAACAGTCTTATTACATCCCAATATAGGCTCTCCAAACCGGACGTGGACCGAAAAGGGATGGAATCAACTCGCGAAATACTTTATTGCTGCAGGCTGGAAAGTTGTCATTATTGGCAGCGATAATAATAAGTATCAAGAGAAGAAGATGATGGATATAGATATCCCGGAGGCTATCAATTGCATTAATCAGTTCTCTATGCTTGAGATGATTTATTTGATGGAGCGGTGTCAGCTACTGGTTGCTTGTGATTCTGGTCCTGTCGCACTTGCTGGACTCACTTCAATTGCTATTTGCGCGTTGTACTCTATTATTCCGGCCAGTTACCGATTGCCCTACAGGAATGGTCGGTATGGGTGGAATGCTATGGGTATTGATACAGAATGTCAGTTTGGTCAATGCGGTCACCTTATCATGAGTCCGCAATTCGTTAAAAACAAACTTGGCAAAGAATTTACACGTCCACGAGGTGATGAATTTTCTGTCTGGTGTCCGAATGATAAAAAATATCGGTGCATGAAGAAGGTTACCGCCGAATATTTTTGGCATCAGATTCAATTATTTTTGAGTTCTGATGATTATGTGAAAAATTCTTAAGTATTTCTATGATTAAATATTCTAAATGGAGTGGTTATGGGGTTTTTAGGTCGTTTTCCTTTACGCAAAATAGTTGAAAAATACCAGGTGACGCATTTGGTTGAAACTGGGTATGGTATTGGTAACTCATGTCGTATGGCATTGTCGGCAGGTTTTCACCATGCGTTGTCCTGTGAGATATATCAGCGATTGTATGAAAAAGCACTACAAGAAAAAAATGAAAATATTACAGTTTGTCCGGATGATAGCTTATCATTTCTGAACTCGGAAGCGGTCAATGATATTTTGAGGAGCCGCCGTAGTCTCATTTTTCTGGATGCTCATTATCCTGGTTCAGATTACTGCAATGAACACTATCGCAGTGACGAATGGGATAAAGATATTCGCTTGCCACTAATTAACGAGTTGCGAATTCTGGAAGGCAAAATTGATAATGCGATCGTTATTATTGATGATTGCAGAATATATTTGAAAGACTTTGCCGTGACAAGTGGTACTTTACCAGAATATGCCGATCATGGGTTTGATCGTGCTAATGAATTTATTGGACTATTAGAGAGTTTTGCCGATACACACTCCTTGCACTGGTATCCTGAAGATACTGGATACGCAGTTTTATGGCCTCATAGTTTAGCTGGTGAAGCGATTAAACCACTCATTTTACCTGGGGATGTTACCAGTAAGTTTCTGATTAACCGGGGCGTTGTGGGGACGACCAGTATGTCTGTAAATCGTCGACTTATGGATGCAAGGTTTACTTCTCGTTGGTTTGTTGGCGCTGGTTTGGATATAGGTGGAGGACCGGACAGTATTGGGATTTACCACTCGCTTTTCCCTCTAATGAGAACGGTGACGGTCTATGACTTACCGCAAGGTGATGCCCAATACTTAGATAATGTTAGTGATGATAGTTTTGATTTTGTGTATTCTGCACACTGTCTGGAACATGTGGTTGACCCGTTCATTGCTATCAATAACTGGATGCGAGTGCTTAAACCAAATGGTCATCTCATTATTACTGTTCCTGACGAAGATATGTATGAACAAAAAGTATGGCCATCGACTTTTAATACCGATCACAAGCATACTTTCAGTATCTTCAAGAAAAGTAGTTGGTCACCGGTATCGATAAATGTATTGGAATTGATTCAGACGATAACCGCAAATCATGACGTTCAGAAAATTGAATTACTAAATCATAGCTATTTGTCTGGTCTCCCTCGGTTTGATCAAACTCGCACACCATTTGCGGAAAGTGGTATCGAGATTGTTATAAAAAAACGACCACAATAAAATTAAAACCACCGGTTTAACGGTGGTTTTATCGCCAATTCATATCAGAAATTTAGCTAAAAAGTTTTCTCTGTAGACTATGTAATAGCGTATTACTGTGGGCATTCTCTGTTTCCGTAAGCAAAGCGGCGACCTCCTGAGCCGCCCGTTTCCCCGCCTGACCATCCCTAAACGCATCGCAATAATGGTGGCGAATCTCCTCCAGTGGCGCTTCCAGCGCAGCCCAGTCAAATGCGGATGACAGGGCGTGGCGCAACGTCTGTATATCCTGTGCCACCGGGAGAACATCGCGAATACGCTGATCAGCGCTGTCAGGAGTAGAGAAACTTTGTTGACCATCGAGCAGCAAGGGCATCTCTGGCCAGCTCAGTAAAATGACGCGTTTATTCATATGAATGGCGTCAAAAATAAAGCCGCTGCTGTCTGTCAGGACGTAATCCGCCTGCGCGATAAGCGCCAGCAGATGCTGTGGATCGTCAATTCGGTTTTTTAAATAGCGCTGCGCCAGCGCCAGAGAGGCGGCTTCTTCCGGTCTGTGCAGGGTGCCATGATGTAGTTTGGTGACGACATTGTATTCATGACTTAACCGGCTGAGCTGTTCCGCCCAGTGAGGGAGAGAGCTTAGCGCGCCATAGGTTGGCGCATACAGGATGGTCTGCTTTTTCGCATTCAGCTTCAGGCTGTTGGGCAGCGCAGTATCGTAAGTGTGATTATGCCACTCATCGAAACGGGGATTGCCCACCACTTTGGCGCTGCCACCGATATCAAGCGCGTGCTGGCTATAGTGGCTGTAACACAGGATGCGGTGATAAAAGGCGTTCCACCAGGCATGATTCCACTCTTCTTTCGCCAGGCCATACAGGGTGCGTACATGGGTATCCGCCAGCCCGTTCAGCAGTGGCGTGTAGTAAGGGCTGACCAGGCACCGGAAGCGCTGACGGTTCTCAATGACCGCTGAAAGACGCGTACCGCCGAGCGCAGGGTCGTTGATGGCTTTAATCGTCGCGGTCATCTCATCCAGAAACGATTTAGGTATTTTGTCACTGACCAGCAGCGAGCAGGTATGGCCCAT
This sequence comes from Citrobacter sp. RHBSTW-00986, assembly GCF_013783065.1. Taxonomy (NCBI): domain Bacteria; kingdom Pseudomonadati; phylum Pseudomonadota; class Gammaproteobacteria; order Enterobacterales; family Enterobacteriaceae; genus Citrobacter; species Citrobacter sp. RHBSTW-00986. The sequence goes on along the minus strand of NZ_CP056200.1, from coordinate 3,839,430 downwards.
CGCCTGAAGCGCGGTAATGATAGGGCGGTAGACCGCGTAGTGCAGCGAGGTTTCCATATAGAAGCCAATGGCATCTATCTGAGTGGATGCCGTAGGAAGCGGGTTGCTTACCAGCGTGCTGACGGTGGCGGGCTTCTTATTGATTTTGTTGAAGTAGTAGCCGATGTTATCGGTTTCTTTATTCTCAATATCGCTGTATCCCGCGCGCTGATAGCAGATGCTCGGATAACAGGAGAGCCATTTCCCTTCACGCAGCAGCGGCTGCCATTGCCCTTCGAGCGTATCTGAGAGGTCATGCTCCATCTGCTGAACCAGCACCGGGTAATAGCTGCTGTTGACCAGATAGGCGCAAACCTTATTGCAGTCGCGGGCATGGATCATGCCATTGAGGCTTTTGAGTTCGCGGCCTTGTTTAATTTCCCCGCCGAGGATAACCACTTCCCACGGAAAGCCAGGCAACGCGTTCAGAAGCGAGTTGAGTACCCGGATATGCTTATCCTGCTTCAGGATCACGCTATCGTCTTCAAGTAGCAGGTAGTTTTTCCAGCCGTTACGCTGTGCCAGTTGCAGCGCCTGCAGATGGGACTGGCGGCGACCAGCCTGGCCGTTAGTGGCAACGGATGCTGCAAGGCGGGTGATCTTTTGCGTCGGGAAATTGAGAAACGCCAGCTCTTGCTGGATGTGGGCTAAACGATCCGGGCGTGAGTCCAGATTCACGATCACCACCTGATCGATGTAATCCCACTGGATCGGCTGATGATGGGTGGCGTTATGCAGACTTTGATACCAGTTTTTCAGCATCGGGTCTGTAATCGCCTGTGCCAGCGAGGTTTCCAGCGGCTCGCTGCTGCCCAGCACAAAGTCTTTATCGAACGTATTTTGACTGTGCGAGATACAAATAATGGTGCGCTCGCCCGGCAATTGCAGCGGGTTTGCGGTGAATTGATTAGTGAATCCTTCCTCTTCGCCTAAGTTACATTCATCATCGTAACGGTGCTTTTTTAAATAATTGCGGTGGTAGCAAAAGGTGCCGTTGAGAATGTTCTGCGGGCCAAAGCTGCGGCTTTTGAACACGCGGTTGATATGGCTATACCAGATGGGGATCTGATCGGAACCTGAAATCAACGCCCGGTGGCGCTGCATCATGTCGATGGTGTAGGAGATCTTATCCGCCGGATAATAATCATCGTCATCCATACAGAGAATATATTCGCCTAACGCCAGCGCATTGAGCATGTTGCGCTTTTTTCCCAGCGTCAGTTTTTCCGCATGGTAGATATAACGAATATTGAATTTCTCCGGGTGATTCTGCGTCAGCCTGTCAATGATTGACTGATGGCTTTGTGGGGAATCATCCAGGATCACCAGCTCCCGGCGGTCGGCAGGGTAGTCCTGATAGCGGAACATATACAGCAAATAGGGTAAGAAAGCGCCGCGGTTCCACGTGGGGGTAATGACGCTGACAAACGGTTTTTCGCGGCCAGTGTCGAGCGTTTTAACGATGCCGGTCAGGGCGGAACGTGCTTTGGAGGATTCAGACATGGTGATGTGTATTCGCGATTCGAAAAAGGACCGGGTATGCACCCGGCCAACAGGCGCTAACGTGTGATCAGGGAAAACGCCGAGAGCAGAGGATCTCCCGGCAGCATATCCAGAATATGCAGACGCAACGAGCGGGCATTCTCGCTGTTGCGCCACGCTTCAAACAGCGCGAAAAGGGCGTAGATTTCGTCATGGCTCAGCGTGGAATCATCCATTGTCCACAGGCAAAATAGGGTGCGAAGCATAAAGATGTCAGCCACCAGCCAGAAGAAGCGCTGCAGCGCGCTTTCACTCTCGTGCTGCGGGAAGGTATCGTGATACAGGCGATAAATCAGATAGTTACTGAATATCCATGCGTCATGGGCAAAGTAGCGCTCATAGGTATTTAACCACTGATCCTGCAACTGCTGCTGAAGCATAGCTTCACTGTTTGCATCCTGGAGCATCAGCAGACTTACCTGCAGAGGTAAGGTCAGCTTGCGCGTGCTTTCCGGCAACAGATCCCAATTGAACTCACAACTGCCCATTTGGGTGATCAGCTCCCGCTGCAGTTGGGGCAGGCTGGGCAGTTGCACGAACTGCTCCTGCAGTTTTCCGCTTTGCGCGTGGGCGGCCAGAACCTGCGGCAGCGAGGCCAGTTTTTCAAGCATAGGATCGCTGTCGCCAGGGCATTTCTCGGAAAAAGAGAGCATGATGCCCAGCGCATACAAGCGCAGTTCCGGTGACAAACCGGGGAGCGTGATGGTATGCAGAGCAGATTGATTAAGTACCTGATCGCGTGGAGATAACGCCGGGCTGTCCGCATCGGCTGCACATTGCGAGGTATGCAGCACAAAGGCGTTGGGATCGCCTAACGCAGCCTGACAGCTGGCCGGATCGGTTAATACCAGACTCTGACGTACTTCCGTTTTCCAGCGCATTTCGGCCAGTAAAGCGGAATCCGGATGGTGGGATAAAAACAACCGGACAAAGTCAGGTTCATAACAATCAATCATACTCATAATGTGTTCTCAGCAATCCCTAAATTCAAAATCTGGCTACATCATTGCAATATCCATGCCTGAATTTTTATTGTATTTATATCAATTAGTTAGGGTGTGCGCGGAAAGTCGTTTTCCGCGTCAGGGAAGGAAGGTTTAGCGCTGGTAAATAAAATCCGGCTCGGTGCCTAAAAAAGTCTGAATAAATTCATACTGGCGGATCAGCAACTCGCCGTTTTTTTCGTTGTACGCCTTGCAGCGTTTCGCTTTTTGCTCAAGGCTCTGCCACCAACCCTCTGCGGCACTTTTTTGTAAGCCTGGCAACCAGCTAAATACCTGTTCCATCCCTGCACGATCAACGCTTACGCCCAGCAATTGCAGGATTGAGCGGCGCTGCTGGCTGCTGTTATTCAACTGCTCATAATGCTGTTGAATCGTCTCATTGACCGCCAACAGCTCTTCACTGGCGCGACGGATCATGCACAGACGTTGTTGTTCTAACTGATGTCTGAGCGCGTCATATCGCGTCCCGTCCTCCCGGATACCCTGAAGCAGCGTTTTCACCTGCTGTAGCCTGGTACTCACAATTTTGGCCTCTTATTTCTGGAAAAAGCTGAGCATGTCACCAGCCAGTTGCTGGGTATCAACCTGCATGTCGCCTGCGGCCAGCATGGCCTGCATTTGCGCCACTTTGTCGTAATCAACGTCGCTTTGCGGATCGCTGTTCAGCGTTTGCTGCGCCGTTTGCAATCCCGCCTGAGTAATATCGTCGGCGGAAAGCGTCGCGGCGCTGGAGGTAGTGGTCTGCGTGCTGCTCTTGTCTGAACGCGTCTGCCCGGTTGTAGATGCAGGGCGATCGCCTGGCAGAGTCGGGGTAATTTTCATAGCAACCTCGTACATATTTCGTTGGGTTGGTTATCTGTTATTGGCTAAAAGCGACGGTAAGAGAGGAAAACTTTAATCCCATCACAAAAAATCCCTTCACTGCTCGGCCGTCAGCGTGGTGACCACGCCGATATCGTCCACCATCCCGCTAATGATCCGCTGGCTGCTGCTGTTGCGAATTTTTATCACATCCCCTTTGCGCCCGTTCTTCAACGCCACGCCCGGCATCGAGGCGGTAATTCCGGCCGTATGGGAGACGATCATCACCGGTTGGTCGCGTTTGACCAGCACCGGTTGAACCAGTTCGCTCCGGGTAATCGGTTTGCCCGGTTGCAGGGCGCGCTTGCTGGTGAGACCAATCGCCTCATCCATATTTGTCATTAACCCTTCCCGCTGGTTGCTGATATTGAATTTTTTAAGCTGCAGGTCGTTGACCGTAATTACCGTATCTCGGGCAATCAACGACTTTGGCATCACTACCGGCACCGACACGTCGGGGCGTACCGCAACGTTAAATTGCCAGCCCGCGCTGCCCGGACAACTCACCACAAAGTTCATTCGCGTCAGGGCCATTCCTGGGGATGTGCTGGAGGTGATCTGGGGCGCTGTTGCGCATAGCGCGCTGGTGCTCACCGTTGAGGGAATATAGACGTTGAACGTGTAGCGATAGTCCTGCCACTGCTGTTTTTTCGCCAGCGCGTCAATTTCATGACCGGCGGCAGTTATGACCCGCGCGTTGATCTGTTCCCGGGCGCTGTGCTGAATGGGATGGACGGCGGCATGTGCGGGTAAGACACAGCATAACGCCAGCATTATTTCCGCGGCAAAGGGGAAAGAAGGCTTCCTTATGTCGAAGGGGAATTTCATAAAGTCATTTCTCATCAATCACTTAAAAGTTGGCATACATATTGCTAATAACAGCGATATCTACGCAGGAGTGATGTAAGAAATGGGAATCAGTTTTCAGCAGGCATTGGGTGTACATCCGCAGGCAGTGAAGTTACGTCTTGAGAGGACCGAGCTACTGACTGCGAATCTGGCAAACGTCGATACACCAAATTTCAAAGCTAAAGATATTGATTTTGCCGCTGAGATGCAACGGGCAAGTCGCACAAATGTGCTGCCCGAGGCTGACGTGAAATACCGTGTGCCGATGCAGCCCTCAGAGGATGGCAATACCGTAGAGCTGAATACCGAGCAGGCCCGGTTTTCACAAAATAGTATGGATTATCAAAGCAGTCTGACCTTTTTGAACCTGCAACTTAGCGGTATCAAAGAGGCCATCGAAGGGAAATAACCATGTCGTTTACTGATATTTACCAGATTTCCGGCTCGGCGATGACGGCGCAAACCATCCGTCTGAATACCGTTGCCAGCAACATGGCGAATGCGGAATCTCCCGCCAGCAGCGAGGCGCAGGCCTATAAGGCGCGCAGCCCGGTTTTTGCCGCGGTTTACCACAATAGCCTGATGGGTGGGCATAACCGCCATGCCATTGATGGTGCCAGCGTACAGGTACAGGACGTCATGCAAAGCGGCGGGGCGGTGAAGCGTTATGAGCCACACCATCCGATGGCGGACCAGAACGGTTTCGTCTGGTATCCGGATGTCAATGTGGTCGAGCAAATGGCCGACATGATGTCCGCCTCACGTGATTTTGAAACCGACGTTGATGTGCTGAATAACGTCAAAAGTATGCAGCAAAGCTTACTCAAACTGGGAGAAGTGTAATGAATACCCTGACTCTGTATGCCCAATCTCAGGCGCAGGCTCCTTCTTCGGAGAATACGGCGGTGGCTGAAAATAACGTCGGCGCCACGGCGCAAAGCAGCAATCTGGGAGACAGCAGTTCTTCCTCAACGTCGTCAACAACGAATACCAGCGGGACAAGCGGTACTCCAACCACGACAACGTCCACCGAAACGTCCGCGGTTGATACGTTTTTGACGCTGTTCGTGGCTGAAATTGAAAACCAGGACCCGACCGATCCAACCGATCCTACGGCCTATATCGATCAGCTCGCCTCCATGGCGCAGGTTGCCATGATGGAAGAGATGAGCGTTGAGGCAAACACTAACGCCGTACTGATGAGCAACATTCAGGTGATGGCGCTGGGGAATATGGTCGGCGACGACATCATGGTGCAAACCACCTCGCTGGATATCGAAGACAACAGCAAAGAAATCCAGGGACGCGTGACGCTGGATGACAGTTGTACCGATGTGGATCTGCACTTTACCGATGAAGCCGGTGATGACTACACCGTGTCGCTGATCCCGGAAGGTGGAACCTCCGTCGGGCCCGGCCAGGTGGATTTCGACATCAATCCTGCGGATTACGGCATCCCGCCGGGCGATTACAGCGTATCCGTGGTGACCAATACCGGAGAAGAGGAAGTGCCGATTGAGGTGACCGGAACGGTGGAAGATGTGCGTATTCCGCTCGATGGCAGCACGCCGGTGCTCAACGTTGACGGCGTTGGCGAAGTGCCTTTCACCATGATCACCCAGTTTGGCGTACCGGACGGCACTGATGACATCACGCCGCCGGATACTGACGACGGCGGCGATAACGCCGACAGCAACACCGTGATCTGATCTCGTTTACATTACAGGAAGAAACAATGAGTTATGAAATTGCAGCGACGGGACTGAACGCCGTCAACGAACAGCTTGATGGCATCAGTAACAACATCGCAAACTCCGGGACGGTCGGGTATAAATCGATGACCACCCAGTTCTCCGCCATGTATGCCGGAACGCAGGCGATGGGCGTGAGCGTGGCGGGTTCGGCACAAAGCATCTCCACCGGCGGCTCTATGGTTTCAACCGGTAATGCGCTGGATCTGGCGATCAACGACGATGGTTTTTTTGTGATGTGCGACAGCGCCGGGAACATCTCCTATACCCGCGCGGGTTCCTTCGTGACGGACAAAAACGGCTATATCGTCAATGCGTCCGGCGATTACCTGCAGGGCTATCCGGTTGATGACAGCGGCACGCTGCAAACCGGTACCGTTACCGATATCCAGATTAAAACCGGCAACATCCCGGCGCAGGCCACAGACAGCATGACCTTCACGGCAAACTTTGACGCCAGTGATGAAACAATCGATCGCGCAACCGTGCCGTTTGATGCCAACAACAGCGATACCTACACCGACAGCTACACCACCACCGTGTATGACTCGCTGGGTAATGAGCACTCGGTTAGCCAGTACTTTACTAAAACGGCGGATAACACCTGGGAAGTGCAATACACCTTTGATGGTGAAGCGCAGAGCGGTGTACCGCCGACTACGCTGACCTTCGACCCAAATACCGGCAAGCTGACGGCTCCAACCACGCCGCAAACCATCACCTTCACCACCGATGAAGCCGCACCGATTTCAATGACGATTGACTACTCCGATTGTACTCAGTACGGCTCTGATTTCTCGGTCACCACCAATTCCGCGACCGGATACGCATCGGCAACGCAAAACGGCGTGCAGGTGGATGACGACGGTAAAGTGTACGCCACCTACAGCAACGGTGAGCGCATGCTGCAGGGCCAGGTTGTACTCGCCACCTTCCCGGATGAGAACGGACTGGAAGCAGTGAGCGGTACTGCCTGGGTACAGACGGGCGAATCCGGTACGCCGCTGATAGGTACGCCTGGCTCCGGCTCCTGCGGCACGCTCTCCTCCGGCATGCTCGAAAGCTCTAACGTGGATATCACCAACGAACTGGTCAATCTCATGACCGCCCAGCGTAACTACCAGGCGAACACCAAAGTGATTTCCACCAGTACGCAGCTGGATCAGGCTCTCTTCCAGGCGATGTAAGGCTAAGAAATGGATCGGTTGATTTATACCGCGCTGAGCGGCGCCACCCAGACGTTGCAAGAGCAGCAAATTAGCGCCAACAACCTCGCCAACGTCAACACCAATGGTTTTCGCGCGGATATGGCGATGGCGAGTAATGACAAAGTGAAGGGCGGTGGTTTTGATACGCGTTTTATGGCGAAGGAAAGCCCCAGCGGCGTCAATGACAGCACCGGCGTGGCGGAAAAAACCGAGCGCCCGCTGGACGTCGCCATTCAGGGGACGGGCTATATCGCCGTGCAGGATAAAGCCGGAAACGAGGTCTATACCCGCAACGGCAATATTCAGCAAGACGATCAGGGTCAGCTGACCATCGACGGTAACGTGGTGCTCGGAGATAACGGCCCGATTATTTTGCCGCCGAACGCGATTGCCTCTTTCGGCAGCGACGGCACGCTCTCGGTTACACCTGACGACGGTGATGTTACCGCCACGATGGATATCGATCGGCTGAAGCTGGTGGATATCCCGGTCGCCAATCTGGCGAAAAACAGCGAGGGAATGCTGGTGACGGCGGATGGCTTACCGGCCCAGCGCGATGAAAACATCAAAGTAAGCGGCGGCTTTCTGGAAGGCAGTAACGTGTCTGCGGTAAGCGAAATGATGTCGTCCATTGCGATGAACCGCCAGTTTGAAGCGCAAATCAAGATGATGAAAACCGCTGAAGATCTCAGCGACTCCGGCAACAGGCTGCTACGCGGCTCCTGAGTCGTAGCCTTTAATCAGGGATAAAGTTTTATGAACGCAGCGTTATGGATCAGTAAAACCGGCCTGTCGGCGCAGGATGCTGAGATGAGTGCGATTGCCAACAACATCGCCAACGTCAACACCACGGGCTTTAAGCGTGACCGCGTGATGTTCCAGGATCTGTTTTATCAGACTCAGGAAGCACCGGGCGCCATGCTCGATCAAAACAACATCATGCCGACCGGAATGCAGTTCGGTAGCGGTGTGCGCATCGTTGGAACCCAAAAAACCTTCACCGAAGGGAATGTGGAAACCACCGATAATGCGATGAACGTGGCCATCATGGGGCAGGGGTTCTGGCAGGTGCAAAAGGCCAACGGGGATATTGCGTATACCCGTGACGGCAATATGCAGATTAACGCCGACGGCGTGCTAACCAACGCCCAGGGCTTGCCGCTGCAACCGGAAATTGATGTTCCCGCTGGCGCGACCAACGTGGCATTTGGCGAAGATGGCACCGTGACGGCGATCCTGCCCGGCGACAGCGATCCGACCGAACTGGGGCAACTGACGCTGGTGAACTTCGCCAACCCGGCGGGGCTTTCAGCCGAAGGCGACAACCTGTATCTGGAAACGGTAGCCAGCGGTCAACCGACGGAAGGTATTCCGGGGGAAGATGGTCTGGGCACCTTGCAGGACAGCGCGCTGGAAGGCTCGAATGTGGATATTGTCAACGAAATGGTGGCGATGATTAACGTGCAGCGCGCCTATGAGATGAACGCCAAAATGGTCTCTGCGGCAGACGATATGCTGCAGTTTATTAGTCAGACGCTGTAATTCAAGAATGTGAAATGCCGGATAACGGCTTCGCCTTATCCGGCAAATTTAAAGTAAACAGGCAGAACGTGAAAAATTATCTCTGGCTGGTGGTACTGCTGTCCCTGTTAAGCGGGTGCGAATCGCAGGCCCTCCTGGTCAAAAAAAATGACGAATTCTTTGCTCCTCCCAAAACCGAGTTGCCGCCAACGGCGGATGGTCGCGCGGGAGGGGTGTTCGAAACGGGTTACAAGTGGTCGCTGACGGCAGACCGCCGCGCCTATCGGGTGGGCGACATCCTGACCGTGATGCTGGAAGAATCCACCCAGTCGAGCAAACAGGCGAAAACCAATTTCGGCAAGAACAATACCGTTGATATCGGTGCACCGACTCTTTTTGGGCATACCAAAGATAATCTTTCCGCTTCCGTGGACGCCAATCGCGACTTCAACGGGACGGCGACCTCGCAGCAGCAAAACAGTTTGCGTGGCGAAATTACGGTGTCGGTGCACTCGGTACAGTCGAACGGCATTCTGGAAATTCGCGGTGAAAAATGGCTCACCCTCAACCAGGGGGATGAGTACATTCGCCTGAGTGGTCTGGTACGTGCCGATGATATTCAAAACGACAACTCCGTCTCATCGCAGCGTATTGCCGATGCGCGTATCTCCTATGCGGGCCGTGGCGCATTGAGCGATGCCAATGCGGCGGGCTGGCTGACGCGTCTGTTTAACCATCCTCTCTTCCCGATCTAATGCAGGATTTTAATATGCAACACATAAGCGGGCGCTGGATGAAGGCGTTAAATGGCATCGTTATCGCCCTGAGCCTGGTGCTGCCCGGCACTACGCAGGCGCAATCTCTGGAGTCGCTGGTCAACGTCCAGGGGATCAGGGAAAACCAACTTGTTGGCTACAGCCTGGTGGTGGGGCTGGACGGAACCGGGGATAAAAACCAGGTCAAATTCACGAACCAAACTATTACCAACATGCTGCGCCAGTTCGGGGTACAACTGCCGGGTAAAATCGATCCGAAGGTGAAAAACGTCGCGGCGGTAGCGGTCAGCGCGATGCTGCCGCCAATGTACTCGCGTGGGCAGACCATTGATGTCACGGTCTCGTCGATTGGCGATGCCAAAAGCCTGCGCGGCGGTACGTTATTGCTCACCCAGCTACACGGCGCAGATGGGGAGGTTTATGCCCTTGCACAAGGGAGCGTGGTGGTGGGTGGGATGAACGCGACCGGGGCTAGCGGCTCCAGCGTGACCGTGAATACCCCCACAGCCGGACTGATACCGAATGGCGCGTCGGTCGAACGTGAAATTCCCAGCGATTTCCAGATGGGTGACACCATTACGCTTAATCTGAAACGTCCCTCCTTTAAAGATGCCAATAACATTGCGGCGGCGATCAACGCTTCGTTTGGCGGCATTGCTACGGCACAAAGCTCGACCAACGTCAGCGTCCGCGCGCCAACCAGCCCAGGCGCGCGCGTTGCCTTTATGTCTCAGTTAGATGACGTCCAGGTTCAGGCAGAAAAAGTACGCGCCCGCGTGGTGTTTAACTCGCGTACCGGTACGGTGGTGATGGGGGATGGCATTGCCCTGCACGCGGCGGCGGTATCGCATGGCAGCCTGACGGTTTCCATCAATGAAAGCAGCAACGTCAGCCAGCCGAATGCCTTTGCCGGTGGTCGTACGGCGGTGACGCCGCAGAGCAATATTTCGGTGAATCACGCCCGACCGGGGATGATTACGCTGCCTGAATCCAGCAGCCTGAAAACGCTGGTTAATGCGCTCAACAGTCTCGGGGCCACGCCGGACGACATTATGTCCATTTTACAGGCCCTGCATGAAGCCGGGGCGCTGGATGCCGATCTGGAGGTCATTTAATGGCCGACATCAAAGTGAATCATAGCGGGGGCATTGACGGTAGCGATGCGTTAATGGGCCCGAAAATTAAAGATAACGATTTGCAGAAAGCCGCCCAGCAGTTTGAAGCCATTTTCTTACGCAACATGCTGAAAGAAATGCGTAAAACCAATGAGATCTTCGACTCCAAAGATAACCCGTTTAACAGCGACTCGGTGCGCATGATGCAGGGGTTTTACGACGATCAGTTATGTAACAGCCTGGCCCAGCAGCACGGTATTGGGATTGCGGCGATGATCGTTAAACAGCTCTCCCCGCATCACAAAGGATAAAGGTTGCGCGGCGGCTTAAGAACTGAGGTTTTTTCGCCGCTTTTAATCGGCAAGGTTGTTAACGACAGACCGGGGAACTGACCGGCGAGGACTCTTTGATGGACATGATTAACATTGGCTACAGCGGCGCATCTACTGCGCAGGTGGAGCTTAACGTAACGGCGCAAAACACGGCGAACGCCATGACCGACGGTTATACCCGGCAGGTGGCTGTCACCAGTACTATTGGCGCAAGCTCAGGCTCGGCGAACAGTGCGGGTAACGGTGTGCAGGTGGACAGTATTCGCCGGGTATCCAACCAGTATCAGGTGAACCAGGTCTGGTATGCCGCCAGCGATTACGGCTATTACAACACCCAGCAGACGTATTTAACTCAGCTGGAAACCGTGCTCAGCGATGATAACAGCAGCCTGAGCGGCGGCTTTGACAACTTTTTTGCCGCGCTAAACGCAGCTACCACCAGTCCGGATGACTCTGCTCTGCGTGAGCAGGTGATCAGCGAGTCCGGCGCGCTGGCGCTGCGCGTGGATAACACCCTCGATTATATCGATTCGCAAAGCAGTGAAATCGTTAGTCAGGAGCAGGCGATGGTGGCGCAGGTGAATACGCTTACCAGCGGTATTGCCAGCTACAACCAGCAGATCACTGAAGCCGAAGCCAACGGGGATAACGCGTCTGCGCTCTACGATGCCCGCGACCAGATGGTGGAAGAACTGAGCGGCATTATGGATGTTCAGGTCAATATTGATGATGAAGGTAACTACAACGTCACGCTGCAAAACGGTCAGCCGTTGGTGAGCGGGCAAGAGAGTTCCACCCTCGAACTGGAGACCAACGCCGACGGCACGCAGAGCATGTCGCTGACGTTCGCCGGAACCACGTCATCCATGAACACCGATACCGGCGGCTCGCTGGGCGCGCTGTTTGATTATCAGAATGAGGTACTGACGCCACTGACGGGGACGATTAACAGCATGGCAGAGCAGTTTGCCGATGCGGTTAACACCCAACTGGCGCAGGGCTACGACCTGAACGGAAATCCCGGCGAGCCGCTGTTTATTTATGACGAAAACTCCTCGGATGGCCCGCTGGAAGTGAACCCCGATATCACCGCCGATGAGCTGGCGTTTTCCAGTTCGCCGGATGAAAGCGGCAACAGCGATAACCTGCAGGCGCTGATCAACCTCTCAACCGAACCGTTAGATATCGAGGGGCTTGGTAGCGTAACCGTGGGCGAAGCCTGTTCATCAATCATCAGTAACATCGGTATTTACAGCCAGCAAAACCAGACGGAAGCGCAAGCGGCAGCGAACGTGTACTCCGAAGCACAGAACCAGCAGAGCAGCGTCAGCGGCGTCAGCATGGATGAAGAAGCGGTGAACCTCATTACCTACCAGCAAATTTACGAGGCCAACCTCAAAGTTATCTCAACGGGCGCAGATATTTTCGACTCTGTGCTGGAAATGTGTAGTTAATCTGGAGGGCTATTATCATGCGCGTGTCTACCCAACAATCCTATGTGTCTATGGCGCAGAGTTTTAACGACCTTTCCAGCGATCTTTCCCACGTTGTCACGCAGATGGCGACAGGGAAAAGTATTCTGCTGCCGTCAGACGATCCTATCGCTGCGACACGAATCACCCAGCTTAACCGCCAGCAATCGGCTCTCGATCAGTATCAAACTAATATTGATTCCGCCTCGGCGGGGATGAGCCAGCAGGAGTCTATTCTGGATGGCGTGAATAACGATCTGTTAGCGATTCGCGACGATCTGCTGGAGGCCGCCAACGGCACCAACACCGCCGAGTCGTTATCCAGCCTGGGGCAGGATATTCAGTCGATGACCGAAGCGATGGTCTCGGCGCTGAATTATCAGGATGAAGACGGTCACTATGTGTTTGGCGGGACGGTGAACGATCAACCGCCCATTGTCGCGGTTGATGAGGACGGTGACGGGGTGACCGACAGTTATACCTATCAGGGTAACGACGATCATCGCCAGACCACGGTGTCCAATGGCGTTGAGGTTGATACCAATGTGGCAGTCAGCGATTTCTTCGGCGATAGCCTCGACGTTCTGAACACTCTGACGTCGCTGTCGAAAGAGTTACAGGATCCGTCGGTTGACCCTGCCGATCCACAGGTGCAAAGCGATATTCAAAATGCCATTGATACGGTGGATGTGGCCTCTGACGCGCTCAACGCCTCTATAGCCACCATTGGTGAAACGCAGAATACGATGAGCATGCTGAGCAGTGCTCAGACGGATATCACTACCTCCAACGATCAGCTTATCAGTCAGCTGAGCGATCTGGATTATGGCCCAGCCTCCATTACCTTTACCGGTCTGGAAATGGCGATGGAAGCCACTTTAAAAACCTACTCCAAAGTGAGTGAGTTAAACCTTTTCAGTGTGATTTAACAGTTAGCAGTAGCTCAGGAATAGTATGCAGGTCGGTTTAAATACAACATCACTCTCCGGTAGCGGAGCGCTTAATCCTTCTGTGCAGCAGCATACCGTTGCGCAGAATGCCCCTGTCCGTCAAAAGTTACCCGCAACGGCGAGTGATTACCCGGCCTCACCCCTTATTACTACCCGGCCTCAGCGCTACAGCGTGCAGCTTAACGATCAGCTCACCACGCTGCAGCAAGCTGACCACTACCTGGGTCAACTGGAGCAGCATTTGCTGGACTTTCGTCACGCTTCTCGCCGCGGCGGACAGGCGCTGCAGCAGAAGGGGGCTGAACTAACTCAGTGGCTGGAAAAACGGCCAGCATTGTCCGGTGATGCGGTCGACAGGCAGTTGCGTCCGGTTTTACAGGGTGAGGCACGCGTCACTTTTCACTCGCCTGAACTGGCGCAGATGCTGCAAAAAAACGCGATAAGTTCACGCATGTTCAGTGTTTCTGACGGGCGGCAGACGCAGCACTCTGCGGTGGTGGTGGGCGAGGACCTGGATCCTGGTCAATACAAAATGATGATGAGCAACGCGCTGCGCCGTGTCGGTGTACAGGTGCACGATCAGCAGGGGGCGCTGAGCTTTTCCACGACGGAGAAGCAATGGCAGCAGATCCAACAAACCCTGAGCGTACGTGATGTTGACGCGAAGTCCTCGGCGTTTACTCTGCTAAAGACATTTGCCGATCCCTCTCGTTCAGATGAGCTTCTGCAACATATAGCGCAGGGCAGTTCCCGCACTCAGGATGGGTTACAGCAGGCGCTGGATGTGATTGGCGATCAGCGCGCGCAAATGGCGGCGCAGCAGGAGAAGGCCCGGCAGCTGATTGACGGTATGGCGCGTTTTCCACAGGCAGAAAGTGCGGTTAAAGCATCTGAATCACTGGGCGGGGTACTGGATCATGCTAATCACAATTATCAGGTTTTAGCCCAGGCGGTCAACGGACAAGCCCGGCTTTCCAGCCAGACTGTCCGTAGCTTATTAAGTTAATTCTGCTGACAAGATGTTGTCGAAAAGGTAAATGCCGAGGGTCTGTGATTAACAGGCCTCCTACATCCTGAGTGAAGAGCAAATTTTGCTGCGGGTTTAAATGAATCCACCACGTATGAAGGTTATGCTCAACAATAAAGGAACTGAAATTGGATAAGCGGAGATCGTTATTATCCGCTTTCGCATCGCTAAAATGAAGCTCACCTTGTTGAGATGATTCTGTAGAACGATTAAGGCAAGTGGAGATCTCGAATACTGAAGGAACCTGGTTATTATGTTCCAAAGGGATGAGCGTAAGGGCCGTATCCTTGTGCTGTGGGCTCAGAATAAGTTGGTAATGTGCATTCCTTCCGGCGTTAAGATCATAATAGGCAATAACCGTGTGCTCAATGTGGGCATGGGCCAGAAAACTAAAAAATAGGGAGGAAATAGCCAGGATATAAAAAGCGTAATTATTTGCATTTTGGCATTTCATTTAACATTTTCTCCACTTCTTTAATTAAAATACCATTCATTTCGTTATCTTTATTTAGCCAGTTATCAAAGCTTAGTGCTAACTGCCAGCTATCATTGCATTGATTGCTCATCACAATATCAAGTGCGAGTTTGTTCAACGAGACCCGATAATAAAGGGTCATCGAGGCGCTATGCGCGACCAACAGTTGATTGATTTGCTCTATACCAGGAAGAATATGTTTTGAAACAAGCGATAACGATTTCTTATTCTCACCTGGATCGTAAAGTTGATAGACCGTAATACGGTTGGCATTTTCAAGCGTTTCTTTAACCAGTTGTGGAGTTTCTTCCGTTTTAGTGGCTGATGGCGCTTTAAAATAAGAGATCAGTGCAAACAGCGACAGAGCGACAACGATAACGGGCAAGGTAATCAGAACAGCCCGATAAGGATGATGTTTGGTTGCCAGTTTTTTCTTGCTGGCTTCATGTAATGAACTGTTATTTAAAGTTATTTTTTCTGTTGTTGTTGATGGCAGTTGCTCCTCAGACGCGAGGATTTCAACTACCTCAGCATTCTCTTCGGTTACCTCACTGGCGCTGTCATCAACCTTATTTTCATTAGGAGCAATGATTTCAGTTAGATAGAGTTTATTAAAAAAATACCCTTTTTTTGGTATGGTTTTTATAATTTCTTGTTGTTTACCATCATCATCAATAGCGACGCGCAGGGCGTGAACGGCTGTCGGCAGACTATTTCCACCGACGATGCGATTCTTCCAGACAGCGGTCATTAAAAATGAACGAGATAAAACAACATCGGCATTTTTAGCTAATGTCTCTAACAGAATAAAATGGTATTCGCCCAGGCGACGTATCTCACCTGTTTCACAGTGGATTAACGCATTAAGCGAAGAGTCCATCCGCCAATTGTTGACTACAATACTCATGGTTTATTATACCCGCGCAAGATTTTTATATCCCTGGTGTCACACCGTTAAAAATCAGTGCATTAAAATTCTGGAGAAATTGAGATGTCTTCTGCCTGAGAAACAGCAGGTAAATCGGTATTGAGTGTTTTTTATGCTGTGCAAAAGAGGATTGGAAATGTAGCGAAAGTGTCTGAGACTCACAATATAAAAATACAGGGCATTTGCAACCAAATGTAAAATAAAGTTATAACCAGGCTCTTTAAAACATTTTTATCTAAGCATAATCTTATTTTTATCATAAGGTTAACATAGCAGGTGCGTAATCGATCGGGTCGTTATTAGATATTTCTAATAATCTTTTAATTAAATCTTGATTGAGATCTTCCTTATGCAGTGATTGTTTTGGTGAGGAGCACGGAAAGCTAAAATAGAGGTGGGAGACGTTTTATCTCTCGCGTTAACGATGTTGTGCAAGGCGTAAAAAATTTTTCTGCAGCGCTTTAAGTTTTCCGAAGGGGTGGTCGTTTTTACAGAGTATCGAAACGAAAACGATTATTCCCAAGGAGCAGTACCATGTTATCGATTAATACTAATACCGCATCAATGTCCGCTGTTAACGCTATCAACAAAAGCAGCGCATCACTGTCTACTTCTATGGAACGTCTGGCGACAGGTAACCGTATTAACTCTTCTGCAGATGATGCTGCGGGCAAACAGATTGCCAACCGTCTGACTGCGCAGTCCAGCGGTATGGGCGTTGCGCTGAGCAACATTCAGGACGCGACTGCGATGCTGCAAACTGCAGACAGCATGTTTGACGAAATGACCGACGTACTGGGCCGTATGAAAGACCTGTCCACTCAGGCAGCGAACGGAACCTACAGCGACGAAGATTTGCAGGCGATGCAGGACGAATACGACGAACTGGGTCAGCAGATGTCCGATATGCTGCAGAACACCACTTACGGCGGCACCAACCTGTTCGGTGTTTCCGGTACCAGCAACACCGGCAAAGACGGTCTGTTCCAGGGGGCGGTAACCTTCCAGGTTGGTGCTGAATCTTCTGACACCATGACCGTTGATATCTCCAGCCAACTGGACTCTCTGGTTACCGATTTAAAAAGCGTTAGCAACTCTTTCGAAGCTGATCAGTTAGATGCGACCGGTACTGCAGGCATTTCCGGTGGTACTGAGCTGACCGCTTCTGGTTCTGCAAACCAGATGATCACTACTATCCAGACTGCAATGGACGACGTGTCTAAGATCCAGTCCAAACTGGGTGCATCTATCAACCGTCTGAACGATACCGCCGCTAACCTGACCAGCATGCAGGACAACACTGAAGTGGCGATCGGTAACATTATGGATACCGACTACGCGACGGAAGCGTCCAACATGACCCAGCAACAGGTGCTGATGCAAACCGGCATCACCATGCTGAAGCAGTCCAACAGCATGTCCAGCATGGTTTCCAGCCTGCTGCAGTAATTCCTGACTTAACGTCATTTACAACACCGCCACCCGGCGGTGTTGTGCTTTCAGCGACCTGGCTTTTACCTGGAAACCTTCCTGGGGAAGGGAAAAATCATTTCCGCCATTAAGTTAACTCACTGAATTTTAATTATAAAAATTATTGGCATGCATTTTGCTTTTACATTAATAACGTTGCACGGAGTCATTGATCATGAGCTATACGAGTCCGATCCAAAAATTAGCACAACAATTTGCCTACGCCGATATTGCCACCCAGGCGACGAATCTGCAGAACCAACAGAACGAGTTGAATGCTGAGAGCAGCGGTCTGGACTCGCTAAGTACCGCGCTGACTGATTTTCAGACGGCAATCGATGCGCTGAACAGCGACACCGACGGCCCACTGACGTTTTCCGCCACCACAAATAATGAGTCGAATACGGTGTCGGCTAACTCGCAGGCACAGGCGGGGACCTATTCATTTTATGTTTCGCAGTTAGCTCAGGGGCAACAAACCACGTTCAGCATGAGCGACGATACTTACGCCGCGACGGGGTCATTTGAGATAACCATGGATGACGGTACAACCATGGATATTGACCTGTCTACGGTCGATGAGGATGGCGATAACTGTGTTGATGCCAGTGAACTGGTTGATGCGATTAATAACTCGGACGATAACCCAGGCGTTTCGGCGGCATTGGTTAAGACCGACGGCACGACCACCATCATGCTGACCTCTGATACCACCGGTGAGCAAAGCGGTTTTTCGGTGAGCGTTTCGGGTAACACCGATCTGGCTACGGCGGAATCCTCCAGTGAACAACCGATAACGCAAGCGCAGGACGCCATTATTCACCTCGGTAACGAGGATGGCCCTGCGATCACCAGCAGCACCAATACCTTTGACGATGTGATCCCCGGCGTGACGATGACTTTTTCTGAGGTTAGCGATCCTGATGATCCTAACGATGTGACCACTTTTACCGTCGCGGAAGACTCCAGCGGATCGCAGGCCAAAGTACAGACCTTTGTTGATGCCTACAACACCTTGGTCGACACCATCGATTCACTGACCAGCTACGGCGATGACGACACGGCGTCCGGAGTTTTTGCGGGTGACGCCGGGATGAATTCGCTGGCAAATCAGATGGATGATATTGCTCACGCGTCTTACGGTGGCGTGTCGATTGTTGATTATGGCATCACGCTGGATTCCGACGGTCACTTACAAATTGACTCCACTCAGTTCAGTGAAGCAATGGAAGAAAACCCGGACGGTTTGACCGCTATTTTTGTCGGGGAGGACAGCATGGTCGCGCAGATGGACGACCTGATGGAAAGCTATCTGGATTCCAGCAACGGCATCATCGCCCTGCGCCAGGAAAACATTGATGACCAGCAGAGCAAAATTCAGGACGAAAGCGATCAGCTGACTGAAACCTATAACACCAACTACGAGCGCTATGTGGAAGAGTACACCAATACGCTGGTGGAAACGTACACCATGAAAATGAGTATGGCCGCGTTTATGTAACCGGCTGATTTAAGAGAAGGATTGAGAATCAACATGTACGACACGCAGGATGGTTATTCGCAATACAAAGAGATGGATCTTGCTGCGCGTACCGCAGCAGCATCGCCATTAGAGCTGGTGCTGGTGCTGTTTTCGGGGCTGATGGACGAGCTGGAACGCGCCAAAAGCCACATTGAGAACAAACGCTATGAGCGCAAGGCGCAAAGCATCAACAAATGCATCGATATTCTCAACGCCTTAACCAGCTCGCTGGAGTTTGAAACGGGCGGCGAGTTGGTGGTGAATTTGTCCCGGCTGTATGACCACTGCGTCTACCGCCTGTATGAAGCCAGCGGCGAATTGTCGCTGGAAAAAATTGATGAAGTGATCCTCATCCTGACCAATCTACGCACAGGCTGGGAAGGTCTGTCGGCAAAGCTGGGATAAGACGATGGAAAGAGAGCGTCAGCAACAGCAGCTTTATGCCCTGGTAAAAGAGATGAACGAGGCGCTGGATCGAAAGCGTTGGCGCCGATTACCCGGCCTGCATCAGCAGGTGATGCGCGTTTTTCATGATTATGCCGCCTGGGAAACCGATGCCACCGCGTTGCGAGAGGTCAAAGACACCCTGCATGCGGCGTTTGAGGTGCTGATTGCCCGACGAACGCAGCGTGCGGAAGAACTCAAAGCGCGCATGGATCAACATCAGCAAAACCAGGAAGGAATGTTGGCGTACTCAATGGTTAATTTAATTTCGGAGAAGGCATGAATCCTGTATTACTGGCCTCGGCCAGTGCGTTGGCAGAGGCCACACCGGAAAAGGCGGCTATTTCGGCCCCAACAACGTCAACGAGCGGCAGCACGTTTTCTTTACCGCAGGCCGGGCTTAACGCGGTGGCTGAACGTTTGATCGGCACAAAAATAAACCAACAGCAGGCGTCGTTGCCTGAGCATCAACGCGATGATGCAGATCCTGCGGCCATGCAGGCATTGCTGGCGATGTTACTGGCGCAACCGGCACAGCCGTTAACGCCTGCGGCGGCGCAGAAGCAGCCTGACGGTGAGATGCTGAAAATGCTGACGCAGGCGCAAACTACGGGGGCGGGGTCTGCGCTTTTGCGCCAACTGGCGAGCGCGATGGCCGGGCAAGGAAAACAATCCATGCCGTCGGCTGAGCAGCACGCCACGGATTTATCGTCACTGTCGCCAAAGCTGCAAACGTTACTGGCATCGATCACCGAGAATTTGCCCCAGGCAACCCCGGATCAGCAGGCCAAACTGGCGACATTCTCCGCCCAGGATCTGCGCGCGATCGCGCCTGAACCTGTCTCGCTTTCGACCTCACAGCAAATTTCCGCCCGGGTGAAGTCAGCGGATCACGCCGTTCCTCGCCCGATGGCGGTGAGAAAAACGGATAGCGTAACGGTTAACCCATCGCTTGCGTCGCAAAGTTTGCTCAATACGGCGGTGCAGGGAACTCAGCCGGTAAATGCCCTGAGCGACCACAACGTGGTGTCGACGCAAGTTTCCGCGCCTACCACGCTGTCAACAGAGGAGCTCGGCGAGAAGCTCACCGCGCTGCTCAAAGACAGAATTCAATTCCAGTTGGGTCAGCAACAGCAGGTGTCGACCATTCGTCTAGACCCGCCATCGCTGGGCAAACTGGAAATTGCCGTGCAGCTGGACGCAGGAAAGCTGATGGTGCACATCGGCGCAAATCAGAGCGATGTCTGCCGCTCGTTGCAGCAATTTAGCGAGAACTTACGCCAGCACCTCACGGCGCAGAACTTCATGGAAGTGAATGTTCAGGTCTCTTCCGAGGGACAATCGCAACAGCAACAACAGCAGTCAGGCCATCAACAGGACGAGGTGACGTCGGCGCTAACGCTTAACGACGAACCTCAATTTCAACAGAACGAATCCGTTCTGATCAAAGTGTAAAAGCAAGATGAAGAAAATTGTTATTGCGTGTGTGATCAGCTCTGTCGTTGCTCTGGGTATTGCTGGTGGGGCTGGATGGGGTATTTATCATTTTATGAATAAAGGTGCGACAGCTAAGGCAGCAAAACCCGCTGAGATACCCGAAGAAAATCAGGATGAGAGCAGCAGCATTTTTGTCTCTCTGCCGGAAACGGTGGTTACGCTTCATGATAGTGAAGGGGCAGACCGATACATGGTGGCAGAGCTGGTAATGGTCGTTGATTCAGAGAAAGACGCTGAAAAAATTAAGAAAGACGAACCGCTCTATCAAAGTATTACGGTAGATGAACTCTCGAATATGAAATATGAAGAGATTCGGGCGCTGAAGATCTCCGATATCAGAAAGAAAGTTTTTGAAAATCTGAAAATTGAATTAGCGAAACGCAAAATGGCGACACCGTATAAGGACATATTGGTGAAAAAAGTCGTGTTTCAATAAGCGACAAGCCAGGAAATAACATGATCCAGGATGCTTACGAGTCAGAAGATTTTAATGCGACGCCCGTGCTAACGCCAAAGCAAGAGAGCCATTATTTACAGGCTTATCTTCCTTTGGTGCGCAAAGTGGTGCGTCAACTTGCGCCGCAATGTACCTGCGTTATGGACAGGCAGGATATGGAGCAAACGGCGCTGATGGGATTGCTGAATGCGATTCGTCGCTATGGTCAACCGGATGAGGGCTTTGCCGGTTATGCCGTCCATCGTATCCGCGGAGCCATACTCGATGAGCTGCGCAGCCTCGACTGGCGGCCTCGTCAGCTACGACAAAAATACCATCAGATTAAAGATTTGATTCGTGATGCGCGTACTCAGCTCGGGCATGAACCCTCATGGGAGGAGCTTTCCCTGTTGGGTTTGTCGTCTGAAGATTATCAGGAATATCAACAGCTGGAAGGTGCTGAATCGCTGGCCAGCCTGGATGAATTACTGAATGGCGATATACCGATTGCGCCGCTCGAAGGGCGGGGGCTTGAAGAACAATTCGTCACGCAGGAAATGCTGGGTTATGCCCTGAGCCAACTCAGCGAAAAGGAGGGACTGGTGCTCTCAATGTATTACCAGCACGATATGAATTTAAAAGAAATCGCGCTGGTATTAGGGCTGACTGAAGCTCGAATTTGTCAAATGAATAAAAAAATCACGCACAAGATTCGTGATTGTTTATATCCAGATTAACAATTCCGAATCAATATGCGGAGGACGTAATGCAAAAGATTTTTGGTTTATTGGTGGTTTTAGGCTGCGTATTTGGTGGCTACTTTGAGGCTGGCGGACAGTTAATTGCTATCTGGCAGCCGGCAGAAATTATTATTATCGTGGGGGCCGGTCTGGGGGCGATGATTATCGGTAACCCAATGCATGTGCTTAAAGAGATTGCTCACCAGATCAAAGGCGTGGTCAGCAAAAAGAAAATGGGGCCGGAGTTCCAGCGTCAGCTGCTGATGTGCCTGTATGAACTGCTGGAAATGGTGCAAAACGGCGGTCTGCGTATGTTAGATCAGCATATCGAACAGCCGGAAGAGAGTACCATTTTCCAGAAATACCCGCTGGTACTGACCCAGAAACGACTGGTGACCTTTATCGCCGATAATTTCCGTCTGATGGCGATGGGGAAAATTGATGCCCATGAGCTGGAAGGGATCCTCGATCAGGAACTGGATACCGCGGAAGAATCGCTGTTAACCCCTTCGCGCTCTCTGCAGCGTACCGCTGAGGCGATGCCTGGCTTCGGCATTTGCGCGGCGGTGCTGGGTATCATCATCACCATGCAGTCAATCGATGGTTCCATTGCGCTTATCGGCCTGAAAGTGGCGGCGGCGCTGGTGGGGACATTCTTAGGGGTCTTCATCTGTTATTGCGTGATGGATCCGCTGGCAAACGCCATGGAACAGCAGGCGCGGGCGGAACATTCGCTGCTCGAATGTGTACGTACCGTGCTGGTGGCGCAAGCGGGCGGTAAGCCGACGCTGCTGGCGGTTGATGCGGGACGTAAACTTCTTCATCTGGCTTCCAAACCCACATTCGCCAATCTGGATGCGTGGGTGAATGCGATGCTGGAGCAAGAATAAGCATGAGGAAGGGGCCAAATCGTCGCGATCGCGGCGCGAAAACCACCATTATCCGCCGACAAATCAAAAAGAATCATGCAGGTCATCATGGGGGAGCGTGGAAGGTGGCATTTGCTGACTTTACGCTGGCGATGATGGCGTTGTTTATGACGTTGTGGATTGTGAACAGCGTCAGTAAAGCTGACCGCGAAAATATCGTGGCGGCGCTGCATGGTCAGTCAATCTTTAACGGTGGCGGTATGGCGCCGTTAAATAAGCTGGGCAAGCAGCCGATAGCGCCGGGAGCGCAGAAGAAAAACGTCACGCGCAACAAACTCGATAAAACCGTCAACCCGCAGGAGACGGCGAAAATTACGGAAGAGAACGCGAAAAAGGCGCTGGATGTGAATGAAAAAGCGGTGCTGCTGAAACAAAAATCAGCCCGCGAATTGGGCGAACTGGCGACCGACATTAACGTTATCGCCCGCAATGCGCATATGGAAACTAACCTCGAGATGGAGATTGTTCCTCAGGGGCTGCGCGTACTGATTAAAGATGACCAAAATCGCAATATGTTTGAGCGCGGTAGCGCCAGGATTATGCCGTTCTTTAAATCGCTGCTGGTTGAACTGACTCCCGTGTTTGACTCGCTTGATAACAAGATAATCATCACCGGGCATACAGACGCGATGAGCTATAAGAGTAACATTTACAACAACTGGAACCTCTCCGGCGACCGCGCTTTGTCGGCGCGACGCGTGCTGGAGGATGCCGGAATGCCGCAGAATAAAGTCATGCAGGTCAGCGCGATGGCGGACCAAATGCTGCTGGATGCGAAAAACCCGGAAAGTGCCGGGAACCGTCGCATTGAGATCATGGTGCTGACGCAAAGCGCTTCCGATACGTTGTATCAATATTTTGGCCAGCAGGGAGAGAAGGTTGTGCAACCGCTGGTGGATAAGCTGGACAAGCAAAAGCAGGTGACTTCTTTACGTCAACAATCTGCTCCCGTCACTCATTAATTCTGTTCCCGTCCCCCACGCAACGTGGGGGCAATTTATTCCTCAGGAAGGCAATGTGATAGATGTAACCCATATTATTCCATTGGAGATTCATACTGATAACGTCACCGATGTAGCCTGTCAGGGGGCGCATTTCGACAAGGTCTCAGGTATCTGGTACACCGAACCCCACGAGCTAAACGGGGCGCTTCGTGACTATGTCTACGACACCGACAATTTTAATATTGTCGCGCCGTACTATCTGGTTATTACCTCGAAGATGCACTGCTGGAGCTGCCACCAAATTACCCGCATCCATGGCGTGATGTTTACCCGCTTTATTAAGAAAAATCAGGATGGTCAGGGCTGGCAGTCGGTCAGGCGTAACAGCTTTTTGTTCCACATTAATTCTCTGCCTGAAGAGATAAAAAAGAACATCAAAGCCAGCAATTACTACCTCGATAAAAGTAAAACCACCGGGCTACGTTACTGGATGAATCACTGTGAAATTTGTGGTGAACGTCTGGGCGACTACGAGCTTTTCTGCGTTGAAAATGATGCCTTCCGCCTGATGACAATCGAAAAACTGCTGCGGGCAAATGTTCGCAAAGTGAATAAACTGTTTGTCAGTACGGCGGGGAATCCCGTAGAACATACGAAAAAGGATATTGTGCGTTACCTGTGCGATGCCCGCTTCGTCATGAATGGTCCGGCGTAAGGAATAATCATACTTCTCACACTATAAAAATACTGTATACTTAAACAGTGTTGTGGGAGGCGAGTAATGCGCAAAATCATACATGTTGATATGGACTGCTTTTTCGCAGCGGTGGAAATGCGCGATAACCCCGCTCTGCGTGACATTCCCATTGCCATCGGCGGCAGCCGGGAGCGCCGGGGGGTTATCAGTACAGCCAATTACCCGGCGCGCAAATTTGGCGTGCGTAGCGCGATGCCAACGGGAATGGCGTTAAAGCTATGCCCGCATCTTACCTTATTACCCGGTCGCTACGAGGCCTACAAAGAAGCCTCCCGCCAGATTCAGGCGATTTTCTCCCGCTATACCTCGCTGATTGAACCCCTGTCGCTGGATGAAGCCTATCTGGATGTAACCGACAGCACCCACTGCCACGGTTCTGCCACGCTGATCGCCCAGGAGATCCGCCAGACGATTTTTAACGAGCTGCAGCTAACCGCCTCCGCCGGGATTGCGCCGGTTAAATTTCTGGCAAAAATAGCCTCCGATCTCAACAAGCCCAACGGGCAATATGTAATTACCCCTGCCGATGTTCCTGAATTTCTCAAAACGTTACCGCTCGGCAAAATTCCTGGCGTCGGCAAAGTCTCCGCCGCGAAGCTGGAATCAATGGGATTGCGTACCTGCGAGGATGTTCAAAAATACGACCTGGCAATGCTGCTCAAACGTTTTGGTAAGTTTGGTCGCGTGCTGTGGGAGCGAAGCCAGGGCATTGACGAGCGGGACGTTAACAACGACAGACTGCGCAAATCCGTCGGCGTGGAGCGCACGCTGGCGGAAGATATTCATGAGTGGTCAGAATGCGAGGCGATTATTGAGCGGCTTTATCCCGAACTGGAACGGCGTCTGGCCAAGGTAAAGCCGGATCTCCTTATCGCTCGCCAGGGGATAAAACTCAAGTTTAATGATTTTCAGCAGACCACGCAGGAGCACGTCTGGCCGCGCTTAAATAAAGATGACTTAATTGCGACGGCGCGTAAAACCTGGGAAGAACGTCGGGGAGGGCGAGGCGTGAGGCTGGTGGGATTACACGTCACGCTGCTGGATCCCCAACTGGAAAGACAGCTGCTGTTGGGGCTGTGACTCTGATGGATTGCCGGATAAGCGCAGCGCTATCCGGCATTTAGCGCAGAATCTTACTTCGCCGGAATCGACTTCAGCAGTTCAGTCAGCAGCGTCCAGTAGTGGCCAACGCTTTCGATATGAACCTGCTCATCCGGGGAGTGTGGACCGGTGATGGTTGGCCCGATGGAAACCATGTCCATTTCCGGATACGGTTTCTTGAACAGGCCACATTCCAGACCGGCGTGAATGATCTGGATGTTTGGCGTTTTGTTGAACAGACGCTGGTAGGTTTCGCGAACCAGGTGCATAACCGGAGAGTTAGCATCCGGCTGCCAGCCAGGGTATCCGCCTTTGGCCTGGGTTTTCGCGCCAGCCAGTTTACCCAGTGAATCCAGCATGCTCACCACGTAGTCTTTACCGCTGTCGATCAGGGAACGGATCAGGCAGTGAATTTCAACGTTGTCGTCAGTCATGGTTACAACGCCGACGTTCAGGGAGGTTTCTACCACGCCTTTGGCTACGTCGGAATTGCGGATAACACCGTTCGGGGTGGCGTTCAGCAGACGTACGAAGCTGTCGCGAGACTGAGTGGTCAGCGCGGCTTTGTCGTGAGTCACGGCATCCAGCAGCAGAGCCAGGTTCTTCTCTTTGGCTTCCAGTTCGTTTTTCAGGATTTCCTGGTAGGTGTTGACCAGCGCTTTTAACGCATCAACTTTATCTGCCGCCACGGCGAGGGTGGCAAAGGCTTCACGCGGAATTGCGTTGCGCAGCGTACCGCCGTTGAAATCAACCAGACGCAGATCCAGCTCTTCAGCGTGACCCGCCAGGAAGCGTACCAGCAGCTTGTTAGCGTTACCGAGACCAACGTGGATTTCGCCACCGGAGTGACCGCCTTTCAGGCCTTTCAATGTCAGCTTAAAGCTCTGGAAGCCAGCCGGGATTGCTTCACGGGACAGCGGCAGGTTAGAGGTAAAGTCGATACCGCCTGCGCAACCCATATAGATCTCACCTTCTTCTTCAGAGTCGGTGTTGATCAGGATATCTGCCTGCAGCCAGTTAGCCTGCAGACCAAACGCGCCATCCATACCTGCTTCTTCGGTCATGGTCAGCAGCACTTCGAGCGGACCGTGTACCACGTTGTCATCAGCCAGAACGGCCAGTGCGGACGCCATACCGATGCCGTTATCCGCACCCAGCGTGGTGCCACGGGCTTTTACCCATTCGCCGTCAATATAAGGCTGGATAGGATCTTTAGTGAAGTCGTGCACGGTGTCGTTATTTTTCTGCGGGACCATATCCAGGTGCGCTTGCAGAACGACCGGCTTGCGGTTTTCCATTCCTGCGGTAGCGGGTTTGCGAATCAGGATATTACCGACCTGATCGCGCTCGACGTGGAAACCTTTCTCTTGGGCCCAGCTCAGAATGTGTTCAGCGAGCTGCTCTTCATGGTAGGACGGATGAGGAATAGAACAGATTTTGGCAAAAATATCCCACAGCGGTTGCGGGGATAACTGAGACAGTTCAGACACGTTGAGTCTCCTTGGCGATGTCCTACAAAACTTGCTTGCAGGCCACAGGGTTAGCAGAATTAAAAACATCACAAGTCAGGCTTGCGCGATGCGATTGAGAATACCACTTTCTCCGCTGACGGCTAGCATAAAGCATGCAAAAAGAGGCGCGGATTCCGCGAAACACTGGTTTTTAGTGCGTCAGATCTCTATAATCTCGCGCAACCTATTTCCCCCTCGAACACTTTTTAAGCCGTAGATAAACAGGCTGGGACACTTCACATGAGCGAAAAATACGTCGTCACCTGGGACATGTTGCAGATCCATGCACGTAAACTGGCAAGCCGCCTGATGCCTTCTGAACAATGGAAAGGCATTATTGCCGTTAGCCGTGGTGGTCTGGTGCCGGGCGCATTGCTGGCGCGTGAATTGGGTATTCGTCATGTCGATACCGTATGCATCTCCAGCTACGATCACGACAACCAGCGCGAACTGAAAGTGCTGAAGCGTGCCGAAGGCGACGGTGAAGGTTTCATCGTAATTGATGACCTGGTTGACACCGGTGGTACCGCCGTAGCGATCCGCGAAATGTACCCTAAAGCGCATTTCGTCACTATTTTCGCTAAGCCGGCAGGTCGCCCGCTGGTGAATGATTATGTTGTTGATATCCCTCAGGATACCTGGATTGAGCAGCCGTGGGATATGGGCGTAGTGTTCGTTCCGCCGATCTCGGGTCGCTAATCTAAAAAGTTTTCAACGCCCGCACTGTCGGGCGTTGTTCTTTTTGTGCTGTGTCAGGTTACACTATGCCTTAGTGAGTACTCATGGAGGCTGCAATCATGTCACAGGCTAACCTCAGCGAAGTCCTGTTTAAACCCCGCTTCAAACACCCTGAAACGTCAACGCTGGTTCGTCGTTTTAATCACGGCGCGCAGCCGTCCGTACAATCGACCCTGGATGGCAAAACCATCCCGCACTGGTACCGTATGGTGAACCGCCTGATGTGGATCTGGCGTGGCGTCGATCCGCGCGAAATCCTCGAAGTGCAGGCACGTATCGTCATGAGCGAAGCCGAACGCACCGATAAAGAGCTTTACGACACGGTTATCGGCTATCGCGGCGGAAACTGGATTTACGAGTGGGCGAAGCAGGCGATGGACTGGCAACAGAAAGCCTCTATGGAAGAGGATCCGCAGGTGAGCGGACGCCACTGGCTGCATGCTTCCACGCTCTACAACATCGCTGCTTATCCGCACTTAAAAGGCGATGAGCTGGCAGAGCAGGCGCAGGCTCTGGCCAATCGCGCCTATGAAGAGGCCGCACAGCGTCTGCCGGGCACGCTGCGTGAGATGGAATTTGCCGTTACCGGCGGCGCGCCGATTACCGGCTTCCTGCATATGCCAAAAGGCGACGGTCCGTTCCCGACGGTGCTGATGTGCGGAGGCCTCGATTCCATGCAAACGGATTATTACACTCTGTATGAGCGCTACTTTGCCCCGCGCGGTATTGCCATGCTGACGCTGGATATGCCGTCGGTCGGGTTCTCGTCAA
Organism: Citrobacter sp. RHBSTW-00986; assembly: GCF_013783065.1. Taxonomy (NCBI): domain Bacteria; kingdom Pseudomonadati; phylum Pseudomonadota; class Gammaproteobacteria; order Enterobacterales; family Enterobacteriaceae; genus Citrobacter; species Citrobacter sp. RHBSTW-00986. Next base: position 3,810,720 of record NZ_CP056200.1, on the reverse strand, counting down.
AATGGAAACTGACCCAGGACTCCAGCCTGCTGCACCAGCACGTATTAAAAGCTCTGCCGAATGTTCCATGGGTGGATCACACCCGTGTGGCGGCCTTCGGCTTCCGCTTTGGCGCCAACGTAGCGGTACGCCTTGCGTATCTGGAATCATCACGTCTGAAGGCGGTGGCCTGTTTGGGGCCGGTGGTTCATGCGCTGCTTAGCGACCCGCAGCGCCAGGCAAGCGTCCCGGAAATGTACCTTGACGTTCTGGCCAGTCGTTTGGGAATGCACGACGCATCCGATGAAGCGTTGCGCGTTGAGCTTAATCGCTATTCATTAAAAGTGCAGGGCCTGCTGGGCCGACGCTGCCCAACGCCAATGCTGTCGGGGTTCTGGAAAAACGATCCGTTTAGCCCGGAAGAGGAGTCGCGTTTAATCACATCTTCATCTTCTGACGGTAAGCTGCTGGAGGTTCCATTCAACCCGGTGTATCGCAATTTTGACAAAGGGCTGCAGGAAATAACCGGTTGGATCAATCAGAGATTGTGTTAAAAGTTTGCTAAATTTTATCGATTTGGTAAAACAGGTGCTTCACCTAAGGAGATCGTAATGACGTTACCGAGTGGGCATCCGAAAAGTAGATTGATCAAGAAATTCACCGCGCTTGGCCCGTACATCCGGGAAGGGCAGTGCGAAGATAATCGGTTTTTTTTCGATTGTCTGGCTGTTTGCGTCAATGTGAAACCCGCCCCAGAGAAACGTGAGTTTTGGGGCTGGTGGATGGAACTGGAGGCGCAGGAAAAACGCTTCACGTACAGCTACCAGTTTGGCTTGTTCGATAAAGACGGGAACTGGACTGCGGTGCCGGTGAAAGAGACTGAAGTGGTAGAGCGACTGGAATACACCTTACGTGAATTTCATGAAAAATTACGTGGGTTGTTAACGTCGCTGAATCTGGCGCTGGAGCCTGCTGACGATTTTAACGATGAACCGGTTAAATTAACGGCATAATGAACAGTAAAATGCAGGATGGCGGCGCAACCCCATCCGGCATTTTTTTATGCTACATCAGAACTGATAAACCATACCGACAGCAACGATATCATCATTGTTGATGCCCAGTTTATTGTCGCTATCGAGCTGGTTGATTTTATAATCGACAAACGCGGACATATTTTTGTTGAAATAGTATGTTGCGCCAACGTCGATATAATTCACCAGATCCTCATTGCCTACGCCTTCAATATCTTTCCCTTTTGACAGCACATAACCCAGTGACGGACGCAGACCAAAGTCAAACTGGTACTGAACTACCGCTTCGAAGTTCTGTGTTTTATTAGCGAAGCCACCGGAAATTGGCGTCATATTGCGCGTTTCAGAATAGAACGTCGCAATATAAATATCGTTAGCATCATATTTTAAACCGGTTGCCCAGGCTTCTGCTTTATCGCCAGTCCCACGCGTTTGCAGATTCTGCTGGTTGGTACGATCGGAGTTGGTATACGCACCGCTCACCGCGAAATCGCTGCCGCCAAAATCATAGGTAACGGAAGTACCAAAACCGTCGCCGTTTTGTTTTTTCACATCGCGGTCCTGATTTTTCCCCTGGTATTGCAGGGTGAGATCCAGACCATCCACGACGCCGAAGAAGTCGGTGTTACGGTAGGTCGCCAGGCCGCTGGCGCGTTTGGTCATAAAGTTATCGGTCTGCGCGGAGGAGTCGCCGCCGAATTCCGGGAACATATCGGTCCACGCTTCCACGTCGTACAGCGCGCCGAGGTTACGACCGTAATCAAACGAGCCAAGGTTTTTTAATTTCAGACCGGCAAAGGCCAGACGGGTTTTTTGCTGGTTTGAGTCGCTTTCGGCTTTATTGCCGGCGAACTCTGCTTCCCAGCGGCCATATCCCGTCAGTTCATCGTTAATTTGCGTTTCGCCTTTAAAACCTAAACGGATATAGCTCTGGTCGCCGTCTTTGCTGTCATAATCCGTCATGTAATGCATGGCTTTTACTTTGCCGTACAGGTCCAGTTTATTACCGTTCTTGTTATACACTTCCGCTGCCTGTACGGATGCCGACGCAGTAATACCCATCACCACTAATGCCAGAGTGCTCTTTTTCATTTTCATTCCTGATTAAAAGTACGCGCTAATATTCACTGGGTGTGATCCCCGTTAAAAGACAGGAGGGTTTTTAACGTCTGGTAATGAACGTTTTATGACAAAGTAAGAATATTTTTAAAAAAGGATGTTTTTTTGTTTCTGTAATAAATGCGTCAAAATCTGCCGCTACGCTTGCTGATCCTGCGCAATAAAATTTCATGCTTTGTGCGCTGGTTGTTGGCAACCGGGGCCAGTCCTGCTAAAACGTTCGTTTGATATCATTTTCCCCAATTTTGAATGGCAGAGAATCATGAGTGACAGCCAGACGCTGGTGGTAAAACTTGGCACCAGTGTGTTAACGGGCGGATCGCGCCGCCTGAACCGCGCCCACATCGTAGAACTGGTTCGCCAGTGCGCGCAGCTCCATGCCGCAGGGCATCGTATTGTTATCGTTACCTCGGGCGCGATTGCCGCCGGACGTGAGCATCTGGGATACCCTGAGCTCCCGGCAACGATAGCCTCGAAACAGCTGTTGGCGGCGGTAGGGCAGAGCCGATTGATTCAACTGTGGGAACAGTTGTTCTCGATTTACGGTATTCACATCGGACAGATGCTGCTAACGCGTGCGGATATGGAAGACAGAGAGCGCTTCCTTAACGCCCGCGATACGCTACGCGCGCTGCTGGATAACAACATCGTTCCTGTCATTAATGAGAACGACGCCGTAGCGACCGCCGAAATTAAAGTCGGTGATAACGACAACCTTTCAGCGCTGGCGGCGATTCTGGCCGGGGCCGATAAGCTGCTGCTGCTGACCGATCAGCAAGGGCTGTTTACCGCCGATCCGCGCACCAACCCGCAGGCTGAGCTGATCAAAGACGTTCACGGTATTGATGATGCGCTGCGCGCCATTGCCGGTGATAGCGTCTCGGGTCTGGGAACCGGCGGTATGGGGACTAAACTGCAGGCCGCTGATGTTGCATGCCGCGCCGGGATTGACACCATTATTGCCGCAGGCAGCAAGCCGGGCGTAATTGGCGACGTGATGGAAGGCGTTTCCGTTGGGACGCGTTTCCATGCACAGGCCTCTCCGCTGGAGAACCGTAAACGCTGGATCTTCGGCGCACCGCCTGCCGGGGAAATTACCGTTGATGAGGGGGCGACCGCAGCGATTCTGGAGCGTGGCAGTTCATTACTGCCAAAAGGCATTAAAAGCGTGACAGGCAACTTCTCTCGTGGTGAAGTGATCCGCATCTGCAATCTCGAAGGGCGCGATATTGCCCACGGCGTTACCCGCTATAACAGCGATGCGCTGCGCCGTATTGCCGGACATCACTCACAACAGATCGACACCATCCTGGGCTACGAATACGGTCCGGTTGCTGTCCATCGCGACGACATGATTACCCGTTAAGGAACAGGCATATGCTGGAACAAATGGGCATTGCTGCCAAAGCTGCGTCATACAAGCTGGCGCTGCTCTCCAGTCGCGAAAAAAACCGCGTACTGGAAACGATTGCTGATGAGCTGGAAGCGCAAACGGAAAGCATCCTCAGCGCGAACGTACAAGATGTTGAGCAAGCGCGAGCCAACGGCCTGAGCGAAGCGATGCTCGACCGCCTGGCGCTGACTCCGGCGCGTCTGAAAGCGATTGCCGACGATGTGCGTCAGGTATGTAATCTCGCCGACCCGGTCGGGCAGGTGATTGACGGCGGTCTGCTGGATAGCGGCCTGCGTCTCGAACGTCGTCGCGTTCCGCTGGGCGTGATTGGCGTGATTTATGAAGCGCGTCCAAATGTCACCGTTGACGTGGCTTCCCTGTGCCTGAAAACCGGTAATGCGGCGATCCTGCGCGGTGGGAAAGAGACGTACCGGACGAATGCTGCAACCGTGGCGGTTATCCAAAAGGCGCTGGAAGCCTGTGGTTTACCCGCTGCAGCCGTGCAGTCGATAGATAACCCGGACCGCGCGCTGGTCGCTGAAATGCTGCGTATGGATAAGTACATTGATATGCTGATCCCTCGCGGTGGCGCGGGTCTGCATAAGCTGTGCCGTGAGCAGTCGACTATCCCGGTCATCACCGGCGGCATTGGGGTCTGTCATATTTATGTTGATGATAGCGCGGAGATCGACCCGGCGCTGAAGATTATCGTCAACGCCAAAACCCAGCGTCCGAGCACCTGTAACACCGTAGAAACCCTGCTGGTGCATCAGGATATCGCTGCGCGTTTTCTGCCTGCGCTGAGCCAGCAGATGGCACAAAGCGGCGTCACGCTGCATGCCGACGACACCGCGCTGGCCACATTGCAGGCAGGGCCCGCTAACGTGGTTGCGGTGAAAACCGAAGAGTATGACGACGAGTTTCTGTCGTTGGATCTGAACGTGAAAATCGTTACCGATCTGGACGATGCTATCACCCACATTCGCGAGCATGGGACCCAGCATTCCGATGCCATCCTGACGCGCACCCTGCGTAACGCCGATCGTTTCGTGAATGAAGTGGACTCTTCTGCCGTGTACGTTAACGCCTCTACTCGTTTTACCGATGGCGGCCAGTTCGGACTGGGGGCGGAAGTGGCTGTGAGTACGCAAAAACTGCACGCGCGCGGCCCAATGGGTCTGGAAGCACTGACCACCTATAAGTGGGTTGGCTTCGGTGACGACACGATTCGTGCGTAATTGAAAACGGGCGATGCCATAATAGGTCTATGATTTTCAGGTCTGTTAAGGCATTGCCCGGTTAATTCTACTCTTTACCCCGCTACCGCATTTGTTTTCTATCCTGTGTTTTATCATCATCCGCATCAGTCTGGTTTTTAGCCATGCGCTCCCCGGCGTCGAAAAGGCGACGTATCACAGAATTTTCCCTACCAGCATGAATTTTCTGGGTCTGCGGCTCACGTATTGTTCCTATGGTCCAATCTATTAGAATCAGTCTCATTTTTATGAGGAGTTGTTGCGTGAAATCGGATATTCACAAACATAGCATTCCTGTTGTGCCGCTCGGCAACCCGTTTCCCCCCCGCCATTGTTCACTGTGTCCAAAGGGCGCGGCGATTGATCGTGATAATCAATACCGATTAATAGACAAAAGAAGGAAGTTTAAAGCGGGGGAGATACTCGCCCGCCAGGATGGAGCCGCGGACATGCTTTTTGTTATTCACGAGGGGTACTGCACGTCCAGCGTGGAATGTGGTGATAACGATTTTATCAGTCGCTTTTATGTTCCGGGAGACATCATGGCGCTGGATGCTGTTGAAGGGGGTAAGTATCTGACAACGATCAAGGCTGCAACGGCTGCGGAGGTATGTCATATCGATATTGCGCGGTTGTTCAAGGCAGCAGAAAAGGAGCCGTCGGTTGCAGCGGCAGTCATCAAGTTTCTCTGCAGGGACAATGGATTCATTGTTGAAAAACTACGGCGTTATGCGAATAAACATGCTGAGGCCAGAATCGCTGCTTTCCTCGTGGAGTTTTACGAAATGCATTTACGTATTGGCAGGCCTGAAACGACGCTTCGCTTGCCATTCTCGCGGGAGGAAATTGCCAGTTATCTCGATCTTAAAATTGAAACCGTTAGCCGCTCATTAAAATCCCTCGAACATCAAAAGTTTATTAGCTTACATCGGGTCCGTACGGTAACAATTAATAGTTATTTGGGGTTAAAAGGTTTCAGCTAACCCTATCTTTGCCGTGCGTTATTTATCTCTTGATATTCCAGGAATATTCATTTTATATGGAAAATTCCTGGTTTTATTTATGTGGAATAATTATCAATTCGAATGATAATCCTACAGGTCAGCGCTATTTTTATAAGAATATTCCCTCTTAAATAAATATTTCATGAGAATTTTCTTGTGAAGTTAAAAAATTAGCATAATTGCAACAAATAATAAGCATTACAGAGAGAGTATGTGGATGTTAATTATCTTTATGTTTTTTAAGGGTTTTACTCCTGGGCTATTTGTATGATCTTTTTGATATTTATCAAAAACATAAAAAAGATGAATTGTTTGGTTTTTATTGTTCGTGTGGATAATAATTCTAAAAATGTACGTATTTTAAGTGATTATATCTTAGGAAACTTCTTAGATAATGTTTTTTATAGGAAAATTCTTAGTTTTTTGTAATTTTTACGTTTCAGGGTTTGTTGAGATGTTACTTAATCCAAATGATAATTTTTTGGCGCGGCAATTCTGGCTCGCAATTAATGGAACCGCTGGAGTGACTTAATAATAAGACTCGGTGGTGAGTTTGTTCTTAGGAGAAGATAAAATGAAAAAAATATTATTAGTAACATCTCTGGCTTCTGTATTTGTTGCAGCAAATGCAATGGCAGATGTTACTGCTTCTGCAACAGCCTCGTGGGACGCGACGGCAACGAAAGATACCACCAGCATGTTGGTTGTCACCCCGCTGAACTCTTTAACTTTCCAGTATGCTGAAGGGCTGAATGCCTTCAACTCTCAGGACGGTGCTTTTGATGTGACGATTCAGGGTCAGGAGACGGCAACTGATTTTGAGCTGACTGCTCAGATTATTAGTAACACTCTGATCAACGCCAGTGGTGATGCTTCTACCCTGAACGTAGGGGTGGCATGGAATGGCACTGCGCTGACTAATTCATCAGATACTGTCCTTGTTAACTCCAGCTCCACTTCTGGTCTTGAAAGCTTGATGGCTGATGGCGCTTATAACGGTGCCGATCGTGTCAGCGATCAATCCAACTTCAAATTCACCATCGCGTCAGCGACTTCTGATGGTAGTCAGACAGTAGCAGATTACTCTGCACTGCCAGACGACTATTGGACTGGCGATGTAAAAGTACAGTTCAATGCAACCAGGACGACTCCGTCTGCCTAAGTAATAAAAAATTCGGGAGAATTTGTTCTCCCGAATTTATCAGGAATGGTGTCATGAAAAAATATTTACCGGCAGCGATGTTGGTAGGGTTAGTAGCATCTTTTCCCGGATGGGCAATTAATGTTGGTGAAATCACATCGATCATGACTTCTGCTGAGAGTTCATTATCGAAAGAAATTATCAATACGACAGATGCGGCGCGTTATGTCAGTGTTTCGGTAAAACAATTGTCATCACCTTTGGCGGGGGGAATCGAAATAAAGCCCGTTAATTCCGGAGAATTACTCTCTACACCTGCCAATCTTATTCTTCCTGGCCAGGCGAAGGATGTATTTCGTTTCTTTTATAAAGGACCTGCAGATGATGTCGAGCGTTATTATCGTCTGCAATGGATAGATGAGCCGGTCACCGAGAGCGCGGAAACCCGGGCGAATAAAATGGCTGTTGCAACAGCGTCGGCTGAAATTGGCACTATTTTGGTAGTCGCGCCGCGCAAGGAGCGTTTTGAATATAGCCGAAATGGCGATGTTATTACTAATACCGGCAATGTATCGTTTCGTGTGATCGCCTATGGGGCTTGTAAAGATAAGGCTCGCGATCGGGGACGAGGCTGTCGCGAACGTTATTACATTATGCCGGGTACAAAAATAAAATTACAGTTTACCGACATTAGTAATAGCCGTTCACGCATCGGTATCTGGCACGGTAAGCAGTTTATTACAGTGAAGTGATGGTCAATAGCAGGGATAAATAAAATTACCGGAATGTAAGGATGCAGATGACAACAACAAATATTGTCGGCGGTAGCATTTGTCTTTTTCTTGCGCTGACACCAGGATTTTCACATGCAGCCCCAGTAAAAGTGGGTAATTACGTTATCCCCAGCGCTTTCGCCCGTTCACTGGAGCAGGGAATGACGGTGCCGGTATATATTCGTTACAACGAGACTGACGAGAAAAGTCAGCAAAAAGTTGCCGATGCGGTGATTTCCCTTGTTGATGGCAATATTACGGTTAAAGCCCTGACTCTTGCTGAATTGCCCAATAATGCCGTGTTATCTGGAAAAACTCGCGCGTTGGTGGAAAAAATTCGTGATGTGAAGTTTCACGATAACACCAACATCGAGCTATCGAATGATGCACGTCTGCAACTCAACGTCTCCTCATTTCACCTGGAGATGATTGTCAGCAAAGATGCGTTAACTGAAGCGATTGTCGCACGCAGTAGCCTGCTTGGACCTTCCAGCGTGGAGACTCTCTCTAACGTCCTGAACTATAACTTTGGCACCTACTACAACGATTATCATAACGGCAGCAGTACCCGCAGCTATCTGACGATGGACAATACAACATCGCTGCGTGAACACCATGTCAACATTAACGGTTCGTTTTACGGCATAGGCGACAGCAACAGCACCAGTAAACTCTATCGCGCGATGTATGAGCGTGATTATGACGGATATCGACTGGCGCTCGGGATGCTCGACACCTGGAATGTCCAGTCTATTGCCAGCCTGAATGCGCTGAATGGTGGGAAAATTTACGGCGTAAGCTACGGAAACAAAGGAAGTACGGTTGTTGAGAATACCTCGCTTTCGCTCACGCCAATTACCGTATTTTTGCCAGCCGCTGGCGAGGTTCATGTATTTCGTGACGGACGTTTGCTCAGCGTACAGAACTTTAATATGGGCAGTTATGAAATTGATACCAGTCGTTTTCCGTATGGTGTTTATGATGTCACGGTAGATATCGTGGTCAATGGTCGGACAATTAATAGTCGTATCAGTCGGGTTAATAAAATCTTTGCCCGCCAACAGGCAGCCGGAATTGATCAGCTCTCATGGCAACTGTTTGGTGGCTCACTGGATTATGACCGTGTGAGTTATAAGCGAAACCACTATCAGGATTTAGGCAATGAGCAGACCTGGATTGCCGGCGGTGCCGCATCGGTGACGCTGGCGATATTGTCGGGGCTGGGCCTGAAATCTACGCTCTACGGTTTTGGCAACAATACGGTTAATGAAACGGATGTTACGCTCAATGTGAATGAATACGTAAGCATTGGCAATCAGACGCTGGTAGCGAACGATTCGTCATGGCGAAACATCAGTAATATCAATCTCAATATCCCCGAGGGATATGGTTCCCTTTGGGCATCTCGTGAAGACAGTAAAATTGGCGACCGTCTGCCCATGCAGGAGCGTGACAATTATTCCATTGGTGGCACTCTTAACCTCGGGAAGTTTATTCCTCACGGCGGCTCGCTTACCGTGAGCCAGACGGAGAATCGCTACTCGGGAAATAAATACCGTAACCTGGACTACAGCACGAACCTTTATTCAGGCAAGTATGCCACGGTTGGGTTGCGCGCAGGTATTCAGCGTTATTACTACAACAACCGGAATGACGATGGGCGACAGGAACGTTATGTCAGCCTGGATTTATCGTTGCCGTTGGCGTCCTGGATGAGCATGGGCGTCTCCCGGGATCGCTATGGCAGCACTCAGGGTAATCTCAGCGCGCGCAAGCAGTATGCTGAAGGCCCCATTAAATCGGTCGGATTGTCGGCTTCGACACGCCTGAGTGGCGAGCAGTATTACGACAATAATTACTCGGTAAACGGCAATCTGAGTTATGACACGAAATATAACGCCGGCACCGTATCGGTAACGCGTTCTGCGGACAACTCCACCAATATGAACTTCTCTTCTCAAGGTTCCCTGGCGTGGGCAGGAAAAGATTTCGGTCTGAGTAAAGAGAGGCAAAGGTCAGGCATTATTGTGAAAACCGATTTGACCGGCGAAGGGAAACTGGCTGCGAAGATTAATAACCGAAATTATCTTCTCAGCGGTAAATCAAATTTCATTGCACTGCCGCCTTATGCTCAGTACAAGCTGGAGATCCTCAATGATAAAAACTCTGAAGACAGCTTTGATATTGTTTCAGGGCGCAAACAGGAACTGACGCTATATCCGGGTAACGTGGGTGTTATCAACCCTGAAGTGAAAAGTATGGTCACCGTATTCGGGCGTATTCGTTATCCCGATGGGCAGTTAGCTGCAAACACCGATATTCATAATCACATCGGTAAAACGCGTACGGATGAAAAAGGGGAGTTTGCTATCGATATCGATAAGAAGTATCCAGTCATCACGTTAATTTCAGCCAATGGCAGCCTATGCGAAGCCGATCTCGATTTGGAAAAAGCACGCGGCGCAGCGTGGGTTGGTGATGTGAAATGTGCCACGCAAACCACGATGGCGCAGAGGTAATAAAATGAAAGTATTAATTAAAGTAGCTACTGTAATCTGTGCCGTGGGGAGTTTCACGCCTGCGCCTGCTTTGGCTTTAAATGCAGTATCTTCCGGCTCAGTCAGTAATAACTATTTGTTTATTGAAAATGCCATTGATAGTGAATACTTTATCACCCCCTCCGCACTCGATCCGCGTTTCAGCGGGTCAAACACGTGGATAAAATACGGTACCTCTCAGGTGAGTCTCGGGTATTTAGGTTTTGTCATCTGGACTGCGCCAGGAAATTATTATCAGGACATGTGGATTGATAATTCCCCGATTAACGGGCCTTTTCGGGGGATCCGTTGTTATAGCGGCAGCCAGTGTCCATCAACTGGATTTATTGCCGGGCAAGGCACTGATAAAAACGGTTTTTATCATGCGCAGGTGGGATCTGTCGCAGGTGTTATTGGTGGCGCCTACGGATTCGCTTCCCTGACGGATACTGCCTATGAGTACTTTCGCAATGTGCCTACCGGTAGCAGCGAAACCTATGTGTTCAACCGTTGTTATACTTCCGTGGATTATGATTATTCTTCCGGGCAACGTTGCAAAGATCAATCGAAAGGATTATGGAATTACGTCAATTATACGTTAACCAAACGTGGTCATCTGTCACTGGTATCGACTAATGCATTTCAGGAGCTTTGGGTTGCCAGCGACGGTACGCCGAGCATCACCAAAGACACTGGTTATTGCGAGCTTGGCGTGGTTAACGGCGAAGACGGCGTGATTTGCAAAATGGTAAATTATAACCTGCAACAAACCGCCAATCTGACCGCCTCTCTGACGTTTCGCGCTTATGTCGACACGGCGATGCTTGGTTTTACGCCTGGACCGGCCACCGTGAAATACTCCGGGAATGGTTCAAACTGGTATAACTATGGTACTTCAACTGCTTATTACAACGTTTTCACGACCTCTGGAGAGTACATATATATTTTTCTGTCAAAAGTATTCCTGAAAAAACTCGTCGATTCAGGAATCAGCATTACTAACACTCAACCGTTTACCTTCGGTTTTTATAATGGCTTAACACCTGAGTCAGGGCACTACCAGTTTACGCCTTCGCTACAGATCAATATTGTGCCGAAGGAGTATGGGATCAGTATCGTCTCTTCAGACAACACAGCTTCTGCGAGCGGCAGTGGCACGATTGGCGACGCCGCTCCTATAGAAATAGATTACACCGTGACAGTCTCCGGTCCTCGTCAGGCTGATAGCATTACCGCGCAAGTTATCGGAGAAAGTACGACGATAAACAGTGTGTCTTACTGTCTGTTTACCTCCCCTCAAGGCGGGCTGTCAGTCCCAATCCCCGCCTTTCTGCAGTACAACAGTCAGTCGGGGGGCGTGGTGAAGAAACGAAATAGCTGTAGTGAAGCAGCAATCAATATGAGCGATGCGCAGTGGCAACAGACGCCCTGGGACGCAAATAACAATGATGATGGAAGCTATTATGCTACTGATTTGAAATTGCTTTTCCCAATGAATGATTCACGGTCGATGTTAACTGTTTCCGGAACAGATTGGGAAGGTGTCGTCAGTGCCAGTGGAGAGATAAAAGTCACGGCGAATTGGGTGGGAGTGACGCCATGAACCGCTGCCGTTTGGTGTTTAGATGGGTATTTATCTTACTTTCCGGGCTGACTATATTCTCCGCACAGGCTGTCTACCTGGAGTCGACCATTTATGAGATGCCATCGGATAAATCATTTATCAGCAAACGGATCTATAACGATAGCCAGAAACAGAATTTGTACAGTATTGGCGCAGTAAAAATTGATAAGCCTGGACCGGGAGGTGAAAACAGAAGTGCCATTGCTGAAGGCGAACTTCTGTTTACGCCGCTGAATTTTTCACTGGCTCCGCAGGCGAGTGAGTTTTTTAAGATTTTCTACCGTGGACCGCAGGATGATAAAGAACGCTATTACCGAATTCTGTTTCGTGAAATGCCGATAACGCTGTTTACCGAGCGTAATCAAGGGAAAGGAGGGCAGGCTCTCCCGGTGATCGCTATGGACACCATATTGGTTGTTCGCCCGAGAAAAATGAATCTGGCCTACACCATTGATGAGGCAAACGGAACACTGAAAAACACCGGGAATACTTTTTTTAAAATCATCGTACATCTGGGGTGCAACTCAACTGATGATGAAGCCACCATGCGTTATGTGTTGCCGGGTGAAACCTGGCGTAGTAGCGAATTGAAATCAAAAAACCGGAAATTTATCGTTGCATTGCAGAAATACATACCAGTAGGTCAGGGGTGCTTCAAACTCAATCAATAGTAAGCATTAAGTCTGATCCGATATGTCATGGTTAGATATCGAACCTATACTGTAACTATCTTTATACAATGCAGTGAGCAGCTCGGAACAGATGAAATTTTAGTCATTTGCACTCAACGTCACGGTAATTAAGAGTCAGGTAGTATGAACAGTATAATTAATGAACAGGTTGTGTATGATTCCACCAGAAAAAGCCTGAAACATCGCGATACGACAATAATTCTTTCGGCGTCTACCGCGAGACTACTTGAGCTATTCATTGCCCATAAAAATCAACAAGTCCACCGCGAGTTTATCATTGAAGAAGTTTGGAAAAAGCATGGCATGGCCCCATCGGGTCATAGTCTTAATAAAAGCATCAGTATTTTGCGAAAAGCATTTAGTGAGCTGGGGGCGGGTAATCCCATTGAAACGCTGCCTCGGCAGGGATTTTTGTTCCATGCTTCGATCAGCGATGAATCGTCATCTTCCTGTGAAGATGAAACTGTGCGTTCGGTAACTGAGACGGTGAACTCATCCGTAAGACCAAAACGTAAAAATATTATTCTGTTCATTTTATTATTTGCATTTCTTGGAAGCGCTATTTTTATATTTTCAGCACTTAATTCAAGTTCCAAAAATTTTATCTATATCAGGGCAATAGATGATTGTGAACTTTATACTGCCGATGACAATAATGCTGATAAAACGAAAGCATTTTTATCATCTGATATGTGGCGAAAAGTAAATGCGGCTTGTCATGATGGCAAGAAAACAATTGTTTTTTATGATGATAATAATTTATCAGCCGGCAATGATCTTAGAGTGAATTTGCTTGGGATTTGTACGTTAGAGAAAGGAGGGGTTGTCCGTGAATGTGAAAATTTTGTTTATTAGTGGAGCAATCTTTCTTGCAGCGATAACAGCATATTTTTTATATCGCCATCAAGAACCTGAGACGCTGACCTGCTCGGCAAAAACTTACCTGCATCTGGAGGCGCAAACTCAGGGTGTAAAAATTGAAGGTGAAGTTCTGCTGGTTTTTCGTATTTCTTCTGCTACCGAAGGGCGGGTATCTCAGGTAGGAAGCCTCAATATTCAGGGTGAAAATTATGCTGTAGATCGTAATGTTATCCTGAATTTTATTGGTAAAGATCGTGATGGTTACCTGCAGACCCGTCGTGTAGCTATTGTTAAAAATAAAAATGATAATGCTCCTGATGACGTTACCGAACAACTCATGTCACGACAGGAAATTTTTTATTATAAGATCATCCATATCGCCAAAAATGTCTATGCGATCAGAGATCTGCGACGTACGTTAATGGTTTGTCGGGCAGCATAAGTAACAATAATATGTTATCCTTACGGTTTTAGTAGTTTTATATTTTGTCGTTTTTAGTGTTCGTGGTTTTTTGTTTTGTCTTACAGTGAAAATGAGCAATAGGATTTGTATTGATGAAGAATTAGGATTTTTCCTTTTTCAATAATTAAAATGGCCTTAACATTTAATGGTAATATTCATATGGATAATCGTGATTATAAATTCTGAAACTGCGTGAGATGACTTATGGATAAAGTTAATTCGCGGACTGCATTGTAATTTCTGGAGGCTAAAGGTGTTGTATATTCTCTCGTGTATAAAACGAGGGACCTGCCATGCCATAAATTTAAGTTGGTGGTAACTATGAATACTAAAAAGGTTTTTCTGCTCAGTTATGATATTTTTCTTTTCTCAGGGATAAAAGCGTGGTTGCCAAATCTGGTGTTGGTCGATGCGCGGGCATTTATTTCTGGTTCACAGTCAATTATTCCACGGTATCCATCCTGTTTACTGGTGATCGATAACCGGTTACCATTATTCCAGGTCAGGAAGTGGTTTCAGAGAAATAGCACGCAGTTTATCAATATAAACTGTATTGTTCTTCGGATGAATGAAAATCGTTCTATTAATCGGGGGTATGAGGAGTATGCATTCATTAATGGACGGGAACTATCGGATCAGCTGATTTCTCAGTTGAGAGCCAATATAATGGCTCCCAATGAGGTTGTGGAAGTCACTAAAGGTTCAGCGATATTTACTTTTCATTTGACTGAGTTTGAAGAGAAAATGCTGTATGCATCTTTCACAAAGGAAAAATTGCACGATTTTTGTCATGCTAACTCGATAACAATTAAGTCAGTGTATCGATATCGGGAACGAATTACCGCTCGTCTGGGATTTTCTCATTTTAATGAAACTATCATTTTTTTAACCAGGAATAATCTATTGCATGAAGGTTCCTCGACGAACAGTTATTCTGGTAAGAATGTAATATACGGCGAAGCATATGATGTCTCAGATTCTAGTCGACTGAGTATGGCAATAAGGAATGAAGAGATCATTCCTTATTTTCAACCCATCGTAAATATCAACGAAGATGTCTGTGGTGTTGAGGTTTTGGCTCGTTGGCCACAGGGAGATAATTATGCTATTTCTCAGCGTGAGTTTATACCGCTGGCTGAAAAATGTGGCTTAATGAATGAGTTAACGAGCTATTTAATGAACACCGTCGCGCGTAATCTGGTCAACGGAAGCGAGGATTTCAATAAAACTTTATTTGTCTCTTTTAATGTGAGTCCATCAGGTTTAAGTAACCCCGTCTTTTATTGGGAGTGTCTTAATTTTATGGAAATAACGCAAAGGCTACCGATAAAATTGATGATTGAAATAACTTAAAACCAGACTCTCACTATTACTCCTGCAATTAAAGAGCTGATACGATCGTTGCGAAACAGAGGGGTTCTGTTTGCTTTAGATGATTTTGGGACGGGATACGCTAACCTTTGCTATCTCAATGAGTTAGACCTGGATGTTATAAAAATTGATAAAACCTTTATCAAAGCTATTAAAGAAGTTGAGCAACATATCCCTATGCTCGAGTCAATCATTCACCTTTCCGAACTCCTGGGGTTACGCATGGTGGCGGAAGGCGTTGAATATGGCTATCAGCAGCAATGGTTGGGGAAAAATAATGTTGATTACCTGCAGGGTTATCAATTTTTACCGCCAGTGACGTTTGATGATTTTATGCGTTACTACAAGCAGTCTTTAGATTTTTTTGAATCAGCGTCGGATTCTACTTTCTCAACGTAAAGCCTTTCGGGAACATCAGGAGCGGATGCCTCTGATGCAGGTATTTTTGTCGAGGTGAGTACGATAACTCCCGCCTGTCTGGTGAAGGCGATAGCCTGTTGTGAGTGAGGCATCGTTTGTTTATGTATCTAATACGGGGTATTTATAGCGGTATCAGCGTTAATTAAACCGATTCCAAGGTGAGTTCCTGGCCATGCGTCATTTCCTGACAAAATTAAGAGTCTGGTTTCCGCCGCCTCTTATCTTAGTACTTTTTCTCGTTGCGGATGTGCTGACGGCGAGTCCGCGCTTCACATTCGGCGGGGTGAATATCGTGATATGCGCATTGCTGGCCGGCGTCAGTCTGTTGGTGATATTGCATACCGCGTGGCAGATGCGGATGAAACGTACGACCCTGAATCCGCTGCATGCACATAAATCGACCACGCTTGTTACCGACGGATGTTACGCCTGGAGCCGCAACCCGATCTACCTTGGTATGAGTGGAATCCAGTTGGCCTTTGCTCTTTACATCGGTAGCCTGACTGGAGTACTGGCTGTACCGGTGTTTATGCTGGCGGTTGCCAGATTGCATATCGACTTTGAAGAGGAACAACTGCGAAAACATTTCGGGCTGGAGTGGGAGCGCTATGAACAACACGTTCGCCGCTGGTTATAGTAATACCCGACCGCGTATAAGCATGCCTGTAACGACACGATTCGTGCGTAATTGAAACCGGATGATGCAAAAATAGGCGTTTGATTCGCAAGGCCATTGACGCATCGCCCGGTTAGTTTTAACCTTCTACCCCGTGCTCACATTCGTGGACATGTCCTTTTCAGGGCCGATATAGCTCAGTTGGTAGAGCAGCGCATTCGTAATGCGAAGGTCGTAGGTTCGACTCCTATTATCGGCACCATTAAAATCAAATTGTTACGTAAGATCTTATCATTCTCCCACCAAAAAATTATCTTAATGTAACAGCTGGTGTAAGTAAATTCTATCAACGAAGATCAATCTTATCTACTGACCAAAAAGGCCTGATAGGGCTTCGCTCACTATACATCCTTGGCTGCAGGTTTAGTTGTACACTACTCCTAAATTTAATGTGTTGGCAATGTGTTCAATAAAGCTCGAACAAATTAGCTCATTATGATCGGTTAATACTTCAACTTCTGGTTGCATGATTGTTTGTCCGTAAAAAGATAACGCGCCTGCCGGGTAGTAGCAGGCGCATTACGCAATAGGTAAACAAGGGAGGAAGTTCAGAAATGTAAATCGGGAAGGTTGTACGCAATGTTCATCGTACTACGTTGTTACGGCTTTGCCGCAACAAGCCAGTTGCCTGCCGTGCTCGCAGAATGTCTACAGCCCGGAGATAAGGGGATTGTTCCTGCCAGTTAAATCCCTTCCTGTCGATACGCACCAGTTCGTATTTTTCCACCAGAAAATTCACGGCATCGGCTAGGGTGATACCGGCATCGATGTGTTCCTTAATCACAGCCTCATTGCAGAATGGCGTGTCGTTTATTGTCAGACCATAGTGCTGTTCCAGCAGACGTGTCAGTAACATTTGCCAGACAGCCACGGGTGACAGGCAGGGCTTCGCCGCCCGCTGAGTTGTTGCAGGTAAAGTTTTCATGTTTACTCTCGTGAAGGTAATTAACTCTGAGTGGGGTAAATGGCGATGTATACGTAGCCGCAACTGCCAAGAGTATCGGCTTCGCAGGTGAAACCGTTGTGGTACAGGGTGACGCAGTGGGCGTGTTGGGGACTGAGTTCACCGGTGGTTAGCATCGACTCCATATGGCGGATAAAGTGCGGGCATGTTTCATCCAGCTTCCGGCATTCGGTGTCACTGAACCTGCCGGTGATGCTGGCCCTGTCAGCCAGATAGTGCAGTCGGTTACCCTCCTGCACCAGACGGGCTCCCAGGCGCGGCGTGATAGCCCGCTGCAGGCCCCTGGTAGGGTTGCTCATTACAGTTCTCCACTATTGCCAGTTCAGGGTGATGCTCATCAGGCAGGTATAGGGCCCATTGCGGTCCTGGCGGCGTTCGGCGTATACCGCGAGGACTCCGGCGATATCCGGAACGTCCCTGCCGGTGTAATGACAGACGCTACCGTGCCACTGGTATTTGCCGGTGCAGTAGCGAAAGATCCGGGACTCAGGATGCTGGCGGTATATCGTCATTGCCCGGCGTTTACTGATAATTTTCATGTCATACCTCACAACAGACCGTGTTCTGCGAACGAATAGATTTGCCTGCCACCGACAATCAGATGGTCAGGGACACGGATATCCACCAGCTGAAGCACCTGAACCAGTCGCTGCGTGAGGGTTTTGTCGGCCTGGCTAGGTGTCGTCTCGCCGGAAGGATGGTTATGCGCGAGTATCACCGCCGCCGCGTTGAAGTGCAGAGCACGTTTGACCACCTCCCGGGGATGCACCTCGGTGCGGTTAATCGTGCCGGTGAAGAGCGTTTCATGGGCAATCAACTGATTCTGGTTGTCCAGATACAACACCCGGAACTCTTCCCGCTCAAGCGCGGCCATATGCAGTCGCAGCCATTCACGTACGGCGTGGGTAGAGGTGAAGGCTACGCCGGGCTCATGCAGGTGGCGGTCCAGAGCCCTGAGCGCTCGCTGAATGAGACGCCGGTCCTGTGGCGTCATCTCGCCGGGTAAAAAGGAAAGCTGTTTCATCTGTTGCTCCTTCGGTCAGTCGATAATACGCAGAATGGCGTGAGCCTCTGGATGTTGCATGGCATACTCCCGCAGGCGGTAATAGTGTGCGGTCATCGCGTCACATTCTGTACGGCAGGCATGGTGGCTATACGCAATCAGGCAGACAGCAATACCTGCTGCTTCTGCACTCATTTGGGCATCGTTACCGTTCAGGCAGTTAAACAGACGCCATGTCTCATCGTTGTCAGGCTCGGGGGACATAAATGCGCCGCCATTGCTGAGGGTGTAGAACGACCAGATACCACCGCTGTAGCCCTCACAGAAGCGGTCCATCCAGGCGAAGATATGCGGCTCCAGGAGTAGCCACTGCGGGATAGCGCCAAAGTACTGTGGCCAGAAATCGATACGCTGTTCATCGGGGACCGGCGTGACGGTCAGTTCAAATTCGGGTTGGTTAGCGGGTGCGAGGTCGTGCTGCGTCTGTGTTGTCATGGGTATGTCTCCGTCAATAAAAACGCCAGCGGCGATGGCTGGCGTATGGGGATATAAAGTGTGTTCGGGGAGGTGAATGCGGGTAAATGCTTCGCGATCAGCGGGTGGCCGTGTCTGTACGGATGCCTGAGGTGCGGATATAGCGGTTAAGACCTTCACCGGCATCCGGCTCAAAGTTCCATGCCCGCCAGACCATCCGGCCTTCAGTATCACGAACCACCAGACGGAAGTGACTGCCCTGGTCGTCTTCGAGTGTGATATTGCTGTACGTGGTAGTGACCGCTTGCGCTTGTCTCCGGGTGAAAGGCCCCGGTGGCAGCAACACGGATTGGGTCATTTTCGGGCTCCTGATAAAAGAAAACCCCGGCAGCCTGCTAGCTGTCGGGGTGGATTTGCTGGGGAAGATACTACTATCAGTCGTTGCTGCAGTCTCCGAGAGTGGACAGAACTTTCTCAGCGTTCTTCCGGTCCGCAGTGAAGGTCCCTGCTTTGTGGTCATTGACGTAGACGTCGAACTGCCCGGCCTCAGAGATATTGCTGATGAAGTCAAACCAGGCGTTATCGCCGTTACGCCAGCCCAGGCTGGACGGAATAATGTACTGCTGGTGATCCATCACTACGGTGATAGTAGTGTCGTCATCGTGCGAACTGACCATCTTGTCATCGGCAAGGGTAAGAAAGACTGAATGCTGATAGAAACCATTCTGGTCCGGGTTCCCTGTGCAGTTGATGGTAAACGTCTTTCCGCTGGCTTCGGTCACGCTGTATTCCGTATTGCCCTGACCGTAACCCTGCTGCCAGAACCCCGGGATAGCAGAGGCATTAAAGCTCGCGAGCAGTACACCCGCCAGCATAAACCGACTTAGTGAAAGTATTGTCATTCTTGTCTCCTTTGTCGTTGTTTTATTCCTGGTTCTCAGGGTTTGAGGGTATCAGCAGTCGCCCCATCAGTTTGCCGTCATGGGCGTACTCAAAGTATTTTTCTTTGGTATACGGGTCCGTCACCTCCTGGTATTCCAGTTTGATGTTATCGGCAATACACAGCGCATTCATCAGTGGCTGGACGGTTTTTTCCTGCATATCCACGAGGTAGTAGTAACTGCCATCCTCGCAGCCATCGGGCGACTGGCGGGTACGTAAAACCTGCAAGGTGGGACCGGATAAGTAGTCAACCTGTGACCATTCTTCGCTGACATCATCCTGGTGGCTGACCACATCACTGAAACGCGGTGGGGTGAGGTCCTTAAATTTACTGATGGCCTTCAGGTCATCACTTCTGTCATCGCATGCGATGAGAAACAGAGTGGTGGCAACCAGCGCCAGCAGAGGCAGTGTTTTACGTTTCATTATTTTTTTCCTGAAATCAGACGAACCACTTTGGCAAAGACATAAATGCCCACGAAAATACCCACCGGCACGCCGACGAACGGTGTCAGTGCGACACTGGCCGCACCGGCTGCCCCTCCGCCCGTCAGCAGTGCGGCAACGGTGGCAAGGGTCAGGGCCGTGAGGCTGTCGGACACCCCGGTTTTGTTCAGAATGATGACGATGACAACAATGGCGATAATGGCAATAAATGGCATAGGCTCTCCCTGCGGATGAGTTGAGATAGACCTGCACTATTCCGGTGGGCTGTCGGCCGGAACAAACGCAAGCAGCGACTGCTGGATAAAGCGAAAATGGGGTAAGGCCTGAATAAACACCGGGTCTTCAACCAGACTGCACAGACTGTCGTTGCGGCGAAAAGACTCCTGCAGGGGCTGAACCAGATGGATTTCATTCAGGGTGAATACGGCGATATGTCCGTCGTGCTCTGCCACCAGATACCAGGCCTGCTGGTGGATGAGTAACCGGCAGGGAGCCAGCCGCTCACAGCGCTGCCCCTCGGCAATCAGCGTCACCCGCCTGCGCCCGGTAATGGCCTGAATCAGTCGCCAGAAAGACAATGCGCCTGATGGCGAAGGAGCCGGACTGGCGGGTGCGATTACGCAGGGAGACTCATCGCACATCAGCAGTGCGTTTACCAGACGACGGTCAAAGCCAGGGAAAAGACCGGCCATCCCGCTGCGGTGGGCAAAGATAAGCACGTCGGGCACCATCTGCATCTCACTGCCCGCAGTACGTAAGCGGCAATATCCGGACTGATACTCCAGGTCCAGATACATCAGCCGCTCGCGAAAATCACGCCGCAGCGTGCGCACCGACACACCAAACTCAGCGGCCAGCTTACGCACACTCAGCGTTTCCCCTGCCACCAGACGGCTGATTATCAGTGACAGCCTGACAGCCAGCCGGTCATGGCGGCGTTCTGCCTGTGTCATGAGACGTTCTCCGTGAAAGTTAACTGACTGAAAATGATGTGATTACTTTAAAGAGGGGGTCGGACAGGGTATGGACATCACAGAAACTATTTTTCATTTCTGCAAAAGCCAGAGGCAGCGGGGGTTACAGGCCATTCACTCAGTGAGTGAGGACCGCCAGCACGGTGCGATGCGGACAGGTGGTGTCCGATATTAACAAGGCGGCAACATTAAACGGTCACTGCAGTTGCGTGAGCATCGCTTCCGCCATCACCCACAGTGCCCGGTTAAGTTTCACGTCCCCGTCGATACCGCGAACGGCACGGGTATGTGACCGTCCTCCTTTGGCATTACGGCCACTGAGCCCGCCCTTAATCAGGTTCTCCTGAATACGCTGGTACGTGGTCCACAGGTCATTGCTCTCATCCTGCCAGCGGCGAGGGGAGAGGATCTGCGATTCAGTCACCGGCTGGTGGTCTTCACCAAAGCGGTATGTGAGGGCGGCTTTTGCCAGTGCCTGCTGTGCCGGGGGTGGCAACAGCAACGACTGCATGGCATCCCGTTTCTCCTCCACCCGGTCAAAAATCCCCAGCACCTCATACGCGCCTTCAATCACCTGACTCACCACGTCCCCCTTGTGTGGCACCCGCACCTCGCCAAACGACTCACCGCAGACGAGCCCGTTCTGACAAACCGCACGAAATAGTCCCGGCAGCATCTGGTACGAACTGCTGCCATCGTGAGAGTTGAGCAGGATTATTTCCGGCACCTGCTTACCGGTTATCTGTCCCTCACGCCGTAGACGCAGCATATGCTTGGTGTGTTCGCGACGCTCCGGATCACGCACACGGGTCTGACAGGCAAAGAATGGCTGGAAGCCTTCTCGCTGCAGGCTGTCCAGCAAGGAGATGGTGGGTATATAGGTGTAGCGTTCACTACGGGACTCGTGTTTGTCCTCGCTGAACACACTGGGCACCACGCGAAACAGCTCCTCGCGGGTTAACGGACGGTCACGACGAATAATGTTTGCAGCGCCAAAGCGCGAAGCCAGACGGGTCATAAGCAGACTCCTCATAACGGGAAAACAAATAAAGGGGATCCCCGTCGCATCGGCGACAGGGTCAGGGAAATAACAGGGATGGATTAAATACTCAGAAGAAGAAATCCCAGACGGCGCGGGCCACAGAGACCACGGTGGTGCGCACGGCCTGAATGACAGCCCGTACCGGGGCGGGTATCAGGGGAAAGGCACTGATGCTATCGAGTACGGCCCCGACGGTTTCACCAAAATCGCTACGAGCCTGTTCCCGGACTACCGTCGTGCGAAAGGAAGACTGGAGTTGCGACACCACCGGGCTGGTGGCCTCACGTGGCAGGCACTTAATCATTCGCTCGGCCATCACCCGCAGTCCCCACTGAAGACGGACCGACACGGCACACACCGGATGTACGGGCTGGAACAGCTCATGCAGCAGACAGATTTTACGGCTGATATTCTGCTTCTGCGCCGTGGACAACGGTCCCCCACCGCTGGTGGGTTCGGCCTTATCCGACTGGCTGATAACAAACAGCACCTTATGCCGGTATACCTCTCCAATCACCTGATGATAAAAATGTTCATCCACCGCCAGCGCCCGGTCATCGGCCTTAATCAGCCACAGAACCAGGTCGAGCCGGGGGAGTTGTTCGCGGTACATCGCAGCATACTCGGTATCGCGAGCACCACTTTCGCCCACGCCTGGCAGGTCCACCAGCGTCATATAGCGGTCGCCGACTTGCAGGCGAAAGCGCAGTGGCTCACGGGTACATGCAGCCACATCGCTGACCGGTGATATATCTCCGGCAAACAGGGCATTGCACAGACTGCTCTTCCCAACACCGGTTTTACCCATAATGCCGATCACTGGCTCGTAGCGGGTTAACTGATTTATCTGCTGCAATATACGTTCAGACACCCACTGTGGCAGGCCAGCAAGCGATTGCTGAAACGACTTCAAACCTTCAGAATTGTTCATTAGCTACTCCTCTGAAAAATAATACAAAAACGGCAGAATCGTGAGATTTCACCGTTAATCTGGTATGTTCAAAGGGATGATATATATCTGAAAATTATTAACTTGATCTACTTTTTGTCTTTTTTACGTGATGAAACAGCCTGCTGCCAAGCATGCTTCATTTTCTGAATAAAGAAATATTTTTCTTCAACTCCAGTGTCCCAACTATCCATGCATGCAATGATCATCTGTATTCTCATTGCAGTGTTATATGGTTTTAAATAAAAGGGGGTCATATTTTTATTTCTCAGATACTCCCAGCAATAGATAGCTTGCTTTTCATCTTTTTTATCTAGCCAGTCATAATCAGTAAGGAATGTATTATATTGCTCTAGCCATTTATCATGCAACTTACGAAAATAAGAAATTTTCTGACTTAAACTTACAGGATCTAAATCAATAAACCTCATCAAAGTACAAATGCGTTCTTGTTCGGATGTTGTATTCGGGCTGTAGTTGTCGGGATCTGCGCCAGATGTTAAATAAAATCTACGCGAGTATTTTTCAGGTGTATCTCTATTTTTTTCTTTATTGCTAGGGGAGATTCCCATCTGCATTTCGGCTTGTACTTCATCAAGTGAGAAATTTTTAATTTCATCAATGTTTTCAAATTCAAAAAAGGATGCAGGAGTTGAGTTCGGGTTGTAAATATTATCTTGTGCAAAGATATTCACGCTCGAGGAGGTTTCAGGACTGATTCTGTTGTTATATATATACATTAAGGCAAACCACGATCCTCTATCAGAACCTTTGAAACAATCGAACTTCTCTTTGTCAAGATTTTGTAATGGAACTGTTTTTTCAAGTAAGTACGCGCACTTTGTATTGCTTCATTATTGAATAGGAATTTAGTGTTCAATATATGATTAATGAGTTTTTGAAATTCCTCAGGCGTGTCGAAATTACTCGCCTGCTTAATGTAATCTTCGTTGTAATACAGACTCAGAACGTAAAGGGAAAAGAACTCCTCTCTCACTTCGTCATACCTAAGCATGTACCCTCCAGTGTGATATCACATCTGTCCGATGCTTTCAAAAGTATAAATGAACCATGATGATTTGGCATCTGCAAGGTGACTGTTGACTGGTTTTTTGCTGATTTTTTAATGATAAAGTAGTGATTACTAACTGATTAGTAAGTGATTAATGGCTGGTTGCCTCCTGTGATTTTTCTGCCTCTGGTAAATTGGGGGAGAGTACTGATCAACTCACCACTCTGAATAATTTTCATGATTGCACTCTACAAAGTTTCGACATCCGTCAAATTGTAACGGTCAGAGAACAGCGTTACACGAGGTTTTCCGTATCTATGCATTCTTAGTTGGGTAGCTCAACTGCTCCTTCCAGATCTTTTTTTACGTCACACCCCATTCATGTGGAGGAGAAGGCGTGAACAATTAGTTATCGCCTGCTCCGGTGCTCTTCTCGCAATGGGACACTCAGCATGAAAACTAAACCTGCACTAATGGAAGATGAGTTCATCGATATGAAGTTTATCACACGCCTTACTGGCCTGAGTGATAAATGGTTCTATAAGTTGATACAGGAAGGGGTATTTCCGAAACCCATTAAGATGGGTAGAGCTTCTCGCTGGTTAAAAAGCGACCTGGAGGAGTGGTTGCAGGCTAAAATTAATGATTCCAGAAATTAAATATTTTGGACTGTGTTTATCAAATTCCATGCCCTTTTTGCTGCTTAATTTTAAATGACACTCTGATCATGCACCGTGATTGAAATAAGTTATAGCCACCCCTTAATCATTTTTTTCAGACGACATTAACTTCGGAGTAAATAATTTAACACAATGAAATATCAAACCGTATCTGGCCTGAATGTTGAGTATTAATACGTGACGGATTGTTAATATATATCAGTACATAAACCCCAATATTCCAGTAATACACACCTACGCAATACACACCAAGCAATTTAGTCAGCATCACCCAACTAACATCCAACACAAACTCAATAAGCCAGATTTGATACCACCTAATTACCTCAACCATCGCGGGTAAGGTTCCGTCCTGCCCGATATTCAGATCACAGGAATCTATTATGCTTAATGATATTTATCTTGACCAACGTCATGCCCCATTCAATACAACGTATTTGCAACGGATGCTGGGTGTAATTGATAACGCTATAGCACAACACCCAAGGACAATGGCTGTCCGTGTCGATCTACGTCTGCCTGATGACAACTGTAATAGGAATAGTGGTCTGATATCCCGTTTCATTGAATCGCTTAATGCAAAAATCGATGCTCGGTACCGAAATAAAATAAAGAATGGCATCAGGAGCTACCCATGCCAGTTGCGTTACGCCTGGGTTCGGGAAGTGGGAGAAATAAACGAGAAGTCCCATTACCACATGGTACTTTTCGTGAACAAAGACACATTCAATGGACTTGGGAGCTATGGAGAAGGGGGAACGGGATTAGCCAGCCTGATACGTGAAGCCTGGCTGAGCGCT
Source organism: Citrobacter sp. RHBSTW-00986 (assembly GCF_013783065.1). NCBI lineage: Bacteria > Pseudomonadati > Pseudomonadota > Gammaproteobacteria > Enterobacterales > Enterobacteriaceae > Citrobacter > Citrobacter sp. RHBSTW-00986. Next base: position 3,785,090 of record NZ_CP056200.1, on the reverse strand, counting down.
TTGCAACTAGGCCCTTACCCCGAATACCGAACGTTGGTCCACATCCCAGATAATCCCCTGTATTATCTGGATGCCAACGCCACAGACTATCGTGCGGTTTACGATAAGCTCACTTTCCGTCTGAGCTACTTTGCGAAGGAGCGCACCAAGTCATACAGCCGAGATGAACGCTCGTTTGGCTGCAGTCAGTCCTGAGGCAAAACAAACTAAGTCTATAAAGATTTTTTCAGCCTGGCTCTAATCGACTGAATCTCAGCATACTCCGCTTTTGAAGCCTTGACACGTCAGTTGTTCTTTCACCTCTGAGTGGCTACTCGCGACTGCCTGCAGGAGACTGATTATGTTATTGACCGCAAAATCCATTAACTGACTTTTCGACTTAATCTCCTTAAGTTATGTGAGAAATTTGCCGATATGAAAACATGATCCTCCAGTCGCTACTGACATGCCCTGTCAGTAGCAACTGGTAATCTCAAGGAAAAATTACAAGGAGAACGCGCATGAGCGGGCATGAGGTAATGGTACAAAGAATGACCGCTATTATTGCAGAACTTTACCAGTACGGTTTTGTATCACGTAAGAAGATGATGGACGAATTCAACATCAGTGAGCGTACTTTGTATCGTGATCTTAATCGTCTGGGCGACAGAATCGTCCCCGATGGTGATGGTATTTACAGGCTGGCTCCCGCTTACGCTAAACCTCAGGCTCTAAAAGAACAACAAAATCTCGGCCATGTTTATTATGGCGATCAGCGCCTGGTATTTACTGCGCGGACGGGAGCGCGATGTCGCATTACGCTCGTTTGCCATCGGTTCCGTCTTCGGTACTCTGGCGATTATTGGCACGCTGCAACTCGGAGACAGTTCTGCGTATGAAGTCGCGCAAGTACAACCGGTAAAACTGGCGGCGATGGAAGGGGAGTGGCAAACGGAACCTGCACCTGCACCGTTCCATGTGGTTGCCTGGCCGGAACAGGATCAAGAGCGTAACGCCTTTGCCATCAAAATTCCCGCGCTGCTAGGGATCCTCGCCACTCACTCATTAGATAAACCCGTGCCGGGTCTGAAGAATTTGATGGCTGAAACCTACCCACGCTTGCAACGCGGACGTATGGTCTGGCTGTTAATGCAGGAAATATCGCAAGGCAATCGTGAGCCGCATGTGTTGCAGGCATTCCGGGAACTGGAAGGTGACCTGGGCTACGGCATGTTGCTCTCCCGCTATGCGCCGGATATGAATCATGTCACAGCCGCACAGTACCAGGCGGCGATGCGTGGTGCAATACCTCAGGTTGCGCCGGTATTCTGGAGTTTCCGCATCATGGTGGGCTGTGGTTCCCTGCTGCTACTGGTGATGCTGATTGCGCTTGTCCAGACGCTGCGTGGCAAAATCGACCAGCATCGCTGGGTGCTGAAAATGGCGCTCTGGAGTTTGCCGTTGCCGTGGATTGCGATTGAAGCCGGGTGGTTTATGACCGAGTTTGGTCGTCAGCCGTGGGCGATACAGGACATCTTACCGACATACTCCGCGCACTCCGCCTTAACCACAGGACAACTGGCTTTCTCACTGATCATGATCGTAGGGCTTTACACCCTGTTCTTAATCGCCGAAGTCTACCTGATGCAGAAATATGCCCGTCTGGGGCCGAGCGCGATGCAGAGTGAACAACCGACGCAGCAACAGGGGTAAAGGAGAAAATCATGTTTGATTATGAAACATTGCGCTTCATCTGGTGGCTGCTGATTGGCGTGATCCTGGTGGTCTTTATGATCTCCGACGGATTTGACATGGGGATCGGCTGTTTGCTGCCGCTGGTGGCGCGTAATGATGATGAACGCCGGATAGTGATTAATAGCGTTGGTGCGCACTGGGAAGGCAATCAGGTCTGGTTGATCCTCGCAGGTGGGGCATTATTTGCCGCCTGGCCCAGAGTGTATGCAGCGGCGTTTTCCGGCTTTTATGTGGCGATGATCCTGGTGCTGTGCTCGCTGTTCTTCCGCCCGCTGGCCTTTGATTATCGCGGAAAAATCGCCGATGCACGCTGGCGTAAAATGTGGGATGCCGGTCTGGTCATCGGCAGTCTGGTGCCGCCGGTAGTCTTCGGTATCGCCTTCGGCAACTTGTTGCTCGGCGTGCCGTTTGCCTTCACACCGCAATTACGCGTGGAGTATCTCGACAGCTTCTGGCAACTGCTGACGCCATTCCCTTTATTGTGCGGATTGCTCAGCCTTGGGATGGTGATTTTGCAAGGTGGCGTCTGGTTACAACTGAAAACTGTTGGTGTGATTCATCTGCGTTCACAGCTGGCGACTAAACGCGCTGCACTGTTGGTGATGCTGTGCTTTTTGCTGGCGGGTTACTGGCTGTGGGTCGGTATTGATGGCTTTGTACTGCTCGCCCAGGATGCTAACGGTCCTTCCAATCCGTTAATGAAACTGGTGGCAGTGCTACCTGGTGCCTGGATGAATAATTTTGTCGAGTCGCCCGTTTTGTTGATCTTCCCGCTACTGGGGTTCTTCTGCCCATTGCTGACGGTGATGGCGATTTATCGTGGTCGCCCGGGTTGGGGATTTTTGATGGCATCATTGATGCAATTTGGCGTGATTTTCACGGCAGGTATCACGCTGTTCCCCTTTGTCATGCCGTCAAGCGTGAGTCCAATCTCCAGCCTGACGTTGTGGGACAGCACTTCCAGTCAGCTGACGCTGAGTATTATGTTGGTAATCGTGCTGATATTTTTGCCCATTGTGTTGCTCTACACTCTCTGGAGCTACTACAAAATGTGGGGGCGCATGACGACAGAAACTCTCCGCCGTAACGAAAACGAGCTGTACTAAGGAGCAGGAACAATGTGGTATTTACTTTGGTTCGTCGGCATTTTGTTGATGTGTTCGCTCTCCACCCTTGTGTTGGTATGGCTGGACCCGCGATTGAAAAGTTAACGAACGTAAGTCTGATGCGGCGCATTAGCGTCGTATCAGGCAATCAATAATGTCGGATATGAAAAGCGGAAACATATCGATGAAAGCGATCTTGATCCCATTTTTATCTCTTCTGATTCCGTTAACCCCGCAATCTGCATTCGCTCAGAGTGAGCCGGAGCTGAAGCTGGAAAGTGTGGTGATTGTCAGTCGTCATGGTGTGCGTGCCCCAACTAAGGCCACGCAACTGATGCAGGATGTCACCCCAGACGCATGGCCAACCTGGCCGGTAAAACTGGGTTGGCTGACACCGCGCGGTGGTGAGCTAATCGCTTATCTCGGACATTACCAACGCCAGCGTCTGGTAGCCGACGGATTGCTGACGAAAAAGGGCTGCCCGCAGCCTGGTCAGGTCGCGATTATTGCTGATGTCGACGAGCGTACCCGTAAAACAGGCGAAGCCTTCGCCGCCGGGCTGGCACCTGACTGTGCAATAACCGTACATACCCAGGCAGATACGTCCAGTCCCGATCCGTTATTTAATCCTCTAAAAACTGGCGTTTGCCAACTGGATAACGCGAACGTGACTGACGCGATCCTCAGCAGGGCAGGAGGGTCAATTGCTGACTTTACCGGGCATCGGCAAACGGCGTTTCGCGAACTGGAACGGGTGCTTAATTTTCCGCAATCAAACTTGTGCCTTAACCGTGAGAAACAGGACGAAAGCTGTTCATTAACGCAGGCATTACCATCGGAACTCAAGGTGAGCGCCGACAATGTCTCATTAACCGGTGCGGTAAGCCTCGCATCAATGCTGACGGAGATATTTCTCCTGCAACAGGCACAGGGAATGCCGGAGCCGGGGTGGGGAAGGATCACTGATTCACACCAGTGGAACACGTTGCTAAGTTTGCATAACGCGCAATTTTATTTACTACAACGCACGCCGGAGGTTGCCCGCAGCCGCGCCACCCCGTTGTTGGATTTGATCATGACAGCGTTGACGCCCCATCCACCGCAAAAACAGGCGTATGGTGTGATATTACCCACTTCAGTGCTGTTTATCGCCGGACACGATACTAATCTGGCAAATCTCGGCGGCGCACTGGAGCTCAACTGGACGCTTCCAGGTCAGCCGGATAACACGCCGCCAGGTGGTGAACTGGTGTTTGAACGCTGGCGTCGGCTAAGCGATAACAGCCAGTGGATTCAGGTTTCGCTGGTCTTCCAGACTTTACAGCAGATGCGTGATAAAACGCCGCTGTCATTAAATACGCCGCCCGGAGAGGTGAAACTGACCCTGGCAGGATGTGAAGAGCGAAATGCGCAGGGCATGTGTTCGTTGGCCGGTTTTACGCAAATCGTGAATGAAGCACGCATACCGGCGTGCAGTTTGTAATGCATAAAAAAGAGCATTCAGCTACCTGAATGCTCTGAGGCTGATGACAAACGAAGAACTGTCTAATGCGTAGACCGGAAAAGGAGTTCACGCCGCATCCGGTCACTTTACCTTCAGTTTTACTCTTTCTCGGAGTAACTATAACCGTAATAGTTATAGCCGTAACTGTAAGCGGTGCTGGCGCGTTTAATCACACCATTGAGGATAGCGCCTTTAATATTGACGCCTGCCTGTTCCAGACGCTGCATTGACAAGCTCACCTCTTTGGCGGTGTTCAGGCCAAAACGCGCAACCAGCAGGCTGGTGCCGACAGAGCGCCCCACGACCGCAGCATCGCTCACCGCCAGCATCGGCGGCGTATCGACAATCACCAGATCGTAATGGTCGTTCGCCCATTCCAGTAATTGACGCATCCGATCGCGCATCAGCAGTTCAGACGGGTTAGGTGGCATCTGACCGCGAGTAATCACATCAAAGCCTCCTTTGCCAAAATGCTGGATCACTTTGTTGAGCTCATCTTTACCTGCCAGATATTCCGACAAGCCATGTGCATTACTCACGGTAAACAGGTTATGCGAATAACCATGGCGTAAGTCGGCATCAATAAATAACACTTTTTGATCGGACTGGGCGATCACCGCTGCCAGAGTTGAACTGACAAATGTTTTACCACTGTCTGGCGTCGCACCGGTGATCATCAGAATGTTATTCTCAGTCTCCATCATAGCGAAATGCAGACTGGTTCGTAGCGCACGTACGGCTTCCACAGCAGAATCCGCCGGGTTATCCACCGCCAGGAAGGGGATATTTTTAGGGAAGGTGCGAATAAGCGGGGAAATTCTTCTCGGCTGACTCAGTCATTTCATTTCTTCATGTTTGAGCCGATTTTTTCTCCCGTAAATGCCTTGAATCAGCCTATTTAGACCGTTTCTTCGCCATTTAAGGCGTTATCCCCAGTTTTTAGTGAGATCTCTCCCACTGACGTATCATTTGGTCCGCCCGAAACAGGTTGGCCAGCGTGAATAACATCGCCAGTTGGTTATCGTTTTTCAGCAGCCCCTTGTATCTGGCTTTCACGAAGCCGAACTGCCGCTTGATGATGCGAAACGGGTGCTCCACCCTGGCACGGATGCTGGCTTTCATGTATTCGATGTTGATGGCCGTTTTGTTATTGCGCGGATGCTGCTTCAAGGTTTTTACCCTGCCGGGACGCTCGGCGATCAGCCAGTCCACATCCACCTCGGCCAGCTCCTCGCGCTGTGGCGCTCCTTGGTAGCCGGCATCGGCTGAGACAAATTGCTCCTCTCCATGAAGCAGATTACCCAGCTGATTGAGGTCATGCTCGTTGGCCGCGGTGGTGACTAGGCTGTGGGTCAGGCCACTCTTGGCATCGACACCAATGTGGGCCTTCATGCCAAAGTGCCACTGATTGCCTTTCTTGGTCTGATGCATCTCCGGATCGCGTTGCTGCTCTTTGTTCTTGGTAGAGCTGGGTGCCTCAATGATGGTGGCATCCACCAAAGTGCCTTGGGTCATCATGACGCCTGCTTCGGCCAGCCAGCGATTGATGGTCTTGAACAATTGACGGGCCAGTTGATGCAGCTCGAGCAGGTGGCGGAAATTCATGATGGTGGTGCGATCCGGCAGGGCGCTATCCAGGGATAATCGGGCAAACAGGCGCATGGAGGCGATTTCGTACAGGGCATCTTCCATGGCACCGTCGCTCAGGTTGTACCAATGCTGCATGCGGTGAATACGCAGCATGGTCTCCAGCGGATAGGGCCGTCGGCCATTGCCCGCCTTGGGATAAAACGGCTCGATGACAGCGGTCATATTCTGCCATGGCAGAATCTGCTCCATGCGGGAGAGGAAAATCTCTTTTCGGGTCTGACGGCGCTTAGTGCTGAATTCACTATCGGCGAAGGTGAGTTGATGGCTCATGATGTCCATCTGGGATGTGCTCCGGATGAATATGATGATCTCATATCAGGAACTTGTTCGCACCTTCCTTAACAAAATTTTGGGACTGACCGAAACAAAAAGGCCAGCCCCGGAGGGCTGGCTATTCAGTACAGGGCAATGACAGGTTTCTTGATGCCGCAGGCGTGAGCGTAGCGGGTCAGTGTGTCGATGCTGGCTTTGGTGATGTTGTTTTCCAGGCGAGAAATAACCGGAGGTGTAACCCCCATGCGTTCAGCAACCTGCGCTTTTGTCAGGTTGTCATGCTTGCGCCATTCAGCAAGCAGCTCCCTGAGCTTTTCCTTACGTTCTTCTTCCTGCCATGCAGCGCGATATTCATCGTCCTGCATCCACTCGTTATGCAGTTCTTTATGGCTTACCAGTTTCATTAAGTACCTCCGCTAACCGCTTTTTGGCGAGATCGATTTCTTTCGCTGGCGTTTTCTGTGACTTCTTGATGAAAACACGGAGCATGATGATGGTATTGCCTTTGTGGTATACCCAGATTCCCCTGGCTATGTCCGTCCCCATCGTGCGGATCTCAAAAAGTCCATCGCCCAGGGGCTTCGTGTCCGGCTCCCGCAGTAATCGGGCGTCATACTCCAGTTTGCCGATGAGACGGTCAAACTTCACCCTGATTTTTACGGGTAATGCTGTGGCTTCTTCCCTGGCTTCCGGGTGATAAACAACGCTAAACATGTGACCTCCCATTTCTATTAATATTAACCTATAGGCTAATTTCAGACAAGGTAGAATTAACCTATAAGCTAATTTTGTTGGCAGTTATCGTGGCTACCCGGTCACTACCCTGTTAGCGTGAGTTTTCGTTCCACTGAGGAACGGGGATTTATGCGCGTTAGCGCATGTAAGGCGGCAGGATGAAATGACAGGTAGCACCGAGGGTTAGCCGCCGATACCAGTGAGGGATCGAAAGGGATCGCCTATCCATCCCTTCACCCTGCAAAGCCATATTCCGCTAAAAGCGGCTCAGAGGCTTTTGTGCGCGGTCGGAGTGGTCACAACAAGGCGAAGCCGCAGTTGGGGCGTATCTCCTCGTTAGCGGGTCGTAAGAGCCGCTTACGAGCGTGTAAGCTAATTCTTCAGCGATATTTGCTGACGTATCCGGCGTGGCCGGATTTGTCCAATCCCTCGATGGCTAACAGGCGAGCTGTTAGCCATCGAGGGATTCCGTTCTGAATGCCCCGCGCTTTAGCGTGGGGAGCTACTTTTGAGGCGCTCGCGCCGATGCTGTTCGGTTATCCACTTTTTAAAGGGGATAACAGTAATGTCTTTTATTTTTTTTGGTTTATCTTTTAATACGTAAGTAATTAAAAGATAAACCAAAAGAGTATTTGCGCCATCTCGTTTGCACTTCATTATCACTTACCCACAAGCTATACAGCAGTTGTGGTGGGTCTACGCCGGAACCGCCGAAAAATCCGTCATTCCTGTAGGCGGGATGGGTTGGATTTCGAAAATTATTGTACTATAAGGGCTTCCCCGGCGTGTCAACGCCGGTGTTTATGGTTTCTGTCTGCTCTTCAGTAAAAATAAAGGGGAGAGACTGCGGTACTATAAACGGCCATGATGAATCGTCATCGATTCGGACCCTGATGAAAGACGCGCGTGAGGTTCTTGTTCGTTAAGCGGATACGTATATCCTGTACAATAGCCAGATAGGCCTCACGGGGTCTAACCCTTTATCATCAACGAATTGCAGGTCAGATGGTTATTTTGTTTCGTGCTTTAGCTGGCTGAGTACAGCCTGAAATCATCACCGTAATGCAATGATGCCCAGCACAGCCTTGCGTTTTTGGCGGCGATGGCTACAACGGCACGCCAGTATCCTCTGCGATCGACCAGTGAACAGACCCAACGACTGAATAAATCAGTCCTTTTCTCGGCACCAATCAGAACCGAACGAGCCCCCTGAACCAGTAGCGTTCGCAGATACGAATCGCCAGCTTTAGTTATCCTGCCAAGCTTTGATTTCCCACCACTGCTGTACTGCGATGGCGTTAGTCCCAGCCAGGCTGCCAGTTGTCGCCCATTTTTAAAATCGTGTGCATTACCGATACTGGCGACCAGCGCACAGGCCGTTGTGGGACCAATCCCTTTCAGTTCCATCAATCGCTGGCTGCGGTGATCTGTTTTTGCCATGCGGGACAAAATCCGGTCATATTCAGTAATATTATCTTCAATACGATCAATGTGTTCCAGCAGGTCATTAACACATTGTTGAACCTGAAGTGGCAAAGAACTCTTCTGCTCAGAAACCATGTGACGCAGGGCATCTGTACTTTGTGGGGCGATGACACCGAATTCCGATATCAAACCTCTCAATCGGTTATATGTTGCTGTTTTCTCTTCGATAAAACCCTGTCTGATACGGTGTAGGCATTGCATCGCCTGCTGGCTCTCATCCTTCACTGGTACAAACCGCATATGCGGGCGACGAACTGCTTCACAGATAGCCTGAGCATCAGCTGCATCATTTTTGCCTGATTTACCGGCCATGCGGTAAGGAGATACAAATTTAGCAGCCATCAGCCGTGGTTCATGACCATATTGCCGAAACAACCTTGCCCAGTAGTGAGCCCCGGAGCATGCCTCCATCCCGATAACACAGGGAGGTAAACTGGCAATCAGCTCAGGAAGGGCAGCACGCGATACTTTGGGTTTAACCAGAACAGTTTTACCGTGTTGGTCAACGCAGTGAACAGCGAACACATTTTTAGCAAGATCGATACCGACAGTCGTGATGGTCATAACGAATCCCTCCGGGGCTATGTTTACCCCATGATTGCACAAGAGTTAATCAGGCGCATATCCAGGGGAAGTCCCTTCCATTCGTTAAGGCTGTTTTTTGTACTGAGGTTTATTGCAGACGTGCAGAATCCCCGCCAGCTAAGGCGGTAGTAGGCGGGGATCAGGCAAAGGTTAGGGAGTAGTATTCCTGTTTGCGCTGGCGAGCCACTTCACGCTTCGCTTTCATCCTGGCTAACCCGGCAGCGGCCTTACGCGTCCAGTTCTCAACCTTGATAGCGATTAACCGGACATCCCCGGAGGATATGATTTCTTCCGGGTTGGCCTTAAGCAGCCTGGCGCGTTCCCGGTAAACCTGTTTTAGCGGGATGCCGAGAATGGCGAAGAAATCCTCTGGGCACTGTTGCAAAGTTAGCGATGAGGCAGCCTTTTGTCTTATTCAAAGGCCTTACATTTCAAAAACTCTGCTTACCAGGCGCATTTCGCCCAGGGGATCACCATAATAAAATGCTGAGGCCTGGCCTTTGCGTAGTGCACGCATCACCTCAATACCTTTGATGGTGGCGTAAGCCGTCTTCATGGATTTAAATCCCAGCGTGGCGCCGATTATCCGTTTCAGTTTGCCATGATCGCATTCAATCACGTTGTTCCGGTACTTAATCTGTCGGTGTTCAACGTCAGACGGGCACCGGCCTTCGCGTTTGAGCAGAGCAAGCGCGCGACCATAGGCGGGCGCTTTATCCGTGTTGATGAATCGCGGGATCTGCCACTTCTTCACGTTGTTGAGGATTTTACCCAGAAACCGGTATGCAGCTTTGCTGTTACGACGGGAGGAGAGATAAAAATCGACAGTGCGGCCCCGGCTGTCGACGGCCCGGTACAGATACGCCCAGCGGCCATTGACCTTCACGTAGGTTTCATCCATGTGCCACGGGCAAAGATCGGAAGGGTTACGCCAGTACCAGCGCAGCCGTTTTTCCATTTCAGGCGCATAACGCTGAACCCAGCGGTAAATCGTGGAGTGATCGACATTCACTCCGCGTTCAGCCAGCATCTCCTGCAGCTCACGGTAACTGATGCCGTATTTGCAGTACCAGCGTACGGCCCACAGAATGATGTCACGCTGAAAATGCCGGCCTTTGAATGGGTTCATGTGCAGCTCCATCAGCAAAAGGGGATGATAAGTTTATCACCACCGACTATTTGCAACAGTGCCCTCTACGCAACGGTAGACCCCATAGACATTGTCAGATTTCAGACCAGCCCTCACCGTCTGGTCTTTTTTGGCAGGACGCTTCGGGGTATTAAGTGGTCGTGTCTGACATACTCCATTCAGGCACACTGATACCGATAACAGATCTCGTTAATCAAAATATGATTCCTCATAAATAAGTCTGGAGGCACCAGTTATTTGTCAGGGACACCGGGGTCCGAAATAACCAGCTTCATTCACGGGTAATAAAATGAAAATCAAAGACTTTAGTGTGGGTATCAGGCTGGCTGGCAGCTTCAGCCTAATTCTGGTTCTTATCATGATCATGACAGTGACCGGAGTGGGGTACCTGAACTCTATGCTCACTTCCACCGAACGCGTGATGAATAATTATCTTCTGCAGGAGCGTATGGCGAATGAATGGCAGACCGGTATTGAATCAAACGGTGCGCTTGGACTGGTTCTGCTGACGTCGGGGGACCCGGATATCAGGACATATGCACAGCAGCGGATAGAGAAAACCCGTGCTCGCGTGGATATACTGCAGGATAAATTTAACAGGGAGCTTACTTCAGAGCAGGGTATTAAGCTGCTGAAAACCATTGGTGAAAAGCGTCAGGTGTATGCAGATACCCTGGTAAAAGCTCTTCAGATCAGTGAGCAGGGGGACCGTGAAGCCCTGAACCGCTTCATTCGGTCACAGCAATTACCGATCATAAATGACTACATGGCCAGTCTGCAGGCACTGGTGGAATACGAAAAAACAAGCATAGATAAAGCGGGTGAAGTTATCGCTGATAATGGTACGGCAGCCATACTGACACTGATCATCACTGGGTGTATGGCGCTTCTTCTGGGAGGTGTGCTGGCATGGCTGATCACCAGAAGCATTACCAGTCCGTTGATTTCAGCCGTCCGGATTGCCCGGGAAGTGGCGGAAGGTAACCTGTGTGTGGAGATTAAAGTGGACTCACAGGACCAGCTGGGGCAACTGATGCAGGCACTGCGTGATATGTGCGGGAGTCTGAGTAACACCGTCCGGGAAGTACGTCAGGGAGCGGACAATATTGCGCTGACTGCAGCAGAAATCAGCAGTGGTAATACAGACCTGTCAGCCCGCACCGAAGAGCAGGCTGCCGGTGTGGAACAGACGGCGGCCACTCTGGAACAACTGACGGCCACCATAAACAATACTGCCGGCAATACAGCACAGGTTTACCAGTTTGTGACAGAAACAACGGCCATTGTGAAACAGAATGGAGTGGTCATGAGTGAGGTGTCTTCCCGGATGCAGGAGATTTACGACACCTCGTCTGAAATGACAGCCATCATCCAGGTCATCGACGGGATTGCCTTCCAGACCAACATTCTCGCGCTTAATGCTGCCGTGGAAGCCGCACGCGCCGGCGAGTCCGGCCGTGGATTTGCGGTTGTGGCCGGAGAGGTTCGTAATCTGGCTCAGCGCAGTGCTTCTGCCGCGCGGGAAATAAAAGAGCTCATTGATGACTCCGTTTCCCGCATTGCATCCGGCCGTACCCTGGTTGAAAAAGCAGACAGGGAAATGGAGGATATCATCAGTAACGTCCAGAGCATGGAAGGGCTGATTGAGGAAATAGCCAAGGCCAGTCGTGAGCAGGGAGATGGTATTGCCCAGATTAACAGCGCCATGGGCCAGATAGACAGCACCACCCAACAAAATGCAGCTCTGGTGGAACAGTCTGCAGCCACTGCCGCTTCGTTGCAGAATCAGTCACGGATTCTGCAGGAGAAGGTGAGCGTATTTCGTCTCCGTGATAATAAAAAACGCGATGCTGAACGAAAAAATACCATAGTACCGACAATCAGCAACACCAGCCCGCAGAGTAAGGTTAAAGCGGTAAAGTCCGTTCGTGAAACGGAACAACACGCCAGCGAGAACTGGGAAACCTTCTGACCCCCGACAACAGCGGGATCCTGTCGTTCCCGTTTTGTCAGCCATAATCTCCCGGCATGGTGTTCGCACTGTGCCGGTTATTTACAGGCGACAGTAATAATGAGTGAAATAAATCCCCGTCAGGCTAAATATGCAGACATACATGCGAAACTGACCGACCGGATGCAGTCTGTCAGGGTCATCCTTGAACAGATGGAAGGACACGAGTACGCCGCAATCAGCACCTACATGAATAACATGGAAGCGATTGCCTGCTTTTACGAGGAGGCAGGGGAAAGTCTCAGTGAGCCAGACTTCCTGAACTACCTGAAACAAAACGACCTTAACCTGTTTATTGAAATTCTCTCTGTGGGACGCGCCATTTCACTGATGAAAAACCTGCTGGTGAATATAAGGTGGCTTGTAGTGGCACAGTAAATTTGGCCACCTGATTAAAGGTGATATTCTCACCTCAACACAAAACAGGTGACTTAATGAACAAGAAAACCAAACGTAGTTTCACCCCTGAGTTCAGGCTGGAATGTGCACAGCTGATTGTTGATAAGGGCTACTCATATCGACAGGCCAGTGAAGCGATGAATGTGGGTTCTACTACGCTTGAGAGCTGGGTACGCCAGCTCAGGAGAGAGCGCCAGGGGATTACGCCCTCTGCCACACCCATTACTCCAGACCAGCAACGTATCCGCGAGCTGGAAAAGCAGGTTCGCCGTCTGGAGGAGCAAAATACGATATTAAAAAAGGCTACTGTAGATTCAATTGGTCAACGCAACAGTTATGTGAAAACATGGGGTTGCGGAGGTTTTTTGAATGAGACGAACATTTACAGCAGAGGAAAAAGCCTCTGTTTTTGAACTATGGAAGAACGGAACAGGCTTCAGTGAAATAGCGAATATCCTGGGTTCAAAACCCGGAACGATCTTCACTATGTTAAGGGATACTGGCGGCATAAAACCCCATGAGCGTAAGCGGGCTGTAGCTCACCTGACACTGTCTGAGCGCGAGGAGATACGAGCTGGTTTGTCAGCCAAAATGAGCATTCGTGCGATAGCTACTGCGCTGAATCGCAGTCCTTCGACGATCTCACGTGAAGTTCAGCGTAATCGGGGCAGACGCTATTACAAAGCTGTTGATGCTAATAACCGAGCCAACAGAATGGCGAAAAGGCCAAAACCGTGCTTACTGGATCAAAATTTGCCATTGCGAAAGCTTGTTCTGGAAAAGCTGGAGATGAAATGGTCTCCAGAGCAAATATCAGGATGGTTAAGGCGAACAAAACCACGTCAAAAAACGCTGCGAATATCACCTGAGACAATTTATAAAACGCTGTACTTTCGTAGCCGTGAAGCGCTACACCACCTGAATATACAGCATCTGCGACGGTCGCATAGCCTTCGCCATGGCAGGCGTCATACCCGCAAAGGCGAAAGAGGTACGATTAACATAGTGAACGGAACACCAATTCACGAACGTTCCCGAAATATCGATAACAGACGCTCTCTGGGGCATTGGGAGGGCGATTTAGTCTCAGGTACAAAAAACTCTCATATAGCCACACTTGTAGACCGAAAATCACGTTATACGATCATCCTTAGACTCAGGGGCAAAGATTCTGTCTCAGTAAATCAGGCTCTTACCGACAAATTCCTGAGTTTACCGTCAGAACTCAGAAAATCACTGACATGGGACAGAGGAATGGAACTGGCCAGACATCTAGAATTTACTGTCAGCACCGGCGTTAAAGTTTACTTCTGCGATCCTCAGAGTCCTTGGCAGCGGGGAACAAATGAGAACACAAATGGGCTAATTCGGCAGTACTTTCCTAAAAAGACATGTCTTGCCCAATATACTCAACATGAACTAGATCTGGTTGCTGCTCAGCTAAACAACAGACCGAGAAAGACACTGAAGTTCAAAACACCGAAAGAGATAATTGAAAGGGGTGTTGCATTGACAGATTGAATCTACAACCGCGCTCTTGATGTCAGACTCCCTGAACAGTTCTCGATAATCGGGAAACTCAGAGCGCATTATCCTGTGGCCACACTCTGCCATGTGTTCGGGGTTCATCGCAGCAGCTACAGATACTGGAAAAACCGTCCTGAAAAACCAGACGGCAGACGGGCTGTATTACGCAGTCAGGTACTTGAGCTACATGGCATCAGCCACGGTTCGGCCGGAGGAAGAAGCATTGCCACAATGGCAACCCGGAGAGGCTACCAGATGGGACGCTGGCTTGCTGGCAGGCTCATGAAAGAGCTGGGGCTGGTCAGCTGTCAGCAGCCGACTCACCGGTATAAACGTGGTGGTCATGAACATGTTGCTATCCCTAACTACCTTGAACGGCAGTTCGCCGTGACCGAGCCAAATCAGGTGTGGTGCGGTGATGTGACCTATAGTGTGCCCGGAGTTCAGGGCGGGCATGGATGCTTAAATGAACCGCGAGTCTGTCTGGAATATTGAACCGGTAACTCACGATGAGAAACCCAACAATCCCACCGGGTGTGACGGTGGAGAACCTGAGCGGCAGTGACCTGCGGCATGCCCGCAGGGTGATGTAACCCGCTGACAACGGGGATTGAGGCGAGATCACTAAGCCGAGATGATCCTCAAGGTTAAGTACTGAAAGGCTGAAGAACATGAACCCGTTAATCCGCCTCTGTGGGTTGAAAACGTCACCACGGCCTACGTGATCTGACAGGCCGTGCAGGAGGAACTGGCAGTGATACGTAAGCACTGCCGGTCGAAGGTGTTTTGACATGTATGCGAAACACCGGGGCAGCAGCGTCTATCACGCTTGCGTTGCTGACCTCTGCCAACTTGCGGCAAGCAAGGATAAAGAGTGCGACGGGCAGCCTCCTCAGTATGCCTGAGTCCAGGCAGGTAAACCGGGGAAGGTCAGCGACGGATGTTAAGGGGGCATGGCTCCGATGACGCGCTGGCTGGCGGAGCTTCCGTAGTAGTCCGCGATGGGGAAAGCCCATTACATGGCGAAGGGAAGCAGTTTGAATGTGTTTGCGACGTGAATTAACTGACCTAACGAGGTGAAGACCTTTGATAATCAGCGAAATGCAACGCAAGCTTGCCACATGGGCAGTCACCGATCCGTCCCTACGGATTCAACGGCTGCTGCGTCTGATAACACAACCAGAATGGCTGGCTGAAGCGGCGCGGATCACGCTTTCATCAAAGGGGGCCCATACCCCCGGCGTTGATGGCGTGAACAAAACAATGCTACAGGCCAGACTGGCTGTTGAGCTGCAAATCCTCAGGGATGAATTACTCTCAGGCCACTACCAGCCCTTGCCCGCCAGACGGGTTTACATCCCTAAAAGCAACGGCAAACTGCGACCACTGGGTATCCCCGCGTTGCGGGATCGTATTGTTCAGCGGGCCATGCTGATGGCGATGGAGCCGATATGGGAGAGTGATTTTCATACGCTCTCATATGGCTTCCGGCCTGAGCGCAGTGTCCACCACGCGATCCGCACGGTGAAATTACAGCTCACAGACTGTGGTGAAACCCGGGGACGCTGGGTGATTGAAGGCGACCTGTCCAGTTACTTCGACACCGTACATCATCGACTGCTGATGAAGGCTGTACGCCGCAGGATCAGTGACGCACGTTTCATGACTCTGCTGTGGAAAACCATCAAGGCGGGACATATCGATGTCGGTCTCTTTCGGGCGGCCAGTGAAGGTGTGCCACAGGGCGGTGTTATATCGCCGCTATTATCGAACATCATGCTGAATGAGTTCGATCAATACCTGCATGAGCGCTACCTGAGCGGGAAAGCCAGAAAAGATCGGTGGTACTGGAATAACAGTATCCAACGGGGCCGAAGTACGGCGGTCAGAGAAAACTGGCAGTGGAAACCCGCGGTGGCGTACTGCCGCTATGCCGATGATTTTGTCCTCATCGTCAAAGGCACCAAAGCACAGGCGGAAGCCATCAGGGAGGAGTGTCGGGGTGTGCTCGAAGGCAGTCTGAAACTCAGGCTGAACATGGATAAGACTAAAATCACCCATGTTAATGACGGCTTTATCTTTCTGGGGCACAGGATCATTCGCAAACGCAGTCGTTATGGCGAGATGCGAGTGGTCTCAACGATCCCGCAGGAGAAAGCCAGAAACTTCGCCGCATCGCTGACAGCACTGTTATCAGGCAACTACAGTGAAAGCAAAGTCGATATGGCTGAACAACTCAACCGAAAACTGAAAGGCTGGGCCATGTTCTATCAGTTCGTTGATTTTAAGGCCAAAGTCTTCAGTTATATCGACCGTGTCGTGTTCTGGAAGCTGGCTCACTGGCTGGCCCGCAAATACCGTACAGGTATCGCTTCCCTGATGAGGTGGTGGTGTAAATCACCGAAACCGGGTCAGAGCAAAACGTGGGTTTTATTTGGTAAAACCAATCACGGCAAGCTCAGCGGCGAAATACTGTACCGGTTGGTGGGGCAAGGCAAGAAGCTGTTCCGCTGGCGGCTACCCGAAGGTAATCCCTATCTGAGGACGGAGACCAGAAACACGTATACATCGCGCTTTACAGAAGTGGCAATGGCGTTCGCCAGCATTTAAATGGAGAGCCGGATGCGCTGAAAGGTGCACGTCCGGTTCGGGGAGGAGAGGCAGGGAAATAGTCCGACTACGCCCTGCCTCTTACTCTACTCTGGACAGGCAAGCGTTGGGCTTACCTTGCTGTTGTTCTCGATCTGTTCGCAAGGAAACCTGAGGGTTGGGCAATGTCATTCTCACCGGACAGCAAGCTGACATCAAAGCGCTGGAAATTGCGTGGGAAGCTTGCGGTAAACCCGCCGGAGTGATGTTCCACAGTGACAGTAATAATGCCGGTGTCAGTCTTTACCACCACTCAGTTTGCCGTTTAACCCGATTGGTGTGATTACTGATGCAGTGAAGACCTTTCCGCATCACATCACTACAAATATTGATTTTTGATTGTTGGATTCGCACCAGATTTCACCTCTGTAGGGTATTCAAAAATGCTCAGTTATTACTGATGCCTAAACTGCAGCGTTGCGGGCAGGTAGCGTTGTAGCGTTTCGGGCGTATCGCCCTCGATCAATTGGCTTATCAGATCATAGCAGTGCCAGGCCAACTGGCGGTTATCCTGCTGTACGGTATCGATACGCAGCGACAGCGAATCATAAAGATAGTGATCGTCAAAGCTCGTCAGATGGATATCTGAGTCGAGTAAATGGTGCTGGCTCATATAGCGCAGTACCCCTTCGAGCAGTCCACAGGCGGCAGTGAACAGCGCCTTAGGCGGCCGCCCAAGTCGCGCGCAGAGTGCGGCGAACATCTCATAGCCTGAGCTCGGGTGGTAGTTACCGTTAATCACCCATTCCGGGCGCAGTGCAATACCCGCCTGAGCCAAACCCTGCGTGAAGCCGGTCAGACGATCGCGTGAAGGCGACAGACGCGACTGACCGCCTAAAAACCAGAACTCATCGCTATGCTTAGGTGCAATGCGGGAAATCAGTTCCGCCGTTGGGGTAATCGAATCAGTCATCACCAGCGGCAGCAGGCTTTCATTAGGACAACGGTCAAACAGCACTACTGGCAGTTGTTGGCTGAGCTTAAGATAGTCGGCATCGTTGTGCATACATGAAGCGACGATCAGACCGTCAACCTGGCGGGAAATCATGTTATTGACCACCACGCTCTCCTGACCGGGGTTTTCATCAGTACAAGAGATCAATAGCTGGACGCCTGCTTCGCGGCACAGCATTTCCAGCTCATGTGAAAAGACCGCAAAGCCGTGGTTGGTGATCTCCGGCACCACCAGTCCGATGGTGTGGCTGCGGTTGTCGCGCAGCGAGCGGGCGTGAATGCTTGGCTGATAGTGCTGCTCACGGGCAATCGCCAGTACTCGCTCACGCGTTTCCTGCGCCACACGCAGCTCCTTACCACGACCGTTCAGTACTAGGCTGGCGGTCGCTTTTGAGACGCCAGCCTGTTCGGCGATATCTTTAATGGTTACGCGTTTAGTTTTCATTACGACGCCATGAGCTTGAGGCAAAACGCTTATTCTACCATGCAAGTTCGCAGCGGCCAGTAGCAGAATGCGTCCGGTGTGATGCCAGAGAACATTAGCTGCCCTGAACAGGCCGGGAAGTAGCGGCAGCTCATCACTCCTTCGCCGCCGTTGATGAAAATCTCCACGCTAGACTGGTCGATGAAAATATGCAGCGAGCGGACGTCTCCGCGCCAGTAACGATAATGCTTCTCGTCGCTGGCCAGACTGGGTCGGGCCAGGCGGATCCCGCTGGCATCGCGTTCAAGGATTAATGCGCCGTCAAAATCGAGGCTCAAAATATCGTCCCCAGTGGTTTGTAGAACGATTTCCATCGGTGCCAGCGGCAGGGAGTTCCCTGCCCAGCCGTGCGCTTCGCCGCGCAGGGCGCTCAGCTCTCGTAGAGGACGTTGGTATAGCTGACCATCGATAAACTCCAGCTCACGCAGGCAGGTCATCTGATGGATCCAGCCGTTGGTGAGGGTCGGTTGAAGCATCTCTTCGCCCTCCGGCACGCCCATCCAGCCGACCAGCAGACGGCGGCCATCACTGGTAAGCATGGTTTGCGGGGCGTAGAACTCAAACCCTGCGTCCAATTCGTGCAGTTCGCCATGCTCGAAGGCCGCGCGGTGGTAGTCGAAATCGCCGCTCATCCACACTGCCGGGTAGGTGTTGAGATAGCGCTCTTTCTCACGAGGCACGCCCTGCGGGCAGCAAATCAGGACATGCTGGTCGCCGAGGGCAAACAGGTCCGGGCATTCCCACATATAGCCCGCGTCGTCCAGGCCATTGATGCCATAACCGGCGATTTCGCCCTGACTCGTCCACTCATGAAGGTCCGCTGAGCTGAATAACAACACCTTGCCACGCTTTTGCAAATCCTGTGCGCCCAGCACCATGTACCAGCGACCTTCGTGCTGCCAGACTTTCGGGTCACGCACGTGGCCGGTATAGCCCTCCGGCAGCGGTAATACCGGGCCGAGTTTGGTAAACGTGCCGTCGGCATTTTCCGTCGCCAGGCACTGCCACGCGGTTCGGCTGCCGTCGTCAAATTTTACGTTGCCGGTATAGCACAGGGTGAGCGTGCCCTGACTATCCACGGCGCTTCCGGAGTAGCAGCCGTTGCGGTCATACTCTTCATCCGGCATGAGCGCGATCGGCTCATGTTGCCAGTGCAGCAGGTCGGCAGAGCTCCAGTGCCCCCAGCACTTGAACTTATGATCGCAGGCGAGCGGGTTCCACTGATAAAACAGGTGATAACGTCCGGCAAATTCAATAAAGCCGTTGGGATCGTTCATCAGCCCGGTCACCGGCGCATGGTGCCAGCGGGGATAGTGGCTGTCGGCCAGCGCGCGCGGCTGGCCCTGCATAACAGCCTGCAAAATCGCAGGCAGGCGTGATGGATGTGACATTATTCAGCGTCCGTTTTGTATTTCAGTACCAGGGAGACGACAAAGGCGACGCCAAAGGCGATAACCATCCCGATAATGTAGTTCAGCAGCGAGCTGGCCTGCACGATAGCCATGCCAGGGATAGCCGTCAGGCCCACCGCGGTCATGTAAACATGCATGGATACCACCCACGCGCCGCCCACCGCGCCGCCAATCAGGGCTGCGATAAACGGTTTTACAAAGCGTAAGTTAATACCAAAAATCGCCGCTTCGGTGATGCCGAGCATGGCAGAAAACGCCGAGGGCAGGGTAATGGCTTTGATTTTGGCATCTTTCGTTTTGAACCACACCGCCAGACAAGCACCGCCCTGAGCGACGTTGGCCATCGCCCAAATCGGCAGCAGGAAGTTGACGCCGATGGATGGGTTGCCCAGCAGTCCCGCTTCGATGGCGTGGAAGCTGTGGTGAATACCGGTAATGACGATAACCGAATAGAGACCGCCAAACAGCAGTCCGGCCAGCCAACCGGCGTGGGTAATCAGGGTGCTAAGGACAAACGAAATACCGTCGCCAAGCGCGCGACCAGCCGGGCCGATAATCAGCAGGGCGATAAAACCGGAAATGATCACCGTCAGGAACGGCGTCAGGATCAGATCCAGTGCATCGGGGATCACGCGACGCAGCTGTTTCTCAACGATGCTCATAAACCACACCGCCAGCAGCACCGGGAACACCGTGCCCTGATAGCCGATCATGGCAATCTCAAGGCCGAAGAAGTTCATGGTGTGGAAACCGGCGGCCACACCCCAGGCGTTGGTGAGCGCCGGGTGAGTCAGGATGCCGCCAAGCGTCGCGCCAAGATAAGGATTACCACCGAACTCGCGGGCGGCGGTGAAGCCAATCAGGATCGGCAGAATAATAAACGCCGCTGAGCTGCACATATCCAGCATGATGTAGATGGCGTTACCCGGGTCGACCCAGCCGTACGTTTTAACCATCCCCAGAAGGCCCATCAACAGGCCGGAGGCGACGATAGCCGGGATGATCGGCACAAAGATGTTCGACAACAGGCGGGCAATGCGCTGGAAAGGATTCAGTTTTTTCGCCGCAATGTCGGCAGCTTCCGATTTGCTGGATTCGCCAATCCCTGCCGCCTGGATAAAGGCGGCGTAGACTTTGTTCACCACCCCGGTGCCGAAGATAATCTGCATCTGTCCGGCGTTACGGAAACAGCCCTTCACCCCATCAATTTTGCCGATGGCCTGCTGATCGGCCAGTGAGTCATCGACCAGCACCAGGCGCAGGCGTGTGGCACAGTGCGCGGCGCTGGCGATATTTTCCTTGCCTCCCAGAAGCGGAAGTAGCGAGCGGGAAATCTGTTCAAAATCCATAGTACCCTCTGAATGCGTATTGATTTTCGAGTTGTCGTCCCGTGGTAGCCGGAGCGCATTCTCTTCGTTGTTATTGTGTCCGGGGCGACGAAACGTATTTTGTCGCCCCGGCGGTTACTGTCGCCAGGTGTTAACCATCAAAACCAGGTTTCCATCTGCATCCCGAACGACCATTCGCCGCCCGATTTAAAACCACTGCTGCCCAGCGCGTCATCGCTGGCGTAATTATTGAGTTTTTTGCTCCAGTCCATCCACGAGGTGTAAAGACGGATTTCAGGACGGCTGAAGAAATCGCCGATGTCGCCAACCTTAAAGGTCGGGGCGAAGGTGAGCTTGTAGAAGCTGCCGTTTACCGCATGGCGATCGTTATAACCTTCAGGTTTGAGATCCATATACTGGTAACTGCCTTCATAAGCGAGGGCGAAGTTTTGATTGATCTCCTGGATCAGACGCATGTTGAGGGTTGCCCACTGGTAGCTGTCGCCATCGACATAACGGTCTTTACTGGTTTGTGCCAGTATCGCCGGGGCGATAAACCAGTTCTTGCTCAGTGGCGTGGTGCCGTAGCTGGCGAAGCGCCAGGTGTTAGCCCCCGAGCGTAACGCGCCGTCAGAGCCGACACCTTTAACTTCGGCACCCAGTCCGTGACCGTAGAGCAGGGCGGTTTTGCTGGCACCTTCACGCAGGCCGTAAAAACTGTCGTTGTGCAACCCGAGCAGCGCATGTACACCGGTATTTGCCGCATCGCCTTTGACCGGATTACCGTTGGTATCCTGGCGTTCGTCGTTGTCTTTTGCCCGCATCCCGCTGACCATCATCTGCACCGGCCCGATGAAATTGTTCATGCTGACGATGTAGTTCTGCACACTGTTGCTGGTATCAGCAATATCGCCGAAGTTACGCCCGTAAAGAGAGAAGTTGCTGCGAACGCTGTCGTTCCACCTGACATCGTAAATACCGCCGCCGGTACCGGCGAGGAACACGACATCCGAGTCGATCCAGTGAATGTCAAAGTTATCCCGGTCAAAGCGTTTCCCGGCCCACAGGGTGGAGCCTTTAAACGGCCCGTCGAAGGTGGGCAAGTTGCCCAGTTCAACAAAGGCCTGACGCACGTTCAAATCACTGGTGCTCGCCGTCCAGTCGTTATAAGTGGTTTGACCGTCGGCGACCATGACTTTGAAGCGGGTCGTTGCCCCGTTATCCAGGGTCTGCTTATGTTCAAGATTCATTTCAACATAGGTATCGGCCTGGTTTCCCAGGCGGCCAATAGCCCCACCGGTTTCCCCTGCTGGCGTCATGTAGGCTCCGGATTTGGTGCTGGCGCCGGAGTCATTCATTATCACGCCGGAGCGGGCGTAGCCGTGGAACTCAAACCCGCTTTTCTCATCGGCTTTTTTCTCCAGTTTGGCGGTACGCTGAGCCACTTCCTGAGTGCTGTCCTGGGTTTTTTGTTGCTGTGTCGTGAGCTGCTGTACTTTCTTCTCTGCCGACTCTGCGCGGGTTTCTGCCGTTTGCGCTCTGTTTTCGGCATCCTGTAAGCGTTTTTCCAGCGCAATTAAACGGGCTTCGATACTGCTGAGATCCGTTTGTGCATGGGCTGAGGCGGCGCCGGTTAGCAAAGCGATAAGAACCGCGAGTGTGCTTTTTCTGAACATATTGATTGCATCCCAAAAGGAAAATAAAAAATTGTGTGTTTTTACTAAACCGGTTTAGTTGCAATGTTAAGCACGACATTTAACATTTTGAAATTGATTTTGCTAAACCGGTTTAATAAGTGTGATGGATGCAACAAAGTGGACCGCGTACGACGGTATTTAGGATCAAATCTGGCGGTGTAGATCGCGCTGGTATGGCAGGGCAGTCATCGCGCCTTTCGCCAGGGTTGCCAGGGCACCGCAGGTTTGCGCCAGAGCGAGCGTTGGCTCCAGGGCATTGATATCCGCCGGCATCCCGTTGGCAGCAAGGCTGGCAAGCAGTCCGGCGACAAACGCATCGCCCGCACCGGTGGTATCCACGCTGACAACCGGTTTAGCGCTGAAATGGATAAACTGCTGCTGGAATGCGGCGATGACGCCCGCTTTACCCTGAGTCACCAGCAGTAATTCAGGCTGATAACGCTCAGTGATGCTGGCGATCCCCTGCGCGATATCATTACTCCCGCTGATGAGTATCAGCTCTTCTTCGGACAGTTTCACCACGTTCGCCAGACGCAGGGCGCGGTCGAGACAGGCGTGCAACAGGTTCTGATCTTGCCAGAGATCCAGGCGGATATTAGGGTCAAAGCTCACCCGGCCACCGGCACGTTTGATGTTCTCCATAGCCGCGAAGGTAGCACTGCGGCTGGGCTCGGCGCTGAGCGCGATGGAGCAGATGTGCAACCACTGTCCGGCGGCAAACTGTGGCAGGTCTTCTTCAGCCAGGAACAGGTCAGCGCTGGGGCGTACCATAAAGGTAAAGGTGCGTTCACCTTGGTCATCAAGGTCGACCACCACAGTGGACGTGCGGTGATGATCGTCAAGATACATATGGCTGACGTCGACCTGCTCCTGTTGCAGGGTATGACGCATGTAGCGGCCAAACGGGTCACCGCCGACGCGGCCGATAAATCCGCTGTTGCCGCCAAGGCGGGCAACCCCTACCGCCACGTTAGCCGGCGCGCCTCCAGGGCACTGTAGCAAGCGCCCTTCACTCTCCGGTAGCAGGTCCACCACTGCGTCGCCCAGAACCCAAACTTTTGCTTTCATGCTAAAACCCTCCAAGGCTAAACTTAATTAAACCGGTTTAGCATATTAAATCACAGTGAATGAGTGGGGGAAAGTTCCAGCCGGAAAAGCACTGCTCAGGGCATAAAAACGTGAGCCGCCTTACGAAATAGAATTGATTCGACAGCTGTGAAGACTTACGTCCTGGACACAAATGGATCCTGGATAAATTACCATGCAACTTGATGAAATTATCATGTTTTATCTTATTTACAGATAAATCAAAGGGCTTTTAACACCACACTTCTTGGCATAATGGTTAAGTGTAGTAATGCTCGCTCTGGATGGGTTTGCTTCTATGCTGCGCAGGTATTTGTAAGAAATACCCATTCTACTGGCGAGTTGTTGTCGCATCAGGCCAGCGAAACTGCGCAATTTCATCAGCGTTTCTGGAGGGTTTCCTTTAAAACTTCATCGACAAAACCGCTTTTTACCGTAGATACAGTAAGTGCCTCTTCTCTGCCATTATCCCAGCATCCAAGGTTACCGGGTTCTGATGTAGTCTGCCGATATGCAAGAAATGCAACGGCATCATGCTGGTTATGATGCTGTTTAATCTTCATTGTCACATGGACTATTCAGGGAGCGACAAGCGCTCCCACATGAAAACAGAACCACTCGTTTCATTTACGTGCTTCCTCAAAAGTAATCTCATACCCAATACTTCTGATTTAGTAGGGTTCTGATCATATCATGCAGCTCGATTGCGCTCAATTTGACGGTTTTCATCTTTACACAATGCTCGGTTATGATACTTTGTGATAGGCATGACAAGATCTGGCCGTAATTTTTTAGAAGTGAGTTTGCCCGCCACTTCACGGGACAGCATACATCCGGATAAAACCGGTAACAGGAAAGGCTCCACGCTGCATACGGAGGAAACAGAATTAATGAATGATAAATTGCCGCCCTGCGCTGATACCAGGGTGGAACGTGTCCGTCTTAAAGATGGGGATTACTTTTTCCCTGCTGAACCCGCCATAAAAGCGGATTCTTTGCGGACAAAATCGCTCCTTCATCGTTTTAACCACACCGATCCTGCTCATATTGATTCCCGCCTGCTACTGATGAAAGAGTTGCTGCCTGAATGTGGGGAAGGGGTATCTGTCACCACGTCTTTCCACTGCAGCAGGGGGTATAACATTCGTAAGCGTCGTCTCAGCACCGTCTGGCAGATCCTGAAATTCCTGAGAGGATAGTGGACACCAAATATGGTGGACACTATCCATGAAATCATTAACCACAGTGCGTAAAAAAAGCCCTAATTATCCCGTTGAGTTCAAAATCAAAATGGTTGAACTCTCGCATCGACCAGATATCCGAGTCTTTGCGTTTGCCAGCGAGGATAAGGAGTACCAACCGTTACTCGATGATATTCTGGATGGTCCAATGGTTGGGCGTTTTGATACTGAGGAAGCCGGAAAGGCTTTGATCGATGGTGGATTGATTGAGCGTTTGATGTCAACTATCATGCCCTTTATCACTTCAGAGGCCCCTCTACCCGATACGCATCTACGTCGGGAAACAACCTGGTATTATCCACTGGAAGCTATTCGCGAAACTGTTGTAAATGCACTGGCTCATCGTGACTGGACACGCTTTGTTGAGATAGAGATTGGCTTGTATAGCAATCGATTTGAAGTTATTAGCCCAGGGGCGCTGAATAATTCGATGTCGATTGAAAAGATGGTTACAGGTCAGCGATCACCACGCAATACGATTATTATGGAAGTCTTACGTGATTATGGTTACGTTGATTTCAGGGGGATGGGAGTCAGGACAAAGATTATTCCACTAACACAGGCCATGAGTGGCCAACTCCCTGAGTTTACTGCAACAGATGATTACTTGAAAACAATACTTTATCGCTCACCATCTTCTTGATATATAAGGTCTGGCCTTTCCATCCATAAGAAAGGCCATTGCTGTAAAAAATAAATTACCCGCGACTGCAGCCGAAGCTACGGTCGCCATCTCCATATGCTTTTGTATCGAGTTTAGCTAGGGAAGGTGCGAATAAGCAGGTCATTTCTTCCCAAGCTGACTCGCTGATTAAAATTTCGCGGATCTGGGCCGATTTTTTTCCCGCAAACACATCGAATCAGCCTATTTAGGCTATTTTTTCCACCATTTCTGGCGTTATTTCCGGTTTTTACTGAGATCTCTCCCACTGACGTATCATTTGGTCCACCCGAAACAGGTTGGCCAGGGTGAATAACATCGCCAGTTGGTTATCGTTTTTCAGCAGCCCCTTGTATCTGGCTTTCACGAAGCCGAACTGCCGCTTGATGATGCGAAACGGGTGCTCCACCCTGGCACGGATGCTGGCTTTCATGTATTCGATGTTGATGGCCGTTTTGTTCTTGCGCGGATGCTGCTTCAAGGTTTTTACCCTGCCGGGACGCTCGGCGATCAGCCAGTCCACATCCACCTCGGCCAGCTCCTCGCGCTGTGGCGCTCCTTGGTAGCCGGCATCGGCTGAGACAAATTGCTCCTCTCCATGAAGCAGATTACCCAGCTGATTGAGGTCATGCTCGTTGGCCGCGGTGGTGACTAGGCTGTGGGTCAGGCCACTCTTGGCATCGACACCAATGTGGGCCTTCATGCCAAAGTGCCACTGATTGCCTTTCTTGGTCTGATGCATCTCCGGATCGCGTTGCTGCTCTTTGTTCTTGGTAGAGCTGGGTGCCTCAATGATGGTGGCATCCACCAAAGTGCCTTGGGTCATCATGACGCCTGCTTCGGCCAGCCAGCGATTGAT
Source organism: Citrobacter sp. RHBSTW-00986 (assembly GCF_013783065.1). NCBI lineage: Bacteria > Pseudomonadati > Pseudomonadota > Gammaproteobacteria > Enterobacterales > Enterobacteriaceae > Citrobacter > Citrobacter sp. RHBSTW-00986. The sequence goes on along the minus strand of NZ_CP056200.1, from coordinate 3,758,560 downwards.
GGTCTTGAACAATTGACGGGCCAGTTGATGCTGCTCGAGCAGGTGGCGGAAATTCATGATGGTGGTGCGATCCGGCAGGGCGCTATCCAGGGATAATCGGGCAAACAGGCGCATGGAGGCGATTTCGTACAGGGCATCTTCCATGGCACCGTCGCTCAGGTTGTACCAATGCTGCATGCAGTGAATACGCAGCATGGTCTCCAGCGGATAGGGCCGTCGGCCATTGCCCGCCTTGGGATAAAACGGCTCGATGACAGCGGTCATATTCTGCCATGGCAGAATCTGCTCCATGCGGGAGAGGAAAATCTCTTTTCGGGTCTGACGGCGCTTAGTGCTGAATTCACTATCGGCGAAGGTGAGTTGATGGCTCATGATGTCCCTCTGGGATGCGCTCCGGATGAATATGATGATCTCATATCAGGAACTTGTTCGCACCTTCCTTAGTTGATCTCAAAGGAAATCAAAAAAATACGTTATTACTACATAACATCATTAAGGAGCAGGATACCCTGCATAAGGTCGTTGAGGCTGTTTATAAAGTCAGAAGCGTTCGTGATAATATTCAACAACATAATGCGACCGATGCCCGACAGACAGTGAATCAAATGCAAGATCAGATGGCGTATGCCAGAAAACAGTTCGATATTTTCTGGGGTATTCCTGGATTGACGGCTGACGATCCGCAAATCGGTAAAGTCATCAGAACGGCTTTTGAGCAACAAATGAATGCTGAGCAAAAGTCTATTGATACATTAAATCAGACGCTTTCCAGCAACAGTATTATTAATGCACAAGAAAATGCTAATGCGGAACTGCTCGCGGCTCGCAAAAATTTCGATAACGAAGTGACGAATTATTACAAATCAACAATGCTGATTGGTGAGAAGATCGTTGCACAAACACACGTTCAGTTTAATACCTCGATCCTGAAAGTATCCGTGATCCTGGTCATTACGGTACTTATCTTCGTTATCTGTAATTTCTGGTTGAACCGGACCATCATTCAGCCTTTAAAAATCGTTTCTGAACATTTTGCGCGGATTGGTAAAGGCGATCTCAGCCATCCTGTTAAGGTATCGGGTAACAATGAAATCGGCATACTGTGCTTAAATTTGCATAATATGCAAAAAGGCCTACGCGAGACTGTCAGCACTATTCGCGATGGCGTTGAGTCTATTAATATCGGTATGCAGGAAATTGCTTCCGGTAATTCCGATTTATCAACCAGAACGGAACAGCAGGCTGCGGCAGTCGTTGAAACGGCGGCCAGTATGGAGCAGATTTCAGTCACAACAAAAAATAATACTGATAAGTCACATCAGGCATCCGTCATGACCAGCGAAAGCACGGAAATGGCATTGCGTGGCGAGCGTTTAATGAGTGATATGGTTGAGAAAATTCACCTGATCAGCCGTAATGCGCAAGGCGTGAACGAAATATCCAATGTTATTGATAGTATTGCTTTTCAAACCAATATCCTGGCATTAAACGCGGCGGTGGAAGCCGCACGCGCTGGTGAGTCCGGGCGTGGGTTTGCCGTTGTGGCGAGTGAAGTCCGAACGCTTGCTCAGCGCAGCGCCTCCTCGGCGAAAGAAATCAGTGAACTGGTTGCCAAAGCGGCAATTAGCGTTAAGGAAGGGGTAGAGATAGCCGAAAACAGTGGCGCCATGATGGCGGATATTGCGAAGGCGATACGCAACATTAATGTCTTAATGGAAGATATCTCTGGAGCCTCGGGGGAACAGAGTCGCGGCATCGAACAGATCCGGGTTGCGGTAACGCAAATGGAGCAAGTGACTCAGCAAAACGCCTCGCTGGTTGAGGAGATAGCCGCCACGACAGGCAGTGTGGAAGAGCAGTCGGCAATGCTATCCCAGGCTGTGGCGGTGTTCCAGGTGGAGGAAAACCAGCCTTCAGCATAATAAATAGAGTACAAACTCGGCGGGTATCGAGGTGCGTTTGACGTGCCCGTTTATGACAGTGAGAAAGGTTGAGCTGCACATAGCTCACAGACCGCAGCTCATCAGGTGTCAATGTTGCCTGATGAGCTGCGCGAGAAAAATATCGGGAATGACGTTCTCCAGCGCGATTTGAAATCGCATTCGTCATATTGATAATAATTCTCATTATTATTGTTGTGTTGTACAGGTAATGGTAATGTTGCTTCAGTTATCAACCGTTAATCCCATTTCCTGTGCAGAAGACAGCATGAACAACACCACCGCCCTGAATACGTCCAGACGCGTAGCCCGCACCTTCTCCGTCAGCGAGTTTATGGATTTTGGTGAGCGTTACGGGATCGATTACCGCTTTCCCCTGCTGGCGCAAAAGCCGGATTTGTCGTCTTGCAGCCCCGTTCTGCAGGGGGAGGTTGAGGAGATGACGCTCCCCTGCGGGATGTGTGTCACGCACTCTGATGTGCAGGTGCTACAACCCTACGAAACCACCTCCCGCCACAGCAGTCCTCTGTATATGCTGGTGGTTCTGGAAGGCTGCGTCATCCTGACGCTCAACGGGCAGGAGCATGTGGTACGTTCCGGGATGGCGTTTAGCTCACGCCTGAGCGAGCATCAGACGATGCGTGCCCGCCATCATGCTGACTGCAAACTGCGCACGTTATCGCTCGGTCTGTATCCCGACGGCGCGTGGCGCACGGGGTTGCTCGAATCGTTGATGCGTGAGTGGGAAAGATGCGAAACGCCGACGCTTATCTGGCAGGTGCCGGGGTTTTTACTCAGCGGCCTGCAGTATGCGCAGCGGAGCACGATCGGTCATGTTTCTCGCCAACTGATGCTGGAAGGGCTGATATTACAACTGTTCGGCCATGGCCTCAGCGTGTGTCAGGTTGAGAGTGGCAAGCGGCTTGCGGCAAGCGGTGAACAGCAGCGGCTGGAGGTCGTTCGTCGTCTTCTGGAGCAGAGTCCCGAGAATGACTACACCCTCAATGCCCTGGCCCAACGCGCGGCGATGAGCCCCAGCAGCCTGCGCAGCAAGTTCCGTGCGGCCTATGGCTGTTCCGTCTTTGACTATCTGCGTGATTGCCGTCTGGAACGCGCGCGCGGCTATTTACTGGAAGGATACAGCGTACAGCAGGCGGCCTGGATGTCGGGTTATCAACATGCTACCAACTTCTCCACCGCATTTCGGCGTCGTTACGGCTTTTCGCCTGGCGATGTACTCAAACTTTGCTAATCCATTTTTACGTTTTTCGCACGTGCCTTCCCGACAATTTGGCACTGCGCATAGGCAACCTGGCATCCTGCATAGCTATCTCCGTTAGCAAAAAGGTAATAATTCTCACTTACAATTAGACATGCCTTTGGAGATATTCATGTTCGCGAAGACTCGGTTGGCGCTAGTGGTGGGATGGGTGACCGGTAGCGTGGCTTTTCCACTGCTGGCGCAGGAAACAACAAAAAACGATACGGTGGTTGTCACCTCGCAAATGCAAAGCGGGGCCACGAAGCTCGCCACGCCGGATATTGAAACGCCTCAGTCGGTATCGATCATTACCCGTGAACAGTTTGAAGAGCAGGGCGCAACCAGCGTGCGCCAGGCCGTGAGCTATACGCCGGGGGTGTACAGCAATCAGATTGGTGCCTCCAACCGCTTTGACTATATTGTGCTGCGTGGTTTCTCGGATGGTAGCCTGGACAACGTCTATCTCGATGGCCTGAAGATGATGGGGGACACCAACTCACACAGCTCGCTGGTGGTCGATCCGTGGTTCCTCGAAGATATCGAAGTGGTACGCGGCCCGGCTTCCGTACTGTATGGCCGTTCTTCTCCGGGCGGTATTGTCGCGCTGACATCACGTAAGCCGTCGTTTGATGCCGGCGGAGAAGTGAAACTGTTTGCTGGCAACAATAACCAGCGCGGCGCGGCGTTTGACGTCACCGGGGCGCTGGATGATAACGATCGCGTGGCGGCACGACTGAGTGGAATGACGCGTTACGCAGACTCGCAGTTTGGTCCATTGAAAGAAGAACGTTATGCGCTGATGCCCAGCCTGACCTGGCGCATCACCGACCAGACGCGTCTGGATCTGATGGCTTATCTGCACCGTGACCCGGAAGGCGGAAGCCACTCCGGTCTGCCGTATGACGGCACCGTGGTTCCACATTACGGGCAAAAGATCTCCAACACCTTTTACGAAGGCGAGGATGATTACGACAAATACGATCGCCGTGAAAACATGGTGGGCTACAACGTTGAGCACCTGTTTGATAACGGCTGGTCGGTGCGGCAAAAACTGCGCTACCTGCATACCGACGTTGAGCTGAATCAGGTGTATGCGGCGGGCTGGCTGAATGAAACCGAGCTTAACCGCGGCTACTCCGGCTCCGATGAAAAAATGTCAGCGATTACGCTGGATAACCAACTCGACGGCAGCTTTGATACCTGGCAGGTCAACCACCGTGTGCTGGTGGGGATCGACTATCAGGATCGCAGCAACAATACCACCGGCTACTATGGGGCATTCCCTCCGATAGATGCTTTCAACCCGGTGTACGGCGCGCAGCCTGATTACATCAACATGTATGCGCGTGAGAAGCACAAGCTGCGCCAGACAGGCTACTATTTGCAGGATCAGATGTCATGGGATCGCTGGCGTATTACGCTCGGCGGTCGCTACGATCAGGTGAGCGTTTCTAACATTGATAGGATCAACGATACCCGTAGCGATCTGGACAAAAACAACTTCAGCACCCGTGCTGCGCTGCTCTATTTGTTCGATAACGGCTTTGCGCCGTATGTGAGTTATTCCACCGCCTTTACGCCAACCAGCTTTGCCGATGAGAACGGCAATCTGCTGGATCCGATGAAAGGCAAGCAGTGGGAAGCCGGGCTGAAATATGAGCCGGAAGGACTCAACAGTCAGTTCAGCGCGTCGGTATTCCGTATCAATCAGACGAATATTGCCACCAAAGAAGAGCCGACCGATCCGTACCGCTCGATTGGGGAAATTGAGTCTGAAGGGGTGGAGCTGGAGGCCATTAGCCAATTGACGGAGAGCTTCCGTCTGCAGGCGGCGTATACCTATACCGACATTCGCTATAAGAAAAGCAGCCCGGAAGAGCAGGGTAAGCGCGCAGTGTACGCGCCGCGTAACCAGGCCAGTACCTGGCTGAGCTACGATGTGAAAAGCGGTCCGCTGGATGGCCTGACGCTGGGCTCAGGCGTGCGTTATGTCAACGGTATTGCCAGCGATCGCCTGAATACTCACACTCTGCCGTCCTACACGCTGGTGGATATGGCAATTGGCTACGACTTAACGAATATCGGTATTAAAGGGTTGAGCGCCCAGTTGAACGTCAACAACCTGACCGACAAGCGCTACGTTGCGGCTTGTAATTCGCTCTCATACTGCTACTTCGGCGCCGAGCGCAGCATTGTCGGCAGCGTTTCATGGAAGTTCTGAGTATCGTTTTTTAGCCGGATGGCGGCGCTGGCGTCTTATCAAGCCTACAGATGCGTGCAAATTGTAGGCCTGATAAGCGCAGCGCCATCAGGCTGGGGGATTGCGGTTATTGTGTAAAACCGTTTTGCATACAAATCTGCGCGCTGGTTCTCAGGGTAAAGGCGACTTTGTCTGGGTACTGGCTGTAATAGTTATGCTCTTCTTCCAACCCTTTCGCCTGCGCCAGACGTACCGTTTCCAGCGAGCAGGTACGGTAGATCAGGTCTTTATTCATATTGGTCTGCTTTTCACGCTGCTTATCTGCGGACAGCGCCAGCCAGCTCTCGGACAGCGAGTAATCGTAGACCACCCGGTTTCCTTTCGCCTGCACATTTTCAATGGTAATGAATTCGTCGATTTTCAGTCTTGGTTGCCCACGCATTTTTTTCTTATCTTCTGCGGCGGCATATTGGGCCAGCGCATTAATATCCATGCCTGCTATTTTCTGTTTATAGATATCGACATAAGCGGCGGGCTGCTGATAACGCTGAGCGTAAGCGTTTCTTAATTCTCCATCGCTCACCGTACAACCCGCCAGAAACAGAGGTAAAAGCAGCGCCAGTTTTATTTTAGTCATGATGTTATCCCGTTCATTATTGTGGTCCCAGTCGCCCATAACATAATAAAAAAATGATTACGGGTGATATTTAAGGTTGTATAAACGGGGGCACGATGACACAAGTGCAATAGTCTTAAAATGGCGTTACAGGCAGGAAACCCTGCCAGAATTGGCAGGGGTTTTGAACATACTGGTAAAGAATTAATGGCCGATCATTTTTGCTTTCGGGATCAGCTGGAAATACAGGTGATCCGGCACCGGCGTATCCCAGACATTGGCATATACCGCATAACCAATGGTGGCAAACAGAATCCCCAGCACCAGTATTGTCATGGCAATACCCGACAGTGCCGTTTGTCGCCATAACGCTTTACCGCTGCCTTTTGCACCCGGCGGTGTCTGCAGGGAAAAGCTCAATGTTGAAGCCACCGGGCAGGATTCAACACAGGTCATGCAGCCAGTGCATTCCACAGTACGCACCTGAATCAGTCTGTCGACCGGGATTTTCGATGGGCAATTTTTCGCGCATTTCCCGCAATCAATGCAACTGTCGGCGTTGCGGCGGATTTTAAACGGCGAGAACAGCGAGAACAGACCAAGCAGTGCGCCGTAAGGACACAGATAACGACACCAGGCGTTGCGAATAAACAGGCTCAGGAGGCTGATAACCACCACGGAGATGAGTGTGGCGGAGCCAATATGGCGAAAGAAATCGAGCATCTTCACATCGATGATGATTCCATAGGCTGACGTCAGAAAGTACTGAATCCCCTGGGCGGGCATTGACAGGGCGATATACAAGAAAAACCCCAGCAGCAGATACTTCAGGCTGAGCAGCGGGATATCCAGCCAGCGCGGCAGCGTAAAGTTACGACCGAATAATTTTCTCCCCAGATTACCGAGCAGTTCGGAAAGCGTCCCCACTGGGCATAACCATGAACAGAAAGCTTTTTTTAACAACAGGCTAATCAGGATAAACGCAACTAACAGCAGCATAGAGGCGGCATGGATGGGCGGAAGAAAACCGGTCTCTAGCGTATAGCGGAAATTCATCAAACCCGCTATCGGCAGCCATCCCTCAATACCGCCGGGCCTTGGAATATAAACGCTGGTGCCGGCGGTTTCGAAATAGCGGACCCAATACCAGAACGCCACGCCAATATAAATATTGATAGCCAGCAGGAGAAACTGGGTGGCTTTTCGCCAGCTGCTGGCGTTGCGCCAGTCATTCCACGGCAGTTTGCCCCCGGTCGTGCCTGGGCGGCGCTGCCAGCGCGTTCTCATCTTCCCGTTCATGGTTTTATAGTATCCCTCATATTTCCCCTTCTGCATTCAGAAGGCGTCATCACCGGGATATGCTAGCGCTATTCAGATTTGGTGTATTTGATTTGCATCTTATTACGAGGCTGTTATTTTCTTCATGCCAATATGCCTGAAAAATAATAACAGCCCGATATTTATCACAGGTCAGATAAATACCCTGAACGGGGTATTTATTTCTCTGCAGGGCAACGATTATTCCTGATAAACCTCAACGCGGTCGCGGCCATTACTTTTCGCCAGATAAAGTGCGCGATCGGCTTTATCAACCAACTGTTTATAGTCGGGATGATAGTCATATTCGGCAATACCAATACTGACGGTAATAGAAAACGTTTCTGTCGCTGAGGCTGCCATGCGCATCTCGGCAATTTTCATACGCAGCGTTTCCAGAATAATACTGGCCTGTGTTTCATCTGACTCGACGAGCAGAATCATAAATTCTTCGCCACCGTAGCGGAACACGTAATCGCTGCTGCGGATATGATCGTAAATGACCGCCGCGACGTTTTTGAGCGTCAGATCGCCAGTATTATGCCCGAAGTTATCGTTAATTTGCTTGAAGTAGTCGATATCCAGCATCGCCAGGGTAAAAGGCTTACGCGTATGTAACGCCAGCGAGATCTCGCGCCGCATGATGGTCGGAATAAAGCGGCGATTAAGCAACTGGGTCAGCGAATCTTTACCATTTTCCTGCTTAACCAGCGCGTCGAACATTGAGGCGAGCAGGAAATGGATTTTTGCCGATAGCTGGCGTACATCCTGCAATAAGCTCATCCGCTCGGGTTCTGTCGGCTGATGCTGATGCGACAGGGTTGTTGTCAGACGACTGTCGATCTCTGCAATCAGTGATTCCATCTTATTCAGCAGATTGCTGTTGCCGAGGATATGTTTTCCCTTATGTGATAACCACATACCGAAGTCAGAATTCGCCAGAAACACCATCTCACCGAAAGGCATTCCGGTGGCGATGTTATAGATAAACTGGTTTTCCCAGTCGGTAAACGAACGGATTTGCCGCTCGCGCTCGACGTTAACGTCATCGTAAATAGTCTGTAGACGGTACTGCTCCTGCGTGTGCATAGAGTTTTGAAAACTGGGGGAATAGGAGACCGTCATGGCCTCCAGCGCAGTATCCATTGCCAGACTGCTGAAACAGATAGCATCGCTCAGCAAGGCGGGAGTGGAATCCGCCTTTGTTTTTAACACCCTGTACAGCTCATCTTTCAGCTTGCGCGCGCCGCGGTTTACCAGATCGATGGGCAGGCCGATACGGGCATGCACCACACCAATTTTGCGCTGTTTGGCCAGCAGTTGTGAGAGATCTTCGTGGGCGCTGCCAAGTACGCTGCGCAGCCAGTCAAACATGCTGCCGCTGAGGCGGGTACTGACCTGTTCTGTATTGAGGAACAATGCGCTCTCCGCATGGGAGAGCATATAGTCATAAAAAACGGTTACTAAATGGCGGATCTCTTCATCGCTTAACGATGTCAGGAGCGTGTGAACTTCAGGCGATGTTTGACGTAACAGCGCCTGCCATTCTGTAAGGAGTAATGTGTCGTTTACCGGTTCAACCTGTTCCATCTTACTGCCACTCAACGTGCGATTAAAAATTCAGGCGGTATTACGGACAATTACCTCACGATGGTCAAGTTAAACTCTCTTATCGATGGCTAATACCTTCATAAATAAGCCTGAGCGCGAAGACACCAATAATGGCGCCAATCACCCGGCTGGCAACCCGTTGGATTCGGCCATACGCACGGCGCACGGCGGGCAACGAAAACGCCTGGCTGAGAAAAATACGCCAGATAACGGAAGACAACACAATGCCTGCCCAGGCCATCAACCTGGCCCACGTTGGCGTGTCTGCGCTTAAGGTGACCGAGAAGATACTAATAAAAAACAGCACGGTTTGCGGATTAGATAAATCCGTTAATAACCCACGGCGGAAAAACACATACCAGGGGGCGGAAAGCGGCTGCTGTAGCGTTGGCATTTGCGGTGTTGCCTGATGCCGGATGCTGTTCCAGGCGAACCACAGCAGATAGGCGCCGCCGACAATCTTAATCAACGAAAAAATCTCTTCACACTGAGTGATAAGCGTCGCCATGCCAAAGAGCCCGAGGCCGGAGTAGAACGCATCGCCTAAGGCGACGCCCAGACCGGTTATCACGCCCGCGCGTCGCCCTGACGCCAGGCTGGTTTGCACCACCACAAACAGGTTCGCGCCGGGGTTAAAAAAAGTTAAAACAAACAGGCTGACGGTGAGTACGACGGCGTGCAGAGGTTCCATAGACAACAATTCCTCAGATTCTCATAAAGTTAACACTATAATTTCAGTGCGCTGCCTGTTCTGAGGATCAACTCACACTGGCTATTGAAACTTTGAACAGGTTGACGCGCTGCTACCCGGTGACCGGTTTTTTCTGCGCCGCAAAATCTCTATATATTCCTGCTGAATGTGGATTTTTTATCCAGGCTGGACTAGTTATTAATCATCCTTGAATCGCGTTATGTAATGTTCAGGGATCGATGATGGCGTAATAACAAAACCTGGAGCTGGTCTATGAAAACTGGAATTAAAGTACTTATTGGTGCATTAGCTTTTGTCGTGACCAACGCATATGCCGCGGAATTTATGACAAAACTTGAATTTGAAAAGGTTGAGTCGCAGTACACAAAAATCGGTGATATCTCAACGAGTAATGAAGTTTCTGTCTCAGACGCTAAAGAAGAGCTGCTGAAGAAAGCAGAAGAGAAAGGGGCCGATGTGGTGGTATTAACCTCCGGTCAAACGGATAATAAAATCCATGGCACAGCCAATATCTACAAGAAAAAATAATACGCTACTGTAAAAATCACGATACCCGCCGGTCATTGTATCGGCGGGTTTTCTTTTAATCTGCGCCAGAAGGTGGTTCGGCTTACCCCGAGATATCGTGCAGCCGCGGTTTTATCGCCATTGAATTGCGCCAGCACCTGCTGCGGCGTCAGCGATGAGGATACCTGCGGCGCGTCAGCAGCAACGGCCAGTTCCGGTAACAGCTGCTGCAGGAATTGTACGTTCAGCTCCGGCTGCGGCTCGACGCTTAAAAACAGCGCCAGGCGCTCCATCATATTACGCAGTTCACGGATATTCCCTGGCCAGCCATAATTCAGTAACGTCGGTTGACTCAGACCCAGCCCTTTGCGCACAGGTTCAGAAAACGGCACCTCCAGTTCCGCCAGCGACTGTTTTAAAAAGCCTTCCGCCAGCGGCAGGATATCGGGCAATCGCTCGCGTAGCGGCGGTAGCGTGAGGCGCAAAATACTCAGGCGATAAAACAGATCGGTGCGAAATTCTCCCTGTTTTATCTCCTGCTCCAGATGACAGTGGGTGGCGCTAATCACCCGTACATCGACTGGAATTGGCTGATGTCCTCCGACCCGGGTGACCTCTTTTTCTTCCAGCACGCGCAGCAGTCGGGTTTGTAACGGCAGCGGCATTTCACCTATCTCATCAAGAAACAGCGTTCCGCCGTGGGCGATTTCAAACAGGCCCGCGCGTCCTCCCCGACGGGAGCCAGTAAAGGCACCATCCTCATAGCCGAACAGCTCCGCCTCCAGTAATGATTCGGTGATTGCCCCGCAGTTGACAGCAACAAACGGCGGCGAAGGTTTACCGCGCCGGTTCTCCTGACGGGTGAAAAACTCACGATGAATTGCCTGCGCCGCCAGTTCTTTGCCCGTGCCTGTTTCGCCCTGAATCAGCACCGGCGCACGCGAACGGGCATAAAGCATAATGGTGTGCCGCACCTGTTCCATCTGTGCCGAGTGACCGCGCATATCCCCCAATGCATAGCGGGTGCGCAGCGTATCGCCGGAAACGTACGGACCGTTTCTGCGCAGCGTCAGACGAGTCATATCGAGCGCATCGACAAAGGCCTGGCGCACGGTGGCCGCCGAATAGATAAAGATGCCGGTCATGCCTGCTTCTTCAGCCAGGTCGGTAATTAACCCCGCGCCGACGACCGCCTGCGTGCCGCTGGCCTTCAGCTCGTTGATTTGCCCACGGGCATCTTCTTCCGTGATATAGCTGCGCTGTTCAAGCTGCAAATTGAAGGTTTTTTGAAAAGCGAGCAGCGCGGGGAGGGTTTCCTGATAGGTAATGACGCCAATCGACGAGGTGAGCTTTCCCGCTTTGGCCAGCGCCTGTAGCACGTCAAACCCGCTGGGTTTAATCAGGATCACCGGAATCGATAAACGGCTTTTAAGATACGCCCCGTTGGAACCCGCGGCAATGATGGCATCACAACGCTCGGTGGCTAACTTCTTGCGGATATACGTCACCGCTTTTTCAAAACCAAGCTGAATAGGGGTGATGGTTGCCAGGTGGTCGAACTCCAGGCTGATGTCGCGAAACAGTTCGAACAGGCGCGTGACCGAAACGGTCCAGATAACCGGTTTGTCGTCGTTCACCCGCGGCGGAAGATGCGTATCAGCCATAACCATCCTAAAAAGTAAGGCACCGAGTATTAGGGTTTAGTTGTGTTTCATGAATGTTGCAATGAAACATGAAGGAACGTTTCATGAAACGATAGCTGACACGCTTTTGTGCAACAAAGATACAAGGATTTAATTTAATATATTGTTTTTAAAGATAAATATATAAATTAATTAAAAATTAAGGTCTTTGGCATACCCCTTGCTTTAAATAAATCAACGAACGATAACAAGTTGATAACAAAGGACGGGATATGTCTCTACACTCCCCAGGGCAGGCGTTTCGCGCCGCGCTCAGCAAAGAAAACCCATTACAAATCGTTGGCACCATCAACGCCAACCACGCTCTGCTGGCTCAACGCGCCGGATATCAGGCGATTTATCTCTCCGGCGGCGGCGTCGCGGCTGGGTCTCTGGGTCTGCCGGATCTTGGTATTTCTACCCTTGATGATGTGCTAACCGATATTCGCCGCATTACTGATGTTTGCCCGCTGCCATTGCTGGTGGATGCGGATATCGGTTTTGGATCGTCAGCTTTCAACGTGGCGCGGACCGTGAAGTCAATTTCCAAAGCCGGTGCCGCCGCGCTGCATATTGAAGATCAGATCGGCGCCAAACGCTGCGGTCATCGCCCGAACAAGGCGATCGTCTCGAAAGAAGAGATGGTCGACAGGATCCGCGCCGCCGTGGATGCGCGTACCGATCCCAACTTTGTGATCATGGCGCGGACCGATGCATTGGCGGTGGAGGGGTTAGAGGCCGCCATCGAACGTGCCCAGGCGTACGTCGAAGCAGGCGCGGATATGTTGTTCCCGGAAGCCATTACCGAGCTTGCCATGTACCGTCAGTTTGCCGATGCGGTACAGGTGCCGATCCTCGCCAACATTACCGAATTTGGCGCTACGCCACTGTTCACCACTGATGAACTGCGCAGCGCGAACGTCGCGATGGCGTTGTATCCGCTGTCGGCCTTCCGCGCCATGAACCGCGCTGCGGAAAAGGTTTACAACGTGCTGCGCCAGGAAGGAACGCAAAAGAGCGTTATCGACATTATGCAGACGCGCAACGAGCTGTACGAAAGCATCAATTACTACCAGTTCGAAGAGAAACTCGACGCGTTGTATACCAAGAAGTAACCGTCGTAGGCCGGATAAGGCGTAGCTGCCATCCGGCAATAAATTTGTACCCTACATATTATAAAAATGACGAGGACAACATGAGCGACACAACGATCCTGCAAAATAGTACCCATGTCATTAAACCTAAAAAATCGGTTGCGCTGTCAGGCGTTGCCGCCGGAAATACCGCGCTGTGTACCGTTGGCAAAAGTGGTAACGACCTGCACTATCGCGGCTACGATATTCTCGACCTGGCGCAGCAGTGCGAATTTGAAGAAGTCGCGCACCTGCTGATCCACGGGAAATTGCCCACCCGTGATGAGCTCACCGCCTATAAAATCAAATTAAAAGCGCTGCGCGGACTGCCCGCAAACGTGCGTACCGTCCTGGAAGCGCTGCCTGCTGCCTCGCACCCGATGGACGTGATGCGCACCGGCGTCTCCGCGCTGGGCTGTACGTTGCCGGAAAAAGAAGGGCATACCGTCTCCGGCGCACGCGATATTGCTGACAAGCTGCTGGCATCGCTCAGTTCTATTCTCCTGTACTGGTATCACTACAGCCATAACGGCGAGCGTATTCAGCCGGAAACTGACGATGATTCCATTGGTGGACACTTCCTGCATCTGCTGCATGGCGAAAAGCCGTCGCGAAGCTGGGAAAAAGCGATGCATATTTCGCTGGTGCTGTACGCCGAACACGAATTCAACGCCTCCACCTTCACCAGCCGCGTGATTGCAGGGACCGGATCCGATATGTATTCCGCGATTATCGGCGCGATTGGCGCATTGCGTGGTCCGAAACACGGCGGGGCGAATGAAGTATCGCTGGAGATCCAACAGCGCTACGAAACGCCAGACGAAGCGGAAGCGGATATCCGTAAACGCGTTGAAAACAAAGAAGTGGTGATTGGCTTTGGTCATCCGGTTTACACCATCGCCGACCCGCGTCATCAGGTGATAAAGCGCGTGGCGAAACAGCTTTCTCAGGAAGGCGGTTCGCTGAAAATGTACAACATCGCCGACCGTCTGGAAGACGTGATGTGGGAAACGAAAAAGATGTTCCCCAACCTCGACTGGTTCTCGGCTGTCTCCTACAACATGATGGGCGTCCCGACTGAAATGTTCACACCGCTGTTTGTCATCGCCCGCGTCACCGGCTGGGCGGCGCACATCATTGAACAGCGCCAGGACAACAAAATTATCCGTCCTTCCGCCAATTACACCGGCCCGGAAGATCGTGTCTTTGTCGCGATAGATCAGCGTTGCTAATGCAAAACCTCTAAATATAAAAACAGGAACCCTTGTTATGTCTGCACATATTTCGAACGTCCGCCCGGAATTTGACCGTGAAATCGTTGATATCGTTGATTACGTCATGAATTACGAGATCACTTCGACGGTAGCGTATGACACCGCGCATTATTGCCTGCTTGATACCTTAGGCTGCGGCCTGGAAGCGCTGGAATATCCGGCCTGTAAAAAACTGCTGGGGCCGGTAGTCCCAGGGACTGTGGTGCCGAACGGCGTGCGCGTTCCGGGTACCCAGTTCCAGCTCGATCCGGTGCAGGCGGCGTTTAACATCGGCGCGATGATCCGCTGGCTGGACTTTAACGACACCTGGCTGGCCGCGGAATGGGGGCATCCTTCCGATAACCTCGGCGGCATTCTGGCTACGGCTGACTGGCTGTCACGCAATGCGGTAGCAGTGGGGAAAGCGCCGTTAACCATGAAAAAAGTGCTCACCGGAATGATTAAAGCCCATGAAATTCAGGGCTGCATTGCGCTGGAAAACTCTTTTAACCGCGTCGGTCTCGATCACGTCCTGCTGGTCAAAGTGGCCTCCACGGCGGTGGTCGCCGAGATGCTTGGCCTGAACCGGGATGAAATCCTCAACGCCGTGTCGCTGGCGTGGGTTGACGGGCAGTCGCTGCGTACCTATCGCCATGCGCCAAATACCGGCACGCGTAAATCCTGGGCAGCTGGCGATGCAACTTCGCGCGCGGTACGTCTGGCACTGATGGCGAAAACCGGTGAGATGGGGTATCCGTCTGCGCTGACGGCGAAAACCTGGGGCTTTTATGACGTCTCTTTCAAAGGCGAATCGTTCCGCTTCCAGCGCCCGTACGGCTCTTATGTGATGGAAAACGTGCTGTTTAAAATCTCCTTCCCGGCCGAGTTCCACTCGCAGACTGCGGTAGAGGCGGCGATGACGCTGTACGAGCAGCTACAGGCTGCAGGGAAAACGGCGGCGGATATCGAAAAAGTGACCATTCGTACGCACGAAGCCTGTATCCGTATCATCGATAAAAAAGGCCCGCTGAATAACCCGGCGGATCGCGATCATTGCATCCAGTATATGGTCGCTATTCCGCTGCTGTTCGGGCGCTTAACCGCGGCAGATTATGAAGACGGCGTGGCGCAGGACAAACGCATTGATGCCCTGCGCGAGAAGATCAACTGCTTTGAAGATCCGGCCTTTACAGCCGATTACCACGATCCTGAAAAACGCGCCATCGCGAATGCCATCACCCTGGAATTCACCGACGGCTCACGTTTTGAAGAAGTGGTGGTGGAGTACCCAATCGGCCATGCGCGCCGTCGTAACGACGGGATGCCGAAGCTGGTCGAGAAGTTCAAAATCAACCTGGCGCGTCAGTTCCCGACCCGTCAGCAGCAGCGCATTCTGGATGTCTCCCTGGACAGAACTCGCCTGGAGCAGATGCCGGTCAATGAGTATATGGATTTGTTTGTTATCTGAAACCCGACTCATCAGGCGTAAGTTCAACAGGAGAGCATTATGTCTTATAGCGAGTTTTATCAACGTTCTATTACGCAGCCGGAGTCGTTCTGGGCCGAGCAGGCCCAGCGTATTGACTGGCTGCAGCCGTATACGCAGATACTGGACCACAGCAATCCGCCGTTTGCCCGCTGGTTTTGCGGCGGGACGACCAATCTGTGCCATAACGCCATCGACCGCTGGCTGGAGAAACAGCCCGAGGCGCTGGCGCTGATTGCTGTGTCATCAGAAACCGAAGAAGAACGCACGTTTACCTTTCGTCAGTTGTATGACGAAGTGAATATTGTGGCAGCGATGCTGTTGTCGCTCGGCGTACAGCGCGGGGATCGGGTACTGGTTTATATGCCGATGATCGCCGAAGCGCACATTACGCTGCTGGCCTGCGCGCGCATTGGGGCGATCCATTCGGTGGTGTTCGGTGGTTTTGCTTCGCACAGCGTGGCGGCGCGCATCGATGACGCCCGACCGGTGGTTATCGTTTCGGCGGATGCCGGGGCGCGCGGCGGCAAGATCCTGCCCTATAAAAAGCTACTCGATGATGCGATCGATCAGGCTCAGCATCAGCCGCGTCATGTGGTGCTGGTCGACCGCGGTCTGGCGAAAATGGCGCGGGTGGAGGGGCGTGACCTCGACTTTGCCGCGCTACGCCAACAGCATCTCGGCGCACGGGTGCCGGTTGTCTGGCTGGAGTCGAACGAAACGTCCTGCATTCTCTACACCTCCGGGACAACCGGTAAACCGAAAGGCGTCCAGCGAGACGTTGGTGGTTACGCGGTCGCGCTGGCGACCTCGATGGACACCATTTTCGGCGGCAAAGCGGGCGGCGTGTTCTTCTGCGCGTCGGATATCGGCTGGGTGGTTGGGCATTCCTATATCGTGTATGCCCCGCTGCTGGCGGGGATGGCGACGGTGGTTTACGAAGGGCTGCCAACGTATCCGGACTGCGGCGTATGGTGGAAAATTGTTGAGAAGTATCAGGTCAGCCGGATGTTCTCGGCCCCGACCGCCATCCGCGTGCTGAAAAAATTCCCAACCGCGCAAATCCGCAATCACGATCTCTCCTCGCTGGAGGTGCTGTATCTGGCGGGTGAGCCGCTGGACGAACCGACCGCCAGTTGGGTAACGGAAACGCTGGGCGTCCCGGTTATCGACAACTACTGGCAGACTGAATCCGGCTGGCCGATTATGGCTATCGCCCGCGGGCTGGACGACCGACCGTCGCGGCTGGGCAGTCCTGGCGTGCCGATGTACGGCTATAACGTGCAGTTGCTCAATGAGGTGACCGGTGAACCTTGTGCGGCAAACGAGAAGGGGATGCTGGTGATTGAAGGGCCGCTGCCGCCGGGCTGTATTCAGACTATCTGGGGGGATGACGCGCGGTTTGTGAATACCTACTGGTCGCTGTTTTCCCGCCAGGTGTACGCCACCTTTGACTGGGGCATTCGCGATGCCGATGGCTATTACTTCATTCTGGGCCGTACGGATGACGTGATCAACGTGGCCGGACACCGGCTGGGGACGCGCGAGATAGAGGAGAGTATTTCCAGCTATCCAAACGTCGCCGAGGTGGCGGTAGTTGGCGTGAAGGATGCGCTGAAAGGACAGGTGGCGGTCGCGTTTGTTATTCCAAAACAGAGCGACAGTCTGGAAGACAGCGACATTGCCCATTCGGAAGAGAAGGCGATTATGGCGCTGGTGGACAGTCAAATTGGTAATTTTGGTCGTCCGGCGCACGTCTGGTTTGTGTCGCAACTGCCGAAAACACGCTCCGGCAAAATGCTCAGACGGACGATTCAGGCGATCTGCGAAGGCCGCGATCCTGGCGATCTGACGACCATTGACGATCCCGCATCGTTGCAGCAAATCCGTCAGGCGATCGAGGAGTAACGTCGTGTGATGCCCGGTGGCGCAATGCTTACCGGGCCTACGTTCTAATCAACTTTCTTATACGGCCCGTGATAGTAATCAAACGGCGCATAAACCGTATCGGCCACGAACGATAACGGCACATCAACAAATAACAGCGCTAAATCGAAATAGTTATAATCGTAAGCGCCCGGGTTTTTTAGTTTATCAATATCATGGCGCATACCCACGTAATACGTATCTGAATCCTCGCCTGCCGTGCGCGCATCAATGCTGCCACATCCTGTAAGTAATACGCTGATAAAGAGCGTTGTTACCGCAACCGTCTTTTTGCTCATGCTATGACCTGGCTTCTCGCCCCGTTTTATCATAACGATAAAAAAGCGGCGTGTTGTCCTCGGAACTTAAACCACCAGGTCAGGACTCATCGTGTGAGGATGGCACATCGAAGGCCGGATAAACCACGTGAGTGGTGTATCCGGCAAAGAGGCTTTTACAGCGTGACGCTTTCGCGACGACGCAGCAGAGAAAACGGCCCCGTTCCACTTAGGGTAAATACGGAAATCAACGTGAAGCTTAGCGCAATTATCCCCAGCACCAGATACGCCCCCTGGAAACCAATACTCTCATACATTTTTCCGGCCAGAACTGACATGAAAATCATTGCTAACTGTTTGAAGAAACAGAAGCACACCAGGTAAATTGTGGCCGAGAAGCGCACTTCAAACTGACTGGTGATGTATTTGAAGCAACCGACGATCAGGAACGGTATTTCAAACATATGCAGCGTTTTGAGAATGACGACCTCCAGCGCAGAGGTGGCGAAGGAGGAGCCGATGATCCGCACCGACATTATCGTACCGGCCAGCAGTAAGGCGTTCTTTCCGCCAATGCGGTTCACAATCAGTGGCGCAAAGAACATGATAGAGGCATTAAGTAATTCCCCCATGGTCGTGACGTAGCCAAACACACGGGTACCCTGTTCGCCGGTGGCAAAGAACGAGGTAAAGAAGTTGGCGAACTGCTGGTCAAACACATCATACGTACAGGAAACGCCGACCACGTACAGGGAGAGGAACCAGAGTTTCGGTTGTTTAAATAACTCCAGCGCCAGCTTCAGACTGAATGCCGAGTTGTTGGCGCCTACCGCATCCGCAACTTTTGCAGAAGAGGGGACATCTGTTTTTGAAAAGAGCAGCAGCAATGCCAGAATGACCGCACAGCCGGAACCTAACCAGAAGACAAACTGGTTATTGATGGTGAACATAATCCCGGCAATTGAGGCGCACAGCGCCCAGCCCACGCAGCCAAACATGCGCGCGCGACCAAATTCAAAATTGCTTCGGCGGCTGGCTTTTTCAATATAGGCTTCAATCGCCGGGGCGCCGGCATTGTAGATAAAGCCAAGGTAAATCCCGCCGACAATCGAACCCAGTAAAATATTAACCTGTAATAACGGGCCAAAGACGTAAATAAAGAATGGGGCAAACATTACCAGCATTCCGGTAATTACCCACAGCAGGTGTTTACGCAGGCCAAGCTTATCGGAAAGCAGTCCGAAAACAGGCTGGAATAATAATGAAAATAGTGAAATACAGGCGAAAATGATCCCGGTGTCACCTTTACTGATATGGTTTACATCGTGTAACCAGATAGGGAAGAAGGGGAAATAGGCACCCATAATGAAAAAGTAAAAGAAAAAGAAGAAGCCGAACATCCAAAAGTTAGTGTTTTTCAAATAATACATAATGGACTTCCTTACGATGAATGCGGGCAGGGGGGAACCTGCCCGATTATTATTATTTTTGACCCCAGACCAGCTGGTAGTGGTAGCGTCCGGCACTCAGCAGGAACTCTGGTGAAACGGAAGGACTCCAGGAGTCGTCACCGCCCACGCCCATATGGAAGCCATCAATATTGACCCAGGTACCTGCCTCCGGTTGCAGCAGATGGCGGTGGCTGGTTTCCATCAGTTGCTTCTGGCTAAAGCGGCTGATGTTGAACAGGAAGTCCCCTCGCCATTGATGCGCGCCGTAGCGTAGCTCACGCGTGTTGCAGCGCAGACCGTTTTCGCCAGGGAAAACATACGGGGTGTACATCTCATCAAGTGACAAATCCCAACGATCAAAACAGGCGGCGCTCAGGCGATCCGGGTAGTTCTCATGTGGGCCGAGACCTAACCAGTTCACCCGCTCAGCGATCTGCGCCAGTTGGCAGCTCAGGCCGATGCGGGCCGGATGTGGCGTGCCGCTGGCGACGTCGACATCCACCGTTATCTGCATCTCACCATTGCCGTCAATGCGATAGCTTTTTCGGCTGACGAACAGCGTTTCGCCCTGATACTGCCACGCATGTTCGGTGGCGATCAGTACCGCATGGCTTAGCGTGTCGGCAGCACAGTGCAGTAACGTTGCTTCGACCAGATAATGACCGGCGGCTTTCCAGCGTTCGACCCAGGCGTTAGGGTCGATGCGGGTTGACTCGCTCACGCCGATGTCGTTGTCCAGCGGCGCGCGGGTGAACTGGTCAGTAAGCGGGGTTAACAGCTGGGCTGCGTCGCCAATCCAGTACTGTGTCAGCAGGCCAGACTGACGGTCGAATTGCCAGCGCTTGTCGTTTACCTCAACAGTAAAGGTGTTTTCGCTCACGTTCAGCTGTGGTGCGGTACGGGCAGTTGGCCGTGGCGCCAAGCTGAGTTTCTCTTCCAGCTTCCATTGCTGCCAGGCGCTAATGTGCCCGGCATCTGACCATGCGGTGGCCTGAGGTTGCTCTACGCGTACCGTTAGCCATAACTGGCCGGCGGTTTCCGGCAGCGGGACATCTGGCAGTGTAATCACCTGGCGACTCTGTGGGGCGATATCCAGCACGATTTCTCCGGCGGCCAGCGGGTTGCCATCCTGGGCAATCGACCAGTGCAGAACCTCGTTATCGCTGTGGCGGAACAGATATTCGCTGGTTACTTCAATCTGGCGTTTGGGTCCCGGCAGCAGCGTAAACTGGAAAAACTGCTGCACATGTTTGGCCTCGTATAATGCCGGATGCGGGGTGCGATCGGCGAACACCAGGCCGTTCATGCAAAATTGACGATCGTTAGGCGTGTCGCCAAAATCACCACCGTAGGCAGACCATGCCTTGCCGTTCTCATCATATTTAATCAGCGACTGATCTACCCAGTCCCAGACAAACCCGCCCTGTAGGCGCGGAAATTGACGGAACGCTTGCCAGTATTTGGCGAAGCCGCCAAAACTGTTGCCCATGGCGTGGGCGTATTCGCAGAGGATCAGCGGACGCTGCTCGCCGGGCATCGACAGCCACTTTTTAATCGACCATTTGGGTACCGCGGGGAAGGGCTGATCCTGATCGACGCGGGCGTACATTGGGCAAATAATGTCGGTCGCTGTGGTATTTGCGCCGCCGCCTTCATACTGTACCGGGCGTGACGGATCTTCTGATTTTATCCAGCGGTAGAGCGCGTCATGGTTGGCGCCATGCCCGGATTCATTGCCCAGTGACCAGATGATGATGCTCGGGTGGTTGCGATCGCGTTGCACCATGCG
The DNA here is from genome assembly GCF_013783065.1 of Citrobacter sp. RHBSTW-00986. Classification (NCBI taxonomy): domain Bacteria; kingdom Pseudomonadati; phylum Pseudomonadota; class Gammaproteobacteria; order Enterobacterales; family Enterobacteriaceae; genus Citrobacter; species Citrobacter sp. RHBSTW-00986. The sequence continues at coordinate 3,737,398 of NZ_CP056200.1, read as the reverse complement.
CGTGACGCGCTGGCTCATGGCTGGCAGCCACGCGGGATCGTCGGTGAGGCGATTCATCGGCACCATGCCGTGGGTTTCAATGTTGGCTTCGTCGACCACATACAGGCCGTAGCGATCGCACAGGGTGTACCACAATGGATGGTTCGGGTAATGGGAGCAGCGCACGGCGTTAAAGTTGTTCTGCTTCATCAGCAGAATATCCTGCACCATCGTCGCCTCGTCCATCACCTGACCGTTGACCGGATGGTGCTCATGACGGTTGGTGCCGCGAATCAACAGCGGCTTACCGTTGAGTAACAGCAGGCCGTTTTCAATACGAACCTGACGAAAGCCGACATCACAGGCTTCCGCTTCAATCAGCACTCCGTCAGCGGTACGTAACTGGACCACAGCGCGGTACAGATTAGGCGTTTCGGCACTCCACAGCGCCGGGTTTTCGACGTTCAGACGCAGGGTAACCCGATCATGATAAGCGCCGCGTTCATCAATAATTTCGCTGCCGAGCGGGGAAGTCGTTTCGTGAGTGAGCGTTTCACCGTCCCACAATTGCAGGGTGACGCGTAAATCTTCGCACTCGTTGCCCGCCACTCTGACTTCTGTTTCCAGCGTGGCGCGGCTGAAATCGTCGTTAAAACGGGTGTTAATGCGCAGGTCGCGGATTTGCGTAGTGGGCTTATGCAGCAAAGATACATCGCGAAAGATCCCGCTCATGCGCCACATGTCCTGGTCTTCCAGATAACTGCCGTCGCTCCAGCGCAGCACCATCACAGCCAGGCGGTTTTCGCCGTGCAGCAGATAATCGCTAAGATCGAATTCAGACGGCAGGCGGCTGTCCTGACCGTAGCCAACCCAGCGACCATTGCACCACAAATGAAACGCGGAATTCACCCCGTCAAAAATAATGCGCGTCTGACCTTCATCTAACCACGCGTCTTCGATACTGAATGTGAGCGAGTAACATCCTGTCGGATTCTGCGCTGGAACGTACGGGGGGTTAACCGGGATCGGGTAGGTGACGTTGGTATAAATTGGCGCGTCGTAACCGTCCATCTGCCAGTTAGAGGGGACGTTGATAGTATCAGCCTGTGGCAGATCGCTTGTCAGCCAGCTTTCCGGCACGGCCTCAGGCGCGGAAAACCAGGCGAACAGCCACTTACCATTCAGCGAGCGTAACTGAGTTGATCGCTGATTGGTGCGCGCATCATCCGCTGAGCGCCAGCTACAAAACGGCGGGTGCGCCTCCAGGCGGTTGAGCTGCGTGACGCCGGGATTTTCCCAGTCACGGCGGGCCAGTACAGCGGAGAGTGAATCTGTGTTCAGGTTCATAACGGTATCCTGTTTGAATTTGTTATTCGCTCACAATTTCAATCAAAATACGAATAAGCGATTCCAGCTGTAAAGGACGGGGCGCTCAATGAGTGAACTGACTCACACAATTGTTATGCGTTCACAATTTGGGTGTGAGCTGCGAAACTTGCCGCGCTAGCTGGATCAGTGAGTCGGCCAGCACCTGGGGTGAGAGGGTTTGCGTATCGGGAGGCAGAACCGTATTGCGCTTAACCAGGGTTACGGGCAGCAGTTGGTTGCCCACGCTTGAGGTCCCACGGGGAAGTTGCAGCAGTCTGTCGACGCTGGTTTCACCCAGTAACGGAAAATCCTGCCTGATGGTGGTCAGTGGTGGGATGTAGCAGGCGCTGTCTTCGGTGTCATCGTAGCCAATCACCGAGATATCAACCGCCACCCGCAGACCGAACTCGCTGATTGCCCGCATCGCGCCCAGCGCCATTTGATCGTTAGCGACCAGCATGGCGGTGGGGAGATTACCACCATTAAGCATATGCAGCGTTTGCTGAAAACCCGACATCGCGCTCCAGTCGCCTTCCAGCTCCGCGGTGGGTTGCAACTGGTAGTGCGCCAGATATTTATGCCACCCCGCATGGCGAAGCCTTGCCGAAACCGAAGTGTGTGGCCCGCTCAGCAGGGCGATACGCTGATGCCCATGCTGCACCAGATGTTCAACGCCGAGACGTGCGCCGTCGTCATGGGAGAAAATCACGCTGTTAATTGGCGTCTGATCAGAGACATCGAGAAACAGCACCGGCACCGTACCGCAGGCGGTAGCCACGGCAATGGCGTCTTCTTCATCCAGCGGGTAGTTGATGATAAGCCCGGTTACGCGTTGAGAAAGCAGGTTGTGGACTGCGGCTTTACATGCCTCAACGCCGCTACGTTCGACCATGGCGATCACCACGCTGGCCCCGGACTGGTCGGCGCGGGATTTTATGGCGGCAACGATTTGCGAGGGGGCGTGCAGGGCAAGGTTCGCCGTCACGACGCCAATCAGCGGCGTCTGTTTGCCCGCCAGCTGCTGTGCGACACGGTTGGGGATGTAATTGAGCTCCGCCATCGCGGCCTCAACTTTCTGTCGGGTTTTTGCGGAAACGTGGCTGGCCTGATTCACGACGCGCGAGACGGTCTGGTAAGAGACTCCTGCATGGTCTGCCACATCGTATAGCGTTACCGGTTTCACGTTTATCACCCCTGTCATGACGTTATCTGCGCGCTATGATGCCACAGCGGGACGGTTTTGGGGTATTTGCGCATTGGTTCTGCGAGGCGCATTCCAGGGTTGCTGATCGTGTGCTGGAGGATTTATCGTCGTGATGCTTAACAGCATAAAAAAGTGAGGACATCGTGAGCGACTCTGCGGCAAACAACATTCTGTCCATCTACCAACGTCATGCGGAGGCCTTTGCCAGCCAGCGTTCACGCGCACTGTTCGAGAAAAGCTGGCTGGATAAGTTCATCACCGTGATGGGCGGACAGGGCAGCATTGTGGATATTGGCTGCGGCAACGGTCAGCCGATTGCTGGTTATTTTATTCAGCAAGGCTTTCCGCTTACGGGAATTGATGGTTCTGCGGCGATGCTGGCGCGGGCCCGGCACTCTTTTCCCGCACAGCGCTGGCTGGAGCAGGATATGCGCGAGCTGGGACTTAACGAGACTTTCGATGGTCTGATCGCCTGGGACAGCTTTTTCCATTTAACTCAGCAGGATCAGCAAAAGATGTTCCCGATTTTTGACCGACTCAGCCGTCCCGGCAGCGCGCTGATGTTTACCAGCGGGACGGAAAACGGTATCGCGATGGGGCAATTTGAGGGCGAACCGCTGTTTCACGCCAGCCTCGCGCCGGATGAATACCGCGCATTGCTGTCAGCGCACGGTTTTGTGGTGGTAGAGATGGTGATGGAAGATCCGCACTGCGCCGGGCATACCATCTGGCTGGCGCAAAAACGTGGCTAAATTCTAAACGTTAAGCGTTCCCTTCTCTTCCTTCCCTTCTGCTTTGGTGAGCCCTATTAAAACAAAAGGCATAATTGTCAAATGAGTGAGTTGGTTGCTAAAAAATACTGATATGGGCTGTATTCGTCGGAACGAAATTTACACAGGGTATAAATCGACAAGAATAACCCAGGGTTGCAATAAAACCATTGAGTATTGCCAGAATAAGGAAGAAAAGAACGATCGCGGAAGGTTTAATTATGCTGGTATTCATTTCTAATTATTCCATGTTTTTTAACGCTATTACTTTACGACAATTAAGTTAAGCGATAATAGTACAATTTCCAGGTATTGCGGATTCCGCTTATTTAGTGCCGGGGAGGTGTGTCTGTTAGCACGATGCGAGTGGCGTCATCGTAGCGTATTATCCAGAAGGTTAATGTGGGTAAATGGGCGATTTGCGATGGGATTATGTCAACAGAGTAAGAATAATTTAACTTAAGAGCATAAGAAATCCTAAAATGCAATTGGAATGAAGTGAAATAGCACTTAATGTCTTTACTTTTGTTTACATTTTGTGCTTTTTTACAAGGATCGGCTGTGCTTTACAGTCAAGTTCGTTTTCGTACTTTTATGGGGGGTGGGGTGAAGTTCAGGGATGAAAGAAAGTTGGCAATATTAATTGGGATGTTAATTTTGCCGTTCACAACTGTTTCTGCGACGCCACTCTCTCCTGCGGATCGGAATACCATTCAGCAGCAACAGCAGCAGCGACTTAATGAAAACCAGCGCCAGCGTGAAGAGCTGGAGCGTAGCGTTACGCTACCCGAAACCGTAACGCCGAAAACGCCAGCCCAGACTGAAGGGCCGTGTTTTATGATTTCGCGTATTGATATTGACGGCGCAACGAAGTTGTCCGCCGCTGCCTCGGCAAAGCTTACCGCGCCATGGGTGAATCAATGCCTGAATATTCCCCGCCTTACGGAACTGACAAATGCAATTTCCGACTGGTATATCAGTCGAGGCTACATCACCAGTCGTGCCTTTTTAACCGAACAGGATCTCTCATCCGGGGTGCTGCACATTGCGGTGCTTGAGGGTAAATTGCAGCAAATACGTCTGGAAGGCGTCCCATCGCGCACTCTGCTGATGACCTTTCCCGGAATGGAAGGAAAAATTCTCAATCTGCGTGACATTGAACAGGGGATGGAGCAGTTGAACCGGGTTCGCCAGACGCCGGTGGAAATTGAAATTTTGCCGGGCAGTCAGCAGGGGTTCTCAATAGTTAACCTCACCGCCACGCCTGAATTTCCACTCAATGGCTCAGTTAGTTTTGATAACAGTGGACAAAAGAGCACCGGAACCGGACAGCTCAGTGGTGCGCTATTTTTCAATAATATGCTCGGCCTGGCGGATAAATGGTTTATTAGCGGCGGACGCAGTAGCGATTTTTCCAGCAGCAAAGATGCGCAGAACTTTGCGGCCGGCGTGAGTATTCCTTACGGCTACGGGCTGCTTGATTACAACTACAGCTGGAGTAACTACCTCAGCACGATTGATAACAATGGTTATGCCTGGCGTTCCACCGGAGATAGCGAAACCCATCGTCTGAACGGATCCTGGGTTTTGTTTCGCAATGGTGATGTCAAAACCGCTGCATCGCTGGGTTTGACGCATCGAATTAACCGTAACAAATTGAATGATATCCTGCTGGAAACCAGTAGTCGCAAGCTTTCCAGCGTTTCGCTGGGCATCAACCATACGCAAAAAATTGCTTCCGGCGTTGCGACGTTTAACCCTTCATTCACCCAGGGCGTGCCATGGTTTGGCGCAGAGGATGACAACGATAAACAGGGTGATGTGCCAAGGGCGGAATTTCGCAAATGGAGCGTCAGCGGTAGTTTCCAGCGCCCGTTGGCAGAGAAACTGTGGTGGCTAAGCAGCGTGTATTTTCAATGGTCTCCAGACCGACTCTATGGAAGTGAACGCCTGACGCTGGGCGGAGAAACCTCCGTTCGCGGTTTTAAAGAACAGTACATTTCTGGAGATAACGGCGGCTACTGGCGCAATGAAGTGAATTATTCGCTATTTACGCTGCCGGTGCTGGGACAGATTGGCGCGATAGCGGCATTCGACGGCGGCTGGCTGAAACAGGATAACGTTGATAGCTATGCCTCCGGCACGTTGTGGGGGGCTGCGCTGGGATTAACCAGTTCAGGGCGCTGGTTTTCCAGTCAGTTTACCGTAGGAACGCCAGTTAACTATCCGGACTGGCTGGCGCCGGATCATCTCAATGTGTATTACCGCGTTGCGGTGGCATTTTAAGGAATAAGGGTGATGAAAAAGGATCAGGTTCGTTTTTCCCAGCGTTTGCTAAGTGGCATGTTGAGTTTCCTGTTGGCTACCCAACCACTGCTCCCAGCGATGGCCGCCGCCATCACGCCTGAAGGCAATACGCAGATGGATAAAGCCGCCAATGGTGTTCCGGTGGTGAATATTGCCACGCCGAACCAGTCCGGGATTTCACACAATAAATATAACGACTACAACGTGGGAAAAGAGGGGCTGATCCTCAACAACGCGACCGGGCAATTTACCCAGACCCAGCTCGGCGGCATCATCCAGAATAACCCGAACCTGCAACCGGGAAAGGAAGCTTCAGGGATCATCAACGAAGTTACCGGCGCTAACCGTTCGCAGCTTCAGGGCTATACCGAAGTCGCGGGGAAAGCTGCCAACGTCATGGTTGCCAACCCCTATGGCATTACCTGTAATGGTTGTGGATTTATCAACACGCCTAACGCCACGCTGACCACCGGTAAACCCGTGTTGGATGCCAACGGCAACCTACAGTCGCTGGATGTAAGCAAGGGCAGCATTACCATAGAAGGTAAGGGGCTGGATGGTAGTCAGAGCGATGCGGTGTCGATTATTGCCCGTGCCACGGAAATTAATGCTGCGCTGCACGCCAAGGATCTGACGGTTATCGCCGGCGCGAATCGCGTGGCGGCGAATGGCCAGGTGAGCCCGCTGAATGGCGAAGGGGAAGCACCGAAAATTGCGGTAGACACCGGTGCGTTAGGCGGCATGTATGCTAATCGAATTCATCTGGTCTCCAGCGAGAAAGGGCTGGGGGTCAACCTCGGGAATCTGAATGCCCGTCAGGGTGATATCACCCTCAATGCTAACGGGAAATTAACGATCGGCAACAGTCTGGCAAATGGTGGTCTATCCGCCAGTGGCGAAGGCGTCACGTTGACCGGCAGTCATAAGACCGGAAGCGGGATGGTCATCAACAGCACCGGGGCGTTAGCGTTACAGAATGCAAATCTCTCCAGCGGCGCAGGCGTGCAGTTGGGCAGCGATGGCAAGGTGACGATCGAGGGGGGCGGGGTTGCCGCAGCTGGCGAGTTGCAGGTGGCTGCTAAACAGGATGTAGCCATTGCGGCAACCACTTTGGTTAGCCAGAAAAACACCTCACTGCGCAGTGACGGTTCGCTGAAAATCACCGACGGCAGCCTGACCAGTAAAGAAAAAATGCATGTTACGGGTACTAATGGGCTGGCGCTGACCCGTTCCACACTGGGGAGTGATACTGATGTCAGCCTTAACAGTCAAGGCGAACTGTCGGCGCAGGGGGGATTGCTCTCAGCAGGTAACGGATTAACGCTGAAGGCACAGCGCATAGCTCTGAATAACGCCAGTCGTGCCGATGCGAAGGGCGCATTAAGCCTGACCGGTAGCGACATGAACAACCAGGGACAGGTCAATGCGGGAGGCGCGTTGTCCCTTTCTGGTGGGCACCTCGTTAATGGTGGTCAACTGGCTGCAAATGGCAGTCTTGATGTTTCTGTCAGCAGCCTTAACAACGCAGGTCTGATGCAGGGTAACAGCGTATCGGTCAACAGCGGGGCGCTGGATAATATGGGTACGCTGGCGAGCGGCGGCCAGCTTTCAGTACAAACGGTAGCGCTGAACCAGCAGGGGATCCTGAGCGCGAAAAACGATGCGGATATCCGGGCTGATGCCACGCTGAGTAATGGTGGAAAGTTGCTCTCTGATGGCACATTAACGGTGCAGGCCGCGACAGTTGAACAACATGGCGTCCTCTCTGGCAACCAGGGAGTAACGGTCAATGCTGAAAACCTCACCGCCGCGAAAGATTCGCTGATCGCCGGGCAACAGGACATACAGTTAAACGTTACGCAAAACCTTAACCTGAACGGTCAGGTTAATGCCGCTGGTGCGCTTAATGTCGGCGCAAAGCAGTTGACTACTGGCAAAGACGGTCATTTGCAGAGCGGTCTGGACCTTGCGATTACGGGCAACAACGTGACGCTGAACGGCGTACAGGCGGCAAAAGGTTCGTTGGATGTGACGGCTGACAGGCTCAGTCATGGCGGGAAATCCACTGGGGAACGCGTCGGTTTCAGCGCGCAGCAGTCAGTTGATAACCATGGAGATCTGCTGGCCGATACTCTGGCGCTCAGTGGGACAACGCTGACCCATAGCGGTAGCGCCAGCGCCGAACGTATCTCGATTATTGCATCTGATGGACTCGCCAGCAGCGGCTCTCTGATCGCCGACACGTTAACTCTCCAGAGTCAGCATGTCGTGAACAGCGGTCTGATGCAGGGCAACACCGCGCTGAACCTGTATACCGACAGACTGGAAAACCTCAGCGGCGGCTCACTCTACAGCAAAGCATCTCTAGCGCTGGATATACCGTATCTGGCTAACCATGGGTTGATTACAACCGACGGTTCATTGCACCTCAACGGTCGCCAGTTGGTTAACGGCGGAGAAATTAACGGCGTTAATCTGCAAAGTGAATATGCGACGATAAAAAACGAAGCCGCGGGACGCCTGCTGGCTGACACGTCATTATCTGTTCACGGACAGCAGACAGATAACCTCGGACTCATGGCCGCCGATACGCTCGCGCTGAACAGTCAGGACGTGAATAACGACGGTAATGTGTTGTCGGTGGGTGAATTAAGTATTAAGAATCAGACTCTCCACAACACTGGCTTGCTGCAGGGCGGTACGCTGAATCTGGAAGCAAATACGTGGCAAAATAGCGGTAATGCGTTGGGTGAAACGGGGGTAACGGCAACAGTACACGACGCGTTCACTAACCAGGGAAAAGTACTCAGTCAACAAGGTATGACCGTGCATGCCGCCAGCGTGAATAACAGCGGAATGCTGGCAGCGAAGGTGCTGGCATTACACGGCGATCTCAGCAACAGTGGGATCCTGCAGGGGAATCAGGCGCTCGCCTGGGATGGGAATCGCTTTACAAACCTTGCTGGTGGGCAGGTGACCAGCGGTGAAGATCTACAGCTCAGCGGAAAGCGTTTTGAAAATGATGGTCAACTAGAGGGCCGTACCGCGGCGATTAGACTGGATAACCTGCGCAATAGCGGCAGCGTTCAGGCACTGGACAGTCTGAAGATTAAGGCTAACGGGCGACTGGATAATCAGGGATCGCTGCGCAGTCTCAACCTGTTTGAGTTGGCTGCGGCACAGTTGTTTAACGACGAAATGATTGCTGCAAAATCCCTGAGCATTTCCGCACCGGAGCTGGTGAATAACGGCATTGTGCAGGGTAATTCGGCGCTACAACTCACCACCCGCAATCTGTTCAATGGTCAGCAGGGACAACTGGTTAGCGGCGCGGGGTTGGATTTAGGCCTCGACATGCTGGAAAACCACGGTCTGCTGCTGACAAATACCGACTTCACACTGCGCGGCAGCAAATTAATTAACGCAGGTGATATTCAGGCCGATTCCCTGAACCTGACGCTGGCGAACTCGGTTGAAAACCAGGGGAGTATGGTGGCGAAACAGGGGGCGTCGATGAATACTGCATCCCTGGATAACCGCGGTACGCTGGCGGCGAAAAGTGTCACTCTGGATGGAAAATCAATCCGTAACAGCGGTCTGGTACAGAGCAACGACAATACCTCGGTTTCTGCGAATACCTTCATCACGGATACCGTAGGTAAATGGCTGGCCGGTAATGCGCTGCTGGTGCATTCCGGTGCGATGGAAAACGCCGGCGTACTGCAAGGCGATACCCTGACATTCACTGCCGACTCGCTGAATAACAGCGGCGTGTTTAACGGTTTGCATGGCCTGGAAGGCAAGCTGTCCGGGCGACTTACCAACCCCGGACACATTCAAAGTGGCGGCGCACTGACGCTTACGGCTGATGATATCAACAGCGCCGGGCGTATTACCGGTGACAGGCTGACACTTGCAGCCTCGACGTTAAACAATACAGGCCTGTGGCAGGGGACGAATGGGCTTACGCTGGCTGGCGATGTGCTCACGACGGGCATTACGTCCCGTACGCTGAGCGGCGGCGCGTTGAGCGTCAATGCCGGCACTATCACGACGCAGGGAACGCTGCAGGGGCAGCAACTTACGCTGACCGCAGATGACTGGCTGCACAAAGGATCGCTGATAAGCCTGGGTAATCTGACGGCTGATGTAAACAACGGCCTTACTACATCAGGCGAAGTGATGAGTCATGGCGGAATGTCACTGACCGCGCAGCAGCTTGATAACAGCGGCAAGCTGCTCAGCGAAAGCGACGTAACGCTAGACGGCGTGCAGCTTAATAACAGTGGCACGGTACAGGGAAATACCCTGACCCTGCAGCAAAACCGGATCCACAATCAGGGTACGCTGACCGGTCTGCAAAGCCTGACGCTAGAGGCTCGTCAGCGTCTGATGGCGCGCATGGCGATGGCTTCACCGCAACAGGAATTGATTAACGCAGCAGGTGGTTCACTGCTGACGCAGGGGACGCTGAAACTCTCTTCTGGCGAGGTGACGAATAACGGCGTGTGGCAAGGGCAGTCTGTTCTGCTCAATGCGCAAACGCTGACAAACAACGGGGCAATACAAAGCGCCGACGCTCTGCAGCTTACGCTCGCAAATAACCTGACGTCTGCGGCGGGCAGCAAAATTACTGCCCTTGGTAACGCGACGCTACAGGCGCTTTCTCTGACTAACGCCGGGCAATGGACGGCGAAAAATCTTACGCTGAAGGGGACAACCCTTGATAACAGTGCGGCGATTAGCGGCGTAAATGCGTTTACGCTTGCCATGAACGGCGCGGTCAGGCAGCAGAAAGCGGGCAGTATGCTGAGCGGGGGCGCGTTGGATCTGACTGCGGCGTCAGTCACCAATGAGGGCAAAATTCAGGGGGCGACGCTGGGCATGACGACCGGCGCATTGACCAACAGCGGACGACTGCAAGGGGATAATGGCGCAACGCTGTCGCTGAGCGGTGATTTGATAAACCAGGCTTCCGGGGAGATTGTCAGCCGCCAGGGGCTGACGCTTTCTACGCCAGTGCTGTCCAACTACGGTTTAATGCAGGGCGGTGGAGAGACCCATCTTAACGCCACAACTCGCGCACTCAATGACGGCAAACTGCTTTCTGGCGCGGGAATGAAGCTGACCACGCCGCAGTATTCCGGCGCAGGCTGGTTACAGGCGGCAAACCTCATTCTGAATGCAGCAACGGCCACCAATAGCGGGAACTGGCTGGCTGACAGCGCCACGCTTGCAGGGACCAGTTTTACCAACCTGGGAACCGTGCAGGCCGGTCAACTGGCGGTGAAATACACGCAACTGACAAATAACGGTACGCTGTTGGGCACCTCGCAACTGAGTGTTAATGCCAGCCAGATTAATCAGAATGCGGCAGGGAAACTGTTCAGCGGCGGCGATCTGTCCGTTGAAAGTCACGGGCTGGGTACGTTGGGGCAAGTGGTTGCGCTGGGTAATCTGACGCTGAAACTGGTGAATGACTTTACTGTGCAAAGCGCTTTTGCCGCGGGTAAAACGCTGACCATTACCAGCGATGGCGCTATCGACAACCGTAGCGTGCTTCAGGGGCAATCGCTCAACCTGACGGCGGGCGGACAGCTCAGCAATAATGGACAAATCACCACTGGCAACGGCGCCAGCTATCTCAGCGGCGACAGCGTAGCGCTCAATACCGCCGGAACGTTACAGGGCGGCGGCGATATTACGCTGACCAGTCGCGGTAATATTTCAGTCTCTGGTTTCACCGGAACGCGTGGCTCTCTGACGCTCAATGCACCGGGTGCCATCGTCAATACGGCGCTGTTGTACGCGGCAAATAATCTGGCGCTATATGCTAACACCATTACCAACCAGCGCGGCGATATCCTCGCGGGAAACAATCTGTGGATGCAGCGAGATGCGGCGGGAAATGCCAACAGCGAAGTGGTCAACACCTCCGGTAATATCGAAACCCAGAACGGTGATATCACCATCAAAACCGGGCATCTGCTGAATCAGCGGGATGGGCTGGTGTTAAGTAACGGCAAAATTGAAGATCTAACACAACAGTATGCCTGGCTGAATGAGAGTTTTGCAGATATTCCTCTTTCTGAGCTAAAACTGGGAACTGACTATGGTTACATTGTTAACCGATCCTGCAGCGGTGGAGGGAGTCCGGGGCACGGCGCGAGTCCTGATTGTTACGACATAGCTGTTCCTAAGGCGATGAAAAACAGTCCGACGAAGGAGATTGCAGTCTCACGCGCAACCCTTTCTGTCTCTGCCAGCGGTGGGGCCGGGCGCATCAGTTCATCTCGTGGAATGGTCCTTCAGGCGGGACATCTGGAAAATAATGCCAGTACGTTGCTGGCTGGCGGGGACATGCACCTTTCGGGTACAACCCTGCAAAATCAGTCTTGGACAGACGGTACAGTTACCCGATATCGGACGTATGCTGCTGACCAGCAAGGTAATAAATGGGAAACGCCTGCTGCGTCAGTAAAAGCTGATAGCTATAGAAAGACTCCAATTCATTACATCGCACAAGGGAAGGACCGAGAAGAAGCTTCGGGTGCAACGATTTATCGCTCAGTAATCCAGTCGGGCGGAAAAATTCAGGCAGTTTTTTCACAAGATATTAGCAATACCAGTACCACTCCTAATACGGGGGGAGTGATAAATACCATCGTTACCCCTACCCTCAACACCCTCAGCAACCAAACCATCAATAATGGGGTGCAAAAGCAGGCGCTGGCAAGCAATGACACGGTAAGTGTCAGCTCTCCACAGTGGAACGATCGACTGCATGACGTATTGCAGAAGATTAACGGCGGCGGCGCGCTGGAAAGCAGCGGCGTATCAGACGCTACGCTCAACCCTGTTTCTACCACGCAGAAAGGTAACGCCAGCCTCGGCCAACTCAATGGCCTGATTAACCCAGGCGAGAAGGGCGTGAATGCCGCCGGGATAAATCAGGGCAAAACGGTGGATACCAGCGCTTATCCGTTGCCTTCCGGAAAGAACGGGTATTTCGTCGTCTCTGACGATCCGAAAAGCCCGTATCTGATCAACGTTAACCCGAAACTGAATGGTCTTGGTCAGCTCGATCCCAGCCTGTTTGGTGATTTGAATGCAATGCTGGGTATCAAACCTGGCGAAGCGCCGCGTGAAACCAATATTGCGTATACCGATCAAAACCAGTTCCTGGGATCGGCCTATATGCTCGATCGTCTCAAACTGAACCCTGAATATGACTACCGTTTCCTCGGTGATGCGGCGTTCGATACCCGCTATGTTAGTAACGCCATGCTGAATAAGACGGGAAGTCGATACATCAACGGCATTGGTTCTGACCTTGACCAGATGCGTTATCTGATGGATAGCGCTGCCAGTACTCAGCAATCGCTGGGACTGAAATTTGGGGTGGCGCTGACGGCAGATCAGATAGCGTCCCTTGAGCACAGCATGCTGTGGTGGGAAGCCGCCACCGTCAACGGTGAGACGGTAATGATACCGAAGCTGTATCTCTCGCCGAAAGATATCACCGTGAACAACGGTAGCGTCATTGCCGGGAATAATGTTCAGCTTACCAGCGGGAATATCACCAACTCCGGCAGTACGCTGTTGGCGAGAAACGACCTCACTCTCGACAGCCAAAACAGTATTAACAACCTTAACAATGGTCTGATGCAGGCCGGGGGCAACCTCGACCTGAGCGCGATTGGTGATATCAATAACGTCAGCTCCGCCATCAGCGGAAAAACGGTAGCGCTGGAAAGCCTGGGCGGCAACATCAATAATCTGACGCTGGCGGAACAGATTGATGTGAGTGCCAGGGACAAATACCGCAATGTGAGCTTTAAAGATACTCTGCTGGGGTCTACGGCATCGATAACCGCGCAGGACGGATTGTCGCTCTCGGCAGGCAAAGATATCACTGTTACTGGCGCGAATCTCTCTGCAGGCGGCTCATTGCTGATGGATGCGTGGGGGGATATTGCGGTAAATGCCAACCAGATTAACGATGCCCGGAGTCGCTCCGGACGCTGGATAACTGAGACTGGTCGGTCGTCAGTAGACTGGCAGGGTAGCGCCATCAGCGCGGGCGGTAACCTCGGTATCAATGCCGGGAATAACCTCAATATCACCGCCAGCGATGTTAAAGCGGGAGGGAATGCTCAGCTAACAGCGGGTAACGATCTCAATCTGAATGCAGCTACCACTCAGCAAAGTAGCCGTAACGGGGGCAGTGAATCGCACAGCACCGGGCTTTCCCGTACTACCGTTTCAGCGGGTGACAATCTGGTGTTGAAAGCGGGTCAGGATATTAATTCCCATGCGGCTGGGCTGGCTGCGGAGAATGATGTCGGTCTGCTGGCCGGGCGAGATGTCAACCTGCTGGCTGAAGCAACGACCGACGGCGACAGCTATCGTGCGAAGAAGAAAACCGTAGTCAATGACGCCGTACGCCAGCAGGGAACGGAAATTGCCAGCGGCGGCGACGCCGTCATTATTGCCGGGCGTGATGTAAACGCACAGGCAGCAGATGTTACGGCACAGGCCGATATCGGCGTAACGGCAGGCCGGGATGTGAATCTCACGACCGCCACAGAGAGCGATTATCACTACCAGGAAACCACGAAAACCAAAAAAGGATTCCTCAGTAAAAAGACTACCCATACGATTGAAGAAGACAGCGCTACGCGGGAAAAAGGCGCGCTGCTGAGTGGGAACAATGTGACTGTCACCGCCGGGAATAACATTTTGGTACAGGGCTCAGCCGTTGCCGGTGACGGCAATGTGGCGCTGGGGGCTGGCAACAATGTGGATATTGTTGCCGCCACCAATACCGATACCTCATGGCGCTTTAAAGAGACTAAAAAGAGCGGCCTGATGGGGTCAGGCGGGATCGGCTTCACCATCGGTAGCAGCAAAACCACGCACGATCTGCGCGAAAAAGGCACCACCCAAAGCGAGAGCTTCAGTACTGTCGGCTCAACGGCGGGCAACGTCAGTATCACCGCAGGCCAGCAGGCACATATCGGCGGCGCGGATATCATCGCCCAGAAAGATATTGCTGTTCGCGGCGACAGCGTACTTATTGAACCGGGTCATGACAAACGCACACGTGATGAGAAGTTTGAGCAGAAAACCAGCGGACTGACGGTGGCGCTGTCGGGGGCTGCGGGCAGTGCGGTGAACAGCGCGGTTTCAGCAGCACAGGGAGCAAAACAAAGCAGCGATTCCCGACTGGCGGCACTGCAGGGTACGCAGGCAGTTCTCTCCGGAGTACAGGCCGGGCAAGCTGTGGCTCTGGATCAGGCGAAAGGGACCGCTAAAGACAATACCAATACGATAGGTGTCAGTGCTTCTCTGGGCTCACAGTCCTCAAAATCGACCTCCCACAGTGAGCAGGATTCAACGACGGGAAGTACTCTGAACGCAGGCAACAGCGTCAATATCACGTCCACAGGAAGCGATATTACTATTGCAGGCAGTGAAGTGAAGGCCGGTAAGGATGTTGTGCTGGATGCCACACGTGACGTGAATCTTATCGCTTCGCAGGATACGCAACTGACGACCGGTAAAAACAGCAGCAGCGGTGGCAGTATTGGCGTGGGTATCGGTGTGGGTTCTGGTGGCGCGGGGATCAGCGTCTCGGCGAACGCCAACAGCAGTAAAGGGCGTGAGAAAGGCAACGGCACCCGGCAGAATGAAACCACGGTGGATGCGGGTAATCAGGTCACGATAAACAGCGGGCGGGACACTACGCTTGCTGGTGCGCAGGTCAACGGCAATCAAGTGACGGCAGATGTAGGCCGCGATCTGACGATTACCAGTACGCAGGACAGCGACCACTACGATAGCAAACAGAACAGCGTGAGCGGAGGAGTGGGATATACCTTCGGCGCGGGGACGGCTTCTGCGAGTATCAATGCCAGCCTCGACAGGATGAAGAGCGACTATGACTCGGTGCAGGAGCAGAGCGGGATATTCGCGGGAGACGGTGGCTTTGATATCACCGTGGGCAAGCACACCCAACTGGATGGCGCGGTCATTGCTTCTACCGGTTCAGCGGATAAAAACAGTCTGGATACGGGCACGCTGGGCTTTGGCGATATCCACAATCAGGCAGATTACAAAGTGGAGCACCAGGGGGGAGGGATCAGTACGGGAGGCAGTATTGGTCAACAGTTCGCGGGTAATCTGGCGAACGCCCTGATTGCCGGAGGTGGCAGTAGCGGGCATGCGGAAGGAACAACGCAGGCGGCGGCGAGTGAGGGGACGTTAACTGTTCGCGACACGGAAAACCAGAAGCAGGATGTCGCCGGTCTGAGCCGGGATGCGGAGCATGCAAACGGCAGCATCAGTCCTATTTTTGACAAGGAAAAAGAGCAGAGACGTCTGCAAGAAGTGCAACTGATAGCCCAGATAGGTAACCAGGCGGCGGATATCGCGCGGACGCAAGGTGAGATAAATGGCCTGAACGCGGGTAAAAAAGCACTGGCAAAGGAAGGCATTCCTGAGCCGGATGTGAACGCCAGTGATGAAGAAAAAGCAAGATACCAGACGCAACTACGGAACTCAGCGGCATATAAAACCGAGCAGACGAAATACGGTACGGGCAGTGACGTGCAGCGGGGTATTCAGGCTGCAGTAGGCGCTCTGCAGGGGCTGGCTGGCGGTAATATTGGCGCGGCGCTGGCGGGGGCATCGGCACCGGAGCTTGCCAATATCATAGGCCATAAGGCGGGCCTCAGCGAGGATGATATCGCGGCTAAAGCTATCGCGCATGCGATACTGGGTGGTGCTGCGGCGGCTATGCAGGGGAACAATGTAGCAGCCGGAGCGGCTGGCGCAGCGGCAGGAGAGCTTGCTGCAAATGCGATACTGAAAACGATGTATCCGGGCAAGCACGTCAGTGAGCTGGATGAAAGTGACAGGCAGTTAGTCAGCAATCTTGCGACTATTGCATCCGGGCTGGCAGGTAATCTGGCCGGGGGGGATTCGAAAAGCACGACAACAGGGGCGCAGTCTGGTAAAAATTCAGTTGAGAATAATTTACTCGGTGGTAGTGAAGATGCTCAGGCTGCATGGATACGTCAGCATGGGCTCGATATGGCGAGCTGTTCTGATAATCCTGATGGAGCCGCATGCCATAAGGCTAAAAATGAACGGGATGCGGTAGGACTTGCTCTGGCAACAGGTACAGTGGCTCTGCTTCCTGGTGGTGCTCAGGCTATGTGGGGACTGGGAGCAAGTGCGAATGCCGGTATCAGTTATCTGGCTGATGGTACTATAGACCCTGCAAACGCAGCCATTGCTGGTTGGGTGAATGTATTCAGTATGGGGAATGGCCTGGCAGGTACAGTCGGCTGGAATGCCGCAGGTGGTGCGCTGGGTAACTGGATTGACAACAAAGACCCGCTGTCGGGGGCGCTAATCAATGGGGCCGGTTCGGGTATTGGCTATGGCATCGGTAAAGGGGTCTCATGGGGCGTTAATTCTGGTGTTAACTGGTGGAAAGGTGGTTGGGATCCTAAGTTTAATCCTGCTCTGAGGCAGTTTACTGAAGTGAAAGGAGAGCTTGGGCTTTCAAAAGAAATGACACCTAGCTACTTTCCAGGTATAGCTGGCGATATCGGTGGTAGCGTGGGATCTGAACTTAGCGGGAAGTATATAGAGCAGAAATCCTCTCAGGAGGATCGCAAAAAATGAGAAAGCAAAATAAGTTTCTGCACCTGCCTCTTTTTATCGCATTAAGTATTGTGTCCATTTTTTTGACATCAATTACTTTATACGTAGCAGGGGAGTTGTTGTTCTTCTTTTTCAAAGGGATACCAATTAATTTCACTATGGAAAATATATTGCTACTCTGTAAGATTAGTCTCAGTGTCGGAAGCTTTGTCGGTGGTGGGATGTGGATAGCTCGGTTATTGAAATTAAAAGGATTCTAAGTTGTTGTTGAGAATAACTTCCTCAGCGTATCGGATAAGACAGAGCTTGAAATAGCTAAACAGAAGCTCAACAGCAAAGATCAGGCTGTACGTGAAAAAGCGCAGCAAACCATTAATGATCTGCGCGAAAAAGACATCACCAGCGATCAGAAGGTCATCAGTGCCTGCGGCAATGGCAATGCAGCCAGTTCAGCCTGCGCCACTGCCAGGCTGGATGTGATTAAAGCAAGAGGAGAGTACGAAAATACCGGGAACTATAATTCAAAGGCCAGCCAGCAGTACGCAGATGCTTATGGCCAGATAGTTAACCTGCTCGATATCACCGGTGTTGATGCGCAAAATCAGCAGCAGGTGAAGGATGCGATGGTGAACTATGCCATAGTGCAGTTTGGGGTCGATAAGGCGACGGCAGAGGCATACGTTGAAACTTATGATGGAATGAAGGTTGTAGCGGCTTCGATGGCACCAGTAATAGGTGCTGCGGCGGCCAGTAAGATAGAAGTTCTGGCTGGTAAACAACGCTTGTCTAATAGTTTCGAGGTTAGCTCACTCCCAGATGCAAATGGGAAAAATCACATCACGGCTGTAAAAGGTGATGCTAAAATACCTGTCGATAAGATTGAACTATATATGCGTGGTAAAGCTTCTGGTGACCTTGAGTCTTTGCAAATAGAATATAATTCTTTAAAAGATGCAAAAATTAGCAGCCAAAAAGAATTTGCAAAAGATCCAAATAATGCTAAAAGGATGGAAGTGTTAGAAAAACAAATCCATAATATTGAGCGTTCTCAAGATATGGCTCGTGTATTAGAGCAAGCAGGTATAGTGAATACTGCCAGTAATAACAGCATGATAATGGATAAGTTATTGGACTCAGCTCAGGGCTACGTCTGCAAATAGAAAAACATCTGTTGTTGTATCAGGGCCTAACGGTAACGTAAGGGTTTATGCTACATGGACAATATTACCTGATGGCACGAAAAGACTTTCAACTGTTAATACGGGAGCATTCAAATGATAAATGTGAATAGTACCACAAAGGATATTGAAGGTTTAGAAAGTTACCTGGCTAATGGCTATGTAGAGGCTAACTCTTTTAACGACCCAGAGGATGATGCGTTAGAGTGTCTCAGTAATTTATTAGTTAAAGATTCGGGGTGCTGTCTGTCATTTTGTAAAAAAATACTTAATTCAAATAACATTGATGGTGTTTTCATTAAAGGTTCGGCGCTGAATTTCTTATTATTGTCAGAACAGTGGTCTTACGCATTTGAGTATTTGACAGGCAATGCGGATAATATAACTCTTGCAGAGCTTGAAAAGGCGCTTTTCTATTTTTACTGTGCAAAAAATGAGGTAGATCCTTATCCTGTACCAGAGGGTTTATTCAAAAAACTAATGAAAAGATATGAAGAACTGAAAAATGACCCTGATGCAAAATTTTATCATCTTCATGAAACGTACAATGATTTTTCAAAAGCTTACCCTCTGAATAATTAGAAGCTATCGCCCGTGTAATATTGTCTATGACTGCATGGAAGGATGATGGTCATAGTGTGTTGGGAGCTATTCTTTAACAGATTTGGGGGAAATGGTGTAACTGGCTGAAAGGGCGCGTTAGGGCAAAAAGTTAGTGGGCTGGAAGTATAGCAGAGAAAATTAGTTTTAAGTAACTGAAAATAAAGGGGAAGCTGTTATTGTTACGGGGGGCGCACCGGAAAGAGTTGTTGTTGAGAATAATCTGCTCGGCGGTACTGAAAGCGGCCAGGAGAAGTTTGTTCAGGAGCATGGCAAGAATATCGCATCTTGCAGCACTGACCCAAGATCAGCGTCCTGCCAGAAAGGGCTGGCGATGAATGATGCCCTGATGGTGGCCCTTCCGGCGGGTCTTGGTGGTGGTTTACTGGCTGCGGCCACACCTGAAATCGCAGCGGCTGCTAAAGTAGCGATACAAGCGTGTGCAGGTAATGTAGTGCTGTGCCTGAATAATGCTGGTATCCAGATGTCAGAAGCGATAGTGCCAGGCGGTGTTGGAGCTGGCGGTGCTGTAGGTATCGGAAAAACTGCGGCAGAGGCGACTGCGGCTAAAGCTGAGACAGTGGCGGCTAATGCAGTGAGGAGTCTTCAGTCTGGTTTGGGGCCAAAAATTAATACAGGCAAATTTGGTCAACTTGATTTAGATGCAATTTCACAAACCGGTGCTAAAACAGATTCGGCCGTTAAAGCGGGAAATTTCACTGTTGCTGGTAGAGCATTGCAAAAACATGGCAGTCGTGAAGGGAGCGCTTTTCCTGTTGCCAAGGGCACACCGGCTCAGATGAATGAACAAGGGTAAAAAATATTGGATGGCATTGTTAAAACTCCAGGCGCGACGGTCAAAGAAGGTAACCGCTTTGGTGGTTTTGATGTTATAGCGCCTGACGGACGGGGAGCTCGCTTTGACCCTCAGGGTAATTTCCGTGGATTTTTGGAGCCTTAAGAATGACTCAGAAACATCAATTAAAAATTATTGTGGCTAGTGATGTTGATTATGAAAAATTAATAGCTGAAATCTACTGTGATGAAGAGTTTATCGCGCTTTTACAGCAAGAAGACGGTGAGAATAACATCAAAGTTGAGTTTTCACCGAATATTAGGGTGGTAGATTTTGATTGGCTTCAACATGCATTGTTGGAAGCCAGAAGAGCCTTACTGAATAAGTAATTGCACAGCCCTGGTCGCTTCGGGAGCGTGTTTCTACAACCTAAAACCTCGCTCTTCACTCCGCTACTGTGCGGCGTTGGGAGGATTACGTAATGGGCTGAAAAAAGCGCGTCGGGGCAAAAAGTAACGGCCAGCGAAACGCCTCATCAAAAAACGGATGTAACTGACGGAAAGGACAGGGAAAAAGCGTGTTCACCGTCAGACTGTACACCGGAGCGAGTTGTTGTTGAGAATAATTTCCTGAGCAGTACCTCCTCGGAAAAACGTGATGCTTTGGCAGAGAAAGTCTTAAAAGGCGATAAATCCCTGCAAACCGCGAAAGAGTTTTTACAACTTGAGAATGCCGATAAACGTAGCGATGCACTGGTTGCTAAGTTCAATAAAGAACCAGCGGAGTTGAGCACGGCAGAGCGAACCGAGTTGGTAAGTTATTTGAAAATATATGCATCTGACATGCAGGCTAAATATGGTGAGGCAGTAACTAAAGAGCTGATCGCAGGAATGCTGACTGGGCAGGATTATATGAAGTCAGCGCCACAGACAGAGGCGCAGCAGAAAGCACAAACCATCATGAATACATGGGGTTATCATAAATCCAATGCCAGTATTGGAGACCCGGTATTGTTATTTGGCAGCAGTGTCCTTGGCACCACAATAAAAGAAGGTATGGCGCTTAATGCGGCAATCGGTGTGGGCGTGAATACGGGCGTACAACTTAGCGGGAATGATCCTTTCAGCTATGTTGATGCAATTCTCGCCGGTGTGACAGCTGCCGCGACTACAGGTAAAAGTTGGCAGGCATCAGCAGCGATCAATATGGGAGGTGCTGCGATTGGCAGTGCGATTAAAGGGGAAGATCCGACTAACTCTGTGATAAGTACTGGCTTTGGTAGTGCGGCTGGTAGTTTAGGGGGAAAAGTTGTTGATTCATTGTCTCCGGTAACTGATCAAGTGACAAAGGATGTTATTGGTGCAGTTACAGGTTCTACTGCTTCTGAACTTACAGGAAAAGCTGTAAAAGATGAATTAGACAAGCGGGAGAAGAAGCAATGAATCTCTTCAGCAAGGTTGGTACCCTTTGGCTTCTTTTCTTGGTTGTGTACTGTACTGCGGCTTTGTTAATGGAATGGTCGCCTCCCATCTCTTGTGCCACAGTGGGACGATAAATCGTCACTCATTGAACGGAGCGCTGCTATCATGAACGTTAAAACTATTGGAATCGATTTGGCAAAAAACGTTTTCCAGATCCATGGGGTTGACGAGCACGGAAAACGGTTGTTCAACAAACAACTCAGACGGGCACAAATGGCCTCCTTTTTTGCCAACATCCCACCCTGTTTGATCGGCATGGAGGCCTGTGCATCTGCTCATTTCTGGGCCAATAAACTGATATCGATGGGCCATAATGTCAAACTGATGGCCCCTCAGTTCGTCAAACCCTATGTTAAAACCAATAAGCATGATGCTGCAGACGCTGAAGCTATTTGTGAAGCCGTCACTCGACCTAACATGCGGTTCGTGCCGGTCAAAACCGCTGAGCAGCAAGCCGTATTGGCACTTCACCGGAGTCGTCAGAGCTTCATCAAACAGCGAACCGCACAAGCCAATCAAATCAGGGGGTTATTGGCCGAATTTGGCATTGTCGTCCCCCGAGGTATCCAGCAGCTACAGCGACGATTACCTGAGCTCGTGGAAGATGCGGATAACCCGTTACCCGTCCTGTTTCGTACACAGCTGAGTCTACTACAGCACCACATGGCGTACCTGTTCGATGTCATCGCTACACTCGACAAGCAGATTGAGCAGTGCTATCGGCAAAATGCTCTCTGCCAGCGTATCGGCAAGATCCCTGGTATTGGCCCTGTTACCGCCAGCGCGCTGATTGCGACCATTGGTAAAGCCAACAATTTCGAGAATGGCCGACAACTGGCTGCCTGGCTCGGATTGGTTCCACGTCAGCACTCCAGTGGGGGTAAACAAGTCCTGCTCGGGATAAGCAAGCGAGGTGATACCTATTTGAGGACCTTGCTTATCCATGGTGCCAGGGCGGTATTGCAGTCGGCCAAACATAAACAGGATGCCGTATCGAGCTGGGCTAACCAGCTAATGGCGCGCCGGAATAACAACATTGCCTCGGTAGCATTGGCTAACAAGAATGCGCGGACTGTGTGGGCGCTCCTGGCCAAAGAGCGGGAGTATTGTGCACCAATAATAAGCGCTTAAGTTGCTTAATCAGTAAGACAGAAACAACACCACCGATTGCCCAGGCAAGCATGAAGTGATGGCAAGACAGGTCAGACCGCGATGGGGAAAACCCGGTTTATTCAAGGCTCCTGAAAGAGCGCTTTGTTGATAGAGGCCTCCATCAGCGTATTCCATCAGGGACAGAGGTATTTTACATCACCTCGGCAAAGTCCGGATCTATGGCTGCAATCGATGACCAGTAAAGCCACCACAACATATTTAGCTTGGCAAACAGGAGGCGACCATCTATGAATAAATCGAACTTTTGCTGAGTTGAAGGATCAGATCACGCATCTTCCCGACAACGCAGACCGTTCCGTGGCAAAGCAAAAGTTCAAAATCACCAACTGGCCCACCTACAATAAAGCCCTCATCAACCGTGGCTCCATAACTTTCTGGCTGGATGATGAAGCTATTCAGGCCTGGTATGAGTCGACAACGCCTTCATCACGGGGAAGACCTCAGCGCTATTCTGATCTCGCCATCACCACCGTTCTGGTCATTAAACGCGTGTTCAGGTTGACCCTGCGGGCTGCACAGGGTTTTATTGATTCCATTTTTACACTGATGAATGTTCCGTTGCGCTGCCCGAATTACACCAGTGTCAGCAAGCGCGCAAAGTCGGTTAATGTCAGTTTCAAAACGTTCACCCGGGGTGAAATCGCGCATCTGGTGATTGATTCCACCGGGCTGAAGGTCTTTGGTGAAGGCGAATGGAAAGTCAAAAAACACGGCAAAGAACGCCGTCGTATATGGCGAAAGTTGCATCTGGCAGTTGACAGCAACACACATGAAATCATCTGTGCAGACCTGTCGCTGAACAATGTGACGGACTCAGAAGCCTTCCCGGGTCTTATCCGGCAGACTCACAGAAAAATCAGGGCAGCATCGGCAGACGGCGCTTACGACACCCGGCTCTGTCACGATGAACTGCGGCGTAAGAAAATCAGCGCGCTTATCCCTCCCCGAAAAGGTGCGGGTTACTGGCCCGGTGAATATGCAGACCGTAACCGTGCAGTGGCTAATCAGCGAATGACCGGGAGTAATGCGCGGTGGAAATGGACAACAGATTACAACCGTCGCTCGATAGCGGAAACGGCGATGTACCGGGTAAAACAGCTGTTCGGGGGTTCACTGACGCTGCGTGACTACGATGGTCAGGTTGCGGAGGCTATGGCCCTGGTACGAGCGCTGAACAAAATGACGAAAGCAGGTATGCCTGAAAGCGTGCGTATTGCCTGAAAACACAACCCGCTACGGGGGAGACTTACCCGAAATCTGATTTATTCAACAAAGCCCTGTACTGCCTTAATCTCTGTTGTTCTTTTCATATGCCAACTAGGAGTGTCAACAATTTTCTACTTCAAGGATGGGGCATTCCTTTTTTCATGGGAAGAGGCATTATATATCGCATTGAAAAAAGGGAGCATCGCAGGAGTAGTATTAGGTGCTGGAGTATGGTTGAAAAATAAATTGCATGAGCGTCATAGGAAATAATAGTTGTTGAGAATAACTCGCTCAGTGGTGACCGGGCCCGTGAAGCGGCGAAACAGGCCGCTGAATCGCTGAAAAATCAAGTCAGGGAAAAGCTGGGTGACGGTACAACCTCTTCCATCGCGAACGGTATTATCAATGCCCTCGCTGATACCGGTGATGCAGCACTAGGCTCAGCGGATTATGTTGCTGATGCGGCCATGGCGCTGGCAGCCTGTGCTGCGGGTGATAGTTACTGCAGCAAGGCCATGAGTGACCTGGCCGGGAAGAATCAGGTGGTGGCGGATACGGTTACTGCGCTGATGAAGAGTGAAACCTGGTCGGCGATAGCGGACACAGTTAAAGACGCTTCATCAGGGAACCAGGTTGCGCTTGAAGCGCCAGGTGGTTTGCTGGCTTGCATTATATTGCCAGGTTAGATAGTACCTGGCTCAGTAACTCGAATTGAAACAATATTAAAGTCTGAGAAAAACTGGGAAAGTGCTCGAAATAAGGCGCTAAATATTGTAGGTAATTTAGG
Source organism: Citrobacter sp. RHBSTW-00986 (assembly GCF_013783065.1). Classification (NCBI taxonomy): domain Bacteria; kingdom Pseudomonadati; phylum Pseudomonadota; class Gammaproteobacteria; order Enterobacterales; family Enterobacteriaceae; genus Citrobacter; species Citrobacter sp. RHBSTW-00986. The sequence continues at coordinate 3,712,873 of NZ_CP056200.1, read as the reverse complement.
TGCTGACTCTACACCTGTAATTGGGGGGTTAGAAGCAAGCGTAGGGAATGGAAAAATAATTGGACGCCAATCGAAGGGATGGACTCGCGGTCTGGCCGCCATCCTGGAGGGGGAGTGGCGGCGAGGATAAATGCTCGATGGCGCTTCGCTTAGCAGGCTAGCAGGGGAATCATTATTTTTTGCTGTTTAATCACCGGAATATCCCCTAAATCATTTAATGCTCCGGGAAAAGACTTTAACTACTTTCCTTCTTTACTACACTATTTAACCTGTGGCTGTTATACCGAGCTGAATAAAAAACGTCATTTAAATAAGAGTAGATTTATTAAATACGAAGCGGCTCCAGAAAATAGTGTTGATATATGCAACGTATTGCAGCCAATAAAACAGATCGCGAACCATGAAATAAGAATGCTATCATTCACACCAGACGCGGCAGGCAACTGCTGGCACACGCATTTACCCCGGAGCACCCGATGAACAACGACATTCCGCTAAAATTTTATGATATCGCCGACGAATACGCGACTGAAGCTGCAAAGCCGGTGAGCGATACAGAACGCGACGCACTGGCATACTACTTCCAGCAGTTGATCACTCGTTTGATGAACAATGAAGAGATCAGCGAAGAAGCGCAGCAGGAGATGGCAACCGAGGCCGGAGTCGACGCACAGCGTATCGATGATATCGCGGAGTTCCTCAATCGTTGGGGTAACGAGTAGCCAAAGACATGGCCTGTGTTTTACACTGCGCGCAAATTGAGTAGGTATACTCTACAAGTAATAGGTTTAATCAGGCGGAAACAGCAATGAACGGAACAATCACAACGTGGTTTAAAGATAAAGGCTTTGGATTTATCAAAGATGAAAACGGCGACAACCGCTATTTTCATGTGATTAAGGTTGCTAATCCTGAGCTGATCAAGAAAGACGCGGCGGTGACCTTTGAGCCTACCACCAACAACAAAGGCTTATCTGCCTACGCGGTAAAAGTCATACCCGACAGCAAATACATCTATATCGCGGGCGAGCGTCTGAAGCTCACGGCGATCAAGTCTTACCTGGTCTACAGCGAAGAAGTCCCTGCTGAGACTCGTATCGACAAAGAAAATGCGGTGCTGTCCGTTGGTGTGCTGATGAACAGCATCCGACCGAAATCAGACGTGAAGCCTGGTGAAATGCGCACGCTGAAAAAGCTGGCCATCACCACCTTCCAGGGCACGACGCTGATCTTCTCGGAAGATGAAATCGACATCGACGAGACGGTGAAACTGCTTAAGGTCTGAAGCCCTTCAGAGTGAATGAAAACCGAAATCCTGCTCTTTTCAGAAGCGGGATTTCGGTTTTTTTATGCGTATTTTTGTCAGAAGGGAATATCCATTTGAGCCAAATAGCAAATTCCATTCTGTTTTTTTATTTTGACGAGGCACCTGGAATTACCACGTCATCCATCAGTATGTAACGTGCTTCCTGGCGCGTGTATTGATCGATTAACGGCACAAGTCGCCGGAAATGCTCACTGGCACAATGTTCATCGAGAGCCGCGTGGTTTGGCCATTCTTCGATAAAAATAAAATGCCCCGGATCTTTTTCATCAATATAGAGGTCATAAGCAATGCATTGCGGTTCTTTCTTCGTCGCCGATATTAGCTCACGGTACCAAGGGAGAACGGTTTCAATATACTCAGGTTTGATGAAATCTTCGGCAATGACCTTTAACATGCAGCCTCCCGGCAGAAAACGAATGCACACTATGTGATGAAGATATATCTAGGGCAAGACGCCACAGTGTTATATCGGTCGGTGAGTGAGTTATCTCAGCTATTAATCCGATGATCCGCTTAACTGTGATCCATCTCACCTCCCGGCAACCAAAATCTCCTGCGACTCAACGCCGTCCTCTATCTGTTTCGCCACCTTTTGTAAGGCCGGAAGATGTTTTTCCGCGGCCTGTTCGATGGTCATGGCGCTGGCCATATACACCAGATTCAGGCAGCCGATCACCCGCTGTTCACTGCGAATGGGGACGGCGATGGAGGCGATTTTCTCCTCCTGATCCCAACCGCGAAAGTTCTGGCCAAAACCGTCTTTTCGCGCACGGCTCAAAATGGCGTCGAGCTTCAGCGGTTCGCGCGCCAACTGGAACTCATCTCCCGGTCGTGAAGCCAGCATTTCAATCAGTTCCTGACGTTCATTCTCCGGGCTAAATGCCAGCCAGGTCAGGCCGGATGCGGTTTTCAGCAGCGGCAAACGACGCCCGACCATCGCCCGATGAAACGACAGGCGGCTGAAGCGATGGGTGGTTTCACGCACCACCATCGCGTCCACATCCAGCGTGGAAACGTCGGTCGGCCAGATGACCTCGCGCAGCAAATCTCCCAACAGCGGGGCGGCGAGCGCAGAAATCCACTGCTCGTCACGAAATCCCTCACTGAGCTGACGGACCTTAATGGTTAAGCGAAAGCTGTCATCGGACAGACTGCGCCGGACGTAACCCTCATCCTGCAGGGTTTCCAGTAGTCGCCTGACCGTGGTGCGGTGCAGGCCGCTCAGCTCTGCCAGCAGGCCAACGCTGGCCCCGCCGTCGAGACGATTTAACATATTTAATAACATTAGTCCGCGCGTTAACCCGCGCACGGTTTTGTATTCGGTACTGTCGTCACTTTTCATATTTATTGACAAATCTACAGTTAAAACAACGTGGTGCACTTGGTGCACATCCAGGCATGTTTTGATTGTAGCGCAAAAACTCACTTCTATACTGACCGCACAATAAAAAATTATTCACATTCTTTTAACAAAAAAAACAATTGCGCCTCACCAGGGTCTGCAATTGCATTTTGTCCGAGTAGTGAGGTTCTGAAATGACAACAATAAATCCAGATATCCAACCCGCTGTGCAGCACACCGTGCAGGTAGCGATTGCCGGAGCCGGTCCGGTAGGGCTGATGATAGCGAACTATCTTGGCCTGATGGGCATTGAGGTGCTGGTGGTGGAGAAGCTCGATACCCTTATCGACTATCCTCGCGCCATCGGCATTGACGATGAAGCGCTGCGCACCATGCAGTCCGTCGGTCTGGTCGAAAATGTTCTGCCGCACACCACGCCGTGGCATGCGATGCGCTTTCTCACCCCGAAAGGGCGCTGTTTTGCTGATATCCAGCCGATGACCGACGAATTTGGCTGGTCGCGCCGCAACGCGTTTATTCAGCCGCAGGTGGACGCGGTGATGCTGGAAGGGCTGTCGCGTTTTCCCAACGTGCGCTGCCTGTTCTCCCGCGAACTGGAAGCTTTCAGCCAGCAAAATGGTGAAGTGACGTTGAACCTGAAAGCGCCGGATGGCCAGCGTGAAACGGTGAAAGCTCAGTGGCTGGTGGCCTGCGACGGTGGGGCCAGCAACGTCAGACGTTCGCTGAATGTGCCATTTGAAGGCAAAACCGCGCCGAATCAGTGGATTGTGGTGGATATCGCTAACGATCCGCTCAGCACGCCGCATGTGTATCTGTGCTGCGATCCGGTGCGCCCGTATGTCTCCGCCGCGCTGCCGCACGCGGTGCGCCGCTTTGAATTTATGGTAATGCCAGGGGAAACCGAAGCGCAGCTCAGCGAACCGCAGAATATGCGCCAGCTTTTGAGCAAAGTGCTGCCGAACCCGGACAACGTCGAGCTGATCCGCCAGCGCGTATATACCCATAACGCACGTCTGGCCGAACGTTTTCGCATTGATCGCGTGCTGCTGGCGGGCGATGCGGCGCACATTATGCCGGTCTGGCAGGGGCAGGGGTACAACAGTGGCATGCGCGATGCCTTCAATCTGGCGTGGAAACTGGCGCTGGTGATTGAGGGTAAAGCCGGTGATGCGCTTTTGGATACCTACCAGCAGGAACGCCGCGACCACGCCAAAGCGATGATCGATCTCTCGGTGACCGCAGGCAACGTACTTGCGCCGCCGAAACGCTGGCACGGCGCGGTGCGCGACGGGGTTTCCTGGCTGCTGAACTACATTCCGCCGGTCAAACGCTACCTCCTTGAAATGCGCTTTAAGCCGATGCCGCAGTACCACGCCGGGGCGCTGGTGCGTGAAGGCGACGCGAAAACCTCTCCCGTTGGCAAGATGTTTATCCAGCCGAAGGTAACGCTGGAATCAGGTGAAGTGACGCTGCTCGACAACGTCATCGGACCGAATTTCGCGGTGATCGGTTGGGGCTGTAACCCGCTGTGGGGCATGAGCGAGGCGCAGATCCAACAGTGGCAGGCGTTGGGGACGCAGTTTATACAGGTGGTGCCGGATACACAGATACAAACCGATCAGGATAACCACGACGGCGTTACCCGCATTGGCGATACGCAAAACCGCCTGCGCGCGTGGTTTGCCCAGCACAACGCCGCGCTGGTGGTGATACGCCCGGACCGCTTTGTGGCCGCCATCGCCATTCCGCAAACCCTGGGTAGTACCCTGAATAAACTGGCGTCGGTGATGACGCTCACCCGCGTTAATGCCCACATTCCCGCTGAAAAGGTGGCCTGATATGCACGCTTATCTTCACTGTCTTTCCCACTCGCCGCTGGTGGGTTACGTCGACCCGGCGCAGGCCGTGCTCGACGAGGTTAACGGTGTGATCGCCAGCGCCCGGGCACGTATTGCGGCGTTCGACCCTGAACTGGTGGTGCTGTTTGCCCCCGATCACTACAACGGATTTTTCTACGACGTGATGCCGCCGTTCTGTTTAGGCGTAGGCGCTACGGCGATCGGCGATTTCGGTAGCGCGGCGGGGGAACTGCCGGTGCCGACAGAGCTCGCTGAAGCCTGCGCCCACGCGGTAATGAAAAGCGGCATCGATCTCGCCGTGTCCTACAACATGCAGGTCGATCACGGCTTCGCGCAGCCGCTGGAGTTTTTGCTCGGCGGTCTGGATAACGTGCCGGTGCTGCCGGTGTTTATTAACGGCGTCGCCACGCCGCTGCCGGGCTTTCTGCGTACCCGCATGCTCGGTGAAGCGATTGGCCGATTCGCCAGCTCGCTGAATCAGCGTGTGCTGTTTTTAGGCTCCGGCGGCCTGTCGCATCAGCCGCCGGTCCCGGAGCTGGCGAAGGCCGATGCCCATATGCGCGACCGCCTGCTCGGCAGCGGCAAACAACTGCCTGAAAACGAGCGCGAGCTGCGCCAGCAGCGGGTGATCAGCGCTGCTGAGAAGTTTGTGGCCGATCAAAACACGCTGCATCCGCTTAACCCTGTCTGGGATAACCGCTTTATGACGCTGCTTGAACAGGGACGTTTGCAGGAGCTGGACGCGGTCAGTAACGAAGAACTGTCCGCGATGGCGGGCAAATCAACGCACGAAGTTAAAACCTGGGTTGCTGCCTTCGCCGCTATTTCTGCCTTTGGCAACTGGCGCAGCGAAGGCCGTTATTACCGCCCGATCCCAGAGTGGATCGCTGGATTCGGCTCCCTGAGCGCCACCACACAGAACTGAAACAGAACTGAATATGCAGGAGAACATCATGACTTACCAACCGCAAACCGAAGCCGCAACCAGTCGTTTTCTGCAGGTGCAGGAAGCAGGCGAAACGCTGCGCGTGCATTTCAATGACTGTGGGCAGGGCGAAGAGACCGTCGTGCTGTTGCATGGATCTGGTCCGGGTGCGACGGGTTGGGCGAACTTCAGCCGCAATATCGATCCTCTGGTGGAGGCTGGATACCGGGTGATCCTGCTGGATTGTCCTGGCTGGGGCAAAAGCGATGGCATCGTTAACCGCGGTTCGCGATCCGATCTTAATGCTCGCATCCTGAAAAGCGTGGTCGATCAGTTGGATATTCAGAAAATCCATCTGTTGGGCAACTCGATGGGGGGCCACAGTGCCGTGGCGTTCACCCTGAGCTGGCCGGAGCGTGTGGGCAAGCTGGTGCTGATGGGCGGCGGGACGGGGGGTATGAGCCTGTTTACCCCGATGCCGACCGAAGGCATCAAGCGCCTGAATCAGCTGTACCGCGAACCGACCATCGAGAACCTGAAGCTGATGATGGAGATCTTTGTCTTCGACACCAGCGACCTGACCGAGGCGCTGTTTGAGGCGCGTCTGAATAACATGCTGTCGCGTCGCGATCACCTGGAAAACTTTGTCCACAGCCTTGAAGCCAACCCGAAACAGTTTCCGGATTTCAGCCCGCGCCTGGGGGAAATCAAAGCCCGGACCCTGATTGTCTGGGGACGCAACGACCGCTTCGTGCCGATGGACGCCGGCCTGCGCCTGCTCTCCGGGATTGCCGGGTCTGAGCTGCACATCTACCGCGACTGCGGGCACTGGGCACAGTGGGAACATGCGGATGCTTTTAACCAGCTGGTGCTGAACTTCCTCGCACGCCCTTAAGGAACGGACATGACGAATCTTAATCTTGAGCAGTTAGCCGCCGATTTACGTCAGGCTGAGGAAAAAGGGGACGCTATCGCCCCGTTGCGTGAACTGATCGGCGTGGATAACGCCGAAGCGGCCTACGCCATTCAGCGTATCAATGTGCAGTATGACGTGGCGCGAGGGCGTCGCGTCGTCGGGCGCAAAGTGGGGCTGACGCACCCGAAAGTGCAACAGCAGTTGGGCGTCGATCAGCCGGACTTCGGCACGCTGTTCGCCGACATGTGCTACGGCGACAACGACACCATTGCGTTTGCCCGCGTGCTACAACCGCGTATTGAAGCGGAGATTGCGCTGGTGCTGAACCGCGATCTGCCCAATGCCGATACCACCTTTGACGAGCTGTACAACGCCATCGAGTGGGTGCTACCCGCGCTGGAAGTGGTCGGCAGCCGTATTCGCGACTGGTCGATCAAGTTTGTTGATACCGTGGCGGATAACGCCTCCTGTGGCGTGTATGTGGTCGGCGGCCCGGCACAACGTCCGGCAGGATTAGATCTGAAAAACTGCGCGATGAAAATGACGCGCAATAACGAAGAGGTTTCCAGCGGGCGCGGTAGCGAATGTCTGGGACATCCAATCAACGCCGCCGTGTGGCTGGCGCGCAAAATGGCCAGCCTCGGCGAGCCGCTGCGTGCCGGGGACATTATTCTCACCGGGGCGTTAGGCCCGATGGTGGCGGTGAATGCGGGCGATCGTTTTGAAGCCCATATCGACGGTATTGGTTCAGTTGCCGCCACCTTTTCAGCGGCGGTTACAAAAGGAAGTCAGTCATGAGTAAGCGTAAAGTCGCCATTATCGGCTCTGGCAACATCGGCACCGATTTGATGATTAAAATTCTGCGTCACGGCGTACGTCTGGAGATGGCGGTGATGGTGGGGATTGATCCGCAATCCGACGGTCTGGCACGCGCCCGGCGTATGGGCGTTGCCACCACCCATGAAGGGGTGACGGGGCTTCTTGCGATGCCAGAATTCGCTGACATCGACATCGTGTTTGATGCCACCAGCGCGGGCGCGCACGTGAAAAATGACGCCGCGCTGCGCGCCGTAAAACCGGGGATCCGTCTGATCGACCTGACGCCCGCAGCGATCGGCCCGTACTGCGTCCCGGTGGTGAATCTGGAGGCCAACGTTAACCAGCAGAACGTCAATATGGTGACCTGCGGCGGGCAGGCGACCATCCCGATGGTGGCGGCGGTTTCTCGCGTGGCAAAAGTCCATTACGCCGAAATTATCGCCTCGATCGCCAGTAAATCTGCGGGACCGGGCACCCGCGCCAATATCGACGAGTTTACCGAAACCACCTCGAAGGCGATTGAAGTGGTGGGGGGCGCGGCTAAAGGCAAAGCCATTATCGTACTTAACCCGGCTGAGCCGCCGCTGATGATGCGCGACACGGTGTATGTGTTGAGCGAAGCGGCCTCCCAGCTTGAAGTTGAAGCGTCGATTAATGACATGGCGGCGGCGGTGCAGGCGTATGTGCCGGGCTATCGCCTGAAACAGCGCGTCCAGTTTGAAGTCATCCCGCAGGATAAACCGGTGAATCTGCCGGGTATTGGTCAGTTTTCCGGGCTGAAAACCGCGGTGTATCTGGAAGTGGAAGGTGCGGCGCACTATTTACCCGCCTACGCGGGCAACCTCGACATTATGACTTCCAGCGCGCTGGCGACCGCTGAGCAGATGGCGCAGTCACTCACCCGTCAGGCAGGAGAAGCAGCATGAACGGTAAAAAACTCTATATCTCTGACGTGACCCTGCGCGACGGTATGCATGCGATTCGTCACCAGTATTCGCTGGAAAACGTGCGCCAGATTGCCAAAGCGCTGGACGACGCGCGGGTTGATTCTATTGAGGTGGCCCACGGCGACGGTTTACAAGGTTCCAGCTTTAACTACGGCTTTGGCGCGCACAGCGATCTCGAGTGGATTGAAGCGGCAGCAGACGTGGTCAAACACGCAAAGATCGCCACGCTGTTGCTGCCGGGCATCGGCACTCTTCATGACCTGAAAAACGCGTATCAGGCCGGCGCGCGAGTGGTGCGCGTGGCGACCCACTGCACCGAAGCGGACGTGTCGGCCCAGCATATTCAGTACGCGCGTGAGCTTGGCATGGATACCGTCGGCTTTCTGATGATGAGCCATATGATCACGCCGGAGAATCTGGCGCAGCAGGCGAAGCTGATGGAAAACTACGGCGCGACTTGTATCTACGTGGTCGATTCCGGCGGGGCGATGAATATGAGCGATATTCGCGCCCGCTTCCGCGCCCTGAAAGCGGTGCTGAAGCCAGAGACAGAAACCGGAATGCATGCGCATCACAACCTGAGTCTCGGCGTGGCGAACTCGATAGCTGCGGTGGAAGAGGGCTGCGACCGTATCGACGCCAGCCTGGCGGGTATGGGCGCTGGCGCGGGCAACGCGCCGCTGGAAGTGTTTATCGCCGCTGCGGATAAGCTCGGCTGGCAGCACGGCACCGATCTGTATGCGCTGATGGACGCCGCCGACGATCTGGTGCGTCCATTGCAGGACCGTCCGGTGCGGGTGGATCGCGAAACGCTGGCACTGGGCTATGCCGGGGTGTACTCCAGCTTCTTGCGTCACTGCGAAGTGGCGGCGGCGCGTTATGGCCTGAGCGCGGTCGATATTCTGGTTGAACTGGGCAAACGCCGAATGGTGGGCGGCCAGGAAGATATGATCGTCGACGTGGCGCTGGATCTGCGCAATAGCAAATAAAAATGATTACGCGGCTGGCAACGTATCAGCCGCGACTCACCTGCATCGTGACCTCAGAGGTACATCTTATGACTACCCGTACCCCCACATCTTACCGCCTGACGTTAACCGTCGGGCTTTGCTTTTTAGTTGCCCTGATGGAAGGGCTGGATCTACAGGCTGCCGGGATCGCTGCCGTCGGTATCGCCCAGGCGTTTGCGCTGGATAAAATGCAGATGGGCTGGATCTTCAGTGCGGGCATTCTCGGGCTGCTGCCCGGCGCGCTGGTGGGCGGCATGCTGGCCGATCGCTATGGCCGCAAGCGTATTCTTATTGCCTCCGTGGCGCTGTTCGGCCTGTTCTCGCTGGCGACGGCGATTTCCTGGGATTTCTCGTCGCTGGTGTTTGCCCGTCTGATGACCGGCGTCGGGTTGGGCGCGGCGTTGCCGAATCTGATCGCGCTGACCTCCGAAGCGGCGGGCCCGCGTTTTCGCGGTACGGCGGTGAGCCTGATGTACTGCGGCGTGCCGATTGGTGCGGCGTTAGCGGCGGCGCTCGGGTTTAGCGGTCTGGCCGCCGCCTGGCAAACGGTGTTCTGGGTTGGCGGAGTGATCCCGCTGCTGCTGGTGCCGTTGTTGATACGCTGGCTGCCAGAATCACAGGTTTATGCCCAGCAAACGCAGGTGGCCGCCGCGCCGTTGCGCGCCCTGTTCGCACCTGCTACCGCGACAGCCACGCTGCTGCTGTGGTTGTGCTATTTCTTCACCCTGCTGGTGGTGTATATGCTGATCAACTGGCTGCCGATGCTGCTGGTGGAGCAGGGCTTTCAGCCCTCGCAGGCGGCTGGCGTGATGTTTGCTCTGCAAATCGGCGCAGCCAGCGGCACGTTAATTCTCGGGGCGTTAATGGACAAACTGCGCCCGGTGGTCATGTCGCTTCTGATCTACACCGGGATGTTGGCTTCGCTGCTGGCGCTGGGGACGGTGTCGTCATTGAGCGGTATGCTGATGGCTGGATTTGTGGCGGGGATGTTTGCCACTGGAGGACAAAGCGTGCTGTATGCGCTGGCTCCGCTGTTTTACAGCACGCAGATCCGCGCGACAGGCGTGGGTACCGCCGTCGCCGTTGGGCGTCTGGGGGCGATGAGCGGCCCGCTGCTGGCAGGAAAAATGTTAGCGCTCGGCACAGGAACGGTAGGCGTGATGGCGGCTTCTGCGCCGGGCATTTTACTGGCAGGGCTGGCGGTATTTTTCCTGATGAGCCGTAAATCGCAGATGCCGATCCCGACCAGTGGCTCATAAGCAATCGTTCGGTTGTATGAGTGGGGAGATACGGTTCCCACTTCCGGGTGAACGCCAGCCGGCGATGACGTTGCCAGAGTTTATGTAAAGCCTGGCAACGGAGGCGTTATGAGCTGGCGGCCCTTTTTATATTTGATAATTAACCCCCACCCGGTATTAAGCGCCCGGCGCGGTCATCTGCGTCTGGTGCAGGGTTGATTTTGCATTGTGTTAACAAACGCGGTATAACACACCTTCTTTGGATGTTTAGATGTCCATACGTTTGGAAGGTTATATGCAAACAACACAACAAAATGCGCCACTGAAGCGCACGATGAAAACGCGTCACCTGATTATGCTCTCCTTAGGCGGCGTGATTGGCACAGGGTTATTCTTCAATACCGGCTACATCATCTCCACTACCGGGGCCGCGGGAACGCTGCTGGCCTATCTGATTGGCGCTCTGGTGGTCTGGCTGGTTATGCAGTGTCTGGGCGAGCTGTCGGTCGCGATGCCGGAGACCGGGGCGTTTCACGTCTATGCCGCGCGCTATCTCGGCCCGGCGACGGGGTATACCGTGGCCTGGCTCTACTGGCTGACCTGGACCGTGGCGCTTGGTTCGAGTTTTACCGCTGCCGGATTCTGTATGCAGTACTGGTTTCCGTTGGTGCCAGTATGGGTCTGGTGCGTGGTGTTCTGTGTGATTATTTTTGGCCTGAACGTTATCTCCACGCGCTTTTTTGCCGAAGGGGAGTTCTGGTTCTCGTTGGTGAAAGTGGTCACTATCATCGCCTTTATTATCCTCGGCGGGGCGGCGATTTTTGGCTTTATCCCGATGCAGGATGACTCGCCCGCGCCGGGGCTAAGTAATATCACAGCGGAAGGTTGGTTCCCGCATGGTGGCTTACCGATCCTGATGACTATGGTGGCGGTGAACTTTGCTTTTTCGGGAACTGAGCTTATCGGTATTGCCGCCGGTGAAACGGAAAATCCGCGCAAGGTGATCCCGGTGGCGATTCGTACCACCATCGCGCGACTGATTATTTTCTTTATCGGCACCGTGTTTGTGCTGGCGGCGCTGATCCCGATGCAGCAGGCGGGCGTGGAGAAAAGCCCGTTTGTGCTGGTGTTTGAGAAGGTAGGGATTTCGTACGCCGCCGATATTTTTAACTTCGTGATCCTGACAGCCATTCTTTCTGCGGCGAACTCCGGGCTGTATGCCTCCGGGCGCATGCTCTGGTCGCTGTCAAATGAACGTACGCTGCCAGCCTGTTTTGGGCGAGTAACGAAAAACGGCGTGCCGCTGACGGCGCTGTCGGTCAGTATGCTCGGCGGCGTACTGGCGCTGTTTTCCAGCGTGGTGGCCCCGGACACGGTATTTGTCGCGCTGTCGGCAATCTCCGGGTTTGCGGTGGTGGCGGTGTGGCTGAGCATCTGCGCCTCGCACTTTGTTTTTCGCCGCCGTCATCTGCAACAGGGTAAGGCATTGAGTGCATTACATTATCGTGCGCCGTGGTATCCGCTGGTGCCGGTATTAGGATTTGTGTTGTGCCTGGTGGCCTGTGTGGGGCTGGCATTCGATCCAGCGCAGAGAATTGCGTTGTGGTGCGGGTTACCGTTTGTTGCGTTGTGCTATGGTGCATATTTCCTTACTCAACCCCGTAACGCAAAACAGGAGCCAGAACATGTCGCAGAATAATCCGTTACGCGCTCTCCTTGAGAAACAGGATGTCCTGTTACTGGATGGCGCGATGGCGACGGAACTGGAAGCGCGAGGGTGTAACTTAGCCGACAGCCTGTGGTCAGCCAAAGTGCTGGTAGAAAACCCGGAGCTTATCCGCGAAGTGCATCTTGATTATTACCGGGCGGGGGCGCAATGCGCGATCACCGCCAGCTATCAGGCGACACCGGCGGGCTTTGCCGCGCGTGGCATGGATGAAGCGCAGTCGAAAGCGCTGATTGGCAAAAGCGTGGAGCTGGCGCGTAAAGCGCGTGAAGCGTATCTGGCAGAGAACCCGCAAGCGGGTACGCTGTTGGTGGCGGGGTCTGTCGGACCTTACGGCGCGTATCTGGCGGACGGCTCTGAATACCGTGGCGATTACCAGCGCAGCGCCGAGGCGTTCCAGGCGTTTCATCGCCCGCGTGTGGAAGCATTGCTGGATGCCGGGGCCGATCTGCTGGCCTGCGAAACCCTGCCGAATTTTGTCGAGATTGGCGCACTGGCTGAGCTGTTGACCGCGTACCCGCGTGCACGAGCCTGGTTCTCATTTACTCTGCGTGACAGCGAGCACCTGAGCGACGGTACGCCGCTGCGTGACGTGGTCGCGTTGCTGGCGGATTATCCGCAGGTGGTGGCGTTAGGCATTAACTGCATTGCGCTGGAAAACACCACCGCTGCGTTGCAGCATTTACACGGCTTAACGGCGCTGCCGCTGGTGGTGTATCCGAATTCCGGCGAGCAGTACGATGCCGCGAGCAAAACCTGGCATCATCACGGTGAGTCTTGTGCGCAACTGGCGGATTATCTGCCACAGTGGCAGGCCGCTGGCGCACGATTGATTGGCGGGTGCTGTCGCACCACGCCCGCGGATATTGCCGCGTTAAAAGTTCAAGTTCAGGCCCGATAAGACGTAAGCCGCCATCGGGCATTTTTGCCGGATGGCGATACGGTATGAACCGGAAACATGGGTAACACTTTATGCCGCATCCGCCAGCACAAACATGCCGTACGGATGGATTTCGAGATAATACTGCTCGCCGACGTCCGGCTGCAGACGCGTAGCGTTGACCTGCAATAAAATCTCCTGTCCGTGCCACTCCACCGTGACCTCATATTGGGGTCCCATATACGCGACATGGCGGATCACGCAGCGCTGGCTCTCTTCGCCGCGGTCGCTGAGCGTGATCGCTTCCGGGCGCACGCCTACCATGCCCTCGCCTTGATCGCTAAAGTGCAGTGGGCGCGGCAGATGATAGCCGTAGATATCAACGTATCTGTCGCTGAAGGTGGCCGGGAACAGGTTAGAATCGCCCATAAAGCTCGCCATAAAGCGGGAGGCGGGCTGGCGATAGAGATCCTGCGGCGAGCCGATCTGCATGATGTGTCCCTTGTTCATCACCAGTACGGTATCGGAAACCGCAAAGGCTTCGCTTTGATCGTGGGTGACGTACAGCGAGGTGATATCAAACTGCTTTTGCAGCTCGCGGATCTTGTCGCGCATGCTGCGACGCAGGTTGGCGTCCAGGTTACTTAACGGCTCATCAAACAGCAGCACTTTCGGTTTGAGGATCAACGCACGGGCCAGCGCCACGCGCTGCTGCTGACCGCCGGAGATCTGATCGACAAAGCGGTCTTCAAATCCTTCCAGATCCACCATCGCCAGCGCCTCTTTGACGCGGGTTTTCACCTCCGCGCGCGACACGCCGAGCATCTTCAGGCCATAACCGACGTTCTCCCCTAACGACATATGCGGGAACAGGGCATATGACTGAAACACCATACAGATATCGCGCTGCTGAATAGAACGATGGGTAACGTCTTCGCCATCAATGAAAATTTGTCCTTCGCTCGGTTTTTCCAGCCCGGCAACCAGACGCAAGATGGTGGTTTTACCGCAGCCGGACGGGCCGAGCAGCGTTACCATTTGCCCCTGCGGAATGGTGAGATTGATATTGTCGATAACCGTGTTGCTGCCAAATCGTTTAGTGACGTTGCGCAGTTCAACGAAATTTTTCTGAGTCATAGTGCGCTCCATTACGCCTGGTTTTTGGCTTTTGAACGGGAGGTACGTGATTCGCCGATCAGCCAGTCAAAGATGAAAATAATCGCCAGCATCACCACGATTAAAATGGAACCGTAGGCAATCGCCACGCCGTATTCGCCGTCTTCTACGCGGTTCAGGATGTAGGCCGTGGCCACGCGGGTATCCGGCGTGACGAGGAACACAATGGCGCTGACGGTGGTAATGGCGCGCACAAAGCTGTAGATCAGCGCTGAGAGGATCGCCGGGCGCAGCAGCGGCAACAGGATGTGCGTAATAGTGCGCAGGGAACCGGCGCGCAGACTGAGCGAGGCTTCATCCAGCGATTTATCGATTTGGCCTAAGCCCGCAATGCCCGCCCGGATACCGACCGGGACATTACGCATTACCATTGAGATAATCACGATGGCGGCGGTGCCGGTGAGGTATACCGGGGCGCTGTTAAAGGCCAGAATGTACGATACGCCCGCTACGGTGCCCGGAACGGCAAAGCACAGCATAGTGGTGAACTCGATGGTCTTTTTGCCTTTAAACTGCTGACGCACCACAACCCATGCGATCAGCAGGCCGAAGATGGCGGTGATCGGCGCGGCAATCCCGGCGTAGAGCAGGGTGTCGAGCAGTGAAGGCCACGCGCCGTCGCTCATTCCCTGACCGAACAGTTTGGTAAAGTTCGCCAGCGTCAGGGTGTAGTCCACGCCCCAGTTTACGGTGAAACTGCCGTAGAAAATGCTGCCATAGAGCAGGGCGTTAAAGGCAATCCACACCGCCAGCAGCGCGACCACGCTCCATACCAGCGTTACCGGCAGCGGCTGCACGTCGCCCCGATAGGATTTACCGGAAACGGTGACGTACGAGCGTTTACCAATCCACATGTACTGCACGCAGAACACCAGCAGCGAGAACAGCAACAGGAAGGCACCCAGCGTACTGGCGGCCTGGTAGTCGAGCTGGGAACCGGTGATGTAGAAGTAGATTTGCGTTGCCAGCACGTCGAAGTTACCGCCAAGCACCAGCGGGTTACTGAAGTCGGCCAGCGACTGCACCACCACAATTAAAAAGGCGTTTGCCAGTGCCGGTTTTAGCAGCGGGACAAACACGCCGTTAAAGGTTTGCCAGCGGCTGGCGCGCAGGGTGTATGACGCCTCCTCCAGCGACGGATGAATGGTTTTGATCGCCCCGTCGAGGATCATAAACGCCATCGGAGTGAAGGCCAGCACCTGCGCCAGCCAGATGCCGGTAAAACCGTACAGCCAGTTGGTGTTGGTCAAACCAAACCATTCGACCATAAATTCGGTGATGTAACCGGAGCGTCCCATCATCAGCGTTACGCCTAAACCCACAACAAACGGCGGGGTGACGATCGGCAGAATCGAGAAAATTCGTCCGATAATGGCGCTGCGTTTCGCAATACGGGTGGTGTAGATAGCCAGCACCAGGCCAAAGAAGGTACAGCCGACGCCGACGGCAATCGACAGCATAATCGAGTTGAGGATCACCTGAATGATATGCGCCTGCGACAGCACATTCATAAACGCCAGCGGAGCAAATTCTCCGGCGTCGTTGGTGAACATCGGAATGAAAATAGCGATACTTGGCCAGACGATAAAAATACCGATCAGCGCGACAATCGCGGTGAGCGAGCCGATGACGAAACGGTCGCCACCCAGCCATTCCAGACGGGTGAGCGCCAGGGTCATGATCGCGCCAAGTGACACAAACAGCACGATGGTGGCATAGCCTAAGCCGCGTCCCTCAATAGTCGCGCTGGCGACGATAAACGCCATACAGAAAAACGCCCAGCCCGCGTCAAAATAATGGCGGCTGCGCTGTTCGCGTCTGGCTTCATGGAACGGGCGCACCAGCAGCAGGCTTGGCAGCAGATACCAGAGCCAACTGATATTGAACTGTGACCAGCCGTAGGCGGCGAGAATTTCTTCGCGCGTCGACTCCAGCAGACCGTAGTCCAGGCTCCAGCTCGGCAGCAGGGCAAACGCCAGCCAGCCGAGTAAAATCCAAAGAAATATCGCATCCCGTTTTTTCACGGGATGGAGTGCAAGTGTGTGTGACATAGCGGTTCCGGTATTTCAGGCCGGATATGGCGTTAAGGCCTTATCCGGCAAATGAACGCAAATCTGGGGTTATTTACCCATCTTCACTTCGCTGACCCACTTATTGATCAGGGCTTTACGCACGTCGGTCGAGCCGTACTTATCCATGTCGTAATTGATAAGCTTCAGGTCGTCGAGCTTCAGCGAGTTAGGGGACGTCTCGGCGGTGGTGTTGGTCAGGATCTGATAGGATTTACCTTTCTTCCACGCCAGCTCCTGCGCGTCTTTCGACAGTACCCAGTCAACGAACAGTTTGGCGTTATCGAGGTTACGCGCGCCTTTCAGGATGCTGACACCGCCGATTTCATAACCGGTACCTTCGCACGGTGAGACAAGTTCCAGCGGTGCGCCCTGTTCTTTTTCCAGCGAGTAGTCGTGCAAGAAACCGATGCCGATAGCCGTTTCGCCACGGGCGGCGTTACGCGCCGGGGCAATGCCGGATTTGGTGTACTGGGAGACGTTGGCGTTGAGCTGTTTCAGGTAGTCAAAGGCCTGATCTTCCCCCCACAGTTGGGCAAAGGTCGCCAGTGCGGTATAGGCGGTACCGGAGCTTTGCGGATCAGCAATCTGGATTTCGCCTTTGTATTCCGGTTTGGTCAGATCCTTCCAGCATTTTGGCACCGGTAGGTTTTTCTCTTTCAGGCGCTGGGTATTGACGCCAAAGCCCAGAATACCGACATAAACCGCCGAGGAGAGGTTGCCTTTCACTTTTGCCGGATCGCGAAACTTCTCCATGATTTGTTCGAGGTTTGGTGATTTATACGGCTGCAGCAGCCCCATTTCACCGGCCTGGGACTGTGGATCCAGCGTACCACCGTACCAGACATCCGCTTGCGGGTTTTTCTTCTCGGCATCCACTTTCGCCAGCGTACTGCCTGAGCCGTTGCGAATGAATGAAGTCTTCACATCATATTTTTCACCGAAGGCTTTGGTTTCGGTTTCGCACATTTCGTTGGTGGCGCTGCAATACACCACCAGACGACCCTGCGCCTGAGCTACACTGCTGAAGGCTGCCAGCGTCAGAGCGGAGGCAATTAGGGTAGAGGTAAGCGTCAGTTTCATTGTTTTATCCTTTGACTGAGAGAAGGGGGAATGCCCGCAATGAGCAATGGCATCAGCAATAAACCCATAAAGACAGCGGCAACCGAGAGCAAACTGAACATTCCCGACCAGCCGTAGTGTTCTATGACCAGCGACAGCGGCCAACCCGCCAGCGCGGCCCCCAGATAGGCGAACAGCCCGAGAAAACCAGTAATTGAACCTGCCGCCGCTTTATGTCCGCATTCCACGGCCGCGAGGCCAATTAGCATCTGTGGGCCAAACACAAAAAAGCCCACGGTAAAGAAACACACTGCCAGTAGCGCGTAGTGGTGCACCGGCGCCAGCCACAGCGCGGCGACGGAGACCATCAGCCCCAGTGTGAACAGCAAAATCATTGGCGCACGCTGACCGCTGAACAGCAGATCCGAACCCCATCCGGCAAACAGCGCCCCCAGCAAGCCGCCGACTTCAAACAGCATTACCGTGGCATTGGCGCTGAGCAGGTTCACACCGTGGCTTTCCGTCAGCCAGATGTTGCCCCAGTCGTTGAGCGCAATGCGGATCAAATAGACCAACACATATGACACGCCGAGTAGCCAGATCATCGGATTCTTCAGCATGGTGGTGCGTAACATTTGCCACAGCCCCATCGGCGGGCTTTGCTGCTCCTGACGCAACTCCAGCGGGTCTTGCCGCCATTCCCCAACCGTGGGTAAGCCTTCTTCCCGGGGCGTGCCTTTCAGTTGCAGGGTGAGCCAGACGCCTAACGCCATGCTGATTATTCCCGGCGCCAGCATGGCTGCCTGCCAGCCCCACCAGTGGGCGGCAAAGGCGCTAATCAGCGGAATGATGGCCCCACCGATGTTGATCGACATATTCCAGCAGCCCCACCAGAAGCCGCGTTCGTTGCGCGAGTACCAGTGGGTCAATAGTCGGGCGCAGGGTGGCCAGCCCCAGCCCTGAAAAAATCCGTTCAGCGTCCAGACCACCAGGAGCAGCGTCAGCGATTCACCAAAGGCGAACAGCACGTTTAAAACGCCGGTGGCAAACAGGCCAATGCCCATAAACGCGCGCTGTCCGTGGCTGTCGTGCCATAGCCCGGCGGTGAATTTCGACAGGCCATAGGTCAGATAAAACAGCGATCCCAGCAGGCCGATATCGCCTTTATCCAGACCCAGATCCGTTTGCAGCGCCGGGAGGACGTAGTTAACGCTTTTGCGCGTCAGATAAAACGCGGCGTACCCAATCACCATACACATCAGCAGCCGGGGGCGTAGCGCCCGGTATTGTTGGTCTGTCTCGCGTGATGCACGTGCATGCATGGCAGCCTCCGTTTGTGCTGACTATAGGAAAGTGAAAGCAAAATGGGATGAGATAAAGTCCGCAGTGACTAAGACTTTTTCCTGGTTAACGGCTGATTTGTTGCAAATTTGTGGGCAGGTTAACAATTACCCGCGTGCCGTTGTTCGATTCGAGCGTCAGTTCGCCGCCAAGGGCGCTAACCCGTTCACGCATCCCCTGGATACCGAACCCGGGGATTTTCTCCGCGAGAATACCTACGCCGTTGTCAGCGACGTGCAGAAACACGCGGTGTTCCTGCTGGCGCAGCGTAATCGACACTTCGCTGGCGTCGGCATGTTTACAGACGTTATTGAGCAACTCCTGCAGCAGGCGATACAGTGTGAAACGCACCGTTTCATTTTCTGGCGTATTTTCAAGCTGATAGTCAAACCAACAGCGAATGCCGCGTTCGGCAAAGGCAAATTCATTCACCAGATGATGCAGTGCATCTTTAAAGGCCAGTTCATCGAGCGCGGGCGGCCGCAGCTGGCGCAACAGTTGGCGGGTGGAGTGGTGAATGCGCCGGGCAAGGTCGTTGATCTGATTTGCCGCTTCAAGCGTTTGCTCGCGACCCGGCGCGCGCTTGACCAGTTGCGACTGAATTTGAATGGCGGTGATGTTCTGACCAATTTCGTCGTGTAGCTCCCGCGCCAGGCTTTTGCGCGTATTTTCCTCGGTGCGGATCAGTTGTTCGGTCAGCGCGCGTCGCGCTGCCAGTTCGGCTTCCAGACGCTGGCGATAATGGTGCAGGTTTTGCGCCAGATGCTGCTGGCGGCTGATAGCGATCCCCAGCCCTATGCCCAGCAGCGCCTGGGTGGCGAGGAAAATCTCCAGCTCCAGTAAATTGCTGAACCCGACGCCGATTTGCCGGGCGATGGTGATCATCATGCTGCCGAGCAGTCCGGACAACACGCCGCCCTGCCAGCCAAATTTCCACGCCATCACCACGTTTGGTAAGAACACTACGATTAGCAGTAGGCGCTCGATCTCCGGTGACAGCACCATCTGGGTACCTATGCCAATAATGAAAAACAGACTGCACCAGATGATAAGCGAGGTACGCAGGGGGGGATTGGTGGTATCCAGTCCGAGCAAATGATAGCGGTGCTGCTGGCGCAGAAATTCATAGATCAGATAGACAAACGGCGTCAGCAGCACGCCGCCGGTAAACGACGCCAGGCCAATTAACGTTGCCGGGCTTTGGATAAACGGTGAAAGCAGGAGGGTATTGAGCAATGACGTGATCGTCACCGCGGCCAACAGCAGCGTTAAGCGCTGCCAGTAAAGGGGGAAGCGGTGCCAGTATGACTGGCCGATACTCGCCGGTATCAGGCTAATCAACGGCGCAACTAGCAGGATATAGCCATTCACTAATTGCTCGCTGTGCAGCCAGAACAGCATCAGCACCGGCGGCAGTACCAGCGCGGGCCAGTAACGGCGAGAAAGCAGGATTAGCAGGGCGAGATAGACGCCGTGCGGCAGGAATAGCGCTGCCTGCTGGCCGTTGTGGGTCAGGTAAAACCCCAGCGTCCACAGCATCAGCCAGCCCGATCCCCAGGCCAGCAGAATAAACAGAGAAATAACCCCATGACGAAGGCTGCGTGACATTAATGCCCCGTCAGCAACTGGTGGTCGAGTGCAAAATGCACCAGATCGATGGTGCTGTGGCATTGCAGTTTGCCCAGCACGTTCGCACGATGAACGTGCACCGTTTTATGGCTGAGGTCGAGCTTGAAGGCGATCTCTTTTACGCTGTCGCCTTTGACCAGCAGATCAAACACTTCGCGCTCGCGCGGGGTCAATACCTCCAGTACCTGCGCGGGCTGTTCGCCGCCGCGTAGCGCCCGCAGCGCGTCGGCGCACAGGTAATGCCCGCCCATACCAACCGATCGTACCGCCTGCACCAGTTCCTCTGGCCCGCAGCGTTTGGTCAGATAACCGCTGGCACCGGCATCCAGTGCGCTTTGCACAAACGTGGGTGAGTCATAGATGCTGAGAATAATGGCGCGAAAACCGGGCTTCTGCGCCCGCAGTCGTTTTAACAGGCTCAGGCCATTTTCATCCGGCATGGCGATATCCATCACCGCAACGTTGACGTCATCATGCAGTAATGCAGGCCACGCCTGTGCCGCGCTGCTGTACTGGCCAGCAACGTTGAGATCGTCTTCGAGACTGAGTAATTGCGCAAAGCCGGAACGCACCACCACATGGTCATCCACCAGCACAACATGAATCATGATCTTGCTCTCTTGCCTGACAATGGCATCTATGATGCCTGCCAGCGCCGCGCTGGCAATCCCCGTGGCGCGGATATGTAACGAATGTAACAAAATCGCAATAATTTGCCGGCCTGCAATCAAATGCATTTCCGGGCTAAGCATTGCCGCTTTTTTTCTAAAAACAGATCGCTATTAGCCAGAATTTTTAATTCCTTTATCAAATTGTGCCGCAACGAAATACTGCCCCCATAACAAGACAGGGGAGCAGACAATCATGGCTATTTCATCGCGTAACGCACTACTTGCCGCACTGGCATTCATCGCATTTCAGGCACAGGCGGTGAACGTCACCGTTGCTTATCAGACCTCCGCTGAACCCGCCAAAGTGGCGCAGGCGGATAACACCTTTGCTAAAGAGAGCGGGGCTACCGTTGACTGGCGCAAATTCGACAGCGGTGCGAGCATCGTCCGTGCGCTGGCATCCGGTGATGTGCAGATCGGTAATCTTGGCTCCAGCCCGCTGGCGGTCGCTGCCAGCCAGCAGGTGCCTATTGAGGTTTTCCTGCTGGCGTCAAAACTCGGCAATTCTGAAGCGCTGGTGGTGAAGAAAAACATCAGTAAACCGCAAGATTTGATTGGTAAGCGCATTGCCGTGCCGTTTATTTCCACTACCCATTACAGCCTGCTGGCGGCGTTGAAACACTGGGGTATCAAAGCAGGGCAGGTGGAGATTGTGAACCTGCAGCCACCCGCGATTATTGCCGCCTGGCAGCGCGGAGATATTGATGGTGCTTATGTCTGGGCGCCTGCGGTAAACGCGCTGGAAAAAGATGGCAAGGTATTAACCGACTCATCGCAGGTTGGCGAGTGGGGCGCACCGACGCTGGACGTGTGGGTGGTGCGCAAAGATTTTGCCGAGAAGCATCCTGAGGTGGTGAAAGCCTTTGCCAAAAGCGCCATCGACGCCCAGCAGCCTTATATCGCTAATCCCGATGAATGGCTGAAACAGCCGGAGAATATCAGCAAACTGTCGCGTTTGAGTGGCGTACCGGAGGCGGATGTGCCGGGCCTGGTGAAAGGTAACACCTATTTGACGGCACAACAGCAAACCGCTGAGCTAACCGGCCCGGTGAATAAAGCAATTATCGACACCGCGCAGTTCCTCAAAGAGCAGGGCAAAGTCCCCGCCGTCGCGACGGATTACAGCCAGTATGTGACCGATCGCTTCGTGCAATAAATAAGGAGGCGCTGATGCTGCAAATCTCTCATCTTGCCGCCAGCTACGGTGGAAAACCGGTGCTGGAAGATATCAACCTGACGCTCGATAGTGGCGAACTGCTGGTGGTACTCGGACCTTCTGGTTGCGGAAAAACCACGCTGTTAAATCTGATTGCCGGGTTTGTGCCGTATCAGCATGGCAGCATTATGCTGGCGGGCAACAAAGTTGAAGGTCCAGGCGCAGAGCGCGGGGTTGTGTTCCAGAACGAAGGCCTGCTGCCCTGGCGCAACGTGCAGGACAACGTGGCCTTCGGGCTGCAACTGGCGGGGATGGAGAAGCCCCAACGTCAACGAATCGCGCGGGAGATGTTGCAGAAAGTTGGGCTGGAGGATGCGGGAAAACGTTTTATCTGGCAGCTCTCTGGTGGTCAGCGTCAGCGCGTCGGTATTGCGCGGGCGTTGGCTGCCAACCCGCAGCTGTTGTTGCTGGATGAACCCTTTGGCGCGCTCGACGCCTTTACCCGCGAGCAGATGCAAACCCTGCTGCTGAAGTTGTGGCATGAGACTGGCAAACAGGTGCTGTTGATTACCCACGATATTGAAGAAGCCGTTTTTTTGGCAACGGAGCTGGTATTGCTGTCGCCAGGCCCTGGCCGGGTACTGGAGCGTCTGCCGCTGAATTTCGCTCGTCGCTTTGTGGCCGGAGAGCCGAGCCGCAGCATTAAGTCCGACCCGCAGTTTATCGCCATGCGCGAGTATGTGTTAGGTCGTGTCTTTGAACAACGGGAGGCATTCTCATGAGCGTGGTGATTAATGATAAACCCCGTCGCCAGCGCGCGCTGAACTGGCGCTGGCCGTTCTCGCGGCAGTTTACCTTAAGCTTCGGTACGCTGGTCGTCATTCTGGCGGTGTGGTGGACGGTGGCGGCGCTGCAGTTAATCAGTCCGCTGTTTTTACCCCCGCCGGGCCAGGTTTTGCAAAAACTGATGGTTATTGCCGGGCCGCAGGGGTTTATGGATGCCACGCTGTGGCAGCATCTGGCGGCGAGCCTGACGCGTATTGTTATCGCGCTGCTGGCGGCGGTACTGCTCGGCGTTCCGGTTGGGATCGCTATGGGGCTGAGTCCGACGATGCGCGGCATTCTCGATCCGATCATTGAACTGTATCGTCCGGTTCCGCCATTGGCCTATTTGCCGCTGATGGTGATCTGGTTTGGCATTGGTGAGACCTCCAAGATCCTGCTGATCTATCTGGCGATTTTCGCCCCTGTAGCGATGTCGGCGCTGGCGGGGGTTAAAAGCGCGCAGCAGGTGAGAGTGCGTGCCGCACAGTCGCTGGGAGCCAGTCGTACGCAGGTGCTGTGGTTTGTTATTTTGCCGGGGGCATTGCCGGAGATACTCACAGGGTTGCGTATCGGGCTTGGCGTGGGCTGGTCGACGTTGGTGGCAGCAGAGCTGATTGCCGCCACGCGAGGTTTAGGATTTATGGTGCAGTCAGCCGGTGAGTTTCTGGCAACGGATGTGGTGCTGGCGGGGATCGCGGTGATTGCCGTTATCGCGTTTATTTTAGAACTGGGTCTGCGCGCGCTTCAGCGCCGCCTGACGCCCTGGCATGGAGAAGTACAATGAGTGAACGTCTGAGCATTACCCCGCTGGGGCCGAACATTGGCGCACAAATCACCGGTGCGGATTTGACGCGCCCGCTGAGCGATAATCAGTTTGAACAGCTTTATCACGCCGTACTGCGCCATCAGGTGGTGTTTCTGCGTGAGCAGGTGATTACGCCGCAACAACAGCGGGCGCTGGCGCTGCGTTTTGGCGATCTGCATATTCACCCTGTCTATCCGCATGCCGAAGGGGTTGAAGAGATTATCGTGCTGGATACTCATAACGATAATCCGCCGGATAACGACAACTGGCACACCGATGTGACCTTTATCGACACGCCGCCAGCGGGCGCGATTCTGGCGGCAAAAGAGCTGCCATCGACCGGGGGAGACACCCTGTGGACCAGCGGGATTGCCGCTTATGACGCATTATCTGAGCCGTTTCGCCAGTTGCTGAGCGGCCTGCGGGCAGAGCATGATTTTCGTAAATCCTTCCAGGAATATAAATACCGCCAGACGCCAGAGGAGCATCAGCGCTGGTTGGAGGCGGTGGCAAAGCATCCGCCCCTGCTGCATCCGGTGGTGCGCACGCATCCAGTGAGCGGGAAGCAGGCGCTGTTCGTGAATGAAGGATTTACCACGCGAATTGTCGATGTGACGGAAAAAGAGAGCGAGGCGTTACTGCGCTTTTTGTTCGCGCATATCACTAAACCGGAGTTCCAGGTGCGCTGGCGTTGGCAGCCCAACGATGTGGCGATTTGGGATAATCGCGTGACGCAGCATTATGCGAATGCGGATTATCTGCCCCTGCGGCGCATTATGCACCGGGCGACAATTTTGGGAGACAAGCCGTTTTTTCGGGCGGGGTGATTATCGGAGACGCTTCATTTACCGGGCCTACGACCTGTAGGTCCGGTAAAGCGAAGCCGTCATTAGGCAACAAAGTGATTAGCGCAGGATTTTTTTCTCAGCCAGATCCAGTGCGAAGTAGCTGAAGATCAGATCCGCGCCAGCGCGTTTGATCGAGCCTAAGCTTTCCAGCACCACTTTCTCTTCATCTATTGCACCCGCAAGGGCTGCAAACTTGATCATCGCGTATTCACCGCTGACCTGATAAGCGCCAATCGGCAGCTCGGTGCGCTCGCGGATATCGCGCAGAATATCGAGGTATGCGCCAGCCGGTTTGACCATCAAGCAGTCTGCGCCCTGGGCTTCATCCAGCAGCGATTCGCGGATCGCTTCCCGACGGTTCATCGGGTTCATCTGATAGGTTTTACGATCGCCCTTCAGCGCGGTACCTGCGGCTTCACGGAATGGGCCATAGAAAGAAGAGGCAAATTTGGTGGAGTAGGACATGATCGCGGTATCGGTAAAGCCCGCGGCATCCAGCGCCTGGCGAATCGCCTGCACCTGGCCGTCCATTGCGGCGGAAGGGGCGATGAAATCTGCGCCCGCAGCGGCGGCAACGACCGCCTGTTTGCCGAGATTGGCAAGGGTTAAATCGTTATCAACGCCGTGCTCGCATAATACGCCGCAGTGACCGTGCGAGGTGTATTCACAGAAGCAGGTGTCGGACATGACGATCATCTCCGGTACGGTCTGCTTACAGATACGCGACATGCGCGCCACCAGACCGTTTTCTTTCCAGGCATCGCTGCCGGTGTCATCGGTGTGATGGGAAATGCCGAAGGTCATAACCGAGCGGATGCCTGCATTAGCAATGCGTTCAATTTCGCGCGCCAGATGCTTCTCTGGAATGCGCATCACGCCGGGCATGGCCTCGATAGCTTTGTAATCGTCGAGTTCTTCTTCAACAAAGATCGGCAACACCAGGTCATTTAAGCTGAGTGTTGTCTCTTCAAACATTGCGCGCAGCGCAGGTGATTTGCGCAGGCGGCGAGGGCGTTGGATTAGGTCTGTCATGGTATGCCTGATGTTTGTGGAATCGAAGGCCGTAGTATACCCGAACCTGAGGGTGGGTGGTTTACGAAAGTTGGCGTTATATCTGGATTTTCCATCGTGGAAGGCTGAATCATTAGAGCAATTTATTCACATTTATGGCAAGTTATTTATATTCATTATTTTTCTTGTTTCTATTTTTATTATTTTAAATATCGATGCGTTTGTTTGTGTAGGGCTGGTGATAATTCCTCTTTATTTATTGTTTATTTGTTTGGGTGTGTGGTGAGTTATTTGTTAATTATATACATCAGAGATGTGTCGTGCGGTATTTCATTGAAAGAATGAGTTTTTTTGTTTTTTGTGTCAGAGGTGAGGATATTCGTAGTGTTGTCCGGTTTCGGACGACTAGCAAAGAATAATTGAACCTTTACTTTGTGAAACCGCATAATCTTCCCCGCGAAACATAAAATGTTTTCTTTGCATTGATAATTGATGGATCAACTATATTACGTCCCTGAGGAGGGATGACAAATGCACACTTGGAAAAAGAAACTAGTAGTCTCACAATTAGCATTAGCCTGTACTTTGGCAATCACTTCTCAGGCGAATGCTTCTACTGATATTTCTGGAACCACATACACAACGTTCACCCATTATAATGACGCATCACATGTTGATGACGTTTACTTCGATGGATATGTCGGTTGGAACAATTACGGCACTGATAGTATTTATAATGGTGATATTTATCCGGTAATCAATAACGCTACTGTCAACGGCGTTATTTCTACTTATTATCTGGATGATGGACTGTCAACTAACGGCAATTATAACAGCCTGACGATTAAAAACAGTACCATTCACGGAATGGTGACATCCGAATGTATGACCACGGATTGTACTAACCGTACGGGTACCGACTATTACTACGACCGTCTGGCAATGAACGTCATCAACTCCACTATCGATGACAACTACGAACATTATACCTACAACGGTACCTATAATGACGTGGCTGATACGCACGTTGTCGACGTTTATAACCTGGGCACGGCTATCACTTTGGATCAAGAAGTTGATCTGTCTATCTCCAACAACTCTCACGTCGCGGGTATTACCCTGACTCAGGGTTATGAGTGGGAAGATATTGACGATAATACCGTCATCACCGGCGTAAACAGCGGCGAAGTGTTTAACAACACTATCGCTGTTACCGACTCTACCCTGACCTCAGGTTCCTGGTCTGATGAAGGAAGATCCGGCTGGTTTGGTAACACCAGCAATGCGAGCGACTACAACGGTAACGGTTGGAACGCGAATGATATCGCATTGGCGGTTATTGCTAATCCCAATGCAGATAACGCGATGCAGACCACCGCCACGTTTGATAACGCTACGCTGATGGGCGATGTGCTGTTCTCCAGCAACTTTGATGAGAACTTCTTCCCGAACGGTGCTGATACTTACCGCGATACCGATGCCGATCTGGATACCAACGGCTGGGATGGTACTGACCGTCTGGATCTGACCCTGAACCACGGCAGCAAGTGGGTTGGTGCGGCAATGTCCGTCCATCAGGTTGACGTTGATGGTGATGGCGTTTACGAAAGCTATGCTGAGGGTACTGAAGCCACCCCTACGCTGATTGATATCGCTGCCAACAGCCTGTGGCCTTCTTCAACTTACGGTATCGATAGCGACACATCCTCTTATGACGAAAATGGTCATGTGGTTGGCAATACCGTTTATCAGAGCGGTCTGTTCAACGTGACGCTGAACGGCGCTTCCCAGTGGGGTACCACCAAAACTTCTCTGATTGACACTTTGAGCATCAACAGCGGTTCCGTTGTCAACGTGGGTGATTCTGCGCTGGTTTCTGACTCCATCACTCTGACCGGTGCTTCTGCACTTAACATCAATGAAGATGGTCGTGTTGCGACTAATACGCTGTCTATTGACAACAGTACCGTAACGATTGCTGATGATGTCTCTGCTGGCTGGAATGTGCTTAATGCCGCGCTGTATGCCAATACCATTAACGTCACCAACAACGGCGTTCTGGATGTGGGCAACAGCACCGGGAACGCGCTGCAGGTTGATACCCTGAATCTGACCAGCTACACCGACGCTTACAACCATGTTAATGCGGGTGTTTTCGACATCAACAGCGCTAACTATGTGTTGAATGCTGACCTGACCAACGATCGTACCAACGATACGCGCCAGGCTAACTACGGTTATGGCGTGATCGCGATGAACTCTGATGGTCATCTGACTATCAACGGTAACGGCGATTCCGACACCTCAGGCGATCAGTCTGAAGTTGATAACTACGGTGATCACGTAGCAGCGGCAACCGGTAACTATAAAGTTCGCATCGATAACGCCACTGGCGCAGGTTCTGTTACCGATTACAAGGGTAACGAGCTGATCTACGTTAACGACAAGAACAGCACCGCAACCTTCTCTGCAGCCAACAAAGCAGACCTGGGTGCTTACACCTATCAGGCTCAGCAGCAGGGTAACACCGTTGTTCTGCAGCAGATGGAGCTGACCGACTACGCGAACATGGCGCTGAGTATTCCGTCTGCCAACACCAATATCTGGAACCTGGAGCAAGACACCGTTGGTACTCGTCTGACTAACGCGCGTCATGGTCTGGTAGATAACGGTGGTGCATGGGTGAGCTACTTCGGCGGCAGCTTCGATGCGGATAACGGCAACATTAACTATGATCAGGATGTTAACGGCATCATGGTCGGTGTTGATTCCAAAATCGATGGTAACAACGCTAAGTGGATTGTCGGTGCTGCGGCAGGCTTCGCGAAAGGTGACATGAGTGATCGTACCGGTCAGGTAGATCAGGATAGCCAGACTGCCTATTTCTACTCTTCTGCTCGTTTTGCGAACAACATCTTTGTTGACAGTAACTTAAGCTACTCCCACTTCAACAACGATCTGTCTGCCAGCATGAGCAACGGTCAGTATGTTGATGGCAGCACCTCTTCTGATGCCTGGGGCTTCGGCTTGAAACTGGGTTATGACCTGAAGCTGGGTGACGCAGGTTACGTAACCCCTTACGGTAGCGTATCCGGTCTGTTCCAGTCTGGTGATGACTATAAGCTGAGCAACGACATGAAAGTTGACGGTCAGTCTTATGACAGCATGCGTTATGAACTTGGTGTAGATGCGGGTTATACCTTCGCCTACAGCGATGACCAGGCGCTGACCCCGTACTTCAAACTGGCCTACGTTTACGACGACTCTAACAACGATTCTGATGTAAACGGTGATTCTATCGACAACGGCGTAGAAGGTTCTGCGGTACGCGTTGGGCTGGGTACTCAGTTCAGCTTCACCAAGAACTTCAGCGCGTACACCGATGCTAATTACCTCGGTGGCGGTGATGTCGATCAAGACTGGTCTGCAAACGTTGGTGTTAAATATACCTGGTAACAACTTTCTTGCAGAGAAATAAAAGGTAATTTTATTTAGAAATAATGCCCGTCACGCATTTGACGGGCATTTCTTGCAAGGAATTCGCACATGCTATCTTCAAATAAACCTCTTCTTGAGTTTGGTAAGCTTGATAAATGTTTAGCGAAATATGGTAAGCACTTTGAGTGTGATAACGACAAAGAAATAATTTTTTCCAGCGATATTAATAGTGACGAAACTTTTGTTATTTTAAGTGGTGTTGTTTCCTTACGTAGAGGGGAAAGCGTGCTGGTCGGGATTGCACAGGCGCCTTTTATTATGGGCCTTTCTGATGGTGTGATGAAAACAGATGTACAATACAGATTAATAACCGAAAATAATTGTACGGGATACCACCTGCCTGCTTCGCAAACGATAAATATAATTGAACAATGCCAGCTTTGGCGTGAAGCCTTTTGCTGGTTAGCATGGCAAAATTCCATGTTTGAGTTGCGCGATCTGCAGCTGATCGGCAATAACTCCTACGATCAGATCCGCGCGACGCTGATATCCATGATGAAATGGGACGACGTACTGCGTTCGCGTATCGGCGTCATGAACTATATTCACCAACGCACACGAATTTCACGCTCAGTTGTCGCTGAGGTTCTCGCGGCATTGCGTAAAGGTGGTTACATTGAAATGAATAAAGGCAAACTGGTGAGCATTAACCGTTTGCCTTTTGAGTATTAAGTCAGGATGCAGGAATAACCTGCGGTTTGTTCCCGCTCAACTCTGCAACCAGATCGTTGATACCGTCGCTCATATTGGTAAATCGGGTTAGCGGAGAACGGGTCACCACGATAAATGCCCCGACGTTTTGCTGTGGGATCATCGCCATATAGGTAATGAAGCCGCCGCCGCCACCGGTTTTTTGAATAATTCCTGGTCGCCCATTCTTCGGTGCCATATAGACCCAGCCCAAACCCAGCGCATCGGCTCTACCTGGAACATCCATCCCTATCACTTTGGTTAACTGCGTACGCTGATAAATCAGCGTCTGCATACGGTCGGCCTGCTGGCTACGATGGTAAAAATCAGATGAGAGATACTGCTGCATCCAGCGCATCATATCGCCGGGCGTTGAATAAACACCACCGCTGCCCATCGCCGCCAGGGTATTGTTGCAAGGACTGGCACCTTTTTCCGCGACCATCAGGCGTCTGCATTGATCGGGGGATGGGGTAAAGGTGGTATCTTTCATTCCCAGCGGACGGGTAATTTTTTCTTCAAACAGTTGCGGATAAGGCTTTCCGGATGCGGTTCCCAGCGCATCGGCCAGCAGGTCAAACGCCAGGTTGGAATAAGAAGCCTGCGAACCCGGTGCGGCTTTAAGCGTGGCGGTTGATAGATAGCTCCAGCGCTGTTCACGGGTTGGCCAGACAAACACTGGGCGCTTCGCCGCACCGCCAGGCTGTTCGCGCGGCAGCGCGCTGGTATGCGTCGCCAGATTCACCAGCGTAATCGGCGTGCCCTGATAAGTTGGCACGCGAGCGCCAGGCGGCGCATATTTGCTCAATGGATCGTTGAGTTTAACCGTACCCTGATCGAGTAATTTCACCAGCATTTCGCTGGTCATTAATTTAGTAATAGAGGCAATTCGAATAACGGAATCCAGCTGCGGATGAACGTTATTGCCAGGGCGTGTTTCGCCGAAGCTGCGAAATACGCGCTGGTTACCATCAATCACCACGAGCGCCATCCCCGTAGCACCGCTGCCGTAAAATATATGGTCGGCATAACGATCGACGATATCAGAGGCGAAGACCGGATCGGTTATAGGCTGTGCCGCCTGGACAGATGTCAATGACGCCGCACACAGCGCGGCAGAAAAAAGCAGACTACGTTTCAACGGTGGTGTCCATGAGTTAGAGAAAGTGAAAAAGGATGTCGTGCGTATGCGTATTTATACTACTCATCGGCGTATTGCAAAGCGCTTATCAGCCAATGATAGTGTGAAAAACGTAACGATGAGTAAACGCGAGCGTTTCCCGGATTACGGATGTTCGCTTTTGTGATCTCACGCTGTGATAATCTGCACTTGCTGGAACGTTGTCGAGTGTGAAAATCACAGAAACAATTCTTCATACCAGGATGCGAACTAAGTGCCGCGGTTTTGGTCACACTTGTCGGTTTCAGCTTGTGTTTTTGGGCGTAAGCCGTCTGGCCGCCGCACTCCACGGTGGCAAATACACAGCAGTCGTCATAACGATAAGAAGTTAGCAGGAGAGCACTATGTTTAAGTCTTTTTTCCCAAAGCCGGGGCCGTTCTTTATTTCGGCATTTATTTGGGCACTGGTCGCCGTTGTATTCTGGCAAGGAGGTGGGGGAGCCTGGGTTGCGCATATTACCGGCGCGTCGGGAGACGTACCGATTAGCGCGGCCCGATTCTGGTCGCTGGATTACCTGATTTTTTATGCGTATTACATCCTTTGTGTTGGTGTGTTTGCGCTGTTCTGGTTTATCTACAGTCCGCACCGCTGGCAGTACTGGTCCATACTGGGCACGTCGCTGATAATTTTCGTGACCTGGTTTCTGGTTGAAGTTGGCGTCGCCGTCAACGCCTGGTATGCGCCATTCTATGATCTGATTCAATCCGCGTTGAGTGCGCCGCATAAGGTGAAGATTGAGCAGTTCTATCATGAAGTAGGCATCTTTCTTGGCATTGCGCTGATTGCCGTGGTCATTGGGGTGATGAACAACTTCTTCGTCAGCCACTATGTATTCCGCTGGCGTACCGCAATGAACGAACACTATATGGCGCACTGGCAGCATCTGCGTCATATCGAAGGCGCGGCGCAGCGTGTGCAGGAAGATACCATGCGTTTTGCCTCCACGCTTGAAGATATGGGGGTCAGCTTTATCAATGCGATTATGACGCTGATTGCCTTCTTACCTGTCCTGGTCACACTCTCAGCCCATGTGCCGGACCTGCCTATTGTTGGACATGTTCCTTATGGCCTGGTGATTGCCGCGATTGTCTGGTCGTTGATGGGAACCGGCTTGCTGGCGGTAGTCGGCATCAAACTTCCGGGGCTGGAGTTTAAAAACCAGCGCGTGGAAGCGGCTTACCGTAAAGAACTGGTTTACGGTGAAGATGACGCTAATCGTGCGACCCCGCCGACGGTGCGTGAACTGTTCCATGCGGTGCGCCAGAACTACTTCCGCCTCTATTTTCACTATATGTACTTCAATATCGCCCGCATTCTATACCTGCAGGTTGATAACGTTTTCGGCTTGTTCCTGCTGTTCCCGTCGATTGTTGCCGGTACGATTACGCTCGGCCTGATGACGCAAATCACCAACGTGTTTGGCCAGGTGCGCGGCTCGTTCCAGTATTTGATTAACTCCTGGACAACGTTAGTCGAACTGATGTCTATTTATAAGCGTCTGCGCAGCTTTGAACGTGAGCTTGATGGCCAGGATATTCAGGAAGTTACCCATACGCTTAGTTAATAAAAAAGGAGATGTTATGTCGACGGTTTCCCGTCTTTACCCCTTGTCCGGTCTGGCCGCTCTGGTGCTGGTGGGATGTAGTAGCCAACCCGCGCAGCCGCTAAAAAAAGGGGAGAAAGCCGTCGATGTGGCGAGCGTGGTGCGCCAGAAAATGCCCGCCAGCGTGAAAGACCGGGACGCATGGGCGCAGGATTTAGCGAAGACGTTTGAAAGCCAGAAGCTGGCGCCGACGGTTGAAAATATCTGTTCGGTGCTGGCGGTCGCGCAACAGGAGTCAAACTATCAGGCGGATCCGGCCGTTCCAAACTTAAGTAAAATCGCCTGGAAAGAGATCGACCGGCGCGCCGAGCGTATGCATATCCCGCAGTTTGTGGTGCATACCGCACTGAAGATTAACTCGCCAACGGGGAAAAGCTACAGCGAGCGTCTGGATACGGTGAAAACGGAAAAACAGCTTAGCGCCATTTTTGATGATTTTATCAATATGGTACCGATGGGGCAGACGCTGTTTGGTTCGCTTAATCCGGTACATACCGGTGGGCCAATGCAGGTCAGTATCGCGTTTGCCGAGCAGCACGCCGATGGGTATCCGTGGAAAATGGCGGGAACAGTTCGTCAGGAAGTGTTCAGCCGCCGCGGTGGGTTGTGGTTCGGTACGTATCATCTGCTTAACTACCCGGCGAATTACAGCGCGCCAATCTTCCGTTTCGCCGATTTCAATGCGGGATGGTATGCCAGCCGCAATGCGGCTTTCCAGAATGCGGTCAGTAAAGCCAGCGGAGTGAAACTGGCGATGGATGGTGACTTGATTCTCTACGGCAGCAGCGAGCCGGGCAAAACCGAGCTGGCGGTACGTAAACTGGCCGGGAAGCTGGGGATGAGCGAGAGTGAGATCCACCGTCAACTGCAAAAAGGTGACAGTCTGGCTTTTGAAGATACCGCGCTGTACGAGAAGGTCTATAAGCTGGCGGAAGCGAAGAGCGGGAAAGCGCTACCCCGTGAAATGCTGCCAGGCATTCAGCTGGAAAGCCCGAAGATTACACGTAATCTGACTACCGCGTGGTTTGCGAAACGCGTGGACGATCGTCGGGCGAAATGTATGGGTCAGTCATCGTTATGATGACGGCGGCGCCAGCGCACGAATGCCGCAATGGCGCCAAGAATCAGACTTCCGGCAAGGAAAGGGACCAGCCCAAAAAGGGTACCGACGCCTAAGCCAATTTCAACTCGTGGGCGTCCTGTCTCTTGCATTTGCAACTGCATCAGCTGTTCATAGATGCCGGGAGCGTGGGCCAACAGATTTAAAACCTGCGCGCCTGCCCAAAAGCAAAACAGCACAAATACGGCATACGCAATGTTGCCGGGCAGGGAGGAGGTATCCCGATGTTTGCCCTTAAACAGGGATTTTGAGAGCGTAAAATCAGCCATAAAGACCTCCGGAAATAACCTGCTTTTTTTGACGTGATGCCTGGAACTGACAGTGAGTCTGACAGGTGATCGGCAATGTCAATATCAGAATGATGGTAATTTCAGGTAGAGATTATTCCTGGATCTCGGTTTTTTGCTGGTTGTCACAATTACGTAACCTTAAGTGAAATCAAGTTACATTTCAGAAATTCCGCACAGGCCACAGACGTCTATGAGGAAATGTGCGAGGATGCGCTTTCACGTTGTATTTCCTCCGGAGCTGTTATGAACCTGCCTGTTAAAATCCGCCGAGACTGGCACTACTATGCCTTCGCTATTGGGCTTATCTTTATTCTGAACGGGGTGGTGGGCTTACTGGGTTTTGAAGCGCAGGGATGGCAGACCTATGCGGTGGGGTTGGTGACGTGGGTGATTAGCTTTTGGTTGGCCGGATTAATTATCCGTCGCCGCGTGGAAGATGAAGAAGAAGCAAAGGATGCCCAATAGCTATCGATCAGGCATCCTGGCGGGTTTACATACTGGTTTTCAACGCGCTATCCGCCGCATGACGTTCCAGTGCCAGTTCGATCAGGCGAGTGATCAAATCGGTATAGCCTAAGCCGCTCGCCTGCCACAGTTTTGGATACATGCTGATGTTGGTAAAGCCCGGCAGCGTGTTGATCTCATTGATCACAACATCGTTCTCTGCGGTTAAGAAAACGTCCACGCGCGCCATACCGGCGCAGCCCAGCGCCTGATAAGCCTGAATAGCAATGTCGCGGATCTTATCGTTAATTTCCGGTGCGATCGCTGCCGGAACAACCAC
Organism: Citrobacter sp. RHBSTW-00986; assembly: GCF_013783065.1. Taxonomy (NCBI): domain Bacteria; kingdom Pseudomonadati; phylum Pseudomonadota; class Gammaproteobacteria; order Enterobacterales; family Enterobacteriaceae; genus Citrobacter; species Citrobacter sp. RHBSTW-00986. Next base: position 3,678,104 of record NZ_CP056200.1, on the reverse strand, counting down.
TTTGGCACCGTTATCGTCAATGTATTTGGTGTCGTAAGCGTAAAAATCACTGTTCAGCACGATCTCGCCACAGGTACTGGCCTGCGGTTGATCGTTGCCCAGCACCGCGCATTCGATCTCGCGGCCCTTGATCCCTTGTTCCACCACGACTTTATGGTCGAATTCAAATGCCAGCGCGACGGCCTGATTGTATTGCGCTTCGCTGGTCACTTTACTGACGCCAACGGACGAGCCCTGGTTGGCTGGTTTTACAAACAGCGGCAGGCCAAGTCGGGATTCCACCTCGGCAAAGCTGATGTGGTTGCGATTGGCACGGGTGAGCGTAATAAATGGCGCGATGTTTAATCCGGCATCGCGCAGTAGACGTTTGGTCACGTCTTTATCCATACAGGCCGCAGAACCCAGGACATCAGAACCGACGAACGGCAGATTCGCCACGCGCAGCATACCCTGCAGAGAGCCATCTTCACCCAACGTGCCGTGTACGATCGGGAAAATAACATCGACCGTTGGCAGTGGCTGACCGGTTTGCGCATCGATCAACTGGTGCTCTTGTTTACCCGGGACCTGAGCCAGGCTGGTCGCGGAAGGACGCAGCGCAATATGCGCTGGATCATCTGAATTGAGCAGATAGTTACTGGCATCGCTAATGTGCCATTGCCCTTGCTTATCAATACCTAACAGCACAACGTCAAAGCGAGTCTTGTCGATGGCATCGACAATATTTTTTGCCGATTGCAATGACACTTCATGTTCCGCTGATTTACCACCAAATACGATTCCTACCCGCAACTTTGCCATCTTAAAAACCCATTCCATGAATGCAAAGCACATACATTACCACGACAAAACGCAGGTTTCCTCGGCTTCTGGCAGATTGTTTTGATGGGCAACAGAGGAACAGATAAGCGCAAACGCGCAGAACGGACGCGGAGCATAAACCCCTGCTGATATTGTGGGGTTGATGTGAGGTATATCACAAATATGATGAGCGGGAAGATAAAATCCTAAACTGTGATATATCGCACCTGTGGACCCTTATTTGGCTAAGTAATTTGTTAAGCTACTCACAGTTTTCAGCTACTTATCGTTATGAGTCCCTATGGAATCCTGGAGAGTCAACCTCATTTCCGTATGGTTCGGTTGCTTTTTCACCGGCCTGGCAATCAGCCAAATCCTGCCTTTTTTACCGCTCTATATCTCCCAACTGGGGGTAAGCTCCCATGAAGCACTCTCAATGTGGTCTGGCTTAACGTTTAGCGTCACCTTCCTGATTTCAGCCATCGTCTCTCCGATGTGGGGGAGTTTAGCCGACCGTAAAGGACGCAAGCTGATGCTGCTGCGGGCCTCTTTGGGTATGGCGATTGCGATTTTACTGCAGGCCTTTGCCACTAACGTCTGGCAGCTTTTTCTGCTGCGTGGGATCATGGGGTTAACGTCTGGCTATATTCCCAATGCGATGGCGCTGGTAGCCTCACAGGTTCCGCGCGAACGCAGCGGGTGGGCGCTGAGTACGCTCTCGACGGCGCAAATTAGCGGCGTTATTGGCGGACCGCTGATGGGGGGCTTTATTGCCGACCACATTGGCTTACGGGCGGTATTCTGTATTACCGCGGCTTTGCTGGTAGTGAGTTTTCTGGTCACGCTGTTCTTAATTAAAGAAGGTGTGCGCCCGACAATCAAAAAAAGCGAACGCCTGAGCGGGAAGGCCGTCTTTGCCTCGCTGCCTTATCCGACGCTGGTGATCAGCCTGTTTTTTACTACGATGGTGATCCAGTTGTGTAACGGCTCAATTGGGCCGATTCTGGCGCTGTTTATTAAATCAATGGTCCCAGACAGTTCTAATATTGCCTTTCTCAGCGGGCTGATTGCTTCGGTTCCGGGCATCTCGGCGCTGATTTCTGCGCCCCGGCTAGGTAAATTAGGCGATCGTATTGGGACCGAGCGGATTTTAATGGCAACGTTAATCTTCGCCGTCGTGTTGTTTTTCGCCATGTCATGGGTCACTACGCCGTTGCAGTTGGGGATCTTACGTTTTCTGCTCGGCTTTGCCGACGGCGCGATGTTGCCCGCGGTGCAGACGCTGCTGGTAAAATACTCCAGCGACCAGATAACCGGGCGCATTTTTGGTTATAACCAGTCATTTATGTACCTCGGCAACGTAGCCGGGCCATTAATGGGGGCTACGGTTTCGGCAATGGCGGGCTTTCGCTGGGTGTTTATTGCCACGGCGTGCATTGTGCTAATCAACATCTGGCAACTGGCTATCGCATTGCGACGTCGGCGCTGCGCACGCTGAGTACCTGATTAACAACGCTGCTCGTCAGCGTTGTTAATCCATCATTATGCATTTATATATCCAGGTGATTATTAATCCCCTTACCCTTTTATATGGAATAATTCTGCGCTAAGACTCTTTCTCCCTTATTTTGTGTTGTGATTGTTTTCGCAAAACGTTTTATTTCTTATGAAAATACAACTTTCATCCTCTAGGCAGTTGTGAGTCTTAATGATAACGTGGCCTATATTTGGTTAAGGGAATACGTAAATGAAAAATCTCGTTACTGAGTTGTTACTTAAGCTCGCCCAAAAAGAAGAAGAGTCGCAAGAACTGACGGCGCAGGTTGAAACGCTGGAGCAGGTAATCATCGAAATGCTGCGCAATATGACGTGTAACGATCGGCAAATATTTATTCGCCAAATTGAGGGGGCTTTGGCTGGAGAAGGCCGTATGCCTGCGTTTCTGACCAACGTTCATAACGCTGGCGAGAGTGTGCCAAAAGCGTTTTGAGTAATCCGTGGTGCGTCATCCACAAATTATCATAAAAGTGTCACATCAAATACTTATAGTCGCTTTGTTTTAATTTTACCGTATTTATACATGGAGAAAATAAAGTGAAACAAAGCGCACTCGCTATTGCCCTGTTACCTTTGCTGTTTACCCCGGTTATTAATGCAGAAACCTCTGCCATAACGGTTATGGATAATCGTGCCGCTCAGGGTGATATCACCACGCCGGGCGGCGCCCGCCGATTGTCTGCCGATCAAACGGCGGCTCTGCGCGAATCTCTGAGCGATAAACCTGCCAAAAATATTATTTTATTGATTGGCGATGGGATGGGGGACTCAGAAATAACGGCCGCGCGAAATTATGCCGAAGGCGCAGGCGGCTTTTTTAAAGGAATTGATGCTTTACCGTTGACCGGACAATACACGCACTATGCGTTGGATAAGAAAACGGGTAAACCCGATTATGTGACGGATTCTGCGGCATCCGCGACGGCGTGGACCACCGGTGTGAAAACCTATAATGGTGCGCTGGGCGTTGATATCCATGAAAAAGATCACGCCACAATTCTTGAAATGGCAAAAGCGGCGGGGCTGGCAACGGGAAACGTTTCTACCGCTGAATTGCAGGATGCTACCCCGGCGGCGCTGGTTGCCCATGTGACTTCGCGTAAGTGCTATGGCCCAGGCGTGACACGTGAAAAATGCCCAACCAATGCGCTGGAAAAAGGCGGTAAAGGGTCAATCACCGAACAATTACTGAATGCCCGGGCTGACGTTACGCTGGGCGGCGGGGCCAAAACGTTTGCGGAAACCGCTGCGGCGGGCGAGTGGCAGGGTAAAACGTTGCGTGAACAAGCCCTGGCCCGCGGTTATCAGATGGTGAGTGATACCGCGACGCTGGCGGCGATTACCGAAGCTAATCAGGATAAACCGCTGCTGGGCCTGTTCTCTGACGGCAATATGCCCGTGCGCTGGGAAGGTCCGAAAGCGTCTTATCATGGCAATCTGGATAAGCCGGTTGTGACCTGTACGCCAAATCCAAAGCGTGACGACAGCGTGCCAACGCTGGCACAGATGACGGATAAAGCGATTGAGTTGTTAAGCAAAAATGAGAAAGGTTTCTTCCTGCAAGTGGAAGGGGCGTCAATCGATAAACAGGACCACGCCGCCAACCCGTGCGGACAGATTGGTGAAACGGTCGATCTGGACGAAGCGGTACAGCGCGCGCTTGCCTTTGCGAAGAAAGATGGCAACACCCTGGTGGTGGTAACCGCTGACCACGCACATGCCAGCCAGATTGTCGCGCCGGATACCAAAGCACCTGGCCTGACCCAGGCGCTGAACACCAAAGATGGCGCGGTCATGGTCATCAGCTACGGCAACTCTGAAGAGGAATCTCAGGAGCACACCGGCAGCCAGCTGCGAATTGCAGCCTATGGCCCGCATGCGGCGAATGTGGTCGGCCTGACCGATCAAACCGACCTGTTTTACACCATGAAAGCGGCGTTAGGACTGAAATAACCCGACGCCCGGCGGCAATACTTTTGCCGCCGGGTGGTATTTTTATCGTTAGCAGCCAAACTTACCTGTGTGTTGTCGTTCAGAAAAGAAGGATGCTATGAAAATTACATTATTAATGACGCTGCTTTTTGGTCTGATTTTTTTAACTACCGTCGGTGCCGCCGAGAAGACTTTAACCCCGCAACAACAGCGTATGACCACCTGCAATCAGCAGGCAACGGCGCAGACCTTAAAAGGGGATGCGCGTAAGACATATATGAGTGATTGCCTGAAAAACAGTAAATCTGCGCCGGAGGAAAAGAGCCTGACGCCGCAGCAGCAAAAAATGCGTGAATGTAACGTTAAGGCGACGGAGCAGTCTCTGAAAGGTGATGATCGTAATAAATTTATGAGCGCTTGCCTGAAGAAATCTGCGTAGCACTTACGGGTGAGCAGGTAAAATCGCTCACCCGAAATATCATACTTCCGCCACCAGACCCCTTCCTATAATTTGGGAAATTTGTTTCAGAATATTCCCAAATACAATGAATGATGAAAACTTTTATCAAAAGAAGGTCGTCCCGAATGAAGCATTTTTATCGCTTCATCAAAATGACCACCAACGTTCCGGTCTGCGATTCGCCCGACGAATCAGGCTGCCGCGAGCGGTGGGTTTGGGGGGAATGTTTTTCCCTATCGCGTCGGTATTAGTTGCTCAGCCCATTACCGGTGGCTGGTGGCTATTACTGGTGGGATGGGCGTTTGTCTGGCCGCATTTGGCCTGGCAGTTGGCCAGCAAAGCCGACGATCCTCTGCATAGCGAATTTACCAACTTAAAAGCCGATGCCATTCTTGCCGGTATGTGGATAGGGATTATGGGCGTAAACCTGTTGCCATCCACGGCGCTGCTGATGATTATCTGCATCAACCTGATGGGCGCAGGCGGGATGCGAATATTCATCGCAGGCGCCGTTTTGATGATGGTTTCATGCCTGGTGACGTTACAGTTAACCGATATCTCCGTCGCTTTTAGCAGTACTCAACTTAGCGTGCTATTGACGCTGCCGGTGCTGGTGATTTATCCGCTGCTGTTTGCCTGGGTCAGCTACCAGACGGTCATCAAGCTGGCGGAACATAAACGCCGTTTACAGGTGATGAGTACGCGAGATGGCATGACTGGGGTGTACAACCGCCGCCATTGGGAACTGTTACTGCGTAATGAATTTGATAATTGCCGCCGCTACCAGCGTGACGCCACGTTACTGATTATCGATATCGACCATTTTAAGAGCATTAATGATACCTGGGGTCATGACGTTGGGGATCAGGCGATTGTCGCGCTGACCCGCCAGTTGCAGATGACCTTACGCGGTAGCGACGTGATCGGGCGCTTTGGCGGTGATGAGTTTGCGGTGATTATGTGCGGCACGCCGGCAACCAGCGCGATTGCGGCGATGTCTCGCGTTCACGAACGACTTGGTCAACTGCGTTTATCCTGCGCGCCGCAGGTTGCTCTGCGGATCAGCGTGGGCGTTGCGCCGCTGACCGCAGAAACCGAGCATTATCGAGAATGGTTAAAGTCGGCGGATATGGCGCTCTACAAAGCAAAGAATTCCGGACGTAACCGCACTGAGGCGGCGGCCTGACGTCCGGCGGTGTTAACTCAGGAGCGGCTGAGTTTTTCCGACTGCTCCATGCACTTAATCATCGCTTCAATCACTGATGAACGAAAACCTCGTTCTTCCAGGACGCGTACCGCTTCAATGGTGGTTCCACCAGGCGAGCACACCATATCCTTCAGTTCTCCGGGATGTTTACCCGTATCCAGCACCATCTTCGCCGAACCCATTACTGCCTGCGCCGCGAATTTATAAGCTTGCGCGCGAGGCATGCCACCCTGCACGGCGGCGTCCGCCATCGCTTCAATAAACATAAACACATAAGCCGGGGCTGAACCACTGACGCCAACGACCGGATGAATCATTGCCTCCGCAATGACTTCCGCTTCGCCAAAGCAGCGGAAGATATTCAGCACGTCGGCGGTGTCTTCTGGCGTGACTAAGGCGTTCGGTGTGACGGAAGTCATTCCGGCATTCACCAGTGACGGCGTGTTTGGCATCGCGCGAATGATTTTACGGTCATGGCCTAGCGCGCGGGCGAGCTGATCGAGGGTGACGCCAGCGGCAATCGAGACGACCAGGGAGTCTTTGTTCAGGCTGGAGGTAATTTCGCTCAGTACTTTAATCATGATGCCTGGTTTTACGGCCCCAAAAACGATGTCAGCGATTTGCGCGACCTCTTGCGCAGACTGCGCCGCATTAATACCGTACTGGTCGTGCAATGCAGCGACTTTATCGGGGGAAGGGGTGTAGACCCAGATTTGTCCGGGGAGAACCTGGCCGCTGGCGATCATGCCGCCAAGTATCGCTTTGCCCATATTACCGCAGCCGATAAAACCGATTTTCTTGTCCATTTTGTCACTCCCTATGCGTGATATTCATTGTTTTACCTGGGAAAGCTAAGCTTAGCGCGGATTGAATACGTGCAGAAGGATAAACAGCACTTTGCCTGCAAGTAAAAGCACGCGACAATGTGCAACTGCACATCAGTGGGGAGAAATTATGACAATATGGGTGGATGCCGATGCGTGTCCGAATGTGATTAAAGATATTTTGTACCGCGCTTCTGAGCGCATGCAGATGCCGCTTATTTTGGTAGCAAACCAGAGTTTGCGCGTCCCGTCTTCGCGGTTTATCCGCACATTACGTGTTCCCGCCGGGTTTGACGTGGCGGATAACGAGATTGTGCGCCAGTGTAGTGCCGGTGATTTAGTGATAACAGCGGATATCCCGCTGGCGGCAGAAGTCATTGAAAAAGGTGCGGCGGCGCTTAATCCGCGCGGTGAACGTTATACCGAAGCCACGATCCGTGAGCGTCTGATGATGCGTGATTTTATGGATACGCTACGCGCCAGCGGTATTCAGACCGGCGGGCCGGACAGCCTTTCACCACGAGACAGGCAGCATTTTGCTGCTGAGCTTGATAAGTGGTGGCTGGAAGTACAGCGCAGAAAATAAAACGTGTAATTTATTATTTACACTTTATTCATGGTGAATTCTTGTTATAGTAGGGGTTAATAGGTATCGCTACCCTGTATGTAATTTTTTCTTTACGTTTTGGCGATGTACTAGTTTGGTGATATGATTATATCTTTAACCGCATCAGATCCCGCTCGCTCGCGGCTCCCTGGGGAATTTCTGTAATGACGCAACCTCTTTATCTTGTCGGCCCCCGGGGGTGTGGTAAGACAACTACCGGTATGGCGCTGGCGAAGGCTATCGATTTCCAGTTTGTCGATACCGATCGCTGGTTGCAATCGCACGTGCAGATGACCGTGGCGGAGATCGTCGAAAGGGAAGGATGGGAAGGGTTTCGTGCCCAGGAGACGAGCGCTCTGCAGGCCGTCACAGCCCCAGCAACGGTTGTTGCGACCGGCGGCGGCATCATTCTTACCGAATTTAATCGTCATTACATGCGCAGCCACGGCGTGGTTATCTATTTAAGCGCACCGGTACCAGTACTGGTTGATCGTCTGGAGGCCACGCCTGAAGAGGGATTGCGCCCAACCTTAACCGGTAAGCCGTTGACTGAAGAGGTGCAGGAAGTGCTCGCTCAGCGCGATGTTCTGTACCGTGAAGCTGCGCACTACATCGTTGATGCCACCCATAAACCTGCGCAGGTGGTGGAAGACATTCTTGAGATACTGGCGCAGGCAGCGCCACGGTTACAGGGCGGTGTCTATACTTAATGTTCATCCAGTGAAAAGGAAGAACTATGCCGACAAAACCACCTTACCCACGTCAAGCGAACATTGTTACGGTTGAAAAGGGGACGCCAGGCCAGACGGTAACCTGGTATCAACTTCGAGCCGATCACCCTAAACCGAATACGTTGATCAGTGAGCATCCTTCTGCGCAGGAAGCCAGGGATGCCAAAAAACGCTACGAAGACCCCAATAAAACCTGATATTAAGCACCGTCCTGGCACGAGTCTGAAAAGTGCCACGACGGGCGTTCATCACATTTTCTTAAATTTCGCCGTATACCGTTAAAATTGAAAATTAAGCAATAACAATCCAGTACCGGAATGATTTGGAATCTTTACACAATACATCGCCGCTCAGCTGCTACGCTTTTGAGCATTTGTAGCGCAGGTCAGCGCCCGGCACTTGCCCGGGATTTCACAGCAAAGTAAGAAGATGGTGGAGCAACAAATGAGTGCGTCGTTGGCTATCCTCACGATTGGCGTGGTGCCGATGTGTGAGGTGTTACCGCTCCTGACGGAATATATCGATGAACAGCACATTACTCACCACAGTCTGCTTGGACAGATGCGGCGAGAAGATGTGATGGCTGAGTACGGCGTTTCGCCCGGTGACGAGCCTTTATTAACGCTGCTCAGCGACCACCAACTTGCGCATGTCTCACGCCAGAAGGTAGAGCGCTCGTTGCAAAGTATCGTGGAGGTGCTGGATAACCAGGGCTTTGACGTGATCCTGCTGATGAGTACCGCCTCAATCGCTCGCCTGACCGCCCGCAATAGCATTCTGCTGGAGCCGTTACGTATTATCCCCCCGCTGGTGGCCTCAATTGTCGATGGGCATCAGGTCGGGGTTATTGTCCCCGTCACCGAATTGCTCAAAGCCCAGACGCAAAAATGGCAGGTGTTACAAACTCCACCAGTGTATGCCGTGGCGAATCCGATCGAAGGTACCGAACAACAATTGATTGATGCCGGGAAAGAACTGCTGGAGCAAGGCGCGGATGTGATCATGCTGGATTGTCTGGGGTTCAATCAACGCCATCGCGATTTACTGCAAAAATCGCTGGATGTCCCGGTTCTTCTGTCTAATGTGTTGATTGCCCGACTGGCTTCGGAGCTGTTGGCGTAATTTTGCGTGACAGGTGGAACGTCAGCCCCCTATATTGGTTCTCAACTTAATCACGAGATAGGGCCAGTTGTATGCTTCAAAGTAATGAATACTTTTCCGGCAAAGTAAAATCGATCGGTTTTACCAGCAGCAGTACTGGCCGCGCCAGTGTTGGCGTGATGGCTGAAGGCGAATATACCTTTAGTACTGCGGCGCCTGAAGAGATGACTGTCGTTAGCGGCGCACTGAACGTGCTGCTGCCGGGGGAAACCGAGTGGAAGGTGTATGCCGCAGGGGACGTGTTCAACGTATCGGGCAACAGTGAGTTTCATCTGCAGGTGGCAGAGCCAACATCCTATCTTTGCCGCTATCTGTAAGCATAGAAATGACGAATGGCGACATTGTGCCGCCATTCGGTAAGTACGGCTTAACGTTGCGCTTCGCCGCCTAATCCTTCCACCAGACTTTTAATCAGCGCCGCCAGTTCACCCGTCATCAGGATGAAATCGGCATCAAAACGCTGAGCATAATCTTCGCGGTCAATATCTTCGTTCTGATCGCGCAGCTCGTCGCTAAACTTCAAACGCTTAATAGAGCCGTCGTCACACATTACGAACTGAATGCGCTGCTGCCAGTCGAGGGCCAGTTTGGTGACCAGTTTGCCCGCTTCGATATGCACGGCGATTTCGTCGCAGACCAGATCCTGCTTTTTCGCGCGGATCACGCCGCCGTCTTCAAGGATCGCTTTTAGTTCGGCTTCATCCAGTAACTGGAATCCCTGTGCCGTTGTACCGGAACGAACCCATTCGGTCAGCGTCAGCTCAATGGGGTTTTCCATCGTCAGCGGAACGACCGGCAGCGAACCGAGACTCTTACGCAGCAGCGCCAGCGTATCTTCGGCTTTCTTCGCACTCGCGCAATCAACCATAATCAGATCGTTGACGGTATCGATCCACATCATCGTCTGGCTGAAACGGCTAAAGGCGCGCGGCAGCAATGAGTGCAGAACTTCATCTTTCAGCGAGTCTTTTTCGGTCTTCTTGAGTTTGCGACCTTGCTCAGCTTCCAGTTTGAAAATTTTGGCTTCCAGCGCCTGTTTAATAACCGGCGACGGCAGAATTTTTTCTTCTTTGCGGGCGCAGATAATAATTTGGCCATTGGCGGTATGCGTTAATGCATCGCTGTGCGATCCCATCGGCGGAACCCAGCCCATTTTTGCCATATCCTGGCTACCGCAAGGGGTGAACGTCATTGATGCCAGCTGTTTTTCCATCTCTTCGGCACGCAAAGAAACATCGCGGCTAAGACGGTAAACCATTAAATTTTTGAACCACAGCATGATAATTTCCACGGCCTTGTCGTTAAATCCAGCGGGCATGATAGCGAATTGTCGCTATGCTTGCATTGTTAATCGGGAAGAGGAGCAAACAGTGCGTATAGGTATCGATTTAGGCGGTACGAAAACGGAAGTTATCGCGCTTGGCGATGCAGGCGAACAGCTTTTTCGCCATCGCCTGCCCACGCCGCGTGATGATTATCGGCAAACGATAGAAACCATCGCCGCGCTGGTGGAGATGGCGGAAAAGGCCACCGGGCAGTCGGGAACCGTCGGGATGGGCATTCCCGGTTCAATTTCGCCCTACACCGGAGTGGTGAAGAATGCCAACTCGACCTGGCTTAACGGGCAACCTTTTGACAAAGACCTGAGTACGCGTCTGAATCGCGAAGTGCGGCTGGCAAATGATGCCAACTGCCTGGCGGTTTCTGAAGCCGTTGATGGTGCAGCGGCGGGGGCGCAAACCGTGTTTGCGGTGATTATCGGTACAGGATGTGGCGCTGGAGTGGCGCTGAACGGCCGGGCGCACACGGGCGGGAACGGTACTGCGGGCGAGTGGGGGCATAATCCGCTGCCGTGGATGGATGAAGACGAACTGCGTTATCGGCAGGAAGTGCCCTGCTATTGCGGCAAGCAAGGCTGCATTGAAACCTTCATTTCCGGAACCGGTTTTGCCACCGACTACCAGCGTCTGAGCGGTAAGTCGCTCAAGGGCAGTGAAATTATCAGTCTTGTTAATGCCCGGGATGCCCAGGCGGAACAGGCGTTGAGTCGGTACGAGCTGCGTCTGGCAAAATCACTGGCACATGTGGTGAATATTCTCGATCCGGATGTAATCGTGCTGGGCGGTGGAATGAGTAATGTCGACCGACTGTATCAAAACGTGCCAACGTTGATTAAAAAGTTTGTCTTTGGCGGCGAGTGCGAAACGCCTCTACGCAAGGCGCTGCACGGTGACTCCAGCGGCGTGCGCGGCGCGGCCTGGTTGTGGCCGCAGGAGTAATGTTCGCGTTGCCGGGTAGCGCAGAGGCTATCCGGCAGCGGGAGTCATCCGGGATACGCTGCGCTTCAGGCGACCATAGAGCAGCAGCGACGACATTGCAGAAAACGACAGCAGCGCCGCCGGTAACGTCACGTAGTTGTAGGCAAAGCCCAGCGTCAGCATCATACCACCGCACCAGGCGCCAATCGCGCTGCCGAGATTAAAGGCAATTTGCCCCCCAGCCGCACCCAGCAGCTCACCCCCTTTAGCATTTTGCAGCAGCAAAATTTGCAGCGGCGCCGACAGGGCAAACAGGCCCGCGCAGCAAATAAAGGCGAAGATCAGCGACGCGACTTTGATCCCGCCAAAGGCAAAGAGCAGCAGCAGAGCCAGCACAATTACAAAGTCGGTTATTACCGCAATACGCAGCGGCGTATAGCGGCCAGAAAGACGACCGCTCAGCAGATTTCCCAACACCATCCCCAATCCCACCAGCATCATGATGAAGGTCATCAGCGCTTCGGAAAAGCCGGAGATGAACATCATGTACGGTTTGACGTAGCTGAACCAGGCGAAAACCCCGGCGTTACCAAACATGGTGGCGGAAAAGATGAGCCACGGGGCGGGGGTTTTCAAAAAGTGAAATTGTTCGCGCAGTTTCCCTTTGGCTTCATCGCTGATGTTGGGTATCCAAAAAGTTATCGAGACCATCACGGCGATATTAAAGACGGCTATCAGCAGAAACGTGTAGCGCCAGCTAAATTCCTGGCTCAGCCAGGTGCCGATGGGAATACCAATCAGATTAGCAACGGTCATACCCGAAACCATGCCCGCGACGGCGGCGGTGACTTTTCCCGGACGGGCCAGCTTCGACAGGATAATCGCGCCAACGCCAAAAAAAGCGCCGTGTGGAAAGCCGGAAACCAGCCTGCCCACCGCCAGCATTAAATATGAGGAGGAGAGGGTGAAGATGGCGTTGCCGATCACGCACAGCGTGACCAGAAACAGCAGAATATGCTTGAGAGAAAAGCGGTTGGAAAAGAGCGCAATAATAGGCGCGCCCAGCACCACGCCAAAAGCGTAAAACGAAATCATATGGCCAGCGGCAGGGATGGAAATTCCCACGTCCCGCGCCAGCTCGGTGAGTACACCCATGATGCCAAACTCGGCCATGCCCAGCCCAAATGTCCCCAGAGCTAAAGAGAAAATGACTTTTTTCATACCACCTGCCAACAAGAAAGACGCACGATATGCGCCATAGCGGCGAACGTTCGCCGCCAATAGAGATAGCTTGCGGATAAGCGAAGTGGAATGCCATTTCATATCCGTCTTTGTGTATTCACGATCGTGCTATGTGCTGTGCCGGATAGCGCTGGCGCATATCCGGCCTCCAGGTGCTGAGCTGCTATCAGGCATCAACTGCAAACATTTTATCGAGTTTACTGTAGCCCAGTCCGTTGATTTTTTTGACCTTGATCTGCACCGGAATGCGTTCTTTCATCGCTTCAACGTGGCTGATGACACCAATGGTTTTGCCAGTGGCGTTGAGCGCATCGAGCGCATCCAGGGCGGTATCCAGCGTTTCGCTGTCCAACGTGCCGAAACCTTCGTCGAGGAACAGGGAGTCAATTCGCGTTTTGTGGCTGACCAGATCGGACAACGCCAGCGCCAGCGCCAGACTCACGAGGAAGCTCTCGCCGCCGGAAAGCGTACGCGTGTCACGCACGGCATCGGCCTGCCAGGTATCAACCACTTCCAGCTCCAGCGCTTCGCTGGCCTTGCGCTGCAACAGATAGCGACCGTGCAGACGGGTCAACTGGTTGTTGGCAAGCCAGACCAGATTATCCAGCGTCAGCCCCTGGGCAAACTTGCGGAATTTATCTCCCTCTTTCGAGCCGATCAGCGCGTTCAGATAGCCCCAGTCTTCGACCTGCTGTGCGACTTTCGCAATCTCCAGCATCAGCGCCTGCTGCTGCTGGCGGTTTTCACCATCCTGCTTGAGCTGCTGGCGAATTTCGCCCTGACGAGTGGTGTTCTCCCGTAGCTGCTGGGTGAGTTGCGCCAGCGCGTCGTGAAGATGTTGCACGGTGAGCGTGAGATCCACCCCGGTTGGTAGCTGTTGTTGATGAGTCGCCAGCGCCTGCTGCGCCTGATTAAGCAGCGTTTGCGCCTGCTGTCGCTGGCCTTCCAGTGATTGCTTCAATTGTTCAAGGCGGTTAAAGGTCTCTTCATCCAGCAGGGCGGCAATAAAGGCGTCGCGATCGGCAAAGATGCTGGCCTGCAATGCGGTATCAAACTGCGCCTGAATTTCTGCAGCGCGCTGAACCTCCTGCACCTCCTGCTGCTGTAAGGTTTGCCACTGCCCCTGTAAAGAGAGGCAATCGTCGTGCACCTGCCGCCAGTTTTCCAGCGACAGATTCTCAATGTTTTCACCAAGCGCATCGGTTTCAGGCAGCGTTTCCAGCACCGGCGCAAGCTGGGCGATTCGAGCCTGTAATTCAGTCAGTTCGTTCTGGCGCAACTGCCACATTTGCGCTTCGTTCGCCCGCTCGCTCAGCCATGAGGCGACTTCACCCTCGGCCGGAAGGGACAGACCATGACGGGCCAGCTCGGCGGTTAACGTTGCCTGACGCTGGTCAATATGCTGCTGGAGCTGAGTAATCTGCTCTGTGTGTGCGGTGATTTGCGCCTGCAGGGTATGACGCATACTCAGTTGGTGAAGCTGCTGCTCGTGCTCTTCCTGGGCGGCAAGCCACGGGGCGATGTCATCCTGCGGTTGCAGCGTCACGTTGAGGCTGGCGGTGACGGTCTGCCACTCTTGAGTAAGTGCTTGCTCTTCCTGAGAAAGGGTTTGTACTTCGCGTTCATCGCGCTGAAGTTGCTGGGTTATCGCCTCAAGTTGACCGCGTAGCGTTGAACCCTCATCGGCCAGCGTTTTGACCTCTTTTTCCAGCGCTTCACGCCGTGTCTGATTCACACTCAGTTCGAGCGTTTGATAGCGCTCAATCGCCGGGTGCGTGGTGGAGCCGCAAAGTGGGCAAGGCATGCCGGATTGCAATAGTGCCCGCTGGCTTTCCAGATCTTTGATCCGGGCTTCCTGCTCGCAAATGATTCTCACATCGGCAAGCCGCTGATTTTTATCTTTATAGCGCTGACGCTTTTCTGTAAGCACCGCATTGCGCTGGGCCAGCTCCTGCTGACGCTGCACAAGCGTGGCGCGTAGCTGCGCCAGTTGCTTTTGCTTCGGGGCGATTTGCCCGTGCAGATTACTCAGCCGCTGGCGTAACGGACGAAGCTGCACATGTTGCGCCAGCGCTTCCGTTACCTGTTGTGCCGAAAGGGTCAGCGTGGGAAGCGCCAGCGCATCGAGCTTGCGCGTGTCGTTCTCCCGCAACTGCTGCCACTGGCGCAGTTGGACGCTGGCGTCGGACTGTTGGGCCAGCAGCGCTTTCCATCCTGCCAGTTCGCTACTCCACAAACGGAAGCGGTCATGTTCCTTCAACCAGTCGGTTAACGTTTGCTGTCCGGCGAGCATAGCGGCCGACTGCGTTTGTGCCTGCTGACGAATACGTCCGCGCAGCGCTAAGCTGCTTTGTAAGCGAGCATTCACTTCCTGAATCTTCTGTCGCGTACGGTCAATCGTAGCCGTTTGTTCCTGGATTCGCTCCCAGTGTGGGCGTAACGCTCTGGCTGGGAGTGCCAGACTCAGCGCCGCCAGTTGCGGCTGCGCCTCTTCCTGCGCCTGAAGTGCAGCCTGTAATGCCTGCTGGTGGCGGTTTATCTCAGCCTGTAGCTCATTTTGCCGCATGAGCCAGTTGAGGTGCTGCTGCTGGGCTTGTTGGCTGGTAAGGTATTGTTTTTCTTCGTCAGTAAGTACCTGCAAACTTTCTGTCAGAGATTGCAGCTGTTCTGGCGCTAACAGCGCAACACCGCTGGCCTGGGCCTGCAGTTTTTCCAGTTCCGTACGCGCTGATTTGTGCTTTTCAAATACCATGGCGGAGATTTGGCCGTAGATCTCAGTGCCGGTCAGCTCTTCCAGCAGCTCGGCGCGTTCTTTCGGTTTGGCATTGAGAAATGCGGCAAACTGCCCCTGAGACAGCAGCATCGAACGGGTAAAACGTCCGTAATCCAGCCCGGTAAGCTCGGCGGTCATCTCCAGCTTATCTTTGACCTTATCGGCGAGGATTTTACCGTCGGAGCAGCGGGCCAGCTCTACGCGAGGGACCTGCAGATTGCCCTCCGGCTGATTGCGTGCCCGGTTCTGGCTCCAGAATGCGCGGTAGGCTTCGCCCCGCACCTCAAACTCGACCTCGGCCAGACACTCCGCGGTGTCGCGGGTCATCAGGTCGTTTTGCGACTGTGACACGGTATTCAGGCGTGGCGTTTCGTGGTACAGCGCAAGGCAAATTGCGTCCAGCAGGGTCGTTTTCCCCGCACCCGTTGGTCCGGTGATGGCGAATAACCCGTTGCTGGCAAACGGTTCTGCCGTAAAATCGACTTTCCATTCTCCCTTCAGGGAGTTGAGGTTTTTCAGGCGCAGGCTGAGAATTTTCATGCTTCAGCCTCCCCGGCAAGCGTTTGTAAGGTTGCGCTAAACAGCTGGTTAAGCCGCTCACGCTGCGGTTCTTCGAGTTCTTCCAGCGCCAGGCGGCGGTCAAAAACCTCTGCCACGCTCAGCTCGCTTAACGTTTCACGTCGTTCATTGGCCATAATGCGTTCGCGCTGTTCACGACTGCGGCGCACCAGTAGCACTTCTACCGGTAAATCTTCGGTTAAGGCCTGGATCTTACGTTGCATATCATGCAGGTAGTCATCGGTGGTGATTTCAATATCCAGCCACACCGGTGGCTCTTGCTGCACGCCGCGCCACTGCTCAAGCTGGGTAGTAATGGCGGCTAAATCGCCTTTCAGTACCGCAAGCTGCTGCGTAACCGGCACGGTGAGATTTTCAACGGCGCTGAGTTTCCCCGCGTCAAAGCTCACCAGATGTACAC
Organism: Citrobacter sp. RHBSTW-00986; assembly: GCF_013783065.1. Classification (NCBI taxonomy): domain Bacteria; kingdom Pseudomonadati; phylum Pseudomonadota; class Gammaproteobacteria; order Enterobacterales; family Enterobacteriaceae; genus Citrobacter; species Citrobacter sp. RHBSTW-00986. The sequence continues at coordinate 3,661,572 of NZ_CP056200.1, read as the reverse complement.
ATTTGCTTTTGCCGCACTCGTCAAAACTGAGAGGAATCGGCGAGCCGCAGTAGCGAATATGTTCCGTGCCGCCGATAACCTGCGCCCGGTGAATATGTCCCAGCGCGATGTAGTCTGCCGGTGGGAAGTTTTGCGCCGGGAAGGCGTCCAGCGTACCGATATAAATGTCACGTACGGCGTCGCTTTTACTGGCTCCGACGGTGGTCAAATGCCCGGTCGCAATGATGGGAAGATTGTGGTCGCCGCGCAGCGTGCAGGCATCCTGATACTGCTGCTGATAATAGTCGGTGATTGCGCCCAGTAAATGCTGCTGTTTTTCTTGTCCTGTCAGCCCGGCCTGGCTGGTGATGATGTCGCGCGGACGTAAAAAAGGCACCGGACACAGGATCGCCCCCGGTGTACCGTCGCGTAGCGGCAGTATCTGCGGCCCATGGCCAGCGCTGGCAACCACCGTGGTGTTGAGAAACGCCAGGATATCGCGGGATTCATTGAGCGTGGCGACGGAGTCGTGGTTGCCTGCCAGCACCACCAGATGACAGCCGGTTTGCTGCAGATTGACGACAAAACGGTTATACAGCTCACGGGCATAGCTAGGCGGTGAGCCGGTATCGAAAATATCGCCTGCCACAATAATGGCATCCACCTGCTGGGATTGTGCCGTTTCCAGCAGCCAGTCGAGAAAGGCCTGATGCTCGGCGGCGCGGCTCTTGCTGTAGAAATTTTGGCCCAGATGCCAGTCAGACGTGTGAAGGATGCGCATAAGAGTTCCATGACGGTAAAACAATGGCGGGGATTATAACCCTTCACGAGTGGGAATATCTTGTCTCCGGGCTGTCATAATTCGCCGGGCTGCGTTAAACCTGGACTATCTTTTCATAAATCTGTCATAAAACTGACGCATAATGGCACTGTATTGATGGCAAACGATTTAATTACAAACAGGGCAAATCATGGCGAGACGTATTCTGGTCGTAGAAGATGAAGCTCCAATTCGTGAAATGGTCTGCTTCGTGCTCGAGCAAAACGGATTTCAACCCGTTGAAGCCGAAGACTATGACAGTGCTGTGAACCAACTCAATGAACCCTGGCCGGATCTCGTCCTGCTTGATTGGATGCTTCCCGGCGGCTCGGGTCTACAGTTTATTAAACATCTCAAGCGCGAAGCGATGACGCGGGATATCCCGGTGATGATGCTGACGGCGAGGGGGGAAGAGGAAGATCGCGTCCGGGGGCTGGAAACCGGCGCGGATGATTATATTACCAAGCCCTTTTCTCCCAAGGAACTGGTGGCGCGTATTAAAGCAGTTCTGCGTCGTATTTCACCGATGGCGGTGGAAGAGGTTATAGAAATGCAGGGGCTAAGCCTTGATCCCACCTCGCATCGCGTGATGACCGGCGAGGATCCGCTGGATATGGGGCCGACCGAATTCAAACTATTGCACTTCTTTATGACTCATCCCGAGCGTGTCTACAGTCGCGAGCAACTCCTTAATCATGTCTGGGGAACCAATGTGTACGTGGAAGACCGGACAGTGGATGTGCACATCCGCCGCTTACGTAAGGCGCTGGAGCACAGCGGACACGATCGTATGGTGCAGACGGTTCGCGGGACGGGATATCGTTTTTCAACCCGCTTCTGACTGACAAGAATCAGGGCCTGAAGGATTAGGCCGTATAGGGAGTAAGACGTTTGCTAGAACGATTGTCATGGAAAAGGTTGGTACTGGAGCTGATCCTGTGCTGCATACCGGCATTTATCCTTAGCGCTTTTTTCGGTTACCTGCCCTGGTTTTTACTGGCGTCGGTAACGGGCCTGCTTATCTGGCATTTCTGGAATTTATTACGTTTGTCCTGGTGGCTATGGGTCGACAGAAGCATGACGCCGCCGCCGGGGCGAGGCAGTTGGGAGCCGTTGCTGTACGGGCTGCATCAAATGCAACTGCGCAACAAAAAGCGCCGTCGTGAACTGGGTAATCTGATTAAACGTTTTCGCAGCGGGGCGGAATCGCTACCCGACGCGGTGGTGCTGACCACTGAAGAAGGCGGTATCTTCTGGTGTAACGGACTGGCCCAGCTGGTTCTGGGACTGCGCTGGCCGGACGATAGCGGGCAAAATATTCTTAACCTGTTGCGCTACCCGGAATTTACACAATATCTGAAAACGCGCGATTTTAGCCGACCGATCAATCTGGTACTCAATACCGGACGGCATCTGGAAATTCGCGTGATGCCCTATACCGATAAGCAACTGCTGATGGTGGCGCGCGACGTTACCCAGATGCATCAACTGGAAGGTTCACGACGTAACTTTTTCGCCAACGCCAGCCATGAACTGCGTACGCCGCTGACGGTGTTACAAGGGTACCTGGAAATGATGCAGGAGCATCCGCTGGAAGGGACGACGCGTGAAAAAGCGCTACATACCATGCGCGAACAAACGTATCGCATGGAAGGGCTGGTGAAACAGCTGCTGACGCTGTCAAAAATTGAGGCTGCGCCGACGCTGCTGCTGAATGAGAAGGTCGATGTGCCCATGATGCTGCGCGTGCTCGAACACGAAGCGCAAACGCTGAGCCAGCAAAAACATACGTTTACCTTTGATGTTGATAACAGCCTGAATGTGCGGGGTAACGAGGAGCAGTTGCGTAGCGCTATCTCGAATCTCGTCTACAACGCGGTGAACCATACGCCAGCGGGAACGCACATTACCGTACGCTGGCAGCATGTGGCGTCGGGGGCGGAGTTTTGCGTGGAAGACAACGGTCCAGGCATTGCCGCCGAGCATCTTCCACGCTTAACCGAACGTTTTTATCGTGTGGATAAGGCGCGATCGCGGCAAACGGGCGGCAGCGGACTTGGTCTGGCCATCGTTAAGCATGCGCTGCATCATCACGACAGTCGCTTGAATATCGAAAGCGAACCAGGCGTTGGGACGCGATTTAGTTTCGTGATCCCGGAACGTTTAATTGCCAAAATTAACGGTTAAGGCGCATTCGTAAGATAATCTTTCCAAAAGCCAGCGCAAGCTGGCTTTTTCTATGCGGTCAATATAACCATCCTGAATTTTACGACGTTTGGTTGTTTTTTGTTCGAACTATTACCCATACCTTTTTCCATGAAATGGTGTTTTGTGCTAACCCCATTTTTCATATCGCTATATTGTTCTGGTTTTTGGATCCCACCTTGCTTTAAAACGTTATAAGCGTTTAAATTGCGCTCCAGGTGCTGTCATACCGACTGCATTAACGCGGTAAATCGAAAAACTATTCTTCGCCGCGCCAGTCTGGGAGTGTTTCCCGCTGGAATTGAGCAAAAATGCCGCTGTATTGTCCCCCAGGGAAAGGCAAAAATTTATTATTTTCAACACCACATCCACAGGCAGTAAGACTTTATGACCCATCAGTTAAAATCGCGCGATATTATCGCTTTGGGATTTATGACATTTGCACTGTTCGTTGGTGCAGGTAACATCATCTTCCCCCCAATGGTTGGTTTGCAGGCAGGTGAACACGTCTGGACTGCGGCTTTTGGCTTTTTGATTACCGCCGTTGGCCTGCCGGTACTTACCGTTGTCGCGTTGGCGAAAGTCGGTGGTGGTGTGGACCGACTGAGCACGCCTATCGGTAAAGTCGCTGGTTTGCTGCTGGCGACCGTGTGCTATCTGGCTGTTGGACCGTTATTTGCTACGCCGCGTACCGCGACGGTCTCTTTCGAAGTCGGGATTGCACCGCTGACCGGTGACTCCGCGCTGCCACTGCTTATCTACAGCGTGGTCTATTTCGCGATTGTGATTCTGGTTTCGCTGTATCCGGGCAAACTGCTGGATACGGTTGGTAATTTCCTGGCCCCGCTGAAAATCCTGGCGCTGGTGGTCCTGTCTGTCGCCGCAATCGTCTGGCCAGCAGGCCCGATCAGCAATGCGATGGAAGCCTATCAAACTGCTGCGTTTTCTAATGGCTTCGTGAACGGGTATCTGACCATGGATACGCTGGGCGCGATGGTATTTGGTATTGTTATCGTCAACGCCGCTCGCTCGCGTGGCGTTACTGAAGCGCGTCTGCTGACCCGTTATACCGTTTGGGCGGGTTTGATGGCGGGTGTGGGCTTAACGCTGCTGTATCTCGCGTTGTTCCGTCTGGGTTCAGATAGCGCAATTCTGGTCGATCAGTCTGCTAACGGCGCGGCAATTCTGCATGCGTATGTTCAGCACACCTTTGGTGGCGCAGGGAGCTTCCTGCTGGCGGCGTTGATTTTCATCGCCTGTCTGGTCACCGCGGTTGGCCTGACCTGCGCGTGCGCAGAGTTCTTTGCCCAGTACGTTCCACTGTCTTATCGTACGCTGGTATTTATCCTCGGCGGCTTCTCGATGGTGGTCTCTAACCTGGGTCTGAGCCATCTGATTCAGATCTCTATTCCGGTGCTGACGGCTATCTATCCGCCATGTATCGCACTGGTTGTATTAAGTTTTACCCGCTCATGGTGGCATAATTCTTCCCGCGTCATTGCACCTGCGATGTTTATCAGCCTGATTTTTGGTATCCTTGATGGCATTAAAGCTTCTGCAATTGGCGACGTGTTACCGGCCTGGACCCAGCGTTTACCGCTGGCGGAGCAGGGGCTGGCGTGGTTGATGCCAACAGTCGTGATGGTGGTCCTGGCAGTTATCTGGGATCGTGCAGCGGGTCGACAAGTGACCTCCAGCGCACACTAATATCACTGACAATAAGTTTTAACCACGGGGCTATTAACATGGCCCCGTGGTTTTTTATTGTGTTAACAGGTTAGGAATCGATGGAAAGTAATAACAAGCTAAAGCGTGGGCTGAGCACCCGGCACATTCGCTTTATGGCATTAGGTTCAGCAATTGGTACCGGGCTGTTCTACGGCTCGGCCGATGCCATCAAAATGGCGGGGCCAAGCGTGTTGCTGGCCTATATTATCGGCGGCGTAGCGGCGTATATCATTATGCGCGCGCTGGGCGAAATGTCCGTTCATAACCCTGCAGCCAGCTCCTTCTCGCGCTATGCGCAGGAAAACCTCGGACCGCTGGCAGGCTACATAACCGGCTGGACCTACTGTTTTGAAATCCTGATTGTCGCCATTGCCGATGTGACTGCCTTTGGTATTTACATGGGCGTCTGGTTCCCGGCCGTACCGCACTGGATTTGGGTACTCAGCGTGGTATTGATTATCTGCGCCATCAATCTGATGAGCGTGAAGGTGTTTGGCGAGCTGGAATTTTGGTTCTCGTTCTTTAAAGTCGCCACCATTATCATCATGATTGTCGCCGGTTTTGGCATCATCATTTGGGGGATTGGTAACGGCGGACAGCCTACCGGTATCCATAATCTGTGGAGCAACGGCGGTTTCTTCAGCAACGGCTGGCTCGGCATGGTGATGTCGCTACAAATGGTGATGTTCGCCTACGGCGGGATTGAGATTATCGGGATTACCGCTGGCGAAGCCAAAGACCCGGAAAAATCTATTCCGCGCGCCATCAATTCCGTACCGATGCGTATCCTCGTGTTTTACGTGGGGACGCTGTTCGTCATCATGTCTATTTACCCGTGGAACCAGGTCGGCACTGACGGTAGCCCGTTCGTTCTGACGTTCCAGCATATGGGGATTACCTTTGCCGCCGGGATCCTCAACTTCGTAGTCCTGACCGCGTCGCTGTCGGCCATCAACTCTGACGTCTTTGGCGTGGGGCGTATGCTGCACGGTATGGCGGAGCAGGGCAGCGCGCCGAAAATGTTCGCCAAGACGTCGCGTCGTGGCGTGCCATGGGTGACGGTGATGGTGATGACCATCGCGCTGCTGTTTGCGGTGTATCTTAACTACATCATGCCGGAAAACGTCTTCCTGGTGATCGCCTCTCTGGCGACCTTCGCAACGGTATGGGTGTGGATTATGATCCTGCTGTCACAAATTGCCTTCCGTCGTCGTCTGCCGCCGGAAGAGGTTAAGGCGCTGAAATTTAAAGTGCCGGGTGGGGTTGTGACGACCGTCATTGGCCTGATTTTCCTGGTCTTTATCATTGCGCTTATCGGCTATCATCCGGATACCCGCATTTCGCTATACGTCGGCTTTGCGTGGATTATCCTGCTGCTTGCCGGCTGGGTTTTCAAGCGCCGTCGCGAGCGCCAACTGGCTGAAGCGCAGTAATATTTTTGCCGGGTAGCTTAATGTTACCCGGCAATTTTCTCCTCCCCCGCACTCCTCCCCCAATAAACGTTAAGATGATGAGTGATCCTGCACTTCGCTATGGCAAGGTGACGTCATTATCATCAAAGGGGATACGTGATGTTGAACGCCTGGCACCTTCCGGTTGCCCCATTTGTTAAGCAAAACAAAGATCAACTGACGATTACATTATGGCTGGCGGGGGAAAATCCACCCCAGCGGGTGACGCTACGCGCAGAAAACGATAACGAAGAGATTTCGCTGGGTATGCACAAGCAACGCAGCCAGCCGCAACCGGGCGTGACCGCGTGGAGAGCGGCGATCGATCTCTCCAGCGGACAGCCTCGTCGACGCTATAGCTTTAAATTACTTTGGCTCGATCGTCAGCTGTGGTTTACCCCGCAGGGATTCAGCCGTTTTCCGCCTGCGCGTCTGGAGCAGTTTGCTGTTGATGTGCCGGATAACGGTCCGCAGTGGGCCGCCGATCAGATTTTTTACCAAATTTTCCCGGACCGTTTTGCCCGCAGCCAGTCGCGTGAAGCGACTCAGGATAACGTCTATTACCACCACGCTGCCGGACACGATATTGTGCGGCGCGAGTGGGATGAACCGCTTACGGCCCAGGCCGGTGGCTCCACGTTTTATGGCGGCGATTTGGACGGCATCAGCGAAAAGCTGCCGTATCTGAAAACGTTAGGCGTCACGGCGCTGTACCTGAATCCGGTATTTACCGCGCCGAGCGTGCATAAATACGATACCGAAGATTACCGTCATGTTGATCCGCAGTTTGGCGGCGACAGGGCGCTGCTGCGCCTGCGTCACACTACCCAACAGCAGGGGATGCGCCTGATTCTCGACGGTGTTTTTAACCATAGCGGCGATTCACACGCCTGGTTTGACCGACATAATCGGGGAACGGATGGCGCGTGCCATAATCCGCAATCCCCCTGGCGCGACTGGTATCATTTCTCAGCCGACGGCGTCGCGCTCGACTGGCTGGGGTATTCCAGCCTGCCCAAACTGGACTTTTCCTCTGAAAGCCTGATGAATGAAATTTATCGCGGCGAAGACAGTATCGTTCGCCACTGGCTGAAAGCGCCGTGGAGTATGGACGGCTGGCGTCTTGACGTGGTGCATATGCTGGGAGAGGCCGGTGGTGCGCACAACAACCTGCAGCACGTGGCCGGAATTACGCAGGCGGCGAAAGAGACCCAGTCAGAGGCATATGTGGTGGGCGAGCATTTTGGCGACGCGCGCCAATGGTTGCAGGCCGACGCGGAAGATGCCGCCATGAACTATCGCGGTTTTACCTTCCCGATATGGGGATTTCTCGCCAATACCGATATCTCATACGATCCGCAATTCATTGACGCCCAGACCTGTATGGCGTGGATGGATAACTATCGCGCGGGTTTGTCGCATCAGCAGCAGTTGCGGATGTTCAACCAGCTCGACAGCCACGATACCGCCCGTTTTAAATCTCTGCTCGGTAAAGACGTCGCACGTTTACCGTTGGCGGTGGTGTGGCTGTTTACCTGGCCTGGCGTGCCCTGTATTTACTACGGTGACGAAGTGGGACTGGATGGGAACAACGATCCGTTTTGTCGCAAACCATTCCCGTGGCAGCCTGAAAAACAGGACGCTAACCTGCTGGCGTTGTATCAGCGGCTGGCAACATTACGCCACCAGAGCCAGGCGCTGCGCCATGGTGGTTGTCAGGTGATTTACGCCGAGGATAACGTGGTGGTGTTTGTACGCGTGCTGAACCGCCAGCGTGTATTGGTGGCGATTAACCGTGGCCACGCCTGTGAAGTGGTCCTGCCAGCCTCGCCATTACTGAGCGTCAGTCAATGGCAGCACCAGGAGGGCAAAGGCGTGCTTGCCGAGGATATCCTGGCGTTGCCGGCGATTTCCGCCTCGGTGTGGATGGGTCATTGATATAAGCGCGTAACATCCGGGCTTGCCAGCAGCGTTTCCCGCCACCAGCGCTGCGCTAATCCATCGCGGTTATTGCGCCAGGCCATATAGGCCACGTCTTTTTGGCGAAATGAGATGACCGTTTTTTCCACCAGCTCGCCCGTGGCAAGCCACGGGTTAGCAATATGGCGGGGGAGAAATCCGCAGCCCAAGCCGGCCCGCAGTAGCATCACCTTACTGTGGAAATCATCAACGCGAATCTGCGCCTGCTCCTCCATCAGATTGGTTTGTAACGGATGACAAAAGCGGGCGCTGTCGCTAATGACAATCGCCCGGTGCAGGCACAGCTGTTCGTTAGTAAGGCCATCCGGTGCTGCGGCCAGCGGATGCTCAGGCGCAACGACAAACACATTGTCCAGCGTGCCGAGCATTTTGTAGGACCAGGCCGCTGACGTAGGCGGTTCATTAATCGCCCCCAAAATAATATCTGCTCCATTATGCGTCAGCTCCTCCCAGGAGCCCGCCAGCGTATGGTGGGTGAAGTTAAGGCGGGTTTGCTTATTCAGCGCGTGAAATTCATCGATAATGGGCAACAGCGAGGCGAAAGGGAAGGAGTCGTCCAGCGCAATCGCCAGCTCTTTTTCCCAGCCTGAACTCAGCTGCACCGCCTGCTTTTCGAGATCTTTTGCCGCACTCAGCAGCAAACGTCCCTTTTCCAGCATCATCTGACCGGTGTCGGTAAATTTTGCTCGGTGACCGGAACGGTCAAGCAACTCGATATTCAAATCACTTTCCAGCTTTTGAATCATATAGCTGAGTGCTGCAGGGGTTTTAAACAGCGATTCGGCCGCCGCAGCAAATGAACCCTGTTTATCAAGTGCGTCGAGAATTAGCAAAACATCCAGATTGATGCGCATAAGCAGAAAATATCCTGAAAATTAAACCCCTCTGTTGTACCGAATGGAGAAAAACAATGCCAGTGAATAAATTAGATGAGTCATGCGCATTTTTTTGATGTTGTTTAGGATATATCGCAACACAAAATTAATAGTTTCACTGGATGGTAAGTTTTCTTTAATAACTCGTTAGAAATTTCCCGCTATACTCAACAAGCTTTCTGATTCAGGATCCTGCTGCTGACGGCAGATACAGACCGTTGCCTTTTAACTTATTGATTAAGAAGGTGTGCTATGTCTATTCGGGAACTGATTGACCCTCAAAACTCAACGCTTATTTTTATTGATCATCAGCCGCAAATGTCATTTGGTGTGGCGAATATTGACCGCCAGACTTTGAAAAATAATACCGTGGCATTAGCGAAGGCCGGGAAAATATTCAATGTTCCGGTGATTTATACTTCAGTGGAAACGAAAAGTTTTAGCGGTTATATCTGGCCGGAATTGTTAGCGGTTCATCCTGATGTTAAACCAATTGAACGCACCTCGATGAACTCCTGGGAAGATGCGGCGTTTGTGAAAGCCGTGGAAGCGACCGGGCGTAAAAAATTGATTATCTCCGCGCTGTGGACCGAAGTATGCCTGACTTTCCCGGCGCTGATGGCGCTGGAAGCGGGTTACGAAGTTTATGTGGTAACTGACACTTCCGGCGGCACATCCGTGGATGCCCATGAGCGTTCTATCGACCGCATGGTACAGGCGGGTGCCGTACCTGTGACCTGGCAACAGGTTCTTCTAGAGTACCAGCGCGACTGGTCCCGCAAAGAAACCTACGACGCCGTCATGGATCTGGTACGTGAGCACAGCGGCGCCTACGGTATGGGCGTGGATTACGCCTACACCATGGTGCATGGCGCGCCGGAACGTAAAGCCTAAATACACCTCATCCTTCATGTTGCCTCTTTGTGGGCTTCGTTTGCGAACCCCGGTCACTAACTTTTGTCAGCCTCCGGGGTTAGACAATCTTGCCGCTTCGATGCGCCATGAATGATTTTGTGTATTGCTTCCGTGGCCTAAGCGGGCCTGTTTCCTCTCCACAAGGAACCCTTTATGGCGCAGAACAAACATGTGACGTTGGTGATTTCCCACACCCTGCTGCCTGAACAAGCGCAGCGGTATGAGCAGTGGCTGGGGAAAATCATGCCGGTGGCGGCCGAGTTTCCCGGTCATCTTGGGGCGAATGTGATTCGTCCTGCAGATGGCAACAATTTGTGGAACATCATTATCCGCTTCGACACGCTGGAGCATCTGTATAACTGGACCCAGTCCGATACGCGCCGCGTGCTGGTCGAAGAGATTGCCCCGCTGCTGGCGGAAGGGGATAAAACTGAAATCCGCACCGAAGCAGCGTTCTGGTTTACACCGCCCGCGCCCCATGTACGTCAGCCCAGGCGCTGGAAACAGTTTCTGATAACTCTGCTGGTGATTTTTCCCAGCACCAATTTGGTGCCGTGGTTGACCGGCATTGTGCTGCCTGCCATGAAGGGCTCGTTACTCCTGCATCTGATCAATGATGCCTGTGTGGTTGCGCTGGTGGTCTGGTTCTGGATGCCCATCGTAACCCGTCTGTTTGCCGGATGGCTGAAAAAAGCCTGACCGGTTTCTCAGGAGATTGTTATGTCTCAAACTGCCACACTGATTCTGACTCACGGAAAAATTCATACTCTCGAAAGACAAAACCCGCAGGTCGAGGCGGTGGCGATCGCCAATGGTAAGATCCTGGCGACCGGTAGCCACGATCGCATCATGAGTTTTGCCACCGACGGGACGCAGGTTGTCGATCTGCAAGGGCATACGGTGATCCCGGGCCTGAACGATTCGCACCTGCACCTCATTCGCGGCGGTCTGAATTACAACCTGGAATTGCGTTGGGAAGGCGTACCGTCGCTGGCGGACGCGCTACGCATGCTCAAAGAGCAGGCTGACAGAACGCCATCGCCGCAATGGGTGCGCGTGGTGGGTGGCTGGAGCGAATTCCAGTTTGCCGAACGTCGCATGCCAACCCTCGAAGAACTCAATGAAGCGGCCCCGGATACCCCAGTTTTTGTTCTGCACCTCTACGACAGAGCTTTGCTGAACCGTGCCGCACTGAAAGCAGTCGGCTACACCAAGGCGACGCCGGACCCGGCGGGCGGTGAGATTGTGCGTGATAGCAACGGTAACCCAACCGGGATGCTGATCGCCAAACCCAACGCCATGATCCTTTATTCGACGCTGGCAAAAGGACCAAAACTGCCGCTGGAAATGCAGGTCAACTCGACCCGGCAGTTTATGCGCGAGCTGAACCGTCTCGGGCTGACCAGCGCCATCGATGCAGGCGGTGGTTTTCAGAACTACCCGGAAGATTACGAGATAATTGAGCAGTTACACGCCAACAAACAGATGACGGTGCGCATCGCCTACAACTTGTTTACCCAGCGTCCGCAGCAGGAACTGGAAGACTTTGAACGCTGGACCGATATGCTCAAACCAGGGCAGGGGACCGACTTCTACCGTGCCAATGGGGCTGGGGAAATGCTGGTCTTCTCGGCCGCGGATTTTGAAGACTTCCTCCAGCCACGCCCGGATCTGCCGGAAGGTATGGAAGATGAGCTGGAGCGCGTGGTGCGCCACCTCGTGGAGCACCGCTGGCCGTTCCGCCTGCACGCCACCTACGATGAATCCATCAGCCGAATGCTCGACGTATTCGAGAAGGTGAATCGCGATATCCCGTTCAATGGGCTGCACTGGTTCTTCGATCACGCTGAAACGATTACCGAACGGAATATCGAGCGCGTAAAAGCGCTGGGGGGCGGGATCGCTGTTCAGCACCGTATGGCGTTCCAGGGCGAATATTTTGTCGATCGCTACGGCAAAGATGCGGTCAAACATACCCCGCCGGTGGCGAAAATGCTGGCGGCTGAAGTTCCGGTAGGGCTGGGGACTGATGCCACCCGCGTGGCCAGCTACAACCCGTGGACAGCGCTCTACTGGCTGGTTTCGGGCCGTACTGTGGGAGGGATGGCGATGTACGATGATAACAATCGCCTGCCACGCGATGTGGCGCTGGAACTGTGGACGGCCGGTAGCGCCTGGTTCTCCAGCGAACAGGGTAAGAAAGGGCGCATCGAGAAAGATCAACTGGCCGACCTGGTGGTGCTGTCTAAAGATTACTTCAGTGTGCCGGAAGAGGAGATCAAAGGCATAGAGTCGGTAATGACCATTGTCGATGGCAAAGTGGTGTATGCGGCCGGGCATTTCACTCCGCTGGCGCCGCCGGCCATCCCGGTTGTACCTGACTGGTCGCCGGTGGTAAAAGTGCCGGGGCACTATCGCTCAGCGCCGCCTGCTGCGGCGAAAATTGGCGCAATGGTGCAGATGCACCAGTGCTGCGGCAACTGCGGCGTACACGGTCATCAGCATGATATAGCGCGTAAATCGGCAATTCCGGTGTCAGATGACCGGGCTTTCTGGGGCGCGCTTGGCTGCTCCTGCTTCGCGTTTTAATCCCTCATCACAGCCCCTGGACAAACGCAGGGGCTGATTGTCTATTCTGAAAAGTGGTTCATCGTGTTAACCGATATGGCGCAACTGCAACAATTTGTGTCATTCTGGTCTGTCTTTATACAGTGAAGGTGGAAACATGGATGAGCTGCTAACCCTTGGCTGCATTGTATTATTCTTCGCGCTGGTAGTGGTTCCTGGCCTCGCGATCGTGGCATTCAGACGCAGTGCGGCTGTACGTTCTGAGCTGATGGCCTTGCGCCGTCGGGTAGAGGAGCTGGAGCTGCGCGGTGTGGCGCAGACCAGCGCCGTTGAGCCAACGGCAGCAAAAGATATTGTTCCTGCCGATGCGCCAACGGCTGCGATGAGCAGCGTATCGCCGGAGCCAGTAACTGAGCCGCCGCCTGAGCCCGTTAACACGTGGGTTTCACAGCCGAAGCCGGATAATGCGGCGGTATCTACGCCCGACGTCGAGCGGCCTTCTGCTTTTGGCGGGGTAATGTCATCGCTGGTGCGCTGGTTTATGCAGGGTAACCCGTTGGCAAAGCTCGGTATTTTGCTCCTGTTTTTGGGGCTTTCTTTCCTGCTGCGTTATACGGTCGAACATTCTCTGTTTCCGCTGGAGCTGCGTCTGGTGGCGGCCGCGCTGTTCGCTATTGTCCTGTTGGCGTTGGGCTGGCGGTTGCGGCATAAGCAACCGATTTATGCGCTGATATTACAGGGGGGAGCTACCGGAGCACTCTATCTCACTGTGTTTGGCGCGTTCCGGCTGTGGCAAATGCTGCCAATGACACTGGCATTTGCGCTGCTGGTGGTGATTTGTGCGGCGAGTGTGGGGCTGGCTATTCTGCAAAAGGCGCTCAGCCTGGCTATGCTGGCAAGTCTTGGCGGTTATCTCGCGCCGCTGTTGCTTTCCACCGGCGGCGGCAGTCATGTCGCGCTCTTCTCATTCTATCTTCTGCTCTCGGTCGGCATTCTCGCCATCAGCATCTGGCAGCACTGGCGGGAGCTTAATCTGCTTGGCCTGCTGTTCACCTTCGGCGTTGGCGGGGGGTGGGGCCTGGAGGGCTATCGACCAGAGTATTACCTGAGTTGCCAACTGTTCCTGATCGCCAACACGATTATTTTTGGCGTGCTGAGCGTGGCGTTGTCGCTCCGGGCGCAGGAAAAAGGCAAACAGATTATTGACGGCGTACTGCTGTTTGCCCCACCGCTGATCGGTTTTGGAATGCAGTATGCCATTACCCGGCATATGGCTTATGGTCCGGCGCTTAGTGCGCTGGGCTACGGTGGTTTCTATCTGGTGTTAGCAAAGTTTGCGTTGCGGCGTTCCTCTTCTCTGGGGAGACCACTGGTATTGTCCGCCCTGGCGCTCGGTGGTGCGTTTACCACGCTTGCTATCCCGTTGGCGCTTTCAGCCCGTTGGACGGCGATGGCCTGGTCGCTGGAGGGGCTTGGGATCCTCTGGCTGGGCGTGCAACAACAGCAACGACGCATGAGTTATAGCGGTACGGCGCTGCTCGTGCTGGCCGTGGGGAGCGCGCTATGGGCGCTGGCGAACGGAACAACCGCGCTCTCAGTCATGCTGATTTTTGCCGTGCTCAGCCTCAGTTGGCTGGTTGCTGCATGGCTATGGCGCAACATTTGGATGCCGGGCAGTTGGGCGCTACTCGCTGGTGGTTTGGTTTTCTGGATCATTGCGCTCGTTGCGGCATCGCAACTCGTTCTGAAACAGGATCGGTGGGTACTGTCTGGCGTGCTGGCATTAATGGCGGTATCGAGCTGGGGCTGGCGAAGTATCGCGGGTCGCCTGGCGTGGCGGGAGCTGGATGCCAGTAAATGGCTGCTGTGGCCGATGATGCTGGTGATGCTGATCTATCAGATCGCTGTACAGCAGATTTTTGCGGCGGGCTGGCCGAATCTGGCCTGGTGCGCGGCGCTAATTGTTGCGGTAGCGCTGCTCTGGCGTGATGCACAAATATTACCGCCAATGCTTTCCAGACTGGCGCATTTATCGTTCTTCTGGATGATTTTACTGGCGCTCGCGGTTGAGCTGTTCTGGTTCGCGCAGGGGCTGCCGTGGGGAAGGGCCGCGTGGGGTAACGGCCTGATGATGGCGGCTGGCGGGCTGCTTATTTTCCTTATTTATCAGTCTGTTCATCGACAAATCTGGCCGTTTCGCATCTGGCCTACCCTCTATTCTGTTCAGGCGATGGTTCCCGTTGTGCTGGTGCTGGTCGGTCTGCTCGTGCTGACGAATTTACAAGATGGCGTGGTTTATCGTCAGACTTATCTGCCGTTGCTCAACCCGCTGGAAGAGGGCGCAGCTTTTGCCCTGCTGGGCTTGGTGGTGTTTTATCGCGCGTCTGAACGCTATTTCCCGGCGCAGCTTTCGGTATGTCGCCCATGGCCGGTTGTGGCGCTGATGGCGCTCAGCTTTTGGTGGCTCAATGGTGTGCTGCTGCGCGCATTGTCCTGGTATGGCGAGGTTGCGTGGCGTGTAGACACACTATGGGATTCACGGCTGATTCAAACCTGTTTTGCTCTGTTCTGGATGCTGGCGGCATTGGTGGTGATGCTGCGGGCGACCCGGCGCCGCTCGCGTCGGGAATGGCTGTGTGGCGCGGTATTGTTGGGGATAGTCATTGTGAAACTGATGCTGGTGGACAGCGCAGGAGGCGGCGGCCTGGCGCGCGCGGTTGCGTTTATCGGCGTGGCCATTCTGGTGTTGATTATCGGGTATTTTTCACCATTACCGCCCAAAGCTGGAGAAGAAAAATGAAATGGATGAAAGCGGTGTTATGCAGCGTACTGCTGGGCGCGACAGGCGCGGCGGTAAGCAGCGATGAAGTGAAAGAGTCTCCGGCGGACTACGTAACGGGGGTGACGCTGGAAACTACGGGCACATCGCCGTGGTATCGCCTTTCGCTACCTCCGGCGGTGTATCCGGGTACCGCCTGGGCGGATTTGCGCGATGTCCGGGTCTTTAACCATCTGGGGGAGACGGTGCCGTTTACTCTGGTGGCGCAGAAAACCCAGCCCGTTACGCCAGAGGCAGTGGCGCTGCGTTTTTTCCCGCTTGATATGTCACCGGTTGCGCCGCGTGAGGAGGGGCAACGAGGCGGAGACGCTATTGTTTTACGCTCGAAGAGCGGCATTGAAATTCATTTGCAAAGTGATGATGTCAAAGCGCTCGGCCAGAGCTATTTACTGACGCTCCCGGAAGAGACGAAAGATGCCTTTTCACTGGCGCAGTTACGCCTGAACTGGGACTCGCAGGCGGGCAACTGGCAGGGGAAAGCCTCGGTTTATGCAAGCAGTGATTTGCGCTACTGGCGACCCGTGCAGGAAGATGCGCCGTTAATGGATCTGACGCGTGATAACGATCGCCTGAAAATGGACACCATCAGCGCCAGCCTCACGCTCTCGGTGGAGGCGACTCGCTACCTGCTTGTGATCCTCGACTCGCAAAGTCCGGCGCTGACGTTAAACAGCGTGAGCGCGATAGCGGCCAGCAGCGAGCCGGAATCCGAGCGTATCGTGATTGAAGCCCAGGGGAATAAGGTTTCGGATGACGAAGCCGTCTGGCGATGGGCGCAGCCCCAGCCGCTGACCTCGCTTCGCATCGATCTGGAAAGTGAAGGTGTTTTACCGGTGGAACTGGTTTGGCGCAGCGCTGAAAAAGAGCCCTGGCAGCCGCTGACAAAAACCATGCTTTACAATCTGGACTGGAGGAGTGCGGAAGATATTCATCTTTCCGGTCAGTTGGTTGAGGCCGTCCGGATGACGACCATTAACGCCCGCTTGCCAGAGAGGCTGCCTGAGTTGAGCGGCATGCGCGACAGTTATCAACTGGTGTTTAATACGCAGGGCAAAGGGCCTTATATGCTGGCGTGGGGAAACCGGGCGGCGAAAAAGGCTGATGTTGGTCTCGATATGCTGATCCCGGCGTCGCTGCGTAAATCGCAGGAGATAGATTATCTACCGTGGGCGACTCTTCAGGAGAGCGTGGCGCTTGGTGGTGAAGCGCGATTGACGGCAACGTCAGTAGCTGAGCAACAAAGCCAGTGGAAAACGCTGTTGGTGTGGGGGGCGTTAATTCTTGGGGTCGCCGTACTGGCGCTTATGGCGTGGCGAATCTGGCGTGAAGTGAAAAAGGGTAATCCGACATAAACCAATAAAAAAGGCCCGCATTTGCGGGCCTCTTACGATTCATGCCAATTACAGGCTGGAAACGTTCTCGGTCAGGTATTTTGCCACGCCGTCCGGAGACGCGTTCATACCTTCTTTACCTTTTTCCCACTGTGCCGGGCAAACGTCGCCGTGCTCTTCGTGGAACTGCAGCGCGTCAACCATGCGCAGCATTTCGTCGATGTTACGACCCAGCGGCAGATCGTTAACCACCTGGTGGCGAACAACGCCGTTAGCGTCGATCAGGAAAGAACCGCGCAGAGCAACGCCCGCTTCCGGGTGCTCGATGCCGTAGGCTTTCTGGATTTCGCGTTTGATGTCAGCAACCATTGCGTATTTCACTGCACCGATGCCGCCTTTGTCGACAGGGGTGTTACGCCATGCGTTGTGGACAAATTCAGAGTCGAAGGAAACGCCAACAACTTCCACGCCGCGCTTCTGGAATTCTTCGTAACGTTTGTCGAAAGCGATCAGTTCAGACGGGCAAACGAAGGTGAAGTCCATCGGCCAGAAGAACAGAACGGTAGTTTTACCGTTGGTATGCTGTTTGAAGTTGAAGTTTTCAACGATCTCACCGCTACCCAGTACCGCAGCTGCTGTGAAATCCGGAGCCTGACGAGTTACCAGTACCATATAATTCTCCTGCAATGTTAAGGGGTTTTTGGAACGCAACGCGGGCCAGTATAGAGAGTGTTCGCGAATAAGACAAAGAGGCGCTGGCAATCAATGAGACAGGTTTTGTCTATCAATCTTTTGCCGGATGGCGGCTACTGCTTATCCGGCGGCTAATACGGGCTGTAGTCAAAGGGTTTTACGCTGCGCCTGTTCCATCATTTGCGGATAAAACTGCCAGAACCGTTCCTCTAACGCATCGTAATGCGTATCCAGGTCATACCATGAGTCACGCAGGGCATCGAGTCGTGGGCGGCGGCTGGCCATGCCATTCAGGACGTTCTGGATAAAATCCATGTCCCGATAGCGCTCAAGCCATTTCTCTGACCACATATAGTTGTTTAAATTGATAAAGCGCGGTGGCGATTCAGGCAAAATAGTGGTCACCTGGGTGCGAGCATAGCGCACAAAGTCCGCCAGCGGGAAGTCGGGGGATATTTCCGACCAGTGGCGCGACAGAAAATGATCCCACATTACGTCCAGCGTAATCGGCGCGACACGGCGCGTTTCGCTGCGAAACCACTCTTTGGCTTCACGCACCTGCGGCAGGTTATCGGTCATCACGTCGATACGACGGTGCATGAAGATGCCTTCCACCACGTCAGGCGAATAGTGCGTTTCCGGATTGCCCCGGACAAAGTCGGCCAACAAATTGCCGGAAAGCGAGCTGTCGGCGAGGTGAGCCAGATGCAAATGTGCAAGAAAATTCATATCCACTTCATCCTTCAAACTGCCTCTTTGTTGGCTGCCTTCACTCACCCCAGTCACTTACTTGAGTAAGCTCCCGGGGACTCATTCAGTTGCCGCCTCGATGCATCTTGAATGATTTTGTGTATAGATTATGTCTTTTAACTTGAGGGGTAAAGGTTGCAGGGAGGACGCCCCGGCACTAGACTACCCGCCTCTTATTTTAGTCTGAGTCAGTGTCATGCGCGTTACCGATTTCACCTTTGAACTACCCGAATCCCTGATTGCCCACTATCCGCAAGCTGAGCGCAGTAGTTGCCGCTTGCTGTCTTTGGACGGGCCGACGGGCGCGCTGACGCACGGTACTTTCACCGATTTGCTCGATAAGCTCAACCCTGGCGATTTGCTGGTCTTTAACAACACCCGCGTTATTCCGGCGCGTCTGTTTGGCCGTAAAGCCAGCGGCGGCAAGATCGAAGTGCTGGTCGAGCGTATGTTGGATGACAAACGTATTCTGGCGCATATTCGCGCCTCGAAAGCGCCAAAGCCGGGGGCCGAGCTGCTGCTGGGCGACGACGAAAGTATTAAAGCAACGATGGTGGCACGCCATGACGCGCTGTTTGAAGTCGAGTTTAACGACGAGCGCAGCGTGCTGGATATCCTTAACGCCATCGGCCATATGCCGCTGCCACCGTATATTGACCGTCCGGATGAAGATGCCGATCGCGAGCTGTATCAGACCGTGTATAGCGAAAAACCCGGTGCGGTCGCCGCGCCGACTGCGGGTCTGCACTTTGACGATCCGCTGCTGGCTAAGCTGCGCGATAAAGGCATTGAAATGGCGTTCGTCACGCTGCACGTGGGCGCGGGGACTTTCCAGCCGGTGCGCGTAGACACCATCGAAGATCACATCATGCACTCCGAATATGCGGAAGTGCCGCAGGATGTCGTTGATGCTGTGCTGGCGGCGAAAGCGCGCGGCAACCGCGTGATTGCGGTGGGCACCACCTCCGTACGTTCACTGGAAAGCGCGGCACAGGCGGCCAAAAACGACCTTATCGAGCCGTTTTTCGGCGATACGCAAATATTCATTTATCCTGGCTATAAATATCAGGTGATTGATGCCCTGGTAACCAACTTCCACCTACCGGAATCAACGCTGATCATGCTGGTTTCCGCGTTTGCTGGTTATAAAAACACCATGCACGCCTATCATGAAGCGGTAAAAGCGGAATATCGCTTTTTTAGTTACGGTGATGCGATGTTTATCACGTACAATCCGCAGGCTATTTCTGAGCGTGTCGGGGAATAAATCCGCGATATGAGTATTTAAAACGTCGGACTGTTTTTCTGACGCAGGAGTTAAGATGAAATTTGAACTGGATACCACAGACGGTCGCGCTCGCCGCGGCCGCTTGGTTTTTGATCGTGGCGTAGTAGAAACACCTGCTTTTATGCCGGTCGGTACTTACGGCACCGTGAAAGGCATGACGCCGGAAGAAGTTGAAGCAACTGGCGCGCAGATTATCCTCGGTAACACCTTCCACCTGTGGCTGCGCCCGGGGCAGGAAATCATGAAACTGCATGGCGATCTGCACGATTTTATGCAGTGGAAAGGGCCAATCCTCACCGATTCCGGCGGCTTCCAGGTTTTCAGCCTGGGTGATATCCGTAAGATTACCGAGCAGGGCGTGCATTTCCGTAACCCAATCAACGGCGATCCGATTTTCCTCGATCCCGAGAAGTCGATGGAGATTCAATACGATCTCGGTTCCGATATCGTCATGATCTTCGACGAATGTACACCGTATCCGGCCGACTGGGACTATGCTAAACGCTCGATGGAGATGTCTCTGCGTTGGGCGAAGCGCAGTCGGGATCGTTTTGATAGCCTCGGCAACAAAAATGCGCTTTTTGGCATCATTCAGGGCAGTGTTTACGAAGATTTACGTGATATCTCCGTTAAAGGTCTGGTAGACATCGGTTTTGATGGCTACGCTGTCGGCGGTTTGGCTGTCGGTGAGCCGAAGGAAGATATGCACCGCATCCTGGAGCATG
The DNA here is from genome assembly GCF_013783065.1 of Citrobacter sp. RHBSTW-00986. NCBI lineage: Bacteria > Pseudomonadati > Pseudomonadota > Gammaproteobacteria > Enterobacterales > Enterobacteriaceae > Citrobacter > Citrobacter sp. RHBSTW-00986. Next base: position 3,641,425 of record NZ_CP056200.1, on the reverse strand, counting down.
TATGCCCACAGATTCCGGCAGATAAACCTCGTTACCTGATGGGCGTCGGCAAACCAGAAGATCTGGTTGAAGGCGTACGTCGCGGTATCGATATGTTTGACTGCGTGATGCCAACGCGAAATGCCCGTAATGGTCATTTGTTTGTGACTGACGGCGTGGTAAAAATTCGTAACGCGAAACATAAAAGCGACACCAGTCCGCTCGATGCTGAGTGTGATTGCTACACCTGTCGCAATTATTCGCGCGCTTACTTGCATCATCTCGACCGTTGCAACGAAATATTGGGAGCGCGACTCAACACGATTCATAACCTTCGCTACTACCAGCGTTTGATGGCGGGTTTACGCAAGGCTATTGAAGAGGGTAAATTAGAGAGCTTCGTGACCGATTTTTACCAACGTCAGGGTAGACCAGTTCCACCTGTGAACGTTGATTAATTTTAATAATGAGGGAATTTGAATGAGCTTTTTTATTTCTGATGCGGTAGCGGCAACAGGTGCTCCGGCGCAGGGCAGCCCGATGTCTCTGATTCTGATGCTGGTGGTGTTTGGTCTGATTTTCTACTTCATGATCCTGCGCCCGCAGCAAAAGCGCACCAAAGAACACAAAAATCTGATGAACTCCATTGCGAAAGGCGATGAAGTGCTGACTAACGGTGGTCTGGTGGGTCGCGTGACCAAAGTAGCAGAATCTGGCTACATCGCTATCGCGCTGAACGACACCACTGAAGTGGTTATTAAACGTGATTTCGTAGCTGCCGTTCTGCCGAAAGGCACCATGAAGGCGCTGTAATTTATTGTTTTCCCAAAGGGAACTGCCGTGTTAAACCGTTATCCTTTGTGGAAGTATGTCATGCTGATCGTCGTTATTGTCGTCGGTCTGCTCTATGCGCTTCCCAACCTGTATGGTGAGGATCCGGCTGTTCAAATCACTGGCGTGCGCGGTGCCGCCGCCAGTGAGCAAACGCTGATCCAGGTCCAGAAAACGTTACAAGAAGATAAAATCACACCTAAGTCTGTGGCTCTGGAAGAGGGTGCTATTCTTGCGCGCTTCGACTCCACTGATACCCAACTGCGCGCTCGTGAAGTGTTAATGGGCGTATTGGGCGATCAATACGTCGTGGCGCTTAACCTTGCACCGGCAACTCCACGCTGGCTGGCAGCCATTCACGCAGAACCGATGAAACTCGGTCTTGACCTGCGTGGCGGCGTTCACTTCCTGATGGAAGTGGATATGGACACCGCGCTGAGTAAGTTGCAGGAACAAAATATCGATAGCCTGCGCAGCGATCTGCGTGAAAAAGGCATTCCTTATACTACCGTTCGCAAAGAAGATAACTACGGTCTGAGCATCACCTTCCGTGATAGCAGCGCCCGTGATGAAGCTATCTCTTACCTGAGCAAGCGTCACCAGGATCTGGTTATTTCCAGCCAGGGCAGCAATGCTCTGCGTGCGGTGATGACCGATGCGCGCCTGAGCGAAGCCCGTGAATACGCGGTACAGCAGAACATCAACATTCTGCGTAATCGTGTTAACCAACTGGGTGTTGCTGAGCCGGTGGTCCAACGTCAGGGTGCTGACCGCATTGTGGTCGAACTGCCAGGCATTCAGGATACCGCGCGTGCAAAAGAAATTCTGGGCGCTACCGCGACGCTGGAATTCCGTCTGGTGAACACCAACGTTGACCAGTCCGCTGCGGCATCCGGGCGTGTACCGGGTGATTCGGAAGTGAAACAGTCTCGTGAAGGTCAGCCGGTTGTGCTGTACAAACGCGTGATCCTGACCGGTGATCATATCACCGACTCCACTTCAAGCCAGGACGAATACAATCAGCCGCAGGTTAACATCTCGCTGGATAGCGCGGGTGGTAACATCATGTCCAACTTCACCAAGGACAACATCGGTAAGCCGATGGCGACCCTGTTCGTGGAGTACAAAGACAGCGGTAAAAAAGATGCCAACGGTCGCGCAGTGCTGGTGAAACAGGAAGAGGTGATTAACATCGCCAACATCCAGTCTCGCCTGGGCAACAGCTTCCGTATCACCGGTATTAACAACCCGAACGAAGCGCGTCAGCTTTCTCTGCTGTTACGTGCCGGTGCGTTGATTGCGCCGATTCAGATTGTTGAAGAACGTACCATCGGTCCTACCCTGGGTATGCAGAACATTAAACAGGGTCTGGAAGCGTGTCTGGCCGGTCTGGTGGTGTCTATCCTGTTCATGATCTTCTTCTATAAGAAGTTCGGTCTGATCGCGACCAGTGCGCTGATTGCTAACCTGGTACTGATTGTCGGTATTATGTCGCTGCTGCCGGGCGCTACGCTGAGTATGCCGGGGATTGCGGGGATCGTCTTAACCCTTGCCGTCGCGGTCGATGCGAACGTACTGATTAACGAACGTATCAAAGAAGAGTTGAGTAACGGACGTTCGGTGCAGCAGGCCATCAATGAAGGTTATGCGGGCGCATTTAGCTCCATCTTTGATGCGAACATTACGACGCTGATTAAGGTCATTATCCTGTACGCAGTTGGCACCGGGGCAATTAAAGGGTTCGCGATTACTACCGGTATTGGTGTGGCGACGTCGATGTTTACCGCGATTGTCGGTACACGTGCCATCGTAAACCTGTTGTATGGCGGCAAGCGCGTCAAAAAGCTGTCAATCTGAGGAGTGCGAAGTGGCACAGGAATATACTGTTGAACAATTGAACCACGGCCGTAAAGTCTGGGACTTTATGCGCTGGGACTACTGGGCTTTCGGCATTTCAGGTTTCCTGCTGATTGCGGCTATCGTGGTGATGGGCGTACGCGGGTTTAACTGGGGTCTCGATTTCACCGGTGGTACGGTAATTGAAATCACGCTGGAAAAACCGGCCGATATGGACGTGATGCGCGATGCGCTGGAGAAAGCGGGCTTTGTTGATCCGCTTCTGCAGAACTTCGGCAGCAGCCACGACATTATGGTGCGTATGCCGCCAACTGAAGGCGCAGACGGCGGTCAGGTACTGGGCAGCAAAGTGTTGAGTGTGATTAACGAATCTACCAACCAAAACGCCGCGGTGAAGCGAATTGAATTCGTGGGTCCGAGCGTGGGTGCAGACCTGGCGCAAACCGGTGCAATGGCGCTGATGGCGGCGTTGATATCTATCCTGGTGTACGTCGGTTTCCGCTTTGAGTGGCGACTGGCGGCAGGGGTAGTTATCGCTCTGGCGCACGACGTGATTATCACACTTGGGATCCTGTCGTTGTTCCATATCGAGATTGATCTGACTATCGTCGCATCGTTGATGTCGGTAATCGGTTACTCGCTGAACGACAGTATCGTCGTATCTGACCGTATTCGTGAAAACTTCCGCAAAATTCGTCGCGGTACGCCTTACGAAATCTTTAACGTGTCATTGACTCAGACGCTGCACCGTACGTTGATTACGTCCGGTACGACGTTGATGGTTATTCTGATGCTGTTCCTGTTCGGTGGTCCGGTACTGGAAGGCTTCTCGCTGACGATGCTGATCGGTGTTTCCATCGGTACTGCATCTTCTATCTACGTAGCATCGGCGCTGGCGCTGAAGCTGGGTATGAAGCGTGAGCACATGCTGCAGCAGAAGGTTGAGAAAGAAGGGGCGGATCAACCGTCAATTCTGCCTTAAACTATTAAGAGTGAAGATACTGGAATCCCGATCGCAAGGTCGGGATTTTTTTTGCCTGCGATTTGCTAGCAGTCCATTATCTTTTCCGGTCGCCATACTACTGACAGTATGCTGTCAGTAGCCCTGTCTTATAGTCCTTCTGAGATTACCCACACAGGCAGGAGGAAGTATGAATAACGTAATTAGCTGGTTTGAAATCCCCGTGGCACAAATGGAGCGCGCCATTGCTTTTTATGAGCCAGTGATGCAGGTTTCTTTGCGTCGTGAGAATATGGACAGCGCGGAGCTGGCCGTATTTCCACACCAGGATCCCGCTCCCGGCGGGGCGCTGGCTAAATTTGACGGTATTACGCCTTCAGCGCAGGGCGCTATTATTTATCTGCATACGGACGATTTGGCTGCAACGCTTAAACGCGTCGCCACCGCTGGCGGTCAGTGCGTGTTTGGTCCGCTCGAACTGGGGCAGGATATTGGCACTATTGCGCTGTTTACTGACAGCGAAGGCAATCGTGTTGGTTTACATCAACCCGCGTAATATTTTCAGGACTGAGGATTAAAATGACCAGACGCGCCGACCGCTTGTTTCAGATTGTACAAATCCTGCGTGGCAGGCGAGTGACAACGGCGGCGCTGCTGGCAGAACGTCTTGAGGTTTCTGAACGGACGATTTATCGCGATATCCGCGATCTCTCTTTATCCGGCGTGCCTATTGAAGGAGAAGTGGGCAGTGGATACCGCTTAATGGCGGGGTTTGATCTGCCGCCGTTGATGTTAACGCATCGCGAATCAGAAGCGTTAATGGTAGCGATTCGTTTGCTGAAAACATGGGGCGGGGATTCACTCTCACAGGCGCTGGAATCCGCGCAGGAAAAAGTGCTGGCGATATTGCCGCCAGAGTGTCGGCGCAGAGCCGAGCAAACGCGGGTTTTCGCGCCAGATTTTGGCAATCAGCCGCATTCACGCAGTGCTTTTGATCTCATACATCGCGCGGTTTCGGCGCAGCATGTGTTGGCGCTGCATTATCGCGACGAGTCCGGGAATCTCTCCTGGCGCGACGTTCAGCCGCTGGGGCTATTTTTCTGGGGTGAGCACTGGTTGCTGGTTGCCTGGTGCGAGAAACGTAACGATTATCGCTGCTTTCGCGTTGATCGGTGTCTGAAGATCACGCCGCTCGACAGGCATTTTCGTGAATCTGCGGATCGCTCGCTGAGTGACTTTTTACGTAAAGTACGCTGTGAAGATCAGCCATAAAAAAGCCAGCGGTTAAGCTGGCTTGTCTGCGATAAATTGGCAGGATTAGAAGTTGTAACCTACGACCAGGTAACCACCCCAACCGGTAGATTTCGCGCTGAAGTCGCCTTCGCCCCAGTTCAGAGTATCTCCACCTTTCCACTGGCCGCCGTTATGGAAATAACGCGCTACTACGGAGTAGTGCCAGTGATCGTAGTTCAGCGCCAGGACGTGGCTGGAAGCGATAGAGTTGCTGGTGCGGTTCGGATCATCACCCAAATCGGAGCCCCAGTCGAAGTTGGTGAAGCCGATGTAGGTCAGTTGGCCGCCCCAAACCTGGGTGATCGGCACAAAGTATTTCACTTTGAAACGGTAGCCATCCCACTCGTTTTCGTTGGATGCGCCATAGTTCTGCCACTGGTATTTAGCATACACGTTCAGGGACAGACCCATCGGCAGACCGGTATCGATATCGGTACCCAGACCCATATACCAGGTGCTCTGGCGGCTGGCTTTGTTATCACCCATATCGTAGATGTAGTTGTTGGCGAAATACCATTCTTTGAACGGACCAAAGCTCAGGTCAGCACCGGTCAGTTTATCGATTGAGAAACGCGGTTCGATTTCCATAAACAGCGGGGAACCGTCAGACCAGATGCCTTTATCGTTGCCGTTACCCCAGTCGAAGGTTTTCGGAATATCGATGTAGCCATAGAAGTCAAACCAGTCTTTTTTGGCAAACGCTTCGTATTCCAGATAAACGTCGTTGTTCAGTTTCGGGGAGAAACGGGTGTGGTAGCTTCCCACTACGTTGACGCTCTGGTGCCACCAGTCGGACAGATATTGCGGTTTGTCATTTTCTGCAGCGTTGGCAGTAAAAGACGAGGAGAGCGCCAGCACTGCACCGGCTGCAAGTAATGTTTTTTTCATATGTATGCCACTGTTTGAAATCCCTTTCGGGAGTGAAAAAGGCGCAAATTGCGTTTCTAAATATTTCGTGTTTCTTCGGAGCCTATTATAAAAATCATTGTTCACAAAAATATGTGTTGTTTCACAGTTCTATCATTTACGTAATCGATTGCGTTCACGTTTGCTTACTTTAGGCGGCGAATTGTACTGGCTCCCATGAATGTTGCCAAGTTTTACCAGAAATATCGGTTATGTCAGGTGAGTAACAAAACGGGCCGGAGTGATGTTGCGGAACGCACAAAACGTCCCGCAAAAAAGTTTATTGATTAACAGGCTGGATGTCGTGGATACGAACAAATCCTAACTGGTCCGGAGAGAGGCCATTTATCTGCAGCGGAATGTCTACGTCGCTGGGAGCAAGGATACTTGCCGGGGCCGTTACCAATTGGTTCTGAACGTTCGTTTCCTGATAGTTATCCGTGGTGCCCTGAATTTGTCCATACTCGACGGTGGCGCTAAAGGCGGGTAAAGGCGTAGTGGATTCACCCTGAATACGTAATGTGAGCCGCGTGCCGTCGGCGTTCGGCGCAATATTGACAAGTGACATCCGTAACATGCCAATCTGGCTGTCCAGTCGGGCTGGTGTATTGGAACCCGGCAGCAGATAGGCTCCGCTGGTTGATTTGGCATTCAACATATTTTGTTGTGTAATTTTTACCGTTTCCTGATTTAGCTGTGTCATCTCTTTATTCAACGTACTAACGCTTTGATGCATCTGGCGTACTTCGCTTTGCTGTGCGCATGCGCTAAGACTAAAGAGACTTCCCACCAGGAGAATTCTTAGGTAACGTCTTGTCATTGTGATTACTTCCTTCATTGTCGCGATAGCATAATGGTAGTGCGCACCGAGCACGAAGGCATCGATCCTTTGTCTCAAAAGCGCTGCGCCTTTGTTGTCACGCCAGTTCAGGGTAAAATAGATTTCTGTTAACCACTGAGGACAGGACGCCGTATGCATTGCCCATTCTGTTTCGCCGTAGACACTAAGGTAATTGACTCTCGTCTTGTAGGCGAGGGCTCCTCAGTACGCCGCCGTCGGCAGTGTCTGGTCTGTAACGAACGTTTCACCACTTTTGAAGTGGCTGAACTTGTCATGCCGCGCGTTGTGAAAAGCAACGATGTGCGTGAACCCTTTAATGAAGATAAGCTGCGCAGCGGCATGCTCAGAGCGCTTGAGAAACGTCCGGTCAGCTCAGATGACGTCGAAATGGCGTTGAACCATATCAAATCACAACTGCGTGCGACTGGCGAGCGTGAGGTGCCGAGCAAAATGATCGGCAACCTGGTGATGGAGCAGTTGAAAAAACTCGATAAAGTCGCCTATATCCGCTTTGCCTCGGTTTACCGGAGTTTCGAAGATATCAAAGAATTTGGCGAAGAGATTGCTCGCCTACAGGACTAAGCCATGCAGGATGAATTGTACATGGCGCGCGCGCTGAAGCTTGCTGCGCGCGGACGTTTTACCACTCACCCCAATCCCAACGTGGGCTGCGTGATTGTCAAAGATGGGGAGATCGTCGGTGAAGGGTATCATCACCGCGCGGGCGAACCGCATGCCGAAGTCCACGCTCTGCGCATGGCTGGAGAAAAAGCGCAAGGGGCGACTGCCTATGTAACGCTTGAACCCTGCAGCCATCATGGTCGTACCCCCCCGTGCTGCGATGCGCTGATTGCCGCAGGCGTGTCACGTGTGGTTGCAGCGATGCAGGATCCCAATCCGCAGGTAGCAGGTCGTGGTCTCTACCGTTTGCAGCAGGCGGGCATTGACGTCAGTCACGGGCTGATGATGAGCGAGGTTGAGCAGCTTAATAAAGGCTTTCTCAAGCGTATGCGTACGGGATTCCCCTACGTGCAGCTTAAACTTGGTGCGTCGCTTGATGGGCGTACGGCGATGGCCAGTGGTGAAAGCCAGTGGATAACCTCGCCACAGGCGCGTCGCGATGTGCAACGATTACGGGCGCAAAGCCACGCCATCTTAACCAGCAGCGCTACGGTGTTGGCTGACGACCCTCAGCTTACCGTGCGTTGGTCGGAACTTGGGGAGTCAACCCAGGCGAGTTACCCGCAGGAAAATCTGCGCCAGCCTATCCGCATTGTTGTTGATAGCCAGAATCAGGTCACGCCGGAACACCGTATTGTGCAACAGCCTGGAGAAACCTGGATTGCCCGGACAAAAGATGATCCTCGTAGTTGGCCGGAGACGGTGCGCAGCCTGAAGGTGCCGGAACATAACGGGCATCTGGATCTGGTGGTGCTGATGATGCAACTGGGCAAGCAGCAAATTAACAGCATTTGGGTGGAAGCTGGTCCAACGCTTGCGGGCGCGTTATTACAGGCCGGTCTGGTCGATGAGCTAATCGTGTATGTTGCGCCTAAACTGTTAGGCAGCGATGCACGAGGATTATGTGTGCTTCCAGGCCTTGAGAAACTGGCTGACGCCCCCCATTTCAAATTCAACGAAATACGCCATGTAGGTCCGGACCTTTGCCTGCATTTAGTGGGCGCATGATCTCCCGGTTCGAAAGGGAAGCAGCGCACAGATTATTATGATAAAATCCGCCCCCCTGCGGGGTCTAGTGAATCCGAAGGAAGAATATGAACATTATTGAAGCTAACGTTGCTACCCCGGACGCTCGCGTCGCCATCACCATTGCGCGTTTCAACAACTTTATCAATGACAGCCTGCTGGAAGGTGCGATCGACGCCCTGAAACGTATTGGTCAGGTTAAAGATGAAAACATTACCGTCGTTTGGGTTCCGGGCGCGTATGAGCTGCCGCTGGCAGCCTCAGTACTTGCAAAATCCGGTAAATACGACGCGGTGATTGCGTTAGGTACGGTGATTCGTGGTGGTACCGCGCACTTCGAATATGTGGCTGGCGGTGCAAGCAATGGCCTGGCGCATGTCGCTCAGGACAGTGGCATTCCGGTAGCCTTCGGTGTTCTGACCACCGAAAGTATTGAACAAGCCATCGAACGTGCTGGCACTAAAGCCGGCAACAAAGGCGCAGAAGCTGCACTGACTGCACTTGAAATGATTAATGTATTGAAAGCCATCAAGGCCTGATTTTTGTAAGGGGAAATCCGTGAAACCTGCTGCTCGTCGCCGCGCCCGTGAGTGTGCCGTCCAGGCGCTCTACTCCTGGCAGTTGTCCCAGAACGACATCGCTGATGTTGAATACCAGTTCCTGGCGGAACAGGACGTAAAAGATGTCGACGTTCTGTATTTCCGTGAACTGCTGTCCGGGGTGGCGACTAACAGCGCGTACCTGGATGGATTAATGAAGCCTTATCTGTCTCGTCTGTTGGAAGAGCTGGGTCAGGTAGAAAAAGCCGTGCTGCGTATTGCGCTGTTTGAACTGTCTAAACGTAGTGATGTGCCGTACAAAGTGGCCATCAACGAAGCGATTGAACTGGCGAAAACCTTCGGCGCTGAAGACAGCCATAAATTCGTGAACGGCGTACTGGATAAAGCAGCACCTGTGATTCGCCCCAACAAAAAGTAATCCCGAGGCCGGCTGGATGGTGGAACTTGTTTCCGCTGCCCCCGGCTTTTTCTTTTTTTTCTGCTGAGGCATAACGTATGGCATGCGGCGAATTTTCCCTGATTGCCCGTTATTTTGACCGCGTAAGAACGTCTCGTCTTGATGTCGAAACCGGTATTGGTGACGATTGCGCACTTCTGAACATCCCTGAAAAACAGACGCTGGCGATCAGCACCGATACGCTGGTGGCAGGCAACCACTTCCTCCCCGACATTGATCCCACCGATCTCGCCTGGAAAGCGCTGGCGGTGAATTTGAGCGATCTGGCGGCGATGGGAGCCGATCCTGCGTGGCTGACGCTGGCGCTCACGCTGCCTGACGTCGATGAAGCCTGGCTTGAAGCCTTCAGCGATAGCCTGTTTGAACTCCTCAATTACTATGATATGCAGCTGATAGGTGGTGACACCACGCGTGGGCCACTGTCGATGACGCTGGGTATCCACGGCTACGTCCCTGTTGGACGGGCCTTAAAACGCTCCGGTGCGAAACCGGGGGACTGGATTTATGTGACCGGTACGCCGGGCGACAGCGCGGCCGGGCTGGCGATTTTGCAGGATCGCTTGCAGGTGGCAGATGCAAAAGACGCAGACTATCTGCTTAAACGTCATCTGCGTCCAACGCCGCGTATTTTGCAGGGACAAGCCCTGCGCGATCTGGCCAGTGCGGCTATCGATATTTCCGACGGCCTGATTTCCGATCTGGGGCATATCGTCAATGCCTGCGGCTGTGGGGCGCGGGTTAACGTCGATGCGTTGCCATACTCCACGGCATTTGCCCAACACGTTGAGCCGGAACAAGCCCTGCGCTGGGCGCTCTCGGGTGGTGAAGATTATGAGTTATGCTTTACCGTACCGGAAATTAACCGTGGCGCACTGGACGTGGCGCTGGGAAATCTCGGCGCATCGTTTACCTGCATTGGGCAGATGAGCGCGGACGTGGAAGGCATTCACTTTACGCGCGACGGAAAACCCGTCACGTTCGACTGGAAAGGATATGACCATTTTGCCGCGCCTTAAAAAAGATGTCGCCAAAAGCCGCCTGAGTATGCGCAATCCGTGGCACCTGTTGGCCACCGGTTTTGGCAGCGGGCTGAGCCCAATTGTTCCAGGCACGATGGGATCGCTGGCGGCGATCCCTTTTTGGTATTTAATGACGTTTCTGCCGTGGCAGCTGTATTCACTGGTGGTCATGTTGTCTATCTGTATCGGCGTTTATCTGTGCCATCAAACGACGAAAGATATGGGCGTGCACGATCACGGTAGCATTGTCTGGGACGAGTTTGTCGGGATGTGGATAACCCTGATGGCGCTGCCGACCCACGACTGGCAGTGGGTCGCCGCCGGATTTGTGATTTTCCGTATTCTGGATATGTGGAAGCCGTGGCCGATCCGTTGGTTCGATCGCAACGTGCATGGCGGTACGGGGATCATGATTGATGATATTGTGGCCGGAATACTCTCCGCCGGAATTTTGTATTTTATCGGCCATCATTGGCCGGTAGGTATCATTTAAATAGGTTTGCCGGATGGCAGCGTAAACGCCTTATCCGGCCTGGAAACACGATGGCGGTTTCGTAGGCCCGATAAGCGCAGCGCCATCGGGCAATGCCAGATTATTTAAATCCGACCACCGGATGCTGTTTGTACGGCGTTTCCAGCTCGGCAATCTGCTCCGGCTTCAGCGTCAAATCCACCGCATTAAGTAACTCATCCAGCTGTTCCTCGCGCGAAGTGCCGATAATCGGCGCTGCCACACCCGGTTTGCTTAGCAGCCAGGCCAGCGCAACCTGCGCACGCGTTACGCCTAATTCCTCACTGACACCGGTCAGCCGCGCGGCAATTTGCGCGTCGTTTTCATCGCTGTCACTGTATAAATTTTTACCGACTTCATCAGAAACCAGACGTGCGGTCGTTTCTCCCCAGGGGCGCGTCAGGCGACCACGCGCTAGCGGACTCCATGGGATCACCGCGACGCCTTCCTGATAGCAAAGCGGCAGCATTTCGCGTTCTTCCTCACGGTAGATCAGGTTGTAGTGATCCTGCATGCTAACGAACTGCGCCCAGCCGTGTTGTTTCTGTAAGGCCAGCGCCTGAGCAAACTGAGATGCGTGCATGGATGAGGCGCCAATATAGCGAGCTTTACCGGCTTTCACTACGTCGTTAAGGGCTTCCAGCGTTTCTTCGATAGGCGTATTGTAATCCCAGCGGTGAATTTGCAGGATGTCCACATAGTCCATACCCAGGCGTCTGAGGCTATCGTCGATTGAGCGCAAGATTTGTGCGCGGGATAATCCTTCCGCTAAATCATCAACCTGGTGAAAAACCTTGGTGGCGACCACGACATCTTCGCGGCGGGCGAAATCACGCAGCGCGCGGCCGACAATCTCTTCGCTGCTGCCAGCGGAGTAGCTGTTGGCGGTATCAAAAAAGTTAATGCCGCCTTCAAGAGCGTGTTTGATTATCGGGCGGCTGCTTTCTTCAGGTAGCGTCCAGGCGTGATTGCCGCGATTGGGCTCGCCAAACGTCATGCAACCCAGGCAAAGGCGGGAGACCCGTAGGTCGGTTTTTCCTAAGGTGTTATATTTCATTAATCCACTCCTGCTATGCTCGTGATGAGTTAAGCATAGCAGGAGCGGGGAGGGGATTATGCCAGCCAGGCCTTGATTTTGGCCTCAATTCCGGCGGCATTAAGTCCCAGTTCGGCGCGAGCCTCGTCCTGAGTCCCCTGCGGGATGAAGAAGTCAGGCAGGCCAATGTTCAGCACCGGAACAGGCTTGCGATGGGCCATCAGCACTTCGTTTACGCCGCTACCAGCGCCGCCCATAATGGCATTCTCTTCGAGGGTGACCAGCACCTCGTGTTGGGCTGCCATTTCGAGGATCAACGTTTCATCCAACGGTTTCACAAAGCGCATATCAACCAGCGTGGCGTTCAGTGATTCTGCGACCTGATCGGCTTCCGGCATTAGGGTGCCGAAGTTGAGGATCGCCACTTTCTCACCGTGACGCTTCACGATGCCTTTGCCGATTGGCAGATGTTCCAGCGGCGCCAGCTCAACGCCCACCGCGTTACCGCGCGGATAACGTACGACCGTTGGACCGTCGTTGTAGTGATATCCGGTGAACAGCATCTGGCGACATTCGTTCTCATCGCTTGGGGTCATAATGACCATTTCCGGGATACAGCGCAGGAAAGAGAGGTCGAACGCCCCTTGGTGGGTTTGTCCATCTGCGCCAACGATACCTGCCCGGTCGACGGCGAACAGGACCGGCAGTTTCTGGATGGCGACATCATGCAGTACCTGATCGTAAGCGCGTTGCAGGAAGGTGGAGTAAATAGCCACGACCGGCTTATAACCGCCAATCGCCAGACCGGCTGCAAACGTCACCGCGTGCTGCTCGGCAATCGCCACATCAAAGTAGCGATCCGGGAACTTACGTGAGAACTCCACCATACCGGAGCCTTCGCGCATCGCCGGGGTGATCGCCATCAGCTTATTGTCTTTCGCCGCGGTCTCGCACAGCCAGTCACCGAAGATCTTTGAATAGCTCGGCAGGCCGCCGCTGCTTTTCGGCAGGCATCCGCTGGATGGATCGAATTTGGGTACCGCGTGGAACGTAATCGGATCTTTTTCCGCCGGCTCGTAGCCACGACCTTTTTTGGTCATGATGTGCAGGAACTGTGGACCTTTGAGATCGCGCATGTTCTTAAGCGTGGTGATAAGCCCCAGCACGTCGTGACCGTCCACCGGACCAATATAGTTAAAGCCCAGCTCTTCAAACAGAGTACCCGGCACAACCATGCCTTTGATGTGCTCTTCGGTACGTTTGAGCAGTTCTTTAATCGGTGGTACACCGGAGAACACTTTCTTCCCGCCTTCGCGCAGCGAGGAGTAGAGTTTGCCAGAGAGCAGTTGCGCCAGGTGATTGTTCAGCGCGCCGACGTTCTCTGAAATCGACATTTCGTTGTCGTTGAGGATAACCAGCATGTCGGGCTTAATATCACCCGCGTGGTTCATCGCTTCAAACGCCATGCCTGCGGTGATCGCACCGTCCCCAATCACACAAACGGTACGGCGTTCCTTGCCTTCTTTCTCGGCGGCAACCGCAATACCGATACCTGCGCTGATGGAGGTTGAGGAGTGCCCAACGCTCAGTACGTCATATTCGCTCTCACCGCGCCATGGGAATGGATGCAAACCGCCTTTCTGCCGAATGGTGCCGATTTTATCGCGGCGGCCGGTCAGAATTTTGTGCGGGTAAGCCTGATGTCCCACATCCCAGATTAACTGGTCAAACGGGGTGTTGTAGACGTAGTGCAGCGCTACGGTGAGTTCCACCGTGCCCAGACCAGAGGCGAAGTGCCCGCTGGAACGGCTTACGCTGTCGAGCAAATAGCGGCGCAGTTCGTCGCAAAGCTTTGGCAGGCTCTCTTTTGGCAGCAGGCGTAACTCCTGAGTGGAGTCGACCAGCGCCAGGGTCGGGTATTTGGCTATATCAAAACTCATCGCAAGCTCATGGGATATGTTGGTTTATTTATCACGCTGGATTATGTAGTCCGCTAGCGCTTCCAGTGCCGAGGTATCGAGTGACTGTGCGGCCAGCAAACTTAGCGACTGGCGGGCATCCTCAATTAAATCCCGGGCTTTATTCTGGGCTTGCTCAAGACCCAGAAGTGCAGGATAGGTACTTTTGCCAAGCTGCTGGTCAGCACCCTGACGTTTACCCAATGTTGCAGTATCGCCTACCACATCCAGGATGTCATCCTGAACCTGGAAGGCCAGACCGATGCTTTCTGCGTACTTGTCGAGTATTGCCAGGCATTCTCGCCCTTTATCGCCAGCGCTTAACGCACCCAGACGCACGGCGGCGCGAATCAATGCCCCGGTTTTATGGCGGTGAATACGCTCCAGCGCATCCAATTCTACCTGATGGCCTTCAGCGTCCAGATCCAACGCCTGACCGCCGCACATACCGGCGATACCGCTGGCCTGGGCCAGTTCAGAGATCATCGCGATGCGGTCACGATCAGAAACTTCCGGCATCGGGGCGTCGCTGATAATGGAGAACGCCAGCGTTTGTAGCGCATCTCCGGCCAGGATCGCATTCGCCTCGCCAAATTTTACGTGGCAGGTCGGCAGACCGCGGCGCAGGTCATCGTCGTCCATCGCGGGTAAGTCATCGTGCATCAGCGAATAGGCATGGATACACTCGACGGCGGCAGCGGGAGCATCAAGCGTACTCAGGCTGACGCCAAACATCTGACCGGTCGCATACACCAGAAACGGGCGCAGACGTTTACCGCCTAATAATGCGCCATATTGCATGGTTTCGACCACGGGAGTGTTCTGAAAGGGCAATGGCGCGATAAAACGGCTCAGTGCCTGGTTGGCCTGCTCAACGCAAGCCTGTAGCTGCTGCGTAAAATCCATTTACTCATTATCCGGTGTGAAAGGCGTAAGGGCGGCGTCTTCAGTATCTGACAGCAGGATTTGTACGCGCTGTTCAGCCTGTTGCAACTTGACCTGTCCCTGACGTGCTAACTGTACGCCACGTTCAAATTCGTTCAGCGCTTCTTCCAGCGGCAGGTCGCCGCTTTCCAGACGGGTAACAATCTGTTCCAGGTCGCTCAGCGCTGTTTCAAAACTGGCTGGCGCTTCATTTTTCTTCGGCATAATGAATGTCTGACTCTCTGTATTGGCAGCACAAGGCTATGGTAACGGACTCGCACTGATAAGCAAATAACGCACAATGGTAAGGCGATGTGCACAGGATGACCATGATGGTGGTATACTTGCGCGCCTGGATGCAGCCGCAGGGTATGGGCTGCTGTATTTTTTTCCATTACAAGTCATTCAGACTTGCCAAAGAACCATTGCCGCCATGAAGTTTATCATTAAATTGTTCCCAGAAATCACCATCAAAAGCCAATCTGTGCGTTTGCGCTTTATAAAAATTCTGACAGGGAACATTCGTAACGTTTTAAAGCACTATGATGAAGACCTTGCCGTTGTCCGCCACTGGGATCACGTTGAGGTTCGCGCTAAAGATGAAAGCCAGCGCCTGGATATTCGCGACGCGCTGACCCGTATTCCGGGGATCCACCATATTCTCGAAGTTGAAGACGTGCCGTTTACCGATATGCACGATATTTTCGAGAAAGCGCTGGTGCAGTATCGCGATCAACTGGAAGGCAAAACCTTCTGCGTACGCGTTAAGCGTCGCGGTAAGCATGAGTTTAGCTCTATTGAGGTGGAACGCTATGTTGGCGGTGGACTGAACCAGCATATTGAATCCGCGCGCGTGAAGCTGACGAAGCCGGACGTGACGGTTAATCTTGAAATCGAAAACGACCGTCTGCTGCTGGTTAAAGGCCGCTATGAAGGTATTGGCGGTTTCCCGATCGGGACACAGGAAGATGTACTGTCGCTGATTTCCGGTGGTTTCGACTCCGGCGTGTCCAGCTATATGCTGATGCGTCGCGGCTGCCGTGTGCACTACTGCTTCTTTAATCTCGGCGGCGCAGCGCATGAAATCGGCGTTCGTCAGGTGGCGCATTATCTGTGGAACCGCTTTGGTAGCTCGCATCGCGTGCGTTTTGTCGCGATCAACTTTGAGCCGGTGGTTGGCGAGATCCTGGAGAAAGTCGACGACGGTCAGATGGGCGTGGTCCTTAAACGTATGATGGTTCGTGCAGCGTCGAAAGTCGCTGAGCGCTACGGCGTACAGGCGCTGGTAACCGGTGAAGCGCTGGGCCAGGTGTCCAGCCAGACGCTGACCAACCTGCGCCTGATCGATAACGTTTCTGACACTCTGATCCTGCGCCCGCTTATCTCCCATGATAAGGAGCACATCATTAATCTGGCGCGTGAAATTGGTACTGAGGACTTTGCCCGTACCATGCCGGAATACTGCGGTGTGATTTCAAAAAGCCCGACGGTGAAAGCGATTAAAGCGAAGATTGAGGCCGAAGAAGAAAACTTCGATTTCTCTATCCTCGATAAAGTGGTTGAAGAAGCGAACAATATCGATATTCGTGATATCGCCCAGCAGACGCAGCAGACCGTGGTGGAAGTGGAAACCGTGAGCGGCTTCGGCCCGAACGATGTGATTCTGGATATCCGCTCTGTGGATGAACAGGATGACAAACCGCTGAAGGTTGACGGTGTGGACGTCGTTTCTCTGCCGTTCTACAAACTGAGCACCAAATTCGGCGATCTGGACCAGAGTAAAACCTGGCTGCTGTGGTGTGAACGCGGGGTGATGAGCCGTCTGCAGGCGCTGTATCTGCGCGAGCAGGGCTTTGAAAACGTGAAGGTATATCGCCCGTAGTGACTTTTGCCTGAGGGTGCTGCGCTTATCAGGCCTGCAAGCGGTATGTTTTGTAGGCCTGATAAATTGTTTACGCTGCCATCCGGCAATATAACAATATTATTCAAAACGGATGGGGAGCTTTTTCCCGTTCGACTCCCAGACACCCTGATAGACGCCGTCTTTTAACTCCAGCGTTATCTTCTCTTCCGATTGTTCAGCGGCAGAGGTCTTCAGTACATAATGTTGATTGTCGGCTGTGTCGCATTTACCGTTTAATTCAATCGGTGCGCCAAATTTCTGGTAAAAGTAAGCCCCTTCAAAAAAATCACCGTATTTGCAGTCGACCTTCAACACAATACGCATGCTTTTTCCCAACGTGCCGTACATGACCTTGCCGTCAATGCCGGGCGCTGGCGAAACCGGTGTTGTTCTCTTTGCGGTAGTCAGATACTGGCCGTAAGGCGTGAGCTGATTATGCAGTTCAACGGTCGGGATTTTCGTGGTGAAATCGCCCAGTTCGTCACCCGCGCGATTGGCGTGGTTGCTACAACGTCCGTTCAGGAAAGCCAGATGGTCTTTTTGCAGGGCGAATTTGTCGATGTAGTACAGACCGTCGGTGTAGGTTGCACACGATGCGTAGAATTCGGCAAAGCCAGAATCTCCATCGTCTTCTTTTATTTGCTCCGGCTTTTGTGATTTCTGTGCGACAACAAAGGTATCAATTTGGCTGCGGATATCTTTTCTGATGCGGGTGTTTAATTCGGTCATCGTGGAGCGGGAAAAGAGGTCGTTAAGGGTAATTGTCGCGCCGTTGGCTAAATCGAAGCTGATCGGTACATTGTACGACTCGCAATACGCCCCGCAGCCTTCGACAAACATGTTGAGGGTCAACACTTTGGCGTCGCGATACTCAACCGTGTAGTCAAGGTTTGCGGTGGGATTCATCTCTGATTTCGCAAACTGATTCACGGTCGCTTGTGGATTATTTCCCGGTAGCTGATTGATAAAGCTTGTGAAAATATAATCGTTAATGCGTTTTGCAACCTGTGGGTTATCCGTTGAGGTAAACCACGGCACGCGATATTGCATCTCAGTGCTTGCGGGATAGCGATACTCAAGGCTCTCAATTTCAAGTTGAGTCGCACTGGCGTAGCCGGAAAGGAGCAGTAAAGCCACTCCGCTCAGATATCCTTTCATCATAATTCCTTGAATGCGAGTGGCCTGAAGATTACTCGTAGTAGTTATAAATTCCCGCTGCCATCACCAGTTGTGATGCCACTTCGTAAGCCTTTTCGCGACTCACCAGGAGATCAATGATTTTTAAACCGAAATCGATTGAGGTTCCCGGTCCCTGGCTGGTTAACAGATTGACGCGCGGATCCCATACGACGCGCTTATCCTGCCACTGGTCAGTGGGAATATTGTCTTTCAGCGCCGGAAAACCGGTCATGTTACCGATGGGAAAAATATCGTGTGGGACGAGGACTGTGGCGGCAGCGGCGCAAATTGCCGCGACAATGCGCCCGGAGCGATGAAACTGTTTCACGGTTTCGACAAGCAGAGGGCTGTCGCGAAAACACTCGGCGCCTTTAATACCGCCGGGCAACACGATAATGTCGAAATCCCCGTCAGCAACTTCCACTAATGGTGCATCCGCCAGTAGTTTCACGCCGCGTGAGCACACGATCGTCAGGCCGCCATCGCTGGCAACGCTGGCGGTCGTGACCTTAATTCCGCCGCGAACCAGCAGATCGATAGTGGTGACCGCTTCGGTCTCTTCACTACCAGGGGCGAGACATACCAGTGCTTGAGCGCTCATACTCACTTTCCTTTCTCTTAACCATTTCAAACAGGCGGGCATTTTCCGGGACGGCGATGCCGTGCGCGCGGGCGCGTTTTAACAAATAACCGGTAATGTAGTCGATCTCAGTATGGCGCAGGGCATGTATGTCTTGCAGCATTGATGAGATATTTTCCGCCGTACTGTCAATCACTTGCTCAACATAATAGCGTAAATCATCTGCTGATGTGTGGTGGCCTTCGCGTTCAATGACCGCCGCCACCTCCTCGCAGATGAGCGCTATTTTTTCAGGATGATGGCGTAACTCTCCATTCGAGCAATCCCATAATGCGGTCAGCGGGTTAATGACGCAGTTGACGGCCAGCTTGCGCCACAACTCAGCGCGAATATTGTTGTGCCAGGCGACGTCCGGCAGCACCTCTTGCAGGACTTCAGCCAGATAACTGAAATCACCGTCTTGTTCACGCGCCGGACCAATCCTTGTTGTTCCCTGAGCGACATGAATGATCACGTTCCCGTCACGGCGTGCCGCGTGGGTTGTGGTGCCCATCAATAGAGGTTGCTTAATGTTATGCAACTCTTCAATCGTCCCCATACCGTTGTGAATCAGCAGAATGGGAGTGGTGTCAGGCAGAATGGCGGCCAGGCCTTTGACCGCATCAGAAACCTGCCAGGCTTTCAGAGTGACAAGCAGCAGGTCGCTTTTCGCCAAAAAATCGGGGTCGTTTGCCGTCAGGGATTCATTGAATACTGACCCATCCGTGTCGATCAGGTTAACACTGCAATAGGGTTGCGGTACGCGTAGCCACCCCTGAACCTCATGTCCATGTTTGCACAGCGTGGTTAGCCAAAGCTGTCCTAACGCTCCACATCCCAGTACGGTAATTTTCATTCTTCCTCCTCACCTGCAACATCACCAGGTGTTAATCCATATCGGCCGTACCCCATTATTGTTCGCAGGTATCAGTACCACGTACAATTAAAGGATACAGCCTAGTATAGCGCTGTCTGTTGTGTAACTTTGCAGGTATTATGCTTCGCATCAAAAATGAAGGGAGAGGAAAAGATGCCATCTTTCGATATTGTTTCTGAAGTTGATCTTCAGGAAGCCCGTAACGCGGTAGATAACGCCAGCCGTGAAGTGGAGTCACGCTTTGATTTTCGTGGCGTTGAAGCGACTTTTGAGCTGAACGAGTCGAATAAGACGATTAAGGTGCTAAGCGAGTCTGATTTCCAGGTCAATCAGCTGCTGGATATTTTACGTGCCAAGCTGCTGAAACGTGGTATTGAAGGCACTTCGTTGGACGTACCAGAAACCTTCGTGCATAGCGGTAAAACCTGGTTTGTTGAAGCTAAGCTGAAACAGGGCATTGAAAGCGCGGTGCAAAAGAAAATCGTTAAGCTGATCAAAGACAGCAAACTGAAGGTGCAGGCGCAGATTCAGGGCGAAGAAATCCGCGTGACCGGCAAGGCGCGTGACGATCTGCAATCCGTTATGGCGCTGGTTCGCGGCGGCGATCTCGGCCAGCCGTTCCAGTTTAAGAACTTCCGCGATTAAGTCGTAATGCCTGATGGCGCTACGCTTATCCGGCCTACAGGTTGCACACGCTATTTGTAGGCCGGATCAAACGATAGTCGCCATCTGGCACTCTTCACGCCTGGCTGATGGCCTGTTCAACCTCAAATCGATTCGTCACTTTGCTGTCGATTTTCACGTAAGCCGAATGCTCTTTCGCAACAATTAACACTTCGCTTATCCCTTCTTTAGCCAGTAGACGCTGCTTAAGGGTGTCATCTGCGGCAATCTCAGGTGGGATTTCCACTCGCAGGCTACTGACATACGGCGGCTCTTTCATTGTGCTTGCCACCAACAACCAAACTGCCGCCAGAAGCGCGCCGGCCAGGAATACCGCCTGACCATCAAACATTTCGACCACCCAACCGCCGAGCGAACCGCCAATCGCCACGCCAAGAAACTGGCTGGTGGAGTAAACGCCCATCGCCGTGCCTTTATAGCCAGCCGGAGACTCTTTGCTGATAAGCGAGGGGAGGAGGGCCTCCATCAGGTTGAAGGCGAGGAAGAATATCTGAACGCCCGCAATCAGCCCCCAAAAACGCACGTTAGCGCTCCATAATACAATCTCTGCGATAAGGATCAGTAACACGCAGGCGAGGAATACGCGCTTCATCCGCCGCTTCACTTCTGCGTAGATGATGAACGGCACCACGGAAACAAAAGACAGCAGCATCGTCACCAGATAAATTTTCCAGTGCTCTGCGGCGGGGAAACCGGCTTTCGCCAGTTGGCCCGGTAAGGCGACGAAAGTGGACATCAACAAAATGTGCAGACACATGATGCCAAAGTTGAGCTTGAGCAGTTTGGGCTCCGCCAGCACCTTGCTGAAGCTGCCTTTTACCATGCCAGATTCGCGGTTCAGCACGTGGCTGGTGCTATTGGGAACGACCCAAATGGTTAGCACGATGCCGGTGGTTGCAAGAGCCGCAATCATCCAGAACAGCGCGTGTAGCCCCAGCGCATGGGTAACGATCGGTCCTAGCACCATCGCAATGGCGAAGGTGATACCAAAGCTGACGCCGATAAACGCCATCGCTTTGGTACGGTTTTGCTCACGGGTTAAGTCGGAAAGCAGCGCCATCACGGCGGCGGCAATCGCGCCAGAGCCTTGCAAAGCGCGACCGAGAATAATGCCCCAGATTGAATCGGAGAGGGCGGCAATCACGCTGCCGAGAACGAATACCGCCAGCCCGCCGACGATAAGCGGCTTACGACCGATGCGGTCTGAAAGCAGACCAAAGGGGATCTGGAAAACGGCTTGCGCCAGACCATAAATGCCAATGGCAAGGCCAATCAGCGCTTCACTGGCACCCTGTAGCGCCATACCGTACGTGGTCAGAACCGGCAGAACCATAAACATGCCAAGCATGCGCAACGAGAATACGGTCCCTAAACCCCAGGTGGCGCGCAACTCACCGGGCGTCATTTTGTAATCGTTCATTCCCACCTCTGTATTAATTTCGCGCCTAGTGTAAAGCGGGGAAGGAGTGCGGTAAACCTCTACGATATGTGGAATTGTGTAGTGGGAAAATTGAAATAATTACAACTGCAACTAATTTACTTGCGATAATTACAGGTGTAGTCTTTTTGTGGTTATTTCTAATGGAAAGAGGGAAAAGGAAAATGGCGATTCCGGGCAATATGTGGATTTATGACGATGGTGGTGCGCTGATTAAGGGCGGGTGTGATGTAGAGGGAAGAGAATACAGTATTGAATTTAAAGGCTTTCATCACAATTTGTCTATTCCCACTGATAACGGTACAGGCAAGCCAACAGGCACACGCCAACATTCACCGATGATGATCATCAAAGAGTTTGACTACTCTAGCCCGTATTTATACAAAGCTGTCGCTTCTGGTCAGAATCTTAAGTCTGCAGAGATTCGTTGGTACAAAATCAATGATGCCGGTCAGGAAGTTGAATACTTCAATATGTTTCTGGAAGGGGTGCGGATTGTCTCCGTTTCTCCCTCGATGGCTGGTCCAGAGGACATGAATAATAACCATCTTGAAACCATAGAATTACGCTACGAAAAAATCACCTGGAAGCATTGCGACGGGAACATTATCTATACCGACGCATGGAATGACCGGCAGACGGCATAATGGGGGATTGAATGGATACAACTGAAGAGGCGAATGGAACCTATTGGTATCATGGTCACAGCAATCTGTCCGCTGGCGAATTGTTCGATCTCATCTTTCTGGAACAGTTTTGTGATGAGTTAGGTATTGGTATTGAATCGGGAGCCGCTATTCTGGCTGGTCAACCCTGGTTAAAGACGAGACAAAAACCTTCCGGGGCTATTGAAGGAACAAGTGTTGTTTCCAAATACGGGAGAATGCTTCTGAAAGATGCGCGGGTACCATTTGGTATTAAAGTCCCCACTCCGGTGGGGTTAAGGATACAAAACACTAACAAACTCGCTGCTGTGATTGCTCGTTATGTACCCTGGCTTGGGTGGATTGGTCTTGTAAATGCACTTGTGCAAGTATCCAGAAAGACTCAGATAAAATACAACTTAATTGCTCGCTCTAAAGATCGCATTCAGTGGACATCATTCTAATGAGTATTCAAGACGATGTGTTAAAGCTTTTCAGGGAAGAAATACCTGGGTATTTGGATGAAAACTGGAAAGAGGTTCCTTTAGAACTCGACTCAGATTTGTTTGATGCCCCCGGTGATGATCTTCACAGTGCTCTGGATCGATATGAGAAAGAGTTCAAAGTCGATTTATCATGTGTGAACTGGAAACCTTATTATCCATGGCACAATCTGCCACTATTCACTAGATGGTTCAAAGCTAACCGGGAAGAAGTGGAAGCAACACGCATACCGCTAACCGTAAGGATGTTTGCTGAGTCGGCTGAAGCGGGGAAATGGCTTTATGACTGAATAACATCCCTGCCAATAAAAAAGGGGGCCGGAGGCACCCTTTTCGTATCAGCAGATCGTTACCAGACGTAAGTCAGCAGGTTCTGCGAGTTTGGCACCATAAAGTCAACGGACATCATCACGGAAAGCGCGGTAATGGCGATGATGGAGAAACCGAACAGCTTGCGTGCCCAGACCCTGTCATCTTCCACTTTATAACCGCGCAGCGCCATGCCCAACCACCAGACACTCACCGCCGCAGCAACAATCAGGTATTTATAACCAGCATAGCCGCCCAGGGTTAGCATCAGCGTGGCGATAGCAAACGCCACGATGTACAGCGTGATATGGTTCTTCGCGACCGAAATACCTTTCACCACCGGCAGTACCGGGATGTTGGCTGCCTGATAATCCTTAAAGCGGAAAATCGCAATCGCGTAAGAGTGCGGCATCTGCCACAGACTGAAAATAGCCAGCAGAATCAGCGCACCGCTATCGAACTCACCGGTTACGGCGCAGTAGCCAATCACCGGCGGCGCAGCACCGGAGAGTGAGCCAATCAGCGTGCCATAAACGGAATGGCGCTTCATGTACAGGCT
This sequence comes from Citrobacter sp. RHBSTW-00986, assembly GCF_013783065.1. Lineage (NCBI taxonomy): Bacteria > Pseudomonadati > Pseudomonadota > Gammaproteobacteria > Enterobacterales > Enterobacteriaceae > Citrobacter > Citrobacter sp. RHBSTW-00986. Next base: position 3,617,870 of record NZ_CP056200.1, on the reverse strand, counting down.
ATAGACACCCACATAGACCACGAAGCCCATTACCCCCAGCCAGCAGGCCAGAGGGTTCGCGCCAAACCACAGCAGCATAAAGCCAGCAATACCCAGCAGGGTGGCGTATACCAGCGAGACCGCAGGGGAAATCAGACCTTTAACCAGCACGCGGTTTTTGGTCCTCTCCATCTTCCTGTCGATATCCCTGTCGATGTAGTTGTTAAATACACAACCCGACGCCACAACCAGTGACACCCCAACCAACGTGTAGATAAACAGGGGATAATCAATGCTGCCTTTCGAGGCCAGCAGGAATCCCCCAATCACCGAGATCAGGTTGCCAAAGATGATGCCTGGTTTTGTTACTTGCAGGTATTGCTTAAACATCATAATCGCCGCTCTTAGTGCATCATCATGTTGTAGTTAAGGTTCCACATAATCCAGATGGAGCCCACAACCAGGATGGCGATGATTAGCACAGTAAAGACAAAGGCTGTCATGTTCCAACCTTCATCAGATTTGCTATTCATGTGCAGGAAGCACACCAGGTGCACCAGAATCTGTACCACTGCCATTGCCAGAATAGTTCCCAGAATGACGGCAGGAGAGGCAGAACCTGTCATGACCATCCAGAACGGAATAACCGTCAGGATTATCGACAGGATAAAACCTGTCATGTAGGTTTTTACGCTGCCATGGGATGCGCCGCCGCTCTCGTTAGAATGACTCATTACATCGCCCCCATCAGATAAACAACAGTGAACACACAGATCCACACCACATCCAGGAAGTGCCAGAACAGGCTCAGGCACATGATGCGGGTACGGTTAGTACTGGTCAGGCCGCGACGAGCAACTTGCACCATCAGCACCGCCATCCAGATAAGACCGGAGGTGACGTGCAGACCGTGCGTGCCGACCAGCGCGAAGAACGCAGACAGGAAGCCGCTGCGATCCGGACCCATACCGTTAACAATCAGGTGATGGAATTCATAGAGTTCCATCCCGATGAATCCGGCACCGAACAAGAAGGTCAACGCCAGCCAGGAGATAACCTGGCTCTTGTTGTTCTTGTACATGGCGATCGCCGCCATGCCGTAAGTAATAGAGCTGAATAACAGCAGGAATGTTTCAACCAGAACGAACGGCAGTTCAAAAATGTCCTTACCTGTTGGGCCACCTGCTGTGCCGTTCACCAGAACGGCATAGGTTGCAAACAGAATAGAGAACAGAATGCAGTCGCTCATCAGGTAGACCCAGAATCCGAAGATCTTGGTCTGGCCTGCATCGTGGTGCCCGTGTTCGTGCGCGTGGGCAGTCGCGTGCGTTAAAGTATCAGTTGCCATTTTTCAGCCCTGCCTTAGTAATCTCATCGAAATGCTGGTTTTCCAGTTTTTCGACTTCCGGGACCGGCACGTAGTAATCCACGTCTTCATCAAAGCTTTTCACAATCCAGCTGATGATCATGCCTGCGAAGCTTGCAATCGCCAGCCACCAGATATGCCAGATCATGGCGAAACCAAACAGTGTTGCGAAGGCGGTAATGACGATACCGGCACCGCTGTTTTTCGGCATATGAATTTCTTCATAGTGCGCAGGCTGCTTGTACGCTTCACCTTTTTCTTTCATTTCCCAGAAGGCATCACGCTCGTGAACGTGCGGCACAACGGCAAAGTTGTAGAACGGAGGCGGGGAAGAGGTTGCCCACTCCAGCGTACGACCACCCCATGGGTCACCGGTCAGGTCGCGGTTCTGCTCGCGGTCGCGAATAGAAACGAAGATCTGAATCAGCTGGCACAGGATACCCAATGCAATCAGCGCGGCACCGCAGGCGGCAACGACCAGCATCGGATGGAACTGCGGGTCAATCTGCTGGCTGAGGCGACGGGTCATCCCCATAAAGCCCAGCACATACAGCGGCATAAACGCCACGAAGAAGCCGATGATCCAGAACCAGAATGCGCGTTTACCCCAGGTTTCGTTCAGCGTGAAGCCAAACGCTTTTGGCCACCAGTAGGTCATACCTGCGAAGCATCCAAATACGACGCCGCCGATGATAACGTTATGGAAGTGCGCAATCAGGAACAGACTGTTGTGCAGCACGAAGTCCGCACCCGGAACCGCCAGCAGTACGCCGGTCATGCCGCCGACTGAGAAGGTAACGATAAAGCCAATCGTCCACAGCATCGCTGAGTGGAATACGATACGACCCTGGTACATCGTGAACAGCCAGTTGAAGATCTTCACCCCGGTCGGGATGGCGATAATCATGGTGGTAATACCGAAGAAGGCGTTTACGTTAGCGCCTGCACCCATGGTGAAGAAGTGGTGCAGCCAAACAACGAACGACAGAACGGTGATACAGACGGTTGCCCACACCAGTGAGGTGTAACCAAACAGACGTTTACGTGAGAAGGTTGCAGCGATTTCGGAGAACACACCGAAGACCGGCAGAACCAGAATGTACACTTCCGGATGGCCCCAGGCCCAAATCAGGTTGATGTACATCATCATGTTGCCGCCCATATCGTTGGTAAAGAAATGGGTGCCCAGATAGCGATCCAGGGTCAGCAACGCGACGGTAACCGTCAGGATTGGGAAAGACGCGATAATCAGGATGTTCGCACACAGCGATGCCCAGCTAAATACCGGCATCTTGAACATGGTCATTCCTGGCGCACGCATCTTAATGATGGTCACAAAGAAGTTGATCCCGGTTAGGGTTGTACCAATACCGGACAACTGGACTGCCCATATCCAATAATCGACCCCGACGCTTGGACTGTACTCTATTCCCGAGAGTGGCGGGTACGCCAGCCAACCGGTCTGTGCGAATTCACCCACGCCCAGAGACAGGTTAACCAGGATTACGCCGACAACGGTGAACCAGAAGCTCAGGTTGTTCAGGAACGGGAATGCAACGTCACGTGCGCCGATCTGCAGCGGAACCACCAGGTTCATCAGACCGATAACAAATGGCATTGCCACGAAGAAGATCATAATCACGCCGTGAGCCGTGAAGATCTGGTCGTAGTGGTGAGGTGGCAGGAAGCCCGCTTCACCTGCAGAAGCCAGCGCTTGCTGACTACGCATCATGATGGCGTCGGCAAAGCCACGAATCAACATGACGATTGCGACAATGACATACATAATGCCAAGGCGTTTGTGGTCAACCGAAGTTAGCCACTCTTTCCACAGGTAGGTCCACTTACCGAAGTAAGTGATTAGGCCCAGTAAGGCCGCACCACCGATGATAATGGCAGCGATCGTAACCATGACAATTGGTTCATGGAACGGCACTGCATCCAGCGTCAATTTTCCGAACATCGTATTCTTCCTCGGCCCCTTAGTGAGCGGATTCCGCGTGGCTCATGTCCATGCCTTCCATTCCTTCGTGTGCGCTGTGCTCACCTTCGGGTTGGGTCATGTCCATGCTCTTACCGTGAGCCATAAATTTGTTAATAACGTCTTTAAACAAATCAGGTTTCACGTTGGAGAAGTATTCCACCTGGTTGTATTCGCTTGGCACAGCCACTTTTTCGAACGCAGCCATGTCGCTCATGGTGTTCGTGGACTGTTTAGCTTTAGCAACCCATTGGTCGAATTCGGCGCGGTCCTTTGTTGCGATAGCCTTGAACTTCATACCGGAGAAGCCTGGTCCGCTATAGCTTGCGGAGATACCATCATAAGTACCGACTTCGTTGGCGATCAGATGCAGTCGAGTCTGCATTCCGGCCATGGCATAAATCTGACTACCCAGACGCGGGATAAAGAAGGAGTTCATCACGGAGTTGGACGTCACTTTGAACTCAACCGGAGTATTCGCCGGGAAGGCGATTTCATTCACGGTAGCGATACCTTGTTCCGGATAGATGAAGAACCATTTCCAGTCCATGGAAACCACTTCAATGGTAATGGGCTTCTCGTCATGCGCCAGCGGTTTGCTTGGCTCAAGAGCGTGAGTGGTTTTCCAGGTCAGTACGGCAAGGAAAATGATGATTAAGATCGGCACCGTCCAGACCACAGCTTCCACTTTATTGGAGTGTGACCAGTTCGGGCTGTACTTCGCATCTTTATTGCTTGCACGATACTTCCAGGCGAAACCAACAGCCATCAAGATGGCAGGAATAACGACAATCAACATCAGGCCAAATGCCGTCAGTATCAGAGAACGTTGTTCCAGTCCAATCTGTCCTTTAGGGTCAAGCAGCGCAGAATTACAGCCACTGAGTAATGCAGTGCCTGCAATTAATGACAACCATCCCAAACTTTTATTGTATTTCCTGAGTCTCATTTAACGACCTCAATTCCACGGGACCGGGTGGCGTTTAAAGTGTGAGGGCATTTTACGGGAAGGTTACATTACTGTAAACATCCTTGGATCTGTGTTACTGGGTTCTGCCGGGCATGTCACATATGTTGCAATATATGTCGTTTTGACTTTAAGAACCTGTTGCAACATCACGTTATAACGAAAGCGGGCAAGCGGGAGACGTGCTGAGGGCAATTGGTATAACCAATACGAAAATAAAACAATTGTTTAACAATTGATTATCAATAAAAAGACAATTGAAGAACAAAAAATAAATCTGTAGTGGCTGAATCGAGTAAGGGAAATAGTATATATAAAAGGCGTCAATAATTTCCAAATTCTTTGGCGCACAAAATAACAAATAATATTTTTAGTAATTGTTGTTTATTTAGCCGTTATAATTACGCAGGGTGATTACAACGGCGATATTAATGTGGATTTTTACGCCAGGCGGGTTTTGCGCAGTGCCAGATAATCCAGCAATCCACCAAAAACGACCCCGCAGACCGCGACCACCACCGAGATTTCCAGCAGTTCCGGCAGGAAGGAGAAGTGGGTGTAATCCAGTGCGTTCATGGTTAACAGCAGCAGCCAAACCACCAGCAGACAGCAGCCCGCAACCAACGTCATTAATGCCAGGCTGTACGCGCCACGAAATTCCGTGCGCGGAATGAAGCTCTCATTTTGCCAGCTATGTTCCAGAGTCTGACGACAAACCAGCAGCAGTATGAGGCCGGGGATAGCGGCAAACACAGAGAACAAATAAAACGTTGGCCACCCGTGCGCTTCAACAAACCAACCTGCTACCGGGCCAACGTAAACGCGACCAACGGCGGAAAGCGCGGAGAGCAGAGCGAACTGGGTCGCTGAGAAGGACTTATTGCACAGCGTCATTAATAAGGCGACAAACGCTGCCGTACCCATGCCACCACACAGGTTTTCAAAGAAGACGGCGGCGGCCATACTGAACATGTGTTTGTCAGTGATGGACAATAACCAGTAGCCCGCATTCGACGCCCCCTGCAGGATGCCGAAAATCAGCAATGCGCGAAACAGCGAAAGGCGTTGCATCAGGATCCCGCCGTACAGCGCGCCAACGATGGTTGCCAGCAGTCCGAGCGTTTTATTCACCACGCCAACTTCACCCGCATCAAATCCGACGCCGCGGATTAAAAAGGTTGTAGTCAGGCTCATGGCAAAGGCATCCCCGAGCTTATACAGAACGATAAGCAGCAGAATTAGCCAGGCGTTGTTACGACCAAAGAAGTCGCGCAGCGGGGCCACAACCGCTTGCTCCAGCGTTTTGGGCACCGGAATGGCATCAGTCGGTTCGGGCGCTAGCAGGGTAGCGATGATGCAAGGTATCAGCAGCGCCGCCATCAGCCAGTACATTCCTTGCCAGCCCAGCCAGCGGTCGGCCATCCACAGAGCCAGCCCACCGGAAACCAGCATCCCTAAACGATAGCCCAGCACGCTGATAGCCGCGCCAGTGCCGCGTTCTTCGGCGGGTAGCACGTCGGTTTTCCATGCGTCAAAGACGATATCCTGCGATGCCGAGCAAAACGCGATCACCACCGCAAGCGCGGCCATCCAGCGTAGCTGCGTGCCAGGCTCCAGAAAGCCCATCGCGGCGATAGAAATCAGTAACAGCACCTGAGTTGCCAACAGCCAGCCACGGCGTCGACCTAAAAACGGCGGCGTGTAGCGGTCCATTAGCGGAGACCAGAGGAACTTAAACACGTAGGCCTGGCCGACCAGAGAAAAGAAACCGATAGTTTTAAGATCGATATTCTCGACTGTCATCCATGCCTGAAGCGTACCCGAGGTCAGTGCGAGTGGTAAACCGGAGGCGAATCCCAGTATGAGCAGGATAGCTGAACGTGGTTGCTGAAAAATACGTAAGTAATGACTGGACATGGGCTTCTATAGGCCCGACGAACGCCGGGCCATATGGGCAGAAATTAACGAGCGTTCTGCTTGATGAAATCGTGAACGCTGGTGTCCTGAGACATATCAGCGATGGTATCGGTCAGCACGCTGTTAACGGCGTCAGCGATATTTTTGTTAGAGGCCTGCAGTGCGCCTTCAACAGAATAGCTTGCGCGGTAGTTTTTGGTCATCTTGTTGCCGTTAGCAGCAGTCGCAATGATGGCGATGTCTGCCTTGGTGGCGATGTTATAGCGCACGCTACCCTGGGACACGTCTGCATACAGCTGGCTAACAATGATTTGCAGGTTAACAGCACCGTTTGGCCCAATCATATAACCGCGTGCGGTCATCTGTTTTTCCAGTACTTCTTGCAGCAGGAAGCGCAGATCGCGGGACGCGGTCAGGGTAACAAGCTGGTTGTCACGGGTAACTTTTGCCAGCGCCTGATCCTGACGCTGGTCGGCACCGTTGATGCTAACGGTCACACCCATCAGGCTCGGGTCCTGCTGTGGCAGGGTAATTTTCGGGGAAACTTCAATAGTGGTCGGCGGCGTTGCGCATCCAGCTAACATAAACAGCGCGACAAACGGGACGAGGATTTTTTTAAACATGCCAGGGCTCTCAGCGAATCTAAATTGTATGGTTGGAGAAAATTCCCGCCATCATAACATCGCCAACGATGAGGGGAAGTGGGTAACGCATGTAAATTCATTGTGTTGTCAGTTTTATGTCTTTGTGGAGACCATAAACGGACTTTTTGCAATAAATCGAAGTGAGGATTTAGTGAACTTCATCCATTTGGCTGAGAAAATCAGACAAACGCTAATTTTTTGTTGCTAAGGTGTAATGAAAGCGGTAAAAGCGGCTAGTATTTAAAGGGATGGGTGACATCTCAGCGTTGTCGGAGGAAAAACTTCATGATGATTCGTGAGCAAATAGAAGAAAAATTAAGGGCAGCGTTCCAACCCGTGTTCCTCGAAGTTGTGGATGAAAGCTATCGTCACAATGTCCCGGCAGGTTCTGAAAGCCACTTTAAGGTTGTGCTGGTTAGCGATCGCTTTACAGGTGAGCGTTTTCTGAATCGTCATCGGATGATTTACAGCACCTTAACGGTGGAGCTTTCCACAACCGTTCATGCACTTGCCCTGCATACCTACACCATTAAGGAGTGGGAAGCGTTGCAGGATACGATTTTTGCATCGCCTCCGTGTCGTGGGGCGGGAAGCATCGCGTAAAAACGGATTTGCAACAACCGACGCTTTTCCAGTATGTTGCTACAGATTATGTGAAAACGGCCTGCGGGCCGTTTTGTTTTGTCTGAATTCTGGGGCAGTCGTACAGTATTCAGACAAAAATTAGCCGGGAATTGTGAAAAAAGCCGCAGCAACGCGCGATAACCGTTCTCGACTCATAAAAGTGATGCCGCTATAATGCGCGTCTTATTTTTCGGAATGTCTTCGGGATGATTCTGACGACAGGGAATGTGATTGCTTATGAGAACATCCCAGTTCCGCGAAGCCAACAACCTGTGCTTGCGGAGAAGAGTTGACCGAGCACTGTGATTTTTTGAGGTAACAAGATGCAAGTTTCAGTTGAAACCACTCAAGGCCTTGGCCGCCGTGTAACGATTACTATCGCTGCTGACAGCATCGAGACCGCTGTGAAAAGCGAGCTGGTCAACGTAGCGAAGAAAGTGCGTATTGACGGTTTCCGCAAAGGAAAAGTACCGATGAATGTTGTTGCTCAGCGTTATGGCGCGTCTGTTCGCCAGGACGTTCTGGGCGACCTGATGAGCCGCAACTTCGTTGACGCGATCATCAAAGAAAAAATCAATCCGGCTGGCGCACCGAACTACGTTCCGGGCGAATACAAACTGGGTGAAGATTTTACTTACGCGGTAGAGTTCGAAGTTTACCCGGAAGTTGAGCTGACTGGCCTGGAAGCAATCGAAGTTGAAAAACCGGTTGTTGAAGTCACCGACGCTGACGTTGACGTGATGCTGGACACCCTGCGTAAGCAGCAGGCTACCTGGAAAGACAAAGACGGCGCTGCTGATGCAGAAGACCGTGTAACCATCGACTTCACCGGCTCTGTAGACGGCGAAGAGTTCGAAGGCGGCAAAGCGTCTGACTTCGTACTGGCGATGGGCCAGGGTCGTATGATCCCAGGCTTTGAAGAAGGCGTTAAAGGCCACAAAGCTGGCGAAGAGTTCACTATCGATGTGACCTTCCCGGAAGAGTACCACGCTGAAAACCTGAAAGGTAAAGCCGCTAAGTTCGTTATCAACCTGAAGAAAGTTGAAGAGCGCGAACTGCCGGAACTGACTGAAGAATTCATCAAACGTTTCGGCGTTGAAGATGGTTCCGTAGCGGGTCTGCGCGCTGAAGTACGTAAAAACATGGAACGCGAGCTGAAAGGCGCTGTGCGTAACCGCGTTAAGTCTCAGGCGATCGAAGGTCTGGTAAAAGCTAACGACATCGACGTTCCGGCTGCTCTGATCGACAGCGAAATCGACGTTCTGCGTCGTCAGGCTGCACAGCGTTTTGGCGGCAACGAAAAACAAGCTCTGGAACTGCCGCGTGAACTGTTCGAAGAACAGGCTAAGCGTCGCGTAGTTGTAGGTCTGCTGCTGGGCGAAGTGATTCGTACCAACGAGCTGAAAGCTGACGAAGATCGCGTTAAAGGCCTGATCGAAGAGATGGCTTCTGCTTACGAAGATCCGAAAGAAGTTGTTGAGTTCTACAGCAAAAATAAAGAGCTGATGGACAACATGCGTAACGTCGCTCTGGAAGAGCAGGCTGTTGAAGCTGTTCTGGCGAAAGCGAAAGTGACTGAAAAAGCCACTTCCTTCAACGAGCTGATGAACCAGCAGGCGTAATTCGTCGCTTATTTAGCACGAATTTCGTACGCAAGCCCGTCACCTTTTGGTGGCGGGTTTTTTTTTGTCACGGATTTTGCATGGGAAGAGTGCGAAAACAGCGTTTCAGTGTTAGCGTTACAACAAAAGATTGTTATGCTTGAATTATGGCGATGTCGTACCCATTACTGAGGGACTAGCTGATAATCCGTCCATAAGGTTACAATCAGCACAGCAGGTTTTTTCAAATTTTATCCAGGAGACGGAAATGTCATACAGCGGCGAACGAGATAACTTTGCACCCCATATGGCGCTGGTGCCGATGGTCATTGAACAGACCTCACGTGGTGAGCGCTCTTTTGATATCTATTCTCGTCTACTTAAGGAACGCGTCATTTTTCTGACCGGCCAGGTCGAAGACCATATGGCTAACCTGATCGTTGCGCAGATGCTGTTCCTGGAAGCAGAAAACCCAGAAAAAGATATCTATCTGTACATCAACTCCCCTGGTGGAGTGATCACTGCCGGGATGTCTATCTATGACACCATGCAGTTTATTAAGCCGGACGTCAGCACCATTTGTATGGGCCAGGCGGCCTCAATGGGCGCGTTCCTGCTGACTGCCGGGGCGAAAGGTAAACGTTTTTGCCTGCCTAACTCTCGCGTCATGATCCACCAGCCTCTGGGCGGTTACCAGGGCCAGGCAACGGATATTGAAATTCATGCCCGTGAAATCCTGAAGGTAAAAGGGCGCATGAACGAACTTATGGCGCATCATACGGGTCAATCTCTTGAGCAGATTGAACGTGATACCGAGCGCGATCGCTTCCTCTCCGCTTCTGAAGCGGTAGAGTACGGTCTGGTCGACTCGATTTTGACCCATCGTAATTAATGCCCAGCGCGCAGGTGTACCGCTATAATTACCTGGAGCGGCACAACGCTGACTAGCGTCTTGCGCCTGAGAATGGCATTTGCGTCGTCGTGTGCGGCACAAAGAACAAAGAAGAGGTTTTGACCCATGACAGATAAACGCAAAGATGGCTCGGGCAAATTGTTGTACTGCTCTTTTTGCGGCAAAAGCCAGCATGAAGTGCGTAAGCTGATTGCCGGACCATCCGTGTATATCTGCGACGAATGTGTTGATTTATGTAACGACATCATTCGCGAAGAGATTAAGGAAGTAGCACCGCACCGTGAACGCAGTGCGCTGCCGACGCCACATGAAATTCGCAACCACCTGGACGATTACGTTATCGGTCAGGAGCAGGCGAAGAAAGTGCTGGCGGTCGCGGTATACAACCATTACAAACGTCTGCGCAACGGCGACACCAGCAATGGCGTCGAGTTGGGCAAAAGTAACATCCTGCTGATTGGCCCGACGGGTTCCGGTAAAACGCTGCTGGCTGAAACGCTGGCACGCCTGCTGGACGTTCCGTTCACTATGGCCGATGCCACCACGCTGACCGAAGCTGGTTATGTGGGTGAAGATGTTGAAAATATTATTCAGAAACTGCTGCAGAAGTGCGATTACGACGTGCAGAAAGCACAGCGTGGGATCGTCTATATCGATGAAATCGACAAGATTTCTCGTAAGTCTGACAACCCGTCCATTACCCGTGACGTTTCCGGCGAAGGCGTACAGCAGGCGCTGTTGAAACTGATCGAAGGTACGGTTGCTGCCGTTCCACCGCAGGGGGGGCGTAAACATCCTCAGCAGGAATTCCTGCAGGTTGATACCTCCAAGATCCTGTTTATCTGCGGCGGTGCCTTTGCCGGTCTGGATAAAGTCATTGCTAACCGTGTTGAAACGGGCTCCGGCATTGGTTTTGGCGCAACGGTAAAAGCGCAGTCTGATAAAGCCAGTGAAGGTGAACTGCTGTCGCAGGTGGAGCCGGAAGATCTGATCAAATTTGGTCTGATCCCTGAGTTCATCGGGCGTCTGCCGGTTGTAGCGACGCTGAGCGAACTGAGCGAAGAAGCGCTGATCCAGATCCTGAAAGAGCCGAAAAACGCCCTGACCAAGCAGTACCAGGCGCTGTTCAATCTTGAAGGTGTCGATCTGGAATTCCGTGAGGAAGCGCTGGATGCGATCGCCAAGAAAGCGATGGCACGTAAAACCGGTGCTCGTGGTCTGCGTTCTATCGTCGAAGCCGCGCTGCTTGACACCATGTACGATCTGCCTTCTATGGAAGACGTCGAAAAAGTGGTGATCGATGAGTCGGTGATTGGCGGCCAGAGCAAGCCATTGCTGATTTACGGTAAGCCGGAAGCGCAGCAGGCATCTGGCGAATAATTCATCAATTCATACAGACATTTAATTAATAAGGGGGGATTTTATCTCCCCTTTTATTTTTCCGTAAACATGGCGTTGAATGTGTGGGAAACATCCCCATATACTGACATACATGTTAAAGGTGGTGTGGAGCACAGTCGTACCACCTGATTACCTGGCGGAAACTAAACTAAGAGAGAGCTCTATGAATCCTGAGCGTTCTGAACGCATTGAAATCCCCGTATTGCCGTTGCGCGATGTGGTGGTTTATCCGCACATGGTCATACCCTTATTTGTAGGGCGGGAAAAATCTATCCGTTGTCTGGAAGCGGCTATGGACCATGATAAAAAAATCATGCTGGTTGCCCAGAAAGAAGCGTCAACGGATGAGCCGGGTGTAAACGATCTTTTCACCGTCGGGACCGTGGCCTCTATTTTGCAGATGCTGAAACTGCCTGACGGCACCGTAAAAGTGCTGGTCGAGGGGTTACAGCGCGCGCGTATTTCAGCGCTGTCTGACAACGGTGAGCACTTCTCTGCGAAAGCGGAGTACCTTGACTCGCCTGCTATTGATGAGCGCGAACAGGAAGTGCTGGTGCGTACCGCTATCAGCCAGTTCGAAGGCTATATCAAGCTGAACAAGAAAATCCCGCCCGAAGTGCTGACGTCGCTGAACAGCATTGACGATCCTGCACGTCTGGCGGACACCATCGCTGCGCACATGCCGCTGAAGCTTGCTGACAAGCAGTCCGTACTGGAGATGTCCGACGTTAACGAACGTCTGGAATATCTGATGGCGATGATGGAATCTGAAATCGATCTGCTGCAGGTTGAGAAACGCATTCGCAACCGCGTGAAAAAGCAGATGGAAAAATCCCAGCGTGAGTACTATCTGAACGAGCAGATGAAAGCCATTCAGAAAGAGCTCGGCGAGATGGACGATGCGCCGGACGAAAACGAAGCGTTGAAGCGTAAAATCGACGCGGCGAAAATGCCGAAAGAGGCAAAAGAGAAAGCGGAAGCAGAACTGCAGAAGCTGAAAATGATGTCTCCGATGTCAGCGGAAGCGACCGTAGTCCGTGGCTACATCGACTGGATGGTTCAGGTGCCGTGGAATGCGCGTAGCAAGGTCAAAAAAGATCTGCGTCAGGCTCAGGAAATCCTCGATACTGACCATTACGGTCTGGAACGCGTCAAAGACCGTATTCTTGAGTATCTCGCGGTTCAAAGCCGTGTGAATAAAATCAAGGGGCCGATCCTGTGCCTGGTTGGGCCGCCGGGGGTAGGTAAAACTTCTCTGGGACAGTCCATCGCTAAAGCAACCGGACGTAAATACATCCGTATGGCGCTGGGCGGCGTGCGTGATGAAGCTGAAATTCGCGGTCACCGCCGGACCTATATTGGTTCGATGCCGGGTAAACTGATCCAGAAAATGGCTAAAGTGGGCGTTAAAAACCCGCTGTTCCTGCTTGATGAGATCGACAAAATGTCTTCCGACATGCGTGGCGATCCGGCTTCCGCACTGCTTGAGGTGCTGGATCCAGAGCAGAGCGTGGCGTTCAGCGATCATTACCTGGAAGTGGACTACGATCTCAGCGACGTGATGTTCGTTGCGACCTCTAACTCCATGAATATTCCCGCACCGTTGCTGGATCGTATGGAAGTGATCCGTCTGTCCGGGTATACCGAAGACGAGAAGCTGAACATTGCTAAACGTCATCTGTTGCCGAAACAGATTGAGCGTAACGCGCTGAAAAAAGGCGAGCTGACGGTCGACGATAGCGCCATTGTGGGCATTATTCGTTATTACACCCGTGAAGCTGGCGTGCGTAGTCTGGAGCGTGAAATTTCCAAACTGTGCCGTAAAGCGGTGAAACAGCTGCTGCTCGACAAGTCGCTGAAACATATTGAGATCAATGGTGACAACCTGCACGACTACCTGGGCGTACAGCGCTTTGACTATGGCCGCGCGGACAATGAAAACCGCGTTGGTCAGGTAACCGGTCTGGCATGGACGGAAGTGGGCGGCGATCTGCTGACCATCGAAACCGCTTGCGTACCGGGTAAAGGTAAGCTGACCTACACCGGTTCTCTGGGTGAAGTCATGCAGGAATCCATTCAGGCTGCGCTGACCGTGGTGCGCGCGCGCGCGGAAAAACTGGGCATTAATCCGGACTTTTACGAAAAACGCGACATCCACGTTCACGTACCTGAAGGGGCGACGCCGAAAGACGGTCCAAGTGCGGGTATTGCCATGTGTACCGCGCTGGTTTCTTGTCTGACCGGTAACCCGGTTCGCGCCGACGTGGCGATGACCGGCGAGATCACCCTGCGTGGCCAGGTTCTGCCTATTGGTGGTTTGAAAGAAAAACTGCTGGCAGCACACCGTGGTGGTATTAAAACGGTCTTAATTCCAGACGAAAACAAACGTGACCTGGAAGAGATTCCGGACAACGTAATTGCCGATCTGGACATCCATCCGGTGAAACGCATTGAGGAGGTTCTGACGCTCGCGTTGCAAAATGAGCCCTCCGGAATGCAGGTTGTGACCGCAAAATAGTGACCTCGCGCAAAGAGCACTAATAAAAACAGGGCTGGCAGGCCATTTCGGACTTGCCAGCCTTTTTTTGTATAGCTAATTTAGATGACGGATTGGGCTTGCCATCATTAACGGGTGTTGTAAGGGCATGGCAGGCCTGATATAACTGCTGCGCGTTCGCACTTTGAAGGATTCAGGTGCGATATAAATTATAAAGAGGAAGAGAAGAGTGAATAAATCTCAACTGATCGACAAAATTGCTGCAGGGGCTGATATCTCTAAAGCTGCGGCTGGACGTGCGTTAGATGCAATTATTGCTTCTGTTACCGAATCTCTGAAAGAAGGTGATGACGTAGCGCTGGTAGGTTTTGGTACTTTTGCCGTTAAAGAGCGTGCTGCCCGTACTGGTCGCAACCCGCAAACAGGTAAAGAGATCACCATCGCCGCGGCTAAAGTACCGGGCTTCCGTGCAGGTAAAGCACTGAAAGACGCGGTAAACTAAGTGATTTCCCCTTTGGGGATGTGACGAAGTACAAGGGCGCATCGACTGATGTGCCTTTTTTATTTGTAATTCCGGTACTTTCTACGCGTTGTGGGCTGACAATTGCCCCTGTTTCTTGTCACAATAGGCCTTTGTACGCAGCATTCAGGAAACGCTATGCTGCGTGAAGCATATATACTCAAAATCCTTGCCGCCGCTGTGGTGACAACGCGCAGGCGGCTTGAGAGATAACGCGTATAGTCATCTACAGCGGAGTGTGGTTACACCATGATGGACAGCTTACGCACGGCTGCTAACAGTCTCGTGCTCAAGATTATTTTCGGTATCATTATCGTGTCGTTCATTTTGACCGGCGTGAGTGGTTACCTGATTGGCGGGGGCAATAACTTCGCCGCCAAAGTGAATGGCCAGGAGATTAGCCGCGGGCAGTTCGAGAATGCGTTCAACAGCGAACGTAACCGCATGCAGCAACAGCTGGGCGATCAATACTCCGAGCTGGCTGCGAACGAAGGCTACATGAAAACGCTGCGTCAGCAGGTGCTGAATCGTCTTATTGACGAAGCGCTGCTGGATCAGTACTCCCGCGAGCTTAATCTCAACATCAGCGACGATCAGGTTAAACAGGCTATTTTCGCCACGCCTGCGTTCCAGGTGGACGGTAAATTTGATAACAATCGCTACAACGCGATTGTTAATCAGATGGGAATGACCGCAGACCAGTACGCTCAGGCATTACGTAATCAGCTTACTACCCAGCAACTGATTAACGGCGTTGCCGGTACGGACTTCATGCTGAAAGGCGAAACGGACGAGCTGGCGGCGCTGGTCGCACAGCAGCGTATCGTTCGCGAGGCGACAATTGACGTTAACGCACTGGCCGCGAAGCAGTCTGTTACCGAGCAGGAAGTTGCCAGCTACTACGAGCAGAATAAAAACAACTTTATGACGCCGGAACAGTTCCGCGT
This sequence comes from Citrobacter sp. RHBSTW-00986, assembly GCF_013783065.1. Lineage (NCBI taxonomy): Bacteria > Pseudomonadati > Pseudomonadota > Gammaproteobacteria > Enterobacterales > Enterobacteriaceae > Citrobacter > Citrobacter sp. RHBSTW-00986. The sequence goes on along the minus strand of NZ_CP056200.1, from coordinate 3,602,513 downwards.
GAGCTACATCAAGCTGGATGCTGCTGCTATGCAGGAGACGGCCAGCGATGCTGATATTCAGGCTTATTATGACCAGCATCAGGATCAGTTCACTCAGCCGCAGCGTAACCGCTACAGCATCATTCAGACCAAAACGGAAGATGAAGCCAAAGCGGTACTGGACGAGCTGAACAAAGGCGGTGATTTCGCTGCGCTGGCAAAAGAAAAATCTGCTGACATCATCTCTGCCCGTAAAGGCGGCGATATGGGATGGCTGGAAGATTCCACCACCCCGGATGAGCTGAAGAATGCCGGTCTGAAAGAGAAAGGCCAACTGTCAGGTGTGATTAAGTCTTCCGTTGGTTTCCTCGTTGCGCGTCTTGACGACGTGCAGCCTGCGCAGGTTAAACCGCTGAGCGAAGCCCGTGACGACATTGCGGCGAAAGTGAAGCAGGAAAAAGCACTGGATGCCTACTATGCGCTGCAGCAGAAAGTGAGCGATGCCGCCAGCAACGATAACGAATCCCTGGCGGGCGCGGAGCAGGCGGCGGGTATGAAAGCGGTTGAAACGGGCTGGTTTAGCCGTGACAGCCTGCCGGAAGAGTTGAACTTCAAACCGGTCGCTGACATCATTTTCAATGGTGGTTTGGTTGGTGAGAACGGTACGCCTGGCAGTAACTCTGACATCATCACCGTGGATGGCGATCGCGCGTTTGTATTGCGTATTGCAGAGCACAAAGCTGAAGCCGTTAAACCACTGGCTGAAGTGAAAGATCAGGTAACTGCGCTTGTTAAGCACAATAAAGCAGAGCAGCAGGCGAAGCTTGATGCCGATAAACTGCTGGCGGATCTGAAAGCTGGTAAAGGCGATGAAGCCATGAAAGCGGCGGGTCTGAGCTTTGGCGAGGCGAAAACGCTGAGCCGTACGGGTCAGGATCCGCTGAGTCAGGCGGCCTTTGGCCTGAGCCTGCCGGCGAAAGACAAACCGAGCTACGGCGTGGCGAACGACATGCAGGGTAACGTTGTACTGCTGGCGCTGGACGAGGTGAAAGCCGGTTCTATGCCTGAAGAGCAGAAGAAAGCGATGGTTCAGGGGATTACCCAGAACAATGCGCAGATTGTCTTTGAAGCGCTGATGAGCAACCTGCGTAAAGCCGCAAAAATTAAAGTCGGTGACGCGCTGGAACAGCAGCAATAACCGAGGCTACTCGCAAAAAATTGCAAAAAGTTGTATCAACCAAAGGCCGCTTTCGCGGCCTTTTCCATTTCTGATATTTGCCGTTTGTCTGCCGTTCTGCACCTCGCTATCGTGATTCCACTGTTAACAAACAAGGAGAAAACAGTATGAAACATGGAATCAAAGCCCTGCTTATTACCCTTTCATTGACCTGTGCCGGTATGGCTCAAAGCGCACTGGCTGCAGAGCCAGTCGCCAAAAGCCAGGCGACTCAAGTCAAAGCGGATGCTACGGGGGTAGCACAAAGCAAAGCCACGCAACCGGCTAAAGCGAGCGATGATGAAGGCACCAGGGTAAGCATCAACAGCGCTTCTGCGGAGGATTTAGCGCGAGTCATGAATGGCGTAGGTCTGAAGAAAGCACAGGCGATTGTCAGCTATCGTGAGGAGTACGGGCCGTTTAAAACGGTGGAGGACTTAAAGCAGGTGCCGGGCATGGGGAGTTCGCTGGTAGAGCGCAATCTGGCAGTTTTAACACTTTAATAACTTGCAGAGTGCTGAAAGTTTGCCAGACTGTAGAGGTCATACCAGTTATGACCTCTTACCCTGAAGTGTGTTCCTATAAAAACAACGTAAGGCTCCTGCGCTATGCAAACACAAATCAAAGTTCGTGGTTTTCATCTTGATGTCTATCAGCACGTTAACAATGCTCGCTATCTTGAGTTTCTGGAAGAAGCCCGCTGGGATGGCCTGGAAAACAGTGACAGCTTTCAGTGGATGACCGCACACAACATCGCTTTTGTGGTCGTGAATATTAACATTAACTACCGCCGCCCTGCGGTGCTGAGCGACCTGCTGACCATTACCAGTCAGGTGCAACAGTTAAATGGCAAAAGCGGTGTGTTGAACCAGACTATCACCCTGGAGCCGGAAGGACAGGTGGTGGCAGACGCGTTGATTACCTTCGTCTGTATTGATTTGAAAACGCAAAAGGCGCTACCGCTGGAAGGGGAGTTGCGCGAAAAACTAGAGCAGATGGTGAAGTGATGGAAGGAAGCCTGACGGCGCTTCGCTTATCAGGCTTACGGGCGATATTGACCACGGTGAACGTCGAAAGCCGGATAAGGTGCGTGCACCGCCATCCGGCAAAACGATCACTTTAGTCCTGTTTTCTGCTTCATTGCCGCCATCACTGCCGGTTTATCTGCCAGATAATGGTTCAGGCCGTTGGCGCGCAGATTACAGGCCGCGCAGTGACCGCAACCGTCACCTTTGATGCCGTTATAGCAGGTCAGCGTTTCTTCGCGTACCAGGTCCAGCTTGCCCCAGTAATCGGCCAGTGCCCAGGTTTCGGCTTTATCGATCCACATCAGCGGGGTTTCAAAGCGGATATCTTTCGCCATTCCCAGGCTTACGGCATGGTTCAGGGCTTTGACGAACTCATCGCGGCAGTCCGGATATCCAGAGAAATCCGTTTCACAAACGCCGGTAATGACCGCCTCCGCCTGCACCTGATACGCGTAAATCGCCGCCAACGTTAAAAACAGAATATTGCGCCCAGGCACAAAGGTATTGGGAATGCCGTTCGCATCCGGTTCGTAATCGGGTACCGGAATGTTATCGCGGGTCAGGCTGCTGACGGCCAGTTCGCTGAGCAGCGTTACATCAAGTACCTTGTGCGCACGCGCGCCAAGTTTTAAGGCCAGGTCACGTGCGACATCAATCTCAGCGCGATGGCGCTGACCATAATCAAAGGTCACGCAGTGCACTTCATCATATTGATGCAGCGCTTGCGCCAGACAGGTTGTGGAGTCCTGACCCCCACTGAATACAACAACGGCACGTTTCATGGTTTTTCCTGACAAATAACGAAACCCTTATGGTAGCGCCTGGGCGTGTCGCCGACCAGCTTCTTCACGCCGACGGGGGCGGTAGCCAGGCTTCGGTAAATTCAAACCAGCCGCGAGGATTCAGGCGTACGCCGTTCACGCCTGGCGGAGCGCTAATACGATAGTGATAATTGAACAGCGGTGTCAGGGTCGCGTCATGCATCAGCGAGGCGAAAACGTGTTGTAAAGCCGCATGACGATCGTCCTCATCGGCCTGGATTTGCAGGGCATCCAGGGTGGTTTGCAGATGAGTATATGCCGGCGAGCTCAATACATGTGACCAGAGCTGATCGCAGCGCAGCCACTGTTCGAGGGTATATTCAGGTGCTTCGCCAATCAGCCTGTCGCCCATCATCAGGTCGGCCTGGGCTAAAGGATGGTCGCCATCCCAGTTTTTAGCATTATGAAAAATAAGCGTTAATTCACAGCCGAGTAGCGCCAGCGCCTGGCGAAGCTGTTCAGCCATGGCGTGCAATTCTACCGGCAGGTGATAGGCCAGCGTAAGTTTTTCCGGTAGCGGCACGTCGTCCAGTTCATCCCATTGGGGGATCGTCCATCCCGGCAGCAGCGCATTGCTTGGCGTGATCAGGTTTTCATCCACGTCAAGCGTTTGTAGCAGGGAAGAGCGGTGGATAATATTGACCAGGCGACGGGCCTGCTGCGTATTCAGCCGCGCGCTTTTTCTGAGCGTGAGATAGCAGAAACCAAGGCTGATCCCGCTGCTTACCTGGCTTAGCATGGGAAGCTCTTCGGGTTTACCAATTGCAATTTGAACCGGATGGCGACAGCTGGTGCCCAAATCCTGGGAGAAAAGCTGCGGGGTTATCCAGTATTCAATGGCTTTCAGTAGCGGGTGACTCAGGTGGTAGTGATCGTGACTCTCGATGCGCACCAGGTCTGGGGTAAACAGCGTCAACCGAAACGGACCGGTACCAATAAACGGGAGTTCGGGATGTGCCAGGTGACTGCTGTAGCTTGCCAGACGATGCGCCAGCCAGAAGTCGGGGCGATGCAAAATAAAGGTTAGGCACTGGGGATGCGTCACCTCAATGCGCTTTACGCTTATAAACAGCTTATTTAAAGCGGGTAGCTCTAACAGCTTCAGCAACTGTTGATGTAGCTGTGTGCTGCTGACCGCATCGCCGTTATGCCAGTACAGGGTGGAGCGAATATAGAAATCCCAGCGCTGGCCGTCGGCGGAGATATTCCAGTGGTGGGCTAAATCTCCGCAGGGGCGTTGCGTAATACTGTCGAACCGAGTCAGGCCCGAGAATATTTGTCCGGCGAGGTGTTGCTCTGCGCGACCGGGGAGAAATCCAGGGTGCAAAGGGTCGAGCTGGCGGTAATAGGGGATGCGCAGGGTTGGCGTGTCGTTTTGCCACTGACCGCCCATAAACGGCTGGAGCAGCGTTCTTAATTCTCCCGGCGCCAGCTGAGCCAGCTCCAGTACGCTAAGTTGCTCCCCCTTTTGCAGCGCTTGTTCCATCATAATGCTGCGTAGCGAATCTGGCGTCACCAAAAAGCGCAGCTGCCCGCGTTTCCCACGCCCCGACTGGGCGTGCCACTCCAGCCAGCCAGCATCCTGCGCTTGCTTCAGCAGGGTACGCACGTGGCGCTCGCTGCAAAAACAGCGTTCTGCCAGCTCCCCGACGGTCACCGACTGCGGTTCTCCCGCCGACGGCTGCCACAGGCGTTGGTACTGATTCAGGCGATTCAACAATCTCATATACACGTCATCCTTCAAGCTGCCTCTTTGTTGGCGGCGTTAATTCACCCCAGTCACTGCATGCTCCTGGACGTTCATTCACTTGCCGCCTGGATGCAACTTGAATGATTTTGTGTAATAAACCCGGAACAATTCATTTTATCTATTCACTATTACTTCCGTATATCTCAGGTGATACTGAATCACAAGTTAACCGCGTCACAGTGTGGAGAAAGAAATGGCTCGTCTGGCTGCATTTGATATGGATGGCACCCTTTTGATGCCGAATCACCATTTAGGTGACGAAACGCTTTCAACGCTGGCGCGCCTGCGTGAACGCGATATCACCCTGACATTTGCCACCGGCCGCCATGTGCTGGAGATGCGCCATATTTTGGGTTCTATCTCACTGGACGCCTTTTTGATCACGGGTAACGGCACGCGCATTCACTCTGTTGAGGGCGATGTATTGCACCGTCAGGATCTGGATCCGACTGTGGCGGATATCGTGTTACATCAGAAGTGGGACACTACAGCCAGCATGCATGTCTTTAATGACAACGGTTGGTTCACCGGACAAGAGATCCCATCGCTGCTACAGGCGCATGTGTATAGCGGATTTCGCTACCAGATCGTCGATGTGAAACGTATCCCGGCTCATCAGGTAACGAAAGTCTGTTTCTGTGGGGATCATGACTCCCTGATCCAATTACGCATTCAACTGAATGAGGCGCTGGGTGAGCAGGCAAATCTCTGTTTTTCCGCGGTTGATTGCCTTGAGGTGCTGCCGGTGGGCTGTAACAAAGGATCGGCGCTGGCGGTACTAAGCGACCACTTAGGTTATTCAATGGCCGAATGTATGGCATTTGGCGATGCCATGAACGATCGCGAAATGTTAGGCAGCGTTGGGCGCGGCCTGATTATGGGCAACGCGATGCCACAACTGATTGCTGAACTGCCGCATTTGTCGGTGATTGGGCATTGCCGCAATCAGGCGGTGTCACACTTTTTGACGCATTGGCTGGACAATCCGCATCTACCTTATTCCCCCGAATGAGAGATCCCTTCCAGCAAGCCAGACTTCGCGTCTGGCTTTTTTTATCCCATTAATGGGTGTTCAGAAGCCGGGTGAGTTCCGCTTTCCACGGCGTTAAATCACCGATGTGCGTGTCGATCCACTGCGGGTTGTAGTAGGTTTCAAGATAGCGTTCGCCGCTGTCGCACAGCAGCGTGACCAGTGAACCGCTTTCTCCGGCATCGCGCATACGGGCGGCAAGTTGCAGCGTTCCCCACATGTTGGTGCCGGTTGAAGCGCCGACTTTGCGGCCCAACTGCGTTTCCAGCCAGTGTGCGGTGGCCACGCTTGCGGCATCCGGTACGCGCAGCATTTCATCGACTACGTCAGGAATGAAGGAGGGTTCGACACGTGGGCGGCCGATGCCTTCGATTTTGCTTCCTACCGGGCTGCGTAACGTTGCATCGCGATCCTGCCAGAAGGGCAGAAAGACTGAGTTTTCCGGATCCACCACCATCAGGCGGGTGTCGTAGCCCTGACAGCGAATATAGCGGCCAATGGTTGCAGAGGTGCCGCCGGTTCCGGCGCTCATCACAATATGGCGGGGGACGGGGTTGGGCTCGCACTGCATCTGACGGAAGATGCTGTCAGCAATATTGTTATTGCCACGCCAGTCGGTAGCGCGCTCAGCATAAGTGAACTGGTCCATGTAATGACCGTTCAGCTCACGCGCCAGTTGTTCAGAGGCCGCATAGATTTCACAGGCGCTTTCCACGAAATGACAGCGACCACCGTAAAACTCTATCTGTTCAATTTTACGCTTCGCCGTACAGGAAGGCATGACGGCAATAAACGGCAGCCCTAACAGTCGGGCGAAATAAGCCTCAGAGACCGCCGTTGAACCGGACGATGATTCAATGATGGTGGTACCTTCTTTAATCCAGCCATTGCACAATCCGTACAGAAACAGTGAACGCGCCAGACGATGCTTCAGGCTCCCGGTGGGATGCGTGCTCTCATCTTTTAAATAGATCTGAATGCCCGGGAACGCCGGTAGCGACAGACGAATGAGATGCGTATCCGCAGAACGCTGATAATCCGCGTTGATTTCATTGATGGCGTTTTTAACCCAGGAGCTATTCATAATTAATAGATATCCATTTGTCATTTTGTGCCAAGAATAGCGAAAAGCACGGAAAAAATTGTTGCCATTTAGCCTTTAAAATAGAATGTAAGGAGAAAATTCTTCTCTGTGGAGTGGATATGTTAGACAAAATTGACCGTAAGCTGCTTAGCTTACTGCAACAGGACTGCACCCTTTCTTTGCAGGCGTTAGCAGATGCCGTTAATCTGACTACCACCCCCTGCTGGAAACGCCTCAAACGGCTTGAGGATGACGGTATCCTGCTGGGTAGAGTCGCCCTGTTAGATCCAGAAAAACTGGGGCTGGGGCTGACCGCGTTTGTGCTGATTAAGACTCAGCATCACAGCAGTGAATGGTATTGCCGCTTTGTCACCGAAGTCACCGGTATGCCGGAGGTTCTGGGGTTCTGGCGTATGGCAGGGGAATATGATTACCTGATGCGAGTGCAGGTCGCCGATATGAAAAGCTACGATGAATTTTATAAGCGCCTGGTGAACAGCGTACCGGGCCTGTCTGACGTCACCTCCAGCTTTGCGATGGAACAGATTAAATACACAACTGCGCTCCCTATTGAATAACTCTCCCGGCGCTTATTGCCGGAAATCTTGTCAGGACATAACGCGTGCGATTATTTGCTCAATTAAGCTGGTACTTCCGCCGGGAGTGGCGTCGCTACCTCGGGGCGGTGGCCCTGCTTATCATCATCGCTATCCTTCAGCTTATTCCGCCGAAAGTGGTCGGGATCATTGTGGATGGCGTGACGACTCAACGCTTCACCACCGAGCGACTGCTGATGTGGGTGGGAACAATTGCCCTGATTGCAGTGGTGGTTTATTTGCTGCGCTATGTCTGGCGCGTGCTGCTGTTTGGCGCATCCTACCAACTAGCGGTTGAGCTGCGGGAAGATTATTACCGTCAGTTGAGTCGCCAGCATCCAGAATTTTATCTGCGTCACCGCACGGGCGATCTGATGGCGCGTGCGACCAACGATGTCGATCGCGTCGTATTTGCCGCCGGAGAAGGCGTGCTGACGCTGGTAGATTCGCTGGTAATGGGATGTGCGGTGCTGATCGTGATGTCAACGCAGATAAGCTGGCAGTTGACGTTAATTGCGCTGCTGCCGATGCCGGTGATGGCGTTGATGATCAAACGTTACGGCGATCGACTGCATAACCGCTTTAAGCTGGCGCAGGCGGCGTTTTCCAGTCTCAACGACCGTACTCAGGAAAGCCTGACCAGTATTCGCATGATCAAGGCCTTCGGTCTGGAGGATCGGCAATCGGCATTATTTGCCGCCGATGCCGAAGATACCGGTAAGAAAAACCTGCGCGTGGCGCGCATTGACGCCCGCTTTGATCCCACGATTTATATCGCCATTGGCATGGCTAACCTACTGGCGATTGCTGGGGGAAGCTGGATGGTGGTGCACGGCTCGCTGACGCTCGGCCAGCTCACCAGCTTTATGATGTATCTCGGTTTGATGATTTGGCCGATGCTGGCGCTGGCATGGATGTTTAACATCGTCGAACGTGGCAGCGCGGCGTATAGCCGTATTCGCGCCATGCTGTCTGAAGCGCCGGTGGTGGATGACGGCACTGAACCGGTACCGGAAGGGCGTGGGGAGCTGGCGGTGGCGATTCGTGAATTTTGCTACCCGCAAACGGCACATCCGGCGCTGGAAAATGTGAACTTCCAGCTTAAACCTGGGCAGATGTTGGGCATTTGTGGGCCTACCGGCGCGGGGAAAAGTACGGTGCTGTCGCTGATTCAGCGTCATTTTGATATCACCCACGGCGATGTGCGCTTTCATGATATCCCCTTAACGCGATTACAACTGGATAGCTGGCGCAGCCGGCTGGCAGTTGTCAGCCAGACGCCATTCCTGTTTTCGGATACCGTTGGCAATAACATCGCGTTAGGACGCCCTCAGGCCACGCAGGAAGAGATCGAGTATGTGGCACGCCTTGCCAGCGTTCATGAGGATATTTTACGTCTTCCGCAGGGCTACGACACCGAAGTGGGCGAACGTGGGGTGATGTTGTCTGGTGGGCAAAAACAGCGTATTTCTATCGCTCGAGCGCTACTCCTGAACGCTGAAATCCTGATTCTGGATGATGCGCTGTCGGCGGTAGATGGTCGTACCGAGCATCAGATCCTGCATAACCTGCGCCAGTGGGGCGAAGGCAGAACCGTCATTATTAGCGCCCACCGTTTATCGGCCCTGACGGAAGCCAGCGAGATTATCGTGATGCAGCATGGGCATATTGCCCAGCGCGGTGAGCATGATGCGTTAGTGCAGCAGCCTGGCTGGTATCGTGATATGTACCGCTATCAGCAACTGGAAGCGGCGCTGACTGATACACCAGAGATAAACGAGGAGGCGGCTAATGCGTAGTTTTGGGCAATTATGGCCGACCCTGAAAAGATTGCTGGCGTATGGCTCTCCATGGCGAAAACAGCTGGCTATTGCGGTAGTCATGCTGTGGGTGGCGGCTGCGGCGGAAGTCAGCGGTCCGCTGCTGATTAGCTATTTTATCGATAACATGGTGGCGAAGAGTAATTTGCCGCTGGCGATGGTCGCCGGGCTGGTTGCGGCATATATCGGTCTGCAACTGCTGGCGGCTGGCCTGCATTACGCGCAGTCATTGCTGTTTAACCAGGCGGCAGTTGGCGTAGTACAGCAGTTGCGCACCGACGTAATGGACGCTGCGCTGCGCCAGCCGCTCAGCGCCTTTGATACTCAACCCGTCGGACAGCTAATCTCCCGCGTGACCAACGACACTGAAGTTATTCGCGACCTGTACGTGACGGTGGTAGCAACGGTCCTGCGCAGCGCGGCATTAATTGGCGCCATGCTGGTAGCGATGTTCAGCCTTGAGTGGCGTATGGCGTTAGTGGCGATGGCCATTTTCCCGGCCGTGCTGGTGGTGATGGTGATTTATCAACGCTACAGCACCCCGATTGTGCGCCGGGTTCGCGCTTATCTGGCGGATATTAACGATGGCTTTAACGAAGTCATCAACGGCATGAGTGTTATCCAGCAGTTCCGCCAGCAGGCGCGATTTGGCGAGAGAATGGGCGAAGCAAGCCGCTCGCACTATATGGCGCGTATGCAGACCCTGCGACTGGATGGTTTTTTGTTGCGCCCGCTGCTTAGCCTTTTCTCGGCGCTGATCCTCTGCGGATTGCTGATGCTGTTCAGTTTTACCTCTGGCAGCTCGATCGAGGTTGGGGTGCTGTACGCGTTTATCAGCTACCTCGGCCGTTTGAACGAACCGCTGATCGAGTTGACCACTCAGCAATCAATGCTGCAGCAGGCGGTTGTCGCCGGTGAGCGAGTGTTCGAACTGATGGATGGGCCACGTCAGCGCTATGGTGAAGATGAGCGACCGCTAAAGAGCGGGGACATTGAGGTGGATAACGTTTCATTTGCCTATCGCGACGACAATCTGGTGCTGCAAAATATCAGTCTGTCCGTGCCTTCGCGCAGCTTTGTGGCTTTGGTCGGACACACCGGCAGTGGTAAAAGCACGCTCGCCAGCCTGTTGATGGGTTACTACCCGCTGACGCAGGGGGAAATCCGCCTTGATGGACGGCCGCTGTCTTCACTGAGCCACGGTGCGTTACGTCAGGGCATCGCCATGGTGCAGCAGGATCCGGTGGTGATGGCAGATACCTTCCTGGCGAACGTCACGCTGGGCCGCGATATCTCAGAAGAGCGGGTATGGCAGGCGCTGGAGACCGTGCAACTGGCAGAACTGGCGCGAGGTCTGAGCGAGGGGATTCATACCCGGCTGGGCGAGCAGGGCAATAATCTCTCCGTTGGTCAAAAACAGCTGCTGGCGTTGGCGCGGGTGTTGGTTGAAACGCCACAGGTGTTGATCCTCGACGAAGCCACGGCCAGTATTGACTCCGGTACTGAACAGGCCATTCAGCAAGCTCTGGCGGCGGTACGTGAACACACCACGCTGGTGGTGATTGCGCATCGGTTATCGACGATTGTCGATGCGGACACCATTCTGGTGCTGCATCGCGGTCAGGCGGTTGAGCGTGGTACGCACCAGCAATTACTGGCGGCGCAAGGCCGTTACTGGCAGATGTATCAGCTGCAACTGGCGGGTGAAGAGTTAGCCGCCAGCACGCAAGACGATTCCGTTATCGCCTGATGGCGCGGCGCTTATCCGGTCTGGGGCCAGCACGGTCTCGTAGGCCGGTTAAGGCGTTTACGCTGCCATCCGGCAATCAACAATCTGGTGCAAAAATGTAACGCACTATGCACCGTTATAGTGCGTTTTTTCTTTTCCTCTCCCGGAAGTACCCTGAGAACCTGAATCATCCCGCCTTTTTCATTCCTGGCACATCCCTTGCAATATTCCTCTCGTGTATCTGCAGCCACTACTGAATTCTGACTGGAGGGGATCTATGAAGCTGGTTACCGTGGTAATCAAACCGTTCAAACTGGAAGACGTCCGTGAAGCATTGTCGTCTATTGGTATTCAGGGGCTGACCGTCACCGAAGTGAAGGGGTTTGGCCGACAGAAAGGTCATGCTGAGCTGTACCGTGGGGCTGAATATAGCGTCAATTTTCTGCCCAAGGTGAAGATTGATGTGGCGATTGCCGACGACCAACTGGATGGCGTGATTGATGTCATCAGTAAGGCGGCATACACCGGAAAAATTGGCGACGGCAAAATCTTCGTCGCCGAGCTGCAACGTGTGATTCGTATTCGTACCGGCGAAGCCGACGAAGCCGCACTGTAACGTCTGGCACACAGTGATAGGAAACCAAAAAATGAAGATAGCAACGATGAAAACAGGTATTGCTTCACTGGCGCTGCTGCCGGGACTGGCGATGGCGGCACCGGCGGTTGCGGATAAAGCGGATAACGCTTTTATGATGATCTGTACCGCGCTGGTGTTGTTTATGACCATCCCTGGCATTGCGCTGTTCTACGGCGGTTTGATTCGCGGTAAGAACGTGCTGTCGATGCTGACTCAGGTTACGGTGACATTTGCTCTGGTTTGTATTTTATGGGTGGTTTATGGCTACTCACTGGCCTTTGGCGAAGGAAATAATTTCTTCGGCAACTTCAACTGGGTATTGCTGAAGAATATTGCGCTGACGGCGGTAACGGGGAGCTTCTACCAGTACATTCACGTTGCTTTTCAGGGCTCGTTCGCCTGCATCACCGTTGGGCTAATCGTCGGTGCGCTGGCTGAACGTATTCGCTTCTCCGCGGTGCTGATTTTTGTGGTGGTATGGTTAACGCTGTCGTACATCCCCATTGCGCATATGGTCTGGGGCGGCGGCTTGCTGGCTTCCCACGGCGCGCTGGATTTTGCCGGCGGAACGGTTGTGCACATCAACGCGGCGATTGCCGGTCTGGTAGGCGCGTATCTGATTGGCAAACGTGTCGGTTTTGGCAAAGAAGCTTTTAAACCGCATAACCTGCCGATGGTTTTCACCGGTACCGCTATTCTCTACATTGGTTGGTTTGGCTTTAACGCTGGTTCAGCGGGTACGGCAAATGAAATCGCCGCACTGGCCTTCGTTAATACCGTGGTCGCCACCGCTGCAGCCATCCTCGGATGGATCTTCGGTGAATGGGCGCTACGTGGTAAACCGTCTCTGCTGGGCGCCTGCTCTGGTGCCATTGCGGGTCTGGTGGGCGTAACACCTGCATGTGGCTACATCGGTGTCGGCGGCGCGCTGATAATCGGTGTCGTTGCGGGTCTGGCAGGCCTGTGGGGCGTGACCATGCTGAAGCGTTTTCTGCGTGTGGACGATCCGTGTGACGTGTTTGGCGTTCACGGCGTGTGCGGCATTGTCGGCTGTATCCTGACCGGAGTTTTCGCTGCCAGCTCTTTGGGAGGCGTGGGCTTTGCCGAGGGCGTGACCATGGGGCATCAGCTGCTGGTGCAACTGGAAAGCGTGGCGATCACCATCGTCTGGTCTGGCGTGGTGGCTTTCATTGGCTATAAGCTGGCGGATATGACGGTTGGTTTGCGCGTACCGGAAGAGCAGGAGCGCGAAGGTCTGGATGTAAACAGTCACGGCGAGAACGCTTACAACGCCTGATTCTCAATTTGCCGGATGGCAACGCTTTTGCGCCACCATCCGGTAATTCTCAATTGCGATTACGCATTACCCCTTCCTGTACGGTAGAAGCGACCAGCACGCCATCCTGGGTATAAAACTCTCCGCGTACAAAGCCCCGGGCACCGGATGCCGAAGTACTCTCGACGTTATACAGCAGCCATTCATTGATATTAAACGGACGGTGGAACCACATGGAATGGTCAATGGTGGCGATCTGAATCCCTTTTTCCAGGAAGCCAATCCCGTACGGTTGCAGCGCAACAGGCAGGAAGTTCAGGTCTGAGGCATAACCCAGCAGATACTGATGGACGCGCAGATCGTCCTGCAGCACGCCGTTAGCGCGAATCCACACCTGGCGCGTCGGAGGTGCGACGTGACCTTTTAGGGGGTTATGAAACTCGACAGGGCGTACTTCCAACGGACGATCGTTGATAAATTTTTCTTTCAACAGCGGCGGCAGCAAATGCGCCACTGAGCGGGCAATTTCCGTTTCTGATTTCAGCTCATCGGGACCCGGCGCATCTGGCATGGTTTTCTGATGTTCAAATCCGTCTTCCGGTGCCTGAAAAGAGGCAGTCATGTAAAAAATGGGTTTACCATTCTGGATCGCGGCAACGCGGCGCGCGCTGAAGCTGTTACCATCACGCAGGACTTCCACATCATAGATGATGGGCTTTTGGCTATCGCCGGGGCGTAAAAAGTAGCTGTGAAAAGAGTGTACCAGACGCTCTTCCGGTACGGTTTCTTTTGCGGCATATAGCGCCTGACCGACAACCTGTCCCCCAAAAACCTGACGTAACCCTAAGTCTTCACTTTGGCCCCGAAAGAGTCCTTCTTCAATTTTTTCCAGATTTAACAATGTCAGCAAATTTTTCAGTGCCAGACTCATACGTGCTCTCCAGGTGATATCGATGTCGCAGCGAGGTAGGCAGAGTATAACGCAATTTTAAAAGTGGTCCGATGGGTGCAATTGTCTGAATTACTGGCCTATTACAGGCAAAAATAGCTGTCTTGTGCCACACTTAGTCACGTTATGTTTTTGTTAACCACTCTTCTGGCGAGGAAAGTTCTCGCTGGTGCATAGATGATAAGGAGAATTTAATGAAACTCGTGCACATGGTAAGTGGTTTAGCGGTTGCAGTCGCTCTGGCGGCCTGTGCCGATAAAAGCGCTGATATTCAGACACCTGCGCCAAGCCCTAATACGTCAATTTCTGACACACAGTCTAAAATTCAGCAGCCAAATGTCTCCGGTACAGTATGGATCCGTCAGAAAGTGGCCTTGCCACCCGATGCGGTACTAACCGTTACGCTGTCAGATGCTTCACTGGCCGATGCGCCGTCAAAAGTGCTGTCGCAAAAAGCGGTTCGTACTGAAGGTAAACAAGCGCCATTCAGCTTTGTATTACCGTTTAACCCGGCAGATATTCAACCTAACGCCCGTATTCTGCTGAGTGCGGCTATTACGGTAAATGATAAACTGGTCTTTATTACTGATACCGTTCAGACGGTCATCAATCAGGGTGGGACTAAAGCTGACCTGACGCTGGTCCCTGTACAGCAAACAGCAGTACCGGTTCAGGCGAGCGGTGGGGCTACTACCACGGTTCCGTCAACGTCACCAACCCAGGTGAATCCGTCATCTGCGGTTCCGGCTCCCACGCAGTACTAAGGTCGTTGTAACCCTCTCCGCCTGGAGAGGGTTAGTACACCCAGCGATAGCGCTGTAAATCGATCTGTCCGCTTCCTGAAACCACTATTCCTTCTGCCAGCAACGCCTGACGTTGTCGTTGCAGGTCGGGACCTGTCAGCGAAATGGCCCCATGGCGATTGACCACCCGATGCCAGGGCAGGGCGCTGCCTTCGGGGAGACGCTTAAGCACGCCGCCTACCTGACGCGCAGCGCGCGGCGATCCCGCAAGCCGGGCAACATCGCCATACGTGGTGACGAAACCTTCGGGGATTGAAGCGACGATTTGCCAGACGCGTTGGGGGAAAGTGTCTTGTATATCCATCATTTATTCCTGCGCTAATCCTCCAGCATAATGCCGAATGGCGAAGGAGTGAAGCCGCATTGCACAAGAAAACAGCATCCGATGCTGGATGGGTTGCAATTACAGGGTGCAGCAGTGATAATGCGCCTGCGCGTTGGTTAACAACGCTCTCAATGGGGGCTCTGTTGGTTCTCCCGCAACACTACTCTGTTTACCAGGTCAGGTCCGGAAGGAAGCAGCCAAGGCAGATGACGTGTGTGCCGGGATGTAGCTGGCAGGGCCCCCACCCAATTCTGCCGTCCGGCAATTTCTCTTCTGTTTATCTTCTTTTCTTTGTCATCGTATCGTCATTTTATTGTCATCAAATACTGTCACTGTATTTTGGGGATGTTATTTGAGCTTTTGCCGCCGCCATTGCGCTGTAATGACATGGTCTTACATCCGGTGTGTTGTGGCTGACCACAAGGATTTTCTACGATGTCGACCGCTGTATTGAATGTCAAAGTTGATGAGGCGCTAAAAGAAAAGCTTCGCCATTATGCTGAAGTGCATAATGAAAATTTGAGTATCGCCACGGAAAAACTGCTACTAATCGCGTTTTCCGCCATTGAAGAGGTGGGAGTCTCCGCTGAGGATATCGATAGCCAGCATACGGAAGAATCCGTAGTTGACGCACTGACTCCTAAAGAAATCAAAGCATTGCGAAGATTACTGAAGAAGAAAAAATGAAACAACAATCGCTCTCAACCGCCTGTAATTATGGCGAAGCCTGTGAAATGCTGCGCTCCGGTTATGTGAAACATGTTCGTCTGAGCTGGAATGTCGGCAGCGATGAGTTCTTCCGTATTGCCTCCGACTGGTGTGATGCCGGGGCAAAAATTAAGAAAGACGGTGAGAATTTCGTGATTTCCCTGAAGGGTTTTCCGGTTCCTCCTCAGCGGTAGTATTGCCAGGACCTCCTCGTCCATCACGGCATTCAAGAGCGAGTCCTTTAACTCGTCGTTTAGATTATTTTACGCATTTTCCCACTGCTGGCCTGCAAGCGCAGGCTATCCCAAATGGGTTGCAACACTCTGAAGGCGGCACACGCTGTGTCATCCGGCAACGTGAAGGGCATACGCAAAAATCGGTCGAATGCGCCATCAAGGCCGAACCGTGTACCGGTTCCCAACTGAATGCCTGCACTTTCGGCGCGCGTGGCAAAGAGCGTCGCCAGCGTATCAGGCAGTTCAACCCAGAAAGAGAGTCCTCCTTGTGGCTGGGTAAACTGCCATTCCGGAAAATGTGAGTTCATCAGGCGCGAGCACAGGTCTCGCTGTGATGTGAGTCGGCGTCTTCTGTCAGGAAGAAAGTCCTCGGCGTTATCCAGCAGCCAACTGGTGGCGAGTTGTTCAAGCACCGGGGAGCCCAAATCGAAGGTGTCGCGGGTTTGGACCAGCGCGGCAATGGTACGCGCCGACGCCCGAATCCAGCCCAGACGTAATCCGCCCCAAAAGCTTTTCCCTGCTGAACCGAGCAGGATGATTGGGGCATCGCGATTGAATGCGGCAAGCGGCGGTGGCGGTGGGGCGTCATACCACAGGTTCACCATGGTCTCATCGACCACCAACGTCGTGCGGGTTCTTTCAGCAATATCCGCCACGACCTGGCGAGTAGCGGTGTCCATACAGCGCCCGGTCGGGTTGTGAAAATCCGGCATCAGATAGGCTATTCTCGGTGCAGTTTGCGCGATGGTGGCGACCAGACCCGCCGTATCCCAACCGTGCTCGGGCAGCGACACGCCGACGGGGCGACATGACGCCCCTTGTATTGCTGCAATGGCCAGCGGATAAGTGGGGTGATCTACCACTACGCGATCGCCGGGGCCGGTGAGTAAACGCAGGATCAGTGCCAGACCGCTAACCGCGCCGTTCACGACCATTATTTCGTCGGGCTGCGTCGGGAGTCCGCGTTCGCAATAATGCCGGGCGATGGATTCACGCAAAACCGACAGTCCCTGCGGTAGATACCCGGAGCTCAGCAGATGCTGCGGCATTGCGAACAGTGCCTGCTGGTAAGCCTGATGAATTTCAGGACCGGCACTCAGCGCTGCCGTGGACAAATCAAGCGCTGTTCCAGTGCTGGTCCGCGTTGGCACATGGCGAATGTGCTCCGGCAGGATCACCCGTGAACCGCTACCATGTCGGCTTTCCAGATATCCCTCCTCACGCAGTTGTGCCATGGCGCTGGCGACGGTGGTTCGGCTGACTTGCAGAACGGCAGCGAGCTCGCGCTCACCGGGCAAGCGGCTATCCAGCGCCAGTCGTCCATCGAGGATCAGCAAACGTAACGCTTCTGCCAACTGTCGCCAGATGGGCGTTCGCGAGGGACTTTCCTGCCAGTGTCCGAGCAGGCGTTGCAAAGACTGGCTTCCGTAACGGCGAGATGACATAGCAGTCCACTTTTTGAAAACTGGACATTAATCATAGTGCCAATTGCGGTGAAGATGAAAGTTATCTGAGAGTAAGAGGGGAAGAACATGCTGCGTCGTTTACTTCAGCTGTTTATTGGGCTGACGCTGTACGGTGTGTCGACGGCGATGTTTGTCCGTGCCGATTTAGGGGCCGATCCGTGGAACGTGTTTCACCTGGGGGTGGCAAATTTACTGTCGATGAATATCGGCGTGGTGATTATTGCCGTGGGTGTGTTGGTGCTTCTGGCGTGGATACCGCTACGCCAGCGCCCAGGGTTTGGCACGTTGAGCAACGTGATTATGATTGGGCTGGCGGCAGATATCGCGCTGCTGGTGATTCCGGGATTTGAATCCCTGCTGGCGCGCAGCGGGCTGCTGGTGTCAGCGGTGATACTGAATGCGTTAGCAACCGCTCTGTACATTGGTGCCGGTTTTGGCGCGGGCCCGCGTGACGGTCTGATGACTGGAATTCACGCGCGTACCGGTTGGCCAGTACGACGAATTCGAACCGCAATCGAAGTGTCCGTGTTGCTTATTGGTTGGCTGCTGGGGGGAACCGTTGGGTTTGGAACGGTGCTGTATGCACTGGCTATTGGGCCGCTGATTCAAATTTGCCTGCCATGGTTTTGCCATCAGCCACAGGCGCGTATTCGCATCAGGAATGCGCCTGGGGCACGATCGCCTGCTGGCGACTAAACTTAACCTCGACTGACGCGGCCGGAATCGGCTTGCCGCGCAGTACACTTCGGAGGTTTTTCTCATGAAGTATGTTGATGGCTTTGTGGTTGCCGTACCCGCTGAAAACAAGGAGGCGTACATTGCGATGGCGGCAAAAGCAGCTCCGCTTTTCAAGGAGTTCGGTGCATTGCGCGTGGTGGAGTGCTGGGCAGATGACGTCCCCGACGGCAAACTGACCGATTTTCGCATGGCTGTGAAAGCGCAGGATCATGAAGAAGTGGTATTCAGCTGGATTGAATACCCTTCCAAAGAGGTCCGCGATGCGGCGAATCAGAAGATGATGTCCGATCCACGTATGAAGGAATTCGGTGAATCTATGCCATTTGATGGCAAGCGAATGATCTACGGTGGATTTGCGCCCATTATGGAAGAGTGATGTGACTGGCTGTGCGGCGTGCCGCCAGCCATCTCAACATCAACAACCATGCTAAAGCCGTTTTTCTGCCCACAGAATAAATTCCGCTTTCGGCAGCGCTTTACTGTAGAGCCAGCCCTGACCGTACTGCACGCCGTGCTGGCGTAGCCAGGCTTCCTGATTCTCGGTTTCAATACCTTCTGCCACCATCTCCAGCTTCAGCGTTTTCGCGATCTCGATGATATGCGGCGTGACGTTGTTGTACTCCAGCGCATCGACGAACGATTTGTCGATCTTCAGGATATCCACATCCAGATCCTGCAAATAGCTAAGACTTGAATAGCCGGTACCAAAATCATCAATATAGATCGAATGGCCCGCCTGTCGGTATTTAGCAATAAACGGCGCGCTGTTTTTTGGGTCGGCAAATTCGCGTTCGGTCAGTTCCAGCGCGATTTGTGCAGGCTTAAGTTGCCAGTGGTTCACCTTCTGGCTTAACAGAGCAGGAAGTGTTTCGGAGGTCAGATCGGCTGACTCAAGGTTAATGGATATATGCTGGTGGGGATATTGACGCAGCCATTTTCCTAAATCGTCAAATACGCTTTCAATAATCAAACGGGTGAGCGGCTCTGAAAGCCCGGTCTCTTGCGCCAGTGCGACGAAAATCTCAGGTGACAGATAGCTCCCGTCGGCCTGTGGCCAGCGAGCCAGCGCCTCTGCCCCGACCACTTTCCCCGTTTTGAGCGAGATAATCGGTTGGTAGTAGACCTTGATATCCCGATGCTGGATAGCGTTCTGCAACTGGTGATGAGGGGACTGTAAACGGCGCAAAATACGTAGAATAAAGGCTGCGGTGAGTAAGCCGAGGAGGATCCCTGCCGGCAGCCAGATTAGCGCTTGTCGGTGCCAGCTTTTTTGCAAAGGTACAGTGGATGCCCAGGTTACAACCGTAATGCCCAGTTCGGGGAAGGGGCGGGCGTTATAAATACTGCCGTCTTTCTGCAGATGGGTAATCGAATGCTCTAGTTGCACATGTTGTAAAACATCCGGTGGCAGATCGGTGCTACTGGCTACCACCGTGTTACGCGCGGTACCAAGGATAGCGACTTCAATCGGCCATGAGCCAAACGGGATGACATCAATAAAAGAACCGGGATCGATCATCACGACGTAATGCTTGCTACCTAATGCCGCCATAAAACGCTTGATGCCCAAATCGTTTTGCATGGTCAACCATGCGTGGTAGCCATCGGGCGTGATTTTCATTGCTGGAGGAAACGCGGCTGCCCGGCTTCTTTTTTCCAGGGATGAGCATTGTGGAACGTTATCTTTGAGGTACAGCACTTCCTGAATATAGCGATAGCTATATGACAAACGACGCATTTCAAGCAGATGCTCTTCACTACAAGGTTCACCCTGAAAAGCTTCAATATGGCGCAACGCTTTTTTGGCCTGTTCACCTACGCGTTCCGTACGTAATGCGACTCGGGTTGAGAACATATCGAGTTCATCGATAAATTTCGTTTCGACCTGACGATGCGCCAGCCACAGGCTTAAACCTACGGGCGCGAGGATGGAAAGAAACAGCACCCCAGTCACCAGGCTTATCAGATGTCGTGTTATCACAGTGATATCCTTATTAACACAGCGTAGGGAAAGTATATCCGAAAGCCGAAAAAGCTATTCGATTGGCATCATATATTTACGGCCACTTATCATCCCGTTTAACTCTTAATCGCGTAAACCGGGTTGTGATTTATACAAGAGTGGTGTATTTTTATGGTTATGTTATAACGTAACAAATTGAGGTTGCCATGAAGCCGGATATTCATCCTTTTTACCGTACTGTGGTGTTTCACGATACCAGCGCCAATGAATTTTTTAAGGTCGGCTCGACCATTAAAACGGAACGTGAGATTGAGTTTGAGGGGAAACTTTACCCGTACGTGACCCTGGATATCTCTTCCAAATCGCATCCGTACTATACCGGGAAACAAAAAACCTTTGATAACGAAGGCAGTGCAGCACGTTTCCAGAAACGTTTTGGTCATTTTATTGGCACTAAGCGAGGTTAAGATGCAGGTACTCAATTCACTTCGTAGTGCAAAACAGCGTCATCCTGACTGCCAGATAGTGAAACGCAAAGGGCGTTTGTACGTAATCTGTAAAACGAATCCGCGCTTTAAAGCTGTTCAGGGGCGTAAAAAAAGACGTTAGTTTCTTTACCAACATTTCAGGGATTAAAGTGCGTTTCCTTCACCGGGACGCACTTTTTTTATCTGCGTTGAGATGTGGTTACTGGCTGGTCTGGGGACGGGTTAGCGTAAAGACATCGTAGAACGAGAGTTCTCCCTTACGCGATATCATCTTTTGCAGCTGCGCTTTATGTTCGCTATCGACGGAAGGTGAGTGCAGGATGGTATCGATGAGTGAAGGGGGGACAAAGCGCGTGTTATACCATTCCCCGTTATAGCAAACTCTGAAATCCAGTACGTCGATATCTTCAAAGCGGTATCGCGGCGCAACGTCGAAAAAGAAAAACGCGTTGAGTATGACGAACAGAACCACCAGCAGCCATACTGAATCGACTAACGTTTCTGACTGCAGCATCACCGCCAGCGTGGCAAACCACGCAACATACATGCCGATGAACAGGCCGGGATGTTTGCGAATAAAGCTGATGCTAAAGCGCGGTTTGTTGTCGCGCTTTTCACGAATATTTAAGTCGTCGATGGTTTCGGTAAGCAGGCGCTGTATTTCTGTCATCTCTTGCCTTTGTGGTGTCTACGATATTCAGATGCGATCGCCCTATTTTAAAAGGGGATACCTTGTGAAGAAAGTAACAGATTAACCACAATTTAGCATAACAGTTACATTTAAGATCACAGCGTTTTGATAATCCTGGCGGGATTGCCCCCAACCACGCAGTTTGCCGGAACGCTTTTCGTGACCACCGCGCCCGAGGCCACAACCACGTTATCACCCAACGTTACGCCAGGGTTTATCACTGCGCGTCCACCTATCCAGACGTTGTTGCCAATAGTCACGGGTTTGCCGAGCTCCATGCCACTGTTTCGCTCGGTGGCATCCAGCGGGTGGGTGGCGGTATAAATATGGACTCCTGGGGCTAACATGCAGTTGTCGCCAATATGGATCGGGCAGACGTCGAGCATAACGCAGTCGAAGTTGGCGTAAAATTCTTTACCGAGATAAATGTTATAGCCGTAATCACAACGAAAAGAGGGTTCAATGTAAGCCCCTTCGCTCTGGCCCAACAGCTCATGCAGGATAGCTTGTCGCGCATTTTTTTCATCGGGAGCGGTGAGATTGTAGCGATGGGTCAACTGACGAGCGCGTAGTCGGTCGTGGCGCAATGTTTCATCCGCCGGGCGATAAAGTTCACCGGCGATCATTTTTTGCTTTTCATTACTCATTACGAATTTCCTGTGTACTGGAGGTCATTTCAACACAGTAAAACGCAATGCAAACAAGGGGAACGTTCCCACTTCTTCGTTGTGATCGTAGTCACGTGATTTGATTTAAATAACTATTGTAAATACGAAAATGGTCAGCCAGACAAATGTACCGCTATACCTGACTTAACCCGTGAGCAATTAGCGAATGAATTTCCAAACAGAAGTTGGAATCTTGTCGTAGAGCTTATTCATGGTCAATTCAGCAAGGCGGTGATCTGCTGCTGAGTAAAATACAGCCAGTTCGTTGTCGGACAATTCATATTTATTTTTTTCAATAACGCGCTCAAGTGTGTCAATTGTCTGACAACGTCGCAGGCGCATCAAATAATCAGTTTTAGTTAATGGTTTATCGGACATAAATCTTACCTATGATTGTAATAATTTTTAACAAGACAAACTAACAGGATTAGCCCTGGTGGCATTGACAAAACAGCGAAACAGTCGATTACCTGACTTCCGCCATTTCTGCAGATCCTGCGTATTAATACCATAACTGCTGAACAACATAAAAGTGTCATCCAGGTATTCATCTATCTGCGCGATCAGCTTATTGTCCTCATTGTACTTAATTTTATAATTAAGTGCGAAGGTTGCAATATGCTCTATCAGTTCATTGAGCTGCAAGCTGGTGGCAGAGGTAGGGTCATTAACCCAGCCATGGTTACTTTGTTCAAGGTTTGCAAGACAGTCATGATACAGGGTTTCGCAGAGAAATTTAAGCTGCGCGATATCATGTCTTTTGGGTGAGTATTCATCCATAACGCATCCCCTTCTTCGTGGCTTAAACTAACCGAACACCTTCGGGATGGATACAACAGACTACCTGGAACTTGCCCGCGACTCCTGATGATTTAACTATAATCTAGTCTAAAAAAGATTTCATCGTCATATCACGAAAAATTACAATTATGCAAACTTATGATGTCAGGTCATTTTTACATTTTAACAGATAAATGCGGTTATTCGGAATCGGACAATTTCTTTATTCTTCGGGCAATCATCGAGTTATCTTGATTAGGTTTAGCAACGAAAGGTAACAATCGACAATGTGAACCGCTTACCAGGAATAATCTTAATATTTATTAAAGTAAATAAGAACTCTCAATGATTTTTAAGAATAGCCTTTAAGGCTACAGGGATTATATCGCTTATTTACCCTGGAGAAAATAAACGAAATAGCAATAAGTGATTTTTATGATTTTTCCAGAAAAAAGGCCGCTTGCGCGGCCTTATCTTTAGAGATCTATCAATGATGGTCTACTGAGTGGCTATGCTCAAGATCTTCACTTTTGCGGCTAAAGCGGCGGCGTACCACCACAAAGAACACCGGAACAAAGAAGATAGCCAACACGGTTGCCGTCACCATCCCGCCCATTACGCCAGTACCAACGGCGTTCTGCGCGCCGGAGCCTGCGCCGGAGCTGATAACCAGCGGCATTACGCCCAGAATAAAGGCCAGCGATGTCATCAGGATCGGACGTAAACGCATGCGGACCGCATCCAGCGTCGCCTCTATCAGACCTTTACCCTCTTTATCCATCAAGTCTTTGGCGAATTCGACGATAAGTATCGCGTTCTTCGCCGACAACCCAATGGTTGTGAGCAGGCCTACCTGGAAGTAAACGTCGTTGGTCAGGCCGCGGAACGTTGCCGCCAGCAATGCACCGATAACACCTAACGGTACCACCAGCATGACGGAGAACGGAATTGACCAGCTCTCGTACAATGCCGCCAGACACAGGAATACGACAATCAGTGAAATGGCATACAGAGCAGGGGCCTGGTTGCCGGACAGTCGTTCCTGGTAGGACATACCGGTCCAGTCATAGCCGATACCGGATGGCAGTTTGCTGGCCAGTTCCTCCATCATTGCCATGGCTTCACCGGTACTTTTACCCGGTGCGGCCTGGCCTAAGATTTCCATGGAAGGCAGACCGTTATAGCGTTCCAGACGCGGTGAACCATATTCCCAACGTGAGGTAGAGAAGGCGGAGAACGGTACCATCTGTCCATCGCTGCCGCGGACATACCAGTTTCCAATATCTTCCGGCAACATACGGTATTTCGCTTCAGACATGATGTAAACTTTCTTCACACGACCACGGTCGATGAAGTCATTTACGTAGCTTCCGCCCCATGCTGCACCCAGCGTTGTATTAATATCACTAATGGATACACCCAGAGCCTGCGCTTTTTCCTGATCGATATCGATCTTGAACTGTGGCGTATCTTCCAGACCGTTAGGACGTACGCCGACTAACAGATCAGGATGTTTCGCAACTTCACCAAACAGCTGGTTACGCGCCTGAGTTAGCTTCTCATGACCTAAACCTGCCTGGTCAATCAGCTGGAAGTCGAAACCGGTCGCGGTCCCTAACTCCACAATCGCTGGCAGGTTAAAAGCAAAGACCATCGCGTCTTTAATCTGCGAGAATGCGCCCATCGCACGTTGAGTAATTGCCTCAACCTTGTTCTCCTCGCCTGGACGTTCACTCCAGTCTTTCAGAGACACGAATGCGATACCGGTGTTCTGACCACGTCCTGCAAAACCGAAGCCGTTAACGGCAAACACCGATTCAACGTTCGCTTTTTCTTTGGTCAGATAGTAATCCGTCATTTCGTCCAGCACCTTCTGGGTACGCTCTTGCGTTGCACCCGCTGGCAGCTGAGCCATTGACAGGAATACACCCTGGTCTTCATCTGGCAGGAACGAGCTTGGCAGACGAACGAACAGATAGGCCATACCCACGACGATGATCAGATACAGCGCCAGATAACGACCGGTGCTGCGCAGAATTCCGCCCACGCTGTCGGTGTAATGGTGCGTGCTCTTATCGAACATGCGGTTAAACCAGCCGAAGAAACCTTTTTTGCCTTCTCCGTGATCGCCTTTAGCAACCGGTTTGAGCATGGTCGCACACAGGGCAGGGGTCAGAATCAATGCCACCAGGACTGATAACGCCATCGCCGAAACAATGGTGATGGAGAACTGACGGTAAATTGCACCGGTAGATCCCCCGAAGAAGGCCATCGGAATAAATACCGCTGACAGCACCATAGCGATACCAACCAGTGCGCCCTGAATCTGGCCCATCGATTTACGTGTTGCTTCCTTCGGCGGTAGCCCTTCCTCAGCCATTACACGTTCAACGTTCTCGACCACAACGATGGCGTCATCCACCAACAGGCCGATGGCGAGCACCATCCCGAACATCGTCAGCGTGTTTATCGAGAAGCCGAAAATCGCAAGGACGGCAAACGTACCCAATAGCACCACCGGCACGGCGATAGTCGGAATCAGCGTCGCGCGGAAGTTCTGCAGGAACAGATACATTACCAGGAACACGAGGATGATGGCTTCCGCCAGCGTTTTCACTACTTCGTGAATAGAGATTTTCACGAACGGCGTAGTGTCATACGGGTAAACGATCTTCAGACCTGACGGGAAGAACGGTTCCATCTTCTTCAGTTCATCGCGGATAGCGTTTGCGGTGTCCAGGGCGTTAGCGCCTGTCGCCAGCTTGATACCCAGACCGGATGCCGGTTTACCGTTGAACTTCGCAATGATGTCGTAGTTCTCACCACCCAGTTCAACTTTCGCTACGTCACGCAGACGCACTTGGGAACCGTCCTGATTCACTTTCAGCAGAATTTTGCTGAACTCATCGGCGGAGGTCAGACGGGTTTGCGCGATGATCGAAGCGTTAAGCTGCTGGCCTTTCACCGGCGGCGTACCGCCTAACTGACCGGCTGCAACCTGGGCGTTCTGCGCTTTGATGGCGCTAATCACATCAACCGGCGTCAGCTGGAAGTTATTCAGTTTGTTCGGATCCATCCAGATGCGCATCGCGTACTGGGAACCGAACAGCTGAACATCACCCACACCTGAAGTACGGCTGATGGCGTCCTTCATGTTGGCGCCCACGTAGTCGGAAATATCCTCCTGCGTCATGGTGCCGTTGGTGTTGATAACGCCGACAACCATCAGGAAGCTACTGGATGATTTCTCAACGCTCACACCCTGTTGTTGTACTTCCTGCGGCAGAAGCGGCATTGCCAACTGCAGTTTGTTCTGCACCTGTACCTGCGCGATATCCGCATCAGTACCAGACTGAAAGGTAAGCGTGATCTGCACGGTACCCGTGGAGTCACTGTTTGAGGACATGTACATCAGGTTATCGATACCGTTCATATTCTGTTCGATAACCTGCGTAACAGTATCCTGTACTGTTTTGGCATCAGCGCCAGGGTAGGTCGCGGAGATCGTCACTGCTGGCGGTGCAATAGTCGGATATTGCGCTACCGGCAATTTGAGGATCGCGAGCCCCCCTGCCAACATGATGATAATGGCGATCACCCACGCAAATATTGGGCGATCGATAAAGAAATTAGGCATGTCTTAACGGCTCCTGTTTAAGTTAAGACTTGGACTGTTCAGGCTGGCTACCGCTTGCACCTTGCTGGTTGTTATCAGCGGTGATTTCCTGCGCTTTTACCTGCGCGCCAGGACGTACTTTTTGCAGCCCAGTGACAATCACGCGGTCGCCCGGTTTAAGTCCATCAGTGACTAACCATTTGTCGCCAATCGCTTGTGCGGCGACAATTTGACGAGTTTCAACTTTGTTGTCTGCACCGATAACCAATGCACTGGCATCGCCACGCGGTGTGCGGGTAACGCCTTGCTGTGGAACCAGTAGTGCAGTTGGGTTAGTCCCTTCTTCCAGACGAGCACGGACGAACATACCCGGCAGTAAGGTGTGATCCGGGTTAGGGAAGATTGCGCGTAACGTAATCGACCCGGTGGTTTGATCTACCGTGACATCAGAAAATTCCAGCGTACCGGACTGCGGGAATTTAATGCCGTCATTGGTCACCAGTTCGACTTTCGCTTTACCGTTTTCCTGCTTCAGCGTGCCGTTGGCCAACTCTTGTTTCAGGCGCAGGAAATCGTTGCTTGACTGCGTCACGTCCACATAGATGGGATCCAACTGCTGAACGGTTGCCAGTGCGGTTGCCTGACCGTTTTGCACCAGAGCGCCTTCAGTAACGGATGATTTACCAATGCGGCCGCTGATCGGCGACGTCACTTTGGTATAAGCCAGATTGATGCGTGCAGTTTCTACCGCGGCTTTCGCGGCGACAACGGAGGCGTTCGCCTGCTGTGCGTCTGCCAGTGCACTATCGTAATCCTGTTGACTGATGTACTTAGTACCTAACAGTTTCTGATAACGTTTGACCGTCAGTTGAGCGATATTTGCTGCGGCTTGTGCTTTTGCCAGATCGCCTTTTGCGCTTTCATAAGCGGCCTGGTAAGTAGCAGGATCAATCTGATAGAGAGATACACCCGCTTCGATGTCACCACCTTCCGTGAAATTACGCTTCAGGATAATACCGCTAACCTGAGGACGAACTTCTGCAATGCGATACGCACTGGTGCGACCCGGGAGTTCGGTTGTTATCTGTAGAGGTTCAGTTTTGAGCGTAACAACTCCAACCTCTGGCATCTGCTGGCCCCCTTGTTGGGCCTGTTTGTCGTCACATCCTGTTAGCGCTAAGCTGCCTGAGAGCATCAGAACGACTGCCAGAGGCGTTAACCCTCTGTTTTTGTTCATATGTAAACCTCGAGTGTCCGATTTCAAATTGATCAATGGCTGAAAGCCCATAAACCCATTGCTGCGTTTATATTATCGTCGTGCTATGGTACATACATTCACAAATGTATGTAAATCTAACGCCTGTAAATTCACTGACCTATGGCACGAAAAACCAAACAACAAGCACAGGAAACTCGACAGCACATTCTCGATGTCGCTCTGCGTTTGTTTTCGCAACAAGGGGTATCATCCACCTCGCTTGCGGAGATCGCAGCAGCCGCTGGTGTCACGCGCGGCGCGATCTATTGGCATTTCAAAAACAAATCGGATTTATTCAGTGAAATCTGGGAGCTAGCAAAACCTAACATTGATGAGTTAGAGACTGAGTATCAGGCAAAATTCCCCGACGATCCACTATCAGTATTAAGAGAAATTTTAATTTACGTTCTTGAAGCTACCGTGACAGAAGAACGCCGACGTTTATTGTTGGAAATTATATTCCACAAATGCGAATTTGTCGGGGAAATGGCCTCAGTTCAGCTAGCTCAACGCAGTCTGTGTATTGAAAATTACGACCGTATCGAACAAACATTGCGGCACTGCATGAACGCCAACATGCTGCCGGAAAATCTGAACACGCGTCGCGTGGCGGTGCTGCTGCGTAGTTATGTTACCGGAATTATCGAGAACTGGTTATTTGCCCCTGAATCTTTTGATCTGAAAAAAGAGGCTCGGGAATACGTCGCCGTGCTGCTTGAGATGTGTCTTCTCTGCCCAACCTTGCGGGTTAACGTAGCGGAAACCTGTTAACTCTCTGGGTCTGTACCAGGAATTCTCCTGGTCATTTTGCCTCCTGCTATTCTGCCGGTCACAGCCGTGATATTCTTGCCGCTTGACTATTTTCGGTCACTTTTCCGGTTCAGAAACCTTCATTCTCATGACTATGTTGCAGCTCTATAAACGTTCACAGCATCTTATTGCTATTACCATTCTTTTCTTCATTCTTTTGCTATCCTGCCAGTCATCTGCATTTGCGCGGGCGCAACAGAGTGGTGAACTGCCGACGAAAGCGGATATTCAGAGCCAGTTAGACACGCTGAATAAACAAAAAGATCTCTCCGCACAGGATAAGCTGGTTCAACAGGATCTCATCGATACCATTGCCACGCTGGATAAAATCGATCGTGTGAAGGATGAAACCGTACAGCTTCGGCAAAAAGTTGCCCAGGCGCCGGAGAAAATGCGTCAGGCGACGGATGCGCTAAATTCGCTTAGCGATGTTGATAATGACGATGAAACGCGAAAAACGCTGAGTACGCTCTCCTTACGACAGCTTGAGTCGCGCGTGTCGCAGGTCCTGGATGACCTGCAAAGCTCGCAAAACGATCTGGCCGCTTACAACAGCCAACTGGTATCGCTGCAGACACAGCCAGAGCGTGTACAAAATGCGATGTACACCGCGTCGCAACAGATGCAGCAAATCCGCAATCGACTCGATGGCACCACTGTGGGAGAGGCGGCTTTACGCCCCAGCCAGCAGGTGCTGCTGCAGGCGCAGCAAGCGTTGCTGAACGCGCAGATCGACCAGCAGCGCAAGAGCCTCGAAGGGAATACCGTTTTGCAGGATACCCTGCAAAAACAACGCGATTATGTGACGGCGCACAGTAACCGCCTTGAACACCAGCTCCAGCTCCTGCAAGAGGCGGTGAACAGCAAACGACTGACGTTAACCGAAAAGACGGCACAGGAAGCGGTAACGCCGGACGAAGCCGAGCGTATTCAGTCCAATCCGTTAGTGAAGCAGGAACTTGATGTTAACCATCAGCTCAGCCAGCGCCTGATTGCCGCGACTGAAAACGGCAACAGCCTGATGCAGCAAAATATCAAGGTCAAAAACTGGCTTGACCGCGCGCTGCAATCCGAACGCAACATTAAAGAGCAGATCGCCGTTCTGAAAGGCAGTCTGCTGCTGTCGCGCATTTTATATCAGCAACAACAAACGCTGCCGTCGGCGGATGAGCTTGCCGATATGACCAACCGGATCGCCGATTTGCGTCTGGAGCAGTTCGAAGTCAACCAGCAGCGCGATACGTTGTTCCAGAATGATGCGTTTGTCGCCAAACTGGAAGAAGGGCACAGCAACGACGTTAACCCTGAAGTCCATGATGCCCTGCTGCAGGTTGTGGATATGCGTCGTGAACTGTTGGATCAGCTAAATAAGCAGTTGGGCAACCAGTTGATGATGGCGATTAATCTGCAAATCAACCAGCAGCAGTTAATGAGCGTGTCGAAAAACCTGAAAGAGATCCTCACGCAACAAATCTTCTGGGTTAACAGTAACCGTCCGATTGACTGGGACTGGATCAAAGCCTTCCCGCAAACCCTAAAAGACCAGTTTAAGTCGATGAAAATCACGGTGAACTGGGAAAAAGCCTGGCCCGCCGTGTTTATTGCGTTCCTGGCAGGGCTGCCGCTGCTGCTTATCGCCGGGTTAATCCGCTGGCGTTTGAAGTGGCTGAAGGATTATCAGGCAAAATTAGCCGCCGCGGTGGGGAACCTGCGCAATGACAGTCAGCTTAATACGCCAAAAGCGATTCTGATCGATCTCATCAGAGCCTTGCCGGCGTGTCTGATTATCCTCGCGGTGGGTCTGATTCTGCTGACTATGCAACTGAATATTAGCGACCTGCTGTGGGCGTTCAGTAAGAAGATGACCATCTTCTGGCTGGTGTTTGGTCTGTGCTGGAAGGTGCTGGAAAAAGATGGCGTGGCGATACGTCATTTTGGCATGCCAGCGAAGCAGACCAGCCACTGGCGTCGCCAGATTGTGCGTATTAGCCTTGCGCTGTTGCCGCTTAACTTCTGGTCGGTCATTGCTGAGCTGTCGCCGCTTAATTTGATGGACGATGTGCTTGGCCAGGTGGTCATTTTCCTCAACCTGCTGCTGATCGCCTTCCTGGTATGGCCAATGTGCCGCGAAAGCTGGCGTGACAAAGAGTCGCATGGTCTGCGTCTGGTCACTATTACCGTGCTGTCTATTATTCCGATTGCATTAATGGTGCTGACGGCGACAGGGTATTTCTACACCACGCTGCGCCTGGCGGGCCGCTGGATTGAAACGGTCTATCTGGTTATCCTCTGGAATCTGCTGTACCAGACGGTGCTGCGAGGGTTGAGCGTAGCGGCACGCCGTATCGCCTGGCGTCGTGCGTTAGCGCGTCGTCAGAATCTGGTGAAAGAAGGGGCCGAAGGCGCAGAGCCGCAGGAAGAACCGACTATTGCGCTGGAGCAGGTTAACCAGCAAACGCTGCGTATAACCATGCTGGTGATGGTTGCCCTGTTTGGTGTTCTGTTCTGGGCCATTTGGTCTGATTTGATCACCGTGTTCAGCTATCTCGACAGCATAACGCTCTGGCATTACAACGGCACCGAAGCGGGTGCGGCAGTCGTGAAAGACGTCACCATGGGCAGCCTGTTGTTTGCGATTATTGCGTCAATGGTCGCGTGGGCGCTGATCCGCAACTTACCCGGCCTGCTGGAAGTGCTGGTGCTCTCGCGACTGAAGATGCGCCAGGGGGCTTCTTATGCGATCACCACGATCCTGAATTATGCCATCATCGCCATCGGTGCGATGACGGTCTTCGGATCGCTCGGCGTCTCGTGGGATAAGCTACAGTGGCTGGCCGCTGCTCTCTCGGTTGGTCTTGGTTTCGGCTTACAGGAGATTTTCGGGAACTTTGTTTCCGGTCTGATTATTCTGTTTGAACGCCCGGTACGCATCGGCGATACCGTGACCATCGGTACGTTCTCCGGAACGGTCAGCAAGATCCGTATCCGTGCCACCACCATTACTGACTTCGATCGTAAAGAGGTGATTATCCCGAACAAAGCATTCGTGACGGAGCGTTTGATCAACTGGTCGCTCTCCGATACCACCACGCGTCTGGTGATCCGCATTGGCGTGGCCTATGGTTCGGATCTGGACAAAGTGAAGAAGGTGCTGTTGCAGGCGGCGACAGAACACCCGAAAGTGATGCACGATCCGGAGCCTGCAGTGTTCTTTACCGCCTTCGGCGCCAGCACGCTGGATCATGAGCTGCGTTTATACGTGCGTGAATTGCGCGATCGTAGCCACACGGTTGATGAACTTAACCGGGCGGTCGATCGTTTGTGCCGTGAAAATGACATTGATATCGCCTTTAACCAGCTCGAAGTTCACCTGCATAACGCGAAAGGTGACACCGTGACCGAGGTTAAACGTGACATCATTAAAGGTGACGATCCGACGCCTTCGGTAGGTTAACAGAAATAATCATCAGGCCTGCGAGCTTCGATTCATTCGTAGGCCTGATAAGTGCAACGCCATCAGGTTCTCAGTTACAGCTCTTTTTTAGATAAAGAGAGCAGTTTCTTCTCATAATCCTGCTTCACAATCTCCAGTGCTTTCAGAACTGTTTCAGGCTCCATCTGATTCTCTTCAAGCAGGACAATCAAATCGACGGCCAGTTTGACTTCATCTGGGGCGTTCTCTAATGACATAAATTCTCCGGGGATTAGCGGGTTAAACGCGCCAGCACGTTATCTATTCTTGCCAGTGCATGACGACAGCGTGCCAGTCGTGCTTCGAATGCCTCTACTTCGCGATGCAGTTTTTGCTGTTCTTCAAAGCCCGTAACCTGTGCCAGGCGTTCTTTACGTTCACGCGTCATTTCAACCAGGCGGCGCTCAAACTCCTGGTGTTGAACTCGCTTACGCTGCCAGCGCGCCAGGCCAGGAGAGGCGCTGTCCCACTCCCGGAGCGACCAACTGGCGGTTTCACGTGAAATCGCCTCTAACTGTGAGGCAAGGTGTTCCGTAAGCCAGGTAATTTGTGGTAGTTGTTGCTGTTCAACTGCGCGACGTAGAGCAGTGAGATTATCATCAGCTTCATCCAGACAGGCCTGTAGCAACGTGCTGCGGGTGTGAAACAGATGCCTGTCAAAGCGGGCGCTAAGCGTGGCATGGTGTGCCAGTGGGGCACAACGCTGCCGCAAGCGGTTAAGCTGGTTTTCGAGCGTCTGAAGCAGCATGACGGTTTTCACGACAACACTCCGATGAAAATGAGAACTGTTATGATAAAGTAGCGATTCTCTGTGTTAAGTATTCATATTATGCAACGCATTATTCTAATCGTCATAGGCTGGATAGCGGTAGTGTTAGGAACGCTGGGCGTTGTATTGCCTCTGTTGCCGACAACGCCGTTTATCTTGCTGGCCGCCTGGTGTTTTGCTCGCTCATCGCCGCGTTTTCACGACTGGTTGCTGTACCGTTCGTGGTTCGGCGGGTATCTGCGCCACTGGCAAAAACACCGCGCGATGCCGCCGGGAGCAAAGCCGCGCGCTATTTTATTGATCCTGGTAACGTTTAGTATTTCACTGTGGCTGGTCAATATGATGTGGGTACGCGGCCTGCTGCTGGTTATTCTCGCCTGTTTACTGATTTTTATGTGGCGGATCCCGGTGATTGATGAAAAACAACAAAAGCAGTAAAGCGCAATAAACGCTGTTGCAATTGTCTCTCACAGCCAGTAAATTCGACCGTTTTCGAGCACAGGCGCAGGTGGCCAAAGGTTAAGCAAATATAACCTTGGCTCTTATACAGACACAAAATCATTCAAGATACGTCGAGGATGAAGTGTATAGTGCGCCGTGAAGTAATACTGTATTAATCAGGCACAAACTTATGACCGCGACTGCACAGCAGCTTGAGTTTCTCAAAAATAGCATCAAAAGCATCCACGACTACCCAAAACCGGGCATTCTTTTTCGTGATGTCACCAGTTTACTGGAAGACCCGAAAGCCTACGCCCTCAGTATTGAATTGCTGGTTGAACGCTACAAAAATGCGGGTATCACTAAAGTGGTTGGTACCGAAGCGCGTGGCTTCCTGTTTGGCGCGCCGGTAGCGTTGGGTCTGGGCGTTGGTTTTGTTCCGGTACGTAAACCCCGTAAGCTTCCGCGCGAAGTTATTGCTGAGAGCTATGAGCTGGAATACGGCACCGATCAACTGGAAATCCACGTTGATGCCATCAAACCTGGCGATAAAGTCCTGGTTGTGGACGACTTGCTGGCAACCGGCGGCACGATTGAAGCGACCGTGAAACTGATCCGCCGTCTGGGTGGCGAAGTGACCGATGCTGCATTTATCATTAACCTGTTTGATCTGGGTGGCGAGCAGCGTCTGGAAAAGCAGGGACTGACCTGTTATAGCCTGGTTCCATTCCCGGGCCACTAATTTCGGGCTATCTTATCTCGGCAGATTAATACCGAGACACACAACCTCGCCGTCGCTGCGAGGTTGTGTTAGCATTATCTCCCTGTGAATCCACCCTCCAGCCTTTCAGAGCCTGCCAATGAGTTATCAGGTATTAGCCCGAAAATGGCGCCCACAAACCTTTGCTGACGTCGTCGGCCAGGAACATGTGCTGACGGCACTGGCGAACGGCTTGTCGTTAGGGCGTATTCATCATGCTTATTTGTTTTCCGGCACCCGTGGCGTCGGGAAAACGTCAATCGCCCGTTTGCTGGCGAAGGGATTAAACTGTGAAACCGGCATCACCGCTACGCCGTGCGGCGTGTGTGATAACTGCCGTGAAATCGAGCAGGGGCGCTTTGTCGATCTGATTGAAATCGACGCCGCCTCACGCACCAAAGTCGAAGACACCCGTGACCTGCTGGATAACGTCCAGTACGCGCCAGCGCGCGGTCGCTTTAAGGTCTATTTGATCGACGAAGTGCACATGCTGTCGCGCCACAGTTTTAACGCCTTGCTGAAAACGCTCGAAGAGCCGCCCGCGCACGTTAAGTTCCTGCTGGCGACTACCGATCCGCAGAAGCTGCCGGTGACTATCCTGTCGCGCTGTCTGCAATTCCATCTTAAAGCGTTGGATGTCGAACAGATTCGCCATCAACTTGAGCATATCCTCAAAGAAGAGCATATCGCCCATGAACCACGTGCGTTGCAACTGCTGGCTCGCGCCGCGGACGGCAGCCTGCGCGATGCGCTGAGCCTGACCGATCAGGCGATCGCCAGCGGCGATGGTCAGGTCTCGACCGACGCGGTCAGCACCATGCTTGGCACGCTGGACGACGACCAGGCGCTCTCGCTGGTTGAAGCGGTTGTGGCTGCGGACGGCGAACGCGTTATGACGCTGGTGAACGATGCCGCCGCGCGCGGTATTGAATGGGAAGCGCTACTGGTTGAGATGTCGGCTCTGCTGCATCGTATTGCCATGGTTCAGCTTTCACCTGCCGCGCTCAGCAGCGATATGGCCGCTATTGAACAGCGTATGCGCGAACTGGCGCGAATCGTCCCGCCAACCGATGTGCAGCTTTACTACCAGACCCTGTTAATCGGGCGCAAAGAACTGCCGTATGCGCCGGACAGGCGAATGGGCGTTGAAATGACGCTGCTACGTGCGCTGGCTTTTCATCCGCGCATGCCGCTCCCGGAACCTGAAGCCCCGCGACAGTCTTTTGCCCCGGTAGCACCCACTGCGGTGATGAACCCGACGCAGGTGCCGCAGCAGCCTGCGGCAGCGCAACAGCAACAGAATGTGCCGCTCTCCGATGCTACCAGCCAGGTGCTGGCGGCACGCAGCCAACTGCAACGCGCTCAGGGAGCAACCAAACCAAAAAAGAGTGAACCGGCAGCCGCTTCCCGCGCGCGGCCGGTGAATAATGCTGCGCTGGAAAGACTGGCTTCGGTGTCGGAACGTGTTCAGGCGCGTCCAGCGGTCTCTGCGCTGGAAAAAGCGCCAGCGAAGAAAGAAGCGTATCGCTGGAAAGCGACCAATCCTGTTGCAGAAGTCAAAGAAGTCGTCGCTACGCCGAAAGCGCTGAAAAAAGCGCTTGAGCATGAAAAAACGCCAGAACTGGCGGCAAAGCTGGCGGCTGAGGCCATCGAACGCGACCCGTGGGCCGCACAGGTAAGCCAGCTCTCGCTGCCTAAACTGGTGGAGCAGGTGGCGCTTAATGCCTGGAAAGAAGAGAATGGCAACGTGGTTTGCCTGCACCTGCGTTCCACGCAGCGACACCTTAACTCCAGCGGCGCGCAGCAAAAACTGGCCGAAGCATTGAGTTCCTTAACAGGGTCAACGGTTGAATTGACCATCGTTGAAGATGATAATCCAGCGGTGCGCACGCCGCTGGAGTGGCGTCAGGCCATTTATGAAGAGAAACTCGCGCAGGCGCGTGAGTCGATTATTGCGGATAATAACATTCAGACGCTGCGTCGTTTTTTCGATGCGGACCTGGACGAAGAGAGTATTC
The DNA here is from genome assembly GCF_013783065.1 of Citrobacter sp. RHBSTW-00986. Taxonomy (NCBI): domain Bacteria; kingdom Pseudomonadati; phylum Pseudomonadota; class Gammaproteobacteria; order Enterobacterales; family Enterobacteriaceae; genus Citrobacter; species Citrobacter sp. RHBSTW-00986. The sequence continues at coordinate 3,566,588 of NZ_CP056200.1, read as the reverse complement.
GCCCCATTTGATCGTCAGCCATTACGGTTTGACGGTCGTCATCCCTTAACGTGATTGAGAGAGAAGCCTATGTTTGGTAAAGGCGGTCTGGGTAACCTGATGAAACAGGCCCAGCAGATGCAAGAAAAAATGCAGCAGATGCAGGAAGAAGTCGCCAAGCTGGAAGTGACCGGCGAATCTGGCGCGGGTCTGGTAAAAGTGACCATCAACGGCGCGCATAACTGCCGTCGTGTGGAGATCGATCCAAGCCTGCTGGAAGACGACAAAGAGATGCTGGAAGACTTGGTTGCTGCGGCATTCAACGACGCCGCGCGCCGTATTGAAGAGACGCAGAAAGAGAAGATGGCCTCTGTTTCCTCCGGAATGCAGCTGCCGCCTGGCTTTAAGATGCCGTTCTGATGCAAACCAGCCCGCTGTTAACTCAGCTTATGGAAGCGCTGCGCTGTCTGCCGGGCGTTGGCCCGAAGTCTGCGCAGCGCATGGCGTTCACGCTGCTTCAGCGCGATCGCAGCGGCGGGATGCGTCTGGCGCAGGCGTTAACGAAGGCGATGTCGGAAATCGGCCACTGTGCCGATTGCCGCACATTCACAGAACAGGACGTCTGCAACATCTGCTCGAACCCGCGTCGCCAGGAAAACGGTCAGATTTGCGTGGTGGAGAGTCCGGCGGACATCTACGCCATTGAGCAAACCGGGCAATTTTCCGGACGTTACTTCGTGCTGATGGGACACCTGTCGCCGCTGGACGGTATTGGTCCTGATGATATCGGGCTGGATCGTCTTGAGCAGCGGCTGGCATCTGAGCAAATCAGCGAACTGATCCTGGCGACCAATCCCACGGTCGAAGGAGAGGCGACCGCCAACTATATTGCTGAGCTTTGCATGCAATATGACGTTGAAGCCAGCCGTATCGCCCATGGCGTTCCGGTTGGTGGCGAGCTGGAAATGGTCGATGGCACCACGCTGTCGCACTCTCTGGCAGGACGACACAAGATTAAATTCTGAACAAACGGAGGCCGCGACGGCGGCTTCCGCTTGAAATCCTTCCCGCTTGTCCCCATTTCACCCTCAACCTGTTTTTACCATTGAAAATGGCATTGTTGAGGTAGACCTACATGAAAGGACAAGAAACTCGTGGTTTTCAGTCAGAAGTAAAACAGCTTCTGCACCTGATGATCCATTCTCTGTATTCCAATAAAGAAATCTTCCTGCGTGAGCTTATCTCTAACGCCTCGGATGCGGCAGACAAGCTGCGTTTTCGCGCACTGTCTAACCCGGATCTGTATGAAGGTGACGGTGAGCTGCGCGTGCGTGTTTCCTTCGATAAAGATAAGCGTACGTTGACCATTGCCGATAACGGCGTGGGGATGAACCGTGATGACGTTATCGATCATCTGGGGACCATTGCGAAATCCGGTACTAAATCTTTCCTTGAATCCATGGGATCCGATCAGGCGAAAGACAGCCAGTTGATCGGCCAGTTCGGGGTTGGCTTCTACTCTGCGTTCATCGTGGCGGATAAAGTCACCGTGCGTACCCGCGCAGCGGGCGATAAACCGGAAAATGGTGTGTTCTGGGAATCTGCGGGTGAAGGTGAGTACACCGTTGCCGACATCACCAAAGACGATCGCGGCACCGAAATCACGCTGCATCTGCGCGAAGGCGAAGACGAGTTCCTTGATGACTGGCGCGTACGTTCCATCATCAGCAAATATTCCGACCATATCGCGCTGCCGGTAGAGATCGAAAAATCTGAAGAGAAAGACGGCGAGACCGTAGTTTCCTGGGAAAAGATCAACAAGGCGCAGGCGCTGTGGACCCGTAACAAGTCGGAAATCAAAGACGACGAGTACAACGAATTCTACAAACATATCGCGCACGACTTCACTGATCCGCTGACCTGGAGTCATAACCGTGTGGAAGGTAAGCAGGAGTACACCAGCCTGCTGTACATCCCGTCTCAGGCTCCGTGGGATATGTGGAACCGCGATCACAAGCATGGTCTGAAACTGTACGTTCAGCGCGTGTTCATTATGGACGACGCCGAGCAGTTTATGCCGAATTACCTGCGCTTTGTGCGTGGCCTGATAGATTCTAACGATCTGCCGCTGAACGTTTCTCGTGAGATTCTGCAGGACAGCACCGTCACCCGTAACCTGCGTAGCGCGCTGACCAAACGCGTACTGCAGATGCTGGAAAAACTGGCAAAAGACGACGCGGAAAAATACCAGACCTTCTGGAAACAGTTCGGCCTGGTGCTGAAAGAAGGCCCAGCGGAAGACAACGCTAACCAGGAAACGATCGCTAAGCTGATGCGCTTCGCGTCCACGCACACTGACTCCTCCGCACAAACCGTGTCGCTGGAAGACTACGTGTCGCGTATGAAAGAAGGGCAGGAGAAAATCTACTACATCACCGCAGACAGCTATGCGGCGGCGAAGAGCAGCCCGCACCTGGAACTGTTGCGTAAGAAAGGCATCGAAGTGCTGCTGCTTTCTGACCGTATCGATGAGTGGATGATGAACTACCTGACCGAGTTCGACGGTAAGGCATTCCAGTCCGTAGCCAAAGCTGACGAGTCCATCGACAAGCTGGCGGATGACGTTGACGAATCGGCAAAAGAAGCGGAAAAAGCGCTGACGCCGTTCGTTGAGCGCGTGAAAACCCTGCTGGGCGATCGCGTAAAAGAAGTGCGTCTGACTCACCGTCTGACCGACACGCCGGCCATCGTTACCACCGATGCGGACGAAATGAGCACCCAGATGGCGAAACTGTTCGCAGCTGCTGGCCAGGCCGTACCGGAAGTGAAATATATCTTTGAACTCAACCCGGATCACGTGCTGGTCAAACGCACGGCGGATACCCAGGACGAAGCGCAGTTCAAAGAGTGGGTTGAACTGCTGCTGGATCAGGCGCTGTTTGCTGAACGCGGCACGCTGGAAGATCCAAACCAGTTCATTCGTCGTATGAACCAGTTGCTGGTGTCCTGATAGCCGTAAGGTAATGCCGGATGATGCTAACGCGTGTCCGGCTTACACCATCTCGTCGATCCCTGGCCGGATACGGTGTTTACACCGCGATCCGGCATTTTCTCTCCTCATTTTTAATTTTCCCACCGTTAACCGTTTCAGCGTCGGGCGTCTTCCTTGAGCCAATTGCGTGATGGTGGTATCGTTTAGCGCTTTTTAAAAAATATCGACAACCTTTAAGGGGATTTTCGTAATGCGTATCATTCTGCTTGGCGCTCCGGGCGCGGGTAAAGGAACTCAGGCTCAGTTCATCATGGAGAAGTATGGTATTCCGCAAATCTCCACCGGTGATATGCTGCGTGCTGCCGTGAAATCTGGCTCCGAGCTGGGCAAACAAGCGAAAGACATCATGGACGCCGGTAAGCTGGTGACTGATGAGCTGGTGATCGCGCTGGTAAAAGAGCGTATTGCTCAGGAAGACTGCCGTAATGGTTTCCTGCTTGATGGCTTCCCGCGTACTATTCCGCAGGCTGATGCCATGAAAGAAGCAGGCATCAACGTGGACTACGTTCTTGAATTCGACGTTCCGGACGAGCTGATCGTTGACCGTATCGTGGGTCGTCGCGTACACGCTGCTTCTGGCCGCGTTTACCACATCAAATTCAACCCGCCTAAGGTTGAAGGCAAAGACGACGTGACCGGCGAAGAGCTGACCACCCGTAAAGACGATCAGGAAGAGACCGTACGTAAGCGCCTGGTGGAATACCATCAGATGACCGCTCCGCTGATCGGCTACTACTCTAAAGAAGCGCAGGCGGGTAACACCAAATACGCGAAAGTTGACGGCACCCAGGCTGTGGCTGACGTTCGCGCAGCGCTGGAAAAAATCCTCGGTTAAGTTTTAGCGCAGTCAATGCCGGATGGCGGTGTCAACACCTTATCCGGCCTACGATTTTATGTAGGCCTGATAAGCGCAGCGCCATCAGGCAAATTCTCGTCTTACCTTTCACAGCAATTAGTTCTTCTTTATCGCTTTTCCGCTACAATTATCAACAATTTGAATCGATAAGAGGCGGTAATGCGTCAGACGAAAACCGGTATCCTGCTGGCAAACCTCGGCACTCCCGATGCCCCAACCCCCGAAGCCGTTAAGCGCTACCTGCGCCAGTTTTTAAGCGATCAACGCGTAGTCGATACGTCACCTGCGCTGTGGTGGCCGCTGCTGCGTGGTGTGATTTTGCCGCTGCGTGCGCCACGCGTGGCAAAGCTGTACCAGTCAATCTGGATGGAAGACGGTTCCCCGCTGATGGTCTACAGTAAGGCGCAACAGCAGGCGCTGGCACAACGTCTGCCACATACGCCTGTCGCGCTGGGGATGAGCTACGGTTCACCGTCGCTTGAAAGCGCGGTCGATGAACTGCTGGCAAGCGGAGTTGAACACATGGTGGTGTTACCGCTGTACCCGCAATATTCCTGTTCTACCGTGGCGGCGGTCTGGGACGAACTGGCGCGAATCTTAGCGCGTAAACGCAGTATTCCTGGCATCTCATTTATTCGTGATTACGCCGATGACAGCAGCTACATTGATGCGCTGGCCAAGAGCGCCCGTGATTCATTTGCTCAACATGGTGAACCCGATTTGCTGCTGCTTTCCTACCACGGCATTCCGCAGCGCTACGCCGATGAAGGCGATGACTACCCGCAGCGCTGTCGCGATACGACTCGTGAGCTGGTTTCAGCGCTTGGCTTGCCGCCGGAAAAAGTGATGATGACCTTCCAGTCTCGTTTTGGCCGTGAACCGTGGTTAACGCCATATACCGATGAAACGTTAAAAATGCTGGCGGAGAAAGGGACCCGACATATCCAGGTCATGTGTCCGGGCTTCGCGGCTGATTGTCTCGAAACGCTGGAAGAGATAGCGGTGCAAAACCGGGAGATTTTCCTTGAGGCAGGCGGTAAGCAATATGAGTATATTCCGGCGCTGAATGCCACACCGGAACATATCGAAATGATGGTTAAACTGACCGCAGCCTACCGTTAAAGCTGCGTTCTGAAGTAACGCGCGCCCTCCCGTAACGCATCGTCGGCGGTTTTCATCATCCGCGAATAGTGCAGGAAGGCGTGCAACGTGCCGGGGTACATTTTGTACTGGCAGGGCTGCTGATGCGCCTGTAGCGTCTGGAATAATAAGCGGCTATCGTCAATCAGCGGATCAAACTCCGCACCGGCGATAAAACACGGCGGTACGTCGCGCGTCAGGTCGTTATTAAACAGGCAATAGTACGGTGATTCGCGATCGTCGGCGCTACGCAGGTACGCGTTTTCGTACATCAGCAGATCCTCGCGAGTTAAACCATCCCAGGCGCCGCCCATTAGCCGTCGGCTCAGTGAATCCTGCAGGCCGTAAAGCCCATACCACAACAGCACGCCAGCCACGTTGCCGCAAGCAATTTGTTTATCCCGCAACCACAACGCGCTGGCAAGCGCCAGCATGGCCCCGGCGGAATCGCCCGCAAAACCAATATGATTCACATTAAGGGAATAATCGCCAGCGTGCTGATAAAAGTACTGACAGACGGCGACAATCTCTTCGATGGCTTGCGGGTAGCGGGCCTCTGGCGCAAGCGAATAGTCGATGCCAATGATCGTGCACTGCGTATAGCGCGCCAGTAAACGCATAATGCGATCGTGGGTATCCAGATTACCGAGAATAAAACCGCCGCCGTGCAGGTAATATAGCGTCGCCTGGCTATGGGGCTGCGGAGCGTAAATTCGTGTGGCAACGGGGCCGCATGCGGTGGAAATAACGCATTCTCGGGTATTCATCTGTGGGGCATCGGCATTCCACAACTGTCGTTCATGAATGTAGTGTTTACGCTGGGCCACAAAGTCATCGGCAGCGGGCCACGGCGGCAAATCTTCGCGATGAAAATTCACCACACTTTTCATTTCATCCGAAATGTTGTCGAGTACGGGGATCTTGTTTTCCGGCTTCATAAAGCGCTCCTTGTGAAGGTGAGTTATTGTAGAAATTCATCCCGGATAAACTGCGATCTCACCGTCCGATATTGAAACTCAGCGCCGCATCGCATGCGCAGCGGGGAATGTGCTACCATGCATCGCTCAGCTAACCACCCGTAAAATCGACCATGAAATTTCCCGGTAAACGTAAATCCAAACACTATTTTCCCGTCAGCGCGCGCGATCCGTTGCTGCAACAAATTCAGCCAGAAAATGAAACCAGCGCAGCCTGGGTGGTGGGTATTGACCAGACGCTGGTGGATATTGAAGCCAAAGTTGATGATAACTTTGTAAAACGTTATGGATTAAGTGCCGGGCACTCTCTGGTGATTGCAGATGATGTCGCTGAAGCGCTCTACCAGGAACTGGTGCGTGAAAATTTGATCACCCATCAGTTTGCGGGCGGTACTATCGGTAATACGATGCACAACTACTCTGTGCTGGCGGATGACCGCTCGGTGCTGCTGGGTGTGATGTGCAGCAACATCGAGATTGGCAGCTATGCGTACCGCTATTTATGCAATACCTCCAGTCGTACCGATCTGAACTACCTGCAGGGCGTAGATGGACCGATTGGTCGCTGCTTTACGCTGATTGGCGAGTCCGGTGAGCGTACCTTTGCAATCAGCCCAGGGCATATGAACAAGCTGCGGGCGGATAGCATCCCTGAATCGGTGATTGCCGGAGCGTCCGCGCTGGTGCTGACGTCTTATCTGGTGCGCTGCGAGCCGGGCGAGCCAATGCCGGAAGCGACCATGAAGGCGATCGAATTTGCTAAAAAACACAATGTACCGGTGGTACTGACGCTGGGCACCAAATTTGTCATTGCCGATAATCCGCAGTGGTGGCAGGCATTCCTGAAAGAGCATGTTTCAATTCTGGCGATGAATGAAGAAGAGGCCGAAGCGCTGACCGGCGAAAACGATCCGCTGCTGGCGTCCGACAAGGCGCTGGATTGGGTGGATCTGGTGCTGTGCACAGCGGGTCCGGCGGGTCTTTATATGGCGGGCTTTACGGAAGAAGAAGTCAAACGTAAAACCCAGCATCCGCTGCTGCCTGGAGCCATTGCCGAATTCAACCAGTACGAGTTTAGCCGCGCCATGCGCCATAAAGATTGTACCAATCCTCTGCGTGTGTATTCGCACATCGCACCGTATATGGGCGGGCCAGAGAAGATCATGAATACCAACGGCGCTGGCGACGGCGCGCTGGCGGCATTGCTGCATGATATTACCGCTAACAGCTATCACCGCAGCAACGTGCCTAACTCCAGCAAGCACAAGTTCACCTGGCTGACCTATTCGTCGTTAGCCCAGGTGTGTAAATATGCGAATCGCGTGAGTTATCAGGTGCTGAACCAGCATTCCCCGCGCCTGACGCGCGGTTTGCCGGAACGCGAAGATAGCCTCGAAGAGTCGTACTGGGATCGTTAAATCATGCACATGCCGGATAAGCGATAGCGTCATCCGGCAACGACATCAGCCTGTAACGACCACCTCACCAGCAGGCGGCGTTTCAATCAGCTCCAGCATGGTACGGGCGATTTCACGCTCACCCATGACGACCTGATTGGCGCCGCGTTCGGTAATGTATTCCACCTCGTCGTCATAATGCGCGCGGGCGATAATTTCAATCGACGGGCACTTCTCGCGTGCTGAAGCGACAATTTCACCCGCTTCATAGCCATTGGGAATGGTCAGCAGCAGCCAGCGTGCGCAATCCAGATGCGCCAGATTCATAATTTCTTCGTTGGCGGCATTCCCCAGCACCGCGCGGATCCCGCGCTCGCGCAGTTCATCCACTCGGGTGCGTGAGGTTTCGATAACTACCAGCGGGATCCCCGCAGCCATCAATTTCTCGCCCAGCAGGCTACCGACGCGCCCAAAGCCAACCAGCAGGGCGTGATTGCAGATATCCACCGGAATTTGCTTCTCTTCTTCAATAGCCTCTTCCAGCGTCTGTTCTTCCAGCGTTTCTGTTTTGGCGAGATATTTTTCTAACACCGCGAACAGCACCGGGTTAAGCATGATGGACAGGATCGCCCCCGCCAGCACCAGATTCTGTCCGGCCTGCGGCAGCAGGTTTAACGCCATGCCCAGACCCGCCAGGATAAAGGCAAATTCACCAATCTGCGCCAGGCTGGTGGCAATGGTGAGCGCTGTGCGTTGGGAGTGACCAAACAGGCGCACCAGGAAATAGGCGGCAAGGGATTTACCAAAGATGATAATCGCCAGCGTGCCCAGTACCGCCAGCGGCTGCTGAATCAGAATCATGGGATCAAAGAGCATCCCGACGGAAACGAAGAACAGTACGGCGAACGCATCGCGCAGCGGCAGGGTGTCATGCGCCGCACGGTGACTCAGTTCAGATTCGTTCAGCACCATGCCGGCGAAGAATGCCCCCAGTGCAAAGGAGACATCGAACAGCTCCACTGCGCCAAATGCGATACCTAATGCGAGGGCGAGGACTGACAGGGTAAACAGTTCGCGTGAGCCGGTTGCGGCGCTACGGGCCATAATCCACGGTACCAGGCGACGACCGACCAGCATCATAATTGCGATAAATGCCACCACCTTACCGATGGTAATGCCCATATCTACGGCCAGCGAGGCAAAGCCGACATCTTCTTTTTCCAGCATTCCAGCGACGGCTGGCAGGAGAACCAGCGTCAGCACCATCATCAGGTCTTCGACAATCAGCCAGCCAATGGCGATTTGCCCGCGCTGACTGTCAATGAGCTGCCTTTCTTCAAGCGCACGCAATAGCACCACGGTACTGGCGGTTGAAAGACACAGACCAAACACGATCCCTACCATCAGCGACCAGCCCATCACCGCTGAAAGCGCCATGCCCAGCAGCGTTGCCACCGCTATCTGGGCAATCGCGCCGGGAATGGCGATAGACTTTACCGCCATCAAATCCTTCAGCGAAAAGTGCAGCCCCACGCCGAACATCAGCAGGATTACGCCAAGCTCGGCCAGTTCAGGCGCTAACTTGGTATCAGCAACAAAACCAGGTGTAAATGGACCGGCCAGAACGCCCGCTAACAGATATCCCACCAGAGGAGAAATACGTAGTTTATTGGCAATCATGCCTAATATAAAAGCGAGCACAAGGCCGCCGACAATGGTGGTGATAAGCGGGGTGGCGTGATGCATTCCGTCTCCTTTGGTTGCTGTGATAATCCTGAAAACTCAAACGACGAGTAATAGTTTATGACAATTTTGATGTTTTTGTTTGTGAATAATTATTGAATTTTGATGAAAATAGGATTTTAGACGTAAAAAAGCACGGATCGGAAAAGTACAGCGGTATGTGAGAAGCAAAGGCTGATGGCTACTGTAAGTCTGACGGCCAAAATTTACTTTTGGCCGTCAGGAAATCACGCTTTATGTCGGTTATCAGGTAAGAATATGGTCAGTATCCCCAGTAGTGGCAGGAAAGCACATATTTTGTAGACCAAATCGATGCTGGTATGGTCGGCAATCAGCCCTAACACCGCGGCTCCCAAGCCGCCCATGCCGAAGGCAAAACCGAAAAATAGCCCAGAAACCATGCCGATACGGCCAGGAAGCAGCTCCTGCGCGTAGACCAGAATGGCAGAAAACGCCGATGCGAGGATAAAACCAATGATCACGGTTAAAATCCCGGTCCATTCCAGCGTTGCGTAGGGTAAAAAGAGGGTAAAGGGTGCTACACCGAGGATAGAGCCCCAAATAACATATTTTCTGCCAATTTTATCGCCCAATGGTCCACCAATCACCGTCCCGGCTGCGACGGCAAACAGGAAGGCAAACAGGTGAAACTGGGCATTTTGTACCGATAATCCGAATTTTTGCATCAGATAAAAGGTGTAATAGCTGCTGATGCTCGCCATATAGAAGTATTTGGAGAAAATCAGCACCAGCAGGATGCTTACCGCCAGTACCACTTTATTCCGTGGTAACGGATTCACGATGGCGACTTTCGGTTTTCCTTTACTCATCCGGTGCTGCGCGGCATACCAACGGCTGATTTGCGCCAGAACGACAATCGCTAATAACGCAGCCAGCACAAACCAGGCCACATTACCCTTACCATATGGCGCGATGATGACAGCCGCCAGTAACGGTCCCAGAGAGCTACCGAAATTGCCGCCAACCTGGAAAATTGACTGGGCAAGACCGTGACGACCGCCGGAGGCCATTCGCGCCACGCGGGATGATTCCGGGTGAAATACCGAAGAGCCGGTACCAACCAGCGCTGCGGCGAGCAGGACCATATGGAAACTGCCGGCCATGGCCAGCAAAACAAGCCCACTCAGCGTGAAGCACATCCCAATGGGCAGCGACCACGGCATTGGGTATTTATCCGTCCAGTAACCCACAACCGGTTGCAGCAGTGAGGAAGCAAGCTGGAAGGTCAGGGTAATCATCCCTATCTGCATAAACGTCAGCGAGAACTCTGACTGCAATAGCGGATAAATCGCCAGGATCAGCGACTGGATCATATCGTTTAGCAGATGGGAGAGGCTGATTGCCCCTAAAATGCCAAATGAGGTGCGTGCTTTAGCAACCGACGCTGACGCGCCAGCCACTGGCTGGGTTGGTTCACTTATTGCCATAGAAAGTCACTTCTGTTTGGGTTGCGATTATGAGGGTAATCTAATTTGTTATTATTACCTGACTAACATACCTGCGGAAGGTGTTTGAAGGAAGTCTCATTTCTGAAAACATTTTCGGCTATTATTTTCAGTAGCTGTAATTTTATGCCCGAACTAATTCGACTTACAGGCAGGCGGCAAACGCGAGAGTCCCAGGAGCTTACTGCATAAGCGACAGGGGGAAGTGAGCGCAGCCAACGCACATGTAATTTGAAGGATAACGGGTATGGCGGTTGATATTGAGTCAGGGAGTGAAATATGAAGTTTTTAAAACGGGGCGTGGCGCTGGCGTTATTAGCCGCATTTGCGCTGGCAGGTCAACCTGCACAGGCGTACGAAAAAGATAAAACCTACAAAATTACCATTCTGCATACCAACGATCATCACGGTCACTTCTGGCGCAGCGAATACGGTGAATACGGGCTGGCGGCACAAAAAACGCTGGTGGACGGTATTCGTAAAGAGGTGGCTGAGGAAGGAGGCAGTGTACTGCTGCTTTCCGGTGGCGACATTAATACCGGCGTACCGGAGTCTGATCTGCAGGATGCGGAACCTGATTTTCGCGGAATGAACCTGATTGGCTATGATGCGATGGCGGTCGGAAACCACGAGTTTGATAATCCGCTTAGCGTATTGCGCCAGCAGGAAAAATGGTCCAAATTCCCGTTTCTCTCGGCCAATATCTATCAGAAAAGCACCGGCGAGCGTTTGTTTAAGCCGTGGGCCATCTTTAAGCGTCAGGATTTAAAAATTGCCGTACTCGGTTTGACCACTGACGATACGGCGAAAATTGGCAACCCAGAGTTCTTTACCGATATTGAGTTCCGTAAACCTGCTGATGAAGCCAAACTGGTTATCCAGGAACTGAATATGGGGGAAAAGCCGGACATCATTATTGCGACCACCCATATGGGACATTATGACAATGGCAATCACGGCTCGAACGCGCCTGGCGACGTAGAAATGGCGCGCAGCCTGCCGGCGGGATCGCTGGCAATGATTGTGGGTGGTCACTCGCAGGATCCGGTATGTATGGCCGCGGAAAACAAGAAGCAGGTTGATTACGTACCGGGTACGCCGTGTGCGCCAGACAAGCAAAACGGGATCTGGATTGTGCAGGCGCATGAGTGGGGGAAATACGTGGGGCGGGCGGACTTTGAGTTCCGCAATGGCGAAATGAAAATGGTTAACTACCAGCTCATCCCCGTCAACCTGAAGAAAAAAGTGACCTGGGACAACGGTAAAAGTGAGCGCGTACTCTACACCCCGGAAATTGCAGAAAATCAGCAAATGCTTTCTCTGCTGACGCCGTTCCAGAATAAAGGTAAAGCGCAGCTCGACGTGAAAATTGGTAGCGTCAATGCGCGCCTCGAAGGCGACCGTAGCAAAGTCCGTTTCGTACAGACCAACATGGGGCATTTACTGCTGGCTGCGCAAATGGCGCGAACCAGCGCTGATTTTGGCGTGATGAGCGGCGGCGGTATCCGTGACTCCATCGAAGGCGGTGATATCACCTATAAGAGCGTGCTGAAGGTGCAGCCGTTCGGTAACATCGTGGTGTACGCCGACATGAGTGGGAAAGAGGTGATTGACTATCTGACCGCCGTGGCACAAATGAAGCCGGATTCCGGGGCCTATCCGCAGTTTGCCAACGTCAGCTTCGTGGCGAAAGACGGCAAACTTAACGATTTGAAAATTAAAGGCGAACCCGTTGATCCAGCCAAAACCTATCGCATGGCAACGCTGAGCTTCAATGCCACCGGCGGCGATGGCTATCCGCGAATTGATAACAAGCCTGGCTATGTGAATACCGGGTTTATTGATGCGGAGGTGCTGAAAGAGTACGTACAGAAGAACTCACCGCTCGATGCTGGTGCGTATGAGCCGAAGGGCGAGGTAAGCTGGCAGTAACAGGGCAATTTAGGGCATCATTTTATCCGCTCCTCCGGGCCGCCCTTCATGGCGGCCCAATAATCCTACTTATTACCTCTATGCTCCGGTTCTTGCGCGCTGGCCGAGTCCAAACTGTCTTCACCAATCACGCCCTGTAATCGCAGTAGGCGCAATCGCCGTATCACCGGGCAAAAGACAATTAATCACGGCGTGCGATATCGGCGAATTTCGCATCCAGAATTTTCGCCAAATCGCCTGCTGCCAGTTCAATATCCAGCCCGCGTTTGCCGCCGGACACATAAATGGTGTCAAACGTCTGGGCGGGAGCGTCGATGAGCGTCGGCAATCTTTTTTTCTGTCCCAGCGGGCTGATGCCGCCAATCAGATACCCGGTGGTTCGCTGCGCGATCATCGGATCGGCCATATCGACCTTTTTGGCTCCCAACGCCCTGGCGACTTTTTTGAGATCCAGTTGACCGGCTACCGGCGTAACGGCAACCGCCAGGTGCTTCATATCGCCATTCACGGCAACCAGTAGCGTTTTGTAGACCTGGTCCGCATTCAGACCTAACTTGCGTACCACTTCGTCACCAAAGTTCGTCTCGGACGGATCGTGATCGTAGGTGTGGATCTGGAAAGAAATTTTGTTTTTTTCGAGTAATTTAACGGCGGGTGTCATAGCAATTTTCCTGGCCCAGACAAAATACGACACAAGCATACGCCTGATGTCTGTCTAAAAAATAGTACCATCTTGCGCAATAGTGTTGGCAGGATGATGACTTTGAGCGACAATCGAACTACACCGATGCTTTAAGCGTCGGGATCATAATAATGATGAAATTCCTCTTTGACGGGCCAATAGCAATATTGGCCATTTTTTTACCGTAACATCTCCGGCAAATTTCCTTCTCCATACAAATGCAGCGCGCCAACGGCTACAACATAGTGACCGGCAGGCATCGCCCTGAGTCGATCGCGCCAGGCCGCATTACGCTGATGCATTAAAACGTCATACAGCGACTGGCTAAAAGTATTGGGTAGAGTGAGTTCGCTATTGCGTGGCGGCGTTTTAAGCCACCAGCCCATCATCTGTTGTAGCAGTCTGGCATTGGTATGCCAGTGCGTCAGGGTATCGTCCAGCAGAGCCAGTCCGTTATCGGGTAACTGACATAACAGCTCGATTTGGCTGGATGCGCCTTCCAGCTCGATTATGGGTTTATGCACCTGTTTTGCCGCATTCAGAAGTTGGTAATCAATGCCGTATTCTGCCCGCAACCCCAACTGCTGCGCCTGCGTTGCCTGCAAGACCATGGCGATTTGCCACAGCGGCTGGGTAGACAGCAGGGAAGAGGAAATACCCAGCTCGTCGGTGACTTTGTGCAGATTATCTAGCAGCTCTGGGCTGATGCGCTCTTCCAGTGCGGCAAAGGTCGGAAGGTTGGCAAACGGCGCGTCGTCGCCGGAAACATCGGCTTCGACAATGAGCGCATCGGCACGCTGGAGCTTTTTGAGTAATTTGGCAGGCAGAGGCGCCATATCGCGGCTGCCCATGTGAATACTGCCAATCAGATGAAAATGGCGGTTTCCGGGCAAGGAGATGTCGATGGCAGGCCAGGTATAGTGGTTGCCGCGTAGCGCGGTGAAAAATGATTTTACCCGGTACAACAGATCCATACGGCCTCCCTAAGTAGACTTCCATGCTAGCGCGTGGTCCTGGAAGGTGCAAATACACTTCATCATTCGCTCAGCCTCTTTATTGGCAGCGTGCAAAAACCCCAGTCACATAGTTGGCTATGCTCCTGGGGTTTTTATACTTGCCGCCTTGAGGCAACGCGAATGATTTGGGGCTCCGTTCAGAGCGGCATCCGGTAAAGGCTTACTCTTTAGGTTTGAAGCGCAGCAGTCGGTTAGCGTTGCTCACCACGGTAATGGAGGAGAGCGCCATCGCCGCCCCGGCAACGACCGGGTTGAGCAGTGTTCCGGTGAACGGCCACAAAATCCCGGCGGCAACGGGGATACCGATGCTGTTATAGATAAACGCGCCGAGCAGGTTCTGCTTCATATTGCGCAGCGTTGCCCGGGAGATAGACAGCGCATCTGCAACGCCCATCAGGCTATGGCGCATCAGCGTAATCGCGGCGGTTTCAATCGCCACATCGCTGCCGCCACCCATGGCAATCCCTACGTCAGCCTGAGCCAGTGCAGGCGCATCGTTGATACCATCACCGACCATGGCAACCTGACGCCCCTGGCTCTGCAGACGTTTAATCGCCTCGGCTTTACCGTCCGGCAGAACGCCAGCAATCACCTCATCAATACCCGCCTCTTTGGCAATGGCGTTGGCGGTCGTTGGGTTGTCGCCGGTGAGCATCACCAGACGATACCCGGCGCGGTGCAGACGCTGGAGTGCTGCCACGCTGTCGCTACGCAGAGGATCACGTACCGCTAACAGCGCTGCCGCTTTACCGTCAATCGCTAACAGTACTGGGGTTGAGCCTTGGGAAGCCTGAGCGGTGATTTCAGCCTCCATTTCAGTGGTATCTACCTGCTGTTCATTGAGCAGCGCCTGGTTTCCCAGCAGCAGCGAATGACCTTCCGTTTCGCCACTGACGCCTAAACCGCGCAGCGTACGGAAACCGTTGACCTGCGGCAGCGTGACATCACCTGCTTTGTCCAGAATCGCCCTGGCTAACGGGTGGCTGGAACCCTGTTCAAGGGCCGCTGCCAGACGAATTGCCAGCGCTTCGTCGGTATTGCCAAACGTTTTGATGGCGACAACCTGTGGTTTGCCTTCAGTTAGCGTCCCGGTTTTATCAAACACGATGGTATCGAGCGTGCTGGCGCGCTGCAGCGCATCGGCATCACGTACCAGCACCCCAAATTCAGCAGCACGCCCGACGCCGGAAATAATCGACATCGGCGTTGCCAGACCCAGCGCACAAGGGCAGGCAATAATCAGGACGGTGGTGGCGATTACCAGCGTATAGACAATCTGCGGCGCCGGTCCAAAGAAATACCAGATAGCCGCACTGACCAGCGCAATGGCGACCACGACCGGAACGAACACCGAGGAGATGCGGTCGGCCAGTTTGCCAATTTCCGGTTTGCTGCTTTGCGCCTGGCGCACCATACGAATAATGCGCGACAGCGTGGTGTGACTGCCAACAGCGCTGGCGCGGAACAGCACGCTACCGTCCTGTACGACCGTACCGGCGTGGACGCTATCGCCTGCACCTTTTTGCTGTGGAATCGGCTCACCGGTCAGCATGGCCTCATCCAGCCAGGCTTCACCCTGAGTGATTTCGCCATCAACCGGAACGCGGTCACCGGTGGTCAGGCGCAGCAACATTCCAGCCTGCACCTCTGCCAGCGGCACGTTCTTTTCACCTTCGTCAGTGACGACGCGTGCGGTCGGCGGTGTCAGATCGAGCAGTTTTTCCAGTGCTTTAGACGAGCGTTGGCGAGCCCGCGCTTCCAGCATGTGTCCGAGGTTAATCAGACCGATAATCATGGCACTGGCTTCATAATAGAGGTGTCGCGCTTCCATCGGGAACCATTGCGGCCAGAGGTTGACGCTCATGGAATAGAGCCATGCCACCCCCGTACCCAGCGCCACCAGCGTATCCATGGTCGCGGTGCCGTTCATCAGGCTTTTCCACGCATTGCGGTAAAAGTGACCGCCCGCGAAAACCATCACGGCAAGCGTTGCCAGACCAATCATCAGCCACAGGCTGCGGTTGTCGTCGCTCACCATCATGTTGTTGCCAATCATGCCCCATACCATGACCGGGATACCCAGGAGCAGCGCGACGGCTGCCTGCCAGCGAAAACGTTTCATGGTTGCCACGGCGGTTTCTTGCTGACGTTCGCGACGCTTAGCATCATCTTCAATCGCTTCTGCGCCGTAGCCCGCTTTTTCAACCGCCTGTACTAAATCTGCGGCGGAGGCACTGCCCATTACCAGCGCAGTGCGTTCCGCCAGGTTTACCCGTGCCTGCGTGACGCCCGGTACACTTTGCAATGCATTTTGTACGCGGGTCACACAACTGGCGCAGCTCATGCCGTTTAACAGCAACTGTTGGCTGTCATCATCAGCCGTAGCTGCCGGAAGCTCGGAAGGGACCGCTGCCAGTGCTTCCGACGGGATTGATGACTCCGTCAGCGGTTTAGCCTTTGGGTGGCTTAACTCCGCGCCGTAACCGGCTTGTTTAATGGTTTCAATCAGCGCCTCTGCGCTGGCGCTCCCGGTAACATGCGCTTCTGTCACGGTGACATCCGCTTGCTCAACGTCCGGACGTTGTTCCAGACTTTCTTTAACGCGTTTTACGCAGTGACCACAGGACAGGCCGTCCAGGGTTAGATCGATTGTTTGAGACATAACCAACTCCTTTTTTGCAGGATTAACTGACTGTGATAAAGGTTAAACCTTACAGCAAGGGGAAGGTCAAGGGCGTTTTTAGAAAAGGTGAAAAAAGGGTGTAAAGGGAGAAAAACGGGAACGCCACGTCAGGGGTTCCCGGTCTGTTATTGATTGAGGACGATAATCGGCGTTCGATGCTCCGGTTCATTTATGACCGTGAGATCGGCACCGTACAGCGCGTTCAGCGACCGTTGCTTCAGAACATCCTGCGGATATCCGTTATCAACTATTCTGCCGCGTTCCATCAATACCACACGGTCGGCATAGCGCGCTGCGAGGTTGAGATCGTGCAGGACGCAGCAGACGTTAAGCTGCCGTTCACGCACCAGACGACGTAGCAGACGAAAAAGGTGCTGCTGGTGGTGAATATCCAGCGCGGAGGTGGGTTCATCAAGAAACAGCCATTTCGGCCCAGGCTCGGGCTCCCAAAGCTGAACCAGCAGGCGCGCCAGTTGTACCCGCTGTTGTTCTCCTCCCGACAGATGCCGGTAATCGCGTGTGGCCAGCGCCTGGCAATCACACAATGCCATGATGTGCTCCGTTTCATCGCCCGTGTTGCGCGTACGATACGGATGTCTGCCCATGCGAATGACCTCCTGAACGCTAAACGGGAAGGCCATATGACTATTCTGGCGCATCACGGCACGGGTTTTTGCCAGCTCGGTGATTGACCACTTGTCCAGCGGCTTGCCAAACATGCTACAACGCCCACTGTGGGGCTGCAGATATCCCGTAAGCTGACGTAGCAGCGTCGATTTCCCGGCTCCGTTCGGGCCAAGAACCGCGATGATCTCTCCATCAGGTAGCGTCAGGGAAACGTCGTCGGTCAGTCGTCTTCCCTGAATGTGGTAGACCAGATTTTCAGCGACGATCATGACACCCTCCGGCTACGCAGTATTAACCACAGGAAATATGGTCCCCCGATCAGGCTGGTTAACAGGCCAACGGGCATTTCGGCTGGCTGAACAAGTGTGCGGGCCAACGTGTCGGCAATCAGGAGTAAACAGGCACCGGCCAGCGTAGAGCAGGGAATCAACCAGCGATGATCGGCGCCGGTCGTCATTCTGATCAGATGCGGGATCACCAGGCCAATAAAGCCAATTACGCCGCTGACGGAAACCGCAGCGCCAACCAGGAGCGAACTGAGCAACAGTAACTGCTGACGCTTACGTTTGACGTTTACGCCGAGGTAATGCGCCTCTTCATCACCCAACTGCAGTAAATTAAGCGTTCCCGCCATGCAGATGGTTATAACAATGGCTGGAAGAATAAACGTGCTGGCAACCAACAGCGTTGGCCACTGGGCCTGGCCGAGATTTCCCATCATCCACAATGTAAGTTGACGTAGCTGCTGCTCGTCGCCCACATAGCTCAGTACGCCAATAGCCGAACCGCACAGGGCATTGATAGCGATACCGGCTAACAGCAGTTGCATCATTCCACCGCGGTTATGACGCTGGCTTATCAGGAAAATAATCGTTCAGACCACCATGCTGCCTGCGACGGCAAAAATCATCTGCTCATACAGCACCAGCACTACGGGGAACGAAAATGGGATAACTATCGCGATGCCGACCATCAGCGCGGAGCCGCTGCTGACGCCAAGCAGGCCAGGATCGGCCATCGGATTGCGGAAAAGTCCCTGCATGATGACCCCAGCCGTCGCCAGCGCAGCACCGACCAGAACGGCCAGCAGCACGCGAGGCAGGCGGATGTTTAACCAGATATCACGATATTCGTCGTTGAACAGAGCGCTGAAGCTAATGTTCAGCGCCCCCTGGCTGGCACCGAAGAGCATCAGAGCAACCAGCAAAAGAGAAAGACCCGTCAGGATGCTGACGGAAGAAAGCGAGTCCTTAAGCACGTAACGCTCCATAACGTCTTTGCGGCGCGGAGTTCCCGCGCCGTGAGGGGTTTACGCGGGTTTCAGTCCCGGCTCAACCAAACTGTAAATCTGGTTATTGAGTGCCGGTGCAGTGGCCAGTTCGTGAATATGCTTCGCAACATCTGCACGCATTACAAAGCCGTGACACACCTTAGCCTGTATTCGTTGTGCCTGGCCGGTGGCTGCACCGTTTAGCAAACCGCCGGGGCGGAGAATGGCGTAGTCCAGTCGACTGGTTTGTAGCCAGCTTTCAGCCAACGATTTTTCCCGTACAGCCTGACCAAATGCGGCCTTTGCGCGTGAAGAAAGAAAAGGCCAACTGTCACCGCAGCCGAGTGAGGTCACCAGAATCATGCGCTTGATCTCCGCTTTTTCTGCTTCATCAATGATGGTTCTGTGCGCCAGATAATCCTGGGCGCCGCCCATGGAGGAGATCACCGTGGCATGTTGACCCGCTGCGCGACAGGCACAGGCGGTGACCTGACTATCGCAGGCGTCGCCGATGAAGACCTGCACACCTTTTTCCTGCAACCCTGCAGCGACCTGTGCGTTGCGAACGACAACAATCACCGGACGTTGTTCCGCCAGTGCGAGTTCAAGCGTTTTCGCACCGACGCCGCTACCACCCGCACCAAAAATGAGCCATGGAGCCATCAGGCATGTTCCTTTAAAGATGAAGACAACGCGTGAAAGGCGCTGACCTGTTCGGCCAGTAACTGTCGATGCTCATCCCGACCGAGGAAAATTTTGAACATCGCGCTACCCGCCTGGTTAAAGAAGAGAATGGACGCGGTGTCCATTCCCATAAATTTGCGTTCAATCAGGGCAATATGCGTACAGTTTTCTGCCTTGATATGACCGGTCATGCCTTTTTTGCCGCGCAGGTTGAAGTAGCCATGACGGTGGAATCCGGAAGGTAATTCACCGGTGAATTCCAGAATGACATCAGCAGTATGGACCAGGGTGGTGACTTTGCCCCATTCGCTGACGGTTTCCCAGACGGTATCAAATTGATCGCCGGAAACTAGCGTCGGGGAGGGGAGGTTTTTCACCACCTCCAGCAGCGTGGTGTTGTACTGGGCAGCGATAGCTTCCAGCGTACCGTCCGGTTCAGTTTTCAAAAAATCCTGTAAAGAGACATGGCTCATAATTCACTCCTGGTATGGTTGTTCTACCGCAATGCGCGGCGCGTTAAGTGCCTGAATAAGTTCATCAAGAGACTGCAAAATATTGCTCGCCCAAAAACGCCCTTCATTGGTCAGGCGCACACAGGTGCTGGCATCTCGCGTCAGTCCTGCGTGATGCCATTGGGTCAGTAGCGGGGTCAGTTTTTGTGCATGAGGCGTCAGTTCATCCAGCGGAACGCGGGCCGTTTCAATGCCCGCCTGGAGAGTGTGTCGCCACTGGAAACCACGCTCGGCGGTACGCATCATCATCATTAGCGGTTTTTTCCCAGCGGCAATAGATTCATGCCATGTCGTCAGATTGCGCTCGACCATCCAGGAATAGCCATTGACTGATCCCCCGGCGCCTGAGCCGAATGCCAGACAGTCCGCTCCCTGTTTAATCAGCAGGTTGTACAGATTGCGTTCACGCGTGGTACGCGCCCAGTGGCTGTTGCTGATGCAGCGCCAGCCCGCGCTGTCCATGAAATCGCAACCCTGAAGATAGAGATCGCGACGTTCGGCGGGAGAGGGAACGGTTGTGCGCCCGGTTTCAACTGCTTTGCCAAGCGGTGTATTGGGGATCAGGTTCAGCGCATAAAGATCTACGCCGTCGAGGCCGATGTCACGGGCAATCGCCAGATCGTCGCCCCACAGTTTTGCATCTTGTCCTGGCAGACCAAACAACAGATCGCATACCACGGCGGCACGATCCCGTTTTACCAGCCCCTGCATAAAGGCAATTGCGGTCGGGCCGTCTGAGGTGCGCGCCATTTTCTTGCGGATCCGGCTGTTAAAAGATTGAATACCGATCGAAAACCGATTGGCGCCAGCGTCAAGGCAGGCATCAATTCGCGCATCGTCAAAATTGAGCACTCGTCCCTCAATGGTAATTTCGCAGTCCGGCGCCAGCGGTAACTTTTCACGCAGCGCGGTGATGATTCTGCCCAGATCCCGTGCTGACAGCGCTGAAGGCGTACCGCCGCCAAAATAGACGGCGTGAATTGGGGCTGACTGATGTAACGCGCTATCGGCTTCCATCTCGATTTCGCGCAACAGCGCGTTGGTGTAGCGGGCGCAGTGATCTTCTTCGAACCGGTTTTGATAAAAACCGCAGAAAGTACAATGCGTTGCACAAAAAGGGATATGCAAGTACACCAGCCGTTTACGCGGCGGGGTAGGCTGGCTGATAACATCCTGCCAGGTTTGTGACAATAGCTCTTTGGCAATCGGAATCGCCCCGCGCCATGGCATTGTGGCGCGGCGATCCTTAAAGGGCTGACTTCCCTCAAGCGCAAAATGCGCGGTGAGATCCAGCGAGTGTTCAGTTTTCATTCTTTTTTATAAATCCAGTTAGTGAGGCCAGAATTGCTGGTGCAGGGCTTCAACCGCATCGGCGACGCGAGGCCCCATTCCCAGAATCAGCGCCTGGTCTACCGCCACAATGCGCTGATTTTTCCAGGCCGCAGTGTGGGTAATACCGGCAATCGCGCTCAGACGAGCCAGATCGCCATCCACCATTTGCGACGTCACCACGATCACCTCCGGGTTGGCGGCGATCAGCGACTCCGCGCTGTAACTTTTATACTGCGCGTGGGTGGCGACATTTTGTGCGCCTGCAAGGGTCATAATGGCATCGGCAACGCTGCCCTTGCCGGCGACCTGCGGCGCGCTGCCGCCAGCGGAGAGAATGAACATGGCTTTGACCGGCGCATTTTTCGCCGCCACGCTGTGCTGAACACGATCCAGACGTTGATGCAGGCGATTGACCAGCGCTTCACCTTGTTCAGGAATGCGCAGCGTTTGAGCCAGCTCCCGAATGTTGGCGTACATCTGCTCGACGGTGGCCGGTACGCGCGGCAATGTAACGACGTTAACTTTCTGCGCCCGGAGCTGATCCAAAACGATTTGAGGGCCTGCATCCTGCCAGGTGATAAAGCTGTCCGGGTGCAGCGATAAAATGCCCTCGCTGCTTAACTGCTTCCAGTAGCCGATATGCGGGAGTGCGGCAGTTTCAGGTGGGTACGAGGTGGTTTCATCGACGCCAACCACCCGGTTGCCGACGCCCATGGCGTAAATCAGTTCGCTAAGCGAACCGCCCGCCACCACCAGGCGGTCAGCGGACTGGGCGCTGAAAACACAGGCGAGGCTCAGTAAGCCAATCATGAGTTTTTTCATCGTCAGAAATTCCACGCAAAGCCAACAGCGGCATTGAAACCAGCGTCTGGGATAGATTCATGCGCGGTTTTGTAACGCTTGTCGGTCAGGTTGTTGAGCGCGAGGTTGACCTGATACTGGTCCTGCGGACCAAACTCGGTGTTGAATGCGAGGTTAAGCGTGGCCCAGCCTGGGTAGTTTATTTCCGTGGTGCCGGTATTATCTTTGGCGCGGGACGCCGCGCGAATAAAGACATCGGACGTCACGTTAGCGACATTCATCAACCAGGTATGTTTCAGGCCAACGCGCCCGGTCAGCGTGGGTTCGCCGGTATCCCAGGTTTTTATGGTGTTGCCTTCGTATTGACGGCGAATGAGATTACCGCTCAGGTAGGGTGAAACCGCCCAGCCGTTGTATTCTGCAGTTAATTCCATGCCCCAGGTTTTGGCACGATCGATGTTGTCGTAGTAGTAATAGCCGCCGCGGGAAGAGGTGGTGTTGCCGTTGCAAACGGGTTGGCCTGAACAGGCCAGACTGGCGATATAGTCTTTGGCTTCAGAGTAATAAATGGCGCCGTCAATCAGCCACATATTCCCTTTATACCGCGCGCCCAACTCATAGTTATTCGAGTGTTCAGCCTTCAGGTTTGGGTTGCCGTAGGTAACGCTGCCGCCGGCGGATGTCTGCATGAACAACTGAGTAAGCGTGGGGAAGACATAGCCCTGGGCGTATGCAGCCCGGAGTTCAAGATCTTCAAAGCCGGAATAGCGCAGGCTGGTCGAGGTCACCAGTTCATCATCGTGAACGGAATTTCCCCCGGTGGATTGCCAAGTGGTGCCGCTGCTTTGGATGGTTTGCGTATCGTTGCGATTGAGTTTCGAAGACAGCCAGTACTGGCGTGCGCCCACGGTCCACGTCCAGTCATCAGCAAAGCGCCAGTCGTTTTGCGCGAACAGTGAGGTGTTGCTTTGTTCCGCTTCGTTATATGACAGGGTACGGGTTTGCGTATCGAAGAAGCCGGTAGCCGCGGTCTGGCGCGTACTGCCGTCCGTGTCCTGTTTTATTTTGTCATGCTGATACTGAGTGCCAATCACCAGCGTGTTGTTAGCCGGAAGGGAGATATTGCCCTGCAGCGTTACACCCTGGGTATATTGTTTGTCGTTGGTATTGGTTTGATTGCTTACCGTCAGCGCTTTAATCATCGGGCTGGGGATAATCTGGGTCGTTTTGACCCGGTTTTCAAATTTGCGCTCTATTGTCTGGGTGTATGCGTCAAAATGGATGTTCTTCAGGTAATCCCCGTCGGCCGCGTAGTCGTAGAAAAGACCGATTTTCTCGCGTTCCAGCTTAGGAATTTTGACACTAAAGTCGTCGAACTGACCTTCGGGATCGTCAAACCAGGTTTGAGTGGATAGCTTATAACGGTCGAGTGAGAGCCCAATTTTGTGGCGATCGAGGTTGTAACCAAGCCACACTCCCTGACCGTTATTACGAAAGTTGGTGTCGGGCAATCTTCCGTCAGGTGTATCGCGATCCCCCTGGTCGGAATAGCTGCCATTGATGCGATAGTCAAAGTTACCGATGCTTCCCCAGGCTGCCGCTGACTCTTCCCATCCTGCCGTTGCGGAGTTATAAACAGCCTTAACGCTACCACCCAGAGGCTTATCGCCGCCTTTTTTGGTTATAAAGTTCACGACGCCGCCAATTGCCTGCGAACCATAGAGGACAGAATAAGGGCCTTTGACCACTTCAATACGTTCCAGCGCGGATTCGTCAATCAGTAAACCGGCTCCGTAGTTTTGTCCGGCACGTTGGTAGCTGACGACCTGGCCGTCTATCAAAATCAGCACCCGCGAAGAAGCTTCGCCACGGATACGAATTTGTTTCCGACCTGCGAGAGCGTTATCGGTAACTTCGACGCCGGGGATATCTTGTAAATCATCAGCAAGAGAAACGCTGGTGGAGTTTTGTAGCGTCTGGCGATCGATAACCTGAATGGTTGCCGGGCTATCCCAGAGACTACTTTCTGTGCGGTTAGCCGTAACGATCACCGTATCTTCGTCGGACGTTGAACCGTGTGTTGGAGAGGTCGCTGCAAAAGTAGCGCCGGACATGCATAATGTCAGGGCTGAAAGAATAAATGGCCTTTGGTTAATCCGTGGCAACATAAGAGAACCTTTATTGAATGTAAATGATCATCATTATCATTCGCGTTTGTATATAAAATTGTTTCCCTTTGTTCAAGATGAAAGGTGCAGAACCGATACATCTTTTGATTTGAGTCAATTTTGCGTGGTCAATAAATGCTGAAATGTGATCTGAATCGGATATAACGATGTGAATTAAAAGGATTTGTGCATCGCTGTGATGGTGGAAAATGCGCGGGGTTCTTGGGTAAAGGATTACGGCAATGTGGGCTATAATGTGGCTCAGTACCAACAAGATCAGCGGGGGAAATGTGAATATTAGCGATGTTGCGAAAAAAACCGGTTTAACCAGCAAAGCGATACGCTTTTACGAAGAAAAGGGGTTAGTGACGCCGCCGCTGCGTAGCGAAAATGGCTATCGCACATACAACCAACAGCATCTGAATGAGC
Organism: Citrobacter sp. RHBSTW-00986; assembly: GCF_013783065.1. Taxonomy (NCBI): domain Bacteria; kingdom Pseudomonadati; phylum Pseudomonadota; class Gammaproteobacteria; order Enterobacterales; family Enterobacteriaceae; genus Citrobacter; species Citrobacter sp. RHBSTW-00986. Next base: position 3,541,842 of record NZ_CP056200.1, on the reverse strand, counting down.
TTACGCTGTTGCGACAGGCACGACAGGTTGGTTTTAACCTGGAAGAGTGCGGCGAGTTGGTGAACCTGTTTAACGATCCGGCGCGTCACAGCGCAGATGTGAAAAAGCGTACGTTAGAAAAGGTGGCGGACATTGAGCGCCATATCAGCGAGCTGCAGGCTATGCGCTTGCATTTGTTGGCGCTGGCGGAGAGTTGCCCTGGCGATGACAGCGCCGAATGCCCGATTATTGATAATCTCTCCGGCTGCTGCCACCATAAAGCGAAGGCTTAACGAAGTGGCGGATTAAGCATAAACACCACCGTGCCGCGGTACCACGGTGATTTCTCAAGTTGCGCTTCAGCCTGCGGGTCCCGGCTACCGTTTTGTACTAGCCCCAGCTTAAATGGAATGCGCAGACGACTGAGGGCGGGCAGATACGCCTGATAATTCGGTACCGTGTGACGTCCCTGATAACTCTGGACCACCAGTTCATCGACCGCCAGCGCGTTCAGCGTGGCGACGTCGCCCGTTTTTGCCCAATCCAGTAATCCGGTTACGCCAAGTGCAAACTCGGTCGGTAGCCGTTGGCGTAACTGCTGCAGAAAGTGGGCGTAATCGGCAAGCTGATGGGTCGCCGCGTCAAAATCAACCTGCAGGCCGATGACGTGATTCCCGGCCGCCTGCCAGCGTTGCATCAAGCGTATGATGCGCGCCGGGATCTCTTCCGGTACGTCGAGAGTGGTAAAGCGCACGGTCAACCAGATAGAGGGGAAAGTCAGGCGATTAACAGGCAGTCCGAGACGCTGGAACACCACGTTACCTGAACGAACCAGGACTTCGCCCTGATGCAGATAGACTGTTTGTGCGTTTTTCAGCTCGTCACTGGCCTTCACTCCGGACCATAGCCAGAAGGCCGGATGTTCACGGGCGGCGACGATCTCCGCCGCCTGTGCCTGGCCGAGCAGTAGCGCAGTTACCAGTAGTATTTGAGTTTTTGCGCCCACGGACTTCCCGGATACTGCGTTTTCAGTTGGGTGAACCAGCCTTTACGCTGTAGTTTATCCACTTCCTCACCGCCGCACTCGTTAGAGCCTGACGGCGCATAGCACATGATGGCGCGATACAGCGCAAAGCTCTTATCTTCAACCTCTGCTTTTGGCGATGTGATCACCTGCTGGTAGTAGCTTTGTCTGTCGAACTGGCCGAACGGTTTCTTGCGCGAGATTGCTGATTCAAGCACATCGTTGCCGGAACTGTTTTTCCATAAATCAACGTGGGTTTGCGTAGTGCGGAAAAATTCGCCTAAGCAGTTCAGGGCGTGGGCATCATGCGCTTTTTTGCTCAGAACCGTTACCGTTTCATTGAGGCTGCGACAGGTATAACCGCTCTCGGCAGAGTCGCCGTTCCAGTCGAAAATACTCAGATTAACGTCATCAAACGCTTCGCCAATGACCGGCGGCGTAATGGCGCTGGCCAGTTTTCTGTCATTCAGCCAGTCGTCAAAGCGATGCTCAGTGAGATCCCGCACCAGCAGCGTATGCAGGGCGATGGTACGCTCTTCGTTATTAGGACCGTGGACGGCTTGCTGGCGCAGTAGTTCAGGCGTTGCCTGGGTTTTCAGCACCTGCGAGCGAAAGCGCAGGTTGGTTACTGCGCTTTCTGGGGCGAAAATTGCCGCCACGTCGCCGCTATAAACCAGCGTCGCGGCTAGCTTAGCCTGCACATACTGCTGCTGTTCGTTGTCCTGGCTGAGCTTCAGCAATGTCTGCCAGAAATCACGTGCCGTGGTCCATTTCTTCTGGCCCATCAGCGCTTCGCCGTACAGCACCTGTTCGCTGAAGGCCAGCGTATCGTGGGCCGGAAGTTTCTGCGCCGGGGTAACTGCCGAAATAATCGCCGCGTAGTTGCCCGTTGCCAGCCACAGATTCAGCTGCAGATCGCGCCATAGCGGCAGTTTTTGGCTCTGCTCAAACACCGGTTTGCTGGCGTCAAGCTGGGCCTGAGTCAGCGTTGGTTTATTGTTGTTATTCAGGCGCAACGCGCGCAGCAGTTCGATATAGCTGACAAGCGGCGCATCGGGGAAAGCCTCCACCACGGACTGTTCGTAGAACGCCATGCCGTAGACATTATCGTATTCGATGACGATCTCACGCAGTTGCTGTGCGTCAGCCGATTGCTGAAGCGTCTGCTCATACAACCCCGCCAATTGCGGCCACGCCTGTAAATACCAGTTGATACGACGCAGCATACCGTGCGAGGAAGCGGCGTACAGGCCTTGCGGGTAGTGTTGCAGATAGGCTTGCGCCAGCGTCTGAGCCTGAGAAGCGTCCTCGCGGTTAATTTTTGTGATATCAAAATCGCCGTACTCGCCCACGCTGTTCTGGCTGCTTTTGTTCAACGCCGCACGTATCAGCATGTATTGCGCGGTCCCAGCCAGCCACGGACGATCGCTTTTGGCTAGCTGAGCGAAATCCTGTTCGGCGCTGGCATAATCACCGGCATAAAAACTGGCGGCTGCTGCCAGATAGCTTTTGTAGGACTGAGCTGGAGAATCTGCCGGGAGGGTGGCAAGCGATGACTCAATCTGCTCGCGGGTTGCCCCGGATAACAGTCCTGTACGCGCCTGGGCCAGGGCCTGACGCTGATTTGCCGTTAACGCTGAGTCGGCCAGCAGTGCGGCAAAAAACGCGCTGACGCTCGCGGTATTGTTCGAAACATGACGGTTCTCAAGCTCAGCGTCGTTGACGTTTATTTCGTCTGCGCTAATGTTCAGTTCGGCTATCTGTCGGGACAGGGGGCTGTCTTCGGCAGATACCTGCGCTGCGGCTGGCTGCGGGGCAATGTCATCCCACTGCGGATGATACGCAAAATAGAAATCGCGGGAGCGGGTGATGTCCGCCGGCATCGACTGCACCGGCAGAGCAAATGATTTCTCCTGGCTCAGCAGCCGCAGCAGGTTATCACGGCTGTCGTTTTCCGGATTGAAGGTGGGGGTGCCTTTCAGCAGGCAGCTGTCGTCGCTCCATTTGCAGTCTTCCATATCGAAAGAGGCGAATACCTGCGGGGCGGCGACCAATAATGAGCAAAGGGCAAAGGCAAGGGGTGTCTTCCTGACCATAGTCTTATTTCCTGTCTTTTTAGTGTGATACCGCTGTAATAATCAGGGTAATTCCCTCAACGGCAATAACTTCAACCTGCGTTCCGGCGCTCAAATCGTCGCGGGCGCTGACGGGCCATGAGCTGTCGCCGACGCGCATATGTCCGCGGCCATTGACCAGGGCAGTTTCCAGAATAAATCGACGGCCAACCAACTGCTGCCCGCGCTGGTTAAGATGGCTGTCGGCGGGTTTCTGATCTTGTACACGCCTTGCCAGCCACTTCCACCACAGCCAGGCCGCCAGCAGGGTGAGTACGGCGAACATCGCCCCCTGCCACGCCCAGTCAAGCGGGATAAGCCACACGACCAGGCCGGTAATCACTGCCGCCACGCCGCTCCACAGCAGATAGCCGTTACCGCCCAGCATCTCGGCGGCGAGTAGCAGACCGCCGAGGCTGAGCCAGAAGATGTGCGGGTGCACCAGAATCATCGCTATCATGATTTTTTCCGTTCGCTGGCGCTGTCTTTCACCAGTTCGGCTATCCCGGCAATGGACCCCATCAGGCTGCTGGCATCCAGCGGCATCATCACCACTTTGCTGTTATTCGACGAACCGATGTGCTGCAGCGCTTCGGTGTATTTCTGCGCCACGAAGTAGTTCACGGCCTGAATATCCCCGGCGGCAATTGCCTCCGAAACCATCTGCGTCGCGCGGGCCTCGGCTTCTGCGGAACGTTCACGCGCTTCAGCCTGTAAAAATGCCGACTGGCGTTCACCTTCCGCTTTGAGGATTTTCGACTGTTTCTCACCTTCGGCCTTGACGATTTCTGCCTGACGGATCCCTTCCGCTTCAAGAATATAGGCGCGCTTGGTACGTTCGGCTTTCATCTGCGCGTTCATGGCGTCGATAAGTTCCGCCGGCGGACGCACATCGCGGATTTCAATACGGGTGATTTTGATGCCCCAGGGATTCGTGGCCTCATCAACGATATGCAGCAGGCGCGTGTTGATGTTGTCGCGCTGGGAGAGCATTTCATCGAGTTCCATCGAGCCGAGAACGGTACGAATGTTGGTCATGGTCAGGTTGATGATCGCCAGTTCCAGGTTGCTGACCTCATAAGCCGCTTTTGGCGCGTCTATCACCTGAATAAAGCAGACGGCATCGATCGCGACGTTGGCGTTGTCTTTGGAGATGACTTCCTGAGAGGGGATATCAAGCACCTGTTCCATCATGTTGATCTTACGACCGATGCGGTCCATGAACGGTACAACAAGGTTTAAACCCGGTTGCAGGGTTTTGGTGTAACGGCCAAAACGCTCGACCGTCCACTGATATCCCTGCGGGACGATTTTGACGCCAGCACCGACGATGACCAGCGCGACAAAAATGAGAATAGGAATAAAAATGAGCATTGATGAAACCTCCTGTTGTGTTGTCCTTTACTGCCTCATTAGTCAAATTATACCCGATTTATCAGGGTGGGCTCCCCTATAATAAATTACAGGGATAGACTGTCTGCACGAAAGAGGTAAAAAAGGGATTGGTAATGGAAGAAAGCAGCATTCTGCTTCAGTTAAAAAATGTCGCATGGCAGGCAGGGGCGACGCAGGTTCTCAATAACATCTGTTTTAATCTCCGGGCCGGAGAATTTAAGCTGATTACCGGCCAGTCTGGTTGCGGTAAAAGTACGTTACTCAAGATAGTGGCGTCATTAATTAGCCCGACTGCCGGTGAAATTCTCTTTGAGGGCAAGGAGATAAACACTCTTAAGCCTGAAACATATCGCCAGCAGGTTTCTTATTGTGCGCAAACGCCCGCGTTGTTTGGTGACACCGTTTACGACAACCTCATTTTCCCCTGGCAAATCCGCGATAAACGTCCGGATCCGGATGTGTTTCTTGCCGATCTGGCCCGTTTTGAGCTACCCGAAACAATCCTCAAAAAAAACATCAATGAGCTGTCTGGCGGCGAAAAGCAACGCGTCTCGTTAATTCGTAATTTACAGTTTCTGCCAAAAATCCTGCTGCTTGATGAAATTACCAGCGCGCTGGATGAAGCCAATAAACGGAATGTGAACGAATTAATTCACCACTATGTCCGCGATAAGAATATTGCTGTGCTGTGGGTGACGCACGACAAAGATGAAATTAATCATGCGGATAATGTCATAACCCTTCAACCGCACGCCGGGGAAATGCAGGAAGTAAGCAATGAACGAGCATAATATTACCAATGAATCACTGGCGTTAGCGATGATGCTGGTGGTGGTCGCGATACTGATCAGCAACAAAGAAAAACTGGCGCTGGAAAAAGATATTCTCTGGAGCGTTTGCCGGGCGGTGGTTCAGCTTATTATCGTTGGTTATGTGCTGAAATATATTTTCGGCGTTAACCACAGCATTCTGACCTTATTGATGGTGCTGTTTATCTGTTTCAACGCGGCCTATAACGCGCAAAAGCGCAGTAAATATATTGATAAAGCTTTTCTCTCGTCATTTATCGCCATCACGGCGGGGGCGGGGTTAACGCTGGCGGTGCTGGTTCTGTCAGGCTCTATCGAGTTTACCCCAATGCAGGTGATCCCAATTTCCGGCATGATTGCAGGCAATGCGATGGTTGCGGTAGGGCTGTGTTACAACAATCTGGGGCAGCGGTTTAACAGCGAACAGCAGCAAATTCAGGAAAAACTCAGCCTCGGTGCGACGCCGAAAGTGGCCTCCGCGCCGCTGATTCGCGACAGTATTCGCGCTTCGCTGATCCCGACGATCGATTCAGCGAAGACCGTGGGACTGGTGAGTTTACCGGGGATGATGTCCGGGTTGATCTTTGCAGGTATTGATCCGGTAAAAGCGATTAAGTATCAGATTATGGTGACGTTTATGCTGCTTTCGACCGCCAGTCTGTCAACCATTATCGCCTGCTACCTGACCTATCGGAAGTTCTATAATTCACGTCACCAACTGGTGGTGACGCATTTGAAAAAAAACTAATGGAGTACCGGATGGCGCGGGCCTACGGGGAGATTGTAGGCCCGATTAGCACAAGCGCCATCAGGCAAATGCAGCGAATTAGTACAACAGCGCGTACAGCTGGCGGCGGTATTTCGAGGCCAGCGCATCGCCGGTGCCCAGTGCGGCAAGGATCTCCTGGAAGGTTTTACGCGCCTGACCGTCGGCTGCAGTGAGATCTTTCTTCAGGTGACTGAACAGCAATTCCAGCGATTCCTCGTTACGTCCGACCTGGTGTAACTGAATGGCCAGTTGAGTTGCCAGCGCCGCATCCTGTGGATTGCTGGCGACTTGCTGCTGCAACTGTTGGATTTCTGGCGTATCAGCCGCCTGCTTCAGCAGTTCGATCTGTGCCACCAGGCCCTGATAACGGGTGTCCTGATCCTGCAATGGGATAGTTTTCAGCACCGCTTCAGCTTCGTCTGAACGGTTCAGGGCGATTTGCGTTTCCGCCAATAGCAGGCCAATTTCGCTGCTCTGATTGGAGATCTGCCAGGCTTCTTTCAGCAGCGGCAGCGCATCAGCGTGATTGCCGGCTTCGATGAACTCGATCGCCTGGCGCGCTTTCAACTCTTCTTCGCTCGGTAACACTTTCTCCAGCAGCGCGCGAATAACTTCTTCCGGCTGCGGGCCCTGGAATCCATCTACCGGCTGACCGTTCTGGAACAGATAAACCGTGGGGATCGCGCGCAGACCAAACTGGGAGGCGATCATCTGCTCGGCGTCGCAGTCTAACTTGGCGAGAATAAACTGACCGTTGTACTGAGCAACAAGGCTCTCCAGTACCGGCGTTAATTGCAGACAATGCTGGCTGCGCTCAGACCAAAAATAGAACAGGACCGGCGTGGTCATCGACTGTTCAAGGGTCTGCTGGAGGTTCGATTCGTTAATGTTAACAATATTCTGTGTGGACATGGAGTTACTCTCTTTTGTCGATTTCTTGTTACATGGGGGCTGACGCGCGTGCTTCAACTCAACCGTGTAAAATTTTGTCCATTATGCGGCCTGGCAACAGGCGCTTCAGTAGCATAACTGCCCAGGTCACCAGCGTAACCGGATAACGCAGCTTTGGTTTGTCGCTCTCAAACGCATGACGCACTTTGGCGACAACCGCTTGTGGCTCCAGCGTAAAACGCGCGGCAATTCCGGGGTTTTCCACGGGAGCATCGCTCTGGGTCTGGTTGACGTTTTCGGTAAAGCGGGTGCGAATAGGGCCAGGCTCAATCAGGCTGACCTTAATCCCGCTGTGGCGCAGCTCCATACGCAGCGCGTCGGACCACGCTTCCAGCGCATATTTGCTGGCGGCATAGGCCCCGCGCCCCGGCGTTGAGATCAATCCCATTACCGACGAGGTCATCACAATTCGTCCTTCGCCGTGGGGTAGCATGGCAGGTAACAGGCGCATGGTAAGCTGATGTGCGCCAAAGAAGTTGGCGGAAAACTGCTGTTCCATCTGCTCGCGGCTGATGGTGGGCAATGGGCCATAGACGCCGTATCCGGCGTTGTTAAAGATCCCATACAAACGATTATCGGTCAGGGCGATCACCGCATCAGCCGCGCGATCTACGCTCTCGGGTGAATCCAGATCCAGCAATATGCCGGTGAATCCCATGCTGTTCATACGCGCCACATCGTCAGGTTTGCGACAGCCTGCCAGAATTTGAAAACCCTGGCGCTTTAGCTCAAGCGCGCTTTCCAGACCGATTCCGCTGGAACATCCTGTTATTAAGACCGATTTTTGCATAACTTTACCTGTCAGGATCTCCGTTGTTTTACGAGTCGTGATTTACTAGAGGAGTGAGATGTTGCGCCATCCAGTCGGCAATAAACGGCTGGGCGTCACGGTTAGGATGAATACCATCATCCTGCATCCACTGGGGTTTCAGGTAAACCTCTTCCATAAAAAAGGGCAGCAGAGGTATATCAAACTCTTTGGCGAGTTTTGGATAAATCGCGCTAAAGCTTTCATTATAACGGCGACCGTAGTTTGCCGGCAGACGAATTTGCATCAGCAGCGGTTCGGCATTTGCTGCTTTCACATCCTGCAGAATCGTGCGCAGGGTTTGTTCGGTTTGCGCAGGCGAAAAACCGCGCAGACCGTCGTTGCCGCCAAGTTCGACCAGCACCCAGCGCGGCTGGTGCTGCTTCAGTAATGCAGGCAGACGGGCCAGACCCTGCTGCGAGGTGTCGCCGCTAATACTGGCATTCACCACCGGCGTTTTGGTTTGCCATTTATCATTAAGTAGCGCAGGCCACGCGGCGCTGGCGGACATACGGTATCCGGCGCTCAGGCTGTCACCCAGAATTAATAACGTGTCCGCTGCGGCGGCGCGGAAAGTTAACAGGACCAGGAACAGGAAAGGCCAATGCCAGCGGAAAACATTGTTGAAGTTCATCATCTTAAGAAATCCGTCGGTCAGGGTGATCATGAGCTATCCATCCTTACCGGAGTTGAACTGGTTGTCAAACGCGCCGAGACCATTGCGCTGATTGGCGAGTCGGGTTCAGGAAAATCCACACTGCTGGCGATCCTCGCCGGGCTGGACGATGGCACCAGCGGTGAAGTCAGCCTGGTGGGGCAGGCGCTGCACACCATGGATGAGGAAGCCCGGGCACAGCTGCGGGCGCGACACGTGGGTTTTGTCTTCCAGTCATTCATGTTAATTCCGACCCTGAACGCGCTGGAAAACGTCGAGTTGCCCGCGTTGTTGCGCGGCGAAAACAGCGGAAAAAGTCGCGACGGGGCAAAAACGTTGCTGGAGCAACTGGGGCTGGGAAAACGTCTTGATCATCTTCCGGCCCAGCTTTCCGGTGGGGAGCAGCAGCGCGTGGCGCTGGCGCGGGCGTTTAACGGTCGCCCTGACGTGCTGTTTGCCGATGAACCGACGGGCAATCTGGACCGCCAGACCGGAGACAAAATCGCCGATCTGCTGTTTTCTCTGAACCGGGAACATGGCACCACCCTGATTCTGGTGACCCATGATTCTCAACTGGCGGCGCGTTGCGATCGGCGTTTACGTCTGGTGAACGGACAGTTGCAGGAGGAGGCATGATTGCACGCTGGTTCTGGCGCGAATGGCGCTCGCCTTCATTACTGATTGTCTGGCTGGCGCTGAGCCTGGCCGTGGCCTGCGTGCTGGCGCTGGGCAATATCAGCGATCGTATGGAAAAAGGGTTGAGCCAGCAAAGCCGTGAGTTTATGGCGGGAGATCGGTCGCTACAAAGTTCGCGTACCGTGCCGAAAGCGTGGATTGACGAGGCGCGACAGCGTGGCCTGAAAGTGGGCGAACAGCTGACCTTTGCCACTATGACCTTTGCCCGGGATACGCCGCAGTTGGCGAACGTCAAAGCGGTGGATGATGTGTATCCGATGTATGGCACGTTGCAAACCAATCCGCCGGGACTGAAACCTCAGCCAGGCTCGGTGCTGCTGGCTCCGCGTCTGATGGCGTTGCTGAACTTAAAAATCGGTGATTCCATCGATGTTGGCGATGCCACGCTGCGCATCGCCGGAGAAGTGGTGCAGGAGCCGGACGCCGGTTTTAATCCGTTCCAGATAGCGCCGCGCCTGATGATGAACATGGCGGATGTCGAAAAAACGGCGGCGGTCCAGCCGGGGAGCCGGGTGACCTGGCGCTATAAATTTGGCGGGACACCGCATCAACTGGAAGCCTATGAAAAATGGCTGCTCCCGCAGTTAAAGCCTGAACAGCGCTGGTATGGGCTGGAGCAGGATGAAGGGGCGCTGGGGAAATCACTGGAGCGTTCTCAACAGTTCCTGCTGCTGTCGGCGCTGCTAACCCTGCTGCTGGCGGTCGCTGCGGTTGCCGTGGCGATGAGCCATTACTGCCGCAGTCGTTACGATCTGGTGGCTATTCTGAAAACCCTTGGCGCGGGCAGAGCACAGTTGCGCAGGCTAATTGTTGGTCAATGGCTGATGGTGCTGGTGCTGTCTGGCGTGACCGGAGGGTTATTCGGGCTGTTGTTTGAACGCGTGCTGGTGGTATTACTTAAGCCGGTACTGCCCGGCGAACTGCCGCCTGCCAGTCCCTGGCCGTGGCTATGGGCATTAGGCACCATGACGGTCATTTCTCTGCTGGTGGGGTTACGCCCTTACCGTTTGCTGCTGGCGACTCAGCCACTGCGGGTACTGCGCCGTGACGTGGTGGCAAACGTCTGGCCGCTGAAGTTTTATTTGCCGGTGGTATTGATAGTCGTGATTGCCCTGCTCGCCGGACTGATGGGCGGAAGTCCGCTGCTGTGGGCCGTGCTGGCCGGAGCGGTAGTGCTGGCGCTTTTGTGCGGGGTGCTCGGCTGGATGCTGCTCAACGTGCTGCGTGGCCTGACGCTCACCTCGCTGCCGCTGCGTTTAGCGGTTAGTCGGCTGTTGCGCCAGCCGTGGTCAACGCTCAGTCAGCTGTCGGCATTTTCGCTTTCCTTTATGTTGCTGGCGCTGCTGCTGGTACTGCGTGGCGACCTGCTCGACCGCTGGCAGCAGCAAATGCCGCCGGAAAGCCCGAACTATTTTCTCATCAACATTGCCACCGAACAGGTGGTTCCACTCAAGGCTTTCCTGGCTGAGCATCAGGTGATCCCGGAATCGTTCTATCCGATTGTGCGGGCGCGTCTGACGGCGATCAATGAGAAGCCGACCGAAGGCAATCACGATGAGGCGCTGAACCGTGAGCTTAATCTGACCTGGCAGGATACCCGACCGGATCATAACCCGATCGTTGCCGGAAGCTGGCCGCCAAAAGTGGGCGAAGTCTCGATGGAAGAGGGGCTGGCGAAACGGCTGAACGTCAAGCTTGGCGATCGGGTGACCTTTATGGGCGATACCCAGGATTTCAGCGCCACGGTCAGCAGTCTGCGCAAAGTGGACTGGGAAAGCCTGCGCCCCAACTTCTTCTTTATCTTTCCCTCCGGCGCGCTGGACGCTCAGCCGCAAAGCTGGTTAACCAGCTTTCGCTGGGAGAACGGCAACGGCATGCTGACGCAGCTTAACCGCGAATTCCCGACTATCAGCCTGTTGGATATTGGCGCAATCCTCAAACAGGTGAGCCAGGTGCTGGAGCAGGTGAGCCGGGCACTGGAGGTGATGGTGGTGCTGGTTACCGCTTGCGGTATGTTGCTGCTATTGGCGCAGGTCCAGGTCGGAATGCGTCAGCGTCATCAGGAACTGGTGGTCTGGCGCACGCTGGGCGCGGGTAAGAAGCTATTGCGTACCACGCTATGGTGCGAGTTCGCCATGCTCGGAATGGTCGCCGGACTGGTGGCTGCCATCGGCGCGGAAACCGCACTGGCGGTGCTGCAAACCCGAGTGTTTGATTTTCCGTGGGAGCCAGACTGGCGACTGTGGGTCGTGTTGCCGCTTTGTGGGGCATTGTTGCTCTCGTTATGCGGCGGATGGCTCGGTTCACGTCTGTTAAAAGGCAAAGCGCTGTTTCGTCAGTTCAGTAGTTAATTCATATTCGTGATGATTACGCATCGGTTTTTTAAATCGGTGCGTTTTTTTATCTATGTAGCACAAATTGATAACTCATTGATATTTAACAGCACAGAACAATAAAAACCCGACAACACGAGTGTATTAATAAACGTTAATATTTGTATGCTGAATAATTGGCAGGCTATCTATCAAGGTACAAATAATGACTATAAAAAAAACGGCGCTGGCGGTATCGATCGGCGCAGCAGTGGCATTAACGACGTTCGCCTCCCAGGCGGAAATCACGGTCCTGAAACAAGAACCACAGGCGGGCAACCCGCTGAGCCGTCTTAACTTCACCGTTGGCGGGAGTATTCGTCCGCAGTTCCAGAATATGGCTGGTGACGATGGTAAGAATGGCTACAAGCGTAATGGCTTCGACGGTGGGACGCGTTTTCGCTTCGCCGCTGATTACTATCTGTTTGATGACATCAGCTGGGTGAGTTATTACGAGCTGGGCGTTAACTTCCCGGCAATGTTCAACTGGGATAATCACTATGCTAACGGCGCCAACGATACCACGCGTCGTATGTTGTACACCGGTCTGAAGAGCGCGACCTGGGGTACGCTGACCTTCGGTCAACAGAACAGCATTTACTATGATGTGGTTGGTGCGAAAACGGATATCTGGGACTACGACATGATCGGTCAGGCACCAGGTAACGGTATCAATGGCGACTATGACGGTTCCTATCGTACGCGTAAGTCACTGAAGTATAAGAAAACGGTTGGCGATGTTGATCTCTACGCATCTTATCTGTTCAGCGATGATTACAACCCGAACAACGGTCTGCGCTACAAGCGTAAAGGCGGTGGCTCGCTGGGTGTGGATTATCACATCACCGATGACCTGACCTGGGGTACGGCGTGGAACTACACCCGCGCGGAAATGCGTGGCGACACCAGCAAAACCTACGATCAAAACATCGTCGGTACCGCGCTGAGCTGGAAACCGGACAACTGGACCTTCTCGATGGGCGGCGGTTGGTATCAAAACTTCATGACCACCAAAAAAGTCTCTGTTAACGATTACTTTGCCGGTGATGCCTGGGGTCTGGAATACTTCGCGGGTTACACCTTCCCGGTTGGTCAGTATGCGCTGAAATCCGTTCAACCCTACGTTATGGGCGACCGTATTGAATACGTGAATGGTCGTAACTACCTGCGTACCGACAATGGTGTGGGTATCAGCTTCCAACTGGACTACGGTTTCCGTGTGGATTACGAACACGTCTTCACCTCCAGCACCGACAATCTGGGTGATATGAACTTGGTTCGTCTGCGTTACGATTTCTAAGTCAATTTCCCTGCCAAAACCGGATAACCAGAAGGTTATCCGGTTTTTTACTATCCTTTGCTGAAAAACACATTAGTACCTTCAGCGTACATTCAACGACATATCCCGCAACATCATGAAATAATTTCAAGGACAGCAGGTTGTGATCTGTGTCATGTTAACAATCAGCCTGTTAACAGGCCAACAAGAACAACGCCGCAAGAACGGCGTGAGACATGACACCACAACGTTAAAATGGAGAAATTATGGGATTGCGTCAGAGTTTACGCGTCGCGACCGGAGCGCTGTTACTGGCCTGTGGATTACAACTTGCTCATGCGAACAGTGACCCGCATACCATCGTGTTTGGCGTCGCACCTGGTCCGTACGGCGATATGGTGAAACAGGCCATTGCCCCTACGCTGAAAGAGAAAGGCTATAAGGTAGTGGTGCGCGAATTCAGCGACTACGTGCAGCCGAACATGGCGCTTTCCAACGGCAGTATTGATGCCAACTTGTTCCAGCACTCGCTCTACTTTGACAAATTCACCGCTGATAAAGGACTGAAGCTGAGCAAGCTGATTGTGGTCCCGACGGCCGGGATGGGTTTTTACTCACATAAAATCAAAAGCCTGGATGAGTTAAAAAAAAGGGGATGTGATCACGCTTTCCAATGATCCAACCAACCTGGCTCGCGGTCTGCGTTTCCTGCAGTCTATTGGCCTTATTACCATCAAAGACACTATCGATCCGACTAAAGCCTCTGAGCGCGATATCGCCAGCAACCCGAAAGGGCTGGTGTTTAAACCGCTGGAAGCGGCACAGCTGCCACGTACCCTGGACGGTGTGACCGGCGCGCTGGTCAACGGTAACTTTGCTGTGGCGGCAAAACTGGATCTCGCCAGCGCCATTAAGCAAGAGCATCTGGACGAAAATCTGAAAAATATCATAGCGGTACGCAGTGAAGATGCGGATAAACCGTTCGCGAAAGATATTGTGGCGGCGGTGAAATCTCCGGCGTATCGCGCGGTGATCGACGAGCCGCAAAATATCTACAGCGCCTTCCAGAAACCGGAATGGATGTCGGCAGCCCAATAATCGCTGCGCACAAGGTTAACAGGGGCAGCGGCGACTGCCCTTTTCGCATTTCTGAGGTGGCTATGATTGAGATAGAAAAGGTTTGCGTGGATTTTAGCGCAGGCCGTGGACCATCAACCCGGGCGGTTGATGACGTCAACTTGCGCATAGGCGCAGGCGAGATATTTGGCATTGTCGGGACCAGCGGCGCGGGGAAAAGTACGCTGCTGCGCACCCTGAACGCCTTAACGCGACCAAGCCTGGGAAGCGTAAAGGTTAACGGCGTAGAAATTTCCGCGCTGGAAGGGGCGCAACTACGTAAAGCCCGTCAGCGTATTGGGATGATTTTTCAGCATTTTAATCTGATGCATACCCGTACCGTGGCGCAAAACGTCGCTTTCAGCCTGAAGGCTGCCGGATGGGAGCGCAGTAAAATTGGCCCACGCGTCAGCGAAATCCTGACGCTGGTGGGGCTGTCTGACAAGGCAAACCGCTTTCCTGTGCAGCTCAGCGGCGGGCAAAAGCAGCGCGTTGGTATTGCCCGTGCGATTGCCAATCACCCGGATGTGCTGCTGTGTGATGAACCGACCTCTGCGCTGGATCTGGAAACGTCGGCCACTATTCTGGCATTGCTTAAGCAGATCAACCAACAGTTGGGGATCACGATCGTGCTGATCACTCACGAGATGAACGTGATCAAATCGATTTGCGATCGTGTGGCGGTGATGTCCGGCGGCAAGGTGGTGGAGTCCGGTGAGGTGTTTGACGTTTTTGCTCACCCGCAGCACGCTTTCACGCAGCAACTGGTGTCGCATACCCTCAATCTGACGCTACCCGAACGGTTGCGCCAGCATTTGCCTGGCCAGTTGCTGAAAATTCTGTTCATCGGCGATTCGGCGGAACAGCCGGTGTTGTCAGAAGTCGCGGTTAAATTTGGTGTGGCGGTGAACATTCTGCACGGCAAAATTGAATATATCGGCGAGCGTGCGCTGGGGATTCTGGTGGTGCAACTGACCGCGCCGCATAACCCTTCTGCGGTGGATGTCGCCGTGGAACATATTCGTCAACGCACGGCACAGGTGGAGGTGATTCGTGGATGATTTATTGCCTGATTTGACGCTGGCGTTTAATGAAACCTTTCAGATGCTAAGCATCTCTACGGTGCTGGCGATTATTGGCGGTCTGCCGCTCGGTTTTCTTATTTTCGTCACCGACCGGCATTTATTCTGGCAAAACCGTTTTGTGTATCTGCTCAGCTCCGTGCTGGTGAATATCATCCGTTCGGTGCCGTTTGTGATCCTGCTGGTGCTGCTGCTGCCGCTCACCCAGTTTTTACTCGGAAATACCATTGGGCCGATTGCGGCGTCGGTTCCGCTCTCGGTGGCGGCAATCGCTTTTTATGCCCGTCTGGTCGACAGTGCACTGCGCGAAGTCGATAAAGGCATTATTGAAGCGGCGGAAGCCTTTGGCGCCAGCCCGATGCGCATCATCTGCACCGTTCTGTTACCTGAAGCGAGCGCGGGTCTGCTGCGTGGGTTGACGATAACGCTGGTGAGTCTGATCGGTTACTCCGCGATGGCCGGAATCGTTGGCGGCGGTGGGGTAGGCGACCTGGCGATTCGCTTTGGTTATTACCGCTATGAAACCCAGGTCATGATCGTCACCGTGGTGGCGCTGATTATTCTGGTGCAGGTCGTTCAGGTGCTGGGCGACTGGCTGGCGAAACGCGCGGATAAGCGCGACAGACACTGATCACTGTGCGTTAAGCCAGTCGGCAACGTCCTGCCATGTGCCGCGAAAGACGACTTTCGCGGCTTTCTTTTCCAGTTGATAACGATACATCGGGTCGTAATACTCGTTGAGCAACGGTACCAGCCAGCCTATATGGGCGTCGGTACTGCCCGTCGCTTGCTGTTCGCGCAGAGCCACGTCGAGCAGGGCGGTCAGCTCGGCAAAACGTTGTAAACCCAGACGGCGGCGAATAGCAAACAGGCCGTGGTGCAGATACTCGCTATACTCCTGCCAGCCCTGACTCTCGCCATAAGCATGGGTAAAATCGTGGTGCATCCGCACGAAATACTCTTCACGCAGTCGCTCCAGACGACGCTCAAAAGGATCGTCCACCACTGCAATAGATGCCTGGGTCATGCGTTCACGCAGGCACTCAGGCAGATGATTAGCCCCGATCATGCGGCCTTCATCTTCCAGTACCCACAGACGCAGATCCTGACGGCTGTCGGTTCTGAGCATTTCGACCGCCAGCAGGTTTTCAAAACTCGCCTGACTCAACTGCGGTTCAACGGTGCGACCAAACGAGGAACCGCGATGGTGCGCCAGACCTTCGAGATCCACGCCGTTCGGCTGCTGTTGCACCAGCTGCGTTTTACCGTTCCCGGTACAGCCGCCAATTAAGACGATCGGCTTTTGCACTAATTCTTCCGTCAGCTGAATCGCCGCCTGACGCAGGGCTTTGTAGCCGCCGTGTATCAGCGGGTAGTCAATCCCGGACTCGAGCAGCCACTGCTGCACAATGTGCGAACGCTGACCGCCGCGCGCGCAGCATAAATAGCCCGCAGGATTTTGACGACAGGCATCCAGCCAGGCCTTCATACGTTGTTGGCGAGTCTCGCCGCAGACCAGTTGATGGCCGAGCGTGAGGGCTGCCTCGGGTCCCTGACGTTTATAACAGGTACCCACGGCGGCACGTTCGTCATCGTTCATTAGGGGAAGGTTGATTGCGCCCGGCATTGCGCCTTGCAGAAATTCGACGGGGGCGCGTACATCGATTATAGGCGTACCAGCGAGCAAAATTGCGCGATAGTCCGTTCCATCGTTCATGTGTGATCCTGAAAATACAAAAACAGCAATGGAGGGGATTTTACGCGCCAGAGGAGGGGCCGGGGAAGGATAAAATCAAATCCCCGGCATTAATGGCTTATTTCAGCGTTGACTGCGCCCAGATAATACCGCTGGCATATTCCGGCGGCAGCAGGGGGATAAGCGCTTCCAGCGTCGCACTAAGACGCGCGGTATCGCTGTCGCTCAGGTTCAGGTGTCCCACCTTACGCCCTTCACGCACCTCTTTGTCATACCAGTGCAGATGCACCAGCGGCAGCTTCAGCCAGTCATAGTTCAGGTCGCTACCAATCAGATTTACCATCACCGAAGGAGTGTTCACTACCGGCGTGGGTAACGGCAGGTTGGTAATGGCGCGCAGGTGCAGCTCAAACTGGCTGATGCTGGCACCGTTTTGCGTCCAGTGCCCGCTGTTGTGCACGCGTGGAGCCAGTTCGTTAATCAGCAGACCTTCCGGGGTGATGAAACATTCCATCGCCATCACGCCGACATAGCCCAGCTCCTGCATGATGGCAGAGAGCATCGCTTCGGCCTGTTTCTGCTGTTTGGCGTTAGCCTGCGGGAAGACCACGCTGGTGCGCAGAATGCCGTCCTGGTGCAGGTTATGGGTCAGCGGATAGAAGACGGTGCTACCGTCGTGCGCACGAGCGCCAACCAGTGAGACTTCACCAGAGAAGTTGATTCCCCGCTCAACGATGCACTCGCCGTAGCAGTCGTCCGGCAGTTGTTCGGTTTCATTTATGCGCAAACGCCACTGCCCACGACCGTCGTAGCCGCCGACGCGACGTTTCACGATCGCCAACTCACCGAGTTTGTCGAATACTGCAGGCCATTCGCTTTTATCCGCCAGCAGTTGCCACGGCGCAGTTGCCAGGCCGAGCTTGTCAAAAAGCTGCTTTTGCGTCAGACGGTCGGCAATAATCGGGAAAACGTCGCGGTTGACAAACGCCGGATGGCGCGCGAGCTCGCGGGTGAGCGCCGTTTCCGGCCAGCGCTCAATCTCAGCGGTGATCACGCTTTGCTGAAAAGGGACCGCTGCTGGTTCGGCATCCAGCCCGACGGGCCAGACCGCAATGCCCAGCGGCTCACCGGCCTGGCGCAGCATGCGCCCTAGCTGACCGTTACCGAGTACGCAGACCTGCTTCATGCCGCACCTCGCGGGTCCGGATTCTCCAGTACCTCGTCGGTTTGTGCTTTGCGCCAGTCGTTCAGACGCTGGTGTAATGCTTTGTCGTGTGTTGCCAGAATTTGTGCTGCCAGCAGGGCCGCATTTGCCGCGCCCGCTTTGCCGATAGCCAGCGTTCCGACCGGAATACCGCGCGGCATCTGTACGATGGAGTAAAGGCTATCTACGCCGCTCAGCGCCGCGCTTTGCACCGGGACGCCTAAAACAGGCACCAGCGTTTTCGCCGCAATCATGCCTGGCAGATGTGCAGCGCCACCCGCACCGGCAATAATCACCTCATAGCCGTTCTCTTCTGCGCTTTCGGCGAAGCTAAACAGCTTGTCAGGGGTGCGGTGGGCGGAGACGACTTCAACATGATGCGGCACGTTCAGAATTTCGAAGATTTCGGCGGCGAACTGCATGGTAGCCCAGTCGCTTTTGGACCCCATCACGATGGCGACACGCGCCGGGTTATTGCGGGAAGACATGCGTCTGAAAACTCCTGTGATGCACTACACTC
The DNA here is from genome assembly GCF_013783065.1 of Citrobacter sp. RHBSTW-00986. Lineage (NCBI taxonomy): Bacteria > Pseudomonadati > Pseudomonadota > Gammaproteobacteria > Enterobacterales > Enterobacteriaceae > Citrobacter > Citrobacter sp. RHBSTW-00986. Next base: position 3,523,373 of record NZ_CP056200.1, on the reverse strand, counting down.
GACTTTTGAGGCCACAGAGAATAGCATAATTCGCCGTCAAGGAAAACGATTGCGCGCTTTACACTTCACCCTTCAGGCAGCCTCTGTAGCTGGCTGCATCTCAACGAGTTTTGTGTAAAGAGGAACTGGATATCTGCGGAATTAAAACGGAAATGCGATCAGTTCAACGTCATCTGGCGTGACTTTGATCATCGACCCTTCGGTGTGCCATGCGCCTAATACCACGCGGAAAGCGGGTTTTTCATTGGCCGTAAGCTCGTGGACTGCCGGGCGGTGGGTGTGGCCGTGAATTAACCACTGGACCTGATGCTTTTCCATCTCGGTGATGACGGCCTGCGGATTCACATCCATGATCGCCAGTGACTTGCTGCTGTTGGCCGCTTTGCTATTGGCGCGCATTTTCGCGGCGATACGTTGGCGAACGAACAGAGGTAAGGAGAGGAACAGCTTCTGTAGCCAGGGTTGATGTACTTTGGCGCGAAACGCCTGATAGCCTGCATCGTCGGTGCACAAAGTGTCGCCATGCATGATCAATACCTTGCGGCCATACAGGTTGAGTACTTTTTTCTCAGGCAGCAAGCTCATGCCGCTTTCACGGGCAAAACGTTTGCCGAGCAGAAAATCTCGATTGCCGTGAATAAAAAAGCAGGGAACGCCGGAATCAACCAGTGATTTTATCGCCGCGGCTATTTCATGATGCAGTGGGGTTGGGTCGTCGTCGCCAATCCAGGCTTCAAACAGGTCGCCGAGAATATACAGTGCATCAGCTTTTCGCGCATCACCGGCTAAAAAACGCAGAAAACCGGCGGTGATCGCCGGTTCTTCTGTGCAGAGGTGAAGATCTGCAATAAACAGTGTCGTCACGATTACTCGCTGACGGTCACGTTTTCGATGATGACGTCTTCTTTTGGCACATCCTGGTGCATACCGCTGCGACCAGTGGAAACGCCTTTGATTTTATCAACCACGTCCATGCCTTCAACAACTTCGGCAAACACGCAATAACCCCAACCCTGCATGCTTTCGCCGGAGAAGTTCAGGAAGTCGTTGTCTGCAACGTTGATGAAGAACTGTGCGGTTGCGGAGTGCGGAGCCTGAGTACGCGCCATCGCCAGCGTACCACGGGTGTTTTTCAGACCGTTGTTCGCTTCGTTTTTGATCGCTTCTTTCGTGGCTTTTTGCTTCATGCCCGGTTCGAAACCGCCGCCCTGGATCATGAAACCGTTAATAACACGGTGGAAAATGGTGTTGTTGTAAAAACCTTCGCGGCAGTAGTCCAGGAAGTTTTTAACTGTTTCAGGCGCTTTATCATCAAACGTTTTGATTACGATATCGCCGTGATTAGTGTGGAAAGTAACCATTTTTGCATCCTGTTCCGATAGATTGGTGCTTCGACCCCGTGAAGGGTCAGAGTTAGGGGTGTGTTATAGCATAACCGCAAGCTGCGATCACCTCGCAAAGTGTGCTGCTTCCGGTCTAAATTATGGGTATTATACAGACTTTACTATCCACACACGTCTACACGGAATCTTCGATGTTAAAAATCTTTAATACACTGACGCGCCAAAAAGAGGAATTCAAACCTATTCATGCCGGGGAAGTCGGCATGTACGTGTGTGGTATTACCGTTTACGATCTCTGTCATATTGGCCACGGACGTACCTTCGTTTCTTTCGACGTTGTCGCGCGCTATCTGCGCTTCCTCGGCTATAAGCTGAAATATGTGCGCAACATTACCGATATTGATGACAAAATCATCAAGCGCGCGAATGAAAACGGTGAGAGCTTTGTGGCGTTGGTCGACAGAATGATCGCGGAAATGCATAGCGATTTCGACGCGCTGAATATTCTGCGCCCGGATCTGGAGCCGCGCGCTACGCACCATATCGCTGAGATTATTGAAATCACTGAACAGCTGATTGCCAAAGGTCACGCTTATGTCGCTGATAACGGCGACGTGATGTTCGACGTGCCGACTGACCCGAATTATGGTCAGCTGTCACGCCAGGATCTGGATCAACTGCAGGCGGGCGCACGCGTTGATGTGGTTGATGTGAAGCGCAACCCGATGGACTTCGTGCTGTGGAAAATGTCCAAAGAAGGCGAGCCGAGCTGGCCGTCTCCGTGGGGCGCGGGTCGTCCTGGCTGGCACATCGAATGTTCGGCGATGAACTGCAAACAGTTGGGCAACCATTTTGATATTCATGGCGGTGGTTCGGATCTGATGTTCCCGCACCATGAAAACGAAATCGCTCAGTCTACCTGTGCGCATGACGGTGAATACGTTAATTACTGGATGCACTCCGGGATGGTAATGGTTGACCGGGAGAAAATGTCCAAATCGTTGGGCAACTTCTTTACCGTGCGTGACGTGCTGAAATACTACGACGCCGAAACCATTCGCTACTTCCTGATGTCTGGTCATTACCGTAGCCAGTTAAACTACAGCGAAGAGAACCTGAAGCAGGCGCGCTCTGCACTGGAGCGTCTGTATACCGCGCTGCGCGGCACCGATAAGTCCGTTGCCCCAGCCGGTGGCGAAGCCTTTGAAGCACGCTTCATTGAAGCGATGGACGATGACTTCAATACGCCGGAAGCCTACTCCGTGCTGTTTGATATGGCGCGTGAGGTTAACCGCCTGAAGGGTGAAGATATGGCGGCGGCTAACGGTATGGCTTCGCATCTGCGTAAGCTTTCCAGCGTGCTGGGCCTGCTGGAACAGGAGCCCGAAGCATTCCTGCAAAGCGGTGCGCAGGCGGATGACGGTGAAGTTGCTGAAATTGAAGCGTTAATCCAGCAGCGTCTGGATGCCCGTAAAGCCAAAGACTGGGCGGCAGCTGACGCCGCGCGTGACCGTCTCAATGAGATGGGTATCGTGCTGGAAGATGGCCCGCAGGGCACTACCTGGCGCCGTAAGTAATGATATTGATTGCCGGATGGCGGCTCGCGCCCTGTCCGGCAATCAATGTACGAATGTCGGTCGGATAAGACGCTTGTCGTATCCGGCAAATTAATATTTCCGATACCACCACAGCACACCCATCATCATAACTCCCGGTAGCCATACCCATATCAACTCCGAAATTATCACCTGGTGCCCGTATGGTGTGGCGTAGCGTGATAGCGCAAACGGGGCGACTTTAATCACCTGCCACGGTGCAAAGAAGCGTTCATCCGACCACGGCCACAGCCAGCCGACGCCTTTGCCGCCAGTGGTGACCGAATCCAACAGGCTGTGCGACAGCAGTGAAACCGTCAGAAATAGCCAGCAGCGAATTAAGCCTGCCTTAAACCATCGTCGACCCATCCATACGCAGAGCAGCGGCACCACGAAGGCGAACAGCAGCGAATGGGTAAAACCACGGTGACCAAACACGTTGCCGTAGGCGACGCCAAGCTTAAACGACAGGACGTCGGCATCCGGCAACATAGCCAGAATGACGCCAGTAAACAGTAATTGCGGGGGGATGACTTTACGCCCGAGACCTAATCCTAAACAGAGTGGAACGGCAGTGTGGGTAACGATTGTTGGCATGATGATCGCTTCGTGTGGAAAAACAACATGCTAACAGTTCACTGTGAAGTGGTGATGAAGTCATTATCTGAAAAGGAGAGAGGAAGTGGCCGGACAGGGGTTAACCTCATCCGGCACCTGGGATCACGCCACGACGTTAATGCTGTGGCCTTCAAAGCTGACGGTCTGTCCGGCAACGATTTTGCAGCGTTTACGCGTTTCTACAGCACCATCGACCTTCACTAACCCTTCGCCAATAGCAATTTTTGCCTGGGCGCCGCTTTCGCTCCAGCCTTCCAGCTTCAGTAAATCGCAGAGTTCAACGTGTGGGTGTTTACCCAGTGAAAATGTGGCCATCTTAAACGTCCTTTACATCATGATATTCAACACACGCCTGCAGCGTGTTTTCGATAAGTGTAGCGACCGTCATTGGGCCTACGCCGCCGGGTACCGGCGTGATATATGACGCGCGTGCGGCAGCATCTTCAAAGACCACATCGCCAACAACCTTACCATTCTCCAGACGGTTGATGCCGACATCAATCACAATCGCACCTTCTTTGATCCACTCGCCGGGAATAAAGCCAGGTTTGCCGACGGCAACAATCAGCAGGTCTGCATGCTCTACATGGCGACGCAGATCTTTGGTGAACCGGTGGGTGACGGTGGTGGTGCAGCCAGCCAGCAGCAGCTCCATGCTCATCGGGCGGCCAACAATATTCGACGCGCCAATAACGACCGCATTCAGACCATAGGTGTCGATATTGTAACGCTCAAGCAGAGTCACAATACCGCGCGGAGTACACGGGCGCAGGCGCGGCGCACGCTGGCACAGGCGACCAACGTTATACGGGTGGAAACCGTCAACGTCTTTATCCGGCGCAATACGCTCGAGAACTTTAACGTTGTCGATACCCGCAGGTAACGGCAGCTGGACCAGAATACCGTCGATGGTGGTATCTGCATTGAGCGTATCGATCAGCTCGAGCAGCTCCGCCTCGCTGGTGGTTTCAGGCAGGTCATAGGAGCGGGAGACAAACCCCACCTCGTCACAGGCTTTGCGTTTACTCGCGACATAAATCTGCGAAGCCGGGTTGCTACCTACCAGCACAACAGCCAGGCCTGGGGCGCGTAATCCAGCCGCTAAACGCGCCTGAACTTTTTGAGCAACCTCAGAGCGCACCTGCTGCGCAATCGTTTTACCGTCAATAATCTTTGCTGCCATCAGAGAGAGGATTCCGTCTGTTACGTTAAATCGAAGGGGATGCCGCTATTTTGTCAGAAGCAGGACGTGCTGTCAGTTTTCGTTTGCATTTTTACGTGCGCCAGGGGGCGTCACGATCTGCGAATGGGATCAGGACAAAGGCATAAGCCTTGCGGATAATTAATGAGCATGCTAATTAAAATTAACGTGAATGAAACAACTCATCACCCTGGTATTTTCAGGGGTAATGCGCCACAAACCAGTCTGTTACGGTTAATTATGAGGGATTTTACCTCATTCACACCCAGATTTTTCCTGGGTCCCATTAAGAATTAGCCAGGGTCATTAAAAGGATTTGCAGGTATTTTTCATTAATTGAAATGTTTAATTTATCGCTGTGACGAATAGTCATATTCGCGAGGAATAATTAGTGAATCAAATACTCAGGAGAATTGGGGTAAAAGGTTAGCTAATTCTCATGCGATATATATCTTTACAGGATGCAGAGATAATTAGCCTGACATTTAATGTCGATAATGATTCAAACGGATCCCGCAGGATGCTGGAGCCGGATGTGTGTAATTCAAGGGAAATCCATGAAACGTAAATTAATGACCTCTTCTGTTATTGCCAGCCTGATGTTAGTCGCCGGTGCAGCGGTTGCAGCCGATCCGGTAAGCGTTAGCGGCGGTACTGTGCATTTTGAAGGTGAACTGGTCAATGCAGCCTGTGCAGTCAGTACTCAGTCATCCGATCAGGTTGTGACGTTAGGCCAGTATCGTACTGCCAGTTTTGCCGCAGTGGGTGACACTACAGCACAAATTCCGTTCTCTATCGTGCTGAACGACTGTGACCCGAACGTTGCCGCAACTGCAGCCGTTGCTTTCTCAGGCCAGTCCGATATTACCAATAACAACCTGCTGGCCGTCACTTCTGCAGACAACGGTACCACTGCGGGCGGTGTTGGGATTGAAATTCTGGACAATACGTCCACCGCGCTGAAGCCGGATGGCGCAACCTTCTCTACCGCTCAGGCGCTGGTAGAAGGGACCAACACCCTGCGTTTCTCTGCGCGTTACAAAGCCACTGCCGCAAGCGCAACGCCGGGTCAGGCAAATGCCGACGCGACGTTCATCATGAAGTACGAATAAGCCGTTTTGATTTGCGCAAGGATGACGTTCGCCTCAATGGATGAGGCAATATCCGGGGATGATGAAGGATGCGGCAGATGATAGGGAAAGGCGTGGCGCTGGCGGGAATGCTGTGCGTAATGCCTGTGCTTTCACATACGGTAATACTGGAAAGTGGCCGCGTCCACTTACGGGGGCAGCTCGTCAACGGCGCCTGTACGGTCGCCACTGACAGTCAGGATATGCGGGTGCAAATGGGGCAGTATCGCACCAATGCTTTCTCTGGGACGGGAAGCTTCGCCTCTACCAGCGTACCGTTTTCACTGCGCTTAACGTCGTGCAGCTCCGATGTTTATGACCATGTTGGGATTGCGTTTGCGGGCGTGACGCCAGCGGAAGATCCGCAGGTTTTTCTTGCCAGCGGCGATGCGTCAGCGGCTTCGGGGATTGGCCTGGCGTTATTTGACGAGCGCCAACGGCAAATTATACCGAATGCCCTGCCGCTTCATTATGTGCCGATTATAACGCAAGAGATGACGTTTCATTTCACTGCCCGCTATCGGGCTGTCTCGGAAAATATAACGCCGGGAACGCTTCGCTCAGACGTGTGGTTTACGTTGGTTTATCCCTGATTTATTTCCCAACGATAATCGCATCAAAGGTATTTTTAGCTATGTTTAATTATCTAAAATCAGGTTTTATCCTTTTACTGGCCTTATTTTCTGCTGCCAGTGTTCAGGCTGCCGGAGGCATTGCATTAGGCGCCACTCGCGTTATTTATCCGGCCGATGCCAAACAAACGTCCCTGTCTATTAGCAATAGCGATACCAAAGAACGTTACCTGGTAAATTCATGGATTGAGAATAGCGCAGGCGCTAAAGAAAAATCGTTTGTGGTTACGCCTCCGCTGTTTGTTAGTGAACCCAAAAGCGAAAACACGCTGCGTATCATCTATGCCGGTGAACCGCTGCCCAAAGACCGTGAGTCGCTGTTCTGGATGAACGTCAAAGCCATTCCGTCAGTCAATAAAAACAGCCTTGAGGGCAAAAACGTTCTGCAACTGGCGATTCTGTCACGCATCAAACTTTTCGTTCGTCCGAATAATCTGCCGCAAATCCCGGAAGATGCACCAGGAATGCTGACCTTTTCCCGCTCCGGCAACCACCTGAAAATCAACAATCCGTCAGCGTACTACGTCACGTTGGTCAATCTCAATGTGGGGAAAACGAAGGTCGATAACGTGATGGTTGCGCCGAAAAGCGATGCGCAGGTCCTGCTACCCACGGGCGTTCAGGGCAACGTCACGTTCCAGACGGTCAACGATTATGGCGCTGTGACCCCGGCCAAAACGGTTAGTGTGCGTTGAGATAACGATGAATAAGACAACGTATTTTCCTGGCCTGTTACCGGGGGTTACGCCACCGCTGGCGGGGGTGGCGTTGTCCACGCTGGCGGCGCTCTTTCCCTCTCTAAGCTATGGGGAAAGCTATTTTAATCCGGCCTTTTTATCTGCGGATACGGCAACCGTGGCGGATTTATCACGTTTTGAAAAAGGCAATCACCAGCCTGAAGGCGTTTATCGCGTGGATATCTGGCGCAACGATGAGTTTGTTGCCACTCAGGATATTCGTTTTACTACCAGTGCGGCAAAAGCCGGGGAGAAGTCCGGTGGGTTGATGCCGTGCTTTGGACTCGACTGGGTGAAGCGCCTTGGCGTCAATATCGCCGCGTTTCCGGCACTCAGTAAGGATCCGAACGATACCTGTATCAATCTACCTGAGGCGATTCCCGGCAGCGAGATTGCGTTTGATTTTTCTACCCTGCGCTTAAACGTCAGCCTGCCACAGGCGTCAATGTTAAACAGCGCGCGCGGCTATATTCCACCGGAAGAGTGGGATGAAGGGATCCCGGCCGCGCTGGTTAACTACAGCTTTACCGGCAGCCGCGGCAGTGATACTGACAGTTATTTCCTCAGTATGCTCAGTGGTCTGAACTATGGCCCCTGGCGGCTGAGAAACAACGGTGCGTGGAGCTACTCCAAGGGCGACGGATACCACTCACAAAGCTGGAAAAACATCGGTACATGGCTTCAGCGCGCAATTATCCCGCTGAAGGGCGAACTGGTGATGGGCGACAGCAACACTGGCAACGACGTTTTTGACAGCGTCGGGTTTCGCGGTGCGCGGCTCTATTCCTCAGACAGTATGTATCCCGACAGCTTACAGGGCTACGCGCCCACCGTGCGCGGCATTGCGCGTACCGCGGCAAAACTGACCATTCGTCAGAATGGCTATGTGATTTATCAAAGCTATGTTTCACCCGGCGCTTTCTCGATAACCGATCTCAACCCAACGTCATCCAGCGGTGATCTTGAGGTCACGGTGGATGAGAAGGACGGCAGCCAGCAACGCTATACGGTGCCGTACTCCACCGTTCCCTTATTACAACGAGAAGGGCGTTTCAAATATGACGTTGTCGCCGGGGATTTTCGCAGCGGCAATAGCCAGCAATCTTCACCGTTCTTTTTCCAGGGAACATTAATTGCCGGGTTACCAGAGGGCTATACCGCATACGGTGGTACGCAGTTGGCCTCACGTTACACCGCGGTGGTTTTAGGCACCGGTCGAAACCTGGGGGACTGGGGGGCGGTTTCTGTCGATCTCACCCATGCGCGCAGCCAACTGGCGGATGACAGTACGCACCAGGGGCAGTCGCTACGTTTCTTGTATGCGAAATCGCTGAACAATTTTGGCACTAACTTCCAGCTGTTGGGGTATCGCTACTCAACACGTGGCTTCTATACCCTCGACGATGTGGCGTATCGCAGTATGGAAGGCTATGAGTACGAATACGACAGTGAGGGCAATCGCCACGACGTGCCCAATGTGACGAGTTACCACAACCTGAGCTACAGCAAAAAGGGCCGTTTCCAGATTAACATTTCGCAGAATCTGGGGGATTACGGATCGCTGTATATCTCGGGTAGTCAGCAGACGTACTGGAATACTTCAGACACCAATACCTGGTATCAACTGGGTTATGCCAGCGGCTGGCAGGGGATTAGCTATTCACTCTCCTGGTCGTGGAATGAATCGGTTGGCATCTCCGACACCGACCGTATTCTGGCGTTCAATATGTCTGTACCGTTCAGCCTGCTGAGCGGACGGCGTTACTCGCGTGATAACGCCCTCGATCGCACCTACGCCACGTTTAATGCCAACCGTAATAGCAACGGGCAGAACAGTTGGCAGAGCGGGATCGGCGGTACGTTGCTGGATGGGCGCAACCTGAGCTACAGCGTGAATCAGGGGCACAGCAGCAGCAATGGCTATAGCGGAAACGCCAGCGCCAACTGGCAGGCGGCCTACGGTACGCTGGGCGTGGGTTACAACTACGACCGTGACCAGCATGACTACAACTGGCAGCTCTCCGGCGGCGTGGTGGGGCATGCGGACGGCATTACGCTCAGTCAGCCTCTGGGCGATACCAACGTGCTGATTAAAGCGCCGGGTGCGCAGGGTGTACGGATAGAGAACCAGACCGGCGTTCAAACCGACTGGCGCGGATACGCGGTGATGCCATATGCCACCGTCTATCGCTATAACCGCGTCGCGTTAGACACCAATTCCATGAACAACAATACCGATGTGGAGAATAACGTCAGTAGCGTAGTGCCAACGCAAGGGGCGCTGGTGCGGGCGGCGTTTGATACACGAATCGGTGTGCGGGCGCTGATTACCGCCAAACATGCCGGTAAACCAGTGCCGTTTGGCTCCGTCGTGCGTGAAAACACCAGCGGCGTGACCAGCATGGTGGGTGAAGACGGGCAAATCTACCTGAGCGGCCTGCCGCTAAAAGGCGAGTTGTTGATCCAATGGGGGGAAGGCGCAAACGCGCGCTGCGTGGCGCGCTATGCCTTGCCAGAGGAGAGCCTGAAACAAGCGGTAACGCTCACGAACGTGACGTGCGAATCTCCGTCAGCACGACAGGAATAATACGATGAAACGACAAACGGGTTTGTTACTGGGAAGCGCTTTACTGCTGATGGCCCATTCGTCCTGGGCGACGGTCTGCCAAAACTCGAATGGCACGCCAACGGATGTTTTTTACGATCTGTCGAATGTCTTCAACAGTAGTAACAACCAGCCGGGGCAGGTGGTGACGTTACCGGAAAAATCTGGCTGGGTTGGCGTGAATGCCACCTGTCCGGCCGGGACAACGGTAAATTACACCTATCGAAGCTATGTCACTGAACTTCCGGTGCAAAGTACCGAAGGCGGTTTTCAGTATCTGAAGCTCAATGACTACCTGCTGGGGGCCATGAGCATAACCGATAGCTATGCCGGGTTATTTTATCCCCCACGTAATTACATTCGCATGGGGACTCACCCTAACGTACCTAAGCAGCAGCCTTTTGGCGTGATGGATTCAAAGCTGGTGTTTAAGCTCAAAGTAATCCGCCCGTTTATTAACATGGTGCCGATTCCGCGGCAGACGATGTTCAGCGTCTATGTCACGACCAGTACCGGAGATGCGCTAAGTGTGCCGGTTTATACCATCAGCTACAGCGGCAAGGTGGAGGTTCCACAAAACTGCGAAGTAAACGCCGGGCAGATTGTCGAGTTTGATTTTGGTGATATTGGCGCATCGCTGTTTAGCAAGGCAGGAGCGGGAAACCGGCCTGAAGGCATCAATCCGCAGACCAAAACGGTAGCGATAAAATGCACCAACGTCGCTGCACAGGCCTACTTAACCATGCGTGTAGAGGCCGAGAAAGCCACCGGGCAAATGATGGTATCTGACAATCCCGATTTAGGTTTTATTGTCGCCGACAGCAGCGGTAAACCGCTGACGCCCAATAATCTGTCCAGCACTATCCCGTTTCAACTGGATGATAACGCCGCGGCGAGCGTGGGTATTCGAACATGGCCGGTTAGCGTAACGGGCAATAAGCCTACCGAAGGACCTTTCACAGCCCGTGGCTATCTGCGAGTGGATTATGACTAACAAGCAAACGCCAGCCGCAGGGAAACGCCTGGCAATGGTGTGCCTGCTGACATTCAGCTCGTTGTGCCATGCCGCTTCGTCGCTGGGGGAAATCAATATTGAACTGCGCGGAAACGTGGTGGACTTTACCTGCGCGGTAATTGCCAGCGACAGCAATAAGTCCGTGGAGCTAGGCACCTGGCCGACCAAGCAGCTTCAGACCAGCGGAGATACTACTCAACCGGTCGCGTTTACGCTGAAGCTAGAAGGCTGCCCGCCGGGTTCCGCTTCGATAACGTTTTCCGGAACTCCGGCCCCGGGCACGACGTTGCTGGCGCTTGATGATGCGGTGATGGCGCAAAAGGTGGCGATCGAACTGCACGACAGCGACCGTACGCGATTGCCGCTCGAACAGGCCAGCCAGACGGTGGGGATTGATGAGAACGGCAATGCCACGCTGACCTTTTTCGCAAACTATATCGCGTTAGCTGCTGGGGTTCAGCCTGGCATTGCCAGGGCTGATGCCACGTTCATGATTAACTATAACTAATCAATGCGCTAACAAAACACTCCCGAACGAAATCTCGCCGGGAGTGTTATTACATTAATTCATGCATTTTTGCGTAATCGATCAGCTCAACGATGGTGTGCAACCCGAGCTTGGAGTAGATATTAGCCTTGTGAGCGCTAATCGTTTTATTGCTGAGTAACAACTGCTCAGCAATTTCCTTATTGGATAGCCCGTTTGCCAGATAACGCAAAACGGTAACTTCACGGTTAGAGAGCGGCATGTCATGTAAGACGCCTTTTTGTGCATTTATATTGTTAATGAAATTAAGGGTATCCGAAGGAAAAAAGGAATATCCCGATAAAATCATTTTTACCGCATTGTAGATATCATTGAGATCCTTTCGTTTACTGACAAACCCATTTGCACCGGCCCGGATAGCACGCCCGGCATAAAACGACTCGGATTTTGAGGACAGAAACAGTACCCGAGTTTTCTCCTGCAATGACTTTATTCTTTTGAGTAATGTAAACCCATCAGAACCAGGTAGTTCAATATCCAGGATGACAAGATCGACAGGGTACGTGCGCAGGTGTTCTATTGCCGTACGGCTGTCATCGGTTTTCAACACTACCTGAATATTACTGTTTTTCTCGAGTAGTACTTCTATCGACATTCTGACAATAGGGTGTTCGTCCATAATGATAACGGATGCTGGTTTCATTGTTGTATGCCTCAAACTGTTTGCGTATCTTGCGAATTTGATAAAACATCAGGCGTTATAATATTGTCAAATAGCCAAGAATTGTTCTGAGGGAGAGCCGAATAAATATTATTTCATCCTTGTTTATTCGGTTGTTCTTCTGCAGAACAATGAATTTGTGGAAAATCCATTTCACACCGGGAAAACTAACAATTAATCAGGAAACTGTGGGGATTATACCTGCTCTGCTCATTCGGAAAAGACTTACAACATCCTGGTTGTTAATGTCAGTTAGGATATTCTGAAAGATCCAGATGTGTTAATGACTATTGGTATTATTTATCTGTGGTTCGAATTATGGCAGATTGAAAATTTTTTTTAAGCAGTAAAAACGACACAATAAACCAATTGTTTAGGTTTTGTTAAGGCTGCAATAGGACTATTTTTTATTGAAATGCACAGGATCAGTAAGGTTAAGTGTGAGTGTGCCTCCAGGCATAATACCAGGAATAGTTGTAAATATTAAATATTTGTAAAAATTAGATCTTTTTTCTTATTCAATAATAAGTAATTTCCTAAAAAATCTTATAGCACAATGAGTTATGGTGTTAAATTAAATGGGGGGGAGGTAACGTTGAGACGGTGTATCAGATGCAAAAAACGCTGCCTGCTGGGTAATCCAAGGCGCGTAATCAACTGGTTCAGGCGATAGATGATGCGGTGGTAGGGTTGTTCCTGTAACAATGCAATCTTTTTTAAGGAGTTACCCTGCAATAGTAAGGTAATCAGCTCCCAGTCGAGCTGATTTATACGCCTGGAATGAATATAGTTAAGAACCGGAGATAATAAGGCATGGCGCATCTCGGGGAGGCGCAAATTGCGTGGCAAGATATAAAATGGACCGGACAGTGAAATAAATGTAGTGAGGTCTTCATCGCGACTGGAAAGCATTATGAAGATTTGGATGTCATTATGCTTCTTAATTAGCTGGCGCAGGCTTTCAAGTATATCGAAATAAGGGGTTGTTAAGCTTTCAATGTCAATCACTAACTGGCTAATTACCGGCTCTTGCATGCTGAGCAAGGTCGATTCAACGCTCTGGAAGATCGCCGTGCGAGTACCTGAGAATAAATGTCGACTCAGCGCATAGGCCAGATAGTAGTCTGTCGTAATTATCGCCTGAGATATAGTGCCGTCCGGTAAGGTGTATTCGAGTTTTTGTGCCAGATACTCGATCCGGTCAAATACCTGTGAGGTACAGTGGGGAAATTGCCAGCTACAGTTAGCGTTTCGTATACGGCGATAGCGGTCCCGGCGTTTTGCACTGTGCATCCTTTTCCATTCCATTTCTGTTGCGGCAGGTCTGGATAAATTGCTGACTACAGGCATCCCTGAACCAAACTTTTGTCAGCGCAAAGGTGAGTTGACTTGTGCCGTTGGGTTTCAGTGCTTCAACAATCATCAGACTGGCAATTGCGTACTCCATCAGAATAATCTGCCGGAAGTTTTCTGATGTCTTACTCAATGCCCAAAAGATCGTTTTATCCAGTTCAACCTCTCTCTGAGATTAGATAAAATATTACCGGGTGTGTCTTTCTGTTACCCCGGAAATAGTATGGCCGGATTATTCTCGCAGCCTGAAGCCAGGTACAGTAGGAGCCGATGCTTAATCCATGATGAGATATTTCTCAATAAAAATTAGGCAAAGATACCCCGTCTAATTTTGCAGAAAGTTCAGATGTGCGCGGATGTATCTTAAGAATTGCTGATCGTTTTTCACATGCAGCTTTTTCATAATGCTGCGGCGGGTCGCTTTGGCCTGGATATCACTGACTGAGAGCAGATGAGCCGTTTCGGCTAACGTATACCCGCTGGCGAGAAACATTAAGAACTGGCGTTCTTCGATAGAAAAGTTGCGGGTGGTGCAGTAATGGCAGATAGTCGCGGGCACGCTAGTGCGCAGTGCGCGTTTTTGCAGGATGAGGACCAGTTTTTTGGTTATCTCGTCGACGTCATCTTCCCGATAAATCAGTGGCAACATGTACAGGCAGGGGCGGAACATCAGCTTATCTTTGTCGTTTTTGCTACAGATGACCACCCGGTGTTGGCGCCTGGTGTGGACAGGAACCATGTAACAATCGGCGCTGAGCCAATCTTCATCCAGTGAGATAAACGCGATTTCAGCGCGATCGATATCTTCGACAGGTAAAAAGCTAATCTCCTGATGCCACTGATTTGCCAGATGGGAGATGATGATTTTCAGTCCATGTTCGAAGTGACTGTTTTCTTCCTTGATGGCGATACTTAACATTAAAGAGTTCCTGACCACTGGAGAGGGGATAAAGGAATGTTAAGCAAAATCATAAATATTCTAAATACATGTATCCCTAAATCTGACGTTTTGCGGGCTGAGTTGTTACCAGGTGATTTCCTGGATACCTTTGAACGAGCAGAAAAAATCAACATTCGTACACTTCGCCAGCAACCGAAACAAAAGGCATTGACTCAGCAAGCGCTGACCGTATAATTCACGCGTTTCATCTGCATGAAGTAATCACTTCGCAATGCGCCCTTAGCTCAGTTGGATAGAGCAACGGCCTTCTAAGCCGTAGGTCGTAGGTTCGAATCCTACAGGGCGTACCATTTCAACGTCACTTCTGATGTTCAGCTTCTGCTAATCGCGACAAATTTTCTTTTGCCAACCACATTTCCACTTCTGTAAGACTTAGTTGTACTTCCTCTCTGAGTGAAAAATCAGCTAGCGGCTGCTGTTCAAGCGCTGCGCACATCCTGCTGGCAGAACGCATCCCCATGCTGGCGCAGCTGCTTTTTAGCTGATGTGCCAGACGTTTTATCTTCTCGTACTCATATGCTGCGCGCGCTGCGTCAATCTCATCTAATACAGGAAGGGTGTGTTGCTTAAAGAGCGCTAACCATTCGTGCACCTTTTGCCATCCCATTAGCTGGATATCCCCGGCTAATTGCTGGGTATCTAACCGTTGGTCGTCATTTTCTAATGCAACCGGGAGAGGGGCGTTACCGTGCAGATAATGGGTAATGAGCCGACTGAGTTCATCCTGGGGAACCGGTTTTTGAATAACGCCGAGAAACAGGGTGCTGGTTCTTTGGCTTAGCGTTTCGTCGATGACGTGTGCGCTAAAGCCTATTAGCTTTAACGTCGGAAACTCGCGGGTTAACTGTTGCGCCAGCGTGATGCCGTCGATATCCGGAAGATCAAAATCAACCAGCGCGGCATTATACTGGGCGTCTTGCTGCAGTATGGTGAGCGCCGCAGCCGCACTGTCGGCAGCGGTGACCTGGGCGCCATTGAGGGTGAGCATTTCTGTACTGATGCGCTGCGTGAGGGGGTTATCCTCGATTAGCAGTAAGCGTAAACCCTGTAACGATATGGCACGTGGAACGGATTTAGCTACCGGCATCGCGCCAGCCCGTAATGGCAGACGAAGACGAAAGCAGCTTCCGACTCCCGGCGTACTGGTGACGCTCAGTTCTCCCTGCATCGCCTGCGCAAGGCTGGCACTGATAGTGAGTCCAAGCCCGGTCCCCCCACGTTTACCGCTAACCTGAACAAACGGCTGAAAAATATCGCGCTGATGGACAGGGTCAATCCCGCATCCCGTGTCCTCAACCTCAATATACCAGTCCTGGTCTTTACATCGGCTACGCAGGGTGATGTATCCGCGATCGGTAAAGCGCAGCGCGTTGTTTAATAGGTTAGTTATGATTTGCCGAATGCGGCGCGGATCGCCGCGTAGGGAGTCGGGGACATCGTCGGCAAAATCCGTAACCAGCACGACCGGGCGACCCACAACGCGACCATGCATGAGCTGAAGCGTACTTTCCAGCAAGGGTCTGGGCTCAAAAGGTTCATCGCCGATCGCCACATTTTTTCCGCCCGCTTCGATGGCGGAATAGTCCAGGATATCGTTGAGGATGGTCAGCAGAGACTCGCCAGAGTCGGTGATTGCGCGCAGATTCTCCTGATGCTGCGCCAGAGCGGGATTGTCTGAGAGCAACTGCGCAGTGCCGAGGATCCCATACAGCGGGGTGCGTATTTCATGGCTCATGGCGGCAAGAAACGCCGATTTTGCCTGGTTGGCTTTTTCGGCTTCTGCCCGCGCCTGACGGTGTTCAGACACCATAGAACGCAGTTCGGCGGTGCGAGCTTTTACCTGAGCGGCCAGATGTTCGCGATGGCTATTAAGGGCGTGAACGCTACCGCGAAAGGCATCCATCAACCGCCCGATAGTATCCAGTTCGCGAACGCCCGCGGTTTCCGGAAATGGGGAGTCAATATCACCTTCAAGCAGACGCTGTAACGCCTGGGTTTGCTGCGCCAACGGACGCGTGACCGAGCGGTAAACTACGCGCCAAAGAATGAGAATTAACAAGCACAATGACACCGCACCTAACAGCAGCAGCAGCGTTTGCCCGCGCTGGCTGGCCTGTTTGAGATGCGCCAGCCCGGTCTGATTGCGTTGGCCAATGATTTCTACCAACTGACTCACTTCGCTACTGAAACGGGTAAATTGCTCGATATTGTTCTGCGATAAGATCTGTAAGCGGGTGGTGATGTCATTATCCTGACGATACAGGGCCAGCAGATCGACATAACGGCTTATCGAATTTACAGCGCCGGCAACCTGAGTGCGTACCACCGGATCTTCAATGCGTATTTGTCGGCGGTGAAGCACTCTGACGGCGGCATTAAGCTGGGTTTCCAGCGCTGCAAGGTTATTCTGCGCCTGGTTATTCCCCAGATTCATCACCATTTGCTGCACGCGTAGCGCGCTCAGGCGCAGTTCATTCATCTGGTTATAATATTCCAGATCGATATCGATAAGCCTGTCGAGAGCGTGTTCTGCCGCCTGCCCCTGATGGCTCTCAATCAAATCATAAATGCTTGCCTGCGTAGCGCCCGCCGAGGTGGCGGCATTACTGGCCTGACCGCGCGCCATTTCGGCAACGTCGGCGGTAGCCTCAACAATATGTTGGCTGAGCTGTTGCTGCCGATCGCGCAGTTTCAGACGTTCGCCAACCAACTCCCCCTGATGGCTTAACGACTGGGCGATCTCTTTTTCCTGTTGTTCAATGGCCGACGTGTCAAAGCCCTGCTCGCGCAGGGTTTTCAGTAAAGCGGTTATTTTCAGGCTTTGGGCGGTTAACATACGCCCCTGAGCCAGCCACATATTTTCATTATCTGCGGTGGTCAGATTCTGCGCGGAAAACAGTTCCCAGGCGCTGGCTTCGCTGAGCTGGCGCGCCATGTCCATGGTCGGGATCAGCGCCTGGGTATTGGCCTGCTCAACCTGGCTGACAAAACGCAGGTTATACCAGCCTACCAGCGTACTAATGAGGGTCAGTGCCGCCATCAGCCCGAAGCCTATCCACAGTCGTTTGGTCAGAGATAAATTCACTGTCGGGTCGCCACAGATTAAAAAGGTTGAGTCCAAAAGAGGAAAGCAACTAGGATAAAGCCTTATCAATGTTGAGGCTATCATGCGCGTATTGGTTTTCCTGCTTATCACACTTTTTCCCAGCTTAGGTCACGCGACCGGGTCCGCACTGCTACGTTGGCAGGATACCCAGCAGGCAGTGCCGGAGCCGCTAACGGACGTTACTGCGAACAAAGTCTGGAAACTGTGTGCGCTGTATCCCAGCCTGAAGGATTCCTACTGGCTTTCCGTGAATTACGGCATGCTGGAGGCTGCGAAAAAATACGGCGTAAGCCTGAAGGTGCTCGAGGCGGGAGGGTATCGCCAGTTCGACACGCAAAAATCACAAATCGCTCAATGCCAGCAATGGGGCGCGGATGCCATTTTGTTGGGCAGCAGCACGACGACTTTTCCGGATTTGCAGGCGCAGGTTGGTACGCTGCCGGTTATCGAGGTGGTGAATGCTATCCATGACGCAACGGTAAAAGCCCGGGTTGGGGTTCCGTGGTTCCAGATGGGTTATCAGCCAGGCCGCTATTTGGTTAAGTGGAGCGCGGGCAAACCGCTAAAGGTCTTATTATTGCCAGGACCTGATGACGCCGGGGGCAGTCGTGAGATGGTGGCCGGATTCCGTCAGGCGATTGCCGGCAGTCAGGTGCGCATCGTGGATGTGGCGTTGGGCGATAATGATATTGAAATACAGCGTAATCTGTTGCAGGAGATGCTTGAGCGTCACCCGGATGCCGACGTGGTGGCCGGTACAGCAATTGCTGCGGAAGCGGCAATGGGGGAGAAGCGCAATCAGGGCGCGCCGTTAACTGTCGTCTCTTTTTATCTGTCGCATCAGGTGTATCGCGGGCTTAAACGCGAAAGAATCATTATGGCTGCCAGCGATCAAATGGTCTGGCAAGGTGAACTGGCGATTCAGCAGGCTATCAGAGTATTACAAGGACAACCGGTGCCGGAAAATATCAGTCCACCGATCCTGGTGCTCACCCCGAAAAATGCCGACAGCCAGCATGTAAAGTGCTCGTTGTCACCCGGCGGATTCCGTCCTGTTTATCTGTATCAGTACACGTCAGCCGCTAAAAAATAACCTTCCCCGTGCTGCGTTACCAGTAAATCAGCACGCAGCTTGTGGCGTAAACGGCGGATCAGTACGTCCACGGTGCGTAAGTCCGGATTGTCTACCCGTCGCGCCGACAGCATGCGCAGTAAACGTTCGCGACTGAGAATTTCCCCCGGATTGGTGACAAACGCGACCAGCATTTCATACTCGGCGCGGGTGAGTTTGATTGCCTCGTCGCCCAGTTCCAGAGTATGACGGGAGACGTTCAGACAATACCCGGCAAACTGATAGCAGTTGTCTTTGGCCTCCGGTCGCGCCTCGCGGGCAAGGTCGATACGCCAGAGTAAATTTTTCACTCTCACCACCAGTTCACGTAGCTCCAGCGGTTTGGTGACGTAATCATCAGCCCCCATTTCCAGGCCAACGATACGGTCAATTTGGTCACTACGACCCGTGACCAGGATGATCCCCACCGTTGAGCGTTCACGCAGGGCGCGGGTCAGCATTAAGCCATTTTCATCCGGGAGATTGATATCTAACAGAATAAGATCGACAGAGTGTTGTGACATGATTTCACGCAGGCCGGCTCCGCTGGCTGTGACCGAGACGTGATAACCTTCCTGTTCAAAATAAGCCTGTAATCGTGCCTGGGTAACGGGTTCATCCTCAACAATGACAATGTGATGCGACATCCTGGTTGTTGTCTCTTTCTGTTCATATCTGTTCACATTGTGCCGTAAGCCATTCATCCTGACCAGTGTTGCCGTTCACATTTGCGAAATAAGATCCTCTGTAACTAAACCATATATTTACAGGGGCTATTATGCGGAAACTATGGAGGGCGCTGCTCAGACCGAGCGCACGTTGGTCAGTGTTGGCGCTGGTCGTCATCGGGATGGTGGTCGGTATCGCGCTGATCGTCTTACCGCACGTTGGCATTAAATTAACCAGTTCAACCGAATTTTGCGTGAGCTGCCACAGCATGCAGCCGGTTTATGAAGAATATAAACAGTCTGCGCATTTTCAGAATGCCTCCGGGGTACGCGCAGAGTGTCATGATTGCCACATTCCATCCGATATCCCTGGCATGGTGAAACGTAAGCTGGAGGCCAGCAACGATATTTACCAGACCTTTGTTGCCCACTCTATTGATACTCCTGAGAAATTCGAAGCCAAACGTGCCGAGCTGGCGGAGCGCGAATGGGCGCGAATGAAGGAGAATAACTCCGCGACCTGTCGTTCCTGTCATAACTATGATGCGATGGATCACGCGAAACAGCATCCTGAAGCTGCGCGTCAGATGAAGATTGCGGCCAAGGACAATCAATCCTGTATTGACTGCCATAAAGGTATTGCGCATCAGCTTCCCGATATGAGCAGCGGTTTCCGCAAGCAGTTTGACCAGTTACGCGCCAACTCAAACGACGATGGCGATACGCTCTATTCCCTGGACATCAAACCTATTTATGCCGCCAAAGGGGATAAAGAACCTGCGGGCTCACTGCTGCCTGCTTCTGAAGTAAAAGTGTTAAAGCGTGACGGCGACTGGCTGCAAATTGAAATTGTGGGCTGGACAGAGAGTAACGGGCGTCAGCGCGTGCTGGCGCAATTGCCAGGTAAACGCATTTTTGTGGCCTCCATTCGTGGCGACATCCAGCAGCACGTGAAAACCCTGGAGCAAACGACCGTCGCGGAAACGAATACGCAGTGGAGCAAGCTGCAGGCCACCGCCTGGATGCAGAAGGGCGATATGGTTAACGACATTAAGCCAATCTGGGCTTATGCCGACTCGCTCTATAACGGAACCTGTAACCAGTGCCACGGCGCACCTGAGAAAGAACACTTTGACGCCAACGGCTGGATTGGCACGTTGAACGGCATGATTGGATTTACCAGTCTGGATAAACGTGAAGAACGTACCTTACTGAAATATCTGCAGATGAATGCCTCTGACACCACGGACAAGCCGCATGGCGATAAGGGAGAAAGCAATGAAAAATAACGATCTCTTTCAGGCATCTCGCCGTCGTTTTCTACTGCAGTTGGGCGGCTTGACCGTCGCCGGTATGTTAGGACCTTCGCTGCTCACACCGCGCAGCGCCAACGCCGCAGAGGTGCAGGGAACTGGCGTCAAAGAGGGGATCCTGACCGGCTCTCACTGGGGGGCAATCCGCGCCACCGTGGTTGATGGGCGTTTTATTGAAGCCAAACCGTTTGAGCGTGATAAGTACCCGTCAAAAATGATCGCCGGACTGCCGGATCACGTGCATGGTGGGGCGCGTATTCGCTATCCAATGGTCCGCGTCGACTGGTTGCGTAAACGCCATCAGAGCGATACCACGCAGCGTGGAGATAACCGCTTTGTGCGCGTTTCGTGGGATGAAGCGCTGGACTTCTTCTATCAGGAGCTGGAGCGAATTCAGAAGACCTATGGCCCGAGCGCGCTGCTGACGGCCAGCGGTTGGCAATCAACCGGCATGTTCCATAACGCCTCGGGGATGCTGGCGCGCGCCATTGCGCTGCACGGCAACAGCGTAAGTACCGGGGGCGACTATTCCACTGGTGCAGCCCAGGTGATTCTGCCGCGCGTGGTCGGGTCAATGGAGGTATATGAACAGCAAACCTCATGGCCGCTGGTGCTGAAAAACAGCAAAACGATTGTGCTGTGGGGTTCCGACCTGATTAAAAACCAGCAGGCGAACTGGTGGTGCCCGGATCATGATGTTTATGAATACTACGAACAACTGAAAGAAAAAGTGGCGCGCGGCGAGATCTCGGTTATCAGTGTTGATCCGGTCATCACCTCGACGCACGACTACCTGGGCCGCGACAAGGTTAAACACGTCGCCGTGAATCCGCAGGCCGATGTGCCGCTACAGCTGGCGCTGGCGCACACACTTTATACCGAGAAGCTCTACGATAAGCATTTTCTCGATAACTACTGCGTAGGGTTTGAGCAGTTTCTGCCTTATCTGCTGGGGGAAAGTGACGGACAGCCTAAAGATGCCCAGTGGGCGGAAAAAATATGCGGGATTGATGCCGATACGATTCGTGAACTGGCGCGGCAAATGGCGGGCGGAAGAACGCAGATTATTGCCGGCTGGTGCGTCCAGCGTATGCAGCACGGGGAACAGTGGGCGTGGATGATCGTGGTGCTGGCCTCAATGCTTGGACAAATCGGCTTACCCGGCGGTGGCTTCGGCTTTGGCTGGCACTACAACGGCGCGGGCACGCCAAGCCGCAAAGGAATTATCCTGAGCGGTTTTTCTGGCTCCACTACCGTACCTCCTGTGCATGACAGCACTGATTATAAGGGGTACAGCAGCACCATCCCGATCGCGCGTTTTATCGATGCGATTCTTGAGCCGGGTAAACAAATTAACTGGAACGGCAAAACCGTCAAGTTGCCGCCGTTGAAGATGTGCGTTTTTGCCGGGACCAACCCTTTCCATCGTCACCAGCAGATCAATCGTATTATTGAGGGCTGGCGTAAGCTGGAAACCGTTATCGCCATCGATAATCAGTGGACCTCGACCTGTCGATTCGCTGACATCGTATTGCCCGCGACGACCCTGTTTGAGCGTAACGATCTTGACCAGTATGGCAACCACTCCAACCGCGGCATTATCGCCATGAAACAGTTGGTGCAGCCGCAATTTGAAGCACGTAATGATTTCGATATTTTCCGCGATCTCTGCCGCCGCTTTAATCGTGAAGAAGCCTTTACCGAAGGGCTGGATGAGATGGGGTGGCTGAAACGGATCTGGCAGGAAGGAAGCCAGCAGGGGAAAGGGCGCGGCGTTCATCTCCCTGCTTTTGACGTTTTCTGGAATCAGCAAGAGTACGTTGAATTCGAACATCCGCAGATGTTTGTACGTCATCAGGCATTCCGCGAAGACCCCGATCTTGAGCCGCTGGGCACGCCGAGCGGTTTGATCGAAATTTTCTCGAAAACCATTGCCGGTATGCAGTATGACGACTGCCAGGGGCATCCGATGTGGTTTGAGAAAATCGAACGCTCACATGGTGGACCCGGGTCGCAGCGTTGGCCACTGCATCTGCAATCCGTTCATCCTGATTTCCGTCTGCACTCGCAGCTTTGTGAATCTGAAGCGCTGCGTAAGCATTATGCGGTAAGTGGTAAAGAGCCGGTGTTTATCAACCCGCAGGATGCCAGCGTCAGGGGGATTCGCAACGGTGATATTGTCCGTGTGTTTAACGCTCGTGGACAAGTACTGGCCGGGGCGGTTGTCTCCGACCTCTACTCGCCAGGCGTGGCGCGTATTCATGAAGGTGCCTGGTACGACCCTGATAACGGCGGAGAAACTGGGGCGCTGTGTAAATACGGCAATCCAAACGTATTAACAATCGATATCGGCACGTCTCAACTGGCGCAGGCGACCAGCGCTCATACTACGCTGGTGGAAATTGAGAAATATACCGGCAAGGTGGATAACGTGACGGCGTTTAGCGGCCCGATAAAAATGGTGGCGCAGTGCGAATATGTTCCGGCGGAGAAGGTATCGTCATGATAAAACACTCTTCCCTGACAACAGAACAGATGGCCTGTGTTTACGCCTGGCTAGCGCAGTTGTTTTCCCGGGAACGTGACGATGACAGCCTGGCACTTTTGCAGTCCAGCGAAATGGCTGAGTGGTTCGCGGTGCTAAAAGGTGAACCGTCGCTTGAAGCGGAAGTCCTTCAGCTGGAGGAGAAAATTGCTGCGCTTCAGGTGCGTGAGGACGCTACCCTCGAACTGGCGGCTGATTTTTGTAGCCTGTTTCTGATGACGGAAAAACACGCGGCGTTACCCTATGCGTCGGCTCATCTTGAAGGAGGGCCGAATTACGGGGTCATTAAACGATTGTTAGCCGATGCTGGCATGCAGGTAAGCGAAACGTTTAGCGAGTCAGCCGATCATCTGGCAATTTTTATCGAACTGCTGAGTCATCTGCATTTTTCTCTGGGAGAGTCCGGGCTTAGCCGCCAGCGTATTGATGCGCTGCGCAGAGAAACGCTGGCGGGGCTGTTACGCTGGTTACCGGAATTCACCGCCAAATGCCGCCGCTATGATGACTTTGGTTTCTATGGCGCGCTGAGTCAGCTGTTGCTGGCACTGGTCAGGCTGGATATTCAGAACTGAGTGATGGCCTAAGCCACAGAAAAACGGAAATACATTCGTTCTAATGCTTGTCATTTTAACGAAAATGAATGGCCGTAATGAGTAACTGAGAGTGGGACATCCGGAGGCAATGAATCTGTTGCCTCCGGTATATTGCTACATTTACCGCTGAGGTGAACGGAACCCTGAGCAAGAATCACATGTGCTCAATAATGCTTAACTTATAAACGTTAGTGCAAATTCGCCCCCATTTTGACCCTATCACCGCACAACCAGCACGGGACATTTTGCATGGCGTACTACGGCAGCCGCCGTTGAACCCAGCAGATAAGTGCTAAAACCAGGCTTATGTGAGGCAATAACAATAAGCTCAGCGTCTACCGCCTCCGCCAGTTTGAGGATCTGATCCTTCGGCGGGCCGTAAACGACGTGAGTCTGACTCCTGCCTGCAGGAATATTGAACTGCTTAATAATCTCTTCGAGTTTTTCGCTGGCCTTGGCCTGCAGACCGCTTCTGTCCGGGAATTCTGTTGAGTAAGCCAGCCCCAGCGAGGCATAGAACGGAACGGTAGGAATAACGGCTAAAAAGTGGACCTTAGCGGTTTTGGCATGCGCCTGGACCTGTGGAACAACATGGCGGGTTAAATCGGTTTCAGAGATATCAATGGGCACCAGAATTGAGCGATACATATTCACTACCTCCTGTTTGTTTACCTCTACCCAGAGTGTAGCGAAAATCGAATCTGTATAATAAGTGACCAGATCAAGGTTGCATGCATAAATGCGCGTCAATGATAGGTGTGTGTCACAAGTCTTGTCGTGAATGTATATCTGAGCACAACCACAAGAGGGGTATCTTCATTAATACGTGTTATCACGTAATAGAAAAGGGTTCGTTTTTATGTTTTTTCATTGTATATTTTATTATATAGCGACTATTGCCAAGGGCATAATTTTAATGCCATTCAGCACTCATTAAATTTTTATTCTGACGTTTCCATGATTAATGGTTAATTAAACCTTGGGCTTGGTTCAATCCTCTGATTTTAAAAAGGTATTTTATATTTAATTTCGTTCTTATTAATTATGCGAGCGCCTTCAAACTTACCCACATGCTGATTCTCATTTCCGTCTGCGTTTGATGAATATCAATAAGTAGCCGCGTTAGGGTAATTATTGTCTACCTATTAAAGGGTATTCGTCTTGTGGGAATAAAAGATGAGAAAAATAAATAAAACCATCCTCGGGACGATGCTGCTGTGCATTGTTCTTGGTGCTGTTATCGTTTTGGCAGGGCAATGGACGTTGCACAAAACCTCAAGCACGGAATTCTGTTTATCGTGCCATACGATGCAGGCGCCGTATGAGGAATATACTGTAGATTCAATTGGTCAACGCAACAGTTATGTGAAAACATGGGGTTGCGGAGGTTTTTTGAATGAGACGAACATTTACAGCAGAGGAAAAAGCCTCTGTTTTTGAACTATGGAAGAACGGAACAGGCTTCAGTGAAATAGCGAATATCCTGGGTTCAAAACCCGGAACGATCTTCACTATGTTAAGGGATACTGGCGGCATAAAACCCCATGAGCGTAAGCGGGCTGTAGCTCACCTGACACTGTCTGAGCGCGAGGAGATACGAGCTGGTTTGTCAGCCAAAATGAGCATTCGTGCGATAGCTACTGCGCTGAATCGCAGTCCTTCGACGATCTCACGTGAAGTTCAGCGTAATCGGGGCAGACGCTATTACAAAGCTGTTGATGCTAATAACCGAGCCAACAGAATGGCGAAAAGGCCAAAACCGTGCTTACTGGATCAAAATTTGCCATTGCGAAAGCTTGTTCTGGAAAAGCTGGAGATGAAATGGTCTCCAGAGCAAATATCAGGATGGTTAAGGCGAACAAAACCACGTCAAAAAACGCTGCGAATATCACCTGAGACAATTTATAAAACGCTGTACTTTCGTAGCCGTGAAGCGCTACACCACCTGAATATACAGCATCTGCGACGGTCGCATAGCCTTCGCCATGGCAGGCGTCATACCCGCAAAGGCGAAAGAGGTACGATTAACATAGTGAACGGAACACCAATTCACGAACGTTCCCGAAATATCGATAACAGACGCTCTCTGGGGCATTGGGAGGGCGATTTAGTCTCAGGTACAAAAAACTCTCATATAGCCACACTTGTAGACCGAAAATCACGTTATACGATCATCCTTAGACTCAGGGGCAAAGATTCTGTCTCAGTAAATCAGGCTCTTACCGACAAATTCCTGAGTTTACCGTCAGAACTCAGAAAATCACTGACATGGGACAGAGGAATGGAACTGGCCAGACATCTAGAATTTACTGTCAGCACCGGCGTTAAAGTTTACTTCTGCGATCCTCAGAGTCCTTGGCAGCGGGGAACAAATGAGAACACAAATGGGCTAATTCGGCAGTACTTTCCTAAAAAGACATGTCTTGCCCAATATACTCAACATGAACTAGATCTGGTTGCTGCTCAGCTAAACAACAGACCGAGAAAGACACTGAAGTTCAAAACACCGAAAGAGATAATTGAAAGGGGTGTTGCATTGACAGATTGAATCTACAACCGCCTTTTTGAACATCGACACCGATGCTGTCGACGCTGGCCAGATCGATAATCGATTTGGTATCGAGGATCAGGTTGCCCAGATTCCTCGCCACATAGGCGATTACCTTGTTGCCGCTGGCTTCAGAGGTGATCTTCGCGTTTGAGGTAAGGGTCGTGCTCGTGGCATTGCCCTGCGTATTACCATTCAACTGATGCGCCTGACCATCCACAACCCCGGCAACGGTTCTTTCACCGGTTAAATTGATGGTGGTTTTATCGCTGATGGTCCCTTTCGCGCCGCCTTCGATAACCAGCGCCGCAGAGTCAGTACCCTTAACGGTGAACGTTGCTTCACCGGTATCTACGTTACTGCCTGCGCCGGTGGCGAGTACGCCCACGGAATTGTTACCGCTGAGAGTCAAATCCAGGTTGGAAGTGGACTGATCTTTCGGGTTAGTGGTATTACCGGCCAGCAATGCGCCATTGGCGATACGGAAAATGGTGGTGCGATCCTGACCGTTGTCATTCATCACCGCCTGACCAATATTGGCGGTAGCGCCCTTACCATACAGGTAATAACCAATCTGATCGGTGCTGTTAAATGAGGGGCTACTTAAGCTGTCAACGTTAGCGATGGCGTTATCACGCACGTGGACGCCGATGTTACCGGCTTTATCCAGCGTAATATTAGAGTAGACGTTGACCACTGCCTGACCGTTGGCGCCACCTTCCGCCCAGATGGCGTAGTTACGGTTACCGACGCCGCCTTCACCGTCCACCACGATAGAGCCTGCAGCGCTGGTGGTGACTTCGGCATTTTTGTTATTGGCGCTAACGTGGATCCCTACGTTGTTGGTGCCATTCACGTTAATCTTGCCGTCGTTACGGATTTCCTGATTATTTTCTGCGCCGCTGTCGTGTACGGAGATGCCGTAGTTCTTACTGCTGCCCCCTTTAGAACCGCCATTGATCACGATATTGCCGGTATTGAGGACGTTGCCCGTGGCATTTCCGACCAAAATCCCTGCGGCGTTACGGACGCCGGTTCCCAGCGTGATAAGGCCGTTGTTAATCACCTCTTTGGCGCTCTTGATCATAATACCGGCGCTCAGGCTGGAACCGCCTGCCATGGTGACATCTTTAGCCGGATCGCTTGCGTCGCGACCAAGATAAATAGAGGCATTCTGAGCATTGGTAAAGGTGGCATTCCCGGCGACTTCTACGCCATAAGCGGTGCCGCTGGCAAAGGATGTACCGCTTTTACGTCCGTCTACGACGTTAATCTCGCCATTGTTGACCCCTTGCGCATCGTCAGACAATTGCATACCAATCGCCAGCGTCAGCGAAGAAGCGGGGACGTCTTTGCTCCAGGGATCGGCTGCCGAAGCGGTACCAAAGTTATCGGTGGTGATTGCCTGGTTGATGATGCCGTTGTTAGCGATCTGGCTGGTGCCTTGACCTTGCATACCAAATGCGCCATAGCTGTTGACGTTTTGGTTGCCGTCTTTATCGATAAACAGCACGGAGTTGATCATCCCGTTGTTGGTTGCCGTCGCGTCTTTTGCCAGCATGCCAATCGCCAGGCTCTGCCCGGTAGACGTTCGTAATGCGTTCAGTTCGCCAAAGTTTGTGATAACCCCGCCATCAACGGCTTTCATGACGCCATTAATACTGCCGTCAACGGCAAGAATCGCATCTTTGTTCAGGGTGCCAGAGGTGCCTGCGCCGTTGGCGTAAATAGCATGCAGCTCACCGCGGCCAGCGGTCGCGTTATTGACATGCGATAAGCCGTCTGTCCAGACGTCGTAATCCCAACTGAGCACGTCAGAGGGCTTGCTGGAATTGATCAGACCATCAATCAGCTCGGCATACTTCGTTTGTGCTGCGGTGACGGTAGTGACTTCATTCGCTTCCAGCCACAGTTGGATTTGGCTGACTTTTTCGCCTTCCGGGTTTTCCGCCGCGTCGCTGCTATTGCCCAACAGCCAGTCGTTAAATTCGGCCAACTCCTGCGTGTTGGTGATGTTAAATGTGCGCTCACCCGTTTCGACGACTTTGCCGTCCGTATCATAGCCGTAGGTCATGAGCGTGACATCATCGCCAAACACGGAGGTTTGCGCTGAGCCGGCGAAGGTTTTTTCAGGAATAACCGGTGCGGCGTTAAATTTTATAAAGTTATCGGATTGCCAGTAAACCTGGCTACCCGCGTCCTGAGCCTCCAGTAAGGAGGAGTCTTTGGCCAGTAATTCGATGGTATTGGCTTTGGCGCGTACATTGAGCGTGTCGTCGCCCAAATTCAGATTGGCCGTGGAGCCGTTTGTCGCCAGCGCGATGCCAAATTGTTTGTAGATTTTAGACTGCGTCGGATCGTAAGTGTTTAATGCCGAATCGCCAATCTGTGATTCGGTAAGAAAGTTACTTAACGCGTTGGTATCAAAGACTTTAATGGTTGTTTTTTCGCCGGGGAACGCCGGGTCGTTAATCTCAAATTCTGTGCTCTGCGAAGGCGTTGATGATTGGTTATAAGTCAGGTATTCCGCCAGCTCCTCGGCGGTAGTAATCGTTTTTACGCCCTGGTCAGGGCTGGTGGCCTGCAGGGTGATTTTGCCGGTTTGCAGTAGCTCTCTGATGGTCGTTGATTCAACAACGCCACTTTGACCCGGACTGATGGTTGGGATCGCGCCGCTGATATTGAGCGCCTGACCAGCAGTGATATCTTCATATAAGAATCCGTAGTCGTGGACACCCTCATAATCCCCAACAGAAATACCTGTCTGGTAGTCGGTAAAAATATTATGTTCACCGATGTCGATGATCGGAGTTGCTGAAGCTTGCATTGAAGCAGCGCTTAATGCGCCGGCCGTGAGTACGGCGACAGTTTTACGCGAGCTGCTTTTTTTCTTTCCTTTGGTTAATTCGGAAACGACCACCCAAATACCGAGCGCCGCGTTCCAAATAATGCTGTAAACTTTGTTCATATATAACCCTCGTCTACATTCCTGTTATGTGTATTGTTAATACATTGAGTTGTTGGCTATGGTTGGCACGCGGATGTGCTACCCGGTAATAGATTTTTGGAAATAGGATTCCCTTCCGTGCGATGCGGAATTAAAAAGTGAGCCGAAAGAAAATCTTTTAAATAATAACCGTGATAATTGTCCTTAAATAAGTCAGTTACGGCTGGCTATAGTGAGAAATGGTGTACTTGAGTCGGGAGTTATTTTTCCCGAGTTTTCTGGCAATGTTGCTTTTGTACGCCCCGATGGTTTTTTCACTTTTTTGTGATGCCCCAGCGATTTGAGTCAATGACCAACCCCGAGCAAGCATCATCATTACGTTAAATTCGTTTGCTGTGATTTTGTTATTTATTTCTTTGATATTAATTGGTTTTTTGTTTTGTGATATGTACGTCACGGCATGCAGTAACCGATCAAGGCTGGCGTCTTGATCGAGGAACAGCATGTTCCTCCCGCAAACGGTTTGAAAAATAGAAAAAGTAGCTTCATCTGCCAAAACAATAATTTTTGTGGCAGGGCGTAAAGCCATGTTGCGGATAATCCTGGCATATTTTAAAAAATCTGAGTTGTCAGGATTAATAATGATGCAATCCATTTCATAAGGGATTATGTTGACGGCAGAAAGCGTCTGAGAGGAGTAGTACGCGATATCAATATATAATGATGAACCACGTAGGATTTCTCGCATGCCTAGCCAGGGATAAATTGATTCACCCAAAAAAATAGCCTTAGACATAACGATCTCCTTGAAATTTTGGTGCAGGCGGTCGCCTCTTTTTTTAGGCTAAAAAAAGAGTTTCTTGCGACGCATGAAATGTTAATTAAATCTCGTATGACGTTCTTTGGTGTGAACGCATCCTTATTTATTGCAGATTCAACAGGTATTTTCTGTATTAATTTGAATCATTAACTATTCTTAAAGTAGATATTACACTTTGTTAAAATTTAAGATAAATCGTTTATTTCAGCTCTGAGTAAATGATTGATAGATTTCGCTTATGGATCACGCGAATAATGTTTCAGCCATTTCTATAAAGACAGGGTATTCCTATTTGTACTGGAGGGGATTTATATGAAAAATCTTATATTTCAAACAGATAACCATTCTTCTTAATGGGACTATTGGCAGGTAGGAGAATTCTTAATCAAGGCCAGGATAAAGAGAGAGGGAGAGCGGTGGGAGAGAGAAATATTGTCTTATTTGCAGTTATCGACCTAAAATTCGAGTATTTAAGTTGATAACTCTGACTTATCTTAATGGATAAGCATTTTGTGCTATTTTTATCATTTGGTGCTTAATCTTCAAACCTCCCTTGAAGATGTTGTATTTTCTGCTTGCTATCGCTGATAGAGCTTACCCCGCCAACAGCTCCTGCTCAACCTGTTGCACCTGTTGTTCCAGCGTATTGCGGATTTCCGTAAGCGCCCGTTGTTGATCGGAGAAGTAAGCCTCTTTATCCGTCACGGAGGTGGCAAGGCGCCAGGCGTTCTCAGCTTCCAGTTCGGTAATCTCTTTGAGCAGAGCGTTAATTTGTTCTCTGAGCTGCTGTATTTTGCTGCGTAAATGCTGCAGATCGTTCAATCGGTCACTCGCCATCATCGGTTCGAGGCCGCTTTGCAATTGAGTCAGTAGCGCCCGAACGGCAGCAAGGTCGGCATTTTGGCGCGCCTGGTTAAGCTGCACCATCATCTGATGCGCTTTCTCTTTCAGATCGTCCGCCACCACGTCCGGATGACAAAGACGGCTGGCCTGACGCCACAGGCGTTTTAACTCATTACGCTCTTCAGAAGAAAGTCGTTGGTCACGGCTAAAACGATGTTGCGCATCCTGCTGCTGCTCCTGATATTCATCATATTCATGGCTGGCTTCTTCCTGTGCCTGACGGGCTGCGCTGTCGTCCTGGCGAGAAAAGTCGTTTTCCAGCTCACGAATCTCCGCCAGCAGGGCGGTAATAAGCTCCGTTTGTTGCTGAATTCGTTGACGTGTTTCCACCGATTCGCGCGAATCTGAATTCTGGTTCATCCAGAGCTGCTTAAGCCTGGCCAGTTGATCAACAGCCTGGGAAATATAGTGCTGGCAGGATTGATAGTCTTGTTCCCGGCGTTTTCGCTCCGCTTCCTGTTTGCGCTGGGCGCTGGCGGCGAGCTGTTTACGCAACTCGAGGATCCGGCTCATCAGCGGCCCAAGGCGAAGATGATACAGATCGTTGAAATCATCGAGGATTTGAATGCGCGTGTTGCGCTTATCGATCAGGTCACGCAACTGTGTTTCGAGCGCTTTTAGTTCCAGTTTACTGGCGGCAATGGCAGGATCCTGCCACGTTGAGACTGCCCGTTGAGATTGCAGCCAGGCCGTGATTTCACGTAGGGCGTCACTAAAGCGCCGTGCTTCGAGCGCCTGAACGATGGCGCCTGGCAAGACTGACATAGGCTCATTTTTCAGATGATCTACCTGCTGGAAAATAATCTCCTCATCTTCCAGTTCAATAGCGCTTTTGACGATTTCCAGTCGTTTGATGATCTTATTCATGACAGTCGTTGCCTGGCCTGGCTCAAAAACGAGTGGCTGAAATACAGCGGGTTCACCCGTTTGAAAATGTTAGAAAAACAGTAAAGCGCATTCTGTGGCCTGCGATGCCTTTTCGTCCAGAATAATTCACTGTAATTATGAACAAACGCAATGCCACGGGCACAGCGGGTCCTTATTGCGCCTTGCGACAACCAGGTTGAAATGTTAAAAGAAGCCCCTTCAATAAAAACGACACAGGGGAAGGGCGTGAAAAACGCGTCAACTGCATCTGACACCAGCGTGTCTGATGCCGCGTCAACGAATGAGCCGACGCTTCAGAGGGGGTTGCAAAACCGCCATATTCAATTAATTGCGCTGGGCGGCGCAATTGGTACCGGCCTGTTTTTGGGCATTGGCCCGGCTATTCAGATGGCGGGACCTGCGGTGTTACTAGGTTACGGTGTTGCCGGGATCATCGCTTTTTTGATTATGCGTCAACTGGGCGAAATGGTGGTGGAAGAACCCGTTTCCGGATCGTTTGCCCATTTTGCCTATAAATACTGGGGACCGTTCGCGGGATTTCTGTCCGGCTGGAACTACTGGGTGATGTTTGTGCTGGTTGGCATGGCGGAACTGACCGCGGCTGGGATCTACATGCAGTACTGGCTGCCCGATGTCCCGACCTGGATTTGGGCCGCGGCATTCTTCGTGATCATCAACGCGGTTAACCTGGTCAACGTACGTCTGTATGGCGAAACGGAATTCTGGTTTGCGCTGATTAAAGTGCTGGCCATTATCGGCATGATTGGTTTTGGCGTGTGGATGCTGTTTTCCGGTCACGGCGGGGAACATGCAAGCATTGATAACCTGTGGCGTTACAACGGCTTTTTTGCCACCGGCTGGAACGGGTTGATTCTGTCGCTGGCGGTGATTATGTTCTCCTTTGGCGGACTTGAGCTTATCGGGATTACTGCCGCAGAAGCGCAGGATCCGCAGAAAAGCATTCCAAAGGCGGTAAACCAGGTGGTGTACCGAATTCTGCTGTTTTACATCGGTTCTCTGGTGGTGCTGCTGGCGCTGTACCCGTGGGTGGAAGTGAAATCCAACAGCAGCCCGTTTGTGATGATCTTCCATAATCTTGATAGCAACGTGGTGGCTTCAGCGCTGAACTTTGTCATTCTGGTGGCTTCGCTGTCGGTATATAACAGTGGCGTCTACTCTAACAGCCGTATGCTGTTTGGTCTCTCTGTCCAGGGGAACGCGCCGAAGTTCTTAACCCGCGTCAGCCGTCGCGGCGTACCGGTGAATTCACTGATCCTCTCCGGTGCTATTACGTCTCTGGTCGTACTGATCAACTATGTCCTGCCACAAAAGGCCTTTAGCCTGCTAATGGCGCTGGTTGTGGCGACGCTGTTGTTGAACTGGATTATGATCTGCCTGGCCCATCTGCGATTCCGGGCGGCGATGCGTCGTAAGGGACGTGACACGCAGTTCAAAGCGCTGCTGTACCCGGCAGGGAACTATCTGTGTATTGCTTTCCTTGGCATGATTCTGGTGCTGATGTGTACGATGGACGATATGCGCCTGTCAGCTATCCTCCTGCCGGTGTGGATCCTGTTCCTGTTCGTTGCCTTCAAACTGCTGTGTCGTAAGTCCCGCTAAGTTTCTACCGATCCCATCGTCAGGATGGGATCGGATCTTCTCTCAATGTTTATCGTGACCGCTCTCGCAATTTTGCCTTTGCTGGCAGGATCTTTATTTTGTAATCGATTACTTTTCTATTGAATCTATTTTGTAATCGATTACTTTTTAAAGGTGAGGCAAAAAATGGTGTCAACAACCGAAAGTAGTGGAAAACAGAACGTACAGTACCGGCTGCTGGTACCCCGGCTGTCGCTAATGATGTTCTTACAGTTCTTTATCTGGGGAAGTTGGTCCGTCACGCTGGGGCTGGTGATGAGCCAGCACAACATGTCGCTGCTGATTGGCGATGCGTTTTCAGCCGGGCCCATTGCTTCTATTCTGTCGCCGTTCGTCTTAGGGATGCTGGTAGACCGCTTCTTTGCCTCGCAAAAGGTGATGGCGGTGATGCACCTTGCAGGCGCGGCGATCCTCTGGTTTGTTCCGCAGGCATTGGTGGCGCAAAACGGTGCGCTGTTGATTGGTCTGCTGTTTGGCTACACGTTGTGCTACATGCCAACGCTGGCGCTTACCAACAACATTGCTTTTCATAGCCTGTCGGATAAAGACAAAACTTTCCCGGTGGTGCGGGTGTTTGGCACCATTGGCTGGATTGTCGCGGGGATTTTTATCGGCGTAACCGGAATCTCGGATACTACCGGAATCTTTACGCTGGCGGCGGTTATTTCTGTGATTCTGGCGCTCTACAGCCTGACGTTGCCCAACACGCCAGCACCGGCGAAAGGACTGTCGGTAAAAGTGCGCGATCTGTTTTGTGCGGATGCTTTCGCCTTACTCAAGGTTCGTCACTTTTTTGTCTTCTCGCTCTGCGCGACCCTTATTTCTGTACCGTTGGGAACCTATTACGCATATACCGCGTCGTTTCTTGCTGATGCGGGCGTTAGCGATGTCAGTACGGCGATGTCGTTTGGTCAGATGTCTGAAATTTTCTTCATGCTGGTGATCCCGTTCCTGTTCAGGCGTCTGGGCGTGAAATACATGTTGTTAATCGGGATGTGCGCCTGGTTTGTGCGCTACGCATTCTTTGCCCTCGGCATCAGCGAAGAGGGCCGATTCCTGCTGTATCTCGGCATTCTGCTGCACGGCGTGTGCTACGACTTCTTCTTCGTGGTCGGCTTTATTTACACCGATCGTATCGCCGGGGAGAAAGTAAAAGGTCAGGCGCAAAGCATGATCGTTATGTTTACCTATGGGATCGGTATGCTGCTTGGTTCGCAAATTTCAGGCGCACTTTACAACCGTCTGGTGGCGGGGCAAACGGTGCCTCAGGCATGGACCACATTCTGGTGGATCCCGGCAGTGGCTGCCGCAGTGATTGCCGTGATTTTCCTTTTCTCTTTCAAGTATGACGACAAAGAGCAGGCTTAATTTTCAGGAGGGGTTATGAAAACCATCAAGGGGCCTGGCATTTTTCTGGCGCAATTTATCGGGGATCGTCCCCCATTTAACACCCTGGAAGGCGTGGCAAAATGGGCGGCGGAGCTGGGCTATAAGGCATTACAAATCCCGTGTAATCACAAGTCGTTGTTTGATGTCGAACAAGCAGCCAGAAGTCAGGCCTATTGTGATGATATTCGTGGGATGCTGGCCGGGCATGGGCTGGTGATTAGCGAACTATCTACCCATCTTGAAGGCCAACTGGTTGCCGTCCATCCGGCTTACGATGACGCTTTTGACGGATTTGCTCCGCCATCTGTACGCGCTAATCCGCAGGCCAGGCAGGCGTGGGCCATCGAAATCCTCCACCAGGCCGCTGTGGCTTCGCAAAGGCTGGGGCTGACGGCGCATGCTACGTTTTCTGGTTCGCTCGCTTGGCCCTTCTTTTATCCGTGGCCACCGCATAACCGTCAGCGCTTTGAAGAGGCTTTTCTGGAGCTGGCGCGCCGCTGGAGACCCATTCTCGATCGCTTTGATCATCATGGGGTGGATGTTTGCTTTGAGATCCATCCCGGTGAAGACCTGCACGATGGCGTAACGTTCGAGCGCTTTCTGGCGCTGGTTAATCATCATCCTCGCTGCAACATTCTCTATGACCCGAGCCATCTGTTATTGCAGCAGATGGATTACCTTGGGTTTATCGATGTTTACCACTCGCGCATTAAAGCGTTTCACGTCAAGGACGCTGAGTACCATGCCAGTAGCCGCAGTGGTGTCTATGGCGGTTATCAGCCGTGGCTCGATCGCGCTGGGCGTTTCCGTTCCCTGGGGGACGGTCAGGTCGATTTCAAAACCATCTTCAGCAAGCTCACACAATATGATTTCCCTGGCTGGGCGGTACTGGAATGGGAGTGTTGCCTGAAAGACGCGCAAACCGGGGCGCGTGAGGGGAGCGATTTTATACGCCGCCACATTATTCCGGTTTCTTCACGCGCATTTGATGATTTCGCCGCTGGCGATGAGGTACGCAAATGATACAGGTTGGCATTATTGGCAGCGGTTTTATTGGGCCTGCACATATCGAGGCGTTGCGTCGACTCGGCGGTGTGAACGTGGTGGCGCTCTGCGATAGCTCGCTGGCGGTTGCCCAGGAACGTGCAGATGCTCTTCATATTCCTCACGCGTACGGCAGCGTTGAGGCGCTGCTGGCGCATCCCGGACTGCAGGTGGTGCATAACTGTACGCCGAATCATCTGCATGCCGACATCAATCGGCAGATTTTACGCGCGGGTCTGCACGTGTTTTCAGAAAAGCCGCTGTGTATGACGCCTGATGAGGCTCGTGAACTGGAAACGCTGGCGGAGCAGGTAGGAGTGGTGCACGGCGTGAGCTTTGTCTATCGTCAGTTTGCGATGGTACAACAGGCTGCCAGCATGGTCAGGCGCGGTAGCGTGGGGCGTCTGTTTGCCGTCCAGGGGAGCTATTTGCAGGACTGGATGCTGCTGGAAACTGACTACAACTGGCGGGTCGATGCCAAACAGGGCGGCAACTCACGGGCGGTTGCGGATATCGGTTCCCACTGGTGTGACACGGTGCAATTCGTCACTGGAAAACGTATTGTCGAGGTGATGGCCGATCTGGCTATCGTCTGGCCGGTACGAAAAGCCAGCATCGCCAGTAACGCTACGTTTGGCCAGCAAACGGCTGACCTGCAATTTGAGGATAAAGCGGTGACGACGGAAGATTGTGGATCGGTGCTGGTACGTTTTGACGATGGTAGCAAAGGCTGCTTTAGCGTTTCACAGGTGAGTGCCGGGCGCAAGAATCACCTGAGCTTTGAAATTAACGGTAGCCAGAGTTCACTGCACTGGGATCAGGAAACGCCGCAACAGCTTTGGATCGGGCACCGTCAGCAGGCGAACCAGATCCTGACGGATGACCCAGGATTGATGAATGCGGATGTTGCTGCCAGTGCGCACTTTCCGGGTGGGCATATTGAGGGCTGGCCGGATGCGTTCAAGAATATGATGCAGCAGTTCTATCAGGCGGTGCAGGCAGGCAAAATGCCCGCGACGGCGGGGCGTCGATTTGCGTCATTTTCTGATGGTGCGGATGTGATGTATATCATTGATGCGATTATAAAAAGCCATCAGCAGCAGCGCTGGGTATCAGTGCAGCGCTAAACACGCACCCGGTTCGCCGGGCAGTGATTTTATGGTAGCCTCAACGTAAAGCCTAAACCGCAGGACTTGTCGTCGTTATGTCTATTCAAAAAATCGCCCAGCTTGCCGGTGTGTCGGTGGCGACGGTATCGCGTGTGCTGAATCACAGTGATACCGTCAAAGCCAAAAATCGCGAGCGCGTGCTTCAGGCTATTAAAGAAAGCAATTATCAGCCCAACCTGCTGGCTCGTCAGCTGCGTACGGCACGCAGTTCGATGATTCTGGTGATGGTTTCCAACATTGCCAACCCTTTTTGTGCAGAGGTTGTTAAAGGCATTGAAGAAGAGGCGGAAAAGAATGGCTATCGCATTTTGCTGTGTAATTCCGGCTCGGATACCGCCCGCTCAAAATCGGCGCTAAAGCTGCTGTCTGGGAAAATCGTTGATGGCATTATCACCATGGATGCATTCTCAAAATTACCGGAACTGACCACGCTGATTGGCGACGCTCCCTGGGTTCAGTGTGCGGAATATGCTGATAAAGGCGCGGTTTCCTGCGTAGGGATTAACGATGTTGACGCTGCGCAGTCGGTAATATCTCACCTGGTGGAAAAGGGCTATCGACGCATTGCGCTGATCAATCATGATCTGAGTTATAAATACGCCCGGTTGCGCGAACGCGGCTATAAAGCGGCGCTGCATGCGCTGTCGCTTGAGTATCAGGCCGTAGAATACGCCAGGGAATTAAGTTCCAGCGCAGGAATTGCGGCGATGAAAACATTGCTTGCCGCAGAGGTGAAACCCGACGCGGTGTTTGCCGTATCGGACACGCTGGCCGCTGGCGCGATGCGTGCTATTTTCAATGCCGGATTACAGATCCCGCAGGATATCGCCGTAGTGGGATTCGACGGTACGGAACTGGCAGAAATGGTTTCCCCACAGCTTTCGACCATTGAGCAGCCCTCGCGGGATATAGGCCGCAAAGCGGTAGGATTGCTGCTGAATAAAATAGAAAATCCTGACGCGCAGACGGAAAGGGTGATGATGGACTGGCGCTATATTTCACGCGCCAGTACCTGAGCGTTAGCGTTGAAATGCGCCTGACAGCGCGCGAATATCATTTCCGGTGGGTGACTGATGAATGCGCAAGCCAAATTCTTCGATCACGGCGAATATATGGTCGAAAATATCAGCCTGAATACTTTCATATTCCAGCCAGACCACCGTATTGGTAAAAGCATAAATTTCGATCGGTAAACCGTGATCGTCTGGCGCAAGCTGGCGCACCATTAACGTCATATCTTTGCGAATCCGCGGATGATGACGCAAATATTCGTTCAGATAGGCGCGGAAGGTGCCAATATTCGTCATCCGACGGTGGTTTAATACCGATTCAGGCGCATCTAACTGCTGATTCCACTCGTCAATTTCCTGATGGCGCGTGGTCAAATACGGTTTCAGCAGGTGCGCTTTATGCAGCCGCTGACGCTCATCCTCATCAAGAAAATGAATGCTGGTAGCATCAATGCTGATGCTGCGTTTAATGCGTCGCCCACCGGAAGCCGACATCCCACTCCAGTTTTTAAAAGAGTCCGATACCAGTGACCAGGTTGGGATAGTGGTGATGGTGTTATCCCAGTTGCGCACTTTTACGGTGGTTAAGCCAATATCAATCACCGCGCCATCTGCGCCGTATTTAGGCATTTCCAGCCAGTCACCCAACTTCAACATATCGTTGGCTGAAAGCTGTATTCCGGCCACCAGCCCGAGGATCGGATCTTTAAACACCAGCATTAACACGGCGGCCATGGCACCCAGACCGCTTATCAATATTGCCGGTGACTGACCAATCAGCAGGGAAATCATCAATATTCCGACGACAATAGCGCTGATGAGCTTGATGCCCTGAAATATGCCTTTTAGCGGCAATTGCGATGCGGCAGGGAATTTTTGCGACAGATTGAGAATGACGTCCAGCAGGGAAAACAAGGACAACAGGGCGTACATCATGATCCACAGCTGTGCGCAGGTTACTAATATTTCTGCTGCTTCACTGCCTTTCTGTAACCAGAGTGCGGCCTGTATATTGACAATGATACCCTGCAGGGTGAATGCCAGCCGGTGAAATAACTTGTTCTGCGTGATGATTTGTAGCCACAGGCGGGAGCTGGCGTTGGCGCGCTTTTCAAATGCGCGTAATACCACCCAGTGCAAAATAACGTGAACAATAATGGCGGTGATAAAAATAATGCCAAAAATCATTACCAGTGAGGTGGTGTGATTTATTTCAATGCCGAGTTCTTCTACCTGAGATATCAATTCCTGCATAACGTCTCCTTAATAAACAGCGGTCTATGATGACCGCTGTGTAGAGCTTATGCAAATGCGGGGATTAAACTTCCGTCAGTGTTGTTTCCAGCGGCAGACGAGATTTTGGCAGCGCGGCGTTGAAATCTTCTACGCTGTGATGACCCACCGGGACCACAACTACGCTGGTGAAACCTTTTTCTTTCAGGCCAAATTCTGCATCCATCACCGCCGCATCGAAGCCTTCGATCGGCACCGCATCCAGACCCATCGCCGCCACGCCCAGCAGGAAGTTACCGACGTTCAGATACACCTGTTTTGCCATCCAGTGGTTGTCATCTTTCAGCTCTTTGCGATGCATGTCGGCAAAGAAGGTGCGGCCTTTGTGGTTTGCGGCTTTGGCTTCAGGGGTGGCGAAACGGCCATCGCGCTCTTCTTGATCCACCACGCGCTCCAGCCAGGCATCGTCCATCGCCGTTTTGGCGCAGAACACCACGACGTGGGAAGCATCCAGCATTTTACGTTCGTTGAATACAAAGCCGCCGGCTGCGGATTTCGCTACGCGCGCTTTACCTTCGTCAGTGCTGGCAACGATAAAGTGCCA
This sequence comes from Citrobacter sp. RHBSTW-00986, assembly GCF_013783065.1. Taxonomy (NCBI): domain Bacteria; kingdom Pseudomonadati; phylum Pseudomonadota; class Gammaproteobacteria; order Enterobacterales; family Enterobacteriaceae; genus Citrobacter; species Citrobacter sp. RHBSTW-00986. The sequence continues at coordinate 3,483,425 of NZ_CP056200.1, read as the reverse complement.
CGGCTGAGAGTTGGTGCTGGACGGACTAAACTGCAGCAGCGTTTTTAATTTTTCGGCCTGCTCAGCGGTCAGTTTTTTATTCGGATCGAATGCCTTAGTGGAGTAACGTTTTAAGGCGACAGAAACAATATCCATAACTACTCCTGGTGATTTTTCATACCCTGCGGGTGCGTTTTGTTTCAGTAGGGTACAGGGTTAGCAAGAAAAAGATAAGACAGGAAAATGCAAAAACACTTATCGGAGTTAACGATAAATCAACCTGGACGCAGGCGTTTTTGATCCCGCTTCGCCAGGCCGTCTACGACGCGATGCCATGAATCATTTACCAACTCCGTCAGTAATGACTCGGTAATGTCGTCGCCTGGGTAGACCGATATCCAGTGCTTCTTATTCATGTGATAGCCGGGTTTAATGCTGGGGTAGATCTGCTGGTTTAACAGTGACTTTTGCGGATCGGCTTTCAGGTTAACCAGCGGGCGTCCGCGAAGCTCTGAGACCAGCATAAAAATTTTGCCGCCGACTTTGAAGACATCGTATTCCGGGCCGAATGGCCAGCAGTGCTCGGTAAAAGGCAGTTCGAGCGCAAGGCGCTTTGCACAGGCATGTAAGGTCTGGCCGTCCATTATTTTTCCTCACGGGTGAGTGCGCGCCACATCGCCTCAAATCCCATCGAAATATATTCTTTTGCGCGAGCCGCGTCGCGGGCGGCGAACTCCATGGTGGTCTCTGCCAGAGAAAGAAACAGCGCGTCGCCAAAGGCGCGATACTCGTCAGACATAAACTCAGGTCGTACGGAGCGATGACAAAGATCGCGCAGTTCCGGGAACATATCGTCAGCCTGCTGTTCCGTTTCTTTACTGATTTTCTCGCTGACGGCCAACTGACGAATCGTGCGATGCCCGCAGGTATGGTTCAGGCCCCAGCTAATGTAGCTGTTCCAGATGTAGTGAGTCATGGTTTTGGCATCGGTCACCGATCGATCCAAATTTGCCATCATCGACTGACAAAGGTCTTGCTTCAAAAAGAGGTAAAGCTCGTTGATCAAATCATCTTTGGTCGCGAAATAGCGAAACAACGTCCCCTCCGCAACCCCTGCATTGCGGGCTATCACGGCGGTAGATGCCGCAATGCCTGATTGTGCAAATGCTGTGGTTGCAGCTTCCAGTAATGCCAGTTTTTTGTCTTCACTCTTCGGACGAGCCACTACACTTTACCCTTAAGTCTGTAAAAAACATGATTGAATCACGGCCTTTGCAGCACCGCAACGGCGAATGTCAAAGATTGAAAATCATCTTGACGGCGAACTTTCGATTTCTATAATGAGTGCTTACTCACTCATAATCAAGAGTCAGTCGCGCAAACCAGCGGAAAGGGGCGCGTTTAAGGTCAGGATATGAAGCGTCTCACAGTTTGTGTGGTTGTTATTATGCTTATTGCCGCAGCTGCAAGTTTACCGTTTGTACTCAATGCCGGGTTTGGTCAGGCCCCGCAAGGGGCACAACTGAGTTTGGTTGAACAGTCACCTCACTATCGTGATGGACAGTTTCATAACCAGGTGCCGACACCGGGCTATACCGGCAACAAAGGCATGCTGGCGGCCTGGTGGGAGTTTCTGGTCGCTAAGCGTGATAATGCGCGCCCGGCGCAGCCGTTACCGCTGGTGGCAACCGATCTCGCCGGACTTTCGCCACAGCAGGATACTCTGGTCTGGCTGGGCCACTCCTCATGGTATTTGCAGCTGGCGGGTCAACGTATCCTGATTGATCCGGTATTTAGCAATTATGCCGCACCGTTTTCATTCCTGAACAAAGCCTTTGCCGGGGATTATCCGTGGACTGCGCAGACGATGCCGGAGATCGATCTGCTCATTATCTCGCACGATCACTATGACCATCTGGATCTCGCCACTATCAAGGCGTTAATGCCGAAAATTAAGCGAGTGATTACGCCGCTCGGCGTAGGGTCGCATCTGCGTTACTGGGGGATGCGCAGCGAGATAATCGAAGAGCGGGACTGGAATCAGTCCGTCAGAGTGACGGATTCGCTGATCGTTCATGTGCTGCCTGCCCGTCATTTTTCGGGGCGCGGTATCAAGCGCAACCAGACGCTATGGGCGAGCTTCATGTTCGAAACGCCGGAGCAGAACGTTTATTACAGCGGAGATTCCGGCTATGGACCGCATTTTAAAGCCATCGGTGAGCAGTTTGGCTCGGTTGATTTGGCGATTATGGAGAACGGTCAATATGACCAGGACTGGAAGTTTATTCACATGATGCCTGAAGAGACGGCGCAGGCTGCGGCCGATCTGCATGCGAAAGCCGTGTTGCCAGGGCATGCCGGCCGTTTCGTTCTGGCGAAACATACCTGGGATGATCCCTACAAACGACTGGCGCTTGCCAGCCGTCGTCAGGATTACCGACTACTGACGCCAATGCTGGGTGAACCGGTAATACTGTCCGAACCGGACCAACCGTTTACGGCCTGGTGGCAACAGGCGACTCAATGAATACAGGGGAGAGCATGATGACGATTTCTGCTCAGGTCATTGATACGATTGTTGAATGGATTGATGATAATTTGAATCAGCCATTGCGCATTGATGATATTGCACGCCATGCGGGATATTCCAAATGGCACCTGCAGCGTCTTTTTATGCAGTACAAAGGCGAAAGCCTCGGGCGCTACATCCGCGAGCGTAAGCTGCTATTGGCGGCGCGCGATCTACGCGATACCGACCAGAAAGTGTATGACATCTGTTTGAAATACGGATTCGATTCGCAGCAGACCTTTACGCGAATTTTCACCCGTACGTTCAGCCAGCCGCCGGGCGCGTATCGCAAAGAAAATCATAGCCGAACGCATTAACGGCAAAGGGTTCTCGCGGGCCTAATCCGCCAGCGAGAACCAGCGCCGCCAGATAAAACGCAGTACAAAATATTCAATCACCCCCAGCAGTAAAAACCACAGACAAAACAGCAAAGTATAAAATTGGTTGAGATCCATCAGATGAAAGGTGGCGACGAGTTTTTGTGCCAGCACAATGCCCAGTGAGGGGGCGGGCAGCAGCAGGCAAGACAAAAAAGCCAGCAGCAGGATCCCTGCGGCGGTCATCAGTGATTCAAGCGGGTGTTTCATGGCATTGTTAAACTTGAGTTAAAAAGCCATTGTCCGGGATCTCTGTGGGCAACGCAAACGCCACGCTTACAACCCGGCCCAAATCTCACAATGTTTTTTCACCAGACCACTCAGAGATCCGCCATCGGCGACAAAATCACGCATGCTCTGCGCTTCATCATGACCATTTTTAACCTGCAGGCGTAAGGATTCAATCGCGCTGGTCGCGCCTACTTTGTCCGCAGAAGCGGCGACATTCTCCAGTAGCCGTAGCGTGTCATCTGACAGGCGGTGCCCATCGCCGGTATTGACGTCGGTGATGATTCCCGCCATGCCAAAGCGGCAGGCCTGAAAACGGTTAAATTTATACAGCAGGTAATCACGCTCCTGGTGCTTGAATGGCCGTTTAGTGAGCAACCAGTGGGCGGTAGCTTGAATAAGTCCCGCCATATTGACTGCGTGTTCAAGGGTTAGCGGAGTGTCCATGACGCGAACCTCTACCGTACCAAAGTGCGGGCTGGGGCGGATATCCCAGTGTAAATCTTTAATGCTATCAATCATGCTGGTGTAAGCCAGTCGACGAAATAACCCCTCGAATTCCTGCCAGTTATTCACCCACGGCATCGGGCCATTATCGGGAAATCCAGAGAAAATATTCAGCCGCGCGCAGGCAAACCGCGTGTCGGACGTTTGCATATAAGGCGAGGCGGCAGAGAGCGCAATAAAATGGGGAACAAATCGCGACAGGCCGTGCAGGAGGTAAATAGCATCATCGCCGTTTGCGCAGCCGATATGCACATGTTGGCCGAATACCGTCGCCTGCTGAATAAGATAGCCAAAATTTTCCAGGTTGCGCCGATAGCGTTCGTCATCGCAGACTTCCTGACGTTGCCATTTTTGAAACGGATGCGTACCGCCGCCACAGATGGCGAGGTGATGCTCGGCAGCAACCCGTGAGATTATCTGCTGCATGGCGGATAATTCAGCACTCGCCTGGTCGATATTGCGACAAACCCCGGTCGCCATCTCCAGCATACTTTCAGTGATATCGTGCTTTACTTCTCCGGCGGTGAGCTGCGGCTTTACGGCGTCAATCAGTCGGGAAGAGTCCTGGCTCAGGTCGTAGCCCGGAGGATTGACCACCTGCATTTCCAGTTCAATGCCTAACGTAAAAGGGTCAGAAACATGAAAATCGGGTAGGGACATAGTGTTCTCTTCAGCGTTGATTTTTAATCAGTATAGACGCGTCATCTTGCAAGCTGCATATAGAAGGGCCGCTGAATTTCTGTTCGATGTCAGAAATCCCCCCGCGATGCTTTGACGGCGAAATGGCCGGTGTTATAACTATTTTTTACTTCGCAACAGGGGTTGAATCGTGCCGGAAATTAATCTTTATGGACAGACCGTCGGCGATATTGTGCCTGACTGGAATGGTGCCGCCGTACTGCCGCGGGAAGAACTTGCAGGGCAATATTGTCGACTGGTTCCCCTGGATGCCGACAGCCATGCCGCCGATCTGTTTGATGCTTACGCGCAGGCGCCAGACGATCGCGACTGGACCTGGCTTGCAAGTTCTCGCCCCACGAGCGTTGAGGCCACAGCTTGCTGGGTAGAGGGCAAATCCACGGATGCATCTCTGGTTCCCTATGCTGTCATTGAACAGCGTTCCGGTCGTGCGGTGGGACTGGTGTGCTTTATGGCGATCGAACGGGAGCATGGTTCGGTTGAAATTGGTCATGTAACCTGGTCACCGCGCATGAAAAATACGGTACTCGGCACCGAAAGCATCTGGCTGTTGCTGCGCCAGGCGTTTGCGTTGGGCTATCGTCGCGTGGAGTGGAAATGTGACTCTCTGAACACGGCTTCCCGTCGGGCGGCGGAGCGCCTTGGGTTTATCTTCGAAGGACGTTTTCGCCAGAAGATTGTGCGCAAGGGGCGTAATCGCGACAGCGACTGGTTATCGATGATTGATAGTGAATGGCCCCAGTGCGACGCTGTTTTGCAGCGCTGGCTGGCTGCCGACAACTTCGATGAAAAAGGGCAGCAACGCCGATCTCTGGCGGCGTGTCAGCAACAGTAGCTCGCTTTTGAAGAATTAACAGTGCGCCCACAGTCAGTTATGGCTGCGGGCGCATTTATCATTAGCGTTGATTTATTAACGGGTTTGCCAACGGGTGCGTTCGACGGCTCCTTGCCATTCATGCCAGCGTTTTTGCAATCTCCCATGGCGCGCCATGTTTGGCTGGAACGCTACGTGTTCGGGCAGATAATCTCGCAACTGGCTGGTAGATGCACCTTGCAGCTTCTTGCGTGCCAGCAATCCGGCACCGATAGCGGAAAGTTCAGGGATATCGCCGCGCATCACCGGACAGCCCAATAAATCGGCTTGATACTGCATTAGCCAGTCATTTTTTGTTGGCCCGCCATCAACCATTAACGCGCTGAGTCGAAAACCGTTGTGCTGGCGCATCGCTAAAACAACATCGGCAATCTGATAGGTAATCGACTCCAGTGCCGCACGTACCAGATGTGCGCGTTTCACTCCGCGGCTGAGACCGTGAATCAACCCCCGGGCATCTTCATCCCACCAGGGCGCGCCCAGCCCGGTAAGGGCCGGAACAAAATAGACGCCCAGCGTGGAGTCAACCGTGGCGGGCAGCGTATTGAGCTCATGAAGCAGTTGCTCTTCCGGTAATTCGCTAAGACCTGTGCTATCGGCCATCCATGCGACGGCATCTCCCGTATGCGGAATATTACCTTCCAGTCCGTAGACCAGGGTGTCACCGTCATGCCAGGCTATGGTCGTTGCCAGCGCGCTCACCTCGGACTGCGCCGAGAATACGGGAGCCATAACGGAAGATCCGGTACCATAGGTCGCTTTGACGCAGCCTTCCATACCCAACCCATGGGCAAAAAGCGCAGCATGAGAGTCGCCAATCATCGCCAGAATAGGGATTCCATCAGGTATCCTCTCCAGACCTTTTGTTACGCCAAAATGGTGGCTGGAAGGGCAAACTTCGGGTAACGCCTGCTGCGGAATACCGAATAGATCCAACATCTCGCTATCCCATTGTCCGCTGTTGAGATTGAGCAACTGCGTGCGTGAAGCGTTGGAGATGTCGCAACGAAATTCCTTGCCGTGCGTTAAGTTCCACAGTAACCAGCTATCGATGGTCCCGAGACATATTTCCCCTTGCTGTGCGAGCGTCATACCGTTGGGAACTGATTCCAGCAGCCAGCGCATTTTAGAGGCGGAAAAGAGTGGGGCAACGGGTAATCCGGTGATGGATTTTATGTACGCCTCGTGTCCCTGTTCACGTAATGCACGGCAAAAATCGGCCGTGCGCGAACATTGCCAGGTGATAGCAGGGCCGAGAGGGCGACCGCTGGCACGATACCAGCCTATCGCCGTTTCACGTTGATTGCTGATCGCCAGCGCTGCGACGCGTTGTGCGCCGACGCAGGTAATGGCTTGTGCCACAACATCCAGCGATGCGTCCAGAAGTGCATCACCTGACTGTTCAACCCAGCCTTCACGGGGCGTGTGGATCGCCAGCGCGCGGGAGAACTTCGCGACCACGTTTCCCTGACCATCCAGCGCTACGGCTTTGGCATTGGTGGTGCCTTCATCAAGCGCAATAATAATGTCTTTTTGTGCTGACATTGTTTTCTCCAGCCCTTCGGTTTCCCTGAGTATTAGCGATGGAAAAAGGTATCCACCCCGAGATAGCGGGTGAAAGCTTCATGCAGTACCTCTGCGCTGGCGGAATGGTTCATTGCCACGTGATGCTCAAAGCCATTACGACAAATCCAGGCCAGTAGATTCTCCAGATGAGGCACCTGGATTACCGCTCGGCAGCCGACAGTGTCCAGCGGATCGTCAACCGATAGCCCTTCACCAACGTAGGCTTTGATTTCGCCGGTTAAATCGTCGGTACTCAGGCGGAAGTAGGTCAAGGCACCGCTTTTCATACGACCATGAACTGCACCGCAGGTGTTCTCTTTACCGACGGTGGTACCGATGATATCCGCCGTCCCCATCTTCGGGCTGTTCAGACTGGCTGATGCGAAATTACCGCAGTGAAAAAGAACGCATTTATCACGATCGTCGCCGAAATTATTGTTCCAGTCGGCAATGGATGCTGGACTTAAGTTACTGCTGGCGAGGGCGTACATTGACAACGCGCCCATCACATCCACTTCGCAGGCACTGGGCATTAACTGCCCGGACATCACGCTCATGATTGAGCACACGTTGATGCCTAAATTTTCCTGCAGCGAGGTCCAGCACTGGATGGCAGTCGTATCAATATCATTAGCGATGACCCATTCGCTGATAACGACAAACAGTTTTGCCATGGTGACCAGTTTGTCGGCTGGAATGGTGCTGGCGTCGGCGTTATCCATCAACAGGCGGCGTTTTTCATCCACCCGGATATCGTCGTCGCGCAGTCGTTTGATGCGGGTAAAGACTTCAGACAGATCCAGTGTTTCAACGGCAATACCCAGTCTTTCGAGCAATTTTTCGCTGTAACGGACGGTATTAAACCCGGCTGGACGTGCGCCGATAGCGCCGACGCGAACTCCGCGCATGCTGGCGACCACGCGACAGATTTGTTCGAAACGTTTCAGGTCTTGTGCAAACACCTCGCCTGACAGGTCGCAGACATGCTGGGTGGTTAGCGTAAACGGAATACCGTACTGGCGCATGTTATTGCACAGGGAGATCTTGCCGCAGAAGCTGTCACGGCGAGTGGCAAGCCCCATTTTATCCAGGTTGTCTTCCTGCGCCTGGATCAGAACCGGGACATCTAAACCGGAAAGTCTCAGCGTTTCCGCTATCGCTTTTTCATCGCCAAAGTTCGGCAGTAGTACCACCACACCGTGAATCTTGTCGCGGTGAGCGCGGAAAAGTTCAGCACAAACTTTCGCATCCTGACGGGTTTCAACACCGCCGAGTTCTGTCTGCGTTTCGTTGAGCATTATGGTGTTAATGCCCAGCCGCTCAAAGAGCACGCTGGCTTGTTCGCGGGCTTCAGCAACCAGATAGCTCGGGAAAAATCCCCGATTGCCAATAATCACCGCCATGGTCAACTGATGAGGAATTCGTGACATCGCTTTCTCCAGTAAGTGTTCTGTTGTTGTTATTGTTTTATCGTGTTGCCAGCAACAGTGCGGTGGCGTTTTTCACGACACCCGCCGCGTCAATTTCATGGCGTGCGCGCGTTGCTGCACGATCGGCTGCGATTGCATATTGGCCATCGGCAATCCCCAATCTACGCAGTGGAATGGCACAGCCAGCTTCTGCCAGCACTTCAGCCACCAGACTTCCCACGCCGCCATTAATGTTATGTTCTTCCACGCTAACCACTGCCTTGCAGTGGGTTAAAGCTGCCAGTAGCTGTTGGGTATTGCAGGGACGAATTGACGGTACACTGATTACGCTGGCGTCAATACCCGCCTGTTCCAGCACTGTGGCAGCCTCGACAATTTCATGCACAGTTGAGCCCATTGCCACCAGTGCGACATCTTTTCCTTTGCGCAAAATATCGATATTACCCGGCGCGAACTGGTAGTTTCCGTCGTGTAATTCGGGTAAGGCTTTGCCATCCAGGCGAATATAAACCGGACCTATGTGGCTTAAGGCGTAATCGAGAATCTGTCGGCATTCCACCGGACAGGACGGGGCGTAAATCTCAATATTGCCAAAACCGCGTAGCACGGAAATATCATCAATGCTGTGGTGCGTACTGGCGAGCGGTCCGTAGCTGGCCCCTGCGTTCAGGCCAATCAACTTCACGTTGGTATTGTTGTAGCAAATGTCGACTTTAATTTGCTCATTGGCCCGTGAAATCAAGAAGGGCGCAGCGTTACAGGTGACGGCGATTTTACCGCCCAGCGCCAGTCCGGCAGCAGCACCGACCAACGTCTGTTCGGCAATACCCACGTTGACCAGACGACCGGGAAATTCCTTCATAAATGGGGCGATTTTGGCTGTTGATGTTGAGTCAGCCACCACCGGCACAACATCCATTCCACGTTTGACCGCGGCAATTAACGTGTTCACCATGACGGTGGCGAGGTGTTCGCTATTACGCATCTTTCAGTTCCTCCAGCGCCAGTTCAACTTCTTCTCCTTTTGGCACGCGGTGGTGCCATTCCGGGCGGCCCTGGATAAAAGAGATCCCGGCTCCTTTGGTGGTGTGTGCAATGACGACATATGGCTTGCCTTCAGGGGTTAATCCTTCCAGCGTGCGCACCACATCGCTCATATCGTTCCCGCGACACTCTGTGACTTGCATACCGAAGGCTCGCCATTTTTCATCCAGCGGATCGGTGTTCATGATCTCTTTGGTTGATCCGGCAAGCTGGAGGTTATTTTTGTCGTTGATGATAATCAGGTTATCCAGTTTATAGTGGGCAGCGACCAGTGCTGCTTCCCAGTTGCTGCCTTCGGCCAGTTCACCATCACCGGTGACGACAAACACCCGGCGTTTGCTGTTGCTGCGTTTAGCCGCCAGCGCAATCCCTACTGCAACCGGCAGACCGTGACCAAGAGCTCCGGTATTCAATTCAATTCCTGGCGTTTTATGTTTTACCGGATGCCCCGGCAGATGCGAATCAGCGTGTTGATAGGTCGCCAGCCAGTCCACAGGAATAAAACCGGCTTCAGCCAAGACACAGTAGTAACCGCCCACAGCGTGACCTTTTGACTGGATGTAGATATCGCGCTCGTCGCTCTCTTTAATCTCCGGGGAGCAATTCAGGATGCGAAAATAGAGTGCTGTCAGCAGTTCAACCTGCGACAGGTCTGCGCCAGTGTGCCCGCCAGCCGGGCTTTCAGCATTCAACACGATAATGCGGCGACGCACGGCACGTGCTTTCTTTTCTAGCTCTGGTATTGAGAGCGAAAACGGATTCATAAGACACCTCTTGAATGTTTAATCTTGAATGAATAAATATTCCATGTGAGTGCAGTAGTGCAACTGTCTCTCTACCCACTACGTAATCTGCAGATAAAACAGTCAGTCGTTATTGGTTAGAATAAATATTCACTACTGATTTATTATTCACGATTAAAGATATGCCTTGTCTGGCGGTTTGTCTACGGCTTGTGCCACCAAATTTTGGAGAAAAGAGAAAAGGATCACACTAACGTGATAACTGGAAAGGTACTGATGACTTGTTATCTATTCAGGTATGAATAAAAATAACAGGAAGTTTATCAGAGGGAATGCCATGTCAAAGCAGGATGAACAGCGGTTGCTGGTTAAGATTGCCACGCTTTACTACGCCGAAAATAAAAAACAGTCTGAAATCGCCACGCTGCTGCATTTGTCGCAGTCCTTTGTCTCCCGTGCTTTAACGCGTTGTCAGAAAGAAGGGCTGGTGAAAATCACCGTCGTACAGCCGACCAATATCTTTGTGGCGCTGGAAAAAGCCATTGAAGAGCAGTTTGGTATTCGTCAGGCGATTGTCGTGGATGTCGGTGACAACCCTAGCAATACGCAAATTAAGCATGCTATTGGCAGTGCGGCGGCGCATTACGTTGAAACCCGCTTGCGAGCCGAGGACCTGGTTGGAATTTCCTCCTGGAGTAGCACCATTCGCTGTATGGTCGATGAGATGCACCCGCAAAATATCCGTGCGGCGGGGGTGATCCAACTGCTGGGCGGCGTAGGGCCGAATGGTAACGTGCAGGCCACGATTCTTACGCAACAGTTGGCAGCGCACCTTGGCTGTCCGGCCTGGCTGCTGCCTTCACAAAGTATTGAGCATTCGGTTGAAGAGCGTACACGGTTGGTTAACAGCCCTGACGTTGCCGCGGTGGTTGAAAAGTTTGCTGAAGTGGATGTGGCAATTGTCGGTATTGGCGAACTGGAGCCTTCTCAATTGCTGAAAAACTCAGGCAACTACTACAACGAAGAAATGTTGCGACTGCTCGCCGAGCGCGGCGCAGTAGGCGATATCTGTCTGCATTATTACGATGCAGCAGGTAACCCGGTACTCAGCCATGAGGAAGACCCGGTCATCGGAATGGAGCTTTCGCAGATCCGGGAGTGTAACCACGTGATTGCTTTGGCTGGTGGTGTGGAAAAACAGAATGCGATACGCGGGGCATTGCAGGGGAATTATATTGACGTATTGATCACCGACTACCCGACAGCCCGCAGTCTGGTGAAAGGGTGATGTCACGGTGAGTTAAACAATTGACAGCCCCAGGAGGTTCCTGGAGCTGTCTGGTTGTGCATATCAGACTTTTCAGAGGGGATTACTGGCTTTCCATCGCCGCCTTTTGTGCTACCACCGCGGCTTTTTGCTGCATCCGGTTTTGCATTTGGTCGATGATGACCGCGACGATAATCACGATACCTTTAATCACCATTTGCCAGAACTCGCTGACGCCCATCATCACCAGACCATCGGCCAGAAAACCGATAACGAAAGCGCCAATCAGCGTGCCTAAAATCGTGCCCCGTCCACCGGCCAGTGACGTACCGCCGAGAACCACTGCGGCAATGGCGTTCATCTCAAATGCCGTACCGTTGGCCGGATGGCTGGCGGAAAGCTGTGCCGAGACCACAATTCCAGCAATCGCGGCACACAGTCCGGATAGGGTATACACCCAGATTTTCACCTGTTTTACTTTTACCCCTGACAGCTCAGCAGCGCGCTCGTTATCCCCGATGGCGTAAACGTGGCGACCAAAGGGTAGACGACGAGCGACGTAAGCAATGACCAGTGCCAGCACAATCATCATCCAGATGGCCCACGGAATCCCAAACAATGTACCGGCACCAATCTCATCAAAACCGGTATTGCCGAGCTGCGGATTGCCGGAAAGCCCGGGAAAGGTTTGCCCATCGGAGGTCAGCATCGCCGCCCCGCGCAAAACGTACATGGTTCCGAGCGTACAAATAAACGGTGCGACGTTATAGTGGGTGATGATCCAACCATTCGCCGCGCCAATCAGCCCACCAATCAACAAGACGACAGGCACAATCACCCAGACGCTGGGGAAAATTGCGATGCCGAACATTGGCAATACAATGCCTTTAGTGATTAGCCATCCCGCGACCATGCCGCACAGCCCAAGCGTAGCGCCAATTGAGAGATCAATCCCGGCGGTAATAATGACAAACGTGATCCCCAGCGCCAGAAAGGCGTTAATGGCGATATGCTTGATCATAATGACCATGCTGCCGCCAGAGAGAAATCCCGGTACGGTGAAGGCAAAGAACCCGACGATTAAAAACAGTGCAATAAAAGTGCGCAGTTTTAGGATTAGTAGCAGGATATTTTCCCGAGAGAAGGCGACTGTGGAGCGAGGCGCGATGGCGGCAGATTGTAGTGTTTTCATATCAGAACCCCTGAGCACTTGCGGTTACCAGCGCCGATTCTTCGGCACGATCGCGGGCGATATCGGCAGTTAGCTTGCCGCCGGACATCACCAGAATGCGGTCAGAAACCGCCATAATTTCTTTTAAATCTGAGGTGGAGAAGACCACAGCAATACCCTGCTGGGAAAGCTGGACCATCATGCGGAACACATCGGCTTTCGCCCCGACATCGATGCCGCGTGTGGGTTCGTCAAGAAATAGAATTTTGGGATTGGTGAGCAGAGAGCGACCAATCACCACTTTTTGCTGGTTCCCCCCGCTCAGCGCCTGAATTTCAACCTCTGGCGAGGAGACTTTTATCGACAGATTGCCAATTGTGCTGGCGACCACGGCCTCTTCATCTTTGCGGGCAATGGCAAAGCCACGTTGCAGACGCCGCCAAAGGCTGGCAATGGTCAGATTGGTGGCGACGGATGAAATGGGGAAAATCCCTGTGCGCTTGCGATCCTCCGGCACCAGACTCATTCCCATACGGATGCGATCGGCGGTGGTTAAGCGTTGCGGGACCGGTTTGCTGTCGAGCCACAGTTTTCCGAGGTAGTTGCGCTCAGTACCTAACAAGCACTCGAACAATTCGGTTCGCCCAGCCCCCATAAGTCCATAGATACCGACAATTTCACCGGCGTGAACGTTAAAGGTGACGTCATTGACGACTGCGCTGCCAGCGGTATTCACGCAGGTGATATGTTCAGCTTCCAGAACCGGAGCTCCAAACGTGCGGCCGGGTTCGAGAAAGTTGCTTACCGGATCACTGCCCAACATCTCGCGCACAATCCACGGGACATCGATGTCGCTAACCTTGGCTTCGGCTTGAAATTTACCATCGCGTAAAATAGTGATCACATCGCCAATTGCCATCAATTCTTCGAGACGATGGGAGATATAGATTATCGACACGCCCTGGCGAGTAAGTTCACGGATCACGCGAAACAGAATCTCGACTTCAGTTTTACTGAGCGCCGAGGTGGGTTCATCAAGAATCAGGATATCTGCATCTTCAGCCAGTGCTTTGGCGATTTCGACCAGCTGTTGCTGCCCTACTTTGAGATTGCCAACCAGGTCGCGCGGTGATATCGGCTGATCGAGCCGGGTTAATAATTCCGCGGTGCGTTTCTCTTGCTCGGCCTCATTGATGGGGGCCACGCCTTTTTGAATCTCCCGACCGAGGAAAATGTTTTCCGCGACGGTGAGGTTCTCAAACAGGTTTAGCTCCTGATGCACCATACCAATTCCATGTGCCGCAGCATCCCGGGTGCTGGCAAAGCGCACGGGATTTCCATTGAGCGACATCTCACCGCTACTGGGTTGCTGAACGCCAGCGAGGATCTTCATCAACGTCGATTTCCCCGCACCATTCTCACCAATAATCACATTCACCTTGCCACGCCAGACCTGATAATCGACGCTGTCCAGCGCAATTGTGCCGGGAAACAGCATTGAAATGGCATGCGTGCGCAGGATGATGTCATCCGCTGAGGTATTGCGCATTAGTGAGCCTCCTGTTCCAGCGTCAGTGCTGCTGCGTTTTCCGCTTTTCCAGCATTCAACGTCACGGCGAATAGCACCGTGGCAGTTTTCCCTTGCCAGCTAGTGTCTACGGTGGGTAACTGTTTCGCCGCTTCGCGGTTATAAGCCCGTGACAGTTGGGCAAACTGAACCTGGTTAGTAAAATCTTCAAACTTGAAACCACTGGCATCGCGAATAGCATTGCCACGCATTACCGGGCCAATCTGAATCGTGACGGGCATATCATTGACCCTCACCACGATGGTGTGCTCTCGCCCATTGGTGGTGTCGACGCTATCAATCTGGCTGGTCAGGCGTACAAACACGCTTTCGGGAGCGGGTGAGGGGGCCTTCAGGCGAGTGGTCAGCGCTGAAGCATCCAGAACATGTTGCTGTGCCGCTTCCAGGACGCGGGATTGCCAGGTTTGTTGCGCGATCTGATCGGGAGTCTGGTTGTCGAAACTGGCTTTGGCCTGAGGATCGGCCGGGATAATTGGTTTGCCGTTTTCGTCGAGGTCAACTACCGTACAGGCCGTCAGCAACAGGGTGGCGCATCCAACCAGCGCGGCACCCCATTGTGTTAACGACATAGTGCCTCCGCTTAGTGGCTCAGGTTGAACTTGTTCAGCTTGCTGGCATTGGTTTCGTCAATCAGCACGCAATCCATGAGCTGTTTTTCTTCTTTCTGGGCTTTGCCGTTTTTCAGATAGTAATCCGCCTGCTCAACAGCCATTTGTGCCTGTTGCCAGCCGGGCTGCAGTACTGTCGCTTTAATATTGCTTTTATTAATGATTGAATCGCGGGTGTAGTCGCTGCCATCAAAACCGACCACGATGACATTATTTTTCCCCGCCGCTTTTAGTGCGGCTTCTGCACCCAGCGCCATAGTGTCGTTACCTGAGATCACGCCTACGATATCTGGGTTGGTTTGTAGAATGGCTTCCATTCGGGTAAAGGCTTCGGTTTGGCTCCAGTTTGCCGTCTGCTGGGCTACCATTTTCATGTCCGGATAGTCATCGAGTACATCGTGATACCCCTGCGAGCGTACATGGGCGTTGGTGTCGGATTGACGTCCCAGCAGTTCAACGTACTTCCCTTTTCCGTCCAGTAACCTGGCGAACTTCTCTGCGCCGAGCTGTGCGCCTTGATAGTTATTCGACACGATTTGCGCCACCGCGATACCGGTTTTATTGATTTCGCGATCGATCAGAAAAGCAGCTACACCCGCTGCTTTGGCTTTTTCCAGCGGCCCTACGGTGGCATCTGCACCCGCATTATCGAGAATGATCGCTTTCGCTTTACGAGCAATAGCAGTCTCAATCAGTTGGTTTTGTTTATTGACGTCATCATCATGAGAGGCAACCAGCGTGGCGTATCCCAGCTCTTTTGCTTTGGCGACTGCACCGTCGGCTTCGGCTTTAAAAAACGGGTTATCGTGAGAAGGGGTAATAATCGCAATCAGTCCGTTGTCGGCAGCATACAGCGAACCCGATGTGGTAAGGATCGAGGCCAGTAATACGGATTTAATCAAGGTCTTGTTCATCTCTTTCTCCACTTTGAATATTTATTCAAATATGATTTATTATTCAAGTTAACGATAAGTCGAGATAATCGAACTGTCTACGATTTGCGCAGCTAATTTCTTAAAAAGAGAAAAGGATCACGATCCTGATGGTGAGAATGGAAATAGCGTCACGATATTTTTATCACGCTGAAACCAATGAACGTTAACTTCTTGATTGCCGAGGTTTGCCGAAAATGACGGCATGATTTGTAATGTTAATTGCTGAGTCGTGAGTGCGGTGATTTTTGCGCTGGTGAAACCTGGTAGCCCCGATGCCTGATTGGAAAACGCCTTATACAGGCTCTCCTTTGCGCTGAATACCAGGGTTAAGGCGAGCGGAAAGGGCAGGCAGGCATGCTGCAAAATCTGATGTTCGTGGTTATCAATAATGCCATCAGCCAGCTCAACTGCGGTTTGTGGTGTAAAAATAGCTTCTATATCCAGCCCAATGGGATGCGTTGATACGACCGCCAGCGCCGTTGTTGCGCTATGGCTGATGCTGCCAAACAGATCCTGCGGCCACAATGGTTGGCGTTGCACACCGATGCCGGGCACGGTTTTGTGGCCAAATTCACGCAGTGCGTGGACTGCGGCAATACGCCCCGCTAAATGCTCAGCTTTACGCTTACGCCCACTGGAGTGGAGCTGAGTGTGGTGGGGAAGCCAGAGCAGGTCGTGCTCATGGAAAGTGTCGGGATCAAATTCGACAATGTGCAGCGTATGATCTGCGAAAGGGAGCGGGATGTGCGTTGTGTGCATGATTTCTTACGGTTTCCCTCTCCCCGCAGCGAGGAGAGGGAAAAACGTTATCAGAAGTGTGTGTTAACGCTCATGAACCACGTCCGGCCCGGTTCGTTATAGGTGTGCGCGCCTGCGCCCGCCATATAGTTCCCGGTCACGATATCGCCCGTGGTCTGGGCATTCCCTTCACGCCACAGACGTTTGTCAAAGACGTTATCCACGCCGCCGGTCAGGCTGACGTTTTTCGTCACATCCCAGGTCGCACTCAGGCCTACGATGCTGTATGGGCTGACTTCACTGGCCGAGCTACCGGTAACGGGTTTACCCTGGTAATCGTATTTTTTCGGCTGCTGTTTGCCGTACCAGGTGAAGGTGGATTGCAATGACAGATCTTCACGTGCCTGCCAGCTCAGGGTCGAGTTCAGCGTGTATTCAGGAATAATCGACAGACGCTCGCCGGTCTCTTTATTCTTACTTTGCAGCATGTAGGTGATGTTGTTAGTCCAGTTAACGGTCTCGCTAACCGGCACGTTCAACGTCCCTTCCAGACCTTCAACTACCGCTTTAGGAATGTTTTCCCACTGATAGATATCGGTATAAGTCGTTTTCCCTTTGTTGGTGATAGACGTTCTGTCGAACGGGACCGTACCTGCTTCAATCTTGTTACGGTAATCGTTGCGGAACCAGGTTACCCCAGCCAGCCAGCCGTCGCGTTTGAACTCCAGACCAATCTCTTTGTTGATACTGGTTTCGGCCTTCAGATCATCGTTGCCCATCATGTAGCAACCAATACCGGTCGCGGAGCCGGTGGCGTAGCAACCCTGACCTTTACTGTACAGAATGTAGTTCGGGTTGAGCTGATACAGGCTTGGCGCTTTATAGGCGCGCGCAATCCCCATCTTCAGGGTGAAATCATCGCCCAGACCTTGGGACAGGTTCAGGGACGGACTCCAGTTATCGCCCACAATGCTGTGATGATCGAAACGCAAACCTGGCGTCAGCATGGTGCTGTCGGTCAGTTCCATGTTGTTTTCAGCAAACAGAGAGAAAATCTCTGCGTCTGAGTACGGGCTGCGGTTGGTGCTGCTGGACCCTGGAATATCACCGCCCATAAAGGTCTGCGAATTGGACAACATGTCCTTCATGCGCTGCTGGTTCCATTCAGTACCGAGCGTCAGATTTTGGTTAACCAGCAGATCTAACGGAATGCTGATTTCACTGTGCAGCATGACGTCACTCAGGTCGGCGTCGAGGTATTTTTGTGACGCATTCGGGTCGAAAATCCCTTCGGTACCCCCCGCCAGGCCCTCCGGCGTACGGGAGTTACGCGTATGTTCATACTGCACCCAGTTACTGGTAGTGACGCCGTTATCCCAGCCGCCGTTCCAGGTCAGAGAGTAGTTCTGGCGGTAAAGACGGTTGGTCTCTTTCCCGTAGTTATCTTTCACCAGTTGGTTGGTGTTGGTGTTTTGGGTGTCGCCCGCATACAGGTTGCCCTGACGGCTATAGCCAGCTTCCAGTTCCAGTGACTGGAGCGGGGCGAAATCCCAGCGAACCACGCCGTTAATGTCTTTGTTGATCACCCCTTCACGACCAGCCGGTAAAGTATTTGAATACGTGCCGGTACGTTCTGACTGATGACCCTGGTTGATATCCCACGCGTCGGCCTGGGTTTTATCGAGATTACCGTACAAACGGAAGCTGAAATCCCCGCCCAGCGGACCGTTCAGGCTAAAGTTGGTGCGTTTGGTTGAACCTTCGTCTTTATGTTCCGGGGCGTTGAAATAGGTATCCCAGGAGCCGTGCCATTCGTTGCTGCCTTTTTTGGTGATGATATTCACCACGCCGCCAGCCGCACCGTTGCCATAGCGTGCCGCGGCAGGACCGCGCAGCACTTCAATACGTTCGATCATTTCTGGTGGCACCCATGCGGTATCGCCGCGGGTATCACGCTCGCCGCGCCAGCCCTGACGCACAGAGTTACGGCTGGTTACCGGTTTGCCGTCGATCAGAATCAGGGTGTTTTCCGGCCCCATGCCGCGAATATCGATCTGGCGGTTGTTGCCGCGTTGACCGCTGGTTGAGTTACCGGTCAGGTTGACGCCTGGCATGGTACGGATGATTTCCGACACATCGCGAGCGGGAGGATTCTTACGAATTTCATCAGCGGTAATGGTTGAAACGCCCGGTGCCTGCAGGTTCTGCTGGGCGGCGGTAACCACGATGGTGTCTTCATGAGAGACAGCGGCGCTATCGGTTTGATCTTCTGCCATCGCTGGCAGGGCTACCCCGTAAATCCCTAAATTGACCAATAAGGCCAGTGAATGAATCTTGTTGTTCATTGTATGTCCTGCTGTTCTTTTAGCCACGAGTACCAATGTGCCGTGGTGCGGCATTTGGTCTGATGTCGCCCGCATCCGCGTAAACCCTCCATTCCAGAAAAAGTACGCAGCGCCAGGCCGGTTTATAAGTGGTGAAAAACTGTGCGCGCTTCCCACAGCGCGACAATACGCTATTGCAAATGCAAATAGTTATCAATAATATTATCAATATATTTCACGCTAGATCATAAAATTTGACAATAAACATGGGGTTATGGCGGTGACGACGTTAAAGATGGGAAGCGAGGCGTGGTGGCAGTCAAAAAAAGGCCCGGAGTGGGAGCGTGAAGACAACGGAAATTATCGGGTAACCTTCTGGTGGCGCGACCCGCAGGGAACGGAAAAAGAGTCAGCCATTCATCGCGTATGGGTCTATATCACCGGCGTCACCGACCACCATCAAAATGCCACCCCGCAGTCGATGCAACGCATTGACGGAACAAATGTTTGGTGCTGGAGTGTTTCCCTCAGCGCCAACTGGCGCGGCAGTTACTGTTTTATCCCAACAGAACGAAATGATATTTTTGCCGCGCAGACGCCGGGCGAAGCGCCTGACCGAACCGTGCTGCGTGAAGGCTGGCGGCAATTGTTGCCGCAGGCTATTGCCGATCCCCTCAATCCGCAGAGCTGGCAGGGCGGTCGTGGCCATGCGGTGTCTGCGCTGGAAATGCCTGATGCACCCGTACAACCGGGATGGGATCGACCTGAAAACCCCGACTCGCCCGCAGTTTGCCTGCAATGGCGTAGCGCCAGACTCGGCAATACACGCCGCGTGTGGGTGTTTACCACTGGTGAAGCCCAGCCGGAAGCGCGTCCCCTGGCTATACTGCTGGACGGACAGTTTTGGGCACAAAGTATGCCGGTCTGGCCTGCGCTGACTTCACTCACCCATCGCGGACACCTCCCGCCCGCCGTTTATCTCCTGGTTGATACCATCGACACGGCTCACCGCAGCCGCGAATTGCCGTGTAATGCGGATTTTTGGTTGGCGGTACAGCAGGAGTTATTGCCGCTGGTGAAGACCACGACCGCGTTCAGTGACGACCCGCAGCGTACCGTCGTCGCCGGGCAAAGTTTTGGCGGGCTGTCATCGCTGTATGCCGGGCTTAACTGGCCCGCGCGCTTTGGCTGTGTGCTCAGCCAGTCAGGCTCTTATTGGTGGCCGCATCGCGGTGGTCATCAGGATGGGGCGCTCGTTGAGCAACTGAAGAGCGGAAAGATAAGCGCCCAGGGGCTGCGTATTGTCCTGGAAGCCGGGATCCGCGAGCCCATTATTTATCGCGCCAATCAGGCGCTTTATGCCCAGTTACCCTCTGCACCACAGTCTATTTTCTGGCGTCAGGTTGATGGTGGACACGATGCGCTTTGCTGGCGCGGCGGACTGATGCAAGGGCTGATCACGCTCTGGCAACCGCTTACCGACACGATTTAACCGGACGATGTTCCACGACAGGAGTTGAGTATGGAATTCAGTAATCCCTTCGATAATCCGCAGGGCCAGTTTTACATTCTGCAAAATCCCCAACGTCAGTTTAGCCTTTGGCCGCAGCAATGCTCACTTCCTGCTGGCTGGACGGTCGCGTGCGAACCCCAATCACAGGAAGCCTGCCAGCAATGGCTGGATGCAAACTGGACCGCGCTGACGCCAGCGAACTACGTCGATGTGCAGGAGGCTCCATGACTCAACGTTTACCGTTAGTTGCGGCTCAGCCGGGGATCTGGATGGCAGAAAAACTCTCCACATTGCCCTCAGCGTGGAGCGTGGCGCACTACGTAGAATTAACCGGCGAACTGGACGCACCGTTGCTGGCGAAAGCGGTAGTGGCGGGTCTGGAGCAGGCCGATACTCTAAGGATGCGGTTTAGCGAAGATAACGGCGAGGTCTGGCAATGGGTAGACTCTGCGCTTGCCTTTGCGCCACCAGAAATTATCGATCTGCGCGAAAAATCCGATCCGCATGCGGCAGCGCGCGCCTTGATGCAGGCAGACCTGCAGCAGGACATCCGTGCTGATGGCACTAAGCCGCTGGTTTTTCACCTGCTCATTCAGGTGGGAGAAAAGCGTTGGTATTGGTATCAGCGTTACCATCATCTGCTGGTTGATGGCTTCAGTTTCCCTGCCATTACCCGCCAGATAGCCGCAATTTACCGCGTATGGCTGCATGGCGAGCCCACGCCGGAATCACCTTTTACGCCATTTTCTGAGGTGGTGGAAGAGTATCAACAGTATCGGCAAAGCGATGCCTGGCAACGCGACGGCGCCTTCTGGACCGAGCAGCGAAAGCAACTCCCACCTCCGGCTTCGCTGTCTAACAAACCCCTGCCAGGGCGGTCGGCCAGCGCGGATATTATTCGTCTGAAGTTAACCGCGCCTGAAGGGGAGTTTCGCCGGCTTGCGGCACGTATGCCAGACGTTCAGCGTGCGGATCTGGCCCTTGCGCTGGTGGCGCTGTGGCTCGGACGTTTATGCAGCCGAATGGAATATGCCGCCGGGTTTATCTTTATGCGGCGTATGGGGTCGGCGGCGCTCACGTCCACCGGACCGGTTTTAAACGTCCTGCCATTTGGCGTGCAGTTGAATGCGGCAGAAAGCTTGCCTGCACTTGCCCAACGACTGGCCGCACAGTTGAAGAAAATGCGCCGACATCAGCGATATGATGCTGAGCAAATTGTTCGCGACAGCGGGCGCGCAGCCGGTGCCGAACCGCTGTTTGGCCCGGTACTGAACGTGAAAATATTCGACTATCAGCTGAATATTCCTGGCGTTCAGGCGCAAACCCATACGTTGGCGACAGGCCCGGTGAACGATCTGGAGCTGGCGCTGTTCCCGGATGAAAACGGCGGGCTGAGTATTGAAATCCTGGCCAATAAACAGCGCTACGATGCCGCGACGCTGGCGCAACATGCATCGCGTTTAACCGCGCTTATCGCGCAGTTTGCCGACAATCCGTCGCTATGCTGCGGCGATGCCGGGATGCTGTTGCCGACAGAACATGAGCGGCTGGCGAAGATTAACGACACGACCGTGGCGATCCCGTCCACCACGCTGAGCGCGCTGGTGGCACAGCAGGCCGATAAAACGCCGGATGCCCCGGCGCTGGCTGATGCCCGCTATCAGTTTAGCTATCGTGAAATGCGCCAACAGGTTGTGGCGCTGGCGCGCCGCCTGCGCGAGCGTGGCGTACAGCCTGGTGACAGCGTTGCCGTGGCATTACCGCGTTCCGTGTTCCTCACGCTGGCGCTGCACGGTATTGTTGAGGCGGGAGCCGCCTGGCTGCCATTGGATACCGGATACCCGGACGATCGCCTGCGGATGATGCTCGAAGATGCGAAGCCAAAATTGTTGATCGCGACCGAAGAGCAACTGGCGCGCTTTAGCGATATTCCGGAGCTGGAAAGTCTGTGCTACAACGCGCCGCTGCCAGAAGAGGATGCTGCACCGCTGGCGCTATCTCAACCTAATCATACGGCCTATATTATTTTTACTTCCGGTTCTACCGGCAGACCAAAAGGGGTGATGGTTGGGCAAACCGCCATCGTTAACCGTTTGCTGTGGATGCAAAATCACTATCCACTGACCGCGGATGATGTGGTGGCGCAAAAAACGCCGTGCAGTTTTGACGTCTCGGTATGGGAGTTTTTCTGGCCGTTTATTGCCGGGGCAAAACTGGTCATGGCAGAACCTGAAGCGCACCGCGATCCGCTGGCGATGCAGCAGTTCTTTGCGCAGTCAGGGGTGACGACCACGCACTTTGTTCCCTCTATGCTGGCCGCTTTTGTTGCTTCACTGACGCCGGAAACCGCGCGGGAGAGCTGTGCCTCGCTGAAACGGGTATTCTGCAGCGGCGAAGCCTTACCTGCAGATTTATGCCGCGAATGGGAACAGTTGACTCATGCGCCACTGCACAATTTATACGGGCCAACGGAAGCGGCGGTCGATGTGAGCTGGTATCCGGCCTGGGGGGACGATCTCGCTGCCGTAACGGGCAATAGCGTGCCGATTGGCTATCCGGTATGGAATACCGGTTTACGGATCCTGGACGCCATGATGCGCCCGGTGCCCTTTGGCGTGGCAGGTGATCTCTATCTGACGGGGATCCAACTGGCGCAAGGATACCTGGGGCGAGCGGATCTAACCGCGAGCCGCTTTATCGCCGATCCATTTAACCCTGGTGAACGCATGTACCGTACCGGGGATGTGGCGCGCTGGCTGGAGAATGGCGCAGTGGAATACCTCGGGCGCAGCGATGACCAGCTTAAAATTCGCGGACAGCGCATTGAGCTCGGTGAGATTGATCGGGTGATGCAGCAACTGCCAGATGTCGAACATGCCGTAGCCCACGCCTGCGTATTCAACCAGGCGGCGGCGACAGGCGGCGATGCACGACAGTTGGTGGGGTATCTGGTGTCGCAATCGGGGTTACCGCTGGATACGTCTGCATTGCGGGAAACTCTGCGTGAAAAACTGCCTGCGCATATGGTGCCGACGGTATTGTTGCAACTGGCGGAGCTGCCGCTGAGTGCAAACGGTAAACTGGATCGTAAAGCGCTGCCGATGCCGCAGTTGACGTCGCGTACGTCAGGACGTGCGCCGCGAGCAGGGACTGAAACCGCCATCGCGCAGTCTTTTGCGGCTTTGCTGGATTGCGAGGTTAATGACGTAGAGGCTGACTTCTTTGCGCTTGGCGGACATTCGCTGCTGGCGATGAAGCTGGCAGCGCAGTTGAGCCAGATTTTTGAGCGTCAGGTAACGCCTGGGCAGATAATGGTGGCTTCTACTGTTGAACAACTGAGTGCACTGCTGGAGAGCAATGATGATGAACAGTCGCAGCGTCTGGGATTCGAAACGCTGCTGCCGCTGCGTGAAAGTCATGGTCCAACGCTGTTTTGTTTCCATCCGGCGTCGGGTTTCGCCTGGCAGTTTAGCGTGCTGTCGCGTTACCTCAGCCCGCAGTGGTCGATTATTGGCATTCAGTCGCCACGACCGGATGGCCCTATGCAGACGGCGGAAAACCTTGATGCGGTATGCGAACATCACCTGGCAACGCTGCTCAGCCAGCAGCCTCATGGTCCCTATTATTTATTAGGCTACTCGCTGGGGGGGACGTTGGCGCAGGGAATCGCCGCACGCTTACATGCCAGAGGAGAGACAGTTGCATTCCTGGGGCTGCTGGATACCTGGCCGCCGGAAACGCAAAACTGGCAGGAAAAGGAGGCTAATGGGTTGGATCCCGCGGTACTGGCCGAGATCGAGCGTGAACGTGAAGCGTTTCTGGCAGCGCAGCAGGGGAATGCGTCAGAGGCCTTGTTTAATGCTATCGAAGGTAACTACGCCGATGCGGTTCGCCTGCTCACCACGGCACACAGCGTGCCGTTTGCTGGTCACGCCACGCTGTTCGTTGCTGAGCGCACCTTAGTGCCGGGGGGCAGTCCTGAACGCAGTTGGTCACCGTGGATATCCAGTCTGGATGTATATCGTCAGGACTGCGCGCATGTCGATATCATAACCCCTGAAGCGTTTGAGAAGATTGGGCCTGTCATGCGTGACCTGCTCCAAAATATCCAATAAACGTCATCGGGTCAGCGTGTTAAACGCTGACCCGTGTAGTCATCCCTATAGAGATGACTGGGTATGAATTTTCGGTGTACGCCCAAGCGGCACCACTAACGGCGTTCCGGCAACCGGATCGTCGATAATCATACAGCGCAGACCATAGATTTTTTCAATAAGCTGCGCTGTGACGATCTCCTTCGGCGCACCCTCGGCAACAATTTTTCCGTCACGCAGCGCAATCAGATGCGTTGCATAGCGACACGCCTGATTAAGATCGTGCAGAACGGCGGCCAGCGTATACCCTTTCTCCCGGTTTAGCTCACTCAGCAGCTCCAGCAGATCGATCTGATGGCTGATATCCAGCCAGGTGGTAGGTTCATCGAGCAGCATAATCGACGTTTCCTGCGCCAGCACCATCGCAATCCATGCGCGCTGGCGTTGTCCTCCGGAAAGGGTATCCACACTTTGTGACGCAAGATGAGTGATTCCCGTCGCCTGCATTGCGTTTGAGACCGCGATTTCATCCTCATTTCGCCAGCGGGTAAACAATGGCTGGTGCGGGTAGCGCCCACGGGCAACCAGCTCCTGTACCGTAATATCACCCGGCGTGGTGGCGTTCTGCGCCAACAAACCTATTCTGCGAGCAACCTCTTTGCTGGCATAGTGCTGGATATGCTCGCCGTCGAGCCAGACCTTACCGTGCGCGGGCGTCATCAGACGACTAAGCGTGCGCAGTAGTGTTGATTTTCCGCAGCCGTTTGGCCCGATAATTGCGGTGAAGTGACCGTCTGGAATCGACACATTGAGGTTTTCCGCTACGGTAAATTTGCCATAACCCAGCGTTAACTGGTCGCCACGCAAACGGGCTACTGATTCGATCATTTTTTGCGGGACTCCTGAATTAACAAGACGATAAGATAAATACCGCCGAGGCTTACGGTGACAACGCCCACCGGAAGCTGATAAGGCATAAACAGCTGTTGGGCGCATAAATCCGCCATCAACAGCAGCAACGCGCCACACAGCGCCGACAGGGTTAATCCCCAGCGCGATGTGCCGCTAATCCGCCGCGCGATATGTGGGGCGACAAGGGCAATAAACGAGATAGGGCCAGCCAGCGCGGTGGCGGCAGCGGTCAGTACAACCGCAACCAGCATCATCATCAGACGTGAGCGCTCTACGCTGACGCCAAGCGCACAGGCGCTGTCATCACCCATTTCCAGTAAACGCATCCGGCGCACCAGCAGCGTGGCGCACACCAGCATAAGGATAATCAGCGGGGCAGAAGGCCAGGTTTTGGCCCAGGTCAGGCCATTGAGCGATCCGGCGTTCCACAGTCCGGCGGTCAGCGCGGTTTCTAATGATGCCTTCAGCAGTAGCCAGGTGTTGAACGCAACCAGCATGGCGCGTATGCCGATCCCAATAATAATCAGCCGGAAGGTGTCGATACCATTGCGCCAGGCGAGCGCCCAGACCACCAGAGACGTCAGGACCCCGCCAACCATGGCCGCAAGCGCGATAGCGGTGAGATGCTGTCCGAACAGCACCATTGCCACCAGCACACCGCTCCAGGCACCGGTATTGAAACCCATCACATCCGGGCTGCCCAGCGGGTTGCGCATCAGCGACTGGAATATTGCACCGCTCACGCCGAGCGCTGCGCCAATCAATAGCGCCATCAGCACGCGTGGCAAACGCCATTCGGTCACCACCAGCGTAATACTGCGCGGCGCATCGCCAAGCAGAGCGGCAATAATTTGCTGGGTTTCCAGCGTCACGACGCCGCTACGCAGGCTCCACAAGCCAACGGCGAGACAACCTACAACCAGCAGCAGGCTGCTGACTATCAGGCGGCGGGAGAGGTGCATCATGCGCCACCCCCGCGCGGTTTCCGGCGTACCAGAAAGATAAGCACCGGCGCGCCGATAAATGCGCTGACCACTGAAACGCGCAGTTCGCCGGGGACAATCAGGCGACCGATGATATCGGCAATTAACAACAGAGAGGGGGTTGCCAGCAGGGTAACGGGCAGCGACCAACGGTGATCTGCCCCCACCAGCCAGCGCGCCATATGCGGCATCATCAGGCCGATAAAGGCGATAGGGCCGACAATCGCGGTCGCACTGCCGCACAGTACGGTAATCACCAACAGGCCAATAAACTGTGTGCGAGCGACTTTGCTGCCAAGCGCGGTGGCGGTGTCGCTCCCGAGGCTCAGGCTATTCAGAGCACGGCTAAGGAACAACGCGATAGCCGCGGCAATCAGTACCGGCATCAGGACGACCTTCAGCGTTTGCAGGCTGCGGATATCCAATGAACCGGCCTGCCAGAAACGCAACTGATCGTAGACATCCGGGTTGAGCAGGGCGATTCCGGTGGATAATCCTTCCAGCACCGCGCCCAGCGCAACGCCCGCCAGCGTCAGGCGTACCGGGCTTAACTGCCCGCCGCCCTGGCTGCCGGTAAAGGCCACTATAAGCGACGCGGCCAGCGCCCCGGAAAAGGCCATCAGCAGTTGTTCTTGCGCAGAGGAAAAGCCGAACAGCGCGGCTCCCAGCACAATAGCGAAGCTGGCACCGGAGTTAACGCCCAGAATGCCGGGATCGGCGAGAGGGTTACGCGTGAGCGTTTGCATTAATGCGCCAGCCAGACCCAGCGCCCCACCGGCGAGCAGCCCCGCCAGCGTGCGCGGCAGTCGCGCGTCCAGCACGATGGTGCAATCAGCGCTTTGACAACTGCCGGTAAGTGCATCCAGCACCACGGAGGCAGGTAGCGACTTGGCGCCAATAACCAGACTTAATACCGTGGTGAGAACAAGTAATAACAATAGTCCGGGCACGGCGAAGGCACGTGTCGCGGAAACAGAGCATGACATATCAACTTCCCTGATAATGATAGTAATTATCGTTATCGATCTTATTTGGATATGTTAGCATGTGCAGCCATCGAATGGATATTGAAAAAGTACCTGGTAAGGCTCTGTAATGAATCGACAATCCTGGCTGCTCAATCTCAGCCTGTTAAAGACCCACCCTGCATTTCGCGCCGTCTTCCTCGCCCGTTTTATTTCCATTGTCTCTCTGGGGCTACTCGGCGTGGCGGTTCCGGTACAGATCCAGATGATGACCCAGTCGACCTGGCAGGTAGGTTTGTCAGTGACATTGACCGGCAGCGCAATGTTTATTGGTCTGATGGTGGGCGGGGTGCTGGCCGACCGCTATGAGCGTAAAAAAGTGATCCTGTTGGCTCGTGGAACCTGCGGAATCGGCTTTATTGGTCTGTGTCTGAATGCGCTGCTGCCCGAACCGTCGTTACTGGCGATTTATTTGCTTGGCTTATGGGACGGTTTCTTTGCCTCGCTGGGCGTGACCGCGTTGCTGGCGGCTACACCGGCGCTGGTTGGCCGGGAGAATTTGATGCAGGCCGGGGCGATTACCATGTTGACGGTACGTCTGGGTTCGGTTATTTCGCCGATGCTTGGCGGGGTATTGCTCGCGACCGGTGGCGTGGCGTGGAACTACGGTCTGGCGGCGGCGGGCACTTTCATTACCTTGCTGCCGTTGCTGAGCCTTCCCGCGCTGCCGCCTCCGCCGCAGCCGCGCGAGCATCCGCTAAAATCGCTGCTGGCAGCATTTCGCTTTCTGCTTGCCAGCCCGCTGATTGGCGGCATTGCGCTGCTTGGCGGTCTGTTGACTATGGCGAGCGCCGTGCGCGTGTTGTATCCCGCGTTGGCGATTAACTGGCAAATGTCGAGTGCGCAAATAGGTCTGCTGTATGCGGCCATTCCTCTTGGCGCGGCGGTGGGCGCGTTGACCAGCGGACAACTGGCGCACAGCGTTCGTCCGGGACTGATCATGCTGGTATCGACCGTGGCTTCGTTCCTGGCTATCGGTCTGTTTGGGTTGATGCCGATCTGGGAGCTTGGCGTTGTCTGCCTGGCGCTGTTCGGCTGGCTGAGTGCGGTCAGCTCTTTGTTGCAGTACACCCTGTTACAGACGCAGACGCCAGAAGCGATGCTCGGGCGAATTAACGGTTTGTGGACTGCGCAGAACGTTACAGGAGATGCGATCGGCGCGGCGCTGTTAGGGGGATTGGGGGCGATGATGACACCGGTTGCTTCGGCAAGCGTAAGTGGGTTTGGGCTGGTGATTGTCGGTCTGCTACTGCTGCTGTTGCTGGGAGAAGTGCGCCGATTCCGACAAATGCCTGTGAATGCCGGATAGCGTTGTCCTCTACGGTTTGTAGGCCGGATAAGGCGTTAGCCGTATCCGGCGCTGGCGATTAAAAGAGAGCTGACAGACGTTGCAGCAGCAAGGTCGCGCTGTAGTAGTCGAGACGGAAGGTTTCCGTACCCAGGGCGTAAACACGTTTATTCTGCACGGCAGGCAGATGCGCCAGCAGCGGATTAGCATAAATGGCGTCGGCATCTTTGTTGTCGCCAGCGAACAGGAACAGCGCTTCGCCGTTCAGACCAGCCGCCAGGTTCTCACCGCCAAGCTGGATGATATCGTGGCGTTTGCCCTGACTCTGGCTGGTGTGCAATCCGGCAGGCAGCGGTGCCAGGGTGAAACCTAACTGCTCCATCAGCTTGCCCTGCGCCGACTCAGGCGTCCACAGGTTGGCGCTGTGCGCTGCAGCGGTGTATACCAGCGCGCTGACCGGTTGCGGCGGCAGGGTAATACGCTGCTTGACCGCCTGCAGTTGCTTATCAAACTCGGCAATACGCGCAGCCGCCTGTTGCTCCTGACCGGTAATTTCACCTAACTGCGTCAGCAGCGCCTGCCAGCTTTTGTCGTCGTAATTAATGATTAGCGTTGGCGCAATGGTGGACAGCTGATCGTATAGCGCGAGGGCTGAATCTCCCCCGGTGGCGCTGATCAGAATCAGATCCGGCATTTGCGCCGCCACGGCCTCAGCGCTCGGTTCGCCGATATACAGGCGGCTCAGTTTGCGCGCTTTTGCCACTTCGCTCCACTGGCGTAAAAAGCCCTGTGCATCGCCGATGCGATTGTTCGGCGTAGTAGCGCCGCTGGCGATGACCGGGGCATCAATTGCCAGCAGCGAGCCGGTGAGGGTGACGCTGGTGGAGACAATTCGCTGCGGCTTATGTTCCAGCGTATGCGTACCACGACTGTCGGTAACCTGACGCGGCCAGTCGGCGGCATAACCTGAAGAAATTCCTGAAATAGACAAACCTGCCAGTAAGAGCACGGTGCGGCAAAAAGAGGGGAGACTCACGAATCAGCATCCTGTTATCAGTATAAGTAATGCTTCTCATTTTCATTGTTAGTGGACAAGGATGCAAGCCAAAGTCGCACATTGTGCTGCCACAAGAGTTGACATACCGCCGCTTTGCTTTTAGGTTAGCGACCGAAAATATAAATGATAATCATTATTAGAGCTTTTATCATTTTTGGAGGATGATATGGAAACGTCACTGGCCGAGGAAAAAACGCAGACTATGCCGACGCTCGCTCCCGACAGTTTTTTCTTTATGTCGCCGTACCGTAGTTTTACGACGTCAGGATGCTTCGCCCGCTATGCGGAACCGGCAATTGATGGCGATTCGCCAGACAGCCCTTTCCAACAAAAAATGCATGCGCTGTTTGCTGATGCCAAAGCGCAGGGTATCGCTAACCCCATCATGGTCGGGGCGATTCCTTTTGACACCCGCCAGCCGTCATCGCTGTTTATTCCCCAGTCATGGCAGACGTTCTCCCGAACGGCGAAGCAGCAATCATCTCGTTACTTTAACGCGCATCAGTCGCTGAACGTTGTTGAACGTAAATCGATCCCGGAACAGAACTTCTTTGAAGATATGGTCGCTCGCGCGGCTGCGCTGACGGCAACCCCGGAAGTCGACAAAGTGGTGTTGTCACGCCTGATCGATATCACCGCTGATGCCAATATTGACAGCGGGGCGCTGCTGGAGCGCCTGGTGGCGCAAAATCCGGCGAGCTACAACTTTCACGTTCCCCTTGAAGACGGTGGCGTATTGATTGGCGCCAGTCCGGAACTGCTGTTACGCAAAGAAGGCGATCGTTTCAGCTCATTACCGCTGGCAGGCTCGGCACGACGTCAACCGGACGATGTGCTGGACCGGGAGGCGGGCATCCGCCTGCTGGCGTCCGAAAAGGATCGCCATGAGCACGAACTGGTGACGCAGGCCATGAAAAATGTCCTGCGCGATCGCAGCCGTGAACTGCAACTCCCTTCTTCTCCGCAACTGGTCACCACGCCTACGCTCTGGCACCTCGGCACGCCGTTTGAGGGTAAAGCCAACGCGCAAGAAAACGCCCTGACGCTCGCGTGCCTGCTGCATCCGACGCCTGCGCTGAGCGGCTTCCCGCATCAGGTTGCGCGCAAACTGATCGCCGAGCTGGAGCCGTTCGATCGCGAACTGTTCGGTGGCATTGTCGGCTGGTGTGATGCCCAAGGCAACGGCGAATGGGTGGTGACGATCCGTTGTGCGAAGCTGCTGCGTAATCAGGTACGTTTCTTTGCCGGTGCCGGGATTGTTCCGGCTTCCTCCCCGGTTGCGGAATGGCGTGAAACGGGAGCCAAACTCTCCACGATGTTGAATGTTTTTGGACTGCATTAAGAGCCTTATTGACCAGGCCTCTAAGGAGCGATAATGAGTATTCCTTTCACCCGTTGGCCGGAGGAGTTTGCCCGCCGCTATCGTGAAAAAGGTTACTGGCAGGATTTGCCGCTGACCGACATTCTGACCCGTCACGCCGACAGCGACCATACGGCGGTGATCGATGGCGAACGCCATCTGAGCTATCGTCAACTGAATCAGGCCACTGACAATCTCGCCTGCAGTCTGCGCCGTCAGGGGATCAAACCCGGCGAAACCGCGTTGGTGCAACTGGGCAACGTGGCTGAGTTGTATATCACTTTCTTTGCGCTGCTCAAGCTGGGCGTAGCTCCGGTGCTGGCATTATTCAGCCATCAGCGTAACGAACTTAACGCCTATGCCAAACAGATTGAACCGGCGCTGCTGATTGCCGATCGTCAGCATGCGTTGTTTAGCGGAGACGATTTTCTTAACGCTTTTGTGGCTGAACACAATTCAGTGCGCGTGGTGCAACTGCGCAATGATGAAGGCGAACACAATCTGCAAACGGCGATAAGCCAGCCTGCGACTGATTTTTCCGCCACGCCATCGCCTGCTGATGAGGTGGCCTATTTCCAGCTTTCTGGCGGGACTACCGGGACGCCAAAGCTGATTCCTCGTACCCATAACGATTACTACTACAGCGTGCGTCGCAGCAATGAGATTTGCCGCTTCACCGGGGAAACGCGTTATTTATGCGCGATCCCGGCGGCGCATAACTACGCGATGAGTTCGCCTGGCGCGTTGGGGGTATTCCTGGCTGGCGGCACCGTCGTGCTGGCGGCTGACCCGAGCGCCACCCTGTGCTTCCCTCTGATTGAACTGCATCAGGTTAACGTCACGGCGCTGGTGCCGCCAGCGGTGAGCCTGTGGCTGCAGGCAATTGCGGAGTGGGGGAGCAATGCGCAATTGGCTTCGCTGACGCTGCTACAGGTCGGTGGGGCACGGCTTTCCGCCTCGCTTGCGGCGCGTATTCCGGCGGAGATTGGCTGCCAGCTGCAGCAGGTCTTCGGCATGGCGGAAGGGCTGGTGAACTACACCCGTCTGGACGACAGCCCTGAACGCATCATCAATACCCAGGGCCGCCCGATGTGTCCCGATGATGAAGTCTGGGTAGCAGACGCTGACGGCAACCCTTTAGCCCAGGGAGAAACCGGGCGCCTGATGACACGTGGCCCATACACCTTCCGCGGCTACTTCAAAAGTCCTGAGCACAATGCCAGCGCCTTTGACGCCAACGGTTTTTACTGCTCCGGCGATCTGATCGCCATCGATCGAGATGGCTACATCACCGTCCAGGGACGCGAGAAGGATCAGATCAACCGCGGTGGAGAGAAGATCGCTGCAGAAGAGATTGAAAACCTGCTGCTGCGCCACCCGATGGTGATCCATGCCGCGCTGGTCAGTATGGATGACGAACTGATGGGCGAGAAAAGCTGTGCTTGGTTGGTGGTAAAAGAGCCGCTGCGAGCGGTGCAGGTGCGTCGTTTTCTACGCGAACAGGGCGTAGCGGAATTTAAATTACCTGACCGCGTGGAGTGCGTTGAGTCGTTACCGCTGACTCCGGTTGGGAAAGTAGATAAAAAACAATTACGTCAGTGGCTGGCATCACGTTCACTGGCCTGAAGGAGAATAAGAGATGGCAATTCCTAAACTGCAGGCTTATGCGCTACCCACGGCGCTTGATGTTCCGGTGAACAAAGTGGACTGGGCGTTTGACCCCGAACGCGCCGCGCTGCTGATCCACGACATGCAGGACTATTTTATCGGCTTTTGGGGCGATAACTGCCCGATGATGGAGCAGGTCGTCGCTAACATCGCCGCACTGCGTCAGTACTGCAAAGAGCATAACATTCCGGTGTATTACACTGCTCAGCCGAAAGAACAGAGTGATGAAGACCGCGCTCTGCTCAATGATATGTGGGGACCGGGACTGACGCGTTCGCCGGAACAGCAGAAAATCGTAGAGGCGCTGGCGCCGGATGAAGCGGATACCATTCTGGTGAAATGGCGTTACAGCGCATTTCATCGCTCCCCGCTGGAACAGATGCTTAAGGAAACCGGACGTAATCAACTGATCATTACCGGCGTGTATGCGCATATTGGCTGTATGACCACCGCAACAGACGCCTTTATGCGCGACATCAAGCCGTTTATGGTTGCCGATGCGTTGGCAGACTTTAGCCGTGACGAACATCTGATGTCGCTGAAATACGTGGCGGGACGCTCCGGGCGTGTGGTGATGACTCAGGAATTATTACCGACGCCGGTACCGGCCAGCAAAGATGCGTTACGCAGCATTATTCTGCCGCTGCTGGATGAGTCCGAAGAGCCGATGGATGACGAAAACCTGATCGACTACGGACTGGATTCCGTGCGCATGATGGCGCTGGCGGCGCGCTGGCGTAAGGTTCATGGCGATATTGACTTCGTGATGCTGGCGAAAAACCCGACCATTGACGCCTGGTGGACGCTGCTCTCTCGCGAGGTGAAGTAATGTCTGGATTTGACTTCGCAGGGAAAACCGTCTGGGTAACCGGCGCGGGAAAAGGGATTGGCTACACCACGGCGCTGGCGTTTGTGAAAGCGGGTGCTGAGGTGACAGGATTCGATCGTGAATTTTCTCAGAATAACTACCCGTTTGCCACCGAAGTGCTGGATGTGGCGAATGCTGAACAGGTGGCTGAGGTGTGTCAGCGCGTCCTGCAAACGCGCGAGCGGTTGGATGTGTTGGTCAATGCGGCGGGTATTTTGCGTATGGGGGCCACCGATGCGCTGAGTATTGAGGAGTGGCAGCAGACGTTTGCGGTTAACGTTGGTGGGGCGTTCAATCTGTTTCAGCAGACGATGGCGCAGTTTCGTCGCCAGCAGGGCGGCGCAATCGTGACCGTCGCGTCGGATGCGGCGCACACGCCGCGTATCGGTATGAGCGCATACGGTGCGTCAAAAGCCGCGCTGAAAAACCTGGCACTGACCGTCGGACTTGAACTGGCTGGCAGCGGTGTGCGTTGCAATGTGGTTTCGCCAGGCTCGACCGATACCGACATGCAGCGTACGTTGTGGGTCAGCGATGACGCGGAGCAACAGCGCATTCGTGGGTTTGGCGAGCAGTTTAAGCTCGGCATTCCGCTGGGGAAAATCGCTCGTCCACAGGAAATCGCTAACACGATTTTATTCCTCGCTTCCGATCTGGCGAGCCACATTACGCTTCAGGATATCGTGGTGGACGGCGGCTCCACGCTGGGGGCATGACGATGATCTGGAAACGTCATTTAACGCTGGATGAACTGAATGCCACCAGTCAGAACTCGATGGTGGCGCATTTAGGCATGGTCTATACCCGACTGGGGGATGATGTGCTGGAAGCAGAAATGCCGGTGGATAGCCGGACGCATCAGCCGTTTGGTCTGCTGCACGGCGGCGCGTCGGCGGCCCTGGCGGAAACATTGGGTTCGATGGCGGGTTATCTGATGACTCGCGACGGACAGTGTGTGGTGGGTACGGAACTGAACGCCACGCACCATCGGGCGGTTGCGCAGGGGAAAGTGCGCGGCGTTTGCCAGCCGTTGCACCTCGGGCGTCAGAGTCAAAGCTGGGAAATCGTCATCTTTGATGAGCAGGGACGACGCTGTTGCACCTGTCGTTTAGGCACTGCGGTGATGGGGTGAGTCGCCCGACAAAGTAAAATGAAATTGCAGGGTTAACGGCTAAATGAAGTGATCCAGTTAACAATGCAATGTAAATACTCAGTGATACTTCGGGTTTACATGGTTGTCAGGTTGTTAAATTCAGAAAAGATGTTATAGAAACAAAATGTAACATCTCTCTGACCAGGACAACGGAAAACCAAGTATGAATAAATCAGGGAAGTACCTCGTCTGGACAGTGCTCTCCGTTATGGGAGCATTTGCCCTCGGCTATATCGCATTAAATCGTGGCGAACAGATCAACGCGTTGTGGATAGTCGTGGCGTCGGTCTGTGTCTACCTTATCGCTTACCGTTTCTACGGCCTGTACATCGCGAAAAATGTACTGGCGCTGGACCCGACGCGTATGACGCCTGCCGTGCGTCATAACGATGGTCTGGACTATGTTCCTACCGATAAAAAAGTGCTGTTTGGCCACCATTTCGCGGCGATTGCTGGAGCGGGTCCATTAGTTGGACCGGTGCTGGCGGCGCAAATGGGCTATCTGCCGGGTATGATCTGGCTGCTTGCCGGGGTGGTACTGGCGGGGGCGGTGCAGGACTTTATGGTGCTGTTTGTTTCTACCCGTCGCGATGGTCGTTCCCTTGGCGAACTGGTGAAAGAAGAGATGGGCCCAACGGCGGGCGTCATTGCGCTGGTGGCCTGTTTTATGATCATGGTGATTATCCTCGCGGTACTGGCGATGATCGTCGTGAAAGCGCTGACCCACAGCCCGTGGGGAACCTACACCGTCGCCTTTACTATCCCGCTGGCGATCTTCATGGGGATTTACCTGCGTTATCTGCGCCCGGGCCGCATTGGTGAAGTGTCGGTCATCGGTCTGGTATTCCTGGTGTTTGCTATTATTTCCGGCGGCTGGGTGGCTGAAAGCCCGACCTGGGCACCGTACTTTGACTTTACCGGCGTACAGTTGACCTGGATGCTGGTGGGATACGGCTTTGTCGCCGCCGTACTGCCGGTGTGGCTGCTGCTGGCACCGCGTGATTATCTCTCTACCTTCCTGAAAATTGGTACCATTGTTGGTCTGGCTGTAGGGATTCTGATCATGCGTCCGACGCTGACCATGCCTGCGCTGACCAAGTTTGTTGACGGTACAGGCCCGGTCTGGAGCGGTAACCTGTTCCCGTTCCTGTTTATTACCATCGCCTGCGGTGCGGTCTCTGGTTTCCACGCGCTGATTGCCTCCGGCACCACGCCGAAGATGCTGGCGAATGAAGGTCAGGCCTGTTTTATTGGCTACGGCGGGATGCTGATGGAATCCTTTGTCGCCATTATGGCGCTGGTGGCGGCCTGCGTTATCGACCCGGGCGTCTACTTTGCGATGAACAGCCCGATGGCTGTACTGGCACCTGCCGGAACCACCGATGTGGTTGCGTCAGCGGCACAGGTTGTGAGCAGTTGGGGCTTTGTTATCACGCCTGATACGCTGCATCAGATTGCGAACGATGTCGGCGAACAATCCATTATCTCCCGCGCAGGCGGTGCGCCGACGCTGGCGGTGGGCATGGCGTATATTCTGCATGGTGCGCTGGGCGGCATGATGGATGTGGCGTTCTGGTATCACTTCGCCATTCTGTTTGAAGCCCTGTTTATTCTGACGGCGGTAGACGCCGGTACGCGCGCCGCACGCTTTATGCTGCAGGATCTGCTGGGCGTGGTGTCACCGGGTCTGAAACGTACCGATTCGCTGCCTGCGAACCTGCTGGCAACGGCGCTGTGCGTGCTGGCCTGGGGTTACTTCTTGCACCAGGGCGTGGTGGATCCATTGGGTGGTATTAATACCCTGTGGCCACTGTTTGGTATCGCCAACCAGATGCTGGCCGGTATGGCGTTGATGCTTTGCGCGGTGGTGCTGTTCAAGATGAAACGTCAACGCTACGCGTGGGTGGCGCTGGTGCCAACGGCCTGGCTGCTGATTTGTACCCTGACCGCCGGCTGGCAGAAAGCGTTTAGCCCGGATGCGAAAATTGGCTTCCTCGCCATCGCTAACAAGTTCCAGGCGATGATCGACAGCGGAAATATTCCGGCGCAGTACACTCAGTCGCAGCTGACGCAGTTGGTGTTTAACAACCGCCTGGATGCGGGTCTCACTATCTTCTTTATGGTAGTCGTTGTGGTGCTGGGTCTGTTCTCCATCAAAACTGCACTGGCAACACTGAAAGAGGACAAACCTACGTCGAAAGAAACGCCATACGAACCGATGCCTGAGAATGTCGAAGAGATCGTGGCGCAGGCGAAAGGCGCGCACTAATATTCTCTTAACCAACGAGCCCTCTCCTGAATGGGGAGGGCGTTTGTTCGACAGGGAACCACTATGTTTGAAACGCTCTCTAAAGCCGGGAAGT
Source organism: Citrobacter sp. RHBSTW-00986 (assembly GCF_013783065.1). Lineage (NCBI taxonomy): Bacteria > Pseudomonadati > Pseudomonadota > Gammaproteobacteria > Enterobacterales > Enterobacteriaceae > Citrobacter > Citrobacter sp. RHBSTW-00986. The sequence goes on along the minus strand of NZ_CP056200.1, from coordinate 3,446,494 downwards.
ATTTGGGGCAAACCGCCCGATTAATGATAGGTGTGCCGGATTACGACAACTATGTTGAGCATATGCGCGTCACGCATCCGGACCTGACGCCAATGACCTACGAAGAATTTTTCCGCGAACGCCAGGATGCGCGCTACGGGGGGAAAGGCGGCGCACGCTGCTGTTAATGTTCTTCATCATTCAAGCTGCAGGCGTGTTCACCCTGGTCACTTACTCTAGTAAGCACCAGGGGGGCGCTGCGTTGCCGCCATCAGGCATCCCACACCATAATCACACCGTAAACGATTCTACCTTTTCGAAGGCTGCGCGCAGCGTCTGTGGCGTTAACGTTACCGGCAGCGCATGAATGGACTCCACCGGGCGCAGGGTGTGCGCAATCACGTTGTCGATTTCGGCGCGGTTGTTGATGTCCACGTCCAGTTGAGCCAACCGGGTTGGCAGGTTGAAGCGCTGATAGGCGGTAATTAACTGCGCCAGCACATCATCTTGTCCCAGCAGCGCGCTCTGCACCAGTATGCCGTACGCCACTTTGGTGCCATGCAAAAACTTCTCGGTCTGCGGGAGCACGGTCAGGCCATTATGTACCGAATGCGCTGCCGCCACGCGGGTGTAGCGCTCACCCAGACCGCCGACCATGCCGCCTCCGGCAATAATTGCATCCACTACATCGCAAAACGTGCGGCTTAACGTACCTTGTTGCTTATCGACCAGCGCCTGCTCGCTGCTTTCCAACAGGACGTCGCGGATCGTCTGCGCAGCATGGATACCCAGACGTACGGTCAGAGGCAGGTTTTCCGGCTCAGGCGCGAGCACAACGGCCTCGTACCATTTCGCCAGCGTGTCGCCGATCCCCGCCAGTAAGTATTCTTCAGGCGCATTGAGAACGATCTCTGGCTCGACCAGCACGAGGAAATTGGCGTCAGCGAAAATTTCGAAATGCAGCGCCTGGCCTGCATCGTTGTACCAGACGGAGAGCGGTGTCCATGCGGCGCAGGTCGCTGCGATAGTCGGAATACCGACAAAAGGCAGACCCAGACGACGAGCCAGCGCTTTGGCCGTGTCGAGCAATGTCCCGCCGCCCACACCAATCACCACGCTGCGATTGTCTCCTGACTCTTTTGCCAGTTGAGTAACATCGGTTTCGCTGCAATGTCCCGTAAACAGCAGGTGCCTTGCATCGGCAAGATGAAATGCCTCAGGCAGATAAGGGCGGGCCGCGTCGATGGCGCGTTCACCGTAAACCCATACGGCGCGTGAGAGTTGCTCTGCGGTGAAAAAATCGTTGAGTCTTGACAGGCTGCCGGGATGGGAAAAATAGTTGGCCGGGCCGGTGACGACGCGAATCTCGGTATTACTCATGTTGTGTTGTCCTTTTGGCTGTCCTGTCAATGCAGGTTATTTTTATATAGACGTCTGAACGTCTTGATTGCCAAATACTAGCATCGTGCTATAGTGGCTTCAACCACAACATCACCCGCTGGGATAACAATAATGAGTAATAACCCGCTGATTCCGCAAAGCAAACTGCCTAATCTTGGCACCACTATCTTCACGCAAATGAGCGCGCTGGCGCAGCAGCATCAGGCCATTAACCTCTCGCAGGGATTTCCTGATTTTGACGGCCCACTTTTTTTGCAGGAACGTCTGGCGTATCACGTCGCGCATGGCGCAAACCAGTATGCGCCGATGACGGGCGTACAGCCGTTGCGCGAAGCCATTGCGGATAAAACCGCGCAGTTGTACGGCTATAAACCTGATGCGAATAGTGAAGTGACCGTGACGGCGGGGGCCACAGAAGCGCTGTTCGCCGCTATTACGGCGCTGGTGCGTCCTGGCGATGAGGTGATTTGTTTTGACCCGAGCTACGACAGCTATACGCCCGCGGTCGAATTATCCGGCGGCGTAGTTAAACGTATCGCGCTGCAACCGCCGTCTTTTCGCGTCGACTGGCAGGAATTTAGCGCTGTACTCAGCGAACGTACCCGACTGGTGATCCTTAACACGCCGCACAACCCTTCCGCCACCGTATGGCATCACGCCGATTTTGATGCCCTGTGGCAGGCAATTAAAGAACGCGAGATCTTTGTCATCAGCGACGAAGTTTATGAGCACATTTGCTTCGCCGGACAAGGACATGCCAGCGTGCTGGCGCATTCACAACTGCGCGAACGCGCCGTTGCCGTTTCATCGTTTGGGAAGACCTACCATATGACCGGCTGGAAAGTCGGCTACTGCGTTGCGCCTGCCGCCATTAGCGCTGAATTACGCAAGGTACACCAGTATCTGACGTTCTCAGTTAATACGCCGGCTCAGTTGGCGCTGGCGGATATGCTGCGGGAGGATCCAACACACTATCGTGAGTTGCCAGCCTTTTATCAGAAAAAACGCGATGTGTTGGTGAACGCGCTGCGTGACAGCCGACTGGAAATTTTGCCGTGTGAAGGCACCTATTTTCTGCTGGTCGATTACAGTGCCGTCTCCACGCTTAACGACGTTGAGTTTTGCCAGTGGCTGACCAAAGAAGTGGGCGTTGCCGCGATCCCGTTGTCGGTTTTCTGCGCCGATCCTTTCCCGCATAAGCTGATTCGCCTATGTTTTGCCAAGCAAGAATCGACGCTGCTGGCGGCAGCCGAACGTCTGGTTGCGCTGTAGTTATTTTACTGTCCAGGCTTTGGAGAAGCGACGGTCGGCAAATAACTCTTGCAGACCGTTAATTTGTTTCAGACGTAAAACCTCATCGTCGTCCATACCTAACTCTTTACTGATTTTCTCTGCGCTCCATCCCAGTAGCGATAATTCACGAACGATTTCCGACATGGCATGAATTTTATGCCGCCCACGGGCACGGTTATGACGAATTGTCGCTGCCATGCGTTCATGGCGTTCACGCTGTAAACAGGTGACCGGCAGGTAGCCATGCAGGCGTGATTTCAGCGACGGTTTGCTTTTACCTAGCTCATGACGGTGGAAACCATCGACAATTTCGTATTCTTCCGCCGTGGAGTGAACTACCACGATGGGCTGCGTGAATCCGTCTGCTTCGAGGGATTTCTGCAGCAGCTTTTTCTCCGGAGGCGCAACGTTATTAGGGTTATAGTCATTGGGTGAGATATGCTCGTTTTTAATCCATAGTACACAGTCTACTGGCTCTTCACGAAAAGGGCTGACGCTGTGGATAGCCATTCTGAATTGGTTGATTGCTTCAATTCGCTCTTCTTCTGACAGCCCAGAAAGAAAACCAGTGAGTTCTTGAGTTAGTCGGTGTTGCATAAGATTCCCCATTGCTGGCGTTTTATTTTCATGCGTTCATTATAACGTTGGTAGTTTTTGGGTTTTGTTGGGCTGAATGACAGCGCCCGGCACCAGTAGTCGTTATTCAGCAGGACTTTACAGATACGCCGCCACGACGGAATATCCGCTGAGCCAATATCTTTTTCCTGAGTTTGCGGGATATTGTCCATGCCCTTTTTCTTATACCACTGCAAATAGATGGCGATTTTATTGCGATAATGCTCAGCGGTCGTTTCCGGCATACTGTTGAGTAGCAGCATGGCGTATTCCTGCCAGTTTAAATGTTCGGGTTTTAATATTTTGCGGTGCCCGTAAAAATGGTTGTCCTGACCGGCATAAATTCCGCCACTTTTTACACCGCTGACACGGGCGCACATGGCTGCCCAGCGCTCGGGTTCAATGACGTGATATAGCCATAATCCCTGACGCTGTTCCGGGCCAAAAGGTTCACAAATACGCATGTAACGTGTCGGGACACCGGCCTGATACATGAGATTGTATAAGGGATTGCACGACATTCTGGTTTTTGCGAACCAGGTCCAGATATCGGCAGTTTTCCAGTCATAAATCGGGTAAATATACCAGGTATGCCCGCCGGGGGCGCTGGTGGTCCAGGGTTTATCATCGGCAAAGCGCTGCTTTTGCGAATTGGCAATGGCGACAAAACGGTTATATGACTCATCGGCGCGGATCCCGACCATCATGCCGGCTGGACGTTTCTCTGAATACCAGTCAGCGAACTCGCGAACAAATTGTTCAAAGGTCATGCCGGGTTGATAGAAGGAGAAATACTCTGGATCGGTTATGGCATCCGTGGGAGGCTGGCGAACCCACGGAGTACCTGGTTCCCAACACTGCCATTCTGGCTGAAATTGAGAGAGGGAATTCTGGGTGGTGAGCGGTAAAGCCACCCAATAAAAGCGCTCGATGACATCGGAATAACGTGCACGAAGCGCCTCAACATAATCAATAGTGCAGGAAAACTGGGCTTCCCAGTCGATAAATAGTACGTCAATTTTTTTATGCAGTTGGCGTGCAAGCATAGCTGTCAGATGTAGCATCAGTCCTGAATCTTTCCCGCCGGAGAAAGAGACACAAACCCGAGGCAGAGTTTCCAGCGCCCAGGTTATGCGCTCCAGAGCGGCGTCCAGCACGTTTTGACCAAGCGGGATTTTATAAATAGACATATTAAGCTCATATCAGAATTATTATTCAAAACAATAACAAATGCTGACAATAAGATATGCTAATTTTTTTCAGGTGCAACGTTTTAATACATTCATGGTTGTTTTGAATTGCCTTTATTCATAAAAATTCAAAATGAATAGGTAAGCTCTATGTGTTTGTCCTTTGGTCATTTTTATCATTTATTTTATTAATTAAATTAACGAAGCCAGTATTATTGAGTGATGCTCTGTTATACATCAAAAATAAATTTATTTTGGGTAAGGGGATGTCGATACAGATCTCTTTTAAATTAAATGAGCCGGTATATTGTTCGTAAACATCTCTTGGTAGCAGACCTATGATATCTGTATTTGAAATAATATTAATGATCGTTATTAATGAGTCGCTGCGGAAACCAATATCTCGATTAGCCAGCAAGGCGCTGGTTTTTTGCCAGTATTCTTTAACGCCAGGATCTTCAGAAATAAGTTGCGTGAACTGTTCTTTTAATATTGTTTCAAGCGTGCTTTCTCCATTAATTCTTGGATGGTTTTTGTTGCAAACTAATATTGTTTCAGCAGTTTTAAATGGTGAGCATATTATCGAGCGATTACTCACTGGGGCGGTAGCAATGACTAAATCTGCTTTTCTGTAAGCCAACAGATTTTCCGTACTTTCAGCAGTGATGAGTATGTTATGGTGCTCAATTTCGACATGCGAGTCTTCTCTGAGAAAATGAATAACTTCCTCAATGTTTATAATGGTTGGCAGTTGTGGACAGTAAATAATGAATTTTTTCTTCAGACTGGAGTTATTCATGATGTTTATTGTCTGCTCCAGACTGTTGAGGTTTTTCTCAAGATGATGATGGAGGTTAATCCCCATAATCGTTGGCGTTAGGCCTTTTCCGGAGCGGATAAACAGCGGGTCATTAAATTGTGTGCGTAGCCGTTGCAGTGACTGGCTAACGGCAGAGGGGGTAATATACAAAGTTTCAGCAGCTTTAGTGATACTCAAATGTTGATAAATACACTCAAAGATAACCAACAGATTGAGATCGAACTTTTTGAGGTCATAGAGGTTAGCCATGCATACCTTCCTGTGATGGTCATGTTTTGAAAGATTTAATTTTGAAATATTTTAAGGTGTGATTATTCTTGTGATTTATGTTTGTGTGCTTAATGAATTATTAATTTAAACTAAAATAGCACATATTGCATAATTTTGACCAAAAAAGTTAATTTAAATGAGTGATTGACATGAAAATGATAACAACCACTCATCTTGTTACTTTTATTTATTACCCATGATAATGTTTAATTTCTCCTTATCCGGTAAGCCGACTTCCTGTTGTAACGTATCGTCTTTACTCATGTAATAGATAGCCGGCGTGACGTTGGCGCCTAAATCATCCATCAACTTTTGATTGATATTCAATACCTTCATCTGCTCCGGTGAGACGGAGGTCGGGATTTGTAGCTTCATTTTCCCACCGGATGCCTCATAGTCATGCCAGGTCTTGGCCGGATCTTTTGCGGCCAGAATCGCCGCGGCGGTAGCCGGGCTTTCGGGTGTAATTACGCCAACCAGTAATGTGCGCAACTGAACTTTACCTGAGTCTACCCACGGGCGAGCCTGCTGCCAGAACTGTTTGCAATAGGGACAGAAGGGATCGGCAAACACGTAGACAATGACCGGAGCCTCTTTTTTCCCATCCAGAATCCAGGATGCTTTTTCCATTCGCTGCCACATTTCGCGCCCGGCAGGGGCGTAGATCTCTTTTTCTATCAGCGTATTACTGAGGTTTTCACCTTTTTCGTTATACATATAACCGGAAATGGCGTGTTTGCCGTCAGGCGTAACATAGATAGTAACGCCCATATCCTGGTATTTTCCTAGGTAGCCCTTCATTCCACCCGGCGCGTCGAAGGGTTTGAGAATAGTAATGCCCTGTTTCTCAATAGCTTTAACGGGGGCAGGAAGTTCTTCGGCGTGCACCACGGCAGGAAGCAGGGTTAAGAGTAAGGTACGTTTAAACATTGATTTTCCTTATAAAATCAGAAGGAAAGGGGGCTAAGTTGCAAAACCTATCGCAGCCATAGGTAAGATCGACCGTCTGTCGATTGCCCTTTCTTGAGTGGGGTGATGTAATCCCAATCGCTGTTACGACCTTTGTTAAGGTAATGTAGAGCGCAACACATAGCCAGCCCTGCTGGCACTGACGTTACCTGCGGGTAGCTCGGGTAATGAGGCTCCCTGCAAAGGGGGCCTTTTTTACTTTTATCTTTAGGTTCACAACATGAGTTTGAGTGGGTTGTTAGTTAACGCTTATTGATTTGATAAAGGAAACGCATTAGCCCTGCGAAGAGATTTTCGTTAACTTATCTCTCAACGAAAACACGGAGGAAGTACAGATGTCTTTGATTAATACCAAAATTAAACCTTTCAAAAACCAGGCGTTCAAAAACGGTGAGTTCATCGAAGTAACCGAGAAAGATACCGAAGGTCGCTGGAGCGTCTTCTTCTTCTACCCGGCTGACTTTACTTTCGTTTGCCCGACCGAGCTGGGTGATGTGGCTGACCACTACGAAGAACTGCAGAAACTGGGCGTAGATGTCTATTCCGTATCTACTGACACCCACTTCACCCACAAAGCGTGGCACAGCAGCTCTGACACCATCGCGAAAATCAAATACGCGATGATCGGCGACCCGACTGGCGCCCTGACCCGTAACTTCGACAACATGCGTGAAGATGAAGGTCTGGCTGACCGCGCAACCTTCGTTGTAGACCCGCAGGGTATCATCCAGGCAATCGAAGTTACCGCTGAAGGTATCGGCCGTGATGCGTCTGACCTGCTGCGTAAAATTAAAGCCGCACAGTACGTTGCCTCTCACCCAGGTGAAGTTTGCCCGGCGAAATGGAAAGAAGGCGAAGCGACCCTGGCTCCATCCTTAGATCTGGTCGGTAAGATTTAAGTCGCATAATTTGTAGGCCGGATAAACGCAGTGCATCCGGCCATTCCACAGGCGCAGTTTGCGCCTGTTTCATTCCAGCACCATGACGCAAGTTGCATTAATGCAGTCCCGCAAAGTCGGCTTGCATGATGATGTTTTCAGAGAGGGAAGAAGAATGCTCGACACAAATATGAAAACCCAGCTCAAGGCTTATCTTGAGAAACTGACCAAACCTGTTGAGCTGATTGCTACGCTGGATGACAGCGCTAAATCGGCAGAAATCAAGGAACTGCTGACTGAAATTGCTGAACTGTCAGAAAAAGTCACCTTTAAAGAAGACAATACTCTGGCGGTACGCAAGCCATCGTTCCTGATCACCAATCCAGGTTCTCACCAGGGGCCGCGCTTTGCCGGTTCTCCGCTGGGCCATGAGTTTACCTCCCTGGTGCTGGCGCTGCTGTGGACCGGTGGTCATCCGTCAAAAGAGGCGCAGGCGTTGCTGGAGCAGATCCGCGATCTCGACGGTGATTTTGAGTTTGAAACCTATTATTCGCTTTCCTGTCATAACTGTCCGGACGTTGTACAGGCGCTGAACCTGATGTCGGTATTGAATCCACGCATCAAGCATACGGCGATTGACGGCGGTACATTCCAGAACGAAATTACCGATCGCAACGTGATGGGCGTTCCGGCGGTGTATATGAACGGCAAAGAGTTCGGTCAGGGGCGTATGACGCTGACTGAGATCGTGGCGAAAGTAGATAGCGGCGCAGAAAAACGTGCGGCACAAGAGCTGAACAAACGTGATGCTTATGACGTGCTGATTGTCGGTTCCGGTCCTGCGGGGGCGGCAGCGGCAGTGTACTCTGCACGTAAAGGTATTCGCACCGGTCTGATGGGCGAACGTTTTGGCGGTCAGGTTCTTGATACCGTTGATATTGAAAACTACATCTCGGTACCGAAAACCGAAGGCCAGAAACTGGCGGGCGCGCTGAAAGCACACGTTGATGACTATGATGTTGATGTGATCGACAGCCAGAGCGCAAGTAAACTGGTTCCGGCGGCGCAGGAAGGCGGTTTGCATCAGATTGAAACGGCATCCGGTGCGGTGCTCAAAGCACGCAGCATTATCATTGCCACCGGTGCGAAATGGCGCAACATGAACGTTCCGGGCGAAGATCAGTATCGCACCAAAGGCGTAACCTATTGCCCGCACTGCGATGGCCCGCTGTTCAAAGGCAAGCGCGTTGCGGTGATTGGTGGCGGCAACTCCGGTGTTGAAGCTGCTATTGACCTGGCAGGCATTGTTGAACATGTGACGCTGCTGGAGTTCGCACCTGAAATGAAAGCTGATCAGGTGCTGCAGAATAAGCTTCGCAGTCTGAAAAACGTCGATATTATTCTGAATGCGCAAACGACAGAAGTGAAAGGCGATGGCAGCAAAGTCACCGGCCTGGAGTATCGTGACCGCGTGAGTGGCGACGTTCACAGTGTGGAACTGGCGGGTATCTTTGTACAGATAGGTCTGCTGCCAAACACCAACTGGCTGGAAGGTGCCGTCGAGCGTAATCGCATGGGTGAAATCATCATCGATGCCAAGTGCGAAACCAGCGTGAAGGGGGTTTTCGCCGCTGGTGACTGCACCACCGTACCGTATAAGCAGATCATCATTGCGACCGGTGAAGGCGCGAAGGCCTCATTGAGTTCGTTTGATTATCTGATTCGCACGACAGTAGCATAAAAAAAGTAAGACACACCTGCAATGCCAAAACCGTCAGCCATCCGCTGGCGGTTTTTTATTTCCACGCTTTCAGATTGTCAATTCTTGAAACAATAAACCGCGTAACACATTTATTTAATGAGTCTGACCATTAGTTTCATCAAAGAAAGATGAGGCATTTTCTTTATTATATCAACCTGCATTACGTTTTCATGGTCACCCCTGTCAGGCGTTAACCTGGCAGGGGTTTTCTTTAGCAAATTAGAGGCTATTAACGTACAACCAGCACTGGCAGAGTAGCGTGGCGAACAACGCTGGAAGCGTTTGAGCCGAGCAGATGAGTGCTGATTGATGGGTTGCGCGATCCAATGACGACCACATCCGCATTCAACTCTTCACCCAACTCGTTGACGACGTCACGTACGCTGCCAAAGCGGACGTGTTGTTTAATACGGGAAGGATCGATGCTGAAGTGACCGACCATCGTTTGCAGACGGGTTTCCGCTTCGTGTTGTAGATGCTCTTCAAAACGACGGACATCGGCTGCAAAGCGGTGCAGGCTTAAGCTTGCTGAGCCTGGCAGCACATGCAGCAGATGAATAACCCCGTTTTCCTGTGCCAGAAATTCTGCATGGCGAATAGCCTTGTCGCTCAGTTCCATTTCGAATACATCAACAGGCATTATGATTGTGTTGTACATAAACATTCTCCTTGTCATTACATGAACACATATCAGCATAGTATTAAAAATGATTCTGTCAGTCACGACACAGATTTATGTTTTGCGAACAGGAGATAAGGTGAGAGTCAGGAGCAGAGGACTAACCGGAAAGAGGATGCGGATGCATCCCCTGTAAGATAAAGCGAGTGGCTTTGATAAGACAGAGTTAGCGCAGGTAGTCGCCCGCAGCTTCAGGTTGGTACTCAAGCTCGATGACTTCGAGGTGTGTTGAGGTCCCGCCTGGTAGTTCCCAGTGAATAGTGTCGCCAACGCGCAGACCCAGAAGTGCCGCGCCAACAGGTGCCATTACCGAAAGCTGTGTGCTGCTGTCAGTCATATTGGCCGGATACACCAGGGTACGCACACGGACTTCGCCATCACTCAGATTGCGGAATTTCACGCGGCTGTTCATGGTCACGACATCGTGCGGCATGGTTTCTGGTGAACACATTTGGGCACGATCCAGCTCGGCGTTCAGGGCGTCGGCAATCGGTAAACCAGCAAACGCAGGTTGCTCCAACAGGCGGTCAATGCGTTCCGCATCGAGGTCGTTAATGATGATAGTTGGTCTGGACATTTGTTACTCCATGTCGTCGATACTGCGGGTGCGCAGGTAAATAATCCCAAAAGAAAACCCTCACCGTCAGGCGGCAAGGGTTTAGCTTTTATGATGATACTGAGACTTACCCCTGGTTTGAAGTGATTTAGTTCACATTCAGGCAAATCATCAATATTGTTGCGTATGGTGTGATTTTAGCCGAAAAACGCGATCGTTCTCCAATTTGCATTATGCTTTTTAAGCGCTCGCTGCGGGCGCGTCAAACAACTCAGTGTTCCGCGACAGGAGATCTCATGAGCCAGTACGACAAACTTACCTTGAAAGACGGCAGCTATTTGCATTTTAAAGATTGGGGAAGTGGGCAGCCTATCGTCTTTAGCCATGGCTGGCCGCTGACGGCAGATGCGTTTGAGGATCAGATGCTGTTCCTCGGGTCGAAAGGATTTCGGGTGATCGCCCATGACAGGCGTGGGCATGGGCGTTCAGCCCAACCCTGGGATGGTCACAATATGGATCAGTATGCTGACGATCTGGCTGAACTTACCGCGCATCTCAATCTTAAAGATGCCGTACATGTCGGACACTCTACCGGGGGCGGGGAGGTGGCGAGGTACATTGGTCGCCATGGAACGCAGCGGGTAGCCAAAGCGGTGTTAATCGGCGCGGTGACGCCCATAATGATCAAGACCGACTTTAACCCAAATGGTGTGCCGAAAGAGGTGTTTGATGGCATCCGTGAGGGAGTGATAAACGATCGCGCTGCCTTCTTCTATGAACTGACCGCTGCATTCTATGGCTACAACCGCCCGGGCGTAAATGCGTCGAAAGCCGTTCGTGAAAGCTTTGTTGAACAGGGCTTACAAGGTTCCATCAAAGCGTTGTACGACTGTATTCACGCGTTTTCAGAAACTGACCTGCGTGAGGATCTCAAAAGGATGACTATCCCGACGCTGGTGATCCATGGTGATGACGATCAGATTGTCCCGTTTGAAACCTGCGGAAAGGTTGCGGCGGAAATACTGCCGGACGCGCAGTTGAAGGTGTATGTTGGCGGTTCGCATGGCATTTGCACTACCCATAAACAACAGATCAACGGCGATCTGCTCAACTTTATTCAATCGTAATCTTTAGCGGATTGTTCTACGCTGATCTTCTTTTTCCAGGGAGATGAGCGAAGCATAATTTGTGCTGCGCTGATGTTAACTTCAACAGAGAACGCTATGTATTTCTATCAACCATCACAAGGACACGGCTTACCGCATGATCCGCTGAATGCCATCATTGGACCGCGCCCTATTGGCTGGATTTCCTCCCGCGACAGCGACGGTCGGCATAACCTTGCACCGTACAGTTTCTTTAACTGCTTTAATTATCATCCGCCGATTATCGGTTTCGCCAGCAGCGGCTGGAAAGATAGCCTGCAGAATATTATCGACACCGGTGAGTTTGTCTGGAATCTGACGACTCTTGAGCTGGCCAGCGCGATGAACGAAACGTCAGCCAGCTTGCCTCACGGCGAGGATGAGTTTTTTGCCGCCGGGCTTAGCAAAGCAGATAGTCGGATAGTCAGCGTGCCGCGCGTGGCGCAAAGCCCAGTCAATTTTGAGTGTCGCTTATCGCAAAGTCTGCAACTGACCACCGCTGATGGTTCGCCTGTTGAAACCTGGCTGGTGCTGGGAGAAGTGGTGGGCATTCATATTGATGAAACGCTACTGGAAGGCGGCATCTACCAGACGGCGAAAGCAAAACCGGTACTGCGTGCGGGCGGGCCAACGGCGTATTATTCGATCAGTGAAACACACCGCTTTGATTTAGTTCGCCCGGATGCCCGTTCAAAACGCTAACCATATGGACCGACGCCAGTTTGCCGCGCCGGTCGTTATTTTCAGTATCCCACTTTGTCGATAATAAACTGTTTACCGCAGTTACCCGGATGCGGTTGCGGTAAGAATGACTGTGCGGATAACGTCTGGTTAATGGTGTCGGCTTTCAGGGACAACTGGATTTCTGTGAGATAGGCCGGATTGCCGTGGCAGCTTAGCTTCACGGCTTTGACGTTCTCTCTGCCCCAGCTTTTAGCGACGGCGGCGTCAAATGCGCTGCGGCTGACGGTTTTGCCGTAGTTTTCCGCGAGGAATTTGCCAGCCTCGCTGTTCTTAACCTCATTATTCATCCGTACCATCGTGCCGAAGTATGCGTCGGGATCAAAACCGAAACAGGCGCCATGTTTGGCATATTCGTAACGTTCCAGACAGGATCTCCCGCCGGCACCGGGCATTACGGCACTGAGTTTTGCCGCGCTTTCCAGTGACAGGCCCGTGTCGGGAGCCGCGCATTTACGGCTGGCGCGCGCTTCAGGCAGGTTGGGGATAGGGCGAGTCGCGCAGCCAAAGCGCATCCAGCGGCGGTTGTCTACTCCACGGGCGGCGATGGATTTTGGCAGGCTGGGCCATAAACCGTGAACGGTCAGGAAATCTGCTTTGTCCGCGCTCTCTTTTTGCAGACGACATTCGTCGGGCTCTTGACGATTTCTCTCGTGTTGGCTCTGACAAAATCCGGTTTGCCAGGAGAGGGCCAGCACGTAGCTGTCAAAATCAGCGTACTGTTTTGCCTGAAGTTCATCGGCCTGAGCCGCAGAAACTGGGAGCAGAAGTGCTGCCAGCAGCGAAGAATAACGCCATGTTGATGTCATGATGATTTCGGATACTTATATAAATTCTGAATATCATCTATTTAATCATAAAAAATGCCAGTCAGGTTTAGCTGACTGGCATCATTTTCATCAGGCGGGAACCCGAATGATTAGCTCCACATTGCCAGAATCGGCCAGCCGACCAGCAGAAGCATAGAGATGTAGATAACGCCGAAGATAGCACCCAGACGCCAGTAGTCTTTGGACTTCACATAACCGCAGCCGTAAATAATAACGCCAGGGCCAGTTGCATACGGAGTCAGACAGCCCATGATACCGATGGACAGTACCAGCAGGATACACAGGTGTTCCATCGGAACGCCCGGGATGCCTTTGCCGACGGCCAGAATAACCGGCAGCATGGTGGCGGTGTGTGCGGAAAGGCTGGCAAACAGGTAGTGAGCAAAATAGAACACCAGCACCAGAACGATCACGGTCGCGTTAGGCGAGAAGCCTTCCAGGTGCGAGCTCATCGTGTTGGCGAACCAGTCGATGAAGCCTGAACGGGTTAAACCATTCGCCATAACGACCAGCGTGGCGAGGTTAACCAGGGTGTTCCATGCGCTGTTATAACGGGTGATGTCTTTCCACGGGACAACGTGCAGCGCCAGCATCAGCGAGACTGCCAGCAGACCCACAGCGGTCGCATCAATCAGTTTACCGCCAAAGACCCACAGACCCAGGCTGAGCAGAACCAGACCGATCAGGGTCAGCTCTTTACGCGTCAGTTTACCCATGGTTTTCAGTTCATCACCAGCCCACGCGGCAACTTCAGCACTGTGAGTAACTTCTGGCTTGTAAAGAACATAGGACAGCCACGGAGCAACGATCAGCAAAATAATACCAACCGGCAGGAAGCTGAGGAACCATTGCAACCAGCTGATTTGAATACCGGCAATTTTATTGACGAATTCCAGACCCAGCACGTTAGGTGCAGCACCGGTAACGAACATAGAGGAGCTCAGGCTGGTACTGATTACCATCATCCACATCAGATATCCGCCGATACGGCGCGCGGACGGATCGTTCGGGAATGATTTAAACAGCGGCGGCAGGTTTTTGATAACCGGGAATACGGTACCACCGGTACGCGCGGTGTTGGACGGTGTAAACGGCGCCAGCAGAATGTCGATGATGACAATCGCGTAGCCCAGCGTCAGGGTGCGCTTACCCATGAATTTTACCAGGAACAGCGCGATACGACGACCCAGACCGGTGACTTCATAGCCCAGCGCGAAGATAAACGCGCCAAACACCAACCACACGGTAGTGCTGGAGAAGCCTGCCAGACCCCATTTCAGCGCTTGCTTACCCGCTTTAAACGCCGGGTCGGCCAGCTCTGAAGCATCAAACAGCAGATAGTTGCTGCCGATGACACAGATCGTTACGGCGATAAAGCTTATCGCTGTTGCCGGGATTGGCTCTAGGATCATCCCGACAATCATTGCCACGAAAACGGCAAAATAGTGCCAGGCCTGCGGGGGCATTCCATCAGGGACAGGGATAAGAAACATGACGCCCATTACGACCAATGGGGCCAGTAATTTCCATATTTTATCTTTTGCTAAAGACATGTGTGTGATTCTCCGGAAAGGATCTTTAATTGTGATAATGATGAACTTGTGAAATCTGAGCTAAGAACCAGGTGACGATCAGCAGATCGGCGCAGCCTCCTGGGCTGAGGTTGCGTTCAATGCACTGTTGGTCGAACTGGCGCAGGTATTCGAGATCGGCAGGGGTGCGAATCCCCCCTTGCTGCAATAGAGTTGTGGCCTGCTGCTGTAGCCAGCGCAGACCTTCTGCGCCGCCACGTGAAGCCACGTTGGTGTCGCCATTGATAGACATCAGCAGCAATAACGTGTCGAGTAGCGCCAGTTCAGGATCGCGGCCCTGAGCCAGCAGTGCGCGGTAGTGCGGCAGGGCATGCTGGATGACTAGCGGGTATCCCGCTTCGGCTTCGCCCCGTGCGCCGGTTAATCCCAGTTGCTGATAAAGACGTTGGCCAGCCGTGAGTTGTTGATTGTTCTGGCGCAGTTCGCGCTCGGTCAGGCCACGGCAAAATGTTGCTGCCGTTGAGCAAAGGGTTTCAGCGGTAACAGTCAGTTGGAGCTGGTGCAGGCGGCCAATGGCGGCACACAGCAGCCCCAGTGAAAAGATGCTCCCTTTATGGGTGTTTACCCCCTCGGTGGCGCGAAACATATCGGCTTCGCAGGCCATACCCAGTGGGCGCAGTCCTTTCAACACATCTTCGGGCGACAGCTGTGCGCTAAACGCCCCATATTCAATAAAACGCGGCAGCCAGGCCTGAATTGCTTCAGCGCTGCGATGAAAATCTTCCAGCGCCATATCTTTATGTGCGCCGTTGTTAATACGATCCACCAGACCCGGTTTGGGCGACAGGTTGACTTCAGTCAACATGGCCCGCCACGCAAGCGTTGCGTAAGCGTCAGGCAGATCCAGAGGAAGGACTGCGTTATTGGTTGATGTTGCGGGAATCGGCATCATGCAGCAGTGCCTCCATCTGAGAGAGTAAGTCGGAAAGCGCGTGGGTTTTACCCCGCGCGCATTCGGCAGCGCTTTGCTCGCACAGCAGACAGCGGCGGGCAGGGAGTGCGAAATGACGTCGGGACAGAATTTCCCCATCAGGGGTCAGGACATCGATGTCCCATAACCGTCCCAGCGGATGTGAATGCTCAAGTTCAATCGTGGCGAGCTTGAGATCGTGGGCCGGGGCCTCAATAGACAAAAGACCTTCCGGACCGCTGGCAGAAACCAGCGCCGTTTGCTCCCTGATAATCCAGGTGGATTTTTCCGCCAGCGCGAGCAGGGCGGTTACGCCGTGATTAAAGATGCGACGGGTTAATGCGCTGTCTTTAATCGGACCCGGTACGACCACGGTAAATGAGACCAGTGGCGCGTGATGACGCGTCAGCCAGGCATGTTGCCTTGCTTGTCTCTCATCCCGGCTGGCGAGCAGCTCGGGAATCGAAACCGCGTGTTGGGTGGCGTGTTCAGGGAGCAGGCGCATGGCTTATTCCTTCACCTGATGCACAACGTCAATCACCGAGCCATCGCGGTAACGCACAACGGCAATCACGCGGTCGGAGAATTCGATAGCGCGTGGCTGACCGGTGAGCTGCTGTGCACGTTCGCGCAGCCATTCAATGGACACCACTTTCATACCGGCTTCTTTCAGACGTTCAGCCAGTTCCGGACGCGCAGGGTTAACGGCGATACCGTGGTCAGTGACCAGGATGTCTACGCTGGAGCCTGGGGTTACGCAGGTCAGGACGTTATCAACCAGCGTCGGGATGCGTCCGCGAACCAGCGGAGCGACAATGATGGAAAGCGCAGCGGCAACCGCAGTATCGCAGTGACCGCCGGATGCGCCGCGCAGTACGCCGTCAGAACCGGTCAGTACGTTAACGTTGAAGCTGGTATCAACTTCCAGCGCACTCAGCACCACGACGTCCAGACGATCGACGGAGGCGCCTTTTGAGCCCCAGTTGGCATACTGGTTGGCACTGATCTCAATGTGGTTTGGATTGCGGGCCAGCGACTCAGCCGCGTTACGGTCAAAGCTCTGTACGTCCAGCAGTTTGCGAATCAGGCCTTTTTCGTGCAGGTCAACGATGGTAGCGGTGATGCCGCCCAGCGCGAAGTCAGCACGGATATCGCGGCTGCGCATCTTGTCTTCCAGGAAACGAGTAACGGCCAGAGAAGCGCCGCCGGTTCCTGTCTGCAGTGAGAAGCCTTCATTGAAGTAACCGGAGTTAGCAATGACGTCTGCCGCGCTACGGGCGATTAACAGTTCACGCGGGTTGGTGGTCATGCGTGTCGCATCAGCACCGATTTTGTCCGCATCGCCGACCTGATCGATCTGTACAATCAGATCCACCTGATCCTGCGTAATGCTGGCCGGGTTATGTGGATAGGTCAGCAGATGTTCAGTCAGCAGGACAACCTGTTTTGCATTTTCGGCATCGACGCGGGCATAGCCCAGTGAACCACAGCACGCTTTACCGGTATAGCCGTTAGCGTTACCAAACTGGTCACAGGACGGTACGCCGAGGAACGCCACATCAATGCTGAGTTCGCCACTTTGCACCAGGTGTACACGGCCGCCATGGGAGTGGACCTGCACAGGCTCGGCCAGCAGGCCACGGGAGATCTCTTCCGCCAGCGGGCCACGCAGCCCGGAGGTGTAAATACGGCTGACCACGCCCTGACGGATGTGCTCAACCAGCGGAGCATGGCAGTCGCTCAGGGAGCTGGAGGCCAGCGTCAGATTTTTAAAGCCCATTCTGGCGATGGCGTCCATCACCAGGTTAATCGTCAGATCGCCACCGCGAAAAGCGTGGTGGAAAGAGATGGTCATGCCATCCTGTAAACCTGAACGACGAATGGCGTCTTCCAGGTTAGCGCACAGCTTTTTGTCGCGCGGTTTTTGCGCCTGTAATTCTACTTTTGCGGTGCTCTGATAAGCGGAAAGCTCACTTTCTGCATGACGGCTCCAGGTCGCCACGCGATCCTGGCGTTGAGACTGTTCGATTTTCTGCGTCATTTTTTTGCCTTATTCTTCGCGAATGCCGGAAAGTTCTGCACGGGAGATAACCAGAAGGGCGCGCTCGATAACCGGGCTGTCGACCATTTTGCCGTTCAGGGAAACTACGCCACGGCCTTCGCGAGCGGCGGCTTCAGCGGCTTCCACGACCAGGCGCGCGTGAGCCAGCTCTTTGCGTGTCGGGGCGTACAGGTTGTGCAGGAGCTCGATCTGGCGCGGGTTGATGAGCGACTTACCGTCAAAACCCAGTTGCTTGATGTGTGCGGCTTCATGCAGGAAACCCGCTTCGTTGTTGGCATCGGAATAAACGGTGTCGAACGCCTGAATGCCGGCAGAGCGTGCCGCCTGCAAAATAGAGCAGCGGGCAAACAGCAGTTCAGTCCCTTCCGCAGAGCGCTCAGTGCGCAGGTTACGCACGTAATCTTCCGCACCCAGTGCAATACCGATCAGGCGCTCGGAAGCGTGGGCAATTTCTACCGCGCGGGTAATGCCTAACGGCGATTCGATGGCGGCTAACAGACCGGTACTGCCGGGCTCACGGCCACAGGCTTTCTCGATACGCAGGATTTCGCTTTCGATGTCGATGACATCCTGCGCGGTATCGGTCTTCGGTAAACGCACGATGTCAGCGCCGCCGCGTACCACGGCTTCGAGATCATTAATGCCCCATTCGGAGTCGAGGGCGTTTACGCGCACGATAGTTTCAACGTCGTGATACAGCGGATGCTGCAGCGCGTGGTACACCATACGGCGAGCTGTATCTTTCTCGCGCAGCGCGACGGAGTCTTCCAGGTCGAACATCAGCGCATCTGCCGGATAGATGAACGAGTTGCTGACCATGGCGGCATTGGCGCCCGGTACGAACAGCATGCTGCGGCGGGTACGGGGTTTACGTTGCTGCAAAGATTCACTAATCACTGGCAATCCTCCCATGGCAGTGCAGGAATACCGCCAGCGCGGGCCAGTAGTGATTCCAGTCGCGCACGTAAAATGCAGTCCAGTGCGCCTTTATCATCAACATTTAATTGCACGCCGCGTACGTTGTAGCGGGACAGAACGTCCAGAATGGTGGCCCGGATGGCATCACCGAACTGCTTTTCGACGCTACTGTTAACCTGCAGGTCAATATCCTGCGAATCGAGTGGGGCGATGCGAATCATCACATCACCGGACTCGAGTGTGCCTGCGACGGCTGCCTGGTTTATTTTCATTTTTCACCTGTTGCTAATGCGGGGGTATTTTGGCGGACTGCCGCACCCGATGAGGCCCGCTCAACCATGCTTTGCAGATAATGCAGCGTGGCGTCAGGGACCAGGGATGCGATAGCCGTGAGATCTTTTTTAACCAGCAGCTTGCGCACCCAGGAGGCAGAAATCGGCATCTCCTGGAAGCACAGCCGCTCAATTTCCACCAGTTCAATCGGTGGGGCGGGAAGCGTTGGGGTCTCCAGCCAGTAGCGCATATCGTTGTTGTACTGGGAGGTGACGGTGCAATACGGCTCGGTACCGACGAAGCGGTGCGTGACGCCGAGAGCCGGGGCCAGATACTGGCGGAAGATTTTCAGGTCTATTTCGGTATAGCAGTGGTTAATAACGCTCTGCTCTTTGATGAAGTAGCACGGGAATGTGGCGCGGGAAATGATGTATTCCGAACCGCGATGAACGGTTAAACGTGGAATGTCTTTTGTCCCTTTAAGCACCAGATCCAGTCGGTCTTCATACGGAAAACGCGAGGTATCTTCTTTCACCAAAAACAGATGCAGCCAGTCACATTGCGCGGCTGCTTGTTGGATCAGAAAACGATGTCCGTTGGTGAAGGGGTTGGCGTTCATGACGATACAACCAATTTTTTTCCCTTCATGGCGCTGTTTCGCCAGTGATTCAGCGTAGCGTTTCAGACGTGTAGTGCTGTTTTCCATCAGCACCATAATGCCGGGAACGCTGGTCAGCGTAGAAAAACCGCACTGCTTAAACAGCGACTCGTACTCGGTTTTGGTATAGATGAAGAGGTGCGTACAGTGGCGCTCATAGGCGAGGTTGATTAACTCGGTCGCCAGCGTCAACGCTAAGCCTTCACCCCTTACGGATTCGCAGATGGCGACGCACTTTATGATATTGCCGGCAATGCCGCCGCAGGCAATCAGGCGGTCATCACGGGTGACGGTGATAAATACTTCGACAGTTGTATCAACGCTCAAATCATTCTCTTTCAGAAATTGCGCGATAGCCGCCATCTTTTTATTTTCTGAGCGTTTAACTTGCGTGAATATATTATTACCGAACATAGTGAATAGAGCCCCGATGCTATATTTGTTACTGGGTTTCTGTTTTTGTTGCTCTGTTTAGCAACCTGATAACTTCTTGTTTGCAATTGAAGG
Source organism: Citrobacter sp. RHBSTW-00986 (assembly GCF_013783065.1). Taxonomy (NCBI): domain Bacteria; kingdom Pseudomonadati; phylum Pseudomonadota; class Gammaproteobacteria; order Enterobacterales; family Enterobacteriaceae; genus Citrobacter; species Citrobacter sp. RHBSTW-00986. The sequence continues at coordinate 3,426,446 of NZ_CP056200.1, read as the reverse complement.
GAATGTTTTTTTATTACGGAGTATTTCTTTTTTTCCCTGCTGCATACATCGTAAGGAGTATTTTGGAGGTAATTTTTGATTTATTTCACAATAAGTTAGAAGGTTTTAATGTGTTTTATGGTTTTAAGTTTTTTAATTAATTTAACTCCGAAATAGCGTGTGGTTTTAATTTGTTTAATTGATTTAAGGTGGGGAATCTGCAACGATCCTGTTTTATACCGCGACTTGCAAATAAAACATTTTTATTACAACTACAATGAGAAATAAGTTTCGGGTATCGTCGCTGAGGAAGAAATATGGCAGAGCAGAAAAATAAAACACGGTTTCCTTTTTTTCGCAGTCTGGCGTTTCCATTGCGTATCTTTCTGCTTATTTTGGTCGTTTCTGTTTTTATTATCGCCGCGTTAGCACAATACTTTACCGCCAGTTTTGAAGATTATCTGGCAACGCATGTCCGCGATATGGCGATGAACCAGGCCAAAATCATCGCCTCTAACGACAGTATCATCGCGGCGGTGAAGCATCGTGATTACAAGCGTCTGGCGACCATTGCCGACAAACTGCAGAGCGGGACTGACTTCGACTATGTGGTGATCGGGGATACCAACTCTGTCCGCCTTTACCACCCAAATCCGGAAAAAATTGGCTACCCGATGCAGTTCACCAAACCCGGCGCGCTGGAAAGAGGGGAAAGTTACTTTATTACCGGCAAAGGGTCGATTGGGATGGCGATGCGCGCCAAAACGCCCATCTTTGATGACGATGGCAAAATCATTGGCGTGGTCTCAATTGGCTATCTGATCAGTAAAATCGATAGCTGGCGATCGGACTTTTTACTCCCAATGGCAGGGGTGTTTATCCTGCTGTTGCTGGTACTTATGCTGCTCTCCTGGTTATTTGCCGCCCATATTCGCCGACAGATGTTGGGGATGGAGCCTAAGCAAATTGCGCGGGTAGTGCGTCAGCAGGAAGCGCTATTCAGCTCGGTATATGAAGGTTTGATCGCCGTGGACCCTGATGGGTATATCACCGCAATAAACCGCAGCGCGAGGAAAATGCTGGGGCTGTCTTCGCCTGGACGAAAGTGGCTTGGAAAACCGATTAGTGAGGTGGTTCAGCCGACTGACTTTTTCACCCAGCAGATTGCGGAAAAACGACAGGATGCGATGGTGAACTTTAATGGCCTGAGCGTTATCGCTAACCGTGAGGCGATTCGCTCCGGCGATGAACTGCTTGGGGCAATCATCAGTTTTCGTAGTAAAGATGAAATTGCTACTCTTAATGCGCAATTAACGCAGATCAAACAGTATGTAGAGAGCCTGAGAACGCTGCGTCATGAACACCTTAACTGGATGTCGACCATTAATGGCCTGCTGCAAATGAAAGAGTATGACCGGGTGCTGGCAATGGTGCAGGGGGAGTCGCAGGCGCAACAGCAACTGATTGACAGCCTGCGCGGCGCGTTTGCCGATCGTCAGGTAGCCGGTCTGTTGTTTGGCAAGGTGCAGCGTGCACGTGAACTGGGCCTCACTATGACTATCGTTCCTGGCAGTCAACTGCATCAACTCCCTGAGGGGCTGGATAGCACAGAGTTTGCAGCAATTGTTGGCAATCTGCTTGATAATGCATTTGAAGCGAGCTTGCGCACCCAGCAAGGCAACAAGATCGTCGAACTTTATTTGAGCGATGAAGGGGATGACGTGATCATCGAAGTTGCCGATCAGGGATGCGGTGTACCGGAAGCATTGCGTGAAAAAATATTTGAACAGGGTGTGAGCACCCGTACCGATGAACCAGGTGAACATGGCATCGGTTTGTATCTGATTGCAAGTTATGTGAGGCGCTGTAACGGGGTGATTACACTCGAAGATAACTCCCCCTGCGGCACCTTATTTTCTTTATTTCTTCCGAAAGTGAAAAAAAATAATGACGGAACCATTAACGCTATTGATCGTTGAGGATGAAACGCTACTGGCGGAAATGCATGCTGAATATATCCGCCATATACCCGGCTTCAGCCAGATTTGGCTGGCGGGTAATCTTGCGCAAGCGAGGATGATGATTGAGCGTTTTAAGCCCGGTTTGATTCTGCTCGATAACTACTTGCCGGACGGCAAGGGAATTACGTTGTTGCATGAGCTAACCCAGACGCGTTATCCGGGGGGCGTGGTGTTTACCACGGCGGCCAGCGACATGGAAACGGTCTCCGAGGCCGTGCGCAGCGGCGCGTTTGATTATCTGGTCAAACCCATTGCCTACGAGCGCCTGGGACAAACACTGACGCGTTATCAACAGCGCAGACGCATGTTGGCCGGTAATGACAGCGCCAGTCAAAAGCAGATTGATGAAATGTTTAATGCTTATGCGCGCGGCGAACCGAAAGGCGATTTGCCGACCGGAATTGATGCGTTAACGCTGAATGCGGTGTTGAAATTATTTGCCGATCCGACGGTACATCATACTGCGGAAACGATCGCCCAGGCGCTCACTATCAGCCGTACCACCTCCAGGCGCTACCTGGAGTACTGTGCCAGCCGTCATTTGATTATTGCGGAGATTATTCACGGTAAGGTGGGGAGGCCGCAGCGTATTTATCACGGCGGCTAATTCACGTCATCCTTGAAGCTGCCTCTTTGTGGGCTGCGTGAAGAAACCCCAGTCACATAATTATCTATGGTACTGGGGATGTCTTCACTTGCCGCCTTGATGCAGCTTAAATGATTTTGCGTATCAAGGTCAGATACTGACAGTTATCGTTAACCGCCAATCAGGGCGGACGTCGCCGGCACCATCACTTCAGTTGCGATAATCACAACCAGCAGTCCAACCAGTACCGGAACCGAGGTACGTTTCACTACTTCGAACGGAGAGATCTTTGCCATCCCTGCGACAGCGACAACCACACCGGAGACCGGAGAGATTGTGCGTCCAAGGTTTGATGCCTGCAGCATCGGGATAGCAAGGTAAGCCGGGTTAATGCCAGAAGAGTGCGCCAGTTTCGGGATCATCTCAACGAAGGCATAGAAAGGTGCGTTACCGGACCCCGTGGTCATTGCCGCCAGCATAGTCAGGATCACCAGTACCAGCATCAGAATAATGCTCGCGGAGCCAAACGAGGTGGCGATAGAAATCAGACTCTGAATAAAGCCGATTGTGCTCAGACCCTGGGCAAAAACGCCCGCCGCGACTAACAGCATCACCACATTAGCAAAGGCATCCGCCATACCACGGTAGGCGACTTCAAGACCCGAGAAAACCTTCTGGGTGTTGAATCCTCGTACGAACTCCAGTACAGCAGCGATGAGCATGCACAGCACCAGAATCGTAATGATATGCAGCTGTGGGCCCCATTTTCCATCGAAAATCAGGACGCCAACGATCGGGGTAAATGGCAAGATGGCGTAAAACGACGGGGCGGTAGTGGTAATTTCAGCCACATCTAACATTTCATGAGAAATGTTCTCTTTTTTATCCAGATAACGCTGCCAGAAAAAGTGGGCAATCGCCATAGCAATGATGGCGGCAATGGAAATTGGCAGCGTGGTTTTAAACGCGAAATCGATCAGCGGCATTTCCGCGGCTTTTGCAGCCAGCACTACATCACCGGATGTTGGCGAAAGAATAATAGCGGCTGGGGAGGCGCAAATGGCCGCTGCGGCGCCACGGCTAATCCCAACGTTAACCATGACCGGGAACAATGTCGCCATCAGCAATACGCCCAGACCGGTTGCTGAAGAGACCGCCAGGGACATCAGGCAGGCGACAAAATAGGCGGCAATCATAAGCAGATAAGGTGAATTGATATACTGCAGCGGCTTAGAGGCCAGCTTAACCACCATATCATTCGCGCCAATATGCGTCATGTAGGCGGCAAAACCACACAGCATCATAATCATCATGCCGAGATCGCCGCCACGGCTCATCAGCAAAATTTTAATATATTCAACAATGTCTGTTGCCGTATAGCCCGTAGTTGCTGCGCTAGACGGCAAAACTTTATGGCCCATCAACGCACTGATAATCAGCAAAACCAGACCGCCGACAAACAGTACGCCTGTCGCGGAATAACCTTTAATGATGTAGCGCGCTACACCCACAATAACCACAACCCCAATAAGGAGTTCAATAAATGTCAACATTGTTTCCCCTGTCGCATTGCTGCCCAGAAAGTTAAAAAACTAAAAAAAGTAAAAAGTGGTGACAGAATGTGCCTAATAAACCGATAACTCTTGCTGATTGAAATCAATAAAAATACGGATTCAAGCGATGGCTAAGCCGTTTTTTCAGCATCGCGATTAAAAAAAGAATATCACAATAAAAAACTGTGAAGCGCAGCGTTGGTGTATGTGTTTTGTGGTGATATTGATGCTTTATTGTTAATTTATTGTGATGTTATTTAACTCTCGCCGCAGGAAAGCACAATTTATTGGCAATAAAGAGAAAATAGTTCCTATGAAATGGCTCAGTAAATAAAGGGATAGGTTATAGGCTGAGGAATATTCTGATTTTTTATTTGCGCATTTTTGTTAAGCTGACATTAAGGTTGGGTTTGCTAAAATTAATAATAAATCCCAGGATGGTAATTAAGTTGTGATTGTCGCTAAACGATATTTTCTCATTTTTTCATTTCTTTTTATTCAGTTAGCTTTCACTTCCCAGGCTGCTGCTGAAGATAAAGGCTGGTTTGCTACTTTTAAAGATAATGTAAGTGAAACCTGGCAGCAGCCGGAACATTATGATCTGTATGTACCTGCTATTACCTGGCATGCGCGTTTTGCCTACGATAAAGAAAAAACGGATCGCTACAATGAACGGCCGTGGGGTGCAGGATTTGGTCAATCCCGTTGGGATGATAAAGGTAACTGGCACGGACTTTATATCATGGCGTTTAAGGATTCCTACAATAAATGGGAACCCATTGGCGGCTATGGCTGGGAAAAAACCTGGCGACCGCTGGCTGATGAAAACTTCCATACAGGTCTCGGCTTTACCGCCGGTTTCACCGCGCGTGATAACTGGAACTACATTCCGGTACCGGTGCTGTTACCGCTGGCATCAATTGGTTATGGCCCGGCAACGTTTCAGATGACCTACATTCCTGGAACGTATAACAACGGCAACGTCTACTTTGCGTGGATGCGGTTCCAGTTTTGATGGACTACCTGTATTGTCAGGTGGTTTATTGGAAAATCTCTTAAAAACATAGTGATAGGAAGTTTAACTGAAAAATAACGCGACATTTATCACTTTTTGATAAAGTTCGACTGGACAAAGTGCACCACAATTGTTGTACTGATACCCGACACAGCATTTGTGTCTATTTTTCATGTAAAGGTAATTTTGATGTCTAAGATTAAAGGTAACGTTAAGTGGTTTAATGAGTCCAAAGGATTCGGTTTCATTACTCCGGAAGATGGCAGCAAAGATGTGTTCGTACACTTCTCTGCAATCCAGACCAATGGTTTTAAAACTCTGGCTGAAGGTCAGCGTGTAGAGTTCGAAATCACTAACGGTGCCAAAGGCCCTTCTGCTGCAAACGTAATCGCTCTGTAAGCATACGACAGCAAGCATTCAAAACCCGCTTAATTGCGGGTTTTTTTCGCTTCAATGTGCGGGAGAGGCAGATACCAACCAGAATGCCAGGGCGGTCATCGCGAATGATCCCAACAGATTAACCAGTACATTCACCATAGCCCAACCAAAGCGTCCTTCCTGCAGTAAAAACACTACCTCAGCAGAGAAAGTGGAAAACGTTGTCAGTCCCCCGCAAAAGCCAGTAGTAATCAGCACTTTCCACATTGGGTCAATATTTGTCATGCGATTAAACCATGCCAGACCCATACCAATGATAAATGCGCCAAGTAAGTTTGCAGCCAGCGTACCGAATGGAATGGCCTGATGCAGCGGGTTAAACCGCATACTTAACATCCATCTTGCTACGCTACCTGTGCCACCACCGATAAAAACCGCTAAAAGGAGTTGTAACACTGCGTAATCCTGCTATTTGATTGTATAGAGGGTGAGTGTAACGCTGAATAATTGTTGTTGGCGAGCTTAACAAAGTTTTCTGGAGGGAATATGTTCGTTGCAGCAGGGCAATTTGCCGTGGGACCTTCATGGGAAAAAAATGCAGAAACCTGCGCCTTACTGATGTCTCAGGCTGCTGGAGAGGGGGCGTCGCTACTGGTATTACCGGAGGCATTGTTGGCGCGTGACGATTTAGACCCTGACCTGTCAGTGAAATCAGCTCAGCTTTTGGAAGGCGGGTTTCTGACGCATTTGTTGCGAGAAAGCGCACAAAATGAGATGACGACAATCCTGACGATTCATGTTCCCTCTGTGCCAGGCCGGGCATTTAACATGCTGGTGGCGCTACGGGCTGGTCGGGTAGTGGCCCATTACGCTAAATTACATCTCTATGATGCCTTTTCGATTCAGGAGTCACGTAATGTCGATGCAGGGGGCGTCATAGCACCGCTGCTGGACGTAGGCGGATTAAAAGTAGGGCTAATGACCTGCTATGACCTGCGCTTCCCTGAGCTGGCGCTGGCGCACGCGTTGCAGGGGGCTGAGATTCTCGTTTTACCTGCGGCTTGGGTGCGGGGATCGTTAAAAGAGCATCATTGGGCCACGCTTTTGGCGGCAAGAGCGCTGGATGCCACGTGTTATCTGGTTGCGGCTGGAGAATGCGGTAACAAGAATATCGGCCAAAGCCGGGTCATCGATCCCTTTGGCGTGACTATTGCGGCGGCGGCTGAAACGCCCGCGCTCATTATGGCCGAGGTTTCCGCCGAGCGGGTGAGGCAGGTCAGGGCACAACTTCCGGTGTTAAGTAACCGACGCTTTGCGCCACCGCAATTATTATGACGTTTTTTTAAACAAGGCTTGATTCACCTTGTTACAGATTGCTATTGTGTGCGCGCGTCGAAAGGCCGTTAATATTCTCAGGTTAATATGGCGCTTTATGTAGCCTGGTTTAAGTCAAGAAGGTATCTATGGGTGAGATTAGTATTACCAAACTGCTGGTGGTTGCCGCACTGGTTGTTCTGCTGTTTGGTACCAAGAAGTTACGTACTCTGGGTGGAGACCTGGGGACGGCAATCAAGGGCTTCAAGAAAGCAATGAACGACGATAATGCCGATGCCAAGAAAGAGGCTGATGGTAGCGTTCAGGCTGAGAAGCTTTCTCATAAAGAGTAATACTGCAAACTCTGCATGAAAAAAAACCGGCGATTTGCCGGTTTTTTATTGCTGATATGTAAGTGAGTATTACACGATTACTTCACTTCCAGCCCTTTGGCCTGCATGTCAGCATGGTATGAAGAGCGCACGAATGGACCGCAAGCAGCGTGGGTAAAGCCCATAGCCATGGCTTCTGCTTTCATCTCATCGAACTCATCCGGGCTTACATAGCGTTGAACCGGGAGGTGATGGCGGCTTGGCTGTAAATACTGCCCCAGCGTCAGCATGGTCACGCCATGGCTGCGCAGGTCGCGCATGACCTCAATGATTTCAGCATTAGTTTCACCCAGACCCACCATCAGACCCGATTTGGTCGGAATCTCCGGGTGCGCTTCCTTGAAGCGTTCCAGAAGCTTCAGCGACCAGTTGTAGTCAGCCCCAGGGCGTACATTACGATAAATACGCGGTACGTTTTCGAGGTTGTGGTTAAACACGTCCGGCGGCGTGGCTGTGAGGATATCCAGCGCGCGATCCATACGACCACGGAAGTCAGGCACCAGCGTTTCGATTTTAATCGACGGGCTTTTCTCACGAATCGCGGTGATGCAGTCAGCAAAGTGCTGAGCGCCGCCGTCACGCAGATCGTCACGGTCAACGGAGGTAATCACGACATAGCGCAGCGCCATGTCCGCAATCGTCTGAGCCAGTTTTAACGGCTCGTTGGCGTCAGGAGCAACCGGACGGCCATGGGCAACGTCACAGAATGGGCAACGGCGAGTACAGATTGCGCCGAGGATCATAAAGGTTGCTGTTCCGTGATTGAAACATTCAGCCAGGTTAGGGCAGGAAGCTTCTTCGCAGACAGAGTGCAGGCCATTTTTGCGCATTGCCGCTTTGATGCCCTGGATGCGAGTGGAGTCCGCTGGCAGTTTTATTTTCATCCATTCCGGTTTACGCAGCAGGGCTTCACGCTCTGTTGCCACATTTTTTACCGGGATAAGAGCCATCTTATCGGCATCGCGGTATTTAACACCGCGTTCCATCACAATGGGTTTACTCATAGCTTGCGTGTTCCAGTTGCGAATTACGAAGGAAAGCGTTTCAATTCAAGGGAATGTTGCATTTATCAACTATTTTTGAATTAGTGATACGCAGTATATCATTGAAACGGGCCAGAAAGCAGCCTGACAGGCTGGCAAAATGTAAAATAGTTGTTGTTTTGTGCCATTTGCCACAACATATGCCGTGGCAAACTATGACCGTATTTTCAGTCCGCAATGTACTCGTGCGGTGGGTTACCCAACAGCGCGAAGATGTTGGCCAGCAGGCGGGGGCGAATGCTCTCGGTCGTGGCCGTGCTATCCCACTGCGATACTTTCGCCATCTCCATCCCGGCATAACCACAAGGATTGATACGCAGGAAAGGCGACAAGTCCATATCCACGTTGAGCGCTAAGCCGTGAAATGAACATCCTTTACGGATACGTAATCCCAAAGAGCAGATTTTCTTCTCACCCACGTATACGCCAGGCGCATCGGCTCGCGGGTGGGCGTCAATGCCTATTTCCGCAAGGGTATTCACGACGGTTTGCTCCAGCAACGTAACCAGTTCGCGCACGCCAAGTTTACGACGCTTCAGGTTCAACAGCACATACATGACCTGTTGGCCTGGCCCGTGGTAGGTCACCTGACCGCCACGATCGCTCTGGATCACCGGAATATCTCCCGGCATCAATACGTGCTCAGCTTTACCTGCCTGACCTTGGGTAAAGACAGGATAATGCTCTACCAGCCAGATTTCATCATGACTGTTTTCATCACGGGTATCGGTAAATTCATGCATGGCCAGAGAGACTGGCTCGTAAGGTTGAAGACCGAGCTGGCGGACCAGAATTTTATCCTGATACAAAACGGCATCTCCGTAGAGAATGTTAAAGAGGGGAAAAGTATATCACAGGGGGGAGGGGTTACCCGAGCGGGGATGCAGCGGGTAACCGACAGGTTTTTACAGCACCATGCGTACGATATCGATATTGCCTAATTCTTCGTACAGCGTTTCAACCTGCTCAATGTGTGTAGCAGTGATGGTGATTGAGACCGAGTGGTAGTTGCCTTTGCTGCTCGGTTTTACCGTCGGAGAGTAATCACCTGGCGCATGGCGCTGTACCACTTCAACCACCTGATCAACCAGCTCAGGCAACGCCTGCCCCATTACTTTGTAAGTAAATGGAGTAGGGAATTCAAGCAGTTCGTTAAGTTTGGTTTTCATGTCAGCTCCGGCGTTACATCAAAAAATAATAACTCCCACTGCGCGTGGGAGTTATCTGGATACCTAGTATATGGGGACGTAAATCACACTTTCAAGTGTTCGATTTTTAGCCAAACCAGTGATGGAACATTAATTTAATGTAATCAATGATTTTCCCAAAGAAGTTGCCTTCAGGGATTTCCTGCAGCACCACCAGCGGACGCTGTTCAATGGTTTTGCCATCTAACTGGAAGTTGATAGTGCCGACAACCTGGTTTTTCTGCAGCGGGGCGTGCAGTTCAGTGGTGTTCAACACATAGCTGGCTTTCAGGTCTTTCATGCGGCCGCGCGGAATGGTCAGGTAGACGTCTTTATCAACGCCTAACGACGCACGATCGGTGTTACCAAACCAGGCAGGTTCTGAGGCAAATTCTTTACCCACTTTCAACGGGTTCACGGTTTCGAAGAAACGGAAGCCCCAGGTCAGCAGTTTTTTACTTTCGGTTTCTCGGCCTTTATAGGTGCGACCACCCATAACGGCGGAGATCAGACGCATCTGGCCTTCGGTTGCGGATGCAACGAGGTTATAGCCAGCCTTATCGGTGTGACCGGTTTTGATACCGTCGACATTCAGGCTGTTATCCCACAGCAGGCCGTTTCGGTTTAACTGACGAATGCCGTTAAAGGTGAACTCTTTTTCTTTATAGATAGAGTATTCGTTAGGCACGTCGCGAATCAGAGCCTGACCAATCATCGCCATGTCGCGAGCCGAGCTGTACTGACCGTCAGCATCGAGACCATGAACGGTCTGGAAGTGGGTGTTTTTCAGGCCCAGCGCATTCACATAGCTGTTCATCAGGCCGACGAAAGCATCCTGGCTACCGGCTGCGAAGTCTGCCATCGCCACGCACGCGTCGTTTCCGGATTGCAGGTTAATACCACGGATCAGCTGAGAAACAGGAACCTGCATGCCTGGCTTGAGGAACATCAGCGATGAACCTTTGAAGACCGGGTTGCCCGTAGCCCATGCGTCATTGCCGACGGTGACCAGATCGGTTTCTTTGAATTTCCCGGCTTTCATCGCCTGGCCGATGACGTAGCTGGTCATCATTTTGGTCAGACTGGCGGGGTCGCGGCGAGTGTCTGCGTTCTGTTCTGCCAGAACTTTACCTGAATTGTAATCAATCAGGATATACGACTCCGCATCGATCTGCGGAACACCCGGGATCATGGTTTTAATATTCAGGTCATCGGCATGGGCAGCAGAGAGAGAGGCTGCGCAGAGAGCCGCGGTGAGCGCCATACGCTGCACGAAACGAGCGGAAAAAGTGGTCTTCATGGTCTGAACTACGACGTCCGTGATGAAATTAAAAAAAGTGCCCTACTATAGCAAATGCATAACTGGCAGGCATCTGACTTTCCGCGTGACTTTGTTAATGTCATTTACAGAAACTGACAGTTCAGATACCTGATTTACGTTATTACACGCCGGTGATGAAGGACTGTAATTGCGCCTCGGATTGAAGACGCTGCTGCAATGTGGAGGCTTCAGCTTTGCTGGCAAACGGCCCCATCTGGATACGCCAGACTGCGCCGTTTTGTACCACCCGGCCAGGAACGCCAAACTGCTGGCTTAAACGCTTTTGATACTGCTGCGCGCGCGACTGCTCGCTGACTGCGCCAACCTGAACCACATAGCGTCCGTTGGCAGTTGCCGCAGGCGCAGGGGCTGTGACGGCTGCTGGTGTTGTTGCCGGCGCGGTTGACGTGACCGGTGCGGTGGTTGTCGATTGCGGCACCGGAGTCGGCTCGCTGCTTTCCAGCACGCCTGATGCGAGCGTGGTTGGCGCACCGAGGAATCCACTACTGTTTACTGGCGCACCGGTTGGATCATCGCTTTTCAGCGTGGAATTGCTGATCGGACGAATATCGCCTTGCGGCTGACCTGCATCCGATGGCGAAGGCATGCTTCCCATATTGCCGCCACCGCTTAAATCAGGACGCGCAGGCAAGGCATAAGTTTGTTTCGCGACCGTGGTACAAGCCATACCCGGTCCGGACAATGAACCATCCTGGGCGACGATGATTGGGTCGATACGCACTTTAGTGTTGTTGGAGGTGTTCAGACGATCGGCTGCGGCGCGCGAAAGTGAAATCACGCGATCGTTGCCATAAGGCCCGCGATCGTTAATGCGCACGACGATCATCCTGCCGTTTGCCAGATTGGTAATTCTGGCATAGCTGGGGACTGGCAGCGTCGGATGCGCAGCGGTCAGCTGCATCGGATCGAACGCTTCGCCAGACGCGGTTAAGTTGCTTCCTGGTTCCGCATCATAGATAGCGGCAAGTCCGGCCTGGCTAAAGCGGGAGGGATCCTGCACGATTTTGTAGCTTTTACCATCACGCTGGTAGTCCTGATTCGCCGTTGGGTTCAGGGGTTCAAAGCGCGGATCGGCCCCGCTGATTTCAACAATCGGACCATTACACACCGCAGGCTGCGGCGCGACAGCAACCTGTTGCTGACCATCATCACTCGAACACGCCGCGAGCATTCCTGCTGCGATGCAGATACCAAGCCACTGCTTACGCATTGCGTACCCCTTACACGCTTTTCGACAACATTTTTCTATGGGTGTGGATCGACATAACAATCCCGAACCCGGCCATCAGCACGATAAGTGCCGAGCCTCCGTAACTGACCAGTGGGAGTGGAACCCCAACCACGGGCAGAATACCGCTCACCATACCAATATTTACGAAGACATAAACGAATAATATCAACATTAAGCCACCCGCCATTACGCGACCAAAGGTGGTTTGCGCGCGGGCAGCGATCCATAATCCGCGCATAATCAGCAAAATGTAGAGCGTCAACAGAATCAAGATCCCCACCAGACCCAGCTCTTCCGCTAAGACAGCAAAGATAAAGTCGGTGTGGCGTTCGGGTAAAAACTCAAGCTGCGATTGTGTACCATGCAGCCAGCCTTTGCCGCGTAACCCGCCGGAGCCAATGGCTATTTTAGACTGAATTATGTGATAACCCGCGCCCAGCGGATCGGTTTCCGGGTCGAGCAGCATCATGACGCGCTGACGCTGGTAATCATGCATCAGGAAGAACCACAGTATCGGGATAAACGCCGCGACCAGAACCACCGCAACGCCGATTAAGCGCCAGCTCAAACCAGAAAGGAACAAGACAAACAGACCGGAAAGGGCGACCAGAATTGAAGTGCCGAGGTCAGGTTGGGCGGCGACCAGCAGCGTGGGCATAAAAATCAGCACCAGCGCAATGGCGGTATTTTTTAGCGATGGTGGGCAAACGTCACGGTTAATAAAGCGCGCAACCATCAGCGGCACGGCGATTTTGGCAATTTCAGAAGGCTGAAAACGCACGATACCCAAATCCAGCCAGCGCTGCGCACCTTTGGAAATGGCGCCGAAGGCGTCTACCGCCACCAACAGAATGATGCAAAAGATATAGAGATAGGGCGCCCAGCCCTCATACACCCGGGGGGGAATTTGCGCCATCACTACCATGATGACCAGGCCCATTGCGATCTGGCCGACTTTGCGCTCCATCATGCCAATATCCTGGCCGCTGGCGCTCCAGATGACCAGTGAGCTGTAAACCAGCAGAGCCAGCAAAATAAGCAACATTGTGGGATCGATGTGGATTTTGTCCCAGAATGTTTTTTTGTTCGGATTATCCGTCACGATTATTGGTCCTCCGCTGCTGCAACCGCTGGGTTTTCCGCAGGCAGATTGGTGTTGTTGTCGCCCAACATAATATGGTCAAGGATCTGGCGCATAATGGTACCCACTGCCGGACCCGCACCGCCGTTTTCAAGGATCATGGCGACAGCGACCTGGGGTTTATCATAGGGGGCGAAGGCCGTCATCAGCTTGTGGTCACGTAAACGCTCGGCGATCTTATGCGCGTTATAGGTTTCATTAGCTTTCAGGCCAAAGACCTGCGCGGTACCGGATTTCGCCGCAATTTTGTAAGGCGCGCCAGCAAAATACTTATGCGCAGTTCCGTTAGGGCGGTTCGCAACACCGTACATACCGTCTTTCGCTATTTCCCAGTAACCAGAATGAATATCGCCAACGGGCGGTTCGTGCGGCTGTACCCACGGCACCTGCTTGCCGTTTTCTGCCGTGCTCATCAACAGATGCGGGACTTTTATCAAACCGTCGTTGATAAGGATCATCAGCGCTTTACTCATCTGGATTGGGGTTGCTGTCCAGTAACCCTGGCCGATGCCGACGGGAATGGTATCACCCTGATACCATGGCTTTTTAAACCGTTTTTGCTTCCACTCGCGGGTTGGCATATTGCCGGAGCGCTCTTCGGCAAGATCGATGCCCGTATATTTGCCGTAGCCAAATTTGCTCATCCACTCGGAAAGCCGGTCAATCCCCATATCATAGGCGATTTGATAGAAAAACGTATCCGCGGACTCTTCCAGAGAGCGGGTGATGTTCAGATGGCCGTGCCCCCACTTTTTCCAGTCGCGGTAACGTTTTTCAGAGCCCGGTAGCTGCCACCAGCCCGGATCGAACAGGCCGGTATTGCGGGTGATAACGCCTGCGCTTAACGCAGAAACCGCAACGTAAGGTTTAACCGTCGAAGCAGGGGGGTAAACACCCTGTGTGGCGCGGTTAACCAAGGGGGTGTTCGGGTCATTGAGCAACCCGGAGTAATCTTTACTGGAGATACCATCCACGAACAGATTCGGGTCATAGCTCGGCATAGATACCAGCGCCAGAACGCCACCGGTACGCGGGTCGGTAACCACCACGGCGGCACGACTGCCCGCCAGCAGCGTTTCAATATACTGCTGGAGTTTCAAATCAAGGGTGAGATAGATATCGTGCCCGGCCTGCGGCGCCACTTCTTTCAACTGGCGAATGACGCGGCCGCGGTTGTTCACTTCTACTTCTTCATACCCGGTTTGGCCGTGAAGCACGTCCTCATAATAGCGTTCAATACCCAGCTTGCCGATGTCATGCGTTGCCGCGTAGTTAGCCAGCTTGCCGTCTTTGTCCAGGCGGTCCACGTCTTTATCGTTGATCTTCGATACGTAGCCAATTACGTGGGTCAGCGCAGAGCCGTATGGGTAATAGCGGCGTTTATAGCCTTTAACTTCGACGCCAGGAAAGCGATATTGATTCACGGCAAAGCGTGCGACCTGAACTTCAGTCAGGTTGGTTTTTACCGGAATTGAGGTGAAACGGTGTGAACGGGCGCGCTCTTTTTTAAAGGCAGCAATATCGTCGTCCGTCAGGTCTACGACGTTACGCAGCGCGTCGAGGGTATCCTGAATGTTGTCTACCTTTTCCGGCATCATTTCTATCTGATAAATGGTGCGGTTAAGGGCGAGAGGAATTCCGTTGCGGTCATAAATGATGCCGCGACTCGGCGCGATAGGCACCAGTTTGATGCGGTTTTCGTTCGAACGGGTCTGATAATCAGTGAAGCGAACGATTTGCAGATTATAAAGGTTGGCGATCAGCACGCCGGTTAGCAGCAAAATCCCCAAAAAAGCGACCAGCGCCCGGCGCACAAACAGCGCGGACTCAGCCGAATAGTCGCGAAAAGAATTCTGTAGTTTCATCCGCTGCTTAATCTACTCAAGAATCAATGATCACTCACGGTGATAAGGATGGTTGGTGGTAATGCTCCACGCCCTGTACAGACTCTCCGCGACCAGAACCCGAACAAGAGGGTGTGGAAGGGTTAATGCAGAGAGTGACCAGCTTTGTTCCGCTGCCGCTTTACAGGCAGGAGAGAGACCTTCCGGCCCGCCAATTAACAGGCTGACGTCACGACCGTCCAGTTTCCAGCGCTCCAGTTCGGTCGCCAGCTGCGGCGTGTCCCAGGGTTTACCCGGGATATCAAGGGTGACGATGCGGTTTTTGCCTGCGGCAGCCAGCATCTGCTCACCCTCTTTGTCGAGAATGCGTTTGATGTCCGCGTTCTTGCCGCGCTTTCCTGCCGGGATTTCGATCAGCTCAAAGGGCATATCTTTCGGAAACCGACGGAGATACTCGGTAAATCCGGTTTGTACCCAGTCAGGCATTTTCGTACCCACAGCGACAAGTTGCAGCTTCACGCATTAACTCCAGAGTTTTTCCAGTTCATACAGGCGACGACTCTCTTCCTGCATCACGTGGACAATCACATCGCCGAGGTCAACGACGATCCAGTCAGCGACATTCTCGCCTTCCACGCCGAGCGGCAGCAGGCCAGCAGTGCGGGACTCCTGAACCACGTGGTCTGCAATAGACATAACGTGACGGCTGGATGTACCGGTGCAGATAATCATGCAATCAGTGATGCTGGATTTGCCCTGAACGTCTAAGGCGATGATGTCTTGACCTTTCAGGTCATCAATTTTGTCGATTACAAAATCCTGGAGTGCTTTACCCTGCAAGTGTTCCCCCTGGGTGAAAAGAGTTAAAAACGTCTGTTAGTATACCTGAACCAGAGGCGATATCGGGACAAATGTCTCCGAATGCGCTTGTGAAGTGCGCTATCATCCCACCCCACGCCACAGAATGCATCGCCATTTTTGTAAAACAATTTCTGCAAAGCTCTGAAGGGTGGGAAAAGTCAGGCTGCGGAGAATAACAGCCTGTCATGGGGTGTCAATGGGAGAGAGGCCCTTCGGCATAAAAAACAGCGCTTTCACTCCCCGTCGCGCCATACGGCCCGGCTGTTAAGCACTTTCAGAACCGCAAAATCGTCACAAAAATCAATTGCGCTCCAGCAGCCTTGTTCGATGCGGAAATGCCACATTGCCGCAGCGGGCATGGACAGCAGACGGGCGATCAGCACGCTCAGCACGCCTTGATGACTCACCACCAGCAGATTTTGGCACGCTTTATAATCAGCAAGCTGGGCAATGAAACGTTCCACTCGCTGGGAAAACGCCTGAAAACCTTCGCCATTGGTGGGCGTCGCATTCTGCCAGTCGTTACACCATACGGCGTAATTTTCGGCGTCTTCGCGCGCCAGATCGCGATGGTGACGCATTTCCCAGTCACCAAAAAACATCTCATTAAGCTCAGGCATGTTGCGCACAGGAACTTCACGTTCTGCCAGAATCAACTGCGTTGTATGGCGGGCGCGTTCCAGTTCGCTGCACAGAACGTTGTCGACAGGGACATTGCGTAACAGCGTACCCAGCGTTTGCGCCTGAGCGATCCCCCGTTCCGTTAGCGGTGTGGGGGCGTGGCCGCTATATAAACCAGCGACATTGGCTTCGGTTTCGCCATGACGTACTAACCAGAGTCTCATGTTTTCCTCGTGAGGCTATTCGCACAAAATATGATGTTTGCCCTGATTGCGCAGTGATTTTTCACTAAAATACCCTTTTTTACGTGGAGCGGCACGATGTCTTTATTGAAGAGCGCACATGGCGGTAACACCCGAGAAGCCGCCGAATTGTTGGGCATCTTGCCTGAGCAGTTGCTGGATTTTAGCGCGAATATTAACCCGCTGGGTATGCCAGTAAGTTTAAAACGGGCGATTATCGACAATCTGGACTGCACGGAGCGTTACCCGGATGTAGATTACGCGCAACTGCATGCCGCGCTGGCGGAGCATCATCAAATTCCGTCCTCGTGGATCCTGGCCGGGAACGGTGAAACCGAATCCATTTTTACCCTGGTGCATGGCCTGAAGCCACGCCACGCGATGATCGTGACGCCCGGGTTTGCGGAATATCGTCGGGCGCTGCAATGGGGAGAGTGTACGATCCATGAGTTTGCGCTGTGCGAAGACGATGGCTGGCAGCTTACCGATGCGATCCTCGATGCGTTAACGCCTGAGCTGGACTGCCTGTTTCTCTGTACGCCCAATAATCCCACCGGGTTGTTGCCCGAAACCCGCCTGCTGCGTGAAATTGCCACGCGTTGTGAGTCGCTGGGTATCGCCCTGATCCTTGATGAAGCGTTTATCGATTTTATTGCCGGGGAGTCGGGGTTTATCCCGTTACTGCACGAGAACCCGCATATTTGGGTGCTGCGTTCGCTCACCAAGTTCTATGCGATCCCGGGACTGCGTCTGGGGTATCTGGTCAACAGTAACGAACAGGCGGTTGCACAGATGCGCAGCCAACAAATGCCGTGGTCAATTAATGCGTTTGCTGCCCTGGCAGGCGAGATTATCTTACGCGATAGCGCATATCAGCGGGCGACGTGGAAATGGCTGGAACAAGAGGGGGAGCGGTTTGATCAACAACTGCAAGATCTGCCCGGCCTGACGGCGTATCCCGGCCGGGCAAATTATCGTTTATTACGCTGCGATAATGCGGATATGGATCTGCAACTCGCGTTGCTGAAACAGCATGTCTTGATTCGCAGTTGCGCCAATTATCCGGGGCTGGATGCGCGCTATTATCGGGTAGCCGTTCGCAGCCAGGAAGAGAATAACCACCTGCTGACGGCCTTACGCAAGGCGCTTAGCGGTACAGTCCCTGTTGATTGATATAGTCAAGCACCGCGTCTGGCATCAGGTCGTCGCACGGCTCGCCCTTTTCCAGGCGCTCACGGATGAGCGTGGCGGAGATGTTAAACCACGGCGTTTCGGCCAGGTAAATTTTCCCGCAAGGCAGGTTGTGCAGGTCATCTGCTGAATGGGTCAGATGATCCTCCAGCCATTGCTGGTGTTTTTCCTGTGCCATTTCGAGTGGATAGCCCGGACGTCGGCACACGATGAGGTGGGTATTACCCAGAATCGTGTGGTAGTCATGCCAGGAAGGGAAGGTAAGCAGCGAATCCTGACCAATGATAAACGCTAATGGCACGTTCGGGCCTTGCTCCTCGCGCCACTCTTTTAGCGTTTGCGCGGTGTAGGAGGCGGTATCGCGTTTCAGCTCGCGTTCATCCAGGGAAAACAGCGGCTTATCAGCAATGGCCAGTTCAACCATACGCTTACGTTGCTCAGCGGACGCTTCGGGCTGCGCACGATGTGGCGGCACGTTATTGGGCATGATGATGACCCGGGAAAGGCCAATCAGATTCGCCAGAATTTCAACCGGTTTAAGATGACCGTAATGCACCGGATCAAAGGTGCCACCGAACAGAGCCTGCAATGATTTCATATCAACCATCAATAAAAACATCGGCCAGCGATTTATGACAGAGCAAAAGGGAAAGCCCCTCAAGTTCCGCCCACACTGACTGACCATAGTCTTGTTTAAGCGTAATTTCCGTACGCGTTAAAAGCGTAACAGCCTGACGCAGTTGCGCCGGGTTCAGCCGGTTTAGCGCATCTCCCATCATGCCCCGGCGATTTTGCCACACCCGGTGTTTATCAAACAACGTGCGCAAAGGCGTATGGGCCGACTGCCGTTTTAAGTTAACCAGCAACAGCAACTCACGCTGGATCGTACGCAGCAAAATAACCGGCTCGCTACCTTCCAGGCGTAACTGCTGCAGAATGTGCAGCGCGCGTTTGCTTTTGCCCATTAGCAGCGCGTCTACCCAGTGGAATGGGGTAAAGTGCGCGGCATCGTTAACCGCTTTCTCCACGCGAGGCAGCGTTAGCTTGCCGTCAGGCCAAAGCAACGCTAATCGTTCCAGCGCTTGCGCCAGTGCTAACAAATTACCTTCATAGCAATAGCACAAAAGCTGATTGGCCGCGTCATCCAGTTGCAGGTTGTTAAGTTTCGCCCTGGCGGCAACCCAGCGAGGAAGCTGTGCTTGTTCCGGCGTCTGGCAGCTTACCTGAACCGCGTTATTTGCAAGCCCCGTATACCATGCGGCGTTTTCCTGTGCCCTGGTGAGTTTGTTGCCGCGAACTATCAGCAGCAGATCGTCATGTAACAGAGTGACGAGTGACGCGAGCTGTTCATTAATGGCGGCATTAGGGCCATTTTCAGGCAACTGCAGAAGCAGGGTTTGACGGCTGGCAAACAGGCTCATCGCCTGGCAGAGTGAAAAAATCTCTCCCCAGTCGGTGCTGTTGTCCAGAGTGAAGGCGTGGTGTTCTTCGAATCCTTGCGTTGCGGCAGCCTGACGGATGGCATCCTGGCTTTCCTGCAATAAGAGGGGATCGTTGCCCAAGAGTAAATACGCCGCGCGCAGCCCTTCATTGAGCTGTGCGCGGAGTTGTTCAGGGTACAACTTGAGCATCAGTTACCCAGCGTGGTGGAGACACGCGCCGGAGATGACGCAGGCGCTGCGGTTTTATTCACCGCAGGCTCAGCATCAGCATTGGATGACTGAGTATCGGCCAGATGTACGCTTGGCAACTTACGAATCAACTGTTCAGCCGCTTTGTCATACATCTCTTTTATGATCATGTCCTGCTCGTTATCCTTCGCCAGTGCAGCCTGTGGGTTGTCAAAGAACGAACGATAAACTTTGGCGCTGATTGGGTAAATATCATGACCTGGAATCAGCACAGTAGCACTTACGGACATCACCATCTGGTATTCAGCCGTTTGACCGTTCTGGAATACCGATGCCGTATCTTGCGAAAGGCTGACCGCACCCAGACGTAAGGATGTCACATCTTTACGCATGGTACCGTCTTCAAGCAGCGTAACGCCGTTCAGACGCAGCTGATTACGCACCGCGCGGCTTAACGGGCCGTTCGGATCGCCAGAGTTCAGGATCATGGTTTTCATTGAGGGTGGAACCTGCGTAGTACTACGCAGATGCCAGCCACACCCGGCGGTGACAAGCACCGCCAGCGATAACAACAATGTTGTCAGAAGTCGCACGCTTCCTCCCGCGCTTAGCCAACGACCAGATTGAGGAGTTTACCCGGTACATAAATCACTTTACGTACGGTAACGCCATCAAGATATTTTGCCACCAGATGCTCCTGGCCAGCACGTTCACGAACCTGCTCTTCAGTGGCGTTTACCGGAACGGTGATTTTGCCACGTACTTTGCCGTTTACCTGAACCACAACCAGCGTTGAGTCTTCAACCATTGCTGCTTCGTCCGCCACCGGCCACGGCGCGTTGTCGATATCGCCTTCGCCTTTCAGCGCCTGCCACAGGGTGAAGCATACGTGTGGGGTGAACGGGTTAAGCATGCGTACAACAGCCAGCAATGCTTCCTGCATCAGGGCTCTGTCCTGCTCGTCTGCCTGCGGTGCTTTCGCCAGCTTGTTCATCAGCTCCATAATCGCCGCAATCGCGGTGTTAAAGGTCTGACGACGACCGATATCATCGGTGACTTTAGCAATGGTTTTATGCACGTCGCGACGCAGCGCTTTTTGATCTTCGCTCAACACATCAACGTTCAGGGCAGCAACATCTCCCTGGGACGTATGTTCGTAAACCAGTTTCCAGACACGTTTCAGGAAGCGGTTCGCCCCTTCAACGCCGGACTCCTGCCATTCCAGCGTCATATCAGCCGGAGAAGCGAACATCATGAACAGACGTACGGTGTCGGCGCCGTAGCGTTCAACCATGACCTGCGGGTCGATACCGTTATTTTTCGACTTGGACATCTTGCTCATGCCGGTATACACCAGTTCATGGCCTTCTGCGTCCTTAGCCTTAACGATACGACCTTTTTCGTCACGCTCAACGATGGCATCAACCGGAGAAACCCAGTTACGTTCGCCGTTGGCGCCAACGTAGTAGAACGCATCGGCCAGAACCATCCCCTGACACAGCAGCTGCTTAGCTGGTTCATCAGAGTTGACCATGCCTGCGTCGCGCATCAGTTTGTGGAAGAAGCGGAAGTAGAGCAGGTGCATGATGGCGTGTTCAATACCGCCAATGTAGATATCAACTGGCAGCCAGTAGTTCGCCGCGTCGGAATCCAGCATACCTTCCTGATACTGCGGGCAGGTGTAGCGCGCGTAGTACCAGGACGACTCCATAAAGGTATCGAAGGTGTCAGTTTCACGCAGCGCAGGCATACCGTTAACGGTGGTTTTCGCCCACTCCGGATCGGCTTTGATTGGGCTGGTAATACCGTCCATGACTACGTCTTCCGGCAAAATAACCGGCAGTTGGTCTTCTGGCGTTGGCAGGACGGTACCGTCTTCCAGCGTCACCATCGGAATCGGCGCGCCCCAGTAACGCTGACGGGAAACACCCCAGTCACGCAGACGATAGTTAACTTTACGCTCACCCACGCCTTTAGCTACCAGCTTGTCAGCAATGGCGTTGAAGGCCGCTTCGAAGTCGAGGCCGTCAAACTCACCGGAGTTAAACAGCACGCCTTTTTCGGTCAGCGCTTGTTCAGACAGATCCGGCTCTGCGCCTTCAGCTGTCAGAATTACCGGCTTGATGGTCAGGCCATATTTGGTCGCAAATTCGTAATCGCGCTGATCGTGACCCGGAACGGCCATAACTGCGCCTGTACCGTATTCCATCAGCACGAAGTTTGCCGCCCAAACCGGGATCTCTTCGCCAGTCAGCGGGTGAACGGCTTTGAAACCAGTGTCGACGCCTTTCTTCTCCATGGTCGCCATTTCGGCTTCAGCAACCTTGGTGTTGCGGCATTCGTCAATGAAGGCAGCCAATTCTGGGTTATTTTCAGCGGCTTTCTGCGCCAGCGGATGACCTGCAGCAACCGCCAGGTAGGTCGCACCCATAAAGGTGTCCGGGCGTGTGGTGTAGACGGTCAGCGTGTTGTCGTAACCGTTCACATCGAAGGTGATTTCCACGCCTTCAGAACGGCCAATCCAGTTGCGCTGCATCGTTTTCACGGTGTCAGGCCAGTGATCCAGGTTATCCAGATCGCGCAACAGTTCGTCAGCGTAAGCGGTGATTTTGATGAACCACTGCGGGATCTCTTTACGCTCAACTTTGGTGTCGCAACGCCAGCAGCAGCCGTCGATAACCTGTTCGTTCGCCAGTACGGTCTGGTCGTTCGGGCACCAGTTAACGGCAGACGTTTTCTTGTACACCAGCCCTTTTTTGTACAGTTCGGTGAAGAACTTCTGTTCCCAGCGGTAGTATTCCGGGGTGCAGGTCGCCAGCTCACGGCTCCAGTCGTAACCGAAACCCAGCATTTTGAGCTGGTTTTTCATGTATGCAATGTTGTCATACGTCCACGGTGCCGGGGCGGTGTTGTTTTTAACCGCTGCACCTTCGGCAGGCAGGCCGAACGCATCCCAGCCAATTGGCTGAAGTACGTTTTTGCCCAGCATGCGCTGATAGCGGGCAATCACGTCGCCGATGGTGTAGTTACGTACGTGGCCCATGTGTAGTCGACCAGAAGGATAGGGAAGCATAGACAGGCAGTAATACTTCTCTTTGCTCTCGTCTTCGGTAACTTCAAATGTGCGCTTCTCATCCCAGTGAAGCTGTACTTTGGATTCTATCTCTTCCGGGCGGTATTGCTCTTGCATGGCAGCCAGTGGTCCTGTTTTCAATACAGCTACAAACGTAGCTCTAGATGTGGTGTTTTAGATCCGCATAGCATAGCCCAAACGCCCGCGCCAAAACAGCCTTTCGCGCATTCAACGTTGAATTCCCGTAAGGATAATTCTTGCACGAATTTACACACTCTGTGGACAGTCTTGCAAAGCGTAGCGTAAATAACGTCTATTATTATAGACAGTTAACGACCCAGGAGGCGAAGCGATGAACAAGGTTGCTCAATATTACCGTGAACTGGTGGCTTCACTGAGTGAACGCCTGCGTAATGGCGAACGCGATATTGATGCGTTGGTGGAACAGGCGCGTCAGCGCGTTATGCAGACCGGGGAGTTAACGCGCACCGAGGTGGAAGAGCTCACCCGGGCCGTCAGACGCGACCTGGAAGAGTTTGCTCTGAGCTATGAAGAAAGCCTCGATGAGGAGACCGACAGCGTCTTTATGCGGGTAATCAAAGAGAGTATCTGGCAGGAACTGGCCGATATTACCGATAAAACGCAGCTCGAATGGCGCGAAGTGTTCCAGGACCTCAGCCATCACGGGGTTTATCACAGCGGCGAGGTGGTCGGGTTGGGCAATCTGGTGTGCGAGAAGTGCCACTTCCATTTAGCGGTGTACACTCCTGATGTGCTGCCGCTATGCCCGAAATGCGGACACGATCAGTTCCAGCGTCGACCGTTTGAGCCGTGATAATGTTGCCGGATGCGACGCGCTGCGTCTTATCCGGCCTACGCATTAGGCGTAAAACTTCAACCGTTCTGCCAGCAGATCGACAAAACCTTCGCGATCCACGTCCACCATTACGGTGGCGTTTGGCTTATTGCCGCTCAGGAAGTAGTAGTCAACCACGGTCATTCCCTGGGTGTATTTGCCCTGAGTTTCCACACCAACCCAGCGTTCAACGGTGGTAAACAGTTCAGGTTTCAGCAGCCAGGCAATGGTGCATGGATCGTGCAGCGGCGCGCCAATAAATCCCCATTTTTCATCTTTGTGATATTCAAAGAAGAAGTCGAGTAGCTCAGCAACGATTGTCGAAATGGGATTGCCGATAGCGCGGAACCGTTCGGTATCTTCACGATGTATTTGCGCTTTATGCGTGACATCCAGTCCAGCCATCACCACCGGAATGCCCGACTGGAACACGATCTCAGCGGCTTCTGGATCCACGAAGATGTTGAACTCAGCGGCGGGCGTCCAGTTTCCGAGGCCCATTGCACCACCCATGATCACGATACGGGCGATTTTGGGGTGCAGTTCAGGATGGCTATTCAGTAGCAATGCCACGTTAGTTTGCGGCCCGGTGGAGACAATCGTCACCGGTTCCTGACTGTTACGCAGGGTTTTCGCCATCAATTCCACGGCGGTACAGTCCTGTGGAGCAAAAGCGGGTTCAGGCAGCGCCGGGCCATCAAGCCCGCTCTCACCGTGGACGTTATCGGCAATTATCAGGTCGCGCATCAGCGGTTTGACTGCGCCACCGGCCACTGGGATATCCGTGCGGTTGAGCAACGTTAACATACGCAATACGTTACGCAGTGTTTTGTCGGGGGTCTGGTTACCGGCAGAGGAGGTTATCGCTTTCACATCCAGTTCAGGTGAAGCGAGGGCGAGAACAATTGCGATAGCGTCGTCATGACCTGGATCGCAATCAAACAGGATAGGAAGTGCCATTGTTGCTCCTTGTAAGTGGGACTTTGTGACAAGGTTAACGCTGGGCTGTGCCTGTTTCGAGAAGTGAAGAGATAAATCGTGAGGTGGCGCGCACATGGAGGTGCGCGCCAGCAAGATTAGTGCAGGATTTTCGCGAGGAAGTCTTTGGCACGGTCAGATTTTGGATTAGCGAAGAACTCTTCTTTCGGTGAGTCTTCAACAATCTTCCCTTCATCCATGAAGATCACCCGGTTCGCCACTTTACGCGCAAAGCCCATTTCGTGGGTAACCACCATCATGGTCATCCCTTCATTGGCCAGTTCAACCATGACGTCCAGTACTTCGTTGATCATTTCTGGGTCGAGTGCTGACGTCGGTTCGTCAAACAGCATAGCGATAGGATCCATGCACAGCGCCCGGGCGATGGCGACACGCTGTTGCTGGCCCCCGGAGAGCTGAGCTGGAAACTTCTCGGCATGCGCTGACAGACCAACGCGTTCCAGTAACTTTTGCGCTTTGTCGCGGGCCGGCTTTTTATCGCGTTTAAGCACTTTTACCTGCGCCAGAGTCAGGTTCTCAATAATCGACAGATGCGGGAACAGTTCAAAGTGCTGGAACACCATGCCAACGCGAGAGCGCAGTTTGGCCAGATCGGTCTTTTTATCATTCACCACGGTACCATCAACGGTGATGACGCCCTGTTGTACCGGCTCCAGCCCGTTCACCGTTTTGATAAGCGTTGATTTACCTGAACCTGACGGGCCGCAGACCACCACCACTTCACCTTTTTTCACTTCCGTGGAGCAGTCGGTCAGCACCTGAAAGTGACCATACCATTTAGAAACATTTTTCAGGGTAATCATTAAACTGTCCTTTTCTTCAAATAGCTGACCAACAACGATGCGCTCAGACTGAATACAAAATAAACGGCGCCAGCAAACAGGATCATTTCAACCTGCGTGCCGTCACGCTCACCAATGGTGGAGGCGGTACGGAAGAAGTCTGCCAGACTCAATACATAGACCAGCGAGGTATCCTGGAAGAGTACGATGCCTTGGGTAAGCAGCAGCGGCACCATCGCGCGAAATGCCTGCGGCAGAATAATGAGCTTCATTGACTGCCAATGGGTCATCCCCAGCGCCAGCGCGGCACTGGACTGCCCGCGAGAAATACTCTGGATACCGGCGCGGATAATCTCGGAATAGTACGCGGCTTCAAACATCGAAAATGCGACCATCGCTGAGATCAGGCGAATATCGGTTTTTGGCGACAGACCCAGCACGTTTTGCAGGAAGCCGGGCACAATCAGGTAGAACCACAGCAGCACCATCACCAGCGGAATGGAGCGGAATACGTTGACGTAGCCCTTCGCAAACCAGGCAATCGGCGCGAAGCTGGACAGACGCATTACTGCAAGGATGGTCCCCCAGACGATACCAATGACGACTGCCGTGACGGTGATTTTCAGCGTGATGATCAGCCCATCCAGCAGATACGGCAGGGAAGGGACGATAGAACTCCAGTCAAATTCGTACATTATTTGCCTCCCAAATTGCCAGGCAGGCGGATTTTGCGTTCGACGAGATTCATCACCAGCATGATGACGGCGTTAATCAGTACGTAGGCCAGAGTGATGGCCGTAAACGATTCCCATGCGTGGGCGGAGTAATCCAGTAGTTTACCCGCTTGCGCAGCCATATCGACCAGGCCGATAGTGGAGGCGATCGCGGAGTTCTTTACCAGGTTCATCATCTCTGAGGTCATTGGCGGAACAATCACGCGGTAAGCGTTTGGCAGCAGAACATAGCGGTAGGCCTGCGGCAACGTCAGTCCCATCGCCAGCGCGGCATTTTTCTGTCCGCGAGGCAGAGACTGAATAGCAGCACGAACCTGTTCGCAGACTCGCGCAGCGGTAAACAGCCCCAGACAAAGCATGGATGAGAGGAAGAACTGAATGTTGGGATCCAGTTCTGACTTAAACCACATCCCGATGTTTTCCGGCAGCAGTTCAGGAATGACCAGATACCAGGTAAAAAACTGGACGATGAGCGGAACGTTACGAAACAGCTCGACGTACAGCGTGCCGATCCCGGAAAGGAAACGATTTGGTACGGTACGTAAGATGCCGAATAAAGAGCCGATGAGGAAAGCGATAACCCAGGCGGTGATAGATAACGCGACAGTGACCTGGAAACCACTCCAGAGCCAGCCGAGATAGGTGGTGTTGCCGAACGGGGCTTGTTGTAAAAAAATACCCCAGTTCCAGTCTATAGACATAAATCTACTCCAGAAAAAAAAGGGTAGCAGCGCTACCCCCGAAGATTGTTATTCAGCGTTTTGCGGTTTTCAGGCCTGATGGGGAACGACCATCAGGCTTATAGTCTGTCCGTGCTGAGTAGCAATCGAGAGGGAGGGGAAGCCTCCCTGATTACACTTCATCCTTCAAGATATCTCGTTGTTGGCTGCCTTTATTCATCCCGGTTACTTACTCATGTAAGCGCCCGGGAATTCGCTCAGTTGCCGCCTCGATATAACTTGAAAGGTTTTGTGTACTCTTCTAATTAATTAGTTAAGCGCTTTATCATTCGGTTCTTTGAACAGGGCTTTCATCTCGTCTGACAGTTCGAAATTCATGTTCAGATTCTTCGGTGGAATTGGATTTTTAAACCACTTATCAAACCATTTCTCAGCTTCGCCTGAGGTCTGCGCCTTGGCGATAGTGTCATCCATCAGCTTTTTGAACTGAGGGTCATCTTTACGCAGCATGCAGCCGTAAGCTTCCTGAGACTGTGGCTTGCCGACGATCTCCCAGTTGTCTGGTTTCTTCGCCTTCGCGCGCTCGCCAGCCAGCAGGGCGTCATCCATCATAAAGGCAACGGCGCGGCCGCTTTCCAGAGTACGGAAAGAGTCACCGTGGTCTTTCGCGCTGATGATGCGCATATCCATTTTTTGTTCTTCATTCAGCTTGTGCAGCAGCACCTCTGAGGTGGTACCCGAAGTCACGACTACGGCTTTACCTTTCAGATCGGCGAAATCTTTGACGTCGCCGCCTTTTTTCGCCAGCAGACGAGTACCAACAACGAAAATGGTGTCAGAGAAAGCCGCTTGTTTTTGGCGCTCGACGTTGTTGGTGGTGGAGCCACATTCAAAGTCGAAGGTGCCGTTTTGCAGCAGCGGGATACGGTTTTGTGAAGTAATCGGGATCAGTTTCACCTGCAGGTCAGGCTTGTTCAGCTTTTTCTTCACGGCTTCAACGATCGCGTTGGAGTAATCCTGTGAATAACCGACCACTTTTTGCTGGTTATCGTAGTAAGAAAACGGTACCGATGATTCACGGTGGCCGACCACAATCACGCCGTTTTTGGCGATCTTGTCCAGCGTGCTGCCTGCCGCTGGTGCTGCGTCTTCTGCGTGCGCCAGACCGGCGGACAATCCCATGACCAGCATGGCAGTGGCGAGCTTACGTAATTGCATATCCAACTCCTTTATCGTCTGCGCCAGGGACGCATTGATACCCATTGTGATGTTGTTATTGTTTGCTACTGAAACGTGCAGTCTTGTATATGTTTGTTAACATTTAGTTTGGATGAATGTAAAGAATTTGCTGTTTTATTGTTTATTTTTGCGAAGTGCGCCGCACCATTTGGGGGCAAAAATATCTTGTTGCACTTTTCAGGTGCTACCGGCGCTCAACGTTGGTGCGACCAGGTTGCACATTCAGCCAAAACTGCATTTGTCTTGTAGAACAAAGCAATAGACGTGCCAGAATGGGGATCGGGAAATGTTTTGTGGGCCGGATAAGCGAAACGTTATCCGGCCGGGAAAGGAAGGTTACTTACGACGTTGGCGCAGGCTCATTACCACCGCACCAAAGCCAAACAGCGCGGTAAGCAGCCAGAGCGGCCAGTTACCGGTACGGGCATAAGGGGTTAAGCCCGTCGTTGGCGTCACGCTGGTGGTCAGGACCTGGCGGGTAAACTGCGGGATCATCGCCTGAATCTCACCCTGTGGACCAATCACCGCCGTAATACCGTTGTTGGTGCTACGCAGCAGAGGGCGCGCCAGCTCGAGGGAACGCATACGCGCCATCTGGAAGTGCTGCCACGGGCCGATGGATTTACCAAACCAGGCATCGTTGGAAATCGTCAGCAGGTAGTCCGTATCCGGGCGGAAATTATCCCGTACCTGTTCGCCAAGAATGATTTCATAGCAGATGGCAGCCGTCAGCTTAAAGCCGTGCGCATGCAGCTGTGGCTGCACATAAGGCCCACGGCTGAAAGACGACATTGGCAGGTCAAAGAACGGCGCTAACGGGCGTAGGATCGATTCCAACGGGACGAATTCGCCAAACGGTACCAGATGGTTTTTGTTGTAGCGGTTGCTGGAGTCGTAACTGTACGGGCTGTCTTTACCCAGCGTGATGATGGTGTTGTAGGTGTCGTAACGATTCTGCTTGTTCAGACGTGCGTCAACGATACCGGTAATCAGCGTGCTGTTTTTCGATCTCAGCAGGTCATCCATCATACCCAGAAAACGCTGCTGATTAATTTCCAGGTCCGGAATAGCGGATTCTGGCCAGATGATCAGCTGTGATTTGCCCATCTCAGGCTGGGTGGCGTCGAGATAAATCTTCAGGGTGTTGAGTAACTGACCTTCATCCCATTTGAGCGACTGCGGAATGTCACCTTGCACCATCGAGACCTGAGTGGTTTTTTCCGGCTCAAGCGTGTACCACTGGATATAGCGCAGCGGAAAGGGCAGAGCAAAGAGCACTAGCGCGGCAATCAGCGGCTTCCAGTTACGCGTCACCAGCGCCAGCGCCAGCAGGCCGCTAACCACCATCAGCAGGAAGTTAATCGCCTCAACGCCCATCACCGGAGCCAGCCCTTTTAACGGACCGTCGATCTGACTGTAGCCGAACTGTAGCCACGGGAAGCCGGTCAGTACCCAGCCGCGCAGGAATTCGGTTATTTGCCAGACGACCGGCGCGGCAATCGCCACGCGTATCCAGGTGGTTTTCGGCCACAGACGCGCCAACACGCCGGCAAACAGGCCGGTGTAGAGGGAAAGGTATGCGGCAAGCAGAACCACGAGGAACACATTAATGGGGCCCGGCATACCGCCAAACTGCGCGATGCTGACGTAAACCCAGTTGATGCCGGAGCCAAACAGCCCCAATCCCCAGAAGTAGCCGATTGCGGCAGACTGGAGCGGACGGCGATTGAAGGTAAGAGCCTGCAGGCCCATCAGCGAAACAATCGCAGCGGGCCAGATGTCATACGGAGAGAAAGCCAGCGTCCCGCAGGCACCGAATAATAACGCCAGCAGCAGGCGAATGCGCTGGCGTTCAATTAATGGGGCAAATGCCATGTAGTCTTAGATCCAGTTTCGGGTTTATTCGTCCAGTTTGGGCTGGGGTGAGTCGTCCGGAATTCTGACATGAACCTGAATAATACGACGGCTGTCGGCCATTGCCACTTTGAACTGGTAACCATCAATGTCGATAGTCTCCCCGCGCGCGGGCAGATGACCAAAGGCCTGCATGACCAGCCCGCCGATGGTATCTACTTCTTCGTCGCTAAAATGGGTGCCGAAAGCGTCGTTGAAGTCTTCAATCGGCGCCAGAGCGCGAATGGTCCAGGTGTGGCGACTGAGCTGACGGAAATCGATATCGTCTTCTTCGTCGTACTCATCTTCAATTTCACCCACGATCAGTTCAAGGATGTCCTCAATGGTCACCAGACCTGAGACACCGCCGAATTCGTCGATGACGATAGCCATATGATAACGCTGGGAGCGGAACTCTTTCAGCATGCGGTCAACTCGCTTGCTTTCAGGTACGACAACCGCCTGGCGTAACACTTTCTCCATGCTGAAGGCTTCGGCATCGCTGCGCATAAACGGCAGCAGATCTTTGGCCATCAGAATCCCTTCAATGTGATCTTTGTCTTCGCTGATCACCGGGAAACGCGAGTGGGCAGACTCGATAATGACATCGAGACATTCGTCCAGGGTCTGGTTGCGTTTCAGGGTAATCATCTGAGAGCGAGGGATCATGATGTCGCGCACGCGTTGGTCCGCAATATCCATCACCCCTTCGAGCATATCGCGCGTATCTTCATCGATAAGGTCGTTTTGCCCGGAATCACGGATCAGCTCCAACAGTTCGTCGCGGTTTTTTGGTTCACCGTGGAAAAGTTGGCTCAGTAACAGGGAGAAAAATCCCTTTTTGCTGTTTAAGGTGTCACTACTGTGTGAATTGTCGTCGCTCATGGCGTCGTATGGGTTCTCATGTTAGTTAATACAAAGCTCGTCATGCGTATATTCAGCTGTTGACGGCATGTCTCTTCATCGTACTTCAAACCAGGTAAGCCGGATAAGGCGCAATACCTGATGGCGGCTGCGCCTTATCAGGCTTACAAGATTTCGAAATGCTTATTCTTTCTCGGCAATGTACGGATCCTCATAGCCCAGAGCAAGCATAATCTCTGTTTCGAGGGATTCCATCTCTTCCGCTTCATCGTCTTCGATGTGGTCGTAACCGAGTAAATGCAGGCTACCGTGCACCACCATGTGCGCCCAGTGGGCCTCAAGCGGTTTGCCTTGTTCCTGCGCTTCTTTCTCGACTACCTGACGGCAGATGATCAAATCGCCCAGCAGCGGCATTTCAATGCCCGGCGGGGCTTCAAACGGGAAAGAGAGTACGTTGGTTGATTTATCTTTCCCGCGATAGGTCAGGTTCAGCTCGTGGCTTTCCGCGTCATCGACCAGACGAATGGTAACTTCAGACTCTTCCTGAAACTGTGGGATCACCGCATCCAGCCAACCCTGAAACTGACTTTCTGTTGGTAAACCGGATTCGTCTTCACATGCCAGCTGTAAATCGAGAATAACCTGACTCATTTTTGTTCCTGCTCCTGAGCTTCGCGCTTGCGTTCTGCAGCCAGCTCGGCTTTGCGTTTCTGTTCTGCTTCTTCCCAGGCTTCATACGCCGTGACGATACGGGCGACCACCGGGTGGCGAACCACGTCTTCGCTATGGAAGAAATTAAAACTAATTTCGTCGACTTCAGCCAGTACTTCAATGGCATGACGCAGACCGGATTTGGTGCTTCGCGGCAGGTCAATCTGGGTGATATCGCCGGTGATAACCGCTTTGGAGTTAAAGCCGATACGGGTCAGGAACATTTTCATCTGTTCGATGGTGGTGTTCTGGCTCTCATCAAGAATGATGAACGCATCGTTTAACGTACGACCACGCATGTAGGCCAGCGGCGCAACTTCAATGACGTTACGCTCAATCAGCTTTTCGACCTTCTCAAACCCGAGCATTTCGAACAGTGCGTCATACAGCGGTCGTAAGTAGGGATCGACTTTCTGGCTGAGGTCACCCGGCAGGAACCCGAGTTTTTCGCCCGCTTCCACTGCCGGGCGGGTCAGCAGAATTCGACGGATCTCCTGACGCTCAAGCGCATCGACCGCAGCGGCAACCGCAAGATACGTTTTACCTGTACCCGCAGGGCCAACGCCAAAGGTGATGTCGTGGTCGAGGATATTCGCAATGTATTGTGCCTGGTTCGGCGTACGCGGCTTAATTACCCCGCGCTTGGTTTTGATGTTCACCGCTTTGCCAAATTCCGGCACGCTGTCTGCGCTTTGCTCAAGCACTCGCGCTTCTTTAATTGCCAGATGAATTTGTTCAGGCTCAATGTCCTGCGTCTGACCGCGCATTGGGGCAGTATCGACGTACAGGCTACGTAAAATATCTGCCGCCGCGGTGACGCAAATTGGACGGCCGGTCAGCTTAAAGTGGTTATCACGGCGGTTAATTTCGATGCCGAGGCGACGTTCCAGCTGCTTGATGTTGTCATCAAATGGGCCGCAAAGGCTCAACAGGCGGGCATTGTCTGCGGGTTCAAGGGTGATTTCACGAGTGTCTATGTTCAAACTGTTCCTCTTTTGCATGTCTTGCCGGACGCTGAACATTTACCGGCATCTAAGGAAATTATTCACGCCATGGGGGAAAGGCGCAAGCATTGCGATAAATATGGGGATGATGAGGTAGATTACAAGGCCCGCCGGGGCAGCGAGCCCAAAGAGTAAGCCCGACAAGCGTAGCGCCATCGGGCATTGAAGATTAAGGCTGATAAATACCGACGCCCAGATCGTTTTCTTTGCGGGTACGCGCAATAACTGACTCAGGGGATTCAGCGATGCGCAGACCCATTTCGTCTTCGGTGCGCACCACTTTACCGCGCAGGGAGTTCGTCCAGACATCGGTAATTTCTACATCCACGAACTTACCGACCATTTCCGGGTTGCCTTCAAAGTTCACCACTCGGTTATTTTCGGTACGGCCAGACAGTTCCATGATGCTTTTACGCGATGTGCCTTCAACCAGAATGCGCTGGGTCGTGCCGACCATGCGACGGCTCCAGGCCATGGCTTGCTGGTTAATACGCTCCTGCAGAATATACAGGCGCTGTTTTTTCTCTTCTTCCGGCACGTCGTCAACCATATCGGCGGCAGGGGTGCCAGGACGCGCAGAGAAGATAAAGCTGTAGCTCATGTCAAAATTGACGTCTGCAATCAACTTCATAGTCTGCTCGAAATCCTGCGTGGTTTCGCCTGGGAAGCCAACGATGAAGTCGGAGCTAATCTGGATATCCGGACGTGCTGCGCGCAGTTTGCGGATGATCGCTTTATATTCCAGCGCAGTATGGGTGCGTCCCATCAGGTTCAGTACGCGATCTGAACCGCTCTGTACCGGCAGGTGCAGGAAGCTCACCAGTTCTGGCGTGTCACGATACACTTCAACGATATCATCGGTGAATTCGATCGGATGGCTGGTGGTGAAGCGGATACGGTCAATGCCATCGATCGCCGCGACCAGCCGCAGCAGATCGGCAAAAGATCCGATCGTGCCGTCGTAGTTCTCACCGCGCCAGGCGTTCACGTTTTGTCCCAGCAGGTTCACTTCACGCACGCCTTGCGCCGCAAGCTGGGCGATTTCAAACAGGATGTCGTCCGCCGGACGGCTTACTTCCTCACCGCGGGTGTATGGCACCACGCAGTAAGTACAATATTTATTACAACCTTCCATGATTGACACGAAAGCGCTTGGACCTTCAGCACGCGGTTCCGGTAGGCGGTCGAATTTTTCGATCTCCGGGAAACTGATATCAACCACCGGGCTACGGGTGGTACTTCCACGCACTTTGTTAATCATTTCCGGCAGACGATGCAGGGTTTGCGGCCCAAAAATAATATCGACATAGTGCGCGCGTTGGCGAATATGGTCGCCTTCCTGAGACGCAACACAGCCACCGACACCGATGATCAGCTTGGGGTTTTTCTCTTTTAACAGCTTCCAGCGGCCCAACTGATGGAAGACTTTTTCCTGAGCCTTCTCACGGATAGAGCAGGTATTCAGCAGCAGCACATCCGCTTCTTCGGCCACGTCGGTCAGTTGATACCCATGGGTGGTATCCAGCAGATCGGCCATCTTCGATGAATCGTATTCGTTCATCTGACAGCCCCAGGTTTTAATATGGAGTTTTTTGGTCATCGACTTGCTCTTGCGAAATTGTGGCTGAAATGCAGGGCGCATAGTGTACTGCTTTGGCGCGGTTGTGACCAGTATGACGGATGTCAGCCTCAAGGGGTAAAAAATCCTGTAAACTTACACAATACATGTAACAGGATAATTGACCATGACAAATCAACCAACGGAAATTGCCATTGTCGGTGGGGGGATGGTCGGCGGCGCGCTGGCGCTAGGACTGGCGCAGCATGGATTTACGGTAACGGTCATTGAACATGCCGTTCCCGCGCCGTTTGTGGCTGACGGACAGCCAGATGTCAGAATTTCGGCCATCAGCTCCGCCTCCGTGTCGTTGCTAAAAGGGCTGGGCGTCTGGGATACGGTTCAGGGGATGCGCAGCCACCCTTACCGTCGTCTGGAAACGTGGGAATGGGAAAATGCCCATGTGATGTTTGATGCCGCCGAGCTTAAGCTGCCCTTACTGGGCTATATGGTGGAAAACACGGTCCTGCAACAGGCGCTCTGGCAGGCTCTGGACGTTCACCCCAAAGTCACGCTGCGGGTGCCTGCGTCGCTGATCTCTCTGCATCAACATAACGATCGGCATGAGCTTGAGCTGGCTGGTGGCGAAAAAATCAGCGCGAAGCTGGTCATCGGCGCCGATGGCGCAAATTCTCAGGTGCGGAAAATGGCCGGGATTGGTATCCATGCCTGGCAGTATGCGCAGTCCTGTATGTTGATAACCGTGCAGTGCGAGAATTCGCCGGGAGACAGCACCTGGCAGCAATTCACCCCTGACGGTCCGCGCGCATTTTTACCGCTGTTTGATAACTGGGCCTCGCTGGTGTGGTACGACTCACCGGCGTGTATCCGCCAGTTGCAAGGTTTGAATATGTCGCAACTGCAGGTGGAGATCTCCAAACATTTCCCATCGCGACTCGGTAACGTTACGCCTGTGGCTGCGGGGGCATTCCCGCTAACGCGCCGTCACGCGCTGCAATATGTGCAGCCAGGACTGGCGCTGGTGGGTGACGCCGCGCATACCATTCATCCGCTGGCGGGGCAGGGCGTTAATTTGGGGTTCCGTGATGTGGATGCGCTGATTGACGTGCTGGTGAATGCGCGCAGCTACGGTGAGTCCTGGGCAAGTCAGCCGGTGCTGAAGCGCTATCAGAACCGTCGTATGACTGACAATTTCATCATGCAAAGCGGCATGGATCTGTTCTACGCAGGATTTAGCAACAACCTGCAGCCGCTGCGTATCATGCGTAATCTTGGGCTAATGGCCGCAGAGCGCGCCGGCGTGCTGAAACGCCAGGCACTCAAGTACGCGTTAGGATTGTAATTCAGACAGGCCTACAGAGAACGTTGTAGGCCTGGTAAGCGTAGTGCCATCAGATAATAAATGCAGAAAAGCAAAAAGCTCGCCGAAGCGAGCTTTTTTAATATGGCTGGGGTACGAGGATTCGAACCTCGGAATGCTGGTATCAGAAACCAGAGCCTTACCGCTTGGCGATACCCCAACGGGTGCATCCACAGAATGGACGGCTTTTTGAAATTGGCTGGGGTACGAGGATTCGAACCTCGGAATGCTGGTATCAGAAACCAGAGCCTTACCGCTTGGCGATACCCCAACAATTTTTTGGATTTACCGAACGAGTCGATACGTCCTTAATATGGTGGCTACGGCGGGATTCGAACCTGTGACCCCATCATTATGAGTGATGTGCTCTAACCAGCTGAGCTACGTAGCCAGATACTATCATATTCTTCGATGGCTGGGGTACCTGGATTCGAACCAGGGAATGCCGGTATCAAAAACCGGTGCCTTACCGCTTGGCGATACCCCAATGACCGTTGCGGTGAACCGCTACATCGAAGAAAAAATGGCTGGGGTACCTGGATTCGAACCAGGGAATGCCGGTATCAAAAACCGGTGCCTTACCGCTTGGCGATACCCCATCCGTGCAACGCTTACGGGTGAATGGTGCGGGAGGCGAGACTTGAACTCGCACACCTTGCGGCGCCAGAACCTAAATCTGGTGCGTCTACCAATTTCGCCACTCCCGCAAAAAAGATGGTGGCTACGACGGGATTCGAACCTGTGACCCCATCATTATGAGTGATGTGCTCTAACCAGCTGAGCTACGTAGCCATCTTTTTTTCGCGTAACCTTATCGGCGTTGCGGGGCGCATTATGCGTATTGAGCCTTGAAGCGTCAACCACTTTTTCATTGAAAATAGCTGGAATGTGACTGTTTGGTTAGGTTGCGAACAGCATGACGCAATATTCGGCAATTATTAGTTATTAATTGTTTTTTTGCACAGAAAATAGACATAAAAAAGAGCCCCGTAGGGCCCTTTTCTAAGGATTAACTTATTTATAAGCGGACTGATGTACGCCAACCGCACGACCAGAAGGATCGTTCATGGTTTTAAACGCCTCATCCCATTCGATTGCTTTGGCAGAAGAACAGGCAACAGACGGCCCGCCAGGCACACATTCCGCAGCGCTCGCAACCGGGAACAGCTCTTCGAAAATCTCACGGTACAAATACGCTTCTTTAGAAGATGGCGTATTGTAAGGGAAACGGAAGCTGGCGGTTTCCAGTTGTTGGTCAGAAACTTGCTCAGCGGCCACCTCTTTCAGGGTATCAATCCAGCTGTAACCGACACCATCGGAGAACTGCTCTTTCTGGCGCCATGCAACGCTTGCTGGCAGGTAGGACTCAAAACATTCACGCAGAACATGTTTTTCCATTTTGCCGTTGCCGCACATTTTGTCCTGCGGGTTGATGCGCATCGCCACATCAAGGAATTTCTTATCCAGGAAGGGCACGCGAGCTTCCACGCCCCAGGCCGACATAGCTTTGTTGGCACGGGCACAGTCGAACATATGCAGCGCCTGCAGCTTACGCACGGTCTCTTCGTGCAGCTCTTTTGCATCTGGTGCTTTGTGGAAATAGAGATAGCCGCCAAATACTTCGTCAGAACCTTCGCCCGACAGCACCATTTTAATGCCCATCGCTTTAATTTTACGCGACATTAAGTACATCGGGGTCGAGGCGCGAATCGTCGTAACATCGTAAGTTTCGATGTGATAAATCACGTCGCGGATAGCATCCAAACCTTCCTGCACGGTGAAGTGGATCTCATGGTGTACAGTACCCAGATGGTTCGCCACCTCTTGCGCGGCTTTCAGGTCCGGAGCGCCTTCCAGGCCTACGGCGAAGGAGTGCAACTGCGGCCACCAGGCTTCGCTACGCTCCTGATCTTCAACACGACGCGCGGCGTATTTTTTGGTGATTGCGGAAATGACGGATGAATCCAGACCGCCGGACAGCAATACACCATAAGGAACATCTGACATCAGGTGGCTTTTCACTGCATCTTCTAGTGCCTGACGCAACTCGTTTTTATCGGTAACGTTGTCTTTTACCGCATCGTATTCAAACCAGTCGCGCTGGTAGTACTGACGAATTTCGCCGTCTTTACTCCATAAATAGCTACCGGCCGGGAATTCTTTGATCGTGCGACACACGGGAACCAGAGCTTTCATTTCAGACGCAACGTAGAAGTTACCGTGCTCGTCGTAACCCATATACAGCGGGATGATCCCGATATGATCGCGACCGATCAGATAAGCGTCCTGCTCGCTGTCGTACAGAGCAAAAGCAAACATGCCTTGCAGGTCATCCAGAAACTCTGGGCCTTTTTCCTGATACAGCGCAAGGATAACTTCGCAGTCGGAACCGGTCTGGAACTGATAGCGATCGCCATATTCAGCGCGCAGCGCCTGATGGTTATAAATTTCACCGTTAACCGCCAGGATATGCGTTTTCTTCACGTTGTACAGCGGCTGAGCACCGGCGTTGACGTCGACGATGGACAGACGTTCGTGCGCCAGAATGGCGTTATCACTGGCGTAAATACCCGACCAGTCCGGGCCGCGATGGCGCATCAGACGAGACAATTCCAGGGCTTTTTTACGCAGTTCAACTGCGTCAGTTTTAATATCGAATACGCCAAAAATAGAACACATAACCTTCTCCGTTAACCTGTTGCGTGATGCTTTTTATGTTTGCTTGATAAAGAAAATGCCGCAAAGCTGGAGAGGGCGCAAGTGAATTACGGGTCAGAAAATAAAAAACGCAATGGTCATTGTGGATTGGTGAAAAAAGATTACAGAATAGACGGGTTTATTAATGAATCGATAATTTTATGGCGGTTTTATTAAATGGAAGGATTTCTTCTGGCCGGATATGACGCGGGGCGTCTTATCCGGCTTACGCATCAAATCACATCAATTTCCGCAACGGACGGGTAAATCCAGCTTGGTCTGAACGGCATGCTGTCAATGTCGTCGAGCGTCGAAACGCCAGACAATACCAGGATGGTTTCGAGACCCGCCTGGAAGCCCGCCAGAATATCGGTACGCAGGTTGTCGCCAACAATAACGGTCTCTTCCGAATGCGCCTGCATTTTGTTGAGCGCCGCGCGAATAATCCACGGGCTGGGTTTGCCCACATAAAATGGCTTGCGGCCAGAGATTTTTTCGATACCGGCGCACAGCGCACCGCAGGCGGGATAAAAACCGCGTCCGTGAGTATCTGGGTTTGTGGCGATGAAACGCGCACCGTTGGCCACAAAATATGCTGCTTTATGCATCATGTCCCAGTTATAGGATCGCGTCTCGCCAACAATCACAAAATCGGGGTTCACGTCAGTAATAGTAAACCCGGCTTTATACAACTCGTGAATTAACGCACCTTCACCTACCACGTAGGCCTTTTTCCCTTCCTGGCGGCGAAGAAAATCAGCGGTAGCCATGGCGGAAGTATAAAAGACGCTATCAGGGACATTCACACCCGCGGTGGCGAAGCGGTTTGCCAAATCCTGCCCGGTCTGTGAAGGATAGTTAGTCAGCAAAACTAACGGCAGGCCTTTTTCCAGGATCCCAGTCAGAAATTCTGCCGCACCCGGTACGGCAACATTGTCGTGCATCAGCACGCCGTCGATATCACAAATTACATTCTTAATGGCCATGGACAATCCGACATCAAAAAAAGAAGGCATTACTATACACAAAATACACTAAATCATTCGAGTTGCATCAAGGTGGCAAGTCTGAGAACCCCGGGAGCTTACTGAAGTAAGTGACTGGGGTGAGCAGATGCAGCTAACGCAGAGGCTGCTTGGTATTAGCTTTCCAGCAAACGTTGCAGCAATGTACC
The DNA here is from genome assembly GCF_013783065.1 of Citrobacter sp. RHBSTW-00986. Lineage (NCBI taxonomy): Bacteria > Pseudomonadati > Pseudomonadota > Gammaproteobacteria > Enterobacterales > Enterobacteriaceae > Citrobacter > Citrobacter sp. RHBSTW-00986. The sequence goes on along the minus strand of NZ_CP056200.1, from coordinate 3,387,229 downwards.
GTTGAGCATCGCACGCTTCACCAGCGCAAAGGCGCCAATGGCTGAACGGTGATCCAGCGTGGAACGAACCACCGGTAAATTGTGGCGAAACGCTTTCAACGCCTGCGTGTTGATACAGCTTTCTATAGCAGGCAGCAGCACTTTATCAGCCTCGGTAATTTCGCCCGCAATGACGATTTTTTGTGGGTTAAACAGGTTGATGGCGATGGCGATGGTTTTACCCAGGTGACGACCAACGTGCTCAATGACTTCTGATGCCAGGTTATCGCCTTTATTAGCCGCCTTACAGATGGCTTTAATGCCGCAATCATCCAGCGTGAGTCGGCTTGGATAACCCTGTTTCAATAAGTTCTGCACGCGGTGTTCAATAGAGGCATTGGCGGCAATTGTTTCCAGACAGCCGAAATTACCGCAGTGACAGCGTTCACCCAGCGGCTCTACCTGAATATGGCCAATCTCACCCACGTTGCCATTGCGACCAATAAAAATTCGGCCATTGGAGATGATTCCCGCCCCGGTTCCGCGGTGAACACGCACCAAAATGGAGTCTTCGCAATCCTGGCTTGCCCCGAAATAGTGCTCGGCCAGCGCCAGACTGCGAATATCGTGACCGACAAAGCAGGTGACCTTAAAGCGTTTTTCGAGTGCTTCGACCAGCCCCCAGTTTTCGACCTGAATGTGCGGCATATAGCGGATGACGCCGCTTTCAGGATCAACAAGGCCTGGCAGAATGACGGAAATCGCAACCAGCTCGCGGATTTTCCGCTGGCAGTTCTCAATAAAGGTGGCAATGGTGTTGAGCAGCGCATACTCGAGCGTTTCCTGGGTGCGCTCCGGGAGGGGATAATGCTCTTCAGCGACCACTTTACTGCTCATATCATAGAGCGTGAGCGTAGTATCGTGGCGGCCCAGGCGTACGCCAATCGCGTGGAAATTGCGGGTTTCGGTGACGATAGAGATAGCGCGGCGGCCCCCGGTGGAGGCCTGCTGATCGACTTCTTTGATCAGCCCGCGTTCAATCAATTGACGCGTAATTTTCGTTACGCTGGCGGGGGCAAGCTGGCTTTGCTCGGCAATTTGAATTCGCGAGATTGGCCCATGCTGGTCAATCAGGCGATAAACCGCCGCGCTGTTAAGCTGTTTTACGAGATCAACATTACCTATTTGAGCTTGTCCGCCTGGTGTCATTCTTTCTCTTACTCAGTAACGACCTCGTTGCCATTAACGATGGTCTTGATAATTTTAAAGTCGTGCGTGAACGCAGTCAGGTTGGCTACTTTGCCTGGCGCGATGCTGCCGAGTTGTTTGTCGACGCCAATGGCGCGAGCAGGGTAGAGCGTTGCCATACGTAAGACCTCGTCGAGAGCGATATTCGCATGTTCGACCAGATTGCGTACGCCTTCAATCATGGTTAATGATGAGCCGCTCAGTGTACCGTTCTCATCAACGCACAATCCATTACGGTAGTATATTGTTTTACCAGCGAAAATGAACTGTTCAATGTTTGCACCTGCTGGTGCGGTTGCGTCGGTGACCAGGCACAGCTTGTCGCCTTTCAGGCGTTTGGCATTACGAATGTTAACGTAATCAACGTGGAGGCCATCGGCGATGATACCGCAGTAGATATCGGCTTCATCAAGAATAGCGCCCGCCAGACCAGGTTCGCGACCGGTAATGTACGGCATCGCGTTGAACAGATGCGTCGCAAAGGTGATACCTGCGCGGAACCCGATTTTTGCTTCTTTTACCGTTGCATTTGAGTGACCCGCAGAAACCACAATACCCGCATTCACCAGCTTGGTAATGACCTCTACCGGGACCATTTCTGGCGCCAGCGTCACTTTGGTGATTACATCGGCATTATTGCACAGGAAATCAACCAGCGCAGCGTCCGGTTGACGGACAAATCCCGGATTATGGGTGCCTTTTTTCACCAGATTCAGCCACGGGCCTTCCAGATGAAGCCCTAGTGCCTGATTCGGGTGTTTCGCCAGGTATTCACGCATGACGCGAACGCCTTGTTTCATCAGGTCATCGCTGGTGGTGATAAGCGTTGGCAGGTAGCTGGTGCAGCCAGATTTTTCATTGGCTTTCTGCATGATTTCCAGCGTTTCAACGGTCACGGCTTCTGCCGTATCGTTAAACTGTACGCCGCCGCAGCCGTTTAGCTGTACATCGATAAAACCGGGGGAAACAATGGCCCCATTCAGTGAGCGCTGTTCAATTCCTGACGGTAACTCAGCCAGTGGGCAAACGCTGTCAATCAGGCCATTGGCGACAACAATCGCATGGTCATCAAGAATTTCGTGACCGGTAAAAATCCGGCCCTGGGTTAAAGCATACATTCCGACCCCCGATTTCAAAAAATGCCGCCCTGCAACTTATCGACAGGGCGGAGACATCAATTACAGACCTTTAATATTTTCCGCTTCTAACTCGTTAAAGTATTTCAGCGTCTTCACTTTCAGTTCCATGGTGGAAGGCTCATCGCAGACCACAACGGCTTTCGGATGCAGCTGCAGACAGCTGATGGTCCACATATGGTTAACGTTGCCTTCAACGGCGGCTTGCAGCGCCTGCGCTTTCTGGTGGCCCAGTACCAGGATCATCACTTCTTCGGCATCCAGCAGGGTGCCCACGCCAACGGTCAGCGCATATTTAGGTACCTGGTTTACGTCGCCGTCAAAGAAGCGTGAGTTCGCAACACGCGTGTCGTGAGTCAGCGTTTTGATGCGGGTACGGGAAGCCAAAGAAGAGGCTGGTTCGTTGAACGCGATGTGACCATCGTTGCCTACGCCGCCCATAAACAGGTGGATTTTACCGTAAGAACGGATTTTCTCTTCATACTGACGGCATTCTGCATCAATATCCGGTGCGTTACCATTGAGGAGGTTGATGTTTTCTGCTGGAATATCAACGTGATCAAAGAAGTTGCGATGCATGAAGCTATGGTAGCTTTCCGGATGCTCTTTCGGCAGGCCAACATATTCGTCCATATTGAACGTCACAACATGCTTGAAGCTTACCTGGCCCGCTTTGTGCATTTCAACCAATGCTTTGTAGGCTGTCAGCGGAGTACCGCCAGTCGGCAGGCCCAAAACGAACGGACGATCAGCCGTTGGTTTGAACGCGTTAATACGGTTAACGATATGGCGAGCAGCCCATTTGCCGACTTGTTCAGCGGTATTCAGGGGGATCAGTCTCATTCTTCACCTCAAAAGTAAATGTAAGCAATTGGCGGATTGAGTCTCTGTGCAGTATTAAGCGTAACTTGGTTTTGCATCGGTAAGGATCAATCCGTTTCGATTTTTTGAATGATAAAATAAGTTTTCGTAGTTAGCCAGTGGAAGGGAGGGTTAATAACGATATTTGGTGACTGGAATCACAAAAAACACGCATTTAATTTGCGATACGAATTAAATTTTCACACACTCTGAATGTAGATGAATGGTTAATATTGTTGTTCCAGAATCTTGCTGTCAGGAATGGTCGCACAATAAAAATATGGCTTCAAAGAAGCCTAATCGGGGTCTCGTAGGGGGAATAAAATGAATATTTTAGGTTTTTTCCAGCGGCTGGGTAGGGCGTTACAGCTCCCCATCGCTGTGCTGCCAGTCGCGGCACTGCTGCTGCGATTCGGCCAACCAGATTTACTTAACGTACCCTTCATCGCGCAAGCGGGTGGGGCCATCTTTGATAACCTGGCGTTAATTTTCGCTATCGGTGTGGCTTCCAGCTGGTCAAAAGACAGCGCGGGTGCTGCAGCGCTGGCGGGTGCGGTCGGTTATTTCATATTGACCAAAGCAATGGTTACCATTAACCCGGCCATCAACATGGGCGTGCTGGCAGGTATCATCACTGGTCTGGTCGGCGGTGCGGTATATAACCGTTGGTCTGGTATCAAACTACCTGACTTCCTGAGCTTCTTTGGCGGCAAACGCTTCGTGCCGATCGCCACTGGCTTCTTCTGTCTGGTGCTGGCTGCTATCTTCGGCTACGTGTGGCCGCCGGTGCAGAACGCCATCCATGCGGGAGGTGAGTGGATCGTAGGCGCTGGCGCGCTGGGTTCCGGTATCTTTGGTTTCATCAACCGTCTGCTGATCCCAACCGGTCTGCATCAGGTGCTGAACACCATCGCCTGGTTCCAGATTGGTGAATTCACTAACGCTGCAGGTACCGTATTCCACGGTGACATCAACCGCTTCTACGCGGGTGACGGCACTGCGGGTATGTTCATGTCTGGCTTCTTCCCGATCATGATGTTTGGTCTGCCGGGTGCGGCGCTGGCAATGTACTTCGCCGCTCCGAAAGCACGTCGTCCGATGGTTGGCGGTATGCTGCTGTCCGTTGCGATCACCGCGTTCCTGACCGGTGTTACCGAGCCGCTGGAATTCCTGTTCATGTTCCTGGCGCCATTGCTGTACCTCCTGCACGCACTGTTAACGGGTATCAGCCTGTTCGTTGCAACACTGCTGGGGATCCACGCGGGCTTCTCCTTCTCCGCAGGGGCTATCGACTACGTGTTGATGTACAACCTGCCGGCGGCAAGTCAGAACGTCTGGATGCTGGTCGTGATGGGCTTGGTGTTCTTCGTCATTTACTTTGTGTTGTTCAGCGCGGTTATTCGTATGTTTAACCTGAAAACGCCGGGCCGTGAAGATAAAGAAGACGATATCGTTACTGAAGAAGCGAACAGCAACACTGAAGAAGGTCTGGCTCAACTGGCAACCAACTACATTGCAGCAGTTGGTGGTACCGATAACCTGAAAGCGATTGATGCCTGTATCACTCGTCTGCGTCTGACCGTTGCCGACTCCGGTCGCGTAAATGATGCGATGTGTAAACGTTTAGGCGCATCTGGAGTGGTTAAGCTGAACAAGCAAACTATCCAGGTCATCGTGGGTGCGAAGGCCGAATCTATCGGCGACGAAATGAAGAAAGTTGTTGCGCGTGGCCCGGTGGCTGCAGCGTCTGGTGAAAGTGCGCCAGCAGCAGCGGCTCCGGTTGCTAAACCGCAAGCTGTAGCGAACGCAGTAACCGTTGAAACTTTAGTTTCTCCGATTACCGGTGACGTGGTTGCGCTGGAGCAGGTGCCTGATGAAGCCTTCGCCAGCAAAGCTGTAGGCGACGGCGTGGCGGTGAAGCCAACGGATAAAATCGTGGTTGCTCCGGCTGCCGGCACCATCGTGAAAATCTTCAACACTAATCATGCGTTCTGTCTGGAAACCGTTAAAGGCGCGGAAATCGTGGTCCACATGGGCATCGATACAGTAGCGCTGGAAGGTAAAGGCTTTAAGCGTCTGGTTGAAGAAGGTGCGGAAGTGACTGCAGGTCAACCGATTCTGGAAATGGATCTGGAGTTCCTGAACGCCAACGCACGTTCCATGATTAGCCCGGTTGTGTGCAGCAACAGCGATGATTTCGGTGCTCTGGTCATTAAAGCCGAAGGTCATGTGGTTGCTGGTCAAACACCACTGTATGAGATTAAAGGTAAATAACTGCTCCTGAGTAAAGTGAGTTAAGTGCCTTAAGCGGCGGGGGATATTCCTCCGCCGCTTTTTTTTGCAGCAAATACCCTCATATATCCTGTTGAAACACCTTTTTTGTGCAACTAATAGTTGTCTCCTGACGTCGCTTATAAGATCATGTTCCGTTATACGTTGTTTACGCTTTGAGGAATCCACGATGAGTGAGGCTGAAGCCCGCCCGAGTAACTTTATTCGTCAGATCATCGATGAAGATCTGGCCAGTGGTAAGCACACCACTATCCATACACGTTTTCCGCCGGAGCCAAATGGCTATCTGCACATTGGCCACGCGAAATCCATTTGTCTGAACTTTGGCATTGCGCAAGATTACCAGGGCCAGTGCAACCTGCGTTTTGATGATACGAACCCGGTTAAAGAAGATATCGAGTACGTTGAGTCGATTAAAAACGACGTTGAATGGTTAGGTTTCCACTGGACTGGCGATATTCGCTACTCTTCGGATTACTTCGATCAGCTTCACGCCTATGCGGTAGAGCTTATTAATAAAGGCCTGGCGTACGTTGATGAACTGTCAGCGGAGGAGATCCGTGAATACCGCGGCACTCTGACGCAGCCAGGTAAAAACAGCCCGTTCCGCGATCGTAGCGTCGAAGAGAACCTGGCACTGTTCGAAAAAATGCGTACCGGTGGTTTTGAAGAAGGTAAAGCCTGCCTGCGCGCGAAAATCGATATGGCTTCGCCGTTTATCGTGATGCGTGATCCGGTGCTGTACCGTATTAAGTTCGCCGAACACCACCAGACCGGCAACAAGTGGTGCATCTACCCGATGTACGATTTTACCCACTGCATCAGCGATGCGCTGGAAGGCATTACGCATTCACTGTGTACGCTGGAGTTCCAGGATAACCGTCGTTTGTACGACTGGGTGCTGGACAACATCACCATTCCGGTTCACCCGCGCCAGTACGAATTCTCGCGCCTGAATCTGGAATACACCGTGATGTCCAAGCGCAAGCTGAACCTGCTGGTGACCGACAAGCACGTTGAAGGCTGGGACGATCCGCGTATGCCGACGATTTCTGGCCTGCGTCGTCGTGGTTATACCGCTGCCGCTATTCGTGAGTTCTGCAAACGCATTGGCGTGACCAAGCAGGATAACACCATTGAGATCGCTTCTCTGGAGTCCTGCATTCGCGAAGATCTGAACGAAAACGCCCCGCGCGCGATGGCAGTTATCGATCCGGTGAAACTGGTTATCGAAAACTACCCGCAGGGCGAAAGCGAGCTGGTTACCATGCCTAACCATCCGAACAAACCGGAAATGGGCAGCCGTGAAGTGCCGTTTAGCGGTGAAATTTGGATCGATCGCGCAGACTTCCGCGAAGAAGCGAACAAGCAGTACAAGCGTCTGGTGATGGGCAAAGAAGTACGTCTGCGTAATGCTTACGTGATCAAGGCTGAACGTGTAGAGAAAGATGCAGAAGGGAATATCACCACCATTTTCTGCACCTACGATGCCGACACCCTGAGCAAAGATCCGGCTGATGGTCGTAAAGTAAAAGGTGTTATTCACTGGGTGAGCGCGTCCCATGCGCTGCCGATTGAAATCCGTTTGTACGATCGTCTGTTTAGCGTGCCAAACCCAGGTGCGGCAGAAGACTTCCTGTCCGTTATCAACCCGGAATCGCTGGTCATTAAGCAGGGCTACGGTGAGCCGTCACTGCAGGCTGCGATTGCAGGTAAAGCGTTCCAGTTTGAGCGTGAAGGCTATTTCTGCCTGGACAGCCGCTATGCAACGGCTGACAAGCTGGTATTTAACCGCACTGTAGGTCTGCGCGATACGTGGGCTAAAGTCGGCGAGTAATTCCTGCCACACTGCCTCAAACGCCGCCAACGCGACGTTTGAGGCGGATTTTTCTGTTTTACTTATGTTGCATTAACGCCTGAACCCGCTGCTGGCTGCGTTCCAGCACCACCGATGTCTCCTGCTTACCCACCGTCGCCTGATTGACCATTTCACTGAGGATCATCGAGCCGGTAATATCCCCCATCCGCGTAAAGTTCTTCTCGCCGACCGATCCAAAGACCTGCATATTCGGGTACTGGGCAATCAGCTGTTCAGGGAGAGTTCCAAAGACTTTGACGGCAGGGTTGTCCTTCCAACTGACGTTTTGCGCGGCGGCCTTCGTCACCGGCAGCATCGCCCCCGGAGACATCAATACCCAGTCAGCCGCGTTCTGCGCCTCTCCCATAAAGCTGACAAATTTTTCGGCGGCTTTCGTTTCTGCCTCAGTCTGACCGGCTGTGAGCGTTAATGATGTGATAACGCCAAATACGGCAGGTGATTTTTCGCTCGGCACGACAAAGCCTAAATCCGCCAGCGAACCATCCTGATAAATCGCTGGCAGGATATAGGTCGAATAGACCGCCATCGGCGCGGTGCCGTTCATAAAGGCGTCTTTGATCTCTGTTACGTTGTTCGAGCCGGGCATGGTATTGCGGGCCAGTTCGCGATAATAGTTCAGCGAGGCCTGCATTTCCGCTGAGTTAACCGTGATGTCGCCGTTTGCGTTGAACACATTGGCACCGTTTGAAAGTGCGAACTGAGAGAAGGTTTGTTCGCTCATGACGCTTTCAGCCGTCGGCAGCGCGATGCCATATTTTTTACTGGCGCTGTCGGTCAGCCTGCGTGCCGCTTCCAGCAGTTGCGTCCAGTTTTTGGGTTCGTTGATTCCCGCTTTAGCCAGTACCGATTTCCGATACCAGACTCCCTGTAGCCAGGCGCTGATCGGCACGCCGGTATAGGCTGTTCCGTCTTCGGTGCGAACAATGCGCAGCACACCGTCGTAGAAGGCGCTTTCACCTTGCCTGTCGATCAGCGTTTTCACCGCTTTGTGGTCGATAAGCTGCTCTTTATCCATGACTTTGGCATAGTCATGGCTGACCTCGACGACCTCCGGCAGTGACCCTGAGCGGGCGAGGGTAATGATTTTAGTATTATAGGCATCCTCTTCTACGGGAACCTGCTTCACAATAATATCCGGATTCTCTTGCTGAAAGCGGTTAATGATCCCGGCAATGACAGTCTGGCGCTCCTGCTCAACGGCGGAGTGCATAAATTCGATGCTCACCTGCTGCGGTTTATCCTCACAGCCTGAAAGCAAAACGGCGGTCATCAGCGCCAGCATTGTTTTTGATATGTTCATTTTTAATCCCTTGTTGTCGTCCATTTCCGTTGATTAACAACTGGCGCTGATATGGATAGCGTCCGTCGACAGCGCACCCGCACAAATCAGTAAACCGATCCCGCCATCCATCAAGGCTTCGCGTTCAGCGTCCTCCACGCGCAGCGTTTTACCGTCAACGGTCGCGGAGATAATCTGCCCGTTGACGCTAATATCGAACGACACAGGGCGCTCGTACACGTCGGACAACGCCGCTTCTGCCAGAACTTTGGTGCTGGTGTCGCGCACGCGGACGATCTGTAATTTTCCGTCGCGCAGGATGCGCGCGGCGTAATAGCGCCTCATCCCCTGCACCCGAAAAGCCAGACCGCCGTACTCCCCTGAATGCAGCGTAATGTCACTCTGAACGCGGTAGTTATCCCACTGCCGCGTTCCGTGAATAATCAATCCCTCGTCGTACTCTTTGGAGATGCGAAAGCTGGTGGGATAGTGGCGTGAAAAGAGATCCACGTCGTTTACCCAGGCTCGCCACCAAAAATTAGTTTCCCCTGTGGGTTTACGCAGGGTCAGCTCAGGTGCGCCGTCCCAGCGCATACTGTCGATGAGCAGGCGACCGCGGGCAACGCGGGCATCGGTGCTGATTGTTACGCCAATCTCGCCGATCGGTTGGCCCTGGCAGTCCGGGAGATCCAACGCCAGCGTTAGCGATTCACCCGGGGCTATGATCTGCGCGTCGCCGTACTGAGGCGTCAGCTGATTGTTGTCATCATAAACCCGGTAGCAGAGCCGCACGTTTAACGCGGATGTGTTATCCGGTGGCGCAATCAGGGTGGCCTGAAGACGCTGGCCTGGGTAGATAAGTGGGGTAGCCATTAAATCGTAGCTGCGCATTTCCACGATTTCAGGCGGGGTAAAGGTTTGCGTGGTCACGCTGGCATGAAGTCCGGGCGCAAGATGGCGATAGTGCAGACTCAACATCTGCCGCCCCAGGTGCGCCTCATTCTTAACCTCAACCGCGGCCGCATTTTCTTCATTAAGCCAGCGGAAACCCTGCACGCTGCCCGGTAGTGAGAAATGGTACTGCGCGCCGGATTTTTTGGCTTCAGGGCGCGGCAGACCGGCAATCTGGTGTCCCAGCCCGACCAGGTAATCGGTGATCCGCACGGCGTTGTTTATGGAGAACCCTCCGTCGGCTGAGGAGATCAGCATTCTGTCCGCCAGCGGCCCGCGCCAGTCCGGGCCTGCGTCAATACCCTGGAGTCCCAGCATAATGCCGGACAGACAGCCGACATTCCCCGCATTGCAGTCAGTGTCCCATCCTGACGTATTGACAATGCACTGGGCCTGCTGGAAGTCGTCCGGCGCGTAAAGGATCGCCATAATCATCAGCGCATGATTAGGGATGATGTGACAATTGCTGGGATATTTGTGATAGCCATAGTTGTCGTCGATTCGCTGGCGGGTCGTCTGCCAGTCGTTATCTTCCCGTCGCCAGCGACGGATATCGCCAACCAGCTGGGCTATTTGCGACTCTGCCGGGATCACGGATAGTCCAACGTCAATAAGCTGTTCGATCTCCTGGCAGATAAAGGCTTGTGATTCCATCGCGGCCCAGAGCATAGCGGCATACACTGCTTCACCGTCATGGCTCACGCTGGCGGCGTTTTTGGCAAGTTCTGCCGCCAGACGGGGTTGTCCCGGTGCGACAAGCGCCCAGCTATCAATAAAGATTTGTGCGCCAATCTGTTCGGCAATCGTTTTCCCGTTGGTCGCAATGGCACCGCTTAGCGGAGCCGGAATGCCTTTTTTGAGATTCAGCCAGGCGGTGTGTTCCGTCGAATTACCGTTGCCGCCCCACCAGAGGATGGTGCGCTTATCAATGATGTAATTAAGCCAGCAGTGCCCCATCTGTTCCGCGCTCAGATCCGGCGGCAGGGCATAATCTTCCAGTGCGCGGATAAAGGTAAAGGTTCCGGCGACATCATCGTCGGTGACAACCAGCGGACGCTTAAATTTTTCGTGGACGTAATACTGGATCGGCCCCAGCTCCTGCATAATTTTTTCGTAGGTCCATCCTTCGAAAGGGCGGCCAAGGTAGACGCCGATTAATTTCCCCAATACCCCTGCATAAACGCGCGACTCATAATCTGAAGGCAATTCCATCTGTTTGATCCTTGTGTGGTGTTTTATCAGCCGTTCAGGCAGATTCTCTTTTTACCAGGCCCCAGGGCATTTCAGTGGTGCTGCCCTGGAGCTGTGCGGTGATATCAGTTTGCGCCAGGAGGAGGGCGGCCGCTTTTTGCCCAAGCTGCTCCGGGTACTGGGCGATAGTGGTCAGGGAAGGGGTCACCAGCCCGGCGGCGGGAATATCATCGAACCCCATCACCGCAAGCTGCTCCGGGATCGTGATGCCTTTCTCCCTTGCGGCACGCATCACGCCGATAGCTATTAAATCGTTGGCGGCGAAAATCGCATCCGGGAGCGTGCCGTCATTAATCAGCTGCATCGCGATCTGATAGCCGCTCTGTTCGTTAAAACCTGGCAGAATTTTGATGCGCGGAAGGCGGCCGGCCTGGGTCATCGCCTGGCGATATCCTTCCACTCTGGCAGGCTCAGGACCGCCAGCGCTGGCGATCATCGTGATATTTCGGTGCCCCTTTGCCAGCAGATATTCGACGGCACTGCGCGCGGCAGCGGCGTTGTCGATATAAACATTATGCAGCGGTAGCGGGCCGTTTTTTTTCATTCTGGCTTCAATACGTGCAATCGGGATCCCTGCCTGAAGATACGGGGCAAAATCTTTCATCCCGACGTTAAAAAATGTCCCTACCACGGCGTCGACCCGCCCCTGCGCTGACCAGCGCAAAAAATGCAGCTCTCTTTCCCGTAATCCATCGGTGCTGGCCACGATCGCATCGTAGTGATACCTATCCGTCACCGACTGAACGCCACGGACGAGCGAGGCATAAAAAGGGTTGGCGATATCCGGCACGATGCAGGCGATCGACATGGTTTTATTGGTTTTCAGCGCTTGTGCAAAACGGTTCGGTATATATCCCAGCTGATTAGCCGCTTGCTCAACCCGGCTCACTGTCTCCTGTGGGTAGGTGTGATTTCCTTTGGTGAGTACCACGGATACCACTGCCTGTGAAACGCCAGCCAGGGCCGCAACGTCTTTCTGCGTGATGCGTTTTGTCATTTATTTATCAACTTATACGTATAACCTGCATCTTTGAATAATGGGACACCCGGTAGCTGTCAATAAAAACCTTATAAAGTGAGTGTATTTGTGTGGAAAATCCGAGGACGGTCACATCAACGACGGAGAGTGAATTCAGGAGCTCGAACGTTCTGTTTGCAGAGCGAATTAATGACGTTCGAGAATTAATTTGTTTTGCGAATGCAAAGACAATTATTAAGGGTTGAATTATATATATAATAATAAAATTGAAGATATCTATATGTATATAAAGTGTTTTTTCTTGTTTTTGTGACTTTTTTTACTCCCAAAGCAAAATGTAACAGAAAACAAGAAAATATGTGCGGTTGCTCATACTATTACATACTCGTTACAGAAAGAGATTGATAATTCGCGTCGCGAAAAATAGTCTATTCATTGTAGTCACTGAGGTTTTCTCAGCGCTACTTTTTTAATTTTTGTTTTTTCGCTGTCCGCTTTTGTCGGCAGCATTTTATACCCAATGGATTTCGAGTTGCATCAAGGCGGAGACGCAGCGCGTGCGCTGTCCCCGAAGGGGCGAGGCCAAAGGCCGAGTAAAGCCAACACCGATGCAGCTTGAAAAACGAAGGGTTATACGTCAAAGAGGATTAACATATGCGTACGTTTAGTGGCAAACGTAGTACGCTGGCGCTGGCTATCGCCGGTATCACAGCAATGTCGGGGTTCGTTGTCGCTCCCCAGGTACATGCCGAAGGATTTATTGATGACTCAACCTTAACCGGCGGCATCTATTACTGGCAGCGTGAGCGTGACCGTAAAGATGTGACCGATCACGACAAATACAAAACCAACCTTTCTCACTCCACCTGGAACGCTAACCTCGACTTCCAGTCCGGTTATGCGGCTGATATGTTTGGTATTGATATCGCAGCATTTACCGCTATTGAAATGAACGAAAGTAGCGAAAGCGGCCATCCAAACGAAATTGCATTCTCGTCAAAAAATAAAGGCTATGATGAAGATTACTCCGGCGATAAGAGCGGAATTAGCCTTTATAAAGCAGCAGCCAAATTTAAATTCGGCCCAACCTGGGCGCGCGCCGGTTACATTCAACCAACCGGACAGACTCTGTTGGCTCCGCACTGGAGCTTTATGCCAGGTACCTATCAGGGTGCTGAAGCCGGAGCCAACTTCGACTATGGTGATGCTGGTGCACTGAGCTTCTCCTATATGTGGGCCAACGAATATAAAGCACCATGGCACACTGAAGTCGATAAATTCTATCAGGCTGATAAAAAGACCAGCGTAGATTATCTGCACTCAATCGGCGCGAAATATGACTTCAAAAATAACCTGTTGCTGGAAGCCGCATTTGGTCAGTCTGAAGGCTACGTCGATCAGTACTTCGCAAAAGCCAGCTATAAATTCGATTTAGGCGGTAACCCGTTTACCACCAGCTATCAGTTCTACGGCGCGCGCGACAAAGTTGATGATCGCACCGTGAACGATATTTATGACGGTACGGCCTGGCTGCAGGCGCTGACCTTTGGCTACAAAGTGGCGGAAGTGGTTGACCTGCGTCTGGAAGGGACCTGGGTTAAAGCGGACGGGCAGCAGGGGTACTTCCTGCAGCGTATGACCCCGACCTACGCCTCATCAAACGGTCGCCTGGATATCTGGTGGGATAACCGTTCCGACTTCAACGCCAACGGCGAAAAGGCTGTCTTCTTCGGCGCAATGTATGACCTGAAGAACTGGAATTTGCCGGGCTGGGCAGTGGGCGCGTCCTACGTTTACGCATGGGATGCCAAGCCATCAACCTGGCAGATCAATCCGGATGCGTACTACGACAAAAACCGGACTATCGAAGAATCTTCTTACAGCCTGGATGCGGTCTATACCCTGCAAGAGGGGCGTGCGAAGGGCACCATGTTTAAACTGCACTTCACCCAGTACGACAACCATTCAGACATTCCAAGCTGGGGCGGTGGTTACGGCAACATCTTCCAGGATGAGCGCGACGTGAAATTCATCGTTATTGCTCCGTTCACCATCTTCTAATGCCAACAGCGGCAGGCCGGGCGCCTGCCGCATCGTTGAGGAAAGTGCTATGAAAAAACTGATACTCATCGCTGTTATGGCATCCGGGCTGGTGGCTTGCGCGCAATCCCCGGCGCCAAAAGAAGACAGCCGTCTGAAAGAAGCCTACAGCGCGTGCATTACTACCGCGCAAGGATCGCCGGAGAAAATCGAAGCCTGCCAAAGCGTGTTGAATGTGCTGAAGAAAGAAAAGCAGCATCAGCAGTTTGCCAATGAAGAAAGCGTACGCGTATTGGATTATCAGCAATGCATCCAGGCTACGCGCACGGGTAATGGTCAGTCCGTTAATGCTGATTGCGACAAGGTCTGGCAGGAAATTCGTAGCAAGAATACTGCGCAGTAAATCGAAAAATGAAACAGACAACGGGCGGAGAGTTTTCCGCCCGTTTGCATTTCAGGGTTTATATTCCACCGGTTGATAATTACGACTCAGCCGGACAAACAGCATTGCCGTGGCGGCGAGCCCGCAAAGTGCCGCACACATCAGCCACCACCCCGGTGAGCTTTTATCCCCGGTTAGCTGGACCAGCGCTGTGGATATGACTGGCGTAAGGCCGCCAAAAATCGCCGTGGCAAGACTGAATGCCAGTGAAAAACCCACCGTACGCACATAGACAGGCATCACCTCAGTGAGTGCGGCGACCATTGCCCCGTTGTACATACCAAAAAAGAACGAGAACCAAAGCAGGACCAGCGTCATGCGCGTGAAATCTGGCGCGGCGGTGAGCCAGTGCATAACCGGCCAGGTGGTGATCAGTGCAAGGATGGTAATCCCCATCAACACCGGACGACGACCAATTCGGTCAGAAATCGCCCCGCCAATCGGCAGCCAGATAAAATTAGAAATACCGACCAGCATGGTGACGATCAGGCTGTCGCGAGCGCTCAGGTGAAGTACAGCCCTACCGTAGGTCGGTGTGTAAACGGTAATAAAGTAAAACGTCGTTGTGGTCATCGCCACCAGCAGCGTACCCGCAGCGATGAGACGCCAGTTTTTGATGATGGTAGTAAAAATTTCCCTGGTGTCGGGACGGTGCGTACGTTGTAAAAAGGCGTCTGTTTCCTGAAGCGAGCGGCGGAGCACGAAGATCAAAGGAATAATCATGCAACCAATAAAGAATGGAATACGCCAGCCCCATTCAGAGATCTCATCGTGTCCCAGGGTGGCGTTCAGGCCGTAACCAATCAGAGCCGCCGCCACAATGGCGACCTGTTGACTGGCGGACTGCCAGCTGGTGTAGAAGCCTTTATTGCCAGGGGTGGCGATTTCAGAAAGATAAACCGAGACGCCGCCCAGTTCCACCCCCGCAGAAAAGCCCTGTAATAATCGGCCGAGTAATACCAGGACAGGGGCCAGCAGACCAATACTGTGATAACCGGGTACCAGGGCAATCAGCAGGGTACCGCAGCCCATAATCGCCAGCGTCACCATCAGTCCTTTACGGCGACCAATTCTGTCGATGTAAGCACCCAGCACAATTGCGCCAACAGGCCGCATTAAGAAACCTGAACCAAACACGGCGAAAGTTAACATTAGCCCGGCAAATTCACTCTCTGCAGGAAAGAAGGTCTTTGCGATATAGGTGGCGTAAAAACCGAACAGAAAAAAGTCAAACTGTTCGAGGAAATTACCGCTGGTTACCCGCAGTATTGCGCCGAAAGTTCCGGCGCGCGATGGTTGTTGTGTCATTGGGTTTGCTCCACTGTCTTATCATAATATTTATAGAGGTAAGAGTTTGCGGGTTAGTCGCCTGCGACCCCCGCCTGTTTGCCGCGCCGTTTCTCAATCGCCCACTTGAGTAAGGCTGCGCAGCGGTAAAATCCGTGGGCAAATTTTCCATAAGGAATGGTCAGAAAGAGCGCCATGACCACGCCGAGGTGAATGGCGAGCAAAATAGCCATCCAGGACGTGTCTCTTCCCGCCAGCAGCGCTAAACCGGTCAGACTGGTCAGGAGCAGCAGCAAAATAAAACCGCGATCCATCGGTTTTTGCCGTGCGTCGCCATGCAGCGGTGAGCGCTTAAAATTGAGCCATAGCAAGCCAGCTGGGCCGACAACCAGGCCAATGCCGCCCAACGAGCCCAGCATTACCGGAACGCTGAAGAACGGATAGGGCGCTTCTATACCTGCAAAGTAGTGATAGCCCGTTGCCACCACGGTGGCGGCAAAGCAGAGCATAAAACCGTAGAAGGTGAAGTGATGGAAACGGCGGCGCATCAGGGTGAAGGCATCATCTGCTTCGTTACAACCTTTGCCATGCCCACCATCGAGATACTTCAGCGTCAGCGCATTGTGCGAGGCTTCAGCAATTTCAGCGGAACGCGGTACACCCGGAGAGATTTCGCGCCAGAAGCGCAGAACACCCGCCATCAGCAGACCTATCGCCAGAATAAATACCGAACCAAACATCCATGCGAGCAGGTTATGCGGGAAAATCTGATAAAAATCCCCGGCCAGCGGAGGATGGAATAACGAGCCCTTTAAACTCATGGCGAGGAGTAAAAACAGGATCAGACCGAAAACCAGCGCCAGCGTCACAGTGATGCCTGCGCGACGATAAAGCGCGCCAAAGGCGGCGGGTTGCGCGTAGTGCTGATAGGTTTCGAGCCGCACTTCCGCCATCGCCTTCGGTACGTTGATGGCAAATTCATGAGGTGGGGCATACTGACACGCGTGCAGGCAGGCGCCGCAGTTATGGCACAAGTTAGCCAGATAATTGATATCCGCTTTACCGAATTCCAGGCGCTGAGTCATTGCCGGGAACACGGCGCAAAAACCTTCACAATAGCGGCAGGCGTTACAGACCTGCATCACACGTTCAACTTCTGCTTCCGGCTCGGTGATAATTTGTGCTTCGATGATCAGTTTCTCAAGCTGCTTCATGACGTGCCTCCTTTCGTGCTGCCAGCGCGGCTTCTTTTCCGGCAATGCGGCCAAAGGTTGTCCCGATCGACATGCCCACGCCAGCGGTGTAACCCTTGCCCAACACGTTGCCCGCCATCATCTCTCCGGCGACGAACAGGTTGCGGCTTGGCTGCCCGGCAAAGTGCACGGCAGCGCGTTCGTTCACTTTTAACCCAAGATAGGTGAAGGTGATCCCTGGCCGCAGGGCATAGCCGTAGTAAGGTGGCTGGTCCAGCGGTCGCGCCCAGTGTGTTTTCGCGGGGGTTAACGTCTTCGTCGTGCAGTTGTCCAGGACGGTATGGTCGAACTGACCTGGCTGGCAGGCGTTGTTGTACGCCGTCACGGTGTGGGTAAAGCGTTCGGCATCCAGCCCTAACTGATGCGCCAACTCCGCCAGCGTATTCGCCTGTGCGCCGGGGAATACCGGTGGCATAAAGTGGCCGATGGCTTTACTGTCGATAATGGAATAGCCAATCTGTCCTGGCTGTTGGGCGACCAGGCGTCCCCAGATGGCGTAGCGTTTGGGCCAGAAATCTTCGCCTTCATCATAAAAACGTTCTGCGTCACGGTTGACTACTATGCCGAGTGAAACGCAGTCCACGCGGGTGCAAATCCCGCCGTCATATAATGGCGCTCTGGCATCAATGGCGACGCAGTGTGACTGGGAGGGTTCGCCGATGATGTCCGCCCCGGCATCCATCATAAATTTAAGCAGTACGCCCTGATTAAAGCGTGTGCCGCGAATCAGGAAGTTATCCGCAGGCCACTCGCCGCGGGCGTTTTCTCCCCAGGCTTCGCGCAGCCATTCGCGGTTTGACTCAAATCCGCCAGCGGCAAGCACGCAGGATTTAGCGGTTATGCGCTCTTCGCCTGCCAGCGCTGCCACAAACTCACCGTTATGCAGTTCAAGCGCCTGCACCGGTGTGTTATAGCGGATTTGCACGCCTAACTTTTCTGCGCTGCGATAATAGGCATTCACGAGGGCTTTCCCGCCCCCCATAAAAAAGGCGTTGGTTCGCGCTACGTGTAAAGCACCGGAGAGAGGAGGTTGAAAATTAACGCCGTGTTGGCGCATCCAGTCGCGGCATTGTGAAGAGGTGCGGATCACCAGACGCGCCAGGGCTTCGTTAGTATTTCCCTCGGTGACGCGCCGCAGATCCTGCCAGAACTCCTCTTCAGGATAGCTTTCCACCAGTACATCCTGCGGCGCGTCATGCATACAGCGCAGATTACGCGTGTGTTGAGAATTTCCCCCGCGCCATTCCCGTGGAGCCGCTTCGAGCAGGAGTACCGAAGCTCCTTGCTCCCGGGCGGTTAGGGCAGCACATAACGCGGCATTGCCACCGCCAATCACCAGAACATCAACCATCGTATACTCCATTACCATTTAACTAATTGTTAAATTTGTAATTGAAATGTATACGCACAGCTTGTGCGGGCGCTATGACGAAGTGCTAAAGAGGGCTTTAGTTATTGTAAAGGATGGCACCTGGCCAGCTTCCTGCTTCCACCAGTTGATGCATCACTTTCGTTAGCACCACGCGGGCGGCGAGGCCCGCGGGGGTGAGCTCATCGTCCGAGAGGCTGACCAGAAAGTTGGGGCGACTCAGTATTGGATTATGGACGCCGATCACTCTTAACGTCTCTTTATCGAGATGGGAAATCGCCGCGCCGGGCTGGAGAGTTGCGCCGATTCCACTGCGAACGGCGCGCATTAGCAGCGCCAGACCATCAATTTCTGTGGCGATCTCAATGCGCAGTGCGTGTTCCTGACAAATTGCTTCCAGCCTGCCGCGCAGACCGTGGCCTGGGCTGGGCATTATCAATGGGATACTTGCCAACTGGGCTGGCGCAATATTGTCATCGGCAATATCAGCCAGTAAGGCATGAGTCCCAATCAAAAACAGGCGTTCTTCGAGAATCGGTCTGGCGCTCCAGCGCAGGATCTTTTCTTTTTGAAATACCACGGCCAGATCAATCTGGCGGGTATTAATCATCCGTTCCAGGTTGCCAGAGAGGCTTTCCACCACATGCAGGCGGACATCACTATAGCTTTCCCGCATGGCGTTAATAAAAGGCATGCCGAGAACGGAAGCGGTACTGGGGGCCATACCGACGCTGACGTGCCCGGAAAGCCGGGACTCGCGCGCGGCGAGGATTGCATCGTCTGCGTGGCGGAGCGCCAGCTGCGCCTGGGAGTAAAAAGCCAGTCCGGCGCTGGTGGGCGTCACGCCACGCGAGGTGCGCTGCAGCAGGCGAATAGCGAGTTCGTTTTCCAGGCGGGACATTTGCTGGCTGAGTGCCGAAACTCCAATATTGAGATCGAGCGCCGCGCTACCCATGCTGCCGGTTTCTACAATGCGAACAAAATAGCGTAGCTGGCGAAGTTCCATTTCGACTCTCCGGGAAGGGACAATTGATTTTACATTAAAGCAACACAGGAGTGGAGGGAAGGGGAAAAGGGGTGATAGTCGCCCATAAAAAAAGCCAACCGAATGGTTGGCTTTTCAGAAAGCATTACATTATTTACCGTCGTGAGCATGCTCATCTTCGCGGCAATCGCCTTCGGCGCAGTGACCGTAAAGATAGAGGCTATGGTTGGTTAAACGAATACCATGTTTAGCCGCAATCTCACGCTGGCGCGCCTCGATGGAATCATCGCTGAACTCGACCACTTTGCCGCAGTCGAGGCAGATGAGGTGATCGTGATGATGCTGTTGAGTCAGTTCGAAGACGGATTTACCACCTTCAAAATTATGGCGGGTCACGATACCGGCATCATCAAACTGGTTCAGCACGCGATACACGGTCGCCAGACCAATTTCTTCACCCATATCGATCAGACGTTTGTATAAGTCTTCCGCACTGACGTGATGGTTATCCGGTTCCTGAAGAACTTCCAGAATTTTTAAACGAGGAAGCGTTACTTTCAGGCCAGCCTTCTTTAATGCGGTATTGTTGTCAGTCATGCGGAATCTGTCCTGTAGCTAAACGATTCACTTCATTAACAGAAGTGACAGAAATTGCACTTGAGATAATGCGATTCATTATAGAACTGCCATGGCTAAATGAAAACTGCAAGTCTCTGGCATATATTGTTAATCAAAACGTGGTATCGCCGACAAACACACTGTGCAATACCCGATTGGCATCCGGCCATTGTACAGGGTCAGACGAAAAAGTTACAAATTTGTAGCAATTATTTTGATTGGTTTTATCTATTGATGTGGCGCAGATGGAAATCTGCGCCACACAAAATCAGGCATTGATGATTTCGTCGAGGTGCAGCTCCTCAGAGATCTGCTTAACCCATTTTTCTACGCGTCCGGCGGTCAATTCAGGCTGGCGATCTTCATCAATGGCCAGACCCACAAAGTGGTCGTCGTCGGCCAGGCCTTTGGACGCTTCAAAGTGATAACCCGCCGTTGGCCAGTGACCAACGATGGTTGCGCCGCGTGGTTCGATGATGTCGCGAATTGTACCCAACGCATCGCAGAAATATTCTGCGTAATCTTCCTGGTCGCCGCAGCCGAACAATGCAACCAGTTTGCCGTTAAAATCAATGTCTTCGAGGGTAGGGAAGAAATCGTCCCAGTCACACTGCGCTTCACCGTAGTACCAGGTTGGAATGCCGAGCAGCAAAATGTCATACCCTTCGAGGTCTTCTTTGCTGCTTTTTGCAATGTCATGTACATCGGCAACGTCTTTACCAAGCTGTTTTTGAATCATTTTTGCGATGTTTTCGGTGTTACCGGTGTCGCTGCCGAAAAAGATGCCAGTGATTGCCATGAGTAAAATAACCTCTTGAAACTTATTGAAATGGTGGTGGCGCATTGCCCACGGATAAGGGCAATCATAGCAGAACAGTCAGGCATGCGGAAACAGCAAACACGCAGGACTGCACTCTGTGCTACACGATTTATGATTTAGAGCAGAAATTCAGACTAAGCCTGACCGCGCAATGCGCTGAGTTGGTTCATCAGCATCTCTTCGATGAGTTCACTGCGACTCATGTTGCGCGCCTCGGCCAGCTCGTTCAGAGCGTCAACAGCATCAGCGTTCAGTTTCAGTTCGACACGCTTAAGCCCGCGAACTTTATCGCGTTTAAGCTGATTACGTTTGTTAATACGTAACTGTTCATCACGCGAGAGCGGATTAGTTTTGGGTCGTCCCGGGCGACGCTCCTGCGCGAACAGATCTAATGTCGTACGGTCCGTTTGTTCTTTGGCCATGATCTTGGTGACTTCGGGGAAACAATCAGCCAGGCGTCTGCCCGGATGGATAGCCCGCCATAATACATCAGCAGGGGAGACACGCCAACGCCCACGCGCGTAATCACGCGCAGACGCTGAGTTTTTAATCAGTTAGCCTGTTCGCTCAGATAACGACGGATGGCGCGCAGTACCGCCTCCGGTTTTTCCGCATGCACCCAATGGCCCGCGCCTGCAATAACGTGCGCCCGAGCCTGCGGGAATTGCGCCAGCAGTTGTTCGCGATACGCTTCGGTTACATAAGGTGAGTTGCCACCGGGGATAAACAGCGCCGGGTGTTCCCACGCCGGGATGGTCTCCCAGCCGACAATATGAGGATATTGCTCCCACAGCACGGGAACATTAAAGCGCCATTCGCCGTCCACGAAGGATTTGAGCAGAAACTGGATCACGCCTTCCTCTTGCAGATGCTGGCGCATGACGCTCGCCGCCTGCTGACGCGAAGAGGACTGCGCGTCAGTTACTGCGTTAATGGCAGCAAAAATCTCATCGTGACGGCGAACATGATAGTCAACGGGGGCAATGTCGATGGCTACCAACCGTTCGACACGTTCAGGGGCCAACGCGGTTAACGCCATGACGGCTTTGCCCCCCATCGAGTGACCAATAAAGATCGCTTTTTCGATCTGTTGATCGTCCAGCGTATCCAGCAGATCTTGCGCCATGGCCGGATAATTCATCACAGGTGAACGCGGGGAGAGGCCATGATTTCGCATATCAACCTGGATGATATCGTGATCGGCCACCAGATCGCGCGCCAGGATCCCCAGGTTATCCAGACTGCCAAACAGGCCGTGCACCAGGACGATGGGAGAATTATTGTGCAGGTTTTGCGCAGATTGCGCTCGGATATTCAATTTCATGGCAAAGTTCTTTTTTTCACACTCACGGGTTAGGGTATCATGTTGACCATTCTGCCACATGGCTGCAACAACTACGGTTACTCTGAGTTTTGCCAGCCACCAGGCTTGACGCTATCCGCTGTTGGGATTTGCCTTTACACTACGCGTGTTGACCCCAACAACTTGTATTCAGCTAAACACTGCACTGGATTAAGATGAAAACGATTGAAGTTGATGATGAACTCTATAGCTATATTGCCAGCCACACCAAGCATATCGGCGAGAGCGCATCCGACATTTTACGGCGTATGTTGAAGTTTTCCGCCGCATCACAGCCTGTCACTCCGGTAGTAAAAGAAGTCCGCGCTGTGCAAGCTGTCGTGGAAGCGAAGCCGGTTAACCCCGTAAAAGATAAAGTGCGCGCGATGCGTGAACTGCTGCTGTCCGACGAATATGCGGAGCAGAAGAAAGCAGTAAATCGCTTTATGCTGGTGCTGTCTACACTCTATTCACTGGATCAAAACGCGTTCGCCGAAGCAACGGAATCGTTGCATGGTCGTACGCGCGTTTATTTTGCAGCAGATGAACAGACGCTGCTGAAAAATGGTAATCAAACCAAACCGAAACACGTGCCAGGCACGCCGTACTGGGTGATCACCAATACCAATACCGGCCGTAAATGCAGCATGGTTGAGCACATCATGCAGTCAATGCAATTCCCTGCGGAATTGATTGAAAAGGTTTGCGGAACAATTTAATCCTTGCATTAGAAGGACCAGGCAATGGCAATCCACAACCGTGCAGGTCAACCTGCGCAACAGAGTGATTTGATTAACGTCGCCCAACTGACGGCACAGTACTATGTACTGAAACCAACGGCAGGGAACGCTGAGCACGCCGTCAAGTTCGGTACGTCCGGACATCGCGGCAGTGCAGGTCGTCATAGTTTTAACGAGCCGCATATTCTGGCTATCGCTCAGGCGATTGCTGAAGAACGTGCGAAAAACGGGATCACTGGCCCGTGCTACGTGGGCAAGGATACCCACGCGCTGTCTGAACCGGCTTTTATCTCTGTACTGGAAGTGCTGGCAGCGAACGGCGTGGACGTCATCGTGCAGGAAAATAACGGCTTTACGCCAACCCCTGCCGTGTCGAATGCTATCCTGGTCCACAACAAAAAAGGCGGCCCGCTGGCTGACGGCATTGTGATCACGCCGTCCCACAATCCGCCGGAAGATGGTGGCATTAAATACAACCCGCCAAACGGTGGTCCGGCAGATACTAACGTCACCAAAGTGGTGGAAGACAGGGCTAACGCTCTGCTGGCTGATGGTCTGCAAGGCGTGAAGCGTATGTCGCTGGATGCTGCGCTGGCATCTGGTCATGTAAAAGAGCAGGACCTGGTTCAGCCGTTTGTTGAAGGACTGGCCGACATCGTCGACATGGCGGCGATCCAGAAAGCGGGCCTGACGCTGGGCGTCGATCCGCTTGGCGGTTCCGGTATCGAATACTGGAAGCGTATTGCCAAGCACTACAACCTGAACCTGACTATCGTTAACGATCACGTTGATCAGACTTTCCGCTTTATGCATCTCGACAAAGATGGCGCAATCCGTATGGACTGCTCCTCCGAGTGCGCGATGGCGGGACTGTTGGCGCTGCGTGACAAGTTCGATCTGGCCTTTGCCAACGATCCGGACTACGACCGTCACGGTATCGTCACCCCGGCGGGCCTGATGAATCCGAACCACTACCTGGCGGTGGCGATCAACTACCTGTTCCAGCATCGTCCTCAGTGGGGCAAAGACGTTGCCGTCGGTAAGACGCTGGTCTCTTCGGCGATGATTGACCGCGTAGTGAATGATTTAGGGCGTAAACTGGTCGAAGTTCCGGTTGGCTTTAAGTGGTTCGTTGACGGTCTGTTTGACGGCAGCTTTGGCTTTGGTGGTGAAGAGAGCGCGGGCGCTTCTTTCCTGCGTTTTGACGGTACACCGTGGTCAACCGACAAAGACGGCATCATCATGTGCCTGCTGGCGGCAGAAATTACCGCAGTGACTGGTAAGAATCCGCAAGAGCACTACAACGAACTGGCAGCCCGCTTCGGCGCGCCAAGCTACAACCGCCTGCAGGCAAGCGCGACCTCCGCGCAGAAAGCGGCGCTGTCTAAGCTGTCTCCGGAAATGGTGAGTGCCAGCACGCTGGCGGGCGACCCGATCACGGCACGTCTGACGGCGGCACCGGGTAACGGTGCTTCTATCGGCGGTCTGAAGGTGATGACTGACAACGGCTGGTTTGCTGCGCGTCCGTCAGGTACTGAAGACGCTTATAAAATCTACTGCGAGAGCTTCCTTGGTGAAGAACATCGCAAGCAGATCGAAAAAGAAGCTGTTGAGATTGTCAGCGAAGTGCTGAAAAACGCGTAAGTCTTGTTTGTACTGACGCGTTTTGTAGGCCCGGTAAGCGTTAGCGCTACCGGGCTTTTTTATGCCAGGATTTAACTATGCTTATTTTTCAGTTCAAAACGCGGTGATACCAGGCCATACAGCGTCCAGCCGAGGAAGGTCACGATAGAACCATAAAGCATTGCTTCTTCGCCAGAGGAGTAGAGCGCATAGAAGCTGTACAATGCGCCAACAAACGCCACGAAGTTTGCCGGTTTCGCTTTCGACGACGGAACATTCGCCATTTTTTGAATAATTACCAGCGCGGCCATCGACAGAATATACGGAATGATGTTCGTTACCACCGCCAGGTTGACCAGCACGTTGAACTGACTGTTCAGTGACGGGCTGATAGTCATCAGCGATAAACCACTCTGGATGATCACGATAGCCAGCATCCCCTGTACCGGCGCGTCTACTTTGGTCACGCGAGAGAAGATTTTAGGGAAGTAACCCCCATCAGCCGACGATTTGAATACCTGAGCGATAGTGAACTGCCAGCCCAGCAGTGAACCGCAGCAGGACATCACCATCAGCGCCATGATCACCTTACCGACTTCCGGGGTGAACATTTGTGCGAAGGCTAAACCGAACGGTGCTGTAGAGTTAGCCAGATCCATATTCGGCACAATCCCGGCTATCACGTTGGTGGAGATGATGTAAATCACCGCAGCGCCCAGCGTACCGCCCAATACGGCGATGGGCACGTTGCGTTCCGGGTTGTCTACCACTTCAGCGTTGGCGCAGGCCGATTCCAGACCCAGAAAAGCCCACAAGGTCATCGCAATGGAAGAGCCGACAGCCGTGAAGAACGGGACGTGGTGTGGATTCCAGGAGTTAGCGTACAGCGTCGGACTGAACCAGAACCAGCCGATGATACACAAACCGACAACCGGAATAATGACGCCCCAAACGGTGATGCTGCTGATCTGCCCGGTAATGCGCGCCCCGCCAAAGTTAGCCACGGTACAGATCCACAGTACACCAATGGTTGCCAGGCCAATCTGCATCGGTGTCAGTGTGGCGCCAAACAGCTCGGTACCGTAGCCAACGGCGGAGATGGCGATAGCCACGTTGGCGATTAACAGCGAAACGCCATAAGTGTAGTTCGCCATAAAGTTACCGGATTTGCCAAAGGCGTATTCAGCGTAACCACCCATACCACCGGATTTACGGCTGAACATACCGCATTTTGCGAAGGCCCAGGCCAGCGCCATTGAACCGACAGCAGTCACCAGCCACGAGATGATCGAGATAGTACCGACTTCCGCAAGCTTGGTGGGCAACATGATGATTCCGGATCCCATCATATTAACCATGGTCAGGATAGTGAGCTGGACGACGCCCATTTTGTTGGATTTGGCTTTGCTCATAACATTTCCCCTTTCAACAGAGCGTGTTGCGCGCTTTGTTGCTTAATCACGTAGCACCACACCTGTTTACGACCGTCGTGTTCTTCGATGTAGACACCCTGGAGTTCAGGCGCAAAACCCGGTAGCAAATTGATTCCTTCTTCCAGTGCGCTGAAGTAACGTAATACTGAACCACCCCAGATTTCACCCGGAACCACACACAGCACGCCCGGAGGATAAGGCAGCGCGCCTTCTGCCGCGATGCGACCTTCAGCGTCCGGCAGACGCACCAGTTCAACTTCACCACGCAGATATGCATAGTTGGCATCCTGGGGATTCATGCTGACGCGCGGGAAATGTGCCTTACGGAACATCTCTTTCTGTAGCAGCTTCACGTTGTGACGCGCATACAAATCGTGCATCTCCTGGCACAGCTGGCGCAGGGTGTAACCGGCGTAACGGGCTTCATGCTGCTTGTAGATCGAGGGCAGAACCTCGGCTAGCGGGGCATCGGCTTCCAGCAGTTTTTCGAAACGTACCAGCAGGGCGACAAGCTGCTGCAACTTCGCCATATCTTCTGCGGGGGTCAGCAGGAACAGGATGGAGTTGAGGTCGCATTTTTCGGGCACCACACCATTTTCGCGCAGGAAGTTAGCCAGAATGGTAGCCGGAACGCCGAAGGTATCGTATTCGCCGTTACGCGCATTAATACCCGGAGTGGTGAGCAGCAATTTGCATGGATCCACAAAGTACTGGTGTTCGGCATATCCTTCAAAGGCATGCCAGTGTTCACCGGGGACAAAATGGAAGAAACGCAGGTCGCTGGCGATTTCAGCGGTGGGATAAGCCTGCCACGGTTTACCCTCTACTATCTCCGGCACGAACGGGCGGATATGGTGGCAGTTTTCCAGGATCAACTTACGAGTATCAATTCCGTTGACGACGCAGTCCATCCACATGTTGCGCCCGCTGACGCCTTCATGCATTTTGGCGTTGATGTCCAGCGCGGCAAAGAGCGGATAGAACGGGCTGGTGGAGGCGTGCATCATGAACGCGTTATTCATTCGTTTATGAGGCACGTAGCGAGACTGGCCTTTAATATGGCTGTCTTTTTTGTGGATCTGCGAAGTCTGAGAGAAGCCTGCCTGTTGTTTGTGCACTGACTGGGTGACCAGAATACCGGGGTCATTTTCGTTAAGATCCAGCAACAGCGGAGAGCAATCGGCCATCATCGGAATAAACTGCTCATAGCCAACCCACGCGGAGTCAAACAGGATGTAGTCGCACAGATGACCGATCTTATCCACCACCTGACGGGCGTTATAGATTGTGCCGTCGTAGGTACCTAACTGAATCACGGCCAGACGGAACGGACGCTCATCTTTCGAACGTTGTGGCGCAACTTCACTCACCTGTTCACGTAGATAGCCTTCTTCAAAGCAGTGCGCGTCGATCCCGCCGATAAAGCCGTACGGGTTACGCGCGGTTTCCAGATATACCGGCGTTGCCCCGGCCTGCAATAACGCGCCGTGGTGGTTTGACTTGTGGTTGTTGCGGTCGAATAACACCAGATCGCCTGGGGTGAGCAATGCGTTAAGCACCACTTTGTTCGATGAGGAGGTCCCGTTCAGTACAAAGTAGGTCTTATCCGCGTTGAAAACTTTAGCTGCGTGCTGTTGTGCGATGCAGGGAGCGCCTTCGTGAATCAGCAGATCACCCATTGCGACATCGGCATTACACAAATCGGAGCGGAAAAGTGTTTCGCCGAAATATTCGACAAACTGATTACCCGCAGGATGGCGACGGAAAAACTCGCCCCCCTGATGACCAGGACAATCAAAGGCGCTGTTACCCTGATTGACATAGTCGACAAGCGCACGGAAGAACGGCGGACGTAACTGCGTTTCATAATGGCTGGCGGCGGTTTCTAACTGCCGGCCATAAAAGGCGGTACGGGCTTCATTACATTCGAATACACCTGAGATCCGCGGCAGATGTTCAGATGGAACACGTTCTTCATTTTCGGTGGCGATAAAAACAGGAATCCCATAGCCGGTGGCGTCAATTTCATCGAGTTTTCCACGTTCAATATCATTGATGGATAACACGATAGCAGCAACATCAATGAAATTACTTTCATCGATATTTACGCAAGAACGCTGCGTAGAAAAACAATCAGGACAGGAACGGCTTACGGCAATTTTTAATTCTGACATTTTCATCTCTTTATTTTTAGGTAATAGCAGGTCCTCAATTTCTCAAATGAGAAATTGATAACTCCGGAAAAAAAGCAAAGTCATACCGCTGATAAATAAATCAGTAAATTGCTTTTTTGAAGATGCAATAAACCCTAACCGGTCCGGTCACAGGTAATACAGGGTTATGCAGGGAGAGCACTGCGGATACAGGCGTTAGCCTGCGATACAGAGAGTCAGGAAGACCTGTATACTTGAGTGCCCTTAGTCGGAAGACTAACGGGCATTAAAGAAATGAAAGTCGAAACTGTTGCGGTGGGCAAACATCATAATATGCGTTGTTCGCCTTATATGTGGCATTGTACGGCTATTATTTTCCATTTTAGTTACCTTTACTGGATAAGTGGAAGGTGCGGGTATTTTATCCAGGAAATGGCTATGAACTGTGAAGAAGATCAATAAAAAACGATCGTTTATAAAATATTTAGTCGCCATTTATGCATAGTGCGGGACAAGATGCTGTTTTGTTGTTTATATGTTATTTATTTGTATTTTATTATTTTTTTACAATATTCTACTGGCTGCATAATAAGTATTATGCAGTGGAGTGAGTAATGAAAAATATATTTATTAATTAATCAGAAAAAATGAATAAGAATTCACGGCATAAACCGATAGCCAATTCCGGTTTCGGTCAGAAAATGACGCGGACGGGCCGGGTCCTGTTCCAGCTTCTGGCGCAGGTGTCCCATATAAATACGTAGATAGTGACTATGTTCGACGGCGTTTGGTCCCCAAACCTGATTTAACAACTGGCGTTGCGTCAGTACCTTCCCGGCATTATTTA
The DNA here is from genome assembly GCF_013783065.1 of Citrobacter sp. RHBSTW-00986. Taxonomy (NCBI): domain Bacteria; kingdom Pseudomonadati; phylum Pseudomonadota; class Gammaproteobacteria; order Enterobacterales; family Enterobacteriaceae; genus Citrobacter; species Citrobacter sp. RHBSTW-00986. Next base: position 3,358,422 of record NZ_CP056200.1, on the reverse strand, counting down.
GCAGAACCGCTAACAGACGAAACTCAATCGGCGTCAAATGAATTTCCTCGTCACCACGGTGAACGAGGCGCGCGGCAATATCCACTTTGACGTTGGAAAAATGTACCACCGGTTCGGGAGACGCACCGCTGGCGTGGCGACGCAATGCCACGCGCAATCTCGCCTGTAGCTCGCCAATACCAAAGGGTTTACTGAGATAGTCATCGGCACCGGCATCCAGCGCAGCAATTTTATCGCTTTCCTCACTGCGGGCTGAAAGCACAATCACCGGAATCGCGCTCCATTGTCGCAGGTCGCGAATAAAATCAATGCCGTCGCCGTCCGGCAGGCCGAGATCGAGAATGATGAGATCGGGTTTTCGCGTGGCGGCTTCCAACAGACCACGTTGCAGCGTTTCCGCTTCATATACACGCAGGCCATCGGCTTCCAGCGCGGTGCGCAGAAAGCGGCGAATGGCATGTTCATCTTCAACAATCAGTACGTTCGTCACATATCCTCATGAAAATCTTCAAGTTCAGGGGGAATTTCCTGGGGCAGTGTAACACGAAAACAGGCTCCTCCTTGCGCGCGATTGTGGACCGAAATAGTACCGCCGTGCACGTCCACAATAGCCTGACAAATTGCCAGCCCCAGCCCAACGCCGGGCACCGATGACTCTTTATTTCCCCGGGAAAATTTGTCAAAAACGCGCTGTTCCATACCCGACGGAATACCCGGCCCATTATCCCAGACGTCCAGTTGCAGATGTGCGCCATCGACGCTGGCATCAATACCGATTTGCGCCTGTGGCCCCGCGTATTTGACGGCGTTTTCCAGCAGGTTAATCAGCACCCGTTCAAAGAGCGGACCATCGACGTGAATCAATGTTAACGGTTCAGGTAACGACAGATTTATTGGAGCAGATAGACCGGGCTCCAGCATCTGCAGGGCGCTGCCGACCACCTCTTCCAGCGTTAACCACTCCTTCTTAAGATTAAAGCCGCCAGACTGAATTCGCGCCATATCCAGCAGGTTATTAACCAGTCGGGTAGTATTCAGAACGTGCTGGCGAATCTCACTGGCCTGGCGCGCGTGCGGCGATCCCTCGCTGGCCAGATCCAGTGTTAAGATTTCCGCCTGACCGAACAACACCGTCAACGGCGTGCGCAAATCGTGGGACAGAGCAGCGAGCAGGGCGTTGCGAATGCTTTCGCGCTCGCTGGCAAACCGCGCCTGCTCTTCGCTGGCGGTCAGCGTCAGGCGCTCCAGCGCACTGGCTACCAGTAGAGTGAAGGTTTCCAGCAGGCGTTGCTGTTCGGGGATCATAAGCTGGCGTAAATTTCCCGGTTCGACTACCAGCAGCCCATGCGTTTTATCGGCGCTTTTTAACGGTAAAATCTGATACGGCACGCCCGGTAACGTGTCGGTGCCTGCACCGGCCGGTTGCCCTTTGTCAAAGCTCCATTGGGCAATAGCGTCATCCCACGGCGTCATGCCCTGTTGATGGGTGAGCGGGGCCAGCTTGCCGTTCTCTCCGGGCAGCAAAACCTGGCTGCGGGCCTGAAACGTTGAAGCGATAAACTGTTCACTGGTGGCGGCGATATCCGTCTGACTCCGACCGACGGCCAGCGCTTTCGACATCTCATACAAATGACGCGTACGCTGTTCACGATAACGCGCTACCCGCGCCTGATAACGCACCCCGGCGGTCAGATTACCAATAACCAGCCCTACCGTTAGCATTACGGCAAAGGTGAGCAGGTACTGAACGTCTGAAACGGCCAGCGTCCCGCGTGGGGCAATAAAGAAGAGATCGAAGCTGGCGACGTTAATAAAGGTTGCCAGCACTGACGGCCAGCGTCCGTAAAAGAGTGCGATAACCACCACACCCAATAAATAGATCATCACCAGGTTGGCGGCGTCAAAGGCCATTAGCCACTGCATGGCGATTAGCGTAATGATGGCGCACAGCGCAACGGCAACCACACAACCCTGAATTTGTACCCGCCATTTATCCTTAAAGGTGCGGCTATCAGCCGTTTGCAGCACAGGGCGTGAAGGGGGCTCATCGAGCGCAACAATCATCAGGTCGAGATCCGGTGCGCGATGAGCGAGTTTGTCGGCAAAGGAATCGCTACGCCACCAGCGACGCGTAGTCGGACGCCCGAGCACAATTTTTCCCAGATTATGCTCACGGGCATAGTGGATGACCGCTTTGTCTTCGGCGGGGTCGGAAAGGGTAGCTGTTTCTGCGCCTAACTCCTGAGCCAGCCGCAGAGCGCTTAAAATTGCGCGGCGTTGTTTTTCGGGCAGTCGGTGCAGCGCTGGCGTTTCGACATACACCGCATGCCAGACGCTGCCGAGACGCGCCGCCAGACGTGCGGCGGCGCGTACCAGTTTTTCGCTGCCGGTATTGTGCCCAATGCACAGTAAAATAGCGTCGCGGGTATGCCAGACTTTCTCCTCTCCCGGACGTCCTCGCCAGGCGCGCATCTGATCGTCTACCCGATCAGCCGTGCGGCGCAGGGCAAGTTCACGTAGCGCGATCAGATTACCTTTGCGAAAGAAATGCTCAATTGCTCTTTCTGCCTGACCGGCGATATAAACCTTGCCTTCGTTCAGGCGCTGGCGCAAATCGTCGGGGGGGAGATCGACCAGCACCACATCGTCGGCGGCATCGAAAAAAGGGTCGGGTACGGTTTCACGAACCTGAATGCCGGTAACGCCGCTGACCACGTCATTGAGACTTTCCAGATGCTGCACGTTAACGGTAGTAAAGACATCAATCCCGGCTTCCAGCAGCTCTTCAATGTCCTGCCAGCGCTTAGGATGCCGTGAGCCTGGCGCATTACTGTGCGCCAGTTCATCCATCAAAATGAGCGCCGGACGGCGGGCCAGCGCCGCGTCGAGATCGAACTCATTGATATGGCGACCGTGACGCGCCTGTCGCTTTAGCGGCAGGATGCTGAGGCCGTCCAACAGCGCGGCGGTCTCTTTGCGTCCATGGGTTTCCACCACGCCAATCAGCACATCTAACCCTTGCGCCCGCAGTCGCTGGGCCTCTGCCAGCATGGCCCAGGTTTTGCCGACGCCAGCACAGGCACCGAAGAAAATTTTCAGTTTTCCCCGGTGCGGGGCCGTGGTCTGCTCCAGCAGGCGATCGGGGTCGGGGCGTAAGGGTTCGTTATGCATGTCCTTTTTCTCAGTGCTTATCCAGCGCTAAATTAAGTTCCACCAGGTTCACCACCGGCTGACCAATAAAACTGACCAACGGCTTGTGCGTATATTGTGCAACCAACCGCGTAACCTCTTCAACGCTGAGGTTGCGAGCCTGCGCCACGCGGGGAATTTGCCAGGCCACCGCGGCTGGCGTCAGGTTGTTATCCAGCCCGCTGGAAGAAGCCGTTACCAGCTCTACCGGGACGGCAGGACTGGCCTGCGGGTTGGCGGCACGCAGTGCGGTAATCCGGCTTTGCAGCTGTTTATCCAGTTCCGGGTTGCTGGCTGCCAGATTACTGCCGCCTGAAGCCATTGGATTATAGGGCATTTCAGCTGTGGCAGACGGACGCCCCTGAAAATAACCGGCAGCGGTAAAATGTTGCCCGATGAGCTCAGAGCCGCGAACAATCTGACCTTCGCTAAGAAGCGAACCGTTAGCCTGGTGGGGAAACCACCACTGCCCCAGCGCGGTCGTCAGCAACGGGTAAGCCCCGCCGGTGATAAGCATCAGGAAAATCAATGTTGATAATGCAGGACGTAATCCACTCATCTGAAACCTCACACCAGACCCAGCAGGGTCAGCAGTAAATCAATCGCTTTGATACCGATAAACGGCACAACCAAACCGCCCAGACCATAGATCCACAAATTGCGGCGCAACATCGCGGATGCGGACAAAGGTTTGTAGCTCACGCCTTTTAGCGCCAGCGGGATCAGAAAGACGATAACCAGCGCGTTAAAGATAACCGCGCTGAGGATCGCCGAGTCTGGCGAATGCAGTCCCATCACGTTCAGCGCATTGAGCTGCGGATAGGTGGCGGCGAATGCGGCCGGGATAATAGCGAAATACTTCGCGACGTCGTTGGCAATACTGAAAGTGGTCAGCGAACCGCGCGTCATCAGCATTTGTTTACCAATGTGCACTACTTCAATCAGCTTGGTGGGGTTGGAGTCGAGATCCACCATGTTACCTGCTTCTTTCGCTGCCTGGGTTCCAGAGTTCATGGCGACCGCAACGTCGGCCTGCGCCAGGGCAGGAGCGTCATTGGTTCCGTCGCCGGTCATTGCCACCAGACGACCTTCCGCTTGATACTGACGAATCAGCGCCAGCTTGGCTTCCGGCGTGGCTTCAGCTAAGAAGTCATCCACTCCGGCCTCAGCGGCGATCGCGGCAGCGGTCAGGCGGTTATCGCCGGTGATCATCACCGTTTTAATCCCCATTTTGCGCAGTTGAGCAAAACGTTCTTTGATCCCGCCTTTCACAATATCTTTCAGCGCAATCACGCCCAGTACGTGGGAGCCTTCGGCAACCACCAGCGGCGTTGCGCCAAGGCGAGCGACGCTTTCGACCTTCTGCTCCACATCGGCGGGAAAGTGGCCGCCGTTGGCTTCAACGTGCCGACGAATGGCATCGACCGACCCTTTGCGGATCATTCGGTTGTCGATGTTGATGCCGCTCATCCGGCTTTGGGCGGTAAACGGCACAAAGGTAGCGTGTAGCGATTGCACGTCGCGAATACGCAGATTAAAGCGCTGTTTTGCCAGGATCACGATGCTGCGGCCTTCCGGCGTTTCATCGGCCAGCGATGAAAGCTGTGCGGCGTCGGCCAACGTTTTTTCGTCCACGCCGTGGGCGGGCAGAAAATCCGAAGCCTGACGGTTACCCAGCGTAATGGTGCCGGTTTTATCCAGCAGCAGTACGTCTACGTCACCTGCCGCCTCTACCGCACGTCCGCTGGTAGCGATGACATTCGCGCCCAGCATGCGGCTCATCCCGGCGACGCCAATCGCTGAGAGCAGTCCGCCTATCGTTGTAGGGATCAAGCACACAAGCAAGGCAACCAGCACCGTGATGCTGACCGCACTACCACCCCATGCGGAAAACGGCCATAGCGTGGCGGTCGCCAGCAAAAAGATAATGGTCAGGGCAATCAGCAGGATCGTCAGGGCGATTTCATTGGGCGTTTTACGCCGCTGCGCGCCTTCAACCATGGCGATCATCCGGTCGAGGAACGTTTCACCGGGGTTTACGCTGCATTCGATAACCAGCCAGTCGGAGAGGATGCGGGTCCCGCCGGTGACGGAGGCGAAATCGCCACCGGATTCACGAATCACAGGCGCAGATTCACCGGTAATGGCACTTTCATCTACTGATGCGCCACCTTCAATGACCTCGCCGTCACACGGGATAATATCGCCAGCTTCCACCAGCACGATATCCCCTTTCCGTAAATCATCGGCAGGAACGTGATCCATTGCCGCGCCGTATTTGGGTTCGCGAAGTTTACGGGCAAAGGCGGTTTTTTTGACTCCCTTTAGACTATTAGCCTGAGCTTTACTGCGACCTTCCGCCAGCGCCTCAGCGAAGTTGGCGAACAGAACGGTAATCCACAGCCACAGACTTATCGCGCCGGTAAACCACGGGCTACCCTGCATATGACCTGTTGCCATCGCCACCGTTAACAGGGTTGTTAACAAACTGCCCAGCCAGACGATGAACATCACCGGGTTACGCCACTGGGTATGTGGGCTTAATTTTTTCACGGCGTCCATCAGCGCCTGTGCGACCAGAGAGGGTTCGAACAGCGCCAGTTGCTTGCGACTCATAGTAATGTGCTCCGCATCACTCAGTGTAATGACAGGTATTCTGCGACCGGGCCAAGCGCCAGGGCAGGAACAAAGGTGAGAGCGCCAACCAGTAACACCGTACCGATTAACAACCCGACAAACAGCGCGCCGTGGGTAGGTAGCGTGCCTGGGCTTGCTGGCTGGATCTTTTTACTGACCAGCGACCCGGCAATAGCCATCACGGGGATGATCACGCCGAAGCGACCGAAGAACATGCACAGGGCCAGCAGGCAGTTCCAGAACGGGCTATTGGCGCTTAATCCGGCAAAGGCGCTACCGTTGTTGTTCGAGGCTGACGACACGGCATACAGGACTTCACTAAAGCCGTGAGGACCTGGATTAAGCATGGCGCTGCGCCCGGCATCGCTCATCATGGCGATCGCTGTCCCGAGAAGGACCAGCGTAGGGGTGACCAGAATCGCCAGCGCGGTCATTTTCATTTCGCGCACGTCGATTTTCTTACCCAGATACTCCGGCGTACGGCCAATCATTAACCCGGCGATAAATACCGCCAGCAGCACGAACAGCAGCATGCCGTACAGACCTGAACCCACACCGCCGAAGACCACTTCACCAATCTGCATCAGCCACATAGGTACCATGCCGCCCAGTGCGGTAAAGGAGTCATGCATCGCATCGACAGCCCCGCAGGATGCTGCCGTGGTGACGACGGAAAAGAGACTCGTGGCCAGCACGCCAAAGCGGCTCTCCTTGCCCTCCATGTTGATATTGCTGTCGGCACCGAATGCCATCAGGTGCGGGTTGCCCTGAACTTCGGCCCACATCACGACGGCAACGCAGACCGCAAAAATCAATGACATGGCCCACAGTAAGGTCCGCCCCTGACGACGATCGCCCACTACATCACCAAAGGCAAAACACAGCGCGGTGGGAATTAAGAAAATAGCCAGCATCTGTACCAGATTGGTCAGTGCGGTTGGGTTTTCAAACGGATGCGATGAGTTAGCGTTAAAGAATCCCCCTCCGTTAGTGCCGAGCATCTTAATCGCTTCCTGTGAGGCGACTGGCCCCATTGGCAGCAGCTGTTTCACCCCTTCAAGGGTGGTGATGGGCTGATAAGGCAATATGTTTTGCAACGTACCTTGCTGAATGAAGAACAGGGCAATGAGCAACGCAATAGGGACGAGGATCCACAGCGTAATGCGAACCAGATCGACCCAGGCGTTGCCCAGCGTGTTCATACTCTGGCGTGTGAAAGCGCGGGTCAGGGCAAAAATCACCGCAATTCCGGTCGCCGCAGACAGGAAATTCTGCACAGTCAACCCAGCCATCTGGCTGAAATAGCTTAAGGTGGTTTCGCCAGCATAGGATTGCCAGTTGGTATTAGTGACAAAACTCACCGCCGTATTGAGCGCCAGATCCCACGAAAGCCCTGGTAGTTGCTGGGGATTTAGCGGCAGCAGGTTTTGCGCCATCAGCATCGAAAACAGGACCAGCAGGCCCAGCGCATTGAGAGCGAGGATAGCCAGCAGATACTGCCGCCAGTTCATCTCCTGCTGCGAGATGCCCAGACCGCGCCAGAGTAAATGCTCCGCGCCAACCAGACCCGGCAGGGGCGTATTGTTGATCAGTCGAGCCAGCCCAAATCCCAACGGTCTGGCGATGACAAATAGCACCAGCAAGAAACTGGCAATGAGTAAAAATCCTTGGGCTGCCATCAGAACGCCTCCGCATTGATCAGGGCATAGACCAGGTAACCTAATAATAAAAAGACCAGCACAATGCCGGTTATCACGCCTGCACTCACAGTGCACCTCCAGTGGCATAAATGTGATAACCAGAGCGTAGGTTTTTGCTTGCAAAGATTTCGCAAAAATCAGCGGGTGGGGTGTAAAAAAAGTATAAAAATGGCAAAAACCATTATTTAACTAATGGTTAGTATTAATTTAACTTTTATGTAACTTAATTACGGTTTTATGCTAAACGGAGCATCAATAGATAAAAATAAGTGGTCGGATGAGTAGCAAAATTACACACAAGGCGGTATTATTTTCATCAGTTAACCAAGTTTATTTTTCCGGTGCTATTCACCGAACAGATATATGGGAGAGGATTATGGACTTTTATAAAGAATATCCAGCACACATTGTTTTCTTGCGCCGTACCTTTGCCGTAGTGGCGGGCGTGCTGGCGCTACCGGTCATGCTGTTCTGGAAAGACCGCGCTCGTTTTTACAGCTACCTGCACCGCGTCTGGTCTAAAACCAGTGATAAACCGGTGTGGATGGAGCAGGCTGAAAAAGCCACCTGCGATTTCTACTAAGTTATCGTTCTTGCTCAAGAAAACCGCTCACAGTAATGTGGCGGTTTTTTTTATGCGCCGACGTCTACACTTGTCGGTGTAATAGATAACGAGTGGCAATGATTAATTTATATCCGGGAGTATTATGACCACCCATCTGGTCTGGTTTCGACGTGATTTACGTCTGCATGACAACCTCGCGCTGGCGGCGGCTTGTCGGGATCGTACTGCGCAGGTCATCGCGCTATATATCTCTACTCCTGAGCAGTGGAAGGCGCACGAAATGGCCCCACGTCAGGCGGCATTTGTGAGTGCGCAGTTGAATGCGTTGCAGACGGCGCTGGCGGAAAAAGGCATCCCGCTTGTGTTTGATGAAGTCGCAGATTTTGCGGCCAGCGTGGAAACCGTTAAAAACGTCTGCGCACAGCATAGCGTCAGCCGATTGTTTTATAACTATCAATACGAAATAAACGAACGTCAGCGTGATGTCGCCGTTGAGAAGGCATTACCCCATGTGGTGTGTGAAGGGTTTGACGATAGCGTGATCTTGCCTCCGGGGGCGGTCATGACCGGCAATCACGAAATGTATAAAGTCTTTACACCGTTTAAAAATGCCTGGCTGAAGCGGATTAAAGAGGGTATTCCAGAATGCGTTAGCGCGCCGAAGGTGAGAGAAAGCGGCGCTCTTGACGCTCCGTTAACATCAATAACGCTGAGCTATCCGCAGCAAGATTTTGATGCGCAGCGGTTTGTGGCAGAAGAAAAACTGGCTATCGCGCAATTACGCCAGTTTTGCCAGCAGGCCGCGAGAGAATATGAGCAACAGCGTGATTTCCCCGCGGTTGACGGTACCAGTCGATTATCCGCGAGCCTGGCGACAGGGGGATTGTCGCCGCGCCAGTGCCTGAATCGACTGCTCGCGGAGCAGCCGCAGGCGCTTGAAGGAGGGGAAGGCAGCGTCTGGCTGAACGAACTTATCTGGCGTGAATTTTATCGTCATCTGATGACTTACCATCCGGCGCTGTGTCGGCATCAACCGTTTATCCGTTGGACCGATCGCGTGCAATGGCAGAATAATCCGGCACATTTGCAAGCCTGGCAAACAGGGAACACGGGATACCCGATTGTTGATGCGGCGATGCGTCAGCTCAACGCCACGGGCTGGATGCATAATCGATTACGCATGATTACGGCCAGTTTTTTAGTGAAAGATCTGCTGATCGACTGGCGTAAAGGCGAGCAATATTTTATGTCGCAACTGATCGATGGCGATCTGGCGGCCAATAACGGCGGCTGGCAGTGGGCGGCCTCAACCGGGACCGACGCCGCACCGTATTTCCGTATCTTTAACCCCACGACTCAGGGCGAAAAATTTGATCGCGACGGCGAGTTTATCCGCCAGTGGCTGCCGGAACTGCGCGATGTGCCGGGTAAAGCCATTCATGATCCGTGGACGTGGGCTGAAAAAGCGCAGGTTACGCTTAACTATCCTCGTCCGATTGTCGATCATAAACAGGCAAGACTGGCGACGCTGGCGGCCTATGAGGCGGCGCGCAAGGGATAAGTATGTGACGGATTTCTGCGTAATGCCTTCCAGCAGAATGAACATGTTGCAGTCGGGAGCTATTAGCGCTGAAACGTGCTCTCAGTACCGTGAATACCCTGCTGCATAAGTTTTCCCTCAGCAGTAAATTTCCGTCATCTTCATTCAGATGACGGAAATTAATGACAACGCCAACGACATCCACACCGCACGATGCGGTGTTTAAAACGTTTTTACATCATCCCGAAACTGCGCGGGATTTTCTCGACATTCACCTGCCAGCTGAACTGCGGACACTTTGCGATTTGAATTCGCTGAAGCTGGAGTCAGAAAGCTTTATTGAAGCGGATTTACGTTCGCGCTACTCCGACGTGCTCTGGTCTTTGCACACTCGCGACGGCGACGGTTATGTCTATGTGGTTTTAGAGCATCAAAGTTCAGCCGAGCCGCATATGGCTTTTCGTCTGTTGCGTTATGCGATGGCGGCGATGCAGCGCCATCTGGACGCAGGGCATAAGGAACTGCCGCTGGTGATACCGATGCTGTTTTATCATGGCTGCCGAAGCCCCTATCCGTACTCGTTGTGCTGGCTGGATGCCTTTGCCGACTCCGTGGCGGCAAGACAACTTTATTCCAGCGCATTTCCGTTGGTGGACATAACGGTAGTACCCGATGATGAGATCATGGCTCACAGGCGAATGGCGCTGCTGGAATTAATGCAAAAACATATCCGTCGGCGGGATTTGATGGGGCTGGTAGAGCAACTGACCACGCTGCTACTTACGGGATGCGCTAATGACACGCAATTACAAGCGATGTTTAATTACATTCTACAATCTGGCGATGAATCTCGCTTTAATGAGTTTATGCAAGAGATGACACAACGGATCCCCCAACACAAGGAGAGGCTGATGACTATTGCAGAGCGGTTACGGTTAGATGGATTACAGGAAGGTCTACAACAAGGACTACAACAAGGACTACAACAAGGCAAAGAAGAAGGAAAACAAGAAGCGGCATTACGTATAGCGCAAACCATGTTGGAACAGGGAATAGAACGCGAAATGGTAAAACTGGTGACCGGTGTTTCAGAAGCGGATTTGGCTGTAAACCATGCATAATCTCCAGAAAAACAGGCCCGAATCTTATTACATCATCGGGCCTGTAAACTCAGGACTCTACCGCCAGCGGACGATTTCTGAACTTCAACGACTGGTACAGCCAAATCAGCAGTACCAGCACCACACAGGCCAGCGCGCCCCAGGTTATTTCGCTAAAGACATCAATATATGCATTGATGGAATAGTTGATAGCGCCCGCTGAGTCAAACGAACCTTGTGAGGTTTGATCGGCGATAACGCCGGCCAGGTAGTTGGCGATGGCCCCGGAAAGCAGCATGTAAATACCCGTTAATACGCCGGTCACCCCTGGGATCTCGATACGTGTAATCTGAGACATAGCCACCGGATCGATAAACAGCTCGGCAAAGCCCATGACCGCCAGCCCCAATACCATCAGCGGCATGGAAGAGTGACCGTAAGTCGCGGACCAGCGGGCGCTCAAGGTCAGAATACAGAATCCGGCGCTCATTAAACCGAGGCCAAGGGCAAATTTACCCCAGATACGTACGGTACGATTACCGCTAACGCTTTCTTTGACCACCCAGGCCAGCACAATACCGCACAGCATAACGGCAAAGGCGTTAACCGACTGGAACATCGCGGTAGGGACGGAATATCCCAGAATATCGCGGTTAACGAAGCGGTCGATATACAGGCTAATCGAACTGCCGCCCTGTTGAGCAAAGGCCCAGAACAACAGACTGAAGAAGGTCAGCGTAACGATAAGCCCCAGCTCTTTGCGCTGTTTCTGGGTCTGCGCCTGGCGGTAAATCTTCGCCAGAACCGCCAGACCAATAACAGTAGCAACGATCAGTGCGTAAACGGACCACTCTTTCCAGAACAGAACGGTAATCAGCAGCGGTGCTGCAACCAGCAGAACTAACAACCAGGCCCAGTTTGGCAGCATATATTTTTTCGCACACAAGACGGCCTTGTTGACGCCGGTGGTATGGGCGAAATGGCGATTACCGCATACGAAAATCACCAGCCCCGCCAGCATGCCAATCGCCGCCAGCGCAAAGCCCATCGCCCAGCTGTACTCTTCCTGCACGTAGCCGCAGGCAATAGGCGCGATGATTGAACCAATATTACCGGCAGCGTAGAGCAGAGAGAACCCACCGTCACGGCGAGGGTCTTCAGGCTGATACAACTCGCCTAACAGGCAACTGATGTTGGATTTAAACAGACCGTAGCCACAGACAATAATCGCCAGCGACAAATAAAGGAACGCCGGGGCCATTTCGCTGGCGCCCAATACCAGATGCCCCACTGCCATTAAAAATGCGCCGATCATCACCGCCATTCGATTGCCGAGCACTTTATCGGCCAGGTATCCCCCAAGAATGGGCGTGACGTAGACCAGCGAGCAGTAGGCGCTGAACAGTTCATATGCGTGATTATCGTCGTACTTAAGCTGGTTAGTGAGATACAGGATCAGCAATGCACGCATGCCGTAAAAACTGAAGTATTCCCAAATTTGTAGCGCAACGACGTAATAAATCGCCCGTGGTTGAGATGCTTGTTTATTCATTCTTTTCTCGAAGTAAATGCCTCGCGACAGGCTGAACGTGCCGCGCGAGTGTGTTTCCTTAAAGTTTTAACTTTGATACAGATCTGATTATTTTTGCAATATGCTGTCTGATTGCATAAATATACATGAATTAGATCGCGTGGGGGTAAGCAAATTGCGTTCAAATCGGGTGTGATTGTTTCTTGATGTGTCAGTGAAATGTCTATCGACGAACGCAAGCGGGGACGCTATTTTAACCTAAGCTGTGTTGCTGATTGGGCAGGCAGAATTTATGACTACGAGGACGATGATGAAAAACACCGAACTGGAACAACTGATCAACGACAAACTGAACAGCGCCGCCATTAGCGACTATGCGCCGAATGGTTTGCAGGTTGAGGGCAAAGAGACGGTGCATAAAATCGTGACCGGCGTGACTGCAAGTCAGGCGTTACTGGACGAGGCGGTACGCCTGCAGGCGGATGCGGTCATCGTTCATCACGGTTATTTCTGGAAAGGCGAATCTCCGGTTATTCGCGGAATGAAGCGCCATCGTCTGAAAACGCTGTTGGAAAATGATATCAACCTGTATGGCTGGCACCTGCCGCTGGATGCTCACCCGGAACTGGGTAATAACGCGCAGCTGGCAGCGCTGTTGGGGATCACCGTCATGGGTGAAATCGAGCCGCTGGTGCCATGGGGAGAACTCTCCATGCCGGTTCCGGGGCTGGAGCTGGCATCGTGGATTGAAGCGCGTTTAGGCCGTAAACCGTTATGGTGTGGTGATACCGGGCCGGAAAAAGTTCAGCGCGTCGCCTGGTGTACAGGGGGCGGTCAGAGTTTCATTGATAGCGCAGCCCGGTTTGGTGTCGATGCCTTTATCACCGGTGAAGTTTCAGAGCAAACCATTCACTCAGCCCGCGAGCAAAGGTTGCATTTTTATGCTGCTGGTCACCATGCGACCGAACGCGGCGGCATTCGCGCATTGAGCGAATGGCTGAATGAAAATACCGATCTGGACGTAACCTTTATCGATATTCCTAATCCAGCGTAATAAAGAGGGACGAAAGTGCAGCGAGCGCGTTGTTATCTGTTAGGTGAAAGTGCGGTGGTTCTTGAGCTGGAACCTCCCATTACGCTGGCGACTCAGAAACGCATCTGGCGTCTGGCCCAGCGTCTGGTTGATGCCCCGAATGTGCTGGAAGCTATTCCGGGAATGAACAATATCACGGTTACCCTGCGCGACCCGAAAACGCTGGCGCTGGATGCGATTGAACGCCTGCAGCGCTGGTGGGAAGAGAGTGAGGCGCTGGAGCCGGACTCGCGCTTTATTGAAATTCCCGTGACCTATGGCGGTGAGTTCGGCCCCGATCTGGCAGAGGTCGCCCGGCACAGTGGATTAAGCGACAAGCAGGTCGTCGAACTTCATGCGTCGGTTGATTATGTGGTGTGGTTTATCGGTTTTCAGCCGGGATTTCCCTATCTCGGGAGCTTACCTGAACCGCTCCATACTCCGAGGCGTGCGGAACCGCGTCTGCTTGTTCCGGCAGGTTCTGTCGGTATTGGCGGATCCCAAACGGGGGTCTATCCGCTTTCCACGCCAGGTGGATGGCAATTGATTGGCCGTACCTCCGTTGCGTTATTTGATCCAAAACGGCATGAGCCGATTCTGTTACGGGCTGGCGATACCGTGCGTTTTGTCCCGCAGAAGGAGGGGATATGTTAAACATCATTCGCGCTGGCATGTACACCTCAGTACAGGACGGGGGACGCCATAGTTTTCGTCAATCCGGAATCAGTCACTGTGGCGCGCTGGATAAACCGGCGCTGAACGTTGCTAATCTGCTGGTGGGTAATGATGCGAATGCCGCTGCGCTGGAAATCACACTGGGGCAGTTGGTGGTGGAATTTGAAACCGATGGCTGGTTTGCCCTGACCGGTGCGGGATGTGAAGCGCACCTGGATCGTACTCCCGTATGGAGCGGATGGCGGCTGCCGGTGAAAGCCGGGCAGCGTCTGACGCTAAAACGTCCACATCACGGCATGCGCAGCTATCTGGCGGTAGCGGGCGGTTTTGATGTGCCCGAAGTAATGGGCTCGCGCAGTACCGATCTCAAAGTCGGAATTGGCGGGCTGGAAGGGCGTCTGCTGCGCGATGGCGATCGGCTGCCAATTGGCGCATCGACCCGGCAATTCAGCGGGCCGCAGGGCGTAAAACAGCTGATGTGGGGCAACCACATTCGTGCGCTCCCCGGGCCTGAATACCAGGAGTTTGACGAAGTATCGCAGGCTTCTTTCTGGCGCTCCCCGTGGCAACTGAGTCCGCAAAGCAACCGTATGGGGTATCGCTTGCAGGGGCAGTCGCTGACGCGCACGACCGATCGCGAGCTATTGTCGCATGGTTTGCTCCCTGGCGTAGTGCAGGTTCCGCATAATGGTCAGCCCATCGTGCTGATGAACGATGCTCAGACGACGGGCGGCTATCCGCGTATCGCCTGTATCATCGAAGCGGATATGTATCATCTGGCGCAGATCCCGCTCGGCCAGCCGATCCATTTTGTGCAGTGTTCGCTGGAAGAAGCGCTTAAGGCGCGCCACGATCGGCAGCGTTATCTGGAACAGTTAACATGGCGACTTAACAATGAAAATTGATCTCAACGCAGACCTCGGTGAGGGATGCCCTAACGATGCAGCGCTGCTGCAACTGGTGTCATCAGCCAACATTGCCTGTGGGTTTCACGCCGGTGATGCGCAGACGATGCTTTTAAGCGTGCGCGAAGCGCTAAAAAATGGCGTAGCGATAGGCGCGCATCCGAGTTTTCCGGATCGGGAAAATTTTGGCCGTAGCGCCATGACCCTGCCTGTGGAAACGGTGTATGCGCAGACGCTGTATCAAATTGGTGCGCTGGCTGCCATCACGCGTGCGCAGGGCGGCGTAATGCGTCATGTTAAACCGCACGGTATGCTTTATAACCAGGCGGCGAAAGATCCTCAGTTGGCGGATGCTATTGCTAAAGCGGTGTATGCCTGCGATCCGTCGCTGGTTCTGGTAGGGCTGGCGGGAAGCGAACAGATTCGTGCGGGTGAACGCTATGGTCTGGTAACACGTCAGGAGGTTTTTGCCGATCGGGGTTATCAGGCGGATGGCAGTCTGGTGCCGCGCAGCCAGCCGGGCGCATTGATTGAGGATGAAGAGCAGGCGCTGGCGCAAACGCTAGAAATGGTGCAATCCGGCAGAGTAAAAAGCCAGAGTGGAACGTGGGCGAGCGTGACAGCCCAGACGGTATGCATTCACGGGGATGGTGAGCACGCACTCGCTTTTGCCCGTCGCTTGCGAGCCGCATTCAATGCATGCAATATTCAAATTAGCGCATAAATTTATTCATACAAAACAATAATATATTACACAACAACATATACAGGACTGAATTATGGGAGAGGTAATTTCTCTCTGGCCATTGACGGGGATCGCCGTCATCGTGGTCGGATTTCTTTTACGTTTTAACCCGGTATTGGTGGTCATTATTGCCGGGATCGTCACGGGGCTGGCGGCGCATATGCCGATCGCCACTATCCTTGAGAAGCTGGGTGAAGGTTTTCTTAACACCCGCAACCTGCCATTTATCCTGCTGATCCCGCTGGCGGTTATTGGCCTGCTGGAACGCCACGGACTCAAAGAGCGTGCTCAGGCGTGGATTGCAAAAATCCGCAGCGCCACCAGTGGCCGTCTGCTTATTGTCTATCTGTTCATTCGCGAAGCGACCGCTGCGTTAGGGTTGACCAGTCTAGGGGGACATCCGCAGATGGTGCGTCCGCTGCTGGCGCCGATGGCGGAAGGAGCCGCAGAGAAAAATCACGGCGAGATACCTGGGGCGGTACGCTATCGTCTGCGCGCCATGTCAGCTGCGACCGATAACGTCGGACTGTTCTTCGGTGAAGATATCTTTGTTGCCTTCGGCGCCATCATTTTTATGCACAACTTTATGTTGGAGTCTGGTGGGATCCAGACCGAACCGCTGCATATTGCCTTGTGGGGGATCCCAACGGCAATTTGTGCATTCCTGATCCACGGTACGCGTCTGTGGCGTCTGGATAGCTATTTGCAACGTGAGGTGGCGAAAGCGAATGCCGCAGCGAAAGGGGAAGCGAAATGAATTTTCAACAAAGCTATCTCTACTGGCTGGCGGGAGCGGTATTACTGATTGTGGCGCTGATGTCCTGGCAGGACAAAGCGAACCCGCGTCGCTTCACCACCGGCCTGTTTTGGGGCATATATGGCGTACTGTTTCTGCTTGGCGACTGGACATACTCGCTGTTTGGCGACAAACGCACGGTGCATATTGCCGTTGGCGTTGCTGTGGTCGTGCTGGCCCTGATCGCCGGTTTTGGCGGCGTGAAGCTGGGAAGCTACCATCAACGAACGCAGCAACAGCGCGAAGAAAGCGCCAGTCGTCTGGGTAATCGCCTGTTTTTCCCGGCGCTGGCAATTCCGGTGGTAACGGTTATTGGCGTGCTGATGTTCAACCATATTCCGGGCTTACAGGATGCGCTGTTTGGGCCGGGTAATCACGCCACTCTGGTGACGCTCTTTTCCATGACCGCAGGCTCGTTGATTGGTCTGGCGATGGCGATAAAAATGACCCATGAGCGGGTTCATCAACCGATTCAGGAGGCGCGCCGTCTGCTGGACTCCATCGGCTGGGCGTTCATCCTGCCGCAGATTTTGGCCACGCTCGGGCTGTTGTTTACGGCAGCGGGCGTAGGCAGCGGTATTTCCTGGCTGACGCAAGAATACCTGGCGGTGGATAGCCGCTTTATCGCAGTGGCGGTGTACACCCTCGGCATGGCATTGCTGACGATGGTCATGGGCAATGCGTTTGCCGCTTTCCCGATCGTGACCGCCGGAATTGGTATTCCGATCCTCGTGCTGCAGCACGGCGGCAATCCGGCAGTAATGGCGGCAATTGGTATGTTCTCTGGCTATTGCGGGACGTTAATGACGCCGATGGCGGCAAACTTTAACATTGTTCCTGCAGCGCTGCTGGAGCTGCCGGATAAAAACGCGGTGATTAAAGCGCAGGTGCCAACCGGCATACTGCTGTTGCTGGTCAACGTGTTCCTGATGTATTTCCTGATGTTCTTGTAAGGTGACAGGATGAAAACAGTACTCATCACGGGATTTGAACCCTTTGGCGGCGAGTCAGTTAACCCTTCCTGGGAAGTGGTCTCGGGCCTCGACAATGCTATCATCGGCGGATGCCGCGTCGTTGCCCGCCAACTGCCGTGCGTCTTTGGCGAGTCTCTTGTCGTACTCAATGGTGCGATTGACGCGCTGTCGCCATCACTGGTGCTGGCGGTGGGGCAGGCGGGTGGGCGCACGGATGTCACCGTGGAGCGCGTGGCGATCAACGTTGACGATGCGCGTATTGCGGATAATCAGGGTCAACAGCCGGTAGATGTGCCGATTGTGGCCGATGGTCCGGCGGCATGGTTTAGTTCGTTGCCGATCAAAGCGATGGTTGTTGCCATGCGCAACGCGGGAATTCCGGCTTCGGTTTCCCAAACCGCGGGCACTTTCGTTTGTAACCACGTGATGTATGGCCTACTGCATAAACTACGTGACGTTCCGGCGGTGAAGGGAGGATTTATTCATATCCCTTATTTGCCGCAACAGGCTGCACAGCACCCCGGGGCGCCAAGTATGGCAGCGGACACGGTGCGCCGGGCGCTGGAAGTTGCGATTGCCACCGCGTTGCAGGTGGAGAGTGATATCGCAGTGACGGGCGGTGCAACACATTAAAAAAGGACAGTATTATGCCTGAAGGCCCGGAGATCCGCCGCGCGGCGGATAACCTGGAGGCGGCAGTCAAAGGCAAACCCCTGACCGATGTCTGGTTTGCCTTTGAGCAGCTAAAACCGTATCAATCTCAACTGATTGGGCAGAGTGTTACCCAGCTTGAAACGCGGGGTAAAGCATTGCTGACCCATTTTTCTAATGGATTGACGCTGTACAGTCACAATCAGCTCTATGGCGTGTGGCGAGTGGTGGATACCGGCAAAATACCGCAGACTTCGCGGGTTCTGCGTGTCAGGTTGCAAACACACGACAAAACTATTCTGCTCTATAGCGCCTCTGATATCGACATGCTGACGCCGGAACAGCTCGCTACCCATCCGTTCCTGCAACGGGTTGGGCCGGACGTTCTGGATTTACGTTTAACGCCCGATGACGTGAAAGCGCGTCTGTTATCCCCGCGTTTTCGCAATCGCCAGTTTTCTGGCCTGCTGTTGGACCAGACGTTTCTGGCGGGATTAGGTAACTACCTGCGAGTAGAGATTCTCTGGCAGGTAGGGCTGACCGGGCAGCATAAAGCGTCGATGCTCGGAGATGAGCAGTTGGATGCGCTGGCGCATGCGCTGCTTGATATTCCTCGTTTGTCCTATAACACCCGCGGGCTGGTGGATGAGAATAAACATCACGGCGCGCTGTTTCGCTTTAAGGTCTTTCACCGGGATGGTGAAGCCTGTGAGCGCTGTGGCGGAACCATCGAAAAAACGACGCTCTCTTCACGACCCTTTTACTGGTGTCCAGGATGTCAGCACTAAGCGGGATGCTTTGGCGCGTGTAGCGAAATAAACCGCGCCACCGCCGGGCCAGTCAATAAAATACTGAATAGCCGCAGGGTTTGCATCGCCATGATCAGCGCCATATCGGCGTGACTCCCCGCGGCAATCACCGCAACAGAATCCACGCCGCCTGGACTGGTCGCCAGATAGGCGGTAAGAAAATCTATCTGCATGTAATGCGCCAGTCCCCAGGCCATAGCGGCGCAGATCGCCATCAGGGAAAAAATGGACAAGAGGATTTGCGGTAAGGGGCGCAACGCCATTAAAAAGATCTGCTTGTCAAAGCCCAGGCCAATTTGCCAGCCGATGGCCATATAGGCAATCGCGAGCAACCATTCCGGTAGTTCGATCACCATCACGCCACCAGCATTCAGCAATGCGCCTGCCAACATCGGTAGCAACATGACGCCAGAGGGGATACGCAATACACGTCCGGCCGTACCGGCAACGGCGGCCAGCGCCAGGGTACTGAACAGATTGCTGCTCAGCGGCGGAAACCAGACAATTTGCTCACTGACCGTTTGGGCCTGGTCGCCCATCATCACTCGGGTGACCAGTGCCGCCGCACCAACCACCAACAGTACGCGCAGATACTGCATAAACGCCACCAGCCGGATGTCGGCACCATATTCCTGCGCCATCGCCACCATTGCCGCCGCACCGCCAGGTGATGAGCCCCATGCACCGGTGTTTCCCGGTAGGTTACTGTAGCGAACCAGCAGCCAGCCGATTACCGCGCTGCTGATAAGGGTCGCCAGCAGGATGATAATCACCATCGGCCAGTGGGCCGTAAGGGTCGTTAAGATTGAGCCCGTCAGGTTTTGGGCAATCATGCAGCCGAGAATCGCCTGTGCGCCAAGAAATGTGCAGCGGGGAGGGTGCAGTGAGATGCCGCGCATACTGAATATGATGCCGACGATCATCGAACCGAGCAGCAGCGGTCCTGGAAGGTGTATAAACAAAAAGAACAGGGAAAGAAGGAGCGATAGCAGAAACAACAGGCTCCACTGCAAAACAGGCATCCCATGCTCCTGAGTGAAATGACGGAAATCTCAGTAAATCATAGAGAAAGCATGATGAGAATAAAATAATATGCATCAAAAAAACAGGTCGGATTCTGGCTTCAATGCCTTGTCCGACCCGGGAGAATTAATGGCTGTAAGCCGGACAGGCGCTGGCGCCATCCGGCAGACAATTAACGCTTAATATCAGACTTAAAATCGCGCTTGTCGTAGCCGGTGTACAGCTGACGCGGACGAGCGATTTTCATGCCGTCGGTGTGCATTTCGTTCCAGTGTGCAATCCAGCCCACGGTACGCGCCATGGCGAAGATAACGGTGAACATGGAGGACGGAATACCCATCGCCTTCAGGATGATGCCGGAGTAGAAATCTACGTTCGGGTAGAGTTTCTTCTCGATGAAGTACGGGTCGTTGAGCGCAATGTGTTCAAGTTCCATCGCCACTTCCAGCAGATCATCTTTGGTGCCCAGTTCTTTCAGTACTTCATGGCAGGTTTCACGCATGACGGTGGCGCGCGGGTCATAGTTTTTATAAACACGGTGACCAAAGCCCATCAGGCGGAAGGAATCATTCTTGTCTTTCGCGCGGCGAACAAATTCCGGAATGTGTTTAACAGAGCTGATTTCTTCCAGCATTTTCAGCGCAGCTTCGTTTGCGCCGCCGTGTGCTGGTCCCCACAGGGAAGCAATACCGGCCGCGATGCAGGCAAACGGGTTAGCGCCAGAAGAACCGGCGGTACGAACGGTAGAGGTTGAGGCGTTCTGTTCGTGGTCAGCGTGCAGGATCAAGATACGGTCCATTGCACGTTCCAGAATCGGATTCACTTCGTATTTTTCGCACGGCGTGGAGAACATCATGTTCAGGAAGTTACCGGCGTAGGAGAGGTCATTACGCGGGTACACGAACGGCTGTCCGATGGAATATTTGTAGCACATCGCTGCCATGGTCGGCATTTTGGACAGCAGACGGAAGGCGGCGATTTCACGGTGACGCGGATTATTCACATCCAGCGAGTCGTGGTAGAACGCAGCCAGCGCCCCGGTAACACCACACATAACGGCCATCGGGTGAGAGTCGCGGCGGAAACCGTGGAACAGGCGGGTGATCTGTTCGTGGATCATGGTATGGCGAGTGACTGTGGTTTTGAACTCGTCGTACTCCTCCTGCGTCGGTTTTTCGCCGTACAGCAGGATATAACACACTTCCAGATAGTTCGACTCGGTCGCCAACTGATCAATCGGGAAGCCGCGATGCAGCAAAATACCTTCGTCACCGTCGATGAAAGTAATTTTGGATTCGCAGGATGCGGTAGAGGTGAAACCTGGGTCAAAAGTAAACATCCCTTTTGAGCCAAGACTACGAATATCAATAACATCTTGACCGAGCGTACCTTTCAGCACATCCAGTTCAATAGCAGAGTCACCATTTAGAGTGATTTTTGCTTTAGTATCAGCCATTTACGGTCTCCTTAGCGCCTTATTGCTTAAGACTGCTGGAACTCACATTTGCCTTCGTACATCAATGAACCGTTACCAGTTTGTTATTTGGCTCGCCGCTCTGCGAAAGAGGGGATAACCTGGGTACAGAGCTATGGGCGCTTGCAGGTAAAACGGTCTTTTCATGGCGAATAAACTGCAAATCAAGAACTTAGCAATCCGAATTATTAAACCTGTCTATCACTAATAACTGTCCTGACTGTATTGGTCAATACTTCCACACTGTTACATAACTAAATGTCCGGTGAAAGAGTGACCCCATAACTTTTACGCATTATATGCTTTTTCTGGTGTCGTTTGTAACAACTTTGTTTAATGATTGTCAAATTAGATGGTTAAAAATTAAAATAATGTTGTTATCGTGACCTATGTCACTGTTCGGGATAAAACCCGACAAACTATATGTAGGTTAATTGTAATGATTTTGTGAACGTCCTATACTGCCGCCAGGTCTCCGGAATACCCTGCAATCCCGAGCCAACCAGCGTTGTAACGTGTCGTTTTAGCATCTGGAAGCAGTGTTTTATATGACGCGTAGTTATAGTAAGGACGCTGTCTGACCCGCACGCAGACCGGAGGAAGGAAATCCCGTCGTCTTTCAGGCTACAGGTGTCTTCATCTTCTGTACCCGAAGTCCAAAGGGAATAATAAGAACAGCATGTGGGCGTTATTCATGATAAGAAATGTGAAAAAACAAAGACCTGTCAATCTGGATCTACAAACGATCCGGTTCCCAATCACGGCGATAGCGTCCATTCTCCATCGCGTATCCGGAGTGATCACCTTCGTGGCGGTCGGGATTCTGTTGTGGTTATTGGGTACCAGCCTTTCCTCCCCTGAAGGTTTCCTCGCGGCGTCATCCATTATGAATAACTTCTTTGTGGAGTTAATTCTGTGGGGGATCCTGATTGCGCTGGCATATCACGCCGTAATGGGCATTCGCCATCTGTTGATGGATTTTGGCTATATCGAAGAAACCCTCGAAGCAGGGACACGTTCCGCCAAAATTTGTTTCGTTATCATTGTCGTGCTTTCACTTCTCGCAGGAGTCCTCGTATGGTAAGCAACGCCTCCGCATTAGGACGCAACGGCGTACATGACTTCATTCTGGTCCGTGCTACCGCTATCGTTCTGACGTTATACATCATCTATATGGTCGGCTTCTTCGCCACCAGCGGCGAACTGACGTTTGAAGTCTGGACCGGTTTCTTCTCATCGGCATTCACCAAAGTCTTCACCCTGCTGGCTCTTTTCTCCATCTTGATTCATGCCTGGATCGGCATGTGGCAGGTGTTGACCGACTACGTTAAACCGCTGGCCGTGCGCCTGATTCTGCAACTGGCTATCGTCGTTGCGCTGGTGGTTTACGTCATTTATGGATTTGTTGTGGTGTGGGGTGTGTAATGAAACTGCCAGTCAGAGAATTTGATGCTGTTGTGATTGGTGCCGGCGGTGCAGGTATGCGCGCGGCGCTGCAAATTTCCCAGAGCGGTCAGACCTGTGCGCTGCTCTCCAAAGTGTTCCCAACCCGTTCCCATACCGTATCTGCGCAAGGTGGCATCACCGTTGCGCTCGGTAATACCCATGAAGATAACTGGGAATGGCACATGTACGACACCGTCAAAGGGTCGGACTACATTGGTGACCAGGACGCTATTGAATATATGTGTAAAACCGGTCCGGAAGCGATTCTGGAGCTGGACCGCATGGGGCTGCCGTTCTCTCGCCTCGATAATGGCACAATTTATCAACGTCCGTTTGGCGGCCAGTCGAAGAATTTCGGCGGCGAGCAGGCGGCACGTACCGCGGCAGCGGCAGACCGTACCGGCCATGCGCTGTTGCACACGCTGTATCAGCAGAACCTGAAAAACCACACCACTATCTTCTCCGAGTGGTACGCGCTGGATCTGGTCAAAAATGCCGATGGCGCGATTGTTGGTTGTACCGCGCTGTGTATTGAAACCGGTGAAGTGGTTTACTTCAAAGCCCGCGCAACCGTGCTGGCGACCGGCGGTGCTGGCCGTATTTATCAGTCCACCACCAACGCCCACATCAACACCGGTGACGGCGTCGGTATGGCTATCCGCGCTGGCGTGCCGGTGCAGGATATGGAGATGTGGCAGTTCCACCCAACCGGTATCGCTGGCGCGGGTGTTCTGGTAACAGAAGGCTGTCGTGGTGAAGGTGGCTACCTGCTGAACAAACACGGTGAGCGCTTCATGGAGCGTTATGCCCCGAATGCGAAAGACCTGGCGGGTCGTGACGTGGTGGCGCGTTCCATCATGATCGAAATCCGCGAAGGTCGCGGCTGCGACGGTCCGTGGGGGCCGCACGCCAAACTGAAACTCGACCACCTGGGTAAAGAAGTTCTGGAGTCCCGTCTGCCGGGTATTCTCGAACTGTCCCGTACCTTTGCTCACGTTGACCCGGTGAAAGAGCCGATCCCGGTTATTCCAACCTGCCACTATATGATGGGCGGTATTCCGACCAAAGTCACCGGCCAGGCGCTGACCGTGAATGAGCAGGGCGAAGATGTGGTGATCCCAGGGCTGTTTGCCGTCGGTGAAATCGCCTGCGTATCGGTTCACGGTGCTAACCGTTTGGGCGGCAACTCACTGCTTGACCTGGTGGTATTTGGTCGTGCTGTGGGTCTGCATCTGCAGGAATCTATCGCAGAGCAGGGTGACCTGCTGGATGCAACCGAAGATGAAATCGACGCTTCTCTGGCGCGTCTGAATCGCTGGAACGGTAACCGTAACGGTGAAGACCCGGTGGCAATTCGTAAAGCGCTGCAAGAATGTATGCAGCATAACTTCTCGGTATTCCGCGAAGGCGATGCGATGGCGAAGGGCCTGGAAGAGCTGAAAGCGATTCGCGAACGCTTGAAAAATGCCCGTCTGGACGATACCTCCAGTGAGTTCAACACCCAGCGCGTTGAGTGTCTGGAGTTGGATAACCTGATGGAGACCGCGTACGCCACTGCAGTATCTGCAAACTTCCGTACCGAAAGCCGTGGCGCGCATAGCCGCTTCGACTTCCCGGAACGTGATGACGAAAACTGGCTGTGCCATTCCCTGTACCTGCCAGAGTCGGAATCCATGACGCGACGTCAAGTCAATATGGAACCGAAGCTGCGCCCGGCATTCCCGCCGAAGATTCGTACTTATTAATGCGGAGACAGGACAATGAAACTCGAGTTTTCAGTTTATCGCTATAACCCGGATGTTGACGACGCTCCGCGCATGCAGGATTACACCCTGGAGGCGGAAGAAGGGCGCGACATGATGCTGCTGGATGCGTTGATGCAGCTCAAAGAAAAAGATCCGTCGTTGTCGTTTCGTCGCTCATGCCGTGAAGGGGTCTGCGGCTCCGACGGTCTGAACATGAACGGCAAAAATGGACTGGCCTGTATCACACCTATTTCTGCGCTGAATCAGCCGGGCAAAAAAATTGTCATTCGCCCGCTGCCAGGTTTACCGGTTGTGCGCGATTTGGTGGTAGACATGGGACAATTCTACGCACAGTATGAGAAGATTAAGCCTTACTTGTTGAATAATGGGAAAAATCCTCCGGCTCGTGAGCATTTACAAATGCCAGAGCAGCGTGAGAAGCTCGATGGGCTGTATGAATGTATTTTGTGTGCATGCTGCTCAACGTCCTGCCCATCATTCTGGTGGAACCCGGACAAGTTTATTGGCCCGGCAGGCCTGTTGGCCGCGTATCGCTTCTTAATTGATAGCCGCGATACCGAGACCGACAGCCGTCTGGAAGGTTTAAGTGACGCTTTCAGCGTATTCCGCTGTCATAGCATCATGAACTGCGTCAGCGTATGTCCTAAAGGGCTGAACCCGACGCGCGCCATCGGTCATATTAAGTCGATGCTGCTCAAACGTAGTGCATAAGTAGTTGTAGTTGCCGGGGAAGAGATTCCCCGGCCGTGCAGGGAAACCTCTAAAAACTGCCACATTGATAGCAATAATCGCAGCCTGAACGACGACGATTATTAGACAGTTTTTAAAGGTTCCTTAGCGGACGCAGATGACACGACAGTCCGCAACAAGTGAACCCCGGCACGCACATCGGTGTGCGTGGTAGTATCCACGGCGAAATAAGCATACAAATGCTTAAGGGATCACGATGCAGAACAGCGCTTTGAAAGCCTGGTTGGACTCTTCTTACCTCTCTGGTTCTAACCAGAGCTGGATAGAACAGCTCTATGAAGACTTCTTAACCGACCCTGACTCGGTAGATGCTAACTGGCGTTCGACGTTCCAGCAGTTACCTGGTACCGGAGTCAAACCGGATCAACTCCACTCAAAAACACGTGATTATTTCCGTCGACAGGCGTTGATTACCCCACGTTACTCTTCTTCTATTTCCGACCCTGATGCCAATGTGAAGCAGGTTAAAGTCCTGCAGCTCATTAACGCCTATCGTTTCCGCGGTCATCAGCATGCGAATCTCGATCCGCTGGGACTGTGGCAGCAAGAAAATGTGGCCGATCTGGATCCCTCCTTCCACGATCTGACCGATGCGGATTTCCAGGAAAGCTTTAACGTGGGTTCTTTTGCCGGTGGCAAAGACACGATGAAGCTGAGCGACCTGGTTGTCGCGCTGAAACAAACCTACTGCGGCCCGATTGGCGCCGAGTATATGCACATCACCAGCACCGAAGAAAAACGCTGGCTTCAGCAGCGTATCGAGTCTGGTCGTACTGCGTTCAGTAGTGAAGAGAAGAAACGCTTCCTCAGCGAACTGACCGCAGCGGAAGGTCTGGAACGCTACCTGGGTGCAAAATTCCCGGGCGCGAAACGCTTCTCGCTGGAAGGCGGTGATGCGTTAATCCCAATGCTCAAAGAGATGATCCGCCACGCCGGTAATAGCGGTACCCGTGAAGTGGTACTGGGTATGGCGCACCGTGGTCGTCTGAACGTCCTGGTTAACGTGCTGGGTAAAAAGCCGCAGGATCTATTCGACGAATTTGCGGGCAAACATAAAGAACACCTCGGCACCGGTGACGTGAAGTACCACATGGGCTTCTCATCGGATATCGAAACCGAAGGCGGTCTGGTGCATCTGGCGCTGGCGTTTAACCCGTCGCACCTGGAAATCGTTAGCCCGGTGGTTATCGGTTCCGTACGTGCACGCTTGGATCGTCTGGACGAGCCGAGCAGCAATAAAGTGCTGCCAATCACTATTCATGGTGATGCGGCAGTAACCGGTCAAGGCGTGGTTCAGGAAACCCTGAACATGTCGAAAGCGCGTGGTTACGAAGTGGGCGGTACCGTTCGCATCGTTATCAACAACCAGGTGGGCTTCACCACCTCTAACCCGCTAGATGCACGTTCTACACCGTACTGCACCGACATCGGTAAGATGGTTCAGGCGCCGATTTTCCACGTGAACGCGGATGACCCGGAAGCGGTCGCTTTCGTAACGCGTCTGGCACTGGATTTCCGTAATACCTTTAAACGCGATGTCTTCATCGATCTGGTGTGCTACCGCCGTCACGGCCACAACGAAGCCGACGAGCCAAGCGCAACCCAGCCGCTGATGTATCAGAAAATCAAAAAGCATCCGACTCCGCGCAAAATCTACGCTGACAAGCTGGAAGCGGACAACGTCGCTACGCTGGAAGATGCGACCGAAATGGTCAATCTGTATCGTGACGCGCTGGACGCAGGCGAATGCGTGGTGAAAGAGTGGCGTCCAATGAATATGCACTCCTTCACCTGGTCGCCGTACCTCAACCACGAATGGGATGAAAACTACCCGAACAAAGTTGAGATGAAGCGTCTGCAGGAGCTGGCAAAACGCATCAGCACTGTGCCTGAAGCGGTGGAAATGCAGTCGCGTGTTGCCAAGATTTACGGCGATCGTCAGGCCATGGCCGCAGGCGAGAAGCTGTTCGACTGGGGTGGCGCAGAGAATCTGGCTTACGCCACGCTGGTTGATGAAGGTATTCCGGTACGTCTGTCGGGTGAAGACTCTGGCCGCGGAACCTTCTTCCACCGTCATGCGGTGATTCATAACCAGGCGAATGGTTCAACGTACACTCCGCTGCAGCATGTGCATAACGGGCAGGGCACGTTCCGCGTATGGGACTCCGTGCTGTCTGAAGAAGCGGTGCTGGCATTCGAGTACGGTTATGCCACGGCAGAACCGCGCACCCTGACTATCTGGGAAGCGCAGTTCGGTGACTTCGCCAACGGTGCGCAGGTGGTTATCGACCAGTTCATCTCTTCCGGCGAGCAGAAATGGGGCCGTATGTGCGGTCTGGTTATGCTGCTGCCACACGGCTATGAAGGTCAGGGTCCGGAGCACTCTTCCGCGCGTCTGGAACGTTATCTGCAACTTTGCGCTGAGCAAAACATGCAGGTTTGCGTCCCGTCTACCCCGGCACAGGTTTACCACATGCTGCGTCGTCAGGCGCTGCGCGGAATGCGTCGTCCGCTGGTAGTGATGTCACCGAAGTCGCTGCTGCGTCATCCGCTGGCGGTGTCCACGCTGGACGAACTGGCAAATGGTACCTTCCTGCCAGCCATTGGCGAAGTAGATGAACTTGATCCTAAAGGCGTGAAGCGTGTCGTGATGTGTTCTGGTAAGGTTTATTACGACCTGTTGGAGCAACGCCGCAAGAACGACCAAAAAGATGTCGCCATTGTGCGTATCGAACAGCTCTATCCATTCCCGCATAAAGCGGTGCAGGAAGCGCTGAAACCGTTTGCTCATGTACATGATTTTGTCTGGTGCCAGGAAGAGCCGCTCAACCAGGGCGCATGGTACTGCAGCCAGCATCATTTCCGTGAAGTAATTCCATTTGGGTCAGCTCTGCGTTATGCAGGTCGCCCGGCCTCTGCCTCTCCGGCAGTAGGATATATGTCCGTTCACCAGAAGCAGCAACAAGATCTGGTTAATGACGCGCTGAACGTCGATTAAATAAAGGATAAATAATGAGTAGCGTAGATATTCTTGTTCCCGACCTGCCTGAATCCGTAGCGGATGCAACGGTTGCAACCTGGCACAAAAAACCGGGCGATGCAGTACGTCGTGATGAAGTACTGGTAGAAATCGAAACTGACAAAGTGGTACTGGAAGTACCGGCATCAGCGGACGGTATTCTTGATGCGGTTCTGGAAGATGAAGGGACAACCGTCACTTCTCGCCAGATCCTCGGTCGCCTGCGTGAAGGCAACAGCTCTGGCAAAGAGACCAGCGCCAAGTCTGAAGAGAAAGATTCTACTCCGGCACAACGCCAGCAGGCGTCTCTTGCTGAACAGAACAACGATGCCCTGAGCCCGGCGATCCGTCGCCTGCTGGGTGAGCATAATCTCGAAGCCAGCGCCATCAATGGCACCGGCGTCGGTGGTCGTATCACGCGTGAAGATGTTGAAAAGCATCTGGCCAAAGCACCGGCTGCGAAAGCAGAAGCCAAAGCGCCGGCCGCCGCGCCTGCGCCACAGGCTCAGTTGGGCGCTCGTGGCGAAAAACGTGTTCCGATGACCCGTCTGCGCAAACGCGTAGCTGAGCGTCTGCTGGAAGCGAAAAACTCCACCGCCATGCTGACCACGTTCAACGAAGTCAACATGAAGCCAATCATGGATCTGCGTAAGCAGTACGGTGACGCGTTCGAGAAACGTCACGGTATCCGTCTGGGCTTTATGTCTTTCTACGTGAAAGCGGTTGTTGAAGCGCTGAAACGCTATCCGGAAGTGAACGCGTCCATCGACGGTGATGACGTGGTTTACCACAACTACTTTGATGTCAGCATGGCGGTCTCCACGCCGCGTGGCCTGGTCACGCCGGTCCTGCGTGATGTGGATCTGCTGGGTATGGCTGACATCGAGAAAAATATTAAAGAGCTGGCAGTTAAAGGTCGCGACGGCAAGCTGACGGTCGACGATCTGACGGGCGGTAACTTCACCATCACTAACGGTGGCGTGTTCGGTTCCCTGATGTCTACCCCGATCATCAACCCACCGCAGAGCGCCATCCTGGGTATGCATGCCATCAAAGATCGTCCGATGGCCGTAGACGGCAAGGTTGAAATCCTGCCGATGATGTATCTGGCGCTGTCTTATGACCACCGTTTGATCGATGGTCGTGAGTCAGTAGGCTTCCTGGTAACCATTAAAGAGTTGCTGGAAGATCCGACGCGTCTGCTGCTGGACGTGTAGTAAATAAGAGTATCACCTGCCCCGTAGGTCTGGAGGCTTATCAGGCCTACGGGTAAAAGATAACGATTACCTGAAGGATGGACAGAACACATGAACTTACATGAATATCAGGCAAAACAACTTTTTGCCCGCTATGGCTTACCGGCACCGGTGGGTTATGCCTGTACTACTCCGCGTGAAGCTGAAGAAGCTGCATCTAAAATCGGCGCAGGCCCGTGGGTAGTGAAATGTCAGGTTCACGCTGGTGGCCGTGGTAAAGCGGGCGGTGTGAAGGTTGTGAACAGCAAAGAAGACATTCGTGCTTTTGCTGAACACTGGCTGGGTAAACGTCTGGTCACTTACCAGACAGACGCCCATGGTCAACCGGTAAATCAGATTCTGGTTGAAGCAGCGACCGACATTGGTAAAGAACTTTACCTCGGCGCAGTTGTTGACCGTAGTTCCCGTCGCGTGGTCTTCATGGCCTCTACCGAAGGCGGCGTGGAAATTGAAAAAGTGGCTGAAGAAACGCCGCACCTGATCCACAAAGTAGCGCTCGATCCGCTGGCCGGTCCGATGCCTTATCAGGGTCGTGAACTGGCGTTCAAACTGGGTCTGGAAGGTAAACAGGTTCAGCAGTTCACCAAGATCTTCATGGGTCTGGCGACTATCTTCCTTGAGCGCGATCTGGCGCTGATCGAAATCAACCCGCTGGTGGTGACCAAGCAGGGTGATCTGATCTGCCTCGACGGCAAACTGGGCGCTGACGGCAACGCGCTGTTCCGCCAGGCTGACCTGCGTGAAATGCGCGATCAGTCTCAGGAAGATCCGCGTGAAGCACAGGCCGCACAGTGGGAACTGAACTACGTCGCTCTGGACGGCAACATCGGTTGTATGGTTAACGGCGCGGGCCTGGCAATGGGCACCATGGACATCGTTAAACTGCACGGCGGCGAACCGGCTAACTTCCTCGACGTTGGCGGCGGTGCGACCAAAGAGCGTGTAACCGAAGCGTTCAAAATTATCCTCTCTGACGACAATGTTAAAGCCGTACTGGTTAACATCTTCGGCGGTATCGTACGCTGCGACCTGATCGCGGACGGTATCATCGGCGCGGTAGCAGAAGTGGGCGTTAACGTTCCGGTCGTGGTACGTCTTGAAGGTAACAACGCTGAACTCGGCGCGAAAAAATTGGCTGATAGCGGCCTGAATATTATTGCAGCGAAAAGTCTGACGGATGCAGCTCAGCAGGTTGTTGCCGCAGTGGAGGGGAAATAATGTCAGTTTTAATTAATAAAGATACCAAGGTTATCTGCCAGGGCTTCACCGGTAGCCAGGGGACATTCCACTCTGAACAAGCGATTGCTTACGGTACGCAAATGGTCGGCGGTGTTACGCCGGGCAAAGGCGGCACCACGCATCTGGGTCTGCCGGTGTTCAACACCGTACGTGAAGCGGTAGAAGCGACCGGCGCAACCGCCACCGTTATCTACGTTCCGGCTCCGTTCTGCAAAGACTCCATCCTGGAAGCTATCGATGCAGGCATCAAGCTTATCATCACCATCACCGAAGGTATCCCAACGCTGGATATGCTGACTGTGAAAGTGAAGCTGGATGAAGCTGGCGTACGCATGATTGGCCCGAACTGCCCAGGTGTTATCACCCCTGGTGAATGTAAAATCGGCATCATGCCGGGCCATATTCACAAGCCTGGTAAAGTCGGTATCGTTTCTCGTTCCGGTACGCTGACCTATGAAGCGGTTAAGCAGACCACCGACTATGGTTTTGGTCAGTCTACCTGTGTGGGTATCGGCGGCGACCCGATCCCAGGCTCTAACTTCATCGATATCCTGAAGCTGTTCCAGGAAGATCCGCAGACCGAAGCGATCGTCATGATCGGTGAGATCGGCGGTAGCGCGGAAGAAGAAGCAGCGGCGTACATTAAAGATCATGTGACCAAGCCGGTTGTGGGTTACATCGCGGGTGTGACTGCGCCGAAAGGTAAACGTATGGGTCATGCTGGTGCGATCATCGCAGGTGGTAAAGGTACGGCGGATGAGAAATTCGCTGCGCTGGAAGCCGCTGGCGTGAAAACCGTTCGTAGCTTGGCCGATATCGGCGAAGCGCTGAAAACAGTGATTAAGTAAGAAAAAAAACAGCCCTGACTCTCTGCATAGTCAAGGGCTGGTCCCGTTTCGACATGGTTGGCCATCTGATGATGGCCTTTTTTAATGGCGTCGTTTTGCCACCAGCGTAAATTTATAATCGTCGCTTTTGAAGGTGTTGCGGCTGTATTCAAAAACACGACCATCGAGCAGAAACCCGCGAGAGATTTTCTCCAGCACTGGTTTCCCCTGCGGCATGCCCAGCATTTCTACAGTATCTTCATCCGGAATAACCGGGATCAGTTCCTGCTCGCTGCGATCGATAACCATCTTTTTGATCTGTTCTATATAGTGATATTTAGAATTTTCCATCACCTCCCAGGTGAGATCGGGAAAGAGGGCGAGCGGCATCCATGTCTCTTCGAGGGTAACGGCTTTCTGCTTAATAAAACGAACCCGTTTTACATGCCAGACTTTATCTTCAGCCGCCAGCTGTAGCCACTCGGCCAGCATCTCTCCTGCTGGAATGACCTCAAAGACCTTCACTTCGCTGTGCGTTTCAACCTGACGGTCGGCAAGCTTCTCATAAAAACTGGTGAGCTGATAAATGTCGTAATTGACGCGCTCCTCTTTCACATACCAACCGCTGCCCTGAATGCTCTCGATAATATTCTGTTCCGTTAGCAGCTTGAGTGCTTGCCTGATGGTCACGCGGCTGACCTCGAAACGGCTCTGTAGCGTAGATTCTGTGGGAAGTGCATCACCTGGTTTTAATTCACCTTTTGCAACTTGTTCGCGCAGAACGTCGGCTATCTGGCGGTACATCGGTTTTTTGCTCATCTCTTTTCGCTTTTGTCGGCAATAAAGTCAGATATTCAAGACAAATTATGCGTACATTTTATCAATAGTAAATAATACAAATTAAATACAAATATTGTCTCGTTAGTGAAATTGATCACGTAAAGGTATTGTTTTGTCTGCGACAATCGCGGCACATAATAATGACAATCCTCTGAGGACCATGATGAATTTGACAATACTGTCCCACCCTCGCGCAGTCTGTGTGCAGGCGAGATTTACCGATCGTGACGATGCCATTCGCCAACTTACGCAGCGGCTGACCGAATTAGGCAAAATCACCGATGCCGACGCTTATCTGGCGGAAGTTTTTCACCGCGAATCGCTGGGACCTACGGCGCTTGGCGAAGGATTGGCGGTACCGCACGGTAAATCGTCGGCCGTGAAAGAGGCGGCTTTCGCGGTGGCGACGCTGAGTGAACCGATGGACTGGGAAGGTATTGATGGCCCGGAGTCTGTTGAACTTATTTTTTTACTGGCGATCCCGCCAGATGAAGCCGGTTCGACCCATATCCAAATCCTTACCGAACTGACCACCTGCCTTGCGGATGAGGATCTGCGTGCTCGCGTCATGGCGGCGACCAGCGCCGAAGCGGTGCTGGCGGCGTTAGTGGTCGAAACAGCGCCGCAGGCCGCAGTGGCGACGGCGGATGCGCCAACGATTGTTTGCGTTACCGCATGTCCGGCGGGCATTGCGCATACCTATATGGCGGCTGAGTATCTGGAGAAAGCCGGCCGACAAATGGGCGTTAACGTGGTGGTGGAAAAACAGGGTGCCAATGGCATTGAAGACCGCTTAACGGCTCAACAACTGAATGATGCGCGCGCCTGCATTTTCGCCGCAGAGGTCGCTATTAAAGAAAGTGAACGTTTCAACGGTATCCCGGCGATCTCCGTTCCGGTTGCCGAACCGTTGCGCCACGCAAAAGCGCTGATTGAACAAGCGTTAGCGCTGGAGCCCCTGCAAAGCCAGCGTGTTTCTCAGCCACAGACAGAGGTGAAAAAGGGGCTGAAAACCGACCTGAAACAAGCACTGCTGAGCGGAATTTCGTTTGCCGTGCCGTTAATCGTCGCCGGAGGGACGGTACTGGCGGTGGCGGTATTGATTGCACAGATTTTCGGCCTACAGGATGTGTACAGCTTAGAGAAGTCCTGGCTGTGGATGTATCGCCAACTCGGCGGCGGGATGCTGGGCACGCTGATGGTTCCGGTACTGTCGGCCTATACCGCTTATTCGCTGGCGGATAAACCAGCGCTGGCTCCAGGCTTTGCGGCGGGTCTGGCGGCGAACTTAATCGGCTCGGGTTTTCTTGGCGGTGTTGCCGGTGGCCTGATTGCCGGTTATCTCATGCGTTGGGTGAAACAGCATCTGCGATTAAGCAGCAAATTCAATGGCTTTTTAACGTTCTACCTCTATCCGGTGATTGGCACGTTGGGCGCGGGTAGCCTGATGTTGTTTGTGATTGGCGAGCCTGTCGCCTGGATCAATACCTCGCTGACTGCCTGGCTAAATGGGTTATCAGGCACCAACGCGCTATTGCTCGGTATGATCCTGGGCTTTATGTGTTCGTTTGATCTTGGCGGTCCGGTCAATAAAGCGGCGTATGCCTTTTGTCTGGGCGCGATGGCCAACGGCGTATTCGGCCCCTACGCCATTTTCGCTTCGGTAAAAATGGTTTCTGCTTTCACCGTCACCGCTTCAACCATGCTGGCGCCACGCCTGTTCAAACAGTTTGAGATTGAGACCGGTAAATCCACCTGGCTGCTCGGCCTTGCCGGGATTACCGAAGGCGCGATTCCGCTGGCGATTGAGGACCCGATTCGGGTGATTGGTTCTTTAGTGATGGGGTCGATGGCGACCGGAGCCATCGTTGGGGCCATGGGGATTGGGCTTTCGACCCCAGGTGCCGGGATTTTCTCGCTCTTTTTACTTATCCCCGCAGACCTAAGCGCGGTGATGGCCGCCGCAGGCTGGTTTGGCGCTGCGCTGATTGGGACGATTATCTCCACGGCGATTTTACTGCTCTGGCGGCGTCAAGCGGTTAAACAGGGGAAATACGTCACCGATAGCGTGATGCCGTAAGCACTTACTCAACAGGAAATGACGATGAAAGCAGTATCTCGCGTTCACATTACGCCGCATATGCACTGGGACCGTGAGTGGTACTTCACCACCGAAGAGTCGCGTATTTTGCTGGTTAACAATATGGAAGAGATCCTGACTCGCCTTGAGCAGGATGCAGAGTACAAATATTACGTGCTGGATGGTCAAACGGCGGTGCTGGAAGACTATTTTGCGGTGAAACCTGAAAACCGGCAGCGGGTTAAAGCGCTGGTGCAGGCCGGGAAGCTTATTATCGGCCCCTGGTACACGCAAACGGATACGACCCTCGTTTCCGGTGAGTCAATTGTCCGCAATCTGATGTACGGTATCCGCGATTGTATGGCCTTTGGCGAACCGATGAAGATAGGTTATCTACCTGATTCATTTGGGATGTCCGGGCAGATGCCGCATATTTATAATGGTTTTGGTATCAACCGGGCTCTGTTCTGGCGTGGGTGCTCTGAACGTCATGGCACCGATAAAACCGAATTTTTATGGCAAAGCGCTGACGGTAGCCAGGTCACGACACAGGTGTTGCCGCTGGGCTATGCGATTGGTAAGTACTTACCCGAGGATGAGGCCGGGCTGCGTAAGCGACTTGACGGCTACTTCGAGGTGCTGGAGAACGCCTCTGTGACTAAAGAAATCCTATTACCCAACGGGCATGACCAGATGCCGTTACAGCAAAACATCTTTGCGGTGATGGATAAACTGCGTGAAATCTACCCGCAGCGAAAATTTGTCATGAGCCGCTTCGAGGAGGTTTTTGCTCATATCGAAGCGCATCGGGAGACGTTGGCTACCCTGCACGGCGAGTTTATCGACGGTAAATATATGCGCGTGCATCGTACGATTGGCTCCACACGAATGGATATCAAAATTATCCATGCGCGTATTGAGAATAAAATCGTTAACCTGCTGGAACCGCTCGCCACGCTGGCCTGGAGTTTAGGTTTTGAATATCACCACGGTCTGCTGGAGAAAATGTGGAAAGAGATTTTAAAGAATCATGCCCACGACAGCATCGGCTGTTGCTGTAGCGATAAAGTGCATCGTGAAATCGTTTCACGCTTCGTGCTGGCCGAAGATATGGCCGACAATTTGATTCGTTTTTACCTGCGTAAAATCACTGACAACATGGCGCACAGTGAAGAAGACAAGCTGGTGATGTTCAACCTGATGCCCTGGCCGCGTGAGGCGGTGATCAATACGACCGTACGTCTTCGCGCCAGCCAGTTTCGCCTGCTTGATGGCAGTGGAAATGAAATCCCTTATTTTATTCGTGGCGTGCGCGAGCTTGATCCTGGTCTTATCGACCGGCAAATCGTCCATTACGGCAACTACGAGCCGTTTATGGAGTTTGATATTCAGCTCAACCAGATCCTACCTTCGATGGGGTACTGCACGCTGTTTATCGAACCGCATGTTGTTGGCCGTCAGGCGATACCCGCTCCGGCGACCCAGGCACTGTTGGAGAACGCGTTCTGGCTGATCGATCTCAATGACGATGGAACGCTACAGCTACGCGATAAGGATTCAGGGATTGTTTATCAACGCGTACTGGAGATTGAAGAAAGCGCCGACGACGGGGATGAGTACGATTACTCCCCCTCGCGCGAGGATTGGCGCCTCACGTCTGCGGGCGTTGCGTTTGAGCATGAAATTATCCGCGAGGGATGGCAAGACCGGGCAATCATTCACTATCGGATGGCGGTTCCGGCGGATCTGGAGGCGCGCGCGTCACGTCAGCGCAATGGTGAAGTTAGCATCGAAATAGGTGTTACGCTAAGCCATAACAGCCGGCGGATTGAGGTTGATATTCGCATTGACAATCAGGCTGACGATCACCGAGTTCGGGTGCTTATCCCCACGCCATTTCACACTAATGACGTGTTGGCTGATACCCAGTTTGGCTCGCTGCTACGGCCTGTTCACGATGAAGCGATAGCCAACTGGCAGGCTGAGGGATGGAAAGAAGCGCCGGTGCCGGTCTGGAATCTGCTCAACTACGCCGCGCTGCAGGAGGGGCGTCATGGACTCGCGGTGTTTAGCGAAGGATTGCGTGAATTTGAGGTAGTGGGTGAGGAGAAAAAAACGTTTGCCCTCACACTGCTCCGTGGCGTCGGCTTACTCGGAAAAGAGGATCTCTTATTGCGTCCCGGCAGGCCGTCAGGCATAAAAATGGCGGTACCGGATTCCCAGATGCGGGGGGGGGGCTGCACGGGCGCTTTTGCCTGTTTAGTTATAGCGGGACGCCGCTTAACGTTGGCCTGGCTCAGCAGGCGCGTGCCTGGCTGACGCCCGTGCAGTGTTATAACAAAATCCCGTGGGATGCGATGAAGCTCAACAAAGCAGCATTTACTGTTCCCGATAGCTACAGCCTGTTGAGTATGTCACCGGTTGGCTGTCAGCTTAGCGCGCTAAAAAAAGCAGAGGACAGAGATGAAATCATCCTGCGTTTATTTAATCCCTCTGACAGCGTCAGCTGCGATGCCGCCGTGTCGTTTAGCCATAGCGTAATGCGTTGCCGCGAAACCGGTATGGATGAAATACCCGCTGGCGAGCAGAGCGATACGAAGGGAATTAACGGCGTGTTTCGGCCAGGGCAGTCGCGGACGTTTAGTCTGAAACTGGCCTGAAAGAAGTGATGAGTCAGCGCCAGCAATCTTATGCTGGCGCTGACCGGCCGCTATCAGGATGATGCCAGTGTTTTCAACCAGCGAATTCCGCTTTCCGGCGAGGTCATTACCGGCACCGGCGGGGAAGGGAGTTGCTGTAAAACGCGCGCCATCGAGGCTTGCGCCAGCATCACAACATCCGCCTGGGTAAAGGCGCTCTGTAACCCTTCACTGACGATACGGTCATGGGTATCCATATCTCCCGCCAGCAGCGCGTGGAATGCCTCCTCCATTAATATAGGCGTAATGGTTCGCGATTTACCGCTCTGCTGCACTTTGCGCTGTACGTAATCCAGCGTTGGCTTCAGCGTGGTTGCCACGGTCGCCAGTACGGCGATCCGCTCACCTTTTTCAATCGCCTCTTCCACCATTGCGCAGTCAATGCGTGCGAGCTGCAGTGGGGTCATAAACTGGCATTGCTCCACCGCAGTACCAATTGAGGAGCAGGCGGTAATAAAGATATCGCAGTCCGCCTTTTCGGCAATATGCACATAGTCGGCGATGCGGGCGGCAATATTGGGCGTCACGCCCTGGGCCTTCATTACCTGCTTGATCATGGATTCTTCTACCAGGTGCATGACTTCCACATCCGGCATGATGTCGGCAATCAGCTGTTGCATCATCGTAAGCGTGGCGGCACTGGTATGCAGCATGGCGACCTTTTTCATTGGGCAATCTCCTTAAGTAACGTTTCCGCGACGGCCAGCGCCGCATCATGATCTTCCTGCGCGGATAAACCGCCTACCGCGACGGCCCCAAGGCATTTTCCTTGGTGCAGAATCGGGATCCCGCCCGGCAGCGCCGTAAACAGCGGGTCGGCAAAATAACCAATATCCAGTTGCTCTTTCTGCAGTCGCTGTAAAAATGCCTGCGTGGTACAGCCCAGGCGACTACTGGTGCGTGCTTTGCGCTGGGTTAACTCGATGGTTAACAGTTTGGCGTTATCCATCCGCGCAAAGCTGAGTAGTTCGCCATTGGCATCGCATACGGCCACGCTTAACGGGCGTTTTGCGTAACATGTTTCGGCGAGGTCGAGCGCAGAGGCCACGGCGCGCAGGGCATGCCCCAGAGTGAGAGTTGTCATCGTGATTATCCTTTTGACAGATTTTCGCAAGCGGGTTGAACGGGATCTTTGGCTGCGGCGGCCTGCGCCTGTTTGGCGTCTTTCTTGCGCCAGTAGTTCGCGAGCAGCGAGCCGCTGACGTTGCCAAGCGGAGTCATCACCGCCGAGGCCAGGCCAACCGTTGCCAGTTTGCCCATCGCTGCGGCAAGCCCGGACGCCATGCCGCCGTTTTGCAGGCCGACTTCAAAGGCTACGGTGCGGGCAGACTGTACGTCCATGCGGAAGATCCAGCGGCTCATCAGATAGCCAATCAGGAAGCCGCCGAGGTTATGCATCAACATGGCGAAGCAGAGCAGGAAGCCGACCTGCACCAGGTTCTCGCGCCCGGCTGCGGCTGCGGTGGTCGTAAAGAAAATGATCCCCATCATTGAGATGGTCGGCATGATTTTCTTCACGCCCGCCACGCGGCCATACAGCCAGTTGTAGAACAATGCCCAGACGAGACCGCCTGCCACGAAGTTGAGCACCACTGCGTACATTTGCACGTCGGCGCTGGCGTGACCAAACAGCGCGTCCCAGCCGCCAGCAATCATATACAGCAGCCAAAGAGCGCCGATCCCGGCCAGCATCTGGACGACACGGCGTCCGCGCACGCCCGCATAGGTTTTCAGATAGTCATGCAGAATTGCCGCGCCGATGGGGATCAATACGATTTTCACCACATCCATTACCATTGCGGTGAGCTGGATATCGATCATCGACCCCGCCAGCAGATTAACCCACAGCGGCGTCATCACCGTCGCCGCCAGCGTTGAGACTGCGGCGATCGAGACCGCCAGCGCCAGGTTGGCGTTCGCGATATAGACCATGACGGTAGAGGAGAGTCCGCTTGGGCAGGCGCCAATCAGCAGAATCCCGACCGCCACCTCAGGCGGAAAGTTAAAGATAAGCGTAATGCTCAGGCCGAGCAGAGGCATGATGACGAAGTGGCAGAAGGTGCCAATAAACACCGCCCACGGCATTTTGGCGACGTCAATAAAATCCTGGATCGTTAGCTTAGTGCCCATGCTAAACATGGTGGCCTGAATGACGAGAAACACGATCCATTTATGGGTGATATTGAAACCGCCCCAGACGATCAGATCCGTAGACCAGGTCATGGCGGCGACAAACCCGGCGATGATCCATAGCGTAAACTGATAGCTGCGTAGACCCGGCCAGTAGCCTGCTCCGGCGGCGAATCCGGCGGTGAACATCACCAGCCCTGGCTGCCAGAGCGCCGCGGACTGGATTAGCGCACCGATAATCGCCAGCGCCGCGCCCGCAACGCTGACGCCGAGTCCGGTTTTGTGAATAACAGTGGTCATAGTCATGTTGAAATGTCCTTGCTGTTGTTATTGCTGCCGGGATGGAATAGATAACATGTGCCGCGCAATTTCTGGCGTGGCGACTTTTTTATCCATGCTGCGAATGAGCGTGGCGAGTTTGGCAACCTGCTGGTAATTATGCTGTGCTTTTTCTTCAGCGCTTAAATAATAGCTATCCTCAAAGCCGATTCGTACTTCACTGGCCCCCATGCCGACGGCGGCGGCAATAATATCGAAGTTCTTTCTGCCAAAATGAGTAATACCCCATAAGGCATCGCGCGGGATCATGCTACGCAGAGCAATTAAAGCGTCAATGGTTGCTGGCGTACTGCCGCGATGGCCGAGGACGATATTAAAGAGCATGGGTTTTTGGAATTTTATTTTATCTTCAAGGTTCAGGATGTTATTAATCATGCCAATTTCAAAAACTTCAAATTCTGGAATAATATTGCGCTCGACTATTTGCCGGGAGCAATATTCCACGTCCGGACCGGGATTAAAGTACACCGCATCTCCGAGGTTGACGGAACCGACGTTCAGCGAAGCCATCTCTACGCCGGGGCAGGAGAGTGGCGCGCAGCGTTCGGCGATGGACATTGAAGAGACGCCGCCGGTAGACGCCTGAATAATCAGGTCTGAATGGCGCATGACGTTATCAATGGTCGCCTGAAAATCGGTGGTATCCGGCGTCAGGCGACCCTGTTTATCGCGAACGTGTAAATGCACGATGGACGCGCCATGCTCAACGCTGGCGAGTATTTCCTGCGCCAGTTCTGCGGGTATAACTCTGGGGCAATCCGCGGCAACGGGTGCCAGCGAAATAATAACAGTATCCGACATATTTCCCTCCGGTACAGAGATATTTAAATTATAGGTAAGGCGTTATCCAGTTTAATGAGTCGGGCCCTGATGTTGATGGTTGATATTCACAGCCAATCCAGCCCTGGTAATTCATTTTTCTAATAAAATCGAATAGCCATGCTTCATTTAATTCACCTGTTCCCGGTTCATGGCGATAGGGGACAGAAGCAATTTGAAAGTGTTTAATTAAGGTGAAGTAGCGTTCAATATTTTTTGCCACATTGCCATGAATTTTCTGACAGTGGTAAATATCAAACTGTAAACCGATATTTTTCTTGCCAACCTCTTGAATAATAGATTCGGCCAACGGAAAGCTGTCAATAAAATAACCGGGCATATCCTGCGAATTTAACGGTTCAATCAGCACATCGATTTCCGCTTCAGCCATCATATCGCAGGCGATACGCAGCCGGTTGGTCAGGAGAGTGCGCTGAGCGTGAAGCGTCAGATCGTCGCAGCGCGAACCGGCCATAACGTGAACCCGACGACAGCCCAGCGCCGTGGCGTAATCACGCGCCACGTTGAGGCTATGGTGAAATTCCGGGTCTCGACCGGGCTGCGCGGCCAGTCCCCGCTCACCTTGTGCCCAGTTACCCGCCGGTGCGTTCATCAGCACCACCGGCAGGGATGTTTCCCGCTGTGCAGCGTGCAAATGCGCCAGCGGGTGCTGCCAGAGAAATAGCCCTTCAACGCCGCGAAAACCAGCCGCCTGCGCCGCCGCAAATCGCGCCGCTATCGGTAAATCTGTAAACAACCAGTCGAGGTTAGCCGCTAACTTCAGCATGGCGCGCACCCTCCCGGTTATCAACCAGATGCAGCTTAACGCCCTGGCTGGCAATAGTTTGCTGGGCGTTTTCCGGTAACCGGTTATCAGAAATAATGTCGGTTAACTGTTCCAGCCCACAGATATGGAACATGCCGTATTTGCCAAACTTACTGCTGTCGCAGACCAGCACCCGACGCCGGGAAACGGTGAGTACCGCTTCTTTAACCGAGGCTTTCCCTTCGCTCGGCGTCGACATGCCGCGTTCGGTATCCCACGATGAGGAGCTCAGAAACGCCACGTCAATATTAATGGTGCGCAGAAAACTGGCGGCGCTTTTTCCAAGGCATGAGCGGTTACGCTGATCCACCAGACCACCGGTGTGATAGAGCGTGATGTGCGGCATATCCATCAGATAGTGGCTGATGGAAAAATCGTTGGTTACTACCGTCAGATTGAAACAGTGGCTGGCGGCGACCGCTTTCGCCACTTCAAACAACGACGTTCCGGCATCCAGATACAGCGTTTGTCCGGGCTCAATGAGCATGGCGGCGAGCTGGCCCATTTTACGTTTCACGTCATGATTCAACTCGGCTTTTTCCCGCCATGGCAGCTCGGATTTCAGCAGGTTATTCAGCTTCACTCCGCCGTTAATGGCGATAACTTTGCCTTCTTCTTCCAGCAACTGGATGTCGCGACGCACGGTCATATGCGACACGCTCATCAAATCTGCCAGTTCATTAAATGAGGCGGCATTTTTTTCGTGCACGTAGCGGTAGATAAAATCACGTCGTTGCTCGGGGATCATTATGTCACCTCACGCTTGCCGGGAATGTTCAAGTTCGGCCACCGCTTCTTCTGAGAGCGGAACATAGCCAAGCGGTTTTAACGTCAGCCAGATGCGGGCGCTGTCTTCCAGTTCTTCAGCGTTAAACACCGCCTCACGCAGCGAGCGACCGCTTACTACCGGCCCGTGATTGGCCAGCAGCGCGGCCGTATGGTCTGCCGCGATTTCACTCAGTGCGCTGGCAATGCCTTCATGGCCAGGCTTGAAATAGGGCAGCAGCGGTAACTGCCCGACGCGCATCACATAGTACGGCGTTAACGGCGGCAGGCAGTTTTTCGGCGTGGTGCACGGCAGGCAGGAGAGCGCGGTCAGCCATGGAGAATGCAGGTGCACGACAGCACCGCAGGATGGCCGATGTCGATACCACGCCAGATGCATGGGCACCTCTTTTGAGGGTTTGTCGCCGCTAAGATGAACGCCGTTGGCATCCAGTCGACTTAGCGTGGCAGGATCAAGCTCGCCCAGACAAGAGTTGGTCGGGGTCACCAGATAGCCGCCATCTGGCATTTTGACGCTAAGATTGCCGGAACCGCCGCTGCTGTAACCGCGCATAAACAGGGAACGGCCATAGTGGACGAGTAGTTCGCGCAGTTGGTGTTCACTCACCGAATTCATAATGCGTACTCCTGGGCAGTAAAAAAGAAATCGTCGTCACCAAAGTTGCCTGACTTCAGCGCCAGCGCCAGACCGGAGGAAAATACCCACGGCACGCCTGGCGCAATGGCTTTGCCGACGGACAGACGCTTCACCTGCAAGGCTTCCACAACGGTGCCGGAGGTTTCTCCGCCCGCGACGATAAAGGTGTTTACACCCGCAGTTCGTAGCTTTGAACTCAGCCGGGCAAAAGCGTGTTCGATTGCCTGGCTGGCGACCTGTTCGCCGTGCTCCTGTTGAATACGTTTGAGTACGTCTGGCGGCTGGGTGGCGTATATCAGTGGCGCTAATGAGTCGCTGATATGCGTCATCGCCCAGGCGCTCAGTTCATCGGTGTAGCGTTCGGCATCAGACAGGCAGCGGGACACATCAAGCAAACGAGACGCTGCTGCGGCCTTATAGCGATTAACCTGACGATTGCTCATTGCCGAACAGCTACCGGAGAACACCACCGTTTTGGCAGGCAGTGGAAAAGAGTCCGGCGGCATGGATTGCTGGCCTCCGCTGCAGGCGGCCAGCGCGCCGCCGAGCCCGGAGCCCCCGGCTAACAGAGGGCTGGCATGGAGAGCTTGCGCCAGCGTGTTGAGATCTGCTTCATCCAGCGTATCGACGATAACGTGACGCGTACCTTCAGCCTGAAGTTGGGCCAGGGCGTAAGTGACCGCTTCCACACCTTGACGCAGGGTCGTGAGGTTGATGCAACCAACCGCGCTTGGCGTTTGCGCGCTCAGCAGGCGCGGCAGGCTGGCATCGTTCATTGGATTGAGCGGATGCTTTTCCATCCCGGATTCGTTAAGCAGTACACCGTGTACAAAAAGATGACCATGCACCACCGTGCGTCCGTTTTGCGGCAGAGCAGGGCAGTGGACGATCAGCGGAGCCTGCAGATCGTTCATCAATGCATCGCTGACCGGGCCAATATTGCCTGTTGGCGTGGAGTCAAACGTCGAACAATATTTAAAATAAATCTGGCGGACATCTGCATTTTGTTTCAGCCAGCGGGCACAGGACAGGGATTGGGCGACGGCCTGTTCTGCGGGTAATGAGCGGCTTTTCAGCGAGATGACGATAGCGTCAACCTCTTCATTCCAGCATTGCGCGGGATCGGGCATACCGGGCAGAAGCGCGACGCGCCACCCCTGCTGCGCCATAAAGCTTGCAATGTCCGTTGCGCCGGTAAAATCGTCGGCGATAACGCCTGTGGTGACGGCCATGGATCAACTCCGTTCAGATTGTTTGCTAATTGAACATATTATTCAGGAGGGCCTTTCACATTCACATGATGATTATCACAAATAAGCACATCATCGATTCAGATTAAAAACGGGTAATTTATTGAAAATAATGAAGTTAGGTGTTGGGTGTTGCGAAAAGAGTCTCAC
Source organism: Citrobacter sp. RHBSTW-00986 (assembly GCF_013783065.1). Taxonomy (NCBI): domain Bacteria; kingdom Pseudomonadati; phylum Pseudomonadota; class Gammaproteobacteria; order Enterobacterales; family Enterobacteriaceae; genus Citrobacter; species Citrobacter sp. RHBSTW-00986. Next base: position 3,314,177 of record NZ_CP056200.1, on the reverse strand, counting down.
AAGAGAGTGTGAAGATTCGTTAATCTTTGAGAAAGCGAAGTCGCGGTGTGCTGCAGAGTATTATCGTGGTCGCTATAATTTTCTTGCCAATTGATCATAATCATCTGCACAAATGAGATTATTTTTTGCGGTGAGCATCATTCTTTCCTGAGGCTAATTTTTGCATATTAGCGGCCTTAATATTATTAATGCCGGAGGATAACGTGCCGCTGAAAATCCAGGATGACTATTTACACCGTTTTTTCTCTATCGCAGAACTCTTCTCCCGAGCCACTGGGTTAGCCACAGTCGTCGTTGATATAAACGGTATAGCGTTGTCTGAATGTCATAATTTTAATTCGTTTTGCACATTAATGCGTGCGGATGAGCGCTATCGAGCAGGTTGCCAAAAGTGCGACAAGTACTGCGCTTTTGAGGCATTAAAACAGCTTAAACCCAGAATACTCACCTGTCATGCAGGGCTAAGCCTGTTCTCGATGCCATTAATTCATGAGGGACACCTTTACGGTTTTATTATCTGCGGGCAGGTGCGGGTAAAATATCAGGAATATAAAACTATCGCTATTGATAACAAAAACTCATGGATTAATAACCCCGAAATTAAAGCAGGGTGGGGCCAGTCTGCGATGGTGGATAATAATGTGCTGGTGGCGTCGGCAAATTTGTTAAGTTTTATTGTTGATAATTTTGAGAAAGAACAATTGATCTCTGAGAAGATTGTAGTTCCGGCAACCCGTTACGCTCATCATTATTTCACTGAGCCTTCACGTCACGAGAAAAAACTTATGGCGGCGCTGCGTTATATTGACGAGAATTTGTATGGTGAGTTGTCTTTGGAATCTGTCGCGGCTCATGTGTGCTTAAGCGCGAACTATTTCAGCCGGTTTTTCAAGAAACGCCAGGGTGTTAATTTTAAAACCTGGGTGAGTCAGAAAAAAATGCAAAAAGCAGGGGAGTTATTACACGATCCGGTTCATTCCATAGACAGTATTGCCAGGAAATTGCAATACGCGCAAACCAGTTACTTTTGCCGCGTTTTCCGGGCGGCGCATCAAACGTCGCCCCAGTCTTTTCGTCACGCCAGACTTTCGCAGTAAAGATTGTCTGGCAGCGTGATGGCTTCAGGTATAAAAGAGAGCCGATCGCTCAGGGTCACTACATCTCCGATTACAATCAACGCCGGTGGAACAATATTAGCTTCCTGTGCCTTGCTCAATAATGAACCGAGCGTGCAGGTCAGGCGACGTTGATTTTCTCGGGTCGCGGACATAATTAGCGCGGCGGGCGTGTCTGCTGATTTTCCGCCCATCAACAGCTCTTCACAGATAAACGCCAGATTGGCGATACCCATGACGATGACCAACGTGCCGTTAAGTTTCGCCAGTTGACGCCAGTCCTGCTGCTGATTGCCTTCCCGCGTGTGGCCAGTCACCACGTGAAAGCCGGAGGCAAAATCGCGATGCGTCACTGGGATACCGGCATAGGTCAGGCCGCCAATCGTAGAACTAATACCCGGTACAACTTCAAAAGGGATGCCCATTTCAACCAGATCCTCAACTTCTTCAGCCCCACGGCCAAATACATACGGATCGCCACCTTTGAGGCGCACAATGTTGTGGTGTGTTTGGGCATACTGGACCAGCAGTGCGTTGATTTCATCCTGGGGAACGCAATGGAATCCTGGATTTTTGCCGACATTGATAAGCAGGCAGTCAGGTAATGCCCATTCCAAAATTTTAGGATTGACCAGCCGATCGTAAATAATGACGTCGGCCTGTTTAATGCACATCATTGCTTTGAGGGTCAGTAATGAAATATCACCAGGACCTGCTCCAACGAGCCAGACCTTTCCGAAAGTTTTCACAATGTGTCCTTTATCACGTCTGTCAAAAAATGGCACAAACGACATCAATAAATGATTAAAAGCAGTCGTTTGCCCGTAAGTTATAACGTGAAATTATCCAGGATTAGCGCATGGATAATATTGATTAATCTCGCAAAGTTTTTTCTGCAATAAACAAGAAGACTTGAAAAATTATTAAGAACTTATTGGCACTATTTACTTAGGTTTAACCTTATTTAAATTGTGTTTATTGTTGTGCTTGAGTATTATTGGTTAATATTTATCCGCCATCAGTGTGAGCAAATCATGGATTGGATCAATGACATCAATGGAGAAAATAAAATATAACTCTCGGTGCTTATCTGGGTGCCTTGAATTATTTTTTATAAATTAAACTATTTTTGTACGCTGCATATGGAAGAGGTTATGAGAGGAAAAATACCCAAGACGGAGTTGCTGGTAACTTTTGAAGTGGTTGCGCGTCACGAAAGTTATACCCGGGCAGCTGAAGAGTTGGCGTTAACACAAAGTGCTGTTTTCCGCCAGGTGAATGCACTGGAGGATTTTCTTAATACCGCGCTATTTAATCATGCCAAAAAACGTATTTTTTTAAATGCGGCCGGCAAACACTATTTAAGTATCGTTAAAGAAACGTTAAATAAACTCGAGCGCGATACGACCACAATAATGACCTGGCAACCGACCGTACAGGTTATTGAGCTGGCGGTAAATCCGACGTTCAGTACGCATTGGTTGATCCCCAACCTGCGCGAGTTTAACAAACTCAATCCTGATATTATTGTGAACATCCATTCGCTGGCGAATATCGGTGATTTTCTTAATCGTGAGTATGATGCGGCAATTATGCGCGAAGATTTCTACTCACCGTGGTCAGAGGTTGAGTACCTGTTTGAAGAGGAAATTCTGCCAGTTTGCAGCCGCTGTCTGCTGGCCGAACCGGAACGGAAACTGTCAGTCCACGAACTGCTGAACGAATACCCGCTGTTGCACCAGAGTACGCGAATCAAAGGCTGGCAGGAATGGTTTGCGCTGTCCAACGTCAGCAGTCCGCTGGTAAATAAAGGCCCGAGATTTGATCTGTTGTCGATGTTGATTGCGGCGGTCCGTTCTAATCTGGGGGTTGCGCTGCTTCCTCGTTTTGCCATTCAGCACGATCTGGATAATGGTGATATGGTCATTCCTTGCGACGTTCCGATGCGCACCGGGAACCGTTTCATTATGACGTGGCGTGAAGAGAAATCGGAGTCTGCGCATTTACAGACATTTCGTAACTGGTTGCTCAGTAAGTCCGTGGTGTCGGCTACCTGATTGTGGTTTGCGCTTTATCAGGCCTACAAAGATTGGTAGGCCGGATAAGACGCGTTAGCATCGTTATCCGGCAAAAGAACGGCTACCAGTCGATTCCAATCTGTGCCTGAATCCCGCGGTCAAACGCGTGCTTGACCGGGCGAATTTCACTGACCGTATCGGCCAGTTCCAGTAACAGCGCATGGCATCCGCGCCCGGTCACGATGACGCTTTGCTCCGCAGGGCGATTTTCGATGGCGCTGATAACCTCCTGGGTGTCCAGATAGTGGTAAGCCAACATGTAAGTAAGCTCATCCAACACCACCAGATCGTACTGCGGATCAGCCAGCATGCGCTTACTTTCCTGCCAGACTACCGTTGCCGCCTCGATATCCGCTTGCCGATTTTGGGTTTCCCAGGTAAATCCGGTGCCCATAATATGAAATTCGACACCGAGCGGTTGCAGCGTGTTGTACTCGCCATTATCCCACTGGCCTTTAATAAACTGCGCGATGCCAACGGTTTTTCCGTGACCAACCGCGCGCGTTGCCGTACCAAAGGCTGCGGTGGATTTTCCTTTACCGTTGCCGGTGAAGACAATCAGGATCCCTTTCTTCTCCGTTGCCGCCGCCACGCGGGTATCAACCTGTTCTTTCAGTTTCTGCTGACGCTGGCGGTGTCTGTCATTATTGGCTCGCGCTTCCATGGTGACTCCTTAATGTCCTGCCGGACAGGTTGCGCAGCGATGCTGCTGCTCAAACTGGCTAAAGAAGTTATTGCCTTTATCATCCACTAATACGAAGGCCGGCATATTTTTAACTTCCATCATCCACACCGCTTCCATTCCCAGCTCGGGATATTCAAGGCAGTGCAGGCTCTTCACGTACTGCTGCGCCAACAAGGCTGCGGCGCCGCCAATGCTGCCAAGGTTAAAACCACCATGTTTGCGACACGCATCCGTGACTTGCGCGCTGCGGTTGCCTTTCGACAACATGATCAGACTGCCGCCCGCGGCCTGGAAAGCATCGACGTAACCGTCCATGCGCCCGCCGGTTGTAGGACCGAGCGAACCGCAGGCCAGATTACTGGGGGTTTTAGCCGGGCCCGCGTAATAGACGATATGGTTTTTCATGTAATCTGGCATCGGTTCGCCGTTATCCAGGCGCTCTTTGATTTTGGCATGCGCGATATCGCGAGCCACAACAATCGGGCCGTTTAACGATAAACGCGTCCCAATTGGCAGAGTGGTGAGATCCTGCAGGATCTCGCGCAACGGACGATTCAGATCCAGTTGTACGGTCTGGGCGCTATTTTCTACCCGCTGTGAATCGGGAATAAATTTGCCCGGATTATGCTCGAGTTTCTCCAGCCAGATTCCGTGTTTGTTGATTTTGGCCTTGATGTTGCGGTCGGCTGAGCAGGAGAGAGCCATGGCGATAGGGCAGGAGCCGCCGTGGCGTGGCAGGCGGATCACCCGGATATCGTGGGCAAAGTATTTGCCGCCAAACTGCGCGCCGATGCCAAACTCGCGGCTGGCGTTAAGCAGCTCGGCTTCCAGCGCCGTATCGCGGAATGCCTGACCCAGTTCGTTCCCGCTGGTGGGCAGGTTATCGTAATATTTAGTTGAAGCCAGTTTGGCAACCTTCAGCGTCTGGTCGGCGGACAAGCCTCCAACGACGAAAGCGATGTGATACGGCGGGCAGGCGGCTGTACCCAGTGATTTCATTTTTTCGATCAGAAACGCGGTGAGCTTTTCCGGCTGCAGAATAGATTTGGTTTCCTGGAACAGCGCCGCTTTGTTAGCAGAGCCGCCGCCTTTGTTGACGAACAGGAAACGGTATTCGTTACCCGGCGTGGCGCTGATGTCGATTTGCGCCGGCAGGTTAGTCTGGGTATTGACCTCGGTATACATGTCCAGCGGGGCATTTTGCGAGTAACGCAGGTTGTTTTCGGTGAAGGTGGTGTACACGCCTTTGCTTAATGCTTCTGCGTCATCGCCGCCGGTCCAGACATGCTGTCCTTTGCAGGCCACAATGGTTGCTGTCCCGGTATCCTGGCAGTTGGGCAGGACGCCTTTGGCCGAAACCTCAGCATTGCGTAGCAGTTGCAATGCGACGTACTTATCGTTACTGCTGGCCTGCGGATCGTGCAGAATGCTGGCTATCTGTTTTAAATGTCCGGCGCGCAGGAAAAATGAAGCCTCATAAAATGCCTGCTGGGCTAATAAGGTTAGCGCTTCTGGCGCAACCTTAATCACTTCCTCTCCGTCTAACTCCGTTACCGCAACGTGCTGGTTACTCAGTAATTCATATTCGGTATTATCTTTACTCTGAACAAAGAGTTCCTGCCAGACAAATGGTTTAGACATGTTTACATCTCACCTTTTAGTTAATATGTCGGATGGCGCTCACGCCATCCGTAATTGCTTAATGCGCTAAAAAGACATTGGCTTTTGTCGCTTCGGCGACATATTCGATCGTTTTCTGGGCGCGAACGCTGTTACCGGCTTCATCCAGCGGCGGAGAATAGACGGCAATCGCATATTCGCCCGGGACAACGGCGACCATGCCGCCGCCGACGCCGCTTTTTGCCGGGATGCCCACGTTGTAGAGCCATTTACCGCTGCCGTCGTATAGTCCGGCAATCGCCATTTCTGCCAGCACCTGCGGAACATATTTTTCATTCAGCAACTGCTTGCCGTTGAATGGAGATTTGCCTTTGTTCGCCAGTACCGCCCCCATTTTGGCCAGTTGCTCAACGGTGATATCCACCGAGCACTGACGGGTATAAATTTCGACAGCTTCGTCGGTATTGCCATAGAAGCTGTTATAGGATTCCATCAGCTTCGCCAGCGCCTGATTGTGCTGGTTGGTTTCCATCTCGGATTTAAAGACCGGCTCATTAACCGTGAGCGTGGCGTCGGCCCAGACGTTCAGGTTGTTGAGGATTTTGTTCCAGCGATCGGTTTTGTCTTTGGCTTCAATCAGGCTCACGGTGCTCATCGCCCCGGCGTTTACCAGCGGGTTCTCAGGCGCGCCTTTGGTCAGCTCAACCGCTAAACCGGAGTTGAAGGGCATGCCGGTGGCATTGGCCCCGAGTTTATCCAGCACCACCTGAGGGCCGTGCTGTTCCATGGCGAGCGCCATGGTGAAGACTTTGCTCAGGGATTCCATGGGGAAGGGTTTGTTAACATCGCCAACCTGGTAGATCTTGCCGTCCACCGTGGCAATGGTGATGGCAAAGTTATTCGGGCTGTAGGTCGCCAGGGCAGGGATGTAGTCGGCGACTTTTCCATCGTGGTTACTTTTATATTTTTGATGTGCCTGGTCGATAAGCTTTGCGTAATCCGGCGTGGTTTGCGCGAGAGTCGTTGCGCTAAACAAAACGCTGAAGGAAAAAATACTCACGCCGAGAAGAGTTTTAGTCATGGTGCAATCCTGTTGGTGTGCTCATCATGGTGCCGGATGGCGGCTTACCGCCTTATCCGGCCAACGGATAGTTAAACGTTATGTAGGCCGGATAAGCGCAAGCGTCATCCGGCAATAACGTGGTATCAGGACAACGCGACTTCTGTTTCGGTAACCGGACGTTCTTGTTCCGGGGTCTTCACTGGTGCAGTGCCACGACAACCCTGGCCGAAGTGTTCACCTTCCCAGCGACCTACAATGGCAGCACCCATTGCGTTACTCATGACGTTGGTTGCAGAACGACCCATATCAAGGAACGGATCGACGCCCATCAACAGGATCAGACCAGCTTCAGGAATGTTGAACTGGTTCAGGGTTGCGGCGATAACCACCATTGATGCACGCGGTACGCCCGCCATCCCTTTAGAGGTCAGCATCAGGATTAACAGCATGGTAATTTGCTCGCCCATACTCAGCTCAATGTTGCACGCCTGAGCAATAAAGACGGTGGCAAATGAGCAGTACGCCATGGAGCCGACCAGGTTAAAGGAGTAACCGATAGGCAGAACGAAGCTGGCGATTTTTGAAGAAACGCCGAATTTTTCCAGCTTGTCCAGGGTGCCAGGGAAGGCGGCTTCTGAGCTGGAGGTAGTAAAGGCCAGCAGTGCAGGCTCGAGGATTGATTTGGTCAAACGCGCGATGCAAGGCCCGACTATCATGGTTGACAGGCCAATCAGGATTGCCCACAGCATACCCAGGGTCAGATAGAATTCACCCATGAAGATCCCGGCGCTGACCATCACACCCAGACCACGTTCGGCAATCAGACCAGAAATAGCGGCAAAAACGGTCAATGGTGCAAACAGCATGACGTAGCCCGTCAGCTTCAGCATCACGTGTACCAGTGAATCCAGAACCTTCACGATAGGCTCGGCTTTTTCACCAATCGCGGCCAGGCTGCAACCGAGGAAAATTGAGAACACCACGATCTGCAGAATTTCATTACGCGCCATCGCATCGACAATACTGGTCGGTACCGCGTGCGAGATGAACACTTTCAGCGTGAATGGCTCTGACTTAACGGCGGCAACAGCCCCGACGTCATGTGGCACGAAGTTGATCCCCGCGCCTGGCTGGAAGATGTTAACGATAACCAGACCCAGTGCAATTGACACCAGAGAGGCGCAAATAAACAGGAAGAAGGTTTTCGAAAATATACGTCCCAGCGTTTTGGCATCGCCCATTTTGGCAATACCAACAACCAGAGTTGAAATAACCAATGGCGCGATAATCATTTTTACCATGCGTAAGAATATAGTGGTAAAAATAGAAATATCTGCTGCATAGGATTTTGCGGTTTCAGCCGCGGCCATATTATTTATGGCCACCCCGGCAATCATGCCGAGTATCAGGCCTAATATGATCATCTTCGTTAAACTTATTTTCTTCATGTGTACTCCATCGGATAAAGGCTGGTAATTGGAATTGTGTAGGGTGGCGTGCGCCTGAGCCTGGACAGCAGCTCAGACGCACGCCTGTTGTGACCAACCGCATGAATAATTCGAAGCACTGTGATACCGCTGAATTCTGTGCTCCAATGGTTGTTATTGTGTTTTTTGTTACAAGTCGAACTCAATACTTAATAATGGAGCGTGTTGCTGCGCACCATAAACATCATTATCACCGACGTTGCCGGAAATAATATCGCGCGGCATGACGATTTTTACGGCATTCGCCGGATCGAACCACACGATATTGTGAATAAAGTCAGGTTCAACATTATATAAACTGGCAATGAGCTGCGGCGTTAATTGCTCGCAGGCTTTTACCCGCTGATAGTCTTCCCTGGTTTTAAATAAAATATCTAAAACCAGTTCGTACGGTCCGGCGTTTTTGGAGCGAATAACCTGCGCCAGTGAACAAATTGAGTGTTTCATGCCTGAACTCCTTCTGGCGTCACCTGTTCAATGTGGAAATCAAATCGCAGCGCATCGCTCGCTTCAATCAGGTGATAGATCGAGAACTCATACACCGGTCCACTTTGAATATCAGATGGCGAGAACGGGAAGGCGAGGTTGCCCGCAGTCGCAATGCGATTTTCATAGCCGTAGTGCAGCAGGGTAGAGCGTACCAGCGAGCAAACGCTGTTGGCGATATCCTGCGTCGGCGCAACGACATCCAGTAAAATCCCCAGCTCATGACCGGCGGTTTTCATCGGTTCATGGTTGCCCATCACACCGTTCTTACCATACAGGTGGAACGTCATGCGGATACTGTCGTCATTCAGTGAGAGGTTACGCGCCACGCTTGCCTGTACCTCTTCGAGAATGGTGTCAATCCCGGCAATCATAATTGGGTCGCGCGTTCCGGCGATGGTCAGGCAACGGAAGCCAACCTGACGCGCGCCTTCCAGTTTCAACGCATACGGTGTTTCTTCATGACGTGAACCACTGACATACACTTCGCCCTCGTTAACCTGGGTAAAGGTGCACGCTTTCAGGTTCAGCACGCCGCCTGGTCCTGGCAGGAAGTACGGATCGGACTTCTCATACAGGGTGTGCGCCGCAGCGGAAGTTTCAGTGAACTTACGCTTGGGATTGAACGCCTTCAGCGTAAAGCCGTTGTCATCAATGATCCCCATCGCACAATCTGAGCCGGAGCCAGGGGTGGCGGCAATGGCAGCACACTCAAGGATCTTCCCGCAATGAAGTGCCAGACCTTCATCAAAGCCCTGCATTATTGGCAGCGCGGCGAAGCAGGCCGGATCGTAGGCACGTCCGCCCAGCACCACCTGCGCGCCAGCTTCGAGTGCACGCTGAAAAGGCTCGACGCCCATCTGCGCGACAATGTAGGTGCTCTCTTCAATTGCATCGTGAGTCAGTTCAGGCACAAAATCGAGCGCGGTGATTTTGCCGTTATCCAGCGCCTGATGAACGATTTCTTTGTCGACATCAGACGGGATTAACGCCATTGAGAAGGACAGTTTTTCTTCCTGTGCGATCTCATGGATTATCTGGCGACACCACTCCAGATGCGGAGCTGCGCCAGAACCACCGGCCGTGCCGATCACTACCGGGATGTTGTTCTTCACGCCTGCCACGATCATATAGCGCAGATCGCGTTTCACACCGGCCCGGTCGGTAAAGGGTTTACCCGCCCCCAGATAGTGGGGGCCTGGATCGGAGGAACCTGCGTCAACAGCAATAAGATCCGGTGACTCTTCCATGGCTTTACGAAAACTTTCTTCCGGGAAGCCATAACCCAGGATAGCCGTAGGCGATAAGATCTTAAATGTGCGTGCCATCTCTTAATCCTTAGTTTGCAACAGCGCGATGGTGCGGTTCATTTCGTTAAACACGATGTTGAGACCTTCATCGAAACCCATACCCGGCTTGATCAGCATGCGCATTGGACGCGCAGCCAGCGCGACGTGTACGCAGGTACGCGCACTGATTTCCGTTTCGTTACAGGTACCGCCTTGATAGGCTTCCATTCCGTGTTTGTTGCAATACAGCACCGCATCGACGATGTTGTGAATACCGCCCAGATCCGGGGTCTTGATCTGCACCATGTGGCAACTGCCCGCGTCGGTGAAGTCCACGATATCCTGATAGGTGTTACACCATTCATCCGCAACAATTTTCACGCCGGAACCCAGACGGGTAAGCTCCTGAGTGATCTCGGTGAGCATGCGGATCTGATCCGGCTTGTTACCGGCATCTACCGGGCCTTCAATGTACAGCGGCAGGCCTTGAGCTTCGGCTTCCAGGCTGGCGATGTATTCGGCGCAACGCACCGGATCCATATCGAAGATCAGACCGATGGTGCCGTAGACATCAATATGCAGCGTCGGGTGATAGGTTTCGTTGGTGCGCAGGCTCAGGATGCGGTTTGATAACCAGCGGACGTACTCACGCAGTTTTTCGCCTTTGAAGCCCAGCTTCTCTTCTACGTTATTGATCAGCGCATGCGGCAGGACGTCCACACCTTTGAGGATCATCTTGTCGACGGCGATATAACGGTCGTCGCCGCTCTGGCCAAATAATGGAATGGCTTCCGGGACGCACGGCAGTTGCCATTCATCACAAACCACTTCTGCTTTCAGACGACCGGTAGCCAGTGCCGCCGCGTCGAGCAGCGCCTGAGACAGACCATAACGTACGGCGGTATGCAGCAGATGGCCGTCAATACGCAGTTCGTCAAAGAAACGGGCGTTGGTCAGGAACGAATCAACGTCGCGCCCTTCCAGCAGCGGTTTGATGTGATCGTTAAGGAACGGAATGAAGTTTTCAGCCAGGAACAGCGGATCGCGTCCACCTGCACCTGAATATTGCACCGCTGCACAATCGCCCACCGCTACCGCGCCGTTTTCCAGAATCAGCTGTACGGATACGCATTCACCCGCCTGACGAACAGACGTAAATCCAGGCGTTACCGGAGCGCCGGTATAGATAAACCCGTCATGACCGGCGCCGTTTTTGATGGCCTGCTGATCGTCAAAATAAAATGAGGAGTAGCCAGCTGTGAAAAGGGCCTGTTTAATTTTCATTATGGTCTTCCTATTAATTTACTGTGGGATACGGCGTTGATGTCATCAATGACCATCTGGAAAGAAGGCTTGCGGCCTTCGAAATGCGCGCGCTCTGCGACGTAGTCGTGGTGCAGGGCGAGAATGTCTTTCGGCAGCGGAACGGAGCCGGCTTCGAGAATACGGATGGCGCCTGTGTTATCGCGAACAGGCAGGATCTTACCGGCGTTACAGGCGGCAGGCGCGAAAGGTACATCCAGTACGCCTGCTTCAAAGGCCAGCACCGTACCGCGCGCAATGTCGCCATTGCCCAGTTCGAAGACTTTCTTCAGCACCGCGCGGACTTCGCTCTTAATCAGATCAACTTCCTGCTCCACGGCAGCGCACTGCGGGAATTTCTGGTCGCTGACCATGTTGAGCATCTGGCGCGAAGCTTTCAGACCCTGGGCGTTCGCTGCCGCCGTTGGGATACCGAACGCTTCGTGCGGGCTTTTGGTGATCACTTTGGTGGCACCTGACATACCGGCAACCGCTGCGCCCCAGGCAATAACGGAGAAGGCTTTTGCTTCATCTTCCGGGAATCCGCCCATCCACTGGTGGAAAACGGTACTCAGTTCGTAATCGTCAAAACCGTGGTTATGGAAATATTCGTGGGAAAGTTCGCGCAGCGCCTGAATCGCTGCAATATCCTGCGTTAGGCTACCGACCTGGCCGTAGCCAACGGTAATTGACTTGACGCCTTGTTCCAGAGCCAACAGACCTTCGATAATCGCCACCGAGTGGGACATAAACGGTGGGATCAGGGTGCCGGTCAGTGGGCCAAACGGTTCACGGTTGATACGAATACCGTTCTCTTCGTACAGGCCCATCAGGCGGTCGCAGTACTGCCAGTCGCGGATGGATTTTTCCAGAGTGACACGTTTAGCGTAAGGAATGTTGTAGGAGATGCCGCCGCCTTCGTAGCTGGTAAAGCCACTGGCCATGGCGATTTCTGCCAGCAGGCGCGCATCAGGCGTGCCGTGACGAACCTGGATCGGTTTTTCCAGCGCTTCAGTCATACGACGGCAGGCAGCAACCCCGTGATTGACGACCGGTAAACCATTCAGCTTGGAAGTACCTGCTTCGATAGATTTCTGGATCCCGACAGCGGCTTCTTCATAGCGGTTCAGACGGGTATAGGCATCGATAGTACTCGGCAGGAGGTCGCACTCTTCCTGCAATGTTTTGAGCAGCGCAATATGCTCATCCATTAATGCTACGCCTGCGCGCGGCTGGCTCAGGGTTTTCCCTTCCTGATCGGCCTTCAGCAGAGCAAGGGAGAAGCGCTTTTTATCCGGAATTGATTGCTGGTACTTCACGCCATCTTCGAAGTTCTCAACGTCTTTGCCGGTTTCCCAGGTTTGTAATACCTGATGCCTTTCGGTCATGAATTCGTCATGGGTCAATTTTTTATTTCGAAGTTCCATTCGTAGCTGCCTTAAGTTTTATAGGGTTAAACACTGAATGCTGGTGCGAGCAGCGGCTTGCGGGTACAGCCTGGCGACGTTTGCCAGTAGCGGGAGCAGGCCATTTGAATCGCGGTAATACTCAAACTGATTCGGTAACAAAATTCTTTTACCCTGGTCGTCCAGCTCCCGGTATTTGAGCCAGCTATGGATATCGAACTGGCTGGCGCGAGAGAGCCATCCCCCTGAACCGACGACTTTGCGTACGGTGGTGAGATCGCGACCCATCTGTAAATCCACGTTACCCACGCAGGTGCAAACCTGCTTTTTAGTGCCCGCGTGGCGCTCAGCGGCATAGCCCACGCACAAACCTGCCAGCAGGGTGTCGAAATATTTCTCCTCCTCGCTGAGCGGCAGGTAATCCGGTTGCCCAACCAGATGACGCAGGTAGCGGTAAAACGCTTCCTCGCGCTGCGGTTGTTGGGCGAAGATGACTTTCACCATATCCTGCGTGCTTTCTCCCACCACGACGGCGGAAACGCGCATTCCCAGGTCGCCTTCAACGGTACGTTTGACGAACGGTTCAGGAACACCATGCAGGACGGTATCGGGGGAGAGGGTATTCGCGCTGGCCGAATAGACATCCGTGGTGGCTCCGCCCATATCAATCAGCATGAATTCCTTCCATGCGCTGTCGTAATCGCTAATGGCTTTGACTAACTCATATACCGTCCATGGCGTCGGCATTGGCTCTTCGCCGGTTTCGCCGACGATGACGTCCAGACCTTTACCTTTGACAATGCGTGACAAGAACACATCGCAAATCGCCTGGCGCGCGGCAAACGGATTCGGGTGATCGAGATCAGGCAGAATGTTGTCTACCGTGGTCAGATCTTTATGTCCCAGAATCGTTTGTATTTCGTCCTGAATGTCCCGGTTTCCGGCGTAGATAATGGCGCAATCAAGCGTTGAGCCTGCCAGCGCATGCGCATTCGCCAGGCCGTAGCTTTCTTCGCCACCGTCTGTACCACCGGTAAACAACAGAATGTCTGGCGGTGATGATTCCAGCTCCTGGATGTCATGCCGGTTCAGTTTGTACGAATAATATTGCGCGATTTTCGCTCCTGCCGAATGGGCGGTAACTTTTGCTGATTCCAGCGTAATGGAAGGCACCAGCCCCATTGCTGCAACGGCAAGTCCACCCTTGGCCGAGGAGGAGTATTTCAACTGCACTTCACCACTTTTCAGTAACGGGCGAGCATCGGCAACGTTCAGCACCTGATTCAGGCTGGCAAAAAAACCGTCTGCCAGATGATGTGTGGTGGTTGGGGTCAGGACATGGTTTACCAGGGTTAATTCCTCGCCTTCATGGGCGAAGAGGGCAGCCTTGGTCCATGTCGATCCGATATCGACAGAAACTGTTTGCATCAGATAGCCTCTTCCAGGCAACGCTGCTCGAGGCCATTGTGTTGGCGAATATCATTGGTGATAAGCGCGCAGACATCTTCCAGGTCGTGGCTCGGTGCGAAGACGCGGTTAAAACCCATCTCCTTAAACTTCACTTCCACATCGCCGAAGTCATGTTTACCAACTACCAGGTTGCCACCGACGTACAGCAGAATGTCGCCGAGGCCGCGTTCGATGCAGCGCTTACGTAACCCGAGGCAGTCAATGTCGCCATGACCGTAGATAGAGGACACCACGATGGCATCGGCGCCTGTTTCAATCGCGGCATCAATATATTCATCCTGGCTCACCATCACCCCGAGGTTGATTACGTGAAAATCATGAGCAGTAAAAACGCGATCCAGAACTTTATTACCTACTGCATGGCAGTCAGCACCGATGACGCCAATAACAAGTGTAGATTTCTTCATGGGTAATCCTCTGTAGGGCTGATGGTCAATAAGTGAAAATTATTTTCTAATATTTAGAACATGGCTTGTGACAACCTCTTAATAGGGTCGGAGTTTCTGTGTAAGCGGAAAAGGAAGCAATTGATCTATTTTCAAAATATCCTGCGCAAAATGATTGTTATATTTTTTATTTGTAAAAAACCTTGTTTATCAGGTGGTTGGGTTTTGTTTTTGCGGCTTTTTTTAATTTACCAGGAAAATGACAAATAAATGACTTGCCATGTTTGTGATCGAAATCTTATTTTGTTGTGCGTCTCATTCATGTGTCATTTTTTATAATTTAAAAAATTATCTTTACTAAATAACTTGTGAACGGGATAACGGTTTTTTATTTTTTAATCTTATATGACATAATTATATTTTGTTAAATTTAAGATAAAAATGATAATGAATTGTTTGTGGCATATTTAAACGTTGCCACATAAGAGAAAAAGAGAAGTGAGTGATAACTTTCAGTGATGCTTTAAGCGAAACGCCTGCGCTGTGCTGAGGACGTCAAACCCAATGCGTCTGTCAATGAGGTACGCTTTCGCTTCCATTTGAGATAGTTACATCTTGGTGTTAATTATAAGTAAAATTTAAATGAATAATTTGTATGAAATAACAATTCCATGACTTGCTAAACAAAAAACTGTGAGCTACCCGGCAATAGTGACTCTTTATCTGCTGGCAATTTTGTCAGTCGGGCGGGTTAAAAGATCGTGTAGATTTAAATAAATATCCTATCATTTGTAGTAACGGCAATTACTCATTGAAAAACATACCGTTAACATGGCGTTCACTAGTCGCCTGACTGTTAAACACTATTAACATTAAATTTGAAAATTGATTTAAATCAATGTTTAAAACTTGGTAAACAGCCTCAAAAGAGGTTAAATTGCTGCAGATCAAATTGGTCTGAAAGTGATAAATTAGCTATAAATTGATCACTATCGAAAAATGCAAATTTACCTCGATAAAAACCTGTTTATTGTAAGGATTTTACGGCGTAATATAATTGCGGGATCAATTTGAGTGTTTTATTAACATGTTTGTAACCTTTCATCATTGTCCTTTCTTCAAATGAGAAGAAAGAGCAGCGGCGGAGGGAAGCAGATAAATTTGTATTGGGGCATGCGTGTGACCCTTTCTAACGGGGTTCACTCTCGGAGTCTTCATGCGATGAGCAAGGAGTCATGATGTTAGATATAGTCGAACTGTCGCGCTTACAGTTTGCCTTGACCGCGATGTACCACTTCCTGTTTGTGCCACTGACGCTAGGTATGGCGTTCTTGCTGGCCATCATGGAAACGGTCTACGTCCTTTCCGGCAAACAGATTTATAAAGATATGACCAAGTTCTGGGGCAAGTTGTTTGGTATCAACTTCGCTCTGGGTGTGGCAACCGGTCTGACCATGGAGTTCCAGTTCGGGACTAACTGGTCTTACTACTCCCACTATGTAGGGGATATTTTCGGTGCGCCGCTGGCGATCGAAGGTTTGATGGCCTTCTTCCTCGAATCCACCTTTGTAGGTCTGTTCTTCTTCGGCTGGGACCGTTTGGGTAAAGTCCAGCATATGTGCGTCACCTGGCTGGTGGCCCTGGGTTCTAACCTGTCCGCACTGTGGATTCTGGTTGCGAACGGCTGGATGCAAAACCCAATCGCCGCGGATTTCAACTTTGAAACCATGCGCATGGAGATGCTGAGCTTCTCTGAACTGGTGCTCAACCCGGTAGCACAGGTGAAATTTGTTCACACTGTGGCATCTGGTTATGTTTGTGGCGCGATGTTCGTTCTGGGGATCAGCTCCTACTATATGCTGCGCGGTCGTGACTTCGCGTTTGCTAAACGTTCTTTTGCAATCGCCGCCAGCTTTGGTATGGCTGCTATTCTGTCTGTTATCGTTCTGGGTGATGAATCCGGTTACGAAATGGGCGACGTGCAGAAAACCAAACTCGCTGCTATTGAAGCAGAATGGGAAACGCAGCCTGCACCGGCTTCCTTTACCCTGTTCGGTATTCCGGACCAGGATGCGCAGGAAAACCATTTTGCGATTCAAATTCCTTATGCGCTGGGCATCATTGCCACCCGCTCTGTTGATACACCGGTCATTGGTCTGAAAGACCTGATGGTGCAGCACGAAGAGCGCATCCGTAACGGGATGAAGGCGTATCAACTGCTGGAAGAACTGCGTGCGGGTACTACCGATCAGGCCGTTCGCGACCAGTTCAACAGCATGAAGAAAGACCTGGGTTATGGTCTGCTGCTGAAACGCTATACGGATAACGTCACCGACGCGACCGAAGCGCAAATTCAGCAGGCAACGAAAGATTCTATTCCTCGCGTTGCGCCGCTCTACTTCGCTTTCCGTATTATGGTGGCGTGCGGCATTCTGATGCTGGCAATCATCGCAGTGTCCTTCTGGACCGTGATTCGTAACCGTATCGGTGAGAAAAAATGGCTGCTGCGCACCGCGCTGTATGCGATTCCTCTACCGTGGATTGCCATTGAATCCGGTTGGTTTGTTGCAGAGTACGGCCGCCAACCGTGGGCGATTGGTGAAGTGTTACCAACAGCCGTAGCGAACTCTTCGCTGACCGCTGGCGACCTCATCTTCTCGATGCTGTTGATTTGCGGCCTGTATACCCTGTTCCTGGTGGCTGAACTGTATCTGATGTTCAAGTTCGCACGCCTTGGGCCGAGTAGCCTGAAAACCGGTCGTTATCACTACGAGCAGTCCACTGTGACTTCTCAGCCGGCACGCTAAGACAGGAGTCGTCAAATGATCGATTATGAAGTATTGCGTTTTATCTGGTGGCTGCTGGTTGGCATTCTGCTGATTGGTTTCGCGGTCACTGATGGCTTCGACATGGGGGTGGGCATGCTCACCCGTTTCCTCGGTCGTAATGATACCGAGCGTCGAATTATGATTAACTCCATCGCCCCGCACTGGGACGGTAACCAGGTTTGGCTCATCACCGCGGGTGGCGCACTGTTCGCTGCCTGGCCGATGGTGTATGCCGCTGCGTTCTCCGGTTTCTATGTGGCGATGATCCTGGTACTGGCGTCTTTGTTCTTCCGTCCGGTCGGTTTTGATTACCGCTCCAAGATTGAAGACATGCGCTGGCGCAACATGTGGGACTGGGGCATCTTCATTGGTAGCTTCGTTCCACCGCTGGTTATTGGCGTGGCGTTCGGCAACCTGCTGCAAGGGGTTCCGTTCCACGTAGACGACTACATGCGTTTGTACTACACCGGTAACTTCTTCCAGTTGCTGAATCCGTTTGGTCTGCTGGCGGGTGTCGTGAGTGTTGGGATGATCATCACCCAGGGCGCGACCTATCTGCAGATGCGTACGGTAGGTGAACTGCATCTGCGTGCGCGTGCAACATCGCAGGTTGCGGCACTGGTCACTATGATCTGCTTCGCGCTGGCTGGTGTGTGGGTGATTTACGGTATTGACGGTTATGTTGTGACCTCAGCACTGGATCATCATGCCGCCTCTAACCCGCTGACCAAAGAAGTGGCTCGCGTGGCTGGCGCATGGATGGTGAACTTTAACAATGCACCTATCCTGTGGCTGGTTCCTGCACTGGGCGTAGTTCTGCCGCTGTTGACCATCCTGACTTCTCGTATGGAGAAAGGGGCATGGGCGTTCGTCTTCTCTTCACTGACGTTAGCCTGCATCATCCTGACGGCTGGTATCGCAATGTTCCCGTTTGTGATGCCATCCAGCACCATGATGAACGCAAGTCTGACCATGTGGGATGCAACGTCCAGCCAGCTGACGCTGAATCTGATGACGTATGTAGCTTGTGTGTTCGTTCCGATCATTCTGCTGTACACCGGCTGGTGTTACTGGAAGATGTTCGGTCGCATCACCAAAGAAGATATTGAAAGCAACACCCACTCTCTGTACTAAGTAAGGAGCTTAAAATGTGGTATTTCGCATGGATTTTGGGAACGCTTCTTGCCTGTGCATTTGGGATAATCACAGCGCTGGCGCTTGAGCACGTTGAATCAGGCAAAGCCGGACAAGAAGATAGCTGATGACCAACATTATCGCGATGCAGTATAACGCGATGGACAAGCGCCCCTTGCGGGCGCTTTCCTTTGTGCTGGCAATCGTGTTGGCTGGTTGCATATTCTGGGATCCGTCACGTTTCGCGGCCAAAACCAGTGAGCTGGAAATCTGGCATGGTCTCCTGCTGATGTGGGCGGTCTGCGCAGGCATCATTCACGGCGTTGGTTTTCGTCCTCGCGCCGTACACTGGCAGGGCATTTTCTGCCCGCTAATCGCAGATATCGTCCTGGTTGTTGGTCTGATTTTCTTCTTCTTTTGAATAAGAAACATCCTTAAATATTTATGGGCTTGCATAAGCCCATAAATTTTTACTCTCCGTTTACTTTCCCCCATTCCAAACCACCATTCCCGCGCGTATAGTAGCGAAGTTTGAAAGCATTAACCTAAGGTTGTGCCCTGGAGTTGTGTGCGGTGGCGACACTGGACCATCAGGACGCAACTTAATTGCATTACCGGGATGTAAAGTGAATACAGCGCGATATACAACGACATTCTTGAAGCATCGCGGCGGCAAGAACGCGAGTCACCAGGCGCTTACAAAGTTAAGCGACCGGTGTGAGTGGGCGAAGCCAACAAAGAGGCAGTAAGAATGAACAAGTATATGTTTCGATGGCCGGTTCGTGTCTACTATGAAGACACCGATGCCGGTGGGGTGGTATACCACGCCAGCTACGTCGCTTTTTACGAAAGAGCACGCACAGAAATGCTGCGTCATCATCACTTCAGTCAGCAGGTCCTGTTGGCCGAACGTGTAGCCTTTGTGGTGCGCAAGATGACGCTGGAGTATTTTGCGCCTGCCCGGCTCGACGATATGCTCGAAGTCCAAACCGAAATTACGTCAATGCGTGGCACCTCATTGGTTTTCACGCAACGCATTGTCAACGCAGAGAACACCGTGCTGAATGAAGCCGAAGTTCTGATTGTTTGCGTTGATCCACTCAAAATGAAGCCTCGTGCGCTTCCCAAGTCTATTGTCGCGGAGTTTAAGCAGTGACTGACATGAATATCCTTGATTTGTTCCTGAAGGCAAGCCTTCTGGTTAAACTTATCATGTTGATTTTGATTGGTTTCTCAATCGCATCCTGGGCCATTATTATCCAGCGGACCCGTATTCTTAATGCGGCTTCACGTGAAGCCGAAGCATTTGAAGACAAGTTCTGGTCCGGCATTGAATTGTCGCGCCTGTATCAGGAAAGCCAGGGGCGTCGTGATAACCTGGTGGGCTCGGAACAAATTTTCTACAGCGGATTCAAAGAGTTTGCGCGTCTGCATCGGGCGAATAGTCATGCGCCGGAAGCGGTCGTTGAGGGGGCATCCCGTGCGATGCGTATCTCGATGAACCGTGAACTGGAAACGCTGGAAACGCATATTCCATTCCTCGGCACCGTCGGCTCCATCAGCCCGTATATCGGTCTGTTCGGTACCGTTTGGGGGATCATGCACGCATTTATCGCGTTAGGCGCGGTAAAACAGGCAACGCTGCAAATGGTCGCACCGGGTATCGCGGAAGCATTGATTGCAACGGCTATCGGTCTGTTTGCGGCAATCCCGGCGGTTATGGCTTACAACCGACTGAATCAGCGCGTAAACAAGCTGGAACTGAATTACGACAACTTTATGGAAGAGTTCACCGCGATTCTGCACCGCCAGGCGTTTACCGTTAGCGAGAGCAACAAGGGGTAAGCCATGGCCAGAACGCGTGGACGAGGTCGTCGCGAACTCAAGTCCGAAATCAATATTGTACCGCTGCTCGACGTACTACTGGTGCTGTTGCTGATCTTTATGGCAACCGCGCCGATTATTACGCAGAGTGTGGAAGTCGACCTGCCGGATGCGACCGAATCGCAAGCTGTCAGTAGTAACGACGAACCGCCGGTCATTATTGAAGTTTCCGGGATAGGGCAATACAGCGTGGTCGTTGAGAAAGATCGTATGGATCAACTGCCGCCGGAGCAGGTTATCGCGGAAGCGAAAAGTCGCCTGCAGACCAATCCGAAAACGGTCTTTTTAATCGGTGGTGCGAAAGACGTGCCTTATGATGAAATAATTAAAGCGCTGAACTTGTTACACAGTGCAGGCGTAAAATCGGTTGGCTTGATGACGCAGCCAATCTGATGACTGCGTTTTGCTGGCTTGAAAGATAGCGCGTAACAGGCGAACAGTTTTTTGGGAACCGAGAGTGTCAAAGGCAACCGAACAAAACGACAAGCTCAAAAGGGCGATAATTATTTCAGCGGTGCTGCATGTCATTTTATTTGCAGCGCTGATCTGGAGTTCGTTCGATGAGCACATTGATGCTTCAGCCGGCGGCGGTGGCGGTTCGTCCATCGACGCCGTTATGGTCGATCCTGGCGCCGTTGTGCAACAGTACGACAGGCAGCAGCAACAGCAGGCAAGTGCTAAACGTGCAGAAGAGCAGCGTGAAAAACAGGCGCAGCAGCAAGCTGAGGAACTTCGCGAGAAGCAGGCGGCCGAGCAAGAGCGACTGAAGCAACTTGAAAAGGAACGTTTAGCCGCGCAGGAAAAAGTGCGCGAACAGGCGGAACAGCAGAAACAGGCCGAAGCCGCCGCCGCGAAAGCGCAAGAGCAACAGAAACAGGCTGAAGAAGCTGCGGCGAAGGCTGCTGCAGACGCGAAGGCCAAAGCTGATGCTCAGGCGAAACAAGCGGCAGATGCCGCGAAGAAAGCCGCTGCGGACGCACAGAAAAAAGCAGAGGCTGAAGCCGCTAAAGCCGCTGCTGATGCGAAGAAAATTGCCGAAGCACAAGCTGCTAAGGCTGCCGCAGACGCTGCGAAGAAAGCTCAGGCTGAAGCCGCTAAGCAAGCAGCAGCCGAGAAAGCTGCTGCGGAGAAAGCAGAAAAAGCCGCTGCCGCGAAAGCTGCCGCTGCTGAAAAGGCTGCGGCTGATAAGAAAGCCGCAGCGGAAAAAGCAGCAGCAGATAAAAAAGCTGCAGCCGAGAAAGCCGCTGCCGATAAGAAAGCTGCGGCAGATAAAGCGGCGGCTGCGAAAAAGGCTGCGGCCGAAAAAGCAGCTGCAGCCTCTGGCGTTGACGACTTGTTGGGTGACTTAAGCTCCGGTAAGAATGCACCGAAATCAGGTGGTGGAGCGAAAGGAAACGGTCAACCGGCGAAAGATAGTGGTACAAGTGGTGCAAATGGCGGTGCATCTGGCGCTGATATCAGTGCTTACGCATCTCAAATTCGTAATGCGATCCAGAGCCGTCTGTATGGTGCCGATTTGTATGCGGGTAAATCTTGCGTATTACATATCAAGTTAGCACCCGATGGTCTGTTACTGGATGTGACCGAAGAGGGCGGAGATCCGGCATTGTGCCAGGCTGCGCTGACGGCTGCGAAAACAGCCAGAATTCCTAAACCGCCTAGCCAGGCTGTTTATGAAAAAGTCAAAGATGCCAAGCTGGACTTTAAACTGTAATAACGTCCCTGAGAATTCAGGGGAAACGGTCTAAGGTTGAGACAGCGTTCTGGTAGTTTTGTGTATTTGAGTTTGTTAACATTCTGCTAAATTATCGTGGGCTTTCCGTCCAGATAAGGGAGATATGATGAAGCAGGCATTACGAGTAGCATTTGGTTTTCTGATGCTGTGGGCAGCGGTGCTGCACGCAGAAGTACGTATCGAGATCACCCAGGGGGTGGACTCGGCACGCCCGATTGGTGTTGTCCCCTTCCAGTGGGCAGGGCCGGGTGCTGCACCTGAAGATATCGGTGGTATCGTAGGCGCTGACCTGCGTAACAGCGGTAAATTTAATCCGTTAGACCGTTCTCGCCTGCCGCAGCAGCCGGGTACCGCACAGGAAGTTCAACCTGCCGCATGGTCTGCGCTGGGTATTGATGCCGTGGTAGTAGGTCAGGTTACGCCTAATCCGGATGGTTCCTACAGCGTTGCATATCAACTGGTAGATACCGGTGGCGCACCGGGTACCGTACTGGCACAGAACACCTATAAAGTGAACAAGCAGTGGTTGCGTTATGCGGGTCATACTGCAAGTGACGAAGTGTTTGAAAAACTGACCGGTATTAAAGGTGCATTCCGTACCCGTATCGCTTATGTTGTTCAGACGAACGGCGGCCAGTTCCCGTACGAATTACGTGTATCCGACTACGATGGCTACAACCAGTTCGTGGTACACCGTTCTCCGCAGCCGCTGATGTCTCCGGCATGGTCTCCGGACGGTTCAAAGCTGGCATACGTCACTTTCGAAAGCGGCCGTTCTGCGCTGGTTATTCAGACGTTGTCTAATGGCGCGGTTCGTCAGGTAGCGTCGTTCCCACGTCACAACGGTGCACCTGCGTTTTCTCCGGATGGCAGCAAACTGGCGTTTGCCCTGTCTAAAACCGGTAGCCTGAACCTGTATGTCATGGACATTGGTTCCGGTCAGATCCGTCAGGTGACGGATGGTCGCAGCAACAACACGGAACCTACCTGGTTCCCGGACAGCCAAAACCTGGCCTTTACCTCTGACCAGGCCGGTCGTCCGCAGGTATATAAAGTTAACGTCAACGGCGGTGCTCCGCAGCGTATTACCTGGGAAGGTTCGCAAAACCAGGATGCGGATGTGAGCAGCGACGGTAAGTTTATGGTAATGGTAAGCTCAGCCAATGGTCAGCAGCACATTGCCAAACAAGATCTGGTAGCGGGTGGCGTACAAGTCCTGTCGTCAACGTTCCTGGATGAAACGCCAAGTCTGGCACCTAACGGCACTATGGTAATCTACAGCTCTTCTCAGGGGATGGGATCCGTGCTGAATTTGGTTTCTACAGATGGGCGTTTCAAAGCGCGTCTTCCGGCAACTGATGGTCAGGTTAAATTCCCTGCCTGGTCGCCGTATCTGTGATAATAAATAATTGATTAATAAAGGAATCATTGAAATGCAACTGAACAAAGTGCTGAAAGGGCTGATGATTGCTCTGCCTGTTATGGCTATTGCAGCGTGTTCTTCTAACAAGAACGCCAGCAATGACGGCAGCGAAGGCATGCTGGGTGCCGGCACTGGTATGGATGCAAACGGCAGCGGCAACATGTCTTCTGAAGAGCAAGCGCGTCTTCAGATGCAACAGCTGCAGCAGAACAACATCGTTTACTTCGATCTGGACAAGTACGATATCCGTTCTGACTTCGCTGCAATGCTGGATGCTCACGCTAACTTCCTGCGTAGCAACCCGTCTTACAAAGTCACCGTAGAAGGTCATGCGGACGAACGTGGTACTCCTGAGTACAACATCTCCCTGGGTGAGCGTCGTGCGAACGCCGTTAAGATGTACCTGCAGGGTAAAGGCGTTTCTGCTGACCAGATCTCCATCGTTTCTTACGGTAAAGAAAAACCTGCAGTACTGGGTCATGACGAAGCGGCTTACGCCAAAAACCGTCGCGCCGTACTGGTTTACTAAGAGAATTGCATGAGCAGTAACTTCAGACATCACCTGTTGAGTCTGTCGTTACTGGTTGGCATAGCGGCCCCTTGGGCCGCTTTTGCACAGGCGCCAATCAGTAGTGTCGGCTCAGGCTCGGTCGAAGACCGTGTCACTCAACTCGAGCGTATTTCTAACGCTCACAGTCAGCTTTTAACCCAACTCCAGCAACAACTCTCCGATAATCAGTCCGATATCGATTCCCTGCGTGGTCAAATTCAGGAAAATCAATATCAACTGAATCAGGTTGTTGAGCGACAGAAGCAGATATTGCTGCAGATGAATAATCTTGGCAGCGGTAGTGCGCCTGCGGCACAGTCTACAGGTGGCGATCAGAGTGGGGCGGCAACCCCTGCACCTGATGCGGGAGCTGCAGCAACGTCAGGGGCTCCCGTGCAAACTGGCGATGCGAATACCGATTACAATGCAGCGATTGCTCTGGTGCAGGATAAATCCCGCCAGGATGACGCAATTGAAGCATTTCAGAACTTCATCAAAAAGTACCCGGACTCTACTTACCTGCCCAATGCGAATTACTGGCTGGGTCAGTTGAATTACAACAAGGGTAAAAAAGATGATGCTGCGTTCTATTTTGCTTCGGTAGTTAAAAACTTCCCAAAATCACCTAAGGCTGCAGACGCGATGTATAAAGTCGGCGTCATCATGCAGGACAAAGGTGACACAGCAAAAGCTAAAGCGGTTTATCAGCAGGTTATCACTAAATATCCTGGCACTGATGGCGCGAAACAAGCGCAAAAACGCCTTGGCGCGATGTAATGACCACCATGCGACCAGAAATCGTGTTATTTCTGGTCGTGTCGTGTGATTCCTAAGCAGTTGAGTTATTTACATCGAAATTTTTGTTGCGCTAAAATCTGAAATCAGTAATATATGCCGCCGTTGCCAAGGGATATCAAACAGCCCGAAAGCGGCGAAAAAAGTGGGGCGTTAGCTCAGTTGGTAGAGCAGTTGACTTTTAATCAATTGGTCGCAGGTTCGAATCCTGCACGCCCCACCACTTAATGCAGTATCCAGCGTAGTATCGGGTGATTAGCTCAGCTGGGAGAGCACCTCCCTTACAAGGAGGGGGTCGGCGGTTCGATCCCGTCATCACCCACCACTCGGGGCGTTAGCTCAGTTGGTAGAGCAGTTGACTTTTAATCAATTGGTCGCAGGTTCGAATCCTGCACGCCCCACCAACTTTAACATTGTACTCAGGTGTTAAACGTGAAGGATAACGTTGCTTTAGCAACGGCCCGTTAGGGCGAGACGAAGTCGAGTCATCCTGCACGCCCCACCAATTCTTATATTGGTGTCGAGTAAAAAATTTTTCAGGTGACATCCGAGCGGGTCGTTAGCTCAGTTGGTAGAGCAGTTGACTTTTAATCAATTGGTCGCAGGTTCGAATCCTGCACGACCCACCATCCTGAATAATTGAAGCAGTAAACCCCATACGGGGGCGTTAGCTCAGTTGGTAGAGCAGTTGACTTTTAATCAATTGGTCGCAGGTTCGAATCCTGCACGCCCCACCAGTGTAAAAAGGCGCCCTAAAGGCGCCTTTTTGCTATCTGCGATTTATAAGATTCGAACCTGCAGCAGGTTCGGGTCGAACGCAGTGAGACAACGGAGCCGTTCACGGCGACGGCCCGAAGGGCAAGCGAAGCGAGTCATCCTGCACGCCCCACCAGTGTAAAAAGGCGCCCTAAAGGTGCCTTTTTACTATCTGCGATTTATAAGATTGCCTGATGTCCTTTGCTTTTCAGCCTACAGACGACACTACTCCTGTAGGCCGGATAAGACGTCAGACGCCATCCGGCATTCATCACACGCAATTATTGTGACTTTTCTGCGCCAATCCGCTATCTTGTTTAGCATACAAAACAAATCAAACCGAATATGGCGTGCGTCACGCTTTTAATCGGTTATTTCGTTAAGCCAGTGAAACGAGAAAGCAAGATGAGCGTGATGTTTGATCCAGAAGCAGCAATTTATCCGTTTCCACCGAAGCCAGTACCGCTAAGTGTGGATGAAAAGCAATTTTATCGTGAAAAAATCAAGCGCCTGCTGAAAGAGCGTGATGTCGTTATGGTCGCGCATTATTACACCGATCCTGAAATTCAGCAGTTAGCGGAAGAGACCGGGGGCTGTATTTCTGATTCTCTGGAGATGGCGCGGTTCGGTGCAAAGCATACTGCCTCTACGCTGCTGGTTGCGGGCGTGAGGTTTATGGGAGAAACTGCCAAAATTCTCAGCCCGGAAAAGACCATCCTGATGCCGACCTTACAGGCGGAATGTTCATTAGATCTGGGCTGTCCGATTGACGCGTTCAGCGCATTTTGCGACGAGCATCCGGATCGTACCGTGGTGGTTTACGCCAATACCTCTGCTGCCGTTAAAGCACGTGCGGACTGGGTCGTGACTTCTAGTATCGCGGTTGAACTTATTGAACATCTTGATAGTTTAGGTGAAAAAATCATCTGGGCTCCGGACAGACATTTGGGCAACTACGTGCAAAAACAGACCGGCGCAGACGTGCTCTGTTGGCAGGGGGCCTGTATCGTCCACGACGAGTTTAAAACCCAGGCTTTAACACGCATGAAAGGGCTTTACCCTGATGCCGCGGTGCTGGTGCACCCGGAGTCCCCTCAGTCTATCGTTGATATGGCAGATGCGGTTGGCTCAACCAGCCAGCTCATCAACGCGGCTAAATCGTTACCGCATAAGCAGTTGATTGTGGCGACTGACCGGGGCATTTTTTACAAAATGCAGCAGGCCGTTCCGGATAAAGAGCTGCTTGAAGCTCCGACGGCTGGCGAGGGGGCAACCTGTCGCAGCTGTGCGCATTGTCCGTGGATGGCGATGAATGGCCTGAAAGCGATTGCTGAGGGCCTGGAACATGGCGGCGCGGCTCATGAGATACATGTTGAGGACTCGCTGAGAGAAGGGGCGCTGTTGCCGTTAAACCGTATGTTGGAATTTGCGGCTACACTTCGAGCGTAATTATTTATTTTTGCTCTGGGGGAAAAGATGGACTTTTTTAGCACGCAGAACATTCTGGTACATATTCCGATTGGCGCGGGTGGTTACGATTTGTCGTGGATCGAAGCCGTGGGGACGATCGCCGGGTTGCTGTGTATTGGACTGGCGAGCCTTGAGAAAATCAGCAATTACTTCTTCGGTCTGATAAACGTCACGCTGTTTGCAATTATCTTCTTTCAGATCCAGCTCTATGCCAGCTTGTTGCTGCAAGTTTTCTTCTTTGCCGCAAATATCTACGGCTGGTATGCCTGGTCCCGGCAAACCAACCAGCATGAAGCGGAACTGAAAATTCGCTGGCTACCGCTTCCAAAAGCGATCGGCTGGCTGGCGGCTTGCGTGGTGGCGATCGGCCTGATGTCGATCTATATCGATCCGGTCTTTGCGTTCCTGACAGGCATTGCAGTGAATATTATGCAGGCATTGGGATTACAGGTTGTTGTGCCTGAACTACAACCCGATGCATTCCCGTTCTGGGACTCCTGCATGATGGTGCTGTCGATTGCAGCGATGATACTGATGACGCGCAAATACGTTGAAAACTGGCTGCTGTGGGTGATCATTAACGTCATTAGCGTTGTGATCTTTGCCCTGCAAGGCGTATATGCCATGTCGCTGGAATATATGATCCTGACGGTTATCGCCCTGAACGGTAGCAGGATGTGGATTAACAGTGCACGTGAGCGGGGTTCCCACGCGCTTTCTCATTAATGGTGATGATGTGAATGGCCGGACACGCCCTGATACAGGTGGCAGTCCGGCCCATTGCACGGCTGATACTCCATCTGGATTGTGGCGTGTTCAATCTGGTAGTGATGGATAAGGAAATGCTGAATACGCTCCAGCAACGCATCGTGATCGTGTGGCGGGATCACCTGAACATGCAGCGTCATTACCGGTTTTTCGCCCACCATCCAGACATGGACATGGTGAACGTTGCGGACTTCAGGAATATCCCGGCTGAGATGGCGCTGCAGTGCGGCGATATCCAGCGTCAGCGGGGCACCTTCCAGTAATTCATTAACGCTATCTTTTAGCAATCGCCAGGCGCTACGCAGCACCAGCACGGAAACCAGAATCGAGAGAATTGGGTCCGCGGGAGTCCAGCCCGTCCAGATAATAATCAGCGCAGCGATGATTGCCCCGACAGAGCCGAGTAAATCGCCCATCACATGCAGCGCCGCGGCGCGGACGTTCAGATTTTTCTCTTCACTGCCGCGATGTAAAACCCAAAAAGCGAGCACGTTGGCCAGTAGACCCGCGACAGCAATAACCATCATCATGCCGCCAGCCACGGGGCGAGGTGTCTGGAAGCGCTCAATCGCCTCCCAGACGATTAAAATGGTGATAACGACCAATGCGATGGCATTAACAAATGCGGCCAGCGTCGTGAGCCTCAGCCAGCCGAAGGTGTGTCGTATTGTGGGCGGGCGACGGGAAAACCGGACGGCCAGCAGCGCGAAAAGCAGCGCCGCAGCATCCGTGAGCATATGCCCGGCGTCGGCCAGCAAGGCCAGTGAACCAGAAAGTATTCCACCCACCACTTCAACCAACATAAATCCGGCTGTAATGCAGAATGCGAACATCAGTCGGCGGGCATTATTGTCCTTGGGTTGCTCAGAGGAAGTATGAGTATGTGCGTGCGCCATTATGCCATCCCTTTGTTATTCTCATCTTTACTGTATGCCATCATACCGTTTTTGGGATGATAAAATTAAAAAGGAGAGCTATTGCTCTCCCGTTATTAGCTTTAATTTCAGCGTTACTGCGTGGTGCCATCAGTTTTTGTGTCAACATCATTGTTGATGCCGTTTCCGGTCTCAACCTTCTTATTCACATCAGGGCAGCGACCGTCCTTACACATCGTGTTTTTGTGCATCTCATCTTTGGTCATCCCTTCATGGTTCATTGATGAACCGTCCGGGTGCAGCATTGTGCCACCTGAATTCACGTTACTGTTGTCGACATTATTTGGCGCCACGTTTTCGCGGGCGTCTGGGGCGACTTGTCCTGCATCAGCCGAGGAATTTGCCTGACCGTTATTGGACTGCGCGTTGCTTTCGGCAGCCAGTGCCGCGCCGCTGGCGAGGCTGAGTGTAGCGGTAAGGAAGAGTGAAGCCAGCTTTGTCATATGCATAATATGCTCCTGTTAAGGTCGATATGTCGGATAACGTCTTCCAACAGTGCATGTGCCAGTTACATCATTAATATGTGGTTAATCGTTTTGCTATGGAAATTAAAACCAGCATAGAATCTTGAAATCTATGAAAATTAAAGTTGTTACAGTTAGAAATTGTAGTTTGGATCTCGTTTTTCGCTACTTTATTGCGTTTTTTTGGCCAATTCCAGGATTAATCCGTCCAAAGTGTAAAACCCCGTTTACACTTTATGACTGAAGATATAGATTGGAGGGATTGCATTCATTTATATAAGTATGGCAACGCTGGAATAATCATGAATTATCAGAACGACGATTTACGCATTAAAGAGATCAACGAGTTATTACCACCAGTCGCACTGCTGGAAAAATTCCCCGCTACTGAAAATGCCGCCAATACGGTGGCTCATGCCCGTAAGGCGATTCATAAAATTCTGAAAGGGAGCGACGATCGCCTTCTGGTGGTGATTGGGCCGTGCTCTATTCATGATCCGGCAGCTGCCAAAGAGTATGCCACTCGTCTGCTGGCGCTGCGCGAAGCGTTAAAAGGTGAGCTTGAAATCGTCATGCGCGTCTATTTTGAAAAACCGCGTACCACCGTTGGCTGGAAAGGGCTTATCAACGACCCGCACATGGACAACAGCTTCCAGATCAATGATGGGCTGCGCATTGCGCGTAAACTGCTGCTGGATATCAACGACAGCGGATTGCCGACTGCGGGTGAATTCCTCGATATGATCACCCCACAATATCTCGCCGATCTGATGAGCTGGGGCGCAATTGGGGCACGTACAACAGAATCTCAGGTGCACCGCGAGCTGGCATCGGGTCTGTCCTGCCCGGTTGGTTTTAAAAACGGAACTGATGGCACCATCAAAGTGGCGATTGATGCAATCAACGCTGCAGGGGCACCGCACTGCTTCCTGTCTGTCACCAAATGGGGTCATTCAGCGATCGTGAATACCAGTGGTAATGGCGATTGCCATATCATTCTGCGCGGTGGCAAAGAGCCGAACTACAGCGCTCAGCACGTTGCGGACGTGAAAGAAGGCCTGGTCAAAGCAGGACTCTCTGCGCAAGTGATGATCGACTTCAGCCATGCCAACTCCAGCAAGCAGTTCAAAAAGCAGATGGATGTTGCGAAAGATGTTTGCGGACAAGTCGCCGGTGGCGAAAAAGCAATTATTGGCGTGATGATCGAAAGCCATTTGGTGGAAGGTAATCAGAATCCGGATAGCGGTGAGCCGCTAACCTACGGTAAGAGCATCACCGACGCCTGCATTGGTTGGGAAGATACCGATGCGGTGTTGCGTCAACTGGCGGATGCGGTAAAAGCGCGTCGCGGTTAACCAAGTCCCATAGGCCTGAGAAGCGTAGCGCCATCAGGCATTCCGTTGCAGACTGCCGGATGGGGCGATGCCTTATCCGGCCTACATTTTCTGGTAGGGCCGAAATAAAAAAGCGTGGAGAAATCCACGCTTTTTCTTTAACTTACCGCGAAAATTACTTCGCTTTACCCTGGTTCGCAACGGCCGCCGCTTTTGCTGCGATCTCGTCAGCGTTACCAAGATAGTAGTGTTTGATCGGCTTGAAGTTTTCGTCGAACTCATACACCAGCGGTACGCCGGTCGGGATGTTCAGTTCAAGGATCTCATCTTCGCCCATGTTATCAAGGTATTTAACCAGTGCACGCAGAGAGTTACCGTGAGCGGCGATAATTACGCGCTCACCGCTTTTCATGCGCGGCAGAATGGTTTCATTCCAGTAAGGGATAACGCGATCGATGGTCAGCGCCAGGCTTTCGGTAACCGGTAACTCTTTGTCGGTCAACTTCGCATAACGCGGATCGTGACCCGGGTAACGCTCGTCGTCTTTGGTCAGTTCCGGCGGGGTAACCGCAAAGCCGCGACGCCACTGCTTAACCTGCTCATCACCGTATTTTTCCGCGGTTTCTGCTTTGTTCAAACCCTGCAGCGCACCGTAATGGCGTTCGTTCAGTTTCCAGGATTTCTCAACCGGCAGCCAGGCCTGATCCAGTTCGTCCAGTACGTTCCACAGGGTGTGGATGGCACGTTTCAGCACGGAGGTATAAGCAAAATCAAAGCTGTAGCCTTCCTCTTTCAGCAGTTTTCCTGCCGCTTTTGCTTCGCCCACGCCTTTCTCGGACAGATCAACATCATACCAACCGGTAAAACGGTTTTCGTTGTTCCACTGACTTTCACCGTGACGTACCAGAACCAGCTTAGTTACAGCCATACATTCACTCCTATAAATCATATCGAATGATAATAATTCTCATTATATTGCCGTAATGTGTAAGCGGCAATGCTTACGCATAACCATAGCGAAAATAGCGCTACAGTGTAAGGTTCTTGTGAACTCAAGGTTGCGATTTTGTCTTTGAGTGGTGGGGATTTGAGCGGTTCTACTGTGATTAACAAGCACCAGGCCCGAAAAGATACGTCATCGGGCCTGGGAGGGGAAACGATCAGGCTGGAATAAACTGATATTCCGTCACGCTGGCATACTCTTCACCCGGACGCAGGAAGCAATCCGCCTGTGGCCACTCGGGGTGGTTCGGGCTGTCCGGCAGAAATTCACTTTCCAGCGCCAGGCCTTGCCAGTCTTCGTAGGCCTCTGGCCCGCGGGAAGGCGTACCACCGAGGAAATTACCGGAGTAAAACTGCAATGCCGGGGCCGAGGTGTAGACCACCATCTGCAGTTTTTCATCCTGTGACCACAACTGAGCGACCGGCGTACGCGCGTTGCCCTGTGCCTGAAGCAGGAAGGCGTGATCGTAACCTTTCACCTTGCGCTGATCGTCATCGGCCAGAAATTCACTACTGATGATTTTAGGGGTGCGGAAATCGAACGTGCTACCGGCGACGGATTTCAGTCCATCATGCGGGATACCCATTTCGTCAACCGGTAAGTACTCGTCCGCCAGAATTTGCAGCTTATGCTGGCGCACATCCGTTTTATCGCCGTCGAGGTTAAAATAGACGTGATTCGTCAGATTCACCGGGCAGGGTTTATCGACCGTGGCACGATAAGTTATCGAAATACGATTATCATCAGTCAGGCGATACTGCGCGGTGGCGCAAAGATGGCCTGGGAAGCCCTGATCGCCATCGTCAGACGTTAAGGCGAACAGCACCTGACGGTCATTCTGATTGACTATCTGCCAGCGACGTTTGTCGAAACCGTCTGGTCCGCCGTGCAGTTGGTTATTGCCCTGACTTGGCAGTAATTCAACGGTTTCGCCAGCAAAGGTATAGCGGCTGTTGGCGATACGGTTCGCGTAGCGGCCAATCGAAGCCCCCAGAAATGCAGCCTGTTCCGGGTATTGTTCCGGACTGGCGCAGCCGAGTAATGCTTCGCGCACGCTACCATCGCTAAGCGGAATACGCGCAGAGAGCAGGGTCGCGCCCCAGTCCATGAGCGTGACTACCATCCCTGCGTCATTGCGCAGGGTGAGCAGGCGAAACGGTTGACCGTCCGGAGCCTGCACGGGGATTTCGTTTAACATTGTCCGGCTCCTTGTGAAGGTTTGCAGACGTAGAATGTTTCTTTAATACCGGTTTTTGCCTCGTACTGTGCGGCGACAGCCTGCTGAACGGCAGGAACCAAATCTTGCGGGATCAGCGCCACGATGCAGCCGCCGAAGCCGCCGCCGGTCATCCGCACACCGCCTTTATCACCGATGGTCGCTTTGACAATCTCTACCAGCGTATCAATTTGCGGCACCGTGATTTCAAAGTCATCGCGCATTGAGGCGTGAGATTCCGCCATCAGCTGGCCCATGCGCAGCAGGTCGCCTTTTTCCAGTGCCTGTGCGGCTTCAACGGTACGCGCATTTTCCGTGATGACGTGGCGCACGCGTTTGGCAACAATCGGATCCAGCTCGTGGGCGACAGCGTTAAACGCTTCGAGGCTGACATCACGCAGCGCTGGCTGCTGGAAGAAACGCGCGCCAGTTTCACACTGTTCGCGACGGGTGTTGTATTCGCTGCCGACCAGCGTGCGTTTAAAGTTGCTGTTGATGATCACCACCGCTACGCCCTCAGGCATAGAAACGGCTTTGGTGCCCAGCGTACGGCAGTCGATCAGCAGCGCATGATCTTTCTTGCCAAGAGCGGAGATCAGCTGATCCATGATGCCGCAGTTACAACCGACAAACTGGTTTTCAGCTTCCTGGCCATTCAGGGCAATCTGCGCGCCGTCGAGCGGCAGATGATAGAGCTGCTGGAGTACCGTACCAACAGCGACTTCCAGTGAGGCAGAAGAGCTTAAGCCCGCACCCTGCGGGACGTTACCGCTGATCACCAGATCCGCGCCGCCAAAGGCGTTATTGCGCTTTTGCAGATGCTTTACCACGCCACGCACGTAGTTTGACCACTGCTGGCTGTCGTGGGCGATAATCGGCGCATCGAGAGAGAACTCATCAACCTGATTGTCGTAATCAGCGGCGATGACGCGTACTTTTCGATCGTCGCGCGCCGCGCAGCTGATGACGGTTTGATAGTCGATGGCGCAGGGCAGAACGAAGCCGTCGTTATAATCGGTATGTTCGCCGATCAGGTTTACACGACCCGGTGCCTGAATAGTATGGGTGGCAGGGTAGCCAAACGTTTCTGTAAACAGAGATTGTGTTTTTTCTTTCAGACTCATTATTTACACTCCGGATTCGCGAAAATGGATGTCGCTGACCGCACGCAGTCGCTCAGCCGCTTGTTCTGCAGTCAGATCTCGCTGGGTTTCTGCCAGCATTTCATAACCGACCATAAATTTACGCACGGTCGCGGAACGCAGCAGCGGCGGGTAAAAGTGCGCGTGCAACTGCCAGTGTTCGTTTTCTTCACCGTTAAACGGCGCGCCGTGCCAGCCCATGGAGTAGGGGAATGAGCACTGGAACAGGTTGTCGTAACGACTGGTCAGTTTTTTCAACGCCAGCGCCAGGTCAGCACGCTGCTCGTTGGTCAAATCGGTAATACGCAGCACATGCGCTTTCGGCAGCAGCAGCGTTTCGAACGGCCACGCGGCCCAGTAAGGGACAACCGCCAGCCAGTGCTCAGTTTCAACGACCGTACGGCTGCCGTCTGCCAGTTCACGTTGGACGTAATCAACGAGCATCGGCGCGCCCTGTTCGGCGAAGTATGCTTTCTGTAGGCGATTTTCACGTTCAGCTTCGTTGGGCAAAAAGCTGTTGGCCCAAATTTGACCGTGCGGGTGCGGGTTCGAGCACCCCATCGCCGCGCCTTTATTCTCAAATACCTGCACCCAGGGATAGGTTTTCCCTAAGTCTTCGGTCTGCTCCTGCCACGTTTTTACGATTTCTGTCAGCGCAGGGACGCTGAGTTCTGGCAGCGTTTTGCTGTGATCGGGCGAGAAGCAAATTACGCGGCTGGTACCGCGCGCGCTCTGGCAACGCATCAACGGATCGTGACTGTCCGGCGCGTCCGGGGTATCGGACATCAGCGCCGCAAAATCATTGGTAAAAACATAGGTCCCGGTGTAATCCGGATTTACATCACCGGTAACGCGCGTATTGCCAGCACACAGGAAACAGTCCGGGTCATGTGCAGGCAGTACCTGCTTAGACGGGGTTTCCTGTGCGCCTTGCCACGGGCGTTTGGCGCGATGCGGTGATACGAGGATCCACTGCCCGGTGAGCGGGTTAAAACGGCGATGTGGATGATCGACAGGATTGAATTGCGTCATGATTGGTCCTTAATCCGAATATCCTTGCGGGTGGCGTGACTGCCAGTGCCAGGTGTCTTGTGCCATTTCATCCAGTGTGCGGGTCACGCGCCAGTTAAGCTCGCGATCGGCTTTGCTGGCATCTGCCCAGTAAGCCGGAAGATCGCCATCACGGCGCGGGGCGAAATGGTAATTAATGGGTTTACCGCAGGCTTTGCTGAAGGCGTTGACCACGTCCAGTACGCTGCTGCCGATGCCTGCTCCGAGGTTGTAAATATGCACACCCTGTTTGCCCGCCAGTTTTTCCATCGCGACGACGTGGCCGTCGGCGAGATCCATCACGTGGATGTAGTCGCGAACGCCGGTGCCATCTTCAGTTGGGTAGTCGTTGCCAAATATGGCAAGGGACTCGCGGCGGCCCACGGCAACTTGTGCGATGTAAGGCATCAGGTTGTTGGGAATACCTTGCGGATCTTCCCCCATATCGCCCGACGGATGAGCACCAACAGGGTTAAAGTAGCGCAGTAAGGCGATACTCCAGTCGGGGTGTGCTTTTTGCAGGTCGGTCAGGATTTGTTCTACCATCAGCTTGCTTTTGCCGTACGGACTTTGCGGCGTGCCGGTGGGGAAGCTTTCAACGTAAGGAATTTGCGGCTGATCGCCATAGACGGTCGCGGAGGAACTAAAAATGAAGTTTTTCACGTTGGCGGCGCGCATTGCATTCACCAGACGCAGGGTGCCATTGACGTTGTTGTCATAGTACTCCAACGGCTTGGCAACCGATTCTCCAACGGCTTTCAAACCCGCAAAATGGATGACCGTGTCAATGGCATGATCGTGCAGAATCTCGGTTATCAGCGCTTCGTTACGGATATCCCCTTCCACGAAGGTCGGCTGCTTGCCACCTAAACGCTCAATGACGGGCAAAACGCTGCGTTTGCTGTTGCAGAGATTGTCCAGGATCACCACCTCGTGACCGTTTTTCAACAACTGCACGCAAGTGTGGCTTCCAATGTAACCGCTACCACCTGTAACCAATACTCTCATAATTCGCTCCGTTAAGCCTATGGTATGCAATAACCATAGCATAACAAAGATGCGAAAAGTGTGACATGGAATAAATTAGTGGAATCGTTTACACTCCATAATTTTCACGCATTTTTAATGGTTATTTTATTTTAAATCATTATGTTAGGTTGCTATTTCAGCGTTTGTCTGAAAAAAAGCAGAAAAAAAGGGCGTGATAAACGCCCTGCAATGAAAACTAACGCAGAGACGTTAGTCGATAGGCGTAGATGTCGTTCTCGGGCACAAACTCCAGTCGATGGGTAATGCAGGCTGGGGCATCTTCGGCGTGGTGAGAGACGAACAGCAGTTGAGTTTCACCTTCACCGATTAGCACATCCACAAAACGGCGAATCAGTTGGCGATTGAGCGGATCTAACCCTTGCAAAGGCTCGTCAAGGATCAACAACGTCGGGTGTTTAACCAGCGCGCGAACAATCAGTGCCAGCCGCTGCTGTCCCCAGGAAAGACTATGAAATGGCGCATCCGCGGTACGTTTATCGAAGCCAAGGATATCCAGCCACTGTTGCACCAGCTTGTGCTGCCTGTCGGAAACGGCCTGATAGATGCCGATTGAATCAAAATAACCAGAGAGAATAACGTTGCGAACTGTGGTACTCACCCGGTAATCCAGATGCAGACTGCTGCTGACGTAGCCGATGTGTTTTTTGATATCCCAGATAGTTTCACCGCTGCCACGGCGACGGCCAAACAGGGTCAGGTCGTTGCTGTAGCCCTGGGGGTGATCGCCGGTGATTAAACTGAGCAGAGTTGATTTTCCCGCTCCGTTGGGGCCGACGATTTGCCAGTGTTCCCCCGGATTTACCTGCCAGCTCAAATGGTGAAGGATAGGGCGATCGTTATACGAGACCGTGCCATCGTTAAGCACAATTCGCGGCTCGTTATCTGACAACGTACGGCGCACCGAAGGCTCGTCCGGTTCAGGTAACTGAATTCCTTCCAGCCGCTCGCTATGGGCAAGCTGAGCGATTAATGCTTGTTGCAGAAGGTCGGTTTTTGCGCCGGTTTCTGTCAGTGTGCAATCGGCAAGTACGCCAGCAAACTGCACGAATTCGGGAATCTCATCAAAGCGGTTAAGTACCAGCACCAGCGTAAAGCCGGCCTGATGCAACTCCGCGAGCAGTTCTGCTAACTGACGGCGTGACGCCACGTCCAGCCCGTCAAAGGGCTCATCAAGGATCAGTAAATCCGGCGCGGACATTAACGCCTGACAGAGCAGGGTTTTGCGTGTTTCACCGGTGGAAAGGTATTTGAAACGCCTGTTGAGAAGGGAAGAAATGCCAAACTGCTGCGCCAACGCAGCGCAGCGGGCGGGATCGTTGATCTCATCCTGGATGATTTCGGCGGTGGTGCGCCCGGTGTCGTCTTCACCGGGACTAAGAAGATCGGTGTTGTTTCGCTGCCACTCGTCGCTGACTAGCTTTTGTAGCTGCTCAAAGGAGAGTCGGGTAATACGCGTGAACTGACAGTGGCGCTCGCCTTTCAGAAGCGGCAGCTCACCCGCCAGTGCGCGGGCCAGCGCGGATTTCCCGCTCCCGTTAGCGCCAACAAACGCCCAGCTATCACCCGCGTTTAACGTCAACGCATCTAACTGGAGCGTTTTTGTGTCGCTAAGACGAAACGTGCCTTGCGAAATTTGCAACGATGACATTTTGTATCCCATTATTTGCAGCGATTAATAACAGGGATACGTGTTCTTCAGGCTGATGTCAATCTACTCAGCACAGCGTGGCGATAATCACTCTGTCTGCATTAAACCATGCGGTGACGTTAGCACCTTCTTGCAGCGTTGCGGCGTCTTGGGCCGGAACGGTGGCGCACAGCGTCTGGCCGTCTGGTAACGTCATCAGCACTTCACACTGTTCCGCACCGCGTTCAATATGGCTAATCGTGCCCTGCAACTGGTTATCGGCGGCCTGAGCGATGGCGTCGTCCTGAGTGATTCCTACCCACGGCGCTTTCAGCAGAATCAGTACTTCTTTGCCTTCCTCAAGACCCAGACGCTCGCCGCTTTGCGCAGTGATCGCCACTTTCAGGCGCGTTTCGCCATCGGCCAGCAGGACGTCGACATGCTGCTGGACCTGATCGTGGTCGCGGGCGGTGATTGTGCCAAACCATTGGTTACGGGCGCTGGTTTGCAGTGAAAATCGAGAGATAGCCGCCAGCAGGCTATTGAGCGGTAGCGCATCGTCATCGCTCAAAACATCAAAGGCTTTTTGTTGGATCTGCGCCAGCAAATCATACAACTGAATTAAGCGTTGGCCGTAGCGCGTTAATACCGCGCCGCCGCCGCCTTTGCCGCCGGTGGCGCGCTCAACCAGCGTCTGCTCGCTGAGTTGGTTCATTTCGTTAATCGCATCCCAGGCGCTTTTGTAGCTAATACCTGCATCCTTCGCGCCCTGACTGATGGAGCCGGAAAGCGCAATATGCTTAAGCAGAGAAATGCGACGGGGATCGGCAAACAGTTTTTGCTGAAGTTTCAGCGTAAGAAGGATTTCGGCCTGCATCACAAGCTCCTGGCAAAAGAGGGTATTGTGACGGAAAACCGGGCTTGAGCAAAGTCGACCGCACAAAAGGGGAGTGCTTTTCTGCGTTATGTGGTTAGAATACAGCTAAGGACTACATCTGGAGTTGACCATGTTAGAGTTATTGAAAAGTCTGGTATTCGCCGTAATCATGGTACCTGTGGTAATGGCCATCATTCTGGGTCTGATTTACGGACTGGGTGAAGTGTTCAACATTTTCTCCGGTATCGGTCAAAAAGACCAGTCCAGACAGAATCATTGATTCCCCAAACGCCCGCTCAGTCGGGCGTTTATATTTTTTACGCCTTCCAACCCGTTTTCTCTGTCCACCGTTTCTCAAGATCCTGCTTTCCCTGCCGATATTTTCTTCGTGTAACCTCAAATTGGTATCAATAACCACTGGGAAAATCCTGGTTTACTCGTTATATTTGCGACTACATAACGAAACGCAAAGGAGTTACAGATGGCACGTACATGGTTACGCTTGTTTGCCGGGGCAACACTTTCTCTTACTGTTGCCGGGCATGCGCTGGCGGATGAAGGAAAGATTACTGTTTTCGCAGCGGCTTCACTGACTAACGCGATGCAGGATATTGCGACGCAATACAAAAAAGAGAAGAACGTTGACGTTGTCTCTTCTTTTGCGTCTTCTTCCACGCTGGCGCGCCAGATTGAAGCAGGCGCTCCGGCCGATCTGTTTATCTCTGCCGATCAGAAATGGATGGATTACGCGGTAGACAAAAAGTCGATTGATACCGCAACGCGTGAAACGCTGTTGGGTAACAGCCTGGTGGTTGTCGCACCGAAAGACAGTGCGCAGAAAGACTTCACCATCGACAGCAAAACCAACTGGACCCGTTTGTTAAATGGTGGGCGTCTGGCCGTTGGCGATCCGGAACATGTTCCGGCGGGCATTTATGCTAAAGAAGCGCTGCAAAAATTGGGGGCATGGGATACCCTGGCCCCGAAACTGGCACCTGCCGAAGATGTGCGCGGTGCGCTGGCGCTGGTAGAGCGTAACGAAGCGCCGCTGGGGATCGTCTATGGTTCCGATGCTGTCGCCAGCAAGGGCGTAAAAGTTGTTGCGACTTTCCCGGAAGATTCACACAAAAAAGTGGAATACCCTATCGCAATTGTTGATGGGCACAAAAACGCAACGGTCAGCGCGTTCTATGATTACCTGAAAGGACCGCAGGCTGCTGAAATCTTTAAACGTTATGGATTTACGACCAAGTAATGATACTGACCGATCCTGAATGGCAGGCCGTTATACTGAGCCTGAAAGTTTCTTCCCTGGCTGTGTTGTTTAGTCTGCCGTTTGGGATCTTCTTTGCCTGGCTGCTTGTGCGATGCAAGTTCCCGGGCAAAGCGCTGCTCGACAGCGTTCTGCATTTGCCGCTGGTACTGCCGCCGGTCGTGGTGGGCTATCTGCTGTTGGTCGCCATGGGACGCCGCGGATTCATTGGCGAATGGCTGTATGACTGGTTTGGCATTACCTTTGCCTTTAGCTGGCGCGGTGCGGTACTGGCTGCGGCGGTGATGTCTTTCCCGCTTATGGTACGGGCTATTCGTCTGGCGCTGGAAGGTGTCGATGTCAAGCTGGAGCAGGCGGCCCGCACGCTGGGCGCTGGACGCTGGCGCGTATTTGTGACGATTACTTTACCGCTGATGCTACCTGGCATTATTGTCGGTACGGTGCTGGCGTTCGCGCGTTCCCTCGGGGAATTTGGCGCAACGATTACCTTTGTCTCCAATATTCCTGGCGAAACCCGCACTATCCCATCGGCGATGTATACCCTGATCCAGACCCCAGGCGGCGAAAGCGCGGCGGCAAGGTTATGTATCATTTCTATTGTGTTAGCGCTGATTTCACTGCTGATTTCTGAATGGCTGGCGCGTATTAGCCGTGAACGGACGGGGCGGTAATCATGCTGGAACTTAATTTCTCCCAGACGCTGGGGACGCATTGCCTGACGCTCAACGAAACGCTGCCAGCCAGTGGGATCACCGCTATTTTTGGCGTTTCCGGTGCGGGTAAAACCTCGCTGATTAACGCCATCAGCGGCCTGACGCAGCCGCAGTCCGGGCGCATCGTGCTTAACGGACGGGTTTTGAACGACGTCGAGAACGGTATCTGTTTAACGCCCGAAAAACGCCGGGTGGGCTATGTTTTCCAGGATGCGCGCCTGTTTCCACATTATAAAGTGCGCGGCAACCTGCGTTACGGTATGGCGAAAAGTATGGCCGGACAGTTTGATAAGC
This sequence comes from Citrobacter sp. RHBSTW-00986, assembly GCF_013783065.1. NCBI lineage: Bacteria > Pseudomonadati > Pseudomonadota > Gammaproteobacteria > Enterobacterales > Enterobacteriaceae > Citrobacter > Citrobacter sp. RHBSTW-00986. The sequence continues at coordinate 3,273,469 of NZ_CP056200.1, read as the reverse complement.
TGGTGGCCCTGTTGGGCATTGAATCGCTGCTTGACCGTCTGCCCGGCGGGCTTTCTGGCGGTGAAAAACAGCGCGTAGCCATCGGTCGGGCGCTGCTTACCGCGCCGGAACTGTTGTTGCTTGATGAGCCGTTAGCCTCGCTGGATATCCCGCGTAAGCGTGAACTGTTGCCTTACCTGCAACGCCTGGCGCGTGAAATTAATATTCCGATGCTGTACGTCAGCCACTCGCTCGATGAAATCTTGCACCTGGCTGACAAAGTGATGGTGCTGGAAAACGGGCAGGTTAAAGCGTTCGGTTCGCTGGAAGATGTCTGGGGCAGCAGCGTGATGCACCCGTGGCTACCAAAGGAACAGCAAAGCAGCATTCTGAAAGTCAGCGTGCTGGAACATCATCCACATTACGCAATGACTGCACTGACGCTTGGCGATCAGCATCTATGGGTCAATAAGCTGGATCAACCGCTGCAAACTGCGCTGCGTATTCGTATTCAGGCATCTGATGTTTCGCTGGTGCTTCAACCGCCGCAGCAGACCAGTATCCGTAACGTGCTGCGGGCGAAAGTCGCGCAGTGCTATGACGATAATGGTCAGGTGGAGGTTCAGCTTGAAGTGGGCGGTAAAACGCTGTGGGCGAGGATCAGCCCGTGGGCCAGGGATGAACTGGGTATCAAACCTGGCCTGTGGCTGTACGCGCAAATTAAGAGCGTGTCGATTACCGCGTGATTACAGCAGGTGGGAGTAAATAAATTTCGCGATGCTGTCGGTGGTGTTGTCACCAATTACGATGTTGGCGCGGGCTTTGACCGCGTCGTCCGCATTACCCATCGCCACGCCGGTACCTGCGGCTTCCAGCATGCTGATATCGTTAAAGTTGTCACCAAAGGCAATGACGTTTTCCATTGACCCGCCCTGTGCTTCAATCCACTGGGTAAGGCGTCGTCCTTTGCTGTTGCCTTTACGGGCAATGTCGACCTGATCGTGCCAGGACCATTCACACTCCAGCCCCAACTGTTGTTCAACATGCTTACCAAACTGCTGCAGTTTCGGAATATCTTCGTCGGTGAGGGCAAATTTCCAGACGGCGTTAACGTCATGTGCGGCCTGCGCCAGCGAAGGCACCTGGGTGAAGGTCGGGCGCTGTTCCGGCGGCAGGGTTTGCGCCCAGTTAGCGGTACGCACCACATGCCCGGTTGGGCGCTCATACAGCATGGCCTCATCCACATACATCAGCCCGTGGATCTGATGTTCATCCAGCATTTCGATCAGCTGTAATGCCTGGTTTACCGGAAGGGGATCGGATTCCAGTACCGTTTTTGCCTGATAATCATACAAGTAGGTGCCGTTGCAGCAAATTGCAGGTGTATCCAGCGCCAGTGCCTGATAAAAAGGATGAATAGCAACGTGATGGCGACCTGTGACAATGATAAGTTGGTATCCTGCTTCTCTGGCGCGCGCGAGCGCTTCAACAGAGGATGGCAGCAAGGTTTTTTTCGGGGTCAACAGGGTACCGTCTAAATCCAGGGCAATCACGCGTGCGGTCATAGTTATTTCCAGATTAAGGTTGAGAATTTTATCTGCTGGAATGGTACACCGAGACGGGAGCCGGACAAAATTCTGCGCCTTAATTAAGCATTCACCGTTAAAAGCGTCTACCTTAGGCGTGTGTCAGGCAATTGCAGCCACCTGCCAAAAAGCAAAGGAGTATTCATGAAGCAAACCGTTTATACCGCCAGCCCTGAAAGTCAGCAAATCCACGTCTGGAGCCTGAATCATGATGGTTCTTTGACGCTGACGCAGGTGGTTGATGTGCCGGGTCAGGTACAGCCGATGGTCGTCAGCCCGGATAAGCGCTACCTCTATGTTGGCGTGCGCCCGGAGTTTCGCGTGTTGGCTTACCGCATTGCGCCTGATGACGGTGCGCTGACCTTCGCGGCGGAGTCTGCGCTGCCGGGTAGCCCGACGCATATTTCTACCGATCATCAGGGACGTTTCGTGTTTGTCGGCTCTTATAACGCCGGGAGCGTGAGCGTCACGCGTCTGGAAGATGGCCTGCCGGTGGAACAGGTTGACGTGGTTGAAGGTCTGGACGGCTGCCACTCGGCTAACATCTCACCGGATAACCGTATCCTGTGGGTTCCGGCGTTGAAACAGGATCGTATCTGTCTGTTTGAGGTAAGCGATGATGGACATCTGGAGGCGCAGGAACCGGCAGAAGTGACCACCGTTGAAGGTGCTGGCCCGCGTCATATGACGTTCCATCCGAATAAGCAATTTGCCTACTGTGTGAATGAGCTGAACAGCTCCGTTGACGTCTGGGCGCTGAAAGATCCGTACGGCAAGATTGAGTGTGTGCAGACGCTGGATATGATGCCGGCTGATTTCACTGATACCCGTTGGGCAGCGGATATTCACATTACACCGGATGGTCGTCATCTGTACGCCTGTGACCGTACCGCCAGCCTGATTACGATCTTTAGCGTGTCTGAAGATGGCAGCGTGCTGACCAAAGAGGGTTTCCAGCCTACTGAAGTTCAGCCGCGCGGGTTTAATATCGATCACAGCGGTAAATACCTGATTGCTGCCGGGCAAAAATCGCACCATATCGCGGTGTATGAGATTGCTGGCGAGCAGGGGCTGCTGGCAGAGAAGGGGCGTTATGCAGTGGGGCAGGGACCGATGTGGGTCGTGGTGAACGCGTATTGATTCTGCGTTGAATGCCGGATGAGCACCCGGCATACTGCCCGGCAGAGTATGAGTCTGCCGGGCCTGGATAAGGGAATGGCGTTTACTGCTTCGGTTCGGCAACCACTTTGCTACCGATACCGCGGTTGTTGTATTCCCACATGCGGTTGAAGTTGGTGTCGTTCAGGTTGCGCTGGATTTCACCTTTGTCATCTTGTGCACCGGTATTACCGGCAAAAGGACGCTTCGAGATAACGCTGTCAGCCCATGGTTTTGCCATGTTAAAGCCTTCGTTGATCACGCTGTCGCGGATAACGACCTGACCGTTAGTGTTTGAATCGACATCCAGCGAGCGGCCCAACTGTGCCACGCCATCACCACTCGCCGTGAAGCGGCTATTTGTGGCGAGGAAGCCGTAGTAGATGTTTGACAGCGTCGCGGGTGCAAACACATAGGCTTCCTGCTGAGTACGGGAGTTCACAACGCGGAAATCGGTGTTATCGAACACCACGGCGCCGCGACCGGAAACAATATCCACATCGCCTTCAATGTAGCTGTTGGTTACCAAAGTACGCGGTTGACGATCGTTTTCCAGACGGTTTTGTACGCCGCTGTTGGTCACGAAAAACGTATTCTGGCGACCGAGGATGTTGACCTTATTGATCTGCACTTTATCGCCATCGGTACGTAGCGCAACGGCCGGGTGATTACCCGCATCAACGCTGTCACCCAGATTGTTTTCGATGGTCAGGTTCTGCAATTGCAGACCATTATTTTGCGACCAGACGACGGCAGAACACATCACGCCAATATTCGTGCCGCGCTTGTTCTGGCAATTATCAAACATATACCACGCCGGTTTACCCGGCATGTATTTACCGCCCGGGTTCACCGTACGACGCCAGTCTGCGGTGCTCATGTCACCATCAATAGCCTGGCCAATTTTCACATCCAGCGGTTTTTCGCCCATACCGTACAGCGTCAGACTCCCCGTTGCTGCCGGGATATATACCGTGCCCTGATACTCGCCCGGCATAATCGCGATGTACTGACGTTTGTTAGTACGTTTGATGATTGCCGCATCAACCGCAGCCTGAATGCTGGTATGGGTGACGCCCTGAGTCCCAGCCGGGCCAACCACGAAGTCAGGCTGTGCAGGCAGAGAAATAGCAGAAGGGCTCCACGGCGCGGTGTTTGGCGTCAGCGCGGAAAAATAGTGCGCAGCAACGAAGTTATTCGCTTCATTGGCCGACAAGATCGGGCGCGAAGAGGTACCTGGCGCGGTCTGATCGGAAGGAATTTGATCGGGCGGCGTAGAGCTACAGGCGGTCAGCGTCACGCCAAAAGCCATTGCCAGCGCCAGACGGGAAACTGATGATATGTTCACAGGTTGCTCCGGGCTTTGAAAGTTATCCATTGAAGCCTGCTTTTTTATACTAAGTTGAGCGAAACGGGAAGGTTAAAAGGTAAAAAGTTGTTTTTATCGCCGTAAAGCCCGGCGCGGAGAGTCCTTATATCACAAATACATAACAATTACGGTCCTTCAGGTTGACAACATCCGTATAATCAAAAATAAATGTCTATACAACCTATGACAAGTGGTGAGTCGAATGCAGCAATTCTTCCCTGATGATGTTATCTGGCGCAATGTTCGTCTGGCGACCATGGATCCCGAACGTAACACCCCGTATGGGCTGGTGGAGGGTCATGCGCTGATCGTCCGCCAGGGGAAGATTCGCGATATCGTCCCGGAGTCATCGCTCTATCTCACACATGACAACACCTTTGATATGCAGGGCAGGCTAATTACACCTGGCCTGATTGACTGTCATACGCATCTGGTCTTTGGTGGAAACCGCGCAGGTGAATGGGAGCAGCGGCTAAACGGTGTCTCCTACCAGCAGATAAGCGCCCAGGGTGGGGGTATCAATGCCACGGTATCAGCGACCCGCAGCGCCAGTGATGAACAACTCTTACATCTAGCGCATCAGCGTATGGAACAGCTGATCAAAGAAGGCGTTACGTTGTTGGAAATAAAATCCGGTTACGGCCTGGATTTGCAGACAGAAGAGAAAATATTGCGCGTGGCAGCCGTGCTGGCAGCGGAGAATATCATTGAAATAAGCCCCACGCTGTTGGCTGCCCATGCGACTCCAGCAGAATACCGGGATGATCCTGACGGCTATATTACGCTGGTGTGCGAGACCATTTTGCCGCAGCTGTGGGAACAAGGGCTGTTCGAGACCGTCGATCTGTTTTGTGAAAGCGTGGGTTTTTCGTTGGCGCAGAGCGAGCGAGTGTTTCAGGCCGCGCAGGCGTTGGGCATCCCGATTAAAGGCCATGTTGAACAGCTGTCATTGCTGGGTGGCGCACAGCTGGTAAGCCGCTACCACGGGTTATCCGCCGATCATATTGAATATCTCGATGAAGCGGGCGTGGCGGCGATGAGCCAAAGCGGTACGGTCGGCGTGCTGCTGCCCGGCGCATTCTATTTCCTTAAAGAGCAACAGCGTCCGCCGGTGGCGTTGCTGCGTCAGTATCAGGTACCGATGGCGGTGGCGACAGATTTTAACCCGGGTACCAGCCCGTTTATCAGCCTGCACTGGGCGATGAATATGGCCTGCGTTCAGTTTGGCTTAACGCCGGAAGAAGCATGGGCGGGCGTCACCCGTCATGCGGCCCGGGCGCTGGGACGTCATGCCACTCATGGTCAATTGAAGGCCGGGTTTGTGGCCGATTTTGTGGTGTGGGATGCAACTCTCCCGGTCGAGATCCTGTATGAACCGGGGCGTAACCCGCTCTACCAACGCGTATTCAAAGGACAAATAGTATGACTCACTGGCAACCTGTTTCACCTGCGCTGTGGCAGGGACGTGATGACCGCGCCGAATCGCCGAATGCGCTGCGCCTGTTTCAGACTATCACGCTGAGCCCGACATTTAGCCCAGAAATGTATCGCGAGCAGATAGCGCTGCTTGGGTTTGCCTGCGACGAAGGCGTGAAACGTAATCAGGGCCGGACGGGAGCCGCCGGAGCGCCCGATGTGCTGCGCAAGGCGCTGGCGAATTTAGCCAGCCACGATGGGCATCATCGGCTGGTAGATCTGGGAAATATTGTGGCCCAGGCCCCCGATCTTGAGGGCGCGCAGCAGGCGCTACGCAATGCGGTGCAGCGCTGTCAGCAGGAGAATATTCGTACCTTTGTTCTGGGAGGAGGACACGAAACCGCATTTGCGCACGGCGCAGGCGTGCTGGATGCGTTCCCGCAGGCGAAAGTGGGGATCGTCAACTTCGATGCGCACCTCGATTTGCGCCATGCCGATCAGGCTACTTCCGGCACACCGTTTCGCCAACTGGCGCAGCTTTGCGATGAACAGCAGCGGGAATTTCACTATGCCTGTATCGGTGTCAGTCGGGCGGCAAACACCCAGGCGTTATGGGATGAGGCGCAGCGGCTTGGTGTGACCGTGGTGGAGGATCTGTACTGTGCAACGGCGCAGGCGCAGTTAGCGCAGTTTGTCGCCAACCTGGATGTTATCTATCTGACTATCGATCTCGACGTGCTGCCGGTGTGGGAAATGCCCGGCGTGTCGGCGCCCGCTGCGCTGGGCGTACCGTTGGCGACGCTGCTGAGTCTGATTGAACCCCTGTGTCGTAGCGGTAAACTGCAGGCGGTGGATATGGTTGAATTTAATCCACGCTTTGACGATGATGGCAGAGCGGCGCGCGTTGCGGCGCGATTAGGTTGGCAAATCGCGCACTGGTGGCACTGATATACCTGATGGCGTTGCGCTTATCAGGTTCGGGTAATGCCTGTAAACTGTACCCACTCACATTCTCAGCTTAAGGAAGGCTTACGCATGCTCCCATCCCGTTCTGCTCCGGCACCTTTTTACGAAAAGGTCAAACAGGAGATCAGCGAAAAGATTGCCAGCGGTATCTGGCAACCTCACGATCGCATTCCCTCTGAGGCGGAGCTGGTGGCGCAGTATGGTTTCAGCCGCATGACCATCAACCGGGCGCTGCGTGAGTTAACGGATGAAGGGTTACTGGTTCGCTTGCAGGGCGTAGGGACGTTTGTCGCCGAGCCGAAGGGCCAGTCTGCGCTATTTGAAATTCGCAGCATCGCGGATGAAATCAACGCCCGTCAGCATCAGCACCGGTGCGAGGTGATCACGCTGGAACGAACCCAGGCAAGCGCGCAGCAGGCTTTGGTGTTAAACGTCAAAGAAGGCACCTCCATTTTTCACTCTGTCATGGTGCACTACGAGAACGAACTGCCGGTGCAGATTGAAGATCGCTGCGTGAATGCCGAAATTGTGCCAGCGTATCTGGCGCAGGATTACAGCCAGACTACGCCGCATGCGTATCTGTCGCTGATAGCCCCTTTAACGGAAGGCGAGCATATTGTTGAAGCGGTCCGCGCCAGTGCCGAAGAGTGCGCGCTGCTGAATATCAAAGAACACGATCCCTGTCTGCTGATCCGCCGTAAAACCTGGTCTGCGTCATCTATTGTCTCTCATGCCCGTTTGCTCTTCCCGGGTTCCCGCTATCGCCTGCAAGGGCGGTTTATGTCCTGAAAAGCGTGATTGCTGCCGCAGTATAATAAAATTGTATCTTTTTTGTTAAAAGCACGCTTGCGACAACTTGTATAGACAAGTATATGTTACTTATCTGTCCGATCGTTCGCGAGGAGTGCTCTACCATGTCTCATAGCAAGTACCGTCAGCAGGATATTCGTGCCCCACGCGGCACCACTTTAACGGCCAAAAGCTGGCTGACCGAAGCGCCGCTGCGCATGTTAATGAATAACCTGGATCCCGATGTGGCGGAAAATCCGCATGAGCTGGTGGTATACGGCGGGATTGGTCGCGCCGCGCGGGACTGGGAATGTTATGACGCCATCGTCAACGCGCTGACCAAACTGGAGACCGATGAGACCCTGCTGGTCCAGTCCGGTAAACCGGTTGGCGTTTTCAAAACCCATGACAATGCGCCGCGCGTGCTGATTGCCAACTCCAACCTGGTGCCGCATTGGGCTACATGGGAACACTTCAACGAACTGGACGCCAAAGGGCTGGCGATGTATGGCCAGATGACCGCCGGGAGCTGGATCTACATCGGCAGCCAGGGCATCGTGCAGGGGACTTATGAAACCTTCGTTGAGGCCGGGCGTCAGCATTATCAGGGTAACCTGAGCGGACGCTGGGTGCTGACCGCCGGGCTGGGCGGCATGGGTGGGGCGCAACCGTTAGCCGCAACGCTGGCAGGTGCTTGCTCGCTGAATATTGAGTGCCAGCAAAGCCGGATCGATTTCCGTCTGCGTACCCGCTACGTGGACGAGCAGGCGACATCGCTTGACGACGCGCTGGCGCGTATCGAAAAGTACACCCGCGAGGGTAAAGCGGTCTCCATTGCGCTATGCGCTAACGCCGCCGACGTTGTGCCGGAACTGGTGAAGCGTGGTGTGCGCCCGGATATGGTCACTGACCAGACCAGCGCCCACGATCCGCTGCATGGTTATCTGCCGTCCGGCTGGAGCTGGGAAGCGTATCAGGCGAAAGCGGTGTCCGATCCGCAGGGCACGGTACAGGCGGCGAAACGCTCAATGGCAACGCACGTCGAGGCAATGCTGGCGTTCAGCAAAATGGGCGTGCCGACGTTTGATTACGGCAACAACATTCGCCAGATGGCCAAAGAGATGGGCGTGGAAAACGCCTTTGATTTCCCCGGTTTCGTCCCTGCTTATATTCGCCCTCTGTTCTGCCGCGGCATTGGCCCATTCCGTTGGGTGGCGCTTTCCGGCGATCCGCAGGATATTTATAAAACGGATGCCAAAGTGAAAGAGATCGTGGCTGACGATAAACATCTGCACCACTGGCTGGATATGGCGCGTGAGCGGATTAACTTCCAGGGATTACCGGCGCGTATCTGCTGGGTCGGTCTGGAATGGCGTCAAAAACTGGGGCTGGCGTTTAATGAAATGGTGCGCAGCGGCGAAGTGTCTGCGCCGATTGTTATTGGTCGTGACCATCTGGATTCCGGCTCCGTCGCCAGCCCGAACCGCGAAACAGAGGCCATGCGTGACGGTTCTGATGCAGTATCCGACTGGCCGCTGCTGAACGCGCTGCTTAACACCGCCAGCGGTGCAACCTGGGTGTCACTGCATCACGGTGGCGGGGTAGGAATGGGCTTCTCCCAGCATGCCGGGATGGTGATTGTTTGCGATGGCACTGATGAAGCCGCAGCGCGTATCGTCCGGGTATTACATAACGATCCGGCTACCGGGGTGATGCGCCACGCCGACGCCGGGTATGACATTGCGGTGGAATGCGCCGTCGAAGAAGGGCTAAATTTGCCGATGGTCGCGGCGACGCAGGAGAAACGCTGATATGAACACCATGACATTAACGCCGGGTCATCTGAGCTTTGCGCAACTACGCGACATCTGGCAGCAGCCGGTCAAACTGAGCCTGGATGCCGGGGCGATTGATGCGATCAACGCAAGCGTCGCCTGCGTCAATAATATTGTCGCTGAAGGCCGTACGGCGTATGGCATTAATACCGGCTTTGGCCTGCTGGCTCAGACCCGTATCGCCACGGAAGATTTGCAGAATTTACAGCGTTCGCTGGTGCTTTCCCATGCGGCAGGCGTTGGTGAGGCGCTCGATGACGCGATGGTACGCCTGATTATGGTGCTGAAAATCAACAGCCTGGCGCGGGGTTTTTCGGGTATTCGTCTCAGCGTGATTGAAGCGCTGATTGCGCTGGTGAATGCCGAGGTGTATCCACTGATCCCGGCGAAAGGGTCAGTGGGCGCATCGGGCGACCTGGCACCGCTGGCGCATATGTCTCTGACGCTGCTGGGCGAAGGTAAAGCGCGCTGGCAGGGGGAATGGATTCCGGCGACCGAAGCGCTGAAAAAGGCCGGGTTGGAGCCGATTACGCTGGAGGCGAAAGAAGGGCTGGCGCTGCTCAACGGTACCCAGGCTTCCACAGCCTTTGCGCTGCGCGGGTTAATTGAAGCCCAGGAGCTGTTCGCGTCTGCGACGGTATGTGGGGCGCTGACCACCGAAGCGGTATTGGGCTCTCGTCGCCCGTTTGATGCCCGTATTCATGCCGCACGAGGACTGCGTGGGCAGATTGATGCCGCAACGTTGTACCGCCACGTGTTGACCGACACCAGCGCGCTTTCTCAGTCGCATCATAACTGTGAAAAAGTGCAGGATCCGTATTCTTTGCGCTGTCAGCCGCAGGTGATGGGGGCGTGCCTGACGCAAATGCGTCAGGTAATGGAGGTCTTGCTGGTAGAAGCCAACGCGGTTTCCGACAACCCGCTGGTGTTTGCCGAAGAGGGCGATGTCATTTCCGGCGGCAACTTCCATGCTGAACCGGTGGCGATGGCGGCAGATAATCTGGCGCTGGCGATTGCGGAAATCGGGGCGTTATCAGAGCGACGGATTGCGCTGATGATGGACAAACATATGTCGCAGTTGCCGCCGTTCCTGGTGAAAAACGGCGGGGTGAACTCCGGCTTTATGATTGCTCAGGTAACCGCGGCCGCGCTGGCGAGCGAGAACAAAGCGCTGGCGCATCCGCACAGCGTGGACAGCTTGCCGACCTCCGCCAACCAGGAAGATCATGTGTCTATGGCGCCGGCAGCGGGCCGCAGGTTGTGGGAGATGGCAGCGAATACGCGCGGCGTGATTGCCGTGGAGTGGCTGGCGGCGTGTCAGGGGATTGACCTGCGTGAAGGGTTAACCTCAAGCCCGCTGCTGGAGCAGGCGCGCCAGGCTCTGCGCGAGCAGGTTGCCCACTATACGCAGGATCGCTTTTTTGCTCCGGATATTGAGTGCGCAACCGAACTGTTAGCCCAGGGGGCATTGTTGAAATTGTTGCCTGAATTTCTGTAGATAAGCCTTGTTTAGTAGGCCGGATGCGGTGAAGCCGACATCCGGCACAACACAGCTTAACTGAATATCGCCGTAATGGAGGCGCTGGCGAGCGAGTGGAAGTGAACGTTAAAGCCAACCATCGCGCCGCTGGCGTCCTCATCGACATCAATACGCTCCACATCCAACGCGTGAACCGTAAAGATATAGCGATGGGTTTCCCCCTTCGGCGGCGCAGCACCGCCATAACCTGCTTTACCAAAATCCGTACGGGTCTGAATCACCCCATCCGGCAGCGCAACCAGCCCGGAGCCGAAGCCTTGCGTGAGTACGCGGGTATCTGCTGGCAGATTTACCACCACCCAATGCCACCAGCCGGAGCCGGTTGGCGCATCAGGATCGTAGCAGGTCACGACAAAGCTTTTGGTCCCTGCAGGCACGTCATCCCACGCCAGATGCGGGGAAATATTATCCCCGTCATATCCCATGCCGTTAAAGACGTGGCGATGCGCAAGCTTTTCGCCATCGCGCAGATCGTTACTGATTAGTTTCATGCTGACTCCTCTCGTAAGCCAAAAAGTGTAGCCAGGAACCGTATGTAGCGTGGCGAAATATTCTGGACTGTTTTGCGTTCAATCAAGGGTGGCAAATCCGGTTTCGTGCAAACCAAGGTATGTGAGAATGTCGGCAATAGTGTTCTTGCTGATAATGTCACGACCAACAGAAGTTAAATCAGCCAGCGCTGCCTTATCCTCTCCGGTGAAGTAGGGTACTTTATTCGCACTGGTGACCAGTCCAGCCAGTGCGGCATCGAGTAAACTCCAGATACTCCTTCTCGGCGGTGTCAGGGAAAATCTGGCGAATAATCCAGCCCTGATAGGCGTAGAGATCGTCCGCCACGCCTGATACAGCATTAGCCCAGACGGCGTAGTCGCTGTCGCTGCTGGTGTCGACGTTCTCATCGGGTAGCGCGTTCTGAATATCGCGTAACTGGCGGTCGGTACTTTCCGCAACGGTCGGGACGGGAAATGTCATTAAATAATCCTTACTGGGTGCCGGAACGTGTGCGGGGTGCCGGTGCTGTCGGTTAAACCCACTGCATGAGCGGTTATTGTGTGGTGTTGAGTATTCAGGGAGCGGCTGCGGCACGAAAAATCAAAGGGAAGCGGAGGAAAGGACCCGGCCATATTGACCGGGTTAATTATCTTACTTAACCTGACGGGCGTTGTCTGCTTTCCATTCCTCATATGTTGCTTCGAGGAACCACAAGCAGCGAGCGCCCTTATCAGTGCTTAACAACGCAGGACGTGTCCGCTGATAAAAATCCTCAACGGTTGCTGGAGCTTCAACAGGCACTCCGCAGACAATATCAGTCCCGATCATGTGCGGCCATTTTCCCGCGTCAATGACGCTGAGCGCATCAAGAGCGCCGGTTGTATTTGCTGTTAGGGCAGCAGATAAAGCATCTTCCAGTTTAATGGCCTGCTTAACATCTGCCGCAGCCGCGAGTTCTGGCGTTTTATTCAGCCACGCTTGATCGCCCGTAGCCACGCCTTTCAGCGCATCGGGCCAGTTCACTTCGCCAGCTGCTGAAGTGGCCACAATAAACGGAAGTAGTAGCAACAATGCGAGCCGTTTCATCGTACAACCTCAAGCTGGCCGCCTTCACGTCCATGAACATCGACGGAACCTTTGATATCAGCGCCGCCGTCATCTTTGAGCCATAAATAAGCTGGAATAGCCATTTTCTTAAAACTCCATTTAAGGAAAATCTCATAAAATCCTTTCACTTTAGTCAGTTATGTGACAAAGTCACGTTATCGCTTACTAAATCACCCGTCAATTTTTGCTCAGCATCGACATAAAACGATTTGCAATTTCTTTGATGCAAATAAAAAAAGGCCGGAATAATCCGGCCTTCATGTCTAAATATTGTTACTTCATCAGTCATCGAATAATCCGGGCTGTTTCACTTTTCCACGTCCGGACCGGGCGCTGATTAATCGCTAAAAAATGTTGCACTGCGCACAGCCTCGTTTACGGCCTGGGTCAGACGACGCAACTGATCGGGCTGAATAATGTACGGCGGCATCAGATAGATCAGTTTGCCAAACGGTCGTACCCACACACCCTGTTCAACAAAGAACTTCTGTAACGCCGCCATATTCACCGGATGCGTGGTTTCGATCACGCCGATGGCGCCGAGTACGCGCACGTCGGCTACCCAACTCGAGTCTGCCGCCGGGGCGAGTTCTGTCCGCAGTTGCGCTTCAATAGCCGCTACCTGTGAGCGCCACTCACCGGTTTCGAGTAACGACAGGCTGGCGGAGGCGACGGAGCAGGCCAGCGGATTACCCATAAAGGTTGGACCGTGCATGAAGCATCCGGCTTCACCGTTGCTGATGGTTTCCGCGACCTGACGCGTGGTCAGGGTGGCGGAAAGGGTCATCGTTCCGCCGGTTAACGCTTTGCCGAGGCACAAAATGTCCGGAGTTATGTTGGCGTGTTCACAGGCAAAAAGCTTGCCTGTACGACCAAATCCGGTGGCGATTTCATCGGCAATCAGCAGGATCCCTTCACGGTCGCACATCTTACGGATGCGTTTTAACCATTCGGGATGATACATGCGCATGCCGCCAGCGCCCTGCACAATCGGCTCAAGGATCACCGCCGCAATCTCGTGGCGATGCGCGGCCATCAGGCGGGCAAAAGGCACCATATCCAGTTCGTCCCACTCGCCGTCCATGCGGCTTTGCGGGGCGGGCGCAAACAGGTTCTCCGGCAGATAACCCTTCCACAGACTGTGCATCGAGTTGTCGGGATCGCAGACCGACATCGCGCCGAAGGTATCGCCGTGATAACCGTTTCGAAATGTCAGGAAACGCTGACGGGATTCGCCTTTGGCCTGCCAGTATTGCAGCGCCATTTTCATTGCTACTTCTACGGCGACCGAACCTGAATCCGCGAGAAAAACGCACTCCAGCGCCTCTGGCGTCATCGCCACCAACTGGCGGCACAGCGCAATGGCCGGGGCATGGGTAATGCCGCCAAACATCACATGTGACATGGCATCAATCTGCGTTTTCATCGCGGCGTTCAGCTGTGGGTGATTGTAACCGTGGATCGCCGCCCACCAGGACGACATGCCGTCTATCAGCCTCTCACCGCTGGCTAAAATCAGTTCGCAACCTTCGGCACGCGCCACCGGATAAACCGGTAACGGGGAGGTCATGGAGGTGTAAGGGTGCCAGATATGGCGTTGGTCAAACGCAAGATCGTCCGTTGTCATAATCGACTTGTAAACCAAATTAAAAAGATTTAGGTTTACGAGTCTACACCAAACTCATAACGAAACGTATACCAATATGGCTCATTCTTCTCGCTGGACAATGTCGCAAGTCACCGAATTATTTGATAAACCGCTGTTGGATCTGCTGTTTGAAGCGCAGCAGGTTCACCGTCAGCACTTTGATCCGCGGCAGGTTCAGGTCAGTACGCTGCTGTCGATTAAGACCGGTGCCTGCCCGGAAGACTGCAAATACTGCCCGCAAAGCTCCCGCTATAAAACCGGTCTGGAAACGGAACGTTTGATGGAGGTTGAACAGGTACTGGACTCTGCGCGTAAAGCGAAACAGGCCGGTTCAACGCGGTTTTGCATGGGCGCGGCGTGGAAGAATCCACACGAACGCGACATGCCTTACCTGGAACAGATGGTTCAGGGCGTAAAAGAACTGGGGCTGGAAGCGTGTATGACGCTGGGTACGCTGAACGAAAATCAGGCCCAGCGGCTGGCTAATGCGGGTCTGGACTACTACAACCATAACCTCGACACCTCGCCGGAATTCTACGGCAATATCATCACAACCCGTTCGTACCAGGAGCGCCTGGATACGCTGGATAAAGTGCGTGAGGCGGGCATTAAAGTTTGCTCCGGCGGGATTGTGGGACTGGGGGAAACGGTGACCGACCGCGCGGGTCTGTTGCTGCAATTAGCGAATCTGCCAACGCCGCCAGAAAGCGTGCCGATCAACATGCTGGTGAAAGTGAAAGGCACGCCGCTTGCCGATAACGACGATGTGGATGCCTTTGATTTTATTCGTACTATCGCCGTGGCGCGGATCATGATGCCGGCTTCATATGTCCGTCTTTCAGCTGGACGCGAGCAGATGAACGAACAAACCCAGGCGATGTGCTTTATGGCCGGGGCTAACTCGATTTTCTACGGCTGCAAACTGCTGACCACGCCGAACCCGAACGAAGATAAGGATTTGCTGTTGTTTCGCAAGCTGGGTCTCAATCCGCAGCAAACGGCGGTGCTGGCGGGTGATAACGAACAGCAGCAACGCCTGGAGCAGGCGCTGCGTACCCCGGATACCGACGAATACTACAACGCGGCAACCGTATGACCTGGCAGCAAAAAATAGACGATGCGTTAACGGCGCGTCGTCGTGCTGATGCGCTGCGTCGGCGCTATGCGGTGACGCAGGGCGCCGGTCGCTGGCTGCAGGCCGACGGTCGCCAGTACCTGAACTTTTCCAGCAACGACTACCTTGGCTTAAGCCACCATCCGCATATTATCTGCGCGTGGCAGCAAGGCGCTGAGCGTTTTGGCGTCGGCAGCGGCGGCTCGGGTCATGTCAGCGGTTATTCCGTTGCTCATCAGGCGCTGGAAGATGAGCTGGCGCAATGGCTCGGCTATTCACGGGCGCTGTTGTTTATCTCCGGTTTTGCCGCTAATCAGGCGGTCATTGCCGCGCTGATGGGCAAAGAGGACCGGATTGTTGCTGACCGGCTCAGCCATGCCTCACTGCTGGAAGCTGCCAGCCTTAGCCCTGCCGTGCTACGTCGCTTTACCCATAACGATCCGCAACATCTGGAACGTCTGCTGACCACCCCCTGTCCGGGGCAACAACTCGTGGTCACTGAAGGGGTGTTCAGCATGGATGGCGATAGCGCACCGCTGGCGGAAATTCACGCGGTGGCAGAGCGGCATGGCGCGTGGTTGCTGGTGGATGATGCGCACGGGATTGGCGTCAGCGGTGAGGAAGGGCGCGGTTCGTGCTCCCGACAGCAGGTGAAACCCGAGCTGTTAGTGGTGACGTTTGGCAAAGGGTTTGGCGTCAGCGGTGCGGCAATCTTGTGCTCAGACAGCGTGGCCGATTATCTGCTGCAGTTTGCCCGTCATCTGATCTACAGCACCAGTATGCCTCCGGCGCAGGCCCAGGCCTTGCGCGCCGCGCTGGAGGTGATCCGCAGCCGCGAAGGCGATGAGCGCAGAGAAAAATTGGCGATGCTGATCCAGCGTTTTCGCGCTGGGGTGAATACGCCGGACTTAACGCTGGCGCAGTCAGACAGCGCCATTCAGCCACTGATCGTGGGCGACAATCATAAAGCCTTGCTGCTGGCGGCGGCATTACGTCAACAGGGATGCTGGGTGACGGCTATTCGCCCACCGACGGTGCCGGTTGGTACGGCCAGGCTGCGGCTTACGCTGACCCAGGCGCATGAAGTCCAGGATATCGATCGCTTACTGGAGGTGCTGCATGGCGCAGGTCAATAAGCAGGCGATTGCTGCCGCGTTTGGCCGCGCGGCTACTCACTATGAGCAACACGCGGAACTCCAGCGTCAGAGCGCCGATGCGTTACTGGCGCGACTCGATGGTCGGGCATTCTCTCAGGTTTTAGATGCGGGCTGCGGACCCGGGCGTATGAGCCGTTACTGGCGGGAGCAGGGGAGCGAGGTCTGCGCGCTGGATCTGTCGGCGCAAATGCTGACTGAAGCACAGCGTCACGATGTCGCCCACCGCTATTTGCTGGCGGATATTGAAGCCATTCCGCAGGCTGCTGCTACTTTCGACCTGGCCTGGAGCAATCTGGCCGTACAGTGGTGCAGCGATCTGCGCGGCGCGTTACGCGAGCTTTACCGGGTGGTGCGTCCTGGCGGGACGGTGGCGTTTAGTACCCTGGCGCAGGGGTCAATGCCGGAACTTCGTCAGGCGTGGCGAGCGGTTGATGAGCGGGAGCACGCCAATCGTTTTTTGCCCGTGGATCAACTGGAAAACGCCCTGCATGGGTGGGACGTTGAATACCAGTCTCATGCCGTCACGCTGTGGTTTGACGATGCGCTGAGCGCCATGCGCTCGCTGAAGGGCATTGGCGCGACGCATTTGCATGATGGCCGCGAGCCGCGCGTACTGACCCGCTCACAGCTGCGCCAGCTACAGCTAGCCTGGCCCTGCCAGCAGGGGAAATATCCGCTGACCTATCATCTATTTTTGGGAGTGATTCAACGTGACTAACACTTTTTTTGTCACCGGGACGGATACCGAAGTGGGGAAAACTATCGCCAGTTGCGCGTTGCTACAGGCGGCGGGGCAGAGGGGATTGCGAACCGTCGGCTATAAGCCAGTGGCGTCGGGCAGTGAAATGACGGTTGAAGGTCTGCGCAATAGCGATGCCCTGGCATTACAGCGCAACAGTGTTGTGACGGTGGACTATGCGGCTATCAACCCCTATACCTTCGCGGAACCTACCTCACCGCATATCATCAGCGCGGACGAAGGTCGCCCTATTCAGGCCTCTGTAATGTCTGCGGGTTTACGCGCGCTGGAACAACAGGCTGACTGGGTGCTGGTGGAAGGTGCCGGCGGGTGGTTTACGCCGCTTTCGCCAACGCTGAGTTTTGCTGATTGGGTAAAAACAGAGCAGTTGCCGGTTATTCTGGTGGTTGGCGTTAAGCTCGGCTGCATCAACCACGCTATGCTGACCGCCCAGGCGGTGCAGCAGGCCGGACTGACGCTTGCCGGATGGGTCGCCAATGATGTGACGCCACCTGGCAAGCGTCATGCTGAATATATGGCAACGCTCAGGCGTGTGCTTGCGGCTCCGCTGCTGGGGGAAATTCCCTGGCTGGCAGAAGAGCCGGAGCGGGCATCGACAGGACGTTATATCGATCTTAGCGTTTTGTCTGTGGCGTCACCCAATCGGTGATTAGCGGGTTGCTGAGCTGTGTGATTTGCCCCTGAGCCACGTTGCGCCCACGGTGTAACAGGCAGTAGCAGTCAGCGACCCGACGAATAAACGGCAGGCTCTGCTCCGCGAGCATTATGGCGATGCCGAGCTCCTGGCTTAACCTTACCACCAGGTTCCCCAGCTTGTGGATATATGCCTGGCCACTTCCCCGCGTGGGCTCATCGAGGATCAGCAGGCGCGGGCGTGTGACCAGCGCGCTGGCGAGCGCAAGCTGGTGCTGATCATCTTCCGATAATGCCGCCCCTTTGGTCTGACGCAGAACGAACAACTGTGGAAACAGGCGGTAAATATCACTGCTGTTCATCGTTTCGCTTTCCTCAACCGCCTGGCGCGCAATATGCAGATTTTCCTCTACCGTCAATTGCGAAAAAATCCGTCTCTCTTGTGAAACGTAGTTAATGCCCAGCGCGATGCGATTTGCCGCCGGAATGGGACTCAGGTCGCGCGGCGGCGCGCCAGCCTGATGCCAGAACATGGTGCCGCTTTCGATCGGTAAATTGCCGATAATGCAATTGGTCAGCGTAGTCTTTCCCATTCCTGGAAGCCCCAGCACACCGGTACATTTACCGGGCAGCAGGTCGAGATCCACATCCCATAGGGAGTGTTGATTACCGTAATAATGATTCACTGCGCGAAGACTCAACATAGATTCCTCCAGCATGATGCTATCCGCCCCACGTACAGGTCGTCGGAAGAAAATTGCAATTCTCTTGCCAGAAGAGGGATTGGGGTCAAAAAACAGCAGGAGAGTGTGCCGCGCAGGCGGTAACGTCTGGCTGGCCGGAGGGCTGGCGTTGTTTTGTGCACATTGCCAGTGCCTGGCGGTGTCGTAATGGTGCAGGCAAGAAAATGATGAAAATGCGAGCAAGATCCCGGCCATTCCAGGCCGCTTCGTTAGCTGATAAATATCAAAAAATAGCGATAAATTTTTTTTATCCCTCCGGAAAAGGGAGTGAGGGCGTTTTTGCCAGGCTACAGTCCATACGGGCTGGAGGCAGTTATCCACTATTCCTGTGGATAACCTTGTGTATTAGAGTTAGAAAACACAATGTAAGCGAGAGAAGACGCGGCCTGCGACTAAATTGATGCGAAAGACGGCTCGGGAGAATAGTCATTAAATTACAGAATGTTAGATAAAATCAATGGCTGTCGCAGAAGTGTCATGCGTTGCCACAAAACTTTCATCGGGCAGCTTGACAAATGTTAAAAAAGTCATTGCTTTGGGGATAACACGTTTTTGCTGGTGTTTTATCTTGTCTGAGGCCAAATTTTAGCCTGCAGTCACGGTCATTCTGATGGCGTATCAGAAATATTCTGGTGCGTTACTGTTTTTTCATCCAGTATATTTTACTGGCAAAATATACGACTGCGAGTAAAATTACACACCTGCCCGCCCATTGCTTCAGGTAGCTGCTCATGAGTAAACCGTTCAAACTAAATTCCGCTTTTAAACCCTCTGGCGATCAGCCTGAGGCTATTCGCCGTCTGGAAGAAGGGCTGGAGGATGGTCTGGCGCATCAGACGCTGCTGGGGGTGACGGGCTCGGGGAAGACATTCACCATCGCTAACGTAATTGCGGACTTGCAGCGGCCTACGATGGTGCTGGCTCCCAATAAGACGCTGGCCGCGCAGTTGTACGGTGAGATGAAAGAGTTCTTCCCGGATAACGCGGTGGAGTATTTCGTCTCCTACTACGACTATTATCAACCGGAAGCCTACGTACCAAGTTCTGACACCTTCATCGAGAAGGATGCCTCGGTTAACGAACATATTGAGCAGATGCGTCTGTCGGCGACCAAAGCGCTGCTGGAACGTCGGGATGTCGTCGTCGTCGCGTCAGTTTCCGCTATCTATGGTTTGGGCGACCCGGATCTGTATCTGAAAATGATGCTGCATCTGACGGTAGGGATGATTATCGACCAGCGTGCGATCCTGCGCCGCCTGGCGGAACTGCAATATACCCGCAACGATCAGGCATTTCAGCGCGGAACCTTCCGCGTGCGTGGTGAAGTGATCGACATTTTCCCGGCTGAATCCGACGATATCGCGCTGCGCGTGGAACTGTTTGATGAAGAGGTCGAACGTTTATCGCTGTTTGACCCGCTTACCGGGCAGGTTGAATCCACGATTTCGCGCTACACCATCTATCCTAAAACGCACTACGTGACGCCGCGCGAACGTATCGTGCAGGCGATGGAAGAAATCAAAGTTGAGCTGGCAGAGCGGCGTAAGGTCCTGCTGGCAAATAACAAACTGCTGGAAGAACAGCGGCTAAGTCAGCGTACGCAGTTCGATCTGGAAATGATGAATGAGCTGGGTTACTGCTCGGGGATTGAAAACTACTCCCGCTATCTGTCCGGGCGTGGCCCCGGCGAGCCGCCGCCGACGCTGTTTGATTACCTGCCTGCCGACGGCCTGCTGGTGGTGGATGAATCCCACGTCACTATCCCGCAAATTGGCGGTATGTATCGTGGTGACCGGGCGCGTAAAGAGACTCTGGTCGAATACGGATTCCGTTTACCGTCGGCTCTGGATAACCGTCCGCTTAAATTTGAAGAGTTTGAAGCGCTGGCCCCGCAGACCATCTACGTCTCAGCGACGCCGGGCAACTATGAACTGGAGAAATCCGGTGATGACGTCGTCGATCAGGTAGTACGACCGACCGGCCTGCTGGATCCTATCATTGAGGTACGCCCGGTGGCGACGCAGGTTGACGATCTGCTGTCTGAGATCCGCATCCGTGCGGCGATTAACGAACGTGTGCTGGTCACTACGCTCACGAAACGGATGGCAGAGGATCTCACCGAATACCTCGAAGAGCACGGTGAGCGGGTGCGCTATCTGCACTCAGACATCGATACCGTGGAACGTATGGAAATCATTCGTGACCTGCGTCTGGGCGAGTTTGACGTGCTGGTGGGTATCAACCTGTTACGTGAGGGTCTGGATATGCCTGAGGTCTCACTGGTGGCGATTCTGGACGCAGACAAAGAAGGGTTCCTGCGTTCGGAACGTTCGCTTATTCAGACCATCGGTCGTGCGGCGCGTAATATCAACGGGAAGGCTATTCTCTACGGCGACAAAATTACCGCCTCAATGGCTAAGGCGATAGGTGAAACTGAACGCCGTCGTGAGAAACAGCAGCTCTACAACGAAGAACACGGTATTACGCCGCAGGGGCTGAACAAGAAAGTGGTCGATATTCTGGCGCTGGGTCAGAATATTGCGAAGACTAAGGCGAAAGGCAAAGGGAAGTCACGCGCAGGCGCGAAGTCTGAAATTGTCGAACTGGATATGACGCCAAAAGCGCTGCAGCAGAAGATTCATGAGCTGGAAGGGCAGATGATGCAGCATGCGCAGAATCTTGAATTTGAAGAGGCTGCGACAATCCGCGACCAGTTGCATCAGTTGCGCGAGTTGTTTATCGCGGCATCGTAAGATTGTTTCCACTTTCCAATTCGCCATCGCGTAAATGCCATGGCGATTGGAAAAATAGAGAATGTATTATCACTTATAATTATATTATTCGTTTTTTTATTGCCATTTATTATTCTTAAAATTAATGCGCTCACTCTAATTGATTCTTTGCTGAATTGATTTTTGTTTTTCAGCTTTGTGAACCTCATCGTTTTATTCTTTACATTTCTGACGATTCTTTCAGCATTTTGGCAGCAAGCAAAAGGCTGTCATTGTTCCTTTTTTTATAATTGTCCTGTTATAGAAATTTCCCTGACGAAAATATAAAGGAAAATTATGAAAGAGATAATATGCAATTACGCTGAGAATGATTATGCCGTTCAGGACGCCATGATATGTTCTGGAGTTGGTGAACAACACCAGAAAAATTTTGGTGCAGTCAGCCCTCCGCTAGTAAAAACCAGTCTGTTTGTGCAGCAGAGCTATCAGCAATACTGTGATGATATGCAGCACGAAGCTGAACGTTACATCTATTCCCGGGGGCTTAACCCAACAACGGAACTGTTAGAACATAAACTGGCAGCGTTGGAGCGTGGCGCGGCCTGCAAAGTTTTTGGCTCGGGCATGGGCGCGATAAGCGCAACATTGTTTGGCCTGCTGAAAAGTGGTGACCATATTATTCTGGTGAATAATGTTTATGGTCCAACAGTTGTGCTGGTGAAGCAAATGCAACAACGATTTGGTATTGACTATGACATTGTTCTCAGTGGCGATGTCGAGGATATTCGGCAGAAAATAAAGCCGAATACTCGCATGATATACACGGAATCCCCAGGAACAATGACCATGCGAGTTGTGGATCTGCAGATGATAGCAGGGTTGGCGAAAGAGAATAATATTATTACTGCCATTGATAATACATGGGCTACGCCACTCTTCCAAAAGCCATTGACTCTTGGTTTCGATTTAGTGCTCCACTCTTGTACTAAATATATCGGCGGTCACAGTGATTTAACGGCGGGGGCTGTGGTAGGCGCAAAAGTCTATCTTGATATTATTCGTGATTTTTCACATCAGCTTCTTGGCGCAGTGCTGGCCCCGGATAGTGCATGGCTAGTGATTCGCGGTTTACGAACGTTGCCGCTGCGCATGAGACAACATCAGAATAATACCTATGCAATTCTTACTTTTCTCAATAGCAGAGCAGAGGTTGAGAATATCTGTCACCCTCTTATGGCTGATGCAAAACAACGTGAAATTGTTTCACAACAAATGTTTGGTACTTCTGGTCTCATTAGTTTTGAACTTAAAGATGGCAGTTTTGAAAAAGTTAAAGCCATTATTGATAGTTGTAGAATTTTCAAACCGGGGTGCAGTTGGGGGGGATATGAAAGCCTGATTATTTCTCCAAATCGCGGTTATAACCAGGATGTAATATGCAAAGATGGGATGGCACCTGGTTTAATTAGGATTTCAATTGGACAAGAATCTCCAGAGATGTTAATCGCGGACTTAGAGAATGCGTTTGATTCTATAAAAACATATTAATAGCGGGAAAATAACATGGTAAGCACAAATAAGCAACCGAGCTTTTATGCAGCATTGATGTTATTAGTGGCTATTTTCCTGGTTTTCTTTATAGGTATTGGGATTTTAAATTACCCAGTTGAATTTATCTTAATTGTTATTACGATTATTACAGGTTTTTTTGCCAGATACTATGGCGCGGGCTGGAAGGAAATTCTCCAGACTTTTATAGAAAAAATAAAAGATGCCGTCCCTGCAATGTTAATTCTACTGTCGATCGGTATGTTGATTGGATGCTGGATGGTTAGTGGTACCATTCCGTTAATGGTCTATTATGGCCTGGAAATTATCAACCCAGCTTACTTATATCTTACAGCTTTTTTAGTGACGGTTTGCATCTCGACATTTACAGGCACTTCATGGGGTTCCGCAGGAACAATTGGTGTGGCGTTGGTTGCCGTTGCTGCGGCGATGAATGTGTCATTGCCGATTACTGCTGGAGCCGTTATCTCCGGTGCCTATTTTGGTGATAAATTATCTCCTTTATCAGATACCACAAACATGGCCGCGTTAGCTGCGGGGGCTGAGCTTTATCAAAGTATTAGAAATATGTTGTATACATCGGTTCCTGCTTTTTTGTTTGCCTGCCTGGGGTTTTATATCGCGGGGTTAGATTTAAATGTGGTAAATTCAATCCAACTAGATACTATCCCGGTCATGAAAAAAGCGCTAAACTCATTATTCTGGCTTAACCCTTTATTAATATTACCGACATTGCTGGTCTTTATTGGTGCGATAAAAAAATGGGATACCATTATTGTTTTGATCGCATCTTCTTTTTTTGCTCTGGCAATATGCGCAATTTTTCAGCCGTTTACCATGATGGACCTTGTTCAAGCATCGATTAATGGCTTTAATACCAATATGATCAGCAATTTTTCAGATGTCGCGATGAATGAATCTACGACTAAAAATATTAATATATTGCTTAATCGTGGCGGTATGTATTCAATGGTTAGCCCAATTGTGGTTATGCTTTGTGCATTTATGTTCGCTTCGGCACTTGATGTTTCTGGTGGCCTTAATGTACTGCTTGGGCGACTGGTTCAGAAATTAAAAACGGTGACCAGTACTCTGTTGGCGACAATGTTCACAAGTTCTTTATTAGTTGCCTGCACTGGCAATGCAGTCATCAGTTTCTTTCTGGTGAAGAATATTTATGATCCTTGTTTTAAAAACAAAAAATTGCATATGGTTAATATGTCCCGATCAATGGAGTCTGGAGCCACGCTACTTGAAGGGCTTTTCCCTTGGACAATATCTGGTATGTTCATGGCGAAAACGCTGGGGGTGGCGACGCTGGATTATGCACCCTGGGTTTTGTTCAATTTAAGTTGCCTGGTTATGGCCGTATTCTTTGCCATTCTTGCCCGGTGGTCTAATTTTGGCACAAGATACGAAGAGCCAATATCCGCCGAGCAGGTACCTGTGCTGAGAGGTTAATGCAGTAAGCTACAAGTACAATCCTCATTACGATGAGGATTGTATGCTAATCACGCACTTGGGATTACCCCAGCGCCTGTACCGCTTTCTCCAGCGCGTAATGCAATAGCTGGCGGTCATGGCGGTAGGGAATGTCGCTGGCTTCCAGCACTTCCTGAATAACAACGCGGTCGGTAACGGTGGATACATCTACTTTCGGGCCCACAACCACCGCATCAATCACTTTCCTGCCAACGTACTGTTCAATGATTGCCAGCTTATCGTTAAGCGTCAGGCTGGCTGCTGGCAGGCTTAATTCACGACCCAGATTGCCGATGTAGACCATCGGGGCAGGTGTGCGACGTAATGCCTGCGCCAATTCGTCGAGTAGCAGGAGCGGCATCAGGCTGGTGTAAAAACTGCCGGGTCCGATCAAAATCAAATCCGCTTCGGCGATAGCTTCAACTGCCTCCCGCGTGGTGGGGACTTTTGGCGACAGCATCAGTTCCTGAGGCGGGATGGTGAGCTGATCGATATTCACTTCGCCATAGACTTCATGTCCCTGATCGTCGATAGCCATCAGGTCCACCGGCAGCTCCGACATCGGAATTAAATGCGCGTCAACTTTCAGCAGACTACGAATTAAATTGATGGCTTCCAGAGGCCGCACACTGAGGTGATCGAGCGCCTTTAACATCAGATTTCCGAGGTTATGCCCGGAAAGCTCACCATTACCGCCAAAACGATACTCAAACATGGCGGATGCAACGCTGGGTTGAGTAATTAACTGGTTCAGACAGTTACGCATGTCTCCCCAGGCAATTCCTCCTTCAGAGCGACGAATACGACCTGTCGACCCGCCGTTATCGGTCGTGGTGACAATCCCCGTCAGGCGTGAACCTAAAGGGGAAAGAGAGGAGAGAACGCGTCCCAGTCCATGCCCTCCGCCGAGAGCGACAACGCGGTCCAGATCTGCCAGCGTGCGAGTGCGCATATATTTTCCTGATATCAATTGATCGGCGCTACAGTAACGTAAATAGTGTGTTTTCAGCAATTATCCAGGCGGAATCTGGCGTAATTTTTTTCTGCGATCTACTCCTTTCTGACGAGATGCACCTGCCGGCAAGATGATGTATATCAATGCAAAACTGTGGTTTTTGCTTATTCTGTAGCGAAATTGCACGATCATGTCGCTATATATGTGTTTATACAGCGAAAGTGTACATGGCAAAAGCGTCATTTACACGCTAGTATCGGCATAACCACAATGTACTCTGAATAATTTGAGTTGCAGGAAGGCAGTGAGGGAGAAAATCCCCCGTAAGCGGACATAAGTACGTGACTGGGGTGAACGAATAAAGCCCACGCTTCTGCAATTTGAAGTATGACGAGAATAAACACTCTAGCCTCTGCACCTGGGTCAAATGATACGGTGCTTTGGCCGTGACAATACTTGAATAAGTTTGTCACCAGGGCGTAGGAAGAAATGACTACGTCTCCCGTATTTGGAAAGGTGTACATGGGCTCTCAACTTACCGATGCTTTCGCACGTAAGTTTTACTACTTACGTTTGTCGATTACCGATGTGTGTAACTTTCGTTGCACCTACTGTCTGCCGGATGGCTATAAGCCCGGCGGTGTCACCAATAACGGCTTTTTGACCGTTGATGAAATTCGCCGCGTCACGCGCGCGTTCGCCAGTCTGGGAACGGAAAAAGTGCGTCTGACAGGGGGCGAACCTTCATTGCGTCGCGACTTTACCGACATTATCGCCGCCGTGCGCGAAAACGATGCCATCCGTCAGATTGCGGTGACCACTAATGGTTATCGTCTGGCGCGTGATGCCGCTGCCTGGCGCGATGCCGGACTGACCGCACTTAACGTCAGCGTCGACAGCCTCGATGCCCGTCAGTTTCACGCCATTACCGGGCAGGACAAATTTCAGCAGGTGATGGCAGGCATTGACGCCGCCTTTGATGCGGGTTTTGAAAAAGTGAAAGTCAATACCGTGCTGATGCGCGACGTAAACCATCATCAACTGGACACCTTCCTGGCGTGGGTTCAGCCCCGTCCTATCCAACTACGCTTTATTGAACTGATGGAAACGGGCGAGGGCAGCTCTCTCTTCCGTAAACACCATATCTCAGGCCAGGTCCTGCGCGATGAGCTGCTGCGTCGCGGCTGGATCCACCAGATCCGACAGCGCAGCGACGGCCCGGCTCAGGTTTTCTGTCATCCTGACTATGCTGGTGAAATTGGTCTGATCATGCCTTATGAGAAAGACTTCTGCGCCACCTGCAACCGTCTGCGCGTTTCCTCTGTCGGCAAACTGCATCTGTGTTTATTTGGTGAAGGCGGCGTAAGCCTGCGTGATTTGCTTGAAGATGACGCTCAGCAGTCGGCGCTGGAAGAACGCATTTCAGCCGCGCTGCTGGAGAAAAAGCAGACTCATTTCCTGCATCAGAACAATACCGGTATTACGCAAAACTTATCTTACATTGGCGGCTGATCGCTAAAAGGAGTTTTTCATGAGTCAGGTAAGCGCTGAATTTATCCCGACACGCATCGCTATTCTTACTGTTTCCAACCGTCGCGGCGAAGAAGATGACACCTCCGGCCATTATCTGCGTGACTCGGCGCAAGAGGCGGGTCATCAGATTGTCGACAAGGCGATTGTCAAAGAGAACCGCTACGCCATTCGCGCCCAGGTTTCTGCATGGATTGCCAGTGAGGATGTGCAGGTTGTGCTCATTACAGGCGGCACGGGCTTAACCGAAGGGGACCAGGCGCCAGAAGCGCTGCAACCGCTGTTCGACAGAGAAGTCGAAGGGTTTGGTGAAGTATTTCGTATGCTGTCGTTTGAAGAGATTGGCACCGCGACGCTGCAATCCCGGGCGATTGCCGGAGTGGCCAACAAAACACTGATTTTCGCCATGCCGGGGTCGACTAAGGCGTGTCGTACCGCATGGGAAAATATCATTGCGCCGCAGCTCGATGCCCGTACGCGTCCGTGTAATTTCCACCCACATTTGAAGAAATAAGTATGTCGCAACTGACTCATATTAACGCTGCTGGCGAAGCGCATATGGTGGATGTCTCCGCCAAAGCGGAAACCGTACGCGAGGCGCGTGCAGAAGCATTCGTGACCATGCGTAGCGAAACGCTGGCGATGATTATCGACGGCAGCCACCATAAGGGCGACGTTTTCGCCACGGCGCGTATTGCCGGTATTCAGGCCGCCAAACGGACCTGGGAGCTTATCCCGCTGTGCCATCCGCTGATGTTGAGCAAGGTTGAAGTTAATCTGCACGCCGAGCCGGAACACAACCGCGTACGCATTGAAACGCTGTGTCGCCTGACCGGGAAAACCGGCGTCGAAATGGAAGCGTTAACGGCGGCCTCCGTGGCAGCGTTGACCATCTACGATATGTGCAAAGCGGTGCAAAAGGATATGGTGATTGGTCCGGTGCGTCTGCTGGCTAAAAGCGGCGGCAAATCGGGAGATTTTAAGGTGGATGCGCATGATTAAGGTTCTTTTCTTTGCTCAGGTACGGGAATTGGTGAACACGGATGCGATAGAAGTCGCCGCTGAGTTTGCAACGGTAGAAGCGCTGCGCCGGAGTCTTGCGGCAAAAAGCGATCGCTGGGCGTTGGCGCTGGAAGACGGCAAGCTGCTGGCCGCGGTAAACCAGACGCTGGTCAGTTTTGACCATCCCCTTAATGCGGGTGACGAAGTGGCTTTCTTCCCACCGGTAACCGGAGGCTAAGATGGCTGAAACGCGAATTGTTGTTGGTCATGCGCCGTTCAGCGTCGGGGATGAGTATCCCTGGCTGGCCGAACGCGATGAAGATGGCGCGGTGGTCACTTTCACCGGTAAAGTCCGCAATCACAATCTCGGCGATAGCGTGCAGGCGTTAACGCTGGAACACTATCCAGGAATGACCGAAAAAGCGCTGGCGGAGATTGTCGACGAAGCGCGTGCGCGCTGGCCGCTGGGACGAGTAACGGTCATTCATCGCATTGGCGAACTGTGGCCGGGTGACGAAATCGTTTTTGTTGGCGTGACCAGTGCGCATCGCAGCAGCGCGTTTGATGCCGGGCAGTTCATTATGGATTATCTGAAAACCCGCGCACCGTTCTGGAAGCGCGAGGCCACGCCAGAAGGTGAGCGTTGGGTTGATGCCCGCGACAGCGATAAGCTAGCAGCAAAACGCTGGTAGAGTACAATTGGTGTAGGCTCATACTGATTCAGGAGATTGTCATGGACCGATTCCCACGATCCGATTCTATTGTACAGGCCCGTTCCGGCCTGCAAACGTATATGGCGCAGGTGTACGGCTGGATGACCTGCGGACTGTTGCTGACGGCGTTTATCGCCTGGTATGCAGCAAATACGCCCGCGGTGATGATGTTTGTCTTCTCCAGCAAAATCACCTTCTTTGGACTGATCATCGCCCAGCTAGCGCTGGTGTTCGTCCTGTCCGGCATGGTGCAAAGGCTCAGCGCGGGAATGGCGACCACGCTGTTTATGCTCTATTCGGCATTAACCGGGCTGACGCTATCAAGCATTTTTATCGTCTATACCTACTCGTCTATCGCCAGCACCTTCGTGGTCACCGGCGGGATGTTCGGGATCATGAGTTTGTATGGCTACACCACCAAACGCGATCTCAGCGGTTTCGGCAATATGCTGTTTATGGCACTGATCGGTATTGTGCTGGCCTCACTGGTTAACTTCTGGCTGAAGAGCGAAGCGCTGATGTGGGCGGTGACCTATATTGGGGTGATTGTGTTTGTCGGCCTGACCGCTTATGACACGCAGAAGCTGAAAAACATCGGTGAGCAGATCGACCTGCGTGACAGCTCCAATCTGCGTAAATACGCAATTCTTGGGGCCTTAACGCTGTATCTGGACTTCATCAACCTGTTCCTGATGCTGCTGCGTATCTTCGGCAATCGTCGTTAATTCTCTGTTGCCGGATGGCGTAAGCCGCCATCCGGTGAATCATTTCGCCATCGCCTTCTCGTTTTTTACCCGCAACTTTTTCGCCCGACTCTCCAGCAGCAAATAGCACATCAGCGCCAGCAGCAGCGGAATAAAATAGTACAGCACGCGATACGCGAGCAGGGCGGCAATGATTGTCCCCTGAGAGGTGTTCTCTCCTGCCAGCAGCGCCATAAAGACCGCCTCCAGCACGCCAATCCCCGCCGGAATATGCACGATAACACCGGCAATACTGCTCACCAGCAGCACGCCCAGCACGAAGAAATAGTTGATATTCTGACCCAGCAACAGCCAGATAATCGCCCCCATTACCATCCAGTTAGTACCGGATATCGCCATTTGCGCGAGGGCAAATTTCCAAGAGGGCAGTACCAGTTTTTGGCCCTTGATGGTGATGTGGCGATGTTTCGCGAAAGCGCAAAACCACAGATAAACAACAATCATCAGCAGCAGCGCAATGCCTAAGAGGCGTAGCGTACCTTCATCGATATACCAGTGCGCGGGCAGTTCAACGACGCCGAAGGTGAAAATAAAACCGCCCAGCAGAATATAGCCCAGCCAGTTGGTGGTAATGCTCAGTGAAAAAATTCGCGTAATTGTGCTCCCCGGTAATCCGAGACGCGAGTAGAGACGATAACGCATCCCAATACCGCCCACCCATGTGCTTAACGTCAGGTTGAAGGCGTAACAGATAAACGACACCAGCATGACCTGGCGTTTTGCCAGCTTGTGCCCGCAGTAGTAGCGCCCGAGCAAGTCATAGCAGCCGTAAAGTAAATAACTGACGATCACCAGCCCTACGGCGCTGAGCAGGGCGCTCCGATTGTAATCGCGAATTACCGTCCATACTTCCTGCCAGTTGACCTTACTGGCATAAACGACCAGCAATACGATGACTGCAATAAAAAATAGCCATGTGAGGATCTTTTTCGCTAAGCGCCAGCGTCGGTGGTTTTTTGGCATCAGGTTTCCCCTCCTGCATCCTCAGTTGGAATACGATCCTGGGTTTCCAGAGTTGGCTGTGCGGGTGGTTCTACCTCGGCCAGATGCGGGGTATGCGCCGGTAGCCAGCCGACCAGCGCTGGGAAGTGGCGTAAAAAGTGGAAGGCCAACACGCTTTTGGTCAGGTTCCACCAGGTGCGTTTTGGCAGCATTGATTCATCAACTCGCTTGCAGTCCTGCGCAATAATGGGGTTCAGGTTGTCACGCAGGGTCTGGTTAAACGTGCGGTCATGAATAATAAGATTTGCCTCCAGATTGAGCGACAGACTGAGCGGGTCGAGATTGCTGGAACCTACCGTCGCCCAATGATCGTCCATCAGCGCGACTTTACCATGCAGGGGCTTACGCCGGTATTCATAGACATGGACGCCGCCTTTAACCAGATAGTTATACAGCAGGCGGGCACCCACTTTCACAATCGGCATATCCGGTTCACCCTGGACGATGAGTTTTACCCGAACACCGCGTCGCGCAGCTTTTCGTAGGGCATGCAGCAGGCGATAACCCGGAAAGAAATAGGCATTGGCAATGATCACTTCCCGCCGGGCCTGGGTCAGCATTTTCAAATAGTGGCGTTCAATATCATCGCGATGCTCTTCGTTATCGCGCCAGACAAACAGCGCCTGCGCTTCGCCAGGCCGATGATTCTCAATTGCCCGGTGATGACGTCGCCACCAGCGTCGTACGGCGCTCTGTCCCGGTAAGTTCTCCAGCACGAATTTCAGGATGTCGGCCACGACAGGACCTTCCACGCGAACGGCGTAATCCTGCTTGGCCTCGGGACCGTAATCAGACATGTGTTCAGCGGAATAATTGATGCCGCCGACAAAGGCAACACGGTCATCAATGACCACAATTTTGCGATGCATACGGCGAAAGAGATTGGTACGCATACCGAACAGACGCGGGCGCGGATCGTAGTAGCGGAAAACAACGCCAGCTACGGTCAACTCTTCGACAAAACTGTCGCTAAGATCCGGCGAGCCGTAACCGTCCAGCAGCACCTCTGCTTTGATTCCGCGCTGGGCGGCGCCGAGCAAGGCGGCATGCAGCTGTTTTCCGACCGCATCTTCAAACCAGATAAAGGTCTCAAGGATAATTTTTTGCTGTGCCTGTGCAATGGCGTCAAAGACGGCGGGATAGTATTGATCGCCATTTTCCAGCAGTTGAATTTGATTGCCTTCACGCCAGCCATTTTTCATAAACGAATCTCCGCACTCAGGGGGGCATGATCGGACAAATGTCGCCAGTGACGCAGCGCCAGCGTCGTTGGGGTACTGGCATTCGCGTTTTTCACATAGATCCTGTCCAGACGCAGCAGGGGAAACTGCACCGGAAACGTCCGCGCCGGGCGACCGTGGGCGCGGGTAAAAATCTCGTCAAGGCCGGCTCTGGCTTTCAACGGGTGATTGGCCGTTTGCCGCCAGTCGTTAAAATCTCCGGCGATCACCACGGGCTCCGCGTCGGGCAGGGCATTGACCCAGTCAGCCAGCATAGCGAGCTGGGCCTGACGGTGTGCTTCACGCAAACCGAGATGCACGCACATGACATGAATTGGGTGCGAGAGCATTGGCGGCACGATGCGGCAGTAGAGGACCCCGCGCTTTTCACTCGCGCCGACGGACACATCGCGATTTTCATAATGTTCAATGGGATAACGCGACAGCACCGCGTTACCGTGATGCCCTTGCGGGTACACGGCGTTACGCCCGTAGGCGAAGTCGCTCCACATGGTGTCCGCCAGAAATTCGTAGTGGGTGGTATCCGGCCAGTTCTCAATCTGCAGCGAGTGAGCATCGTGCGCGCCCATAACTTCCTGTAGGCACACAATGTCTGCACCGACCGTTCTGACAGCCTCCCGTAGCTCAGGCAAAATAAAACGCCGGTTGAAGGCGGTGAACCCTTTGTGAGTATTAATGGTGAGCACATTGAATGAAAATTGAACTCCCGATCCGCTCATGAGCCTCCCGTTGGCGTCACTTCCTAAATAAAATAGTGTAGTCGTCGTCACAAAAAGATGCGGTGTTGCGGAATTTTCCGTAAAGTCCGGTACTCTGAATAATTAGTTGAAAATCCTTCAGGAGAAAAGCCATGAGGTGGCAACAACGTGTTCGTGTCGCAACGGGTCTAAGTTGCTGGCAGATTGTGTTGCATTTACTGGTAGTGGCGTTGCTGGTAATGGGCTGGATGAGCGGTACGCTGGTGCGCGTCGGCCTGGGATTATGCGTCGTTTACGGCGTAACGGTTTTATTAATGCTGGCCTTGCAACGTCACCATGAACAGCGGTGGCGCGACGTAGCTGATGTGCTGGAAGAACTGACTACCACGTGGTATTTCGGTGCCGCGATGATCGTACTGTGGTTGCTGTCGCGCGTGCTGCAAAACAACGTCTTGCTGGCCCTGGCGGGGCTGGTGATCCTTGCCGGACCCGCCGTGGTCTCGCTGTTGGCGAAAGACAAAAAGCTACATCACCTTGCGTCTAAACATCGCATACGCCGCTGAGCCGGTCGTGGCCGCTATTACCAACAGCGGCCACAAACTTCCCCACACAATCTGCAGACTCGCATCCTTCAGGTAAATCTGTTTCGTGATGTCCGTAAAATGGCGGATTGGGTTTATCCACGTCAGATTCTGTAGCCAGACCGGCATATTTTCGACCGGCGATACGTAGCCTGAAAGTAAAATCGCCGGCATCATAAACACAAACACGCCGATAAACGCCTGCTGCTGGGTGGCGCACAGTGATGAAATCAGCAGACCAAAGCCGACCAGCGACAGCCCGTAAATCACCATCGTGAAATAGAACAGCCCCAGTGAACCGGCAAAGGGGATGTGATAAGCCCAGATGCCGATCGCCAGCACAATGGTGGCCTGAAACGTTGCCACAATTAACGCGGGCACCGCTTTACCGATGAATATCTGCCAGGTGGTAAGCGGGGAGACCAGCAGCTGATCCAGCGTGCCTTGCTCGCGCTCGCGGGCAACCGAGAGCGAAGTGACGATCATGACGCCGATGGTGGTGATCATGGCGATCAGCGACGGAACCACAAACCATTTGTAATCCAGATTCGGGTTATACCAGTTACGCACCACCAGCTCGCTGTTGTTCGGTTTCGGCTTGCCGTCCATCAGCTCCTGCTGATACTCCTTAACGATCTGCTGCAGATAATTCGCGGCAATTTGCGCACTGTTAGAGTTACGCCCGTCGAGAATAATCTGCATGGGAGCCTGCTGGAAGGTATCCAGATTACGCGAAAAGTTGGCCGGGAAGCGCACCAGCAACAGGGCTTTTTGCGTGTCGATGGTGGGCTGGATCTCCTGCGGGCTTTTCAGCAGCAGAACGTGCGTAAAGGCGCTGGCGCGAGCGAAGCGCTGGGTTAGTTCCACCGAATGTTTACCGTTGTCTTCGTTATAGATAGCGATAGTGGCGTTGGTGACTTCCAGCGTGGCCGCGAACGGGAACAGAATAACCTGAATCAGTACCGGTAAAATCAGAATGGCTCGCGTCTGCGGTTCACGTAACAGTGATTGCAGCTCTTTACGAATTAATGTCCATAAGCGATGAAACATGCCCGTCCCCTTAATCCAGCCGACGTTTGGTTTTAAGCCACGTCAGGCCAATAAACATCACCGCCGAAGCGATTAAAAACAGCACGTTGATAATCAGCACCACCGGAATATTTCCCGCCAGAAACAGGCTTTGTAGGGTGCTGACGAAATAACGAGCCGGAATAATATAGGTTACTGCCCGGATAATCGCCGGCATGCTGTCTATCTGGAAGATAAAACCCGATAGCATAATCGAGGGCAGGAAGGCGGCGTTTAGCGCGACCTGCGCGGCGTTAAACTGATTGCGGGTGATGGTGGAGATAAGCAACCCCATGCCGAGCGTGCTGAGCAGAAACAGACTGGTAATGAAAAACAGGATCAGCAACGAACCGCGATAAGGCACGCCGAGAATAAACACCGACACCAGCATACACAGCAGCATCGCCAGCATGCCCAGAAAGTAATAGGGGATCAGTTTGCACAGCAGCAGTTCGACGCGGGTGACTTCGGTAGACAACAGCGCTTCCATGGTTCCGCGCTCCCATTCGCGCGCCACCACTAATGAGGTGAGGATAGCGCCAATAACCGTCATGATGATGGTTACCGCCCCGGGAATAATAAAATGTTGGCTGATGGCCGCCGGGTTAAACCAGTAGCGGGTCTGCACGTCGATCAAAGGTTCAAATGATTCTCCGCGATCTTCCGCCCGCTGTTGTTGCCAAATCTGCCAGATGCCTTCGACATAACCCTGTACAAAGTTAGCGGTATTCGGTTCACTGCCGTCGGTGATCACCTGGATCGGCGCCACGTCGTTGGGTCGCGCCATCTGCTGGGCGAAATCCACCGGGATCACCACCAGCCCGCGAATGCGCCCGGCCTGCATTTTCTCAATCAATTCCTGACGGTTATCGCTGATGGTGGCGTCAATATACGGTGAACCGGTCATGGTATGGGTAAAATCCAGCGCCTCTTCGCTTTGCTGTTCGAGCAGAATCCCTACCCGCAGCTTGCTGGAGTCGAGGTTGATCCCGTAGCCGAAGATAAACAGCAGCAGCAGCGGGATCACCACCGCAATCAGCCAACTGCTGGGATCGCGGACGATCTGACGCGTCTCTTTCACGCACAGCGCGCGTACGCGACGCCAAGAAAGAATGGAGTTACTCATGCGTATGCTCCTTATCCCAGTCATTGATTAGCGTGATAAACGCCTGTTCCATGGTCGGGTCTGGCGTCTCACTGTCAGCAGCCTGAGCTTTCAGGTCGTCCGGCGTACCGCTGGCAATCAGTTTTCCGCGATACACCAGCCCGATGCGATCGCAGTATTCTGCCTCATCCATAAAGTGGGTGGTCACCATCACCGTGACGCCTTTTTCCACCATGCTGTTGATATGTAACCAGAACTCCCGACGGGTGAGAGGATCGACCCCGGAAGTGGGTTCATCGAGGAACAGAATGTCGGGTTCATGCATCAGCGAACAGGCCAGCGCCAGGCGCTGTTTAAAGCCCAGCGGCAGTTCGTCGGTGGCGTGGGAGGCGATACTCTTCAGGCCGAATGCCTCGCTCATCCGCTCGATTTTCTCCTTCTGCGCCCGACCGCGCAGGCCGTAGACGCCGGAGAAAAAGCGCAGATTCTGTTCAACCGTCAGGTTGCCATACAGGGAGAATTTCTGCGCCATATAGCCCAGATGCTGGCGCGCTTTACCGGAGCTGACTTTCAGGTCCATGTCCAGCACCAGCGCTTTACCCGAGGTGGGGACCAGCAGGCCGCACATCATTTTAAAGGTAGTGGATTTGCCCGCGCCGTTGGGTCCTAACAAACCAAAAATCTCGCCGCGCTGCACGGCAAAGTCTACGTGGTCGGTAGCGGCAAAATCGCCAAATTTTTTGGTCAGCGCTTTGGCTTCGATCACCGTTTCACCTGGCGTGCCTTCCACGGTATGCAGGATAGCGCCCAGCGGTGACTCCGATGTTCCGGCCCCGCCGAGTAAATCGATAAAGGCATCCTCGAAGCGGGGGGCGGTTTCGTTGATGGTTATCTCCGGCATGCCGTCAGCGTTTTGAATCTGCTGGGCCGTCGCTTCTTTTTTCAGGATTAAGCGGACGGATTTCCCCTGAATCATCCCGTCGCTAACCTGCGGCAGTTTTAACGTGCGTTGCAGCAGTCGGCGGTTATTTTCCTGCGAACTGCTCATCAGGAAGCTGCGACCCGACATGGTTTGCGTAAGCTGAGTGGGATCGCCCTGATACAGCAATTCACCTTCGTTCATCAGCAGCACATCACGGCATTGTTCAGCTTCATCCAGATACGAAGTGCTCCAGAGGATCAGCATGCCGTCCCCGGCCAGCTCATGAACCATTTGCCACAGTTCGCGACGGGAAATAGGGTCGACGCCCACGCCAGGCTCATCCAGCAGTAACACGCTGGGTTCACCGACCAGCGTACAGGCAAGTCCGAGCTTCTGTTTCATGCCGCCGGAAAGCTTGCCGGCCAGTCGTCCGGTAAACGGCCCCAGCGAGGTAAATTCCAGTAGTCGGGCAAAGGTTTTTTCTCGCGCTTCACCGGTAACGCTACGTAAATCTGCATAGAGATTGAGGTTCTCCATGACGGTCAAATCTTCATACAGACCAAATTTCTGCGGCATGTAACCCAGTACCGCATGCAGCGCGCTGTCGTCTTTGATGGGATCAAAACCAATTACCGTTGCGCTACCGGCGTCGGGTTTCAACAGCCCTGCCAGCATTCGCATCAGCGTGGTTTTGCCAGCACCATC
Organism: Citrobacter sp. RHBSTW-00986; assembly: GCF_013783065.1. Classification (NCBI taxonomy): domain Bacteria; kingdom Pseudomonadati; phylum Pseudomonadota; class Gammaproteobacteria; order Enterobacterales; family Enterobacteriaceae; genus Citrobacter; species Citrobacter sp. RHBSTW-00986. The sequence goes on along the minus strand of NZ_CP056200.1, from coordinate 3,237,108 downwards.
CGGCCCGACCAGCCCGGTCACGTAGCCCGCATGAACGGTACAGTCGAGCGGGGCGACGGCCGGTTTATCCATTCCGGCAAAGTTTTTCGTCAGTCCATTCAGCGTAATGACGGCGTCATTCATGCCGTGCCTCATCGCTGAACTTTATCGTTACCGGCATTCCCTGGCGCAGCGCATCGTCCGCGTCGGTCACCACAATACGCAGGCGATAAACCAGGTCGGTGCGCAGGTCAGGGGTCTCGACTGTTTTTGGGGTAAACTCGGCGGTGGGCGACACGAAGCCGATTTTACCGTGATACGGTTTGTCCGGACGGCCATCGGTGTAAAGCAGGATTTCGCGTCCTGGCTGCGCCTGGCTCAGATTTCGTTCGTCAACGTAGGCGCGAACCCATACCGGACGCGTGAGTGACAGCGTCAGTACCGCGCCCCCTTCGTTCAACATGCTGCCGGGTTCGACCGCACGGGTGAGTAACGTGCCGTCAGACGGCGAGGTCAGCGTGGTGTCATGCAAATTAAGCTCTGCCTGGGCCAGCTCGGCCTGAGCTTGTTCGAGCGTGGCTTTCGCCTGCTCGATGTCCTGCACACGATTACCGCTGCGGTATTGGCTGAGTTTATCCTGTGCGGATTTCAGAGAGGCCAGCGCCTGATCGCGTGATGAACGGGCGTTTTCCAGATCGTTGGCGGAGATAGTGCGGCTTTTCCACAATCCTACCTGCCGATTGTAAAAGTTTTGCGCGTAATCATAGGCTGCCTGCGCCTGTTTGACTGCCGCTGCGGTTTGCGCGATCTCCTCTTCACGATACCCTGCCAGCATCAGATCGTATTGCGCCTGCGCGGCGGCAACATTCGCTTTTGCCTGCATTAATGCGTTTTCGTACGGCGCACGGTCCAGTTCGCCCAGCACCTGACCGGCGGTAATGGCATCGCCTTCGTCAACCGCCAGCGAGGCCAGCCTGCCGCCGACGCGAAAACTCAGGTTGACGCTACGGATATCGACATTGCCGTACAGCGTCAGACCGTTATCTTGCCGACTTTGATACCACCACGTTCCACCGGCAATCACGGCAACGAGGGCCGCGATGACCAGCCCGAGAACGACAGGTTTTTTCATGACTCCAGACTCCTTTGCGTTAAACCTTGCAGAATAAGATCGATGTGACAGGTGATCGTTTGGTCAATCAGCGCGGTTTTATCCTCATCAAATTGTGACCAGCCCGTACGCAACAGAATGGTTTCTTTCCCCAGACGAAAGGCCAGTACCTCGCCGAGTAGGGCGTGGGTGTGCAGGATCATTTGGGTATCGTTGGCATCGCCGCCGGTATAGGCAGCAATCAGGCGCGTCAGGTGAGTATGCAGCGGATTGATAACCTGGTCGTGCACCAGTTGATAAGCCGCGGTGGGTGAAAGCTGTTCGCGCGAAATAAATTTGCTCAGGTTAACGGTATCGTCCTGGGTTAACAGCATGATCATATTTTTGCAGGCGCGGAGGATCAGTTCGCGCATCGCGCCACGATCCGGTTCCGGCTGAGCAAACAGACGCTCGGCTTCTTCAGCGTGCGGGCGAAACTGTGAGCCGATAAAATCCGCAATCCACTGGGCGCAGGCGAGATATAAATCCTCTTTTGAGCCAAAATAGTAGGTGATAGCAGCAATATTTTGCCCGGCCTGCGCGGCGATATCGCGAGTAGTGGCGTGCAGACCATACTCGCCAAACTGTGCCAGCGCGGCGGCAATGAGCTGATTTTTCGCCTGTTCACCTTTGGTTGTCATGGTGGGTGTATTCATAGCACGACTCAGATCTTAATCAATCGATTGATTAAGATTATGACTGATGTGTAACCTTGTCCAGTCCGGACCGTTATTTTTCAGCGCAGGGATAATTTATGCGGCACATCACAAAAACTGCTACACTCCGCCCCTTCATGACATTGTGGTTTTTGTCATCTTTATTATATGTATCTCCCTGAAAACGACACCGGTAACGGTCAGGGTGGTTCGGAGTTGTTATGTCTTTTGATTCCCTTGGTTTAAACCCTGATATTTTACGTGCCGTTGCCGAGCAGGGTTACCGTGAACCTACCCCTATTCAGCAGCAGGCGATCCCTGCCGTGCTGGAAGGCCGCGATCTGATGGCTAGCGCCCAGACCGGTACGGGGAAAACGGCAGGTTTTACCCTGCCGCTGTTACAGCACCTGATTACCCATCAGCCGCATGGGAAAAGCCGTCGTCCGGTGCGTGCGCTGATCCTTACGCCAACCCGCGAACTGGCGGCCCAGATTGGCGAAAACGTACGTGATTACAGTAAGTATCTGAATATTCGCTCGCTGGTGGTCTTCGGCGGCGTGAGCATTAACCCACAGATGATGAAGCTGCGCGGCGGTGTGGATGTGCTGATCGCCACGCCTGGTCGTTTGCTCGATCTGGAACACCAGAATGCGGTGAAACTGGATCAGGTTGAGATTCTGGTACTGGATGAAGCTGACCGCATGCTGGATATGGGCTTTATTCATGATATCCGTCGCGTTCTGGCGAAACTGCCGGCAAAACGCCAGAACCTGCTGTTCTCAGCAACGTTCTCTGATGATATTAAGTCGCTGGCCGAAAAGCTGCTGCACAATCCGCTGGAAATCGAAGTGGCGCGCCGTAATACCGCGTCAGAGCAGGTGACTCAGCACGTTCATTTCGTTGATAAAAAGCGTAAACGTGAACTGTTGTCGCAGATGATCGGTCAGGGCAACTGGCAGCAGGTGCTGGTGTTTACCCGTACCAAACATGGTGCGAACCATCTGGCGGAACAGCTGAATAAAGACGGCATTCGCAGCGCGGCGATCCACGGTAATAAATCTCAGGGGGCGCGTACGCGTGCGCTGGCTGATTTTAAATCCGGTGATATTCGTGTGCTGGTGGCAACCGATATTGCCGCGCGCGGTCTGGATATTGAAGAGCTGCCGCACGTGGTGAACTACGAGCTGCCAAACGTCCCGGAAGATTATGTGCACCGTATTGGTCGTACCGGTCGTGCGGCCGCTACCGGCGAAGCGTTGTCTCTGGTGTGCGTCGATGAACACAAGCTGCTGCGTGACATCGAGAAGCTGCTGAAAAAAGAGATCCCGCGAATTGCGATGCCAGGCTACGAGCCAGACCCGTCCATCAAAGCCGAGCCGATCCAGAATGGTCGCCAGCAGCGTGGCGGCGGTGGTCGCGGTCAGGGTGGAGCAGGGCGTGGTCAGCAGCCGCGTCGTCAGGATGGCGGTGCGCCAAAAGCGAAACCGCGTAGCGGCGAAGGCAAACCGGCGGGCGATAAGCCTCGTCCACCGCGCCGTCCGCGCAAACCGTCTACAGCGCAGTAATTGCGAGCCCGGCCGAAAGGTCGGGCTTTTCTTTTTGCGACACGTATCAGAAAGTGCCACAATAGTGGCTGTTTATACAGTATTTCAGGTTTTCTCATGGCACTAACGGCTGCGCTAAAAGCGCAAATTGCCGCCTGGTATAAGGCGCTTCAGGAACAGATCCCCGACTTTATTCCCCGTGCGCCCCAGCGGCAGATGATTGCTGACGTCGCGAAAACGCTCACCGGGGAAGAAGGGCGGCATCTGGCAATTGAAGCGCCGACCGGGGTGGGGAAAACGCTGTCGTACCTGATTCCCGGTATTGCCATAGCGCGTGAAGAACAAAAAACGCTGGTGGTCAGTACCGCCAACGTTGCTTTACAGGATCAGATCTACAGCAAAGATTTACCGCTGCTGCGCAAAATTATTCCCGATCTGCGTTTTACCGCCGCGTTTGGTCGCGGGCGTTATGTCTGCCCGCGTAATTTAGCGGCGCTGGCCAGTAGCGAACCCAATCAGCAGGATCTGTTGGCCTTTCTCGACGATGACCTGACGCCCAACAACCAGGAAGAACAAAAGCGCTGCGCCAGGCTAAAAGGCGATCTCGACAGCTACAAGTGGGACGGGCTGCGCGATCACACGGATATCGCTATCGACGACGGACTCTGGCAGCGCCTGAGCACTGATAAAGCCAGCTGTTTGAATCGTAACTGTCACTACTATCGTGAATGCCCCTTTTTTGTCGCCCGCCGTGAGATTCAGGAAGCCGAAGTGGTGGTGGCTAACCACGCGCTGGTGATGGCGGCCATGGAAAGCGAAGCTGTTTTGCCGGAGCCGAAGAACCTGCTGCTGGTCCTTGATGAAGGTCACCATTTGCCGGACGTCGCGCGCGATGCGCTGGAGATGAGCGCAGAAATCAGCGCCCCCTGGTATCGGCTGCAGTTGGATCTGTTTTGCAAATTAGTGGCCACCTGCCTGGAACAGTTTCGTCCAAAAACCACGCCGCCGCTGGCGAATGCCGAGCGTCTGAACGGTCACTGTGAGGAACTGTATGAGCTGATTTCATCGCTCAATAACATTCTTAATCTGTACATGCCTGCGACCCAGGAGGCGGAACACCGCTTCGCAATGGGCGAACTGCCTGCGGAAGTGATGGAGATTTGTCAGCGTCTGGCGAAGCTAACAGAAATGCTGCGCGGTCTGGCGGAACTGTTCCTCAACGATCTCAGCGAAAAAACCGGCACCCACGATATTGTGCGTCTGCATAGGGTTATTTTGCAGATGAATCGGGCTTTGGGCATGTTTGAGGCGCAAAGCAAACTGTGGCGGCTGGCTTCGCTCGCGCAGTCGTCAGGCGCGCCGGTGAGTAAATGGGCGACGCGCGAAGTGCGTGACGGGCAGATCCACGTCTGGTTCCACTGTGTGGGGATCCGCGTGAGCGATCAGCTTGAACGACTGCTGTGGCGCAGCGTACCGCATATTATCGTGACCTCTGCCACGCTGCGTTCGCTCAACAGCTTCTCGCGTTTGCAGGAGATGAGCGGGCTGAAAGAAAAAGCAGGGGACCGGTTTATCGCGCTGGATTCACCGTTTAATCACGTTGAGCAAGGCAAAATCGTCATTCCGCAGATGCGCTACGAACCGTCAATTGATAACGAAGAGCAGCATATCGCGGAAATGGCCGCCTATTTCCGCGAACAGCTGGAAAGTAAAAAGCATCAGGGCATGCTGGTACTCTTTGCTAGCGGTCGGGCAATGCAGCGTTTTCTTGAGCACGTTACCGATCTGCGTCTGCTGTTGCTGGTACAAGGCGACCAGCCGCGCTATCGACTGGTGGAGCTGCACCGCAAGCGGGTGACCAACGGCGAGCGTAGCGTACTGATCGGGCTGCAATCTTTTGCCGAAGGTCTGGATTTGAAAGGCGACTTGCTGACCCAGGTGCATATTCACAAAATTGCTTTTCCGCCTATCGACAGCCCGGTGGTGATCACCGAGGGCGAGTGGCTGAAAAGCCTGAACCGCTACCCCTTTGAGGTGCAGAGCTTGCCCGCGGCGTCATTCAATTTGATCCAGCAGGTTGGGCGACTCATTCGTAGCCACGGCTGCTGGGGAGAAGTGGTTATTTATGACAAGCGTTTATTGACCAAAAGCTATGGCAAGCGTTTACTGAACGCATTACCCATATTTCCGATAGAGCAACCTGCTGTGCCAGACGTTATAGTAAAACCAAAAGAAAAAGCGAAACCCACGCGTCGCCGTCGGCGTTAACGATGCGAGCAACAGGCAAGGAGTTATCGATGGATTACCGCAAAATCATCAAAGAGATTGGGCGAGGAAAAAATCACGCGCGTGACCTGGATAAGGATACTGCTCGCGGACTGTATACCCATATGATGAACGGCGAGGTGCCCGATCTTGAGATGGGCGGTGTACTGATTGCGCTGCGCATTAAAGGCGAAGGCGAAGCGGAGATGCTGGGCTTTTACGAAGCGATGCAGAACCACACCATTCGCCTGACTCCGCCAGTGGCCAAACCCATGCCGATTGTCATTCCCAGCTACAATGGCGCGCGCAAGCAGGCAAATTTGACTCCGCTGCTGGCGATTTTACTGCATAAACTTGGCTTCCCGGTGGTGGTGCACGGTGTCAGCGAGGATCCAACCCGCGTGCTGACTGAAACCATTTTTGAACTGATGGGGATTGCGCCGACGCTGCATGCCGGGCAGGCGCAGGCAAAGCTGGATGGTCATGAGCCGGTGTTTATCCCGGTGAGTGCGCTGTGTCCTCCGCTGGAAAAACAGCTGGCGATGCGCTGGCGAATGGGCGTGCGTAACAGTGCGCATACACTGGCTAAATTAGCCACGCCGTTTGCCGAAGATGCCGCGCTGCGTCTTTCCAGCGTTTCCCACCCGGAATACGTATCGCGCGTGGCGAAATTTTTCGGCGATATCGGTGGGCGTGCCCTGTTGATGCACGGTACCGAGGGTGAAGTGTACGCCAACCCGCAGCGCTGCCCGCAGATAAGCCTGATAGATTCGTCCGGCGTGCGAGTGCTACAGGACCGGCAGAGCGAGATGCCCGATGAGCCGGTCCCACTGCCGGTGGCTAAAGACCCGGAAACTACCGCGCGCTGGATTGAGCGTTGTCTGGCGGGCAGTGAGCCTGTTCCGGCATCGCTGAAGATCCAGATGGCCTGCTGCCTGGTAGCAACCGGTGAATCCGCGACGCTGGCTGAAGGACTTGACCGCGTCGAGCAAAGCTTCTGATTTTTCTTTCTCCCGACGGGTCATTTGCCTGGCCCGTCGCTTCACGCCTTCCGGCAACGTGAAATTTCTGCACGTTTATTGATCTCCTGAGCGCTGTGGCGCAGCATAGTTTGTTGAAAAATAAGAAACACAATCAACACGCGACACAACAGGAGATAACAATGAACAGTGGACATCGCTTCCATGTGCCAACGCTGCACGCCTTTATCCAGGCCGTTTTTCACCAGATGGGAAGCAATGAGCTGGAGGCGCGGCTGGTGGCCGATCATCTGATAGCCTCTAACCTCGCCGGCCACGACTCCCACGGTATCGGCATGATCCCAAGCTATATTCGCTCATTTTCGCAGGGACACCTGCAGATCAACCGCCATGCCAAAGTGGTCAACGATGCGGGAGCGGTGATTACGCTTGACGGCGACTGCGCATTTGGTCAGGTGGCGGCCCACGAGGCAATTACGCTTGGGATCGAAAAAGCGCGCCAGTACGGTATCGCTGCTGTGGCATTACATAATTCGCACCATATTGGACGCATTGGCTACTGGGCGGAGCAATGTGCGGCGGCGGGTTTTGTTTCGGTGCACTTTGTGAATGTGGTAGGGATCCCGATGGTCGCACCGTTTCATGGCCGCGATAGTCGATTTGGCACCAACCCCTTCTGCGTGGTGTTCCCGCGTAAAAATACGTTCCCGTTGTTGCTGGACTATGCAACCAGCGCCATCGCGTTTGGCAAAACCCGTGTGGCATGGCACAAGGGCGAGCCGGTGGCTCCGGGATGTCTGATTGATGCTAATGGGGTACCCACAACCGATCCCGCCGTAATGCAGGTCTCTCCGCTGGGGTCGTTGCTGACCTTCGCCCAACACAAAGGTTATGCGCTGGCGGCAATGTGCGAAATTATGGGGGGAGCGCTTTCTGGTGGTAAAACCACACATGAAGAGAGCCTGCAGACCAGCGCGGATGCCATCATTAACTGTATGACGACCATCATTATGAATCCGGAACTGTTTGGCGCGCCGGACTGCGACAACCAGGTCGCGGCCTTTGCTAAGTGGGTGAAAGCGTCCCCCCATGCTGAAGATGCCCCGATCCTGTTGCCAGGGGAGTGGGAGGTGAATACTCGTGAAGAACGGCTGGAGCAAGGTATTCCGCTGGATGCCGGAAGCTGGCAGGCGATTTGCGAGGCGGCGTTGCAAATAGGGATGCCAGACGCCGTGTTGCAGGAATTCCGTCAAAGACTGGAACACTAAGCAAAAAAAAGCCCGTCCAGTGGCGGACGGGCAAACAAAGGGTAACAAACAGGGTCAATGAGGGTTGGAGCATTGGGTCGTACAGGTAATCTTTCGGTTATTTATAGATAACCGCGGTGCCGCTCATTTTGTCTTTGCCGATAGCGGAAGTGATGCTGTAACCCGTTGCACCAGCAGCAGTCGCTTTTTCAGCCAGTTTTGCTTCCAGGCCGTCCAGCGTGGTGGCGCCGTCAGCAGATACCACACCAATTTTGTTCATGCTTTGCGCCTGAGTAGAGGAAACTGGCTCGGCAGCGAAAACGCCAAATGACAGGGTAGACAGAGCGATGGCGGCAACAGCAAATTTGATATTTTTCATGATTAATTTCTCGCAGGTTTGTTCTGTTAGTCAGTGTTCTTTAAGAAGACGTTGTTTCGTCGATGTGAGAAGTATCACGTTTTTTTATGCGAGATAAAATCGAATAGAATTGACGACATCAATCAAAAAAATTGAATGACAAATAACTTATTGAATATTAATAAATTCGAAAGAGGGATTTACAGTTCTTGTCATTGCGCTTTACAGAGAAACCGACAACGGCACATTTTGCTACACAGAGTGCAAAAAAGCGTGCTCGTAAAGGAAATCGTATGTGCTGAAACTTTCGGTAAAGATAAGTCAACGTAGCTGGCTGTCTTTCGAACCTCTGCGATTATATCCTGAAAATGCTGCACTATGTGAATCTTTATCCTGCTGGCATGTGATGCACAAGCGTACGCCGGGCACGGCCTCCCGTCTGGCCTGAGAGATTGGATTGCCACATTCTTCGCATTCATACAGACTTTCCCCCGTCGGTAACTCACCGCGGGCGCGGGCAACAGCATCTTCAATAGTATTGTTGATCTGTTCGTTAACAGCGTCGTCATTTGCCCATCCGGATGCCATACCTACCTCCTGCTGATGTCTACAGAATAAGTATAGCGAATGTGATGGCTGAAAAACGACCACGTGTCAGCGGTATCAGATTTCAGACCATTCGCGCAGCAGGTTATGGTAGAGATTGAGAAGCGACAGGATCTCGCTACTCTCCCCATGACGTGTCTTCAGGGACTGGATGTTTTTATCCAGTTCAAAAAGCATGGCGCGATTTTTGTCGTCCCGGATCATCGACTGGATCCACATAAAGGATGCCACCCGAACCCCACGGGTCACCGGCGTAACGCAGTGCAGGCTGCTGGAAGGGTAAAGTACCAGATCGCCTGCCGGAAGTTTTACCGCATGCTGGCCGTAGGTGTCATTGACCAGCAGCTCTCCTCCCTCATAATCGTCGGGATTACTCAGGAATAAGGTGGCGGAAAGATCTGTGCGCATCCAGCCGTTTTCCGGATGACTACGCACCGCGCCGTCAACGTGAAAACCGTAGGTCTCGTTGTCCTGGTAGCGATTGAACAGCGGTGTGGAGAGCGTTTTCGGTAATGCAGCGGCGAAGAATAACGCGCTGTTGTTCACCGCGTTTTGTACCGCCTGTTGTAAAACGCCGTAACGCTCACTTTGCGTATTCACCTGCTGGTTGTTTTTAACCTGCGCGCCCTGAGCGCCGGTGGTTGCGCGGCCATCAACCCAGTCGGCAGCGTCCAGTTGTTCGCGAAACCAGGCGACATCCTGCGCCGACAGAATGCCGGGAATGTGATACATCATCAGTGTTTCTCCTGAAAGTGGGGCTTACGCCCCACGTAAAAGATCAGAAATGCATATTTGCCGTGAGCAGGAAGGTTCTTGGCTCACCCGGATGGTAACGGTATCCGCTCTTGTTAATGGAGGATACATAATCGGTGTCGAACAGGTTATAGACGTTCAACTGGAAATCGAGATTGCGATTCACGCGATAACCCAGTTTCGCGTCGGCGACCCAGTAACCTTCGGTGTAGGATGGCGTACCCACGGCCCCGTCGGAACCGCGATGCATACTGCCCACGTAGCGAGCGCCCGCGCCAACGGAAATATTATCGGTAGCCTGGTACTGGTTCCACAGCGTGAACGCATGTTCTGGCGTATACGGCAGAGATGAAGAACCATCCTGAGCAACGTTTTTGCCGCTGTGGATCGTCGCGCGCTGCTGGGTGTAACCCCCAATAACCTGCCATGCGGGAGTGATGTTCCCTGCTACCGAGAGTTCGTAACCTTCAACGCGCTTCTCCCCGTACTGGGAATATGTGCCGTCGTCGTTCTGCTCAACTTCGTTCTCAATATCCGTACGGAAAATCGCGGCAGTTAACAGCAGGCGCTTATCCAGCACCTCCCATTTGGTGCCGATCTCGCTGGTTTTCGCTTTCTGCGGTTTGAAATCGGTACGGTTCGCACTGTTACCGCTTCCACCCTGAGCGAGGGCAAAGTTGCTGCCGCCCGGCGGTTGCTGAGAAACGGCGTAGTTAATGTAAACGTTACCGTTATCGGTCAGGTGATACAGCGCGCCCGCTTTCCAGTTCACCAGATTGCCTGATTTGGCAGTATCCACGGTGGTGACCGGAGAACCTTTCGCCACGCCTGTCGGACACGCGACCGCGCCGCGACCAGAAGCGCCGCAAGCGGTGGCGCTGTCATATTCCGTGCGGTAATTGTCGAGGCGAATACCACCGTTTAGTTCAAACTCACGGGTAATCTGTAGCGTATCAAAGGCGTATACACCGAAGGTATCGGTTTGCCCGTTAGCATTAGCGCCGTTACGAGACAATCCGCCGATATTCACATTGCTGTTGGGGTGATAGATATTTACCGACGGCGGAGTGATCGGGTTTACACCATAGTTGGTTTGCGTTTCGCGCGTTAGCTCCACGCCGGTGCTGATGTCGTGACCGATGGATCCGGTGTAAAATTTTGAGGTCAGGTTGGTTTGGTTGGTCAGGATCTTATTGCTGACATCTTTGGTATTAGCCAGGCGTGACCAGGTCCAGGTGTCGACGCTGCTGGTGGGTTGGGTGATGTTAGTCGCGCCGCCCATCACCGCCGTCATCAGATAATCCTGCTTAATGCGTGACCAGCGGGTGGTGTTGCGAATAGTGGTGCTGTCGTTCAGGTCATGTTCAAAACGCATCGTTGCGGTATCGGTCGTCGAATCGTCGTAATCCGAGTTGGTACCGTAGAAGTTATGCGTATCCACTTTTCCTGACTGATTCAGTGCAGCAGTCCCCGCGGAAGGCGCAGAATATCCCGGCAGACCGATGGTGGGGACACCGCCATCCGGGGTGTTGTGCTGGGTGACATGCAGATAGTTCAGATACAGTCGGTTCTCAGTGCCTAAGCCAAAGGCGAGAGAGGGGGCCACACCATAACGTTCATTCTTAACGTTATCGCGACCGGCATCATGCGTTTTTTCACCCATCAGGTTTAACCGTGCAGCGGTGGTCTCGCCGATGACCTGGTTAATGTCCAGCGTACCACGGCGGAACCAGGCGCTACCGACGCTGGCCGAGGCATCGATCCCTGAGTCGGTGCGCGGCTGTTTGCTGATCATATTGATGGAGCCCGTTGGCGCGCTACGGCCATAGTCGGTGCCGGAGGGGCCTTTGATCACTTCAACCTGTTCGGTATTGAAAGTGTCGCGCGTAACGCTGCCAATATCTCGGATACCGTCGATATAAATACTGTTCGAGGTATCCGCACCACGCATGTAAACCGCGTCACCGGTGGTGGAGTTACCGTTCTCACCGGCGAAAAACGCGCCAACGCCCGGTACGTTTTTCAGCGCATCGGTCAGATTGGTTGCGCCTTGATCCTTAATCACCTGCTCAGAAATCACTGTCATGGTGCGGGTTGTATCCGCTACCGGGCGGGAGAACTTAGGGTCGGCAGACTGCGTTGGGGCGTATAACGAAGGTTTGGCCGCTTCAACAACCAACGTATCTTCTTGTTTTTTATCTTGATCGCCCGCGGCGACAGCCTGAGCTACCGGAGACAGGCCAATACACAGACCGGCAAAAAAAGTCAGTGAATGAAAACTACTGGCAGGCAAATTGCGATTTTTATCCATGTTAGTGAGTGACTTATTATTTTTTGAGTAGACGGTTTCACTCGCGCGAAGGGACATCTCTGTGGATGTTATACCCTGCAGGCCTCGCGGGAGTGAATGTGTAATTGATAATGATTTTGATAAGCATTACTAATCAGTGCGACGTTTTAGCATTCATTAATTCAAAAATAAATACATTTATTTACATTGGATTCAAAATTGCTACACGATGATTACAATTTGAGCGGTGAACGACGTGAACAGCAGGTAGCAAACTGCATTCGGGGTGAATGCAGTTGGGCTAAGGTGAGGGACTACTTATAGATAGTTGCGCTGCCGTACATCTGGTTTTTACCGCCCGCAGAATTGACGACAAAGCCTTTTGCGCCTTGCTCTTTCGCTTTCTCTGCCAGCTTGTCTTCGAGATCGCTCAGGTTAGAAGCTCCGGAAGCGAAAACAGTGCCGGAAGCTTGTAGCTGGCCGGTTTGAGGGCTGGTGTAGGGCTGTGCAGCAAAGGACGCAAATGTCATGCCGGTCAGTACGGTAGCGGCAAGGAATGTGAGGCATTTCTTCATGGTGATATCCTCTGAGAAACAACAGGTCGTGCCTGATAAGTTTAGGCCGTCAGTGGATAACATTTACCGCAAAAAACTGGTGATGAGATGTCTGTTTTTTGAACAATCAGCAAGCCATCAAATAGGTATAAAAAAAGCAAATTTCCTTGCAGTGTGTTTACCGCGTGGCGTTATGCGGGTATCTTACGCCGCTGTTAAAAGGAGAATGCTATGCCCCCCCAGAAACCGGGATTACACCCACGCAACCGCCACAATGGCCGTTATGATCTTGCGACTTTATGCCAGGTTACACCCGAGTTGACGCAATTTCTCACCCTCACGCCAGGCGGCGAGCAGAGTGTTGATTTCGCGAATCCGCAGGCAGTGAAGGCGCTCAATAAAGCACTGCTGGCGCATTTTTATGCGGTGAAAAACTGGGATATTCCAGACGGTTTTCTGTGCCCGCCGGTTCCTGGTCGCGCTGACTACATTCACCATCTGGCCGACCTGTTAGGTGAAACCAGCGGAACCATTCCGGCAAATGCGAGCGTGCTGGACGTGGGAGTTGGGGCAAACTGTATTTATCCGCTGATCGGCGTGCATGAATACGGCTGGCGATTCACCGGTAGTGAGACCAGTAGCGAAGCGTTTAACAGCGCTCAGGCGATCGTAAACGCCAATCCGGGGTTAACCCGTGCTATTCGTCTGCGTCGCCAGAAAGATGCTACGGCAATCTTCAACGGTATCATTCACAAGAATGAGCAATATGAAGCCACATTGTGTAACCCGCCTTTCCATGATTCTGCGGCTTCAGCCCGCGCCGGAAGCGAGCGCAAACGTCGTAATCTGGGGCAGGATAAAGATGATGCGCTGAACTTTGGCGGGCAGCAGCAGGAGCTGTGGTGTGAAGGCGGTGAAGTGGCGTTCATCAAAAAAATGATCGCCGAAAGCCAGGCCTTTGGCCGTCAGGTGATGTGGTTCACCACGCTGGTTTCGCGCGGTGAGAATTTGCCTCCGCTGTACCACGCGTTAACGGATGCGGGCGCGGTGAAAGTGGTTAAGAAAGAGATGGCCCAGGGGCAAAAGCAGAGTCGCTTTATTGCCTGGACCTTTATGGATAACGATCAGCGTCGCCGTTTTATGGCGCGTAAACGCTAAAGCGTTGGCTCGGTTGGCGGCAGCGGTTCGCTTGCTGCCGACGCAGGGCCATTAACCGGTGCAGGCAAAACCTGATACGTCTGTACCGGCGCGCGTACGTTGGCCAGATCGAAGTATTTCTTCACCTGGCTGTCGAGCGCGAAACGTACCGTCCACTGTTTCAGCGGTAATGTGGTAAATGAGACCCGTAGCGTGAAGGCCGTATTGGTTAACCCCACAATCCCGGCAAACGACGGCTCGCCAATAATCAGCCCGCGAATATCGTCCTGTTCCATCACTGCAGCCACAGCGTCTTTCAACGCCTGATTCGCTTTATCCGCATCCTCATGGCGGTCTACGTCGTAATTGGCGACGACCGATCCAATCCCGCGCACAAAGTTGGCGAAGGTCGTTATCGATGACCAGGGAATGATATGGTACGCCCCGGTGTCCTGACGGACGCCCACAGAGCGGATGGACATCCGTTCAACCGTACCGGTGAGTGGACCGATGGTCACCAGGTCGCCGGTGTTCATGCCATTTTCGAACTGAATAAAGATCCCGGTAATAATATCTTTTACCAGCGTTTGCGAGCCGAAAGAGATAGCCAGCCCCAGCGCCCCGGCCCCGGCCAGTAAGGGCGCGATATTGACGCCAATTTCGGATAGCACAATCATGATGGTGATCGTGCTGATGATCACCGCCAGCGCGTTGCGAAACAGCGTCAGCAGGGTGCGGGTACGGGCGCTGGGGAGCGGGCGGCCGTGAATATCGGAAGCCAGACGATTTTCAATCAGGCTGGCAAGGATCGTCCAGCCGATGGCGGAGAAGAATAAAATCAGCGCGATACGGATCAGGATATCCACCGTTTTTTCTCCTGCGCCGTAATGCAGCCAGTTCCAGAAGTCGAACAATCCCCAGGCATTCAGTAGCAGCATTACCGCGACGCACACCGTCAGGATCCTGGCCACGCTTAACGCCGTCGACAGCCAGCCATTCAACCGTTTTTGTAATTCCGGATAGCTGCGCTGGGTGTGTGGCGAAAGGGTAATAGTCTTGGCTATCCAGCGGGAAAGCATACCGGAAACAAAGGCGGCGATCCCAATGATCACCAGACTGCGCAGCGTAGCGCCCATCATGAATTTCAGGCTGTTGCCAGGGTCAAACAGCGAGAAGAAAAACAGCACAATGAAGTAGGCGCTGGCCAGCCAATGCCATACCAGCGCAAAGGCGCGGATAAACAGGCTGAAAAACGCTAACGATCTTTCCGCCAGATTCAGCAAATGCTGCGTTATCTCTTTCTTGTTTCTGAAAATCAGGTACAGCGCCCATAGCGTGATACAGAGCATGATGATGACGTTTGCCATCGCGCCGACCTGCACGTTGACCTGATTCGAGATAATGGGAACGGCAACGATAAGTCCGTATCCAATCAGGCTGCTCAATGAACTTAAACGGCGATTCCAGTAGCGCGCACCGGCATCCTGAATGTTAAACGGGCGCAGTTCGGCCACCGTTGGGCAAAATATCAGGCGCAGAATGGCTTTGAAGAACTCAATCAACGCAAAGGCATTGAGAAACAGACTTTGCTGAAAGGCGATAGTGCGGCTACCGGCGTTCATTCTGTCACTCAGTATCTGCCCGACAAACAAAGTCAGCGCCAGCAGAAGCAAATCGATAATGAATGCGCCGACGATCATCGCCGGAAGCTGGAGCCAGTTGCTGCGTTCGCGGTTTTTCCGTCGTGCCCATTGCCCCATTTTGCGATACAGCGGCAGCGCGCACAGGCGAAGCAGCCAGAAAAAACCGAACACTGACGCCGCCAGCATTAAAAAATGGGTCAGGGCATTGGTGAACGTTTGCGGGTTAAATGTCTTGTGTGGTGCATCGGTAATATTGCGGTAAAGCTGAGCAAAGCGGCTGGAGAGCGCCTCACCGTAGTGGCGGGTGACATCCGTGACGTTTTCCAGCACCGTTTTTTCTTCCGTTAACGTGGGCGGAACAATGGTTGGCACCGGCTCGGCAGGGGGCGCTGTCGCCACTTTGCGTAACTGACCGATCAGTTCCTGGCGCGAGGCATCATTTTCCAGCACATCAGCCAGTGCGCCGTAGGCCGCTTTCTTCTGTTCAACATCCGGCTCTTTCGCCGGCGCGGTTTGCGCGTTGGTTGACGTTGGCGTAGTGACGCCTGGTATCGTCACCGCCTGAGTCGGGAGACTCACCAGACAAACAAAGATGAACAGGATCCAGCGCATGACTCCTCCCATGAGAAAATAAATTCAAAAGGATAAGTATAGATGTCAGGGCGGGGGAGAAATGAAATGAGAGGATTCTGGTGAAAAACCTCCCTTCAGGCGAAGGGAGGGAGAGCTATCAGGAAACGTGCTGCAAGAATTCCTGTAAACGTTGGCTGGGCGGATTTTCAATCAGGGCCTGCGGATTACCGTCTTCGGCAATACGTCCCTTATCGATGAAAATCAGGCGTGAAGCCACTTTTTCGGCAAAGCCGATTTCGTGGGTCACAATGACCATGGTCATCCCTTCCTCCGCCAGATCCTGCATAACTTTCAGAACTTCGTGGCGCAGTTCCGGGTCCAGCGCTGAGGTTGGCTCATCAAACAGCATCATTTTCGGCTTCACCGCCAGCGCTCGGGCGATCGCCACACGCTGCTGTTGACCGCCAGACAGCTCAGAAGGGTAGTGATGCGCACGCTCGGCCAGACCTACTTTCGCCAGCAGCTCTTTAGCCAGTTTCTCGGCCTGTTCTTTATTCGCCCCGCGTACGCGCTGCGGTCCGAACATGACGTTTTCCAGCGCCGTCAGATGCGGGAACAGGTAGAACTGCTGAAACACCATCCCGGCTTCCTGGCGGATTAACCGCTCGTCTACCTTTGGATCGTTTACCTTCAGACCATCGACGATCAGATCGCCAGAGGTTATCTCTTCCAGTTTGTTAATGCAGCGCAGCAGGGTTGATTTGCCGGACCCGGATGGCCCGATAATTACCACCACTTCGCCCTGCTGAATGTTCAGGTCAATATTGTGCAGCACCTGGGTTGGGCCAAAGTGCTTAGAAACGTTTTTAAATTCAATCACAGGATTTTCATCCTTCTTTCCAGACGACGCAGAATGAAGCTCAGCACCAGCGTAATGATCAGATAGAACACCGCAACGGCGCTCCAGATTTCCAGTGCGCGGAAGTTACCGGCAATGATTTCCTGGCCCTGACGGGTCAGTTCAGCGACGCCAATGACAATAAACAGCGAGGTATCTTTAATGCTGATGATCCACTGGTTGCCCAGCGGTGGCAGCATACGACGCAGCGCGAGAGGTAAAATAACGTGGCGGATAGTCTCTGTACGTGAAAGCCCAAGCGCCAGTCCGGCTTCACTGAATCCTTTATGGATTGAGAGCACCGCGCCGCGGGTGATTTCCGCAATATAGGCGCCGGAGTTGATCATGATGGTGACAACGGCGGCGCTAAAGGGATCAATGCGTAAATCGTTAAATGCCATTGGCAGGGCAAAGTAAATAAACATCACCTGCACAACGATTGGCGTACCGCGAATGACTTCGATAAACACCAGCGCTACGTGGTTGGCTATCCAACCGCCGAAAGTACGCGCAAACCCTGCTGCAAGCCCGATTATCAGACCGCCTGCCAGACCGAGGACCGAGATCCACAGGGTCATTTTGGCGCCTTCAATCAAAAGTGGGATGGCGGGCCAGATGGCACTCCAGTCAAACTGCATATTTCGTTCCTGTTACCGTGGTGAGAAAAGTAATGAGCCATAACGTGATGACTCAAAATTGCAGGCCCGGCGGCGCTGGCGCTACCGGGCGTTACAGAACGTTCTTGTTATTTAGGTTCGGTACCGAACCATTTTTTGTAGATTTCGTTGTATGTGCCGTTCTCTTTCAGCGTTTTCAGCGCGCCGTTGACTTTCTCACGCAGTTCATCGCTGCCTTTCGGGAAGGCGATACCGTACTGCTGGGCTTCCAGGGATTCGCCTACAGCTTTGAACTGACCGTTGCCAGCGGTTTTGATGAAGTAAAGAATGTTTGGCGTGTCGTGCAGCACGGCGTCTGCGCGGTTGGTGCCCAGTTCCATATATGCGTTATCGATATTCGGGAATTGACGCAGATCTTTGGTTTTGATGTTAGCTTTCGCGTAATCAACGGAACCCGTGCCGCTCTTCACAGCGACGACTTTACCATCCAGATCTTTCACGCTTTTCACGTCGTTATTATTCGCTTTGACCATCACTAACAGACCGCTTTTGTAGTAGCCGTCAGAGAAGTCGATCGCTTTTTTACGCTCATCAGTGATGGTGATACCCGCCAGCGCCAGGTCGATATTCTTGGTTTGCAGAGCCGGGATGATGCCGCTGAAATCCATTGGTTTCAGTTCATAATCCAGCTTCAGTTCTTTGGCCACGGCAGCCCACAGATCCACATCAAAACCAACGTATTTGTCACCCTGTTTGAATTCGAACGGTACAAATGCGGTGTCGGTTGCGACAACCAGTTTCTTATCTGCGGCATGGGAGGACACCGCAAAAGCCAGGGTAAGTGCAGCCAGTGAGACTTTTAATACAGACTTCATAGGATTTCCTTTTATATCCACGGGGCGATCCCCTGCGAGAACATATGGCTTAATGAAAAAATCGTGCCAGTTTTGCAACTCATTGTTTTAACAAGAGGGTGTCTCGTTTCTCTGCACAATAAGTAGGGCAAAGTGGGCAATCTGCACTGTTTTGGGGCACTCATTTGGTGCGTACCTGACACAGTGCAAACGGTATGACTATTTAGCGTAAAAATTGTTGATAAAACAATCTTTCGTTAACGATTGTGTGAAGTGATTATTACAAATAATTTACTTTGGAGTGACGAACGATCAATGTCATGCACCATAGATGTGCAAAACCCCCGCCAGGGCGAGGGTTATATAGGTAATTCTTATGTCTGCTGTTATTCAATGTTGGCTTCGATAAACCACAGGAATTTGTCGAGGTCGCGTGAAGCGGCGGTGAAGATATCTGCTGTATCTTCGTCTTTTGCTTCGCTAATGGCTTTACGGACGCTGTTAGCGACGACGGCATAACGATCGGCCAGCTCTTTTAAGTGGTCCTGTACGCTATGGATATCCAGCGGATAGCTTTTCAGAGGCGTTTTGCTGTTAATAACCTGGGTGGTACCCAATGCCACACCGCCTAACTGTACGGCGCGCTCAGCCATGGTATCGAGGTGATCGGTCAGGGCAGTACGGAAGCCATCAAGCATTTCATGTACAGCAATGAAGTTCGCGCCGCGCATGTTCCAGTGAGCCTGTTTGGTGATCAAAGACAGGTCGATGAACTGGATCACTTGCTGATTCAGCAGCTCTACGGTCGCTTTCTTTTCGCTATCTGTTACATCGTTGCGGGTATAAAGGAGGGCAGATGCTTTTGTTTTTACCAGTTTTGCGGTACTCATATTTTCATATCCTCTTGATAATTATGTCCCAGCTCTTCAACGGGAATAAGTATAGCGTGAATTTTGGATTTATTTTTCTGGTGTTACCTATCACTTTAATAGTGAAGAGAGGGGTGGATATGAAATAACTAATAAAATCATATGGATATAGTGGTTATTAATGGAGGTGTGTTATTTTTATGTTAATGTAAAAATTTCAAGAAATATGCAGATGAGAAAATTATATTTATTAGAATAATTATCACGCAGATTTACAATTGAATACTCTGCATGATTATGCAAACCATGCAGAATATTAAGTGGTTAATTCACGTCAACTTGCTTAATTTGTGGTTCTTTGCGAATAGTGAGCGTCGAACCCATTGATGCGACAATAATGGCGCCCAGAGCCAGCGTCTGGACAAGCGTCAGCGTTTCACCGAGGAAGATCATTCCTGAAACCGCAGCCAGTGCAGGTTCCATACTCATCAGAGTACCAAAAGTGCGTGTTGGCAGCCGCGTCAACGCAATCATCTCCAGCGAGTAGGGAAGCGCAGTGGAGAGGACCGCAATGGCCAGGCCTAACGGTAGAATGGACCAGTGCCACAAGGCATCCCCAGCCTGGAGCGCGCCGATGGGTACAAAAATCAGCGCCGCAATTAATGACCCTACCGCAACGGTCGCCGGACCATGTTCCGCGCCGGCTCGCTGCCCGGTAAGGATATAGATTGCCCAGCAGGCGCCAGCGCCCAGCGCCAGCGCAGCGCCGGTTAAATCCACGTGAGAAACGTCCTGACCTAACGGCAGCAGGAACCATAGTCCGAGTACAGCCAGTGCAACCCAAATGAAATCCACCGGACGTCGGGATGAAAACAGCGCTACCGCGAGCGGGCCGGTGAACTCCAGCGCTACGGCAATTCCCAGCGGGACGGTCTGGATTGACAGGTAGAAGAGATAGTTCATCCCGCCCAGAGACAGACCATAAAACAGCAGCGGCAGGCGTTGTTCTTTGGCGAATCGCAAACGCCAGGGTTTAAAGAAGGCAATAAGGATGAGGGTGCCCAGCGCAAGGCGCAATGCGGTAACGCCCGGCGCACCGACGAGTGGGAATAGCGATTTTGCCAGAGATGCTCCGCTTTGAATGGAGGACATAGCAATAAGCAAAACCAAAATAGGCAACCAGACTGGCGCTTTACGTGACGACCCCGGCATCCTTTCTCCTGTCAAATGATAATTACACGCCTTCATCTGCGCGACGTTGCAAATTTGCTACGACACGGATGACGTGATGTATAGAAAAGTAAAACAGCGAGTGTAATGGAAATACGCACCGCTGGTTGAGTATTCGTTGAAAAAAAAATTGCTCAGTTCCG
Organism: Citrobacter sp. RHBSTW-00986; assembly: GCF_013783065.1. NCBI lineage: Bacteria > Pseudomonadati > Pseudomonadota > Gammaproteobacteria > Enterobacterales > Enterobacteriaceae > Citrobacter > Citrobacter sp. RHBSTW-00986. Next base: position 3,216,762 of record NZ_CP056200.1, on the reverse strand, counting down.
TACAATGGCATGAAAGTGATGGATTAATAATCTGTGTGATTAGGAATATTCTGGATGAATGTGCCATATTGTGCGCGCAATAATGGCATTTTTGGTTAGAAAAGTGATGTTAATTGAAAGAGATAGCGGGTTTCTGAAACGTTCTGTTACATGAAAGACCCTGTTAGACATCGCGAATCGCAAAGAGTTTCCCATCAATTTTTGGTATATTTAAAACTTAGGATTTACTTGAAGCACATTTGAGGTGGTTATGAAAAAAATTGCATGTCTTTCAGCACTGGCCGCTGTTCTGGCTTTCTCCGCAGGTACTGCTGTAGCTGCGACTTCTACCGTTACCGGTGGTTACGCTCAGAGCGATGCTCAGGGCGCAGCGAACAAAATGAACGGTTTTAACCTGAAGTATCGCTACGAGCAGGACAGCAACCCGCTGGGTGTTATCGGTTCCTTCACTTACACTGAAAAAGATCGTACCGATGCGTCTGGCGACTACAACAAAACCCAGTACTACGGCATCACTGCTGGCCCGGCTTACCGTCTGAACGACTGGGCAAGCATCTACGGTGTAGTGGGTGTTGGCTACGGTAAATTCCAGAACGCAGCATCCCCGGCTGATAACCACACCACCAGTGACTACGGTTTCTCTTACGGTGCTGGTCTGCAGTTCAACCCGATCGAAAACGTTGCTCTGGACTTCTCCTACGAGCAGAGCCGTATTCGTAGCGTTGACGTTGGCACCTGGATCGCTGGCGTGGGTTACCGCTTCTAATCACTTCGGTGATACAAAAAATCCGCCTCTCGGGGCGGATTTTTTTTGTGCGCAACTCAGAGATTAACGAGATTTGGTCTCAAAGATGTCGGTACCCAGATGGTTGTAGTCCACCTTCTGCAATTTGAAGTTGGTGATGTACACCGGGCCAGCCTTTTTCTCTGAAATAAAGCGATAGCTGTTGGTGATTTCCTTCGCGCTTATCCCCGTCCACTGCGAGAAAAAGCTGAGGAAATCATTGGCGGAGCGACGGGCTTTAATCACCCGGTGCGCTTTATCATCGCTCGACAGCACCATAAATGGTACCTGGAAATTCTGCTGGAACTGATCGTCATGCGCCAGGTACTGCACCTCTTTCCCCCGCTCTTTAAACGCGAGGCCATGATCGGAGAAATAGACCATCGAGAAGCTGTTACCGCTGTTACGTAACTGATCGTAAAGCTGGCGCAGCAGGTCATCCGTCTGCGTCATGGTGTACAGATAGCAAGATGTCTCTTTCGACTGGACGAAAGTCTCGTATTTACCCTGCGTACGGTCGCAGGCCTGCGGATGCGAGCCCATTAAATGCAGCACGATAAGCTGTGGCTGAGTGCGCTCGGTTGCCAGCACCTGGGCGGTCATCTTCAACAACGCTTCGTCACGGGTATTTTTATCCGCTTCGAAATCACCGCTTTTGAGGAACTGAACTTCATCAGCTCGCTTCGCAATGCTGGCGATGGCCGTATCGTATTCACCAATCTGTCCCTGATTGGAGAACCACCACGTCTGGAATCCCGCGCGGTTGGCCAGAGTGACAAAGTTATCCTGGAACTGGGGTTTATTGTCGACCACCCGATTCAGCGTCAGGCCGAGTGATTTTTGTGTCGAACCGCTTGCCGCGATGTAATCCGCGAAGATGTAGCCGTTAACGGAACTGGCAAACGGCGTGTTATCCCAGTGACCACCAAAAGCGCCTAACGCATCGCGGCGGGCGCTTTCGCCGATAACCACCACGTAGGTATGATACTTCGGCTTCACGGCGGTTACCGTCCAGCTGTCTTTCACGCTCGCCAGCTTCGCCATGCGCTCTTGTTCGTCGAGCACTTCGTTGTTATTAACGATAACGTCCTTGGCAAAGCGGAAAACCGGATAGCCGGTGTCTTTCAGCTTGAACACGCCGCCCCAGGCCAGGTTTTGCACCGGGGTAACAAAGAACGCGACAACGCTGAACAGCAAACAAATGCTGTCGAACTTATTCCAGCTACGCTGCTGCACCTCTTTTTTACGGCGTACGGCGATAACACCGAGGGCGAAAATAAACACCCCAACCAGATAACTGTACCAGGGGAAGATGGTCAGGATTTCAGTAGACTCTTCCATATTGGTTGAGTGCAGCGCCAGCAAGGTATTGAAGTTCGGCGAACCGTAAGCCTGGCCAAACGGGAAGTACATTGCCGCTATCAGCGAGCAAATGCCAATCAGCACTTTCTGCGCACGCGGCGCGCTGCGCCACAGCAGCATCAATATACAGGTGAAAGCAACGCTATAGAGCAGGCTAAGCGGATAGCCCAGCGCAAGGTTGATCAGCAGAGACTGTAAGAAATAGAGGCCAGTCCACGGACTAATCGCCCGGCTACGAGCAATGATTGAATCTTTGAGGGTTAAATTCATATGCCACTGTTACAAAAACGCCATGTGCTTACCCTGGCGCTAAGGGTCATTGCCTGCCTGAGAGAGCGAGAAGGGGGATAGGGTCCGCATCCGCGAGCCGCAATATATGCAGGGCTGCGAAAAGATAGAGTGTGTGCAAGAGAAGGTCAACTACTACTAAGAAATTGTTTTGCGAGGGGCGTGGCAAAACTGACAAAAAGAAGGGTTATTGGCATGAAAACGATCACTGTATCCGAGTTACGGCAGGAAAATGAAGCGGCGTGCCGCGACGCCGCATTATTTATCTGCAGGTTTATCCTGCTCTGGTTTGCTGTTAATCATGTCGCACAGCATAGAGATCAGCATTAACCGTACTTTAAAGGGAGAGTGGCTAAACACGCGTATACACCTCTTAAATTCATTCATATAAACCTCCTGACTTCACGATCCCATCAGTCCTTGAGGGATGTCTTTATTATATACAGATATAGCACAGGCTATATTATATAGCTATTGCTAAAACGTTAATTTTTTGTGCCCACGCAACTCTGGTTTACAATGAGCGTTCTCTAATCAGATGCCGTTAACGCGTCACAGTAACGAGGAAGCAGAATGAGTCGTCGCGCAGGTATGCCAACAACAAAAAAAGTGACGCAATTGGTGAATGTCGAAGAACACGTTGAAGGATTTCGTCAGGTCCGGGAGGCACATCGCCGTGAGCTGATTGATGACTACGTAGAGCTGATTTCCGATCTCATTATTGAGGTGGGTGAAGCGCGCCAGGTAGATATGGCAGCACGGCTTGGGGTTTCCCAGCCGACGGTTGCTAAAATGCTTAAGCGTCTTGCTTCAGTTGGGTTGATTGAAATGATCCCCTGGCGGGGCGTTTTTTTAACCGCAGAAGGTGAACGACTGGCTCAGGAGAGTCGGGAGCGTCACCAGATTGTGGAGAATTTCCTGCTGATGTTAGGTATCAGCCCGGAAATTGCCCGTCGCGACGCGGAGGGAATGGAGCATCACGTCAGTAAGGAAACGCTGGAGGCTTTTAGCCGGTTTACGCAACAGCAAGGTGCTGGCTCTGAATGAGTTTTCCTTTACTACGCGCCTTACAGCGCGATCGCTTTTTTCAGCTGTTAATCATCGTCGGGGTTGTACTGAGCCTGTTCGTGCCGTTTACGCCAAGGTCGTGGCCGGGGGCGATAGACTGGCACACGATTATTACACTTAGCGGCCTGATGTTACTGACCAAAGGCGTGGAGCTAAGCGGTTACTTCGATGTGTTAGGGCGCAAGATGACCCGGCGTTTTAACACCGAACGTCAATTGGCGATATTTATGGTGCTGGCGGCGGCGCTGCTGTCGACGTTTCTGACCAACGATGTTGCGCTGTTTATTGTTGTTCCGCTGACGATCACCCTGAAAAAATTGTGCGCCATTCCTGTAAATCGCCTGATTATCTTTGAGGCGCTGGCGGTAAACGCCGGTTCGCTGCTCACGCCAATAGGTAATCCGCAAAACATTCTGATGTGGGGACGCTCCGGCTTATCGTTTACCGCGTTTACCTGGCAGATGGCGCCGCTTGCGGGGGCCATGATGCTGACGCTGGTGGTGCTGTGCTGGTTCAGTTTCCCGCATAAAGCTTTGCATTATCATACCGGTACGCGCGCGCCTGACTGGCAACCGCGCCTGGTGTGGAGCTGTCTGGGGCTGTATATCATCTTCCTGGCGGCACTGGAGTTAAAACAAGAGCTGTGGGGCCTGGCGATCGTCGCGGCAGGATTCATGGTGCTGGCTCGCCGCGTGATCCTCAGCGTGGATTGGACGCTGCTGTTGGTGTTTATGGCGATGTTCATTGATGTGCACTTGCTGACGCAACTCCCGGCCTTGCAGGAGATTACCCACCAGATTGGCACGCTTTCAGCGCCGGGGCTTTGGTTGACGGCCATTGGCCTGTCGCAGTTTATCAGTAATGTTCCCAGCACGATTTTGCTGCTGAACTACGTCCCACCAACGCTGCTGCTGGCCTGGGCGGTCAATGTGGGCGGTTTTGGGTTGTTGCCGGGATCGCTGGCGAATCTTATTGCTTTACGGATGGCAAACGATCGACGCATCTGGTGGCGTTTTCATTGGTATTCGGTGCCGATGCTGATATGGGCGGCGCTGGTAGGGTATGGTTTATTGCAGGTGATATGAGGATTGTGCCCGATGGGGCTGGCGCTTATCGGGCCTACAGGTTAAGTAGGCCCGATAAGGCGAAAGGGCAGTTTTGATGCTTAGTTCAGACGAACCGGCATACCTGAACGGTTCTGTACCGCCTGCTCAACGACGGCCTGATCGACGTCAGACTGACCGGTGATGCTGGTAATGCTCTTGTTCAGCGTAATCGGTACGATTTCCCCGCCTTCGAACTGTGCTTCAGTGGTAGACAGTGGGTTGTGTACCTCGATGTAACGGCTGCCGTCTGGTTCAGTCGTGGCTTTTACCGGCTCATCGATAAACTGTACGCGGGTGCCGACCGGCACATTTTCAAACAGGAATTTGATGTCGTCGTTACGCAGACGCACGCAACCGTGGCTGACGCGTAAGCCGACGCCGAAGTTAGCATTGGTGCCGTGGATGGCGTACAGGCGACCGATATACAGCGCGTACAGGCCCATCGGGTTATCCGGACCTGCCGGAACAACAGCTGGCAGTGGTTCGCCCGCAGCGCGGTATTCCGCATGCATTTTTGCCGTTGGCGTCCAGGTTGGGCCCGCTTTTTTACGTTCTACTTTGGTGGTCCAGTTGATTGGCGTGTCTTTGCCCAACTGACCAATACCGATCGGCAGAACAATAACGGTGTTGGTGCCTTTCGGGTAGTAGTACAGACGCATTTCAGCGCTGTTAATAACAATACCTTCATGCACGGTATCCGGCAGGATCAATTGCTGAGGTATGTTCAGGACGGTGCCGCCCTTCGGCAGGAAGGTATCCACGCCCGGGTTGGCTTCCAGCATATTAGACAGACCCATCTGATACTCCGCCGCAAAATACTCCAGCGGTTGGGTGTTGCCTTCAGGAATAGTGATGACCTGGTTTTGGCCGATCAAACGGCTGCCATCGGTAGGCAGCGGGTACGTGACGGCAGAAGCGGTGTTACAAAAACCAACTATTGCGAGTGCCGCCGCGAAAAGCGTTGTTAATTTAATATTCATGTTCATGTATGCGAGATTCAGTGCCAGGCAGGCTAGTGGGTTGAGATTTATGTAGTGTTGGGCACGCATTATATGTGCAATCTGAGCAACAAGGAATTCGGATGTGTACTAAATCACATTTTTTTCCTTTTGCTTTCACTTTAACCCTTCAGCATCAAGGCGCGATCTTATTGCAGACTTATGGCATAATAAGCGGTTCGTCACATATTTCTTTCTCTTTCAGGATACGCCAGTGTTAGTTTCCAGCAACGTCACCATGCAGTTCGGCAGTAAGCCGCTGTTTGAAAATATTTCCGTCAAATTTGGCGGCGGCAACCGTTACGGCCTGATTGGCGCGAACGGTAGCGGTAAATCCACTTTTATGAAAATTCTCGGCGGCGACCTCGAACCGACGCTGGGCAACGTTTCCCTCGATCCGAACGAGCGCATTGGTAAGCTGCGTCAGGATCAGTTCGCCTTTGAAGAGTTCACCGTGCTTGACACCGTGATCATGGGTCACGGTGAACTGTGGGAAGTAAAGCAGGAGCGCGATCGCATTTACGCCCTGGCCGAAATGAGCGAAGAAGACGGCTATAAAGTTGCTGACCTTGAAGTTCAGTATGGCGAAATGGACGGCTACTCTGCGGAAGCGCGTGCGGGTGAATTGCTGCTGGGCGTAGGTATTCCGGTAGAACAGCATTATGGCCCGATGAGCGAAGTCGCCCCCGGCTGGAAGCTGCGTGTGCTTCTTGCACAGGCGCTGTTCTCTAACCCGGACATTCTGCTGCTCGACGAACCAACGAACAACCTGGATATCGACACCATCCGCTGGCTGGAGCAGACGCTGAACGAGCGTGACAGCACCATGATCATCATTTCGCATGACCGTCACTTCCTGAACATGGTCTGTACGCACATGGCGGATCTGGACTACGGCGAACTGCGTGTTTATCCGGGTAACTACGACGAATATATGACGGCTGCAACCCAGGCGCGTGAACGTCTGCTGGCTGATAACGCCAAGAAGAAAGCGCAGATTGCCGATCTGCAATCCTTCGTCAGCCGCTTTAGCGCCAACGCATCTAAATCTCGTCAGGCGACTTCTCGTGCGCGTCAGATTGATAAGATCAAGCTTGACGAAGTGAAGGCGTCCAGCCGTCAGAACCCGTTCATCCGCTTCGAACAGGATAAGAAACTGTTCCGTAACGCGCTGGAAGTGGAAGCGCTGACGAAAGGGTTTGATGAAGGTCCGTTGTTTAAGAACTTTAACCTGCTGCTGGAAGTCGGTGAGAAAATTGCCATTCTGGGTGCCAACGGCGTGGGTAAATCAACCATGCTGAAGACGCTGGTCGGCGAATTACAGCCGGATAACGGTACTGTGAAATGGTCTGAAAACGCCCAGGTTGGTTACTACGCGCAGGATCACGAGTACGAATTCGAAAACGATCTGACGGTCTTCGAGTGGATGAGTCAGTGGAAACAGGAAGGCGACGATGAGCAGGTAGTACGTAGCTTCCTTGGTCGCTTGCTGTTCAGCCAGGACGATATCAAGAAACCTGCTAAAGTGCTGTCCGGTGGTGAAAAAGGACGCATGCTGTTCGGTAAGCTGATGATGCAGAAGCCGAATATCCTGGTAATGGATGAACCGACCAACCACCTGGATATGGAATCTATCGAATCGCTGAACATGGCGCTGGAAATGTACCAGGGCACGCTGATCTTCGTTTCTCACGACCGTGAGTTCGTCAGTTCGTTGGCAACCCGCGTGATTGAAATTACGCCGGAACGCGTAATCGACTTCACCGGTAACTACGAAGATTACCTGCGTAGCAAGGGCGTCGAATAATTTTCCCGTCGTCTTTCGTGTTACAGGTGTGTTGGCTGCACCTGTACACCCCGGTCACTTACTTGTGTAAGCTTGCGGGGATTTACAGGCTGGCCGCCTTCCTGTAACGCGAAATACTTAGGGAAACTTGTGTAAGTTACAAATTAAATAATCCCCAGCGCACGCTTGCCATGGATATTCAAATCATCCAGCGTGAAGCGTCCTTCCCAGTGAGTTTCATAATCCTCGCGTGGGAAATCACCCGGCGATACGCCTTTTTCCAGCGCGGCCTTCACTTTATGGGCGTAGGCCAGATTCTTTTCGCACATCGGTGCGGCAGGGATGTACATCACGTTGCCCCAACCCTGCTGATTTTCTACCGGCGCGACGGAGTGGATCACATCGCAATGCCACCAGACGGAGTCTCCGGCGTCCAGTTGCGGAATGCTGGTTAACGCTTCAATCAGCAGCGGATGCCATTGCGCAGAAATCGGCAGAACTCTGCCGGGCGCGACGCCGCAAAGTTCATCTTCCGGCACATCGTCAAGCAATGGACGTAACAGTACCCAGGCCATCGCTTCAGGGATAGGGACCACGTGCAACAACCCCTGACCTGGCAGCATATCAGAGAGAGCAGTCCAGCCCTGGAAGGTGCGGAATACTGAACATTTGGTGGTGTTATCCACCGTGTACTCTTCTACTTCAGTGCGATGCGCGGCCTGCCAAGGATCGTAATCTTCCAGCTTACCATTGAAAACATTAGCAAAGACCTGCTGATATGCCGGCAGAAGCCAGCGTTCCAGCGCGCCGGAATCCGTATGCGCGCCCAGCCCTTTGGACGTTGTTCCCGGTGGACGACGGCGTATGCGGTCGGGGTAGATAACGCTGACATCCGGGTTAAACCATTGCTTACCTTCGCCTGCAAATGTCCAAAGACGGTTGAGAAATGACTGCGCATTTGCCATTTCTTCACTCTGACGGGCCTGCATCTGCGCCTGGGACCAGTAGATGGGGTAGATTTCAGGCCGCGATGCGCTCAGGGTACCAAAGAAATTATCACCCGGTCCTTGGTAAACGTCGTCAAAATGGTTGCGGTCCAGATAGTCCAGCATTGACCTATCCCAATCGAGGGCTTGTTCGCGAGAGAAATGGCCTTTAATGACCGCGCATCCGCGACGCTTAATTTCTTCACGCTGCTCAGTACTCACGCGACCCGCCTTGATATCCGCATAGGACAACACAGGCCATACCGGAGAGCCTTGCGCTTTGAGGTCGTTGATTTCCGCCACGCGATTGGCAATGGCCTCGCTCAACTGATTGAAAATCAACTGAACATCTCCAAGCTGTTCACGCAATTGCTTTTTCATCTGCCGGATTGCCGCTTTGTGATCGGTGGGCAACGTGTCGCTGGTAAAAGTAAAAGCCATATCCACCTCGCATTAACTTTCATTCGAAACTTGTTTAACTTACAGGTGATAATATAAGTTAAAATTTAGTTAACGCAAGTTTAAAATTTGATGGTGTGAGAAACATGAAAAAGCGTGGAAACCGGGGCAAGGGGATACCCCGGTTGGGCAGGATTAGCAATTAAAAGGGGAAGTGTTATCCAGCACCGCCTGAATCACGTTCAGCGCGCCCTGATGGTTATTGTCGTCGGTCTGATAGCGGGCAATCGATTTGATACTCTCTGCCGCGTTGGCCATGGCGAAAGAGTAGCGCGCCATTTTCAGCATTTCTGCGTCATTGCCGCTATCGCCAATGGCGACCACGTTTTGCGGGGACAGGTTCCAGCGCTTTAGCAGACGGCTGATTCCGTTGGCTTTATGCAAACCTGGAATGATCAGGTCGATAAACCCAAAGCCGCTGGTGACGGGCTTCATTATACCGTCAAGGGCAGAATGAAGGTGATCGATCACTAATGGGATTTGTTGATCCGGTAAATTCAGCGAGAACTTGAACAGCACATCATCGATGTCCTGATAATCCTTCACGGGTTTCAGGCGATGGTAGTGTTTTGACATCAATGCGACAAAGGACTCGGGGGCATTTTCGCTAACGTAGGCGCTTTGCAGGCCACAAGCCACAAAGTTGAGATGCGTATCTTTGAGCAGTTCGCCAATGACAATGCGGGATTCGTGGCGGGTCAGCTCACCGTGAAACAGCTGTTTGCCATGTTCAAAGACTAACGCCCCGTTCTCGGCAACAAAAGAGATCTCATCTTTGAGTTCCGGGAAAAAGGAGATCAGTTGGTAATACTGATTGCCGCTGGCCACGACAAATTCAATATCCCGTTTTTTTAGTTCCTGATACTGCGCCATAAAACGTGCAAGATCGTATTTTTTGGCGTCGTCGAGAAAAGTTCCGTCCATATCAGTGACGATAACTTTGATGGTCATACTTGCTCCTGGCTCATAACTGCGACCAGAAACATTTTAATAACAATGTGAGCTAAAGCACAAATTTATTTCATTCGAAAGAAGAATACCCGGCAAGCGAAATGCCGCCGGGTAAGGGGGATTACAGCATATGTTCAGTACGTGCGATAATATCGTCCTGCGCATCTGGAGACAGCGCGGTGAAGAAGGCCGAATAACCTGCTACACGGACCACCAGGTCACGATACTGATCCGGGTGCTTTTTGGCTTCCAGCAGCGTTTCACGGGAGACAATGTTGTACTGAATATGCCAGCCTTTGTGCTCTTCAAAGAAGGTACGCAGCAGGATCATCAGCTTTTGCTTATCGGATTCATTCTCCAGCGTGGCCGGGTTCAGCTTCTGGTTTAACAACACGCCGCCGAGGATTGAACCGGTCGGCAGTTTACCCACCGAGCCAATTACCGCTGTTGGGCCGAGATGGTCCGTTCCGGAAGCCGGGCTTGCGCCTTCTGCCAGCGGAGTGTGCGCCTTACGACCATCCGGTGTGGCCATCGTTGCCGCGCCAAACGGTACGTTTGCGGAGATCGATGAGGTACCCGCGTAGTAATTGCCGCCAACCGGGCCACGTCCATAACGCGGATTATGATACTGTTTCAACTCATTGATATAGGTCTGATAAGCACGAGCCAGCAGCGTATCAACGCTATCGTCATCGTTGCCGTATTTCGGTGCGCCGTTGATCAGCCGCTGGCGTAATTGTTCGTGGCTCAGACCGTCAAAATCGTCGGCCAGCGCGGTGGCCAGTTGCTGCTGACCGATAGCGCCTTGTTCAAAGACCAGTTTCTTCACCGCAGCCAGGCTATTGCCGAGGTTGGCAATACCCACCTGCAAACCCGATACCCAGTCGTATTTCGCGCCGCCTTGCTTAATGCTTTTCGCGCGTTCAATACAGTCATCTACCAGCGCAGAGCACAGAATATCGTGTACGTTCTCTTCCAGCATGGTGTCGACAACATACTCAATTTCGATAGATTTACGCGTGTAGTAGCGAATCTGCGCATCCCAGGCATCCATCACTTCGTCGAAATTGTTGAAGTTACCAGCTGAGAGCGCTTTTTCCTGTGGCAGAAATACTTTACCGCTGGTGGCATCGCGACCACCTTCCAGCGCTGCCAGCATCACGCGGGCAAAGTTAATAAAGCTCATACCGGTACAGCGGTAGCCCCATTTGCCGCCAACGGCGGTTTCGATGCAACCAATGGCCGCATAGTCATAGGCGTCCTGCGGTTCAATGCCAAGCTTAATGAATTCAGGTATGACGATTTCGTCGTTATTAAAGGCAGGCATCCCGAAGCCGCAGCGGATCACCTGTACACAGGCATCCAGGAAATCATTACTCATCCCTGCATGATAACGCACGCTCAGGTTTGGCTGAGTAGAACGCAAGCGACCGCAGGATTCCAGAATAGCGTAGGAGAGCGGATTGACGGCATCCATTGCCTGACCGTTAACCAGGTTTTGGCCACCAATGGTCACGTTCTGATACAGCGGGCTACCCGCCGAGGCTTTCGAATGGGAGCCGGAGCGGATTTTGTTCACTTCCAACAGTTTCAGCCAGCAGCTGTGCAGCAGCTCAATGGCGTGCTCACGATCGAGGCTCTGGTTCAGTTCTACGTCACGACGGTAGAACGGATAGAGGTACTGATCCATGCGACCAAACGACACTGAGTGACCATTTGATTCAATTTGCAGGATCAACTGGATGAAATAGCACAACTGCAGCGCCTGCCAGAACGTTTTTGGCGGCTCATGGGCGATCACATCGCAGTTGTCCGCCATGGTCAGCAGTTCATCACGACGACTGGCGCGAGTTTCCGTGGCCGCCATTTTACGTGCCAGCGCGGCAAAGCGCTCAATGTGCAGACTGACGGCCTCCAGCACGATATCAATCGCTTTCAGAAACTGATCGCCATGGAGGTCTTCCAGACATGTCAGATTGATGCGGGAACGACGTTCATCAACTTTGTGGCGCAGGCCGTCGAGACCTTTTTCCAGCAGCAGCGGGAAGTTTACCGCCAGGTGTGCATCACCAGAGGTCATGTTACCTTCGGCTTTGATAATGCCGGTTTCCAGCAGCCCTTTCTGCTCGTCCGTAAACATCCCGTAGCAGCGATCCTGCACGGTCTGACCACGCCACCATGGACACACCTCGTGCAACACGCGTTTGTTCTCTTCGCTTACCGCAAAGCCCGCGCCCGGCCTGTCGGCGAGGTCATCGATCTCTTTTTCAATCCACGACACGGTGTATTCCGGGAAGATTGGCGCGGCACGCACTTCGCTTGCCTGGTTACCAATGATCAGTTCGTCATGCTTGATCCAGATGGTGCGTTCCGCCAGATGATGGGCCAGCGCCAGCGCGCGGCGAACCGGAATAGGTTTATCCAGATGCTGTTGGTACATCTCGGTATAGTGCTGGGCGCGCTCGGTACAAACCGGCGGCTTCACGATGTGGATCAGGGCCGTTTTATGCGCTTTGATACGGTCGCTGAGTGTGTCCAGTTTCAGAGTGGTCATGGCGATTATCCTCGTAGGGTCGCGGTTAAACCTTTCAGGCTGGCGTACTGCTGGGCAAATTCGAGCAGCGCAGGCGCATCAAGCGGTTTATCCGGTGCGTTGTAGGGTTGACTGAGTAAGTGGTATTTGTTGATGCCCAGCGTGTGGTAGGGCAAAAAATGGATCTCATCGACGTGAAGCTCGTCGGCAGCAAAATCGGTAATGGCCTGAATAGCGGCTTCGTCAGCGTTGAACCCCTGAATCAGGGGGACGCGGATAACCATTTTTTTACCGGCGGCGGCCAGTTTTTTCAGATTTTCCAGTACGCGAGAGGCGCTGCCATCGGTCCACTGTTTAAACGGCGCGTCGGCGACATGTTTTAAATCGGCCAGGAACAGGTCGACGTCAGGTAATGACGGTTCAATATACTTCCACGGGACATGCAGACAGGTTTCAACCGCTGTATGAATACCTGCATCGTGGCTGGCTTTGAGCAGCGCTGCCGCCAGTTCTGGCTGCATAAAGGGTTCACCGCCAGACAGGGTGAGACCCCCGCCGCTGCGATCGTAAAACGGTTTATCACGCACTACGGTCGCCATGATGTCGTCCACGCTTTTTTCCTCTCCGCAGACGGTCAGCGCCTGGGTTGGACAGCAGTGGGTCAGCGCCGTGAGCGCATCATCGGTCAGTTTTTCGCGATGAATCAGCAATCCACTCAGCGCGCGTTCAATCACCTTCGGTGCGGCCTGAGCACAGAGATCGCAACCGTCGAGGCACAAACGCGCGTCATAGAGCAGATCCTGCGTGCGGGCGCGGCTTTCCGGATTCTGGCACCACCGACAGCCCAGAGAGCATCCCTTAAGGAACACTACAGTACGGATACCGGGACCATCATGTGTGGAATAGCGCTGGATATTGAAAATCATAAGCGGCCTCTCATCTTTCGTATAAAGATTAAATTACTTTCGAATGAAAGTTATATTGACGTACGTCAACTAACCGTGAGGTTTCGCCGTGCTACCTTTTATTCATGCTAATTATTCGTTTGAGGAAAGGTTATGGAACTCTATTTAGATACGTCTGACGTTGACGCGGTAAAAGCTCTGGCGCGGGTTTTTCCGCTGGCAGGGGTGACCACTAACCCAAGCATTGTGGCGGCAGGTAAGCAGACGCTGGACGTGTTACTGCCGCAACTGCAGGAAGCGATGGGAGGGCAAGGACGCCTGTTTGCTCAGGTAATGGCGACCACCGCCGAAGGCATGGTCAGTGATGCGCGTAAGCTGCGGGCAATCATTGCGGATATCGTGGTCAAAGTGCCCGTCACGGCAGAGGGTCTGACGGCCATTAAATTGCTGAAAGAAGAAGGGATCCCGACGTTGGGTACCGCGGTATACGGCGCTGCTCAAGGGCTATTAGCTGCGCTTGCGGGGGCCGAATACGTTGCGCCATATGTTAACCGTGTGGATGCGCAGGGGGGGGACGGCATTCAGACGGTGACCGATCTGCAGACCTTACTGAAAATGCATGCCCCGCACGCCAAAGTACTGGCCGCCAGTTTTAAAACGCCGCGTCAGGCGCTGGATTGCCTGCTGGCAGGCTGCGAGTCCATCACGCTGCCGCTGGATGTCGCTCAGCAGATGATTAGCTCTCCGGCCGTTGATGCTGCCGTAGCGAAGTTCGAGCACGACTGGCAGAGCGCATTTGGACGCACTTCTCTGTAAGTCTGTTTTGCCGGATGGCGGCTGACACCTTATCCGGCCTACACAATGCGCTGTTGTAGGCCTGATTGGAGGCATTAGCATCGCCCTCTGGCAATAGTGCGGTGCCGACGATTTCTCTGCTAACTCCCGCAGACCTCACAGGTGGGATTGCGCATCAGCTTCATTTCGCGAAACTGGCAGGTCATGGCGTCGTACATGACGATTTTTCCTGAAGCCGGTTTACCGTAGTTAGCCAGTAGCTTAATGGCTTCCATCGCCTGTAACGAGCCGATCACGCCGATCAGCGGGGCCATCACTCCGGCCTCTACGCAGGTCAGGGCGTTTTCACCGAACAGACGGCTCAGGCAACGGTAGCAGGGCTCTCCTTCCTGGTAGGTAAATACGGTAATTTGTCCTTCCATGCGAATTGCCGCACCGGAAACCAGCGGAATCCTGGCGGCGAAGCATCCGGCATTCAACTGATTGCGGATGCTGACATTATCCGTACAGTCCAGCACCAAATCGTGTTCGGTAATAAGCGTGTGAATCTCGCTCTCGTCCAGCAGCGCATTCACCGGCGTAATGGCGATATAAGGGTTAATCCGCGCCAGTGCGTCGCGGGCGGATAACACTTTTGGCTGTCCAACGGTCGCATCGCTGTGCAGCGTCTGGCGCTGGAGGTTCGACACGGAGACTGTGTCAAAGTCGAGCAAGGTTAAATGCCCGACGCCAGCGCCTGCAAGGTACTGAGTTGCTGCGCATCCCAGTCCTCCCACACCAACGACCAGTACCCGCGCCTCCTTGAGCGCTTCCTGACCTTCGAAATCGAAGCCGCGCAGAATGATTTGCCGGTTATAGCGCATCATCTCCTGGTCGCTGAGTTCTGCCATTACAAGCCTCCAAACAGTGCGTTAAATGGCTCGACCTCAACCCATTCGCCAGCTTCGATGTTACCGCGATCGCGCTCCAGCACGATAAAACAGTTACCCTGGCTAAAAGAGCTAAAAATATGCGAGCCCTGGTGCCCGGTAGTGGTGACTTCCAGTTCGCCTTCAGCGGTACGCTGCAATACACCGCGCTGAAAATCCAGACGGCCAGGTGTTTTCTTCAGGCGTGAAGCGGTGCGCACGCGCTGGCGAGGCGGTAGTCCACAGGCGGTGTTGCCGCTGAGTTTCGCCAGGAGCGGTTGTACCAGTTGATAGAAGGTGAGGGCCGCAGACACTGGATTACCCGGCAGACCGCAAAACCAGCTGTTGCTCAGTTTGCCAAACGCGAACGGTTTGCCCGGTTTGATGGCCAGCTTCCAGAAGGCAATTTCTCCCAGCTCTTCCAGAATAGTTTTAGTGTAATCCGCTTCGCCTACTGAAACGCCGCCGGAACTGATGACGACATCGGCCTGGCTGTCGGCTTCGATAAACGCGGCACGCAGCGCGTTGGGATCGTCGCGAATAATCCCCAGGTTGATCACTTCGCAGCCCAACTGTTGCAGCATCAGGTGAACGGTCAGACGGTTAGTGTCATAAATCTGCCCGTCTCCCAGCGGCTGACCTGGCAACTGCAGTTCATCACCGGTGGAGAACAGCGCCACGCGGACTTTGCGCACTACGGGAGCATCGGCAACACCGAGCGAAGCCAAAACGGGAAGCTCGGCGGTTGTCAGGCGAGTCCCGGCGGGAAACACCACCGCGCCGTTTGCAATATCTTCACCGCGCAGACGAATATTTTGCCCGCGGCGGACTTCGGCGGTAAAACGCACCCCGTCGTCAGTTTGTTCCGTTTGCTCCTGCATCACCACTGCTTCACAACCAGCAGGCACCGGGGCGCCGGTCATAATACGGATGCAGGTTCCCGCAGGCCACTCGCCATGGAAAGGCTGACCGGCAAAGGCTTTACCCGCCACCGCAAGCGGCTGATCAGATTGTAAATCGGCTAATCGTACCGCATAGCCATCCATTGCTGAGTTATCGAATCCCGGTACATCAATGGGGGAGACAACGTCGGTGGCCAGAATACGGCCAAAACATTGAACCAGCGGCAGCGTTTCGACGGCGGTGAGCGGGGTAATACGCGAAAGCATCTGAGAGAGAGCCGTTTCAAGCGGCATCAGTCCGGCGGTAAATTCCATGAGAAGACTCCTGCGGGGCAAAATCGAATCTGCTCATTATGTCAGAAAATGGACGCGGGCAGTATGCTACCTCAGACTTAGAATCAGATCTGGTAAAGGTTTTGTGCCAGGGATAGCGCTGCAGGAAGAATGCAGTATAGACTCAATATTTCCGCTCTTTTTTCCCAGGGGGCTAAATGGCCAATATTATTCCAGACGCAATTCGACGACAGGTGGAGGCCGCCAGTGCGTGCATCCGTCAGATTTTCGAGGGGAATCTCATTGCCCTTCATTTGTATGGCTCTGCGGTTGAAGGCGGCTTAAAACCCCAAAGCGACATTGATTTATTGGTCACCCTGCGTGAACCCATAAATGCCCGACAAAGAAAAAAACTGATGCAGGATTTGCTGACCATTTCAGCGCCTCCCGGCACCTCCGGGCCATATCGTGCGTTGGAAGTGACCGTTGTTCTGCACTCGCAGATCGTGCCGTGGCGATTTCCACCGGCGAGAGAAATGCAGTTTGGCGAATGGCTGCGTGATGATATTCGCGCTGGCGTGTTTGAACTGGCAATGGTGGATGCTGATCTTTCTATTCTGCTGACCCAGGCCCGGCGCGCCAGCGTACCGCTGTTCGGTGAACCGGCTGAGATGTTATTTAACGTCATTCCGTTTAGCGATGTATTGCAAACATTTCGGCATATCCTTGAGATGTGGCAGAAACCGGCTGATTTAGAGGGGGACGAGCGTAATATCATCCTTGCTCTGGCACGTATCTGGTATAGCGTGGTTACGGGTAATATTGTCGCTAAAGATGAGGCCGCATCCTGGCTTCTGCCGCAATTACCCGCTGAGCATGCTGATTTGCTGCAAGCAGCGCGTGCGGAATATCTGGGGTTAACCAAACATAACTGGGCAGCGTGTATGCCGTCTGTAGAACGCTTTGTATTTTATGCAAAAAAACAGATTACCGATCGGCTTGAATAATTTAGCACCAACGTCGAGAGATCTCCTTTCCGTTAAACACATCTGAATGGCCTGATGAGACGGGGTGTGAGGTGCGAGCCTTTACCTTTACATGACGTCTGCATCTTTCTATATTCAAAAATCGAATCAATAAGTCACCGAAATTCTGATATTTATAACCCCCCAGTACCCGCCACCTAATGGACGAATAAAATGGGTAAAGCAGTCATTGCAATTCACGGCGGCGCAGGGGCTATCACCCGCGCGTTACTGAGCCAGGAGCAAGAATTGCGTTATATACAAGCGCTGTCGGATATCGTTGAAACCGGCCAACGGATGCTTGAAGACGGTCGTAGCGCACTGGATGTGGTCACCGAAGCCGTGCGTTTGTTGGAAGAGTGTCCGTTGTTTAATGCCGGAATTGGCGCGGTGTATACCCGTGATGAAACCCATGAACTGGACGCCTGTGTGATGGACGGTAATACGCTAAACGCGGGAGCCGTCGCCGGGGTTAGCCATCTGCGCAACCCAATTCTCGCGGCACGCCTGGTGATGGAACACAGCCCACACGTCATGATGATAGGTGAAGGGGCTGAAAACTTTGCCATTGCGCAGGGTATGGAGCGCGTTTCGGCGGATATTTTCTCGACGCCAGAACGCTACGCTCAACTGCTGGCAGCGCAATCGGCGGGTGAAACGGTGCTGGATCATAGCGCGACCCCGCTGGATGAAAACAACAAAATGGGTACTGTGGGTGCGGTCGCGCTGGATATGTTTGGCAATCTGGCGGCGGCAACATCGACCGGCGGAATGACCAATAAATTACCGGGTCGGGTAGGTGACAGTCCGCTGGTCGGCGCTGGCTGTTATGCCAATAACGCAAGTGTGGCCGTTTCCTGCACCGGAACCGGTGAAGTCTTTATTCGTGCGCTGGCGGCCTATGACATTGCGGCGTTGATGGACTATGGCGGCCTGAGTTTATCGGAGGCGTGCGAACGCGTAGTAATGGAAAAATTACCGGCGCTCGGCGGTAGCGGCGGTTTAATTGCCGTCGATCACGAGGGCAACGTCGCCTTGCCCTTTAACAGCGAAGGCATGTACCGTGCCTGGGGATATGCAGGCGATACGCCAACCACCGGTATTTATCGGGAAAAAGGAGATACCGTTGCCACACAGTGATGAGCTTGACGCCTGCGACGTGCTGGCAGTCAGCAACCTGAACATTGCCTTTGAACAGGAGCAACAGCGCATCAGTGCGGTGCGTAATCTGTCATTTCGCCTGAAGCGTGGTGAAACGCTGGCGATAGTGGGTGAATCCGGTTCAGGAAAGTCGGTAACAGCCTTGTCGCTGATGCGTTTGATTGAACAGTCAGGCGGCGAGGTGAGCTGCGATGAAATGCTCCTTCGACGCCGTAACCGACAGGTTATTGAGCTGGGTGAACAGAGCGCGTCGCGGATGCGTCACGTGCGTGGCGCAGATATCGCCATGATCTTCCAGGAGCCCATGACATCGCTTAATCCGGTATTTACCGTGGGTGAGCAGATTGCTGAGTCAATCCGTTTGCATCAGGGGGCCAGCCACGAAGAGGCGATGGTGGAAGCGAAACGGATGCTCGACCAGGTGCGTATCCCCGAGGCGAAGGCTATTTTATCGCGCTATCCGCACCAGCTTTCTGGCGGCATGCGCCAGCGGGTAATGATCGCCATGGCGCTATCGTGTCGCCCTGCGGTTTTAATTGCCGATGAACCGACTACCGCGCTGGATGTCACTATTCAGGCACAGATCCTGCAACTGATAAAAGTGTTGCAGCAGGATATGTCGATGGGAGTGATCTTTATTACCCACGATATGGGCGTCGTGGCGGATATTGCCGATCGCGTGCTGGTGATGTATCAGGGCGAGGCGGTAGAAACCGGCAGCGTTGAGCAGATTTTTCACGCTCCCCAGCATCCTTACACCAAAGCGCTGCTGGCAGCCGTGCCGCAGCTTGGGGCGATGACCGGACAAGCGTACCCGCGCCGGTTTCCACTCATTTCGTTACACGATCCCAGCCATGTAGAACCACAGACTGAACAGGATACCGTGGTTGAAGGCGAGCCTATTTTGCAGGTACGTAATCTGGTGACGCGTTTTCCGCTGCGCAGCGGCATTCTTAATCGGGTGACCCGCGAGGTGCATGCGGTGGAAAACGTCAGCTTTGACCTGTGGCCCGGGGAGACGCTCTCGCTGGTGGGGGAGTCAGGCTGCGGGAAATCCACCACCGGTCGGGCGCTGCTACGTCTGGTAGAGTCTCAACGCGGGGAGATTGTTTTCAACGGACAGCGTATCGATACCCTGGCCGCCAGTAAGCTACAGCCGCTGCGTCGGGATATTCAATTTATCTTCCAGGACCCCTATGCTTCGCTCGATCCGCGTCAGACCGTGGGATATTCCATTTTAGAACCGCTGCGGGTGCATGGGCTACTGCAAGGCGATGCGGCGGCAAAACGGGTTGCATGGCTGCTGGAACGCGTAGGATTGCTCCCTGAGCATGCCTGGCGCTATCCGCATGAGTTTTCCGGTGGTCAGCGTCAGCGTATCTGTATTGCCCGGGCGCTGGCGCTCAATCCCAAGGTGATTATTGCCGATGAGTCAGTCTCGGCGCTGGATGTCTCAATTCGCGGGCAAATTATCAACCTGTTGCTCGACCTCCAACGAGAAATGGGGATTGCGTACCTGTTTATTTCCCACGATATGGCGGTGGTGGAGCGGATCAGTCATCGGGTGGCGGTGATGTACCTTGGGCAAATCGTCGAGATCGGCACCCGACGCGCGGTGTTTGAAAATCCGCAGCATCCGTACACCCGCAAACTGATGGCGGCAGTCCCGGTCGCCGATCCCTCACATCACCGGCCCCAGCGCGTGCTGCTGTCGGATGATATCCCCAGTAATATCCGCAAACGCGGTGAAGAGATTTCCCCCGTTTCACTACAGCAAGTTGGCCCGGGGCATTATGTTGCGCGTCCGCAACCAGAAAATGCGCTTTCGCGTTTATAACAGGCAGGCAGGGTTTAAGGAGAATAACATGACAAAAATTGTTGCTCGAAAATGGCTGGTTGCTGTGGGAGTGGCCTCTGCGCTGGCCGCCACACCTGGCTGGGCCGCCAAAGATGTAGTAGTGGCGGTAGGATCCAATTTCACCACCCTCGATCCCTACGACGCAAACGACACGTTGTCGCAGGCGGTAGCGAAGTCGTTTTACCAGGGGCTGTTTGGCCTTGATAAAGAGATGAAGCTGAAAAATGTGCTGGCGGAGAGTTATACGGTTTCTGATGATGGCCTGACTTATACCCTTAAGCTGCGACAGGGCGTGAAGTTTCAGGACGGCACCGACTTCAACGCCGATGCGGTTAAAGCTAACCTCGACCGGGCCAGCAACCCGGAAAACCATCTGAAACGCTACAACCTGTATAAGAATATCGATAAAACCGAGGTCGTCGATCCGTCGACGGTGAAGATAACGCTGAAGCAGCCGTTCTCTGCATTTATCAATATTCTGGCGCACCCGGCTACGGCGATGATCTCTCCCGCCGCGCTGGAGAAATACGGCAAGGAGATCGGTTTCCATCCCGTGGGGACCGGGCCGTATCAGCTTGAGACCTGGAATCAGACGGATTTTGTAAAGGTTAAGAAGTTCGCGGGTTACTGGCAGCAAGGGCTGCCAAAGCTGGATACGATTACCTGGCGTCCGGTGACCGACAACAACACGCGTGCGGCAATGCTGCAGACCGGGGAAGCGCAGTTTGCCTTTCCGATCCCTTACGAGCAGGCGGCGCTACTGACGAAGAATAAAAACCTGGAACTGGTGGCCAGTCCGTCTATTATGCAGCGTTACATCAGCATGAACGTCACGCAAAAACCGTTCGATAACCCGAAGGTGCGTGAAGCGCTGAATTATGCCATCAACCGTCAGGCGCTGGTAAAAGTGGCGTTTGCCGGTTATGCGACGCCAGCAACCGGCGTTCTCCCTCCGTCGATCGCCTATGCGCAAAGCTATACGCCATGGCCATACGACCCGGCAAAAGCGCGCGAACTGCTGAAAGAAGCGGGTTATCCGAACGGTTTTACCACCACGCTATGGTCTTCTCATAACCATAGTACCGCGCAGAAAGTGCTGCAATTTACCCAGCAGCAACTGGCGCAGGTGGGCGTTAAGGCTCAGGTGACGGCGATGGATGCCGGTCAGCGCGCGGCGCAAGTCGAAGGTAAAGCGCAGAAAGAGAGCGGGGTACGCATGTTCTACACCGGCTGGTCTGCCTCTACGGGTGAAGCAGACTGGGCGCTGTCACCGCTGTTTGCATCTCAAAACTGGCCGCCAACGCTGTTTAATACGGCGTTCTACAGCAATAAGCAGGTGGACAGTGATTTAGCAGCAGCGTTGCAAACCAACGATCCGGCCCAGAAAGCGAAGCTGTACAAGGATGCGCAGGATATTATCTGGAAAGAGTCGCCGTGGATCCCACTGGTAGTGGAACAACTGATTTCGGCGCACAACACCAGATTGACCGGGTTCTGGATCATGCCGGATACCGGATTTAGCTTTGATGATGCGGATTTAAAATAAGCTATTCATCCGGCCCCGCCATACAGGGGCCGGCGAAGGGAGTGTGATGCTTAACTATGTTTTCAAGCGCCTGCTGGGGTTGATTCCAACTCTGTTGATTGTAGCGGTGCTGGTATTTTTATTTGTTCACCTGCTACCCGGCGATCCGGCCCGGCTGATTGCCGGACCGGAGGCTGATGCTGAGGTGATCGAACTGGTGCGCCAGCAGTTGGGTCTGGATCAGCCGCTGCATATTCAGTTCTGGCATTACATTACTAACGTGTTGCAAGGCGATTTTGGAACCTCAATGGTTTCTCGTCGCCCGGTCTCCGAAGAGATAGCCAGTCGTTTTATGCCATCGCTATGGCTGACCATTGCCAGCATGGCGTGGGCGGTGTTATTCGGCATGACGGCAGGGATCATTGCTGCTGTATGGCGTAATCGTTGGCCGGACAGATTGAGTATGACGCTCGCCGTCACCGGGATCTCTTTCCCGGCGTTTGCGCTCGGCATGCTGCTCATGCAGATATTCTCCGTTGAGCTTGGCTGGTTGCCCACCGTTGGCGCTGATACCTGGCGGCACTATATCCTCCCGTCTATTACCCTGGGTGCGGCGGTGGCTGCGGTGTTAGCCCGGTTTACCCGCGCTTCGTTTGTCGATGTGCTCAGTGAAGACTATATGCGTACCGCGCGGGCCAAAGGGGTGAGTGAAACCTGGGTGGTGTTAAAACATGGTTTGCGCAATGCGATGATCCCGGTGGTCACCATGATGGGGCTACAGTTTGGCTTTTTGCTTGGCGGCTCGATTGTGGTTGAGAAGGTGTTTAACTGGCCAGGGCTTGGGCGGCTGTTGGTGGACTCAGTCGAAATGCGCGACTACCCGGTGATTCAGGCCGAGGTGCTGTTGTTTTCTCTGGAGTTTATTCTTATTAACTTAGTGGTGGATGTGCTCTATGCCGCCATTAATCCGGCTATCAGGTACAAGTAAGGATGCGATTTTTTAACTGGCGCCGACAGGCGATTTTAAATGCGATGCCCCTTGTTAAGCCTGAGCAGATACGCACGCCGTGGCATGAATTCTGGCGTCGTTTCCGTCGCCAGCGCATGGCGATGTTAGCGGGGTTATTTGTCGTGCTGCTAATAATGGTGGCGATTTTTGCTCGCTGGTTAACGCCATTTGATGCCGAGAATTACTTCGATTATGACCGTCTGAATGACGGACCGTCGATGCTGCACTGGTTCGGCGTTGACTCGCTGGGGCGGGATATTTTTAGCCGTGTGCTGGTGGGGGCGCAAATCTCGCTGGCGGCGGGGGTCTTTGCCGTATTTATTGGCGCAGCGATTGGCACCGTGCTGGGTCTGCTGGCGGGATACTACGAAGGCTGGTGGGATCGACTGATTATGCGTATCTGCGATGTGCTGTTCGCCTTTCCGGGTATTTTGCTGGCGATAGCCGTGGTCGCCGTGCTGGGCAGCGGCATTGCAAACGTGATTATTGCCGTGGCCATTTTCTCCATTCCGGCCTTCGCGCGGCTGGTGCGCGCAAATACGCTGGTGCTAAAGCAGCAGACCTTTATTGAATCCGCGCGCAGTATTGGCGCCAGCGATGCGACCATCATCTTCAACCATATCTTGCCGGGTACGGTTTCATCGATCGTGGTCTTTTTTACCATGCGTATTGGCACGTCGATTATCTCTGCCGCGAGCCTGTCATTTCTGGGATTGGGTGCGCAGCCGCCGACCCCGGAGTGGGGGGCAATGCTCAATGAAGCCCGCGCTGATATGGTGATCGCGCCGCACGTGGCGATTTTCCCGGCGGTGGCGATATTCCTGACGGTGCTGGCGTTTAACTTACTCGGAGATGGTCTGCGCGACGCGCTGGACCCGAAAATTAAAGGATAAATCACAGGGCCGGATAAGACGTAACGCTTATCCGGCCTACAGTTGGGTTGCGCTTATTTAAACGCGGGTGCCCCACAGATCGTATTCATCAGCGTTTTCGACCTTCACGCGGATGATATCGCCAGGTTTCACCTTGGTTTCGCCATTCAGGTATACCGCGCCGTCGATTTCCGGGGCGTCAGCCATGCTGCGGCCAATCGCGCCTTCTTCGTCAACTTCATCAACGATAACCAGAATTTCGCGGCCCACTTTCTCCTGCAAACGTTCAGCAGAGATTTGCTGTTGCAATTGCATAAAGCGGTTCCAGCGTTCCTCTTTCACCTCTTCCGGGATTTGGTCCGGCAGGTCATTGGCGCCAGCGCCTTCTACCGGGCTGTATTTAAAGCAGCCCACGCGGTCCAGACGCGCTTCCTTCAGGAAGTCGAGCAGCATCTGGAAGTCTTCTTCCGTTTCACCCGGGAAACCGACAATGAAGGTTGAGCGCAGCGTCAGTTCAGGGCAGATTTCACGCCACTGCTTGATGCGTGCCAGTTGTCTGTCCACGGAGCCTGGGCGTTTCATCAGCTTAAGAATACGCGGGCTGGCATGTTGCAGCGGGATGTCCAGATACGGCAGGATTTTCCCTCCCGCCATCAGTGGGATCACGTCATCAACGTGCGGGTAGGGATAGACGTAATGCAGACGAGTCCAGATCCCCAGTTTTGATAACTGCTCGCACAGATCAACCATGCTGGTTTTGACCGGCTCGCCGTTATGGAAACCGGTGCGATGCTTCACATCCACGCCGTACGCGGAGGTATCCTGAGAAATGACCAGTATCTCTTTCACGCCCGCATCCACCAGACGTTTGGCTTCGCTGAGGACGTCGCCAATCGGACGGCTCACCAGATCGCCACGCATCGACGGAATAATGCAGAACGTGCAGCGGTGGTTGCAGCCTTCAGAAATTTTCAGATAGGCATAATGACGCGGAGTGAGCTTGACGCCCTGTTCAGGAACCAGGCTCAGGAACGGGTTGTGCTTTGGTTTGGGCACATAGTGGTGAACGTGCTCCAGAACCTGTTCGTAGCTATGCGGTCCGGTGATTTCCAGCACCTTCGGGTGGACTTCACGGATCTGATCGACTTTCGCGCCCAGACAGCCGGTGACGATCACCTTCCCGTTTTCGTTCAGCGCTTCGCCGATTGCTTCCAGCGACTCCTGAACCGCGCTGTCGATAAAGCCACAGGTGTTAACGATAACCATATCCGCGTCGTCGTAGCTTGGCACAACGTCATAGCCTTCGGTACGAAGTTCGGTCAGGATGCGTTCAGAATCGACGAGGTTTTTCGGGCACCCTAATGATATAAATCCAATCTTAGACATTATTTTGTACAATACATTGCTCAGGAAAACTCGGATTATACATCATGCCTTAACTTTACAGCTACATCCGTTGGTCAAGTGACCGACAAGACAAGGGAACGACAAAAGACCGCCAGCTATCGGCAGCGAGGACGTATGCTGAAGAGAAGGGGCTGGAGATGGTAGAAATCATTGTGTAAACATCCCGCATAATCGTGCCATTCACATTTAGAGATCATCCGGCATAATCAATCTGCCAACGAAGGAGATCGCTATGCGTAAAGCCCGTTTTACTGAGCAT
The DNA here is from genome assembly GCF_013783065.1 of Citrobacter sp. RHBSTW-00986. Classification (NCBI taxonomy): domain Bacteria; kingdom Pseudomonadati; phylum Pseudomonadota; class Gammaproteobacteria; order Enterobacterales; family Enterobacteriaceae; genus Citrobacter; species Citrobacter sp. RHBSTW-00986. The sequence continues at coordinate 3,191,542 of NZ_CP056200.1, read as the reverse complement.
CAGATCATCGCTGTGATTAAGTCGGTTGAAGCCGGACGAACTGTTAAAGATGTCTGCCGGGAGACCGGTATCTCTGAAGCCACCTACTACAACTGGAAGTCCAGATACGGCGGCATGGAGGCTTCTGATATTAAAAAGATCAAGGATCTTGAGGACGAGAACCGACGTCTCAAACAGATGTTTGCCGACCTGAGCCTTGAGAACCGGGCGCTGAAAGACGTTATCGAAAAAAAGCTTTAAAACCAGCCTTTAAGCGTGAGCTGGTCACTCATCTGATAACGACATTTGGACTCAGTATCCGTCAGGCCTGCCGGAGTCTGAACCTGAGCAGAACGGTTTACCATTACCGTCCGGATACCACGCGTGACGAACCTGTTATTGTCGCGTTGCAGGCAGTGGCAGAGCGATACCCACGATACGGTTTTCCAAAACTTTTCCAGGTTCTGCGGCGGCAGGGATACCCGTGGAATCACAAAAGGATCCATCGTATTTATTGTCTGCTGAAGCTGAATTTTCGCCGTAAAGGCAAACAACGGTTGCCGGTGCGTAATCCCTCGCCACTGGCCACACCGGAAGCGCTGAACCAGAGCTGGTCTGTCGATTTTATGCATGATGCTCTGGTCTGTGGCCGTCGTTTTCGCACGTTCAATGTCGTTGATGACTTTAACCGTGAGGCATTGTCGATTGAAATCGATCTGAATCTGCCAGCTTTGCGCGTGGTCCGTGTACTCGACAGGATTGCGGCAAATCGCGGCTATCCGGTCATGCTACGCATGGATAATGGTCCGGAATTTATCTCTCTGGCACTGGCTGAATGGGCAGAGCAACATGCAGTAAAACTGGAATTTATTCAGCCGGGTAAGCCGACGCAGAACGCTTTTATTGAGCGCTTTAACCGGACATACCGTACAGAAATACTCGATTTTTATCTGTTCAGAACGCTGAGTGAAGTGCGGGAAATCACGGAGAAATGGTTGTCAGAATATAACTGTGAACGCCCGCATGAATCACTGAACAATATGACACCGGAGGAATACCGACAGCACCATTATTTGGCCGGGATCTCAAAAAATGCATGGAACTAAAACGGGTCTATTTACAGCCTGACGGATACTGAGTCCAAATGTCGTTATCAGATGAGTGACCAGCTCACGCTTAAAGGCTGGTTTTAAAGCTTTTTTTCGATAACGTCTTTCAGCGCCCGGTTCTCAAGGCTCAGGTCGGCAAACATCTGTTTGAGACGTCGGTTCTCGTCCTCAAGATCCTTGATCTTTTTAATATCAGAAGCCTCCATGCCGCCGTATCTGGACTTCCAGTTGTAGTAGGTGGCTTCAGAGATACCGGTCTCCCGGCAGACATCTTTAACAGTTCGTCCGGCTTCAACCGACTTAATCACAGCGATGATCTGATGCTCAGTAAAACGGGCTTTACGCATAGCGATCTCCTTCGTTGGCAGATTGATTATGCCGGATACTTACAGATAGGGGAAACTAAGCTAGACATACTAAAAGCCTATATAGAGCGATACAGGAAGGATAATAACGACAAAATGCCAACACATACACACCTAAATAATGAATTCAATATGAGATCTACTAAGGAATTCTATAAAGGAGTGGAAAATGAAACTAGAGGGAACTAACTCTACTGATTTCTATGAACATTACTTTTATAATGATGAGATAATTATAAATGTCTTTGATAATATGGTAGTGTTCTACGATTGCATAGAACGTATAGTACTGAATAGGCATACATCACAATTTAATATCGAACCTCGTCCTACATATATTGAGACCCATTGCAGTACTTGTTAAACCAAACTGAAGAAGAGGAATTTCAATTGATGACAGTAATAGACGTAGAGAAGTATAAACAAGTGCAGCAAGAAATGATAAAGTGTCTGAAATACTCTCAGTAATAAAGCCCTATAGTAGGGCTATTTAAAGAAATATATTACTCAAGCTCTATTCTACCAGAGTCCTCCTTAGTGACAGAGGCACCTATATTTCGGAATGTTACCCAAATTATAAGTGAAATGCCGAATTGTATCCATAGTGCGGAATCATTAGTAATCTGCGAAGGAATAATTGCTGCAAAAATTGAGGAGCAAGCCCAAAGCGTCAACAGTGCATAATTAAAAGTTTCTACACTTCTACTAATTGATGCCTTTTTTTTGTTTTTGTAATTAAACTTAATTGCATATAAATGGCCGGATACAAAAGGTTCAAGAGTGTAAACATGATACTCCCAAACCTTTTGCCAATGCTTACCTGCATCAATAATGAAACTGGTGAAGATTGTTACAATACCTCCTATAAGTGAAAGAAATGATAGCGAAGCAAACATAATATATGGTGCTTCTCCTTCATTAAATTCTATGATCTTGAAAATTAATGCTCCCCATCCAGCAAATAGCAATGCGGTGATGGCCCAAAGAAAATTAAGTCTTTTCCAATACAAACCGATTTCGAAATCACGTATCCGATGTGATACTTCGAAAGACTTTTCTATTTTTTTAATGTCTTCTGGTGTTATATTAATATTTAAGTCAGAAAAATCCTTAGACAAAAGTTTTTCGAAATACGCAATGTTATTTGAAAAATGTTCAACAAGCTCAGTTGGTAAATTATAAGTACGTATTTGTGTAGTCACATGCTATCCTTATCTATACTAACTTATGGTTTTTTTTGTATCGAATGAAATCAGTTATAGGTCTATTTCTAGAGTGAATATCACGGATGAATTGTGATGTTTTTATATTCAAATCAATGACTTTTTTCTGAATGTCTCTACCTTCAGTCATTGCGACTTCAATTACTGTATCATCAGCATGATATAACATTCCTATGTCAGAACTAAAGACTAAAATTTCTTCATGAATTTCATTGAATTCATTTAAAATTTTTTGTAATTCAGCAGAGATATTTTTAGCGTAATCAGTTAAGGTATAATTATACCTTGAAACTGAATTCAATCGATTAATTATAGAGTAAGATAGAATAAATAATGCATCTAGGTCTTTCTCAATGTCATTTATAGAGTCACTAAGGGAATTTGGTTCACCTAATCTATTTTTCAATGCAAGAACTAGGTTTTTGCATAATTTTACAATTTTGAATTTTAAATATAGAGAGGAAGTGCGGACTTTAGCAAGATCATTATAGATAGTATCTTCAATAATGCTGTGTGCAATATCATAGTGTTTCTGTGCCATCCATTCAGGGACTTTTATATATGCAAGTATTGCAATACAAAGTGTACCAGCTGTACTCAGTGAACTAATCCAGTCCGTAACACTTCCCCATTCGAAGTCTTTAAAATTAGAAAATAATATCTTAATACCAATCAAAATAGCAAGTAACAATACGGTACTAATTAGTATTGAATTAATTTTTTTGAGGTTTTGCATTTTAATTCCATTTCTTAAGCAAAAGACATAGCTATGTAAAAATGTAGTACCAAAAACTACCTACTAATACTTTACCATCAAAAGGAACACACATACACTATCGATTGTTGGAGGTTTCTATTTATTTTAGGTAGGTTTGTTAGCTGTACGAACGATAGGAACCTCCAACAATCGATAGTATTAAGTGATGTAGATCACACATTTTAAGGATAAAAAATGTCCCGTACAGAGTTCATGCGTTCTTTAGGTGCTACATGTAAAAATGATAACTGGAGTTGGTCATTTATTGATGAGATCAACAAAAAAATAATTTTTGGAGCTTGGGAAGATCTTAGATCAGATGATGGAAAGAAAGTTTTAATCTTGGCTAGCAGTTGGCGTGAGAATGTAAATGGACACAAAAAATCTGGTTATACACAATCTGTTGAACACATAGATAAGATTTTACATGAAGGGTACAGTCTCTTTACCTTTAGCCAGACTAGGCATGAGAAAACAACTGAAAATGGTGCTGCTAGGATTAAACATTTTGAAAAGAAAATAGTACGAAAATATCTTACAAAAATTGATGGGGATTGGTACGCCACCGATGAAGATTTCTATTCATTTACTCCCGAAATCGAAAATGAATACTATGAGGGGGAAAAGCGTCAAAGGATTGCAACGTACTATGAGAGAGATCCAAAGGCGAGAAAAGAATGTATCGATAAACATGGTTTGAGTTGTGCTGTCTGTGGTTTTAATTTTGAAAAAATGTATGGTAAACACGGAAAAAATTATATTCATGTTCATCATATAGTGCCACTACATACTATTGGCAAACGCTATAAGATTGACCCAATTAAAGATCTCATTCCTTTATGTGCAAACTGTCATGCAATGATTCATATTGGAAAAGAAATGAAGACAGTTGACGAATTAAAAGAGTTGTTAAGAAAGTAAAGTTAAATCAAATTTTATTACGAGACGATATGCGATGATAAAATTATTAGTTATTGTGCCATTATTGTTCAGTTCTTCACTCTACGCAGCGGAAGCTAATGTTGGTCAGATCTGCAAAGCGGCAGCTGCATCTATGTTTGGGCGAGATCATAAAATAATGAAGCTTGATAAGATTCAATCAGATGTAGCCTATGTCCATTACATACGTAAAGATGACAGCACAAGATGGGCTATCAAGTGTAAGCTGATTGATGATCAAGTTATGTGGGCATCAAACAATCCAGATAGCTCAGGTCGTTGGAGAAATGACCCGGCTGATAGTGTAGTAAAATACAAAGTGGATGGGAACAAACTGACTATATCAGAGGTGTATAGCGATGGTTCAAGTACATCTAACTCATATCCATTAAAACAATTAAATTAAGATGAAAGCCTACTTATGATTCGTAGGTAAAAGGTTATGGTGCAATGAAATTATTGTTTATTATTTTGACTGTTTTTAGCGGTACAGTAATTGCAAAGAATTTACCAAATTTTAATTGTACAGACATTAGAGGTGATACCGTTGTCACAGACAACTATTTTCTGACGAAGCGAGTTTATGATCAAATGCCAGTACCTTATGGTTCATATAGATATTCATCAGAAAATGGCGAGCAAGAGTTGATCATAGTGGATACTTTAGATAGAGGATATTATTATGGAAATATGTACTTAGATAAAGATGGTTATATGAATTATGAAGTGAGATGTAATGTTAAAAAATAATCAACACAGAACAATATTATTGAAGCATGAGTAAAGTTATGCTAATTCACTTTACAAAATAATAATTACTATAGTTTTTGGTAGGATAAAAAAAGACGTACTCATATTATAATTGATAACTTCTCAAAGTTATAAGGAAATAAAATGAAAAGTATCATCGCAATCGCAATTTTGCTAGCCCCATTTGCAGTGCAAGCTGATGATGAACAAGATGCAAAAGATTTTGCTCAAGCATTGATCCAATCGCGTGACTATAAATGTGATAAGGTTACAGCGTTCAGTACAGCAAACTTCTCAGGTAAAGCTGTTGTGTGGTGTGATGATCGATATGAATATGAGATCACGCAGCCCGGTGGCCGCTGGAAGGTAGAAGCAATGAACTAATTTATTTTTTTCTAAGCCCACTAATTATAGTGGGCTTTTTTGTGTCTGTTATCCAAGTATTAAAAAAATAAATACATATAGATTTTTTAATGTACACGGATAATCAAATGATTCTTAGGGGTACAGATATATTCGAGTTTCCTCCGCGAATTATCTTTCACATTCGTGGGGATTTTGATCGAAAACAAACAAAACGAAAGGTAAAACTTTCATAACGAAAATAAAATAATTATTACCTATTAATAGTAAATGAATAGGATATGAGTAATGGTAAAGATTAAAGACGATGGAACCCGCTACACGTGGCAAGAAATCGCAGACCGATTCGGGGTAGAACACAGTACAGTTTTAATGCTAAAGGCACAAACTTAGAACGGGCATCCACTCAAGTAGAAGATGGAATGTACGCAAACGAAAATGAAGGGGTTATTAATCGAACGTGTTATTACATTAACACCGACGTTTATGACTCATATTAAAAGGAAACACGTAATGGACTACATCGCGATAGGGGGTCTATTAATGGCCTTTTGTACATTTATGGGGCGTCTACTCTACAGACGAAAACAAGAGATCTTAGATGCCGAAAGACGTATAAGTGATATTGAAAGTAAACTTCTAGTATTAGAAACTAAAACTGAAAGCAATGAAGCAGATATTGATGAATTGTATGATTTAGTACGAGAACTTTCAAAAATAAAAAGTGACATTTCAGAAATTAAAGGGATGTTAAAATCTAAATGAAGCCCCTTATGGGGCTTTATCTATTCTTGTGGTTATAACTATTTGGCTATTTGTCTCTCTAAACGTAGATGTGCTTTTTATATTTGGCAAGTACCGTGTTGTTTTGTTTTTAAATTTTTTATAATCCCAAATGATGTATGCCATTCCTAAAATAATCACTAAGGAATATATTAATGTATCGGGAAATTTAAACTTATCATTTACATAAAATGATGTTATGGATGCACTGATAGCTACAGCCACACTGAACACACCAATAAGATCGATTTCCCGTTCTAGGAAATGATTTATCTTTGTTTTCACGGAATAAGTGGCTGCAATGAATGTCAAGATCAAAGATTGTGCACTAACCCAAAGTGAATATTCAGTATCTGGGCATAGATAAATCAACGCAATATTAGCGGCTATAGATAATAATGTAATGACTATAATTGCTGCTAATAGTTTGAAGGTTTTCATTAATAATTCCCTAACTACCTGTGCATAAATTGTATAAGGGTATTTTATGGCAAAAGTAGCTAAAAAGAAATCTACTAATCATAATAGGTAGATGAAGTTAGTACGTTCTGGTGAGTAGATAACATATGCTGATAAAGAGGTTATAGGGTGGATTAATGTTACAGGAATTTTACCATTAGCGTGATTGCTGGATTATTGTATCAGTACTGATGCATTTTAGATTAGTGGCAATACAAGCCCATTAGAGCATTTCTTGCAGGTGTTTTTAATTATGGTTAGTGGAACTTAGGCCGGTAATCCGGCCTTTTTTACATAGTAAGCATTGATAGCTTTACTTGGCTTCCTTCAACATTTGTTTTGTTGAGGAATTTATGTACATACGCAATATCTGGAGTGGAGCCGCAAATTCTGATCAATTCTTGACCGATAGGCGTAAGTAAAGCCGTTCCTATTTGTAGATTCCAAGTTGATGAATCATCGCTCTGAAATTCAACTAAAAATGCCATTCCGTAATAGCCAATACGACCTTTTTTACTACCGAAGGTTAAATGGTAGCCAATGCCTTGTTGAATAACTCCTAAAGAGTCTAAAACAGAAAGTTCATTGAAGGTTATACCTTCAGTGTTTCCATTCTCATCGGTCAATAAAATTGGAGTAAGGTTACTTGCCTGCCAAACAAACTTGCCAAAATAAGTAATAAGATTCGCTTCTTCTTTGCTTAAGGTTGACAATAGTTTTAAGGTTCTACGACTAAAAGAACCTTTTGACTTTGCTTCTTCGGATAAAATTCTTCCCCATAGCGTTTGCATTTGTTCGTCATTAATATCCTCACACTCTCTGAAGAAAGCCTCTATCCAATCGTCGTCAATATCAGAAACATTATCAGTCTCAGATAGGCTTTGTGCTGCTTGTATTGTAATATTTTCAATGTTTTCTTGTCGTTTAGTTTCACGTTTGAGAAAACGCTCAACTGCCCGTTTTTCTATTCCCTCAAGCTCTAACCTCGAAATTAGCTCTGTACGTTTAGCTTCAGCTTCAGCCTTCGCTTTTTTCCTGATTCTTGTAGGTTCATAAAGCACGCCAATCGCATCACTGACTTTTTCAATAAGTTTTGTTCCAGGTTTTGATAATCCTGAAAAACTTAAATCGATAAGGCTCATCGAGTTCCCCTAAATACCCGTACAACAACTGTACAAGGGTATTTTATGGCAAGAATAACTAAAAAGGAATCACAACTACATTTAAAAGTGATGGAGTTAGTACATTCAGATAGGCAACTAGCAGAAGATGATAAAGAGTTTATCTTCAATAATTACAAAGGTGATGGTATCGGAGCTACTGGTGCTTTCTTCACTCCCGAAATGTTGGCATGGGATTTCATGCTAGATGCTGGCTGTAGTGATGACTGTATAGAATTATGTGCGGGTATCGGGCGACTTAGCTACTTCCAGTTCATACGTAATAAACCATCGCACATAACATGTGTAGAGCTGAATCCAGAGTACGTAATGATTGGAAAGCGGGTATTGCCACAAGCCGAATGGGTCACAGGTGACGCACTCCAATACACACCAGAACGTTTCTACCGTGTAGCGTATGGCAATCCCCCATTTGGGAAGATCAAAACGTCAGGGACGTATACAGGCCGTTATACGGGTAGTGAATTCGAGTACAAGATAATTGATAGGGCAAGGGAGTATTCCAGTTATGGGGCATGGATTGTTCCACAGGGTAGTGCGGGATTTAAGTATTCAGGCCACACGTACTATGATCGTTCAGTACAGACAACCAAGTACCTGAAATTTGAAAAGGATACGGGGCTAATCTTACATCCTGGTGTGGGCATTGGTACATCAATCTATCGTGACCAATGGAACGGTACGAAGGTAACATGTGAATCGGTATTAGTTGATTATCAATAAGTTAACTGAATAGCATAAAAAATAACACAATATATTTATTGATTTTTCGGGCAGCCGAGGGAGACAAAGCCGATTTTCGGCTGGTGGGTTACATTGCTCATAGCGTAAAAATTGTTCAGTTATTGGAATATTCAGGGCACGGATTCTACAGAGTTCTGAATAAAAATTGTATCGCAATCTCATACCATCAGTCGCCACGCCCGGCGTGGAATTAAAGATTATTTGTAAATTGTGTTAATTTTCGGTGATGGATTGATCCTGGACACGACTTTGTTCAAAAAATGACCATACTATTAAGTTGCACCATAGTTGGAAAGAGGAGGAACAAAGTATGGTTGTTGACAGACTGAGAACCGATCTTCTCAACAAATTGATAAACGCCCGTGTCGAACTTGCCGCTTATCTGCTGTTGAGAAAAGCGAAAGGCTACATGTCAGTCAGCGAGAGCGATCGTCTGCGTGATAATTTTTTTGTACTGAATCGCGAATTGCACGAGCAATCACAGCTTCACGGTATGCATCTTGATCAGGAAGAGTGGAATGCCCTTCATCGTGCTGAAGGGGCGTTAGCCGCCGCCGCTGTTTGTCTTATGAGTGGACATCACGATTGTCCAACCTTTATCGCCGTTAACGCAGAGAAACTGGAAAACTGCCTGACAACGCTGACGCTAAGTATCCAGTGTTTGCAATCTTATTCAACGCTGGAACACGTCTGAATCAGGGGGAGGGCGCTCCCCCTTTTCGTTAAGATTATGTAAATGTGGAGGGATAATTCCCCTTGCTGGCTACGCTTTATGCAGAGCCATTAAGGAGGTGTTATGCGTCGACTCTTTCTCTGTGCTGTCCCACTCGCGCTATTTTCCTCTTATGCCGCCGCGGTAGAGGTGGAAGTGCTGCAAACGAAACTCGATCATCCGTGGTCGCTGGCGTTTTTACCCGACAATCGCGGTATGCTCATTACGCTCAAAGGCGGCCAGCTTCGACTTTGGCAGTCTGGAAAGGGGCTTTCCGACCCGCTAACCGGCGTACCCAAAGTCTGGGCGAATGGTCAGGGGGGATTGCTTGATGTGGCATTAGCTCCGGATTTTAAACAATCTCGCCGGGTGTGGCTTAGCTTTGCTGAAGCTGACGGTGAAGGTAACGCCGGGACAGCGGTTGGTTACGGACGACTGAGCGACGATCTTAAACATCTGCAAGGGTTCCAGACCATTTTTCGCCAACAGCCGAAGCTCTCCAGCGGAAACCATTTTGGCGGACGTATGGTTTTTGATGGCAACGGTTATCTGTTTATTGGCCTTGGTGAAAACAATCAACGTTCTACCGCACAGGATCTGGATAAGCTGCAGGGCAAGGTCGTACGACTGACCGATGAAGGAAAAATTCCGCCGGATAATCCGTTTGTGAAGAGGGCAGGAGCGCGGGCAGAGATTTGGTCATATGGTATCCGCAACCCGCAGGGGATGGCGATGAATCCCTGGAGCGATACGCTGTGGCTCAATGAGCATGGTCCACGCGGGGGCGATGAAATCAATATCCCGGAGAAAGGGAAAAACTATGGCTGGCCGCTTGCGACCTGGGGCGTTAACTACAGTGGTCTTAAAATTCCCGAAGCAAAAGGCCCAATTGTTGCTGGAACAGAGCAACCCATCTTTTACTGGGAAAAGTCACCGGCGGTCAGCGGAATGGCTTTTTATAATAGCGATACCTTCCCACAGTGGCGGCAGAAGTTATTCATTGGCGCGTTGAAAGATAAAGAAGTGATCGTGCTGAGCGTCAAAGGGAATGCCGTCACCGAAGAGGGGCGTCTGTTGCAGGAAAGGGGACAACGGATCCGTGATGTGCGCGTCGGACCAGACGGGTACTTATACGTACTAACCGACGAGTCCGACGGGGAATTACTGAAAGTGAGTCCCTGATTTAGTTAGCTGACCGGGATCATTACGACTTTTTGAAACGCCGGACGTTCGGTCAGTTGCTGATACCAGTTCTCCAGATGTGGGCGCGGGGTCCAGCTCAGGCCAACGTTGAACAGGTTATAGATAAACGGCGCAACGGCGATATCGGCAGTGCCAAATTCAGCCCCGGAGAACCATGGCTGGTCCGCCAGCGCGTTATCCAGAATAGCAAACAGGTTATCGCACACCTGACTACCCGCCTCGATTGCCGCCATATCGCGTTTCTCGGCAGGGGTTCTGACCAGGCCAAACAAGATAACCCGATGCGCAGGACTTAGCGTCTGGTTTGCCCAGTCCATCCATTTTTCACCGACGGCGCGCGCGGCCGGGGCGTCAATCCACAAACGCTTTTGTCCGTACTGAGCTGCCAGATAGCGGACAATGGTATTGGATTCCCACAGAACAACGTCCGTTTCATCATCACGTAGCAGCGGGACCAGTCCGTTCGGGTTGAGTGCCAGATAGTCGGCATCGCGGTTACCGCCATGCTGTCCGCCCGCCAGAATTTGGTTATACGGCAGTTCCAGTTCCTCGAGCGTCCACAATACTTTTTTTACGTTGGTCGAGTTATTGCGACCCCACAGTGTAATCATAGTAACCCCGCAAATTAATTGAGCAGCTTTATGGCTGCAGATGCCATCTGACTAGCCCACATGGTGGGGTAAACCTAATATTTACGCAACAAAGTCTAAAAAAATCGTGCCAGGAGCAGCGCAGCGCGGTGTTATTGCATAAACTTTAAAAACTTTACCAACTTACGGTTTCTTTAAGCTCGTTAGTGCGTTATTACTCACCGCACTTATTTTACACGTCATCCATCAGACCTTTTCTGTATGGGTTGGCCAGGGTCGCCTGGCCGGTTTTGTGTAAACACGGTGTGGTATGACGTGGTTTTTTGGAATGGATACTCGGGTGGCATTTATGACGCAATACTTCTCTTCACTTCGCAGCTTTGCTGCAGGTTCTGCACTCTTAATCCTTTTGGCGCCGAGCGTACAGGCGGCGGAGCAACCAACGGCCCCACCGAGCGTCGACGCGCGCGCGTGGATCCTAATGGATTACGCCAGCGGTAAGGTACTGGCGGAAGGTAATGCTGATGAGAAACTGGATCCTGCCAGTCTGACCAAGATCATGACCAGCTATGTGGTCGGTCAGGCGCTGAAGGCCGGGAAAATTAACCTCAACGACATGGTCACCGTGGGCAAAGACGCCTGGGCGACCGGTAATCCGGCCCTGCGCGGTTCGTCGGTTATGTTCCTCAAACCCGGCGATCAGGTTGCAGTGTCCGATCTGAACAAAGGCGTTATCATCCAGTCTGGTAACGATGCCTGTATCGCACTGGCTGATTACGTTGCCGGCAGCCAGGAATCCTTCATTGGTCTGATGAACGGCTACGCGAAAAAACTGGGGCTGACCAATACCACTTTCCAGACCGTGCATGGCCTGGATGCGGCAGGACAGTTCAGTACCGCACGTGATATGGCCCTGCTCGGGAAGGCGCTAATCCACGATGTACCGGAAGAGTACGCTATCCACAAAGAGAAAGAATTTACCTTTAATAAAATCCGCCAGCCGAACCGCAACCGTTTGTTGTGGAGCACCAACCTGAACGTGGACGGTATGAAAACCGGTACCACGGCCGGGGCGGGATACAACCTGGTCGCTTCCGCGACCCAGGGGGATATGCGCCTGATTTCCGTGGTGTTGGGGGCGAAAACCGACCGCATTCGTTTTAATGAGTCAGAAAAGCTGCTGACCTGGGGCTTCCGCTTCTTTGAAACCGTTACGCCGATTAAACCGGATGCCACTTTCGTGACGCAGCGCGTCTGGTTTGGTGATAAGAGTGAAGTTAATTTGGGTGCCGGAGAAGCGGGCTCGGTGACTATCCCGCGTGGTCAGCTCAAAAACCTGAAGGCCAGCTTTACCCTGACCGAACCACAGTTAACCGCGCCGCTGAAGAAAGGCCAGGTTGTGGGGACTATCGACTTCCAGTTGAACGGGAAATCCATCGAGCAGCGTCCACTGATGGTGATGGAGGCCGTGGAAGAGGGGGGATTCTTTAGTCGCATGTGGGACTTTGTGATGATGAAATTCCACCAGTGGTTTGGCGGCTGGTTCTCTTAATCTTAGCGTTTGCCGGATGACGCTATCGCCATCCGGCAGTATCGCTTAATACATCAGTTTGATACGTTGCGCTTTCGCGTGCTCAACAAACGCCTCGTCAGGACGGCTATCGCTGACGATGGTATTAAAGCGTTTTACTTCACCCATCCGCGCAGGACGCACCTTACCAAATTTGCTGTGATCGACCACCAGCACGTGATGCTGCGCCATCGACATCGCCCAGTGCTTCACCGGTAGCTCTTCCAGGTTAAAACAGGTCGCGCCTTTCTCAATATGAACGCCAGCTGCGGAATAAAAAGCGATATCCGGGCACAGGTTGTTCAGCGTTTCCTGGAAATCAAGCGGTTTGAAAATTGCGTTGCTGGCATGGAATTCGCCACCACACAGAATGACGCGGCACTGCGGTTTTTCCTGTAGCACCAGAAACGTATTCAGCGAGTAGCAGATTGCGGTGAAAGGCAATTCATTGTCGATAGCCTCAATGATCCACGGCGTGGTGGTACCACAGTCGAAAAAGATAGTCTGATGTGCCTGCACGAGGCTTGCCGCCATCTGGGCGGCACGGCGCTTTTCATCAACCAGTCGGGATTTTTGATCGCTGATTAAATAGTGATTGGCGCTGCGGGGTTCCAGAACAATATAGCCCCCGAGCAAGACGACGGGAGCATCGTGATTATTCAGGTCGCGACGAATGGTCATCTCAGATACGCCCAGCAGCGTCGCGGCTTCTTTGAGGTGTAATTTATCGCTGCGTTTCAGCGCCTGCAGTAATTGACCAATACGCTCGTCGCGTCGAGTTTCCATAGTTCCCCTGGAGAGTAGAATAAGTGCTCAGTATCGCGCTTAATACTACTCTTTTTACCGTGGGTTAGTCACGCACCCAGCCTTTACGGATGGGCAGAGCGAAGCAGGCGCGATAGCCATTTTGCAAGCCGAGGTACAGGGGCGTGCCAAACCGCTGCCAGATCATCTGAGCGCTCAGGCAGCCAATCAGCCCGGCGAGTAATCCTCCCAGCATATCCAGCGGCCAGTGTACGCCAAGGTAGACCCGCGACCAGGCAATCGCCACAGCAACGACCATCAGCAGAGCGCCCGTCCACAGGCGATGCCAGAACAAGAAAGCCAGTGCAAAGGTAAAGATAACCGTACCGTGATCGCTCGGGAAAGAGTCATCCGCCGCATGATGCAGGAAGTTGTAACCGATGTGGTTAACAAACGGACGATCGTGAGGGAACAGATGCCCCATCAGCCATGAAATCGTCAGACCGACGATCAGCGCAATCGCCATTTTTATAACTAACTGGCGCTGGAGAGTAACCTGGGCCCGCGGCCCCCAAAGCCAAAGCACAACGGCTAACAGCGGTACGATGTTAATCAGGTCTTTGGCAATAAAAATGGCAAGCGATATCATCCATTGCGCAGAGTCCGGCGTGGCATTGATGAGATAAAAAAGTGAGTTGTTCAGATTTTCCAGCATAACGTCCAGACTCAGTGTAATCGTTAAAAAGGCCCAAGAGGGGAGAGCATAAAATTGCTTTCACGGGATAAAAAGCGGTCTTGTCTTATTTGTCTGTTAAATGACTATTTTTCAGACAATTAATGAGACTTATTGAACATGATAGCGGCCTCAACTTAAATTAACCTTAACGCAAAATGTTCCTGAGCAAATGAGTGTAAAAATGTGCGCAATTTGCTTTCAAATCACATAATTCACTATCACCAGTACGGCGCATTTATTACACTTTGCGCGATTTTTCTATAGTTAAGAGACTGCATGCAGAACCGTTTATCTTCAGGCGCCCGTTTGGGGCGTCAGGCATTACTTTTCCCTCTCTGTCTGGTGCTTTACGAATTCTCTACTTATATCGGCAACGATATGATCCAGCCCGGAATGTTGGCGGTGGTGGAGCAATATAATGCCGGATTAGATTGGGTGCCCACATCCATGACCGCCTATCTGGCTGGCGGCATGTTTTTGCAGTGGTTATTAGGACCGCTGTCGGATCGAATTGGACGTCGCCCGGTGATGTTAACCGGCGTGCTCTGGTTCATTGTGACCTGCCTTGCAACCCTGCTTGCGCAGAATATTGAGCAATTTACCTTCCTGCGTTTTTTACAAGGGATAAGCCTGTGCTTTATTGGTGCGGTGGGTTACGCCGCAATTCAGGAATCCTTTGAAGAAGCGGTGTGCATAAAAATTACCGCGCTGATGGCAAACGTAGCGTTGATTGCGCCCCTGCTGGGGCCGTTGGTCGGTGCAGCCTGGGTACATGTTCTGCCGTGGGAAGGGATGTTTATCCTGTTTGCCGCCCTGGCCGCCATCTCTTTTTTTGGTCTGCAACGCGCGATGCCGGAGACGGCAACCCGGCTTGGTGAAAAGCTGTCGATTAAAGAGCTGGGCAAAGATTATAAGCTGGTGCTGAGGAACGTGCGCTTTGTTGCAGGCGCGCTGGCATTGGGTTTTGTCAGCCTGCCGTTACTGGCGTGGATTGCGCAGTCCCCGATTATTATCATCAGCGGTGAACATCTCAGCAGCTACGAATATGGCCTGTTGCAGGTGCCGATTTTTGGCGCGTTGATTGCCGGTAACCTGGTACTGGCGCGCCTGACCTCGCGAAAAACCGTACGTTCGCTGATTATCATGGGCGGCTGGCCAATCGCCGTCGGGCTGGTGATTGCCGCTGCGGCCACGGTGGTGTCATCCCATGCTTATCTATGGATGACGGCGGGTTTAAGCATCTATGCGTTTGGTATTGGCGTGGCGAATGCGGGACTGGTACGTCTGACGCTGTTTGCCAGTGAAATGAGTAAGGGCACGGTTTCTGCCGCCATGGGTATGTTGCAGATGCTGATTTTTACCGTCGGTATTGAGCTGAGTAAACACGCTTATCTGCTCGGAGGAAACGGCTTGTTCAGCCTGTTCAATCTGGCAAGCGGCGTACTGTGGGTGATTCTGATGGTTATCTTTCTGAAAGATAAACGGGTAGGGGATTCACGGGAAGGTTAAAGCCCGGTTGCCCGGGCCAGGCAAAAACTTAGTGGTGATCGTCAATCTGGTGTTCGATGATCATTCCTTCACCGACGCTGGCAACATGTCGCGCATAAGGATGTGCGCGATAGACAGGGGCCGGGGCAGGCGTCGGAGCAACATACACCGTTTGTGGCGCGGTGGTAACGCTGACCGCCTGCGGAACGCTGACGGAAGAGGGCACTACCACCACCTTATAACCGCTTGGTACATCAACGGTAACGCTTTGCGCAAATGTTGTCCCCGCAAAACCCAGCAACAATGTCGCTATCAGTACACTTTTCTTCATAATCCGCTCGTCTGAATATTCACTGGAGGTAATAATCCAGCGGGTTAATTTGAGGCGGATTATGAATAGATCATGCCATCATTTTGTTGCCGTCTGTGCTGAGGCGTTATTGCGTAAACGGTGCTTCATTCTTTAACACGCGGTCGATAATATCCAGCACGCTCTCTTCATTGTTCGACCCTGCGCGATATTTTGCCGCCTGGATAACCGGCTCATGGGCGTTCGCCATTGCAAAACTAAATCCTGCCTGACGCAGCATCTCAATATCATTGCCGCCATCGCCAAACACAACAACCTCATCGTCGGTAATATTCCAGCGTTGTTGCAGCAGACGCAGACCGTTTGCCTTATGCACTCCGGGTATAATTAAATCGATGCTGCCGTAGCCGGTATGTACCGGTACCATAATGTCGCCAATCGCCTCATGGAGGTCAGCCTGCACCTGGGGGATACGATCGTCTGAAATATTTAGCCCGAACTTGAAGAAAACGTCATTGAGGTTGTCAAAATTATCCACAAATTCAAGACGATGATAATACATGGCGGAGACCGTCTTATGCTCATCGCTGTACCGCTTCAGGGTATAAGCGCTATTTTTACCGCAGGCGATAATGTCGGTGTCCGTACGGGTCAGCAGATGTTCCACGATGGCCTGGAAATCGTCTTTTGCCAGCTCGCCGTTAAAGACATCTTCCCCTTCACTGACCACCCATCCGCCGTTTTCGGCAACAAATGAGATTTCACTGGCCAGTTCAGGAAAAAAGGAGATGAGCTGGTAATATTGGTTGCCGCTGGCGACCACAAAGCGGATCCCTTGTTCTTTCATCTGGCGATATTGCGCCATAAAGCGCTCACGATTATAGGTTTTTTGGTCGCTTAAAAATGTGCCGTCCATGTCGACTGCAATCAGTTTGATACGCATTAGCTGTTCTCCATCACAGTGGTGTTTTTGAGATCCGGTTTTGCCACCGCTTTCGCGACGATGGCGGCGACAAGCACCAGCGCCAGCACCACCAGCATAGCGCTACGCAGGCCGTAGTGTTCACCCAGGTAGCCCAGCAGCGGTGGTCCAACCAGGAATGCCAGATAGCCGGTAGTGGCGACAACGCTGACGCGGGTTGGAGCATCGGGGCCGGTGTCGCTGGCAGCCGAAATGGTCAGTGGGAAGCCCAGTGATGCGCCGAGTCCCCACAAAATAACGGAAACACCCGCCACCCAAGTGCTGTCGACAAAAATAATCAGGCTAATCCCAAGAGCACCCATTAGCGCACTGGCGCGCACTACCGCGACGCGGCTGTAGCGGTCGATGAACCAGCCGCCAGTAAATCGTCCAACGGTCATACCCAGCGTAAATCCGGCATAAATCAGCGAGCCTGATGTCGGGCTAAATCCATGTCCGTCCACCATCAGCAGCGGAAGCCAGTCGTTGGCGGAACCTTCAGCAAATGCCATTGCGAGCACCACGACGCCAATCAGCAATAACTGAATATCGCGATAAAAAGGCAGTCCTTTTTCGCCGGAGTGAGACCCGTCAGCGGCATTTTTACCCGTGCCGTCAGGAATGGCTTTGATGGCGATGAAGATAGGGGTGATAGCCACCATCGCCGCCAGCAAGATATGCGCGGTCGCCGGTACGCTGAAGGCGGTAAGCATCATCCCGACTCCGGCACCCGCCAGCGTTCCCAGGCTGTAAAAACCGTGCATCATCGGCAGTACGGTTTTATTCATTTCGCGCTCAACAGCCGCACCTTCGACGTTGATGGCAACTTCTGCTGCGCCAAAGCTGGCGCCGAACACGCCCAGACCAAATGCGAAAAGCCATGCGGAATGCAGCCAGAGCGCCACGCTGAGGATTGCCATTCCGAGGACTGCGCAAGACATGGTGGTGCGGATCACTTTACGCGTGCCAAATCGTTTCACCAGCCAGGCCGAACAAAGAATGCCACTCATCGAACCAATTGAGAGTCCAAACAGCACCGCGCCCATTTCGGCGGTTGAGATGGAGAGGATATCTCTGATGGCAGGGGTACGCGTTGCCCAGGAGGCCATTAATAATCCTGGTAAAAAGAAGAACGTGAACAGTGCCCAGGTGCGACGTCTTAAGGCTTTGCGTGATGAGATGCCAGTCATGAATTCGAGCCGAAGAAAAGAGGAAAGAAGACAACCTTAGCAAGGTTGTGTACATTTGTACACAAATGCAAGAAGAGGTAATGCAGTGCGACGTGCGAACGATCCGCAGCGGCGGGAAAAAATAGTTCAGGCGACTCTGGATGCGGTAATAGCCCATGGTATTCATGCGGTTACACATCGGAAGATTGCGACAATTGCTCAGGTGCCCTTGGGTTCTATGACCTATTATTTTTCGGGAATTGATGAGCTTTTAATGGAGGCGTTTGACCGTTTTACTGACAGGATGATGCTGCAGTATCAGGCTTTTTTTGCCGACGTTGCGGATGCGTCGCAGGCTTGCCATGCGATTACCGATATGATTTACAGCTCCCAGGTCACGACACCCGATAACATGGAACTCATGTATCAGCTGTATGCCTTCGCCAGCCGTAAACCGGCACTAAAAACGGTGATGCAAAACTGGATGTTACGCAGCCAACAAACGCTGGAGCAGTGGTTTTCTCCGGTTACGGCGCGGGCGCTGGATGCGTTTATTGAAGGGATGACGCTGCATTTTGTCACGGACAAAAAGCCGCTGCGGCGAGAAGATATCTTGCTGATGGTGGAGCGTATTGCGGGGTTGCCCGCGACGGTCAGTTGTGCGTAGCGCCGCCGGTAATATTCACCACCGTTGCGGTGATTGCTCCGGCATGGTCTGAAGCCAGAAAGGTCATTACCTCAGCGATTTGTGCAAGCGTAGGCAGACGCCCAAGCATGGTACTTTGCGCCGCACCACCTAACCATTGTGCGACGGTTATACCTATTGACTGCGCTTTAGCGGTAAAAATCTCCCCGGTATAGGAACCGGCCTGAACGGCATCCACAATCGCATGCGAGCGCACGCCGACGACCCGAATATTCGCCGGCCCCAGTTCGCTGGCAAGCGCTTTAATAAAGGCCTCTGTTCCCGCACAGCCAACGATGTGTCCCAGATGTCCAGGTATCGCCATCGGGGCCGCGGGCGCAACAACGGTGAGAATGACGCCCGCACGATTGCCGCCCATGTGTGGTGTTACGGCTTTTGCGATATTGAACTGCGCCGAGAGGAAAGGGGTGATACCGCTCATAAACTCAGAAAGGGATAACGCCTCGATGCGTTTGCCCTGTTCATGCATAAAGCCGGTTGCGTTAACCACCACATCTATTCCACCGGTTTGCTGCGCAAGCTGAGTAACTGGTTTTGAGGTGCCGTATTCGTCGAGTACATCGGTGACAAAGGTTTCGACGGCACCGCCCGCGGTTCGAATGCTACTGGCCGCCCAATCCAGCTTTTCCTGACTGCTCGCGCCCAGATACACATGGGCGCCTTCACGCGCCATGGCATGCGCAACTGCACTACCTATAGCGCCGCTGCCTCCGAAGATTACCGCGACTTTGCCTGCGAGTAACATAGCACCCCCCATTATCATTTAGCTCTGACTAAAAGTATGTGTCATAACCAGCATGCTGCAAATGTGAGAGAGTTTCGGGGGGAGGGAGTCAGCGATCGCAAAATTCAGGCAACAAAAAACCCATCAACCTTGAACCAAAACGGCGGGGTTGATGGGCTCCACAAATTGGGGACATCAAAGAAAAGCAGTGGCAATAGTTATGACTGACGTCTTGAAGAAAAGTTCTGCTTACCTGCAAAAAATTTTCGTTTAAGAGTAAATTTCAGCGCTAACCAAGCCCAGGCCAGACAATGACGATGAGTGTCCCCGCTAATGTCAGCAGTACGTTGGCAATTGCGTAGGTCCCGGCATAGCCTAATGCGGGTATGTTGCTGCGTGCCGTATCGCTGATGATTTCCATTGCCGGAGCGCAGGTACGCGCGCCCATCATGGCGCCAAAAAGCAGGGCGCGGTTCATGCGCAATACGTAAGCACCGAATAAGAAACAGATGACAACCGGCACCAGGCTGACAACCAGGCCGGCAATCAGCATTTGCCCACCCACGGCGCCAAGGCCATTGCCAATGCCGCTGCCCGCGCTTAAACCGACGCCTGCCATAAATACCATCAGGCCAAACTCTTTGACCATGTTCAGCGCCCCCTGTGGGATATAGCCAAACGTTGGATGGTTGGCACGCAGGAAGCCCAGCATGATCCCAGCGAACAGCAGTCCAGCCGCATTCCCGATGCCGAAGCTGAAATTACTGAACTGGAAGGTGATCATCCCGATCATCAGACCGATGATAAAGAAGGCGCAGAAGGCCAGCAGATCGGTCACCTGACTGTGAATGGAAATGAAGCCGATACGATCGGCAATGGTTTTGACGCGGCGAGCATCCCCACTGACCTGCAGCACGTCGCCTTTATTAAGCACGACGTTGTCATCGATAGGCATTTCAATCTGGCTACGGATCACGCGGTTGAGAAAACAGCCGTGATCGGTCAGCTTCAACTGGGCCAGGCGGCGGCCAACGGCATTGTGATTTTTCACCACAATCTCTTCAGTGACGATGCGCATATCGAGCAGATCGCGATCGAACACCTCTTTACCATTACGGAAGCTGGGATCGAGGCGGGCATGCGCATCCGGATAACCCACCAGGGCTATCTCATCGCCCATTTGCAGTACCGCGTCGCCATCCGGGTTGGCCAGGATGCCGTTGCGACGGATGCGTTCAATGTAACAACCGGTCTGGCGATAGATACCCAGCTCGCGCAGATTTTTGCCATCGGCCCATGCCACCAGTTCCGGGCCAACGCGATAGGCACGAATTACCGGCAGATAAACCTTACGGTTGGCATCAGTGTCCAGACCTCGTTCACGTGCGATTTGTTGGGCGCTGGTTTGCAGATCCTGATGCTGAAGTTTCGGCAGGTAGCGCGCGCCAACAATCAGACTGACCAAACCAATCAAATAGGTGAGCGCATAACCGAGGCTCAGGTTATCGAGGGCGGTTGAAAGCGATGTCCCCGACATTCCGGAATGGCGCAAGGTGTCACCCGCGCCGACCAGCACCGGCGTTGAGGTCATCGAGCCGGCCAGCATACCTGCCGTCAGGCCGATGTCCCAGCCAAATAGCTTACCCAGCCCCAGGGCGATCAGCATGGCGCTGCCGACCATCACCAGAGCAAGCATTAGATAATTTTTCCCATCGCGAAAAAAAATCGAAAAAAAGTTGGGACCGGCTTCGACGCCGACACAAAAAATAAACAGCATAAAGCCGAGATTTAATGCATCGGTGTTAATACTAAAGTGCTGTTGACCTAATAATAGGGACACCACTAAAACGCCAATGGAATTACCGAGTTGGACTGAACCCAGACGTAATTTACCCAGACACAGGCCCAGTGCCAGGACCACAAATAATAACAGGATGTAATTCCCATTTAACAAATCTGCGACGTTTATATTCACGGAGACTAACTTCTTGTTTACTAGTAAGCTATTGAAAGAAATGGCAATTTACGCTAATGTTTTTGCCAGAAATTAAGGGGCGACAGCTTCGTACACAGCCCCGAATAATGCAGCATAACAATATATGCGGTTAGTTTAATCTCATTACGTATCAACGGCTATAAGAATCGTGTGAGTGTGTTTTTGGCATGGAATGCCTGGTTACTTTATCTGACTGGACGCCTGCGGGCGAAAAGAGTGTTCGATAGAGAATGTGTCAGGAGGAACAATTGAAACATAAGCAAAGTTGGGCGGGTGCGGTCTGCTGCTTTGTGCTCTTTATTGTGGTGTGTCTTTCATTAACGCTGAACGTGAAAGGGGCATTCAGAGCGGCAGGGCATCCTGAGGTCGGATTGTTGTTTTTTATCCTGCCTGGTGCTGCAGCAAGCTTTTTCTCCCATCGTCGGGAGGTGCTCAAACCCCTTCTTGGTGCCATGTTGGCGGCGCCGTGCTGTCTGTTACTGATGCGGTTCGTTTTTATGCCGACGCGTTCATTGTGGCAAGAGCTGGCGTGGTTGTTTAGTGCGGTGTTTTGGTGCGCGCTTGGCGCATTGTGTTTTTTGTTTATCAGCAACTTGTTCAATCAGCATCATCGACGGAAAAAGAACTGAAGACGCCCTCCAGCGGAGGGCGTAGAAACGGCGATCAGGCGAACAGATTCATGTTCTCTTTTGCCCACGCTTCAAAATCCGTGCAGCCGCCGATGTGTTTTTGATCAACAAAAATCTGCGGAACGGTTTCAACTGGCTTACCTACCGTCTTTTCCAGATCGGCTTTCGTAATACCTTCGGCATGGATATCAATGTAGCGGAAGTTAAAATCGTCATGCTCATTGCTTAATTTTTCTGCTAATTCTTTTGCGCGCACGCAATACGGGCACCCTGGACGACCAAAAATAACGGCAAACATCTCTCTCTCCTCGAACTTATCAGGCCGGATGGCAATACTTGTTATGATGCCGCGATTTGTGACGGATGAAAAGCAGGTTCAGCCTGTTGCTTTGATATCCTCAAGCTATAACTGTTAAACACGACAAGCCGGAACGTTTTATAATGAAAGCCATTTCGCCGGGAGGCCGCTTATGCGCACAATTGGTGCATTACCCAAAAGCGTATTGATGCTGGAAATAATCGGGATGGTTTTGTTATCGCTGGCGCTGCTATCGCTTAACGATTACCTCACTTTACCCGCACCGCTTGGCAGTCCGTTAGCCTGCGTGGTGATGATATTTCTGGGTGTGCTGCTGATGCTTCCCGCCGCGGTGGTATTAACGTGGCGTATTGCTCAACTGGTTGCGCCGCAGTTGATGTCACGAACCCCCGGTGATTCTTCACGTTCAGACAGAGAAAAAAGAGATGACGCCAACCATTGATTTACTTCGTAGCCACCGTTCCATTCGCCATTTCACCGATGATGCCATTTCGGATGCGCAGCGGGAGGCGATTATTGCCGCCGCTCAGGGGACCTCAAGCTCCAGTTTTTTACAATGCACAACCATCGTTCGCATAACGGATAACGCACTGCGCGAATCACTGGCTACTTTATCCGGCGGACAAAAACATGTGGCGCAGGCCGCCGAGTTCTGGGTGTTTTGCGCTGACTTTAATCGCCATTTGCAGATTTGCCCTGACGCGCAACTCGGGCTGGCGGAACAACTGCTACTGGGCGTTGTTGATACCGCGATGATGGCGCAAAATGCGCTGACGGCGGCAGAGTCTTTGGGGCTTGGCGGCGTGTTTATTGGCGGTCTGCGAAATAACATTGAGCCGGTCACTGAGCTTCTGAAGCTTCCGCAACATGTTCTGCCGTTGTTTGGGCTATGCCTCGGCTGGCCTGCTGATAACCCGGATATCAAGCCGCGACTGCCAGCGTCGCTTGTGGTGCACGAAAATCAGTATCAGCCACTCAACAAAGACGTTTTGTCGCAATATGATGAGCAGCTCGCGCAGTACTATCTGACCCGCGGGAGCAATACGCGCCGTGACACCTGGAGCGACCATATTCGCCGCACCATCATTAAAGAAAGTCGTCCCTTTATCCTGGAATATTTGCATAAACAGGGATGGGCTACGCGCTAAAGATTTTAACGCAGTGTATGATACGCCAGCTTTTACCAGGTCATTCAGAGAGGTGCAGGGTGAAAATTGCCATTTTGTCCCGGGACGGAACGCTCTATTCTTGTAAGCGCCTGCGTGAAGCGGCGATGCAGCGTGGTCACCTGGTTGAAATTATCGATCCCCTTTCTTGCTATATGAACATCAGCCCGGCGGCGTCCTCTATTCATTACAAGGGCCGCCAGCTTCCTCATTTCGATGCAGTGATCCCAAGGATTGGTTCAGCGATTACCTTTTACGGTACTGCGGCGTTGCGCCAGTTTGAGATGCTGGGTAGCTATCCGCTGAATGAGTCGGTAGCAATTACGCGTGCGCGCGATAAGCTGCGTTCGCTGCAGTTGCTGGCGCGTCAGGGAATCGATTTACCCATCACCGGGATTGCTCACTCTCCGGACGATACCAGCGACATGATTGACATGGTTGGCGGCGCGCCGCTGGTGGTGAAACTGGTTGAAGGTACGCAGGGGATCGGCGTGGTACTGGCGGAAACGCGGCAGGCCGCAGAAAGCGTGGTGGATGCCTTTCGTGGGTTGAATGCCCATATTCTGGTTCAGGAATATATCAAAGAAGCGAAAGGGCGAGATATTCGCTGTTTCGTGGTCGGTGACGAGGTGGTGGCCGCCATTGAGCGCCGGGCCAAAGAAGGTGATTTTCGTTCTAATCTCCATCGCGGTGGGGTTGCCACTATTGCGAATATCACGCCGCGCGAAAGGGAAATTGCGCTCAAAGCCGCTCAGACAATGGGTCTGGACGTTGCTGGCGTTGATATTCTGCGTGCTGAACGTGGGCCGCTGGTCATGGAGGTCAACGCTTCTCCTGGCCTGGAAGGGGTGGAGAAAACTACCGGAATAGACATTGCCGGCAAGATGATCCAGTGGATTGAGCGTCACGCTACACCTGAATTTTGCCTTAAAATCGGCGGCTAAGCACAATATCGATTGCGATCGTAGTATGACACGCTCTTTTTGCGTAAGCTGTGCCGGTATTTTTTCATCAATAGAGGTCGCACATTATTATGACATCACTGGTCGTTCCCACTCTGGATACGTTGCGTCAATGGCTCGACGACCTGGGCATGAGTTTTTTTGAATGCGATACCTGTCAGGCGCTGCATTTGCCGCACATGCAGAATTTTGACGGCATCTTTGATGCAAAAGTTGATTTGGTCGATAACGTCATTCTGTTTTCCGCGATGGCAGAAGTCAGACCTTCTGCACTACTGCCGCTGGCCGCCGATCTGTCTGCGATTAACGCCAGTTCACTGACGGTGAAAGCCTTTCTGGATATGCAGGATGATAATCTGCCAAAGCTGGTGGTCTGCCAGTCTTTATCCGTTATCCCGGGCGTGACGTTTGAGCAGTTCGAATATTTTGTTCGCCAGAGTGAAGAGCAAATATCGATGGTGATCCTCGAGGCCGGTGCGCATCAGCTGTTATTTAACGCTGAAGAAGATGCGCAAAACAGCAACGCCGAAGTTCATTTCCTCCATTAATTCTTCCTGAATCTGGACATATATTGCGCAGCCGCTGCCAAAGCGGTTGCGTATTGCCTGTTTTTATTCTGCATTTAACCGTTCATTAAAGAATTATTCACCTCCATTCAGCGCCTTCCGCTGTATGTCATAGACAATTCATGCATAAAAAATTGATAAAAGACGTTTTTTAATCTGGGCTATATCCACAAATCCTGGCTAAAGTTATTCTTGCGAAGCTTATCAACGTCATCATTCAAACAGCCCCTTGTGGCCTGACCTGTGGCCACAATGCATATTGAATGCATGGGGGGATGCCAGCGCGCAATAGCGGCGTGAGGAGAGGCCTCTCTTTTCATGGGTGCCGCTTGAAAGAATATGCACGTTTCTTGCATATCATTAGAGTGTGACATTTTTGTTCGTTTGTTAACGAACTTTCAGAAGGAAAGAGATTATGACCGCCTTAAATAAACGATGGTTACCAGGCCTGGTTGCGGGTGCTCTGATGGCCATCTCTGCTGGCACGCTCGCTGCTGAACAAAAAACGCTGCATATTTATAACTGGTCTGATTATATTGCCCCGGATACGGTGGCTAATTTTGAAAAAGAGACCGGAATTAAAGTTATCTATGACGTATTTGATTCCAATGAAGTGCTGGAAGGTAAGCTCATGGCTGGCAGTACCGGCTTTGACCTTGTCGTTCCATCCGCCAGTTTCCTTGAGCGTCAACTGACCGCGGGCGTCTTCCAGCCGCTGGATAAGAGCAAATTGCCTGGCTGGAAAAACCTCGATCCTGAATTGCTGCAGCTGGTGGGTAAACACGATCCGGACAACAAGTTTGCGATGCCGTATATGTGGGCAACAACCGGTATTGGCTATAACGTGGATAAAGTGAAAGCGGTACTGGGGCCAGATGCGCCGGTTAATAGCTGGGATCTGATCCTCAAGCCAGAAAATCTGGAAAAACTCAAAAGCTGCGGCGTCTCTTTCCTCGACGCGCCCGAAGAAGTGTTTGCCACCGTGCTGAATTATTTGGGTAAAGATCCAAACAGTACCAAAGCGGATGATTACACCGGACCGGCAACCGATCTGCTGTTGAAACTGCGCCCGAATATTCGCTACTTCCACTCCTCGCAGTACATTAACGACCTGGCAAACGGTGATACCTGCGTGGCGATTGGCTGGGCCGGGGATGTGTGGCAGGCGGCAAACCGGGCGAAAGAAGCGAAAAATGGCGTCAATATTTCCTTCTCAATTCCTAAGGAAGGTGCGATGGCCTTCTTTGATGTGTTCGCGATGCCTGCCGATGCGAAAAACAAAGACGAAGCCTATCAGTTCCTCAACTACCTGCTGCGCCCTGATGTAATTGCGCATATTTCTGACCACGTGTTCTATGCCAATGCCAACAAAGAAGCGACAGCACTGGTCAGCCAGGACGTGCGCGACAACCCGGGCATTTACCCGCCTGCCGATGTCCGCGCCAAGCTGTTCACGCTGAAAGTACAGGATCCGAAGATCGACCGTGTACGTACTCGCGCCTGGACGAAGGTAAAAAGCGGGAAATAACCCGATGTACGGGACGTGACCCGGCAGGATTTACGCCTGCCGGGCAGTGTTGATCCCGGACACATATAACCCGGCAATACGCACCACTGTGGTGCGTTATTTGCACCGTTTCTTTGTTTTATGCCGGAGAGCGCCTAATTGAATGATGCAATCCCACGCCCACAAGCGAAAATCCGCAAGGCGCTGACCCCGCTGCTTGAAATTCGCAACCTGACCAAGTCCTTTGACGGTCAGCACGCCGTTGATGACGTCAATCTTACTATCTACAAAGGTGAAATATTTGCTCTGCTCGGGGCGTCCGGCTGCGGTAAATCGACCCTGTTGCGGATGCTGGCGGGATTTGAACAGCCAACAACCGGGCAAATTATGCTTGATGGCGTCGATTTAGTGCATGTCCCGCCTTATCTGCGTCCGATTAATATGATGTTTCAGTCCTATGCACTGTTTCCGCACATGACGGTAGAGCAGAACATTGCCTTTGGCCTCAAGCAGGACAAGCTGCCAAAGGCTGAAATCGCCAGCCGGGTGAGTGAGATGCTAGGACTCGTGCATATGCAGGAGTTCGCCAAACGTAAGCCGCATCAGCTTTCTGGCGGTCAGCGTCAGCGCGTGGCGTTGGCGCGTAGCCTGGCGAAACGCCCGAAGCTGCTGCTGCTGGATGAGCCGATGGGGGCGCTGGATAAAAAGCTCCGTGACCGCATGCAACTGGAAGTGGTGGATATCCTTGAACGTGTCGGCGTGACCTGCGTGATGGTGACGCACGATCAGGAAGAAGCCATGACGATGGCGGGCCGCATTGCGATCATGAACCGTGGAAAATTTGTCCAGATCGGCGAGCCTGAAGAGATCTACGAGCATCCGACTACGCGTTACAGTGCAGAATTTATCGGTTCGGTTAACGTCTTTGAGGGGCTGCTGAAAGAACGTCAGGAAGATGGTCTGGTTATTGAGTCTCCAGGACTGGTACATCCGCTGAAAGTGGACGCAGACGCTTCCGTTGTCGATAACGTCCCGGTGTATGTTGCGCTGCGCCCGGAAAAAATCATGCTCTGCGAAGCCCCTCCGCCAGAGGGATATAACTTCGCGGTAGGCGAAGTGGTGCACATTGCCTATCTGGGTGATTTGTCGGTGTACCACGTACGCTTGAAAAGTGGCCAGATGCTGAGCGCTCAGTTACAAAATGAACATCGTTATCGCAAGGGATTACCAACCTGGGGTGACGAAGTCCGTTTATGTTGGGATGCGGACAGCTGTGTGGTGTTGACGGTTTAAGGAGCGAAGATGAGTACACTTGAACCTCCGGCGCGCGTGGATAACGTGGGGCGTTTCACGCTGTTTATGTCGCGACTGCAAATGAAGCACGGGCGCAAGCTGGTCATCGCGCTGCCGTATGTGTGGCTGATGCTCCTGTTTCTGCTGCCGTTTCTGATCGTCTTCAAAATCAGTTTGGCTGAAATGGCGCGGGCTATTCCGCCGTATACCGACCTCATTTCATGGGCTGACGATCAGTTATCCATCACCCTCAATTTAGGCAATTTCCTGCAACTGACGGACGATCCGCTCTATTTTGATGCGTATCTGCAATCTTTGCAGGTAGCGGGGATTTCGACTGTCTGTTGCCTGCTGTTGGGATATCCGCTGGCATGGGCGGTCGCGCACAGCAAACCCTCGACACGCAATATTCTGTTGCTGCTGGTGATCCTGCCGTCCTGGACGTCATTTTTGATTCGCGTATACGCCTGGATGGGGATCCTGAAAAATAACGGTGTCCTGAACAACGTTCTGATGTGGCTGGGCGTTATCGACCAACCGTTGACGATTCTGCACACCAATCTGGCGGTCTATATCGGTATTGTTTACGCCTATTTGCCCTTTATGGTGCTGCCGATTTATACCGCGCTGACGCGTATTGATTACTCGCTGGTGGAAGCGGCGCTGGATTTAGGTGCCCGACCGTTGAAAACCTTCTTTAGCGTGATCGTGCCGTTGACCAAGGGCGGGATTATCGCCGGGTCAATGTTGGTGTTTATCCCGGCGGTTGGGGAGTTTGTGATCCCGGAACTGCTGGGCGGCCCGGACAGCATCATGATTGGGCGTGTGCTTTGGCAGGAGTTTTTCAATAACCGTGACTGGCCGGTGGCTTCTGCCGTCGCCATTATTATGCTGCTGTTACTGATTGTGCCGATCATGTGGTTTCATAAATATCAGCAAAAAAGCGTGGGGGAACACGGATGAATAACTTACCGGTCGTTCGCTCGCCGTGGCGTATTTTTATCCTGGTACTGGGTTTTACCTTCCTGTACGCGCCGATGCTGATGTTGGTTATCTACTCGTTTAACAGCTCCAAACTGGTGACGGTCTGGGCGGGGTGGTCAACGCGTTGGTATGGTGAGCTTTTCCACGATAGCGCGATGATAAGCGCCGTCGGCATGAGCTTAACGATTGCCGCCTGTGCTGCGACGATGGCGGCAATTCTCGGTACCATCGCCGCCGTGGTGATGGTGCGCTTTGGTCGTTTTCGTGGATCAAATGGTTTCGCCTTTATGATCACCGCACCGCTGGTGATGCCGGATGTCATTACCGGTTTGTCGCTGCTTCTGCTGTTTGTGGCTTTGGCGCACGCCATCGGCTGGCCAGCGGATCGCGGTATGTTGACCATCTGGCTGGCGCACGTCACATTCTGTACAGCGTACGTGGCGGTAGTGATTTCCTCGCGTTTACGCGAACTGGATCACTCCATTGAGGAAGCGGCGATGGATCTTGGTGCCACGCCGCTGAAGGTTTTTTTCGTCATCACGCTGCCGATGATTATGCCGGCGGTGATCTCAGGGTGGTTACTGGCCTTTACGCTGTCGCTTGATGATCTGGTCATTGCCAGTTTTGTCTCTGGTCCTGGCGCCACAACGTTACCCATGCTGGTGTTCTCCAGCGTACGTATGGGGGTCAATCCGGAGATCAACGCGCTGGCGACGTTGATACTTGGCGTGGTAGGAATTATCGGATTTATCGCGTGGTATCTGATGGCGCGAACAGAAAAACAACGGATTCGCGATATCCAACGTGCAAGACGCGGCTGAAAAAACTAAAATCTGCCAACCTGTCTATACGGCGCAGCTGCGGTGGCTGCGCCGTTTTCATGGAAGACGACGCGTTGGGATTTTTTAAGAAATCATCCACATCACATGCCCGTTTAAACGTCCCTACTTTAGTGCAGGTGGCGGCGCTGGCTATTATCATGATCCGCTGTCTCGATCTGTTGATGATTTTTAATACGCTCGGGTTTCGCGGAACCAGCGAGTTTATTCATCGCAGCGTCCAGACCTGGAATTTGACGCTGGTGTTTCTGGGTAGCCTGGTGCTGCTGTTTATCGAAATTTACTGCGCATTTTCGCTGGTTAAAGGTCGGAACTGGGCACGCTGGGTCTATCTACTGACCCAGATTATCGCCAGCGTCTATCTGTGGGCGGCCTCATTGGGCTATGGATATCCGGAACTGTTCAGTATTGCGGGAGAGTCCAGACGTGAAATCCTGCATACGCTGGTGATGCAAAAATTGCCGGATATGCTGGTGTTGCTACTGCTGTTTGTTCCTGCGTCCAGCAGGCGGTTCTTCCGCTTGCAATAACGTGTATAATCTTCGCCCCCTGTTAATTTGTAGGTTTTTGTATGCAGTGCGCACTTTATGAGGCCGAACGCTGCCGCTCTTGTCAGTGGATAACGCAGCCTGTCGCCGATCAACTCTTCGCCAAAACAGCCGATCTGCAGAATCTGCTGGCCGATTATCCGGTCGGAGAATGGTGCGCGCCGGTCAGCGGCCCGGAGAGCGCTTTTCGTAATAAAGCCAAAATGGTGGTCAGCGGCAGCGTGGAAAAACCGCTGCTGGGGATGCTGCATCGTGACGGTACGCCGGAGGATTTGTGCGAGTGTCCGCTCTATCCTGAGTCTTTTGCGCCGGTGTTTGCCGCACTAAAACCGTTTATCGCCCGTGCGGGGTTGACGCCCTATAACGTGGCGCGCAAACGCGGGGAGCTGAAATATCTGCTGTTAACGGAAAGCCGGTTTGATGGCGGTATGATGCTGCGTTTTGTTCTGCGCTCCGATGCGAAACTGGCACAACTGCGTACGGCGCTGCCATGGTTACAGGCGCAGCTTCCGCAGTTAAAAGTGATCACCGCCAATATTCAACCTGTGCATATGGCGATTATGGAAGGGGAGAGCGAAATCTTCCTGACGGAACAACAGGCGCTGGCTGAACGCTTTAACGATGTGCCATTGTGGATACGCCCACAGAGCTTCTTCCAGACCAACCCCGTGGTGGCTGGGTATTTATATGCCACGGCGCGCGACTGGGTGCGTCAGCTTCCGGTTAATCACATGTGGGATCTGTTTTGCGGCGTCGGGGGTTTTGGTTTGCACTGCGCCACGCCGCAGATGAAACTGACGGGTATTGAAATTGCGCCAGAGGCCATTACCTGCGCGAAACAGTCGGCGCAGGAGCTTGGGTTGCAGAATCTGCATTTTCAGGCGCTGGATTCAACCCAGTTTGCTACCGCGCAGGGAGAAGTGCCGGACCTGGTGCTGGTGAATCCGCCTCGTCGGGGGATTGGGAAGCCGCTGTGCGATTTTCTCTCCCGCATGGCACCGCGTTTTATCGTTTACTCCAGCTGTAATGCACAAACCATGGCGAAGGATATCCGCGAGTTGCCTGGATATCGCATTGAACGCGTCCAACTTTTTGATATGTTCCCACATACCGCGCATTACGAAGTGTTAACACTGCTCAGCCGACAATAACCGACATGCCTGATGGCGCTACGCTTATCAGGCTACGCAGAGATGTTGAAATGTAGGCCGGATAAGGCGCATGCGCTGCATCCGGCAAATGCAACATGCGAAAAAAAAGCCCGTACTTGCGTACGAGCTCTTTCTCGAATATGGCGGTGAGGGGGGGATTGACTCGCTTCGCTCGCCCTTCGGGCAGCCTGTTCGCTGCGCTCTCAGTCTGTCCAACTGGCTACGCCAGTTGTCGACCCCCGGTCGGGGCTTCTCATCCCCCCGCAGGCGTGCAACATGCGAAAAAAAAGCCCGTACTTGCGTACGAGCTCTTTCTTGAATATGGCGGTGAGGGGGGGATTCGAACCCCCGATACGTTGCCGTATACACACTTTCCAGGCGTGCTCCTTCAGCCACTCGGACACCTCACCATATTGTATTGCTGCCTGACCGCTTGGGGGGCAGCGGGGCGCTACTATAGGGAGTTGCGCTAAAACGGTCAAGCAGAATTTACGTGTTAACTCTCGTTTGGTTACGCAATGTACATATTCCTCAGCCCGGACAGGCGCGGAGAATATGATTAGCGTTGCGAGTCCAGTTTTTCGCCGTTGGTCACGACTTCCTGGGCCTTGCTATAGCTCTCGATCAGCAACTGATAAGCCGGGAAGATTTTGGTATACACTTCCGCCCATTCAGCGGCGTCTTCACGGTTCCATGTCCCCTGAATTTCAGAAGCGACGGCGGCGGTATCCATCGGTATCACGCCAGCCTGAACAACACGTGCCAGGGTGATTTCCTGTGCCATTTTGCTGTAAGTACCGGAAGCGTCGATCACTGCGAAGACCTTGTAGCCCTCCGCAACCGCGCTGATGGCCGGGAAAGCCATGCACACGCTGGTGATCGTACCGGCGATAATCAGCGTCTTACGACCCGTAGCTTTGACCGCTTTCACGAAGTCTTCGTTATCCCAGGCGTTGATTTCGCCTTTACGTGCTACGTATTGAGCATGTGGCGCATTGGCATGGATCTCTGGGATCAACGGGCCGTTAGGCCCCTGCGGTACCGATGCCGTGGTAATTACCGGCATCTTCGCCAGGGTTGCTATTTTAGCCAGCGCGGCGGCACGCGCACGCAGTTCCGGCATTGGCATATCGCCGACGGTCTGGAACAGCCCACTCTGATGATCGATAAGCAGCATGACGGAATCATTCACATCGATGACCGGACGTGAACCATTAAAGTTTGCAGGACTGGACATATTCTTCTCCTTCGATTCAGATTTGGCCAAAGCGGCCGGAGTTAAAATCGCGGACGGCTTCAGCGATTTCTTGTTTCGTATTCATCACAAACGGACCGTAACCTACAATCTGCTCGTTCAACGGTTCGCCAGACAGCAGTAGCACGCTGGCGTCGCTGGTGGCTTCAATGTGTAGCGTTTTCCCCTGCTGGCTTAGCACTACCAGTTGTGCTTCGCTGGCAGGCGTGGTGCCGTTTACGGTGATATTCCCTTTTAATACCACCAGAGCGGTGCTCCACCCTTCAGACTGGGACAACGTCAGCGGATGATTACGTTGCAGGCGCATATCCCAGACGTTCAGCGGTGAAAAGGTATGTGCCGGGCCTTTCGTATCCTGATAGCTGCCCGCAATCACGCGAACGCTGCCTGCATCATCGGGCAAGGCGACGGTGGGAATAACATCGCTGCTGATGCCCTGATAACCCGGTACGGCCATTTTGTCTTTTGCCGGCAGATTGACCCACAGTTGCACCATTTCCAGTTCACCGCCCTGACGGGTAAATTCCGGGGAGTGGAACTCTTCGTGTAATATTCCTGCACCAGCGGTCATCCACTGCACATCGCCAGGGCCGATAATGCCGCCGCGACCGGTTGAATCACGGTGTTCAACTTCGCCGCTGTAAACGATAGTCACCGTCTCAAAACCGCGGTGAGGGTGTTCACCTACGCCGCGTTTTTCGTTACCCGGCGTGAACGTATGCGGACCCGCGTAATCAAGCAGCAGGAACGGGCTTAATTGCTCAGCATGAGACTGGTAAGAGAACATCGAGCGAACCGGAAATCCATCGCCAACCCAGTGTGGGCGAGGTGCGGTGTAGACGCCTGTTACTTGTTTCATATGTGTCTCCTCAGTGGCGTTGTTTTGATGTGAATAAGCTTATATTCATGACAGCGAGGTGAGTAGTAGCTAAAATAGCTCTCACTGTCTCAAAAATAGGACAATGAAATGGCAAGGCCGGATCTCAATGATTTTGCATGGTTTGTGCATGTTGTAGAGGAAGGGGGATTCGCGGCGGCGGGTCGGGCGCTTGATGAACCAAAATCAAAACTGAGCCGACGGATAGCGCAACTTGAAGAGAGGCTGGGGGTACGGCTGATTCAGCGAACCACCCGGCAATTTAACGTGACTGAAGTCGGGCAAACCTTTTACGAACACTGTAAGGCGATGCTGGTGGAGGCGCAGGCGGCGCAGGATGCCATTGCCGCGTTACAGGTTGAACCGCGTGGCGTTGTGAAGCTGACTTGTCCTGTTACGTTGCTGCATGTGCATATCGGGCCAATGCTTGCCCGTTTTATGGCACGTTATCCTGACGTATCAGTACAACTGGAGGCCACTAACCGCCGTGTTGACGTCGTTGGAGAAGGTCTGGATGTGGCGATTCGCGTCAGACCTCGGCCATTTGAGGATAGCGACCTGGTGATGCGCGTCCTGGCGGACAGAGGACATCGCTTATATGCCAGCCCGCAGTTAATTGAGCAGATGGGGGCGCTACACTCTCCGGCAGAGCTGACACTTTGGCCAGGTTTGAGTCTGGCCTCTGGTAAACATGTGCATCGTTGGGAGTTATTCGGCCCGCAGGGCGCGCGGGCGGAGGTGCATTTCACGCCGCGTATGATCACCACCGATATGCTGGCGTTACGCGAAGCCGCAGTCGCCGGCGTAGGTGTTGTTCAACTTCCACAGTTGATGGTAAAAGATCAATTAGCTGCGGGTGAGTTGGTGGCGTTGCTCGACGGTTGGGAACCTAAGCGAGAAATTATTCACGCAGTCTTTCCATCACGCAGGGGATTATTACCGTCAGTGCGCGCATTAGTGGATTTCTTAACGGAAGAATATGCGCGGATGATTGAGGATTAAATACCAGGCTTCAGCCCACAAAAAAGGCCGGTTAAACCGACCTTTTATTATCTGGACGCCATTCGGGCGTTAAAAACAATCAGCGACTACGGAAGACAATGCGGCCTTTGCTCAGGTCGTACGGGGTCAGCTCAACAGTCACTTTGTCGCCCGTCAGGATGCGGATATAGTTTTTACGCATTTTACCGGAGATGTGTGCAGTAACCACGTGACCGTTTTCTAACTCTACGCGGAACATGGTATTAGGTAACGTATCGAGAACGGTACCCTGCATTTCAATATTGTCTTCTTTGGCCATCTAATCCTCTGGGGTATCACTACCGTAATTTGAACCGGCAAGATAATGCCGAAGTTCTTTTAATAAGTAAAGATTTGTGCGTTTAAAACACAGCAAATCGGGTTTGGCGCATTACTCTATCCACACACGGCAAAGCCGCACTTAAAGCGCAACGTGTAAGGGAACGAGGAGATAAACGATAGGCGTTGCCTGACGCGAACTGTTCCTTAACGGCGGCGGGGTAATGGGCTAAACCAACTCTGCGCGACAATTATAACACCCCGACAAAAAATGTGCCGAAAACATTCACTCCTGAGGTGAAAATAACATCCTGGGAATCCAGAAATGGCTCGGTAGCCGCTGCTGGCGCAGTCTGCTCAGGTGCTCAAGGTACTCCCGACGCGGTGTTTCGACGGCGCCCAGCGAGGCTGTGTGGCTATTTAATACCTGGCAGTCGATTAATTTTCCGCCCTGACGGATAAATTCAGCGCAAAAAACAAGCAGTGCGGTTTTGGACGCATTTTCCTGACGGCTGAACATCGATTCGCCACAAAACAGCGTACCTTGCGCCACGCCATACATACCGCCCACTAATTCATTTTGTCGCCACACCTCAATTGAGTGGGCATGCCCCAGTTCGTGCAGGCGATGGTAAGCATCCACCACATCATGCGTTATCCAGGTGCCTTCTTCCCGGTCATTCGCGCAGCCTTCAATCACCTGACCAAACGCGTAATTGAGCGTCACGCGATAAGGCGAATTTTTATGAAAGCGTTTCATGCTGCGGCTGAGGTGAAATTTCTCGGGCCAAAGAATGGCGCGCGGATCGGGCGACCACCAAAGGATGGGGTCGCCAGGTGAAAACCATGGGAAAATACCGCGCTGATAGGCCATCAGCAGGCGGGCAGGGCTGAGATCACCGCCAAGCGCCAACAAACCGTTAGGCTCGCGTAAAGCGCCTTCCGGTGACGGGAAGGCTATGGAATGGCGGGACAGTTGCACCAGGCGCATGACAGCGAAACTCCACTACGCGAGTTTGATCGTTCAATAATAGCTTACAGACGTTGCTTAAACTGGTAATAACGCCCCTGCCTGGCTAACAGATCTGCGTGATTACCTTGCTCAATAATTTGTCCGTTGTCCATTACTATTATTTGATCAAAACGTGACAGCCCACGCAGACGATGTGTAACCATTAATACGGTTTTGTTGCGCATGACATCGCTAATTAATTCAAGCATTTGACTTTCCGTTGTGGCATCCAACCCTTCGGTAGGTTCATCCAGCAGCATCAGCGGAGCATCGTGCAATAAGGCGCGGGCGATAGCCAGACGACGGAGCTCGCCGCCAGAAAGCTGACGACCGCCTTCGCCCAGCCAGGCGTTGAGTCCATCATCCTCAAGCAGTTTGTCCAGACCGACGCGGCACAACATCGCGGTTAAGGCGTCATCGCCGGCGTGCGGTGCCGCCAGCAACAGGTTATCGCGAAGCGTAGCGCTGAACAGATGCACGCGCTGTGGCACGACGCTGATACTCTGGCGCAGCGTGGCTTCACTAAGGGTCGCAATCGGCTGTTCGTTAATCAGGATCTCGCCACTCTGCGGATCCCATGCGCGGGTTAACAATTGCAATAACGTTGACTTACCACAGCCGGTGCGACCGAGAATCGCAATGTGTTCACCGGGGGTGGCCTGCAGGGAAAGTGTATCGAGCGCCTTTTGCGCCTGTCCTGGATAGCTGAACGACACATCGCGTAGCGTAAGGGTTACCTGCTCTGAAACCGAGGAACCCGCATCCGGGAAGGTCACTTCTGGCTGCTGTTCGGTCAGTTCGGTGATGCGCAGCGCAGAGGCAATAACCTGGCCGAGATGCTGAAACGCGCCGGTGACAGGCGCTAACGCTTCGAACGCGGCTAGTGCACAGAAGACAAACAGCGCGATCAGTGCGCCTGGCTGGGTGTTACCGCCCACGCCGCCTGAGGCCATCCATAGCATCATAATCACTGCCAGCGCGCCGACTAACAGCATGACCGCCTGCGACAACGCCGTTAATTCAGACTGGCGTCTCTGGGCTTCGTGCCACTGCAGCTCGGTGGCTTCCATTTGAGCGCGGTAGCGTTCACTGGCGCCAAAAATGGTCAATTCAGCCTGGCCCTGTAGCCAGGAGGTTAACTGCTGACGATATTGCCCACGCAGATGCGTCAGACTTTGTCCGGTGCTTTTGCCTGCATGATAAAAGAGCGGGGGCAGAATAAATAAGGTCAGCAGCATAATACCGCCGAGGGTGATAGCCAGCGTGAAATCGAGAACGCTTAGACCCAGCGTGACCACCATGATGACCACAAAAGCCCCTACCAGCGGGGAGATCACGCGCAAGTACAGATGATCGAGCGTGTCGACATCAGCCACCACGCGGTTAAGTAATTCACCCTGTCCATAACGGGACAGGCCCGCAGGAGAGAGCGGCAGTAGTTTGCTGAAGGTATAAATACGCAAATGCTGCAGCACACGGAACGTTGCGTCATGGCTGACCAGTCGTTCGAAATAACGCCCCGCGGTGCGGGTGATCGCTGCGCCGCGTACGCCTGCGGCAGGGAGCATATAGTTAAAGCTGTAAATCCCGGTGACGCCAACCACCGCAGAAGCCGACAGGAACCAACCTGAAAGCGTCAGTAAGCCAATACTTGCCAGCAGCGTGACGATCGCCAGAACGATCCCCAGCGTTAACATCCATTTGTGACGTTTATACAGCGTCAGATAAGGTAGCAAAGCGCGCATTTAGATGTCCTCCTGACGGTGAGCCAGTAATGTCGCAAAAGCCCCGTTGGCTGAGCTAAGTTCGGTCCAGGTACCTTGTTCAACGATCTGTCCGTCCTGCATCACCCAGATAGCGTCCCAGTCAGCAAGATCTTCCAACTGGTGCGTCACCATCAGCGTGGTCTGGCGGCGAGATGCCGCGTTCAACGCCTGCATCACGCGTTGTTCGCTGTGCGCATCAAGGCTGGCGGCGGGTTCGTCCAGCAGCAGTAACTGACAAGGATTGAGTAAGGCACGAGCAACGGCAACGCGCTGCGCTTGCCCGACGGAAAGTCGGGCCGCCTGATCGCCGACTGGCGTATCCACGCCCTGCGGCAGCAGCGGTAAAAACTCGCTGACCCAGGCGCTGTCGAGTGCGGCTTGTAGCTGTTCTTCGCTGGCATCGGGGCGAGCCAGCAGAACGTTTTCGCGTAACGTGGCGGCAGGAAGCTGCGGATTTTGCCCGACCCATGACAGCTGTTTACGCCAGGAATCAGGTGACAGGTCGCGAAGTTCAAAGCCGTTAATTCGCAGCGATCCCCGATAAGAGAGGAAACCGGACAGGACATTAAGCAGCGAACTTTTACCGGAACCGCTGCGTCCAACCAGCACTGCGCGTTGACCGGCTGCCAGGGTAAAGTTGAGCGGGCCGGCCAGCACTTTACCTTCCGGCGAAGTGATAATCAGATCGTGTGCCTCAATTGAAGCGGCGTCTTTCGTCGCCAGCTCAATGTCGCCACGCTCTGGATGAGCCAGCGGGGTTTCCATGAAAGTTTTCAGACTATCAGCTGCACCAACGGCTTGCGCTTTGGCGTGATAAAACGTGCCCAGATCGCGCAGGGGCTGGAAAAACTCCGGCGCCAGAATGAGCGCGAGGAAGCCTGCTGCCAGCGTGACGCCCGTCCCGTAGTGGCCGAAATCGAGCTCTCCGAGGTAGGAAAAACCGAAGTAAACCGCCACCAGCGCAATAGACAGAGAGGTAAAGAACTCAAGGACACCGGATGACAGGAACGCCAGGCGCAGGACTTCCATGGTGCGCTGGCGGAAATCTTGCGACGCAGCGCGGATGCTTTCCGTTTCGGCTTCACCGCGACCAAATATTCTTAGCGTTTCCATGCCCCGCAGACGATCGAGGAAATGACCGCTGAGGCGGGCAAGAGCCTGAAAATTGCGGCGGTTAGCATCGGCAGCGCCCATACCGACCATTGCCATAAATAACGGGATCAGCGGGGCTGTTCCGAGCAGAATAAGGGCGGCTACCCAGTTTGACGGGAATACCGCCGCCACAATCAATAATGGGACGCATACGGCCAGCGCCATTTGCGGCAGATAACGTGCATAATAATCATGCATATCGTCAATCTGTTCCAGGATCAGCGTGGCCCAGCTTCCGGCCGGTTTGCCCTGTATCCAGGCCGGACCAGCCTGTTGCAGACGGTCAAGCACCTGGCGGCGAATTTCAAAGCGAATATGTTGCCCTGCGTGAAACCCGACCCGTTCGCGTAACCAGACGACCCATGCCCGCAGGATGAAAATCAATACCAGCACGATGAACGGAAGCAGCAGCGCCTCTCGGGGAATATTGGCCATGATCATATGGTCCAGAATGCGGGCCATGAGCCAGGCCTGAGCGACGATTAACAGACCACTCACGAACCCCAACAGGCGTGAAATGTTCAGCCATCGTTGGGAAATTACACTTTGCTGTTTTAACCAGCGGGTCAGCTCTTTTTGACGGGTTTTATTCATTGCACGCTTAGCAGGTGAGTTATTGGAATTTTTGGGCAGGGCAATGTTACAACGAGGCAAAAATAAAGGCGACTTATAGTCGCCTTTTTTACTTTTGTTACTGATTTGTAAAACTTATTTGCAAGCGTCCGCCAGACCGTCGAGATAACGTTCTGCATCAAGCGCGGCCATACAGCCTGTGCCCGCAGAGGTGATCGCCTGGCGATAAATATGATCCATCACGTCACCGGCTGCGAAGACCCCCGGAATGCTGGTTTGTGTGGCATTACCGTGAATACCGGACTGAACTTTGATGTAGCCGTTTTCCAGTTCAAGCTGACCGTCGAAAATGGCAGTATTCGGGCTGTGACCGATAGCGACAAACAATCCGGCAACGTCAAGTGACTCCACATTGTCAGTGTTTTGCGTATCGCGCAGGCGCAGCCCGGTTACGCCCATTTGATCACCGGTTACTTCTTCCAGCGTGCGGTGGGTGTGCAGCACGATGTTGCCGTTTTCAACTTTATCCATCAAACGCTTGATGAGAATTTTCTCAGCGCGGAAACTGTCGCGACGGTGAATCAAATGCACTTCAGATGCGATATTCGCCAGATACAGTGCTTCTTCAACCGCAGTGTTGCCACCGCCAATCACCGCAACTTTTTGGTTACGGTAGAAGAAACCGTCGCAGGTTGCGCAGGCGGAAACGCCGCGGCCTTTGAATGCTTCTTCTGAAGGCAGGCCCAGGTAACGTGCTGATGCGCCGGTAGCGATGATCAGTGCGTCACAGGTGTACTCTCCGCTATCGCCGGTCAGACGGAAAGGGCGGTTTTGCAGATCAACTTTGCTGATGTGATCAAAAATGATTTCTGTATCAAATTTGGTCGCATGTTCGTGCATACGCTCCATCAGCAGCGGGCCAGTGAGATCGTGCGGATCGCCAGGCCAGTTTTCCACTTCTGTTGTTGTGGTCAGTTGACCACCTTTTTCCATACCGGTAATCAGTACCGGTTGCAGGTTAGCGCGTGCAGCGTAGACCGCAGCGGTATATCCCGCAGGGCCTGAGCCCAGAATAAGAAGTTTACTGTGTTTGGTTGCGCCCATGAGATCCCCATTGTTGTTGGCAGGCAATGAGCAGGATTGTAGGGAATTTACAGGCGTAAAAAAAGAGTATGGCGATTTTGTTAACAATATGTGTAATAGAAGAAACCGATGAGCGGGGGAATTAGTCGTAATACTATAACGATTTCTACTAAAAATCGGTCAGTTATAAGGTGATAAAATGACGATTTTCCATCACTGCGAATGAATAACTGGCATGTTGTACTAAAAATCGATGTTTTGCTTTGACAATCACCTGCTGTTTTGCGAAAACAGTCAAGGAAGAAAAAAAATGTGTCATGTATGTGCTGCATAATCATGCATGTAGATACCATGTTTACCGTGTTAGCGAAATCTACGCATGGTGTGGACAGATGCCATTCGTGATGTCGATAGCCGCCGACAGGCAACGGTCTTCTCACCATAAGCCCAGGCATTACAAACCGAAAATCCCTCTGGGTTGCGGTTTATTTTGATGGGTAGCGACTCTGAACAGTGATGTTGGTAGAGTCAGGCAGGAGTAGGGAAGGAATACAGAGAGACAATAATAATGGTAGATAGTAAGAAGCGCCCTGGCAAAGATCTCGACCGTATCGATCGTAACATTCTTAATGAGCTGCAAAAGGATGGGCGTATTTCTAACGTCGAGCTTTCTAAACGTGTGGGACTTTCACCAACGCCCTGCCTTGAGCGTGTGCGTCGGTTGGAAAGACAGGGTTTTATTCAGGGCTATACAGCGCTGTTAAACCCGCATTATCTGGATGCATCACTTCTGGTTTTTGTTGAGATTACTCTGAATCGTGGCGCCCCGGATGTGTTTGAGCAATTTAACTCTGCAGTACAAAAACTTGAAGAAATTCAAGAGTGTCATTTGGTTTCCGGTGATTTCGACTATTTGTTGAAAACACGCGTACCGGATATGTCGGCGTACCGTAAGCTGTTGGGGGAAACCCTGCTGCGTCTGCCGGGCGTGAATGACACACGTACTTATGTCGTAATGGAAGAAGTCAAACAGAGCAATCGTCTGGTAATTAAGACGCGCTAACACGGAACAGGTGCAAAATCGACGCAGTTTGATTACACTCCTGTTAATCCATACAGCAACAGTGCCGGGGCAACCCGGTGCTGTTGTCCGTTTTAGCATCGGGCAGGAAAAGCCTGAAACCTGGAGAGCCGTTTTTGAGCCAGGAATACACTGAAGACAAAGACGTCACATTGACGAAGTTAAGCAGCGGGCGCCGACTCCTGGAAGCGCTACTGATCCTTATTGCCCTTTTTGCCGTCTGGTTGATGGCTGCCTTACTCAGCTTTAACCCTTCGGATCCCAGTTGGTCGCAAACCGCGTGGCACGAACCTATCCATAATCTGGGGGGAATACCCGGAGCATGGCTGGCAGACACACTGTTCTTTATTTTTGGCGTCATGGCCTACACCATTCCCGTCATCATTGTCGGCGGCTGCTGGTTTGCATGGCGACACCAGGCCAGCGACGAATACGTCGATTATTTTGCCGTTTCGCTGCGTATTATTGGCGTTCTGGCGCTGATCCTTACCTCCTGCGGGCTTGCCGCAATCAATGCCGATGACATTTGGTATTTCGCCTCTGGCGGCGTGATCGGCAGCCTGCTCAGCACCACGTTGCAACCATTACTGCACAGTAGCGGCGGTACGCTGACGCTATTGTGCATTTGGGCTGCGGGATTAACGTTGTTTACCGGCTGGTCATGGGTGAGCATTGCGGAAAAACTGGGTGGCTGGTTACTCAATATCCTGACGTTTGCCAGCAACCGTACCCGCCGCGACGATACCTGGGTCGATGACGAAGAATATGAAGATGAAGATGAGTCTTTCGACGCCGCTGATGGCAAACCTCATGAATCGCGTCGGGCGCGTATTCTGCGCGGTGCGTTAGCGCGCCGTAAGCGTCTGGCGGAGAAATTTACCAACCCGCTTGGCCGTCATACTGATGCTGCGCTGTTTTCCGGCAAACGCATGGATGATGAAGACGAAATTGAATACAGCGCTCGTGGCGTTGTTGCCGATCCTAACGATGTGCTGTTCTCCGGTAATCGTGCGACGCTGCCTGAATATGACGAACTTGACCCACTGCTGAATGGCCATTCGGTGACAGAGCCAGTTGCCGTCGCAGCGGCAGCGACAACGGCAGCTCAGGCCTGGAGCGCACCGGTTGATCCGCTGCTGCAAACATCGCCAGTGACCAATACGGTTATGGAACAACCGGCCCCAGCCGTAGCCTGGCAAGCCGTGCCTGGTCCGCAAACCGGTGATGCGGTGATTGCGCCAGCGCCTGAGGGTTATCCTCAGCCAGCTCACTACGCACAGCCACCGGTGCAGCAGCAGTATGAACCATGGCAGCAGCCGGTTGTGGAAGAAAGTCCGCAGCCGCAGGAATTTACCGCGGAGCACAACTGGCAGCCGG
This sequence comes from Citrobacter sp. RHBSTW-00986, assembly GCF_013783065.1. NCBI lineage: Bacteria > Pseudomonadati > Pseudomonadota > Gammaproteobacteria > Enterobacterales > Enterobacteriaceae > Citrobacter > Citrobacter sp. RHBSTW-00986. The sequence continues at coordinate 3,148,542 of NZ_CP056200.1, read as the reverse complement.
AACCTGCATATCAGCCGGATCCCGTGCAGCCGCCTGTTTATCAGCCGGAATCAACCTTTCAACAAAACGCCGCGTTCCAGCAGCCTGCGGTTGAACAACCGCCTGTAGTGGAACCTGAGCCGGTAGTTGAAGAGGTTAAACCGACTCGTCCGCCACTCTACTATTTTGAAGAAGTTGAAGAGAAACGTGCACGTGAGCGCGAGCAACTGGCCGCCTGGTATCAGCCGATTCCAGAGCCTGTTCAGGAGCCTGAACGTGTTAAGCCGTCTATGCCGACGGCAGCATCCATACCGCCCGTTGAGTCAGTTGCTGCCGTTGCGCCGCTTGCCGCCGGGGTGAAAAACGCCGCTTTAGGGGCGGGTGCGGCTGCCGCAGCACCTGTCTTTAGTCTTGCAGGTAGCGGTGCGCCGCGTCCACAGGTAAAAGAGGGGATTGGTCCGCAGTTACCGCGTCCGAATCGTGTGCGCGTGCCTACTCGTCGGGAGCTGGCGTCGTATGGCATAAAACTGCCGTCACAACGTATGGCTGAAGAGAAAGCGCGCGAAGAGCATCTTGATACAGATGCGTACAGTGACGAAGAAATTGACGCAATGCAGCAAGATGAGCTGGCGCGTCAGTTCGCCCAGTCGCAGCAGCACCGCTATGGCGACGAGTATCAGGATGATGCCAGTCAGACTGATGATGATTCAGCCGCAGAAGCGGAACTGGCTCGCCAGTTTGCCTCTTCCCAGCAGCAGCGCTATTCCGGTGAACAGCCTGCCGGGGCGAATCCGTTCTCGCTTGATGACTTTGAATTCTCTCCAATGAAAACGCTGGTGGATGATGGTCCGCATGAGCCGCTATTTACTCCAGGCGTAATGCCGGAGTCTGCACCGCAGTACCAGCAGCCTGTCGCACCACAACAGCATTACCAGCAACCGGCGCAGCCTGTCGCACCACAGCAGCATTATCAGCAGTCAGCGCAGCCAGTCGCACCGCAGCAGCATTATCAGCAACCGGCGCAGCCTGTCGCACCGCAGCAGCATTATCAGCAACCGGCGCAGCCTGTCGCACCGCAGCAGCATTATCAGCAACCGGCGCAGCCTGTTACACCGCCGCCGCAGGATAGTCTGATCCATCCGCTCCTGATGCGTAATGGCGACAGTCGTCCGGCGCACCGTCCAAGTACGCCGTTGCCATCGTTGGATCTGCTCACGCCGCCGCCGAGTGAGGTTGAGCCGATAGATACTTTTGCTCTGGAGCAAATGGCTCGTCTGGTGGAGGCTCGTCTGGCGGACTTCCGCATTAAAGCCGATGTGGTGAACTACTCACCTGGTCCGGTTATTACTCGCTTTGAGCTTAATCTTGCTCCTGGAGTTAAAGCGGCGCGAATTTCCAACCTGTCGCGAGATCTGGCGCGTTCATTGTCGACCGCAGCGGTACGCGTGGTCGAGGTCATTCCGGGCAAACCGTATGTCGGGCTGGAGTTACCCAACAAAAAACGTCAAACCGTTTATCTGCGCGAAGTGTTGGATAACGCCAAATTCCGTGATAACTCATCTCCGCTGACCGTGGTACTGGGTAAAGATATTGCGGGCGAACCGGTGGTTGCCGATCTGGCGAAAATGCCGCACCTGCTGGTGGCAGGGACAACCGGTTCCGGTAAGTCGGTTGGGGTGAACGCCATGATCCTCAGCATGTTATACAAGGCGCAGCCGGAAGACGTTCGCTTTATCATGATTGACCCGAAAATGCTGGAACTGTCGGTTTATGAAGGCATTCCGCATTTGCTGACTGAAGTTGTGACCGACATGAAAGATGCTGCCAACGCCCTGCGCTGGAGCGTCAATGAAATGGAACGTCGCTACAAGCTGATGTCGGCGCTTGGCGTACGTAACCTTGCCGGTTATAACGAAAAAATTGCTGAAGCCGCCCGTATGGGGCGTCCGATTCCGGACCCGTACTGGAAGCCGGGCGACAGTATGGATGTTCAGCATCCGGTGCTGGAAAAACTGCCGTATATCGTTGTGCTGGTGGATGAATTCGCCGACCTGATGATGACCGTGGGTAAAAAGGTGGAAGAACTGATTGCTCGTCTGGCGCAAAAAGCGCGTGCGGCGGGGATCCACCTGGTGCTGGCGACCCAGCGACCGTCGGTTGACGTTATCACTGGTCTGATTAAAGCGAACATCCCAACGCGTATCGCCTTTACTGTGTCCAGTAAAATTGACTCGCGTACCATCCTTGACCAGGGCGGAGCGGAATCGCTGTTGGGTATGGGTGACATGCTTTATTCCGCACCAAACTCAACGATCCCTGTGCGTGTACACGGCGCCTTTGTACGTGATGAAGAAGTTCACGCTGTGGTTCAGGACTGGAAAGCGCGCGGTCGTCCACAATACGTTGACGGCATTACGTCTGACAGCGAAAGCGAAGGCGGCGGTGGCGGCTTTGATGGTGGCGAAGAGTTAGATCCGCTGTTCGATCAGGCGGTAAACTTTGTCACTCAGAAACGCAAAGCCTCAATCTCCGGCGTCCAGCGTCAGTTCCGTATCGGTTACAACCGAGCGGCGCGTATCATCGAACAGATGGAAGCGCAGGGAATTGTCAGCGAGCAAGGGCATAATGGTAATCGTGAAGTGCTGGCTCCACCGCCCTTCGAATGATTGCAAAGTTAAGTAATTCAGTATTTTCTACTTTCCTCATGCTGATTTTTGGCCTGAAATGGATAGCAGAGGGATCTCCCCGTTGGGAGTGACGTATTTTGAGGAATAACGATGAAAAGAATCGCAATCACCTGTGCATTATTGTCGAGCTTTGTGGTGAGCAGCGTCTGGGCAGATGCTGCCAGCGACCTGAAAAGCCGCCTGGATAAAGTCAGTAGCTTCCATGCCAGCTTTACTCAGAAGGTCACGGACGGTAGCGGTGCGGCGGTGCAGGAAGGTCAGGGTGACTTATGGGTTAAACGTCCTAATCTGTTTAACTGGCATATGACGCAGCCTGACGAGAGCATCCTGGTTTCCGATGGTAAAACACTGTGGTTCTTTAACCCGTTTGTTGAGCAGGCGACTGCGACATGGCTGAAAGACGCCACGGGCAACACGCCGTTCATGCTGATTGCGCGTAACCAGGCCAGCGACTGGCAGCAGTACAATATTAAGCAAAATGGCGATGATTTCGTGCTGACACCAAAAACCAGCAGCGGTAACCTTAAGCAGTTTACTATCAATGTTGGGCGTGACGGGACGATCCACCAGTTCAGCGCCGTTGAACAAGACGATCAGCGCAGCAGCTATCAGCTGAAATCTCAGCAGAATGGTGCGATTGAACCCTCTAAATTCACCTTTACCCCGCCGCAAGGTGTAACGGTTGACGATCAACGTAAGTAGAGGCGTGTGAGTGAGCAATCTGTCGCTCGACTTTTCTGATAATACTTTTCAGCCGCTGGCCGCGCGTATGCGGCCAGAAAATTTAGCGCAGTATATCGGCCAGCAGCATCTGCTGGCTGCGGGCAAACCCTTGCCGCGCGCCATCGAGGCCGGGCATCTGCACTCCATGATTTTATGGGGACCGCCGGGGACCGGGAAAACGACGCTTGCCGAAGTTATTGCCCGTTACGCTAACGCCGATGTCGAACGAATTTCGGCAGTTACGTCTGGCGTTAAAGAAATTCGTGAAGCGATTGAGCGTGCGCGTCAGAACCGTAACGCGGGTCGACGCACGATCCTGTTCGTGGACGAAGTTCACCGTTTTAATAAAAGCCAACAGGATGCGTTTTTACCGCATATTGAAGACGGTACCATTACGTTTATTGGCGCCACCACTGAAAACCCCTCGTTTGAGCTCAACTCGGCGCTGTTGTCGCGTGCACGCGTTTATCTACTGAAATCGTTAACTTCCGATGACATTGAACAGGTGCTGGACCAGGCGATGTCAGACAAAGCGCGTGGTTATGGCGGCCAGGATATTGTTCTGCCGCCAGAAACGCGTCGGGCTATTGCCGAACTGGTTAATGGTGACGCGCGGCGGGCGCTGAATACGCTGGAAATGATGGCCGATATGGCCGAAGTTGATGATTCCGGCAAGCGCGTATTGAAACCAGAATTGCTCACCGAAATTGCCGGTGAACGTAGTGCGCGTTTCGATAATAAAGGCGATCGTTTTTACGATCTCATCTCCGCATTACACAAGTCGGTACGTGGAAGCGCCCCAGATGCGGCGCTTTATTGGTATGCGCGAATTATTACCGCTGGTGGCGATCCGCTGTACGTTGCCCGTCGCTGTCTGGCGATTGCCTCAGAAGATGTCGGCAATGCCGATCCCCGCGCCATGCAGGTGGCGATTTCCGCATGGGACTGTTTTACCCGCGTGGGACCCGCGGAAGGCGAACGCGCGATTGCTCAGGCGATTGTTTATCTGGCCTGTGCGCCTAAGAGTAATGCGGTTTACACCGCCTTCAAAGCCGCGCTGTCTGATGCCCGCGAACGTCCGGATTACGACGTGCCGGTTCACCTGCGCAATGCGCCGACTAAGCTGATGAAAGAGATGGGCTACGGTCAGGAGTATCGTTATGCCCATGATGAGCCTAATGCCTATGCCGCCGGAGAAGAGTACTTCCCGCAGGAAATGGCACAAACGCGCTATTATCGCCCCACAAACAGAGGTCTTGAAGGCAAGATTGGCGAAAAGCTCGCCTGGCTCGCCGGACAGGATCAAAATAGCCCTATAAAACGCTACCGTTAGTGTTATCGTTGCGGTAATGTTGTCTCTGTATCCCTGTGACCGCAGGCTGTGGTCACTTTCTCCTATTTTAATTCGATAAGCACAGGATAAGCATGCTCGATCCCAATCTGCTGCGTAATGAGCCAGACGCAGTCGCAGAAAAACTGGCAAGCCGGGGCTTTAAGCTGGATGTAGATAAGCTGCGCGCTCTTGAAGAGCGTCGTAAAGTTCTGCAGGTACAAACTGAAAACCTGCAGGCAGAGCGTAACTCGCGATCGAAATCCATCGGCCAGGCAAAAGCGCGCGGGGAAGATATCGAGTCTTTACGTCTGGAAGTGAACAAACTGGGCGAAGAGCTGGATGCCGCGAAAGCTGAACTTGATACCTTACAGGCCGAGATCCGCGACATTGCGCTGACTATTCCTAACCTGCCAGCGGACGATGTTCCGGTGGGTAAAGATGAAAATGACAACGTCGAAGTCAGCCGCTGGGGTACTCCGCGTGAGTTTGATTTCGAAGTGCGCGATCACGTTACCCTGGGTGAAATGCACACGGGTCTTGATTTCGCCGCTGCGGTTAAGCTGACCGGCTCTCGTTTCGTGGTCATGAAAGGGCAGATTGCGCGTATGCACCGTGCGCTGTCTCAGTTCATGCTGGATCTGCATACTGAACAGCATGGCTATAGCGAAAACTACGTCCCGTATCTGGTTAACCATGACACGCTGTACGGTACAGGCCAACTGCCGAAATTCGCTGGCGATCTGTTCCATACCCGTCCGCTGGATGAAGAAGCTGATAGCAGCAACTATGCGCTGATCCCAACGGCAGAAGTTCCGCTGACCAACCTGGTGCGCGACGAAATCATCGATGAAGATGCGCTGCCGATCAAAATGACTGCGCATACGCCGTGCTTCCGTTCTGAAGCAGGTTCTTACGGTCGTGACACGCGTGGTCTGATCCGTATGCACCAGTTCGATAAAGTTGAGATGGTGCAGATTGTTCGCCCGGAAGATTCGATGGACGCGCTGGAAGAGATGACCGGCCATGCCGAGAAGGTCCTGCAACTACTGGGGCTGCCGTATCGCAAAATTATCCTGTGCACTGGCGACATGGGCTTCGGCGCATGCAAAACTTACGATCTGGAAGTGTGGATCCCGGCGCAGAACACCTATCGCGAAATCTCCTCTTGCTCCAACGTGTGGGATTTCCAGGCTCGTCGTATGCAGGCGCGTTGCCGCAGCAAATCCGACAAAAAGACTCGTTTAGTGCATACTCTGAACGGTTCCGGTCTGGCGGTTGGGCGTACGCTGGTTGCGGTGATGGAAAACTATCAGCAGGTTGATGGCCGCATTCAGGTTCCGGAAGTATTACGTCCGTACATGAATGGCCTAGAATTCATCGGTTAAGCTACCTTTCTCTGCTAAAAAAGCGCCTCAGGGCGCTTTTTTTATGCCCGCTTGACGTCGGACAATAACGACTACTCCCATAGGGGTAATACTGACTTCGAATGAAAGTCAGTATTTTTCTCTGTCTTTTAGCAAATTCAGTTTCTACCAGCCCGTATATCGATATTAACGTTATATAAAAAACTATACATCGAATATTTGTATTTTGTTTATTGTGAGCAGCAGAGTGAGCCACTATGAAAACTAAGATCCCCGATGCCGTGCTGGCAGCTGAGGTTACTCGCCGCGGTTTGGTGAAAACGACGGCGATAGGCGGACTGGCGGTGGCCAGTAGCGCGTTTACCCTGCCATTTACCCGTATTGCAAATGCTGCAGAAGCCCTTAATCCGACACCGATTAATGAGAAAGTGATCTGGAGCGCGTGTACGGTAAACTGCGGCAGCCGCTGCCCGCTGCGTATGCATGTGGTCGACGGTGAAATAAAGTATGTCGAAACCGACAACACCGGCGATGACAACTATGACGGTCTGCACCAGGTACGCGCCTGTCTGCGTGGTCGATCCATGCGTCGCCGAGTCTATAATCCCGATCGTCTGAAATACCCGATGAAACGCGTTGGTAAGCGTGGCGAAGGAAAATTTGAGCGCATCAGTTGGGATGAAGCCTACGACATCATTGCCAGCAATATGCAGCGTCTTATCAAAGACTACGGCAATGAGTCTATCTACCTGAACTACGGTACCGGTACGCTGGGTGGCACTATGACGCGCTCGTGGCCGCCGGGTAAAACTCTGGTGGCACGGTTGATGAACTGCTGCGGCGGCTATCTTAATCACTACGGTGACTACTCTTCAGCGCAAATCGCTGCCGGGTTGAACTATACCTACGGCGGCTGGGCTGACGGTAACAGCCCGTCCGACATTGAAAACAGCAAGCTGGTGGTTCTGTTCGGTAATAACCCTGGTGAAACCCGTATGAGCGGGGGTGGGGTAACTTATTACCTTGAACAGGCGCGACAGAAATCCAATGCCCGCATGATCATTATCGATCCCCGTTATACGGATACCGGTGCGGGGGCGTGAAGATGAATGGATCCCGATCCGTCCTGGTACTGATGCGGCGCTGGTCAATGGTCTGGCGTATGTCCTGATCACCGAAAACATGGTTGACCAACCGTTCCTCGACAAATACTGCGTGGGTTACGACGAGAAAACCTTACCGGCCGACGCGCCGAAGAACGGTCACTATAAGGCGTATATTCTTGGGCAGGGTAAGGATGGCATTGCCAAGACCCCGGAGTGGGCGGCGCAGATTACCGGTATTCCCGCTGAACGTATCGTCAAACTGGCGCGTGAAATAGGTAGCGCTAAACCGGCATACATCAGCCAGGGGTGGGGGCCGCAGCGTCATGCTAACGGTGAAATAGCGACCCGCGCCATTTCTATGCTCGCTATCCTGACCGGTAACGTTGGGATCAACGGCGGCAACAGCGGGGCGCGTGAGGGCTCATACAGTTTGCCGTTTGAGCGTATGCCAACGCTGGAAAACCCTGTTGAAACCAGCATCTCGATGTTCATGTGGACGGACGCGATTGAGCGAGGCCCGGAGATGACGGCCCTGCGCGACGGCGTACGCGGCAAAGACAAGCTCGATGTTCCTATTAAGATGATCTGGAACTATGCCGGTAACTGTCTGATTAACCAACACTCTGATATTAACCGCACGCATGAAATCCTCCAGGACGAGAAGAAGTGCGAGATGATCGTCGTCATCGACTGTCATATGACTTCCTCGGCGAAATACGCAGACATTTTGCTGCCGGACTGCACTGCCTCCGAACAGATGGATTTTGCGCTGGATGCCTCATGCGGGAACATGTCCTATGTGATTTTCACCGATCAGGCGATCAAACCACGCTTCGAATGCAAGACTATCTACCAGATGACCAGCGAGCTGGCGAAGCGCCTTGGCGTTGAGCAGCAGTTTACAGAAGGTCGTACTCAGGAAGAGTGGATGCGCCATCTGTATGAGCAGTCGCGCAAAGCGATTCCTGAACTGCCTACATTTGAAGAATTCCGTCAGCAAGGGATCTTTAAACAGCGCGATCCGCAAGGGCATCATGTGGCGTATAAGGCGTTCCGAGAAGATCCTAAAGCCAATCCGCTGACCACGCCGTCAGGTAAGATCGAAATTTATTCGCAGCAGCTTGCCGAGATCGCGGCAACCTGGGAACTGCCGGAAGGTGATGTAATCGATCCGCTACCGATTTATACCCCAGGCTTTGAAAGCTTAAACGATCCGCTGGTGGAGAAATTCCCTTTGCAGCTGACCGGCTTCCACTATAAGTCTCGCGTTCACTCGACCTATGGCAACGTCGATGTCCTGAAAGCATCCTGCCGCCAGGAAATGTGGATCAACCCGATGGATGCGCAGCGACGCGGTATTAACAACGGCGACAAGGTACGTATCTTTAACGATCGTGGTGAAGTGCATATCGAGGCGAAAGTGACGCCACGTATGATGCCCGGCGTGGTGGCATTGGGCGAAGGGGCCTGGTATGACCCGGATGCAAAACGCGTGGATCAGGGCGGTTGTATTAACGTCCTGACGACCCAGCGTCCGTCTCCTCTCGCAAAGGGGAATCCGTCACACACGAACCTTGTTCAGGTTGAAAAAGCGTAAGGAGTAACCGATGACAACCCAGTATGGATTTTTTATTGATTCCAGCCGTTGCACCGGTTGCAAAACCTGCGAACTGTAGATTCAATTGGTCAACGCAACAGTTATGTGAAAACATGGGGTTGCGGAGGTTTTTTGAATGAGACGAACATTTACAGCAGAGGAAAAAGCCTCTGTTTTTGAACTATGGAAGAACGGAACAGGCTTCAGTGAAATAGCGAATATCCTGGGTTCAAAACCCGGAACGATCTTCACTATGTTAAGGGATACTGGCGGCATAAAACCCCATGAGCGTAAGCGGGCTGTAGCTCACCTGACACTGTCTGAGCGCGAGGAGATACGAGCTGGTTTGTCAGCCAAAATGAGCATTCGTGCGATAGCTACTGCGCTGAATCGCAGTCCTTCGACGATCTCACGTGAAGTTCAGCGTAATCGGGGCAGACGCTATTACAAAGCTGTTGATGCTAATAACCGAGCCAACAGAATGGCGAAAAGGCCAAAACCGTGCTTACTGGATCAAAATTTGCCATTGCGAAAGCTTGTTCTGGAAAAGCTGGAGATGAAATGGTCTCCAGAGCAAATATCAGGATGGTTAAGGCGAACAAAACCACGTCAAAAAACGCTGCGAATATCACCTGAGACAATTTATAAAACGCTGTACTTTCGTAGCCGTGAAGCGCTACACCACCTGAATATACAGCATCTGCGACGGTCGCATAGCCTTCGCCATGGCAGGCGTCATACCCGCAAAGGCGAAAGAGGTACGATTAACATAGTGAACGGAACACCAATTCACGAACGTTCCCGAAATATCGATAACAGACGCTCTCTGGGGCATTGGGAGGGCGATTTAGTCTCAGGTACAAAAAACTCTCATATAGCCACACTTGTAGACCGAAAATCACGTTATACGATCATCCTTAGACTCAGGGGCAAAGATTCTGTCTCAGTAAATCAGGCTCTTACCGACAAATTCCTGAGTTTACCGTCAGAACTCAGAAAATCACTGACATGGGACAGAGGAATGGAACTGGCCAGACATCTAGAATTTACTGTCAGCACCGGCGTTAAAGTTTACTTCTGCGATCCTCAGAGTCCTTGGCAGCGGGGAACAAATGAGAACACAAATGGGCTAATTCGGCAGTACTTTCCTAAAAAGACATGTCTTGCCCAATATACTCAACATGAACTAGATCTGGTTGCTGCTCAGCTAAACAACAGACCGAGAAAGACACTGAAGTTCAAAACACCGAAAGAGATAATTGAAAGGGGTGTTGCATTGACAGATTGAATCTACAACGCTCAATTTTGCCTTTTTGATGCAGCATGGCGTACTGAGCAGCAACCGCATGACCTTTGCTCATGACCACGCGAGCGCGAGGGGCGCAGGAGAAGTCCACCTCTTGATCGTAAATCCAGGTCAGAATGTCGATGATGGACAATGCACCGCCAGGATGGCCAATGCCTGATTCATAAATCATGGTGACAATATCCCGGCGAGCAGCCAGTGCATGGGATTTCAATTCGTCAATATTCATGTTCATTCCTTATCAGGGCAACATTTTGCCGATGTAATAAACCACTAAGCCGAGGGCGACAAAATCTGTCTCAGGGAAGCTAGTACCGGACAATCCCACCGATTCCATGATGGGATAGATGAGTGCCGGGCCAATACCAATTAATATGCCAGTGACAAAGCTACCGGCGATGGCCCCTTTCCAGCCTCCTGACGCATTACCGAAGACGGCGGCGGTAGCACCAATGAAGAAGTAGGGGATGGCGACGGGGATAATGACCGTTTGCCCAATTAATGCGAGTACCCCCATAACCACCAATCCACCCACAAAGGAAGAGATGAAACCTAAAACGGTGGCGGTTGGGGCATACGGAAAGACGACTGGGCAATCCAGTGCGGGTTTGGCGTTCGGGATAAATTTTTCAGAGATGCCCAGAAATGCCGGGACTATTTCTGACAACAGCAAGCGAACGCCGGTGATGATGATATAAAGCGATGCGGTAAACGTGAGTGACTGGAATAGCGGATAAACCAGCCAATGCATTCCACCGGCGGCGGCCGTTACCGCTTCTTCGCCTGCGGCAAGCGCCGCGATGTAATAGAAAATACTGACAGAGATGGACACGGAGACGATGTAGTCTTTAAAAATCCCCAACCATCCGGGAAGATTTAGCTTTTCTGTTGACTGCTTAGGATCACCCACTTTCGAACCGATCCATCCCGATAGCGCGTAGGCCAGAGTAACGTAATGACCCATCGCGATTTCATCATTACCGGTAATCTTACGCATCCACGGCTGAGCGATAGCTGGATAGACACAGGCCGCAAGCCCCAGCAGTATGGAGCCGACGATAATTGTTGTTACATCGCTGTAGCCAAGCGCCTTAAGCGTAACGGTTAAGAGGGCAGACAGATACAGATTATGTTGACCCGTTAGGAAGATGTATTTGAACGGCGTTACGCGGGCAAAAAACAAGTTCCAGCCGAAACCAACGACCATGATGAGTGAAACGCACATGGCAAACTTGGTTTGTGCCAGCCCTGTTAACGCTTCGGCTAACGGCATCACTCCTTTCAGACCGAATCCATCGCTGAATAAGGTCTGAAAATTACCTAAGGATGTCACCGCAATCCCTGCTCCGCCGGCAAATACCAGAAATCCGACGATGGTTTTAAAGGTACCAGAAAGCACTTTTTCGATGGGTTTACGCTGGATAAGCAAACCAATTAGCGCAATAAAGCCAACTAAAAGTGGGGTTACACCCAAAATGTCGAATACAATGAACTTTAGGAGATCCATATTTCCCCCGGAGAGGTTAGTTGTTTTGAACAACGCTAGTGAGCGCAGATTCCATTTCTTCGCTGTTCATCAGATCGGTGATACCGATTGCTCTGAACCCGGCGGCTTCTACCTCATCGGTCAGGTCGCTCATGGTGATCACGAAGTCGATGTTTTGCCAGGTTCGTAGCCCTGACAGGACATCGTGTTCAAGATCGATATCCCAGCCATGTTTATCGATGACTTTTTGGGCTTTGATTTTCAGCATTAGCGAACTGCCCATACCGGTACGACAGACGATTAGACCTTTCATTAGACGTTCTCCTGTTTGTAAAAATAATTATTTTTAATTATCATTGGTGCGATAAAAATTATTATCGCAAAGCCGGGCAAAGTATGTGACAGCATTTGCATTTTGTGCAAAAAGGCGAAAAATGAGTCAGATAGATACTAATTTATTGATTAACATAAGAAATGGGGCTTCAGAGCTTAGTCCGATCCTGGAAAAGGTAGGGCGTTTTATCACTGAAAATCCTGATTTTGTGATGCGGCATACGATAACCGAGCTGGCCGATTCTATTGATACCAGTGAGGGGAGCATCACTCGTTTTTGCCGCGCCTTTGGTTTTAAGGGGTTTTCTGATTTCAGAACGGCTCTTGCACTGGAGCAAGGAGCTGCACGGCCGAATGATGGAGGAAGTGAGGAGACGGCGGCGGTACTGGCGAGCGTTTGTGACAGTAATGCCATCATCGACAGCAAAGAGTTGCAGGCGGTTGCGACCTGGTTAAATCAGCTCAGTAATATTGCAATTTATTCGGTAGGTACTGCGGTGCCGGTGGCGTTATTCCTGCAAATCAATCTGGTGCAGATGGGGAAAATAGCCAGTTATATCGACCGATTTTATCCGGCGGCTATCTCTCCGTTGGCGGACAGCCAAAAAACAGGGATTATCGTTATTCATACAGAACAAGTCTCTACCGATATGATGCAGTCGCTGACGCTAGCGAAGGAACAAGGCATAAAAATTCTCTCGTTAACTCGCGGATCGTTTGCGCCATTAAATCGGCTTTCTGACTGGAATTTGCAGGCGGCGGTTGCGTTACAGGGGGAAGGTGAGTCTGGTTTTGCTGAAATTGCTGGTGCGATGATGGTGGCGGATCGCATACTCAGTGCTCTGGAAGAGCAGGATGAGCGTTACGTGCAGTGTCGTAAAGCACACCAGAAACGTATTTTCTCTATTGAAAGCGTGACCAATAAACTTTCAGAATATTTTATGTCGTAGGCATCGAACGTTGGCGTCGCGCTACTCAAGCAGAGCGCTGCGACGCCGTGGTCGTCATACCTTAGTACATTACTTTATGACCATACTGCTCAAGAATGCCTTTCACGCGCTCCATGGTCTCTTTCTTCGGTGGCTTAACACCGTCAAGTTTGTACTCTTCACCCATTGCCACCCATTTGTGTTTGCCCAGCTCATGGTATGGCAGCAGTTCGATTTTCTCTACGTTGCCCATATCGCGGGTAAACTCGCCCAGGCGGTGCGCGGAGTCGTCATCGTCAGACCAGCCAGGCACAACGACGTAGCGGATCCACACCTTGATGTCTTTATTGGACAGGTAACGTGCGAACTCAAGCGTACGATGGTTAGATACGCCCACCAGATTCTGATGGATTTCATCATTCATCTGTTTGAGATCGAGCATCACCAGGTCAGTGACTTCCAGCAATTCATCAATCACCGGATCGTAGCGGCGAACAAAACCGTTGGTATCCAGACAGGTATGAATACCTTCTTTTTTACAGGCACGAAACCAGTCGCGTACAAATTCAGCTTGCAGGATAGCTTCGCCACCGGACGCTGTCACACCGCCACCGGAGGCGTTCATAAAGTGGCGGTAGGTCACGACCTCTTTCATTAACTCGTCGACGGTGACTTCTTTGCCGCCGTGCGTATCCCATGTGTCACGGTTATGACAATACAGGCAGCGCATCAGGCAGCCCTGGAAGAAGGTAATAAAACGGATGCCCGGGCCATCAACAGTGCCACAGGATTCAAAGGAGTGAATGCGACCAATAACTGACATTGCGGTGTTTCTCCAGGTGTGGCCCATCCGGGGCCAGTGTTAGTGCACAGTTATTAACTGTGTCGAGTCTGTTTTGGCTGCTATCCATAAGTATAGATAGCTGACAAAGCAGGCTATTAAAAAGGCCCCACTTACGTGGAGCCTTTATTGTACGCTTTTTAAAGTACGATTTCAGTCAAAACCAATTACATGGTCTGAGTGAAGGTACGAGTAATAACGTCCTGCTGCTGTTCTTTAGTCAGGGAGTTAAAACGTACTGCGTAGCCAGAAACACGGATGGTCAGCTGCGGATATTTTTCCGGATGTTCCATCGCATCCAGCAGCATTTCACGGTTCATGACGTTCACGTTCAGGTGCTGACCACCTTCGATGGACGCTTCGTGGTGGAAGTAACCATCCATCAGACCAGCCAGGTTGGTCTTACGAACTTCGTCATCTTTACCCAGTGCGTTCGGAACGATAGAGAAGGTGTAAGAGATACCATCTTTAGCGTAAGCAAACGGCAGTTTAGCAACGGAAGTCAGAGAGGCAACAGCACCTTTCTGGTCACGACCGTGCATTGGGTTAGCACCCGGTCCAAACGGCGCGCCAGCACGACGACCATCTGGGGTGTTACCGGTTTTCTTACCATAAACCACGTTAGAGGTAATGGTCAGAACAGACTGAGTCGGGATAGCGTTACGATAAGTAGTCAGTTTCTGAATTTTCTTCATGAAACGTTCTACCAGGTCAACCGCCATGTCATCAACGCGAGAGTCGTTGTTACCAAACTGCGGGTATTCGCCTTCGATTTCGAAGTCGACAGCCAGACCGTCTTCGTCACGAATCGGTTTAACTTTCGCATATTTGATTGCAGACAGGGAGTCAGCAGCAACGGACAGACCAGCGATACCACACGCCATGGTGCGGATAACGTCACGGTCGTGCAGCGCCATCAGAGAGGCTTCGTAGCTGTACTTGTCGTGCATGTAGTGGATAACGTTCAGTGCAGTGACGTACTGTTTAGCCAGCCAGTCCATGAAGTGATCCATGCGCTCCATAACTTCGTCGAAGTTCAGAACGTCGCCTTTGATCGGTTCAGATTTAGGACCAACCTGCATTTTCAGTTTTTCATCAACGCCGCCGTTGATTGCGTACAGCATGGTTTTCGCCAGGTTTGCACGCGCACCGAAGAACTGCATTTGTTTACCAACAACCATCGGGCTTACGCAGCAAGCGATAGCGTAGTCGTCGTTGTTGAAGTCCGGACGCATCAGGTCATCGTTCTCGTACTGCAGAGAAGAGGTGTCGATGGACACTTTAGCGGCGAATTTCTTGAAGTTCAGAGGCAGTTTCTCAGACCACAGAACGGTGATGTTCGGCTCCGGAGAAGGACCCATGGTGTACAGGGTATTCAGGAAGCGGAAGCTGTTTTTGGTAACCAGAGTACGGCCATCAACGCCCATACCACCGATAGATTCAGTTGCCCAAATCGGGTCACCGGAGAACAGTTCATCATATTCAGGGGTACGCAGGAAACGAACCATACGCAGTTTCATGACCAGGTGGTCAATCATTTCCTGAGCGTCTTGCTCGGTGATTTTGCCCGCTTTGATATCACGTTCGATGTAGGCATCCAGGAAGGTGGATACGCGACCGAAGGACATTGCTGCGCCGTTCTGAGATTTAACCGCGGCCAGGTAGCCGAAGTAAGTCCACTGGATAGCTTCCTGAGCGTTGGTTGCCGGACCAGAGATATCGCAGCCATATTTAGCAGCCATTTCTTTGATCTGACCCAGTGCGCGGTGCTGTTCAGCAATTTCTTCACGCAGACGGATAGTGGCTTCCAGGTTTACGCCGTTTTCCAGATCGGACTGCAGAGAGACGAACTGAGCGTATTTGTCTTTCATCAGGTAGTCGATACCGTACAGCGCAACGCGACGGTAGTCACCGATGATACGGCCACGGCCATAGGCATCTGGCAGACCAGTCAGAACACCGGATTTACGGCAGTTCAGAATGTCTTTGGTGTAAACATCGAATACGCCCTGGTTGTGGGTTTTGCGGTATTCGGTGAAGATTTTTTTCAGCATCGGGTCCAGTTCGCGATTGTACGCTTTGCAGGAACCTTCAACCATTTTGATGCCGCCAAACGGAATGATCGCACGTTTCAGCGGAGCTTCAGTCTGCAGACCAACAATTTTCTCGAGCGCTTTGTTGATGTAGCCAGCGTCGTGAGAAGTGATGGTAGAAGCAACGGAGGTGTCAAAGTCAACAGGCGCGTGAGTGCGGTTTTCCTGTTTAACGCCTTCCATCACGCTGTCCCACAGTGCAGTGGTCGCATCAGTTGCGCCAGCCAGGAAGGACTCGTCACCCTCATACGGAGTGTAGTTTTTCTGAATGAAGTCACGGACGTTTACTTCATTCTGCCAATCACCTTTGGTAAAACCTTCCCAGGCTGTGGCTAACTTTTCATTAAGCTCGGACATGTAACACCTACCTTCTTAAGTGGATTTTTTATTTACTGCGTGTAATGGGCATCATCAGATTAATGATGATCGTTACCACGCAGATAAATGACCCAGTATGTCAACCCGACCAACAAACCGCCGCCGATAATGTTGCCGATCGTAACCGGAATCAGGTTATCGGTGATGAAATTCATCACGGTCAGGTGAGAAAAATTCTCCGGAGAAGACCCAACAGCGGTCCAGAATTCCGGGGTGGCGAAATCGCGAATTACAATACCCATAGGGATCATAAACATGTTTGCGATACTGTGCTCAAAACCGCTGGCAACAAACATTGCGACCGGTAATACCATGATAAACGCTTTGTCCATCAGGCTGCGACCCGAATAGCTCATCCATACTGCCAGACACACCATCAGGTTCGCCAGGATGCCAAGACTTACCGCCTCAACAAAAGTATGGTGCACTTTGTGGTCGGCTGTTTGCAGGACGTTGAGACCCCACGCGCCGTTAGCGGTCATATACTCGCCAGAAAGCCACATGAGTAACACGAAGATCAGGGCGCCAATCAGGTTGCCGACATAAACGTTAAGCCAGTTTTTAGCCAATTGGCCCCAGGTGATGCGACCACTGGCTTTCGCTACGACAATCAGTACGGTTGAGGTGAAGAGGTCTGCACCGCAGACAACGCAGAGAATCAGCCCCAGGGAAAAGCAGATACCACCTACTAGCTTCGCCATGCCGAAAGGCATTGTGCCGGTACCGGTTGTGGCGGTGATATAGAAAACAAAGGCAATTGAAATGAATACACCGGCAGTAATTGCCAGATAGAACGTCTTAAGCGGATGTTTCGTTGCTTTATAGACGCCTGCTTCTTCGGCAACTTTGGCCATTGCAGCAGGAAGAATAAGATCAAAAGGGTTGTCAGCTTTCACACTAACTCTCTCTTTATTAAGTCGGCGACGAGATACTAACAAAGCATTATAGATGAGAATTTGATATAGATCATATCTCGCCTGGCTTATAGGCCCGTAAGGCGCATGGTTTTTATGCGATTACGGTGTAACTTGTTGATTATCCAAATAAAAATAAATTTTAAAAATTATAAAGTGAGTTGAATTTTTTCTTTCTGTCTCCTCTGGGGCGGTTAATTAAAATGGAGTAATTGAGATAAAAAACCACATTAATAAGCTAATTTTCTTAATATCAACTACTAATATTTAACCTTGTTTTTACATTTATTTTTTGATTTGACCAAAATAAAAAACAGGGCGCATTAAGCGCCCCGTAATATAGCCCAGACAATACCTTTAGCCTACTCAGCGCAGGCTGATTGTCACTATTTTGACCAATGTGCTGCTTTCGCGCGCTGCAGTTTTTCGTAAGCTTTCAGCAGAGACTGATGCGCCGGGAAAGCCTGCAGATCGCTATCAACAGTTTGAAGCCCGTAGAACGGCGCTTCGCCACTTAATGCTGCACTTGCGGCTTCAACCGCCTCGGCACCGTACATGCGAACAAACGCGTTCAGATATTGTAGCGGCAGACGATCTTCTTCCTGAGATAGCAACAGCAGCGTTTGCAGACAGCGGTAGTAGTTGGCACGTTCAGCGCTAAAGACAGAGGCGTTGAATTCCATCGTCCATTCTGTCCAGACCAGCGCCTGCTCCAGGTCGCCGCCGGCCAGCGCCAGCATCACTTTAAGCTCGCCAATGCGCAGGGTGTACCAACCGTTATCCGCACCGGTTGCCAGACCGAGCAGCTCGCGTACGCGGGTGAAGTCGTCAAAGCCTTCCTCATCCAGTTGTTCGATCAGATTGAGATAGTCTTCTTTATCCCATTCACTGCCCGGGAGCGAGAGAATAGTGTCACGCAGATGGGCGCCCATGGCGTTGTTGGCTAACCACAGATCTTCAGCCGGATAGATGTCAGACATTCCCGGAACAATAATGCGGCACGCGTAAACGCTCAGGTGCTCGTAGTCGGCGATATACACTTCTTTATCTTCAGCATTGAAGATGGCCATCAGGGTGGCGAACTCTTCTTCGGTGGTACCGGAGAAATTCCAGTCAACGAACGGATAGTCAGCATCCTGCTTGAACAGATCCCAGGAGATCAGGCCGCTGGAATCGATGAAGTGGGTTTCAAGGTTAGTGTGTTCAGCCACTTCTTCGTCGTCAAAGGTTGGTGGGGTGAAGACATCAAGATCTTTCAGACCACGGCCCTGCAGCAGTTCAGTGACAGTACGCTCCAGCGCAACGCCGAAATCCGGGTGCGCACCGAAGGAGGCAAAGCAGGTACCATTGGCCGGGTTGAACAGGACAACGCAAATCACCGGATACTTGCCGCCCAGCGAGCCATCGTAGGCGAAAATTGGGAAACCTTCCGCTTCCAGTTTGGCGATGGACTCCACCACTGCCGGGTAGCGCGCCATGACTTCGGCCGGGATTTCCGGCAGGCTGATGCTTTCCGCAATAATACGGTTCTTCACATGACGCTCAAAGACTTCAGACAGGCCCTGAACGCGCGCTTCGTTACGGGTGTTACCCGCAGACATGCCGTTAGAAACGTACAGGTTGCCAATAATGTTCATCGGAATATAGACGGTCTGGTTATCCGACTGACGGGTAAACGGTAGGCCGCAGACCCCACGTTCTTCATTACCGGATTGCAGATCGATAAGCATGCTGCCAGTCAGTTCGTTGTCTGGATCGTAAAACGCACGCAGACGAGCATCCAGCAGACCTTCTGGTACGTCGTCTTCTTCAGTCAACGGGAACCATTTTTCGTTCGGATAATGCACGAATGGGCCGTTGGCGATGGTTTCACCCAGCCAGAAATCCGCAAAGAAATAGTTAGTCGACAGACGCTCAAAATATTCGCCCAGCGCGGAAGCCAGCGCCGCTTTTTTCGTCGCGCCTTTACCGTTGGTGAAGCACAGCGCGCATTCTTTGTCGCGAATATGTACAGACCAGACGTTAGGGACGGGATTCAACCACGAGGCTTCTTCAATTTGAAAACCAAGGTCGAGCAATTTTTGCTGGAAGCGAGCGATGGAGTCTTCCAGAGCGGCATCTTTGCCGGGGATAAATGTATGCGTCATGAAAATCACTTTTGTCGTACGGAAAGCGCGCAATGATACGGGTTTTAAATGAATGGCGCTATCGTCGCCGGAGTTCAGACGTAAATAAAAGTATTAGCTATGCTTTCCTACAGCCAACCACGTTTAGAGCATAATAATGAAAGCTTTCGATTTACACCGAATGGTACTGGATAAGGTGCCCATGGATTTTCTGGGAGAAGTTGCTCTGCGCAGCCTCTATACCTTTATATTGGTTTTTCTGTTTTTAAAAATCACCGGACGTCGCGGCGTACGCCAGATGTCGCTTTTTGAAGTGCTGATCATCCTTACGCTGGGGTCCGCGGCGGGAGACGTGGCATTTTATGATGATGTCCCGATGCTGCCGGTGCTGGTGGTCTTTATTACGCTTGCCGTGCTGTATCGGCTGGTTATGTGGCTGATGGCGCATAGCGAGAAAATGGAGGATTTGCTGGAGGGCAAGCCCGTTGTGATCATTGAGGACGGCGAGCTGGCATGGTCGAAGCTCAATAGCGCCAATATGACGGAATTCGAATTCTTTATGGAATTGCGTTTGAACGGCGTGGAGCAATTGGGACAGGTGAGACTGGCCATCCTGGAGACAAATGGGCAAATCAGCGTCTATTTCTTTGCCGATGAAGACGTAAAGCCGGGGCTCAGTATTTTGCCTAAACGTTGTACACAGCGATTTAAAGTGATACCTGAGGCTGGGGACTATGCCTGTATACGGTGTAGTGAAGTGGTGCAAATGAACGCCGGAGATCATCAATTATGTCCACGCTGTGCAAATCCAGAATGGTCGAAGGCCAGTCGGGCAAAACGGGTCACCTGACAGCGAAAATCTCGGTTTTTACCCGTCAATCCGATAGATTCTGTTGTGTGACCAATGACACATTTTTACCCTGGCCAGTTTTACCCATTGCGGCGCGTGTCACTGAATGATAAAACCGATATCCACAGGAATAACTTATACCAATGTCTGTCACCGGATTATCGCCAATGACAGGATGTTGATTGGACAACAACACAACGTGGTGAGGGGAAATGGCTCAGGTCTTCAATTTTAGTTCAGGTCCGGCAATGTTACCGGCAGAAGTACTTAAACTGGCTCAACAGGATCTTCGCGACTGGAACGGTCTTGGCACGTCGGTGATGGAAATTAGCCACCGTGGCAAAGAATTCATCCAGGTCGCAGAGGAAGCGGAGCAGGATTTTCGCGATCTTCTCAGCATCCCCTCCAACTATAAAGTGTTGTTCTGCCATGGCGGTGGGCGCGGGCAGTTCGCGGGTATCCCGTTAAATATTCTGGGTGACAAAACCACGGCGGATTACGTTGATGCCGGTTATTGGGCCGCCAGCGCAATTAAAGAAGCGAAAAAATACTGTGCGCCAAACGTTATCGACGCCAAAGTCACCGTTGACGGACTGCGTGCTGTTAAGCCAATGAGCGAATGGCAGCTTTCTGACAACGCGGCGTATTTGCACTATTGCCCGAATGAAACCATTGATGGCATTGCGATCGATGAAACGCCGAATTTTGCCAGCAATGTGGTGGTTACGGCGGATCTGTCCTCTACCATTCTTTCCGCACCTCTTGACGTGAGCCGTTATGGCGTAATTTATGCCGGGGCGCAGAAAAACATCGGCCCGGCCGGGCTGACCATTGTCATCGTACGTGAAGATTTGCTGGGTAAGGCTCATGTGTCATGCCCGTCAATCCTCGACTATACCGTGCTGAATGACAACGACTCCATGTTCAACACACCGCCAACCTTTGCCTGGTATCTGTCTGGCCTGGTCTTTAAATGGCTGAAAGAGCAGGGCGGTGTTAACGCGATGGATAAAATTAACCAGCAAAAAGCGCAACTGCTGTACGGCGTAATCGATAACAGCGATTTCTACCGTAACGACGTGGCAAAATCGAACCGTTCACGCATGAACGTACCGTTCCAGCTTGCTGACAGCGCACTGGATAAACTCTTCCTGGAAGAGTCTTTTGCTGCGGGTCTGCACGCGTTGAAAGGGCACCGTGTGGTCGGCGGTATGCGCGCGTCCATCTACAATGCAATGCCGCTAGAAGGTGTAAAAGCGCTGACCGATTTCATGGTCGATTTCGAGCGCCGCCGCGGTTAATCTGCTGTATTTTCATCCCCACAGCCAGTCTGTGGGGTTTTTATGTCTGTTTTTGAGAGTCGAGTTTCATGGAATCCCTGACGTTACAACCCATTGCGCGGGTGGATGGCACCATCAATCTGCCTGGATCCAAAAGTGTTTCTAACCGCGCTTTGCTGCTGGCTGCATTAGCAAATGGCACCACTGTCCTGACCAACCTGCTGGACAGCGATGATGTCCGCCATATGCTTAATGCTCTGAATGCGTTAGGAATTAGCTATACCCTTTCTGCCGACCGTACGCGTTGCGAGATTATCGGCAATGGCGGCGCGCTGCATGCCGAAGGCGCAGTGGAACTGTTCCTTGGCAATGCCGGAACCGCAATGCGCCCGCTGGCCGCTGCGCTATGTCTGGGCAGCAATGACATCGTGTTGACGGGCGAGCCGCGCATGAAAGAGCGCCCGATTGGCCATCTGGTTGATGCGTTACGCCAGGGCGGGGCCAACATTGAATACCTGGAGCAAGAAAACTATCCGCCTTTACGTCTGCGCGGTGGCTTTACCGGAGGACAGGTTGAGGTAGACGGCAGCGTGTCCAGCCAGTTCCTGACTGCGCTGCTGATGACTGCGCCACTGGCGCCGCAGGATACGACGATCGCCATTAAAGGCGAGCTGGTATCTAAACCTTACATTGATATCACACTGAACCTGATGAAAACGTTTGGTGTTGAAATTGAGAATCAGAACTACCAGCGCTTTCTTGTGCAGGGTCAGCAGCAGTATCAGTCACCGGGTGCATATCTGGTTGAAGGCGATGCTTCTTCCGCTTCCTATTTTCTCGCAGCGGGAGCAATTAAAGGCGGTACGGTAAAAGTCACCGGGATTGGCCGCAACAGTATGCAGGGTGATATCCGCTTCGCTGATGTGCTGGAAAAAATGGGCGCGACCATTACCTGGGGCGATGACTTTATTGCCTGTACTCACGGTGAGCTGAACGCGGTAGACATGGATATGAACCATATTCCCGATGCCGCGATGACCATCGCCACGGCAGCGCTGTTCGCTAAAGGCACCACGACCTTACGTAACATCTATAACTGGCGCGTCAAAGAGACCGACCGCCTGTTCGCGATGGCGACCGAGTTGCGTAAAGTGGGTGCGATCGTTGAAGAGGGCGAAGACTATATTCGCGTTACACCACCGGCGACGTTACAGTTTGCGGAGATCGCGACCTACAACGATCACCGCATGGCGATGTGTTTCTCGCTGGTGGCGTTGTCTGACACGCCGGTGACCATTCTGGACCCTAAATGTACCGCCAAAACCTTCCCGGATTATTTCGAACAGTTGGCGCGTATTAGTACACCTGCCTGATCCTCACATCTGACGATCGCGCTCCGCATATTCGTGAGCGCATCGCTGCAGATAAAAAGTAAATCAGTGTCATCTTCCGGGCTGGTTTCTCGCCAGCCCGCTATAATTGCGCAATTCTTCCTCACATCGTTACAGACTAATCGGGTTTTTACACTCTGTGTTAACGATTATTAGCGTTGGCGCGTATAATGCGCGGCGTTCACGTTAACGTATGCCCGTTTAAGGAGAAAAAGATGACGGCAATTGCCCCGGTTATTACCATTGATGGCCCAAGTGGTGCAGGAAAAGGCACCTTGTGCAAGGCAATGGCGGAAGCATTGCAATGGCATCTGTTAGATTCAGGCGCGATCTACCGCGTACTGGCGCTCGCAGCGTTGCATCACCATGTTGATGTCACATCTGAAGATGCTCTGGTACCGCTTGCCTCACACCTGGATGTGCGTTTTATCTCAACGGACGGCAACCTGGAAGTCATTCTGGAAGGTGAAGATGTCAGCGGCGAAATCCGCACCCAGGAAGTAGCGAATGCCGCATCTCAGGTCGCTGCGTTTCCTCGCGTACGCGAAGCGCTGTTACGCCGCCAACGCGCGTTTCGTGAAGCGCCCGGCCTGATTGCCGACGGACGAGACATGGGGACCGTGGTGTTCCCGGATGCACCAGTGAAAATTTTCCTGGACGCCTCCTCGCAAGAACGTGCGCATAGACGTATGCTACAGTTGCAGGAAAAGGGCTTTAGTGTTAACTTTGAACGCCTTTTGGCCGAGATCGAAGAACGCGATTTCCGCGATCGTAACCGTGCTGTAGCGCCGCTGGTTCCCGCTGCTGATGCTTTAGTTTTGGATTCAACCCGATTAAGCATTGAGCAAGTGATTGAAAAAGCGTTACAATACGCGCGCCAAAAACTGGCACTCGCTTAAGTGCGACCGAATTTGTAGTACCCCCGTTGCAATGGATTGACAGCGGGTATGTTAAACAACCCCATCCGGCATGGAGCCAGGTGGACGTTAAATATGAAACCTGAAGATTAAACATGACTGAATCTTTTGCTCAACTGTTTGAAGAATCCTTAAAAGAAATCGAAACCCGTCCGGGTTCCATCGTTCGTGGTGTTGTTGTTGCTATCGACAAAGACGTAGTACTGGTTGACGCTGGTCTGAAATCTGAGTCCGCCATTCCGGCAGAGCAGTTCAAAAACGCCCAGGGCGAGTTGGAAATCCAGGTTGGTGACGAAGTTGACGTTGCTCTGGATGCAGTAGAAGACGGCTTCGGTGAAACCCTGCTGTCCCGTGAAAAAGCTAAACGTCACGAAGCTTGGATCACGCTGGAAAAAGCTTACGAAGAAGCTGCAACCGTTACTGGTGTTATCAATGGCAAAGTCAAGGGTGGCTTCACTGTTGAGCTGAATGGTATTCGCGCGTTCCTGCCGGGTTCCCTGGTAGACGTTCGTCCGGTCCGCGACACGCTGCACCTGGAAGGCAAAGAGCTTGAATTCAAAGTAATCAAGCTGGATCAGAAGCGTAACAACGTTGTTGTTTCCCGTCGTGCCGTTATCGAATCCGAAAACAGCGCAGAACGCGATCAGCTGCTGGAAAACCTGCAGGAAGGCATGGAAGTTAAAGGTATCGTTAAGAACCTCACTGACTACGGTGCATTCGTTGATCTGGGTGGCGTTGACGGCCTGCTGCACATCACCGACATGGCATGGAAACGCGTTAAGCATCCGAGCGAAATCGTAAACGTTGGCGACGAAATCACTGTTAAAGTGCTGAAGTTCGACCGCGAGCGTACTCGTGTATCTCTGGGCCTGAAACAGCTGGGCGAAGATCCATGGGTAGCTATCGCTAAGCGTTATCCGGAAGGTACCAAACTGACTGGTCGCGTGACCAACCTGACCGACTACGGCTGCTTCGTTGAAATCGAAGAAGGCGTTGAAGGCCTGGTTCACGTTTCCGAAATGGATTGGACCAACAAAAACATCCACCCGTCCAAAGTTGTTAACGTTGGCGATGTAGTGGAAGTTATGGTTCTGGATATCGACGAAGAACGTCGTCGTATCTCCCTGGGTCTGAAGCAGTGCAAAAACAACCCATGGCAGCAGTTCGCGGAAACCCACAACAAGGGCGACCGTGTTGAAGGTAAAATCAAGTCTATCACTGACTTCGGTATCTTCATCGGCCTGGACGGCGGCATCGACGGCCTGGTTCACCTGTCTGACATCTCCTGGAACGTTGCAGGCGAAGAAGCAGTTCGTGAATACAAAAAAGGCGACGAAATCGCAGCTGTTGTTCTGCAGGTTGACGCAGAGCGTGAGCGTATCTCTCTGGGCGTTAAACAGCTCGCAGAAGATCCGTTCAACAACTGGGTTGCACTGAATAAGAAAGGCGCAATCGTAAACGGTAAAGTCACTGCAGTTGATGCTAAAGGCGCAACCGTAGAACTGGCTGACGGCGTTGAAGGTTACCTGCGCGCTTCTGAAGCTTCCCGCGACCGCGTTGAAGATGCAACTCTGGTTCTGAGCGTAGGCGACGACGTTGAAGCTAAATTCACCGGCGTTGATCGTAAGAACCGCGCAATCAGCCTGTCTGTTCGTGCTAAAGACGAAGCTGATGAGAAAGATGCAATCGCAACTGTTAACAAACAGGAAGATGCTAACTTCTCTAACAACGCAATGGCTGAAGCTTTCAAAGCAGCTAAAGGCGAGTAATATCGAGTGCTCCTAAATCCTTTGTGCTGTTAACAGCACAAAGGGCGACGAGTAGCTTGACAGATTACAGGATTCGTCCTGTAATCAATGACAAAGGGCGGCTAAGGCCGCCCTTAATCAATGCAGCAGCTAATTATGCCTTTAAGGAACCGGAGGAATCATGACCAAGTCAGAATTGATTGAAAGACTTGCAACCCAGCAACCTCATATTCCCGCGAAAGCGGTTGAAGATGCAGTTAAAGAGATGCTGGAACATATGGCCTCGACTCTTGCGCAGGGCGAGCGTATTGAAATCCGCGGTTTCGGCAGTTTCTCTTTGCATTACCGCGCACCGCGCACCGGACGTAATCCGAAGACCGGCGATAAAGTGGACCTGGAAGGAAAATACGTTCCGCACTTTAAACCAGGTAAAGAACTGCGCGATCGCGCCAATATTTACGGTTAAGTTTTTAGCGAGACTTAACGCCGAGAAAAGCACCCGCATGGGTGCTTTTTTCATTTCTGCCAACCCATCCTGGAATCTCCATCCCAGTTAATTTGCACGTTACAAGCGCCGCTAAATGTTAGCGGAATGCATACCGTATAACGCTAAATTGGCACCAGACAACCGTCGAACATTACTGCACACTTCCTGCTACAGGGAGGTGACTGATGAAAATAACAACGGTTAGTACGAGTGCATTATTCGGCATTCTCCCGCTTATGCTATTACCTGCGTTACCTGACATGCTGTGCATCGGCGTTATATTTGGTCTGGCAATTCTGCTCTGTCTTATTTCTCACAGCCCTGTACGTTTCGCCGGATTAACCCTGCTATTTTTTCTTTGGGGAGTTCAGGCTGCGAAAGATGCGCTGTGGGCCGGTAATACGCTGCCTGCAAAAAGTCAGCAGGCCATCGTGCGGATAACCGGAACCGATAATATGACAACGCACTACGGCCAGATCACGCATCTGCAGGGGAAGCGGGTATTTCCTGCTATCGGAATTACTCTGTATGGGCAGTACCTACCCGGCAACGTTTGTGCGGGCCAGACATGGGCGATGACGTTGAAGGTTCGTGCTATACACGGTCAATTGAACGAGGGCGGGTTTGATAGCCAGCGTTACGCATTGGCGCAGCACCAGCTGCTGACGGGAAGATTTTTGCAGGCTTCGGTTATCACACAACAATGCAGTTTGCGTTCGCGGTATCTCTCCTCGTTGAAAAGCGCGCTCGCTGACTATCCCTGGCAGCAGGTTATACTGGGCCTGGGAATGGGGGAGCGCTTGTCCGTGTTACAAGCGGTGAAAACCATTATGCGTGATACCGGTACGGCCCATTTGATGGCTATCTCCGGGCTGCATATTGCATTTGCCGCACTTCTGGCAGCAGGATTAATTCGCGCGGGGCAATTTTTTATGCCAACCAGATGGATTTGCTGGCAGGTTCCGTTAGTTGGCGGGATCGTCTGCGCAACATTCTATGCCTGGTTAACAGGGCTACAGCCCCCGGCATTACGTACGGTTGTTGCGCTACTGGTCTGGGGAGGGCTAAAACTCAGCGGCAGGCAGTGGAGTGGATGGTCGGTGTGGATCTGCTGTCTGGCAGCCATTCTGGTGGTGGATCCTGTCGCCGTTCTTTCACAAAGTCTGTGGTTGTCTGCTTTTGCCGTTGCGGCGCTGCTGTTCTGGTATCAATGGGTTCCGATGCCGGATTGGCCGCTGTCTCGCGTTGGACGCCAATTTCTGGCGCTTGCTCATTTGCAATTGGGAATTACGCTCCTGCTTCTGCCTGTGCAAATCGCGATGTTTCACGGTTTTAGCCTGACCTCATTTCTGGCGAATTTGTTTGCTGTACCGCTGGTTACGTTTATTTCCGTACCATTGATATTAGCAGGCATGATCGTGCATTTAACCGGGCTGGCGATGGTTGAGTCGAACCTATGGTATTTAGCGGATCGCTCCCTCGCGCTATTATTTTGGGGGCTCAGGAGCCTGCCTGAAGGGTGGATCAATATTGATGCACGTTGGCAATGGCTTGCATTTGTACCCGGACTCCTGCTCATCGCATATCGGCTGAACGCGTGGCGAACTATACCGGTAGTTTGCGTCACTGTGCTCCTTTTACTGAGCGCCCCGTTCTGGCGAACGCTACGTACTGATGTCTGGCAAGTGCATATGCTGGACGTCGGGCAGGGACTGGCGATGGTCATTTCGCGCAATGGGAAAGCGATTCTTTACGATACCGGTCTGGCATGGCCTGAAGGCGATAGCGCGCAACAGCTGATTATTCCCTGGCTACGTTGGCACAACCTGGAGCCAGAAGGCGTTATTTTAAGCCATGAGCATATGGATCACCGGGGCGGGTTGCGTTCGCTGCAGCAAGCCTGGCCGTCGCTATGGATAAGAAGCCCATTAGGTTGGGAAGGGCATCTCCCGTGTTTACGCGGGGAGCGCTGGCAATGGCAAGGGTTAACCTTTAGTGCGCATTGGCCCGTGCGTGGAAATAAAGATCTGGGGAATAACCACTCCTGCGTGGTTAAGGTCGATGACGGGCATCAGAGTATTCTGCTGACCGGAGATATTGAGTCTCCCGCTGAACAAAAAATGCTCAGTCACTACTGGCAGCATCTGCAGTCTACGGTGATACAGGTTCCACATCATGGTAGCAATACCTCATCATCGCAGGCGCTGATTCAGCGGGTCGGCGGGCAGGCCGCGTTAGCCTCCGCATCCCGTTACAATGCCTGGCGTCTCCCGTCCAGGAAAGTGAAGCAACGTTATCGGCAACAAAATTATCAATGGTTGGATACACCCCACCAGGGGCAGATTACGCTGGATTTTTATCAAAAAAACTGGCGAATAAACAGCTTGCGGGATCAGATTTTACCTCGTTGGTATCATCAGTGGTTTGGCGTGTCGGAGGATAACGGGTAGAATATGCGGCTATTCTAACAAATGCTGGTTTTTTGAATGCATAACGATAAAGATCTCTCTACGTGGCAGACGTTTCGCCGACTATGGCCAACCATAGCGCCTTTTAAATCGGGTCTGATCGTGGCGGGTATAGCGTTAATCCTGAACGCGGCCAGCGATACCTTCATGCTATCGCTCCTTAAGCCATTACTGGATGATGGTTTTGGTAAAACGGATCGCTCGGTGCTGCAGTGGATGCCGCTGGTGGTCATTGGACTAATGGTTCTTCGCGGATTCACCAGCTATGTCTCCAGCTACTGCATCTCATGGGTATCAGGCAAAGTGGTCATGACCATGCGTCGCCGCCTGTTTGGCCATATGATGGGCATGCCGGTCTCCTATTTTGATAAACAGTCTACAGGTACGCTGTTGTCACGTATTACCTATGATTCAGAGCAGGTCGCGTCATCGTCCTCCGGCGCGCTGATCACCGTGGTACGTGAAGGGGCTTCAATTATTGGCCTGTTTATCATGATGTTCTATTACAGCTGGCAGCTGTCATTGATCCTGATTGTACTGGCGCCAATTGTTTCAGTGGCGATTCGTATAGTTTCCAAGCGTTTTCGTAGCATCAGTAAAAATATGCAAAACACCATGGGGCAGGTTACGACCAGTGCGGAGCAGATGCTAAAAGGCCACAAAGAAGTTCTGATTTTTGGTGGTCAGGAAGTCGAAACTAAACGCTTTGATAAAGTCAGCAATAAGATGCGTTTGCAGGGCATGAAGATGGTTTCCGCCTCTTCTATCTCCGATCCTATCATCCAACTGATTGCGTCTCTGGCTCTGGCCTTCGTGTTGTATGCAGCCAGTTTCCCAAGCGTAATGGAAAACCTGACTGCAGGGACAATTACGGTTGTCTTCTCGTCAATGATTGCGTTGATGCGTCCGTTGAAATCGCTGACCAACGTCAACGCACAGTTCCAGCGCGGTATGGCGGCCTGCCAGACCTTATTTACGATTCTGGATAGCGAGCAGGAAAAAGATGAAGGTACGCGCGAAATCGAACGCGCTACCGGCAATCTCGAGTTCCGCAACGTGACATTCACCTATCCGGGACGTGAAGTACCAGCGCTGCGCAACATCAACCTGAATATCCCAGCGGGGAAAACCGTTGCCCTGGTTGGCCGTTCAGGTTCAGGGAAATCCACCATCGCCAGCTTGATCACGCGCTTCTATGATATTGATGAAGGGCAGATTCTAATGGACGGACACGATCTACGTGAATATACCCTGGCATCCCTGCGCGATCAGGTCGCGTTGGTTTCGCAGAATGTGCACCTGTTTAACGATACGGTTGCCAACAACATCGCCTACGCGCGTACCGATTTGTACAGCCGTGAGCAGATCGAAAAAGCGGCGAAAATGGCTTACGCCATGGATTTCATCAATAAGATGGACAATGGCCTGGATACGGTGATTGGCGAAAACGGCGTCCTGCTATCTGGTGGTCAACGCCAGCGTATCGCTATTGCCCGCGCCTTGTTGCGTGACAGTCCGATTCTGATCCTTGATGAAGCAACGTCGGCACTCGATACCGAGTCTGAACGCGCGATTCAGGCTGCTCTGGATGAGCTTCAGAAAAACCGTACCTCCCTGGTGATTGCTCACCGCCTTTCTACCATTGAACAGGCGGATGAAATCATCGTGGTGGAAGACGGTATTATTGTTGAGCGCGGAACCCATAGTGAGCTGATTGAGCAGCGTGGGGTGTATGCACAATTACATAAAATGCAATTCGGTCAATGATCGCTCGAATCTGGTCTGGTGAGTCGCCGCTGTGGCGACTGTTACTCCCGCTCTCCTGGCTGTATGGCCTGGTGAGTGGGGGGATCCGCTTATGTTACAAGCTTGGGATTAAACGCGCGTGGCGTGCACCAGTCCCGGTTGTGGTGGTCGGAAACCTGACCGCGGGCGGCAATGGCAAAACACCAGTGGTGATTTGGCTGGTTGAACAACTGCGTCAACGTGGGATTCGCGTGGGCGTGGTGTCGCGTGGTTATGGCGGGAAAGCGGCTGCTTACCCGCTGTTACTGACCGCAGATACCACTACGGCAGAAGCGGGTGATGAACCTGTGCTGATCGCCCAACGTACCGGCGTGCCCGTAGCGGTATCCCCGGTAAGATCGGATGCGGTCAAAGCCATTTTGGCCCAACACGATGTGCAGATGATTGTGACGGACGATGGGCTACAGCACTACCGTCTGGCGCGAGATGTTGAAATCGTGGTTATTGACGGAGAACGTCGGTTTGGCAATGGCTGGTGGCTTCCCGCGGGTCCCATGCGGGAACGCGCAGGCCGGCTTAAATCGGTGGATGCGACTATCGTTAACGGTGGCGTTGCGCAGCCAGGGGAAATCCCTATGCGACTTGAACCGGGGCAGGCCGTTAATTTACGTACGGGTGAACGCCGCGATGTGTCGCAGCTGTCCAATATTGTCGCCATGGCGGGCATTGGCCATCCACCGCGTTTTTTTGCCACGCTGGAAGCATGCGGTGCCAGCGTGCAAAAAAGTATTGCGCTGGCAGACCATCAGTCTCTGACCTACAGTGACGTCAGTGCGTTTGCAGACGCCGGGCAAACGCTGGTGATGACGGAAAAAGATGCGGTTAAGTGCCGTGCATTTGCCGATGAAAACTGGTGGTATTTACCTGTTGACGCTCATTTGTCAGGCGATCGGCCTGATATGTTGCTGGATAGCTTAATCTCGCTGACTCGCTAACTGATTCACGCTGCGGCAGCGAATCATTTATGAGGCCATAAATGTCGTTGCCGCGTCTTTCTTTGACGGATGCCCGTCATCTTCACCTTGCCGCTCAAGGGCTGCTGAAAAAAACACGCCGTCGGGCAACCCCAGCAGATATTCTTGCTACCATTTCGCGCATGTCGTTACTGCAAATCGATACCATCAATATTGTGGCGCGCAGCCCTTACCTGGTGCTGTTTAGTCGTTTGGGTGATTATTCGCCCCAGTGGCTGGATGACGCATTGCAGCGGGGCGAACTGATGGAATACTGGGCGCACGAGGCCTGCTTTTTGCCGCGTAGCGACTTTATGCTGATACGTCACCGCATGCTGGCCCCGGAGAAAATGGGCTGGAAATATAAAGCGGAGTGGATGAAAGAACATGCGCATGAGATTGAGCAACTGCTCCAGCACATCCAGCATAACGGACCAGTACGCTCTGCCGATTTTGAGCATCTGCGCAAGGGGGCCAGCGGTTGGTGGGCATGGAAACCGCATAAGCGTCATCTTGAAGGCCTGTTCACCGCCGGGAAAGTGATGGTGGTGGAACGGCGTAATTTCCAGCGAGTGTATGATTTAACCCATCGCGTCATGCCGCACTGGGATGATGAACGCGACCGGCTTTCACAGGAAGAAGCAGAAAGCCTCATGCTGGATAACAGTGCCCGCAGTCTGGGGATTTTTCGCGAACAATGGCTGGCAGACTACTATCGCCTGAAGCGTCCGGCGCTAAAAAACTGGTGCAACGTACGTGCACAGCAGCAACAGATTATTCCTGTCGATGTCGAAGGGTTAGGAACCCTGTGGCTGCATAGCCACCTTCAGCCGCTGCTGGAGCAGGCATTGACGGGTAAATTAACGGCAACGCATAGCGCAGTATTATCACCCTTTGATCCGGTGGTCTGGGATCGTAAACGGGCAGAGCAGCTATTCGATTTTAGCTATCGGCTCGAATGTTACACGCCAGCACCGAAACGTCAGTATGGTTATTTCGTCTTGCCGCTGCTGCATCGCGGGCAGTTAGTTGGGCGGATGGATGCCAAAATGCACCGCAAAACGGGCGTACTGGAAGTGATTTCGCTCTGGTTACAGGATGGCGTCAAACCTGGGGTTACTTTGCAAAAAGGATTGTTTCAGGCGATTGATGATTTTGCCCGCTGGCAGCAGGCAACACGTGTGACGCTGGGACGCTATCCTGAAGGTTTATTTGCTGATGCGCGCCATGGTTGGGAAATAGACCCAGCACGGTAAGCGATTATGTTAATATTTACGGATTCACAATCCGGTCCATCTGGAGGAACTATGGATCATCGTCTGCTTGAAATCATTGCCTGCCCGGTATGCAATGGCAAACTCTGGTTTAACCAGGAAAAACAGGAACTGATTTGTAAACTGGATAACCTTGCTTTCCCACTGCGTGATGGCATTCCCGTGTTACTGGAAACCGAAGCTCGCGTTCTGACTGCTGATGAGAGTAAATCATGAGTTTTGTGGTCATTATTCCTGCGCGTTATGCGTCCACACGTTTGCCGGGCAAGCCGCTACTGGATATCAATGGCAAGCCGATGATCGTGCATGTGCTGGAGCGTGCGCGTGAATCTGGCGCTGAACGTATTATTGTTGCGACCGATCACGAAGATGTCGCTCGCGCGGTAGAAGCGGTGGGGGGGGAAGTATGCATGACCCGCGCCGATCACCAGTCCGGTACGGAGCGTCTGGCGGAAGTCGTCGAGAAATGTGGCTTTAGCGATGATACCGTTATTGTGAACGTACAGGGTGATGAGCCGATGATCCCGGCGGTCATTATTCGCCAGGTCGCTGAGAATCTGGCACAGCGACAGGTCGGTATGGCGACCCTTGCTGCCCCGATTCACAGTGCGGAAGAGGCATTTAATCCGAATGCGGTGAAAGTCGTTCTGGACGCCGAAGGTTATGCGCTCTATTTTTCACGCGCGACCATTCCGTGGGATCGCGACCGTTTCGCTAAAAGCCTGGAAACGGTGGGTGACACCTTCCTGCGACATCTGGGTATTTACGGCTATCGCGCTGGTTTTATCCGCCGTTATGTTAACTGGCAGCCTAGCCCGCTTGAGCATATTGAAATGCTGGAGCAACTACGTGTGCTGTGGTACGGCGAAAAAATTCATGTTGCCGTCGCAAAAGAAGTACCCGGTACCGGCGTAGACACTGCCGAAGATCTTGAGCGCGTTCGCGCCGAAATGCGTTAGTTTTTCTCACGACACTCCCCCTGATGACGCGAATTTTTGGGAGGAGTGTCATATCGTTACGCTTTCCCGCCATTTTTCTTTTCATCAATTGATCTCATCCGGGTGACATCTGTCTGCACGACGCTCATTATGAAAGCAGTAGCATTTATGAGGGCAATCCGAAATGGAACAGTTGCGTGCCGAACTCAGTCATCTGTTGGGTGAAAAACTCAGTCGTATAGAATGCGTGAATGAAAAAGTGGATACGGCCCTGTGGTCACTGTACGACAGCCAGGGAAATCCGATGCCACTGATGGCGAGAAGTTTCACCACACCGGGTATGGCGCAGCAGTTGGCATGGAAAACCTCCATGCTGGCGCGCAGTGGTACGGTGCGTATGCCCGTCATTTATGGGGTCTTAACCCACGAGGAACATCCCGGTCCTGATGTGCTACTGCTTGAGCGTTTACGTGGAGTGCCGGTGGAAGCGCCTGCCCGAACGCCCGAACGTTGGGAACATTTAAAAGATCAGATCGTAGAAGGACTGCTGTCATGGCATCGGCAGGATAGTGCTGGCTGCGTGGGAATGGTGGATAACACGCAAGAGAATATCTGGCCATCCTGGTATCGTCAGCGGGTTGAGGTGCTGTGGACCACGTTAAATCAGTTCAACAATACCGGGCTAACGATGCAGGACAAGCGGATCCTGTTTCGCACGCGTGAGTGTTTGCCTGCCTTATTTGAAGGATTCAATGATAACTGCGTGCTGATCCACGGTAATTTCAGTTTACGTAGCATGCTCAAAGACGCCCGTAGCGATCAGCTTCTGGCTATGGTGGGACCGGGGTTGATGCTGTGGGCGCCAAGGGAATATGAACTGTTCCGCTTGATGGATAATGCGCTGGCGGAAAGCCTGCTTTGGCAATACCTGCAGCGCGCGCCAGTGGCGGAGTCATTCATCTGGCGGCGCTGGTTGTATGTGTTATGGGATGAAGTGACGCAATTGGTCAACACCGGACGCTTTAATCGTTCCAACTTTGACCTGGCAACGAAATCATTGCTGCCGTGGCTCGCATGATAAACATGTGAACACCTTATCAGGCAACATTCCTGTCAATGTTCCGATCCTTTCAGCCACTGCCAGATACGTCCCAGGGTTTCGTAACCAACGCGATCGCTGTGCATCAACCAGACGGGTGAGGGTATAGCGCGCTCCCACGGATTAAGCGGTGAATCAATTGCTAACTGATTGGCTGGCGCTGGCAGCGGATGCAAGCCGGCCTGCTGGAAGAAGATCATCGCCCGCGGTAAGTGGGAGGCAGAGGTTACCAGCAGGAACGGCGCATTGCCGATGGTCTTCTTTACCGCTGCGGCTTCTTCTTCGGTATCTTTGGGGTGATCCAGGGTGATGATTTCATCGGCTGGCACCCCCAGCGACTGCGCTACGCGGGCGCCAGCTTCTGCGGTACTGACGTTATTCGTCTTTGCAGCAGCGCCGGTAAAGATGAGCTTCGATCCCGGGTTTGCGCGCCATAGGCGAATACCTTCATTCAGACGTGGAAGGCTGTTGCTGATCAGATTTGAACTCGGCGCCCACAGCGGATTCCAGGTATACCCTCCGCCCAGCACCACAATATATTCCACTTTTTGCGAACCTTGCCACGTTGGATAACTGTCCTCAATCGGTTTCAACAGTCTGTCGGCGACGGGCTGTAAACTAAGGAGTAACAGTGCCAGCCAACTCAGGCTAATACACACTTTCCCTGTTTTTTGAAAGCGACTGAACCAGACCAGCGCCAGGCCAATACCCATCATAATTAGCATCAGTGGCAGCGGCAGCATCATACCGCCAATCACTTTCTTCAGCGTAAAAAGCATCCTTTTTGGTTCCTTTTTTAACCATACAGCAGGGGATCTGCAGGGATATTACACCAGGAAGGTTCATTCTCGGCGTGGGTGTGACAAAATAGCGGTTTTACTTAGTCACCCTAAAGCCAGTATGCGGAGAGCCCGATGCGGGATCGCAATTTTGATGACATTGCAGAGAAGTTTTCCCGTAACATTTACGGCACCACCAAAGGTCAATTAAGACAGGCTATCCTTTGGCAGGATCTGGATCGATTACTGGAAACGTTCGGTGAGCAAAAACTGCACATTCTGGATGCCGGTGGTGGTGAAGGGCAAACGGCCATCAAAATGGCGCAACGAGGACATTTCGTCACATTATGCGATCTGTCTGGCGAGATGATCGCCCGAGCGCAACAGGCGGCAGAGGCAAAAGGTGTGAGCGGGAACATGCATTTTATACAATGCGCCGCTCAGGATGTTGCTTCGCATTTGGAAAGCCCGGTTGATCTGATATTGTTTCATGCTGTGCTGGAGTGGGTGACAGATCCGGTCAGCGTGTTGCAGACTCTGTGGTCAGTATCGCGTCCAGGCGGCGCGCTGTCGTTAATGTTCTACAATGCTAACGGTCTGTTGATGCATAACATGGTCGCAGGGAACTTTGACTATGTGCAGGTGGGGATGCCGAAACGTAAAAAACGCACGCTTTCACCGGACTACCCACGCGATCCGGGGCAGGTCTACCAGTGGCTGGACGAGATCGGTTGGCAGATAACCGGTAAAACGGGCGTCCGTGTGTTTCATGATTATCTGCGAGATAAACATAAACAGCATGACGACTTTGAAATGTTACTTGAGTTAGAAACGCGTTATTGCCGCCAGGAACCGTATATCAGCCTTGGGCGCTATATTCATGTCACCGCGATTAAAAGTTCGGCCCGAGCCGCAGATGCAAGGATAATTTATGAGTGAATTTTCCCAGACAGTCCCCGAACTGGTTGCCTGGGCCAGAAAAAATGACTTCTCCATCTCTCTGCCGGTAGACAGACTTTCGTTCCTGCTGGCGGTCGCGACCCTGAACGGTGAGCGACTTGACGGCGAGATGAGTGAAGGTGAGTTGGTGGATGCGTTCCGCCATGTGAGTGATGCGTTTGAGCAAACCAGCGAAACCATCGGCGTACGCGCCAACAACGCGATCAACGATATGGTGCGTCAACGTCTGCTGAACCGCTTTACCAGCGAGCAGGCGGAAGGCAACGCTATATATCGTTTAACGCCATTGGGAATTGGCATCACGGATTACTACATTCGTCAGCGCGAATTCTCTACGCTGCGTCTTTCAATGCAGCTGTCGATTGTTGCTGGTGAACTAAAGCGCGCGGCGGATGCGGCAGCGGAAGGTGGCGATGAGTTCCACTGGCATCGCAACGTCTACGCGCCATTGAAATACTCGGTGGCGGAGATTTTCGACAGTATCGATCTGACCCAGCGCATCATGGATGAACAGCAGCAGCAGGTAAAAGACGACATCGCACAGTTGCTTAATAAAGACTGGCGGGCGGCGATCTCCAGCTGTGAACTGCTGCTCTCTGAAACGTCTGGTACGCTGCGTGAACTGCAGGATACGCTGGAAGCGGCGGGGGATAAGCTACAGGCTCACCTGTTACACATCCAGGACGCCACGATGACGCATGACGATTTGCATTTCGTCGATCGGCTGGTGTTTGACTTACAAAGTAAGCTCGACCGCATTATCAGTTGGGGTCAGCAGTCCATTGATTTATGGATCGGCTACGATCGTCACGTGCATAAGTTTATCCGTACCGCGATCGATATGGATAAAAACCGCGTCTTTGCCCAGCGTTTGCGCCAGTCCGTGCAGACATATTTTGACGATCCGTGGGCGCTAACCTATGCCAACGCCGATCGTCTGCTGGATATGCGTGACGAAGAGATGGTGCTGCGTGACGAAGAGGTCACCGGCGAGCTTCCGGAAGATCTGGAATATGAAGAATTTAACGAGATCCGTGAACAGTTGGCGGCGATCATCGAAGAACAGCTAGCTATCTACAAATCCAGACAAACACCACTGGATCTCGGTTTGGTCGTGCGCGAGTATCTGGCGCAATACCCACGTGCGCGTCATTTCGACGTCGCGCGCATAGTTATCGATCAGGCGGTACGCCTTGGCGTAGCGCAAGCAGACTTCACCGGACTGCCAGCCAAATGGCAGCCGATTAATGATTACGGAGCCAAGGTACAGGCGCATGTCATTGACAAATATTGAACAAGTGATGCCGGTAAAGCTGGCGCAGGCGCTGGCGAAT
The DNA here is from genome assembly GCF_013783065.1 of Citrobacter sp. RHBSTW-00986. NCBI lineage: Bacteria > Pseudomonadati > Pseudomonadota > Gammaproteobacteria > Enterobacterales > Enterobacteriaceae > Citrobacter > Citrobacter sp. RHBSTW-00986. The sequence continues at coordinate 3,111,063 of NZ_CP056200.1, read as the reverse complement.
CCGTTATTTCCGGCGCTGGACAGCGCCTTACGTTCGGGCCGCCATATCGGTCTGGATGAACTGGATAATCATGCCTTCCTGATGGATTTTCAGGAATATTTTGAAGAGTTTTACAGCCGCTATAACGTGGAATTGATCCGTGCGCCGGAAGGGTTCTTCTACCTTCGCCCGCGTTCAACGACGCTCATTCCCCGTTCGGTCCTGTCTGAACTGGACATGATGGTCGGTAAAATTCTTTGCTATCTCTATCTCAGCCCGGAACGCCTGGCGAACGAAGGGATTTTTACCCAGCAAGAGTTGTACGACGAGCTGCTAACGCTGGCTGATGAAGCGAAGCTGCTGAAACTGGTGAACAACCGTTCAACCGGTTCAGATGTTGATCGCCAGAAGCTACAGGAAAAAGTTCGTTCTTCGCTAAACCGTCTGCGCCGTTTAGGCATGGTGTGGTTTATGGGTCACGACAGCAGCAAATTCCGTATTACGGAATCAGTCTTCCGCTTTGGCGCGGACGTGCGCAGCGGTGACGATCCGCGCGAAGCGCAGCGTCGCTTAATTCGTGATGGCGAAGCGATGCCGGTCGAGAACCGCCTGCAGCTCAACGATGAGCCCGAAGAGAATCAGCCGGACAGTGGAGAAGAAGAATAATGATTGAACGCGGTAAATTTCGCTCACTTACGCTGATTAACTGGAATGGTTTTTTTGCCCGTACGTTCGACCTTGATGAACTGGTTACCACGCTGTCCGGCGGTAACGGTGCGGGTAAGTCCACCACCATGGCGGCATTTGTTACAGCGCTCATTCCGGACTTAACCCTGCTGCATTTCCGTAACACCACCGAAGCCGGTGCAACCAGTGGTTCACGTGATAAGGGCCTGCACGGTAAGTTGAAAGCGGGCGTCTGTTACTCAATGCTCGACGTCCTCAACTCGCGCCATCAGCGCGTGGTGGTGGGGGTGCGTTTGCAACAGGTTGCTGGTCGCGATCGTAAAGTGGATATCAAACCGTTTGCCATTCAGGGGCTGCCGATGTCGGTGCAGCCAACCCAACTGGTGACGGAAACGCTGAATGAACGCCAGGCGCGCGTGCTGTCCCTCTCTGAGCTGAAAGAGAAGCTTGATGAGATGGAAGGTGTGCAGTTTAAACAGTTCAACTCAATCACCGATTATCACTCACTGATGTTCGATCTGGGCATCATCGCCCGTCGTCTGCGTTCCGCGTCTGACCGTAGTAAATTCTATCGTCTGATTGAAGCCTCGCTGTACGGCGGGATCTCCAGTGCCATTACCCGTTCACTGCGTGACTACCTGCTGCCGGAAAACAGCGGCGTACGTAAAGCCTTCCAGGATATGGAAGCTGCGCTGCGTGAAAACCGCATGACGCTGGAAGCGATTCGCGTAACTCAGTCTGACCGCGATCTGTTTAAGCATTTGATCAGCGAAGCGACTAACTATGTGGCCGCGGATTATATGCGTCACGCCAACGAACGTCGTATCCATCTTGATAAAGCGCTGGAATATCGTCGTGAGCTGCATACTTCACGTAAGCAGCTGGCCGCGGAGCAGTATAAGCACGTGGATATGGCGCGCGAACTGGGCGAGCATAACGGCGCGGAAGGCGATCTGGAAGCTGATTACCAGGCCGCGAGCGATCACCTGAATCTGGTGCAAACCGCTCTGCGTCAGCAGGAAAAAATTGAACGCTACGAAGCGGATCTCGAAGAACTGCAGGTCCGTCTCGAAGAACAAAATGAGGTGGTCGCGGAAGCCGTTGACCGCCAGGATGAAAACGAAGCCCGCGCAGAAGCCGCGGAACTGGAAGTGGATGAGCTGAAAAGCCAGCTTGCCGATTATCAGCAAGCGCTGGACGTCCAGCAAACGCGAGCCATCCAATATACCCAGGCGATCCAGGCGCTGAATCGGGCGAAAGAGCTCTGCCACTTACCGGATCTGACCGCCGACAGCGCTGCTGAATGGCTGGAAACCTTCCAGGCTAAAGAGCAGGAAGCCACTGAAAAACTGCTGACGCTGGAACAAAAAATGAGCGTGGCGCAAACCGCGCACAGCCAGTTCGAACAGGCTTATCAGCTGGTGGCGGCTATCAATGGCCCGCTGGCGCGTGGTGAAGCCTGGAGCGTGGCGCGTGAACTGCTGCGGGAAGGCGTTGAACAGCGCCACCTGGCGGAACAGGTTCAGCCGTTGCGTATGCGACTCAGCGAACTGGAGCAGCGTCTGCGCGAACAGCAAGATGCCGAGCGTCTGCTGGCTGAATTCTGCAAGCGTCAGGGTAAACAGTTCGATATCGATGAGCTGGAAGCGCTGCACCAGGAACTGGAAGCACGCATCGCCGCCTTGTCGGACAGCGTCTCTTCTGCCAGCGAACAGCGTATGACGTTGCGTCAGGAGCAGGAACAACTGCAGTCTCGTATCCAGCACCTGATGAAACGTGCGCCTGTCTGGCTGGCCGCGCAGAATAGCCTGAATCAGCTTAGCGAGCAGTGTGGCGAAGAGTTTACCTCAAGCCAGGACGTGACTGAGTATCTGCAACAACTGCTGGAGCGCGAGCGTGAAGCCATTGTTGAGCGTGATGAAGTCGGTGCGCGCAAAAATGCAGTTGATGAAGAAATTGAACGTTTAAGTCAGCCGGGCGGGGCGGAAGATCAGCGTCTGAACGCGCTGGCGGAGCGCTTCGGTGGCGTTCTGCTGTCAGAAATCTATGACGACGTTAGCCTTGAAGATGCGCCGTACTTCTCTGCGCTGTACGGTCCTTCGCGTCATGCCATCGTGGTGCCGGATCTGTCGCTGATTACCGAGCAGCTTGAAGGGCTGACGGATTGTCCGGAAGATCTCTATTTCATCGAAGGGGATCCGCAGTCGTTTGATGACAGCGTTTTCAGCGTTGATGAGCTGGAAAAAGCGGTAGTGGTGAAAACCGCCGAGCGTCAGTGGCGTTATTCCCGCTTCCCGACGGTGCCGATTTTTGGCTGTGCAGCGCGCGAAAGCCGTATTGAAACCCTGCATGCCGAGCGTGAAGGGCTGTCTGAACGTTTCGCAACGCTCTCCTTTGACGTCCAGAAAACCCAGCGTCTGCATCAGGCGTTCAGTCGTTTCATTGGCAGTCATTTGTCGGTGGCGTTTGAAGCCGATCCGGAAGCGGAAATTCGCCAACTGAATGGCCGTCGCGTTGAACTGGAACGGGCGCTGACCAATCATGAAAATGATAATCAGCAAAGCCGTATGCAGTTTGAGCAGGCGAAAGAGGGGGTCTCCGCTCTTAACCGCCTTCTCCCGCGTTTGAATCTGCTGGCGGATGACACGCTGGCCGATCGCGTGGACGAAATTCGTGAGCGCCTGGATGAAGCCCAGGAAGCAGCGCGTTTTGTACAGCAACATGGCAACCAGTTAGCCAAACTGGAACCGATTGTTTCGGTCCTGCAAAATGACCCTGAGCAGTTTGAACAACTGAAGGAAGACTACGCGTATTCCCAGCAGATGCAGCGCGATGCGCGTCAGCAAGCTTTTGCTCTGACCGAAGTGGTGCAGCGCCGGGCGCACTTTAGCTATTCCGACTCTGCTGAAATGCTTAGCGGCAACAGCGATCTGAACGAAAAACTGCGTGAGCGCCTGGAACAGGCGGAAGCTGAACGTACCCGCGCCCGTGAAGCGCTACGCAGTCACGCCGCACAGTTAAGCCAGTACAACCAGGTCATGGCGTCGCTGAAAAGCTCCTATGACACCAAAAAAGAGCTGCTTAACGATTTACAACGTGAACTGCAGGATATTGGCGTTCGTGCGGACAGCGGTGCCGAAGAGCGCGCGCGTATTCGTCGTGATGAACTGCATGCGCAGCTCAGCAACAACCGTGCGCGCCGTAACCAACTGGAAAAAGCGTTGACCTTCTGCGAAGCGGAGATGGAAAACCTGACCCGCAGGCTGCGCAAGCTGGAACGTGATTATTTTGAGATGCGCGAGCAGGTGGTTACCGCGAAAGCCGGATGGTGTGCGGTGATGCGGATGGTGAAAGATAACGGCGTTGAACGCCGCCTGCACCGTCGTGAGCTGGCGTATCTTTCCGGTGATGAACTGCGCTCGATGTCGGATAAGGCGCTTGGTGCGCTGCGCCTGGCGGTTGCGGATAACGAACACCTGCGCGATGTACTGCGCATGTCTGAAGATCCAAAACGCCCAGAGCGTAAAATTCAGTTCTTTGTCGCGGTTTATCAGCATCTGCGTGAACGTATTCGCCAGGATATCATCCGTACCGATGATCCGGTTGAAGCGATCGAACAGATGGAGATTGAGCTGAGCCGTCTGACGGAAGAATTAACGTCCCGCGAACAGAAACTGGCGATCAGCTCTCGCAGCGTGGCGAATATCATTCGTAAGACCATTCAGCGCGAACAGAACCGTATTCGCATGCTGAACCAGGGGCTGCAAAGCGTGTCGTTTGGCCAGGTAAACAGCGTTCGTCTGAACGTCAACGTACGCGAGACGCATGCTACCTTGCTGGACGTACTTTCCGAACAGCATGAGCAGCACCAGGATCTGTTTAACAGCAATCGTCTGACCTTCTCTGAAGCGCTGGCGAAGTTGTATCAGCGTCTGAATCCGCAGATTGATATGGGGCAACGTACGCCGCAAACCATTGGTGAAGAGCTGCTGGATTACCGTAACTATCTGGAAATGGAAGTTGAAGTTAACCGTGGCTCTGACGGCTGGCTGCGTGCTGAATCTGGCGCGCTGTCAACCGGTGAAGCGATCGGGACCGGGATGTCTATTCTGGTGATGGTTGTGCAAAGCTGGGAAGACGAAGGGCGTAGACTGCGCGGGAAAGATATTTCTCCTTGCCGTCTGCTGTTCCTTGATGAAGCTGCGCGACTTGATGCACGCTCTATCGCGACTCTGTTTGAACTGTGCGAGCGTCTGCAAATGCAGCTGATTATCGCAGCCCCAGAAAACATTAGCCCGGAGAAAGGCACCACCTACAAACTGGTGCGTAAAGTCTTCCAGAACACCGAACACGTTCACGTGATAGGTCTGCGCGGGTTTGCGCCTCAGTTACCTGAGCCGCTGCCTGGCACCGAAGATGCCTCCTCGCAGGCAAGCTAAATAAAAGGCGGCTAAATGGCCGCCTTCTTTTTTTCCGGAAATTCTCAATAACTGGTGTAATTTCTTTAAACTTCTTTACATTAGGTTAGGCAAAAATTTTTTCATGTTTATATACTAAAGGTAAGCCTAACGCGTCACAGGCTTGCTCGTCATACTTCAGCTTGTATTGGCGTTTTACAGGTTCGGCCCCGCCAAAATAAGGGGAAGACATACGGCCTGGCTACTCAAAGTATGATAAAAAAACAGGGGGCAAGGGATGTTGCTTAATAAAATGTGTGGTCGTCGGCTGTCGGCAATTAGTTTGTGCCTGGCCGTAACATTCGCTCCACTGTTCAATGCGCAGGCCGATGAGCCTGAAATGATCCCTGGCGATAGCTCAGCGACCGTCAGTGAACAGCCAACAGCGTTATCGCAGCCGCAGGCTCAATCTTCCGCGACGGCTATCATGGCAGGTATCCAACCGCTGCCCGAGGGCGTGTCAGTTGATAAAGCCCGCGCCGAATTACAATCTCAACTTCCTGCGGGCTTCACACCGGTTTATATGAGCCAACTGGAACTGCTGTATGCCGCACGCGAAATGAAACCGATGTGGGAAAATCGTGATGCGGTAAAAGCCTTTCAGCAACAGTTAGCTGAAGTGGCGATTGCCGGCTTTCAGCCGCAGTTCACCACCTGGGTCGCTTTACTGACTGACCCGGCAGTAACCGGTCAGGCGCGAGATATCGTGCTCTCAGATGCGATGATGGGGTATCTGCACTTTATTGCCAACATCCCCGTCAAAGGTAATCGCTGGCTCTATAGCGATAAGCCCTATGCGCTGACGACGCCGCCGATTTCCGTGATCAACCAATGGCAAGTCGCGCTGGATAACGGTCAACTGACTTCGTTTGTCGCCAGCCTGGCACCGCAACATCCGCAGTACGCAGCAATGCATGAATCGCTGCTCAAGCTGGTGGGCGATACGCGGCCCTGGCCGCAACTGACCAGTACCGCGACGCTGCGTCCAGGGGAGTGGAGTAAGGATATCCCTGCGCTGCGTGAAATTTTGCGCCGTACCGGGATGCTGGAGTCTGTTGTCAGTACGGCTGCCAAAGAAGGCCGTAGCGCTTACGATCGTGAACTTGTTGACGCGGTTAAGCGTTTTCAGACGTGGCAGGGGCTTGGGGCCGATGGCGCGATTGGCCCTGCCACGCGTGACTGGCTGAACGTGACGCCCGCTCAACGTGCGGGCGTACTGGCGTTAAATATTCAGCGCTTGCGCCTGCTGCCGGGTACGCTGTCTACCGGTATCATGGTGAATATTCCTGCCTACTCGCTGGTGTATTATCAAAACGGCAATCAGGTACTGGCCTCGCGCGTTATCGTCGGACGTCCCGATCGTAAAACGCCGATGATGAGCAGTGCGCTGAATAACGTGGTCGTTAACCCGCCGTGGAATGTGCCGCCGACGCTGGCCCGGAAGGATATTCTGCCTAAGGTTTGGAATGACCCGGGGTATCTTGAGCGTCACGGCTATACCGTAATGCGCGGCTGGAACAGCAAAGAGACGATAGATCCGTGGCAGGTTGACTGGGCCACCATCACCGCCTCCAATCTGCCGTTCCGCTTCCAGCAGGCTCCGGGAGCGCGTAACTCGCTCGGACGCTATAAATTCAATATGCCGAGTTCGGACGCTATTTATCTGCACGATACGCCGAACCACACTCTGTTCCAGAAGGATTCGCGGGCGTTAAGCTCCGGCTGCGTGCGCGTGAACAAGGCATCTGAGCTGGCGAATATGCTGCTACAGGATGCGGGGTGGAATGATACGCGCATCTCGGATGCCCTGAAGCAAGGGGACACAAGGTACGTGAATATTCGCCAGAATATCCCCGTCAACCTCTACTATCTGACCGCATTTGTTGGCCCGGATGGTCGCACGCAATATCGTACAGATATTTACAATTACGATCAGACAGCGCGATCCAGTGCACAAATTGTGTCAAAAGCTGAACAATTAATCAGATAAATGAAGCAGTTCGAGGAAAATAATTGTCGTAAGTTATGCTGGAAACGGGGCGAAATGGCTGCAAGCCCCGTATTTCCTGGGGTTGGGAGCCTTGACGTGGACTACTTAGCCAGATAAGGTTTCCCGCGTGCGCTAGAGCATACATACGATAACATTGACCTTGTAGACCTTAAAACCATGGACAAATTTGACGCTAATCGCCGCAAACTGCTGGCGCTTGGTGGTATTGCCCTCGGCGCTGCCATCCTGCCTACGCCTGCGTTTGCTACACTCTCTACCCCACGTCCGCGCATTTTGACTCTGAATAACCTGCATACCGGTGAGTCAATAAAAGCAGAGTTTTTTGATGGCAGGGGCTATATTCAGGACGAATTAGCTAAACTTAATCACTTTTTCCGTGATTTTCGTGCGAATAAAGTGAAATCCATCGATCCGGGATTGTTCGATCAACTCTTCCGTCTGCAGGGCCTGCTGGGCACGCGTAAACCCGTACAGCTTATTTCTGGTTACCGCTCTATTGATACCAATAATGAATTACGTGCGCACAGCCGCGGTGTGGCAAAGAAAAGCTACCACACGAAAGGGCAGGCCATGGATTTCCATATTGAAGGCATCGCATTAAGTAATATTCGCAAAGCTGCGTTATCTATGCGCGCAGGTGGTGTAGGATACTACCCACGCAGTAACTTTGTGCATATTGACACCGGACCGGCGCGTCATTGGTGATCCATAAGCTTAATGAAACAGGAGCCGTATGAACTATCGTATTATTCCGGTCACTGCATTCGCCCAGAACTGCTCGTTAATCTGGTGTGAGCAAACCCGTCTGGCTGCGCTGGTCGATCCCGGCGGCGATGCTGAGAAAATCAAACAGGAAGTCGATACCAGTGGCCTGACGCTAATGCAGATCCTGCTCACCCATGGTCATCTTGATCACGTAGGTGCGGCGGCTGAACTGGCACAGCATTATGGTGTACCGGTTATTGGTCCGGAAAAAGAAGATGAGTTCTGGTTACAAGGACTTCCTGCTCAGAGTCGCATGTTTGGCCTGGGCGATTGTGAGCCGCTGACGCCCGATCGCTGGTTGAATGAAGGCGACCGGGTAAGCGTGGGTAACGTGACGTTGCAGGTACTGCATTGCCCGGGCCACACGCCGGGACATGTGGTCTTCTTTGATGAACAATCAAAGCTACTGATTTCTGGTGACGTGATTTTCAAAGGCGGCGTAGGGCGCAGCGATTTTCCTCGCGGAGATCATAGTCAATTGATTGATTCGATTAAACGTAAACTGTTGCCGTTGGGCGATGACGTGACGTTTATTCCGGGTCACGGCCCACTTTCGACGTTGGGCAACGAACGGCTACATAATCCGTTCCTGCAGGATGAAATGCCTGTCTGGTAACACCGCAGATAAATGAAAAAGGCCGCTATTGCGGCCTTTTTAGTACGCGATAGATTACAGTACTGCGACAATCGCTTCGCACAGCGGCGCCATGTTATCTGGCGTCATTCCTGCTACGTTCACACGTCCGGAAGCGACGGCATAGACACCAAACTCTTCACGCAGACGCAGAACCTGCTCTTTGGTCAGGCCGCTGAATGAGAACATGCCGTTCTGTTTGATGATAAAGCTGAAGTCGCGATTCGCACCTTTCTCCTGCAGCGTATTCACAAACAGCAAACGCATGCGTTGGATGCGTTGACGCATATCAGTCAGTTCCTGCTCCCAGATAGCGCGCAGGGCATCGTTGCTCAGGATGGTTGCCACAACCGACGCACCGTGTGCTGGTGGGTTGGAATAGTTGGCACGAATGACGGACTTCATCTGGCTAAACGCGCGGTCGACGGTTTCAGCATCGGCTGCAACCAGCGTACAGGCGCCTACGCGCTCATTGTACAGACCAAAGTTCTTGGAGTAGGAGCTGGCGACGATCAGCTCTTTGTGCAGCGCAGCGAATGCGCGCAGACCTTCTGCATCTTCTTCCAGACCGCGGGCAAAGCCCTGGTATGCGAAGTCAAACAGCGGCAACCAACCTTTTTCGACAGAAAGCTGAGCCAGCGTTTGCCACTGCTCCAGCGTAGGATCGATACCGGTTGGGTTATGGCAGCAGCCGTGGAATAACACCACGTCGCCAGCCTGCGCTTCGCTGAGGCTTGCCAGCAGCGCATCAAAGTCTAATGAGTGGTTCGCGGCATCGTAATAGTTGTATTCACGAACTTCCAGACCGGCAGAGTTAAAGACGCTCTTATGGTTTGGCCAGCTTGGATTGCTCACCCATACGCGTTTAGCTGAGGTGTTTTTTGCCAGGAAATCAGCGGCCACACGCAGTGCGCCAGTGCCGCCAGGGGTCTGTGCTGTACGCGCACGTTTGTCGTTGATAAGCGAACTTTCTTTACCAAACAGTAATTCCTGAGTGCAGCGACCAAACTCTGGAATACCGTCGATGCCAAGGTAATTTTTGGTGGTTTCATTTTCCAGAATATATTGCTCGGCTTTTTTAACGCTGGTCAGTACCGGCGTTTTGCCTGTCTCATCTTTATATACACCGATCCCAAGGTTTATTTTTCCTGGGCGGTCATCGGCACGAAACAAATCAGCCAGACCCAAAATGGGGTCGGCAGGAGCGGCAGTAATGTTCTCAAACATGACGAGGTTCCATAGTGATTACAGAAGGGAAGTCCGCTATCAGGTTAACGGTAGATTTACAAAATGCCAACCGTTACTGACGAAAAGCCGAGGTGTTTTTTTAAGACGCAAGAATCCGCTAGCAGAGATAAAAAAACAGGACCGAAGTCCTGTTTTTTAGGCATTTAACAAAGAGGTCTGCTATTAGAACTGGTAAACGATACCCACTGCAACGGTGTCGTCAGAGCCTACGCCCAGTTTGTTGTCAGAATCGATCTGGTTGATGATGTAATCAACATAGGTGGACATGTTTTTGTTGAAGTAGTAAGTCGCACCCACTTCGAAGTAGTTCACCAGATCTACGTCGCCGATTCCTTCGATGTCCTTACCTTTAGATTTGGTATAGGCGAGGGACGGACGCAGGCCGAAGTCGAACTGGTACTGAGCAACCAACAGGACGTCTTCAGTTTTGTTAGCATAACCGTTAGCGATACGGGTTGCGTTACGGGTTTCGCTGTAGTTCGCCGCCAGGTAGATGTTGTTAGCATCGTATTTCAAGCCGGTCGCCCACTGCTCAGCTTTGTCGCCGTGGCCACGCAGAAGTGGGTTTTGCTGGGCATCGGTACGATCAGCCGCGCCATACGCACCTACGATACCAAAGCCTTCGAATTCGTAGCTAACAGAACCGCCAACGCCATCACCGTTAGAGCGACGAACGTCATCACGCTCGTTTTTGCCCAGGTACTGAACAGCGAAGTTCAGGCCTTCAACCAAACCGAAGAAGTTAGAGTTACGGTAAGTTGCGAGACCGCCGTTACGCTGGGAGAAGAACTGGTCGGAAGCAGCAGTGTCACCACCGAATTCTGGCAGCATATCGGTGTAACCCAGTGCATCGTAAACGACGCCGTAGTTACGACCGTAATCGAAGGAGCCTGCATCACCGAATTTCAGACCGGCAAACGCCAGACGGGTTTTGTTGCCATTCTGAGCATCATCACCGCCTTCAGAGTTATTGCCACTGAACTGGTATTCCCACTGGCCGTAACCGGTCAGTTGGTCGTTAATCTGAGTTTCCCCTTTGAAACCAAGACGGGCGTAAGTCTGATCGCCATTAGGTGCGTAGGCATTGTCACCGTTGTGCTTGGAAAAATAGTGCAGACCTACTGCTTTACCGTACAGGTCTACTTTGTTGCCATCTTTGTTATAGATTTCTGCAGCGTTAGCTGCCCCGGCTACCAGCAGAGCAGGGATAACCACTGCCAGAATATTGCGCTTCATCATTATTTATTACCCTCATCGGTTTTTATATGACACCTGCCACTGCCGCCAATAATTTCCGTCAATAAAAATTTACGGAACTATTGATGAGAGTTTGGTGTCTTTATGTGTCTGACAGGCATCTTTCCATTCAAACTATCGTTTCGCTACCGTAAAAGTGCTACAAATATAAAGATTTGGTTTCAAAAAGAAAAAGTGTGTAACAAAATGTTATTTTTGTGCAACTTTGTGAACAACTTCAAATTTCAGATGTCCGTGCGCTAAAAATCACCACTTCTATTTCTATTTATATGATTTTCTTATATTTAATTTAGATAAACTCCTTTTTTCTCTGTTCTGCCATAAAGTTCATGGTTTACAGATAGCTATTTCTGGACGTCTGGAATGCCGTGCAAATGGTCAGAAAATGTACTATTTAATCAGAAAATGCTAATCCACAATAAAAGTGCTGATTTTTTTTTGTTCAAATATGTTGCGGTGAAATATTACGTAACAGGAAGGGGGAAGGCGAAGGGTTGTGTTAAACGCGGGAGGGGGATCCCAAAACGTGAAGCGGTGACAAAAAAAGCCAGCAATGCTGGCTTTTGTATCAAAAATGCAGGGTTAGAACGTGGCGTTACGCGGGGTACGCGGGAACGGAATAACGTCACGGACGTTCTGCACGCCGGTAACGTAAGCGATCAAACGCTCAAAGCCCAAACCGAAGCCGGAATGTGGAACGGTACCGTAGCGACGCAGGTCGCGATACCACCAGTAATCTTCTTTGTTCAGACCCATTTCCAGCATACGGGCATCCAGGACGTCCAGACGCTCTTCACGCTGAGAACCACCGATGATTTCACCGATTCCTGGAGCCAGGACGTCCATTGCTGCAACGGTTTTACCGTCTTCGTTAAGGCGCATATAAAACGCTTTGATATCTTTCGGGTAGTTTTTAACGACGACCGGCGCTTTAAAGTGCTCTTCAGCAAGGTAACGTTCGTGCTCAGAAGACAGATCCACACCCCAGTAAACCGGGTTTTCGAACTGTTTGCCGCATTTTTCCAGAATGCTTACCGCGTCGGTGTAATCCACCTGCGCGAAGTCAGCCTCAATGAAACGTTCCAGGCGTGAAATCGCGTCTTTGTCGACACGTTCGGCGAAGAATTTCATATCATCCGCACGCTCAGCCAGTACGGCTTTGAACGCGTACTTCAGCATCGCTTCAGCCAGGCCTGCAACATCGTTCAGGTCGGCGAAAGCCACTTCCGGTTCCAGCATCCAGAACTCTGCCAGGTGACGACTGGTATTAGAGTTTTCTGCACGGAACGTCGGGCCAAAGGTATAAATTTTGGACAGAGCACAGGCGTAGGTTTCGCCGTTCAGCTGACCGGAAACGGTCAGGAAGGCTTCTTTACCAAAGAAGTCTTTGTCGAAATCGACTTTGCCCTGATCGTTACGCGGCAGGTTTTCCAGATCCAGCGTAGACACGCGGAACATTTCACCAGCACCCTCGGTGTCGGAGGCAGTGATCAGCGGCGTGGAGACCCAAAAGAAACCCTGCTCGTGGAAGAAACGATGCAGCGCTTGCGCCAGCGTATGACGTACACGCGCGACGGCACCAATCATGTTGGTACGTGGGCGCATGTGCGCCACTTCACGCAGATACTCAATGCTGTGACGCTTAGCCGCCATTGGATAGGTATCAGGATCTTCAACCCAGCCGACTACTTCAACCTCAGTGGCCTGAATTTCAAAGCTCTGTCCTTGTCCAGGAGATGCAACGACTTTACCCGTTACGATAACTGAACAACCCGTCGTCAGGCGCAGTACGTCCTGATTGTAATTGGGCAGAGAATTATTGATGACGGCCTGTACAGGATCAAAGCAGGAACCGTCATAAACGGCGAGGAAGGAGATGCCAGCTTTTGAATCTCGGCGGGTACGCACCCATCCGCGCACGGTGACTTCGCTGTCAACGGCTACGCGGCCCTGGAGTACGTCGGCTACAGGCACAACGCTCATAATATTCTCTCTGTTAATAGTCGGATATATAAACACATGTCCACCCGTAATGGGGGGATACCTATGTTACCTGGCATCTGCAATCAGACAAGCAGAATTCGTAGCTGGAGTGAAAGATTTCGGAAATTAGCGTGAAAAGGGAGCCAAACTGGCTCCCTGAAAGGTTTAACTGGCTTTTTTAATATGCGGCAAATCGAAGGCTTTGCGTAGCGCGCGCACGAACGCTTTATCGTGGCAGATGGTTTTACCCGGGCTATCAGATAACTTCGCCACAGGTTTGCCGTTACATTCCACCAGCTTGATTACAATATTGAGCGGCTTAACCTGGGGAATATCACAGGTTAAACGTGTGCCAATACCAAAACTCAACTGCACACGAGAAGAGAAGTGGCGGTAGAGCTCAATCGCTTTTTTCAAATCGAGGTTATCTGAAAACACCAGCGTTTTGCTCAGCGGATCAATGCCCAGTTTTTCATAATGGGCGATGGCTTTTTCACCCCATTCCACCGGGTCGCCTGAGTCATGGCGTAAACCCTGATAGCGGGTCGCAAACTCGACGCCAAAGTCGCGTAAAAACGCATCCATGGTGATGCAATCGGTCAGCGCAATGCCGAGTTGGTCAGGATATTCATTTAACCAGGCGGCCAGGGCAACGCGCTGGCTGGTGGCAAGCTCAGGGCTGATTTGCTGATGAGCCTGGAACCACTCATGCGCCTGCGTGCCCATTGGGGTTAATGACAGGCGGCGGGCCAGATCGTAGTTACTGGTGCCGACAAACCAGGGCTCTCGCTGCAGGCGTTTAACAATAGCCTGCTGTACTTCACGTGAAAAACGACGACGCGTACCGAAATCCATCAGATGGAAGCGGGACATATCGACATCTTTCGTTAAAGCAGAGAATTCTACTAGTTTGCTTTCCAGCTCATCGAGTGCCTGCGGGACGCCGGATTCGGGCGAACGGTAACGGTGTACCATCTCGCTGATAACCGCTAGCAGCGGGACTTCCCACATGATCACTTCACGCCACGGCCCGGTTAAGCGGATGTTCAGCTTACCGTTATCATTGGTGACGCAAACCTGTTCCGGGTTATAGCGGAAATCACGTAACCAGGTGAGGTAATCAGCTTTAAAGAAAGGCAGGCCGGAGAGCCACTGGTACTCGTCCTCCTGCAGTCGCAGGTGTTGCATAGCATTCACCTGCTCACGAATAGAATCGGCATAAATACCGAGCAGGTCATCGCCACGGCAACGAAATTCAGCCGCTACTTGTACATCATAGTAGTGGTGAAAAACGGCTTGCTGCATATGCAACTTATAAGCGTCTGTATCCAGCAGCGAGTGCAGAACAGGAGAAGCGAATTGTGTCATAGGTGCGCAGTAGCATCCTCTCACGGGAGCGTTTAGTACAATAAACAACTAAGAAAACCGCTGGAGTATACCTTGTTTAGCGATTTATTGAACCCCGATCACACCATAAGCTGTCTTTCTGGTCGAGGGCAATTCGTGCCGCGTGTTATAAAAATGTAGCAAAAAGGGTGTTTGTGCCTGAAAAGATGAACATTCTGCGTAGCGCGATTTACGCAACAGGAATAGACTGAAGACGAGACTCTACCAAAGATGCTAAAGGTTTTTTATGACACAACAGCCACAAGCCAAATACCGTCACGACTATCGTGCGCCGGATTACCAGATTACTGATATTGACTTGACCTTTGACCTGGATGCTGAAAAAACCGTGGTCACCGCCGTGAGCCAGGCTGTCCGTCATGGCGCGTCCGATGCGCCCCTGCGCCTGAATGGCGAAGATCTGACCCTGGTGTCGATCCACGTGAACGACGAGCCGTGGGCAGAGTATAAAGAAGAAGAGGGCGCTCTGGTCATCAGTCAACTGCCGGAACGTTTTACGCTGCGTATCGTGAATGAAATTAGCCCGGCGGCCAATACCGCGCTGGAAGGACTGTACAAGTCCGGCAACGCGCTGTGCACCCAGTGTGAAGCGGAAGGGTTCCGCCATATTACCTGGTATCTCGACAGGCCGGATGTCCTGGCGCGTTTTACCACCAAAATTATCGCCGATAAAACCCAATATCCGTTCCTGCTCTCCAACGGTAACCGCGTGGCGCAGGGGGAACTGGAAAATGGTCGTCACTGGGTACAGTGGCAGGATCCGTTCCCGAAACCGTGTTATCTGTTTGCGCTGGTAGCCGGTGATTTCGACGTCCTGCGCGACACCTTTACCACCCGTTCCGGGCGTGAAGTGGCGCTGGAACTGTACGTCGATCGCGGCAACCTGGACCGCGCGCCGTGGGCGATGACCTCGCTGAAAAACTCCATGAAATGGGATGAAGAGCGCTTTGGCCTCGAATATGACCTCGACATTTATATGATTGTCGCGGTCGATTTCTTCAACATGGGGGCGATGGAGAATAAAGGTCTGAACATCTTTAACTCCAAATATGTGCTGGCACGTACCGATACCGCCACCGACAAAGACTACCTCGATATTGAGCGCGTCATCGGTCACGAATATTTCCACAACTGGACCGGCAACCGCGTGACCTGTCGCGACTGGTTCCAGTTGAGCCTGAAAGAGGGATTAACCGTGTTCCGCGATCAGGAGTTCAGTTCCGATCTCGGCTCACGCGCGGTAAACCGGATCAGCAATGTGCGCACCATGCGCGGCCTGCAGTTTGCCGAAGATGCCAGCCCAATGGCGCATCCTATCCGTCCGGATATGGTCATTGAAATGAACAACTTCTATACCCTGACCGTGTACGAAAAGGGCGCTGAAGTTATTCGTATGATCCACACCCTGCTCGGTGAGGCTAACTTCCAGAAAGGGATGCAGTTGTACTTTGAGCGTCATGACGGCAGCGCTGCAACCTGTGATGATTTCGTGCAGGCGATGGAAGATGCGTCCAACGTCGATCTTTCGCATTTCCGCCGCTGGTACAGTCAGTCCGGTACGCCGATTCTGACCGTGCGTGATGACTACAATCCATCCACTGAGCAGTACACGCTGACTATCAGCCAGCGCACGCCGGCCACGCCGGATCAGGCCGAAAAACAGCCGCTGCATATTCCTTTCGCCCTCGAGTTGTATGACAACCAAGGGAAAGTGATCCCGCTGCAAAAAGGCGGGCACCCGGTGAATTCCGTACTCAATGTCACCCAGGCTGAGCAGACGTTTGTCTTCGATAACGTCTACTTCCAGCCGGTTCCGGCACTGCTGTGCGAATTCTCCGCACCGGTAAAACTGGAATACAAATGGAGCGATCAGCAACTGACCTTCCTGATGCGTCATGCGCGTAACGATTTCTCTCGTTGGGACGCGGCGCAAAGCTTGCTGGCGACCTATATTAAGCTCAACGTAGCCCGCCATCAGCAGGGACAGCCGCTGTCCCTGCCGGTACACGTGGCCGATGCATTCCGGGCGATTTTGCTGGATGAGAAAATCGATCCGGCACTGGCGGCAGAGATTCTGACGCTGCCTTCGGTGAATGAAATTGCTGAACTGTTCGACATCATCGATCCGGTGGCAATAACGGAAGTACGTGAAGCGTTAACTCGCACGCTGGCGGCAGAACTGGCGGATGAATTCCTCGCCATCTATAACGCTAATCATCTTGATGAGTACCGCGTTGAGCATGCCGATATTGGCAAGCGTACGCTACGTAATGCCTGCCTGCGTTTCCTGGCCTTTGGCGAAACCCATCTGGCCGACACGCTGGTCAGCAAGCAGTACCGTGAAGCAAACAATATGACCGATGCGCTGGCGGCGCTGTCCGCGGCAGTCGCGGCGCAACTGCCTTGCCGCGACACGCTAATGCAGGAGTATGACGATAAGTGGCATCATGACGGTCTGGTGATGGACAAATGGTTTATCCTGCAATCCACCAGCCCGGCGAGAAACGTGCTGGAAACGGTACGTGGCTTACTGAAGCACCGTTCCTTCAGTATGAGTAACCCGAACCGAATCCGGTCTCTGATTGGCGCCTTTGCGGGCAGCAACCCGGCGGCATTCCATGCGGAAGATGGCAGCGGCTATCAGTTCCTGGTCGACATGCTGACTGAACTCAATAGCCGTAACCCGCAGGTGGCGTCACGTCTGATTGAGCCGCTGATTCGCTTAAAACGGTATGATGCAAAACGTCAGACGCAGATGCGCGCGGCGCTGGAACAGCTGAAAGGTCTGGAGAATCTCTCCGGCGATCTGTTCGAGAAGGTAACCAAAGCGTTAGCCTGAATCGTTGACCTGTCGTTTTGTAAGCCGGATTAGGCGGTAACGCCGCTATCCGGCAAAAGGCCCGGTGGCGCTTGCGCTTACTGGGCCTGATTTTTCTGAATGCTTATCCATGCTGGCGGATCGGCTGTTCCGTTTCGCTACGCTGCATTACCCGGTTCAACACTTCCGCTTCCAGCTCTGCCAGACGCACCGAACCAATCCGGCGTGGTCGCGCAATATCCACCGTTAAATCCAATCCGATTTTTCCATCTTCAATAAGCAACACGCGATCGGCCATTGCCACCGCTTCACTGACGTCATGGGTGACCAGCAGTACGGTAAAACCGTGCTCTTGCCATAAAGAGACAATCAGTTCCTGCATTTCAAGGCGGGTTAAGGCATCCAGCGCACCGAGAGGTTCATCGAGCAGCAGCAGACCGGGACGATGAATTAATGCCCGCGCCAGGGCCACGCGCTGTTTTTGTCCACCGGACAGGGCAGCAGGCCATTCCTGAGCACGATTCTCCAGCCCAACTGCGGCCAGAGCGTCCCGGGCCGCATCGCGCCAGTGACCTTTCAGACCCAGACCCACATTATCGATAACCGTCTTCCAGGGCAGCAGACGCGCATCCTGAAACATCATTCGCGTATCCTCCTGAATTTCTGCCAGCGGGGTGGTTCCGGCAAGTAATGCACCTGAGGTGGGAGACTCCAGCCCAGCCAGCAGACGCAGCAACGTGCTTTTTCCTCCTCCGCTGCGGCCAACCACGGCAACAAACTGTCCGGCCTGAATGTGCAAATCTAACTGATTGAGCACCGTATTGGCGGCGTATTGTTTCGTCACGGCACTCAGTAAAAGCGGCGTGCCTTGGTTCAAACGAGCGGTATTCATACGGTAGCCTCCTTCACATGGTAAGCCGGGTTCCAGCGCAGCCAGATTCGCTCCAGCCATTGGGCGCTGACGTCGGCAAGTTTGCCGAGCAGGGCGTAGAGAATAATGGCCACCACGACCACATCGGTTTGCAGAAATTCGCGGGCGTTCATTGCCAGGTAACCAATGCCAGCATTGGCTGAAATGGTTTCCGCGACAATAAGCGTCAACCACATCAGCCCGAGAGCAAAACGCACGCCAACCATAATCGAGGGCAGGGCGCCGGGGAGGATCACATGAATAAATAGTGAAAAACCAGACAGCCCATAGCTGCGAGCCATCTCTACCAGACCGCGATCGATATTGCGGATCCCATGCCAGGTGTTGATGTAAATCGGAAAAAGCGTGCCCAGCGCGACGAGAAAGATCTTGGCGGATTCATCAATGCCGAACCACAAAATCACCAGTGGGATCAGCGCCAGATGCGGCACGTTACGCAGCATCTGCACCGAAGTATCCAGCAGGCGTTCTCCCCACCGCGAAAGACCGCTAATCAGTCCCAGCGTCAGGCCAATCGATCCGCCGATGGAGAAGCCTACCAGCGCGCGCCAGGAGCTGATCGCCAGATGCTGCCAAAGCTCGCCGCTGGCGGAAAGCGTCCAGAAGGCTTCGACAACGCCCTCCGGAGAGGGCAGGATGCGGGTGGACAACCAGCCCATTGATGATGCGAGCTGCCAGAGCGCGACCAACCCAACCGGTAAAAACCAGGGCACGAGGCGCAGTAACCACCTGTTTTTCGGCGTTGCCATCAGCAGGCTCCTTAGCTTTGCGCGATTTTGCGTGGGATAAATTCGTTTGCCACCGCTTCGCCTTGTTGATGCTGGCGCTGCGGCTGCGGAATTTCTGGTATAGCGACATCCAGATGTGGGAACAGCAGCTCGCCAACCTTGTATGCCTCTTCCAGATGTGGATACCCGGACAACACAAAACTGTCGATTCCCAGTGCGGCATACTCGTTGATACGCGCCGCGACCGTCGGACCATCTCCGACCAGCGCGGTACCCGCGCCACCGCGCACCAGTCCTACTCCTGCCCACAGGTTCGGGCTGATTTCCAGTTTGTCGCGTTTACCGTTGTGCAGTGCAGCCATTCGCTGCTGACCAACCGAATCCGTTCTTGAGAAGGCGGCCTGGGCTTTGGCAATGGTGTCGTCATCCAGATGGGCTATCAGACGATCCGCTGCCTGCCACGCCTCTTGCGTTGTCTCCCGGACGATCACATGCAGACGAATACCAAAGCGGATCTTGCGCCCGAGCGCCGCCGCTTTGGCCCGCACCTGTTCAATCTTCTCTTTCACCTGTTCAGGCGGCTCGCCCCAGGTCAGATAGAGATCAACCTGCTCGGCAGCAAGATCTTGGGCGACATCAGACGAACCGCCGAAATAAAGCGGTGGCCGGGGTTGTTGTACAGGAGGGAAAAACAGTTTCGCGCCGCGGACATGAATGTGTTTGCCGTTGAAATCCACGGTTTCACCTTGCAGCAAACGCCGCCAGACCTGAGTGAATTCAGCAGAGGCTTCATAGCGCTCGGTGTGATCAAGGAACACGCCGTCACCCGCTAGCTCTTGTGGATCGCTGCCGGTTACCAGGTTGAACAACGCCCGGCCGTTAGAGAGTCTGTCGAGCGTCGCGGCCTGGCGGGCGGCGACCGTCGGCGAGGTTACGCTTGGACGTAGCGCGACCAGAAACTTTAATCGCTGGGTGACCGGGATCATCGACGCGGCGACCAGCCAGGCATCTTCACAGGAGCGACCGGTTGGGATCAGAACGCCAGTAAATCCCAGGCGATCGGCTGTTTGCGCAATTTGTTGCAAATAACCGTGATCGACCGGGCGCGAACCTTCTTCCGTCCCCAGATAATGACCGTCACCGTGGGTGGGTAAAAACCAGAACATGTTCAGACTCATAATTTTTCTCCTGCCTGCTGAGTGGGTTGCCAGATACGCTGGCGAATATCGATTTTTTTCGGCACCAGACGGTTGTCATAAAACAGATCGGCGGTTTGTTGTTGTAGGGCGGCAACCGAGGCGCTGACGGGCGTAATGGTGGTTGGCGGACGGTGATCCAGATAAGACGCAATTACCGGCTCGGGCAGGCCCATGGTTTTAGCCAGCAGAGTAATGCTTTGCTGGCGTTGGCTGAGAGTTAACGCATCCGCCTGGCTAAAGGTATCCAGCACGCCAAGAACAAAAGCGCTATTTTTTTCGGCATAAGGACGTGCAGCGAGATAAAACGAACCGGTCTGCTTGAGGTCTGAGCCGTCTTTCAGCACGCGCACATCACCTTGCAGTAATGCGGCCGAATAGTAGGGATCCCAGATAGCCCACGCATCGACGTTTCCTTGCTGGAAGGCCGCTCGCGCATCGGCGGGGGTCAGATAAGTCGGTTGAATATCGGTAAATTTCAACCCTGCCTGTTGCAGCGCCCGGAGCAGTAAATTGTGGGCGCTGGAACCTTTCTGGAAGGCGACTTTATGCCCTTTGAGCTGCGCAACGCTCTGGATCGGGCTATTTTTCGGCACCAGAATCACTTCGGCTTTCGGTTTGGGTGGTTCGACGCCCACATAAACCAGATCGGCTCCGGCGGCCTGGGCGAAAATTGGCGGAATGTCACCGGTACTGCCGAGATCGATACTGCCGATATTGAGTGCTTCCAACATTTGCGGTCCAGCCGGGAACTCAATCCACGAGATTTTGGTCTGTGGGTAACGTTTCTCCAGTAGCTGATGACTTTTTGCCAGCACCATGCTGACGCTTCCTTTCTGGTAGCCAATGCGCAGGGCATCCGGAGCCGATTCTGCGGCATGCACCAAGGATGACAGGGACAGCAGCCCGGTAAATGCCAGCCATGGGGTGTGACGCTTGAGCAGATTAAGCATGGGCGGCACCTCGCAGGGCGTTCAGTTGCGGGAGTTGGAGATCGCGACGATGCAACGCCAGCCAGAAAGTGTCGAGCGCACTGTCCAGGCGCTGCTGCAGGTTGGGCGTAAACTGCGGTTTATGCTGATAATCGATGACCTGCGAATCATCGGCAAACACGCCGTGCAGGATCTCCTGAGCCTTTAACGCGCTCAGCACCGGTTTCAGCGCGTAATCGACGGCCAGTAAATGCGCCACGCTGCCGCCGGTCGCCAGCGGCAAAACCACTTTTCCTTCCAGCGCCCGCTCGGGGAGTAGATCGAGCAGCGTTTTCAGTGCGCCAGAGTAAGCGGCTTTGTAGACCGGCGTTGCGACAATCAGCCCGTCTGCATCCTGCAGTTGTTCGATAAAAGTCTTCAGCGCCGGACTGTCAAAACGGGCATAGATCAGGTCTTCCGGGGCAAAGTTGTGCAGGTTCCAGTGAAAGACTTCGACATCCTGGCCGTTCAATTTTTCTCGGGCATATTCCAGCAACGCGCTGGAGCGAGAGGGAAAGCGTGGGCTTCCCGCCAGAGTGATGACGCGCATAATTTTATTCTCCCCTTATAACCAATTGTTTTCTTTTAATTAACATTGATAACAATTTGTGCAGTCTGGCAGAGAGACTTTGTTTATCGAAATGATTTATACGGGATAGAAACGTTGAAAAATGAATAAAAAGGAGGAAGCAGGAAAACGATTGCTATTTATTGCCGCAGGTCAATTCCCTTTTTGCTCGCGATCGCACATAATACGCCCCCGGTTTGCACACCGGGAATCCAGGAGAGTTCATGTACTACCCCTTCGTTCGTAAAGCCCTTTTCCAGCTCGATCCAGAGCGCGCTCATGAATTGACATTCCAGCAATTACGTCGCATTACCGGCACGCCACTCGAAGCGCTTGTCCGCCAGAAAGTACCCGCAAAACCGGTTACCTGTATGGGGCTGACGTTTAAAAATCCACTCGGGCTTGCTGCTGGACTGGATAAAGACGGGGAGTGCATTGATGCGCTCGGCGCGATGGGATTTGGTTCCATTGAGATTGGTACCGTGACGCCGCGTCCTCAGCCGGGTAATGATAAACCACGTCTGTTTCGTCTGGTCGATGCAGAAGGTTTGATCAACCGCATGGGGTTTAATAACCTGGGGGTTGATAACCTGGTTGAGAACGTCAAAAAATCGCATTTTGACGGTATTCTGGGGATTAATATTGGTAAGAATAAAGATACTCCGGTAGAGAACGGCAAAGATGACTATCTGATTTGTATGGAAAAAGTCTATGCTTATGCTGGTTATATCGCGATTAATATCTCTTCACCGAATACGCCGGGATTACGTACGCTGCAATATGGTGAGGCGCTGGATGATCTTCTGACGGCAATTAAAAATAAGCAAAATGATCTGCAAACGATCCACCATAAATATGTTCCAGTGGCGGTTAAGATCGCCCCGGATCTTTCTGTGGAAGAACTGATCCAGGTTGCTGACAGTTTAGTTCGTCATAATATTGATGGCGTAATTGCGACTAACACCACTCTCGATCGTTCTCTCGTTCAGGGAATGAAAAATTGCGATCAAATGGGCGGCCTCAGCGGTCGACCGTTACAATTAAAAAGTACAGAAATTATTCGCCAGTTGTCTCAGGAATTAAAAGGTCAGCTGCCGATTATTGGGGTTGGTGGTATCGACTCAGTAATCGCGGCGCGTGAGAAAATAGCTGCCGGTGCTTCTTTGGTACAGATTTATTCGGGCTTTATTTTTAAAGGCCCACCGTTGATTAAAGAAATCGTCACCAATATCTGAATGCTACCTTAATCACAATCCAGGGCTTTATTTCTGGCCCTGGTTGTTTTATATTCCTTTACTGTTGCTTATTTAAACATTCTGAACTTTTATTATTAAGGCAATAAACGAAGCGGCAAAAGGATACTGTCGTAATGGTGATGATTAAGGAAAGGAGAGAAACTGATGCGAATTAAACCCGACGATAACTGGCGCTGGTATTATGATGAAGAGCACGATCGTATGATGCTCGATTTGGCCAATGGCATGTTATTCCGTTCGCGTTTTGCTCGTAAAATGCTCACTCCGGATGCATTTTCTCCGTCGGGTTTTTGTGTTGATGACGCCGCGCTTTATTTTTCCTTTGAAGAAAAATGTCGCTACCTGGATTTAGCCAAAGAGCAAAAGGCGGAACTGGTGCTTAATGCGCTGGTAGCGATTCGTTACCTTAAACCGCAAATGCCAAAAAGCTGGCACTTTGTCGCACACGGTATTAACTGGTCGCCAGTCGTGGGGGATGCTGCTTGTGTGGATTTAAGCGATACGGATGAACAGGTAAACCTGTTAGTGGTTGAACCGGGTGAAAATGCCGCGCTTTGTCTGCTTGCACAACCTGGTGTGGTTATTGCCGGGCGAACAATGCAACTTGGCGACGCGATTAAAATAATGAATGACCGACTGAAACCGCAGGTTATTGCCGACAATTTCAGCCTTGAGCAGGCGGTTTAACTCTCCAGCCTGATTGTCGTTTTGGGAACGCAACTGCAGCACAGAATCGTCCCGTCATCCCCAATCGCTGATTTTTTCAGCGGACTAACTTCGCCTTCCAACAGTCGAATTCGACAGCATCCGCAAATTCCTGCCCGGCATGAATAGGGCACCCGGATACCCTGATTTTCCAGCTGTTCAAGCAATACCTGCTGATTATTTCCGCGAAAGGTCTGTCCCTGCCAGTCAATAAGTACCGTGGCATCGGGTTGTTGTTCCTGTGCTGTATCGTCTGACTCCGTCGCACCGTAAGCTCTGGCGGGACCGGTTGCCAAAATCTCTACCTCATCGCCGACGCGAATAACGCCACTGTTGCGTGCGATAAGATTCTGGCCGAAATCAACGTCGCCGTTATCCACCGCTGTCCGGAAGGTTTGCAGCGTGGCGAGCGGCTCGCCAGACGGATGTTTCTGGCCTTTTTCTGGACTAACGGTAGTGAAAATGCAGCGGCTACAGGGTTTTGCCACATCAAAAATGACGTCGCCAATGCGAATCACTTTCCAGGTGTCTTCTGCCCAGGCGTCAGCCCCCGAAACCACCAGATTGGGGCGAAACTGTTCCATTTTGACGCTTGCCGGACAGCGCTGTTGCACATCGCGCAGAGATGCTTCGTTGGCCAGCAGGTAGGGATAACCATCGGCGAAGGACAACGGAACATCAGCGTGGCGCTTCACCCGGCGTGTCAGTTGCGGACCCACCCAGCGCAACTGCACGTCACGGGAGAAAAAGCCGCTCAGCCACAGGTTGATAGCCGCTGGCGCAATACGCGCGGTAAAATGGTTTCCCCACACTTCAGTCGGCGCATCCTGGGTGGCGAAGTCTGCGAATCGC
This sequence comes from Citrobacter sp. RHBSTW-00986, assembly GCF_013783065.1. Lineage (NCBI taxonomy): Bacteria > Pseudomonadati > Pseudomonadota > Gammaproteobacteria > Enterobacterales > Enterobacteriaceae > Citrobacter > Citrobacter sp. RHBSTW-00986. The sequence goes on along the minus strand of NZ_CP056200.1, from coordinate 3,086,610 downwards.
ACGAGCGCGCTGCTGCCGTCTGGAGCCGTGAGATGAAGTCCATCGTGGAAAGGGGAAGGGGTAAAGCGGACCATTTGTGGGAACTGTCGGGCGGTAATGAACGTCCCGTCGGGTTCGGTAATCATAAATATACGATCCAGGGCGAGACCGCTCACGTCTGCCAGGGCGTGCGTGAGTCCAATTCCACGCATTGATTTAACCGGATGAATAAAAAGTCGGGTCAACGTTACCACTGCACAGCCCCTTGAACGAAAATAAGCCTTCAACTTTATGACATACAGCCCATATTAGCTATAATGCGCAGCAATTTTCTAGGAGTAAAAGTGACATTATGAATTCTCTGTTTGCCAGTACGGCCCGTGGGCTGGAAGAGCTGTTAAAAACTGAACTGGAAAACCTCGGCGCGCTGGAGTGTCAGGTCGTTCAGGGTGGGGTCCATTTTAAGGGCGACACGCGGCTTGTTTACCAGAGCCTGATGTGGAGCCGCCTGGCCTCGCGCATTATCCTGCCGATGGGAGAGTGCAAGGTCTACAGCGATCTTGATCTGTACCTCGGCGTTCAGGCAATCGACTGGACAGAGATATTTAATCCTGGTGCTACGTTTGCCGTCCATTTTAGCGGCCTGAACGAGACCATTCGTAACAGCCAGTACGGCGCGCTGAAGGTCAAGGATGCGATTGTCGATGCCTTTACCCGCAAAAATCTGCCGCGTCCGAATGTGGATCGTGAATCTCCGGATCTGCGAATCAATGTCTGGTTGAACAAAGATACCGCCAGCATTGCACTTGATCTGAGCGGTGACGGTTTGCATCAGCGCGGTTATCGCGATCGCGCGGGTCAGGCGCCGATTAAAGAGACGCTGGCCGCCGCTATTGTTATGCGTTCTGGCTGGCAGCCGGGCACACCGTTACTCGATCCGATGTGCGGCTCCGGCACGCTGCTGATTGAAGCGGCGATGTGGGCAACCGATCGCGCGCCGGGCCTGCATCGCGGGTACTGGGGCTTTAGCGGTTGGGCACAGCACGATGAAGCCGTCTGGCAAGAGGTTAAAGCCGAAGCTCAGGTTCGTGCGCGTAAGGGGCTTGCTGACTATACTTCGCACTTCTATGGCTCCGACAGCGATGCGCGCGTGATTGAAAAAGCGCGTAGTAACGCCCGCCGCGCAGGTATTGCCGATCTGATGACATTTGACGTTAAAGATGTCGCCAAACTGAGTAATCCACTGCCGAAGGGACCGTATGGTACGGTGATCAGTAACCCGCCCTACGGCGAACGTCTGGATAGCGAACCGGCGCTGATTGCCCTGCATAGCTTGCTGGGCCGTACGATGAAAAACCAGTTTGGCGGCTGGAATTTGTCTCTGTTCAGCGCCTCTCCGGATTTGCTCAGCAGCCTGCAATTACGTGCTGACAAGCAGTTCAAAGCGAAAAACGGTCCGCTGGATTGCGTACAGAAAAACTATCACGTTGCAGAGACCACTGCGGACAGCAAGCCAGCCACGGTCGCGGAAGATTATGCCAATCGCCTGCGCAAGAATATCAAGAAGCTGGAAAAATGGGCTCGTCAGGAAGGAATTGAATGCTATCGCCTGTATGATGCTGACCTGCCGGAATACAACGTTGCAGTGGACCGTTACGGTGAGTGGGTCGTGGTTCAGGAATACGCTCCGCCGAAGACGGTCGATGCGCAAAAAGCACGTCAACGTCTGTTCGATATCATTGCCGCAACGTTGTCGGTCCTGGAAATCGCGCCAAATAAACTGGTGCTGAAAACTCGTGAGCGGCAGAAAGGGAAGAACCAGTATCAGAAGATGAATGAGAAGGGTGAATTCATTGAGGTAAGCGAGTACAACGCGCGCCTGTGGGTCAACCTGACAGACTATCTTGATACCGGTTTGTTCCTCGATCACCGTATTGCGCGCCGTATGCTGGGCCAGATGAGTAAAGGTAAGGATTTCCTTAACCTGTTCTCCTACACCGGCAGTGCCAGCGTTCATGCCGGACTGGGCGGTGCGCGTAGTACCACGACAGTTGATATGTCGCGTACCTACCTGGAGTGGGCTGAGCGTAACCTGCGCTTGAACGGCCTGAGTGGTCGCGCTCACCGTTTAATTCAGGCCGATTGCCTGGGCTGGCTGCGCGATGCCAATGAACAGTTTGATCTGATTTTCATCGATCCGCCGACGTTCTCTAACTCAAAACGTATGGAAGACTCGTTTGATGTACAGCGCGATCATCTGGCGCTGATGAAAGATCTGAAACGTCTGCTGCGTAAAGACGGCACGATCATGTTCTCCAACAACAAGCGTGGGTTCCGTATGGATCTCGACGGTCTGGCTGAACTGGGATTAAAAGCACAAGAAATCACCCAAAAAACGCTTTCCCAGGATTTTGCCCGTAACCGCCAGATCCACAATTGCTGGCTGATTACCGCAGCCTGAAAGGATAAATAAATGTCATTGATCAGTATGCATGGTGCATGGCTGTCGTTCAGCGATGCGCCGCTTCTTGATAATGCAGAACTGCATATCGAAGATAACGAACGCGTCTGTCTGGTTGGCCGTAATGGCGCAGGTAAGTCGACGCTGATGAAGATCCTCAACCGTGAACAGGGTCTTGACGACGGGCGTATTATTTATGAGCAGGACCTGGTTGTGGCGCGTCTGCAGCAGGATCCGCCGCGTAATGTTGTGGGCAGCGTCTATGACTTCGTTGCCGAAGGTATTGAGGAACAGGCTGAATATCTGAAGCGTTATCACGATATTTCGCGCCTGGTGATGACCGATCCCAGCGACAGAAACCTGAATGAAATGGCGCGGGTTCAGGAAATGCTCGATCACCATAATCTGTGGCAGCTCGAAAGCCGCATTAATGAAGTGCTGGCGCAACTGGGACTGGATCCTAACGCCGCGCTTTCTTCGCTTTCGGGCGGCTGGCTGCGTAAGGCGGCGCTGGGCCGCGCGTTAGTGAGCAACCCGCGCGTACTGCTGCTGGATGAACCAACTAACCACCTGGATATTGAAACTATCGACTGGCTGGAAGGGTTCCTGAAATCCTTCAATGGGACAATTATTTTCATTTCCCACGACCGTTCATTTATTCGCAATATGGCGACGCGTATTGTCGATCTCGACCGCGGCAAGCTGGTGACCTATCCGGGGAACTACGATCAGTATCTGCTGGATAAAGAAGAAGCGCTGCGGGTGGAAGATCTCCAAAACGCGGAATTTGATCGCAAGCTGGCGCAGGAAGAAGTCTGGATCCGTCAGGGCATCAAAGCGCGTCGTACCCGTAATGAAGGCCGCGTGCGGGCGCTGAAAGCCATGCGTCGCGAGCGTGGCGAACGTCGCGAAGTGATGGGCACGGCGAAGATGCAGGTCGAAGAGGCGAGCCGTTCTGGCAAGATTGTCTTCGAAATGGAGAATGTTGATTACCAGGTTGATGGAAAGCAACTGGTAAAAGATTTCTCCGCGCAGGTGCAACGTAGCGACAAGATTGCGCTAATTGGACCTAACGGCTGCGGTAAAACAACGCTGCTGAAGCTGATGTTAGGTCAGCTTCAGGCTGACAGCGGACGCATTCACGTCGGCACGAAGCTGGAAGTGGCGTATTTCGATCAGCACCGCGCCGAACTGGATCCGGATAAAACCGTGATGGACAACCTTGCTGAGGGTAAGCAAGAGGTGCTGGTTAACGGTAAACCTCGCCATGTGCTGGGCTATCTCCAGGATTTCCTGTTCCATCCGAAACGGGCGATGACGCCAGTACGTGCGCTCTCTGGTGGGGAACGCAATCGCCTACTGCTGGCGCGTCTTTTTCTCAAACCCAGTAATCTTTTGATTCTCGATGAACCAACGAACGATCTGGACGTCGAAACGCTGGAACTGCTTGAAGAGCTGATTGATAGCTACCAGGGCACCGTGCTGCTGGTGAGCCACGACCGTCAGTTTGTGGATAATACCGTAACCGAATGCTGGATCTTCGAAGGCGGCGGTAAAATTGGTCGTTATGTCGGCGGTTATCATGATGCCCGCAGCCAGCAATCGCAGTATGTGGCGTTTAAACAGCCAGTTGCGAAAAAAAAAGAGGAAACCGTTGCTCCTAAAGCAGAAATTGTCAAACGCAGCACGAGCAAACTAAGCTATAAACTGCAGCGCGAACTGGAGCTGCTCCCCGCGCTGCTTGAAGAACTGGAAGCTAAACTGGAAGCATTACAAGCTCAGGTAGCTGACGCCGCTTTTTTCAGTCAGCCGCATGAGCAAACGCAACAGGTATTAGCTAATCTGAACGAAGCTGAACAAGAACTTGAGCAAGCCTTTGAGCGCTGGGAGTATCTTGAGTCTTTGAAGAACGGCGCATAATTTAAAGGAGCACATATGTGCGAACATCACCATGCCGCGAAGCATATTCTGTGCTCGCAGTGTGACATGCTGGTGGCGTTACCTCGCCTTGAGCATGGTCAGAAAGCGGCATGTCCACGATGTGGCACTACGTTAACGGTTGAGTGGGACGCGCCACGGCAGCGTCCTACCGCCTATGTGTTAGCAGCATTATTTATGCTGCTTTTGTCAAACCTCTTTCCCTTTGTGAATATGAATGTTGCGGGGGTGAGCAGCGAAGTGACGCTGCTGCAAATCCCCAGCGTTCTCTTTTCGGAAGATTACGCCAGCCTCGGTACCTTCTTTATCTTATTCGTTCAGTTGGTTCCCGCTTTTTGCTTGTTGACCATTTTGCTGTTGGTGAATCGGGTTCATATGCCTGAGCGGCTTAAAACATGGCTGGCGCGTATTTTGTTTCAGTTAAAAAGCTGGGGAATGGCAGAAATTTTCCTCGCGGGCGTGCTGGTGAGCTTTGTTAAGCTGATGGCCTACGGCGATATCGGCGTGGGCAGCAGCTTCATCCCGTGGTGCATGTTTTGTATGCTCCAGTTGCGGGCTTTCCAGTGTGTGGATCGCCGTTGGCTGTGGGATGATATTGCCCCTATGCCAGCCATTAAGCAGGAATTAAAGCCTGGTGTGCCCGGCATCCGACAAGGATTGCGTTCCTGTTCCTGCTGCACCGCTATTCTTCCGGCAGACGAGCTGGTATGCCCACGCTGTCAGACGAAAGGTTATGTGCGACGTAAAAACAGTCTGCAATGGACATTGGCATTACTGTTTACGTCGATCATGCTTTATCTTCCTGCCAATATTCTGCCGATCATGATCACCGATCTGCTCGGATCAAAGCTGCCTTCAACGATACTCGAGGGCGTGGTTTTAATCTGGAGCGAAGGCTCTTACCCGGTGGCTGCGGTTATCTTTATCGCCAGTATTATGGTGCCGACGTTGAAAATGATCGCCATTGCCTGGCTGTGTTGGGATGCCAAAGGGCACGGCAAACGCGACAGTGAACGAATGCATTTAATTTACGAGGTTGTAGAATTTGTCGGTCGCTGGTCAATGATCGACGTTTTTGTAATTGCCGTACTCTCTGCGCTGGTGCGCATGGGAGGGTTAATGAACATTTATCCTGCAATGGGTGCTTTGATGTTTGCTTTAGTCGTCATTATGACAATGTTTTCTGCGATGACATTTGATCCCCGTCTGTCGTGGGACCGTGAACCAGATCATGAGGAGTCCTGACAGCATGGAATCTAAAAGTGGGGAAGCCAAAGTGCAAAAGGTAAAAAACTGGTCGCCCGTGTGGATATTCCCTATAGTCACTGCCCTCATTGGCGCGTGGGTCCTGTTTTATCACTACAGTCATCAGGGGCCACAAGTCACGCTGATTACCACCAATGCCGAAGGTATTGAAGGAGGCAAAACGACGATTAAGAGCCGCAGCGTGGATGTCGGTATCGTCGAGAGCGCAACCCTGACTGATGATTTGACCCATGTGGAAATTAAAGCTCGTCTTAACTCCGGAATGGAAAAGCTGCTGCATAAAGATTCTGTCTTTTGGGTGGTGAAGCCGCAGGTTGGGCGTGAAGGTATCAGTGGGCTCGGCACGCTATTGTCCGGGGCTTATATTGAACTGCAGCCTGGCAATAAAGGCAGCAAGCTGGAAAATTACCAACTGCTGGATTCACCGCCGCTGGCGCCGCCAGATGCGAAAGGGATCCGTGTGATTCTGGACAGCAAAAAAGCCGGTCAGTTGAGCCCGGGCGACCCGGTTCTGTTCCGTGGTTATCGTGTAGGTTCGGTTGAAACCAGCACATTTGATGCGCAAAAGCGTACGATTAGCTATCAGCTATTTATCAATGCGCCTAACGATCGTCTGGTGACCAGCAATGTGCGTTTCTGGAAGGACAGTGGGATCGCCGTGGATCTTACTTCGGCAGGTATGCGCGTGGAAATGGGCTCTCTCTCCACGCTGTTTGGCGGTGGCGTAAGTTTTGATGTGCCAGAAGGGCTGGAACAAGGCGAACCGGTCGCACAGCAGTCTGCGTTTAATCTTTATGACGACCAAAAAAGTATTCAGGATTCACTGTATACCGATCATATTGATTACCTGATGTTCTTTAAAGATTCAATTCGTGGCCTGCAGCCCGGCGCGCCACTGGAATTCCGTGGCATCCGTTTGGGTACGGTAAGTAAAGTACCTTTCTTCTCACCGAATATGCGTCAGGTCTTCAACAATGATTACCGCATTCCGGTGCTGGTACGTATCGAACCAGAACGTCTGAAGGCACAGCTGGGAGAAGATACTGATGTTGGCGCTCATCTGGCTGAATTGCTTAAACGCGGATTACGGGCATCGCTGAAAACCGGGAACCTGGTGACTGGCGCTCTGTATGTCGATCTCGACTTCTACCCGAAAGAACCGCCGATTACCGGTGTGCGCGAATTTAACGGTTATCAAATTATTCCGACCGTGAGCGGTGGTCTGGCGCAGATCCAGCAGCGACTGATGGAAGCGCTGGATAAGATTAACAATCTGCCGTTGAACCCGATGATTGAGCAGGCGACCAATACGTTGTCGGAAAGCCAGCGTACGATGAAGCATCTGCAAACCACGCTGGACAACATGAATAAGATCACGTCCAGTCAGTCGATGCAGGATCTTCCGGCGGATATGCAGAACACGCTGCGCGAACTGAACCGTAGTATGCAGGGCTTCCAGCCGGGTTCCGCCGCCTACAACAAGATGGTGGCGGATATGCAGCGTCTTGATCAGGTGCTGCGAGAACTGCAACCGGTACTGAAAACGTTGAACGATAAGAGCAATGCGCTGGTATTTGAAGCGAAGGACAAAAAAGATCCAGAGCCGAAGAGGGCGAAACAATGAAAAAGTGGCTAGTGGCGATGATGGCGGTCTGGCTGACGTCATGCAGCTCCAGCGGAGAAAATAAAAGCTATTACCAGCTTCCTATCGCGCAAGGGGGCGTACAGAGCTCAGCTAACCAGGGTAACCGTCTGCTGTGGGTTGAACAGATTGCGGTCCCGGACTATCTGGCGGGTAATGGGGTGGTTTACCAGACCAGCGATGTGCAATATGTGATAGCGAATAATAATCTCTGGGCCAGCCCATTAGATCAGCAATTGCGCAATACCCTGGTTACGAACCTCAGTATGCAGTTGCCTGGCTGGGTTGTCGCTTCGCAGCCGCTGGGAAGCACTCAGGACACGTTGAACGTTACCGTGACCGGCTTCCACGGTCGGTACGATGGTAAGGTCATCGTGAGCGGTGAATGGCTGCTGAATCACCAGGGGCAGTTGATCAAGCGTCCATTCCACATCGAAGCTGTACAGACTAAAGACGGCTACGATGAGATGGTGAAGGTTCTGGCCAACGCCTGGAGCCAGGAAGCGACGGCAATTGCTCAGGAGCTGAAACGCATCCCTTAAGCTTAAATAATTGTAAATTATGCCGCCCCTGGTTCATTGCCCGGGGCGGTTTTTTTTATTTTTTTAGCCGTGGAGATAGCTGTTCTGACAGACTATTTTTGTACAAATGATTTTGCGGGTAGCTCACAAATATGACACTGGCGTGAATTTTGCGCATTGACGAGCCTGATGTTTAGGGGTATTCGTTTTAGTGTGATTGCACACTTCGTAATCACTGTTTTCTTTTCCACCAGACCCAAAAGATGAGGGAAACGAGGCATGAAGAGACAAAAACGAGATCGCCTGGAACGGGCACATCAACGTGGATATCAGGCCGGCATTGCCGGACGCTCAAAAGAAATGTGTCCCTATCAGACGCTGAATCAGAGGTCATACTGGCTGGGAGGCTGGCGAGAAGCCATGGGGGATAGGGTTTTAATGGCCTGATTCTGTCTCTTTAGATAAAAGAAACCTCCGCAGAGCGGAGGTTTCGCCTTTTTGCCCACCAGACAAAACGAATAGACGTTAATGTCTGGCTGCTAAGCTGACCTTGATTAGAACGCGGAAGTGTCCTGGAACAGACCCACTTTCAGATCGTTTGCGGTATAGATCAGACGACCATCAACCAGCACTTCACCATCAGCCAAGCCCATGATCAGGCGACGATTAACGATGCGTTTGAAGTGAATGCGGTAAGTCACTTTCTTCGCAGTCGGCAGAACCTGGCCGGTGAATTTAACTTCGCCTACGCCCAGCGCGCGGCCTTTACCTTCGCCGCCCAGCCAGCCGAGATAGAATCCAACCAGCTGCCACATGGCATCCAGACCCAGGCAGCCCGGCATCACCGGATCGCCGATAAAGTGGCATCCGAAGAACCACAGGTCCGGGTTGATATCCAGTTCAGCTTCAACATAACCTTTGTCAAAGTTGCCGCCGGTTTCGGTCATCTTGATGACACGGTCCATCATCAGCATGCTTGGTGCAGGCAGTTGTGGCCCTTTTGCGCCAAACAGCTCACCGCGACCAGAGGCAAGAAGGTCTTCTTTTGTATAGGATTCGCGTTTATCTACCATGTTCTCTGTAAGCCTTATTTTATTGAAGCACGCAGGATAGCTAACACGTGTACGCTGAACAAGTCCGATCAGTTCGGAATAATCCAGTTCAGCCAACGTAGCGGCCAGGGAAAACGGTGACGACCTTCCTGCTGCGTTGCCGTAGCAATACGCTCCTGGATAGTTTGCATCAGCGTTGTTTGGCCTTCACCATCCCACACCAGATTTAATAACAGTGGCAGCGCATCGGTCACGTCGTCCACCGCCCAGATAGTGAATTTTTCTTCTTCTACGGCCTGTAGCAGAGCGGGCTGCAGGCTCAGGTGTCTGACATTCGCTGAAGGAATGATAACGCCCTGTGTGCCTGTCAGCTCACGCTGCTGACAGATGGCGAAGAAGCCTTCAATTTTCTCGTTCAGACCACCAACAGGTTGTGCCCGACCAAACTGATCGACAGAACCGGTAATGGCGATGCTTTGATTAACAGGAACGTCGGCGAGGGCGCTAATCAATGCGCAAAGTTCTGCCATGGACGCGCTGTCGCCGTCCACTTCGCTATAGGATTGCTCAAAGGTCAGCGAGGCAGAGAAGGGGATTTGCTGTTCAAGCTGGAGTTCCGACATCAGGAACGCCTGCATAATCATCATACCCTTCGCATGAATATTTCCGCCAAGCTCGGCTTTGCGCTCAATATCCGTAAATTCGCCGTCGCCAATATGAACCACACAACTGATACGAGAAGGCTCACCAAACGCGCGGGGGTGGCCAGGAAACTCAATCACCGACAGGGCGTTGATTTGGCCAATACGCTCGCCTTCCGTCTCGATCAGGATCTGTTCCTGCAGGATCTCATCCTGCATTCGTTCGGCGAGGAAACCTTCCCGCCATTCACGCTGGGTCAGCATCAGGCTGAACTGCTCAGCGTTGCAGGTTTCGCCCTCGCATAACGGGGCCACTTCTTTGAACTGTCGGGTGATCCACAGCGGGTTAAGCGGCAATGTATCCTGTTCGCCGGTATAACGAACGGCTTCACGGATCAGCACTTGCCAGGCATCAGGGGCCGGGTAGGGCAAATTGTTGCGCGTAGCGGTATGTGTTACCCACTGACACCACTGCGTCATGGTTTCGGCATCCACTATCTGCAGATTATCTTCAAACTCGCTATAAATAGCCTGCTCAGCCAACTCCGGCTCCATGTCCTGGAAGTCTGCCAGTGATTCACGTTCACCAACTAATACCACTTTGAGTTTAAGCGGCATAGGTGGAACGGAGACAGGCAGCGGGCGAGACTCATCAAAAGCTACCCAGTCAAAACGCTCGTGGCTGACAATGGCTTTCAGGCGCATCCACAGCAGCGGTTGGGCCAGTAGCGTGCGCAACGAAATAACCAGCACACCACCGTTGGCCTGATGCACAAGGCCTGGCTGTAGGGTAATTTCGCCGTTGAACTGACGCAGACAGCCAAACAGTTGTTCGGCTTCAACCCAGTCAGCGCAGACTACCTGGGTTAATGTCGCAAAATTGTCTTCTGCTGTCTCAGCTGTACGATAGCGGATAGTGTGACCGGAGATATCATAATGACCTCCGGTGAGACTTCCGGCATCCGAGTGCAGAGGCCGCGCGGCCTCTGCAATAAGGTTGATGTACTCAAGCTCTTCCGGTGCTTTTACCAGCATGAACGAAGACGTCGTCCAGTGCTGAAGAAGCTGCTCCAGCGCAAATTGTAAACGTGGCTGAGTATCACTAAGTAAGGTATCGGTGTCGTCAGTGACGTGCGGCTGTGCAAATACTTCCTGATAACTATCGGTGTCAGGAACCAGATCACGCCATGCAAGTTTCGTAATGGTCAAAGTTGATGTTTTTTAGTCTGTTGTAAAAAACGAGATTATACCGTAACCATCATCACTGCACACGTGGAAAGCGCTGTGAAACGAATGCGATGACGCGCGACAGTTCACAGGCTGGATATTCTTTTCTTCAGATGCCGAAAAAGCTGATATTCTGATAAGAGTTACACGGTAACATTGAGATCGCAATGAAATATCAACAACTTGAAAACCTTGAAAGCGGCTGGAAATGGAAGTATCTGGTGAAGAAGCATCGTGAGGGGGAGTTAATCACCCGTTACGTAGAGGCCAGCGCTGCCGAAGAAGCCGTTGATTTGTTGCTAACCCTCGAAAATGAACCGGTTCGGGTCAATACCTGGATTGAAGAACACATGAACTCTGCGCTGCTAAATCGTATGAAACAAACCATACGAGCGAGGCGTAAGCGGCACTTTAACGCGGAGCATCAGCATACGCGAAAGAAATCTATCGATCTGGAATTTATGGTCTGGCAGCGCTTAGCGGGGCTTGCGCAGCGGCGCGGCAAAACGCTTTCTGAAACTATTGTGCAACTGATTGAAGACGCAGAGCATAAAGAGAAGTACGCGAATAAAATGTCGACATTGAAGCAGGATTTACAGGCGCTGCTGGGAAAAGAATAACCACAGAATGGCTAAATGTGTTGTGTATAGGCGTGCTTTGATTGATAAAAAGTGAAAAAAAACCCCGCAAAGCGGGGTTTTTTTATAAGACGATAACTTAAGCCTGAGGCTGAGTTACAACGTCTTTGATACCTTTAACTTCGATCTCAACACGACGATCCGGAGCCAGGCAGTCGATCAGTGCAGCGCGAGCTTTCACGTTGTCACAGGTGTTGCCAGTAACCGGGTTGGATTCGCCCATGCCACGTGCAGAGATTTTGTCAGAAGGAATACCTTTAGAGATCAGGTAATCAACAACGGACTGAGCACGTTTCTCGGACAGACCCTGGTTGTAAGCGTCAGAACCGATGCGGTCAGTGAAGCCCAGAACCACTACGGAACCGTCTTTCGGATCCAGGTTGCTCAGCTGGCTGTACATCTGATCCAGAGCCTGCTGGCCTTCTGGTTTCAGAGTTGCTTTGTTGAAGTTGAACAGAACGTCAGACTTCAGAGTGAAGTGTTTGGTCTGTACTTCTGGAGCCGGAGCCGGAGCAACAACTACTGGAGCTGCTTCTTCCTGCTGACCGAAACGGTAGGAAACACCAACGCTCAACAGACCGTTATCCGGACGACCGCCAACGGTGTTCGCGTCACCGATGTTGTTGGTCCACTGGTATTCCAGACGGGTAGCGATTTCAGGAGTAATTGCATACTCTACGCCACCTGCGAATACTGGGGAAACACCAGTGTCGTGGTCTTTGAAGCCTTCGTTGTTTTTAGCGTCTGCACGCCAAACCATACCACCCAGACGGGTGTAAACGTCCAGATCGTCAGTGATTGGGTAACCCAGTTTAGCGGTCAGCTGAACGCCCTGAGCTTTGAAAGCGCCGTTATTGTAGGGATCATTGGCGGCGCCTTTGTACGGCATACGACCTAACCAGTCGTAACCCATTTCGAAACCAACGTACGGGTTAACCTGATAACCACCGAACGCACCAGCACCCAGTTGGCTTTCGTGGGTAGGACCGGAGTTGTTGATCTGGTTGTTACCAATATCATGGTACTGAGACCAGCCCAGTTTAGCACCAGTGTACCAGGTGTTATCTTTCGGAGCGGCCTGCGCCACGGTAGCGAAACCAGCCAGTGCCACTGCAATTGCGATAGCTGTCTTTTTCATTTTTTGCGCCTCGTTATCATCCAAAATTCGCCATGAATATCTCCGAAGAGAGATAACACGGTTAAATCCTTCACCCGGGGACCAGTTCAATAGTTACTCTACCGATATCTGCGGCTTATGCCGAGCACCCCTGGCGATGTAAAGTCTACAACGTAGTTGAAAACTTACAAGTGTGAAGTCCGTCAGGCATATGAAAAAAAAAGGCTTGTGTACACATTATTTAACATTTATAGATGAATAAATGTACTGAGGATTTCCTGAAAACCGCTTCAGACAGGCCTTCAGCCGGAAAACGCGTTACAGCTCAATGGCAAATTAAAACATGAAAAAAAATTCCAGGATAATTCCTAATTTTACTCAATGATACAAATTCGAGTGAATTTTTAGCCCGGAATGCTGTCTCCCCGCAAGTGTCTGAGCGCGAACAGGACGCATGATAAATCCCATCGCATTACCTTCATCTGCCGCTTTTACCAGTTCGGCATGTTCATCTTCGGTTAATTCTTCCGTCAACCAGCCGATGACGACGCTGTAGTTACCTGTGCGCAGCGCACGAACCATCGATTCCAGCGTATTGCAGGGGGAGAGCTGGCTGATTTGCATGACTTTGGTCAATGGAAGCCCGGCCGACTGCACCCACTCACGGCTTAATTTTTGCTGAGGCGTCAGCCACAACTGCCAGCGTGATTGTTGCCCTAACTGTTGCAGCAGGGGAAGCAGCAGGAGCTGCGTCATCATGGGCTGGTCCTCGCGATAGACCACTTCACTGATAAGCCCAGCGGTAGCGTTCTCTGCTGAAACGCGCGCAATGCTGCTCGATGCGGAAGAGAACGACGAAGAACGATTTGCATAACCTGAAGTGTACATAATCAATCCAGCCCTGTGAGTTACTGTATGGATATACAGTAACCCCGCCATCAATAAAGATCAACCTAATTTTCGGAAACAGGTTCGCAATTTTTAGTCATCATCACGGGAAAAATAAAATTCATCTTGCCCCATACGCATAAGTTGCCTATTTTCGTCATTAACGGATCTGCTACTGCAAATTATTTGCTTACGTTATGATTTAAAAGGATTTTTATGAAAGAAAAGTCTTATGCAAGAATCTATAAATCACAAGAATATCTGGCTTCTCTGGGAACAATTCACTACCGCTCACTGTTTGGCAGCTATAGTCTGACGGTTGGTGATACGGTCTTTGCCATGGTTGCCAGCGGTGAGTTATATCTTCGCGCCTGTGAGCAGAGCGCCCAGTACTGTGTAAAAAATTCTCCTGTCTGGCTAACATTTATCAAGCGCGGGCGTCCGGTTGTACTCAATTATTACCAGGTGAACGATACCCTGTGGCAGAACCAGCAGCAGTTAGTGTCGCTATCACAATTTTCACTCGATGCAGCCGTTAAGGAAAAACAGAGTCGCTTTGCACAACATCGCCTGCGGGAATTACCGAATATGACGTTTCATCTGGAGACCTTGCTAAATGAAGCAGGAATTAAGGATGAGGGGACATTGCGATCGCTGGGAGCTCAGATGTGCTGGTTGAAACTTCGGCAAAATAACCCTGCCTTAACGGTAAAAATACTCTATGCCCTTGAAGGAGCGGTTGACGGGGTGCATGAAGCCGCGCTCCCGGCGACGTGTCGCCAGGAGCTGGTGGAGTGGGTGAGTTCTCTTACGCCGGAACCGGGGTATTAGATGGCAGCACAGCAATTTGTTGCTGTAATCGCCGAATCTCTGGGAGCAGGGCAATCAGTAACCCAACTTGCTGTACGACCAGCGGCTCTTTACTGTCCGGACGTGGCTCGAGATGCTGAATTCGCTGCTTCAGATCTTCCAGTGCCTGGTATACGCGCTGCTCATCAGCAGGTTGATGGTGAAGCGCATCATCTACATAGCAGACGGCATCATCCAGCAATGCCAGGACGTCAGGATTGGTTAACTGCTCGCGATGTGCGCCGAGGGCGGAAATATAGCTGGTAAACGTATGGTTAAGACACAGCAAGCGGAACGCCGTTTCGCGTGTTTGGGCCGTGACATCCGGTTCACTCGACATGTTCGACACCACCGAAGCAAGTTCCGCATCACGATTGTGCGCGTCACGGCGGGCGATACGGTATGCCAGACGATTATCACGCCCCTGATGATATTGTTCGAGAATAGCATCAAGATAACGACAGTTAGCGTCAGTGGCCCGTTCAATCACTCGCGGCAGATTCCGAAAACGCCAGTCTGGCCAGATAAAGCTGACAGCAGCCCAGGCGATGGCACAGCCGATCAACGTATCGATGACGCGCGGAAGTGCAACTTCAAAACCTTCACCGAGCAGGTTAAAGCACAGCAGCACCAGCAGCGTGATAAACATGGTGGCATGCGCGTACTGGACGTTACGAAAGGCAAAAAACAACACGCCGGTGATCACCAGAAGGATCAATTGCCCTTCGAGAGAAGGTACAAACCACAGGATCGGTAACCCAATGGCGATCCCGACTAATGTGCCGATTATCCTTAGTGCCAGACGATGTCGGGTGGCGTTGTAGTTTGGCTGGCAGACAAACAGACTGGTCAACAGGATCCAGTACCCGTGGTTCATTCCGGTTATCTGGATAATGGCATAGCCGACGCAGAGCACCAGCGACATGCGAACAGCATGACGAAACAGGGCGGACTCAGGCGTGAAATTACGGCTCAGACGCAACCAGATATCACTGAACCCATGCGGGCTGTCATCGGCAAGCTGATTTTCAGACTCATTGCGCGAAAGTACCTGAGCCTGTTCGGACTCAATGGTAGCCAACTGGGCATCAATGGCCCGCAGGTTTGACAGCAAAAATCCTAACGTGTTGAGCAGATCGGCAGGCTCACCACTCGCGCGCATGCGCTCAAGTGCAGCATCAATATGGGTGAAGACGCGCTCAAAGTGCGGATCGTGCTGATAAGGCGTGCGTAATAAAATACAGCGAGACAGTTGCGAACACGCTTGCCCTTGCATCGACATCAGGCGCTGGAAGCGGAACATCACGTCGCTGTGGCGGAAATGGTCGCGCAGCGTTTGATATTGAATATGCGAGGAGCTTGCGCGTTCGTGAATATCCTGCGCCACAAAATAGTAATGTAGCGTGCGACGTGTTCCTCGCTGTCCGCGGTCGCCGCGCAGGCGGGTCAGCAGTGACACCTTTGTCTGGTTTAGAGTCGCCATCAGTTGCCCATTCGCAAGAGCTAGATCATACAACGGCGCCTGGCTTTCATCTTCTATGTCGGGATCAAAAAGACGCGATTTCAGTTCCAGATAGTGCGCTAACTGTTCATAGCTACGCGCCAGATTGTCCTGCAACGGGCGAATAGGGAACAGAAGATGTCCGGTCAGGGTTAACAGGTTGTACCAAATGGCGCCCGCGAGCAGCAGGATCGGTTGCTGATACCACTGATCGTAAAGCGAGGTGCCGAGCATCGTGTAAATGGCGATCAGCAACGCGCCAAAGGCGATGGTTGCATAGCGCTGCCCTAATCCCCCCAGCAGTATAAAGCCGCTGGTGGAAAGCGTTAACCCAAGGGCAAACAGCCATGGCCATGGGAAGAGCAGTTCGACCGAGGCCGAGGCAATGAAAAAGCACACCAGCGTGATGATCAAATTGCGCAGGCGACCTGCAAGACGATCGTCCAGGTCAGTAAGCGCGGCTGCGACCATACCCAGCGTGAGCGGGATGGTCAGCTTAACGTCACCCAGCCACCAGGGCAGCGCTGTTGTGCCGCAAAGCGCGATAAAAATCCGCACGTAGTACAGCCAGGTGCTGTTCCAGGTATAGCGTTTGAGCAGAGGACTTAACATAAAGGCCATCGGTCCTGATTATTCGAAGCGACGACGCGCGTTGGCTTCACGCGCTGCGCGAGCAACTTCAACTGACACTACCCGGCGACCCACCGGCCACAGTGCAATCGCCGCGATTTTGAAATTCGCAATGCCAACCGGGATACCAATAATCGTAATGCACTGGGCAATACCGGAGACAATGTGCATCAGGCACAACCACCAGCCGAAGAAAATCAGCCAGAAAATATTGAGCACGGTGCCTCCGGTATTCAACAGGACGTTTTTGCCCGCTGGATTAAGCTCATCGACATGAATCGCTTCGTTACCGTAGGGAAACAGCGAGAGTCGGGTAATTTCCCAGCATGAGCGGGTCAGGGGGAGAGTAAAAATCAGCACAATACTGACCAGCGTAGCCAGTAACCAGGCTAAGGTGGTGGCGAATCCCCCGAGCACAAAATTTAAAATATTCAGAACAGTACGCATAAACCCTCGGTTAACTCTGGTTTTCTGTGAATTCGGCAATTGTAACGTTTTTTTGGGCTGGAGCACGTTTTCTCTGGCGGTTACACTGATAAGCAAACCTCTTCGTGTGGATCCGCTTGAGTCTTATGGAACTGAAAGCAACTTCTCTTGGAAAACGTCTGGCACAACACCCTTACGATCGGGCCGTTATTCTCAATGCCGGGATTAAGGTTTCCGGCGATCGTCACGAGTATCTTATTCCCTTCAATCAGTTACTGGCTATTCATTGTAAACGCGGCCTGGTATGGGGTGAGCTGGAGTTTGTGCTCCCGGATGATAAGGTAGTTCGTCTTCACGGCACAGAATGGGCTGAAACCCAGCGCTTCCATCACCATTTGAATTCGCTCTGGCAGCAGTGGAGTCAGGAAATGAGCGACGTCGCTGCGGGAGTTTTACAGCAGCAGTTGGAGGCGATCGCCACCCGCACCAGTGAGAATAAATGGCTGACGCGCGAACAGACGTCAGGGCTACAGCAGCAGATCCGCCGCGCCTTTGCCGCATTGCCGCTCCCGATTAACCGGCTGGAAGAATTTGAAAATTGCCGTGAGGCGTTACGTCAATGCCAGGCATGGTTGAAGGACATTGAAGCTTGTCGCTTGCAGCACAACCAGGCGTATACCGATGCCATGCTGGAAGAACATGCCGATTTTTTCCAGCAAATTGAGTCCTCGCCGCTGAATCCGGCCCAGGCGCGGGCGGTGGTGAACGGCGAACAATCATTACTGGTTCTTGCGGGGGCCGGAAGCGGCAAAACATCCGTATTGGTCGCCCGTGCGGGCTGGCTACTTGCGCGAGGGGAAGCGGCGGCCGAACAAATCCTGCTGCTGGCGTTTGGACGCAAAGCGGCCCAGGAGATGGACGATCGCATCCGTGAACGTCTGCATACGGAAGAGATCACCGCGAGGACGTTTCATTCACTGGCGTTGCACATTATTTCGCAGGGGAGCAAAAAAGTCCCGACGGTTAGCAAGCTGGAAAATGATGTTGCTGCGCGTAGCAAACTTTTTATCACGACCTGGCGTCAACAGTGCAGTGAGAAAAAGGCACAGGCCAAAGGCTGGCGGCAATGGTTAGAAGAAGAGATGCAGTGGTCTGTACCCGAAGGTAACTTCTGGGATGACGAAAAATTACAGCGCCGGCTGGCTTCCCGGCTGGATCGTTGGGTTAGCCTGATGCGTATGCATGGCGGAGCGCAGGCGGAGATGATCGCCAATGCTCCGGAGGAGATTCGCGATCTGTTCAGTAAACGCATTAAGCTAATGTCTCCCCTGCTCAAAGCCTGGAAGGGCGCCCTGAAGGATGAGAATGCCGTCGATTTTTCCGGGTTGATTCATCAGGCCATTGTCATTCTGGAAAAAGGCCGGTATATCAGTCCGTGGAAACACATTCTGGTCGACGAATTTCAGGACATTTCTCCTCAGCGAGCCGCCCTGTTAGCCGCACTGCGCAAGCAAAACTCACACACTACGCTGTTCGCCGTAGGGGATGACTGGCAGGCAATTTACCGGTTCAGCGGAGCACAGCTTTCGTTGACCACCGCATTCCAGCAAAACTTCGGCGAGGGCGACCGTTGTAATCTGGATACGACTTACCGTTTTAATAGCCGCATTGGTGAAGTCGCAAACCAGTTTATCCAGCAAAACCCTCATCAGCTTACGAAACCGCTCAACAGTTTGATGGCAGGCGATAAAAAAGCCGTCACGTTGCTCGATGAAAGCCAACTGGATCTGCTACTGGATAAGCTGTCGGGATTTGTGAAGGCAGAAGAGAGAATTCTGGTGCTGGCGCGATACCATCATCTGAAACCTGCCAGTCTGGAGAAAGCAGCTACCCGTTGGCCTAAGCTACAGCTGGATTTCATGACTATCCATGCCAGTAAGGGACAGCAGGCAGATTACGTCATTGTTGTGGGGCTTCATGATGGGAATGACGGTTTTCCCGCCCCGGCCCGCGAGTCGATTATGGAAGAGGCGTTGCTTCCGGCGGTGGAGGATTTCCCGGATGCTGAAGAGAGACGCTTGCTGTATGTGGCGCTAACGCGGGCACGGCATCGGGTATGGCTGCTGTTTAATAAAGAAACACCGTCGTGCTTTGTTGATGAGCTTAAACAACTGGATGTTCCGGTAGCAAGAAAACCCTGAATAGCAGGCGGCAATTGCCGCCTGCCCGGCGTTTATTTGAGGCGCTCTGCCAGATAGCGGGCGTAATCTGGGATCAAGATGTCCGTTGCATCGTTGAAGTTTGGCGACTGGATAATAAAATCGGCGGTCGACACGTTGGTGGCAACCGGAATGTTCCATACCGTCGCCAGACGCAGCAGGGCTTTGACATCAGGATCGTGAGGTACGGCGTTCAGCGGATCCCAGAAGAAAATCAGCACATCAATTTTCCCTTCTGAAATCAGCGCGCCCACCTGCTGGTCGCCCCCCATCGGACCGCTCAGCATGGCGTTGACGTCCATTCCCGTTGCGCGTTGGATTAAGTTTCCCGTTGTTCCTGTGGCGTACAGAACGTGCTTTTCCAGCAACGGCTGGTGGCGTTCCACCCAGCTCATCAACATCTTTTTACAGTGATCGTGTGCAACCAGCGCAATATGTTTACGCGCTGGCAATGTGCGAGTTGTTAATTCCATAGTACAGCTCCCAAGTTAACCTGGTTACAGAGTACTGGAAGCTCTTGACGCTGCAAGAGAAAGACAAAAAAAATGCGTATGCGAACATAAATGTCATGAAGGAGGCTGTTTCTGAGCCCATTGCAAAAAGTTACTTCGCGTTTGTGCGTCGGCCTGCTGGTACCAATATTTTAAGCGCTGTTCGGTCAGCGTTTGCGACTGAGGCGGCACGCGATCCAGTT
Organism: Citrobacter sp. RHBSTW-00986; assembly: GCF_013783065.1. Lineage (NCBI taxonomy): Bacteria > Pseudomonadati > Pseudomonadota > Gammaproteobacteria > Enterobacterales > Enterobacteriaceae > Citrobacter > Citrobacter sp. RHBSTW-00986. The sequence continues at coordinate 3,066,921 of NZ_CP056200.1, read as the reverse complement.
CAGATACCCCGGAAAGCAGCGAGCTGTCATCGGCCATCATCGTAGCAAACTGCGGTAATGACGCATGTTTAGCCGCTTTGTTATAGCGTTCAGTTTCCATTTCATAATTCACGATTTTCGCTGTGGATGTGATTGACAAAATATCCAGCTTGACGGGGATAGGCATGGAGTCCCCATCCAGCAATTCCACGCGTGGAGCGTCATCAAAATGCGCTGTATCCCGCTCATTGTTCAGACGCGGGAGGTGAAAATTAACCTGGCTGACGAGTTGGGTATCAAAGCTGATGACCAGCGGAGGCGAAATATACAGACGTTCTTCGTGGCTGGACAAGCGAATGGTTTTTTCTACGCGAAATACGAGCTGGTGGCGACCATTTTCCAGCTCGATACTGTCGGCGCCACGCAGTAATGAGCTGGAAACTTTTTTTCCGTCCAGCACCAAAAGGTCAATATCATTAGACAGGCGTAATGAGGTAGCAAAAACGGTTACCGGCAAACACAGGGCAATTAAGGCTGTCACAATGCCGGCTTTCATAGGTTTCTCCTGTCCAGAAAATAGCTGCAAACATGTATCTAAATTTTTCGATAATCACGTTTACTAACATATAGACATATTTTTGAGTTTAGCTCTCATACGCCAGTATGGGATGAATGGTTGCGGGGGCAGGTTTGTCGTACACTTTGTTAAACAGCCTGGAGGAAAACGATGAAAGAGACCGATATTGCTGGCATTTTGACATCTACCCGCACGATTGCACTGGTTGGCGCAAGCGATAAACCCGATCGCCCAAGCTATCGCGTGATGAAGTATTTACTCGATCAGGGCTATCACGTTATTCCCGTTTCACCGAAGGTTGCCGGGAAAATGCTGCTGGGGCAGCAGGGCTATGCAACGCTGGCGGATGTGCCAGAGAAAGTGGATATGGTCGATGTCTTCCGTAATTCTGAAGCGGCGTGGGGCGTCGCTCAGGAGGCTATCGCCATTGGCGCGAAGACGCTATGGATGCAGCTTGGCGTAATTAACGAGCAGGCGGCCGTGCTGGCGCGTGATGCGGGGCTGACGGTGGTGATGGATCGTTGCCCGGCGATTGAGATCCCGCGACTGGGACTGGCGAAGTAAAGTTTGACTGTCGCCGGATGAAACGCACAGGCCCGATAAGCGAAGCGCCATCGGGCCTGTGTTAGTATCAATTACGCAGGCGCGGAGCCTGAAGCTGTTTACGGATTGTGCGCGCCAGTTCATCCATTGACGGTTGCTCCGGATGTTCTTCCTGTAGCTCGCTACTCAGTTGCGCTTCGGCCAGATACGTATGCACTGGCAGACCATTATCGTCTTCCATCACCACGTGATACCAGGGAGCGGCGCGAAGTTCGCTGTTAACCGCCAACTCATCGGCTGACGGCTCATCAAGCGAATATTCCGGGTCGATATCCACGACCACTCCGAGGTAACCTAACAGGGAATGGCGGACCTGCTGGCCGATACCGAATTTGCTGGCAATCATAGTCACCTCCCGGGAAATAGATACCCTCTATGTAAGGGTAATATTCCACTTTTCAAGTTACATGATGCGACAGGCAAACCCTTTCAGATACAGCCCTTCCGGGTAGGTAGCGATCACCGGATGATCGGCGGCCTGACGGAACTGCTCTATAAATTGTACATCACGACCAGCATCTATTGCGGCATCAGCGATGATTTTCTGAAATAAATCGGTCGTCATCAGCCCGGAGCAGGAAAATGTCAGCAGTACGCCGCCTGGGTTCAGCAACTGAATAGCCAGCATATTGATGTCCTTATAACCGCGGCAGGCGCCCATCAACTGGCTTTTGTTTTCGACAAATTTCGGCGGATCCATCACGATGACATCAAATTTCTCACCGCGATCGCGATAGGCGCGCAGCAGTTTGAACACGTCATCACGCACGAACTCGGCTTTACTCAGATCCAGCTTGTTCAGTTCCACGTTCTGGCGGGCAATATCGAGTGCTTCCTGAGAGGTGTCGACGCTGACCACCTGACGGCATCCGCCCATTAATGCTGAGACCGCAAAGCCGCCGGTATAGGAGAAACAGTTCAGGACACGCTGGTTTTCCACATAACGACGCGTCGCCAGGCGGCTATCGCGTTGATCGAGGTAATAGCCGGTTTTGTGACCGTGCTGAATATCAACCAGCAGCTTCATCCCGTGCTCTTCGATAGGCAGCAGAGCAGGCGGCAGTTCGCCCGTGACGGGCCCTTGGGTCAGCGCCATACCTTCTTTTTTACGCACGGCCACATCGCTACGGTCATAAATAGCGCAGTCCGGGAAAACAATTTGCAGAGCACTAATCAGCGCGGCGCGTTGGTATTCAGCACCCGCGCTGAGCAACTGTAATACCAGGAAGTTGCCGAAGCGGTCAATAGTGACACCTGGCAGGCCGTCGGATTCTCCGGCGATCAGACGGTAGCTGTCTAGACCGTCCTTTTTCGCCAGCCAGTCACGCCATGTCAGCGCCTTCTGCAGACGACGGGTAAAGAAATCAATGTCGATGGATTCAGACTTATCGAAGGTCCAGACGCGCGCACGGATCTGCGACGCCGGAGAAAACGCACCGCGCGCTAACCATTTCCCCTGGTGGTCAACAATATCAACGGTTTCACCGAGGTTGGCTTTACCTTCCATACGTGCGACAGCACCGGAAAATACCCATGGATGGCGGCGAAGTAATGATTTTTCGCGCCCCTTGGCTAACACTAAACGAGGATAATGTGGAATTGTAGATTCAGTCATGCGGAGCAACCTCTCACAAACAGTGACGCGGGTTGGATGAAAGTACCAACCTGAAACCATTAAAATAAAATGGCGCGTAGAGTAGCACAGATGGTGAGGTCAATCATCAGCGTCTGGCGCTACTGCATGATGGTATGGCGGGACCTCTGCTTATCGAGCGACGGTTTAATCTCACTGAACAGGTGCGACAACTTATTCAGTTATCCCCTGCTAATCTATGGACAGCTCAGGAGATTGCCGGTCATCTGTCCATCGGTACCTGTTCTTTCATTTATGTTGATAAGGAGAACCGCAATGTCGAAAGTCTGCATCATCGCCTGGGTCTATGGCCGGGTTCAGGGGGTAGGATTTCGCTACACCACCCAGCATGAAGCGCAACGGCTGGGGTTGACCGGCTATGCGAAGAATATGGATGACGGCAGCGTAGAAGTTGTCGCCTGTGGTGAAAGCGAGCGGGTGGAACAACTGATGAAGTGGTTGAAAGCCGGGGGACCGCGCAGCGCCAGGGTTGATCGGGTTCTCAGCGAACCGCACCGCCCTGGCGACGAGCTAAAGGGATTTAGTATCCGCTATTAAATACATTTCACCGGTTTCGGCAGGCCGGCAATTTTAGTTGCCTGCTTAGCTGGGCCTTTCGGAAACAGGCGATAGAGATAACGGCTGTTGCCTTTTTCTTCGCCAAACTTGTTGGCCATCGCTTTTACCAGCATGCGGATAGCGGGGGAGGTATTAAACTCCAGATAAAACTCGCGAACGAAACGCACCACTTCCCAGTGTTCGGGGGAGAGAACGATACCTTCGTTTTCGGCGATTTTCTCCGCTAGCGGCTCGCTCCATTGCGTGGTGTCTTTCAGATAGCCTTCGCTATCGGTCTCAATTTCATGGCCTGCAAAAATGAACATAGTGCTCTGTCGATAAAGTAAAAACCGCCCTTAGTTTAGCAAATAAGGGGCGGCGTGAGAAACCTCGACCTACAGAAGAAGCTGTAGCAGATTGTTGGCATTAAGCTTCTTCAGCGCGTTGCATTTATACGTCGAAACCTGTTTTTCGCTAATCTGCGTCATATGCGCAACATGTTTTACCGATTGACCGTTAACCAGCCTGTCGAGAACATTGAACTCCATGCCAGTCAGGCAGCAATTCAGACTGCGTACCCGACGGGGCTCTTTAGCAAGCAGATACGCAGCATCCACGACGGCAATTCTGTCATCAATGATATGTAAGGTCAGCGTGGTAAAACGCTTTCGTAAATGCGTGGCCAGTGCCCAGCCTTTTTCATTGCACACCAGATAAACCGTTCCCTCCCAGCGCCTGGCCTCCAGTTGAAGCAGAATGTCGACTAGCGCCAGATGCGTCCTCGCGACGGAAAAGCGGCAACGCACAACGAGGGTGTCGCAGGCCAACAGCGAACGGCGCCACTGTAACGCGCCGCTCTCAACTTGAGTGTGAGCGTTACGGCGCAGAAGGGCGTAGCGCAACCCTTCGGCATAAAAACGATTATTATCAAGAATGACGTAATTCACGGCGGCCTCTTTATAACGTACTGGGTGTGTAGATGATGCGTAGCGTGCCGGTGTAATCCCCGGCGTTTTTACTGCTGGCTGCAAACGCTGGGGTTTTCAGAACAATAGGGGCAGGTACGCACAGTACGCTCTCACGTCCGCCGGGCAGGACGACCTGACGCAGATGCTGCGGATCGTTGGTGCCTTGCCAGACTAGGGTTTTACCGTTGGCGACGGTTTCGGTTGCGCCCGTGACGGGATTAGTGACGAAAACCTGATAGTCGAGACGATCCCGCGCATCGGTCTGACTTCCGCCGCGTCGCCGGATTGAAAATGCCTCTTCAGCACGGTCCGTTGAGGGGAGTCCGTCGTCCTCAAACCGAAGATAAGTGCGGGTGCTGGTACTGTTTTTGCCGTCGTACAGGCACATATCCAGCGTGTTTTCACCCTGAATTTCACTGCCACCCGGCCGCCCCGGGAAGTTGGTCAGGTTGAGGTTAACGACAGGCGTTGAGTGCGGAAATGCCGGCAGATAAATCTGCTGATTACCCGGATCGACAACCTCAATGCGCATCGTGGCCTGCCAGCTAGCAATGGCGCGATAGCCTGGACATCCGGTATTGGGGTCAGCGAAGTTCCCGCCGCAGTTGCCACTATCCCATTCACGCAGGTTCTGCCTCAGCGTTGCGGTCCAGATACCCGGCAGAGCGAGCTTTTCCAGTTCGCTTTTCACGATATAGAAATCGAAGTAGGGTTCTCTGGTCCAGTTTGCAACAATCTCTGTCCCTCCCGTGATAAAACTGGGATAGGTAAAGACTTTATTATTGAAAAACATGTAGTGGTCGCCATAGACCTTAAGATCCACCGTTTTGCTGGTAAGGGCATGCGTAAAACGTAAATTGATGGCATAAGGTGTCCCCGGGTTCGCCGTGAACCAGGCCGGGGCGGTCATGCAGGCGCCAACTGCGGAGTCGGTACGGGACAGACACGTCAGAGTATTACGTCCCCACTTTTGCGGATCGGCGACATCATAGCCGCTCGGTTCATGAACCCAGATATCAAAGCGCGCGGGGGGGGGCCATGCGATCGAAACTGATATCGACGCTGGTGTTTCTTCCGGCAGGGGCCGCTGCCTGGGTCTGGCCCGCCCACAGGCTTAAAAAAAGTAAAATAATTAAGTGCTTGTTCACATCATTTCCCTTTTGTGATGTTGTCTGCATTCATGGCAGTTGGACCCGTTGGTACCGATCGTCCGGCGAGCATCAGCTGTGCCTGTTGCTGGACAGTATCCGGCAGGGCAGAGAAGGTTAATTCCCGGCAAGGGATCGACCCGACGTAACGCACGACGTCGCGCATAGTCTTTACATTCAGCTCGCACTGATAAAACTGCTGCTGACGCACCAGGTAGAGGTTATGCAGCAGAGCGTCGCTTTGAGCGCTAAACCCGCCGTTGCCAAGGTCGCTCCAGCCGTTAACGTTCAGTGGCACGCCGCCGATAAACGGCGAATGTTGCTCGTCAGTTAACTGGCCGAGCCAGGTGTAGCTTGCCGTGGTTTGCACGTCCCGGCGGAGCAGTTTGCCTGGCACCATAAACAACGTTCTGCTGCCTGAACCTTGTGTGATTTCACTGCTGGCACCCCGCGAGACATCCAGCGATTCGTTAATCGTCAACGTAGTCTGCTGATAGCCCGGCACGGCGAAGAGGGCGCGGCTATTGCCTGGAATGTCTGCACTGCCGCCGTTATCCAGCGACACGGCAATGCTCGGATCCTGGGAATCTTCCGGTGTGGCAACGTTAACCGCGATGGCTGAAGCAGGACGTCCGTCGCTCCAGCGGCCCAGCCACAGACCAGAGCGCGACAGCGCAAGCGTGGAGTTGTAATTGCCGCTGCTGCTCAGGGTATGGCGCCCATCCTGACGATCCCAGGCATCGCTGACTGTCAGGCTCCCGTTGCCATATCGTCCGCCCTGGCGCGTGTAGGCAGAGGTATTGAGTGAATCGCTGTTAATACCTGATGCGCTCAGTCCATACTCATTTTCACCACGTGCGTCGGCATACCAGTTGTGCGCCACGTTATAGCTCAGCTGGTTTTTTTCATGCTGCTGGTGCTGCCATGTCGCGCCCAGAGAGGTATAGCTTGTCGCATTGCCCTGACGGTTATGCGCCATTGATAAGCTCACACTCAGGTAGCCGCCTTTATCCCTGCCTTCGCGTGAGTCATCGTTACGCATGAAAAGGTTAATGCTGCTGTTGATGTTCAGACCGCGCGTGCTGAAAGCCGTGCTCAAGCCACCCTGCCAGGCCCGCGTGCGTGAGCGGGTCATATAAACCGACTCCCAGGGCAAGCCTGCATCGTGGCGATCGTCACTGTCCGGGAGTTCCCGACGAGAAACGTACCGTCCTTCGTTGCGGTTATCCGAATATCCCAGGCTGGCGTACCAGGTGCCGACAGGGACGGAGAACATCACCGACAGGCTTCGGTAACAGCCATTTACGGCGTCATATCCCGCGCTTCGGGTATTGCAGTTTTCCGCTGATAACGAGTTGCGATAGAAGCTCAGTGAAAAACCGTCGTTATAGCTGATTTGCTGAATATTGCCGCGTTGTCCTTCGCTGCCGTAAAGGTAGCTAAACCGGGTCGAGAGTACGCCATCGATCGGACCCGCATTGAAACCACGACTCCAGTCGAGTGCATTTTCCAGAAAACGTTGGTTTTTCTTTATCGCTGCGCCACTGGTGAGTGCCAGCGTTGGAGTGACAGGCAGGCGGACACCCGCTTGAGCGACCGCGCTACGTTCATCGTTTTGATTGTTATTGTCGGTTTCGCCCGCCTGCAGGAACCACTCGACGCGGTCAAACGGCGTAATACCGGTGCGGGTAAACGGTATCTGCTCGGTACGTGTCAGCCGGTTATTTTCATAGACGGACAGCGTCACGGTATAGCTCCCATCGGGGAACGATCGCGTGTCCAGGGTCTGAGCCCCGGCATTGAGATAAAAACTGGCCAGCAGCTGATTGCCCCGGCGGGCGTCAATACGCGCATCATGGGAAAGCAGCACGGTGATGGGGGTACCCTTTGACTGCTGAACCGGATTGATCCATGCCCTTGTCGAGCCTGTGCGCAGGCCGCGAATTTTGCCCAGCGGCAGTTGGCTGAGGTTGATATTCCCACCAGCATTACTGAACAGATCGCGGGTATCCATCTCGCCTAACTGAATATAGTACTGACGCCAGATATCCTGGCGAAACCAGGCATTGTTGACGGTTATTTCTTGTTGCTGCTGGTGCCTTGAACGCTGCCCCAGCCAGGTCCAGTCGAGATTAAAGTAGCCGTCCTGCGTCATGGCCAGCGCGCCATTGCCCTGAACAGTGGCTGACTGGTAATCCCTGTCGGCAACAAAATTGATATTCTGTTGATGGATCAACGCATTCTCAGTGCCCTGCGTAGGCTGATACCACTGGTTTTCTGTGGTCTGTTTAGGCAGAAATTTCTTGTTCAAAAACAGGCTAATGCGCGCGTTATTCTCATCATAGATAATGGCCGCGCGATGGGTATCAATGTAATCACATCCCGTTGCGGAGCCATTGCTGCTGCACGCCAGGTTGCCGTTACGGGCAAGTGGAACGGCGAGAGCTGCGGACACGGTGGCAACGAGGGCAGGAGCGTCATTAAACTGACGTTTGATAGCCGCGACCACGGTTTCGGGTGCGACAAAACTTACCGATTCAAGTGTGATATCCGTTTCAAAAAGGCCAAGCGATTCGCCATAGAGGTTAACCTCTATCCACAGACGCTGCGTTTTCGCCAGATCTTCGAAACCTGCCGGGACGGCCATCTCGGCGCAGGCGAGTTGGATGGATGCGGGTAATAAAGCAACTAAGAGGAGAGTATTTCTGTGAAACGCCATGACCAAGCCTCGACATCATCCTGACGTCAGAGGGTGGGCACCCTCTGACGTTATCCCTTATGTACTGTGGTGTTACGCACCGCCTTCCGTGGTCGTCGCCTGCGTCAGCATCAGGCTGACAACGCCGCTGTACTGACCGGTTTTCAGAATGCCTTTGGTTGTCTGAGAAATGGTCAGTGGCAGTACCGCTGAACCGTTTTCAATGCTGCCTGGGAACAGTTCAGTTCCGGTAAATTCGGCATCGGTGGTAGACAGTGTTTTATCACCCAGAATCACCGTCATCGGTACAGTCTCGTCGCCATCCATATTGGTGAGCTTAGCTGCGCTAACGAGGCGCACTTTGACATTGCTGGTGGCGGAGTTAGACCACACCTTGGTGTTCAGGCGGTAGCTTTCCAGCCCACGACCTGGCAGGTACTGCATGTCGATGCTGGCCGGCAGTGGCGTGTTATCGGCCTGAGTCATATCCAACTGTGAGTCAACGCTGGCGTTGACGGTAATATCTTTTTGAATCGCCAGCGCGCTAAAGGACGAGGCCATCGCGGCAACAATCATCAGAGGTTTAATATAGTTACGCATTGATATCTCCATATTTACAAATGAGCACCTTGGCTCTTTAAACAAACTACGTGGGTTTTTACTGTGCCGTCGTGTTATTGCACGACGGGTAAATCAGCTTCTTCAGCGGTTTTATTCACCCAGTTGAAGTAGCGGAACTTATATTTCTGACCCTGTTTCATAGTGAGCGTTTTTAATTTCCGTTCAGTGTCCGGATAAATCGTCGCGTCTTCTTTTATCCATTTACACGATGAAACAGCATCACAAATACCAATCTCTCTGAGCGGCACACGCAATGTGCCGTTGTTTTTTAACGTTCCCCGGCGAGGGTCAATCGACAGTGAAATTACGTTTTCTTCTGGAGCAATGTGGACCAGTGCGCCCCAGATCACATTGACACCTAATGTCGCCATTGCTGCAGAGGTTTCTGCCTTGCCCGGAATAATGCTGTCAGGTTGTTTTACCCCTTCAAAATAGACACGCCAGGTGGTCTCTTTTTTCGGAGGTATAAGCGATACCAGACGAACAACGCGCATCGCGCCTGCAGCCAGAGCAAATTTCTCGGGCGTAACCACCACGCCACCTTCTTTCCACGAAGCGACGTCAATTTCTTTTTCCTGGGCTGTTCCGGGATTAAGAATTTTCTTTTGCCTCACCCGAATGAACTGAATATCATCCGTTTTTGAAGCCACCTTAATTTGCGCCGCACCGGATCTGTCTACATTCAGCTCCATGGGATACACGCTCATATTGGCCATTGTCATTTCTGAGAAAAATGGCAATGACAGCGCGGCGACATAAAAGGCGGTTGTCATGCTCACTCTTTTTTTCTGTTTCACAATCAGTCTGCCTGCTCTGAGTTTAAAGGCGGCGCGTTAACACCAGGACACCGTCTGCTTTCGTATCGCTTCAGGGCAGGGAAACTTTAACCAGAACAGCGGTTTGTGAAAATTTGTATTAGTTAACTCGTTATATACAGTTTTTTATCCTGCTTTTCTGTCTTTAAGGTTGTATAGTTAAGCGAAAATACCGCGGCCAAGGATGGGAGGAAAATTCCTTCTGATGAAAAAATAAGCAGGTCAGGGGGCGGTTTTCATATCGACGTACCAGGGAATAAAAAGCATGCGGTAACAGCCGAGAATAAAAGATGTTTTTTATATGCAATAATTCGTTGTTATTTGATCCTGAAGCACATGTAATAAGTCTTGTTGGACAACCCGAGTCTGTATTAACACTTTCGGCGCCAGCCGTTCGTCTTTTACAGGAATTCATTAAACACCGAGGACGCGACTTAAGCCGGGAGGAATTGATCGCTCGCGTGTGGGAAGAATTTGGCTTTACGCCATCAGGAAATAATCTCAATAAAGCGGTAAGCGAACTGCGTAAAAGCTTCCAGTCTCTGGGAGAGGGGCACGAATTGATCGTCACTGTCCCGCGCTATGGTTTCCGTTTTGATGCTGATGTGATTTTTCAGCCTGGAGAGAAAATTCAAGCCGTTGATCCGCAACCCCCCTCAGCGCAACAAGACGTTCTGCCCCGGCGAGTATCCCTGAAAAAGTGGTTCAGAATAGGGGCATTGATTGCCGTGCCGTTGGGAGCGATCTTTTACGTTAGCCGCCCGCAGGAGATAACTGTTCCGGCGAAATTAAAGCCGGTCCAGGAAAAAATCGCGCGTTGTAGTATCTGGGTTATCGAAGATCATGGACGGCCGTTAGTGCTATCAAAATTAGCTGAGCGACTGGAGGCCAATGACGTGGCTTGCGAGCGCGAGGAGTATGCTATTTATTTTTTCAGCGCCCGTTTTTCGCTTGCAACTGCTGATGAACTGTTTATCGGGGCCTGCCCGGTCAATAAAACACGTCTGTGCAAGACCATTCGCTATAAAAACGGGGCTGGAAAATGAAAATAAGGCTTCTTTTTGGACTGGGCGGAGCCCTGGTCGGCGGCGCGCTGGCGCTGTTTTACTATTGCGGCGCGACGGGAAAAAGCGATGTGCTGGCCTGCAGCACTGAATTTAACTTTACGCGCAATGAAGGGAAAGCAAGTGAAGGTAAATGCCCTTGCTCAGTTCTATTTTCATCGGGACGGTACAGGGTTGACCACCTATAAAGGTGCGGCAAGAGCTGGCGGGCAAAATTTTATCGTTGACAGGGATGTAGACTTTACGTGGGAGCAGCGGGACGATGACAACGTCATTGTATTGACCTACACCAAAACCTGGCTTCGCCACAATGACAATACGCCGAATGCCCAATGGGGGAGTTTCGCCTATCCGACCTCACGCTACTACCTGACGATCTCTGAACTTTCACCTGCTGTGTGGCTTATTCAGGACCGGCGCTATCCTACCTATATCTGCCGGGGTCAATAAGGTATAAAAAAAGAGAATGCCATTGGCATTCTCTTTTTTCGTATCAGTGATGCTGCTTAATCGCGGCTGGCGAAGCCCAAAATGCTCAGCAGGCTGACGAAGATGTTGTACAGCGAAACGTACAGGCTGACGGTGGCACGGATATAGTTGGTTTCACCGCCACGGATGATATTACTGGTTTCAAACAGGATTGCGCCTGAAGAAATCAGAATAAACACCGCGCTGATCGCCAGATGTAAAGCCGGCAACTGCAGGAAGATATTCGCAACCATACCAATCAGCACCACCACGATCCCTGCCATCAGCATACCGCCGAGGAAAGACATGTCTTTCCGCGTGGTCAGCACGTAGGCTGAGCAGCTGAAGAAGACCAGCGCCGTACCGCCCAAAGCCATGGCGATAACATCACCCATGCCCGCAGACAGGTATGTGTTCAGGATCGGTCCCAGAATGTAGCCCAGGAAGCCGGTGAAAGCGAAAGCTGACAGAATACCAACCGGTTTATCCGCCGTTTTATAGGTCAGGAACATCAGACCATACATACCCACCAGCGTCAGGATAAGCCCCGGAGAGGGCAACATCAGTACGGTACTGGCAGTCGCAGTGAGCGCCGAAAACGCCAGCGTCAGGCTGAGCAGGAAATAGGTATTGCGCAGCACCTTATGCGTGCTGAGTAGCGATGTACGATCGCGTGAAGAACTAATAATACGATCCATGAGTCACTCTCTTATGACAGATGTAATTAATGATGGAGGATAATGAAATCAAGGGGAATGACACAGCGGTTTTACCCATCTTTACGCATTTTAACCCGCCAGGCTTAAGCATATTATTTCAACAAAAGCTCCCGAATCAGATGTTAGCACTATATGTGTAAAAATGCCTGTTAGATATCTGCCAGGTAACTGAAAAATATTGCGTTATTCCTGTTTCTCTCTGACTGTGACAGCGGTGTCTACATACAACAGAGCAATAAGGTAAAGGGAATGATTCAACATAAATCGAAGATATTGACGTTTACGCTGTTGACTGTCTGTTTGATGTCTATCAACGGCGCGGCGATGGCGGGAAATGTTCCCGCAGGAACAATTCTTGCAGAAAAACAGGAACTGGTCAGAAACAATGGCAGTGAGCCAGCGTCGCTGGATCCGCATAAAGTCGAAAGCAACGTTGAGTTTAATTTAATCAGCGATATGTTCGACGGACTGGTGGCGGTTAAGTCGGATGGGTCTATCGAACCCCGGCTGGCCGCGTCCTGGGAGAACAAAGATAACACCGTCTGGACCTTTCATTTACGTCCGGGCATAACCTGGTCAGATGGGTCTGCCATTACCGCACAGGATGTCGTCTGGAGCTGGCAGCGTCTGGTCTCACCGCAAACAGCTTCACCTTATTCCTCGTATCTGGGCAATATGCACGTAGCAAACGCCCTCGATATTGCCCAAGGGAAAAAAGATCCTGCCGATATCGGGGTCAAAGCCCTGGATGATAGCACGCTGGAAATTACCCTGACGCAGCCAACGGCGGCTTTTCTGGCGATGCTGGCGCACCCGTCACTGGTTCCGCTGGATAAAGTGCTGATCGGCCGCTTTGGTGATAAGTGGACCCGGCCAGAACATTTTGTCTGCAGCGGGGCGTACAAGTTATCGCAGTGGGTAGTCAATGAGCGCATCGTTGCCGTGCGTAACCCGCATTATTGGGACGATCGGCACACCGTCATTGATAAGGTTACTTATTTGCCCATCAGTTCAGAGTCCGCAGACGTTAACCGCTATAAGGCCGGCGAAATCGACATTGTGTATAGCGTCCCGGTCAATCAGTTCGCGCAGTTGAAAAAGACGATGGGCGATGAACTCCATGTCTCACCTCAGCTTTCAACCTATTACTATCAGTTCAATACGACCCGAGCGCCGTTTAATGACCCGCGCGTGCGCCGGGCGCTGAATATGGCGTTAGATAAAGACATCATCGCACAAAAGGTGATGGGGCAGGGGCAACGCGCGGCGTGGGTTATCAGCCAGCCGGAAATAGGGGGAGTGCAATTGCATGCGCCGGAATATGCGGCGTGGCCGCTCGAAAAACGCATTGCCGAAGCTAAGAAACTGCTGGCTGAAGCCGGTTATGGCCCTGAGCATCTGCTTAGCCTAAATCTGCTCTATAACACCTTCGAAACGCACCAGCGTATTGCCATTGCCGCATCGTCAATGTGGAAGAAAAACCTCGGCGTAGAGGCGAAGCTGCAAAATCAGGAATGGAAAACCATGCTGGATACCATGCACACCGGTAATTTTGACGTCGTGCGCTACGCATGGATCGCCGATTATGATGATGCCTCAAGTTTCCTCAATATTTTCCGTACCGGCGATAGCGAGAATACCACCAGGTACAGCAATCCCGCTTTTGATGACGCGATGCGCAAGGCGGCGAAAGCATCTTCGCTGGAGGAGCGAGGCAAATACTACCAGCAGGCTGAAGACCTTTTAGGAGAGGATGTGCCAGCGATTCCGGTTTACCACTATGTCCGCACGCATCTTGTGAAGCCGTGGGTGGGAGGATTTGCGCCAGATAACCGGGGAAATTACTACACCAAAAATATGTTCATCAAAAAACATTAAGCGCTGTAGCCAGTATTTGTGCTGAATAAACGGTCAATCTGTTGTTATTTCAGTCGATTAACAATATTTTGGCTGTTTTTCAGGCAAACAAACGCATTGGTGCTTTACAGGTCCGTTCGGGATGTTTATAGTGCGCCTCATTGGAAGCGTGGCCGAGCGGTTGAAGGCACCGGTCTTGAAAACCGGCGACCCGAAAGGGTTCTAGAGTTCGAATCTCTACGCTTCCGCCAAACATAAACCCCGAGCTATTTAATAGCTCGGGGTTTTTTCGTTTTGTGCAGTTTATGTCATGCCATCTTTCTCCAGCCTTAGTCGCGCAAGTGCAACTCAGCGCTGCTGCCCGGCGGAAAGCTGACGAACTGAATCATCTTCATATCTGGCAAGGCCTACATGAGCGAACGTCTTTTCATTCGTCGTAATATCCATAGCAGCCCCAGCATAAAGGCCAGGTAGCCCATAACGTAATATCCCTGCTGTCTTCGTTCTGCGAGCGTTGGGTCGGCTGCCCATGCCAGAAAGGCGGTGACATCCCTGGCATATTGCTCTTCCGTTTCAGCTTGTAGCGACGCCGGGTGCCATTGAATCTCTCCGCTGGTCAACGGTTTCGGCATGTTAATCACGCCGCCGGGAAAATAGCGATTAGCCTTCAGTTCGGGATCGGCAGGTTGATAACCGGTTAGCAGTGCGTAGACGTAATCTGCTCCCTGGTCCGTGTAGGGCAGAAAGGCATCCAACAGAAATTGCGGGAATCCGCGATCGTATGAGCGGGCACGTACGATATAGCTCAGGTCAACGGGAGAAGCGCCATTGTTAAGGTATCGTGCTTCCTGCTCGTTTAGATACGGCGAGATGAAGCTGTCATTTAGCGTCCCGTCTCGCTCACCAATCTGGCCGTCATCCTGAAGCTCAGGAAACTGATAGCCGCTGGCGATACTTCTTGCTTCTTCAGCCGTGAGTTCCGGACCGCCGGGTCTGGTCAACGACCGAAAGCTAAGGTGCTTTATGCCGTGACAGGCGCGACACTTCTCTTCATAAACCTGCAGGCCACGTCGAAGCTGCTCTTTATCATACTGGCCATTGATGCCGCTGAAGCTCCATTCCTGCCGTTCAGGCGTGGCTTCCTGCGCATAAGAGGAACCCAGTCCCAACAGAGAAAAGGACAGAATGCTGAATTTCAAAAGTTGTTTCATCATCAGTCCTGTTTTTCCAGAAAACGACGGCAAGGTAATACGATTAAAAACCAGGCAAACCAAATCAGAGTCGAAAGCTGCGATGCGGCACGGATCCAGCCCTCTTCGTTACGGAAACCGTCAATAAGATCGGGGCCAACCAGCGCTTTCGACCCTAACCAGCCTAAAAAGCAGGCATTAATGACCCACAGCCAGAATCCGCATTTAACCAGTTTGCTGTAATGGCGAAAACGAGCCCGGGAAGTATCAAGCCAGGGAAGGAAATAGAAAATCAGTACCGAGCTGCACATTGCGGCTAAGCCAACGAATTCATTTGGGAAGCAACGCAAAATGGAGAAGAAGGGAAGAAAATACCATTCCGGCGCAACAATCGCGGGTGTAACTGTTGGATCCGCAGGAATAAAGTTATCGGCGCTGCTCAGATAGTGCGGCGCGAAGAATAAGAACCAGGCGAAGATCATCAAAAAAAGGATGATTTTGATGGCATCAAGATCGGTAATTTTGTAATCGAACAGCAGGCTCCTGGACTCTTTCTCGCTAAACCTCTTTTTCATCGCCTGCGCAAACGCCGACTGTACGGTGCGAATATGAAAAACCGTTGCGCCGACAATCACAAAGGGAAGAATAAAGTGGAGAACAAAAAAGCGGCCAAGCATCGGCGTTCCCGGAGTATGGCTGCCGACTAAATATGCGTAAAGGGTATCACCCACTAGCGGAATGGCTTGAGCAAAGCGGGTAATTACCGTGACCGCCCAGTAGCTTTTTTGCCCCCAGATAAGGCTATAACCAAGAAATGCGGTCATCATCAGCAGGATATATAGCGTCACGCTAATCATCCACATTGTCGTCCAGGGCTTGCGGTAAACGCTGTAGTACATGCCACGAAAAATATGCAGATAACAGGCAAAGAAAAAGAGCGACGCGCCAATAGCATGCATGTTGCGTAACAGTTCTCCATGGCGAACCGCACGCATAATATGAATAATGGAGTCAAATGCCAGCTCGGCCGTCGGCACGTAAAACATTGCCAGCACGATACCCGTAAGGATCTGCACACCGAGTATAACCAGCAGGATGGCGCCGATTGCGAATACCCAGAGTCCGGCAATCGAGCGAGGAAACGGGATACGCCAGCGAAGCGAATAGACGCGCTCACTCCTCATTTCAGGCTTCCTTCGTGCCGATACGCACGGCCTGACCATCCGAATGAATAACGTAGTCCGGGATTGCCAGGTTGGTCGTCGCGGGGCCGCGCGTCACGCGCCCGGAGGTATCAAACTCTGAGCCGTGGCACGGACAGATCCAACCCACCCCTCCTGGTCGGGCGTTGGGTACGCACCCGGCATGTGGACAATACCCTTGAACCACCAGCCATTGAGGATGAGCTGCTGAGACCCGCTCGCTGTCCGGTTGTGGGTCGATAAGCGTATGCCAGTCGGCACTTCTGGCAGTAATAATCTCATCCTGGGTGCGATGGTGAATAAGAATCAGCTTTCCCTGCCATACGCGTCTGACGGTTTGTCCAGCAGCAACCCCCGCAAGAGAGACATCAATCGGTTCATTTTCCGCAAGAGTCTTCTCATCCGGACCCAGGGCCGAAACCAGCGGCCAGACGGCAGCAGCGACGCCTGCCGCGCCGACGAATTTTGTCAGTTTACACAGGCATTCCCGGCGCTGTTCCTGGATTTCGCCATCTGCAAGTTTATTCTCTGTCACCTCGTATTTCTCCCTGAGCATCGCGGATTAACGTTTGTCGATACGCGCGTAAATTTCCTGAAAGCGCTTATCAGCAATACCCGGTGCTTTGAATGCCCGATAGCTTGCTGGTAACGTGGCATCTCCAACCTTTATCAGCATCACCATGCCCTGAGCGTAATGTGGTGTACATTTGATGCCGTAAAATCCGGCATTGTCATAAGTTACTTCGATCTCTTCATCGATTTTTCCCAAAAAACCGGGATAGTTAGCCGGAGACAATTCAGCGATTGAAGCCGCGTTGTGACTCTTATGTTTACGGATAAACTTCACCGTATCCCCGGGCTGGATCTCCAGATAATCCGGCTCATAGACCATTGGTCCCGCAGACCCACGATTTTTCATCAAAACGTCGTGAGTTTGTGCGAAGGTTGAAGAGGCGAGGGCGAGTAAACATAAAACTTTCAGACTCTGTTTGAGATATTTCATCGATTCTTCCTTAAAATTCATCAGGTCTTTGATAACGGATAAAACAGTTTTCAGCGCCAGTTTCATGTTCAACAATGGCGTCGATACCAAACCAGGAATGGAGGTTTTCTCGGGTAAACACGGTGCAAGGAGTCCCCTGCATCGCCATATGCCCGGATGTCATGACGATGATGCGATCGCAGAACATCGCGGCATGATTGAGGTCGTGCAGAGCGGCAATGACTGTGAGCTTTTCACGTTTAACCAGACTAAGCAGGCCAATCTGATGTTGAATGTCGAGATGGTTGGTGGGTTCATCCATCAGTAACAACTGCGGCTGCTGCGCCAGCGCCCGGGCGATATGCAGGCGCTGTTTTTCTCCCCCGGAAAAGGTATGCCAGCATCGGTACTGTAATTCACGGAGATCGACCTTCTCCAGCATAGTTTGCACGATATCGTCATCTTTGGCGGACCAGGGCGAGAGCAGGCTAAGCCAGGGCGTCCGCCCCAGAGAAACGGCTTGTAAAGCGGTAAGACGCTCGCTGGTTTCTGCCTGTTGTTCGACCAGCGCCACCCGCTGCGCAAGGTGACGCCGCGAATAATGCTGGAGCGCCTTTTGCTGCAGGGTGATACGCCCGGAAGTTGGCTTCAGCAAACCGGCCAGCAGTGAAATCAGTGACGTTTTGCCCGAGCCGTTGGGACCGATGATGCCGACAAACTCGCCGGGCGTTACGCTGAGCGAAATATCTTCAACAATCGTCTTACCTTTTACCTTCCAGTACAAATTACAGGCTTCAATAACGACTTGCGCAGAGGCAGCGAGTGGCTGTACGAGGTTCACCGTCATTTGTTCTGGTTTCCTCTAATCAGAATGATTGAAAACGCAGGAGCGCCGACCAGAGCCGTGATCACGCCTATTGGGAGTACCTGACCGGGTAGTAACGTGCGGGAAATAACATCAGCGATAATGAGGAAAATAGCTCCGGTAAGCGCACTAACCGGCAGCAGTCGATGATGCTGGTTGCCGACCAGCAGACGAGCAGCATGAGGGATCACCAGACCGACAAAGCCGATCGCACCCACAATGGAGACCATAATCGCCGTCATGCCGGTGACGGCGGCAATCAGTACTGCACGGGTACGTTTTACCGGAATGCCCAGCGATGCCGCAGACTCCGCACCAAAGGAGAAAGCATCAAGATGGCGGGCATAACAGAAGCACAGCGCGATACCGACCAGAGCGGTAGGAATGGCTAAGACTACATCGGGCCAGCGTACACCGCTCAAATTGCCCAACAGCCAGAACATAATACCGCGTGCTTGCTCGGCGTTTGCTGAGCGGGTGATGATAAGCGATGTAATCGCATTGAAAAGCTGGGAGCTGGCGATCCCGGCAAGGATGATTTGGGTTGTTACACCCCCACCTTGTCTACCGCCAGCGGCCATCGCCAATAGCGCAACGAACAGAAATGCCGTCAGCGCACCAATGAAAGCGCCCAATGACATACTGATGATGCCAGCCCCAAGTCCAGTGAGAGCAATCAGCACCGCTCCGGTGGACGCTCCGGCAGAAATCCCCAGTAGATAGGGTTCGGCGAGCGCATTGCGTAGCAGCGACTGTAACACTACGCCGGAAACAGCCAGGCACGCGCCGCAACTGGCCGAGACCAGCGCTCGGGTCAGGCGGTAGTTCCAGATGATCCCTGCATCCAGCGCATCGACAGGATAGTGTGTATCAAAAAGATGATTTGCCAGCGTGCTGAGAACATGCTGCCAGGGGATAAGCGTTTCGCCGATGGAAATCCCCGCCAGCAGTACGCCACACATTAGCGCACTGACCCAAACGGCATGCCCACTGACTCTCACCGCAAGCTGACCAACAGCGCGACGCATCCTGCGTGAATCACTCATGATTATCTGCGTTCCTGAGTAACGGAGATGCGCTACACCGTGCGAGGATATAGCGCAAAACGTAGATTAATGAGCAGCCTGCGGATGTGCTAAGCCATATTCAACAAGGGCATCAGCCAGTTTTTCCACACCATCAATAGTTCTGATCCCGGCATTCATGGTCTGTACGTCAATGACCGGTAGATGGTTTTCCTTGACGGCAGGAACCAGTTTGGCGACAGGATCGGACTTGAGGTATTCCATCTTGACCTTCCAGTCATCCGCCGGGAAGCGGCGACGGCTCATCTCACCGAGCACAATGAGTGAAGGATTCGCTTTTGCGATGGTTTCCCAACCCACCGTTGGCCACTCTTCAGCAGAATCAATCACATTCTTCACTCCCAGCGTTTGGGCGATCCATGCCGCCGGACCAAACTTCCCGGCAACGTAAGGGTCAAGCTGGAGATCGGCGCTTGAGAACCAGAACACGGCGGAAACATTCTCATCCATTCCGGTAATTTTGTTTTTCGCTGCGGCTTCACGTGCTTTAAGGCTGGCAATCAGCGCCTCGCCTTTATCCTGAACATCGAAGATTTTCGCCAGATCGGCGACTTCCTGATACACCATGGCAATATCAAACATGCCCTTACGGACACCATCACCACCATCTTCGTTATCTTTCGCACAGTCAGCTGGCGCGGTGTAAACGGGAATTTTCAGTTCACTAAACTGTTCGTAAGAGGCAACCGTGCCAGCAGGGCCGATTTGCCACTCAAACTGACTGGCGATCAGATCCGGTTTTTTCGCCACGATCCCTTCAAAGCTTGGAATATTTTGCGCGATAACGGCGACTTTTTCGTTTGCTGTTTTATAAGCCTCCAGTACCGGGCCAAACCACAGCGAAGTACCCACGACGCGATCGGCCAGCCCCAGTGAATAGAGAATCTCGGTACTGTTCTGACCCACCGTCGCCACGCGCGTTGGTGCCTGATTGAAGGTAATATCGCGGCCACAGTTTTTAATCGTCAGAGGATATTCGGTTTTTGCTGCCTCGGAAAAACCGGAAGTAAGCAGGAGAGCAGTCGTGCCAAAAATAGCCAGAAGCGTTTTTTTAGAGAAGTAAAAGGTAGAATTAGCGTGCATTATCATCGTCCCGTTGATGCCAGAATCTAAAGGTCTGGTCATGGCTTATTTCATTCCATATATCGGGAGGAGACATGAAGATAGATGACATTGAATCGTGAAATTTAAGAATGAAGATATGCAAAAAATGCAAATAAGCTTTACTCAGCCAAAATCTTATTCATAAATACACTACTGCTTGCGTCAAATAATTCATCCCATGGACCATCCCGTCCACTCAATGGCATACACCTTTGACAGCAGGTCTCCTGACTCACGGTAATCAGAATATCGGCCTTCCCATAAAGATGAACTTTACAGTGACCTGTGGTTTATGAGCCACACAGGGATATTCTGCATCCGCCTACAGTTGCGGGGGCAGTTATGGAATTGAATTGAATAATTCTCACCATATTCCTATTCATATACAAAAATGTAATGAAATGCTGTCGAAAGCGACTCTAGCGGCAATTGTTAACAAGGTCAACCATAGAGGGTAAGAGATAAAAGGTAGTGGTGTAGAAAAAATACCCATTTAATACAGTGAGTTATGATTTTGTTGGTTACTGCGATGTTGTAAATGAAAATAGCAACAGGAAGCTAAATGAGAATTGGTTGATATTGATCAAATTACACGCATGCTGAAACTTCTGTGTATGAAACATATTGATCACCATCAAAAGTTCCGCATATCAGCGCTTGACTCTTTTTTTTGTGTACTCTCCATATGTACCAATTGCCATTCATCCTGCATATCCATAATCACGTTAAAATTGTTACGCAACCAGAAATAATACCCTCCGGGTAAAAAATGATGTGTGTGGAGATACAAAGTCTTATATTGATGTTGCTGACAGAATACCTCAGCTAAAGCAAACAACTGACTTCCGATCCCCTGTCTGCGGTAGCGCTCATCCACGTAACAACGACAAATTTCCGCCGTTTCAGACAAGTTATAGCGACCACGTAGTTCAGTAATACGATCATCATATTGACATACCGCCAGTGTAGCGATTAATTCCTGGTTTTCACTCCACGCGCAAAGTAATAAATTCCTTTCCTGCAAGATATACTGTTGTGCGAGATCAAAGAGATCTTCTTCGGCAGAAGGCATGGCTCTACCGGCATTGAAGAATAAATTAAGATGCTCAACAAGAAACGACTGAACAGCAGGAATATCGGCGGGAGTCATCTCACTAAACCTAAATGGGATCATGGCAGCATAACTCAAATTTAGAACGGAAAATGATAATAACAATAAGACCACTTTAAAAACAATATTGAGCAGTAAGAGACAGATTCGCAATTGCATACGGAGCTATTCTCATTACGGGTTATAAGTGGTTGTTTGGGCGGTCTCCATAGAGTGCAATCAGGCAGAAACACTTAACAAAACTCTTCGCGCAGAAGGTCAGGCTGTCGCGAGAACTAAGGTTTTCAGCGTCCTCTTGGGATAGAAAAAAGAATTGCATCTTATTGGGCTGCCAGGCATATGCAACTGGGGCTGCATTTTTTTTTCTTCATTACCTGAAGTGCCCTTATAGAAAAGCATCTGACATTTTGTTTTTGAAAACGACGTCTCAAAACATATCTGTATTCATTCTCTAAGCAGAATATTATAGAAACTAAATTATGAGTGGTAAGAGTAAATGTCACAACAAGGTAATTTACAATATGTATTATTTCATACTGTAATAGTTGATTAAGGTTAGGGTTTAGAGTATCTTTAATCTACTCGTAGATTTTCAAATAAAAGCAGACAATAACAGTATGAAAACCAGACTCTATAATTTTTCAGAAGACACAAATGAAATTTTTGTTTTTAGATGGACTCGGAAGCACTATGAATTTTGCATGGATAACGATATCTTTTTGAATCATAGAGGTAAGAAAGTTTATAAAGAAAGAAATTTGTTACTGTTCTCGAAAGGTGACAAAATTAGAATTGAAGCTGATGTTATTGCTGAACAATATTCCACAATGCCAGTAAAGAGTTTTTCTAGCGTTGGTGCGTTTTCATTTCCAACCTGTTATTTTCCGGGTAATGTAAATATCGGAAGATTTTGTAGTATTGCATCAAACGTAAAAATCATGGGAGGAAACCATCCTATGAATCGTTTTACAACTCATATGCTTACTTATAATGGCGAGTTTGATAAATATGCTGCCAACGAGTTCGGACAAAACTGGGTATTGAAACCATTTATTACAAAGCCTAAAAATACAACGATTGGCAATGATGTCTGGATTGGCAATGATGTCGTTTTAAAAGGTGGTATTTCAATTGGTGATGGTGCTGTTGTTGCAGCAAATTCCGTTGTTACTAAAGATGTGCCTCCATATGCTATTGTTGCAGGGGTTCCTGCGAAAATTATCAAATACAGATTTGAGTCAGATATTATTGAACAGTTGTTAAAAATAAAATGGTGGAACTATAATTACACCGATTTACCTGATAACAGCAAGTGTGATGATATTATAAATTTTGTCACTGAAATGAGCACGTTGATATCGAATGGCACTATAAAAGAAAAAGCATATAAAAAATTTAATCTTACCGAAATATTTACAACTCTTTAGTTTAATATGTCATTGTTGGGACTGTTATCCGGCGAAAGCAAAATGAGATAAGGACAACACGATGACAAAAGTTAGCATCTTGCTAGCGATGAGCGTTTTGCCATTGTCAGCATACGCAGCAACGACCGGACTAACCAGACTGGCACCGAGCGTCTGTGTAGAAACGATCGCTATTTCGGGCCAGATGGTAAGCGTAGCGGGAAAGTGAATACTCGTTACACCGCTCTATTGTTCAGACAGAACGATAAATCCTGATAGTCCTGCGCGTTTTCCCTGCCTGCGCGGCGGGGACGCCGTTTTCTGCTTTTCCATCTGCCCGCAACACTAACTCTCAGAAATGAGAGGCCGATCCTCTGAGCAGGACTTTTGTCCTCAATCCTCTGCAATCCGCTGGTTACAATCCCTGCATATCTTCAATACCCATAATTCAGGAATTGTTATGACTGCACATATTAATGCCAAAGCGGGTGATTTTGCGCCAACCGTTATTATGCCGGGCGATCCGCTTCGCGCTAAGTTTATTGCCGAAAATTATCTAATGGATTACCGCGAAGTCACCAATGTACGCAATATGCTGGGCTATACCGGTCTTTATTTTGGGCAACCTGTTTCGGTGATGGGACATGGCATGGGTATTCCGTCAATGACGCTTTATGCTCATGAACTGGTACATGACTTCGGTGTACAGAGAATTATTCGTGTTGGCAGTCTTGGGGCAACACAACATCATGTCAAAATGCGAGATATTATTCTTGCCGTCGCCGCCGGAACGGATTCCGTCACAAATTTAAAACGTAGCGCGGGCTACACGATGGCGACATCTGCCCATTTCCCATTATTGCAGCAGGCGTGGGCATTGGCGCAGAAGGCCGGTATTGACGTTAAAGTCGGCAATGTCTTCAGTGGCGATCTTTATTACGATCCTGACGAAAATTTAATACCTGCACTGGAAAAGTTTGGTGTGCTGGGTGTGGATATGGAAGTGGCAGGGTTATACGCTTTAGCGCATCAGTTTAATATTGAAGCGTTGGCTATATTAACCGTATCCGATCATTGCCTGACAGGAGAAGAAACAACGGCGGAAGAACGGCAGTTAACCTTTAAAAATATGATAGAGCTGGCGCTAAATACAGCTGTTACGGCTTAGCATCAGCATTTAAATGAACCAATCAGAGATGGCATTATATGAAGAATAAAATAGCACTTACGCTGATTAGTTTTCTGGCAAATTTTATTATGGCAGGATTTGCCAGTCAGTTTGGCATGCTGATTGAACCGATTGCAGTACGCTACAGTGCCGATGTGAATACCGTCGCCTCGATATTTTCGTTGCTTAACGGTGGGGCGTTAGCCGGGACCATCGCCGCCTTTTTCCTGATTGAGAAAATCGGCGTTAAGCGTATGACGCTCATTATCTATTCGATAGTGTTCCTCTGCGCTCTCGCAATGCACTTAAGCTCTGGCTTATGGCCGGTGATGGTCGCCATGACCCTGGTGGGTTTCTGCGGCGGGATTGGTCTGTGCGTGGCGGGAACGATCGTGGTTTCGGTTTGGCAGGATCGCATTCAAAGTACGATGCTGGTGGTGCAGGACGCCACCTTTAACGTCGCGGGCGTAGTTTTCCCGCTGATTACCACCTTCGCCCTGACGCACAATATGTCGTGGAGTTACAGCTATCTGAGCGTAGGCATAGTGGCCTTACTCACGCTGGGCGTTGTGGCTCTCACCCGCTTTACCGCCTGTGAAACGGCTCCTGCAGCGGATAGCGCAGACCCGGTGAAATCCGAGTGGAATCCAGGGATTATCAGCGGAGGCATTGGCCTGTTCTTAGGTATGTTGGCGCTGTATACCTTCCTGACCTGGGCACCATTATTTGTGAAGAACAAATTTGGTATTCCCTTCGAAGAAGCAGGTAATATTATTACGCAATACTGGGGGGCTGCGCTGGTCGGCGCGTTAGTCTCAACCGTTATTGTTTCCCGCGTAAAGATACATTATTTCTTGCTTAGCATTATTTTGTTAGCTTGCGTTATTACCACCATCATTGTCACGAAGGAAAATATCTCCGGGCTTGATTATCTGGCCTATAGTTACGGGTTTGTCTGCGCAGCGCTGTATAACTCCTTTATTGCCTACGGGGTTTCTTTCGTGAAGCGCGCGAGTAGCCAGAACGTTTCTTATATTTTAATTAGCGGTAGTGCTGGCGCCATGTTTAGTCCGGCGATCAGTGCGCTAATGGAAAAAACTATGGGGTTGCAGAAAATCATGTACGCAATACCGGTGTTGTATTTAATTATCTTTATTATGTTGATGGGTACATTAAAACTCAAACGTAATTAAACACAGTAATAACGCTTACCTCTTTAATTAGATAGCCCGCCGTCACGCCATTTATCTGGTGGGGCGACACTCAACCTTGCTCAAAGGAATTGAAAATGCTGAAGAAAAATAAATCAATGATGAAAAAAACAGTTCTGGGTGCGGTAATTGCGATGTGCTGTACGCAAGCGCTTGCGGCTGATTATGCCGATGGCAACATCCGCAAAAATGATTTTAACTGGATGCAAATGAACTTAATGCAAAGTGTGGACGCGAAAGTGCCTTATGGTATTCGTAATGACACCTATCTTGAGCTGGAGTTTGGCGCACGATCCGGGATTATCGATCTGTATGGTTATGTGGATTTTTTTGATATTTTGGATCGCGAGCAGGACGATCGTCACGGGGGTGATAACTTCTTTGCCAAGATATCTCCACGTTTTTCCCTCGACGCCATTTTTAATAAAGATTTATCCGTTGGGCCATTTAACGAATTCTATATCGCAACGGTAAATAACATTGGTGACCGGGAATTATTTGAGCATTACGTTGGTCTTGGCACGGATGTTAAAGTGCCGTGGTTTGGTCTGGTGGGAATGAACATTTATGCGCACTATGTACGTGAAAATTACGGTGCGGATAACGAAGGCAAGTGGGATGGTTACATGTTCTCGACCAACTGGTCGACGCCGTTCTACACGTTCGCCAACGGCAGTTATTTGAACTATCAGGGTTACTTTGACTA
Organism: Citrobacter sp. RHBSTW-00986; assembly: GCF_013783065.1. Classification (NCBI taxonomy): domain Bacteria; kingdom Pseudomonadati; phylum Pseudomonadota; class Gammaproteobacteria; order Enterobacterales; family Enterobacteriaceae; genus Citrobacter; species Citrobacter sp. RHBSTW-00986. The sequence continues at coordinate 3,041,183 of NZ_CP056200.1, read as the reverse complement.
CCAGTTCGCCGCGAACAAGATTGCTAACCAGCCGTTATATAGCAATAACGCGATTGAATGGTATAACGGCATCTACTGGCATTCAGAGCATTATGCGGTAGGTTATGGCTTAAAATATTTCCGCAACATGGCATTGATGGAAAACCACGGTGGAGCAGGGCGTACCACCGGGCTGGGTCACTATTTCAACCTCACCTATAAGTTCTGATTGCGCTGAAATGACACACCAATGCTCCGTTTGCCAGGGTTGGTGTGTCAGTCAATGATGTCATTGCCGAGAAATTTACGCAGCCCATCCAGATCCTTAATCTCCAGTCCTTGCTTCGTGCGCGTTACCAGCCCGGCATCCGTCAGCGCTTTCACCGCCCGTCGATAGACCCGGTCGGTGGTGCCGAATCGCTCAGCTTCCTGGTATTTTTTATGAAAACCATCCATTGGCTGCTTGTCCTGATGCTGGCGATACAGGTCATACGCTACGTTATGTACGATAGGGTAGAGCATCCGGTGCAGGAAGATTTCCAGCATATCCTGATAATCAACGGCCATTGCGCTGGCGAAAAATATCGCCAGTCTGGGGTGCTGGTTCAGCGCTTCCTCCAGACGCTCACAGTTGCATACCGCCACGGTCAGCGGTTCTTCGGCTACGATATCAAGCTGGCAACGATACCCGGTAAAAAACTCCATTTCGCCAAACAGTTGCTCATCACATTCCATTGCACCCAGTTGGAAACGGCGACCATTCTCCGCGCTATAACGCAGAGAAATTCTCCCTGACTGCACCATGATTAGTCGATCGACTACCTGTCCCTGGCGGTAAAGATAGTCATCTTCCTGGATAATCTGTGTTTCAGAGAGCAACTCCTGGAATATCTTCTCAATTAAGGCATCATCTTGCTGCCAGATATTGTGAAAACGACCTTTTGTGAGGGGCTTAAGCTGCATGGCTCAACGTCTTATTGTTTGAGATAATTCTTATCGCTGACTGTATGCCATCTGCTGCGCAATGTCATTAAGAGCGGGTTGCGGATAATAAAAGGGCCAGCATCATGCTGGCCTTGACACATTAAGGATGGCTGATAAAACGAGACAATCGCTGGCGCAGCAGGCGGTTTTCCTGCCGCAGTTGAGCGTTCTCTTCCAGCAATGTCAGCGCAACGGCAATTCCCGGCCAGTCAAGTTCCAGCTCCTGACGCAGGCGTATCGCGCGACGCATGACGGTCAGCGCATGATCGTCAAAAGTCTCGTCTTCATGAGGTTCTATCACCCCTAAGCCGACAATCTCATGTAGCTCTTCTTCTGACACACCGGTGTACAGACAAAACTCGGTAATGGTAAAGGTGACGGTGACGTTAGCCATTATGCTTTCCCCCACTCTTTGCGCGGATCAAAGGTCTTTTGTGCATCCGCCAACTGCTGCCACAGGGCGGCGCTGGCGTCGTCAGGTTTCGGCGGCATGACGATTTTGATCACCGCATACAAATCGCCGGTATGTTTTTTACTTACCAGACCTTTGCCCTTAATGCGTAACCGCTGCCCGGCCTGGCTGCCTGCAGGAATGGTCAGCAGGATGCTCTCTTTTAACGTCGGAACGGTTACTTTCGCGCCCAGCGCGGCTTCCCACGGCGCCAGGGGAACGACCACTTCCAGATCCTGGTTAACAATATCGAACAGCGGATGTGGCGCGATATGAATCACCAGCCACAAATCACCGTTTGGCCCGCCGTTTTCACCGGGGGTGCCCTGGCCTTTCAGACGAATACGCTGACCGTTACCGACGCCAGCCGGAATTTTCACATTCAACGTTTTAGGAATTTCACGTTCGACCATGCCGAACGCATTGTAAACCGGCAGGGTGTAACTGATCGTGCGGCTATGCTCAGTAAGCGTTTCTTCGAGGAATACGGCGACTTCAATTTCAATATCGTGCCCGCGGCTGGCATGACGTTGGCGAGACTGTTGCGCATGCTGACCAAAGATGGAGGAGAAGATATCGTCGAAATCTTCGGCGTTATAGCGTTGATTCTCTCCTTGTTGGAATTGACGGTTGAACTGTGGGTCGTTGCGGTGCTGCCACAACTGGTCGTACTCGGCGCGTCGCTGTTCATCACTCAGGACTTCCCAGGCTTCAGCAACCTCTTTAAACCGGGCCTCCGCGTCAGTCTCTTTGCTGACATCAGGATGATATTTACGGGCGAGTCGACGATAGGCGGTCTTGATTGTCTTGAGATCATCTGTCGGTTTCACGCCCATAATGGCGTAATAATCCTTTAATTCCATAGCGTTCTCTCGTGTAAATCAACACTTGCAGAAGGTGAACCCTGACAACAGGTATCACCGCTAAGTTTAGGGTAATCCTGATAACGGAGAATGCCAACCGGGAAGGGAGGATATTGCTATAAACGATGCGGGCGTTGCACCACCAACAGCGCTTTTTAACGTTATGGCGTCTGTTGTGTGGTGCGAATAGTGAGATTAGCTAAACATCAGGATTTAGTGATCAGGAAGCGGACCGTATCAGCATAGTTTTGTACGAACGCGTTAAGGTCATCAGATTTCAGTCCTTTCGGATTGATCATATATTTACCGTTGATAAAAAAGGCGGGTACACCGGTTAAATCTACAGCTTTAGCCATTTCTTGCTGTTTGGCGGTTAGTGATTTCACGGCAAAACTATTCCATGCAGCATCATAATCACTGGCACTGACGCCCGCGCTGATAAATACGTTACGTATATCGTCAGCCGATTTAATGGTTTGTTTTTTCTGCACGGCATCAAAAAGCAACGGTTTAACTTTATCTTGCACGTTCAACAGCATGGCGACGGACCAGGCGTGCGTCATGTCCTGCCCCAGAGGGCCTAAAAAGTCGACGTGGTATTCGGTGAGTTTGACGTCAGCAGGCAAAACTTTTTTCACGTTATCAGTGATTTCAAAAACTTCATCGTACTGATAGCAGGAAGGACAATAGAATGAGAAAAACTTCAGCGCTGCCGGGGCTGAAGCGACGGGTTTTTCCAGTGAGATAAACTCTTTGCCGTCGGTAAATGCTGCTGCCTGAGCGCTAACGGTAAAAAGTAACCCAATCAGGGGTAATAAATATTTTTTCATTTCCATATACTCTAAATAACATTCAATAAACAAATTTTCTGCGAATGAATACGCTCTTCATTGCGTCGGGCTATAATACGATAATCACCTAAAAATGCGCTGACCCTTACTTTCATTTACGCATCAATACGTAGCGGGACAGTATTTATGTACTGTTCTGCGAATATCCTTTGGTACTCTTCGTAAATAGTGAATGATCACTTCCGTGATATTTTCGTAATTATTTTGGCAATGTTATATTGTAATAAATAAAAACGAAAATATGATTAATTATCATTTAATTTATAAAACGTGAGCAGCAACGCGTTGCGCTATGTTCTGTCAACGCAGCCGTAAGATTTTCTTTTTCTTGTAGCGTTTGAATGAATAGGGTAAGTGTCAGTGATGAGCAACCAAAATGGATATCGCTATGATTGACCACCTGGATCATCTGGTATTGACCTCCAATAATGAAGAGGCATGCGTTCGTTTTTATGTCGAACTTTTAGGGATGAGGCTGGAAACCTTCGCGCAAGGGCGGAAAGCCTTCGTCTTTGGCAATCAGAAAATTAACCTCCACATTCGGGGAAAAGAGTTTGAACCCAAAGCTTACGCGCCAACGCCGGGGGCGCTGGATTTGTGTTTTATCACCACGCGTGTGCTGGAAGAGGTGATTGCTACGTTTCAAACGCACGGGGTCGATATTGTTGAGGGACCGGTTGCACGAACCGGTGCGATGGGACCGATTCGCTCGGTTTATGTCAGAGATCCCGATCTCAATCTGATTGAAATCGCGGTATATCCTGCCGATGACAGGACATAACTTTACAGCGCAAAGGTTGCCAAAACCTGGTGAGTGGTTAAGATAACTCGCATCAATCAGTGAGGGTATAATGGCGAAACGTCAACGGATGGGATGGTGGTTCCTCTGTCTGGCATGTGTTGTGGTGATGGTTTGCACCGCACAACGCATGGCGGGCCTGCACGCGTTGCAGATGGACACCGTTGCCACAAGCGTGGTCGTAAGCGCACAAGCGCAGACCGATGAGGCCTCGTCCGTTACCCCTTGTGAACTGAGTGCGAAGTCATTACTGGCGGCGCCCCCGGTACTGTTCGAAGGCGCTATTCTGGTGCTGTGTCTGCTACTGTCGCTGCTGGCGCCAGTGCGGGCGTTTCGTCTGCCTTTTTTCCCACCGCGAGCCATCTCGCCGCCCACGCTAAGGGTACATCTGCGATTTTGCGTCTTCCGTGAATGACAGAACAGCCGTTGCTGACTGTTAGATAATTATTCACGGAGAAAATATATGATGACTGTTTTCAGGCAGGCGCTGCTCTGTCTGTTATTGCTATGGCTGCCCGTATCCTGGGCGGCTGAACCCGGCTGGCTGCGTTCACCCGATAACGATCACGCCAGCGTGCGGTTACGCGCTGATACGTCCTCAGGCGGCGAAACTCGTCTGTTGCTGGATGTTAAACTGGAGGACGGCTGGAAAACCTACTGGCGTTCGCCGGGCGAGGGAGGCGTCGCGCCATCTATCGCCTGGCAAGGGGAAATGCCTGCGGTCGACTGGTTCTGGCCAACCCCTGCACGCTTTGAGGTCGCTAATATCACGACCCAGGGCTATCACGATAATGTGACGTTCCCGATGGTTGTGCGCGGCAGATCGCCTGCCACGCTTAGCGGTGTTTTGACGCTATCCACCTGTAGCAACGTTTGCCTGTTGACGGATTTTCCTTTTTCCGTGACCTCCACGACCCAGGACCCGACTTTTGCGCATGACTATGCGCAGGCAATGGGGCAGATCCCGCTTGCCAGCGGCCTGACCGATACTTTGCGCGCTGGCGCACGGGCCGGCGAGCTGGTCGTCGAGGCTCACCGCGCGGGAGGATGGACTGCGCCTGGGCTGTATCTTGACGCCGTTGATGATGCTGATTTTGGCATGCCGCAAATTCACGTCGCAGGTGAGACGTTACGCGCCACGGTACCCGTTCATGACGGTTGGGGGGAGGGCGCGCCGGATTTACGCGGTAAGTCGGTCACGCTGGTGCTGGCAGATAACGGTGTTGCCCAGGAAAGTCGTCTTGCGATTGGCGAAGCCCCGGTTATTGAGAACGCCTCACTCCCATTGTGGCAGGTGGTGCTAATGGCGCTGCTGGGCGGTTTGATCCTCAACCTGATGCCCTGTGTGTTACCGGTTCTCGGCATGAAACTGGGCTCTATTTTGCTGGTTGAGGAAAAAAGCCGTCACCAGATCCGCCGTCAGTTCCTAGCATCGGTAGCCGGGATCCTGGTCTCCTTTATGGCCCTGGCGCTACTGATGACAGTGCTACGTTTAACCAATCAGGCGCTGGGCTGGGGGATCCAGTTTCAGAACCCGTGGTTCATTAGCGTCATGGTCGTGGTGATGCTGACGTTCAGCGCCAGCCTGTTCGGGTGGTTTGAATTCCGCCTGCCTTCGGCGATGACCACCACGCTGGCGACTCACGGTGGCAACGGCTTGTCGGGACATTTCTGGCAAGGCGCATTTGCGACCCTGCTCGCCACGCCGTGCAGCGCCCCGTTTCTCGGAACGGCGGTAGCGGTGGCATTGACCGCTTCGCTGCCAACGTTGTGGGGACTGTTTATCGCACTCGGCCTGGGGATGAGCTTGCCGTGGCTGCTGGTGGCTCTGCGTCCCGGTCTGGCGCTGCGTTTGCCGCGTCCGGGACGCTGGATGAATATTTTGCGGCGTCTTCTCGGTGTCATGATGCTGGGTTCGGCTATCTGGCTTGCGACGTTGCTGCTCCCACATTTAGGGCTGGCCGGACACGCTAGCGCTAAAGAAAGCGTGAACTGGCAACCGCTTAGCGAGCAGGCGATTGAGGATGCGCTGGCGCAACATAAGCGTGTGTTCATTGACGTCACTGCCGACTGGTGCATTACTTGTAAGGTCAACAAATACAACGTGTTGCATAAAGATGACGTACAGGCCGCGTTGCAACAGCCGGATGTAGTGGCGCTGCGCGGCGACTGGACGCTCCCTTCTGAAGCCATCACCGAATTTCTGAAAAAACGCGGCCAGGTTGCTGTGCCGTATAACCAAATTTATGGCCCCGGTCTGCCGGAAGGCCAGGCGTTACCAACGTTGTTAACCCGCGATGCGGTATTGCAAACGTTGACCGACGCCAAAGGAGTAACCCCATGAAAATAATGATTGTTCTGCTGTTAACCCTGTTTTCTGCCGTCAGCGTAGCTAAAGAACCTGCACCGTTTACACCGGAACAGGAAAAGCAAATTGAAGCGTTAATCAAGGAGGCCCTGTTTAACGATCCCAACAGCCCGCGGATTGGCGCTAAGCAGGCGAAACTGACCCTGATAAACTTCACCGATTACAACTGCCCGTACTGCAAGCAACTGGATCCCATGCTGGAAAAAATTGTGCAGAAATATCCTGACGTGGCGGTAGTGATTAAACCGCTGCCGTTTAAAGGGGAAAGTTCGGAACTGGCGGCGCGGACCGTGCTGACTACCTGGCTTGAGCATCCGCAGCAGTTTCTGGCGCTACATGAAAAACTGATGCAGAAAAAGGGTTACCATACCGATGTCAGTATCAAACAGGCACAGGAAAAATCGGGAGCCAGTCCGGTGACGTTGGGTGCCCAAAGTGCTGAAACGCTAAGCACTAACCTGCAACTGGCGCGACTGGTGGGCGTGCAGGGCACCCCCGCAACGATTATTGGTGATGAGCTTATTCCCGGTGCGGTGCCGTGGGAAACCCTTGAGGAAGTGGTCAAAGAAAAGCTGGCGGCTGCCAATGCTCAGTAAACTGCGCCGCTGGCTGCGCGAAGGGCTAATCTTACTTGCGCTGTTGGCAGGGGCGATGCTGCTGATGGATGTCTGGCGCGCGCCGCAGCTCCCTGGCTCTTTTGACAGCACGCCTTTGCAAACGCTGGATGGTGAAACCGTCACGCTGGCGGCGCTCAGCAAAGACGAGCCGGTGCTGCTTTATTTCTGGGCGAGCTGGTGCGGCGTTTGCCGCTTCACGACGCCGGAAGTCGCCAGGCTGCGTTCGGAAGGGGAAAACGTGATGACCATTGCGTTACGCTCCGGCAGTGAAGCTGAGGTGTCTCGTTGGCTGTCGCGTAAAGGCGTGGACTTTCCGGTCATCAATGATGCGAACGGGGCAATTTCCCGCAGTTGGGCGATTAGCGTCACGCCCACGCTGGTGGTAGTGTCACAAGGTCGGGTGGTGTCAACAACCAGCGGCTGGACCAGCTACTGGGGCATGAAGCTTCGGCTGTGGTGGGCCAAAACGTTCTGATAATGTGCCGGGGAAACCCGGCATTTTTTATATTATTACCCGTAAGCGGGAAGACATATTTCGTTGCCTGGCGAAGCGAGCACCGCGATTAACGTCCAGAATGGGTCATCTTCTCTTTTTCAGGAAAGTGCAACATGACGAGTTCGTTAGCGTTTGGGCCCGCTCTGGTGATGATGATTGCCGCCACGTTTGTCCTCGCCGGGATGGTAAAAGGCGTCACTGGTATGGGATTGCCCACCGTGGCTATGGGGATCCTCGGATCGCTTATTTCGCCGGTTGCGGCGGCGGCCATGCTGCTGTTGCCTTCGCTGATTAGCAATCTGTTTCAGTTTGGCGGTGGCGGAAATACGCGTCAATTAGTCAAACGACTGTGGCCAATGTTATTGACGGTGGTGGTGGCGACACTGCTTGCCAGCGCCTGGATTACCGGCGGCGATACCACCCGTACCCAGTTTGCGCTCGGCGTGGCGTTGGTGGCTTACGCTATCTGGACGCTGGCCGGAAAGAAAATCGCAGTGGCTCCGCAGCATGAAAAACCGTACTCCCTCGTCATAGGATTTGTTACTGGCTTATTGACTGGCGGAACCGGTGTATTTGTGATGCCCGCCGTGCCCTGGATCCAGTCATTGGGTTTTGAGAAAGATGAGCTGGTTCAGGCGCTCGGGATCTCTTTTACGTTTTCGACATTGGCTTTGGCGCTTGGTCTGTGGTGGCACAACGCGCTGCCCGTACAGTCGTTGAGCTTATCGGCTTTGGCCATTGTTCCTGCGCTGATTGGTCAGTGGTTAGGAACCCGTGTACGACGGGTTATTTCTCCGCTCGTGTTTAAACGCTGTTTTCTGTTTTGTTTGGTCGGGTTGGGTATCGAGATGATGCTGCGTGCGGCGTGACCTGTGCGGTGACTTTAGAACGCATTCATGGCATCGTTAATTCAGACATTCAGGGTCAAAGAGGTCGCTATGGCATCAGTGATGTTAAGTGAGGAAGAGGGCGCTCTGGAGTCGCGAATGGCGCTCACCGCGGCGGCGATGGCCGATAAATCGCGCTCGCGAATGTTGTGCGCCCTGATGGATGGCCGCGCCTGGACCGCGACCGAGCTCAGCGCAGTGGCGGATGTGTCAGCGTCAACCGCCAGTGCGCATCTGGCGCGTCTGTGCGAACAACGTTTTGTTGTGGCGCTCGCGCAGGGCAGGCATCGTTATTTTCGCCTTGCAGGCTCTGATATCGCTGAACTGCTGGAGCGCCTGATGGGCGTGGCGTGGGCTACATCTACGCCACGAAAAATCACGACGCCGCCAGGCTTACGACATGCCCGAACCTGCTACGATCATCTCGCTGGCGAGGTGGCGGTGAGGCTGTTCGATACGCTGGTTTCCCGTCAGTGGTTAACGCCGGATGGTGAAACGCTGACGTCTCTTGGGCAGGAAAAACTGGCACAAATGGGGATTGTCCTGGCTGCGAGCGCATCGCGGCGGAAATTAACCTGCGGTTGTCTGGACTGGAGTGAACGACGTTACCATCCCGGCGGCGTGCTTGGCGCATCGCTGCTACGCTGGCTGATTGAAAAACGATGGATAAAAACGGAGCTGAGTGGTCGCCGCGTCACCTTCACCCCGCATGGCATTCGCAAATTAGAAACCGAGTTCGGTATTAAAACGACACCATAGATGGTGCGTTTTGCGAAAGCGTTCCGGGAAATATGTCATATTTCTGTCACACTCTGTTGTGATTGATAACAACAAGAGGTCGTAGGGATGAATAAATCGTTAATCGCCGCAGCCGTGGCAGGGGCTGTATTAATGTCAACCGCCGCGCAGGCGCAGACCGCGCCGGAAGGCTATCAGCTTCAGCAAGTATTGATGATGAGTCGGCATAACTTACGCGCACCTTTAGCCAACAATGGCAGTGTTCTTGAGCAGTCCACCCCCAAACAATGGCCAGAATGGGATGTCCCCGGCGGACAACTCACCACCAAAGGCGGCGTGCTGGAAATCTATATGGGCCACTATATGCGAGAGTGGCTGGCAGAGCAGGGGATGGTGAAATCGGGCGAATGTCCGGCGCCGGGTACGGTCTATACCTATGCTAACAGCCTGCAGCGTACGGTCGCGACGGCGCAGTTCTTTGTCACCGGTGCTTTCCCGGGTTGCGACGTCCCGGTCCATCATCAGGAAAAAATGGGCACCATGGATCCCACCTTTAACCCGGTGATCACCGATGATTCCGCCGCCTTCAGCCAGCAGGCGGTTCAGGCAATGGAGAAAGAGCGTAGCCAAATGCAGCTCAACGACAGCTATCAGTTGCTTGAGCAAATGACCGACTACAAAGACTCTCCGTCCTGCAAAGAAAAACAGCAGTGTTCCCTGACCGATGCCAAAGATACGTTTAGCGCGAAATACCAGCAGGAGCCTGGGGTTTCGGGGCCGCTGAAGGTCGGGAATTCGCTGGTTGATGCCTTCACGCTGCAATATTACGAAGGCTTCCCGATGGACAAGGTCGCCTGGGGCGAGATTAAATCCGATCAACAGTGGAAGGTTCTGTCGAAGCTGAAAAATGGCTATCAGGACAGCCTGTTCACCTCCCCGGAAGTGGCGCAGAATGTCGCCAAACCGCTGGTGAAGTATATTGATAATGCGCTGGTTACTGAACGCGTAAAAGCGCCAAAAATAACCGTGCTGGTGGGGCATGACTCAAACATCGCATCGCTGCTCACCGCGCTGGATTTCAAACCGTACCAGCTTCACGATCAGAACGAGCGTACGCCGATTGGCGGGAAGATTGTCTTCCAGCGCTGGCATGACAGCAACGCGAATCGTGATCTGATGAAAATCGAGTACTTGTATCAGAGCTCACAGCAGTTGCGTAATGCAGACGTTCTGACTCTGAAATCCCCGGCGCAACGCGTAACGCTGGAGCTGAAAGGGTGTCCGATAGATGCGGATGGCTTTTGCCCGATAGATAAGTTCGACAGCGTGTTGAATGAGGCGGCTAAGTAAAAGAAAAACTCCCCCGTGTTCGCGGGGGAGTCTGAGCGCTAGACGTTTTTGCGTTCGATAGTCTGTTCACCCCAAAAGAGCGAATCTTTGTCTGTTTTCTTAAAGGCTTTGATGAGCACCTCGTCGCTACCTTCTTCCCAAATTTTTTCCGCCAGTTTCTCGTCATAATGCGCGACTTCAAAAATGGCTTCGGCTATTTCCGGCGATGTATTGCGCAGACTTGCCCATTCGCCGACGCGATGGGCTTTCGCTTCTTGAGTTGGCATTCGAATCCTCCTGTTGAAGATTAGCCGTTGAGTTTTACTGCCAGACCTGCGACATATTCACCCTGATAGCGGGCGATAGATAATTCTTCCTGACTTGGCTGGCGAGAGCCGTCGCCTCCGGCGATGGTGGTTGCGCCGTAAGGGGTACCGCCGCGAACTTGAGAAACATCAAACAGCTCTTGCGCCGCGTAACCGATAGGCACGATCACCATCCCATGGTGAGCAAGCGTAGTCCAGGTTGATGTAATGGTTTGTTCCTGACCGCCGCCGGTTCCTGTCGAGCTGAATACGCTGGCGAGTTTGCCGTACAGGCCGCCTGAAGCCCACAGCCCGCCAGTCTGATCGAGGAAGGTGCGCATCTGACCGGACATATTGCCAAAGCGTGTGGGGGTACCAAAAATAATGGCATCGTAATCTGCCAGTTCTTGCGGGGTTGCGACTGGTGCGTTTTGTGTTTTGCCGCCAGCTTTGAGGAAAATCTCCGGCTGCATGGTCTCTGGTACGCGCTTAATAATCACTTCCGCGCCATCAACCTTATTTGCGCCTTCTGCGACTGCATGGGCCATAGTTTCAATGTGTCCGTACATGGAATAATAAAGCACCAGAACTTTTGCCATTTTACACTACTCCTCGAGTTAACCGTGTCCGTAGCGACTCGCTACCTACCTTTAAAGATATGACGTACTGTCAGGAGTGCAAATTTCACAATCACTTCTTTGATTTATAACAATTTTTATAACAACTTCTCTTGTTGCAAAATGATACATATTTAACCGGGTGGAATTTGGTAGTCATAAGAAAGACTTATTGATTTCTCGCTGTGATTATTTCTCTATCACCGCCAATCCTGTTGCAGGATATTACAGTTAGCGGCTGCTCAGGCCACGCTTCACTATGCTTAATCCCACGCAGTTATTTTCAGGGTATCGCCCGTAACGCTGCGTGAGGTATCACTCCTCAGTACCTATGCAATATGATGTCTAATCAATGACGGAGGTCAGTAATGGCAAACCATCGAGGCGGTTCCGGCAACTTTGCGGAAGATCGCGAAAGAGCATCAGAAGCAGGTCGAAAAGGTGGCCAGCACAGCGGGGGCAATTTTAAGAATGACCCGCAACGCGCTTCAGAGGCAGGCAAAAAAGGGGGCAAAAATAGCCACGGCAACAACAAATCGTAATTGCCGGGCTAGCTGTCAGATATGCCGTGACGGCTGAGGATCAGAGTCAGACGTTACGTAGCCACCCACCGCCGCCGGTTTCTTCCGGCGGTTTTTTTGTCTGCAAGGTTGAACTGTAACAAAACGCAACGCAGACTAACGACATTCAGTTAATCGGGTGTCTCATGTCATTACTTTCTCGTTATTCCTTCTCTGTTAAACCTCAGGAAGCGATCCTCATTGTGATCACTATGTTCTGGGGTGGCACGTTTTTGGCAGTGCAATATGCCGTTACCCTGAGCGGACCTTTTTTCTTTGTCGGCGTGCGTTTTGCCACCGCTGCGCTGGCGGTCGCGCTTTTGTCACTACGCACATTGCATAAACTGACGTGGCTGGAAGTCAAAGCAGGCGTTGCGATCGGTATCGCAATTGCGTTGGGCTATAGTCTGCAAACCTGGGGGCTACAGTTTATTCCCAGCAGTAAATCGGCGTTTATTACCGCGATGTATGTGCCGTTGGTACCGCTTTTACAATGGCTGTGTCTGGGGCGTATGCCCGGCCTGATGCCGTGTGTTGGCATTGTTCTGGCCTTTATCGGGTTGGTTTTTCTCGCCGGACCAGGAGGCAATTTGCTGGCTTTAGGCGAAGGAGAGTGGATCACCCTCGCCGGCGCGGTGGCGATTGCGGCAGAAATTATCCTGATTAGCGCGTGGGCGGGAAAAGTGGATGTGCGGCGGGTAACGGTGGTACAACTGGCAACCGCTTCGATAGTGGCGTTTATTGCGATGGGACCGGCCGGAGAGACCGTACCACCGATGTCTACGGGATTGCTGGTGGTGGCGCTGGGGTTGGGGATTTTCAGTGCGATTATTCAGGTCACCATGAACTGGGCACAGCGCAGCGTTTCGCCGACGCGCGCGACGGTCATTTATACCGGTGAGCCGGTGTGGGCGGGGATCTTTGGTCGCCTGGCGGGGGAACGCTTACCGCTACTGGCTTTGCTCGGCGCAGCATTCATTATTGTTGGCGTGCTGGTCAGCGAACTGAAGTTCAAAAAGAAAAAAGGGGTAGTGCAAGAGGCACCGCCGGAGTCGCTTTAATTTAACCATTCACCGCGTGATTTGGTATGCTGACGCCCTCACAAGAAGGAGAGGGCGCATGGTCCAACGCGCAGAGAAAAAAACAGGTAAGCGCTCGCAGGCCGTCAGTGCAAAACGCCAGGCCATATTAACCGCGGCATTAAATATCTTCTCCCAATATGGGATCCACGGCACGCGTCTCGAACAGGTCGCTGAGCAGGCGGGTGTGTCAAAAACGAATCTGCTTTATTACTACCCGTCAAAAGAGGTGCTCTATATTGCCGTTTTGCGGCAAATCCTCGACGTCTGGCTGGCTCCGTTGAAGGCTTTTCGTGAAGACTTTGCGCCGCTGGTGGCCATTAAAGAATACATTCGCCTTAAGCTGGAAGTGTCGCGCGATTACCCTCAGGCTTCACGGCTATTTTGTATGGAGATGCTGGCAGGTGCGCCTTTATTGATGGCTGAATTAACGGGCGATCTCAAAACGCTAATTGATGAGAAATCGGCGCTGATTGCCGGTTGGATCAAAAGTGGGAAACTGGCTCCGGTCGATCCGCATCATCTGATTTTTATGATTTGGGCTTCAACCCAGCACTACGCCGACTTTGCCCCACAGGTAGAGGCGGTAACGGGCGCAACGCTGCGTGATGAAGCCTTTTTTAACCAAACGGTGGAGAGCGTGCAGCGGATGATTATTGAAGGGATCCGCGTGCGTTAACTGGCAGGCGGTAACGGACAGCTTAAATCGCCCTCTTCGCACTGTAAGAGCGAGGCGAGAAACGCTTCACGCTCGTTGGTTTTATCCGTCAGGCACTGGCTGGAAATCATCGCCTGGGCACTACCGCCTTCGGTGCCGGAACTGATTAACGCGCAGTCCGCATCGCGCAGGGTTATCCATGAGATTTGCGCTTTTTTCAGTAAATCGCGCTGGGTCGGGGCGGCGCGCTTAAGCGCATTCTGATAAGTGTCATTAAGTTTGGTGTCGGCCGCCTTAAACTGCTCTGCCGCACAGGTGTTCATCTCAATCTGAGTGTTCGCGTTGGCGCAGTCATCCGCCAGCGCCTGGCCGCTCAACAGCAGCGCTGCACATGTCAGTACGATTCGTTTCATGCTTCCCTCTGGATCCATAAAAAAAGGCCCCGTTACCGGAGTCATGCTTGTCAGTTAACGAGGATGAGTGGCACATACGGAGGTAATGAATCTGTTGCCTCCGGTATATTGCTACGTTCACCTTATGTTTGTCACTTCTCTGAAACGATCCTCCCTGTGAACGTGTTAAGGGTACTATCGCCGTACCCTTAACAATCCCGGCTCCCGGCGGGAAAATTGTCACTTCGTGGTCCCCTCCGTTTATTCCTCCAGGCTACCGGGCCGGGCGCGAGGAAACTTCCCTGTAAAACGCGCCCTGAACCCGCATCCCTGCGGGTTCTCCCGGCCTTACGGAAACACGTCGGCAATTTTCAGCCGGACCAGCCCACACCTGACCACCTGCGTTTTTTATCTGAACAGCAAAACAGAGTTAACTGGAAGTCAGTGCGTTGCAGCGATGACCCCGGTCCGGCTGAAAATCGATGAGGCGTTGACGGCTGACCGGGTCTGCCCGCAGGGATGCGGGCAGAGGGGGCGGCCTGCAGGGACGCAGGCCCGGCCCCGACCCGACAGGCAGACGGCATAAGACGAATGAATCGCGCAGCGACGATTTTCCCGCCGGGAGCCAGGGATGCAAGGGAGGCGGCGGTGAGCCTCTCTTGCACGTTCACGGGTGTCTGAGCCTCAGAAAAGTGATACCACTGAGGTGAACGGAACCCTGAGCCGAAATCACATGTTCGCCGTAATGCTTAATTGACAGGCATTACCCCCTAACCGGAGCCTTAATTAACCACAACCTTAGCCGATTGTCATCAGGCTGGCGTTCCCCCCGGCAGCGGCGGTATTGACGCTCAAGGAGCGTTCAATGTACAGCCTCTCCAGCAGAATATTGCTTTCGCCACGGGCAAAGCCCTGGACTGATACAATCGCCCCTTCGCGGGCAGCTACCGCTTCGCACAGGGAACGCAGTTGGTCAGAATCGCCGTGGAAAATAACGGCATCAAACGGCTGCGTAGTGATGTTGTCCGCTTTGGCAAACTGAATGCGCCCGGAGACGGCGGCTGGCAGACGTTTTGCCAGTTCACGATGGAACGCATCATCTGGCCACAGGATTAAGCTACCAACGGAAGCCACGGCGGCAACCTGTACCAGCGCGTCCTGTTCATCATCGGCGATACACAGTACGCGTTCACGCGGCAACAGCGTCCAGGTATTGCGCTCGCCAGTGGGTCCTGGCAGCAGACGCTGAGTACCGGCCTGCGCCAGTTCGCCAAACTGCTGGCAGAGCGCCTGCAGTGAGGGCCGATCGGTTGCCCATTCGCTGAGCGCTTCCAGCGGCTGAACGAGTGCAGCTTTAAGCTGCGCATCGACCGGGTAGTCGGCATCCTGTCGGGCAAGCGTAATGCCTAACGCATTTTCCGGGCGGTTAGCCAGCAGGCGATACAGATACAGCGGTCCACCTGCTTTTGGCCCGGTACCAGACAAGCCTTCGCCACCGAATGGCTGCACGCCGACAACGGCACCGACCATATTGCGGTTAACGTACAGGTTCCCCACGTGTGCCGATCCTGTGACCTGGGCGATGGTTTCATCGATACGGGTGTGTACGCCCAGCGTCAGGCCGTAGCCGGAAGCATTAATTTGCTCAATCAGGTTGCCCAGATTGTTACGGGTGTAGCGCACGACGTGCAGTACCGGACCAAACACCTCTTTTTGTAATTCGTCGAAGCTTTCCAGCTCGATCAGCGTCGGAGCAATAAATGTACCGGTTTGCCATTCACGCGCATCGTCACTGTTTTCGCGCACGGCCTGAAACACCGGGCGTCCTTTGGCGCGCATGGCCTGAATATGGCGCTCAATATTGGTTTTGGCTTCTTCATCAATTACCGGCCCAATATCCGTGGTCAGGCGACCAGGATTACCCATGCGACATTCAGCCATCGCGCCGCGCAGCATTTTCAGCGTATGGTCGGCTACATCGTCCTGCAGACACAGGACGCGCAGCGCGGAGCAGCGCTGTCCGGCGCTGTCAAACGCTGAAGCCAGAACGTCGACCACGACCTGTTCCGTCAACGCGGAGGAGTCGACAATCATTGCGTTCATCCCACCGGTTTCGGCGATAAGCGGGATTGGACGCCCCTGAGCATCAAGGCGGGTGGCAATATTGCGTTGCAACAGCGTGGCGACTTCCGTTGAGCCGGTAAACATGACGCCGCGTACGCGCTCATCGGAAGTGAGCTGCGCCCCGACGGTTTCACCCTGACCAGGCAACAGTTGCACCACGCCCGGCGGTACACCCGCTTCGAGCAAAATAGCGATGCCCTGGGCGGCAATTAACGGGGTTTGTTCCGCCGGTTTCGCCAGCACGCTGTTACCCGCCGCCAGCGCGGCGGCAATCTGCCCGGTGAAAATGGCCAGCGGGAAGTTCCATGGGCTGATACAAACCACGGGTCCTAACGGTCGATGGGTTTCATTATCGAAATCATCGCGAACCTGACCGGCATAATAATGCAGGAAGTCTACCGCTTCGCGCACTTCCGCAATGGCGTTGCTGAAGGTTTTACCCGCTTCGCGTACCAGGATGCCAATCAACTGCTGCATCTGACCTTCCATCAGAACGGCGGCACGATGCAAAATGGCGGCGCGCTCTTGTGGCGGTGTGGCGAACCAGATCGGTGCGTTATTCGCTGCGTTCTGTAACGCCTGTTCCACTTCAGCGTGAGTCGCCTCACGCACGTAACCGACAATGTCTTTCGGCTCGGCCGGGTTAACGACTGGCGTCATTTCGCCGTCAGCAACCGGGTGCTCCAGAATGGGTTTAGCGTGCCATTTTTGTAGCGCGCTGTTGAGCAGGGCAGAGGACAGCGAGGCCAGACGATGTTCGTTAGCTAAATCCAGCCCGCCTGAGTTTTCGCGGCCTTTACCGTACAGGTCACGCGGCAGGGCAATCTTCGGATGCGGCAGACCGGCCTGACCTTCTTGCTGCGCCAGTTTTTCAACAGCCTCGACCGGATCGGCAACCAGTTCATCCAGCGGCAGTGTCGTGTCGGCAATGCGGTTGACGAACGAGGTGTTGGCGCCGTTTTCCAGCAGACGACGCACCAGGTACGCCAGCAGCGTTTCGTGCGTGCCGACCGGTGCATAAATGCGGCATGGACGGTTCAGTTTGCCATCCGCAACTTTGCCGGTGACCTGCTCATACAGCGGTTCGCCCATGCCGTGCAGGCACTGGAACTCGTACTGGCCTGGATAGTAGTTTTGACCGGCTAACTGATAAATCGCCGCCAGCGTATGGGCGTTGTGGGTGGCGAACTGCGGGTAGATCAGATTCGGTACGGCAAGCAGTTTTTTCGCACAGGCCAGGTAAGAAACGTCGGTGTACACCTTACGGGTGTAGACCGGATAACCTTCCAGACCGTCCATCTGGGCACGTTTAATTTCGCTATCCCAGTAGGCGCCCTTAACCAGACGGATCATCAGGCGGCGGCGGCTGCGCGTGGCGAGGTCAATCAGATAGTCGATAACATACGGGCAGCGCTTCTGGTAGGCCTGGATAACAAAACCGATCCCGTTCCAGCCTGCCAGTTCGGGTTCAAAGCACAGTTTTTCCAGCAGATCGAGGGAGATCTCCAGTCGGTCAGCCTCTTCGGCGTCGATATTAATGCCGATGTCGTACTGACGTGCCAGCAGAGTAAGCGATTTCAGACGAGGATAGAGTTCATCCATCACGCGATCGTACTGCGCACGGCTGTAACGCGGATGCAGTGCCGACAGCTTGATAGAAATACCTGGCCCTTCGTAGATACCGCGCCCGTTAGAGGCTTTACCAATGGCGTGGATCGCCTGCTGGTATGAAACCATATAAGCCTGTGCATCGGCGGCGGTCAGGGCCGCTTCGCCCAGCATGTCATAGGAGTAACGGAAGCCTTTTTCTTCCAGTTTACGCGCGTTAGCCAGCGCTTCAGCGATGGTCTCCCCGGTGACAAACTGCTCGCCCATCAAGCGCATGGCCATGTCGACGCCTTTACGCACCAGCGGCTCACCGCTCTTGCCGATAATACGGTTGAGTGAGCGTGAGAGGCTGGCTTCGTTATGCGTTGAAACCAGACGACCGGTAAACAACAGCCCCCAGGTCGCCGCGTTGACGAACAGAGACGGGCTGCGGCCAATGTGCGACTGCCAGTTACCGTTGCTGATCTTGTCGCGGATTAACGCATCGCGGGTCGCTTTATCTGGAATACGCAGCAAGGCTTCGGCCAGACACATCAGCGCGACGCCTTCCTGTGAAGAAAGGGAGAATTCCTGCAATAAACCTTGTACCATCCCGGCGCGGCCGCTGGCGGTCTTCTGGTTACGCAGTTTGTCTGCCAGATCGTATGCCAGCTTATGCGCCTGCTCGGCGATAGGCTGCGGCAGACGAGCCTGCTCCATCAGCATAGGTACGGCGTCAGTTTCGGCGCGGCGGTAAGCAGCGGTGATTGCCGCGCGGGAAACTGACTGCGGCAGGATCTGTTCAGCAAATTCCAGGAAAGGCTGATGCGCTTCATTTTGCAGCGTGGTCGACTCATCGCCCTCATTCGCAGCACCCGCCAGCAGGGCTGGTAGTTCAGGAAGCGCGTCGTCATTTTCCAGTCTTTCGAGATAATTAAAAATGGCTTGTTTGATCAGCCAATGTGGCGTGCGATCGATTCGTGATGCTGCTGTTTTAATACGCTCGCGAGTGGCGTCATCCAGCTTAACCCCCATCGTGGTGGTTCCCATGCCGTTTACTCCTGTTGTACTGAAATACGGGTCTGATAGTTACCGAGAAATATCCACTATGTTGCAACTTTGTGCAACCGTGTTAAATGTGACTTGGTTTGCAAGCTTGGAAATGAATGAAATGTTAATAAACGTGAGTGTTTTGACGGGGGATATAAAAGTTGCCGAATCTTTTTCTCTGCGGTAGTTAACACTTTTAAAAGGTGCAACCGAAAAAAGTGTGAGAGAGTGCAACCTACAGAAAAATGCTATCTACTCTGGATCAAATTTGATGTAAATGGTGTGTTAAATCGATTGTGAATGACCATCGCTTCCGGCAGGATACGGTCGCCCTGGTAAACATAGATATCTTTGCCACGTTCCGGCAGGGTAATAAAACGGCAAGCCACGGCATTGCTGATACATAATTTTGGAGAGTTTTGATGGCTATTAGCACACCGATGTTAGTGACATTCTGTGTCTATATTTTCGGCATGATATTGATAGGGTTTATTGCATGGCGTTCAACCAAAAACTTTGACGATTACATTCTGGGTGGACGCAGTCTGGGTCCATTCGTGACCGCGTTATCCGCCGGGGCATCTGACATGAGCGGCTGGTTGCTGATGGGGCTGCCTGGCGCGATTTTCCTGTCGGGGATTTCAGAAAGTTGGATTGCTATTGGCCTTATTTTGGGCGCGTGGATCAACTGGAAACTGGTGGCCGGACGTTTACGCGTGCATACCGAATACAATAACAATGCGCTGACGTTACCGGATTACTTTACCGGTCGCTTTGAAGATAAAAGCCGAATTCTGCGTATTATCTCCGCGCTGGTTATTCTGCTGTTTTTCACCATCTATTGTGCTTCCGGTATTGTGGCAGGGGCGCGTCTGTTTGAAAGCACCTTTGGCATGAGTTACGAAACAGCGCTGTGGGCGGGGGCGGCCGCGACGATTATTTATACCTTTATCGGTGGTTTCCTGGCGGTAAGCTGGACCGATACCGTCCAGGCCAGCCTGATGATCTTCGCCCTGATCCTGACGCCGGTGATGGTAGTCATTGGCGTGGGTGGGTTTGACGATTCGCTGGAAGTGATTAAACAAAAGAGCATTGAGAACGTGGACATGTTCAAAGGGCTGAATTTTGTTGCCATTATTTCCCTGATGGGCTGGGGTCTGGGCTATTTCGGTCAGCCGCATATTCTGGCGCGCTTTATGGCGGCTGATTCTCACCATAGCATTGTTCATGCTCGCCGCATCAGTATGACCTGGATGATCCTGTGTCTGGCAGGTGCAGTTGCCGTTGGCTTCTTTGGTATCGCTTACTTTAACAACAACCCACAGCTTGCCGGTGCCGTTAACCAGAACGCCGAACGCGTGTTTATTGAACTGGCGCAAATCCTGTTCAACCCGTGGATTGCCGGTATTCTGCTGTCTGCTATCCTCGCAGCGGTGATGTCGACCCTGAGCTGCCAGCTGCTGGTGTGCTCCAGTGCAATCACCGAAGACTTGTATAAAGCGTTCCTGCGTAAAAATGCCAGCCAGAAAGAACTGGTATGGATTGGTCGCATCATGGTGCTGGTTGTGGCGCTGGTGTCTATCGCGCTGGCGGCGAACCCGGAGAACCGTGTGCTTGGTCTGGTAAGCTACGCCTGGGCCGGCTTTGGCGCGGCGTTTGGTCCGGTGGTTCTGTTCTCCGTAATGTGGTCGCGTATGACGCGTAACGGCGCGCTGGCCGGGATGCTCATCGGTGCGGTGACGGTAATCGTCTGGAAGCAGTTTGCCTGGTTGGGTCTGTATGAAATCATCCCAGGCTTTATTTTCGGCAGCATCGGTATTGTGGTCTTCAGCCTGTTGGGTAAAGCGCCTTCAGCCGCTATGCAGCAACGTTTTGCCGAGGCTGATGCGCATTATCACACAGCTCCGCCATCACGTTTACAGGCAGAGTAATCCGCCTCGATCTTTAAGCCCGCCGCGTGCGGGCTTTTTTATTTGTCCCCGCTGCAAAACCGCCCTAATCGTTACCCGCCTAACTGTTTACATTAAGTCATCATTCTCAAAACATTCTGCTTGAGTTTTTCTTTACTGTAATGATAATCACTATCACTGTAATTTACTTTTCTTTTCATCAATTGACTGAGAATAACGTTTAAGGGTTCTTCGCATGTTTGTTCCATTTCTTATTATGTTGCGCGAAGGGTTAGAGGCCGCGCTGATAGTCAGCCTGATTGCCAGCTACCTGAAACGGACTCAGCGTGGTCGATGGATTGGTGTGATGTGGATTGGTGTTCTGCTGGCGGCGGCGTTATGTCTGGCGTTAGGCGTTTTCATCAATGAAACCACCGGTGAATTTCCGCAAAAGGAACAGGAGCTGTTTGAAGGCATCGTGGCGGTCATTGCCGTGGTGATCCTCACCTGGATGGTGTTCTGGATGCGTAAAGTTTCGCGCAACGTCAAAGTCCAGCTTGAACAGGCTGTCGATAACGCGTTGCAACGCGGCAATCATCACGGCTGGGCGCTGGTGATGATGGTCTTTTTTGCCGTTGCCCGTGAAGGCCTGGAATCGGTGTTCTTTCTGCTGGCGGCATTCCAGCAGGATGTAGGCATTTGGCCACCGTTAGGTGCGATGCTGGGGCTGGCCACCGCGGTGGTACTGGGTTACTTGATTTACCTCGGCGGCATTCGCCTCAACCTCGGGGCATTCTTCAAATGGACCAGCCTGTTCATTTTGCTGGTGGCCGCGGGTCTTGCCGCTGGGGCCATCCGCGCGTTCCACGAAGCCGGGTTATGGAATCATTTTCAGGATGTGGCGTTTGACATGAGCAGTGTGCTTTCGACGCATTCGCTGTTTGGCACATTGATGGAAGGTATTTTCGGCTATCAGGAAGCGCCGAGCGTCAGTGAAGTCGCCGTTTGGTTTATCTACCTGATTCCGGCATTGATTTTGTTTGCACTGCCGCCGCGTTCAGGCACTACGGCATCGCGTACCGCACCCTGATAAAAACGCGATGCAGAATACTCATTAGTTACAACATACTTATTTATAGGGATAGGTTATGACGTTTAATTTTCGCCGTAGTGCGCTGCAGTTGGGTATTGCCGCGCTGTTTGCCTCCGCTTTTTCTGCACAAGCCGCCGATATTCCGCAGGTGAAAGTCACGGTTAACGACAAACAGTGTGAGCCGATGACGATCACGGTTAACGCTGGGAAAACGCAGTTCATCATCCAGAACCACAGCCAGAAAGCGCTGGAGTGGGAGATCCTTAAAGGGGTTATGGTGGTTGAAGAACGTGAAAACATTGCGCCGGGCTTTAGCCAGAAAATGACAGCTAACCTGCAGCCTGGTGAATATGATATGACCTGCGGTCTGTTGACCAACCCGAAAGGCAAACTCATTGTAAAAGGTAGCGCAACGTCGGATGCCGCGCAGGGCGATGCTCTGCTGAGCCTAAGTGGCGCAATTACTGAATACAAAGCCTATGTGACAGCCGAAACTGCACAACTGGTTGCGGGCACCAAAGCATTCACCGATGCGATTAAAGCTGGCGATCTGGAAAAAGCGAAATCGCTGTATGCGCCAACTCGTCAGCATTATGAGCGTATTGAACCGATTGCTGAACTGTTCTCCGATCTCGACGGCAGCATCGATGCACGTGAAGATGATTATGAGCAAAAAGCCGCCGATCCTAAATTCACCGGCTTCCACCGTCTGGAGAAAGCGTTGTTCGGCGACAACACCACCAAAGGTATGGACAAGTATGCCGACCAATTAAACCGCGATGTTCTTGACCTGCAAACGCGTATTAGCGAACTGGCCTTCCCACCGTCAAAAGTGGTTGGCGGGGCAGCAGGACTGATTGAAGAAGTCGCTGCCAGCAAAATTAGCGGAGAAGAGGATCGCTACAGCCATACCGATCTGTGGGATTTCCAGGCCAATATCGATGGCGCGCAGAAAATCGTCGATCTCCTGCGCCCTCAGTTACAAAAATCCAATGCTGAGCTGTTGGCGAAGGTGGATGCGAACTTCAAAAAAGTCGATACCATTCTGAGCAAGTACCGTACCAAAGACGGTTTTGAAACCTATGACAAACTGACCGACGCCGATCGCAATGCGCTGAAAGGGCCAATCACGACGCTGGCGGAAGACTTGTCGCAATTACGCGGTGTTCTGGGTCTGGATTAAGCAAAATGCAGCAAGATAATGAAAACGGCGTGAGCGAACCTTCACGCCGACGTTTACTGAAAGGGATGGGCGCCCTGGGTGGGGCGCTGGCGCTGGCGGGTGGATGTCCGGTTGCCCACGCGCAAAAACCACAAAGTGCGCCGGGAACGCTGTCCCCCGATGCGCGTAGTGAAGCGCAGCCGTTTTATGGTCAGCATCAGGCAGGGATCCTGACGCCGCAGCAGGCATCGATGATGCTGGTGGCGTTCGATGTTCTCGCCAGCGATAAGGCTGATCTGGAACGCTTGTTCCGCTTGCTGACCGCCCGATTTGTGTTTCTGACCACGGGCGGGCCGGCGCCGGATACGCCGAACCCGCGTTTACCCCCTATGGATTCCGGTATCCTCGGCGCATACATTGCGCCAGACAACCTGACGATGACGTTGTCAGTCGGCGCCTCGCTATTTGATGAACGTTATGGCCTGAAATCGCAGATGCCGAAAAAGCTGCAAAAAATGACCCGCTTCCCGAATGATTCGCTGGATGCGGCGCTGTGCCATGGTGATTTGCTGCTGCAGATTTGTGCCAACACGCAGGACACCGTTATCCATGCGCTGCGCGATATCATTAAACATACGCCCGATCTCCTTAGCGTGCGCTGGAAACGTGAAGGGTTTATTTCCGACCATGCCGCGCGCAGCAAAGGCAAAGAGACCCCGGTCAACTTGCTTGGCTTTAAGGATGGCACCGCGAATCCGGACGCGACGGATGCGAAGTTGATGCAAGATGTGGTGTGGGTTACGGACGGGCAGGGCGAACCTGTCTGGGCGCAAGGTGGTAGTTATCAGGCCGTCAGGCTCATTCAGTTTCGCGTCGAGTTCTGGGATCGTACGCCGCTGAAAGAGCAGCAAACGATATTTGGTCGAGATAAACACACCGGCGCGCCGCTGGGTATGCAGCACGAGCACGATGTGCCTGACTATGCCAGCGATCCCGAAGGTGAGGTGATTGCGCTCGACAGTCATATCCGCCTGGCGAATCCGCGCACGAAAGAGACCGACTCCAGCCTGATGATGCGCCGTGGCTACAGCTATTCGCTCGGTGTGACCCCATCCGGTCAACTGGATATGGGACTGTTGTTTGTCTGCTATCAACACGATCTGGAAAAAGGCTTTTTGACTGTGCAGAAACGCCTCAACGGTGAAGCGCTGGAAGAGTACGTCAAACCAATTGGTGGGGGCTACTTCTTTGCTTTGCCGGGTGTCAAAACCGCAGATAAATATCTGGGACAGTCTCTCCTCGAAGCCTGATGATTACGCCCCGTTGTACAGCGGGGCTTTTCCTGACATCTGTATGAATGAACAAATTATTTTTTATGATCGGTACGAGACTGAAATAATTCTGTCATCTCTCTGCAAGAGACTGTCTCTGGTGATTAGATAGAATTTAAGTTAACGGCAAGTAAAAATATTGTTGCATTAACGAAAGATTATGATGTAATTATAAGAAACAGCGGTAGTTCCCGGCGGTGATAGTCGTTCACTATGGAGATCGCGATGGAAAAGTCCTGTATTGGACACATTTTTCACAGTAGCAGCAGTACGTTACGCGGACGTTTCTCTTCCGGTAGCCACCTCGTCACCGCTAAATCTCTCTCCCTTTCACTTCTTATCTTCGTAACTGACACCTTGTACGGTGCGCGTAGCCGTGTGTGGCGTCTTATCCGAAAGCAAGCAATGGCTTACAAGGAAGCCAACCCTCAGATGTTCGTGCGCATAATCGTGCCGCCAACGGCGCGTGTGATGTATACCTACAACTCAAGGTGCTATCCATGGGAAGACAAAAAGCAGTGATCAAAGCTCGTCGTGAAGCAAAACGTGTGCTGAGGCGGGATTCGCGTAGTCATAAACAACGTGAAGATGAATCGGTCACCTCGCTTGTGCAGATGGGCGGCGTAGAAGCGATTGGTATGGCGCGTGATAGTCGCGACGCCACGCCAATCACGGCGCGGAATGAAGCTCAGGCCCAGTACCTGAATGCTATCGAGAGTAAACAGCTGATCTTCGCTACCGGTGAAGCCGGGTGTGGTAAAACCTGGATCAGCGCGGCAAAAGCAGCAGAGGCCCTGATCCACAAAGACGTGGACAGGATCATTGTAACCCGTCCAGTTCTGCAAGCTGATGAAGACCTCGGCTTCTTACCTGGAGATGTTTCCGAGAAGTTTGCGCCTTATTTTCGTCCAGTGTATGACGTGCTGGTGAAACGTCTGGGGGCCTCCTTCATGCAATATTGCCTGCGGCCTGAGATTGGTAAGGTGGAAATCGCGCCATTCGCCTATATGCGTGGACGCACATTTGAAAATGCAGTGGTCATTCTTGACGAGGCTCAGAATGTTACTGCAGCACAGATGAAGATGTTTTTGACTCGCCTCGGGGAGAATGTGACGGTGATTGTGAATGGGGATGTGACCCAGTGCGATCTACCCGCCCACGTTCGCTCAGGGCTAAGCGATGCGCTGGCCCGTTTCGAAGAAGATGATATGGTTGGGATTGTTCGTTTCAATAAAGACGATTGCGTCCGTTCGGCGCTCTGTCAGCGGACGCTCAATGCTTACAACTGATAAGTACTCCGTCTTCAAGGCCCGGGAAACCGGGCTTTGTTATTTGACGTCAGCAGATTACTTTCTTTTGCTGCTCCAGTAGTTGGCGCAGGCCTGGTCAAACAGCTGGTTATTTTCGTCTATTTTCTTTAGCGCTTGTGCCAGAAAGGTCAGCAGGTCATCCTTATAAATCCCACCTACCGTAGTCTCTTTTCGTAAGATCCCATTGCTGGTGTAGGTTTTTTTAATGGTGACGTTATGCCTGACGTTGCAAATAACCGTTCGCTGATACTCTTCGTAGAATCGGCTGTCAGGATCGAAAAACGTATTTATTTCATTCGGTGTACGTTTGAGGATTTTTCGCGAGAAAACCTTCAACGGAATAAATCCTGCTTCGTCTGCCTGCGACATGAGCTCATCCAGCAAAGTTCCTTCTATGTTTAACATGCCGTTATTTTCCTGATTGCTTGAGAAAGCGGTTGTTACAGCATAAGAGTGGATTGGATAATGTGCAACGGGGCGGGGGATGATGCTTGATAGCGCGATGCTTATCAGACCTACAGGTTAACGCTATTCAGGACGGGTCACATGCGAAAAAAAAGCCCGTACTTGCGTATGAGCTCTTTCTCGAATATGGCAGTGAGGGGGGCTGCCATGTTTACTTTCATTATCATTCGCGTTAATTATTATTTATATACAATGTGTTGTCATTATTGTTTGTTCGTTGGCGTATTGCTATCTTTTCGTAAATCCGTCATTTTATGCAGTACAGGATGCATTACAGAATAGTGGGGATTATGCCAAAGAAAGCCAGAGAACTGTCCGCCTTATAATGGAAAACATAAAAATAATAAGTATCTTTAAAATAAACGAAAAAGTACCTTTTATGACATGTATTGCAACCGATATGGAAGAAAGTGAAGGCGGAATAAAGCTTATGCTGGAAAGTGGTGAAAGCATCTGCATTAAAGATTACAGTTATTACCTCCTTTCATTAATGCCCTGATCTGAATTCCTGTTTTGTTGTTTCGTCTTTAATTTTCTTACCTCATGACAAACATCACTTTTATGTCAAATCATAGTTCGGTTAGTATTGCATCAACTAAACCATAGGAATGACAAGGAAAAGGGAATGGATCGTCAATACAACAATGAACTGACCCCCGGATATTTCGTCAGGTAACGTCTTTAAGGACAGGAGAACAGACTAATGGGATCTATGGGGTTTTACCTGCGGGTAGGTGATCTGACTACCTGCGGGGGGAAGATACTGACCGGGGATGAAACGCTAAGCTGGTATGGTGTGGCGGGTGCGCGGGAAGGTGACGTCGTGTCGTGCGGTCAGCATCCGGGAACGTATAGAATTCTGGGTGGAACATCTGATACATGGGACGTAGGCAGAAGGCTGGCAGGAACGCTGGACAGTGTCAGTTCCTGTCCGTGCCGGGCAAGGTTCATCCAGTCAATCCCGGATTGCTATATCAAGGATGATACGCCCGAAGAGCAGGCAGAAAAGGCGCGATTGCTCGCCCTTGTCACTCTGCGGGAAGAGCAGGAGCAGCAGAAAGCAGAGGAAAAACGACTGGCGGAAGAACGTGATCGTAATCGTGTCTTTGCTAAATCCTGCCTTCGTGGTGAGGGCTGTAATGATGCCGGGGAAGAGCAGGAACCTCATACTAATTTTGCTTCATTGGCATTTTATCAGTCTGTTCCTCCTGCCGATCCAGCATCCGATACTGATGTTCCCCAACATGCTCAGACCGCCAAGAAAAAGAAACCTGTAGATGATATACCGAAACCGAAAAAGCGAAGTGCCCTGTATAAATGGCTGAACGGTGATCACGAAGAAATCGAATATCAGCGGGCAACGGCTGCAGCGACAAGTGCTGCTAATGCTCAAATGGCTGTTGAAGGTGCCAGTATCCTTGGTCTGGTAGGTGGAAGTGCCATTACGTCAGGAACGTGGGCTGTTCGGGGGGCAACCCTTGGAGAAATAGCCGCTGCAGGTCCCGGTGCTTTCATCGCAGCTATTGTAGTGGGAATGATGCCCGGCAGGCTCAATGAGGGTGAACAGGACTTTATTGACCGTATGCGTCTGGAACAGATGCGTGAAGCGCCAAGCCGTGTGCGTTATACATGGGAGCAGGACGATAAAGGTAATCTGATTCCTCATGGCTGGCATACACCACCCGGTAAAGATATGGTGCGTGTGCGCAAAATGGAGTGGGACAGCAGCCGAAAAGCGTATACGTTCACCACAGAGGAAGATCCGCGTATAACAATCATTTGGACGCCAGACAGTTCAGGTGTCAGTGCCCCTTCAAATACAGGCAACCAGAACCCGGTAAGGATACCAAATCCGGTTGTTGTTGATCCGCTGCCGGAAGATACCCGTATTGAGGCTACAACCAGCCCTGCACCGGAAGAAAAGAATTTTGCAGATTATATTCTAATCCTGCCAATATCGGATATTCCACCGATTTATATTTATTTAAGTAAAAGACCTGAAGATCCTATTTGGACTCAAAGAAGGAAAATCACACAGGTTGAAAATGCATACAATCACTGGAAGAAGCATGGTTCTGATTTTCCTGATTTAACTAACTCTAAAGAATATGTTGATGCCACTCATGACTTTGTTAATAATCCCCCAAAAGGAACTATGACAAAAACAAGAGATAACGGTGATATTTTGTTATATCATCCCGAAAGTAATACGTTGGGTATCAAATCTAAAGATGGTGCTCCAAGAACGATGTTTAAACCAACTGACAAGATGGACTATTGGAATGATCAATAATTACTATGCATGCCCGTGCTGCGGGGAAATGGTATTTGAATCTGTAGGTGAACATGATATTTGTCCTAATTGTAATTGGGAAGATGATCCTTTTCAGTCTAGAAATCCAGACAGAAAAGGTGGGGCAAATAAGATGAGTCTCAATGAAGCTAAAGATGCCTATCGGAAAGGTAAAGCAGTTATATAAAAGTAAAGGGGTCTTACTGAAGATCCCTCATATTCCTATGAAGATGGCATTTCTTATCTTTCATTTAACTAATATTAATATAATAAATACTTTCAAATGAAAAAACATATGTGATTTTAGGACCCGATTTTGAGCTTGTAAGTATATTTGACGAGTTATCGACTATTGATTTTTCGCAAGATATAGAATCACAAATAATGGTCTTAGATGAGGATTTATTGCAATTATCATTTGAGTTTGGGGCTATTGTTGATGTTGGTTGGTATCCAGCGTTTGAAACAAATGGTAAATTTGTTATTAATCGAATCGCTAATGCTTGTTGGGATTCACCAGAGTCTAAATATAGTGTGGGATGGGATTGTAAGTATCCCGCATAATCGTGCCATTCACATTTAGAGATCATCCGGCATAATCAATCTGCCAACGAAGGAGATCGCTATGCGTAAAGCCCGTTTTACTGAGCATCAGATCATCGCTGTGATTAAGTCGGTTGAAGCCGGACGAACTGTTAAAGATGTCTGCCGGGAGACCGGTATCTCTGAAGCCACCTACTACAACTGGAAGTCCAGATACGGCGGCATGGAGGCTTCTGATATTAAAAAGATCAAGGATCTTGAGGACGAGAACCGACGTCTCAAACAGATGTTTGCCGACCTGAGCCTTGAGAACCGGGCGCTGAAAGACGTTATCGAAAAAAAGCTTTAAAACCAGCCTTTAAGCGTGAGCAGGTCTCTCATCTGATAACGACATTTGGACTCAGTATCCGTCAGGCCTGCCGGAGTCTTAACCTGAGCAGAACGGTTTACCATTACCGTCCGGACACCACGCGTGACGAACCCGTTATTGTCGCGTTGCAGGCAGTGGCCGAGCGATACCCACGATACGGTTTTCCGAAACTTTTTCAGGTTCTGAGGCGGCAGGGACACCCGTGGAATCACAAAAGGATCCACCGTATTTACTGTCTGCTAAAGCTGAACTTTCGTCGTACGGGCAAACAGCGGTTGCCGGTGCGTAATCCCTCGCCACTGGCCACACCGGAAGCGCTGAATCAGAGCTGGTCTGTTGATTTTATGCATGATGCCCTGGTCTGTGGCCGTTGTTTTCGCACGTTCAATGTCGTTGATGACTTTAACCGTGAGGCGTTGTCGATTGAAATCGATCTGAATCTGCCAGCTCAGCGAGTGGTCCGTGTACTCGACAGGATCGCGGCAAATCGCCGGTATCCGGTCATGCTGCGCATGGATAATGGTCCAGAATTTATCTCTCTGGCACTGGCCGAATGGGCAGAGAAACATACAGTAAAACTGGAGCTTATCCAGCCAGGTAAGCCGACGCAGAACGCTTTCATTGAGCGCTTTAACCGGACATACCGTACAGAAATACTCGATTTTTATCTGTTCAGAACGCTGAATGAAGTGCGGGAAATCACGGAAAAATGGTTGTCAGAATATAACTGTGAACGCCCGCATGAATCACTGGACAATATGACGCCGAAGGAATACCGACAGCACTATTATTTGGCCGGGAACTCAAAAAATGCATGGAACTAAAACGGGTCTATTTACAGAAGCTTCTCATCCCCCCGCAGGCGTGCAACATGCGAAAAAAAAGCCCGTACTTGCGTACGAGCTCTTTCTCGAATATGGCGGTGAGGGGGGGATTGACTCGCTTCGCTCGCCCTTCGGGCAGCCTGTTCGCTGCGCTCTCAGTCTGTCCAACTGGCTGCGCCAGTTGTCGACCCCCGGTCGGGGCTTCTCATCCCCCCGCAGGCGTGCAACATGCGAAAAAAAAGCCCGTACTTGCGTACGAGCTCTTTCTCGAATATGGCGGTGAGGGGGGGATTGACTCGCTTCGCTCGCCCTTCGGGCAGCCTGTTCGCTGCGCTCTCAGTCTGTCCAACTGGCTGCGCCAGTTGTCGACCCCCGGTCGGGGCTTCTCATCCCCCCGCAGGCGTGCAACATGCGAAAAAAAAGCCCGTACTTGCGTACGAGCTCTTTCTCGAATATGGCGGTGAGGGGGGGATTGACTCGCTTCGCTCGCCCTTCGGGCAGCCTGTTCGCTGCGCTCTCAGTCTGTCCAACTGGCTGCGCCAGTTGTCGACCCCCGGTCGGGGCTTCTCATCCCCCCGCAGGCGTGCAACATGCGAAAAAAAAGCCCGTACTTGCGTACGAGCTCTTTCTCGAATATGGCGGTGAGGGGGGGATTCGAACCCCCGATACGTTGCCGTATACACACTTTCCAGGCGTGCTCCTTCAGCCACTCGGACACCTCACCATATTGTTGTTCCTGTGCTACCGGAACGGGCGCTAATTTAGGGAAATACCGCTCCGGCGTCAATCAACTTTTTGAAAAAAACGTGCATTTACACAAACTTCAATCAATATGCAGCTTAAATAAGCGGGAATTGTTTTTTTTGCCAGCACCCTAAAATTTGCTACTCTGATGTTCCCTCGAAAAATGATGATTATAAGTGCGAGTACGTTCCGCATAACAATGTTCAGGAGACGCTATGGATATAATTTTCTATCACCCAACATTCGATACAACCTGGTGGCTTAATGCGCTGACAAAGGCCATACCTGGCGCGCGGGTCCGTGAGTGGAAGGCAGGTGATAATGCGCATGCTGACTACGCGCTGGTCTGGCATCCTCCGGTTGAAATGCTCGCCGGACGAAAATTAAAAGCCGTATTTGCGCTGGGTGCGGGCGTCGATTCTATTCTCAGTAAACTAAACGCTCATCCGGAAATGTTGGATGCGTCGATCCCGCTTTTCCGTCTGGAAGATACGGGGATGGGCCTGCAAATGCAGGAATATGCGGTTAGTCAGGTATTGCACTGGTTCCGTCGCTTTGATGACTACCAGGCATTAAAAAACCAGGCGAAATGGCAACCGTTGCCAGAATATACCCGCGATGAGTTTAGCGTCGGGATCATGGGCGCTGGTGTTTTAGGTGCAAAAGTTGCAGAAAGTCTGCAAGCATGGGGGTTCCCGCTACGCTGCTGGAGTCGTACGCGTAAATCCTGGTCTGGTGTGGAAAGCTTCGCCGGTACCGAGGAACTGAGCGCGTTTTTGAGTCAAACTCGCGTGCTGATCAACCTCCTGCCTAATACGGCAGAAACCGTAGGCATTATTAACGCTGATTTACTCAGCCAATTGCAGGATGGCGCTTACGTGCTCAACCTGGCGCGCGGCGTTCATCTCAATGAAGACGATCTTCTGGCATCGCTGGACAGCGGCAAAGTGAAAGGTGCCATGCTGGATGTCTATAGCCGTGAACCGCTGCCGGAAACCAGCCCGCTATGGAAACATCCGCGTGTGGCAATGACGCCGCATATCGCCGCGGTAACACGCCCGGCAGAGGCGGTGGACTACATCTCCCGTACGATTTTGGACCTGGAAAGTGGGAAATCCGTAACGGGTCAGGTCGATCGCGTTCGGGGATATTGATGGTAACCCGGCAAGTGCCGGGTTTCAGCTAATAAATGGCGACGATACCTGCTATCCTTGCCGGAAAATGACTACAGGAGAGAGTTATGTATCCCGTTGACCTGCATATGCATACCGTCGCCAGTACCCACGCCTATAGCACCTTAAGTGATTACATCGCTGAAGCCCATCGCAAAGGCATCAAGCTGTTTGCCATAACCGATCATGGACCGGACATGGCGGATGCGCCTCATCACTGGCACTTTATTAATATGCGCATTTGGCCTCGTATCGTCGATGGCGTAGGGATCCTGCGCGGTATCGAGGCGAATATTAAGAATATTGAAGGCGAAATCGACTGTTCAGGTCCGATGTTTACTTCCCTGGATCTCATCATTGCGGGCTTCCATGAGCCGGTTTTTGCACCTCACGATAAAGACACCAATACCCAGGCAATGATAGCCACGATGGCCAGTGGTCACGTGCATATCATCAGCCATCCGGGGAATCCTAAATATCCCGTGGATATCACAGCGATTGCGCAGGCGGCGGCAAAATACCAGGTCGCGCTGGAAATCAATAACTCCTCGTTTTTGCATTCGCGTAAGGGGAGTGAGGACAATTGTCGCGCGGTCGCTGCGGCAGTGCGTGATGCCGGAGGCTGGGTGGCGTTAGGGTCGGATTCACATACCGCTTTCACACTGGGTGAATTTGGTGAATGCCGTAAAATTCTGGATGATGTAAATTTCCCGGAAGACAGAATTTTAAACGTCACCCCTAAACGCCTGCTGGCGTTTCTGGAATCGCGAGGCATGGAGCCGATCGCGGAATTTGCTGAACTGTAATTGTTACTAACTGGAATATATCAATGAACGAGTTTTCTATCCTGTGTCGTGTACTGGGCTCGCTGTTTTACCGCCAACCGCAGGACCCTTTACTGGTTCCTCTGTTTACCCTGATTAGTGAAGGTAAACTGTCCGCCAACTGGCCGCTGGAACAGGACGAACTGCTCACTCGTCTGCAGAAAAGCTGCGATATGCCTCAGCTGGCTGCGGATTACAACGCGCTGTTTGTCGGCGACGAGTGTGCGGTGCCGCCTTATCGTAGCGCCTGGGTAGAAGGGGCGAAAGAATCCGATGTTCGTGCTTTTCTTTCTGCCCGCGGAATGCCGCTGGCAGATACGCCTGCAGATCATATTGGCACGCTGTTGCTGGCGGCTTCATGGCTTGAAGACCAGTCTGCGGAAGATGAAAGTGAAGCACTCGAAACCTTGTTTGTGGAATACCTGTTGCCCTGGTGCGGCACGTTCCTTGGCAAAGTTGAAGCGCATGCAAACACACAGTTCTGGCGTACCATGGCACCGTTAACGCGTGATGCCATTGGCGCGATGTGGGACGAATTGCAGGAAGATACTGAAGAGTAAATGTGATTTAGATCTCATTAAACTGCAACTCAATTTACATCATTGCATGAATTGTGTGCACGATCTCATTCCCATGCCGTTTTTCTGCTAAGATACGCGGCATGAACATACTTCTCTCAATTGCAATCACAACGGGCATTCTCTCTGGGATTTGGGGATGGGTGGCCGTATCTCTTGGTTTACTCAGTTGGGCTGGCTTTCTGGGCTGCACGGCCTATTTTGCCTGTCCGCAGGGTGGGCTGAAAGGGCTGTGGATCTCGGCGTGTACGCTGCTAAGCGGTGTGGTGTGGGCGTTGGTGATTATTAACGGTAGCGCGCTTGCCCCGCATATGGACATTATTGGTTATGTCATGACGGGAATTGTCGCGTTTCTAATGTGTATTCAGGCAAAGCAATGGTTGCTTTCATTTGTGCCGGGTACCTTTATTGGCGCATGCGCAACGTTTGCAGGGCAGGGTGACTGGCAGTTGGTCGTGCCTTCTCTGGCGCTGGGGCTGGTATTCGGCTATGCGATGAAAAACAGCGGATTGTGGCTGGCATCTCGTCGTGAGAATCGGCTATCGTCGACGCTGACCAGTAAATAAAAAAAGCGTGAGGGTTTTCCTCACGCTTTTTATGCTGTATCGACCACTCAGGATTCCGGAGGTACCGACAAATGGCGGTATTTAACCAGGATGTCATTATCAACTTGTTTCTTATCCTGCAAATCCCACAATCCGCGATCAATCCCGTCATTAATCAGGAAGATAACGCCGGTTTCAATTGCTGACATCAGACAAAGCATAACCGGTTCGTTAGAGGTGTAGCCAATTTCACCTTCCAACAGTCGCTGGTAGTCAATGAAGCGGAATACCCCAGCCTGCACTTCATAAGACAAGATAGTTTTGCTGGTATTCACCGATGAGAGGATTTCACCGGTACTGACGTTAACTACGCGCAGGTTGACCGCTATCTGGTCGAGCTGGTACTGCGTATCGGCGCCAATACCGAAATAGCGCGCACCAACGCCACCCGATTTAACGTTGCTTTCATAACCAATAATTGACCCTTCTACCATGATGTTTGCCGCGGTCAGAGACTGCAGAGGGATCCGGTTATTAATGGCAACTGTGCCGTTTTCCTGAGCTGCACGAATGATTTTTCGTTCGTTAAGCAAGTTCTGCAATCCCTGACGTTCCAGCGGAACGAACCAACGAGAATCCTTCAATGCGGTGACAAGCATCGCCGTGGCGCTTTGCGGGACGGCGGTTGAGAAGTTACTTGCCGGATAAGGTTTAAACTGGCCAGTCTCATCCTGAATATTGTATACCGAGACAAAAATCTTACCTGTAGGCATGGGCAGGTGCGTCAAGTCTTTATAGCTTTGGGCTCGGGGCATTAATGTCGGCTTAGCGGCTTCTTGCGGCGGGGCTGTTAAACATCCGCTGAGTAAAATTACTGCCACCATGATAAGTAAGCGCTGCATGATTTTTTCCTTTCGTGGCTATAATTTAGAAATCGGTCGACTGATTTTGTAAACCCGACACTTCAATAGTCGACGTTCTCCCCGTTTTCCTGTCCGTGACATTCAGTTGCAGTTGTCCATCCCGGTTGGCGATATCAACGATAAAATCGCTGGTTACCATCCTTCCCGGCTTACCGGTATTGATATTGGTAAGTAAGCCACCGAGTATTTGTGACTGGATCGCCTGGGTAAAGTTATCCAGCGCTGTTGGGGTTTCAATGCCGTAGTCGCCGGCACTCGGATCTTTATACGAGTTTTGCGCCTGGGCGCTGTTCAGTAAAAAAGAGCCGTTATTTGGGTTACCACCAAAGTTAGGGTTGCGGAACTGGAACGTCATATTTCCGGCCCAACTTAATGGTGAAATCAGCATGAGCAAAACCACTGCATGTTTGACACGCATGAAAGCCTCCGGACAAAATCATGTTTTAGAATTCATCGCGCGCTAAATCGCTCGTGCTTAATAGTGTTTGATCTATTTGCCGACGATTTAATGCTTCCTCTGTTTCTGCCAATGCAAAGACCACAATTTTGTCGAAGTCTCTTTTCGTCGGGAATAAAAAAGTCTGGAAGATAACGTCCTGATTGACCGTTATGGTGATCCAACTTCCCCAACGTGCACTGGGTCTTTCATTAATGGTTAAGTTTCCTGTGTACTTACTTTCCCACTTGTCACTAAAGGCCCGGTAAAAATCATGGCCAATGGAAGAGACAGTGTGGTCAGTTAACAGTCCGGGAACCTCCACCTCTACAGCCGCGTGTAGATTCCCGGCAGCAAGGAACAAATTTGCTGCCACAATCCAGGTCAAATAGCGTTTCATGGCTTTATCGCCTGAGGTTATCATTGGCCCACGAGACCGCCTGCGTACGATTTTTGACAGCTATCTTTTTGAAAAGATTATAAAGATGTGTTTTCACCGTATTTTCACTAATAAATAGTGAACGCGCGATTTCAATATTTGAGGCGCCGATACGCAGTTTATTAAGGATCTCTTTTTCACGGTGCGTAAGTAATGCCGACTCCGTGCTGTTATAGCGGTAGTTCCCGGAATGCGTGATCAGGTAGCTGGCAAGCTTTTGCGAAAAGTAGCATTCGCCCCGCAACACACCCTGCAAACCGCTGACTACACGCTGCTCATCTTCAGTTGCGTAAAATACGCCATTGATATGCGGCCAGTTTTCAATATCCCGGTAAGGATAATCATCTGGGGTATTCAACAATAAAGTTTTTATATTGTTGTTTTTTCTGCTCAAATTATCTTGCCAGTAATGGATCAGTTTTTTATCTGCCTCCATCATATCCAGTAAAACAATGCAGCTGGAGGATATATCATCCAGAGAACGTTGAATATTATGTAGTTTTCCGGTTAACGCCAGCGATTGCTTTAAATGCTGTAATAACGCAGTTGCCTGCAGGGATGGTTTAGTGATCAACAATAATGTATGACCATGAATACTATGGACTTCATTAAACATGATGAAACTCCACTTTTTTAGTCGCACACCTGACAGTTGCCTCTACTAAAATAGAGGCACCAGAAGTACTGACAGATGTTGCACTGCTGTGTAGAAATAAAACTTCGACCCAACGGGGTGAAAATATTAAAACAAATGGACTTCAACTGATTTCAATCTAGCTATTACAAATCTTAAAGCAAGTGTTAAACATGTTACATAATGTAAATTTATATATTAAAATGTGATTTTTGCGTTTTTGTGGAGTTTAGATTTGATAGTAAAGTTGTACATTTTATCGTTATTGCATAGATTTAAAAAATCATACAAATTATAATATCTTATTGAATTTTAAGAAATAAAATTATAATTAGATGGTTTTAGATTTCTAATGAATTTTGATTTTTTTGTCTCACTTTAAGTTGAACAATTTTAGATAGAAAAAAATGACACTTGTCACGACTTGTACCGAGGACAATCCCACTACCGTCTGCAAGGCCCAGAAAACGCGGGAAACGCGTTTTTTTGTTACTGCATAGAAATTCACTCATCGGGATACAAAATAAATAAAATACAGAGCTATAACGGTGTTAATTGCGGTTAATTAGTACTTTGGGGTGAATCTGGATATAAAAATACAACTGGTGGGTGAGTTATTTAAAATGTTTCAACGGACATACTCTTCATCGTAACGTGGCGTTAACAAATGTAAGTCACGTTAACAATAATTTGAGTGGTAAATAATTTAACCTTATGTACGACCAGGTCCAGGGTGACAACATGAAAAACAAGTTGTTATTTATGATGTTTACAATGCTGGGTGTGCCTGGGATTGCATCCGCTACAAGTTATGATTTAGCTAACTCAGAATATAACTTTGCGGTAAATGAATTAAGTAAGTCTTCATTTAATCAGGCAGCCATTATTGGTCAGGTTGGCACTGCGAACAGTGCAAATACTCGACAGGGGGGCTCGAAGTTATTGTCGGTTATTTCGCAAGAAGGTTCTGGTAACCGAGCGAAAACAGACCAGACGGGGTCATATAACTTTGCATATATTGATCAAACGGGTAGTTCCAATGACGCGAGTATTAAACAAGGTTCATACGGTAATACGGCGGTAATTATCCAGAAAGGTTCTGGTAATAAAGCCAATATTACTCAGTACGGTACACAAAAAACAGCAGTTGTGGTGCAGAGACAGTCGCAAATGGCAATTCGCGTTACTCAACGCTAATCCATTAACGACGATTAAATCAATCCGATGGGGGTTTACCATGAAACTTTTAAAAGTGGCAGCATTCGCAGCAATCGTAGTTTCTGGCAGTGCTCTGGCTGGTGTTGTTCCGCAATGGGGCGGCAATCATCATGGTGGCGGTAGTAATTATGGCCCAGACTCTTCACTGAGTATCTACCAAT
Organism: Citrobacter sp. RHBSTW-00986; assembly: GCF_013783065.1. Taxonomy (NCBI): domain Bacteria; kingdom Pseudomonadati; phylum Pseudomonadota; class Gammaproteobacteria; order Enterobacterales; family Enterobacteriaceae; genus Citrobacter; species Citrobacter sp. RHBSTW-00986. Next base: position 3,003,495 of record NZ_CP056200.1, on the reverse strand, counting down.
ATGGGTCAAACAACGCTGCGAATGCTCTGCAAAGTGATGCGCGTAAATCAGATGTCACTATCACACAACATGGGCGTGGTAACGGGGCTGTAGTTGGTCAAGGCGCTGATGACAGTACCATTAGCCTGAAACAGACTGGCTTCCAGAACAATGCCACTATCGATCAGTGGAATGCTAAAAATGCTGATATTAGTGTAACCCAGTTCGGTGGCCGTAACGGTGCGTTGGTTAATCAGACCGCGTCTGACTCCAATGTGCTGATTCAGCAAGTTGGCTTTGGCAACAACGCTACAGCTAACCAACACTAATTCAGTTTTCTGACTGATAATAAACAGGGCGTGAGCCCTGTTTTTTTTTCGGGAGAATATGATGCATACGCTATTACTCATTGCCGCGCTGGCAAATCAAATAACATTCAATACTACTCAGCAAGGTGATATGTACACCATTATTCCTCAGGTGACGTTAACCCAACCGTGCGTATGTGAGGTACAAGTCCTTGCCATACGTCAAGGGCAGGGGGGACAAAGCCAGTCGCAGCAGAAAATAAGCCTTTCGGTCCCTGCTAATCGACCGATTGAATTAACCAAACTGAGCTTTAATATTTCATCTGAGGATTCGGTCAAAATTATCGTTACCGTTTCAGATGGGCAGTCTCTGCATCTGTCGCAACAATGGCCTGACTCAAACAGTCACCCATAATTTTTTGCTGTATTTGCATTAAGGGTGTGGCTGGGAATGCGCTGCTGTTCTATGAATATAGAAGCGTGTGAGCGTTTGTATTTGATCGTTAATCGTAGCGGTGAAGGATCATTTCGATCCCTCAAAGATGGCTAATCATTGAGGAACCCTTATGTGTACATTATTAAAGCGTATTTTAAGTACCAGTTTATGTGCTTTTTCTCTTTTAACCCTCCCTGCAATTGCGCAGCAAATCACAACCGGCGGGGTTATTCATTTTCGCGGAGCGATAGTTGAATCACCTTGCGACGTTAACAGACAGCAGCAGCAAATGTGAATTGTCATGTATCCGCAACGGCACCAACCAGAATAGTCTTTACAACCCGCAACAGCTCGCGACAACCCCTCAGAATGTGCAGGAAATTGCCACAGTCAAAATGCACTACCTCAATGAACAGAAAAACATGGCGATTCTTAATATTGAATATAAATGACTCGCTGTGGCGTAGATATGCACACTTACGGTTAAAAAGAGAGATTTAAGGGAAAACCCTGCTGTACACTTAACGAATGGTGTTTTGTCAGGGGGAACTTATGCAATCACGTGTTCATGTGTTACATGGCGATATTACGACTGTCGCTGTTGATGTGATTGTCAATGCGGCGAATTCATCGCTACTGGGAGGCGGTGGCGTCGATGGCGCAATCCATCGCGCTGCCGGACCAGCATTGCTGGAGGCCTGCAAACAGGTTATCCAGCAACAAGGAGAATGCCCGACAGGGCATGCGGTGATCACTCTGGCGGGGGCGCTTGCGGCAAAAGCGGTCATTCATACCGTAGGACCCGTCTGGCAAGGGGGAGGTCATCATGAGGCCGAACGCCTCGAAGAAGCTTACTTAAACACCCTGCAACTGGCCCTGGCCAATGGTTATCACTCCATTGCTTTTCCGGCGATTAGCACCGGGGCTTATGGCTATCCACGCGCCGCAGCGGCAGAAATAGCGGTGAAAACGGTGCTGAAATTTATTACCCGCCGCGCACTTCCTGATCAGATATACTTCGTGTGCTTTGATGACGAAAACGCTCAACTTTATAAGAGATTGCTAACACAACAAGGCGATGATCACACGGACTGATATGACGCGACTTGAGCGTGCCATCACGCCCCTTTGCGAAGACCACCCGGGAGAATGCGGCATTCTTGCGTTGGATGACAGCCTGGATGCGTTTGCTGCTCGCTATCGGTTAACGGAAATGGCGGAACGTACCCTGGATGTGCAGTATTACATCTGGGAAAACGACATGTCCGGGCTATTGTTATTTTCCGTTCTGCTGGCCGCAGCGAAGCGAGGCGTACGGGTGCGTTTGCTGCTGGATGATAACAACACGCCGGGTTTGGACGACACGCTGCGTCTGCTGGATAAGCACCCCAACATAGAAGTTCGCCTCTTCAATCCGTTTTCCTTTCGCATCCTGCGCGCGCTGGGCTATTTAACCGATTTTGCCCGGCTTAATCGGCGCATGCACAATAAAAGTTATACCGCTGACGGCGTGGTGACCCTCGTTGGTGGGCGTAATATTGGCGATGCCTATTTTGGCGCGGGTGAGCAACCGCTATTTTCCGACCTGGACGTCATGGCTATCGGGCCGGTTGTCAAAGATGTGGCAGATGATTTTGAGCGTTACTGGCACTGCCGCTCGGTTTCAACGTTACAAAATGTGCTTGAAATGTCCGAGCCAGATTCTGTGCAGCGTATTGAGCTACCCGAATCCTGGTATAACGATGATATTACCCGCCGCTATCTGCATAAACTGGAAACCAGCCAGTTTATGTCCAGTCTCGATCAAAGATCGCTGCCGCTGATTTGGGCCAAAACGCGTTTGCTGAGCGATGATCCTGCAAAAGGAGAAGGGAAAGCGCCGCGCCACTCGCTATTACCGCAGCGTTTGTTTGACGTAATGGGCTCGCCGACCGAACGTATTGATATTATTTCTGCCTACTTTGTGCCGACGCGTGCCGGTGTGGCGCAGCTCCTGAGACTGGTAAGAAAAGGCGTCAAGATTGCCATTTTAACCAATTCACTGGCGGCGAATGATGTGGCGATCGTCCATGCGGGCTATGCGCGCTGGCGAAAAAAACTGCTGCGCTACGGTGTAGAATTATACGAACTTAAACCGACCCGCGATCGCGTCTCGGTCGTTCACGATCGTGGATTAACAGGTAATTCAGGGTCCAGCCTGCATGCGAAAACGTTCAGTATTGATGATCGCAAAGTGTTTATCGGCTCGCTTAATTTTGATCCTCGTTCGACGCTGCTCAATACGGAAATGGGATTTGTGATTGAGAGTGAAGTGCTGGCCGAATTGATTCATAAACGGTTTATGCAAAGCCAGCGTGATATGGCCTGGCAGCTACGCCTTGACCGTTGGGGGAGAATTAATTGGGTCGACCGACTTTCTGGCAGTGAACAGGTCCTGAAAAAAGAACCCGCCACAGGATTCTGGAAGCGGGTTCTGGTAAAGCTGGCGTCCGTGTTACCCATTGAATGGCTGCTTTGAACCACACAATGATTGAGGGAAAAACTAGCCGGCTACGGCCTTGTTTTTATCCTGCTTAACGGGCGGTTTACCCGAAAAGAGAAACTTCAGCACCGGAATGCGTAAATGGATTTCGTACAGTATTACCGCAATCCCAACCACAAACAGCAGACCGCAGAGAAAACCCAGTAGATTCGACGTGATATGCGGTGTGATGTAAGCGCCAAAAAACAGCGTTAACGGGTGGTGCACCAGATAGATAAACAGCGACGCGTTGACAAAATAGGTCACGCGGGCAGACTGGAAATTAAGCAAACGGTGACCCAACGAAAAGACGACGTTCACCATCCACAGTCCCATGACCATGGTAATGACATATTCGGTTTCATACATCCAGGCATCGCCGTTGCCATAACGCTGATTGAGCAGGTATGCCACAAATGCGAATGCAGCACCGAGCGTGCAACCGCGTGACGGTGTGGTAAACAGCGCTTTCAGATTCGGGTTGATAAACGCCAGTGCGCCGAGGATAAAGAACGGCGCATAGAACAGCGTTTGCATAACGATAAAATTGAACATGCCATCGCTGAGAATCGAAGGGTAGAGGATGAAAATTGTCCTTCTGACGGCAGCGTAACCGACACCTAACAAGATGAAAATCAGCGATAATTTAGTCATCGACACCGCCGGGGCGCTGGCGGCGTCGCTACGCGTCAGTCTGTTTTTCATCTGGGTGAACACCCACATGCTGATGGTCGTTAATACGACCAGAACCAGTAAAAACCACAGATGGGAAATCAGCTCCCAGGCCAGCGCATTGTATTTATCGTAGCCGCTGAGAGTATGCCAACTGTCTGCTTTTCCCTTTACGTATTGCAGCATGATAAATTGCGGCAGCGTAAGTAATGGAATCGCGGTCAGCATCGGGATCCCCACGCGTTCTACACGCACCTTCCACCAGCGCTTTAGTGGATAGCGCAAAAATAGCATGTAGGAAAAATAACCTGAAATGACAAAGAAGACTTGCATGCGAAAAGCATGGATAAAGTCGTTAAACAGGGTCAACCACCACGACGGTTCCGCGCTGTTCACGTGCCAGGTGTGGGTCGAGTAAATCAATGAAATATGGAATGGGATCCCTAACAACATTAGCCAGGCACGGATGGAGTCAAGAAAATATTCGCGTGGTGGTGATACAGAGCTCATAGACAGTTATGTATTCTCAGACTTTTCGTCTTATCCCTAAGACGAATAATGGTTACATTCGAGGGCAACCCTACACGAAGTCCAACAACCTGTCTCCAGGATAAGCACGCAAAGTGAAAACAGGTAGTTGAACCTGATTAAACCATGAGCCAGCGCGCGAACAATACAGGGATTCAGTTGTCGGAATACCCGATTATCCATTAAAATGGATCGGATCAATATAAGCACACAAAGGGGGAAGTGCTTACTAATTATGAAACATAAACTACAAATGATGAAAATGCGTTGGTTGGGTGCAGCAGTTATGTTAACGCTGTACACATCATCGAGCTGGGCGTTCAGCATCGATGATGTTGCAAAACAAGCTCAATCCTTAGCCGGTAAAGGCTATGAGGCGCCAAAAAGTAACTTGCCCTCCGTTTTCCGCGACATGAAATATGCGGATTATCAGCAGATCCAGTTTAACCGCGATAAAGCCTACTGGAGCAATCTCAAGACCCCATTTAAGCTCGAGTTCTACCACCAGGGTATGTACTTCGACACGCCGGTCAAAATCAACGAAGTTACCGCTACAGCGGTGAAAAGAATCAAATACAGCCCGGATTATTTTAATTTTGGCGATGTTCAGCATGATAAAGACACGGTAAAAGATCTCGGTTTCGCCGGGTTCAAAGTGCTGTATCCGATCAACAGCAAAGATAAAAACGACGAAATCGTCAGCATGCTCGGTGCCAGCTATTTCCGTGTTTTGGGGGCAGGGCAGGTCTACGGTCTGTCTGCGCGCGGTCTCGCGATTGATACCGCTCTGCCTTCTGGCGAAGAATTTCCCCGCTTCCGTGAGTTTTGGATCGAGCGTCCGAAACCGACTGACAAACGTTTGACCATTTATGCCTTGCTGGATTCTCCGCGCGCAACCGGAGCGTATCGCTTTGTCATCATTCCGGGTCGTGACACGGTAGTCGATGTTCAGTCCAAAGTTTATCTGCGCGACAAAGTGGGCAAGCTGGGCGTGGCACCGTTAACCAGTATGTTCCTGTACGGACCAAACCAGCCTTCTCCGGCGACCAACTATCGTCCGGAACTGCATGACTCTAACGGTTTGTCGATCCACGCTGGCAACGGCGAGTGGATTTGGCGTCCGCTGAATAACCCGAAACATCTGGCGGTGAGCAGCTTTGCGATGGAAAACCCGCAAGGTTTCGGCCTGCTGCAGCGTGGCCGTCAGTTCTCGCGTTTTGAAGATATCGACGATCGTTACGATCTGCGCCCAAGCGCCTGGATCACGCCAAAAGGTGATTGGGGTAAAGGTAAGATTGAGTTAGTTGAAATCCCAACTAACGATGAAACGAACGATAACATCGTTGCGTACTGGACGCCGGATCAACTGCCTGAAGCCGGCAAAGAGATGAACTTCAAGTACACCCTGACGTTCACGCGTGACGAAGACAAGCTTCATGCCCCTGATAGCGCCTGGGTCCAGCAGACTCGTCGTTCTACCGGTGATGTAAAACAGTCTAACCTCATTCGTCAGCCTGATGGCACCATCGCGTTTGTGGTGGACTTTACCGGCACGGATATGAAAAAGCTGCCGCAGGATACCCCGGTTACCGCGCAAACCAGTATTGGCGACAACGGCGAGATCGTTGAAAGTACTGTGCGCTACAACCCGGTAACTAAAGGTTGGCGTTTGGTATTGCGCGTGAAAGTGAAAGATGTGAAGAAAACCACTGAAATGCGTGCTGCCTTGGTCAATGCCGATCAGACGCTGAGTGAAACCTGGAGCTACCAGTTACCTGCCAATGAATAAGACAACTGAGTATATTGACGCAATGCCGCTTTCGGATATCGAAAAAGCGGCACTGCCGAAAACTGACATCCGCGCCGTTCATCAGGCGCTGGATGCCGAGCATCGTACGTACTCGCGCGAAGATGATTCACCGCAGGGTTCGGTGAAAGCTCGCCTGGAGCAGGCGTGGCCTGATTCTCTGGCCAAAGAGCAGTTGGTTAAGGACGATGAGGGGCGCGATCAACTGCAGGCGATGCCAAAAGCAACGCGTACCTCTATGTTCCCCGATCCCTGGCGTACCAACCCGGTTGGCCGCTTTTGGGATCGCCTGCGCGGGCGCGATGTGACTCCGCGTTATCTTTCGCGTTTGACGAAAGAAGAACAGGAGAGCGAGCAAAAATGGCGTACGGTTGGCACCATCCGCCGCTATACGTTGTTGATCTTAACGCTGGCGCAAACGGTCGTCGCAACCTGGTATATGAAGACGATCCTTCCGTATCAGGGTTGGGCATTCATTAATCCTGTTGACATGATGGGGCAGGATTTATGGGTCTCCTTTATGCAACTGCTGCCCTACATGCTCCAGACCGGCATTCTCATTTTGTTTGCCGTGCTTTTCTGTTGGGTTTCAGCAGGATTCTGGACCGCGCTGATGGGCTTCCTGCAACTGTTGATTGGGCGAGATAAGTACAGTATCTCCGCCTCAACGGTTGGGGACGAGCCGTTAAATCCCGAGCACCGGACCGCGTTGATTATGCCGATCTGTAACGAGGACGTTGACCGCGTATTCGCGGGACTTCGCGCCACGTGGGAGTCGGTCAAAGCGACGGGCAACGCCGAGCATTTTGATGTTTACATCCTGAGCGACAGCTACAACCCCGATATCTGCGTAGCAGAACAAAAAGCGTGGATGGAGCTGATTGCCGAAGTGCAAGGCGAAGGGCAGATTTTCTACCGTCGTCGTCGTCGTCGCGTGAAGCGTAAAAGCGGCAATATTGATGACTTCTGCCGTCGCTGGGGAAATCAGTACAGCTACATGGTGGTGCTGGACGCTGACTCCGTGATGAGCGGTGACTGTCTGAGCGGGCTGGTGCGCCTGATGGAAGCGAATCCAAATGCCGGGATTATCCAGTCTTCACCGAAGGCTTCCGGTATGGATACGCTGTATGCGCGCTGTCAGCAGTTTGCGACCCGTGTTTATGGTCCGTTGTTTACCGCTGGACTTCACTTCTGGCAATTGGGGGAATCGCACTACTGGGGCCATAACGCGATTATTCGCGTGAAGCCGTTTATCGAACACTGTGCGCTTGCGCCGTTACCGGGCGAAGGCTCGTTTGCGGGTTCGATTCTCTCCCATGACTTCGTCGAAGCGGCGTTGATGCGTCGTGCCGGCTGGGGCGTGTGGATTGCTTACGATCTGCCGGGCTCTTATGAAGAGCTACCGCCGAACCTGCTGGATGAACTCAAGCGTGACCGTCGCTGGTGTCATGGCAACCTGATGAACTTCCGTCTGTTCCTGGTGAAGGGGATGCACCCGGTTCACCGTGCGGTGTTCCTGACCGGCGTTATGTCCTATCTGTCCGCGCCGCTGTGGTTTATGTTCCTCGCGTTATCGACCGCATTGCAGGTGGTGCATGCGTTGACGGAACCACAGTACTTCCTGCAACCGCGCCAGCTGTTCCCGGTATGGCCGCAGTGGCGTCCTGAACTGGCGATCGCGCTGTTTGCTTCTACGATGGTGCTGCTGTTCCTGCCGAAGCTGCTGAGTATTTTGCTCATCTGGTGTAAAGGGACGAAAGAGTACGGCGGGTTTATCCGCGTCACGCTGTCGCTGCTGCTGGAGGTTCTGTTCTCCGTGCTGCTGGCACCGGTGCGTATGCTGTTCCATACCGTCTTCGTCGTGAGCGCCTTCCTCGGTTGGGAAGTGGTGTGGAATTCGCCGCAGCGTGATGACGATTCCACCCCGTGGGGTGAAGCATTTATGCGTCACGGTTCTCAGTTACTGCTGGGGCTGGTGTGGGCGGTAGGTATGGCCTGGCTGGATCTGCGTTTCCTGTTCTGGCTGGCGCCGATTGTCTTCTCGCTGATCCTGTCGCCGTTTGTTTCCGTGATTTCCAGCCGTTCCACGGTTGGGTTACGTACCAAGCGCTGGAAGCTGTTCCTGATCCCGGAAGAGTATTCTCCGCCGCAGGTGCTGGTGGATACGGATACCTACCTGGTGATGAACCGCAATCGTACGCTGGACGACGGCTTTATGCATGCGGTGTTTAACCCGTCATTTAATGCACTGGCAACGGCAATGGCGACTGCACGCCACCGCGCGAGTAACGTGCTTGAGATTGCCCGTGACCGCCATGTGGAGCAGGCGCTGAACGAAACGCCGGAGAAACTAAACCGTGACCGCCGTCTGGTGCTGTTGAGCGATCCGGTGACGATGGCGCGTTTGCACTATCGCGTCTGGAATTCACCTGATAAGTATTCTTCGTGGGTGAATTACTACCAGGGACTGACCCTGAATCCGCTGGCGCTCAGGAAAAAGTAAGCGTTAAGTAACGTGAAAATACCGGCCTGGTGCCGGTATTTTTTTATACTAAATAAAAGAGCCGTGAGGTATCAGGTGCGAATATTGGCAGTAGCAATCATGGTGTGCTTGCTGAGTGGATGCGGCAGTATTATTAGCCGAACTATCCCAGGGCAAGGGCACGGAAACCAATACTATCCTGGCGTGCAATGGGATGTCCGGGACTCCGCGTGGCGCTACGTCACCATCCTCGACCTGCCATTTTCGCTGGTGTTTGATACCTTGCTGCTCCCGCTCGACATTCACCACGGGCCTTACGAGTAGCTATCGCTCATCCCATTCATCGGCCGCGGTCTGACCCTCTTCGGTATCCAGGGGAGGTTCCAGCTGGAATTCACCTTCATCCCATTCGTGAAGCGTGTTTTCTTCCTGCCACTCCTGACGGATCTCAATTTCATCATAGTCGCCATCAAAAACGCTTTGGGCCGCTTCACCACTCAGCATTGGCAGGCATTCACCCTCGCCCTCATCCTCATCAGCAAAGAATTCCGCCTGCCACATAATGTCACCATCCTGTAGCACGTATTTTTGTACGCTTAGCTGTTGAACGCTGGCTTCGTCGGGCTCAAGGTCAGGGTTATCAGCCAGAAATTCTTCACGAGCGGCATCAATGGCTTCTTCCAGCGTGGCATACATGGTCATCAGAGTCTCCCTTTGATTTAATGAAGTATTCAGGGAAATAATAGTTGATTCTCCGATATTGCAAGTATGAATGCACAAAAAACATCCCGTGGCCTCAGTGTTCCGGCGACGGCGCAGACTATTCCACGAGTAGAAAGCGTTAAACAGTACGACGCCCGCGGTCACACAGAAGACGGCGCGAAAACCGTAGTTGGCGGAAATTGCCGCCCCCATTAACGGCCCCGTTACGTTACCGATATCGCGAAATGACTGGTTATAACTGAAAATACGCCCGGCGATCTGATTGGTTGAGTTATAGACCAGCAGCGTTTGTACAGCCGGGAGCAGAGCGCCGTCAGCGGCCCCCAATAAAAAGCGCAGAACGGCAAGTTGCCAGGGCGATTGTACAAACGACATTGGAATAAGCAGCAGCACGGAGATGACCAGAGCAACAATCAGGATCTTCTCCGGGCCAATTCGATCACCTAATTTGCCAAGTCGCGGGGCGCTGATTAACGCAGCCACACCCGGTACGGAAGCAATCATCCCGCTAATAAAGGCGATGTTACTGACGTTGCCAGCCAACTCTCGAACGTACAGCGTCAGAATTGGCGCGATGGACCCGGTTGCCACCTGGATTATCAGCGTTGTGACAAACAGGCTCAGCACCAGTTTGGGATTTTTTAACGAGGCCACGACTTCGCGAATGTGCAGCATCTCTTTCTTGCTCACCGGTTGGAAACGTTCGCGAATAAAAAATAGCGTCAGGATAAAACAGACCAGCAGTACGCTGGCGGTGATGAAAAATACCGGGCGTAGTCCGTACTGATCCGCGAGCAGCCCGCCAGCCAACGGTCCGAGCAGCGCGCCGCTGACGCCGCCGGTGGAAAGCGTTCCCAGCGCCCAGCCACTTTTATTGCGCGGAACCTGGGTGGCGATGAGTGCATTGGCGTTGGGAATGAAACCGCCGAGCAGACCCAACAGGGCACGCAGGACCAGGAACTGCCAGATATTTTGCGCCAGCCCCATCAGCAGCATCACAATCGCCATACCCAATGCGGAACGCAGCAGCATGATTTTTCGCCCTTTGCGATCGGCAAGGCCACCCCAGAAAGGAGAGGCGATGGCGGAAAAGAGAAAAGTGATGCTGAAGACCAGACCTGACCACATATTCAGGGCGCTATGACCCGTGACGCCGAGGCTCTCGACATAGAGGGGCAAAAAGGGCATAACCAGGCTAAATGCTGCACCGGTTAAAAAACAACCCAACCAGGCAACGGTGAGGTTGCGTTTCCAGTTTATGGGAGCATCTGAGGGTGACATAGCGTTCCGCAGTGTGGCGCGCTGTTTGCGCTATCGATTGAATATAAGCAAGCAGGCTAATTATGCGCCTGGTAGATAGTTGCTGCAATGCGGATAGCAGTTAAACCTAAAGCGGGCAGGGAAGGTGTTGCAGTCCACAGGACTGCAACCGTGCTTTAGTACAGGGAAGGCGAACCTTCAGGACGCGTCTTGAAACGACGGTGTAGCCACATGTACTGCTCCGGGGCCATCATGATGCATTGCTCAACAATCTTATTCATCCACGCTGCCGTAGTCTCCGCGTTGTCTAACGGCGGTGAACACTCCGGAGGCAGCATAATCAATTGATAACCTTTACCGTCAGGTTTGCGGCGGGGAACAAACGGTACCAGGCAGGCATTCGACATGCGTGAAAGCATCCAGGTCCCGGAGGTTGTTGCGGCCTGTTCAACAGCAAAAAGCGGGACAAATACGCTGGCGCGGGGACCGTAGTCATGATCCGGCGCGTACCAGACCACTTCGCCTTTTTTCAACGCTTTAATCATTCCTTTCAGGTCTTTACGATCGAGCATGGATTTATTAGAGCGCATACGGCCCCAGGTTTGTAGCCAGTCGAGCAGTGGGTTGTCGTTAGGGCGATATACGCCAATCCCCGGCTCCTGCAAACCAAACTGACGCGCACCCAGTTCAAGGGTCAGAAAGTGCAGACCCACTAACAAAATTCCCCGCTTTTGCGCCTGAACGTCGCGGATATGTTCCATCCCGATAACTTCCGTCCAGCGTGAAATGCGCTTGTCAGACCAAAACCAGGCCATTCCGGTTTCCATCACGCCCATGCCCACGGACTCGAAGTTCTTGATGATCATCTGCTGGCGTTCCTGCTCGCTCATTTGCGGGAAGCACAGTTCCAGATTACGGGAAACAATTTTTGCCCGACGTTTCATCAAACGTAATGCCAGACGACCTAATGCGCAGCCCAACTTGTAAAGAACCGGGTAGGGTAACTGCACGATTAACCAAAGGATGCCAATGCCCAGCCAGGTTAACCAATAACGTGGATGCAGTAACGCAGCCGAAAACTTGGGTAAATTCGTCATGTCTATCCTGTCTTCAAACGACCAATTGCCTGTATTGTCGCATTTTTTCGCGCATATCAAAAATTTGTGACGGGAGAACGGTGATTAAACCAGCAATTGTTGTTGCACTTTTATATTGGAGTAAGAAATGTAGCGTAAAATGTGTGGATGTAAATTGGCGGTGTTTGCTTTATTATGCCGCCGATTTTCATTTTCTCCCTATTTGCAGGATACGTACACCATGCCAGTGTTACACAACCGCATTTCGAACGATGCGCTCAAAGCCAAAATGTTGGCTGAGACCGAGCCGCGCACGACGATCTCATTCTATAAATATTTCACCATCGCCAATCCTCAGCACACGCGTGATGCGCTGTACCAGATGTTCACTGCATTGAACGTCTTCGGGCGCGTTTATCTTGCCCATGAAGGAATCAATGCGCAAATCAGCGTACCGCAAAGCAACGTCGAGGCATTCCGCCAGCAGCTTTATGCGTTTGATCCCGCATTCGCCGGGTTACGTCTGAATATCGCGCTGGATGATGATGGTAAATCGTTCTGGGTGCTGCGCATGAAAGTGCGTGAACGCATCGTGGCGGATGGCATTGACGATCCGCAATTTGACGCCAGCAACGTAGGTGATTACCTGAAGGCGGCGGAAGTAAACGCCATGCTGGACGATCCTGACGCGGTATTCATTGATATGCGCAACCACTATGAATACGAAGTGGGCCATTTCGAGAATGCGCTAGAAATCCCGGCAGACACGTTCCGCGACCAGTTACCGAAAGCCGTTGAAATGATGCAGGCGCATAAAGATAAAAAAATCGTTATGTATTGCACGGGCGGGATCCGTTGTGAGAAAGCCAGCGCCTGGATGAAACACAACGGATTTAGCAAAGTCTGGCACATTGAGGGCGGTATTATTGAATATGCCCGCAAGGCGCGTGAACAGGGGCTTCCTGTGCGTTTTGTCGGTAAAAACTTCGTTTTTGATGAGCGTATGGGGGAAAGGATTTCTGAAGATGTTATTGCGCATTGCCATCAGTGCGGAACGGCGTGCGACAGCCATACTAATTGCAAAAATGATGGCTGCCATCTGTTGTTTATCCAGTGTCCGGCCTGCGCGCAGAAGTATAACGGCTGCTGTAGCGAGTTGTGTAGCGAAGAGAGTAAGTTGCCGGAAGAAGAGCAACGTCGTCTTCGCGCCGGACGTGAAAATGGCAACAAAATCTTTAATAAGTCACGCGGTCGCCTGAATACCAAACTGGGTATTCCGGACCCTGCGCAATAGTCATCATGCCGGATGGCGGCTTTAGCCCCATCCGGCAACTCATACGTTACTTCTGTTGGACGCCTTCCACTGAGATGATCAGATCGACTTCCTGAGACGCCGGGCCGAGATCGGTGGTGATGTTGAAGTCCTTCAGCTTAATTTTACCTTCTGCTTCAAAACCTGCACGCGTGCCACCCCACGGATCGCCGCCCTGACCGATCAGCTTCGCATCCAGCGTAACCGGTTTGGTGACGCCGTTCAGGGTGAGATTACCGGTGATATCCAGGTCGTTCCCCTCTTTCTTCACGCTGGTAGAGCTAAAGGTCGCCTGCGGGAATTTGGCCACGTTAAGGAAATCTGCGCTACGCAGGTGCTTGTCGCGTTCGGCGTGATTGGTATCAACGCTGTTGGTGTTGATGGTGACGTTAACCTTATCGGCTGAGGGATTTTTCTCATCAAAGGTAAAAGTCCCGTCGAAATCTTTAAATGTGCCGTACAGCCAACTGTAACCCAGGTGCTGAATACGGAAATTAACAAAGGCATGCTGTCCTTCTTTGTCAATTTTGTAATCTGCCGCCAAGGCTGACCCGGTGGTGAATAATAGAGAGGCGAGTGTAAGTCCCAGCAGGTTTTTTTTCATTTTAAGCTCCATAGTCAGATGACGATTTTCCCAACATGCGATTCAGGGTATCGTCGTTATCGATAAAGTGATGTTTCAGGGCCATCAGTCCGTGCAGAAGCGATAAAACCACCACAGTCCACGCAAGCCACAGGTGCAGACTACCGGCGAGGTCGGCCTGAGCGCCCGCATTGGCAAGGGTGGCAGGAATGTCGAACCAACCAAATACGCTTATCGCTTTGCCATCAGCGGTGGAAATCAAATACCCGCTGATGACAATTGAAAAGAGCAATGTGTATAGCGCGAGGTGACCCAGTGCCGCCGCGATGCGGGTGAAACGGGAATAACTTGCCAGCGCAGGAGGAGGAGGGGAGATCAACCGCCAGACGACGCGGATAACCAGCCCCATCATGAGCACAACGCCGATGCTTTTATGCAGTTCAGGGGCCTGGTGATACCAGCCGTCGTAATAGCTGAGTGTGACCATCCACAATCCCAGCGCAAACATGCCATATACAGCAATCGCAATCAGCCAGTGTAAAGCGGCAGACACCACGCCATAGCGTTGTGGAGTATTATTGAATTGCATAAGTGCACCGTTAGATATTTCAGAAGTGAATAAAAATGGCGCGTAAAAGACATTAATGCAACTAATAAATAACAATAATGGTGATATTTGTTTTTGATTCAATAAAATTGATTGAATTATGAAGTAATCATCAAGGAATTAGTGGGGGGGGGATGATGTGAAGCCTTGGTTTGTGGGTGTTTAAGGTGTTTTTCTTGTTCAGTTAATTGCAATGAAAATTAAGTTAATATCAGTTTATGTCAATTAGTGTCAGTGTTGCGGATTCAGAAAAACATAATATATATCACATCCATAATTGCCAGCAGCGACCATAAAATAATGTAGAGCATAAGATGCTCGCGAATATTATTAACCAGATAGTGAAAGATGCGGCGCATCAACGTTATTCCTGTCATTAAAAATGGCCTCACCAACGAGGCCATTCATTTATTATCGCTTAAAACGACTTAGCCTGAAGGGCGTCAGGTCAAAGTCAGACGATTTGTCCTGGGCGAAGTCTGCCGCAATCTCTCCGAGGACAGAGGTAAACTTAAAGCCATGTCCGCTCAGCCCGGTGATGATCAGCGTGTTGTCATGCTCCGGTAGAGTATCAATAATAAAGTCTTCATCTGGTGAGTTATCATAGGTGCAGGACGCACCGTGCAGACAGCAGCCTACGCCTGGCAGAATTGTGCGCAGGAATGGGAAGGCTTCAGAACCATCGCTGGCTACAGCGGCAAACGGCTTGCGCTCTTCTGCCGAATGAATTACCTGTCCGCCATTGTGCTTACCAATTTTTAGCTCGTCATTTTCTGCCGGGAAACCGTAGAATTGATCGCCATTTGGTAGCTCCCCGGTGAAGGCAGGGAAGTTATTCTTAACGCTGTAACGCCCATCGGCTTGATACCAGGCGAACACTTTGCGTACCGGTTGTATCGGTAGTTCAGGGACTAATGCCTGTACCCAGGTTCCGGCGCTGATCACCGCTTTTTGCGCGTGATAGTCACCATCGGCGGTTTCTACCGTGACGCCATCATCACTATGACGAATTGCGCTGACCGGGCATTTAAATAGCTGCGCACAGCCTGCTTCTTCCGCCAGACGGATCCAGGTTTTAATCGCTAACTCACTACGTAAAAAACCAGACTCCGCTTCAAACAGACCGATATAGTTTTCAGGTACGCGAATCTCTGGCCAGCGCGCCATAATGGCTGCTGCATCCAGTTGTTCAACATTGAGTTGCCACTGTTTTGCGCTTTGCGCCGCGGTCGCTAAGAAGGTTGAATCTGCCGGACCAAGGTTGATGACACCAGAGCGCACAAAAATCGGCTCTTCATTTTGGGTGGATAATTCATCCCATAATGTTTGCGCACGCAGCACCAGCGGAACATATTTTTCACCTTCGCCATAGGCATGACGAATTAATCGAGTGTCGCCGTGGTGGCTGCCCTGCTGATGCGGTGGCATATGCGCATCGATCATCAGAACCTTCAGACCGGCGCGAGTGGCATAGTATCCGGCTGCGGCGCCCACGGAACCGCTGCCAATTATGATTAAGTCGTATTTCATCCGCTTCTCTCTGCAATCGCGATAGTAGCAGGGTAAATAAGTGACCCGGAATATTCAACCTGGAAATAAGAAAGGCACCGGAAAGGTGCCTTTTGATGGTTGGATGTATCAGATTTAATGTCGCTGATACTCATTTACCTGGTAATCGCCGGATTCAATTTTAGCGATTCCTGCTTCTAATATCGAAATAAATTGCCTGGCAACATCAGTGGTTAACCAGAGCGTTTGACCAACTTCAGTCCCATCCGGGTCTGGACGATTCGGGGTCTGGTAGTGCAAACGCAGCATCAGCGCATCGTAGCTATCAACAGTGCTGATGTCCCATCCTACTAACGGATGAGTCTGAATGACTTCATTATTCTTTTCCATCATGCCCCCTAATTCGTGTTACTAGACAACGGTTTTCGAGGTTCAATGCATTTTTTCTGAAGCAACTTCAGTATATCAATAAATAAGGGTATTCATTGAAAATTTAAAGAGGTAAGCACATAAAATTTTCGTTTTCAGCGTTATCTGACTAACAAACCGACATGTTATTCATTTTTTTTAAGCATGTTGCACAATTATTTTGGTGTTGTGGTTAAAAGATAACCAGGGATTTATTATTAAAATATAAGTTTGCCAGAAGGAATGAACGATTGATTAAAAGATGGTGTGTATAAAAAAGCCGGGGCGACCCGGCAAACAAACATCACTGCATATCATTATTTATTCATTGATGAACCAGTCATCCGCGCTTTCCCAGGTCTCCTGGAGGATCTCGCTGATGCGTTCTTTATCCTCTTTGGTGGCACCAATAACCGACAGATTGTTTGCGCCGGCATAACGGACGGTAACGTTACCTTCGTTATCCGGAAAATGGTGCTGAATACGGCGGGAGAGTTCACCTGCCAGCGCGTCAATTGCACCAGCAGGTAAAGGTGAAGTTTTGGCAATAGTGACTTCAATACGCATAGTAGCCCCCTGTGGAATATACTGTTTATTTATACAGTTATTCTCACCAGTTGGCTACACTTTTTTTAGCTTTTCACGGACCAGAGTACCGTTTCGCCACCCAGGAAAGGCACCAGCGTATCATCTTGCAGCGCAATGCTCTCCGGGACCTGGTGCTCCACGCGTTCCAGTTCAATAAAGGTTTCATTCACCGGCAAACCGTAGAACTGTGGGCCATTGAGTGAGCAGAAGGCTTCAAAATGGTCCAGTGCATTCATCTCTTCAAACACGGTGGCATAACTGCCCAGTGCGGTCGGCGCATTAAAGCAGCCCGCACAGCCACAGCTTGACTCTTTGCGATGACGCGCATGCGGCGCTGAGTCGGTACCGAGGAAGGCGCGGTTAAACCCGCTGGCGACCAACTCACGCAGCGCCTGTTGATGGACGTTACGTTTGAGGATCGGCAGGCAGTACAGATGAGGGCGAATCCCGCCGACCAGCATGTGGTTGCGGTTAAACATCAGGTGCTGCGGCGTAATGGTCGCCGCCAGAAGGTCGTTGCCGTCGCGCACGTATTCGGCAGCATCTTTAGTCGTGATATGTTCAAACACCACTTTCAGCGCAGTTAAACGCTGACGCAGTGGTTCCATCACCGTTTCAATAAAGCGCGCCTCGCGATCGAAAATATCGATATCCGCATGCGTCACTTCGCCGTGCACCAGCAGAGGCATACCCAATTTTTCCATCCGTTCCAGCACTGGCATGATGGCATCAATAGAGGTTACGCCATGCGTCGAGTTGGTGGTGGCATTGGCCGGATAGAGTTTTGCGGCGGTGAACACGCCTTCGTTGAATCCACGTTCCAGCTCATTGGGATCCAGCGTATCCGTTAAGTAGCAGGTCATTAATGGCGTGAAGTCGTGTCCGGCAGGTACCGCGTCAAGAATTCGCTGGCGGTAAGCGATAGCCGCGTCCACCGTGGTGACGGGCGGAGCCAGGTTCGGCATGACAATGGCGCGGCCATAAACTTCGCTGGTATAGGGCACGACAGTTTTTAACATGTCGCCATCGCGAAAGTGAAGATGCCAGTCGTCTGGGCGGCGGATCTTTAAAACCTGGGATGGTGCAGTCATCAATATGCTCCGGCTGAGGATAGTCTTTTTTGCCGGAAACAAAGGATAAGCGGAAACGTTTTCGTTTGCACGAAAAAAAAGGGCGCATCGGCGCCCTCTGTCATATTAGTCGGTGAACGGGATAATGATTTCTCCCGGTTTCACCTCAATGCCTTTCGCCAGTTTTTTCGCCAGCGCTTCCCCCTGGCTGCTGTCATCCCGCAGAATGTACGCTGGCTGCTGGTTGAAATAGTTGCGCAGCGACTGATTTAAATAAGGCATCAGCGTTTGCAGTACCGACTGCATTTTTTCCGGCGTGACGGTAGCGTCCACGACTTCCATTTCTTGCAGATAAATCGCGCCTTTTTCTTTATTGAAAACCGGTAAGGCTTTTAGCTTCAACTTCATGGTTGCTTTCTGACTGCCAAACAGGGAGTTCATGTCCAGGTTGGCGTCTCCGGTCAGCGTCACTTTATTGGGTTCTTCACGGCCTATCTGGCTGGCGAGATTGTTCAGTACGATATGTGCTTCAGCGACGCCAGGCAAACCGATATCTTTTGAAAAGTTATTATTCTTCGCCAGGGCCTGATTAATCTCTTGCTCGCTAACCGTGTATTGCGTGAGTTGATTACAACCAACCAACAGGCCGCTGACAATTAGTGCAGCGGCAAAAAAAAACTTTTTCATGGGGTTCCTCAGCATGATGCTTGTGGTGTAATCGTGACACAAAGCATCATCGAGCACCAGCGCTGCGGGTAACAGCAGAAAAAACTGAAAAATGCGCGTACACCAGATTGGCTATCAGGCGTCAGGCTCCAGCATACCACGCGTTGGGCGTTTGAGACTGAATTGCCACCCCAGCGCCAGGAAAGTGATGAAGCCGATAATGCCGAGCATCATCCAGGGCAGCTCCGGTTGTGCCAGGGCTTTACCCATGTCAAACAGCCAGCCGCCGCCGATATAACCAATGGCGCCGCCGATGGCGAGTCCCAGTCGACTGAAACCCATATAGCTTCCCCGGGCCCGTGCATTCGCCAGCGAGGCGCTCAGGGTTTCACGCGCCGGTTCGGCGATGATTGAGCCAATATAGAACGTGCAAATCAGGGTGAACAACTGCTGCAAATTCCCGACCAGGCTGATGGGCATCATGCTTAAAGACATCACCAGCAGACCGGCCATCAGGCGATGCTCAAGGCGAAAGCGTTTTTCACTCCAGCGGGCAATCGGGTAGAGCAACGTTAAAGAGAGGCACGCCTCAATGGCATACATCCATTTCACTGCGGCCGGTGACCCAGCGATGTCGTTTACCATTATTGGCAGCATCAGCATCACTTGTACCGCCAGCATGTAATAGCCCGCCAGCGTCAGCACATAAGTGACAAAGCGCTTGTCATGCATCACATGGCTCATTCCTTCGCGCACCGGAATTTTCACCGTTGACAGCTTCCATGCCGGAAGCAGCCAGGCGTTAAACGCCGCGCACAGAACGAACAAAATTGCGCCGGTGGCACACACCAGACGGAAATCGTATTGCAATAACCAACTGCCGAGCAACGCGCCAACCACTGCCCCGGCGCTATCCTGCATCATCAGAATAGAGAAAAAACGCCCGCGCTTTTCCGGACGGATCAGTTTGACCACCAGCGCCGAGCGGGGAGGGTCGAACAACGTGCCGCCCAGCCCGGAAAGAAAGCAGGAAAACCATAGCAGCCACGGTTCATGGGCAATGCCCATGGTGGCGAATCCGGCAGCGCGCATCAGCATGCCGGTGACGATCATCGGTTTTGCCCCGAAACGGTCAGCAATAGCACCGCCGAAGATACCTAAACCTTGCTGGATAAATTGACGTAATCCAAGCGCGATACCGACCATCACGGCGGCCCAGCCCATTTGATCGACGAAACGAATTGAGATCAGCGGGAAAACGACGAAGAAACCCAGCACGACCAGCATGTTATCGATAAGAAGGAAGTATTTACCCAGGTTCCTTGCCTGCGAGACTTGCGACATTTCCCCTCCAGGGAAAAACTCGTCACTCTGGATAGAGTTTAAAAGATAAGCACCTCCTATTCTGCGGTGTCGTCATCGCTTTTCCCACCCTTCGCGGGACAATATTTTTTTATCAAAAGTCCGTCTTGATAGAGAGTTTTCATCAAAATGTGTGAATAATTCAAAAAATGGCATTTTGCTCTTTTCACAGGGCGTATTTGCGCAGGTATAGTAATGCGAATAGCGTATTGAAGACGTTACGGGAAGGAGTAGGTATAGAATGTTTGGCTATCGCAGTAACGTGCCAAAAGTGCGCTTAACCACGGACCGCCTGGTCGTGCGTTTAGTGCATGAGCGTGATGCCTGGCGTCTGGCAGATTATTACGCAGAAAATCGTCATTTCTTAAAACCCTGGGAACCTATTCGCGATGAAAGCCACTGTTATCCGTCAGGCTGGCAGGCGCGTTTGAGCATGATATCTGAGTTTCATAAACAGGGCACCGCTTATTACTTTGCGCTGCTCGATCCGGAAGAAAAAGAGATTATTGGCGTCGCGAACTTCTCGAACGTCGTGCGGGGATCTTTCCACGCCTGTTATCTCGGTTACTCCATTGCGCAGAAGTGGCAGGGGCAGGGGCTGATGTATGAAGCCTTAACCTCGGCCATCCGCTATATGCAGCGCACGCAGCATATTCACCGCATTATGGCTAACTACATGCCACATAATAAACGCAGCGGTGACCTGCTGGCGCGACTGGGTTTTGAAAAAGAAGGGTATGCCAAAGACTACCTGCTGATTGACGGGCAGTGGCGCGATCACGTGCTGACGGCGTTGACCACATCAGAATGGACCCCCGGCCGCTAAGTTTCAGATGCAGCCATGATTAATGGAGAAGACGATGAAATACGAATTAACCGCCACCGAAGCACGGGTGATTGGCTGTTTATTAGAAAAACAAGTGACTACGCCTGAACAGTATCCGCTCTCCGTTAACGGAGTCGTAACCGCCTGCAATCAAAAAACGAATCGTGAACCCGTAATGAACCTGTCGGAATCCGACGTGCAGGATCAGCTTGATAATCTGGTGAAACGGCATTTCCTGCGTACGGTGAGTGGCTTTGGTAATCGCGTCACCAAATATGAGCAGCGTTTCTGCAACTCTGAGTTTGGCAATCTTAAGCTCAGCGCGGGGGAAGTCGCGCTCATTACCACGCTGTTGCTGCGCGGCGCTCAAACACCAGGTGAACTGCGTAGCCGCGCCTCCCGGATGTACGAATTCAGCGACATGGCCGAAGTAGAGTCGACACTGGAGAAACTGGCAACCCGGGAAGATGGTCCTTATGTCGTTCGCCTGGCGCGTGAGCCGGGCAAACGTGAAAGCCGTTATATGCACCTGTTTTGCGGTGACGTTGATGAAGCGATGACCACGGCAGATGAACTTCCGGCAGCTTCGGGCGATCTACAGGCGCGCGTTGACGCGCTGGAAACAGACGTCGCGGAGCTTAAGCAGCGGCTTGATTCCTTGCTGGCGCACCTGGGAGACTGATGTGAATAAATTACGTATCGGCGTTGTCGGGCTCGGCGGGATTGCGCAAAAGGCCTGGCTGCCCGTGCTGGGCGCTAGTGCAGACTGGACGCTGGAAGGGGCATTTTCACCTTCGCGGGAAAAAGCGCAGCGTATCTGTGATACCTGGCGGATACCCTACGTTGATTCACTGGTTAATCTGGCGCAAACCTGCGATGCGGTTTTCGTCCATTCCAGTACCGCAACGCACTATGCGGTGGTCAGCGAACTGCTGAATGCCGGGGTTCACGTGTGCGTGGATAAACCGCTGGCGGAAAACCTGCGCGAGGCTGAACAATTGGTGGAGCTGGCCGAGCGGAAAAAGCTGACGCTGATGGTGGGGTTTAACCGTCGATTTGCGCCGCTGTATCAGGATCTCAAATCCCAGTTGGGCAATGCGGCGTCCGTACGCATGGATAAGCACCGGACGGACAGCGTCGGGCCGCACGATCTGCGCTTCACTCTGCTGGACGACTATCTGCACGTTGTCGATACCGCATTGTGGCTGGCGGGAGAGAAAGTGCAGTTAAATCACGGTACGCTGTTAACCAATGAATCCGGCGCGATGCTCTATGCGGAGCACCATTTTTCTGCCGGGCAAATGCAGGTAACGACCAGTATGCACCGCCGCGCCGGTAGCCAGCGCGAGAGCGTGCAGGCGGTGACGGATGGTGGCCTGATTGACGTCACGGATATGCGGGAATGGCGGGAAGAGCGCGGGCAAGGAGTGGTGCACAAGCCGGTAGCAGGCTGGCAAACTACCCTGGAACAGCGTGGTTTTGCCGGATGCGCACGTCATTTCATTGAGTGCGTGCAAAATCAGACGGTTCCCCAGACGGCAGGTGAGCAGGCGCTCCTGGCCCAGCGCGTTGTCGAAAAGCTGTGGCGGGAGGCAATGGCTGAATAACCCCCTGTAACATCTGGCGGTAGTAATTCATTGTAATCCAGGTACTATATGCCAACTCAAAAATAACACCTCTTTTCAATCATAGGCTGGTTTGTCGGCCTGATAAGACGCTACGGCGTCGCCATCAGGCACAGCAAAAGTGCCGGATGGCGGCGATCATGCCTTATCCGACCTACGGGCAGGTTTGTCGGGGTTTTGCCTCAGAGTCTGGAATACAACATAGATGAATTTATTAAAGTCGCTGGCAGCCGTCAGCTCGATGACGATGTTTTCACGTGTGCTGGGTTTTGCGCGTGATGCGATTGTCGCCAGAATCTTTGGCGCAGGGATGGCGACTGATGCCTTTTTTGTGGCATTCAAACTTCCTAACCTGCTGCGCCGAATCTTTGCTGAGGGCGCTTTTTCGCAGGCGTTTGTGCCTATTCTTGCCGAATATAAAAGTAAGCAGGGGGAGGATGCGACCCGCGTCTTTGTCTCTTACGTTTCTGGGCTGTTGACTCTGGCGCTGGCCGTGGTGACGGTCGCCGGGATGCTGGCTGCCCCGTGGGTGATTTTAGTCACCGCGCCTGGGTTTGCCGACACCGCGGACAAATTTGCGCTGACCACTCAACTGCTACGGATCACCTTTCCGTATATTCTGCTGATCTCACTGGCTTCGCTGGTGGGTGCGATCCTGAATACCTGGAATCGCTTTTCCATTCCGGCGTTTGCGCCGACCTTTCTGAATATCAGCATGATCGGTTTCGCGCTGTTTGCTGCTCCTTATTTTCACCCTCCGGTGCTGGCGCTGGCGTGGGCCGTTACCGTTGGCGGCGTGCTGCAGCTGATTTACCAGCTTCCGCACCTGAAGAAAATTGGCATGCTGGTGCTGCCGCGCGTGAACTTCCGTGATGCGGGGGCGATGCGCGTCGTCAAGCAAATGGGCCCGGCGATCCTTGGGGTATCTGTCAGCCAGATTTCACTGATCATCAATACGATTTTCGCTTCATTTCTGGCCTCTGGCTCAGTGTCATGGATGTATTATGCTGACCGTCTGATGGAGTTTCCGTCTGGCGTACTTGGTGTCGCGTTGGGGACTATCCTACTGCCCTCGCTATCCAAAAGTTTTTCCAGCGGTAATCATGATGAGTATTGCCGTCTGATGGACTGGGGCCTGCGTTTGTGTTTTCTGTTGGCATTACCGAGCGCCGTGGCGTTGGGAATTCTGGCCAAACCGCTGACGGTTTCTCTGTTCCAGTACGGTAAATTTACCGCCTTTGACGCAGCGATGACGCAGCGCGCGCTGGTGGCATACTCGGTAGGTTTGATTGGCTTGATCGTGGTGAAAGTGTTGGCCCCTGGTTTTTATTCGCGCCAGGATATTAAAACGCCAGTCAAGATTGCCATTGTCACGCTGATTATGACCCAGGTAATGAACCTGGCGTTTATTGGACCGCTGAAACATGCCGGGCTGTCGCTGTCGATTGGTCTGGCGGCGTGTCTGAACGCTTCACTGCTGTACTGGCAACTGCGGAAACAGAAAATTTTTACCCCACAACCGGGTTGGGCCTGGTTCCTGGCGCGACTGGTGATTTCTGTGCTGGTGATGTCGGCGGCACTGGTTGGGATGCTCTACATCATGCCGGACTGGTCGCAGGGAACGATGTTATGGCGTCTGCTGCGTCTGATGGCCGTTGTGGTGGCAGGTATTGCTGCTTACTTCGCTGCGCTCGCGGTGCTGGGCTTTAAAGTGAAAGAGTTTGTGCGCCGGACGGCGTAACAGATTAATGCCGGATGGCGGCATGACGCCGTATCCGGCCTACAAAACGCGTAGGCCTGATAAGCAAAACGTTATCAGGCTAGCATCAGATAGAGAATTTTTTCCCGCCGCGGTGCGCAGCAGAGGTTTGACCGTTTGCGCCATACAGCGCCGGTTCCTGGTGCGGTTTCAGCACTTGAATCGCTTGTTGATTGCGCTCGATCTGCCCTTCCAGCAGCCAACCATTGTGCTGGTTGAGTTCGCGTAGGTCCTGTGTTTTCCGGGTAATGGTCTGCCAACGCTCGGCAATTTCATCATTGGCGCTGCGTGTGGCGTCATGCTCCAGACGGCGCTGCTGCTCCAGATAATCAAGGGTTGCCAGCAAAGAGCTTTTTTCTTCTGTAATACGCTGTAGCTGGCTGCCGTTAATATATCCTGCGGAAAGCTGCTGCTGTTCAGCATCCATTACCGTTTTCAGGTCATTGAGGACGGTCGTCATCTGGTCAAGTATTTCTGACAAACGAGTCATACTTTATTTACTCTGTAAGTAGCTCTGCGCCTCGCGGATCAGCGAGTCGGCAATTTTTCCGGTGTCCATTTTCAGCTCGCCATTACGGATTGCGGTTTTGAGTGCTTCCACGCGTTCCATATTGATGTCATTGGTGCCGGGCTGCATCAGTTTGGCCTGGGCGTCGCTCAGCATGACGCTGGTGCTGGTGGTGGCGGTGGTTTTTTCCTTCCGCGTTTTTTGTACCGGCGCATCGCTGGTTTCACGTGGCTGAACGGTACTTACTGGCTTCAATGGTGAGGTACGATCAATGCTCATTTTGTTTATCCTCATCGAGGGGTTACGCTATAGCGGCCCGCTGTAATCATTGGTTGTTTATCTATCGGCACACGCTAAAAAATCTTTAACCTATTATAGGTTAATAAGAATATTCCCATCAGAATCGACGACACCGCTCACCACCTGGCCTGAAATCATCCGTACTCGGGCATTCTGGGCGACGGCGGCATTGTTCAGCGCTTTACCTTCGGCATTCACCCGAAAGCCATCTCCGTTGGCAATAACCAGGACGCGCTGACCGGCCTTGATTCGCCATGCCTGGCGCAACATGGAAAGCTGTATCGGCTGACCTGGCACCAGATCGCGCAAGCTTACGGCATCCTGCACCTGATTCATATCCAGCACGGCGCGCGGAGGGAGTTGGTCCAGTCGACCTCGTTTTAGCGTTACGCTGGCCGAAGTCAGGGCGCTACCCCGAGCGACGGGCGCGGCGGCAACAACGTAGTTTCCCGTGGCCTGCACGTTCACCTGCAGATAACGTTTCTCGTTGGCGCAGCGCGCCAGCACGTTCACATTACCCCACAATTTTGCACTCCCGGACACGCTTAATGCTGGTTGTTCGCAGCTCGGCAATAAGTTTGGCGACGTTCGGATAGTAACGACGACCTCATCGCTAAATCCGGCCAGACGCTGGGAAAACCATGCCGTCAGCTGTGAATTCAGGTCTTGCGCCAGCGTCATAGGACTGAACAGCAGTGCTGCCACGACGACTCCACGATTAAACGTTTGCATCAAAACCTCGTGCTTTTTCAGGTAGTGACAGGATTCTACCTGTGTGACGCAGTCATCAACGCAACAAATAGCGACGCATTTTGCGTTTATTCCGGCGATAACGCGCGCGTAATGGGATTTAAGCTGTCGGCTGAATTTTGTCATTTGCGGAGGAGATATGCTCGATAAGCTCGACGCCGCCTTACGTTTTCAACAGGAAGCGCTGAATTTGCGCGCCCAACGCCAGGAAGTATTGGCGGCCAACATAGCCAATGCCGACACGCCGGGGTATCAGGCGCGCGACCTGGATTTCGCCAGTGAATTAAAAAAAGTCATGGTGCGAGGACGGGAAGAAACCGGCGGTGTCTCGTTGACGCTGACCTCTGCACAACACATTCCGGCCCAGACCGTTTCAGCTCCTTCTACGGAACTGCTCTACCGCATTCCTGATCAGCCGTCTCTCGATGGCAACACGGTAGATATGGACCGGGAGCGTACGCAATTTGCAGACAACAGCCTCAAGTATCAAATGGGGCTGACCGCGTTGGGTGGACAAATCAAAGGCATGATGAACGTGCTGCAAGGAGGGAACTAATTCGTGGCGCTGTTAAATATTTTTGATATCGCAGGCTCTGCGCTGACGGCTCAGTCTAAGCGCCTGAACGTGGCGGCCAGCAACATGGCGAATGCGGATAGCGTCACCGGACCTGACGGTCAGCCGTATCGCGCGAAGCAGGTTGTGTTTCAGGTTGATGCCGCGCCAGGTGCGGCAACCGGTGGCGTAAAAGTCGCTGACGTCATTGAAAGCCAGGCGCCGGATAAGCTGGTTTATGAACCCGGTAATCCGCTGGCCGATGCGAACGGTTACGTAAAAATGCCGAATGTGGACGTCGTCGGCGAAATGGTCAACACCATGTCAGCCTCGCGTAGCTACCAGGCAAACGTCGAAGTGCTCAATACGGTGAAAAGCTTGATGCTCAAAACGCTGACGCTAGGCCAGTAAAAGGAGGCGCACATGTCTATTGCTGTAAAAATGAATGACCCGAGCACGACGGGTGTGAATGACGCAACGGGGAAGAGTTCACTGACGGGCAGCAACGCCGCGGACCTGCAAAGCAGCTTCCTTACGCTGCTGGTTGCACAGCTGAAAAACCAGGATCCAACCAACCCGCTGCAAAACAACGAACTGACCACCCAGTTGGCGCAAATCAGTACCGTGAGCGGAATTGAGAAACTGAACACCACGCTGGGATCGATCTCCGGGCAGATCGACAACAGTCAGTCGCTGCAGGCCAGTACGCTGATTGGCCACGGTGTCATGATCCCAGGTACCACCATCCTGACCGGTAAAGGTACGGAAGAGGGCGCAAAAACCACCACCACGCCGTTTGGCGTTGAACTGCAGCAACCGGCAGACAAGGTTACCGCAACCATTACCGATAAAGACGGCAAGGTGGTACGCACCATTGATATTGGTGGGTTGAAAGCGGGCGTTCATACCTTTACCTGGGACGGCACCATGACCGATGGCACGGATGCGCCAAGCGGTTCTTACAACGTGTCAATTGCTGCCAGTAATGGCGGAACACAACTGGTGGCTCAGCCGCTTCAGTTTGCGCTGGTGCAGGGCGTTATTCGCAGCAACGGCGGTAATACGCTGGATCTGGGCACCTATGGAACCACCACCCTCGACGAAGTACGGCAGATCATTTAAGCCTTCACACTTATCAGGAGTAAGTCATGGCCTTTTCACAAGCGGTCAGCGGTCTGAACGCTGCAGCGACCAACCTCGATGTCATTGGTAACAACATCGCCAACTCCGCCACCTACGGTTTTAAATCCGGTACGGCCTCTTTTGCCGATATGTTCGCCGGTTCTAAAGTGGGTCTGGGCGTTAAAGTTGCGGGCATTACCCAGGACTTTACCGACGGTACCACGACCAACACTGGTCGCGGGCTGGATGTCGCTATCAGCCAGAACGGTTTTTTCCGCATGGTAGACAGCAACGGTTCCGTTTTCTACAGCCGTAACGGTCAGTTCAAGCTCGATGAAAACCGCAATATCGTCAACATGCAGGGGCTACAACTGACGGGCTATCCGGCTACCGGTACACCGCCAACGATACAGCAAGGTGCTAACCCGGCGCCGATCACTATCCCGAATACGCTGATGGCGGCTAAAACCACCACGACTGCGTCAATGCAGATCAACCTGAACTCCACTGACAAGGTGCCAACGAAGACCCCGTTTAATCCCAGCGATGCGGATTCCTACAACAAAAAAGGCTCAGTTACCGTTTTCGATAGCCAGGGTAACGCCCACGACATGAATATTTTTTATGTCAAAACAGGCCCGAACAAATGGGATGTCTACACCCAGGACTCCAGCGTTGCGGGTTCAGTTGCCAACAAGAATGCGGTGATGAACTTTAGTGCTAACGGTACGCTGACCTCAGTGAACAATTATGTTCCAGGGACTGTGCCAGTAGATCCAGCAGATCCGACTGGACCAAAAATCCCCGTTGAAGGCCCAGCTAATGCCCAACCGCAAATTCAGATAACGACCGGTACGATCAATGGCGCAGTTCCGGCGAACTTCTCCCTGAGCTTCCTCAATTCCATGCAGCAGAACACTGGCGCCAACAACATCGTTGCCACGAATCAGAATGGCTATAAGCCGGGCGACCTGGTGAGCTACCAGATTAACAATGACGGTACTGTGGTCGGTAACTACTCCAACGAACAGCAACAGGTTCTGGGGCAGATCGTGCTGGCAAACTTTGCCAACAACGAAGGTCTGGCTTCTCAGGGTGACAACGTCTGGGCAGCCACTCAGTCTTCCGGCGTGGCGCTGCTGGGTACCGCAGGCGAGGGTAACTTCGGCAAGCTGACCAACGGCGCGCTGGAAGCATCAAACGTGGATTTGAGTAAAGAACTGGTGAATATGATCGTCGCCCAGCGTAACTATCAGTCGAACGCGCAGACCATCAAAACCCAGGACCAGATCCTCAACACGCTGGTCAACCTGCGCTAAGCGCCTGACGGGATGGCTTAATGGATCACGCAATTTATACCGCCATGGGCGCGGCCAGTCAGACGCTGAATCAACAAGCGGTGACGGCCAGCAACCTGGCAAACGCCTCAACGCCGGGTTTTCGTGCGCAACTCAATGCGCTGCGCGCGGTTCCCGTTGAAGGATTGTCTTTACCGACGCGTACGCTGGTGGTGGCCTCCACGCCGGGGGCCGATATGACGCCGGGTCAGATGGACTATACTTCACGTCCGCTGGACGTGGCGCTGCAACAGGATGGCTGGTTGGCTGTGCAGACCGCGGACGGTAGCGAAGGATATACCCGAAATGGCGCCATTCAGGTAAGCCCTACGGGGGAACTGACCATTCAGGGACACCCGGTGATTGGCGAAGCCGGACCAATAGCCGTACCGGAAGGTTCAGAAGTCACGATTGCGGCAGACGGCACGATCTCGGCGCTCAACCCTGGCGATCCGGCTAACACCGTTGCGCCAGTTGGGCGACTGAAACTGGTGAAGGCCACGGGGAGTGAAGTGCAACGTGGCGATGACGGTATGTTCCGTCTGACCCAGGCCGCGCAGGCTACCCGTGGCGCTACGTTACAGGCTGACCCCAGCATTCGCGTTATGTCGGGCGTGCTGGAAGGCAGTAACGTTAAGCCGGTAGCCGCGATGAGTGACATGATCGCCAACGCCCGTCGTTTCGAAATGCAAATGAAGATTATCAGTAGCGTGGATGATAACGCGGGTCGCGCCAACCAACTGCTGTCGATGAGTTAATACAGGACATTTTATGATCAGTTCATTGTGGATCGCCAAAACCGGCCTGGATGCGCAGCAAACCAACATGGATGTGATTGCCAACAACCTGGCAAACGTCAGCACCAACGGATTTAAGCGTCAACGTGCCGTGTTTGAAGATCTGTTGTACCAGACGATTCGCCAGCCTGGCGCACAGTCTTCTGAACAAACCACACTGCCGTCTGGTTTGCAGATTGGTACCGGTGTGCGCCCGGTCGCGACCGAGCGTTTACACAGCCAGGGGAACCTGTCGCAGACCAACAACAGTAAAGATGTGGCGATTAAAGGGCAGGGCTTTTTCCAGGTCATGCTGCCTGATGGCACGTCCGCCTACACCCGTGACGGTTCTTTCCAGGTGGATCAGAACGGTCAACTGGTGACAGCGGGTGGTTTTCAGGTTCAGCCGGCTATCACCATCCCGGCTAACTCGCTCAGTATCACCATTGGACGCGACGGTATCGTCAGCGTAACCCAGCAGGGCCAGGCAGCACCGGTTCAGGTTGGGCAGCTTAACCTGACTACTTTTATGAACGATACCGGTCTGGAAAGCATTGGTGAGAATCTGTACACCGAAACGCAGTCATCCGGTGCGCCGAATGAGAGCACTCCGGGGCTGAACGGCGCGGGTCTGCTGTACCAGGGTTATGTTGAAACCTCTAACGTCAACGTGGCGGAAGAGCTGGTTAACATGATCCAGGTTCAGCGCGCTTACGAAATCAACAGTAAAGCGGTATCGACCACCGATCAGATGCTGCAAAAACTGACGCAACTCTAAAGTGTGGCCCGGTGGGGTGAAAGCCTCACCGGCACACTGATTTTGAAGATGACCGCAATGCGAAAATACGCGCTTCACCCATACCCAATTTTAGCCCTGTTGGTGGTTTCATTGACAGGATGCGCCTGGATCCCGGCCACGCCCCTCGTGCAGGGCGCAACGTCTGCCCAGCCTGTTCCTGGCCCGACGCCGGTGGCGAATGGATCAATCTTCCAGTCGGCCCAACCGATTAACTACGGTTATCAGCCGCTATTCGAAGACCGCCGTCCGCGCAATATTGGCGATACGTTGACCATCGTATTGCAGGAAAACGTCAGCGCGAGCAAAAGTTCTTCGGCTAATGCCAGCCGCGACGGCAAAACCAACTTTGGCTTTGATACCGTACCGCGTTATTTGCAAGGACTGTTTGGCAACGAGCGTGCTGACGTAGAAGCTTCAGGCGGTAACACCTTTAACGGTAAAGGCGGCGCGAACGCCAGCAATACCTTCAGCGGTACGCTGACCGTAACGGTCGATCAGGTACTGGTGAATGGCAACTTACATGTTGTGGGTGAAAAACAGATCGCCATTAATCAGGGCACTGAATTCATTCGCTTCTCCGGGGTCGTTAACCCGCGCACCATCAGTGGCAGCAACTCCGTACCGTCAACTCAGGTTGCGGACGCACGTATTGAGTATGTCGGCAACGGCTACATCAATGAAGCGCAGAATATGGGCTGGTTGCAGCGTTTCTTCCTTAACTTGTCGCCGATGTAAGCGAGGTAGCCAGTGTTTAAATCTTTAGTTGGAATGGTACTGGTGCTGATAACCACCTTTGCGCATGCCGACCGTATTCGTGACCTGACCAGCGTTCAGGGCGTGCGGGAAAACTCGTTGATCGGTTATGGGCTGGTGGTCGGTTTGGATGGCACGGGTGACCAGACTACGCAGACGCCGTTTACTACGCAAACGCTCAACAACATGCTTTCGCAGTTGGGAATTACCGTGCCAACCGGCACCAATATGCAACTGAAAAACGTGGCGGCGGTGATGGTGACCGCGCAATTCCCGGCCTTTGGTCGTCAGGGGCAAACCATTGACGTGGTGGTCTCTTCCATGGGGAACGCCAAAAGCCTGCGCGGCGGAACGTTGCTGATGACCCCGCTGAAAGGGGTCGATAGCCAGGTATATGCGCTGGCGCAGGGGAATATTCTGGTAGGCGGTGCAGGCGCGGCTGCGGGTGGTAGCAGCGTGCAGGTAAACCAGCTCAATGGCGGACGTATTACCAACGGCGCGACCATCGAACGTGAATTACCCAGCCAGTTCGGCGGCGGTAACACCATTAATCTGCAGCTCAATAATGAAGATTTCACTATGGCGCAGCAGATAACCGACACCATTAACCGTTCGCGCGGCTTTGGTAGCGCCACTGCGCTGGACGCCCGGACGATTCAGGTACGCGTGCCAAGCGGCAACAGTTCGCAGGTGCGTTTCCTTGCTGACATCCAGAATATGGAGGTGAACGTCACGCCGCAGGATGCGAAAGTGATTATCAACTCGCGCACCGGATCCGTTGTCATGAACCGTGAAGTCACGCTGGATAGCTGTGCCGTCGCGCAAGGCAACTTGTCGATAACGGTAAACCGCCAGGCGAACGTCAGCCAGCCGGATACACCGTTTGGGGGTGGACAGACTGTGGTGACGCCTCAAACCCAGATCGATCTGCGCCAGAGCGGCGGTTCGCTGCAAAGCGTGCGTTCCAGCGCCAACCTGAACAACGTTGTGCGTGCGCTTAATGCGCTAGGGGCAACGCCGATGGATCTGATGTCCATTCTGCAATCGATGCAGAGCGCGGGATGCTTACGCGCCAAACTGGAAATCATCTAATGATTGGAGACAGCAAACTGCTGACCAGTGCCGCCTGGGATGCGCAATCACTGAACGAACTGAAAGCGAAAGCGGGTCAGGACCCGGCGGCGAATATCCGCCCGGTTGCCCGTCAGGTTGAAGGGATGTTCGTACAAATGATGCTGAAAAGCATGCGTGAAGCGCTGCCGAAAGATGGCGTTTTTAGCAGTGATTCGACACGTTTGTATACCAGCATGTATGACCAACAAATTGCGCAGCAGATGACCGCAGGCAAAGGTCTGGGACTGGCTGAAATGATGGTTAAGCAGATGACCGAAGGTCAGGCGCAACCCGCAGACGATGCGCCGCAGGTGCCGATGAAGTTCTCTCTGGAAACGGTGACCAGCTATCAAAACCAGGCGCTGACGCAACTGGTCCGTAAAGCCATTCCCCGGGCGACGGAAAACAATGATGAGCCGCTGTCAGGTGACAGCAAAGACTTCCTCGCCCAGCTATCGCTGCCAGCTAAGCTGGCAAGTCAGCAAAGCGGGGTTCCGCATCATCTGATTCTGGCGCAGGCGGCGCTGGAGTCCGGATGGGGCCAGCGACAAATCCGCCGTGAGAACGGTGAACCGAGCTTTAACATTTTTGGCGTGAAGGCTTCGGGAAGCTGGAAAGGCCCAACCACCGAAATCACCACCACCGAATATGAAAACGGCGAGGCGAAAAAGGTGAAAGCCCGATTCCGCGTCTATAGCTCTTACCTTGAGGCACTGTCGGATTATGTCGGTCTGATATCGCGTAACCCGCGCTATGTGGCGGTAACCGCCGCTGCTACCGCCGAGCAGGGGGCACAGGCTTTGCAGAATGCCGGTTACGCGACTGACCCTAACTATGCGCGTAAATTAACCAGCATGATCCAGCAGTTGAAATCGATGAGCGAAAAAGTGAGCAAAACCTACAGTACGAATATCGATAATCTCTTTTAAATAGCTCAAGTCTACCAACCTGCTGCCGATAATAACGAGTATTGAAGGATTACAAGGAACCTCCATGTCCAGCTTGATTAATAACGCGATGAGTGGACTCGCCGCAGCGCAGGCCGCGTTGAATTCTGCCAGTAATAACATCTCCAGCTATAACGTTGCCGGATACACCCGTCAAACGACAATTATGGCGCAAGCGAACAGCACGCTGGGTGCGGGGGGCTGGGTTGGCAATGGCGTCTATGTTTCTGGCGTACAGCGCGAGTATGACTCCTTT
The DNA here is from genome assembly GCF_013783065.1 of Citrobacter sp. RHBSTW-00986. Lineage (NCBI taxonomy): Bacteria > Pseudomonadati > Pseudomonadota > Gammaproteobacteria > Enterobacterales > Enterobacteriaceae > Citrobacter > Citrobacter sp. RHBSTW-00986. The sequence goes on along the minus strand of NZ_CP056200.1, from coordinate 2,970,174 downwards.
ATCACGAATCAGTTACGTGCCGCGCAGAACCAAAGCAGCGGCCTGACAACGCGCTATGAACAAATGTCGAAAATCGACAATCTGCTCTCCAGCAAAACCAGTTCCATTTCGACCTCAATGCAGGACTTTTTTACCAGCCTGCAAACGCTTGTCAGTAACGCGGAAGACCCGGCGGCGCGCCAGGCGCTGATCGGTAAAGCTGATGGTTTAGTCAACCAGTTCAGAACAACCGACCAGTATCTGCGCGATCAAGACAAGCAGGTTAATACTGCGATCAAGGCCAGCGTTGACCAGATCAACAACTATTCAAAACAGATTGCCAGCCTCAACGATCAGATTTCCCGTCTGACCGGCGTCGGCGCGGGCGCATCGCCTAACGATTTACTCGACCAGCGCGACCAACTGGTCAGTGAACTGAACCAGATTGTCGGTGTTGAAGTCAGCGTTCAGGACGGCGGGACTTACAACATAACCATGGCGAACGGTTATTCACTGGTGCAGGGCAGCAATGCACGCCAGCTGGCGGCTGTACCCTCCAGTGACGATCCCAATCGAACCACAGTGGCCTACGTCGACGGGGTTGCCGGCGAGGTTGAAATTCCCGAAAAACTGTTGAATACCGGTTCACTGGGCGGGCTGTTGACCTTCCGTTCTCAAGAGCTTGACCAGACGCGTAACACGCTGGGCCAACTGGCGTTGGCGTTCGCCGATGCGTTTAACACCCAGCATAAAGAGGGTTTTGACGCGAACGGCGATCAGGGTAAGGATTTCTTTGCTATCGGTAGCCCGGCAGTATTCAACAACGCTAAAAATACAGGAACAGGATCGTTAAGCGCGAAGATTACCGACAGCTCTGCTGTACAGGCGACCGATTATAAAATCGTTTATGACGGGACGGACTGGCAGGTTACTCGCCTGGCGGATAATACCAGCTTCAAAGCTACCGTTACCGGTGGGAAGATGTCCTTTGACGGGATGGAAATCACCGTAAATGCTGGCGCAAAAGCAAATGACAGCTTCACAGTGAAACCTGTCAGTAACGCCGTTGTTGATATGAAAGTCATGGTGACCGATGAGTCGAAAATCGCCATGGCCCAGGTCTCAAAAAATGATCCGGACCCGGATAGTGATAAGGGAAAAAGCGATAACCGTAACGGTCAGAAACTGCTGGATCTGCAGACCAAAGCTACCGTGGGTAATAAGACCTTCAACGATGCTTATGCCACGCTGGTAAGCGATGTCGGGAACAAAACCGCGACGCTGAAAACCAGCGCCATTACCCAGAACAACGTGGTAACGCAGCTTTATAAGCAGCAGCAGTCTATTTCCGGCGTCAACCTCGACGAAGAATACGGTAACTTACAGCGCTACCAACAGTATTACCTGGCTAACGCGCAAGTGCTGCAAACTGCAAATGCGCTGTTTGATGCACTGATTAATATTCGCTAAGGGAGAGGGACACAATGCGTATCAGCACCCAGATGATGTACCAGCAGAATATGCGTGGCATCACTAACTCTCAGGCTGAATGGATGAAGTTCGGCGAGCAGATGTCAACGGGCAAACGTGTGATCAACCCATCTGACGATCCGATCGCCGCCTCGCAGGCCGTGGTGCTTTCTCAAGCACAGGCGCAGAACAGCCAATATACGCTGGCGCGTTCATTTGCGACGCAAAAAGTATCGCTGGAAGAGAACGTACTGAGTCAGGTAACGACGGCAATTCAGACCGCGCAGGAAAAAATTGTCTATGCCGCGAACGGCACGTTAAGCGATGACGACCGTGCATCGCTGGCCACCGACCTGCAGGGGATCCGCGATCAACTGATGAACCTGGCGAACAGCACCGACGGTAATGGACGCTATATTTTTGGCGGATATAAAACAGAATCTGCACCATTTGCTCAGGCAGATGGCGCTTACAGTGGCGGTACAACAAATGTGACCCAGCAGGTCGATGCCTCCCGTACCATGGTTATTGGTCATACTGGCGATAAAGTATTTGTTAATCTGACCAGTAATGCCGTACCGGAACCAGGCGGCGGTACTCAGGAAAAGAACCTGTTCAAAATGCTGGATACCGCTATTGATGCGCTCAAAACCCCTATTGAGGGCAATGACGCGGCAAAAGCTACCGCCTCTGCAGCCATTGATAAAACCAGTCGTGGCCTGAAAAATTCATTGAATAACGTGCTTTCTGTTCGTGCAGAATTAGGGACTCAGCTCAGCGAGTTAAGTTCACTGGATTCACTGGGCGCCGATCGCGCATTGGGCCAGACTCAGCAGATGAGCAATCTGGTGGATGTTGACTGGAACGCAGCTATTTCGTCCTACGTGATGCAGCAGGCCGCACTGCAGGCATCGTACAAAACATTTACCGATATGCAGGGAATGTCGCTATTTCAGCTGAACCGGTAACACACTTTTGAACATATCTTGAAACTGGATATGTTTGTCTGCCCGCTCCTTTAACACCCCGGAGCGGGCATTTTTTTAGGCCACTGTTTTTTCTCAGCGACAGATTCCCCGTTAATCTTATTACCCGCGCAATCGCACCGCTAAAGATTGCCAGCGTAACCACGCCTTCTCAGTTTGTCAGTGTGTAGAGCAGAGATAAAAAAAAGCCGACCCGAAGGTCGGCTTTGATGTTGATTATGACTTACTCAACGGGCTGCGGGCGCGTTGCTGGCGCAGTCGCCTGGTGCGTGGCGCTGTGTCCACCTGCGGCACCTTTACCTTCAAAGGTGAATTCCGGGCGTTGCCAGTCACTATGACGCGGCGCTTCAGGCACATACTCTGGTGCCGGAGCACGGGTCATCGGGGCGGCCGCGTGGCTGTGAAGATGTTCTGCGTCAACGTGGGTTGCGACAACTTCAGCCTTAACGACTGCGTCTTCGACGACAGGTGCGGCAACAACCTCTTGCGGCGCGGCAACTTCTTCAACCACTGGCGCTGTTTCCACAACCTCGGCAATCTCTTCAGCCACTTCAGGCTGAGAAATAACAACCTCCGCAGATTCTTCGACAACCGGCGCAGCCACGATTTCAGCGACAGGTTCGGCTTTCGCCGCGGTATCCTCAGCAACAGGCGCGTCAGATTCAGCGATAATTTGCGGTTGTTCCTCGACCGGAGTAGCGATGACTTCCGGATGCGTGGTTTCAACGACGGTAGCCTGAGGTTCAGCAATGACCACCTCTGGCTGTACGGTTTCAACCGACGCAGGGGCGTTCACAATATGCTCAACGGCAGCTGCAGCAACCTGAGGCTCTACGGCGACAGGTGCAGTTTGCCCCTGAACCGTTTCCTGCTCGCGCTGCTCTGCAACCTGCTGATCCTGAGGACGAGCAACAGGGTAGCGGATCCAGACTTTACCGGACGCTAATTCTGGAGATGCGCAGGCAACCGTTAACGGCATCGGCGACTGAACCGGGTAACGCTCATCACGATAGCGACGACGACGCTGTCCACTGACGCGCAGATGGCGAGGTGAGCGACGGGAACGACGCGGCATACCATTAGAGTCACGCGCTTCGCTGTTGTCTTCCTGCTCAGTCGCAACGACGGCAGGCAGATCAACTTTCGCCAGTTCAGTACGCTGTGCCGGTACGGGCTGTTCAGTTGGCTGAGCGACAGCCGTTTCAGCGACCACCTCGACAGTAGCGACTTCGGCTTCAACAGCCGGGCTGTCTGTGTAACGAACTTTCTGAGTCAGCTGACGCTGTTTACGGCGAGTCTGAGGCTGACGAACGCGCTCTTCCTGCTCGGTATCCTGCGCAGGTTGTTCTGCCAGGTTCAGCTCTTTAACTTCCTGCTGCGCCTGACGCTTATCATCGTTGCGACGGCGGTTGCGCTCGCGACGCGGAGCCTGCTGGTCATCACCGGATTTCGCTTTGTCAGCGACCTCAGTAGACTGCTGGCGGTTATCGCGCGCTTCCGCATTTTGCTGCTGCGACTGACGGCGGTTACGGCGGTTGTCTTCACGGTTTTCGCCGCTTTCTGAACGCTCGTTACGGTTATCACGCTCGCCACGGTTGTCGCGATTATCACGACGATCGTTACGGTCGCGACGATTGTTCTGACGCGGTTTACGACGATCCTGCTGGCGATCGGTTTTCTCTTCCGCTTTCGGCGCAGGTTGTTCAACCGGTTTCACTTCTTCACTACCGCTGAAGATGGACTTCAGTGCGCTGAAGAAACGGCTAATCAAACCTGGCTGTGCGGCGACGGCCGCGGTCGCTGCTGCGGCTTTAGGTGCGGCGGCCTTCGCAGTAGGTTCCTGCAAAGCAGGGGCTGGCGGTACCTCTGGCATAGCAAAGGTGGCCAATGCCGGCTGCTCTGGCTGTTTACGCTCGACGAACTCTTCTTCCGTCGGCAATGCCATCGCTTCTTCATGCAGTTTCGGCAGCAGGTAGCTCAGGGTTGGTGTTTCTTCCCCTTTGCGTACGCGCAGCACGGAGTAATGCGGGGTTTCCATCTGATCGTTTGGCACAATCACACAGCGCACGCCATTCTGACGCGTCTCGATGGCATTTACCGCGGTACGTTTTTCGTTGAGCAGGTAGGATGCGATCGGCACAGGAACAATAGCGTGAACTTCCTGCGTATTTTCTTTCAGCGCTTCTTCTTCGATCAGACGCAGAATAGACAGCGACAGTGATTCGTTATCACGTACGGTACCCGTGCCGGAGCAGCGTGGGCATACGTGATGGCTGGATTCACCCAGCGACGGGCTCAGACGCTGGCGGGACATCTCCAGCAGGCCGAAGCGAGAAATATGGCTGATTTGAATACGCGCTCTGTCCTGACGCACGGCTTCACGCAGACGGTTTTCAACCGCACGCTGGTGACGAACCGGCGTCATATCAATGAAGTCGATTACAATCAGGCCGCCGAGGTCGCGCAGACGCAGCTGACGAGCAATTTCATCGGCTGCTTCAAGGTTGGTGTTGAACGCAGTTTCTTCGATGTCGCCGCCGCGGGTCGCGCGTGCGGAGTTGATATCGATAGCGGTCAGCGCTTCTGTGCTGTCGATAACGATTGAGCCGCCGGACGGCAGACGCACTTCGCGCTGGAACGCGGACTCAATCTGAGATTCGATTTGATAGTGGCTGAACAGCGGGATTTCACCGGTGTACAGTTTGATTTTGCTGCTGAAATCCGGACGACCCAGCGCGGCGATGTGCTGACGCGCCATCTCCATAACTTTCGGGTTGTCGATGAGGATTTCGCCGATGTCCTGACGTAAATAGTCACGGAATGCGCGAACGATAACGTTGCTTTCCTGATGGATCAGGAACGGAGCAGGGCGGCTGTCAGCGGCTTTTTGAATCGCTTCCCAGTGCTTCAGGCGGAAACTCAGGTCCCACTGCAGCGCTTCGGCAGATTTGCCGACACCTGCGGTACGCACGATAAGCCCCATGCCATCAGGCAGTTCCAGGCTTGCCAGCGCTTCTTTTAATTCGGTACGGTCGTCGCCTTCAATGCGACGGGAGATACCGCCCGCGCGCGGGTTGTTCGGCATCAGAACCAGATAACTACCTGCCAGGCTGATAAAGGTGGTCAGCGCAGCGCCTTTATTGCCGCGTTCTTCTTTATCGATCTGAACAATGACTTCCTGACCTTCGCGCAACACGTCTTTAATGTTGGGACGACCATGGGAGTTGTAGCTAGCGGGGAAGTATTCGCGGGCAATTTCTTTTAACGGGAGGAAACCGTGACGTTCAGCGCCGTAATCAACAAAAGCAGCTTCCAGACTCGGTTCAATACGGGTAATTTTGCCTTTATAGATGTTGGCTTTTTTCTGTTCGTGTCCAGGACTTTCGATATCCAGATCGTACAGACGCTGCCCATCTACAAGGGCGACACGCAACTCTTCCTGCTGAGTCGCGTTAATTAACATTCTTTTCATCGTAACTTACTCATTATTCTTACATTGACGACTAAGCTGCGGGCAGAGTAATGCCTTTCCGGGTGTGAACCGATGGCCTCGTGTCTATTCGCGTCGCCAACCTCACGGTTATCGTCAGCTCAAAGAGGCGCAGAGTGTCGGTTGCCTGTATTTCATACGGAAACACAGCGCAATTATCAGGGGAACAGTCTGGGTGTTACTCTCCAGAGAAGCTTCCATTGTGCTTATCGTCTTTCACGCTGTGGGTGCGTTGGCTTCATCTTCTTACCCCAACCACTTACAGGAGTAAGCACCTGGGGTTCCCAGACTTGCCGCCTTCCTACAACGCGAAATCTATAGAGCACTTACCGGTAAGGACTGCAACCCGCAGCCCGCTAACTGCCTGAAAGATCAATACGTCTTACGCCATTGCTGCGTTGATGATCGGTCGGGCAAAATTGGGTCATTCCGGAAATGGTCTTGTTTTAACAAGATTCAACACGGAAACAACCTCATTATTCCACTGCTAACCTTGTTATAGCAAGATGACTTTTGCCATTTATCACCCGGTTACTCACAGTTTTTTCACTTCCGCGTAGTGATTGCTTTAATAACCACCAAATCGGCTATGTCAAACTTAAGTAATAAGGTATAGCAGTTAATATAAGCATAGAAAAATGTGTGGCGCGAATCTTGATGGCTATTTAAAATCGGCCCCCATGAAAACAGAGACTCCAGCCGTAAAAACAGTTGCCATTACTGCCGACGAAGCAGGGCAACGCATCGACAACTTTTTGCGCACCCAGCTCAAGGGCGTGCCGAAAAGTATGATTTATCGCATTTTGCGTAAAGGCGAAGTGCGGGTGAACAAAAAACGCATTAAACCCGAGTACAAACTCGAAGACGGGGACATTGTGCGTATTCCACCTGTACGTGTCGCTGAACGTGAAGAAGAGGCCATTTCACCGAATTTGCAGAAGGTCGCGGCGCTGACCGATGTCATTTTATATGAAGATGACCACATTCTGGTGCTTAACAAGCCTTCAGGTACGGCCGTGCATGGTGGAAGCGGGTTAAGCTTTGGCGTCATTGAAGGCTTACGTGCGCTGCGCCCGGAAGCGCGTTTCCTTGAACTGGTGCATCGCCTCGACCGAGATACCTCCGGCGTGCTGCTGGTGGCCAAAAAACGATCTGCCTTGCGTTCGTTGCATGAACAACTGCGTGAAAAAGGCATGCAGAAAGACTACCTCGCGTTGGTACGCGGCCAGTGGCAGTCCCATGTCAAAACCGTGCAGGCCCCGCTGTTAAAGAACATTCTGCAAAGCGGCGAGCGCATTGTGCGGGTGAATCAGGAAGGCAAACCATCGGAAACACGCTTTAAAGTGGAAGAGCGTTATGCGTTCGCTACGCTTGTGCGCTGCAGTCCCGTGACTGGACGAACGCACCAGATTCGCGTGCATACACAATATGCCGGACATCCGATTGCCTTTGACGACCGCTATGGCGATCGTGAGTTCGATAAGCAACTGGCAGATACCGGGCTGAGCAGGCTCTTTTTGCACGCCGCTGCGTTGAAATTTACTCATCCTGGGACGGGTGAAGTAATGCGTATTGAAGCGCCAATGGATAAGCAGTTGAAGCGCTGCCTCGAGGTGTTACGCAGTAAAGGCTGATGCGCATTGATATTATCGCGCATTACCTGTAGGCCTGATGGCGCTGCGCCTATCAGGCCTACAGGATTGGCCTGTACAGCCGTCAACCCGTCAGGCTTTTAACGGGTTCATATCTTCTCGTCGCAGCATTTGACACAGTGCGATTAGCGGCAAACCGATTAAGGTATTTGGGTCGCGACCTTCCAGGCGCTCAAAAAGTGCAATGCCCAATCCTTCGCTTTTAAAACTACCGGCACAATGGAGCGGGCGCTCTTTGCGCACGTAATCTTCAATTTCCGTTTCGCTTAAGTGACGAAAATGGACGTCGAACGGTTCAACTTCAGTTTGTAAATGTCCGGTCGCAGAATTATACAGCGCCAGTCCGGTATAAAACGTCACAATATTGCCACGGGCTTTGAGTAACTGCTGGCGTGCATTTTCTTCTGTTAACGGTTTGCCGGTTATTTCACCATCGAGAACACAAATTTGATCGGAACCAATAATAAGATGCGATGGATAACGGTGGGCGAGAGATTGCGCTTTTTTCTGCGCCAGTCGCAAGACTAAGTGCCGGGGGGCTTCGCCCGGTAACGGCGTTTCATCAACCTCTGGTGCTGCGCATTCGAACGGGATTGCCAGTTTTTCTAGTAAAGCGCGACGCCAGGGAGAGGTAGAAGCAAGAATAAGTTGAGGCATATTTTTTCCCTCGCATATAGCGTATTGATGAGAGCCATTTTAAACTATGGACTTCGTCCTACAAGCTGGCTGTAATGGCTTGTGTTGAGCGATTTTAAGTCGATGACCCGCAATGTGTGCGAATTATTGGCAAAAGGCAACCACAGGCTGCCTTTTTCTTTGACTATATGACGTTACAAAGTTAATATGCGCGCCCTATGCAAAAGGTAAAATTACCCCTGACTCTTGATCCGGTTCGTACGGCTCAGAAACGCCTCGATTATGAAGGTATCTATACTTCTGATCTGGTTGAGCGTGTCGCCGATTCTGTAGTCAGTGTGGACAGTGATGTGGAATGCTCCATGTCGTTCGCTATCGATAACCAGCGCCTTGCCGTTATAACCGGTGATGCAAAGGTGTCGGTTACGCTCGAATGTCAGCGTTGCGGGAAACCGTTCCCACTTCATGTTCACACAACATATTGTTTTAGTCCTGTCCGTTCTGACGAGCAGGCTGAAGCACTCCCGGAAGCGTATGAGCCGATTGAGGTTAACGAATTCGGTGAAATCGATCTGCTTGCAATGGTTGAAGATGAGATTATCCTCTCCTTGCCGGTAGTTCCGGTGCATGATTCTGAACACTGTGAAGTGTCCGAGGCGGACATGGTCTTTGGCGAATTGCCTGATGAAGCGCAAAAACCAAACCCATTTGCCGTATTAGCCAGCTTAAAGCGTAAGTAATTGAGGAGTAAGGTCCATGGCCGTACAACAGAATAAACCAACCCGTTCCAAACGTGGCATGCGTCGTTCTCATGACGCTCTGACCGCAGTCACCAGCCTGTCTGTAGACAAAACTTCTGGTGAACAACACCTGCGTCACCACATCACTGCCGACGGTTTTTACCGTGGCCGTAAGGTAATCGCTAAGTAATCACGCATGACTCAATGACTTTCCTGCTACGGTGAGAAAGACAAAGAGTACACGCGTGATGAAGCTTAGTGAGGCTTTCCCCGGGTAACTGGGGAAACACCTAACCGGGCAGCGACGATACCTTGACACGTCTAACCCTGGCGTTAGATGTCATGGGGGGAGATTTTGGCCCTACCGTGACAGTGCCTGCAGCATTGCAGGCACTGAATTCTAATTCGCAACTCACACTTCTTTTAGTCGGGGATCCCGATACAATCACGCCATTACTTGCCAAAGCTGACTTCGAACAACGTTCACGTCTGCAGATTATCCCTGCTCAGTCAGTTATTGCCAGTGATGCCCGGCCCTCGCAAGCTATTCGCGCCAGTCGTGGAAGCTCAATGCGCGTTGCCCTGGAGCTCGTGAAAGAAGGTCGAGCGGAAGCCTGTGTGAGCGCCGGTAATACAGGTGCGCTAATGGGTCTTGCGAAGTTATTGCTCAAACCCCTTGAGGGGATTGAGCGTCCTGCGCTGGTGACGGTTTTACCCCATCAGCAAAAGGGCAAAACGGTGGTGCTGGATTTGGGCGCCAACGTGGATTGTGATAGCACGATGTTGGTGCAATTTGCCGTCATGGGTTCCGTGCTGGCAGAAGAGGTGGTTGGAATTGCCAATCCCCGTGTTGCGTTGCTCAATATCGGTGAAGAAGAAACCAAGGGTCTCGACAGTATTCGGGATGCTTCTGCAGTGCTAAAAACAATCCCTTCTATCAATTATATCGGCTATCTTGAAGCCAATGAGTTACTGACTGGCAAAACTGATGTGTTGGTCTGTGACGGCTTTACAGGTAATGTCACATTAAAGACGATGGAAGGTGTTGTCAGAATGTTCCTTTCACTGCTGAAGTCTCAGGGTGAGGGCAAAAAACGGTCGTGGTGGCTGCTGTTATTAAAACGTTGGTTACAAAAAAGCCTGACAAGGCGATTTAGTCACCTCAACCCCGACCAGTATAATGGTGCCTGTCTGTTAGGATTGCGCGGCACGGTGATTAAGAGTCATGGTGCGGCCAATCAGCGAGCATTTGAAGTCGCGATTGAACAGGCAGTGCAGGCGGTGCAGCGACAAGTTCCTCAGCGAATTGCCGCTCGCCTGGAATCTGTATACCCAGCTGGATTCGAACTGCTGGACGGTGGCGAAAACGCAAACTCGCGAGCACACAGATAACCGTGCGTTTGTGAATGCTGCCAACGTATCAGCGATTTGCTCGTGGCGGTATATAACCAAAAAGTGACTGAGCGTACATGTATACGAAGATTATTGGTACTGGCAGCTATCTGCCTGAACAAGTGCGTACTAACGCCGATTTGGAAAAAATGGTTGAGACATCTGATGAGTGGATCGTCACTCGAACAGGTATCCGTGAACGCCATATTGCAGCGCCAAATGAAACAGTTGCGACGATGGGCTTTGCCGCCGCAAACCGTGCAATTGAAATGGCGGGCATCGACAAAGAACAAATTGGTCTGATTGTGGTTGCCACCACATCATCCACACACGCATTTCCAAGTGCGGCATGCCAGATCCAAAGTATGCTGGGGATCAAAGGCTGTCCGGCGTTTGACGTTGCAGCCGCTTGTGCCGGTTTCACCTACGCCCTGAGCGTTGCCGACCAGTACGTTAAGTCTGGCGCAGTGAAGCATGCTCTGGTGGTTGGCTCAGATGTCCTCGCTCGTACCTGTGATCCAACCGATCGCGGGACGATCATTATTTTCGGTGATGGCGCAGGTGCCGTTGTACTGAGTGCATCAGAAGAGCCCGGCATTCTCTCTACGCATCTGCACGCTGATGGTCGCTATGGCGAACTGTTGACGCTGCCTAATGCCGATCGCGTGAACCCGGAAAACCCGATTCACCTGACGATGGCGGGTAACGAAGTATTTAAAGTCGCGGTGACCGAGCTTGCACACATCGTTGATGAAACGCTGGAAGCAAATAATCTCGATCGTTCTGCACTGGACTGGCTGGTGCCGCATCAGGCAAACCTCCGCATTATTAGCGCAACCGCGAAAAAGCTGGGTATGTCGATGGATAATGTTGTCGTGACGCTCGACAGACATGGCAATACCTCCGCGGCCTCCGTACCGTGCGCGCTGGACGAAGCCGTCCGCGACGGGCGTATTAAAGCTGGGCAGTTGATATTGCTTGAAGCCTTTGGGGGTGGATTCACCTGGGGCTCTGCGCTGATTCGTTTCTAGTATAAGGATTTAAACATGACGCAATTTGCATTTGTGTTCCCGGGGCAGGGTTCCCAGACCGTTGGGATGTTGTCTGAAATGGCAGCAAACTACCCAATTGTTGAAGAAACTTTTGCTGAAGCATCAGCTGCACTGGGCTATGATCTGTGGGCGTTGACTCAGCAGGGGCCGGCCGAAGAGCTGAATAAAACCTGGCAGACGCAGCCAGCACTGTTGACTGCCTCTGTTGCGCTTTATCGCGTATGGCAGCAGCAGGGTGGTAAAACACCTGCGCTGATGGCAGGTCACAGCCTGGGCGAATACTCTGCGCTGGTATGTGCGGGTGTTATCGGTTTTGCCGATGCCGTTCGTCTGGTTGAACTGCGTGGCAAATTCATGCAGGAAGCGGTACCGGAAGGCACTGGCGGCATGTCTGCTATTATCGGTCTGGACGACGCTGCTATTGCTAAAGCGTGTGAAGAGTCTGCCGAAGGCCAGGTGGTTTCACCGGTAAACTTTAACTCACCAGGTCAGGTGGTTATTGCCGGGCACAAAGAAGCTGTAGAACGTGCCGGCGCAGCCTGTAAAGCTGCTGGCGCTAAGCGTGCTCTGCCACTGCCGGTCAGCGTTCCTTCTCACTGCGCGCTGATGAAGCCTGCTGCTGAGAAACTGGCCGTTGAACTGCAAAAAATCACTTTTAACGCGCCGACTGTTCCGGTTGTGAACAACGTCGACGTGAAGTGCGAAACAGACGCAGACGCTATTCGCGATGCGCTGGTTCGCCAGCTGTACAGCCCGGTTCAATGGACTAAAACCGTTGAATTCATGGCGTCCCAGGGCGTAGAGCACCTGTATGAAGTTGGTCCGGGCAAAGTTCTGACCGGTTTGACGAAACGTATTGTTGACACCCTGACTGCTTCGGCAATGAATGAGCCGGCGGCATTATCTGCGGCGCTAGAGCAATAAAAGAGGAAGACCATGAGTTTTGAAGGAAAAGTCGCGCTGGTTACCGGTGCAAGCCGTGGCATTGGCCGCGCAATTGCTGAAACACTCGTTGCCCGTGGCGCGAAAGTTATCGGTACTGCAACCAGCGAAAGCGGTGCGCAGGCCATTAGCGATTACTTAGGTGCAAATGGTAAAGGTCTGATGTTGAATGTGACCGATCCGGCATCTATCGAATCTGTTCTGGGAAATATTCGCGCAGAATTTGGTGAAGTCGATATCCTGGTCAATAATGCCGGGATTACTCGTGATAACCTGTTAATGCGCATGAAAGATGACGAGTGGAACGATATCATCGAAACCAACCTGTCATCTGTTTTCCGTCTGTCAAAAGCGGTAATGCGAGCTATGATGAAAAAGCGTCATGGGCGTATTATCACTATCGGTTCTGTGGTTGGTACCATGGGAAATGCGGGTCAGGCTAACTACGCTGCGGCGAAAGCGGGTCTGATCGGCTTCAGTAAATCACTGGCGCGCGAAGTTGCGTCTCGTGGCATTACTGTAAACGTTGTTGCTCCGGGTTTTATTGAAACGGACATGACGCGTGCGCTGTCTGATGATCAGCGTGCGGGTATTCTGGCGCAGGTTCCTGCGGGTCGCCTTGGCGGCGCTCAGGAAATCGCCAGTGCGGTTGCATTTTTAGCTTCTGACGAAGCAAGTTACATCACAGGTGAGACTTTGCACGTCAACGGCGGGATGTACATGGTTTAACCACGAGATAAAAAAATTTGCGTTATTAGGGTGAATGCCCTCAAAATAACGTAAAATCGTGGTAAGACCTGCCGGGATTTAGTTGCAAATTTTTCAACATTTTATACACTACGAAAACCATCGCGAAAGCGAGTTTTGATAGGAAATTTAAGAGTATGAGCACTATCGAAGAACGCGTTAAGAAAATTATCGGCGAACAGCTGGGCGTTAAGCAGGAAGAAGTAACCAACAATGCTTCCTTCGTTGAAGACCTGGGCGCAGATTCTCTTGACACCGTTGAGCTGGTAATGGCTCTGGAAGAAGAGTTTGATACTGAGATTCCGGACGAAGAAGCTGAGAAAATCACTACCGTTCAGGCTGCCATTGATTACATCAACGGCCACCAGGCGTAAGTGAACATCTCCAGGCGGTCATTCGACCGCCTGAGTTTTATCTTTTTATCCCACTTGAATTATTTTCCCTCCCTGGAGGACAACCGTGTCTAAGCGTCGTGTAGTTGTGACCGGACTGGGCATGTTGTCTCCTGTCGGCAATACCGTAGAGTCTACCTGGAAAGCTCTCCTTGCCGGTCAGAGTGGCATCAGCCTGATCGACCATTTCGATACTAGCGCCTATGCAACGAAATTTGCTGGCTTAGTAAAGGATTTTAACTGTGAAGACATTATCTCGCGCAAAGAACAGCGCAAGATGGATGCTTTCATTCAATATGGAATTGTCGCTGGCGTTCAGGCCATGCAGGATTCTGGTCTCGAAATTACGGAAGAGAACGCTCACCGTATTGGCGCCGCTATCGGCTCTGGTATTGGCGGTCTCGGATTGATCGAAGAAAACCACACCTCTTTGGTGAATGGCGGTCCACGTAAGATCAGCCCGTTCTTCGTTCCGTCGACGATTGTTAACATGGTGGCAGGTCACCTGACCATCATGTACGGCCTGCAAGGGCCAAGCATCTCCATTGCGACCGCCTGTACTTCAGGTGTGCATAACATTGGTCATGCAGCACGTATCATTGCATACGGCGATGCAGACGCGATGGTTGCGGGTGGTGCAGAAAAAGCCAGTACCCCGCTGGGCGTGGGTGGTTTTGGTGCGGCACGTGCGCTGTCTACACGTAATGATAACCCGCAAGCGGCAAGCCGTCCGTGGGATAAAGAACGTGATGGCTTTGTGCTGGGCGACGGCGCAGGCATGGTGGTACTGGAAGAGTACGAGCATGCGAAAGCGCGTGGTGCAAAAATCTATGCTGAAGTCGTTGGTTTTGGCATGAGCAGCGATGCTTACCACATGACGTCACCACCTGAAAACGGTGCGGGCGCTGCGCTGGCAATGGTCAACGCACTACGCGATGCGGCTATCGAAGCGGGTCAGATCGGCTATGTCAACGCGCATGGCACGTCTACTCCTGCTGGCGATAAAGCCGAAACCCAGGCAGTGAAATCTGTCTTTGGCGATGCGGCAAGTCGTGTGATGGTAAGCTCCACTAAATCCATGACCGGACACCTGTTGGGTGCGGCGGGCGCGGTAGAGTCTATTTTCTCTATCCTGGCGCTGCGCGATCAGGCTATTCCGCCAACCATCAACCTGGATAACCCGGATGAAGGTTGTGACCTGGACTTCGTACCTCACGAAGCGCGTCAGGTTAGTGGTCTGGAGTACGCACTGTGTAACTCCTTCGGCTTTGGTGGTACCAACGGCTCTTTGATCTTTAAACGCGTTTAGTTATAAACGATGATGCTGGACATTTTATGTCCGGCATCAGATTAAAGCGACATGTTCATCCTTTGTATTACTTCCCCTCTGTCCCCCAGCTTTTGCCAGGAAATTTCACACTTCCCTTTTTCAGGACACCAGTCATTGGCTCGCTGACTAAACGGCGGCACCATTCCCCCCTGATACATTTTACCATTGATCTGTAATGCCGATAGCGTCACGTACCAGGGTGAATCGTTGCTGACGGTCACACGTTTGTTATGGCGTTGCCACGTTAACGGTTTACGCTTCGCCACCGGTGTCGTCGGCATCCCCGTCGGTCGCCAGAGTATTTTTATCTGCTGACTTACGGCGATTTTTACCGGAGACACCAACCCTTCGCTGCTGTCTGTCGGTGGAATGGCTGCCACAGAGAGCCAGAATAAACTTTCCCGATCGCCTGGCAGCGAATCATCCACATAAATGATTTTAATCTGCTGCTCGTCTCCACCATTAACTACTACTAGCGGTGGTGTAGCAATAAACGGTGATTTTTGCGGCTCGGTGGTAGGGCTCAGCTGCCCGGAAGTGCTGAATCCGTTATCACTGACAATTTTGCTTTGTACCAGAAAAGGTTCTTTTTCAGTATTTCGCAGCGCGACGACCAGCGTTTTATCCTCCTGCGGGAAGATAAAACGTGTGCCTCCAACCACCACGCCGCAGTTCGCGTGATAGGGGAACAGTAGCAGGGTCGTTAGTACCCAGAGCAACTTCTTCATGATTATGGCCATGTCAGTGAAAGCTTAGCGCTGGCGTTCGCTTCACCAGGCTCTAACGGGACGCTAAGTGCGACGTACTGTGCATAAAACTGGAGTGTTTGGGTGTCGGCGTCCGGTATCAGAGAGTAAAGCTGGCCGCCATTTGTGTTGTCATTTAAGTTGATAGGTGTCTTGCTCTTATCCAGAATGCGGATTGCCAACTGGCTGATAGAGAAGTCGTCCAGCGCCAACAGAGCGCTATCCCTGGATGCCCCGGTGCCGGTAAACGCTATCTGGACTTCTCTCATATCTGGGCCACAGTTTTCAAGCTGGACGGTAAATTCTACGGGGGGGCTAACATCGTTGACGTGATCAAAATTTAGCACCAGATGCGTCCCCATCGGGACGTCTTTGGTTTTGTCTGCCAGTGCGACCTCACAGGTGCTGTCAGTGATCCTGCCGATGAGCTGTAACTGAAATGAGTCCGTTTCAACAGCATAAGAACTGAAAGAGAGGTTTAGCCAAAACAGGCAAAGTGCGTACTTCACTTTTTTACTCCTCATAACGCAAAGTCACCCACAAGATAGCGTTCGCCTCTCCAGGCGTAACCTGGTCCTGGGTCGCACGATAGCGAAGTTTCAGGGTAGGCAGCGGTGTATCACCCTTCTGCATAGGGACTTTAACCACATCACTGTTCAGTGCGATGCGCTGATCGCTGTTATCGAGAATTTCAATGGCAACGCCGCTGGCGGTTCTGCTGCCATCTTTGGTCGTTATCTGCAATAGCTCCGTATCTGCCGAGTCCCCGGTTCCTCCGAGGATCATGCTGATGGCGTTAGTCGAGTTTGGGTTAAGCTGGCAGTTCTCAAGCGTGATATTCAGGGGGACGGAGGGTGAAACATCTCCGGTATGAGTGAATAATTTTCTTTCATGCTCGCCCAGATTAATCACTCTGTTGTAGTCGCTCGTTTTGACATCGCAGGAGCGCGCCAGAATGTTTCCTGTGAAATAGAGGGCACTACTGCCAGCTTGAGTGTCAGCCTGACAGCATGAGGTAAAGGTCAGCGCAATCAGTAAGTTATAAATTGGTATTCGCATTTAAATATCCCTCCTTATGGCACATACACATCCAGTAACGCTGTGGCTGAATAGCTGCCAGGGGCGGGATCCTCCGACGATACTTTTACTGGCCATGATTTCAGCGTGATTGTTGCTTCGCCGTTGTGCGTATCTAACAGGAAAGGCACGCGTATCGAGGGGTCGCTTGTCAGGAGCTGTGTTTCCGGGCTCTGGGCTGATTGCGCCGAGAGCATGATGCCGATATTGTCGTTAGTGGTTTTAATCGCGCCATAGCCACCTGCGGCGGCAGTGGCTTCCATCCCGAGACTGAGCTGCTCTGTTGCGTGAACATTGTCACAGTGGGCTTTCACGGTGATCACTTTGGGTTCATAGGTGTCGGGTTTTGCCCCCGGTACTTTAAAGTCTCCCGCCCATGCATTACCCAGATCTATCGACAGCGTTGATCCGGCGTTGATAGTACAAGACTGCGGCACGATGATTGAACCCGAGACAATAACTTGTACCATAGGAGAGGGGCCGTAAGAGCCTTTGGTATGTGAACCCCACAGCTCAGCGACAACTGTTGGTGGGATGACGATACGAGACGAGGCGAGTTCTTTCTCTATCCGCACTATAATATATCCCTCACCCCCGCTGCTCCAGTGAGAACCGGGTTTGGAATGATCGTCAGGCGCCAAATTGCTGGCATCATTCAGCGGCACGCGCAGCTCACCATGGCCAACAATATATATGTGTGTTTGGACAGAAAGCGTGTTATCGGTACCTGGGATGTAATAGAAACGGGCATTGCCAGGAGCTTCACTTGTAAGCTGTGGGCCTGGGTTGGCTTTAAACCAGGTTTCGGTTTTTACGCCAGGTTCGTTGTCGCACCAGCCGACGTATGTCCCTCCCTCATCCCAGTCCTTGCGGATTGTTTGTCCAGGGGTGATCTTCGTGACATCGCTGACCGTTGTATTGAGTGAGAAAATATACTGGTGAGCGGTTCCTATTCCCGGTGTTCTGGTATCAGAACCCGCAGCACACCAGCCGGTGTAGGCGAGTACGCTGTGGGAAAAGCCAACGCTCATGATAAGCGCCAGGCAGGGAAGGGTGGCTTTTAAGATTCTCTTCATTACTGACACTCCACCTGTAGTTGTAACAACGGCGTATCGTTGGCTGATAGCTGATAATTTGCCTGGCAGCGCTGGTTGGTGTTTTTACCCCAGCTTGCTTTCAGTATTCCCTGCGCGGCAAGGCCGCTCATAAAGACTTGCCCGTCATCGCCAACAATACTGGTATTGTCGTTTTCTTCGCCAGTTACCGTGGCACCGAAGGGAATCGGTTTGCCGTTGTGAGTTAGGGTGATCAGCGCGCGCGCGCCCACTTTGGCGTTGAATTCGGCGCGCACGATGGCTCCTTTGGTGGGAACGACATACTGGACGTTGTGGGTGATCTCTACGTCATCGTTGATATCCGAAGCACGCAGGGCGATACGGTTCTGTCGCCAGGCGGTCGCCCAGGGGATCACTGTATAACCGCGGGAGTCAGTTTTAATTCCCGTGGCATTTTCCAGTGCCACACCCTCCGCCCCTGGCGCTTTGATAAGCACGTTGGTATCGCCGAGTTCCTGGCTTAAGGTGATGCCGTTAGCGTGTACCAGGGCACTGCCCTGAATTCCATAGCTGAGCTGATTGCCGTGAGTGTCGTAGCTATACGCAAGGTTGGTTTGTGCTCTGGCACCCCGGTAGCCCAGACTGGCATTACCACCGTAGCTGGTGTTCTGGTTGCTGACGTTCTGTCTGATGTTGTAGTTCAGGTTACTGTCTTTGAGCAGCGTGCCGGAGAGCCCCAGGCTGTTGCTACTGTTACCATTACTGTCCGTATTGTTGCTATAGCTAACCCAGGCGAGGTTGCGGGCGCTGCTGTAATCATCCGAAGCGGGTAAAAATGCACTCAATGGGACAGAGAGGTTAATGAACAGGATACGGTCGTTGCTGCTGCCGCTTATCTTGTTATAGCTGTAGGTTACGCTGTAGGTCAGCTTGTCGAGCGTACCGTTGTAACCGGTCTGGATATTGCGGGTTGACGCACTGGAGTTCCAGTAATCCTGATTATCCGCACTCACGAACACGGATCCCCATTCGGCCAGTGATTGGGAAAGTGTGAACTGAAACTGCGAGCGTTTATTCTGGCCCAGGTTCCAGGTGTTGAGTACGGTGCGGTCGTCGTCTTCATTCCATGATGCTTTATCCCCCGACATTCTGTTCCATGTCGTGTCCTGTAGGGTATAGAAGCCGCGTGTGGAATATCGGTATCCCGCCAACTGAATGTGGGTATTGGTCTGCTCTAGCGTTTTGGAGTAAAGGAAACGATACGATTCACCACTGTGTCTGGAGTCATCGATCAGGGTGCTATCGGCGTGAGTCACGTCCACAGAGATAGCGCCTAAACTTCCCATATTCATACCCAGACCGAGCGCCTGTGAACGATATTTGTCTGACCACTGCATGCCGCCATACAGCGTGGTGTTATAGGGAAGCCCCCAGAATAACTGGGCCTGCGCCACCTCCGGATTATCCTGATGGTTGTCGTTCGACTGGTACTGACCGACCGCAATGTTGTAGTTGACTCTCCCTTCGCGCTGCAGCATTGGAACGGCGGCGTAAGGGACGATAAAGCTGCTTTGGCTGTTATCCGACTCTTTGATAGTTACTTCCAGATCGCCGCTAGATGCCGCCGGATAGAGATCGTTAATCACAAAAGCACCCGGTGGAACATAAGTTTGGTAAATCACATAACCGTTTTGTTTTACGCTGACCTGGGCATTACTTCTGGCCGTACCATGAATGGTCGGTGCAAAGCCCTGCAAGCTGTCTGGATACATTCCATTTTCAGATTCCAGTTGTGCACCGCGTAAGTTAATGCTGTCAAAAATCTCGCCAGAGGTCCAGGTGTCGCCCAGCATCAGTGTGCTGCGTAGCGCGTTAATACTGCGTGTTAACGTGGTGCTGATATGCTGAAAATTACCGCCAGAGGAGTTGCTGCTGCTGTTTTGGTTGTTCCAGGTGGAGTAGTCGCGCAGGCGCCAGGGGCCTAAATTGAGGCCACTTTGCAGATTGAGGAAGTTATCGTCACCGGACATCCCGCCGCTACCGGTGCTGCCGCTATACTGGTAGTTAAACCGAAGCGCGGTGATACCGTCATCCCACTCCGCAGGGTCAATATAACCACGGGCGTTTTGCTGTATCAAAATCTGTGGCACGGTGATTTTGAGCACCTGGCGTCGAGTGTCGTAATTCACCGTCGTACCATCGATTTGATGAGTGATAACCTGGCATGAGCCCTCTGCAACCGGTTTTTTCCCGGGGGGAGGTTTGATACCTAACATTTTAAATTCAGCGTCGCTAAAGCAGGGCTCTAACGTGCCGTTGTTAAGCTCAAACGCGATATCCTGGGTGCCGGTATGCTCATTATTAAGCCACAGCTCAACGTGGTATTTTCCAGGCGGTTGCGTTGCGCCTTGTTCAAAAAGGTCGAGCGCCGCGACGGCAGAGGGGTCGTTAGATAAAAATGCCGGATCAAAATGGAGTTTATCCGCCCCTGCGCTATCGCTTGCGCAGAGCAAAGCGATAGCAGAGAGATGGCAACCGCATAAAAAGGCGGCATTACGATGAATTTTCATTTCATCGCCCTTGTGATAACAGGCGTATAGGAACCGTAATCATTCACAGTCTGGAAAGAAACTGCCCCCTTTGCCCCGACGGGGAGTGGCAGATAGGTCTCTTTAAACGGTTCAATGGTATTACTGGGCAGTTTTGCGGCGCCGACCTGAACATTGACCAGGCTAAGGTAATACGGTGTCGGATTATTGATGATTAGGTCAGCGTTGTCGCGGCGGAACTGCAACATCCCCGGCGCATCGCTAAACTTCACTGACAGATCATGTGGACGAACTAGCAGACGAATACGGTTCTGAATGGCAATTTTCAGTGAGTTTCCCTGTTTTTCGCTTTCAGAGGAGGGAATTGCTTTTACATTAATCCAGTAAAGCGTTTCGCGATCGTCCGGGAGTTTTTTCCCGGTATAAATGATGCGTAAACTGTTTTCATCTTGCGGATTCATAACAAATAAAGGCGGTGTGATAATAAAATCATTAACTTTATTTCTGGAAAAGTCTTCAATAAAGGATTGCACCAGGAAGTGTTGTTTGGGGCTGGTATTACGCACTCCGAGCATTGTTTGTTTTTCACCCGACGCGATGACAATTCGTGAACTATTTAACCCAATGCCGCCGACGAGTGATGTATCCGCTGAACTGGCATTTGGGAGAGAGAACAAAATAAATAGGAAAATGAGAAGGCGATGTAAAATAAGCATAGTCCTGTGCCTTATTATGTGTAATCCGTTACATAACAGTTGAGGGTGATGAAATAAACCCCCCTTCGCAACAAGTGGCCCTCTGATGCTCTGTCATGAAGGGGGGGGGGAGTTAGTTAAACGTTACGTCGAAAGTGGCGGTAGCTAATACATCTCCGATACTTACCGTTGATTCCGTTGCAATATAGTCGGCTTTAAAGGTTTGCTCGCCAGTTGCTGCTCCCACTGGAATAATGAGCGGGGTTGTAGTGCTTTCGTTAATTTTAACGGGAGTTGTGCCATCGTTTTCGAAGAGCGCCACGCCGACGCCAGTTGCTGCATCGCTGGCCGCGATATTTTTCAGCACCTCGCTATTACTGGTATCAGTCTCGCCTTTAAATTTAAAGGTTACATCTTGCGCCTGACTGGTATCACACTGCTCCAGATGAATCGTAAACTCAGCCGGTTGGCTGCCGACCTGTCCTACAGAGGCAATTGAAGCGCCAGAGCCATAGAACTGGTTTTTTGCAACGTCATTCAGTGTAACGTTTTTGCTATTATCGCTCTGTGCTACTACGCAAGGTGGAGAGACAACTTTACCATTAAAATTAATGGTTCCGGCATTTACTTCAGTAACCGAAGCATTTGCTAGTGACGCAGAACCAATTAAAGCGATACCTAATAAACTATTTAAATGTTTCATTTCCATTTGACTAATCCTTATCGAGTGGAGTAATAGGTTCGGTTTTGAGCATAACAATACATGGCTTACATATAGGCATGGTAGGTGCTAATGATAATATTATATATCGTGCTGCTTCGGTAATACTATAGTGACTTGTTTTTTTGTTTTCAATTTGTTTTTTTCTTTCTGAATGTTAATGACTTGGATTGTATTTGTCGTGATTATATCTTGTTGTTTGATTATTAGTTGTTTGGATTAATTTTAATTATTAATTGGTTCTGCAAATGTGATTTGGAATGCCTTGTTTTCATTCAAATAAAAAGCGAGGATCTGGGGTGTTTGATTTAAATGGAGAGTCGTTTTGCTTTATGATTTTTAGCGAGACAGGGAGAAATATAAAGGGGATTTTTTAATGTTCATAATTTTTGTGAATGTATATTTATGGTTCTTGCATGCCAAAATCAGTCTTTCCTATTAGGTCAGTCACGGTGCGCAATGGACCAGGCGATGCTTGCATAAAATGGTCATGAAAGGCACTCTTGACGAAGAGAACGAGGAGAAAGCATGTTTGTAATTAACGGCCAGCCTGCTGAAAATCTTGCTGTAACTGATAGGAGCATTCAGTTTGGTGACGGGTGTTTCACCACGGCTCGCGTAGTGAACGGGCGAGTTCAATTGCTGGAAATGCATCTGCAAAGGCTGCAGAAAACGTGCGACGTACTGATGATCCCTTTTACGGCATGGTCTGATTTGCGCCTGGAGATGCAGACGATTGCCAGGGCTGATAATACCGGAGTGGTCAAGGTCATCCTAACCCGCGGAGCCGGATCACGGGGCTACGGCCTGGCGGGATGCCATACCCCTACGCGAATTGTTAGCGGAACCCCTGCTCCGACGCATTATGCCACCTGGCGTCAGCAAGGAATAACTCTGTCGCAAAGCTCCGTGCGATTAGGACGAAATCCGTTACTTGCTGGCCTGAAACACCTTAATCGACTGGAGCAGGTGCTGATCCGCGCTCATCTTGAGCAGACAAACGCCGATGAGGCGCTGGTCCTTGACAGCGAAGGGTGGCTTACGGAATGCTGTGCCGCGAATTTATTCTGGCGCCGGGGAATGGATGTGTTTACCCCGTGTCTCGATCAGGCGGGCGTTAACGGTATTATGCGCCAGCACATTATCAGGCAGCTCGCCGCTTCGCCATATCGGGTGGCGGAAGTTGCCGCTCGCCTTGAGATGCTGGTCGATGCGGACGAAGTTTTAATCTGCAATGCACTGATGCCGATTGTTCCGGTGCAAAAATTTGAGGGCCAACGCTGGCCGTCGCGCGAACTTTACCAATATTTAGCCCCACTGTGTGAGTTGTCTGATTAGCATGAAGAAATTGTTAGGCGTTTTATTATTGTTGCTGGTAGTGATGGGTATCGCTGCCGGGTTCGGCGCGTGGAAAGTTCGCCAACTGGCGAACAGTACGCTACTCATCAAAGAAGAGGCTATTTTTTCCCTGAAGGCAGGCACTGGGCGTCTGGTGCTGGGCGAGCAACTTTATCGCGAAAAAATCATCAATCGTCCGCGTGTGTTCCAGTGGCTGCTGCGTGTGGAGCCCGAACTGTCGCATTTTAAAGCCGGAACCTACCGTTTTACGCCCGACATGACGGTCCGGGACATGTTGCAACTGCTGGAAAGCGGTAAAGAGGCGCAGTTTCCGTTACGTCTGGTTGAAGGGATGCGTTTGAGCGACTACCTCAAGCAACTGCGTGATGCGCCGTACATAAAACATACGCTGAGCGATGATAAATACGAGACCGTTGCACAGGCGCTGAAGCTGGAAAACCCGCAATGGGTGGAAGGCTGGTTCTGGCCAGATACCTGGATGTATACCGCCAATACAACTGACGTGGCGTTACTAAAACGCGCACATCAGAAAATGGTTAAAGCGGTAGACTCCGTCTGGGAAGGGCGCGCTGAAGGCCTGCCTTATCAGGACAAAAATCAGCTGGTAACCATGGCCTCTATTATCGAAAAAGAGACTGCGGTTGCCAGCGAGCGTGATCAGGTGGCCTCCGTCTTTATTAACCGCTTACGGATTGGCATGCGTTTACAGACCGATCCGACGGTGATTTACGGGATGGGGTCACGGTATAATGGCAAGTTGTCGCGTGTGGATTTAGATACCCCGACCGCCTATAACACCTATACCATTACGGGGCTGCCGCCTGGCCCGATTGCCATGCCGGGAGAGGCCTCATTGCAGGCCGCGGCGCATCCGGCAAAAACGCCGTACCTCTATTTCGTGGCTGACGGTAAAGGCGGTCACACGTTTAACACCAATCTTGCCAGCCACAACCGGTCCGTGCAGGATTACCTGAAAGTGCTTAAGGAAAAAAATGGGCAGTAACTATATCGTCATCGAGGGCCTGGAAGGCGCCGGAAAAACCACTGCGCGTAACGTGGTGGTAGAGACACTTGAGCAACTCGGTATTCGTGACATGGTTTTTACCCGCGAACCGGGGGGAACACAGCTTGCTGAGAAACTAAGAAGTCTGGTGTTGGACATTAAGTCGGTGGGTGACGAGGTCATCACTGACAAAGCTGAAGTTCTGATGTTTTACGCCGCGCGCGTACAGCTGGTCGAAACCGTTATTAAACCTGCGCTGGCAAAAGGCGCATGGGTAATTGGTGATCGTCACGATTTGTCGACCCAGGCGTATCAGGGGGGCGGACGCGGCATCGATCAAAACATGCTGGCAACCCTGCGCGATGCGGTGCTCGGTGATTTTCGCCCGGACCTGACGCTCTATCTGGACGTGACTCCAGAAGTCGGATTGAAGCGTGCCCGTGCACGCGGCGAGCTGGATCGTATTGAGCAGGAATCTTTCGATTTCTTTAATCGCACCCGCGCGCGCTATCTTGAACTGGCTGCCAAAGATGCCAGCATTCGTACCATCGACGCTACGCAGCCGCTGGAAGCTGTGATGGCTGATATCCGCAATACCATCACCCAGTGGGTGCAGGAGCAGGGCGCATGAAATGGTACCCATGGTTACGGCCAGATTTTGAAAAACTGGTAGCCAGCTACCAGGCGGGTCGTGGTCACCATGCGTTACTGATTCAGGCGTTACCCGGAATGGGTGACGACGCGCTGATTTACGCGCTCAGTCGCTATTTAATGTGCCAGCAGCCGGAAGGGCATAAAAGCTGCGGACACTGCCGGGGCTGTCAATTGATGCAGGCGGGGACGCATCCTGATTACTATTCGCTGCTGCCGGAAAAAGGCAAAAGCACGCTGGGGGTTGATGCGGTACGTGAAGTGAGTGAAAAGCTGTACGAGCATTCACGCCTTGGCGGTGCGAAAGTGGTGTGGATCCCTGATGCTGCCCAGTTAACTGATGCTGCTGCCAATGCTCTGCTAAAAACGCTGGAAGAACCGCCAGCACAAACCTGGTTTTTCCTCGCCAGCACAGAGCCTGCGCGATTGCTGGCGACATTGCGCAGCCGCTGCCGGTTACACCATCTTGCGCCGCCGGCTGAGTCGTACGCTATCTCCTGGCTCGCCCGTGAAGTGACCGCATCTCCAGAAGCGCTGTTGAGCGCATTACGCCTGAGCGCGGGTTCGCCTGGTGCGGCACTCTCGTTGTTACAGGCTGAAAGCTGGGCGCATCGCACAGATTTTTGTGCGGCACTGGTAAACACATTAAACGCAGGTGACTGGTATATCCTGCTCGCGGCGTTAAACCACGATCAGGCCGCCGCCCGTTTACACTGGCTGGCAACGTTGTTGACGGATGCCTTGAAGCGTCCGTATGGGGTTTCCCATTTAACCAATCCTGATGCGCTGGACCTGATATCTTCTATCGCAGAACGGTTATCCGTCGCCCGGATACAGGCGATACTCGGTGACGTTTGTCATTGCCGTCAGCAGTTGCTGAACATAACAGGCGTAAACCGTGAACTGGTGTTAACCGATCTTATCCTGCGTATTGAGCATTACCTGCAACCAGGCACCGTATTGCCGGTTCCCCATCTTTGAGAGAGACATTATGTTTTTAGTCGACTCACACTGCCATCTTGATGGCCTGGATTATCAATCTCTGCATAAGGACGTGGATGACGTGCTGGCTAAAGCGGCCGCACGCGATGTGAAATTCTGTCTTGCCGTCGCGACCACTCTGCCAGGATACCGCAGTATGCGCGAACTGGTCGGTGAACGTGACAATGTGGTGTTCTCCTGCGGCGTGCATCCGTTAAATCAGGATGAAGCCTATGATGTTGAAGACCTGCGCCGTTTTGCCGCCGAAGAGGGCGTTGTGGCGATGGGGGAAACCGGGCTGGACTATTTCTATACGCCGGAAACAAAGGTGCGCCAGCAGGAATCTTTTATCCATCATATTCAGATTGGCCGTGAGTTACAAAAGCCAGTTATCGTGCATACCCGCGATGCGCGAGCCGATACGCTGTCTATTCTGCGCGAAGAAAAAGTGACGGATTGTGGTGGCGTACTACACTGTTTTACAGAAGACAGAGAAACGGCGGGCAAATTGCTGGACCTCGGATTTTATATCTCGTTTTCCGGCATCGTCACGTTCCGTAACGCAGATCAGCTCCGTGATGCCGCCCGCTATGTTCCTCTGGATCGGTTGCTGGTTGAGACAGATTCTCCCTACCTTGCGCCTGTACCGCATCGTGGAAAAGAGAACCAGCCCGCCATGACCCGTGACGTTGCGGAGTATATGGCCGTAGTGAAAGGTGTTGCCGTTGAAGAACTGGCGCAGGCAACCACTGATAACTTTGCCCGCCTGTTTCACATCGACGCTTCTCGCCTGCAATCCGTTCGTTAACTGACTTTTTTTAAAGCTCGTAATTAATAAGCAAAGCGAGTAAAGTTCACCGCCTCAAAATGGGCGGTGAATAACCGGTTTGACACATTCAGAAACGCATTTTATCGGAATGTGAGGATTTTACGGCCTTCCACGACTGAATTGTGATAGCCGTCAAACAAAAACAAACTGAATTATTTTACTCTGTGTAATAAATAAAGGGTACTTAGATGCCCTGTACACGGCGAGGTTCTCCCCCCTCGCTAATGCGTGAGAACGTAGAAAAGCACAAATACTCAGGAGCACTCTCAATTATGTTTAAGAATGCATTTGCTAACCTGCAAAAGGTCGGTAAATCGCTGATGCTGCCGGTATCCGTACTCCCGATTGCAGGTATCCTGCTGGGTGTCGGTTCCGCTAACTTCAGCTGGCTGCCAGCCGTTGTATCGCACGTAATGGCAGAAGCAGGCGGTTCTGTTTTTGCAAACATGCCGCTGATTTTTGCCATCGGTGTCGCGTTAGGCTTCACCAATAACGACGGCGTATCTGCACTGGCATCCGTTGTTGCCTACGGCATTATGGTTAAGACCATGGCTGTTGTTGCGCCGCTGGTTCTGCATTTACCTGCTGAAGAGATCGCAGCTAAACACCTTGCTGATACGGGTGTTCTCGGGGGGATTATCTCCGGTGCGATTGCAGCGTATATGTTCAACCGTTTCTACCGTATCAAATTGCCTGAGTATCTTGGCTTCTTTGCGGGTAAGCGCTTCGTTCCTATCATTTCTGGTCTGGCCGCTATCTTCACCGGTGTGGTTCTGTCCTTCATTTGGCCGCCGATCGGGACTGCTATTCAGACGTTTTCCCAGTGGGCTGCATACCAGAACCCGGTCGTAGCGTTCGGTATCTATGGCTTCATTGAACGCTGCCTGGTGCCGTTTGGTCTGCACCATATCTGGAACGTTCCATTCCAGATGCAGATCGGTGAATACACCAATGCTGCGGGCCAGGTATTCCACGGCGATATCCCTCGCTATATGGCGGGTGACCCGACTGCGGGCAAACTGTCTGGTGGCTTCCTGTTCAAAATGTACGGTCTGCCGGCTGCCGCTATCGCTATCTGGCACTCTGCTAAACCAGAAAACCGCGCGAAAGTGGGCGGTATCATGATCTCCGCGGCGCTGACCTCGTTCCTGACCGGTATTACCGAACCGATCGAGTTCTCGTTCATGTTCGTGGCACCGATCCTGTACATCATCCACGCAATTCTGGCTGGTCTGGCATTCCCGATCTGTATCCTGCTGGGTATGCGTGACGGTACGTCGTTCTCCCACGGTTTGATCGACTTTATCGTTCTGTCCGGTAACAGCAGCAAACTGTGGCTGTTCCCGATTGTCGGTATCGGTTATGCGATTGTTTACTACACCATCTTCCGTGTGCTGATCAAAGCGCTGGACCTGAAAACTCCGGGCCGTGAAGATGCTACCGAAGACACCAAAGCGGGTGCGTCCGGCGAAATGGCTCCGGCCCTGGTTGCGGCATTCGGCGGTAAAGAAAACATCACTAACCTCGATGCGTGCATCACTCGTCTGCGTGTCAGCGTCGCTGACGTTGCCAAAGTGGATCAGGCTGGCCTGAAGAAACTGGGTGCAGCGGGCGTTGTAGTGGCGGGTTCCGGTGTTCAGGCTATCTTCGGTACTAAGTCCGATAACCTGAAAACTGAAATGGATGAGTACATCCGTCACAGCTAAGCAGTAAAAAGTTGGGGAGAATTAAGGCAGCCTGCGGGCTGCCTTTTTTAATGCATTAATTGGCCTGAACGCGAATCGGCGCAGTGGCGGCGAACAACCACGGACGAGCCTCTGCGTTCACGCGTGGGGATAACGTCTCTCTGACCTGCTGGTGATAATCATCAATCCACTGCTTTTCAGCCTCACTTAGCAGGTGCAGTTCAACCAGACTTAAATCAATCGGCACCAGCGTCAGCGTTGAGAAGCGACAGAAGCCAGGACGACTGTTGATAATCTCCACCTGATTCTCAATACGGATCCCATATTCTCCGGCCAGATAATAACCCGGCTCGATGGTAATGATATTGCCCGCAACCAGAGGCCAGGGGTTTACTTTTTTGGCAATGCGATGGGGCTGCTCATGGATCAGGAGCTGATGGCCTACGCCGTGTCCCGTACCGTGATCAAAATCCAGACCCAGATCCCACAGCGCCCGACGGCTAAAGGCATCCAGTTGATGACCCTGAGTGCCGCTGGGAAATTGCAGCGAGATAAGCGACAAAAAGCCTTTTAACACAGCGGTGTAATGCAGACGACGCTGCGGATCTTGTGGACCAAACGCGAGGGTGCGCGTTGTATCCGTCGTACCATTATGGTACTGGCCGCCGGAATCATTCAGATACATGGCCTGAGAGGTAATGGGCGTATTGGTTTTTTCGCTGGAATGGTAATGGCACATTGCGGCATTGCTGGCTGAGGCCGAAATCGTGTTGAAGCTTTGCTCGATAAATCCCGGCTGCTGCTGGCGAAATTCCAGTTGCCTGGCCTGCGCTTCCAGCTCAGTGACCGGATTGCCTGCCGCTTCGCGCAAGGGAACTTCATGGGTAAGCCATGCCAGAAAGTTAACCCAGGCCGCGCCATCTTGTTCATGGCATTCCCGATAGCCCGCCAGTTCAACGTCATTCTTGTGCGCTTTCATCAAGGTGATGGGATCGGGTGCCCATAAGACTTCGCCACCGTGTTCTATAATGGCAAAACGCAGCGCGACCGGGGCGTAGTCTTTATCGACCAAAAAGCGTTTCCCTTTGGCCAACTGCTGGCAGCGGGCAAGAAAACTCTCTTGTGGGGCCAGCGTGAGCGTATTCAGCAGTGCAGCAGGGAGCTGCTGGGTTTTGTTGCTATCAACAAACCATTCCAGCTCGCCGCTGCGATGGAGCAGGGCGAACGAAAACGGCACTGGCACCATTGGCAGATCGGAACCGCGCACATTCAGCAGCCAGGCAATGTTATCCGGCAGCGTGATCGCCAGAACGTCGGCCTGTTGTTGCGTGAGCAGATCCACGACGCGGGCTCGTTTTTGTGTGCTGCTTTCCCCGCTGATTTCAATGGGCATTTCACGAATGATGCCGCAGGGTGCAGCCGGGCGGTCAAGCCATACCTGGTCGAAAGGATCTTGCTCAAGAGACACCAGCTCGCAATGGGTCGCCGACAGTGCTTCAAACTGGCTGTTGACCATCAGCAACGGTTCAAAACCGATACGCGCGCCCGCAGCAACGTGAGACTGCAAATAGTCGGCCAGCGGTTCGTCATGTAAATGGTGAATTTCAAAATCATCCAGCGAGACTTCATTGCGCACCTGGACCTGATAGCGTCCATCGACAAACATTAATGCGCGGTCGCGCAGGACCAACGCGAGACCAGCGGAGCCGCTAAAACCGGTCAGCCAGGCCAGCTTATTGTCATGCGGTGTACAATCTTCGCTTTGGTGAGCGTCGGCGCGCGGAACAATCATGCCATCCAGCCCTTGCGCTAACAGCAGGTTGCGCAGAGCGGAAAGAGGAGTTGAGTTGTGCATAGTTACCTTCAGGCCTTAACGGAACGGCGGTTCGTTGAACGTACGTAATTTACGGGAGTGCAGTCGATCGCCTTCAGCACGCAGACGATCAATTGCCCGGATACCTATTTGCAGGTGCTCGGAAATGGCACCTTCATAAAAACGGTTGGCCTGACCAGGCAGTTTGATCTCGCCGTGCAGCGGTTTATCGGAAACGCACAGCAGCGTGCCGTAAGGGACGCGGAAGCGGTAGCCCTGGGCGGCGATGGTGGCGCTTTCCATATCAATAGCCACCGCGCGACTGAGGTTAAAACGCAGCGCAGAAGCGGAATAGCGTAACTCCCAGTTGCGATCGTCGGTGGTGACGACGGTACCGGTACGCAGGCGCTGTTTAACCTCTTCGCCGGGCATGCCGCTGACTTCTTTGGTGGCGTCATACAGTGCGCGTTGTACTTCCGCAATGCTCGGAATCGGAATATCCGGCGGTAGTACGGCATCCAGCACATGGTCGTCACGCAGATAAGCGTGGGCCAGAACATAGTCGCCAATCGCCTGGCTTTCGCGCAGGCCGCCACAGTGTCCAATCATCAGCCAGACGTCAGGGCGCAGGACGGCCAGATGATCGCAAATGGTTTTGGCGTTAGACGGGCCAACGCCGATATTGACCAGCGTGATCCCCTGACCGTCGGCGGTGATTAGATGCCAAGCGGGCATCTGATGTTTCTTCCAGGCGAGATCGGAGATGGCCTCTTCCGGAGCTTCCGTTTCAGCGGTGATCCAGATCCCGCCCGCGCATGACAGCGCGATATAGGGGCTGTTCGGATCGAGGATCTGGCTGCAGCCCCAGCGCACGAACTCATCGACATAGCGGGTGTAGTTGGTGAACAGCACAAATGGCTGGAAATGTTCAACCGGCGTTCCCGTGTAGTGACGCAGTCGTGCGAGCGAAAAATCTACTCGTCGGGCGTCGAAGTGCGACAGCGGGGAGAATTCCGCCGGATGATAGGTACCGTCGGCTGTTTCGTCGCCGATTTGTGACAACTCGGTAGTGGGGAAATGGCGCGTTAATCCGGCGCTCATCGAGCGGTCGAGCGTCAGTTCAGAACCATCAATCACATAGGGATAAGGGATTTCATGCTGCGACGGTTCGACGGAGATATGCGCATCATAATCCTGATACAGCAGCGTGAGTTGTTCTTCAAGATAGGGACGAAAAAGCGACGGACGGGTGATCGTAGTGGTATAGCTGCCCGCATGGGTAAAACGGCCATAGGCACGGGTTTTCGGGGGATTGGTGGCGCTGCCATCCCAGGTGACACAAAGCGATGGGTAAACAAAAAGACCATTATGGCGGGCGATTATGTCAGGGAGCGTCCCTGTTTCAATGTACTTACCAATGGCGCTACGCAGTGCTTTAACCGACTGCTCGTACAGCGCGTCCAGTTTATCCAGTGCCTGAGTTGGGGTCAGGCTGGAGCCCTTATTGTTCATGTCTGTCTCCTTGTTCCACAGATGTACTGCTCTCCCGATAGTATGTCACAGGAATATGAAACAAAAGTCAGACGTTGAGGAAGATTGTGCGAAGGCCGAATGACCTTCGCATCAGGGCTTAACTGTGCTGCTTATCCCGCATCAGCAATGCAGTGGCGGCGGAAATAAGACACCCGGCCATCAGATAAATGGCCACGCTGTGCCAGTCTCCGCCCGAGAATGTCACCAGTGCCGCAGCAATGAAGGGGGTAAAACCACCGCCAACCACACTTGCCACCTGATAGCCAACGCCTGCGCCGCTGTAGCGATAACTTGCGCCAAACAAACCGGTAAACATAGGCTGCTGTACGCAGACCACCATATCGTGCGCAATATTGGCCAACATAATCGCGAAGAACACGATCCAGAAAATAGACTGTGCTTCCAGCGCCATAAAGAACGGGAAGGCGCTCAGCGTACCGACCAGTGCACCGGTAATGTACACGCGCCGTCGACCAAAGCGGTCGGCAAGCCAGGCAAAGCAGGGGATGGTCAGACAGCTCAGTCCTCCCACTAACAAACCGATATTCAGAAACAGCTCGCGCGGTAGGCCCAGGTTCTGCGTAGAGTAATTAAGGGCAAACGCGGTGACGATATACATCGTCAGCAGTTCACATAAGCGCAAGCCGATAATTTTTAAGAATGCGCCCGGATGACGGATTAACGCCTCGACCACCGGTAACCGCTTTTTCTCTGGTTGCGCTGCCTGTTGCTGCTGTTCGAATTCGGCTGATTCATCCATTCTGTTGCGCATCCACAACGCGCCCAAAACCAGTACGATGCTGAACAGGAACGGAATACGCCAGCCCCAGCTCAGGAACTGCTCATCGGTAGTTTGCGAGCTAATCAGTGAGACCAGACCGGTAGAAAGCAGCAGTCCGACGCCGTAACCGACCTGAACGCCACTGCTGTAGAAGGCTTTTTTATTTTTCGGCGCGCTTTCGACCGAGAGCAACGCCGCGCCGCCCCATTCACCACCAACGGCGAATCCCTGAATGGCGCGTAGCGTCACCAGCAGCACAGGGGCCCACCAGCCAATAGTGTCAAAAGAAGGAATAATCCCTATCAGCGCAGTGGCAATCCCCATCATCCAGACGGTGAGCATCAGCATGCGTTTACGGCCAAGGCGATCGCCAAAGTGGCCGAAGATAACCCCGCCTAACGGACGGAACAAAAATCCGACGCCAAAGGTGGCAAATGCGGCAAGTGTTCCCATTGCCGGGCTAACCTGCGGGAAGAACTCGCGATTAA
Organism: Citrobacter sp. RHBSTW-00986; assembly: GCF_013783065.1. NCBI lineage: Bacteria > Pseudomonadati > Pseudomonadota > Gammaproteobacteria > Enterobacterales > Enterobacteriaceae > Citrobacter > Citrobacter sp. RHBSTW-00986. The sequence continues at coordinate 2,937,400 of NZ_CP056200.1, read as the reverse complement.
AGACCAGTGCGGCGGTGATGCCATAAAGCAGAAAATCATACCAGTCGACCACGGCGCCAGCGAAGCTACCAAGCGCAGCGCGTCGGGCACGATGAAGCGAAGAGACGTCCTCTTGGGGACCCGCGGAGGTGAGAGTGGAATCCATAGTTATCCTGTCTGTACTGTCTTTTAGTTATTAGTATTTGAATTGGGCTACACACATTGCAGTCGATATATTAACGACCGTTATGAGATTACCGCGACAGACGGGAAGAGAAAACGATTATCTCCCTCACCAGAGGGCTACATGAAAAATAAGATGAATGAAAAACAGAAAAGCAAAAAGCCCGCTTAAAAGCGGGCTTCTCTAAATTTGGCTCCTCTGACTGGACTCGAACCAGTGACATACGGATTAACAGTCCGCCGTTCTACCGACTGAACTACAGAGGAATCGTTTGAACGAGGCGCATATTAGCGAGGGCGATGAGGCTTGTCAAAGGGGGAAATACATTTGTGCGTTCGTTTGCTGACAAAATCAGCAAAGCGGCGATCTTTCCGTCTTTTTATGCTTTTGCCCCATTCTGGTGCGCGTCTACCTCTTCCAGGGCAGCCAGAATGAGAGATTCAGGTGTGCAAAAAGTCCATTCTTCACCTTTGAGCCTGACTTTACGCGGTTTTAACCGTAAAACACGGCTGCTGACTAAACTGGCAAGCATCTTGCAATCCTGAATTTAATGACTGCCAGCACGGGTTCTGGTATTCCGACAGGAGGCAAAATGAACTTCAGACGACTGAAATATTTCGTGAAAATCGTCGATATTGGTAGCCTGACCCAGGCAGCGGAAGTGTTGCATATCGCGCAACCTGCGCTGAGCCAGCAGGTTGCTACGCTGGAAGGCGAACTGGATCAGCAACTGTTGATTCGCACCAAGCGCGGCGTCACACCGACGGAAGCGGGGAAAGTGTTGTATGCCCATGCGCGGACGATTTTACGCCAGTGCGAGCAGGCGCAACTTGCGGTCAATAACGTAGGTCAGACCCTGGGGGGACAGGTCTCTATTGGCCTGGCGCCGGGGACAGCGGCGTCAGCCATCACTATGCCGTTATTACAGACAGTACGAGCAGAGCTGCCCGATGTGCTGGTCTATTTGCATGAAAACAGTGGGGCGGTGCTGAATGACAAGCTGCTCAGCGGGCATTTAGACATGGCGGTGCTCTACGAGCGCTCACCCGTGGCGGGTATCAGCAGTCAACCGTTGCTTAAAGAGGATTTGTACCTGGTCGGGACGCGTGATTGCCCAGGACAAAGCGTCGATTTAGCCGCGGTGGCGCAGATGAATCTGTTTTTGCCACGGGATTACAGCGCAGTTCGCCTGCGTGTAGATGAAGCTTTTTCGCTTCGTCGCCTGACGGCAAAAGTGATTGGCGAAATTGAATCTATCGCCACCTTAACGGCTGCCATCGCCAGTGGGATGGGCGTCACAGTGTTGCCTGAGTCGGCGGCCCGTTCATTATGTAATGCCGCGAACGGCTGGATGGCGCGGATAACAACCCCGTCGATGAATCTGCCATTATCGCTGAACGTCTCAGCCAGAGGGAGCTTATCGCCGCAGGCACAGGCCGTGAAGGAGATCCTGTTGTCGCTGGTAAGCCGTCCGGCACTGGAAAACCGCGAGCTACAGCTGGTCAGCTAAACCTTATTCCCTTCAGGAATAAGATGCGGGTTTTTATTATTTGTTATGCCGGGCATCAGACTTTAACAATAGCGTAATGTCTGATGTGCCCGGAGCAAAAAGTGAATTTCCAGCAACTTAAAATAATCCGCGAGGCGGCCCGTCAGGATTACAACCTGACGGAAGTCGCGAATATACTGTACACCTCGCAGTCGGGAGTAAGCCGACATATTCGTGAACTTGAAGATGAACTTGGCATTGAGATTTTTATCCGTCGCGGTAAACGCCTGCTGGGCATGACCGAACCGGGCAAAGCCTTGCTGGTTATTGCCGAGCGTATTCTGAATGAGGCCAGCAACGTTCGCAGACTTGCGGATCTGTTTACCAATGACACGTCCGGTGTACTGACGATTGCCACCACGCATACACAGGCACGCTATAGCCTGCCCGCGGTGATTAAAGCCTTTCGTGAGCTCTTCCCTGAGGTGCGTCTGGAACTGATCCAGGGTACACCGCAGGAGATTGACGTACTGTTGCAAAACGGTGGGGCAGACATCGGGATTGCCAGCGAGCGACTGAGCAGCGATCCGCTGTTGGTAGCTTTTCCCTGGTTTCGTTGGCACCACAGCCTGCTTGTTCCTCACGACCATCCCTTGGTGAAAACGTCTCCTCTCACACTGGAATCTATCGCCCACTGGCCATTAATTACGTATCGTCAGGGGATTACGGGGCGTTCCCGTATCGATGAGGCATTTGCCCGTAAAGGGTTAGTGCCGGATATTATCCTCAGCGCCCAGGACTCGGATGTGATTAAAACCTATGTGTCGCTGAGGCTGGGAATCGGGCTGGTGGCAGAACAATCCAGTGGAGAGCAGGAGGAGGGGAGCTTAACCCGTCTGGATACCCGGCACTTATTTGATGCAAATACCGTCTGGCTGGGCCTGAAACGCGGGCAACTGCAGCGCAACTATGTCTGGCGATTTATTGAGCTATGCAACGCAGGGTTATCCGTCGATGAAATCAAGCGCCAGGCGATGGAGCCAGATGAAGCCGTGATTGATTATCAGATATAATGCAAAAAGTCTGCTTAGTTTCCTAAGCAGGCTTCTTAAATTTGGCTCCTCTGACTGGACTCGAACCAGTGACATACGGATTAACAGTCCGCCGTTCTACCGACTGAACTACAGAGGAATCGTGTGAACGAGGCGAATATTAGCGATGCCACTCAGCGTTGTCAAAGCCTGAATAGATAAATGCGATCGTTTGCTGAAATATTCCCCATTTCGCCGCTTATTCAGACGCAACCGGTTGTTTTATGCACTTTTCACGCTCGGGACGAGGGTATTTCCATAACCAGCGGCCTGTAACCATACGCCAGTAAAATAACGCGGCGCGCACGGCCCAGTCGAAGAACATCCCTAACCAAACGCCGACTACACCCCATCCTAATACAATTCCCAAGGTGTAACCCGCCACAACGCGACAGCCCCACATGCCCAACATCGATACCCACATCGCAAAACGCACATCACGTGCGCCCTTAAACCCTGATGGTAGCACCCAGGATGCTGCCCATATCGGCATAAACGCTGCATTGAGCCAAATTAGGATGACTATGACCTCTTTTACATCCTGATCGTGGGTATAAAATGAGGCCATAATGCCGGCAAAAGGGGCGGTTAGCCAGGCGATGGCGGTTAAGCCGATTGTTGAGAGCCAGAATATATGGCGTAACTGGATTTCCGCTTGGGCTATCTGACCATTTCCCAGACGCCTGCCGGTAATGATTGTCGACGCGGAGCCTAAAGCATTCCCCGGCAGGTTGATGAGTGCGGCGATGGAAAATGCAATGAAGTTTCCGGCGATTACGCTGGTTCCCATGCCGGAGACAAACATCTGCGTTAACAGTTTACCGCCATTAAATAGCACTGACTCAATACTTGCCGGAATACCGATCCCCATAACTTCCCAGATAATGGCGAGATTGAGCGGCTTAAAATAGCTTTTGAAGGGAATACGCAGCGCCGGATTAAAACCAATCATCAGCACCCAGATAATGGCGAACGCACCGATGTAGCGTGAAATGGTCAGCCCGAGTCCTGCCCCCACAAATCCCAGCCCTTGCCAGGAAAAGACCCCGTAGATCAGGATGCTGCTGATGATGATATTTAGGATATTCATACCGCCATTAATCAACAGCGGAATTTTGGTATTTCCGGCTCCGCGGAGTGCGCCGCTACCGATCAAAGCAATGGCTGCCGCCGGGTAGCTGAGCACCGTTAGTTCCAGATAGGTGAGTGCCAAGGCCTTAACATCGGGGGTTGCTTCACCGGCGACAACGTCAATAATCTGTTCACCAAAATAGTGAATGACCGCTGCCAGCACGGTAGCAAAAATCGTCATGATCACCAGCGATTGTCTGGCTGCTGCCCTTGCCCGTCGACGATCTCGTTTTCCCAGGCTAAATGCTACCACCACCGTGGTTCCCAGATCGATGGCGGCAAAAAACGCCATGATGACCATATTGAAACTGTCGGCGAGACCAACGCCAGCCATTGCTTCTTTTCCCAACCAGCTAACAAGGAAGGTACTCAGTACGCCCATCAACAGTACACAGGTGTTTTCCAGAAAAATGGGGACCGCAAGCGGAGTGATTTCGCGCCAAAAGAGAACCTTATAACTCTTGCGTTTGGCATACCAGGGCGTGCGGGACGCGACCTGGCGTAAGGCAGCGGAGACGTTCAAAGTGGACCTTAAAGAAGAAAGTTGAAACCTCATTTCAAATGATGAGGGAGAAACCAAAAAGCTGCAAAGTTTTTTCCATTTAAAATGTCTGGAAATGCAACAAACTGTCGAGAGAAGCATCAATTGAAACTTTTTCGGGGAAATGGGGTTTGACAAAATTTTTTTCGCCGCTAAGATAAGCCTCCACAACGATTCCTCTGTAGTTCAGTCGGTAGAACGGCGGACTGTTAATCCGTATGTCACTGGTTCGAGTCCAGTCAGAGGAGCCATATTTAAGAAGCCCGCTTAAGGAAACTTAAGTGGGCTTTTTGTTTTTAATGCTTTAGGCGACATCAGGCTTGCCAATGGCTTTCCCATCCAGCTTGCCTCAAGTTTCGCAGGGTTTTACCCGAACGAGAGGGGCAAGCAGCATAATCACGCCCATCATGGCGGCCATCCCTATATATACGACAGGAAACCCCGTTAGTTCAGCGACCAGACCTACAGGAGCAGGTGCCAGCAACGTGCCCAGATAACCAATGGTGGTAACGATACCCATTCCTGCATTGGTTGAGATATCAGGCTGGTTTCCGGCCGCGGAAAAAGCAATCGGTACCAGATTGGCGATACCGATACCAGCAATAGCAAAACCAACGGTAGCCTGCCAAGGGTTATTTGCCGCTGCCGCTGCCAGCAGTCCGATTCCAGCCACCAGACTGGATGTGCGCATTACAAAAATGGCATCGAAACGATTGCGAATGAAATCCCCCAAAAAGCGAAAAATCGCCATGGTTCCCGCGAAGCAGGCAAAAGCAAGACTTGCCGTTTCCGTAGTTGCATTAAGGTTTTTCAGTAAATAACGTGACGACCAGTCAACGACCGCACATTCCGGGATCATGGCCAGCAGGGCAATAACACCGATAACGTAGATGGTGCTCGAATGATGAGGCTGTTTTTCTTTAATTGAACGTTTAATTTTTATCGATTTATCTTTGATGACATGTGGGCATACCGACAATGTTATCGCTAAGGAAAACGTGCCAATCAAAAAAAGGTGCGTGAGAAAACCGAACTGCTTAACCAGATACCCCCCAATCAGGCCTGAAGTGAAAAGCCCTATGCTCCAAAAACAGTGACATGAAGATAACACTGTGCGTGATAAGGCTTTCTCGACGGCAACTGCATTCGAATTCATCGCAACGTTCATTGCCCCGATCATGGCACCAAGAAAAAAGAGGATCGGTGTTAACAGGTAGATATCAGGTGCGAGTCCCACAGGAATAAGAGCAGGCGAGGCTGCGATGGAAAAAATACGCACGATGCGTTGTGAGCCATATTTTTCCATCGCCATGCCGGATAGCGGCATCATAAATAATGCACCCAGACCGAAAATAAGTATTAAATGGCCTATTACTTTATCAGTAATGTGAAAACGTGAAACCAGTTGGGCAATTTGCACAGCCCAGGCACCGGTAACTAATCCATTAACAAAAAATAATGTTGTAACAGCCCAGCGTCCTTTTTGCGCTATTTCCATTGATGGCCCTTTTTACTCTACTTTGTTTCTTGAGATGCGTCTTTTTTATCGATCATCAAAACATGCCCTGGGCAAAATGAAATCGCGATGTTTCCATCCAGTCGTGATATGACTTCAACACCGGTAAAGTCCGAAATAGTAAGCCGAGCTCCGCAGGAAATCAGTTCAGCGCTACCGATCCCGACGCAAAAAGCTCCAGCTGCAACAGCAGACGTGACGCCACTTTTGGAATCTTCAAAGACGATTGTTTTCTCCGCGGGAATAGCAAAACGCTCGGCTGCAAGAAGATAAGGGTCTGGGAAAGGTTTCCCTCGGGCGACGTCATCGCGCTCAACAATCACAGAAATGCAGGACTGAATCTGAAGCATCGCCGTCACACGGTCGATTTTCTCACGCCAGCCGCTGGTTACAATGCCAACCTGAATACCTGAGGCATCCAGTACGGTAATAAGTTCTGCGACTCCCGGGATAGGATTATAAGACGCAGTATTTTCAACATGAATAATATGAGCCTGAACCTTTTGCTGATCAACGAGCGGTAGGTCACTGAAGAGCGCCCGAATAGTATGCGGACCAGGCTGTCCGTGAATATGCTTAATAATTTCATGCTCCGATATTGTTTTACCATACATTGCAGCCGCTTCACGCCAGGCTCTTTCAATCACTTCATTTGAATCAATAAGCACACCGTCCATATCAAATAATACGGCAGCTGCTTTCAGGATGGCATTACACATATTTTATTTCCTTATTATTAAGTTAATTCGTTTGGCTTAGGCTGGATGCAACGACAATTTGCCCTAAAGAGATGCCACCATCATTAGTGGGGACGAGTTGATGGCAGTAAACTTTAAGTCCGGCCGCTTGCAGTCTGTCAAGGGCATTGTAGAGAAGGAACGCATTACAAAAGACACCTCCACTCAGTACAACTTGCCGTGTCATGGCAAGGGCAGATAAACGAGTAGAGACTGCGGTAATAATCTCTACGATAGTTGAATGAAAGCGCCTGCTTAATTCAGGTAAATCGAGGGAGTGTACTGTTAATGCTGTAATCATCTCATGAACCATCGGGCGATAATCCACCTCGAGATGGTCTTCTGACTCGACAATCGAGAAAGAAAAAGGTTGCGACATATGAAGATCGCTCTGCAATAATGCTTCCAATTCAATGGCGGCCTGTGCTTCATATTCAATATGTGTACAAATGCCCATTAATGCGGAAATGCCATCGAAAAGTCGGCCGATACTGCTGGTTACTGGTGTATTGATCCTTCGGAAAGTCATTTTGGCGAAAACGTCCCTCTGGACAGCCGACAATGTTTGCAGGCCAGGAATAGAAAGCTCAGGAATATATTCCCCGTAGATTTCCGTTAATAACGAAATAGCAATCCGAATGGGTTCTTTAACCGCGCTATCACCGCCTGGTAGGCCGATATAACGAAGGTGTGCTGCACGTTTAACGCTTCTGGTATCCCCTACAAGAAATTCGCCACCCCAGATAGTGCCATCAACGCCGTAGCCCGTACCGTCGAACACAACGCCAATAGTTTTTCCACTGAGTCCGTTTTCAGCCATGCACGATGCCATGTGTGCATGATGATGCTGCACCTGAATAACCCGCAGTTGCGATTGTTCCAGTGCACGACGCGTCGAGCGAAACGCTGGATGGAGATCGCAAGCCACAACCTTCGGCTCAATATTAAGAAGCTTTTGCAGATGATTAACGCACGTAAGGTGTGATGTAAACGTAAGATCATTTTTGAGATCGCCAATGTGCTGGCTCATAAACACCTCATTACCCTTCGCTATACTCACGGTTGTTTTTAGTTCTGCGCCAAGAGCGATGATCGGATCAACCCGGGAAGTAAGGTGTACAGGATAGGGGGCATAACCTCGTGAGCGCCGAAGGAATGAAAGGTTATTACCATGGGTCATGACACGGACAACGGAATCATCGACACGAGTATGAATGTCACGATCGTTAAGAATAAAATAGTCTGCGATTTCACCCAACTGCACAATAGCACTCGTATTATCAAATACGATTGGATGGCCTGAGAGATTACCACTGGTCATCACCAGGGCTGGCATTGTGGTATCTTCTAGCATTAAATACTGAAGTGGTGTTGATGGGAGCATGACACCAATATTGGGGTTATGCGGTGCGATGATTTCCGGCAGTGTATTTTTACGTTTACGCAGTAATACGATTGGGCGCTCAACACTTTCCAGAATTTTTTTTCATGCGCGCTGACACGGGCTATGCGAGCTGCCTGATTTGAATCCCTTACCATAATAGCAAAAGCTTTGGCATCTCTGTGCTTGCGCTTTCGCAGTTGCGAAACGGCATTTTCATTATTCGCATCAACAACCAGATGAAAACCACCAAGGCTTTTCATCGCAATAATCGCGCCCTCTTGTAGCCTTGCTAGGGCAAATTTGACGATATCGTTTGTGATTATCGTTTCGCCGTTGCAAGACCTTAGGTCCAGTTTTGGTCCGCATTCTGGACAAGCATTGGGCTGCGCGTGATAACGGCGATTATTGATGTCATCATACTCACGCTGACAGGCAGGACACATTGCAAAGGCTTGCATTGTTGTTTGTGAACGATCATAAGGCATTGCCTGGATAATTGAGTATCGTGGCCCGCAGTTGGTGCAATTAATAAAAGCGTACCGATACCTCGGGTTTAGCGGGTCAGACATTTCATTAAGGCAATCCTGACAGACGTTTGAATCTGGTGGGATAATAGTATCCATCCGCGCCAACTGACGGCTTTTACGGATACTAAATTCTGCGTATTGTTGAACCGAATTTTCTCGTGGTACTTCCACAATACTATTGATGCGGGCCATTGGTGGCGGTTTAGATACTAGCTCATCAATGAGTTGCGCGATATGTCTGGACGTGGCCTGTAGCTCTAGCAATACGCCTTCGGAATCATTAAGTACCCAGCCTGTGGCTTCGAAGGTGCGAGCCAGTCGATGGACTAAAGGACGAAATCCTACCCCCTGGACGATACCGCAAATGCGGTAACGCCGGGTTTCCACTGCGTCGCATTGCTTAGCAGAGTCGTGGCAATTCTGCACCGTAGAGCTCCTCTATAGTCGATACGGTTCCATCCTGTTCAAGCATGCTGACTTTGGCTTGAGGGATTGTTAATACCTCGCCAATAATCGCGGCCTTTTGGCCAAGCGGGTGCGCTTGTAAGAGTTTGAGCACTTCTTCTGCACTATCCGATTCTACAAACAAGCAAAGGCATCCCTCGTTAGCAAGATTGATGACATCGACGCCCAGCATATTTGCTGCCATCGCTGTTTCAGGCTGGATCGGCAAAGATTGTCGCTCACAACGCATTTCATGTTTTGCTGCACGCGCATATTCATGAAGCACTGCAGAGAGGCCACCGCGAGTTACATCCCTCATTGAGGTAATTTTTCCGGCAGGAACGGTATCGAGAAGTTGACGAATCATCATGTTGAGTGGGGCGCAGTCGCTGAGGATATTTCGTTCAAATCCTAGTCCTTCTCGCAGGGATAGCAGGTGGATAGAGTGATTTCCAATATAGCCACTCAGTATTATTTTTTGCCCAGGACGAACGTTTTTAATTGAAACAGGGGACTGTTCAAGAACGCCCAAGCCAGCCGTGTTAATGAACAGACGATCGGCTTCTCCCTTCCCAACAACTTTGGTGTCCCCGGCAACGATTTTGACGTCTGCCGCAATAGCAGTATCGCGGACCGATTCAATAATAGTGACGAGTTCGGATATGGGCATGCCGTCCTCAATAATAAGACTCAGCGTCAGATACAGCGGACGTGCGCCACTCACAGCAAGATCGTTGACGGTACCGCATACCGCAATTTTACCGATATCCCCATTACCAAAGATCAGTGGTGTAACAACGAAAGAGTCGGTAGTAAATGCAATTTGTCGCGACGGTAGGTCGAGTAAGGCGCTGTCTTCCATGGTACCCAGATAGGTATCGCCGAGAATTTCCGCAATTAGTTCGACAAGTTCTCGACTAAGGCGAGCGCCTGTCCCATGGTCCAGAACAACGGTATCTGTCGGTTCCAGTTCCTGTATTAATGGATTTTTCATGCGGATTTCCCTTCATTGCGCTCAGGAAGATCGCTATGTTTTGCCAACAGCGATAAAATCTCAGTTGAAGGGGCAACGGTTGCGCAATAGTTGGCAAGCCACTCTAAGGCGCGAGTGGTGTCATCTGTGGAAGGGGCAAAAACGCAGTCCTCTGGCACCCACACATTGTATCCGCGGAAAAAAGCATCTGCAGCGGTGGTTTGAACGCAGACATGCGTTTGCAAACCGGTCACGATAACCGTTTTGATGCCCAGATTTTGCAGCGTTTCATCGAGGTTATTGTTAAAGAAACCACTGTCTCTCCCTTTTACTACGATGAGGTCAGAAGGGTGGTAAATACTGTCGATTATTTGGTTTTCTGGCCGCCCGGCCAAAGCTGGAATACCCGCAGCGCGATTTTTATAGCGGCGCTGTACTGCGGGGTCGTCGGGATCGTTTATTAACTGCAAATGGATGACGGCCTGGTTTTGGTTTCTGACATCATCAAGAAATTGATTAAATGCTGTTAGTTTTTGTTCTAATTCCTGAGCCGATCGGGTGATTTTATACGTAAACTCATATTGCAAATCATTTGTTAGCACGGCTACATTTGGCATATTTATATTCCTTTATAATTAAATATTGATGGGTTTTTTTTACAGTTTTCTACTGGTCAGTTATTTTCCTTTATTGCCATCCCTTGCTATCATGGGCCTGTTATAGGTATTTGTATAATTCCATTTTTTTCAGGGTTCAATAAATGAAAGGAATAGATATAAAACTGCTTCGAGCTTTTGTTACCTTGGCGATGAAAGGAAGTTACAGCAATGCTGCAAAAGAACTCTTCTTGACGCAACCAGCACTATCAAAGCAGATACAGACGCTGGAACATTTGACAGGTGGCGTTCTTTTTTTGCGCGGACGTCATGGCGCAAGTTTAACTGTATTGGGGCAGCAGCTTTTTTCTAAGGAAGGTGCGAACAAGTTCCTGATATGAGATCATCATATTCATCCGGAGCGCATCCCAGAGGGACATCATGAGCCATCAACTCACCTTCGCCGATAGTGAATTCAGCACTAAGCGCCGTCAGACCCGAAAAGAGATTTTCCTCTCCCGCATGGAGCAGATTCTGCCATGGCAGAATATGACCGCTGTCATCGAGCCGTTTTATCCCAAGGCGGGCAATGGCCGACGGCCCTATCCGCTGGAGACCATGCTGCGTATTCACTGCATGCAGCATTGGTACAACCTGAGCGACGGTGCCATGGAAGATGCCCTGTACGAAATCGCCTCCATGCGCCTGTTTGCCCGATTATCCCTGGATAGCGCCCTGCCGGATCGCACCACCATCATGAATTTCCGCCACCTGCTCGAGCAGCATCAACTGGCCCGTCAATTGTTCAAGACCATCAATCGCTGGCTGGCCGAAGCAGGCGTCATGATGACCCAAGGCACTTTGGTGGATGCCACCATCATTGAGGCACCCAGCTCTACCAAGAACAAAGAGCAGCAACGCGATCCGGAGATGCATCAGACCAAGAAAGGCAATCAGTGGCACTTTGGCATGAAGGCCCACATTGGTGTCGATGCCAAGAGTGGCCTGACCCACAGCCTAGTCACCACCGCGGCCAACGAGCATGACCTCAATCAGCTGGGTAATCTGCTTCATGGAGAGGAGCAATTTGTCTCAGCCGATGCCGGCTACCAAGGAGCGCCACAGCGCGAGGAGCTGGCCGAGGTGGATGTGGACTGGCTGATCGCCGAGCGTCCCGGCAGGGTAAAAACCTTGAAGCAGCATCCGCGCAAGAACAAAACGGCCATCAACATCGAATACATGAAAGCCAGCATCCGTGCCAGGGTGGAGCACCCGTTTCGCATCATCAAGCGGCAGTTCGGCTTCGTGAAAGCCAGATACAAGGGGCTGCTGAAAAACGATAACCAACTGGCGATGTTATTCACCCTGGCCAACCTGTTTCGGGTGGACCAAATGATACGTCAGTGGGAGAGATCTCAGTAAAAACCGGAAATAACGCCAGAAATGGTGGAAAAAATAGCCTAAATAGGCTGATTCGATGTGTTTGCGGGAAAAAAATCGGCCCAGATCCGCGAAATTTTAATCAGCGAGTCAGCTTGGGAAGAAATGACCTGCTTATTCGCACCTTCCCTAAAGCAAATGAGCTTTTACAATCCCATATTGAATTTCTGAACTATGCGAGAGAGGTAAATTCAAAAAATCGTGAAAAGTTATTTATGGGCTTTGGGATTTCGTCATTTCAGCAAGTTCCAAAGTGGATAAGACAATTTCATCAGCAAGTTCCTGAGTGTGAGGTTGTTATTAATCATCTTCCTTCTAGTGTTCAAATGAAAATGCTGTTGGAGGGGCGGTTGCATATTGGTTTTGTGCGGGCACCTGTAAGTAAAGGTCTGGTTTCATATATTCTTTATGAGGAAACGCTGGCGCTTGCTATGCCGGCGAATAGCGATATACACAATATGAATATTCAGAGTGCACTATCGGCATATCCCTTACTCCAACTCGATCCGTCTACCAGCCCTTGCCTTGCTGAACAAACTGCACATTTTCTCCAAAGTAACCAGTTGAAGGCTGTTACGGTGTCCGCTACGGATGATATGACGTCGTTACTGGCATTAATTGCTGGTGGTAACGGCGTTGCCTTTTTACCCGCAAGCGTTCGTACTTTTTTGCCCGCCAATGTTAATTTATTAATGCCTATGGAAAAGCAAATACGCTGGGATATAGGTGTGGTGTGGAACCCAAAAATAAAAAATCATCGTCGGGATGATTTTTTGCGCTTGGTCGTAGCAGGAGATACCTCTATTGTGGTGTAAAAAAGCGGGAGTTTTCGCCGCAATGTATCAATATCACTCCACCTGACGAGCAGGTGGAGCGTGATGTGTTTCGAATCAGAACTGATAGCTGGCGGTGACGCTGACGTTGCGCGGCTCGCCATAGACGATAGATCCGTCGACATTGGTGTCGTAGGTTTTATCGAACAGGTTATTGAGGTTACCCTGCACAGAGAAGTTTTTCGTCACCTGATAGCGAGTGAATAAATCGACCAGGGCGTAGCTTCCCTGTTCCGCACGGAATGTGCCAAACGGCGTGACCGTATCGCTATAAACACGATTCTGCCAGTTAACCCCACCGCCCACGGTCAGTTCCGGCATGGCTGGCATGCGATAACGGGTAAACAGTTTTACTGTGGTACGCGGTAGGTTCGGGTTTACCGCATTGCCTTCGTTGTCTTCAGCAACATAGCATGTCGCGCCGAACGTCATCTGCCAGTTATCGGTGATCGCACCGTTAACTTCGAATTCGACCCCTTTGCTGACCGTTCCATCCATCGCTCTATAGGCCGTGTCGCCATTGCTACCGGCAATTGGTACGCCGGTTGATTTGCCCACGTTATCCTGTTCAATGCGGAACACCGCGAGGGTGGTGGTTAAACGGCTGTTCATCCAGTCGGACTTCAGGCCAAGTTCATAGTTATTGCCGGTAATTGGGGAAAGATATTTACCGGAACTGTCGCGCTTGTTCTGCGGCTGAAAGATTGAGGTATAGCTGGCGTACGTAGACCAGTTATCGTCAATGTCATACACCAGGCCTGCATACGGCGTGGTATGGTTTTGTTCCATGCTGTAGGAGAGGGTGTCGATACGCCAGTTGGTATAACGCGCGCCGACAATCAAATGCAGTGGGTCGGCCAGAGAAATACGTGTTGCGGCGTAGAGCGATTTCATGTGCGTGGTATCGTCCTGGGCCAATGACTGCGGGACCCAGTTGGTTTCCGGGAAGTTACCATCGAAGGTATAGAAGCTGCCGATTTCGTTGGGGAATACGTTCGCCCACGCGCTTTCGTAACGGTTATTCTGTTTGCTGTAGCTGCCGCCCAGCATCAGATTATGCTGACGACCAAACAGGTCGTAACCGCCGTCGGCGAACAGATCGACGGCATCTACCTTACGCTTCCCGCTGTTCCAGCCGGTACCTCCGACGTAGTCATAGCCCGGACCATAGCTGCCATACGGGCCAATCAGCGTGCCATCGGCTTTATTGACATAGGCATCGACGTACATCATTTTACTGTCAAACTTGACCTCGGAGTGGGTGGCATTCATTGTCGCCTGCCAGGTATCGGCAAAACGTTGCTTGATGGTGACAAACACTTTGTTGAAGTCTTTATCGTTGTACGCCCAGTCCGGCGCAGTGCTGCGCGAGCGGTCATAGCTGTTTTTACTGCCGTCGGTATTCCAGCGCGGCAATCCACCCCAGGTTGGGCTGTTGATATCAATGCGCTGGTATTCATAACCCGCAGACAGGCTGGTGGTGTCGCCCAGATCGGCATCGACAATCCCGGAGAAGAACATTTTTTCGCTATTGTAGCGATCAAGCCAGGCGTCGTTATTCTGGTAACCCGCCACGATGCGCCCGCGCACGTTGCCGTCTGCCGTGAGCGGGCTTTGAAGATCGGTCACATATCGTTTTTTATTCCAACTGCCATATTCCGCAGAAACATTACCGGTGAACTCGCGGCTGGTGGCATGCTTACGGATCATATTAATCGACGCTGAGGGGTTACCCGTCCCGGTCATTAGCCCGTTTGCGCCACGGACCACTTCGACACGCTCAAAAAGGGCCGTGTCGGAAAGGGCATCACCGAGATTCCAGCGGGATTCAAAATAGGTCGGAATCCCATCGACCATATAGTTATCAATCTGAAATCCGCGAGAGTAATAGCTACTGCGATCTGAATCCGCCTGACTTCTGCTTATCCCCAACGTGTTGTCCATGACATCGCCCAGCGTTTGCAGTTGCTGATCTTCCATGCGCTGCTGACTGATAATACTGACTGATTGCGGAATATCGCGCTGCGTCATCTGCATTTTGGTGCCAGCAGTCGTTGATTTGATGCTGTAATCCTGCTCCTCGCTGGATGTAGCTGGAGCAGAGCCCTCAACGATAACCGTCTCTTCAGCAGGGGCTGCGAGGCTGGTGGAAGGCAATAGTGCTAACGTGATGCAGGCTGCCAGTACAGAAGGGGCAAGCCCCGGTTGGCGTTGGTCATCCCCGTTGTGTGTTGTGAAAGACATCGAAAAGTCCTTGATAATTATTAATATTAAGTTCGAATCACTGAGGTTGCGATGAACCTTTTGGTTGTAAATTATTAAGTTCGTATATGAATGCAAATGCGAAATATACGCATTCACATTCAATGTGTAAACAGATGCTACGGTATAAATGAAATGTTGTTTCAGTACTATGCTTAAGCAATAGCGACGGGAAATGGTTATAAGAACAACAGTGGCAGGGCTTTTTGCTTAAAAAATCGAGGGTTAAAGTTGAAAGAGC
The DNA here is from genome assembly GCF_013783065.1 of Citrobacter sp. RHBSTW-00986. Taxonomy (NCBI): domain Bacteria; kingdom Pseudomonadati; phylum Pseudomonadota; class Gammaproteobacteria; order Enterobacterales; family Enterobacteriaceae; genus Citrobacter; species Citrobacter sp. RHBSTW-00986. Next base: position 2,922,032 of record NZ_CP056200.1, on the reverse strand, counting down.
GTGAGTAACTCGCTCATACTCTATACTCGCAGAGTGACCCGGCGTAGCATGGCATAACGCTTGGGCTGTTAATGAAAAAGGAAAACGTCGTGGCAGAAGAAACTATATTCAGCAAAATTATCCGTCGTGAAATTCCGTCAGATATCGTGTACCAGGATGAACTGGTCACTGCGTTTCGTGATATTTCCCCTCAGGCACCTACGCACATTCTGATCATTCCTAACGTCCTGATCCCGACCGTCAACGATGTGACAGCGGAACACGAGCAGGCGTTGGGTCGCATGATCACCGTAGCGGCGAAAATCGCCGAGCAGGAAGGCATTGCTGCGGATGGGTATCGTTTAATTATGAATACCAATCGTCACGGCGGTCAGGAGGTGTATCACATTCATATGCACCTGCTGGGTGGACGTGCGCTGGGTCCAATGCTTGCGCATAAAGGTCTGTAAGCATGACCAGAGGATGCATTGCACTTTCACTGAGCTTGCTGCTACTGGCTGGCTGTCGGGCACATCCTGAAATTCCGGTAAGTGATGAACAGTCGCTGGTGATGGAATCAACGATTCTGGCGTCGGGCATTACAGCAGAACAGCCGACGTTAACCACGTCTGATATTCAGGCCTCAGCATCCTCGCGACTTTATAACGAAAGACAAGAACCCGTTACCGTTCATTATCGGTTTTACTGGTATGACGCCAGAGGACTGGAAATGCATCCTCTGGAAGCGCCACGCAGCGTGACTATCCCGGCTCATTCGTCGGTGACGCTGTACGGCAGCGCCAATTTTTTGGGGGCGCACAAGGTTAGACTTTATCTTTATTTGTAAGGGGTGAATCTTGATGATCAAAATGAATCGCTACGCACTGATTGCCGCGCTGGCGATGTTTCTCTCTGGCTGTGTGGCGCAACGTGAGCCCGCCCCCGTAGAGGAAGTGAAGCCGGTGCCGGAACAGCCCGCGCAGCCGCAACAGCCGGTGCCGGTTGTACCAACGGTGCCAAGCATACCGCAGCAGCCGGGTCCGATTGAGCACGAGGACCAAACGGCGCAGCCGACGCCACGTCAACGTCACTATGACTGGAACGGGGCTATGCAGCCGATGGTCGGTAAAATGCTGCAGGCTGACGGCGTCAAAGCGGGAGGCGTTCTGCTGGTTGATAGCGTGAATAACCGGACCAACGGCTCGTTGAACGCCGGTGAAGCCACCGAGACCTTGAGGAACGCGCTGGCGAATAACGGCAAGTTTACCCTGGTTTCCGCCCAGCAGTTGGCTGTCGCCAAACAGCAGTTAGGTCTGTCGCCGAACGACAGTCTGGGAACGCGCAGCAAAGCGATTGGTATCGCCCGTAACGTTGGCGCACAGTATGTGCTCTATTCCAGCGCCTCCGGCAACGTCAATTCGCCGGCGCTGCAAATGCAATTAATGCTGGTACAAACTGGCGAGATAATCTGGTCAGGTAAAGGTGCCGTACAGCAACAATAACCGGCTGACGCGCGACGAGGTGTTGTCGCGCTATTTCCCGCAGTATCATCCCGTCGTAGCCAACCAGAGCGGCCTGAGCGGCGGGAGCTGCATCATCGAACACGATACCCACCGCTTAGTGTTGCGCTGTCATCACGACCCTGACGCGCCGGAATCGCATTTCTTACGCCACTATCACGCGTTAAAGCACCTGCCTGAAAGCCTTGCACCGCGCCCCCGCTTTTATATACGTGGGTGGATGGCGGTCGACTTTTTTCACGGTAAGGTTGAATCCAGATTACCGGACGCCGACGAACTCGCTGGCTTATTGTATCATCTGCACCAACAACCCCAATTGGGCTGGCGAATCAGTCTGCTGCCGCTACTCGAACAGTACTGGCAGTGTGGCGATCCGGCGCGTCGCACGCCATGCTGGTTGCGAGCGTTGAAGCGACTCAGGAAAAGCGGTGAGCCTCGACCTTTGCGTCTGGGGCCTCTGCATATGGATGTCCACGGTGACAACATCGTACGTACAGCATCAGGGCTGCGGCTGATTGACTGGGAATATGCCGGAGACGGTGATATCGCTCTGGAGCTGGCGGCGGTTTGGGTCAACGACGAATCTCAGCACCAACGGCTGGTTCGCGCCTACGCCCAACGAGCGCACATTGAACAAAACGCGCTGTGGCGGCAGGTCAGACGATGGCGGCCCTGGGTCATAATGCTGAAAGCGGGGTGGTTTGAGTATCGCTGGCGACAAACTGGCGATCGACAATTTATCAGGCTGGCCGATGAAACCTGGCGGCAGCTAATAATGAAAGGATAAGGAGAGCAGTGTGGGCCCAGTAATGTTGGATGTCGAAGGGTATGAGCTGGACGCTGAAGAGCGTGAGATTCTGGCGCATCCGCTGGTAGGTGGGTTGATCCTCTTTACCCGAAATTATCATGACCCGGAACAGTTGCGTGAATTAGTGCGCCAGATTCGCGCGGCATCACGCAATCATCTGGTGGTGGCGGTAGATCAGGAAGGCGGCAGGGTACAGCGTTTTCGCGAAGGATTTACGCGTCTGCCTGCGGCCCAATCCTTTGCAGCACTGCACGGTCTGGAAGAAGGCGGCAATCTGGCGCAGGACGCCGGATGGCTAATGGCCAGCGAAATGATCGCAATGGATATAGATATCAGTTTTGCGCCGGTGCTGGATGTGGGGCATATCAGCGCGGCAATTGGCGAACGCTCTTACCATGCCGATCCGCGGAAAGCGCTGGCTATGGCGACTCGCTTCATTGACGGTATGCATGCTGCTGGCATGAAAACTACCGGTAAACATTTCCCCGGGCATGGGGCTGTGACGGCGGATTCGCATAAAGAAACCCCAACCGATCCACGTTCAGAAGCCGAAATTCGTGCAAAAGATATGTCCGTGTTCCAGACGTTGATAACGGAAAACAAACTCGATGCCATTATGCCTGCGCATGTCATCTACAGTGACGTGGACCCGCGTCCGGCGAGCGGTTCGCCACACTGGCTGAAAACGGTGCTGCGTCAGGAGCTTGGTTTCGATGGCGTCATTTTCTCCGATGATTTGTCGATGGAAGGGGCGGCGATTATGGGAAGTTATGCGGAGCGTGGTCAGGCATCGCTGGATGCGGGTTGCGATATGATCCTGGTCTGCAATAATCGTAAAGGCGCGGTCAGTGTGTTAGATAATCTGTCGCCGATCAATGCAGAACGTGTTACACGTTTGTATCATAAAGGTTCATTTTCACGTCAGGAACTGATGGACTCGGCACGCTGGAAGACGGTAAGCGCCCAGCTCAACCAGCTTCATGAGCGCTGGCAGGAAGAGAAAGCAGGTCATTAACGCAAGTTTGGCGAGGATGCGATGATTATCTATTTACACGGTTTTGACTCTAACAGCCCGGGCAACCACGAAAAGGTGTTGCAGCTGCAGTTCATCGACCCGGATGTCAGGCTGATTAGCTACAGTACGCGGCATCCTAAACATGACATGCAGCATCTACTGAAAGAAGTGGACAAAATGCTGCAGCTTAATGTGGACGACCGTCCGCTGATTTGTGGCGTGGGGCTCGGGGGATATTGGGCTGAACGGATTGGTTTCCTGTGTGATATTCGTCAGGTAGTGTTTAATCCCAACCTGTTCCCGTATGAGAACATGGAAGGAAAAATCGACAGGCCTGAAGAGTATGCCGATATCGCGACAAAATGCGTGACCAATTTCCGCGAAAAGAATCGCGATCGCTGCCTGGTGATCCTGTCACGTCATGATGAAGCGCTCAATAGTCAGCGTTCGTCAGAAGAGCTGCATCATTTTTACGAGATAGTCTGGGACGAAGAGCAGACGCACAAGTTTAAGAATATCTCCCCGCATTTGCAGCGCATCAAAGCGTTCAAGACGTTAGGTTAATCCTCCATGAACGTGTAAAAAACCAGCCTTCGGGCTGGTTTTTTTGTTCTTAAAGTTCGTGTTGTCTATCTTTTCAGCATCAAAACTTGATACACATCAATTTTGGTATGACCAATGCACCGTTCGTGTTATTCTCACTCTCGAAGAACATTTTCATTATCGTAACTTGTTGTTAATTAAAGGCTATGCCTATAACCTTTAATTAACAATTGGTTAATAAATTTAAGGGGGTCACGTTGACTACACCATTAAAAAGAATCGTGATTGTCGGCGGCGGTGCTGGCGGACTGGAAATGGCGACGCAGCTGGGTAAAAAGCTGGGGCGCAAGAAAAAGGCCAAAATCACGCTGGTGGACAGAAACCACAGCCATTTATGGAAACCGTTACTGCATGAAGTCGCGACGGGTTCCCTGGACGAAGGCGTGGATGCGCTGAGCTATCTGGCGCATGCCCGTAACCACGGTTTCCAGTTTCAGTTGGGTTCGGTGGTGGATATCGATCGCGAAGCGAAAACCATTACTCTTGCCGAGCTGCGCGATGAGAAGGGCGAGCTGCTGGTTCCTGAGCGCAAAGTCCCGTATGACACATTGGTAATGGCGTTGGGCAGTACCTCCAACGATTTCAATACGCCGGGCGTCAAAGAAAACTGCATTTTCCTGGATAACCCGCATCAGGCGCGTCGTTTCCACCAGGAGATGCTGAATCTGTTCCTGAAGTATTCCGCGAATCTGGGCGCTAACGGCAAAGTAAATATCGCCATTGTCGGCGGCGGTGCGACGGGGGTTGAACTCTCAGCCGAGCTGCACAATGCGGTAAAACAGCTGCACAGCTATGGTTACAAAGGGCTGACCAACGAAGCGCTGAACGTTACGCTGGTAGAAGCCGGTGAGCGTATTCTGCCTGCGTTGCCGCCGCGTATTTCCAGTGCTGCGCATAATGAGTTAACCAAACTGGGCGTACGCGTACTGACCCAGACGATGGTAACCAGCGCTGATGAAGGCGGACTGCATACCAAGGATGGCGAGTACATTGAAGCCGATCTGATGGTGTGGGCTGCGGGGATCAAAGCGCCAGACTTTATGAAGGACATTGGCGGTCTGGAAACCAATCGTATTAACCAACTGGTGGTTGAGCCGACTCTGCAGACCACGCGCGATCCCGACGTGTACGCGATTGGCGACTGCGCTTCCTGCGCTCGCCCGGAAGGTGGTTTTGTGCCGCCGCGCGCTCAGGCTGCGCACCAGATGGCAAGCTGCGCAATGAACAACATTTTGGCGCAGATGAACGGCAAGCCGCTGAAATCGTATCAGTACAAAGACCACGGCTCTCTGGTTTCACTTTCTAACTTCTCTACCGTGGGTAGCCTGATGGGTAACTTGACCCGTGGTTCGATGATGGTAGAAGGGCGTATTGCGCGCTTTGTGTACATCTCACTGTACCGCATGCACCAGATTGCTCTGCACGGTTACTTTAAAACCGGTCTGATGATGCTGGTTGGCAGCATTAACCGGGTGATCCGCCCGCGTCTGAAACTGCATTAATACGGCTTATGGCGTCGGATGATTGTACTTATCCGGCGCCTTCCTTCAGAGTTCTCCGAATCATCCTGCCTTCGCTCCTCCTCGTGCTATTTTCATCCGTAATCTGATTGGCATTCCTTACCTTCTGTTGCAAAGTTGTTGCTAATAGCAAAAAAGGAGGAAGTCCCGTGAATAAATCTATGTTGGCGGGTATAGGGATTGGCGTAGCTGCTGCGCTGGGTGTTGCAGCGGTGGCCAGTCTTAACGTTTTTGAGCGTGGCCCACAGTATGCACAAGTTGTCTCTGCAACACCGATTAAAGAGTCGGTAAAAACACCGCGCCAGGAGTGTCGGAATGTGACGGTCACACACCGTAAGCCGGTACAAGATGAAAACCGTATCGCGGGTTCCGTGCTGGGTGCGGTTGCTGGTGGCGTTATCGGCCATCAGTTTGGCGGCGGACGCGGTAAAGATATTGCTACCGTGGCCGGCGCTTTAGGCGGCGGTTATGCAGGTAACCAGATCCAGGGGTCGATGCAGGAAAATGATACTTACACTACTACGCAGCAGCGTTGTAAAACGGTGTATGACAAATCTGAAAAAATGTTGGGCTACGACGTGACGTACAAAATTGGCGATCAGCAGGGGAAAATCCGTATGGATAAGGACCCCGGCGCGCAAATTCCGTTGGATAACAACGGACAGTTGGTACTAAATAACAAAGCGTAAAATAGCATTATCCTGAACATTAGCCCCCCATTCGCTCAGGCTGGGGGGCTTTTTTTATCAGAAGGTTAAGGCGTAGTTCAGACCAAACGTGCGGCCCCGGCCTTTGTATTCATACAGTGACGGGCTACCGTAGGTTGGGCTGTACAGCAGTGGCGCGCGTTGTCCCCACAGCGTGGTGTATTCTTCATTCAGCAGGTTTTCCACGCTAAAGGTCAGTTTACCCAACGGGAGCTGATAGCTGCCGATAAAGTCCATCGTGTTATAGCCGTCCAGCTTATTGCCGCTGGCGTCCGTCAGATCAAATGTTTGCTGGCTCTGTACGCGCAATGTCCACGGTTCAGGTGCCCAGCCGACCCACGCGGTGGCTTTGGACGGGGAAGCCAGGGTGACATCCCATTTCTGCCACTTACCGTTTTGCTTCACTTCCGATTTAATGACGTTGAAGTTGCCGCCCAGACTCCAGTCCGTATCCGCAATGAAATAATCCACCGCACCTTCAAGGCCATAAATGCGGCGATCGTCGGGCTGGACGTTAATGGTCATATCGCTGCGGTTGATAACGATCGATTTATCCGAAGTGGAGTAGTAAGCGGCCAGCTGCGTGCGCAGACTGTCGCCAGTGTAGCGCCATCCCAGTTCGTAGGAGTTAACTTTAATCCCCTCCAGGCGTGAGTCCGCCACGTTGACGCTGCGCTGGAGCTGGTAATGATCGCCAACCAGGGAATAGGTGCCGTTACCGTAATATTTCCCCGGGTCCGGAAGCTCCACGCCCTGAGAGAAGTTAAACCATGTCTGCTGACGGTCGGTCAGGTGGGCGAGAATACCGGCGTTAAACAGGAAATTATCGTAATCGGTTTTACCGCCAGGAATGGTATCGGCGGAGTTTGCCAGGCCGGTGGCAATTCCCTGTTGTTGGGCATAACCAACGAAATCATCCACCCTGTTTTCGGTCCATTGATAGCGCACACCGCCGCTGAGGGTAAAGATGTCGTTAATGTCATAGCTGTTCTGCAGGAAAGGTGCGAAGTTGGTGATGCTGTAACCGGGGTAACGCCCGGTGGTATAAGCGGTTCGGTTGTCCATACCGCCAGAGGGCAGGGACCAGGCCAGATCGAAGAATTTCTGATTGGAATCGAAGGTTTCGTGATCGGCATCGACACCCCACGTCAGCTCCCAGTTGTCCATCAGCTGGCTGTTGAGGGTGATTTTGGCACCAAACTGGTCTGTGTCCTGCTGCGATGCGGAGAAACTGGTGACCTTGCCTTTGCTTAGCGTAGGGAAGGGGTAGAATTTCAGCGATTCGTCACGGTAATAGATTTGGCTGACCAGGTTCTGGCCGAAGAAATCTGCGTCTGAATACTGCAGGCTGATCAGATGACGCTCGGTGCCGGGAATACGATCGGAATTCAGTCCGCTGCTGGTATAAGCCTTACCGTTTCCCGTCACGGCGGACATGTTCTCGCCAAGATCCAGTCCGTAATCGTCATCCCCCTGGCTCTTATAATACTGCGTAACCAGTTGTAACTGACGGTTGTCGTCAAGCTCAATCGTTCCGGTGCCCATCACGTCCAGACGATCGGAGTGCTGCAGGCCGGTTTGGGTGTTATCCAGCAGCAGGGCATCGTGATTGCCGTCATACCAGCCGCCAAACCGTTGATACGCGACGGACATGCGCCCGGAAGCGCGATCGGTTCCTCCGCTCACCGCCGCGGCAACGCGTTCATCATGATCGTTACTGTTATTGAAGCCGCTTTTACTCCCCAGTTCGAGTTCTACTTCACGCTCCGGCTGGCCTTTTTTGGTGACAATGTTGATTAACCCACCGGTACTGCCGCCGCCATACAGTGAGGTAGCGCCTGAGATGACTTCAATGTGTGCGATGTTAAACGGATCAATAGAATCAAGTTGACGACTGTCAGTACGCGAGGAGTTCAGACGGACACCGTCTATCAGTACTACGATGGCACGACCGCGCATATTCATGCCGTAGTTTGTGCGCCCTTGGCTGCTGACATCGATTCCTGGGATTAACTGAGCAAGAACATCTTTGAACTCTTTCCCCCCCTGAACCTGCTGTTCAATCTCGCTTCCTTCAATAACCCAGGTCGTTTGCGCCATTTCTGCCACGGTGCGTTGACTACGGTTGGCACTGACGATGAGGTTATCTTCCTCAGCCGCGATGGCTGGGAGAGTTAAAGACAACAAGAGAGGATTGAGCACCCAGAGACGCTTATGCATTTGTATTCCTTTTAAAAAGAGTCGATCTGTTTTTGTTATGGCGGTAGAGAAACCGATGGTTACATTGTGAAACAGGCGTTAAAACAAATGCGAATATTGCTGATAATAATTGTTGTTATCAATACATTTTACAAAAAATGATCGGATAAAATGCTGAAAACACTGAATAATGTAGGGGTAATCCGCGGAAATCTAACCGGGGGCTTAATCAGCTCCCGGTGGTGTCAGTACTGCGGGGAAATAGCGGGAAAGGGTTAAACTTTGATAAGTTCAGGCCACAGTCGCAGAGTCGTGTGTGCGATCTGCATCAGTTTTTCAAACGTTGCGCCTTCACGGGCGCTGATCGACATACCCTGTAAAATACAGTTCAGGTATTCGGCCAGTTTTTGTACATCGCAATGGGCCGGAATTTCGCCTCGTTGCTGGCGCTGGTGAAGGAACTGGGTAAGCGTCTGTTCCTGCATGGCATGGCGGGATTTCACCGTGTGCGCAATATCCCGGGAGGAGGCCGCCAGTGTCGCAGATGTGTTAATCATGAAACATCCCGCCGGGGTGTCTTTACTGGTAAAGCAGGTCGCTATTGCGGTGAAATAGTCTTCCAGCGCGCACTCAAGACTTTTTTCTTCACAAAATAACTGGGCTTCATGTTTCGCCGCGAAGCGGGTGATGTAGCGGTCCAGTACGGCACGAAACAACCCCTCTTTATTGGTGAACTCCGCATACAGCGTGGGCGCTTTTGCGCCGGTTGCTTCTACCAGATCGGCGAGCGATGTCGCTTCATACCCGTGCTGCCAGAAGAGTGTCATGGCCTTATCAAGCGCGGCTTCCCTGTCGAACACTTTTGGTCGGCCACGGCTTTTTTTAGCACAACCTGTCATTTCAGTTGTCATGGTGCCGATGTACCTTTGTTGGGTTTATTGAATAACCATTATAAAAATATTCGACTGCACACTCCAGCGGATTAGCGATAAAAATAATTTAACGCTATTGATATGAAAAATAAGGTCTTTGTATTTTATATAACGATCATTATAAAAAAATGTTGACGTGTGACCTGGATCACATCTATGATTTACCTATCGATCGTTAAGTTAATCTTTGCGACACACATTCATCTGCTAAAGGTCACTATCATGAAAAACGTAAAAACTCTGTTTGTTGCTGCTGTTCTTAGCTCACTCTCATTTGCAAGCTTTGCTGCCGTTGAAGTTCAGGCCACACCTGCGGGCCAACAGAAAGTCGGTACTATTTCTGCGAATGCGGGGACTAACTTAGGTTCTCTGGAAGATCAACTGGCGCAGAAAGCGGATGAGATGGGGGCGAAGTCTTTCCGTATTACTTCCGTTACCGGTCCTAACACCCTCCACGGGACTGCAGTTATCTACAAATAAGATTTAACCCATCGCAATGCCACTGCGAGTTAAATAAAAAACCCCCGCGGAATAAAATCCAGCGGGGGTTTTTTATGCGCTGAGTTTACAGCGGTTGTTGAGCAACGTCGTGATGACGGGTGACATCGACCGGCATGCCTGAGCGAATCTCCATCGCATGTTCCATGACGGCAGAGTCCGTTTGCGCCGCATTCTTAAACGTCTGCATGGATGCGTTCAGCACGATCGGCAGCAATTGCGGGTCGTCATTGATTTTTTCGGACAACGGCTGGTGTACTTCAACCAGGCGCACGCCGTTAGGTTCAACAGATGCTTTGATTGGCGTATTGATAATATTGACCTTGGTCCCTGGCTTCACCTGACGGAACAGGGTTTCGATATCACCGTCGCGTAGACGAATACAGCCGGAACTGACGCGCATTCCGATGCCAAAGTCAGCATTAGTTCCGTGCAGCAGGTACACACCTCCGTATGCCGCTAAGCGAATAGCATGATGGCCCATCGGGTTATCCGGCCCGGCAGGCACTACGGCAGGAAGGTCGATCCCGTTTGCTTTGTATCGCGCGCGGATATTTGCCGTAGGCGTCCAGGTCGGGTTGGCACGTTTATCAGAGATGGTGGTTACCATTGTGGGCGTCAGCGTGTCACCGCCTAACTGGCCAATACCAATAGGATACACGGTCACCGAATTTGTCCCTGGCTGGTAATAATAAAGACGCAGTTCGGCGAGGTTGATAACAATGCCTTCGCGTGGCGCATCCGGCAGCAGGGTTTGTAACGGAATAGTCAGCACGCTGCCCGGGCGTGGTACGTAAGGGTCAACGCCGGGGTTGGCCTGTAGCAGCGCCAGAAAGCCGACATTGTATTTTTTCGCAATCGCTTCCAGAGAACCGCCATTGTCTTCGACAACGTGAACGGCATTCTGACCCACCACGCGGCTTCCCGGTGGCGGCAGCGGCCAGGTATTTGCCTGGGCCGGAAGTGCTAACGCGAAGGTCGCGGCAAGCGTAAAAAATGCTAACCAGCGAGAGAGTCGTTTATTGTTTAACATCACCATAAATCCATTGTTTTTACGTGGTTTTTATTATGTAAAAGTAAACAAGAATTATGGCGGTTTGCAGTGTCGGGAAGTGCAGGGAAGTGCAAAGAGTTTGTAAATTCATCAGGCCGGGTGAGTGGAGGACTCACCCGGCTTGACGCTAGGCTACGGCGTTCTCTTCAAGCTGGCGCATAAACTGGCGAACCCAGTCGATCCGTGCTTTACGCTCGCCCAACTCCTGCATGAATTTCAGGCGTGTTGGACCATCCAGACGGAAGTGCTGCGGTTGTTTTTGCAGTAAACCAATTAGCCAGACCGGGTTAACGTGGTTTTTCTCGGCAAACTCAATAGTACCGCCTTTTTCATTGCCCTCGAGCTTTCTGATCCCCAGTTTCTGCGCCTGCTGGCGTAAACGGGCAATATCCAGCAACGTCCGGGCCGGGTCGGGCAGCAGGCCAAAACGGTCTATCAGCTCGACCTTAATTTCTTCCAACTCGGTTTCGCCTTTCGCACTGGCAATGCGCTTGTAGAACGACAGTCGCGTGTTGACATCCGGGATATAGTTATCCGGCAGAAGCGATGGCATGCGCAGTTCGACTTCGGTTTGCTGGCTGGTGAGATCTTCCAGCGACGGTTCACGCCCTTCTTTGAGCGCATCGACAGCGTTTTCCAGCAGCTCCATATACAGTGAGAAACCGATGCTTTCCATGGAGCCACTTTGATCTTCGCCCAGCAGTTCCCCTGCGCCACGAATTTCGAGGTCGTGGGTCGCCAACGCAAAACCTGCACCTAAATCTTCCAGCGAGGCGATGGCTTCCAGGCGTTTTTGTGCGTCGGTGGTCATCGCTTTTGGGTGCGGCGTCAGCAGCCAGGCGTATGCCTGATGGTGTGAGCGTCCCACGCGGCCCCGTAGCTGATGCAATTGCGCTAAACCGAAGTGGTCAGCTCGTTCAATGATGATGGTGTTGGCAGTGGGAATGTCGATCCCGGTTTCGATAATGGTGGTACACACCAGCACGTTAAAACGCTGATGGTGGAAATCGTTCATCACGCGTTCCAGTTCGCGCTCGCGCATTTGCCCGTGGCCGATACCAATGCGCGCTTCCGGCACCAGTTCCGCTAATCTGTCAGCGGTTTTCTGGATATTTTCGACGTCGTTAAAGAGATAATAAACTTGTCCCCCGCGCATAACTTCACGCAGGATAGCCTCGCGTACCACCAGGTTGTCATATTCGCGCACGAAGGTTTTGACCGCCAGACGACGAGCGGGCGGTGTGGCGATGATCGACAGATCGCGCATGCCGCTCATCGCCATGTTGAGCGTGCGCGGAATTGGCGTTGCCGTCAGAGTCAGAATATCTACATCCGCGCGCATTGCCTTGATACGCTCTTTGTGGCGAACGCCGAAACGGTGCTCTTCATCGACAATCAGCAGCCCCAGATCTTTTAGCTTCACATCCGCTTGCAGCAGTTTGTGAGTGCCGATGAGAATATCGATTTTACCTTCGGCAACCTGCTCCAGAATCTGCGCTTGCTCTTTGGCGCTACGGAAACGGGACAGCATCTCAATGCGTACCGGCCAGTTGGCAAAGCGGTCGCGGAAGTTGTCGAAGTGCTGCTGAGCGAGCAGGGTGGTCGGTACCAACACGGCAACCTGCTTGTGATTCTCTACGGCGAGAAAGGCGGCACGCATCGCGACTTCGGTTTTACCAAAGCCGACATCGCCACACACCAGGCGGTCCATGGCCAGTGGTTGACACATATCGCTGAGTACCGCGTTGATCGCCTGCGCCTGGTCGGGCGTGGTTTCAAACGGGAAGCTGTCGCAAAACAGCTGGTACTGTTCACGGTCATGCTTAAAGGCAAAGCCTTCTTTCGCTGCGCGCTGGGCATAAATATCCAGCAGCTCTGCCGCGACATCGCGGACTTTCTCAGCGGCTTTCTGTCGGGCGCGTGACCAGGCATCACCGCCCAGTTTATGCAGCGGCGCATTCTCTTCCGCGCCGCCGGCGTAGCGGCTGATCAGATGCAGCGACGACACCGGCACATACAGTTTGGCGTCGTTGGCATAGGTGAGCATCAGGTATTCACCGGTAATGCCGCCTGCTTCCAGCGTGGTCATACCGGCATAGCGACCCACGCCGTGCTCCAGATGAACCACTGGCTGACCGGGATGCAGCTCCGCGAGGTTACGAATTAACGTGTCCGGGTTGATGGTGCGACGAGAATCCTGGCGGCGACGCGCCACACGTTCACCGAGCAGATCGCTTTCACAAATCAGCGCCAGATTGCGTTTGCTATCGATGAAGCCGTGCTCGGCTGAGCCAATCATCAGATAACGACCGTTGTCTACGGCTTCGTCGAGTCGCAATATCCGCTTCGGCGCGACTTTGATGCGGGCGAGTAGTTCGCCTAGCGCTTCCCGGCGTCCTTCACTTTCCACCGAGAAAATTACCGGACCGGTAAAGCCTTCAAGGAATTTACGTAATGCATCTAACGGTGCTTTTTGCTGTGCCTGAACGGCGATATCCGGCAGCTTCTGGAACCCGAGGTTGGTATTCGCCGCTTTCTTCGGCAGACTCTCGGTTTTCAGCTGAACGCGCGGCCAGCGTTTAAGTTCAGAAAACAGCTCATCAACCCGCAGCCACAGCGATTCCGGTGGCAGAAGCGGGCGCATCGGATCAACGCCGCGATTCTCAAAGCGTGACAGGGTATCGGCCTGGAAGCGTGCTGCGCTGGTCTCGATATCGCCGGTATTTACCAACAACGTATTGGCGGGGAAGTAGCTGAACAGCGGCGGCAGCGGCTCGCTGAAAAACAGCGGCTGCCAGTATTCAATCCCCGTAGGTAACGTGCCTTTGCTGACCTGTTGATAAATATGCTCGGCGTCGCGTTTTACCTCAAACGTATCACGCCACTGACTACGGAACAGCTCAATGGCCGTTTTGTCAGTCGGGAATTCGTGTGCGGGCAGCAAATTAATGGCATCGACTTCTTCCAGCGTGCGCTGAGTGTCAGTATCAAACAGACGCAGGCTGTCGATTTCGTCATCAAAGAAATCCAGACGATAAGGCAATTCGCTGCCCATCGGGAACAGATCTAACAATGCGCCACGCGTGGCGTATTCGCCGTGTTCCATGACCTGATCAACATGGCGATAGCCAGCACTGTCCAGTTGTTCGCGCAAGGCGTCGCGCGAAAGCCGCTGGCCTTTTTTCATGACCAGCGCATGACCGTGCAGATAGCTGTGCGGACAGACACGCTGCATCAGCGTATTTACCGGAACGATCAGTACGCCGCGCTGCATGGCGGGCAGTTGATACAGCGTGGAGAGCCGTGAGGAGATAATCTCCTGATGGGGAGAAAAGCTGTCATAGGGAAGCGTTTCCCAGTCGGGCAGGTTCATCACCATCTGGTCAGTAAACTGACGAATTTCATCATGCAGACGCAAAGCATTTTGCATGTCCGGTGCGATCAGCACCACTGGACCCGCGTGACGTTCGGCGATTTCGGCGACCAGCGTTGCGCAGGCGGCACCCGTAAGCTCACCCAACTGGCGCTGATCGGAAGCGCCCGTTGGGAGCGTGTAACGATGTTGTTCAGGCATTCGGTTGTCAGGATCTCGTTTAGATATACATCTGATAAGCAATGTTCTTTATTATCCGTGATCGTTTCTCATAAGCAAATTGATTCGCCCCCGAATGGGGGCAAAAAGCGCGAAGGGGTTAGCGCGAGGCGAGCGATAAAGAGGGTGGGGAAAAGAGCAGATCGGCCACGGTTTTTTGTGAAATCTTACGCACCAGCAGGCCAAACAGGGTGCACAGCAGCAGACAGGCGAACGGATACACCAATAGCAGGGCCAGCTCCGCGTATGCAGGCCAGGCGGCATGATTGATTTTGGGGATAAGCGTTAAGCTGAACAGCTCAACCAGAATACGGTGAGTGGTGTAGATGGCGATGGTATTGGCGCCAATCACGCTTAACGGACTGGACGCGCGCATGCCAAAGTGGAGCTCGAACTGATAAAACAGCTTCATGATCAGCACAATGGAAAGGAGAGAAAGCAATAGCGAGACATTTGCCAGCCACGCGACGACGGCGACGATTGTGCAACCCAGAACAATGACCGCATGACGGCGCAGGGGCACCTCCTTGATCCACGCCATCAACATTGCGCCAAACCATGCGCCGAGGCTATACCAGGGCAAATTGCGAATCACGCTGTTCATTCCCCACCATGGGGTCGGGAAAAAATTGATCGCCACGCTCAGCGCCACAAATAATGCTAACAACGGTATCGCCCAACGGCTGAAAATTTTACACAGAACAAAATAGACAATCAGCGCGTACAGATACCACAGGCTGGTGCTGGCGGTCAGCATCCCGTGGGTAAAACCCGCAATCGAATCCGCATAAGCGGCGTTGGCGGCATGGGTCAGATCGCGCTGCGGGGCGAGCCAGTTATTGAGCGTCACCAACGCCAGCCATTGCACCACTCCCCAAAGCACCAGCACCCAGGCGATACTCCAGATCCGTTTCTCCACGCAGGTTGTCCACGGGACGTTATCGATGTAGCGACGGATCAGATACCCCGAAATAAAGAAAAACACCGGCATGCGAAACGGTGCCAGGTACAAATTGAGGTAAATCCAGCATTTGCTCAACACCTCTGACAGTGGATGCTGAAAAGTGGTGAGGTGCGGGTAAAATGTGATCACCGAGTGGTAAATCACCACCAGGCAAATGCATAACCCCTTGATTTGATTAATCCATAGTTCTTTTTTATTCATTGAGACGGCGCATCCATATTGATTGCAATAGCCTGCCATCCTGCGCAACCCGCTGTGCGCTGTAATGCGTAACTGTCTGCATTTTGTTTTTTTAGGATAAAGGTCAGGGAGCAGGGTTGCAGGGGAGAGGGACAACTTTAGCGGTTTGATTTATTTATACTTTTAAGAATAGTGCTGACGAACACTTACGGTTCAGTCATTTACCCATTCCGCTTTCGCTTATATACTCGTGACTTTGCTAACAGCAACCAGACGGATTTCATGTACCAACCTGTCGCTCTATTCATCGGCCTGCGTTATATGCGTGGGCGTGCAGCAGATCGCTTCGGTCGCTTCGTTTCCTGGCTCTCCACCATTGGCATTACTCTCGGGGTAATGGCGCTGGTTACGGTGTTGTCGGTGATGAACGGTTTCGAGCGCGAGCTGCAAAACAATATTCTTGGCCTGATGCCTCAGGCCGTCCTCTCGTCTGAACAGGGTTCCCTAAACCCGCAACAGCTACCGGAAAAAGCGGTGGTGTTGAACGGCGTCAACCGCGTCGCACCGATAACCACGGGGGATGTGGTACTGCAAAGTGCGCGTAGCGTGGCAGTCGGCGTGATGCTGGGTATTGACCCGGCGCAAAAAGATCCATTAACGCCATATCTGGTCAATGTGAAGCAAACAGATCTGCAGCCGGGTAAGTATAATGTCATCCTCGGAGAGCAGCTTGCCGGGCAACTGGGTGTTAATCGTGGCGATCAAATTCGCGTGATGGTGCCCTCAGCCAGCCAGTTTACCCCCATGGGGCGTCTGCCGAGCCAGCGTCTGTTTACGGTAATTGGCACCTTCGCCGCCAACAGCGAAGTCGACGGCTACCAGATGCTGACCAACATCCAGGATGCGTCACGTTTGATGCGTTACCCGGTGGGCAATATTACCGGCTGGCGTCTGTGGCTCAACGAACCGTTAAAGGTTGATACGCTGAGCCAGCAAACGCTGCCGCAAGGTACCAAATGGCAGGACTGGCGCGAGCGCAAAGGGGAATTGTTCCAGGCCGTGCGTATGGAGAAAAACATGATGGGGCTGCTGCTTAGCCTGATCGTGGCGGTGGCGGCATTTAATATTATTACCTCGCTGGGTCTGATGGTAATGGAGAAGCAAGGGGAAGTGGCGATTCTACAAACGCAGGGGCTGACGCCGCGGCAGATAATGATGGTGTTTATGGTTCAGGGGGCCAGTGCCGGGATTATCGGCGCGCTGCTGGGCGCGGTGCTGGGCGCATTACTCGCCAGTCAACTGAACAACCTGATGCCAATTATCGGTGTGCTTCTGGATGGGGCTGCGCTGCCGGTCGCCATTGAGCCGCTGCAGGTTATCGTCATTGCGCTGGTGGCGATGGCCATCGCGCTGCTGTCTACGCTTTATCCTTCCTGGCGCGCTGCCGCCACTCAACCCGCTGAGGCTTTACGTTATGAATAAGATCCTGTTGCAATGCGACAACCTGTGCAAACGCTATCAGGAAGGCACAGTGCAGACCGATGTACTGCACGATGTCAGTTTTTGCGTCGGTGAAGGTGAGATGATGGCTATTGTCGGCAGCTCCGGTTCCGGTAAGAGTACGTTGCTGCATCTGTTAGGCGGTCTGGATACGCCAACTTCCGGCGATGTCATTTTTAGCGGTCAGCCGATGAGCAAACTCTCGTCGGCGGCGAAAGCGGAACTGCGTAATCAGAAGCTGGGCTTCATTTATCAGTTCCACCATCTGCTGCCGGACTTTACCGCGCTGGAAAACGTGGCGATGCCGTTGCTGATCGGCAAGAAAAAACCGGCTGAAATCACCGAGCGCGCACGGGATATGCTGAAAGCAGTAGGGCTGGACCACCGTGCCAGCCATCGTCCGTCTGAACTTTCAGGCGGTGAACGCCAGCGCGTGGCCATCGCTCGTGCGCTGGTGAATAACCCGCGCCTGGTACTGGCGGATGAGCCAACGGGTAACCTTGATGCGCGTAACGCGGACAGCATTTTCGAGCTTCTGGGTGAGCTGAACCGCTCTCAGGGCACGGCATTTTTGGTGGTGACACACGATCTGCAACTGGCGAAGCGCATGAGCCGCCAGCTTGAAATGCGCGATGGTCGCCTGACGGCTGAACTGAGCCTGATGGGAGCTGAGTAATGGCTTCGCCTTTATCGTTATTGATTGGTCTGCGTTTTAGCCGTGGCCGGCGGCGCGGCGGCATGGTCTCGCTGATTTCCGTGATTTCCACCGTTGGCATTGCGTTGGGCGTCGCGGTGTTGATCGTCGGCTTAAGCGCCATGAACGGATTTGAGCGTGAGCTGAACAACCGTATTCTGGCCGTGGTGCCGCACGGTGAGATTGAAGCCGTGAATCAGCCGTGGAACAACTGGCAGGAAGCGCTCGACAAGGTACAGAAGGTACCAGGCATTGCCGCTGCGGCGCCTTATATTAACTTTACCGGGCTGGTGGAGAGTGGGGCGAACCTACGCGCAGTGCAGGTGAAGGGCGTTGATCCGCAGCAGGAGCAGCGTTTAAGCGCGCTACCCTCGTTTGTGCAAAACCACGCATGGGATAATTTCAAAGCTGGTGAGCAACAAATCATTATTGGTAAGGGAATTGCCGATGCGCTGAAGGTGAAGCAGGGCGACTGGGTATCGATTATGATCCCTAACGCCAGTGCGGATCATAAGTTACAGCAGCCTAAACGCGTGCGTTTGCACGTCACGGGGATCCTGCAACTGAGCGGTCAGCTCGATCACAGCTTTGCCATGATCCCAATGGAAGATGCGCAGCAATACCTGGATATGGGATCCAGCGTTTCCGGGATCGCGCTGAAAGTGAACGACGTGTTTAACGCTAATAAGCTGGTGCGAGACGCGGGTGAAGTCACCAATAACTATGTGTACATTAAGAGCTGGATCGGTACTTACGGTTATATGTATCGCGATATCCAGATGATCCGCGCCATTATGTATCTGGCGATGGTGCTGGTGATTGGCGTGGCCTGTTTTAATATCGTTTCCACGTTAGTGATGGCGGTAAAAGACAAAAGCGGCGATATTGCGGTATTAAGAACCCTGGGGGCTAAAGATGGCCTTATACGTGCCATTTTTGTCTGGTACGGCCTGCTGGCGGGGCTGTTCGGTAGCCTGATAGGCGTCGTCATTGGGGTGGTTGTCTCGCTGCAACTGACGCCGATCATTAACGGGATTGAAGCTCTTATCGGCCATCAGTTCCTGTCCGGCGATATCTATTTCATTGACTTCCTGCCATCGGAATTACACTGGCTGGATGTGATTTACGTGCTGGTGACAGCACTCGTGCTGAGTCTTTTGGCAAGTTGGTATCCGGCGCGTCGCGCCAGCAATATTGATCCTGCGAGAGTACTTAGCGGCCAATAACAATATATACACGAAAGCATTCATGCGGCGGTAAGGCGGCAAACCGAAATCTCCATGAGCATAGATGACGATGTGACTGGAGGGTGAGTGCGCAGCCAACCCCAAGGCATCTTGAAGGATGACGTGTATCAAGGAGCGGTGATGTATTACGGATTTGACATCGGCGGAACCAAAATTGCGCTGGGCGTGTTTGATAAGCAACGTCGTTTGCAATGGGAAACACGCGTCCCTACGCCTCGCGACAGCTATGACGCTTTCCTTGATGCGGTCTGCAATCTGGTGACGGAAGCGGACCAGCGGTTCGGCGTTAAAGGTTCGGTAGGCATCGGCATTCCTGGCATGCCGGAAACGGAAGACGGCACGCTGTATGCGGCCAACGTTCCTGCTGCCAGTGGTAAGCCGCTCCGCGCCGATCTCAGCGCTCGCCTTGACCGCGATGTGCGTCTGGATAACGATGCTAACTGTTTTGCTCTTTCCGAAGCCTGGGATGACGAGTTCACCCAATATCCACTCGTGATGGGGTTGATCCTCGGCACCGGTGTTGGCGGCGGTCTGGTGCTTAACGGGAAATCTATCACCGGGCGCAGCTATATCACCGGCGAGTTTGGTCATATTCGTTTGCCAGTCGATGCGCTGACGTTGATGGGCTTTGATTTCCCATTGCGCCGCTGCGGGTGCGGTCAACTGGGATGCATCGAAAGCTATCTTTCCGGCGGTGGATTTGCGTGGTTGTATCAGCATTACTACCATCAATCGCTGGATGCCCGTGAAATTATCGCGCTGTGGGAGCAGGGTGATGAACAAGCACGTGCCCATGTTGAACGCTATCTGGATTTGCTGGCGGTGTGCCTTGGGAATATCCTGACTATCGTCGATCCTGATTTGGTGGTGATTGGCGGAGGCTTGTCGAATTTTACCGCTATTACGACGCAACTGGCGGACCGACTGCCACGTCATCTGCTGCCGGTTGCCCGGGTGCCGCGTATTGAGCAGGCGCGGCACGGTGATGCGGGCGGGATGCGCGGAGCCGCTTTCCTACATCTTACCGATTAATACAAAGAGGTTGTTATGCTGTCGCGCCGGGGTCATCGGTTAAGCCGCTTTCGTAAAAATAAACGCCATATGCGCGATCGCCTGCGTCAACGAATCTTTTTCAGAGACAGAGTGGTGCCTGAATTGATGGAAAAACCAAGAGTGCTGGTACTGACGGGAGCGGGAATCTCCGCTGAGTCAGGAATTCGAACCTTTCGCGCGGCGGATGGTCTCTGGGAAGAACATCGGGTAGAGGACGTTGCGACTCCGGAAGGATTTAGTCGTAATCCGCAACTGGTCCAGTCGTTTTATAACGCCCGTCGTCATCAGTTGCAACAGTCAGAAATCCAGCCTAACGCGGCGCATATCGCGCTGGCAAAACTCGAAGCCGAGCTGGGCGACCGTTTTTTACTGGTGACGCAGAACATTGATAATCTGCATGAACGTGCGGGCAGCCAGAACGTAATCCATATGCACGGCGAACTGCTCAAGGTTCGCTGTTCTCAAAGCGGGCAGATTCTGGAGTGGACTGGCGATGTGACTGCGGAAGATAAATGCCATTGTTGCCAGTTTCCGGCGCCACTGCGCCCGCACGTGGTGTGGTTTGGTGAAATGCCGCTGGGCATGGATGAAATTTATATGGCACTGGCAATGGCCGATGTGTTCATTGCGATTGGTACATCGGGCCATGTATACCCGGCAGCGGGGTTTGTGCATGAAGCTCGACTACATGGGGCGCATACGGTAGAGCTAAATCTCGAACCGAGCCAGGTAGGAAGCGAGTTTGAAGAGAAGTATTACGGTCCGGCAAGCCAGGTGGTGCCTGAGTTTGTTGAGAAATTATTGAAAGGACTGTGATTTTTATGCCCGATACGCGCAGCGCCATCGGGCATTCCTTACAACGCTGAATTAACGTCCTGCTTTCAGCTTCTGATAATACTCTTCATAGATAGCGCTGGCGGAACCGACATCGTTCTGCCATTCCCCTTTGTTGATGGTTTCTGCATCCGGGTAAAGGGTTTTATCGTTCGCGACTTCAGGGCTTAACAGCTTACGTGCTGCCAGGTTTGGCGTCGGATAACCGATGGTTTCCGCGACTTCTTTCGCCACGTCCGGGCGTAGCAGGAAGTTAATCAGCTTCAGCGCACCTTCTTTATTTTTTGCGTTTGCTGGAATAGACAGGCTGTCCATCCAGAAAATCCCACCTTCTTTCGGCCATACCACTTCCAGCGGTGTACCTGCCTGACGCGCAACATACGCGGAGCCGTTCCACACCATCCCCAGATTGACTTCGCCTTCCATATACGGGTTGGCCGGGTTGTCAGAGTTAAATGCCGCGACGTTAGGCATCAGCTTCTTCAATTCGTTATAGGCGGCTTCAATCTCTTTAGGATCGGTGGTATTGCCGGAGTATCCCAGCTTGCGCAGCGCCATCTGGAACACTTCTCGCGCATCATCCGTTAACAGCAGGCTACCTTTGTACTCCGGTTTCCACAGATCGGCCCAGCTGGTTACTGTTTTCGGGTCGATGGCATCGCTATTGATGCCAATGGCCGTCGCACCCCAGATATACGGGATAGAGTAGTCATTGTTGGGGTCGAATGGCTTGTTGAGCATTTCCGGATCGAGGTTGTGGAAGTTGGTCAACGTCGACTTGTCGATCTTCTGGATCATGCCTTCTTTGCGCATTTTATCGACGTAATAGGTGGACGGAACCACCAGATCGTATGCGCCGTCTTTATAGGTTTTGAGCTTGGCGTACATGGTTTCGTTCGACTCGTAGGTCGAATAGATAACCTTAATGCCGGTCTCTTTGGTGAACTGCTCCAGCAGTCCAGGCGGGACATACTCGGTCCAGTTATAGAAATAGAGCGTGTTGTTGTCATTAGCGTGAGCGGCGCTCATGCCCAGTGCCAGAGCACCCGCCGCGAGCAGGTGGCGTGACCATTTTTTCATCATTTAACGTCCCCTGAATTAAGGGCCTTAGCGGCCCTTGGTTTTATCACGTGCAATAAGCTGGCTGGCAATCACCATAACCAGCGACAGAACCAACAAAATGGTCGCCAGCGCGTTCACCTCTGGTGATACGCCGACTTTTACCATTGAGTAGATTTTTAACGGCAAAATTTCATAACCAGGCCCGGTAACGAAGGACGACACGACGACATCATCCATCGACAACGTAAAGCTCAGCAACCAGCCGGCAGCCACTGCAGGCATTGCCAGAGGCAGTATAATCTTGCGCAGAATAGTCACTTCACTGGCGCCGAGATCTTTGGCGGCTTCAAGCATTCGTACATCAAAACCTTTCAGACGTGAGTAAACCGTCACCACCACAAAAGGTAGACAAAAAGTGATATGCGAGAACAGCAGTGACCAGAAACCCAGTTGAATGCCGATCAGCATAAACAGCACCAGCAAAGAAATCGCCATTACGATATCCGGCGACATCATCACCACGAACAGCATGCCGCTGACAAACGGTTTACCGCGAAAACGGTAGCGGTACAGTGCAACCGCTGTGAGTGAGCCGATCAGCGTGGCAAACGTGGCGGATAGCACCGCCATCGTCAGCGAGTGTTGCGCTGCCTGTAGCAGGCTGTCGTTGTTCATCAGCAGGCCGTACCATTTGGTGGTAAAACCCTGCCAGTTGATGCCAAAGCGCGAGCTGTTAAAGGAGTTCACAATCAAAATAATGATTGGAATATACAGATACGCGTAGATGGCGGTCATAAAACCGCCTCTGAGC
Organism: Citrobacter sp. RHBSTW-00986; assembly: GCF_013783065.1. Taxonomy (NCBI): domain Bacteria; kingdom Pseudomonadati; phylum Pseudomonadota; class Gammaproteobacteria; order Enterobacterales; family Enterobacteriaceae; genus Citrobacter; species Citrobacter sp. RHBSTW-00986. The sequence continues at coordinate 2,899,260 of NZ_CP056200.1, read as the reverse complement.
AGCCGACCGATCATTCGCGTTTCACCTTCTTGTTCAGAAGGCGCGATGTTTTCAGAGTATTGAAAATAATCAACTTTTTCTCTTCTCCAAAATCTCTCCAAAACTTCCCGCCAAAACAGATAGCCAAAAAGAAGCAGCTATCACTAAGGCCGCGAATTTTACAACAATTTTTAGGATGATCGGGAAAAAAAGGCCATTTAAATGACCAGCTTTACTCATTGCTGACTGCGAGTGGCGGTATAGCAATCGGTTCAGGGAACAATTAGCGCAAGCTACCGCTGTGGTGGTAAAGGGGAGGTACTTGACTGCAAAGCCACGAAAGAGCATGGCGTCCCAGTGTTTGAAACCTGTGAACGCTGCAGGGAGCATGCTTAACGAAGGGTAACGAAATTGACGGGAATAGTGGTTTTTGGGATATCAATTTCCTGGCCCGGTGGTAACAAAAACAGAAAACACCAGAACGGCGTTTTACGCTATCTACAGCGTAAATTTCTTGAATCACCCTGTTTTACGACACAAGAATTTACCTTTAATGACACCGTCAAAGAAACGGCCTTTAGATTGCACCGTGAGAAAAGAGTTATAGATGCTTTCAGGAACGCCCACATACTGGAAAGTTGAAGAATTTACGAAACCAATCTCCAGTATCTTTTCTAATGGGTAGTAACCAATAAATTTTATTTTTGATGAAATCATTGCCTGTCGTTGCATTTTTTCTCCTTCAATTTTTTTAATTTTCCTTCTCTGATAATACACTGATATGAAACAAAAGGAGCATAGTTTTGTAAATGTTATGGCTGTTTCAGAATTTACTGGTTGGAAGAAATGATTTTCTTTGTTGCTATTAATTTCCTCAGCTGCGAAAAATAGCACGAAAATTCGTTGCTGGATTTTTACGGATTGAAACGGGGTTTCCTTTAAGTTGCTGATAAATATATTCTATTTTATTTTTCGTTATCCAGGGGACGACCGGCAGTATGTTATTGCTAGTGAACAGAACTCATTGATTATGCTGTCTCAGTTTCCATTTCTAAGATTTTGCGAAAAATTAAATGAAAAAATAACTTGCTATTGTTTGTGGGGTGTGTGATTAATGAGGGGTTGGTTAGGTACACAGACCCATTAAAGCGGTTTAGTAAAGCAGTTCTCATCTCAAGCGTTATCCACAGATAATCCTTTCTTTTGAGCCTTCTTATCGTTACTAATTAGATTGTGTGCGAAGCCCTTTTCGCCGTAAGGCTACATAGAATTTAAGGAATTACCTGTGTCTAATAAAATGACTGGTTTAGTAAAATGGTTTAACGAGTCTAAAGGTTTTGGTTTTATTACCCCTGACAATGGTAGTAAAGATGTGTTTGTACACTTCTCTGCTATTCAGAGTGGTGGCTTTAAAACGCTGAATGAAGGCCAAAAAGTTGAGTTCAGCATTACTGCTGGTGCAAAAGGGCCGTCAGCTGAAAACGTTGTAGCTGCCTGATATTTTTCCTGATGTAAACCAATATACGATAGCGAAGACGGTGAATGCCTGAGTAGATATATTGGTTTTTCAGAAACTCAACATCTGTCGACATAAAGCTGAACAGATGTCTGAGTCTAATCATTGGGTAGAACAGTTGAAATGATTATTTTATGAATGTCATTTGTTGTTTTACCTCTGTAGTTTTTCTTGCACGCTTAAGTGCATTCGTAAAAGCTAACAACATCCCAAAAATCGCTGGTGCTATAATATAAAGAAAATTATATTATTTTAGATTCCTCATGTGAACTGATAAGAAATATTTATTTTTTATTGCTTTTAATAGTGAGTTGTAACCTGATACTGAAAACCAAGAGAAACTATTAGTTAAATAGATCTTTTGGATATCACTGCGGTAGTGAGTGTTGTAGCAAATAAAGGCTAACATCATGACCGACCATATTTATTTTAAGTGCCCTTGTTGTCATGGGTCACAGTACAGAACTTCCCATTTTGATGTGACTGAGAAAAATCCCTTTGGTGCAAAGTGTATTTTTTGTAAATCATCAATGATCACACCAGATAACTATGCGCCATATACTTCCAGTAAATCAAATGAACAGGTGTTGCGAAAGTAACATTTGGCTCTGACCTTCCAGTTAAGGCGGCAAGATTCATTATCATTGCCAGGCACTGGTTTAAGTCCAACAAGGGCCGTCAGTCAGCTACTACCTCATCGAATTGAGCGGGCGACTTTTGAACTTGCAGGAGACGAGGGTTTGATCCTCTATGGCTACACCATGAATAAAAACCTCGTTCTAACGGGGTTTTGTCATTTCAGGGGTATCCGTGCAACATACAAGTAAGTTGGGCAAAGAATTGTATTTTTTGTTTTGCTATTAACATCATGCCTGATGTGTAACGGTATTACTAATAACCATATAAAGGGCAACGCATTGAGAATCATACAAAACCATATTATGGCCCAGGAAATTGGTGAAACAGTTATCCAGCTACTTGAAAATGGCAAAAGGGTTACGACAGGGAATATCATTGATTTGCTCGAACGGAAAAGTCATGCCTTGCACGGTCAAGAGGCCGATGAGATAAGAGAAATATTGATATTTATCAGGAAAAAATCTGTTCTGTAAACGTGTTATAAATCACGTACGGTGCTCACGGATTATGGTTTCTCAATCAAAGACCTACTGAGAGGCATCCAGCCTGGTAGTGCAAAACTCTTCTTTTCTGGCCCACACAATAGAATGGGCCTTTTTCATTACTAAAAGATAGGTTGTGATATCTGGACGGTGTGAGGCAATAATGATTACATATTTGTCGATTGACATTGAAATTAATTATTTTCTGTAAGCGCTTTTGTGATTAGGGTTGATAGTGCTTCAAGTTGGATAGCAAGCTGAATGCTCAACCAAACATATCCGTGAACGGCGCTTTCAATGATTTCCTCGCCCTCATTGGCGAGTAAAAGACAATGCAACTCTTTAGTAATTTCGAGAAGATGCTCGCTATTTGATGCTATCGGCGTTGGGTTTCCTTCATGCAAGGCATGTGCGAGGGTGTTGAGGGTGCTACGGGTCATTTGTTCCATATCTGACAGCGTGTGAGTATTCAATATGAGAAATCGACTGCCACGGGATGCCCAGTGGGCATTTATCTGAAATTTTTGCGCCGCTATCATATCGCGGGTTATCGATTGAATATCTTCAAGTAGACTCTTCGCAATCTTTGTTTCTTTATTTACTGGTGTAATAAGGCTGCGCATTTTTACTACATTATTCAGCGCTCGCGTTTGAAGTTTGGCCATTCTCGGGGGCGCAAGAACGTTTCGGGAGACTCCCGCAGTTGTTATTTTTAGATAATCAGAAAGAAAGTCAGCAAGTTGTATACGCCAGTTAATGAATGCTCTTTGGGGAAAAATGCTGGTAAACAACATCGCCAGAATGCATCCTATAATAATGTTGGTGCTTCGCCACAATGCTGTTTGTAAGTCTCCTGCAGGAGCGCTGCTGACAACCGCCAGCGTGATACCAATCAATAATGCGGCATAGGGACGTTTACTCATGGCCAGAAAACCACAAAGGAAAGCTGCGCATCCACACCACAGCATCATCATAGTGAGAGAGTACATTTCAATGTGTAATGCGATGATCCCCAAAATCGCACCCCCTACAGTTCCCGCCATACGTTCAAGTGCCCTGGGTATCACATTGCCCATGTAACTAATTGGTCCCATGACCACAACCAGTGTAATCAGGGGCCAGGAGTGGTCTGGTAAATTCAACATTCTTATCAGTAAGAAAGTTATAACAAATGCTAAAGCAATACGGATCCCATGAACTACACGATAGTTGCGGTAAATCTTAAGTTCTAAAGGACTTATCGGTTTATTCCGTTCAATGGAAAAAATATTGTTTTTCATTGGTTAAAATCTTTAACATAGACAGAATTATAGAGGATGTTCAGATATACACTGAAAAAATAATCTCGTCTTACTTTTTTAACTTATAAAAAAGGAGGGCGATACCTGATATAGGTTATTGTTAATCAATTGCTAATGCAGTAGCGAAAGAAGACGTAATATTTTAATACCCACATTATCTTTGGATTTGCCATTATGGTGGTAAGCGGTTCTACACATATTGAGTGGCCCATGACTTAAATTCAACATGTTGACTTTGACGGATATTAAAAAGTTGTGGACTTCCAAAATACTGGTTAGCATGTTTAAAACGTTTTCTTTTTCAGGTTGTTATAAGGCTAAGCAAAACAGGTCAGATGGTTTCTGTGCACGGCTTTATATCAGCAACGGTATCATTATATTTATAACATATGCACTTTGATGAGCTAAGGCCCGGACCAAAGCTCATGAGATATAAGTTCTGGCTACATTAGATGGAAGCAGTACACAACCTATTCATGTGTTATCGAAAAGCAACTACGTAAACAGAAAGTGCAAGTGCGAGAAATATCCAGTATTGAGAATGGTAATGGAAAAGTTTGAGCATAAATATCCTCCACAGATTCGGTTCCTAATTAATGGCAGATTTAAATGTCAACAACAAACAAAAAAGCATGGGCATTGATTGTTTGATTGTTTCATATTGTTTCAGTGATGCGCTATGACGGTGCGTTTGCACCAACAATAGGATTCTTGCATTGTTATGGTGAGCTTAGTGTCAGCCGGGCATTAAGACGCGATCAATCTACTGATAAATATAACCCAGGCAGCCATATGCGGCTTTTTCTATCCTGTCTGTTACTCTTTGCCAGCCGCACACCGATACCACAAAGCTTGCCCGCCGCCTGAATGCCGCAAAGCACACCGGAAATCTTGCCGTTCCTGCCAAAAGCAAAACAGCCGGAGCTGACGTTGTAATCCTCTCTGACATGCTCGGAAATTTCGTGGTAGATGCTAAATATTATGCTGAGATGGAGGAAATACGACTCTTCCGTGAGTCAAAATCCCTGAAAACTTAGGGTGATAGATAAAGGTCTTAAGCAGCATGACATAATTTTCGATTTAAGCTATTTAAATTCATTTTTATGATAAGAATCATGTGCGATTTCCCTATAAAACTAAATCTTGCTATGTTTGGTTAATCATGCGTTAATGAATTCTTGGTTTGTAACGAATTTATCTAAAGCAAGTGCTGTATTAATTTTATTTCTTGTTCCTGTTGAGACTTCCTTGCTGGCTTTTCTCTCTGATAGTTTTTCGGACCATTCTGCCCAAGGGCTTACTCAAGAAAGGTAATAATTATGTCTAATAAAATGACTGGCTTAGTTAAATGGTTCAATCCTGAAAAAGGTTTTGGGTTTATCACCCCTAAAGATGGCAGTAAAGATGTGTTTGTACACTTTTCTGCTATCCAGAGTAACGATTTCAAGACGCTGAATGAGAATCAGGAAGTTGAGTTTAGTGTTGAACAGGGACCTAAAGGCCCCTCAGCAGTTAATGTCGTGGCTGTATAAGGTAACTGTTATTACACATAATATTCACTTCAGATGCCCGTGCTGCCACGGATCTCAGTACAGAACGTCGAGCTTTGATGTTACTGAAAAAAATCCTTTCGGAGCAAAATGTATTTTTTGCAAATCGGTAATGATTACATTTGACAATGTTGCGCTATACATTCGTTCTGGTCAGACTTCGTTAGATTTTAGAAAATAAAGTTCAGGTTCCTTATGGAGCCTTTTTTGTATGCTAAACCGTTCATCTTTGTACGAACCATCACGGTATCATTATGAAAAAAGTAATCGTTTTTTTTAACTCAGAACCGGCAGTTGTTGTATCCGTAATGAAGGGAATTACTTCGATAATGCGTGAGTTTCCCAATGGGGAAAAAGCACACCTGTCCGTGATGTCAGCAGGATTTCCATCTCTGACAGGAGACCATAAAATAGTTTATGTTGCCTCTGATCGCGATGTCAGTTCCGAAGAGATTCTCGAGGCAGCATCGAAGCTTTTGAAGTGACATCTGATTGTTTCTTTACCGACCGAGATAGTAGTCCAGTGGTTTGCAGATGTTTTGCGCTTTTCTTGTATGAAGATTGTACTGCAACCTCTTGATTATTGAGTCTTTCCATTCTATCTTTTAAACATGTCAGCGCTGTTATAAGTGCTCCACGGGGAATGTTACATACTTGGCGTTGATACGTTAGAGATCAAGAGAGGTAAATAATGAACGTCGAAGAGTTAAAAACAAAAACTGAAGCGGATATTTCTGAATTCATTACAAAAAAAATTGTTGAACTCAAAAAAAAGACAGGAAAAGAAGTTTCCGACATCCAGTTTACTGCTCGTGAAAAAATGACTGGGCTTGAAAGCTATGATATTAAAATTACATTGATCTAATTGTTAAAAGACCCAGCTTGAATGAAAAGCATTATCTTAAAAGGTAATGCTTTTTTATTACTGTCAAAAAATTTGGATGTTGTCAAAACCTTCATTTTTAACCATAGAGACAAGGCCTGACTTTTTAATGGGGCTTTTCCGATGCCAGCCCGCGCTATCGGGCTACTGCTGGCTCAGGGCAGGGAATGCACTTGTCGAATATTTCGTGGTCAGTGGGTATCACATTGAGGGGAGTGGGATGACGTAGTAGCCTGCGAATGGGTTAATTATCATTTCGGTCGGGATTGTTAGATAACCCAACACCTACTTTTACCGCAGCAAACAACATAATGCACAGAGCGGTAATGACGGTAAATACCAATGAAAGGCTGGTAATCATAAATTTTCTTCATTTCAGATGGATTTTATTATTAGACTAAGACATAAAGGAAAAGTTCAGGGTAAATATCATAGTATTTCCCGGAAAAAATATCGAAGCGGGTCATTGTATAGCAGAGCGGGCTGCAGGGAGCCGTATCCAAGAGTGGCGGATCAACGGTCTCAACGGCCCCTGTGGCTGCAAATATCTATCTTGGCAAACGTCGTCATCTACCCTGTGATATCCCCCTTTTGGATAAAAAATAGGAAGATAAATTAAATGGTTAAATTTTATCCAAACGTGGTACAGTGAATCTCATTCATCGAAAGGGTAATCATCATGTCTCTCATCGATTACGCAATGAAGTACCTCGGCGGCGTATCGACGACTACTGTCATCTGCCCGGCCTGCGGCTTACGTTCATCCCAATCTATTTCTAAAATTCGCCTTAAGCAGACAATGCTGTGCCCTGGCTGTAAAACACTGTTTGTTTCACCACGATAATCCTGACACTTAGTTGCACCTAAACCCGGTGTTCTATACTTAAGTCAAATCCCGGCAGCTGTTAAATCCCTGATGCCTTACGCCCATCCTGAGAGAACGTTTCTGAACTGATTTCGCAACTGCTCCTGCATGCTAACTCTGCATCAGAGCAATGCTATGAAAATGAACCCCAGGGCGTGGTTTAACCGCTCCCATATTCCGATGAATGCTACCGAAAGCGTAACGTTTTCGGCGAACGATCCTGCCGGTGAAAGCACTCTGCAGTCAGAACTCTTTTCGACCGCCCAGATGGAACGCTACGGTCAGAAGCTCGCACGGACCCATAAATTATCGCCGGATAAACATCCTTATTATCTTCTAAAAAGACTCGGCGAGAATGAGGCCATCATTACCCAAAGCTGTTATGAGCTTAACGCGGGTAAAAAGACCAGCATCATGCCTGCCGGGGAGTGGTTGCTGGACAATTATTATCTGATTGAGGAACAAATCCGCACTGTCCGTCAGCACTTGCCGAAAAGCTTTGGTAAAGGTCTCCCGTCGCTGATGTCGCCGCTGAATTGCCCACGAATTTACAATATTGCATCAGAGGCCATTGCTCACGGTGACGGGCGCTGGGATGCTGCCAGCCTGACCAGCTATCTCACCGCCTATCAACAGGTGACCCCGCTGACATTAGGTGAAGTCTGGGCGTTACCGGGAATGCTGCGCCTGGCGCTGATTGAAAATCTTCGTCGTATCAGTATCGAAGTGATCAAAGCGCAGCAGGACAGAACGCTGGCTGATATGTGGATAACAAAGATTTTCGGATGTGCAGAGAATGCCCCTGGCGATTTAATCATGGTGGTTGCCGATATGGCACGCTCCCGACCTACGTTAACCAGTGCGTTTGTCGCAGAGCTGGTGCGGCGCCTGCAGGGGCATGGCAATGCGCTGTCGTTACCTCTGACCTGGGTTGATCAGTGCCTTCGGGAACAGGGGATCACCACCGACGTTCTCATACATAATTTCAATCAACAGCTTGCCGCCAGCCAGCTATCTGTCAGTAACAGTATCGCGGGTCTGCGATTACTGAGTGAAACGGATTGGGCTGATTTCGCCGAAACGATAAGTGTCGTCGAACAGGCATTACGTAATGATCCTGCCGGTATCTATCCTCGGATGCACTTCAATACCCGGGATCATTACCGGCACGTTGTTGAGGTACTGGCCAGAGACAGTGGTCTCAGCGAGCCTGACGTTGCTGACAGGGTGCTGACGCTTTCAGGAAACAGTGCTCCCGATACACTGGAACATCATATTGGTTATTATCTCGCAGGCGAAGGTCGGCAGGCGCTGGAAATTCATCTGTTAGCAGACACCTCAAGGCTCATGCGCTTGCGGCACAGTTTCAACAGAATAACCCTGCTGTCATGGCTTGGAAGCCTGGCGTTGTTGACAACCGCAACGACCGCGGCAATTTTGCACGAAACAGCCATGCAGGGCGCAGACTGGCTGTTAATCGCGGTGATATTCCCTCTGATTATCGCTGTAACTCAGTTGATGAGCGATTTACTCAGTGACGCCACCACCCGTTTTCGCGTTCCTCGCCCCTTGCCGCGGATGGATTTCTCAACCGGCATTCCCCCTGACAGCGCCACCCTGTTAGTCATCCCCTGCATGCTGACCAGCCACGCAAGTTTCAGCCAACTCCTCACCAGTCTTGAAGTCTGCTGGCTGGGGAATGAAAACGAAAATCTCAGGTTTGCGCTGCTCACTGATTTCGCTGATTCTGCAAATGAACCCTCGCCGGAAAGCCAGATGCTGCTCAGACAGGCGATCGCCGATACGAAGGCGCTGAATCGCCGCTATCCCTCCAGCCGCCCACGTTTTTACCTGCTACACCGCCAGCCTGAATGGAACCCCGCGGAAGGAACGTGGATGGGCTATGAACGCAAGCGGGGAAAACTGGCGTTACTGAACAGCTGGTTGCGCCATCCGGGGACACAATTCGTCAGCGTTGCAGACATGCCTGCTAACCTTTTACCGGGCCACATTAAATACGTCATTACCCTGGACAGTGATACGGTGCTGCCGCGCGATACGGCGCACAAACTGGTCGCGACGATGGCGCATCCGCTGAATACGCCAGAGTATGATCCGGTACGCCAGAGGGTTGTCAAAGGATTTGGCATTTTACAACCCGGCCTTGCGGAGGAGATACCACGCAACGGTCAGGGACGTTACGCCGCCATGCGCAGCAGCATACCGGGCAATAATCCCTATTCGATGATGTCTTCGGATATCTATCAGGATCTTTTTGGGGAAGGATCGTTCGTGGGCAAAGGGATTTACGATGTTGACATTTTTATGCAGGCCACTGCCAACACCTGCCCGGAAAACCTGGTTCTCAGCCATGATCTACTCGAAGGATGCTATGCACGTTCGGGTCTGCTGAGTGAGGTGTTACTCTATGAACAGTACCCGAATAATTATCTGTCGGATGTTGCACGTCGTTCACGCTGGATCCGGGGTGACTGGCAACTGCTTAACTGGCTGAAACCACGTGTCAGAAGAGCCGATGGAACCCGGACCAGGAATCCGCTGACCGCGCTTTCTTACTGGAAATTACTCGATAATCTGCGTCGCAGTCTGGTCGCCCCTTCATTACTGGTATTGCTGTTCTTCACCCTGCTAGGGGTACCTAATCCGGTTTACTGGCTGGGCGTACTGTCGCTGATATGGCTGTTGCCAACCATCCTCTGCATCACCCATGACCTGCTGCATAAACCTCTCTGCGTCGCCGCCTGAAGCCGCATCTGTTACTGGTAGGGGCGGGCGCGCTGAAGCGTTTGTCAGGTATCGGCCTTAATTTTGCGATACTGCCGCACGAAGCCGGATATTCGCTAAAAGCGATCGCCGTGACGTTATGGCGATTGGGGATCAGCAGGCGTCACCTCAGCCAGTGGGTCAGCCACAGCCAGGACAGCAATCAGGCCGGACCCACTGTCGCGCGTTTTTATCAGGCGATGTGGCTGAATGTTGCATGTGGTGTGATGCTGATAATACTGACCGGACAATTTGCTCCACAACTGCTGGGGATTGCGTTGCCGATCGGTTTGTTATGGTGTGTGGCACCGCTGCTGATGAGCTGGTTGAGTCGCCAGCCTGCGCGTAAGGTGTTTTCGCCCAATCCGGAACAAAAACAGCTGTTGCGCCAAACAAGCCGTGAAATCTGGGCGTTTTTTGAAACCTTTGCCACAGAAAAAGAAAACTGGCTTCCGCCTGATAACTACCAGGAAATACCGCAGCCGATGGTGGCCCATCGAACTTCTCCTACCAATATTGGTCTTTCCCTCATGGCTAACCTGACGGCATGGGACTTTGGCTACCTGCCCGGCGGGGAAGTGCTCCGGCGCGTGTCGCTCACGCTCGACACAATGGATAAAATGGAGCACTACCGGGGCCATCTCTACAACTGGTATGACACTCGTACGCTGGCCCCCCTCAGCCCACGCTATATCTCAAGCGTTGACAGCGGCAACATGGCAGGGCATTTGTTGACACTGCGTGCAGGGCTGTCCGCCATGCGTCATCAGCCAGTTTTAAATCGCCAACAGATACTGGCAGGGCTGAACGATACGCTGGATATTCTGGAAAAACAGTGGGGTCAGAACCCGCCTGACAGCTTGCGGTTGCTGCGAAAACACTGTCTGAGCGCGGTGTCGCTCTCTCCGCAGACATTTTTCAGCGAGCTGAAAAATATGCGCACCCAGTGCAATCACCTGAACACGCTATGCCATCAGGGATCTCCTCTTCAGATGCGTTGGGCAGGACATCTGGAGCATCAACTGGTTCAGCTTTGCCATGAGTGGTCGCTGCTGCTTGGTTGGTTACCTGCATCCTGGAACGAACAGACGCTGCCGACTTTGTGCGAGCTTGCGCGCGCAACATTTACTGGTGTAGGAACCCCCCCGGCGTCAGCGACGGAGCAGGCCCGGATGCGACTCAATATTATCACTGAACTTGAACAACGGCTGGATGAGCATGCCCGGATGGATTTCGCCTTTCTGTACAGCGAAGCAACCAGTCTGCTCAGTGTTGGCTATAACTGTGACACGAATATGCCTGACAAGAGCCACTACGATCTTCTACCGTCTGAAATCCGCCTGACCAGCTTTCTTGCCATTGCCACTAATCAACTGCCTCTTAAAAGCTGGTACGCGCTTGGGCGACTGTTCACCACCATTGACAATGAAACAGCCCTAATGTCATGGAGCGGGTCAATGTTTGAATACCTGATGCCGAATCTGGTAATGCCCACCTGGCCTGGCAGCCTGCTCGATGAAATGAGTCAGTCGGCGGTAATGCGCCAGATTCATTGGGGGAAAGAACGCGGAGTACCGTGGGGCGTTTCAGAGTCTGGTTATCATGCTTTTGATGTTCAGCATAATTATCAATATCAGGCATTTGGTGTGCCGGGTCTCGGCCTGCGCAGGGGGCTTGCCGATGACATGGTAGTCGCCCCTTACGCCACACTGCTGGCGTTGATGGTCTCCCCACAGAAAGCCTGTGAGAACCTTTTCAGGCTGCAAAAAAATGGCGCACATGGTGAATACGGTTTTTATGAAGCGCTGGACTATACTCCCTCACGCCTCGCAACCGGTCAGCTCTATGCGGTGGTTCAGTCCTGGATGGCGCATCACCAGGGCATGGCGTTTCAGGCGCTGGCTCATGTGCTACTTGACGCCCCGATGACTGAACGCTTCATGTCCAGTACGGTCTTCCGCTCAGCGAGCCTGCTGTTACAGGAACGCGTGCCGGATGCGGTCGATCTGTACAGCCCACGCCGTCATTTTGAATCTCATGAGGGCAGGGTCAAACCCGTTCGCTATGAACCCCGTATTTTCTATGGCGTGGACACGCCGGCCCCGGATATTCAACTGCTGTCCAACAACCATTATCATCTGATGTTGACCACGGGCGGCGGCGGCTATAGTCGCTGGAATAATATTGCGCTCACGCGCTGGCGCAGTGATACCACCCGCGATAACTGGGGAGCCTTTTGCTATATCCGCGATATACAGACGGGGAATGTGTCGAGCAATACCTGGCAACCGACAGCCCACACCAGCGGGCATGACGAGGAAGTGATATTCACCGATGCGAGTGCTGAATTCAGACGCACTTTCGATGGGCTCAGCGTCAAAACTCAGGTTGTGATCTCCCCGGAGGATGATATTGAGTTGCGACGACTCACACTGATTCATCGTGGTCGCCAGCCCCGCTCTCTGGAACTGACAACCTATGCCGAAGTAGTACTGGCGCCTGAAGCCAGCGATCTGGCACACCCGGCATTTAGCAATTTGTTTATTCAGACGGAACTGGATCCTGAGCGTGACGCTATTCTTTGCCACCGGCGCCCGCGTTCACCGGGTGAAGCGAGTCCCTGCCTGTTTCACATGATGGTGGTGCATGGCGATAACCGTCATAACGTTTCGTTTGAAACAGACAGGGCAAAATTTCTTGGTCGTGGCAGAAACCCTGCGGATGCCCAGGCAATAAAGGCAGGCGGGGCGCTCAGCAACACGTCGGGGTCAGTGCTGGATCCGATCCTGGCAATACGCCACACCATCACTCTGCAGCCGGGGCAGCCGGTCACGATTGATATCATTTATGGCATCAGCGAGACCCGCCAGCAGAGCCTGGCGTTGCTGGAAAAATACCGCGATTACCCTATCGCTGATCGCGTCTTTGAACTGGCCTGGTCTCACAGTCTGGTGGTGTTACGCCAGATGAACGCCAGTGAAGATGATGCCACTTTGTTTAATCGTCTTGCCAGCGCGGTGCTTTACCCTGTCCAGGAGCTGCGCGCCGAAGGCCAGGCGATCAGCCGCAACCGGCGTGGTCAGTCCGGTCTGTGGGGCTGGGCAATTTCAGGCGATCTGCCGATAGTGCTGATCAGTATTACCAGCGAGGAAAGTATTGCTTCAGTGACCACACTGATTCAGGCGCACCGTTACTGGAGACAGAAAGGACTGGATGTTGATTTGGTTATCCTGAATAACAGTCCCGGCGGCTACCAGCAGGGCTTACAAAATCAGATTATGGACTTAATTTATGCCGGGTCTGAAGCCAGCCTGCTGGACAAAACGGGCGGTATTTTTGTTCGTAATGGCGAGCATCTCTCTGCTGAGGATAAGTTGCTTTTGATGAGCGTGGCCTGTCTTTATCTTGATGACCGCACAGGCAGTATTAATGAGCAGCTTAATCAGCGTACTCATACCCTGAAACCTCAGGCCAGAGCACTCATTCCACGAGCTGTGCGCGAGCGTAATCAACATACGGACTGGAGCCCCGATATCAGTCAGTTATGCCATTTCAATGGGTACGGTGGATTTTCTCAGGATGGTCGGGAATATCAGATTGTCCTGCGGGAAGATGCGCAGACACCGGCTCCCTGGTCAAACGTACTGGCAAATGCCCGTTTTGGCACTGTGATTTCAGAGGCGGGACAGGCCTACTCCTGGTATGAGAATGCACAAGAATACCGGTTGACACCGTGGGAGAACGATCCGGTGAGCGATCGCAGCGGCGAGGCGTTTTATCTGCGCGATGAAGAGAGCGGTGAGTGTTGGTCACCGACGGCTTTACCTGTTCGCGGACATGGTGATTACCTGACCCGCCATGGTTTCGGTTACAGCGTGTTTGCCCATCGAGAGAATGGTATAGACAGCGAGCTGACGGTCCTGGTTGCCGAAGAGACGCCGGTTAAACTGGCGCTCCTGACGCTCAGTAACTCTTCGGGGCGGACACGCAAACTTTCCGTCACCGGCTATGTGGAGTGGACGCTCGGAGGAACACGAACTCGCTCAGCCCCTCACATTGTGACACATGCGGCCAGACCGCCTGGCGGCTGCGGAGTGCTGGCGAACAACTTTTATGGTGATAACGGTAGCGGTCGTACTGCCTTTTTTGCCGTCAGCGGTAATGACTGTTCGTTGACCGGGGATCGCCGGGAGTTTATCGGTCGTAATGGTTCTCTACACGCCCCGTCGGTCATGAAGCTACGCAGGCTTTCAGGTAAAACGGGCGCCGGTCTGGATCCCTGCGGGGCAGTACAATCGGCGGTAACATTAATTGATGGCGATCAGAGGACGTTTATTTTTATCCTCGGCGCAGAGGAGAATCATATTCGAGCTCAGGAGACGCTTGCCCGTTATATGAATGAGGACACGGTCCGCCAGGAGCTGAACCGGGTTCACAACCACTGGCACAATGTGCTCGATAAAATTGTGGTTAACACCCCCGACACATCGGTAAATTTACTGGTGAATGGCTGGCTATTGTACCAGACGGTAGCCTGTCGCCTGATGGCTCGCAGCGGTTACTACCAGTCCGGCGGCGCATTTGGTTTTCGCGATCAACTGCAGGATACGCTGGCGCTGAGTCATGCTGATCCGAACCGGATGAGAGAACAGATAATCCTGTGTGCATCACGGCAATTTATTGAGGGTGATGTACAGCACTGGTGGCACCCGCCACACGGCAACGGGGTGCGCACCCGCTGTTCCGATGACTATCTGTGGCTTCCGCTTGCCGTTTGCCACTATGTTGAAACGACGGGGGATATGGATGTACTGGAAACACGTATTCCTTATCTGGAGGGACGTCCGCTTCAGCCTGGTGAAGAGTCTGCCTATGATACGCCGGTGATCAGCGGTACCGAAGAGACACTCTGGTTACACTGCGTCAAAGCCATTAAGTATGGACAACAGTTCGGGGAGCATGGTCTGCCGCTGATGGGGGCGGGTGACTGGAATGACGGCATGAACCGGGTGGGGATCGACGGCAAGGGTGAAAGCGTCTGGCTGGGCTTCTTTCTGTTCGACATTTTGCAGCGGTTTGCGGCGCTGGCTGATCGCAGGCTGGATGAAAGTGTCACCTCAATGTGCCGTTCACAGGCTGTGCGCCTGCAAAGTAATCTCGAAGCCCACGCCTGGGATGGGGAATGGTACCGGCGTGGATATTTTGACGATGGTACTCCCCTGGGGTCGAAAGCCTCACAGGACTGCCGGATTGATGCGATTGCCCAGAGCTGGTCAGTATTGTCCGGGGCCGCTAGCCCGGGACGGTGCGCAAAGGCCATGCAGGCGCTGGACAAACACCTTGTGGATAGCGAGGGGGGACTGATAAAACTATTAACGCCGCCTTTCGATGGGCACGGTCCAAATCCGGGTTACATACAGGGCTACCTGCCTGGTGTGCGGGAAAACGGAGGGCAGTATACACATGGCGCTATCTGGGCTGTGATGGCATTTGCCCGAATGGGGAATGCCGAACGTGCCTGGCAACTCTGGTCCATGCTCAGCCCGATAAATCATACTCTGAATGCGAACTCAGTCGGGATTTATAAAGCCGAGCCTTATGTCATGAGCGCTGATGTCTACAGCGTCGCTCCCCATATCGGACGTGCCGGATGGAGCTGGTATACCGGTTCATCAGGCTGGGCCTGGCGTTTACTTACCGAGGAATTACTGGGGATAAAACGTTCCGGTGCTGACCTTACGGTTCATGCCCGGTTGCCGGATGGGTGGCCGTCTTTTTCTATGACTTATCAATATGGCGAAAGCCATTATCAGATTAGTGTCTCACACGGCGATGCAGAATATCGCGTTACATTGGATGGTGTTCTCCTCCCTGATGACAGAATACCGCTGCGGGATGATGGACAAAACCATACGGTTGAGATTATTCAGAACTGACACTGAGTCCGGACGCGCATTAACGTCTGCCGTTAATGCGCTGATTATCCCTGAGAACCTCAATCGCTGTCTGCATGGCGATTTTGTCATCTCGTTTTTTTTGCTTGTCCTGCATGACCTGAAGGTATTCCAGCAAAGTTCGGGTATTAATAGGTCGGCCCTGTTTGCCGACTGCCAGCACGGCTTCGCCAAGAATAATTTTCACTGGTGGCAACTGGGCCGGGTACCAGTCAAGGGTGTCTTCTGATTTCATGATAAATTTCTCACGGAAGGGTATTATATCATAAATCAGACGTTTATTTTTCAATATCTGATATCCTGATTTAATCATAAATTAACATAACTTAAGCCAGTTATTTTTATATTAAGGCGTATAATAATTACTGTGTTCCTCAGAGAATTATTTATGTCTTATACAAAAGGACTCAGGCACTTTAAAGAAAGACCGGTGCATGTTGCCTGCCCGGTATGCGCATACAGAGCCGATCAGAAAGCAGGTAAACTAAGAAAAGATGCGGTTCTGGAGTGCCCTGCCTGCGGGCTGTTGTTCAGACCATCAGAATGCTGGTGTATCGGCGGCTGATCGGCTTCTGCCACCTAACGTGAGTGATATTGGGAAATGACAATATTGCTCCTGTACTGTAGTTTGAGAGGATATGATGATGAAATCTAAAAAATCTATTTTTATTGAAGGACATATCCTTTCGAACAGCTGTCATGGGCAGGTTGGTCAATCTTTCTGTATCCACAGGGCCAAGTTTAATAATGGTAAATATGCGATTATCCGGGAAGCATCCGGAATATGTTTCAAGCCTGGCGAAATTATTCAACGAAACGATTGCGAGTGGTTTTATAACCTTACCAAAATTCGCCTTCTCTCATTTGAGTACCTTGAAGATGATGAATCCAGAAGACAATTTCTTGAATATCGATAATAAATTCATGCGTATCATGACGGCATAATTTTGCGGGTTTACAATTCCTTTCTGATTTTACAAATCTTATCCCCGTTCCTGACCTGGCATGCAGTTTACTTGAGGGTAAACTGCATGCCATGATCATTTTAACTTTTTGAGTAATATCGGTTAACTATCAATGTCGCTAACCTTCTTGTTCAGCAAGCGGGAGGCGCGCCAGTAGATCAGCAGCATCAGACCCATGACGATGGTCAGCGTAATGCTGGTGGCAGCACCGAACGGCCAATCGCGGATGTTCAGGAACTGAACTTTAATCACGTTGCCAATCAGCAGGTTTTTCGCCCCGCCCATTAAATCGGAAACGTAAAACAGCCCCATTGCGGGCAGCATAACCAGCAGGCATCCGGCGATAATTCCCGGCATCGTTAACGGAATAATGATGCGGGTGAAGGTCTGAAGTTTACTGGCACCCAAATCGCGCGCGGCTTCCAGCAGCGGTTTATCGAGCTTTTCAATGCTGGAATAGAGCGGCATCACCATAAACGGCAGCAGGATGTACACCAGGCCGATAATCACCGCGCTGGGGGTAAACATGATGCGAATGGGGGTATCGATAACGCCGAGCCACAACAGAAATTCGTTGAGGTAGCCCTTGGTGCTGAGGAATATTTTGAGTCCGTAGATGCGAATAAGCGAGTTGGTCCAGAACGGAACAATCAGCAGGAACAGCAGCAATGGACGCACTTTTTCCGGCAGTTTCACCAAAAACCAGGCAAACGGATAGCCGAGCACCAGACAGGCGAGCGTGGCAATCAGCGCCATATTGAGGGAGTGAACCAGTACCTCAAAATAGAGCGGATCGAGCAGGCGTGTATAGTTTTCCAGCGTAAAGACCATTTTGACGAAATTGGCGTCGTCGCGGGTCAAAAAGCTGGTGCCGATGATCATCAGGTTGGGCAGAAAGACAAATAACACAAGCCAACCGACAATGGTGACGATCACCACACTCTGGAATTTACTTGTGTTCTTCATCAGCCAGTACGACCTCCCAGCTTTCTACCCAGTTAATCGCCATTTTCTGGTCGAGAGAGTGGTCAAAGTCAGGATCGTCTTCGTTGAAGAATTCACTGACCATCACCATCTTGCCATTTTCCAGTTCCACAACCGACTCCAGCGTCATGCCCTTGTAGTTGCGTTCACGCACGTAGCCGATCAGGCCTTCGATATGATTGTCGTCGTTGATTTCATCAACGCGCAGATCTTCAGGGCGTAACAGGACGTGCAGCTTCTGCCCAGGAATCACCGCGAAGTTGACATAAATATTGCACTCACGACCTTCAACGTTAGCACGAACGCGCTGTTCGTCCAGACGTTCTATCACCGTCGCGTTAAACATATTGATCTCACCGATAAACCCGGCGACGAACAGATTTTTCGGCTCTTCGTAGATTTCACGCGGCGTACCGTCCTGCTCAATCTTGCCATCGCGCATCACCACGATACGGTCTGACATGGTCAGCGCCTCTTCCTGATCGTGAGTGACAAAGACAAAGGTGATACCAAGCTTACGTTGCAGCGCTTTCAGTTCGTTCTGCATCTGCTTGCGCAGTTTGTAGTCCAGCGCAGAGAGAGATTCGTCTAACAGGAGTAAACGGGGTTTATTGACCACCGCTCGGGCAATCGCTACGCGCTGCTGCTGTCCACCGGAGAGTTGATGCGGTTTTCGCTGGGCGAACTCTTCCAGCTGCACCATGCGCAGAGCTTCGGTAACGCGGGGAGGAATGTCGGCTGCGGGCGTTTTTTGCATGCGTAAGCCAAAGGCCACATTCTCAAAAACGGTCATGTGGGGAAATAACGCATAGCTTTGGAAGACGGTGTTCACGTAGCGGTTTTCCGCAGGAACGTGAGTGATGTCCTGGTTGTCCAACATGATATGACCGGAATCAACCGTTTCCAGACCGGCAATCAGGCGAAGAACGGTTGTTTTACCGCAGCCAGAGGGGCCAAGCAGCGTGAGAAACTCGCCATTATTGATGGTCAAATCCAGGCTGGAAATCACCTCTTTGCCATCGAAACTTTTGCGAATTCCCGCTAATTGCACCAGTGGAGAAAGCGAACGCGGTTGTTTATTCAATTTTTTACTCTGTCCCATGTAAACGCAACGGATGGCTGACCGCTGCGGGGTTCGTGGTTAACCACCTTGATGACTCTTAATGAGGGCCGTTATTCTACGGCAAACCATGGTAATCGCCAATCCTTGTTGCGAATTACTGACTTAGCCCTATAGTCAGAGGGGATGTCAGGGCGAAATATTCTCACTTGCGGGGATAAAAGTGACCTGACGCAATATTTGTCTTTTGTTGCTTATTGATAATGTTGTCACAAAAAGTGAGGGTGACTGCATGGATAAACTACTTGAGCGTTTTTTACACTACGTGTCGCTGGACACCCAATCAAAATCGGGCGTGCGGCAGGTACCCAGCACCGAAGGACAGTGGAAGTTATTACAACTGCTCAAACAACAGCTCGAAGAGATGGGGCTGGTTAACATTTCACTGAGCGAAAAGGGGACGCTGATGGCCACGTTGCCCGCTAACGTTGCTGGCAATATTCCCGCGATCGGCTTTATTTCCCATGTGGATACCTCACCGGATTTCAGCGGTAAAAACGTTAATCCGCAAATCGTTGAAAACTATCGCGGCGGCGATATTGCGTTAGGCATTGGTGATGAAGTTCTGTCGCCGGTGATGTTCCCGGTGCTGCATCAACTTCTGGGTCAGACGCTGATCACCACAGACGGTAAAACGCTGCTGGGTGCGGATGATAAAGCTGGCGTGGCGGAAATCATGACCGCGCTGGCGGTGCTCATCCAAAAAGATATTCCGCACGGTGATATCCGCGTGGCCTTTACGCCGGACGAAGAGGTTGGTAAAGGGGCGAAGCATTTTGACGTTGCGGCATTTGATGCGCAGTGGGCCTATACCGTTGACGGCGGTGGCGTGGGAGAGCTGGAATTTGAAAACTTCAACGCCGCGTCGGTTAATATCAAAATTGTCGGCAACAATGTCCATCCCGGTACCGCAAAAGGGGTGATGGTGAATGCGCTGTCGCTGGCTGCTCGTATTCATGCTGAGGTTCCGGCAGACGAAAGCCCGGAAACGACGGAAGGCTACGAAGGCTTTTATCATCTGGCGAGCATGAAAGGGACGGTCGATCGGGCGGATATGCACTACATCATCCGTGATTTTGACCGCAAGCAGTTTGAAGCGCGCAAACGCAAGATCATGGAGATCGCCAAAAAGGTCGGCAAAGGGTTACACCCGGATTGCTATATCGAACTGGTGATTGAAGACAGCTACTACAATATGCGCGAAAAAGTGATTGAGCATCCGCACGTGCTGGATATCGCCCAGAAGGCGATGCGCGATTGCGATATTGAGCCGGTGCTGAAACCTATTCGTGGTGGCACCGACGGCGCGCAGCTGTCGTTTATGGGATTACCATGTCCGAATCTGTTTACCGGAGGCTACAACTATCATGGTAAACATGAGTTTGTAACTTTGGAAGGAATGGAAAAAGCGGTGCGGGTGATTGTACGTATTGCGGAATTAACCGCAAAGCAGCTGTAAATTTATCGATAGATGCCGGATAGCGCTTTGCTTTTCCGGCCTACAGTATTTCACTCCAAAAGGCCTGATAGGACGCGCTAGCGTCGCATCAGGCACCGTTCGTATTATCCTTCGAAGAACCAGTATCCGCTGTTAACCAGTGCGGCAAGCATGGCAAGGAAAGACGGATCTTCCAGCGCATCCTCAAAGTTCTCGGCCGTCAGAACAATATGGCTGGCAAGCGCTTCCAGGGCAGGGCGATGCGGGGAATCAATTTTCTCACCGTTGGCGTAGACGTCATCGCCGATGCGCAATACGCGCAATCCGCCCAGACGCACTAACACATCCCCTTGCTTCAGGGCATCGTAAATTTCGTCTGGCTGATACGGCGGCTCCGGTGGAGCAATATCCAGCTCATGACGAGACTGAGATATAAACTCGCCAAACCACTGCTGGAAATGTTCCGGCTGATTAATCAGTCCGAGCATCATTTCACGCAGCTTGTCGATTTCCTGCGGCAGAACGTCAGCCGGATGATCGCGCGGCGGCAGGTCAGGATCGCTGTAATACGTGCTGCCCAGCTCACGTTGCAAAACGTAATCGGCGAACCCGCTGATCAGTTCGCGAGTATTCGGCGCGCGGAAACCGACCGAATAGTTCATGGCGTTTTCCAGCGCATAGCCTTCGTGCGGGAATCCTGGTGGAATGTACAGGATATCGCCGGGTTCCAGCTCTTCATCGATGATGGCTTCAAACGGGGCGACCTGCAGCAGGTCCGGGTGAGGGCAGTGCTGCTTCAACTGCAGTTTTTCGCCCACGCGCCAGCGACGTCGACCGGTTCCCTGAATGATAAACACATCGTACTGATCAAGATGTGGGCCAACGCCGCCGCCGGGGACAGAGAAGGAGATCATTAGATCGTCAATCCGCCAGTCCGGCAGTTCGCGAAACGGACGCATCAGTGCGGCGGTTGGCTCATGCCAGTGATTGACCGCCTGTACCAGCAGCGACCAGTTGTTCTCGCCGAGATGATCATAGCTTTCGAACGGACCGTGGCTAACCTGCCATTTACCGTCCTGGTGGCTGACGAGTCGGCTGTCGACTTCGCTTTCCATTGCCAGTCCAGCCAGTTCGTCAGGAGAGAGTGGATCAATAAAGTTGTTAAACCCGCGTTTTAAGACCACTGGGCGTTTCTGCCAGTGGCGTTCAAGAAAATCGTGCCAGTTAAGTGTGAGTTGGTATTCCATAATGAGCATCCCGCAGGCTGGTATCTGCAACCGATTATAACGGATACTTAACCGCAAGCGGGAAATCAGTACATATTTATTACATGCGGCGATTACTCGTCTTTTTGCCCCGGCTGCTGGCGGCCAAAAATAACTTCCATGCGCGCGCCACCCAGCAGGCTATCGCCTGCAATAATCTGCCCGTCATACTGTTCGGTGATTTCTCGTGCCACCGCCAGTCCAACGCCTTGACCTGGCCGTAGCGTATCGACACGCTGTCCACGGTCAAACACCACTTCCCGTTTGCTTTGCGGAATACCAGGACCATCATCTTCAACCAGAATGTGTAGCTGATCCTCGGACAGATGCGCTGAAATCTCGACAAACTCCAGACAATATTTACATGCGTTATCCAGCACGTTGCCCATCACTTCGACAAAATCGTTCTGTTCGCCCACAAAACTGATTTCGGGTGAGATATCGAGATTTATGTTGACGCCTTTACGCTGATACACCTTATTTAGCGCCGAGGTGAGTTTATCCAGCAACGGCGCGACTGGATGCAGTTCGCGGCTAAGCAGCACGCTGCTGCCACGCATGCTGGCGCGATGCAGGTAATAGCCAATCTGCTGGGAAATACGGCTGATTTGTTCCAGCATGATGGGTTCCGCGTCGCTCACGTTCATTTTTTCATTACGCATCGAGCGGAGCGTACTCTGTAATACCGCCAGCGGTGTTTTCAGGCTGTGGGTGAGGTCTGTTAACGTCGTACGGTATTTGTCGTAGCGCTCGCGTTCGCTTTTTAAAAGTCGATTAAGATTGCGGACCAGGCTGGTCAGTTCGCGCGTGGTGGCGGGGTTTAGCATCTCTCGATGATGTTCCTCAAGCTCACGGACTTCACGCGCCAGCGATTCGATAGGCCGCAGACTCCACCAGGCGGCTACCCATAACAGCGGAATGACCAGCAATAGATTGGCGACCAGCACATAAATAAACCAACTCCAGACCATATACGAGCGCTTTAGCTCAATAGGAATGGTATCGACAACCACAATGGTCAACTGTGGCATTCTGGCAGTGGCGGGGTAGACGTTCACGGCGACCGAGTGGGTCATTTCGGCATCGTCGTCATCTTCCCTGACTTCTTTTAACTGCTGCTGAGCGGAGTGATCTTCGCCCAGTAAGGTGCTGGTGGCATCTACATTGGCTTCAATCTCATGAAAACCGTTCGCTTTTAGCCATTCCGGTTGGATACTGTGCGTCAGCCAGGGAACATTGCGCTGCGCCCACAACAACTCACCGTCTTCGTTATAGATCAGCGACATTGTTGGGCTTTGCATATCGAGATTCTCAGGCAGCTCGACGTTTATCTTGCCGTTCTCCCATTTTGCCAGGGTATAGAAAAGGTTACTTTCACCCCGCAGCAGGCGGAACGTTGTTTTATCAAAGCTGACGCTGTAGCCCACCAGGGCAACCATGCCGTAGGCCAGCGAAAGCACCAATACCACGCCTGCGGTTGCCAGTAAAAAGCGCAACCGCAGTGATAACGGGAAAAAATGACGCAATAATTTATTCATTAGCGCAGTTCAAAAAGATATCCCTGGCCACGCACGGTGGTGATGACATCATTCGGGTATTGCGCCTGTATTTTTTTACGCAGACGCCCCATCAGAACATCAATGGTGTGGCTTTCACGTAGCTCGGCATCCGGGTAAAGCTGTAACATGAGCGAATCTTTACTGACCACTTTGCCGTTATTACGGATAAGTGTTTCCATAATGGTGTATTCGAACGCCGTGAGCTTGATAACTTCATCATTGACGGATAACTCGCGCCGAGAGAGGTCCACCTGGAAAGGAGGAAGAGAGATAATCTGCGATGCCAGACCGCTGTTGCGACGCATCAGTGCCTGCATGCGCGCAGCCACCTCTTCGATATGAAACGGTTTTGTGACGTAATCGTCGGCTCCGGCGCTGAGTACTTCCACCTTGTCCTGCCAGCCTTCACGCGCGGTTAACACCAGAATCGGCAACGAAACCTCATTGCTACGCCAACGGCGGATCAATGACAAACCGTCTTCATCGGGGAGTCCTAAATCAACGATCGCGATATCCGGCAGATGTTCATTCAGATAATAGTCCGCTTCCTTCGCATCTTCTGCATCATCCACCTGATGCCCTAAATCCTGTAACTGAACCTTGAGGTGGTGGCGTAATAAAGCATTATCCTCGACAACCAGTACGCGCATCATCGTTTCTCCCTAAAATAACGGTATAAATAGTTTAACGCTGATTATGTGGCTGTGGGGATAAACATTTAATAAACCGCGGGAAGGGAAGCATTTCGCTCATGAAATAAAAAGCCGGATAAGGCGATAGCCTCCATCCGGCTAAAATACGCATTAGCTCGCCTGTTTTTTCATCATGCTGAAGATAAACAGCAGCGCAGCACACAGCACCACGGAAGGACCTGCCGGGGTGTCATAGAAGGCCGAGAAGGTCAGCCCGCCTGTAACCGCTATCATTCCCACACCAACGGCAACCCCTGCCATCTGTTCTGGCGTACGGGCAAAGCGACGGGCGGTTGCCGCAGGGATAATAAGCAGTGAGGTGATAATTAATGCCCCGACAAATTTCATCGCCACGCCAATAGTTAATGCTGTGACCAGCATCAGCAGTAGCTTAACGCGTTGCAGCTTCACGCCATCCACAAATGCCAGATCCGGACTGATGGTCATCGACAGCAGGTTGCGCCACTGCCAGAACAAAATCGCCAGAACGATAACCACCCCAATGGCGATGGAGATAAGATCTTCTGGCGTCACGGCGAGCAAATCACCAAACAGGTAGGCCATCAGATCCACACGGATGTTGGACATCAGGCTGACGACAACTAAGCCTAATGACAGTGCACTGTGGGCCATAATGCCCAGTAAGGTATCAATCGCGAGGTGAGGGCGTTTTTCCAGCCATACCAGACCGCCTGCCAGCAATAAGGTGACGACGATGACCGCATAGAAAGGGTTTACATCCAGCAGCAGGCCAAAGGCGACCCCCAGTAGCGAAGCGTGGGCCAGCGTATCACCGAAATAAGACATTCGACGCCAGACCACAAACGAGCCGAGCGGGCCAGCGGCACAGGCCAGCATGATCCCGGCTAACCAACCGGGTAATAACAATTCAATCATGAGTGACCATTTCCCCGGCGTAAGACGATACGACCCTGTAAATCGTGGCGGTGATTATGATTATGACGGTAAATTCCGAGTTGTTCGGCACCGCGTTGTCCGAACATTGAGATGAATTCCGGGTGCATGGAAACCACTTCCGGCGCACCAGAACAACAAATATGATGGTTCAGGCACAGTACCTCATCGGTTTTTGCCATCACCAGATGCAGGTCATGAGAAACCATCAGTACGGCGCAATCCAGTTCACGTCGCAACTGGTCGATAAGATCGTACAGTGCGACTTGCCCATTGACATCCACGCCCTGGGTTGGCTCATCAAGTACCAGTAGCTGAGGTTTATTCAATAAAGCACGGGCCAACAGGACGCGTTGTGTCTCCCCGCCAGAGAGTTTTTGCATCGGCGCATTCATCAGATGTCCGGCCTGAACACGCTTCAGTGCCGGAAGGATATCTTCTTTTTTGGTGCCGGGACGCAGGCGCATAAACCGACTTACCGTCAGCGGAAGCGTAGTATCGAGGTACAGTTTTTGCGGCACATAGCCAATCCGCAATCGACCATTACGCTTGATAACTCCCTCATCAGCCTCTACCAGCCCTAATACAACGCGCACCAGCGTAGATTTCCCGGCACCATTTGGGCCGAGAAGCGTCAATATTTTACCGGGTCGAAGTTCAAGCGATACGTCAGAGAGGACGCGGCGTTGACCATAAGAGACCGAGACATTTTCCAGTGAAACCAAAGTCGTCATATCAATTTTAGTCTTGCAGAAGTTATAGAATGTTATAATATCACAATTCTCACATTCATTACGATGATTGGTCGCATTATGTTACATAAAAATACGCTTCTTTTCGCAGCATTATCCGCTGCTCTTTGGGGTAGTGCAACACAGTCGGCAAATGCCGCTGTCGTGGCTTCTCTTAAGCCGCTGGGGTTTATCGCTTCAGCCATTGCTGACGGGGTTACTGACACCCAGGTTCTGTTGCCTGACGGGGCTTCCGAACACGATTACTCATTGCGTCCTTCAGACGTAAAACGCTTACAGGGCGCGGACTTAGTCGTTTGGATTGGACCTGAGATGGAAGCGTTTATGGAAAAATCAGTCAAGAATATTCCTAACGCAAAACAGGTAACGATTGCGCAGCTCAATGACGTGAAGCCGTTACTCATGAAAGGTGTTGACGACGATGATGACGATCATGGACATAATGATGCCGGCAGTGAAAAAAGTGACGAGCATCACCATCACGGCGATTACAACATGCATCTTTGGCTTTCCCCAGAGATAGCACGGGCCTCAGCGGTTGCAATCCATGAAAAATTAGTGGAACTTATGCCGCAAAGTCGAGCCAAACTTGACGCCAACCTGAAGGATTTTGAGGCACAATTAGCCGCAACCGATAAGCAGGTAGGTAACGAGCTCGCGCCGCTCAAGGGAAAAGGTTACTTCGTTTTTCATGACGCCTATGGCTACTACGAAAAACACTACGGACTAACACCGCTTGGTCACTTTACCGTGAACCCTGAGATTCAACCTGGTGCGCAGCGTTTACATGAAATAAGAACACAGTTGGTTGAGCAAAAAGCAACCTGCGTTTTTGCTGAGCCACAGTTCAGGCCAGCGGTCGTTGAAGCCGTCGCGAGAGGGACATCCGTTCGAATGGGAACGTTGGATCCGCTCGGAACGAATATCAAACTGGGTAAAACAAGCTATTCAGCGTTTTTGAACCAATTAGCCAACCAGTATGCGAGCTGCCTGAAAGGAGATTAATGAGGAAGTGATTACGTGCAACAGATAGCCCGCTCTGTCGCTCTGGCATTTAATAATCTGCCGCGGCCCCATCGCGTTATGCTGGGGTCGCTTACCGTACTGACATTGGCCGTCGCTGTCTGGCGGCCCTATGTTTACCATCCTGATTCTGCACCTATCGTCAAAACTATCGAGCTGGAAAAAAGCGAGATTCGTTCACTATTGCCTGAGGCCAGCGAACCTATCGATCAGGCCGCTCAGGAAGACGAAGCTATCCCACAGGACGAACTGGATGACAAAACGTCTGGTGAAGCCGGCGTGCATGAGTATGTCGTCTCCACGGGCGATACGCTGAGCAGTATTCTGAATCAGTACGGCATCGATATGGGTGACATCAGCCAACTCGCGGCTTCCGACAAACAACTGCGTAATCTGAAAATTGGTCAGCAACTTTCCTGGACGTTAGGCGCGGAAGGTGACTTGCAGCGCCTGACCTGGGAAGTCTCCCGTCGTGAAACCCGTACTTACGATCGCACCGCGACGGGTTTCAAAATGAGCAGCGAAATGCAGCAGGGCGATTGGGTTAACAGCCGAATCAAAGGCACCGTGGGCGGAAGTTTCGTCGCCAGTGCCAAAGATGCCGGACTGACCAGCTCTGAAATCAGCGCAGTGATTAAGGCCATGCAGTGGCAGATGGATTTCCGCAAACTGAAAAAAGGCGATGAGTTCTCGGTACTGATGTCTCGCGAAATGCTGGACGGTAAGCGTGAGCAAAGCCAACTGTTGGGCGTACGCTTGCGTTCTGAAGGTAAAGATTATTACGCAATCCGTGCTGAAGACGGTAAGTTCTATGACCGCAACGGTACCGGACTGGCGAAAGGCTTTATGCGTTTCCCGACGGCTAAGCAGTTCCGCATCTCTTCCAACTTTAACCCGCGTCGTCTGAACCCGGTGACCGGACGCGTTGCGCCGCACAAAGGTGTCGACTTTGCGATGCCGCAGGGGACGCCGGTGCTGTCGGTGGGTGATGGCGAAGTGGTTGTAGCGAAGCGCAGCGGCGCAGCCGGATACTATGTTGCGGTTCGTCATGGTCGCACCTATACCACACGTTATATGCACCTGCGTAAGTTGTTGGTCAAACCAGGACAAAAAGTGAAACGTGGCGATCGTATCGCGCTGTCTGGCAATACCGGGCGTTCAACGGGTCCGCATCTGCACTACGAAGTCTGGATCAACCAGCAGGCAGTGAATCCTCTGACGGCGAAACTGCCGCGCACAGAAGGTCTGACCGGGTCGGATCGCACCGATTACCTGGCACAGGTGAAAGAGGTTGTTCCTCAGTTGCGTTTCGATTAATTAACACGCTGACAGAGCCGGTACGCTATGCGTGCCGGCTTTTTTATTTTGTACGGCGCATCGCGCGCCGCTACACTATCAGCAGATCTACTTTTCGCCGCACCAGACACTGGAAGAGCATGGAAACGAAAAAAAAGAATATTGAATATATCCCAGAGTTTCACAAATCATTTCGCCATCCGCGCTACTGGGGTGCATGGCTGGGTGTGGCGGCGATAGCAGGTATTTCGTTAACGCCGGCATCATTTCGCGATCCAATTCTGGCAAAGCTCGGAAGAATGGCCGGGCGGCTGGGAAAAAGCTCGCGTCGCAGAGCACTGATCAATTTATCCCTCTGCTTTCCTGAGCGCAGCGAAGCTGAGCGTGAAGCTATTGTCGATGAGATGTTTGCGACTGCGCCTCAGGCGATGGTTATGATGTCGGAACTCGCCATACGCGGTCCGGAAAAAATTCAGCATCGGGTTGACTGGCAGGGGCTGGAAATCATCGAAGAGATGCGTCGCAACGATGAAAAAGTGATTTTTCTGGTTCCTCATGGTTGGGGCGTAGATATCCCAGCGATGCTGATGGCTTCCCAGGGACAGAAAATGGCTGCGATGTTCCACAATCAGGGAAACCCGGTATTCGATTTTGTCTGGAACACTGTACGTCGTCGTTTCGGTGGTCGTTTGCATGCGCGTAATGATGGCATCAAACCGTTTATTCAGTCTGTACGTCAGGGATATTGGGGATACTACCTGCCGGATCAGGACCATGGCCCTGAGCACAGCGAGTTTGTGGATTTTTTTGCTACCTATAAAGCCACGTTACCGGCGATTGGCCGCCTGATGAAGGTGTGTCACGCCCGTGTGGTGCCGCTGTTCCCGGTATACAATGGGAAAACGCATCGCTTAACGATTCAGGTTCGTCCTCCGATGGATGACATCCTGACGGCGGATGACCACACCATTGCCAGACGAATGAACGAAGAAGTGGAAATCTTTGTGACGCCGCATCTCGAGCAATACACCTGGATTCTAAAACTGCTTAAGACGCGCAAACCCGGTGAAATTGAGCCTTATAAGCGTAAAGATCTTTATCCGAAGAAATAAAAAAAAGCCTCTCAATCGAGAGGCTTTTTTACATCAAACGGGGCGTTACTCGACGGTCAGAATACGCGTGGTATTCGTTGAGCCAATGGTGCTCATGACATCGCCTTGCGTCACAATGACCAGATCGCCGGAAACCAGATAGCCTTTATCGCGCAGCAGGTTCACTGCTTCACTGGCGGCAACGACGCCGTCTGTTTCGCTGTCAAAGTGAACCGGGGTGACGCCGCGATACAAGGAAGTAAGATTCAGCGTACGTTCATGACGAGACATGGCGAAAATCGGCAGACCAGAACTGATACGTGAAGTCATCAGCGCAGTACGACCGGATTCCGTCATTGTGATGATAGCGGTGACCCCTTTCAGGTGGTTAGCGGCATACATCGCTGACATGGCAATCGCTTCTTCAACGTTATCAAATTGCACGTCAAGGCGGTGTTTAGAGACGTTGATGCTCGGGATCTTCTCAGCACCCAAACAGACGCGTGCCATAGCCGCGACGGTTTCAGCCGGGTACTGACCTGCTGCAGTTTCTGCAGAGAGCATAACGGCATCGGTACCGTCGAGGACGGCGTTAGCCACGTCCATCACTTCCGCACGGGTCGGCATTGGGTTGGTGATCATCGACTCCATCATCTGCGTGGCGGTAATGACCGCACGGTTCAGCTGACGTGCGCGGCGAATCAACGCTTTCTGAATACCTACCAGCTCAGGATCGCCAATTTCAACGCCCAGGTCGCCACGCGCCACCATCACCACGTCGGAGGCAAGGATGATGTCATCCATCGCATTCTGGTCGCAGACGGCTTCTGCACGTTCTACCTTAGCGACAATTTTCGCATCGCAGCCAGCGTCGCGCGTCAGACGGCGGGCATAGTTCAGATCTTCGCCGCAGCGCGGGAAGGAGACGGCCAGATAGTCAACGCTGATTTGCGCGGCGGTGACGATGTCGGCTTTGTCTTTTTCGGTCAGGGCTTCAGCAGAGAGACCGCCGCCCAGTTTGTTAATGCCCTTATTGTTGGACAGCGGGCCACCGACGGTAACTTCGGTGAAGACTTTCATGCCCTGAACTTCCAGCACTTTAAGCTGTACGCGGCCGTCGTCGAGCAGCAGGATATCGCCTGGGACGACGTCAGCAGGCAGTCCTTTATAATCAATACCGACTTTTTCTTTGTCGCCTTCGCCTTTGCCGAGGTTGGCGTCTAACAGGAACTTGTCGCCAACGTTAAGAAATACTTTACCTTCTTTAAAGGTTGATACGCGGATTTTAGGTCCCTGCAGGTCACCCAAAATAGCTACATGACGTCCCAGTTTTGCGGCAATTTCACGGACTTTATCCGCCCGCAGTTTGTGATCTTCTGGAGAGCCGTGAGAAAAGTTCATACGTACGACGTTCGCACCCGCGGCGATAATCTTTTCAAGGTTATTATCGCGGTCAGTTGCCGGGCCTAACGTGGTAACGATTTTGGTTCTGCGAAGCCTTCTGGACATGTAATACTCCGTTGACTGAAACAACTTGGTGTTGCGTGAACATTAATCCGGTCGTTCTCAAATATTAACGGTAAATGAACGACCCGGATGATAAAAGGGTAGAACATTGTTATTGCTTTTAGCGGTCATCACTCTTGATGAGTAATTCTTTATCAAAACGCGATTCCTTGAGCGCTTCCTTGACACGCTTCAAGTTATCTCTAAATTTTGCCCCACGGCGCAAAGTAAATCCTGTAGCCAGCACATCTATCACGGTCAGTTGAGCAAGTCGAGAGACCATGGGCATATAAATGTCAGTATCTTCCGGTACATCGAGAGTAATTGCCAGCGTTGCTTCACGCGCCAGTGGCGTGCCGGGAGAGGTGAGGGCGATAACCATGGCGTCATTTTCCCGCGCCAACTGCGCCAGTTCCACCAGACTTTTGGTTCTTCCGGTATGAGAAATAAGCACAATGACGTCATCGTCGCTACAATTCATGCAACTCATGCGTTGCAGAACAATATCGTCGGAATAGATTACCGGTACGTTAAACCGGAAAAATTTATTCATTGCGTCATGCGCCACTGCGGCAGAAGAACCGAGGCCAAAGAAGGCAATTTTTTTCGCCTGAGTTAATAAATCTACTGCCCGGTTTACCGCTGCGTTATCCAGAGACTGGCGGACGTGGTCGAGGCTTGCCATCGCTGACTCGAAGATTTTCCCCGTGTAAGATTCTACGCTGTCATCCTCATCCACATTGCGATTAACATATGGGGTGCCATTTGCCAGACTTTGCGCCAGATGCAGTTTAAAATCAGGGAAGCCGCGGGTATCCATGCTGCGACAGAAACGGTTCACCGTCGGTTCGCTGACATTGGCTTCCACAGCAAGTGTGGCGATGCTTGAATGGATTGCCCGCTCGGGAGAGGCAAGAATAATGTCGGCGACTTTACGCTCTGACTTGCTCAACTGTTCCAGTTTTAACTGGATTTTTTCCAGCATATTCATGATGTAGGTAGACTCATGGGTCATGGGCAAAAACGATTTCAATGATACGGAGAAATCGGGGCATAATTTCGTGTATAGATATTACCCCTGCTAATGCAGCAACGGGGCAAAATGGACAGAATAGTTGTTGTTTTTTTTCATTACATGATCGGAGTCGGGTTTTCTTACGTCTTCAGGGGTACGAAAAAAGACGACTTTTTTGTCCAATTTGCGACGGCAAACGCCCATAAAGCGACTGTTCGCGGTAACAGCACGGCTGGATAAGCGTTTACGGTTTCCGGATTCACGTAAAAGCAGTACAGTGCACTGTAATAAAATTACAACCAGTGTCTGGCAAAAGCACCAGGCACTTAATTGAGGAGAATGACATGGCGGTAACGCAAACAGCCCAGGCATGTGATCTGGTCATTTTCGGCGCGAAGGGCGACCTGGCGCGGCGGAAATTGCTGCCTTCCCTGTATCAACTGGAAAAGGCCGGCCAGATTAACCCGGAAACCCGTATCATTGGGGTAGGGCGTGCCGATTGGGACAAAGCAGCCTATACCAAGGTTGTGCGTGAAGCGCTCGAAACCTTCATGAAAGAAAAAATCGACGAAGGTTTGTGGGAGACTCTCAGCGGTCGTCTGGAGTTTTGTAATCTGGACGTCAATGACACCGCCGCGTTTAGCCGTCTGGGCGAAATGCTGGATCAAAAATCACGTACCAACATTAACTATTTCGCGATGCCGCCGAGCACCTTTGGCGCGATCTGCAAAGGCCTGGGTGAAGCAAAGCTGAATGCTAAACCAGCCCGTGTTGTGATGGAAAAACCGCTGGGTACGTCGCTGGCAACATCCCGTGAAATCAACGATCAGGTCGGCGAGTATTTCGAAGAGTGTCAGGTTTATCGTATCGACCACTATCTTGGCAAAGAGACAGTCCTGAATCTGCTGGCACTGCGTTTTGCCAACTCCCTGTTTGTGAACAACTGGGATAACCGCACTATCGATCACGTAGAAATTACCGTGGCGGAAGAAGTGGGTATTGAAGGCCGCTGGGGCTATTTTGACCAGGCAGGTCAAATGCGCGACATGATTCAGAACCACCTGCTGCAGATCCTGTGCATGATTGCGATGTCTCCGCCGTCCGATCTGAGTGCCGACAGCATTCGTGATGAAAAAGTGAAGGTACTGAAATCGCTGCGTCGTATCGATCGTTCGAACGTACGTGAAAAAACGGTTCGCGGTCAGTACACCGCGGGTTTTGCCCAGGGCAAAAAAGTGCCGGGGTATCTGGAAGAAGAAGGCGCAAACAAGAGCAGCAACACGGAAACGTTTGTGGCGATCCGTGTGGATATCGATAACTGGCGCTGGGCGGGAGTTCCGTTCTACCTGCGTACCGGTAAACGTTTACCGACGAAGTGCTCTGAAGTGGTGGTTTACTTCAAAACGCCTGAGCTGAATCTGTTCAGAGAATCCTGGCAGGATCTGCCACAGAACAAGTTGACCATCCGTTTGCAGCCTGATGAAGGTGTCGATATCCAGGTACTGAACAAAGTGCCGGGTCTGGATCACAAGCATAATCTGCAAATTACCAAGCTTGATCTGAGCTATTCCGAAACCTTCAACCAGACGCACCTTGCCGACGCCTATGAGCGCCTGCTGCTCGAAACAATGCGCGGAATTCAGGCGCTGTTCGTGCGTCGTGATGAAGTTGAAGAAGCATGGAAGTGGGTCGACTCAATTACCGAAGCCTGGGCGATGGACAACGACGCGCCGAAGCCGTATCAGGCAGGGACCTGGGGCCCGGTTGCTTCTGTGGCGATGATTACCCGAGATGGTCGTTCCTGGAACGAATTCGAGTAAAATATCATCTAGCCCATAGATGTTATTTTACCGGTAACATGATCTAACACAGATTGTAGAATAATTTTTGCACTTTTAAGCTCCGCGTGGATTCACCCGCGGGGCTTTTTTTATTACACTGCCTGAAACGATTTTGCCCCTGAGCTACGGCCAACAAGCGATTCAGCTATTTTTACCCAACTGAAACACATTGTTGATCCAACGCTCTGACAGATAAATTTTAGGAGCCTCTATGAATCCGAATTTGTTACGCGTAACACAACGTATCGTCGAACGTTCTCGTGACACACGTTCCGCCTACCTCGCCCGTATTGAACAAGCGAAATCAACTACCGTTCATCGCTCGCAACTGGCATGCGGTAACCTGGCGCATGGTTTTGCTGCGTGTCAGCCGGACGATAAGGCCTCGCTGAAAAGCATGCTGCGTAACAATATCGCGATCATTACCTCCTATAACGACATGCTTTCCGCGCATCAGCCGTATGAACACTATCCGGCCATCATTCGTAAAGCACTGCATGAAGCCAATGCAGTAGGCCAGGTTGCTGGCGGTGTACCTGCAATGTGCGACGGTGTGACCCAGGGACAAGATGGGATGGAGCTTTCGCTGCTCAGTCGTGAAGTGATTGCGATGTCTGCTGCAGTGGGCCTTTCCCACAACATGTTCGACGGCGCGTTGTTCCTCGGCGTGTGCGACAAAATTGTCCCGGGCCTGGTAATGGCTGCGCTGTCATTTGGTCATCTGCCGTCAATCTTTATTCCTTCCGGTCCGATGGCGAGCGGTCTGGCGAACAAAGAAAAAGTGCGTATCCGTCAGCTGTATGCTGAAGGTAAAGTCGATCGCATGGCGCTTCTTGAATCCGAGGCGGCGTCTTATCACGCTCCGGGTACCTGTACGTTCTACGGCACAGCGAACACTAACCAGATGGTAGTGGAGTTTATGGGTATGCAACTGCCTGGCTCCTCATTTGTACATCCTGATGCGCCGCTGCGTGAAGCGCTGACCGCGGCTGCAGCCCGTCAGGTAACACGCCTGACCGGCAACGGCAATGAATGGATGCCGATCGGTAAAATGATCGATGAAAAAGTGGTAGTGAACGGTATTGTGGCGCTGCTGGCGACCGGGGGCTCTACCAACCATACGATGCACCTGGTGGCTATGGCGCGTGCGGCCGGGATTCTGATTAACTGGGATGATTTCTCCGATCTGTCCGATATCGTGCCGCTGATGGCGCGTCTGTACCCGAATGGTCCGGCAGATATTAACCACTTCCAGGCGGCGGGTGGCGTACCGGTGTTAATGCGTGAACTGCTTAATGCGGGTCTGCTACATGAAGATGTAAACACCGTTGCCGGATTCGGTTTATCCCGCTACACCATGGAACCGTGGCTTAACGAGGGTGAACTGGACTGGCGCGAAGGGGCGGCGAAGTCTCTGGACAGCAACGTGATCGCCACCTTTGACCAACCATTCTCCCACCACGGCGGCACCAAAGTGCTGAGCGGTAACCTCGGGCGTGCGGTGATGAAAACGTCGGCGGTACCGGTAGAAAACCAGATTATTGAAGCGCCGGCAGTTGTCTTTGAAAGTCAGCATGATGTCTTACCCGCGTTCGATGCCGGTCTGCTTGACCGGGATTGCGTGGTGGTTGTGCGCCATCAGGGACCAAAAGCGAACGGAATGCCAGAATTACATAAACTCATGCCGCCACTTGGTGTATTATTGGACCGTTGTTTCAAAATTGCGTTAGTTACCGATGGACGACTTTCAGGTGCTTCAGGTAAAGTGCCTTCAGCAATCCATGTAACCCCGGAAGCCTATGATGGCGGGCTGCTGGCAAAAGTACGCGATGGCGACATCATTCGTGTGAATGGACAGACAGGTGAATTGACGCTGCTGGTGGATGAAGAGGAACTTGCCTCCCGTCAGCCACACATTCCTGATCTCAGCGCATCGCGCGTGGGTACGGGACGTGAAATGTTCAACGCGTTGCGTGAAAAGCTGTCCGGTGCGGAGCAGGGCGCAACCTGTATCACTTTTTAAGACTTATTTTGTAATCAGGCGAGAGAAAACTCTGATGAAAAACTGGAAGACAAGTGCAGAAGCAATCCTGACCACTGGCCCGGTTGTACCGGTTATCGTGGTTAATAAACTGGAACACGCGGTGCCAATGGCAAAAGCGCTGGTTGCAGGGGGCGTGCGCGTTCTGGAAGTGACCTTACGTACCGCATGTGCGATGGATGCCATTCGCGCGATCGCAAAAGAAGTTCCCGACGCTATCGTGGGTGCGGGTACCGTACTGAATCCACAACAACTGGCTGAAGTCACTGAAGCGGGTGCGCAGTTTGCTATCAGCCCGGGCCTGACCGAGCCGCTGTTGAAAGCTGCAACTGAAGGCACTATTCCGCTGATCCCAGGCATCAGCACCGTTTCTGAACTGATGCTGGGTATGGACTACGGTTTGAAAGAGTTCAAATTCTTCCCGGCGGAAGCCAACGGCGGTACTAAAGCGCTGCAGGCAATTGCGGGTCCGTTCTCTCAGGTCCGTTTCTGCCCAACCGGCGGTATCTCTCCGGCGAACTACCGTGATTACCTGGCACTGAAAAGCGTGCTGTGCATCGGTGGTTCCTGGCTGGTTCCGGCAGATGCCCTGGAAGCTGGTGATTACGCACGCATTACCAAGCTGGCTCGTGAAGCAGTAGAAGGCGCGAAGCTGTAATTGCGTAAAATGCCCGGTAATCATTACCGGGCCTGCGAGTCTGAAACGGGCCATCTGGCCCGTTTTTTATCCTGCGACTTTCACCTGTGCCGCCGCGTCTTTCGCGCGTGTCACCGCGTCTTCAATACTCTGCGCTGTGGCCAGCACAACGCCCATACGACGGCTCCCGTCGATGTCCGGCTTGCCGAAGAATCTGACTTGCATACCTGTGCCCACAGCGGCCTGTACGTTATCAAACGTGACATTCTGGCTGGTAAGCTGCGGCAGAATAACGGCGGAAGCAGAAGGCCCATACTGACGGATTGCGCCAACCGGCAGACCGAGAAATGCGCGTACATGCAGGGCAAACTCAGACAGATCCTGCGAAATCAAGGTCACCATACCCGTGTCGTGAGGGCGAGGGGAAACTTCGCTGAAAATGACCTCATCACCGCAGACAAATAGCTCTACCCCAAACAGACCGTGGCCGCCCAGCGCCAGCACCACCTTACGGGCAATCTCCTGCGCTCGAGCCAGCGCCAGGTCACTCATCTGCTGCGGCTGCCAGGATTCGCGATAATCGCCATCTTCCTGACGATGTCCTACCGGTGCGCAGAAATGTACGCCATCAACGGCGCTGACGGTAAGCAGGGTGATTTCAAAATCAAAATTCACTACGCCTTCGACGATAACGCGTCCGGCACCTGCTCGGCCGCCTTGTTGAGCATAATTCCAGGCTTCAGTGAGTCGATCGGCGGAACGAATAAAGCTCTGTCCCTTACCGGAGGAACTCATTACCGGCTTCACGATGCAGGGATAGCCGATTTCGGCGACGGCCTCGCGAAAGCGGTCTTCGCTGTCAGCAAAGCGGTAAGAAGAGGTCGGTAGAGATAATTCTTCGGCGGCGAGACGACGGATTCCTTCGCGGTTCATGGTCAACTGCGTCGCCCGGGCGCACGGCACGATGTTTTGACCGTCCTGTTCCAGTTTTACCAGCATATCCGTGGCAATCGCCTCTATTTCCGGCACGATATAATGTGGTTTTTCACGCTCGACGAGCTGGCGTAAAGCATCGCCATCCAGCATGTTGATTACGTATGAGCGATGGGCAACGTGCATGGCTGGCGCGTCGGGGTAACGATCCACGGCAATGACTTCCACACCCAGGCGTTGGCATTCAATCGCCACCTCTTTACCCAGTTCACCTGAACCTAATAACATCACTCGCGTTGCTGCGGGACGCAGCGCTGTGCCTAATAACGTCATAAATTAATCCCCTGTTATATCTGGGCGCAGTATATACGAAAACGTTTGCGTCTGTCTTTATTACCAGGTTGATTTCAAGGCGCAAAAAGAATATACTGTACATAAATACAGGTAATTTAAGAGGCTGCAAAAATGGCGGTTGAAGTTAAATACGTAGTCATTCGGGAAGGTGAGGAAAAAATGTCGTTTACCAGCAAAAAGGAAGCCGATGCGTATGACAAAATGCTTGATACAGCAGATTTGCTCGACACATGGCTGGAGCAATCGCCGGTAGCGCTGGAAGACGAGCAGCGCGAAGCGCTTTCCCTGTGGCTGGCTGAGCAGAAAGATGTGCTGAGCGCCATTCTGAAAAACGGCAAGCTGCCCTCTCCGCAGGCGGTCGAAAACGATGCGCACGCTGAGGATGATACTCAGGCTGCCTGAAACGACTTGCGCTCCTGACGTTTTGTACCATGCTTTTCCCTGAATCATTGTGCAATCCCTGACGTCTTTTCACGTTGCAACAGGCAACCTGAAGGACGAAGGGGAGATTAAGGAGAAAAGAATGTATAAAAAAAGAGCGTTGTTGAGCCTGCTGTTGTTGTCTGCCAGCGTATCTGTATTTGCGGCAAATATGGAAAGCAAGAATGTTCAGTTCCCCAAGTGCGAAGGACTGAATGCTGACGGTATCGCGGCGAGCGTGAAACGTGATTATCAGCAAAATCGCATCGCGCGCTGGGCTGACGATCAAAAACGCGTCGGGCAAGCCGATCCTGTCGCCTGGGTCAACACGCCCGATATTACGGGCAAAGATGGGAAATGGTCAGTTCCCCTCACGGTTCGCGGTAAAAGCGCGGATATTCACTACCAG
The DNA here is from genome assembly GCF_013783065.1 of Citrobacter sp. RHBSTW-00986. Taxonomy (NCBI): domain Bacteria; kingdom Pseudomonadati; phylum Pseudomonadota; class Gammaproteobacteria; order Enterobacterales; family Enterobacteriaceae; genus Citrobacter; species Citrobacter sp. RHBSTW-00986. The sequence continues at coordinate 2,861,051 of NZ_CP056200.1, read as the reverse complement.
GTAAAAGTCGACTGCAAAGCCGGAACGGCGGAGTATCAGTCGCAGTAACGAAGGTAGAAGGTATTTGCACTTCTTTTGATGACCTGAACACTTCCTGACATCCCCTCGGGTACGCTTTGATGATTATTCGTCTGTACTTGAGGGGCAACATGGCTAACTGGCTGAATCAACTTCAATCTCTTCTTGGGCAAAAAGGATCTTCCGCGTCATCTTCTGGTGAGCAAGGGCTGAGTAAACTTCTGGTTCCCGGCGCGTTAGGCGGTCTGGCAGGATTACTGGTTGCCAACAAATCTTCACGGAAATTACTGAGTAAATACGGCACCAGCGCGCTTCTGGTGGGCGGCGGTGCGGTTGCCGGTACCGTATTATGGAACAAATACAAGGATAAGGTTCGCGCGGCGCATCAGGGTGAACCGCAGTTCGGTGCACAAAGCTCACCGCTGGATGAGCGAACCGAACGACTGATCCTGGCGCTGGTTTTTGCGGCGAAAAGCGATGGTCATATTGATGCCAAAGAACGTACCGCCATTGAGCAGCAGCTCCGTGAAGCAGGCGTGGAAGAGCAGGGCCGCATTCTGATCGAACGTGCGATTGAACAACCGTTAGATCCTCAGCGCCTGGCACAAGGGATCCGCAACGAAGAAGAGGCGCTGGAAATTTACTTCCTGAGCTGTGCGGCGATTGATATCGACCACTTTATGGAGCGTAGCTATCTGAACGCGCTGGGCGATGCGTTGAAGATCCCGCAGGATGTTCGTGAAGGCATTGAACAGGATCTCAAGGAACAAAAACAGGCTTTACCGGGTTAATTACTTACCGTTAAGGTGCATGTTTCGCTTGCATCATTGCTGTCTTTTGCCACCCTTATAGGATGTTTAAGCAAAAGAACAATGACATGCTACCAAAAGCTTCTCGTATCCCCCACGCCATGACGAATCATGGCGATACCCGTGTTGATAATTATTACTGGCTGCGAGATGACACCCGCTCGCAGCCAGAAGTGCTGGATTATCTGCAACAAGAAAATGCGTATGGCCGCCAGATTATGGCCTCGCAGCAGGCATTGCAGGATCGCGTCCTGAAAGAGATTATCGACCGTATCCCGCCTCAGGATGCTTCCGCCCCCTATGTGAAGAATGGTTATCGCTACCGGCATATTTATGAACCGGGATGCGAATATGCCATTTATCAGCGTCAGTCTGCCTTCAGTGAAGAGTGGGATGAATGGGACACCTTGCTGGATGGTAACCAGCGCGCGGCCCACAGTGAGTTTTATACGCTGGGGGGACTGGCGATATCTCCGGATAACACCATCATGGCGTTGGCCGAAGATTATCTCTCTCGTCGGCAATATGGCGTGCGTTTTCGCAATCTGCAAAGCGGTAACTGGTATCCGGAAGTGCTGGAAAACGTTGAAGCGGATCTGGTCTGGGCGAATGACTCGCAAACATTCTATTATGTGCGCAAACACGCAACGACGCTGCTCCCGTATCAAGTGTGGCGGCATACCGTCGGCTCGCCGTCATCAATGGATGAGCTGGTGTATGAAGAAGCCGATGACATGTTTTATGTCAGTCTGCATAAAACCACCTCGTTACATTATGTGGTTATTCATATCGCCAGCGCGACCACCAGTGAGGTTTTGCTGCTTGACGCAGAACTGGCGGATGCCGAGCCGTTAGTCTTTTTAGCGCGACGCAAAGATCACGAGTACAGTCTCGATCACTATCAGCATACGTTTTATCTGCGTTCCAACCGGCAGGGTAAAAATTTCGGTCTGTACCGTACCCGTGTGCGTGATGAACAAGCCTGGGAGACGCTGATCCCGCCGCGCGACAGCGTCATGTTGGAGGGCTTTACGCTGTTCACAGACTGGCTGGTGGTGGAAGAGCGTCAGCGGGGCTTAACCAGCCTGCGACAGATTAATCGTAAAACGCGCGAAGTGGTCGGTATCGCTTTTGATGATCCGGCGTATGTGACATGGCTTGCCTATAATCCAGAACCTGAGACATCGCGCCTGCGTTATGGCTATTCCTCCATGACCACACCGGACACGCTGTTTGAACTGGATATGGACACCGGAGAGCGTCGCGTACTCAAACAGACGGAGGTCCCAGGATTTGATGCGGCGAACTACCGTAGCGAACACGTCTGGATCACCGCGCGTGATGGCACCGAGGTTCCGGTTTCGCTGGTTTACCATCAAAAGTATTTCCTGAAAGGGAAAAACCCGTTACTGGTCTACGGCTATGGCTCGTATGGCGCCAGCATGGACGCCGATTTCAGCAGCAGCCGCTTGAGCTTACTGGATCGCGGCTTTGTTTATGCCATTGCTCATGTGCGTGGCGGCGGCGAGTTAGGACAGCAGTGGTACGAAGACGGTAAGTTTCTGCTCAAGAAAAATACCTTCAATGACTACCTGGACGTCTGCGACGCGCTGCTAAAAATGGGTTATGGCGCGCCTTCGCTGTGTTATGGCATGGGGGGGAGCGCCGGAGGAATGTTAATGGGTGTTGCCATTAATGAGCGCCCGGAACTCTTCCATGGCGTCATTGCGCAGGTGCCTTTTGTCGATGTGGTGACCACGATGCTGGATGAGTCCATTCCCCTGACGACCGGTGAGTTTGAAGAGTGGGGGAATCCGCAGGACGAAGAGTATTACACCTACATGAAAAGCTACAGCCCGTATGACAATGTTACAGCGCAGGCTTATCCTCATCTGCTGGTTACGACGGGATTACACGACTCCCAGGTGCAATACTGGGAACCGGCAAAATGGGTGGCAAAACTGCGTGAGCTGAAAACGGACGATCGTCTGCTGTTACTCTGCACGGATATGGATTCCGGGCATGGCGGAAAATCCGGGCGTTTTAAATCATACGAAGGCGTGGCCCTGGAATACGCGTTTTTGATCGGACTGGCGCAGGGGACTCTGCCTGGGCATGCGTCTGCTCAGGCGTTATCCAGATAGTGCTTCAGCGTTAAGCGCAGCTCCGGGCTCATACTGTCGAGGTTATTAAATAACCAGCGCAGATAGCCCGGATCGCGTTCAGCCACTTCTGATACAGGTTTTCCGCGATACTTACCAAAAGTGAAAGTAGTGAGTAACGCAGGACGGCCGGTAATATCGACCATCTGTTCTGCTGACCAGCCTGACGTCTGTATGATGTCGATCAGCAGTGCCGCGGTGATGTAGCAGTCGTACAGGGCACGGTGATGATGCAGGCCAGCTGGCGTCTGCACGCTCAGCTTGCGCGATTTATACAGCGCCATGTTGCTGTATTTGATTCCTGGCCACAAACGACGGGAGAGTTTCATGGTGCAAATCCACTCCCCGGGCATGTCGGGTAATACGCGGCGATCAAAACTTGCATTGTGCGCCACGTACCATTCGCTGCCGTAATATTGTGGGATGACATCTTCAATCCACGGTTTATCGGCCACCATCGCTTCCGTAATGCGATGAATTGCCATCGCCTGAGGGGTGATGGGGCGGTCAGGACGCACCAGGTGGCTCATGGGGTTGACTATTTTTCCGTCAACCACATCGACAGAAGCAATCTCAACAATGCCTCCCTGCAGACCACAGGTTTCCGTATCTATTATGCGCAACATGCCATGCTCCTGACCCAAAACGATTAGCGTAAAGGAATGATATCACCTTGCCAACCCCGTGGCGTGCGTTGACCGGTTAAGAGTAAGGAACCGCTGTCTGCGCGAACAATCAATCGACCTTGCTCATCCCATAACGCGCTGCTGCCACGCGCATTGGCCATTAATACCGCAATGGCAAATTTATGCGAGAAACTCTGTAGACGAGATGTGGAGGAGAGCAATTCGGGCTCACTGACAGACTGACTGCTGGTGAATAACGAATACGCCGGGTCGATATCGATACCTTCCGGCTGGCTATCCACAACGCTGATGGCATTTTGCTGTCTGGCGATACAGGCCCCGTGGCTCTGGTGAAACGTTAAGGGGGAGGTCATCCAGGGAGAGAAAAGCGCGATACCTTTTACGAACCGATTGTTATGTTCTACCGATAGCCCCGCAATAATCGTCATGCGATAAGTCACGGCTGCATGCGCGAGAGGTTCTAACAACGCTTCATCGGGTGGGGCAGGGAGCGCGTCATTCTCATCAACACAACCCAACAGGGAAAGGGAGGGGAAAACCAGCAATTCACATTGGCATTGAGCGGCTGCCTGAATGAATTGCAGGTGATGCGCGACATGTTCGGTAACTGAGGTTTGAAGAGGTTCGTACTGTGCTGCTGCGATTTTCCAGTGTGACATAATGATTTCCTTTTCATAGTGTCTACAACCATCTTTAAAGTATAGATTAAGAATATACTTATACTGTAGCAGGCATCATGTAAGGAATCGTAACGTAATATAAGTTTTATTTAACTTTAGGTTCGTAGGGTAAACGTGAAAGGGAAACGGATGCCAGACGATGCGCGATCAGTCTTTCCCGAAACCAGTCGCGTAAATGTTCGGGCTGTTCACGCTCAACGACTTCGGCAACAACCGGCATGTTGTATCGCTCCTTAAATGCGACACCCGCCGCGGCCAGGTCAACATTGACCTTATCCATTTCAGCTTGCTCAAGTTTGGCCAGATTGATGTTCATGGGCTTCTCCTTTTCTCTGTCTTTCGGCGCGCAAAGTTACTAAGAGTGTGCATTAATGGCAAGACCGAAATGATGATTCTCGACTCGATCATTGTAGAAGGTTATTCTCTATAGATTAGACATAACAAAAAGGAATAGTTGAAATGGCTTCATCTGCATCTAAGCTTCGCAACGCTCTCATCGTACTCGCCAGCGTTCTGGCAACTCCCGCCGCCCTGGCTCATGCTCACCTGACAAAACAAAGCCCGGCGGCTAATGCCGATGTTGCGGTATCTCCTCAGGCGTTGACGCTGAATTTCTCTGAAGGTGTCGAGCCGGGATTCAGCGGCGCAACGCTGACAGGCCCAAACAAAGAACAGATCAAAACGGGCAAGGCATCACGCAGTGAACAGGACAAAACACAACTGATTATTCCACTTGCTCAAACGCTTAAGGCCGGAAAATATACTGTCGACTGGCACGTCGTCTCCGTGGATGGTCATAAGACAAAGGGGCAATATACCTTTAGCGTGAAATAACCGATGCTGGAATTTACCTGGGTTGCACTACGGTTTATCCATTTTACCACGTTGATGCTGGTGTTTGGCTGTGCGCTCTACGGCGCATGGCTGGCTCCCGTTTCGGTTCGTCGTTTAATGATGCGTCGTTTTTTGCGTCTACAACGACATGCCGCAGCGTGGAGCTTTATCAGCGCTACGCTGATGCTGGCGATCCAGGGTGGTTTAATGGGCTCAGGCTGGCGGGATGTTATTTCTAGTGACATATGGGGCGCCGTGTTGCAAACGCAGTTTGGCGGCGTGTGGTTATGGCAGATTATCCTCGCACTGGTCACGCTGGTGGTGGTAATTATAGTACCGCGCAGCATGCCGCGACGGCTGTTAATGCTGACGATTGCGCAGTTTATTTTGCTGGCTGGCGTCGGACACGCGACGCTGCATAGCGGTATCGCAGGGGCAATCCAGCAGGTTAACCACGCCTTGCATTTGGTATGCGCTGCCGCCTGGTTCGGTGGTTTGCTGCCCGTACTTTACTGTATGCAAATGGCGCAAGGCCGCTGGCGGGAACAGGCCATCAATACTATGATGCGTTTCTCCCGCTACGGGCATCTTTTCGTTATCGGAGTTTTACTTACCGGTATCATGAATGCGCTGTTTATTGTTGGTTTTTCTGTTCCCTGGCACATGGCTTACGGGCAACTGCTTTTGTTAAAAGGTGCTCTGGTGATGCTAATGGTGGCGATTGCGCTGGTGAATCGGTATGTTCTGGTACCACGCATGCGGCAGGATAACCGCAGTATGACACTCTATTTTGTTTGGATGACTAAGCTGGAATGGGGAATTGGGGCCGTTGTGCTGGCGATTGTCAGCCTGTTTGCAACCCTCGAACCTTTCTGATTGATGGATTGGCAAAACGCATGAAAAAAATCATTATCTCGTTATTACTACTGGCAAGTTCAGGGGCCGCGCTGGCTGCGCCACAGGTCATCACCGTCAGCCGTTTTGAGGTTGGCAAAGATAAGTGGGCGTTTAATCGGGAAGAGGTGATGCTGACCTGCCGTCCGGGTAACGCGCTGTATGTCATCAATCCCAGTACGCTGGTGCAATACCCATTGAATGATGTTGCCAGACAGCAGGTAGAGAGTGGGAAAACTACGGCGAAGCCGATCGAGATTATCCAGATTGACGACCCGGCGAAACCGGGTGAAAAAATGAGCCTCGCACCGTTTGTGGAGCGTGCAGAAAAGCTCTGCTAATTGTCAGATGTAGCGTTCTGATTTCCAATAAAAAACCGCAAGGCTCTCTCAGGAGAACTTGCGGTTTTTACGTTTGGATGTGTGACAATCGTCCTTTTTTTCAGGCCACTTTAGTCGCGGACTGGAAAACCTGGCGCTGTCATCTATTCTTAAATGGCAGGGTAACTTAGCCTGCATTAATGCCAACTTTTAGCGCACGGCTCTCTCCCAAGAGCCATTTCCCTGGACCGAATACAGGAATCGTATTCGGTCTCTTTTTATGTGGATTTTATTTCAATCACTTAGGACATCATGTCCGAAAGTTTCCGAAATTTGTCCGCATATCACAATTCGGGATTTCTTCCTTATACCACACTGCTTTTAACATTTACACTTCATTTGCGCAGAAAAAGATCAGATCGTGATGCCCATTTTTTCCTGTTCTCCAGGCGTATGGTCTGCTTATGCGCCAGCATTTCAGTTGTCACTAGTGCCGAGAGGTTTAGACTCACTTGTATCAATAGCGGTATAATTATCCATCAATTGATGCCGTTCTGGCCCCTGATACATGGACTCAGTTTCTCAATAACGAGATATAAGAAATGGAAAAGTTAAAAGAAAGACTCGTGATGGAGATTGGTAATGCTGAAGATCTCTCTGCAGCATTAAAACTATACACCAGTTTCTATCTATTAATCCCAGAGTATAAATTTGTCTTTTCATCGCCTAAAGGGCCATATCCGGGGTTTCAAACTAACAAGAAATTCAAGCATGGGGCGTCTATACGCTCTTTATTCAATGATGAAAATGTTTTCGTTATGGATCCTCAAACCATAGAGGAAATGTTCAGTGATAAAGGGCACTCCATATTTAAAATAGATTACTCAATATCTCTTGATAGCCAGGCATTAAGTTATCTCAGACCATATATCAATGGTAAAGTTTCTGGTCTGGATGATGACATCGAAGAAATATTTAAATTTATTTCTCATCAGAATACGCAGGTAGACTCTGTGTTATATGAGCTGGAGAACCTTAAAAATCTGGATGAGAAAGAGAATCACCATAAAATATTCGATAAGTTGATGGGTTACGAATTTATAAAAGATGTTGATCTCGTTAATTCAGGAACCAGCGGAGTATTGACCTCAAAAATATCGCAAGGTGAGCTTTTTCTTAATACCGACAGACATTTTAGCTCACTGCTCACCAAAAACAAAGACTCTGAGTTCAGGCGTGCCTTAAGAGACAGGCACGATAGTATTTACGCTTATGTTCTTATGATGAGTATCATCCAAATCAAATCGCCTGCCAGATCGCTCAAAAATAAATTGATCGAACTATTAAGTTTTGCTCACACCAAAGTATGCTTTTTGGCAACAAGAGAGTTAATTCTAGCGAGTGAGTTTTTTATACGAGGGACAGAATTTAGGTTTTTTAACAAAATACATAAAAAGTCGAAAAACATGTGGTCGGCATTACATGGTATGGCCTGGGATCTGACTCATTGTCGATATTTAGAGCAAGCACTTACCTTCAATACAGGAAATGATGAGCGATATTTTTTCCCTGGAATATTGACTTGTGACAAAGGTTTTATTGAGGCGATGGAGCTCACGCCGCTTAAGGCCGTTGCATTTGATACCAAAGGTGGGCCGCCGTTGCTGTTTTATCATGAACATGATGTGATAAAAATTACCGGGGATATCCCTGCGGTTAATGATTTCTATCAGGAATTGTGTTGTAAACAGAAAAGAGAAGAAAGAGCTCGTGCGCGTAATGCACCCACTTATGACCTGCAATCTATAGTAGCTGAACTGGAAGCAGAACTGGAAGCTGTTGCGTTAGTACCTCGTCGACGCGCGGATAGCGTAGGACCGTGATGTATGATTCGGTCGCTCTGTTTTTTACTGCTATGGTTTAATTTAGAACAGGGCAATATTTGTGTACAGGAGGTCAAATGGGACTACCTGACAATGCTTATCAAAGAGTGGAAGCGACGCGCTGGCGACATGTTTGGGTGGTCGGGGATATCCACGGTTGCTTCTCATTATTGATGGCGAAATTGCGCCTGTGTCATTTTGATCCGTGGCAGGACCTGCTGGTTTCAGTGGGGGATGTTATCGACCGCGGACCTGACAGTTTGCGTTGCCTGAAACTACTGCGTAAACGCTGGATTATCGCGGTCAGAGGGAATCATGAACAGATGGGGCTGGACGCGCTGGCAACCGGGGAGCAATTCCTGTGGTTTATGAATGGCGGTTCGTGGTTTGCGCAGGCGGAGCAGCCAGCGGCGACAACCGCTCTTGAAACGTGTCGGCAATTACCCTGGATTCTGGAGCTGCGTTGCCAGAACGGCATACACGTTATTGCTCACGCAGATTACCCTGATGATAATTATCAGTGGCAAAAAGAGGTCGATTTACAGCGGGTACTGTGGGATCGCACAAGGCTGATGAATAAAGGCAACGGCATTCGCGGCGCGGATCACTTTTGGTTTGGCCATACGCCTCTGCGTCAGCGACTGGACCACGAGAATCTGCACTATATTGATACCGGTGCGGTGTTTGGTGGCGAGTTGACGCTGGTGCAACTGCAATAATCAAAAATCGCTGTATTCCTGGGCCGGACGCCAGAAGCTGTCTATGTAGTCATCCGCGGGTAAACATCCGCCGTTACGAATACGCTGATCGTCCATCGATATCAGGCACTGCTGCTCAGTTTTGTAGACATCAACAACGATATCTTCACAACCGCCACCCAGGTAGCACACAAAAAGAACCAGCGTGAACATTCCATCCTCAAATGGTAAAGCCATACCTGTAGTGTAGAAGATGTTGATAGATGAGGGAAATTAACCAAGAAATAACCCGTCTGGCGACGGGTTCTTTTTGAATCAGGCAAGGCGCATGATCCAGGCATCTGACTTACGATCGTAGTGCTCGCGAAATAGAACTGAATGTTCTCCGTTAAGAAGGGCCGGGACGCTGGTGTCGGCATCCCAGGCATCAAGTTGCATGCATAAATCCGGATCGGATTTACATGGAATGGTTAACGTTCGGTCCCCTGGCGATTCGCCATGTAACTCGGCGTCGTCGATTTCAAAAGCGCCAATGCGCACACTGGTTTTCATCATCGTGCTCTCCGTTTATTTGCTGGTTGTGGTACGACCAGTTAGGCCGTCCATTTTTCAGCGTAGTCAACGTTAGCAAAAGCGCCAGTAAAAACGTGCGTTATCCTGTAAAGAGTTTGCCATCCCGGACAAGATCGCGCGGGTAGCTATTCTTTAATCGCGATCCAATACGTTTCGCCAGGCCAATCGGCTGATGCTGGAACGTAACCAGCACATCGTCGGTGGTCGGTGCGGTCTGCGGGTAGACATCCCGTCCGCGGTACCACTCTTCGGCTTCGGCAAGGGTCAGTTCAAACGCATGGCTGTGATTTGTGCTGGCGAGAGCAATGACGGCTTCATGCTGCCAGCGGTACCCTTTATTGTGCGTTTCAGCGAGTTTGATGCCGAGTCGGGAAAAGCGGACTTTGCCGATCAGGGGTTCAATCTCGGTTGGGAATAGCCAAATCTCTTTATCACGCTGCCACAGGCGCAGAGTGTCTTCCCACTGCAATCCACAGGCGTTAGCGGCCTGAGTGACAAGCGCGGATTCACGTCCTTTAAGCGGGCTGAACGGGAAGTTACCGACTTTGTATTTTGGCGTCGGTAGTGCAGGGATCGCGGTGGTTTTGCGCAGACGCGCGACGAAAAAACCTTCACAATCGTAGATCTGCGGGAACACATGCAGGAATCCTTCCGGGGTCAGGGCGCGTTCAGCCTGCGGGAATAAATCGCCCAGTGGTAAAAACTCGACGGCGTCCGGGTAGGTCTCAATCAACCACTGCATAATGTCTTCATTTTCGTCACGGTTCAGCGTGCAGGTCGAGTAAACCAACGTGCCGCCGGGACGCAAGGCATGAAAGGCGCTGTCGAGAAGTTCGCGCTGGGTTGCGGCAATTTCCAGATTACTTTCTGGCGACCAGTTTTTTAGCGCATCGGGATCTTTACGCACCACGCCTTCACCGGAACACGGCGCGTCCAGCAAAATGGCATCGAAGGCTTCTGGCAACGCTGCGCCAAATACCCGCCCGTCAAAATGGGTTAGCGCGACATTGGCTATCCCGCATCGGCTGATATTGGCATGCAGGACTTTGACGCGACTGGCGGAAAACTCATTTGCCAGAATCGCGCCCTGATTTTTCATTTTTGCGGCAATTTGCGTGGTTTTGGAGCCGGGGGCTGCCGCGACATCCATCACGCGATCTGGAGTGTTACCATCGGCAAACAGCGCGGCGACCGGCAGCATTGAGCTGGCTTCCTGAATATAAAACAGGCCGCTTAAATGTTCCGCGGTACTGCCGAGCGGTACTGACTTTTCATCATCGCGTTCGATCCAGAAACCTTCAGCGCACCAGGGTATCGGAGTGAGCGACCAGTTGTAAGGTGCTGTCAGAGTGAGGAAGTCGGCAACGGAGATTTTCAGCGTATTGACGCGGATGCTGCGACGAAGCGGACGCTGGCAGGCAGCGAGAAAATCATCAAATGAGAGCGTGGAAGGCATTGCTTCACGCATTTGGTTTAGAAAGGCGTCGGGAAAATAAGCCACTTGGTACCACCGGCAAAAAAACAGGTGCGCAGTGTAGCATAAGTGCTCCGGCGCGAGTATGTACGCCGGAGCAAGGGGAGAGATTAACGTGGCAGGGCGGTTCCCCATTCACGCCACTCTTTTGGTTCGCTTTCGAGCAGCAGGAAGTGTTTACCTGCCTGCGCTTTCGGGGCCAGCGGCGTACCCGGTGGCGTAGCGAAGGCGATTCCGCCGCGAATGAACTGATTGAAAGTACCGGTCTTCACGACGCCGCCGGTCAAACCAAAGTCGAGATTGTATCCGGATGCCAGCCAGAACACGGAGTTGTTCCGCACCAGATGCTGATAACGCTGGCTAATGCGCATCGCCACCATCACGCGGTCAGAAAGCGAGCCCAGCGTCAGCCCGGTGACGGTCCCCACTTCAATGCCTCTGAACAGGACTGGCGTACCGATATTCAGCGAACCTGCTTCCGGCGCTTCTACCACAATACTCAGACCATCGAGGTAACGAGAGTCGGTAATGGTGGCTTCCTGCAGTTCAAAATCACGGCGCGGGTTACCGCGTCCTGGTTCAACGTTAATATACGGCTGTAAGATCGTATCCAGATGCTCGACGCCTGCCGCTGAGATTTGCGGAGTGATCACGGAGAAGCGGGTACCGCTACGGGCAAAAGTCTGCACGTATTCCGGATACAAAACTGCTTTTGCCTGAACTTCGTTACGGGCGGTGATTAGCTCAAGCGTCTGGATCTGGCCGATATCGATCCCCAGGTAGCGAATTGGCATGCCGGCCGCGAGTTTACCGGCATCGAACGCGTGCAGGGTTATCTGGCCGCCCACCGCACGCGCGGCAGTTTCGGAAGCATACAGAATACGCTTGTCGCCTTTGCGTTGGCTGGCGCTGGCGCCGCTTAGGTTATCGAAGCTAATCGCCCCTTTGAGCGCTCGCGACAGGGGAGATGCCTGTACGGTCAATCCGCTACCGTTAAGCTGAACCTTTGCCCCGCCTTCGGCCCAGAATACGCTGTTGCTGGTCAGCAGGTTGCGATATTCCGGTTTGATATGCAGATCGATATCAAACGCATCGGCGCGTGGGCGAACGCTAATCACTTCACCGACCTCGAATTTGCGGTATAACACCACCGAACCGGCCTGCACATCAGGCAGCGTTTCGGCGCTTAGGCTGAGCGTGGTAGTTGGCAGATCGCTCAGGCTGTTTTCAATCGCTTTTTCCAGGTTGGCATACAGCGGGTAGCTTTTTTTCATTTCACCCTTGGTACCGGGCAAAATACGAATGCCGCCGCTGAGCCATTCGCTGGCGCTGGCGCCAAGGAATTCCACGCCATCAAGCCCGACCTTGACGTCAACGCGGCTGTTGACCACAAACTTACTGTCACCTTGCACCAGGGCGCGATGCTGTGGTTCGATGGCAACGGTGAATGAGACACCTTTGCCAGAGAGCGTGCGATCAATCACCTGACCGACCTGTACGCCGTGAAGAATCAGTGGCTGACCGGCATCAATACCGTAACTCTCCGGCGCGGTCAGCGTAAGCGTCATGACGCCCGGATCGTGTAACAACGACTTCTCAGCAGGAATAACCGCAAACTGGTTACGCGGCTCGCCCTCGCCAGGTACCAGCTCGAAAGTTTTGCCCGTCAGTAGCGAACTGATATTGGCATCGTTTAACGATAATTTAGGGCTGTGTAATTCAATCCGCGTATTGTCGCGCAGCAGCGTTACGACGCTGGGATCGACCGTCATTTCGCCGGTCACTTTACCGCCCGGATTTAAATCCAGTTTGGTCAGTTGCCCGACTTCTAATCCTTGATACATCAGCGACGTTGAGCCGGCCTTGAGTCCATCGCCGCTGGGTAAATCAAGCTTGACGATCACTCCCCGCTGGCTGTGCGCGAGATCCTGATACAAACCAAACGTGTCATCGGCCACCGCGGGTTTAGAGTCTTCGGGCGAATCAAAAGCAATGGCGCCATTGACCAGCGCCGCCAGACTCTCCAGCTTGATTTTCGCTCCGCTGAGGCTGACATCCGCATTCACACCGGACACGTTCCAGAAACGGCTGCCTTTTTTCACCAGGTTGGTAAAGCGACGTTCGATCAGCACGTCGATGGTTACGCCCTGATGATTTGGGTTGATGGTGTAGTCATACACCCGGCCCACCGGAATCTTGCGGAAATAAACCAGTGAACCGCTATTGAGCGACCCGAGGTCAGGGGCGCGCAGGTGCAGCATCAAATCGCCATTATCCAGACGATATTTTGGCTGCGTATCGAGGGCGACGAAATGATCTTCCGGCTCGCCGGTTCCGGGCATCATGCCGATATAGTTGCCGCCAACTAACGCATCCAGACCAGAAACCCCCGCCAGCGACGCTTTCGGCGTGACTAACCAGAACTGGGTATCTTTGCGCAGAGCATCTTTCATGGTCGATTTGATGCTGACGCGCACTTCAATTTTGCGTAGATCTTCGCTGAGGTTGATATCCTGCACGGTGCCCACTTCAACGCCCTGATAGCGAACGGGAGTACGGCCCGGTACAATGCCGTCAGCAGACATAAAGTCAATGGTTACGGTATTGCCGCGATCTTCATAGCTTCCCCAGATAAGCCATCCTGCAATCATCAGCGCGATGAAAGGCAGCAGCCAGAACGGAGAGATACGGCGTTTAGTTTTAATCTGCGCTTCAGTCTGCGAAGCGGGCGTTTCCTGACTCATGTGCATCCCAAAGTAAGCGGCTGTCCAGCCATTCCACAGCAAGAATAGTCAATATTACCGCTGCGCCGAAATAAAACGCAGCTGGCCCCATAGTAAAAGCAAGTATCTGATCGCGATTAATCAGCGACATGGTTAAAGCGATAACAAAGAGATCCAGCATTGACCAGCGACCAATCCAGGTCACCATACGCAGCAGTTTGATGCGGGTACGCAATCCTTGCTCACATCTAAAATGGATGCTGATGAGCAACGTAAACATCACAATCACTTTGGTGAATGGCACCAGAATACTGGCGATAAAAACAATCGCCGCCACGCCGACGTTGCTGTTCGCCAGGGACATTATGCCTGACAGGATCGTGTCTTCCTGGCGGCCGCCATTGACATAAATTACCGAGATGGGCAGCAGATTAGCAGGCAAAAGCAGGACGATCGAGGCCAGCAGAGCAGCCCAACACTTTTGGATACTTTGATTCCTGCGCCAGCGTAACGGGATATGACAGCGAGGGCAGCGACCTCGGGCGTCCGGATAACCTGTAAAGTGGCAGCCGAGGCAGACGCGAAGTTTTTCATCGGGCCGACGGGCTGGTCTTTGCGGGTAGAAACGGTCCCAAAGCTGCTCAACGTTAAGGTGCGACAGCGTCAAAACACTGAGGATCACCAGCGCAATAAAAGCAAACAGACCTACACCGGGTTGCAAAAAAGCATAGTCCTGAACTTTGATTGATGCGACGCCAATGCCCACCAGGTAGATATCAAGCATCACCCACTCTTTGAGCCTTTCCAGCATCAGCAGCACTGGGCGCAGGTTCATCCCAAGAATATTGCCAAACCACAGATAAGCGATTGAGGTCACGAGAATGATGGGCGCACCGGCAACGCAAAAGAGTACGAAGGATGCGGTGAGTGGGTCGCCTTGTCGGGTCATTTGCCAGATGCCTTGCAGCACATTGGCGTCAATGCGCACACCTAATAAATAGATGTGCAGGAGCGGTTCTCCCCAGGCAAAGGGCATCAGCAGCAGCATGGTGAAAGCCATAGCCGCCAGTCGTGTTAATGACCAGTCGCGTCCGTCACGAATTTTTGCCTGACAGCGTGGGCAAAATGCACTTTGATGCGAACGCATTTTAGGCAAGCTAAAGATCAGGTCACATTCAGGGCAACGATGGTAATGCGCACGAGGGAGGGCATCACCAATGGACCTGATGGCTATTTTTTTAGTCGGCGTGATGCGTGGTGTCGTTAAGGCCATGTATCGCGAATCAAATTGTTGAAGTAATGTTATCTTAACTCATGACGGGAATGATCTTGAGCATTAACGCATTTAATGTTTATTTTAGTAGGCTGCAGCTTTAAGTAAGACAACTAAGTGATTACATAATGAACAAAACAGAGCTATACACGGATCTGAACCGTGACTTTCAGGCATTAATGGCAGGTGAAACCAGTTTTCTGGCAACGCTGGCAAATACCAGCGCGTTGTTGTACGAACGTCTTGCAGAAGTGAACTGGGCCGGTTTTTATCTGCTCGAAAACGATACGCTGGTGTTGGGGCCTTTCCAGGGAAAAATCGCCTGCGTGCGGATCCCGGTAGGACGCGGGGTGTGTGGGACCGCAGTAGCGCAGAACCAGGTTCAGCGCATTGAGGACGTTCATGCTTTTGACGGACACATCGCATGTGATGCCGCCAGCAACGCTGAAATCGTCCTGCCAATCACCGTCGAAAATCAGATAATCGGCGTGCTGGATATCGATAGCACGGCGTTTGGCCGCTTTACTGACGAGGATGAACAGGGGCTGCGAACGCTGGTGGCACAGCTTGAAACCGTGCTTGCAACGACGGATTACAAAAAATTCTTTGCGCGCGTCGCAGGATAATCAACGGATAACGTAGCAATTACTGATGACGTCATTATAATGTCGCCTGTTCATGCCTGCGCTTGTTGGCTACGTCCGTTGTAATCAGGAAATTTCATGGAAAATCAACCTAAGTTGAATAGCAGTAAAGAAGTCATCGCGTTTCTGGCCGAACGCTTCCCGCAGTGTTTTAGTGCGGAAGGCGAAGCGCGCCCACTGAAAATTGGCATTTTTCAGGATCTGGTAGAGCGTGTTGAGGGCGAAATGAACCTCAGCAAGACGCAGCTCCGCTCTGCCTTACGTCTCTATACTTCAAGCTGGCGCTATCTGTATGGCGTTAAATTGGGCGCAACGCGTGTTGATCTCGACGGCAACCCTTGTGGTGAGCTGGATGAGCAGCACGTTGAACATGCTCGCAAACAGCTGGAAGAAGCTAAAGCCCGCGTTCAGGCGCAACGTGCAGAGCAACAGGCGAAAAAACGCGAAGCAGCCGCTGCTGCCGGTGAAAAAGAAGACGCACCGCGTCGCGAGCGTAAGCCGCGTCCTGCACCGCGTCGTAAAGAAGGCGCTGAGCGTAAACCTCGCGCTGAGAAACCAGCAGCAAAAGCACCGCGTGCTCCTCGTGAAGAACAGCATACCCCGGTATCTGATATTTCAGTACTGACGGTAGGGCAGTCTCTGAAGGTGAAAGCAGGTAATAATGCGATGGATGCCACCGTATTAGAAATCACCAAAGATGGCGTCCGTGTACAGCTGAATTCGGGTATGTCTTTGATTGTACGCGCAGAACACCTGGTGTTCTGAAACGGAGGCCAGGCCTGGCATGAACACTTTTTTTAGGCTTACTGCGTTAGCTGGTCTGCTTGCATTAGCAGGCCAGGCACTTGCTGTGGAAGATATCACGCGTGCCGATCAAATCCCCGTTTTAAAGGAAGAAACCCAGCATGCGACGGTAAGTGAACGTGTGACATCGCGTTTTACGCGTTCGCACTATCGCCAGTTCGATCTGGATCAGGCGTTTTCGGCAAAAATTTTTGAGCGCTATTTGAATCTGCTCGACTACAGCCACAACGTGCTGTTGGCGAGCGATATCGAACAGTATGCAAAAAAGAAAACGGTCCTTGGCGATGAACTGCGTACCGGCAAGCTGGATGTCTTTTACGATCTCTATAATCTGGCGCAAAAACGCCGATTTGAACGTTATCAGTACGCTTTAAGCGTACTGGCACGTCCAATGGATTTCACCGGTACCGACACCTTTAACCTCGACCGGAGCAAAGCGCCATGGCCGAAGAGCGAAGCAGAGCTTAACGCGCTGTGGGACGGCAAGGTTAAATTTGACGAACTCAGCCTGAAGCTGACCGGCAAAACCGATGCGGAAATTCGTGAAACGCTGACGCGTCGCTACAAGTTTGCGATTCGTCGTCTGGCGCAGACCAACAGCGAAGATGTGTTCTCTCTGGCGATGACGGCTTTCGCCCGTGAGATCGATCCGCATACTAATTATCTCTCTCCACGCAATACCGAACAGTTCAATACTGAAATGAGCCTGTCTCTGGAAGGTATTGGCGCGGTTTTGCAAATGGATGATGACTACACCGTCATTAACTCCATGGTGGCGGGCGGCCCGGCAGCCAAGAGCAAAGCAATAAGCGTTGGCGACCGTATTGTCGGCGTGGGTCAGACCGGTAAGGGAATGGTCGACGTGATTGGCTGGCGTCTGGATGACGTTGTTGCGCTGATCAAAGGACCCAAAGGCAGCAAAGTTCGCCTTGAAATCCTGCCTGCCGGTAAAGGTACTAAGACGCGTACCGTCACGTTAACGCGTGAACGTATTCGTCTCGAAGACCGCGCCGTGAAAATGTCCGTGAAAACCGTTGGCAAAGAAAAAGTCGGCGTACTGGATATCCCTGGCTTCTATGTTGGCCTGACGGATGATGTCAAAGTTCAGTTGCAGAAGCTGGAAAAACAGAACGTCAGCAGCATCATTATCGATCTGCGCACTAACGGTGGCGGCGCGCTGACCGAAGCCGTTTCGCTCTCCGGTCTGTTCATTCCTTCCGGCCCGGTGGTTCAGGTTCGTGACAATAACGGTAAAGTGCGTGAAGACAGCGATACCGACGGCGTTGTGTACTACAAAGGCCCGCTGGTAGTGTTAGTCGATCGCTTCAGTGCTTCGGCATCAGAGATTTTTGCTGCGGCAATGCAGGATTATGGTCGTGCGCTGATCGTTGGTGAACCGACTTTCGGGAAAGGCACTGTACAGCAGTATCGCTCTCTGAACCGTATTTATGATCAGATGCTGCGTCCGGAATGGCCGGCGCTGGGTTCTGTTCAGTATACGATCCAGAAATTCTACCGTGTAAACGGTGGCAGTACGCAGCGTAAGGGCGTTACGCCGGACATCATCATGCCGACAGGTAATGAAGAAACGGAAACCGGTGAGAAGTTTGAAGATAACGCGCTGCCGTGGGATAGCATTGATGCTGCGACCTACACCAAATCAGAGAATCTGACGCCGTTCGGACCTGAATTGTTAAAAGAGCACAATGCACGTATTGCCAACGATCCTGAGTTCCAGTACATCATGAAGGATATTGCGCGTTTCAATGCGATGAAGGATAAACGCAACATCGCTTCTCTCAATTACGCTCAGCGTGAGAAAGAGAATAACGAAGATGACGCAATGCGTCTGGCGCGTATCAACGATCGGTTTAAGCGAGAAGGTAAGCCGCCGCTGAAAAAACTGGACGATTTACCGAAGGATTACCAGGAACCAGATCCCTACCTGGATGAAACGGTAAAAATAGCGCTTGACCTGGCGCATCTTGAAAAAGAAAAGCCAGCGGAACAGCCCGCAACCAGTAAATAACCTCCAACAGGCACAAGAAATTGTGCCTGTTTTTTTAACAAACGCATGAAGACGTCAGTGTGATACGATAAAATGTAAAGTTGTGTCTTTCTGGTGACTTAGCACCTATGGATGCTTGAAAATAGCCATAAGACCCATACGATATGGGTAATCGCATAGTGCGTTTTGTTAAATTGAGGTTAAAAGAAAATTATGATGCGAATCGCGCTCTTCCTGCTGACGAACCTGGCTGTGATGGTCGTTTTCGGGCTGGTATTGAGCCTGACAGGGATTCAGTCAAGCAGCGTTCAAGGCTTGTTGATCATGGCACTGCTGTTTGGTTTTGGTGGTTCCTTCATTTCGCTGCTGATGTCCAAATGGATGGCGTTAAAATCCGTTGGTGGGGAAGTGATCGAACAGCCTCGCAATGAAAGAGAACGCTGGCTGATGAATACGGTAGCGAATCAGGCTCGCCAGGCTGGGATCGCTATGCCGCAGGTTGCAATCTACCATGCGCCAGATATTAACGCGTTTGCCACCGGTGCGCGCCGGGATGCTTCGCTGGTGGCTGTGAGTACAGGCCTGTTGCAAAACATGAGCCCGGACGAAGCCGAAGCCGTTATCGCGCATGAAATCAGCCACATTGCCAATGGCGATATGGTTACCATGACGCTCATTCAGGGTGTGGTGAACACCTTCGTTATCTTTATCTCACGTATTCTGGCGCAAATTGCCGCTGGCTTTATGGGCGGAAACCGCGATGAGGGTGAGGGCAGTAACGGCAACCCATTGATCTACTTCGCAGTGGCGACGGTGCTGGAACTGGTGTTTGGTATTCTGGCGAGCATTATTACCATGTGGTTCTCACGTCATCGTGAATTCCATGCGGATGCCGGTTCAGCAAAACTGGTGGGGCGTGAGAAAATGATCGCCGCGCTGCAGCGTCTGAAAACCAGCTATGAGCCGCAGGAAGCGACCAGCATGATGGCGTTCTGCATCAACGGTAAATCCAAGTCGTTGAGTGAGCTGTTTATGACTCACCCGCCGTTGGATAAACGTATTGAAGCGCTGCGCAGCGGAGAGTATTTGAGGTAAGTTAATGACTGTCACGGGGCACTCGTTGCTCCGTGACTCATAAAACATAATGGCTATTTAAAGCTATCGATTAAAGCCTCGCCCAGACTATTCTGTCCCAGTTCAGCTTTACCTCTCATTCCGTCATTTTTCTCTGCCGGGAACGAAAATATTCCTTGTCGCTTTATCTCTGGTAAAAACATTAGAGCCCCGCTGGCTGCCAAAAAAAACAGTGCCAGGCATTTGATGAAACCCAGTGGTAGACGGGCTATCATTGACAGCCCGTCTGGTAGGAAAAAACTAAATCAGAACTGGTAGTTTAATGATACCCAATAGTTACGGCCCGGGTTTACGTATCCGGTAGTGGATTGTGCAGTCTGGTAGTAATCTCCTGCGTAGGTGCTATTACGGCCCACCTGGTAAAGCTTAACCTCGCTAAAGTCTTTATCCAGCACGTTATTGACCGCCGTATTCAGCGTCAGATCTTTGGTCAGCTTATAAGACATCCCCATGTCGAGAACGGTCCAGGCTTTTAAATCAGCGCCTTTATCGTCATAGACGGCCTTTTGTACTGCGCTGAGGTTGTTGTAATTTTCGGTAAAGCGTGGGGCTTTACCGCGATAACGTGCGCTCAGCCAGGCATTCATATCTTCCGTTGCCTGCCAGTTCAGGCGAGCGTTAGCCATATGTTTTGGCGTGTAGCTTAACGGTGCGCCTTTATTGTCACCATCTTTTTGCTTGCTCTGGGTGTAGGTGTAGTTGAGGGATAAAGTCAGCACATCCGACCACAGAGGGAAGGTGCTGGCAAATTCAACGCCATCGGTCCTTGCCTTGCCGCTGTTGGTATAGCTGTTGGTATTATCATCGATAGAATACGAGACAATTTTATTTTTGTATTCTGTATAGAAGCCGGTAATGTTGGCGTTCAGTCCGGTGTCGTTCTCGTAATACAGCCCGGTTTCGTAGCTGATACTTTCCTCAGGTTTTAGGTCCGGATTACCGACCGTATTCACGGTTCCTTGCGCGGTTA
The DNA here is from genome assembly GCF_013783065.1 of Citrobacter sp. RHBSTW-00986. Classification (NCBI taxonomy): domain Bacteria; kingdom Pseudomonadati; phylum Pseudomonadota; class Gammaproteobacteria; order Enterobacterales; family Enterobacteriaceae; genus Citrobacter; species Citrobacter sp. RHBSTW-00986. The sequence continues at coordinate 2,840,503 of NZ_CP056200.1, read as the reverse complement.
CGCCGCTGATCCCGTTATGTAACTGGCTCAGTGATGGCGCTTTATAACCTGTCGTCACGCCGCCTTTGAGCGTCCATTCGTCGGATACGTCCCAAACTATATACGCGCGTGGGCTGAGATGACCGCCAAAGACATCGTTATGCTCGTAGCGTGTCCCTGCGGTTAAGGCCAACGAGTCGAGAATATGCCATTCATCTTCTACATAGGCTGCCCACGTTTTTTGATGGAACGTTTCGCCGGTATTGGCCAGCACCACACCGTCTTTCATCCGCGCATCCCAATATTCCCCGCCGAGGGTTAAGAGGTGCGAATCACCTAATGGCGTCAGCAGTACTGAGTCCAGAATGACGTTGGAGTTCTTCAGTTCACGTGCGCCACCGGCCCGGCCTGCGTTCTCTGGCGTGAGTGCGGAGGAGACCAGTTGTCGTCCTTTGTTCTCAGTTTCATTCCAGCCGAGGGAGGATTTCCATGTGCCGAACGTTAAGGCGGTATCGTGGCCGAGGGTGACTTTGTTACGCTCATAGCGCAGCGTTTTATCGTAACCCCCCGTCAGGTTACCCAACTGACCGTCATCGTTATCATAGCGCTGTCTGGCGGAGTCGAGATCTAACCATAGCGTATTGCTTTCATTCGTCTTCCAGTCGAGTCGCGTGCCGATATTATAGTTTTCTGACTCGGTAGGATAAGGTACGCGTGTGGAGGAGGTATCGCTCAGGGAGGTAACGCTGGAACCCTGACGTTGGGTGGTGCTACCCCGAACCTGCATATCCAGGACGCCAGCGATTAACGGGCCGCTAGACCAGAAGTTGGCGACCGTGCTGTTACCCCATTTATTACTCTCTTGCAGGTTAACGCCGGTATTGATGGAGGTGCTCCATTTATCGGTGCTTTTTTTGGTGATGATATTCACCACGCCACCGATTGCGTCGGAGCCATAAAGCGTCGACATCGGGCCGCGGATCACCTCAATATGATCGATTGCCGCCAGTGGAGGCATAAAGCTGGTATTCATAGCTGAGAAGCCGTTTGGCGTCACATCGCTGCTGCCGTTTTGACGAATACCGTCAATCAGGATCAGAGTATAACTGGCGGGCATGCCACGAATGCTGATCTCCAGGCCACCGGTTTTACCGGTGCTGCTTTCAACATCCACCCCTTCAACAGAACGCAGGGCTTCACCTAAATCATTATATTTATTGGTTTGTAACTCTTGCTGTGAAATAACGGAGACGCTGGCGGCAGCGTTGGTGATTTTCTTTTCGTAACCAGAAGCGGTTACCACCATAACATCTTCAGCGAAGGCCAGGGGGCTGGAAAATCCTAGACAGGACAGAACAACAGAAGCAACAGGTTTTAAGCGCATAGTCAAACTTCCTTTGTTAAAAATTCAAAGGAAGTAAGATAATTGATGGGAATGATAATAAAAATAATTATCATTATATGTTTACATAACTTATCACTTCTGCTGTTTTTCTTGAATAAATATACATAAATTGTCATTAGTTTTAGCTAAGTAAATAGCGGAAATGACCAATAATTAGTATTTGTAATCATTAGGTTGTAATTAATTTGCCATTAATTGAATGGCTAACATTTAATCTATTTTCTGTGATTCGGAGGGTACTCAATTAGGAGTATCAGAAAAAAGTATGATAATTTCAGAAAATCGTCATACTTTTCTGCGCCGCATCATTTTTTTCGTCATTTCAGTCCGCCATAATCCCTTCCCCAGGAGACCGTTTAACGGCATTGAATCGTTGAGCGGCATAAAAATAACGCAAATCTGGATAACATAATGATTAAAGGCAAGCTGGCACTGCTTACGTGCGCATTGACTCTCGCATTAACCTCACCACTTCTCGCCGCGCAAAATGTGAGCGAGGGGCAGACGTTGAAGCTGGCAATTGGACCTGAGCCAACGGAAGGATTTGACCCGATGCTGGGCTGGAGTCATGGCAGCTATTTGCTTTTGCATGCACCATTATTAAAACAAAACGCAGATATGAGCTGGGGTAACCTGCTGACGGAAAAAGTTGAAACCAGCGCTGACGGCAAAACCTGGACGTTGACGTTAAAACCCGACCTTAAATTCTCCGATGGTTCCCCGCTAACCGCTGAAGATGTGGTGTTCACCTATAATAAAGCCGCAAAGAGCGGCGGCAAAATCGACATGGGTAACTTTACTCATGCCAGCCTAAAAGATAACCGCACGGTAGAAATTACGCTGCGCAGCCCGCAGAGCACCTTTGTGAACGTGCTGGGCTCTTTGGGTATTGTTCCGGAAAAACGGTATGACGAAAAAACATTCGCCAAAAATCCGATTGGCGCGGGCCCTTATCGGTTGGTGAGTTTTCAGCCGGGGCAACAGCTGATCGTGGAGGCGAACCCCTGGTATGCCGGTAAGAAAAATGATTTCAGTAAGCTGGTGTTTGTCTTCCTTGATGAAGATAACGCTTATGCCGCAGCGCGCAGTGGTCAACTGGGACTCGTGCGTATCGCGCCTTCGATGGCGGTTGCGCCTCAACAGCAGAATTTGAAGCTTTGGGTACGCGACAGCGTGGAAAATCGTGGCATTGTGTTCCCGATGGTTCCAGCGGGTAAAAAAGACGCCAATGGTTATCCGATCGGTAACGATATTACGGCTGATATCGCCATCAGACGCGCCATCAACTACGCCATCGATCGTAAACAACTTGCCGATCAGGTCATGGAAGGTCATGCGATTCCGGCGTATAGCGCGGTTCAGGGCCTGCCATGGCAGGGACAGTCAGTTGCGTTCAAAGATGGCGACAGCGAAAAAGCACGGATGATTCTGGAAGAAGCCGGCTGGAAGGTGGGGAAAGATGGCGTACGTGTGAAAGACGGTAAAGAGGCTCGCCTGACTCTGTGGTACGCCAGCGGTGACAGTACGCGCCGGGATTTAGCCGAGGCCGTACGTGCGATGCTGGAGCCCGTGGGTATTCAGGTCTCGCTGCAATCCGGAAGCTGGGAAACCGTTGAGCGGCATATGCATGCGAATCCGACGCTGTTTGGCTGGGGAAGCCTGGATCCGATGGAGCTTTTCCATCACTACAGCAATCAGGCCGCGGGCGTGGAATACTACAATCCAGGCTATTACAGCAATCCCGTCGTTGAACAACATCTTAAACAGGCCATTGATGCTCCGGACTGGCAAAAAGCGTTGCCTTTCTGGCAACAGGTGGAGTGGGATGGCAAGCAAGGGGCTGGGGTGCAGGGCGATGCTGCCTGGGCATGGCTGCTGAACATTCAGCACACTTATCTGGCAAATCCGTGTATTGACTTAGGCAAAGGCGCGCCGGAGATCCACGGTAGCTGGTCCCTGCTCAATAATCTGGATGAATGGACCTGGACCTGCCGTTGATGAAGTCTGTTGTAGGCCATTTTCTACGGCTGATAGTGTTATTAGTGCTGGTTGCGGCTGGCACTTTTATGCTGCTCAGCTTTTCTCCTGTCGATCCGATTCGCGCCTATATCGGCAACGATCTCCTGCACGTGCCGCCGGAACAATATGCGCGTATCGCTGCTCGCTGGGGATTAGACCAGCCGTTATGGGAGCGTTTTGGTCACTGGTTTATACGTGTATTGCAGGGCGATCTCGGCTACTCAATGTTGTTTAATGCACCGGTTGCCAGCGTAATCAAGGAGCGCTTTGCGACTTCGTTTGCCTTGCTTGGCGGCGCGTGGCTGCTCTCCGGCATACTGGGAACGGCAATGGGGTTTGTCGCGGGTCGTTATCTGAATCGCTGGCCGGATAAAGCAATCTGTCGACTCAGCTATCTGCTTTCGTCGTTGCCGACCTTCTGGATTGGCATGCTGCTGCTGGCGTTATTTGCCGTGCGCTGGCCGGTATTTCCGGTCTGCTGCGCGTGGGAGCCGGGCAACAGTGGTGATATGGCCACGCTGGCTGAGCGTCTGCGCCATTTAGTGCTGCCCGTTTGCGCGCTAAGTTTATTGGGACTTGGCCAAATTACACTTCATACGCGGGAAAGTATCGCCAGCGTGATGAAAAGCGATTTTGTCCGTTTTGCGCGTTCTCAGGGAGATAAAGGCTGGTCGCTGTTGCGTCATCAGGTTCTGCGCCACGCTATCACGCCCGCGCTGTGCCTGCAGTTCGCCTCGCTGGGAGAACTGCTGGGCGGCGCACTGCTAGCGGAAAAAGTTTTTGCTTATCCGGGACTGGGACAGGCCACTATTGATGCCGGATTACGCGGCGATCTGCCGTTACTGATGGGAATTGTGTTGTTCAGTACCGTGTTAGTGTTCATTGGCAACTCGCTGTCTACCTGGCTTGTCCATGTGTTGAACCGTGCTCTGGAGCGACCTGATGCTCTATAATCCGACGCCGACGCTGATTCGTCTTCTGCTCTCTTTTAGCTGCCTGCTAGGCATTGCGGTGTATGGCGCAGCGACGCTGGATAACCCATTGAGCGTTAATCTGCTTGCCCGTCATTTACCGCCTGATGCGCTGTATTGGTTTGGCACCGATAACCTCGGTCGCGATCTGTGGATTCGTTGCTTTCAGGGCGCGTTAACCAGTCTGCAAATTGGTATTGGCGCGGCGTTGTGCAGCGGCTTCATCGCATTAATGATGGCGGCGGTTTCACGTATACATCCGCGTCTGGATGTACTAATGCGTCTGATTACCGATGCCATGCTGTCAATGCCGCATTTGCTGTTGCTCATATTGATCTGTTTCACGCTGGGCGGCGGAAAAAATGGGGTGATTATGGCGGTTGCGTTGACCCACTGGCCGCGGCTGGCGCTAATCCTGCGTGCCGAAGCGCAGCGCGTGGCCCACAGTGACTATCTGACGTTAACCTGGCGTCTGGGACACGGACATTTTTACTGCTGGCGGCATCACTATCTCCCGGCATTGTTACCCCAGTGGTTAACGGGAACCTTGCTGATGTTTCCCCACGCGGTGTTGCACAGCGCGGCGTTGAGCTTCCTCGGTTTTGGGCTGGCGCCGCATGAACCATCGCTGGGCCTGTTGCTGGCTGATGCGCTGAGGTTTATCAGTCATGGCGACTGGTGGTTAGTGCTGTTTCCCGGGCTGATGCTATTCAGTCTGGTTATGTTATTCGATCAGCTCGCAAGGGCAGTGCATCGTTTATGGTTACGAGGTGACGCATGTTGAGTTTAAGACAGGTCTCGCTGGACGTGGCGCGTTATCGCTGGTATGGCGCGAGAAACTGGTCTTCGCTGTTGCAGGATATCTCTTTCGACGTAGCGCCAGGTCAGATGGTGGCGTTAGTTGGGGGAAGTGGGGAAGGTAAAAGCCTGTTGCTGCAATGTCTGCTTGATCTCTTACCGGACAATTTGCGTTTCAACGGCTCCATCACCCTGGAGGGGAAAACGCTGGAAAGTGATGATATTCGCAAATGTCGTGGTAATACTTTCAGCTATGTCCCGCAAGGTGTTCAGGCGCTTAACCCGCTGCTCTCGATTGAAAAGCATCTGCGCAGGGCAAGTCAGCTCTCCGGCCAGGCCTGGAATGCCGGAAAAATTGAACGATTGCTCCAGCGTAGCCAACTAGAAAGTCGCGTATTAGATGCCTTCCCACGCCAGCTTTCGGGGGGGATGGCGAAACGTGTTCTGGCCTGTCACGCGTCGCTGAGCCAGGCTCGCTATATTCTGGCTGATGAAATTACCGCCTGGCTTGATGCACCGCTGGCTAATCAACTGCTTGAACAGCTACGTGAGCAATGTGAGCAAGGGGCTGGCGTTTTATGGGTAACGCACGACCTCACGCTGGCCGCTCGCCACGCGGACCGCATTGTCGCGCTGCACCAGGGAAGGGTGTCGGATAACGTCAGCCGGGAACAGCTGTTACGCGGAGAGATCAGCGAGCATCTGCAACGCCAATGGCGGGCCCTGCCTGAAAGAAATCAACTTTTTGGAGAGCGCGATGCTGTGCTGTCGTGAAGTGACGATTTGTCAGGGAGGAAAGGTGCTATGGCAAAATCTGACCTTCTCTCTGCGCCCCGGAGAACGCATTGGGGTTTGCGCACCCAGCGGAACCGGCAAAACAACGTTGGGGCGCGTACTGGCGGGCTGGCAAAAACCGACCTCGGGTGACATTCTGGTTGATGGCCAACCGCTGCCAATGCACCAGTATTGCCCGGTGCAACTGGTGCCACAGCATCCGGAATTAACCTTTAACCCCCGGCGCAGCACCGGCGATGCGGTTTATGATGCCTGGCGACCTGATGCTGAACTGCTTACCCGTCTTCACATCAACCCTGAGTGGTTAACCCGCCGTCCCGGACAGCTTTCTGGCGGTGAACTGGCGCGAATTGCTTTACTTCGCGCGCTGGATCCGCGGACATGTTTTCTTATTGCCGATGAAATTACCGCCCAGCTCGATCCTTCCATTCAAAAAGATATCTGGGTATTGCTGCTTGAAGAGTGCCAGCGTCGGCCATTAGGTATGCTCATTATCAGCCATCAGCAGGCTCTGCTTGATCAGATCTGCTCCAGAAAACTCATTGAAGCGTGAGGCAATAACGTGCAGTAATGTCTATTGATTAAATTGTTACGTTATATTATAACAATTCACTCGCAAACGATTTGAGGGTGAAATTTTGGCTATTCGTTTTAACAAACTGACAATCGCTCTGGGGATGCTTTTAGTCAGTGGGCAGGTTTTGGCGCATGGTCATCATTCCCATGGTGCGCCGATGAGTGAAGTAGAACAAAAGGCGTCGGAAGGGGTATTTGATGATAACCAGGTGCAGAACCGGGCGCTGTCCGACTGGGATGGCATGTGGCAATCTGTCTATCCGTATCTGGTTAGTGGCGAACTTGATCCGGTTTTCAAAAAGAAAGCGGAGAAAGATAAAAGCAAAACGGCAGAACAAATTAAAGCTTATTACCGTACAGGCTATGCAACCAATGTAGACACCATCGGCATCGAAGATGGCGTGATGGAATTTCACACCGGTAATCAGGTCGCATCGTGCAAATACGATTATGCCGGGTATAAAATCTTGCACTATAAATCAGGCAAGAAAGGTGTACGGTATCTGTTTGAGTGTAAAGCCGCTGACAGCAAAGCGCCTAAATACGTGCAATTCAGCGATCATATTATCGCGCCGCGTAAATCGAGCCACTTCCATATCTTTATGGGAAATACCTCGCAGGCCGCCTTGCTTGAGGAGATGGAAAACTGGCCTACCTACTACCCTTATCAGCTGAAGGGCGAAGAAGTAGTGGATGAGATGCTGCACCATTAATCTGGGCTAACCTTATCTGTACACACCCGCCACCAGTGGCGGGTTTTTTTAATTAATAACCTGCTCTTTCCATCACCTGTCGCATTCGTTAGCATATTGTATCGCAGCAAGTGCATGTGTTTTTTAAGGAAGAGGTTAACGTGTTCGCAGAGTATGGAGTTCTGAATTACTGGACGTATCTGGTGGGGGCTATTTTTATCGTGCTGGTACCGGGGCCAAATACGATATTTGTGCTGAAAAACAGCGTCGGTAGGGGAGTAAAGGGGGGTTATCTCGCCGCCAGCGGTGTGTTTATTGGTGATGCCGTGTTGATGTTTTTGGCCTATGCCGGTGTTGCTGCATTGATTAAAACAACGCCCGTTTTGTTCAATATCGTTCGTTATCTTGGCGCTTTCTATTTACTGTATCTTGGCGCGAAGATCCTGTATGCAACACTGAAATCGAAAGCAAGCGACGCCGCGCCTGAGGAAGTCCCGTTTGGCGCTATTTTTAAGCGCGCATTAATCCTGAGCCTGACCAATCCCAAAGCTATTCTGTTTTATGTGTCGTTCTTCGTGCAGTTTATTGATGTCAATGCGCCGCACTCAGGGCTGTCATTCTTTATTCTGGCTATTACGCTTGAGATAGTGAGCTTTTTCTATTTGAGCTTCCTTATTTTCTCCGGCGCGTTTGTGACGCAATATATCCGTACGAAGAAGAAACTGGCCAAAGTGGGTAATTCCCTTATCGGCCTGATTTTCGTTGGTTTTGCCGCCCGTCTGGCCACGCTTCAATCGTGATGCCATCGGCCCGCTGATTGCGGCGGGCCTTTAATATTGCGCTCTGCTTTTCATTTATAATCGTAGGGTTGTAACCAATAAATGGTATTTTAAATATATATTTTGAGGCGTACCCTGTGTACAGCAGCGGTTCAATATGACTCGCTGGTTGTCGACTGGAAAAGGGAAGAAAAATGCTTCAAATTCCACAGAATCATATCCATACACGCTCTACGCCATTCTGGAACAAAGAAACGGCGCCTGCCGGAATTTTCGAACGCCACCTTGATAAAGGGACCCGTGCCGGGGTTTATCCTCGACTTTCGGTTATGCAGGGGGCGGTCAAATATCTCGGATACGCAGACGAACACAGTCCGGAGCCAGTAGAGGTGATGATTATTGAAGCCGGTCAGTTTGGCGTTTTTCCACCGGAAAAATGGCATAACATCGAAGTGATGACCGACGACACTTACTTTAATATCGATTTTTTCGTTGCCCCGGAAGTTCTGATGGAGAGTGCAAATCAACGAAAAGTCGTGCGCACCGGCAAGGAGTAAATCATGGGTAAAGCAACCTATACCGTAACCGTGACCAATAACAGCAACGGTGTTTCTGTTGATTATGAAACAGAGGCGCCAATGACATTACTGGTGCCGGATGTGGCAGCTGAAGTGGTCAAAGATCTGGTCAATACCGTGCGTTCGTACGATACCGAAAATGAGCACGAAGTCTGCGGGTGGTAGGCATTAGTCACTGCTACTGATTGAATATATTAGTTTTTAATCTAAAAACCGCACTGCGCTTTGACGGCGCTGTGCGTTTTTTTTATGGGCGGAACAGGGAAATATTCAGAAAGGATTCCTTAAGAATACCTTAAGAGATTCGCATTGATTGCTAATAGTTGATCATTCACAGGGGTTATGATCGCGAACCAGATATAAAACAGAACATCGCGCTTATGAAACTCAATACCCGACTTACATTACCCACAATCATTCTCGGATTAGCCATCGTGGCGATCCCGTTCGCCGCGAACTGGCATCTCCCGCTACTCAACGGTACTGTCGTCAGCTGGATTGAAAATGGCCAGGCGCTATGGCTGCTGTTTGGTGCCATATTTACACTCAGCTACATCAGGCCCTTATCACGTCCCGAAGGCGAGAAGCAATTTTGGCTTTGGGCGGCAGCGTGGTGGCTGGTATTACTGGGCCGAAGCACAAGTTGGGGCCGCGATTATTTTCCTGAGCATCCTAAACTCCTGTTCCGGGCTATCTCAGTGGTATTGATTGCCATGATTATTCTGCCAGTGCTGATTTCGAAGCGCTTACGCCAGGATATTGCCCGTCGCTTTCGCAATGAACCGCTACCTCTGTGGCTGTTAGCGATCACCACCTGTGCATTTTTGATCTCCGATACGGTAGAGCATCATCGTCTGCTGGCTCCCATCTTTCTGCACAATGCTCAGTATGGCGATCTGATTGAAGAACTGTACGAACTACCGTTTATGGCGGGATTGTTTCTGATGAATCTCGGCTTTATGCGGCGGGATAAGCAGGAGGAAGCTGCATCCATCCGCTTCAGTGAACCACAGCTGGCGAAGTCATGAGATAAGGCCTGAGTCTGGAAAGCCAGACTCAGGCGATGATGGCGGTGACTTACGCAATAGCCTCACACAGACGTGACTTCATATCGCTATACGTTTGTGCGGCATATTTTTCTGCCCAACCCTGATCGGTAATGTGCTCAATATTTACGGCGCAATATTTGGTTTCCGGCGTTTTCGAAATAGGATCGAGATTGTCCTGGGTTAACTCGTTACACGCGCCAATCCACCATTGATAGGTCATATAGACCGTTCCGGCATTGATGCGCTCGGAGACATCCGCACGGCTGATGACCTTACCGCGGCGCGAGCTGACCCATACCAGATCGCGATGACGAATACCCAATTTTTCAGCATCATGGGTATTGATTTGCACATACCCAGGCTCGTCTGCCAGTGCTTGCAACGCTGCGCAGTTGCCGGTCATCGAACGGCAGGAGTAGTGCCCAACCTCACGCACGGTACACAGCACCAGCGGATATTGTTCATCAGGAACTTCTGCAGGCGCTCGCCACGGTGCGGCAAACAGTTTGCCTTTGCCATTGGCGGTATCAAACTGGCTGTGCGCGTAAAGGTAGGGCGTACCAGGACTATCGAGATCGGGACATGGCCACTGAACATGACCCATCTCACCCATTTTCTCATAGGTCACGCCGTAGAACAGTGGACACAGCTCGCGCATCTCATCCCAGATTTGCTGGTTATTTTGATACTGCATTGGATAGCCCATTTCGCTGGCCAGCAGGCTGATAATCTCCCAGTCACGCTTTACATCACCAGTGGGTTCAATCGCTTTCTCAAAACGCTGGAAACCGCGATCGGCGCAGGTAAAGACGCCACCGTGTTCGCCCCATGAGGTGGCTGGCAAGAGGACATCGGCCATTTCCGCCGTCTTGGTCATGAAGATATCCTGCACGACGATAAAATCGAGCGCGTTAAATCCTTCGCGGACCAGACCCAAATCGGCCTCGGTTTGCAGCGGATCTTCTCCCATGATGTAGTAGGCTTTGATTTTGCCTTCGATAGCCAGATGCGGAACTTCGGTGATGCGGGTTCCAACCTTGTCATCCATCTGATTAACGTCAATACCCCATGCGGCGGCAAATTTCTCCCTGACGGCGAAATCGGTTACGTCCTGATACCCTGGAAACTGGTTAGGCAGCACCCCCATATCGCACGCGCCCTGCACGTTATTTTGCCCGCGCACCGGGCCAACACCGACGTTAGGGCGTCCCAGATTTCCGGTCAGCAAGGCCAGGCTCGACAAACCACGAACCACGTCAACGGCCTGACCAAACTGGGTGACGCCCATCCCCCACATCACGGTGGCCGATGGCGCCGCAGCAAATGTACGCATCGCCTGACGAACCTGCTGTGCGGGAACACCGGTTAAATGTTCAACGTCTTCAGGCGCATACTCCTTAACGGTTTCCCAGTATGTTTCCAGTCCTTCCGCATGCTTTTGTACATACTCGCGATCGTAGAGTTGCTCCTCGATGAGAACATGGCCAAACGCGTTGACCAGCGCCATATTGCAACCGTTTTTCAACTGCAAATGTTGGTCAGCGATACGGGCAGTTTCAATACGGCGTGGGTCGCAGACAATGATTTTTGCGCCGTTCTGGCGAGCTTTAATTACCCGGCGGGCCACAATTGGGTGTGAATCGGCACAGTTATAACCAAAGATCAGCAGGCATTTTGAGTTTTCAATGTCGCTGATGGAATTGCTCATGGCGCCATTGCCTAACGTCTCCTGTAACCCGGCCACGGAAGGGCCGTGACAGACGCGGGCACAGCAATCGACATTGTTGGTATGGAGCACGCCACGTGCGAATTTTTGCATCACGTAGTTGGTCTCATTCCCAGTTCCACGGGAAGATCCGGTGGTCATGATGGCACGAGGGCCATAGGTATTTTTGATTTCAGTTAAGCGTTTTGCGGTGTAACGAATGGCTTCATCCCAGCTAACGGGAGTGAGTTTTCCACCTTTTTCATAACGGATCATCGGGCGGGTCAGACGGGGAGTCAGAAGGCGAGTGTCGTTAAGAAAGTCCCAACCATAATAGCCTTTCAGGCATAACTGATTTTGGTTCGTTACACCCTCTGCGGCCTCAGCGCGGATGATTTTGTTATTCTCAACAACAAGCTTGAGCTTGCACCCGGCCCCACAGTATGGGCATACACTGGTGATTTTTTTCATCAATAACAGACCTGTTAAATGCTGAAATAGCGCGAATTGTAGACGCAGTCACGCGATACGCATCGCGGACTACGATGTGTCGTAGTGACGGGCTGTTTAAGCATAAAGTGTGCCAGAAGTGAAAACCCAGCAATAGCAGGGGCTGACGGCCAAAGCGTTAAGCAGAATGACTGACGATTCGACATTAATGACGAGGCGCGACAAAATTAGTCTGCCGGTCAGCGGTGTAACCTTATGAAACATCGGAAAAAGATGAAAAACAGAAGTGATAGCGATCACAAATTTTAATTTTTCAGCGCTATGCTATGCTTTTATACGACGAGTGAATCGTTAATTTAAAAACATAAGTGAGGGAAATTATGGGCATTATTTCATGGGTGGTTTTCGGTCTTATTGCTGGGATTTTGGCAAAATGGATTATGCCGGGTAAAGATGGCGGCGGATTCTTTATGACCATTATCTTAGGGGTTGTCGGTGCGGTAGTGGGTGGCTGGATCAGCACCTTCTTTGGTTTTGGTAAAGTCGATGGTTTCAACTTCGGTAGTTTCGCCGTGGCGGTGATCGGTGCGATTGTGGTGTTGTTTATCTACAGAAAAATCAAAAGCTAAGTAAACATACAGACAATAGAGGCCACTAATATGTGGCCTTTTTCTTAGGTCACCACCAGCCGAATTCTGTTCCCAGAACGACGATGATAGCCACGCCAATCATAATAAGCGTTGTTTTTTTCATCGTTATGCTCCCGGCGCAGCGTAGCCGCCAATAAAAAACCAGGATAAGAAAACGACAGCGGAAATGAAAATGATTACGGGGAAAATAATACCGAGTCGCATACGATTATCTGCCAGAGTTATTTAAAGACGGGTTAGCATAGCAGGGCTTAATGTACGACAAAAGTGGTTTTATCCTGACGCTTTTTATCCTTGTACATTGCGCTGTCTGCGAGGTGAAGCGCGCAGTTTACATCAGTCTCCAACGGATTAATTTCCACCACGCCCAGACTGGCGCTAGGATAAAATAGATGAATGTCACCCAGGTGGTAGTCACCGCAAATTTGCTGTTGTAGCTGAATTTTCACCTGCTGCAGGCGGTCCCGCGGATCCCTGTCATCTTCCGGTGACAGGCTCACGACTAAAAATTCGTCACCACCCAGTCGCCCAAGGATATCATTGTCACCGCATTCGCGAAGCAGACGCTGACCAATCTGGATCAGAAACTGGTCGCCAACCTCGTGGCCAAAGCGGTCATTGATCAATTTGAAATCATCCAAATCAATATAGGCAAAAATAATCTTCTGCCTGAGATGTCGGGCAAGGGAAAAAAGAGTCTCAACATTTTCAAAAATGGCGCGCCGATTCGGTAATCCGGTCAGGGCATCGGTGTAGGAGTGAGCAATCAGCGCGGCATTCGCTTCGCGTAACTGAGCAACCAGCGACTCTTTTTGAATTGACTGGGCGATCAGGCCCGCAAACAAATGTAACACCTGTTCGCCACGTTGGCTTAATGCGTGCTGGTGGCGACTGGTGGCGCAGAGCGTACCGTAAAACGTTCCGTCGGGAAGATGAACCGGCGTGCTCAGGAAAGTGGTTATCTCCAGCGCGCGGGCGGCGGTACACTCCGGCCAGCGAGCGGGGACGTTGTCGCTGTACAGACAGTTTTCGTCTATGGCGCGTTTGCATAGCGTCTCATCCCAGGGTACGGACAGCCCTTCAGGGATCTGCATCTGCTTGCTATTGCGCGCATACAAAATATGCTGCAGGCGGGCATCTAAATCGACCTTAGTTAAATAGGTGGATTCCATCTCAGTCACCACTTCCAGCATCTCCAGAAGTTGCCGAACCAGGCTCTCAACTGACTGCTCCGTGGCTAAGGATTGTGAGACTCTGGCAAGGATCATGTCCGACATGAGGTGTAAATGCTCCTGAGTAATGACTGGGCTAACGTGGCCCGCATGATAGAACATCAAGATGAAAGATGAAACACGCCATCCCGCTCAAAATTTAAACATTAAATTGAAAGCTGGCAGTAAAACATGGAGATAGATGGAAAGTCGGGGTAACCTGCCGGGATAAGGTTTTTAACAGGAGTCGATATGAAACTGGCGTCTATAATTTTGCCCGGCTTGTTGGTGCTAGCGGGATGTACCACTCAGCCCGAAGCCCCCAAACCGCCGAAGATTGGTCTGGCGAATCCGGCATCGGTATATTGCGAACAAAAGGGCGGCTCGCTGATTGCGGTGCAGACCCCGCAAGGCGTAAGGTCGGACTGCAAATTACCGGGCGGGGAAGTGATTGATGAATGGGCGCTCTGGCGCAGAGATCATCCGACAACGGGCAAATGAAATCCGGTTAGCATTGACGTATCCATTCAGCCAGTACCAGCGCGTGGTTTTGCTGGGTGTTTTTCGCCGCATACAGTAGCGTTAAGGTTTGCTGTCGGGCAATCTCTGCGAGACGCTTTCCTTCCTGCTGCTGTAGGGCGAGTTCAGCGCGATATTGCTCGGAAAAGTGTGTGAAATCAATCAATTCTGCGTGGAACGCCTTGCGTAAATCAGATGACGGCGTAAGCGCTTTATTCCATTCGTTAAAAATAAGGTCGGTCTTTTTTACCCCGCGAGGCCACAACCTGTCGACCAGTACGCGATAACCATCATTTTTTTCTGCTGGGTCATATACGCGTTTACATTGAATTTTCATCTTTTCATCCGCTCCATTAATCCACTGCTTTGATATATTTCGACACCTTTATTACGGTTAAATAAGATCGTAAAACGTGACAATTGTAACATTCTGCCCGTCCTGACTCCCAATTTAAGGGATTGTGATACCAACAAAAAATCGGTAGGCTGAGGCTCCTTATATTGTCCCTCATTGTCTGGACATAAGGAAAGCTTAATGGAAATTTCCCCGTTTAAAGATACGCTTCGCATTGCGCTGGTGGGTGATTACAGCCCTGATATTGTGGCGCATCAGGCCATTCCTCTTGCTATCGATGATGCCGCTGCCGTCCTGGAATTAGTGGCTGATTATGACTGGCTAACCACCTCTGATATTAGCAGCAGTGAAGATCTGATTGGCTATGATGCTATTTGGGTCGTTCCTGGCAGTCCATATCGGCACCTGGAAGGCGCACTGATCGCGATACGCTACGCGCGTGAAAACAGCATCCCATTCCTCGGGACCTGTGGCGGTTTTCAACATGCGATTCTGGAGTATGCCCGCAACGTGCTGGGCTGGAGTGATGCTGCCCATGCGGAAACGGATACCACGGGGCGGATGGTCATCGCACCGTTGACCTGCTCGCTGGTAGAAAAAACGGATGATATTGAACTGAGGGCCAATACGCTGATTGCCAAAGCCTACGGACGGGGTGTTATCTCCGAGGGGTATCACTGCAACTATGGCGTATCGGAAGATTTTGCCGCCGAGCTTGAGAGCGGTGATCTTCGTGTGACTGGCTGGGATGAGGCGGGTGATATCCGTGCCATTGAGCTGGTGACGCATCCTTTTTTTGTCGGCACACTCTTTCAGCATGAACGTGGAGCGCTGGCGGGAAAACCCGTGCCGTTAGTTCAGGCAATGCTGCGCGCTGCGCGAGGATAAAAAAACGGGCAGGTTGTACCCAAACCTGCCCGCTGCATTATGCGCTTGCGATCTCCCGATTACGCCCTGCGCACAGACCAAACACTGCCATCAGTATCGCTAACACGGCGACCCCAGCTAATGGAATCAGCCAGCTACCATTGAGGTCGTGAATCTTACCCATCAGCGGTGGCCCACAGGCGGCCAGTAAATACCCGACGGATTGTGCCATGCCGGACAGGGCCGCGGCCTGATGCGCTGAGCTTGCGCGCAGGCCAATAAAGGTCAAACCAAGGATCATCGTGGCGCCTGAGCCAAAGCCAAACAGTATGGTCCACAGCAAAGCCTGCCCGGGCATTACCGCGAATCCCGCTGCGCCGATGGCGCACATTAACGAAACCAGTGCGGCGATGGCGCGCTGATCCTTAAATCTGTTCAGGACGAGAGGGATCAATAACCCCGGCGCGGCGGTTGCCAGTTGCAGTAAACCATGCAACGAACCGGCCTGCGCTTCGCTGTAGCCGTGGCTGATTAAAATGGCGGGTAGCCAGCCAATGATCACGTAGTAGATAAGTGAATTGATCCCGAGAAACAGCGTCACCTGCCAGGCAAGGCTCGAACGCCAGATCGCGCGGGAATGCAAAGCGCGCGAGTTGCTCAAACTGGCATTGGCTGTCTGGCGACATTGGGGTAACCAGATAATCAGCGCCAGCAGCGGAAAGACCATCAGTACCATCAGCGCACCGCGCCAGCCAAACCCGTTCAGCGCCAGCGGAACCACAATAGCTGAACCCAGTGCCGCCGCTGCGCCCATAGTCAGCGAGTATGCGCCAGTGAGTTTTGCCACATGCTGAGCAAAATCACGCTTAATCAGCCCAGGTAACAGCACATTTCCCAGCGCGATTCCGCAACCAATGATAGCGGTGCCGCTAAACAGGAAACCTGGCGTGGGCAGAGAACGTATCGCAATACCAGCGCAAATCAGTAGCATTGCGGCAAACAGGCTGCGTTCGATACCCCAACGGCGTGCAACGGCGGCGGCCAGAGGCGATACCAGTGCGAAGGCCAGCAGCGGCAGGGTGGTCAGAAGTCCCGTCTGGGCGGTACTCAGGCCGTAGTCGGTGCGAATTGCATCCAGCAGCGGGGCGGCTCCGGTAAAGGTGACGCGCAGCGTGGTGGCAATCATCAGGATCCCCGCGATCAGCCAGGCTGCGTTTTTGCCGCGGGAGGAAGGCATATTTGTCATTTTTTTCTCATATCGTCAGGCGAGGCGATACTTTAGCGTTTTTACTCAATGGATGAATCAAGCTAAAATGACAGTTTATCGCTAAAAACGGACATTTTTATGTTAGGACTGAGACTGGATGGGTATGAGCCCGACCTTTACCACGATGCGGCGGTGGCGTTTTGTATTCAGGCCCGGGAAGATGAACTCTTCAGTCCGCTGCATCAGCACCGTAAGGGGCAGTTGATTCTGGCCTTGCATGGCGCGATCACCTGTGAGGTTGAAAATGCTATGTGGATGGTGCCTCCACAATATGCGGTATGGATCCCCGGTGAAATTCCACACAGCAATCACGTTACCGTTGGGGCGCAACTGTGCTTTTTGTTTATTGAGCCGCAGGCAGTAGTGATGCCTGAACGCTGCTGCACCCTGAAAATCGCCCCATTATGTCGGGAGCTCATTCTGGCGCTGGCGTCCAAAACGGATGATCAACGGCTGGAGCCGTCTACCCAGCGGCTGACACAAGTGCTATTTGATGAACTCCCGCAGCAGCCGCAGGAGCAAATGCAGTTGCCGGTTTCCGATCACCCGAAAATCCGCAGAATGGTCGCGACGATGGCGCGGGAGCCCGCGCAGTGGCAGACGCTGGGACAGTGGGCCAGCGTATTTGCGATGAGTGAGCGGAACCTCGCCCGTCTGGTCGTTAAAGAAACGGGGTTGAGTTTTCGCCGCTGGCGTCACCAGCTTCAATTGATTCTGGCGTTGCAGGCGCTGATAGATGGTCATAACGTGCAACAGGTTGCGCAAATGCTCGGTTACGATTCGACCACGGCATTTATCACCATGTTCAAAAAAGGCCTGGGACAGACGCCAGGCCGTTATCTGGCTGGACTGGCTACTGCTTCCCAACAATCAATGACACCAGACCTGCCGCAATGAGCGGTCCCACCGGCACACCGCGAAATAGCGCCACGCCCAGTACCGTACCCACCAGTAAACCGGCCACAAGCTGAGGCTGGCTGCCCATGAGCGTGACACCGCGCCCGCCAAGCCAGGAGACGAATACCCCGATGGCAATAGCGACCAGTGATTTCCAGTTCACAAAGGAGTGGATGAGCGTGGAGGGGGGGAGCGTTCCGCTGGCGATCGGCGCCATGACGCCAATGGTTAGAATTATAATCCCGACGGTCAGGCCCTGTTTTTCTATCCATGGAAAGAAAGTATTCAGAGGGGTAACACGAACAATGATCAGCACCAGAATTGAAACAGCGACAGTGGTGTTGTGGCTGACAAAGCCCAGAGCTGCCAGTCCGAGCAGGATCAGCAGAGTGACATCAAACATCGTAGTTTCCTTGCCAAAAGAAAAAATAAGCCTGCTTACTGTACGCGTAAACGCGTGACGGAACAGGCTTTTTTTAATGATTATGATTTTTTTTGGGCTAATGCACGATGCTACGTTTTTACACCTGACTCGGACGGCTATGGTACGCGGCGGAACGGGAGTAATTCCGGTTGCGCGATACGCAGGTAATCTGCGGTATCCATGATCACGGATTTTTCCAGCACTCCGGCATTGAACGCAATTACATTAAAACGCTCAAACAATAGCGGATCGGCGACCAGCTTAAGTTTTGGATGGAAGCTAAACGGTGGGATAGCGCCAAATACGCAACCTGTTAGTGCATCGACTTCCGCCGGGCTGGCAAGTGATGCTCTTAACCCGCCGATATGACTGGCTAACAGGCTCAGGTCGGCCTGCTGATCGGCAGAAAGAATCGCCAGGACATGCTGATTAACGCCGTTGCCTTTGACCTTACAAACCAGCGCTTTTGCTCCCTGGCCCAGTGCGGTACCGCGAATTTCAGAAACCGCTTCACATTTGCCGACCGCTTCATGGCTTACCACGCGATACGTCGCGCCTTGTTCTGACAACAGCGAAATTAAACGCTGATGCGTTGCGTTACCTTTGTTCACTTCCGTCATGACTTACTCCTGGTACAACAATGAAAATCCTGTCAGAAAAATGATTACGCATCCGCGCGTTTTTTCTGTTTGTTCAGGTAGAGCTGTGCATCGGATGCTTTGTAGGCATCATCAATGGTGTCGTTTGGCTGCATATTATAAATCCCTGCGGAGAAGCTGATTGCTCTATCTTGCGCAATAATTTGTAAGTTATAGCGAATCCTCTCCAGCAGACGAGGCGTTAATTCAGCGGGGTAATCGATGAGGATAATGCAAAACTCATCCCCACCGAGGCGGATGGCATAGTCGTTTTTGCGAATCGAGGTTTGAATGGCTCTAGCCAGAATGGTGATAATTCGATCGCCTTCCTTATGCCCCAGCGTATCATTAATGACTTTTAGTTTATCGCAATCAATGGCGATAAAGGTCACAAGGGTGCCCGCGTTTACCAACTGCTGTAAACGCTGTTCGAGCGTCGGCGTTAAAATTTTGCGGTTGTAGAGCCCGGTCATCGCGTCACTGATATTTTCACGCGTGACGTTGTGATACAGCCGAAAATGCGTTCTGACCATATTCAGCAACAGTATTGTCGCCAGCAGATAGAAGGCGAATACTTTCCAGGAGGAGACAATAAAGTACATAAAATCAAGCGATAAGGTGATGCGTATACCGCCGGGCATGTCCTCCTGGTAGTGAACATAGCTAAACAGGTTGTTCTCACTTTGGTGAACGAGTATCTCTTTACCTGAGTTGATGTCCGAAAGCGTCACGTTAAGATAGCGCCAGACGAGAGGGCGGTCGCTGGTATAGAAAATATTCTTTAAATTCTCTTTGTTAATATCCACCATCACCACGCCTTTTAACTTACCGGCATAGTAGACCGGTGTTAAAAAGCTCATCACTTTTTTCTCGGTCAGGTTATCTTCATAAATACGGGAGATTACCGTGCGGCCAGTGAAAATACCGTCAATATCATTCTGGTTGATACCCAGGTTTCCTTTTTGCAAAAACGACCAGTTGTGTATCGCAAATTTCCGCGAATCGACCAGATCAAAGAAATAGACGTAGTTATTTTTGAGATCGACGTAATATCGAAATTTATACTCCTGCATACCTAAACCATGACCGTAATCTTTCTGCTCACGATTAACGTTTACCGCCCGGTCAAAAGAGGGCAGTAGAAATATGTCTTCAAGTTTCTCGCTACATTTTGTAGTGGGGGTTTGCAACTTACCGTGTAATGGTAGGTAGTTATGCTGGGTGAGGTTGAGCCCATGAGTGCCGTTAACGCTGTCGAAAGCGTTGCAAAGTGCTTTTTGTTGCTCGATAGAAGCGGGTACCTGGGGGGATGAGAATGTGCGCATCAGATGGGCTGCAATACTTTGATTAGTATACTTATCATAGAGAAACGATGAGTCGGCTTTCTCATTGATATAGCGCATGTACGCATTCATTGCTTTATCGCTGGCAATGAGCTCATAAACCAAAAAAGAAAATGTCAAAACAACTACGCTGACGGAGATAAAGAGCCTGAGCGCTTTATGATGCAATTGCATAATGATGTACAGCCCTGTAAGTCTGATACTTCAGTCTATCACACGGCATTCATCCGCTCTAACGCTACTGGGAAGGGCATTTTGTAATAAAAATCATTCGCGTGCTTCACCTTTAACTCTTATTGTTGTATTTATAATGCAACTTATAAGAAAGGAGACAAGCAGATGAGCGCGACTGATAAAGCGGGCCATACGTTCTTAGCCAGCCTGGGCAAAACCCGTCTGCGTCCGGGGGGCGTTGAAGCAACAGAGTGGTTGTTCAGCCAGTCACAGCTGACGCCCGACAGCCAGGTGCTGGAAGTGGCGTGTAACATGGCCACGACGGCGATAGAGTTAGTTCAACGTTTTGGTTGTACGGTATACGCCATTGATATGGATAAAACCGCACTGGCAAACGCCAGAAATAACGTGGCGGCAAATGGTCTGGAAAATCACATTCACGTTATGGCAGCTAACGCTAACACCCTTCCATTTGCGGATAACAGTTTCGACGTTGTGATCAACGAAGCCATGCTGACAATGTATGCCGATAAAGCGAAGGCGAAGTTAATTGCCGAGTATTATCGCGTATTGAAGCCCGGCGGGCGTCTGTTAACTCACGACATTATGTTCACCGCACAAAAACTGGTCGCGGGCGAGCAGGGCCAGCTTGTAGAGGTAGTGAAATCAAACGTTAGCCCGATGACCAGACAAGGCTGGCGCGATTTATTTCTGAACGGTGGGTTTGCACAGGTCTTGCAGCAGAATGGTGATATGTCGCTGATGTCGCCGCGAGGATTAATTCGTGATGAAGGGCTGACTGGGGCGGTTAAAATTGTGTTTAACGGCTTACGCACACGCGAAAATCGTCGCCGGTTCCTGAAAATGTTTCGCTTCTTCCGTTCGCAACGTCACCAGCTAAACTACATTGCCTGCTGCTCCGTAAAGGGAAAATAAAAAAGGATAAACGGATGAATATTGATAAAATGAAAGATCAGCATGTTGAAATTCTGGAAAAAATATCATTTCTACGTACGTTGAGCCATGCAGGCGTATCATCCAATGCCCAGGAAATTGCAACTGCGATCGTTAGCATGAGTGCCATTATAAAAACACATTTGTCTGCTGAAGATCAGTTCCTTTATCCACATATTGAGCAGGATGGAAATAGTACGCTCAGACAGGTTAGCTCAAAATTTAAACGTGAAATGACGGATATCGTCAGCGAATATGAAGTTTTTTCCCGGCGCTGGAATATTGCCAGTAAATTAAAAGGTAATGATGAGGCATTCAGACGTGATGCCAACAATGTTCTACGCAAAGTGTATGTGCGTATGCAAAAAGAAAATAAAGACTTCTATCCGCTGGTGGAAAGGATGTAGGGTGTTTTAAAACACAATGATAAAAGGATGGCGAAGTGTCAGAAAAACACTGGTCGAGAATGGAGTACCTTCATCAGACAGTAACCAACCCTAATATAGTTATTAAGGGTACGCATAGCTATTACAGTGACTGCTGGGATCATGGATTCGAACGTTCGGTGGTGCGGTATTTACTCGGTGATGAGATCAGCCGGGACTGGGAACCGCTTGGGCATTTGGATAAGTTGATTATTGGGAATTTCGTCTGCATTGGCGCTGAGAGCGTTATTCTGATGGGGGGAAATAGTACGCACCGGCTTGACTGGATCAGTCTTTATCCCTTTATGGCGTCGATCAAAGATGCCTACGAGTTTCGGGGTGACACGGTGTTGCATGATGGTTGCTGGTTAGGCATGCGCGCCATGATCATGCCAGGCGTTACGCTCGGGGAAGGCGCTGTTGTCGCAGCAGGTGCGGTGGTGACTAAAGATGTGCCACCGTATGCGGTAGTCGGCGGTAATCCGGCAAAAATAATAAAATATCGCCTGCCGGTGGGGGATATTGAACGAATACTGGCCCTTAATTTGTATCAACTTCCGGAAGAGTCGCTCGTGAAAATGCAACCGCTGTTGTCTTCTGGCGATATTTCCGCGCTCGAAGTTGAAGTGGCTAGCCTGAGACAAAATGCTAAATGACATAACATGTGGTCGAAACGCGAGGTCATAAAAATCAACCAGAGGAGATAACCTCTGGCTGATTTATGTATGTGGTTAGCTATTGCTGGTTGTACTTTGCTTATGAAACAGTTCGCGAAAGACCGGATAAATATCATCCTGGTCGCGGATATGCTGCATCGCAAAGTTTTCAAACGTTGATTGCAGATGTTCGTATTCACGCCACAAGGTCTGGTGCGCGCGGCGGGTGATTTCGATATAGCTATAATATCGCACCATCGGCAGCAGTTTTTTCGCCAGAATCTCATGACACAACGGGGAATCATCCGCCCAGTTATCACCGTCCGAGGCCTGTGCGGCATAGATGTTCCACTGGGCCGGGTCGTAACGGTCTTTTACCACTTCATCCATTAACTTCAGCGCGCTGGAGACAATGGTTCCCCCGGTTTCCTGAGAGTAGAAGAACTCGTGCTCATCCACCTCTTTCGCCTGGGTATGGTGGCGAATATAAACCACTTCCACGTTTTTGTAGGTCCGACTCAAGAACAGATACAGCAAGATATAAAAACGCTTGGCCATATCTTTGGTCGACTGATCCATTGAACCGGAGACGTCCATCAGGCAGAACATCACTGCCTGGCTGGAAGGATCGGGCCGTTTTTCATAATTCTTGTAGCGTAAATCAAAGGTGTCGATAAACGGCACGCGTTCGATTTTTGCCCGTAGTTCGGCAATCTCTTTGCGTAACCGTTCCTCTTCCAGCAACTGCGCTGGTTCACTTTTTGCGATGGTTTCCAGATCCGCTTCGAGCGCATGCAATTCGCGACGCTTACCTGCCGTCATCGCTGTGCGGCGCGCCAGTGAGTTTTGCAGGGAGCGCACCACGCTGATGTTGGCAGGCACGCCGTTAGAGGTGAAACCTGCCCGGTGCGTTTTGTACTCCGTTAACTGACGCTGCTGATTTTGCTTCAGGTTAGGAAGTGCTAAATCTTCGAACAACAGATCGAGATATTCATCTTTAGAGATCTGGAAGACGAATTCATCCTGACCCTCGCCATCCTGGCTGGCCTGGCCTTGTCCGCTTCCTGAACCACCGCCGCCGCCCTGCGGGCGTTCAATGCGGTCGTTCTGCACAAAATGGTCGTTACCCGGATGCACGCGATGGCGCAAGCCGCCACGCCCCTGATGGAACATCGGTTCGCTAATATCATCAGTCGGAATAGAGACAGATTCGCCGCTATCCACATCAGTCACCGAACGCTTGTTAATGGCCTCGGAGATCGACTGTTTAATTTGCGATTTATAACGGCGTAAGAAGCGCTGGCGGTTTACCGTGCTCTTGTTTTTGCCGTTAAGACGCCGGTCAATAAACCAGGTCATAAGCCCCCCGTACTGCATTTGCCAACTTTATGCTACATCAGTAACGCCGGATGCGCTGAGCATATCCGGCCTACGGATGTGTATTGTAGGCCCGGCAAGCGTACGCGCCTCCGGGCACTTATTTTAAGACGATTTACGTACGCGCAAATACCATTCGCACAGTAAACGTACCTGCTTACGCGTGTAGCCTTTTTCCATCATCCGGTCGACAAAATCGTCGTGTTTTTTCTGCTCGTCAGTTGAGGTTTTGGCGTTGAACGAAATGACCGGCAGCAACTCCTCGGTATTGGAGAACATTTTCTTCTCAATGACCGTGCGCAGTTTTTCGTAACTGGTCCAGTTTGGATTGCGACCGCTGTTATTCGCTCTGGCACGCAGAACAAAGTTGACGATCTCGTTACGGAAATCTTTGGGGTTACTAATACCCGCCGGTTTCTCAATTTTCTCCAGTTCTGAGTTCAACGACTCGCGGTCAAACAGCTGACCGGTATCCGGGTCGCGATACTCCTGATCCTGAATCCAGAAATCCGCATAAGTGACATAACGGTCAAAAATGTTTTGTCCATATTCGGAATAGGATTCGAGATAAGCCGTCTGGATCTCTTTGCCAATGAACTCAGCATATTTCGGGATCAGATAGCCTTTCAGGAACTCAAGGTAACGTTCTGCCAGCTCCTGCGGGAACTGTTCGCGCTCGATTTGCTGCTCCAGTACGTAGAACAGATGCACCGGGTTAGCTGCCACTTCGGCGTGGTCAAAGTTAAAGACGCGTGAGAGGATCTTAAACGCGAAGCGCGTGGAAAGACCGTTCATTCCCTCATCGACCCCGGCGTAATCCCGATATTCTTGATAGGACTTCGCTTTTGGATCGGTATCTTTCAGGCTTTCCCCATCGTAAACGCGCATCTTCGAGTAAATGCTCGAGTTCTCAGGCTCTTTCAGGCGAGAAAGAATGGTAAAGCGAGAGAGCGTTTCCAGCGTGCCCGGTGCGCAAGGCGCATGGGTCAGCTCACTGTGGTTAAGCAGTTTTTCGTAAATTTTGATCTCTTCGGAGATCCGCAGGCAATAAGGCACTTTGACGATGTAAACACGGTCAAGGAACGCCTCATTGTTTTTATTATTACGGAACGTCACCCATTCGGACTCGTTCGAGTGGGCAAGAATAATTCCGTTAAACGGCAGGGCAGAGATACCTTCTGTCCCGTTGTAGTTTCCTTCCTGGGTTGCGGTCAGCAGAGGATGCAGCACTTTAATTGGTGCTTTAAACATCTCAACGAACTCCATAATCCCCTGGTTTGAGCGGCACAGTGCGCCCGAATAACCGTAGGCATCAGGATCGTTCTGGGCGTGGTGTTCGAGTTTACGAATATCCACTTTCCCGACCAGCGCAGAGATATCCTGGTTGTTTTCATCACCAGGCTCCGTTTTGGCAATAGCGATCTGCTCCAGAATAGACGGCCAGACTTTGACAACGCGGAATTTTGTAATGTCCCCGCCAAAATCATGCAGACGTTTTGCAGCCCAGGGCGACATGATCGTACCGAGATAACGACGTGGGATCCCATACTCTTTTTCCAGGATCTGGGCGTCTTCCTGCGGGTTAAACAGGCATAACGGATGATCGTTTACCGGGCTACGCTCGCCGTTGGCGCTCAGGACATAAATCGGTACTCGCTGCATCAGCGACTTCAGCCGCTCAGCAAGAGATGATTTCCCCCCTCCCACAGGCCCCAGCAGATACAGAATCTGCTTCTTCTCTTCCAGACCCTGAGCCGCATGCTTCAAATAAGAAACAATCTGCTCAATGGCCTCTTCCATGCCATAAAACTCTTCAAAAGCAGGGTATCGTGCAATCACCCGATTCGAAAAGAGTCGAGAAAGACGAGGTTCGTGGGCAGTGTCGACCATGACAGGCTCACCAATAGCCATTAATAGCCGCTCTGCCGCATTGGCATAAGCGCTGCGATCTTGCCGACAAGTGGTAAGAAACTCCTGCAGCGTGAACTCTTCGTCCTTGGCAGCTTCATAACGCTGGCGATAGTGATCGAATATATTCATGGTATGCCGTCCTTTCGTTTTTTTAGCACATGTTAAGAGCCGTTCATATGAATAGTAGAGGCCCCTGAAGAGGTAAACTGAACGACGTCGCTGCTGAAGAAATAAGCAACTCTCATGCCATTGTGGTGGTCAGGAGATCAACGTATTCGGTGATACACCTTCTAAAATTAAGCGTAGATGGCATTTGCAAAACTTGCCTGTGTGCGCAAATGAATTTCAATGGCATATCAATAACTCATCAGCAAAAAAAGCATATCTTTTGTAAATCTATGGGGCAGGATTCATGCGGTGTTCACTGTCCTGCAAGCAAAATGTCATCACTCGCTGAGAAATTAGGGGGTTACATTCTGGGGCGAATCCGTAAAATAGTTGGGCTGAAGCGTATTGACGGTTAAACTTTGACCGCTACACATTTAAATAAGGAATTATTGACTGTGACCAAACTCAAACTTCTGGCACTTAGCGTGCTTATCGCCACTTCCGCTAACGTCGCACAGGCAGAGAGCAACCTGACGCTGGGCGCAGGCGTTGGTGTGGTTGAGCACCCTTACAAAGATTACGATAGTGACGTTTACCCGGTCCCGGTTGTGACTTATGAAAGCGATAACTTCTGGTTCCGTGGTCTGGGCGGTGGTTACTACCTGTGGAATGACGATACCGATAAGCTGTCGGTGATGGCCTATTGGTCGCCAATGTACTTCAAACCGGGTGACAGCGACGACAACCGTCTGCGTAGTCTGGATAAACGTAAGAGCACCATGATGGCTGGCCTTTCTTACATTCACAACACGCAATACGGTTTCCTGCGTACCAGCCTTGCAGGCGATACGCTGGATAACAGCAATGGTATTGTATGGGATCTGGCGTGGTTATACCGCTATACCAATGGCGGTTTGACGTTGACTCCGGGGATTGGTGTCGAGTGGAACAGTGAAAACCAGAATGAATACTATTATGGTGTTTCACGCCATGAATCTGCCCGTAGCGGCTTGCGTAGCTACGATCCTGAAAGCTCCTGGAACCCGTATCTGGAGCTCAGCGCAAACTATAACTTCCTTGGCAACTGGAGCGTATACGGTACTGCGCGTTATACCCGCCTGTCTGATGAAGTGACAGACAGCCCGATGGTGGACAAATCCTGGACGGGTCTGATTTCAACGGGTGTTACCTACAAGTTCTGATGCCACTGCGTGTCAAACACTAGCCCGCAGAGATGCGGGCTTTTTTGTGCATATCAGAGATGAATATTGATCCAAAACATGTGATTTGATTTTTTGTGCTGTTTTGGCATTACATCGGCCGCAACAAATAGTTAACGTATTTTTCCTGCCGCAATTACCAAAATTAAACCTGTTGTTTGATGAGACTGAAATCTATTCGTTTGTGAATGGAAGAGTATCTGTACAGTTTCACGAATCATTGTTCTGGGAGAGTGATTTCTGGTTGCGCAATATATTGATAATATTCTATTTTATAATCACGGTATAATTTTATCGTGAAACTCTCGCCACTAAAAATAGCAAGGTAACTATTTTATTATTGTTGTGTAACGATGAAAGTTAACTTTCATTTGAAAAAAATAAAATCATTAAGTTAATTTTTATTTTACATCTTTTAGGTATTTATCTGAAAAAATTAAAATTGACATTAAATAAGCGATTGCAGATATTACTCCAACTTAATAAGTAAAGACAGTAACGCTGCATGGCTCAGATATTAAATGTCATGTGGTTTTCTTGCGAATAAACCTGGTAGAGATAATGAAAAAGTTAATCATGATAGCAGTGATGGGTGGGATTCTGACGGGATGTTCCACCGAGGCTTCACGCATGAGTGCTTGCGAAAGCAAGGGCGTGAGCCGCGATGCCTGCTATATCGCTGAGCAAAACCGTCAGGCGACAATCAATGCCGTAGCTGAAAAACAAGCTATGGAGAACGCGCAAAACTTATATAACTCAAATGATACTAATTCCAGTCATCACCACAAACACAATAATTATTAAGGTGTAACTTATGAAGAAATTAATAATTATCGCTGTACTGGTCGCAACATCTGCTGCTGCACCAGCCTATGCCATCAGCGAGGCTTACCGTCAGCAGTTACAGCATGAACATAAAACGATGGTCAGCGATGCTAATGCTCCGCTGCAAGCCAGTAAAATCACACCCGTGAATGTGAATAAACTGGGCGTAGACTTTAAACGTGGCGCTGATGGTATTGCTTATATTAATGGCAAAGCTGCGGCAAATGATGAGAACAATGCAGACGCTCAGTCTTATAGCGCGGGCTTGATTTCCGTCATTGTCTATAAAAACGGGAAAATTAACGCGATGAAAGAGGGGAAATATTTAGGTCGCTTAAAATAACCGCAGTGCAGTTAAGATTTTCTGTCATTCGGCCCGGGAGCATTGTTTGTTCCCGGGTTTTTTATTGCCGTTGCCATAGCGGTCAACTTCCAATCTTAGAAGGTGCAATTTGTGCACCCTAACAGGACACATGCCAGTTGTTTTGCTTTACTGTGGTGCATTAACACAGGAGGGCGCGATGACAGCGAAACAGGTGATGTTTACAAAGCAGGTATCGCTGCCTGCTATTGGGCAGGGAACATGGTACATGGGCGAGGATCCTGGCCGACGCCGGGAAGAGGTTTCAGCGCTGCGGGCTGGTCTGGATCTCGGTCTGCGGTTGATCGATACCGCCGAAATGTATGCAGATGGTGCAGCGGAAGAGGTAGTGGGTGAAGCATTAATCGGGTGTCGTGATAGCGCTTTTTTAGTCTCGAAAGTATACCCCTGGAATGCCGGTGGTCAGAAAGCCATTGCCGCCTGTGAGGCGAGCCTGCGTCGACTAAAAACCGATTATCTGGATCTCTATTTGCTCCACTGGACGGGCAGTTTTTCATTTGCTGAGACCGTGGATGCCATGGAAGCACTCATTGCGCAGGGGAAAATCCGCCGCTGGGGCGTCTCTAATCTCGATTACGATGACATGCAGGCGTTATGGCAAGTCACAGGTGGGCGGGAATGTGCCACTAACCAGGTGCTTTATCATTTAGCATCGCGCGGTATTGAATATGATTTACTGCCGTGGTGCCAGCAGCAGCAGATGCCGGTCATGGCTTACAGTCCGCTGGCTCAGGCGGGGCGATTGCGCGGTGACTTGCTTTCTCACTCTGTGGTGAACGACATCGCGCACGCGCACAATGTTAGTGCTGCGCAGATTTTGCTGGCATGGGTGATCCGTCTGCCGGGCGTGATGGCGATTCCAAAAGCGGCAAGCATAGCGCATGTCGAACAAAATGCCGCCGCGCTGGAGATAACGCTCTCAGTTGATGAGCTGAAGCAGTTAGATAAGGCATATCCAGCGCCAAAGGGTAAAACGGCGCTGGATATGGCCTGATTTGCCGAATGGCGATGCTCACGCTTCTTATCCGGCCAACGCAATGTTTGGTAGGCCGGATAAGGCGCAAGTTCCGTCAGGCTACAGACACAATTTTAGCGTTTAGCAACGCGGATAGTTTGTGCCAGGCGTGATGGTTTTTCTTCGCGGGTTTTCTGCGGCGCGGTTGCGTAAGCCGTCTCTACGCAAACAAACGTTTTATAGCCGTCATCCGGCATGTCGCCCATGCTAACGGACAGCGCCGGACCCGGGTTCCAGCCCACGACATTCAGATGGTGATGATGGACGACGTCGATATTGCGGTTGAGCGCATCATCATGGATAACGCTGCACGCTTGCGGATTCAGATAGACACGATCGGTGCGGTCCGGGAAGGTCTGGATACCATCAGCCAGCACATCTTCTTTAGCATCATTCACTTTGTCGATCAGGCGATCGCCAAGTCCACTGACTTTTACTGCCGCAATGTCACCGACGTTGAAATAGGTATGCAGCGCAGAGGTGGTTTCAAATTCACCGTGGGCTTCCAGTTCCATTTCACAGGTAGCACCTACTTTGAAACGGGCCAGCAGGCAGAACTCGTGCGGCCATAGCTGACGCGTTTCAGCGTTGCTTTGCAATTCAAACGTCAGCACCACGCCATTGTCGTCTTCATTGTGCGCTTTCAGCGTCCATGGCAGGTTGCGGGCAAAACCATGAGAAGGCAGGCCCTGCTGAGCAGCCGGACCAAACCACGGCCAGCAAATTGGTACGCCGCCACGCAGCGCTACGCCGGTTTTAAACGGGGTATTGTTACTTAGCCACAGGACTTCCTCTTCGCCGTTGGGTTTCCAGGAAAGAAGATGTGCGCCCTGCAATGCGAAAGATGCTTTAACCTGTGGATGATCGACCACAAGAATCTCAAGTTCATCAAGCTGGCGGCGGGAGAGGACCGGGGTAATTTGTTCGATTACCGGAAGTGCAAAAATTTTATTAATCATTATGCAATCCTTTTTTTTACCCTAAATAATTCGAGTTGCAGGACGGCGGCAAGTGAACGATCCCGATGAGCTTACAGAAGTAAGTGATTCGGGTGAGAGAGCATTGCCAACACACCGGTAACTTGAAGTATGACGGGTATCTTCAGGCAAAAAAAAGAGCGACCTGAGTCGCTCTTACAGATTACTGTTTCATCTCAACTTATTTGGAGATGTGAGCAATCAGGTCCAGAACTTTGTTGGAGTAGCCGGTTTCGTTGTCGTACCAGGATACCAGTTTCACGAAGTTGTCGTTCAGTGCGATACCAGCTTTAGCATCGAACACGGAAGTGCAAACTTCACCGTTGAAATCGGTAGATACTACGTCGTCTTCGGTGTAACCCAGAACGCCTTTCATCGGGCCTTCGGAAGCAGCTTTGATTGCTTTCTTAATTTCTTCGTAAGAAGCAGCTTTTTCCAGACGAACGGTCAGGTCAACAACAGATACGTTCGGGGTAGGAACGCGGAACGCCATACCAGTCAGTTTGCCGTTCAGTTCTGGCAGTACTTTACCTACAGCTTTAGCAGCACCGGTAGAGGACGGGATGATGTTCTGGGATGCGCCGCGGCCGCCGCGCCAGTCTTTGTGAGACGGGCCATCAACGGTTTTCTGAGTAGCGGTGGTCGCGTGAACAGTAGTCATCAGACCTTCGATGATGCCGAAGTTGTCGTTGATAACTTTAGCCAGCGGAGCCAGGCAGTTAGTGGTGCAGGAAGCGTTAGAAACGATGTCCTGACCTTCGTATTTGTCAAAGTTAGCGCCTTTAACAAACATCGGAGTGTTATCTTTGGACGGACCAGTCAGAACCACTTTTTTCGCGCCAGCAGTGATGTGCTTACGAGCGGTTTCATCTGTCAGGAACAGGCCAGTAGCTTCAGCTACTACGTCAACACCAACTTCGTCCCATTTCAGGTTAGCCGGATCACGTTCAGCGGTAACACGGATTTTTTTACCGTTCACGATCAGATGACCGTCTTTCACTTCAACGGTACCGTTGAAACGGCCGTGAGTGGAGTCATATTTCAGCATGTAAGCCATGTAGTCAGCGTCTAACAGGTCGTTGATTGCAACGATCTCGATGTCAGAGCGTTCTTGAGCAGCACGGAAAACAATGCGACCGATACGGCCAAAACCGTTGATACCTACTTTGATAGTCATATATTCCACCAGCTATTTGTTAGTGAATAAAAGGTTGCCTGTAAAATTACAAAAACCTTACGCAGCGTCAAGCGGAATCGTGTCAATCATTGCGACAAATCAATCTGCTGCTTAAGCTTTGCGCAACTGACTCGCCTCACTCTTCCTTTGGGCTTGAAACCACATGGGGTCGGCGGCCCGAATTTTAAAGGGCAATCAAGATAAAAACGTGATTGTGATCACGAATTGCAGGCTGCCATTTCGCACGGATCAAGTTTAGAACAAAAGTTCGCACTCTGGTGTTAATGTTTTGTTAGAATCTGTCTCGCGATGTGAGTTTAGATAAAGCGAGATGTGAGCAAATGGCTAATCAACCTTCTCCAGAAGAACTAAAAAAAAATTTAACCGAAATGCAGTTCTACGTGACGCAGAATCACGGGACAGAACCGCCATTTACCGGGCGTTTGCTGCACAACAAGCGTGACGGAATCTACCACTGTTTGGTCTGTGACAAACCGCTATTTCGTTCCGAGACAAAATATGACTCTGGCTGCGGCTGGCCCAGCTTTTACGAGCCTGTCAGCGCAGAGGCTATCCGTTACATTAAAGATACTTCACACGGCATGCAGCGCATTGAAATCCGCTGTGGTAACTGTGATGCGCACCTGGGGCACGTCTTCCCGGATGGTCCGCAACCTACAGGTGAACGTTACTGCGTTAACTCAGCCTCTTTGAACTTCACCGATGGTGAAAACGGTGAGCAGACCAAAGGCTGAAGAAACGATTCAGCAAATTATTCTACGGAGAGTGGATTTAACATGAATCTTGATGAGATGATCAACAGCATGACGCCGGAAGTTTATCAGCGCTTATCAACTGCCGTTGAACTCGGAAAATGGCCGGATGGCGTGGCGCTAACGGCAGAACAAAAAGAGAACTGCTTACAGCTGGTGATGTTATGGCAGGCGCGAAACAATATTGACGCGCAGCATATGACGATTGATACCAACGGTGAGATGGTGATGAAGAGTAAGCAGCAGTTGAAAGTGGAGTTTGGTATTACGCCCGAACCCATTGCGACGTTTAAATCCTGATTACTCAGGCCCGGCAAACATCTATGTCGGGCCCGCAGTTGAAGTTATTTCTTGTTCATCATCGCCTTCAGATCGGCGAACGGATTATATTTCGCTTCGCCCACCGCTTTCTGTGCATCTTCGCCTGCAACCACCGTTGAACCATACTGGTCCGCTTCCGTATATTTGGAATGTTCGTGATCGTGGCAGTACAGGCACAACATTTCCCAGTTGCTACCATCTTCCGGGTTATTGGAGTGATCGTGATCGATATGGTGTACCGTCAATTCGCGCAAATTTGAATATACGAACTCACGGGAACAACGTCCGCAGACCCAGGGGAAGAGTTTAAGCGCCTTTTCCCGGTAACCGACTTCCAGACGGGCGTAATTTTTAGGGATAAAAGCCATAAAGCTCATGCCTCCAGTAGAAAATGAAAAGCTGCGCCAAAAGCTGGCGCAGCAGAATGCGATAATCATAACCTATTGTGTCAGGCGTTGGGATCAGTGTTTGATGCCTAACGAATCGGCTAACTGCTTAGCCAACTGGTTTTGGTCATCCGCACCGTATTCCCAGAACATGGCGCCTCCCAGCCCCTTGCTCTTGATGTAGTCAGCCTTGATCGCTACCGAGCGCGGGTTTTCATAGGAGAGGGCAAAGAGCGCTTTTCCCTCCACAGACTGCACTGACAGCCACGGCACTTTTGCTTCATCATCCCAATGCTGGCTAAAGCGCTTCTGCGGATCGTTGATCAATTTCGCCACGATATCGTTGTACTTCACATAGGTATCTTTGCTCAGATCGACGCCCAGTGATTTGAACAATTCAATTTGCGCGGGCCCGAAATAGGGCTGGGTAACAGGATTTTTCTGTGCGTCAGGTTTGCTCCAGTCAATGCCTGGCTCAACAGCGCGTTTCGGTACGCGACCATAAAAACCAATGCCCAGGTTCATCTGACTCGCTTTTAGACCGGCAGCAAGATAGTTGTTGACCACAAAATCAGCGCTGTACCTATCCGCCGCGGCGACTGTCGGCCATTGTGTCGAATCGTACAGGTTCGAGTTGAAATACTGCGTACCGTAAGCCATGTCATAGGTCATCAGGTTTATGTAGTCGAGCGATGGCGCAATGGCTTTCACATCCACCCAGCTTTTCGGGCTTTCCGCATTTGCGCCCACGGCGATGGTCAGTAGTTTTTTATGCCCCAATGCGGCGCGGAGCTCTTTTAACAGCGCGGTAAAGTTAGCTCGGTCGGCCGGTTGACTTTCGACCAGTCCCCAGGCGCCGTTGACCGGATATTCCCAGTCGAGGTCGATGCCATCAAGGCCATATTTCGCAATTATCTCCTGAGCAGACTGAATAAACACCGCGCGCGATTCTTTCGTTGCTGCCGCGCCGGAGAATCCACGAGCCCCCCAACCACCGACGGAAAGCAATACTTTCAGGTTCGGATTCTGTTTACGCAGCTGTGGAATTTTCAGTAAATCATCCTGCACTTTCGGTGAAAGCCAAATCTGATGCAGCTTACTGGCGTCTTTTAAGGCGTCATTGGTCTCGTCTTTTTCGTTGTTGTAGACAAGGCCAAACGAATAGTTGAGATGGGTTATCTGACGAACATCCAGTTTATTGATGTCGCCACCAGGACCGGCAGTGACGTCGCCGCCACCATTGAAGTAGCCAACTGACATCAGTGAACTGGCGGAAACAACGCTGGCGCAAAGCAGGGGTAATGCTGCCAACAAAGGCAATAGTTTCATCGGTGTTCCTCTTTGACATTTAAACAAGCAAACACGCCACGGAAATGGCGTGGCGAAAAAAACAGCATTTGCAGGTTAACAGTTTCATAACAGGAAAAATGCGAAGGTGTTCACGTCATGTCGGCGAGGCGGCAAACCATTTCTGGTAGGTTGTATCGGTTGGGGCAAACATTACTGATTGTTGACGCAAGTCCTTTTTCAGGCCTACAGATTTGCATACATGCGCAAATTCAATAGGCCGGATAAGGCGTTTTAAAGTATTAGCGCTGGGTTTCCAGCCAGTCATCAAGCGTATACAGCGTCGCGCCCGCTGCAGCCATTTCCATAAACGCCTCTGCACTGTCCTGGGGTTGAATATTGACGCCACGGCAGCCGTCGGTAATAACGCTGACGGTATAACCAAGATCGAGCGCATCCAGAACGGTGAATTTAACGCAATAGTCGCTAGCCAGACCCATGATAATAAGCTCAGCAATACGGTGTTCGAGCAGCCAGGCGTTCAGCGCGGTTGCCTGACGACGACCGTTATCAAAAAATGCACTGTAACTGTCGACCAGCGGGTTCTCGCCTTTGGTGAAGGTTTTCGCTATTGCACGCTGGTTCAGCAGCGGATGCAGGGCCGCCCCTTCGCTGTTTTGCACGCAATGATCGGGCCAGAACGTTTGCGCCAGACCATCCAGTTGTCCCTGACTGTAGGGGGCGACCTGATGCTGGCTGGCAAAACTACCGTGATTAGCCGGATGCCAGTCAAGACTGGCAACAACCGTGTCGCCGCGTAGGGCGCACCAGTCAATCAGACGGTTGGCAATCTCGATTGTGCTGTCGCCTTGCGGAACAGCGAGAGCGCCGCCGGCACAAAAGTCATTTTGTAAATCGACCAACAGTAAGGCTCGGGCCATGGGCATAGACTCCTTTATTCGTCCGGGGTGAGCTCGCCGCGCAGATTTTGCGTCATAGCTTCACGAATGCTCTGCACATCCAGTCCCTGACTGAGTAAATAGTGCAATTTGGTGAGCGTGGCTTCGACGGTCATATCCGCGCCGCCAATTACGCCAGCGTGGGCGAGGGCATTACCCGTCGCGTAGCCACCCATGTTTACCTTGCCGGACATACACTGGGTCAGGTTCACCACCACAATGCCACGTGAGCTCGCATCTTCAAGTTCTTGCAGAAACTCTTTATTTTGCGGTGCATTGCCCACGCCGTAGGAGCGCAAAATTAACGCTTTTACCGGCTGGCGCAGGAAGTTACGCACCACATCAGCGGAGATACCTGGATAAATGGTGACCACGCCAATCGGTTGTGGAGTAATAGGATGAACAATCAGTTCACCTGCGCCGTGCGGTGCTGGCGGAGTTCCCAGTCGACGGATGTGGATCCCGGCTTCCAGTAGCGGCGCAAGGTTGGGTGAGGCAAAGGCGTCAAAGCCATCGGCGTGCGCTTTAGTGGTACGGTTGCCGCGAAACAGTCGATTGTTGAAAAACAGGGTTACTTCATTGATCGGATAATTTGCCGCAACGTACAGCGCGTTGAGCAGATTGATTTGCCCGTCTGAACGTAGCTCTGCCAGCGGAATTTGTGACCCTGTCACAATGACCGGTTTACCCAGGTTCTCCAACATAAAAGAGAGCGCCGAAGCCGTAAACGCCATGGTGTCGGTGCCGTGCAGAATGACAAAACCATCGTAATCGTCGTAGTGTGCTTTAATGTCTTCCGCAATATGCTGCCAGTCTTCCGGCGTCATGTCGGAGGAATCCATCAACGGGACGTATTCGTGGATGGTGAAGTCTGGCATCTCCGGGCGGTGGAATTCAGGCATCAATGCCAGTTGACGCTGGAGATGACCAGAAACAGGAATATAACCCTGTTCTGAGCGCTGCATACCAATGGTACCGCCGGTATAGGCAACGTAAATCGATTTCTTTTGCATGACTTTTCTTCTGTCTTAATGAAAACCCCTCTTCATCCCGAAGAGGGGGCAATTGTTAGCGAACGTTGGCGCAGGTCAGGCAAAACGCATATCGGTTTTGCGGATCGTTAAACGCGGCCAGCTTATCGCTTTCCGCTTTAACTGCACTGGCCGCAGAAGCAAGCGGCGCCGGGAGCATGGCCTGAATAGCTTCGGGCAGCATGGCGCGAACGGAGCCTGACATGCTGTCCATTACCATATCGACGAATGTCGGTTCATCCTGATAATACGCAATGTGCCACTGTTTCAGCTTGGCAAGCTCAGCCGCTTTCGCGATGGCGTCGTCAAAATCACCGAGGCTGTCTACCAGTCCGTTGGCTTTCGCATCCTGACCGGTCCAGACGTGACCCTGCGCGATTTTGTCAATCTGCTCAGGGGTTGTCTTACGTGCATCCGCGACCAGCGTGATAAAGCGCTTATAGCCATTTTCAATGCTCAATTGCATCATTTGCTGCACTTCAGGCGGTAACGCTTTGGTGATGGAGATATCCGCCAGCGGGGAAGTGGCCACGCCATCGGTATGTACACCAATGGAATCCAGGCTGTTTTCTACGGTGTTGATCACACCAAAGATCCCGATTGAACCGGTTAACGTGCTGGGGTTTGCCACAATGTAACTGGCTGGGGTGGAGATCCAGTAGCCACCGGAGGCCGCCATGCCGCCCATAGACACGACAACCGGTTTACCCGCCGCTTTTGCCGCAGCCAGCTCAGCACGAATGACTTCCGAGGCGCTGACGCTGCCGCCAGGACTGTTCACGCGCAGAACAATAGCTTTCACTTTCGGATCGAGACGCGCTTCGCGGATTTGTGCGGCAGTGGTGTCGCCCCCCACATTTCCTGGGGTTTCTTCACCGTCCATAATCGCGCCGTTCGCGAAGATAACGCCAATGCTGTCTCCGGTATCCGCCGGTGTTTTCAGCGAATAATCGTAATAGCTGACGGCGCGATAGTTTTTATCCGCTTTGCTCCAGCCAAACTGTTTGGTCAGCATTTTTTCGACTTCGGCGCTGGAGGCGAGTGCATCCACCAGTTTGTTGTCGAGCGCATATTTCGCCGTATCTCCATCGACCTTCGTCAAACCGTCCAGCATCGCCTGTGCGCCAGGGAACACCTGCTGAGCTGGGATCTGGCGGTTGGCGGCGACCGTGTCGAGATAGTTCTGCCACAGCTCGCCGATCCAGCGACTGTCGGCTTCACGCGCGGCAGGAGACATATCATCGCGGATAAACGGCTCTACGGCAGACTTATAGGTCCCGACACGGAACACGTGCGTGGAAACTTTCAGCTTATCGAGCAGGGACTTGTAGTACAGACCGTTGGTGGCAAAGCCGTGCAGATCAACGGAACCCTGCGGAGAGAGGTAAATTTTGTTAGCAAAACTGGCGAGGTAATACTGCCCCTGGCTGAAGTTATCACCCACGGCAAAGACCGGTTTACCGCTGTCGCGGAATTCCCGCAGTGCTTTGCCGATATACTGCATGGAAGGCTGGTCTGCCCCGGCAAAATTTTTCAGATCCATCACGATGCCGGTGATGTTGCGATCATCTTTTGCCTGGCGAATCGTATTCACGATATCAAACAGAGAGTTTTCCTGCAGACGATCGGAACTGGCGCCAAACAGCTGACGGCCAATAACGCTTAAACGACTGGTGCTCGAAGGCTTATCGACAATCACCCCGGAGATATCCAGCAGCAGCGCGCCTCGCTCAGCGTGTTCGCTGGTGTTGCTGCTGCTGACCTGCATCCAGATGCCCACGCCAACCAGCACCAAAAAGATGAAGAACAGGTTAAGCACAAATTCACGGACGAAATTGAGTAATCG
The DNA here is from genome assembly GCF_013783065.1 of Citrobacter sp. RHBSTW-00986. Lineage (NCBI taxonomy): Bacteria > Pseudomonadati > Pseudomonadota > Gammaproteobacteria > Enterobacterales > Enterobacteriaceae > Citrobacter > Citrobacter sp. RHBSTW-00986. The sequence goes on along the minus strand of NZ_CP056200.1, from coordinate 2,802,732 downwards.
CCATGTCCATTTAAAAAATCCGGCAATAAATCGCCACAGGGTTCGCATGTATTCTCCCTACCAATTAACAACACGCCACCCCGAAATCCCGGAGAAAGGCGATAAGATGAGGCTATCGTAATGACCCGACAGGCACTTGTCAGCAGGAATCACCGCCTGTGCTGTAACAAAATCCGCTCACGTGTTAATTTTGTGAACAAATTTCATTGTTGGAGTTAAGCAAATGGATGCACTCGAATTACTTATGACTCGTCGTAGCGCCTCTCGTCTCGTCGAACCGGCCCCGGCAGGAGAGCAACTGCAAAATATTCTGCGTGCGGGAATGCGCGCGCCGGACCACAAAACGCTGCAACCGTGGCAATTCTTTGTCATTGAGGGCGAAGGGCGTGAACGCTTTGCCGCCGTGCTTGAAAAAGGCGCTATTGCATCTGGCAGCGATGAGAAGGCCCAGGAAAAAGCGCGCAGCGCGCCGTTTCGCGCGCCGCTGATTATTACCGTGGTGGCGAAATGTGAAGCAAACGACAAGGTTCCGCTATGGGAACAGGAAATGTCTGCCGGTTGTGCGGTGATGGCCATGCAGATGGCTGCCATTGCCCAGGGCTTTGGCGGTATCTGGCGCAGTGGCGCATTAACCGAAAGTGAGGTCGTCCGCGAAGCGTTTGACTGTCGCCCACAGGATAAAATCGTCGGTTTTCTCTATCTGGGCACACCACAGTTGAAAGCATCCACGACGATTACCCTTGCCGATCCGAGCGCATTCGTCCGTTATTTCTGATATCAACGGCAAAACTGTCTGGATTATGAGCAAAGGCACCCGAATTCAGACAGTCACTCTTACCACATCATGGAATGAGCGCTACCATATCCGGATTGCAATGACAGGAGATGTCCATGAGCGAGCAAGCTATTCGTTTAACGCAATACAGCCACGGAGCCGGTTGCGGTTGTAAAATTTCCCCAAAAGTGCTGGAAACCATCCTGCACAGTGAGCAGGCGAAGTTTGTTGATCCAAACTTACTGGTGGGTAATGAAACCCGCGACGACGCGGCTGTATACGATCTGGGGAACGGCACCAGCGTAATCAGCACCACCGATTTCTTTATGCCGATTGTCGATAATCCGTTTGATTTTGGCCGCATCGCCGCCACCAACGCCATCAGCGATATTTTCGCCATGGGCGGCAAACCGATTATGGCAATTGCTATCCTGGGCTGGCCGCTTGATAAGCTGGCGCCGGAAATCGCCCGCGAAGTAACCGAAGGCGGACGCTTTGCCTGCCGTCAGGCGGGTATCGCGCTGGCGGGGGGGCACTCTATCGATGCCCCTGAGCCTATCTTTGGTCTTGCGGTAACCGGCGTTGTTCCAACTGAACGCGTGAAGAAAAACAGCACCGCCGAGGCGGGATGCAAGCTGTTTTTGACCAAGCCTCTGGGTATTGGTGTCCTGACCACCGCAGAGAAAAAATCGCTGCTGAAGGACGAGCACAAAGGGCTGGCGACGGAAGTGATGTGCCGGATGAACATTGCCGGGGCGGCATTTGCCGATATCGACGGCGTGAAAGCCATGACCGACGTTACCGGTTTTGGGCTGCTGGGGCATCTGAGCGAGATGTGTCAGGGGGCCGGCGTTCAGGCGCAGATCGTCTACCAGGCTATTCCTAAGCTGCCAGGTGTTGAAGAATACATCGCGCAGGGTGCGGTGCCGGGCGGTACCCAGCGTAACTTTGCCAGCTACGGACACCTGATGGGTGAAATGCCGCAGTCGGTTCGCGATTTGCTCTGCGATCCGCAAACTTCCGGTGGTCTGCTGTTAGCGGTAACGCCGGAAGCTGAAGCCGAAGTTAAAGCGGCAGCGGCGCAGTTTGGCATCGACCTCACCGCGATTGGTGAGTTAGTGGAAGCTCGTGGCGGTCGCGCCATGGTTGAGATCCGTTAACTCGATGCGGTTGTTTATTGCCGAAAAACCGAGTCTGGCGCGCGCTATCGCCGATGTGCTGCCGAAGCCGCATCGCAAAGGTGACGGTTTTATCGAATGCGGAAACGGGCAAGTGGTGACCTGGTGTATTGGTCACCTGCTTGAACAGGCGCAGCCAGATGCCTACGACAGTCGTTATGCTCGCTGGAGTCTGGTTGATCTGCCGATTGTCCCGGAAAAGTGGCAACTGCAGCCGCGTCCCTCGGTGACCAAACAGCTCAACGTTATTAAGCGATTTTTGCATGAGGCCAGTGAAGTCATTCACGCAGGTGACCCCGATCGTGAAGGACAGCTGCTGGTAGATGAAGTGCTGGATTACCTGCAACTGGCCCCTGAAAAGCGCCAGCAGGTGCAACGCTGCCTGATTAACGACCTCAACCCGCAGGCCGTCGAGCGGGCGATTGAGCGTCTGCGCGCCAACAGTGAGTTCATCCCCCTGTGTGTGTCGGCACTGGCGCGAGCGCGGGCGGACTGGCTGTACGGTATCAACATGACGCGCGCTTATACCATTCTGGGGCGTAATGCGGGCTATCAGGGCGTACTTTCGGTCGGGCGCGTGCAAACGCCGGTGCTCGGACTGGTTGTGCGTCGCGATGAAGAAATTGAAAACTTCGTTGCCAAAGACTTCTTCGAGGTAAAGGCGCATATCGTGACGCCCGCCGATGAGCGGTTTACCGCTATCTGGCAGCCGAGCGAAGCGTGTGAGCCGTATCAGGATGAAGAAGGGCGCTTGCTAAACCGCACGCTGGCTGAACACGTGGTAAACCGCATTAACGGTCAGCCGGCGATCGTCACCAGCTATAACGATAAACGGGAATCAGAATCCGCGCCGCTGCCGTTTTCGCTGTCGGCGTTGCAGATTGAAGCGGCGAAACGCTTTGGCTTAAGTGCGCAAAACGTTCTGGATATCTGCCAGAAGCTGTATGAAACCCATAAACTGATCACCTATCCGCGTTCGGATAGCCGTTATCTGCCGGAAGAACACTTTGCCGGACGTCACGCGGTACTGAACGCGATTAGCGTCCATGCGCCGGATCTGCTTCCGCAACCGGCGGTCAATCCCGATACGCGAAACCGCTGTTGGGATGATAAAAAAGTGGATGCGCACCACGCCATCATTCCAACCGCGCGCAGTTCGTCCATCAACTTGAACGATAATGAAGCGAAGATATACAACCTGATTGCCCGTCAATATCTGATGCAGTTTTGCGCGGATGCGGTATTCAGGAAGTGCGTTATTGAGCTGGACATCGCGAAAGGTAAGTTTGTCGCCAAAGCCCGTTTTCTGGCGGAGGCCGGATGGCGTACGCTGCTTGGCAACAAAGAGCGCGACGAAGATAACGACGGGACGCCGCTGCCGGTGGTGGCAAAAGACGACGAACTGCTGTGCGAAAAAGGCGAAGTGGTTGAACGACAGACCCAGCCTCCGCGGCACTTTACCGATGCCACGCTGCTGTCAGCGATGACCGGAATCGCGCGCTTTGTGCAGGATAAAGATCTGAAAAAGATCCTGCGCGCAACGGACGGACTGGGAACGGAAGCGACGCGCGCCGGGATTATCGAGCTGCTGTTTAAGCGTGGTTTCCTGGTGAAGAAGGGGCGCTATATCCATTCTACCGATGCCGGAAAAGCGCTGTTTCATTCGCTGCCTGAAATGGCGACGCGCCCGGATATGACCGCGCACTGGGAATCGATCCTGACCCAAATCAGCGAAAAACAGTGTCGATATCAGGATTTCATGCAGCCGCTGGTGGGGACGCTGTATCAGCTAATCGATCAGGCGCGCAGCACGCCGGTACGACGCTTCCGTGGTATTGCCGCACCGGGTAGTAGTGGTGGTGACAAGAAAAAGAGCGCGCCGCGGAAACGCACGGCGAAAAAAAGCCCGCCATCTGAAGAGGCGGGCCTGTAATGCGCTCTTAGGCTGGATAAGGCATGTGTGCCGCATCAAGCCTACGGGAACAATAGATCTGAATTAAATCACACCCTGGCCCAACATCGCGTCGGCAACTTTCACGAATCCCGCGATGTTGGCGCCACGTACGTAGTTGGTTTGCTTGCTTTCGCCGCCGTACTCGACGCAGGCATGGTGAATATCCAGCATGATGTGGTGCAGGCGTGCATCCACTTTCTCCGCTTTCCAGCCCAGACGTGCGGCGTTCTGCGCCATTTCCAGACCGGATGTCGCTACGCCTCCCGCGTTGGCCGCTTTACCCGGCGCGAACAATACACCCGCTTCCAGGAACAGATCGGTGGCCTCGATGGTGGTAGGCATGTTTGCCCCTTCGGCGACAGCCTTCACGCCGTTGGCGATCAGCACGCGTGCCGCATCGACATCAAGTTCGTTCTGGGTGGCGCACGGCAGGGCGATATCAACCGGAACCGACCACGGCTGTTGGCCTTCCAGATAGGTCAGGCCAAATTCGCGGGCGTAATCTGCCACGCGGCCGTCGCGGCTGTCTTTGATCGCGCACAGACGCGCCAGTTTTTCTTTGGTAAATCCGCTTTCGTCGACCACGGTACCGCTGGAATCGGAGGCGGTGACTACTCGCGCGCCAAACTCCATGGCTTTCTCAATGGCGAATTGCGCCACGTTACCGGAACCAGAGACGGCCACGCGCATGCCTTCAAAGCCCAGACCATGGCGTTTGAGCATCGCTTCGGTGAAGTACACCAGACCGTAGCCGGTAGCTTCCGGGCGAATCAGGCTGCCGCCGAAAGAGAGACCTTTACCGGTAAAGACGCAGGCGCTGTTGTTGGACAGTTTTTTCATCATCCCGGCCATAAAGCCGACTTCACGACCTCCTACGCCGATATCGCCCGCCGGAACATCGGTATCGGGCCCTAAATGGCGGAACAGTTCGGTCATCAGCGCCTGGCAGAAACGCATGATTTCGCCTTCGCTTTTACCTTTCGGATCGAAATCGCTCCCGCCTTTACCCCCGCCCATTGGCAGCGTGGTGAGGGCGTTTTTAAATGTTTGCTCGAAGCCAAGGAATTTCAGGATCGACAGGTTCACGGAAGGGTGGAAACGCATCCCGCCTTTGTATGGGCCAATGGCGGAGCTAAACTGCACGCGCCACGCGCGGTTGACCTGCACCTGATTGCGATCGTCCAGCCAGACGACGCGGAACTGGATCACGCGCTCCGGTTCAACCAGACGTTCCAGCAACGACATCTGACGATAACGCGGGTTTTGCTCGAGGAAGGGCCACAGTGTCGTCATTACCTCACGAACGGCTTGCGCGAACTCGGTCTGATTCGGGTCGCGCTTTTGCACATGGTTAAGGAATGACTCCAGAGAACGTGTCTGATCCATAGATATAAGTACCTCTTATGTATTGATATGGTTATATTTTTGATTTTTGTGTTAAGTGTTTTGCAGTTTTTGACTATAACATCAGCAGTGTGACGGGACGCAAGAAAAAATTAACCGCGCTAAGTAAATTAATATTGCGGCGTGGGTCATAACCAAAAGCGATGATGGCAAGGGCTAAAGTTTCTGCCGGTTTATACCGTTATACTGAGCATAACTGTCAGTCAAAAAGGAAAGAATATGCGCCGTATAATCATGGCAGGAGCGTTGGCACTGGTGTCCAGCGCGACGCTGGCAAATCAGCTCTATCGCCCGGACGTGCAGGTGAATGTCCCGCCGGAAGTGTTCAGTTCCAGCGGTCAGCGGGCGCAACCCTGTAGTCAGTGCTGCATTTATCAGGATCAAAACTACTCAGAAGGGGCGGTGATTAAAGCGGATGGCGTTTTGCTTCAGTGCCAGCGTGATGATAAAACGATCAGCACGAATCCGCTGGTCTGGCGTCGCGTAAAAGGATAAACGCTTCTAATAGCGGGATATCGGCAGGCGCCAGCGGATAACGCAGCGCCTCTTCGGGTGAACACCAGACGATATCCTGATGTTCATACACTTTCAGCTCCCCCTGATATGACGGTACATGCCAGGCATGTAAGTGAATGAGTCGGCCTGAAACCTCGCGTTGATGGCTGGCAATGTAGCGCCCAACGACCGCCTCGATGCCGAACTCTTCACGCAGTTCACGGACCAGCGCCTCTGGCTGACTTTCCCCCGGCTCAACCTTACCGCCAGCAAACTCCCACATACCTGACTGATCCGCATGCTGCGGGCGTTGAGCCAGTAAAATTTTGCCATCACGTTCAATGATAGCGGCGACCACGTCGAGGGTTTTCATTATATTCATCAAGATCTAACGGTAGAAAATGACATACTATCGTTATCTTTGTTTTATCTAAAGTATTCAGGAGCCACCGTTGAACGATCCTCAGTCGTGGGTAAAACCGTTAACGCGTATCCCTTCCAGTTTGCAACCGCTCGTTGCTACGCAGAAAAAACATTATGGTGATGTGCTGCATCCCACACGCTGGTGGGGGCGGATGCCGTTCCTGTTCTGGCTGGTGGCGCTGTTTGTCGGGTATCTGGAGCGTAAAAAGGCGCGCCTGTCGCCGGTGATGCGCGCGCTGTTGATGACCCGCGTTTCTCAGGTGTGCCACTGCGCTTTCTGCGTTGACGCCAACAGTTTACGGCTGGCTGAACGCTGCGGCGCGCTGGATAAAGTCTTACAGGTTGCCAACTGGCAAGAATCAACGCTATTTAGCGCAGAAGAACGTGTAGGGCTGGCCTATGCTGATGCGGTCACCGCAACGCCACCACAGGTTGACGATGCGCTGAAAGCGCAGATGAAGCAGTATTTTACCGATGACGCCATTACTGAAATGACCGCGCTGATTGCGTTTCAAAATCTCTCGGCGCGTTTTAATGCCGCTCTCGATATTCCCTCCCAGGGACTGTGCGACAGTTTTAAAGGACGCCCGCATGCTTGACCGCCATCTTCATCCGCGATTAAAACCGCTTTTGCATCGCTGCGTGGGCATCATTGATCAACCGGCGATTACCCCGGACGGACTTACGCTGGTCGGTTTTGCTATTGGCGTGCTGGCGTTGCCATTTCTGGCGTTAGGCTGGTATATGGCGGCGCTGGTGGCCATTGTACTCAATCGGCTGTTTGACGGGCTGGATGGGGCGCTGGCACGGCGCAGAGGACTAACGGACGCGGGAGGGTTTCTCGATATCTCGCTCGATTTTCTGTTTTACGCCTTAGTGCCGTTTGGTTTTATTCTTGCTGCGCCGGCGCAAAATGCGCTGGCAGGCGGTTGGCTGTTGTTCGCGTTTATTGGCACCGGCAGCAGCTTTCTGGCCTTCGCCGCGCTGGCAGCAAAGCATCAGATTGATAACCCCGGTTATGCGCATAAATCGTTTTATTATCTGGGCGGACTGACTGAAGGAACCGAGACGATTTTGCTGTTTGTGTTGGGATGTCTGTTCCCGGAATATTTTGCCGTAATGGCGTGGGTCTTTGGCGCGCTGTGCTGGATGACGACGTTCACCCGGATCTGGAGCGGATATCTGACGCTGAAAGCGGTCCAGCGTCAGGCGTAACGTAGTGCGTTGCCGGATGCGCTTCGCTTATTCGGCCTACAACGATGGTTTATGTAGGCTGGGTAAAGCGTTCTCGCTGCATCCGGCAAAAATGACAATCTTACTTGCTGGCGTCCGGACCCCGTTCACCGCTGGCGATCGGGTTTTTCGGAGAGCTGCTCCACTCATACCAGCCGCCGTCGTAGACGGAGACGTTTTTCCAGCCCATTGCGCGGGCATACATAAACGTTTCCGAAGCACGCCAGCCGGTACCACAATAGAATGAGACCTGTTGCTGTGGCAGGATATTCCATTGCTTCCACATGGCGGCGATGTCATCGGCGCTGCGCATGGTGCCATCCGGATTATGGAAATCTTCCATGTGGGTGGAGTCGCTGCCTGCATGGCCCCAACGCGCCCCTGCGATCTCACCTTTTGGCTTAATGTAGCTATAGCCGCTGGTCGTACCGATAAATTCCGGCCATGAACGAATGCTCACCAAAGACGCATCCTGGCGATGCAGCAGACCGCGAGCCTGTTCCATATCCAGCATCAGCTGCGGTTGGGCAGGGATCGTCACGCCGAAATCAGGTTCAGGCTTCACCGTTGGTGCCGTACCGCGTTCGACCGGTAAACCTGAGTCAGACCAGGTCTGCCAGCCGCCGTCGAGCAGACGAACATCTTTCACACCTGCATACAGCATAATTTGTGCCACGCGCGCGGCGGCGTAGACATCGCGGCCGTATAAAATCACCGTGGTGTCGTGGCGGATGCCGTGTTTCGCCAGCATCGCTTTGAGCTGCGCGTCGGACACTTTATTCCACAGCGGTTCGCTTTCGACTTCGTTGGTATCAATGTAGCCCGCGCCAGGGATATGGCTGAGCAGATACAACTTCGGCGCGCCCCAGGCGGCTTCAATCACTTTCCAGTCACCGGCCGGTTTGGCGGTTACCTCTTTACCCTGCTGAAGGTCGTGCAGCCACTGCGGGTAAACCAACTGTTCGAAGTGCGGCAGACGTTGCAGGCGGGCAGGGTCCGTAAGCGCATCGCTGAGGGTTGAGATAGCGTTAAAGCCGACTTTCTGCAGGCGGGATTTGACGGCCTGCATGTCAGTATCGCTGCCATACAATGCCACCGGCGCGTCGGTTTTCAGGTGATGTGCCTTAACCCAGGCGCTGAGTTGTTCATCATTCATCTTGTCGAGCCAGGCGGCAGACAGGTTCAGTGCGGAAGGCTCGTGTCCTGAAGGACCATTAAGCGATTGCGGCCAGCCGTTATAGAAAGCGCTCTGACGGGTATCGATCGCCGCGCCTTGCTTTTGCTGTAACTGGTTGAGGGTGAGCGTCTGTGCTGTTTCAGCAGCCCAGGAAGAAGCGCAAGCGAGCCCTAAAGCCAGTGCCAGCGCGGTCATTTGAGAAACACGTTTCATCGAATAGCCCGACGTTGAAAAAGAGGACGACATTCTGTGCCGCCAGTTAAGTAAAAACCTTGCGTTAACGCAGCATATCGCCACATTCACGCCCAGTTTTCCATCTGTAATACGCGACCTGCTGGCGGGACGTCCTGCGCATCGTGGGTAACCTGGACCACAGGAATACCCAGTTTACGTACTTCGGTGAAGACCCACTGGCGAAAGGTATCGCGCAGCGACGCATCCAGCCTGCTAAAGGGTTCATCGAGTAACAGCGCCTGGGGTTGTGCCAGTAGCGCGCGAAGCAGGGCGACACGCGAGCGTTGCCCGCCGGAGAGCGAAGCCGGATCGCGTGAATAAAATCCTGCCAGGCCCGCGCGTGCGAGGGCGCTTTCCACCTCATGGCGTCTGGCGGGACCTTGCACGCTGGCGGGTAAGGCCAGCAGTAAATTCTGCCCAACGCTGAAATGGTCAAACAGCAGCGCATCCTGAAACAGAATGCCAATCTGGCGCTGCGCGGTAGGCAGTGTGTCTACGCGCTGTTCGTTGAGCCACAGTTCGCCTGACGCCTGAAGCTGAGGAGACAACGCCCCGATCATCCACGAAAATAACGAAGACTTACCGCTGCCGGAAGGTCCCATAATGGTGACAATGTCACTTTTATTAACCTGGAAATTAACGTCCTTCAGTAGTGCTGTCGTACCCTGGTACAACGAAACGCTTTGTACAATGAGCATTAGCGGAGTCCTTGTCGAAAGCGGCCAATCCACGCAGCGAGAAACGCCGCCAGTGCGAAAATTATAAGCGGTAACAGAAGCTGCCATAGCGCCTGGGTTGCCAGAATGGCGGTGCTACCGCCGCTGCTTAATGCCACCGCTTCGGTGGTCAGCGTGGGATAGCGCCCGGCGCCTAACCACAGCGTCGGCATATACTGGGCGATACTGACTGAGAACCCTACCGCGAAGGCAACCAGCGCCGGGCGCGCCAGCTGCGGACATTTTACTTGCCAGAATATGCGGCCCCGGGTCCAACCCAGCGTTTGCGCAATCAACATCAATCGTGGGTCAATGCGTTGCCACGCCGGTTTGAGCACAAACAGCATCCATGGCATCACCCACAGCAGGTGTCCCCAGACAATGGTTATCATCAGCCCATCCTGTCCGGCATATAACGCCAACAGATACTGTCCAGTCACTAGCGGCAGCGCAGGCAAAATGAGCGGTAGCCAGACCCAACGGTGTCCGGTTTGTGGACCCCATTCCAGCCAGGCAAAAAGTATCAGCAGCGCCAGCACGCTGGAGAGAAGCCCCAGTTGCAGGCTATTGCTGAGCGCCTCGCTATTTAGCGACGAATAGCTGGCGATCAGCGCCAGAACCAGCGCGCACACCACACCGCCAAAGGGCAAAAGTTGTACCAGCGAACGTCCGATTGTACAGGATGAAAAACGCAGGCGTTCCCCGTTTACTGCGGGAATAGTGCGTTGCCAGGCGCGCCAGAGCAGATACCCCAGCAGTGCGATGATGAGTAGCAGCAGTACCAGCAGCAGGCTGGCGAGTGCTCCTTTAGCCTGTTGCTCGGCATCGCCCTGACTGAGCCATTGCCAGCTCAACACGGCAAGCGTTGGTGGGTTTCCGGGACCAAGGACGATTGCTACATCCACTACCGAGAGCGACCAGGCGACGATCGCCAGCATGGCTTTGCCTAACGCGGGGGCGAGAGAGGGTAGAACCAGCCAGTTCAGGCATTGCAGTCGGCTGTAACCCAGCGAATCCAGGACGATAACCTGCTGCGAAAGCTGTTTTTCACTCAGCAGAGCTGAGAGGATCCATAACAAAAAGGCACTCTCTTTTACCGCCAGCGTCACGCCAAGCCCAATGCCGTAGCGGTCAGGCTGGGAGCTGAGAAACGGGAGCCATTGCCAGAGCATGCCGCCTTCGGCAAAAACCAACAGCACGCTGGTGGCGAAGGCAACATGTGGAATTGCCAGCAGCCACGGAAGACGCGTGCACAGACGCGCCCAGCCTGCGCCGGGCCATAAGGCGAGGATCGCCAGCAGGGCGATGATCAGCGCGCCGCCAGCCGCGAGGCTTACGGAAACCAACGTTGCCAGTAACGCCTGCGGGAGTTGAGGATCGCTAAATAGCGCCAGCCAGTGTCTGGTGCTCAGCGCCGGCGTTATCAGAGAAAAAGCCGCTGGCGCCAGCGGCAGATAAACGCCCGCCATGATGGCCCAGAGTAGCAGAATTAATGTGTACCGTAGCGGCGTAGCCATTCTTGTTCCAGAGCGTTTACCCATGCAGCATGCGGTTCTGGCAGCATGGCAGGGAGCCCTTGTGGGATCCGCGCCAGCAGCGCATTACGCTGGTCGACAGGCAATTTTTGTGGATCAAGCACCGAAGGATCTCCCCAGACTGACGGGGCGGCTTTACGCAGCTGCGCTTCGGGTGAAAGCAGGAAATTTGCCACGACTTTCGCTCCGGCGCTGGCGCGCGCATTCGCTGGAATGGTGACAAAATGCACGTTGCCGAGCATGCCCTGTGAGAAACCAAAACTATAGCTGCTTTTGGGTAATTCACCGCTGGCCACTTTTTGCTGCGCGTGGGCAGGATTAAAGGTCATTGATAAACGCAGGGTGCCACCGTTGAGCAGCGCATCCATTCGCGCTGGCGTGGGCGGAAAATCTTTACCTTCGCGCCACAGGGCAGGATGCAAAGCATCAAGGTAATGCCACAATGGAGCGGTAACGTCGGCGAATGTGGACGCATCTGGCGCTATTTTCAGCGCCTGCGGCTTGTTGGTGAGCGAAATTAACAACTGCTCAAGAAAAGCCGTTCCGGTAAAGTCTGGCGGACGCGGATAGGTCACCGTGCCAGGGTGCGCTTGGGCAAACTCAAGCAGTGCCTGCGGGGATTGCGGCGGCTGCGCGGTGAGATCGTGCCTGGCAATAAAGGTAAGCTGTGCGCCGCCCCACGGTGATTCAGCCCCCTCCGTTGGAATGGAAAAGTCTTCGTTCACCGGTTTCTGGGTATCAACATAGCGCCAGTTAGGCAGCGTTTGCGCCCACTGGGTCTGTAGCAGCCCGGCTTCTTTCAGCGTGCGGAAATTTTCGCCGTTCACCCATAGTAAATCGACCGAGCCACCGGTTTTTCGCCCGGATGCCGCTTCCGTCTGGATACGTTTTACGGCGTCGGCGGCATCCGCCAGGCGTACGATTTTCAGGTTAATGGCATAGTGCGTTTTCATCTCGCCGCTAACCCAGTCGAGATACTGGTTAACTGCGTTGTCGCCACCCCAGGCGTTGAACCACACCGTCTGACCGCGGGCGTCATTTTTGATTTGCTGCCAACTGGCGTCCTCGGCGAAAGCCGCCAGCGGAGAGAGCAGCAAACTCAGGCACAATAAGCAGTAACGCATAATATCTCCCTTGCTAAAAATGGGGGAAAGACTCAGGTCTTTTTCCGTTGATGCTCAAGATAAAGGCTTCTGGCCACGGCAATCACCACGCTCAGAGCGAACAGGATGAACAGGCCGGTAACAAACCAAAATGTGCCGCCGGTTAACAGGCTACCAGCCCATGAATAGACGATAGTGGCCGGTAACTGACCGATGCCGGTGGCGATGAAGAAATGGCGAAAACGAATCGAGGTCAGGCCTGCTGCGTAGCTTACCGGGTCGAACGGCACAAAAGGTAACAGGCGACAGACAAGAATTGTGTGCTTGCCATAGCGCTCGAAAAAAGAGTCCATGTTGTTCAGCACCGTTTTTCCGGTCAGTTTTTCCACCGCGCTGCGACCTAAAACGCGGGCAATAAAAAAGCACAGCGCCGCGCCTGCCATCGCGCTGCTCCAGGACAGAACGCCGCCCCAAAATGCGCCAAACAGCGAGGCATTGGCAAAGGTGATCACAAAGGCGGGAAGCGGTGCGACGATGGCCTGTAAGATCATCAGGAAGAACGACACGATCGCCGCCTGGGTTCCATAAGAACGAATGAAGTTCTCAAGAGCATGCTGATCGAGCGTGGTAAATGCCGCCAGACTGCCGTGAAGAAAATCACTCACGCCAGGTATCCACGCCCACGCCATCAGGGCGAGCAGCAGCAGGGCAAGCAAGCTTATACGGTAATAGCGTGTCCGCCGCGCTTTATTCATCTTGATCATTTACCCGCGTACTCGTGACCGGGCGCCGGATCGACATGTTTATGCCGGGCCCAGGCTTTGGCGGCCTGAACGAGGACGAATAGCGCCAGCCCCGCAACGCTGAGCTTACCGATAAATGCCCAGCTAATCCCTTCGCTGGCCAGTTCGTGCGACATCAGCGTATAGATAAAGATGCCGGGCAAGGTGGTTAGCGCAGATATCACGGTAAATGACCAGAACGGTATGGCCGTCAGCCCATAGGCATAGTTTTGAATGTTATAGGGGAACAGTGGCACGAGCCGGGTCAGGATCAGAAAGTCTACTCCGCTATGGGCAATGCCTTTTTCGATAGCCTGAAACGTTGCCGTGTGGCCAACGTATTTCAGCAGTAATTCCCGCCCAAGCCAGCGAGCCAGCATAAACGACAGCGCCGAAGCCATGGTTGCCGCCACTAACGAGATAAGCGTCCCTGTCACCGGGCCAAACAGCACACCGCCGACGATCACCAGGATGCTGCCTGGGATCAGGCACAGCGCGGCAACTATAAACAGCAGGATATAAAGGGTATAGCTGAACAGGCCGCTTTGGCGGATGACATCTTGTAAATGATGGAAATTGGTGATCAGATCGGTCAGACCGTAATGATGGAAAACTCCCGCCAGAACGCAGAACAATACCGCAACAATTAGCAGCCGGTATTCTGCGTTATGCGAACTTCTTTTTCATGGGGGTTCTCCTGTAAAACCGAGTGCAATGTAGCGTTTTCGTCAGCGAAAAGTGCGCGCGAAGATATAATAAATTTCCGACCGCAACAATGTATTACCGTGGCTTTATTGATTTTGCACAGAATAAACAGACTCTCCAGGCCAGGCCCGGAGAGTGAAAATACACAGACGATCAGACGCGGAATTTAGCCCATACAGGCGCATGGTCGGACGGCTTTTCCATGCTGCGGATTTCATAGTCGATGCCGGTTTCTTCGCAGCGCTCCGCCAGCGGTTTGCTCGCCAGCAGCAGATCAATACGCAGGCCACGGTTATCGTCAAAGCCTTTTGAGCGGTAATCAAACCACGAGAACTGGTCGTTCTTTTCAGGCCAGGCGTGACGGTAGGTATCTACCAGGCCCCAGCCCAGCAGACGTTCCATCCACTCGCGCTCTTCTGGCAGGAAGGAACATTTGCCGGTACGCAGCCAGCGTTTACGGTTCTCTTCGCCAATACCGATATCGAGGTCGGTTGGGCTGATATTCATATCGCCCATGATCAATACCGGATTGTCGCGCTTCAGTTCAGTCTCCAGGTAGTTTTGTAGGTTCTGATAAAACGCGGCTTTGGCCGGAAACTTGGTTTCATGGTCACGGCTTTCGCCCTGCGGGAAATAGCCGTTGATCACCGTGATGCTGCCCAGAGGCGACGGAATTTCCGCCATGATGATACGACGCTGCGCTTCTTCGCCATCACCCGGGAAGCCACGACGCACCGCAATCGGCGTTTCTTTCGTTAATAGTGCTACGCCGTAGTGGCCTTTCTGACCGTGATAAAAGACGTTATAACCCAGCTTTGCTACCTCTTCGAGAGGGAACATATCGTCGTGGACTTTTGTCTCCTGTAAGCCAATAACATCCGGTTGGTGTTTTTCGACAATGGCTGCCAGTTGATGGGGACGGGCACGCAGGCCGTTGATATTAAAAGAGACAAATTTCATAGTCGCTGCCACTTTGCAAGATGAATAGTGCAAGGATGGTAGCAGAATTTCTGCAGGCTGACTGCTTCTTGTCACTTGATTCCAACAATGATTGCTAATGGTGTTAACGATGGAGCAAAAACTGCACCGTTTTGGCGCGTAGCGCGTCGGAATAGAGCAATAATTTCCGATAAATTTCGTATACGATCACAATTCCAGAATTATATTTGGCGACTGAATAAAATTGCGTTTTTTCCTCTGTTTAGTCATCTGGTACGCAAACATATTCACTTTATATGCACATACAGTGAATATCGTCAGGTTGTAACTCGTTGATATTCCGTCACCGCCCTCCGTTTATGCACTTTTTTCGCTGGCTGGCACGAAGCCTGCAATCTACATTTACACCGCAAACACTATATTTATTAACATATAAATAACCTTTTATTTACCGTTGAGGTCGCTATGTCTCTGTCAATTACGCGTGAAAATTTTGATGAATGGATGATGCCCGTATACGCTCCGGCCCCTTTTATTCCGGTGCGTGGCGAAGGTTCACGTCTGTGGGATCAGCAGGGTAAAGAGTATATCGATTTCGCGGGAGGCATTGCGGTTAACGCGCTGGGTCATGCACATCCGGCATTGCGCGAGGCATTAAACGACCAGGCGAGCAAATTCTGGCATACGGGAAATGGCTACACCAACGAGCCGGTGCTGCGCCTGGCGAAAAAGCTGATTGATGCCACTTTTGCCGAGCGCATTTTCTTCTGTAACTCTGGCGCAGAAGCTAACGAAGCGGCATTAAAATTGGCACGTAAATATGCCCACGATCGTTTTGGTAGCCAGAAGAGCGGCATTGTGGCGTTTAAAAATGCTTTCCATGGTCGCACGCTGTTTACCGTCAGCGCCGGAGGACAGCCCGCCTATTCACAGGACTTCGCGCCGCTGCCGCCGGATATCCGCCATGCGGTGTATAACGATCTCGACTCTGCCAGCCAACTGATTGATGACAACACCTGTGCGGTTATTGTGGAGCCGGTGCAGGGGGAAGGCGGCGTAGTGCCGGCAACAAACGCCTTTTTGCAGGGGTTGCGTGAATTATGCGATCGCCATAATGCGCTGTTGATTTTTGATGAAGTTCAGACCGGGGTTGGCCGTACCGGCGAACTGTATGCCTACATGCACTACGGCGTTACGCCGGACCTGCTGACGACAGCAAAAGCGCTGGGCGGTGGTTTCCCCATCGGCGCACTGCTGGCGACAGAGCGTTGCGCCAGTGTGATGACGGTCGGTACGCACGGTACAACCTATGGCGGAAACCCGCTGGCCACTGCGGTGGCGGGAAAACTGCTGGAAATTGTTAACACGCCGGAAATGCTTAACGGAGTGAAACAGCGCCACGACTGGTTTGTGGAGCGTATTAACGCCATTAACGAACGTTTTGGACTGTTTAGTGAAATTCGTGGGCTCGGACTGCTGATTGGCTGTGTGCTGAACGCGGAATTTGCCGGGAAAGCAAAACTCATCTCGCAAGAAGCGGCCGTTGCCGGAGTGATGGTGCTGATTGCTGGCGCTAATGTGGTGCGGTTTGCGCCAGCGTTAAACGTCAGCGAAGAAGAAATCGCCACCGGACTGGATCGCTTTGCGCTGGCCTGCGAACGCATTAAAGCAGGAGGTTCATCATGATGGTGATTCGTCCCATTGAACGCGCTGATATCACCGCGCTGATGCAGCTTGCCAGTAAGACCGGCGGCGGGTTGACCTCGCTACCGGCGAATGAAGCTACGCTGATGGCGCGTATCGAACGTTCGCTACAAACCTGGCGCGGTGAGTTGCCCAAAAGTGAGCAGGGATATGTGTTTGTGCTTGAAGACAGCGCCAGCGGAACCGTGGCAGGGATTTGCGCCATTGAGGTGGCGGTGGGGCTTAACGATCCCTGGTACAACTACCGGGTCGGTACACTGGTGCACGCCTCGAAAGAGCTGAACGTGTATAACGCGCTGCCGACGCTGTTTCTGAGTAACGATCACACGGGCAGTAGCGAACTTTGTTCTCTGTTTCTCGATCCGGACTGGCGTAAAGAAGGCAACGGCTATTTGTTGTCGAAGTCGCGCTTTATGTTTATGGCGGCCTTTCGTGACCGGTTCAATGAGAAGGTCGTGGCCGAGATGCGCGGCGTGATCGATGAACACGGCTACTCTCCGTTTTGGCAAAGCCTCGGCAAACGTTTTTTCTCAATGGAGTTCAGCCGGGCGGATTTTCTCTGCGGAACCGGGCAAAAAGCCTTTATTGCTGAACTGATGCCTAAGCATCCGATTTATACCCATTTCCTGTCTGACGAAGCGCAAAGCGTGATTGGTCAGGTGCATCCGCAAACGGCTCCTGCGCGGGCGGTGCTGGAGAAAGAAGGATTTCGCTACCGCAACTACGTCGATATTTTCGACGGCGGACCGACCCTGGAGTGCGATATTGACCGGGTACGGGCTATCCGTAAGAGCAGGCTGGTGGAGGTGGCTGAAGGGCAGCCTGCGCCGGGCGACTATCCTGCTTGTCTGGTTGCCAATGAAAATTATCAAAACTTCCGCGTCATGTTGGTTCGTGCCGACCCGGATACTCAGCGTCTGGTACTGACGGCGGCGCAACTGGACGCCCTGAAATGTCACGCGGGCGACCATGTACGTTTTGTGCGTCTTTGTGCAGAGGAGAAAACAGCATGACATTATGGATAAACGGCGACTGGGTGACGGGGCTGGGCGAGCGTCGGGTGAAAACCAATCCCGTAAGCGGTGATGTGCTGTGGCAGGGCAATGATGCCGATGCAGCCCAGGTAGCGCAGGCGTGCCGGGCCGCGCGCGCAGCCTTTGCCGGTTGGGCTAAACAGCCCTTTGGCGCACGCCAGGCCATTGTTGAAAAATTTGCCTCATTGCTGGAAAGCAATAAAGCCGAACTCACACAGATTATCGCCCGGGAAACCGGCAAACCCCGTTGGGAAGCCGCTACAGAACTGACGGCGATGATCAATAAAATTGCCATCTCCGTGAAAGCCTGGCATGCGCGTACCGGAGAGCATCACAGCGAATTACCGGATGGCGCAGCGACGTTGCGCCATCGCCCGCACGGCGTGCTGGCGGTTTTTGGCCCGTATAACTTCCCTGGCCATTTACCCAATGGTCATATTGTTCCGGCACTGCTGGCAGGCAACACATTGATTTTCAAACCCAGCGAGCTGACGCCGTGGACCGGTGAAGCCGTGACAAAGCTGTGGGAGCTGGCGGGATTGCCGCCGGGTGTGCTGAACCTGGTGCAGGGCGGTCGCGATACGGGACAGGCGCTGAGCGCGCAGGACGACCTCGATGGCCTGCTGTTTACCGGCAGTGCCAATACGGGTTATCAACTGCATCGACAGCTATCCGGCCAGCCGGAAAAAATCCTCGCTCTGGAGATGGGGGGCAACAACCCGCTGATTATTGAGAACCCGGAAGATATTGATGCCGCAGTGCATCTGACTATTCAGTCCGCGTTTGTCACCGCCGGACAGCGTTGTACCTGCGCCCGTCGCCTGTTAGTTAAAAAAGGCGCGCAGGGGGATGCGTTCCTGACGCGTCTGGTGGACGTCAGCCAGCGTTTAATGCCCGGCAACTGGGATGCAGAACCGCAGCCATTTATTGGCGGGCTGATTTCCGAACAGGCCGCGCGGCATGTCTATGATGCCTGGCAGCGTCTGGAGTCGTTAGGAGGCCGGACGCTGTTAGCGCCACGTCTGGTGCAAGCCGGAACGTCACTGCTCACCCCAGGGATCATCGAACTGACCGGGGCGGCGAACGTACCCGATGAAGAGGTCTTTGGACCGCTGCTTGGCGTCTGGCGTTATGACAGCTTTGATGACGCAATTCGTATGGCGAACAACACCCGCTTTGGATTGTCGTGCGGGTTGGTTTCCCCCGATCGCAGCCAGTTTGATCAACTGCTGCTTGAGGCGCGGGCCGGGATCGTCAACTGGAATAAGCCGTTAACCGGCGCGGCGAGTACAGCGCCGTTTGGCGGCGTTGGCGCATCCGGGAACCATCGCGCCAGCGCGTGGTATGCCGCAGATTATTGCGCCTGGCCGATGGCAAGTCTGGAATCACCGGCCTTAACGCTGCCAACGACGCTTAGCCCCGGCCTGGATTTTTCTCGCGAGGATAAGCTATGAAAGCCCGTGAGGTAAATTTTGATGGTCTGGTGGGGCTGACCCACCACTATGCGGGGCTGTCATTTGGTAATGAGGCCTCAACCAAACATCGTTTTCAGGTATCGAACCCGCGTCTGGCGGCGAAGCAGGGTCTGCTAAAGATGAAAGCGCTGGCGGATGCGGGATTTCCCCAGGCGGTGATCCCGCCTCATGAGCGGCCGTATATTCCGGTGCTGCGTCAGTTGGGCTTTACCGGCCGCGACGAACAGATACTGGAGAACGTGGCGCGTCAGGCGCCTCACTGGCTCTCCAGCGCCAGCTCCGCATCGTCTATGTGGGTGGCGAATGCGGCAACGGTCTGCCCTTCAGCCGATGCGCTGGACGGGAAAGTGCATCTGACGGTGGCGAATCTGAATAATAAGTTTCACCGTTCGCTGGAAGCGCCGACCACCGAAGCGTTGCTACGGGCGATTTTCCGTGATGAGAATAGTTTTACGGTCCACGGTGCGTTACCCCAGGTTGCACTATTCGGTGATGAAGGTGCGGCAAACCATAACCGCCTCGGCGGGGATTACGGCGACCCTGGCGTACAGCTGTTTGTTTACGGTCGTGAAGAAGGGAATGCGTCCCATCCGAAGCGCTATCCGGCGAGGCAATCCCGTGAGGCCAGCGAGGCGGTCGCCCGACTGAATCAGGTTAACCCGCATCAGCGCATTTTTGCCCAGCAAAACCCGGACGTTATCGATCTTGGCGTGTTTCATAACGATGTGATTGCGGTGTCGAATCGCCAGGTACTGTTTTGTCATCAGCTGGCGTTTGTCAGACAGCAGACGTTGTTCGAGCAGTTACGCAGTCAGGTGGCAGGTTTTACCCCGCTGGAAGTCCCGGCTGCGGAAGTGTCGGTGCAGGATGCGGTGACTACCTATCTGTTTAACAGCCAGTTACTGAGCCGTGATGACGGTTCGATGATGCTGGTCCTGCCGCAGGAGTGTCGGGAGCATGCGGGCGTGTGGCGGTATTTGAACCGTCTGCTCGAGGAAGACAATCCGATCGATGACCTGCAGGTATTCGATCTGCGTGAAAGTATGTCCAACGGCGGCGGTCCGGCATGTCTGCGCCTGAGAGTGGTGCTTACGCCACAGGAGCTGCAGGCCGTAAATCCGGCGGTTATCATGAACGATAATCTGTTTAACACGCTGAATAATTGGATCGACCGTTACTATCGCGATCGTCTTACCGCCGCCGACCTTGCCGACCCGCAGTTGTTGCGTGAGGGGCGTGAAGCGCTGGATACGTTGACGCAATTGCTCAACCTCGGCTCTGTGTATCCCTTCCAGCAGGAGAGGACCCGCCATGGATAATTTTCTGGCCCAGACGCTGGCAGGGATAACCCCCGAGACAACCGAGGGCACAGCTCGCGGCTTTTCCTGGCAGTGGATTGGTCACGGAATTCTGGAGCTGACGCCGGACACTCCGGCGGAATATTCGCTGGTGCTGTCTGCGGGGATCCACGGCAATGAAACGGCCCCGGTAGAGATACTTGATTCAATTCTCTCCAGGCTGTTTAGCGGTGAACTAACGCTCACATGGCGGCTGCTGGTGATTCTGGGGAACCCGCAGGCGCTGGCGGCGGGACAACGTTATTGTCATAGCGACCTGAACCGTATGTTTGGCGGCCGTTGGCAGATTTTTGCCGCGAGCGAAGAAACGCACCGAGCCCATCAGCTTGAGCTGTGTCTGGAGGATTTTTATTCGCGGGCGAAAGAGCCAGTCCGCTGGCATCTGGATCTGCACACCGCGATTCGCGGCTCGCAGCATCTGCGCTTTGGCGTGTTGCCACAACGCAACGTTGCCTGGGACGAAGATTTTTTGGGATGGCTGGGAGAGGCAGGGCTGGAGGCGCTGGTTTTCCATCAGACACCTGGCGGCACGTTCACCCATTTTAGCGCTGAACATTTTGGCGCGCTGGCCTGCACGCTGGAACTGGGTAAAGCGCTGCCGTTTGGACAAAACGATCTGACTCAGTTTGCGCAGACGGCAGATGCGCTGGCGAAGCTGCTAAAGGGCGAGCGAATGTCACTGGGAGAAACATCTCCGCTGCGTTACCGCGTGGTGTCGCAAATCACGCGGCGTAGCGACGATTTCATTCTTCACATGGATAACCAGACGCTCAACTTTACCCCTTTTACAGAGGGCACCTTGCTGGCGCAGGACGGTGATGAACGTTTTACCGTCACCCATGATGTTGAATACGTTCTTTTTCCAAATCCAAACGTGGCCTGTGGTTTACGTGCCGGATTGATGCTCGAAAAATTGTGAAAAATATATATGCCCTTTTGGTTTATCCCTAAGGGCTTATTTTTACGTGCTGTTTTTATTTATTACGGATTATTCCTGGTGAATTGCTTTCTTAATAATCAGGGATGAGGTATAGTTCTTCATAATCCCTTCAAAATCATCCTGTTGTAATTTTTTATTGCAACTCTGCGCAATTTATTCTTTTTTTCTCCATAATTGATGAAAGTTTGTTTTTTACACTTTCATTGTTTTACCGTTGCTCTGATTAATTGACGCTTAAGCCGGTAAAGTTAATCTCGTCAACACGACATCACATTGCATAAGAGTCGCATGAGTGTCGTCAAAATAACTGAAAGAAAGGATAGAAATTATGCGTAAACTGACTGCTCTGTTTGTTGCCTCTACCCTGGCGCTGGGCGCTGCTAACCTGGCCCACGCCGCTGACACGACAACAGCTGCGCCAGCTGATGCCAAACCAATGATGCACCACAACGGTAAGTTTGCCCCGCATCACGACATGATGTTTAAAGACCTGAACCTGACCGATGCGCAGAAACAGCAGATTAGCGAGATCATGAAAGGTCAGCGCGATCAGATGAAACGTCCGCCGCTGGAAGAGCGCCGCGCAATGCACGACATCATCGCCAGCGATAGCTTCGATAAAGCGAAAGCGGAAGCGCAGATTGCGAAGATGGAAGAACAGCGCAAAGCCAACATGCTGGCGCATATGGAAACCCAGAACAAGATTTACAACATTCTGACCCCGGAACAGAAAAAGCAGTTTAATGCCAATTTTGAGAAGCGTCTGACAGAACGTGCCGCGCAGAAGGGTAAAATGCCGCAGGCTGCTGAGTAATCGTTCAGCGTCTACACTATATCATTCACGCTGTGTGTGCTGATTGCCGCACAGTGTGAAACCAAACTCAAGACCGCCGCTCTTGTCCACAACACGTTTAACGAGGTGGGCAGGATCGGCGGTTTTTTCTTTGCTGCCTCTTGCACCGCGCTTGTGACACGTTATTCTCCTGAAGCCCGCGAAAATTCCACCTGGAGGGCGCGTTGTTCTTTTTTGCAAAACACCGGGTTCATCGCTAAGGCAAATCAACTCTGCTGCCGATAACAATGATCTGCAGGGTGAACATAACAATGATGATTTATGGCTGCCTGTTTACGGTGGGCTGCCGTGCTGCGCCTTTCTGGAGGGATGATGGAATACTTTGATATCCGCAAAATGCCGGTCAATCTGTGGCGAAATGGTGCGGGAGAAACGCGTGAGATTTGCTGTTTTCCGCCAGCAACACGAGATTTTCACTGGCGGGCGAGTATCGCCTCCATCGCAGCGAATGGAGAGTTTTCTCTTTTTCCCGGCGTAGAACGCGTGATTACCCTGCTGGAAGGCGGAGAAGTGACGCTGGAAGAGCCGAACACCTTCACGCATACCCTGAAACAGCATCAGCCTTTTACCTTTGCTGGTGACAAGGTGGTAAAAGCGAAGCTGACGGAAGGGCAGATGTCGATGGATTTTAATATCATGACCCGACGGGATGTCTGCCAGGCAAAAGTCAGAGTTGCCGATCGCACCTTTACGACTTTTGGTTCGCGCGGCGGCGTGGTGTTTGTTATCAGCGGAGCCTGGCAACTGGGTGATAAGTTGTTGACCGTCGATCAGGGTGCAAGCTGGCACGACGGTAAACACACGTTACGACTGCTGGAGCGCGAGGGGAAACTGCTGTTCAGCGAGATTAACTGGATGCCGGGGCATTCGCCGGACTCAGTTCAATAATGTCATATTGACCAGACAGAATTGGCCGGCAGAGAATTTTGTAGCCATCTTGATCAAAGCCGGCCGGCATTCGCGCGAGTGTAGCTGCCTCATCCAGCGTTGAAACGGCTCCCAGCCACAGCCAGTTATTGATGATATGGTACTGCGTCATTTCAGCGCGGGTTTCCTGCAGCGCAATGGCATTGCTCCACGGCCAGCAGATTACGCGCACTCTTTCCAGGGCTTCTACCAGACGCAAATGATGTGCTTCAGGGCTTTCTTTCCCGCAGCAGGCTCCGGCGCAGCGTTTAAGCGCGGAGCGAAAACAGGCGCGCCCGTGGCTGAGGGGTTCCAGCCCCAACAGGCCGTAGCACAGCTGTTGTTCATCGGCGAGGCTTTGCAGCGTCTGTAGCGCTGCGCGGCGGTTGGCAAACAGGCCAAACAGATTGGGGGTGTGGGAGAAATCAATATCTCGTGCGTAAACCACCTGAACCGTTCGGTCGGTAAGCTGCAAGGCACACAGTTGGCGATTGCGTCGCAGCCGTTTGTTAAACAGGGGCTGCTGTTCTTTGATAAGCCGCGCTTCCAGCAGCAGGGCGCCAATTTCTCCTGCCGTACAAATCCAGCTAATGCGCCTGGCCTGACGCAGCATACTCGCTTCGTCTACGGTACGCAGATGCGCCAGCACACGGCTGCGAATATTGACACTTTTACCAATATAAAGCGGCATGGTGTCGCTATCACTGTGAAACAGATAGACGCCTGGCGCGGTGGGAAGCGCACTCAAAAACGGGCGCAGGTGCTCGGGATATTCATAGATTGCCGCTGCCTCAAATGTCAGACGAGGGGCTGATTGACGCTGTACCACTGTTGACTCCAGATGCTGGTTATTCATCCAGTATAGCAGTTTGAGGACGCTTAAAAAAGCGGCATGAGATTCAGCAGGCTAATGCCAGATAGTGCCAATCCTGGCGCTACCCGGCATTTTGAAGGGAAAAGGATTACGCTTTTTTCCAGAAATCATCAAACACGGTGATCGGGGTGCGACGTTTATGCTCAGTTTTCACGTACCAGCCTTCAATTTTTTTCGCGACGTCGGCATCCAGCGTTTTTCCTTCCAGATAGTCGTCGATGTTGTCGTAAGTGATGCCGAGTGCGGCTTCATCCGGCAGAGAAGGGCGATCGTCCTCGAGGTCGGCAGTTGGTGCTTTCTTATATAAGTGCTCCGGGCACCCCAGCGCGGCGAGCAGTTGTTTGCCCTGGCGCTTGTTCAGACGAAATAGTGGGTTAATGTCGGTACCGCCATCACCGTACTTAGTGAAAAATCCGGTGATGGCTTCTGCAGCATGATCGGTACCCACGACAACCCCGCTGGTCATGCCGGCGATACTGTATTGTGCCTTCATACGTTCACGGGCTTTTTCATTGCCGCGCACAAAATCGCTCAGTTCGATACCCGCTTCACGCAGGGCCTGCTCGCTGGCCAGCACCGCGCCCTTAATATTGACGGTCAGTACGCGGTCCGGTTGAATAAAGGCGATGGCATCCTGGCAGTCCTGCTCATCGGCCTGAACGCCATACGGTAGGCGTACGGCAATAAACTGCAGTGCGTCATTACCCGTTTCTTTTCGCAGCTCGGTGATCGCCATCTGGCACAGTTTTCCCGCGAGCGTTGAGTCCTGTCCGCCGCTAATTCCCAACACCAGCGATTTCAGAAAGGGGTAGGTCTGCAGATACGATTTCAGGAAATCCACGCTGCGGCGAATTTCTTCTTCTGCATCGATGTGCGGTTTTGCGCCAAGCGCCTGGATTATCTCTTGCTGCAGAGTCATTTAACCCCCTCCGAAAAATAAAATGATCAAAAAAATGATGTGTTAAAGCTAACGCGTTGAGGCCCAAACGACAAGGGATGCGAGCCTGATATAGCATCATTTTGTTTTAATAGAATTTTCCGAAACCACCTAAGTATCCTCTGATTGCTTGAAAAATGCGTTGTTGTGCTCCAGGCTTATATAACACGCTGAAATACAAGAGGACGGAATATGAACAAGAATCTAACAGGAATTCTGAGCGCAGCGGCTGTTTTGACTATGCTGGCAGGGTGTACGGCCTACGATCGTACGAAAGACCAATTTGTTCAGCCCGTGGTGAAAGATGTGAAGAAAGGGATGAGCCGGGCGCAGGTAGCGCAGATTGCCGGTAAACCGTCTTCCGAAGTCAGTATGATCCATGCGCGTGGGACGTGTCAGACCTACATCCTGGGTCAACGAGATGGTAAAGCTGAGACCTATTTTGTTGCTTTAGATGACACCGGACACGTGATTAACTCTGGCTACCAGAGCTGCGCAGAGTACGACACCGACCCGCAGGCAGCGAAGAAGTAACAACTGTTTATTGCCTGAGCACTCGGGAAAACCGGCCACTGCGCCGGTTTTTTTATGTCACACGATCTTAATTATTGACGCGAATTATTTACCTGAAGTGTGAGGGTGGTCATAACGCCAGGTCAAGGAGAGACAATTTAGTTGGTCAAGGAAATACCATCCGCTGGTGCAATCCCGTATACTCATTTCAGCCACCTAAAAAAGTAATTTAGCTGACGCAAGTTACCCAGAGCATGGATGCAGGTTAGGGCTTGCGGAGTGTCTGGTGACAGATAATCGCACATGAGGATCGTTTTAATGGAAAAGAAACACATTTATCTGTTTTGTTCTGCGGGCATGTCGACTTCATTGTTGGTTTCGAAGATGCGTGCTCAGGCCGAAAAATACGAAGTACCGGTTATTATTGAAGCGTTTCCTGAAACGCTGGCCGGAGAAAAAGGTCCAGTGGCCGATGTTGTATTATTAGGTCCACAAATTGCTTATATGTTGCCCGAAATTCAGCGTTTGTTACCCAACAAGCCTGTGGAAGTGATTGACTCGCTGCTGTATGGCAAAGTCGATGGTTTAGGCGTGCTTAAGGCTGCGGTTGCAGCAATTAAAAAAGCCGCAGCAAATTAATTATTTTATTTTAATTTTTCCCGTCAAAGAGTTATTTCATTAACATTCACCGCAATTATTAATTGCGGTATTTAAGGGTATTTTTCTATGAGTAACGCTATTGCTTCACTTGAAAAGGTACTCCTTCCTTTTGCTGTAAAAATTGGAAAGCAGCCACACGTTAATGCAATCAAAAACGGTTTTATTCGTTTAATGCCGTTAACCCTCGCAGGGGCCATGTTTGTATTAATCAATAACGTTTTCCTGAGCTTTGGGGAGGGGTCGTTTTTTTATTCAATGGGCATTCGACTTGATGCTTCAACTATTGAAACGCTGAATAGTTTGAAAGGCATTGGTGGAAACGTCTATAACGGTACGCTGGGTATCATGTCATTGATGGCGCCGTTCTTTATCGGTATGGCGCTGGCAGAAGAACGCAAAGTCGACTCTCTGGCTGCCGGGCTGTTATCCGTCGCCGCGTTTATGACCGTAACGCCATATAGCGTGGGTGAAGCCTATGCCGTTGGCGCGAACTGGCTCGGCGGTGCCAATATTATTTCCGGTATTATTATCGGCCTCGCGGTCGCGGAAATGTTCACCTTTGTGGTCCGTCGCAATTGGGTAATTAAATTACCTGATAGCGTACCGACATCCGTGTCGCGCTCTTTCTCTGCGCTGATTCCTGGCTTCCTTATCCTCTCCATTATGGGGATCATCGCCTGGGCATTGAACACCTGGGGTACGAACTTCCACCAGATCATCATGGATTCCATTTCAACTCCGCTGGCATCGCTGGGCAGCGTGGTGGGCTGGGCCTACGTGATTTTTGTTCCGCTGCTGTGGTTCTTCGGTATTCACGGTTCACTGGCGCTGACCGCGCTGGACAGCGGTATCATGACGCCATGGGCGCTGGAAAACATCTCCATCTACCAACAGTTTGGTTCCGTAGACGCCGCGCTGGAAGCCGGAAAGACCTTCCACGTCTGGGCGAAACCGATGCTCGACTCCTATATTTTCCTCGGGGGTAGCGGGGCTACGCTGGGTCTGATTATCGCTATCTTCCTGGCATCGCGTCGTCCGGATTATCGTCAGGTTGCTAAACTGGCACTGCCGTCAGGCCTGTTCCAGATTAACGAACCTATCCTGTTCGGTCTGCCGATCATCATGAACCCGGTGATGTTTATCCCGTTCATTCTGGTGCAGCCGATTCTGGCGGCGATTACGCTGGCAGCTTATTACTCCGGCATTATTCCACCGATTACCAACATCGCACCGTGGACCATGCCAACCGGTTTGGGCGCGTTCTTTAACACCAACGGTAGCGTCGCTGCTCTGCTGGTCGCGCTGTTCAACCTCGGTATCGCCACGCTGGTTTACCTGCCGTTCGTGGTGGTAGCCAACAAAGCGCAGAACGTTATTGATCAAGAAGAAAGCGAAGAAGATATCGCTAACGCATTGAAATTCTAAATTTAATCCGGCATGGCTTCACGGTCATGCCGGACTGAACCAGAGGAAAAAAGTATGTTGGATATCGAGAACATCGTCGACACGCAGTCAGAAGCAGAAGAACTTGAAGAAGTGGTGATGGGTCTCATCATCAACTCCGGTCAGGCGCGTAGCCTGGCGTACGGCGCGCTCAAAATGGCCAAGCAAGGCGATTTCGAGTCAGCTAAGGCTATGATGGACCAGTCTCGCCTGGCGCTGAATGAAGCGCACCTCGTGCAAACGAAACTGATTGAAGGCGATCAGGGCGAAGGTAAAATGAAAGTTAGCCTGGTGCTGGTTCATGCTCAGGACCACCTGATGACATCAATGCTGGCGCGTGAGCTGGTGACTGAACTGATTGAGCTTCACGAAAAGCTGAAATAGCGAGGAGTGCATAATGCAGCTACAGATTAACGCACCGGAAATCAAAACCGTCTATGAGCAGCAGCTATTTATGGCAAAAATTTCCATGTGTTCATCTACAACAAAACTGAGAGCATCAGCGGGCTGCATCAGCATGACTACTACGAATTTACCCTGGTTTTAACCGGGCGCTATTATCAGGAAATCAACGGTAAACGCGTATTGCTCGAACGCGGGGACTTTGTTTTTATTCCATTGGGATCGCACCACCAGAGTTTTTATGATTTTGGGGCGACAAGGATCCTGAACGTCGGTATCAGTAAACGCTTTTTTGAACAGCACTACCACCCGCTGCTGCCATTTTGTTTCGTAGCATCGCAGGTCTATCGGGCGAATAATTCGTTTCTCACTTACATTGAAACGGTTATTGCATCACTGAACTTTCGCGAGAGTGGGCTGGATGAATTTGTAGAAGTGGTCACCTTCTATATTATTAACCGGTTGCGCCATCATCGCGAAGAGCAGGTGCTGGATGATATTCCCCAGTGGCTTAAAACCACCGTGGAGACCATGCATGACAAACGGCAGTTTAGCGAGAATGCGCTGGAAAACATGGTACACCTGTCCGCGAAATCCCAGGAGTATCTGACCCGTGCAACCCAGCGTTATTACAGCAAGACGCCGATGCAGATCATTAATGAAATCCGCATTAACTTTGCTAAAAAACAGCTGGAAATGACTAACTATTCTGTAACGGATATTGCTTACGAATCTGGCTACAGTAGTCCAAGCCTGTTTATTAAAACGTTTAAAAAGCTGACGTCATTTACACCTAATAGCTATCGTAAGAAATTAACTGAATTTAATCAGTAGATATTATTTGCCAATAACCCATTTTTTATAGCTTGCCCAAAATAGCGTCGGGACAGCCACGCTATACCTGACAAACGGGTTGAGCATAATACACGTCAGTGTTTTGACACTGAAGGGAGAAAGTATGAGCCAGAAATTAAAAGTCGTCACTATCGGTGGCGGGAGCAGCTACACCCCTGAGTTACTTGAAGGCTTTATTAAGCGCTATCATGAATTACCGGTTTCTGAATTGTGGCTGGTTGATGTCGACGATGGAAAAGAGAAGCTGGACATTATTTTTGACCTTTGCCAGCGCATGATCGATAAAGCTGGCGTGCCGATGAAGTTGTTTAAAACGCTGGACCGCCGTGAAGCGCTGAAAGATGCTGATTTCGTTACCACCCAACTGCGCGTAGGGCAACTGAAAGCCCGCGAAAAGGATGAACGCATTCCGCTGAGCCACGGGTATCTGGGGCAGGAAACCAACGGCGCTGGTGGGCTGTTCAAAGGTCTGCGTACTATTCCGGTTATCTTTGATATTGTCAAAGATGTGGAAGAACTGTGCCCGAATGCGTGGGTGATTAACTTTACTAACCCGGCCGGGATGGTGACGGAAGCGGTATATCGCCATACGAATTTTAAGAAATTCATCGGTGTATGTAATATTCCTGTCGGCATGAAAATGTTCATTAGCGATGTACTGGCGCTGAAAGAGAGCGATGACTTATCCATCGATCTGTTCGGTCTGAACCATATGGTCTTTATTAAAGACGTACTGGTGAATGGTAAATCACGCTTTGATGAACTGTTGGATGGCGTGGCTTCAGGTCAACTGAAAGCCTCCACCGTGAAGAATATCTTCGATCTGCCGTTCAGTGAAGGGTTGATTCGCTCGCTGAAACTGCTGCCGTGCTCATATTTGCTCTATTACTTCAAGCCAAAAGAGATGCTGGCGATTGAAATGGGTGAATACTATAAGGGCGGCGCTCGCGCTCAGGTGGTACAGAAAGTGGAGAAACAACTGTTTGAACTGTACAAAAACCCGGATTTGAACGTGAAACCGAAAGAGCTGGAACAGCGCGGTGGAGCCTATTACTCCGATGCGGCCTGTGAAGTGATCAACGCCATCTACAACGACAAACAGACCGAGCACTATGTCAACGTTCCGCACCATGGGCATGTTGACAATATCCCGGCGGACTGGGCGGTTGAGATGACCTGTACACTGGGACGCAACGGCGCCACGCCGCACCCACGTATTACCCATTTTGATGAGAAAGTGCTCGGCCTTATCTATACCATAAAAGGCTTTGAAGTCGCGGCGAGCAATGCGGCACTGAGCGGTGAGCTGAATGATGTGCTGCTGGCGTTGAACCTGAGTCCGCTGGTGCATTCTGACAGCGATGCCGAGATTCTGGCGCGTGAGCTGATTCTGGCGCATGAAAAATGGCTGCCAAACTTCGCCGGGTGTATCGAGAAACTCAAAAGCGAACAACACTAACTGAGGTCGGCTATGGAACGCGTACTGATTGTAAATGCGGATGATTTTGGCCTGAGTAAAGGACAAAACTACGGCATTGTTGAAGCCTGTCGCAATGGCGTGGTCACCTCGACAACCGCACTGGTTAATGGCGCAGCCATTGACCATGCGGTACAGCTGAGTCGCGACATACCTGAACTAGCCGTTGGGATGCATTTTGTTCTGACGCTGGGCAGGCCGTTGACGGCAATGCCAGGCCTTACTCGTGACGGGTTACTGGGAAAATGGATCTGGCAGATGGCTGAAGAAGACACCTTGCCGTTGGATGAAATTTCTCAGGAACTGGCCGCGCAGTATCAGCGTTTTATTGACCTGTTCGGGCGGGAGCCAACGCATCTGGATAGCCATCACCATGTGCATATGTTCCCGCAGATTTTCCCTATCGTGGCCGGGTTTGCTGCCCAACGGGGGATTGCGTTACGGATCGATCGTCAGGCGGTATTCCAGGCGTCTGACTTTCCGCAGACGTTACGGACTTCCCAGGGATTCAGCAGCGAGTTTTATGGCGAAGCGATTTCTGAAGCCCTGTTTTTGCAAACGCTTGACGCGTCAGCAGACCGGGGAGAGTCCTCGCTGGAAGTGATGTGTCATCCGGCCTTTATCGATGACATTATTCGTCAAAGTGCCTACTGTTACCCCCGCTTAACTGAGCTCGACGTGCTGACGTCTCCGTCACTGAAATATGCTATTGCGGAGCGCGGTTATCGTCTTGGCAGTTTTCTGAACGTCTAACTCCTGAGTTTGCGGCGCATAATGCGCCGCATTTTTTTAGGCAGGGATCGTGTCGATTTTTCCGGCGCGTGACCAGACGCGGTGCGCAGTCATTAGCGTCAGCAGGGTATCCATAAACTGTGCGTCTGCACTGTCTGCCTCCACCACGCCTTCTTCTCCTTCATTTTTGATATTCAACGTTGCTTTAAACTGACGCGCATCGCCAGCCAGTGCGATAGGTTTTAAGTGCTTATACGCTTCGAGTAAGTAATATCGGGCATCACCGTTCATAGCGATATCTGCGATATTGCCACACGGAACGATAACCGCATCGACGGTCAGCGATGGTGAACCCGCAAAGGTACCGGCGATTGTCAGGACGGAACCATCATCGGCAACCACATTACCCATTCGGGAATAGAGCAGTTTGGCGTGAACGCCTTTGGCCTGTAAGGCTTGCATAATGGCAAGCAGGTCGCCTGATTTCACCTGGTCATTAAGTAGAATGGCGACCACGTGGCCCTTAATCTCACCTTGCGCACCCGCATATAAACTGAGTGACGGCGCACTTTTCAAACCATTGACGTTAGCCGGTAGGGCGATTTTGGCCTGTTCCTCGGTTAGCTCAAAACCGAGATTATCGGCAACCGCCTCGGCGAGGGCTGTATCAATATGGGCTAACTGTTCGACCACTCTTTCCCGAATATAGGGGCGCGTAACTTTGCTGAGTTCGAAGCTGAATCCGCCGATAATATGCTGCTGTTCAATTGGCGTCTGACTTAGCCAGAACAGGCGAGGGTGCGCATAGTATTCGCCAAAAGAGGGGCTACGTTCGCGGATTTTGTTTCCTTCAATCCGTTCCTGATACGACTCAAATCCACCGCGTTTTGGCCCCGGCGGCGTTTCACGCGGCCAGTTATCATTGATGGAATTAGGTTCATAGTTGGCCGGGTTGGTATCGATGTCCATACGATGCATACCGTCACGCTGGAAGTTATGGTACGGGCAGGTCGGGCGATTAATCGGGATTTCATGGAAGTTGGGCCCGCCCAGGCGACTGATCTGGGTATCGGTATAAGAAAACAAGCGGCCTTGCAGCAAGGGATCGTTGGTAAAATCAATACCAGGGACGATGTGTCCGGGATGAAAAGCGACTTGTTCATTTTCGGCGAAGAAATTATCCGGATTACGGTTCAGCACCATTTTACCAACGCGTTGCACCGGAACCAGCTCTTCCGGGATCAGCTTGGTGGGGTCGAGCAGGTCAAAATCGAACTTGAATTCGTCTTCTTCAGGAATGAGCTGCAGCCCCAGTTCGTATTCCGGATAATCGCCTGCTTCAATAGCTTCCCACAGATCGCGGCGATGAAAATCGGGATCACGACCGGTAAGTTTTTGCGCTTCATCCCATACCAGCGAAGCTTTGCCCGCCAGCGGTTTCCAGTGAAAACGGACAAAGGTGGCTTTCCCTTGCGCATTTATCAACCGGAACGTGTGAATGCCAAAGCCTTCCATCGTGCGATAGCTGCGTGGAATACCCCGGTCAGACATCGCCCATATAACGTTGTGCAACGTTTCTGGCTGTAACGAGACATAATCCCAAAAGGTATCGTGGGCGCTTTGACCCTGTGGGATAGCCCAATGCGGTTCCGGTTTTACCGCATGAACGAAATCCGGGAATTTATGGGCATCCTGAATGAAGAAGACTGGCGTGTTGTTTCCCACCAGATCGAAAATGCCCTCCTCAGTATAAAATTTGGTCGCAAATCCTCGAATATCTCTGACCGTATCCGCTGAGCCTGCGCCGCCCTGAACCGTAGAGAAACGGACAAAAACCGGGGTGATTTTATTTTCATCACTCAGAAAGTCCGCTTTCGTTGTCGCGCTGAGGCTGGCATAGGGCTGAAAGTAACCATGAGCAGCAGAACCTCGGGCATGTACGATCCGCTCCGGGATGCGTTCGTGATCAAAATGGGTGATTTTTTCCCGCAGGATAAAGTCTTCCAGCAGAGTTGGCCCACGGTTTCCTGCGCGCAGAGAGTTTTGATCGTCCGCGATGCGCACTCCCTGATTGGTTGTCAGAGCAAAATCTTCGCTGCCTTTACGAAAACTATCCAGCGCGTTGAGTTTGTCACTTCTGGTGTCAGGCGCTTTTAAGCTACCGGACGTGGTGGGTTGCATGCCTGGTGGCGTGGGTTCAGGTGTTGGCCGATGTGAACCGTCTGCTGGCGCCAGTGAGTCAAGTCCTGGCTGGGATTCGCTGGCATCATGAACCGGCGCTGAGTGATGGAGTGGGTGCTTATCATTCTGTGACATTAAACTCGTCTCCTGTTTTCATCGCTTAAAGGTCGTTGTTGCCGTCAAAAGCTTTAACTATAGACCACTTGCTCAGTGGTGCAGGAACTGACCGAGGGCGTAAAGCGCGATGAACCAGGCAAACAGCGCACGCAAGGCAGGACGTCAGGAGGCAAAATCGGCTAAGATAGCCGTTTTCTGATTTTTAGAATTAGTCTTTAGTGAAGCAACTGATTATGAAACCTCTTCGCCAACAAAATCGTCCGGTAATTAGCTATGTTCCTCGCGTGGAGCCAGCCCCACCAGAGCATGCAGTTAAAATGGATGCGTTTCGTGACGTATGGATACTGCGCGGAAAATATGTCGCTTTTGTCTTAATAGGGGAGGCGTTTCAGCGTTCGCCTGCATTTACGGTCCCGGAATCAGCGCAACGCTGGGCTAATCAGGTTCGCCAGGAAAATGAACTGAGCGATTAATGGATATAAAAAAACCGCCGGAGCATGACACTCCGGCGGTTTTTTGTTTTTCAGATTTAGCGATGCGCCAGTTCGGCGTTATCGTCGCTGTCCAGAATTGTTTTATCGGTCTGTTTCAGCCATTGGCTGGTCAGCGTACCGGCTGTCATAGAACCGCTCACGTTCAGCGCGGTACGGCCCATATCGATCAGCGGCTCAACGGAAATCAGCAGCGCAACAAGCGTGACCGGCAGACCCATAGCTGGCAGGACGATTAGCGCGGCAAACGTTGCACCGCCACCCACACCCGCAACCCCTGCGGAACTGACGGTGACAATACCGACCAGCGTCGCAATCCACATCGGGTCCAGCGGGTTGATCCCGACGGTCGGGGCGACCATTACTGCCAGCATTGCCGGGTACAGCCCTGCACAACCGTTCTGGCCAATGGTGGCGCCAAAGGAGGCGGCAAAAGAGGCGATGGATTCAGGCACGCCCAGACGACGGGTTTGCGCTTCCACGTTCAGCGGAATTGAGGCTGCGCTGGAACGGCTGGTGAAGGCGAAAGTCAGCACCGGCCACACCTTGCGGAAGTATTTCAGCGGGCTAACGCCGTTAACACCCAACAGGATCCCGTGTACCACGAACATAATGCCCAGACCGAGATAAGAGGCCACGACGAAGCTACCCAGCTTGATGATGTCCTGCAGGTTGGAGCCCGCAACCACTTTGGTCATCAGCGCCAGAACACCGTATGGTGTCAACTGCATCACCAAACGAACCAGCTTCATCACCCAGCTTTGCAGGGTATCGATAGCAACCAGCACACGCTCGCCTTTCGGCGCATCATCTTTCAGCAGCTTCAGTGCGGCAACACCGAGGAATGCAGCGAAGATAACCACGCTGATAATTGACGTCGGGTTAGCTCCGGTCAGATCGGCAAACGGGTTTTTCGGGATAAACGACAACACCAGCTGTGGAACGCTGAGGTCAGCTACTTTGCCAACATAGTTGGTTTCAATCGCGTTCAGACGAGCGGTTTCGGCCCCACCTTGCACCAGACCTTCCGCGGTCAGGCCGAACAGGTTAGTCACCAGAACCCCTACCAGCGCGGCAATCAGCGTAGTAAACAGCAGCGTACCGATGGTCAGGAAGCTGATTTTACCTAACTGAGAGGCGTTGTGCAGACGCGCAACGGCGCTGAGAATAGACGCAAACACCAGCGGCATGACAATCATCTGCAGCAGTTGGACATAACCGTTGCCGACAATGTTGAACCACTGTACAGAATCTTTAAGAACCTGGCTGTCGGAACCATAAATGGTGTGCAGGGCGAGGCCAAACACCACACCCATGACCAGACCGACCAGTACTTTTTTTGCCAGACTCCACTGCTTGTGACGGGCTTGCGCCAGCACGAACAGCAGCACTACGAACACGATAATGTTCGCGATTAATGGATAGTTCATCCCCGTTCTCCTGATCTTATTATGCGTATCACCGTGTGACGGTGATTCTGTTGGCGCAAGATTAGCAGAACTGTGACTTGCCTCTTATATTCAAATGGAATTGTTTATGCCAAAAATAACTTTATGGCTGATTTATTAGTCAACCTGGTGCGTTATAAAACGATTAAACTGCATTTGCAGCGTATTTATCATTTGTGATGACCAGCGCACCGCACTGTTCTCTTGTACGGTCTGCGGCATCCAGATTGCCCACGCGAACAGCGCCATGCACAGAAACCGCTCCAGTTGGTTGCCTTTTTGCGGCACGAGGATAGGCAGACGAAAACGCCAGCGGCAGGGCCAAAGCAGGGGGACGCCCGCCGGGGTCAACATGTCGGCCAGAATGTGGCTGAGATAACCGAGAACCATACCTTGTAAGGCATCCGCTGGAATTATCCAGGTATCAGGGACTTTCAGGTAAAACGTGGCCAGCAGGGCAAAAACCGCCAGCAGGCTATGTGTAAATCCGCGATGACCAAATGCCCGGGCAATGGGCTTTGATATCCACTTCAGACGCTGCCCCAGCAGGGATTTTGGATGATCGATATCCGGCAGCAAGCACGTCAAAATGGCTGAAGGAACAATATGCCACCAGTCACCCTGCGCAAGAACGGGCGTTAGCTCGGCATTCTTGGCAAATACCGCACAGGCAATAGAAAAAAGAAGGTGACCTTCTGCCGTCATGATAAAACCCAATAAACTGTCGATTCATACAGTATAGGGATTTTATACAGTAGGCGGAAGAGGTGACGTTGTAACCCTTTGTCACAAGTGCGCCTTTACCGCGCCAGCCAACCGCCATCCACGGCCAGCATATAGCCATGTATATAGTCCGAGGCAGCATTTGCGAGAAACACGACCGGGCCTTTCAGGTCATCAGGCGTGCCCCAGCGTCCGGCAGGCGGGCAATGCGATCATTGCCCGTCGCAGGATTAGCCGCGCAGGTGAGCGGCAGTGAGTTCGGTGAGCGAGGCCAGTTTGACGTCGGCCAGAACGAAGCGAGGATCGTCCTGATTTTCATGCGCAGGTACCACGATGGAACGCATACGGGCGGCTTTCGAAGCAATCATGCCGTTCACCGAGTCTTCCAGTGCTACGCAGTTTATAGGGTCAATGCCCAGTTTCGCCGCGCAATCGAGATAAACCTGCGGGTGCGGTTTGCTGTAGGGCAGTTTTTCCGCAGAAGCCAGTGCGTCGAAGCTGCTGCGCAGATCAAACATGATTAGCACTTTTTCCAGCATATGCAGCGGCGAGGCGGATGCCAGTCCTACTTTCAACCCCTGAGATTTACACAATGCCACGGCCTCACGCACGCCCGGCAGCAGTGGTTTTGTTTCTTCAACTAACGCAATTGCGCGGGTAATGATGCGCTCGGTTACTTCCTGACGTGAGGGACCGTTCCACGGTTGCTGCGCAAACCATAAATCAACCACCATGTCGATGCGTAAGCCAAGTGTATCGGGAAGTTCATGGCGGCGGGAGATATCAACGCCTAAACTTGCTATCACATCCAGTTCGGCCTGATCCCAAAGCGGTTCAGAATCGACCAGTAATCCATCCATATCGAAAATTGCAGCAAGAATTTGACGCGGGGTTGACATCACAACCTCTCCTTTACGGGTGATAAAAGGGATTAAGAGCCAGCCAGGACGGGCTCTGAGCGTTCATTATGGCTAATTCAGCAGTATACCGCCTTTAAAGATCAGGCGAAAACGATAATCAACGGGTAAACTTAGGCCAAAATGACACGTCTTAATCAAGGGGAACTCATGACGTATCAACAAGCTGGACGCATTGCCATCTTGAAAAGGCTGGTGGGATGGGTGATTTTCATTCCCGCGCTGATTTCAACCCTGGTTTCAGTACTGAAGTTTATGTATGCGCACAGCGAAAAGCAGGAAGGGATTAACGCGGTCATGCTCGATTTTGCTCACGTGATGATCGACATGATGCGCGTGAACACACCTTTTCTTAACGTGTTTTGGTATAACTCGCCGACGCCCGATTTTCAAAGTGGACTGAATCTCGTTTTTTGGCTGATTTTCATTCTGATTTTTATCGGTCTGGCGTTGCAGGATTCAGGCGCCAGAATGAGCCGTCAGGCGCGTTATTTACGCGAGGGCGTTGAGGATCAGTTGATTCTGGAACAGGCAAAGGGCAGTGAAGGGTTATCACGCGAGCAACTTGAGTCGCGTATTGTGGTACCGCACCATACGATCTTTTTACAAATTTTCCCGCTTTATATTTTGCCGGTGATCGTTATCGTGATTGGCTACTTCTTCTTTTCATTACTGGGCTTTTTGTAACTGCTGCACTATCAGGCCTGACGCGTTGCGAAACGCCAGGCCAGATAAGCAACGTGCGACTTTGCTAAGCCGCCAGTAACCTGTCCAGCGCTTTCTGCGCCACGACCAGATGCTGTCCCCCGAACAGAATAGCCCTGTTCAGCAGCGTATAGAGCTGGTAGACAGGCTGTCTGTCGAGAAAATCCAATGGTAGCGGAGAAACAGACTGATAACCGTCATAGAGTTGCGGCGGCTGATCGGTATGTAACGGCAGCATTGCCAGGTCACACTCTCTGTCCCCCCAGTAGCAGGCAGGGTCAAAGATGTACGGGCCGTTCGGGCCAAGGGCGCAGTTCCCGGACCACAAATCACCATGCAGAAGAGATGGCTGCGGCTGATGGGAAGAGAGACGCTGCTGAACATGCTCGACAATGGCGTCGATATTGCCAAACGCAATGCCTTTTTCAGCGGCGAGTTCCAACTGCCAGCCAATACGCTGCTCGGCAAAAAAGGTTGACCAGCGACGTTGCCAGGTGTTGGGCTGCGGCGTGGTAGAGAGCGCATTATCGAAGTCGAGCCCAAACTGCGGCTGATCGCTCCATTCATGCAAATGCGCCAACTGTTGGCCGAGGATAAACGCGTTGTGCGCATCAAGCGGACGGGGAGGGAGGAAATCCATCACCAGAAAGCTGTAATCTCTGTCTGCGCCTACCGCCCAGACTTTCGGTACAGATACGGTTTGACTGCGAGAAAGTAGCTCCAGCTGATCGGCTTCCGCCGTAAAGCCGGTTAACAGCTCTCTTTCATCGCATTTAACGAAAAAATCGCGCCCCGCATAGCGTAAATGCCATGCGGCGTGGATCTCTCCGCCGGGCAGTTCGTTACGCAGTTCGATTTCGCCTTCACCTAATTGCTCGCTTAAAAGACGACTGATAGCCTGCCACATGATGTCTCTCCCCATGTTGTCTGCCAGATCATAAGGTTAGCGCAAGAATGCGGTTAAAAAACACGAACTGACGCACACCACGGACGCGTCATCGCTGGAAAGGCACTTAATGTGTGTCGTTCTTCTTCACCTCGCATAGTTGTGAAGACGCCTAGTCGCACATGATTCACTGCTTTGTAATCATGTGATTTTTTATCATAGACGTATAACACCCATGCCGACAGTTTTACGGGGAAATCCCCTTGTATCTAGACAAGGGGAAGCCGTCATTACTGAGCCAGATACGCGTATATTTTTTGCGTATCGTCTAAAGCGCACAGACGCGTACCCTGATTCAGGGTGGCGGCGCTACCTGCGGCGACGCCGTAACGAACAATATCTGCAAAAGGTGCGCTCTCCGCCAGTTTAAGCGTCATGGCCCCGACCATACTGTCGCCCGCACCTACGGTACTTTGACTCTTCACCGGTGGCGGAACCACCTGGACACAGGTTTCACGATCAACGCCCAGCGCTCCTTGTGGTCCAAGCGAGACCACTACGCGATGCGCTTTTCCGCTTTGCACGATTTCTTGTGCGGCGTTGCGCACATCATCGGGCTGCGTGAGTTCGCGATTCACCAGCGCGCTCAGTTCTTTGAGGTTGGGTTTGACCAGTTCGATATTGCCGATGGTTAATGCTGCAGCCAGCGCTTCGCCAGAACTATCGACGATACAGCGAATCCCTTGTTTTTGTGCTGTGGTAATGAGCCGGGTCAGCTTCTCAAACTGTACGCCAGGCGGCAAACTGCCGCTAATAACCAGCAGTGCGCCAGACTCAATTTCCAGCACCTGATCCTGAAGTTGGTAGAACTCATCATCGGTGAGCGCAGCGCCTGGCATGACGAAGCGATACTGTTCGCCGCTGGACTCAACGTGGACATGGAGATTTTGTCGGGTCCAGTCTTTAGCTTCGACGGTGGATACGGGAACATTTTCGTCGGCGAGCAAAGCAACAAGATGCTCTCCGGTGGCGCCACCCGCAGGGACGATGGCCGTAGCGGTGCCGCCAAGATGGGCAATTGCGCGAGCGACGTTGATACCGCCGCCGCCGGGTTCAAAAACCGGCGAGGTACAGCGAAGCTTACCTTCCGGGTAGATTTGCGGCGTGATTGTTGCGCTATCGAGAGAGGGCGCAAGTGTTAACGTATAGATACGTACCATCTTTACCTCCTGTTAGGCTGTCCTCAGTCTGGCACTTAACCCCCCGAAAGTGAAGTAATTAACAACATGATTTTTCATATCTTTATTTAAAATATTCGCGTTAAAGATATATAAATAAAAAAACGGTTTAGGAACGCTCTTATTCAAAAAATGAAATAAGAATTTATTGCTATGTTATTCGAGTCTTTTTATAATTTGTTACCTTTCAAGGGTCTTTTGTCATTGATCCATATGAAAGTTTCCGAGACCGTTATGGTCTCTTTTTTTGTTGTACGGACTCTTAATAAATGAAGCTTTTGAAGACAGTGCCCGCAGCGTTACTGCTGACGGGTGGCCTGCTTGCGTCAATGCAGGCTGCCGCCGATGATTCCGTTTTTACTGTCATGGATGACCCTTCCAGCGCGAAAAAAACCTTTGAAGGTAACCTGAACGCGGGATATCTCGCCCAGTCAGGCAACACAAAAAGTTCTTCTTTAACTGCAGACACCACCATGACCTGGTACGGTCAAACTACGGCGTGGTCTTTGTGGGGAAATGCCAGCAATACCTCCTCAAATGATGAGCGTTCATCGGAGAAATATGCCGTAGGTGGCCGTAGTCGTTACAACATGACCGACTATGACTATCTCTTTGGTCAGGCAAGCTGGCTGACCGACCGTTACAACGGCTATCGCGAGCGTGACGTGCTAACCGCAGGTTATGGTCGTCAGTTCCTCAACGGACCAGTGCACAGCTTCCGTTTTGAATTCGGTCCTGGTGTGCGCTATGACGAGCACACGGATGGCACCACCGAAACACAGCCGCTGGGCTATGCGTCCGGGGCCTATGCGTGGCAGATGACGGACAATACTAAGTTTACGCAAGGTGTGTCGGTATTTGGTGCTGACGATACAACGCTCAATTCTGAAACGGCCTTGAACGTTGCTATCAACGAACACTTTGGGTTAAAGGTGGCTTACAACGTTACCTGGAACTCTGAACCACCGGCAACAGCGCCGGAGCATACCGATCGTCGTACTACTGTGTCACTCGGCTATCGTATGTAATGACAAGCCGGGTCAAATAATTGGCCCGGCTTTTCTCAATTAACGTTAAATTTATTTAATATTAAATCTGTGTTTTATTTTTAATACTTATCAATAACGCGCTATTTTCAGACGAATTCGATTTAATTGATAAATACAACGGAACCGGAACAGCGTGTGCCAGTATTTTAACCCCAGATCATCGCAGCCCAACGTAGCATCAGCATTGCCGCACAAATAACGAGCAGTATCACAACCATCTTCCAGTGTTTCTTCGCAAAGCGATTTGTTGGCATTGTCCTTTTCCTGCTCAGGTTAGATGACTTTATACAAGTGTAACAAAAACGTCAGGGTGTCAGTGAATTGATTTACATCATAGAGTGCGCGTTGATTGTTGCTTTGATCGGCTCGTAATGCCGTGTACACTGTCAAACGGTGTTATCAAAAAGCGGGTGTAGGTCCAGTGTAGCCATTAAGGCGACCAGTGACATATTTCGCAGAGTGAAGCGGGAATCAGCCCACACCTTTTTGATGATTTTAAATATTGAATCTTTGTATGTGATCTTACGTGTGGGTCACCACTGCAAATAAGGATATAACATGCCTGTTATTACTCTTCCTGATGGCAGCCAACGCCATTACGACCACGCTGTAAGCCCCATGGATGTTGCGCTGGACATCGGTCCAGGTCTGGCGAAAGCCACTATTGCTGGCCGTGTTGACGGTGAGCTGGTAGATGCTTCCGATCTGATTGAGCATGATGCGAAGCTCTCCATCATCACCGCGAAGGATGAAGAAGGTCTGGAGATCATTCGTCACTCCTGTGCGCACCTGTTAGGGCACGCGATCAAACAACTCTGGCCGCACACCAAAATGGCGATCGGACCGGTTGTTGATAACGGTTTTTACTACGATATCGATCTTGACCGTACGCTAACCCAGGAAGATGTCGACGCGCTCGAGAAGCGGATGCACGAG
Organism: Citrobacter sp. RHBSTW-00986; assembly: GCF_013783065.1. Classification (NCBI taxonomy): domain Bacteria; kingdom Pseudomonadati; phylum Pseudomonadota; class Gammaproteobacteria; order Enterobacterales; family Enterobacteriaceae; genus Citrobacter; species Citrobacter sp. RHBSTW-00986. Next base: position 2,761,225 of record NZ_CP056200.1, on the reverse strand, counting down.
CTCGCTGAGAAAAACTACGATGTCATTAAGAAGAAAGTCAGCTGGTACGAAGCGCGTGAAACCTTCGTGAAGCGTGGCGAGACCTATAAAGTCTCCATTCTTGATGAAAACATTGCCCATGATGACAAGCCTGGCTTGTACCATCATGAAGAATATGTCGATATGTGCCGTGGCCCGCACGTGCCGAACATGCGTTTCTGTCATCACTTCAAACTGATGAAGACCGCTGGGGCATACTGGCGTGGCGACAGCAATAACAAGATGCTGCAGCGTATTTATGGTACTGCATGGGCCGATAAAAAAGCCCTGAGTGCCTACCTGCAACGTCTGGAAGAAGCGGCCAAACGCGACCACCGTAAAATCGGTAAGCAGCTTGACCTGTATCATATGCAGGAAGAAGCGCCGGGTATGGTGTTCTGGCACAATGATGGCTGGACAATCTTCCGTGAACTGGAAGTCTTTGTTCGCTCAAAACTGAAAGAATACCAGTATCAGGAAGTTAAAGGTCCGTTCATGATGGACCGTGTGCTGTGGGAAAAAACAGGTCACTGGGATAACTACAAAGATGCGATGTTCACGACCTCCTCTGAGAACCGTGAATACTGCATTAAGCCCATGAACTGCCCGGGCCACGTGCAGATCTTCAATCAGGGTCTGAAATCCTATCGTGATCTGCCGTTGCGTATGGCTGAGTTTGGTAGCTGCCACCGTAATGAGCCGTCAGGCGCGCTGCATGGCCTGATGCGCGTTCGTGGCTTCACTCAGGATGATGCACATATCTTCTGTACAGAAGAGCAGATCCGTGATGAAGTTAACGCTTGCATTCGTATGGTCTACGATATGTATAGCACCTTTGGCTTCGAGAAAATCGTCGTCAAACTGTCCACTCGCCCCGAAAAACGTATCGGTAGCGATGAAATGTGGGACCGTGCTGAAGCTGACCTGGCCGTTGCGCTGGAAGAAAACAACATCCCGTTTGAGTACCAACTGGGTGAGGGCGCATTCTACGGTCCGAAAATTGAATTTACCCTGTATGACTGCCTCGATCGTGCATGGCAGTGCGGTACTGTACAGCTGGACTTCTCTCTGCCGTCCCGTTTAAGCGCCTCTTATGTTGGCGAAAACAACGAGCGTCAGGTGCCGGTTATGATTCACCGCGCAATTCTTGGGTCGATGGAACGTTTCATCGGTATCCTGACCGAAGAGTTCGCTGGCTTCTTCCCGACCTGGCTTGCGCCAGTTCAGGTTGTCGTCATGAACATCACCGATTCACAGTCTGAATACGTCAACGAATTAACGCAGAAACTACAAAATGCGGGTATTCGTGTAAAAGCAGACTTGAGAAATGAGAAGATTGGCTTTAAAATCCGCGAGCACACTTTACGTCGTGTCCCTTACATGTTGGTCTGTGGCGACAAAGAGGTAGAAGCAGGCAAAGTTGCCGTGCGCACCCGTCGTGGCAAAGACTTGGGCAGCCTGGACGTAAATGAAGTGATTGAGAAGCTGCAACAAGAGATTCGCAGCCGCAGTCTTCAACAACTGGAGGAATAAGGTATTAAAGGCGGAAAACGAGTTCAAACGGCACGTCCGAATCGTATCAATGGCGAGATTCGCGCCCTGGAAGTTCGCTTAACAGGTCTGGAAGGCGAAGCTTTGGGTATTGTGAGTCTGAGAGAAGCGATCGAAAAAGCTGAAGAAGCTGGAGTAGATTTAGTTGAAATCAGCCCTAACGCCGAACCGCCAGTTTGTCGTATTATGGACTACGGCAAGTTCCTTTATGAAAAGAGTAAGTCTTCTAAGGAACAGAAGAAAAAGCAAAAAGTTATCCAGGTTAAGGAAATTAAATTCCGTCCTGGCACCGACGATGGCGATTACCAGGTAAAACTCCGCAGCCTGGTACGCTTTCTGGAAGATGGCGATAAGGCTAAGATCACGCTGCGTTTTCGCGGTCGTGAGATGGCCCACCAACAGATCGGTATGGAAGTGCTCAACCGCGTCCGTGACGATCTGAGTGAACTGGCAGTAGTCGAATCCTTCCCTACGAAGATCGAAGGCCGCCAGATGATCATGGTGCTCGCTCCTAAGAAGAAACAGTAAGGCCTTCAAGTAGCAATGTCTGTGGAGCCTGCGGGCTCCACAGCCGTTGTTCGCCTACGTTTCGTTTATTAACAATGCGAAGTGGAAGTTATTAAAATGCCAAAAATTAAGACCGTACGCGGTGCTGCTAAGCGCTTCAAAAAAACCGGTGGTGGTGGATTTAAGCGTAAGCACGCAAACCTGCGTCATATTCTGACCAAAAAATCTACTAAGCGTAAACGTCACCTGCGTCCAAAAGGCCTCGTTTCTAAAGGCGATCTGGGTCTGGTTATCGCGTGCCTGCCGTACGCATAAGCCGTTAACGTTTAATTAATTTTTTTACTAAGAATATAGATACAGGAGAGCACATATGGCTCGCGTAAAACGTGGTGTAGTTGCCCGTGCACGTCACAAGAAAATTTTGAAACAAGCTAAAGGCTACTACGGTGCGCGTTCTCGCGTATACCGCGTTGCCTTCCAGGCTGTTATCAAAGCTGGTCAGTACGCTTATCGTGACCGTCGTCAGAAAAAGCGTCAGTTCCGTCAACTGTGGATTGCGCGTATCAACGCAGCAGCACGTCAGAACGGTATTTCTTACAGCAAATTCATCAACGGCCTGAAAAAAGCCTCTGTTGAAATCGACCGTAAGATCCTGGCTGACATCGCAGTATTCGACAAAGTAGCGTTCACCGCTCTGGTCGAAAAAGCGAAAGCAGCTCTGGCATAAGCCGGTGAAAAGAGGGAGCCTGGCTCCCTCTCTTTTATTTGTAGTGCAATCAATTGGTTGACAATTTATCCGTAAGCCTTTTCAATAAAGGTTGTTCGGTTTTTACCACACAAGGTAACGCAAGCATGAATGCTGCTATTTTCCGCTTCTTCTTTTACTTTAGCACCTGAACTCAGGAGGCTTGCGCGTGAAAGAAGAAACGGAAAACAGCGCCTAAAAGCCTCCCTGGTGGAGGCTTTTTTTATACACGTTATCCTTCAGGCTGCCTCTGCATTGGCTGCAGTCGCTTCCCCCAGTCTCGTACGTGTGTACGCTCCTGAGGATTAGCGCTCTACTGCTGCCTTGACTCAGCCAGAATGATTTTGTGTATATACGAGCGACTAGTGAATATCGCAACATAACGAGGAAAACCATGTCACATCTCGCAGAGCTGGTTGCCAGTGCAACGGCCGCCATTAACCAGGCTTCAGATGTTGCCGCGTTAGACAATGTCCGCGTCGAATATTTGGGCAAGAAAGGGCACCTGACCCTTCAGATGACTACCCTGCGTGAACTGCCGGCAGAAGAGCGCCCGGCAGCAGGTGCGGTGATAAACGAAGCCAAAGAGCAGGTTCAGCAAGCGCTGAACGCGCGTAAAGCCGAATTAGAAAATGCCGCGCTGAATGCTCGTCTGGCTGAAGAAACGATCGATATCTCCTTGCCTGGGCGTCGTATCGAAAACGGCGGTTTGCATCCGGTAACGCGGACTATCGATCGCATTGAAAGTTTCTTTGGTGAGCTGGGCTTTACCGTGGCGACCGGTCCGGAAATCGAAGATGACTATCATAACTTCGATGCGCTGAATATTCCTGGCCATCACCCGGCGCGCGCTGACCACGACACTTTCTGGTTTGATGCGACTCGTCTGCTGCGAACGCAGACTTCCGGCGTGCAGATCCGCACCATGAAAGAAAAACAGCCGCCGATCCGTATTATCGCTCCGGGCCGCGTATATCGTAACGACTACGATCAGACGCACACCCCAATGTTCCATCAGATGGAAGGGCTGATTGTTGATACCAACATCAACTTCACCAACCTGAAAGGCACGCTGCACGATTTCCTGCGCAACTTCTTTGAAGAAGACCTGCAGGTTCGTTTCCGTCCTTCCTACTTCCCGTTCACCGAACCTTCTGCGGAAGTCGATGTGATGGGTAAAAATGGCAAATGGCTGGAAGTATTGGGTTGCGGAATGGTTCATCCGAATGTGCTGCGTAACGTCGGTATCGATCCGGAAATCTACTCTGGCTTTGCATTCGGTATGGGTATGGAGCGTCTGACCATGCTGCGTTACGGCGTAACCGATCTGCGTTCTTTCTTCGAAAACGATCTGCGTTTCCTCAAACAGTTTAAATAAAGGCAGGATAAAACAATGAAATTCAGTGAACTGTGGTTACGCGAATGGGTAAACCCGGCGATTGATAGCGATGCGTTGTCAAACCAAATCACGATGGCGGGTCTGGAAGTTGACGGTGTGGATCCTGTTTCTGGCGCGTTCAACGGCGTTGTAGTGGGTGAAGTGGTTGAGTGCGCTCAGCATCCTAACGCTGACAAACTGCGCGTCACCAAGGTGAATGTCGGCGGCGACCGCCTGCTGGATATCGTCTGCGGTGCGCCAAACTGCCGTCAAGGTTTGAAAGTGGCTGTAGCAACCGTTGGTGCCGTTCTGCCGGGCGATTTCAAAATCAAAGCCGCGAAACTGCGCGGTGAGCCGTCTGAAGGCATGCTGTGCTCGTTCTCCGAGCTGGGCATTTCCGACGATCACAACGGTATTATCGAACTGCCTGTCGATGCACCAATTGGTACCGATATCCGTGAATACCTGAAGCTTGACGATAATACTATCGAAATCAGCGTCACTCCGAACCGCGCCGACTGCTTAGGCATTATCGGTGTGGCACGTGACGTAGCTGTATTGAACAAAGCCCCTCTGGCTGAGCCGGAAATAGCGCCAGTAGCCGCAACCATTAGCGACGTCCTGCCGATTCAGGTCGACGCGGTGGAAGCCTGCCCACGCTATCTGGGCCGCGTGGTGAAAGGCATTAACGTTAAAGCGCCAACCCCGCTGTGGATGAAAGAAAAACTGCGTCGTTGCGGCATCCGCTCGATCGATGCCGTGGTTGACGTGACTAACTATGTGCTGCTCGAATTGGGCCAGCCGATGCACGCATTCGACAAAGACCGCATTGAAGGCGGGATTGTTGTCCGCATGGCAAAAGAAGGTGAAACCCTGGTATTGCTGGACGGCAGTGAAGCGAAGCTGAATGCGGATACGTTGGTGATTGCGGACCATAACAAAGCGCTGGCAATGGGCGGCATCTTTGGTGGCGAGCACTCCGGTGTGAATGATGAAACGCAAAACGTCCTGCTGGAATGCGCGTTCTTCAGCCCGCTGTCTATTACCGGTCGCGCACGTCGTCACGGTCTGCACACCGATGCGTCTCACCGCTATGAGCGTGGTGTCGATCCGGCGCTGCAACATAAAGCCATGGAACGTGCTACGCGCCTGCTGATTGATATCTGCGGCGGCGAAGCGGGTCCAATCATTGACGTGACGAACGAAGCCTCGCTGCCAAAACGCGCAACCATTACGCTGCGCCGTAGCAAACTGGATCGTCTGATCGGACACCATATTGCAGATGAGCAGGTGAGCGATATTCTGCGCCGTCTGGGTTGTGATGTCACGGAAGGGCAAGATGAGTGGAAAGCGGTAGCGCCGAGCTGGCGTTTCGATATGGAGATCGAAGAAGACCTGGTCGAAGAAGTCGCCCGCGTATACGGTTATGACAATATCCCGAATATGCCAATTCAGGCGGGTCTTATCATGGGTACGCATCGTGAAGCGGATTTGTCGCTGAAACGCGTAAAAACCATGCTGAATGACAAAGGCTACCAGGAAGTTATTACCTACAGCTTTGTCGACCCGAAAGTCCAGGCGCTGCTGCACCCGGGTGAAGAAGCGCTGCTGCTGCCAAGCCCAATCTCGATTGATATGTCGGCAATGCGTTTATCCCTGTGGACCGGCTTGCTGTCTACGGTAGTGTACAACCAGAATCGTCAGCAAAACCGCGTGCGTATTTTCGAAACGGGTTTACGTTTCGTACCGGACACGCAGGCCAACCTCGGGATCCGTCAGGATCTGATGCTGGCGGGCGCGATCTGCGGTAACCGTCATGATGAACACTGGAATCTGGCAAAAGAGACCGTTGATTTCTATGATCTGAAAGGCGATCTGGAAGCGGTTCTCGACCTGACCGGCAAGCTGGCGGATATTCAATTCAAAGCTGAAGCGAATCCAGCACTGCATCCGGGGCAGTCTGCGGCGATTTATCTGAAAGGTGAACGCATTGGTTTCATTGGGGTTGTTCATCCTGAACTGGAACGTAAACTGGATCTGAACGGTCGCACTCTGGTGTTTGAACTGGAGTGGAACAAGCTCGCAGACCGCGTGGTGCCTCAGGCGCGTGAAGTTTCTCGCTTCCCGGCGAACCGTCGCGACATCGCGGTCGTTGTGGCAGAAAACGTTCCCGCTGCGGATATTTTATCCGAATGTAAGAAAGTTGGCGTAAATCAGGTAGTTGGCGTAAACTTGTTTGACGTGTACCGCGGTAAGGGTGTTGCGGAGGGTTATAAGAGCCTCGCTATCAGCCTGATCCTTCAGGATACCAGCCGTACACTTGAAGAAGAGGAGATTGCCGCTACCGTCGCCAAATGTGTAGAGGCATTAAAAGAGCGATTCCAGGCATCATTGAGGGATTGAACCTATGGCGCTTACAAAAGCTGAAATGTCAGAATATCTGTTTGATAAGCTTGGGCTTAGCAAGCGGGATGCCAAAGAACTGGTCGAGCTGTTTTTCGAAGAGATCCGTCGTGCTCTGGAAAATGGTGAGCAGGTAAAACTCTCTGGTTTTGGTAACTTCGATCTGCGTGATAAGAATCAACGTCCGGGCCGTAATCCGAAAACGGGCGAAGATATTCCCATTACAGCACGGCGCGTGGTGACCTTCAGACCCGGACAGAAGTTAAAAAGCCGGGTTGAAAACGCAACGCCGAAAGAAGAGTAATCTGAACTAACTAAAAAGGCCGCGAATGCGGCCTTTTTTCTTAGTGGGCCAGAAGGAAAAACAGCCCGGTCAGTGCTGCGCTCAGCAGGTTAGACAACGTGCCCGCCAGGATCACTTTAAGCCCCATTTTAGCAATGAAACTTTTTTTCCCCGGCACAATCCCCCCCAGTACGCCAATCAATGCGGCAGGAGAGGACAAATTGGCAAACCCAGCCAGCGCCATGATCGTTATTATCTGCGAATATTCCGACAGTTGGTCTTTCATTGGAATAAAGCTGGTATACGCGACGAACTCATTCAACACCAATTTTTGACCTAACAGGCTGCCAATTTGCAAGACTTCGTTAGCGGGAATGCCCAACAGCCAGGCAACCGGAGCAAAGAGGTAACTAAAGATAAATTGTAGCGTGACGTTACCATAGCCGAAAAAGCTACAAAACCAGCCCAACAAGCCGTTCACCATAGCAATTAATGCAATCAGTGCCAGAAGCATTGCCCCCACGTTAGCGGCGAGCTTCAGCCCGATAGTCGCGCCATTTGTAGCCGCTTCAACGATGTTGATAGGCTTTTCATCTTGACCAAGCATATCGCCTGACACGTCGGCAGTGTTTTCGGGTTCCGTTTCTGGAAACAGCATTTTCGCCATTAACAGACCGCCTGGCGCTGACATAAAAGAGGCGGCTACCAGATAGCGAATTTCGATCCCCATACTGGCATAGCCTACCAGCACTGAGCCTGCGATAGAGGCCACACCACCTGTCATGAGTGCAAACAGTTCTGAGCGCGTCATGCGTGGCGCATAAGGCTTCATCAGGACGAAGACGTCAGTATTGCCCGCAAAAATATTGGCCGTTGCAGCCATGGATTCTGCCGGGCTGGTGCGTAGCAGTTTATGGATACCCGTACCGATGAGACGGATAATCCACTGCATGATGCCCAGGTAGTACAGCACGGAGAACAATGCTGACATAAAAATGATAATCGGCAGAACATGCACGGCAAATACAAACCCCATTTTGAACTGTCCGAGATTCCCGAAGAGAAAGTTAATCCCTTCCGACGAATAGTTCAGCATGCCTGACAGACTGTTTGATATGGCGAGTAAGATTTTTTCCCCTAAGGGGACATACAGGATAAATGCAGCAAAAAGAGCCTGGATTGCAAAGGCGCCGCCAACGGTGCGAAACCGGATAGCTTTGCGATTTTCTGAACATAGCCAGGCAACGAGTAACAGGACAACAATGCCAAGTATGACGATGAGTATCTGCATGGTTTATCCCTCATCGGCATCAATGATGCTACGGAAAAGATCTTTAAAGAGAGCATCCCGCTCAATAAATTTTGCGACCTGAATGACGTGACGGCGGTTATCAAAACTCCAGCTCAGATTGTCATTGATCAAAGGGGATGTACGGTATTCACAGGTGAACCAGTCAGGATTCAGGACATAGCCAACCGTAGTGATATCCCAAATGACTTTGCGGGATGCAAAACCAATCCAGGGGCATCGCGGGGCAATTTCAGCAAAGTAGCTACCAATGCGGCTGGTCTCTGCAAAATAGTGCTGCATCTCTGGGACCGATGAGGCCATAGTGTTAGCCACGCCAAAGCAGGGGATTTGGGTGAGCGCTACGCCGCTATCAAAAAGTACCCGACTCGCCGCAATGTCCTGCATCAGGTTGAATTCATGATTATCTTTCCAGGCATAACTGTTACCCCCAAGCCAGATGACATGAATCTTTGTGACGATGTCCGGCGCGAGGAGCAGTGCGTTAGCGATATTGGTCGGCGCGGCGATTGCGAGTACATGTAATGTTTGCTCAGCCGTTCTTGCCCGGTTAATCAAATCCTGTACTGCAGCTGACATCTCCGGCTGGTTGCTATCTTTCAGATAGCGTGTTGAACCCTGGAATATTTGCGGTATGTTTTCGCGGCGGGGGAGTTTGTTAAATACGCGATAGATCTCATCGACGCTCAGTTGCATGCCTACTGCGGGATCGTCAACATATGTGTGTGAGCCCTCTTTACCAAAATAGTGGTTGGTAAACGGAGCGGCGTATACAGCTTGCAGATCGAGGCGCTCCGGGTGTAAGAATGCCCAGGCAATGGCCATCTGATCGTCAATTTCATTGTAGGTATCGCTGTCAATAACGATAGGCACTTTGCCATACTTAGGTGGCGTAATTAAGGCAATACGCTGCGCTGAAGTTAATTCAGGCCAGTGGATACTTAACATCGTTAATGTTCCTTAAGTTAGAAGTCGTAGGCCAGTCGATAAATGAGAATATCGCCATATCCATCCGCACCAAGTTTGTTATAAAAGTATCGATACATTAATGTGGTGGATATATGAGGCATGATTTTCCAGGTAATATTCAGGCCGCCGTTTAAACCATTGCTACCATGATTGTTAGCGGTATAGTCATCATTACGGTCAAGTTCTATTTCATTCCAATTGGACAGTAAGAAGTCCTGGTTGAGAAGATTGAAAGCATAACCAGCGTTCCATCCAATTGAGAAACCATTGAGTCCATTAATATCATAAGCTGGGCCAAAATTACTGTGCGCGGTAATATACTGACGAGCAATCCAGGGTTTAAACCAACATCCATCGCCTTTCAGGTCGGTATAGCCAAGCCCAATAAATTGATTCGTCTCTTTAAAATTAGGGCTTTGCGAATTATAGACTTTTGTAAATAGGCTGGCACCCGTTTTCCAGAGGTAGGTATGGATTTCACCATTCGCAGTCTGCCCCTGATTTCCCTCGTCGTCTAGAATATTTTCAAAATCATAAAAACCGTACATCTCACCCCAATCAAAACCAATACCTCCCTCAATACCAATTAAGGCTTGTTCATATTCGAGGTCTTTAACACCGGCATCCCAGGATTGATAGTCAAAATGTATATTTCCCCAACCGTATTGTTGTTCAGCTAATGAGGAAAAAGCTACGCACGATAATAAAGCCCCGAAGGCGATTTTTTTCATTTTATATCCCTATTTTGGTGGTGGATTAATATCAGTATTTAGTACAAGCTAATCGTTTTAATACAAGTTCATGGCATGGCATATTGGCTGCGCCTTCACGCTCTACGGCCAGTGCTGCAAATACACAGGCGTAATGAATTGCGTTGGCAATATTTTCTCCACAGGCAAGTCGTGCAGCGAGTGCACCATTAAATGCATCACCGGCGCCGGAGGTATCAATATTAACGGCGGGATATGCCGGGAACTGTTGGTGAGTAGAACCATCAAATAACCAGCACCCATCTTTGCCTAACGTAATTAGAATATATTGTGGTCCCATTTGGTGCATGGTTTCGGCGGCCTGACGAATATCGTCTGGCGTACGAATAGCCTTGCCAATTATCGCCTCTGCTTCTGTGAGGTTTGGGGTCAGGATGTGTGTCCAGCGGAGAAGGTCTGTCACCTCCTTACGCCATGGCGCTGGATTCAGGATTGTCATCACCCCTGCGGCATGTGCGAACTTAATAGCTTGAGCTGTAGCGTCAGGATTGTTTTCCATCTGCGTCAAAAAAACATTGGCGGTGCCCATCTCGTCATAACAGGATATAATTTCTTCACTCGTTATTTCCTGATTAGCCCCTGGATTAATAACGATTACATTATCGCCAGCCTCTTCGGATATCATCACTACGGCACTGCCGGTTGGTGCATCACTTTTGGTAAAGATGGTTAGCTTTTCTAATCCTACGCCATTTAAAAAATGCTGGGCTTTGGTTGAAAACTCATCTTCACCTAATTTGACTGTAAAATAAGTGCGAGCATTGGCTTGTACGGATGCTATCGCCTGGTTGCTGCCTTTCCCTCCGGGTAAACAACAGGAAAAAAGCGCGCGCGTGGTTTCCCCTGAAATAGGAAAACGGTGAAGCCGATATACTAAGTCAGTATTAAATGAACCCAGAATGTAAACTTTCCCATTGTTTTCGTTCATTGATATTTCTCGTTCGATCTTTGATTGGTTAATGATGATGTTTTGGTGCAAATAAAGAGAGTTGTTCTCATATAATGGGAATGCATTGTCGTGATTATATACAGCACCTCCATAGCATGAGCGGACATGTCCTGTTTTTACGAGGTCATTGATGTCGCGGCGGAGTGTTCTTTCCGTAACATCAAGTACCTTAACAAGAGATGATATTTTTACACTTCCTTGTTTTTTGAGTAGTGTTAAAATATAGCGAAGACGCTGTTTTTTGTAACGACAGGGCATCTAATCCTCACTTTTCATGAATGTGATGAGAGGTCCATGTAATAATTTTATTTTGTCTATACGTTAATTTCTTTGGTGAATGAATTTATTTGTTGAATAAATAATTAAAGATCTGATTACCACTAAGTACACCGATGATACCAAATACACCAGGCCAGGCAGCAGGGGCTGGAATGGGGAGTTTTATTAATGTAAATATGAAACCAATAATTGCACCGGCAATAAGCGAAAGAATTATATCCATAAGATAATTCCTGAGGGTGTTATGATGATATGAAGACTACACAATATATTTACGTATTGATGAGAAGACAATCACACAAAACTTTTGCAACCGGACATCTTGTCCGGTTGTGGTTATTTATTTAATCTCAGGAACGATATTAATAATGACAGCTACTACCTGGTATTGCTGCCAGCATTGCATTATGCAAAAGACTAAGGTTCATGCTGTTTTGGGCCATTGCCTCATTTGCGGTAGAGCTTCCTTCCATGTTTTTTGCTTTCATCGTAAAATTAATGAGATAACCCATAAAAAAAGTATAAACATGCAACCTTTTGCACAATTACAACGTCGGCGAGACCGATACTGGTTAGGCACTTTATCGCTGTTGCTATTGGTCATGCTCGTGATTAGCTTATGCGCAGGAGAACAGTGGATCGCCCCCGGCGACTGGTTCAGCGCCCGCGGCGACCTGTTCGTCTGGCAAATCCGATTTCCCCGTACCCTCGCCGTTTTGCTGGTAGGCGCTGCGTTGGCCTTATCTGGCGCAGTGATGCAAGCTCTCTTTGAAAACCCGCTCGCAGAGCCTGGATTACTGGGCGTGTCGAATGGCGCGGGAGTCGGGCTCATCGCGGCGGTGCTGCTGGGGCAGGGGCAGCTCCCCGGCTGGGCGCTGGGTTTATGCGCCATCGCTGGGGCGCTGATTATCACGCTTATTCTGCTCCGTTTTGCCCGCCGTCATTTGTCTACCAGCCGTCTGCTGTTGGCGGGGGTGGCGCTGGGCATTATCTGTAGCGCGCTGATGACATGGGCCATCTACTTCTCCACTTCTTTTGATTTGCGACAGCTAATGTACTGGATGATGGGGGGCTTTGGCGGCGTTGACTGGCATCAGGCCTGGCTCATGGTGGCGTTGATTCCGGTGCTGGTGTGGATCTGCTGTCAGTCGCAGCCGATGAATATGCTGGCGCTGGGGGAGACTTCTGCACGTCAGTTGGGATTGCCATTATGGTTCTGGCGCAACCTGCTGGTGGTCGCCACAGGCTGGATGGTTGGCGTAAGCGTGGCTCTGGCGGGAGCGATTGGCTTTATTGGGCTTGTGATCCCACATATTCTGCGGCTGTGCGGCTTAACCGATCATCGCGTGTTACTGCCGGGCTGCGCATTGGCTGGCGCTATCGTATTACTGTTGGCTGATGTTGTCGCGCGTCTGGTGCTGGCCTCGGCTGAGCTGCCAATTGGCGTGGTGACGGCCACCATGGGCGCACCGGTATTTATCTGGCTATTGTTAAAAGCCGCGCGCTAGAACGCGTTGATTCGGTCTATGATTAAAAACTGAAAATCCACCTGTTGTTCTGGAGATGCTATGCAAAACACTATCCTCGATACAGACGTGACGACCATCGACGGCGAGGTGACCTCACTGCAACCGTATGCCGGAAATGTGCTGTTAATCGTCAACGTTGCTTCAAAATGTGGGCTAACGCCGCAATATGAGCAACTGGAGAATCTGCAGAAAGCCTGGCATCAGCAGGGCTTTACCGTTCTTGGGTTCCCCTGCAACCAGTTTCTGGGCCAGGAGCCGGGCAGTGAAGAGGAAATAAAAACGTACTGCAGTACCACCTGGGGCGTTACCTTCCCGATGTTCAGCAAAATTGAGGTCAACGGCGAGGGACGCCATCCGCTGTATCAGAAACTGATTGATGCCGCGCCAACCGCCGTTGCGCCTGCGGATAGTGGATTCTATGAGCGTATGGCGAGTAAAGGTCGGGCGCCTCTCTACCCGGACGATATTCTGTGGAATTTCGAGAAGTTTTTAGTGGGTCGGGATGGTCAGGTATTGCAACGATTTTCACCTGATATGACGCCTGAGGATCCTATTTTGGTGCAATCCATCAAGACGGCGCTGGCAAACTAATGTCTCGATTGATGCAGCTACAGGACGTAGCAGAATCGACCCGACTTGGCCCGCTTTCTGGTGAGATAAAAGCAGGGGAGATCCTGCATTTAGTGGGGCCTAACGGCGCAGGAAAGAGCACGCTGTTGGCGCGAATGGCGGGGCTGACGACCGGCAAGGGCAGCATCACCTTTGGTGATGTGTCATTGGATGAATGGCCGGCAGCAAAGCTGGCGCAATATCGTGCTTATCTTGCGCAACAGCAAAACCCGCCGTTTGCGATGCCGGTCTGGCATTTTCTGACGCTGCATCAACCCGATAAAGCACGCACCGATCTGTTACAGGAAGTCGCCGATGCGCTTGGGCTTGGGGATAAGCTGGGACGCAGCGTGAATCAGCTCTCCGGCGGTGAGTGGCAGCGCGTGCGCCTGGCTGCGGTTATCCTGCAGATTTGCCCACAAGCGAATCCATTCGGCCAGCTTTTGCTGCTGGATGAGCCGATGAACAGCCTGGACGTGGCGCAACAAAATGCACTGGACCGGATGCTGGGTCAGCTGTGTTTACAGGGCATCGCGATTGTAATGAGCAGCCATGACCTTAATCACACCTTACGTCATGCGCACAAGGCCTGGCTCCTCAAACGCGGGAAGCTGCTTGCCAGTGGTGCTCGTGATACGGTACTAACGCCGGCCAATTTGTCTGCGGCTTATGGCGTGAACTTCCGTCGTTTGGATATTGAAGGCCACAGAATGCTCATATCAACCACTTAAGTTAAATGGGTTCTTGAAAATCATATAATTTCCACGCTAAATTGACATAAAAATATAATTCAGAGGATTCGTCCTGAATGCGCTTTTGGCTTCTTTTCATCACAGCATTGTTTTTGGCGGGCTGCAGCAGCCATCGTGCTCCTGCGCCAAATGCCCGCTTGTCGGATTCTATCGCCGTTATCGCCGGGCTTAATGACCAGCTACAAACCTGGCATGGCACACCCTATCGTTATGGCGGCATGAGCCGTAGCGGAGTGGATTGTTCTGGATTTGTATTGATGACAATGCGCGATAAATTCGATCTGCAACTCCCGCGTGATACCCGCACGCAATCAAAGATTGGTACCGAAATTGATAAAGATGATTTGCTGCCCGGCGATCTGGTGTTCTTTAAAACCGGGTCTGGGGAAAGCGGTCTGCATGTCGGAATTTACGATACCAATAATCAATTTATTCATGCCTCAACCAGCCGTGGTGTGATGCGCTCGTCACTGGACAACGTTTACTGGCGCAAAAACTTTTGGCAGGCGCGACGTATTTAATCCTCATCAGTCACGAGGCTGCCTACGGCTGAGCAGCCTCGACATTTCCATTTGTTAGTAACTTCTTATTTCTGCCGCCAGCCGGACAATACCCCTGAACATTAAGAGCGTATCTTGCTAAAAATATGATTTATTCCGAGATATTAAAAAGTGCAAAGCTGGATATTCGCTTATAATCAGGATAAGCTAAAAAAAGGGATTCGATTTACTGGCTATAAAGGGAAAAATGAAAGGGCCTCTACTTGCATCAGCAATAACGTATTTCTCCATCCTTTGCTACAGGATGCCGGATAACACCTATGCAGAGGGGCTGGCACGATGATTGTTTCAATGGATACTCTTTATCATTCAGAGTTCTCTTTTCTCCCTGCGAGAAACGAAAAAGGCGATCTTGAATACGTAGATATCATTACCAGTTTTGCCAGTGCGCAGGGGGATGTGCGTATACCCACCGAGCTGGTCCTACCTCGGATGTCGGACGAAGAGCAATGTCGCTTATTTACCGAAAAGCTTGAATTAATCGAAACGTGCCAACATTTTTTTATTCAACGAAAGGTTTCTGCCTGGATTAATTTAACGCCGGCAATTGCTAATACTTTATTATCAGATGCTAAATTGCTTCACAAGTTGAACGATTGTCATTTCTGGAACTGGCTATTAATGAAAACTATCCAGAGTTAAATAATGGAAAAGCGAATCCAACGCTGGCAGCACTGGCGGCGCGATTTCCATTAGTACTGACAAACTATGGTGCTGGTGGCATATCAAATCGGGCAATTTTTGATGGGCTGTTCAAACGCGTCGTGCTCGATAAAAACTTTGTTCAACAAAGGATTACACATATTTCGTTTGAGCCCTTTATGCGGGCTATCCTGGCACAGCTATTTCCCAGCAGTGAGTCAATTATCATTAGCGGTATTGATACACCCGAGATGTTAGCGCGCGTACTGCCTCTGGGATTCAGCGCCATGCAGGGCGCGCTGTGGCCTGCTGTGCCCCCCGCGCAGATAATTTCGCTCGCGAAGATATAACCCTCATATTTGCTGGTGTTTAACAGGCTTTTAACAGTCTACACTAGAGACAGGAGGCCCTATGACCCTGTCTTTTACCACCCGCTGGCGTGATGAATTACCAGCAACCTATACAGCACTTTCACCCACTCCCCTGAAAAACGCGCGCCTGATCTGGCATAACGATGCGCTGGCGGAGCAATTAGCTATTCCAGAGACGCTATTTGATATTCCGACCGGAGCCGGTGTTTGGGGCGGTGAATCGTTGCTTCCCGGGATGTCGCCGTTAGCGCAAGTTTATAGCGGACATCAGTTTGGCGTCTGGGCGGGCCAGCTTGGCGATGGACGCGGGATCCTGTTGGGAGAACAACAGCTCGCTGACGGCTCAACGTGTGACTGGCACCTGAAAGGCGCCGGACTTACGCCTTATTCCCGTATGGGGGATGGTCGCGCCGTACTGCGCTCGACAATTCGCGAAAGCCTGGCCAGCGAAGCGATGCATTACCTGGGAATACCGACCACGCGGGCATTGTCGATTGTTACCAGCGACACGCCGGTGTATCGCGAAACGGTAGAATCAGGGGCGATGCTCATTCGCGTGGCGCAAAGCCATATGCGCTTTGGCCATTTTGAGCATTTTTACTATCGCCGTGAGCCGGAAAAAGTGCGCCAGTTGGCTGACTTTGCGATTCGCTATTATTGGCCGCAATGGCAGGAAGAAGCCGATAAGTATCAGCTGTGGTTTAACGATGTTGTCACGCGTACTGCGACGTTAATCGCGGACTGGCAGGCGGTAGGATTTGCGCATGGTGTCATGAACACGGACAACATGTCGATTCTGGGACTGACGATGGATTACGGCCCATTCGGTTTCCTTGATGACTACGTGCCCGATTTTATCTGCAACCACTCAGACAACCAGGGTCGATACAGTTTCGATAATCAACCGGCCGCGGCGCTTTGGAACCTGCAACGTCTGGCGCAAACTCTGTCGCCATTTATCCCGGTCGAGGCGCTTAATGATGCGCTGGACAGTTATCAACTGGCGCTGTTAACTCGCTACGGTCAGCGGATGCGACAAAAGCTTGGCTTCTTTAGCGAGCAAAAAAACGATAACGAACTGCTTAGTGAACTGTTTAACCTGATGGCGCGGGAAAGAAGCGACTATACGCGAACGTTTCGCATGCTCAGTCAGACGGAACAACACAGCGCGCAATCCCCGCTGCGCGATGAGTTTATCGAACGCGCAGCGTTTGATGACTGGTTCACACGGTATCGCTCACGCCTGCAGCAAGACAACATTGCCGACGCAGTCAGACAAACGCAGATGAAGGCGGCTAATCCGGCGATGGTATTACGTAACTGGTTGGCGCAACGGGCGATTAATCAGGCAGAGCAGGGGGATTACGCCGAGCTGCATCGGTTACACGAAGCGTTGCGTACCCCATTTGTCGATCGTGATGATGACTATGTCAGCCGTCCACCTGACTGGGGCAAACGGCTGGAAGTGAGCTGTTCAAGCTAAGGGGCCAGAAACACCTGCGGGGATCCGTTGGCCGGATGCTGGCCAACGTGTACCTGCGCGCCATACCAGCGCTTCAGGTCATCGGCCTGTAACACGGCCTCTGGCGTTCCCTGCGACACCAGCCTGCCGTTGTGCAGCAACACTATTCTGTCTGCCCACAGTGCGGCGAGATTCAGATCGTGAAGCACAATGCACACATGCAGCTCTTGTGAAGCGGTAAGCGTCTTCAGCAAGCGCAACAGATGCTGCTGGTGGTAAAGATCCAGCGCAGAGGTCGGCTCATCAAGGAATAACCAGCCGCGAGGCGCGCCGTCGCACCAAAGTTGCGCCAGTGCACGGGCTAACTGTACTCGCTGTTGCTCGCCGCCGGAAAGCGCGGCGTATTGCCGGCCCGCCAGCGGTGTACATCCGGTCATTTCCATCACCTGAGCGATAAGTCGAGGTTCCGACCGCGAGGTCCAGGGCGTACGCCCCATCGCTATGACGGCCTCTACCGGCCAGTCAAATCCCAGTTGTGTTTGCTGGCGCATCACCGCCCGATGCCGCGACAGTGTTTGGCTATGCCATTCATCCAGCGGTTTACCCGCCAGCACGCAGCGCCCTGTAGCCGGTTTCAGAAAACCGGTCAGCAGGCGCAGCAGGGTGGATTTCCCCGCACCATTTGGGCCGATGAGCGCCACCAGTTCACCTTTTTCGAGAGCAAGAGTGACGTCGTCAATCACCGCTCTGCCCGCGACGCGATAGTGAAGCCCTTCAGCGATGAAATGTTCAGCCATGCGGTCCTCGCTGACGAAAAATAAGCCATAAAAACCACGGTGCGCCCAGAAGACTGGTTAGCAAACCGACCGGCATTTCCGCAGGCGCAACCGCCGTACGGGCCAGCGTGTCGGCTATCAGCAATAAAAATGCGCCCGCCAGCACGGAACCTGGGATAACGGCCCGATGGTCTGAGCCGAGCCACATGCGCATCAGATGCGGGATAACCAGCCCGATGAAGCCTATTACGCCGCTTACCGCCACGGCTGCGGCAACCAGCAATGCGCTACAAAGTAGCAAAACACGCTGAACGGTACGCACATCTACGCCGAGGTAATGCGCCTCTTCCTCACCTAACTGCAGCAGGTTCAGCGCCGGTGCCAGACGCCAGATGATCAGCACCGTCGGGACAGTCAATGAAGTGACAGCCAGCAGCGTGGACCATTGCGCGGCCCCCAGACTGCCCATCCCCCATAGCGACAGCTGGCGCAGTTGCGCGTCATTACTGACCCACGACAGAACGCCAACCGCCGCCCCGCACAGCGCGTTGATGGCAATACCGACCAACAGTAGACGTGAGAGTGAAGCGTCGCGCTGTTGGCTAAGGATAAAAATAACCACCGTTGCCGCCAGCGCACCGAGAAAAGCGGCCAGCATGGGGGCGTACAGCATCAACAGCGCGGGCAAAGAGACCGGCAGCACTACCCACAGGGCGACGGCGCAGGCGGCTCCGCTGCTTATCCCCAGTAATCCCGGATCGGCAAGCGGGTTGCGAAACAGGCCCTGCATCACGCAGCCCGCGAGCGCCAGAGAACCGCCAATCACCAGCGCCAGCAGGACGCGGGGCAGGCGAATGGTGAGCCAGATTTGACGCAGTGCCTCATCGCCATCACGCCAAAGCAGACTTACCGGCAGGCGCAACGCGCCAAAACCGGTAGCCATGATTGTCATCACGACCAACATGAGTGCGAGTGTCCACAAAGAACAACGGATACGTCGCGACATCAGGGCAATTGCTCAGCTTTAGCGCGAAGCTGCAAAATGGCCTGCGGGGTGCGTACGCTAAAGCCGAGCAGCGCCATATCGTCAACCTGCAATACCTGTTTATTTCGTCCGGCAGGCGTCTGCGCCAGGCCCGGCAGCGCCCACAGGTTATCTTCGCCACCCATCGCCTCAACGCCGTCCTGTGAAATCACCACCAGATCGGGCTGGCTGGCAATGACACCTTCCTGCGACAGCGGCTGATAGCGGTTAACACCCTGCATTGCGTTGCGCAAACCGGCGGCACGAATAGCCGCATCGGCTGCGGTTTGCTGGCCCGCTGCCATCGCGGTCATCCCGCCATGATTGCGAATAAACAGCACGCGTTTGTTAAGTTCAGATGACGGCAGCGCCGCCAGTTCCTGACGTAAGCGGGTGCGCAGCGTTTCGCCATCGGCCTCCCTATGGGTGGCTTCGGCGATGACGCGAATTTTTTCATCAATCACGTTAAGCTCGTTGCTTGCCGGGATCGTCACAACCCTGACGTTGCTCTGTTCGAGCTGTTTTAGCGCCAGAGAGGGCTGCGCCTGCGCGCTGGCAAGGACCAGCGTAGGACGGGTGGCAAGGATCCCTTCGGCGTTGAGTTGGCGCAAATAACCGACATCAGGTAGGGCGTTTGCTGCTTCAGGCCAATGGCTGGTGCTGTCTCGCGCCACAAGGGAAGACTGTGCTCCCAGTGCGTATACAATCTCGGTGACATCGCCACCGAGAGCAACAACCCGTTCCCTGGACGCAGCCAGCGCTACGATGGGCAGTAGCGCAATCAGGACCAGCAGTTTTTTCATGCGGCCAGCCCCTTCGGCGTCAGTGCGTCAATTTGCGCGCGCCATTGCGTCTGCTCCGGTTCGCCTTCCGTTCGTTGACCATACAGCTGGGCGATTTGCATGCCGTCGGCAGCAAACAGTTCCAGGCTGGTGACGTGGCCATCGGCGGTCGGTTTGCGCGTTACCCATGTTTCTGCCACGCTCTCTTCCAGCAGGTGTAAGGTAAATGTCGGGTTGAATATATTCAGCCAGCCTTTCATCGGCACCAGTTTTTCTATCACACCGGTAAAAATCTGTACGCAGCCACGATTACCCACAAAGACCATAATTTCATTGCCATCCTGGCGCGCGGTGTCGAGTAACTGCGCCAGAGCGCTATTTGCGACTTTACAGGCCAGATCGTCGCCCACCAGGTTAAACGCCTGTTGGCGGGTGAGATCGTGGCGTTTCAGCAGACCGAAGAACTGGTGTACATCGGTCATGGCTCGCCACTCTTGATCCACGGTCTGCGCATCGACCGTGACGGTGGCTGGAGCAGAAGGGGGGGCGGGTTGCAGCGCCAGAGGCGGGTTTTCAGCGAAGATGAAACGGGTCAGCAACGCAGCCCATTCCTCAATGAGGGTATTCTGTGTGGCATAGACCTTCAGCAGCGCATCCCCCTGATGGTCAAAGAACTGAATGCTCTGACGCTCACCGTGGGCGGTTGTTTCGCTGAAATGGAACACGCTTGCCCACTGATTGAGGAACAGGCGCAGGTCGAGGGCGCGCGGATTGAGTACCAGTCCGGCATGACCGTTCAGGTGCTGATTGGTAAACGCACCAACCTGCTCATGCACCGCATATTCGTTGCGGCATATACATTTGGTTTCGCCGACGGCTTCCAGTGCGCCGAGGATTTCACGCACTTCGCCCCGTAAGCGCCAGGCGTCATGACCGACGCGCGCGAAGGTCAGTTCGGCTTCGCTAATATTCATCAATCCCGCAATATCACGTGCGTATTTGCCAGGATTTTCTTTCTTCAGTTCCAGCCAGCGTGTGTAATGATTCATTGTCTCTTCCTTCCAGATTGCTGCCCCGGCGAACCGGGGAAAAGTGATTACCACTGATAACTCACGAAAATTTTGCCATTACGACCATCCTGCGGAATGCCCTGCGGCGACCAGTACTCTTTGTCGAAGGCGTTGCCCAGTACCAGCGTGGTGGTCATACCTTTCAGCGCTTGTTGGCCCTGATAGCTCACGTAGAAATCGTTTACCGCATAACCGGGCTGTTTCGTGTAGCTGCTGCTGATATGCGTTGAACGGTCAGCAAAGGTACCTATCCAGCCAACGGAGAAACCGCTGTGCGCAACCGGTACGTTCAGTTTGCTGGTGACGGTATCCGGGTTAATGCTGGAAATGTATTCGCCGGTGTCTGTATCTTTGCCGCGCGTACGGTTATAGGCCATGTCGAGGCTGAACAGATCGGCGGAATATTTCGCCATCACGTCCCAGCCCCAGATTTTGGCGTTGGGTACGTTATAGGACATGGTTGTCGCGGCGGCAAAGTCGACGCTGGTGGAGATGTAATCTTTCGCTTTGGTGTCGAAATAGCTGGCTTTAAATTCGAGCGCATCGCTCGCCATCAACAGATCGTCAAAGCGCAGGCCAAATCCGTATTCCTGCGTTTCGTTGGTTTCCGGGCGTAGGTTAGGGTTCGGTACCCAGTAGTTGGTGTAAAAACGGCCAATCGAGAAGTGTTTGGCATCGTT
The DNA here is from genome assembly GCF_013783065.1 of Citrobacter sp. RHBSTW-00986. Taxonomy (NCBI): domain Bacteria; kingdom Pseudomonadati; phylum Pseudomonadota; class Gammaproteobacteria; order Enterobacterales; family Enterobacteriaceae; genus Citrobacter; species Citrobacter sp. RHBSTW-00986. The sequence goes on along the minus strand of NZ_CP056200.1, from coordinate 2,739,807 downwards.
ATACATCTCGCCCATGGTCGGCGCACGGAAGGCCTGAGCGTATGAACTGAACAGCATCAGCCAGTCGGTTGGCGCAACGGTGAGCCCGGCGCGGGACGACCATTTATCGGCATCGACATCTTCATAGCCGTCGCTGCTGCCGCGATAAGAGTCATAACGGGTACCGCCCAGCAGCGTAACCGGCAGGTCGCGCAGGGTGATTTCATCTTGTAACCAACCGGAGCTGAAATCGATTTTTGCCTCCGGGAAACCGGTGGTTGCGCCGCCTGGCTGTTGTTCCTGACGATAGTATTCCCCGCCATAGGTCAGCAGGTGAGATGCAAAAGAGTCGGTTAACAGGCGGCTGCGGTTGTCGATTTTGCCGCCTTTGGTGGTTTGTTTGCGAAACTCGCCGGTGTTATCCGTGTTTTGCGCATTAATACGTGCTTCGGACCAGTAGACGCGGGCATCCGCGTTCAACCAGTCATTGTCGGCAGGAGCAATCGAGTAGGTCAGTTGCGCGTCGCGCTGGATGGTTGAGCGATCGGTCATCGGGTTGCTGGTGGCATCCGCCGCGCTGGTTTGCGGGTTTTTAGGTTCACGGGCGTCATTGTTGTAGTAACGCAGCGAGCCGGCCAGCGTCTGGGCGCTGTCAATTTTCCAGCTGCCTTTAGCCAGCATATTGTTAATCGCTTCGTCGTTTGGTGCCGTAGTACCGTTGCTCTGGCGCAAATCACCGCGATCGCGACTGGACCAGGCAAGCAGTCCGTCCAGCGTATCGGTGCGACCAAACGCGCTGGCACCCATACCGAGGCTGTGATCGCCGGTTGCCGCGGTACCGAACACGCGATAACCGCTGTTTTGTCCGGCTTCCAGCAGATCTTTGGCATCCGCAGTGTCATAGGCGATCACTCCACCTAACGCGCCGCTACCGTACAGCAGTGCAGAAGGGCCACGGACGACCTCGATGCGTTTGATCAGCGCCGGATCGAGGAAGGTACTGTTCAGGTGTCCGGTGTCGGTTCCCTGACGAACGCCATCAACCAGCACCAGAACGCCACGTCGATCGTAGCCGCGCAGATTCACGTCCTGGCCGTTAGTGCGACCGGTGCCGTCAAGGGTCAGGCCCGGAACCGTACGCAACAGGTCGGCTGCTGAGCTGGCGGTCTGGTTTTCCGGCGCGGTGGCATCAATCACGCTGACCATCATCGGTGCTTCAAAAGCACTACGGGCATTGCCGGTAGCGGTGACGGTCATATCTTCTACCGCCGCATACGCGACGGCGGGCAGGTTACTGATAATCGCCAGCGCCAAGAGCGAAGGGCGCAGGGATGCAGTGTGCAGGTGTGGCATAGCAACTCTCCATTAGGAAATCGAAAAGCGCTGGCTGCCTGGGTACTACCTGGGTGGCTGGCGAAAAGTGGTGTTTATTTGGTCAGAATGAGTTTTCCGGCTTGTGTCTGGCGCAGCAAATAGAGCTGGCCATCGTGTTCTATGATCACGCGCCCCTCTTTGCCCAGCAGACTTTTACTGTCAATTCGGCGCTCGTTTGGCGCGACGGCAGGCGGTGTTTTTTCTTTTGCGGGCGTTGTTGTGTTATCCATACGTGAATAGTGTTTAAAAATAACAATCAATTCAACAATGATAATCATTATCATCAAACTGCAAAATTGCGGCAAGCCTTTTTGTGAAATAATTGTGACGAGAATAGATTTTGTACAATAAGGAGGGGGAAAACAAAGGATTAGCACCGGGCAACGTGATGTTACCCGGCGAACAGCATTAAAAACGGCTATCAACCGCAGAGGCGAGTTTTTCAACCAGCAGTTCAGTATCTTCCCAGTTCAGGCACGGGTCGGTAATGGACTGGCCGTAAACCAGCGGCTGGCCGCTAACGATTTTTTGCGTACCTTCACGCAGGAAACTCTCCGCCATAATCCCGGCAATCGCCGTCGAACCATTGCGAATTTGCTGGCACACATCATCACAAACGTCCAACTGACGACGATGCTGCTTCTGGCAATTGCCATGGCTAAAATCGACCACCAGATGTTCAGGCAGGGAAAATTCGTGCAGGGTATCGCAGGCGGCGGCAATATCTTCAGCATAATAATTCGGTTTTTTACCGCCGCGCATGATGATATGCCCGTAAGGATTACCGCTGGTCTGATAAATGGTCATCTGGCCGGTTTTATCAGGTGAGAGGAACATATGGCTGGCACGGGAGGCGCGAATCGCATCGACGGCAATACGCGTATTGCCATCCGTACCGTTTTTAAAGCCGACCGGGCAGGAAAGCGCAGAGGCCATTTCACGGTGGATCTGGCTTTCGGTGGTGCGTGCGCCAATGGCTCCCCAACTGATTAAATCGGCAATAAACTGACCGGTCACCATGTCGAGGAATTCTGTTGCCGTGGGTACGCCCAGTTCATTGACCTGCAACAGCAGTTTGCGCGCCAGTTCAATGCCGTGGTTCACGCGGTAGCTGCCGTTTAAATCTGGGTCGGAAATTAAGCCTTTCCAGCCCACTACGGTGCGCGGTTTTTCAAAATAAGTGCGCATCACGATTTCCAGACGCGCCTGATGTTTTTCGCGCAGCGCCTGTAAACGCGTCGCGTATTCCATGGCGGCATCAAGATCGTGAATCGAGCAGGGACCTACGATCATCAGTAAACGAGCGTCTTCACCATTTAAAATTTTTTTTATCCGGCGTCGGGAGTCCGTAACATGACGGGCGACGGAGGACGAAACAGGATGCCGTTGCGCAAGCTCTGCTGGAGTGACCAGGTTGTCAATACGCGCAGTACGGAGTTCATCGGTTCTGTTCATTACTTGTCTCAGAAATTTGTTGCTTCAACGGCAGGACTACCGGGAAGTGATGTATATCACAATATCATACTCATCCTGCCTGGTGGCGAGCATAATAACAAAAAATCGAACCAATGCACTAGCATTCTAGTACATGCGGCGATTCAGCCCCATGATGTCTAGGATCTTGGTAGCAATCTCTTCTACCGAATAATTGGTACTGTTCAGCCATGGGATCTGGTTTTTCCGGTACAGCGCTTCCACCTCAGCAACCTCCATCCGGCACTGGCGCATCGAGGCGTAACGGCTGTTTTCCCGGCGCTCTTCGCGGATGGCCGCCAGGCGCTCAGGGTCAATGGTCAGGCCGAACAATTTATGCTGTAACGGCTTCAGGGACGCTGGCAGCACCAGATTATCCATATCATCGGCAATAAAGGGGTAGTTGGCCGCGCGAATGCCAAACTGCATGGCCAGATACAAACTGGTCGGGGTTTTACCGCAACGGGAAACGCCAAGCAGGATCACCTGCGCCTGATCGAGGTTGCGCAACGAAATACCGTCGTCATGAGCGAGGGTATAATCAATGGCGGCAATGCGCGCGTCGTACTTGTTAAGGTTGCCGGGGTTCAGGCCGTGGGTACGATGGGCGATCGGCGTAGGGTCGAGCTTCATCTCTTGTTGCAGTGGGGCAACCAACGCCTGCACGATATCCTGACAAAATCCTTCGCTTTGCAAAATGATCGAGCGAATTTCCGGCAAAACGATAGAGTAAAACACCAGAGGGCGCACGCCAGTTTGTTGATAGATCGCGTCAATCTGGTCTTTAACCGCTCGCGCACGACTCTCATTTTCTACAAACGGCAGCGTAATGCTGCTGATCGTAACCGGAAATTGCGACATTACCGCGTGGCCCAATACTTCGGCGGTGATGGCCGTACCATCAGAAATATAAAATACGTGACGATCAACAGCATTATCCATTTTGCTCATCCTGGGGCTGACATAATTCTCTGAAAGCATAAATTAAAATTCGCCAGAAGCGAATATTGCTGCATCTATTTTGTAAAATGAAACGGTATTTTTATATTTACTGAAAAGTACATTTCATTTTTCGGAACAAATGTTTATACCGGTAGTTTTTGTGGTGATCCCCTGTGGCTCGCGGGTTTGCGCAAATGCGGAAACAATCTGAAAAAATAAAAAATAAAGTTGCTTGAACGATTCACCGTTTTTTTCGCTGAAGTAAATATGCAAAGATAATTACGCAAAATTGAGTTTCCTAACCTCGTTCATATATAAGGATTGTTCGATGTCCAACAATGGCTCGTCACCGCTGGTGCTTTGGTATAACCAACTCGGCATGAATGATGTAGACAGAGTTGGGGGCAAAAATGCCTCCCTGGGTGAAATGATTACTAACCTTTCCGGTATGGGTGTTTCCGTACCGAATGGTTTTGCAACGACCGCCGATGCGTTTAACCAGTTTCTGGACCAGAGCGGTGTAAACCAGCGCATTTATGAGCTGCTGGATAAAACGGATATTGACGATGTCACCGAGCTTGCGAAAGCCGGCGCACAGATCCGCCAGTGGATTATCGACACTCCTTTCCAGCCGGAGCTGGAAAATGCCGTCCGCGATGCCTACGCGCAGCTGTCAGCAGACGATGCCCATGCCTCTTTTGCCGTGCGCTCTTCCGCCACCGCAGAAGATATGCCAGATGCGTCATTTGCCGGTCAGCAGGAAACCTTCCTCAACGTCCAGGGATTTGATGCCGTACTGGTTGCTATCAAACACGTCTTTGCCTCGCTGTTTAACGACCGAGCAATCTCTTATCGCGTTCACCAGGGTTATGACCATCGTGGCGTGGCGCTCTCTGCTGGCGTTCAGCGGATGGTGCGCTCAGACCTCGCGTCTTCCGGCGTAATGTTCTCCATCGATACCGAATCCGGTTTCGATCAGGTGGTGTTCATCACTTCCGCATGGGGCCTGGGCGAGATGGTCGTGCAGGGTGCCGTTAACCCGGATGAATTCTACGTGCACAAACCGACTCTGGCGGCAAACCGTCCGGCGATCGTCCGTCGCACAATGGGTTCGAAAAAAATCCGCATGGTCTACGCGCCAACCCAGGAACATGGCAAGCAGGTGACGATTGAAGATGTACCGCAGGAGCAGCGCGACATTTTCTCCCTGACCAACGCTGAAGTGCAGGAGCTGGCGAAGCAGGCGGTACAGATCGAGAAGCACTACGGTCGTCCGATGGACATCGAATGGGCGAAAGACGGTCATACCGGCAAGCTGTTCATTGTGCAGGCGCGTCCGGAAACCGTGCGCTCGCGCGGCCAGGTGATGGAGCGTTATACGCTGCATGCTCAGGGTAAAATTATTGCTGAAGGTCGTGCTATCGGTCACCGCATTGGCGCGGGTCCGGTCAAAGTCATTCAGGACATCAGCGAAATGAACCGTATCGAACCTGGCGATGTCCTGGTTACCGACATGACCGACCCGGACTGGGAACCGATCATGAAGAAAGCGGCGGCGATTGTCACCAACCGTGGCGGTCGTACCTGTCACGCGGCGATCATTGCCCGTGAACTGGGGATCCCGGCCGTGGTTGGCTGTGGTGATGCCACCGAGCGTATGAAGGACGGTGAGAAAGTCACAGTCTCCTGCGCCGAGGGTGATACCGGTTATGTTTATGCTGAGATGCTCGACTTCAGCGTGAAGAGTTCCAGCGTGGAGACCATGCCGGATCTGCCGTTGAAGGTGATGATGAACGTGGGTAACCCGGACCGGGCTTTCGACTTCGCCTGTCTGCCAAACGAAGGTGTCGGCCTGGCGCGTCTGGAATTTATCATCAACCGCATGATTGGCGTACACCCGCGTGCGTTGCTGGAGTTCGATGACCAGACGCCTGAGCTGCAAAACGAAATCCGCGGCATGATGAAAGGTTTTGATTCCCCGCGTGAATTCTACGTTGGTCGTCTGACGGAAGGGATCGCCACGCTGGGTGCGGCGTTCTATCCAAAACGCGTTATCGTGCGTATGTCAGACTTTAAGTCCAACGAATATGCCAACCTCGTCGGCGGTGAGCGTTATGAGCCGCACGAAGAGAACCCGATGCTGGGCTTCCGCGGGGCGGGCCGTTACATTGCTGATAGCTTCCGCGACTGTTTCGCGTTGGAATGTGACGCAGTGAAACGTGTCCGTAACGATATGGGCCTGACTAACGTAGAAGTGATGGTACCGTTTGTCCGTACCGTTGCCCAGGCGAAAGCGGTAGTGGAAGAGCTGGCGCGTCAGGGGCTGAAACGCGGTGAGAACGGACTGAAGATCATCATGATGTGTGAGATCCCGTCCAACGCCTTGCTGGCCGAACAGTTCCTTGAGTACTTTGACGGCTTCTCCATCGGTTCAAACGACATGACGCAGCTGGCGTTGGGACTGGACCGTGACTCTGGTGTGGTTTCTGAACTGTTTGATGAGCGTAACGACGCGGTGAAAGCGCTGCTGTCGATGGCGATTCGTGCAGCCAAGAAACAGGGCAAATACGTGGGTATTTGCGGTCAGGGTCCATCCGATCACGAAGACTTCGCTGCCTGGCTGATGGAAGAGGGGATCGACAGTCTGTCGCTGAACCCGGACACCGTCGTGCAGACCTGGCTGAGCCTGGCTGAACTGAAGAAGTAACATCATGCCGGATGGTGGCGTAAATGCCTTATCCGGCCTACGGTTAGTATGCAACGTAGGCCGGATTAGAGGTGTTAGCATCGCCATCCGGTACTTTACCCTTCAACGCTTTCCACACTCAAACGCTGAATGATATCCTGACGCAACTGGTATTTTTGTACCTTGCCAGACGCCGTGCGCGGTAACGTTTCGACAATGACGATGTGTTCCGGATATTTATACTTTGCCACCCGTTTGCGGCTAAAAAAGGCCACCACTGATTCCAGCGACAGCGAATGATGCGGCGGTTTCAGTACCACATAAGCGCACGACCTTTCACCTAGCCGATCGTCTGGCATCGCGACAACGCAGGCATCATGAATGCGCGGATGCTGTAATAAAATATCCTCCACTTCGCGGCTGCTGATGTTTTCCCCGCCGCGCACAATAATATCTTTTTTACGCCCGGTAATTTTGATGTATCCCGCTTCGTCCATGCGGCATAAGTCGCCACTGTAATACCAGCCATCTTTGTCCAGCGCGCGGGCGGTCAGCTCAGGCTCATCGAGGTAGCCCATAAAAACATTGGGGCCACGCGAGGCCTCTTCACCTTCGCACCCTGCAGGCAACGTATTGCACGCTTCATCGACGACTTTAATTTCCACGCCTGCGGCGGCATATCCATCGGTGTTCATCATGCGTGAAAGTGAATCGTCGAGATTGACCAGCGCATGCGGCGAGCTCTCCGTCGAACCATAGATGCTTAACAATTTAATGCCGCGCTGTTGGCAGTCACGGGCAATCTTTTGCGGAATAGTGGTGCCACCGCATAAGAAAAAACGTAGTGATGTGAGATCACAGGGCCGTTTTTCCAGGCTACACAACATGTCGTAGACGAAGGGGGTTGCACCGAGCACGCAGGTACAGCGTTGTTGCTCGAGCAGTTCAAGACACGCGGTTGGGGTGAATATATCCAACAATACGCTGCGTGCGCCGATTAAAAACGGCGCGGTAACGCCATGCAAAAAACCGGTAGCGTGTCCCAGTGGGGCGGGCATCAAAAACACATCCTGCCAGGTGAGATTGAGTCGGGCACAGTAGGCGCGTTCGCTGGCAAGGATATTGTTGTGGGTTAACATTACGCCTTTCGGCATTCCCTCGGTCCCGGAGGTAAACAGCACGGCAGCCAGTTCATCGGCGTGAACGTTAATAACCTGGGTTAATGGCGGAGCCAGAAGCAGTTGGCTGAACGCCAGCGAGGCGGTGGCCGGTGCCAGTTTATCTACGGCGACAATCTGTTGCAGATGCGGCAACTGGTTTTGCAAGGGGAGGATCAGATCAACCGGTCGGGTCTGTTTAAACAACGTCGGTGCGAAAAAAATCTTCGCTTTGCATTTGTTCAGTACCCACACCAGTTCCGCTTCGCGCCAGGCAGGCAGCAGTGGTACGGAAACGGCTCCGGTTTTCAGGCAGGCCAGATAGATAATGGTGAACTCGCACCAGCCAGGCAACTGAAAGGCAATGCGATCGCCGGGTTGGATCCCGCAGGCTACAAACCAGGTTGCCAGACTGCTGGCAGCATCGTCGAGTGCAGCGTAGGTATATGAAGCGCCATGATTATCAACCACGGCGATTTTATCCGGCATGGCTCTGGCGGTTTGGTGCCAGTAATCGCCAAGCGAAGCATCTCCCCATAAACCCAGTTGTCGCCAGGCCTGGCGACGTTCGGCGTTAAACGTAAGTGTGATACTCATGAAGTTATTCCCAGGATTATTTCGGCATACATCTGACCGGATGGCCAGGCGGGGCCAATCCGGCGTACAACATGCAAAATCCGTTAGCCGTAGCGGAAATCAACGCCAAATGTTCCGAGCGGGTATTCCCATTGTGTGAGGATCGTGTCACCGCACAGCACCCGGCAGGTGCCGCACTCCAGGCAGCCTGCGGAATCAAAATGAATATTTCCACTCTCATCCTGTTTATACAGTCCGGCGGGGCAGGCTTTCAGCAACTTGCGAAATTCATTAAGATCGGGATGTTCAGCCAGAATGATGTGCGGGTGGCCTTCATCAACATTAAATTTATTGACGCCCAGTTTGACGTCGACGTTAACGTTAGTGTCCTGATTCATAGTGCGGTGGCCCCCTTGATGCCGTCTTTCAGTAAGTTCATCAGCCCAATTTGCCTGGCATGGGACATGATCATCTTGCGAACGGGCTGATTTGGGCTTCCGTCGACGGTAAACATATCGTTCATGATATCGGCCACCATGCGGGGATACTGGGTGAACAGGCGCGGGTTTTCCATCAGCGCCGGGATCTTGCGAAAATGCTGTAAATCACGCATCACACAGCCCTGTTCGAGGGCGCGTTTGTAATCCATCAGGCTACTGGCCGAGTAATCCTGGCGCTCTTTTGCAGCAATGGCTGTTTGGGCGGCGGCTTCTGCGGAAGCTATCGCCAAATCCATGCCGCGCACGGTATAACCCAGATTCAGACAGAAACCAGCGGCATCGCCGACGATCATTACCCCGTCATCAACCAGTTTCGGAACCATTGCCAGACCGCCTTCCGGTACCATATGCGCGGAATACTCCAGCAGTTCACCGCCGGCAATTAGCGGACGAATAGTCGGGTGTCGCTTAAAGTCTTCCAGCATTTGCGGAATGCTTTTCGTGGCATGGGCAATATCCCCCAGACCACACACCAGGCCCAGAGAGATGGAATCCTGGTTGGTATACAGAAATCCGCCTCCCATCAGTCCATCAGACGGTGAGCCTGCGAACAGCCAGGCTGCACCTTCGTTGCCTGACAGATTGAACCGATCCGCAATCACCGCCGACGGTAAGCCGATCAGCTCTTTTACGCCAACGGCATAGTGCTGTGCAGAAGAGGGGGGAACCATCCCCAGCGACCGTCCCAGCATAGAATTAACGCCATCGGCAAGGATGACAATATTGGCTTCGAGGATATCGTCCCCGGCTTGCACTCCGGTGACCTTATTGCCTTTGCGAATTAGCGCGTCGACGCGCACGCCGGGGATGAACTGCACGCCAGCCTGTTCCGCTTTTTCCATTAGCCATGGGTCAAGCCGGTTGCGCAAAACGGTATAAGAGTCCTGCGCTGGCGCGTTGTCTTTTTCACGATGGAAGTCGAGGGTAACGGCGCTCTCTTCGGTCAGGAAGGAGATTTTTTCGCGGGTGACTTTACGTTCGAGAGGCGCTTCCTGCGCGAATCCGGGCATGATGCGCTCAAGGCTATGCGCGTAGAGTCTCCCGCCGGTCATATTTTTACTGCCCGCACTGTTGCCGCGCTCGATGACCAGTACGTCCAGTCCGGCCCGGGCCATAACGTAGCCTGCCATTGTACCCGCTACACCAGCACCGACCACAATGGCATCAAATTTTTCATCTGACATGCTTTATGCTCCTTTCCCGCCGCGAGGGCAGCGGGAGATGTGCGTTAACGGGATTAGCGGCTGAGATGGTCGATAAGGGCCGGAACCACTTTGTAGATGTCGCCCACCAGACCGTAATCGGCGTAATTGAAAATAGGGGCTTTTTTATCTTTGTTGATGGCGACAATGACTTTCGCGCCGTTACCGCCGACCATATGCTGAATTTGTCCTGAGATGCCCAGCGTGAGATACAGGTCTGATTTCAATAACACGCCAGAAACGCCAATGTAGCGTTCGCGTTCCATCCAGTTTTCGCCTTCGGCAATCGGTCGTGAACAACCCACTTCAGCACCCAGCACAGATGCCAGTTGGCGCACCATTTCCAGATCGTTTTGCGCCACCAGGCCGCGACCCACACCCACCACGCGCCTGGCTTTGCTGAGATCCACACTGCTCACGGATTTGGCGCGACGCTCCAGGCACATCACTTCATGGTACGGCGCGATGTACGTTGCTGAGACAACCGGGCAGTTGTGCAAGGCGTTTTCCGCGACCGGTTCAAGCTGGCCTGGGGCAAGCGTGATAATCGCCAGCGTACTTTTGATTTTTTCTTTGCCAAATGCCAGACCACCATACATCCGGTGTTCGGCGAACAAAATGCCTGCATCCAGCGTTACCGATGTGGCGTCGTTCACCATCGCTGCGTTGAGCTGAATGCTTAAGCGTGCGCCAAGGGATTTGGCTCGTTTAGTCGCGGACATCAGCAGCAGCCCGGCGTGTTCCTGCATCAGGGCGGCGATGGTCTCAGCGTAATTTTCAACACGCTGTAAACCGGAGGTTGCGTCGAGCACGACTATCTTATCGGCGCCCAGGGCTTGCAACTGATTGGCCTGGTCGCTGCCTTGTACGATAAGGTGTACCTGCTCACCCCACAGGCGAGCGCCGGCCATTAATTCTGCATAGCGTTCTACGTTATCGCTGAACACCCAGACGTTGGCTAATTTACTCATGATGATTTCTCTCCGTTGGGCTTAGTTCAGGGCTTTTTTCAGGTGTTCAGCCAGTTCGGCAATGGCTTCTGCTGAGTCATTTTCCAGAATGATGTGCTGACGTTCGGTTTGCGGCGGCACGGTAAGACTTACCAGCTCCGCTAACGGTGAAGCAGGTATCCAACCAATATCGCTGGCTTGCCACGGGGTGACCGGTTTTTTACCCGCGCCCAGAATCGCCTTCATCGAGGGAATACGCGGTGTGTTGATATCCGACGTCACGCACAGTACGGCGGGGAGCGGCAGATCAATTACTTCGACTTCATCTTCAAGTGTGCGCTCAACCACAAGGCGATCGCCGTTACGTTGGATGCTGCTGACGGCATTAATCACCGGGAGCTGTAATAGTTCGCCAACCAGTAAGCCGACCTGCTGCGCGTAGATATCCCCCGATCCTTCACCGAACAGCATCAGGTCGAAATCCATATTTTTGGCCGCACAGGCCAGCGCCTGAGCGGTATCCCGGGGTAATGAATGCTCCAGTTGTGGATCCTGCACCATATACAAACTGTCCGGCCCGCGGGACAGCACGTCTTTACGCACTTTGGAGTTTTGTAGTAGCGACCCGCCCACCGTTAAGGCGACGATTTCATCACCCTCTGCGCTAAGCTGCGCTGCGGCCTCTATCGCATTTAAGTCAAACTGGCTGATTTTGGCATCGGCCCGGTCAAAGTTAAGCGAGCGCTGTGGGGTAACAACAATGTCCTGTTCTTCAGGCACCAACTTAAAGCAGGTTATTATTTTCATGGCATCTCCAGTGATTCTCGTGTGGATGATGACGTGGTGCGTCATTATCGACAGTAGGGAAAATTGACTGAAAATAGTGTGCGACAGAGGGAGGGCTGTTTTCGACGGGGAAATCTGTTTTCATTGCCAACAATCTTGCAAAAAAAACGTCCCGGGAATGCCTGGTTTATCAGCAATAATCAGACGGTGCGTACCAGAGGAAAAAACGGGAACACAAAGACAGTGAAAATAATTGCGAAATGCGTCATGTTTTTAATCGCCTCTGCGCTGAATTTGTTTCTTATATGTAAATTATTAATGCAGACTTAATAACATTTATTCTTTTTGATTATTATTAAACGCAAATAATCAATTGCAGCAATGTACCAAAGCAAAAGGTGTCATCTTGCAGACGGCGCAAATAATTTTGTTTCGCCGGGAAGGAATAACGTTGTATAACGTCATTATCATTTTTATTTTCTGATATTAATAATCCCAAAATTGCTGCCTTTAGGTGGAGGTTGTCATGTATCAACGCTGCTTTGATAATGCCGCGGAGACCCTTTTTGAACAGGGAAAAACCCCGAGATTCTCGCGATTCGTCATCAGTGATGACCCTAACTGGGAGTCGGGTCATCACGTTCACGATAATGAAACAGAGCTTATTTATGTCAAAAAAGGGGTCGCAAGATTAATTATCGATTCGTCGCTGTATGTCGCGCATGCCGGGGATATCGTGGTGATAGAGCAAGGGCGACTTCATGCGGTTGCTTCGGATAGTAGCGCACCTGCAACGACTTACACCTGCGCGCTCTACGGGTTTCGTTTCAACGGCTGGCAGGATAATCAGCTATTGCAGATGCACTCGTGTCCGGTGATTAGCGTTACTCAGGGGAAGGAGGTTATTAAGAGTATCTTTAATGAGTTGGGGGTTATGCTCCCCCAGAGCAAAAATAACCTGACATCTTCAGCCTACGACGCTTTTGCTTATGCTCTAACCGTTTTATTTTACGAAAACTTTAAAAATGCCTATCGTTCTGAGCAAGGTTATATTAAAAAAGATGTCTTAATTAAAGATGTGCTGGTTTATTTAAATAATAACTTCCGCGAAAAAATTACACTCGATCAGTTATCCAAAAAATTCCGGGCCAGCGTGAGTTATATCTGCCATGAATTTACTAAGGAGTATCGAATTTCGCCGATCAATTATGTGATTCAGCGACGAATGACCGAGGCGAAATTTGCCCTGACGAATACGGAAGCTTCGTTAGCGGAAATCTCCTGGCGGGTAGGGTATGAAAATGTCGATCACTTTGCCAAACTCTTTCAGCGGCATGTGGGTTGTACCCCCAGTGATTATCGCAAGCAGTTTAAAAATAATCTGGTTGAGCAGGAATGCTTGATGCCAGAGGTCTGATTATCCTGGCTCGTGCCGGAAAACGCTTGTGCGCTATCCGGCACGGATTACCGCTTACTTATTCTGATAATCTTTCAGGATTTGGCGTCCGGCGACGTAAATCATAATTTCGTCGGTGCCGCCGCCAATGCGCTCGCAGCGAACATCGCGCCAGAATCGGGAAACGCGCGCTTCATCGGTGTAACCCAGCCCGCCCATGATCTGAATGGCGTCATCAATCACTTCCATTGCCGTGCGGGCGCAGTACAGTTTTGCCAACGCCGCGCTGGTCCGCAGCGACTGTTCCTGATCGGCCTGCCAGGCGACTTTCAACACCATATTGCGCATGTTTTCAATTTTAATCGCCATCAGCGCCAGTTTTTCCTGGATCATCTGGTTATGGCCAATCGGTTTACCAAATGCGATACGCTGGTTAGCATAACGAGCGGCATCTTCGAAGGCGCACTCGGCGAAACCGGTACTACGCGCGGCGTTGATCAGCCGTTCCATCTCAAAGTTGTACATGACGTTGAGGAACCCCATGCCTTCTTCGCCAACCATATCGCTTTCGTCTACTTCAACATCATCAAGATAGACTTCGCAGGTGCTGAGCATGTGCCAGCCGATTTTATGCAGCGGATTAACCTTAATGCCGGGTTTCTTCGAATCCACCCACCACAGCGTAAAGGCTTTCTTCGGATCTTTCGGCTCCGGATCGCGAGCCAGTACCAGCATATAAGGATACTCTTTAGCGCCGGTGATAAAGGTTTTTTGCCCGTTGAGATATACCTTGCCGTTCTTGCGGGTGTAGCTGGTGGTAGCGCTGTTATTGTCTGAACCTGCTCCCGGTTCGGTTAATGCCAGCGCATAAGCCGGATCGCCCGTTTCCATGGTGCTTTCTGCCGTTTTACGTAACTGCTCGGCGGATCCAAAACGACGCATACTGTGAATACACTGACCGTTCGTGATTAAAAAAGCGGGTGCGCCGCATTTGGAAACTTCCATCAGTGCCAGCATCTGCGTGACGTAATCTGCCGGGATACCGCCGAACTCTTCCGGAACGCCCAGCATTGAAATACCGTTGTCCGCAAGGGCGCGCATAAACTCTTTCGGATAGGTAGCCGTCTGATCGCAGGTACGGAAATATTCCTCCGGGAAATTGCTGGTAATCAGTTCGCGAATGCTGGCAAGCAGCAGCTCTTGTTCTTCAGTTAATGAAAAATCCATCAGGGTACTCCTTTTAATTGGCGGCATCGGGCAATATAAAACCCATCGAAGCATCGATAAATAATCTTTCGTCCATCAGTTTCAGTTCCGGAGAAATAACCGGAGGGAAATCCATTTTGTCCAGAATGTCTTCCTGTAAAGAGACACCTGGCGCAATTTCGACTAAATGAAGACCATCTTCTTTTAACGTAAATACAGCACGCTCGGTGATGTAACGCACATCCAGTCCGCGCTCGAGTGCAATTTTTCCGCTGAAAGTGACTTCAGGTAGTTCGTTGACGAATTTTTTCACCCGGCCTTCCTGCACGATATTTAATTTGCCATTGGCAACTTCCGTTTTCAGGCTTCCGGCAGTTAACGTGCCGCAAAATATTATTTTCTTCGAGGTGGCGCTAATATCGATAAAACCGCCGGTTCCCATAATTTTGCCATTGAATTTATGTACGCCGACATTGCCGTGGCGATCCACTTCGGCGAAGCTTAAATAGCATACATCCAGCCCACCGCCGTGGTAGAAGTCAAACTGGGAGGTCATATCCAGAATCGCGCGGGTGTTGACGTTGGCGCCAAAAGCGATGCCCTGGGAGGTAATTCCGCCAATCGGGCCGGTCTCGACCGTCAGAATAAAGTCGTCAGCGCAGCCTTCTTCGCGAGCAACGAGACCAATACCATCGGCGATACCCACGCCAACGTTGCCGACCGCGCCTTTACGCATTTCGAACAGGGCGCGTCGGGCCACCAGTTTACGCTGATTGAGCGGCAGGGCAGTCTGCTGGCTGTCATCAAGGACAAAATCGCCCGAGATAAAGCGGTTAACCGGCGCACCGCCGTACAATTGAGTTTGATCGGGATCGATGACCACAATATCGACCAGATAGCCCGGAATACGCACGGCTTTTGGGTGCAGTGTGGCTTTCTTCACCATTTTTTGCACCTGCATCATGACGATACCGCCGTTGTTGTGAACGGCCTGAGCAATCACCAACGCGTCGAGATACATAACTTCATCTTCAAACGTGGCGTAACCTTCGCTGTCGCAGGTGGTGGCGCGAATAAAGGCGATGTTTGGCGCAATGGCTTTGTAGTAGAGGTACTCTTTGTTATCAATTTCCACCAGCTTGATCAGATCTTCGGTGGTCACTTCATTCAGCTTTCCGCCCTGTTGGCGGGGATCGACAAATGTTCCGATACCGATCTCACTCAGAATACCCGGCTGGTGGGCTGCCGAGGCACGCAGGGTCTGGGTTAATACGCCCTGAGGATAGTTATAGGCGGCAATTTTATTCTGCTCAGCGAGGTCAGAAATTCGTGGTGATTGTCCCCAGTGGCCGCATAATGCCCATTTGACTAAACCTTCCTGTGCTAACGGGCTAATTCCACGGTCAGCACGGTCACCTAATCCCGTTGGGCTAATCAATGATAAGTTTCGGGGTGAGTGTGCATTTTTATATTTTTCAGCCAGCGCGTTAATTAATGTTGTTGCTTCGAGAATACCGCCGCCTGCGCCTAATACACAGAGCGTTGCCTCATCAGGAATATAATTAATGGCATCCGCTGCGGATAATACGGGGACCCGACCATCAATGCGTTTTGGTCTTGATAATTTCATGTGAACTCCAGATTATATGCGTGCGACTACCTGTCGCTATATTCGACAATAATAATGTGAGTTATTTAATAATGTCCGGCCATCTGCCCGATATTCGGGATTAAACGAATATCTGGGGCAGGGCATTACTGATATTAATATGGATAAACAGTACTATTACGCCTGATGCAATATGGTCAAAACGGTACGTAGGTCGGTGACCGAAATTTGCCCAGGGGCAGAGGCTTTTTTCACCGCGCCAAAGGTTGCCGCTGAACCGAAAACCTCACCGGACAGACGTGAAATCACCCCTGTTTTAGCCATCGACATAGTAATGATCGGGCGATCGGCATAGCGTTCCTGCATTTCCAGCGTGGCGCCAAGCAGGGTCAATACATCCGTTTTGTTTTGCGGCATCAGGGCGATTTTCGGGATATCAGCGCCAAGCTCCTGCATTTTACGCAGGCGCAGGACAATCTCTTGTGCCGCTGGCGTCTTATGGAAATCATGATTCGACATAATGACGGCGACATTTTTTGCATGTGCATATTCGACGGTGGCTTTAATCAGTTCGTCACCGGTGAAAAGCTCCAGGTCAATCATATCGACCAGACCGCTATCTACCGCCGCACGGTTTAGCGCAATATAGTTTTCGACAGCCAGCGCCTGTTCACCACCTTCTTTGGCACTACGGAAGGTGAACAGCAGCGGTTTGTCAGCTATCACCTCGCGGATGGCGCGTGCAGCTTCCAGTACGGCATCAACGGAGGACACCTCGGTGAAATGGTCAACGCGCCATTCCAGAATGTCGAAATCCGCCTCGCGATAGGCCAGCGCTTCGCTTTTTACCGTTGCGATGTCTTTACCCATCAGTGAGACAATGATCTTCGGCGCACCCTCGCCAATGACGAGGTTTTTTACGGTTACGGTTTTCATCGATTACCCTTTAAATATTTTACAAATGCTTGCCCATCAGGCTGCAAAACCCATAACCTGTTTCACATACTCAAGAGGGAAATCTTTCCCGGTCCAGAGTTTGAACTGTTCAGCCCCTTGCCATAACAACATGCCGTAACCATCAATCGTTTTGCAACCGGCAAGTTGTGCCTGTTGCAATAATTTGGTCATATGCGGGTTGTAGACGCATTCAGTCACCAGCAGATCCGGGCGTAGCAGGGAAACGTCGGTCACCAGAGATTCGTTCTCCAGCGGCTTCATTCCCACTTTCGTACCGTTGGTCAGAATATCCGCGCTGGCCAGTGCGTCCGCAAAAGCCTGTCGATCGTCGAGATCGATAACGGTGACCACGCAATCGGTATTTTCATTAACACGTTTGGCGAATTCCTGCGCTTTGGCAAAGAACTCATCTTGACGGTTAAAGAGTTTGATTTCTTTGATGCCTTCAATCGCCGCCTGGGCACCAATGGCCGTTGACGCGCCGCCTGCGCCCAACAGTACCATGGTTTTACCCCTGATATCGAAACCGCTTTCCTTGATGGCGCGAATATGCCCCGTGCCATCAGTATTGTAGCCGCGCAGGTAACCATCATCATTGACGATAGTATTAATCGCGCCGACCAGTTTGGCTGCAGGCGTTAATTCATCAACATATTCACATGCCAGTTGCTTGTTGGGCATTGAGACACCGGTACCGCGCATTTTTAAGGCCTTCAGCCCGGCAATCGCATTAGCAAACGTGGAGTTATCGACTTCAAATGCCATGTAGGTAAAAGGTAATCCCGCTTTTTCTAATGCCTTATTTTGCATTTCAGGCGACAAGCTGTGTCTGATAGGGTAGGCCATCAGACCAATCAGTTCATATTTTGCAGTTACGTCCATTTGATACTCCTTCTAAGCAATTTATTGAAAATAACGTTCGCCCAACCGCACATCATTTTTGGGAATATCAAATACGCGGTAGTAACGAATAAAGACGATGATGGCGGTGATGAAGGCCAGCAAAGCAAATGCGAGGTCCAGCAAAATGATGTACTGCAGGCCGATGTTTGAAAGGTATCCGGTGATTAATGGGATAATAAAGTTGGCTACGCCCCCCATCATCATATAAATACTGGTGACCTTGGCTTTGCTCCTGGGGAAAAACTCTGACATCACCGAAACGCCGAGCTGTAAAATACCGCCTGCGGCAGAAAACCCGATAAGAAATGAACCGGCGTTACACACCAATGGGGATGGATATAAATAGATAACCGCTGCGGTGAGGGTTGCCAGCCCGGCGTTAAATACATTCGCCCAAATGGGTCGAACCATTTTCTTGAGCAGTGCAGCAAAAATAAACACGCAGACCAGCGATCCCATACTGTAGTAAGAGATGGTTTTCAGCGCGTCGGCTTCTGCCATGCCGGCAAATGCCATCGCGTATTTCGGCATCCAGACTACGATGACGTAAAAGGTCGAGAATGCGGCCACCCCAAACATAACGGAGGCTACGCCTTCCAGCCAGACCAGCGGTTTACTGTTCATCTGCGGTAGCTCTTTTGCAATGCCCGCATCCACCATCTGGCTGGGGAAACGGCTTTTGAGCAGCATCAACGTTATGACGACGAACAGTACCCCCGGGATAATGACCGCATAGCCATACCAGATATGGTTGAGCAGCATGGTGCTGACGACGATGGGGTAGATCATCTGCCCGAATGAGACCATCGCTTTAACCAGGATAACCGCTGACCCAGACGCCTTAGGGAAGCATTCCATCAAAGCCGGATAGCCACCTGTATCCAGGGCCGAGTTAGCGACGCCGACACAAACAGCGAGAATAAAGGCAATCATCAGATTCGGGCTGGCGGGAATGCCGAAGAAAAACAGCATGTACAGAATTGCCCCTAACAGAATGATAGCCCGTCTACCAAATTTATCTGAGAGCACGCCAAAGAATAAAATACTCACCAGGCGACCAAGACCAATGCCGGAAATTAAATAGGCTATCCCAGCATTGTCAGTGGAGAATTTTTCTGCGAGAGAGCTCATATTTTGCGCCAGTGTAATGACGCTAATGCCGTGTAAAAAATAATTTAAATAAATACAGATTATCGCCAAAAGGAATGGCGTATTAAAGGTCTTATTTTGAGACATGTTCACAACTCCTTGCGGATTTTAAAATTGTTCTGTGCTCGTCGATTTTGTTTAAATTGCGGCGACCTTGTGATTAATATACCGAGGCGCTGATATTGTGCCTACATAGCATGGCGTTTAAGTTACCAGGTATGTTGCATGCTCAACTGTGAAACTTAATTCTTTCAACCAAGATTTTGCTGAAGTTTTAAAACCGCGACCAATTATTTTGCAGCGGGGGAGAACAATATTGCATCCGCATTATTTTACGACCGTCGCCATGTTTAGTTGCTGCTTTGTCGCGATACGGCTGCGATAGCCAATAAACAATGCTAACAGGAAGCCTACCGCGGCTATGCCGGTATCAAACCACATGATGTGAGCAATGCTGGTCTGCGAGAGTCTTGCCGTTATCAGTGGGATGGTGAAGGTCGCAATGCTGCCCGCGCTGTAGTAAATCCCGGTGGCTTTGCCCTTCGCATCGGGAAAGCGTGCGGCCATCAGCGTTAAACCGATTTGTACAACGCCTCCGGCTGAAGAGAAACCGATGACAAATGCGAAGACGATCACCATGTAGATCGACGGATGCAGGCAGACCATCAGCAAGGCGATAAATGAGATAAAGGTGTACAGCATTAACAGAGAGGTTGCGCGCCCCGTCTTTCGTGCCAGTGGCGCGGTGATCAACACACACAGTAGAGAACCGCAGGTGTAAATGCTTAACAGCTTGATCGATAAGGTGTAGGACATCCCGGCGACAAACTGTCCGTACTGTGCTAACCACTGGCTTATCAGATAAAATGTCGCCATGGCGATGTAGCCGTACAGAGTGTAACTGGCGAGATCGAGAAGAGAACAACGATGTTCAGATTGTATGCTTTTCTGTTCAACAGGTAATGCCTTGAGGGGGGCTTGATGCCCAGGATGGGCCGGGAATCGACAGCGAAACAAAAATACGCCATTGATTAGCATCACCGCGGCCGCCACAAGGAAGGACCAGCCAAACCAAAGTTCTGCCCACACCAGCAGACTGATAATCATCGGCAGCAGAAACTGACCGATGGAAACAAACGCTTTAATTAAGATATTAGCCGTGCCGGGAGAGCGGGGAAACGCCTCCATCAGGCTGGGGTAGGTTCCGGCGTCAAGAAAACTGTTTGCCATTCCGGCTAAAAATCCAAAAGCATAGGCAATATAAATGCTGTGAGTATTGATGATGCCTACAAAGAACAGCAGGTAGCAGACCATACCGAAAATAATAAACGGTCTGCGGCCATAGCGATCGGAAAGCATGCCCGCCACCAATAACACGCTTAAACGGCCAATGCCGAGTGAGGAAATAACAATTGAGACGCCTGCGGCATCGGTGTGCCACTGTTGTTCCAGTGAAGACATATTGAGGCTCATCAGAATGACCCCCATGCCGTGTACCAGGTAATTAAAGTACAGCCCTATCGCAGTGGAGA
Organism: Citrobacter sp. RHBSTW-00986; assembly: GCF_013783065.1. Classification (NCBI taxonomy): domain Bacteria; kingdom Pseudomonadati; phylum Pseudomonadota; class Gammaproteobacteria; order Enterobacterales; family Enterobacteriaceae; genus Citrobacter; species Citrobacter sp. RHBSTW-00986. The sequence continues at coordinate 2,719,430 of NZ_CP056200.1, read as the reverse complement.
AATAGGTGTTTTTCATAATATGTTACTCAGCGAAGAGGCTAAATGAGTGTGGCGCTGCGGTCTCTTAACACAAACGCTCAAGGTCGTGGGCATACAGTTCAACAGCGGCCGATTGATAGATTTTCCAGTCGAGAAAATCATCGTGCTGATAAACCGCCTGAAAAGAGTTCAGATCGGGAAAGAAACGCATGGTGTTATTACCGATACGGTTATTTATTTTTTCGATAATGGCGTTAATTCTTAACTTTCGTCTGGCTTTCATTTCTGCACAAATGCGCGTGATGTCTTCCGGGATTTCCCTTTCGCCATTCTCCCATTGTTGCCAGGCGGCAACATTGTGATCCCGCGAGATATACATAGCGCTTTCTTCTACCGTCATAGCAAAAATATGGCGGATAGCCTGGAGTTCTAATGCGTTCATTATTTGATCACCTCATAAAAGACGGTGGAATAGTAATAACATTGCTGTGGATATTTCGGCTTGAAGAGAGTCACAGTATCTTGTGCAATATTATTTGTTTATCAACGGGGAAGAGCGGAGCTGTGGTGCGGTAAGGTTGGTGGCGAGGCGCGCGAAGGACAAAAAAAAGCCCATCGTGGGAGATGGGCAAAGACTACACACAGCAATTCGTTGTTTCACTCAGGGGATTTCCATGCTTATAAATCAATGTGTTGATCTAAAGCCATGGGCTAATAGTAGGCATACTGATTTTTTACGTCGATCAGATTCATCTCAATAGTTTAAAAACTGTAAATAATTTGCGAAGCAAATGAGTATTTAAAGAAGGATAACGTTGGGTCTTATTCAGTAAGCGGGCGGAATTGATTAGTATTGTTAAACAATCAGGCGGCGGTGCCGCCTGACGTGGGATTACTTATTGCGTTCGATTTCAGCAATTTCCTCGAGGATTTCGTCGGGATCGCTACCTGGCGCAGGGGCTTCGTTTACCCAGGCAGAGAACAGACGCCAGGACACGGCCAGTACCACCGGGCCGATAAACAGACCAATCATGCCGAAGGCAATCAGTCCTCCGATGACCCCTGAGAGAATCAGGATCAGCGGCAAATCGGCCCCCATGCGAATCAGCATCGGGCGAATAACGTTATCCAGCGTTCCGACCACGCCGCTCCACACCAGCAGCACCGTGCCCCAGGTTGAATCGCCCGTCCAGTACAGCCAGATAATGGCCGGGACCAGCACCGGCAATGGCCCCAGTTGCACCAGACAAGACAGGATCATCAATACCGCCAGCAACGTGGCGTACGGCACGCCGGTTACCGCCAGACCAATACCACCGAGCACTGCCTGCACCAGCGCGGTGACCACAACGCCTAATGCGACGGCGCGAATGGCTTGTGCTGCCAGCAGAATGGCGGCATCGCCACGTTTGGATGCCAGGCGACAAGCGAAGTGGCGAATACCTAACGCCACCTGTTCACCGCGCCAGTACAGCAGGGCGCTGAAAAGCAGCATCAGACCACAGTGCATCATAAAGCGGCCAAGGTGTGCAGCCTGGCCAACAAACCAGGTCGTCGTCGTGCCGATATAAGGACGAACCTTGGCCATGATGGCCGCGCCGCCCATATCCAGCAGACTGTGCCACGCGGCATACAATTTGGCGCCGACCAACGGAATACTGTTCAGCCACGCCAGATCCGGCAGGGTCATATCGCCTGCGGTTACGGCATGGATCAATGGCCCGCTGCCATCAACAATGCTATTGACCAGTAGCGCGATAGGAATGATGAACAACAGCACCAGCAGCAGGGTCATCACCAGCACAGCCAGCGAGCGACGGCCCCAGAGCAATTTTTGTAAGCGTAGCAGGATCGGCCAGGTCGCAATGACCACCGTCCCCGCCCATGCAAAACCGAGGATAAAGGGCTGAACAATCCAAAGACAGGCCACAATCATGACGGCTAAAAACAGCGCCGATAGCAGCACTTGTGCAATATCCTTGGGCTGGCGGAAATTTACCATAAATACTTTTCACCTTTGTCTTTGCGCCAGAACGTTGACGCGACGTGAACACTTAAATGACACCCTGTAATGATGAGCAATTTCAGCGGTTTTTAACAGGCGGATTCTGCCTGTAAATCTGCTGAGCGTATTAGAAAAAAATGTGATACAACAAACAAAGCAACACGCAAACGATTAAATTCACAACACAGACCGCAGGAAAGGGTCACTATAATGATTCCACAAATTTCTCAGGCGCCAGGTGTCGTTCAACTGGTGCTCAATTTTTTGCAGGCACTGGAGCAGCAAGGATTTACGGGCGATACGGCAACGAGCTATGCCGATCGTCTGACAATGTCGACGGATAACAGTATTTATCAGCTGCTTCCTGATGCTGTCGTATTCCCTCGTTCAACCGCAGATGTGGCGCTCATTGCTCGTCTGGCAGCGGAACCTCTTTTCTCTTCGTTGATTTTTACCCCACGCGGCGGCGGCACCGGGACCAACGGTCAGGCGCTGAATCAGGGCATTATTGTTGATATGTCCCGCTATATGAGCCGCATCATTGAAATCAATGTGCAGGAAGGTTGGGTGCGGGTTGAAGCCGGGGTGATAAAAGACCAGCTCAACCAGTTTCTGAAGCCTTACGGCTATTTCTTTGCCCCCGAGTTATCCACCAGTAACCGGGCAACGCTGGGTGGGATGATCAATACCGACGCATCCGGACAAGGCTCGTTGGTTTACGGTAAAACCTCCGATCACGTGCTGGGTATCCGCGCGGTGCTAATGGGCGGCGATATTCTTGATACCCAGCCAATGCCGGTCGAACTTGCCCAAACGCTGGGTAATAGCAACACCACTATTGGCCGCATCTACAAGACGGTTTATGAGCGTTGCCGCGACAACCGACAGCTGATCATTGATAAATTTCCGAAACTTAATCGCTTCCTGACCGGTTACGATCTGCGGCACGTCTTTAACGATGAGATGACCGAATTTGATTTAACCCGCATTCTTACCGGCTCTGAAGGTACGCTGGCGTTTATCACCGAAGCCCGTCTCGATATCACGCCGCTACCCAAAGTCAGACAACTGGTTAACGTTAAGTACGACTCTTTCGACTCGGCATTGCGTAATGCCCCGGTGATGGTGGAAGCGCGCGCGCTGTCGGTAGAAACCGTCGACTCCAAAGTGCTTAACCTGGCACGGGAAGATATTGTCTGGCACTCGGTAAGTGAATTGATTACCGATGTGGCGGATAAAGAGATGCTGGGTCTGAATATTGTGGAGTTTGCCGGTGACGATGAAGCATTGATTGATTCGCAAGTCAGCGCACTGTGCGAACGGCTGGATGGCTTAATCGCGCGTCAGGAAGCGGGTGTTATAGGCTGGCAGCTATGTACCGAGCTGGCAGGCGTCGAACGCATTTACGCGATGCGTAAAAAAGCCGTCGGTCTGCTGGGGAATGCGAAAGGGGCCGCGAAGCCGATTCCGTTTGCTGAAGATACCTGCGTTCCGCCGGAACATCTGGCTGACTATATTGCCGAGTTCCGTGCGCTGCTCGATAGCCACGGCCTGAGTTACGGCATGTTTGGTCACGTGGATGCAGGCGTGCTGCACGTCAGACCGGCGCTGGATATGTGCGACCCGCAGCAGGAAGTGCTGATGAAACGCATTTCTGACGATGTTGTCGCGCTGACGGCAAAATATGGCGGCCTGCTGTGGGGCGAGCACGGAAAAGGTTTTCGTGCAGAATATAGCCCGGCGTTCTTCGGTGAGGAACTGTATCGTGAACTGCGTAAAGTGAAATCGGTGTTTGATCCGCAAAACCGGCTCAATCCGGGCAAAATCTGTCCACCGGAGGATGTTGATGCGCCGATGATGAAAGTGGACGCGGTGAAGCGCGGAACGTATGACCGTCAGATCCCGCTGGCCGTACGCCAGGAGTGGCGTGGGGCGATGGAGTGTAACGGCAACGGGTTATGCTTTAACTTTGATGCGAAAAGCCCGATGTGTCCGTCGATGAAAATCAGCCTCAACCGCATCCATTCACCGAAAGGGCGAGCTACGCTGGTGCGTGAATGGCTGCGTCTGTTGGCAGATCGCGGGATTGACCCGCTACAGCTGGAAAAAGAGCTACCGGAAAAACGTGCCAGTTTACGTACGCTGATTGCCCGTACCCGCAACAGCTGGCATGCGCGCAAAGGCGAATACGATTTCTCGCACGAAGTGAAAGAGGCAATGTCGGGTTGTCTGGCGTGTAAAGCCTGCTCCACACAGTGTCCGATTAAAATCGATGTGCCGGAGTTCCGCTCACGCTTCCTGCAGTTGTATCACACGCGTTATCTGCGGCCGTTGCGCGATCACATGGTGGCGACCGTTGAGAGCTATGCGCCGTTAATGGCGCGGGCGCCCAACACGTTTAACTTCTTCATCAACCAGCCGCTGGTGCGTAATCTGGCTAAAAAGCACATCGGCATGGTCGACTTACCGCTGCTGTCTGCGCCGTCGCTTCAACGTCAGCTGGTTGGTCATCGTTCCGCCAATATGACGCTGGAACAGCTCGAATTACTCAGCCTTGAGCAAAAAACCCGTACGGTGCTGGTGGTGCAGGATCCGTTCACCAGCTATTACGATGCACAGGTGGTGGCTGATTTTATACGTCTGGTTGAAAAGCTGGGTTTGCAGCCGGTACTGTTGCCGTTTTCGCCAAACGGCAAGGCCCAGCATATTAAGGGCTTTTTAAACCGTTTTGCTAAAACCGCAAAGAAAACATCTGAGTTTCTCAATCGGGTGGCGAAGCTGAATATTCCGATGGTGGGTGTCGATCCGGCGCTGGTGCTTTGCTATCGCGATGAATACAAACTGGCGCTCGGGGAACAGCGGGGCGATTTCCATGTGTTACTCGCCAACGAATGGTTATCGACAGTTGTGGAGTCACAGCCGCCAGTCGCTGTGGGCGGTGAACCATGGTACTTCTTTGGACACTGTACCGAAGTGACGGCCCTGCCGGGCGCGCCTGCTCAGTGGGCGGCTATTTTTGCCCGCTTTGGCGCAAAGCTGGAGAACATCAGCGTAGGGTGCTGTGGTATGGCGGGCACCTATGGCCACGAAGTGAAGAATCATCAGAACTCACTGGGGATCTATGAGCTATCATGGCACCAGGCAATGCAACGATTGCCGCGTAACCGTTGTCTGGCTACCGGATACTCCTGTCGCAGTCAGGTTAAACGCGTTGAAGGCACGGGCGTTCGCCATCCATTACAGGCACTGCTGGAGATTATAGGATGATCTGGAAACGTGAAGTCACACTCGAAGCGCTCAACGCCATGGGTGAAGGAAATATGGTTGGGCTGCTTGATATTCGTTTTGTGCACATTGGCGATGACACGCTGGAAGCCACAATGCCGGTAGACCACCGTACTAAACAACCATTTGGTTTGCTGCACGGCGGCGCGTCCGTGGTGCTGGCTGAGAGCATTGGTTCGGTGGCTGGCTATCTGTGTACTCAGGGTGAGCAGAAAGTGGTGGGCCTGGAGGTCAACGCCAACCATATTCGCTCGGCGCGGGAAGGGCGCGTCAGAGGGGTATGTCGCGCGGTGCATACCGGCTCCCGTCATCAGGTATGGCAAATCGAAATCTTCGATGAGCAGGGACGATTGTGCTGCACGTCGCGTCTGACGACAGCAATTTTGTGATGCATATTGCTTTTGGTCATTATCTGCACAGGGAATGGTGTTATACTGTGCAGGTTTTGAACACAAGCGAGGATGATATGTCTACCCAATTAGACCCGGCCCAACTGGCAATAGAGTTTTTACGTCGTGATAAAACCGATCTTTCACCAGCTCAGTACCTGAAAAGACTGAAACAGTTAGAGCTGGAGTTCGCGGATTTATTGACGCTTTCTTCGACTGAACTTAAAGAAGAGATCTATTTTGCCTGGCGCATGGGCGTTCATTGATTCCGGTATGCTTATCGTAATGAAACCCCGACACGCGTTCGGGGTTATTTTTTGCGTTAAATCTCAATCACCACTTCATCTCACCAGTATTAACCTTCGCACTTAACTCCAGAGAACTTGCGTCTGCAAGACCTGGCCATGCCGCGGTGATGGTTTTAATCACATAATCCGAACCTTTCTTCGCCCCTAACGCCTGCTCAAACGATTGCAGATAGTCCTGTGTGAAGCGAATCGCTTTATCGCCCGCAGGGCGTTCGCCAATGTAATGCCCCGGGACCACCTGGGTGGGTTGTAACTTCTGCATTTCGCTCAGTACGCTACGCCACGCGCTACGCTGTTCTGCAGATTGCGTATCCGCTGTCCAGACGTGTATACCAGACGCCACGCCGGTACCGCCAATAATGGCACGGTTCGCTGGGATCCAGACATAGGCTGCATAATCATTAGGGTGGCGCAGCTCCAGCGTTTCACCATCAACCGTGAAATGCGTTTGCGTTGTTGCTTGCGGAACGGTGAGCGATGTTGGCGCGCCATCCTTCATTTGCGGACCCCAGAATTGCAGTTTGGCCTCTTTGGTGGCACGGATATGGTCTACTACGTGCGGTGTTGCCAGGACTTTTACCTGTGGGAAGGCTTTGACGATAGGCCGCAGTCCGAAATAGAAATCCGGATCGCCGGAGGTGATCACGATGGCCTTCAGCGTTTTACCGCTGGCGCGAATCATCTGCACCAGCTGTTCACCATCTTTAGTACTGAACTGTGCGTCAAACAATATCGCTTCTTTCGGTCCTGAAACCAGCGTTGAAGAGACCGGGAAAATAGCCTTGTCCTGTGGATTGTAGACGTCCAGCTGTAGCGTCGCGGCAAAGGCTGAAGAGGCGAACAGAGGTAACAGCAGGGCCAGCGTTTTAACTTTCATGTCAGGTATCCTTGTGCAGGAAATTGTCTTTTGATAGTTCCTGTATTTTAAGGAAATTCGGATCTGTTAGAATTCCCTTATTAGGACATGCTGAGTTTCATAAAACGATCGGATGGGATGCAATGGACAGAGTGATGGCGGCAACGGTATTCAACCATATCTGTGATTTGGGCAGTCTGAGCGCCGCCGCGCGTGCGCTGGGGCTTTCCCGTCCGATGGTCAGTCGTTACCTCGACGAGATGGAAAAATGGGCGGGTGCAAGGCTTATCCATCGCTCGTCGCGCCGTCTGACAATCACGCCAGCGGGTGAAGAGGCATTAGTGAAAACGCGTTCTCTGGCGCAGCTTTCGCTGGATATTGGTGCCGCCAGCGCCGCGCAAACTCCCTCTGGCACGCTACGTGTGGCCTGTGCGCATTCTACAGCTATGCATATTTTAGCGCCGGTACTGCCCGCGTTTCTGACGAAGTATCCACAACTGCGTATCGAGGTGGAGATCAATAATCAACCGGTAAGCCTCGTTGGAGAACGCATTGATGTGGCGATCCGTATAACGGAAAACCCTGAACCTGGAACTATCGCCCGTCGCCTTGGCGACTGTAAATCGGTACTGTGCGCGTCTGTAGAGTACCTGCATCGACATGGCACTCCTGAGACTATCGACGACCTTACGCGGCATAATTGTCTGTACTACAGCGGGTTTGCCGGGAAATCCTGGCACTTTCTGGATTCCCAGGGGCGGGCTGCCGCTGTTGCGATTAAAGGCAATTTGAGCGCCGGGATCTCTTCGTTGCTCTGTGAGTCGGCGTTGGCGGGAACGGGCATTGCGCTGGTGCCGGAACTGGAGGCGCGGGAAGGGCTGGCACAGGGAAAGCTGGTTAGACTCTTGCCCGAGCTTCAACCAAAAAGCCTGCCAATTTATGGTTTATATCTTTCGCGGGAGCATCAGCCTGCAGGACTGCGCCTGTTGCTGGACGCGCTCAGTGAAAAACAGCGCCTAATAATTGATTGAATACGCTTATAAAATAGTCAAATCGCAATTTGTGTTAAACAAAACATATCCGGAAGTGAGATTATTCTTATCGCCCCTTCAAGAGCTAAGCCATCGTGAGTGCCGGAGATAAGCGCCGGATGGGGCCGGAACCCTTAAGCCTGCCAGCAAGCAGCCTTAAGGGTTTTTTGTTGTCTTCACGTAGTGCCCGAACGGGATTGTACCTACTTGCCGTGAGTCTGCAGACCGATGTTGTCAAAAAATAGCCGTGGTGACATTTAAGTTTAAAGAATCAAAACCGCTTTATATCGCACAAAGAATGCAGAACAGACCCTTTGGTAAATCATTACTGTGTGCGCTGTTCTGGTCACCGTATCAGCTTGAAAATAATATAACCCCTGCCTACGGGCGAGTGAAAAATGGCAATGGGTGGTTAGCCAACCGTTAATTTTTTTCCGTTCACCGCTCTGCGAATCTCATCTCTGATAACTCCCTGGTTAGGGATAGCCTGACAGAGGAAGTTGCCCCTTCTATCACAGAAATAGTCATTTTCTATACATCTTTTGATTATCGACCTGTCTCGCCGATTGAAATTACTTAATCCATTATTAATCAATGCATTGAACAAAAAAATCCATCCCTGTTAACCCACGCAGCAGGGTCTATGCTTAGTAAAAGGGGGCAAAAAGGGCGATTAACCCGAATGCCCCTGCTGTTGAGGGGTTGAAGTGATAATCATTATCACTAACATGTTGTTATAGCTTGAAAGCTAGTGACTCGAGGTAACCCTATGGAATTGCATTCAGGAACATTTAACCCGGACGATTTTGCCTGGCGTGGTCTGACGTTAACGCCAGCGGCTGCGGCGCACATCCGCGAGCTGGTGGCAAAGCAACCCGACATGTTAGGCGTGCGTTTAGGCGTGAAGCAAACGGGATGCGCGGGATTTGGCTACGTGCTGGACACCGTTCGCCAGGCGGAAAAAGACGATCTGCTGTTTGAAACGGAGGGGGCCAGACTTTATGTACCGTTACAGGCGATGCCATTCATCGACGGCACAGAAGTTGATTTCGTGCGCGAAGGATTAAATCAGCTATTTAAATTTCATAACCCGAAAGCCCAGAACGAATGCGGCTGTGGCGAAAGTTTTGGGGTATAGGCGGTACTATGTCTCGTAATACTGAAGCAACTGACGATGTCAACACCTGGGCTGGCGGGCACCTTAATTACAAAGAGGGCTTCTTCACCCATCTACAAACCGATGAGCTGGCGAAAGGGATCAACGAAGATGTCGTGCGCGCGATTTCGGCAAAACGTAATGAACCCGGCTGGATGCTGGAATTTCGCCTGAATGCCTTTAAAGCGTGGCTCACCATGGAAGAGCCGCACTGGCTAAAAGCGCATTACGATAAGCTGAACTACCAGGAGTACAGTTATTACTCTGCGCCGTCCTGCGGTAATTGCGATGAAACCTGCGCGTCTGAGCCGGGCGCGGTGCAGCAAACGGGGGCGAATGCGTTTTTAAGTAAAGAAGTTGAGGACGCATTCGAGCAGCTTGGCGTGCCGGTCCGCGAAGGCAAAGAGGTGGCGGTTGATGCCATTTTTGACTCGGTGTCGGTGGCGACAACTTATCGCGATAAACTGGCGGAACAGGGCATTATTTTCTGTTCGTTTGGTGAGGCGATTCACGATCACCCTGAGCTGGTAAAACAATATCTGGGTACGGTTGTCCCGGGTAATGACAATTTCTTTGCGGCGCTAAATGCGGCGGTGGCCTCCGACGGCACGTTTATTTATGTCCCGAAAGGTGTGCGTTGCCCAATGGAACTGTCGACCTATTTCCGTATAAATGCGGAAAAAACCGGTCAGTTTGAACGCACCATTCTGGTTGCGGATGAGGGCAGTTACGTCAGCTATATCGAAGGCTGTTCAGCCCCGGTACGCGATAGCTACCAACTGCATGCCGCGGTGGTAGAAGTCATCATCCACAAAGATGCCGAAGTGAAATACTCGACGGTACAAAACTGGTTCCCTGGTGATGGTAACACCGGCGGCATTTTGAACTTCGTCACCAAGCGCGCTCTGTGCGAAGGCGAAAACAGCAAAATGTCGTGGACGCAGTCGGAAACCGGCTCGGCCATTACCTGGAAATACCCAAGCTGTATTCTGCGCGGCGACAACTCTATCGGCGAATTCTACTCCGTCGCGCTGACCAGTGGTTATCAGCAGGCCGATACCGGCACCAAGATGATCCACATCGGTAAGAACACCAAATCGACCATTATCTCGAAAGGGATCTCCGCGGGACACAGTCAAAACAGCTATCGCGGCTTAGTGAAGATCATGCCGACCGCAACCAACGCCCGCAACTATACCCAATGCGACTCGATGCTGATTGGCGCGGATTGTGGAGCGCACACCTTCCCGTATGTGGAGTGTCGTAACAACAGCGCCCAGCTTGAGCATGAAGCCACGACCTCGCGCATTGGTGAAGACCAGCTGTTTTACTGTTTGCAGCGCGGCATCAGCGAAGAGGATGCCATTTCGATGATCGTTAATGGTTTCTGTAAAGACGTGTTCTCTGAACTGCCGCTGGAATTTGCCGTTGAAGCGCAAAAACTTCTCGCCATAAGTCTTGAACACAGCGTCGGTTAAAATTTAAGGAAAGCACATGTTAAGCATTAAAAATTTACAGGTCAGTGTGGAAGATAAGGCGATCCTGCGTGGGCTGAGCCTGGATATTGGCCCCGGAGAGGTACACGCCATTATGGGGCCGAACGGTTCCGGGAAAAGTACGCTTTCCGCAACGCTCGCCGGGCGCGATGACTACGAAGTCACCGGCGGGACGGTAGAATTCAACGGTAAGGATTTACTGGAACTGTCACCTGAAGACCGGGCCGGTGAAGGGATCTTTATGGCATTTCAGTATCCGGTAGAAATCCCCGGCGTCAGTAATCAGTTTTTCCTGCAAACGGCACTGAATGCGGTGCGCAGCTACCGTGGTGAAGAGTCGCTGGACAGGTTTGACTTCCAGGATCTGATGGAAGAGAAAATCGCGTTATTGAAGATGCCGGAAGATTTGTTAACGCGTTCGGTCAACGTTGGTTTCTCCGGTGGCGAGAAAAAGCGTAATGACATTTTGCAAATGGCGGTGCTGGAACCTCAGCTGTGCATTCTTGATGAGTCGGACTCCGGGCTGGATATCGACGCGCTGAAAGTCGTTGCGGATGGCGTGAACTCGCTGCGCGACGGGCAACGTTCATTCATTATTGTCACCCACTATCAGCGCATCCTGGATTACATCAAACCCGATTATGTGCACGTTCTCTACCAGGGGCGAATTGTGAAATCCGGTGATTTCACGCTGGTAAAACAACTGGAGGAGCAAGGTTATGGCTGGCTTAGCGAACAGCAGTAACGTGCTGCAACAGTGGCATCATCTGTTTGAAACGCAAGGGAAGACGCGCTCGCACCATGCCCAGCAGCACCTGCAGCAGATGCTGCGTCTGGGACTGCCAACGCGTAAGCATGAGGACTGGAAATACACGCCGCTGGAAGGATTAACCAACAGCCAGTTTGTCAGTCATGTCACTGAGATAACGTCCGCCCAGTGTGAAGCGTTAGCGCCGGCTATTGATGCTGTCCGCCTGGTGTTTGTTGACGGGCAATTCTGTCCAACGCTCAGCGACAGCGCAGAAGGTAGCGGGTTTAACATTACCGTTGATGATGTGCGCCAGTCGCTACCGGCGGCTATCCAACCGGAAGTCTTTCTGCACCTGACCGAAAGCCTCTCCCGCAGCGTAACGCACATTCAGGTGAGGCGTAACCAGCGACCGGCAAAACCGTTGCTGCTGCTGCACATTACCCAGGGGCTGGCGGGCGATGAGGTGAATACGGCGCACTATCGCCACCATCTGGACCTGGCAGAAGGCGCAGAAGCCACCGTCATTGAACAGTATGTCAGCCTCAGCGAATATCGCCATTTTACCGGTGCACGATTAACGATGAACGTCGCGGCAAACGCACACTTGCGCCACATCAAACTGGCGTTTGAGAATCCGCTCAGCCACCACTTCGCGCATAATGATATTCAGTTGGGCGCTGATGCCACGGCCGCCAGCCACAGCTTTTTACTCGGTGATGCGGTGTTGCGCCATAACACCAGCACCCAGCTTAACGGCGAAAACACCACGCTTCGGCTTAACAGCCTGGCGATGCCGGTGAAAAATGAAGTCTGCGATACCCGCACCTGGCTTGCGCACAACAAGGGATATTGCAACAGTCGACAACTGCATAAAACGATTGTCAGCGATAAGGGGCGGGCGGTATTCAATGGCCTGATCAACGTCGCTAAGCACGCCATTAAAACCGACGGTCAGATGACCAACAATAATTTGCTGCTCGGAAAACTGGCGGAAGTGGATACCAAACCGCAGCTTGAAATTTATGCCGACGACGTGAAATGCAGCCACGGGGCGACGGTAGGGCGGATCGACGACGAGCAGATGTTCTATCTGCGTTCGCGCGGGATCGGCCAGCAGGATGCCCAACAAATGATTCTCTATGCGTTTGCCGCTGAGCTGACGGAGGCCCTGGGCGAGGAAACGATGAAACAACAGGTCCTGGCACGGATCGCCCAACGCTTGCCGGGAGGCGTAGCATGACATTTCCCATTGAAAAAGTGCGGGCTGATTTTCCGGTCCTGACGCGTGAAGTGAACGGTTTACCGTTGGCGTATCTGGATAGCGCCGCCAGCGCGCAAAAGCCTAACCAGGTGATTGATGCCGAAGCCGAGTTTTACCGTCACGGCTATGCCGCGGTCCACCGCGGGATCCATACGCTGAGCGCGCAGGCCACGGAAAAAATGGAGAATGTACGCAAGCTCGCCTCGCTGTTTATCAACGCCCGTTCAGCTGAAGAACTGGTGTTTGTTCGCGGCACAACGGAAGGTATCAACCTGGTAGCTAACAGCTGGGGCGGCAGCAATGTGCGGGCGGGCGATAACATTATCATCAGCGAAATGGAGCACCACGCCAATATTGTGCCCTGGCAGATGTTGTGCGCCCGCGTAGGTGCAGAACTGCGCGTTATTCCGCTCAATACAGAGGGTACGTTGCAACTGGAAACGCTGCCGACGCTGTTTGACGATCGCACGAAACTGCTGGCGATTACCCATGTGTCTAACGTGCTGGGCACGGAAAACCCATTGGTTGAGATGATTGAGCTGGCGCATCAATACGGCGCGAAAGTGCTGGTGGATGGCGCACAGGCAGTTATGCATCATCAGGTGGATGTGCAGGCGCTGGATTGCGACTTCTATGTTTTCTCTGGGCACAAGCTCTACGGGCCAACCGGTATTGGCGTTCTGTATGCCAGAGAGTCGTTGCTGCAGGAAATGCCGCCGTGGGAAGGCGGTGGGTCGATGATTGCGACGGTGAGCCTGAGCCAGGGGACGACGTGGGCCAAAGCCCCCTGGCGGTTTGAAGCCGGAACGCCAAACACCGGGGGGATTATTGGACTCGGCGCGGCTATTGAATATGTTTCCGCGCTGGGGCTTACTGAAATCAGCGAATATGAACAATTCCTGATGCGCTATGCGCTGGAACAGCTGGCGGATGTGCCGGATTTAACGCTCTACGGGCCGGATAACCGTCTGGGGGTGATTGCGTTTAACCTCGGCAAACATCATGCCTATGATGTCGGAAGTTTTCTTGATAACTATGGTATCGCCGTGCGGACAGGGCATCACTGCGCTATGCCGCTGATGGCCTACTATAACGTTCCTGCGATGTGCCGGGCGTCGATTGCCATGTACAACACCCACGAAGAAGTGGATCGCCTGGTAACGGGCCTCAAGCGTATTCATCACTTACTGGGATAACAGGGAGGCGTTATGGCTGCGCTACCGGATAAAGAAAAGTTGTTGCGTAATTTTCTGCGTTGCGCTAATTGGGAAGAGAAATACCTGTACATTATTGAACTGGGTCAGCGTTTGCCGGAATTAAACGACGACGATCGTAATACGGAAAATAGCATCCAGGGCTGTCAAAGTCAGGTATGGATTGTCATGCGTCAGAATGCTGAAGGAATTATTGAATTACAGGGCGACAGCGATGCGGCAATTGTGAAAGGGCTTATCGCTGTCGTATTCATTTTATATGACCGCATGACCGCCCAGGATATTGTGAATTTTGATGTGCGTCCGTGGTTTGAAAAAATGGCGCTCGCACAGCATCTCACACCGTCTCGTTCACAAGGGCTGGAGGCGATGATTCGGGCTATTCGCACCAAAGCCGCAACTCTTAGCTAAACTGATAAAACACGTCAATTTTCAGCTCGACGTGAAAGAGTGAGGTAGTGCAACGCAGTGACTCGTAGGCCGGATCGGGCGCTCGACGCCGTCCGGCAGGAACGCCAGGGGGGTGAGTATGAAACGCGCGTCTGTTATTACGTTAATGCTAATCGGCGCTTACAGCGCTATTCAGGCCGCATGGGCGGTCGATTATCCTTTGCCTCAGGCGAACAGCCGTCTTGTTGGGCAAAATCAAACTTACACCGTGCAGGAAGGCGATAAAAACCTACAGGCGATTGCCCGTAAGTTTGATACCGCCGCAATGCTGATTCTTGAAGCCAATAATACGATTGCCCCCGTACCTAAACCCGGAACGCTGATTACTATTCCCTCGCAATTACTGCTACCGGATGCACCCCGAGAAGGCATTATTGTGAATCTGGCGGAACTGCGTTTGTATTACTTCCCGCCGGGAGAGAATATTGTTCAGGTTTTCCCAATTGGTATCGGTTTGCAGGGGCTGGAAACGCCGGTAATGGAAACCCGGGTTGGGCAGAAAATCCCGAATCCGACCTGGACCCCTACAGCAGGCATCCGTAAACGCTCTTTGGAGCGCGGCATAACATTACCGCCGATAGTACCTGCCGGGCCAAATAACCCGTTAGGACGCTTTGCACTGCGTCTGGCGCATGGAAACGGTGAATATCTGATCCATGGCACCAGTGCGCCTGACAGCGTGGGACTGCGCGTAAGTTCTGGGTGTATTCGCATGAACGCGCCGGACATCAAAGCACTGTTTGCTCAGGTCCGGACAGGAACGCCGGTTCGGGTGATTAATGAGCCGATAAAATATTCGATAGAGCCGAACGGAATGCGCTATGTCGAGGTGCATCGACCGCTGTCGCCGGAAGAGGAGCAAAACGTCCAGACCATGCCGTATGTGCTGCCAGCCGGTTTTACCCAGTTTAAAGACAATAAAGCCGTGGATAACAGTTTGGTGGAAAGAGCCTTGTATCGTCGTGCGGGCTATCCGGTCACCGTAACGGCCGGGCAAGCGTCGGTCGTAAGCAATGGCGCGGAAGTGAAGTCTGCACAGAATGGCGTGCCGGGAGAGGATGCAGAGGTGCGCGCTACGCAATAACAGGGAAGGGAAATTCAGAGCAAAAAAAATGGCGCACAATGTGCGCCATTTTTATTACACAGATACTATTACTTGCGGTATTTAGTAGCTGCGTTGTCCAGACGCTGGTTAGCGCGAGCTGCGTCATCTTTAGCAGCCTGAACGTCGGAACGCATTGCGTTCACGTCGTTGCTCAGCTGGTCAACTTTAGCGTTCAGAGTCTGAACGTCAGAAGACAGCTGATCGATTTTAGCGTTGCTGGAGCAACCTGCCAGCAGAGTAGAACCCAGGATTACCGCGCCCAGTACCAGTTTAGTACGATTCATTATTAATACCCTCTAGATTGAGTTAATCTCCATGTAGCGTTACAAGTATTACACAAAGTTTTTTATGTTGAGAATATTTTTTTGATGGGAATGCACTTATTTTTGATCGTTCGCTCAAAGAAGCATCGAATTGTGCAAAAACGGCTAAAAACCCGAGTGAAAACAGAAAGCTTCCATCGGATTCATCTTAGATAATCACGGATTAGATAGTGAAATCCGATTTGATTTTTTATTAATTGTAGCTATCGATAAAATAAAAAAAGCGCCACCAGGGCGCTTTTTTAAGCAAATTAATTCGCGTTGGAATTATTACAGCACGTGAACGGATGCCGTGTTGGTCGTGCCGCTCGGAACCAGTGCACCGGAAACCATCACCACAACGTCACCTTTCTGAGCCAGACCGCTTTCCAGAGCGACTTCTTTACCCAGACGATAGAAATCATCGGTAGAGCTGATTTCTTTAACCACCTGTGCAACAACGCCTTTGCTCAGCACCAGCTGACGCGCGGTAGTTTCGTTGGTGGTCAGCGCCAGGATGGTGGCATCCGGGAAGTATTTACGTACTGCGCGAGCAGATTTACCGCCCTGGGTTGCTACAACGATCAGCGGAGCATCCAGTTTTTCTGCAGTTTCAACCGCGCCACGGCAAACGGCTTCGGTGATGCGCAGTTTGCGGCTGTCGTTGTTGAAGTCCAGACGGCTGGTCATCACGCGGTCGGTACGCTCACATATGGTTGCCATGATGGTGACGGCTTCCAGCGGGTATTTACCTTTTGCAGACTCGCCAGACAGCATTACTGCATCGGTACCGTCAAGGATGGCGTTCGCTACGTCACCGGCTTCAGCGCGGGTCGGACGCGGGTTTTTGATCATGGAGTCCAGCATCTGGGTCGCAGTGATAACTACTTTACGTGCACGGATACATTTTTCGATGATCATCTTCTGCGCGAAGATAACTTCTTCAACCGGGATCTCAACACCCATGTCGCCACGAGCAACCATGATGCCGTCAGATGCTTCGAGGATTTCGTCGAAGTTGTTCAGGCCTTCCTGGTTTTCGATTTTGGAGATGATCTGGATGTTTTCGCCGCCGTGCGCTTTCAGGTGCTCACGGATTTCAACGACGTCAGAACGTTTACGGATAAAGGATGCTGCAACGAAGTCAACGCCTTGCTCGCAACCGAAGATCAGGTCCTGTTTGTCTTTTTCAGCCAGTGCTGGCAGCGCGATGGAAACGCCCGGCAGGTTAACGCCTTTGTTTTCGCCCAGGTCGCCGTTGTTCAGCACTTTACAGATAACTTTGTTACCTTCGATAGCGGTAACTTCCATGCCGATCAGACCATCGTCAACCAGAACGGTATTGCCGACGGACAGATCTTTAGTGAAGCCTTCATAAGTAACAGCAACGATTTCGTTGTTGCCGACAACGGATTTGTCGGTGGTGAAGGTGAAGGTCTGGCCCGCTTTCAGGGAAACGTCGTTACCGCCTTCCAGTTTGATGGTACGGATTTCCGGACCTTTGGTGTCGAGCAGGATTGCGGCTTTCTTGCCGGTTTTGCTCATGACGTTGCGCAAATTCTTGATGCGCTGACCGTGTTCTTCATAGTCCCCGTGGGAGAAGTTCAGACGCATGACGTTCATGCCCGCGTCCAGCATTTTGGTTAACATCTCTTCGGATTCGGTTTTCGGACCGATGGTGCAAACAATTTTCGTCTTTTTCATGACAGTCTTAGTCTTTAAGTTGAGAAGGATATGGAAATCTGGCTCCCGCCGCGCACGGACGGGAAGCTAAACCTGAGTTACGAAAGTTGTGATGCCTCGCTCTAAGGATAGGTGACATCGAAAGAGCGTGCAGAGGAATGTGTGCTTGTGTTTCAGCCCAACGGGATGGTGAGTTTTGTAGTCGTTGAGTTTTACAGGTCAATGTGCTGAAACCATTCAAGAGACAATTGGCGCGCATTATACGCTGAAAATTATCAAAAAGGAAAATGGAAACAGCGTTTCAAAACACTTCTGTGCAGTTTTACAGAAAATATTCATTAATTTGTTTCCAGGTATGGATAAAGAGGTTATTCGCAGCAGCATTTGTTGCGCAACAAGGTGTAATTGTCATCCCAATCCCGTTCAGCTAACACCTTAGTTTCAGAAAGCATCAACATGTGTTGGCGGAGGTAATGAACATCCCATCGCAGAGAAAGGGTTCCGTTCACCTCATGTTCATCGTTTCTCTGAAACACCGATTCCTGTGAACGTGTTAAGGGTACTATCGCCGTACCCTTAACAATCCCGGCTCCCGGCAGGAAAATTGCCGCTCCGCGGTCCCCTCCGTTTATTCCTCCAGGCTACCGGGCCGGGCGCGAGGAAGCGTCCCTGCAAAACGCGCCCTGAACCCGCATCCCTGCGGGTTCTCCCGGCCTTACGGAAACACGTCGGCAATTTTCAGCCGGACCAGCCCACACCTGACCCCCTGCGTTTTTTATCTGAACAGCAAAACAGATTTAACTGGAAGTCAGTGCGTTGCAGCGATGACCCCGTTCCGGCTGAAAATCGATGAGGCGTTGACGGCTGACCGGGTCTGCCCGCAGGGATGCGGGCAGAGGGGACGGCCTGCAGGGACGCAGGCCCGGCCCCGGCCCGACAGGCAGACGGCATAAGACGAATGAATCGCATCGCGACGATTTTCCCGCCGGGAGCCTGGGTTGCAAGGGAGGCGGCGGTGAGCCTCTCTTGCACGTTCACGGGTATCTGAGCCTCATAGAATTGATACCACTGAGGTGAACGGAACCCTGAGCCGAAATCATATGTTCTCCATAATGCTTAACTGACAAGCATTACATCCCAATCCCTGACTTTCTGTGTATAACGCCGACCAAGTCGACATATTTCTAAAAGTTATATCAAATGCGTTTTAATTCATTTTAAAAGCCAATCTCACTGATTACACTCGTTTGGACATCCATACTGCTAAACAGCCAAAAGCGCTAGCAGCAGAACAATAAGCAGCAGCGGATACCTAAACGACATGATTGTCCTGAAAAATATTTCGAAAGTGTTTACGCCAGGCAGGCTTGCCATTACCGCTGTCGATAACGTCAACCTGACGGTTGAACAGGGACAGATTTACGGAATTATTGGTTACAGCGGGGCGGGGAAAAGCACCTTAATACGCTTACTTAATGGTCTGGAAAAACCGACTTCAGGCAGCGTAACGATTAACGGCCACGATATCTCTGCCGCCCGTGGGGAAGCGTTACGTCAGGCGCGACTGAAAATCAGCATGGTGTTTCAACACTTCAATTTGCTGTGGTCACGAACGGTTAGTGAAAATATTGCGTTCTCTATGCAAATTGCTGGAGCGCCAAAAGCATCAATTAAAGCGCGAGTTGCTGAACTGATTTCGCTGGTGGGGCTGAGCGGTCGTGAAAATGCGTATCCGTCCCAGCTTAGCGGTGGGCAAAAACAGCGGGTAGGAATTGCCCGTGCGCTGGCGAACAATCCTGACGTTCTGCTGTGTGACGAAGCCACTTCGGCGCTGGATCCGCAAACTACCGATCAGATCCTCGATTTGCTGCTCGATATTAATCGCCGCTTCAAATTAACCATTGTGCTGATCACGCATGAAATGCACGTGGTACGCAAAATCTGCGATCGCGTCGCGGTAATGGAAAACGGCAGGGTCGTTGAGGAAGGCGACGTGCTCAACGTCTTTACTCATCCGCAGCAGCCGATCACCCGACAGTTCGTTCGTCAGGTGAGTCAGTACACCGAGGAAGACGAGTTTAACCCACAGTTGGCCAGCGAGTTGGGCGGTGTGGTGATCAAGCTAACGTTTACCGGGCAACGTACGCATCGGCCTGTGGTTGGCGAATTGACCCTGCGCTATGGCCTGCCGTTTAACATTTTACACGGCAAGATGACGCAAACCGCGCACGGCGTGTTTGGTCAGCTTTGGGTGCACGTTGTGGCCTCTGAGGAACAATTGAACAATATTTTGGCCGATCTGCGCCAGAGCGACATTGAAGGCGAGGTGATCAACCATGGCTGAAGAACTGTTTCCTCATCTGAAGTGGGAACAACTGCTGGCAGCAACCCAGGAAACGCTCTACATGACGGTCCTTTCTGGCGCGGCGACCTTTGTCCTGGGCGTTGCACTTGGTCTGGCGCTGTTCCTGACCGCACGCGGCGGACTGTTTCACAATCGCGCGGTGTATAGCGTTATTTCGCTGGTGGTGAATATCTTTCGTTCCATCCCGTTCATCATTCTGATCGTGCTGCTGATCCCGTTTACCAAAGCGATGGTTGGCACCATTCTCGGCGCTAATGCCGCGTTGCCTGCGCTGATTGTAGGGGCGGCACCGTTTTATGCGCGTCTGGTCGAAATTGCCCTGCGTGAAGTCGACAAAGGGGTTATTGAGGCGACGCGTTCGATGGGCGCACGGCTAAGCACGCTTATTTTTCGGGTTTTACTGCCGGAATCCTCTCCTGCTCTGGTGTCCGGGATCACCGTGACGCTGATTGCGCTGGTCAGCTACAGCGCGATGGCAGGGGTGATTGGCGCCGGTGGTTTAGGGAATCTTGCCTATCTGGAAGGTTTTCAGCGCAACCACAGCGACGTCACGCTGGTGGCGACGGTGACGATTTTGCTCATTGTCTTCATCATCCAGCTTTGCGGCGATGTGATCACCTCTCTGTTAGATAAACGCTAATAAAATACGGAAACCATTATCATGAAAAAATCACTGACGTTACTCGCCGCAGCAACCTTAAGCGCCCTGAGCTTTGCCTCCTGGGCTGATACTCTGACCGTTGGCGCCTCCAACGTGCCGCACGCGGAGATCCTTGAGCAGGCTAAGCCCATTCTGGCAAAGCAGGGGATCGATTTAGAGATTAAACCGTTCCAGGATTACATTCTGCCCAACACCGCGCTGGCTGGCCGTGAGATTGATGCTAACTACTTCCAGCATATTCCGTACCTGAACAGCGTGATTAAAGATCATGCGGGCGATAAAACCTATGATTTTGTCAGCGCCGGAGCGATTCACATCGAGCCAATTGGGATCTATTCGAAAAAAGTGAAATCGCTTAAAGATCTGCCGGAAGGCGGCAAGGTCATCATGCGCGATGCGGTATCTGAGGAAGGCCGTATTCTGTCGATTTTCGAAAAAGAGGGCGTAATCAAGCTGAAGCCGGGCGTGGATAAAGTCACCGCGCGCATTAGCGATATCGTCGAGAACCCGAAAAAACTGAAGTTCCTGCCTAACGTGGAAGCCGCGCTGTTACCGCAGATGTATAACAACGACGAAGGCGATGCGGTGGTGATTAACGCCAACTACGCCATCGACGCCGGGCTGGATCCGGTGAAAGATCCTATCGCTGTCGAAAGTGGTGAAAACAACCCGTATGCCAACATCATTACCGTGCATCGTGGCGACGAGAAGAAAAAAGATATCGTGGCGCTGGTTGATGTCCTGCACTCAAAAGAGATCCAGGACTGGATCCGCACCAAATATAAAGGTGCGGTGATCCCGGTAAATAACTGATCCGCTGGCGTTGCCTTATCCGGCCTACGAAGTTCTGTAGGCCGGATAAAACGCGTTGGTGTGGCCATCCGGCGCTAGAGTTTCACTCGCTCAATCCTCGCTGGCAACCCCTGGCGCACCGCTGCACCTGACACCCAGTCAAGCCAGGTATTGGCTACCTGCCGGGTAGGATCCGCAAAGCCCAAATCGTTGAGATTAATCCCCGACCTTATTTGTGCGTCAAACGCCATCGGCTTGCCGTCGAGCGTATGCTGCGCCGCGCCCATTTCTTTATGCCCATAACCGTGTTCAATGGCGATCACGCCCGGCATCACGCCATTAAGCAGGCTTATCTGCGCCTGCGCCTGACCGCCAGGCGTGGTGATACGCACCATATCGCCGTGCGCTAAACCATATCGTTGACCATCCTGCGGATTAAGCGCCACCAGATTAACCGGCTTCAGATGATGCAGACGTGGGATCACCGCCGTGGCGCTGGACATGGTATTGGATTTAAAAGAAATCAGTTTCAGCGGCCACTCTTGTTCCGGGAACAACTCCTCGACCGCACGCCCATCTGACAGGCGTGAAGGATACCAGGCCGGGCAGCCGCTGTAGCGCTCGCCGGTAATTGCATGGCGGTGCGCGGCGACGTCCGCATTCCAGATTTGTAGCGGTTTTTCCCACGCATTGCCTATCCGATTCTCAACCCGCCCGCTGTTGTCCGGCGCAAAACGCCCACCGCGGGAGTAGATAAACGTCACCCGGCTGATTTCATCGGCTTTCAGCGTTTGGGTCATCACAGGCACGATCCGCTGTACCCCAGTCAACGCCAGGTCTTCCGGTTGCGCTTCAGCGACCGGCGCTTTGCCCATAAACGCAATATTGGCGGCGAGTCGCAGGTAGTAATCTTCCGCACGATTCAACGGATAGTGATTGCCCTGCGGATCGGTAATCGCATTGTCACCAAATCCGGGGAGCCCGATACGTTTTGCCACTGCGATACAGAAAGATTCCATCGAGGCGGGTTGACCATCAGCGGTACTGCTGGTTGCCGCTGTCACTACCGGCCAACGCGCGGTGGTGGCTTTACTGGCAACGCCGGCCCACGGGGCGCTGAATCCCCAACTTTCGAAGTTGTGGGTATCTGGCACGATGTAATCGGCCAGCGCCGTGGTTTCGTTCATAAAGGCGTCAATAGCGATAAACAGCGGCAGACGCGCAGGATCCTTGAGCTTTTCTTCCGCCACGCCGCGCAATCCTGCGATGCCGTAGAACGGGTTAGTCATGTTGGAGATCCAGGCTTTCAGTGGATAAGGGTAGCCTTCCAGCGCCGAGACGAGGAGTTCGGTAAGCTGGCCTGCGACAAACGGATACCACGGGGCTTTGGCCGGGAAGGGCGATTGTCCGGCCGCCACCTTATTGCGATACTCTTCGGAAGACTCATAAGCAGTTTTACTGCGCGCGATGCTTAATCCTTTTGGTTTTACCTTCCCGGCGAAGCTGTCCATGTTGTAGCGCGGACCGTCGGTGGCGCCATTGAACTTGCCGCCGCCGACAAATACGCCGCCTTCAAGACTGAGATTGCCAATCAGCGCATTGAGCATCATCACCGCCCAGGCGTTATAAAATCCATTGCCTGCCATCATTCCACCGTGCGTAATCACCGCCGCCTGGCGGCCATGGCGGGTAAACGCGTCGGCCAGGGTGCCAATGTCAGCTTCAGACACGCCGCATTGTTGGCTGTACTGCGTCAGCGTTAGTTTCCCGGCGGACTCTTTCAGACACTGGAAGCTGCTTTTTACCGTCACCGTCTGACCGTCTGCCAGCGTGACCTGGCGGGTGACGAACAGCTGCGCGCGTGGGCAACTGCTGGCGGCGACAATTTCGCCGGCCTCGTTAATGACCACCGGCTCCTGGGCGGCGTTTGCATTCAGGTGCGCGAGGGTTAAATGCTGTCCGGCAAGGGTTGGAAGCTCATCGGTAATCACCAGATGCGTGGCGTTAGTCCAGCTTTTTTCTCCGGCCTGCTGCATGGCCTGTACGCCGGGAATGGTGAGATAATCGGCGTTATAACGCTGCTTTTCGATAATCCAACGGATCATCCCCATCGCCAGTGCGGAGTCACTTCCCGGACGTACAGGCTGCCAGTGGCCGCGATTGTCAGCCTGCACCGTGGTCAATGGCAGGGCCGGCGCCACCACCACATAACGGAAGTCGTCGCGTAAACGGGCGCTGGCCAGTTGGCGAGCCTGGCGCTTAAACGGGTTACCGGATTGCGCCGGAGACGTTCCCATAAATAGCGCGAATTTGACGTTGTCCCAGTCGGGCTTCACGTGGGTATTTTTATCCAGATCGCCCATTAACGCACCGGAACCGGCCCGATATGCCAGACCACAGTAAGCGCCATGAGCGCCGAAGTTTTTACTGCCAAAACTATTTAATGCAAAGCGGCGCAAAAATGTATCACGTCCTTCATCGCTGGTATTGGTGACCAGCAGTTGATTGGATTTAGGGCCAAAGCCGGGATGCCTGGCATCAAGCGGTGTGTTGGTGTCATGGATTGCCCGCAAGCCGTCAACGTGGCCTTCACCAAACAAGTCGCCGCCTTCCACCACCTCTTTGATCAGCTGTTCGAAGCTGATGCGCTGCCATTTTCCCTCACCGCGTTTGCCGACACGTTTCATGGGCTGGAGAATGCGTAACGGGCTGTATAAACCTTCAAGTAAGGTTGCGCCACGGGCGCAGGCCGTGGAACGCGCGTCAAGACCCGTTTCGCCCGCCAGTTGTTCCATTGCGGTGGTAAAGGGGACGGAGGCGTCAATATGGTGCTCGTGAGACAATGGGTGATAGGGGTTGCCCGCAATGCGCAACACTTGGCCTTGTTCGCTGTCAACGCGCACCCGCACGCCACACTGCGTCCAGCAGCCGAAGCACTGCGTCATGGAGATAACCTGCTGCGGGTTCTGCTGCCAGCGCGGCTGGGCATTGGCTTCGGGGATGAGGGCGTTACCAAAGATGCGGTCTCGGGTAATTTTGCCCGAGGAGCCGTCCAGCAAACCGTCTATCGCGCGCTTTGCCACATCCCGATAACTCAGGCCAAAAGTCACCATACCACCTACGGCAAGGCCTACTTTAAGCCACTGACGACGGGTTAAATTAGCCATGTTGCATTCTCCTTGCGATCGCGTTCAGGGCTTCACGAACAATAATGATCAGTGCTATCCACAGGCCGAAGGTGCCCACAATGGCCAGCCAGCCATCGGTACCACCGGGCAGGGTATAAGGATTAAACAGCGCGTTAAATTTCGGTACGGTCTGCACCTGGATAAGTAATGTCCAGCGCATCAGCCAGCACAGCGCCATCGCGCTAAATGCAAGTAATATGCGCAGCGGCAGCGATAAGGGGTTACGGAGCACCAGCCCGCACAGGACAAGCGAAACAACCCATAGCGCAACCCAACCGATAGCGTAGTGTCGTGCTAACGGGGCAACGTTCAGCCATTGGCGAATAGCCGAACCGGAAAGCGTATTGCCGCTCACCCATATCACCACGACCAAAGCCAGTACCATCAGGGTGACTGTCTGCCCCCACGCCAGTTTGCGGGCCAATGTTCCCTCGCGTTTTGCCGCGGCGATGAGCAGGGCGAGAAACGTTTGCAGCGCGCTGAGGAACATCGCAACCGGGAAGGCGTAGCTGAACCAGACGGGACGCGCCTGCACTACCGACACTTCGCGGCCGGTGTATACCAGCAACCCCATGGCTGACAAGGCGCTACCTATCGCCAGCCACTTGGTGACACTGTAACTTTTAAGCGTTAGCCGTTTAACATGCTGCGCCAGAAACCACAGACCTAAGAAGCCGGTAAAGAGCGGTAAAAACAGCGCGCCCCAGGGCATCCAGGACCACGGCGTCGGCCAGGCGTAGAAATGCCAGACGCGGGCGGTTTGGTGTAAGTCAGCGGTCAGCGCCAGCGGCGCGGTAATCGCGCAGGTCAGGGCGATTAACAGCGTCAGGTTTTCCAGTTCCGGCATCTCTTGTTTACGCCAGTGAAGCACGCAGGCGAACAGCGCGGCGCAGGCGGCAATGCCGATGAAAAAGAAATATTGTACGGCCCAGGGTAACCAGCTTACGTCCTGGGGATGGGCCAGAACCTCTTCAATAACCAGTGAATGGTTCATTTAAACCTCCTGCCAGAGAGCGGGTTGAGCACGTCCCATCAACGGGGTTACAAACGCTTCGTCCAGACCCAGATAGAACACGTGCGGTGATGTCCCGTTTTCCGGTTTCAGGACTTTGATGGCGTCATGGTGTTCACGCAGCATTTGAGAAATCCGGCTGTGCGGATCTTTGATATCGCCTATGATGCGCGCGCCGCCGACGCAGGATTCCACGCAGGCCGGGAGCAGGCCTGCTTCGAGGCGATGAACGCAAAAGGTACATTTATCGGCGGTTTGTGTTTCATGGTTGATGAACCGCGCATCATAAGGGCAGGCCTGCACGCAGTAGGCGCAGCCCACGCAGCGCGTGTTGTCGACCACCACAATGCCGTCTTCGCGTTGGAAGGTAGCCTGTACCGGGCAAACGGGCACGCAGGGAGGATTATCACAATGGTTGCACAGCCGCGGCAGCAGGACGTTGGTGACGCTCTGCTGACCTTCAATCTGCACCTGGTACTGGTTAACGAGGGTGCGAAATTCACCCTGTGGCGTCTGGTTTTCAATGGCGCAACTGACAGTACAGGCCTGGCAGCCGATACAGCGTCGCAGGTCAACCAGCATGGCGTAGCGATGCTGAAGTGAGCCTTCATGGCGTTCAGGCGAGAAGGGAAATTGCGCCTGAGCCAAGGGTACCAGTGATGCGCCAGCGGTCAGGACGCCCAGTTGCTGGAGAAACTGCCGTTTACTGCTGTCCATATTTTCTCCCGTCACGATGCAACAACGAAACATTGGTCACGCCGTTGGTTTGCGTGTGATGAATAAAGAATCTTGATGATTTACAGTGTAAAAATCGTGACGGGGGGTACTCTATTGTGGTTAACCACATACCCGGCTTGTTGTTGATCTAAAACAACATAATTGACAGGGATAATTGAGTGGGACGCAACGTAGCAAAATGTCTGACGGTGCTGGTGTCGCTATGGATGCTAAGCGGTGTGGTCAGGGCCCAGACGTGGAACATTGGCGTTTTGGCGATGCGTGGGGAGGTCTCCACGCGTAATCACTGGCAGCCGCTGGAAACCCTGTTGAATCAGCAAATTCCCGGCGAACAGTTTCATATTCAACCGCTGGACCTGCGGCAGATGCAGGAGGCGGTGAATCGTGGAACGGTACAATTTGTGGTCACTAATCCGGCGCAATTTGTTCAACTAAACAGCCGCGCTGCGCTACGCTGGCTGGCGTCACTCCGTTCTACTCGCGGGGGGAAAGCCACCAGTAATGTGATTGGCAGCGCGATCCTCGTCAGGCGTGATAGCGGGATAACCTCCGCACACGATCTGATCGGCAAAACGGTGGGTGCCATTGATGCTCAGGCATTTGGCGGCTATTTGCTGGGATATAAAGCGCTCAGCGATGCCGGCCTGCGCCCGGAGCGCGATTTGCGCCTGACGTTTACCGGATTTCCCGCCGATGCCTTACTCTATTTATTACGCGAAAAAGCCGTGCAGGCGGTGATTGTGCCGGTGTGCCTGTTGGAAAAAATGGACGAAGAAGGGCTTATTCGTAAAACAGATTTTACGGCCGTGCTTAACCATCCAACGTCGATTCCCTGTTTAACCAGTACGCCGCTCTATCCTGACTGGTCATTTGCGGCACTGCCTGCGGTAAGCGACGAGCTGGCCGATCGCGTCACGCGGGCCCTGTTCAATGCGCCGCAGAACGCGACGTTTCGCTGGGGGGCGCCCGCCTCGACCCGCGAGGTGGAAGCGTTACTGCGCGATGTCCGCCAGCATCCGCAGCAGCGCCAGTTGTGGCTGGATGTCAAAAGCTGGTTTATTCAACATCGGCTGGCGATGGGGGCCGCGGCTCTCGTACTGTTGTTGCTGACGCTCAATTACATCTGGGTGATGTTGCTGGTCCGCCGACGCGGCAGGCAATTGGAGCGAAACAACGTATTGTTGCGCAAACAGGAACAGGAGCTGGAAACCGCTCGCCAAATGAGCGTGCTTGGCGAGATGACGTCGGGTTTTGCCCACGAGCTCAATCAGCCGCTATCGGCTATCCGTCATTATGCGCAGGGCTGTCTGATCCGCCTGCGTAATCAGGATCAACAGCATCCGCTGCTGCCCGCGCTGGAGCACATTGATACCCAGGCGCAGCGGGGGGCTGATACGCTGCACAATCTACGCCAGTGGGTCAGCCAGGCACAGGGCAATCCGGTGATGACCGATGACTGGCAAGTTGTTAACGTTCACGATGCTATCCATCACGTCTGGCAATTATTACGCATGCCACAGCAATTCCCGGCGGTAGCGCTGCAAACGCAGATCGGTAAGGCGTTAACATTAACGTTGCCAAGTGTTCTCCTCGAACAGGTACTGGCTAATGTGGTTCTCAACGCCGCCCAGGCGGGGGCAACCACCGTGTGGTTTAGCGCTCAGCGTGAGGATGGTGATGTGAGTATTCAGGTGCAGGATAACGCCGGAGGTATTGATGAGGTGCAGCTGTACCAGGCTTTTCAGCCGTTTATGACCACCCGTAAAGAGGGCATGGGGCTGGGGCTAGCCATTTGCCAGCGGCTGGTGCGCTACGCAAACGGAGACATTGAGATCAAAAATCATCTGGCTCCAGATGAAAAAGCGGGCGTGGTGGTGACATTACATTTTAAGCAAAACCCGGAGGGAGGCCGTTGTGGCAATCATTCATCTGCTGGATGACGATATTGCCGTCACCCAGGCTTGCGCGTTTTTACTGGAAAGTCTGGGATATGAGGTGTGTTGCTGGGAGCAAGGCGAAACATTCCTCTCCGAGGCAAATCTGCATCAGGTGGGCGTACTTTTGCTGGATATGCGTATGCCTGTACTGGATGGGCATGCTGTGCATGAAGCCATGCGCCAGCGTGAGAGTACGCTGGCGGTGGTATTTCTCACCGGGCATGGCGATGTGCCGATGGCGGTTGAGCAAATGAAACGCGGTGCGGTCGATTTTTTGCAAAAGCCGGTTTCCGCCGCGCCTCTGCAAGCGGCGTTAGAGCATGCAGTGCAGATTTCTCACGCCGCCTTTTCGCGACAAGAGATCGTGGTTTGCTATCAGCAGCTTACGCCAAAGGAGCGAGAGCTGGCGCAACTGGTAGCAAAAGGGTTAATGAATCGGGAAATTGCTGATGCCATGAATATTGCCGTGCGCACGGTTGAGGTTCATCGGGCGCGGGTGATGGAAAAAATGCAGGCGGGGAGTCTTGCTGAACTGGTTAATCGACTGCAGAGAATTCAGTAAATTTATGACATTTATTTGATTTTCATTGAATTTTGTCTAATCCGTCAGACTGATATATGCTGTTGGTTTGAGTTAATGACGAGCGGGAAAAAATGGGAAATCAGACCAAAGACGATGAGTTGTACCGTGAAATGTGCAGAGTAGTCGGTAAAGTAGTGCTGGAAATGCGCGATCTGGGACAAGAGCCTAAGCATATCGTCATTGCGGGAGTACTGAGAACCACCCTCGCCAACCAGCGCGTGAAGCGCAGCGAGTTAGAAAAACAGGCTATTGAGACCGTAATTAAAGCATTAGCCGGTTAATCCACAAAAAGAGGATGGTGGTCTCGTTCGCCGTCCTTTTATTCTCGTCACGTTAATCTATCAATATATATAATTTAGTGCTGCAATTAGAGGAGTAATCTCCGCTGTATATTAAGTTATATCCCGGATGATTTATAAAAATATATATGCGAGTAGAGTCACAAATATTTGCAAAGCATGTGAAATATTATTTCAACTTATCTTAATGATAATAAATCTCACTCCACATTAATTATTTCCCTTCCGTTTTTTAATTGATGACGATCAAAACTATGAGCGCTGAATAACCACATTATCTTTACGCCTAACCCTAAAGGATTAGATTCATTCAGTTTAACCACCGTCATTTTACGCGATCAGGTTAGGGCAAAAATTTACGTGTTGTTGGCAACATTAACCGCCCGAAATGGCTTGAGTTGCACGGGTTTAATTTAGCCTGGAGGTGTTGCTAACACAGCGTTTGCGAAGAGGATGCGAAATAAATGAATCAGGTTGATCGTCCATTTTTAGATTGTGGTTTAACGCGGCTTGAATTTCTGCGGATATCAGGAAAAGGTTTGGCGGGATTAACCATCGCCCCTGCACTGTTATCACTTTTTGGCTGTAAGCAGGAAGATATCGACAGCGGTACCGTGGGGCTTATCAATACGCCGAAAGGGGTGCTGGTGACCCAGCGAGCGCGCTGTACTGGCTGCCACCGCTGTGAAATTTCCTGTACCAATTATAACGATGGTGCCGTGGGTACTTTCTTTTCCCGTATAAAAATCCATCGCAACTTCTTCTTTGGCGATGATGGCGTCGGGTCCGGTGGCGGACTTTATGGCGATTTAAACTATACCGCTGATACCTGCCGTCAGTGCAAAGATCCGCAATGCATGAAGGTCTGCCCCATTGGCGCTATTACCTGGAAACAGGAAGACGGCTGTATTGCGGTGGATCATAAACGTTGTATTGGCTGCAGCGCTTGTACCACCGCCTGCCCGTGGATGATGGCGACCGTGAATACCGAAACAAAAAAATCCTCAAAATGTGTGTTATGTGGGGAGTGCGCCAATGCTTGTCCGACTGGGGCATTAAAAATTATCGAGTGGAAAGATATTACTGTTTGATAGATAGCAGGCATACCTGATACGCGTCATTAATTGCCAAAAATATCGCAGTTTTGCAAAAAAACTGCCTGAAGGATGGCGGGTATATCTATTAAACCTTCTTGCAAAGGAAAACATGATGGCTAATGGTTGGACAGGTAATATTTTACGGGTCAATCTCACCACGGGGAATATCACCCTTGAAGATTCCAGTAAATTTAAAAAATTTGTCGGCGGGATGGGCTTTGGTTATAAAATTATGTACGACGAAGTCCCGCCAGGCACCATGCCTTTCGATGAAGGGAATAAACTGGTTTTCGCCACCGGGCCATTAACGGGCTCTGGTGCCCCTTGTAGCTCCCGCGTCAATATCACCTCCTTATCGACTTTTACCAAAGGCAATTTAGTGGTGGATGCTCATATGGGCGGCTTCTTTGCTGCGCAAATGAAATTCGCCGGTTACGACGCCATTATTATCGAAGGCAAGTCCGCGACGCCTGTCTGGATCAACATTAAAGACGAAAAGGTCAGCATCGAAAAAGCCGATTTCCTGTGGGGTAAGGGAACGCGCGCCACAACCGAAGAGATTTGCCGCATTACCAGCCCGGAAACCTGCGTCGCCGCTATTGGTCAGGCGGGTGAAAATCTGGTGCCGCTCTCCTGCATGATCAACAGTCGCAACCACAGCGGAGGTGCCGGTACTGGCGCGGTAATGGGGTCGAAAAATCTGAAGGCTATTGCGGTAGAAGGGACCAAAGGGGTCAATATTGCCGATCGTAAAGAGATGAAGCGGCTCAATGATTACATGATGACCGAGCTCATCGGTGCCAACAACAACCACGTTGTGCCAAGCACCCCGCAGGCCTGGGCAGAATACTCTTCGCCAAACTCGCGCTGGACGGCCCGTAAGGGACTGTTCTGGGGCGCGGCAGAAGGGGGACCAATCGAAACCGGGGAAATCCCGCCGGGTAACCAGAATACCGTGGGTTTCCGTACCTATAAATCCGTGTTCGATCTGGGGCCAGCCGCTGAGAAATACACGGTCAAAATGAGCGGCTGCCATTCATGCCCCATTCGCTGTATGTCGCAGCTCAATGTCCCGCGGGTGAAAGATTTTGGCGTGCCAAGTACCGGCGGTAACACCTGCGTGGCAAACTTTGTCCACACCACCATTTTCCCCAATGGCCCGAAAGATTTCGACGATAAAGACGATGGGCGCGTGGTGGGAAATCTGATTGGTCTGAACCTGTTTGACGATTATGGCATCTGGTGTAACTACGGGCAGTTGCATCGTGATTTTACTTACTGCTATTCGAAAGGCGTCTTTAAGCGCGTACTGCCAGCTGAAGAGTATGCGGAGATCCGCTGGGATCAGCTGGAAGCGGGCGATCCTCATTTTATTAAGGATTTTTACTACCGGTTGGCGCATCGCGTGGGGGAACTCAGCCATCTTGCGGACGGATCGTATGCCATTGCTGAACGCTGGGATTTGGGCGAAGAGTACTGGGGTTATGCCAAAAATAAACTGTGGTCGCCGTTTGGTTTTCCTGTCCACCATGCAAACGAGGCCTCTGCACAGGTGGGGGCGATCACCAACTGTATGTTTAACCGTGACTGTATGGCGCACACCCATATCAACTTCATCGGTTCCGGTTTACCGCTGAAATTACAGCGCGAAGTGGCGGGCGAGCTATTTGGTTCGCAGGATGCATACGACGAAACCAAAAACTACACCCCGATCAATGCCGCCAAGATCAAATATGCCAAATGGACGCTGCTGAAAGTCTGCCTGCATAACGCGGTTACGCTGTGCAACTGGGTGTGGCCGATGACGGTTTCACCACTCAAGAGCCGTAACTATCGCGGAGATTTGGATCTGGAAGCAAAATTCTTCCAGGCGGTCACCGGCGATGAAACCACGCAGGAGAGTCTGGACCTGGCCGCTGAACGCATCTTTACCCTGCACCGTGCCTATACGGTCAAATTGATGCAAACCAAAGATATGCGCAATGAGCACGATCTCATCTGCTCCTGGGTGTTTGATAAAGATCCGAAGATCCCGGTCTTCACTGAAGGGACCGACAAGATGGACCGGGAAGATATGCGTCAGTCGCTGACGATGTTCTATCAGGAAATGGGCTGGGATCCAGAGCTGGGTTGCCCAACGCGTGAAACCCTGAACCGACTCGGACTTGAAGATGTAGCCGCTGATTTGGCTGCACAAGATCTGTTGCCGGCGTAAGGAATGCGAGATGACTAACGTGAGCGACGTTCTGACCCCCGTTGAGGCGTTTCCTGACGAAGTGGATAGCCGAAAGAGACAGTGGCTGCAGGCGTTTCACCCGCCTGTAGAACAGATGAATGCGCCCCAGGTTCATGAACCTGCCAGCCCGGAGTCGATTGTGGCAGATTTTATCCGTCAGCATTCAGCATCGGGGCAACTGGTGGCGCGCAGTGTCTTTTTGCTGCCGCCTTATTCGGTTCCTGAAACCGATCTTTCCGCGCTGCTGGATGTGCTGGGCCAGGACGCGAATGGTGCGGATATCACCTGTGTGCAGGGTGCGGAAGAAGCATATTTCTATTCGACGCAAACCATGACGGCAAATTACGCCGACATGTGTATGCAGGTGGTGGAAAACGACATCTGCCGTGCGATTGCCGAGGCGGTACGCTTCGACTGTCGAACGTATCCTCGCCCTTATAAGGTCGCCATGTTGACGCAACCGCCGTATCGCTTTGAGTCTCAACAGATTGCCGCTGCGCTCACGGCTATGGAAACGCATCCTGATTATGCAGATATACGGACTGTGGAATCGTCAAATGCGGAGCCTTATTTGTTCAGCGAACGTTTTATGAGTTATGGCAAAGCGTACGGCCTGTGCGAATGGCTTGAGGTTGAGCAGTATCAGAACCCCTGAATTATTCAGGTTGATGTCATGGAACGTGTGGACGACCACTGTCACAGTATTAGAGGATAACCCGATGTCCTTCACCCGACGAAAATTTGTCATTGGCATGGGGACGGTGATTTTTTTCACTGGCCCAGGTCAAAATCTGTTAGCGAGTACCAGGAGTTCTAAAGACGTACATTACGTCATGATTCACGATGAATCACTGTGTAACGGATGTAATATCTGCGCCCGCGCATGCAGGAAAACCAACCATGTTCCTGCGCAGGGTAGCCGTTTGTCTATAGCTCATATTCCGGTTTCGGACAACGACAACGAAACGCTGTATCACTACTTCCGTCAGTCCTGCCAGCACTGTGATGATGCCCCCTGTATTGAGGTGTGTCCGACTGGCGCCTCATGGCGAGATGACAACGGCATTGTGCGGGTAGACACGTCTTCCTGTATCGGCTGCAGTTACTGTATTGGCGCGTGTCCTTATCAGGTGCGTTATCTCAACCCGCAGACCAAAGTGGCGGATAAATGCGACTTCTGCGCTGAATCACGTCTGGCGAAAGGTTTCCCGCCGATCTGTGTTAATGCCTGCCCGGAACATGCGCTGATTTTTGGTCGCGAAGATAGCCCGGAAATACAGACCTGGTTGAGAGAAAATAAGTATTACGAGCATCAACTTGCAGGCGCCGGGAAACCCCATCTGTATCGTCGGTTCGGTCAACATTTGATTAAAAAGGAAAATGTATGAACGCGTCGCAGAATGCCGAACAGTTTCACGCCCAGCTTGCGCAGTTTGTTCCCCTGTTTTCACCGGACTACTGGCCTGTGTGGTTGGTCATCGCCGGGTTAATGCTGGTGGGGATGTGGCTGGTGCTGGCGCTACACGCCATGCTGCGCTTTCGGGCCGCGCATAAAGCGTCGGCAGGGCACGGTGAGAAAGTCTATTTATACTCGAAGGCCGTTCGTTTGTGGCACTGGTCGAATGCGCTGCTATTTCTGCTACTTCTGGTCAGTGGCCTGGTCAATCACTTCTCCGTCGTCAGTGCGTCGGTGATGAAAAGCCTGCTTACCGTGCATGAGGTCTGCGGCTTTTTGTTGCTCGCCTGCTGGATTGGCTTTGTCCTGATCAATCTGATTGGCGGCAACGGGCATCACTATATTATTCAACGTCAGGGCTGGATCGGACGAGCGCAAAGACAAACGCGTTTTTACCTGTTTGGCATTATGCAGGGCGAGTCACACCCATTCCCGGCATCAAAGCGTTCTAAATTCAACCCGCTACAGCAGGCGGCCTATGTTGGCGTGATGTATGGCTTACTGCCACTGCTGCTGATCTCAGGGTTGTTATCGCTCTATCCGACGGTTGTCGGTGACCTGTTCCCCGGCGTGCGTTACTGGTTGCTCCAGGCGCACTTCGCGCTGGCAATAATCAGTCTGTTTTTCATTTTTGGGCATCTTTATCTCTGCACGACAGGTCGTACGCCGGGCGAAACCTTCAAGTGTATGGTGGATGGCTATCACCGGCATTAAGCGATGATGATTACGCGAAGTGACTTACGGGCCTGGCGCGTTGGGCCCGTAATGTATCGCTGGTTTCTACGCGCGTTTCCAACTGGCGGAAGCTATGCTGATGTCCATCGTGCGCTCCAGCGGGATGGGTATACAGACTGGGCAAATAGCCTGGTGGAATACGGCTGGTCAAAATGGCGGAAAGAGGCGAGTTTTGCCCAGCAGGATATTCGCGCGATGGGGAATATTTCCCGTGTGCAAACGGCGGGGGAAATCAGCCGTCCGCTGGCGAGTGCGGAAGATAATGCCCGATTCAGTTGTGCAAGTGATAACGTTAAAATCACCAGCGCCGGGTATGCCGCACAGATCGCCAGCGCAGGTTACAGCGCACGTATTGGTAGCGTAGGCTATAACGCGCATATCGGCAGTTCAGGCGATCGCGGGCGAATTGCGGTTGCGGGAAATTCGGCACGTATCAGTAGCGTGGGTGACGGGACGCGTATCGCCAGTACCGGCATGCGCGTACGCATCAGTTCGCTCGGCGACAGAAACCGGATTGCCTGCGGTGGTGATTTAACTCAGTTGGCCTGTTTTGGCGCAGAGTCTAAAATCGCCAACTGCGCCGACAACATCCACATTATTGCCAGCGGAGAGAACGCCGTTGTTGCCAGTACCGGTGTTGTCGATTCGATAATACTCGGTCCCGGCGGCTGCGCGGCGCTGGCCTATCACGATGGCGAGAGAATGCGTTTTGCGCTTGCCGTTGAGGGGGAAAATAACATCCGGGCGGGCGTGAAATATCGGCTCAACGAAGACCACCAGTTTGTGGAATGTTGAGCCGTGATCTCATTTTAACGCGAAGCGGCGTTGGGTGATTTTCTCCAGGCTCAGGCACAGCAGGTAATAGACCAGTCCGGTAAAGATAAAAATGGCTGCCGGATAGATTTGTACCCGGCTGTTAACCTGACCCGCAACCGTTGTGAGTTCCGGCACGTTAACGATAAACGCCAACGACGTGTCCTTCAGTAATCCAATAAAAATCCCCGTCAGCGATGGCAGTACGTTACGCAGCACCTGCGGCAATAAGATAAGCCACAGGGCCTGATACGGGCGAAAACCCTGAACCACGGCAGCATCATATTGCCCGCCAGGCAGCGCGCTAATTCCTGCATACACTGAGTGCATGACCGAGGCAGCGGTGAACCATGCCAGCGCCAGCGTCACGGTAACGGCTCCGGGGAGATCGCTTCCGGTCAGCATGGGTAGCAAATACCACATCCAGAAAATCACAAAGATTAGCGGAATGCCGCGAATAAACTCCGCCCAGATAAACAACCCGTTGCGAACCGTGCCTGGAAAACGCCAGGCGCAGCAGGCAAGAACTATCCCACCAGGCAAGGCCAGCAGCGCTGCGCCGAGAGCCATCAACAACGTGAGCAGAACGCCGCCGGGTTGTCCCTGGGCCACCCGTCCCCACAGGAGATAATCAAGATTGTCGGTAATGACCGAAATATTAGCGATCATGCAGTATGCTCCTGACGCTGAAGATACGCGTTTTAACCTTGGACGATTTACCCGATGCAGGCCGTGGGCCAAGACGCGTAAGCAGCATACCCAGAACGATGCCGGTGAACAGATAGAGCGCAGTGCCAACAGCAAAGGCTTCCAGCGCGTGCGCGTTGTAGCTCTCAATTTGCCGCACCTGGTAGGTGAGCTCAGCAAATCCAATACCGCTGGCAAGCGAGGAAAGTTTCATCAGGTTAAGGTATTGCCCAACAATGGGTTGCCAGGCGTTCGCCAGTCCCTGAGGGAGCAGAATGTGACGAAACTTCGCCCAGGATGAAAAACCCTGCGCCACGGCAGCCTCACGTTGTCCGGCAGAAACCGCCTGTAAACCAGAGGCGATCTCCTCGACCAAAAATGCCGAGGTAAATACGCCCAGCCCCCATGCTGAACAGATAAACTCTGGTGTTAACCACCAGACATCGCCTGGCAGAATAGACCAGGGATGCTCTGCATTGATGAAGGTAATGACGTTGCGGGGCAGCCAGTTCCATGCGGCAAAATACCAGAACATCAGTTGCACCAGTAAAGGCGTGTTGCGAAACACCGAAACCCATACACTGACCACCGCTTTGTTGAAGCGATTGCCCGTCAGACGCAAGCCGAGTAGGAAGATGGCAATGAGCGTGGCGAGTACGATACCTGCCAGTGTCACCCAGAGCGTGGTGAGAAAACCGGAAATTATCCATTGCAGAGGTTGCCCGCTCAGCACTCCCTGCCAGTCCATTGCAAGCATTATAGCGATGACTCCTGGTGTAACGGGTCGAGCACTTTTTTCAGGAAACGCTGGGTTCTCGGGTGCTGTGGCCGGGTGAAAAAATCCTCCGGCGCGGCCACTTCAAGAATTTCTCCGCCATCGATGAATACCACGCGATCGGCAATCTCACGGGCAAAATGCATTTCATGGGTCACGACGATCATGGTGATACCGCTGTGGGCCAGGTTTTTCATCACCTGTAATACCTCGCCGATCATTTCTGGATCCAGCGCGGAGGTGGGTTCATCAAACAGAAGGATTTGTGGCGATGAGGCCAGCGCGCGGGCGATGGCCACGCGCTGTTGCTGCCCACCGGACAACTGTGCGGCATAAGCGCTCGCTTTTTCTGCCAGTCCCACCTGATCAAGCAATTCGAGTGCCCGACGCGCGGCTGCCGCCTTGTTCCAGCCGTGAACATATTCCAGTGCCAGCGAGATGTTCTGATGCGCTGTCAGATGCGAATAGAGATTGAATTGCTGAAAAACGAAACCGATACGGCTGCGTAACTGGCGTAATGCTGCCCCGCGCAACTGACTAATTGGTTTGTCATCAATGAAAATCTCGCCACCGCTGAGCGACTCAAGCTGATTGATAAGGCGTATAAGCGTGGATTTTCCCGAGCCAGAAGGGCCCAGAATAGTCACCACTTCACCGGGTTCAACTGACAGGCTGACGCCGTTAAGTACGGTCTGAGTGTCAAACTGTTTGATGACATTGCGCAGTTCGACGCTTGCCTGGCGCAAATGGTTAAAATCCGCCGCGGAAACTGCACAACGATGAAACAGGGCTGAGAGCATATTACTTCGCTTCTATTTTAAAGGCGCGGGGTTGCGGGTTTTTGGTTTCAGGGCCAAACCAGACATCATAAATTTTCGCCGCCTGCCCGGTAGATTCCAGCCTCAAAAGCTCATCATTGACGGCTTTTAACAGCGCTGGCTCACCTTTTTTTACTCCCACGCCAATCTCTTCTTTGCTCAACAGATCAGGCAGAATTTTGAAATCTGCTTTATCCGGCGCACCGCTTAATAGACCGGCCAGAATCGTACTGTCCTGGGTGATGGCCTGAACATTGCCATTGCGTAGCGCGGTTAACGCCAGTGGAATATCGTCGTAGGCCAGCACACGTGACTGCGGGAAGCGCTGATGTAGCGCCTGCTCACCGGTAGTGCCTTTCACCGCACCGATTCGCGCTTTGCTGTATGCATCGAGCTGGTCCGGGGATTTGGCCGGTACCAGGAACTGCTGCCCGGTAACAAAATAGGGGACGGAGAAGTCAATGACCTGCGCCCGCTCAGGCGTAATCGTGATATCCGCCACGATTAAATCGGCTTTACCGGATTGTAATAACGGAATGCGGTTTGCCGGATTAGTCGCTACCAGTTCCAGTTTTACGCCGAGGGATTTCGCCAGCGCTTCAGCAAAATCAACGTCATAGCCGACAATCTTATGCGTTTTTGCATCGATGGAGCCAAACGGCGGATTCGCGTCGAATGTCGCAACTTTTACTACACCTGCGGCTTTGATATCGGCCAGTTGGTCA
This sequence comes from Citrobacter sp. RHBSTW-00986, assembly GCF_013783065.1. Lineage (NCBI taxonomy): Bacteria > Pseudomonadati > Pseudomonadota > Gammaproteobacteria > Enterobacterales > Enterobacteriaceae > Citrobacter > Citrobacter sp. RHBSTW-00986. The sequence goes on along the minus strand of NZ_CP056200.1, from coordinate 2,681,242 downwards.
GCCTGAGCCTGCGAGGCGGCAATGCCGGTGGCCAGCAGCACGCCGAGTGCCAACAGTGTTTTTTTAGCGCGGTAAGTTTTCGTTGCCATCATGATGTAAATCCCTGTCGTTTTTGGTTTGTGCTTTTTACGCTCCCATAACTTACGTTCAGGACAAAATAAGAAAAAATTCTTATCTATTTACAAAATGTTATTAGTAAAAGCGGTGTTAACAATGGGTAAACGCAATGGGAAATGTAGATAAGAGGAGGGGCATAGTCTGGCGGTAAAAAAACCGGCATTGCGCCGGTTTGGAAATCAGATTTTACAGGCGTCGCCGCAGTCATTATCAGCAATAATGTCCTGCGCTTTCTTGTCAGCATCTTCCAGACGTTCAGCATTACGCTCTTGCGCTTCTTCCAGTCCATCAAAGACCAGATTATCGAGATCAATTTCCATCATTCACCTGCTCAGGTTCAGCGTTTAACATCACATTATTATATTGCATAAATGTTGCTTAACAGCAGCGATTCTTGCTACTTAGCGTCGAACTCAATTCGGGGTGCCTGTTTACCCGCCAGTTGACCAACAATTCGCAATTGCTAAAGAACCGTGAAGCGTAAATACCGAAAAAAGCTTGTGCCCTCGACTGTTCTACTTCCACTTTTTCATTAACGTGATGTGCGACCATTTTTAACAAATTAGCGACAAAATCACTATACATATAACTTAATATCTTTTATACATTAATTGTTCAACCCTGCGACTATTCCACAAAAGAGAAAGCTATATGGAACAGACACCTGATAAGAAAAACGATAATTTTCAAAAAGATGGCAAAGAACAGTTCAATCGCTCGATCGGTCTTATTTCAAACTTTGCGTTGGGTTTTACCTACCTTTCGCCGCTTACCGCCGTCTATTCGCTGTTTGCTCTGGCCGTAACGCTGGCGGGGCCGCCCGCAGTCTGGTGGATTTTAATCGTCGCATGTGGACAACTTTTGGTGGCGTTGGTGTTTGGTGAGGTCGCTTCCCAGTATCCGATAACCGGCGGGCTTTATCCGTGGGCCAGAAGGTTATGGGGCAAGAAATATGCGTGGATCGCTGCCTGGATTTACCTGTGGGCACTGGTGGTCACCATTACGTCAATCGCGGAATATACTTCAACATTTGTTGAGTCGCTCTTCCACTATGGTCAGACGCCAGCCACTATGTTGGCGACTTCCGTCCTGCTGCTGCTTTTGATGATGGCTGTTAATATGTCCGGGACTAAAAATCTGGCTCGGGTCGCAAAAATTGGCTTCTGGTGTGAAATCGTTAGCGTGATTGCGCTGGGAATTTATCTGCTGATATTCCACCGTTCGCAGCCATTCTCCGTAATTTTTGATTCGATGGGCGTGCTGGCGCATGACGGCAGCTATTCCACCGCATTTATGTCTGCCGCGCTGATGGGGCTGTTTATGTTCTTTGGCTTTGAGGCCTGCGGTAACGTTGCGGAAGAGGTACAGAATCCAAGTAAAAAGATCCCGGTTGCGATGATTTTGAGCATCGTATTTGGTGCGATTTCGGCGATTATTTCCGTCATGGGATACCTCCTGGCTTCACCAAATCTGGTCAGTATCGTGAATGGCAAAACATCTGACCCGATTCCGGCCATCCTTAATGAAGCACTTGGTGAAACCGGCGCAACTATCTTTATCATCGTCGCGATTGTGGCGATGCTGTCGTGCATTTTGTCTCTGCAGGCTGCGTTAAGCCGCCTTATCTTTTCTTTCTCCCGTGACAGAATGCTGCCGGGAAGTGAGTGGATGTCAAAGATCTCTAAAAATGGCGTTCCGGATAATGCCATGGTTGTTAGCTGTCTGCTGCCAGTCATCATCTGCGTTTGGGTCTATTTCCAGCCAGACAACCTGTCGCGTATTACCGCGTTTGCCGTCATCGGTATTTATATCTCGTTCCAGATGGTTGTGCTTGCCGCACTGCGCCAGCGCCTGAAAGGCTGGAAACCGGCTGGGGAGTGGACCATTGGCGGTTGGGGCGTGATTGTGAACGTGCTGGCGCTAGCCTATGGATTGTGTGGGATCTGGTTGTTGGCGCAACCGGCAGACAGCAGCGATTTCATCGACCGTTGGACGGTACTGTTCGGCCTGGCGATTGTCGTTGGCTCCGGGCTTATCTATATGTTCCTGACCCGACCGTTTGGTCGCTCTGCTGCGCCGGAAAACGACGCCATTGCCTACGCTAACAAGCTGAATATGGGGCAGGATAACTAAAAACTAAGGGCCTTCGGGCCCTTAGTTTTGATAGTGATAAAGGATAAAGTAGTCGCTCTGATAAACAACGGTACTGTTTGCGGGAGAGAGTAATTCACCCACGCGAAAACGTGGCCAGCTGGAAAAGATAATTCTGTTTTCCAGATTGGTCAGAATGACATAGTCAGGATGAGCGCAGGAAAGCAGTTCGGCCTCAATCTGACTGACCAGCAGATCGACGGCGGCAACGCCAAGAAACTGATCGTTGTAGTAGATCGGCACTGCCGAGGTCAGGGTGTAGGAAATATTGCAGATATAGTCGACGTAGGGGCCGTGGATATAGGCTTTTCCTGCCGGAGGTGAGTGCTTAAACCACTCGAAGGTTCTGAAATCCAGGCGTTGCTGGGTGGCCTGATCTAAATCGAGGTGCGCCTGACTCAAACCATTATCTTTCTTATACCACCATTCCAGCAGCCAATACTCTTTTGTGGTGGCAGTGCTCTCAATATGGCTGGCGAACCCGGCCCCTGAACAGTAATGATTGTTACTGAGGGTGCGCTTGATGTGTTGCTGAACGGTAGATCTCACCGATGGATCGAGGACAACTTCTGCTGAGGCCTTTTGCACCCCGGAAATCGCCTCATGGATGCTCCTCGCCAGCGCAACGGTAGAATCTACGGTAGAGGCGGTAATATCATCAATCTTACGAATTAATGCGCTTAAGGATGTCGAAGAGCTCATTGTCTGTCCTGCCTTCACTGATTGTCAGTTCGAGTTATATTTCAGCTTTTTTTCAATAAGGTAATAGGTAAACGTGTCGATGATCCGTGTGGCAAGCTGCACGGATTCTGCCTCGTTGTGAGCTGCCAGCGCATCGGCCAGTGCCGAGTAAAGCGCAATAATTTCGGCATGAATGTTGTCTGCGCGATAAAGTATCGCCACCAGCGATGCCCATTCAGCCTGGACCTGCAGCTCCTGATTGGCCAGTCGCGCCGAATGTGAACTGGCAGCTATCGCCAGTAGACAGCGCATATCGGCCTGGGTCATAAGCTCTGGTGAGTTTGCCTTGTTGAGCACCTCAACAAACTCGCGAAATTTGGCGATATCCGCGCCGGTCATCCGTCTGGAAGCCAGCCTTGCGCTATGGCTGATAATGGCGCAATGCATTTCGCCCAGGTCAGAAAGATAATCCGTGCTGATCGCTTTGAACGGATGCAGGGCGCTGTTTTTGCCATCAATATTTTCGCAAACGAAGCTCCCGCCATTTCGACCACGAACCGTATGGATAAGATTATTAGCCCGAAGCGTGTTTAGCGCTTCTCTGATAGTGATATGTGAGACACCCATCATCTTTGCCAAATCAGTTTCGTTGGGGAGCTGTTCTTTTGGCTCCAGCAACCCCGTGATAATGGCGTTTGACAGGCGCTGCACTATCTGGTCTGAACGACTGACCTGCCCGATAGGCGCAAATATGACCGCGTGAGTAATCATAATCTTTTCTGCACTCAATTCCCTGAAACAACGACCATTTTTAACACATGCCCGTCAGGCAAGGAAGGTAAGAATGGCCGAGTTATTTTACATGCCTATGCGCAACGTCACTGCACAAGCGGATGTGTGTCCCGATAACTTCATGATGAGCTGAGCATAAAGCCTCGGCTCACGATGAAAAGCCTTATCCCGAAAATGTAAAAATTAAGTTAAAAATGCGAGGCTTATCATAGTGTCAATGTTGCGCATTTGAAAATCTTTTACAATATATATATTACATAAGTTTCTTTATGTATTAACGGGCAGGAGACAGACATGAAAACCCTGAAGCATTTTATCAATGGGCAATACGTAGCAGGTCGTAGCGAAGATACCTTCGAACTGGTGAGTCCGGTCGACGGCGAAACGTATGCATTATCACCCAACGCCAATGCGGAAGAGGTGGAGCAGGCCTACTCGGCGGCGGAGGCGGCGTTTAGCATCTGGCGAAAATCGACGCCGGCACAGCGGCAAAAGGCGTTATTGCAGCTGGCAGATGAGATTGAACGAAACGTTGAGCGGCTGGTGAACGCGCAGAGTCAGGAGACCGGTCAGCTTCGCCATTTTATTGAGAAGGAAGAGATCGCGGCATCCTGCGATGCCATCCGCTTTTTTGCCGGTGCGGCGCGCTGTCTTGAAGGGAAAGCGGCAGGGGAATATTCCGCCGGGTTTACCTCGACTATCCGCCGTGAACCGCTGGGTATCGTTGGACAAGTCACGCCATGGAACTACCCGTTCATGATGGCGGTATGGAAGATTGCGCCAGCGCTGGCAGCAGGCAATACGGTCGTATTAAAACCCAGCGACACCACGCCGGTCAGCACGCTGCTGTTAGCTGAACTGGCCGCGCCGTTGTTCCCAAGAGGGGCGTTTAACGTCGTATTAGGTAAAGCCAGCACCGGTTCGCTGGTGGTTTCAAACCCGAAGGCCTCACTGGTTTCGATTACCGGTTCGGTCCGCGCGGGTCTACAGGTTGCGGCTTCGGCAGCGGCGAACCTGACCAAGGCGCATCTGGAATTGGGCGGGAAAGCGCCTGCGGTGGTGTTTGCTGATGCAGATATGGACAAGGCGATCGCGACGATCACCACGGCAGGCTTCTTCAATGCCGGCCAGGATTGCACGGCGGCTACGCGTATTCTGGTCGAACAATCCATCTACGCTGAATTCCTGGAAAAGCTGGTTCAGAAAACGAAGAGTATTAAATTTGGACCGCCAGCGGATCAGGCTGCGCTATATGGCGCATTGAACAGTAAAAACCAACTGGAGCAGGTGAAAGGCTTTATTGCGCGTTTACCGGCACATGCAAAAATTGAAACGGGTGGGCGTGCCGGGCCGGGTCCGGGCTTCTATTTTGAGCCGACGATCGTCTCCGGATTGCATCAACATGACGAAGCTATTCAGCATGAAGTTTTTGGACCGGTAATGACTATTCAGTCGTTTTCGACTGATGAAGAGGGTCTACACAAAGCGAATGATGTGGAATATGGTCTGGCCGCCAGCGTCTGGACCAGTAACCATGGGCGCGCACAGCGCTTCAGCATTGACCTCGATTTTGGCACCGTGTGGATTAACAATCACATTCCTCTGTGCGCCGAAATGCCGCACGGCGGGTTCAAAAAATCGGGTTATGGCAAAGATCTCTCATCCTATTCGCTCGAAGAATATACCCGGGTGAAACATATCATGTGTGACATTTCTGAATAGAGAGGATGTCGATGAAAACATTAAACATAGCGGTGCTTTCATTCGTGATGTTCTCGGGCTATAGCCTGGCAGAAAGCACATCGCTGAATACCGTTAAAGAGTACATGGCAGCCTGGAATGCACACGATGCTTCGCGAGCCGCGCAATATCTTGCTGATGACGCAGTCTATTATGATGCCGCCGCTGGCGAACCGATAAATGGCAGAGAAAAAGCTGAAAAAGAGGTTATCGGTGCCTTTATTAAGGCGGTGCCAGATCTGAGCTGGAAAATGGTCGGCAAACCCGTTTACGACGAAGATACCGTGGCGTTTCGTTGGGAATTTTCAGGCAAAAATAGTGGTGAATGGGCAGGGAGTCCGCCGACAAATAATCCGATAAAATTTGAAGGTGTCAGCTATATTCATGTTAAAGCAGGTAAAATCACCTGGCAGGGTGATTATTATGATTCTAAAAAACTGGATGAAGAGTTAAAGCCAGGGAAATAGTCGGCTGTACCCCTTTATTACTATGAAGGGGGACATCTCTTATTTGTGTCGTATTTAGGGCAGTGTGTAGCAATAAGGAAAAAAGTTAATGGCAATTACCAGACGTGATTTTCTCAACGGCGTCGCGGTGACTATTGCGGCGGGGCTTACCCCGCTGGAATGGGTCAGGGCGGCAGGAAAGGGAAACGCATTTATAGATGGAAATTATTATCCGCCAGGGCTGACGGGGCTGCGGGGTAATCATCCTGGATCGTTTGAAATGGCGCATGCAGTAGGCCGCGAGCATAAACATTTTGATTTAAACGCTCTGCCCGTTGAGGAAGAGTACGATCTGGTGATTGTGGGCGGCGGTATTAGCGGGCTGGCTGCCGGTTGTTTCTGGCGCCAGCTTGCCGGTCAAAATAGCCGGATCCTGATCCTCGATAACCATGACGATTTTGGCGGGCACGCCAAACGTAACGAATTTACGAGCTCAGGTAAGAAATTACTCGGCTATGGCGGCAGCGAAGCATTCCAGTCGCCCGCGCACAATTTCAGCCCTGAGGTGCAAAAACTGATGGAAACCGTGGGCGTCAGCGTCACGCGGTTAAAAGAGAGTTTTGACGTAAACTTCTACCCCGACTGGCAGCTCAGTCGTGGCGTTTTTTTCGACAAAAAGAATTTTGGCGAGACAAAAATCGTCAGCGGCGATCCGGGGCGCGCGGTATCTGATGATATCCCGCCGAACAGGCTCAATGGCCGTAAAATTGAAGACTTTATCAATGATTTTCCGCTAAGTGAGCATGACCGAAAGGCGTTGATCGACCTGCACGTCCATCCTGGCGACTATCTTCCGGGCATGACGGTCGATGAGAAAATGGAATGGCTGGATACCCACAGCTACAGTGAATTTTTGGCCACAAAAGTTGGTTTGAGCAAAATGGCGCTGCTCTATTTTCAGCAGCGTTCTAATGACTTCTTTGCCATCGGCATTGAAGGCATTTCCTGTAGCGATGCCAGGGCGTGCGCATTACCCGGCATGGAGGCGCTGGGAATACCGCCGTTGGACGGCGAGTCGCTGGCCGACCTCGAAGAGCCGTATGTTTACCATTTCCCTGACGGTAACGCCGGGCTGGCCCGACTGTTAGTCAGGTATATGCTGCCGGATGCGCTACCGGGTAACACGATGGAAGACTCCGTCCTTGCCAGACTGCATTATGAAAAGCTGGATCTGCCGGAAAACACCACGCGCTTGCGTCTGAATAGCACGGTGATTAATGCGGCCAACACAAAGGATGGCGTGGTGGTGACCTATCTGCGTGACGGCAAAATGCATCGCGTGCGCGGTAAAAACACCATCATGGCGGGCTATAACATGATGATCCCGTATCTGGTGCCTGAGATGCCGGAACAGCAGCAGGCGGATCTCAAACTGAACGTGAAGGCACCGCTGGTGTACACCAACGTGGTGGTCAAAAACTGGCAGGCGTTCAAACAGCTTGGCGTGCATGAATTTTACTCTCCGGCGGCACCATACAGCCGGATTAAGCTCGACTATCCGGTCAGCATCGGCGGGTATCAACACCCGGCCTCACCGGACGATCCGATGGTCATTCACATGGTCTATGTGCCTACTTATCCGGGCAGTAATTTGTCGGCCAGAGAACAGTTCCGTCTGGGGCGAGCGTATTTACTGGGGACCACATTTGCGACGCATGAGGAGATGATTCGCTCCCAGTTGCAGGAAATGTTTGGCTCAACGGGCTTTGATAATCAACGCGATATCTCCGCCATTACGGTTAACCGCTGGGCGCATGGCTATGCGTATTACGCCAACGCGTTGTTCGATGATATGGATAAAATGCCAGAAATTATCGAGCGGGCGCGTCAGCCAGTTGGTCGCATTGCCATCGCTAATTCCGATTCTGACTGGGGCGCTTATGCCCATACGGCCATCGACCAGGCATGGCGTGCGGTTAATGAACTCAAGGATATGGGGTGATCTATGCGTAACGTAACCGTTCTTGCCGCCTGTTTGTTTACCGCCTCTGTGAGTGCAGCGGAATCTAATGGCGAATATATCGCCCGTATCTCTGACTGTGTGGCCTGTCATACCACCGAAGGGGGGGCGGCGATGGCGGGTGGCAAAAAGTTTCCTACTCCGGTAGGGGATATTTATTCGACCAACATTACCCCAGACAAAACCCAGGGTATTGGTAATTACTCATACGAGGATTTTGACAAGGCCGTACGTCAGGGAATTGCCAAAGATGGTCATCCGCTCTATCCGGCCATGCCTTATCCCTCTTACGCGAAACTTTCTGATGACGATGTACAGGCGTTGTATCGCTATTTTATGCATGATGTCACCCCCTCTGCGCAGCCCAATAAAGAGAATGCCATTCCGTGGCTACTCTCCGCCCGCTGGCCGCTGCATATCTGGAACTGGCTGTTTACCGACGCGCCAGCGACGACTGTAGAGCGTGCGAAAACGGATGACAACGCTGCGTTAGTAAAACGGGGCGCTTATCTGGTGGAAGGTCCCGGGCACTGCGGTTCTTGCCATACCCCGAGAGGCATGGCGATGAACGAAAAAGCGTATACCAATGCTGATGCCGAGTACCTGAGCGGCGCGATGATCGACGGCTGGTATGCGCCTTCGCTGCGCGGCACGGGAATGTCTGAGCAGGAATTAAAATCGCTGTTGCTGACCGGTAAAAGCAAGCATGCCGCGGTTTCAGGTTCTATGGCTGAAGTCGTTACGCAGAGTACACAGTACCTGACCGATGACGATGCCACGGCGATCGCGCAATATCTGCTGAGCCTGAAAAGCGTGAAGCCTGAAACGGTGCGCGCAGCGGCAACTACGGTGTCCTGGTCGAATTCACCCGAGGCGGGCAAAGTGACCTATAACCGCTACTGCTCAACCTGTCACGGTCTGGAGGGGAAAGGTACGGATGATAACGCACCTTCTTTGATCAACAACCCGCTGGTGATGGTTGATGACCCGACGCCGCTGTTCAGAGTGATTGCCCACGGCGCAGAAACACCGACAACGCGTGGCAGCGTCTCCTTTAAGATGCCGGCTTACGGTGGCATGTTAAGCGACAACGAAATGCGCGACGTGATTAATTACGTGCGTAAAAGTTGGGGAGAAGGGAATGGCGAAGTAAGCCAGGAGGACCTGGCAGGGATTAAAAAAGCGTCACATTAAACAGCATGTCGGATGGACAAGGTGCTTGCAGCGCCATCCGGCAGTGCTTAAACGGCGTTTACTCTGATAATACCCACCAGTCGGGTAAACGCCGCCGCCATTTCATGCTCTGCAATACTGGCAAATCCCAGCAGCAGGCCGCTGCGTTTCTCTTCATTCACGTAATAGCGAGACAGCGGGCGCACCAGCAGCCCTTGCGTATTCGCCTGTTGGGCAATGACAACGTCATCGCTCCCGACGGGCAACTGTAGAATCATGTGCAGCCCGGCGTTGCTGCTGAAGGAGCCAAGATACTGCTCGCCCAACTGGCGGCTGATAAGCTCCACCAACGTCTGGCGGCGACGACTGTACAACTGGCGCATTTTACGAATGTGCGCCGCGTAGTAACCCTCGCGGATAAACTCCGCCAGCGCTGCCTGAATCAACAAATGTCCACCACGATAGAGGTCGTTATGAACCTTCTTCAGCGGCGCGGCGAGCGGTTTGGGCAGTACCACATACCCAAGCCGCAGTGCGGGATAGAGTGTTTTACTGAATGTCCCGATATAGATGACCGGCGTCTCTTCTTCCAGTCCCTGCAATGATGGAATTGGCTGGCCGGAAAAGCGAAATTCGCTGTCGTAGTCATCTTCCACTATCCAGCTTCGCGTTTCACGTGCGCGAAAGAGAAGTGCCCGACGGCGGTTGAGGCTCATTACCGAACCGAGCGGATATTGATGTGACGGTGTCACAAAAATCAGCTTTGGCGCAGATTCGCCAGCCTCCGGCGGCACCATACCTTGTTCATCAACCGGGATCGCCGAAAAGTTAACCGCATTGATGCGCAGAATATTTTTGATTCCCCAGTAGCCCGGCTCCTCAATCCAGGCGTTATCCCCCGGGTTGCATAGCGTCCGGGTCACCAGATCCAGCGCCTGGTGAATACCTTCAGTAATCAGAATTTGCTCCGGTGAACACCGTACCCCGCGTGCGGTGCGCAGATAGTCTGCCAGTGCTTCTTTCAGCTCAGTCACGCCGCCTGCGGCATCGTACGTGAGAAACTCCGGGCGCAACCGTCTCGCCAGCCGATCCTGAATTTTTTTGAGCACCCGGTGAGGGAAATGCTCCACATCAGGTACGCCTGGAATAAATGCGCCCCATTGACGAGGGCTGGCGCTGGCATGGCCCAGCAGCTCAAGGCAGCGGGCAGATAAGCGGGTGTGATCCTCCAGTGCGGCGGCAACGGGCTCTTTGTGGGGACGCAGGTCGAGATTGTCCAGCACGCTGTCGGTGACAAATGTGCCGCTGCTGGTGCGCGCGGAAATATAACCTTCGGCCTGCAATTGCTCGTAAACCCGCAGGACGGTATTGCGCGATAGCGTCAGTTCGCCTGCCAGGTCACGCGACGGAGGCATTCGGGTCGCCGGTTTCAGGCTACCTTCGAGGATGCAACTGCAGATGGCGGCATACAGGCGACGATGCAGCTTTTCATCGGTCTGCTGGCTAAATGCCTGCTTGATCACATCTCCGGCAAGTGAACGCATTTGGATCCTTAAAATAAAACGATTTGGCTCTCGATTAAAGTACCAGATGGCGTCTAAATTTAAAGGGTAATTCAACCTAAATGTATTAATGGACAAGGTGTAGAGAATGAACAATAAAAACCTGCAACAACGTCGTCTGGATGCCACCCCGCGTGGCGTGGGTGTAATGTGTGATTTTTATGCCCAGTCAGCAGAAAACAGCACAATTACCGATATCGAAGGCAATCAGTACATCGATTTTGCCGCCGGGATTGCCGTGCTGAACACCGGACACCGTCATCCTCGCCTGGTGCAGGCAGTCGAAGCGCAACTGCAGGCTTTTACCCATACGGCTTATCAGATTGTCCCGTACGAAAGCTATGTGTCTTTGGCTGAGAAAATCAACGCCGTTGCGCCAATCGACGGCAAGCGCAAAACCACATTCTTCACCACCGGGGCTGAAGCGGTCGAAAATGCGGTGAAAATTGCGCGCGCACATACCGGCCGTCCTGGCGTTATTGCTTTTGGCGGCGGTTTTCATGGGCGTACCTACATGACGATGGCGTTAACCGGCAAGGTGGCGCCGTATAAAAAAGGGTTCGGCCCGTTCCCTGGCTCCGTTTACCACGCACCGTATCCTTGCGAGTTGCAGGGGATTTCTACGGCGGACTCCATCAAAGCGATTGAACGCCTGTTTAAAGCCGATATCGATCCCACTCAGGTCGCGGCGATTATTTTCGAGCCCGTCCAGGGTGAAGGGGGCTTCGTGGTGGCGCCGCCGGAGTTTGTGGCTGCCATCCGCCGTATTTGCGACGAGCATGGCATCGTGATGATCGCCGATGAGGTGCAAAGCGGGTTTGCCCGTACAGGCCAGTTATTTGCGATGGACCACTACGCTGACAAAGCTGACCTGATGACTATGGCAAAAAGCCTTGCAGGCGGCATGCCGCTATCTGGGGTCGTGGGCAAAGCTGAAATTATGGATGCGCCTGCGCCGGGTGGTCTGGGCGGAACCTACGCCGGAAACCCGCTGTCAATTGCGGCAGCTCATGCGGTGCTGGATATCATTCGTGATGAACAGCTGTGCCAGCGTGCGGCAGCTCTTGGCGAACAATTGCGCGCCACTCTGACTGACGCGCAAGCCGGGTGTCCTGAACTGGCCGAAGTGCGCGGCTTAGGCTCTATGATCGCCGCTGAATTCTGTGATGCAGCGACGGGAGAACCCAACGCAGCCGCCGCACAACGCGTGCAGAAGAAAGCCCTTGAGCAAGGATTACTGCTGCTGACCTGTGGTCAGTATGGCAACGTTATTCGTTTCCTTTATCCGCTGACGATCCCGCAGGATCAGTTCGTCAAAGCGCTCGATATCATTAAAGCGGCAACCAAATAATCCGTTAGTCCTAGTGTTACCCACAGCCGACGGTGGTCATCACCGTCGGCTTTTTTGTCGGCATAAATTGATCTTCCTCGTGTGTCGTGCGGTATTTATCGCGAATGGGTTGCCTGTCATATCGTTATATAATTTAATACACATCGTTTTTACTCCGCTATCCAGATGGTATCCCATGTTAACTTTCCGCTCTTTTGTGCTGGTATGCGCCAGCATGTTGTTTGCGTTTTCTGCCCAGGCCGACCGTACGATCACCGACCAGCTTGGTCGTCAGGTCACGATTCCGGACCACGTCGACAAAGTGGTCGTGCTGCAACACCAGACGCTGAATATTCTGGTCCAGCTTAATGCTCAGCAGGACATTATTGGCGTGATGTCGAGCTGGAAAAAACAGCTCGGGCCTGAGTTTGCGCGCTTTATGCCGACAATTGCCACATTGCCGACGCCGGGCGATCTCACCAGCGTGAATATTGAAAGCCTACTGGCGATTCATCCACAGGTGGTTTTTGTCGCCAACTATGCGCCAGCGGAGATGATCCAGCAGATTCAGAACGCCGGTATTCCGGTCGTGGCAATCTCATTGCGCAAGGATGCAGCCGGGCAACAGAATAAAATGAACCCGACCATGGCCGATGAAGAGCAGGTCTACAACGAAGGGTTAAAGCAGGGGATTCGCCTGATTGCGGACGTCGTGGGGCGCAAACCGCAAGCTGAGACGTTAATCGACTACGTTTTTGCGGCGCGGGCAAAATTCAATGCGCCGGTCGCAAAAATCCCGGATGCGCAAAAAGTCCGTATTTATATGGCTAACCCCGACCTGATGACTTACGGCTCCGGGAAGTACACGGGACTCATGATGCAGCACTCGGGCGGGCTAAACGTGGCGGCTGCCAGTGTGAAAGGCGCCCGTCAGGTTGCGCTGGAACAGGTATTGGCGTGGAACCCGCAGGTAATTTTTGTTCAGGATCGCTACCCGCAGGTGGTAACGGAGATCCAAAACGATCCTAACTGGCAGGGGATTGATGCGGTGAAAAATCATCGCGTCTGGTTGATGCCTGAGTACGCCAAAGCCTGGGGCTATCCGATGCCTGAAGCGTTAGCGATTGGTGAGCTGTGGATGGCCAAAAAACTGTACCCGGACGCCTATAAAGACGTGGATGTTGATGCGCAGGCGCAAGACTACTATCAGCGTTTTTATCGTGTGAACTGGCAGCCTGATGCAGTTAAGTAAGCGCATTTTACTCCAGCAACCACTCTTAATCGCGACGGTCCTGTTGCTGGGCCTTGGTTCGTTGTGCCTCGGACAATATCCGCTGTCGTTAAGCGAAGTCTTTTATCACCTGATGCACTATAGCGACGCTGAAGGGATTGCCGGTCAGGTTATCTGGACGGTCAGGCTACCGCGAATTCTGATGGCGCTGCTGGCGGGTGGGGCGTTGGGGTTATGTGGCGCGACGCTGCAAGGGGTATTTCATAATCCGCTGGTCGACCCGCATATTATTGGCGTGACGTCCGGGGCTGCTTTTGGCGGAACGCTGGCTATTCTGCTCGGCCTGTCGCCGTGGTTGATGATGGGTTCAACGTTTTTCTTCGGTCTGACGGCGCTGATCCTGGTGTATGCCATTGCTGCGCTGCAGGGGCTGGAGAATACGCTGGTGCTGATCCTGTCGGGTATCATTTTGAGTGGTTTTTTTGCCGCGCTGGTGAGCCTGATTCAGTATCAGGCTGATACCGAAGAAACGTTACCCAATATCGTGTTCTGGCTGCTCGGCAGCTTTGCGACGGCTAACTGGCATAAAGTTCTGCTGTTGGCGATTCCAGTCGGTATCGCTGCGACAGTTTTGTACCAGCTACGCTGGCGGATAAACCTGTTATCACTCAATGATAAAGATGCCCGTTCGCTAGGCGTCGCGGTAGTTCCTCTGCGACGCAGCGTTTTGCTGTGCTGCGCTTGTTTAGTCGCCGCTCAGGTAGCGGTCAGCGGCAGTATCGCCTGGGTTGGGTTGGTTATTCCGCATCTGGCGCGTTTGCTGGTGGGGGTTGATCATCGGCGTCTACTGCCGTGCGCCTTCTGGATGGGAGGCGGTTTTATGATTGTGGTGGATGATATTGCGCGTACCCTGATGCACGCGGAGATACCGCTTGGGATCATCACCGCATTATTCGGCGCGCCGCTGTTTGCTTTTTTACTCATCCGTTCCAGCCGCCGGGGGACATCATGAAACCTGCCGCATTGCGTGTAAATACGCTTACCTATGGGTATCGCGCGCCGCTATTTGAGCCGCTTACATTCAGTTGCCAGAAAGGTGAGATCTGGGCTGTGCTGGGACGTAACGGCCTGGGTAAAAGTACGCTGCTCGATACGCTAACCGGCACGCTACCAGCTTTGGACGGCAGCATTGAAATTGACGGCGGGATAGGGATTGTGGCGCAGCATTGCCACCTGCCATTTCCTTATACGGTGAGCGACGTGGTGCTGATGGGGCGGGCACAGCACGTGAAGCTTTTTGCGCAACCCAGCCAGCAGGATCAACAAAGAGCGACCCAGGCGCTGGAGCAGTTAAATATTGCCCAGCTTGCTTCCCACTCGTTTAGCTCACTTTCCGGGGGGCAACAGCAACTGGTGATGATAGCCCGGGCGCTGGTGACGGAGTGTCAAACGCTGCTGCTTGATGAGCCGTGCTCCGCGCTGGATCTCGCCAATCAGCAGGTGGTGCTTCAGCTCATCAGCGATCTGGCCCATCTACAGGGATGCAGCATTCTTTTTTCGACCCACGATCCGCTGCATGCGTTACAAATAGCCACCCATACTTTGCTGCTGCTCCCCGAAGGAAAATGGCGGGCAGGGCCAACGGACAGCATTGTGACGGAAGAGAATCTGTTCCTGGCCTATGGCTTACCGCTGCGAAAACTCAGTGTAGAGAACCACCCGACGCCGTTTATCGCACCGCTGTTTACTATTCGTCGTTAAGAGGTAAGAACCCGGCGGCGGTAAGAAACGCCTGACCGCCGTTGGAGAGCATGAATTTAACCAGCGCCATCACCTCGTTGGATGCGTCGAGCACCGCCAGTTGGTATTCGCAGCGAATATTGTGCTCATCAGGGATAGCTACATAATGCACGTCGGGTTGGGCGCGCAGCGTATTCGCGTAATGCGCGTAGCCGATAAACAGATCGGCCAGTCCCTGGCGAAGGATCCAGGCGCTCGCCAGTTCTCCAGACGGTATTTTCACCGTATCACGTCCACCAACCAGCGGGATGGCGCGCGCCCGAAGCTGTTGTCCGAGTTCTGGCTCCAGTACATCCATATTGTCGAAAAATGCCCAGGTATAGTCTCCGGAAGGATCGCAGCCGGGCGTGGATGTACCTATTCGTAGCGTTGGGTCGCGGAGCAAATCCAGCCAGGCGCCGTTTCGGTTGCTGACCAGACTCAGTTGATTCCAGCTAAAGGTCTGCGTGAGGACAGCTTTTTGCAAAGCCAGCAGGCGTTGCGGGTGCTCCCGATTGGCTGAGGCAAAGAGCGCACACGGTTCACCGGCTTCAATACGCTCGCGTAATAAACCGGCCGGACCATATTCCACTTTCACGTCTATTCCACTATGGCGCGAGAACTGGCTTATTAAAGGGGCAAATGCCAGGCGTAAACTGCCCGCGGCAAACAGAATAATGGAAGAGGGCATGGTATCCGATCTCTGGCGAAAAAGGGTTTGCGAAGAGGATAAATGATACGCGCTGAGCATAGAGTTTAGAAGGCTTTGGCGCATCGCTTTGTGCCAGCATCATACGGAGTAATGATCAAACTTAAGGCTACGAACAGGGGAATAAAAAGAAATTATGAGGTGTAACGAAGGGAAATAGCACCAAATCATAGAAATAATTTGGTGCGTCCGAGTGGACTCGAACCACCGACCCCCACCATGTCAAGGTGGTGCTCTAACCAACTGAGCTACGGACGCAAGATGGTGCGTTCAATTGGACTCGAACCAACGACCCCCACCATGTCAAGGTGGTGCTCTAACCAACTGAGCTATGAACGCAACGTTGTAGGTGACAACGGGGACGAATATTAGCGGCACAGACCGAATGAGGCAAGAGGGAAATAGCATTTTTCTTCCTGAACTCACGCGATTGCAGAGTAATTAAGCAAGTTGATTATATTTTGTTGATTTTGCAGCGTGTTTTTTATTCAGACAGTGAGCAGGGGCATAATGGGGACGGTTTGAATGACAGGTGCGCTCAGACTTTAAGCGCAGCAAGGATCGCGGTTTCTATTTTCTCAGGGGTAGTGAACGGCGCAAAACGCTTGAGCGGTTTGCCGTCACGTCCGATCAGGAACTTAGTGAAATTCCACTTAATACGCCCACCCAGCACGCCGGGTAATTCGTTTTTCAGGTAACGAAACACCGGATGCGTAGCCGCACCGTTGACTTCCACTTTCTCAAATATCGGGAAGCTCACACCGTAGTTGATGTGACAGGTTTGCGAGATGTCGTCGGCCCCGCCAGGCTCCTGATTACCGAACTGGTTGCAGGGGAAACCAAGCACCACCAGACCCTGCGCGGCGTACTTCTTGTAAAGCGCTTCGAGGCCTGCATATTGCGGCGTGAAGCCACAATGGCTGGCAGTATTGACCACCAGAACCAGTTTGCCAGCATAGTCGGCCATAAAGACGGGCTCACCATGCAGACGGGTGGCTGTAAGTTGATAAAAGGTGATCATGCCGGAATCCTCAAATAAGATCGCATTACTCATTTTATTATGGTCGCAACTGTCTGATTAATAAACTGACCGTTAAAGTGATGCCGATTTATTATTTTGTCGGGTTATCGCTAATTTTTTTAAACGCGTCACCCCAGCAGCATCGTTAGGTGACGACTAAAAATGGGGGACGTGACGTTGTGGGCGATTGTCACTGGGACAAACACGTAACAGATATAAAAAAATCCACGCCTGGCGTGGATTTAGAGAGAGTGTGAGAGCAGGGGATTAACGTTCGTGCCTTGCCATTAGCAGTGCCAGGTCGACGAGGCGATTAGAGAATCCCCATTCGTTGTCGTACCACGCCAGAATTTTGACCATATTGCCGCCAATCACCAGCGTTGACAGGCCGTCGATGATGGATGAGCGCGGGTCACCCTGGTAATCGCTTGAGACAAGCGGTTCATCGCTGTAGCCGAGGATCCCTTTCAGTGGCCCTGTCGCGGCGGCGTCACGAAACGCATTATTGACCTCCTCTGCTGTAACATCCCGCTCAAGCGTTACGGTCAGGTCGACAATGGAGACCACCGGAACCGGTACGCGCAGCGAGTAACCGGTTAAGCGACCATCCAGCTCCGGGATGACTTTGCCAAGCGCCTTCGCGGCACCGCTGGAGTAGGGCACAATCGACAATGCAGCGGCGCGGGCACCACGAAGATCTTTTTCCGGCTGGTCGTGCAGCGCCTGGCTGTTGGTATAGGCGTGGGTGGTATTCATCAAACCATGCTTAATGCCGAAATGTTGGTGCAAAACCTGTGCGGCAGGTGCCAGACCGTTAGTGGTGCAGCTACCGTTGCTGACGACAAAGTGTTTATCCGCAGAGTAGAGGTGATCGTTAACGCCCATCACGATGGTTAAATCATCGTTCTTACCAGGGGCGGAGATAATCACTCGTTTTGCGCCACCGCTGTGGATATGCACCGCCGCCTTGTCACGTTCAGTGAAGAAGCCGGTTGCTTCAATGACAATATCGACTTCACGCTGACGCCATGGGATGTTGGCTGGGTCGCGTTCGCTGAACACGGTGATGGATTTACCGTTAACCACCAACAGCCCCTCACCGGCGGTGACGTCGGCGTCGAGTTTACCGAGCAGCGAGTCGTATTTCAGCAGATGCGCCAGCGTTTTACTGTCTGTCAGATCGTTGATTGCCACGATCTGGATCTCCGGGTTACCCAGTGCAGCACGCAGTACGTTACGTCCGATACGGCCAAAACCGTTAATACCGACCTTTACCATGATGAACTCCTTATCTGTTGTCACTGGAGTAAATTTAGGCCGGTCACGGATTGGCGTAAATGACAAATAAGGATCACTTTACGCCATTTTACGACAATGAAAGCGTTGGCGATATTCACCAGGCGTCAGGTGAAGCTGTTTTTCAAACAGCCGTCGTAGGTTAATGCTGCTGCCAAATCCTGTTTGTTCGGCGATACGCTCCAGCGTCTCGTTGGTCTGCTCCAGACGCTGTCGTGCAGCGGCCAGACGGGCTTCGGCCACGTAGCGTGCCGGTGATGCGCCCGTTTCCCGGGTAAACACGCGGGTGAAATTACGTGGGCTCATGGCGACTTTTCCCGCCAGTTTATCCACACTGAGATCGGCGGTCAGGTTCTCAAGCAGCCAGGCGAGCAGATCGTTAATCGGGCCCAGGGTACTGGTCTGCTGAAGGTTGTAGCGGCTAAACTGGAGTTGTCCCCCGGGACGGCGCAGGTACATGACGAAATCCTGAGCGACGTCGCGCGCCAGACTGAAGCCGTAATCCTCTTCAACTAACGCTAACGTCAGGTCAAAGCCGGAACTGACGCCACCTGATGTCCAGATATGTTCGTCCTGAATATAGAGCGGACCGCTTTCGACGCGCACCTTAGGGAATTCTGCCTGCATGGTTTCCAGTAGCTTCCAGTGGGTGGTGGCTCGTCTGCCGTCCAGCAGCCCGGTTTCTGCCAGCAGCATCGCGCCGCCGCAAATGGATGCAATGCGGCGGGCGTGGGGAGCGGCAAGGCGTAGCCAGTCAACCACTGCAATCCCTTCCTGCGGGTTTTGACCTCTGCCAGTGATGATGATGGTATCGAGAGGTTCGCGAGGATCTATCTCATGTAGGCGATGATCTGCCAGTAGATTTAGGCCGGACTGACCATGGATCACCTGATGCGGTTGCGTTGTCGCTAACTGAACCTGGTAACACGTCTCCGTAGCGCCTTTGGGATGCAGGCGGTTGGCCTGCATCAGAATGTCGGCAATACCGGCGGACTCAAACAGCATACCGCCATCGGGAACAATAATGAGTATCTTCTTCATGTCCTGAAAAGTAATCTTTTTACACAATAAGTCAATATTACATACTCAATTGGAAAAAGCCTTACCCGTGGCGTAGCGACATTACCGCCACGGGCCGATGGTTTGATGTTGACTCAACGGCGTTGCCTGAGCATCTCCCTTGATTAAGAATAGCGTTGCATTGACCCATTAAACTCACCACGAGGGGCTGACGCTCTGCTACACCAAAAATGGTATTGTTCTACAAGTCACTCTCCTGACGAGGTCTTATGAAAATCAGAAGGTTTAGTAATGGAGATGAAATTTCGTTATTCAGCGTCTTTTTATCTTCTGTACATACCCTCGCATCACATTACTACACACAGGAACAAATAGATGCGTGGGCCCCAACGGATATCGACCCGGAACAATGGGCCAATCATATGAAGGAATTACGCCCCTTTGTTGTTGAAGTGGATGGTGAAATAGCTGGATATGCAGATGTTCAGCCAAATGGGTACATTGACCATTTCTTTGTCTCGGGAACCTACCCGAGACAGGGAGTAGGGACACTACTGATGAATCGCATTCATGAAGAAGCCAGACAACGTGGAATTGGCGAACTGACTTCAAATGTCAGTAAGGCTGCGGAGGCGTTCTTTCTACGACACGGTTTTCATGTTGTGGAACGTGGGTTTCCTGCCTGTCGCGGAGTGACATTACAAAATGCACTGATGCGAAAATATTTGGTGAAAAAATAGAAGATAACTGGGCTAAAGGTCCGCGATCAGCGAGGGCGGACACTCGGCTCTCTGCCGTATGCCATGACAGAGAGCACGCCAGAAATGAATGGATAGTTCTAGTTTGCTTTGCTGTTTTGACGGGATGTGACAATCGTCATTGCTGCCGCCGCCAGAAGTAAGAAACCACTCAAGCCAAAAGTACTGCGCCATCCCAGAGTGTCGAATACCAACCCACCTGCCGTTGAACCCAGGGCAATTGATAGCTGGATCACCGCAACCATTAAGCCACCACCCGCCTCTGCATCTTCGGGTAGTGCCCGCGCTATCCATGTCCACCATCCCGTTGGCGCAGCCGTTGCTAGTAGTCCCCACAGGCTGAGCAATACGGCAACAGCCCAGATGCTGTGTCCAACCAGTAGTAACGCCCCGGCAGTTGCTGCCATAAGCAGGGGGATCATGATTAAAGTCTGATAAAAACTTGTGTTCAGGAATATTGATACGGCCAGTGTGCCGACAAAACCCGCCACGCCTATTGCGAGCAAAATCAGAGAGAGACCAGAAGGGCCTACGCGGGTTACGGTCTCAAGAAAGGGGCGCACGTAGGTAAATAAGGCAAATTGCCCCATGAAGAAGAATCCGCAGGCCAGAAGTCCCGCAGGGACAATGGTGATGCGGAACAGACGATGCATAGATCTCTGGGATTTTTGTTTTTTATCGCTTTCCATCGATGGCAGGCTGACCCACTGCCAGATGAACGCGGCTATAGCCAGGGGAACGAGGCATAAAAATGCCCCTCGCCAGCCCACGGTCGTCCCCAGATAGCTGCCAAGCGGTGCCGCTACAACGGTAGCCAGCGCGTTCCCACCGTTAAAAATCGCCAGCGCGCGGGGAACCTGATGCTGCGGAACGAGCCGAATGGCGGTTGCAGCAGACATGGACCAGAATCCACCAATGACCACCCCAAGCAGGGCTCTCCCCAGGATATAAACCGGATAGCTGGGTGCTAGGGCGACGACTATCCCCGATATGGCCATTAAAACCGTCAGCCCCTGCAGGAGATGTTTTCGGTTCAGATCTCCGGCAATATGGGAGATAGTCAGGCTGGTAATGACCGCCAGCGCGCCAGAGATTGCAATTCCCTGGCCAGCCAGCCCTTCGGTAATGTGTAAATCACTGGCAATAAGCGTAAGCAGGCTGACCGGCATAAACTCGGAAGCGATCAGCACAAACACGCACAGCGTCATGGCAAACACGCCCCCCCAATGCGCATGCTTTTTTTCGTAATGCGGTTTTAGTCTTACTGTGGACATTATCAGATCTCTTAATATCGAATCGGCCAGGTTCAGGCGCAGTCCGGACAGACGTCATTCAGGAAATCACGTCAAAACATGGATGAAAATGATGTGCAGGCGTTTTACAGCCGCCTGCAAATATCAGGCGGCTTGGGGCGGTTATCTTAGGGTGGTATTGAAAAACTGCTCAAATTTAGCAAACGGAATCTTACCCGCAACGTTGTCGTACAGATCAACATGATTTGCCCCCGGGACAATCACCAGCTCTTTCTCATTGCTGCCGATCGTCCTAAAGGCATCTTCAGCAAAATAGCGTGAATGGGCTTTTTCGCCGGTCACGATAAGCGTGGGGATAGTGACTTCATTGGCGTAGCTCAGCAGCGGCATATTCATAAATGACAGCGGCATCGTCGCATTCCAGGCCCCGGTTGAGTTGACCGAACGCGCATGGAAACCACGCGGCATGCGATAATAATCAAAGAATTCTTTCAGAACCGGATTAGGATTTGCGGGTAACGTTTCTGGCAGAATACGTTTCGACGTACTGACGTCCCCCTTTTCATCAACATAAATGTCATGCCCGCCGGGCGCGAAAGCTCCGTTCTTCGCATCTTCCCAGCGCTGTGCGTTCAGATACTGTAATACGGCGCGACGATCCGCAGTGGTATAACGGTCTTTACCATCACCTACGCCATGCCCCATCGCACGGCTCATGTCATACATCACGCTGGTCGCCACCGCTTTCACGCGGGTATCCATCGCGGCGTCGTTTAAGGCCATCCCGCCCCATCCGCAGATACCCAGTAATCCGATACGATTTCGATCAACCTCATTTTGCAGGCCAAGGAAATCAACAGCCGCGCTGAAATCCTCGGTGTTGATATCCGGAGAGGCAACGTTACGCGGATAGCCACCGCTTTCCCCCGTATATGAAGGGTCAAAAGCCAGGGTAACAAATCCCTGCTCAGCCAACGTCTGCGCATACAGACCGCTGGACTGCTCTTTCACCGCGCCGAAAGGCCCGCTGATGGCAATGGCCGCCAGTTTGCGCTCGCCGCGATCCTTTGGAATGTAGAGATCACCGACCAGGGTGATCCCGAAGCGGTTCTGAAAGGTCACTTTACGGTGATTAACTTTCGTACTTTTAGCGAAGGTTTTATCCCATGTCTCGACCAGTGAAACTGGCGCGTTCGGATTGGTTGTATTGGCATAACTCATCGTTGTAACTCCACTTAATGATGCGCAGAGCAGCATGGCTGGTATCGCGGCTGTCAGTTTTTTGGTGAAGGCAGTCATCAAAATCCCCTCATAAAACGTGATAGATACAGGTTTCATACGGACAACACTGCTGTGCTTTGTTGCAATGCGAGCATTATAGTGAGCAGTAATAGTGCTTATTAGAGGGGTAAAATTGCTAGAATTAATACCATATTGTTCTAAATGGTGATGCGATAGCGAGGGAAACGTGATGGCGAAACGGGGAAACTATAATGATTTATACCTGTTCATGCAGGTGGTGCGGGAAGGGAGTTTTACCGCTGCGGCGCAACGACTCGGCCTGGCACAATCAGGTATAAGCCGTTCCGTACGCGAACTTGAAGAAAGACTGGGCGTTCAGCTTCTGGCTCGCACTACGCGTAGGCTATCGCTCACCCATGCCGGCGAACAGCTCTACCGGACCATTGAGTCAGGATTCGACGCTTTAGATATGGGGCTTGCCACGCTGGCCCATTATCGCCAGTCCCCGTCAGGTACGGTACGGATTAATGCCAGTCAGCACGCTATTGATAAACTGCTCCTGCCAAAGCTTGCGGTGTTTAAGCAACGCTATCCTGACATCCGGCTGGAACTCATCAGCGAAAGTCGGTTTGTCGATATTATTGCGGAAAGATTCGATGCCGGTGTACGTCTCGGACCGGAAGTTGGCGGTGGCATGATAGCGGTCCGTATTTCCCCCGATATGGAGATGGCCATTGTTGGTACGCCAGAACACTTTCGCCGCTATGGCTTTCCACAAGTCCCGGCAGATTTGGCGGTTCATCCCTGCATCGCTTATCAATTTGGCGATGGAAGCCTCTATACATGGGAGCTTCAACAGGATGGTAAAAAAATAACTCATCAGCCGCAGGGACAATGGGCTTTTGCTGACAGTTATATGGAAGCCAAAGCCGCCAGACTGGGGCTGGGGCTGGCTTATGTTCCAGAAGAATTGGTGTCCGATGATTTAGAAGAGGGTTCACTCATCAGAGTTTTACAACGTTACAGTCAACGCCTGGAAGGCTCATTTCTCTATTATCCGCACCGCAATGTGTCTCCCGCTCTGCGAGCAGTTATCGATACACTGAGAATTTATGAATGAAGGCCAGGCTGCACACGTGTCAGGGTAACGGGTCTGAGCGAGGAGCGGGCCTTATATACACATCCCCATTAACTTGAGTATGCTCCTCTGTGAATTTGTTTCGAAAATGATGTCGCTGATGTGTTTCATTCCCTGCTTTTTATAGAATTTTTGAGCACGTTCATTTTGTTCAAGAACCTCCAGCCATAAATATTTTTTCCCCTGACTTCGGGCAAGATCTATGACTTTATTCAACATTAGGTGACCGTAATGCTGATTCGTTTTGGTTGGGGCAAGGTAGAGTTTATTAAGTAAAACACCGCTGATGTCTGTATTCGGGATAGTTGCTTGCCATGTCAGCTTCACAAAACCAATCGGCTGCTCGATTTCAACTATATACCAGCTAATGTTTTTATCATTAATACTCTGCTCAATAACAGGAAGTGAATATTCACCCTCCAAATAATTATCAAATTCTGATTCTGACTTCCACATATGCTTAAAGTGCGCAGTATAGAAGCGGTAGCCAAGCTCATTTAGTAATCCCGAATCGGCTAATGTTGCTTGTCGTATGATTAAAGACATGGGATAGGCCCTTACTTTATGAGAGAAAAATGATTTTAAATTTGTAATATATACGGCCTGTTAAGTCTACATGTCCGTTGCGACTGTCTTACCCTCAAACTTTGAATACGCAATCTAAGGTCTGAAGTTGGTGGAGCTCGACCATTAAGTTATTTTTTATCGATGTTAGCTTCTGGCTCGAAGCAGACAGGCCAACTGATTGCCTGGTCTGCTTTGAGCGAAAATGAAAAGACATCTTCCGAACTTGCGGCTGTTCATTCAGGATTTTACAAACAAGCTCATTATTCCCACTGCCAGGGCGCTATAGAAAAACAACTGATACAGATTCGTCGGCACGTCTGTCCATTTTCTAACGATGCCCAGCGCGACCACGACCAGCGCAGCCGGGTAAATGGCGCAGAGCACGGGAACCGCCATTGCGGTGAGGGAATTCAGTCCCAGCACGGCAAGTGCTGCTGACACCATCAGGGAGAGCGTCACCAGCAGCCCATAAGACGCACCGGTCGTCTGGTTGAAATAGCGCGCCGTTCCGGTCGTCAGACCAATGGCCGTGACCAGACAGGCGAGGGTAATGATCGCCGCCAACAACACCCGGCCATAAACGCCAAAAACAGTCTCGACATAGGCGCTCATCACCTGCATACCGTTCGTTGCGCCCCGCACCGGGCTGTGGGACCCCATCGACAGATAGCAGATATAAATCACGGCCAGACCTGCAGCGGCAATAAAGGCTGCGGCGATGGAATGGGTGAAGATGCCCCGCGGATGGTGGATCCCGCGCTGCTTAAGCGTGTGGGTGATAATGGCGCCAAAGCACAGCGCACTGATCACATCCAGGGTCTGATAACCGTTGACGAACCCTGTATCGAACGCGCGAGTTTGATACGCGGTTGTGGCGGTCGTGAGCTCACCAATCGGATGTAACCAGGCACATATGCCGATAAAAATCAGGGCACTAATTTTAATGGGCGAAAGGAAGAAACCGACGATTTCCAGCAGTTTTCCGGGTTTAGCCAGCGTCGCGCCAGCAAGGCCAAAGAACGCGGCGGAAAATATAATCTTCTGCATCAGGGAACTAGCTGCGCCATCGGTGATGACCTCGTAGCTAATCGTCGCGGTGCGTGGCGTACCAAATAAAACCCCCAGCGTTAAAAAGCAAATGCCAATAAAAATCAGGCTCGGCCATTTGCCTAAGGGTTTCGTTAATTCCGCGATATCACCGCCATTAATGGCAAGGGAAATAATCGCCAGCGCCGGGAACAGAACCGCTGTGATGATAAAGCCAAAGCCTGCATTAAAGGCGTTTGCGCCCGCCTGCATGCCGACCAGCGGCGGGAATATAATATTGCCTGCACCCAAAAAAAGCGCAAGGGTCATCCCGCCAAGAGCCATTGTCTCTGGCAATGAAAGTCTGGTGTTTGCTGTCATTATTAACTCTTATTTTATATAAACATCATGCTTTGGAAGGCGTGGTCATTATATGCCTGGTCACCGTTCCGGTCATACATCGTTATTACAACTGGAATATTCCTTCGATGGTCATACGAGCGAAGCCATGCAATTCCACGCGCCCGTCATCCCGAACTACACAGCGCAACGCCCCTTTACGCTTCCCGCCTTGTTGAGCGGTCAGGACCTTTTTACCCGTACGCGCCGCCCAGAACGGGGCGAGGAAAGTGTGTGCCGACCCGGTGACGGGATCTTCGTTCACGCCGACCTGAGGGCCGAACCAACGGGACACAAAATCAAACTGGTTATCAGCGGCGGTCACGATCACGCCGCGGGTGTCGAATACCGCCAGCTTGTTGAAGTCAGGATTAAGCCCGTCGATGATGGTTTTGTCATCGACCAGTACAATCAGATCGTCCGATTTCCACACCCCGATAACACCGTCGGTAATGCCGAGGGCTGCCAGCAGCCCATCAGGAGTATCAATCTTTATGGCCCATTTAGCCGGGAAGTCCATGCAGAGTTCGTCCCCGTTCTTACTCACCGTCAACAGGCCGCTGCGGGTGTGGAAGCTGATAGTTTGTTGTTGGTAGCCAAGCTTGTTGAACAGCACCCAGGATGCAGCGAGAGTGGCATGACCGCACAAATCCACTTCAACCGCAGGCGTACACCAGCGCAGTTGATAACCCTCCTCGAACGGCACAAAAAACGCGGTTTCAGAAAGATTATTCTCCGTGGCGATGGCTTGCAGAACAGCGTCAGGCAGCCACTCAGTTAACGGACAAACGCCCGCCGGGTTGCCGCCAAAAGGTTGAGAGGTGAAAGCATCAACCTGATAAAAAGGAATTACTGTGGTGTCAGACTTTGTCATTTAATTTATCCAGATAGTTGTAAACGGTGTATCGGGTGACGCCCAGCGCTTTAGCAACATGATTAACGCTGCCTTTAATCTTGAAAAAGCCCTGAGCATGTATTTCAGAAATAACCCGTTTTCTGAAATCAATTTTATTTTCTGAACCCGTGGGTCTGAATTTCGAAATAACGTCATCCAGAGATTTATCCTGAATATCACCTAGCGGATTTTCCGGCGTTTCAGCCGCGGCGGCTGGATGGAGTAAATAGTCCAGGTCGCGTTTGAGTTTTGATACCACATCCATATCGACGTTAATGCAAAAAGCCACTAACGGCACGCCGTCCTTGCTGTAATAAATCGTTGATGCGCTATTCAACGTGGTGCCAGAGAGAGTGGTGGTGGTATATCCACTAAATACCTGACTGGGAACACGCTGCGAAGCATCCAGTAAACCTAAGAATCCCGTGTCATTTTCCGGGCCGGACAACAGTGCATCACCGACTTTCCTGCCGCTGACGTGTCCATTAATGATGTTTATCACGGACGATTCGGGGCGGGTAAGGTCATGCAGAACCGCTTCTGTGTTTAAGGGAAGCGTGGTTCTCAATGCCTCAAGCGAAGCCGTCAAAATAGTGATTAAACGTTCACGTTCGTCTTTCATTTTGCTCTCTCCATCAGACAACGGCCTGGACTTCTATTTCGACGTCTAAATCAAATGCAAGGTGGCTGGTGACGACGCTCCTTGCGGGGAAACCTTCCGGGAAGAACGCGCTGTAAGCAACATTGAATTCGCTAAAGTGCTCCATGCTGCTTAACCAAACCTGGACTTTCACAATGTGGTTCAGCGTCGTATGCGCCCGCGCCAGAGTTTCCCGGATGGCGTGCATGATATGCCGGGTCTGCTGGGTGACAGATCCATACAACGGTTCACCTTCGGGGCTCATGGCGACATGGCCTGAAAGAAAAACAAACCCGTTCACCTGCACGGCGTCTGAAAAGGGAAAAGGCTTGGTCGTGGGGTAGCGTACGATAGACATGTGTCAGATTTGCCCTAAAGAAAGTGTAGTAGCACGGTAGCATGACTTAATTTTAAATTAAACAAAATTATTATTTTAAACATTTGTTGATTTCGTGGCTTTCATGCCTCTCCACTAACAGAGCATCGACAGATACTTTGTTGACGGGATGGGACATGCTCTGAACCGCGTTTAAGTTCTGTAAGGACAAGCTCGTCTGTTTCTGGTACTGAACGGATAAGCTAACTGAGCGAATGTCCGTAGTGGGCGAGGAGCGGACATTGGACCTTCCAAACTTACAAGGTAATCTAATTTGCAAGGTTATGGCGGGATAAATGGACAGAATTGGCAGATTTTGCAGAAGTTATGCATCAAGGAATAATTTTCATGTGCCGTAGGCAATACCGCGCTTTGAGCCGGTTTTGAAATTCAGTTGTACTCTCGACCTTCAGTAAGTATTTCCGCTTCTAAGCCAAATGGAGACTTTAATTTATCTTGATAAACCCCGCCAGTTAGTTTGAAAATGGTGCAATTTCTCAACACAGGGTTTACCCAGATGGCTATGTCACCACCTCCTATTTTTGAAGGCAACGACTATTACAGCGTCTCTGAAGAATTTTTTAGCAAATTACCAGCTGATCTAAGAGCGCCTTTTGAACAAATAATGAAGAAAGGGGCGGAGATTATTAGCGGTTGCGATAAAGAGATTGAAAGTCTGATTAGACTTATAAAGGTAATACCTACTACAACAAGCCTTAGTTACATTTATCGTCGGCTTCGTACGACCAAGTTTGAAATCACTACTGAATCGATGATGGAACAGGAGATGTTAACAACCGCTTTTGTGGTCAGCTACGCACGTTTGTTCGCCAAAAGCAATGGCACTTGCGTTCTCCAGCGGAATGATCTCCCTGTCCACCTACGGGCTGTTCATGATGAGCTGTATAAAATTCGCAACGAACGTTATGCTCATAACGGAGGTCATAACCCCCTACAGCGGCCTCGTCGGCTTACTGGTTTTAGCGCTAATACCTTCTATAACCTCTCTTTTGCGGTAGATAACTATTGCTGGGATCGTTTGGATGAGCAACATGCGTATAATATGGCTTGCCATCACAAAACTCGCATTCGCGTTAAGCGCCAGTGCCGCAAAGGACATTGATTCCACGCTCCCGGGAACCCAGGAGAGCATCAATACATAAAATGGATAATCCAGAAGATGCGCCGCTGTAAATGCCATCATGACCGTCACACCCAGTCCAATAGCAATGAGCTGTATTGAAGACCAAAGATGACGCAAAAATGCAGTCAACGTAAACGCAATAAAATGATGCCCCAGTAATATGCCCATCAGGATCATACTGAACTGATTGAAAATATCGGGAAAAAACACAGTCTGAGATGACAAAGGGTGCAGGAGTGCTGCACAAAGCAACGACGTGATCATAAAGGGCGCAGGAAAGTGGAAGCGTTCAAGGCATTTGCCCAACACATAGCCCGCAAAGACAATACCCAATAGCCAGAGCACATTAGTCGTTGCAAACAATACAGGCGGCATGGCCATATGGGTTTGCGCACCGCCGGTAATATATCCGGCAAATAAGGTCAATGTGATGAGCCGAAGCGAGTGCGAAATGATAATTTTTTGCGGCGGCGTTTTAACATGGGACGCTAGCGCTAATACCGCTGCCATTGCCCCCGGAACGGCGCCCAATAACGCCTCTTCCTTACTCCAGCGTAATCGGTGAATACACCACAAGTAGCATGCGGTGAATTGCAGGGATAAGCATACTAATAACAACACCAGTAAAAATGCGATATTTCCTTGCGCCCCAAAAGAAAAATCGCGAAATAAAAGACCAATTGACGTACCAAGAGAGAGTTGAATCACCGTCAGGCTGCCCGGCAGTACTGGCACAGAAAGACCGGTACGTTTTAACACCAGCACGGTAATAAGGGGGCCAAACATCATACCTAACGGAACGTTGCAATAGGTAAAACCCAACCCAGCCAGGATACAAAGAGCAAAACCTAACAATAATTTCATACACCTTTCTCCTGGCTACCGGGAGTGTTAAATACTCAGTGAACGGTTTCGTTAACCCAAAGGGTATTTTCAGCAACCCATTGGGTCAATGCATCAAGACGTTCGTGTATTTCCCGGCTGGACTCCGCTTGAACAATAGCACTCACGATCTCGCCATTTGTTAATTTCATCGCGTCATATTGGCGGCCGACGACACCTGTTGCCCGATATTTAACCACAAAAGGCAATGGACATTTTTCCGCAATAGAGAGGAGCGTGCCCTGTGCAGGCGGCACATTTAATTGGCCAACCCGTAAAACGGGTTGTCTTTGCGATAAATCCTGCGGATAGATTTCGCATAAACTGGCTTTAAGCCAGGTCATTCGAGGATCAAGACCAAAAGCGGCCCCTAATTCTTCATTGACAAAGCAGCCACCTAATCGGCAAGCAAGCTCGCCAAAAATAATGTTGTTATCTTTATCAACAAAAACTTCAAGGTGAAGCAATGCGTTTTCTTCCGTTGGAAAAACCTCTTCAGCAAGATATTTGGTGTAGGCAATCAGTTTACGATGCAGCGGCGTGTCATCTTCCATAACCAGACCTAATGTTTTCCCGGATAGAAAATCCAGGCAGGAGACGGTTGCACGAGATGCAGAAACAAATATCGCCTTTCCTTTTAAATACAACGCATTAATTTGATAAGCTTCGCCTTCGATAAATTTTTCAATGAGCAGATTGTGATACTCTGGCGGCTTAACCTGCGCCAGATATTTATAAAGCTGGCCTTCATTTTTAAGAACCACCACGCCCTGTGATCCACGCCCATCATTAGGTTTGATGACGCAGGGATATCCCTGTTCGGCAATGAATCGCGCCATCGCAGTCGCACTGTCGACGCGTGCCATAGCAGGAACCGGTAACTGATGAGACTGAACAAGCGATTTCATCATAAATTTATCACGGAAGAACATGGCCTTTTTTTCACGGTCGTGTGTCAAACCCAGACGATCGCTGATTCGCGCGGCCCTCAGAACATCGATTTCGGCGAGGTAAAAGATACCCGTTGCTTTATTGTCCTGAGCGTAGTGGTAAATATCCATTTCCACGAAGGGATTATCATTAAAGTTTTCATAAAAAAGGAAAGAAAAACCTGCCCCCATATGATCAAGAATATTATCGATCTGGCTTGCGCACGTTGCAATCAGAACCGGGGCCACTGATTGCAATGACTGCCACTCTTCACGTGAGTGCTGAAAAATAATTTTTGGTGGACACAGCAAGATATTCATTGTTTTTCTCATTCAATATCAAATGTAATGACAAATACATCCCGATAACCTTTTCCTGGCAACAAAGGAACCACTGCCGCGGTATAATGCTGATAATTCACATCATTGAATATTACTGCATCGCCCGCATGCAGTTTGAACGTAGAGGCATCATTGCCCCCATCATGATTAGAAATAAGCGTGGTTTCTCCACCAGTCACATTCTCAATTTCGCTGCAATAGATTGCAATGTACTTAAAACCATCTTTATGAATACCCTCTGGAGCGGGATATCCAGGCCTTCGGTCATCTGTCGTTATTCTTATTTGATGAATGCCAATATTGTAAGTCGTGTCTGGAAGCAATGGCAAAAGCTTACGAAACACCAGATTCATCACTTCTTCAGCAACGTCTTGTTTTATTTCTGGGTATTTTCTTGCAATACCGCCAGCGTAATTGTTCAGTTTTTCCGCTTGAAAAAACTCACCCACTGCGCACAGATCAAAATACTTTTCACGTCCGGCCCTGGCCTGCATGTAACTTCTGAACCGAAAAATACCATCTTCAGCCTTAAGCCATGGATCGGGTAGTAATTCATCAAAACTATTTTTGACTTTCGCTGAAGTCTTCCCCAGTCGAATATGATGATAGGCGTGCATAGATAACGTCCTTAATACGGTAGTTTGAGCAGTCTACTTATAAGATATGAAATGCATATCCAACAATAAATAATATTGCAGACTCTTTTATACTGATAATCTATGGGCAAAAGTAAGGAGGCAGGCTCCTTACTTTTTAAATAACTCTACTTGCTTTTTTTACGTAACTCCGTCACTGGCACGCCACCAATTCCCCAGTTATCAGTCTCCACTTCATCAATGACCACGATGGTTGTGCTGGGGTTTTTATTCAGGACATCAACCAATAGTTGTGTCACTCCCTCCATTAATTTTTTCTTTTGCTGATCGGTAGCACCTTCATTAGTAATTTTAATATTTACGTAGGGCATATGAACTCCTTTTATTAGATAATTTTTGACATTGCACCAAGATAAACAAGTGCAAAGAGATTAAACGATAGAACATAACCGTAGTGCATTTTAAAACTGGTGTTACTGGGTGATACATTCAGACTGTTTGCGGCGAAAATAGCATTGATCGATACGGGAGAAATAAGCTGAGTTGCAATAAATAAGCAAATCCATATCTGATAATCAACCATCCCCCCCGTAAGATAATCAGAAAATATCGACCATGCGATACTAAAGATAATCAGTGGATGGATACCTAATAAACCAAAAAGCGGTACGATGAACAAAATAATCGCGTAGATCTGCAACGTTGTCAGCCCGCCAACATAAGCAGTGATACCCTCAGGTCCATGGGAAAAAAGCAGCCAACAAACTGAGGTCAACACACTACAGCTTAAAAGCAACAATACCTCACCGGATATATTCTGTGCTGATTCAGTTAATTGCTCAGCCCAGGGTTTATCCTTTTTAACCAGATGATCGACAACAAAGAGCACGACTGCTGTAAAGGCAATACTTTGCAGTGAATTAAGATTCAGTACCGTTAATGAAAAAATGAATACTCCCCAGAACAGACCTACACATAGCAGGATATACCGCATCCCATCACGGCTGGGTGTCACCGTCTCGTTTTCAGCGATTACCGTCACTTTTGCGCTTTGGTTGAACAAGATACTGAATAAAAAGAGAGGGATACCCACCAGCATCGCCTTAAGATGCGGTACGTCAGGCATTGCCGCCCAAACGGCAGCAGCGCCGATGGTGGTTGGCATCAGTACCATCGTAATGCATACGGTGCGCGTAATAATCTTTGCCAGGTTGAATCTTGGCCCAATAACTGACTTGAGGCCATCGAGCAGCAATGATATTGCCCCCAGACTCATTGGCCATGTTAAGAACGCCGTCAATAACGTAACCCCAAAAGTCATGTTCGATGTTTTTCTACGCGAAAAATATCCTCCCAGAACAGCTGTAAAATTAAGAGAGGCCATGACTTGTCGTAATAAGGCAATACCAACAAGCAGTAAAATCACATCAAAATATCGCGAAAAAATTGCAGGGAGCACAATGCCTTTCAGGTTGTTTGTAGCAAGAAGAAACATCATCGAGCAGAGAAAAATAATCACACCACTTCTGGCGGATGATTTTTTTGACCAGAAAGCAAATGTCGATGCGAAGTAGAGCACGGCGGTAACTCCCGCAATAGCCGACATCGCCGCATGTTTATCCGTCAACGCACAAGCGAACAGAAATACCAGCAATGATGTTATCGCTAACGCAGGTTGCAATGATTGCCACGCCTTGCCACGGGCCTGGATTTGCTCAGTCTGCATTT
Organism: Citrobacter sp. RHBSTW-00986; assembly: GCF_013783065.1. Lineage (NCBI taxonomy): Bacteria > Pseudomonadati > Pseudomonadota > Gammaproteobacteria > Enterobacterales > Enterobacteriaceae > Citrobacter > Citrobacter sp. RHBSTW-00986. The sequence continues at coordinate 2,648,259 of NZ_CP056200.1, read as the reverse complement.
ATCGCTACCTCTGGCTGAGCCTGCCGCACCATCATTTGATGATACATATCTGCGACACAACGGCCTGCATCAACCAGGAATCTTGAATTAACCAGCGGACGTGGCAGGACGTAGGTGTAAAAATTCGCGCCTTCCGCAGGATTGCCCAGCACCCAAAAAGCCGTCTGCGCTTCCCCCATGCGATTAATAGGATGCTGGCATTGATCGATATCCAGCCCACCCGGGTGATACCCCTCATTCATAAATGGACGAACAATACCATTGGCTGTCATATTTCTGATTAACGGTGAAGCGTCATGTAGTGGCGAAAAACTGGCAATTTTCGCCTTGATTAAAACATCAGCCTGAATCTCAGTACTCTCTTCTTTAAAAGGTGAGTGAACTTCGAATTTTCCTTCGCAGTCGTTCAATACTAACCTTGAATCTTTACCACCGGCCAGACTCACCACATTCTCTTCCATTAATGCTAATAGTTGTTCATTTCTTAACTTCGGCGGGCCAACGGCAATGCGGTTAAAAATAGGATTAAAATGCTCAAGGAAATACTGATGTGACCGCGATTCAAGCCCTGAATTATCAATCGCTTCTCGTAAAATATCCCTGACATCACGAATAATGTCTGTCGCCGCTTTGATCGGGCCATGGACATTGCCCTCCTCAGACTCCTGGAGATCTTTACGCAGGAAATACATAAACCATTGAGTATAATCCTTTAAACTCAGATGTTCCTGCGATTGATGTGGATAAAGCACACTGTCAATTACCGCGATGTCTTCAGCGCTCGGTTCATAAGAGCCAGCATCTAACCACTGCCCATTTAGGGTTGAACGATAGGCATAACACATTTCTTTATGCAGTAAGGGGAAAACTTGTTCAAGAAAATCGATTTTTGAAGATCCTTTCTCAAACACATTTTTCAACCGCAATTCTCTGATAGCCATTGCCGTTAAGAAGCGTGGGGAGTACTGCCCAGAAACGCCTTTTTGATTCGCGCCGCGACTGCTAAAAGGTAGAGCCTTACGTGAATAGATAAAAATACCCGGTTCTTTTCCGGAAGGATGATAGCGAAGCTCACCATCTTCCCGGCTAAATTTTCCACCCCTGCCGATAGTGAGTTGCGAAATGACATCATAGGCAGTCAGACCAATACCCTGAACAATCACATTTGATTCCGCTGTTATTTTATTCAAATTATTTATTGGATAAGGAGTCGGATAGTAGTCCAGGCGTTCATTTTTCTTATAATTATTGGCAATAAATCGTTCAACAAGATGATCGTCAAACGTTTTGGCGTTGTCGCTGTGACCAGTGGTTAAATAGACGTAATCGGCCACCACACGCTGACTGTCTTCCAAGACAATAATAGACTTCGCATCGTCCTGAATCAGAATGTTGTTGGCCTGATGATTTATCTGTGTAACCGAGATATTGTCAGGCAAACTTTTGATAATTTCGTGATAAAACCAATTTAAGTATTCACCTAATAATCGACGAGGTAAATAATCGTTGGCGTCAATTGGTTTGCCAGCCACGTCTTTTAAATAACGGCCATCAACATTTTTATAGCCCTGCTCATTAGCCCACTGATGAAAACATGGCCCTGAACGGAAAGATCCGGCATTTTTTACCGTCGCATCACCAAATAATGTTATCTGGCAAGCAACGGTGTTAACCAATAAATGGTCGGGCTGCGATAAACTGTGCGCACCTACACCCATCGCATTTTTATCAACGATAACAATATTAATATGTTCATTCTGTTTACGTTGTGCATGCTGAGCACAAATCCTTTCCAGAATACTAAGCCCCCGAGGCCCCATTCCTATAATAGCAACGGTTGTCTTTTTCATTCTTTGCTCCAACTTTGAGAGTATTTAACTTTGCTGTGTTGAACATAGCTAATCCCTGCTGCGATAAATAACGCACAAGCGCCAGATAATATTGAAATAGTCATCCCGTTTTTATTGTTCTGAAACGCACTCACGATTAATGGCCCGGCAATTTGCCCAATGCCATATGTTAACGTCACCAGACCCAGAAGATTAATTTTCTGTGGTGCAGAAATCTTTTTCGCGAGTGGCATAACGAGAGAACTGGTTCCCATGAAAGTTGCACCAAAGCCAATACAACTCAAGGTCAATAAAAGCGGGGAATGGATAAACGAGGCCATCACAACGCAGCTCGCCTGCACAATTAAGTTAACACTCAGGCAGGACAATATGCTCCACTTGCGTGCAGCCCATAACCAACCATAGCATCCTGGGATAACGGCAAGGCCAACAATAGACCAGATATGGTTGGCCAGAAATTCATTACCCACTCCCCGGGCCATTAAAGGGAGATAAGTAGCTACAATGATATAACCGAAGCCTGCCAGTCCATATAACAATGCTAAATTCCACCACTGGATGTTCGGCTCGGATGACGAAGCTTTTTTCTGAGGAGGTAGAACGTGTTTATTTGCAGGCAGCAAGATAATCAGCGCGATGAAGAGTACAGCTGAAATGATTGACGCGCCGATCCATAGTAGCTTTGAATTTAATGCATATGCGATACCGGCTATAACATATTCATTGCCTATAAAAATACCCACCCCGACGCCGGCAAACAAAGAAGCAATGACAAACGGATTATGGGTATGCTGTAGCATAAGCATCGACCCGAATATCATCATGCCTGCGCTGGCAACACCGGCGATAAATCGAATAACAATTACTATATCAGGGTGCGTGACTACTGCCATCGCAAAAATAAGCAGGCCGGTGACTAATGCAGCACAAATTAACATCGTTTTGATATTCTTCAGGCCACCAAAAATACCAAACGAGAACAGGAGGCTGCCAACCAGGTATCCGGCGTAATTCGCGCTTGCGATTAACGATAATTGCGAAAAATTAAAAATGCCTTCATGCAACATGACCGGCAGCATCGGAGTATATAAAAACCGACCAATTCCCATCCCCAGCGTTAAAACAATCATACCGAAGACAGCCGTGCTCAACTGGCGATGGCCAATAACATTGTGATCAAGATCCATTTTTCAGGCTCAATATGTCAATCAGATTTGATTGTTATGTTACATAAAGAAATGATAATAAAAAGTTAATAAAAATGACGAAAACCTTCACTTTGAGTGACAGACACGATGAACAGTACTTCATTAAATTTGTTTAAAACCGTCGCGGAAACCGGCTCTATCACCGCAGCAGCCCGTAATCTGCACTGCGTTTCTTCAAACGTCACGACGCGGCTCAAGCAACTGGAGTCCAGCCTGGATGTTTCGTTGTTTGTTCGCGAGAAGAATCGTCTTCACATCACCCCTGAAGGTGAACTGCTTCTGCGTTACGCTAACAAAATCCTCGCGCTTTTAGACGAAGCCGAGTTGTCTATGCAGGGAACGAAAGCGGCTGGCCCTCTGCGCATTGGCGCAATGGAAACCACTGCCGCCGTCCGACTTCCTGCTTTGCTGGCAAACTTCCACCGTGAAATGCCCTCCGTAGAATTAAACTTAAAAACGTCACCGACAGATGTGTTAGTTCGTCAGATCCAGAATAGTGAACTTGAAATTGCCTTCGTCGCTGACCACAAGGCGTTGCACGTAGACAATTCAAGGCTACAAACGCAGGTGCTGTGTCAGGAAACCCTGGTTCTGGTTACGGCCGCAGAGCATGGTGATGTCGTGACGGGAGCCGATCTGGAGGTGACAAGGCCGCTCGTCTTTGTGAAAGGATGTAATTATCGTTCCCGGCTTGGGCAATGGTTACGGCTACAAAATGTCGATTATGACGACCCGCTGGAGTTTGGTTCTTTTCAGGCAATACTTGGTTGCGTAAGTGCCGGAATGGGCATTGCATTATTGCCTGAGAGCGTCGTCAAACAGTATGAAACGAGTTTCCCCATACGGTGCCACTCTATTACTCCTCACATTGGTAATGTCAATACTATGATGATATGGCTTAAAAATCGTGAGGTTAGCCGGGTATTGAATTGCTTTGTTTCCTTTGTTTCATCCCACTGAGGTATTCCACAACCATATTGTGCCGTTAGGGCTTTTGGGCTGGTAAATACTCTATATGGATCTATTATCGATGCAGGCTTTCAGTTTCAGGATTGACTAATGCAATTTAATAGAGTTGCTGAAGATTTCTTTCCTGGGATTGGTCAAGAAATTTGACCACTGTTTTGTAGTAAGAACGGCATCTGCTCTCTGATTCGTTCGTTGCCAGTCTGCCATTGGCACAAAGCGGCTATTCAGTCTGCTTAACTTTGTTTCCAGGTTCAAAGGGGGAACGATGAGGTTTTGGCAGAATATGCTTAAGTTAAATGTGAAAAGGAATTCAAATTGGATGGAGTTTTTCACACATGAAAGATATCTTTCAGGATGCAGGTAAAAATTACCGAACAAGCAGATTCTGCCAATCTGGATTCTCAATTTTATGGGAATAGGGCAGCATCGCACGATTAATCAGATCAAAGAATTCTGACTCCACCATCCTTACCGCTTTGCTTGTACCTGGCCCTTTCCATTCATCAAAGAGACGCCAGTAAAGCGATTTCAGCATATCGACCGCTGCCTCGAAAATCTTTACGTCAGGTTCAAACCAATGACACATCAGAAAATACATTTTTTGTTCTGCATCATGAATGGATGTGCACTGGGAAAGTTGACTCATAAATAGCTTTATCCAGACCAATGCTGCTGTTTTTAGCGGTGGCAGTACAATCCGTTGCTCTATCATGTATCGTGACAGATATAATTCAACCTCAGTCCGTTCAGGTTGATTATCAAGACCCAGTGAAGCGAGAATTAAGAGAGTCACCGAATCATTTCCTTCGGTAATTTTATCTTCAGCCCATGCAATGATCAGGCAGTCCAGATTATCGTAGAGAAAGTGATATTTCCTTGAAAAAATAAGCAGTCCGAGCAGGTCATTGAGTGAGTATATACATGGCATCTGATGTTCTCTTTCCTGTATCGTTTACATGAACCTTGGCAATGCTCCTGTCTAAGGCCATCATTCATTTAACGGGTGGGGCTACGTATTCGAATGAAATGCCAGTTAACCTTAATTTTATCTTAACTATTGATATAAATACTATAAAGTGTAGTGACATACAGATTTTGACCACATAAGCCGAAGTGTGAGAAGTCCGCCTCTGGCACGGAGCAGTCTGTCTGGCGCCCCTCAAGAGCCGCTATGTCAAGAACGGACGTTGACCGCGTTGTTCAACGTCACCAAATTCAGTCCCTGGCACTCAGTTTCTCGCGAGTTGGACCTTGAAAGTAGATACTACCTATATGGCAACTACGCGGTTGAGCCAGCACAAAACGAATTGTTTCCCAGACAGAGCGTCCATTTAATAAACGTTCCCCCATTCTGGATTGACTATCAACAAACGTATCTAACCCTGTAAGTTCGAAATCCGGTGGATACAACCCGGTCACACGTATATTTTCTTCGGACAACTGGTGTGACAGTTTAGATGTGAATCCGCTAAGCCCGTGTTTGCTGGCAAAAAAAGCGGGATGCGCAATTGAATCCGTAAAATTCGGAATCCCACATGAAGATATTATTGAGACGACATCCGCGCTTTCTGAACGTCTTAACCCAGGCAACAATGCATGAGTCAATAAAATCGCACCTGTCAGGCCTGAACTGACGGTATTGATAATTTCTGCGTCTGGTTGATCGTCTAACGTTCCTGAAAGCCACTGGGCGGCATTGAGGATTAAAATGTCGATGGGCTTGTCTGAAGTTAACAACTGTGAAGAAAATTGCGAAAGGGATTCAGGCTGGGTTAAATCACAGATATATCCTTTTGCAATCCCGCCTTCAGCCGCGATGATACTGCAAGTTTTTTGAATATCATCAGCACGCCGCGCGCAAAAATCCACCTCGACGCCTTCTTGCGCCAGCCACACGCACAGCGCCTGACCAAATCCTCCACCTCCACCCGTAATTACAGCTCTTTTACCTCTCAGCATCTTCATCCATCCTTTTCTTTATGACTATGTGTGGATATAGATATACATGAGGAAGTGGATTGGCATCTTTCAATTAGTGCCATTTTTACATGAGGAATAGGGATAGGGGACTTGCAAAGCCAGCATCTGGCGCGGAGCGGACTGAGCGTTAGGTTATTATATTCTCTGCAAGGATATGTATGCGCTATACACCAATTTTAATTGTGCTATTTAGTCAGTAAATTTGTTTAGAATACCATTCCTCTTCTGTTTATAAAGACAAGAAGAGGGATGTGCTAATCATTTAGATATCAGTAGCCTGCAGCCCTGTTGGCTTCTTTGATGCGATTGTTTCTTGCGTCTTTATTGTGTTGGTCTTTTGCCTGCATTATCCCACTTGCAGCATCCACCCAATCATTTGCGGTACAACCTGACAATACAATACTCAACATTAATGCAAACGCATACTTCATTTTAACTCCATCATTCATTATTGTATAAATAGCGTCTGTGTAATGCTCAATGTATTTAACGCTAATGCGGTTAATTTAACAAATAATCATATCTCAGGCAAGGTGAGGATCTCGAACCCGTACATGTAATGGGTAATCCATAATGATTAGCTGAAATAATTGAAGGTGCAGGGTAGAAATAACACTGCATAAAAAACGACATATCGTATTGCGTGGATTATTAAACAGCGAATTAATTAGCCTCTGTGACAGAGGTTATCTTTACGCGTCAACGCATGGCTGCGCTACTCCCGGCGATTGTCATTCGTCGGGAGCTATCTTTAATTATCGAACCTGTAGTGCTTCGAGTTCAGAACACCGGCAAACCCAGTCCTTGCTTTACTTCTTTTAATGTCTGCTGCGTGACCTCGTGCGCCTCTTCGCTTCCTTTTTTGAGCATCGCCATCAGCATACCTTTATCCTGGATGTAGGTTGCCCGCCGCTCGCGCATCGGGGCGATAAGCTCCTGCAAGCACATCTCCAGCTCGTTTTTGCATGTCCGGTCACCCAGCCCGCCGCGCTGATAATGCGCTTTCATCTCCGCCACTTTTGCTTTATCCGGATGAAAAGCATCGAGGTAAGTAAATACCATATTGCCGTCAATCTGCCCCGGATCGGACACTTTTAGATGATTGGGATCGGTGTACATTGCGCTGACCGCATGATGAATAGCCTCTTCGCTGGCGGACAGAAGTAGTGTGTTGCCGAGCGATTTTGACATTTTGGCATTACCGTCGATCCCTGGAAGACGGCTGGTCTCACTCAGTAGCGCTTTACAATGCGACAAGACAGAGGTCGGTAACAGACTATTCATCTTATGCACGATCTCATTGGTCTGTTCGATCATGGGCAACTGATCGTCGCCGACGGGAACCACCTCGGCTTTGAAGGCGGTAATATCTGCCGCCTGGCTGATGGGATAAACCAGAAAGCCAACCGGTAACGAGCGGGCAAATCCTTTCTGCGCAATTTCGTTTTTGACCGTAGGATTTCGCTCCACGCGAGCCACGGTAACAATGTTCATATAAAGCGCGGTCAGCTCAGCGAGGGCGGGCAGGGCCGACTGCAGACAAATGGTGGTGAGTGACGGGTCGATTCCTGCGGCGAGGTAATCAGCCAGCACTTCGGGAATATTGTTGCGGATCTTTTGTGGTGTGCTGCCGTTATCGGTTAGCCCTTGCAGGTCAGCAACCAATATAAACTGCTGATAATCATGTTGCAGCGTGGCGCGCTGGCGCAGAGAGCCAACATAGTGGCCGAGATGCAGCGGGCCAGTGGGACGATCGCCAGTGAGGATGATAGTTTTGTTGTTCATGTAAGACTCCTTAATCAAAAAACCGAAAGGGGTCTTTAAATGCAAATAACCGCCTTTCGGCGGTTATTTAAAATGGGGAAAACACATTCTGACCGCCTTTAAGAAGGCAGCCACCACAGGTTGTGATTAAACGCGGTGATATCGTGTTTTGTGTTCATCCAGTCAACATATCACCGCCTGGCGCAGAGGTAAAGCAATGCACGGCGTACTGACGTATCTTAGCTCGCTTCCAGCATGCCAAAGCTCACGATGCGCGAACGGCCTAACTCTTTCGCGCGATACAGCGCCACGTCTGCGGCGCGCAGAAGATTGTCGCTCTGGGCGTGCTGCGGATAGCTGGCAACGCCGATAGAGACATCAACGTGACCAATCTCTGAGAGTCCAAAGCGCAGCGACAGTTCGCGTACACCATTATAAATATCTGTCGCAAAGCGGTTGGCGGCCTGCTCATCCGTATTGGCCAGCAACACCAGAAACTCTTCACCGCCGTAACGGAAGGCCATGCCGCTGTCATGGACAACGCGCTGAATAGTGGTGGCGATACTTTTTATCACGCTATCGCCCGCCTCATGGCCAAAGCGGTCGTTAATATTTTTGAAATGATCGATATCGATCATCAGGCAACTGATTGGCTCTTTGTTACGCACTGCCTGGCTCATCTGGGTGCGCAGCGTATCTTCCAGATGATGACGGTTGCGCAGGCCGGTTAGCGGGTCGTAGAGTGCTTTCTCCAGCAGCGCATCACGCAGGCGCTGGTTGGCTAACGCCAGACCGAGTGCTTCCGCCATCAGTTCCAGATACGCGCGAGAGGGAGCGGAATCATTGCTGAGGTTCTGGAATGAGAGCAGGCCGATGGCTTCACCCTGGGCAATCAGTGGCACGCACAGGGTATGCTGCTGGCATGATTCCGGTAGATGGTAGCAGGCGATATCGGGTTCGCCTTGCACGGGTGGATGGCTCTGACCGCGGCGCACTGCCCAGCACTCGTCCGGGTGGAAAGCATCCGCTTTGCCCTGCGGTGAAAGCCATTGCGCAACGCAGCGCATTTGCCAGGGCTCTCGATCCAGTATGTAAAGCCGCCCGGCAATACCGGGAGCAACATTCGGCGCAAACAGCTCTGCCACATTAATGACATCGGCAAAATTCTCGCAGCCTTGCAAACGTTGAGTCATACGTGCGAGCAGCTCGCGGATTGCCCAGTCGGCGTCTCGTTCTTTCTCCAGTCGCTGACGTGCCAGGCCGTTCTCGCGAAAAATGCGGATCGCCTGCGCCATATCGCCGATTTCGTCGATCTGATTAAAGCTGGGTGTCTCAACGGCGTAATCCTGCGACGCCAGACGGTTAACCACATCGCTCAAACGCACCACGGGACGCAGTACGCGGCGTTTTAAAATAAAGCCGAGAACGAACAAAAATAGCAGCGCCGTCAGCCCGACCATCACTTCCGAAGCCGTACGTAGCGTGCGCGATGTCTGAGTGGCATCTTCAATGGTGTTGCGTACGCGGCTGTCGAGTAACTGACGGAAATGATCTATCCGGTCCTGGGCTCGCTCCAGTTCCTGTTCATAGGATTTGCCATACAGCAGGGCGATGGCCTGCGACTCTTCTCCGCGCGCGACGCTGGCAAGCGCCGCAGCTTGCTCATCCTGCAGGGCATCAACAATCTGCAGCCCTTCATGCAATAGCGCCAGCTCTTCATCCGTCGCCCCAATGTCTTTTAGTTTCGACAGCCGCTGTTCAACGGCTTTCAGCGACGCTTCTTTCTGGCGGTAGGCGTTAAGCGCTTCCGGGTCTTTTGCAATAACATATTCGCGTGCCAGACTGGACAGCGACCAGGCATCGAGCTCGACTTCTTCGGTCAGTTGATCGAATTGATAACGCTGCTCCACCACCTGGCGTTCGGTGTTATCGGCGCTGGAGGCCATCAACATGACAACGCCGGAGGCAATAGTCAGACACACCGTCGCGCTGTAGGCCCAGTTGGTGATTGTGGCAATTCGCACTGATTAGTTCCTTCTGCGACGATTAATGAATAAGCATGATTGAAATTATAGGAAACGTATGATTTTGCGTGAAAATAAAAAAGGCGGTCTCAGGACCGCCTTCTGTTATCGTCCTGCCATCATAAATCTGGAGGATTTTTTCCTTCTTCCATAAAGGCTTCGTCGATTCCTTCCACGTTACCTTCATGATCGCGCCCGGAAAACAGGTTCCAGCAGGTAATGAACAGTGCGGCAATCAGGGGGCCAATCACAAAGCCGTTAATGCCGTAGATCTCCATTCCGCCGAGAGTGGAAATCAGAATCAGATAATCCGGCATTTTGGTGTCTTTACCCACCAGCAGCGGGCGCAGGATATTGTCCACCAGCCCGACGATAATCACGAAGAAGCCAACGATAAACAGCCCTTGCCACAGCTGGTGCGTGGCGAAGAGGAAGATTGCCGCAGGTACCCAGACGATCGCTGAGCCGACCGCGGGCACGAGGGAGAGAAACGCCATCAGCGCGCCCCACAGAACGCTGCCGTCGATGTCGACAATTGCAAACGCGATGCCGCCAAGAATACCCTGAACCAACGCCACGACCGCTGTGCCCTTGACCGTTGCCCGCGTCACGCCGACGAATTTGGCAAACAGGTGCTGTTTGGCAAAATCAGAAAGCGGTAATGAGTCCAGAATCTGGCGCACCAGGTACGGCCCGTCCTTCAGTAAGAAAAACAGCAGATACAGCATGATGCCAAAGCTAATAGCAAAGCCGAATGTCCCTTTACCAATCAGGAACGCGCTGCCGGCGAGGTACTGTCCACCCTGCAGTACAACGTCGGACAGTTTTTTCTGGATCTGCGCGACGTTATCCAGATTATGTTCTGCGAGGAATCCTCTGGCCCAGTCAGGAAGATACGAAATAATGGCGGTGACCACTTCCGGGAACTGAGTGTCGTTTTGTTGTAATTTGGCATACACCACGTTCAGCTCAATAGCCAACGAGGAGAAGATCACCATCAGTGGGATAAAAACAATCAGACAGATGATGCCGATGGTGAGCAGTGACGCCAGCCCGTTACGTTCGCCAAGCGCGTTGCGCAGTCTGTTTTTCACCGGGTTAAAGATGGTGGTTAAGATTGCGGCCCACAAAATGGCAGAGAAATAGGGAGACAACACATCGAAGAACGCCCAGGTCACGAGGGCAAGTATGAAAATGAAGAAACCTTTAGTCAGTCCGTTAAATCGCATTAGTGAACCCTGTAATGAGAAGCAGTCCCGACTATAGAACCGTTCAGGGGAATTACCAACTTTCGCTGCGCATATTTACTTAAATTGGTTAACCTGTTTTTCGTAGGGAGCCTGCGACAGATAAATAACGTACGCTATGATTTATTAGTGAAACAGTCATACTTTTCTTCCCGAAAAAGGGCGTCAAAAAAAGAGGGGGCGTTATGAACACTCAACCTGTCATCGGGATTAGTGGATGTTTAACCGGCTCAGCCGTGCGATTCGACGGCGGGCATAAACGGATGGGGTTTGTGATGGACGAGCTGGCTCAGTGGGTGACTTTTAAACCTGTCTGCCCGGAGATGTCCATCGGTTTGCCTGTACCACGCCCCGCGTTGCGTTTGGTTCAAACCGCCCAGGGGAATATCCGCATGTGTTTTAGCCATGCGCCTGGTGAGGATGTCACCGATAAAATGTCCGATTTCACCGCTTCATATATCAATGGGCTTGGCGGTCTGTCGGGTTTTATCGTCTGTGCTAAATCACCGAGCTGCGGAATGGAGAGAGTGAGGCTGTATGACGAAAAGGGAAATCGCGGGCGAAAAGAGGGAACCGGTCTGTTTACCGGCACCTTAATGGAAACCTACCCGTGGTTGCCGGTCGAAGAAGATGGCCGCTTGCACGATCCGGTGCTGAGGGAGAACTTTGTCGAGCGAGTGTTCGCGTTACATGAACTTAATATGCTGCGAGCCTCTGGTCTTACTCGCCACGGTTTACTCAACTTCCACAGCCGCTATAAGCTCCAGCTTTTGGCTCATCACCAGGCGGGTTACCGGGATATTGGCCCTTTCGTGGCCTCGCTCCATCAGTGGGATGATTTGGACGCTTTTTTCGTGGTATATCGCGAAAAGCTAATGGCGATCCTCAAAAAGCCCGCCTCACGGAAAAATCATACCAACGTACTGATGCATATTCAGGGCTACTTCCGCGATCGGTTGAACACCCGCCAGCGCGGAGAGTTGCGTGACGTTATCCTCAACTATAGCGGCGGACTGCTGCCAATATTGGCGCCACTGACTCTGCTCAAGCACTACCTTGCTGAATACCCAGACAGCTATTTACTTACCCAGAACTATTTTGATCCTTATCCGAAGGATTTAGCCCTACGGTTAATGATTAATTAGCCTGATAGCGAGTAAATCTGGGGCAAAAATATCCGTTGTTCGCGAAGGTTATCCCTGCCGTTTTCTGATGCGTTTAAGCAGGGATAACTTTCACGGTGTGTAATCGATGATAAAAATGCGGCCCTGCACCCACGGGCAAATGTGCCGACCGCGATTTAACCGTTTCTGATTTCTTCATCGATACAAGGCTGAGGTTTGCCAAACAGATATCCTTGCGCGAAATCGCAGCCCAGAGCCTGAAGTCTTGTCAGTTGCTCCTGCGTTTCAACACCTTCTGCAACAGCTTTCATATTGAGAGATTTCGCCATGCCCGTGATCAGTTTGATGATAGTCAGGGCGTCTTCCTGCGTAGATATCGAATGCACAAAGGACTTGTCTATTTTGATTTTATCGAAGGCCAGTCTGCTGAGGCGCGAAAGAGAAGAGTATCCGGTACCAAAATCATCGATGGAGATTTTTACCCCCAGGGCCCGGAGCTTATTAAGCGTATTTATCGGTGTAGCACTCTCGGTAAAGAGAGAGGATTCAGTCACTTCCAGTTCGAGGCGGTCAGGTGGAAGTCCAGAATCTTTCAGAATGGTTAACACGATTCCTGCAAAGGCCTTGCTGCTTAGCTGGACAGGGGAGACATTGACTGAAATTTTAGCCGGAACCGCCCAACCAGCGGCTTCCCTGCAGGCAATTTCCAGCACCGCTTTCCCCATCTCATTAATCATCCCTGTTTTTTCAGCAACAGGAATAAAGCTATCCGGCGACAGGAGGCCCTTGAGAGGATGGACCCAACGAATAAGCGCCTCATAGCTGTATATTTTCTGACTGAAAGAATCGACAATAGGCTGGTAATACACCACGAACTCTTTGTTCACTATTGCTAATGCCATATCATGCTCAAGCGTTCTGCTTTCCTGCAATTTTTCTAACATTCGTTGCCGGAAGACTTTTATTTTGCCAGAGCCTTCATTTTTGGCTTCATAAAGGGCCAGATCGGCAAATTTATAAAGATAGTCAGAGCGACGCTCATTTTCTGAGATAACAATGCCAACACAGGTGGTTATGTTGATAATTGTGTTGTAAATGGTGTAGGGCTGGCTGATAAACTCACATATTTTCTGGGCTCGCGAAACGGCCCGACTTTCTGTCAGGCCACTTGAGAGAAACGCAAACTCATCCCCGCCTAAGCGATACAGCGTATCCGACGTAAGGCTTGTCGAAATCAGACGATCGGATATCTGGCGCAGTAACATATCACCGGCATCATGACCATACGTATCATTGACCTCTTTGAATCGATCTAAATCAAACAACATCACCGTCACAGCATCGTTATTTTTCTCTGCCATTTCGATTGTTTTATTTAAATCGCTCCAGAATAGCTGGCGGTTATTCATCTCGGTGAGCGAGTCATGGTAGACGTCATATTCCAGCTTGGCATTCTGAATTTGTAGCTTTTCCTTCGATTTTTGCAGTTCTTCGGCAAGACTCTTGACCTGAAGGTGCCCCCGCAGAATATTTCTGTTTTGATAAAAAATGAGCACGCCCAGAATCGCACTCAGTATTATTAGCAGTACAGATGTCGTTGAGTAAATATAGTACAGCGTTTGAATTTTTTGGTTGGCGTTATTAATCGAGTTAACATCTTTGTTTAATGCGCCGGATGAAAGACGCCCAAGTTGTGCATCCAGGGTATGCATCTTTTTCAGATATGCCTGGAGTGCTGGACGGTTCATTTTCTCGAGATTATCATCCAGATAACTAAGGATATTTTCAAGTGTTACCGCTAGCTCACGGTGGGCTATATTGCTTTCTATGTAGCGCCCCAAATCACCTTCTTTTATCAAATCACTCTGGCTGAGCATAATGTCGAGACGCATGCGTACATCATCAAGATTCATCGTATCATCGATAGTGTAAAGACCAAGCAACGATTCAAATCGGTAATATTGAGATACCAACTGAGCGGCAGACCAGGAATCGGTGTAGTGAGTCAGTTTCTGTAGCTCTTGTTGCCGTTCATGCACGAGGAAAGAGATATATCCGGTCGATATAAAAAGAAAAAAGATGATGCCAGCCAGTATTCTGTTCATGATGTTCCTCTGAACGCTTACTCAATATCCATGCTACTGACCTGCCATGCAGACCTTGAATAATAAATCTGATTATTTAGTTCCGGCATGCTGTCATAGGGGTACACAATGAATAATGGGCCTTTATCACGGATGCGCATATATTTTCCGTTGATTTTTAAAGCAAGGATGGCATTGTATTTTTTGAAATCACTGAGAGGGATAACGGTGGTGTAGTCATTAAGCGCAGTAACCTTTACAACGGAGCCGCTCGCCCCAACATAATCCATGAGTTTTTGTAGTGGAATACCCGTAAAGGTCGTACGTCCATTATACCAGGGGGAGGTGGTCTGAAAACTTACCATGCCCAGCTTCTCAAGGCTGGCGGTATCAAAAACCGCTTTCCCGTCTTCATTTGTATTTTCAATATTACCGGATAACGTTAAAAGAACTTTACCGGTGGGCCTGGAAAGTTCACCCGCCCAAAGCTGGGTGGAGAGCACAACGCTTACCAACATGACTATTAACCGCATTCTAACCTCACCAATCAGCCGGATGTAAAAGAATTATAATTTAGATATCACGCTATTTATATATTCCGCCTGTCTATTATTGATGATGTGAAGTTATTTGTTTTTTAATTCATTTAAATCAATGGGTTGCCATGCTTAATGGTTATGAATATTTATTAAATCAGGCGAAGTCTGTTATTAACGGACGGTGATTTTTGTTGTGCCTGTACAAAAAACACCCACTCTGTGGTTGTTAAAAAATCACACGATCATAAAGGTTTATTTTTTTTGTGCAGCGACAGGGAATCGTTGTTTTATCGGCGGGTAACCTTGTTGAATAAATCGAACTTTTGCCTATTCCCGGGATTAGATTACACAGGCGTAGCAGACGTTCAAAAATAGTCAATTATCAGGAATTCAAAAATATGCAAAACCACCTACAGGATCGTCAGCAACTTAATGAACTTATCAATGGCTGGATGCACCGCGATTGGGGGAATAGCCGCACTGGCTTGCTGCCTGAGCCAGGCGGATATACCTTGCTGAGCGCCGCATAACCGGGTTTATTCGCCAGCCTGAGCCGACTGGCGGGCATACAGATACGCGGTTGCTCTGGAGACGCCCAGATGCTGCGCCACTGTGTCCATAGATTTTCGTACGTTCAGCAAACCGTCTTTGCGTAATTGTTGAATCAGTCGTTTACGGTCTTCAGGTTTCAGGGCGCGGGCCGTCGTTGCGCATTTAGCGGCAAAGTCATCGATACGCTGGCGGATGACTTCGTTACTGCCGGGATCGATATGTTCCTTAATGGGAGAGTCCGCGGTTTCAGTAAAACGCGCAAGGGCACTCTGCATGCCACGAAACAGCGTCATATCCACGTTCAGACAGAGTGCTGCTACGTATTTGCCTTCATCATCCTTGATGCCGATGGAGGTACTTTTCACCGGGCGGCCATCGGCAAACTGGTTGCTGTAGTTGGCTATAATGCTGGGGAATTCAGGCGATGCGATTCGCGCCAGACCCAGTTCTGTTGCCGGTTGACCGGGTTCTCGCCCGGACAGGTTATTATGGATGGATAAAATGGCATGTTCAGGATTTTTGAGATCATGAACCACCACTTCGCAAAACGGAGAGAAGGTCTCGCTCAAGCCCCTGGCGATAGTGTCAATTTGGCTGAGAAGTGAGTTGTTATCGGTTTTTGGCATGCCAGTCTCCTGCGGTGATGCCTGTTGCCATGATTGCGGGCAGTTTACAGTGAGCAGGGTTCGCTTTTCCAGACGCGAGTGTTCAGACGGTAATAAGGTATCCGCATGGCAGATACCTTCTTGATTACCCGGCAAGGAATTCACTGTAGCGGCTGATATCCACGTTCCCACCGCTGATGATAATGCCGATTTTCTTGCCGCGAAGCTCAGCTTTGCGCGCTCTGGCGGCGGCAAAACCCAGACAGCCAGTCGGCTCCACGACAATTTTCATTCGCTCAGCGATAAATTTCATCGAGGCGACTAATTCATCGTCTGAGACAGTCAGAATATCGTGCACATTTCGCTGGATAATCGGAAACGTAATATTCCCGAGATGTTGGGTCTGAGCACCGTCAGCAATGGTTTTCGGCGTATCGATATGAACAATCTTTCCGCTGCGAAACGATTGTTGACCATCGTTTCCTGCCTCCGGCTCGACACCATAGATGATGCAGTCAGGTGACAGATGTCTGGCTGCCAGTGAGGAGCCCGAAAGCAGGCCGCCACCGCCCAGACACACGAAAAGAACGTCTAGCTGACCCACTTCTTCAATCAGCTCTTTTGTGGCGGTACCCTGGCCCGCAATCACGTGCGGATGGTCGTATGGCGGGATCAGCGTCAATCCTTGTTTCTCTGCCAGCTCCCGCCCGATTTTTTCACGATCTTCGGTATAACGATCGTAAATCACCACATTTCCACCATAGCCTTTTGTGGCTGCAACTTTAGCCGCCGGGGCATCATGCGGCATGATAATCGTCGCCGGGATCCCCAACAGTTTTGCCGACAGGGCAATGGCCTGCGCATGGTTGCCGGACGAAAAGGTGACGACGCCCGCAGCGCGTTGTTCTGGCGTGAACTGGCGTAACGCATTCATGGCTCCGCGAAATTTAAACGCGCCCATTCTCTGGAAGTTTTCGCACTTGAAGAAAACTTCAGCATCAAATTCGTCATTAACCGTTCGGGAGGTCATCACCGGCGTTTTGTTGGCATAGTCGGTGATGCGCTCTGCCGCGGCGGCAACATCGTTATAATCAGGCAGTGTCATCTCAGTCATTGTTGTTCACCTGTATGTCGTTAAACGTCATGCTTGTGGGGCCAGGGCTATAGCTTCAACTTCCAGCGCGAAACCATAATGAAGTTCTGCAACGCCCGCTACCGCGCGGGAGGGCCGGAGATCACCGATCCACTCCCCATAGATTTTGTTAAACGTTGGCCATTGGTTGATATCTGTTACATAGACGCGTACTGACACCAGGTGCTGTCGAGAAACCCCAGCGCCAGCCAGGCAGGCATCAATATTCTGCAGTACCAGCCGCGTCTGCTCTTCAAAAGAGGCCTCGGTTTTTTTTTCGCCATCACTTGTGACCGGCAACTGACCAGAAATGAAGACGAATCCGCCAGCCGTTGTACTGTGTGAGTAATGACCTGCAGGCGGAAAACCTCCTGCAGATGAGTTCAATGTAATGTCCACGGACATAAGAGAATCTCCTGTAGTTAGTGGCAATTCATTTTGTATAAAATAATACTGTTTGTATTATTTTATACGCTTTCAAACCGCGTTCGGCTAGTGATAGTTTTCACAGATGTGATTTTGTGAACTATGGCAAACGTGACCCACGTTATATAGCTATCCTGGCGCGGTGAAAGAGGGGGAACGCTTTTGATGAGGGTAAAGCAGGGGAGTGAAGAAGCGCCCCGGGGCGGGGCGTTAAAGCCAAAAATTAGCCGATATGGCCGTGGTTAATCTTACTTAACGGTTCATTGATATCGAAGATTTTGCACGTCACGTCTTCCACTCCCAGGTGCTTCAGGCGGGCCGTGTGTTTTTTGATATAGGCCAGAGCGCTGTCTTCATCCTGAAACAGGTAGATGCCACCCGCTTCTTGGTTTGCTGCGTTCTCGGTCCAGATTTTCCAGATGAAACCCGGTTCCTGGTTGATGGATTCGGCCAGTTCAACAAGCTGATGTGACATCTCAGCGCCAAACGGACCAGGAAAATCAAAGTGTATCTGCACGAGTTTGTTTGCCATAAATCCTCCATGGATTGGTTAATTTGGGTAAGGCTGCTAGCGTAACAGCACTTTACCCGTCAGATAAGTTACTGCTTGTCCACCAATATAAACACGCGTTCCTGTCAGCTGGCAGCGTAAATCGCCGCCGCGTTCAGAGACCTGGCGCGCCAGCATCTGCGTTTTATTCAGTTTTGCAGCCCAGTAAGGAATCAGCATGCTATGCGTCGAACCGGTGACCGGGTCTTCCGCGACCGCTTCACCCGGGCAGAAGAAACGGCTGACGAAATCGTATTCTCCGTCACCCGGCGCGGTGATACATACCATTTTCCCTAGGGGAATCATGGCGTGGATATTCGGGCGCACAGCCTCAACCTGCTGTTGATTCTCCATCACGACCATGTAATCGCGCGCGACGCGCACTTCCTTATATTCGGTGATGCCCAATGTTTCCAGCAGTAAGGCGGGCGGTTCAGCAGGTTCGCTTTGCCAGGCAGGAAAATCAAGCGTCAGCCAATCACCGCTGCGCGTGACCGTCAGTGGACCCACAAAACGGGTGGCAAAATGGATGGTCGCTTCCGGGTAATCCAGATGTTCAAAGATGACATGTGCGGCGGCAAGCGTGGCATGCCCACACAGATTAATTTCGCCTTGCGTGGTAAACCAACGCAGCTCGAAGCCATTCTTATTGGCGACAAAAAAAACGGTTTCCGACTGGTTATGCTGCTGCGACATTTTTAATAATATTTCATCGGGCAACCAGTCATCGAGCGGGCATACTGCTGCGGCATTACCGCCAAACGTCGTAGTGGTAAAGGCATCTACCATGTAGAAATCGATTTGTTGCACGGTGTAACCCTCTCATCGCACTCAGGATATCCCACACTCTATCATGCAATGATTGTCATTGGTTAAGCGCCCTGATTCGCCAGTGTGGTAAAAATTCGCTATCATCCGTTTCCACACTTCATCCTGGCCGCTCATGTCTACGATCCTCGATACCTTTATTGCCCCGCCTTGTCATGAGGAGATAGCGATCCTCTATCAGGACGAGCATCTGGTGCTTATCAATAAACCCACCGGACTGCTTAGTTTGTCGGGGAAAAACCCGCAGAATCTCGATTCGGTACATCACCGGCTGGTACAGATTTACCCCGGCTGTACGCTGGTACATCGGCTTGATTTTGGGACGTCAGGGCTGATGGTGATTGCCCGTAACAAGGCTATCAACGCCGCGCTTTGCCAGCAGTTCAGTCAGCGCGCGGTAAGTAAGGTGTATAGTGCGTTGTTATGCGGGCATCTGAAAAACGATGAAGGCGTTATAGACGCAGCGATTGCCAAGGACCCGGCGCTGTTTCCACTGATGTCGATTTGCGCCATTAACGGTAAACCCGCGCGCTCGCGCTATCAGGTTATTGAGCGTTTTCATCATCGCCAGCAAGATGGGACATTACTCGCTTTGACGCGGGTACGGCTGACACCTGAAACCGGGCGTACCCACCAGTTGCGGATCCACTGTCAGCAGTTGGGGCATCCCATTTTGGGGTGCGATTTATATGGTGGGCGTCTGCTGCCAGGCACCGAACGGACGTCGAGACTGATGCTGCATGCCAGTGAACTGCATTTCAGGCATCCGGTCAGTCAGGAATGGATGACGGCCCAAAACGCCAGCCCGTTTTGAGGATATAAAAAAGCCGCCAGATGGCGGCTATTTGGGGATTATCGTGCGGCGCGTTGTAAAATAACCGCTGACGGCTGGCGCTGCAGAAAACGCATCCGCAGCATCATCAACACGGCCGCAGAGGTCAGGCCGATAATAAAGCCCATCCAGAATCCTGCCGGTCCCATCCGGTCAACCACCAGATCGGTCAGCGCCAGAATATAACCGCTCGGCAGACCCAGTACCCAGTATGCCGTAAAGGTAATAAAGAAAATGGAACGCGTATCTTTATAACCACGTAGGATACCGCTGCCAATAACCTGGATAGAGTCCGATATTTGATACACCGCGGCCAGTAACATGAGCTGTGCTGCCAGAGCGACAACTTCCGGGTTATTGTTGTAGAGCAGGGCAATGTGCTCACGGAATGTCACGGTGAAAATCGCCGTCACAACCGCCATGCAGACGCCGACGCCCAGACCTGTTCTGGCTGCGGTTTGCGCATCCAGCGTGGAACCCTGGCCCAGACGATAACCGACTCGAATGGTGACGGCTGCAGCCAGTGACATCGGCAGGACGAACATTAACGAGCTGAAGTTGAGCGCGATCTGGTGTCCGGCCACGTCGACAATCCCCAGCGGGGAAACCAGCAGCGCCACCACAGCAAACAGCGTCACTTCGAAAAATAACGCCAGCGCGATAGGTAAACCCAGCTGTACCAGACGCTTCATTAAGGCGGTGTCCGGTTTCTGGAAACCACGCTCATTACGGATATCACGCATCGAGCGTGCGCGTTTAACGTATGACAGCATGGCGATAAACATCACCCAGTAAACCGCCGCCGTTGCCACGCCGCAGCCCACGCCGCCTAGCTCCGGCATGCCAAAATGCCCATAAATGAAAACATAGTTAACAGGAATGTTCACCAGCAGGCCGAGAAATCCCATCACCATCGCCGGTTTGGTTTTGGCCAGACCTTCACACTGGTTACGGGCTACCTGGAAGAACAAATACCCCGGCGCGCCCCACAGCAACGCGCGCAGGTAGCCGACGGCTTTATCTGCCAGCGCCGGGTCGATGTTATGCATGGAGCGAATAATGTATCCCGCGTTCCAGAGCACGATCATAATCAGAATGGAGACGCTGCCCGCCAGCCAGAAACCCTGGCGTATTTGATGGGCAATACGATCGCGGCGCCCGGAACCATTGAGTTGCGCAATCACTGGCGTCAAGGCCAGCAGCAGTCCGTGACCAAACAGAATGGCCGGCAGCCAGATAGATGTGCCAATGGCGACGGCCGCCATGTCCGTGGCGCTGTATCCGCCCGCCATGACGGTATCAACGAATCCCATTGCGGTTTGAGCGATTTGCGCAAGAATCACCGGAATTGCCAGAGCTAATAACTGACGCGCTTCACTTACATACTTTTGCACGTGTACACCACTATATTGTTGTTATTTGAGAGACTAAAAAAGCCGCCTTATATGGCAGCAAGGAGAAAAAGCAGGGGAAATTTCAGTCTATTGTAGCGAGGAATACGTAATTCTCCAGTGAAAAAACAGGCAGTAACGGCGCATTGCTGGCAACCTGAATTTCCACCTGCTATTGTGCTGTCCAGAGATGTCTTAATTCAGTTCAGGAGTTAGAAGTATGTTTACGGGTATTGTGCAGGGCACCGCGAAATTGGTGTCCATTGATGAAAAACCAAATTTTCGTACGCATGTTGTGGAGTTACCTGAATATATGTTGGATGCGCTGGAGACCGGCGCATCGGTTGCCCACAATGGGTGCTGCCTGACGGTAACCGAAATCAACGGTAACCAGATAAGCTTTGATCTGATGAAAGAAACGCTGCGTATCACCAATCTGGGTGACCTGAAGGTTGGGGATTTGGTCAACGTTGAGCGTGCGGCAAAATTCAGTGATGAAATTGGCGGACATTTAATGTCGGGCCATATTATGACGACCGCCGAAGTGTCGAAAATTCTGACCTCGGAGAACAACCGCCAGGTGTGGTTTAAAGTTCAGGATCCGTCGCTGATGAAATACATCTTGTACAAAGGATTTATCGGAATTGATGGCATCAGTCTGACGGTCGGTGAGGTGACACCGACGCGTTTCTGTGTGCATTTGATCCCGGAAACGCTGGAACGTACGACGCTGGGTAAGAAAAAGTTAGGCGCGCGGGTCAATATCGAAATCGATCCTCAAACCCAGGCGGTGGTTGATACCGTTGAGCGCGTACTGGCGGCGCGTGAAAGCGCCATCAGTACCGTAACGGGTGAGGCGGGAGCCTAAGCCAGAGTGTAAAACCCCCGTTGGCACGGGGGTGATAACGATTAGCGGGGAACGCGCAGGCCGTGTTCAACGCCGCGGGAAAAAACCACCTGCCACAGCTGAATGTCGCGAGCACGAAACGCACCGGCGCAGGCGTTCAGGTAATAGCTGAACATCCGTTTAAAGCGTTCGGTATAGTTATCGGCGATTTCAGGCCAGGATCTCATGAAACGCTCGTGCCATGCCATCAACGTTGTATCGTAATCCGCGCCAAAATTATGCCAGTCTTCCATCACAAAATGCGGCTCGCTGGCGTTGGCAATCTGGCGAACTGACGGTAAACAGCCGTTCGGGAAGATATATTTATTGATCCACGGATCAACGTTATTGTCGGTCTTTTTAGAGCCGATGCTATGCAGCAAAAAGAGGCCATCGGGTTTTAAATTACGATCAACCACCTCAAAATAAGTCGCGTAGTTCTTCGGCCCCACATGCTCAAACATGCCGACGGAGACAATGCGATCAAATTTGTCATTCAGGTCGCGATAATCCTGCAGCAAAATTGTGACATCCAGCCCCGCACAACGCGCCTGCGCCATTTTCTGCTGTTCTGCCGAAACGGTCACGCCCACCACGCTAACGCCATATTGTGACGCCATAAACTGGGATAAGCCGCCCCAGCCGCAGCCAATATCGAGCACCCGCATGCCTGGCTTCAACTGCAGTTTTTCGGCAATCATTTTTAGCTTCGCCTGTTGGGCAGACTCCAGGGTATCGGCATCTTTCCAGTAGGCGCAGGAATACTGCATATAAGGGTCCAGCATGCGGGTAAAGAGATCGTTGCCCAAATCGTAGTGTTCTTTGCCGACGACCCACGCACGTTTTTTGGTCTGTAAATTGAACAGGCGAGCCGTGGCGATACGTAGCGTGTCTTTAAAGTGGCGGGGGAGTTGGTTTTCAAGACCGGCGCGCAGGACTTTACAAAAAAACATGTCCAGCCGGTCGCATTCCCACCAGCCATCCATATAACTTTCGCCCAACCCTAACGATCCTTCCTGCAGTACGCGTTTGAAAAAATCGGGGTTCGTTACGCGAATATCTGCCGGTGCCGGACCATTAATGGTAATACCTGCACGGCTTAATAATTCATTGGTGATGCGGTACCAGTCATCATCCGGTACGCTGACGTCTTCTATACACGATGAACTCATAGCTTCTCCATCACTGGTCGGTGATCAGAACCTTAAAATAGCGTAGACGCTTTTTTGGGCTTTGTGAGAACTCTCACGGAATTAATCCGCGAATCTATAATCCGACGTAGAACAGAGGAAGGGAGGAACCCTTGCCGAAAAGACCATCCATGGGAAAACGGGAACGTTCTTGTCCCCGTTAACACATAACAATTATCGTTTTTTTAACAACCGGAAATCAGTATAGGCCTGAATTTTTGACGATTCAACCAATAAATATTAGCAGGCTAATCAATTATCAAAGGTGATTACTAGTGAGACTCACCGTGGGCAATTTGCGCCCGATCATCTGTGCGCGGGGCGTTAGCCTTCTGCGACTGCATTTTGTAACCCGCGGCCGCCAGCAGCACCGTTGTCAGCATCACGCTGGTGGTGGTGAGCAGCGGGGTGGCGATCAACCAGGAAACCACAAGGCTTGCCAGGAAGCATAAACCCAGTTGCAGTGTGTTCTGCAATGCCGCTGCGCGTCCCGTAGCTTGTGGGAAAGGACGTAACGCCTGAGCCACAACAATAGGGTAGATTGCTCCATTGGCAATCGCCATAACGCAGAATGGGATGAGGATTTCAGCCAGCGCAACATGGTGAATAAAGCCGGTTGCCCAGGTGGCCACTACGCTAAAGGCATACAGAATGAGTAACCAGGGCAGCAACTGACGGCCCTGCCATTTTTGCAGCGCAGCGCGGCAGCCGTAACCACCAATTAAGAAAGCTATGGTTTGTGGAACATAGCTCAGGCCAATCACCGCCGGACTGTAGCCCATTTCGCTGAGGATGAACGGGGAACCCGTCAGCCACGCGAAGAAGCTCGCGGAGCAGGCGGCATAAATCAGCACGTTTCCGCGGTAAACTTTTGAGCGCAACAGGGTAGCGAAAGTCAGTTTATCCTGGCTGTCGTCGCGTGCTTTAGCTGTTGGTTTTAAGCGCAGAGCCGGAAGCATCAGGATTAGAGTAATGGCAAACAGGGTGGCGAAAATGGCCTGCCAGGAAAAATGTACCAGGATCCAACTGCCTAATAACGGCGCTAATGCCGGGGATAACCCGACCAATGGCATAATGGTGGCAAAGATGCGGTTTACTTTTTGTGAAGGATAATAATCGGTGACCAGCGCCTGCCAGATAACCGATGCCGCACAAACGCCAACGGCCTGAACAAAGCGTAGTACCAGCAGACCGGTGGCATTTTCAACCCACAGCATGCCCAAACTGCCCAGCGCGAAGATGGATAAACCCAGCAGCAAAACAGGCTTGCGACCATAGTGGTCAGAGAGCGGCCCCCACAGAAGTTGCGCGACGGCAAAACCCGCTAAGAATAAGCTAAGACTGGCGCTGACGGCAGATGCAGGCGTCTGCAGATCGGACTGAATTGCTGCAAAGGCGGGCAGATACATATCCGTTGCCAGAAAGCCGAGTACGCTAAGACCCGCCAGCCAGACTAAAAATCCTTTCCCAGGTTGCATCATCATTTCTCTTTTTTTAGCAGTAGAACAATGCCGCTGAGTGTAGTGAGTGTAATTCTTGCTGTGAAACGCTAATATTTGCTTACTGATTTCAAATTTTTTGTAGGCAGAATATGTGGTCGGAATATTCACTTGAAGTTGTGGATGCGGTTGCGCGTAACGGTAGCTTTAGTTCGGCCGCGCAGGAGTTGCACCGCGTACCCTCGGCGGTAAGCTATACCGTACGTCAACTGGAAGAGTGGCTGGCGGTGCCGCTTTTTGAGCGACGCCATCGGGACGTGGAATTGACGCCTGCCGGTGCATGGTTTCTCAAAGAAGGCCGCTCTGTTATCAAAAAAATGCAGATCACCCGCCAGCAATGTCAGCAAATTGCCAACGGCTGGCGCGGGCAATTGGCGATCGCGGTAGATAACATTGTCCGCCCGGATCGTACCCGACAGATGATCGTGGATTTCTATCGTCATTTTGATGATGTGGAGCTGCTGGTTTTCCAGGAGGTGTTTAACGGTGTCTGGGATGCGCTGTCCGATGGGCGCGTTGAGTTGGCAATCGGCGCCACGCAGGCGATTCCGGTGGGGGGGCGCTATACCTTCCGCGACATGGGAATGCTGAGCTGGAGCTGCGTGGTGGCAAGCCATCATCCGTTGGCGTCAATGTCCGGACCGCTAAGCGACGACACGTTGCGCAACTGGCCGTCGCTGGTGCGTGAAGACACGTCGCGGACGCTTCCTAAGCGTATTACCTGGCTGCTGGATAACCAAAAGCGCGTCGTGGTGCCTGACTGGGAATCTTCTGCTACCTGTTTATCTGCAGGTTTATGCGTGGGCATGGTACCGACGCATTTTGCCAAACCGTGGATCGATAGCGGCAAATGGGTCGCGCTACAGCTGGAGAATCCATTTCCTGATGCCGCATGCTGCCTGACATGGCAACAGAACGATACGTCGCCGGCATTGAGCTGGCTGCTGGACTATTTAGGGGATAGTGAAACGCTGAATAAGGAATGGCTGCGGGAGCCCGATGAGGCTCCCGCACAACAGTCTTAACGACGGTAATCGCGGAACGGGCCGTCGGCAACGGAGCGGCGTTCTACCAGGCGCGGATGAACCTCGATAGACTGCGACTCTTCACGTTTATTCACGATACGGTCTAACAGCATGTTGAAGGCCGTTTCCCCCAGTGAATCTTTAGGCTGGTGAATGGTCGTCAGAGCCGGCGTGAAGAAGCGGGCGTTGCGCACGTTGTCGTAACCGATGAGCGAGACATCCTGCGGTACGCGCAGTCCCATCTCGTCAGCGGCGCACAGCGCACCCATCGCCATGATATCGCCGCCGCAGAAGACGGCGGTAGGACGATGCGACTGTGACAGAATTTGCTGCATGGCGCGATAGCCCGATTCAGGCTCAAAATCGCCCTGCACAATCCAGTTTTCAGGAACTTTAATCAGCGCTTCTTCCATCGCTTTCATAAAGCCTGCCAGACGCCCGGCTCCGGTATTACGCTCCATTGGTCCTGGGATCACGCCAATCTCACGATGACCGCGTTCTACCAGATACCGACCCGCCATGTAACCGCCTTCGAAGGCGTTATCAATGACCGTATCGGTAAAGTCGGCTTTAGCTTCGCCCCAGTCCATGACGACCATCGGAATATGGCGGTACTCTTCGAGCATCGAAAGCAGCGACTCCGGATATTCAGAACACATCACCAGCAGACCATCAACGCGCTTTTGCGCCATCATTGACAGATAAGCCTGCTGTTTTTCGAGACTGTTCCATGCGTTACCCAGAATCAGGGTATAGCCTTTCTGGAAACAGTTTTTCTCAACGGCTTCGATAATTTCAGCGAAATAGGCCGCTTCGCTGCTGGTGGCCAGCAAGCCAATAGACTTGGTGTGATTCACCTTCAGGCTGCGCGCCACGGCGCTCGGAGAATAGTGCAGCTCTTTGATCGCCGCCCAGACAGCATTACGCGTTTCTTCCGCGACAAAGCGCGTCTTGTTAATTACGTGTGATACGGTTGTAGTGGAAACGTTTGCTCGCTTCGCTACATCTTTAATTGTTGCCATTACATCTCACTCCAGACCATATCCTAAGCTCCTGAGAATACTCCAGGTAAACGTTTGCCTTAACACACCCTTAGCGCAACGTAAGGGTTGCGGCACGCCGGGAAAACGACACGGAACGTCAGGAAGGGGTCAATGGCCGGTACGCTAATCAAGTAAGCGTGGAATTTTGTCTGATCTTAACGAAAAGGGGAAGAGTTAAAAGCAGTTATCAATATAAATCGTGAGAGATTTTTGCTTTCAAGTGTGTAAAAATGCGCAATATCACTTTTTGTGTGGGAATAAAAAGGAGAAAACTTGATGAGCACCGATCTGAAATTTTCGTTAGTGACTACCATTATTGTTCTGGGTTTGATCGTCGCGGGTGGCCTGACCGCAGCGCTGCATTGATTTCCCCCGAGGGAGTTCGCTCTCCCTCATCCTTTCCGCTTGCCTTTCCCGTCGATTGTTTGCGAATAAGCAAAAGTCTTTTGCAATTTTGTTAACTTTATTAATTTTGCGATCAATGTCATGCTTTTGACTCTTATTTTATGTCGCGCCCCGGCTCGACGTTACGGAGTCGAAATATGAAACTCAATTATCCTTTACTGGCGCTGGCGATCGGCGCGTTTGGCATTGGCACCACTGAATTTTCGCCAATGGGATTATTGCCCGTCATTGCCAAAGGTGTGGATGTCTCGATTCCCGCGGCCGGAATGTTAATCAGCGCGTATGCGGTTGGGGTGATGGTGGGTGCTCCGCTGATGACATTACTGCTGTCCCATCGTGCGCGACGTAATGCGTTGATATTCCTGATGGCGATTTTCACGCTGGGCAACGTGCTTTCGGCTATCTCGCCGGATTATACCACCCTGATGTTATCGCGTATTTTGACCAGTCTGAACCATGGGGCATTTTTTGGTCTTGGCTCCGTTGTCGCTGCAAGCGTAGTACCCAAACATAAGCAGGCCAGCGCCGTGGCAACCATGTTTATGGGGCTGACCATTGCCAATATTGGCGGCGTTCCTGCGGCGACCTGGCTTGGTGAAACCATCGGCTGGCGTATGTCGTTTATGGCAACGGCGGGTCTGGGCGTCATCGCCATGGTCAGCCTGTTCTTCTCTTTACCCAAAGGTGGGGCGGGAGAGCGCCCGGATGTCCGTAGCGAACTGGCGGTACTTATGCGTCCGCAGGTGCTGTCGGCGCTGCTGACGACCGTTCTGGGAGCCGGGGCGATGTTCACGCTTTATACCTATATCTCACCAGTGTTACATACGATCACCCATGCCACACCGGCGTTTGTGACCGGTATGTTGGTGCTGATTGGCGTTGGCTTCTCAATCGGTAACTATCTTGGTGGCAAACTGGCTGACCGTTCCGTCAACGGTACGCTGAAAGGCTTTTTGCTGCTGCTGATGGTTATTATGCTGGCCATTCCTTTCCTGGCGCGTAATGAGCTGGGTGCGGCAGTCAGTATGGTCATCTGGGGGGCAGCGACGTTTGCGGTCGTTCCGCCGTTGCAGATGCGTGTGATGCGCGTTGCCAGCGAAGCGCCTGGATTATCATCGTCAGTCAACATTGGCGCGTTTAATCTGGGGAATGCTCTGGGTGCCGCAGCCGGTGGGGCGGTGATTTCCGGTGGGTTGGGCTATAGCTTTGTTCCGGTGATGGGGGCAATTGTGGCGGGACTTGCGCTGCTGCTGGTCTTTATCTCGGCGCGCAAACAGCCTGAAGAGGCTTTCACTACCGCGAATTAATGCTAAAACGCAGAAGGGTTCTCCTTCTGCGTCATCTTTTTTATGCTGCGAAGTTCTTCGCAACAAATTCCCAGTTCACCAGCGCCCAGAAGTTTTCCAGGTAGCCAGGACGGGCATTGCGATAATCGATGTAGTAGGCGTGTTCCCATACGTCAACGGTCATCAGCGGCGTCGCGTCGGTGGTCAGCGGTGTACCTGCATTGGAGGTGGAAACGATAGCCAGTTTGCCATCTGTTCCTTTTACCAGCCAGGTCCAGCCAGAACCGAAGTTTTTAATAGCGGCATCGGTGAACTGCGCTTTGAAATCCGCAAAGCTGCCAAAGGAGGCGGCAATTGCTTCGGCCAGTTTACCGGTAGGTTCGCCACCTGCGTTCGGTGCCAGGCAGTTCCAGTAGAACGTGTGGTTCCATACCTGTGCTGCGTTATTGAATACACCGCCTTCAGAGCTACGTACGATCTCTTCCAGTGATTTGCCTTCAAACGCCGTGCCTTTAATCAGGTTGTTCAGATTAGTCACGTAAGTTTGATGGTGTTTGCCATAGTGATATTCCAGCGTTTCGGCAGAAATGTGCGGTGCCAGAGCATCTTTGGCATACGGTAATGCAGGTAATTCAAACGACATTGCTTCTCTCCTTATTATTTGTATTGAGTACACACAATAGCCTCATTGTGAGTAAGGATAGGGTAGCAAATTGAAAGGTTATGCAAAAGAAGAACTTACCCTACAGCATGTACTGTAGGGTAAGTTTTTAACGAATTGTTTTTGGCGTCATTACCCGACGAGCGCCCACATAGTGGCGCTGCCAGTAATCTTCACTCAGAGAGGTGATTTGAATTTCCTGGCCGCTGCGCGGTGACTGAATAAACTTACCGTTGCCAACATAAACGCCAACGTGATCGGCAGTTCCACGCCCCTGGGTACGGAAAAATACCAGATCGCCATTTTTCAGTTCGCCACGTTCAATCGGCGCGGCATCGCGCAGATGATACATTTCGTTCGCTGTACGTGGAATGCGGAATTTCACCAGATCTTTATAGGCGTAATAGACCAGACCGCTGCAGTCAAACCCGGTTCTTGGTGAGGTGCCGCCCCAGCGATAAGGCTTGCCGATTTGGTTCATCAGCGTGGACATGGCGGTTTTAGTGGCTTTCTGCACTTTCACTTTATGCGCGTCAGCCAGCGTCGTTGGTGCGGTGGTTTTCACTTTTACACAGCGCGGCTTATGGCCTTTGCGCGGCGTGCATTTTTCAGTCCAGGTAACGGCAGCGGTTTGTGCTGCGGTGTTTTTACCACGACGGTTTACTGTTTTAGTCGACTTTGCCGGAGCGGCAGTACGATGTTTAGAAGAGGAAGCGGTTTTGGTGCTGGTTTTGCTGGTGGTTTTTGTCGCCGTTTTTTTGCTGGTCTTTGTTGTTTTTTGGCTGGTTGTTGCGCTTTTCTTTTTATCTACCGTTTTGATGGTGTGGGAATGGGTAGGTGTCGTCCTGGCCTGCTTGGAAGCATGAGCCATGGGCGTAAAGGGCAGTGTAGTAAAAAGTAAAGCACAGAGCGTGATCGAGATTCGGTTTATCCGCGCCACTGAGCAATCCTCTGGTAAGGCAGGTCTATCATGCCTGCGTGTGATTTTCAAAACTTGATGATTCTAATCTATAGAAAGAGGGAAAGTTAATAGCTTTTTTGTTTAAAACTACGTTTCGTAACCGACCGCAAAAAAAATCAGCAATTAAAGTTGGCGTTGGTGAACGAATAATCAAATCCACAGGCTTTAAGGGGATAAATGAGATTGTGAATGCAACTTTTGGCGTCAGGGGATAAAATAATAACGCGTAATGAAAATGTTATTTTCCGTTGCCTGTCTGACCCGCTACAATGTCAGACTACTGCCGTAAAAGAAGTTTAAGGAAGCAAGATAATGAGCACCACTATCGAAAAAATCCAGCGCCAGATCGCTGAAAACCCGATTCTCCTGTACATGAAAGGTTCCCCTAAACTGCCAAGCTGCGGTTTCTCCGCTCAGGCTGTGCAGGCGCTGTCCGCCTGTGGTGAACGCTTTGCTTATGTTGATATTCTGCAGAACCCGGATATTCGCGCCGAGCTGCCGAAATACGCAAATTGGCCAACCTTCCCGCAGCTGTGGGTTGATGGTGAGCTGGTTGGCGGCTGTGATATTTTGATCGAAATGTACCAGCGCGGTGAGTTGCAGCAGCTGATTAAAGAAACAGCGGCGAAATACAAAACCGAAGAGCCGGACGCTGAATAATATCAGCGTAAATAAAAAAGCGACCTCGTGATGGTCGCTTTTTTTATCGGTCCGTTATGCCTCTTCAGGTACGGGAAGAGGCCAGCCGCCGAGACGTTTCCAGCGGTTAACAATTTCGCAAAACAGCACGGCCGTCCGTTCGGTGTCATACAGCGCCGAGTGCGCCTGAGTCCCGTCAAATTCCATTCCTGCCGCCAGGCACGCTTTCGATAACACAGTTTGCCCCAGAGACAGGCCGCTTAAGGCCGCAGTATCAAAGGTGACGAACGGATGAAATGGATTACGTTTGAGCGAGGCGCGTTCTGCTGCGGCCATCATAAAACTGTGGTCGAACGTAGCGTTATGCGCCACCATGATCGCCCGATTGCAGCCGCTGTCTTTAATGCCTTTACGCACCATTTTAAAGATGGCATGCAGAGCGTCATATTCGCTGACCGCGCCGCGTAGCGGATTGTTAGGGTCAATTCCGTTAAAGGCGAGGGCTTCCGGCTGCAAATTCGCGCCTTCAAATGGCTCTACGTGGAAATGTAACGTCGTGTCCGGCATCAGCCAGCCTTGTTCATCCATTTTCAGTGTGATGGCTGCGATCTCAAGCAGCGCATCGGTTTTGGCATTGAACCCTGCGGTTTCGACATCAATGACGACAGGATAAAAACCACGAAAACGGTCACACAGACCGGAAAGTTGAGCGTTATCGGACATCTGGGTCTCTTAATACGGGAAAATTGCAGCGCGTATTATGGCAAAATGATGAGTATAAAACTACGGGCACAGACGATCTGCGCCCGTGGGGAGGTTAGTCGCCCAGGCCGCGCCCGGCGTCTTTCTCTTCGATCAGTTCAATTTTGTAACCGTCTGGATCTTCAACGAACGCAATTACGGTGGTGCCGCCTTTTACCGGACCGGCTTCACGCGTGACGTTACCGCCATTCTGACGAATACGTTCACAGGCTTCGGCTGCGTTGTCTACGCTCAGGGCGATATGGCCGTAGGCAGTGCCCAGCTCATACTTGTCGACACCCCAGTTATAGGTCAGTTCGATCACGGCTTCGCTGGTTTCAGGGCCGTAGCCGACAAAGGCCAGGGAGTATTTGTATTCAGGGTTTTCGCTGGTACGCAGCAGCTTCATGCCCAGCACGTTGGTATAAAACTCGATGGAACGCTGCAGGTCACCCACGCGCAGCATGGTATGAAGTAAACGCATCTTTTTCCCCTTCGAAAATGGCTAATACATTCAAAATGTTGTTTTAGTATAGCGGCGTTGTTACGCCGCTATCAATGGCAGAACGGAGTTTGTGACGTTAGAGGGTAGGATAATCGGTGTAACCTTCCGCGCCGCCGCCGTAGAAGCTTTCGGCACGTTGCGGATTCAGCTCCGCTTTACGCTGCAGGCGCGCAACCAGATCTGGGTTTGCGATATAGGCGCGACCAAAAGCAACGGCGTCGATCAGGCCCTTCTCGATCAGTGCTTCTGCTTTTTCAGGTGTGTAGGCACCCGCACCAATGATCGGACCGTGGAAACGTGCACGAACTTTTTCGCGAAACGCATCGGAATACGGCTCGCCGCCAGCCCAGTCCGGCTCAGACATATGCAGGTAAGCGATTCCGCGCTTACCCAGTTGTTCAATCAGATACAGCGCATCAGCTTCTTCGTTCGGGCCGTTGTCAACGTTCTGGAATGAGCCAATCGGAGATACGCGAATACCAATGCGATCGGCACCCCATTCTTTAATACCGGCATCGACAACTTCCAGCACCAGACGCGCACGATTTTCGACGCTGCCGCCGTATTGATCGGTACGCTGGTTAGACGTTGGCGACAGGAACTGGTGCAGCAGATAGCCGTGAGCGGAGTGCAGTTCAACCATGTCGAAACCCGCTTCGCGCGCGTTGGCAATCGCCTGACGGAAGTCATTAACGATGCCGGGAATTTCTTCAGTTTCCAGCGCACGCGGCATTGAGGTATCCGCACGCGTTGCCAGACCATTTTCATCACGCAGCGAGGTCCGGGTACCGGCGCTAATTGCGGAAGGTGCGACCGGTGCCTGACCGTTGGGCTGCAGACTGGCGTGAGAGATGCGCCCGGTATGCCACAACTGGACCGCAATATGACCTTGCTCCGCATGTACGGCAGCGGTGATTTTTTTCCATGCGGCAATTTGCGCTTCGCTGTGTAAGCCGGGTGCCCCCGCATAGCCTTTCGCCTGTGCGGAAATCTGTGTAGCTTCACTGATGATAAGACCCGCGCTGGCGCGTTGACGGTAATACTCGGCCATCAGCGGAGTAGGGATGTCGCCAGGCTCAATGCTGCGCAGACGCGTCAGTGGCGCCATGAATACGCGGTTTGCTGCCGTAATAGCACCCACTTTCAGTGGGGAAAAAAGTTTTTCAGATGACATATGGCACTCCTGAATAGACCGGTCGTCTAGTAATAAAAGAAATAAAAACGCCTGTTAAACGGCAGGCGTAGTAATGATGGTTTTAACGTGCGCCAGCGCATTTTCCAGCGGGGTGGCGCTACGAGAAATCTTGGCCTGCAGGTTGGCGCCCAGCCACAGCGCATACAATACCTGCGCCTGCTGTAACGGCTCGCCAACAAAGGACAGACAATGGTTTGCCTGACCTTTCTCCAGCGCCTGCGCTAACAGCGCAATAATGTGCCGCGCGCCTTTATCCATCGCCGTGCGCATATCTTCTGACAGATCGCACACTTCGGCAGACAGTTTTACGGTTAAACAACCGCTGATAATGCCGTGCTGGCTAAACTGGTTCAGAGTTTCCTGATAGTAGGCCAGAATACGGTCGCGATAGTTTCCTGCCCCCGTATCAAAGTGCGTAGCCAGTCGCTGATGATAGGCCGCATAGTGGCGTTCCAGCATCGCAACACCGAACGCTTCTTTAGAGCGAAAATAGTGATAAAACGAACCTTTGGGGACTTCAGCGGTTTTCAGTAGTTCGCTTAAGCCCATACCGGTGAAGCCGCGCTGCATACACAGCAGTTCGCCAGTCGCCAGCAGATGTTCGCGTGTATCGTGTTCAGTGATTTTGTTCATGGAAAGGAGTGTAATAGACCAGTCGGTCTAATGCAATAGCGCTTGCGAGAAATTCAGTTAACGTCTTCAATAGGTATATCAATCTTACGAAAGGAGGGGATGTGGCCGAACAGCTGGAGTTTTTCCCCGTCCAGAGCCCATGCCGTGGAATATGTCAGTCTGACGAGCGCGGTTTTTGCCGCGGCTGTTTTCGCAGTCGGGATGAGCGTTTTAACTGGCAAAAGATGAGCGATGCCGAAAAGCAGGAAGTGCTACGGCTTTGTCGTCAGCGCCTGATGCGTAAATTACGAGCAAACAAAGCCAACCCTTCGGAAGAACCGCAACAACCTTCACTCTTTTAAAAGCGTAATTGCGTATACTCGATGCACATTCACTTATAAGGAAGCTGCTATGGTTCAGCGTATTACTATTGCGCCGCAAGGTCCGGAATTTTCTCGCTTTGTAATGGGGTATTGGCGCCTGATGGACTGGAATATGTCCGCGCGCCAGCTAGTCAGCTTTATTGAAGAACATCTGGATCTGGGTGTTACCACCGTCGATCACGCCGATATTTACGGCGGATACCAGTGTGAAGCGGCGTTTGGTGAGGCACTGAAGCTGGCTCCGCATCTGCGTGAAAAAATGCAGATTGTTACCAAGTGCGGGATCGCCACGACGGCACGCACGGAAAATGCGCTGGGTCATTACATTACCGACAGCGCGCATATCATTGCCAGTGCGGAAGCATCGTTGAAGTTACTGGCGACCGATCATATTGATTTGCTGCTCATCCACCGTCCCGATCCGCTCATGGATGCGGACGACGTAGCCGACGCGTTCAAAAAATTGCACCATAGCGGAAAAGTGCGTCACTTTGGCGTATCTAACTTCACCCCGGCACAGTTCTCACTGCTGCAATCGCGTCTGCCGTTCACGCTGGCGACTAACCAGGTTGAGATCTCACCGGTACATCAGCCGCTCCTGCTGGATGGTACTTTAGATCAACTGCAACAACTGCGCATTCGTCCGATGGCCTGGTCCTGCCTCGGCGGTGGACGTCTGTTTAATGACGATGCGTTCCAGCCATTACGTAATGAACTCGCCACAATCGCAGAAGAGTTAAACGCGCAGTCCATTGAGCAGGTGGTGTACGCCTGGATTTTACGTCTGCCGTCTCAGCCGCTGCCGATTATTGGCTCAGGGAAGATAGAGCGCGTACGCGCTGCCGTTGAGTCTGAGTCATTGAACATGTCTCGCCAGCAGTGGTTCCGTATTCGCAAAGCTGCGCTGGGTTACGACGTACCGTAATCGCGTATTTGACGCTTCTCCGTTCAAATTTGTGTCACTGGTTTACACTTATCAATCAGACACCTTTTGGACGGAGGTCTTATGAAGCGTTTGAGTTTGGCCATTATTACTCTACTTGCCTGTGCAGGTGCGCAGGCTGCCAGTGAAGAAAAAGTGACGATGAATCTGGTAACGTCGCAAGGCGTCGGCCAGGCGATTGGTACGGTCACTATTGTTGAAACCGGGAAAGGGCTGGAGTTTACGCCCGATCTGAAAGCGCTGCCGCCGGGTGAACATGGCTTCCATGTCCATGCGAATGGCAGTTGCCAACCGGCGATTAAAGAAGGAAAAGCCTCAGCCGCGGAATCGGCTGGAGGCCATTATGATCCGCACCAAACCGGCAAGCACGAAGGTCCGGAAGGCGCAGGCCACATGGGCGACCTGCCGCTGCTGGTGGTGAATAACGACGGTAACGCCACAACACCGGTCATTGCGCCGCGGCTGAAAACGCTCGATGAGGTTAAAGGCAAAGCGCTGATGATCCATGTCGGTGGCGATAATATGTCCGATCAACCAAAACCGCTTGGCGGTGGCGGAGCGCGCTACGCCTGTGGCGTTATTAAATAATCAATTGCCTAGCGTACCCGGCGGAGGCGCCTGTTCGAGCTGCGAAAGCGAGCAGTGTAGTCGCCAGATAAGCGCCGACAGTTCTTGCGCCGCAGGTTGATGATGGTGGGCGAGCGTGTCGCAAATACGCTGTAGCTCACTCAGCGTGGCATTCAGCGGTCGTTGCTGAACGCCGCGCTCACTCATTACGTCGCGAAGCAACGAAATACACACGTCTCTGACACGAGCCAGAGGATCTGAACGCACCTCCCAGGTGCGCAGTTGCCACACCACGTGTGAGCAGTTAAGCAAGACAACCCCCCAACGCAATAGCCAGCGTCGCGCCAGTGCATCCTGACTGTTGCTGAGCTGGCTGACGTGGTGATAGGTCAGCGACTCAAATTCGTTTTCACTGAGCGAGGGATGTCGGCTGAGCTGATCGACAAAATCCCGGCGCAGGGCGCGAATATGGCGGCGACCTTTCCTCGCATCCGATCCGGGCCGCAGAATGGCGAATGCCAGCCACGATAGCGCCACGCCGGTGATTTTCGCCATATTGTCATTCAGGAAATCAGCAAAATCATAAACCGGTGGATTAGTCACCGCGATAAACGATCCCATAAACACGATTAGCTGTCCCCAAAGACCCGCCAGCGCGGGCATTTGCAGCTTCAGGAGTTGCATGGTAGCGAGCAGCGGGAAGAGAAACAGAATGAATTGCCAGAGGTCAGAGATTTGCACCATCAGGCCAAACTTAACCACAAAGCTAAACAGCGACAGCAGAACCAGCGTGCGCATCAGCAAAGAAAGTGACTTGAACGGCGTGGCTACGGCGGAATACAACACGCTGCTGATGGCCGCGAGCGTTAGTGCGCCAGAGCCTGATTCCCATTGCGCGCCAATGCTCCATGCGCCGATAAGCATCAGGGTACAGAACGTACGCAATCCGCTCCAGAGGGCTTCCGCATTATCGGTATGACGGGCAAGTCCTGGCGTGCGGGCGATAGTAATACGCTCGGCGGTAACGCCATTTTCCAGTAAATGCAGATAATGACTGCTGCGTAAGTACAGCCGACAAAAATAACGCAGTCGTTGCCAGAAGGCGACGTGCCGATAGTCGCGTGCATCGAGAGGACGCAGGGGGGCGATAATACGTGCGACGGTGTAGGTGTCGGTATTGGATTTGACCAGCTCGCTGAGCAGTTGTTCGATGATTTCCCGGGTATTAGCCGGGGGATTGGGCCAGTTCAGTAGCATCCTGCGCAGACTGGAGATCACGCTGGTCATACGTAACTGCTGATGCAACAGCGAATTGAGCAACGCATTTTGACGGCGAAAACGGTAGTGACTCCAGAACGCCTGAATACGCAGCAGGTTCATGGTCAGAATCTGACCGATAACACCTTCATGGGCTGTGCGAATTGCATCCGTTGTCTCCGGTTGCCAGAGTAAGCTGGCATGCTCCAGTAAACGCGAATGCATGTTTTTCAGCGCGGTAAGCAATGTGGTGCCATCGGAGGTGCTGGGGAGGATCATCATCATCATGCCGCCGCACAGGATACCGACGATGACCTCGCATACGCGGGCCTGAGCGATATCCCACAACTGCGTAATCTCTATGGTATTGACCATGGGAAAAGCAATGATCGCCGCCGTATAACCGGCCAGTTGAAAGGCGTAGGCGACGTTATTGGTGAAGTGCGCGCAGGCCCAGGTACAAAAACCGATCCACACTGACATGCTCAGCAAAAACAACCACGGCTCATTGAGGGTATGACCGGCAATAATCAACGCGGCGGTGGCACCCAGCAAGCTACCCGCAACACGACCCAGACTTTTGCTGATAACCCCGCCGACGGTGGGAAAGCTGACCACTGCCGCCGAGGTCATCGCCCAGTAGGGCTCATCCAGATTCAGGTAATAGGCGAACGTTAACGCCAGACACATCGCAATGGTATTTCGCAACGCATAACGCCACTGCGCTACCGTGGCTTTAAACCACGGCCAATGGCCTGGCATCAGGTGGGACAGTTTCATTTACGCTGGCCGATAGACACGCTGCAGGTCGTACCAGAAACCAGGGTGACATCCTGCGGCAGAGCGTCGAATTCGATGCGGACCGGAACGCGTTGGGCCAGACGCACCCACGGCACATTGGGTTTGATGTCGGGAATCAGGCCGGAATCGCTTTCCACACTTTGGTCGTAGATGGCGCGACCAATACTGGATACGTGACCCTGTAACTTTATGTTGCCGCTGTAGAGCGTGATAACCGCAGGTGCACCTTCACGAATGTGGCGCAACTTGGTTTCTTCAAAATACCCCATCACATAGAAAGAGTGGCTGTCGACAAGGGCAAACAGGGGCTTACCGGTTGAGGCGTAGTCTCCAGTACGAGTTGAAAGGTTGGTGACCCAGCCCGCTACGGGCGCTTTGACCACCGTCTGCGTCAGTTGCCACTGTGCCTGGCGCAGACTGGCCTCGGCTGCTTCAACGCTGGCCTGCATGGCTTTCACGTTGAGGTTAGCAGTATCCAGATCTTCGGCTGAGATGTAATTTTGCGATAAATGACGGCGGCGGTTGGCTTCGTTATTGGCTTTCGCCAGATCGGACTGTGCCTTCGCCAGCTGCGCTTGCGCATTCAGTTCAGCAATGTGAAACGGTGTCTTGTCGATGATAAAAAGGACATCGCCTTTGTTCACAAACTGGTTATCTTTTATATTGAGTTCGCTAATGCTGCCTGAGACCTGCGGCGTGATGCTGACCTGCTCAGCACGCACTTTGCCATCACGTGTCCAGGGCGATTGCATATAGTAATTCCACATCCACCATCCGGCGAAAACTGCGATGGCAGCGACTATAATGGTGGAGAAGTATTTAATAGTTTTAAGCGACATAATCACCACACAATCAGCATTACAAAGGCCAGACATACGCAAAGCGTAAAGAGTGACAGATCCATTAACAGGGGATGCCAGATTTCGCCGGAGTAAATCCAGTCGCGCAGGAGGCGATGAACAACCAGCCAGAGAATAAATCCTGCTACAAACGCCTTGAAAACAGGAGGGAAGTAGACAGATGCTCCGATCATTAAATCTTGTAGGGGCAATCCTGTTGCATTAAACATAAACTTCACGGGCAAAATCCTTGGCGGAAGAGAGCATTGCTATAGGTTTAGCAAAAAAGAGACAATGAGTCTCTGTAACGCATAATGTCTGAAAAAATGTCAGCCGGTAAGCAAATTTGGCAATACATTTGTTTTGGGAATACAAATGCTGCACACTATTCTAAAATCAGCATAATAACTTAGCAAGCTAATTATAAGGAGATGAAATTGGAATCGCCATTAGGTTCTGATCTGGCACGGTTGGTGCGCATTTGGCGTGCTCTGATTGACCATCGCCTGAAACCTCTGGAGTTGACGCAGACGCATTGGGTTACGCTGCACAACATTCATCAATTGCCGCCTGATCAATCGCAGATTCAGTTGGCTAAAGCGATTGGCATCGAGCAGCCTTCGTTGGTACGCACGCTTGACCAGCTGGAAGAAAAGGGACTCATTTCACGACAGACTTGCGCCAGCGATCGTCGGGCTAAGAGAATTAAACTGACAGAAAAAGCAGAGCCGCTGATTGCAGATATGGAAGCGGTTATCAACAAGACGCGTGGAGAAATTTTGGAAGGGATTTCAGCTGAGGAAATTGATCTGCTGATTAAACTGGTCGCCAGACTGGAACACAATATTATTGAACTACAGTCACAGGGCTGAAACGATAAGATGACGTGTGGCCAGAGCCTGACCACACGTGAATTCGATTAGCGTGGAGACACGGTAACCTGGCTGCCGTTGTTAGCCATAACAACGCGCTGGCCAGCTGAGAACTTGGTTGCACCCTGTTTCTGAACCACCATGATGGTATTACCGTCGTCCTTACGGATTTCCAGTTCTACACCCTGGGTTTTATTCATCGCACCTTGTACACCTTGACCCGCTACGCCACCGGCAACTGCGCCAGCCGCCGTGGCTAATGAACGACCCGTACCGCCGCCGACGGTGTTACCCAGGAACCCGCCGAGTACCGCACCACCAATGGCGCCAATCACGTTTGCGTCATCGCCACCCTGGATTTGCACCGGACGAACATGAACAATTGTACCGTAGGTAACGTTCTGAACTTGTTTCGCTTCGGATGCGGTGTATACGTCGCCTGAAAGGCTATCATTGTTAACGCAGCCCGCCAAAGACACACCCATTAATGCAACAATCAGCACACGTTTAATCATTTACAAATCTCCTTTAACACCACGAAACGCTAATAAAGCACCCTTCATGGCTAAATTATATGGCACTTGTGAGCCTAAGGTCACATGTTCTACTGGAACAATATGAAAATCTTAACCGAAATCGGATATACCGAGTATAAACGAATCATTCATATAATTGATGTAATAAAGCGTCCATTGTAATGATTAGCCCTCAAAAATCATTAAGGAAGCATGGCATTAGTCGGCACTTTATGGTTGAGTGTCAAGGCTAATTTGCTTAAAAGGATGACATATGAAATCGGGCCGTTTTATCGGTGTAATGTCTGGAACCAGCCTTGATGGTGTCGATGTTGTGCTGGCGACAATAGATGAAACGATGGTTGCGCAACAGGCGAGTCTGACCTGGCCTATCCCTCTCCATATAAAGCAGGCGATCCTGGATATCTGCCAGGGGCAGCAGCTTACGCTATCGCAGTTTGGCCAACTCGACGCACAGCTCGGTTATCTGTTTGCCGAGGCGGTGAATGCACTGTTGGCA
This sequence comes from Citrobacter sp. RHBSTW-00986, assembly GCF_013783065.1. Taxonomy (NCBI): domain Bacteria; kingdom Pseudomonadati; phylum Pseudomonadota; class Gammaproteobacteria; order Enterobacterales; family Enterobacteriaceae; genus Citrobacter; species Citrobacter sp. RHBSTW-00986. Next base: position 2,607,809 of record NZ_CP056200.1, on the reverse strand, counting down.
CAGGAAAAATTGAAACCGCAGGAGATCGTTGCGATTGGCTGTCATGGGCAAACCGTGTGGCATGAACCGACGGGAATTGCGCCGCACACGCTGCAAATTGGCGACAACAATCAAATCGTCGCGCGTACCGGGATAACGGTGATCGGCGATTTTCGTCGCCGCGATATCGCTCTCGGCGGACAGGGCGCGCCGTTGGTTCCCGCTTTTCATCAGGCGCTGTTGGCTCATCCAACGGAGCGGCGGATGGTGCTAAACATCGGCGGAATTGCCAATCTGTCTCTGCTTATCCCACAGCAACCCGTTCGCGGTTACGATACCGGGCCGGGCAATATGCTGATGGATGCCTGGATCTGGCGGCAATGCGGCCAACCCTACGACAAAGATGCGCAGTGGGCCACGTCGGGAACGGTGATCCTGCCTTTACTGCAAAATATGCTTAACGATCCTTATTTTTCTGCGCCTGCGCCGAAAAGCACTGGCCGCGAGTATTTCAATTATGGCTGGATTGAACGTCATATGGCGCAGTTCCCGGGAATAAGCCCGCGGGATGTGCAGGCGACGCTTGCCGAACTGACGGCCGTGACCATTTCCGAGCAGGTCTTGCTAAGTGGAGGCTGTGAACGGCTTATGGTATGCGGCGGCGGCAGCCGTAATCCGCTGCTGATGATGCGTCTGGCGGCATTATTGCCAGGGACAGAGGTCACTTCAACCGATGAGGCTGGGATCAGCGGCGATGATATGGAGGCCCTGGCTTTTGCTTGGCTGGCGTGGCGAACGCTGGCGGGATTACCGGGAAATCTGCCTTCCGTGACCGGCGCATCAGAACCGAGCGTTTTAGGGGCGATTTATCCCGCTAACCCACGAACTCAGAGTTAACTGAAATTATTCAGCGCCATATGTCGATAAACTAGGGATATTAGGGAGGGTGCCATTACCCTCCAGGACCAGGAAAGTCTTCAGGATATGGCTATGAAAAAACTGTTGTTAGTGTGTCTGCCGGTACTGCTTAGCGGGTGCAGCGTGTACAACCAATTTGTCGAGCGTATGCAAACGGATACGCTTGAATACCGCTGTGACGAAAAACCGCTTACAGTGAAGCTGAACAATACCCGTCAGATGGCGAGTTTTGTTTATGATAATCAGCTATTGAACCTCAAACAGGGCGTGTCGGCATCAGGTGCTCGCTATACCGATGGTATTTACGTCTTCTGGTCTAAAGGCGACGAGGCAACGGTCTATAAACGAGACAGAATTGTGCTAAATAACTGTCAGTTACAGAACCCGAAGCGTTGAGATTTTCACCTGGGCGGCGCACAATAGCGTCACCCACTGACAATCCGTAGCCAACATCATGTCTGATAACGACGAATTGCAGCAAATCGCGCATTTGCGCCGTGAATACACGAAAGGCGGTCTCCGCCGCCGCGATCTTCCCGCCGAGCCCCTTGCGCTGTTCGAGCGCTGGCTGGGGCAAGCCTGTGACGCCAAACTGGCCGATCCCACAGCGATGGTCGTTGCTACCGTCGATGAAAACGGTCAGCCTTATCAGCGTATCGTGTTGCTCAAACATTATGATGACAAAGGGCTGGTGTTCTATACCAACCTCGGTAGCCGTAAGGCACATCAGATTGAGAAAAACCCACGCATCAGCCTCCTGTTTCCCTGGCATACGCTGGAACGGCAGGTGATGGTGATCGGCAAGGCTGAGCGCCTGTCCACGCTGGAAGTGGTGAAATACTTCCACAGTCGCCCACGTGATAGCCAGATTGGCGCCTGGGTCTCTAAGCAATCCAGTCGGATCTCCGCGCGCGGTATTCTGGAAAGCAAATTTCTCGAACTGAAGCAGAAGTTTCAGCAAGGTGAAGTTCCACTGCCCAGTTTCTGGGGAGGCTTTCGCGTGAGTATTGAGCAGATGGAGTTCTGGCAGGGTGGCGAAAACCGTCTGCACGATCGTTTTTTATACCAACGCGAAGATAACGCGTGGAAAATTGATCGCCTGGCCCCCTAAAGATGCAAAATTCTTGTTTTAAGCGCTGGTGCTGAACAATCCGGCGCTTTATTCTATGTTTCTTTCGCATCAGGCGAAAAGTCGTGTACCGGCTAAGGTGCAGTCGTTTTATACATGGAGATTTTGATGGCAAGCAGTAACTTGATTAAACAATTGCAAGAGCGGGGGCTGGTGGCCCAGGTGACGGACGAGGAAGCGTTAGCAGAGCGACTGGCGCAAGGCCCGATCGCGCTCTATTGCGGCTTCGATCCTACCGCTGACAGCTTGCATTTGGGGCATCTGGTTCCATTGTTATGCCTGAAACGCTTCCAGCAGGCAGGCCATAAGCCTGTCGCACTGGTGGGTGGCGCAACCGGTCTGATTGGTGACCCGAGCTTTAAAGCCGCCGAGCGTAAACTGAATACCGAAGACACCGTGCAGGAGTGGGTGGATAAAATCCGCAAACAGGTTGCGCCGTTCCTCGATTTCGACTGTGGCGACAACTCGGCGATTGCTGCGAACAACTATGACTGGTTTGGCAGTATGAATGTACTGACTTTCCTGCGTGATATCGGCAAACACTTCTCCGTTAACCAGATGATCAACAAAGAAGCGGTGAAGCAGCGTCTGAACCGTGACGATCAGGGGATCTCTTTTACCGAGTTTTCTTACAACCTGCTGCAGGGTTATGACTTTGCCTGCCTGAACAAACTGCACGGTGTTGCGCTGCAGATTGGCGGTTCTGACCAGTGGGGCAATATTACTTCGGGTATCGATTTGACCCGTCGCCTGCACCAGAACCAGGTGTTTGGTCTGACCGTTCCGTTGATCACTAAAGCTGACGGTACGAAATTCGGTAAGACGGAAGGCGGCGCTGTGTGGCTGGATCCGAAGAAAACCAGTCCGTACAAATTCTACCAGTTCTGGATTAACACCGCCGATGCGGATGTTTATCGCTTCCTGAAATTCTTTACTTTCATGGACATTGAAGAGATCAATGCGCTGGAAGAAGAAGATAAAAATAGCGGTAAAGCGCCGCGCGCCCAGTATGTTCTGGCTGAGCAAGTAACGCGTCTGGTTCACGGCGAAGAAGGTCTGGTAGCGGCAAAACGTATTACCGAAAGCTTGTTCAACGGTAATCTGAGCGATTTGAGCGAAGCGGATTTCGAACAGCTGGCGCAAGATGGCGTGCCGATGATCGAGATGGACAAAGGTGCCGATCTGATGCAGGCGCTGGTGGACTCCGAGCTGCAACCTTCTCGCGGCCAGGCACGTAAGACTATCGCGTCTAATGCGGTGACCATCAACGGTGAGAAGCAATCCGATCCGGAATATTTCTTCCAGGAGAGTGATATCCTGTTCGGGCGCTACACCTTACTGCGCCGTGGCAAGAAGAACTATTGTCTGATTTGCTGGAAGTAAGATTTAGTTAGCAGGGGCGTGGGAAACTACGCCCCTTTATTTTTTCAGGGTTGTGGTAAGTAAAATGAAGAATATCCTCGCCATCCAGTCCCACGTTGTTTTTGGTCATGCGGGCAACAGTGCAGCAGAATTTCCAATGCGTCGTCTTGGCGCAAATGTCTGGCCGCTGAATACCGTTCAGTTTTCTAACCACACACAGTACGGCAAATGGACCGGTTGCGTTATGCCGCCGAGTCATCTGACTGACATTGTCCAGGGCATTGCCGATATCGATAAACTCCAGACTTGTGACGCAGTACTGAGCGGCTATCTTGGCTCGGCTGAACAGGGCGAGCATATTCTGGGTATTGTACGCAAAGTAAAAGCGGCCAATCCGCAGGCGAAATATTTTTGTGACCCGGTGATGGGCCATCCGGAAAAAGGGTGTATCGTCGCGCCGGGCGTAGCGGAGTTTCATGTACGCCATGCGCTTCCGGCCAGCGATATTATCGCCCCGAATTTGGTTGAGCTCGAAATTCTGTGCGAGCATGCGGTGAACAATGTCAATGAGGCCGTGGCGGCAGCGCGTGAGCTCATCGCTCAGGGACCAGAAATTGTGCTGGTGAAGCATCTGGCTCGCGCGGGTATCAGCGCAGATCGTTTCGAGATGCTGTTAGTTACTGCTGAACAGGCGTGGCATATCAGCCGACCGTTAGTCGATTTTGGCGCTCGTCAACCGGTTGGCGTGGGTGATGTCACCAGCGGCTTATTGTTGGTTAAACTGCTGCAGGGCGCGTCTTTACAGCAGGCGCTGGAGCACGTGACGGCGGCGGTGTACGAAGTGATGATTGCCACCAAAAAAATGCACGAGTATGAGCTGCAGGTCGTGGCTGCGCAGGATTGTATCGCGAAGCCTGAACACTACTTCAGCGCGACGCAGCTGTAACCAATGCCCGATGGCGCTCACGCTTATCGGGCCTGCGTTTGGCTGAAGGCCGGGTAAGCGCAAGCGCTACCCGGCAACAACAATTAATTTAACCCTTCTGCTTTCAACGCCGCGGCAACCGCCGGACGTTCAGCCATACGCGCCATATACGCATCGATATTGCTTAATCCTGCCATATTCAGCTTAACCGCATAGGCCCAACGCAGCACGGTGAACAGATAGGCGTCCGCAATGCTGAAGCGCGAACCGCAGATCCATTGGTTATCTTGCAGCGCATCGTTCACATACTGCATTTTTTTCTCCAGCAGCGCGCGAACGGTTGGCTTGAAGTCTTCAGGCGTATCGGGACGGAACAGTGGGGTAAAGCCTTTATGCAGTTCTGTCGCAATGTAGTTAAGCCATTCAATGGTTTTGTAACGGGAGAGGCTGCTGGTCGGGGCAAGGAGTTGACGGTCTGGAACGGTGTCCGCCAGGTATTGCATGATGGCGACGCCTTCGGTCAGTAGCGTACCGTCATCCAGCAGCAGCGCGGGAACTTGCCCTTTTGGGTTTACCGCGAAAAAATCATCGCCGTTTTCCAGACGCTTCTTCATCAGATCAACACCATCCAGCGTGAAATCTTTACCGCTCTCACGAAGTGTGATGTGGGAAGCAAGAGAACAAGCGCCCGGTTTGTAGAACAGTTTCATCGGTAACTCCTTTTGGCTGAGGTATATCGTATGGTAGTGCTAGCTCAGGCAAAAAAAAAGCCGCTAACACCAGTTAGCGGCCTGAAAAAGAGTTTCCCTGAGAATTACGCTGTCGCGGCCTTAGAGGCTTTCTCATTGACGTCATCGTCCTGAGTCATACGATTCAGCTTCGGTGCCGTCAGCAGCATCAGAACAGCGATAACAGCCGTAGCAACACCAATCTGCAGGAACACACGACCGTAGACTTCAAGGGACATCAGCGGGTCAGTGACGTTCTCTGGTACAGCCATCATGTTGGCTACGTAACCACCGATGATGTTTGCACCGGCAGTAGTCAGGAACCAGCTACCCATGATGAAGCCCATCAGGCGTTGCGGAACCAACTGAGCCACCATTGCCAGACCCAGACCGGAGATCATCAGTTCACCGATACTTTGCAGACCGTAGCAGATGATCAGCCAGTTAACGGAAACGATGCCCGCATCAGTAGCGAATTTAGCACCCAGCGGCAGGATCAGGAACGCACCGGAACACAGCACCATACCAATCGCAAACTTGGTTGGCATCGGCAGGGTATCGCCCATCTTGTTATAGATAGCGGCGAGGATTGGGCTACCAATGATGATCCAGAACGGGTTCAGTGCCTGGTACTGCTCAGGTTCGAAAGCAATGCCAAGAATAGAGTGCTCAACGTTACGAATCGCGAAGAAGTTCAGTGAGGTCGGCATCTGGCTGTACAGCACGAAGAAGATAATCGCTTCCAGCATCAGAATGAAGGCGACGATCATTTTACGACGCGCAGCACCGTGCATGGTGAATGCTTCTTTACCGAAGATAAACACGATACCCAGAGCAATGACGCCCAGAACCATACGAGCGATCTGCTGGTTGTGCAACAACCAGGTTGCAATCGCGATCAGCACCACGACGCCAACAATAGTCAGCAACAGGTTACGGAAGTTGATCGGCTCAAAGTCAGGTTTAGAACCGTACTGTTTAACCCAGCGCTGACAGAATGCGAAGTTAACAACGGTAATCAGCATACCCACGACGCTCAGAGCGAACGCGGTGCTCCAGCCGTAATGCGCAGCCAACCACGGTGTTGCCAGCATAGAGAAGAATGAACCGATGTTGACGGACATGTAGTACATGGTAAATGCACCATCAAGACGCGGGTCATCTTTGGCATAGCAGGTAGAGAGCAGGGATGATGGGTTTGCTTTAAACAGGCCGTTACCGACCGCGATGGCCGCCATGCCCATATAAACGATACCCGCATCGTGACCAGACCATGCTACCAACGCATAACCGATGGCCAGGACAACGGCACCCAGCATAATGACACGTTTTGTACCCAGAACTTTATCACCTAACCAGCCGCCAATGGCAACCAGACCGTACACCAGGGCGCTAAAGGACGAGAAAAGGGTGATGGAATCCGCTTCTGACATACCCAGTTGTTTAACCAGGTAGACGGCCATAATTCCTTGCAGGCCGTAATAACCAAAACGCTCCCACAGCTCAATAGAGAAAATGAGATAGAACGCTTTTGGTTGTTTGAAGGCGTTTAAACTTACGCTTTCTGTTGGTTTATTGTTTGCAGTAGACACTTTTACCTCTTTTTTTACATCCCATATCAACGGGGGTGTTCAGGCACGTGATGAGTCAAGTTCATCCGTCCGATTGTTATAGTGGGAGGGGAAACGGCAAGTAATGTTCACTATCTTGACCATTCAGACAAGTGGTTTGTAATAATCTGTTACATATATCATGACTGGTGAAATCGTCGGGACTGTGAAATGTTATCTAGCGTTAAATTTCTTCATTTGAAAAATGGCAGATTTTTACACTGTTTAATCAGGGTAAAAACCGCAATGTGGCGATATGTTCTGCTATTTGCGCTTGAATCCAGTGATATAGGCCATTATCTGAAAAATAGCCAGTGTAATGTTTTGTTTAGAAACTGTTCAGTTAGGTCATCTGATTGTCACTTTAACTAAAAAATAAATATTTTTTAACATTGTGTTATCTGGATGATCTGGATCACGTATAGATAGAAATTTCTTTTACTAAAAAAACGATTAACCTGCTCAGGTGTTAATTAACAAGAATATTGCATTAGATATGCGCGGTTGAACGGCATCATTGTCGGGAAAATAAACTCAGGGGAGTGCATAACTAATCGTTATGTTAGCGAGGGGCAAGCAGTATGCCCCGGCAGCATCAGATAACGACTTTCTCTTTGAATTCGCAAAGATCTTCGATAATGCAGGAACCGCAGCGCGGCTTTCTGGCTATACAGGTGTAGCGGCCATGAAGAATTAACCAGTGATGGCAATCGACTTTAAATTCACTGGGTACGACTTTCAGCAGCTTCTCTTCAACCTGCTCAACGTTCTTACCTGGGGCGAACTGGGTACGATTACAAACGCGAAAAATATGGGTGTCTACGGCAATAGTGGGCCAGCCAAAGGCGGTATTTAACACCACATTAGCCGTCTTTCGCCCAACCCCGGGCAGGGCTTCTAATGCGGCCCGGTCTTCAGGCACTTCACCATTATGCTGCTCCAGCAGAATGCGGCAGGTTTTAATCACGTTCTCCGCTTTGCTGTTAAACAAACCGATTGTCTTGATGTAGGACTTAACCCCTTCAACGCCAAGCTCCAGCATCGCGGCTGGCGTATTGGCGATGGGGTAGAGCTTAGCCGTCGCTTTATTGACGCTGACATCGGTGGCCTGCGCGGAGAGCAAGACTGAAATCAGCAGTTCGAACGGCGATGTAAAATTTAGCTCGGTTGTCGGATGCGGATTGTTCTCACGCAGGCGCGTCAGTATTTCCAGCCGTTTTGCTTTGTTCATTACACATTCCCTGTTTCACCGGCCGGACTGTCCGTGACAGACGCCTCGGCACGACGTTTCTTCATTTTCTCATCAATCAGATACTTAACAGCCAGCATCAGACCCAGGCCAATAAACGCGCCTGGTGGCAGCATGGCCAGCAGAAACGGCGTATCGGTATGAAAGATCTCAACGCGCAATACTTTGGCCCAGCTACCCAACAAACCGTCTGCGCCATCAAAGAGTGTACCGTTACCAATTATTTCACGTAGCGAGCCCAGAACAAACATGGCGCCAGTTGCGCCCATGCCGATGGAAAAACCATCGAGTGCGGATAGCGCAGGGCCTTTTTTGGCTGCGAAGGCTTCAGCGCGGCCAACAACAATACAGTTGGTCACAATCAGCGGGATAAAAATGCCCAGAGACTGATACAGGCCAAAAGCGTAGGCATTGATCAACATTTGCACCGCGCTCACCACGGAGGCGATGATCATGACATAAATCGGAATACGTATTTCAGGCGGTGTCCAGCGACGAAGGGCAGAAATCGTCAGGTTCGTCAGCGTCAGGACGAGCGTAGTCGCGAGTCCCAGGCCCAGCGCGTTAGTGGCGGTCGAGGTGACGGCCAACAGCGGACACATCCCGAGTAACTGCACAAGCGCGGAGTTATTTTTCCATAACCCTTGGACAATAACGTCTTTAATTTCGCTCATGGTTTATTCTCCACAGGCGCTAAGTTGAGGAAGTTGCGCGGGCAGCGTCTGCGCATACAAACCGGCGCGTTTTACTGCATTAACTACCGCACGTGGCGTAATGGTTGCGCCAGTAAACTGGTCAAAGTCGCCGCCGTCTTTTTTCACCGCCCAGTGAGCGTCGTTACCCGCAGCGATCGTTTTGCCGCTAAAGTGGGTGATCCAGTCGGACAGTCGCAGTTCGATTTTATCGCCCAGCCCTGGCGTTTCATGATGTTCGGTCACCCGCGTACCCAACACGGTACCCGAAAAATCGACACCAACCAGCAGTTGAATAGCCCCGGAATAACCATCTGGCGCCGTAGCTTCAAGAATTGCTGCAACGGGACGATCGTCCTGGCGGGCAATATACACTCGGTGAGTGCCTTTGCCCAACGCCTGCGTATCGACCAGATAACAACTTTCGGACAAATTATTATTGTAGCGATCGCCAGGCAGAACCTGATCGAACAGCGTTTTTTGCTGCAGCGCGGCCTGTTCATCAATGGTGGACTTGGTTAATTGATTGATTGCCGCGGTTAACCCCGTCGAGCCCGCTGCAAACAGCGCCAGAGTAATACCGTGTTTACGAATCGTTTTCAGCATAGGGAGTCCTTAGCGATGTCCGTACACGCGAGGGCGGGTGTAATAATCAATCAGGGGAACCGTGATATTTGCCAGCAATACGGCAAAAGCCACGCCATCAGGATAACCGCCAAAACTGCGAATCAACCACACTAACAGGCCCGCAAGTGCGCCAAAAATCAGGCGGCCACGGTTGGTTGTTGATGCTGTAACGGGATCGGTAAGAATAAAGAATGCACCCAGCATGGTCGCGCCGGAAAGTAGGTGCAACTGAGGCGAGGCCAGCGAATCTGGCGAGAAAATCCAGCCTAAAGTGGCACAAACGGCGAGCGACAGCAGGAAGCTAACCGGGATATGCCAGCGAATCGCTTTCTGCCATAGCAACACGACGCCGCCCGCCAGCCAGGCAAGGTTAACCCACTGCCAGCCAGCGCCTGCAAGCATCCCGCTGAAGATTGGGTATTGCATCACCTGCTCAACAGTACGTCCTGCATGCAGCGAAGTCTTAAAGGTATCGAGAGGCGTTGCCTGACTGATACCATCAATACCCATACGCAGCGTGTTCATATCCCCGCCGCTGGCGGTATGTCCGCTAAAGATAACGTTCAGGGCGTCAAAAAAACCAGGCACAGTCGCCGCAATTTCATGCGGCGGCAGCCAGCTTGTCATCTGTACCGGGAATGAGATAAGCAGCACCACGTAACCAATCATGGCGGGGTTAAACGGGTTCTGACCGAGGCCGCCATACAGCTGTTTAGCAATGATAACGGCGAATACCGTGCCTAAAACTACCATCCACCAGGGGGCGAGCGGGGGAATACTCACGGCCAGCAGTAACCCGGTGAGCAACGCGGAGTTGTCTTTTAAAATCGCGGCAATGGGTTGTTTGCGCAGTTTAAGCACGCCCGCTTCGGCGGCGATAGCGCTGATGGCGGCCAGAACTATCTGGAACAACGTACCCCAGCCAAAGAACCACAGCTGAGCGGCGATCCCCGGCAATGCAGCCAGTAATACCAGCATCATGATACGCGATGTCTGGCGCTGGTTATGGGTATAAGGGGAGCTTGCTATTCTGAATACCATTTATTCCTCGTTTACAACCTGCTGCTGGGCGGCTTTCTTTGCCTGAGCGCGTGCAATAGCGGCCGCGACGGCGGCTTTACGCGGATCCACCGGTTCGACTGTTTCCGTAACCGTCTGCTGCTCGAGCTTGCGAGCTTTGGCGCGGGCGATAGCCGCTTCCACGGCGGCTTTACGCGGATCCACCGGTTCTGCTGTTTCCGTTACGGTTTCCTGTTCAAGCTTGCGGGCTTTGGCGCGGGCGATAGCCGCTTCCACGGCGGCTTTACGCGGATCCATCGGTTCGGCTGTTTCCGTAACCGTCTGCTGCTCAAGCTTGCGGACTTTAGCACGAGCGATTGCAGCTTCCACTGCAGCTTTACGCGGATCGACCTCTGTGCTGCTGCCTCCTGTTTGGGGAGGGTTTTCCATCCGGGTTGCGCGAGCTTGCGCCTTACGCGCCTCGCGTGCGGCAATCACGGCACTATTGTCAGGTTTTACGCCAGCCTGAATGACTACCGGCTGCATTGCCTGAGCCTGCTTTTCTTTTACGCGAGCCAGCGCGGCGGCAATGGCATCATGATCTTTAGCCGCAGGCTGAACGGCAGCGCTTTTGTGACGTTCAAGACGTGCTGCTTTTTCACGTTCGAGTCGCGCCTGTCGGGCTTCAAATCGCGCTTTCGCTTCAGCGGCACGTTTTTCTTCCTGACTAATGGCATAAATCTCGGCTTTTTCCTGACGGAAATACTGAACCAGTGGAATATTGCTTGGGCATACCCAGGCGCAGGCACCGCATTCAATGCAGTCCGCGATATTGTGCGCCGTTGCTTTGTCGTGCTGCTGCCCTTTACTGAACCAATAAAGCTGTTGCGGCAGGAGATCGGCCGGACAGGCATCGGCGCATGCGCTACAGCGAATGCAGCCTTTCTCTTCCGGCGTTTCTCCCATTTCACTGGCAGAGGGCGCCAGAAGACAGTTGGTTATCTTCACCACCGGTACATCCAGCCAAGGCAGCGTAAAGCCCATCAGCGGCCCGCCCATAATCACCATCTGGTCGGCGGAAGGGCAAAAGCCCGCGTCGTTGAGCAGATGACGAACCGGCGTGCCTAAACGCGCCCAGACGTTGCCCGGACGGCTGACGGCTTCGCCGGTCAGCGTCACGACACGCTCGGTAATCGGTTCTCCGTCAATCACCGCACGTTTAATCGCGTAGGCGGTTCCAACGTTTTGCATCAGCACGCCGATATCTGAAGAGCGTCCCCCGTGGGGAACCTGCTTGCCGGTCAGGATTTGCGTTAACTGCTTGGCCCCGCCTGACGGGTACTTGGTGGGGATCACGCGTAAGCTGATATCGTGTGAATCAGCCAGCACCGCGCGCAGCATGGAAATTGCCTGTGGCTTGTTATCTTCAATGCCCAGTAGAATTTCGCGTGGCTGAAGAATATGCGCCAGGATGCGGATACCTTCGACGACCTGCGCCGCGCAGTCCTGCATCAGGCGGTCATCAGCCGTAATGTACGGCTCGCATTCAGCAGCGTTAATGATCAGCGTTTCAATTTTATCTCCGCCGCCCTGCAGCTTAACGCCGGTGGGAAAACCCGCGCCACCCAGTCCGGCGACGCCGAACTGGTGAATACGTGCGATCAGCTCTTCCCGGCTGCGGGAACGGTAATCGGCCCAGCCGTCTCGCTCAATCCAGCGATCTTCGCCATCGGCGTCAATAATAACGCTCAGCTCAGCTAATGCCGATGGATGTGCAGTAGAATGCGGCGCAATAGCAACAACGGTGCCTGACGTTGGCGCATGTACCGGAAGCATTTTACCACGCCCAAGGGTTAACGCCTGACCACGCAGCACGGTGTCGCCTACGTTTACGCACAGCTCACCCTCCGCGCCAATATGTTGTTTCAGCGGAATAACAAAGCGTGGCGCCAGCGGAACCTGTCGCAGCGGCGTACCGTTCGACTGGGTCTTCATTTCTGGTGGATGAATGCCGCCATCAAAGTCCCAGATTTTGTTTTTTCTGAATGCAGAGAATAACTTAAACATGTTGTTCCACGGGAATGATGCGCACAGGGATGGTGTTTAAATCCCATTTCCAGCTATCAGGTGTCTCGGCCACCGGGCGTAATTCGATACATTGCGTCGGGCACGGGTCAACGCACAGGTTGCACCCGGTGCAGAGATCGCTCATCACCGTGTGCATGGCGCGGGTCGCGCCCACGATCGCATCAACCGGGCAGGCCTGAATGCACTTTGTACAACCGATACAGTTATTTTCATCAATGACCGCCAGCATACGCACGGGGGTAACATCGTGTTCATCACCATCAATCGGCTGCGGGTCGACGTTCAGCAGGGCGGCAATTTTTAACATCACCGCTTCGCCACCGGGTGCGCAACGGTTGATTTTTTCGCCCTGGGAGCCGATCGCTTCAGCGTAAGGATGACAGCCCGGATAGCCGCATTGTCCACACTGGCTTTGCGGGAGAATTTCATCAATTTTCTCCACGACAGGATCATCTTCCACGGCAAAACGTCGTGAGGCATAACCCAAAATAGCGCCGAACGCCAGACCCAGTAGACTCACTGCGGCAACGGCAATCCAGATAGCATTCATTACAACTTCACCAAACCACTAAAGCCCATAAAGGCCAATGACATTAAACCAGCGGTAATCAGCGCAATCGCATTACCGCGAAACGGAGCAGGCACGTCCGCCACGGCGAGGCGTTCGCGGATGGCGGCGAACAGTACCATCACCAGTGAGAAGCCGACGGCGGCGGAAAAACCGTATAGCGCCGACTGTAAAAAGTTATGACCGAGGTTGATGTTCAGTAACGCCACGCCTAATACCGCGCAGTTAGTGGTGATCAGCGGTAGGAAGATCCCCAGCAGGCGGTAAAGTGCAGGGCTGGTTTTGCGTACAACCATCTCGGTAAATTGCACGACGACGGCGATGACCAGAATAAAAGCCAGCGTACGCAGATAGATGAGATTGAGTGGAATAAGGATCCAGGTGTCAATCAGCCATGCGCAGATGGATGCCAGTGTCATGACAAACGTCGTGGCAAGGCCCATACCCATTGCGGTTTCCAGTTTTTTGGAAACGCCCATAAACGGGCAGAGCCCCAGAAACTTGACCAGTACAAAGTTATTGACCAGTACAGTTCCGACAAACAGCAGCAGGTAATCAGTCATTTTTCGGCCTGAAATAAAAAAGCCGCCTATTATCTGACAATCTACAACAGGCGACAACAGGTTAACTGTAGGGTTATTACGGATTCACAAACGTCGATTTAACGCGTTGCGAGCGTTTGAAATAGGGCACCAGCAGTGCTGCAGCCAGCAATGGGAACAGCAGTTGGCGCACGGCAAAGGCGTCCGGAACCGGTGAAAACGCAAACGCTTTAATCGCCAGTAACACGGAGATCAGCAGCCATAGAATATAATGCTTAGGCACACAGGCTCTGCGTTTGAAAAACGCAATCGTCAGCCACAGCGTGTAATACCACATGGCAATCGCGGTAATAAAAGAGACGCCCCATAACAGCAAATTTGCCGTACTTTGCGCACCCAGCGTTTGGAAGGTTTGCGGTGTAGCCAGCGCAGTGACATAAAGTAATAACGCCAGCGAAGCGCTCAACAATGCGACTAACAGCCAGGCCAGTGGCCCAAGTAGCCAGCCCCCGATACGTTGTGCCGGTGTGGTAGTCATCTTTTCTCCAGGTTTACGCGCGCAATCAAACATGCCATTCATTTTGGGGCAATTATTATAAAGCTTTTAACGTTGAGCGCTACTTTCTTCTTTATTGCACGTAATGCCAGACTGATTTGGGTACCTGACCAACATCAAACAGACGACCTCCTGAGATAAGCTCGGCACGGCGATGGTCTGCAGCGCGATACATATTGATAATGTCGCTATCGTCGGTGAGCGTGTAGTTAAGATGGTCGAACAGTTTTTCCAGACTTTCGAGTGAACTGATTTTGCGGAATTTTAATAAGTAATCCTGAACAGTCATAAATGGAAATCCATATTAATAAAATAATACCAACGGAGTAGTAAATATAAATAATAAACAACATGCACAGGTAAAAGCGGATTGACGCGCAAATGTGAGAAGAGTGTTCATACCTGTGGAAAAGCAGGCGCTATGCGCACCTGCGGTAAGGGTAACGCGCTTCGCTACAGCAGGCAATATGCACCGGAGTGGGATGCGGCATTATTCTCTTTTTTTGACAAAATTCGATCTTTTGCAGCCAAACCCTGCCGTTACTCGATGTTAATTGCCGGGTTATAAGGGACTGCAGATGCTTATTTCTTCTGCACAGCAGCAACGGGCTCCGGTGGCTGGTAATTGTCAATATGATTGGCAACACCCAGCAGGATCACGGAGACGGTGAGAACAATCCAACCTGCTAATTCAATAAGACGATTCATTACTGATGACATTTGCTTTGATTTATCCATAAACACAGGCTGCAAATGTTACTAATCTCTCAATAATACAGCAAGATAATTGGGAACGATTTCTCCCTCTTTTTCGCTGCAAGTTAAGCATAAGTGGCATATGTTTGACTTAAGTTAATAAACAACCTTTGTAGCGCAATGGTTATTAAACTATTGAGACGTTGCAGGGTATGGTGTGAAATAGGTCAGTCCTGAATTGAGAGGCTATAACATGAGTGACAACATCCGCGTTGGGCTAATTGGCTATGGTTACGCCAGTAAAACCTTCCATGCCCCCCTGATTGTGGGCACACCGGGCCTCGAACTGGCTGCGGTTTCCAGTAGTGATGAAGCAAAAGTGAAGGCAGACTGGCCAACGGTGGCGGTTGTTGCTGAGCCTAAACACCTTTTTAACGATCCGAATATCGACCTGATTGTGATCCCCACGCCTAATGACACTCACTTCCCGTTAGCGAAGGCTGCGCTGGAAGCGGGCAAACATGTGGTTGTTGATAAGCCTTTCACCGTGACACTGTCACAAGCACGCGAACTGGATGCGTTGGCGCGTAGCCTTGGCCGCGTGCTGTCCGTTTTCCATAACCGCCGCTGGGACAGTGATTTTCTGACGTTGAAAGCCCTGCTGGCGGATGGCGTTTTGGGGGAGGTGGCGTATTTCGAATCCCATTTCGATCGATTCCGCCCGCAGGTTCGTGACCGCTGGCGTGAACAGGGGGGGCCGGGAAGCGGCATCTGGTATGATTTAGCACCGCATCTTCTGGATCAGGCGATTAACCTGTTTGGTTTGCCCGTCAGCATGACGGTAGACCTGGCTCAGCTTCGCCCAGGTGCGCAAGCGACGGATTACTTCCATGCCATCCTGACTTACCCGCAGCGTCGTGTGATTCTGCACGGCACCATGCTCGCTGCCGCTGAGTCGGCCCGTTATATCGTGCACGGATCGCGTGGCAGCTATGTGAAGTATGGTCTTGACCCGCAGGAAGAGCGTCTGAAAAATGGCGAGCGACTGCCTCAGGAAGACTGGGGTTACGACATGCGCGATGGCGTGTTGACGCGAATAGAAGGTGAAGAGCAGGTTGAAGAGACCTGGCTGACTGTACCGGGTAATTACCCGGCGTACTATGCTGGCATTCGTGATGCGCTAAATGGTCACGGTGAAAACCCGGTACCGGCGAGACAAGCTATTCAAATCATGGAGCTGATTGAGCTGGGTCTTGAATCGGCAAAACATCGCTCGACGCTGTGCCTTGCCTGATTAGGCAAATGCCGGATGGCGATGCTCAGCATCTCATCCGGCACTTTCACTGTTACGCTGCGGCGACTTTCTCGCGCAGGGCGCGTTTTTCTTCGTTACTCAGAAATGCCATTTCCAGGCCGTTGATTTGCGCCTGACGGATCTGTTCGCGCGTGAGTCCTGCTGCTGGCGCGGCAATGGTGTACTCGTGAATAATATCCATACCCTGTACCGCCGGATCGTCCGTATTCAAGCTGGCTAAAACGCCATGCTCAAGGAATGTTTTCAGCGGGTGGGTTGCCAGAGAGGCGACTGTGCTGGTCTGAATGTTCGATGTCAGGCAGGATTCGATGCCGATACGGTGTTCGGCGAGGTAATCCATCAACGCACGATCTTCAACGGCTTTAACGCCGTGACCAATACGTTCTGCGCCAAGCTCTTTAATGGCCTGCCAGATACTTTCTGGTCCCGCGGCTTCGCCCGCATGTACGGTAATACGCCAGCCGGCGTCGCGCGCCTGATTGAAATGCGACAGGAACAGACTGCCCGGGAAACCGAGTTCGTCACCAGCCAGATCCAGTGCCGTAATATGGTCACGGTGGGCTAACAGCGCATCCAGTTCCTGCAGGCAGGCGGCTTCGCCAAAGGTACGGCTCATAATGCCAATTAAGCGAGCTTCGACGCCAAAGGTCTTGCAGCCCTCGCGAACGCCGGCAATGACGGCTTCAACCACGCCCGCAACGGGGAGTTGATGCGCCATCGCCATATAGCCGGGTGAAAAACGTAATTCTACATAGTGCAGGCCGTTACGTGCTGCATCCTCAATATTCTCAAATGCCACGCGGCGACACGCATCCAGCGAGGCCAGTACCTTCACGCCCCAGTCGAGCTTGGATAAAAAGCTCACTAAATCCGGCTCAGTTGATGTGACTTGCACATGAGGGATCAGCGTTTCCAGCGTTTGTGCCGGAAGCGTTAAATTGAACTGACGACCCAGTTCCAGGATCGTTTGGGCACGGATGTTACCATCAAGGTGGCGATGGACGTCGGTCAGGGGGAGGGAAGTATCAATCATGGTCGCACTCGTGTATTTAGGTAAAGTGCGTCGTATTATATGAAAAAATCGGGATAAAAAGCTATGTTGCGCAATGAATAATTTCATTGCGCAAAATTAATTAGCGTACAGAACGGATGGCGTTAATCAGCCCCTGAACGCCTTTTTCAAGCTTGGATCTTGGGCATCCGGCATTGAGGCGTACAAAACCGCGACCTTCTTCTCCGTAGGTGTATCCCGGCATGATAGCGACTTTCTGCTGGTGGATGAGAACATCCTGCAAGGCATGGTCATCAATATTGAGCGGACGCAGGTCAATCCATGCCAGATAGGTGGATTGCGGAATCTGCCAGTTGAGTTCGGGGAATGCGGCATTAAGCTCACGCGCAACGTAATGCAGATTGCTGGCAAGATAATCGCGCAGCGCATCAAGCCAGCTTGCACCCTGTTGATAAGCGGCAATATGTGCGCTAAGCGCCAGCACCGCAGGCGAGGAAAGACCATCGCGGCCTTTTAACGCGCTGAGGTAATCGTTGCGGCTTTGAGCATCTTCAATGAGTCCGTAAGCCCCGGTTAATGCCGGAATATTAAAACTCTTTGAGCCGGAAGTGAGCAGTGCCCAACTGCCACGCGCGACGTTACTCCACGGGATGTGCGGCCGGTCTGACCATACCATATCCATATGAATCTCATCGGAGATAACTTTTACACCATGGCGCTGACACAGTTCCGCCATGGTTTCCAGCTCGTCGCGCGTCCACACTTTGCCCGTTGGGTTTTGTGGGCTGCAAAGCAGAAGAATTTTGCTTTCAGGTCGAGACAGGGCTTTCTCCAGCGCAACCATGTCACAAAACCAGCCGTCGGCGCGTTTTTCTAGTCCGACTGCGCACACCTGGCGCTGATTACCTTCAATCGCTTTGTAAAACGCATCGTACGCCGGAGTATGGATAACCACCGCATCGCCCACGGATGACCACTGGCGGATCAACTCCGACACCATATAGATGACCGAGGGGCCATATACCAGCGACTGAGGATCTATTTGAGTGTTATGCCGCGAAAGAAACCAGTGGCTTATCGCCGCCAGAAACTCATCGTTTTTCCAGCGGCTGTAACCCAACACGCCATGTGACAGGCGCTGAGTCAGCGCCTCCAGAATGCAAGGTGCGGTGGCAAAATCCATATCGGAGATGGTGAATGGCAGCAGGTCGGCTGAACCAAAACGGTCGGCAACGTAATCCCACTGAGTACACCAGGTACCGTGCCTGTCCACAACCTTTGAAAAATCAAACATATTGTTATCCTTAAGCCTGTACGGTGTTCATCAGAACCGCGATCTCGTCTTTCACTGACTGGACCTGCGGACCGATAACGACCTGAAGGTTATGCTGATTGAGTTGTACTACGCCAATGGCACGATTGTCCTTCAGAGCCTGTACGTTAACAAGCGACATATCTTTCACTGACAAGCGCAGACGGGTGATGCAATTATCCAGGCTGACAATGTTTTCTGCGCCGCCCAGCGCCGCCAGAATAGCAGGGACGTTATAACCTGATTTACCAGGCGCTCCGGCCATTACTTTTTCGATATTGCTGGCAATTTCGACTTCACGGCCCGGCGTCTTCAAATTGAAACGCGTGATGGCGAAGCGGAAGATCACGTAGTACACCGCAAACCAGATAGCCGCGACAACAGGGACCAGGTACCACTTGGTGGACAATCCGTGCAGGATGCCGAACACCACGAAGTCAATCAGGTTACCGTCAGTGTTACCGATAGTGACGCCAAGCACTGCCATCACGGTGAAGCCAAGACCGGTTAGCAGGGCGTGGATTACATACAGAACCGGAGCGACGAACAGGAATAAGAACTCGAGTGGTTCAGTTGTACCGCCGATGACACAGGCAATCAGACCAGAAATTAATAACCCTTTAATTTTATGACGATTTTCAGGGCGTGCGCAGTGGTACATGGCTAATGCCGCACCCGGTAAACCGCCGAGGAACGCCGGCATTTTACCCTGGGACAGGAAACGTGTTGCGCTTTCAGAGAAACCTTGCGTTGTCGGGCAGCTCAGTTGAGCCTGGAAAATAGTCAGTGCGCCGCTCACGCTATGGCCGCAGACTTCCTGTGTGCCGCCAGCTTCGGTGAAGCGAATGAGTGCCACCAGAATATGGTGCAGGCCAAAAGGCAGCAACAGACGCTCACCGGTACCAAACAGCATAGGACCAAATTCCCCCGCGCTATTGATGATGTGACCGAGTCCGGTAATGCCCATGGCGAAAACCGGCCAAATCAGGGGAATGACTAGCCCGACCAATCCCATCACCACCGAGGAGATGATAGGCACAAAGCGCGTACCACCGAAAAACGCCAGCGCATCCGGCAGACGAATGTTGTGGAAGCGTTCATGCAGCATCCAGACAATGATCCCGGCAATAACGGCACCGAGGATCCCGGTGTCGATCGACTGGATCCCCAGAATGTTTTGCACGTTGTTGGCTTTCAGGATCGCCGCATCTGTGGTGGGTAAGATACCTTTGGCGGTTAACCAGAAATTGACGGCGAGGTTCATGACCGCATAACCGACAAAACCGGCGAACGCCGCAACGCCTTTGTTCTCGCGCGCCAGGCCCAGAGGAATGGCAATACAGAACATGACTGGCAGGAAGCTAAACGCAAATGATCCAACTTTACTCATCCAGGTAAAGATGGCCTGCAGCAGCGGATTCCCCAACGCCGGGATCAGCGTTAAGACATCATGGCTGCTCAACGAGCTGCCGATCCCCAACATGATCCCGCAAAATGAGAGCAGCGCTACAGGCAGCATAAAGGTTTTGCCCAACTGCTGGAAAAATTCCCATAACGTTATTTTTGGTGTGGTTCTCGCCGTCATCAAACGACTCCTTGTAAAGGCTAGCTGACTAATGATGGCGAGAAGATAAAACGTTTTACCTAATTTTAGTGCGGTATAAATCACATTATCGAACGATAATAGGGGGTATAAATATAAGTGATTGATAAAACGTTTTATCTGTCACGTTATCAGGGAGTTTTCTGTTTTTATGGCTATAGCCAAAAAAATAACCATCCATGATGTTGCGCTGGCTGCGGGGGTTTCGGTCAGCACCGTCTCATTGGTGCTCAGTGGAAAAGGGCGAATTTCATCAGCGACTGGGGAGCGGGTGAATGCTGCTATTGAGCAACTGGGGTTTGTGCGTAACCGCCAGGCATCAGCGCTGCGCGGCGGGCAGAGCGGAGTAGTTGGTTTGATTGTACGCGATCTTTCAACGCCGTTTTACGCCGAGCTGACGGCGGGTCTGACGGAAGCGTTAGAAGCGCAGGGGCGCATGGTCTTCTTACTGCACGGCGGTAAAGATGGGGAGCAGCTGGCGCAGCGTTTCGCGATGTTACTCAACCAAGGGGTAGATGGCGTGGTCATTGCCGGGGCCGCTGGCAGCAGTGATGCGCTGCAACAGTTGGCCGCTGATAAAGGGATCCCGGTGGTATTTGCATCACGCGCCAGCTACATGGATGACGCAGACACCGTCAGGCCCGATAACATGCAGGCTGCACAGTTACTGGTTGAACATCTTATCCGCCACGGACACCAGCGTATTGCCTGGCTGGGCGGGCAGAGTTCTTCATTGACTCGCGCAGAGCGCGTCGGCGGTTATTGTGCAACGTTACTAAAATATGGTTTACCGTTTCATAGCGACTGGGTGTTGGAGTGCTCATCCAGCCAGAAGCAGGCCGCAGAAGAGGTAACGGCGCTGTTACGCCGCAATCCCACGATCAGCGCGGTGGTGTGCTACAACGAAATAATCGCCATAGGCGCCTGGTTTGGCCTGATGAGAGCAGGACGTCAGAGTGGTGAAATTGGTGTCGATCGCTATTTCGAACAGCAAATATCGTTGGCCGGATTCGCTGATGTGGCGGAAAACGCGTTGGACGATATCCCGATTACCTGGGCCTGTTCGCCCGCGCGTGAAATGGGATACACCCTTGCTGAACGTATGCTACAACGCATTGCCCACGATGAAGGTCATTCACGCAATCTGACGCTTTCCGCTCGTCTGGTGGCGGCGAAATAAAAAAGCCCGATAAACACTGTTATCGGGCCTGTCACTGACGAGTGATTATTGTTGCGGGATGGCAGGGGCATCCGGCTGTGTAAGAGAAGGCATACCGAACATACCAACAAACTCATCCAGCGGCATTTTTTGTCCGTTCAGCGTCACCTGGCCGTTTGCGTATTGCAGGCTGGTGCCGATAACGTTGTCCTGCAAAGTCGTAATGCGGAACATCTGCCCCATCGCCGCCAGGCCATTAACCTGTTGCTTCGCCAGACCAGCCGCTTCTTCCTGCTGATATCCTTCCAGTTTGGCAATTTGCGTCATGAACTCAGTCGCCATATCGACAGGGATGGTCAGTTTCGCATCCAGCGATTTGACGGAACGATCCACTTCCTGGGCCAGCGTTTGCGGCTCCACCGTGTTTGCTGTCGGATCTTTTAGCAGCAGTGACAGATTAAATGTGGTTTCACCTTTTGCATTCTTCCAGCTCAGTGGAGCAATGGTGACAACCGGTTCGCCTTTCATCAGAATCGGTAGCGCATTAAAGAAGGCTTCGGTGACTTTCTGCTGATAAAGCTCAGGATTTTGGACCACATCAATCTGCGCCATCAGCGCTTTGGTTTGGGCGCTGTACTGCTGGCTGAACTGGTGCAGCGCTTCACCGTCAATCTGACCAACTTTCAACGTCAGCTTACCGCTCCCCATATCCTGGCCCTGCAATTTAAGGCTGTTCAGGGTGTAATCCAACTGGCTGTTGACGGTTTTGCCATCGTTAATCAGATCGGATTTGCCATCGATACCCATGCCTTCCAGCACCGCCAGCTCTTTGCCCTCGACTGAAATCGACAGTTTTTCGAGGGACAATTTCTGATCGCCGATGCGCTCACCAAAGCTTGCGATACTGCTGGAACCTTCAGTTTTCAGGTTATTGAAAGTAACTTGTACTTTCTGATCATACTCATTGACGGCATTGACCAGGCCACTTTGCGCCTCGCCAGTCAGCGACACCGCATTACCATCCTTATCTGCCGTAAACTGGAACTCCCCGCCACTAAAGGCCACTTTTTCGTCGCCTTTCTCGTAGTTCAGCGGTTTGAGGGAGAGATCGGAACGGGTATCCCCACTGTAGCCAATACGGGAATTAATGATGAATGGCGTCTCACCTTTGGCAATATCAAACAGCGGTTTCGTCACGTCGTTATTGACCAGCGTCGTTTTCACGGAGGCCATTGCCGGAACAAGATTCAGTGATTTCAGCTGAGCCAGCGGGAAAGGGCCGTGATCCACGGTTTCATTCAGGACGATGCTTTGTCCCGGTTTCAGCCAGGAATCTGCCTGACCGGCGACAGGTTTCACCACCAACTGCAGTTGGCTATTGAACACGCCGCGCTGGTAGTTTTGATAACTCAGTTCAATGCCCGCCTCTGGGGAGTAGCGTTTTAACTGATCGTTTGCCTGCGTCACCATCTCGGCGAGATGCGTTTCGAGTTTCTTTCCTGTGTACCAGGCGCCGCCCGTCCAGACGATACCCAGTGCAACCACCACACCCGCAGCTACCAGCGATTTTTTCATTTTGATATCCATAAAATAAAACCAGGCGTTTGAAGACGCCTGGAGGAGTGACATGTCTTTAACTCACTACAGCTTAGCAAGAGTTGTTAAAAATATCAGTATCTTGCTACAGCTTGTTATAAACCCGAGCTAAACGGCCCGTGCCGCTGACGTTTACCGGCGATTCATTCGCGCTAATAAAGGCCGACTCACCCGGCTGCAGCACCAGACGCTGCTCGCCCTTGCTCAGCACAGCTTCACCTTCGATGCAGAACAAAATGGCCGCACTTTGCTGGCTGATATCTGCGCCATTGGCGGTCAGTTCATGTAAGGAGAACGCGAAATCGTCGACCGGAATGGGGAAGTCCAGTTCGCTGTCAGTCTTAACTGGCGTGGTCAGCAGTTGATTGGCTGGCTTGGCGACAAACTTAACGTTGGCGACCAGCTCCGGGATATCAATGTATTTTGGCGTCAGTCCGGCGCGCAGCACGTTGTCCGAGTTAGCCATTACCTCCAGCGCCACACCTTGCAGGTAGGCGTGTGGGGTTTCGGCAAATAAGAACATCGCTTCGCCAGGATTGAGCTTCACCACATTGAGCAGCAGCGGGGAGAAGAGCCCGCTGTCATTCGGATAGAAATCGGCGATCAGGCGAATGGTTTGCCACGGTTCACCCTGCTGGCTGTTCAGCGCCGATTTCAGGATCGCCAGCGCATGGGATTTCTCCTCATCCTGCATATTCAGCAAGCTGGCGAAAAGATAGCTCAGACGTTCCGCACTCGGTTCCTGCAGGAAATGCGCAATAGCCGGATGCGCGGCGGACACCGGTTGTAACAATGCGACAATGTCAGAGAACTCGCGGAATGCGTTCATCGCCAGGAACGGTGTCAAAGCAAAAACCAGTTCCGGTTTGTGGTTAGGATCTTTGTAATTGCGCTCGGCGGCATCCATCGGGATCCCCGCCGCGTTTTCTTTGGCAAATCCGATTTCAGAGTTGTGCTTGTTAGGATGAACCTGAATCGAAAGAGGTTGCGCGGCGCACAGCACTTTAAACAGGAAAGGCAGTTCACCAAAGCGTTTCGCAACAGCATCGCCTAACAGTGCGGATTTATCGTGTTCGATGACATCACGCAGAGCGACCGTCTGGCCGTCAGCGTTCAGAACCTGCGAACTGCTTTTCGGATGCGCGCCCATCCACAGCTCAGCCATCGGTTGCTGAGTGGGGTTGGCAATCCCATAAAGTTCCGTTAACGCAGTTTTACTTCCCCAGGCGTAGTTCTGCACTGAGTTGATGAGTTTTTGCATTCTCAAGCCCTGTTTCAATGTGGAATTTTCTACGGCTATTAAACCAAGAAACCCTGAGCGAAGTAACCTGCACATGTAAAAAGTCGTACTTGTCTCAGTTTTTGTTAAAAAATTGTGTAGGATATGGTGACTCGCTTTTAATACCCTGAGTAATTCCGGTTGCAGAAAGCCTTTCCTTCTACAACCCGACCTGCGGCAGGGAAGCAGGGCAATGGAACATCTGCCCAGAGAATAACCAGACCGAGCAGTAAGTGAGAGCACAATGTCAAACAAACCCTTTCATTATCAGCATCCTTTCCCCCTCAAAAAGGATGATACCGAATACTATCTGCTGACCAGCGACCATGTCTCCGTTGCCGAATTTGAAGGGCAGGAGATCGTTAAAGTCGCGCCGCAAGCCTTAACGCTGCTGGCTCGTCAGGCCTTCCATGATGCATCGTTTATGCTGCGTCCAGCGCATCAGCAGCAGGTGGCCGACATTCTGCGTGACCCGGAGGCCAGCGAAAACGACAAATATGTGGCCCTGCAATTCCTGCGGAATTCTGATATTGCGGCAAAAGGTATTTTGCCGACCTGTCAGGACACCGGCACCGCGATTATCGTGGGTAAAAAAGGTCAGCGCGTCTGGACCGGCGGCGGGGATGAAGCTGCGCTGGCGCGCGGTGTGTATAACACCTACATCGAAGACAACCTGCGCTATTCACAAAACGCCGCGCTGGATATGTATAAAGAGGTGAACACCGGTACCAACCTGCCGGCACAGATAGATTTGTATACCGTCGATGGCGATGAATACAAATTCCTGTGTATTGCCAAAGGCGGTGGTTCGGCGAACAAAACCTATCTGTACCAGGAGACCAAAGCGCTGCTCACGCCGGGCAAATTAAAAAATTACCTGGTTGAGAAAATGCGAACGCTGGGAACAGCGGCCTGTCCGCCGTATCACATTGCGTTTGTTATCGGTGGAACGTCAGCGGAAGCCACGCTGAAAACGGTGAAACTGGCGTCGGCTAAATATTACGATGAGCTGCCGACCGAAGGTAACGAACATGGTCAGGCATTCCACGATGTAGAGCTGGAAAAAGAGCTGCTGATTGAGGCACAGAATTTGGGGCTGGGCGCGCAGTTCGGCGGGAAGTATTTCGCTCATGATATCCGCGTGATCCGCCTGCCGCGTCACGGTGCGTCGTGTCCGGTTGGTATGGGCGTTTCTTGCTCAGCCGATCGAAATATCAAAGCTAAGATCAACCGTGAAGGTATCTGGATCGAAAAACTGGAGCATAATCCAGGCAAATTTATACCAGAAGAGTTGCGCCAGGCGGGAGAAGGCGAAGCGGTACGCGTTGACCTCAATCGTCCGATGAAAGAGATCCTGGCCCAGTTGTCGCAGTACCCGGTTTCTACACGTCTGTCGCTTAACGGTACCATCATTGTTGGCCGTGATATTGCGCATGCGAAACTGAAAGAACGTCTGGATAACGGCGAAAGTTTGCCGCAGTATGTTAAAGATCATCCGATCTATTACGCTGGCCCGGCAAAAACGCCGGAAGGCTATGCCTCTGGTTCGCTTGGACCAACCACGGCAGGGCGTATGGATTCGTATGTTGACCAGCTTCAGTCCGCAGGTGGCAGCATGATCATGCTGGCGAAAGGCAACCGCAGCCAGCAGGTGACCGATGCCTGTCATAAGCATGGCGGCTTCTACTTAGGCAGTATCGGCGGCCCGGCAGCGGTGCTGGCCCAGGGCAGTATCAAGAGTCTGGAGTGTGTGGAATACCCTGAACTGGGGATGGAAGCCATCTGGAAAATTGAAGTGGAAGATTTCCCGGCGTTTATCCTGGTGGATGACAAAGGCAACGATTTCTTCAAGCAGATTCAGACGTCGCAGTGCGCACGCTGCGTTAAGTAACGTCAGCCGCCCTTCGGGGCGGTTTTTTTTACCGCACGAACCACCAAACGACAGATTAATCCTCGTTAATACTCATAAGACCAATGCAAATGGGCAATGTCGAAACATAACCTAATCAATTGTTAATGTAAGGAGCAGGTAATGGTAACGGTACGCCGCGAGAATGATTCAATGGGGGCGATTGATGTTCCAGCCGATAAGCTTTGGGGCGCGCAAACCCAACGTTCGCTGGAGCATTTTCGTATCTCTACGGAGAAAATGCCGGTCTCGCTGATCCATGCGCTGGCGCTGACGAAACGCGCCGCAGCAAAGGTTAACCAGGATCTCGGGCTGCTGGCGGAGGATAAAGCCAGGGCTATTATGCAGGCCGCAGATGAGGTGTTGGCGGATAAACACCGCGATGAGTTTCCGCTGGCCATCTGGCAAACCGGGTCAGGTACGCAAAGCAATATGAACATGAACGAGGTGCTGGCAAACCGGGCCAGCGAGTTGCTGGGCGGCGTGCGGGGGATGGAACGGAAAGTTCACCCCAACGATGATGTTAATAAAAGCCAAAGCTCGAATGATGTGTTCCCGACCGCAATGCACGTTGCCGCGCTGCTGGCACTGCGTAACTCACTGATCCCGCAGTTAAAT
This sequence comes from Citrobacter sp. RHBSTW-00986, assembly GCF_013783065.1. Taxonomy (NCBI): domain Bacteria; kingdom Pseudomonadati; phylum Pseudomonadota; class Gammaproteobacteria; order Enterobacterales; family Enterobacteriaceae; genus Citrobacter; species Citrobacter sp. RHBSTW-00986. The sequence continues at coordinate 2,581,338 of NZ_CP056200.1, read as the reverse complement.
GTGTTAACCAAAACGCTCAGTGATAAATCACACGCTTTCGCGGATATCGTCAAAATTGGTCGTACACATCTGCAAGATGCAACCCCGCTTACGCTCGGCCAGGAGATTTCCGGCTGGGTGGCAATGCTTGAACATAACCTCAGACACATTGAAAACAGCTTACCCCACGTGGCGGAACTGGCGCTGGGGGGAACCGCGGTAGGGACCGGACTGAACACACATCCGGAATATGCCCGTCGGGTCGCGGATGAATTGCGGGACATTACCTATGCGCCGTTCGTTACCGCACCGAATAAATTTGAAGCGCTAGCCACCTGCGATGCTCTGGTTCACGCCCACGGCGCGCTAAAAGGGCTGGCGGCATCGCTGATGAAAATCGCCAACGATGTGCGCTGGCTGGCATCCGGTCCGCGTTGCGGGATTGGTGAAATTTCGATTCCTGAAAATGAACCGGGCAGCTCCATTATGCCGGGTAAGGTCAATCCTACCCAGTGTGAAGCGCTGACCATGCTTTGCTGTCAGGTAATGGGCAACGATGTCGCCATCAACATGGGCGGAGCGTCAGGTAATTTTGAGCTCAACGTTTACCGACCAATGGTCATCCACAATTTCCTGCAGTCGGTGCGTCTGCTGGCTGACGGTATGGAAAGCTTTAACGAGCACTGCGCGACAGGAATCGAGCCTAATCGTGAACGAATCGATCAACTGCTCAACGAGTCGCTAATGCTGGTGACCGCGCTCAATACCCATATCGGTTATGATAAAGCCGCTGAAATTGCCAAAAAGGCGCACAAAGAGGGGCTGACGTTAAAAGCTTCCGCCCTGGCGCTGGGGTATCTAACCGAAGCGGAGTTTGACAGCTGGGTACGCCCGGAACTGATGGTTGGCAGTATGCGGTCAGGCAGTTAATCCGCAACGTACAGGTGCAGCCGGGGAATAATCAATCTCAACGGCTGCGCCTGAGGTTTAAAACGATGCTGAACATTGTCGGCATCATAATTCAGTAACTCGCCGATATCTGGTACGGTCATGCCGTTTTCATTGTTGATCAACGCGATCAAGGGCGTCGGGCAGGCATATTGCACCTGCTTTTGTTCTCCTTTGTACCAGACGCGGGCGATGGGCTGCACTTTTACCGGCCGTTTAATCTTCAGGCGCGCCTGCTGGCCCAGGGCGGCGACATCCTGATATTCCCGTTCAAGCTTCGCCTGCCACTCTTCCCGCGTCCAGGGATGTACGCTGCGCGGCGACGTCAGGCTTTTTTCCAGTTGTTGTAGTACTTCATCGCGTTTCAGATTTTTAATAATGTGTTTGTTGGCCCAGCCAAATCGCAGGGTGGCAGGCTCTCTGACAAGGGTGAGCGTACGATAGGCATTCAGCGTAATCAGTCCCGGCAGGTGGCGATGCACCCATTCGAAACGCGCTGCCGGTGCCAGCCCTGATTCCACCGTGACAATGCGCTCGAAGGTGGTTTTTAGCTGGTTAATACGCTGTATTTGCTCTTCCAGAGCGCGCTGAGCTGCGTTATCTACCTGGTAACACAGTACGCCTGGCAGGCGGACGGCCGCTTTGCTGCTACGATTCTCGGACTGTTGCTGGATAAACAGATGACGATAGTGGCGTAGCGCCAGCGTTTCAGCCTCTTTACCTAAATGTTGCTTAACATCAATGTTCTGCAGTGGGGCATGCTCTGCCTCTTTGGCCACTTCCGGTAACGAGAAGACGCGCGCAATCAGCAGCGTCTGCTGCAACAGATTGTCGTTCAGAAGCGCCAGCTCTTGCTCCATCTGGCGGAAGGTGCCGTTCAGGCGGTCGACGAGATCGTAACGGGCCATAGATTTACCATTTTAGTTACAACATACTTTTTTATAGCACAACCTACACCATTTGACCACCGAGCCGAATGGGTCAGGCAGCTGAAATTTCAGGAATGTTATGCCAGACGGGCCAACTGAAACAAAAGCGGGCGCCGCCGAGTTCACTTTCATCACAAACGACCGTACCGCCCATAGCCAATGCGATCGAGTGAACAATGGCTAGCCCAAGCCCGCAACCACCGGTCGCCCGGTCACGGCTGGGGTCAAGGCGTACAAACGGTTCAAAAACCTGTTCGCGGGCGTCTGGAGCAATACCGGGACCGTCATCCTCCACAACCAGCGTTGCCTGATTGCCATTCAATAACAGGCTCGCTTGCACCGTAGACTGGCAATAGCGTAGGGCGTTATTCAGTAGATTATCCAGTACGCGCTCCATCAGGCGCATATCCAGCGCGCCGTAGTCGCCAATATTAAGATGGCGTAAGCGCACCGCACGCTCAGGATTTACGCTTTGCACATCCTCCAGATGGGTTGTCAGCCAAACGGCCAGGTCTGGTACGCTGAGCTTCAGTTCATTTTGCGGGCGGTCCAGCCGGGCATAGGTCAGTAATTCTTCGATTAACCCTTCCAGTTGACCAATATCGCGATTCAGCGCCTGGGATTCCTGCGCGGTGAGGTTATCACTCATTTCCAGCCGGTAACGTAAGCGTACCAGTGGGGTACGAAGCTCATGGGCAATGCCATCGATAAGTTGTTTCTTACTGGCGATTAGCGCATTGATATTGTCTGCCATCTGGTTAAACGCGATACCCAATCGCTCAAAGCTGGAACCGCTGTCAAAATGGAGGCGTTCGCCCAGATGTCCTTCCCCAAAACGCTGTGCAGCAGCTTCCAGTCGTAGCATTTCCTGCCAGTGCGGACGCATCCAGATAAGTACCGGAAAGGCCAGTGAGATAGCAATAAACGCCATCAACGCGATGTCCAGCAAGCGCATTTGATGAAGAAAATAGAGATAGGGAAGCGGGCCGACGGCCAGCACGTAATGGCTGCGTGGGATCCGTTGAATAAATGTGTACTGATCGTCAAGCGCCACGATATCGCCTTCGCGCAAACGTTGCATTGTTTGAACGTCCAGCGTGTACTTATTTAGCGGTTCAACGCGCAGGTCAAAGGAGAGGTTCAAATCCATCTCCTTCAGCGTTTTACCCCAGTCACGTGGCGGGATCTCGCGAAGCTCGCTGCGCATCAGGTATAACGAGCTTTTCATTAAATCGTCGAGCGATTGTCTGCCTGCGCGCTCTGCGGTGAATTTATAGACCAGGCCGACCAGCAGGGTCATCACCAGAAAGCAGACAAACAGCAGGAGATAAAACTGTACAAACAGCTTCTTCATAAAAAATCACCGAATACATAATATAATGCTCACCGATACTCTCAAAATTGCTGTGATATAAAAATATGAATTTCAATCGCTGTTGTTATTTACTACTCATTTTCACGGCGTTAGGCTGCATTTTCACCTCGCATCCCTTTGTTATATGGTTTTTGCTCGCCAACATACTGACGTTGGCAATGTACGGTGCGGATAAAATGGCAGCGCGCAGGGCCTGGCGCCGAGTACCGGAGTCCACTTTGCTGCTGTTTGGCGTTGTTGGCGGGTGGGGTGGCGCGATAGCCGCTCAACAACTCTTTCGCCATAAAACACAAAAACAGCCATTCAAAACCTACTTTATTATCAGTGTGATAGTTAATGTGTCTGTCATCGGAGCGGCCTATCATTTCTATCCCATTTCATCCTGGTGAACGTCAGTGACAGGCAGCCTGCTTACTTGAGACAGGAAACGTACTTTTCACCTGAGCGCTGCACGATGTCATCGGCATTTTTCGTTATGTCTTTCCCTTCAAACGCGCCATAGAGTTGCTTAAATTTCACCGTACTCAGGCGGTGGGTAATGTCGCTGACCGTTGCGGCTGGCAGTGGCAACATATTGGGGTAGCTCCACATAAAGGAGACGGCATGCGCCCCAGGGGTGACCTGAACGATATCGCCGGAAAGCACCACGCCTTCATCTCGCGCCCAGTGCAGAACGCAGCCGCCAGCAAAGTGTCCGCCGAGGCGTATCACACTGACGTCGCGTGTTAGTTCCAGGGTGTCGCCATCCCAAAATTTAATCCACGGGCTGTCGCGCATTACCCACTTGCAGTCGTTGGCATGGAGATAAATGGGAGCGTTAAATTCGTCAGCCCAGTCTTGCATGGTGGTGTAGTAATGAGGATGCGAAATCGCGATGGCCTTAAGCCCGCCCAGGGACGTTATAAGCATTTTTGTGGCGTCGTCGAGCGTGGCAATGCAGTCCCATAAAATATTGCCTTCTGGAGTACGCAGAATAAACGCCCGTTGATCAATTGCAAAACCAGGAACGGTGCGGATGCTGAGGAGGGTGCTGTCATGTTGCCGCCACTTATTTGTGTGCGAAGCACAAAGTGCGGAAAAATCGACCCATTCCTGCCCGGTCGCGGGGACATACTGACGTTCGTCCTGGCAGATATCGCAATGTTCAGGAAGGGCGTCTGCCACCTCATAGGATGTTCCACAGGCTTTGCATAACGTGATCATCGTGTCTTCCTCTATTGAAAAAACACAGTCAGCATGGCACACCGATACGCAAGGGTGTGGTCTTTCGTGCTCTACACGATAAGCCAGGAATGGTGGGCGTGGGTCGTTGTGGCCCAACCAGCAGAAAGCAGGAATAATGTCTACACCGTCCCTGTCGAGGGTCATTTCCGGCGAAAAATGAGGATAATGTTTGGAAAATAGTCTGTTCAACACCTGGCTCAGCCATTGGGGACTTACTCCTGATGGCCAACCGCTTGAGACGCACACATCACAGCTTTTGCCCGTGGTGACCAAAGATGGTCAGAAAGCCATACTCAAACTCACCGACGATGACAGTGAACGAAACGGCTGCGAACTAATGGTCTGGTGGAACGGGAATGGTGCTGCGAAAGTGCTTGCTCATGCAGCAGGGGCGATGCTGTTAGAACGTGCAACAGGGGCGGGGTCTTTAGCGGACATGTCCTGGTCCGGCAATGATGCGCAGGCCTGTCGCATTATTTGCCATGCAGCCAGTCGACTCCATCTCCCCCGGAATGCGTCAACGCCTGCGTTAACACCGCTACTTTATTGGTTTCGCGATCTGGCTCCTGCCGCGAAAAAGCATGGCGGCATCCTGACGCATTGTGCAGAGGTGGCAAACGTATTGCTCTCCTCTCCCCTGAATGAAGTCGTATTGCACGGTGACTTACACCACGGCAATATTCTTGATTTCGGAACGAAAGGATGGCTGGCTATCGATCCTAAAGGGCTGGTGGGTGAGCGTGGCTTTGATTACGCCAATATTTTTACTAATCCCGATCTTGCCGATCCCACCAAACCTGTCGCCATTGAGCCAGAAAGATTCGCACAACGGGTAAATATTGTGTCTGAAATCGCGAGGATTGAACGGCAACGTTTGCTGATGTGGATTATTGCCTGGTGTGGGTTGTCGTCTGCCTGGTTTCTGCAAGAAGGCGACTGCGCCACGATACCCCTGCGCATCGCAGAGTTAGCGAGCGCGGAACTCGCTTTTGGGGGTAATCAATTTTGATCTACGACACTGGGCTGGTAATTCTTTAGAGTTATCATTAGCCTGGTAAATGTTTTATTAATCAATCAGTGAACGGCGGTGTGGTGTGTTTTTTAGCGCAAATTTGACAGGCTGTGAGCAATGAACGCATTGTTTTTATTATTAAAAAAACGCCCGAACATTATTTTGTTGATGGTCTTACTCATCGGGGCAAACATCGTGGCGTGGCTATGGGCTTTCACCGCGTTTAGCAACAACACGTCGTTACTGGCGCTTAGTTTGATCGCGTGGTGCTATGGTTTGCGCCATGCTGTTGATGCCGATCATATCGCCGCGATTGATAGCGCTACGCGTAAACTCATGCAGCAGAAAAAACGCGCCCTGACGACGGGAGCCTGGTTTTCCCTTGGGCATTCCACCATTGTGGTACTGGCAAGCATTGGCATTGCGTTGACCACCAGCGTGTTTAAGCAACACATGGCATGGTTTCAGAATGTCGGCGGTCTGATAGGCACCACGGTCTCTGCCGTATTTCTGCTGATTCTGGCTACCATTAATCTCGTTATATTCTGTCATGTCTGGAAGGCTTTTCGTCATCTAAAACGCACGGGTACTTACGATGGCACCACAGAGGAAATGACAGTTTCAGGCCCGCTGAACTGGCTTTTCCGCTCGGCGTTTCGGCTGGTAGGCAAAGACTGGCATATGTATTTTGTCGGCTTTTTGTTTGGCCTGGGTTTTGATACCGCTACTGAAATTTCTCTGCTCGGAATTTCTGCTTCAAGCGCGTCCAGTGGCATGTCGGTGTGGTCAATTCTCGTGTTCCCGGCGCTGTTTACCTGCGGCATGGCGCTGATTGACTGCCTGGACAGTATCCTGATGGTTGAGGCCTACGGATGGGCATTCAATAAGCCGCAGCGTAAGCTCTATTACAATATGACCATCACCGGGACCTCGGTAATTGTTGCGCTTTTTATTGGCGGGCTGGAGGCGCTGGGGCTTCTCTCTGACGCATTTTCGCTCCAGGGAGGTTTGTGGGATACCGTCAGCGAGTTGAGTGACCATATGGGGAATGTCGGGTTTGCGATTATTGGCGTCTTTATCGGCTGCTGGATTATTTCTGCAATAAATTACCGTTGGAAAAAATACGACGGGCTGACGTTTAGTTGACACAAAAGAAAGCCTTCCGTGAAAGGGAAGGCTTGGATCTTACCTGAGGGCTGACTAATTCGCGGTGATGATACACACCATCTTCATCACCCAAATCTGGGTGATATTATAAGTGACGGTGTAACGTATAATGGTCGGCCCGATGGGATTACATTTGAGGTTCATCGTCCCAGGCGTGCGGTGCGAACAGATAACCTTTGTTGCGCACCGTTTTGATTCGATAGGGTTCAGTCGCGTTATCGAGCAGTTTTTTGCGTAACCGGGAAATCGCGACATCAACGCTGCGATCCATGCCGTCATAACTTACGCCGCGCAGGTTCTTCAGCAGCGCATCGCGGTCCATAATTTGCCCGGCATGGGTTGCCAGCTCCCACAGTAATTCAAAATCTGCGGTGGAGAGTGAGACTTGCTCGCCGCCGAGCAGCACCGAACGATTGGTTGGGTCGATAGTGAGTGTGCCAAAGCGCAGCGTTGTGTGCGGCGTGATGGTTGCCGCCTGAATGCCTTTAGACTGGACTGAGTGTTCATTCTGGCGCAGATGCAGACGCAGGCGAGCAAGCAGTACAGCTGGCGGCGTTGTCTTCAGAATATAGTCACAGGCACCCATTTCCAGCGCCAGAATATGGTTCATATCGCTGTCCAGCGAGGTGAGCAGGACAATTGGACCCTGCCAGCGTCCGCGCAAATCGCGGCAGATAGTCATCCCATCTTTGCCCGGCAGCATGATATCTAATAACACCAAATCGGGTTGAACTTGCAGGATTTTCTCCTCGGCCAAATCACCTCGAGGCTCAACGATAACCTCAATATCATGCCGGGCCAGATAGGCTGCAATCAGCGAGCCAACTTCGGGATCATCTTCAACAAATACGATGGTGTTCATATCATTCATTTTGAATATAAAACGCCAACATACACCGCCCCGGTTTTTCCTTCCATTAATCTTTTCTAAACAAGAACGCTTCCGTTATGCTAGAGGCTGATGTTATTGATGTGTTAAGGCAGGGTGATGGGACTCGTTATAAAAGCGGCGCTCGGTGCGCTGGTGGTGGTGTTAATTGGTGTGCTGGCGAAAACAAAGAACTACTATATTGCCGGATTAATTCCGTTGTTCCCGACCTTTGCGTTGATTGCCCACTATATCGTGGCCAGTGAACGTGGGATCGAAGCGTTACGTACAACCATTGTCTTCAGCATGTGGTCGATTATTCCCTATTTTGTCTACCTCGTTTCGCTGTGGTATTTCACCGGATTTATGCGCTTACCCGTTGCGCTCGGCGGTTCAGTGGTGTGCTGGGGCCTGAGCGCATGGTTGCTTATTTTTTGTTGGATTAAACTGCACTAACGCAGATGACGTCCGCCATCAAGGGCAAAACTACGCCCGGTGACAAAACAGCTGGTCAACAGATAGTCAATTAAATCAATGACCTCTTTTTCACCCGGCGCTGTTTTCATCAGTGATTTGTTCAATGCCTGCTGACGATACTCTGCATCGTCACCCTCGTTAAACAGGATTAGCGAGGGGGCAATCGCGTTCACTTTCACTTCTGGTGCCAGTTTGCGCGCGAACGAGCGGGTCATGTTGTCCAGCGCCGCTTTGCTGGCTGCATAAGCGATGTGCTTATCGCTGCCACGCTCCACAACATAATCCGTAAAATGGATAATATCGCTGGCCGCGTGTCCATGCCCGCGCAGCAATCCTTCCAGCGCGTGGTTGAGCAGGTAGGGGGTATTGACGTGAATCTGCATCATGGCTGACAGCACTTTGGTTAACGGCGCACCGGGCTTTTCTGCAAGCCAGGCACTGGCATTATGCACAATACCGCGCAGGCCATCCGTCTGTGCTTTGACCTCATCCGCAAAGGCCAGTACGCCTTCATCGGTGGAAAAATCAGCCTGGATACACAGCACGCCCGCATCTCGCAGGCCATCAATAGCCGGATAATGCGTGCGGTAGCTAACGATAACTGGCTGTTTTTGATTAATAAAGTGCCATGCGACGGCGAGGCCGATACGTCGACCTCCTCCGGTGATAAGAATTGGCAAAGGGGGTTTTTTACCCATCGTAATCTCCATGTGTCGCGAACGATGGGGACAATGTTACCCCATCAACATCCAGGTCGCCGGAACAGCAGCAACTAGCAGCAGGCCGATCAGCGCCATTTCCTGGCGTTTTAATACGTTTTCATGCGCGTGTGTTTTACGGGCATAAAGGAAGACCAGCAGCCCTGGCGCATACAGCACCACAGACAGCAGCAGGTGCATCGGACCTGACGCATACAATAACCATATGCCATAAATACTCGCACCGATACCGACAGCCTTATGAATTGGACGAGTGGCAATTTTCAGCAGAAATGCGCCGACCAGTAAATAGGGCACCAGAATCATTTCTGAGGCGATGGTTAATAACGTATTGTAGTCGGAACCTGTGAGCCAGATCAGCACCAGGCAAATCTGTACGCAGATATTGGTCAGCCACAGCGACGCCGATGGCGCGCCTTGCGCGTTCTGCCGCGCAAAAATGCGTGGAAACGCTTTGTGCGTGGAGGCGAGGAACGGCACTTCCGCCGCCATAATCGTCCAGCTTAAATAAGCACCGCACACGGAGACAATCAGACCTGCGGCAATAATAATTTCACCCCATGGCCCCATCATTTTCACCATCAGACCGGCCATTGACGGGTTGCGGATCTCCGCCAGTTCGGGACGTGCGACAACGCCCAGAGACAGCAGGGTGACAAGCAGATAAACGCCCAGCGCGGCGAGTACCGCCAGCAGCGTAGCGCGTCCGACATCGCGTTTGTTTCTGGCACGAGCTGAAACCACCACCGCGCCTTCCACACCGATGAAAACCCACAGGGTGATGAGCATGGTGTTTTTTACCTGCTCCCAGACGGGAACGCCCAACGCTACGCCGGTAAAATCGAGGGTAAAGGTGTCGAGCTTAAACAGCATAAACGCCAGCACGATAAATAGACCAAGCGGCAGTAATTTCGCCAGCGTCGCCACCAGGTTAATACTGGCTGCCGTTTGCACACCACGCAGCACCAGAAAATGGACCACCCACAACAGCACCGATGCGCCAACAATCGACTGCCAGGTATTACCGTCGCCAAACAGACGTAACTCCGGCGTGTCGGTAAAGAAGCTGAGCGCAGAGAAAACAATCACCAGATACGAAACGTTAGCGATAACAGCACACAGCCAGTATCCCCACGCGGAGCAAAAGCCAATCAGCTCACCGAAACCTTCACGTGCATAGGTAAATATGCCGCCATCCAGTTCAGGACGGATACGCGTCAGAATCAGCATGGCAAAGGCGAGCAAAAGGATACCCGCACCGGTAATCGCCCAACCAATCAGTAATGCAGCCGGGCTTGCTACCGCCGCCATATTTTGTGGCAGGCTGAAAACACCAGCGCCGAGCATTGAGCTTAAAACCAGCGCGGTGAGTGCGCTCAGACCCAATTTCTTTTCCATTTGTATCCAGTGACAAAAACGAGAGTGAGAGAATAATTATTTTGGCAAACCGCATAAAAATGGTGAAAGCCACTAAGGCGCGGGATTTTACGGAGAGAAGAGAACGCATGCAATGGGGATAGAGAGATTTGTGACTAATAGTGTGAAAAGTAGTCTTAATACTGCTGTTTTTGTTTCGCCCGAGGGGAGGATGGCGGGAAATTATCAGGTCTACAAGGCTGTAGACCTGATAAGGTACTGAGTATTACTTATACAGGTCAGCGCTGATGGTCATGTTATTACCACGTTCAGACCACTGGCGGGTGATGTGATAATACTTAGCGCCTTTCTTCGCTGCGCGTTTGGCAACCTGGTAAGAGATTTCAGTCATGTTGCCATAGTTACCGGTGAACTTGATGCTGTCGAACGGCACCATCATAGCGGCGGTTGCTTTGTTCAGTTCTTCAACTTTGGTTCCATCCGGCAGCGTGACAGTGTAACGCCCACCTTTGGTGGATTGCGTTTCGAAGAAACGACCGACTTCAGCGCTCGGAGACGCGGTAGTCGCAACGCCTGGGATCTCAACTTTCTTCGCGGCTTCGCCACCGGCGGCTAATGCGGCACGTCCGGCATCTGAATCTGCTGGGATCGCATCAGGGCTTTGTACTACGCGTTTTTTCGCATCAGCTTTATAGATGAATGCGGTAATACGCTGGTTGCCACCCTGGTTGGCATCGACCTGGCGCACGATGTAGAAGGAGTAAGCGCCTTTCTCTTTCGCTGCTTTGGTGATGGCATCGTTCACTTCAGGCTGGCTGCGGTAGAAGCCCTGCACCGTAACGGTATCGAATGGTTCTATCAGAACGGCCTGATCTTTCGGTAATTCCATCACGCCGTTAATGACACGGTTTTTGGACGCTTCCGCTTTTTCAGCATCGGCTTTATAGATGTCGGCTACAACGCGCCAGTTACCGCCGCTGCCAAAATCTGAGGTATCAACAACATAAAAGGAGGCTGCACCGTCTTTATCTGCACGGCGTGATACTGCGGTCACCGCGTCACCGATAGCATTAAAACGACCGGTAACCACAATGCGGTCATAGGGTTTCAGGGCAGCCGCTTGCTCCGGCGTCAATTCTGTCGCTGCATTTACAGAAAAAGCAGTCGCAGAAATAAGTGCGGACGCCAGGAGAGTGTTCTTAAGCTTCATAAAAATAATCCTTCGCCTTGCGCAAACCAGGTACTGGTATTGTTATTGACTAGAAACGTCGCTGATTATTGCATTTAAATTGTGTCAGTGTCTGCGTCATTTTTCACTCATCGTGCCACGTGACGTAACAACACAGATAACATTTTGTGATATGTCGAAAATTTCGGCGTTTGGCGACCAAAACTGATAAAGCAGTTGAATTTCATAAGTTAATTTAATGTTAATCAATTGTTTTTGGCAGGCACGTAATCATGTTTTGCCGCTTCGCTTGAGCGAATTATCGGCCTTTGTGGGCTATTTTTAGGGTATTTTATCTGCCAGCGGTCCGATTCATCTCTATTTCGCGAATTTCATAATAAATACTGTTTTTTGGCGCTAGATCACAGGCGTCATTTTCAGTAGGTTATACAGAGTTTGTTACTGTTTTATTTTATTGGGGTAACACTGACCTCTTTCGAGAGTGCGCGCATGCCTCGTGCGAACATTGATAAACCATCATCACAAATACAGATGGAAGGGAACATTATGCGAATTGGCATACCAAGAGAACGGTTAACCAATGAAACCCGCGTCGCAGCTACGCCGAAGACGGTTGAGCAGCTGCTTAAGTTGGGTTTCAGCGTCGCGGTTGAAAGCGGTGCAGGTCAACTGGCAAGTTTTGACGATAAGGCGTTTGTACAAGCAGGCGCAGAAATTGTTGACGGAAATGCCGTCTGGCAGTCAGAAATTATCCTGAAGGTCAACGCGCCGGAAGAGGCGGAAATCCCGTTGCTCAACCCGGGCACGACGCTGGTGAGTTTTCTTTGGCCCGCGCAAAACCCTGAGCTGTTGCAGAAGCTGGCAGAGCGCAACGTGACGGTTATGGCGATGGACTCCGTGCCGCGTATTTCGCGCGCGCAGTCGCTTGATGCCTTAAGCTCGATGGCGAATATCGCCGGGTATCGTGCCATTGTTGAAGCCGCTCATGAATTTGGCCGCTTCTTCACCGGGCAGATCACCGCCGCGGGCAAGGTTCCACCTGCCAAGGTCATGGTGATTGGTGCGGGTGTGGCAGGTCTGGCTGCTATCGGTGCGGCAAACAGCCTGGGCGCTATCGTTCGTGCTTTTGACACCCGTCCGGAAGTGAAAGAACAAGTTCAGAGTATGGGCGCTGAGTTCCTCGAACTGGACTTTAAAGAAGAGGCCGGCAGCGGCGACGGTTACGCCAAGGTGATGTCCGAAGCGTTCATCAAAGCTGAAATGGCGCTCTTCGCCGCTCAGGCGAAAGACGTTGATATTATCGTTACCACCGCGTTGATTCCGGGCAAACCGGCACCGAAACTGATCACCCGTGAAATGGTCGATTCGATGAAGGCGGGCAGCGTGATTGTCGATCTCGCCGCGCAAAACGGCGGTAACTGCGAATACACCGTGCCTAACCAGGTGACCACCACCGAGAACGGGGTGAAGGTTATCGGTTATACCGATCTGCCAGGCCGACTGCCGACGCAGTCTTCCCAGCTTTATGGCACGAACCTCGTTAACCTGCTCAAGCTGTTGTGCAAAGAGAAAGACGGCAATATCACCGTCGATTTTGACGACGTGGTCGTACGTGGCGTTACGGTAGTTCGCGAGGGTGAAATCACCTGGCCTGCACCGCCTATCCAGGTTTCTGCTCAGCCGCAGGCTGCGCCAAAAGCCGCGCCCGCGCCGAAAGAAGAGAAAAAACCGGCCTCACCGTGGCGCAAATATGCGTTGATGGCACTGGTCGTCATACTGTTTGGCTGGCTTGCTGATGTCGCGCCGAAAGAGTTCCTGGGTCACTTTACGGTGTTCGCGCTTTCCTGTGTAGTGGGTTACTACGTGGTCTGGAATGTGTCGCACGCGCTACACACTCCGCTGATGTCCGTGACGAACGCTATCTCCGGGATCATCGTTGTCGGGGCGTTATTGCAAATTGGCCAGGGTGGCTGGGTGAGTTTCCTGAGCTTTATCGCGGTGCTTATTGCCAGCATTAATATTTTCGGTGGCTTCACCGTGACTCAGCGCATGCTGAAAATGTTCCGGAAAAACTAAGGGGTAACATATGTCTGGAGGATTAGTTACAGCTGCATACATTGTTGCCGCGATCCTGTTTATTTTCAGCCTGGCGGGGCTTTCGAAACACGAAACCTCTCAACAGGGTAACAACTACGGTATCGCCGGGATGGCGATTGCGCTGATTGCCACGATTTTTGGCCCGGAGACCGGCAACGTTGCGTGGATCCTGGTGGCGATGATCATCGGCGGCGCGATTGGTATTCGTCTGGCGAAGAAAGTCGAGATGACCGAGATGCCGGAGCTGGTGGCGATTCTGCACAGCTTCGTCGGTCTGGCGGCGGTACTGGTGGGTTTCAACAGCTACCTGTATCACGACACGGGCCTGGAACCGATTCTGGTTAACATTCACCTGACGGAAGTGTTCCTTGGTATCTTCATCGGTGCGGTGACCTTTACCGGTTCCGTGGTGGCGTTTGGCAAACTGCGCGGTAAGATCTCCTCTAAACCGCTGATGCTGCCGAATCGTCACAAAATGAACCTGGCGGCGCTGGTTGTTTCTTTCCTGCTGCTGGTGGTGTTTGTTCGTACCGAAAGCGTGGGTCTGCAGGTTCTGGCGCTGCTGGTGATGACCATTATTGCGTTAGCCTTTGGCTGGCATCTGGTGGCGTCCATCGGTGGTGCGGATATGCCGGTCGTCGTTTCAATGCTTAACTCCTATTCAGGATGGGCGGCGGCGGCGGCGGGCTTTATGCTCAGCAACGATCTGCTGATCGTCACCGGTGCGCTGGTTGGTTCTTCCGGTGCGATCCTGTCTTACATCATGTGTAAGGCGATGAACCGTTCGTTTATCAGCGTGATTGCCGGTGGCTTTGGTTCTGACGGTTCTTCTACGGGGTCTGATGAAGAAGTCGGTGAGCATCGTGAGATTAATGCGGAAGACACGGCAGAAATGCTGAAGAACTCGCACTCCGTGATAATCACCCCAGGCTATGGCATGGCCGTGGCACAGGCGCAATATCCGGTTGCTGAAATCACCGAGAAACTGCGCGCCCGCGGCATCAAGGTACGCTTTGGTATTCACCCGGTAGCAGGGCGCTTGCCAGGTCATATGAACGTGCTGCTGGCGGAAGCCAAAGTACCCTATGACATCGTGCTGGAAATGGATGAAATCAATGATGATTTCGCCGATACCGATACCGTGCTGGTAATTGGCGCCAACGATACGGTAAACCCGGCGGCGCAGGACGATCCGCGTAGCCCAATCGCCGGTATGCCGGTGCTGGAAGTATGGAAAGCGCAGAACGTTATCGTGTTCAAACGTTCTATGAACACCGGCTATGCTGGCGTGCAGAACCCGCTGTTCTTTAAAGAAAACACCCATATGCTGTTTGGCGATGCCAAAGCCAGCGTGGATGCGATCCTGAAAGCGCTGTAATCGTCAGCGCAAACCAAGACGGCCTCTGCGGAGGTAATGCTTGTCAGTTAACGAGGATGAGTGGCATATACGGAGGTAATGAATCTGTTGCCTCCGGTATATTGCTGCGTTCACCTTATGTTTGTCACTTCTCTGAGGCAATACAACCTGTGAACGTGTTAAGGGTACTATCGCCGTACCCTTAACAATCCCGGCTCCCGGCGGGAAAATTGTTGCTGCGCAATACCCTCCGCTTATTCCTTCAGGCTAACGGGCCGGGCGCGAGGTAGCGTCCCTGCAAAACGCGCCCTGAACCCGCATCCCTGCGGGTTCTCCCTGCCTTACGGAAACACGTCGGCAATTTTCAGCCGGACCAGCCCACACCTGACCCCCTGCGTTTTTTATCTGAACAGCAAAACAGAGTTAACTGGAAGTCAGTGCGTTGCAGCGATGACCCCGTTCCGGCTGAAAATCGATGAGGCGTTGACGGCTGACCGGGTCTGCCCGCAGGACTGCGGGCAGAGGGGGCGGCCTGCAGGGACGCAGGCCCGGCCCCGACCCGACAGGCAGACGGCATAAGACGAATGAATCGCGTAGCGACGATTTTCCCGCCGGGAGCCTGGGTTGCAAGGGAGGCGGCGGTGCACTGCCTCCCTTGCACGTTCACGGGTATCTGCGCTTCAGAAAAGGGATACCGCCGAGGTGAACGGAACCCTGAGCAAGAATCACATGTTCTCCATAATGATTAACTGACGGGCATAACCTCTGCGGAGGCCGTTTTTTTTTAATACTCCCCTATTCATGATTACTGCTCATAAACCCATACGGTTTTAACCGTCTAATCACCGTAAAACGCCGTGTATATTCATTCTTTATTGAGATCGCTCAGCAACACGGCAATGCTTTGACCGCCGTTGGTTTGTTCAAGCGCGATTTTCACGATGATGGTCAGCGGCACAGAAAGCAGCATCCCGACAGGCCCCAGTAACCAGCCCCAGAAGATTAACGACAGAAACACCACCAGCGTAGACAACCCAAGTCCACGCCCCATGATCCGCGGTTCGAGGATATTCCCGAACACCAGGTTAATGACCAGATAACCTGCGAAAACCACCAGGGCGTCATAAAGGCCGCTAAATACCAGCACCTGAGCAATAGGGGGAATGGCGGCCAGCACCGAACCGATATTAGGAATATAGTTGAGTGCAAAGGCCAGCAGTCCCCAGACAAAGGCGAAACGCACGTCGAGTGCGGCGAGCATGCCCCAGGCTACCAGCCCGGTCACAATGCTGATCGCCGTTTTGAGCACCAGATAGTGGGAAACGCTGTCGATGGCGCGTTGAATCGCCGCCATTCCCTCAATGGGACGACTCATCATTTGTTTGAGTTTGTTGGGTAACTGCGGTACTTCCAGCAGCATAAAAACCACCGTCAACAGCAGTAAAAATATCGATGACATGGCATTAGACAACTGCGCCAGTAAATTGGTCACCAGCGTCATTGCCGCGTTCGGGTCGATATATTTGACGAGTTCATCTACGGAAACGCCGATCCCTGCGCGCTGTAACCACGGCTCAAGGTTTTTGAGTGGGATAACCAGTGAAGAGCGATACTGCGGCAGCGTTCGCGCAAGCTCGTTTAAGGATGTACCTAAATACGCTAATAGCAACACCATTAGCATCACAATAATAACAATGAGCAATGATACCGCTATTACGCGCGGTATGCGAAGTTTGACCATCCGCTGCACCACGGGGTTAAGCACGACGGCAATAAATAACGCCAGAATAAATGGGACGATGATATCTGCGGCAACGCGGATGCCGCTCAGGATGATAACCAGCATGCCCAGCATAATGACTATTTTTAGGCCGTTAAGCGTGATGATCGGTTTCGCCATGTGTATTCCTGCATTTTTCATTTTTGAATCTGAATAATAATGTGATTTGCGTCGAGCCGTTATAACAAAAATCAAATGGGGCAGGTAAAGAAGTGAAAAGACTTTGAGTTCGCATTGAAGCTATGGTACAAATCATCTGTGTTTAACTACCGAGGACAATTATCATCCGCGATGATGAGAAGCAACACTGCGGATAATTGTAATATTATGGACAATATGTTCAGGATGTTTTTGCGTTTACCTTCACTTCTTCGTACCTCCTCCACTTTCTTGCTTGCGGGTGAGCAACACTGGCGCAACGCGCTTTAGTCCCTTCTTCTGCCTGAGCTGGCGCTGTGCGCTGAGCTAACTAATTTTATTTTTTGGTTTACTGCATGCAGTAGGCCCAAAGGACTATATTCTCAAGCAGGAGAAGCATTATGTTTTACTGGATATTATTAGGTCTGGCCATCGCGGCTGAAATTACTGGTACGCTGTCAATGAAATGGGCAAGTGTCGGCCATGGTAATTCGGGCTTTATTTTAATGCTGGTAATGATTGCCTTATCGTATATTTTTCTCAGTTTTGCCGTTAAAAAAATTGCCCTTGGTGTGGCCTATGCCTTATGGGAAGGTATCGGTATTTTATTTATTACGCTGTTCAGCGTGCTGTTATTTGACGAAACCTTGTCCACGATGAAGGTGGCTGGACTGGTCTCGCTGGTGTTAGGTATTGTGCTGATTAAATCCGGTACACGAAAACCGACAAAGGCGGGCAGAGAGGTGAGCCATGCAGCAGTTTGAGTGGGTTCACGGCGCATGGCTTGGCATAGCCATTGTGCTCGAAATCGTCGCTAACGTCTTTTTGAAATTTTCAGATGGGTTTCGCCGCAAGACTTATGGCGTGCTGTCGCTGGCAGCCGTGTTAGCGGCCTTTAGCGCGCTGTCCCAGGCGGTAAAAGGTATCGACCTTTCTGTTGCCTACGCCTTGTGGGGCGGCTTCGGGATTGCCGCGACGTTAGCGGCAGGTTGGGTATTGTTTGGTCAGCGCCTGAATCATAAAGGCTGGATCGGTTTGGCGCTGCTGCTTGCCGGAATGGTGATGATTAAACTTGCCTGATCTCAGTGCTGCCCGTTACTACGGGCAGCATAGGTTATTCGTTCGCCAACTCATCCAGCTTATCGCGAAAACCGGTCACGGATATGGCGCGATTATCGGCCCGCCAGCGATCTTTCGCCGCCGGAGCGGAGCTTTGTACACCAATCAACTGCCAGCCAGTATCTGTCTTCAACATCAATGGTGAACCGCTGTCGCCCGGGAGTGTGTCGCACTGATGCGACAAGACGGTATTCTGCGCCCAACCGGTCACCACGCAATCCTGATGCGTGTACAAATCATCGAGATGATCTTCCGGGTAGCCCGACTGCGTAACTTTACGATCTGCGGTTTTCAGCGCCGCGGTTAATGCCGCTTTATCACCTTCAAATAATGGCAGCGGTGTGATGCCAGAAGGTGGGTAACGCAGCACCACCAGACCAAAATCCCACGGGGCCGCGGAAGACGGCACAATCCAGCCATCGCCATCGGCTTTTAAACGTTTTCCGAGCGAGGGATCTACCCGTCCTTCAATGCCGTGGATCTCGTAGCGCCAGACACCCTTTTTCGACACGAAGCGTAATGCCACGGCTTTATCCGGCTTGCCTTTCGGGGGGGTGAGTAAGCAGTGTCCGGCAGTCAGTGCCAGACGTGGTGATATGAGCGTGGCGGTACACAGGTTACCGCTGGCGGTTTCCAGTTGCCCGATAGCGTCCCAAGGAGATTGCGTTGGGTCAGTCACTTTTATGCGATCGTCATGACCAAAAAACAGCGTTTTTACGTTTTCTGCTTCAGCGCTGGCCGTTGCAGGCTGGTCCGCATGCGCAACGACAGGAAGTAAACAAATTGAACCCAGTAACACAGCAATGGTTTTATGCATATCACACTCTGGTGGGGAATTATGATTTTTAACAGCAAACCCTCAGTTAATACTATAGACGGGACGGCGGGAAAGTGGGAGTAAAATCAGATAACTACACTCAGGAAAGATAAAAATGCATGGCAATGAGGGCGCAAATTATCAGGGTAATAAGAATGAACTCAAAGCGATAATGTGACACCATTTTACCCTCCAAAAGGCGGCGCTAAATCAGGTCGATTTAGCGCCGTATGCTATGGCGTGGGGGACGCCATAGTAACTACAAATGTGTTATGCAGCTGGCTGAGCAGCGGGTTTAGCGGTGTCGTGTTTTACGGCTTTTTTGGTGTGTTTTTTAGCTGCCTGAGCTTTCTGCTCTGGTGCTTTTTGTTCTGCAGCGGGTTTGGTCGCTGCTTTTTTGGTGTGTTTTTTAGCAGCCTGAGCTTTCTGCTCTGGCGCTTTCTGTTCTACAGCCGGTTTTGTGGTGGATTTTTTAGCGTGTTTCTTGGCAGCCTGCGCTTTCTGCGGCGCTGCTTTGTGCTGTTTTTTATGATGAGTGGTTTTTGCCGGAGCTGCTTTGGTGGTTGCAGCAGCAGCCGGAGCGGTGGTAGCAGTTGTTTCAGCAGCAAATGCAGCAGAAGACAGACCCATAGCAGCGGCAACAACCAGAGCTAATACTTTTTTCATTCTCATACCCTCGATTTGGTTTTTCATTTAACCCCACTGCGGGGCCGTTGAAATAACTATATCGCTGTAATCACAGGGCTTCCGTGAGTCATTGGTTTCGGCGTGTAACGATATGTACAATGACTCACGGTATGAGATTACAAATAGCGGGCTTCCAGGTGAGCGCGGAAATAACGGCTGCTGAGCGGCTCTCCGGTGGCCTGGGTAATAAGCTGTTCAGTGGTAAAACGGCTGCCATGCTGCCAGATATTCTGACGTAACCAGTCAAACAGGGCACCAAACTCACCTTGCGCAATAGACTGCTCTAAATCAGGCAATGCGCGGTTAGCGGCACTGAATAACTGCGCCGCATACATGGCGCCTAAAGTATAGGAAGGGAAGTAGCCAAAGCCGCCATCGGTCCAGTGAATATCCTGCATACAACCGTTACGATAGTTACCGATGGTTGACAGCCCCAGCCAGGACTGCATTTTCTCATTCCACAATGCCGGGATATCATCTACTTCAATATCGCCATTAATGAGCGCGCGTTCGATTTCATAACGCAGGATAACGTGAGCAGGATAGCTCACCTCGTCGGCATCAACACGGATAAAACCGGGTTTAACCTGCTGGTTCCAGGCGATGAAATTGCTTTCTTCAAACGCAGCCTGATCGCCAAAGTGGCGCGTCACAGCAGGAATTAACCGCGTCAGAAATGCTTTACTGCGCCCCAGTTGCATCTCAAAGAACAGACTCTGGGACTCATGAATAGCGGTTGAGCGTGCCAGTGCGATAGGTTGCCCTGACCAACTGTGCGGCAGATTTTGCTCGTAGCGGGCGTGACCGGTTTCATGGATCACGCCAAACAGCGCGCTAAGTAATTCGTTTTCATCATAGCGGGTGGTGATACGCACATCTTCAGGTACGCCACCACAGAAGGGGTGCGCACTGATATCCAGTCGACCAGCCGTAAAATCGAATCCCAACTGCGCCATCGTTTCAAGGCCCAACTCTCGCTGGATTGCGGTTGGGAAAGGCCCAACCGGGGCGATGAGCGACTGCTGAGACTGCTTTGCCACCACCTTGTTGAGCAGATCCGGTAACCAGCTCTTAACGTCTGCAAACAAGACATCCAATTGGGCACTGGTCATCCCTGGTTCGAATATGTCCAGTAGCGCGTCATACGGCGAACAGCCTGTGGCTTCGGCACGCAGCCGGGCTTCTTCACGACTGTGCTTCACGACCTCTTTCAGGTTTTCGGAAAATCCCTCCCAGTCATTGGCTGGTCGCTGGCTGCGCCAGGCATGCTCACAGCGGCTACCCGCGAGTGATTTCGCTTCTACCAACGATTCAGGTAGTAAGGATGCCTGATGATGCAGTCGCGACATTTCGCGTAGGTTGGCCTGCTCAACATCGTTAAGGTCTTCCTGTTGGGCTGCGGCGATCCACGTGGCCACCTTCGGGTCGGTTAACAACTGGTGCTCAAGCACGCTCAGCTCGGCCAGCGCTTCGCCGCGAGCTTTGCTGCCGCCAGATGGCATCATGGTAAACATGTCCCAACTGGCGATTGCCGAGAGGTGGGAGAAGCGAGAGAGCCGCTGGAACGTGCGGGTGAGCTGATGGTAATTATCATTGTTACTCATTTTTTGTTCTCGTTCTGTTTAGGTGTGATGAGAAGTTTACCGTGATTCATTCACTTTTCATAAACACACCTTTGTACCCGACTTTGCGTAACAGCTTTTTATAGCGAAAAGCCAGTAGCACGAGAAAACAGAGGGCATAAATAATGGGGAGCGGTGATAACACTTTTACCGACCACAGATAATGCAGCGGAAGCAAAACGGCCGCCAGGTAGACGTAGTTGTGCAACGTTTGCCAGCGTTTGCCCATTTTACGCTGCGCGGCTTGCGTGGAGGTCAGCGTCAACAGGAATAAGATTATCCAACCAGTCATGCCCAACGTTAGCCATGGGCGTGAAACCAGTTCACGTCCCAATAATCCCAGATTTTGTATACCCAACTCCAGCAGCGCATAGCTGGCCATATGCAGCGTGGCCCATGCAAAACACCATAACCCTAATAATCGACGGGTGCGATACAACAACGGCTGCTTTGCGTAGCGAGCGAGCGGTGACACCAGCAGGGTAGCAAGCAGAAACTTCAGCGCGGTGATGCCCGTAAAGTGCTGGATATCTTTACCCGGGTCGGCCCCCAACTCACCATGCTGTGCGGCCCAGAAGAGCCATAGCAGGGGTAATAAACCGGCGAGATGCAGCAGTACTTTCAGGCCGGTTATCTGTTTTGCGGTTAACCTCACTTAAAAATACTCCCGTAGATCCATGCCCTGATATAAAGAAGCCACCTCATCGGCATAACCATTAAAAGGCAACGTGGGCTGTCGCTGTACATCGAGAATGCCACCCGAACCGATAAAACGCTCAGTGGCCTGAGACCAGCGGGGGTGATCGACTTGCGGATTGACGTTGGCGTAAAAACCGTATTCGTTAGGTGCCGACATATTCCAGGTCGTCGGCGGCTGTTCACGCGTCAGCTTAATACTGACTATCGATTTAATGCCCTTGAAGCCGTACTTCCAGGGTACGGTCAGGCGTATTGGCGCCCCGTTTTGCGGCGGCAACGCTTTGCCATACACGCCCACGGTCAGAAGGGTAAGCGGGTGCATGGCCTCGTCCAGACGTAAACCTTCAACATAGGGATACTTCAACCCGCCACCAATGAAGCGATCTTTCTGGCCGGGCATTTCATCAGGCGCGTAGCGTGTTTCAAAGGCGACGTATTTGGCGTGGCTGGTGGGTTCAACCAGCGCCAATAATTTATGCAAAGGAAAGCCGACCCACGGTACAACCATCGACCACGCCTCAACGCAGCGCATCCGGTAAATACGCTCTTCTAATGGAAAACGAGTCGTCAGCGCATCATGATCCAACGTTAAAGGTTTGTTCACTTCACCGCTGATGGTTAACGTCCAGGGATCGGTTTTCAGGCTACCGGCATTCGCGGCAGGATCGGCTTTATCCAGACCAAATTCGTAGAAATTGTTGTAGCCCGTGACCTTGTCTTCCGGCGTCAAGGGCAGATTGTTTTGCCAGATCTCGGGTTTTGTGAACTCGAGCGGTTTGCCCGCTGGTGCAGACGGGCGATCGTTGCCTTTAAACCAATTCAGCAGACCGGCTTGTGTCGGGGAAGAGAACGAAGCCGCCGCCGCACCTATCCCAAGAGCTTTGAGGATCTGTCGTCGTTGCATAAAAAAAACGGACTCGGCGGTAACATCAGCTTCCCGAAGTGGATGTTTTTTCTGCATAACTTTTCCTTTTTATTTTCATGTTAAGGAAAACAAATCGACGTTTCCCTGTTGATGCCTGACCTATCTATAACGACATACTGGACGCATGCGTATCCCTGATTCCTCACGAAAAGTTAAAAATTTTGTGATAACTTCCGCCCCTTGCCTGAGGTAAACTTTCAGCATGACGAGAGGGGGATGACACTGATGGCAGGCGCAAAAAAGATATTTTTGGTGGAAGATGACAGCGATATTGCCTCACTTTTGCAACTTAGCCTGAAGGATGAGGGGTACGAAATTATTCATGAAGCTGATGGCGCGCGAGCGGTCGAGCTACTGGAGAAGCACGTCTGGGATGCCGTTATCCTCGATTTAATGCTGCCGGGCGTGGACGGCCTGGAGATATGTCGTCGCATTCGGCAAATGAGTTTCTATCTACCTGTCATTATTATCAGCGCTCGCACCAGTGAAACTCACCGCGTACTGGGGCTGGAAATGGGCGCCGATGATTATTTAGTCAAACCTTTCTCGGTGCTGGAATTGATGGCCCGGGTGAAGGCGTTGTTTCGCCGTCAGGAGGCGATGAGTCAGAACCTGCGTATGGAGGCGGGGATTATCACCGTCCATGGTGTGGAGATTGATCCATTAGCCCGGGAAGTCCGCCTGCAGGGTAAATCCCTCGATTTAACGCCGCGTGAATTCGATCTGCTCTATTTTTTCGCCCGCCATCCCGGGGAGGTCTTTTCGCGTCAGGCGTTGTTAGACCAGGTGTGGGGCTACCAGCACGAAGGATATGAGCATACGGTGAACAGTCATATTAATCGCCTGCGGACCAAAATTGAAAAAGATGCTGCGGAGCCGGAAATTATTCTTACCGTGTGGGGACGGGGCTATAAGCTTGCTGCGGTTAACGCGGAGCATCAACCATGATTTATCGATTGTCGCTGAGCCAGCGTCTGACCCTGGTCTTTACCGCTATTATGTTGATTTGCGCGGTTGCGGTCAGCGTTGTCCAGATCCGCAGCAGTAAACAGTATGGCGACGCTATGGTGCAAAGGCTCTCGCTGGAATTGGCGAGCAAGATTGTCAAAAGTGAGTCGCTTATTGATGCCAGCGGGCAGGTTAATCGGCAGACCTTAAAAGGACTGTTTAATCACCTGATGACGCTCAACCCTAGCGTGGAGCTGTATCTGGTTTCACCGTCAGGCGAGATACTTGCTGATGCCGCTCCGCCTGGGCATATTCAGCGCCAGAACATTAGCGTACAGCCGATCCAGGTTTTCCTTAATTCGGACGAGCTGCCCGTTTATGGCAATGATCCGCGCAGCAGCCAGCAAAAGGTATTCAGCGCCGCGCCAGTTTTATTTAACGGCAAGCTGCATGGCTATTTGTACATTATTCTCCAGGGCGAAGATCTCAATATGCTGGCGAATGCCGCCTGGCAAAAAACGCTTTGGAACACCGTGACCGGGACGTTAATACTGGTTTTATTAGCCGGTGCAATCGCGGGGTACCTGGTGTGGAGATGGGTGACGAATCCGGTGAAAAGGCTGACAGGTCAGGTGGTTAATCTGGAGCAGGACAGCATTAGCGTCATAAAACAGCTGGCGCAGAAAAAGCCCGATTTAGCTCCGGCGAATGAAATTGCGTTGCTGAACAATGCATTTATTGAGTTAGCACAGAAAATTGCTCACCAATGGGATTTATTAGCTGACAGCGATCGTCAGCGCAGAGAGTTTATCGCTAATATTTCGCACGATTTACGTACGCCGCTCACTTCACTGCTGGGGTATCTGGAAATGCTGTCGCTGAAAGCCGATACGATGACGCCGGAGGAAAACCGGCATTATCTAAGCATTGCACTGCGCCAGGGGCATAAGGTTCGCCATCTGTCACAACAGCTTTTTGAGCTGGCGAGACTTGAGCATGGCGGCATAAAACCGCAGCGTGAACGTTTTGCTATTGGCGAGCTGATCCAGGATGTGGCACAGAAATTTGATCTACCCGTTGCCACGCGTCATTTGCAGTTGCACCTTGACGTAATTGGTCCGTTACCGCTGGTGAATGCCGATTTATCGATGATGGAAAGAATCGTCACTAATTTGCTGGATAACGCTATCCGTCATACGCCTGACGGGGGCGAAGTGTGGCTAAAAGTCTGGCGTGATGAAGACCGCTTGTTAGCAGAAGTGCAGGACAGCGGGCCTGGCGTCGAAGAGGCTGTTCGCGAAGTCTTATTTCAGCGCCCGACGGCGTTACTACCCCGTGAGCAGCGGGCTGAGCGTGGTGGTCTGGGCTTACTGATCGTGCGCAGAATGCTCGAACTGCATGGGGGAGATATCCGCCTGATTAATTCGACGGCAGGGGCCTGTTTCCGTTTTTCGTTGCCGCTGGCGGAATCCCCACTGAGTAGCTGATGAGAATGTTCCGCTGAAAAGAGTCTGTAACGCTATACGCGTTGTAAATCGTGGGCATTGCGTAAAAGTTGGTAGGTTGTCAGTGATAATGAGAATTTTTATCATATATTGATAATTCATCAAGTTATCTTTGATAAGCGCAAGGAGATCGTATGTCACTGGATGCCGACAACCTGTATATCGTCAGGACCAAAGCGGTTGCTGGCTGTTTTACCATGTTTTTGCTGATGTTTGGCCTCACGTTTATTCCGTTGTTTTTCCCCGCCAGCCAGGTTCTGCTTGCCAAAGGGCTACTTTTTCCGCTGCTGTTTGCGCTGGAATTTGTTGTGCTGGTCCCGCTGTATTACTTCTTCTTCAGAAAAAGAGAGGGGCTGGGAAAGGGAATTTTCAACGCCAGGTGGTTTGCCATTTTGTTCGTGGCGCTGCTGTTTATTCAGCTTATCCTGCCATGGTTTCTGGGCCTCAGACAAACCGAAGCGTGGGTGACCAGCCAGATATCCCTAAACAGCTACGCGCTGTGGTTATCCACTCTGACCCTGATATTTATTGCGCCAGTGTATGAAGAGATTGTTTTCAGGGGCTGTTTATTTAACGCATTCCAGTACTGGTTCAATAATAAAACCTGGCTGTCGTCGGTGGTGGTATCGGTCATTTTTGCCATCATGCATACCCAGTATGTGGATCTGCGCACGTTGCTGATGCTGTTTCTTGTGTCGCAGGTTTTGATCATCGCCAGACTGAAAAGCAACGGCCTGCTGATGCCGGTTATGCTGCATATAGCGATGAACGGGACGGTTATTGCCCTGCAAATGGGAGCTCAGACGTTACAGCATGGTTGATGAAGGCGATGCCCGGAACCCGGGCATCGTGGATTATACGTGCAGACGATGGTGCAGACGTGCACCGACCAGCAACGCCAGCACCAGCATCAGGGCGATAAATCCGCCCACGCCGTTCCAGCCGTAGCTGTGCCAGAATACGCCACCCAGCGTACCGGCAATACTGGAACCCAGATAATAGCTGAACAGATACAGGGAAGATGCCTGGCCTTTAGCGCGTTTTGCCCGTGGTCCAATCCAACTGCTTGCCACAGAGTGCGCAGCAAAGAACCCGGCTGAAAAGAGCAGCATCCCGGCGAAGATCAGCCACAGTGATGTGAACAGGGTCATCAACAGTCCAACCAGCATCACGCCGGTTGAAAAGAGCATTACCGGACCACGTCCATAGCGGGTGGTCATCGACCCCGCTTTCGGTGAGCTCCAGGTCCCGGTCAGATAGGCCACGGACAACAGACCGACAACCGCCTGGCTGAGTTCCCACGGCGAGAGCATCAGACGGTAGCCGATGTAATTAAACAGCGTGACAAACGACCCCATCAGTAAAAAACCTTCCGCAAACAGCAGCGGCAACCCTTTGTCGCGCCAGTGCAAACGAAAGTTGATAAACAGCGTTTTCGGTCGCAGCGACGTTGGTCTGAAATGACGAGATTCCGGCAAGATTTTCCAGAACATCAGCGCAGAGGCGAGGGCAAAACAACCGATCGCCGCCAGCGCGATACGCCAGTTAAAAAAGTCGGTAAACACGCCGCTTATTAAACGGCCACTCATACCACCAATCGAGTTACCGCTGATATATAAGCCCATTGAGAAGGCGACGAAGCTGGGATGTATTTCCTCGCTCAGATAGGTCATTCCCACTGCCGCCACGCCGCTGAGCGAAAGACCTATCAGCGCACGCATGATTAAAATACCGTGCCAGCTGGTCATCATCGTCGAAAGCAACGTACAACAGGACGCGAGCAGCAGGGCGGTAACCATCACCGGCTTGCGGCCTATCGCATCGGAAAGTGGACCGGTAAACAGTAAACCGATCGCGAGCATCGCCGTTGAGATGGAAAGCGAAATACTGCTGCTGGCGGGAGAGACCCCAAACTCGTGCGAGAGCACTGGCAGTATGGGTTGCACGCAATAGAGGAGAGCAAATGTCGCCAGTCCGGCCGAAAACAGCGCCAGCGTGACGCGCATAAATGGGGATGTTCCGCGTTTGATAAAACTATCCGGCGGGGTAACTCTCTGTTCATCAACATCGCTTGTCGGCGCGGTATCGACAGTGGTTGTACGGCTCACTTGAAATCCTTGCTCAATCAATTACCTCTACATGACTAGCTTTAAGAGTATGAAAATCGCATTATTCTGTCTAATATATTAATAATCTCAAATGATATCTTAAAAATATGAATATCGAGCTGCGTCATTTACGTTACTTTGTAGCGGTTGCCGAAGAATTGCATTTTGGCCGGGCGGCGGCACGGCTGAATATTTCGCAACCGCCGCTGAGCCAGCAAATCCAGATCCTCGAGCAGCAGGTCGGCGCCCGACTTCTGGCGCGCACTAACCGCAGCGTGGCGCTGACCTCTGCCGGAAAGCAGTTTCTGGCAGACAGTCGGCAGATCCTGGGGCTGGTTAATGAGGCCGCTGCCAGGGCTGAGCGTCTGCATCTGGGAGAAGCGGGGGAATTGCGTATCGGCTTTACGTCATCGGCACCGTTTATCAAAGCGGTTTCAGATACGTTATCCCTCTTTCGCCAGAGCTACCCCGCTGTACATATGCAAACCCGTGAAATGAACACACGCGAGCAAATTGCCCCGCTCAATGAAGGAACGCTGGATTTGGGACTTCTGCGCAACACGCAGCTTCCGGAAACGCTGGAGCGTGAAATCATTCTGCATGAGCCGCTGATGGCGATGATCCCGCGCGCGCATCCGTTGGCGCAAAAGCCCGTGGTCACATTGGCGGAGTTGGCCAATGAGCCATTTGTCTTTTTTGATCCGCATGTGGGGACGGGGTTGTATGACGATATTCTTGGCCTCATGCGTCGCTATGGACTGAAGCCGACTATCACTCAGGAGGTTGGCGAGGCGATGACTATCATCGGGCTGGTGGCCGCAGGATTAGGCGTTTCCATTCTTCCCGCTTCCTTTAAACGGGTGCAATTGTATGAAATGTGTTGGATCCCGATAGCGGAAGAAGATGCCGTTTCGGAAATGTGGCTAGTGTGGCCAAAACATCATGAGCAAAGTCACGCCGCGCAACGCTTTCGCGAGCAACTGCTGGCGGTCGTTCAGGCGATTAATTTAGTTTAAAAATGGGCGAAAATGTGCAGTAAATCACAAGGCTAAGTAAAAAGTTGACGGAAGCCATTGAAGTGCTTCACCATAGCCCGCAGATTATTTCGGAGCGCGAAAATAAAGGGAGTAAGTGGTGGTTGCTGATAGTCAGCCTGGGCATATCGATCAAATTAAGCAGACCAATGCGGGCGCGGTTTATCGCCTGATTGATCAGCTGGGTCCGGTATCGCGTATTGATCTCTCTCGCCTGGCACAATTGGCGCCTGCCAGTATTACTAAAATTGTCCGCGAAATGCTCGAAGCGCACCTGGTGCAAGAGTTGGAAATCAAGGAAGCGGGCAGCCGTGGACGTCCGGCCGTTGGGCTGGTTGTGGAAACGGAAGCCTGGCACTATTTATCCATTCGTATCAGTCGCGGCGAGATCTTTCTGGCGCTGCGCGATCTGAGCAGCAAACTGGTGGTTGAAGATTGTCTTGAAATGGCGCTGGTCAGTGAAACACCATT
Source organism: Citrobacter sp. RHBSTW-00986 (assembly GCF_013783065.1). Taxonomy (NCBI): domain Bacteria; kingdom Pseudomonadati; phylum Pseudomonadota; class Gammaproteobacteria; order Enterobacterales; family Enterobacteriaceae; genus Citrobacter; species Citrobacter sp. RHBSTW-00986. Next base: position 2,552,767 of record NZ_CP056200.1, on the reverse strand, counting down.
GCTGGAACGCGTTATTACCCAGGTCGATCAGTTTTTCATCCGCCACCAGCAAAAGCTGGAGCGCTTAACCTCCATCGCCATTACCTTACCCGGCATTATTGATACTGAAAACGGTATCGTTCATCGCATGCCATTCTACGACGATGTCAAAGAGATGCCGCTGGGTGAAGCGCTTGAAAATCATACCGGCGTGCCGGTCTATATTCAGCACGATATCAGCGCCTGGACTATGGCCGAGGCGCTTTTTGGCGCATCGCGCGGTGCGCGCGACGTCATTCAGGTGGTGATCGATCATAACGTGGGGGCCGGAGTAATCACCGACGGTCATCTACTGCATGCCGGCAGCAGTAGTCTGGTGGAAATTGGTCATACCCAGGTGGACCCCTACGGCAAACGCTGTTATTGCGGCAACCATGGTTGCCTGGAAACGATCGCCAGCGTCGACAGCGTGCTCGAACTGGCACAGGTACGCTTGAAGCAGTCGATGAGTTCTTCTCTACACGGGCAACCGTTAACGGTAGACGCGCTGTGTCTGGCGGCGATGCAGGGGGATTTATTGGCGAAAGATATCATTAGCGGCGTCGGGACCCATGTCGGACGGATTCTTGCCATCATGGTGAATTTGTTCAACCCGCAAAAGATATTGATTGGTTCGCCGCTCAGTAAAGCGGCGGATATTTTGTTTCCCACTATTGCTGACAGCATTCGTCAGCAAGCGCTCCCGGCCTACAGTCAGCATATTGTCGTCGAAAGTACGCAGTTCACCAATCAAGGGACGATGGCAGGGGCGGCACTCGTGAAGGACGCGATGTATAACGGTTCTTTGTTGATTCGTCTATTACAGGGTTAACATTTTTTAACTGTTGTACGAAAAATTGCGCTATCTCAAGCCGATTCTCGTCGTCATACCTTAGACTTTCTCCACTGTATTATTTTCCTGACTTATATTTTCAAAGCATAACGGTGGAGTTAGTGATGCTGAAGCGTTTCTTTATTACAGGTACAGACACTTCTGTTGGGAAGACCGTGGTTTCCCGCGCATTACTACAAGCGTTAGCGTCAGGGGGTAAAAGCGTTGCGGGCTACAAACCCGTGGCCAAAGGAAGCAAAGAGACACCTGAAGGTCTGCGCAACAAAGATGCGCTGGTGCTGCAAAGCGTGTCCACTATCGAACTGCCCTACGAGGCGGTCAACCCGATTGCGTTGAGTGAGGATGAAAGCAGCGTAGCGCATAGTGGTCCGGTCAATTACACCCTGTTATCCAACGGCCTCGCAAGCCTCAGCGAAAAAGTGGATCACGTTGTCGTTGAAGGCACCGGAGGCTGGCGGAGCCTGATGAACGATCTGCGTCCGTTATCTGAATGGGTGGTGCAGGAACAACTGCCGGTGCTGATGGTGGTGGGTATCCAGGAAGGCTGTATTAATCATGCCATCCTCACCGCACAGGCGATTGCCAGCGACGGACTGCCTTTGATTGGCTGGGTCGCGAACCGAATCAACCCGGGGCTGGCGCATTATGCGGAAATCATTGATGTGCTGGGCAAAAAATTACCCGCACCGCTGATCGGTGAACTGCCTTATCTGCCTCGCGCAGAGCAACGCGAGCTGTCTCAGTACATCCGTCTGTCAATGCTCGGCAGCGTGTTGTCGGTAGATAGAGTCCTGGCGTAACGTTCGCGACAGCACAGACGCCACCACACAGGCAATCAGCAATCCGGGGAGCAGACGATACTCCCCGGTCATTTCACAAACCATCAGTGTCGACATTATTGGCGCATGCGTGGTCGCTGCCAGCAGCGTGGCCATCCCCGTTAATCCCAGCAGAATGGCAATCTCATCCGGACCCGGAAGCCATAATCCCCACACTCGTCCCAGCAGCATACCCACCGAAAGACCGACAAACAGCGTTGGCGTAAACACACCGCCAGGCGCACCGGAACCACTGCTGGCAAGCACCGCCAGTAATTTGCAGATGAAGATCCCGCTTACCACGGCCAGCAGCGGTGGGGAGAGTAAATATGACTGCACCACGCTGTAGCCGTTACCCCAGACCGCAGGCGTGAGCAATGACAGCAGGCCAACGATCAGCCCGCCAAGCGCCAGTTGCCACGGGGGCGAGAGTTTTAAGCGCAAAAACCCATTATGGCTGGCGGTCATCAACCACATGAATAGCGGTCCGCAAACGCCGGCAGCCAGACCGGTGCTGATGATCATGACGTATTCCAGCGCATGCAGTTCCCGTGTGAAGTGCACGGCATACAACAGCGCATTGCTGGCGCTCAGCATATTGGTGGTGAGCAAGGCGACGACGGCGGATACCACTACCGGTCCCAGTGACGCGAGGATCAAGGTGCCAAACAACACTTCAGCAATAAATAGACTGCCCGCCAGTGGGGCATGATACGCTCCGGCCATACCCGCAGCGGCTCCGCAGGCAATCCATAACTTCCATTCTGTGCGCGGGGTGAAGCGTTGAGCAAAGCTGGAGGCTGCCAGCGCTGCCAGTAAAATCATGGCACCTTCGCGCCCGATGGCACTCCCGCTGGAGACGACCAGTAACGAGGCCAGCGATTTCACCAGGCTTGCACTGACGTCAAATTGTCCGTTAGTTTGCAAGGCTTCCATGTAATCAGTGGGAGCCTGCGGGCGTAACCGGTTGAACGTTTGCCATCCCCAAAGCAGCAAACCCGCCGCCAGCCCTCCTAACGCAGGTGTCAGCATGCGTCTTACAGGGGAAAGGTTTGTTGCCGCGTTGACCAGACTCCCTGTGTCATTGCTCAGGAACAACCATTCAAGAAGGAGCATGGCGTGGCGAAATCCTGCGACGGCCAACGCAGCAAGGATACCAATCAGCGCAGCAATCAGCAGGCGGCGGAACATGGCGCGCAGGTCAGGATAAGCATGTAAATGATGCATGAGTGGCCAGACAGGAAATTTCAGACGCTTTATTTTGCGGCTATTTGGCAACAGAAGCAAAAGCTCAGCGTGCGCAACAGGATGCTACACAGGCAGGACACATCCTGCCTGTGATGAAACTAACGGAAAAGTGGCTTATCGGCTATCGGGATCAGTAACTGCGACTGCCATTGCGCCAGCGTCAGACGGGCCAGCTCCCCCAGCGCCTGGTAAAACGGGTGATCAGCTTTTTCGATAAACACATCAAGGAAGCGGGATGACCACGGGAACAGATGCCAGGCCAGTAGTTGTTCGCACTCGGTGTGGCGTTCATTTTCAGCAAGCCAGGCCGTCAGCAACAGCAGTGAACCAAAGTGATCTTCTGGCTCATTTTGCTGCATGGCAAACTGGATGCCGTTGTCCCGCATCCACTGACGAAGTGCCAGCGTAGAGTCGCCAAACAACACGTTTTCACGATCCAGCCAGACAGATCCCCAGGGCGGAGAGGGCAGCGCATATGGACCGACAAACAGGCGTTGCCAGGCCTGCGGGAGAGGCTCATCGACCTCGGCTTGTAGCCGTGCAGCCAGCGGGAAAAGCATTGCCTGATCGAGCGGCCACTGCGCCTGCCAGCCATCGGCTCTTAACGCACTGACTAATGCAGAGGCTTCCGCGCTATCTGGCGCATAGTAAAACAGTGCGCCGAGTACACGCGCCGCGGTAGAAAAGTTGTCACCTTGCGAAAAATGGGTCATGCAAACAATCCTGAACAGTGCGGGTTGCCCCGCACCCGAAAGTTAACCTGCAACAGCCATTCCGACTGTCATATGTAAACCGTAAAACAATCCGCGGCCAATGATTTCACCGGCGAGGACTAACACTAAGCCCAGCGCCAGGCCGCCGACGGATGGTGCTTTACGACGGATCAGCGGGCATATCCAGCAGCCCAGACCGGCGGCCAGCAGAATGATGCGCCAGACCTGTAAGCTTCCGTAGTCGGGAACCAGCGCGCTGGCGGATTGTACCGAACTGTGGATCCCGCCGAGCGACAGTCCCTGCAGAACAATAACCGCCACGATCACCAGTAGGGCCAAAACGCTCACGTAGGCGAATCTGGCGGTGCCAGAGGAAACACCCGCAGCACGCAGTAGCAGGGCGGCAAACAGCGGTCCGCTTAGCAACATCGTCATAAAAAATGCCACCGTAGTGTAGCCGTTATACCAGGTCGGGACAGTGTCTATCTGGTAGACGCTGGTCATCGCCAGCACAAATACCAGACCCAGCAGCATGCCCACCAGCAGCCAGATTTTACCTAACGCTGCGGGCATTTTACCGAGAAACGCCACCAGCCACCACAGGCCACCGACGGCGAAAAACAGTGAACCACTGGCGATTTCGTTACTCAGCGCAGATGCGCCAACTCTATTCAGCGAGTTAAAGGCGCGCAGTGGCGAACCCAGGTGCATTACCGAGGCGAGAAAGGCGATGCCCATTACCAGCCACAGAAAAAACATGCTGCGCACGATACGTTGTTTTGCCACCTCGTCTTTAGCGGTCAGCCAGCCATAACCACTCACTATCAGCGCCCCGGCCACGCACTGGCCCAGCACCGTAAACAGGACCAGCGGCCATTCATGCCATCCATTGCCCATGTTACACCTCCTGCGGATTCGCCAGATAACCCGTGGTATCCCCGGTCGGGCGGCTATTGGCGTTGGGTTTGATCACAATGTTCGGTTTGGTGAAGTGCGCACCTGGCAGCGGAGCGACCGCCGCCAGTTCACCGTGCTTTTTGCGCAGCTCATCAATTGGACCAAAGTCCAGCGCGCGCAGCGGACAGGACTCGACGCAGATGGGCTTTTTGCCGTCGGCCACGCGGTCATGACAGCCATCGCACTTGGTCATATGACCTTTGGCGGCATTGTACTGCGGTGCGCCGTACGGGCAGGCCATGTGGCAGTAGCGACAGCCTATGCATATGTCTTCATCCACCACCACAAAACCATCTTCACGCTTATGCATAGCGCCGCTGGGGCAAACCTTGGTGCAGGCCGGATCTTCGCAGTGGTTACAGGCAATGGAGAGGTAATAGGCGAAGACATTCTGTTGCCAGACGCCGTTATCTTCCAGCCAGTCGCCTCCAGCGTATTCGTAAATACGCCGGAAACTGACGTCGGGAGTGAGATCCTTGTAATCTTTGCAGGCCAGCTCGCAGGTTTTACACCCCGTGCAACGGCTGGAATCAATAAAAAATCCATACTGAGTTGTCATGGGTTAGTCCTTATGCCTTCTCGATCTCGACCAGGTTAGTATGCTGTGGGTTGCCTTTTGCCAGCGGCGACGGGCGCTGAGTTGTCAGCGTATTGACGCAGGCGCCATGGTCAATCTTATCGCCAGCCATATCGGCATCGTGCCATGCACCCTGGCCCATTGCGCTTACTCCGGGCAAAATTCGTGGCGTTACTTTTGCTGGGATACGCAGTTCACCGCGATCGTTAAAGACTCGCACCATATCGCCATTTTCAATCCCCCGTTTTTGGGCATCGACGGGATTTATCCATACTTCCTGACGACAGGACGCCTGGAGAACATCGATATTGCCGTAGCTGGAGTGGGTGCGGGATTTGTAGTGGAAACCAAACATCTGCAGCGGGTATGAACTGCGTTTCGGGTCATCCCACCCTTCAAACGTGGATGCATAAACGGGAAGCGGACTGATTACCTCGTCCTTTTGCAGTTCCCATGTACTGGCAATTTTCGCCAGTCGGCTGGAGTAAATTTCAATCTTGCCAGACGGCGTTTTGAGCGGGTTGGCCTGTGGATCCTCGCGGAATTTTCTATAGGCGACAAAGTGCCCATTAGGATCTTTGCGTTTATAGATCCCCATTTTTTTCAGCTCGTCATAAGTCGGGAGCGCGGGGTCTTTAGCCAGCATTTTTGCATACAGATACTGAAGCCACTGCTCCTGGGTACGGCCTTCAGTAAACCGTTGATAGACATCATCGCCAAGACGTTTTGCGACTTCACTCATTATCCAGTAGATCGGTTTGCGCTCGAACTTAGGCGACGTCGCGGGTTGAATAAAAATGAGGTAACCCATGTTGCCTGCATAATCGTTAGGAATGATGTCTTCCTGTTCGACGGTCATTAAATCAGGCAGCAGAATATCGGCATATTTGGCCGAAGAGGTCATGAAGTTTTCAATGACCACAATCATTTCGCATTTCGTGTCGTCCTGAAGGATCTCATGCGTTTTATTGATATCTGAGTGCTGATTGGTGATGGTGTTGCCCGCGTAGTTCCAGATAAATTTAATCGGCACATCGAGCTTATCTTTCCCACGTACGCCATCGCGGGTAGCGGTCATTTCCGGGCCCCGGACGATTGCGTCGGTCCAGCTAAAGCAGGATATCTGGGTCTTAATGGGATTTTCTGGCAGCGGCATACGCTCAATCGTGATGGTGTAGGTTGATTCTCGTGCACCGCTATTGCCGCCGTTGATGCCGACGTTGCCGGTCAGGATCGGCAGCATCGCGATTGCGCGTGAGGTCAGCTCGCCGTTAGCCTGGCGTTGCGGACCCCAGCCCTGACAAATATATGCGGGTTTTGTACTGCCGATTTCCCGAGCCAGTTTGATAATGCGCTCGGCTGGGATCCCGGTAACATGTGAGGCCCACTGGGGAGTTTTAGCGATACCGTCATCACCGTTGCCCAAAATATAGGCTTTGTAGTGCCCATTAGCGGGTGCGTCGGCGGGCAGGGTTTTCTCGTCGTAACCGATGCAGTATGTATCCAGAAACGTCTGGTCAACGAGATCTTCGTGAATCAGGACCCAGGCGATTCCGGCTACTAATGCGGCATCGGTGCCTGGACGAATAGGGATCCATTCATCTTCACGACCCGCTGCGGTATCGGTATAACGCGGGTCGATGACGATCATCCGGGCATTAGAGCGCTCCCTGGCCTGTTCCAGGAAGTAAGTTATTCCACCTCCGCTCATACGCGTTTCGGCGGGATTATTGCCGAACATCACCACCAGCTTCGTGTTTTCGATATCGGAGGTGCTGTTGCCTTCGTTTGAACCATAGGTATAAGGCATTGCCGCCGCGATTTGTGCGGTACTGTAGGTGCCGTAATGACTCAGGAATCCGCCATAGCAGTTCATCAGGCGAGCGACCAGCGAGGCATAAGGGGAGGAGCGAGTAATGTTGCCGCCTACAATGCCAGATGTGTAGTTGATATACACGGCCTCGTTACCGTATTTGTGCACGGTATTTTTCAAACTGGCACTGATGGTGTCCAGTGCTTCCTGCCAGGTTATACGCTCAAATTTACCTTCACCACGTTTGCCTACGCGCTTCATGGGGTAATTCAGGCGATCCGGATGATTGATCCGTCGACGGATTGAGCGGCCACGCAAACAGGCGCGAACCTGGTGTTGACCATAAATATCGTTCCCGGTCGTATCGGACTCCACCCATACGACTTCATTATCTTTAACGTGGGGTTGCAGGGCACAACGGCTGCCGCAGTTTACGGAACAAGCGCCCCAAACCACTTTTTCTTCAACGGGTTGTATCGCCTGCTGTACCGCTGCGGCGGCAGTGCGCATTCCGAAAGGTAACGACAGCCCACCCGCGGCAAGCGCCAGCGAACCGTTTGCCGAGGATTTCACTAACGTCCTGCGGCTAATGCCTCCATATTGCTCAGTTTTTGACATTACTCACCCCATTATAGTTATCGCTATATATTAATTCCTATAACGAAATTAATAGCATGCTAATAATGGTTTGAGTTTACCCACTTATGGGTATGTCATCTTAATGCATATCAAACTGGAGTGACCCTCCGCGTACGGAGGGCGTGATTTATTGCGGTTCGGCGACGTGCCCGTCCTGGGCAGGGGTGCTATTGGCAGGGGCGTTGCCACTGTTGGTTCGGGTATAGAGAATTTTGTGCGTATCGTTTGCACAATGTCCCACGACCAGTGAATCAGGCTGATCGGCCTGATCGTTGGGGACAATGTTCAGCGTAAAGCTGGATTCAGCAACGCCATTATTAATGATGCGCTGTTCGATATCACTTTTCACACGTTCACATGACGCCGGTGCCGCCAAAACCTGCGGGGACGCGACGGCCAGTAAGAGCGCGGCAATTCCTGTTATGTATTTCATCATCAGCTCCTTTATGATCGACCTGGACTAAGATTAGCATTTCTGGTGTAAATAACTGTATTTGCTAATATGATTGAGAATTATCTTCTTATCCCGGTGAAAAATGTGAAGAAAAAGATCTTATTAGGTTTCCTGTGCGTCGTGCTGGCCGGGTGTGATAACGCCAAAGGCCTGGATTCCTTTACGCCGGAAATGGCCAGTTTTTCCAATGAATTTGATTTCGATCCGCTGCGCGGGCCGGTTAAAGATTTCAGCCAGACGCTGCTTAATGACAAAGGTGAAGTCACCAAGCGCGTTGTCGGTACGCTCTCACAGGAAGGGTGCTTCGATACGCTTGAATTGCATGATATTGAAAGCAATACCGGCATGGCGCTGGTCCTGGATGCTAACTATTACCGGGACGCCAAAACGCTGGAAAAACGGATCCGCTTACAGGGTAAATGTCAGTTAGCAGAACTGCCTGCGGCGGGCGTGGTATGGGATACCGACGATAACGGTTTTGTCGTTTCCGCCACGGGAAAAGAGATGAAGGTGCAATATCGCTATGATGCGGAAGGTTACCCGCTGGGTAAAACCACCGTCAATAAGGACAATACCTTGCAGGTTGATGCCAAACCGTCGGTTGACCCGTTGAAGAAGCTGGATTACACCGCGGTAAGCCTGCTCAATAACCATCCGTTAGGTAATGTAAAACAAACGTGCAAGTATGATGACTATGCTAATCCTGTCAACTGCCAGCTTGTTATCGTTGACGAGAGCGTGAAGCCGGCAGTTGAACACCATTACTCGATTGAAAACACCATCGATTACTATTAGTCAGTCTTTACTGAGCGGTAGGTTGCAGCAGGTTAGGACCTGACGTTTTATGTTCTGCCAGATACTGCTGCTGGAAGATACACATGCGGATTGTGTTGCGGTATTGGCCGTTGATAAAGAATTCATGAATCAGTTCGCCTTCGACCATAAAGCCGAGTTTACGGTAGATGTGGATGGCTTTTTCGTTCTCTTTATCAACGATCAGATACAGCTTATATAAGTTAAGTACGGTAAAGCCGTAATCCATCGCCAGCTTAGCAGCCCGGGAAGCCAAACCTTTGCCCTGATATTCCGGCGAAATAATGATCTGGAATTCTGCCCGGCGGTGCACATGGTTAATTTCAACCAGCTCTACCAGTCCGGCTTTTTCACCGTCGCATTCCACAACAAAGCGACGTTCACTTTGGTCGTGAATATGCTTGTCATACAGATCTGACAGCTCCACAAATGCTTCGTAAGGTTCTTCAAACCAGTAACGCATTACGCTGGCGTTGTTATCAAGCTGATGGACAAATCGTAAATCTTCACGCTCCAGCGGGCGCAGCTTAACACTGAGGGCGCTAGTCATATCGTATCCTTTCAATATCTTTCAAAGTGCAATCATTATGGGGCAACGGTGCGGCCAGTGCGGCGGTCGAGGCAGCGCAGGGTGTTGGGCTCCCAGTACGCATTAATATTAGCGCTCTGTTCGCACTTATCACGGCTATCGAAAGCAGCGTCGGTTTTGTCCCACTCTTTCTCTGCACGCTTGTTGACCTTCTGGCGTAGCTGACGCGTATCGTTCCATTGTTCCTTTTCCATTGCTGCCTGTTGACGACTTTGCGCACTGTCCCCGGATTCAATGATCAGTTTACTGGTTTCAGCAAATGCGGAAGAGGTGTACACAGCCGCAGCCAGCGTCAGCATAGCCGTCAGGCACAGGCGTTTGGTCAGTGTAATATTCATGGTGAATTCCTTTTATGGGAAAGGGAAAAAACAATAAAACAGGGCTAAATTCTACACTATTCTGGCTTGCGGGCATACCCACTCAGCGGAGATGGATACGCTAACGACATTCTGTCGTATCATGGTTAAACCGAAGGTAACTGAATAACATCAATGCTTAAGACCACATTCCTTTTTTTCATCACCGCGTTATGCGAAATCATTGGCTGCTTTTTACCCTGGCTCTGGCTTAAGCGAGGGGCTACGGCTTGGCTGCTGATACCCGCCGGGATGTCACTGGCCTTATTCGTCTGGTTACTGACGCTGCATCCGGCAGCAAGCGGGCGTGTGTACGCGGCCTATGGTGGAGTTTACGTGGTGACAGCGTTGCTTTGGCTACGTATTGTTGACGGCGTAAAACTTAGCCTGTACGACTGGTCAGGCGCGCTGGTGGCATTGTGCGGCATGCTGATTATTGTGGCTGGGTGGGGGCGCGCATAGCGCCTTTTTTGTGATCGAACAGTGCTTTTTTGATCTTCATACTTGTATGGTAGTAGCTCAGTTGGGTAAATTTCCTGCATCACAAGAACAAATGCAAGGAATAAGAGATGAAGATTGTTGGGGCTGAAGTGTTTGTCACCTGTCCGGGGCGTAATTTTGTCACGTTGAAAATTACGACAGACGATGGGATCACTGGGCTGGGAGATGCCACGTTAAACGGACGCGAGTTATCCGTAGCGTCCTATCTGAAAGATCATGTTTGTCCGCAGCTGATTGGTCGCGATGCGCACCGAATTGAGGATATCTGGCAGTTTTTCTACAAAGGCGCGTACTGGCGTCGTGGTCCGGTCACCATGTCGGCGATTTCCGCGGTGGATATGGCATTGTGGGACATCAAAGCGAAAGCGGCGAATATGCCGTTGTACCAGCTGCTCGGCGGTGCATCTCGTGAAGGCGTTATGGTTTACTGTCACACCACAGGCCATACCGTTGATGACGTACTCGAAGATTATGCGCGCCATAAAGAGATGGGCTTTAAAGCAATTCGCGTGCAGTGCGGCGTGCCGGGTATGAAAACCACTTACGGTATGTCTAAAGGCAAAGGACTGGCCTACGAACCCGCCACCAAAGGGCAGTGGCCAGAAGAGCAGTTATGGTCAACGGAGAAGTACCTCGATTTCACACCAACACTGTTTGAAGCCGTGCGCGACAAGTTTGGTTTCAACGAACATCTTCTGCACGATATGCACCACCGTCTGACGCCAATTGAAGCGGCCCGTTTCGGCAAAAGCATCGAGCAATATCGTCTGTTCTGGATGGAAGACCCAACCCCGGCTGAAAACCAGGAATGCTTCCGCCTGATCCGCCAGCATACGGTCACGCCGATTGCGGTAGGGGAAGTTTTCAACAGCATCTGGGACTGCAAACAGCTTATCGAAGAGCAACTGATCGACTATATCCGCACCACCATCACCCATGCGGGCGGTATCACTGGCATGCGTCGAATTGCCGATTTCGCGTCGCTGTATCAGGTACGTACCGGTTCGCATGGACCTTCCGATCTGTCCCCAGTATGCATGGCCGCCGCGTTGCACTTTGATCTGTGGGTGCCGAACTTCGGCGTACAGGAATATATGGGGTATTCCGAGCAAATGTTGGAAGTGTTCCCGCACAACTGGACCTTTGATAACGGCTATATGCATCCTGGAGACAAACCAGGTCTTGGGATCGAGTTTGATGAAAAGCTGGCGGCGAAATATCCGTATGACCCTGCATATCTGCCTGTTGCTCGTCTGGAAGATGGCACGTTGTGGAACTGGTAAGGAGTGATTTGCTATGAAAAGTATTGTGATTGAAAAACCGAATACGCTGAATATTGCCGAGCTACCGGTACCAGAACCCTCTGCAGGCGAAGTCAGGGTTAGGGTGAAACTGGCGGGAATTTGTGGTTCTGACAGCCATATTTATCGCGGACACAATCCATTTGCAAAATACCCACGTGTGATTGGCCACGAGTTTTTTGGCGTGATTGATGCGGTAGGTGAAGGTGTTGACCGTTCGCGAATGGGCGAGCGAGTATCCGTTGATCCGGTTATCAGTTGCGGACATTGTTATCCCTGTTCAATTGGTAAACCTAACGTTTGCACATCGCTGGTGGTGCTGGGCGTGCATCGCGATGGCGGTTTTAGCGAGTACGCTGTCGTGCCAGAGAAAAATGCCTGGACGATCCCCGATGCCGTGCCTGATGAGCATGCCGTTATGGTTGAGCCTTTTACCATCGCCGCAAACGTAACCGGGCAAATAAATCCAACAGAAAACGATATTGCGCTGATTTATGGCGCGGGTCCTATGGGACTGACCACCGTACAGGCGCTTAAACGTGTCTATAAAGTAAAAACAGTGGTGATTGCTGACAGAATCGATGAACGCCTTAGCATGGCGAAGCAGTGCGGTGCAGACTGGGCAGTCAATAATAGTCAGCAATCGTTGCAAGATTTCCTGACGGAAAAAGGGCTAAAACCGACCATCATCGTGGATGCAGCTTGTCATCCATCTATTTTACAGGAGGCTATCACGCTGGCATCGCCAGCCGCGCGGATTGTTCTGATGGGCTTCTCCAGCGATCCTTGTCAGATTGTTCAACAAGGCATTACCGGGAAAGAACTTTCAATTTATTCCTCAAGATTAAATGCGAACAAATTCCCGGTTGTTATTGATTGGTTAGTCAACGGACTAATCGAGCCTAACCAACTTATTACCCATACTTTTGACTATCACCACGTTACCGACGCAATTGAATTGTTTGAGAAAGATCAGCAGCACTGCTGCAAAGTTTTACTCACATTCACTGAATAATATAAATAACTGCGAGTAAGTGGTACGCATCTTACCTCTTAGAGATAGCCAATATGAATCAAGAAAAACACGAAAGATCAACGAAGGATCTGGTCAGAGCCGCCGTATCCGGATGGTTAGGTACTGCGCTCGAATTTATGGATTTCCAATTATATTCTCTGGGGGCCGCGCTGGTATTCCATGAGATATTTTTCCCGGAACAGTCTGCAGCGATGGCGCTCATTTTAGCAATGGGTACCTATGGTGCAGGATATATTGCTCGTATCGTTGGAGCATTTATATTTGGCAAAATGGGAGACAACATTGGGCGTAAAAAGGTGCTGTTTATTACCATCACCATGATGGGGATCTGCACAACATTAATCGGCGTACTGCCAACGTATGCGCAAATCGGTATCTTTGCTCCCGTATTGCTGGTGACGCTGCGTATCGTACAAGGGCTTGGCGCGGGGGCTGAAATCTCGGGCGCAGGGACTATGCTTGCTGAGTATGCGCCAAAAGGCAAACGCGGCATCATTTCCTCGCTTGTCGCCATGGGGACAAACTGTGGAACCCTTAGTGCAACTGCTATCTGGGCGGTGATGTTCTTTGCTCTTGACCGGGAAGAACTGTTAGCCTGGGGCTGGCGAATTCCGTTCCTGGCAAGTGTCGTGGTAATGATTTTTGCCATCTGGTTACGTATGAACCTCAAAGAAAGTCCGGTATTTGAGAAAGTTAATGATGAGGAAAATTCTCCTGCATTAAATAATTCGTCGGAAAATACACTAGGGGCGATGTTTACCAGTAAATCCTTCTGGCTGGCAACCGGTTTACGGTTTGGACAGGCGGGTAACTCTGGGTTAATCCAAACCTTCCTTGCTGGGTATTTAGTGCAGACGTTGTTATTTGATAAATCAATACCCACCGATGCTTTAATGATTAGTTCGGTACTAGGATTTATTACGATACCGCTGCTCGGTTGGTTGTCTGATAAGTTTGGTCGCCGGTTGCCTTATATTATTCTGAATATTTCGGCAATTATTCTGGCTTACCCAATGCTCTCAATCGTCGTGGATAAAACGTATAGTCCGGGCGTTATTATGACGGCACTGATTGTTATTCATAACTTTGCCGTATTGGGATTATTTGCTCTCGAAAATATTACCATGGCTGAAATGTTCGGTGCCCGTAACCGATTCACACGCATGGCGATTTCAAAAGAGGCGGGTGGGCTGGTTGCCGTTGGTTTTGGTCCGGTTCTGGCTGGTATCTTCTGTAACATGACTAACTCCTGGTGGCCAATTCTGGTGATGGTCATTGCCTACTCACTGATCGGTTTGTTTTCCGCGCTGCTGATGCCAGAGGTGAAAGACCGCGATCTGAGTGCGCTTGAGGATGCTGCTGAGGTGAGTAAAGCCGATAAGATGCGTTGTTCAGCGACCCAGACAAGCTAATCCACAGCCGCAGCATGAACGGAGGCGCTCGTTCTCCGTTTATGCTGGTACACAGCTTTAAGTGATGTCATACCAATCATTAAAAGCTTAATGCAAATCAAAACATACAACCATACAGGCGTTACTCTGAATCAATCCTGATTTCATTGATAAGTAGGTCATACCATGCAAAACAAGCTCTTAACGGCAAAGGCTGCACTTCCCGACTACGATCGTACAAAACTGGTCCCGCGTATTGTTCATCTGGGGTTTGGCGCATTTCACCGCGCACATCAGGGGGTTTACGCTGACATTCTCGCTGCAGATCACGGCAGTGACTGGGGCTATTGCGAAGTGAACCTGATTGGCGGCGAGCAGCAGATTGCCGATCTGAAACAGCAAGATAACCTGTATACCGTTGCAGAAATGTCTGCGGATGCATGGACTGCAAGAGTCGTGGGCGTGGTGAAAAATGCGCTGCATGCGCAGGTTGATGGTCTGGAAAGCGTACTGGCTGCGATGAGTGAACCGCAGGTTGCGATTGTTTCCCTGACCATTACCGAGAAAGGGTATTGCCATTCTCCGGCGACCGGTCAATTGATGTTAGACAACCCGATGATTGCCGCCGATCTACAAAATCCAAAACAGCCAAAAACTGCGCCAGGCGTTGTGGTTGAGGCGCTTGCACGCCGCAAAGCTGCGGGGTTACCCGCTTTTACCGTGATGTCCTGCGACAACATGCCGGAAAACGGTCATGTGATGCGCAATGTTGTCACCGCGTATGCCCGGGCGGTGGATGCGGAACTGGCTGCGTGGATCGAACAACATGTCACATTCCCGTCGACAATGGTTGACCGCATTGTCCCTGCAGTTACCCAGGATACGCTGGACAAAATTGAACACATTACCGGCGTACGCGACCCGGCAGGCGTGGCATGTGAACCGTTCCGTCAGTGGGTTATAGAAGATAACTTTGTCGCTGGCCGCCCTGAATGGGAGAAGGCGGGAGCGGAGCTGGTTGCTGATGTCATTCCGTTTGAAGAGATGAAACTGCGTATGCTCAACGGCAGCCACTCTTTCCTTGCTTATCTGGGGTATCTGGCGGGATATCAGCACATTAACGATTGCATGGGCGATGAAAATTATCGCCTCGCCGCGCGCGCGCTGATGTTGCAGGAACAAGCGCCCACGTTAAAAGTGAAAGGAGTGGATCTTCCGCACTATGCCGATCTGTTAATTGAGCGCTACAGCAACCCGGCACTGCGTCATCGCACCTGGCAGATCGCGATGGACGGCAGTCAAAAACTGCCGCAGCGTATGCTGGACTCCATTCGCTGGCACATTGTGCACGGTAGCCACTTTGAACAGCTGGCGCTGGGCGTGGCTGGCTGGATGCGTTACGTCGGCGGTGTGGATGATCAGGGCCAGGCGATTGAAATCAGCGATCCGCTGTTACCGGTGATCCAGAAAGCGGTGCATAGCAGTAACGAGGGCGAAGATCGTGCCCAGGCGCTGCTGGCGATCGATGCTATTTTTGGTCGTGAACTGCCGCAGGTAGAATTGTTCAAGAATCAGGTCACACAAGCCTATCTTGCTTTACTGGCTGAAGGGGCGAAAGCAACCGTTGCGAAGTATGCAGCAAAACTGAAGTAACGAGAACATCATTTAAGTCGCCATCTGGCTATAAACGGGCCAGATGGCGCATTGTTTTCTGGCATTCACACCAATTAGTTCATGCCCAAACGAATCAGTTCGAGGGGGGCATATTTACCTTCACACCCTTCGATTTCCACTGTTTTCCCGCGGCGAATTTGCTCCGCGGTCAGGCCATCGGTATCTATCGCTGTAATGCGGCCTGTAAGTCCGGTGTCGCTAATCATGACGCGGCTGCCAGTGGTGATTGCGTTACGGTTACGATCGTATGTTTTCATGGTGTTTTCTCCTTTCCAACTTACCGTCAAAGCCCGTGGGCTCTAGTCCCACGTAACGGGCGCAATATAAATACGCTTCTCGTTAATGATTTTTTTTGTTTTCGATCAAAATCACAGCTTTTTTTATGCAGATGTGCGGGAGAGGAGAAACTCACCTCGGTGTGAGGTGAGCGTAATATTAATCTTCGCTGAACCAGTCGCTATTTTCCTGACGGATTAGCTGAACGGACTCACCAATTTCCTGGAGATGCAGCATCATTGCGCGCTCTACGGCATCGCCATCATGTTTCTCAAGTGCGGTAAAAATATCGTGATGCTGACGCAGCAGCATTTCAGGCGGAGAGATATGATCCAGGCTCATATAGCGAACGCGGTCAATCGTGGCCTTAATATTCTCAACGGTGTCCCAGGCGAGCTGGCACTCGGCGATTAAAGCCAGTTTCTGATGAAATTCGTCATCTAGCTGGAAGAAATCATTGATTTGTTTTCGATCAATCGCGATGCGTTGCTGATGCAGATTTTGTTCGAGCTGATAGCACTGTTTATCGGTGATCAGTGATGCGGCGCGGCGGACCACGGCACATTCAATTGCCTGGCGAACAAAACAGCCGTTCTGCACCTGCGACAGCGAAATTTTGTTTACGTAGCTGCCACGCTGCGGGCGGATCTGAATCAGACCGTTCTCTGCCAGTTTGATGAATGCTTCTCGTACCGGCTGGCGTGACACATTAAAGCGTATGGAAACCTCTTTCTCCGACAGCGGCGTACCGGGTGCAATCAGACAGTGCACGATATCACGACGAAGAATACGGTAAATCTGTTGATTTACCGGTTGTGTAGGGTTGAGCTGCGTTTCTACGGTCATTCATTCTTACTTTTTAGAGAGTTAACCCGGAGATCTTATCACTTATTTCAGGCTATCTATACCCGGCGCAAGGCCGGGCAGAGAAATTAGCTCCGATGAATACTCAGTCCGGCAAAAGACTGTGTGACAGGCATCATTTCAAGGGTGTTAATGTTGACATGAGCGGGTAAGGACGCCACCCACCATACCGCTTCTGTAACATCTTGCGGGGTCAGCGCAGTGGTATTTTCGTAGGCTTTTTCAGCTTTAGCGTCATCGCCTTTGAAACGTACGTTAGAGAATTCCGTACCGCCAACCAGACCCGGTTCAATGTCGGTAACGCGAATCGCAGTGCCGTGTAAGTCAGTACGTAAATTCAGGCTAAACTGGCGAACAAACGCTTTGGTCGCACCGTAGACGTTCCCACCAGCGTATGGCCAACTGCCCGCGGTAGAACCGATATTGATAATATGACCGCGGTTGCGCTCAACCATGCCTGGCAGAACGGCACGGGTCATATAAACCAGGCCTTTGTTGTTGGTGTCGATCATATTTTCCCAGTCTTCAACGCTGGCCTTGTGGGCTGGCTCAAGGCCCAGCGCCAGTCCCGCGTTGTTGACCAGAACATCAATATCGCGCCATTCAGCGGGTAAGGCGTCCAGCATCTCTTCAATTGATGCACGATTACGTACGTCCAGTTGCGCGGTATAGAGGCGGTCACCCAGCTCATCTTTGAGTTCCTGCAGGCGCTCCTGGCGGCGTCCGGTGGCAATAACTTTATGCCCATTCTCAATAAAACGACGCGTAATGCACTCACCAAAACCTGCGGTTGCTCCGGTTACTAAAACGATCATCTCACTGTTCCTCAACGCTTTTTATGTAGTACTACCATAGCACGTCATTTCCGTTCAGAGCTATTCCTGCTTAACGCGATTGCGGTCGATTACCGGGAAGTCTACTCTGGTAAACAAATCGTTTTCAGGAGTGAAAGATGTCGTTAACGAATCCATTTTTACATCACAGCACATTGCCGTATCAGGCACCGCAGTTTGATCAAATCGACGTGCAGCATTATCGTCCAGCGTTTGATGAAGGCGTGCGGCAAAAACGCGCCGAGATCGACGCTATTGTGCAAAACTCACAGGTTCCTGATTTTGCTAATACGTTGCTGGCGCTTGAACAAAGCGGGGGGCTGCTCACGCGTGTGACCAGCGTTTTCTTCGCGATGACGGCGGCGCACACCAACGATGAACTACAGCGCCTTGACGAAGAGTTTTCCGCAGAGCTGGCGAACCTTGCCAATGATATTTATCTCAATGGCGCGCTTTTCGCCCGTGTCGAAGCTGTCTGGCAACGGCGTGGTACGCTAAGTCTGGATAGCGAATCAATACGTCTGCTGGATGTTGTGTATCAGCGTTTTGTAATGGCCGGCGCCCGTCTGAACGAGACCGATAAAGCCAAACTTAAAGCGCTCAATACGGAGTCAGCCACGCTGACCAGCCAGTTCAATCAACGGTTGCTGGCAGCCAACACGTCAGGTGCTATGGTGGTGGATGATATCCGGCAGCTGGAGGGGCTGAGCACAGAAGAAATTGCCATTGCCGCCGAAGCTGCAAGGGCGAAAGGGCTTGAAGCGCGTTGGGTTATCCCGCTATTAAACACAACACAGCAACCGGCGCTTGCGGTTTTACGCGATCGTCAGACCCGCGAAAAACTGTTCACCCGCGCATGGACGCGGGCTGAAAATGATGATGGCAACGACACGCGAGCTATTATTCAGCGACTGGTAGCAATCCGGATGCAGCAGGCGCAACTGCTTGGTTTTGCCAATTACGCAGCCTGGAAAATTGCCGACCAGATGGCAAAAACGCCGGAAGCGGCACTGACATTTATGCGATCTATTGTTCCAGCCGCGCGGGCGCGGGCGTTGGATGAGCAGGCTGAAATCCAGAACGTTATCTTTCAAGAACACGAGTCGTTTAGCGCCGAGGCCTGGGACTGGTCGTTTTATGCCGAGCAGGTCCGTCGTGAGAAATATGACCTTGATGAGGCACAGCTCAAACCTTACTTTGCCCTTGATTCGGTGCTGAACGAGGGTGTTTTCTGGACGGCCAATCAACTCTTTGGCATCAAATTCGTTGAGCGATTCGACATTCCGGTTTATCACACGGATGTTCGGGTATGGGAAATATTCGATCATGATGGCGTAGGGTTGGCGCTATTTTACGGTGATTTCTTTGCCCGGGAATCAAAAAGCGGCGGAGCCTGGATGGGCAATTTTGTTGAGCAATCGCTGCTTAACGAAACCAGACCGGTTATTTACAACGTCTGTAATTATCAAAAACCAGCACAGGATCAGCCTGCATTGCTGCTGTGGGATGATGTTATTACGCTATTTCATGAATTTGGACATACATTGCACGGTCTGTTCGCCACTCAGCGTTATGCCACGCTTTCTGGAACCAACACTCCGCGTGATTTTGTCGAGTTTCCTTCACAGATCAACGAACACTGGGCGAGCCATCCTCAGGTCTTTGCCCGTTTTGCCCGACATGTTGATACCGGGGAGCAAATGACGCAGGCATTGCGGGATAAAATGCAGCGGGCCAGTCTGTTTAACAAAGGTTACGACATGACCGAACTGCTCAGCGCTGCATTGCTGGATATGCGCTGGCACTCTCTGGAGTTGAGCGAGTCATCTCATCCGGTCGATCAATTTGAACAGCAGGCGCTGGCGGCGGAAGGTTTGGATCTCAAGGCCGTGCCGCCACGTTATCGCAGCAGTTATTTTGCCCATATCTTCGGTGGCGGTTATGCCGCAGGTTATTATGCCTATCTGTGGACGCAAATGCTGGCCGATGACGGCTACCAGTGGTTCGTAGAGCAGGGCGGATTAACCCGTGAAAACGGACAAAAATTCCGCGAAGCAATTTTGTCCCGCGGAAACAGCACTGATTTAACTGAACTTTATCGCCAGTGGAGCGGGCGTGAACCGCGCATGGAACCCATGCTGGAACATCGTGGTTTGAGCGCTTAAGACAGGTCAGCCAGAAAATTAAACCGGGCGTGGTGCCCGGTTGTTAGCTGGATTTTTTCTTCAGCAAAATGAATCGTTGTTGGGTATTGATGCCTTGCATCTCATAGAGACGCTCGGGTAGGGAGTGCTGCTGGTGAAAGGTCGGCATTGTTTTCCTGTTCTTACGTTACTTGACTGGTTTGCTTTGGGAAGGAAGGTAGGTATTGCCGCAGTTGGGGCAGACTAACGTTATGTTGTTTTTTATTCTCGACAGGCTGTGCATTGACTGGCGGCAGCAGTGAGGACAGGTACTTTTCACTGGTCGTAAAGTACGCATCTTAATATCTTTGAGTATCGACATATTGATTGTCCTTGTGATGGGGTGCTTACCATACACTATGAAGCAATAAATAGCTCATTTTATAACCATTGCGATAACATGGATTACTGTACGGTTTGCAAGAATCTCATTAGCGGCCAACATGTCTTATAGAAGGTAGTTACGTTTCGTTTAACGTTCATTGGGGTTGTCGATGATAGATTAGCCAACTATCCGTTATCTTCGCAGGGAATTGCCAGGTAGCGTATAAAAGCAAAACACAAATCTATCCATGCAAGCATTTACCGCTGGTTTATCCGGCGGTTTTTTTTATCTGTACATCAGGGAAAAGGTGCCGGGAGGGGGAATTCAGGTAAAAAAATGGCCCCTTGTGCAGCTACGCAGCAAGGGGTCGGTTCAGGACTATCTCCGTTCATCAATCATCCCATCTGTGGCTAAAATACGCGGCCAGGAAACCGGAAAATAAAATAATTCCCAGAACAGCCATAAAAATATTCATATTACCCAGCATAGTAAATGCTCCTTTATTTGTGAGTTTCCTCTCTTACCTTAAGTTCACCTCGCTTATGACTATAGTAGCAATTCAATCTTAAACAAAGGCTGAACTGTGTGATTATTTCGGCGGAAAAGTAAAATTTTGACGTGATTACGTCGGGAAAAATAAATAATAGTGACAAGGCTCGGTTATCTGCGAACAAATAACCATGTTTTTATACCGGGGCGCGCCGTTATGACCGTGTGTGACAGACACAGATTGTTGCACGTTTATAATGCAGAGTTGTCTCATTGTGGTTCAATGTTTCACGCGATTAATCCTTCTGGCGGCAAAAATTAATACTGATTTTTGTGCCTAAAACTCTAATTCATTGATTTTATATGATGTTTTAATATCTGGCATCGTTTTTGCCTTATCACTTCTGAATACCCTTAATTTGCACCGTTTTGTCTGCCCGGCTGCACCGGAGCTTTCAACAAGACTAATTTCAGGAGTGAAACTATGCAGCGTCGTACATTTTTAAAAGCTTTTGCGCTTTCCGCCTCTGTTGTCGCAATGGGAATGAGTTTTAGCGTTCAGGCGGCCGACACTATTAAGATTGGCATCATGCATTCGTTATCCGGCACCATGGCTATTTCCGAAACGCCGCTGAAAGATGTGGCGTTGATGACTATTAATGAAATCAATGCGCAGGGTGGTGTGTTGGGCAAAAAGCTGGAACCGGTGGTGGTTGACCCGGCTTCGAACTGGCCGTTATTTGCTGAAAAAGCACGTCAGTTACTGAGCCAGGACAAGGTAGCGGCGGTTTTCGGTTGCTGGACATCGGTTTCGCGTAAATCGGTTTTACCGGTATTTGAAGAATTGAACGGTCTGCTGTTTTACCCGGTGCAATATGAAGGTGAGGAGATGTCGCCTAACGTCTTCTATACCGGCGCTGCGCCTAATCAGCAGGCGATCCCGGCGGTTGAGTATCTGATGAGTGAGGACGGCGGCAGCGCTAAGCGCTTCTACCTGCTGGGTACGGACTATGTCTATCCGCGTACGACTAACAAAATTTTACGCGCCTTTTTGCATTCGAAAGGCGTGGCCGATAAAGACATCGAAGAGGTGTATACCCCATTCGGACACAGCGATTACCAGACCATTGTTGCCAGTATTAAAAAATTCGCCGCAGGGGGAAAAACGGCGGTGGTATCGACCATCAACGGGGATTCTAACGTTCCATTCTATAAAGAGTTAGCGAACCAGGGCCTGAAAGCCACGGATGTTCCGGTGGTGGCATTCTCTGTGGGTGAGGAGGAGTTGCGCGGTATCGATACTAAACCGCTGGTGGGCAACCTGGCTGCGTGGAACTACTTTGAGTCCGTAGATAATGCGGCCAACAAGAAGTTCGTCGCGGATTACCGGGCGTATGCCAAAGCGCATAAGCTACCGAATGCTGATTCGGTGGTGACCAACGACCCTATGGAAGCCACTTATGTTGGCCTGCATATGTGGGCGCAGGCAGTAGAAAAAGCCGGAACTACCGATGTGGATAAAGTCCGGGCTGCTATGGCAGGACAATCATTCGCAGCACCATCAGGATTTACCCTGACCATGGATGCGACCAACCATCACCTGCATAAACCCGTCATGATTGGCGAGATTGAAGGCAACGGCCAGTTTAACGTGGTGTGGCAAACCGAAGCGCCGGTTCGCGCCCAGCCGTGGAGTCCGTATATCACCGGTAATGATAAAAAATCTGAACAGCCCGTTAAAACCGCCAGCAACTGATCTTACGCCCTCCTGCGGGAGGGCAACGCTTTGGAGAATGCTCATGAAAGCCATGCGCTTTATTCGTGGTGTGTTGTTGCTGACGTGGCTTTTGCCGTGGATAGCGCAGGCCGCAGATGCCGATACCTTTACCGCCGCCAACCGGACTCAGCAGGCCGCCTTGCTAGAACAATGGTCGGTAAAACCCGATGTTCAACGCTTGCCGGTGCTCAAAGCGTTGAGTGATGAGAACCTGCTGACAGATAACGCGAAAAACGCGTTCATCATGAACGGCTCGCACGTACAACCGCTAGGAACGGCGGCAGGCCCGAACGGCGAGCTAAAAAAAATCCGCCTGACTAACCGCCTGCGTAATCTGGTTGCCGGAACCTTGGCCGTCCACCAGCTCTTAAGTGACAGTGTCACGCAAAGGAGCGGGGCAGCGCGTACATTACAGCGTGAGGCCCAGCCGGGGATGCTGCCGTTTTTGCAGCAACGACTGGCCCAGGAGCCCGATGCTGGCGTGAAATCTTTACTGGCTATTGCACTGGCAAACCTGCAACTGACCAGTACTTCGCCTGAGATCAGACGTCAGGCAATCGAACTGCTAGGGGCGTCGAACGATCCTGAAACCCAGGCGCGCCTGCAGCCATTCACCCATGCTGAACATGAACCTGATGCCCGCGTTCGTGCTGCCGCTGACGAAAGCCTGAATTCCATCGCGCATCGCATGAAGGTTGGCGATCTTCTTGGACAGGCATTTATGGGATTGTCGCTGGGTTCCATTTTGCTGCTGGCGGCATTGGGTCTGGCGATAACCTACGGCTTACTTGGCGTCATTAATATGGCGCATGGTGAGATGTTAATGCTCGGCGCTTACGGTACCTGGATGGTGCAACAGCTGATGGGCCAGTTTTTCCCGCAATGGTTGGCCTGGTATCCGGTTATTGCGCTTCCGGTCGCCTTTTTGCTTACCGCTGGGGTTGGAATGCTACTCGAGCGCGGAGTGATCCGCCATTTATACGGGCGTCCGCTCGAAACCCTGCTGGCAACGTGGGGGATCAGTCTGATGCTTATCCAGTTGGTGCGTATGTCCTTCGGCGCGCAAAACCTTGAAGTCGCTAATCCGGATTGGCTTTCCGGGGGCATTCAGGTTTATGCCAATCTGATTTTGCCGTGGAACCGAATTGTGGTGCTTGGCTTTGCCATTCTGGTGCTGTTCTTCACCTGGCTGTTGTTGAATAAAACCCGTCTCGGGCTGCGCGTACGTGCGGTGACGCAAAATCGCAATATGGCGGCTTGCTGCGGCGTACCTACCGGACGTGTGGATATGCTGGCCTTTGGTCTTGGTTCAGGGATTGCCGGACTGGGGGGCGTCGCGCTCTCGCAGTTAGGCAACGTAGGACCGGAGCTGGGGCAAAGCTACATTATCGATTCGTTTCTGGTGGTGGTGCTGGGCGGCGTGGGACAACTCGCGGGGAGTGTAGCCGCTGCGTTTGGGCTTGGGATCTTCAACAAAATTCTTGAGCCACAGGTGGGAGCGGTTCTCGGTAAGATTATGATTCTGGTGCTGATTATTTTGTTTATTCAGAAACGTCCTCAGGGGCTGTTCGCGTTGAAAGGGAGGGTTATTGACTGATGACGATGCCAATGACATTAACGCTGGCGCGTAAAGCGCCGCGCGCGACACGCATCCTGGGGCTGGGTTTACTGCTGGCGCTGATTATTCTGCCGTTTCTGGCGCTGTTACCTGCGGATCATCCGCTGGCCATATCGGTGTGGACATTGACTCTGGCCGGGAAAATTCTCTGCTATGCCATTGTGGCTGTGGCGCTGGATCTGGTGTGGGGCTATGCGGGAATGCTCTCGCTGGGCCACGGTATTTTCTTTGCGCTGGGGGGATATGCGATGGGAATGTACCTGATGCGCCAGGCTTCCGGCGAAGGATTACCGGCCTTTATGTCGTTTCTGTCGTGGACCGAGCTGCCCTGGTTTTGGTGGGGAACGCAACATTTTATCTGGGCGATGTTGTTGGTTGTGTTGGTGCCGGGCCTGCTGGCGCTGGTATTTGGCTGGTTTGCCTTCCGTTCAAAAATCAAAGGGGTCTATTTCTCCATCATGACTCAGGCCCTGACTTTCGCCGGAATGTTACTGTTTTTCCGCAACGAAACCGGCTTTGGGGGAAATAACGGTTTTACCGGTTTTACCACCATTCTGGGATTTCCGGTAACCGCGACCTCAACCCGTATCGCACTGTTTCTGGCGACGGTCATGCTGCTGGTGCTGGCAATATGGCTGGGACTGGCGCTGGCCCGCAGTAAGTTTGGTCGAATTCTCACTGCCGTGCGCGACGCCGAGAACCGACTGATGTTCTGTGGTTACGATCCGAAAGGTTTCAAGCTGCTGGTGTGGACGCTTTCCGCCGTGCTGTGTGGCCTGGCGGGGGCGTTGTATGTTCCGCAGGTGGGAATCATTAACCCCAGCGAAATGTCGCCGACCAACTCGATAGAAGCGGCGATTTGGGTTGCCCTCGGCGGGCGTGGAACCCTGATTGGCCCGGTATTTGGCGCCGTACTGGTGAACGGCGCTAAAAGCCTGTTTACCGTCATTATGCCGGAATACTGGCAACTGTTTCTTGGCCTGATCTTTATTGGCGTTACGTTGTTTTTACCTCGTGGTGTGATGGGTCTGTTTCGCAAGGGAGAC
Organism: Citrobacter sp. RHBSTW-00986; assembly: GCF_013783065.1. Taxonomy (NCBI): domain Bacteria; kingdom Pseudomonadati; phylum Pseudomonadota; class Gammaproteobacteria; order Enterobacterales; family Enterobacteriaceae; genus Citrobacter; species Citrobacter sp. RHBSTW-00986. Next base: position 2,527,605 of record NZ_CP056200.1, on the reverse strand, counting down.
AAATAATGCAGCCAGATGAAGGGCTTTTTACTCGCCAGATGCCAGGCGATCGGTTTCGCAACCAAACGGACCCGGTGCTCCAGCTGGAAAAAATTAACGTTAACTTCGATGGATTCCAGGCGTTAACGGATCTCACGCTCAATATTGGCGTTGGGGAGCTGCGTTGCATCATTGGTCCCAACGGTGCCGGAAAAACGACGCTAATGGATGTTATTACCGGTAAAACCAGGCCGCAAAGTGGTCGGGCGATATACGATCAGTCGACCGATTTAACAACGCTGGACCCCATCGCCATTGCACGTCAGGGGATTGGGCGGAAGTTTCAGAAACCCACGGTGTTTGAAGCGTTAACGGTAGAGGAGAATCTGGAGCTGGCGCTGAAAAGCGATAAATCTGTCTGGGGTTCTTTACGGGCGCACCTCACCGGCGAACAACGGGATCGTATAGATGAAATACTGGCGCTGTTGCGGCTGGGCAACGAGCGAGCCCGCCGCGCCGGGCTGCTTTCTCACGGGCAAAAACAGTTTCTCGAAATTGGCATGCTGTTGGTACAGGAGCCGCATTTACTGCTGCTGGATGAACCCGCGGCGGGCATGACGGATGCGGAGACGGAATACACTGCGGAGCTGTTTCGTAAGCTTGCCGGGAAGCACTCGCTGATGGTTGTTGAGCACGATATGGGATTTGTCGAAACCATTGCCGATCGCGTCACGGTCTTACACCAGGGACGCGTTCTGGCTCAGGGAAGTCTGCGCGAAGTGCAGGCCAACGAGCAGGTTATTGAAGTTTATCTCGGGCGTTAAGGAGCACAGATGCTGCAGGTGAAAGAACTGAATCAATATTATGGTGGCAGCCATATTCTGCGAAGTGTGAACTTTGAGGCGCGTATCGGCGAGGTGACATGTCTGCTGGGGCGTAACGGCGTGGGGAAAACGACGCTTCTGAAGTGCCTGATGGGGCTTATTCCTGCCCGCAGTGGGAGTGTGTTCTGGCAGGAGAAAAATGTCACTCACTGGAAGCCGCATCAGCGGGTCAGGGCCGGTGTGGCGTATGTACCACAGGGTCGCGATATTTTCCCGCGTCTGACGGTAGAAGAGAACCTGCTGCTCGGCCTTTCCCGTTTTTCAGCACAGGAGGCCAGACGTGTGCCGGATGATATCTATGCGCTCTTTCCGGTTCTACAGGAGATGAAACATCGGCGGGGTGGAGATTTGTCCGGCGGGCAACAGCAGCAACTGGCGATTGGGCGAGCGCTGGCCAGTCGCCCGCAGTTGTTAATCCTCGATGAGCCCACGGAGGGGATCCAGCCGTCGGTGATTAAAGAAATTGGGCAGGTGATTTCTCAACTGGCGCACCGGGGTGACATGGCCATTTTGCTGGTAGAGCAGTTCTATGATTTTGCGCAGCAACTGGCCGACAAATACTTACTCATGTCGCGAGGCAGCATTATTCAAAGCGGTGACGGTAAAAATATGGAATCCGAAGGCGTTCGAGGGCTGGTCGCCATTTGAGATTCGCGACAGAGCGGCTTTGGCTCTGTCGCGATCATCATTAGCAGACTGCCGTCTGGCCCCAGGGTTTGGCGCGCATGCCTTTTATCATTAGCGCCCAGGCAAGAACGATCGCCACCATCAGCGCCACAAACAGCGACCACGGTGGCAATGTGGTTAAAATGACGCCGCTGACTAATGGGTTTACCGCTGCGCCCAACCAGCCTAACGACTGGGCAGAAAAATAGCTGGCTTTCATTCCTGCAGGCGCGATGTTGTCGATGAGCATGTATTCACCCGGTGCGTAAATGACTTCGCCGATAGTGAAAAAGGCCGCAGAAATGCCCCATAACACCAGGTTGTTGCCGGAGAAGGTGAAGCCAACCAGACCGACCACAAAGAACAGCGTGCCTACAGTCATTAGCGGGCGGATATTGGTGGCGGTGAGCCTGCGCCCAAGGGCATATTGCAGTGATACCACAATGGCGGCGTTAACAGGCAGGACGACTGCCACCACTTTCTCGGCAAAATCGCCGTCTGCAACCACCATAACGTATTGCGAAATACAGGACGCAAAGGCACCACCAACGAATGACGCCAAAAATGCTGACAGCGTAAACCAGAATAATGCTCTGTCGCGCAGCAGTACCGAGGGGGACCAAACTGCGGCGTTCAAACCTTCTGATGCTGCTGGTGAACGTTTTACCCAGGTCTGGATAAATACCAGAGGGAGTGCTGAACATGCAGCAGCGAGCCAGAACGGCAGGTTAATGCTTTGCATCACCAGTAGCGTGCCCAGCGGTGGGCCTACGGTCCAGCCGATGTTCAGCACGGTATAGTTAAGCGAGAAAATTTTAGTTTTGTTGGTCGCCGAGAGATTATCGGCAAACTAGGCTTTCAGCACCGTGGCGAAGACGGAGTAGGCGCAGTTGATCAGGGCAAAGAGCAAAACCACTACCACTACGTTATGCACCAGTGGAATAGCAATAAAGCCAGAGGCAAAGCCGCAGATAGCCAGCAGCATATAGCGTTTTTTATCAAACTTGTCGGCCAGAATACCAAAGCCAAGGCTGAACACGACGCCAATGGTCAGTGCGACCGTCATCGCATAACCGATCAGGTCGACGCTCAGATTGTACTGTCGGCTGAGGTAGATCGTCATAAAGGGCAGCGTGGCGCCACGCCCAATCGTTAATAACAATGATGACGCGAGTAACGCGAGAGTGGACCTTCTCAGAGAGATATTCATTTTCCTGCCCGACAATGCATGTTGTTATGTTTTTTTTAGATATCAGAAACAAATAGCATGCTAAAAGTGTGATGTACACTCAATAAGTTGTCCGAAAATGCCCTGTGTGGCCTACCTGAATTAATGATCTGTTACGGCACAACGATTTCCGTTACTTTAATTTGTTTACAAAAATTTAATATTCGCAGGGGCGGTGGTATGTCGCGTAAAGACGGGTTATTAGCGTTACTGGTCGTTGTGGTTTGGGGGCTGAACTTTGTCGTCATCAAAGTGGGGCTCCACAATATGCCACCCTTAATGCTGGCAGGGTTGCGTTTTTTACTGGTGGCATTTCCGGCGATTTTCTTTGTTGCCCGGCCGAAAATTCCGCTTTCACTGCTGCTCGGCTATGGGCTGACCATCAGTTTTGGGCAGTTCGCGTTTCTCTTTAGCGCCATCAAATTCGGTATGCCTGCCGGGTTAGCTTCTCTGGTATTACAGGCTCAGGCGTTTTTCACCATCATTCTGGGGGCATTCGCCTTTGGTGAACGTCTGCAAGGTAAACAACGGGTAGGGATTGCGCTGGCCATATTTGGCGTGCTGGTGCTGATTGAGGCCAGTCTGAACGGACAGCATGTCGGCATGCTCGGTTTTATGCTGACGCTGGCGGCGGCACTAAGCTGGGCCAGCGGTAATATCTTTAATAAAAAAATCATGCAGCATACGTCACGCCCGGCGGTGATGTCGTTGGTGGTATGGAGTGCGTTGATTCCTGTTGTCCCATTCTTCCTCGCCTCAATACTCCTCGATGGCCCAACGCAAATTATCCAAAGTCTGGTGACGATAGATATGACCACCATTCTGTCACTGGTTTATCTGGCGTTTGTGGCAACCATTGTGGGTTATGGCATCTGGGGATCTTTACTCGGGCGTTATGAAACCTGGCGTGTCGCGCCGTTGTCGCTGTTGGTGCCGGTTGTTGGACTGGCGAGCGCGGCCGTGCTGCTGGATGAAACGCTTACCGGATTACAACTGCTCGGTGCGCTGCTGATCATGGCAGGATTGTACATTAATGTGTTTGGCTTTCGGTTGCGTAAGACTGCGCAGGCGAGAGGGTAAAAAAAGCCCCGCAGTGACGGGGCAAAAAAATTATAGGTTGCGCATATTGTAATAAGGCACACCTAATTCGTCGGATTTGTCGCTGCCTGCACCCATATGATTAAAATCGAACGGGGACCGATCGTGTGCAGGCGGCATAATCATCGCGTCACGACTGTTTTGTGTGGCAGGCTGCGCGGTCTGTTCCGCCATGCTCTGGCCCGAAACAACATACAGCAGGGCCAGCATCGCATAAGACAGAAGTTTCATGATTTCCTCGGTTACGTCGTTAACTGGCGATTAGCAATTACATTGATTGAGTGGCAGCAAATAGCGTGATTCGCCGTGCATATTCGTCATACGGTATTTATGCGGCGGAACATCAAAATAGTTTTTGAATGTCCGGGTCAGCGTTTGCTGGGACTCAAAGCCGTAACGCTCCGCCAGATAAAGGATCGGCTCGTTACTCTCTTTTAATTTTTGCGCTATTTCAGTCATTTTACGGCTACGGATGTATTGACCCAGTGAATGACCGGTTTCTTTTTTAAACATCCGTTGCAGGTGCCATTTGGAGTAACCTGAACGCTCTGACACCTTTTCCAGCGAGAGCGGCGATTCAAGGTTATTTTCGATCCAGTCCAAAATGCTATGAATAGTGATTGTGTCAGTATTGCGTCTGGACATCGTCATACCTCTTTCTGTTTACGGCAGGATTTTCTTCAGCAAATGCTCAAGCGTGGTCACTTCATCCGCCGTTAAGTTTTTTGTTAGTTCCTGGTGCAGTTCTTGCCCTACTAATTGATGACACTGCTCGCAAATTGCCGCGCCATGCTCGGTGAGTTTCACCAGCACGCCTCGCTTGTCATGTGGATTCGGAAGCCTTTCTATCCAGCCTTTACAGGCCAGCCTGTCCAGCATCCGCGTCAGGGCGCCGAGATCGACAGACAGCACTTTTTTCAATTCGACAGGGGTAATACACACCGCGCAACGGATGGAGCAGAGCACCTTGAACTGTGATGCCGTGATATCTAGCGGTGACAGATAGTCGTTTAGCAAACGATCTTTTTTCTGATTAACCATGTAGATCAAACGACCCAGTGGGATGATTTCGTTAAACAGATCACTGGTGCTTTTCACAATGGTTGCCCTGGCAAGTAGTTAGTCACGGCTGATATTATTGCTTAGGCAAATATAAGTCAAATGAATGGGTCAGCAAATGCCACGTTTTGCTAAATCATCAGACTCAATTTTTGGCGAGTGGAATTTTAACGGTTTGAAAATTATGGCTTATACGTGCGGATGAAAAATGAATCCTTACACCGCGAAAATGGCTTATCTCCCGGATTTCACCGTATACTTGCCGTTGACGATTAACGCACAGGAAAGATGACATTATGATGGACTTGTTTAAAGCAATAGGACTGGGGCTGGTAGTCCTGTTACCGTTGGCAAACCCGTTAACCACCGTGGCGTTGTTCCTCGGCCTTGCCGGCAACATGAACAGCGCAGAGCGTAACCGTCAGTCACTCATGGCGTCCGTTTACGTGTTTGCCATCATGATGGTGGCGTATTATGCCGGACAACTGGTGATGAATACCTTCGGGATTTCGATTCCCGGGTTACGTATCGCGGGTGGGTTAATCGTTGCGTTTATCGGCTTTCGAATGTTGTTTCCACAGCAGAAGGCACATGACTCCCCGGAAGCGAGAAGCAAATCAGAAGAACTGGAAGATGAACCGACGGCGAATATTGCATTTGTTCCGCTGGCCATGCCAAGCACCGCGGGTCCGGGTACGATTGCAATGATCATCAGCTCGGCGTCCACCGTGCGTCATGGGGCTGAGTTTCCGGACTGGGTGATAATGATCGCACCGCCGATTATTTTTGCGGTGGTCGGGGTTATCTTGTGGGGCTGTTTGCGCAGTTCAGGCGGGATCATGCGCCTGGTCGGCAAAGGTGGTATTGAGGCGATCTCCCGTCTGATGGGCTTCCTGCTGGTATGTATGGGCGTGCAGTTTATTATTAACGGCGTGCTGGAAATCATTAAAACTTACGCTTAAAACAACGTGCCCGGTATTGTCTATCGGGCACGCTTTTATGAATGCTGAGGCTGCTCTTCCAGTGATACTGGCCATTTACGGAAGATAATCACCGACCATATGAACGCCACAACCGCAGGCACTGCACCTACGTAACCAATCGTAGACATTGACCAGTGCAGACTCACCTGATTTCCCACCAGCGCGCCAGCGCCTATCCCGATATTAAAGATACCAGAGAAAAGGGCCATTGCGACGTCGGTGGCATCCGGGGCCAGCGCCAGCACTTTCACCTGCATACCCAGGCCTATCAACATAATGGCGATGCCCCAGAATATACTCAGGACGGCCAGATGCATTTCGCTGTCCGCTGCGGGCAGTAACAGCACCAGGCACACCGTCAGCAGGGCAATGGCGCTACTAATCAATACGGAAGCATGTTGATTACCCAGCTTGCCAAAAATGACGCTACCGACAATCCCCGCGCCACCCAGAACCAGCAGCAGCACGGTGGCAAAGTTTGCGCTCAGTCCGGCGACGGTCTGTACAAACGGTTCGATATAGCTGTAGGCCGTGTAATGCGCGTTGACCACAATCACCGTCAGCAGATACAGGCTCATCAATGCCGGACGGCGGAATAAAACCGGCAGGCTTTTTAATGAACCGGAATGCTCACTGGGTAATTTTGGCAGGAGCTTAATCAAGCAAAGTAGGGTGACTAACGCCCCCATACCGATGGCGAAGAAGGTGGTACGCCAGCCAAAATACTGGCCAACAATGCGCCCGATAGGCAGGCCCAGCACCATCGCCAGCGCGGTGCCGGTCGCAATCAGGCTGAGAGCCTGCGCGCGTTTCCCGGCAGGAGCCAGGCGAATCGCCAGCGATGCGGTGATCGACCAGAAAATAGCGTGGGCAAAAGCAATACCGATACGACTGATCACCAGCACGGTAAAATTCCATGCCAGGAAAGAGAGAACGTGGCTGGCGATAAAAACGACAAACAGGCAGATCAGAAGTTTGCGGCGTTCTACCTGGCTGGTAAGCAGCATGAAAGGCAGCGACATCAGGGCGACAACCCAGGCGTAGATCGTCAGCATGATCCCGACCTGAGCGGTCTGCATATTAAAACTTTGTGCGATGTCGGATAACAAACCGACAGGGACAAACTCAGTGGTATTGAAAATAAAACCGGCAATGGCAAGCGTAACTACCCGAAGCCATGCGACCTTGCGGGAAACAGTGTCTGTTGTCATATCAATTAGGTGGATTAGCTGCGAAAAGGTAAGGCCACGATCTTAAAACTTTTGCTGGCTAAAATACAATCATTTCGTGATGCAGATCTCATTTCATTGACTGGGTGGCAAAATTGACTGCCGAACATTTCGCGTAATTTTAACTATTTCATTATTAATGAAATTCCGGGCGTGAGAATTCACCCGGAACGCTATTTATGGCGTTGTTTGAGAATCGCGAATTATTCCGTGCTTTTCGACAACTGAGGGTTCAATACCTCAATAAACGCTTCCAGTTGCCTCGTCATTGCCCCTCTGCGCCAGACCAGCCACGTATTCAGCCAGCGCCAGTTTTCGCTTAGCGGCCAGGCGTTGACCTGGTGGTGTCCTGGCATGCTCTCCAGCATCGAACGCGGGATCAGCGCGATACCCGCACCGGCAATGACGCAAGCCAGCATGCCGTGATACGACTCCATTTCATGAATGGTGCCGGGCATTGCGCGATCGGCATGAAACCAGCTTTCAAAATGGCGACGATAGGAACAGTTGGCGCGAAAGGCGTAAATGCTGCAACCGTTAACGTTGCTGGCCCGCTGGATAGGGGGATGACCGTGCGGAGTGACTATCATCATCTCTTCACGGTAGACCGGCATTCCTTCAAGACCTGGATGAGTAATTGGGCCGTCGACAAAGGCGGCGTTCAGCGTCCCGTCGAGCACGCCGTCCAGCATCGTGCCTGAAGGACCTGTCGCCAGCGCAAACTGAATTTTGGGGTAACGCTGATTATATTCAGCCAGCGTGGCGGGGATCCGCACAGCGGCAGTACTTTCGAGTGAGCCAAGAGAGAACAACCCCTGCGGTTCATCGCCGGCGACGACCATTCTCGCCTCGTCAACCAGGGCGAGGATCCGCTGGCTGTAGCGTAAAAAATTGTGCCCGGACGGGGAAAGCCGCAAACGCTGATTTTCACGAATAAACAGATCGACGCCAAGGTCGGCTTCAAGCTGGCGAATACGGGTGGTGAGATTGGATGGCACGCGATGCACCTTCGCGGCGGCCTGCGTAATACTGCCTGTCTCCGCGACGGCGTTAAACATTTCCAGTTGCGTCAGATCCATAATATTCTCTTTTCGTGAATGGTGTGGTTAATATTATTCATTTTTCAGAAAGAGTAAATATGCGCATGATATGACCATACCCTGCGATAAAGAGAGGCACTTATGACTATCACAGCAGCAACACATGCGATTTCCGTTAACCCTACCAACGGTGAAAGGTTGGCGGCAATGCCGTGGGCCAGTACTGAAGAGATTGCACATGCGCTGAGCCTTGCCGCGAATGGCTACCGCGAATGGAAACACACTGCCGTTGAGCAGCGTGCGCAAACGCTGCGTCATATCGGGCAGGCTCTGCGTCATCGCGCCGAAGAGATGGCGCAGTGTATCTCACGTGAAATGGGGAAACCCATCAAGCAGGCGCGTGGTGAAGTTGCCAAATCAGCCGCATTGTGTGACTGGTACGCCGAACATGGACCGGCGATGCTCAACCCGGAACCTACGCTGGTGGAGAACAACCAGGCGGTGATTGAGTATCGCCCCGTTGGAACTATTTTGGCGATCATGCCGTGGAACTTCCCGCTCTGGCAGGTACTTCGCGGCGCCATTCCAATTCTGCTGGCCGGAAATGGCTATCTGTTAAAGCATGCGCCAAACGTAACCGGCTGTGCTGCGATTATCGCGCAGGTTTTTGCTGATGCGGGCGTTCCCGCGGGTGTTTATGGTTGGGTGAATGCCGATAACGCCGGGGTAAGTCAGATGATCAATGACCCGCGTATCGCGGCGGTAACGGTGACGGGCAGCGTTCGAGCCGGTGCGGCGATTGGTGCTCAGGCGGGTGCGGCGCTGAAAAAATGCGTGCTTGAACTGGGGGGTTCCGATCCGTTTATTGTCCTTAATGATGCTGACCTCGATCTGGCCGTTAAGGCGGCGGTCGCCGGTCGTTATCAGAACACCGGACAGGTTTGTGCGGCAGCAAAGCGCTTTATTATCGAAGAAGGAATTGCGGCAGAATTTACGGCTCGTTTTGTGGCGGCCACGAGCGCGCTCAAAATGGGCGACCCGCTGAACGAAGAAAACGATCTGGGTCCGATGGCAAGATTTGATCTGCGCGATGAGCTGCATCAGCAGGTCGAAGCCTCCCTTGCCGAAGGCGCGCGGTTACTTCTCGGCGGGGAAAAAATCGCGGGTCAGGGCAATTACTATGCCGTGACGGTTCTGGGGGATGTCACCCCGGAGATGACGGCTTTTCGTCAGGAGCTGTTTGGCCCGGTTGCAGCGATTACCGTTGCAAAGAATGCGGAACATGCCTTAGCGCTGGCTAATGACAGTGATTTCGGCTTATCAGCCACGGTGTTCACCGCGGATGAAGCTCTGGCGCAGAAGATGGCGTCACGCCTGGAGTGTGGGGGCGTATTTATCAATGGTTACAGCGCCAGCGATGCCCGCGTTGCTTTTGGCGGCGTGAAGAAAAGTGGTTTTGGCCGCGAGCTTTCACACTTTGGTCTGCATGAGTTTTGTAATGTACAGACCGTCTGGAAAAACCGCCTCTGATGGTGTGGGTGCCTCCGACGGGGGCACCGGCCTTAATTCTGCGATGTTTCGGTCTGCGTCATGAATCTCACCCGCTCATGCAGACCGTGGCCAGATTCCGCCTTCCGGCCTGACGCTGCGTATTCAGCTCTGTTATACTCGCAGGCCTTTCATACCTGCGAGCAAGGAGCATGTTGTGGCCAGGGCCATGGACAATTCAATTTTAGAGACCATTGTGCAGCAGGTTCGTCCGCTGATTGGTCAGGGTAAAGTCGCTGATTACATTCCTGCCTTAGCTTCTGTCGACGGTTCAAAACTGGGTATTGCTATTTGCACCGTCGATGGACAGCACTATCAGGCGGGGGATGCGCAAGAGCGCTTTTCTATTCAGTCAATTTCAAAGGTGCTCAGTCTGGTCGTGGCGATGCGTCACTATCAGGAAGATGAGATCTGGCAACGTGTCGGCAAGGATCCTTCCGGTCATCCTTTCAACTCACTGGTGCAGTTGGAAATGGAGCAAGGGATCCCACGCAATCCCTTTATCAACGCCGGGGCGCTGGTGGTTTGCGATATGCTGCAAGGACGTCTGAGCGCACCGCGTCAACGGATGTTGGAAGTGGTACGGGCGCTAAGCGGCGTTTCGGATATCGCCTATGATGCGACGGTGGCGCGTTCTGAGTTTGAGCACTCGGCGCGTAACGCGGCTATTGCCTGGCTAATGAAGTCCTTTGGCAATTTTCACCATGACGTGACCACCGTTTTGCAAAATTACTTTCACTACTGCGCACTGAAAATGAGCTGTGTGGAGCTGGCGCGCACGTTCGTCTTTCTGGCGAATCAGGGACATGCTTTTCATCTTGCAGAGCCCGTGGTGACGCCTATGCAGGCCCGGCAGATCAACGCGCTGATGGCGACCAGTGGCATGTATCAGAACGCAGGGGAATTTGCCTGGCGAGTGGGCTTACCGGCGAAATCTGGTGTGGGGGGCGGTATCGTGGCTATCGTGCCTCACGAGATGGCGATTGCCGTCTGGAGTCCGGAACTGGATGCGGCGGGAAATTCGCTGGCGGGTATCGCCGTGCTGGAGCAATTAACGCAACAACTGGGGCGCTCGGTTTACTGATGAACACGCTCGATCCTCTTTTTGCCCGGCTGGCGAAATCAACGTTTCGCTCGCGGTTTCGCCTTGGCCAGAAAGAAAGGCAGTATTGTCTGGATAAAGGCGCGCCGGTTATCGAACAACACGCCACGGATTTTATTGCCAAACGGCTGGCGCCCGCGTTTCCTGCCAATGACGGTAAGCAGACACCTATGCGCGGGCATCCGGTATTTATCGCTCAACATGCCACGGCGACCTGTTGTCGGGGATGTCTGGCGAAATGGCATGATATCCCTCAGGGTGTGGCGTTAAACGATGAACAGCAGCGTTACGTTGTCACGGTTATCTATCACTGGCTAGTGATCCAGATGAACAAGCCATAGATAACATAATCCTATGATATGACTCCTTGTGTTGTGCAATTGTTAAAAGCAGTATGAAGGGGGTCATTCTAAGGAGAAAAAAAATGGCTTCCTGTAAACCCTGCTTTGTGCTGAGCGCGGCCCAGATTCTGTCGAGAATCGATGAATTCAGCGACATCCTTGAAACATGCGTCAATGATGGCGCCTCTGTCAGCTTTATGCTCCCTTTTAGTGGTGATAAATCACGGCCTTTCTGGATAAGTGTCGCGCAAAGCGTTGACCGTGGAGAAAGGATTGTTCTGGGTACACAGAACGCACAGGGGGTGCTTGTCGGTACCGTCCAGCTCATTATCGATCAACCCGAAAATCAACCTCATCGTGCTGATGTCGCCAAGCTGCTGGTTCACCCCTCAGCGCGGCGCGGTGGTGTTGCCCGGACGTTGATGAACGAACTCGAAAACTGCGCGCGTCAGCAAGGGAAAACGCTGCTGGTGCTTGATACAGCGACGGGCAGTGGTGCTGAGTTGTTCTACCACAATTCTGGATGGCAAAAAGTAGGGGTGATACCGGACTATGCAAAAATGCCTGACGGGAAGCTGACCGGAACCACACTTTTCTACAAAACTCTCTAATTTGTCGCCGGGGATTGATCAAAACAGGGTTTCAATGTATTAAAGTTTGCTAACCTATTGGACCAATTCAATCAGGTTGTATGACTAATTAAAAAGGGAACCCATTGTGCAAACACTAAATCGTCGCGATTTCCCCGGTGCTCAGTATCCTGAACGCATTATTCAGTTTGGTGAAGGAAACTTCCTGCGCGCCTTTGTTGACTGGCAAGTCGATTTGCTGAACGAACATACCGATCTGAACGCTGGTGTAGTCATTGTTCGTCCCATCGAAAGTACCTTCCCGCCATCGCTGAGTACGCAGGATGGTCTTTATACCACCATCATTCGTGGTTTGAATGAGAAGGGCGAGGCCGTAAGCGATGCCCGTTTGATCCGTTCGGTTAACCGCGAAATCAGCGTCTATAGCGAATACGATGAGTTCCTGAAGCTGGCGCATAATCCAGATATGCGTTTTGTGTTCTCCAACACGACTGAAGCGGGCATCAGCTACCACGCGGGCGATAAGTTTGAGGATGCACCGGCCGTGAGTTATCCGGCTAAACTGACCCGACTGTTGTTCGAACGCTTCAGCCATTTTAATGGCGCGTCGGATAAAGGCTGGATTATCATTCCTTGCGAACTGATTGATTACAATGGTGATGTGCTGCGTGAACTGGTCCTGCGCTACGCTCAGGAGTGGGCGCTGCCGGAGGCATTTATTCAGTGGCTGGATCAGGCCAACGTATTTTGCTCCACGCTGGTGGACCGCATTGTTACCGGTTATCCGCGTGACGAAGTGGAGAAACTGGAAGCTGAGTTGGGCTATCACGATGCCTTCCTCGACACTGCAGAACACTTCTATCTGTTCGTTATTCAGGGACCGAAGTCATTAGCTGCAGAACTGCGTCTGGATAAGTATCCGCTCAATGTCCTGATTGTTGATGACATCAAACCGTACAAAGAACGGAAAGTGGCGATTCTCAACGGCGCACACACCGCACTGGTTCCCGTTGCCTGGCAGGCAGGGCTGGACACCGTGGGGGAGGCGATGAATGACGCAGAGATTTGCGCCTTCGTTGAAAAAGCAATTTATGAAGAGATCATTCCGGTACTGGATTTACCCCGCGATGAGCTGGCGTCTTTCGCCAGCGCGGTGACCGGTCGATTCTGCAATCCGTACATCAAGCATCAGTTGCTGTCGATTGCCCTGAACGGCATGACTAAATTCCGTACCCGTATTTTGCCGCAGCTGCTGGCAGGGCAACAGGCTAGCGGTAAACTGCCGGCGCGCCTGACGTTTGCGCTTGCCGCGCTGATTGCTTTCTATCGTGGAGAGCGTAACGGTGAGGCTTATCCGGTCCAGGATGATGCGCACTGGGTGGCACGTTTTCAACAGCTGTGGTCCCAGCATCATGACCGCCAGATAAGCACCGACGAGTTAGTCAAATCGGTACTGGGCGTTAAAGAACACTGGGAACAGGATCTGACTCAGGTTTCCGGACTCGTGGAGCAGGTTTCAGCCGATCTGGATACCATTCTGGCCAAAGGCATGCGTGAAGCCGTTAAGCCATTGTGCTAAGAAGACAACCCGGCTCAGGCCGGGTTTTTTATAGAACATTCTTTAGTTACAACATACTATTGTTTATTAATGACTACACCGTTCTGTAACCCCGGTGCGTTGCGGTTCTGGCAGAGCAAAAGTTGTTTAGTTAATGTTGCGATTAACTTGCAACATTGATCATGATCGCGTCTAATGTGATGGATTTCACATTTTCCCGAAGAAAACCATGATCGTTCGCCCCCAACAACACTGGCTACGCCTGATATTCGTTTGGCATGGGTCAGTATTATCTAAAATCTTTTCACGACTGCTGCTGAACTTCCTGCTCTCCATCGCCGTTATTATCATGCTTCCGTGGTATACGATGCTGGGAATCAAATTCACGCTGGCGCCATTCAGCATTCTCGGCGTGGCGATTGCAATCTTTTTAGGTTTTCGCAATAACGCCTGTTATTCACGTTACGTTGAGGCCCGACACCTGTGGGGGCAGTTGATGATTGCTTCCCGATCGCTACTGCGTGAGGTAAAAACCACCTTACCGGACGACGCCGAATTAGGGCAGTTTGTTCGTCTGCAAATCGCGTTTGCCCACTGTTTACGCATGACTTTACGTCGAAAGCCGCAGGCAGAGCCGTTGGCGAAGTACCTCAGCGAGAAAGATCTGCAGACGGTATTTGCCTCACAATCTCCAGCAAACCGCATTTTGTTGTTGATGGGAGAGTGGTTGGCCGTGCGCAGGCGTAATGGTCAACTGTCAGACATATTATTTCATAGTTTAAACAATAGGTTAAACGATATGTCTGCGGTACTGGCTGGTTGTGAGCGGATTGCGAATACGCCGGTCCCGTTTGCTTATACTTTGATCCTTCATCGCACGGTATACCTGTTTTGTATCATGCTGCCATTCGCGTTAGTGGTGGATCTGCACTACATGACACCGTTTATCTCGGTGCTTATTTCCTATACTTTTATCTCGCTCGACACGCTTGCAGAAGAGCTTGAAGATCCGTTTGGCACAGAGAACAATGACCTGCCGCTGGATGCGATTTGCAATGCGATCGAAATCGATTTGCTGCAGATGAACGATGAAACAAATGTGCCAGCAAAACACATGCCTGATAAGCATTACCAACTAACTTAGTTACGTTCGTTTTGCCACCAGGCTGGCTGCATATCGGAAAACGAATGAAACTCTGGCGCCAGGTCTTCATCGTTAGGGTCATCAAAAGCCCCGGCTAAAAGTGCAATTACCGGGGCATCATCAATAGCGCCCACGGAACTGCCGCACTGAGGGCAAAAGGCTCGACAACTCGTTTCTGATGAGCGCCAGGTTGTCGGTTTTCCGGCTTTTCCCGTCCATTCTACATTTTCTGCATCAAACTCAATCCAGACGACGGTCGGTGCGCCCGTATGTTTCCGGCATATATCGCAGGAACAGGTATGGGAATTATTAGGACTGCTGGCCGTGAAGCGGATCGAACCACAAAGACACCCACCAATGTAGACTTTAGACATAACAACTCCCGTCGGAAACACGTGGCAAGACACTAGCAGATGCCTCGCATTGTCACTAGATCCTTATGTTAAAAAGGCGAGGGCGCGCATAGGCGATCCTCTATTCCTGTGATCTATCAGATGATAAATGCTTAATTATTGCGTCGGGCAACAATAAACAATCGGGGAAATGCCAGTAAAATTTTGCCATTTTCCTGCAGTGGATATTGCTCCTGAAGTAGTTCGTGGTAGCGTGCCAGATACTGACGTTGCTCGCTTTCTCTCAAATCCTGTAACCAGGGGCGCAGGCCTGTAGAACTTACCCAGTCGATAATTGCTTGATGAGAATCCATAATGTGATAATACGTGGTGCGCCAGATATCCACCTCACAGCCAGTTTCGGTCAAAATATCATAGTAGGCATGTACGCCAGGAAGTGGCGCACGACCCCGGTCCGGGAAACCCTGTTCATAAGCCACTTCGCGCATCAGAACATGCGTGGGTTCCAGCCAGTTATCCGGCATTTGTACGGCCAGAACGCCGTTGCGACCCAGCAGCGATACCAGGTTCGGCAATAGTTCATAGTGATCGGGTACCCATTGTAAAGACGCATTTGCGTAAAGCAGATCCACAGGATGCTCGGGCTGGAACTGACTGATATCCGCTTCAATAAAATGGCATTGCGGTAATGCGTTGCGCGCTTCATTCAGCATGGCGGGTGAGGAATCAACCCCGGTTATTACAGCCGAAGGCCAGCGCTGATGCAGTAATGCCGTGCTGTTTCCAGGACCACAGCCAAGATCAACAACTGAACGAACACTCTCTAACGCCACTCTGTTGAGTAATTCCGCTGCGGGTCTTGAACGTTCAGTTTCATATTGCAGATAAAGCGAAGGGTTCCAGTCAGCCATGAATGAATCTCCAGTATGAGAGAAAAAGGCAGAAAGGACCGCATAAGTCCTTGCCGGTGAGCCATTTCATTTAGAAGATTATATGATAATGAAGGATAAGGGCAGAAATATGCCAGGAAGACAGATTGGCATGTCTGTGGTTTGCCTGCGTGAACTACAGTTATCAGTTTTGATGTTCAGTGTTAGCGCTGGTAACGGCATTTGAAAAGAGGTTTTGCCATCATTATTGAGCAGCACAGAGCTTCAGATTCTACCTTACTCTATGTGTGTCAAAGCTCAGTAGAAATGTCTAGGCGCTGGCTCATTAGAAATGACCATCTAATTATTGGTCAAAATTACTTTATAACTATGAGTGTGATATCATGCTTAGCCTTTTTCTTTAAATTATCGCAGGAGCACTTATGAGTGATAACTTTCCCTTTGCTATTTTTAACGTCAAGTTTGCCCCTTGGAATGATAGAAATCAAATCAGCAAAAAAACGTTAAAAATCAAGTTCGGAATTGTGAGCAAAAAAGATGAATGTCCTTATTTCAACCTCATAAATATACACGAAAGACTGATAAAACCCAAAAAAAGACATGTTCATATATCCACAAAAATAAGTTTCCCAATAAGTGATGAGAGAGGTTTCCGTAAGCTAATCCAAAAAATGGAAAATGGAGAGGATATAAACTCACATCTTAGTAAATTAATTTTTAATACAAATAAAAATGATGGAATGTTATTAGATTTTGGCCTTCATCATTTTCATTTAGGTGAAAAAATAGAATTAAAAAAGAAACAAAAGACCACGTCGAAAAATGATTTTATTGATAGAACTGGCGCTCTGCTTGTCGCATTAGTCAGAGATGATGATATTTATTGCTTAGGTGTTTTTGACCATGGAAATGACTTATGGATTAATACTGATCTCATTGAAATAATACATGCTGAGTGGCCTCATGCTTTAGATAAAAATAGAATCAATTCGGTCATTTCTATATCCCCAGAACCAAATAGTATTGATAGAAAAAAATATAGAGATAGTAATTTCAACACAATAGTTGAAGTTAGTGATGGAACATACTATCAAATGCTTGGCGGTGGGTTTAATGCCGCAGGGAGTAGTGCATTAGCTGGGCTGAAATTTGCCAATAATAATCTTACTGTTTCATTACTTGAGTACTATGCTCCATCAAAAATAGTGCAAATGATTATTAATCATTCATTTGTATCTGATAAAGGAGCGATACACTTAAAATTATTAACTATACCTCATTTTTATCAAAATATTATCTTCCATGAAGATACTGGAGATTTTTATGTTATAGGGTTTTATGAAACAAAGGGCTATAGAAAAGATGGGGTTTTATTTGATGCGTGGGTAGAATACTATAATTTACGATATTTGTCAGAAAATGCTGTCTATCATGAAAATTTTGCTCTAAGCCATATTGCAGCAATAGTTATAGCAGCTACAAAATGTTATAAAAATACCAATCGCAGTATCTTACCTATTATCTAGACCTGATTGCATCAAAGCACTTATTGCCTCATCAACAAACCTTGTAACAAATGCGCTGCGGGTTGAATTTGCACCGCGAAGCGGTTCGGGGTTCTGTGACACACGAACTTTACCCCGGTTTTCCGACGTCTTCCTTTGTATATAATATCATTGAAGTTATTTGCATTTCTCAGAAATTTTCTCAGGATTTGATTGCATTAGCTGCAAACAGCGCACACATCGCTGCTGGTCAGTGAGTATGAGGTTTCACCAAGTTCACCTTTTTCCAAAGATGGCCTCAGAGCTCCCCTGAAGTTTTATCATGGCTTCAAGCAGGTCATCTTCGTTCAGTGAGCGCTGGGATTTGTTGATACTAGGGGCGTGCCGTCTGCGGGAAGGCTCATCACCAGAACAAGGTAACGATTTTGAGCGATTATTGTCCCGTTTTCTCTGGACCTGACGGGCAACATCCAACACATGGCCAAGTCTCTTGTTATCCACAATTGCTACGGGATCAACCTCAGAAAGCCGGTCATAGGTGGAGCAGGGCAGTAGCACGCCATTCAGTCTCAGTTCCTTATGTCCGTCAGGATAGTGCCAGACATCAATATACTTGCCGATGGCGCTTCTACTGTATTCGCTGTCCTCAATCAGATAGAGCATTTTGTCATACTGTACGGTCAGGTTTTTTGACACCCGCCGTGGCTCTCGCCAGGTAAATTCCGCATCCAGGTCATCGTCTAATGCCAGCGGACGGTGCGCGTTAAAATCATGCAGGGGGGCTTTGGCAAAGCGCCGGTTATAATCTGCCATGTATTCTTCAGTAAAT
This sequence comes from Citrobacter sp. RHBSTW-00986, assembly GCF_013783065.1. NCBI lineage: Bacteria > Pseudomonadati > Pseudomonadota > Gammaproteobacteria > Enterobacterales > Enterobacteriaceae > Citrobacter > Citrobacter sp. RHBSTW-00986. The sequence continues at coordinate 2,509,579 of NZ_CP056200.1, read as the reverse complement.
GCATTCGCAGCTTCTATCGTACTGATCCCTTTAAGCCTGAGCTCCTTAACCAGTCGGTCCTGAAGTGTCAGATGAGCACGTTCCACGCGCCCCTTGGCCTGGCTGGTTTCCGCGCACAAAGGGGTGATGTTAAGGCAGCGCATGGCCCGGGCAAACTGCGTTTCACCTGGACCGGTGGTGGCATGTTTATTATTGACCCGGAAGACACTCGCTTTATCGCTGTAAAGGATCATGGGTTTACCGTATTTCTCGATATAGCCACGGGTCGCTTCAAAATAGGTAAAGGTGGACTCAGATTTCACAAACAGCAGGTGCATCAGACGACTGGTGGCATCGTCGACATAGACCAGTGCCGTACAGGGCCGACCCCGGTTTTCAAACCAGTGATGGTCACAGCCGTCAATCTGTATCAGCTCGCCAGTACAGGGCCGCCGGTAACGGGGCTGATGAATTTTCGGTGCCGGGGGATCCAGAGTCCGGCTTTTATCATAAGGCGTCTGATGGTTTCCTTGCCCAAGACCAGACCGTGAACTTCCTCCAGTTTTTCCCGGGCCAGCGTGGGTCCAAAATCGCGGTAGCGTTCCCGGATGATACTCAGTGCCAGGTCAGTCAGTGATTTGGGCAACAGACGGTTGCCAGTGCGACCGCGACTCTGATTGTTCATACCAAGCGGCCCGGACTGGCGATAACGCTTCAGCAGACGGCTGCAATGACGTGGCGTGATGCCGAGTATCTCGGCAGCCTGGCCAGGACGCAGGTTACGTTCAATGACATCCTGAAGGATTTTGAGGCGGTTGATTTCTTTCACGGTGAACATCCCGGCGTCATGTATAGCCACAGAAAACTCCTCATCAGGAAAAAGCGAGTCGTTGTCTAGACATACAGGTCTGAAAACTATAGCCTGGACATTCCTAATGAGCCACAAATAGACATTAGCATTGAGCCCCTACAATGTGAGTGCGCATAATGTATATTATGTTAAATTTCCTACGAAGGTCATTTATTTCACCATTCACATCCACACACAGATAAATCAATACGTTGTGATTTCTGACTTCCCTCCCGTTTCTTTGTTAATCATAAGGTCAAAGCTGTGTATTTACTAAATCAGTTGGTTATCTCGGGTTACATACGGCAATGGATCCTGATGGACATGGAAAGCTGTCTGCCATTGTTGTATCCCCTCAGATACCACATTGACCATCTGGCTCACCGCTCATTGTCCACACAGTCAGCTTCGCTTCAGTCTGTGAAGTTTTTGCAACCAGTATCTGAAGACGATAAAAATACTGCCCTACGCAGACGCCATGAACGACGGGATGAACACGCTTACCTGCCCCGTTAAAAAAATGATCTTGATTCTCTTTATGGTGCGTTTGCGCTCCTGGTCATCCGGCTTGCCAGAACGTCAGAGCCTGTAACAGAACGCGTTTCGGAGGCACTGGCCGGCGGCCTGTTTTCTTATTTTCGTAAAGAGCAGATCATTCATACACTCGAAAGACTCAAACGAGACCCGTTTGTCCCTTATCAGGGGTATATGCTGTCGGCCGCCGAATATGCCGGACAGGTTCCCTTTTTCAATGACATACTGGACCGGTATATTGAGGCGTTTAGCCGCAGCAGGACAGCTGATATCCTGGCAGCAGAAGTGGATACGGAACGACTGAGAAAGAGCGATATCCGTCTGACGGCAGAGTTGCCGGGTGCGTTGTCAGAAGATCCTCTCCTTTCACGGTTCAACTTCACTGCGGACCCGGATTTCCGACATGACTGGTAAATGAGGTGCTATTCAGCAGAAGTGCCCAGAGAATATGTGGCCCGCCATCTGAACACAAATTTTTACGGCGATTTTCCTGCCACGGCAGACCTGAAGGGAAGCATGCTTCACCGGCTGCATTTTATGCTGGGTAGAAAACGATGGCATCCAGCGTATTTCTTCCGTTGCGGATGACCTCAGCGAGTACCGTAGTATGCAGGTAGCTGTTTTCCTTTGCCTGACTATCAGCCAGCATTTCAGCAAGGAAACTGTCTATCAGGAAAACAGTAGTTTTTTGCACCTCCGAAAACGGAGCGAGAGTCTTTTGCACCCGCGAGAAATTCTCGCTGTTCCACTTATGCGCCCTAACAATATCGCCTAAAAAACCGCAATGCAGCCTCTGTTCCGGTTTCAGGGTGAATGCAGACACATGGATCTTATCCCCTGGCTGGGCGCCGATTTCTGCCAGGCAGCCATGATTGCTAATAGAGGCGTATAAAATAGACATTCCCTACGCCACCAGAATGGCCGCATCCAGCTCGCTATCCCCCGCTCGCTCATCAGCTGCGTGCGTTCGGCCTTTTTGTGTTTTTCCGTCATTCTCAACGCAAGAAATAAGATGGGGGCACCACGCGGAATAGCGCTTCTATCTTGCTCGCCAAGACAACGCCTTCGGTATATTTGCCCGCCGCTTTCGCGGCAGAGAGCAGTAGCTGGCGCTGGGCATCCGTTAGGGTTTTAAATCGATCCAGCTGTTCCACCTATTTTCAATGTGGTGGATGATTTTAACGGCGATAGAAATGTACAGCGAAATACGCCTGGCATGAAACCAGAATCGGGGCTGCAGGCGCTCGCACTCTGGCTGAAATGCTGACCCAAGACGGCATCCGAATGAGCCGTTAGCCGTTGGACATAAATCGTGCATTGCGCCAGTTTTGAATGGCAATGGCGGCCGTATCACGAGTAATAGCGATATTTGCCTGCAGGACATCAATATTCTGCTGCAGGGCGGCCCCAGAATCGCAGAGCGTATCCATCGCCGATGATATATTGCTAAAAGGGATCTCCGTGACCGAATAGAGGCTGTGTTTACGGTGCCAGCCCTTTGCTTTGGCATTTAGCCGGGCAAGGGAAGCATAGAAATATTTCGAGTAGCTTCGCTCAAATTGTATGTTCAATTGTTCTTTAAAAATGGATGGCTCCACCGGCTTACCAAAATGCAGAAGCAGGGCATGAAGGGCCGCTAAATAGTCGTCGATGTCGATGTTTTTATAGGCACAGGCTGGCGTGGTGTAGAGCATGCGATCCACCTGAACAACACTCCCCTGTTCAATCATGTTGTCTAGATAAAACGACGCATGTGCTAGGCTTTTACTCTTCAGCAAATTGGCAATTTCAGGTTTCGTTAGTGGCTTATCGTTGTTGTTCATCGCTTCAACGATGACGTCCTTTTGCGTGATGTTCTTAAAGCCTTTCTCCAGCCCGACCGAATCCGCCTGGGATTTTCCGTCAAAGTAAAAACCGTAATCCTCTCCGAAATGTTTTACAAAATGGCGAATGACATAGTAGTCATGCTTTTTCAGATTGCGCGAGGCAAGGTAAAACTCATTCAAGTGGAATACCGGACGGGAATTTTTCTCAGCGTATTCCATCATTTCCAAGAAAATGTCGTCTATCAGCGTCGCATCGGCTTCGATAAAACTGGTGTGTTTGTAGGTACCCTTGCCGGACAGATAGATATAATCAGGTAGGTTAAATGCTTCGTGATCCAGGCGGTCCTCGTAAACAGGGATGCGTGAATAATTATTCCCATTGATTAATTTCGCAATATCCATCCAAGGCAGCCCTTTTTCGTGTTTTATTAGCACGCAGGCGCTGGCCTCCGCTTTCTTTAGTTGCAGGGGGAAGACGTTTTCATCTTTAAGCTGGATGACGCCTTGTTGCGCAAGATGACGAATCGCATTGTCAACGTAGGGTATTTCGATGCTGCAGACGGAGGGGATAAACTCCCGGATGTCGTCAAGGTGGATTGGTGCGCCATTCTCGGCAAAGTAGGTATTCAGGATTGCTTTATCAATCTCGGGATAGACATGAGCGATAAGCTCTGTCTGACCTGACACCATATCCAGAAATTCGAAGAAGTCACGTTCCGAGGAGAAACAAGAAAAAAGCGTCTGCATTTTCACACTAAGGTCCGGCGATATCTCAGGCTCCAGTGCCTCCCAAACCGATGGTTGACTGACCCGCATATGCCCAAGGAATTCTTGTCTGATATCGACCTGAATCTGGCGAATGCGCTCTCTCGAAACGACGTAATCGGCCCCGATCTCTTCGAGGGTCTTTTTTTCTTCGACGAACCCCCAGCGGCGTTGGGCAATGTCGACCTTCATTTCACTGCTTTTATCGAAGTAAGATTCGATATCTTCCAGTAAAACGGCTTCAAGTTTATTTAATGGGCAGTTTATAAGCCGTTTTGGAACGATCAAGACGGATTCAAGCGCCAGGTAGTCAATGTCACCATTCTGAATGGCGATGATCTCTTCCCGTAACCTGTCTCTGAATGCCAATAACTGTGTGATGCTTCCTTTTCCCCAGGTCGGAATGGCTACTAATTGCTCATGTTCGGCATGCAAAATAGCCTGCAACATCTCGCCCATATCTAATGAGATGGTCACTCCCTCCTTCCCGGTACTATGCTGAGGACAGGCTTTCATTCGGAGAACTATCATGGAAAACATTGCGCTCATTGGTATCGATCTGGGTAAAAACTCTTTCCATATTCATTGCCAGGATCGTCGCGGGAAGGCTGTTTACCGTAAAAAATTTACCCGGCCAAAGTTGATCGAATTTTTGGCGACATGCCCCGCTACAACCATCGCAATGGAAGCCTGTGGCGGTTCTCACTTTATGGCACGCAAGTTGGAAGAGTTGGGGCATTCCCCAAAGCTGATATCACCACAATTTGTCCGCCCGTTCGTTAAAAGCAATAAAAACGACTTTGTCGACGCCGAAGCTATTTGTGAAGCTGCATCGCGTCCGTCTATGCGTTTTGTGCAGCCCAGAACGGAATCTCAGCAGGCAATGCGGGCTCTGCATCGTGTCCGTGAATCCCTGGTTCAGGATAAGGTAAAAACAACCAATCAAATGCATGCTTTTCTGCTGGAATTTGGCATTAGCGTTCCCCGAGGAGCTGCCGTTATTAGCCGACTGAGTACCATTCTTGAGGATAATAGTTTGCCTCTTTACCTCAGCCAGTTATTGCTGAAATTACAACAGCATTATCACTATCTTGTTGAGCAGATTAAAGATTTGGAATCCCAGTTGAAACGAAAGTTGGACGAAGATGAGGTTGGACAGCGCTTGCTGAGCATTCCCTGCGTCGGAACACTGACAGCGAGTACTATTTCAACTGAGATTGGCGACGGGAAGCAGTACGCCAGCAGCCGTGACTTTGCGGCGGCAACAGGGCTTGTACCTCGGCAGTACAGCACGGGAGGTAGGACGACATTGCTGGGAATTAGTAAGCGAGGTAATAAAAAGATCCGAACTTTGTTGGTTCAATGTGCCAGGGTATTCATACAAAAACTGGAACACCAGTCTGGCAAATTGGCCGATTGGGTCAGGGATTTACTGTGCCGGAAAAGCAACTTTGTCGTCACTTGTGCTCTGGCAAACAAGCTGGCCAGAATAGCCTGGGCCCTAACGGCACGACAGCAAACTTATGTAGCATAACGGCAGAAATACACCGGTTTAAAGAATTACTGATCTGGTTTTGCGAATACTGATATTGATGATACTAACGGCCCACCGGCCTGTTGAGGAACCTGTAAAACGGAAAGGCTCATTGAAGCCGTATATTTTCTGGAGGTTCATCAGGCGCGGAACTCATCAAGGCGCGGGAATAAAATCCCATTCAGACGCCGGATAGATTCAAGCAAGCCAACTTGTCGTCAAAATCGGTGTTGCAAAAACGGGAGTGACCATAGATTCCGTTTTAAGATAGCGACTAAATTTTTCCAGTGCTTTCGTATAGTTGGCTTCCACGCCCGCAAGGCTCAACCGCATCTGGCTGATATCTACCTTCGCGAAATCAATGCCCATATTAGTAGTGTCGATAGCCTCAACGTAAGGTGAAGACTGAGCCAACTGTTGCAATTCTTTAAAAGTCTCAATATACAGCACACCGACACCAGGCTGTTCAGCCAGCTCGTTGACTGACAACGAGATGAGTTCTCCGAAGGTTTCACCAGACACAAAATCTGGGTTTATCAGTTGAATGTTTTTCAATCGCTTGATTAATTTCATAAATCGTTCAGGCAATTGAATCGTTTCCAGCGAGGTGGATAAGGCGGGGATCCGCAGACATTCCATCACCGGTTCATCACGCGCTACCTCGGGCTTTTCCTCAAACTCAGTTTCAACATGCCTGATTTCCGCGCCATCTAAGTGAAGCGTCTGCCCGAGGGGGAGCGAAATCTCTACTGCTCGCAGCAAATCTGCAAAATAGACATTTTTCTTCATTGCCATGAATTGCTGCATACTGAGTTTTTCACAGAACTCCCAGGCACTGAGCGTTTCTCCGGCCGTGAGCTGACTTTCTTCGACCAGGTTATGGATGAGTTTATTGAGAGCTCGGTCGAGCTGAAGTTGATCTACAACGATGTCAATTTTTTCCATATTAAAGCGCGTCTTTTAGTTTTTTGAGAAACACGAATGCCGATTGATATTTGTTCTTAATCTGTTCCTGCACATCCGACGGTAATTGCTTAAAGCTGACAAGGTTCAAAGGCTGTCCCCGGTACGTTTCGATCCACGGGCAAACTTCCGCTTCCTGCAACGGCATATCACTCACGTCCTGCGGAGCTGTCACTTTAATTAGGGCACTGACAAGGTTGTCGTAATCTGGCAGAAGCTGTTGAATCTCTTTTTCGCTGAATTCGTACAACGGGTTCACGCCAAAATTCAGTGAAATCGTGTAAAAACTTGGTGCTATATTGTTCCCCCCGATAAAGGTATCGAGAAATTCAATCAGTCTCGTGCGCATGGAAGGAATATCCACGTCTTCATTGAATGCGGCTGCCAGGTAGCTCAAATAAGAGCCGAAATGGGTGGCAATTTGATCAAGGCTAACGTCATCTAACTTTTGTTCTAGTTCTGTAATGGAGGGCAACTCGTCATTTTTTTCGCGATATCGGCGCAACTTATCCAGCAGTACATCGCGGCTATTAAGCTGCATTTTCATCTCTTCCAGCAGAGCCAGTACTTTCGCCGCCTCTGCGCTGAAATGCACCTCCAGCGAAGTGTCATGATAAACCCCGGGCGCGTCCATCTCCTCCGGATCATCAATAGTGCTTTCGTGATACCTTGGCTGCTGTTCAATCTCTTTTGCTAGGCCCTTAACCTCATTCAACCGCTCAAGGGATCCAACAAAATCTAAGACATGAACAAACTCTTTATTTGGCGTTTTGCGCAACCCACGTCCTAACTGTTGTAACCAGATTGTACGTGACCCGGTATAACGCATAAAGATCAACAGGTTGGTTTCTGGAATATCAATACCTTCATTGAACAGGTCGCACACTAAAATGTATTTATAATCCCCTTCCCTGAACAATCGAATATTTTCTCGTCGTTCCTGGTCATACATTTTTGAGTGCACAAGGGTGGCAGTGCCGGGCTCAAAGAACGCTATAAGATGATTCATATGCTGGATATTCCGGCAAAAGATGATCCCTTTTACGTCCTCTATCCCCTGCTCGATCACTGTTTTGTCGATGAGGCGGACAATCTCATGATCCTTTTTATGCAAAAAAAGCAGTTTATCGATATCGGATAGAGAAAGACCGCTCTCAAGCTGGTCGATCTTATCCTGATCCAGATCGTCAAGCAGGACAAGATATTTGGGGAATGCCAGTTTTTTATTTTTGAGTGCCCAAACCAGATCGAATTTACCGATATGCCCATCGGCGCCACCAAAGAAACTCACTACATCGCGGTTATCCGCCCGGTAAGGGGTCGCGGTTAGGCCAATCAGGAGTTGCGGTTGGAAACGCGACACCACCGCAGAATAGGTTTTTGCCAGCGTATGGTGGGCTTCATCGACTATGACGTAATCAAATGCCCCTGCAGATAGCGCATCGAGTTTGCTATAGAGCGTATCAAATGAAGCAAAGACGAAATCAGTCTCTTCGGGATGTGTGCCACCGAAACAGGCAGAAAAACTGTAGTTACCAATACCCAAAACGTTTTTAAATGCAGTAACAGATTGCAGTAAAATCTCAACCTGATGTGCCAGAAATAGCACTCTTGGCCTGCGGCTATTTTGTTGGATTAAGCGCTTAATTAAGTGGGCAACAGTATAGGTTTTGCCTAATCCCGTCGCCATTTCAATCAGCAGTTTTGACTTTCCTGCCGCATGAAGTGCAAGGGCTTCGTTTATCACATCCTGCTGATAAGTTCGCGGCTTAATGTCACGGCCAATCTCGGAATGCTTAATGACCCACAGATTTTGCAACTCATCCCGGTCTATCAACTCAACGCCGAGTCGTAACGCCCGCGCCTTAACTTCAGAGGTAAACCAGGAGTTGGTGACTAAAATTTTATAGGTAACATTTGCCAGCGTGGCGCCGGTAACTAGTTGATTAAGAGCCTTCACATCTACTGTCGTACCCAGTTGGCGCTGTTTCACCTCAATGGCAAACTTTCGTCTCCCTTTCCAGGCGAAAATATCGACCCCGCCATCACCGTGTTTGAATTCTTTGCCTGTTTTGGTAATTTCGGCATCGGTCCATCCTGATGCGACAAACAAATCGCGAACGAAAATTTCAAAGTCCGAAGAGGAAAGTTTATCGATGTCTTTAAATTCTGCGATTAAAGGTTTGTACTGCGGAATTACAGAAACCGTCATAACATCATTATCCTCCATAAAAAAACCTTATTAACTTCATAGCCACATGCTCCCGCGAAATGTAGGGGCGACTTGCCGGAGTGATGTCAGGCTTCCTGCCCTGAACAACGTCCACCAATGTAAACAGGAAATAGAGATTTCTCTCGAACCTGGATAAAGTTGATGTGTGCAATCGAAACAAAGGGTGACCTCCACCTGGAAGCCTGCGCGATTGCTGGCAGTGGTACTGTAAGCATACCCGTTGAGTATTCCGCGTTTTTGACCCTGGCCAGTATCTGAAGATTACAGAAATATAAATCCCTTTGTCGTCAGTACTGGAGTCATACCTAGTCGAACTGTCATGTTTTCATTCCCGATGTTATTGTCAATGTCATAAGTGCGATCCAGCCCCGCAACAATCGACTTATCAGCTAGTTCAGGAACTGTTCTACACCTACTGGCGACAATGTTGGTAATGTTATAAATGGGAATGTACAAATCATATCCACCGGAATAGTACTGACCCTTATGCAGCAGTTGTGGGTCCTGTGTAAAACCCTCAAGATTATCCACGACTTCACGCAACCCCGGGCTGAACTTGAGAATAGCCGCAATTTCTTCTTTTTTCCAAGCCTGAGGTTTGCCATTTAGCAATGGCCGTAAAGCTTTAGCAAGATCGCAGATTGGAATGATGACCTGCTCGCTGTGGCTCAACAATACGGATTGATGGGTGAAGAACACTCGAGTCTCCTGGACATCCCCTTCATGCTGAAAATAATTTCTGATCAACCGGAGAAGCTTAAATTCGGGATAATCGTTGAAATCAATTTCAAAAGCCCTTTTAAAACGGTCATTTACCGTCTGAAGGTTATTGAGAAATGAGATCAATGTATTTCCGTCTCTTATTTCGGTATACCGGAGATCCATTAGCTCGAAACTGCTGTTAAAAAAACGGTCGATAAACGCATAATCTTCCATTATCTCATTCCTTAAAATTAGCCAGTGACTGGGAAATCTGGTAGCTAGGTCTGACCCAGAAGTTCATCAACATACGCCATAATCGACCTGACAAGATTAATGGCGAACCGCGCTTGCGTGGGATGGGCCATGCTTTAGTGGTTGCGAAGATTATTTATGCTATGCAGTATCGAACCGGCCGAACGAAGCATTTTAAACACATCCTCGTTTCTTCCGTCATCAGGAATACTCTTTAGATACGCAGTTATCAGTCCCAGCAACCCGGGGACATTATCATTTGTACTATCTGTAACTATGCCATGGTTCGCGCACATTTGGCGCAAAGATGCATGTAAGGCAGTGTGGACACGATCATATGCCCGCTGCGGCCCATTTTCATCAAGTAGAAGTGCCGCATCTTCCAACGCCTGATAGATGTTCTCATTAACATTTTTGACAGGCGTCGCCGAGACGTTTCGGTGTCCACTCTGATTAACAATGGAGTGAATTTCTTCATAAACGTCATTGGATTTATGTTTTACCAGGTGCTCCACCCTGTCCAGCTTCCATATTTTAGCCAGATTACCAGGGGCTCTGTTCAGGGTATCGCTTAAAGCCGACATGGCCATTCCTTTCAGCTCAGGGTTCTGCCAGTGAACATGTCTGTAGAAGTTGTGGAGTCCCTGTGGGATATCTTCACAATCTGTAATGACAAAAAGCTCCTGCCAGTCGCCTTCGCTAAAATAATCAGCCAGAATTTTGGCCAGTTCGATTTGTGATTTTTTGTTCAACATACTGCTCTCTTGACCTGCCCCCAGGATTAGATACAACCGTCAATTAGTAATGTCGGATTGTTCAGTGCTCAATTTCCCTTTTCGCCATTCATTAATGATTTTCCTTGTATAAGTAATATCGCGGAACTAGTGTTCATTCAGGCATTCATCGCGAAAGCGTCCGTTAAAGCTCTCAATACACCCGTTTTGCGTAGGCTTGCCCAGCTGAATAAGCTGAAGCTCCACACCACGTCCAAAGAACCACGGTTCCAGCGCACGGCAGGTAAACTCAGGCCCCTAATCTGTTCTTATTGTTGCCAGATAGCCATGGAACAACGCAATGCTGCCCAGAATACGCGTTACCTGAACACCCGATATGCTGAACGTCAGACATTCCTTAATGAAATCATCTACACAGGTCAGACACTTGATCCTGCGTCCGGTGACCAGCGCATCCGTGACAAAATCCATCGACTAGGTCAGGTTGGGAGCCGCCGGACGCAGTAGCGACAGATGTTCTGTTGCCAGTCCTTTACGACGTCGTCTGCGTTTTACGCCTAGCCCGCAGAGATGATAACGACGGTACACGCGCTTGTGATTAACATGAAGGCCTTCACTACACCGCTGTTGCCATATGCGCCTGTAGCCGAAACGTCTGCGCTCCAGTGCAAGTTCGTGATACGGCCTGACACTAAAGAGATTGCATCGCATAGAGAAAGCTCGCCATCTGACATAAGGAGGCGTGCTTTCATGATGTTATAACGCTCTAACCAGTCTCTCGACACTCATCAGGTAGTCATTAAGTGAGTGGATCATCCTTTCCAGATGTAAGTTTATTTCGGACTCTCGCCAGCGAGTGTTTGCATAGATGTCTTCCAGCTTCAGTGAAATGCCTTGACCCCGGTGACGTTCTTCAAACTCGGCCTTTTTGATACTAAAGCCTTTGTTACTCATTTCTGAATTAAGGCTGCGGGTTACAAGCGCCAGATTGCCAAAGTTATGCAAAAGGTCATCTGGAATAGAATCCTTGGGCTTCTCAGGATTCTGCGGAGTGATATGCTCTACAGAATTTTTTGCTGTCATCCTGAATCTCTCGACAGTAGATCCGGCTTGTTCTTTAAGCTTGAGATAAAGTACGAACTCCAGTTTATAGAACCAGTAGTGAGGATACTGAGTTCCATTATCAAAGCGCTGGTTAAGGCTTTTGTTCGCATCCAATAACGTTTCTTTATGCCAGGGTTCTGCCAAGTATCTGTGGGTCCTTTCGATCAAAGATGCGTCTGGCTCACTGCACAACAAGTGATTATCCAGATGACAAAGATACAAGAAGGCATTTGATTCACTATGTGCGAGGAGAAAGTTCAGTAATGGCGTTAACCAGTAATGTGTTGTCATCTGTTGAGAGTGATACAGCATGCTCTGAAGCAAAGCAAAATCAGGCTCTGCATCTCTGGACTGACGCTGCAGATAAGCAGAGTTTCGTGCACGACTCCTGTTGATATACAGGCGGCGAATCGCATGTACACGTTCACCTTCAACGCTCACCCATTTGATGATGTGTTTATCGAAGAGGTAGCGAACTTGCCATAACAGCTCAATGAACACCTTAATATCCGTGGGATCAGGCTCAAATTTTAGCCAGTGCATATCAAACAAGGCCAATAAGTCTTTATCTGAAACTTTGCTGATATCACTGGAGAAATAACCAGGGGTTTTCTGAAGGTATATGCGAAGCACATGTTGAAGAAGCATAGAGAACGTGATGATGCTGTTTATTGGATCAGGTGATTCAACATCCTCTAATACGGTTTTCTCATTGGCATCAGACGTAAACGACGTTGCTGCCATTAAAATGGATGCCAAGCCGGTTGGATCACATTCTTCACCAGCCTTTTGCATCCTCAATGCCGCTATGACCGAAACAGGGTCTGCCAGAGCCTCTCGTTCAAAATTGTACAAAGGGTCATTTATGCTTGACTCGTACAACGTAACTAAATCGACTCCAGTGGTACGTCGCAGGTTTCGTTCAAGGTAATCGTTCATGTGTGAGCTGGCATCCCACAACAATCCATAAACCTCTCGCTCGTCTACAGGAAGTTTTTGAAGCAGGCGTGCTTTCAAAATTTCGTGGTGTTGTAACTGAACACCACGATTATTGATTACCTCAAATAAATTATTCAGGTCAGTATTTGACGGCACCTTGGTCAGTACCAGCTTCACGTTATGACGAATGAAACGCGTGAGCTCGAATTTGTTGAGAGTTTTGTTGTTCAACGTTGAATAATTGTGGAAATAGGCACGTATCTCTTCAAGTGCATCCTCCAGTACTTTCGCTTCAGGCAAACTCCCACTTTCGTTACAGTGCAGCTTTTCGAAGAACAGGGTCACCTCAGGTCGAATAGAAAAGCTGATTCGCGGATGTACACCAGTGCCGGTTTCGACCTGACTGTAGTCAGTGAGTAGTTCTTTCAACACCACACTTATCAACCACAATGTTGTGAAACGCTGCTGGCCATCTATAAGATCAAAGACGGGAAAAGAGCGGTTATTCAGTATGATGTTTTCACGTTCAATCACGATCGTATTGCCGAGATAGAAAGTACTTTCACGTGCCTGGCAAGCTGATACCAGGTCATCAAGTAATATATGGATCTGCTCCCTACCCCAGACATATAAGCGCTGGTAAATTGGTATATTGAATAAATAACGTTTTTCTACCACGTCATTAAGCGTAATGATATCTGAGGTGAAATTATTCATGAGGGCACATCTTATCCGGGTTAGCATTCGAACTTGCCTTAAACGGTAAAAGTTCAGTCTTTACCTTTTCGTCCATGTAGGGCGCCTTTTTTACAGAAAGGTTAAGAAGCTCGTAGTAATGCGCGACCGCGGTAACATATATCTCCTGAACCTTACTCCCACTGTTCAAAATTTCTTCCTGCCAGCCATCATTTAATGCATATGCTTTATTGTTCTTTTCTTGATTCAGAAAACAAATTACTTCCTCACACTCATAGGCATGGGCGATGACATCCAGCAGGTTACGTTTTGCGTCCCTGAGAAACCTGACAGGCGTCTCGCGACGAACATCAGCTTGAGTTAGTCGTATTGCGCCCAGGCAGTGGTCCAGATACAGAGCAAAACGTAGCAGCCCATGACTCCCTAGGCGATCAAAATAAGTTAGTAAAGCCAGACGAAACAGATTCTGTAAGTAAGGAGATAATGTGCAAACCACACATTTGTAGAATTTCTGAGTCGCTTTTATCTCCGGTTCAACGGACTCGGAGAACAAAAGCAGTTGTAGCAACGCGGCATATTTTTCCGCATACAGGAAAAAGCCAACTCCACGGCTAATAGGCTGGCGTAACGCAAAAGGCAAGTGTGCAGCTTGGTGACCAAAGTGTTGCGGGGCTGGTGTGAGATAATAATCATTTGATGGCAGTAGCTCGAGATTTTGTCCCCACTGATTGGCTCCTGCAGGATAGAGCGTCACGTGTCCAATCTCGGACTTCCTGCTTTGTTCACCAAAGTGGGTAAGCATTTCTTCCCGATTCGCAAGCTCTTTAACGTCAGAACCTCGCCAGTTTCTTCCACGCCATAAGTAGTAGTGAAACAGGTCATGAGCAAAATCATAACCCTGATTTGCTGTCGTGAAGCCGCCACGTTGCTGCACTTGCTCCCATTTCCTTGCACAAAGGCTTTGCAACTGTTCAACTTGGTTGATGTTGTCGCTCTGAATAGCACGCAGATGGTATGCCTTAAGCAGATCGGTACTCCCCAATGGCACCCCTCGATTATTCTGGGTATCAAAAAAGGTGAAAGCCAAATCTTCATGTTTAACAATAATTACTGTTAAACGCAGGCTGGCAAAAATCGTGTTAAACGAGGCACAAAAGCTCTGGTGTTGCTGAAACCATGACTGCATGACATTTTTAGTTTTTTGCACATTCACAAAAGAGTATGATGATCGGAATTCAAAGTGAATAAATTCTGGCAACGTCCCATTTAACACCCAATGTAGTATCGCAAGCGTCGTAAGTCTTTGCTGTCCGTCAACCACGCAGAACGTATTGCAGTCATTGCTTCGCTTATGGTGTATTAAAATTGCGCCCAGATAATATTCACCGGGTAAATTGGAAGGCTCGGCAGTAATGAACCTGCCGAAATCTTCTAACAACTGAATGACTTTTTCTTCTGTCCATACATAAGCGCGCTGGTAACTGTCCAACACCATACGCGGTGACATTGCTGCAAGTTCAGTGAAACTTGCCAGACGAACCTGCACATCCTCTTTACGGTCATTCGAATTTCCTTCATTCGCTGCATCCTTTGATATGAATGCTGCATCTTTTATCCTAGGCATAGGACCTGCAACGTCTGAAATCAACATGTCCTTACTCGCTTCACTCACTTTCTGAGATATCCTTTTTTAGCGACTCTGCAGTTTGTTCGGATGTAAACAATAAAATCGGTTAATGTCCACTTTTGTATTGGTTGATCATGCTGTAATGCATTCCTATCTTGCACCTACTATGGCTGGTCTCCCTCTCTGACATCAAAATCACCATGCCCATTGAGATTTGCGTGTAGTGGTACACTGGATTTGGAAACGAAAAATACAAGGGTTAAGAAAAAGCCACAACGTATTGGAATGAAAACCGAAATGTTAAAAAAGAGTACCGGGCTCTTGATGTCAGATACTGTAGCCCTTAGGTAAACCCTGCCAGCCTTGACAACGCTACCGCCCTCAGAGACACCATTTCCGATTAAGTATTAGCGCATCTAAATGTTACCTAAGTTGATGGATTATTCAAGAAAACAATCAGATAACCCCTGAAGATTGATGTGTCAGGTTTTCGACTACGATGGGAAAAGTTAAAGTAACGCTTGCTGTAAGAAAATGCCCATAAGATGCGTATTCCCTGCTAGTTCATGAAGTTCTTTGCAGGTGAATTCATCTGTATATTAAATAATACATTTAAAACAATGAGATATGAGAGAGGATTTTATGAACTAGATTTTTACTCAACATAAGTTAAATGCAATTTGGTATTTGCTGGATGCTTAGTTCATACCCCTTAGCTGACGCCGTTCCATCAAATCCTTACCCTTCCCTTATCTGCTACGGTAAAAAGTTTTCGTCAGATGACCCCGAATGCAGATCCCTCTTTAGCCATTCTCAGTTTGGCGGTTCCGGTTGGTACACAGTGATGAAAAACGATAAGGTCAGAGCTGTTGTCGCCTTCGAGTCAGGAAGCCAGGAAGCGGTTTTTTTCATTACTGGAAAAGCTCCCCCTGCTAATCCTGACTGAAAACTGCTGGACATGACTGTCTGCCTTGAGCAAAAGCAGACAGTCACTTTGATTTTCTACCGTAAATTTTTTCTTTTTTTATAATTAATGTATCGGGCTAGATATTTTTGTAACAACTTTATAAGTTAAAGATCTGCCGCAATAACAGATTCCTTTATTTATAATTAGAGGTTTGCAACGTTGTGATAGACTTTTTGAACATCATCGTCATCTTCAAGGGCATCAACGAGTCCTGCAAAGATTTCTAAATCTTCTGGTGAAAGTTCAACTTCTGATTGAGCAATCATTTCTAATTCTGTTGTTGAGAATTCATTAATCCCTGCGGCTTTCAGGGCTGCAATTCCTTTATGAAGGTCTGTAGATTCAGTATAAATAACGATGTTTCCCTCTTCTTCGGTTACATCGCGAACATCTACATCAGCATTAAGCAAAATTTCAAAAATATGGTCAGGATCTGTTCCTGCAAATACAATCACCCCGGTATTGTCAAACATATAGCTGACAGCACCTGCTGCTCCGATATTCCCGCCTTTTTTATTGAAAATTGAGCGGACATTAGCAATCGTACGGTTAACATTTGACGTCAACGTTTCAGCGATAATCAGTGAACCACTTGGACCAAAGCCTTCGTAACGCCCTTGCACGAACGTTTCATCGCTGCCGCCTTTGGCTTTATCAATTGCTTTATCAATAACGTGTTTAGGAACCTGTGCTTGTTTCGCACGTTCAATAACGAATTTTAAAGCTGAGTTTGATTCTGGGTCTGGTTCACCTTGTTTGGCAGCAGCATAGATTTCTACACCGAATTTTGCATATATATTAGACGTTGCACCGTCTTTAGCAGTTTTTTTAGCAACAATATTTGCCCATTTACGTCCCACTGGAATAGTCTCCTCAGAAATTCATTTACATTACACGCAGATTAATAACCTGCGAATTTTTCCGCGATATTATATCATGATATGTAAACTCTCGTCCATGAAAAACAAAATACCCATGTTTTACTAAATGTTACTTTAATTTTATCAATAGTTAACATTATGGATATGTTATTTTCGGTTTTTTTAGATCTTTTGTTTTTTTATTTTAATAGTCGAATGACAGCGATAATACATAAATAAAGAGAAGCTGGAGTAACAATCCAGGTATAAATACCCACTTAAGATTAATGAACGCATCTAATCCAGATCTTTTCTTCAGCAATGTTTGGCTGATGTTTACTTCTTAATCATGAAAGCCTGAGGAACAGATGCCATTGCTGGTCGCCCCGCTTTCTTGTAACCTTCTTCCCGTTGCACTACTGACAAAATCTGGAACCACTGAACTGGACTTCATATGAATGCTCATATTTCTAAAGACCCTTTACATGGCGTAACGCTTGAAATGCAGGTCAATGTACTGGTTGATCGTTATGGTTGGGCTGAGCTGGCGCAACGCATTAATATCAACTGTTTTAAAAATGAGCCGAGTGTTAAATCCAGTCTGAAGTTTCTGCGCCGCACGCCGTGGGCGCGGGCAGAAGTTGAAGCGCTGTACCTGGATTCACTGCATGATCTGGCCTCAAATAACACCACCGAACCGGCGTTCGATCCCTGGGCTAACAGCCGCAACAAGAAGAATTAAGAGCAAAATCTGATGTCAGCATCCGGTTTTATTTCAGCAAATTATCAGAAAAAACTGGCGAATATTCTCGCCCGTTCCCGAGCCAGGCTGCCGCGTACCAACAAGACATGGTTCGCGCTGCTCGTAGGCAGTATGTTGCTACTTGGCAGTTGTTCTTCACAGCCGCCCGGTTCAAAAATCACCCCACTGCCCCCGGTGGGCAAACCACAGCAGACCAAGGAGCCGGTGCGCGGTATCTGGCTGGCAACGGTTTCGCGTCTTGACTGGCCGCCGATTTCATCCGTCAACATCAGCTCGCCTGCCGTTCGTATCAGCCAGCAGCAAAAGGCGCTGACTGACAAGCTGGATAATCTGAAACGTCTTGGTATTAACACCGTTTTTTTCCAGGTGAAGCCCGATGCCACTGCGCTGTGGCAATCTACAATCTTGCCGTGGTCAGATACCCTGACCGGTAAAATTGGTCAGGATCCGGGTTACGATCCGTTACGGTTTATGCTCGATGAAGCGCATAAACGCGGAATGAAAGTCCATGCCTGGTTTAACCCCTACCGCGTGTCCGTTAACACTAAACCGGCAACGGTTACCGAATTAAACAACACGCTGTCACAGACGCCTTCCAGCGTTTATGTCTTGCATCGGGACTGGATCCGTACCTCGGGCGAGCGTTTTGTGTTAGATCCCGGTATTCCCGAAGTGCGTGACTGGATAACCAGTATCGTGGCGGAAGTGGTTGAGAATTACCCGGTTGACGGCGTGCAATTCGATGATTACTTCTATACCGAGTCTCCCGGCTCTGCGCTCAACGACAGCCAGACCTTCAGAAGATACGGCCAGGGATTTGTCTCCAAAGCTGACTGGCGGCGCGATAACACGCAACGCCTGATCGCTCAGGTTTCACGAACCATTAAGAAACTCAAACCTGAAGTTGAATTTGGCGTCAGCCCTGCGGGCGTGTGGCGCAACCGTTCGCACGATCCGGCGGGCTCCGACACGCGCGGCGCGGCAGCCTATGATGAATCGTATGCGGACACCCGCCGCTGGGTGCAACAAGGCTTGCTGGACTACATCGCCCCGCAGCTGTACTGGCCTTTTGCCCGCGATGCGGCGCGTTACGATGTGTTGGCGAAATGGTGGGCAGATGTCGTCAAATCAACCAACACCCGCCTGTATATTGGGGTGGCGTTGTACAAAGTCGGTGAGCCGTCGCGAAAAGAACCTGACTGGACGGTCAAAGGCGGTGTGCCGGAGCTGAAAAAACAGCTCGATCTGAACGAGTCTGAACCGCACATTAACGGCACAATTTTGTTTCGCGAAGATTACCTTAATCAGCCGCAAACGCAGGAAGCCGTGACCTATATTCGCAGTCGTTGGGGGCGTTAATGGTCGTCCGAATTAGATTTATAACGCAAGAGCGCCCGGTAATACGGACGCTCTTAACCGATCCATCAGGCAACTGAAGGCTCAGGCAATCTGAATGATGAGACCAGCATCGCCAGCTGTTCCGCCTCCTCTTTCAGCGCCTGCGTTCGCGCGGCGGCATCATCTATTAACGAGGCGTTTTGCTGAACGGTGCTGTCCATTTCGGTAACGGCCAGCGTAACTTCGGAAACGCCCTTGCGTTGTTCTTCACCCGCAACGCGTATTTCCCCCATTAACTGACGTACCTGACGTACATTACTGACCAGTTCTCCCAGACGTTCGCCCGCATTGTGAATTTGCTGGCTTCCGCTACCTACATGAGAAACGGATTCATCGATCAATGCTTTTATTTCCTGCGCGGCGGTGGCGCTGCGCTGGGCCAGCGTGCGCACTTCGGAGGCCACAACGGCAAACCCTCTCCCGGCATCACCTGCTCTGGCGGCTTCAACCGCGGCATTCAGGGCGAGAATATTGGTCTGGAACGCAATGCTGTCGATAACCGCGACAATTTCCACCATTCTGCCGGATGAGGCACTGACGTTATCCATTGTAGAGATAACACCCTGCATAACATCGCCGCAGCGGTTGGCCGTTTGCGCGGTGCTATCAGAGAGTTCATCCGCCAGTTGTGTATTACTGGCATTTTGATGAACGGTCGCATTTAACTGTTCCATTGCCGCCGAACTCTCTTCCAGCGCAGCGGCCTGTTGCGTCACGCGAGATGAAAGTTCCATATTACTGTCTGCCAGGCTGACAGCGTTATTCGCCACCACTACGCTACTGCTTCTGACAGTGATCAGAATGGCTGAGATTTTATCGACGAACAGGTTAAACGCTTCGGCGATAGCGGAAATCTCATCTTTGCCACGCACATCCAGGCGACGGGTAAGATCGCCTTCTCCCTGCGCAATGTCATCAAGAGCCTGACGGGTATCATCGAGACGTGAAATCAGTCGGCGAACCACCAGCCAGGATCCCACCAGCAACAGGGTCATGATCGGGATCAACACTTCCAGCACGTCCTGCATCATCACTTTGGCAAGGCCGACGATACGCGATTCAGGCGTCGCAAGACCAACAACCCAACCGGTATCAGCCATCGGGAACAGCATTACCCGTGAAGCCGAATTCAGGACGTTATCATTTGCAAGCGTAATCGTTTTCACCCCGTCCGCTGGGCGCAGAGATTTCAGACCGTTTTCCACCGGGATAAGCCATTGCGCGCTTTGCGCCAGATCGTTAATGGTTTTATATTTCGCCAGATCGGCCTGCGGGAAATAGAGGATTTGTCCCTGCTTGTCCACCACAAACGCGTAACCACCGGTGCTGTTTCCCTGTTGCTGCATGAAAGTGGCGACGTTATCCAGGCGAATATCGGTGGTGGCGACACCGGCAAACTTGCCCGCCAGTTGATAAGGTACGCTGCACGTCACCATGTTGACGCCTGAACTGGTGTCCTGGTAGACATCAGACCATAAGCAACTGTTTTGTGAATGCCCTTTAGCATGCTGATACCAGTTTTCATTGTGGTATCCGCTTGATCCTTCGACGTTATAGTCGTTGGAATACACCAGTTTACCTTCAGCATTACGCGCCCAGAAAAAGCTTCTTTTCTCCACACCTGCGGTGAAAGCGTCTGGTTCTGGCCAGATGCCGCCGCCGGTAATAATCGAATCTTTATCTTCACCAATCAGATGCGGAACGACGCTTTGGTAAAGAGATTCATCATTTGGCAGCACCTCAGCCAGTCGTGACAAGCTGACGGTCTCACCTTCAATTCGGGACAATACGGTACTCAACTGGCGGGTTAAACCTTGCCCTGTTTCTTCGATCAGGGCGGTGTTGATTTCAACGACGCGCGGTTGACCACGCCAGAGCATAATCACCACAATAACAAGGGTCGTGACTGCAAGCAGCAGAATGCCGCCGATGGTTAAACGCGTTGAAATACGAGTAGGATACCAGGCCATACAAACTCCTTCTGCAAAAGGCTAACTTTTATCCAGTATCGGCACAGGCGTTTATATCTTTATAAATTTTTCTTAAGTATCACAAAATAAATATGTGACATTGTCACAAATAGCAAAACCCAGCACTTTGGCTGGGTTTTAATAATGACTTAATCTTATTTGGATAATTCTTTTTTGATTTCGTCTTTTATTTTACTTAATTCGCTCTGCGGATGTTTTTTACAAAGTTCAACGGTCAGAGGAACTGCAGTAGTCACGGTTTCGTTATAGTCTACGTAATCGCCACCCTTGAAATCTTCATCTTCATTGAGCACCCAGAAAGCCACCGGGGCCATAGTTTGCGGGTTCAAATCAATAAACTCCTGGCAATTCATGCCTTTTGGAGTCACTTCAGTTTTAGCGTTATCAGTTGCTGCATTGACGCTGACACTGGTTAACAGCGCTGCGACCAGAATACCTGCTGTAGAAAGGGAGAATTTATTCATTGTAGTACTCCATTTATAATATAAATAATATCTACACTTGCGCTTCAAACCGTTAATGTAGTTCGCAAAAAATAATACCCCTAACGTCATAAGAATAAAGATTGCCACCATTGATATGGCTGAAATTTATATTTCACATTACTGATTCTGATGTCTGGGCGTAAAACGTGGCCACAATGTGATCGTTCCGACGAAATCAGCAGATTCATACCCCTCTTCCCCTGTCGCTGCACCAAAACTGAACTACGCTGCACAAATGTTGATCATTAGTTAACGGATATGGGCTGATTTTTAACAAAAATGGTCAGCGTGCCGCTGTTACCAACATGGCACGCGTCCTGCATTGTTAATTTGCTAACAGTGAACCGTACTCTGACAAACAATTAACAGCGAGAAGGTAATGACAGCGAAACCGGAGTTATTTACCCGTATAGAGCAGACCTTTAGCCAACTGACGCCCAGCGAAAAGCGCGTGGCCGGGTGGCTGTTAGCCCATGCTGTGCAGATCCCTTTTGAAACCGCGGATGGTATTGCTAAAGCGACCGGAACCAGCGGCATTACCGTTGGACGCTATCTGCGTAAACTGGGCTTTCGCAATCTGGAAGATGCAAAAGCCAGCCTGCGGGAGCTACCCGTCGTCGCCTATCAACCCTGGGGGATGAACGAGCGGTTGGACTCCTGGCACCAGCAACAAAGCCTGCCAGATCGCGCGCAGCAGTCGCTGTTACTGGAAATCGACGCCATTACCTATGTCTATCAACTCGCGCAAGGCGAAACGTTTTTACGCATAGCGCAGCGGCTGGCGCATGCGGAAGCCGTGTATATCCTTGGGATCCAGTCCACCCGCGGGATCGCTAACGCCTTTTTCAGTCACCTGGAATACCTGCGGCCTAAAGTCAGCTACTCCGAAGGGCTTTCCGGCAGTTGGGTCGAGTCGCTGAATTCAGGATTCACCCAGCCTTACGTGGTGATCACCGATATGCGCGCCTATTCCGCAATCTCGCGACAATATTGCCGCGTTGCCACAGAACGCTGCATTCCGCTGGCGTTAATCACCGATGTGTGGTGCCCGTGGGCCAGAGACTATTCCATTGACTTACTTCAGGTGAAAACTGACACCGGACATTTCTGGGACTCACTGGCTCCAGTGAGCTGTCTGTTCAACTTATTACTCTCTGCGGTGGTGGCACAACTGGGTGACTCCCTCGCAGAACGCCTGCAAACCAATCGCCAGTTACAACAACAATTTGGTCAATTCGAACAATAAACAGGAAACGTGCTATGTCAGAAACCCCAGAACTGGTCGATCTGTCGGTGATATTCCCGTCGCTGCATATCGATCTTAAATACGCTACGGCAGACAACATTACCGGCGCCCCTATCTACCGGGAAGCTCGTTGCCTGTTGCACACCGAGGCGGTCACTGCGCTGGCGAAAAGCATCAGTATTGCGCAACTGGCGGGCCTGAAACTTGTGGTATACGACGCGTATCGCCCGCAGCAGGCGCAGGCGGTGCTGTGGAATGCGTGTCCGGATCCTCAGTATGTTGTCGATGTAGCGATAGGATCTAATCACAGCCGCGGGACGGCCATTGACGTTACGCTAATGGACGATCGTGGCAATCTTCTCGATATGGGCGCGGGCTTTGATGAGATGCACGACCGTTCCCATGCCTGGCACCCTTCTGTTCCTCCGGCTGCGCAGCGCAACCGCCTGCTGCTCAATGCCATTATGTTTGGCGGCGGTTTTGTCGGTATCACCAGCGAGTGGTGGCATTTTGAATTACCTGATGCCGCCCGCTATCCGCTGCTTGACGATCAGATAGATTGTTACACTGTCACACCCATAACAACACAACATTCCCTTTAATTCTGGAGCCTGGTTATGAAGACTACACTTGCGTTAAACGCGTTTTTTCGCCCCGCTCTGATAGCCGTTGCGCTGGCGTTTGCCCTGCCCGCTGCGCAGGCCGCCGTTCCCAAAGATATGCTGGTGATCGGCAAAGCTGCCGACCCGCAGACGCTCGATCCCGCCGTGACCATCGATAACAACGACTGGACGGTCACCTATCCCTCTTATCAGCGGCTGGTTCAGTACAAAACGGATGGCGGTAAAGGCTCCACGGAAGTTGAAGGCGATTTGGCCAGCGGCTGGAAGGCCTCTGACGACCAGAAAGAGTGGACGTTTATCCTGAAAAACGATGCCAAATTCGCCGACGGAACGCCGGTGACGGCTGATGCGGTAAAGCAATCTTTTGAACGCCTGCTCAAAATCGGCCAGGGGCCTGCAGAAGCGTTCCCGAAAGATCTGAAGGTCGAGGCTATCGATAACAATACGGTGAAGTTTACCCTCAGCCAGCCATTTGCGCCGTTCCTGTATACGC
This sequence comes from Citrobacter sp. RHBSTW-00986, assembly GCF_013783065.1. NCBI lineage: Bacteria > Pseudomonadati > Pseudomonadota > Gammaproteobacteria > Enterobacterales > Enterobacteriaceae > Citrobacter > Citrobacter sp. RHBSTW-00986. The sequence goes on along the minus strand of NZ_CP056200.1, from coordinate 2,486,015 downwards.
TGGCCAATGACGGGGCTTCAATTATTAACCCGGCCGTCTTAAAAGATCATGCCGCAGACGATGCCCGCGGATTCCTGGCGCAGAACACGGCAGGCTCCGGTCCCTTCATGCTCAAAAGCTGGCAAAAGGGACAGCAGTTGGTACTGGTTCCTAACCCATATTATGCCGGTGCAAAACCGGCGTTTAAGCGGGTTTCGGTAAAAATCATCGGTGAAAGCGCCTCTCGCCGTCTGCAATTGTCGCGGGGTGATATCGACATTGCCGATGCGCTTCCGGTTGACCAGCTTGCCGCCTTAAAACAGGAAGGCAAAGTTAACGTGGCGGATTATCCCTCGTTGCGCGTGACCTATCTGTATCTGAATAACAGTAAAGCGCCGCTCAATCAGGTGGATTTACGCCGCGCCATCTCGTGGGCCACCGATTATAAAGGCATGGTAAACGGGATCCTGAGCGGCAACGGTAAGCAAATGCGGGGTCCGATCCCTGAAGGCATGTGGGGTTTTGACGACAAGGCCATGCAGTACAGTTTCGATGAAGCCAAAGCGAAAGCGGCGTGGGACAACGTTGCCACCAAACCTGACAGCCTGAGCTTCCTGTACTCGGATAATGACCCCAACTGGGAACCTATCGCGCTCGCGACCCAGGCAAGCCTTGGCAAACTGGGCATTAAGGTGAAGCTGGAAAAACTGGCGAACGCCACCATGCGTGACCGCGTGGGCAAAGGAGATTACGACATTGCCATTGGCAACTGGAGCCCAGATTTCGCCGATCCGTACATGTTTATGAACTACTGGTTTGAGTCAGATAAGAAAGGCTTGCCGGGTAACCGTTCGTTCTATGAAAACGGTGAGGTCGATAAGCTGCTGCGTAGCGCGCTGGCCACGACCGATCAGGTTGCCAGAACCAATGACTACCAACAGGCGCAAACTATCGTGATTGATGAAGCCGCCTACGTCTATTTATTCCAAAAAAACTATCAGTTGGCGATGAACAAAGACGTCAAAGGATTTGTATTCAACCCCATGCTGGAACAGGTCTTCAATATCTCCACCATGAGTAAATAAGCCACGTTAATGCGGAGCCGCTCTGGCTCCGCAAGGGGAAGCTAATGACATTCTGGAGCATTTTACGCCAGCGATGCTGGGGACTTATTCTGGTGGTTATCGGTGTTTGCGTAATCACTTTTATTATTTCGCACCTGATACCTGGCGACCCCGCGCGGCTATTGGCGGGCGATCGCGCCAGTGATGAAATTGTCGAAAATATTCGCCAACAGTTGGGGCTGAACCAGCCGCTGTATGTCCAGTTTTTTCGCTATGTCAGCGACATTTTTCACGGCGATTTAGGCACCTCTATTCGCACCGGACGTCCGGTGCTGGATGAGCTGCGCATCTTCTTCCCCGCCACCCTTGAGCTGGCTTTCTGCTCCTTGTTGCTGGCGCTGGTTATCGGTATTCCTTTGGGCATTTTATCTGCGGTCTGGCGCAACCGCTGGCTTGATCACCTCGTTCGCCTGATGGCAATCACCGGTATCTCCACGCCAGCATTCTGGCTGGGGCTGGGGGTTATCGTGCTGTTTTATGGTCATCTGCAAATTTTACCCGGCGGTGGACGTTTAGATGACTGGCTGGATCCGCCAACTCACGTCACCGGGTTCTATCTGATTGATGCACTGCTGGAAGGCAATGGCGAAGTCTTTTTCAATGCGCTTCAGCACCTGATCCTGCCATCACTGACGCTGGCCTTTGTGCACCTGGGGATCGTTGCCCGCCAGATTCGCTCCGCCATGCTGGAGCAACTGAGTGAAGATTACATTCGCACCGCTCGTGCCAGCGGGTTGCCGGGCTGGTACATCGTGTTGTGTTACGCGTTGCCAAATGCGCTTATCCCCTCGATAACCGTTCTCGGCCTGGCATTGGGCGATCTGCTCTACGGTGCGGTGCTGACTGAAACGGTCTTCGCCTGGCCGGGAATGGGCGCCTGGGTGGTGACGTCGATTCAGGCGCTCGACTTCCCGGCGGTAATGGGATTTGCCGTGGTGGTCTCTTTCGCCTATGTGCTGGTTAACCTGGTAGTGGATTTACTCTACTTGTGGATCGATCCACGAATTGGACGCGGAGACGCACAATGATGCTCACACAAGAAACGCCAGCCGCGCCTCAGACAACACGCCGTCGCACGGACTGGGCTAAACTGTTCTGGATGATGAAAAGCAGCCCGCTGACGCTGGTTGGCGGGGTCATCATTGTGTTGATACTGCTGCTGATGGTGCTGTCGCCGTGGATAATCCCTCACGACCCTAATGCCATCAATTTGAGTGCGCGCCTGCTGCCCCCGTCAGCCGCTCACTGGTTTGGTACCGATGAAGTCGGCCGCGATCTGTTCAGCCGCGTTCTGGTGGGTAGCCAACAATCGGTCGTTGCGGGTCTGGTCGTGGTGGGTATCGCCGGGGGATTGGGTTCGCTGCTGGGCTGTTTGTCTGGCGTCATGGGCGGACGCGCCGATGCAATTATTATGCGAATAATGGACATTATGCTGTCCATTCCCTCGCTGGTGCTGACGATGGCGCTGGCCGCCGCGTTGGGTCCAAGCCTGTTTAACGCCATGCTGGCGATTGCTATCGTACGTATTCCGTTTTATGTGCGCCTCGCACGCGGTCAAACGTTAGTAGTGCGCCAGTTTACCTATGTGCAGGCGGCGCGGACCTACGGCGCATCACGCTGGCATCTGATTAGCTGGCACATTTTACGTAACTCTCTGCCCCCGCTAATTGTGCAAGCGTCGCTGGATATCGGCAGTGCGATCCTGATGGCCGCCACGCTCGGATTTATCGGTCTGGGCGCACAGCAGCCCAGCGCTGAATGGGGAGCGATGGTCGCAATAGGCCGTAACTATGTGCTTGATCAGTGGTGGTATTGCGCTTTCCCCGGCGCCGCCATTCTGATTACCGCCGTGGGCTTTAATCTCTTTGGCGATGGTATTCGCGATCTGCTTGACCCGAAAGCCGGAGGAAAACAGTCATGACACAACCCGTGCTGGAAATCGAAGATTTGCATTTGAGTTTTCCCGGCTATAAAGCTGACGTGCATGCGCTTAACCATGTATCGCTGCATATCAACCGCGGAGAAATCGTTGGCGTGGTTGGTGAGTCCGGTTCCGGTAAGTCCGTGACGGCCATGCTCACCATGCGTCTGCTGCCGGAAGGCAGTTATCATATCCACCAGGGACGCGTTTCGCTGCTGGGGGAAGATGTGCTCAATGCCAGCGAGAAGCAAATGCGCCAATGGCGCGGCGCACGCGTAGCGATGATCTTTCAGGAACCCATGACGGCGCTGAATCCGACCCGACGCATCGGTCAGCAAATGGTGGAGGTTATCCGCCATCATCAGGCGTTAAGCCGCACGGATGCCCGTCAGAAAGCCATCGCTTTACTCCAGGAGATGCAAATCCCGGACGCGGCGGAAGTCATGAAGCGTTTCCCGTTTGAGCTTTCCGGCGGGATGCGCCAGCGCGTAATGATAGCGCTGGCCTTTTCGTGTGAACCGGAGCTTATTATTGCCGATGAACCGACCACCGCTCTGGACGTCACGGTGCAACTGCAGGTGCTGCGTTTGCTGAAGTTAAAAGCGCGAGCCAGCGGGACAGCCGTGTTATTTATCAGCCATGATATGGCAGTGGTTTCACAGTTATGCGACCGGTTGTACGTCATGTATGCCGGAAGCGTGATTGAGAGTGGCCCAACGCAAACCGTTATTCAACGCCCGACGCATCCCTATTCCATTGGTCTGCTGAAATGCGCGCCGGAACACGGCGAGCCGCGCGCATTGCTGCCCGCCATTCCCGGCACCGTGCCGAACTTAACCTGCTTACCGACGGGATGCGCGTTTCGCGAGCGCTGCTTTGCCGCTGGCCCCCGTTGTGAAGAAACACCTGCGTTACGCAGTCAGGGAGGCGGGGATCAACAATCTGCCTGCTGGTATCCGCAACTGGAGACAACACATGTCTGATTTTTTACTGGCGCTGCAGAATGTTCATGTCAACTTCCCTGCGCGTAAAAACTGGCTCGGCAAGGTAACGGAACGGGTGCATGCGCTCAATAGTCTGGATTTACAGATCCGTCAGGGGGAAACGCTGGGGATTGTTGGCGAGTCCGGTTGTGGAAAGAGTACGCTGGCGCAACTGCTGATGGGGATGCTGAAACCCAGTCAGGGCAACTATGCGCGCCGTGGTGACAAGCAGCATACCGGTATGCAAATGGTCTTTCAGGATCCCCTTTCATCGCTGGATCCGCGCTTACCGGTATGGCGGATTATCACCGAACCGGTGTGGATCCAAAAACGTCCTGCAGAACGTGAGCGCCGTATGCTTGCTGAAGATTTGGCGCGACAAGTGGGAATTCGTCCTGAATATCTCGACCGCCTGCCGCATGCGTTTTCCGGTGGACAGCGCCAGCGTATTGCCATCGCCCGGGCGTTGTCATCAGAGCCGGACGTGATTGTGCTTGATGAACCTACTTCGGCGCTGGATATCTCCGTGCAGGCACAAATTCTCAATCTGCTGGTGTCATTGCAGGCGCGCAGAAACCTGACCTACGTGCTGATCTCGCACAACGTGTCGGTGGTCCGCCATATGAGCGACCGCGTGGCGGTGATGTACCTCGGGCAAATTGTTGAGCTGGGCGATGCGCAGCAGGTTCTCACGCAGCCCGCCCATCCCTACACGCGATTATTGCTGGATTCGGTCCCTAAAACGGGAGCACCGCTGGCGGAGGATTTGGTGTTACGGAAAACCGAACTACCGGGGAACCGAACGCTGCCCCAGGGTTGTTTTTTCCGTGACAGGTGCCCACTGGCGACCAGCGGCTGTGAGAAGAAACAGGCATTGCTGAAAAGTGATAGCGGAGGTGAAGTTCGCTGCTGGCGGGCGGTTGCATGAGCTGAACGGTTGGCGTATTGCGTGAGAGTCAGGTGCAATACGCCTTTTTCAGTGAATCCACCAGCACTTCAGAAGCGGTAGATAACTTATGATGCGCCGAACGCAAAACGCCGATCCGACGCTGGATCACCGGCGTATCCAGATCGATACAGGTTGCGCCCAGCTCTGTCATTTGCGTACGGCACAATGCGGGCACGGCGCTGCCGCCCAGTCCGCTCGCCACCAGGCGACCAACCGTCACCAGTTGATGGCTCTCCAGCGCCACCTCCAGCGTATGCCCACTTTGCACCAGCTGTTCTTCCAGCATCAGGCGCACGGCGGAAGGACGTTGCAGGGTGATAAAATCCAGCGTCAGCAATTCGCGCCACGCAATACGATCCCGGCCCGCCAGTTTGCATGTCGGCGGAACAATCGCGATAAAACGATCCACGCCGAGCGGGGTGAAATGCAGATGCCCTGAAGAGTCCGGCTCAAAGGCAATGCCCATCTCCACCCGCCCTTCACTGACCATCTCAATCACTTGTTCGTTAATCACGTCATGTACCGTTACGTTGATCCCGGAGTAGGAATCACGAAACGTTTTCAGTACCGATGGCAGGACGTTAGCGGCGAATGAGGGCATGGCGGCAATAGAAATTTTCCCGCGCTGCAGCGTAAAGCGTTGGCGCATTGCCTCTTCCGTATTCTCCCAGTCCGCCAGCAGCTGTCGCCCCATGTTGAGCAGCGTTTCTCCCTCCTGCGTCAGGGTCACTTTGCGGGTGGTTCTCAACAGTAACGCCCCGCCCAGTGAATCCTCCAGTCCTTTAATCGCCAGGCTTAAAGCGGGTTGCGACATATTCAGTCTTTCACTGGCATGAGCAAAATTCAGAGTGTGAGCTACCGCTAAAAACGCGCGTAACTGTTTGATGCTCATTCCCATTTCGCATTCCTTTAACCTGTTGAATACCTTTAATTAACATTAAATTGATAAAAAAACCCAATGAGTGAGTCACAAATTTAAAATTAACAAATCATTTTTCACCCCCAATGATGTCGGCAAGGACAACAGGAGGGGCAAGTATATGGCTGGACTGGATAAACGGGTTGCCACCTATCAAGAGGCGCTGGAAGGACTGACCGATAACATGACGCTGCTGGCGGGCGGTTTTGGCTTATGTGGGATCCCCGAGAACCTGATTGCCGAAGTACGCCGTCGGGAGGTTCAGGGGCTTACGGTTGTGTCAAACAACTGCGGCGTGGATGGTTTTGGCCTTGGCGTTCTGCTGGAAACGCGCCAGGTACGCAAAGTGGTCGCATCTTATGTAGGTGAAAACGCCCTGTTTGAGCAGCAGGTTCTCAGCGGCGAACTGGAAGCTATTCTGACGCCACAAGGCACGCTGGCTGAGCAGTTGCGCGCGGGCGGCGCGGGGATCCCGGCATTCTTTACCGCGACCGGATACGGAACCCCGGTCGCGCAAGGGAAAGAAGTTCGCGAGTTTGCCGGACGCCCTTACATCTTAGAGCAGGCGATAACCGGTGATTTTGCGTTGGTTAAAGGCTGGAAAGCCGACTGGTACGGCAACGTTATTTATCGCCACACCGCACAGAATTTTAATCCGCTGATGGCTGCCGCTGGGCGTATTACCGTCGTGGAAGTTGAAGAAATTGTCCCTCCCGGAGAGCTGGACCCCGCCGCAATTCACACCCCCGGAATTTACGTTAACCGCATTATCCAGGGCCAGTTTGAAAAACGTATTGAACAACTCACCCTGCGCCAGAAAGGAGCCTGACCATGTTAACGCGTGAACAAATGGCGATGCGTGTCGCCCGCGAACTGCGAGACGGTTATTACGTCAACCTTGGGATTGGTATTCCTACTCTGGTGGCGAACTACATTCCTGAAGGCATGGACGTAATGCTGCAATCGGAAAACGGCTTGCTGGGTATGGGCCCATTTCCCACGGAAGACGAAATTGATGCTGACATGATCAACGCCGGGAAACAGACCGTGACGGCGCGCAAAGGCGCGGCAATCTTCGACTCGGCGCAATCCTTCGCCATGATCCGTGGCGGTCACGTCGACCTGACGGTGCTCGGCGCGTTTGAAGTGGATGTTAACGGCAATATCGCCTCATGGATGATCCCCGGAAAAATGGTGAAAGGCATGGGCGGCGCGATGGATTTGGTTGCCGGAGCCGACAACATCATCGTGGTGATGACGCATGCCTCTAAAAGCGGCGAGTCGAAACTGCTTCCCGCCTGCACCCTGCCGCTGACCGGCGTGGCCTGTATTAAACGCGTGCTTACCGATCTGGCGCTGCTGGAGATTTCCGACGGGGCGTTCATTCTGCGCGAGCGAGCGCCGGGCATCAGCGTCGATGAGATTGTCGCCAGAACCGCCGGCAAGCTGATCGTTCCCGAAAATGTCCCCGAAATGCACTTTAGCTGAGGAGCTGACCATGCAGGATGTTGTTATTGTCGCGGCAACGCGCACCCCAATTGGCAGTTTTCATGGCGCGCTGGCGCCGCTTTCCGCGGTTGAACTAGGTTCAGTGGTGATCCGTGCGCTGCTGGAAAAAACCGCCGTGGCACCTGAGCAAATTGATGAAGTGATCTTCGGCCAGGTTCTGACGGCAGGCTGCGGCCAGAACCCTGCCAGGCAAACGGCGTTACGCGCAGGACTGCCGGTCACCACGCCCGCGTTAACCCTGAATCTGGTGTGCGGCTCGGGCATGAAGGCGGTGCATCAGGCGGTCCAGGCGATTCGCTGCGGCGATGCGCAAATTGTGATTGCCGGTGGGCAGGAGAGCATGAGCAATGCGCCCTATTTCCTCGACGGCGCCCGGGCGGGACTGCGGCTCGGTCATGCCAGCATGAAAGACAGCGTGGTGCATGACGGTCTGTGGGATGCGTTTAACGACTATCACATGGGGATTACCGCGGAAAATCTGGCGGATAAGTTCGTGATCGGTCGCGAGCAGCAGGACGCCTTTGCCCTGCGCTCACAGCAAAAAGCGGCCGCCGCCATTGAAGCCGGTCGTTTTAGCGCGGAAATCACGCCAGTCAGCGTCCCGCAGGGCAAAAAACCGCCGCGTGTCGTGGATCGTGACGAACAGCCTCGTCCGGATACGCAGGCTGAAAAGCTGGCGCAGCTCAAACCAGCGTTTCGCCCAGGTAACGGCACGGTGACCGCCGGGAATGCCTCTTCAATCAACGATGGCGCCGCCGCAGTGATGTTGATGAGCGCCGCCAAAGCAGCAGAACTCAATCTGCCGGTTCTTGCCAGAGTGGCGGGCTACGCTGTCTCCGGCGTCGACCCTGCGATTATGGGTATTGGGCCGGTAGAGGCATCACTTCAGTGCCTGAAGCGAGCTGGCTGGACGTTGAATGATGTCGATCTCATTGAAGCCAACGAAGCCTTTGCCGCGCAAGCGCTGGCGGTTGGCGAATCCCTGAACTGGGACAGCAATCGGGTGAACGTAAACGGCGGCGCGATTGCGCTGGGCCATCCCATTGGCGCGTCAGGTTGCCGAATTCTGGTGACTTTGCTGCACGAAATGGCCCGCCGTAACGCCGCCAAAGGGCTGGCTACGCTGTGCGTAGGCGGCGGTCAGGGGGTGGCGCTGGCGGTTGAGCGCCCGCAGGAGGTATCTCATGAAAAGTAAGCATATCTGCGTACTGGGCGCGGGTTTAATGGGTGTCGGTATTGCCACCCACTTCGTCCGTTATGGTCACGATGTCTGGCTGTACGACACCGATAGCAACCGTATTGCAGACATTGGCGCAGTTGCCAGCGGTATTCTGGATGAACTGATTGCCACCGAACAGTTTCCTAAAAACGACAAAGAACAGGCTGTGAGTCGTCTGCATGGCACTACCTCACTGCAAGATATCGCCGCGTGCGGGTTACTGATCGAAGCCATCCCAGAGAGACTCGAACTCAAGCACGCGTTGTATGCACAACTGGAAGCACTGATCGCGCCTGAGGCCGTCATTGCCAGTAACACCAGCGGCCTGCCGCCGGATGCGCTGGCAGAAAAGCTCGCCCATCCTGAGCGGTTGTTAATCGCCCATTTCTGGCACCCGCCGCATTTTATTCCGCTGGTTGAGATTGTACCCGGCACGGCCACGAAGCCGGAATATCTGCAGGAGCTGCAACAACTGCTGCTTTCGATGCAGCTGGAAGCCGTCGTGCTCGACCGCGCCGCGCCGGGGTTTGTCGGTAATCGCCTGCAGTTCGCTCTGCTACGTGAAGCGTTGCATATCGTAAAAAGCGGGATCGCCAGCGCAGAGGTGGTGGATCAGGTAATGCGCGCCTCGCTCGGTCGTCGCTATGCGATGGTCGGTCCGCTGGAGGCGGCGGATATGACCGGACTTTCTACGGTACAGGACATTTGTCGGCATCTGCTACCGGAGCTGGCAACCGGGAGCGACATGATGTCTCTGGTCACTGACAAGGTGGCTAACGGTGATACCGGTTTGCGCAGCGGTCAGGGATTTTATCGCTGGGATGATTCGCGCAAGGAATATATCCAGCAACGCAGAGAGCATCAGCTGCGCTTTGCCCTGAAACCGTAACTTCTCTTTCTGTACCCCACTATAACAATGATATTGAGGAGTCATGATGAGTGTATTAATCGCCCTGGCAGCGTTGGGCCTGCTGATGCTGGCAGCCTATCGCGGATATAGCGTCATCCTGTTTGCCCCCATCGCGGCATTAGGTGCTGTATTGCTCACCGAACCCAGCGCCGTCGGCCCTGCCTTCACCGGCCTGTTTATGGAAAAAATGGTCGGTTTTGTGAAGCTTTACTTCCCGGTGTTCTTACTGGGCGCTGTGTTTGGCAAGTTAATCGAGTTATCGGGTTTTTCTCGCTCCATCGTTGCTGCCGCTATCAACATTCTCGGGCGTCGTCACGCCATCCCTGTGATTGTGCTGGTGTGTGCACTGTTGACCTACGGCGGCGTATCGCTGTTCGTGGTGGCATTTGCGGTGTATCCGTTTGCGGCGGAGCTGTTCCGTCAGAGTAATATTCCGAAGCGCCTGATTCCGGCCACCGTTGCGCTGGGCGCGTTTTCCTTCACCATGGACGCTCTGCCAGGCACGCCGCAGATCCAGAACATTATTCCGACCAGCTTCTTTGGAACTAACGCCTGGGCCGCGCCCTGGCTGGGTTTGATCGGCTCTCTGTTTATCATCGTTGTCGGTCTGGTTTATCTCGAGCGCCAGCGTCGTAAAGCGCAGGCAAAGAATGAAGGGTATGGCACTGAACTGTTAAACGAGCCGGAAACGCCGGATAACATTAACCTGCCGAACCCGATAATTGCTATCTCTCCGCTGATCCTTGTTGGCGTTTTTAACCTATTATTTACCCACTGGATCCCGCAATGGTATGGCGCTACGCATCAACTGGAACTTCCGGGCCTTGCCAAACCGATTACCACCGAAGTCGGTAAAATCACCGCTATCTGGGCGGTAGAAGCGGCGCTGATTTCTGGGATCCTGCTGGTGGTACTCTTCGGCTATCGCAACATTAAAGGTCGCCTGGCGGAAGGGAGCCGAACGGCGGTTGGCGGCGCGATCCTCGCGGCCATGAACACCGCATCAGAATACGGTTTTGGCGCAGTGATCGCCGCCCTGCCAGGTTTCCTTGTGCTGTCAAAAGCGCTGGCGGCCATTCCCGACCCGCTGCTCAATGAGGCTATCAGCATCACCACGCTTGCCGGGATCACCGGCTCGGCGTCTGGCGGGATGAGTATTGCCCTCGCCGCCATGTCTGACACTTTTATTGCCGCCGCCCATGCCGCCAATATTCCCCTCGAGGTCTTCCACCGCGTGGCGTCAATGGCCAGCGGTGGTATGGATACCCTGCCACATAACGGTGCGGTCATTACCCTGCTGGCCATAACCGGTCTTAGCCATCGTCAGGCGTACGGCGGGATATTCGCCATTACCGTAATTAAAAGTCTGGCCGTGCTGTTTGTTATCGGCGTCTTCTACACCACCGGAATTGTTTAAGGAGAATCATCATGAACTTAACGGGAAAAACCGCTCTGGTTACCGGCTCTACCAGCGGTATTGGATTAGGCATCGCACAGGTGCTGGCGCAAGCGGGCGCTACCCTGATCCTTAACGGATTTGGTGATGTGGAAGCCGCCAAAGATGCCATTGCACAATATGGCAAAACGCCAGGCTATCATGGCGCGGACCTGAGCGATGAAGCGCAAATTGCCGACATGATGCGCTATGCCGATAGCGAATTTGGCGGTGTGGATATTCTGGTCAACAATGCCGGGATCCAGCATGTTTCACCGGTGGAGACCTTCCCGGTTGATAAATGGAACGCGATTATCGCCATTAACCTCTCTTCTGTCTTTCACACCACGCGCCTGGCGCTTCCCGGCATGCGTACGCGTAACTGGGGACGCATCATCAATATCGCTTCTGTTCATGGCCTGGTGGCCTCAAAAGAGAAATCCGCCTATGTGGCGGCGAAGCACGGCGTGGTGGGATTAACCAAAACCATTGCGCTGGAGACCGCGCAGACGGGTATCACCTGCAATGCGCTGTGCCCCGGTTGGGTGCTTACGCCGTTGGTCCAGCAGCAAATCGATAAACGTATTGCCGAAGGCGCTGAGCCTGACGCCGCGCGTGACGCCCTGCTGGCGGAAAAACAGCCGTCGCGCGAATTCGTCACGCCGCAACAGTTGGGTGAGCTTGCGCTATTTTTGTGCTCAGACGGGGCGTCGCAGGTGCGTGGTGTGGCGTGGAATATGGATGGCGGCTGGGTGGCGCAATAAAGACATCTGGTGCCGGATAAGACCCCGTCGCATCCGGCACACCATCTTTACGATTTTAACTGATAATCCAGCGTGATTTCCGCGTTCAGTACCTGTGATACCGGGCAGCCGGCTTTTGCTTTCTGGATGATGCCGTCAAACGTGGCGGCATCTATCCCCGGGACGCTCACCTGACTGTGTAGCGCGACTTTGGTGATAGCAAATCCGGCATCCACTTTATCCAGAGAAACATCGGCAGTGGTATCAATGGCATCTGGGGTAAAACCCGCTTCGCCCAGCATGAGCGAAAGCGCCATTGAGAAGCAGGCTGCATGCGCCGCGCCAATCAACTCTTCAGGATTGGTGCCTTTCGCCCCTTCAAATCGGGTATTAAACCCATACGGTTGCTGATTCAACACCCCACTTTCGGTCGACACGGTACCTTTACCGCGCTTAATGTCGCCTTCCCAGTGTGCCTGACCTTTCTTATGGATAGTCATTACCGCTCTCCTGTGTTGTCGTTGGAGTTACAAGTATAGGACGGCTGAGAAAAAGCATGGCACATACGGGATAGTTCTCATTTGCCGCTTAAGCATTGACCTTTCAGCTGAAATGACCGACCATCCAGAAAGCCGCTATTTTTAACATCGGCTTTCTATCAGGTTGTATTTCGTCCGTTCTCATACGGACTCGCCCTTGAAACCAGTAACAGGATTAAGGAGTTAGAATGAAATCGAACCGTCAGGCCCGTCATATTCTCGGACTGGACCACAAAATCTCAAATCAACGCAAAGTCGTGACCGAAGGTGACAAAACCAACGTGGTCAATAATCCTACCGGAAGAAAGCGCCGCGCTGACGGCAAATAGCCTTTCGCACGTCTGACTGAATAACGAGATAAACACCATTGCAACCGCAGTGGTGTTTTTGCTTATAAAACCCCTTAACCCATTCACAATGCTTTATACTTCGGCCGTTTCCCTGGCGGACAGGCCACATACGATCATAAAGAGTGCCAGGGACGGTTATTCAAAAAAGAGTGAGTGACATGGAAAACGAAACTAAAAAACTGCGTTCCCTTTACATCCCCTACGCTGGCCCGGTTCTGCTGGAATTCCCTTTACTGAATAAAGGGAGTGCTTTCAGTGCGGAAGAACGCCGTAACTTCAACCTGCTGGGGTTACTGCCGGAAGTGGTCGAGACGATTGAAGAACAGGCTGAACGCGCCTGGATCCAATATCAGGGATTCAAAACCGAAATCGATAAACATATTTACCTGCGCAACATCCAGGACACCAACGAAACCCTGTTTTACCGGCTGGTGCATAATCACCTTGATGAGATGATGCCGGTTATCTATACCCCAACGGTTGGCGCGGCCTGTGAGCGTTTCTCCGAGATATATCGTCGCGCGCGCGGCGTGTTTATCTCTTATCAGAACCGCCACAATATGGACGATATCCTGCAAAACGTTCCTAACCACAATATCAAGGTCATCGTTGTCACCGATGGGGTGTAGATTCAATCTGTCAATGCAACACCCCTTTCAATTATCTCTTTCGGTGTTTTGAACTTCAGTGTCTTTCTCGGTCTGTTGTTTAGCTGAGCAGCAACCAGATCTAGTTCATGTTGAGTATATTGGGCAAGACATGTCTTTTTAGGAAAGTACTGCCGAATTAGCCCATTTGTGTTCTCATTTGTTCCCCGCTGCCAAGGACTCTGAGGATCGCAGAAGTAAACTTTAACGCCGGTGCTGACAGTAAATTCTAGATGTCTGGCCAGTTCCATTCCTCTGTCCCATGTCAGTGATTTTCTGAGTTCTGACGGTAAACTCAGGAATTTGTCGGTAAGAGCCTGATTTACTGAGACAGAATCTTTGCCCCTGAGTCTAAGGATGATCGTATAACGTGATTTTCGGTCTACAAGTGTGGCTATATGAGAGTTTTTTGTACCTGAGACTAAATCGCCCTCCCAATGCCCCAGAGAGCGTCTGTTATCGATATTTCGGGAACGTTCGTGAATTGGTGTTCCGTTCACTATGTTAATCGTACCTCTTTCGCCTTTGCGGGTATGACGCCTGCCATGGCGAAGGCTATGCGACCGTCGCAGATGCTGTATATTCAGGTGGTGTAGCGCTTCACGGCTACGAAAGTACAGCGTTTTATAAATTGTCTCAGGTGATATTCGCAGCGTTTTTTGACGTGGTTTTGTTCGCCTTAACCATCCTGATATTTGCTCTGGAGACCATTTCATCTCCAGCTTTTCCAGAACAAGCTTTCGCAATGGCAAATTTTGATCCAGTAAGCACGGTTTTGGCCTTTTCGCCATTCTGTTGGCTCGGTTATTAGCATCAACAGCTTTGTAATAGCGTCTGCCCCGATTACGCTGAACTTCACGTGAGATCGTCGAAGGACTGCGATTCAGCGCAGTAGCTATCGCACGAATGCTCATTTTGGCTGACAAACCAGCTCGTATCTCCTCGCGCTCAGACAGTGTCAGGTGAGCTACAGCCCGCTTACGCTCATGGGGTTTTATGCCGCCAGTATCCCTTAACATAGTGAAGATCGTTCCGGGTTTTGAACCCAGGATATTCGCTATTTCACTGAAGCCTGTTCCGTTCTTCCATAGTTCAAAAACAGAGGCTTTTTCCTCTGCTGTAAATGTTCGTCTCATTCAAAAAACCTCCGCAACCCCATGTTTTCACATAACTGTTGCGTTGACCAATTGAATCTACAGGAGCGTATTTTGGGTCTTGGCGATCAGGGGATCGGCGGGATGGGTATTCCAATCGGTAAACTGTCGCTGTATACCGCGTGTGGTGGGATCAGCCCGGCCTACACCCTGCCGGTGGTACTGGACGTCGGAACCAACAACCAGCAACTGCTCAACGATCCGCTGTATATGGGCTGGCGTAATCCGCGTATCACCGATGATGAATACTACGAATTTGTCGATGAATTCATCCAGGCCGTGAAGCATCGCTGGCCGGACGTGCTGTTGCAGTTTGAAGACTTTGCACAGAAAAATGCCATGCCGCTGTTGACCCGCTATCGCGATGAAATTTGCTCGTTTAACGACGATATTCAGGGTACCGCTGCGGTAACCGTTGGCACGCTGATTGCGGCCAGCCGTGCGGCCGGTAGCCAGTTAAGCGAACAGAACATTGTCTTCCTCGGGGCAGGTTCCGCCGGTTGCGGAATTGCCGAGCAGATCATCGCGCAAATCCAGCGTGAAGGTTTAAGCGAAGAAGCGGCGCGTCAACGCGTGTTTATGGTCGATCGCTTCGGCCTGTTAACCGATAAGATGCCGAACCTGCTCTCTTTCCAGACCAAACTGGTGCAAAAACGCGAAAATCTGCAGCACTGGGATACGCAAGAAGATGTGCTGTCGTTACTCGATGTGGTACGCAACGTTAAGCCGGACATCCTGATTGGTGTTTCCGGACAGACCGGCCTGTTTACCGAAGAGATCATTCGCGAAATGCATAAGCATTGCCCGCGTCCGATCGTCATGCCGCTGTCTAACCCGACTTCCCGCGTAGAAGCCACGCCACAGGATATTATCGCCTGGACCGAGGGTAACGCGCTGGTTGCGACCGGTAGCCCGTTTGCACCGGTACTGTGGAAAGAGAAAATCTATCCCATTGCCCAATGTAACAACGCCTATATCTTCCCGGGTATTGGTCTGGGGGTAATTGCTTCTGGCGCATCGCGTATCACCGATGAAATGCTGATGTCAGCCAGTGAAACGCTGGCGCAGTATTCACCGCTGGTGCTCAACGGCGAAGGACTGGTGTTACCTGAGCTGAAAGATATTCAGACCGTTTCCCGCGCCATCGCGTTTGCCGTCGGTAAAATGGCCCAGCAGCAAGGCGTGGCGGTGAAAACCTCCGCCGAAGCGCTGCAACAGGCGATTGACGATAATTTCTGGCAGGCAGAATACCGCGACTACCGTCGTACCTCTATCTGACGGTTTGCCCGGCGGCACGTTGCTGCCGGGCGCTCAGAACTTGCGCGACTGCGTGACTTACGATTACACTTTCACCATCGATTAACATTTGGGAAATAATAAGGAGGATACTTATGCTGTACTGTGAACGTTTTATCGTTTCACATGCTTTTGGCGATCGCCAGTGCTCAAGCGTTATCGGTATCGTGCTGCGATAACTTCTGCTTGAGCGAAGCTAACTTCTAAATCCCCTTCTCTCGGGCTTACCGGGTTATCGTCAGCGATGTTTGACGAGGCGTTTTTACGCCTGTAACTCTTGAGTAAGCAACAATGAGCACATTACTAACCGCACAATCCTTACACGTTGATACGGCATTCGGCACGCTATTCGACGATCTTTCCTTTACCCTGAAAAAAGGCGACCGCGTCGGGCTTATCGGCTACAACGGCTGCGGCAAAAGCACGCTGTTAAAACTGCTCGATGGCACAATTTCGCCGACCAGTGGGATTATCGCGCAGGCAAATCACTGCCATCTCGCCCGTGTAGAACAACATCTCCCAGACGAAATACTGCCGCTCACGCTGCAGGAAGCCGTTCTGGCTCAACTGCCCGAGCATGAACGCGCAGGTCAGCAGTGGCGAGTTGAAGCACTGCTCGCCGAAATGGGGTTCACGCCGGAGAATTTATCTCTGACAGCACACACGCTGAGCGGCGGCCAACACACGCGTCTGTTATTGTCGCGGGCGCTGATGCGAAACCCTGACCTGCTGCTGCTGGATGAGCCGGGTAACCACCTGGATCTGCCAACATTACTGTGGCTGGAACAGTTCTTACAAAACTGGTCTGGCAGTTTTGTGGTGGTTTCCCACGACCCGCAACTGTTAGACGCGGTGACTCACGGAACCTGGATCCTGCGCGATCGAACTCTTCATGCCTTCGATCTGCCCTGTAGCGCAGCGCGTCAGGCTCTGGCAGAAAGAGACATCAGCGATGCTCTGCGCCATAAGGCTGAGCAAAAGGAGATAGACCGGGTGACCGCCAGCGCCAAACGGCTGGCTACCTGGGGGCGGGTCTACGACAACGAAGATCTTTCCCGCAAGGCCAAGCAGATGGAAAAGCAGGTACAGCGCCTGAAAGAGGTACAGACTGAAGTGACGTCAGGAAGTCAGTGGACACTAACATTGCAGGGAGATGCCCTGCGTGCGGATCGTTTGCTGGAGATGACTAATCTGTCCGTGGCCCCTGCTCCCGACGCCGATACGCTGTTTTCCATTGCCGGTCTCCGGTTAAAAAGCGGCGATCGCGTGGCGATTGTCGGGCGCAACGGTTGCGGGAAATCATCGTTGTTAAGGCTTATCTGGCAACAGTTTCACTCACAACTGGCATCACCTTCACTGGTGTTGCACCCGCGCGTTACGTTGGGCTATTACGACCAGACGCTGCACCAACTCGCAGATAACGATTCGTTATTTGACGCGCTGGAGCCGTTTGCTCCGCAGCCTGATATCCGCAAAATGGCGCTGATTAGCGCGGGTTTTCCGTGGGTTCGTCACGCGCAGCGGATCAGTTCCCTAAGCGGCGGTGAGCGCTCCCGGCTGCTGTTTGTTGGGCTAACGCTTGCGCGCTACAGCCTGCTGATGCTCGATGAACCGACCAACCATCTGGATCTGGAAGGTAAAGAGGCGTTAGCAGAAACGCTGCAAAGCTATAACGGCGGCGTGTTGTTGGTCAGTCACGACCGTCAGCTTATCAGCCAAAGCTGTAACCGGTTTTGGTTGATCGACAAGGGCGAACTCAGTGAATGGCACGATCTGGACGCGGTCAATGCGCGTATTCGGGAAACATCCTCGGAGATAACCGTTCCCAAAACGGTGGTCGATGCAAGAGCCGAAACAAACGGTGACAGCGATGGATTGCTGGAACAACTTCTTGAGCTGGAGCAGCGTCTGGCTGACGATCTTGCCCGCAAGCCAAAACATCAAAAGCCGCTGTTACAGGCGCAATGGCGTGAGGAGATTGAGCGCCTGAACTCACAACTGGAGTAAACCGTATTGCCGGATGGCAGGCCTACATCAGCAAAATGCGCGTGTAGGGCCGTCATCCGGCTTATCGAAATATGACGTTTTTTGGGCAAAAAAATGGCGCTACAGGTGTAGCGCCATTACGATCAGGGCACGTCAGGAGTTAGTTAACCCCTTCCTCGCTCTCTTTTTTCGCTTCTTGTCGTTCAACTTCGCGATACCAGCGTGGGTGATGTTTCTTCGCCCAGCGACGGCTCACTTTCCCTTCGACCATGCCTTTAATCGATCCTTTCACCCAGAATGCCATATACATGTGGATGAGGATGGCGTGCATCAGGATAATCCCCGCAGCCGCATGGATAAGCAGGCTATAGCGCACGACCTGCATCGGGAAGAACTGCGCAAAGTACGGACGCCAGATAATGATGCCGGTGATCAGCAGCACGAAAATCATGCTCATGATCGACCAGAACATCATTTTCTGCCCGGCATTGTACTTACCCACGTCCGCCACTTTGTGTTCATTGCCTTTCAGCACTTCCACAATGTTTTTCAGCCACGGGATATCTTTTTTATCCGGGATGTTGTGGTGAACAAAGCGTACAAACATGAACATCAGCGCCACGAAGATCAGCAGTCCGAAGAACGGGTGCAAAATGCGCCCCATCTGCGGCGTACCGAATGTCTGCGTCAGCCATTGCAGAGTCGGGAAGAAAAACGAAATCCCCGACAACGCCACCAGGAAGAAGCAGATCACCACTGTCCAGTGACAGGCGCGGTCGATAAACTTCGTGCGCACAATCATTTTCGACTTACTCATGATGATCCTCCTCGTCGTCGTCCACTTCCTTATTCGGACCGATACCAATGTAGTGGTAAATCAGTCCGGCGAAGGTGGCGATAAATCCGGCAGCGGCCAGCGGTTTTAGCGCCCCTTTCCACAGATTGATAGAGGTATCGATCTGCGGTTCTTTCGGCAGGCCGTGATACAGCTCCGGCTGGTTGGCATGATGCAGAACGTACATCACGTGCGTGCCACCCACACCTTCCGGGTTGTAGAGACCGGCATGTTCATAACCGCGTGCTTTCAGTTTTGCCACTCGCTGTTCGCCCATTTCCAGCATTTCCTGCTTGGTACCGAAATGGATTGCCCCGGTCGGACAGGTCTTCACGCAGGCAGGTTCCTGCCCGACGCTGACGCGGTCCACACACAGCGTACATTTATATACGCGGTTATCCTCTTTATTGAGGCGCGGAATATTAAATGGACACCCGGCAATACAGTAGCCGCAGCCAATGCAGTGCTCTGACTGAAAATCAACAATCCCGTTGGCGTACTGGATGATAGCCCCGGCAGACGGGCATGCCTTCAGGCAGCCCGGATCTTCACAGTGCATACAGCCGTCTTTACGAATCAACCACTCGAGCTTGCCGTTCTGTTCGGTTTCGGTAAACCGCATCACCGTCCAGGACTTGGCGCTAAGATCGGCAGGGTTGTCATACACCCCGACGCAGTGGCCGACTTCATCACGGATATCATTCCACTCTGAACATGCCACCTGACAGGCCTTACAGCCTATACAGGTGGAAACGTCGATCAGCTTTGCGACCTCAGCTTTGTAATCACGGGCCTGAGGCGGCGGCGTGATGGCGTTTGTTGCGGACCGTTTGATGATGTCCTGCGTTTCCATAGACATATGTTCGCCTCCCTTACGCCTTCTCGATGTTAACTAAAAACGCTTTGTATTCCGGCGTTTGCGAGTTTGCATCACCGACATTCGGCGTCAGGGTGTTGGCGATATAGCCTTTACGCGCGACTCCTTCAAAGCCCCAGTGGATCGGGATCCCAACCGTTTCAACCTGCTGACCGTTGACGTGCAGAGTGCGCAGACGACGGGTAACCACGGCAACTGCGCGAATAAATCCACGCTTGCTGCTGACTTTGACGTGATCGCCGTTGGAGATCCCCTTCGCTGCCGCCAGCGTTTCGCTGATTTCCACAAACTGCTCTGGCTGGGCAATCGCATTAAGCAATGCGTGCTTGGTCCAGGTATGGAAATGTTCGGTCAGACGATAGGTCGTCCCGACGTACGGGAAGTCCTGTTTCGTGCCCATGCGTAACTTATCCGCTTCGTACAGACGCGCTGCCGGGTTGGAGATCACGTTCGGATGCAGCGGGTTCGTACCCAGCGGCGTTTCCATCGGCTCGTAGTGTTCCGGGAACGGACCTTCCGCCATCTTATCGATAGCGAACAGACGACCCAGCCCTTCCGGCTGCATAATAAACGGATTGGTGCCACTGCCCGGTGCTGCGGTGTTGAAGTCCGGGATATCGTTCCCCGTCCACTTCGTGCCGTTCCACTGGATCAGCATGCGTTTTGGATCCCATGGCTTACCTTGCGGGTCCGCCGAAGCGCGGTTATACAACACGCGACGGTTTAACGGCCATGCCCAGGCCCAGCCCAGCGTATTACCGAGACCTGACGGGTCGGCGTTATCGCGATTGGCCATCTGGTTGCCCTGCTCGGTCCAGCTACCGGTATAAATCCAGCAGGACGATGACGTAGACCCATCATCGCGCAGAAGCGCAAAGCTGCTGAGTAACTGGCCTTTCTTCGCAACCAGCACACCGTTGGCATCATAGAGATCTTCCAGCGCATAGCCGTTGTTCTCTTTTGCCACTTCCTCGGAGTGCGGTTCGTCCGGCTGCTTATAGTTCCAGCTCATTTTCAGCACGGGTTCTACGGCTTTACCGCCTTCAGTGCGATACATGTCGCGCAGACGGTGATAAATACCGGCCAGAATTTCGCCGTCGTTGCGGGCTTCACCCGGGGCATCCTGACCTTTCCAGTGCCACTGCAACCAGCGACCGGAGTTGGCGATGGAGCCGTCCTCTTCCGCAAAGCAGGTGGATGGCAAACGGAAGACTTCGGTCTGAATAGAAGCCGGATCAACGTCGTTTGATTCACCGTGGTTCTGCCAGAACGTAGAGGTTTCGGTCACCAGCGGATCGATAATCACCAGATACTTCAGTTTGCTCAGGCACTGCACCACTTTGTTTTTGTCCGGGAAGGACGCGACCGGGTTAAAGCCCTGACAGATGTAGCCGGTCACTTTCCCGCTATCCATCATGTTGAAGTATTTGATGACGTCGTAGGACTGATCCCACTTCGGCAGCCACTCAAAGCCCCAGTCGTTTTCTTTCTGCGCCGCATTGCCGTAGAAAGATTTCATCAGGCTGACGAAGAATTTCGGGTAGTTGCCCCAGTAGTTCACCTGATCGGCCAACGTCGCTTTTGGCGTGTTAGCGGCCAGATAGGTTTGCAGATCGGCCTGTTTCTCTGACGGCAGCGTCAGGTAGCCTGGCAGACTGGTAGGGAGCAGCCCTAAGTCGGTTAAACCCTGAATGTTGGAGTGACCGCGTAAAGCGTTGACCCCGCCACCTGCCATCCCCATGTTGCCGAGCAGCAACTGGATCATCGCCATGGTACGGATGTTCTGCGCCCCGACGGTATGCTGTGTCCAGCCCAGCGCATACAGGAATGTGGTGGTGCGATCCGCTGCGCTGGTGGAAGCCAGCACTTCGCAGACTTTCAGGAAGTCTTCTTTTGGCGTACCGCAGATGTTTTCCACCACATCCGGCGTGTAGCGGGAAACTTGCTGTTTTAGCAGATTCCAGACACAGCGAGGATGGCTTAACGTTTCATCGCGTTTTGCGTAGCCGTTTTCATCGAACTGGTAGTTCCAGGACGATTTATCGTATTGGCGTTTTTTCGCGTCGTAACCGCTGAACAGACCGTCTTTAAAAGCAAAATCATCCCGCACCAGCAGGCTGGCGTTGGTGTAATGCTTAACGTATTCAGCGTTGATTTTGTTGTTTTCAATCAGATACAGCAAGACGCCGGACAGGAACGTAATGTCCGTGCCGGAACGAATTGGCGCGTAAATATCCGCTACCGAGGCTGTACGTGTAAAACGGGGGTCAACAACAATTAGCGTGGCATCATTGTTGTTTTTAGCTTCCATCGCCCAGCGGAATCCCACCGGATGTGCTTCAGCGGCGTTACCGCCCATCACCATCACGACGTTGGCGTTTTTAATATCAACCCAGTGGTTGGTCATCGCACCGCGACCAAATGTTGGAGCAAGACTTGCTACCGTTGGTCCGTGTCAGACGCGCGCCTGGTTGTCTACTGCCAGCATGCCGAGTGAGCGCACAAATTTTTGCGTCAGCATGCCGGTTTCATTACTTGCCGCAGATGCACACAGCATCCCGGTAGAAAGCCAGCGGTTTACCGTTACGCCCTGCTCATTCTTCTCAATAAAGTTGGCGTCGCGGTCAGTTTTCATCAGCTTCGCGATACGGGTGAAAGCCTCATCCCAGCTGATACGCTGCCATTTGTCGGAGCCTGGAGCGCGATATTCCGGGTAATGCAGACGGTTTTCACTGTGCACGTAATCCAGTAATCCTGCGCCCTTAGGGCATAATGCCCCACGGCTCACCGGATGATCCGGATCCCCTTCAATATGGTAAATCGACTCTTTGGCGTTTTTTGCTCCATCTCCCAGGCTATACATTAATAGCCCGCAACCTACGGAACAGTATGTGCAGGTGTTTCGGATCTCTTTGGCGCGCAACAGCTTATAGTTTCGCGCCTGAGCCAGTGCCATTTTGGGTGCAAAACCCAGAGCGGCTACTGTTGTTCCCGCCATACCGCCCGCGCAGATTTTAAAAAATTGTCTGCGGCTGACGTCCATTGCTTTCCTCTTTTTTGCAGGGATTCGTACAGGAAATCTCTCAAATTGCGCCAGCGCGGCATGATTGAAAGATGACATGTACAACTTCGCGACGAAACTATCAGCTATATCCATATTTTTTTTGCGTCAAATCAATAACGAAACGGTTCCGCTACTAAATAGTGCACTTCGCTTAACCTTTGTACCCATAAGGGGGTAGACAAAGGGGAATTAATTAGCGCGCTACGGTGTAAAGGTGCTATACATTTCAGCTTAATTTTTGCCAGTACCATGGACAGACAATCAGCATGACAAAACAAAAAGCAACGTTAATTGGGCTTATTGCCATCGTGCTCTGGAGCACGATGGTCGGGCTTATTCGTGGGGTAAGCGAAGGACTGGGGCCGGCAGGC
Organism: Citrobacter sp. RHBSTW-00986; assembly: GCF_013783065.1. Lineage (NCBI taxonomy): Bacteria > Pseudomonadati > Pseudomonadota > Gammaproteobacteria > Enterobacterales > Enterobacteriaceae > Citrobacter > Citrobacter sp. RHBSTW-00986. Next base: position 2,463,205 of record NZ_CP056200.1, on the reverse strand, counting down.
GGCGCGGCGATGATTTTTACATTAAGCGGCCTGTTGCTGATATTTACCGTCGGATTCCCAAATATCAGAAAAATTCCTGTGCGATATTTAATCGCCGGTAGCGTGCTTTTTGTTAGCTATGAAATATGCTTAGCGCTGGCCCTCGGCTATGCCGCTACTCGTCACCAGGCTATTGAAGTGGGTATGGTCAATTATCTCTGGCCAAGTCTGACAATATTATTCGCCATCTTATTTAATGGCCAAAAAACAACCTGGTTGGTGATTCCTGGATTAATCATCGCATTGACCGGGGTTTGTTGGGTGTTGGGGGGCGAAAACGGTCTCAATCCTGGAGAAATTATCAGTAATGTTGCCAGCAGCCCGCTTAGCTATTTCCTCGCCTTTCTCGGCGCTTTTATCTGGGCAACGTATTGCACGGTGACCAATAAATATGCAAAAGGTTTTAACGGCATCACCGTGTTCGTTTTACTAACGGCGGCAAGTTTGTGGGTTTACTATTTTATTACGCCTCAACCGGAAATGGTTTTCAGCACTTCGGTGACGATTAAAATGTTCACTGCAGCATTAACGTTAGGATTTGCCTATGCCGCGTGGAATATTGGTATTTTGCATGGCAACGTGACCGTTATGGCCGTCGGGTCTTATTTTACTCCAGTGCTCTCCTCTGCGCTGGCCGCAGTGTTGCTCAGCGCCCCGCTGTCTCTATCCTTCTGGCAAGGAGCGCTGATGGTCTGCGCGGGGTCTCTGCTTTGCTGGCTGGCAACACGCCGTGCCTGAAAAAAAGTCGGGTTTATCACAAACAAATAAAATCCGGCTATACTTTAGACAATTTAATGAATAATAATTGTTCATTCCACTGCGGTTTATGTTTATATTTTTTTAATTAAATGTTAAATATATGGAAATTAATTAACGCCAGAAAGTATTACTCGGTCATCTATATCTCTTCACATGTATATATTACACCTGCGAAACTAACGCCATTTAAATCATAGTCCGCACAATAGTCCCCCATGTAAATATACCCATTCCGATCTGTCACATATTAAGATTAATACAATCAGCTATATTATGTAGATCTGGATCACACAACTTCAAATATTTCGCAATATTATGAAACTTATTATTGAACTTATACCACTGCGTCATTTAAAAATGGTTTGCCATTGACGAACTCCTTCGTTTAGCAATGGTTTAGGAAACACACCAAGAAATAATTATAAGGATTATTTAGAATGAAACTTAAATTAGTTGCAGTGGCAGTGACTAGCCTGTTGGCGGCAGGTGCGGTAAACGCAGCTGAGGTATATAACAAAGACGCAAACAAACTGGACCTGTACGGTAAAGTTCACGCTCAACACTACTTCTCTAACGATACCAGCAGCGATGGCGACAAAACTTACGCGCGTCTGGGCTTCAAAGGCGAAACTCAGATCAACGACCAACTGGTTGGTTTCGGTCAGTGGGAATATGAATTCAAAGGCAACCGTTCTGAAGATCAGGGTTCCGACAAAGATAAAACCCGTCTGGCATTCGCTGGCCTGAAATTCGCTGAATACGGTTCTTTCGACTACGGTCGTAACTACGGCGTAGCTTACGACATCGGCGCATGGACCGACGTTCTGCCAGAGTTCGGTGGCGATACCTGGACCCAGACTGACGTCTTCATGACTGGCCGTACTACTGGCGTTGCAACCTACCGTAACACCGACTTCTTCGGTCTGGTTGAAGGTCTGAACTTTGCCCTGCAGTACCAGGGTAAAAACGATCGTAGCGCCGACAAAGAAGCTAACGGCGACGGCTTCGGTCTGTCAACTACCTATGAGTACGATGGCTTCGGCGTAGGTGCAGCCTATGCGAAATCTGACCGTACTGACTCCCAGAACAACCACAGCGGTCAGTTCAAAGCTGACGGTAAGAACGCTGAAGTTTGGGCTGCTGGCCTGAAATATGATGCGAACAACATCTACCTGGCAACCACCTACTCCGAAACCCGTAACATGACTACCTTTGGTGGTACTGTTAAAGGTACTGAGATCATCGGTATTGCAAATAAAGCACAGAACTTTGAAGCTGTTGCTCAGTACCAGTTCGACTTCGGTCTGCGTCCGTCCGTTGCTTACCTGAAGTCTAAAGGTAAAGACATCAACGGTTACGGCGACCAGGATCTGGTTGAATACGTAGACCTGGGTGCTACCTACTACTTCAACAAAAACATGTCCACCTTCGTTGATTACAAAATCAACCTGCTGGATGCCAACAACTTCACAAGAGCTGCCGGTGTAAGCACTGACAACATCGTTGCTGTTGGTCTGAACTACCAGTTCTAATTTTGTTGTAGTCTGAATACAAAGCCAGTCCTTCCAGGGCTGGCTTTTTCTCTTAATGTAGACTCGGTCATAAGGAGTATGCCGTGCAGACATTCACTGGTCGTTGTCTTTGCGGGCAGAGTCATTTTACCGTCGACGTCGAAATGCTGGATGTCTATGCCTGTCATTGTACGCTGTGCCAGAAGTGGTCAGGTGGCATCGCTATGTATCTGGAAGCCAGCGCTCAGCCGCTGATGTCGCCGGATTCAGCAGAACCTTCGCACTTCCCTTCTTCAAATCGTGGTGAACGTTTCTTCTGTTCCGGTTGCGGGTGCCCGCTGTGGTTTACCCTAACGGGCAGCGATCGTTATTTTGTGCCGTGGACGCTACTGGAGCTGAATGAGGTGGATCGCCGCCGCCTGGTTTTAGCGGCAGAGATCTATACGGAAACACAGCCTGCGTTCTGGAGGCTGACGGGGCAATACGCTCGACTGAGTGGGAAAGAAGTCGAAGAGATGGATTACCCCTGTCATTTAGCCCATTAGTTATTGACGCTGTACCTTTGCCAGACTGAACCACATTCCTACCGCTAATACGATAAGCATGCTGCCGGCGCTGCTTAAGGCTACGCTGTGCGACCAGGTAAAGGCTTCTTTAGCAGCCGACAGCAACGCCTCACTCAGCGACGACGGGAGCGAGTGCGCCAGTTGCACCGCCTCCCCCATTGACGATGAGGCTCGTTCTATCTCCTGTGGGTTAAGTCCGACAGGCGGCAGAATCGAGGCTGAAAAGCTGCGGCTCAACAACAAACCAAAGATAGCGATCCCAAGCCCGGCCCCCAGTTCATAAGCCATTGTCTCAATGGCGCCCGCGGCAGCGGCTTTTTCTGCCGGGGCTGCCGCCATGATAGCCGCCGTAGAGGCCAGCAGCGCACTGGCGGCGCTGAAACCGAGCAAAGCCATTAATATCCAGGCTTGAATCTGCTGAGTACTGAAATCTGTCATCGCCAGGCCGTAAAAACTGACGGCGCTAAGCGCCATACCCGCCGTTGCCACACAACGTAATCCCAGGCGTGACACCAGCATACCGGCAATGGGTCCGCTGAAGCCGCTTGCCAGCATCACCGGCAGCATAAACAGTCCCGCCTGATACGGTGTTAAACCATGAACAAACTGTAGCTCCTGAGCCATCAGTAACTCGAAACCCACCAGAGTTATCATGGCGGTCATCGCCATCACAACGCCGCTTAAGATGATGCGATGCGTGAACAGCCGCATATCAATCATCGGGCGGGAAGCGGCAAGCTGGATGCGGACAAACTGCCACAACAGTAACGCGCCGGTTAACAGCGTCAACGCAATGGCAGCAGTCGCCGTATTTCCTTTCAGCGCGGTTTTAGCGCTGTAAACCAGCAGCAGAATGGCGACAATCAGCATTATCGCATGACCGAAATTTAACGATTGATCGCGACGTTCGGCCTGGCGCGGCACTAAGCGCGCGGTTAAGGCCATTACCACCAGGACAATTGGCACATTAATTAAGAATACGGATCCCCAGTAGAAGTGCTCCAGCAGCATCCCACCAACCAGTGGGCCAAATGCCGCACCGCCGGAACCCACGGCAGCCCAGACACCGAGCGCCATATTGCGATGCCGTTGCTCAGCGAATGTTGCGCGAATGCCCGCAAGCGTTGCCGGAACAATCATCGCCGCCCCAATCGCCAATACAGCCCGAGTGGCAATCAGCCAACCCGCGCTGTGGGCAAAGGCAGCGGCCAGCGATGCGAGGCCAAATACTCCGCCCCCTAACAGCAGCAGACGTTTAAAGCCAATACGATCGCCCAGCGCGCCCATTGGCAATACCATTCCGGCCATTACCAGAGAATAAATATCAATGATCCACAGCAGCTCGTTACCACTGGCACCCAGCGTCATACTCAGCGTGGGCGCGGCAACGTGCAACACCGTTGCATCAATCGCAACAGGGATGTAGACCAGTACAATAATGACTAACGTTAACCACTGACGAAACATAAAACTCCCTAACGAAACTGAAACTGGACACGTGTCCAGCTTTAGCGATCCTACGGAAATTTGAACGTATGTCCAACTTTTTGTTAGACTGCGTGCTATACGGGTACAGGAGGAAAGATGAGCTATCTGAATCGGGACGAACGTCGGGAAGTTATTCTGCAAGCGGCCATGCGTGTCGCGCTTGAGGAAGGATTTACTGCTATGACGGTGCGGCGTATTGCCACGGAAGCTCAGGTGTCCACCGGGCAGGTACACCATCACTTTACCTCTGCGGGTGAGTTAAAATCCCTCGCTTTTGTGCAACTGATACGGACCCTTCTGGATGCCGAACAGGTCAGTGATAACGCCAGCTTCCGCGAACGACTGCATGCTATGTTGGGCAGCGAAGATGGCGGGTTCGAACCCTACATTAAACTGTGGCGCGAAGCGCAGGTCCTGGCGGATAAAGATCCGGAAATCAAAAGCGCCTACCTGCTAACCATGCGGATGTGGCATGAAGAAACCGCCGCTATCATCACTCAAGGACAGAGTGCAGGTGAATTCTCAGCAATACCGGATGCGGCCGAGGTGGCCTGGCGCTTAATCGCATTGGTTTGCGGCCTGGATGGCATCTATGTCTTAGGCATTGAGGAAATGGCCGACCCTGCATTCGAACGCCATTTGGATCGTATGATTACGTTAGAGTTAGTTAATTGATGTTATAGATGAATTAATAATACATCTTTTAATTTTACAATTGGTAACACTTAAGCAACATGTAATTCCCTCATCACGCCGCGTTATTGCGCTTTTTTATCTATTCTTTCAGTCAATATTCCCAAAACTTTTCAATAGTTTCTAAAAAGAACTCGCGCGGCGCTGTGTGCGTTTATTTCTTTTTCATGAACGGCATGGGCATGGAGAATAATATGTCAGCATCAAATGAGAAAAATAATCGTTATCTTTTAACTGACTGGAAACCGGAGAACCCCGCCTTTTGGGAAAACAAAGGTAAGCATATTGCACGCAGAAACCTCTGGATATCAGTAAGTTGTCTGTTGCTGGCGTTCTGCGTCTGGATGTTGTTTAGCGCCGTGGCCGTCAATCTGAATAAAATTGGTTTTAATTTCACTACTGACCAACTGTTTTTATTAACGGCATTGCCTTCTCTTTCTGGCGCAATATTGCGCGTCCCCTACTCCTTTATGGTACCTATATTTGGTGGGCGCCGGTGGACCATTTTTAGCACGATTATTCTGGTTATTCCCTGCGTCTGGCTCGGTTTTGCCGTGCAAAATAACGCTACTCCGTTTGGCGTATTTATTATCATTGCGCTGATGTGTGGTTTTGCTGGCGCAAACTTTGCCTCCAGCATGGGTAATATCAGCTTTTTCTTCCCCAAAGCGAAACAAGGCAGCGCATTAGGCGTTAACGGTGGTCTCGGCAACCTTGGCGTCAGCGTGATGCAGTTGATCGCGCCGCTGGTGATCTTTCTGCCTATCTTTACCTTTTTGGGCGTACAGGGCGTACCGCAAGCCGACGGCTCGTTATTGTCGCTGGCCAATGCCGCATGGATTTGGGTTCCGTTACTGCTGATAGCCACCTTAGCAGCAGGCATGGGAATGAACGATATTGCCAGTTCGAAGGCCTCAATTGCTTCCCAGTTGCCGGTCCTCAAGCGTTTTCATCTGTGGTTATTAAGCCTGCTGTATCTCGCCACCTTCGGTTCATTTATCGGCTTTTCGGCAGGCTTTGCCATGCTGGCGAAAACTCAGTTCCCGGACGTGAATATCCTGCAACTGGCGTTCTTCGGCCCCTTCATCGGCGCTCTTGCGCGATCGGCAGGTGGGGTGATCTCTGACAAATTCGGCGGTGTGCGCGTCACGTTAATTAACTTCATCTTTATGGCGCTATTTAGCGCCCTGCTGTTTCTCACCCTGCCAGGGTCAGGCGAGGGAAACTTTGTCGCCTTCTACCTGGTGTTTATGGGCTTGTTCCTGACTGCGGGTCTGGGAAGCGGCTCAACCTTCCAGATGATCGCGGTGATCTTTCGCAAAATCACCATATACCGGGTCAAGCTGCACGGTGGTACTGAAGAACAGGCCCAACGTGAGGCGGTAACCGATACCGCTGCCGCCCTGGGATTCATCTCTGCTATTGGCGCTGTGGGGGGCTTTTTCATCCCCAAAGCGTTTGGTTCATCGCTGGCGCTGACTGGCTCTCCGGTGGGCGCAATGAAAATATTCCTCGTGTTTTACATCGTCTGCGTGCTGGTGACCTGGCTGGTCTATGGCCGTAAATCACAAAAAAAATAACAAAATGGATACCGCAGGATCGGACAGTTCGATAGGCCGGATAAGGCGTTAACCGCCATCCGGCCTACCGTTCGATTCACCGTCGGCAATATTCTCAAAGCAGGAGTTATGTCATGAGTAAACTGTTCGATCGCTTTCGCTACTTTAAACAAAAGGGCGATACGTTTGCCGATGGGCACGGGCAAGTGATGCACACCAACCGGGACTGGGAAGACAGCTATCGTCAGCGCTGGCAGTTCGACAAAATTGTGCGTTCTACCCACGGCGTTAACTGTACCGGCTCATGCAGTTGGAAAATCTACGTCAAAAACGGACTGGTGACCTGGGAAACGCAGCAAACCGACTACCCGCGTACCCGCCCTGACCTGCCAAATCATGAACCCCGTGGCTGCCCGCGCGGTGCCAGCTACTCCTGGTATCTTTACAGCGCCAACCGTCTGAAATATCCCCTGGTGCGTAAACGTCTGATCGAACTGTGGCGCGACGCCCTGTCCCGCCAGCCCGATCCGGTGCTGGCCTGGGAATCCATTATGAACGACCCGCAAAAATGCCAGAGCTACAAACAGGTACGCGGGCGCGGTGGTTTTATCCGTTCCAACTGGAAAGAGCTTAATCAGCTCATTGCTGCCGCCAACGTCTGGACGGTGAAAACCTATGGCCCGGATCGCGTGGCCGGGTTCTCCCCGATCCCTGCTATGTCGATGGTCTCCTATGCCGCAGGCACACGTTATCTTTCGCTACTGGGCGGAACCTGCCTGAGCTTCTATGACTGGTACTGCGATTTACCGCCTGCATCACCGATGACCTGGGGCGAACAGACCGATGTTCCAGAATCCGCCGACTGGTATAACTCCAGCTACATCATCGCCTGGGGGTCAAACGTGCCGCAGACCCGTACCCCGGATGCGCACTTTTTTACTGAAGTACGCTACAAAGGCACCAAGACGATTGCCATTACGCCGGATTACTCGGAAGTAGCTAAACTGTGCGACCAGTGGCTGGCACCCAAGCAAGGAACAGACAGCGCGTTGGCGATGGCGATGGGCCACGTCATCCTGAAAGAATTCCACCTCGACAATCCAAGCGATTACTTCATCAATTACTGTCGTCGCTATACCGATATGCCGATGCTGGTTTTGCTGGATGCCCGGGAAGATGGCAGCTACGTGCCAGGGCGCATGATGCGCGCCTCAGACCTTGTCGATGGTCTGGGCGAAAGTAACAATCCGGAGTGGAAAACCGTGGCCTTTAACACTGCTGGCGAACTGGTGGTCCCGAACGGGTCTATCGGTTTTCGCTGGGGCGAGAAAGGTAAATGGAACCTGGAGCCACTGGCGGCTGGCGCTGAAACAGAACTTTCCCTCTCGCTGCTCGGTCAGCATGATGAAGTGACTGGCGTGGCATTCCCCTACTTCGGCGGTAACGAAAACCCACATTTTCGCAGCGTGAAACAGGAACCCGTGCTGATTCGTCAACTGCCGGTAAAACATCTTACCCTCGCCGATGGCAGCCGTTGCCCGGTGGTAAGCGTTTATGATCTGGTGCTGGCGAATTACGGCCTCGACCGTGGTCTGGATGACGCTCATAGCGCGCAAGATTACAGCGAAGTGAAAGCCTACACCCCGGCCTGGGGAGAGCAAATTACCGGTGTCCCTCGTCGTCATATCGAACAAATCGCCCGTGAGTTTGCCGATACGGCGCACAAAACCCATGGCCGTTCGATGATTATCCTCGGGGCTGGCGTCAACCACTGGTATCACATGGATATGAACTACCGTGGAATGATTAACATCCTCGTGTTCTGCGGTTGTGTGGGACAAAGCGGCGGCGGCTGGGCGCACTATGTGGGTCAGGAGAAACTGCGTCCGCAAACTGGTTGGTTGCCGCTGGCCTTTGCGCTGGACTGGAACCGCCCGCCGCGTCAGATGAACAGCACCTCGTTTTTCTACAATCACTCCAGCCAGTGGCGTTATGAAAAACTCACCGCTCAGGAACTCCTCTCTCCGCTGGCTGACGCGTCCAAGTTTAGCGGACATTTGATCGACTTTAACGTGCGGGCAGAAAGAATGGGCTGGCTGCCGTCCGCGCCGCAGCTCAACCTCAACCCTCTGACCGTCAAAGCAAAGGCAGAACAAGCGGGAGTGTCGCCTGCACAATACACTGCACAGGCGCTGAAATCGGGTGAAATTCGTTTTGCCTGCGAGCAGCCGGATAGTGGTAACGACCATCCGCGTAATCTCTTCGTCTGGCGCTCTAACCTGCTCGGCTCCTCCGGTAAAGGGCATGAATACATGCTCAAGTATCTGCTAGGTACCGAAAGCGGGATCCAGGGGGAAGCGCTCGGTTCAAGCGAAGGTATTAAACCTGAAGAGGTGGAATGGCAGTCCGCGGCGATAGAGGGCAAGCTTGATCTGCTGGTAACGCTCGATTTCCGTATGTCGAGTACCTGCCTGTTCTCCGATGTCGTTTTGCCGACCGCCACCTGGTATGAAAAAGACGATATGAACACCTCGGATATGCATCCGTTTATTCACCCGCTGTCGGCGGCGGTCGATCCTGCGTGGGAATCGAAGAGCGACTGGGAAATTTATAAAGGCATCGCCAAAGTCTTCTCTGAGGTTTGCGTCGGGCACCTTGGGCAAGAAACGGATGTGGTATTACAACCGCTGCAACACGACTCCCCGGCAGAACTGGCGCAGCCGTTTGACATTCAGGACTGGCGTAAAGGCGAATGCGATCTCCTCCCGGGGAAAACGGCGCCCAATATTGCCGTTGTGGAACGTGACTATCCCGCCACCTACGAACGCTTCACTTCGCTCGGTCCGCTAATGGACAAGCTCGGTAACGGCGGGAAAGGTATTACGTGGAATACCCAGGCGGAGGTCGATTTCCTCGGCAAGCTGAACTACACCAAACGCGAAGGTCCGGCGAAAGGCCGACCACTGATAGACACCGCGCTGGACGCGTCTGAGGTGATCCTCGCCCTGGCACCGGAAACGAACGGTCAGGTGGCGGTGAAAGCCTGGGAAGCGCTGGGAGCGATGACCGGACGCGACCATACGCATCTGGCGTTGAACAAAGAAGACGAGAAAATCCGTTTTCGCGATATTCAGGCGCAGCCGCGCAAAATCATCTCCAGCCCCACCTGGTCCGGGCTGGAAAGTGAACATGTCTCCTATAACGCAGGCTATACCAACGTCCACGAGCTGATCCCGTGGCGCACCCTGTCCGGTCGCCAACAGTTGTACCAGGATCACGCGTGGATGCGAGCGTTTGGTGAAAGTCTGGTGGCATATCGTCCGCCTATCGATACCCGAAGCGTCAGCAATATGCGCGAAGTTCCGCCTAACGGATTCCCGGAAAAAGCGCTCAACTTCCTGACTCCGCATCAGAAATGGGGGATCCACTCTACCTACAGCGAAAACCTGCTGATGCTGACGCTGTCGCGCGGTGGCCCCATTGTCTGGATCAGTGAGACCGATGCTAAAGAGCTGGGCATTGAGGATAACGACTGGATTGAAGCCTTTAACGCCAACGGTGCGCTCACCGCGCGTGCTGTGGTAAGTCAGCGCGTGCCGCCGGGAATGACCATGATGTATCACGCTCAGGAGCGAATCATGAATATCCCTGGCTCGGAAGTCACCGGTATGCGCGGCGGGATCCATAACTCAGTCACCCGCGTCTGCCCGAAACCCACGCACATGATCGGCGGCTATGCGCAACTGGCATACAGCTTCAACTATTACGGTACGGTCGGCTCTAACCGCGATGAGTTCATCATGATTAGAAAAATGAAAAATATTAACTGGCTGGATGATGAAGGTCGCGATTAGGTACAGGAGGCGAAAAAATGAAAATACGCTCACAGGTAGGCATGGTTCTTAATCTGGATAAGTGCATCGGCTGCCACACCTGCTCCGTCACCTGTAAAAACGTCTGGACCGGACGTGAAGGGATGGAATATGCGTGGTTTAACAACGTTGAGACCAAGCCAGGCATTGGCTATCCGAAAAACTGGGAAGATCAGGAAGAGTGGCAAGGCGGCTGGATTCGCGATGTTAACGGGAAGATAAGGCCGCGCCTGGGCGGCAAGATGGGCGTTATCACCAAAATTTTTGCTAACCCGGTGATCCCGCAAATCGATGATTATTACGAACCCTTTACCTACGATTATCAGCATCTGCATAGCGCGCCGGAAAGCAAGAATCAGCCCACCGCACGTCCGCGTTCACTGATAGATGGCAAACGGATGGACAAGATTATCTGGGGCCCTAACTGGGAAGAGTTGCTCGGCGGTGAGTTCTCAAAACGTGCCCGCGACCGTAACTTTGAGAAAATGCAAAAGGAGATGTACGGGCAATTCGAAAACACCTTCATGATGTATCTACCGCGCTTGTGCGAACACTGCCTGAACCCAAACTGTGTCGCCACCTGCCCGAGCGGTGCCATCTATAAGCGTGAAGAAGACGGTATCGTGTTGATCGACCAGGATAAATGTCGCGGCTGGCGCTTGTGCATCAGCGGTTGTCCGTACAAAAAAATCTACTTTAACTGGAAGAGCGGTAAATCTGAGAAGTGCATTTTCTGCTACCCGCGTATTGAGTCCGGCCAGCCGACGGTATGTTCGGAAACCTGCGTGGGACGCATCCGCTATCTTGGCGTATTGCTGTACGACGCCGACCGCATCGAAGAAGCAGCCAGCACCGAGCATGAGACCGATCTCTACGAGCGTCAGTGCGATGTGTTCCTCAATCCGCACGACCCGGCGGTCATTGAAGAGGCGTTAAAACAAGGTATTCCGCACAACGTCATCGAAGCGGCCCAACGTTCGCCCGTTTACAAGATGGCGATGGACTGGAAGCTGGCGCTGCCGCTGCACCCGGAATACCGCACCCTGCCGATGGTCTGGTATGTACCGCCGTTGTCGCCGATTCAGTCGGTCGCTGACGCGGGGGGACTGCCGCACAATGGCAACATTCTGCCAGCGGTTGAATCACTGCGAATTCCGGTTCAGTACCTTGCCAACATGCTTAGCGCGGGCGATACCGGTCCGGTACTGCGGGCGCTAAAACGAATGATGGCCATGCGCCATTATATGCGTTCGCAAACCGTAGAAGGCGTTACGGACACCCGCGCGATTGAGGAAGTGGGTCTGACCGTTGAGCAGGTTGAAGAGATGTATCGCTATCTGGCCATCGCCAACTATGAAGACCGCTTCGTGATCCCGACCAGCCACCGTGAAATGGCGCGTGATGCGTTCCCGGAGAAAAACGGTTGCGGATTTACCTTTGGCGACGGCTGCCATGGTTCAGATACCAAATTCAACCTGTTTAACAGCAGTCGTATTGACGCCATCGACATCACCGAAGTGCGCGATAAAGCGGAGGGTGAATAATGCAAATCCTGAAGGTTATCGGCCTGCTGATGGAATATCCCGACGAGTTGCTGTGGGAGTGTAAAGACGAGGCGTTGGCGCTTGTGGCCAGCGATGCCCCAATACTTACCGAATTTAGCCAGGGGCTGCTCAATGCGCCATTACTGGATAAACAAGCCGAATGGTGTGAGATATTTGACCGGGGCCGGGCCACCTCTCTGCTGCTGTTTGAGCACGTGCACGCCGAGTCTCGCGATCGGGGTCAGGCGATGGTTGATCTGTTGGCGCAGTACGAAAAGGTCGGACTGCAGCTCGACTGCCGCGAACTGCCGGATCATCTGCCACTGTATCTGGAGTACTTAAGCGTGTTGCCGGAAGCGGAGGCCAAAGAAGGATTGCAGAATGTCGCACCGATTCTGGCGCTGCTGGGGGGGCGTTTGAAACAGCGTGATACGCCGTGGTATCAACTGTTTGACGCCCTGCTACTGCTTGCCGGAAGCCATCTTTCAAGTGACAGTGTCACTAAACAGGTTGGCACGGAAACCCGCGACGATACCCGACAGGCGCTGGATGCCGTCTGGGAAGAGGAACAGGTGAAGTTTATCGAGGATAACGCCACCGCCTGTGACAGTTCACCGTTACAAAACTATCAACGACGCTTTAGCCAGGACGTGGCACCTCAGTATGTCGACGTCAGCGCGGGAGGCCCGAAATGATACAGTACCTGAACGTCTTTTTTTACGATATCTACCCGTACCTGTGCGGCACGGTGTTTATCCTCGGCAGTTGGCTACGCTATGACTACGGGCAATACACCTGGCGGGCCTCTTCCAGCCAGATGCTGGACAAACGCGGCATGGTGTTATGGTCAAACCTGTTCCACATCGGCATTCTGGGGATCTTTTTCGGGCACCTGTTTGGCATGTTAACCCCGCACTGGATGTATGCCTGGTTCCTGCCGATTGCGGTAAAGCAGCAGATGGCGATGATCGCCGGTGGGCTCTGTGGCGTGCTGACGCTGGTCGGTGGCGCTGGCTTGCTGGTACGTCGTTTGACCAATCCGCGCATTCGTGCAACCTCCTCCACTGCCGATATCCTGATCCTCTGCGTTCTGCTGATTCAGTGTATCCTCGGCTTAACCACCATCCCATTCTCTGCGCAGCATCCTGACGGCAGTGAAATGCTGAAACTGGTAGGTTGGGCGCAGTCGGTGGTGACTTTCCAGGGCGGCGCGTCTGCGCATCTGGATGGCGTGGCGTTGATTTTCCGTGTGCATCTGGTTCTGGGGATGACTATCTTCCTGCTGTTCCCGTTCACACGCCTGGTTCACGTGTGGAGTGCGCCGTTTGAGTACTTTACCCGCCGCTATCAAATAGTGCGTTCACGCCGATAAATCCGCATTGAAATGTCGGGTGACGACACGCCTTATCCGGCCTACAACCAGGCACCGTAGGCCGGATAAGATAGCGATCGTCGCCATCCGGCATTTTGCACGTTATGATGCTTCTCCATTCCAGGGAGAACGTTAATGAAACCACAGGTTTACCACGTCGATGCCTTTACCTCGGTACCTTTTCGCGGCAATTCAGCAGGCGTGGTTTTGCATGCTGACGGACTGAGCGAAACACAGATGCAACTCATTGCTCGCGAGCTGCGTCATTCGGAAACCGCTTTCCTGCTGACCAGCGACGACAGCGATGTTCGCATCCGCTATTTCACGCCGACGGTCGAAGTTCCTATCTGTGGGCATGCTACCGTCGCTGCACATTATGTGCGGGCAAACGTGCTTGGTTTGGGCAACAGTACAGTCTGGCAAACCTCGCTGGCTGGTCGTCATCGGGTGGATATCGAAGCTACCGGGAATGACTATCGTATTAGCCTTGAACAAGGCGTACCCGGATTTGAACCTCCGCTGGAAGGGGCTATTCGTAGTGCGATTATCGAGGCCCTACACCTGAGCGAAGACGATATGCTGGCAGGCTTGCCGATTCAGGTTGCTACCACCGGGCATTCGAAAGTGATGATTCCGCTCAAGCCCGAGGTGGACCTCGACGCCCTTTCCCCTGATTTGCAGGCTTTGACAGCCATTAGCCAACAAATTGGCTGTAACGGCTTCTTTCCTTTTCAAATCTGCCCGGGCGAAAACGCCACCGATGGCCGCATGTTTTCGCCTGCAATTGGGATTGTGGAAGACCCGGTTACCGGCAATGCCAACGGTCCAATGGGCGCGTGGTTGGTTCACCATGGGCTGATGGCGCATGATGGGAAAACGTTACGTGTTCAGGGACATCAGGGCCGTGCGCTCGGGCGCGACGGTATTGTTGATGTGACGGTGACTATCCGTGATAACCAGCCAGAAAAAGTCACCATTACCGGTTCGGCGGTGATCCTGTTTCACGCAGAATGGGCGATAGATTTTTAATTGTTCCCGTAGGCCGGATAAGGCGATTACGCCAATCCGGCACTAATCCCGATGCCCCTATTTCCCCGCCTCCGGATGCGTATCAAACGCCGCCATTACCGTCGCCAGCTCATCCTGGGTAAACCCATGCTTCACGTCCTCCACGCCCAGGCCAAACCGCTCCTGCAACAAAGCATACAGACTGGCGACGTCAGGTAGATTAATCTGTTCTACCGCGTGTCCATCCTGATAATGGGTGAAATGAAAATTGGTTAACGTTAATTTCCCGCCGTCGGGCAGATGACGACACATCAGCAAATGATGGCGAAAATGTGATTGCGGCCAGTGAGCGGACCAGAAGTTTCCTATCAGATAATCGCTCTGATGCTGTACGACCAGGTCGAAACGGTACATTGATTGCCAGTGTTCGTGATGACAGAACTGTAGGATCCAGTCTTCACCTTCCTGAATCAACCGATACTCGCCGTGTGGTGTCTTCTGCTCAACATTAGCCTGCAGACGAATCGGCGCCGTCAGCGTTTGCCCGCCGAAGCCAACGTCGGCGATCCACTGCTCTCCCTGCAACTCAACCAGCAACAGACGATGCGTGCGTGGTGGCAGGCTTGACGGGTTCGCCAGTACCACACGTCCGAGCAGACTGCGTACGGTAAAACCGATTTCGCGTAGCGCTCGCTCAAATACTCCGTTCTGTTCAAAACAATAGCCGCCGCGACGCGCCGTCACCAGCTTCTCTTCCAAAGACAAATCGTCAAGCTGCATCTCTCTTGGAAGCAATACATCCAGGTTTTCAAAAGGTATGGCGGCGTTGTGCAGTAAATGCAGCGCCCGTAAGGTTTCAATGTTGACCCTGGCCAAATCTGACCAGCCAATACGGGCAAAATAAGCGGTTAAAAAAGGCGTCATACGGAGTTCCTGTTCGATTAATGCAGTACTTATAACGCATTTTTAATTTTGCGCCGTCGATTTTGTGCGTTGTTCCTCCAGACAAGGCGACAAAATCGCTAATACCGTTAATATCTATGTTTATTGTGGTGTGTTATCTCTCAGCCAAGGAGCATCCATGAGCCATTTTCGTCCGATCGAATTAAAACATGCCAGTCGGTTGCTAAATCACGGCCCAACGATATTAATCACCAGCCGGGATGAGCATACCGAGCGGCGAAATGTGATGGCTGCCGCGTGGTCAATGCCCGTGGAGTTTGAACCACCGCGGATCGCTATTGTTGTCGACAAGACCGCCTGGTCACGTGAGCTCATTGAACGTAGCGGCAAATTCGGCATCGTTATTCCGGGCGTTGCCGCCGCTAACTGGACCTGGGCCGTAGGCAGCGTTTCCGGTCGTGTGGAAGATAAATTCAATTGCTACGGCATTCCCGTGGTGCAGGGACCGGTGCTGGGTTTACCGCTGATTGAAGCCAAATGTCTGGCCTGGATGGAGTGCCGCCTGTTGCCTGCCACTGCGGCACAGGAAAAATATGACACGCTGTTTGGTGAAGTGGTCTCGGCTGCCGCTGATGAGCGAGCCTTCGTGGAAGGACGCTGGCAGTTTGATGATGGCAAGCTCAATACCCTGCATCACCTTGGGGCCGGAACGTTTGTCTCCAGTGGAAAACTCATAACAGCAGCTGAATAATGGCACGACAAAACGGGCGGAAAATCCGCCCATTTTGTCTTACATGCTGTAGCCGGGTTTTTTAATCAACCTGGCCATCTGCGGCGCAATCTCCACATCCCACACGCCCTGCCACGCCTCGGGCTCAATTTCATTAAGCGCCACGCTCACTGAACTGTCTTTGCTTTGCAAATGACGAATAATGACGTCGGTAATATCCGCCGCCAGCGCGGATTTTTGTTCGTCGTTCAGGTCGCGAGGAAAACATTTGATATCGACGTGCGGCATAGCAGATTCCTTATTGTTTTGGGATGCAGGTAACTTATGCGGATTCTCGTTCCACCAGGTGAAATCCAACATCAATGATATCGTCTTCACGCGGAATTTGTTCGATACGATCGGCAAGCAGAGAGGCGGCGCGTTGTCCAATAGCCCGTCTGTCGACGCTGACGGTGGTGATGGCAGGTCGGTTACTGGCGGCAAAGTCGAGATCGCCAAAACCGATTACCGCTAATTCCTGCGGCACGCGTAGACCACGGCTTTCGGCTTCCATGATCGCCCCCTGAGCTAACGTATCTGAGCTACAGACGATGACATCAAACGCGCGTTCAGCCAATAGCTGTGCCAACCCGCTACGCCCCAATGCCAGAGAGGCAGGAAGCGGGACATCCACCTGTGCGCCAGCCGCGATACCATGACGACTCAGCGCATCGCACAGTCCTTGTTTACGCTGGCCTGCCCGGCGATCGGCGGTCCATAGCAAACCAGGACGGCGATACCCTTTGTCCAGCAAATAGTCTGCTACCGCCTGCCCGACTTTTTCATGCGAAAACCCCACCAGCATATCGATGGGCGTTGGCGTTAAATCCCATATTTCCACGACCGGGATGGCCGCATTAAGAATCACCTTTTTCAGCTCGGCGGTATGATGGATACCGGTGAGCACTACACCATCCGGGCGACGAGAAAGCAGCGTCGCCACCAGCTCAGCCTCTGTTTGCGGCGTATAACCCGACACGCAGAGCAAGATGTGGTATCCGCGTTCAGCCAGTTCATCGCTTAATGACTGAATGGTATCGACAAACATATTGTTGTTAATTTGTGGGACAACCACAGCGATAAGCTTACTGCGACGCGACGCCAGCCCCCCGGCCAGCGCGTTGGGAATATAGCCAGTGGCGCGTACCGCCTGCATCACTTTTTCTACTGTTCTCGGGCGCACCAGTTGCGGGGTATTCAACGCCCTGCTCACCGTCATGGGCGACAATCCCGCGGTACGGGCAACATCTTCCAGCGTGGGTGCGCGCGGAGGTCTGGGATTTTTCACTGTCGATGCCCTTGTCAAAAATCGCTGATTTATCCTGGCATTATTCATCATGATTTCGGCTATTGCCAGCACCCCTCTACGATAACGCTGAGAAAACAGCAGCTTAGTTAATTAGCGCCATCTGAAATGATAGCGCCATCATAATGACTTGTGCATTTACCCATAAAGTATTGGAATGTGATGCTGTTTACAAGTTACTGCCCTTTTGTCTCAGTATTTGTGAGCGATTGTTCAAAACGCATTCAATTCGCTGGCGCAATGATTGCGCTAACACTAAAAATGTTAGCGCAATCATTTGTTATCACCAGGAGAGATTAAAATGTCATTAAGTGCGAATTCCGATGCCGTAACGTATGCCAAATCAGCCAATGCAAAAACCGCGGCTGAAACCGGCGACCGTATCGAGTGGGTTAAGCTGTCCCTGGCTTTCCTTCCCCTGGCAACACCCGTGAGCGATGCCAAAGTGCTGACCGGTCGCCAGAAACCCCTAACCGAAGTCGCCATTATTATCGCGGAGATCCGCAGTCGCGACGGGTTTGAAGGCGTTGGATTTAGTTACTCCAAGCGGGCTGGCGGCCAGGGAATCTATGCCCATGCCAAAGAAATTGCCGATAACCTGTTAGGCGAAGATCCAAACGATATCGACAAGATCTACACCAAGCTGCTGTGGGCTGGCGCTTCCGTGGGGCGCAGTGGCATGGCGGTTCAGGCTATCTCCCCTATCGATATCGCCTTGTGGGATATGAAGGCCAAGCGTGCAGGGTTGCCGCTGGCAAAACTATTGGGCGCACACCGGGACTCCGTGCAGTGTTACAACACCTCCGGCGGATTCCTGCATACGCCGCTGGATCAGGTGCTCAAAAACGTCGTTATTTCCCGTGAAAACGGCATTGGCGGCATCAAACTCAAGGTTGGTCAGCCAAACTGCGCCGAGGATATTCGCCGCTTAACCGCGGTGCGTGAAGCGCTGGGCGATGACTTCCCGCTGATGGTCGATGCCAATCAGCAGTGGGATCGAGAAACCGCCATTCGTATGGGACGAAAAATGGAGCAGTTCAATCTGATCTGGATTGAAGAGCCGCTGGATGCCTACGATGTGGAAGGTCACGCCCAACTGGCCGCCGCGCTTGATACCCCGATTGCTACCGGTGAAATGCTGACCAGCTTCCGCGAACATGAACAGTTGATCCTCGGTAATGCCAGTGATTTTGTGCAGCCCGATGCACCGCGTGTGGGGGGAATTTCACCGTTTCTGAAAATTATGGACCTGGCGGCGAAACACGGTCGCAAACTGGCTCCGCACTTTGCCATGGAAGTTCACCTGCATCTGTCCGCCGCTTACCCGCTTGAGCCATGGTTGGAACATTTCGAATGGCTGAACCCGTTATTTAATGAACAGCTTGAGCTGCGCGATGGGCGGATGTGGGTTTCCGACCGTCACGGTCTGGGATTCAGCATCAGCGAGCAGACACGCCGCTGGACGCAATTAACCTGCGAGTTTGGTAAACGTCCTTAATTTATTTGGCGGGTAAGTAATACCCGCCCTCTTCCCTACAGAAACGCTCTCAACCTTATGAAAGGAGTGGGTGATGAACACAATAATAAAGCGCACAAAAGTGCGTTACGGTATTTTGATATTTCTGTTTCTTGCCACCGTATTTAATTACGCCGATCGCGCGACGTTATCCGTCGTGGCTCCGATTATGAGCAAAGAATTAGGTTTTGATCCCGAAGCAATGGGGCTGGCCTTTTCTGCCTTCGGTATTTCTTATGTCATTATGCAATTGCCTGGCGGCTGGCTACTTGATCGCTACGGTTCTCGTCTGGTATACGGCTGCGCCCTGATTGGCTGGTCACTGGTGACCATGTTTCAGGGCACCATTTATCTGTATGCCAGTCCACTTGTGGTATTGATAATCTTACGTTTACTGATGGGTGCCATTGAGGCTCCGGCCTTTCCTGCCAACAGCCGATTAAGCGTGCAGTGGTTTCCTAATAATGAACGTGGCTTTGTCACCTCAGTTTACCAGGCCGCGCAATATATCTCGTTAGGGGTAATTACACCGTTAATGACGATTATTTTGCATAATCTCAGCTGGCACTTTGTTTTTTATTACATCGGGGCGATTGGCGTTATTCTTGGCATCTTCTGGCTGGTAAAAGTCAGAGATCCTATGCATCATCCGAAGGTAAACCAGCAGGAAATTGACTATATCCGGGAAGGCGGTGGCGAACCGTCGCTGGGAAATAAAAAAGAGCCACAGAAGATTACCTTTGCGCAAATAAAAAGCGTCTGCGTCAACCGCATGATGATTGGCGTTTACATCGGGCAGTTCTGCGTGACGTCAATCACCTGGTTCTTCCTGACCTGGTTTCCTACCTATCTGTATCAGGCTAAAGGAATGTCGATCCTTAAAGTGGGGTTTGTCGCCAGTATTCCTGCTATTGCCGGTTTTATCGGTGGATTGTTAGGGGGCGTTTTTTCAGACTGGCTATTAAAGCGCGGCTACAGCCTGACGGTTGCTCGTAAGCTACCCGTTATCTGCGGAATGTTACTTTCCTGTGTCATCGTTATCGCTAACTACACCTCGTCAGAATTTGTGGTTATCGCGGCGATGAGTCTGGCATTTTTCGCCAAAGGCTTTGGCAATCTGGGATGGTGCGTACTTAGCGATACTTCACCAAAAGAAGTGCTCGGCATTGCTGGCGGCGTATTCAATATGTGCGGCAATATGGCGAGTATTATCACGCCGCTGGTGATCGGCGTCATTCTGGCGAATACCCAGTCCTTCGATTACGCCATTCTGTACGTCGGTTCGATGGGGCTGATTGGCCTGATTTCTTATCTGTTTATCGTGGGGCCGCTGGATCGTATTACGCTGAGCCCGTCCGTCGCGTAATGTAAGCTTATGGCGATAGTTCGCCCGCTGTTCCGGGATTTGCACTCCTGCGGAACAGCGTTTTTTTATTCAAATAATCTTATTATTTTTCAGTACAGTACGCAGTCGCGGGTGCTGGCAAACCGCGTCAGCGATGGCGCTGATATTGGGCGTGTTGTCCTGAAACCAGTCATGCCCCGGCCCCCAGGTGCGCATAACGGCAATATAAACGTCCAGCAGTGTTAGCTGATCGCCAAACGCGTACGGCTCAGCGCTTAGCTGGTCGTTCAGCCACATATAAAGCGATTTGCGGTACTCAATACAGTTCTTTTTCAACTGCGCCGCGGCGTCTGGTACCCAGCGTTGTGGATAATCGGCATAGGTAAACGTTGGATAGACATTTGCCACCAGCCATATCAACAGACGCTGAAACTGCTGGCGCTCAGCGTGCCCAACGGGTGGCGCAAGTTCAGGACAACGATCGAGGATCATCAGGGCGATCGCCGCCGTTTCCGTCATCACGTTACCATTTTCCAGTATCAGTGTGGGCACCTGGCACAACGGATTCATTTTTTTAAGCAACTCCCGCGAAGGCCCGTCGCGGTCAAAACCATCCACATCAATAAAGCTGTAAGGGATCTCCGCCAGTGTGAGCATCACTTCACTGATGGCCGATCCCCAGCCCGGCACCCCATAGACCTTAATCATGCTGCACCCCCCCAAAGTTAAAACACTAAGTGTAGAGCAGCATTCGTCAGTCTATGCAGGCCTGCCTATCTTTCCCTGCAAGTTCACAGCACTTTCGACAAGAACTGCTGGGTGCGCGTGTGGCGTGGATGATTCAGCACCTGCTCGCTGCTGCCCTGTTCGACAATTTTGCCATCGACCATAAACACCACCTGATCCGCCACTTCCCGGGCGAACCCAATCTCGTGCGTGACCACAACCAGCGTGGTTCCCGACTGCGCCAGTGCTTTGATGACATCCAGAACTTCGCCTACCAGTTCAGGATCCAGCGCTGAAGTGGGTTCATCAAACAGCATAACGCGTGGATTTAGCGCCAGCGCACGGGCAATAGCGATACGCTGCTGCTGACCGCCGGAGAGATGACGCGACCAGGCATCGGCTTTATTACGCAAGCCAACGGCATCAAGCAGAGTTAATGCCCGCTCGGTGGCGGCTTTACGCGATGCCAGACCGTGCGCAATGGGCGCTTCAATCAAATTCTCCAGCACCGTTAAGTGCGGGAACAGATTAAAATTCTGGAACACATAGCCGACGTTAACGCGCTGGCGCAAAATTTCCGCCTCTTTCAGCTCATACAGCTTGTCTCCCTGCCGACGATAACCAATGTAATCGCCATCGATTTGAATAAACCCTTCATCGACGCGCTCCAGATGGTTGATCGTCCGCAAGAGTGTGGATTTCCCTGAACCGGACGGGCCAAGAATAACCGTTACCGTTCCGGGAGGGATCTCCAGCGACACATTATCCAGCGCTTTGTGGCGACCGAAGTATTTGCTGACGCCGGTAATGGAAATATGGCCTTCAGGCGAGTGGGACATGGACGGCCTCCTGCTGCGGACGTTGACGGTTGCGTTTTTCTGCACGGCTCACCCGGGCGGTATTGATTGCTGAACGTCGCTCGCTGCGGGCCAGCGCGCGTTCGACCAGGTGCTGAATTAACGACAGGACGCTGGTGATCACCAGATACCACACCGCACCCACCATCAGCAGCGGGATCACTTCCTGCGTGCGGTTGTAGATCATCTGGATGGTGTAGAACAGCTCTGGCATTGCCAGCACGTATACCATCGCCGTCCCTTTCGCCAGACTGATGATTTCATTGAAGCCAGCAGGCAAAATGGTGCGCAGCGCCTGCGGCAGAATAATTCGCAGCGTACGTCGCCATGCGGGTAAGCCCAGCGCTGCCGCTGCTTCGTACTGGCCGTGGTCAACCCCTAAAAATCCACCACGAATAATTTCAGCGGTATAGGCGCTTTGCACCAGCGTCAGGCCAACCACCGCGGTGGAAAACTGGCCGAGTACATTGATGGTCTCAAAACTGCCCCATTGAATGGGAGTAAACGGAATACCAATCGCCAGCGTGTCGTACAAATAGGAGAAGTTGTACAAAACGATGAGCACCACAATCAGCGGTAACGAACGAAACAGCCAGATGTATCCCCATGCCAGACCGTTCAGCAACCAGGAAGATGAAAGCCGTGCCAGCGCCAGCAGACCACCGATGATAATACTCAACAGCGTACCGATAAGCGTCAGTAGCAGAGTTTGCCCAAGGCCGGACAAGATAACCGGATCAAAGAACCAACGGGCAAACACGCCCCATTCCCAGCGCGGATTAAACGCCACGGACTGGATAATCACCGCCAGGACAAACAAGGCAATGACTGCTCCTGCGGTGCGCATAGGATAGCGCGCCGGTACGACTTTAATACTCTCCGTCGTTTTCATCTTCTCTCCTCAGGCTATTCTGGCCTGACCGGCGATGGTCAACAGTTTGGTAAAGCGCAGCCGGCCATCAAACGGTGGCAGGCTGTACTCTTCGGGATCGCGCGCTGTATCAAATTGCGGATCGTAGCCCTGGCTTAAATAAAGTCGCACGGCCTCCGGCTGGCGAAATCCCGTGGTCAGATAAATCCGGCTGTAGCCCGCCAGCAGCGCCCTGCGTTCCAGCTCCTGCACCACGCGCGCCGCCAGCCCCTGCTGACGAAGGCTGCTTTTCGTCCAGATGCGCTTAATCTCGGCGGTGTCTTTGTCGTAAGGTTTGTAGGCCCCGGTGGCGATAATCTCGCCGCTGCGCTCCAGCACCACGAAAAGTCCCTGCGGTGCCAGATACCATTCGGTCAGCTCCACTTCAGCGTCGCGAGAAAAATAATCGCCATAGCGGGCGGCATATTCACCGAACAGACCGTTCAAAATTGGCTGCAGCTCGCTGGCTTCAGGTGAGACCACGCGAAATTGATCGCTCACGATGACCTCCTTAGTCGCCTAAACCGGCCGGGTTGATTTCAGATTGCGGAATACGTTCCACCCCTTCTCCCCAGCGGTTCAGCACCTTGTCATAGTCGCCGTTGCCAATTACGCCGTTGAGGGCGGTTTGTACCGGCAGAACCAGACCGCTGTCCTTTTTCAGCGTCACAGCGATGTGTGCCGCTTTTGGCCAACCGCCATCAACGCTGCCCACCCGTTGCGTTTTACCGTTGAGTGCAGCTTTCCACGCGCCGATAACGTTAGGACCGAAGTAAGCATCGGCGCGGCCTGACTGCAGAGCCAGGGTTTGCGCGGCATCATCTTTGGTATACACCGGCGTAAACGGCTGCAACCCTTTCTTCACGTTCTCATCGTTCCAGGCGAGCAGGATGGCTTCCTGATTTGTCCCCGAACCGACGATGATGCGCAGACCGGCGATATCTTCCGCCTGCTCGATTTTCTTCAGCTTACTGCCGGTTTTGACATAGAAGCCAAGGGAGTCCTTACGATACGTCGCGAAATCGAATTTCTCTTTGCGGGCTTTGGTGACGGTAATATTGCTGATCGCGGCATCATATTTGCCGGACGTGACGCCCAGCGGCCAGTCTTCCCATGACGTGGGTACGACGTTGAGTTCCAGCCCCAGACTGTCAGCCACCAGACGAGCGATGTCCGCCTCGCTGCCGATCAGTGTCTTATTGTCATCGGCAAAGACGGTCAGCGGCGGCTGGCTTAACCCGGCAATCGCCACGGTGAATTTACCCGGTACGGCCAGGTGCAGATTCGCGGGCAACTGCGCAATCGCCTGCGGATTTTTTGCCGTATTGATTGGCGTTTTATTGGCTTCCAGGCTTACGCCCGTACCGTTAATAGTCACATCATTTGCCCAGACGTTAGCGCTGAAAGCCAGTGACAGCGCGAGGAAGACTGATTTTTTCTGCATAGCGTTTTTCTCTTATTGTGTGAATTGGTTTGCAGGTGTCGCGAGTCCCAGGCTTGCGCGCAGGGTCGTACCGGGATATTCATGGCGGAACAGGCCACGCACCTGAAGCACGGGGACAACCTGTTCGACAAAACGCGGGAAGGTATCTGGCGTTCCCCCCTGGATGATAAAACCGTCTGCGGCTTTTTCGTCGAACCACTGCTGAAGACCATCGGCAACCTGTTGCGGCGTACCGCTGAAACGTGGGCGTGGACTGGCCGCTTCCAGAGCAACCTGGCGTAGCGTTAAGCCACGCTCACGCGCGTTGCGTTTGATCTCATCAGTCGTACTGCGAAAGCTGTTTTGTCCAAGGGAACCCAGATCCGGGAACGGTGCGTCCAGTGGATATTGGGCGAAATCATGATGTTCAAAGTAGCGGCCCAGGTAGTTCAGCGCGTCGGTAATAGAGACCAGCGCAGCGGTAGTCTGATACTGCTGCTCAACATCCTCTGCGCTGTCGCCAACAATCACGCTGACGCCCTGGAATATATGCAGTTGTTCGGGATGTCGCCCGGCGTAGGCCAACTGGCTTTTTACATCCTGATAGAACTCTTTGGCCTCCGCCAGCGACTCCTGATGGGTAAAAATAGCATCGGCATGCTGCGCCGCTAATTTCTTACCATCCTGTGAAGCGCCCGCCTGGAATATAATCGGACGACCTTGTGGCGTGCGCCCAATATTTAACGGCCCTGCGACCTGAAAATAATCTCCATGATGGTTAAGCGTGTGCAGTTTTTGCGGATTAAAAAATTCTCCACTTGCCTTATTACGGGTAAAAGCATCATCTTCCCAGGAATCCCACAGTCCTTTCACCACCTGTAAATATTCATCGGCGATACGATAACGCAGGGCATGTTCTGGATGCTGGGCACGGGAATAGTTCTTTGCCGAACCCTCCAGAGGTGACGTGACCACGTTCCATCCGGCTCGCCCCTGGCTGAGATGATCAAGGCTGGCGAACTGCCGTGCGGTAGTAAACGGCTCGCTGTATGATGTGGATACCGTGCCAACCAATCCCAGATTCTGGGTAATGCTGGCCAAAGCAGATAATACCGTCAGCGGCTCAAAGCGATTTAAAAAGTGTGGAATTGATTTTTCATTAATATACAGACCATCAGCGACAAAAATAAAATCCAGCTTCCCTTTTTCCGCAATAAGCGCCGTCTCTTTGACAAAATCAAAATTAATACTGGCATCGGCCTGTGCCGCCGGATGACGCCATGCGGACATATTTCCCGCTGCGCCATGCAGAATAGTGCCGAGCCGTAGTTGCCGATTTTCAGCCATAATAACCCCTACCCAACAGGTAAACTTAAAGATGTGCGAATGCCGTTTTTGCTAACTGTGCAAAGTAATGCGCGGCAGGTTCAATTAAACGTTCGTCCGGATTAAAGCCCGGGTGATGTAATCCGTATTCACTGGCGCTGCCAATACTGACAAATGCCCCAGGCGTATTTTGCAGATAGACAGCAAAATCCTCGCCGCCCATATGCAGGTCGGCATGGTGGGTGGTGTAGCCTGATTGTTTCGCCACGGCGGTGGCGATATCGGCCCAACGTGCATCGTTTACCAACGCGGTCGGCCCCGCATGCCAGATAACGTCGATTTGTGCGCCAAAGGCGTGGGCAAAACCGGCGGCGATGTCATTAACCCGTGCTTTAACCTGCTGCTGCACCGAAGTCCGGTGCGTTCTGAGCGTCCCTTCCAGCTCAACGGATTCTGGCAACACGTTCCATGTATTTCCTCCCTGAATACGGGTCACGCTAAGCACCACTGAATCCAGTGTGTTAACGTCGCGACTGGCAACGCTTTGCAACACCGTGACCAGTTGGCTGGCGAGCAGGATGGCATCTCTGCCTTCATGCGGACGCGCCGCATGTGCGCCCTTGCCATTAATACGCAGCACGAAGCGATCGACGTTGGCATAGAACGCGCCGCCGCGTGTGGCAAATTCCCCCACTGGTAAACCTGGCTCATTGTGCATGCCAAAAATAGCCGCAACGTTGTGCAGCGCACCGGCGCGGATCAGCGTTTTTGCGCCACCGAAACTCTCTTCAGCGGGCTGAAACAAAATACGTACTCGACCCGGTAAGTGTGTTTCCTGTTGTTTAAGCAGCAGCGCGGCGCCCAGCATGACGCTGGTGTGGACGTCATGCCCGCAGGCATGCATCACTCCCGGAGTGAGGGAGCGAAACGGCACATCGGCGCTTTCTTCTATCGGTAGCGCATCGATATCCGCTCGCAGCGCGATGACATCTTCTCCCTGCCCGATTTCCGCGACCAGACCGGTTTTCAGGTCGAACGGCAAAATCTCGACGTCCGCTGCGTGCAGCCAGGCGTGAATGCGCGCCGTCGTTGCCGACTCTTGCAGGGAAAGCTCCGGGTGCTGGTGTAATTCACGACGCCAGTTGATAAGCGTTGAGGCCAAAGTCATCAGAGCACCTCCACGGCGTTATGGGCTTGCGCCAACAACCGCAGCGATGTCAGACGCGCGTGACCTTCCGCCACTGGCGTGTCGATAATGAACTCCTCAATGCCAAATTGCGTATGCAGGGCATTCAGCTTCGCCATCACCTCCTGAGCCGTGCCGTGTAACAACGCCTGCTCACGACGCGCGATTTTGCGTGGCGGACTGCCGGCCTGCGCGGCGAATGCCAGCGCCTGCTCTTCACTGGCTACCGTGACACGTTGACCATTCTCCAGCTCCACGCCCCAGATTTGCACGTTTTCCGCAAGCTGCGCGGCGGTATCGTTACTGTCAGCCACAATCACCTGGACGGCAACTATCGTTGGACGTGCGCTGTGGGTCTGCCAGAAGGACAAAACGTCACGCAATAACGCGCGGTCACCGTTGAGGTGTGCCGCGAAGATAAAATGCCAATTAAATTGCGCTGCTAACTGTGCGCTTTGCACACTGGCTCCCAGGACAAACCCTTCCGGCGGTATCGGTGGGATTGGCGTCGGAAATACCGTTTCCCCGCTTTCCGTGCCGCTCAGCGTTAGCCAGTCGTTAAGCTGGGAAAGTTGGTCGGCAAAACTGCCTTTTTCATCCTGATGCACTCCTTGCTGTAGTGCCTGAGTCGACAGTGGTAAGCCGCCAGGGGCTTTCCCTACGCCGAGATCGACACGCCCGGGTGCAAGCGAGGCCAGAAGATTGAAGTTTTCCGCCACTTTGTACGGGCTGTAATGTTGCAGCATCACGCCACCGGAGCCTACACGAATACGCTGGGTTTGCCCGAGGATCCAGGCAATCACCAGCTCCGGTGATGGGCTGGCCAGCTGTGGCGTATTATGGTGTTCCGCGATCCAGAAACGATGGTATCCCCACTCTTCTGCCCGCTGCGCCAGACGTAACGTCCGGGCAAGCGCCATCGCGGCGGTTTCACCTTCCCCGAGGGGGCTTTTATCCAGAATACTCAGGCGATATGACATGTTACGGGCCTATGCTTGTTAACATGTCATTATTATTAAATTATCAGATAACCATGCAGAAACATTTAATTCACATTTGCTCAGCTAAAAAGTAGATAACCAGCCCTGACGCTGTCAGGGTTAAAATTCGGATCGCCTTGTACTGGTCGGAACACGAAACTGAAAACACGCGGAATGTATGGCCTACAAAATATAATAGGGTCGTTGGTCTCACGGGAATAACATCCAAATCATTTCATGCCAGTTTTCTTTTTGCGAAAACGTTTTTTAACGCGATTTACGTTAAGTCAGGTTAAATGACTTAAAACGTTATGCGGTTGTATAAAATGTTTCAATTTTATGACCCTGAATGAATATTCCACAGAGATTTTTTAATTTAAATACTTCCACAGAAATGATGATTAGTAGAGAATGCAGCGTTTCTTATTAAAACGGTTTAAAACGGCTTTTTAATATTCCTCCCGATTTTATTGCGGGAATTTTTGTATGGATTATACATATCATTATGGGGCCTCTATGAAAAGTAACATGCCCGTTACACAAATTGAGCACGCACTTAACGACAAAGCGACGCTGCTTTCAACGACGGATAAAGAAAGTCATATTACCTACGCTAACTCTGCTTTTATCGATGCCAGCGGATTTAACGAAGATCAATTAATGGGCGAAGCGCATAATATTATTCGCCATCCTGACATGCCTCCCGCTGCATTCGCCGATATGTGGTACACGCTACAGCAGGGAGACAGCTGGACGGGTATGGTGAAAAACCGCCGCCAAAATGGTGACCATTACTGGGTTCGCGCCAACGTTACGCCGGTCTGGCACAATGAAAAACTCACCGGTTACATCTCAGTGCGTACCGTTCCTTCGCGTGATGAAATAACTCACAGCGAAAGTTTATACCAAAAAATGAATAGTCAGCAGTTTAAAAGCTTTCGACTTTTTAAAGGGATTATCATTCGTCGCGGCTTATTGGCATGGACCTCCATGTTTAAATGGCTGAATATCAGCCAGCGCGTCAATTATTCTTTAGGGGTGACGGCCCTGCTCGCTTTGCTATTTATCTTCGCCCCGTTTAATCCATTTATTCAGTCGGGTGGCTTGCTGGTGTTATTTATGGCGCTGGCTATTTACCTTAAGTATCAAATTTGTCAGCCAGTTAATACGCTCCTGACGCAAATGAAGAAAGTGGTGTCCGGTCGTAAACCTGATAACTGTCATTTAAATCGGGTGGATGAGATCGGAATGCTAATGCGACTGGTTAATCAGTCCGGGCTTAATCTGAATTCTCTGGTCGATGACGTCAGTACGCAAATTTCCGGTATTCGCGCTATCAGTCAGCGGGTGTCAAAAGAAGGTACGGCGCTGCATCAGCGTTCAGAAGAAACCTCTGCCGACCTGCAACAAACCGCTGCGGCCATTGAAGAAATTGGTAGCGCGGTACAACAAACCGCTGAGACGGCAGCACATACCATGACCATGGCCGATAAAACCAGCGCCAACGCTGCAGAAGGCGGCGATATCATGAAACAAACTATCGCCATGATGCAGGCGATATCGCGTGACAACGGGCAGATCGTTGACATCATTGGCGTGATCGACAGCATCGCCTTTCAGACCAATATTCTGGCGCTCAATGCCGCGGTTGAAGCCGCGCGAGCCGGGGAATCCGGGCGTGGCTTCGCCGTTGTCGCGGCAGAAGTCCGCAATCTGGCCCAACACTCGGCGTCTGCGGCAAAAGAGATCAAACAGCTTATTGAGAAGAACGTCGCCAATGTTAATAGCGGCGTCAAAATGGTGGAGCAAACAGAAACGCATCTCACCGGGATGATTGGGGATGTACTGCAGATGTCGATGATGATCAAAGACATTAGTCTGGCCACGCGTGAGCAAACCCAGGCTTTGGATCTGATTAACGATTCAATTTCACGCGTTGGCACCATGACACACAATAATGCCGAGATGGTGGAGCGCGTCACCGACGCCACCGCCGATCTGACCCAGCGTTCATCACGCTTACAGCAGGCCGTTCAGGTCTTTGGCGTATCGGCATAACGTTACGGCGCTTATTGGGTGAATGTCTCGATAAGCGCACTCCTCTACATGGGGCTCTACGCCGGAACCGCCGAAATTTCCGGTCCGTTGCTTTTAGTGATCTTTCGGTACCTCAATGACTCCATCAGCAATGCCCTGAGCCAGCCTTTCCATCCATTTTGCAAAGCGAAATATCCAGGGTATTGCAGGCATCTGGACTTTTGAAGCGCTGTCCATCCCCCGTTTAAAGGCATCCATATAGTCATAACAGCCCGCAATAATTGAGCATCATCATTATCATGAACTATCTTCGCCAACTGCCGTTGTTCAGAAGTTAAGTCGACCATTTTCTTTCCTCCTTTGGTGCCCCTCGTCATCAGGCACAACAACGATCGTTCCATGAGTCTCGATAGATAATATTACCCTCCGTATACTTCCAGGTAATCGCCTCATAACGCAACTCGAGCGTTTCAAGGTGAGTACTACTCATACCGTTAGGTGACAGGTATGGCGCAACCGTTGTGAACTTGACGTTTTCCAGAATGATATTGAAATACTCCGCCTCGATGCCCGATTCCAGGATACGGTACATCTTGATTGTCGCCTTCTTCATGGTTCGGCCTTCACAGACAGCGCGGTACAGGAGCGGTGTTGTCTGATCAAATTCCTTCACTATCGTGATCGGGCTATGAACGCGCGTCCCTGTAAGTTTGCCCCAATTGGGGTCTACTGGAATGGTTACTCCGTGCGAAAATGATTTTAATTCGATGGAACCCAAACGCAGGGGCATTAAACAACTGCCAACAATCGGCGCTCCATTTTCATCTTCAAGCCATA
The DNA here is from genome assembly GCF_013783065.1 of Citrobacter sp. RHBSTW-00986. Classification (NCBI taxonomy): domain Bacteria; kingdom Pseudomonadati; phylum Pseudomonadota; class Gammaproteobacteria; order Enterobacterales; family Enterobacteriaceae; genus Citrobacter; species Citrobacter sp. RHBSTW-00986. The sequence goes on along the minus strand of NZ_CP056200.1, from coordinate 2,432,673 downwards.
AATGAGCGGGAGTAGACATATAATTTCCTTATCAGTGATGATTTAAGTAACTGTGATATTAACGCTGTCACCATTTACAGTAACGCGTGAAAATAACAATCATAACTATGGCGAATACGCCTGTAGGCCAGACAGGGCTGTCAGGGAAAAAATATCCCTGGAGCAATGCGAAAATAATCGTAAAAATTACAGGTCCGTACAGCGATGATAAAAACCTGAGCTGCCACAGTAGAAATTTCTTTAGTGATCGAATCATGGTTATCTGATCATCCGGGTGATGATATTTGCTATACCGGAATCAGATGACCATTGCGCTTCAATTGCGCCCGCGCGCTCAAATACCGGTTCAATCAGGAAATACATCATATCCAGTTGTTGCATGTAAAGTGCAGAGTAATAAGCTGGATACTGGACGTGTAGACGACGAGCACTATCCGCCGCTTTCTGAACCAAGCCGTACGTGGCCACAACCCCCGCAGTCGTACCCGCTGCACGTCCCGTAAGAGCACTGAGTTGCATACTTAGATGCAATCCGATACGGACGCTGGTAGCGACCGCTAAAGCGTACCCCGCACCGGTAAGGGTGCTGGCCGCGATATGAACATTTACAGCCATAAGTGCTTTTTTTATATGCTCTAATTGGGCATTAGTTTTGTATTTGAATACTTCTTCAAAGTAGACACGAAGCATTTCATAGACAACGTCACCATGCTGGATAATGCGAATAACAGCATTCCTGAATGCGCAGATCCTCCGTTTTTTGCTGCTGGCAAACATCATTATATTCATCGGTAAAGCAGGACGTGTAATACAGCAGACGGGTAGCGCCCTTTCCCAAGGTTTCAACTTGATTTGTAACCTGCTGACCGACGGCAGAAACTGCATGATCGAGCTTTAATGCAAGGATCCTGTTAGCCTGTAGGTAACTGATGACTTCATTGTTGTTGTACATAACCGCTCCATGCTAATTTCATTACATCCAGTTTTTCATTACTTTTCTCGGGAAAGCGTCCGATAAAAGGATTCGTCAGCATATAAAAAATGCCTGATCCAGCCTGCGGGCAGATTGTTCTGGACCTTATCACACGCGAAAAAAGCAATCTTGATCGCATCGTCGCCACGCCGGGGCTGAAGGAAATGACGCAGGGAACGCTGATCCGCAAGTTATGTACATATACAACGGCCAACCCGACAAGACAGGCGATATTTGAATACGATCGGCTGGTTCGCAGTATTTACACGCTGAAGTATCTGCGTGACCCGAAGTTGGAACGCAATATCCGTCGCTCCCAGAATCGCGTTTAATCTTATCACCAGTTACGTGCATCAGTCGCCAAAGTCGGCGGTAAGAAAGAGTTAACAGGGAAAAATGATACTGAAACGGACATCAGTACCCAGTGTGGGCGATTGATCTCCAATGCGATCATTTATTACAACTCCGTGTTCCTGTCACGTTTGCTGGAGAGACTGGAAGCCGAAGATAATACCAAAGGCGTCGAGGCGCTGCCCGGATATCACAGATGGCCTGACAGCACATTTTACTGAACGGGCATTACACCTTCCAGAGCAGCAATGAACTTATCGATCTGGATACTCTTGTTGCCGGACTTAAACTGGGTTTCGGCGGTTCCGGCGTAGAACCTCTACAGGTATAAACGCCCTTCTCTTTTATTGGCTGAATCGAGGCCACACCACGCCAGTACCGGCTGCATAAAAATGCTGAATTCTTGTTACCGGGGCTTTGCGGAACCAATCAATTGAATGTAGGATGCTCGGCCGGCAGTTTTCCCTCGTAACACAATGAAGGGTAAGGCTGTTTTCGCCGCAGCAGGTGCGGCAAAAAGGATGTTGTATTTTTGTCAGGTCAACAGGAATCGTAATGAACACAAACAACACGCAAGCCGCGGAACAACATGCGGCGAAACGACGCTGGTTGAATGCTCACGAAGAGGGGTATCACAAAGCGATGGGCAATCGACAGGTACAAATGATCGCCATTGGCGGCGCAATTGGTACCGGGTTGTTTTTAGGGGCAGGCGCACGCCTGCAGATGGCCGGCCCGGCTTTGGCGCTGGTCTATCTGGTATGCGGTATTTTTTCGTTCTTTATACTGCGCGCGCTCGGCGAACTGGTTTTACATCGCCCTTCCAGCGGTAGCTTCGTTTCCTACGCCCGTGAATTTTTAGGTGAGAAAGCCGCCTATGTGGCTGGCTGGATGTACTTCATCAACTGGGCGATGACCGGCATTGTCGATATCACCGCGGTGGCGTTGTATATGCACTACTGGGGCGCATTTGGCGACGTGCCGCAGTGGGTGTTCGCCCTCGGCGCGCTGGCTATTGTCGGCACCATGAACATGATCGGCGTGAAGTGGTTCGCGGAGATGGAGTTTTGGTTTGCGCTGGTTAAGGTACTGGCAATTGTGATTTTCCTGGTGGTGGGTACCGTTTTTTTAGGTACCGGAAAGCCGCTGGATGGTAACGCCACGGGTTTTCACCTGATTACCGACAACGGCGGCTTCTTCCCGCATGGCCTGCTGCCTGCGCTGGTACTGGTACAGGGTGTTGTTTTCGCCTTTGCCTCTATTGAACTGGTGGGTACCGCAGCCGGTGAGTGCAAAGATCCGCAAACGATGGTGCCGAAAGCAATCAATAGCGTTATCTGGCGTATTGGTCTGTTCTATGTGGGTTCTGTCGTGCTGCTGGTTCTGCTACTGCCCTGGAACGCCTATCAGACGGGGCAAAGCCCGTTTGTGACCTTCTTTTCCAAACTGGGCGTGCCGTACATTGGCAGTATCATGAATATTGTGGTGCTCACCGCGGCGCTTTCCAGCCTTAACTCAGGGTTGTACTGCACCGGGCGTATTTTACGCTCCATGTCGATGGGCGGTTCGGCACCGAAATTCATGGCTAAAATGAGCCGTCAACAGGTGCCCTGGGCCGGGATCCTCGCCACGCTGGTCGTGTATGTCGTCGGGGTATTCCTGAACTATCTGGTGCCGTCACAGGTGTTTGAGATCGTGTTGAACTTCGCGTCACTGGGCATTATTGCGTTATGGGGATTTATCATGGTCTGTCAGATGCGTCTGCGCCGGGCCATAAAAGAAGGTAAAACGGCAGACGTCAGCTTTAAACTGCCGGGCGCACCGTTTACCTCGTGGTTAACGCTGCTGTTCCTGCTGAGCGTACTGGTATTGATGGCGTTTGACTATCCAAACGGCACCTATACCATCGCGTCATTACCGCTGATTGCCATCCTGCTGGTCGCGGGCTGGTTCGGCGTGCGTAAACGTGTTGCAGAGATCCACCGCACCGCGCCATAACGGCAGAAGGCCTGACAGGTTAATCCTTCAGGCCTTCTTTTTTAGTTCGCTTCAATCAACTGCGCTACGTCGTTGCTGTTAATTTCCCGCGCATTCCCATCCTGATCGGTATAACTGGTCATTCCCGTGTCTTTATCCAGTTTTGGCTTACCCTGGGTGGTGATGGTTTGTCCGCTTTTGGTCGTCATGACGTAATCGGTGGTGCATCCTGCCAATGTAAACAGCATTACGCCTGCACAAAGACAGATAAATGGCTTTTTCATGGTATTCCCGTGTTATTCAGTTAGCCGTTGAGGGCGTAGTGTAAGTCCCTGAAGTAGGTCAGGCTACTGGCGGGGTGTAACGAGGCGTATCGGGGGATTTAGAGAAGTGACAGGAGGGGTTTCCCCCTCCGGTTAATTACAGCGCAATACGAATAACATCGTCCGGCTGGGTGGCTTCCTGCTCGCGGGTGGACTTCTGTTTCACGCTCACGTACAGGGTTTTACCGTCGACGGAGAGCGCCAGGCTATTCGGGAATGTTGGGGTCTCGAACGTTTTAACGACTTTATAGCTTTTCGCGTCGATCACGCTCACTTTGCCGGCCTGACGATGGGTCACGTAGGCCTCGTTACGCGCCGGGTTAAACAGCACGGCCAGGGATTCCGGCGCGGCGACTTTTGCCAGGACGTTGCCATTACGGGTGTCGATTACCAGCACTTCCGCCGCTTTAGAGTCGGTGACAAAGGCGCGGTTGCCCGCCGTGTCCAGGCTCAGGTTGATGAAGAAATGCTCTTTTCCATCATCCAGCAGCTTTTTACGGCTGAGAATTTTGTTGGTGGTGGTATCGATGGTGATGAATTCACCGTCCGCATTGGCGGTGTACAGGCGTTTAGCCTTGCTGTCGACAGCCAGAGCGGTGCTCATTTTGCCGGTATTTTGAATGGTGTCCTTCAATTTAATGGCATCACCGTCCACCACCCAAATCACGCTCTCTTTACCAATACCGCTAATGTATACCGTGTTGGTGGCGTCATCGGCGACCAGCTCACGCGGCTGCAGCGGGCGAACGTCTTCAGAACGCTTACGCGCATCCAGCACCAGACGTCCTTTCACCGCGCCCGTTTTGGCATCCATTGCCGTCACCGCGCTGTTTACCGTGTTGCCGAACCACAGCGTTTGCGTGGCGTTGTTGATGGTGGCGCCAAACGGTTTGAGATCGTTATGAATAACCTGAGTCACTTCGAGGGTGACCGGGTCAAGACGGTAAACCACCCCGCCGGTATCCAGTTTGCGGCTCTGCGAAGTCGCCAGCCACAGCGCGTTCTCTTGCTGACTGTATGCCATTTCATAGGCGCCTTTACCCACGGCTTTGCGCAGCAGTTCTTCTGCAGCCTGCGTAGTAAAAGATGATGCAACGAGCAGTGAACCTAACAGTAAAGAACCACGCAGACGCGGCGAAAACAGATGACGTAAAGACATGACGACTCCCTTTGATAAATTCGTTTGTTACTGCTTCACATAGCTTCAATGAGCAAAATCATGGTTTTGCCTTTTTTAAGAATGAGAATAGTAATCATTATTCATCTCAAAGTGGAGCACTTCTTCACATATTGACTACAATCGTTGTCATTGCCCGAAAAATTAGCGCAATTCAGCAGCGCTAAAATTCATCTTTTATAAAAAATTCACGCGCTTATCGCTGGTGTTACGGCGTAAGCATCATTAACTGGCCTTGTTCATGACGATTTTTGCAGCCCGCTACACTGCACTTCCTGTTTCTTTACTGCCTGTCTTCCTCTCGCCTTATGCCGTGGCAGAAAGTGAGATAAACGATCAAACGTTGATCGTTAGCGCGTCACCACAGTCCGTTTCTGAACTGGACACCCCTGCCGCCGTCAGCGTCGTTGACGGAGAAGATATGCGTCTGGCAACGCCGCGAATTAATCTGTCTGAATCCCTGACCAGCGTCCCTGGGCTGCAGGTGCAAAATCGGCAGAACTACGCCCAGGATCTCCAGTTGTCGATTCGCGGATTTGGTTCGCGAACCACTTATGGCATCCGCGGCATTCGTTTGTATGTCGACGGGATCCCGGCAACCATGCCGGATGGGCAGGGTCAAACATCCAACATTGATATCAGCAGCGTACAAAATATTGAGGTTTTACGCGGCCCCTTCTCTGCTCTGTATGGCAATGCGTCTGGTGGAGTGATGAATGTCAGTACTGAAACGGGACATGAGCCGCCAACCATTGAAGCCAGCAGTTATTACGGCAGTTTTGGCAGTTGGCGCTACGGGTTAAAAGCAACGGGCGCACTGGGCGATGGCACACAGCGAGGGGATGTGGATTACACCGTTTCAACAACCCGGTTTACTACCCATGGTTATCGCGATCGCAGCAGCGCCCAAAAAAATCTGGCCAATGCCAAACTGGGCGTGCGCATGGACGATACGAGCAAACTAACCCTGATTTTCAATAGTGTAGAGAGTAAAGCTGACGATCCTGGTGGTCTTACCGAGTCGGAGTGGCAGGCCAATCCGCAGCAATCTCCCCGCGCTGAGCAATACAACACGCGAAAAACCATCAAGCAGACCCAAGCAGGATTGCGCTATGAACGCCAGCTTAGCGCGAAGGATGATATCAGCATCATGACTTATGCGGGCGAGCGTGAAACCACTCAGTATCAGTCAATCCCGATGGCCCCGCAGTTAAAACCCTCTCATGCCGGAGGCGTTATTACCCTGCAACGTCATTATCAGGGGATAGACAACCGCTGGACTCACCGTGGCGAGCTGGGTATACCCGTGACCTTCACCACCGGTCTGAATTACGAAAACATGAGCGAAAACCGTAAAGGCTACAACAACTTTCGCCTTGATGATGGCGTGCCAGAATATGGTCAGAAAGGCGACTTACGACGTAACGAACGTAACCTGATGTGGAATGTCGATCCCTATCTGCAAACCCAGTGGCAATTAACGCAGAAACTCTCGCTGGATGCCGGGGTTCGCTACAGTTCGGTGTGGTTTGATTCTAACGATCGCTATATTACGCCTGGTAACGCAGATGACAGCGGTGACGCCAGCTATCACCAGTGGTTACCTGCTGGATCGTTAAAATACGCCATCACCGATGCCTGGAACGTCTACCTGGCCGCGGGACGTGGGTTCGAAACGCCCACCATCAACGAGTTGTCTTACCGCTCCGACGGCCAAAGTGGGATGAATTTTGACCTACAGCCTTCCACAAACGATACCGTGGAAATCGGCAGTAAAACGCGTATCGGCGATGGGCTGTTTACCGCAGCGCTATTCCAGACCGATACCGATGACGAGATCGTGGTTGACAGCAGTAGCGGCGGGCGGACAACCTACAAAAATGCTGGAAAAACCCGCCGTCAGGGAGGTGAGTTATCCTGGGACCAACGCTTTGCCGCAAGCTGGCGCGTAAAAGCTGCATGGACCTGGCTGGATGCGACCTACCGCAGCAACGTCTGTGGCGATCAAAACTGCAACGGCAACCGCCTGCCTGGCATTGCGCAAAACATGGGATTTGCTTCGCTGAGCTACGTGCCTGATGAAGGTTGGTATGCGGGAACTGATGTTCGTTATATGAGCAACATTATGGCAAATGATGAAAATACGGCGCAAGCCCCGTCCTATACCGTAGTGGGTTTAAATACCGGCTATAAATTTTATTACCGCAGTCTGATGATCGACCTGTTCGGTCGGGTGGATAATCTGTTTGATAAGTCCTACGTCGGTTCGGTGATAGTGAATGAGGCAAATGGTCGATATTACGAACCGGCGCCAGGACGAAACTATGGCGTAGGGATTAATCTGGCCTGGCGTTTTGAGTAACACTGGCGGGAATGACTCCCGCCATCCGTTTTACGCATCGTCTGCAAGACGAATCACCACTTTACCGAAGTTTTTGCCGGTCAGCAGGCCGATAAAGGTCTGCGGCGCATTTTCCAGACCGTCGGTGATTTGTTCGCGGTAATGGATTTTGCCCTCTTTAACCCAGCGCCCCATCTCCCGCTGAAACTCCTGAATGCGGTGACCATAATCCTGACCAATGATAAAGCCCTGCATCCGAATTCGCTTTTTCAGCAGCGTTGCCATCAGCAAAGGTAATCTATCGGGTCCGCCTGGAAGCGATGTGGCGTTGTAACCGCTGACCAGTCCGCACAGCGGAATGCGCGCAGAGGTATTGAGCAATGGCAAAACGGCGTCAAATACCTTGCCGCCGACGTTTTCGTAGTAAATATCGATCCCCTGCGGACAGGCTTTTGCCAGCTGTTGCGCAAAATCTTGTGCGTGGTGATCGAGGCAGACATCAAAGCCCAAGACCTCGGTGGCATGTCGGCATTTCTCTGCCCCGCCTGCAACCCCGATCACCCGGCAGCCTTTGAGCTTACCAATCTGCCCTACCGTTGCGCCAACCGGGCCGGTGGCGGCGGCCACAACCAGCGTTTCCCCCGCTTTTGGCTGACCGATATCCAGCAGCCCCATATAAGCAGTAAACCCTGGCATCCCCATCACTCCCAGCGCCCAGGAGGGATGTTCGGGATTATCGCCAAGTTTCACCAGCCCGTTACCGTCGGAGATGTCATAGTCCTGCCAGCCGCTGTAGCTCAGCACCCACTCGCCAGGCTGGTAATCAGGATGGTTGGAGGACACCACGCGACTCACGGTCCCGCCAACCATCACGCCGCCAATCTCTACCGGCGGGGAGTAAGACGGCTCATCGCTCATGCGTCCACGCATGTAGGGATCGAGGGAAAGAAAAATGGTGCGCAGCAAAACCTGGCCTTCACCCGGCGTTGCCACCTCATCGTCTTCAAGACGGAAGTTTTCCGGGACCGGCGCGCCATGCGGGCGGGAAGCCAGTACCCAGCGGCGATTGCGATTAGTCTGTTGACCCATGATGTGCTCCTCTGCTTTTAGCATGATTCCATCAATAGTAGCAGCCTGTGTCCGCCAGTTAGCTGACGACATGATTTAACCGCACAACCAGGTAAACGCAGGGTTGTGCGGTTTCATTAATAAACCGACAATCATTCGGCGGGCCAAGCTCCAGGCAATCGCCAGCCCGCATTTCATGACGCACGTCCCCTTCCACAAAGACCAATTCCCCCTGCTGTAGCCAGATAAGTTGTCTTGCCTGCACGTAGGAAGAGGCTGGCATCGGGATATCGCTTCCGGCGGGCAATTCTATCTGTACCAGATCAATAGGCAGATCGCTGCGCGGTGAAACGTGGCGGCGCAGATAGTGGCTTTGCGGGTCGTGCCAGACAGGCTGATCAGCGAAGCGCAGCAGCTTGCCCTCCTGCATTTCGGCCCGCGCCATCAGCATAGACATGCTGATACTAAAGGCACCGGAGAGCCTGCCCAGCAGCGTGGCCGTAGGGCTGCTCTCACCGCGCTCTATTTTATGGATCATCGCCCGCGACACGCCTGCGCGTTCAGCGAGTTCCGTCAGAGACCAGCCGCGAGACTCCCGCTCAATGCGAATTCTTGCACCGATCCGTTGATTTATGCTGTCTTCAATAGTATTCATATTGTAATACTATAGTGAACAACCCCTGAGGTTCAACATGTCCATTCGATTTGCCAGCAAAGAAGATTGTGCCGCCATTGCAGAAATCTACAACCACGCGGTACTGCATACGGCGGCTATCTGGAACGATCAAACGGTCGATGCCGAAAACCGTATCTCATGGTATCAAGCCCGCCAGTTGATGGGCTATCCGGTGCTGGTGAGTGAAGAGAATGGCGTGATTACAGGGTACGCCTCCTTTGGCGACTGGCGTAACTTTGATGGATTCCGTCATACCGTTGAACATTCGGTATATGTCCATCCTGCTCATCAGGGTAAAGGCCTGGGACGAGCGCTGCTCAGCAGGTTAATAGAAGAAGCCCGCGCGTGCGGCAAGCATGTGATGGTTGCGGGCATTGAGTCTCAGAATCAGGCGTCGCTGCATCTGCACAGTACGCTGGGTTTTAAAACCACCGCGCAAATGCCACAGGTTGGCACGAAATTTGGGCGCTGGCTGGATCTGACTTTTATGCAGTTGCAGTTAGACGATCGCCGCGAACCGGATGCCAGCAGATGAACCAGACGCTAACCCTCTCCTTTCTGATTGCCGCAGGTATTGGTCTGGTGGTGCAAAATACCTTGATGGTACGCATCACGCAGACGTCCTCGACGATCCTCATCGCCATGTTACTTAACTCTCTGGTCGGGATCGTGCTGTTTGTCAGCATACTGTGGTTTAAGCAAGGTATGGCGGGGTTTGGGGAACTGGTTTCCAGCGTGCGCTGGTGGACGCTAATCCCTGGCTTGCTGGGATCGTTCTTTGTTTTTGCCAGCATCAGTGGATACCAAAATGTGGGCGCTGCAACCACTATCGCGGTGCTGGTGGCCAGCCAGTTAATCGGCGGACTGGTGCTGGATATTCTGCGCAGTCATGGCGTACCGCTGCGGGCGTTGGTGGGGCCGGTCTGCGGCGCGGTGCTGCTGGTTGTTGGGGCCTGGCTGGTGGCGAGACGTTCGTTTTAATTGCGCTTATCCGGCCTGAACATGCAGGCCGGATAAGGTGTTACCTCGCCATCTGGCCACAATGAATTACAGGATTGTGCCGCCTTTGGTCAACTGTTCGCGACGGGTTTCCATATCCTCTTTATGCTGACGGCCATGATGTGCGATAGCCGTACGCAAACGCTGTTGCTGGGTGTAACGTTCTTCCCGGCTCAGCACGACATCATCGCTGAGTTCAATCAGCAATTCATTCATATGCGTAATGACGCTCTCTTCAATGGTGGCATCAACACGTGCGCTGACCTCATCCAGATGCGACATAACCTCTCCTTAACTCATTAATTTAATTTTGCTTTTGAAAAATCGCTGCCCATCAGGCTAACGCTGTATCCGCTGACGTTGCTGCGCGTCGCGTAAAACGTTTTCCCGTTTGCCAACGCAATCCACGGAGCCTGCTGGTAGAAAATTTCTTGCGACTGCTGGTAAAGCGCGGCGCGTTCTTCCGGTTTACTCACCAGTTTCGCCTTTTGAACCAGCGAATTATACTCTTTATCGCACCAGCGCGCGGCGTTAGATCCGGTTTTAATGCTGTCACAGCCCAGCAGTACATCGGCGAAGTTGTCCGGATCGCCGTTGTCTGACATCCAACCGAACAACGCGGTGTCATGCTCACCTTTACGCATTCCGGAGAGATATTCGCCCCACTCGTACGACACAATTTTCGCCTTCACGCCAACCTTCGCCCAGTCGCTTTGGATCATCTCGGCAATCCGTCGGGAGTTCGGGTTGTATGGGCGCTGAACCGGCATTGACCACAGCGTCGCTTCAAAGCCGTTTTCAAGTCCCGCCTGTTTCAGCAGATCTTTCGCTTTTTGCGGGTCGTAAGCGTAATCCTGCAAATCTTTATTGAAACCCAGCATATTCGGCGGAATTGGCGATTTTGCCACCGTACCGGAACCTAAAAAGACGGCGTTAATAATGGCCTTTTTGTCTGTCGCGTAGTTAAGCGCCTGACGCACCAGCACGTTATCAAACGGTTTTTTCTCGGTATTAAACGCCAGATACCCGACGTTCAGCGCTTCAACCGAATGCAGCGTCAAATCTTTATTCTTCTTAATCTCGTCAAACTGTACGGGCGCAGGTGCCGGAATTATCTGGCATTCATTGGTTTGCAGTTTCGCCAATCGGGTCTGAACGTTTGGCGTGATTGAGAAGATCAGGTGCTTCGTGGGGACGGCGCCGTCCCAGTAGTTCGGGTTGGCGAGATAGCGGATTTGCGAATCCTGCTTGTACTGCTGCAACACGTATGGCCCGGTGCCAATTGGCCAGTTATCGACGTTTTCCGGAGTGCCTTTTTTCAGCATCACGTCGGCATATTCCGCAGAGAGGATGGAGGCAAAATCCATTCCCCAGTCGGCAAGAAACGCGGCATTAGGTTCATTAAGGATAAACTGAACGTGATAATCATCGACCTTCTTCACTTCTTTAATCAGTTTATCCAGACCGACATCGTTGAAGTATTCGTAGCTTCCCTGAGAAATTTTGTGGTACGGATGATCGGCATCTTTCTGTCGTAATACCGAGAAAACCACGTCATCAGCGTTGAAGTCACGGGTTGGTTTGAAGAATTTATTACTGTTGAATTTCACGCCCTGACGCAGGGTAAAAGTGTAGGTCTTACCGTCCGGCGAAATCGTCCAGTCCGTTGCCAGAGACGGAACTGGCGTATTTTTTACCGGATCAAAGTTGATGAGTCGGTTGTAGAGCACCTGTGAGCTGGCCACAAACGATGGACCGGAACTGGCGATTTGCGGGTTAAATGACTCTGGCGACGCTTCTGAGCAGTAAATGAGAGTGTCGGTATTGGCCGCGAACGCCGCGCCTGATGGTAAGACGGCGCTGAGCGCCAGCGCGAGTAACGTTTTCCTTGCAATCATGGTTATAAGCCTTCTTATTTTATTATTAACCGAGATATCAGAGCATAGCTGACAAAAACTGACCAATAACAAATCACTATCAGGTTATTCTAATTCGGTGTATTTCGCTGAATAATTCATCACCCTAAGCGAATTAATTTCCCTTAAGTCTTTTTCAAAACGTCAAGATTTTTCCCGGCACTCTATGCCATGAAAATTCGCCCCTTTTTGCCTCTCTTCCACCGTTTGCTCGTTTTTATAAAACGTAAAGTAGATACGTGAAGAAGTCTAAGGGGTAACAACGTGGCAAAAACTCTCTTGCGCAGCGGCAATTTGGATGACTATCAGGCCGTGGGCGGCGGTGGTCAGGCCGTGTTTGATTCAGCATTGCAAATTCGTGAAACGCTTCGCCTGCGTAAACAGCAGGCGATGGTGGATTGTCTGGCGATCCCACAAATTAACGACAACGGCGATCGCGTTGACTGGTATTCGCCGATTGAAGGGAAAGCTGTTGCATGGAAAGCCGCTGATGAAGAGGCCCGTTTTCGTGCGCTGCGCTATCTGGGGAGCACGCTGGAAAATGCGGCGGCGCTGAGCCGTAAAAGTCTGCAATCGGGTAAAACCTCCCTGCAACTGTTTGGCTCCCTGCTGGAAAAAGCCATCCAGTTTCCTGGTGAGAATCACGTGTTTCTGGTTGAAGGTAAACCCGTTATTACGTTCTGGGGTTTCGTCAATCTGAATGAAAATCCTCGCGACGATGTGCTCGATTGCCTGCGCCTTGCCGATATTCCTCCGGTCGTCACCGTAGCGGAGCCTGAGCCGGAAGAAGAAATCACTGCCCAAATCACCTTCGTCGAGGCCGAGGCGCCTTTGTTGACTCCAGTCGTTGAGCTACCTAAACCGGCTGAACCTGAACCACAACCCCCGGTCGTTGTTAACGAACCGGAAGTCTCGCCGCCGCTCGCACAGAAGAAACCCGCACGCCGCCTGCCGTTGTGGAGCCTGCCCGTTGCCGCGGTGATCATTGCAGCCATGGTTGGGCCGCTGCTGTGGAAGCAACAGCCCACCCCGCCCGTACCCGCTGTTCCCCCTGCAGACGTCGCTAAGTCAGATATAGCACCGCTGCCAGAACTGACATCTGCACTGCCGCTGCATCGGGCTGAAGTGGTTCCGGTCGCCAAAAAAGAAAAACCTGTCGAGGGACCGGTCGTGATCGCCGCGATTCCGAAAGATGCGCTGGTGATGGATGCCAACCAGATGAAGGCAGGAACGACGCGTTTTCTCAACGGTAACTGGCGCGTAATGGTTGATGTTAAAGATCCGGTTAGCGGTAAAGCGCCGTCGCTGCGCTATCAGATCCAGGCCAATAAAGGTACTGCGCGCGTGGTTCATGGCGACAATATTGTTTGTCGTGCCGAGATTTTCTCCGGTTTGCATCAGTCAGGTGAATTAATGATTAAGAGTCGCGGGAATGCCCGTTGTACGGACGGGTCACGTTATCCGATGCCGGAAATTACCTGCAAAGCGGGAACCAATGACGTCGCCGCCTGTACCGCACGTTATGACGATCACGCGGAAATCCCTCTGACGATCAAAAAGATAGGTGCCTGATTTTATGTTGGTGAATTTGTGTGACTACAAACAGAGCGTGACGCTCATCGCCAATAGCGGTGTGCAATTTCTGGATTTTGGCCTGACGCCGCAGGAATCTGCGCATCATGGCCGCTTTGTGCGCAAAACGGCAAACGGTCCCCTGCTGCGGCTGGATTTCGATCTGACAACCGGACGTTATACCTTACCAGGCAGCACCGGCGGTCAGCCCGAAGTGGTGAAGCCGGAAAGCACCCAGAAGCTGCATTATTCGCTGGACGTGCTCGACGGTGTCTGGCTGCCGCTGCCGTTCCTGCGCTTTAATCCGCCGCGTACGTTCGTTGAAGGCCCGGATAACTGGGCGCGCGTACAGGTGCGAAAGCTGGCGCAACCTGACAGCGCGGGCAACACCCACCGCGTCACCGTGGCGCTGGACAGCCAGCTCACTGAAAATGCCCCTGCGGCGTTAACCCCCAACGAAAATGACCTGCTGAACGGTACGCGATTTGCGCTGGCCTGGCATGACAACGAAATTGCCGATTTCCTCGACCAGACCTGGATTGACGGCTGGTTGCGCGAATCCTTTATGCATCATGTCACACAGCATGAGAACCGCTCAGAACAAGAGATCCAGCAGGCGCTGCGTAACTTTGAATATCAGGCGCACTGGCTGAATGTGCTGACCCTGTTAGGCGAGCAGCTTTCCGTTCCGGAAGTGAAACTGGTCACGCATACCCTCAGCACGCCCGCCATTCCCGTTGATCTTATCCTGGATATCGGTAACACCCATACCTGTGGCGTCCTGATTGAAGATCACGGGGATGCCAATGACGGACTGCGCCAGACAGCCGAATTGCAGGTGCGTTCGTTAAGCGAGCCACAGTTTCTCAACGATCCGTTGTTCACCAGCCGACTGGAGTTTTCCGAAGCGCGTTTTGGTAAGCAGCACTTTTCCGTGGAGAGCGGCCGTGATGATGCCTTTATCTGGCCGTCGATTGTACGCGTTGGCGATGAAGCCCGAAAGCTGGCGATGCAGCGCATGGGCACTGAAGGCAGCAGTGGGATCTCCAGCCCGCGCCGTTATCTGTGGGACGAAACGCCGGTGTTACATGACTGGCGCTTTAGCCAGATGAATGGCAAAACCCAGCGCGAACCACTGGCTACCGCCTTCCCGCTGATGAACCTGATGAACGATGACGGGCAACCGCTGTTCAGCCTGCCGCAGGATGATCGTCTACCGGTATTCTCACCGCAATACAGCCGCAGTACGCTGATGACGCATATGTTGTGCGAAATACTGGCCCAGGCGCTGGGGCAAATTAACAGCGTGGCGACGCGTTTGCGCCTCGGATTCCCGGCATCTCCTCGTCAGTTGCGTACGCTGATCCTGACCCTGCCGTCGGCGATGCCCAAACAGGAGCGTGAGATTTTCCGCCTGCGCATGTTTGAAGCTATTGCGTTGGTCTGGAAAGCGATGGGCTGGCACCCGCAGGATGAAGACTTCACCACCCGTAAACAGCAGGAAAAGAGCGTGGTTCCCGTACCTGAGATCCAGATGGAATGGGATGAGGCCAGCTGCGGGCAACTGGTGTGGCTGTATAACGAAGCTATCTCTCACTACGATGGTCACACCGAATCGTTCTTTAACGCCCTTGCCCGCCCGGACCGTCTGCCGGAGCCTGGTGAGACTAAAGGTCGTGCGCTGCGCGTGGCATCGATCGACATTGGCGGCGGAACAACGGATATGGCCGTCGTCCATTACCAGCTTGATGACGGCGTGGGTACAAACGTCAAAATTACCCCGCATCTGCTGTTCCGTGAAGGCTTTAAGGTTGCGGGCGATGATATGCTGCTGGACGTGATTCAGCGTTGCGTGTTGCCTGCGCTGCAAACCCGCCTGCAACAGGCTGGCGTGACCGACGCCGCCGCATTGCTGGCTACGCTATTTGGCGATTCCGGGCGCATCGACACCCAGGCGATTTTGCGTCAACAAACGGCGTTACAACTCTTTATGCCGCTCGGTCATGCGGTACTTTCAGCCTGGGAACAAAGTGATATTAACGATCCGGTAGCGGGTCTGCATGCCACCTTTGGCGAACTCCTGAGCCAGCAACCAACGCGCAACGTGCTGAATTACATCCAGCAGGCTATCGATCATGCGTTACCTGCGGGATCGCCAGCGTTTGATGTGCTGAGCGTGCCGTTACAGGTGCAGTTCAGGCAGTTACAAGAAGCGTTACTGGCGGGCCAGTTTACCCTGACCTCCCCACTGCACGCGGTCTGTGAGGCCATTTCACACTATCGCTGCGATATTTTATTAGTGACCGGCAGACCCGCCTGTTTACCTGGCGTACAGGCGTTGATCCGCCATCTGCAGCCCGTTCCGGTTAATCGTATGATCTGGATGGATAACTACCGCGTACATGAGTGGTATCCGTTCAGCCAACAAGGGCGGATTGGTAACCCCAAATCCACCGCAGCAGTTGGTGCCATGTTGTGTAGCCTGGCGCTGGATCTACGCTTGCCGCGATTCAACTTTAAAGCTGCCGATATCGGCGCTTACTCGACCGTACGTTATCTCGGCGTGTTGGATAATACGGTCAATACGCTGCGTGATGAGAACATCTGGTATCACGATATCGATCTGGATAAGCCCGGCGCGAAACTGGATGCCCGCCTGCACTTCCCATTGCGCGGCAACGTAACATTAGGTTTCCGTCAACTGGCCAACAGCCGTTGGCCTGCCACACCGCTGTATACGCTCAGCATAAATTCTGCCGAACTGGCAAAAACCATCGCCGGAGATGGTGTGTTGAATGCACGGCTGCAGCTACGCGGTGGTAGCAAAGAAAGCGGCCCGGAATTTTTCGTACTGAGCGATGCGTGGTTACAGGATGGCACTCCCGTTGCCGCCAATGCCTTAACGTTAAAACTGAATACGCTGGCAGACCGACGCCATAGCGGGAGCCATTACTGGATTGATAGCGGGAGCGTGTACCTGAAATGAGTAAGATGTTAAACACCGCGCAGGCCGCCATCGAGTGGGTAACTGATACCCGTCAGCGTGCGGCGCGTCTTGATGATGAAGCGGATGCCCTGTTGGCACAGCTCACCCTGGCCACCGTTAATGAGTCTGCATTGAAGACAACCTTTTCATCGCGAGGATGCGTTGGGCTTTACGGACATTCGCAATCGGCAAAAGCGCACCTGCTCACAGCATTGTGCAGCAACGCCAATGGCAAAGTGAATATCGTTACCCCGGATCGCAGCTTTGATTACTTTTCACATATTAATCCTGGTCATGCGCCAACCAATATGGCGATCCGCTTTACGCGTGATGAAAATCCGCTCGATGGTGAATGGCCGTTGCGCCTGCGGCTACTCAGTGAAGCCGAACTGGTACAGCTATTTATTACCCAGTTCTGTGCGCTTGCGGACAACCGCCAGGTCGAGAAATTGATTATTGAAGCGCGCCTGGAAAAATGGCAAACGTTGCGCCAGCGTCATCCGGTGCCGGGCATTACCGCGCATGATGTCGCGGCAATTGGTCGTTTCTGGCGCGCCTGCGTACCGGCCAGACAGCAGCAATTTGACGACGCGCTATGGCATCAGTTTGCCACGCTGCTACCCGCTCTGGATCTGACTACCCGGGCAAACGCCTGGGCGTTACTGTGGGGAGAACAACCAGAGTTGACGCAACAGTGGTTGGCGCTGGCGCATACGCTGCAACAAACCGGGAGCGCGCAAGAACTCGCGGCTCCGCTGAGCCTGCTGGTTGACCATTTTGGTTTACCTGCAGAGAGTTTCCTGACTCAGGTAGCATTGAACGGGAATGAGGCGCAAAGCGATGTGGTGGTTCATCCAATAGAAAATGATCAGTTGCTCAATGCGGTCAGCCTTTCTCAGGCTTCGCTGGCGCTGCTCACGCGCGAGCTGGTCCTGACGGTTGAAGACGCGGTACTGGAGAATGTCGATCTGCTGGATATTCCCCTCGCCCCGGATGTTCATCCCCATCCATTGTGGCAGGCCAAATTAGGCTGGATGCTGGAACATTATCGCCAGCATCTGCAACCGGATGTACTTTTAATCTGTAATGCGGTATCTACCCGCTCCCAGACGCCCGCCATCACCCGCAAACTACTGGGCTGGGTTAACGACACTCAGCCCGTACATGACGCCGCATTGCCGGGAGTGGTCTGGGCCATTACTCCGCAGGATGCGCGGTTTAGCACTCAGCAAAATCTTGATGAATCTGTGCAGCAATTAATGGGCAAGCCCGGACTGCACTGGGGCACGCTGCAGGCGCTGGATAAACACAGCTTACAACGCCTCGTCGAATGGCTGACTCAGGCAACCTCGCCCCAGCAACGCCAGGCGAGATTGACCTCCCTGCGTGAGCAGCACCAGCAGCGCGTACGCGAAACCCTGATCGGCTGGATTAATCCCGTTGAAACCGAATCGGGTAGCAATGAGTCGGTGATCCGCCAGCTCCAGGCCCAGGCGGCAAAGCATGGCGAACTCCTGGACGGTTTGCTCCCGCCGATGCGCCTATTTGAGTCGCTGCTGCGTGTTCAGCAGCCGCGCGAGGAACAGGTGAGCGGATTATTTAATGAAGAGATTGACCTGTTTGCCGAGGTGCGTGACACACCGCACTCGCCGGAAAGCAAAGAGGCCGGGTATCAGGCGCACAAAATGTGGGTTAACCACGTGCGCCAGTGGTGTCGCGATGAAAATAATGCGCGCCGTTTACGTCTCGAGCCGCGTACGCTAAGGCAGGTTGCTGATATCCTCGTTACCACCAGCTATCGGCTGGAGATGCCGCAACGCTTACAGCGCATTATGCAGCGAGAAAACGTCTGCGCCGCGCAGCTTCACGCCGATATTGGGGATTTTATTACCTGGCTTGGATTTGCCAGCGTGGCAGAGGAACAGCGTCCGGCCAGCAGGATCCAAAAAGGATCGGCTATTTTTAGTGCCCCGGCGCAACAGCCGATGTTACGGTTGACGAAACTGGATGAACAACCTTCGCATGGCGCAAGCCGTTACGTTTACGACTGGCTGGTTGCTTTGTATACCCGCGCCAATGAAAACGTGGGATATCAGCATCCGCAGGATGTTTGCGCAGCCGACAAAAAACGATTAGATGCCCTGCTTTCCTCCTGAAACGGCGTTTACGCCGTCATCAGAAGAGAGAAAACATTAACGCGACGGGAAAACTCATCGGCCAGGTCGCCCCGACTAATACCGCGCTGAGAAAACGAATCCGCTTTTTATCGCGGGAAAGAAACCAGGTGATGATTGCCGTGATAGCGGCCATCACCGCATAAAAAACCAGCATTTTTTGGTACAGAGACATGTCAGGCATCCGGGCCGAAAGGTAAAATCGCGCGCAATATGCTCTTTTTCATGACCCACATCAAGTTTTATTAATTATTTTAAGAGAAACGCCGGTAAAACAAGCCGTTTTCATTATGTTCAGAATCCGTACTATTGCGGATAGTTATAACCCGTACTATACCCATAAGGGTTAAAACGAAAGGTGGCACAAATGAATGTTTCCAGTAAAACTGTGGTGCTGATAAATATATTTGCTGCTGTAGGACTTTTCAGTCTGATTTCCGCAAGGTTTGGCTGGTTTGCTTGATGTCGTTCTTCTTGATTAATTGCAGCGTCCGCTGGCAGAGAGGCTCTTCTCTCTGCCATTAGTACACGATTTTCCCACTCTCCTGCCACCCGGTAAATTATCCTTAGTATGTAATACCCCTAATCCTTCTGCGGCATTATATTGCCCGCATAACGGCTCGGTGTTGTGCCGGTATGCTGATGGAAAAAAGCGATAAAAGCACTGTCACTGACAAATTCCAGATATTGCGCCACCTGGCTGATCTGCCCCCCGTCAGCCAGCATCTCCATGGCTTTTAATAGTCTAAATTGCTGCCGCCAGCTCTGATAATTCATCCCGGTATCCCTGGTAAATATTCGACTGATCGTCCTCTCGCATGCCCCAACCCGTTGGGATAATTGATTTAGTCGTGGTGGCAATTCGCCCATACGTACTCCTTCAAGCCACACGTTCAGCCGTGGATCTGAGGGAAACTGCAACGTCCAGTTTTCACTGCGGGCGGCCCGCATTTCCTCACAGAAAACGGTGATAAGACTGGCCTGCTGCGCGGCAGGCATTTCCCACGGCCAGAAAGCCATACGTTCTATTACTTCAAAAAAGAGAGGATTAACGTCGACTATCTGCAGCGGTAACTTAGATAACGGCAATGTAGTTGAAAAATACAACGAACGATAAGCCATCACCCCGCGCATTATGGCGCGATGTACCGTACCAGCCGGGATCCAGACCGCGCGCCGTGGCGGTAGCAGACACAGGGCATGCTCCAGCTCAATCGTAATGCTTCCCGCTGCCGAAAAAAGTAGCTGATGACGAAGATGGCTATGCCGGCCGGAATCGTGTACGGCCATCTCGGAGGCAATCCCGATTACCGGTTTATCAAAGCTATCCGCATCGAAATCATCATCCGGGGCAATTTCCATTATCTGTCCGATATTTGATATTTAAAGTCTTGATAATGGTAATGCGACACCTCCCTTTCAGCAATAATGCCCGCCAGTTTTCTGTCTCTCTGGATATTGCTATGAACACTCTTCGCCGCCCGCCGCTGTGGCTTCTTACTTTGCTGATTATGTTTCCGCAACTGGTGGAAACCATTTATAGCCCGGCATTGCCAGGAATCGCCACGTCTTATCACGTAAGCAGTGAGCGCGCGGCGCAAACACTCTCCGTTTATTTTATTGCCTTCGCCATCGGCGTGGCGATGTGGGGTTGGCTGAGCGACTGCATCGGTCGACGTTGGGCGATGCTGGCAGGACTTATCAGCTATGGGTCAGGTTGTGCCCTGGCCGTGGTTGCCACTGACTTCAGCGTTTTGCTGCTGGCGCGGATGATCTCAGCCATCGGCGCGGCTGCCGGGTCAGTGGTGGTACAGACCATGTTACGGGACACTTATGAATCAACTGCGCTATCCCGCGTCTTTTCCGTGATGGGCGCTGCGCTGGCATTGAGTCCCGTTTTCGGCCTGCTAAGCGGAGGTTGGTTGGTTAGCCTGTATGGTCATACCGGTGTATTTATTGCCCTTGTGCTGCTGGCGCTGCTACTGCTACTACTGACTGCGACCATGCTGCCAGAAACCCGGCCCGAAAATACGCTCAGCCCCAGCCTTGCTGCACTGCTCTCCCGCATGATGCGTGACCGCGAGCTGTGGAAAAATACCATGCTGGTTGCGCTGCTGAACACCATGCTGTTTAGCTATTACAGCCTGGCTCCGTTTCTTTTCGGTCAATTGGGATGGAGTTCCAGAGCCTTTGGCTGGACGGGGGGACTACTTGCGTTTGCTTCGCTGTCGGGCAGCCTGCTGAACCGGAGATTATTGACGACAGACCTGACGTCGGAACAGAGGGTACGTTATGCCTGTGCGCTGGCAGCATTGTCAGGCCTCGCCGCGTGGTGGTTACAGCACTCCGCGTGGATTCTGATACCGGTTTTCGGCGCGGTGATTGCCTATGGCATCGCGATCCCTAATGTGCTGAGTCAGGCCCTACGCCACTATCGTGAACAGGCCGGGGCCGCCGGTGCATTATTCGGATTAAGCTATTACCTGTTGCTGGGAATGATGCTGGGGGCTGCAGGCATGGTGCAACAATTGGGGCTGGTTCTGAGCGTCTGTGCGCTACTCGCCTGGATTTGCAGCTTGCGCCGCGGATAACCGGATGAGGTTCC
Source organism: Citrobacter sp. RHBSTW-00986 (assembly GCF_013783065.1). Lineage (NCBI taxonomy): Bacteria > Pseudomonadati > Pseudomonadota > Gammaproteobacteria > Enterobacterales > Enterobacteriaceae > Citrobacter > Citrobacter sp. RHBSTW-00986. The sequence goes on along the minus strand of NZ_CP056200.1, from coordinate 2,411,535 downwards.
TGAAAGCACAAAGCCCTGACATTAATAAGCCGGGGCTTTGTTGTATTAATAGCCTGACCTCGCGGATATTTCCAACTTACCGCCGTCCGATGGCGACGAGGCCAGTGGCGCGAATAATATAGACACACGTTTGCCAGTATTTAGCTATCCGTGCCGCATTTATCGCTCGCGCTTAATACATTACTCATGCTTGATCATGACATGGCGAACAATCGTGTAATCTTCCAGCCCGTAAACCGACATATCCTTGCCATAACCAGACTGTTTTTGTCCGCCGTGCGGCATCTCGCTGACCAGCGTGAAGTGGGTATTGACCCAGGTGCAACCATACTGCAGGCGAGCGCTAAATCGATGCGCGCGCCCCACATCCCGAGTCCAGACGGAGGATGCCAGGCCGTATTTTGAATCGTTAGCCCACGCCAGCACCTGATCTTCATCCTCAAATACGGTGACGCTGACCACCGGACCGAAAACTTCCCGCTGCACGATAGCATCTTCCTGCTTCGCCCCGGCCAGTAGCGTCGGAGCAAAGTAGTAGCCTGCGCCGTCCACTTTTTTACCACCGGTGATGACTTTGATATGCCCCAGTGCTTTGGCTTCATCGACCGCTTTAGTCACGCGATCGAGGTGCGCCTGCGAGCTTACCGGCCCCAGCTCCGTCGATTCGTCATTTGGTGCACCGATTTTCAGACTGGCAACCGCGGCACCGAGTTTCTCAACCAACGCGTCATAAATGCCTTTCTGGGCATAGATTCGACAAGCGGCGGTACAGTCTTGCCCGGCGTTGTAATACCCAAAGGTTCGCACGCCGCTCACCACAGCATCCAGATCAGCATCATCAAAAATGATGACCGGGGCTTTGCCGCCCAGCTCCATATGTGTGCGCTTAATCGAAGGCGCGGTGTGCTGGATAATGTGTTCACCGGTCGCAATGGAGCCGGTCAGGGAAACCATCCGGACTTTTTCATGACCGGTCAGCGGGTCACCCACCGTTTTGCCACGGCCAAACAACACGTTGATAACGCCAGGCGGATAAATATCTTTGGCAAATTCTGCCAGTTTAAGTGCCGTTAGCGGGGTAATTTCTGACGGTTTAATCACCACACAGTTACCCGCCGCCAGCGCCGGTGCCAGCTTCCACGCCGCCATCATCAGCGGGTAGTTCCACGGCGCGATAGAGGCCACCACGCCCAGCGGATCCCGACGAATCATCGACGTATGCCCTTCCAGATACTCTCCGGCCGCCTGCCCTTGTAGAGTACGAGCAGCCCCGGCGAAGAAGCGGAAAACGTCGACGATTGCCGGAATTTCATCGTTAAGGACACAGTGCAGCGGCTTACCACAGTTAAGCGATTCCAGCTCAGCGAAGGTTTGCGCGTTATCGGCGATAGCATCCGCCAGTTTCAGCAGCAGTTCGGAACGAACTTTCGGTGTGGTTTGTCCCCAGGTGGCAAATGCGCTGTCTGCTGCACGTACCGCCGCATCAACCTGCCCGGCTGACGCCTCGGCAATCTCCAGAATGCGTTCTCCAGTGGCAGGGTTATAGACTGGCTGCTTTTCACCTTCACCGTTGACCAGCTCGCCATTAATCAGTAATTGATGTTGCATAGCAATTTCCCATATCGTCGTTTATTTACCGTTTCCGGCGAGAGTGTCGCCTTCACGCGTTAGCCACCAGGCCCCTAAAATTGGCAGTGTTGTCACCAGCATTACCAGCAATGCCACAACGTTGGTGACAGGCACATCTCGTGGTCGACCCAGTTGATTGAGCAGCCACAAAGGAAGTGTTCTTTCATGTCCGGCGGTGAACGTTGTCACGATGATTTCATCAAACGACAAAGCAAACGCCAGCATCCCTCCCGCCAGCAGTGCCGATGCCAGGTTTGGCAGCACGACATAACGAAAGGTTTGCCAGCCGTTGGCGCCAAGATCCATAGACGCTTCAACCAGACTCCATGAGGTACGGCGAAAACGCGCCACGACGTTGTTAAATACCACCACCACGCAAAACGTCGCATGGCCGACCACGATGGTGAGAAAACCGGGTTCCAGGTTGATAGTTTTAAACGCCGTCAGTAGCGCCAGACCGGTAATAATCCCCGGCAGCGCGATCGGCAACAGCAGCAACAGCGATATTGCGCTTTTACCAAAAAAGTCCCTGCGCCACAGTGCGGCAGCGGCCAGCGTCCCCAGAACGAGGGCAATGGCCGTCGACAACGCAGCGATTTTAAGTGACAACGTCACCGATTCCAGAATATCGCTACGTTGCGCCGCAACGCTAAACCACTTCAGCGTTAACCCCTGCGGTGGAAAACTAAAAGCAGCCTCCTCAGTATTAAAAGCATAGGTGGCGATGATGAGGATGGGAAAGTGCAGGAAAATAACCCCGCCCCATGCCGCCAGTTTGAGTAACCAGGGCGCGCGTTCAGAGTGCATCGAAAGCTCCCAGACGCTTCACGAACGCCAGATACAGTGCGATTAACACAATCGGCACCAGAGTAAATGCCGCCGCCATCGGCATATTGCCGATCGCCCCTTGTTGCGAATACACCATATTGCCGATGAAATAGCCTGGCGGTCCCACCAGTTGCGGCACGATAAAATCGCCCAACGTCAGAGAAAAAGTAAAGATCGACCCCGCCGCGATACCGGGTATCGCCAGTGGCAGGACCACATAGCGGAAAGTCTGATGCGGACGTGCGCCCAAATCAGCGGAGGCCTGTAAGAGCGAAGGCGGAAGTCTCTCCAGCGCGGCTTGTACCGGCAGGATCATAAACGGCAGCCAGATGTAGACGAACACCAGAAAACGCCCTAACCCTGAAGTCGACAACGTATTGCCGCCTACCGCAGGCAGCGTCAGGAACGAAAGCAGCAGCGGCTCCAGTCCCAGATGAGTTAAAAACCACTGCGCCACCCCGTCTTTAGCCAACAGTAACGTCCATGCGTAGGCTTTAACAATGTAGCTGGCCCACATCGGCAACATCACAGCAATGTAAAAAAAGGCTTTCATTTTGCCACTGGTATATCGCGCCATATACCACGCCATCGGAAACGCCAGAATCGCGCTGGCAATGGTGACCGCCACCGCCATCGTCAGGGTACGCAAAATGATGTCGTAGTTGGCGGGATTAAACAGCGCCTGCAAATTCGCCAGCGTCAGGTCGGGCGTGACCGACATGGTGAAATCATCGAAGGTATAAAAACCTTGCCATAACAGCGTCAGTAATGAGCCGAAGTAGACGATCCCAAACCACATCAGCGGTCCGAGGAGCAGCAAAAACAGCCCCAGACCTGGATTACGCCAGAAGAACCCTGAGATCCGGTTCAGACTTGTCGACTGTGGAGGCGAATGTAAGACATTCATAGCCATTCACCTCTCCTCAACCAGCGGTACCATCACGTCGCGTGACCACGATGCCATCACCTGTTGACCCGGCGACAGCGTTGTTGGCAGCATTTCTCCCGTCAGGTTCGCCTGGCTAACCAGTAATTTTTCACCGCCGACAAGTTTCAGCTCAAAACGTGTCGCCGCGCCCTGGTACTGCACCGCCTGGATAACCCCCCGGGCCTGGACTTCACCACTGGTATCATTCAAGCGAATGTGTTCCGGACGCAGGGAAAACATACCCTGTAGCCCGCAAACGTTCGCTGACATCGTTTCATCAAAAACATTTGACGTCCCGACGAAACTTGCCACAAACGGTGTGCGCGGACGCATGTACAGTTCACGCGGAGAATCCACCTGTTCGATGCGACCATTATTAAACACCGCCACACGATCGGACATCGACAGGGCTTCACCCTGATCGTGGGTGACAAAAATGAAGGTGATACCCAAGGATTGCTGTAACTTTTTCAGTTCCAGCTGCATCTGCTCACGCAGCTTAAGATCCAATGCCCCGAGCGGTTCATCCAACAGCAGGACCCGCGGTTCATTGACCAGCGCGCGGGCAATCGCCACGCGTTGCCGCTGACCACCGGAAAGTTGCGATGGTTTGCGTTCATAAACAAAACCTAGCGCAACCTTATCCAGCGCTTCACGTGCTTTTGCGTGACGCTGTTTTTTATCAATACCTTTGACCATCAGCCCGTAGGCGACATTGTCGAGAATCGACATATGCGGGAATAGCGCATAATCCTGAAATACCGTATTGACGTCCCGTTCCCAGGGCGGCAATTCGCTGGCCTGCTTACCAAAAATGGTGATTGCGCCGCCTGACAGTTGCTCAAACCCTGCAATAAGGCGCAGACAAGTGGTCTTGCCGGAGCCGGATGGCCCCAGCATAGAGAAAAACTCACCGTCGTTAATCGCAATACTCACCCCATCAACTGCACGAACATCCCCGTACAGACGCGAGACGTTATGAAACTCCACTGCGTACGTCATAAAACCCCCAGCGGAATTAACGACCGCCCATAATGGCGATGTAATCCTGCGTCCAGCGACTGTAAGGAACGAATTTGCCACCTTCTGCGATCGGCGTTTTCCAGAAGGCAATTTTGTCAAAGTAGCTATAGCCGTTGGTTTCACAGCCCTTTTCACCCAGCAGCGGGCTGGCTTTACAACCTTCAGGCACGACTGGCAGAGAACCAAACCAGGCTGCGACGTCGCCCTGAACTTTCGGGGTTAATGACCAGTTCATCCATTTGTAAGCGCACACCGGGTGTTTGGCTTCGCTGTGCAGCATGGTGGTATCAGCCCATCCGGTAACCCCTTCTTTTGGGAAGACCGTGGCAATAGGCTGACCTTCTCCTTTCAGGGCGTTCGCCTGATAAGGCCAGGCGCTGGACGCCACCACACCTTCGTTTTTGAAGTCGCTCATTTGCACGGTGGTATCGTGCCAATAGCGATGGATCAGCGCGTGCTGATCGCTCAGGACTTTGATCACCGCCTGATACTGTTGTTCGGTGAGCTGATAGGGATCGGTAATGCCCAGTTGCGGCTGAGTCGCCTTAACGAATAATGCAGCATCGGCAATATAGATCGGGCCATCGTAGGCTTGAACGCGCCCTTTATTGCTTTTTCCGTCCCCAAGTTTTTGCTCAACAAATACCACGTTCCAGCTATCCGGCGGCGTTGGGAAAATTTTGGTGTTGTACATCAGCAGGTTTGGCCCCCACTGGTACGGTGTGCCGTAAACTTTTCCGCCAACGTTAAACCACTCGCCTTTTACCACGCGCGGATCGATGCTTTTCCAGTTAGGGATCAGCGCGGTATTAATCGGCTGAACGCGTTTTCCCATAATCAGACGCAAGGAGGCATCACCGGAAGCGGTAACCAGGTCGTAGCCGCCTTTTGCCATCAGGCTGACCATTTCATCAGAAGTGGCCGCTGTTTTAACATTGACCGCGCAGCCGGTCTCTTTCTCAAACTGCGAGACCCAATCATATTGTTTATCGGTCTGTCCACGTTCGATGTAGCCCGGCCAGGCAATAATATCCAGACGGCCTTCCGGTTTATCTAAGGATGTCGGGGGTTCGGCTGCCTGTGCAGTCATCAGTGTCATACTGAGTGCGCACAGGCTACTGAGGGCAAACTGCTTGCTCATAACGTCTTACTCCTGTCTAAAAAATATTGAGCGGCAGCCTTGCCGTAAATATATGTCCTTTCCTAAAAATAGTCGGGGTGTTGTAAGCGTTCCTGCTGGCGCAAGGAAATTTAATCAGGTTGTGAGCTAACGCTCATTACGCTACTGACGCTAATCGGGAGCTTTAATCTTCTGGAGTATAGACAAGGAGTTAGGTGCAACGGTGGCAATAGTAAGAACTATTGATTTTTTGTATGGTAGCACCCGATATAAATAACATCGGGGTTAGGTATTCTCTATTTCGAAAATAAGAACGCGCTATTCTTTTATATTGAATAGCGCGTTACGTTTTATTTCATCATCTCGCGAATTAATTTTCCCAGCTGTTTCACAGCCTGTTCCTCACGCTCTCCCCAGTGCCATGCGGTATTAAAGCGAAAAAAACGAGTCCAGCTCCCCGAGGTCGAAAACATTTTTCCCGGTGCAATGCTGATATGGTGCGCCAGTGCCTGGGTGCTGAGCACGCCTGCATCAAGCGGTTCAGGCAGTTCCAGCCACAGAAAATAGCCGCTGTCGTTATGGTGAATTTTGACTTCCGCCGGAAGATGGCGCAGCAACGTTTGCCAGGCCTGCTGTTTGCGTTCCGCCAGTTGACGGCGTAAGCGGCGCAGATGCGCGTCATAGCGCCGGGTTGACAGATAATCCACGAGCGCAAGCTGCATGGGGGAACTGGTGGATAACGTGCTCATGAGCTGGAGTCGCTGAATACGTCGAGCATGCTTCCCGGCCGCCACCCAGCCCACTCGAAATCCGGGCACCAGGCACTTCGAGAAAGACGAACAATGCAAAACGCTGTCGGCGCGATCCCAGGCTTTGGCAGGCAGTGGTTTTTCGCGACCAAAGTACAGCTCGCTGTAGACATCATCTTCTATCAGCATTACATGATATTTTTCCAGCAATGCGACCAGGTGCGCCTTTTTCTCTGGGCTGAGCGTAAAACCCAGCGGATTTTGGCTGTTGGTCATCAGCCAGCAGGCTTTTACCGGATACTCCTGCAACGCTTGCTCCAGCGCGGTAAGATCGATCCCCTCTATCACGTCGGTGGCAATCGAAAGCGCCTTCAGCCGTAATCGCTCCAGGGCCTGCAACGCCCCATAGAAACAGGGATTTTCGACAATCACCCAGTCTCCCGGTTCGGTAACCGCCTGCAGGCTCAGGTTGAGGGCATCCAGCGCACCGGTAGTGATGACAATTTCATCAGGTGAAATGGTCATCCCCTGTTGAGCATAGCGGCGGGCAATGGCATGGCGCAGCTCATCATTTCCCGGCGGCAGGTTTTCTATCACGCTCATGGCGGTCGCGGTTTTACTGACCTGCGCCAGCGAGCGGTTCAACTGCTGGAGGGGAAACAGACGCGGATCGGGGAATGCAGAGGCAAATGGCATCACTGACGCATCCCGGCTGGCCTGCAGCATATCAAAAATATAGGTGTTGATATCCACCGCTTCATCGCGCATCACCTGCGCCTGCGGCGCTGCCAGCTCACGTTCAGGGCGCGCGGCAACATAGTAACCCGACTGCGGCCGGGCGATAATCCGGCCCTGACTTTCCAGCAACTGATATGCATGTCCGACGGTCATAAAACTCATGCCGCTGCTGACCACCTGCTCGCGCAAGGATGGCAAGCGATCGCCGGGCTGCCATACGCCAGACGCGATTTGATCGCGAATTTGCTCAGCCAGTCGCTGGTATTTTTTCATTTTTCGTCCTGATAATCGGTGTCGGTGACACGCACTGTATATATCAGTTTACATAATCAGGGCATTTTTTATAACTGTTATAGTTAACAGTTTTACAACATTGTTACTGACAGCTCCTTGCCTAAGGCGCGTGTTTCAAGACGTGGACGCTATTTGATAACAGGAATCCAGGTTCCAGATTTCATATCAGCCAGGCTAACCTATAACAGCACGACAACTGTTATGGTTAAAAAGAACTGTTCTGTTTCTGCCTTCCATTGCTTCGCAGCCTTAGAATTGCGCTAAATCAATTTTGCCTGCGGAGCTAAGCATGTTCGGTCTTGACGCGTTTCACCTGGCGAGGATCCAGTTCGCGTTTACGGTATCCTTTCACATCATCTTTCCGGCGATTACCATTGGCCTCGCCAGTTATCTGGCGGTGCTCGAAGGGTTATGGTTAAAAACGAAAAATCCGACCTGGCGCTCGCTATACCATTTCTGGTCGAAAATATTCGCCGTAAACTTTGGTATGGGCGTGGTTTCCGGGCTGGTGATGGCTTATCAGTTCGGCACGAACTGGAGTGGTTTTTCCGAGTTCGCCGGTAGCATCACCGGGCCGCTGCTGACCTATGAAGTATTAACCGCCTTCTTCCTCGAAGCGGGCTTCCTTGGGGTAATGCTGTTTGGCTGGAATCGGGTTGGCCCAGGACTTCACTTCTTCGCGACCTGTATGGTTGCGCTGGGTACTATTATTTCTACCTTCTGGATCCTCGCCTCCAACAGCTGGATGCAAACGCCACAGGGCTATGAAATTGTTAACGGGCAAGTCGTTCCCGTCGACTGGTTCGCCGTGATTTTCAATCCTTCCTTCCCTTATCGTTTGCTGCATATGTCCGTTGCTGCCTTCCTGAGCAGCGCGCTGTTTGTCGCGGCATCAGCCGCATGGCATTTATTGCGCGGTAATAGCACGCCAGCAATTCGCGCTATGTTTTCAATGGCGCTGTGGATGACGTTAATCGTCGCTCCGCTGCAGGCCTTAATTGGCGATATGCACGGGTTGAATACGCTGAAGCACCAGCCTGCAAAAATTGCGGCGATTGAAGGACACTGGGAAAATCCGCCTGGTAAACCGACCCCGCTGCTGTTGTTCGGCTGGCCGGATATGGAGCAGGAGCGCACCCGCTATGGGCTGGAAATCCCGGCGCTGGGCAGCCTGATCCTGACTCATAGTCTGGATAAACAGGTCCCGGCGTTAAAAGAATTTCCGAAGGAAGACAGGCCCAATTCCACCATCGTGTTCTGGTCGTTTCGCATTATGGCAGGGTTAGGCATGCTGATGATCCTGCTGGGCGCGTTTGCCCTGTGGCTGCGTTATAAGGAGCGGCTATACACCTCACGTCCTTTCCTGCGTTTTGCATTGTGGATGGGGCCCTCCGGTCTGATTGCCATCCTTGCTGGCTGGGTGACCACCGAAGTTGGCCGTCAGCCGTGGGTGGTTTACGGTTTGCAACGTACGGCGGATGCGGTTTCCGCACATGGTGATTTACATATGAGCATCAGCCTACTGTCTTTCTTTGTGGTGTATAGCTCGGTGTTTGGCGTGGGTTACAGCTACATGATCCGCCTGATCCGTAAAGGACCACAGGAAGATGAGCCGACCATTCCACCAACAGGCACGCCGGCACGGCCGCTTTCTGCTGTCGTTCTCGATTCTCAACCGGAGGCACACCGCTAATGGGTATCGATTTATCAGTTATCTGGTTTGTAATTATCGTGTTCGCCACGCTGATGTATATCGTGATGGACGGTTTTGATCTCGGGATCGGTATTTTATTCCCTGCGATTTCGGATGCGGATGACCGTGATGTGATGGTCAACAGCGTCGCCCCGGTATGGGACGGTAATGAAACCTGGCTGGTGTTGGGTGGCGCCGGATTATTCGGCGCTTTTCCCCTGGCCTATGCGGTGATTGTCGATGCGCTGACGATCCCGTTGACCCTGATGCTCATCGGCCTGATATTTCGCGGCGTCGCGTTTGAGTTTCGCTTCAAAGCCACGCCGGCGCATCGACCATTCTGGGATAAAGCTTTTCTCGGCGGTTCAATCCTCGCGACATTCACTCAGGGTATTGTGGTCGGTGCCGTACTCAATGGATTTTCCGTCACCGGACGCAGCTACAGCGGCGGTCCGTTCGACTGGCTGACCCCCTTTACCCTGTTCTGCGGCGTGGGCCTGGTTGTAGCCTGCGCCCTGTTGGGGGCAACATGGCTGGTGATGAAAAGCGAAAATCCGTTGCAGGATAAAATGCGCTGCGTGGCAAGAAAACTGCTGCTGGCGATGCTGGTTGTCATTGCCATTATCAGCCTGTGGACGCCGCTGGCGCACAGCGCCATTGCCGAGCGTTGGTTTAGCCTGCCCAATCTGTGGTTCCTGATGCCGGTTCCGCTCCTGGTTGCGCTGATTAGCCTCTGGCTGTGGCGCTCGCTGGGTCAGCAAAACAGCCATACGCTGCCTTTTGTATTGACGCTGGGGCTGATTTTTCTCGGGTTCAGCGGGCTGGGGATCAGTATCTGGCCCCACATCATTCCACCGTCCATTACGCTGTGGCAGGCGGCAGCTCCGGCGCAGAGTCAGGGCTTTATGTTGGTTGGCGCGCTGCTGATTATCCCGATAATCCTGGTGTACACCTTCTGGAGCTACTACGTTTTCCGCGGCAAAGTTCAACATGGTGAGGGGTATCATTGATGCAACAAACAATCTGGAAACGCCTGATGTGGCTGGTGATCCTCTGGGGTGGCAGCGTGCTGGCCCTGGCCGCCGTTGGTATGTTCTTTCGTCTCCTGATGACGGCCGCCGGATTTAAATCCTGATTCTCTCTCTGATAACAACCGGGCAGCGCTGCACTGCCCGGTTGTGACAAATCCCAACGTTATCTAAACAAAAATGTAAAAAACATCGAAATGACAAAACAGAGATTGTCATTAACCCGATTAAAATATTGAATAGTCACCTGGCGAAATTATCGTCAATTCCGCAGCTAACGTACCAGAGGGTGCATGATGTTTAAGAAAGGGTTAACGGTGTTATTGCTGGCCAGCGCGCTTTTTTCCGGTCAGCTTCTCGCTACTAATCAGGGACATGAATATATTCAGGTGCAGGATGCCGATCACTTATTACGACACACGGCCGACAGCGATGAGCTACGAATGACGGCGGAAGAATCCGCCGCCGATCTTCGCGAACACCATTACTGGCAAAAATCACGCAAACCCGATACACATCAGAGCTAACCGTTAGCTTTTACGCTTTGGCAACGTTTTCAGCAGTTCTTCAGGGCTGACGGAAGCCACCACGCTGCCCGGCAACGGCATCTTCAGAATGTGATGTTTCATCTTGCCGATCACGTGCATTTCGCACGGTCGGCAATCAAATTTCAGCGTCAGGACCTCATCGCCGTTAACCAGTTGCATCGGCGTGGCTTTCCAGCTTTTGATATTTCCTTTCGCCTGTTTCGGACACAGGTTAAACGCAAAACGCAGGCAATGTTTGGTGATCATCACCGGCACATCGCCCTTTTCTTCATGCGCCTCATAGGCGGCATCAATCAACTGCACGCCATAACGGTGATAAAACTCTCGCGCTTTATGGTTGTAGACGTTAGCCAGAAAGCTCAGATGTGTTTGCGGGTAAACCGGCGCCGGCTGGGCAACCGGTTTACGGCGACCGCGCTGATAGTTTTGCAAACGAGCTGCATCCAGCATGTCGACCGCTTCACGTCGCAGCTGATTCAGTTGACCGTTAGGCACGAACAATGCTCCCGGCAGATTCACCTGAATATTACGGGCGTAATACAGCGTTTGTCCCAGTTTTGCCAGGCCATCCTGCAGGTTGCTCAACGCTTTTTCTGCATTGTTCGCTTCCTCAAACTGGCCGGCCAGCGTATGGGTGATACTCACCCCCTCCTCACTGGTGAGCGTCAGGATCAACTGTTCCTGCCAGCCGCCCAGCTCAATATCGACCGCGACGCGGCGTTCGCTGGAGGTTTTGGTCAACGCTTGCTGCCAGTTATGATCGAGATTGCGGTTCAGCGGATGGTTGGCGCGCACTTTGTGCAGGTCGGCGGGCATTTCATTCGGCCACACCCGATAACGATTGTGCCCCGTTTTTTCAACGGTGTTGGCGCGAAATCCGACGACCTCACGCTTGATTAACACGTTCAGACCATCCCCGTTGGCCAGCGGTTCTGTTACCTCAACATCGAGATGATCTTTTGCCACCTTCAGGACTTCGCCAACCGGCAGACCGATGAACTTTGGTGAGTCGAATGCGCCGATATCCCCCTTACGGGCATTCACAAAATAATCGGTGCTGCCGCGATGGAAGGTCTTTTCCGTGGATGGAGTAAAGAAATGTTCGGTACGCCCGGCTGAAGAACGGGCAAGATCGCCGCGCTCTTCAATAATGGCGTCCAGCATCTGACGATAATGCGCGGTAATATTCTTCACATAGCTCATGTCTTTATAGCGCCCTTCAATTTTGAATGAGCGCACGCCTGCGTCAATCAACGCGCCGAGGTTGGCGGTCTGATCGTTATCTTTCATCGACAGCAGATGTTTTTCATAGGACACCACGCGCCCCTGATCGTCTTTCAGGGTATACGGCAGGCGACAAGCCTGAGAACAGTCACCGCGGTTAGCGCTACGTCCGGTTTGCGCATGTGAAATATAACACTGGCCTGAATAGGCGACGCACAGCGCACCGTGAATGAAAAATTCAATAGTCGCATCCGTAGCCTGATGGATGGCGTTTATCTGCTCAAGGCTTAGTTCGCGCGCGAGGACAATTTGGGTGAATCCGACGTCAGAAAGAAACTTCGCCTTCTCGACGCTGCGAATATCACATTGGGTGCTGGCGTGTAGCTCAATGGGAGGAATATCCAGCTCCAGAATCCCCATATCCTGCACAATCAGGGCGTCAACGCCGGTCTGATACAGATCGGTAATTAATCGCTGTGCGGGCTCCAGCTCATCATCATGCAAGATTGTATTCAGCGTCACAAAGATTTTCGCCCCGTAACGATGCGCAAACGGCACCAGTTCGGCGATATCTTTCAGGCTGTTACTGGCGTTATGACGCGCGCCAAAACCCGGTCCGCCAATGTAAACGGCGTCAGCGCCGTGCAAAATGGCTTCACGTGCAATGGCGGTATCCCGGGCCGGGCTTAACAATTCAAGGTGATGAGGCTGCTGACGCATACAGTTGTTACCATCCACAAGTGGTAAAAATGGCGGCTATTGTAGTCACAAGCGCGGCTTTTCGGAATAGTTTTCCCGATTAACCGCGCGGGTAATGGATCAGGGAATGAAAGTGAACCGTTTGTTCGCTACTGTTACGGTAGCTATGCGCCCTGTCTCCCGCAAAACGCACCCCCTCGCCGGATTTCATGGTGCGCCACTGCCCCTCAATACACATATCCAGCAGCCCATTTATCACCACCACGTGCTCTATAACGCCGGTTTCATGCGGAGTCGATTCACTGAGTGCGCCAGGTGCCAGCTGTATCGAAAAATGATCGAAGCACAGCTGTGGATCCCACGGAAACAGTGGCGTGACGACCATCGCCTGCTGCTGGGGATCGAATGTTGGCGCGCCGTCTGACTCTGGCGGTGAAATAAACGTCGAGAACGGCACGTTCAGTCCGGTGGCAATTTTCCACAATGTCGCCACCGTTGGGCTGGATTCGTTGCGCTCAATCTGCCCCAACATGGCTTTTGACACGCCGGTTTCCTCCGCCAAACGTGACAGGCTCCATTCCCGCTGGTGACGTAGCGTGCGGAGCGTTGTGGCCAGATAGTGAGTTAAGTTTTCCATTTTTCGCCTTCCTGACTCTCCTTTCTCAAGGCTACAGCTTAGCACTTGTACGCTATAACGCACAGTGCTACATTAATTGACCGTTATAACGCACACGGAGTGACTATGCGCGCATTTTCTATCCCACTACCCACCGTATTATCGGGTTTTGTGGCTGTCCTGGTCGGTTACGCCAGCTCGGCTGCCATTATCTGGCAAGCGGCCCTGGCCGCAGGTGCGACCACCGATCAAATTGCGGGCTGGATGACCGCGCTGGGAATTGCAATGGGCGTCAGTACGCTGGCGCTGACGTTATGGTATCGCGCTCCTGTGCTCACGGCCTGGTCAACACCTGGCGCCGCGCTGCTGGTTACGGGTCTGCACGGGGTATCGATTCAGGATGCTATCGGCGTTTTTATCGTAGCTAACGCGTTGATTGTGCTGTGCGGCATAACCGGATTGTTTGCCCGTCTGATGAAAATAATCCCTCACTCACTGGCATCAGCCATGCTGGCCGGGATCCTGCTGCGCTTTGGTCTGCAGGCCTTTAATAGCCTCAACAGTGAGCTTATTTTGTGCGGTAGTATGCTGATGGCATGGCTGGTATTTAAAGTCACAGCCCCACGGTACGCGACGATCGCCGCGATGCTGGCGGGTATCGCTATCGCGCTAATAAAAGGTGACATTGTCACAAGCGGAGTGAATTTATCGCCGGTCATGCCTGCGTTTATTGCCCCACACTTTTCATTTGCCCACAGTATCAGCATTGCGCTACCGCTGTTTCTGGTTACCATGGCTTCACAAAATGCCCCTGGTATTGCCACTATGAATGCCTCGGGCTATTCATTACCCGTTTCACCGCTCATTATCTTTACCGGCCTGCTGGCGCTGCTGTTTTCGCCGTTTGGTGTCTACTCCATCTGCATTGCCGCCATAACCGCCGCAATTTGCCAAAGTCCCGAAGCGCATCCTGATGCCAAACGACGCTGGCTCGCCGCCGCCGCGGCTGGCGTCTTCTATCTTCTGGCAGGGGTGTTTGGCGGTTCAGTCACAGGACTAATGGCGGCACTGCCCGTAAGCTGGATCCAGATGCTGGCCGGTCTGGCCTTGCTCGGGACAATTAGCGGTAGTTTGTATCAGGCGTTGCATAATGAAGCGGAACGCGACGCAGCCATCGTTACGTTTTTGGTCACGGCCAGCGGCCTGACGTTATTGGGGGTTGGATCTGCATTCTGGGGGCTGGTCGTCGGCGGTATCTGCTACGCCGTGTTGACGTTATTTCGCCGCACGTAGCTGCGTTGGCGTTTTACCGGTTACCTGTTTAAACCGGTTACTAAAATGGCTTGCCGAACTGAATCCGCAGGTCATCGCAATATCTGACAAACTGCGTGAAGTGTAACAGACCAGATGCTGTGCCAGCGCCATACGACGTTGCATCACGTACTGATGCGGTGCCATATTCATCGACTGGCGAAACATTCTGGCAAAATGGAATTCGCTAAGCGCCGCCTCGCTAGCCAGATCGTTCAGGGTGATTGGGTACGCCAGATGCGCGTCAATATAGGCCAGCACGTTACGCAAGGTGACGGGCGCGAGTCCCCCGGTGACGGTGGGCAGTCGCCATTGAACGTTGCTGTAATGCTGGATCAGATGCGTTAACAGTAGCGAAGATGCCGCGCTGAGCGTGAGGTGATTGGCCGGTTGCTGCCAGTCGTTATCAAGCAGAAACTGACGGTAAACCGCCGTGATCCCCGGGTCACTGCCAAACGTGTGCTCGTCCAGCGTGAAGCTATAGGGGCTTTTATCCCAGACTTTTTCACCCACTTCGCGCAGATGTTCGTCGGTACAATAGAGATGAACAAAGGAGAGAGCGTCGCGGATATCCCAACTTGACTCGCTCTCTTTCGGCATCAGGCAAAAACGGTCCGGTCCGCCGCCATTCTTCCAGCCCCCCGCCGTTTTGTGATAACTCTCGTAGCCATCCGCGATATATAAACTGAGCGTATGGTGATCGCAATACTGGGTGATGGTATCGCGCTTGTTTGACCAGGCCGCCAGTTGGATCCCTGAATGTAACGCAACCGATTCATGCAGCACGGCATTATGTTTGCGTAAGTTTTCAAAGGCATCGTAGGGCTGAGGCATACCATCACATTCAAAATAAGTTAGCAGGCTTTCAGTCTATAACAGCCACATATTGTTAACAGCTTCCTTTTCGCTTTTACGCTAAAAAAGCGCAAGATTTTGCAAGTCCGCCGCAAACCGATGAAAGCCTCCTGCCGCCAGACATGACACAGTGTGAACCTGAATCCAAAAAAGAGAGAGTTGTATGAACGCACTGTTGTACTGCCTGGTGGTGGTAATTTGGGGAACGACATGGATTGCGATTTATTTGCAGCAGGGCCCGGTTTCAGCGCCGGTTTCTATCTTTTGGCGCTTCGCCGTTGCCAGTTCGCTGATGATAGTGATCCTGCTGGTTAGCGGTAAATTACGCAAACTGTCTGGTCGCGATCATCTGTTTTGTCTGTTACAGGGTGGATGCGTTTTTTGCTTCAACTTCTGGTGTTTTTATACGGCTGCAGCCTGGATTAATACCGGCCTGGAGTCGGTGATTTTCTCAATGGCCGTCCTGTTCAATGCGGTCAATAGCTTCATCTTTTTTGGGCAAAAACCACCGCTGCGTTTCTATATAGCAGCCGGTCTTGGACTGACGGGCATTGTGACTCTGTTCTGGCAGGATTTGCTCAACAGCGGATTCAATCATTCCTTGCTGCTGGGTATCGGCTTAAGCGCCCTTGGAACCTTCGGTTTCTCATTGGGTAATATGATCAGCATGCGTCACCAGAAAAAAGGGCTGGAAGTGTTAACGACCAACAGTTGGGCCATGCTGTACGGCACGCTGTTGATCGCTGCCATTGCGCTGATGCGCGGGGACAATTTTACGCCACAGTGGACATTCAGCTATCTCAGCGCACTGTTATATCTGGCTATTTTTGGCTCAGTGATTGCTTTCGGCGCTTATTTCACACTGGTAGGTCGCATTGGTCCCAGTAGGGCGGCATACAGCACCCTGCTTTTCCCGCTGGTTGCGCTAACGCTGTCAACATTGTATGAAGGATACGTCTGGCAGGTTAACGCTATTGCCGGATTAGTGTTGATTTTACTGGGGAATATGGTGATGTTTGCCCGACCAGAAGTGCTGATGGGTAAACTATTCTATCGACGCCGGGTGGCATAAAAAAACGCACCATCCTGAGATGGTGCGTTGATTATTATTGTGGTTTTTTGTTCACGTCAAACATGGTGGCATCCGTCGCCATGTCATCAACAACTTTCTTCAACGTTTCGAATGTCATCGGCGTATTTTCGTTGCTCAGATCTTTACCTTCACCCTTACGTACAACTTTAACTACCGGTTTATTGGTCGCCGCATCAATCAACTCACCCTCGAAATAGAGGTTGGTATCCATGGTACGGTGACCCGTTGCCATTTGTGTTCCCGCAACGAGTAGCGCAACCGGGATCACTTCATAGAACTGCAGTCCTTCTTTGCTCGTTGCAACACCGGTAATCGCTCCGCGGAAAATCAGGCTACGTGGCCCAGGGGTAGTAACCAGGGGCTTACGCTTGCTGATGGCGGATTTCAACTGGGTATTGGTGTAGGTCAGCAGTTGATCAAGAACCTGCTGCCCTACCTGCGTGGTAGGTTTAGGAACCGGATAATACGTTACCGGGTTATATACAATGTTGTCATATTTGGATTCGTTGTAGCTTGGATCAACCCAACGGAGTACGGTTTGTCCCGATGCTGATTGTGTTTCCTTCAAATCAGAGTAATTTTTTAAAAACCCAGAATATTTATCCGGCGCGGTCACTTTTGACGCACAGCCGGATAATGCCAACAAGCCAGTAAGCACTGCAACTTTAAATAAAGTTTGAGTACGCATGAAACGATCCCTTTAGTTTTCGCAATGATGCTTAAAAAGGATAGCAAAACCGTTTCATTTTGGATGTACTAAAAATGGTAAACACCGCACAATTTTCTCTCTGCACCCGGCACAAAAAATGCTGAGCGCAGAAAGAGTTAACCCAGGCGGGAGGTTCAGGCAGTTTTGCGTGCCAGCATTGTGGCAAAGCGCAGTTTAATTCGATTACCGTTTTCATCCGTACGATGAAGTTCACCCACGTCTTCGTTATATTTCAGCAGATCCCATCCGCTGTAATAGTTGCGCAATTCTCCGGTTTTAAACGCGAACGGGAACCCCACGGTACACGGAAAATCATCGGTATCCATCGCCGCGACGATTAAGTTATATCCGCCCGGTTTAGTGCACCGCTGCATATTTTCAATAAGGCCAGGGATAGTTTTGGCTTCAAGGAACATCAGCACAACGGTAGAAAGAATAAAATCATATTCGCCATCAAAGCGTAATGCGTTGAGATCCGCGACGTTCGCGTGCAGATTGGTCAGCCCTTCCGCCGCTTTGATACGCTCAAGGTTAGCGATGCTCATGGGGTTTTTATCCCATGCTGTCACGTCATAACCGTTTGCCGCAAGGTACAGGCTGTTACGACCGTTACCGCAGCCCAGGTCTAACGTTTTACCTGGCTTAACAATTTTTGCCGCTTCAACAACATCGGAATGCGTACGAGTTAAATCGTATTTCTCAGTAAAGTAGTTTTCGTCGCAAAGGGTCATTATTTATCCTCAGATTTCAGTAATGCAGCACGCTCCGTGCGGATGAGCAGTTTCCCCTGCATCAGCAATGCAAACGTACGTACCAGTAATAATGCAATGACAAAATTGGTAAAAATAAACAGTGGGATCGCCAGCGTATGAAAAAATCCTGACTCGCTACCGTGGCCCAGATGCAGCCCTGTTGTTGCCAGAGCCGACACGCCAAACGAGAAGCTCCAGAAAGACGCATTAAATGGCTGTGACAAATACCACGGCATGAGCCGTAGCATGAACAAAAGTTGCAGCAGACCATAGCCGAACAACATTTTGGCTAACGTATCGCCCTCGCCGCCGTTGACGCTAAGCCAGGCGCTGCAGGCGACCAGCGCAGGCGCCAGTTGAATGCCAAGTGAAGTACGTAACACCGCAGGCAACTCGCCGCAGCTACGTAAACGTTGCAGAATCACCGGCTCCAGGCTGAGCCAGGAAAAAACCCCGGCGCCTAAAAACACCAATCCTGCGTCGTTGAAACCCAGTGCGCCACAGGCCATTGCACTGATAAAGTTATTGGCGACGGTCGGCAGATACAGACCCGGCGTGGTGGCTTCCTCTGGATGCGATCCACGCCACAACCCTGCCGTTTGCCAGGCGGCGTAGGCCAGCTGTATCACCACGCCAATGCTGAACAACCCAATCGCCAGCGGTCGATACCACGGGACAAAACCAATCGCGACCAGCATCGTTGTGGCCGGAAACAGACTGACAAAACTGCTCATCACCGGGTGACGAATTTCCGCCAATACGCTATGCGGAAAACGCAGTAAACGGCTCAGAAAAGCCAGCGTCAGCAGCCCCCAAATGACCATTGCGAGGATCACTAAACCTTCGCCAATCAAGTGACTCACTGGCCACACCTGACTGGCATAACGCCACGCAAACCCCATCCCAATGATGCCCAGTACCATGCCAAAATAACCGGCCGGAAGATTGAGGACCCGCTCACTCTGTTTGTTCTTACTCATTTTGTTTATTTTTTAAAGTATATTTGAAATGCATTTTATGGAATTTCCGCTGATTTAGCCAGTGCGGAAAACTTTGCTACGTTTAACTAAGGTGCGCAACATGGAAATGAGCTATGACCAAATATCGTCTCAGCGATGAGTCTCGATCCTTTAGTTACCAGGATAATGGCAATAAAAAAAGCGTATTACTACGCCAAATCATTGCGCTCACTGATTTTAATGATGTCCAGGCCGGCACGCCCGGTGGCTGGATCGACAATGAAAGCGTGCTGTCACAAAGCGGTGATTGCTGGATTTACGATGAAAACGCGCTCGCATTTTCCGGCGCGACGATTACAGGAAACGCCCGCATTACTCAGGCAAGCGTGGTCAGAGATGGCGCGCAAATTAGCGATGACGTGTGGATTGACCAGGCTGAAATCAGTCATAATGCGCAAATACGTGACAACGTCACCATTCAGGGTTCTGTGGTTCGCGGCGAGTGCCTTCTCTTTGGTGATGCGCGCGTGGTGTGTGACTCTGAAATCATCGCCGCCAGGGGGCTAACCCGTGAAAACGACCAGTTCTTGCAAATTTATGATCGGGCTTTTGTCAGCCACTCACGAGTGGTGCATCAGGCGCAGATCTATGGCGATGCGAAAATCAACTATGCCTTTATTGAACATCGGGCGGAAGTTTTTGATTTCGCACAGGTGGAAGGTAATGAAGAGAACAATGTCTGGATTTGCGATTGCGCCAAAGTCTATGGATATGCGCGCGTCATCGCCGGGAGCGAAGAAGATGCCATACCTACCCTACGCTACAGCTCCCAGGTGGCGGAGCACGCGGTAGTTGAAGGTAACTGCGTGCTGAAACACCACGTGTTGGTCGGCGGTCATGCGCAATTACGCGGTGGACCGCTCCAGTTAGATGACCACATCCTGATTGAAGGCCACGTCTGTGTGCTGGGCGAAGTGCTGATCGAGCATCACATTGAGATAACCGGTCAGGCGCATATCCAGGCGTTTGATGGCGATGCCATTCACCTACGCGGACCGAAAGTGATTAACGGTGAACAGCGCATTACGCGCACGCCTATCGCAGGTTTATTCTGAAGAGCCATCAATGATGCGGGCGTAGAGATTCACATCATAGTAATCACCATTAAGGAATTCCGCCTGTTGCATACATCCTTCCAGTTGGAAGCCATTACGTAGCGCCACCTGGTTGCTCTCAACATTTTCTACGCGACATTTAATCACGAAGCGGCGAATCTCCTGACGCTGCGCATAATGATGAATTAAGGCTTGTAGCGCCTGGGACATGATGCCTTTACCCTGATGCTCCTCATCCAGCCAGTAGCCGATATAAGCCGCTTTGTTCAACGGTTCTATCTGGTTAAACGAGATAACCCCGACCACATTTTCTTGCGCAAAAATCAGGAACATTTTGGCGTAACCGCGCTGGTGCAACATCATATTGCCCTGCACATTCTTGCGGGTGTCCTCCTCAGAGGCAACAAACTGCGGCCAGTTCAGCGACTGCTGGAGCCAGCTTTTATTTTTAAGCACCAACTGATGCAGAGGCGTGACGTGTTGCTCTTCTACGGCACGCAGTTCCAGCGTGTCATTGATGGTAATCACTTCTGACATTTTCATTCCGTTATGATGGTTAAGCAGGCCACCCTGCTCAATCAAATAAAAACAGGAAGGGCTCCCTTTTGGAAGCCCTTTTACACAGCGAGCGCCGTTTTACTTAGCTCTCACTGACACTCTCTTTTTGCAATATTTTGAGCAGATCTTCCTTCAGGTGGAGTTTCTGTTTCTTAAGGCGAACAATGTCCAAACTATACCCCCGACCATCCGAACCTTCCAGTCTGGAGATCTCATGATCAAGGCTGTTGTGTTTTTCGAATAAGGACAGAAAGCGAGGGTTCTCGGATTTCAGTCGGGAAATAAGGTCTCTGTATTCTGGAAACATACTTTCTCCCTGTTAGTGGAAAAGAACGTGTATAAGAAATACACACCTCCAGAGTACCCACTTGACTTACAGAAAAATGCGAACGGGATCGAGTAAATAGTGTACAGAATGGTTGTGAAGAGGATTACAGATACGGCTCCCCATTCGGAGAGCCGTAAAGGGAGTGATTAACGCATCTCGCGGTCGTCAACGTACTGACGTTTATCCGGCGCTGGCGGGAAGTACTGATACAGCCAGGTTTCACTGATGGCGTCGCCCTGACAACGCAGGAACATACGCATATCTACCGGATCGGTTGAGTCAGAGGTCGGATACCAGTCAAACTGAATGCGATAACCGTCGATAGGTTCCACGTAAAGGATCTCAATCTGTTTCGCTTCACCGCTGGAGAGCGTAATCACCGGTTCAATACCCTTCGGCGCGGCGGCTTTTAGATCGCCACCGACGAAATCAACAGCAAAACGTCGCGCCCATTTTTCCGGGTAGTGCTCGCCCGGCGCCCATCCTTCCGGGAAGCCGCCCATGCCTGTTCGGGTCGCCATCACGCGAGCCAGCGGTGAACGCACCGGCGGCTGAGCACTCCAGTACAGGCGATATTTGAATTCCAGATCATCGCCCGCTTTGATCGACCTTTCAGGCTGCCAGAAGCAGACGACGTTATCCAGCGTTTCGCCGGTCGTCGGGATCTCCATCAGGCCGATAGTCCCCTTGCCCCACTGGTTACGCGGTTCGACCCACAGGCTCGGACGCTTGTTGTACCAGCCCATGATATCCTGGTAATGGGAGAAGTCGCGATCGAGCTGCAGCAAGCCAAACCCTTTCGGGTTGTTATCGGTATAGGCGTTGAACTGCAGTTTTTGCGGGTTATTCAGCGGGCGGCAGATCCACTCGCCATTGCCCCGCCACATCGCCAGACGGTCGGAATCATGAATTTGCGGGTGAATGGTGTCACACATCCGACGTTCGTTGTTGCCGCAGCTAAACATGCTGGTCATCGGAGCAATACCGAGCTGCTTGATGTCTTTGCGCGTATAGATGTGGTTTTGTACATCCATGATCACCTGCGTTTTCTCGCAGTGGATCACGAACTTAAATGCACCGGTTACGCTGGGGCTGTCGAGAAGCGCATACACGGTAAAGGAGGTTGCGCCCGGTTTGACCGTTTCAAACCAGAAAGAGGTGAAATCAGGAAACTCTTCTTTGCTGTCGGTGTAGGTATCTACCGCCAGACCGCGGGCCGATAAACCGTACTGATAGGTGTCATCCACGGCGCGGAAATAGCTGGCGCCCAGGAAAGAAACGATATCGCGACGGGCTAATTCTGGCGCTTTAAACACGCGGAACCCGGCGAACCCGAGGTCAGTCTGCCCTTCCAACTGTTTGGTATCCACACCCGCATCATTGTATTTAAACAGTTCCGGACGGAAGTGGATTTCGCGCGCCATATGCGTGCTGCCATCAACCGAGAACATGCGTACGCGGCGACGGAAGCCCATTCCCACGTGGAAGAACTGCGCATCAAGCTGACGATTTTCAACATTGTTCCACAGAGACTGCTCTGCGTCATATTGAATGCTGTTGTAGGCCTGCGGCGTCAGTTTGGCCAGCGTGTCAGGTAACGCGCGCGGTGCGCCGCCCCAGGGCTTCTGTGCTAAGTCATGGGCCATCGATTGCAGAACGGAAAAATCAAAACGTACGGTTTTTCCGTCTGCAATGTCAGACTCTGCCGCAAAGGCGGCGCTGGAAAAGAGTGATGCAATACCACTGGTTCCGCACACGGCGGCCATTGCCATTGAACCTTTAATAAATCGTCTGCGATTCATGCCTGAAAGTAAGTCCTTCTGGTCGTGTAAATGGTCCCGCGCCGGCCATAATCAGCGGCAAGAGAGTGCACATTTCTGACCGCTCACTCTAGACAAAATTCATTAATAATCCAATTGTTGGTCGCCGATTATCTGTACAAAATCGAAAATATTTTATGTCGATGGGAACAGACCGAATCCCATGTAAATTCAATTAAAGTAAACCACACCGCCGTTTACTGCGATCTTGCGCCTCCTGATACAACGCAAACTCATCATAAACCGCACAACCCAGCGCCTGTTCAAACGCGTCGCGGCTGGAATTACCGTGGCTACGGGCCTGAGTTTCATTCCCCAAATTAGACTGGAAAATCCCTGCGGCGCTCACCGGTAAAAAATCTTCGTAGGTAATGGGTTGAGCAACCAGCCAACCCCGCTCAATGAGCGGTTGCGGGTCGTCATCCGGGCGAATCGCCTGTCGATGCGCCTCGCCCGACGGCGTCAGCCGGTAGCGGAACCAGGCAAGCCCCTGCTGGCGCAGCAGAAATTCGCTGTCCGGGAATGCTTTGAACACCTCCTGCAAATGCAGCTGATGCGTCAGGTTGTCTTTTCCCGTTCCCGCTTTATTCAGCAATTCGTCGTACAATGCTCTGCCTTTCGGCGTCAGGGCCACGCCGCGCTGTTCGATTTCACCAAAACGCGCCGTGTGAGTGCCACGCATTTCACCGGCAAATAACACCGGCTCTTCCAGCGCTTTAAAACTGGTCTGGCGCAATAAAATGGGCACCTCGCGGCGCGGCGGCCCTTCAATCAGTATTTTGGGTTCAATGCCGCACTCCGGCATCATCGACTGAACCCGGTCGATATCCAGCGTACGCGGCGTCAGATGGTTGATATGACACCCAGGGAAACACACCACATCAGCAATCAGCCGGTGCTCATTGTGCAATGCGTGATAGGTCGCCTCATCGACCGTGGCATGCTGATGCCAGCGGAAAGTTTCCAGCGCTTCTTGCACAAACTCCTGCGCCTGCTCAGACGTAAAACTGCCCTGCACATCAAACTCATCCAATAGTTCGTGACAACGACGGGTGAAAATATCGCGTTTCGCGAGGATCTCCGCGGCTTTTTGCCGTAGCGCGGCGTTTTCGATTAATTCGAGCCGCAATAACGAGGTGAATACCCGAAACGGGTTGCGCGAAAGCGACGCATCGTCAATGGGACGAAACGCGGTGGAATGCACGGGAACACCGGCCTGGGAGAGATCGTAATAACTCACCGGATACATGCCCATAATGGCAAACATCCGGCGTAGCGTAGAAAGCTCCTGCGCAGTGCCCACCCGAATGGCGCCGTGGCGCTCAACGTTTAGCCGGGCCAGCTCATCTGCATTCGCCAGTTTTTCATGCAGCGTAGGATTATTTTCCAGTACCGCCAGATTCACATCAGCGACAAGTTCCAGCAACGTGCCATATTGCGGGACTTCCTGCTGGTACATTGCTGACATTGCCTGCGAAAATTGTTCCCGAATCTCATCTGCCGTGATGGTGTTCGCCATAATGTCATGCCTCCAGTGAATATTACCTGGAGTGTAGAAAACGCCGCTGACTCCGGTGGGAAGAATTTACAAAGTGTGACCCCGCGTAAATTTCCCACCCCTACAGACGGTGAACAGAACCTACTGGCGTGGTTTTAAATGACTTTCCAGCCAGGGCAACATCTGTTTTTTACGGCTGAGCATCCCCTCCACCTTACAGGGCTGCGGGATGTCTGACAGCGCTGAACCGGCAAACCACAGGCTGGTGTCGCCCAGATTAATATCGGTGAGCATCAGTACAACCAGCGCGGCATTCTTTTCCTCTGCATAGCGCGCCATTTCCAGACGGAGATCGTCCAGCACCGCATCCACCTGTTGCAGCGCATACAGTTCAAGCTGCGCCACACAAACAGAATGTCCATGAATGGTGAAGGTTTTAATGTCTTTCTGCAGAAGCTCGCGAGCGCTCATGCCTTCCACGCTTGTTTTAGCAGACAGCAGGTCGCGACTAAACGCCTCGAGATCCACACCGGTTTTTTGGGCCAGGGCCTCCACCGCCAGGCGATCGTCAGAGGTGGTCGTTGGTGAGCGAAGCGTGACAGTGTCACTCAATGCGGCACCCATCAATAAAACAGCCTCAGCGGCAGACAACTGGCTGCGCTCCTCTTCCGTCATCAGTTGCCATAACAGCGTCGCGCTACTGCCGACTGGCTTCACCCATACTTCAGGTGGCAGACGAGTGACTAATCCACCGAGTCGGTGATGATCGATAATTCCCACGACGTTACTTTCTGCCAGCGATGCCGGCCCCTGGGCAGGCTCGGTGAAATCGACCAGCCACACATCACGATCGGTCAGTTCAAACGTCAGCCGTTCGGGCATCGTCAGTCCTGCATGTTCAAAGATAAATTGCGTTTCGCGGTTAGGTTCGCCCAGACGCCATGCCGTCGCCTGCTGGCCACGTAAAGTAAGCCAACGCGCCGTCATGGCGGCGGTACAAATGGCATCACTATCGGGGTTAAGGTGCCCTATTACATCTATCATTAATCAGTACCTTGTGAAGAGAATGGTTCAAAAGCAAACAATAACGAAAGTATATCGACTGGACGGATTCTCTTCCATGATCCCACCACCCGGTGGCGCTGTACAAAACATAAGCAAAACAAATCAGTTGTAAGTAAAATAGGATAAATGTTAATAATATTTTGCTATCAAGTTATCAAAATCGAACAACTTCACTTGTCACCGATACGACTCTGTTTTTAACATCGCTTATGGAAAAAAATGTTCTGTTCAATCAGCGCATTCGCTTGCGCCACCTTCATACTTTTGTCGCCGTTGCACAGCAGGGAACGTTGGGCCGCGCGGCTGAGACCCTTAACCTGAGCCAACCAGCCCTCTCCAAAACGCTGAATGAACTGGAGCAACTGACCGGTACCCGGCTCTTTGAGCGTGGTCGCCTTGGCGCACAATTAACGCTGCCCGGAGAACAGTTTCTTACCCACGCAGTCAGAGTGCTGGATGCGCTCAACACCGCCGGACAAGCCTTAAACCAGCGCGAAGAGTCACAGACGGATGTCGTACGGATTGGCGCCTTACCCACCGCGGCCCTGGGTATTCTGCCGGCGGTCATTGGCCCGTTCCATAAGCAGCAAATGGAGACCACGCTGCAGGTTGCCACCATGAGTAATCCGATGATCCTGGCGGGTTTAAAGTCAGGGGAAATTGATCTCGGCATTGGCCGTATGGCCGATCCGGAATTGATGGTTGGTCTGAACTACGAGCTGTTATTTCTGGAATCGCTTAAACTGGTCGTGCGCCCTAACCACCCGTTGTTGCAGGAAACCATCACGCTGAGTCGGGTGATGGAGTGGCCGGTGGTGGTTTCACCAAAAGGAACCGCCCCTCGCCAGCACGCAGAGGCGTTGTTGCAAAGTCAGGGCTGCAAAATGCCGCCGGGCTGTATTGAAACGCTGTCAGCATCACTCTCCCGCCAACTGACGGTCGATTACGACTATGTGTGGTTTGTCCCTTCAGGCGCGGTTAGAGAAGATTTACGCCAGGCGACGCTGGTGTCGTTGCCGATACCCACCCACGGTGCGGGTGAACCCATCGGCATTCTTACCCGTGTCGATGTGCAACTCTCTCAGGCCGCGCAGATCCTGATCGCCGCAATACGCAAAACTGTACCGTTTTGATGCCAAAAATTAAGGGACCATCAGGTCCCTTAATTGATTTTATTGTTAAAACGTTTCCCAGTTATCGCCACTGGCAGTTGCCGCCTGCGGGCGTGAATGGTCAGGCTTTGTCGTCACAGGCGCGCGTTTAATAGCACTTGTCCCTGTTAAACGGAATGTGCCAACAGCTTCCGTTAAGCGCGCCGCCTGCTCTTCCAGCGATGCCGCAGCGGCAGAGGCTTCTTCAACCAGCGAGGCATTTTGCTGCGTTACCTTATCCATTTCTGAAATTGCCTGGCTCACCTGGACGATACCCCGGCTCTGCTCATCAGAGGCCGCTGCAATTTCCAGCATAATGTCGGTGACGCGTTTTACCGCATCGACAATATCCGTCATCGTATTGCCCGCAGCGACCACTTCTCCGGAGCCCTGGTCAATCAGTCGGACTGATTCGCTGATCAATCCTTCAATCTCTTTTGCCGCCTGAGCGCTGCGGCTTGCCAGCGTGCGCACCTCACTGGCAACCACGGCAAACCCACGGCCCTGCTCTCCTGCCCGCGCTGCTTCAACCGCTGCGTTCAGCGCCAGAATATTGGTCTGGAAAGCAATGCTGTTAATAACGGCTGTGATTTCGGAGATTTTCTTCGAACTCGTTGAGATATTGCCCATGGTTTTGACCACGCCAGAAACCATCTGACCGCCCCGACTGGCCTTACCGGAGGCATCTTCTGCCAGCTTGCTCGCATGATGCGCGTTATCGGCGTTTTGCTTCACCGTCGCAGTCAACTCTTCCATGCTGGCCGCCGTTTGTTCAATCGCCGCAGCCTGTTGTTCGGTACGTGAAGACAGATCGGTGTTCCCCGCCGAAATCTCACTGGTACCGCGATAAATCTCTTCCGCGCCCTGACGCACCGTGCCTACCGTTGTCCCCAGCGAACGTTGCATTGTTTGCAGATGGCGGCTCAGGCGACCAATTTCGCTGCGCCCGGTCGGTTCCTCCGGCATGGTGAGATCCCCCGCTGAAATTTGCTCAATACGCTGGGCGGCACGCAACAGAGGATGAATGACGGTACGACGCAGAACAATGAACGTCATCACGGTCAGCGCCAGCGCAAGAACAAATGCGCCCAGCATAAAAGCCATACCAAGCTGTGTACGCTGATGCGCCTGTTCGCTTAACTGATTCGCCCTGGTGGTACGAATGTCGATCGCCTTTAACAGCACCTTGTTGTAAGCAGAGTCCAGCGGTCTGGCCTGTTCATTTTCATGGTTGATGATCGCTTCAAACATGCCGTTTTTAGCGTACTTCAGCATCGGCTGTAAGCCGTCGGTATAGGCTTTGAAGCTGGCGCTCAGTTCAGCGTCTAACGCTTCATCGGCAGGCGTTTTTACCGCGCGTGACATATAAGCATTGAAACCGTCCTGCGATTGCTTAATCCGTTTTTCTGCCTCGGCGATATTGGCCTTCATGTCATCCATTTCGGCAATACGGCTCGCCGCGCCGGCGTGGATCATGTTGATACGCGCGGTACGCAAGTGGTTAGAGCTGTTAGATAACCCCATCCTGACCTGAATCTCATCGGTTACGTCGCGCTGATCGCGATCGGCCTGCATAAGAAAATAGCTTGCCAGCCCGGAACTTAAGGCGAACAGCAGAAGGATGCCACCGAGAATGGAGGAAAACAGCGGAACCAGCCGGATTTGATGCAGAAAGCCCAGTTTATGCTGGGCTTGCATCGATGTAGTGTTGTCCATGACCGTCGACTCTCTTGTAGGGTTTATGCGTGAAAACACGCCCGTTAGATAGTCATCGGCAATCCGGGAAGTTTACTTACCGTGAAAAGCGCCGGATTCGTCACACTTTCACAACATAATTCTAAAAAATTCAGGAAAGTGCCAGCGGAGAAATCCGCTGGCCAATGAATCAGTTATCACCAAAGTGGATAACGGTACGGATGGATTTACCCTGATGCATTAAATCGAACGCGTCGTTAATCTGCTCCAGCGGTAAACGGTGGGTAATAAACGGATCCAACTGAATTTTCCCGCTCATCGCATCTTCAACCATACCAGGAAGCTGAGTACGCCCCTTCACGCCGCCAAACGCGGAACCGCGCCAGACACGCCCGGTAACTAACTGGAACGGACGTGTTTTGATCTCTTGCCCGGCTCCTGCCACGCCAATAATGATGCTTTCGCCCCATCCTTTATGGCAGCATTCCAGCGCCGCGCGCATCACGTTAACGTTACCGATACATTCGAAACTAAAGTCCACGCCGCCATCGGTAAGCTCGACAATCACATCCTGAATCGGTTTGTCGTAATCCTTCGGATTGATGAAATCGGTCGCGCCCATTTCACCTGCCAGCGTAAATTTTTCCGGATTGGTATCAACGGCCAGAATACGCCCGGCTTTCGCCTGCGCCGCGCCCTGAATCACCGCCAGGCCAATGCCGCCCAGACCAAATACGGCGACGGTATCGCCTTCTTTCACTTTTGCGGTGTTATGGACCGCTCCGATACCGGTGGTCACGCCACACCCCAGCAGACACACTTTGTCCAGCGGAGCCTGCGGGTTAACCTTCGCCAGAGAGATCTCCGCGCAAACGGTGTATTCGCTGAAGGTGCTGGTGCCCATATAGTGATAAATCGGCTCGCCGTTATACGAGAAACGGGTGGTGCCATCCGGCATCAGACCTTTGCCCTGGGTCGCACGTACGGCCTGACACAGGTTAGTTTTACCCGATTTACAGAACTTACACTCGCCACATTCTGCGGTGTATAGCGGGATCACATGATCGCCCGGTTTCAGGCTGGTAACGCCTTCACCCACTTCAACCACAATGCCGCCACCTTCATGGCCGAGCACCGCCGGGAAAACCCCTTCCGGATCGTCGCCTGAGAGCGTAAAAGCATCAGTATGGCACACGCCTGTGTGGGTAATTTTAACCAGCACTTCACCTTTCTTTGGCGGTGCGACATCGATTTCGACAATTTTTAACGGTTGGCCGGGGCCGAATGCAACTGCTGCACGTGATTTCATTTGTCTCTTCCCATTATTGCGAGGTGATGGTGTTATTTTAGATAAGCACGCAGAAGATGGCCGATTTCAGCCATGCGCACGGCACGCTGGTCTGGGGTTGTTTCCCCGCTGACCAGTTCGTCTTTCAGGTGGATCTCAACCATTTCGCCCATCAGGCCATTGGATGCGCCGCGCACGGCGGCAATTTGTTGCAGGATAGCCAAACACGGCTCGCCGGACTCCAGCGCGCGCTCAAGCGCATCAACCTGACCGCGAATACGGCGTACACGGGTGAGAATGCGTTTTTTATCTTCGGGTGAATGCGGCATACGCCCTCCAAATACTATAGGGGGGTATACTATCAGTATTTTTAACTAATTGTAAAATAAATAACTTGTTATTATTTAATACGTTGTACAAACAGCACATTTAGACATATGTGGACATATCACCGTGTAAAGCGGTTTTAGAGCTACAACACCGAGCGCTTTGTCGATGTATTCTGCATCGCTGAACAGTCCGGATTTTTTCTGGAGCAGCGTAACTGGATTGTCACTCGCAAAGAACAGGCAATTGAAAGACTCATGTAATTATGATCAATACGAATACCCCCGACTACAAACCGGGGATTTCTATTTTTTAATACGCTATATATAATAATTAGTTACTTATTCCGTAATTGCACACTCTGGCACGCGAATTTCCTTAATGAGCCTGGAAAAACTTTTTAACGAACACATTCCCTGACTATTTTTCTCTTCACATGCAATTAATTTTAAATCAACTTTGCCGGCAGGTTTTTCTAACGACAACGGTTGTATATCCCTCATATCTCTCAGCGTCTGATAAACAAATGAAACCTGAACCCAATCCGTATTATCACTGGTTCTTTTCCACTTTTCGAATACAAGCTCCCCACCAGGAGGGGTATTATCGGGTTGACCGGGTAGCGACCAGTTAAGATCTAAAGCCCCGCTTAAATTTGCAAGATTGGTATCATGACCAGCAATAAACAACAGAGATACGGGTAATTTTATGCCATACCTGTTTTCTGTTGTACCATTTGTCAATAATGCAGTGTCTATCATATCGAGTAATGGTGTGGCTCTACTACGGGCAACTTCTGGAGTTCTTTGCAAAAGATCAAACTGAGCGTTATGCAGACTTAACAAATCTCTCCATTCTTTTTCTCCCGTAATACGCCCCCAGGCTACCTGTGGCATTCCCTGGGCCTCTTGCAACAGAAATATCTCAGTCAGCGTGGAAGAAAGACTCCAGGCACCAGGTAATGATACATTGTCAGGAGTTACCTTAAGTTCAGACGGTAAAGCCTCTGGTAATGTGCATTTCGTAGACTTTTCTGTAGTCTTACATGTCTCCGATTGTGAGAAATTTAAAACATTTTCCAGGGTCCGAAATGAAGATTGATAGCGTTGGGTATACAGTTCAATATTTCCTCCGGCCCGTTCCAGAATAGAGTTTTTAACCTTCAATGTGTTAAACGAACATGTCCCCATTTTTACTGGATTAAAAAGAGGATCAGTTTTTTCTTCATCCTTCTGATAATGCACTTGAATTTGACATTTTGGTGCTAACCCAGCCAGAAACGCCTCACCCGTTTTACGGGTGCGTTGATCCGTGTCTGCAATAACAGCAACCTGCCCTGGAGATGGGCACGTTTGATTATTCAACAGACCTTTGCTCGTGAACCATAAACGTTGATACTGACCTAATTCAGAAACAAGTTCTCCCCCACGAGGCGTTAGCCATCCTAACGGCACATCCCATTGTGGCCATTGATCGGGTGTGACATCTTTCATTATTGGAGTGAACTTCGTAGGTGCTCTTACTCCATGACGACTCACTATCACAACCCGCTCAAGTTTCATACCGTTCTGCTCTTCAGCATGTATTGAGAAAGAACCGCATAAGAGAGAAAAAAATAATAAACGAATGATGAATGTACTCATTACCAGCACCACCTTTTCGTAAGTGAAAAACAATCAACTCGTATAAGCCAGTTCGATACCTGGTTCTATCAGATAGAAATAATCCTACTCCTGAGTTCACAACAATCCAACTTTTTGAATATCAACTTTGTATCTTATCGAAGTATTAAAGGAGCGCTAATTTAGCCGCGCTGGAAAGGTATCCAAGGTTATGTAATCGTTGGCAATTTACAACGTCCTGTCATTGAAAGGATAATTGATCCGGTATAAATAAGGTGGGCGGAAGCCTTGTTTGGCTATCAATTTACCCGCAGCAAATCACTGTATCTCGTTGTATAACGTGGTGAAAGCATGTCTCGCTTCATCGCCCACGGCTGCTGTATCCCTTGCCCGGCAAAGTAGAGCGTTCCTTTCCCCTTTTCAGCATTAAGAGTATCCAGTAGGTCCATCAATTTATCGCTGTTACGCCGCGGGGCGTTATTATCAAAAAGATTCAGCTGTGCAACGCCAGAGCTAAAAAAATCCCCCAGCATAACGCCCGCTTTTTGATAACGTAGCCCCTCTCGCCAAACGGCGTCCAGGCTGCGCGTGGCTGCTGTAATAATGTCCCGGCTATCCTGAGTTGGCGTCAGCAGTTTTATCGATGCGCTGTTACCGTAATAAGGTTCATTCAGGGCAAACGGACTGGTTTTGATAAACGTAGAGATAAACCGGCAGTACTGGTGTTCTCTGCGCAGCTTTTCCGCAGCACGTGAAGCATAGGTGCAAATGGCCTCTCTCATGGCGTTGTAATCCGTGAGTTTTTCACCAAACGATCTTGAGCAGATAATTTCCTGCTTATCCGGCGCAAACTCTTCCAGCGCCAGACAAGGCTCACCGCGCAATTCCCGGACGGTTCGCTCAAGCACGACGCTGAAATGTTTACGAATGAAGCGAATATCGGTATCCGCGAGGTCGAGAACCGTTTTAATGCCCATAACGTCCAGTTTTTTGCCGATACGGCGTCCGATGCCCCAGACTTCATCAACCGGGAGTGCTGCCATCAGCTTACGCTGGCGTTCAATATTTGAGAGATCCACGACTCCGCCCGTCTGTTCCTGCCACTTTTTGGCCGCATGGTTCGCCAGTTTGGCCAGGGTTTTGGTCTGAGCAATGCCGACCCCAACCGTGAGACGTGTTTTCTGCAAAATGGTTGCTCTGATTTCCTGACCAAAATCCGTAAGATCCCTGCAGTTTCGCACGCCCGTTATATCACAAAAGGCTTCATCAATACTGTATATCTCCACGCGTGGCGATAACTCCTCCAGAATCGACATCACCCTGCTGCTCATATCCGCATACAGTTCGTAGTTCGAACTAAAACAGAACACGCCATAGCGCCTGAACAGATCTTTCTGTTTGAAGTACGGAGCGCCCATATTAACGCCAAGCGCCTTTGCCTCTACGCTACTGGCAATAACGCAGCCATCGTTATTTGAAAGAACGACAACGGGCTTCCCTTTCAGATCAGGCCGGAATGCCGACTCACAGCTGGCATAAAACGCGTTAACATCCACCAGTGCAAACATCATCAGCCCGCTGCTTTAATGATAAATGTCACCACGCCAAATATATCCAGCGTGTCCTCGCTGCTAATCATGATCGGCGCGTAGGCGCTGTTCTCTGGCTTCAGCATCACAACCGGATGTAATTGCAGGCGTTTAACGGTGAATTCGCTCTCAACGGCGGCAATAACGATGTCTCCATGGGCAGGTTTTCTGGCGCTGTCGACAATCAGTAAATCACCCTCGCCGATCCCTGCTCCCCTCATAGAGTCGCCAGATGATTTAACAAAATAGGTTGCGCTGGGATGCCGTACCAGCAGGTCATTGAGGTCGATACGTTTCTCAACGTAGTCCTGTGCAGGAGATGGAAAACCGCAGGGCACAAGATCGCTAAATAACGGAAAGTGTTTAATTTCGCGGCGTTCCGCAGGCTGGAAAAACAACATAATAATCTGCCTCTCATTTACTGTATTTATATACAGTAGTTTTAATAAGAGCAGCAATCAAGTAGCGAGTGTGATGAATTGGACGTTGTTTAACCATCTTGCCGGTAAGTTTTTATGATGTCTGGAAAAATAATCGGCTAAAAAAATACCCCGCATTTGCGGGGCATTACATCAGGAGCGTTTTCGCGGCATCATGCGCAGCAGCGTATTGTCCTTCCAGAAATAGTGGTGCATCAGGGCCGCAGCGGCATGCAGAGCAATAACAAAATAGCCCAGATTTGCCAGCGTCACGTGCCAGGACTTCAGCATATCCACTACATCAAAATTGGCCTCTGCCGCATGCGGCATAACGATGCCGAATGCAATCCACGGGTTACCCCGGTTGTACATCATCACCAGTCCAATAATCGGCAGAACAATAAACAGCAGATAGATAACCAGATGCCCCAGATGCGCCATTCCGGTCATCATCGGCTTCGGTTTTGGCACAATCGGCGGTGCCGGATATTTTAGCCTGACCAGCAGACGCGCCACCATCAGCGTTAAAATAGTGATGCCACAGGATACGTGCACCATGTTAAATAAGGGACGATAGCTGCGCGGGAAAAATCCGCGAAACTCCATAGCGCTGTAGGCCACAATGACCAACAAAAAGACCAGCCAGTGAATGCCAATTTGCAGGCCAGAATACTTATTCCCCATAACACTTCCTGAATAAAAACAATAATGCGTCACCATAACGGGCTTTTGTTAAAAATTCATTAACTTTTGCTCACCCGGCTTATTCTTATGGATCGCCAGCAAAGTGTGAGAATTGCGCCGGGTGGCGTACAGGCTCACCCGGCGAAAACTTAGGACTGCAGATACACCACCTGCGTTTGCAGATATTCGTTCAGACCGTGTTTACCGTCAGCCCCGCCAATCCCGGACTTGCGCCAGCCAGCATGAAAGCCCTGCATCGCCTCGAAGTTTTCACGATTAATATAGGTTTCGCCAAACTTCAGCCCTTTAATCGCTTTCATCGCCGTATTCAGATTCTGCGTATAGATCGATGAGGTCAGACCGTAATCGCTGTCATTGGCCATCATCAGCGCCTGTTCCAGCGTATCAAACGCTACCACCGGTAGCACCGGACCAAACGTCTCCTCGTGCATAATCGCCATCTCCTGGCGCACGTCTAACAGTAACGTCGGTGGATAGTAATACCCTTTGCCGGAAACGGCCTTACCGCCCAGCACCACTCTGGCGCCTTCCTGCACCGCTCGTGCAACTTTCTGCTCTACACGCTCCAGCGCAGCGGCGTTAATCAGCGGCCCCATTGCAATATCATTGCGCTCAGCCGGATTGCCAAACTGCACGGCTTTCATCGCCTCGCCCAGACGATTGACGAATTGGTCATAAATACCTTTCTGAACGTACACGCGCTCGGCACAGTTGCATACCTGTCCGGTGTTGATCACCCGCGAGTCAACAATTGCCTTTACGGCCAGTTCAAGATCGGCATCATCCATCACGATAGCCGGGGCCTTGCCGCCCAACTCCAGACAAACTTTGGTGATATTTTTAGCCGCCGCAGCCATAATTTTCTCACCCGCCCCGACGCTACCGGTCATGCTCACCATGGCCACCTTCGGGTTTGCGGCCAGCGCCTGACCGACCGTTTCACCACGTCCCAGCACCAGATTAAATACGCCGCGCGGCAAGCCAATATCATCAACAATTTTGGCAAAGGCGATGGCGTTATTCGGTGTAAATTCACTCGGCTTAATGACAATGGTATTACCCGTCAACAGTGCGGGAGCCAGTTTGCGGGCAATCAGGAAAAACGGAAAGTTCCACGGCAGAATGCCCGTAGTCACGCCCAAAGCGCGCTTAAACAGCAGAATATTCTCGCCCGGACGATCGCTTTGCAGGATCTCGCCTTCATAGCGACGCGCCCACTCCGCCATATAATCGATATAGTCGGCGGTAAACGAGACTTCGACCTCAGCCAGTTGCTGTATTTTTCCACCCTCCGCCACAATCAGCGCGCTGATTTCACTGGCTCGCTGACGGATACCCGCAGAAATTTTGCGTAACCAGTTCGCCCGTTCAATGGCGGGCAGCGCTTCCCATTGCGGCTGAGCGCGCTGTGCAGCATCGATCGCTTTACACGCATCCTCGGCACGTCCATCGGGAATACGCGAGATCACCTCTTCCGTGGCAGGATTGACGACATCAATCCAGGCATCATCGTGCCAGGTCACAAACTGCCCATCGATATACATAGGATGTTGTACGGGTACTGACATGCGGCTCTCCTGTGATTGATTTGTTTTTAACAAGTAAAACTATTGTTAATTAATATCAATCATGCAGGTCGTATTATGGCTGGAGTGGCTGTTCTGTGAGCGGCTTCATAAAAGCGTCTGGCAAAGTGATGATGAAGGGAAAAAACAGGTGTGATTTTTGCCCGTTTGCCGCAAAACGCCGACAAACGGGCAACAGGAATTACAGAGAGCGGCTCTCCAGTAAGTCAGTCAGCACGATGTCATTTTGCAACTGCTGCCAGGCTTGCTCAACGTTCTGAGGAATATCAACATGGGCAATAAAATCGCGGCCACAAGGCCCATAACCGGTGGCATCATCACGCAGGCGAGGAAGTTCACCGGTTATGAGAGACAGATAGCGATCCACTGACCACAAACCTTCTGCTGCTGGCACAAAATCCACGCCGTCTTGCTGTTGGGCCAGCTCAGGGATGAATCCAGGGAAACTCAACCAGCGCGGCGCATGCGGCTCATCGCGGGTTACACGCTGAAAGGTTGCCATCGTGCGACGTTGCATAGTGGGATCCTGTACCACAATGACGGTATGAATACTTTCCGTCGCCTGATTCAATAATGCACAGCTAAAACGGGCATTCTCACCGCAGTTTGTTGACTGGTCTTCCACCCAAATCTTCTCACCTGGGATTTGCCAGAACTGATGTGCGATATCGGCAAGGATCGCCGCTTCCGCGCGCCCGGTGGTACGAATGATATTGTAACGAGGATGCTCTGCAATCGCGTCATACAGAAATCGTGTGGAGTGACCGATGCCACCGCTAATCAACAAGGGAACCTGTTGCTCTTTCGCGATCCGGCAGGCGGCGTCGATGGTCGGAATAACCGCGTTCCCTGCCAGAATCACGCAATCTGACTGAACGGTGATATTCCCCGTAAAATCATTCTGCGCCAACCATCGCCCTACGGTATTGATCGCCGCAAGCGTGGTTGCGGAAAGTGTCGGAAACTGGCTCATACTCATGACTCCTGATCTTAATACTTTATCGGGTTGCATACAGGGCGGTGACGTCACCTTACCCGGTATGCTGTCTGGTACCGATTTATCCCGAAATTTGCTCCATCGCCTGCAAAATACGTTTATCGGAAATCGGATACGGCGTACCAAGCTGCTGGGCAAAATAGCTGACGCGCAGCTCTTCTATCATCCAGCGGATCTCTTTGACATCGTCATCTTCACGGCGAGCGGGAGGCAGTTTATTGAACCACTGCTGCCAGGCCTGCTGCACGCTATCCACTTTCAGCATCTGCGCACGGTCACGATGCGGGTCGATAGCCAGTTTTTCCAGACGCTTTTCGATAGCCTGCAAATAACGCAGCGTATCGCCCAGACGCTTGAAACCATTGCCGGTAACAAATCCACGGTACACCAGCCCGCCCATCTGCGATTTGATATCCGCAAGCCCCAGCGCCATGGTCATATCCACGCGCCCTTTCAGACGTTTGTTGATATTAAACACCGCGGTCAGAATTTGTTCGACCTGCTTAGCAATATCCACCACCGTATCGTTCAGTTCAGCCCGCACTTTTTCATGCAGCGCCGCAAAGCCTTCTTCGGTCCACACCGGACCACCGTTGGCGTCGATCAGTTGATCCACACCACAGGATATACAGTCGTCAATCAAATCCAGCACTTTACCGTACGGGTTAAAATACAGCCCCAGCTTGGCTTTGTTGGGCAGTTTTTCATGCAAATATTTGATTGGTGAAGGAATATTCAGTAACAACAGGCGGCGTAAACCGCACCACATCGCCTGCTGTTGCTCCAGCGGGTTATCAAACAGTTTGATGGCAACGCTGTCACGCTCATCCACCAGCGCTGGCCAGGCTTTTACCTTATAGTTGCCGCGTTTTTGCTCGTAACTCTCCGGAAGCTGACCGAAGCTCCAGATGTGCAACCCGCTCTGTTCGATACCGTCATCCGCCACCGCAGACAATGTTTCCTGAACTTTACCCTTCAATGCGTCTTTCAGATCCTGCAGCGAACGTCCTTCCTGCAGCTTTTTGTTCTTATCATCCACTACCCGGAAGGTGATTTTTAGGTGATCGGGCACCTGATCCCAATGCCAGTCTTCACGGTCAACGGTCACGCCGGTCATGCGGCGCAGTTCACGCTCCAGCGAGTCGAGCAGCGGCAGTTCCAGCGGCGTGACGCGGCCTAAAAACGCTTCCGCATAGTTCGGCGCGGGCACAAAGTTGCGTCGTACCGGTTTCGGCAGAGACTTAATCAGGGCGATAACCAGTTCACGGCGCAGCCCCGGAATTTGCCATTCAAAACCGCTCTCTTCGATCTGATTGAGCAGCGGGAGCGGAATATGTACGGTCACACCGTCCGCATCGGCTCCGGGTTCGAACTGGTAACTTAACCGTAGTTTGAGATTGCCCTGATGCCAGAAGTTCGGGTAATCCAGCTTACTGATTTTTTCCGCACCCTCTTTGATGAGCATGCTCTTTTCAAAGTTGAGCAGATCCGGCGTTTCACGGCTGATCTTTTTCCACCAGCTGTCAAAGTGACGCGCGGAGACTACATCATGGCTGATGCGTTGGTCGTAAAACTCAAATAGCGTCTCATCATCAACCAGAATGTCGCGACGGCGTGATTTGTGCTCTAACTCTTCCACCTCAGCGCGTAACTTCAAATTGTCACGGAAAAACGCATGGCGCGTTTGCCAGTCGCCTTCCACCAGAGCATGGCGGATGAACAGTTCACGCGACAACGCGGGATCGATCTGGCTGTAGTTCACCTTACGGGCTGCAACAATCGGTAAACCGTAGACGGTAACCTTTTCTGTTGCCATCACTGCGCCCTGCGCACGTTCCCAGTGCGGTTCACTGTATGAACGTTTGATCAGATGCTGGGCAACCGGTTCGACCCACTCAGGATCGATGCGTGCAGCAATACGTCCCCACAGGCGGCTGGTTTCCACCAGCTCCGCTACCATCGTCCACTTCGGCGGTTTTTTAAATAGACCAGAGCCTGGGAAGATCGAGAAGCGAGCGTTACGCGCCCCGGTAAATTCCTGTTTATCGGCATCTTTCATCCCGATATGTGACAGTAAACCGGTCAGCAACGCGACGTGGATCTCTCTGTATTCAGCGGGTTCGCTGTTAACAGGAATCCCTAACTCTTTCACCACCTGGCGCAGTTGCGTGTAGATATCCTGCCATTCACGCACGCGCAGGTAGTTCAGAAAATCAAGTTTGCACTGACGACGGAACTGGTTTGACGACAGCGCTTTCTGCTGCTCGCCGAGATAGTTCCACAGATTCACAAATGCGAGGAAATCAGACTCTTTGTCGTGGAAACGGCGATGCTTCTCGTCGGAGGCCTGCTGCTTGTCCATCGGGCGCTCGCGCGGATCCTGAATAGACAGCGCCGAGGTGATAATCATCGCCTCACGTACGCAGCCATGTTTTTGCGCTTCCAGCACCATGCGCGCCAGGCGTGGATCCACCGGCAGTTGCGAGAGCTGACGGCCCAATGGCGTCAGTTTGTAAGCGGTTGCCTGTTCGTCGGTGGTTATCGCCCCCAGTTCTTCGAGCAGGCGTACACCGTCCTGAATGTTACGTTTATCCGGCGCTTCAACAAACGGAAACGCCGCGATATCGCCCAGCCCCAAGGCGGTCATCTGCAAAATAACGGACGCCAGGTTGGTACGCAGGATCTCCGGGTCGGTAAACTCCGGGCGCGACAGGAAATCGTCTTCAGAATACAGACGAATACAGATCCCCTCCGAAACACGACCGCAACGGCCTTTACGCTGGTTGGCAGAGGCCTGCGACACCGGTTCAATCGGCAAGCGCTGAACTTTGGTGCGGTAACTGTAACGGCTGATACGCGCAGTACCCGGATCAATCACATACTTGATCCCCGGAACGGTCAGCGAGGTTTCCGCCACGTTGGTCGCCAGCACGATACGGCGACCGCTGTGCGACTGGAACACACGGTTCTGCTCGCTGTTGGAAAGACGCGCATAAAGCGGTAGCACTTCGGTATGGCGCAAATCCAGCTTATTCAGCGCATCGGCGGTATCGCGGATTTCGCGCTCGCCGCTCATGAAGATCAAAATGTCGCCCTGACTTTCACGGCCTAACTCATCTACGGCATCAAAAATTGCCTGCAATTGGTCACGCTCGGTGTCATCTGCGTCTTCAACAATTGGACGATAGCGAACTTCCACCGGATAGGTTCGACCAGAGACTTCGATAATTGGTGCATTATTGAAATGCTTTGAAAAACGCTCCGGATCGATGGTCGCCGAAGTGATGATAATTTTTAGATCCGGACGGCGCGGCAGAAGCTCTTTCAGATAGCCGAGCAGAAAATCGATATTCAGGCTGCGCTCATGCGCTTCATCGATGATGATGGTGTCGTACTGCATCAGCAGCCGATCCTGCTGGATTTCCGCCAGCAGGATACCGTCCGTCATCAGCTTAACCATGGTGTTGTCGCTGACATGATCGCTAAAACGGACTTTATAACCGATACAACCGCCCGGCTCGGTTTGTAGCTCTTCTGCAATACGGTTCGCCACGGTACGCGCCGCCAGACGACGCGGCTGGGTATGGCCGATCAGCCCTTTTACCCCGCGCCCGAGCTCCATACAGATTTTGGGTAACTGAGTGGTTTTCCCTGACCCCGTTTCCCCGGCGACAATCACCACCTGGTTATCGCGGATCGCTTCCAGAATATCCTGTTTTTTCTGACTGACGGGCAGGTTTTCCGGGTATCTGATGACCGGACGCGCGGCTTCACGCAGCACAACTTTACCTGCAGCGTGATCAATCTCTTTTGCCATCTCCTGGTAAATGGCCTGTTGTGCATCAGGATTTTTAACCTTCTTCACGCCCTGCAGGCGGCGGGCAAAACGCTGTCTGTCACGCAGCATCAGTGAATCCAGCTGTTGCTGCAACATGTTGAAGGTTAATTTTTGTTGTTCTGTCATAGCGTTAAAAGGCAGTGCTCTGCCGGGTTAAATCTCTTTTAGATGATAGGTATAGAGTACCACATCAGCGCTTTTCATGTGTTGTTCAATAATTTCGAACATAGGATTCGATATATTGCGCTATCACTGCGACAGGATTGTGAATAAAGTGTCAACAAGCAACGGGGCACTCCCCCTTCAAACACATAAAAGGAAACACCCATGAGCAAGGTATTAGTTCTTAAATCCAGTATTCTGGCAGGGTACTCTCAGTCTGGTCAGTTGTCTGATTATTTTGTTGAACAGTGGCGTGAAAAGCACTCCGCTGATGAAATCACCGTCCGTGACCTGGCTGCAAATCCTGTTCCGGTACTGGATGGCGAACTGGTGGGTGCGCTGCGCCCGAGCGATGCACCGCTGACACCGCGTCAGCAGGAAGCGCTGGCGTTGTCCGATGAGCTGATTGCTGAGCTGAAAGCGCATGATGTGATTGTTATCGCCGCGCCGATGTATAACTTCAACATCCCAACCCAGCTGAAAAACTATTTCGATCTGATTGCCCGTGCAGGTGTGACTTTCCGTTATACCGAGAAAGGTCCGGAAGGTCTGGTGACGGGTAAACGCGCAGTCGTGTTGACCAGCCGTGGTGGTATCCATAAAGATACGCCGACCGACCTGATCACGCCGTATCTGAACGTATTCCTGGGCTTTATCGGCATCACCGACGTGAACGTCGTCTTTGCTGAAGGCATTGCGTACGGCCCGGAAGTGGCGTCCAAAGCGCAGTCCGATGCGAAAGCCGCTATCGACAGCGTCGTCGCTGCCTGATAATTCACCCTCTCACCATCCGGTGAGAGGGTTTCTCCAGCATTTACTTCTTTACCTGCACCTGTTTGCCGTGAATGCGGTTAATATCCCGCCAGATGGTTGCATAATCTCTGCACTTCGCCAGATTCTCTTCCCAGCAATGCAGCAAAAATTGTTCTGGCTCGGCAACATCCCGGCTTAACAGCTTGAATATCCAACGATTCCAGACATACCACTTGAAAAGCCACATGATTTCACTCCGCAACGCGACCGGTGTTGAACTATATCAGCCTCAGTTTGATGCCGTGTGGCAACTATTGCGATGTCGATGAATAAGTCAGCGTCGTGCCTCTCCGGTTGTGTGCAGAGAAGATTTATTATTTTCTCAACCACTTACCATTGATGCCCTGGACGTACTCTCCTGGTTTAGCCCGAGCGACCAGCTTTTGTCCGGCCATTTTCGCCACTTCATCTGGAGGAATGTTATTGCTCTCAGCCAGTTGCTGATAGCTGGCGCTGCGTGCTTTATTAATCTCACTCACCAGCGCCTGCGTTTCGGCGTCAGTTTGCAATGCCACCAGATAACCATTAAGCGTTTCGCCCACCCGCCCCTGGGTTCTGGCTTCATTCAAGGTCAATGCCCACCCATTGCCACTGAATAAACTCAATGCCACCAGGATCACTGCAAGCTGTTTTTTCATCGTGACCTCAGAACAAATCGCTGCGCGATTTTAATAAGCTCTCAACGTCTTTATCGACTTTGATATGGATCTCATGCTCGATTTTGACGTTCATATTAATAGTGATCGGCTCTTTAGGCGCAGCCACTTCGATTCTGGGTGTGCACCCGATCAGCAGAGATGAAGCCAGCAGACCCAGCATGGCAGCTATCGTTTTCATTGTTGTTCCTCACATTCCTTGCCTTCCGGGCAATGGGATTCCGGCAGCGCTGCATTTTGTTCAAGCCATGCCTGTAAATTGTCGCCAAAACGCAAACTACGCCATAGCGTAAAGACGTTTTCCTCATGGGTGTAATTCAAATTAACCGTCCCCACTTTGCCATCCACCCGGCTATTGCCAGTTACGGTTGCCTGCATGGTTAAGACACCGAGATTATCCAAATTTATTTTCGTCCAGGAATGGCTTATTTCCATATAACGCAGCCAGTTAATGGCCGCACCAGCTGCCATATTATCTTTGACGACGGCATCCGCCGTGTCTTTATCAATACGCAGCGTCATAGGCCCCGGGTTGGTCAGCCAGCCGTCTTTAATGATCCACTTTTCGTTATCCAGCCATAACGGCAACGCACCGCTGACCGGGCCAGACATGGCGAATTGCTTGGGATTAACCGCGCTGATAAGCTCGCTGGAAGAGATATTCTGCACCCGTAATAATGCCGGATCGTGCTGCGGCATCCGCAGTTGTTGCATGATGACTTTGCCCCCCAGCAGTTCGGCGCTGACATCGCTTAACAGTAACGGATTGTCTTCACTCCAGGGATACGCCCCCTGTAGATCGGCGGCGATATTTTTCACCGTCACCTGATTCACCACTTCCGCAATACGCAGTGAAATAGGTCCACGCGTACCCAGTTGCCATGCGCCTTCACTAAACCGGAAAGGCAACACAAAATCGACGCCATTAATTTGGTTATCGGCATCCAGGCGCTACCGCCTTTTAATACCCCATGGCCGCCCGCTTCAAAGCCCTGTTCCGGGGCAGCCGAAAACGCAACCTGCGCATACAGTTCACCTTCACGTAGCTTCATTTTCCAGTCTGGTGGGATGAGCGGTTGGAATACGGTGAGCGATTGTTTTGGCCACCAGGCCTGTCCGCGCAGGCGGATCCCGTCCCAACGTCCATTTACCTGTACTGGACCTATCGCGCCCGCGTGAAGCTGGCCTTTAAACTGGAAAATCGTCGGGTCGGTGCCTTCCACGCTGAACTTCAGGGTTGACGGCGGTAACACGCTCCCCCCGGTAAAAGTGGTGTTCCCTGCGTCCAGCGACAGCGCGCCGCTAAAAGTCGGTTTGTTGGCATCCCGTACCCAGATGATCGGCTCGTCCATCACCAGGCGTGGGGTTTCTACCTTCATGGTGCCGTATTGCAGGTGGTCAAATCCGGTGGAGAGATCAAAAAGCTTCAGGGTGTTGTCATGCCATTCGCCCTTACCCGCCACGTCCCAACGCGCATGCATTGGCGTAAAGCTGCCTTTGCCCCAGTACCGCCACTGCCAGCGACCCGCGTCAGGGAGAAAATCATTTGCCAGACCATCCAGATGCAATTCAAAACCGCCCATCTGGTTTTCATGCGCGCGCAATATAGCCTGCAGACGGCCATCTACGCCGCGCTGCGTTACTTTTACGCCCGCCAGCGGCCAGCGAATTTCGTCAATATCCAGCGAGTCAATCACCCGTCCACGCGAACGCAGCAGCGCTCCAGGCTCGAAAGCCAGCTGCGGGTCGTTCAGGCTTCCGGTGAGTCTGGCGGGTAATTTGGCGTAGAAGATCAGGTCACCCTGTTTCGCCTCGCCTATCAACTGTAACGGCATGTCGCTACTATCCACACCCAGCTTACCCGGCCCCAGCGTTAATACGGCGTTTCCTTTACCTGCATCGCCTTGGGTCAGTATGTTCAGACGCCCGCTCACCACCGCATTTTCCAGCCCGGCCTGCCAGTTTTCAACTTTCATGCCCAACCGCCCGCTGAGCGGGAATCCCTGATAAGGCCAGTTCCAGCGACCGTCGCTGATGGTTAATTGCTGGCGGGTTATTTCCCACGGAAGATCGAGCAACGGATCGGCATTGTCCCGCGCCATGACGATCAGTTGTCCGCTGTTTTCTTGCCACTCCAGTTCGGCGTCCACCAGTGAGGGCTCCTGCGGCAAGCTCAGAGTAGCAACCGCATGACCGCTCACCGGTAGTCCATCAGGAACCAGCGGCATGGTAAATTCACCGACCAGTTTTACCGGCGGTTGCCCTTCAAACGCGGCTATATCCAGCTCATTTACCGTGAGATTTTGCCCGTGCAGACGCCCCTGGAATTTCACTTTTTCACCCTGGTAGCGCAGTTGCTGGGTCGATGGCGTTAGCGAGAGAGACAGTTTTCCCTGCCACTCCTGCCAGGGGGAGAGAATAACTTTGTCGATGTTAATCCAGGTATTGGGCAGCATCGATTGCCATTCAGCCAGCGTTTTGGGCGCTGCCGGAGACGCTTCTGTCTGCGGTAATTTAGCCAGGCAAGCGGAATCCAGCTCAATTGTCCCGACATTGAGCAACCAGCGGCTGGGATGAGAAAGATCGGCCTGAGTAATGCGCGCTAGCGGGCAATCATCGACCAGATAACGGAGTTCCGGAATATGCAGCCCATGCCGTGTCAGCCGAGGGCTCTCATCCAGCGCGATGCGCGTGCCAACAGGTAACCAGACGCCCACCAGCGTAGGAACCCACAGGCCAAGCGTCATCACCAACGTCAGCGGCACGAGAATCAAT
This sequence comes from Citrobacter sp. RHBSTW-00986, assembly GCF_013783065.1. Lineage (NCBI taxonomy): Bacteria > Pseudomonadati > Pseudomonadota > Gammaproteobacteria > Enterobacterales > Enterobacteriaceae > Citrobacter > Citrobacter sp. RHBSTW-00986. The sequence goes on along the minus strand of NZ_CP056200.1, from coordinate 2,366,732 downwards.
AATAAGAGAAGTGCCAGAGCGGCTTTATATTTACCCTTCATGGGTAGTTAATATCCTGATTTAGCGAAAATTTAAGCCGGTTTAGGCCAGTATTGTGGCATGTTTAACAGGATATGCCCACATTAAGAATAAATTCCCATGAAGTATATGCACTATTTATTAATCAACGGGAATCAATAAAATAATAATTAATTCAATAATATAGTGCATTATTTTATATGGCACGCTGTTACACGTGCCGTCGGGAATATAAAGAACTCAGACTCAATGAGGCCTCAGTTCTCCATCGCTATGTTTAGGTCCTAAACGACCAGCTTCTATCAGAATTTCCTCAATGAGCTCTTCGAGGCACTCTCTACCATGATGATCGCAGACCAGATGTACCTGCCGGGAAATCTCCTCAGGTTTCATACCATCACATAATGCCGCCTTAAGCATTAAGGTGGCCCATCGCTTTGCTTCAGAGTGAGTTAACATGACCCCTCCCGATATTTGCTACCTGTATAAGCGTAGCTGTCTGGATGTGATTCGGCTGGCTTTTTACCTGCATCGATTACGGGTATTGAGTTGGACGGAAAAATATCCAGTTGTTGAAATTGAGTAACCTGCCCACACTAACAACAGATGCGCTGAAATTATTCATTACGCCTATGACTATCAATAACTTTTTAGATTTTGTAAAATAATTTGAATTGGATTAATGTGACGTCAAAATCACTGGAGAAAGTCTTATGAAACTCGCCATCTATAGTACAAAACAGTACGACAAGAAGTATCTGCAGCAGGTTAACGAGGCTTTTGGTTTTGAACTTGAATTCTTTGACTTTCTGCTGACGGAGAAAACAGCCAAAACAGCCCATGGCTGTGAAGCTGTCTGTATCTTCGTCAACGACGATGGCAGCCGCCCGGTTCTGGAAGAGCTGAAAAAGCATGGCGTGAAATATATTGCGCTGCGTTGCGCCGGCTTCAATAACGTCGATCTCGACGCGGCAAAAGAACTCGGCCTGCAGGTCGTCCGTGTGCCAGCCTATTCACCGGAAGCCGTCGCTGAACATGCGATTGGCATGATGATGACGTTGAATCGCCGTATTCACCGCGCCTATCAGCGTACTCGTGATGCCAACTTCTCTCTTGAGGGGCTGACCGGCTTTACCATGTATGGCAAAACGGCTGGGGTGATCGGTACCGGTAAGATTGGGATTGCGGCACTGCGGATCCTGAAAGGTTTTGGGATGCGCCTGCTGGCGTTTGATCCCTACCCAAGCGCTGCCGCACTGGAGTTAGGCGTTGAATATGTCGATCTTAAAACGCTGTTCGCGGAGTCCGATGTCATCTCCCTGCACTGTCCGTTAACGCCGGAGAATTATCACCTGCTCAATCACGAAGCCTTTGAGCAAATGAAAAATGGCGTGATGGTTATTAACACCAGCCGCGGGGCATTGATCGATTCACAAGCCGCTATCGATGCGCTGAAAAACCAGAAAATTGGTTCTCTGGGTATGGACGTGTATGAAAACGAACGCGACCTGTTCTTTGAAGATAAATCCAATGACGTGATTCAGGATGATGTGTTCCGCCGCCTGTCGGCCTGTCATAACGTGCTGTTCACCGGTCACCAGGCGTTCCTGACGGCCGAAGCATTGACCAGCATTTCTGAGACCACGCTGCAGAATCTGGCACAGATATCCAAAGGCGAAACCTGTCCAAACGCCCTCTTCTAATCCCTGTGCTCCCCTGGATTCAGGGGGGCATTTTCAGATAATCACCGATGCTAAAATCTTCAGTATCATTATTATATTGAATATATTCCCGTCACAAACGTAGAGAAATTGAATGAAAAAAGTTGTCACGTTGATTGCGCTCAGCATGCTGATGGCTGGCTGTGTGAGCAATGGAAAAGTTTCCGTCAATCGCGAACAGTTGCAGCATCACCGCTTCGTTTTGCAGAGCGTGAATGGTAAAGCCGTCACCGTCGCTAATAACCAACCTGAATTGAGTTTTGGCGAAAACATGACGGTATCGGGAAAGATGTGTAATCAATTCCACGGTCAGGGCAAACTGTCCGACGGCGAGTTGAAGGTTAAAGATATGGCGATGACACGCATGATGTGCGCCGATCCGCAGCTTAACGCGCTCGACGGGATCGTCAGCGACATGTTTAAGCAAGGCGCACAGGTCGATCTGACTGCTGACCAGTTAACACTGGCGACAGCAGAACAAACGCTGACGTATAAACTCGCGGATTTAATGTAGGAAACGCGGTGGCTTAATAGTTGCCACAGCTTCCGGCGGCAAGCGACTGCTCACTACAGCGTTTGCCGTTGGGTAACGCACACATTCCGATAGCTGAACCATCAAGCTGACGGGCAACGGAGAGCGAACCACCAATCATGGCGCAATTAGCTTCTCCAGAACTGGACATTGCGGCCTTCATCCCCGGTGCGACATGCGCGGCGGTTGCCTGCTGAACAGGTTCACTACTACAAGCCGATAATAATAACGCGGCACACCCTACCCAAAACGCTGCGCGCATCTTACTCCCCTCTGAATATTAACCAAACGACACAGCCATAAATAATAGGCAGCGGAAACACCGCCGTCGAGAGGCAATATGCGCATTTATGCGCACTGTTTACATTTTCTGGCAATTTTTTGGCTGCTCCTTTGATCAAACCATTCATTCTGTTTATTCGGGGGACACAAAAGCGAAAATCTGTCTTTAGCGCTTTTGCTAAACTAAAAGGATAACTACAGGATTCGCCGCTGTTACGCGTGTCCCTTTTTTTGCGCAATGTAAGGGTGTCAGTATGATCACAATTGACGGTAATGGTGCGGTTGCTTCGGTCGCATTTCGTACCAGCGAGGTTATCGCCATCTACCCGATTACGCCCAGTTCGACGATGGCTGAACAGGCGGATGCCTGGGCCGGGAACGGGCTTAAAAACGTGTGGGGGGATACCCCTCGTGTCGTAGAAATGCAGTCGGAAGGCGGTGCGATAGCGACCGTTCACGGCGCGTTGCAGACCGGTGCGCTCTCTACGTCGTTTACTTCATCGCAGGGCCTGTTGCTGATGATCCCGACGCTGTACAAACTGGCTGGTCAGTTGACTCCGTTTGTGCTGCACGTTGCGGCGCGTACGATTGCCACTCACGCATTATCCATCTTTGGCGATCATTCCGACGTGATGGCGGTGCGCCAGACGGGATGCGCAATGCTGTGCGCCAGCAGCGTTCAGGAAGCACAAGACTTTGCGCTAATTTCGCAAATGGCCACCCTGAAAAGCCGGGTCCCGTTTATTCATTTCTTTGATGGTTTTCGCACATCGCATGAAATTAATAAAATAGTGCCGCTGGCCGATGACACAATCCTCGGGCTGATGCCGCAGGCGGAAATCGATGCTCATCGCGCGCGCGCGCTCAACCCGGAGCATCCGGTTATTCGCGGTACGTCTGCGAACCCAGACACCTACTTCCAGTCACGCGAAGCAACAAACCCGTGGTACAACGCGGTTTACGATCACGTAGAACAGGCGATGAACGATTTCGCTGCTGCGACGGGCCGTCAGTACCAGCCATTTGAATACTACGGTCATCCGCAGGCAGAACGCGTCATTATTTTGATGGGCTCGGCGATTGGAACCAGTGAAGAAGTCGTCGAAGAGCTGCTGGCACGCGGCGAGAAAGTTGGCGTTCTGAAAGTGCGTCTGTTCCGCCCATTCTCTGCCAGACATTTACTGCGCGCCCTGCCGGAAACGGTACGGAGCATCGCCGTCCTGGATCGCACCAAAGAGCCCGGCGCGCAAGCTGAACCGTTGTATCTGGATGTAATGACCGCGCTGGCGGAAGCCTTTAACTGCGGCGAACGAGAAACGCTACCGCGCGTGATTGGCGGGCGTTATGGACTTTCTTCTAAAGAGTTTGGCCCGGACTGCGTCATGGCGGTCTTTAATGAGCTGAGTAGCGCGAAGCCGAAATCTCGCTTTACGGTCGGTATCTATGATGATGTCACCAACTTGTCGCTACCGTTACCGGAAAACACCCTGCCCGGTACCGCGAAGCTCGAGGCACTGTTTTACGGGCTGGGCAGTGACGGTAGCGTGTCGGCCACCAAAAACAACATCAAGATTATCGGTAACTCTACGCCGTGGTATGCGCAGGGTTATTTCGTCTATGACTCGAAAAAAGCAGGCGGTCTGACGGTTTCTCACCTGCGCGTTAGTGAACAACCTATTCGCTCAGCGTATCTGGTGTCGCAAGCCGATTTTGTTGGTTGTCACCAGTTGCAATTTATCGATAAGTATCAGATGGCTGAGCGCCTGAAACCTGGCGGTATATTCCTGCTTAATACCCCGTACAGTGTAGATGAAGTCTGGACACGTCTGCCGCAGGAAGTTCAGGCTGTTCTGAATCAGAAGAAAGCGCGTTTCTACGTGATTAATGCGGCCAAAATCGCCCGCGAGTGCGGTCTGGCTGCACGTATTAACACCGTTATGCAGATGGCGTTCTTCCATCTGACGCAAATCTTACCAGGCGACAGCGCTCTGGCTGAATTGCAGGGTGCGATTGCGAAAAGCTATAGCAGTAAAGGGCAGGATCTGGTTGAACGTAACTGGCAGGCGCTGGCCCTGGCGCGTGAATCCATCGCCGAAGTGGCGCTTCAGCCAGTTGATCCACATAGCGCTAATCGCCCACCGGTGGTTTCTGATGCCGCACCTGATTTCGTGAAAACCGTCACCGCGGCGATGCTCGCCGGTCTGGGCGATGCCCTCCCCGTTTCAGCGCTGCCGCCAGACGGCACCTGGCCGATGGGCACCACGCGTTGGGAAAAACGCAATATCGCTGAAGAGATCCCCATCTGGAAAGAAGAGCTGTGTACCCAGTGCAACCACTGCGTAGCCGCCTGCCCGCACTCGGCTATCCGCGCCAAAGTGGTTTCACCAGAAGCGATGGAAAATGCCCCTGCCAGCCTGCATTCTCTGGACGTGAAATCACGCGATATGCGCGGTCAGAAATATGTCCTGCAGGTTGCGCCAGAGGATTGCACCGGGTGTAATCTGTGCGTCGAAGTATGCCCGGCGAAAGATCGCCAGAACCCGGAGATCAAGGCCATCAATATGATGTCGCGCCTTGAGCACGTGGAAGAAGAAAAAGTTAACTATGACTACTTCCTCAATCTGCCGGAAATCGATCGCACTAAACTGGAACGCATTGATATTCGTACCTCGCAGTTGATAACACCGCTGTTTGAGTACTCTGGGGCCTGCTCTGGCTGTGGTGAAACGCCGTATATCAAATTGCTTACGCAGTTGTACGGCGACCGTATGCTGATTGCCAATGCGACCGGTTGTTCATCAATTTATGGCGGTAACCTGCCCTCAACGCCTTATACCACCGACGCCAATGGTCGCGGGCCTGCGTGGGCAAACTCCCTGTTTGAGGATAACGCCGAGTTTGGGCTGGGCTTCCGCCTGACGGTGGATCAGCACCGTGTACGCGTCATGCGTTTAGTGGAACAGTTTGCTGATAACATTCCGGCTGAACTGAATGACGCCCTGCACGCTGAAGCTACGCCAGAGGTGCGCCGTGAGCAAGTTGCAGCACTGCGCCAGCACCTGAAAGATGTCGACGGCGCACAGCAGTTGTTAACCGATGCCGATGCGCTGGTCGAGAAATCTATCTGGCTGATTGGCGGTGATGGCTGGGCTTACGATATTGGTTTTGGGGGACTGGATCACGTCCTGAGCCTGACCGAGAACGTCAATATTCTGGTTCTGGATACCCAGTGTTACTCCAATACAGGCGGACAAGCGTCGAAAGCTACGCCGCTCGGGGCCGTCACTAAATTTGGTGAGCATGGCAAGCGCAAAGCTCGCAAAGATCTTGGCGTCAGTATGATGATGTACGGGCACGTGTATGTTGCACAAATCTCTCTGGGCGCGCAGTTGAACCAGACGGTGAAAGCTATCCAGGAAGCGGAGGCCTATCCAGGTCCGTCGCTGATTATCGCGTATAGCCCATGTGAAGAGCATGGTTACGATCTCGCACTAAGCCATGATCAGATGCGTCAGCTCACGGCAACCGGGTTCTGGCCGCTGTACCGCTTTGATCCACGTCGAGCAGATGAAGGTAAGCTGCCGCTGGCGCTGGACTCTCGCCCACCGTCTGACGCCCTGGCCGAAACATTGCTTAACGAGCAGCGCTTCCGTCGCCTGAACGCCCAACAGCCAGAAGTCGCAGAACAGCTCTGGAAAGACGCCGCAGCCGATCTGCAAAAACGCTACGACTTCCTTGCGCAGTTGGCAGGAAAAGCGGAAAAGAGCGGTACCGAGTAATGCGTTTATCTCAGTATTAACCTGGAACCCAAAAAAAAAGCCCGAACAGTTGTTCGGGCTTGTCAATTTATTCGCTGGCTAATTAATAATAGCTATCAATACGTCAACGAAAAATAAAACGTGACAATAAAGGCATATAACACGCGCAGAATAGCCCAACACACTTCACTTGTATAATTTTTATTTTATATATTTGTCACCAATACATTCACCACAACTATCATCATTTCCGTAGAATTATTTATTTAAGGTTTTACTTAAGGCGTAACAATTCATATTTATCCCTTTACGGAACTTCTCCTTTAGCATGCTTTTACTCCCTACATGGGTAGTCACAGGTTAATAAAAAAACTAAAGGATTATTTCAATGAACAGAAAAGTACTGGCTCTCGTAATTCCTGCCCTGCTGGCTGCAGGCGCTGCTCACGCGGCTGAAGTTTATAATAAAGACGGCAACAAATTAGATCTCTATGGCAAAGTAGACGGCCTGCATTATTTCTCTGATGATTCTTCCAAAGATGGTGATCAGTCTTATGTTCGTCTGGGCTTCAAAGGCGAAACTCAGATTAACGACCAACTGACTGGTTACGGTCAGTGGGAATACAACGTTCAAGCTAACAATACTGAATCTTCAGAGAATCAGTCCTGGACCCGTCTGGCATTTGCTGGCCTGAAATTTGGCGACTACGGCTCATTCGACTACGGCCGTAACTACGGCGTTCTGTACGACGTGGAAGGCTGGACTGATATGCTGCCGGAATTTGGTGGCGACTCTTACACCAACGCCGATAACTTTATGACAGGTCGTGCTAACGGTGTGGCAACCTACCGTAATACTGATTTCTTCGGTCTGGTTAACGGTCTGAACTTTGCCCTACAGTATCAGGGTAACAATGAAGGTGCTTCTAATGGTCAGGAAGGCACCAATAACGGTCGCGATGTTCGTCATGAAAACGGCGACGGCTTTGGTATTTCCACCACTTATGACTTTGGTAAGGGCTTCAGCGCTGGCGTGGCATACGCATCATCTGACCGTACGAATGAACAAGTCAGTGCAGGTAATGCTCTTGGTCAGTATGCAGGCGGTGACAAAGCTGACGCTTGGACTGCGGGTCTGAAATACGATGCAAATAACATCTATCTGGCAACCATGTATTCTGAAACCCGCAACATGACTCCGTTTGGAAGCACGGATAGTGATAACGGCGGTGGCATTGCAAACAAAACTCAAAACTTTGAAGTTACTGCTCAGTACCAGTTTGACTTCGGTCTGCGTCCGGCAGTGTCTTTCCTGATGTCTAAAGGTAAAGATCTGAACAATGTCGATGGCGACAAAGATCTGGTTAAATATGCTGACGTAGGTGCGACTTACTACTTCAACAAAAACATGTCTACCTACGTTGATTACAAAATCAACCTGCTGGACGAAGACGATAGCTTCTACGCTAACAACGGCATCTCTACCGATGACGTAGTAGCACTGGGTATGGTTTACCAGTTCTAATCCGTCAGCCCGCTGGCAACAGCGGGCTCTCTTTATGTTCTAACAATTCTGTTTTATCCAGATCAAAACATTATATCTGTTGCGCTAAAACACATCTCTGATAGATGATATCTTGCATTAAGACCTGTAGTAGAGGATACCTGCAATGAATCATCATCCTGTAAAATCATCCCGTATTGCATCCGTCGGCTATGACGAATCCTCCCGCACGCTAGAAATTCGCTTTCACCAGTTGTCTACTCTGCAATATCAGCATGTCCCTGCTCGTATTTTTCGTGATTTCCTGAGCGTCGTTTCTAAAGGTCGATTTTACGATGGAGTAATAAAAGGAAAGTTTCCTGAAATAAAAATAAAGTGATGCCAAAATGTGATCTTTGTCATTGTACATAAAGTGCCATTACGCGGTAAGCTTTGGGTGGATACTTAAACAGGAGGTTTTATGAACAGAACGATTCTTGTACCCATCGATATTTCAGACTCAGAATTAACTCAACGTGTTATTGCCCATGTTGAAGCAGAGGCAAAAATTGACGATGCACAGGTTCATTTTTTGACCGTAATTCCGTCACTACCCTACTATGCTTCCCTGGGATTGGCCTACTCGGCAGAGTTACCGGCCATGGAAGATCTGAAAGCCGAAGCAAAATCTCAACTGGAAGAGATTATCAAGAAGTTCAATATCCCAACGGACAGAGTGCACGTTCATGTCACAGAAGGTGCGCCAAAAGATAAGATTCTGGAGATGGCCAAAAAATTACCGGCTGATATGGTCATTATTGCCTCACATCGACCTGACATCACTACCTACCTGCTGGGGTCTAACGCCGCAGCCGTGGTGCGTCATGCGGAGTGTTCGGTACTGGTAGTCCGCTAAGCTGTCTGGCCCGCACATCGCTGCGGGCTTTTTGTTTCTACCTCTTATACCCCACGATTCCTGTCCTAAATGTGCTGACATTTTTCCCGCTTATCCGTACCATACACGCCACAGTTTTTATATCAGACTTCTTTTGCCGGACTATCCGGCGTGATGCATACTCTTCTGATGCCACACTATGAATTGAGCCTCTATTAAATGTCGCAAAATCAAGATATTAGTAAGAAAGAACAATACAACCTGAACAAATTGCAAAAACGTCTGCGCCGTAACGTGGGCGAAGCCATTGCCGACTTCAATATGATCGAAGACGGCGATCGCATTATGGTGTGCCTTTCCGGGGGGAAAGACAGCTATACCATGCTGGAGATCCTGCGTAATTTGCAGCAAAGCGCCCCGATCAGTTTTTCCTTAGTTGCGGTTAACCTCGATCAGAAACAACCTGGCTTCCCGGAGCATATTCTGCCGGAATATCTGGAACAACTGGGCGTGGAGTATAAGATTGTCGAAGAAAACACCTACGGGATCGTCAAAGATAAAATCCCTGAAGGTAAAACGACCTGCTCGCTCTGTTCTCGCCTGCGTCGCGGCATTCTGTACCGCACGGCAACTGAGTTAGGCGCCACCAAGATTGCGCTCGGTCACCATCGCGACGACATCCTGCAAACGCTGTTTTTAAACATGTTCTACGGCGGGAAGATGAAAGGTATGCCGCCGAAGTTGATGAGCGATGACGGTAAACATATCGTTATCCGTCCGCTGGCTTACTGCCGTGAGAAAGATATCGAGCGTTTCTCCGAAGCGAAAGGTTTCCCGATTATTCCATGTAATCTGTGCGGCTCACAGCCTAACCTGCAGCGTCAGGTCATTGCCGATATGCTGCGCGACTGGGACAAACGCTATCCAGGGCGTATTGAAACCATGTTCAGCGCAATGCAGAACGTTGTACCTTCACATCTGAGCGATATCAATCTGTTCGATTTTAAAGGCATCAGGCACGGTTCAGAGGTTGTGGACGGCGGTGATTTAGCGTTCGATCGTGAAGAGATTCCGTTGCAGCCTGCGGGCTGGCAGCCAGAAGAAGATGATGCTCAACTGGATGAGCTGCGCCTGAACGTCGTGGAAGTGAAGTAAGTCGATAGTACCGGATAAGCGGAGCGCCATCAGGCGCTCCGACGAGTGGTTATTTCAATAACCGAACCCGGCAAGTCTTGCCTTTTATCTTACCGTTTTGCAATTGCTTCCATGCCTTATGCGCTACAGTCTGGCGAACCGCGACATAGACATGCGCCGGATGAACGGCAATTTTGCCGATATCGGCGCCTTCCAGACCAATATCACCGGTCAGCGCACCGAGAACATCGCCGGGACGCATTTTAGCCTTTTTACCGCCATCAATGCATAACGTCGCCATCTCAGCTTCCAGCGGCAGGATTGGGCCGTTAGCTGGAGCTGGCAGCCAGTTCAGCTTCAGTTGCAGCATTTCAGAAAGAATATTGGCCCGCTGCGCTTCTTCCGGTGCACAGAAGCTTATCGCCAGACCACTGTTGCCGGCACGTGCGGTACGCCCGATACGATGGACGTGGACTTCCGGATCCCACGCCAGTTCGAAGTTAACCACCAGCTCAAGTGATTTAATATCCAGACCACGCGCGGCCACATCGGTAGCAACCAGAACGCGCGCGCTGCCGTTGGCAAAACGGACCAGCGTTTGATCGCGATCGCGCTGCTCAAGATCGCCATGCAGTGAGAGAGCGCTTTGCCCCGCCGCATTCAGCGCGTCACACACGGCCTGACAATCTTTTTTGGTATTACAAAAAACTACGCATGATGCAGGTTGATGCTGACTGAGCAATTTTTGCAGCAGCGCAATTTTGCCGTGGCTGGAAGTTTCGAAAAACTGCTGCTCAATCGCCGGCAGCGCGTCAACGGTATCAATTTCGATCGTTAATGGATTTTGTTGCACCCGGCCACTAATGGCGGCAATGGCTTCCGGCCAGGTCGCAGAAAACAGTAAGGTCTGACGCGAAGCCGGCGCAAAGCGAATGACATCATCAATCGCATCGCTAAAGCCCATATCCAGCATGCGATCGGCTTCATCCATCACCAGCGTATTCAGGGCCTCCAGAGAAACAGTGCCTTTTTGCAGATGGTCGAGTAAACGCCCCGGCGTGGCGACAATAATATGTGGCGCATGCTGCAGGGAGTCACGTTGTGCGCCAAAGGGCTGCCCACCGCACAACGTTAAGATCTTGGTGTTTGGCAGAAAGCGCGCTAAGCGACGCAGCTCACCCGCCACCTGGTCAGCAAGCTCGCGCGTTGGGCACAGCACCAGGGACTGCGTCTGAAACAGCGCGACATCAACATGCTGTAACAATCCAAGACCAAAAGCCGCCGTTTTGCCACTGCCGGTTTTAGCCTGCACGCGAACATCTTTCCCCGCCAGAATTGCCGGTAACGCAGCAGCCTGAACAGGCGTCATTTCAAGATAACCCAGCTCGTTAAGATTCTCGAGTTGGGCAGCAGGTAAAACATTCAGGGTTGAAAAAGCGGTCACAATTTAATCTCGCGGTAAAAACTCACAATCAGCAGGCGCGTATCCTCGCAGATCTGCGCCCGCGATGCGACAATTTAATCGGCTCTTCATCCGGTGGCGGATCCGGCATTGGCTGCGGACGAGGTATGGGATCGGGAATGGGAACCGGGTCGGTCGGTAGCGAATCAGTGTGCGGCGTTGCAATCAGACAGTTCATATACCCCTCCAGTTATTCAGGTTGGCTCTTTTAGGGTAGACGCTGATTTCCTGCAGGCAAAAAAAAGCCGACTAATCTAAGTCGGCGTCGTACGAATCAATTGTGCTATGCAGTAATTCAAAAAAGGAAGTAAGACAATATGGAGCGCAACGCCCATCGCTTGACGTTGCATTCACCTGCGAGAGAGATATTGCCCCGAATAGGTAGATGGTTTATTGACTTCGCTCAAAAACCAGGACGTTTTCATGCGCAAAAGTCACTAAAAAACGTTGTTGTTACAACCATTTACTACGATGCAACCATAAAGTAACACCACCAATCAGGACCACTAACAGAATACAAAAAAGTGAGAAGCCAAACTGCCAGCCACCGCCAGGGATACCGCCGAGGTTAACGCCAAACAGCCCGGTTAAAAATGTGCTGGGAAGAAAAACCATTGCCATCAATGACATTGTATACGTTCGGCGAGCCAGAGACTCCTGCATAACCTGCGCAATTTCATCCGCCATAATACCGGTCCTGGCAATACAGGCATCTATTTCATCCAGCCCTCTCCCTAGCCTGTCAGCGATATCCTGCATCCGCCGCCGATGGTCGTCGGTCATCCAGGAAAAACGTTCGCTCGCCAGCCGGGAATAGACATCGCGTTGAGGCGCCATATAGCGGCGCATCACAATTAACTGCTTACGCAGCAATGCCAGGAAACCACGCGGCGGAATCTGCTGATCAAGCAGGTTATCTTCCAGATCGATAATCTTATCGTGCAGTTGTTCGATAAACTCACTGGCATGATCGGTTAGTGCATCGCAAACATCCACCAGCCAACTACCACAATCAGCCGCTCCCGTGCCTTCCTGGAGATCGCTGACCACATCATCCAGCGCCAATACTTTACGTTGACGCGTTGAGACAATCAGACGTTCATCCATATATAAGCGCATCGCAACCAGTTGGTCAGGTCGCTCGTCGGTGCTGCCGTTAATACAGCGCAGCGTAATCAACGTACCTTCCCCTACCCGGCTTACGCGTGGGCGCGTGCTTTCACCCGCCAGCGCATCACGCACGTTATTGGGAAGTAAAGGCGTTGTCGCCAGCCATTGCGCGCTTTCAGGATGGGTATAATTAAGATGCAGCCAGCAGGGATGTTGACTGTCGATAACATCGTTATCTTCCAGTGGCTTCACCCCACCACGGCCATCCAACAGCCAGGCAAACACGGCATCCGGCACATTAACATCCGTTCCCTTAATGGCTTCCACAGCGCCTCCACAAAAATTCAGCTTTTTTCGTTAGTCTAGCTGTCAGAATATGTTAAGCAATATCTCATTGTCCCATTGTGCTGAAATGATTCATAAAAAGTATCTGATAATAAGAAAAGCGCCGACGAATGCGGCGCTGGTTACGAGATGCCCGTCTCAGGCCCGCTGGCGTCTCTCTGATTCAAGCGCATGACTTAAGCGAAATTTATGCGTTCGCGATTGAAGGTCAATCACCTGATTTTTCAGGATACCTGAGGAGTCAGAAAGCTCATCAACCATAATGGCATTACTTTGGGTGACGTTCTCCAGTTCGGCCAGAGCATGGGTAATTCTGATTATTCCTTTCTCCTGCTCCTGCGTAGTGGTTAATATCTCGCCCATCAGTTGGTTTAATTGCCCGGCCCCCCCGACAATATCATGCATGTTTTTCTCAGCTTCACGCACAATAGCAGCGCCTTGCTGAACATTTTGATGGGTTTGGGCAATCAGTTGCTTAATATTCTTAGCTGCATCTGCACTGCGGTGTGCAAGCATTCTTACCTCACCGGCCACCACAGAAAAACCTTTGCCATGTTCACCGGCCCTTGCAGCTTCCACAGCAGCATTCAATGCCAGAATATTGGTCTGGAATGCAATACCATCTATCAGCGTAATAATTTCTGTCATTTGCTGTGCGCATTCGGTAATTGAACGCATATTTGTCGCAACCTGCACCATTAATTCGCCACCCTGACGGGCGCATTGCGTGGCAATTGTTGCCTGGGCGCTGGCTATTTGCGTGTTATCAGCATTATTTCGCGTATTAACCGCTATTTCATCCATGTTGGCAGCCGTCTGCATTAATGCTCCGGATTGCTGTTCTGTTTTCACTGAAAGCTCGGCGCTGCGTTCCGCCAGCTGTTCAGAAAGCGTCATCGCCGTTTGCGAGGATGTTCTGATCTCATTAACGAGTGCTGAAATATTACTTGATAAGCTATTGATGCCAGGAATTAGTCTACCCGCACAGTTATTACCAAATTCGGGAATACTGATTGCCAGATTCCCGGATGTTACTTCTTCAATGCTTCTTTTAACCGTATTAATCGGCATGACCAGATATTTCGTCATGTACCACCACAAACATAATATAGAAATAATGCTTACCGCATTAGTGCCAATAATAATTTCTGGGGTAGCCGAAAAAATCATTTCAACAACATTGAGCGCAACCGCTGTAATGAGCAGAAATAAAATAATAAAGGTTCTGACGCTAATATCATTTAACATTTTAACCCTGTGCACCAAGAAATAACGTGGATGTTATTTTTATAGCATCTGCAATACAGATTTCCATTGCTCTGTGACGAAAGCTGAACTTTCAATGAGAGCCAGCAGACCTTTTACTTAAGTCAATAAATTACACTAGCCATTCATAATAGCTCAGCACTTTATCCCGCCAATGGCGGTAATGTTCCCCACCATCAGATTATTGTGATGGCGAGCACGTGACGAGCATAAAACACACAAAAACATAGTTTTTATGAATGCTTATATAAGTAATGGCTTGTCATTTTCAATATCTTGCCCTTCGCTCTAATACTCATTGTAAAAACACAAGAACATTCCTGGTTTTATCAGGTTAACTGGACAAAACCTGCTAGATTTATCATCACGGCTTTTTTTCGATAGGTAGCAAGATGTTGCACGTGTCGTGGGACCCTGTATTGATTGGGATTTCCTTTATTGTCGCGTTTATTGCCTCCTTTATTGCCCTCGACAGTGCGGGTAAGGTAGCAATCTCCAGCAAACGTGAATCTACCTTCTGGCGGCTATCTGGCGGCGCTACGCTGGGTATGGGGATCTGGTCGATGCATTTTATCGGTATGCTGGCCATGAAAATGACTATGCCGATCAATTATCACCTAGCACTCACCGCGTTTTCGTTCTTTATTGCGCTCATTTCTGCAACCCTCGCCATCAATATCGCTATTTCCGGTAATACGTTATCAACAAAACGACTGGTCATTGCCACCAGCATATTGAGTGCCGGCGTTGTCACGATGCACTACGTTGGCATGTATGCCATTATCGAACATGTGGCCATCTCATGGGATCGCTCGCTGATTTTTCTCTCTGTAATTATTGCCGTCGTTGCGTCTGGCGTAGGTTTATGGCTGGCCTTCCATTTACGCCAAAACACCCGTCGCGTGCTGATTAACCGACTTATTGCTGCCCTTATTATGGCGCTGGCAATTGCTTCTATGCATTACACCGGTATGGGAGCGGCAACGTTCACCCATTTTGGACACACTGTGCACGATGGGCTCAGTACGCTGGAACTCTCTGTCTGGGTCTGCGCCGTCACGCTGATTATTTTGGGTATCATGCTGGTCGTCTCGATGGTGGATTCACAACTGCGCACTTCCCGACTGGCTGACAACCTGCATCAGTTGAACTGCCAGCTTGAACATCAGGTCCACTTCGACGCGCTGACCGGACTAGCTAATCGAACGCAAATAGATACCCGCTTACAGGCCTGCCTGCGGCATTCCAAATTGCATCAACAGCATTTCGCGTTGGTATTTATCGACCTCGATCGTTTTAAAGTCGTTAACGATACCTGGGGGCATCACATCGGCGATCAACTGCTGATTGCCAGTACACAGCGTATCTACAGTTGCCTTGATGATTCAATGACGCTGGCAAGACTGGGGGGAGATGAATTTATCCTGCTGGTTCCAGACTGCAACCAGCAGGCTATCTCCGCCTTGCTTGCGCAAATTTCAGATGCGATCGGTGACCCCTTTACCTTATTCGGTCATACCATTCGGGTTTCGTTAAGTGCGGGGAGCAGTATTTATCCCGAACATGGCTCGACACTGCATGAGCTAAAAGTGAAGGCCGATATGGCGATGTATCATGTCAAACAGGCGGGCAGAAACGGCTGGGCTATTTATAGTCCCCAGATGGAAGCTATCGCTGATACGCCGCCGACATTTCTACAGGAACTTTCACAAGCGCTTGAACGCAACCAGTTTGAGCTATGGTATCAGCCTAAATATACCGCCGGAGATCATTCCCTGACTGGTTTTGAAGCGTTATTACGCTGGCATCATCCGGAGCGCGGCATGCTGCTACCGGCTGAATTTCTGCCTGCGCTGGAAGAAACGGGCCTGATTATTCCCGTCGGCAAATGGGTTATCCAACAGGCATGTTTGCAGTTGCATCAGTGGACATTACAAGGGAATACAGAATGGACGCTCGCCGTTAACCTCTCCCCCGCCCAGTTTGAACAGCATGATATTATTGATGTTGTTTGCAACGCCCTGGCGCAATACCAACTTTCACCTGCCGGTCTCACGCTGGAGCTCACGGAGAGCACTGCACTTAAAAATTTAAAACGCAGTATTGAAATCCTGAATGCTTTTTCGGCTTTGGGGATCACCGTTTCTATTGATGATTTCGGCACTGGTTATTCAAATATATTGATGTTGAAGTCACTTCCGGCACGGGAATTAAAAATCGACAGGATATTTGTCAAAGATATTAGCGAGAACAGTAAAAATACAAAAATTGTGTCTACCATTATTGACATAGCTCACTCCATGAATATGCGCGTGGTGGCTGAAGGAATAGAAACCCAGGAGCAGGAATTACTTCTTACCCAGATGGGATGTAGCATGCTGCAAGGTTTCCTGTTTGCAAAACCGCTGCCAGCGCATAAGATTCATGAACTGATCCAATCAGAAAACAGCATCAAACAAAAGCCAGTCGTACAACCCTTGTCTCACCGACAATCAATAACTTTGTGAGACTGTAATATCTAAAATATTCGCCATTAAACGGGCAACACAGCAGATAAAGATAACGGGATTATCGATGAGCACAACCGAGCTGCATTCACTGGATTTGTTAACCTTTCCGGTGTGGATTGTTTCGCCACAAACCGAAGAACTGGTGTTCGCTAATATCGTTGCACGTGAGCTAATGCAGGATCTCTGTTTTTCCCCACTGCGCAAGGGCATATTCTCAACGCATTCTCAAAATGATTTAACCATGTATCTCAGTGACTTGAGCAATCATCATCACGTTGTTGAGATCCTCACGGTTTACCGCGATGGTGAGGAAATCGCGTTGGCTAGCCGCCTGTCCATTAAATCTCTGCCGGGCGTGGGGGATGTTATCCTTTTCGAAGGCATTGAAACTCCTACTGCGCAAGGTCTGAAAGCCAGCCGTTCAGCAACTTATCAACGAAAAAAACAGGGCTTTTATGCGCGTTTTTTCCAGACCAACTCCGCGCCAATGTTACTGATTGATCCGTCCCGCGATGGCCTGATCGTTGATGCAAACCTCAGTGCCCTGAATTTTTATGGTTACAACCTTGATGTGATGTGCCAGAAACATACCTGGGAGATCAACATGCTGGGCCGCCATATATTGCCGGTGATGCATGAAATCGCCCATCTGCCCGGCGGCCATAAGCCTTTGCACTTTGTCCATAAACTGGCAGACGGCACCTCACGTCATGTGCAAACCTACGCCGGACCGATTGAAATTTACGGTAATAAACTCATGTTGTGCATTATTCATGATATTACCGAACAAAAACGGCTGGAACAGGAGCTTGAGCATGCCGCTCTGCGTGACCCCTTAACGGGATTACTTAATCGCCGACATTTTTATCAGGTAACCGAGCCGGAGCAGACGCATGCGGTATCATTGACGCAGGACTACAGTCTGTTGTTGATCGACATCGATCGTTTTAAAAGCATTAACGATCTCTTCGGTCATTTAAAAGGCGATGAAGTGCTTTGCGCTCTGGCCCGCACACTGGAATCCTGTGCACGAAAAGACGATCTTATTTTTCGCTGGGGTGGTGAAGAATTTGTGCTGCTGCTGCCGCGAACCTCGCTGGATGTCGCCCTCAATCTTGCAGAAGTGATCCGCGCAACGGTAGCCAAGGTTACTCTCCCTGGTCTTCCCCGCTTTACCGTCAGCATTGGCGTTGCGCGGCACGAAACGAACGAAAGTATTGATGAATTATTCAAACGCGTGGACGACGCGTTGTACAAAGCCAAGCACGAAGGCAGGAACAGAGTATTGGCCGCCTGATGAATACGTGGCTCAGCGGCTGCGCTTAGCGTGACGCTCCCAGTTTTCCTGTTTTGCCTGCGCGGTTTTACGTAATGCCACATAGCATGCCCCGCTGCCGCCGTGATGCGGCAAAGCGGCGCAGTAGGCCTGGACGTCATCAAATTCTGTCAGCCAGCGCGCCACATAGCTGCGAACAATATTGGCATGAGCGTTATCGTCACGCCCCTTACCGTGTATCACCAGCACGTTACGTAATCCATCTTGCTGTGCCTGCAGAATAAAACTGAATAGCATCTGGCGGCATGTTTCTACGGGCTGGCGGATGAGATTAAGGCTCGCCTGCTGCGGATATTTTCCGGTTCGCAGTTTGTCAGTCACGCCGTGCTGCAAACCTTCGCGACGAAACTCCAGCGGCTCGTTCAACGGGATAATATCGAGAAACCCCGTCGTGAGAAAGTTATCCAGTTGAAGCGTATCGATACGCGCTGGAGTGCGGATATTACGCGTTGGCTGCCAGTGTACATTGGCGCAGCCCTTCAGCGGTTGGACATCCCCCATAGCATCCAGAAACAGCGAAGCATCATCAAGATTCATGTTTCTTCCTCCAGCGAATTACGACGAGCATTATCATAACCGCGCACTATTATACCGACAACGGTTTACGATTATTTCCAATAATTCACCCGGCTCGCTCCGCTGAAAAGATCTACTCACGACATACAGATATCCGTTTTTAGGGGTATAGCTGCAACTGTTGCTGGCGTGATAATGTGTAACCTCGCCTGAACGCTGTAATGAGAGAAACGGATGCTGAACTTACTGGAAGACACCATCGACACGCCGCTGGGCCCACTGTGGGTTATTTGTGATGAGCAATTTCGCCTGCGCGCGGTGGAATGGGATCAGCACCGAGATCGCATGGAACAATTGCTGGATATTCATTACCGCACAGAAGGTTATCAGCGCATTACAGCCAAAAACCCTGGCGGATTAAGCGATAAACTGTCGGAGTATTTTGCCGGGAATCTCAGCATTATTGACACGCTGGAAACGGCAACGGCTGGCACGCCTTTCCAACGTGAAGTCTGGCAAGCATTACGCACTATCCCGTGTGGGCAGGTCATGCACTATGGTCAACTGGCCGAACAGTTAGGGCGCCCCGGTGCTGCAAGAGCCGTCGGTGCGGCCAATGGCGCCAACCCGGTAAGCATTGTGGTCCCCTGCCATCGCGTCATTGGGCGTAACGGCACCATGACTGGATATGCTGGCGGCGTGCAGCGAAAAGAGTGGTTATTGCGTCACGAAGGCTATTTGCTACTCTAGATTCCAGGCAATTAATGCCTTATTCGTCACACTTTCGCATAATGTGACCACAAATTAAATGCGGTTAATCAAGGAGATACAAACATTCATTCCGGTTATACCTGAATTATTCTCTATTGGGAGTAGCTCAGACTTACGTGCTCACCAAAAAGATGTTAAAATTGACAAATATCAATTACGGCTTGAGCAGACCTATGATCCCGGAAAAGCGAATTATACGGCGCATTCAGTCTGGCGGTTGTGCTATCCATTGCCAGGATTGCAGCATCAGCCAGCTTTGCATCCCGTTCACACTTAACGAGCATGAGCTTGACCAGCTCGATAACATCATCGAGCGCAAAAAGCCTATCCAAAAAGGGCAAACGCTCTTTAAAGCAGGTGATGAACTTAAATCACTCTACGCTATCCGCTCCGGAACGATTAAAAGCTATACCATTACCGAACAAGGCGATGAGCAAATTACCGGCTTCCATCTGGCAGGTGATCTGGTCGGTTTTGACGCGATCGGCAGCGGACATCACCCGAGCTTTGCCCAGGCGCTGGAAACCTCAATGGTTTGCGAAATTCCTTTCGAAACCCTTGATGACCTGTCCGGAAAAATGCCGAATCTGCGTCAGCAGATGATGCGTCTGATGAGTGGCGAAATCAAAGGCGACCAGGATATGATCCTGCTGTTGTCGAAGAAAAATGCAGGAGAGCGCCTGGCGGCCTTTATCTACAACTTGTCTCGCCGCTTTGCCCAGCGCGGATTCTCGCCTCGTGAGTTCCGCCTGACCATGACCCGCGGCGACATCGGTAACTACCTGGGCCTGACGGTTGAAACCATCAGCCGCCTGTTGGGTCGTTTCCAGAAAAGCGGTATGCTGGCAGTGAAAGGCAAATACATAACTATTGAGAATAGCGACGCGCTGGCAGTTCTTGCTGGCCACACGCGTAACGTAGCGTAATCTTTCCGCAAGCATTTCTGTTATCCTTCTGTCAAATCGCTAAATTTTCCCGGTTTATTGATCTGGCAGGAGGTTCTCCCCTGTTTCAATCCACATTATTGGGTTACTCTTTTAATTACAAACTGCGATGACAGTTGTAAGGAGACCCTGTATGGCTATGTATAAAAATATGCTGGTCGTCATCGATCCAAACCAGGACGATCAACCAGCATTACGGCGAGCTGTTTATTTGCATCAACGGATTGGTGGCAAAATTAAAGCCTTTTTGCCAATCTATGACTTTTCCTACGAGATGACTACCCTGCTGTCGCCAGATGAGCGTACGGCAATGCGTCAGGGGGTCATCAGCCAGCGAACAGCATGGATCCGTGAACAAGCAAAATACTACATCGAAGCAGGGATCCCTCTTGAAATAAAAGTGGTATGGCACAACCGTCCCTTTGAAGCCATCATCCAGGAAGTCATTAGTGCTCAGCATGACCTGGTCCTCAAAATGGCACACCAACACGACCGCCTAGAAGCCGTAATTTTCACGCCTACCGACTGGCATTTATTGCGCAAATGTCCAAGCCCGGTATGGATGGTTAAAGACCAGCCATGGCCTGAAGAGGGTAAAGCGCTGGTTGCGGTGAACCTCGCCAGTGAAGAGCCTTATCACAACGCGCTCAATGAAAAACTGGTCAAAGAGACGCTGCAACTGGCAGAACAGGTTAACCATACTGAAGTGCATCTGGTTGGCGCCTACCCTGTTACGCCAATCAATATCGCAATTGAACTACCAGAGTTTGACCCCAGCGTTTATAACGACGCGATCCGTGGACAGCATCTGCTGGCCATGAAGGCGTTGCGCCAGAAATTCAGTATCGATGAGAAAGTGACGCACGTTGAAAAAGGATTGCCTGAAGAGGTCATTCCTGATTTAGCCGAGCACTTGCAGGCGGGTATTGTAGTACTGGGTACCGTCGGTCGTACCGGTATTTCTGCCGCGTTCCTTGGTAACACCGCTGAACAGGTTATCGATCACCTACGCTGCGACCTGCTGGTCATCAAGCCGGATGAATATCAGACGCCAGTTGAACTGGATGATGAAGAAGACGATTAACCACACAACTCAATGCCGGATGGCGATCTCATCCGGCATAACAAACGCTTAGTGTTGCTCTTCGCCGCCGAGGAAATAGATTCCCAGCGGGATAGCCAACAGAATCGTAAACACCATGCTGTAGACACAAATCATTGCCGATTGAATAGCGTACATTGAAGCGGTCCAGTCGGATAGCGGAATGTCATACTGTTCAATCACACCACCGATCGTCGCTCGCGTCACGACCGACGCTGCGATAATAAACACCCCAAGCAGGCACAACAGAAACTTCCGTCCCTTCGCTGTCTTCAGCTTAGCCATGATCATAGTACTGTCCTTTTGCAGATGAAAACCTTGTTACTTTGCGCTAACAATACCATGACATCAACTGACTGTCTGCTACATAAACCGCTTTCAGTGGTGGATACCAGCGCTATTTCGCCGAAAATAGCGCTAATTGCATTATATATCTCCCCTATGGATTAATGATCTGACCGCCAGAACTGAGTAAAATATTCGAGGATTAGGATATCAGAAGATATTTCACTACCACGGAGCTGTTGGAAGAATCATGATCGCTGAACTGTTTATAAATAATGCGTTTAATTTGACGGTAATTCTCAGCTGCTGTGCCGCGCTGGTTCTGATGAGCGTCTGGTATCATCGTGGAGAGCGTCGCTGCAAAGGATTCATATTTCATGCCGCGCAATTTCTTGTCTATGCCATTATCATCGGGACGTTAGGCAGTATTGCTAATAACGTTATCGAAAATTACAGCCTGAAATTTATCTCCTCCAGCGTGGTCGACTTTATCTGCACCTCGTTTATTGCGCTGATCCTTACCATCAAACTTTTTCTGGTAATTAATCAGTTTGAAAAGACGCAGATTAATAAAGGTAGAGATATCACCAGCGCGAGGATCCTGTCGCGAATCATCAAGATTACCATCGTGGTTGCCATCATTTTGCTGTATGGCGAACATTTCGGAATGAGCTTATCCGGCCTGTTAACCTTCGGCGGCATCGGCGGTATCGCTGTAGGTATGGCAGGCAAAGACATTCTGAGCAACTTTTTCTCAGGGATTATGCTCTACTTCGACAGACCCTTTAGCATCGGCGACTGGATCCGCTCCCCGGACCGCAATATTGAAGGTACAGTTACGGAAATCGGCTGGCGAATGACCAAAATAAACACCTTCGATCATCGTCCGTTATATGTCCCAAACTCGATTTTCTCCTCTATCAGCGTAGAAAACCCAGGAAGGATGACGAACCGCCGCATCAAAACGGTGATCGGGTTACGATATGAAGATGCTGATAAAGTCAGTGCCGTTGTCGAGTCGGTCAGACAAATGCTGCAAAACCATCCGGGAATAGACCAGAAACAAACCCTGCTGGTTTATTTTAATGAATTCGCCGATTCATCGCTGAATATCATGGTGTATTGCTTCACGAAAACCACCGTGTGGCAGGAATGGCTTGCGGTACAGCAGGACGTTTATTTAAAGATTATTTCGATAGTCAAGGCACACGACGCCGACTTTGCGTTCCCCAGCCAGACGCTGTATATGGATAATCCTGAAGTATCGCCATCGACACACTAACAAAAGAAAAGGCGCGGAAATCCGCGTCTTTTTTCTGCACTTATTTCAATGAGGCAATATCAATTACAAAGCAGTACCAGCGCCAGCGTTGGAATATACGGATTCAGGTCATGTAGATACGGGACTGTATCAATAATCAGCTCAAACTGATTCACTTCGGGCATCGGATTCTTTACCTGCAGAACGCGTGCCCCGCACAGCTCAGGGGAGCAGGTTGTACTCAGCGTCGCTTACCGGTTCAAGCCACTCGTTCGATGCGCCAGCTGCCGGGATTTCCACAGCGATATGGGCAAACCAGCTATCACGCGCGGCGCCGTGCCAGTGTTTCATTCCCGCCGGGATGTGTACGACATCACCGGTTTTCAGTTCACGCGCCGGTTGATTCCACGCCTGATACCAGCCTCTGCCGCCGGTCACCAGCAAGATTTGTCCCCCTTGATGATGGATATGCCAGAAGTTACGACAGCCCGGCTCAAATGCTACGTTACCAATGACCACGCCTTCCATGGAGAGCATAGTCAGATAGCTGTCGCCAGTGAAATATTTCGCATACGCTTCATTTTTCTCTCCGCGAGGAAAGACGCTGTTACCATCAAATTGTTGACTCATAATCTCCGCGCCGGCGCTGGAGACGGTATTCCGTTGATTTTGCATTTCGACTCTCCAAAACGGTGGCAGCACGCGCCACCGATGCTGAAAACTATAAAAATTATAGAGACTCGACAGGCGGGTGATTAGAGGTGAAAAGAAGGACAACCTTATGAATCATGCTCATCAATAGTCGGTAACAGGTACAACATTTCTACTGGAGATGGCGTGAAGCCTTAGGCCACAATTTCAATCAAATTGCCGTCAGGATCGCGTATCACCGCTTCGTAATAGCCATCACCGGTGGTGCGCGGGTCAGAAACTAATATCCCCTGTTCTTTTGCATGCATCGCCATGGCATCAACGTTTTCACTGCCGCCAACTGAAATGGCGAGATGCACCCAGCCTGAGGTGTTATTGTCGGGAGCATGTTTTGTCAGTCCAGGCTTAGTCATTAACTCAATCGCGATATCCTCACCAATTTTGACAAAATAGGATTCAAATCCAGGATTGGTTTTACTGCAGTATTTTTCGTTGATCTTTGCGTCAAAAAACGTGACCCAGAATTGAGCTTGTTGCTCAAGATCCCGTGTCCATAACGCCACATGCGCAACCTTCATAGCTAACCTCTTCTTGTTGTATCCAAACAATAGGTTCCCTAAAGGGATGTTGACATCGTGAACCATAATGCACAATTATGCTTGTTATTGCTCGATGTTTATTTCACTGGAGTATTGATGCTCGATTACGCAGCATTCCCTGAACAGCGCCAGGCGCTTATCTATCAGATCCTGCAGGAAAACGGCAGAGTCATCTGTTCCGAACTCGCCAGCAGGTTAGGCGTTTCGGAACATACAATCCGCCGCGACCTGCATGAACTGAGTAAAGACGGCGTGTGTAAAAAAGTCTATGGCGGCGCGGTCATTGCACTCCCTGAATCCGAAGACATCACCGTGCGCAAGAGTATTAATGTGGCGAAAAAGAGCAATATCGCGCAGAGATGCGCCCGGATGGTCAAATCCGGAAGCTGCATTTTTATCGACACGGGCAGTACTAATCTGGCGATGGCTGAAGCCCTACCCGCCGAGCTGGCGTTAACTGTGGTAACAAATTCCCCGGAGATTGCCGCCGTTTTACTAAAAAAACCACTGTTTGATGTCATTATGCTGGGCGGCGCGGTGCAACGATCTTCTGGAGGGTGCGTGGGTGCCACCGCTATCTCGCAGGTGCAGGGCATTTTATTCGATCAGGGATTTATTGGCGGCTGCGCGATGTCGCCAGAATCCGGCTTAACCGGATTTGATTACGCGGATTGTGAGTTCAAAAAAGCGGTGATCAAACAGTGTAATGAAACTATTGTCGCGCTGACGGCTGAAAAAATCCCGGCTGTCGCCCGTTATGTCGTTACCGAAAGCAGCAATATCGATGTAATTGTCGTCGAGGAAAATATCAGCAAAGAGTATGCCACGGCGTTTCAGGCGCACGACATTCGTATTTATACAGTGTAACCCATTCTATTGGGTGATACCTTTTCCATTGCTTTCATGACTCACCTTCTCCACAGCCTTGTCTGTTCGGGAAATCGCCAATGCAACGTCCCGAACATGCCAGCGATATCAGTGCTTCACAATATACATTGTGCGGCTATAAGCCACATCTTCAGGGTTAGTAATCGGATACCCTTTCAGCCACGGTTTAATTAAACGCCCGTTGGTGTACTGATAAATCGGCGCAATGGGAGCCTGTTCCATCAGAATGTTCTCCGCAGCGTTATAATCAGCATTGCGCGCTTTCTGCGTATTCTCCAGGGTTGCCTGGGTCAACACTTTATCGTACGCCGGATTATTAAAGCGGGAGATATTGCCCGTATGGGTTGATGTTAATAGCGACAGGAACGTAGATGGCTCATTGTAATCGCCCACCCACGAGGCGCGGATCACATCAAAATTGCCGGTATTGCGGCTATCGATATAAGTTTTCCACTCCTGGTTTTGCAGTTTCACGTCAACGCCGAGATTTTTCTTCCACATAGACGCGACAGCAATAGCAATCTTCTGATGATTTTCAGAGGTGTTATACAGCAGCGTCAGTTTAAGTGGTTTCTGTGGACCATAGCCCGCCGCACGCAGCAGCGTTTTCGCCTGCGCGTTCAGCTCTTCCTGACTCATTTGCTCAAACGGTGAAGGTTCCGGCACAAACCCTGCCGTTACATCCGGCGTAAAATGCCATGCGGGCTTTTCGCCGGTACCCAGAACTTTCTCCGCCATCAGGCGACGATCGATAGTCATGCTGAGCGCCAGGCGCACGCGTGAGTCGGCAGTCGGTCCCTTCTGGGTATTAAAGGCATAGTAGTAAGTGCCAAGCTGCGGCGGGGTGTAAACCTGGCCCGGGATGTCCTTCAACAGTTTCTGATACATGTTTTTCGGGAACGACTCGGTAATATCGATATCACCAGCAAGATAGCGCTTGGTCGCTGCCGATTCCTGGTTAATAGGCAGGAAGGTGACTTTTTGCAGCACCGTTTTGGCGTTGTCCCAATAATGCGTGTTCGGCACAACGTCCAGTTTTTCGTTCACCACGCGATCTTTGAGCACATAGGCGCCGTTACCAATTAGATTGCCTGGTTTGGTCCAATCTTTACCGCTCTCAACGTTAGCTTTTTGTACCGGATAGAAAGCAAAACTCGCCGTCAGATTAGCAAACCAGGGCAGCGGTTTATCCAGTTGGACCTTCAATGTACGCGCATCGATCGCGCTAACGCCGAGCTTATCTGGCGAGGCTTTTCCATCGATGATCGCCTGTGCGTTGTTAATACCCGCCAGCGCAGCAAACCAGGCAAACGGCGACAGCGTTTTCGGGTCAACCAGACGCTGCCAGCTATAGACAAAATCCTGCGCCGTTACCGGCGTACCATCTGCCCATTGCGCATTGTCGCGCAGCGTAAACGTCCAGATACGGTTATCGTTGCTTTTCCACTGAGTGGCAACACCGGGCACAATCTCGCCCTTCTCATTCTGGTTGACCAGCCCTTCAAATAAATCACGAATAACCTGAATTTCAGGAAGCCCGACGGCCTTTGCCGGATCCAATGACGCCGGTTCGTCTTTGATATGACGCACCAGTTCTTGTTTTTCTGCCAGTACCGTTCCGCTGGGAACATCAGCAGCCCAGGATAATGAAATGCTGCTTACCAATAGCGCACAACAGGTTACTGAAACAGAATGCTGCATAAAATACCCTCAATTCCGGCTACTAAGTGAATGTGTAATTATTTGTATCGCCAGCAGGAAATGCAATTAACTTTCGACAAGGAAATAATATTACATCTGAAAAGATAAGTGTGTGAAAACGATTTGATTATCCATACATTTTGCACAACACTGCGAGTAACAATCCACGCATTCAGAGATGACTATGACCGTTACCCGACCCCGTGCCGAGCGCGGCGCATTCCCACCTGGAACCGAACATTACGGACGTTCATTATTAGGCGCGCCGCTAATCTGGTTTCCCGCAATGGCGGCCGATCGCGAAAGCGGTCTGATACTGGCAGGAACGCACGGCGACGAAAACGCATCGGTCGTCACCCTTTCCTGCGCATTGCGTACGCTTAACCCTTCCTTACGTCGTCACCATGTGGTGCTGGCGGTTAACCCTGACGGTTGCCAGCTCGGGCTGCGCGCAAATGCGAACGGAGTGGATCTAAACCGTAACTTTCCCGCTGCCAACTGGAAAGCGGGTGAAACGGTGTATCGCTGGAACAGCAGCGCAGAAGAACGCGATGTGGTGTTGTTGACCGGCGAAAATCCGGGCTCAGAACCAGAAACCCAGGCGCTGTGCCAGCTTATTCACCGAATTCATCCTGCGTGGGTGGTCTCTTTTCACGATCCGCTGGCCTGTATTGAAGATCCCAGGCGCAGCGAATTAGGCGCGTGGCTGGCGCAGTCGTTTGAATTACCTCTCGTCACCAGCGTAGGTTATGAAACGCCCGGCTCATTTGGAAGCTGGTGCGCAGACCTGAACTTACACTGTATAACCGCCGAATTTCCGCCCATCTCTTCAGATGAAGCGAGCGAGAAATACCTGCTGGCCATGTCCAATCTCCTGCGCTGGCACCCTAGAGATGAAGTTGTCCGGTCGTAAAATGCAGGGCCGGCTCCGCGTCGCTGGCAAGCCAGGTAGGGCCATCAAGATCGGCAAAGTTAACCTGCGGCGTAAGGGGTAACGCCGCGCCAATCGCCCGGGAAGTACACAACATGCAGCCCAGCATTAGCGCAAATCCCTGCTCGCGGGCTTCGGTTGCCAGCGCCAGCGCCTCCGTCAGGCCGCCTGTTTTATCCAGTTTGATATTGACCATTTCATAGCGCCCGTGCAGCGCTTTCAGGCTGCTGCGGGTGTGGCAGCTTTCATCTGCGCAGATCGGCAGCGGATGCACAAAATTTTCCAACGCGGCATCGTCCTGCGCTGGCAGCGGCTGCTCCAGCATCGCCACCCCTAAATCAGCCAGAAGCTGGCAGCGTGCCGCCAGACCTTCTGCCCGCCAGGATTCATTGGCGTCGACAATAATCGTGGCATCAGGGACTGCTGCACGAATAGCAACCATCCGCTCGCTAATCAAGCGCGCATCCAGTTTAACTTTTAGCAGTTTCGCGCCATTTTCCCACAGTGCAGCCGCACTCACCGCCATTTGTTCCGGCGTGCCAATTACCACGGTTTGCGCCGTCGTCACCACTTCCGCCAGCTCACTTCCCACCAACTCTGCCAGTGACAGTTGCTGTTGACGCGCACTCAGATCCCACAACGCGCAGTCCACAGCATTACGCGCGGCTCCCGCTGGCAGCAGCTTTTGCAGCTCTTCACGCGTCAGTCCATTTTCCAGTTGTGGGGCAATGCTCATAATTTGCGCCAGCACTGAGGCATCGCTTTCACCATAGCGCGGATACGGTGTGCACTCGCCAATACCCGTGACGCCGTTTTCTGCCACTTCAACCACCACCACATGCGCTTCGGTTCTGCTCCCACGGGCAATAACAAAGGGAGTGTGCAGCGGCCAGGCTTCCTCATACACCTTAACTGTTCTCATTTGCTTTCCTTAATGCAGTCCCTGAAGCGGATATCCGCAAATAGCGTTTGCCGTGTTAACTGCTGATGGCATAAACTAGCCTCGACGTTAACTATATGTAAACAGGAAGATAACCATGTCACAAACCGTTCATTTCCAGGGCAACCCGGTTACAGTTGCCGGCTCAATTCCTCAGGCTGGAAGCAAAGCTCAGGCTTTTACCCTTGTGGCTAAAGACCTGTCTGACGTTACGCTGGGCCAGTTCGCAGGCAAGCGCAAAGTGCTGAATATTTTCCCAAGCATCGATACCGGCGTTTGTGCGGCATCGGTACGTAAGTTTAACCAACTGGCGACAGAAATCGACAATACCGTCGTACTGTGCATTTCGGCCGACCTGCCATTCGCCCATTCACGTTTTTGCGGCGCGGAAGGTCTGAGCAACGTTATCACGCTGTCCACCCTGCGCAACGCAGAATTTCTGAAAAACTACGGCGTAGAAATCGCTGAAGGCCCACTGAAAGGTCTGGCCGCACGTGCCGTGGTCGTTATTGATGAAAATGACAACGTCGTTTTCAGCCAACTGGTCAATGAAATCACCAACGAGCCAGACTACACTGCTGCGCTGGACGTACTGAAAGCTTAAGCCACGTCTTGCACATACGGAGGTAATGAATCTGTTGCCTCCAGCGTATTGCTACGTTCACCTCATGTTTGTCACTTCTCTGAGGCAATACGACCTGTGAACGTGTTAAGGGTACTATCGCCGTACCCTTAACAATCCCGGCTCCCGGCGGGAAAATTGCCGCTCCGCGGTCCCCTCCGTTTATTCCTCCAGGCTACCGGGCCGGGCGCGAGGTAGCGTCCCTGCAAAACGCGCCCTGAACCCGCATCCCTGCGGGTTCTCCCGGCCTTACGGAAACACGTCGGCAATTTTCAGCCGGACCAGCCCACACCTGACTACCTGCGTTTTTTATCTGAATAGCAAAACAGAGTTAACTGGAAGTCAGTGCGTTGCAGCGATGACCCCGTCCGGCTGAAAATCGATGAGGCGTTGACGGCTGACCGGGTTTGCCCGCAGGGATGCGGGCAGAGGGGACGGCCTGCAGGGACGCAGGCTCGGCCCCGACCCGACAGGCAGACGGCATAAGACGAATGAATCGCGCAGCGACGATTTTCCCGCCGGGAGCCTGGGTTGCAAGGGAAGCGGCGGTGAGCCTCCCTTGCACGTTCACAGGTATCTGCGCTTCAGAAAAGTAATACCACTGAGGTGAACGGAACCCTGAGCCGAAATCACATGTTCTCCATAATGCTTAACTGACAAGTATTACTCCGGCCAGGAGGCATTTTCATTTACCGCGTTACTCTTCGCTTTTTTTCTGCTGGCTCAGGCCGTATTCACGCAATTTGTTGGCAATCGCGGTGTGCGAAACGCCGAGGCGCTTGGCCAGTTTGCGCGTGCTGGGATAATTCATATAAAGCTGCGTCAGCACAGAGCGTTCAAAGCGGCTGGTAATTTCATCCAGCGATCCTTCCATCACCTCTTCTCCGACCGCAACCGTTGCCGCATCGTAATCCGGCAGTAAAATATCCTGCGGCCGCAGCTCATAGCCTTCAAGCTGGGTCAGCGCCCGGTAGATGGCATTTTTAAGCTGACGCACGTTGCCCGGCCAACCGTAGCGGGTTAACACCGTGCTGAGATCGGCAGATAGCTTCGGACGCGGCACGCCCTGCTCGTCGGCGAAGCGCGCCACAAACAGTTCGGTAAGCGGCATAATATCCTGCGGGCAATCGCGTAGCGGCGGCAGATTTAGCGTCAGTACATTCAGACGATAATAGAGATCTTCACGGAAAAGCCCTTTCTGCACCATTTCCACAAGGTTCTTTTGCGTCGCGCAAATCACGCGGACATCAACATGAACTTCGTGATCTTCTCCCACGCGGCGGAACGTGCCGTCATTGAGAAAACGCAGCAATTTGGTCTGCATACGCGGCGACATTTCGCCAATTTCATCTAACAGAACCGAGCCGCCATTCGCCTGCTCAAAGAAGCCTTTTTTGCCTTCCGGGGCATGGCCAAACAGCTCACTTTCGACCGCATCCTCAGGAATTGACGCGCAGTTCAGCGCCAGATACGGCTTCGACGCACGCGGGCTTGCCAGGTGGCAGGCATGGGCAAAGAGATCTTTGCCGGTGCCGGTATTACCAGTAATCAGCAGCGGCGCACTCAGTGTCGCCAGCTTACGCGCCTGTTCCACTACGTGTTTCATTTTGGCGCTGACGGCAATAATCTGGCTAAACGCGCTCAGATCCTGCGTAGTCATATTTTGCAGCTGACGCCCCATCCGGATGGTGGAGCGCAGCATGACAACAGCACCGGTCAGCATCTGCTCCTGATTTTCACCCTGCAAATGGACAGGCGTAATCTCCATCAGGAAGTTCTGTCCGTTAATTACGACATGCTCGCTATGAGAATCCTGCGGATTGCTTTCGAGCCAGCGCTGGAAGTTAAACCCATTGATTAACTGGGCGGCGGTATGATTGCGCATCCGATCCTGAGTGTGCGCGAAAAGCTGACAGCTCGCAGGGTTCGCCATCTCGATTTTGCTTTTCATATCCAGAGAAAGGACCGGTTCTGGTAACGCCTCAAGCAGCGCACTCAACGCAAGATGTTCTCGTTCGGAAGGCATCCAGGGCACGGTACGCACATCCGTAACCCCTGAAATACGGCGGATTTCAGCCATCAGACTACTGAAGTTGGTGAACTCCAGTTCCGCAAAATTGAGGTAAATCCGCCCGATGGGGTCAATCTCGATACCGCGTAAATCAATGCTTCTCAGCACCAGTAAATCGAGCAATTCGCGGGTCAGACCAAGTCGGTCTTCACAAAAGACTTCCAAACGCATAGGAACCTTCACCTGGACAAGGGATTATGTATTAAATGATAAGACAGTATTGGGTTTGCAGGAAGAACTCTGTCAACAAATATTGACAGCTCGCTGGAAAATCAGGCGCCGGGACGTAAAGTTAAACGACTGGCGCCCAATTTTTAGCTAACTTTCGCGCGGAGATTTGTTCTTTTGTAAGGTTTCTTTCACCTGACCAATTAGTTGACGGCGAAAATCGCCCAGTCGTGGCTTATCGTCATCGATCCACGGTAGCGGTCGGCAAAGTTCCATGGCTTTAATACCCAGACGCGCCGTTAATAACCCCGCGCCAATACCCTGCGCGGCACGCGTCGATAAGCGGGCGGCTAAATCCTGCGACATCCAGTCCATTCCCACTTCCCGCACCAGCTCACTGGCCCCGGCAAAAGCGATATTTAGCAGCACCAGGCGGAACAAACGCAGGCGGCTGTAATAACCGAGTTCAATGCCATACAGCGATGCAATGCGATTAATCAGCCGCAGGTTTCGCCAGGCAATAAACGCCATATCCACCAATGCCAGCGGACTGACGGCAATCATCAGCGTGGACTCCGCCGCTGAACGGCTAATCTCACGTCGGGCCTGCGCGTCCAGCACCGGCTGCACAAGATGGGCATACAGGCTGACGACTTCGCGATCGTTCTGCGTTTCATGAATTGAGGCATACCAGCGCTGTAGCGCCGGATGGGACTGATCGATACCCGCCTGCTGCGCCAGCTTTTCACAAAATGCACGACCTTTTCCGGTTCCATGGCTGTGGAGCAGATCACGCGCTTCATCGCGCTCGTGTGCACGCTGGCGCAAACGCCATAGCCGACGCCACTCGGTCGCAACCGATCCGACACCTGCGCCGATAATCAATGCGCCAGCGGCACATCCTCCCAGCGCGACCCAGTCCTGAGTTTGCCAGGCATTCATGGTCCATTGTACGCCCTGAGCGACAACGCTCGCGCCAAACAGCGCCAACCCGCCCATCACCATTTTGCGCCACAAACTGCGTTTGGGGCGTAGGGCCGCATCAATGACGGCCTCAGCCTGACCTTCGTCTTGCAGAGGTTCATCCACTGTCGCCGGAGAAAAAGTCTGCGCCTCTGTTTCATTGAACATCTGCTGCGCTTTAAACGCCGCGTTTTGTTGCACGTCTAGCGGACCTGAGAAATCGATACGCGGTTTTAACGGCTCGCTCATCGCAATTTATCTCCTATTAAAAACTCCATCGCGGCATCAAGACGAATATGCGGTAAGGGTTTATCAACATCCATAACCTGCGGGCGAAACGCCTCAAACTGAAAGCCCTGGCTGTCCCAGAATGCTTGTCCAGGTAAACGCGCGGGCACTTCCCCCGGATAAACGGTTAGCGGTTCACCATCGCTCAGACGATGACCACGCAGCGCCGGGATCTTTTCGCCCTTCACATCGATCAGGCCGCTGGTGGTTGCCTGTACTGATGCCAGTCCCAGACAATCCATGCTGATACCTTCGAACGCAGCGTTTTGCCAGGCGTCCTGGATCAACTGCTGCAATAACGACACCATATTGGCGTGCTGATCGACCGTGACGTGGTCGGCTTTGGTGGCGGCAAACAGCAGTTTGTCGATCACCGGGGAAAAAAGCCGACGAAACAGCGTACGCTGTCCGTAATGGAAGCTTTGCATCAGTTGGGTGAGTGCCAGACGCATGTCGTTAAACGCCTGTGGCCCGCTATTGAGCGGTTGCAAACAATCGACCAGCACAATCTGACGGTCAAAGCGCAGGAAGTGATTCTTATAAAATCCCTTCACGACTTTTTCACAGTAATAATTAAACCTGTCGCGCAGCATGCCCGCATTGGTGTGTTTGTCTGCCTGCGCCAGCTTCGATTCCCCCCAGGCATCAACGTCCGGCCACGGGAAGAACTGCAGCGCAGGCGCGCCCGCCATATCTCCAGGCAGAACAAAACGGCCCGGCTGAATAAAATGCAGTCCCTGCTGCTTGCACTGGTGCAGATACTCCGTCCAGGCGGCAGCGATTTCCGCCAGACGGTTTTCATCAGCAGGCGCCAGCGGATCCAACCCCTGGCATAACTGCCGCCATCTTGCCGACCATTCGCCCCGCTGTCCCTGTAATAATCCGGTCATTTGCCGCGACCAGCTGAGATAATCCTGGGCCAGCATCGGTAAATCGAGCAGCCACTCCCCCGGATAATCGACGATTTCCAGGTACAGCGTGGAGGTGTCTTTAAAGTGGCGCAGTAAAGAATCATTGGATTTGTAGCGCAGCGCGAGGCGTATTTCACTCACACCGCGCGTAGGTGTCGGCCAGGTCGGCGGAGAGCCATACAGCTGCGCCAGTCCCTCATCATAGGTAAAGCGCGGAATACCAAAATCGCGTTGTAGAACCCGTTTAACGCCGAGCAGACGCTCTTCGCGCACGCAACTGAGCAACGGCAGACGCGCACCGGCATGAATATTGAGTAACTGGTTTACCATCGCGGTGATAAACGCCGTCTTACCGCTACGGCTAAGTCCGGTGACAGCCAGGCGCAAATGCCGGTCTACGCCGCGATTAACCAGCGAATTGAGTTCATTTTTAAGTCGCTTCATCGCCATCCCGTTTTGCTGAAGGAACCGAAGAAATTATAACAAACAGGAAGTAAAGATAGGGGTCAATTCTTACTTATCAACTACCTGATCTGTAACAGGCGGCATTATTCTTACCGCCTGGAGCAGAAGGAATGCGAGCGGTTTATTGATTCTCTACTTTAGGAAGCGCTATCTGATTGATGCCACCTTCGTTGGTCACCTGCGTGTAGCCCATTTCCGTCAACATATCCTTCGCCTGCCCCGATTGACGCCCGGAGTTGCAGTACAGCTTCACGGTGTCGGTCTTATCAGGAACTTCAGCAGCGATACGCGCCTTCATCTCTTTTAATGGAATGTTGACCGCCCCCTGAATATGCTGCTGTTGATACTGTTCAGGAACGCGAACATCAATCCAGTGCTCGGCTGCAAAAACCGGCATGCCGATGACCAGTGCCAACGCTAATACGCCTTTTTTCAACATAATATCTTCCTGACTGATAGTTGGATTTAACCAACACACTATACGCCAGTTCTTAAGAAAATATTGCGACCGCATTATCACCCTCGGCACCCGTGGACGACTCTTCCTCTGGTTGCGCATACTGCGGTTAGTTTTTTGATTTTTCTGCCCGCATTCCGATATTGTTGTCATTCGCCAATTAACTCCATAATATGTTCGCCATTGACTCTCGGACGGAGCTTGGGATCTATGTCTCCTACCATTTATGATATTGCACGAGCCGCTGGCGTATCAAAATCCACGGTATCGCGCGTGCTTAATAAGCAAACCAATATCTCGCCGGAAGCGCTTGAAAAAGTGCTGCGTGCTATTGATGAGTTACAGTACCAGCCCAATAAACTTGCTCGCGCACTCACCTCTTCCGGGTTTGATGCAATAATGGTGATATCTACCCGTTCAGCAAAAACAACCGCCGGTAATCCGTTTTTCTCTGAAGTGCTGCATGCTATTACTGCCAAGGCTGAAGAGGTCGGTTTTGATGTCATATTACAGACGTCGCGAAGCACTGAAGATGATTTACAAAAATGTGAGAGCAAAATTAAGCAGAAATTGATCAAAGGTATCATTATGCTGAGTTCTCCCGCCGATGAATCTTTTTTTGCGAGGCTGGATAAATACAACGTACCGGTCGTGGTTATTGGAAAGGTTGAAGGCGACTACGCCAATGTCTATTCTGTAGACACAGATAATTATCGCGACAGCATTACGCTAACTGATGCGCTGATTGAGAGTGGACACCGTAATATAGCCTGTTTGCACGCGCCGCTTGATGTTCATGTTTCTATCGATCGCGTTAACGGATATAAAGCCAGCCTTCAGGCGCATAATATTAAAATGCGCGATGAATGGATTGTTGACGGGGGCTATACCCATGAAACAGCCCTGCTTGCTTCACGAAAATTACTGAGTCAGCAGCCGTTACCCGACGCCGTATTTGCCACCGACAGCTTGAAATTAATGAGCTTATATCGCGTGGCGGCTGAGAAAAATATAACCATCCCGCAACAACTTGCCGTTGTGGGCTACAGTAATGAGCTGTTGTCTTTTATGCTCACGCCCGTTCCTGGGGGAATTGATGTGCCTACCCAGCAGTTGGGTGAACAAAGCTGTAATTTATTATTTAACCTGATTGCGGGCGAGAAAGGATTACAAAATATCACGGTGAGCACACAAATATCGCTGGCCGACTCACTGGTGTAAAAACTGGGGCATAAATGCCCCAGTATATTTTAGAATGCGTAGTTCACGCCTATACCAGCATAATGGAATCTGTCGCTTTCACCTTCGTCGTGATCTTCCCACTCATAGGCATACTCCAGTGACATTGATAAACCATTCTGGAAATCATATGCATACAGTAAACCGAGACGATTGAAATTATGGCCTTCACGTTCCGGATCATCTCGCCAGTCCCAGTTTGACCAGCGATCAAGCCCCAGACGGGTATACGGCGTCAGGGTGGTATTGCCTAAAGACAACGGTAAATATGCACGAATTTCCTGGGTTGAGAACTCACCATTATTGCGCGAATCAGCCAAATTAAAGCCGCGCTCAAGGTAATAGTTGACCGTTAAGCCCACCGTTTCGTTAAACCTGTAATTCAGACCGGTCTCGCTTTCGACACGACTATCGGAGTAGCCAGTAGTATTCAAATCATTAACGAATTGATACATCGACAGCCAACCGCTAAAGCGCAGGTCGTCGGTCAGTTTAACATCCCAGTCCGGCTGAACTTTCCAGCGCTGCATATTAGCGGTGTCGTTTCCTGGTTCATTGACATAGTGATAACCGTAATTACGGAAGCCACCGGTCAAACCGAAATTAACATCCTCACTTTCCAGAAATTGATAGCGAATTTCCAGTTCCGGACGATCAAACCAGGTACCACGCTTACCTTCGCTGTAATCAACCGGTCCTTCCTGATAATAGGCCAGCGATATTTTCCATGGCCCATTAGATGCGTTGAAATAGACGGACGGCTCAGCCAGTCCATCCATATCTTCGCCCTGACCTTCAACGTTTTCTATTTCGTACATAGCACCAATATTAAAGTGCCAGTCATTATTTTCAGCAGCCTGCGCGCAGGCCATTCCTGCGCTCATAATCAGCGCAGTAGCGGACAGTAGGGTTTTCATTATTATTCCTTGTTAAAATACTCGCAAAAATGCCCCAAGGCTTGGGGGGGATTTATCCCCCCGGAATTTTATTGAATAGCCACTTCAGTTTCAGCATCAAAGAAATGGCATTTCGCCATATCAAAATGAATAGTGATATTTTCTCCTGCATGATAATCATTCACTGCCCCAGCACGGACCACCAACTCATGCCCCCCAACAATGGTATAAAGCATAAATTCAGCGCCGGTTAATTCTGCAACGCTAATTTTTGCCGATATACTATTTTCGTTATTAAGCTGCGGGTGTATATCTTCAGGACGAATTCCCAGAGTGACCGCCTGATGTTCATAACCCTGCGCTTTTAATTGTGCTAATTTATTTTGTGGAATCGTTAATTTCAGTGTTTCAGTAACAAACTTATCACCATCAATCGCGCCACGAATAAAGTTCATGGCCGGTGAGCCAATAAATCCGGCGACAAACATATTAGCCGGGTGGTTATAAACCGTTTTCGGCGCACCAACCTGCTGAACAATGCCATCCTTCATAATCACAATACGCGTCGCCATAGTCATGGCTTCGGTTTGATCGTGGGTAACATAGATCATGGTGGTATTGAGTTTCTGATGCAGTTTGCTAATTTCAGCCCGCATCTGAACGCGAAGTTTGGCATCGAGATTCGATAAGGGTTCATCCATCAGGAAGACCCCCGCTTCACGAACAATCGCACGCCCCAGCGCCACACGCTGACGCTGACCACCGGATAACGCGCCGGGTTTACGCTGCAGATAATCGCGCAGGCCAAGGATCTGCGCCGCCCAGTTGACGCGCTCCTCAATCACAGCAGGCGCTATTTTCTGCATTTTCAGACCAAACGCCATGTTGTCATAGACGGTCATGTGTGGGTACAACGCGTAGTTCTGAAAAACCATCGCAATGTTGCGTGATTTCGCCGGCACATCGTTCATCCGTTTACCGTCAATCAGCAGATCGCCGCCGCTGATCTCCTCCAGACCGGCGATCATGCGTAACGTAGTTGACTTCCCGCAGCCGGAAGGTCCAACAAAAACAATAAACTCTTTATCTTCAATTTCCAGATTGAAGTCTTTAACGACGTGTACCTGGTTGTCGTAAATTTTTTGAATGTGTTGCAACGAAAGCTGTGCCATGTTGAATCCTTTACTTGTCGTGTTGCCAGAAAGCCGATAAGCACGGCCACGTCAGAAATTCGGTTGCCGGAAGCAGCAAGTCTGCCCCATTCAGCCCTTTACCGATGCCGACAGAAAGCATGCCGCAGGCGTTGATTGCATCAATTCCCGCTTGTGCATCTTCTATGCCAATACATTGTTGCGGGTCAACGCCAAGACCCGCGCAGGCTGCCAGGAAAATTTCCGGATCCGGTTTCGAGCGGGTGATCAATGCCGCATCCGCACAAAAATCAAAGCAAGAGCTAAGATTAAGCGCTTGTAAAATAGCCGGGGCATTGCGCGACACAGAGGCCAACCCCACCGGAATCCGTTCTTCCCGCAACGTCATCAACAGCTCACGTATTCCCGGTAATACCGAGTTAACCGTCAGCTGGCGCAAAGAATGGACATACAGTCTGTTTTTTCTCTCGGCCAATTGTGCGCAGGCCTCGGGAGAAAACGCCCCCGCCTTCCCACCATGGTGCAAAATACGCTGTAGTGATTCGCCGCGACTAATCCCTTTCAGGCTGTCATTAAATACTTCGTCGATCACAATCCCTATTTCATCGGCTACCTGCCGCCAGGCCAGAAAATGCAGATGCGCGGTATCGGTAATCACGCCATCCAAATCAAAAATGATGGCCTGTGGTTTGAGTATCATTCATCGCCCCTTTCTGTGGTAGCGGTCCCATAAGTGGGCGAAATAATGGCGTCATTGCGGATTACGGTTTCCCCCTGCACGGAGACCTTTTCACCATTGACCCAAAGGACAATCTGCTCAGTGCTGTTAATACGGATTTCAGCCGCATTAATGATTACCTGCATATCGATGCCCTGCCAGCGCAGCGGGAAAGACAGCGTTTGCCAATGAGTCGGTAAGGCAGGAGCAAGGTGTAACTCCCCGTGGCGAATATTCACGCCGGCAAAACCCTGGATTGCACCCAGCCAGATGGCGCCCGTTGCCGCAGCATGAATGCCGTCATCGCAGCTATGTGGGTCCTCCCCGAGATCGATAAGCGACCCTTCACGCCAGAACCGATAGCCCTGTGCCGGATCACCGCAACGCGCTGCCACAATCCCGTGGATCGCTTTACTCAACGAGGAGTCATGAATTGTGCGCGGCTCGTAAAAGCGCAGGTTTGCCAGACAGGTTTGCGGGCAAAATTGCTCCGGTAACATGTAGGTCAGCATCACCACATCGGCCTGTTTGAGAATTTGCATCTCATTGACTTCTGCACGGGAGTAATCGAGCAAAATCGTCTGCTTGCCCGCTTTGGCTTTGTACTGTGACAGATCGATAGCCGGTTTGCTCAGGAAGGTATCGTCCTGAGGTAGCACGCCATCGGGCTGAACTTCCGGTCGCCAGAGATGCTGTAAAAAATACTCTGCGCGGTGAATAAACGTCTCATCACCGCAGCCCAACCGACGGGCAAAGCCCAGCGCCTGTTCCACGTTGTACCAGGCCATGTAGTTGGTGAACGCGTTGTTGTTCACATGCTCAGTGTATTCATCCGGGCCAATCACATCGTGGATCTCTAAACGATCATTAACCATGACCGCCCTGCTGATCCAGAACTTCGCCGTTTCCAGCAGCAACGTCATTCCCTCACGGGACATGAAGTTTAGATCCCCTGAGGCATGCCAGTAATTGACTACCGCCCAGGCAATATCCGCCACGAGGTGATGTTCAGCCTGCGCGGAGGCCACTTTCTGACGCAGTCCGGTACGGATGTTGATCGCCGCAAATTCAGGCGTTTCCTCATCACCGCTGCGAGCGCTTTCCCACGGGAAAAGCGCTCCCTGCCAACCGTTACGGCGGGCTTTCTCACGCGCCCCCGACAGATTATGCCAGCGGTAACGCAACAAACTTCTCGCGGTTTTCGGCTCGGTAAAGAGATGAAACGGTAACAGAAAGACCTCGGTATCCCAGAATATGTGGCCTTTATACCCTTCCCCCGTCAGACCTTTGGC
Organism: Citrobacter sp. RHBSTW-00986; assembly: GCF_013783065.1. Lineage (NCBI taxonomy): Bacteria > Pseudomonadati > Pseudomonadota > Gammaproteobacteria > Enterobacterales > Enterobacteriaceae > Citrobacter > Citrobacter sp. RHBSTW-00986. The sequence continues at coordinate 2,327,050 of NZ_CP056200.1, read as the reverse complement.
CGCAATACTGCTGCGCTCATCGTGGTCAGGAGTCATCACACGCAGATGATAGAGCGCATAGTCCAGCGCTCGCTGATCGCTGGCATCAGTGCTGGTGACCTGAACGCGACGATTTTGCCACCAGGCATGCCAGTTAGCAGCCGACTCCGCCAGCAGAGCGTCATAGCCCTGCTGCGCGCACGCTTCCAGGTTGCGCAGCGACTGGCGTCCCCAGGTCTCAAGCGACAGGCTGCGTTCGCTCGCCCAGTCCACCCAGCTAATTTTTGTCAGCGTGACGCGCTGTCCGGCTTTCGCCTGCACGCTGTTGTGTTGTAACAGCCGACGTTCTTTCGCGGTGAAGCAGCGCTGCGCTGCACCGTCTACATCGCAATACGTGGTGATAGCGATATCATTGCGGTTGTCCTGGGTGGTGTAAATCCCTTGCATAAGATGCTGGCCAAAGACCCGGACCTGCGTTTCATCCAAATGCTGACGACCATGATTGGTCATCGTGGCGTCAATTCCGGTCGAGATACCAATGCTGGCATCGCCGTCCAGTGGCGTGACGACAACTTCCATAGCAAAAAGCGGCAGTTTTTGTGCCGAGACAAATCGCCGGCTCTCAATGGCAAAACGCGCCCCGCCAGACGCACGCCAGGTAAGCGCACGGCGTAATTCCCCACTGGCAAAATCCAGTTCACGTTGCCAGCTTTCGATAACGCCGCTGGTGAGCGAGAAAATCTCACCATTGAGTGAAATCTCCACCCCCACCACATCAGGCAGATTAACCAGTTCATTAATCTCGCCTTTCCCTGCCCGGTGATACAGTCCAGCAAGGTACATGCCGCGAGTTTGTAAGGTGTAGGCTTCCTCGTGGCTGGCGCGAATCCCCATATAACCGTTACCGGTCGTCATGAGGGACGCATATTTATTCAGGTTGTGTGGGCAAAAAGCCGGTTCAGTTAGCATTACTGGCCTCGTCATAAGTCTACGTAGGTCCCTGTTTCAGCCGATTGATACAGTGCGGCAACCAGTTGTTGAATAACGACGCCTTGCTCTGCGTCAGCAATAGTGACAGGCTCGCCCTGGACATGATTCACAAAAGCTTCCATGCTGCGATAATGTCGATTGTCATCGGCCATTTCACGCTGAAGCAGTACGTCAAGCGTACCCTCACGATCGGTATAAACCTGGGCTGGGAATAACGTCGCCCCTGCCAGATCGCCGCAGAAATTTACGTTCATAATCGATTGTTCCGGGATATTCAGCGCGAAAGAGGTTTCCAGTCGCAGGATACCGCCGTTATGAAATTCAATCGTCCCGAACAGAGAATCCTCCACGGTATACGTCTCGGGATCCCATTTCCCAAACTGGCCGCTGTTTTTACGCGTGCCAATGCGTTGATAACTGTGTGCGTTAACACGCTTTACTGCCGGAAACCCCAGCACATACATGGCGGCATCAAGCATATGGATGCCGAGATCAATCAGCGGCCCGCCGCCCTGCAGTTCTTTGTTGGTAAATACCCCCCAGCCGGGCACGCCGCAGCGGCGCAAAGCGCGGACATTAGTGACATAGATTTCACCCAGCACGCCGGCCATCACCTGCTCACGAAGCAGCTGCGTATCCAGTGCGAAACGATGATGAAAATCATAAGCCAGAACTTTCCCCATTCGACGCGCCGTGTTACACATTTCCAGCGCCTCGGCTGGCGTCATCGCCGGAGGTTTCTCACACATCACATGGCATCCGGCGTTCAGCGCCAACATGGTGTGTTCATAATGAAAACGATTGGGTGAACAGATGCTGACGATATCTGGCTTAGCCTCGCGTAGCATCGTCTGAGGATCGTCCCAAACCTGCGGATTGCCGTATTTCTCTGCCAACGCCTGCGCCTGTGACAGGCGGCTGTCACAGACAGCCACCAGTTCCAGATCGTTGCGGGTGCAGTAGTACGAAGCATGAACTTTATCCGCCACCTGCCCGGCGCCGATAATGGCGATGCGTAGCGGAGAGCTTGTCAGTGCACTTTTCACAGAAATCCTCTTAGCAGGTACGCAGCCAGGCCAGTGACTGACGGTACGCTTCCGGCAGGTTCTCTGCCCGTACACGCCCTTCGTACACGACGTAACCCTGATAATTATCTTCACGCAACTGATCAAACAGCGCAGTGAAATCCAGCGTACCGCTCCCCGGCTGATAACGATGGTTATCCGCAATATGGACGTGTCCCAGCAGATCGCGATTGTCATGCAGCGCCTGAGCCATATCGTCTTCTTCGATATTCATATGGTAAAAATCACCAATGATTTGCACATGCTTCAGGTTGTTTTCCACGATATAGCGACGGGCATCCGCCAGGGTGTTGATCATATGATCCTGATAGCGATTAAGCGGCTCCAGATACACCACCGTCCCCGTACGCTCGGCAACTTTATCGAGATAAATCAATGAATCACTTACTGCTTTACGATCACCCGCCAGGCTGCGCGGAGAGGTCATCGGCGGTAAGCGGAAGGTAAACATGCCCCATGCAGCGGGTACAATAATGCCCTGCCCACCGACTTCGGCCAGCGCTTCGAGAATGCGGGTAATCTGCTGTAAGCCATTCAAACGACGCTCTTCGATAAAATCACCGATCCAACCGTCATATCCTCCACAGGCGGTGGTGACGGGCAGGCCTGTTTCTTTGATTGCTGCTTTCACTTCTGCCAGGTTGTTAACCAGCAGCTTGCCGTCAATTTCAAAACCGTCAAACCCCATCTCTTTGATGTAACGGAATTTCTCGAGAATATTTTCCGGAAAAAAAGCCTGGTTCTGTGTTCCAATTTTCATCTTCTGCATTCCTTAATTAAAACGTCACACCCATTTTGATGCTCTTTTCCGGATGGCGATCGACATACTGCATATAGCTTTCCGGGCTGCTGGCAAATGTTACTACCGGGTCAATAAGTTCTTCACAGTTCAGGTAACCGTTCATCAACAGTTCCCAACAGGTCTCCTCAATACGCTTGCGGCTCCAACGCGGATAATCCGGATTTGGCTCACTGCAGGCACGAGAGAAGACAATTTTGGCGTTGTTGAAGTGCGCTTCACGCCCCAGGTTGAAGCCTTCAGCAAAAGGTTTCGCGAAAGCGACATAGGAGATGGTTCCACCATAGGCCAGACCGCGTAACGCCGATTGCAACGCATCCGCATAGCCGCTGGTTTCGATAATCACATCCGCGCCCTGCTTGCCAGTCAGCTTCTTAATTTCCATGCCGACATCGGTGCCAATAGGATTCAGACAGAAATCCGCGCCATGACGACGCGCGATATCGCAACGATGGGCAATCGGATCCACACCAATGACCACCGAGGCTCCCGCTTTCTTAGCCAGTTGGACGGCAATCTGGCCAATCGCCCCTAAGCCGACGATGACAACAAAGTCGCCGACACGCACATTGGCGTCGCGCACGCCACTCATGGCGAACTGTGCCGGGTCATAGCACACGGCATTTTTCCACGAACTGCCTTCCGGCATTTTGCGCAGTTTGTAGTTGTTTACCGCATTAAAGAAAACCGTTTCTGCCAGTGGGCCGTAGCCGCAAACTGAATCGCCAACGGCGTATTCGGTCACATCGCTGCCACACTCAATAACATCGCCCACCACCATGTTGCCAAGCTGGAACTTGCCGAATTCAATCCCGCGCGGCGCCCCTTCCGGACGCGGCATGAACATTTGCCATTCGCCGTTAAAATCTTCGTCAATAAACGGACTGGCAGCGCGAAAATCGACCACTTCCGTGCCATGTTTTGGCGCACCAAAGCGAACGCGAACTTTCACTTCATTGGCGGATACAGCTCTGTCTTCATATTCCACCAGCGCCGCAACACGCGGTTCTGTGGCAACTAACTTCTTCATTTACAACTCCTTAATTAAACTGGCCGCTTAGCCTTTCACGCCGCCTGCGGTCAAACCACTTTTAATAAAACGTTCGGAAAGCGCATACATAATGACGACCGGCAATGCGGTGACTAACGATGCCGCCATCATGCGTCCCCAGATATAGTCAGGCGTACTGAACAGCGCGTTCAGACCGACCGGTAAGGTAAAATTGCTGGCGCTGGAGAGGAAAATCAAGGCAAACAGATAGTCATTCCACGCCACCATAAAGCAGTACACAAAGACCGAAACCAGACCGGACATCGCCAACGGCACGGTAATGCGAAAGATGATCTGCAGACGGTTCAATCCATCCATCATCGCGGCTTCTTCTATCTCATCCGGAATGGTGTCGAAGTAGCTTTTCAGCATGAACACCGCGGTCGGCAGCGTCTGGGTGACCATGGTGATAATCAACGCCATTTCGGTGTCATAGATGCCAAGTGCCGTAATGATTTTGAATAGCGGCACCACCAGCAGGATCCCCGAAAACATGTACACCGTGTAAAAGCTGGCATTGATAGTCATTCGCCCCTTAAAACGCAGGCGGGAAAGCGCATACGCCCCGAGCACGCCGAGAAACACCGCCACCACCGAAGAAGTGACCGATACCACCAGGCTATTACGGAAGTAGTCAACAAACGGGAAAATCATCGGGTTGAAGATGTCGATGTAATGTTCCAGCGTCCATTGCTGCGGTAACAACGTCGAATGCAGCGAGATCGCCTCTTTGGCGCTTTTAAATGAGGTCATCAGCATCACAAAAAATGGGAATAGCGTGATGCCCAGGAAGACAATTAATCCACAGTAAAAGCCGATGCGGCCAAGTGTGCGCTTATTTGTTGCCATTGAGGTTCACCCGTTTTCTGGTCAGCAGGATAACAGCGAAAATAATGACGAAGAGGACGACAGAAATAGCTGCCGCTTTGCCTAAGTCGTTAAATGCAAACGCTGTTTTATAGAGATAGACCCCGAGAATATCGACTTTAGTGGTCAGCAGATAAACATCGGCGAACATGTAAAACATCCAGATCGTGCGCAGCGTGACCACGGTTGCCAGCACCGGCATAATCGCTGGCAGCGTGACGATACGAAACCGTTGCCAGGCATTCGCGCCGTCCATTTCTGCCGCCTCATACAACGATTTATCAATCGTCTGTAAAATCGCCAGAAACGAGATAAAGGCATACGGGAAGTAGCGCCAGATGGCGAACAGCACGACCAGCGCGAAGCTGCTGCCGGGATTGTCGAACCACAGCGGTGCCTGATCGTAGAGATGCAACAGATCCACACCGAGGTAGTTCACAATGCCGTAGCCGTTGTTGAACATGTATTTCCAGGCAAACACCAGCGAAATTGATGGCGTCACGTAAGAGAGGATGACCAGTGAGCGCGCTGTTTTCCGCAGACGAAACTCACGGTTAAAAAACATCGCTACGCCCAGCCCCAGTACCGTGCTTCCTGCCACAACCAGCGCGGTATACCAGACCGTCATCCACAGCGAATGCCAGAATCCGGGATCGGATAAGATACGAATATAGTTGCTCAACCCGACAAATGTAGACTCAATTTGCGGATTCAGCGGCAGTCGCATAAAGCTGATTTCGATGTTAGATATCATCGGCCACGCCACTAAACCGCCCAGCAACAGCAAGCTGGGCGCCAGCAGCAGCATGGCGAATGGCATATCAGATCGACCTGAAAAGAACTTATTCATCACGGCTTTCCATTTCCCCATTAGCGCTGTTCAACGAGGTCATCCAGTTTTTTCTGGCTCGCTTCAATCGTGGTGACGAGGTCGGCTTTGCCTACCGTCACGTTGTGCACCATTGAGCTCACAACACCGGAGCCTGTGACGTCGCCCATGCGGGTGAAGTTCTTATCGCCGACGGCACCAAACACCTGGATATTCGGCAGTTCGGCAATCAGCTGATCGGGTAATTCACCCAGCGCTTTGATGACAGTGTTATCTTTCCACGTCGGGGTATTCACCACTGCTTTGTTGACCGGCAGCGCCGCCCCTGGCGACATCATGACCCAGTCCGCGATGTTGTCGGCCTGCTCCATAAAGGTGACAAATTTCTCTGCCGCTTCTGTCTCTTCAGACTTTTGACCCGCGGTAATGGTTAACGACGTCAGCATGCCGTAAACAGCAGAGTTTTTTTCCGTCGGCACCATAAAGCCCACATTTTTAGGATCGCCCTCTTTAATCACCGCCGGGAGGATATAGGTGGAATAAATCGCCATCGGCGCCGTGCCGTTCATGAACGCGTCTTTGACTTCCATGATGTCGTTTGAGCCCGGCATGGTGTTCATTGCCAATTGGCGGTAATACTGCAGCGCCTGCGCCATTTCAGGTGTGTTGAGCGTTATCTTTCCTTGCGCATCAAAAACGTTGGCCTGGTTTGAGAGCGCGAACTGGGAAAATGACTGTTCGGTCAAAACGCTTTCCGCCGTGGGCAGCGCAATACCATATTTCTTACTACCAGGATTGTTTAGCTTCTGCGCCACGCTCAGCAGTTGTTGCCAGTCTTTTGGCTCTTCCAGCCCAGCTTTTGCCAGCACATCTTTGCGATACCAGATCCCGCCAATCCAGGCGCTAACCGGAACCCCGGTCCAGGCGGTACCGTCTTCAGTGCGCACAATACGCAGCACGCCATCATAAAAAGTACCTTCACCTACGGCGTTGATGACCTGCGCTACGGCTTTACGATCGATAAGTGATTCTTTATCCATAACTTTCGCGTAGTCATGGCTGGTTTCAATGACTTCAGGCAGTGAACCGCTCCGCGCCAGGGTAATGACCTTGGTGTTGTACGCATCTTCTTCTACAGGAACCTGTTTGACACTGATCCCCGGGTTCTCTTTTTCAAAACGCTCAATCAGTTTTGCAATAACCGCCTGCCGCTCCTGTTCAACAGAAGAGTGCATAAATTCAATCGCAACAGAGGACGTTTTATCATCCTTACACCCGGAAACCAGGGCGCAGGAAACCAGTGCTGAAATCAGCACAATTTTAGTTTTAAGCATGAAATGTTCCTTTTTATTACTTAACCCACATGACCTGCCAGGCGTTCAACGTTAATTCTTTACCTGAAATAGTTTTACCGCTAATCAAATCAAATCCATTTTCAACATCAATACTAATGGTTTGCGTATGACCGCTGACATTAAATAATCCGGTAATTTTTTCGCCTGTTTCCGCCGTACGTTTAATTTGCATTACAGTCGGTGTAACACTGCTAATCTGAAAATCACTATCAGGGTGAAATGCTTTATTACTACGACGTATTACAATTAACCGGGATAATTCATGATAAATAGCGTGGCGCAAACTGGTTTCATCTGCCAGCTCCGTTTCGATTTGGTTTATTTGATATTTTTTGCGGTTGATCGCGCGGTTATAACCTAACGCCTCGACACCTTTATAATCATTGCGTGACCCAAGAATGCTTTGAATGTAAACCGCAGGTACACCCGGAAAACTCAGCAAAATGGCATGTGCGAGAATAAAACGGGAAAAACGTTCGGCATCACTACAATTGCCTGGCGTCAGTGCGTCCATATATGTCACGTTAATTTCATACGGACTGCGACTACCATCAGGATTATTTTTCCAGTTAACCAGCGCGCCTTCCTGTTGTAATTCCGTCACCAGGCGCACAATCTCGTCTTCAGGTAACAAACCACGTAATGGGTTGAGACCAATACCGTCATGCGATGCGAGGAAATTAAACCAGGTGGTCTCACTGGACGGCAGTTCCAGTGATTGCGCCCACTGGCACAAGGTTGAGGTATCCTGGCGTTGTACCGCATGCAGCACCAGCGGCGGTAACGAGAACTGGTACACCATATGCGCTTCATCACGGCCATTTCCGTAGTAGGACACATTATCCTTATGCGGAACGTTTGTTTCAGTAATAATCGCCGTACCAGGCGCCGCGCAGTCAGCAATAGCGCGAAATAGTTTGATCAGCTGATGCGTTTTTTCCAGGTGAATACAGGTCGTTCCTGGCTCTTTCCACATAAAGCCAACCGCATCCAGGCGGACATAATCAGCGCCCTGCTCAAGATAACTCAATAGCACATCGACCATCGCCAGTAACACTACCGGGTTGGCATAGTTGAGATCGATCTGGTCGTCGCTGAACGTCGTCCATAAATAGCGTACGGTGTTATCTTTCAGCGTAAAAGGCGTCAGTAACGGTAATGCGCGTGGACGCGTTACGTTGCTCAGGTCCGTATCAGGATCCATCGCAATAAAGAAATCTTCATAACCGTCAAGCTGTTGCAAATAGTTATTAAACCATTCGCTTTTCGCTGACATATGGTTACAAACAAAATCAAACATCAGTCGACTGGATTTACCCAATTGCTTAATATCATTCCAGTCACCGGTTTCTTCGGCAACCTGATGGTAATTAATTACGGAAAAACCATCATCCGATGACCACGGATAAAACGGCAACAGATGCACATGAGAAAATGTCGACTTAAGCCATTCATTATAAAACTGATTAAACATCGGCAGTGGTTTTTTGCCTGCCCCGTGGAATTGATCGGCGTAGGTAATAAGAACTACATCGCCCTCGTCCCAATGCGCTTTACGGATTTTTTTAATTAATCCCTGTGATTTCTCTAAACGTGCAATCAGCGCTTCATAGTGGCATGAAGTAAACGTATCACCATAAACTTCTGCCAGGCATTTTTGGATTTTTTGGTTCACCTTCAATTCTCGTGGTAGCGGTCCCATGAGTCAAGAGACTACTCTGCGGGAAATAAGCTGTCAATCGGCTGAGGTGGCCAGGAGGGGGATAATAAAAGAATTTCGGCAGCCAAAAAATCGTATTTGTGAGCTGCCGCAAATTAACAGTGGGAATGTTGATTAATTGTTGCTTGCTTTTGCTGATTCGGATATCAGCGTTGATTACCTGAATAGAGTTTCGATAATTTTGCCGCTGCCCGACTCAAAACCGGCTCCAGGACCAACGCCAGCAGCATTTTAAGCGGGCGTCGGGCGACGGACTTTACCGCCCACCCTGCTACCCCCGCCGGGCCGTAACGAAGCGCAGTTAAAAGCACCAGCTTACCTGCTATTTTAAAGCCCGGCTTAACCCTTTGCCCGGCACGTTGCCAGCGATTGTTCATTTCTATCCTCACAATTGGCGGAAACGGCTGCGCAATGAAAAGGTATCAGAGGTGACATAACGCTCCATTTCACGCAAACGCTTTTCACTTGCCGCCAGCTCGCGATCGACGGCATCCAACAGCTCGCCGCTTGATGGCTGCTGCTCACCGGAAACCACATTGTCCGGCATCGGGTCCAACACAAACGTCAGCACGATGTAAGCGACGAAGGTGAAAAAGGCCAGACCAAAAAAGACGGACAACACCACCAGGATCCGCACCAGCTTCACAGGCACATCGAGGTAATGCGCAATACCTGCGCAAACCCCCTTCACCATGCCCTGTTGCGGAATACGCCACAGTTTTTTGTTCAGATTAACGCCTCCCATTAGCGGTCCCTCCAGTTTGGATGTTCAGCATCAAGGATGTCTTCCAGCGCCTGAATGCGCTCGCGCATCCGCTGTGCGTCATCGTTGAGTTCTACCAGACGTTGCTGTTCACTTTGCGCCAGTTCGCCACGACTGGAACGGTTGCTGTAATGCAGCCAGAGCCAAATCGGTAAAACGAACAGCACAAAGATGGTTAATGGGATAGCCAGAAATAGCGCGCTCATGAGTACTCCTTACAGGTGATGAGCGGCGGCGCGTTCGGGCGCCGCCAGATGTTATTATTGCTTATCTTGCTGCATTTTGGCTTTAAGTTGCGCCAGTTGCTCGCTGATTTCATCATCTGCTTTCAGGTCAGCAAATTGCTGATCCAGAGACTGCTGTTTACCGAAGTTATGGCTTTCGGCCTCAGCTTCCATCTGATCGATACGACGCTCGAAAGATTCAAAGCGTGCCATCGCTTCATCCAGCTTACCGCTGTCCAGTTGACGACGAACATCACGCGAAGAGCTCGCAGCCTGATGGCGCAGCATCAATGCCTGCTGACGAGCACGGGTTTCACTGAGTTTATTTTCCAGCTCACCGATCTCTTTTTTCATTCGCGCCAGCGTATCGTCAACCAGCGTCACCTCATGCTCCAGAGAAGCAATCAGATCAGTCAGTTTCTGTTTTTCGATTAAAGCAGAACGCGCCAAATCTTCTTTCTCTTTACGCAGCGCCAGCTCGGCTTTTTCTTGCCACTCTGCCTGTTGTGCGCTGGCCAGTTCGATACGGCGAGATAATTGTTTCTTTTCTGCCAGAGCGCGTGCGGAGTTTGAGCGCACCTCAACCAGCGTATCTTCCATTTCCTGGATCATTAACCGCACCAGTTTCTGCGGATCTTCAGCCTTTTCCAGCAACGCATTAATGTTGGCGTTCACGATGTCGGCAAAACGAGAAAAAATACCCATAATGTAATCCTCACTTACTGTTCTGATATCGGGCTATGCCCTGCTGTTTTCGTAATGCACTTGGCGTGCCAACTTTTTAACTAATTGATTTTAATGTAAATATCCAATTTTACCTGACGGGAGAATTAGGGTAAATTGGTGAATAACACTAACAAGTGGTGAATTTCATCATGGCAGGATACAAAGACAATATTCTGGGCGAAGCGAACAGCTTTATTGAAGTGCTGGAACAGGTTTCTCATCTGGCGCCGCTGGATAAACCTGTACTGGTTATCGGTGAGCGAGGTACGGGGAAAGAGCTTATTGCCAACCGCCTGCACTACCTCTCCAGCCGTTGGCAGGGCCCATTTATTTCGCTTAACTGCGCGGCTCTCAACGAAAACTTACTTGATTCCGAACTGTTTGGTCACGAAGCCGGTGCGTTTACCGGTGCACAAAAACGCCATCCAGGACGTTTCGAACGCGCTGACGGCGGCACGCTGTTTCTTGATGAACTGGCGACCGCGCCAATGTTGGTACAGGAAAAACTGCTGCGCGTAATTGAGTATGGCGAGCTGGAACGCGTCGGCGGCAGCCAGCCCTTGCAGGTTAACGTGCGACTGGTCTGCGCGACCAATGCCGACCTGCCACGTATGGTCAGCGAAGGCACTTTTCGCGCAGACCTGCTGGATCGTCTGGCCTTTGACGTGGTGCAACTTCCCCCACTACGCGAGCGTCAAAGCGACATCATGTTAATGGCCGAACACTTTGCCATTCAGATGTGCCGCGAGATCGGGTTACCGCTTTTTCCGGGATTTAGCGCCGAGGCCAGAGAAACCCTCCTCCATTACCGTTGGCCGGGTAATATTCGTGAACTGAAAAACGTCGTGGAGCGCTCCGTTTACCGGCACGGTACCAGCGATTACCCGCTGGATGAGATCATCATTGACCCCTTCCGCCGCCACGTTGCGCAGCCACAGGCAGCACCACCAAAGCAGACATCTGTAGCATTACCGCTGGATCTGCGTGAATTCCAGCAGCAACAAGAGAAAGACTTTCTACAAACCAGCTTGCAGCAGGCGAAATTTAATCAGAAAAAAGCCGCTGAGTTACTGGGTCTGACTTACCATCAGCTACGCGCGTTGCTTAAGAAACACCAGATTTAGCGCGCCTCTGCCAACGTTATATTGGAGGGTTTGACGCTTTATTGTCAGCACTCGTCCATTAAAGTCACTTTCCCCTCTGACTTTTCGACTCACGGAGCATAAACGTCAGAGGGTCCCTGTCCCCCCATCAGAGCACCAAACTTGGCCGGATGTATAACTGTTCTCTTCAGCGGCCAAAGTGACATAAAGCGGCGCAATTTCCACTGGTTGACCCGGACGACCCAGCGGTGCATTTGCCCCAAACTTCTCCACTTTTTCCTGTGGCTGACCGCCACAGCATTGCAGTACAGTCCAGTATGGGCCTGGCGCTACGGCATTAACCCGTATCCCTTTCGGTGCCAGCTGTTTCGCCAGCGATTTAGTAAATGCCACGATCGCCGCTTTGGTCTGAGCATAGTCAAGCAGGATTTCACTAGGCTCATAAGCCTGTACCGAGGAGGTATTAATTATCACGCTGTCTCGTGAAAGATGGGGGATAGCCGCTTTGGTGATCCAAAACATAGCGTAGACATTAGTCTTGAATGTGGCATCGAAATCTTCTGTGGTGAGCGCCTCAATAGACTCGCAAAATTGCTGACGACCCGCATTATTGACGAGGATATCCAACCCACCCAGCCCTTTTACCGCCTGTTTAACCAGTTGGCCGCAAAAAGTTTCATCTCGAATATCTCCGGGGATAGCCACGACATTTCTGCCTGCTTTTTTTATCAAGTCGACCACTTCACGCGCATCGTCTTCTTCATCAGGTAAATAGTTGATCGCAACATCAGCGCCTTCACGGGCATAAGCAATGGCAACAGCACGGCCAATCCCTGAATCCCCCCCGGTAATTAATACCTTGCGCCCATTCAATCGACCGCTTCCCTGATAGCTCTCCTCCCCATGATCGGGACGCGGTTGCATTTTTCCGGCCAGCCCTGGGAAGGGTTGCTTCTGCTGTGGAAAAGGCGGTGCCGGAAAACGCGCAGAATGAGTTTTATTGATGGTCTTTTTTTCATTGTTTAAGTCAGCCATTTAAATACCTCTCATTTTTTATCACAAAGATTATTAAGCGTAGACCAAAATGAGTGGCATGACCTTTGTAATTCACCGCAATTTAATATTTCGCGTAATGTCACCTCTACCGATACACTAATCACCGCATCGCGCTTTCGAGTATTTTATGAGATTAATCCCTGCTTAACCCATAGCACTTAAATCCATATATATCAATGAGCTATATAAATAAAACCTTAACAGGCCAGACAATTTTATTGAGTAACGAGATACCACTCAGAAGCGAGAGGTTAATAGAGTCCTATGCAATTGTTTTTCCTGTATTCATCTACCTACGTCGCCTCGCTTATATTTTACCAACGTTATGATTCAATACTCGTTATCATTTAAGAATTATCCAACAATCAGCATAAATAAATAGCAACCAAATTTAACATCTCAGCCCTATCGAAATGGAGAACGAATGAAATTATCCATAGCGCCATTATGAGATTATTTTTATATTTCACTTTCCCCGCGATATTGCTGATGCTCTCTCCTGGCGGTCATGGTCACTTTCCCCCACGTCCCCCTCACATTTTTCTGTCAGCCAGCGAATCCCGCGTTTTAACGAGTCAGATGGGTCATGAAAATGCTAAGATAGTTAACAGAGTAAATTCAAAGTGGATAGCGGGTATGAAGGGTGACCCTGTCGCGATGTTGAATTCGCGGTTATCACCTGTGCGGTCCCCAAACACAAACGGTAATGGCAAATGTCATTAAATATTAGTAAGATAGCCTCTTTATTTATAATCCTTTAAAATTATGCGCCTGGTTTTATCATCTCTGATCGTGATGGCTGGATTTCTGAGTGGTCAGGCTGCTGCCGCGCCTGAACAGGCTTCGCATGCTGATATTCGTGACAGCGGCTTTGTCTATTGCGTTAGCGGGCAGGTCAATACGTTCAACCCGCAAAAAGCGAGCAGCGGTCTTATCGTCGACACCCTGGCAGCCCAGCTGTATGACCGACTACTCGATGTCGATCCGTACACCTATCGACTGGTGCCTGAGCTGGCTGAAAGCTGGGAGGTGCTGGATAACGGCGCAACCTACCGCTTCCATCTGCGTCGTGACGTCCAGTTTCAGAAGACGGCCTGGTTCACCCCCACCCGCAAACTGAATGCAGACGACGTGGTGTTTACCTTCGAGCGCATCTTTGATCGCCAGCATCCGTGGCACAATGTAAACGGTAGCAGTTTCCCCTACTTCGACAGCCTACAGTTCGCCGATAACGTCCAAAGCGTACGCAAGCTGGACAACAACACCGTTGAGTTCCGCTTAACTCAGCCCGATGCCTCCTTCATGTGGCACCTTGCCACGCACTATGCCTCCGTGATGTCAGCAGAATATGCGGCTAAATTGGCAAAACAGGATCGTCAGGAGTTGCTCGACAGACAACCCGTCGGCACCGGACCGTACCAGCTTTCGGAGAATCGCGCAGGGCAATATGTTCGACTGCAGCGCCATGAAAAATTCTGGCGTGGTACTCCTCTGATGCCGCAGGTGGTTGTGGACCTCGGCTCTGGCGGCACCGGACGTCTATCGAAACTCCTGACCGGTGAGTGTGATGTTCTGGCCTGGCCTGCCGCCAGTCAGCTCAGCATTTTGCGTGATGACCCGCGCCTGCGTCTGACCCTGCGCCCGGGGATGAACATCGCCTATCTGGCATTCAATACCAATAAACCACCGATGGATAATCCCGCCGTGCGGCATGCGCTGGCGCTGGCCATTAATAACCAACGGCTGATGCAGTCCATCTACTACGGGACGGCGGAAACCGCAGCATCTATTTTGCCTCGCGCCTCGTGGGCTTATGACAACGAAGCTAAAATTACAGAGTACAATCCGGCAAAATCGCGCGAGCAGTTAAAAGCACTGGGGCTGGAGAACCTGACATTACAGCTTTGGGTACCCACCAGTTCTCAGGCCTGGAACCCCAGTCCACTGAAAACCGCCGAGCTGATTCAGGCTGACATGGCTCAGGTGGGTGTGAAAGTTAAAATCATTCCGGTAGAAGGTCGTTTTCAGGAGGCGCGATTAATGGATATGAACCATGATCTAACGTTATCCGGTTGGGCGACGGACAGTAACGATCCTGACAGTTTTTTCCGACCGTTGCTAAGCTGCGCCGCCATCAACTCGCAGACTAACTTCGCCCACTGGTGTAATCCGGAATTTGACAGCGTTCTGCGCAAGGCCCTCTCTTCGCAGCAACTCTCATCGCGAATTGATGCCTATGACGAAGCGCAAAATATTCTCGCGAAAGAGTTACCGATCCTGCCGCTGGCCTCTTCACTGCGTCTACAGGCTTATCGTTACGATATCAAAGGACTGGTGCTGAGTCCGTTCGGCAATGCATCTTTTGCCGGGGTTTCCAGGGTAAAGAAAGATGAGGTGAAAAAGCCATGATTATCTTCACCCTGCGTCGTTTTTTATTGCTGCTGGTCACCCTCTTCTTCCTGACCTTTATTGGATTCAGCCTGAGCTACTTCACGCCTCATGCGCCGTTACAGGGTGCATCGCTGTGGAACGCCTGGGTATTCTGGTTCAATGGCCTCATTCACTGGGATTTTGGTGTATCCAGTATTAACGGTCAGTTGATTTCAGAACAGTTGAAGGAGGTGTTCCCGGCGACGATGGAACTGTGCATTCTGGCCTTTGGTTTTGCGCTGATGGTTGGGATCCCCGTTGGTATGCTGGCAGGGATCACGCGGAACAAATGGCAGGACCGCTGCATCAGCGCCTTAGCGTTGATGGGCTTTTCCATTCCGGTTTTTTGGCTGGCGCTGTTGCTGACGTTGCTCTTCTCACTGACTCTCGGCTGGCTTCCCGTTTCGGGACGCTTTGATCTTCTCTATGAAGTGAAGCCCGTTACCGGATTTGCCATTATTGATGCGTGGATCTCCGACTCGCCCTGGCGCGATGAAATGCTGGTCAGCGCAATCCGTCACATGGTGCTTCCGGTGTTGACGCTTTCCGTCGCCCCTACCACGGAAGTTATTCGCCTGATGCGAATCAGCACCATTGAGGTCTTTGATCAAAACTATGTTAAAGCGGCCGCCACGCGCGGTCTGTCACGCTTAACCATCCTGCGCCGTCACGTTCTGCACAACGCCCTTCCGCCGGTGATCCCGCGTCTGGGCTTACAGTTTTCCACCATGCTGACGCTGGCGATGATCACCGAGATGGTCTTTAGCTGGCCAGGTCTTGGCCGTTGGCTGATTAACGCAATTCGCCAACAGGATTACGCGGCAATTTCGGCGGGCGTCATGGTGATTGGCTCACTGGTTATCATCGTTAACGTCATCTCTGATATTTTGGGTGCTATGGCTAACCCTCTGAAACATAAGGAATGGTATGCCTTACGATAGCGTCTACAGCGAAAAGCGCCCGCCGGGTACGTTGCGCACCGCATGGCGCAATTTTTACGGCGATGCGACTGCGATGATCGGCCTGTATGGCTGCGCAGGATTGGCGATTCTGTGTATTTTTGGTGGTTGGTTTGCCCCTTATGGCATCGACCAGCAATTTCTCGGCTATCAGCTTTTACCGCCGTCATGGTCGCGCTATGGCGAAGTCTCATTTTTCCTCGGAACTGACGATCTCGGGCGTGACGTGCTAAGTCGCCTGCTCAGCGGCGCGGCCCCAACCGTTGGCGGCGCGTTTGTCGTCACCCTCGCCGCCACACTATGTGGCCTGTTACTGGGCGTGGTTGCCGGCGCAACGCACGGTTTGCGCTCCGCGGTGCTGAACCACATTCTGGACACCCTGCTCTCGATCCCTTCGCTGCTGTTGGCGATTATTGTGGTGGCCTTTGCCGGACCGCATCTGACACACGCGATGTTTGCCGTCTGGCTGGCGCTGCTGCCGCGCATGGTACGCTCCGTCTACAGCATGGTGCATGACGAGCTGGAAAAAGAGTACGTTATCGCCGCTCGCCTGGACGGTGCAACCACGCTCAATATCCTGTGGTTTGCCGTTCTGCCCAATATTACCGCCGGACTTATCACTGAAATCACCCGTGCGCTGTCGATGGCGATTCTGGACATCGCCGCGCTGGGTTTTCTCGACCTTGGCGCACAGTTGCCGTCACCAGAATGGGGAGCCATGCTTGGCGACGCGCTGGAGCTGATTTATGTCGCACCGTGGACGGTTATGCTGCCTGGCGCGGCGATTATGATAAGCGTGCTGCTGGTTAACCTGCTGGGTGATGGCGTGCGCCGGGCAATTATTGCGGGGGTGGAATAATGCCATTACTGGATATCCGCAACCTGACCATTGAATTCAGAACCGGCGACGACTGGGTGAAGGCGGTTGACCGCGTCAGCATGACCCTCAATGAAGGTGAAATCCGCGGACTGGTTGGCGAGTCTGGATCGGGCAAGAGCCTGATCGCCAAGGCCATTTGCGGCGTCGCTAAAGATAACTGGCGCGTAACCGCAGACCGCATGCGCTTTGATGATATCGATCTGTTGCGCCTTTCAGCGCGTGAACGACGCAAGCTGGTCGGCCATAACGTTTCCATGATCTTTCAGGAACCGCAATCGTGTCTCGATCCGTCTGAGCGCATTGGACGACAACTGATGCAAAATATTCCGGCATGGACTTATAAAGGCCGCTGGTGGCAGCGTATCGGCTGGCGTAAACGCCGCGCGATTGAACTCCTGCACCGCGTCGGGATAAAAGATCATAAAGATGCGATGCGCAGCTTCCCGTATGAGCTGACCGACGGCGAATGCCAGAAGGTGATGATCGCAATCGCCCTGGCTAATCAGCCGCGTTTACTGATTGCCGACGAACCAACGAACGCGATGGAGCCAACCACTCAGGCGCAAATTTTCCGCCTGCTGACCCGTCTGAACCAAAACAGCAATACCACCATTTTGCTGATCAGCCATGACCTGCAAATGCTCAGCCAGTGGGCTGACAAAATTAACGTGATGTACTGTGGGCAAACGGTGGAAACTGCGCCCAGTAAAGAGCTGGTGACTATTCCGCATCATCCTTATACCCAAGCGTTGATTCGCGCCATTCCTGATTTTGGTAGCGCAATGCCGCACAAAAGCCGCCTGAATACCATGCCAGGAGCCATTCCATTGCTGGAACAATTACCTATCGGCTGTCGTCTGGGGCCGCGCTGCCCTTATGCTCAGCGCGAATGTATCGAAACCCCAAGACTGACCGGAGCAAAGAATCATCTCTACGCCTGTCATTTCCCACTGAACATGGAGAGAGAGTGAGATGGTAGAAACCCTGCTCGAAGTTCGTAATCTGAGCAAAACCTTTCGCTACCGGACGGGCTTATTCCGCCGTCAGACAGTTGAGGCCGTTAAGCCGCTGAGCTTTACCCTGCGCGAGCGTCAGACGCTCGCCGTCATAGGTGAAAATGGTTCCGGTAAATCTACGCTGGCGAAGATGCTGGCCGGTATGATTGAGCCCACCAGCGGTGAGCTGCTGATTGACGATCACCCGTTAAAATATGGTGATTATTCATTCCGTAGTCAGCGTATCCGTATGATTTTCCAGGATCCGTCAACGTCGCTTAACCCACGGCAACGTATTTCGCAGATCCTCGATTTTCCGCTACGTCTGAACACCGATCTCGAGCCTGAACAGCGCCGCAAACAGATCATCGAGACCATGCGGATGGTCGGTCTGTTGCCTGACCATGTGAGTTATTACCCGCATATGCTGGCTCCGGGACAAAAACAGCGTCTGGGTCTTGCCCGAGCGCTCATTTTGCGACCCAAAGTCATTATCGCCGACGAAGCCCTGGCCTCTCTGGACATGTCGATGCGTTCGCAGCTCATCAATCTGATGCTGGAATTACAGGAAAAACAGGGGATTTCATATATCTATGTGACTCAGCACATCGGCATGATGAAGCACATCAGCGATCAGGTATTAGTCATGCACCAGGGTGAAGTGGTTGAACGCGGCAGTACAGCAGATGTTCTGGCCTCTCCGTTGCATGAGCTGACCCGTCGCCTGATCGCCGGTCATTTCGGCGAAGCGCTTACCGCTGACGCGTGGCGTAAAGATCGCTAGCAGATGCAGCCCTCCTCAACCGGAGGGCAATTTTGCAATCAGTGACAAACATTTGGTAAGAGCAGTGTATCAACCTCGCTAAACGCGACCGAAGGGAAAAGAGATCCCTGCATCACCCAAACACCAGCCGCGCCTACTTCGTCGATAAGCTGTTTGGTTTCCACGCCCTCCACCGCAATGCGGTCGCAATATTCGCGGATGTTTTTAATTAGCACCGGGAACATCGGTTTTTCAGCCTGATCCAGGAAAAAACCACGATCCAACTTTACAACATCAAAACGACCGCAAACCAGCGGACTGGCCCCAATGCTGCCGGAGCCCAGATCGCCCAGCCATAATGCGTTTGGACCGTCGCAAAGTGAATTAATCAGCAGATTATTCAGACATACGGTATTCGTCAGAAAGCGCTCTGAAAGTTCTAGTGCGACAAAAGGCATGGCATGTAGCGCCGATTTGACGCTCGGGTCGCCAATTGCCAGCAGCGCCATTTCATCAATGAGGTTCAGAGTACAGAAAAGGTTGTGGCTCTCAAACCAATTACGCTTTTCGGCAATTAATCGAATTTGCTCGAGCATGAAATTACGTTTTTGTTCGCTATTCCACGCTGAAATGATGAACTCTGGATGTATCGGCGAAACCGTATCTGAAGCAAACCGGACGCTCATCTCAACACCCAGTAACGTATCAGTTGTGTCTCTCATCGGTTCCGCGATGAAATGATAGTGCATAAGACCACTCCAATTGATCATAACTTCCTGATAATGCACTTTTAATCACAATCAATCAATAATAACGATCAATGTGTCAATATTGATCGATAAAAACAATATATCATAACGAACTGAATACGGTCATATTTTTTGTTTTAAGAAAGTTCTTACATTGCTATGTTTTAAAACATAAGCTAGCAGTTAATAATACCATTGAGATGCCTTTAAAGCCTTGTATTTTCTCCATCCCCCCCGCGCTTCGCAGAATGAATGAGACTTAACCAGGGAAAGTGTTATAACCCTCATGTGTAATGAAAAGTGATTATCAGTAAGGGATGATAACTATTCTACAAGGCACAAAGAGTGGGATATAATTGCAGCCCCATTTCGAACCGCCTTCAAATTGTGATCATAACTCATTGATTGCTAAAAATAAGCAATGACCATAAGGATTAAAGCTATGGGTTTTCTTTCCGGTAAGCGCATTCTGGTAACGGGTCTTGCCAGCAAACTGTCCATCGCCTGGGGTATCGCTCAGGCCATGCATCGCGAAGGGGCTGAACTGGCGTTCACCTACCAGAATGACAAACTAAAAGGCCGCGTCGAAGAATTTGCAGCTCAACTGGGTTCCAGCATCGTACTGCAGTGTGATGTGGCGGAAGATGCCAGCATTGATGCACTGTTTACCGAACTGGGCAAAGCCTGGCCGAAATTCGACGGTTTCGTGCACTCCATTGGTTTTGCGCCCGCAGACCAACTGGATGGCGACTATGTGAATGCAGTCACCCGCGAAGGCTTCAAAATTGCTCATGACATCAGCGCTTACAGCTTTGTGGCGATGGCAAAAGCCTGCCGTTCCATGCTGAACCCAGGCTCGGCGCTGCTGACGCTATCCTATCTGGGCGCAGAGCGCGCCATCCCTAACTACAACGTGATGGGCCTGGCAAAAGCCTCACTGGAAGCGAACGTCCGCTATATGGCTAATGCGATGGGTCCTGAAGGCGTGCGTGTGAACGCTATTTCCGCCGGTCCTATCCGTACACTCGCCGCTTCCGGCATTAAAGATTTCCGTAAAATGCTGGCGCATTGTGAAGCGGTTACGCCGATTCGCCGCACTGTAACCATTGAAGATGTGGGCAACTCCGCAGCATTTTTGTGCTCCGATCTTGCTGCCGGCATCTCTGGTGAAGTCGTTCACGTCGATGGTGGCTTCAGTATCGCGGCAATGAACGAGCTGGAACTGAAATAATCGTAAGTCTTCTATGGGCGGTCTTGCCCCGCCCATGACTCTCCTCTGCCCGTCGCCATATATGCTTTTCTGATATTTATTATCACGGAACAATCTTTCATCCCCTCTTCTGCTTACGTCAGGATATTGCAGCGCAAACGATCCGGCGTAGTAGTAGACGACGTGTCCGGGTCGCCACTTTTTAGACCAAGGACCGCCCATGGAACAACGCCGAATTGAAGGCAAAAGCCACTGGTATCATGAGACGCAATCCAGCAAGCATCCGCAAGATATTCTGCCGCTGGTGCCGGAAGCCGCTCATGTCGACGACAGCTTTTTACTGGATCTGGCGATACCTGATGACGCCCTTTTGCCTTTTCAATCCTGGTTAACCCCTGCCCGTAAACTTGCCCAGGTTCTCTTCCCGGTTCACGTAAACCTGAATCAGATGCACACATTCAGCGCCTATGAACGGATGAGTACGGCGCTTACCGTCGCTCAGGTGTATGGCGTCCAGCGATTGTGCAATCACTATGCCGCGCGGTTAACACCGCTTCCTGGTCCTGACTCGTCACGGGAAAGTAACCATCGGCTGGCGCAAATCACCCAATATGCTCGCCAACTTGCCAGCTCTCCTGACGTGATAGGCGCACGCGATCGCCAGCATCTGGATGCGGTCGGGCTGACTACCAGCGATAGTATTTTGATGAATCAAATCATCGGCTTCGTCGGTTTTCAGGCCCGGACCGTGGCTCTGTTTCAGGCCTGGTTTGGACATCCGGTACGCCGAATACCGGGGCTGGATATACAGCAATTCGCTCACGCTTCGCCATTTAGTGCAACAAACGCTACCTGGCACGCTGCACCATTCCCAATCGAAAAATATCCTGCTCAGGACGAGACGAAGGCCAGACATTTTCCCGATGAACTGCAAGCGTTGGTGCCATTACTGATTCATTCACCGGTCATTTTAGATTTATTCACGACACTGATTTCCAGTACCCGGCGCAGCGCAGTACCGGTGCAGGCATTTTCACTGGCGGCGCTAATGACCTCACGGATTAACGGCAGCGTGGCCTGCTTTAATGAACAGGCACATACAGCCGATGAATTAGCCAACGTTATCGCCCTGCTTCGCCAGGAGGAACGTGAATTACAGCGCTGGGAACAGCGACATCCGGTTGAGCGCGTCACCCTGCAGGCGGTACAATGGCTAACCCGAGCGCCCGACCGTTTTAGCGCCGCGCTGTTAACCCCTTTGTTCGATCAGGGCATCTCTTCTGAACAAGCGATTAACCTGCTGGCCTGGAGCGGATTGTGCGGATGGTTGAATCGCTTGAAAATCGCGCTGGGCGAGACTTATTAACCGATCCACTTACTGAAAGAGCGCTTGCCGCAACTGAGAGAATCGCGTAAAACTGTCAGCCGCTCTTTTAGCCACGAAAATAGACAATTATGCTTCAGGACAACCCGCTGCTAGCGCAGCTTAAACAGCAACTGCATTCCCAGACGCCACGTGCTGAAGGGGTGGTAAAAGCCACGGAAAAAGGCTTTGGCTTCCTGGAAGTCGATGCACAAAAAAGCTATTTCATTCCACCGCCGCAGATGAAAAAAGTGATGCATGGCGACCGCATTGTTGCGGTTATCCATACAGAAAAAGATCGTGAATCTGCCGAGCCGGAAGAACTGATCGAACCCTTCCTGACGCGCTTCGTGGGTAAAGTTCAGGGCAAAAATGATCGTCTGTCCATTGTGCCGGATCATCCGTTACTGAAAGAAGCGATCCCTTGCCGTGCCGCCCGCGGCGTTGAGCACGACTTTAAAGAAGGTGATTGGGCCGTCGCTGAAATGCGCCGCCACCCGCTGAAAGGCGATCGCACCTTCTATGCCGAGTTAACCCAATTTATCACTTTTGCTGATGACCACTTTGTCCCGTGGTGGGTCACGCTGGCACGCCATAATCTCGAAAAAGAAGCGCCGGACGGTGTGGCAACTGAGATGCTGGATGAAGGTCTGGTTCGTCAGGATTTAACCGCCCTCAACTTTGTCACCATCGACAGCGCCAGCACCGAAGATATGGACGATGCGCTGTATGCTGAAGAGCTGGCCGACGGCAAACTGCAATTAACTGTCGCCATTGCCGACCCTACGGCCTGGATTGCAGAAGGCAGCAAGCTGGATAAAACGGCAAAAATTCGCGCGTTTACTAACTATCTGCCGGGGTTCAATATCCCGATGCTACCACGCGAGTTGTCTGACGATCTGTGCTCTTTACGCGCGAACGAAGTGCGTCCGGTTCTGGCTTGTCGTATGACCATCACCGCGGATGGAGCGATTGAAGACAACATCACCTTCTTCGCAGCGACGATTGAGTCGAAAGCGAAGCTGGTCTACGACAACGTCTCCGACTGGCTGGAAGATACCGGTGACTGGCAGCCTGCAAACGACGCGATTGCTGAACAAATCCGTCTGCTACACCGTATTTGCCTGAGCCGCGGTGAATGGCGTCATAACCATGCTCTGGTATTTAAAGATCGCCCGGATTACCGTTTTGTTCTTGGTGAAAAAGGTGAAGTCCTGGACATCGTTGCTGAGCCACGCCGCATCGCAAACCGTATCGTGGAAGAATCCATGATTGCGGCAAACATTTGCGCCGCCCGCGTGCTTCGCGACAAGCTCGGCTTCGGTATTTATAACGTCCATATGGGATTCGACCCTGCCAACGCCGACGCTCTGGCCGCGCTGCTAAAAACCCATGGTATGCACGTTGATGCCGAGGAAGTCCTGACGCTGGAAGGTTTCTGCAAACTGCGCCGCGAGCTGGATGCGCAGCCTTCTGGTTTCCTCGACAGCCGAATTCGCCGTTTCCAGTCTTACGCTGAAATCAGTATCGAGCCAGGGCCGCACTTTGGGCTGGGTCTGGAGGCTTATGCCACCTGGACCTCTCCTATTCGTAAATATGGCGATATGATTAACCACCGCCTGCTTAAGGCCGTCATCAAAGGTGAAACCATTTCCCGCCCTGGGGATGATACCACGGTGCAAATGGCGGAACGTCGTCGCCTGAACCGGATGGCTGAACGTGATGTGGGCGACTGGTTATACGCCCGTTTCCTGAGTGACAAAGCCGGGACCGATACCCGCTTTGCGGCCGAGATAATTGACGTCAGCCGCGGCGGTATGCGCGTGCGTTTAATTGATAATGGCGCAGTCGCATTTATTCCTGCCCCATTCCTGCACGCCGTTCGGGACGAGCTGGTATGCAGCCAGGAAAGCGGCACGGTGCAAATTAAAGGTGAAGTGGTTTACAAAGTCACGGATGTGATTGACGTAACCATCGCCGAAGTTCGCATGGAAACCCGCAGCGTTATCGCGCGTCCAGCCGCGTAACACGTATCAATCCAGCGACCTTTCTCATTTTGTGAAAGGTCGTTTCTTTTTTCCGCCCAAATTCCCACCACCGCACTACACTTCTTTCATTCAGTCAATTTTATTTTTTTACTTTTTTCAGTTCCGCTGGCTTTGCTTTTTACGGATTCTGGATTAAACATAAATATATAAAAAAAACAATACGTTCAGCCATAATCACCCCGAATGAATCATGGCTACCCATACTTTTGAGGCTCTATGCGCTTTAAACGGGATAGTACACATGATGAAAGACGTCCGGGAGCTGGTTACGTTGTATAGCTATGTGGGCACTCATAACCCCTACTGGCGTTTGTCAGAGGATTGCAACATCCTGCATTTCTCTATCGACGAAGCGTCAGAAGCTGATCAGACCATCGAATTATTACCTGAACAAGCCGATCGCATTCGCGAAATGACAGTGATCACGTCAAGTCTGTTAATGACGTTGCCCATTGAAGATGACGACATTCCCGTGCATCTGGTCGGTCGAAAAATCAATAAGCGCGAATGGGCCGGTAGCGCATCCGCCTGGGATGACACCCCTTCCGTCGCCCGCGATCTGGCCCACGGCCTCTCTTTTGCCGAACAAGTCGTTTCCGAAGCCAATTCCGTTATTGTCATTCTTGACCGCATGGGCAACATTCAGCGGTTTAATCGCCTGTGCGAAGAGTACACCGGCCTCAAAGAACGTGAAGTCATTGGTCAAAGTGTATTCACATTATTTATGAGCCGTCGTGAAGCAGCGGCTTCACGGCGCAATATTGAGGTCTTTTTTCGCGAAGGTAACTCGTATGAGGTTGAACGCTGGGTCAAGACCTGCAAAGGCCAGCGTCTGTTTCTGTTTCGCAATAAATTTGTGCATAACGGTAGCGGCAAGAACGAAATTTTTCTGATCTGTTCCGGGACCGATATCACTGAAGAACGCCGCGCGCAGGAACGACTGCGGGTGTTGGCAAATACCGACTCCATCACTGGATTACCAAACCGCAACGCAATTCATGAACTGATCAGCAATGCAATTGAGAACGCGGGCGATACGCAGGTCGGTATTGCGTACCTCGATCTGGATAACTTCAAAAAGGTAAACGATGCCTACGGGCATATGTTTGGCGATCAGCTACTACAAAGCGTGTCGCTGGCAATCCTCAGTTGCCTCGAAGACAACCAGATCCTGGCGCGATTTGGCGGCGATGAATTCATTGTTCTTGCCACCGAAACATCCCAGGGCACACTGGAAGCCACCGCATCACGCATTCTGACGCGCCTGCGCCAGCCCTTCCGCATCGGTCTGATTGAAGTCTATACCGGATGCTCTATTGGTATATCCCTCGCACCTCAGCATGGCCAGGACTGCGAGAGCGTCATTCGTAACGCGGATACAGCCATGTACACCGCGAAAGAAGGCGGCCGTGGGCAGTTTTGTGTTTTTTCTCCGGAAATGAATCAGCGGGTATTTGAATATCTGTGG
Organism: Citrobacter sp. RHBSTW-00986; assembly: GCF_013783065.1. Taxonomy (NCBI): domain Bacteria; kingdom Pseudomonadati; phylum Pseudomonadota; class Gammaproteobacteria; order Enterobacterales; family Enterobacteriaceae; genus Citrobacter; species Citrobacter sp. RHBSTW-00986. Next base: position 2,301,638 of record NZ_CP056200.1, on the reverse strand, counting down.
CTGGATACTAATCTGCGTAAGGCGCTGGATAACGATCAACTGGTTATCCATTATCAGCCAAAGATAACCTGGCGCGGTGAAGTGCGCAGCCTGGAGGCGCTGGTTCGCTGGCAATCTCCGGAACGCGGCCTCATTCCACCGCTGGAGTTTATATCCTACGCCGAAGAATCGGGGCTCATCGTCCCGCTGGGGCGTTGGGTTATTCTCGACGTTGTGCGCCAGGTCGCGAAATGGCGTGACAAGGGAATAAACCTGCGCGTGGCGGTAAACGTTTCTGCCCGCCAGCTCGCCGACCAGACGCTTTTTACCGCACTTAAGCAGGTGCTTCACGAGCTCAACTTTGAGTATTGCCCCATCGATGTTGAATTAACGGAAAGCAGTTTGATAGAAAATGAGCAACTGGCGTTGTCAGTCATTCAGCAGTTTAGCCAGTTAGGAGCGCAAATCCATTTGGATGATTTTGGTACCGGTTATTCGTCGCTGTCTCAACTGGCCCGCTTTCCGCTAGATGCCATTAAACTGGATCAGACCTTTGTCAGAGAGATCCACAAACAACCTATTTCACAATCGCTGGTACGGGCCATAGTTGCGGTAGCACAGGCGCTCAACCTGCAGGTCATCGCCGAAGGCGTGGAAAGCGCGAAAGAGGATGCGTTTCTGACCAAAAATGGCGTCAATGAGCGTCAGGGGTTTTTATTCGCCAAACCAATGCCAGCCGCCGCATTTGAACGTTGGTATCGCCGCCATCTGAGTAAAAAAATGCGCTAATGCAGAGGGAATGAAGGTGATGAATAGCCATAAATGGACATTACATGACGACGCTATCCGCATGTAATCACAGAATATATAATATTCTTCAATCGTTCAGGTTAATACTATTTTTCCCTTCTCTTTTGCCATGAAATTCTGCATCATGAAATTCAAACTCTATTGCCATTAGGATGACGACCATGTCTGATATCGACGCTCAGCGTCTGGCCGAACGTATTGATACTGTGCTGGATATCCTCGTTGCAGGTGATTACCACTCAGCCATCCACAATCTTGAAATTCTGAAAGCTGAACTGTTAAACACGGTCAAAGAAGATGCCGAATCTTTGGCGAAAAAGCAGAAGGCGCCATGGGAGATCTGATGACAGTGATCTTTTGATGTCGCTGCTATCAGCAACTGCAGATAATGCAGTTTCCGTTTAATTTCCGATACGATATCGCAATAAAATTAATACTATGAATTCCCGACAACAATCTATTTTGCAGATGGTGACCGATAAAGGTCAGATGAGCGTCGCCGATCTGGCAAAAGTCACCGGTGTCTCCGAAGTGACGATTCGACAGGATCTGAACACGCTGGAAAAACAGAGTTACTTACGCCGAGCCCACGGTTTTGCTGTTTCATTGAACAGCGATGATGTTGAAACGCGCATGATGACCAATTTCACTCTGAAACGTGAACTGGCTGAATTCGCTGCATCTCTGGTCAGTCCAGGCGAATCCGTATTCATTGAGAATGGCAGCAGCAATGCACTTCTGGCCAGAACGCTGGCAGAGCAAAAAGATGTCACCATCATCACCGTGAGCAGCTACATTGCTCATCTGCTCAAAGAAACGCCCTGTGAAGTGATACTTCTCGGTGGAATTTACCAGAAAAAAAGTGAGAGCATGGTCGGCCCCTTAACTCGCCAGTTTATCCAGCAGGTACACTTCAGTAAGGCCTTTATCGGCATTGACGGCTGGCAGGCTGATACCGGTTTTACCGGACGCGATATGATGCGTTCTGACGTGGTTAACGCGGTGCTGGAAAAAGGCGCAGAAGTTATTGTGTTGACCGACAGCTCAAAATTCGACGCCATTCACCCTTACACGCTGGGTCCATTAGAGCGATTCAGCCGCGTAGTAACGGACTCCAGACTCAGCGCCAGCGTACAAATGCAGCTCGAACATTCAGGATTAATCGTCAATATCATTGATGCCCACGCATAAAATCTTCAGTAGATGGTTTGTCAGCAGACAAATCATCTGCTCTCTGAGAGTTATCTGACAATCCAATTAAGACTTTTTACCTGTCGTTAACAGGATAAAGTCGTAAAATTAATGTTAGCGATATAACAGGAACGAACCTCCAACTTCAGGATAGTGTTTGTAATGACTTCGCTAAACGGTTTCACGGAAATATCTTCGATAGTCTTAATTTGACGCTATCCTTAAAGAACACTGGATTCCGTGAATCAATAATTCAGGAGAAAGTATTATGTTAGTAACGAGCAAAAAAATGACCGCTGCCATTCTGGCGATTACTCTGGCAATGTCGCTGAGTGCCTGCTCTAACTGGTCCAAACGAGATCGTAACACCGCAATCGGTGCTGGTGCAGGTGCAATAGGTGGTGCAGTCCTGACTGACGGTAGCACGCTGGGTACGCTGGGTGGTGCTGCAGTAGGTGGTATTATCGGCCACCAGGTGGGTAAATAATCTACGGTTAAACGGCTCGATATAATAATACGTTTACTTTTTCAGGTCTGTATTATTAAAAAGCCACGGAAAGTTTCCGTGGCTTTTTTATTAACCGCCAGCCAGTTTAACTTTCATTCCTTTAGCTTCCAGCAGCGATTTAATCAGGTCGCGTTTATCCCCCTGAATTTCAATCACGCCATCTTTCACTGCTCCACCGCAACCACACTTTTTCTTCAGTTCTGCGGCTAATTTGGTCAGTTCGGCATCGTCTTGGTCAATACCGGTAATCAGGCACACGCCCTTCCCTTTGCGACCACTGGTCTGGCGCTGGATACGAACAATGCCATCGCCTTTTGGACGCTCAGGCGCTGTTTTCGGTTCATCAATACGCCCAGAGTCGGTTGAGTAGACCAGACGAGAGTTTGAGTCGTTCATTTACGCACCTCGTTTCAGGGAAGCATTGATCATCTTCAGCGTCTGCGCGGGATCGGCCGACTGGGTGACCGGACGACCAATCACCATGTAATCCACACCTGCTAATTGCGCCTGTTCCGGTGTCATAATACGACGCTGATCGCCCGCCTCGCTGCCTTCTGGACGAATACCCGGTGTCACCAGCTTAAATGCCTGGCCCAACGCCTGCTTGAATCGCACCGCTTCCTGAGCTGAGCATACGACACCATCCAGACCACAATTCTGGGTTAAGCGCGCCAGTCTTTCAGCATAATCCGCAGGTAACAACGTCACGCCTAGATCGGCGAGGTCGCTGGCTTCCATACTGGTCAGAACCGTCACGGCAATCAGCAGCGGCGCGTCCTGGCCAAAAGGCACTAAGGCTTCACGGGCTGCAGTCATCATACGCACCCCGCCAGAAGCGTGAACGTTAACCATCCAGACGCCAAGTTCGGCAGCAGCGGCAACTGCATGCGCGGTGGTATTGGGAATATCATGAAATTTCAAATCAAGAAAGATGTCAAAACCACGCTGTTGTAGATCGCGAACCAACTGAGGCCCAAAAAGCGTGAACATCTCTTTGCCCACTTTCAAACGGCAATCACGAGGATCAATTCTGTCGACAAAAGCTAATGCTTTATCACGATTAGAATAATCGAGAGCGACAACGACAGGAGAATCGGTAACAGCACGAGAAGAAGATGAAGCAGTAAACGTCATGACCAGACCTTCTTGAGGATGGGCGCCCACGGCGGCGCGAAATGGGTAAACGGCGTGCATTCTACCTGCGGTAATAGAAAATTAACAGGCGCGATTACATTTCTGCCAGGCGAGCCGGCAGCGGAGGTTGAGGATGGATCGATTACACACCAATAGTATGTTGTAACTAAAATGAGGTTTTTTTAAAAATTACAGCCCATCAAGTCCGCGAATGGGCTTAATGGTTGACCATGAACGGCAGGATGGACAGTGCCAGTACAGCGTATACGCCGTAAAACCGCACTTCTGGCAGCTGTAACGCGGTTTACTGCGTACCTGCTCTCCGACCATATCGCGCAGAACCATCAGGCTCTCTTTGGCACGCCCTTCTTCGGCTTCGTGGAGATGATAATCCATCAGCTTGTGGAACACGCGCATCGTAGGATGACGTTGCAGCTGACGAGTGATATAGACCTGAGCGGTATCAGCCCCCTCACGCGCCTCAAGAATATCCGCCAGCATCAGTTCGGCGGCGGCACCAGTATTTTCCTCGACGGCCCGACGTAAAAACTCCGCCCACTCATCGTTTTTCCCCAGATGCTGGTAGCAGCTTTGCAGCATTTCCAGCGTTTCGCTGACCAGCTCTTTATCCTGGGAAATGACCCGTTGCAGGCTTTCAACCGCCTTCGCGTAATCACCTTTTTCCATGTACACGCGACCCATCATGATGGATACCCGTGCACTGTTTTTGTCTGCCGCCGCGCCTTTTTTCAACAGCGTCATGGCGCGATCCATATCGTCGCTACCCATTTGCTGTAAGGCCAGTTCGCAGTAGAAGTGGGCTATCTCATTACGCTGCTTGTCTTTGCCGAGTTTTACCAGACGCTCTGCTACATCAATGGCTTTTTGCCATTCGCTGGTGGCCTGATAAATTTGCAACAGTTGCTGTAATGCGCCAACCCGAAAATCAGTTTCATCGGTAAGCTGATTGAACATGTCTTCCGCGCGGTCGTACAGTCCCGCGGCCATGTAGTCGCGCCCCAGCTGTTGCACGGCCAGCAAACGCTGCTCGTAGGTCAGCGAGGCACTTTCCATTAACGTTTGATGGATGCGGATTGCGCGATCGACTTCACCGCGAGAGCGGAACAGGTTTCCGAGGGTGAGATGAGCCTCAACGGTGCCTGTGTCCTCTTTTAGCATATCAAGGAACAGATCCACCGCTTTATCTTGTTGATTGCTCAGGAGGAAGTTAACCCCGGCGACATAGTCACGAGAAAGACGGTTAGCTTCATCCTGCTTGATTTGTTGCGCACTTCTGCGACCCATATACCACCCATAGGCAGCGGCTACAGGTAAAAGCAGAAACAACAACTCCAACATAAATAATTATTCCTTCACAACCGACGAATCGGCAGATACCGCAACGTCGGTCGCAGGCGCAAGCTGGTTTTCCAGTCGTTTGATTTTACGTTCGGCGCGCGCAAGAGACACACGAACCTTCAGCCAGAAAAGGCCGCAAATTAGCCAACCAATCGCAAACCCTGCGGCAAACAATACAGCAAGCAGCGTAGAGATACGATACTCACCCTGAGCCAGCAGGTAATTAAACGTAACCTGTTGATCGTTTTGCGCACCCAATGTCACCGAAATAACAAAAATCGCCAACACCAGTAAGAAAATGAGTAAATATTTCACATTACTTCCCGTTATGTGGTTTGAGCGAATAAATCGTGTCCAACTTACCGCGTTGAGCCCTTTAAATTACCATTTTCACAACGAGTGCGAAACGGAAAAGCGCTTTCCACTTTCTGATTTAAGGGCAAAATTTGAAAAATCAATCATCGCTAGCTTTCTTGTTCTCGCTGCGCGATTTCTTTTTCCTCCTGCACTGGTGGGGTTAATGGTCCGCATACCCGCTGTGCAAGCCAGGTTGCCAGCGTCACCAACAGCCACGAAATCAGCGTTGCCACCACCAAATCACGGGGCCAGTGCATGCCTAACAGCAAGCGGCTGCCCATCACGCCGGTCGCCCAGATCAGCAGAAACACAATCGTCAGCGTACGTCTGCGCGGCCATAACAGCCCTACGCCCAGTAAAGCCCAACTGGCGGCAAACATCGTATGTCCGGACGGAAAGGCAAAACCCGTTTCTTTTTGCCAGTGCTTGCGTAAAAACGTTGGAATATCCTGCTGTTCGGCCAATTGTTCTTTGACTAAATGCCCACGATCTTTACGTTTTAAAGTGTAGAACTCATCAACCGGAATATGGTGCGTTTTTTCCAGCCACACGACAAAAGGTCGCGGTTCTTGCACCCTGTCTTTTACCCAGGACTTCACGCCCTGTCCCACTAAAATCGCCGCTGCCAGAATAGCAAACAACATTATCGCGGCTTTAAGACGAAAACGCAGGCACCACAGAAACCATGCACAAAGCGCAACGTGAGTGATAATTCCCCACGGCTGCGTCACCGTTTCCGTTACCCAGTACAAGGACTTTAACCACCAGACATTGTGCCCCGGCTGCCAGCTCCAGCCTGATACCCATACGGCAACCGGCATGATAAGTAGCAGTCCGGTCCCCACTGCGGTGCGCTTTGCAATAGACAGCATTGCCTCTCCTTTCGTCGATAAGTATCACAATCATAACTGAAAAATTCACACGTCGGGAAAATTGACAATTTTGTGCCATTCCAAAAGCGAATCCGTGGTCGCGATTAGGTGAACGTCGTTGCCTTATGGCAAAATAGTGTAATACAGAACAGAAGCCGACAGGCGAAGGCACGACGAGTGCCAGCATAATCTGGAGAATTACATGCAGCTTAAACGTGTGGCAGAAGCCAAACTGCCAACCCCCTGGGGTGATTTCCTGATGGTGGGATTTGAAGAACTGGCAACCGGACACGATCATGTCGCACTGGTTTTTGGCGATATCACAGGCCAAACACCTGTCCTGGCGCGCGTCCACTCCGAATGTTTGACTGGTGATGCGCTGTTTAGCCTGCGTTGCGATTGCGGTTTCCAGCTTGAAGCGGCCCTCACCCACATTGCTGAAGAAGGGCGTGGTATTCTGCTTTATCACCGTCAGGAAGGACGCAACATTGGCCTGCTCAACAAAATCCGCGCTTACGCGTTGCAGGACCAGGGTTATGATACCGTTGAAGCGAATCATCAGTTGGGATTTGCGGCAGACGAGCGCGATTTCACGCTGTGTGCCGATATGTTCAAGCTGCTGGGCGTGGATGCGGTACGTTTGCTGACCAATAACCCGAAGAAAGTAGAAATCCTGACCGAAGCGGGAATCAATATTGTTGAACGCGTACCGCTGATCGTGGGCCGTAATCCAAAAAATGAACATTATCTGGACACCAAAGCCGCCAAGATGGGACATTTGCTGGGCAAATAATCGTTGTCACCGCCTATCAAAAAGCCTGCTCTCGCAGGCTTTTTTGCATTTTAATTCAACATATTACGAATCACGTAGTGCAGAATGCCGTCGTTTTGGTAATACGTTAGCTCCGTCGCGGTATCAATGCGACAGCGGCATAGAATCACCTCTTTACGCCCATCTGCGCGTACCATACTCACCGGAACTGTCGCCCCCGGTTTAATGTTTTGTAGGTCCGTAATATCGATCGCCTCCTCACCGGTTAATCCCAGCGTTTTACGCGTGACGCCCTGCGGGAATTCCAGCGGTAAAATGCCCATGCCAATCAGGTTAGAACGGTGAATTCGCTCAAAAGACTCTGCGATAACCACGCGAACGCCCAGCAAACGTGGGCCTTTCGCCGCCCAGTCACGGCTGGAGCCAGATCCATACTCTTTCCCGGCAATCACTGCCAGAGGCACGTTCTCCTGCTGGTATTGCATGGCCGCATCATAAATAGCCACCACTTCGGTTCCCGGCAAATGACGCGTCATGCCACCTTCCACGCCGGGTACCATCTCATTGCGAATACGAATATTGGCAAAGGTACCACGCATCATCACTTCATGATTCCCGCGTCGTGAACCGTAAGAGTTAAAATCTTTACGCTCAACGCCATGGCTTTGCAGATAGCGCCCCGCCGGGCTGTCTGGCTTAATACTGCCGGCAGGAGAAATATGGTCGGTGGTAACAGAATCTCCGAGCATCGCCAGAATACGCGCACCGTGAATGTCCTGAACCGGATCCGGCGTAGCCTGCATACCATCGAAGAACGGTGACAAACGGATATAGGTCGAGTCAGACTGCCAGCCATAGGTATCAGCGCGATCAACCTGGATTGCTTTCCATTCTGGCGTGCCTTCAAAGACTTCAGCATACTCTTTGTGGAACATGGCGGTAGAGACCTGCTCAACGGCGCGGGCAATTTCCTTGGCTGTCGGCCAAATATCTTTCAGATAAACAGGATCGCCTTTTCTGTCATGGCCTAACGGATCTTTCGTCAGGTTGATATTCATATTCCCCGCCAGCGCGTAGGCCACCACCAGCGGCGGAGACGCCAGCCAGTTGGTCTTCACGAGCGGATGGATACGACCTTCAAAGTTACGGTTTCCAGAAAGCACTGCCCCAACTGTAAGATCGCCTTTTTTGATGGCTGTTTCGATAGGATCGGGTAAGGGTCCAGAGTTGCCAATACAGGTGGTACAGCCATAACCCACAAGATTAAATCCCAGCTCATCAAGGTACGGAGTGAACCCTGCCTTTGCCAGATAATCGGAAACCACCTTCGATCCTGGCGCCAACGAGGCTTTCACCCATGGCTGACGTTTCAAACCAAGCGTGACGGCTTTTTTCGCCAGCAGCCCCGCCGCCATCAATACGCTTGGGTTTGAGGTGTTGGTACAAGAGGTGATAGCGGCTATCACCACCGCGCCGTCCGGCAGCTTATACTGCTGACCGCTCATGGTATAGTCCACTGGCTGACGGTCTTTCAGCGAGCTATTCACCTCAAGTTCATTACTCGCCGAAAAGGCTTTCGGCACATCAGCCAGCGCCACCCGATCCTGCGGACGCTTCGGTCCAGCAAGGCTTGCCTCTACGCTGCCCATATCCAGCTCCAACGAACTGGTAAACACAGGTTCATCCCCTGGGTTACGCCACATTCCCTGCGCTTTGGCATAGGCATTGACCAACTCAACCTGTTCCTCACTGCGCCCGCTCAGACGCATATACTCAAGGGTAATGTCATCGATCGGGAAGAAACCGCAGGTTGCGCCGTATTCCGGTGCCATGTTCGCAATGGTTGCTCGATCGGCCAGAGGTAAGGTGTCCAGCCCATCACCGTAGAATTCAACGAATTTACCGACTACACCGTGCTTACGCAGCATCTGGGTGACGGTCAGAACCAGGTCGGTGGCAGTGATACCTTCCCGCAGTTTACCCACCAGTTTAAAGCCCACAACATCCGGGATCAGCATTGAGACCGGTTGACCCAGCATTGCCGCTTCAGCTTCAATGCCTCCAACGCCCCAGCCCAGCACACCGAGACCATTAATCATCGTGGTATGGGAATCGGTACCGACCAGTGTATCGGGATAAGCCACCCACTCACCGTCCTGTAACTCGCTCCAGACAGCTTTGCCAAGATATTCAAGGTTAACCTGGTGGCAAATCCCCGTACCCGGCGGTACAACGCTGAAGCGACTAAATGCCTGCTGTCCCCATTTCAGGAACACATAACGTTCATGGTTACGTTCCATTTCCAGGCGCACGTTTTCTTCGAAAGCATCATCATCACCGAAACGATCCACCGTTACCGAGTGGTCAATGACAAGATCCACTGGCGAAAGCGGATTCACTTTTGCCGTATCCCCACCCAGACGTTTTACCGCTTCGCGCATGGCGGCGAGATCGACCACCGCCGGCACGCCGGTAAAATCCTGCATCAGAACACGAGCAGGTCGATAGGCAATTTCTCGATCGGCATGGGCGGTCTTCAGCCAATGCGCAAGCGCATGAATATCATCTTCGGTAACGGAATTACCGTCCTGCCAGCGAAGCAGGTTTTCCAGCAAAACTTTTAGCGATTTCGGTAAACGGGTGATATCACCCAGTGATTTAGCGGCCAGCGGCAGACTGTAGTAACGGTAGGTTTTATCTTTAACCTGCAATGTGTCCTTACTGGCTTCTCGTAGGGTCGACGACATAGCTCCTCCTTAATGACAGGGTTGGATCCCCTGATTTTCCTCAGGGTTAGTATTAAAGATAACACAAACAAAATGTAACGCTTTGATAACAACTCAAATTGATAAAAGTGGAGGGCTACAAAAGGGGCAACTGAAGTATCTGGCGAGGAGAAAGGTTTAAGCGGTCAAGGTTAATACGGTGATAAGCATGGCTCATCACGATTGCCCGGAATAAAATATTTGCAGTACAAGACAACGAACTAATAATAATTATAAAATTCGTATCAATTATTGTTTCTGTTCATCATCATCCGCAAACAGATCGATAAACGCCCGTTGTTCAGGAGAGAGTTTCCAGGTCGCTGGAATATTCGGCTTATTCTCTGCGCTGCGTTGACTCTCTTGTTCATGGTCATCCGGAGATGGCATCACGGTGGAGCGTTGTTCCAGTGTGGACATGACCTACCCCCACACGTTCCAGGCCACGAGCGCGACAATAACCCAGAACACGGCAGAGCCAAGAAACACAGCGAACCAGGCTTTACGTTTCATCACGGGATCCCGGCGTGCTGGCTGGTTTCCTGAAGGCATCGCTAACCTCATACTATAGAAATCACTTATCATTTAAGCACCAAACAATCGGTACAATTAATCATCAGATAGGAGGAATCCTAATAAAAAAGGTCAAAAAAAGCCAGATAATTTTCATACTCGACCTGATAAATAAATTAATTATTTGATCGGTTATAAATATTTGAGAGGGATTTTTGGCGACCTTACTAATTTGAAACTACTTTAGCAAGTGTTTACCATAAACAATATATGGTTAATATATAGAGGAAAAATATTGAATAGATTCAGACTCTGCCGTCGGTATCGCTTTATGTTTGAGGATACCGACGAGGTAACAGCCGTTATTATTTCTCAGGCAATTTAATATCTTTAAACATGGCTTCAATATCGTCGTTGGAACGTAGCGCCACCGCCGTATCCACCACATCACGCGTCAGATGCGGCGCGAAACGTTGAATAAAATCATACATGTAACTGCGTAAAAAAGTGCTGCGACGAAAACCAATCTTGGTGGTGCTATGGCTGAAGATATCATGGGCATCAACGCGCACCAGGTCAGGGTCGGAGACAGGATCAACCGCCATACTGGCAATTACCCCCACGCCGAGGCCCAGGCGTACATAGGTCTTAATGACATCGGCATCGGTCGCGGTAAAAACTATACGCGGCTCCAGACCCGCACGATTGAACGCGGTGTCCAGTTCCGAACGTCCGGTAAATCCGAACGTGTAGGTCACCAGTGGATACTGCGCCAGTTCTTCAATGGATACGGCGGATTTGCCCGCCAACGGATGGTCCGGCGTAACGACAATCGAACGGTTCCAGTGGTAGCAAGGCAGCATCACCAGATCGTCATACAGGTGCAGGGCTTCCGTCGCGATAGCAAAATCTGCATTCCCTTTCGAGACGGCTTCGGCGATTTGCGTCGGCGACCCCTGGTGCATATGCAATGAGACGCGAGGATAACGCTCAATAAAGCCTTTAATGACGTTCGGCAAAGCGTAACGCGCCTGAGTGTGCGTGGTGGCGATATACAGTGAGCCTTTGTCCGGCCAGGTATGTTCGCCAGCAACGGACTTAATGGCGTCCACCTTCGACAAAACTTCTCGCGCGATTCGAATGACTTCCTGCCCCGCTGGCGTAACCTGGGTCAGGTGCTTACCGCTACGGGCAAAAATCTGGATGCCAAGTTCATCTTCCAGCATACGAACTTGCTTACTGATACCTGGCTGCGAGGTATAAAGCCCTTCCGCCGTTGAGGAGACATTAAGGTTGTGGTTCACCACCTCAACAATGTAGCGAAGCTGCTGTAATTTCATGTTAAGCCATCCCGATTTGCGCCATCAAATCATCGTTTCAGAGCAGGCTTGTTGGCGCTGCTAATACGATTTAATAATAAAAAGTGTGTTAACTATAACCACTATATCATTTCTATGTGAGCTGTATAGGGATGACAAAAAATAATACGCCAGAAACAAAAAGGGCCGCTTACGCGACCCTTTGAGGAGAAATTCAGCCGGAATGCTGTTATTTCTTCCCTTCTACCCATTTACCGTCAACGAAGAACGCGGACCAGCCGGTCGCCTTACCGTCTTTCTCCGCAGCAACGTATTGCTGCTTGGTTTTACGGCTGAAACGAACCATCGACTTGTTGCCGTCCGGGTCAGTCTGCGGCGCATCTGCCAGATAGCGCAGTTTTTCCGGCAGACGATCGCGGAAGCGGTACAACTCTTCAACCAGCGGCGCACGTGTCTCACGTGATTTCGGGAACGTATTTGCCGCCAGGAAGATACCTGCAGCACCATCACGTAACACGAAATACGCATCAGATTTTTCACACGGCAGTTCTGGCAACGGAACCGGATCCTCTTTCGGTGGAGCAACTTCACCGTTACGCAGGATCTTACGGGTATTTTTGCACTCGTCGTTGGTACACGCCATGTACTTGCCGAAACGTCCCATTTTCAGGTGCATTTCAGAGCCACATTTCTCGCACTCAACAATAGGACCGTCATAACCCTTGATGCGGAATTCGCCTTCTTCGATCTCATAGCCGTCGCAGGTAGGGTTATTACCACATACATGCAGCTTGCGCTTAGGATCGATAAGGTAGCTGTCCATCGCCGTGCCGCACTTCTGGCAGCGACGTTTGGCGCGCAAAGCGTTGGTTTCCGCATCGTCGCCTTCCAGCACGTTCAGCACTTCGTTTTCCGGCACCAGATTAATGGTGGTTTTGCAACGCTCTTTCGGGGAAAGCGCATAGCCAGAACAACCCAGGAAAACGCCGGTGCTGGCGGTACGAATACCCATCTTACGTCCGCAGGTTGGGCAATCAATGCTGGTCAGCACCATCTGGTTCGGACGCATACCGCCCTCTTCAGGATCTTTCTCGGCTTTATCCAGTTGCTGAGTAAAATCAGTGAAGAAGTTGTCGAGTACGCCCTTCCATTCGGCTTCGTGATTTGCCACCTGGTCGAGACTGTCTTCCATCTGCGCGGTAAAGTCGTAGTTCATCAGTTCGCGGAAGTTTTCTTCCAGACGATCGGTGACGATTTCACCCATTTTTTCAGCGTAGAAGCGACGGTTCTCAACGCGAACATAACCGCGATCCTGAATCGTAGAAATGATCGACGCATACGTGGATGGGCGACCAATCCCACGTTTTTCAAGCTCTTTCACCAGCGAAGCTTCACTGAAGCGCGCAGGCGGTTTGGTAAAGTGTTGCGCAGGTGTCAGTTCGATGAGCGTCAACGTATCGCCTTTATCCACCGCTGGTAAAATGCGGTCTTCATCGCCCTTACGCAGCGCAGGCATCACTTTCGTCCAGCCATCGAAGCGCAGAATACGACCACGCGCCTTCAGACGGAAATCACCCGCACCCACCGTCAGCGTGGTGGAATCATATTTAGCAGGCGTCATCTGACAGGCAACAAACTGGCGCCAGATCAGCTGATACAGTTTTTGCGCATCGGCTTCCATATCTTTCAGCGATTCCGCCTGAACGGCGACATCGGAAGGACGGATAGCTTCGTGCGCTTCCTGCGAGTTCTCTTTGCTGGCGTACTGGTTCGCGCTCTCCGGCAGATACTTTTTGCCGAAATTATCGCTGATGTATTCGCGAACCATGTTCACCGCATCCTGGCTCAGGTTGGTTGAGTCAGTACGCATATAAGTGATGTAGCCCGCTTCATACAAGCGCTGCGCCATCATCATGGTTTTCTTCACGCCGAAGCCCAGACGCGTGCTGGCGGCCTGCTGTAGCGTGGAGGTGATGAACGGCGCACCCGGCTTGCTGCTGGTCGGCTTATCTTCGCGTTCCAGAACGCTGTAGCGCGCTTTTTCCAACAGGCTAACGGCGGCAAGCGTTTGTTCCCGGTTGACCGGACGGAACGGTTTATCATTCTGATGCGTCACCTCAAGCGGTAACGCGTCACCGCCTGGCGTGGTCGTGTTAGCATCAATTTCCCAGAACTCTTCAGGAACGAATGCTTTGATTTCGCGTTCACGCTCAACCACCAGACGCACGGCAACCGACTGTACGCGGCCTGCTGACAGGCCTCGCGCAATTTTTTTCCACAGCAGCGGCGACACCATATAGCCCACAACACGGTCCATAAAGCGGCGCGCCTGTTGCGCATTGACGCGGTCGATGTTCAGCTCGCCCGGCTTTTCAAACGCCTGACGAATAGCGTTTTTGGTAATTTCGTTAAACACCACGCGACTGTAGCGGGTGTCGTCGCCGCCGATCACTTCCCGCAGGTGCCACGCAATGGCTTCCCCTTCGCGGTCAAGGTCGGTTGCGAGATAGATGTGGTCGGCTTTTTCAGCCAGTTGCTTCAGTTCAGAAACAACTTTTTCTTTCCCGGGCAGCACTTCATAGCGCGCATCCCAGTTGTGCCACGGGTCAACACCCATACGATTGACGAGAGCGCCACGTTCATCCTTTTTGGGCTTTTTAGCCGTTTTGGTGGAGGTTGAGTCGGCGCTCTTTTTAGTTGCTGAGCCACTGGTCGGCAAATCACGGATATGACCGACGCTGGATTTCACCACGTAGTCATTACCCAGATACTTGTTGATCGTTTTGGCTTTTGCCGGGGACTCAACGATGACAAGAGCTTTACCCATATTCACCTTTACCTAATTTGATTCTTCCAGAATGCGTCGCACGTTGATTCACCTTCCACTGGCGACGAGACATCGATATGGTCTCTGCGTCGGCGGATATCAACCCTTAAACTGATTCGCGATTGTAATGTAACTCTCATGTAACTGAGTTAACAGGCTTTTTCGCTCACAAACGCTATAGCACGACGGAGTATTGGTCGAATGTCAAGCAAATCTGTTGCCAGATTGACGAAAGCGTCACACTGTACCTGATAAAATGCGTTACGCAACTTTATTAGCATGCAAAAACAAATCTCGCCACTTGCAACACTGTCGTAAGACCTTCATTTAAGTCAGGGAATATTTGCCCATAAGCCGGGCTCGGCGTAGACTAATGTCCTTGTTTAAGGAGTAAATAATGCATAAAGACACTCAACCCATCGATCGCGAAACACTGCTGATTGAAGCCAACAAAATCATTCGTGAGCATGAGGACACGCTGGCGGGGATTGTCGCCACCGGCGTAACGCAGCGAAATGGCGTGCTGGTTTTCAGCGGAGATTACTTTTTAGACGAGCAAGGGCTACCGACGCCCAAAAGTACGGCGGTGTTTAATATGTTTAAACATCTGGCGCACGTACTTTCTGAAAAGTATCACTTGATCGATTAACACGAGAAATGATTTGCCGGATGACGGCTGCGCCTCATCCGGCAATTACAATTTTACATCAGCGGTTTTTGCCCCCGCTGCCACCAACGCATCAGTAAACGATCGGCGCTCTCGGCGGCACTGCCGGTAAAACGGTCCATCAGTTTTTTACGCTGCAGATAACGTACGTTTAATACGTCACGACCGTCCATCAGTCCGAGGATCACCTCATCGCTGGTATTGATCTCATCCACCAGCCCGTTGGCCAGCGCCTGTTGACCAAACCAGTGTTCACCCGTGGCAACCTGCTCAATGTCCAGAGCCGGACGCATGCGCTGTACAAAATCTTTAAACAGATGATGGGTTTCGTTCAGGTCTTCGCGGAATTTCTGCCGCCCTTCTTCCGTGTTTTCACCAAGTAAGGTCAGCGTACGCTTATACTGTCCGGCGGTGTGCAGTTCGATATCAATATCTTTCCCTTTAAGGAAGCGGTGAAAGTTCGGGATCTGTGCCACAACGCCAATAGAGCCGACAATAGCAAACGGCGCCGAGACAATTTTATCCGCCACGCAAGCCATCATATATCCGCCGCTCGCAGCGACTTTATCTACCGTAACGGTCAGCGGGATCTGCTTATCGCGCAGACGTTGTAACTGGGACGCGGCCAGGCCATAGCCGTGTACTACGCCGCCCGGACTTTCC
This sequence comes from Citrobacter sp. RHBSTW-00986, assembly GCF_013783065.1. NCBI lineage: Bacteria > Pseudomonadati > Pseudomonadota > Gammaproteobacteria > Enterobacterales > Enterobacteriaceae > Citrobacter > Citrobacter sp. RHBSTW-00986. The sequence goes on along the minus strand of NZ_CP056200.1, from coordinate 2,285,902 downwards.
AGACGAACCACGACCTGATCCTGGGGTTTAACGACCGCCAGCACTGCCGTCACCTCTTCGCGTAATGCGCTGACCTCATGGGCATCCATACTGCCTTTAAAATCAAGCACCCATACCCGTGGTTTATCAGATGACGTACTGTCTCCCAGTTTCGCTTTTGCCTTAGCGGCCTTCACCTCAAGCTTGTGTTTCTTTTTCTGCGCCTTATGCCAGAATTTTTGCTGATGCCCATCCAATAAGGCCAGCGACAGGTCTTCTTTCATCTCTTTATATTGATCGCTGAGATTAATAACCCGCAATTCCCCACGCTGACGTTTGCGTTGTGTCGCGTTTACGATCAGCATAACTACCACCGCAATAGCCACCACGACAGTGACAATTTTTGCCAAAAACAACCCATATTCAGACAACAATTCCACGTGACCCACCTTGGTTAAACAACGCTACTTTCGCTCAGTGTACAACAGCCTCGTTAACCCGTCTTGCTTCATCCATTCAGTAAAAAGCATGACAACGCGTTCATTTTGCGGTGTTATTGCCTTTGGCTGATTGAAAAAGAACAGGGTTTAAGGCATAAAGCCCAAAAGTTATCGCGAACGAGATGGCCAGGACGTCGCCGAGGAGTAGCCGTGCATTATCAACCGAAACAAGATCTTCTACAGGACCGCATTATTCTGGTCACCGGTGCCAGCGATGGTATCGGGCGAGAAGCCGCACAGACCTACGCGCGTTACGGCGCGACCGTTATTCTGTTAGGGCGTAACGAAGAAAAACTGCGTCAGGTTGCCCGCTCCATCGCCGAAGAAAAAGGTACGCAACCACACTGGTTCACGCTAGATCTGCTCACCTGTACGTCTGACGAATGCCACCAGCTCGCACAGCGCATTGCCGCGCATTTCCCGCGTCTGGATGGCGTACTGCATAATGCCGGATTGCTCGGTGACATTTGCCCGATGAGCGAGCAAAACCCGCAGGTATGGCAGGACGTGATGCAGGTAAACGTGAACGCCACCTTTATGCTGACTCAGGCATTGCTGCCGTTGTTGCTCAAATCCGATGCCGGATCGCTGGTCTTTACCTCCTCCAGCGTCGGTCGCCAGGGGCGCGCCAACTGGGGGGCATACGCCACCTCCAAATTTGCTACCGAAGGAATGATGCAGGTTCTGGCTGATGAATATCAGAACCGCCACCTGCGCGTAAACTGTATCAATCCTGGTGGAACGCGTACCGGCATGCGAGCCAGCGCGTTCCCGACGGAAGATCCGCAAAAATTGAAAACCCCCGCCGATATTATGCCGCTCTACCTGTGGCTGATGGGCGATGACAGCCGCCGTAAAACCGGTATGACTTTCGATGCCCAGCCGGGCCGTAAACCAGGAATCGCCCAATGAGTGAAGAACGCTATCAGCAGCGCCAGCAGCGCGTAAAAGACCGGGTTGACGCCCGTGTTGCCGCCGCCAGAGACGAGCGCGGGATTATTATTGTGTTCACCGGAAATGGTAAGGGTAAAACCACCGCCGCGTTCGGTACCGCCACGCGCGCAGTAGGCCACGGTAAAAAAGTCGGCGTAGTGCAATTTATTAAGGGGACGTGGCCAAACGGTGAACGTAACTTACTCGACCCCCACGGCGTTGAGTTTCAGGTCATGGCGACAGGATTTACCTGGGAAACGCAGAACCGCGAGTCGGACACCGCAGCCTGTATGGCAGTGTGGGAACACGGCAAGCGGATGCTGGCCGACGCTGAGCTGGATATGGTGATACTGGACGAGCTGACCTACATGGTTGCATACGACTATCTGCCGCTCGACGAGGTCATCAATGCCCTAAACGCGCGCCCTGCCCATCAAACGGTCATTATCACCGGTCGTGGATGTCATCGCGATATTCTGGAGTTAGCGGATACGGTCAGCGAACTGCGGCCGGTTAAGCACGCCTTTGAAGCGGGTGTGAAAGCCCAGATGGGGATCGATTACTGACAGTAGGCCGGATAAGGCGCTTACGCCGCATCCGGCTCCACGCTAACGCCTGATGGCGCGTTGCTTATCAGGCCTACTCATGATTAACCGTTGTTGCTGCGACCGCCCGGACGACGGCTGCCGCCAACCTGAGAGTGGCGCTTCACCGCACGGCGGATCTGGTTTGCCTTCATACGGCGACGATCTTTCTCGACGGCAACTTTAGAGGTGGTTTCCGGCTTCAGTTCCACCAGTTCACGCAAATAGTTGGTCTGCGCGAGGTCAAGTTCCGTCCAGCCGCCACGCGGCAGGCCCTTCGGCAGTGGGATATCACCGTAACGTACACGGATAAGACGACTTACCTGCACGCCCACGGCTTCCCACAGGCGACGGACTTCACGGTTACGCCCTTCGGTCAACGTGACGTTATACCACTGGTTGATCCCTTCACCGCCGCTGAACTTGATCGTTTTAAATGCGGCCGGACCATCTTCCAGCTGCACGCCACGACTCAGATCGCGCAATTTCGCGTCATCAACCTGACCAAACACACGCACCGCATATTCACGTTCAACTTCGCGGCTTGGGTGCATCAGACGGTTCGCCAGTTCGCCATCGGTGGTAAACAGCAGTAAACCACAGGTATTCACGTCCAGACGTCCCACGGCAATCCAGCGCGCATCGCGCAGTTTTGGCAGACGATCAAACACGGTCGGACGACCTTCCGGGTCGTTACGGGTACACAGTTCACCTTCTGGCTTGTAATAAGCCAGAACACGGCAGATTTGCTCCGCAGATTCTTTCACCGAAATCAGATGACCGTCGATACGGATTTTCAGACCCGGCGTAACTTCAACGCGATCGCCGAGCGTGGCAATTTTGCCATCAACGCTCACGCGACCCGCGGCAATTATGGATTCAATTTCACGGCGAGAACCGTGGCCAGCGCGCGCCAGCACTTTTTGTAACTTTTCGCTCATAGAGCTTCCTTTAGATGTCGCCTTCACAGGCGTCGAACAGGAGAATCAACGGCGCCAGTCAGCGCCATTTTAAGGCCGCGTAGTATAGCGGTTCGCGCCCTTATAAGAAAGGTTTAACGTCGCCGACGCCTTCGCGCAATACCACCGGGGAATCATCGGTTAAATCAATGACCGTGGTTGGCTGCTGGCCGAGATATCCACCGTGGATAATCAAATCCACCACTTTCTCCAGACGATCTTTGATTTCTTCCGGATCTGACTCGGTAAATTCGCTGCCCGGCAGCATCAGTGATGTAGAGAGCATAGGCTCGCCCAGCGCTTCCAGCAGCGCCAGCGCAATCGGATTCGAGGGTACACGCAAGCCGATGGTCTTACGTTTTTCCTGCAACAGTCGACGTGGTACTTCTTTCGTCCCCTTCAGGATGAACGTGTAGTTACCCGGCGTGTTGTTTTTAATTAAACGGAAGGCCACGTTGTCGACAAACGAATAGGTCGACAGTTCGGACAGGTCACGACACATCAGCGTAAAGTTGTGCCCGTCCGGCAGGTGACGGATGCGACAAATGCGCTCCATTGCGCCTTTATCTTCAATTTTGCAACCCAACGCATAGCCGGAATCAGTTGGATAGACGATCACCCCTCCTTTACGCACGATTTCAACGGCCTGATTGATCAGGCGCTGCTGTGGGTTTTCGGGATGAATATAAAAAAACTGGCTCATACTTTCCTCTCTGTGGTCTCGGGCTGTTCCCAAAGTTGCCAGACGCCTTCTACGCCTGCGGGCAACCAGAGTTTACGACCCAGCTCAATCCATGGGCAGGGTAGATGAAAATCAGACCCTTGCGATGCCCACAGTTGATGCTGACGCGCAAGCGTCGCCAGATGGGTGCGTTCATTGGGAGACTGCTGGCACTGTGCCACTTCCATCGCGTCGCCGTGATGTTCAGCAAAATGCGCAACCAGTCTTTTCAGCCACTTAGCGCTAAGATCGTACCGCCCAGGATGAGCCAGAACTGCCTTACCGCCAGAATGATGAATGACATCAATAGCTTGTTCTATTGTACACCACTGTGGCGGAACGTAACCGGTTTTCCCACGAGCAAGATATTTTTTAAAGACATCCGCCATGGTTGTGGCTTTTCCGCACTCCACCAGGAAACGCGCGAAATGCCCCCGAGTGATCGCCCCGCCATCAGCCAGGCGTAATGCCCCTTCCCACGCGCCGGGAATATGTGCTTTGTCGAGTCGTTCAGCAATCAGGCGCGCGCGCTGCTGACGACGTTCCGTTTGCTGCGCCAGAAATTCGCACATCATTGGATGGGCGATATCAATGTTCAGACCCACGATATGGATCTCATGGTTTTCCCAGACTGTTGATATCTCGACGCCAGGGATCAAATTTAACGCTAAACCCGCACGTGAAATTTCTTCTCTTGCCGCCGCAATACCCGCCGTGGTGTCATGATCGGTGATCGCCAGTGTACCGACTCGCATCTCTACCGCACGGTGTACTAAGGCTTCTGGCGTTAATCGCCCATCGGAGGCTGTAGTATGACTGTGCAGGTCATAAATCACTGCGTAATTCGTGTCGCTCAATGCGGCTCCCGTTTCACTAAATGTCTTAACCCGCTCATCATAGCGGTTTAGACAAATATACTGAAATCAGGTGTTGACTTTATTCCATCGAACTAGTTAACTAGTACGCAAGTTCACATGAAGAAGGTATCTGAGATGAAAGCAACATTCGTTCTGCACGGTTGGTGGCGCACTTCCTGATTTCGGGCAGTGTCTTACGTCTGCAATATGCAACCAGATACCCGGCCCGCCAAATGAGCGGGCTTTTTTTTGAACAAAATTAATGAGAATAACGATGCAAACACAAAAACCGACACTCGAACTGCTTGCCTGCGATGCCGCCTACCGTGAAAATCCGACGGCGCTGTTTCATCAGGTGTGTGGCGCACGTCCGGCAACGCTGCTGCTGGAATCTGCCGATATCGACAGCAAAGACGATCTGAAGAGCTTGCTGCTGGTCGACAGCGCATTACGCATTACCGCCATCGGTGACACTGTCACCATTCAGGCATTATCCGCTAACGGCGCATCGCTGCTGCCGCTGCTGGATGCTGCCCTGCCAGCGGGTGTTGAGAACAAACAACAGCCGAATGGTCGCCATCTGCGATTCCCTGCCGTTAGCCCGCTGCTGGATGAAGACGCCCGCTTATGTTCCCTTTCCGTATTTGATGCCTTCCGTTTATTGCAGGAGCTGGTTAATGTTCCTGCGCAAGAACGTGAAGCGATGTTCTTCGGCGGTCTGTTTTCCTACGACCTGGTTGCCGGTTTTGAAGATTTACCTCAGCTTGAAGCGGGCAACCGTTGCCCTGACTACTGCTTCTATCTGGCAGAAACGCTCATGGTCATCGACCATCAGAAGAAAAGCACCCGCATTCAGGCCAGCATATTTACCCCCAGCGATGCAGAAAAACAGCGTCTTAATGCCCGTCTGGCGCAACTGAGCCAGCAGCTTACCGAACCTGCGCCGCCGCTGCCCGTCACTGAAGTTCCGCACATGCGCTGCGAATGCAATCAGAGCGATGAAGAGTTTGCCGCCGTGGTTCGTGGTATGCAAAAAGCCATTCGCGCTGGCGAAATTTTCCAGGTGGTTCCATCCCGTCGTTTCTCGCTGCCCTGCCCGTCACCGCTGGCGGCCTACTATGTGCTGAAGAAAAGTAACCCCAGCCCGTACATGTTTTTTATGCAGGACAACGATTTCACACTGTTCGGCGCCTCTCCGGAAAGCTCGCTGAAATACGATGCCACCAGCCGGCAGATTGAAATCTATCCGATTGCCGGGACCCGCCCACGCGGTCGTCGTGCGGACGGTTCGCTGGACCGCGATCTCGACAGCCGTATTGAGCTGGAGATGCGTACCGATCATAAAGAGCTTTCCGAGCACCTGATGCTGGTAGACCTGGCGCGTAACGACCTGGCGCGCATCTGTACGCCCGGCAGCCGCTACGTTGCTGACCTCACCAAAGTGGATCGTTATTCCTTCGTTATGCACCTGGTTTCCCGCGTAGTCGGCGAGCTGCGTAGCGATCTGGATGTGCTGCATGCTTACCGCGCCTGTATGAACATGGGCACGCTAAGCGGAGCGCCGAAAGTTCGCGCCATGCAGCTTATCGCCGAGGCCGAAGGCCGTCGTCGCGGCAGCTATGGCGGCGCAGTGGGTTACTTCACGGCCCATGGCGATCTGGATACCTGTATTGTGATTCGTTCCGCCCTCGTGGAAGACGGTATTGCCACCGTACAGGCTGGCGCCGGAATTGTTCTGGATTCCGTTGGGCAGTCAGAAGCCGATGAAACCCGTAATAAAGCGCGTGCGGTTCTGCGTGCTATCGCCACCGCACACCACGCACAGGAGACCTTCTAATGGCTGATATTCTGCTGCTCGATAATATCGACTCTTTTACCTATAACCTGGCAGATCAGCTGCGTACTAACGGTCATAACGTGGTGATTTACCGCAACCATATTCCGGCCCAGACATTAATAGACCGCTTAGCGACCATGAAAAATCCGGTGCTGATGCTCTCTCCAGGTCCAGGTGCGCCAAGCGAAGCGGGCTGCATGCCGGAGCTGTTAACCCGCCTGCGCGGCAAGCTGCCAATCATCGGCATTTGTCTGGGGCATCAGGCCATTGTCGAGGCCTATGGTGGATACGTGGGACAGGCGGGGGAAATCCTGCACGGCAAAGCGTCCAGCATTGAACACGACGGTCAGGCAATGTTCGCCGGTCTGGCAAATCCGTTGCCGGTGGCGCGCTATCACTCGCTGGTTGGCAGCAACGTTCCGGCCGGATTGACCATCAACGCCCACTTTAACGGCATGGTGATGGCGGTACGTCACGATACCGATCGCGTATGTGGCTTCCAGTTCCATCCAGAATCCATTCTGACCACCCAGGGCGCACGTCTGCTGGAGCAAACGCTGGCCTGGGCGCAACAGAAACTCGAACAGACCAATACCCTACAACCTATTCTGGAGAAACTGTATCAGGCCCAGACGCTGTCTCAGCAGGAAAGCCACCAGCTGTTCTCCGCCGTGGTACGCGGTGAACTGAAGCCGGAACAACTGGCTGCGGCGCTGGTGAGCATGAAAATTCGTGGCGAGCACCCGAATGAAATTGCCGGTGCGGCAACCGCGCTGCTGGAAAACGCCGCCCCGTTCCCGCGACCTGATTATCTGTTTGCCGATATTGTCGGTACCGGCGGTGATGGCAGCAACAGTATCAATATTTCCACCGCCAGCGCCTTTGTGGCGGCCGCTTGCGGACTGAAAGTCGCCAAACACGGCAACCGCAGCGTCTCCAGCAAGTCGGGCTCTTCGGATCTGTTAGCGGCTTTTGGCATCAATCTGGATATGAACGCCGATAAATCCCGTCAGGCACTTGACGACCTCGGTGTGTGTTTCTTGTTTGCGCCGAAATACCACACCGGTTTTCGCCATGCTATGCCGGTACGCCAACAGTTGAAAACCCGTACGCTGTTTAACGTCCTCGGCCCGTTGATTAACCCGGCACATCCGCCGCTGGCGCTGATCGGCGTTTACAGTCCGGAACTGGTGCTGCCGATTGCCGAAACGCTGCGCGTGTTGGGGTATCAGCGGGCAGCCGTGGTGCACAGCGGAGGCATGGATGAAGTTTCCCTGCATGCACCGACCATTGTGGCAGAGTTGCATGATGGCGAAATCAAGAGCTATCAACTGACGGCAGAAGACTTTGGCCTGACGCCTTACCACCAGGAACAGCTGGCTGGCGGCACGCCGGAAGAAAACCGTGACATTCTTAGTCGCTTGTTACAAGGTAAAGGTGAAGCCGCTCATGAAGCTGCTGTTGCCGCGAATGTCGCCATGTTAATGCGCCTGCACGGTGAAGAAGATTTAAAAGCCAATGCGCAAACCGTGATTAATGTACTGCGCAGCGGCGCGGCCTATGACCGTGTCACTGCACTGGCAGCAAGAGGGTAAATGATGCAAACCGTTTTAGCGAAAATTGTCGCAGACAAGGCGATTTGGGTAGAAGCCCGCAAACAGCAACAACCGCTGGCCAGCTTTCAGAATGATGTTCAACCCAGCGCTCGTGATTTCTACGATGCGCTGCAAGGTGCACGCACCGCCTTTATTCTGGAGTGCAAAAAAGCGTCTCCGTCAAAAGGCGTGATCCGTGATGACTTCGACCCGGCACAGATTGCGGGCGTATATAAACAATATGCTTCTGCGATTTCCGTACTGACCGATGAGAAATATTTCCAGGGGAGCTTTGATTTCCTGCCCATCGTCAGCCGCATCGCACCGCAACCGATTCTGTGTAAGGACTTTATTATCGATCCTTACCAGATTTACCTGGCGCGCTTCTATCAGGCGGACGCCTGTCTGCTGATGCTGTCGGTACTTGATGATGAGCAATATCGTCAACTCGCCGCCGTCGCCCACAGTTTGAAAATGGGCGTACTGACCGAAGTCAGTAACGATGAAGAGCTGGAGCGTGCTATCGCACTGGGTGCCAAAGTCGTCGGTATCAACAACCGTGATTTACGCGACCTGTCGATTGATCTGAATCGCACCCGCCAACTGGCGCCGCGACTGGGTCATGGCGTAACCGTCATCAGCGAGTCCGGTATCAATACCTATGGTCAAGTGCGAGAACTCAGCCACTTCGCCAACGGTTTTCTGATTGGCTCAGCGTTGATGTCGCATGATGATCTGCATGCTGCCGTGCGTCGCGTTCTGCTCGGCGAAAATAAAGTCTGCGGTTTAACCCGGGCTCAGGATGCAAACGCGGCATACGAAGCGGGTGCCATTTACGGCGGGTTGATTTTTGTGTCCACATCGCCACGCGCGGTCAGCGTTGAACGCGCACGCGAGGTCATGACCGGCGCACCGCTGCAATATGTCGGGGTGTTCCGCAACACAGAGATCACCGACGTGCGCGAAACAGCGGTGGCTCTGGGGCTAACAGCCGTGCAATTGCATGGTAGCGAAGACCAGGCCTATGTTGACGCCCTGCGCGACGCGCTCCCCGAACAGGTGCAAATCTGGAAGGCGTTAAGCGTCAGCGAAACGTTGCCAGCTCGTGATTATCAGCACGTCGATAAATACGTATTCGACAATGGTCAGGGCGGCAGCGGTCAACGCTTCGACTGGTCACTTTTAGGCGGACAATCGCTGGATAACGTTTTACTGGCTGGCGGACTCGGCGCTGATAACTGCGTTGACGCGGCAAAAACCGGCTGTGCCGGTCTCGATTTCAATTCTGGCGTAGAGTCACAGCCGGGCATCAAGGATGCACGTCTTTTGGCTTCGGTCTTTCAGACGCTGCGCGCATATTAAGGAAAAGGACATGACAACATTACTCAATCCGTATTTTGGTGAATTTGGCGGTATGTATGTGCCACAGATTCTGATGCCTGCCCTGCGCCAGCTGGAAGAAGCTTTTGTCAGCGCGCAAAAGGATCCTGAATTTCAGGCGCAGTTTACAGACCTGCTGAAAAACTATGCTGGTCGTCCAACTGCCCTGACCAAATGCCAGAACATTACTCAAGGCACCAACACTACGCTGTATCTCAAACGTGAGGATTTGCTGCACGGCGGCGCGCACAAAACCAACCAGGTGTTGGGCCAGGCGTTGCTGGCGAAGCGTATGGGGAAAACGGAGATCATCGCCGAAACCGGCGCGGGCCAGCACGGTGTTGCATCGGCTCTCGCCAGCGCACTGCTGGGGCTGAAATGCCGTATTTATATGGGTGCAAAAGACGTTGAACGCCAGTCGCCAAACGTTTTCCGTATGCGTCTGATGGGGGCTGAAGTTATCCCGGTTCACAGCGGTTCTGCAACGCTGAAAGATGCCTGTAACGAAGCGCTGCGCGACTGGTCTGGCAGCTACGATACCGCGCACTATATGCTCGGTACGGCGGCGGGTCCACATCCCTTCCCGACCATTGTTCGTGAATTTCAGCGCATGATCGGCGAGGAAACTAAAGCGCAGATCCTTGAAAAAGAAGGTCGCCTGCCGGACGCGGTTATCGCCTGCGTGGGCGGAGGTTCTAACGCCATCGGTATGTTCGCGGACTTTATTAATGAAACCAGCGTCGGTCTGATTGGCGTCGAGCCTGGCGGCCATGGGATTGAATCAGGGGAACATGGCGCACCGTTGAAGCATGGTCGTGTCGGGATTTACTTCGGCATGAAGTCCCCGATGATGCAGACCGAAGAAGGACAGATTGAAGAGTCTTACTCTATTTCCGCGGGGCTGGATTTCCCGTCTGTCGGGCCGCAGCATGCGTATCTGAACAGCATTGGTCGCGCCGATTATGTTTCGATCACCGACGACGAAGCGCTCGAGGCCTTCAAAACGCTGTGTCTGCACGAGGGGATTATTCCGGCGCTGGAGTCCTCCCATGCCCTGGCACACGCATTGAAAATGATGCGTGAAAACCCGGAAAAAGAGCAGTTACTGGTGGTTAATCTCTCCGGTCGCGGCGACAAAGACATTTTCACCGTACACGATATTCTGAAAGCGCGAGGGGAAATCTGATGGAACGTTACGAAAACCTGTTTGCACAGCTGAAGGACCGCAAAGAAGGTGCTTTTGTCCCCTTCGTAACCCTGGGTGATCCGTCTGTTGAGCAGTCACTGAAAATCATTGATACGCTGATTGAAGCCGGTGCTGATGCCCTTGAGCTCGGTATTCCGTTCTCCGATCCGCTGGCTGACGGTCCAACCATTCAGGAAGCCACCTTGCGTGCGTTTGCCGCCGGCGTCACGCCGTCGCAATGCTTTGAAATGCTGGCGCTGATTCGCCAGAAGCACCCTACGATTCCCATTGGCTTGCTGATGTATGCCAACCTGGTGTTTAGCAAGGGCATTGACGAGTTTTACGCCCAGTGTGAAAAAGTGGGCGTGGATTCCGTGTTAGTAGCCGATGTTCCCGTTGAAGAGTCCGCGCCATTCAGAGCTGCGGCGCTCCGCCACAACATTGCGCCAATTTTTATCTGCCCACCGAACGCTGATGAAGAACTGCTGCGCCAGATAGCCTCTCATGGCCGCGGCTATACCTATTTGCTTTCGCGTGCGGGCGTGACCGGTGCAGAAAATCGAGCGGCATTACCGCTGCATCACCTGGTCGAAAAGTTGAAAGCATATGATGCTCCACCTTCTTTACAGGGGTTTGGTATCTCTGCGCCTGAACAGGTAACCGGCGCGATTGACGCTGGCGCTGCTGGCGCTATTTCCGGCTCGGCAATTGTGAAAATCATTGAGAAAAATGTTGCGGCACCGGAACAGATGCTGGCTGAGCTGAAAGCTTTTGTCAGCGCGATGAAAGCCGCCACCCGGCAGTAAGCTAAATCAACCGCCAGAGACTTCTGGCGGTTTTACGCTTCTTTCGTGTGCTTCATTTTATACATGGCGCTATCTGCATTCTGAATAGCCACATCCAGTTCACCGTTCACCTCTGCAATCCCCCACGATACTGACAATGGCACGGTATGACCGTCCACTACAAACACATGGCTGGTCACCTGCCCGCTGATACGTTGAGCGATTGCGATGGCATCAGTTGCCTGCGAGCGAAACAGCAGGATCATAAATTCATCCCCGCCGGTACGAATCACAATATCGTGGCTGGTGCGGGTGTTTGATAACATCCTGTTGGCGATAATTTGCAGCGCACGATCGCCTGCCGCGTGACCCCAGGTATCATTGACGGCCTTGAACTTATTGCAGTCCAGTAGCACCACCGAACAGTGGGATAAATCACGGCGCTTGATGATGTCGAGTATTCGGCGATTAAAGCAACCGGTCAGGGTGTCTATATAAACCTTCAGGTCGCTTTCGTTTAGCCATGATTTTAGCGAGAAACTAATCATGATGAAAAAGAACGGCGCCAGCAGGATCACGATCCCGGCATGGGTATCGCGCGTCATAAAACGGCCTAATGAAAGCGAATAGTGCAGCGCATATTTCTCCGAAAAATTGCGCACTAAAAAACGGGATTGACCTGTACATTTACCGGATAAACAAAGACTTTCATTGTTGGTCAAATTTACCAATTCCACATTCAACTCTGGTGGGAGCTGGTAGTCAAATGCTTGAGCCAACGCTTCCTGCAATTCGGGCTTTGAATGGTCATAAACCAGATAGGCCACGATTTGGTCTGATATCTCTTTGCCAGACAGATCGTAGATATAGCTCACCACGCTGTAAGCTTTTTCACCGGTAATTTTATCGGTATAGAAGTTCGTTGAACTAAGGGCTTTGTTTTTGACGTTTTTTTGCAACAGTCGGGTATAGAAATCGACCGGCGGATAGAAAAAGTTGGTGAGATCCCGCGCCATTTCAGAATTTGAGAAACTGAAGTTGCGCGAATCGGAAGCCATAAACCAATAAAAATAATCTGAATTTTTGGCGATAATATATCGATGTGCATCGAAGCTGCCCGGATTTAGCTCATTAACCATACCACGAATAAATTCCGCCGCCGTATACATACACAGCGCGTTGTGGCTGGCTTGCTGGGCAATAATTGTCCCCGTTACCGAATGCAGACGCTTTGGGTCGGCGTTAATTCCCCATTCATTCTCATTGCGGGGAACAAATTGTGAAATATCGCCACATTGCTCACCCGATTTAATATGGTGATAGCGCTCACCAATCGCATCGGCGATCAGCTCATTATCGTTAAAAATGTCCATCATGCGCGCTTGCATGCGGTTAACACCGTCACTGACTGCAGCCATCCGCTGCTCATAAATTATAAACAGAAACAACGACGTAAATATCAACGTAATGAGCCCTGATACCAGCAGTGCTTGCCTGTTTCTGAGCTTGTCCTGCACAATCTTCACGAGTTCACCCTGATAGTTAACATATTGCCAAACCGGTTACCCGTTTCTGTCGTTGCATAACTGCGCTGTATGTTGATTGAGAATGTTAACCGTCCCTAAGCTGATGCCTTAGAAGCCCGCCATTGTGTGCGCTAAAGTTACAGACTTATACAATAAAAGCACATTTTTGTTAACATAAATGCAAACTAATCATCACCCTCAATCGGATACCCTGCCCGACGAATGGCCTCACGACAATCGCTCACGCCTGCGGCATAGCCCGCTTCAATCTCACAAACAGGACTGGCGCTGCAATAAGGTAGTTTAACCGGAGTCGCAATGCGTTTCTCCAGCACTTCAATTTTATCCATAAAATTCAATAAATCACGCGCGGCACTCACGGCGAACTCTGCCGTTTCATCTCCGGTGAATGGTTCCAAAAGTGTGATTTTTTGTTGTAGCAGGTGGCGAGTCAACATCATCGTCAATACCCTCAAAGCCAGTTTGCTTAAAGAGTAGCATTACATCGACGGGGAGAAAGGCAGGAAGAAATAAACTGGTAATAAAAAAGCTGATCGTGGAACGATCAGCTTTTCCTTATTTTAATCACGGACTTAGAAGCGATAACCCGCGGAGAACATAAACACCCACGGATCGAGGCGTACGCTGTCATGCTGCTGCGCGCCAGCCAGTTTGTAGCTCGCGGTGGTGTCGATATCCATGTACCAGACCGACATGTTAATCAGCCAGTCGCGGTTAATCAGATAGTCCATACCCACTTGCCCTGCTGCGCCCCAGGAGTCTTTCAGGCTCAGGTCAGATAAACCGGTTTCTTTGCCGTTATTGTTAAAGCCTTCGTCAAAGAAGGTGGTGTAGTTCACACCGACACCAACGTACGGACGCAGTTTGCTGCTGGAATCGCCGAAATACCACTGTGCCATTAAGGTTGGTGGTAAATGGTGAACGGTCGCAATATCACCTGTTGTGGCAGTGCCAATTTTATGGCGGAACGGCGTGGCTGCCAGTAATTCAACACCGATATTGTCGGTTGCCATGTAGGTAAATGTCAGACCCAACTGCGTGTTATTGCTGACATCAAAGCCACCCAGGCTCCCCAGCGTACCACCCGCGCCTTCCGTCGGTCTGACGGTGGCAGAACCTGCACGAATAAAGAATTCTCCGGCTTCATGCGCAAATACGTTACCAGAGAGAAGAGTTGTTAAAGCCACTGCTGCAACTGTTAATTTTTTCATGTCCGCTCCATCGTTATGGTTATAAAAGCGGAACGAATATACCTACATTGGAGTAATAAGTGATCTAACCTGGATCACATTGACTTTGATAATTTAACATTTATTGATCCAGATTAAGTTAGAACTTGCATTCAAAATCCTGGTTAACCTAATTCAGATCAATTTTGATATATTTTCGCCACGCAAGTACCTGACCTCCGTTACAGAATAGCGATGGTTATTTGTTCGTGATGCGCAGAGAACAACCAACGTTCTTGCATGACGCTGAAGTCATAGTCAAAAATTACCGGGGCTTTACAAAGATATGCTTTTCCATACACCGCGCGATGCTGCCACTGTAGAGTTATCCAGGGTACAATTGCCCACAAATGAACACCTGCAAAACTCAAGGAGAGTGCATGTCTATCACGGCGAAATCCGTTTACCGTGACACGGGAAACTTTTTCCGTAATCAATTCATTACCATCTTGCTGGTATCGTTGTTGTGCGCGTTTATCACAGTGGTGTTAGGGCAAGCCTTTTCTCCCACCGACGCACAAATTGCGCAACTCAGTGAAGGCAATCAGTTAACCAGCAGCGTGGGATTGTTCGATCTGGTGCAAAACATGACCCCGGAGCAACAGCAAATTTTGCTACGCGCTTCCGCGGCGTCGACGTTTTCCGGTCTGATTGGTAATGCCATCCTCGCCGGGGGTATTATCCTGATGATTCAGCTGATTTCAGCCGGTCATCGGGTCAGCGCGTTACGCGCCATCGGTGCCAGCGCGCCGGTTTTGCCGAAGCTGTTTATTCTGATTTTTCTGACTACTCTGCTGGTGCAAATCGGTATTATGCTGGTGGTGGTACCCGGTATTCTGCTGGCTATCCTGCTGGCACTTGCACCGGTGATGTTAGTACAGGACAAAATGGGTGTCTTTGCCGCGATGCGCAACAGTATGCGTCTGGCGTGGTCGAATATGCGCCTGGTTGCACCAGCAGTGATCGGTTGGCTGCTGGCAAAAACGTTGTTGTTGCTTTTTGCGCCAAGTTTTGCGGTACTTACGCCAAATGTAGGCGCGGTATTGGCGAATACGCTGAGCAATATGATCTCCGCCGTATTGCTGATCTATTTGTTCCGCCTGTACATGCTAATTCGCCAATAAACCCTGAACGCATTCCGGGCTTGTACCCGGTGCTTTTGATGACGGAATCGAAGAATGAAGCAGTTTCTTGATTTTTTACCGCTGGTTGTCTTTTTTGCTTTTTATAAGCTCTATGACATCTATGCGGCGACCTCGGCGCTGATTGTTGCGACGGCTGTGGTTTTGATTTACAGCTGGGTCCGCTATCGCAAGGTCGAGAAGATGGCATTGATCACTTTTGTTCTGGTAGCCGTGTTCGGTGGCCTGACCATCTTCTTCCACAATGATGAATTCATTAAGTGGAAAGTAACGGTGATTTACGGGCTGTTTGCCGGTGCACTGCTGGTTAGCCAATGGGTAATGAAAAAGCCGCTGATTCAGCGCATGTTAGGTAAAGAGCTGAGCTTGCCACAGCCGGTTTGGACAAAACTTAACTTCGCCTGGGCCGTCTTCTTTATCCTGTGCGGTCTGGCGAATATCTATATCGCGTTTTGGCTACCGCAGAATATTTGGGTCAACTTTAAAGTATTCGGCCTGACCGCCCTGACTTTACTATTTACGTTACTGAGCGGAGTCTATATTTACCGCCACCTTCCGCAGGAAGATAAATCGTAATAAATGCTCGCCAGATCTCCGGATCTGGCGAATTTTTATCCCTTCGCGTTCCTTGTTGCCATCAAACCTTGCTTACTTCCGTCCCGCAGGCCGCATCACCTCTGTTCTCAGCGCGTAAATTCTAGTAGCATCGCGCCTGTAATCTTTCTCTATAGTCGGTTCTACAATGACAACAACGAATAACACTCCCCAGGGCGAACTGGTTTTACGCACTCTGGCTATGCCTGCCGATACCAACGCGAACGGTGATATTTTTGGCGGCTGGCTGATGTCACAAATGGATATAGGTGGCGCTATTCAGGCCAAAGAGATCGCACATGGTCGCGTGGTAACGGTGCGGGTTGAAGGAATGAGCTTTTTGCGCCCGGTTGCCGTGGGCGATGTGGTTTGTTGCTATGCACGCTGCGTGAAACGCGGGACGACCTCGATCAGCATTAATATTGAAGTCTGGGTGAAGAAAGTCGCTTCAGAACCTATCGGCCAGCGCTATAAAGCTACCGAAGCCCTGTTTATCTACGTTGCCGTTGATAAAGACGGTAAACCGCGGCCGATTCCCTCCCTGGCCTGATAGCACGCGCAAGAATCGCCATCCGGCAACCATTCTGCCGGATTTGGCGGTGTAACGCCAAATCCGGCCTGATGCTTACTCGATCTGTGTTGTGCCGTTCAGGCGGAAAACAATATTCACCACCAGCCCGGAACCAGGCTTACCGGCTTCATAACGCCATCTGCGCATCGCATTTTTCACTTCACGCTCAAACATATTCGCAGGCTGTGCGGACAGAACTTCCACATTTTCAACCCGGCCATCCGAGGTCACGTCAAATTTGACCTTCACACGGCCTTCAATGCGCAACGCCTGTGCACGTGCCGGATATTGAGGCTGATTACGACTTAAGGCTCGCGGACCCGATGGAGCACTCACCGCCGGTTTAGTGGTTGCCGGAGCGGTACTGGTTGTTGGACGCGCAGGCGCCGTATTTTCAAACGGGGACGTCGGACGCGGCTCTGCTGGTTTAACATCACGCTTCGGCTGCTCTTCCACCTTTTTCACCGGTTTTGGCTTCGGCTTAGGTTTCGGCTTCGGTTTCTCAATCACTACCGGCGCTTCTTTTGGCGGTTCGGGGATCGGTTCTGGCTCCGGTTCAGGCTCGACGACGGGTTCCGGCGGCGGCTGAACGGCCTGAGGCGGTTCAAGATCGGCAGGCGCAACCATCGTAACGGAGATCGGCTGCGCTGGCGCAGGCAGTTCAATAACCTGATGTACCGAGGTATACAGCAAACCTGCCACTACAGCACCATGAATGCCGACAGAAAGTAACGTAGGCCAGGGAAAGCGACGAGGTAAATCAAGGGTCATTGAAGTCATAATCGTTTCAGTAAAAAAACCAGGCCCTGATTTTAAATGCAAATAGCAATCATATTCAATAAGACCGTGAAGCTAACTGGCATTTAAAACGCGATTTTATGATAAAAAACCATTTTCAAAGTATGGCCTTAACATATTAGTTATCTTTCCGTTGCAGTTACCAGGCCTTTCCAATAACGTAAATATGACCTTTTACCGTTCAAGGAGCTCTACCCGTGCTGTACGTTATTTACGCTCAAGATATCGCAGACTCTCTCGAAAAACGTCTTTCCGTACGCCCTGCTCATCTGGCTCGTCTGCAACTCCTTCATGACGAAGGCCGTTTGCTCACGGCGGGTCCTATGCCAGCGGTTGACAGTAACGATCCGGGCGCCGCAGGCTTTACCGGCTCAACGGTGATTGCAGAATTTGAATCTTTAGAAGCCGCGCAGGCGTGGGCGGAAGCCGATCCCTACGTGGCGGCAGGTGTTTACGCGCAGGTTTCAGTAAAATCTTACAAAAAAGTATTTTAAAAACAAAACGAAAAGCAGACATTGGGCACCGACAGCGGTGCCCTTTTGAGATCAGATGTTGTGGATCGCAAACAGCAACGAGTTACGTTGATGGTTGAGAATACACTTTCTGATGGTATGGATACGCATATTACGGCGCGATTGTCCTTCAAGCCAACGTGCTTTACGGCGGCTAGCCTGACGCAGCATCCGCCAGCGTCCCACTTCCGTTCTACTACGCTTCATGTTTACTACTCTTTCAGTCACTGAGCGGCCATTATAACGCCACACCGAATGCAGACCAGTGGTTTTCCCGTGTTTTTATTTGCCAGATTAATCCTGATGCGTAAACTCTTAACAATACGCTTTCAAAAGGATTTTTAAATTTATGACAACCTTCTACACCGTGGTGAGTTGGCTGGTCATTCTGGGTTACTGGGTACTCATTGCTGGCGTAACATTACGCATTCTAATGAAACGACGCGCAGTGCCCTCCGCAATGGCCTGGCTTTTGATCATCTATATTCTGCCATTGGTAGGGATCATTGCTTATCTGTCCTTCGGTGAGCTCCACCTTGGTAAACGTCGCGCCGAACGCGCCCGGGCAATGTGGCCGTCAACGGCCAAGTGGCTGAACGATCTAAAAGCCTGTAAGCATATTTTTGCGCAGGAAAACAGCAGCGTCGCGTCATCCTTATTTAAGCTGTGCGAGCGTCGTCAGGGAATCGCTGGCGTTAAAGGGAATCAATTGCAGTTGCTCACCAGTTCAGAGGACGTGATGCAGGCATTGATCCGTGATATTCAACTGGCGCGTCACAACATCGAGATGGTGTTCTACATCTGGCAACCAGGTGGTATGGCCGATCAGGTCGCCGAGTCATTAATGGCTGCCGCAAGGCGTGGAATTCACTGCCGCCTGATGCTGGACTCCGCGGGTAGCGTGGCGTTCTTTCGCAGCCCATGGGCTGCGATGATGCGTAACGCGGGTATCGAGGTTGTTGAAGCGCTGAAAGTAAACCTGATGCGTGTATTTTTACGCCGTATGGACCTGCGTCAGCACCGCAAAATGATCATGATCGATAACTATATTGCTTATACCGGCAGCATGAACATGGTCGATCCCCGTTTCTTCAAACAAGATGCAGGCGTCGGGCAATGGGTGGATTTGATGGCGAGAATGGAAGGCCCGGTAGCCACCGCTATGGGCATTGTCTATTCCTGCGACTGGGAAATTGAGACCGGCAAGCGCATTCTGCCCCCGCCGCCAGACGTCAATATCATGCCGTTTGAGCAGGCCAGCGGCCACACCATTCACACTATAGCTTCGGGACCTGGTTTCCCTGAAGATTTGATTCATCAGGCGCTGTTAACCGCGGCTTATTCGGCGCGTGAATATTTAATTATGACCACGCCCTACTTCGTTCCCAGCGACGATCTGCTGCACGCGATCTGTACAGCGGCGCAGCGCGGGGTCGACGTCAGTATTATTCTTCCACGCAAGAATGATTCCCTGCTGGTTGGCTGGGCAAGCCGGGCCTTTTTCACTGAGCTGCTGGCGGCTGGAGTTAAAATCTATCAGTTCGAAGGTGGCTTACTGCACACCAAGAGCGTACTGGTCGATGGCGAGCTGAGTCTGGTCGGTACTGTTAACCTGGATATGCGCAGTTTGTGGCTCAATTTTGAAATCACGCTGGTCATTGATGATGCCGGATTCGGTGGCGATCTCGCGGCAGTACAGGATGATTATATTTCGCGTTCCCGTCTGCTTGATGCCCGTTTGTGGGTAAAACGACCACTCTGGCAGCGGATCGCTGAGCGACTGTTTTACTTCTTTAGTCCGTTGCTGTAAAACGTGCCCATCAGACAGTAAACAGGTAGTCATTATGGATATGGATTTGAACAATCGCCTGACTGAAGACGAAACGCTTGAGCAGGCTTACGATATTTTTCTCGAACTGGCTGCGGACAACCTGGATCCAGCCGACATCATTCTGTTCAATTTACAGTTTGAAGAGCGCGGTGGTGCCGAGTTATTCGACCCGGCAGAAGACTGGCAGGAGCATGTTGATTTTGACCTGAACCCTGACTTCTTTGCCGAAGTGGTGATTGGTCTGGCAGATACAGAAGACGGCGAGATTAACGATATTTTTGCGCGCGTTTTATTATGTCGCGAAAAAGATCACAAACTCTGCCATATTCTCTGGCGCGAATAACAAACAAAAAAGCTGCTCTCGCAGCTTTTTTCATTTTTAGCCCGGCAGTTTACTTCCGCAGCGGTTACAAAACTGCGCACTATGTTCATGCTGCGCCTGCTGACACTGTGGGCATCTACGCTGATATCCGCGCTGTTGGAACGCACTGCTCATGTGTGTGGTTATCAATCCGGTCGGTATCGCAATCACAGAGTATCCAATCAGGATAAGCACTGACGCCACCATGCGTCCCAACGGCGTGTGCGGTGTAATGTCACCGTAGCCGACGGTGGTGACCGTAACAATAGCCCAATACACAGACGCATTCAGCGTAGTAAAGCCATATTTGGGCCCTTCTATCAGATACATCATCGCGCCGAAAACAACCATCAGAATGGCAATAAAGGAATAGAACAACATCAGTTGATGACGGGCGCTTTTTAACGCATTCCAGAACACTCGCAGAGAAGGCATAAAACGCAGCAGCTTGAGAATACGCAAGACGCGCAGGACACGCATCGCTCGCCAGGCGAAGACATAACTCAAACTGATTTCAGGCCATAGCCACATCACGTACAGCGGTAGAATGGTGGCCAGATCGATAATCCCCCAGAAGCTAAACACATATTTAGCGGGATTGGCCCAGCTGCATAAGCGAAGAAAATATTCGAGGGTAAAGACCAGAGTAATAAAGATCTCCAGCCAGACAAAAATGCGCCATTCCTCAAAGGTTAAATGGTATTGCGTCCCGACGCCGGACTCAATGAAGATAACAATAACGCTGAGCAAGGCGAACAGCGCGCACATACCCTCAAAGCGACGCCCTGAACGGGTGTTTAAATCGAATAATTTGCGATAGAGCGCGCGGCGGACAGAAGAGACTAAACCTGACACATATACCTCACCAAAAAGAAGGGCTGACCTTTGTCAGCCCTCAGAATTATAGCGGGTCTACTTTCAGACAGGAAACTGCGTGACGGAAACTTCCTTCGAGAACCGGACGGGTTTTTGCGCATTCCGGTCCGGCAATCGGGCAGCGCGTACGGAACACGCAGCCGGAAGGAGGATTAATCGGCGACGGCAATTCGCCTTCCAGCAACTGGATAACCTTGTTCCTTTCCTGATCCGGGTCGGGAATCGGCACTGCAGACATCAACGCTTTGGTATAAGGGTGCAGCGGATTATGGTACACCTCATCATAAGTCCCTAATTCCACCGCATGTCCGAGATACATGACCAGCACGCGATCGGAGATATGTTTCACCACCGCCAGGTCGTGAGCAATGAAGATTAACGATAATCCCATTTCACGCTGGAGCTGTTGTAACAGGTTCACCACCTGGGCCTGAATGGATACGTCCAGCGCCGAAACCGGTTCATCGCAAATAATCAGCTTCGGCTCGAGGATCAGCGCACGGGCAATACCAATACGCTGACACTGACCGCCGGAAAACTCATGCGGGTAGCGGTTAATCAGATTTGGCAGCAACCCCACCTTCATCATCATCGTCTTCACACGGTCGCGGACTTCCTGACCAGACAGGTTCGGATGATAAGTCCGCAGCGGTTCGGCAATGATTTCACCGATGGTCATGCGCGGGTTCAGTGATGCCAGCGGATCCTGGAAAATCATCTGAATATCGCTACGCACTTCCCGCCACTCATCGGGTTTCATGCCCAGTAAATCTTTACCCAGCCAGGCGACTTTTCCATCGGTGGCTTTCACCAGGCCAATAATCGCACGGGCAAAAGTCGATTTTCCACAGCCTGATTCGCCGACCACGCCCAGGGTTTCACCTTCATACAGTCGCAGAGTCACGCCATCAACCGCTTTCAGGGTTTTAGACGGCTGCCAGAACCACTGCTTGCCGTCTTTAATGTCGAAATGGACTTTAAGATCGGCAATTTCAAGGAGCACTTTTCGTTGTTCGGTGACCGCATTCATACCAGTTCCTCCACCGGTTTAAAGCAGGCGCGCAGGCGGCCCGGACTAAACTCTTCCAGTGGCGGAGCACTGCTACAGATTTCCATCGCATGCGGGCAACGCGGCTGGAATGGACAGCCTTTTGGTAGACGCAACAGGTTCGGCGGGTTGCCCGGAATAGTCAGCATCTCTTCCCCTTCGGCATCCAGACGAGGTACGGCATTCAGCAAACCAATCGAATACGGATGAACGGGCTTATAAAAGACATCCCGCGCACTGCCATATTCCATGGTACGTCCGGCGTACATCACCAAAACTTTATCGCAAATACCGGCAACTACTCCCAGATCGTGGGTGATCATGATAATCGCAGTGTTGAATTCGCTTTTCAGTTCATTCAGCAGGGTCATGATTTGCGCCTGTACCGTAACATCGAGCGCGGTAGTCGGCTCATCGGCTATCAGTAATTTAGGCCTGCACAACAGCGCCATGGCGATCATTACGCGCTGACGCATCCCGCCGGAGAATTCATGCGGATACATTTTCATACGCTTACGCGCTTCCGGCATTTTCACCGCATCCAGCATTCTGACCGATTCTTCAAAGGCTTCCGCTTTGCTCATGCCTTTATGCAGCATGAGAACTTCCATCAACTGCTCGCCGACTCGCATGTACGGATTGAGAGAGGTCATCGGGTCCTGGAAAATCATCGAGATTTGCTCGGCGCGCAGTTTGTTCAACTCACGTTCCGGTAAATTCAGAATTTCACGTCCGTTGAAAGTTGCAGATCCTCCGATACGGCCATTTGCCGCCAGCAGGCCCATCAGGGCAAAGGCCGTTTGCGATTTCCCTGAACCGGATTCCCCAACAATACCCAGCGTTTCTCCAGCTCGCAGAGAAAAGTTTAAATCGTTTACCGCAGTCACATCGCCGTCGGGGGTGGCAAACGTCACGCGCAGATCTTTAACGTTCAGCAGTGCGTTAGCCTGTTGTTGCGCGAGCGGCGCGGTTGAGGTTTCAATTACGCTCATGGCTGCACTCCTTAACGGTCTTTCGGATCGAGGGCATCACGCAGGCCATCGCCAATAAAGTTAAAACAGAACAAAGTGACCACCAGGAATCCTGCCGGGAACAGCAGCAGCCATGGTGAGACTTCCATCGAGTTGGCACCATCACTCAGCAACGCCCCCCAGCTACTTAACGGCTCCTGCGTCCCTAATCCCAAAAAGCTCAGGAAGGATTCAAACAGGATCATGCTGGGCACCAGCAACGAAGCGTACACCACCACCACGCCCAGCACGTTCGGCACAATATGACGGATAACGATGCGCACGGTAGATACCCCACCCACTTGCGCAGCTTCAATAAACTCTTTGCGCTTGAGACTCAGCGTTTGTCCACGCACGATACGCGCCATATCCAGCCAGGATACCATCCCGATAGCGACAAAAATCAGCAGGATATTTTGCCCAAAGAAAGTGACCAGCAGAATCACGAAGAACATGAACGGGAAGGAGTTGAGGATTTCCAGCAGACGCATCATCACGGAGTCAATTTTACCGCCGAGGTAGCCCGACAGAGAACCGTATAGCGTGCCGACAACCACCGCGACCAACGCCGCGGCAATGCCGACCATCAGCGAGATGCGACCGCCAATCGCCACACGAACCAGCAGGTCTCGACCTGACGAGTCGGTGCCGAAATAGTGTCCGGATTCCGTATCCGGCGCGCTGGACATCATGCCCCAGTCGGTATCGAAGTAGGTAAACTGCGACAGCATCGGCGCCAGCGTCACAAACAGCGCAATAATCACCAGCACGACCAGGCTTGCTACCGCCGCGCGGTTATGCATAAAGCGTCGACGCGCGTCCTGCCACAGACTGCGGCCCTCGACCTCCAGCTTTTCACTGAAATTCTCCAGCGCTTCGCTGTTTTTCTTACTTAACATCATAGCGAGCTCCAGTATCAGTAACGAATTTTCGGGTCGATAACGGCATACAGCACGTCAACAATCGCGTTAAACACGATGGTCAGCGTCCCTACCAGTATGGTGAGGCTCAGGACCAGCGAATAGTCGCGGTTTAACGCACCATTGACGAACAGCTGGCCAATGCCCGGCAAACCATAGATGGTTTCAATAACCATCGAACCGGTAATAATGCCGACAAATGCTGGTCCCATATAGGACAGCACGGGCAACAGCGCAGGTTTTAACGCATGGCGGAAAATAATCCGCCGCATCGGCAACCCTTTAGCGCGCGCGGTACGAATAAAGTTAGAGTGCAGCACTTCAATCATCGAACCGCGGGTAATACGGGCGATACTGGCGATATATGCCAGTGACAAGGCCACCATCGGCAGGATCATAAATTTCAACGCCCCGCCGTTCCAGCCGCCTCCGGGCAGCCATTTCAAGGTTATGGCAAATATCATGACCAATAAGGGAGCGACCACGAAACTGGGGATAACCACTCCGGTCATTGCCACCCCCATCACCGTGTAGTCCCAACGCGTATTTTGTTTCAGCGCGGCTATCACCCCAGCGCTAACGCCAACGAGGACCGCCAGAATAAAGGCCGCAGCTCCCAGCTTCGCAGAAACCGGAAAGCTCGAGGCCACGAGGTCATTTACCGTATAGTCTTTATATTTAAAAGATGGCCCAAAATCGCCATGTGCCAGCTGCTTGAGGTAGCTGAAGTACTGCGTCGAGATAGGATCGTTAAGATGATATTTCGCTTCGATATTAGCCAGTACCTCTGGCGGTAACGCACGTTCCCCGGTGAATGGACTTCCCGGCGCAAGGCGCATCATAAAGAATGAAATCGTAATAAGTATAAACAGCGTCGGAATCGCTTCCAGACAGCGACGTAATATAAATTTTAACATTGCCCGTACCTTCTGGCGTGTGCCTTTACACCTCTTCTACCCCGACGTTCAGGTAAAGCGGTGTTAATAGTTCGAAGAAAAAGACACTGTGGGGCAAAATGATTGCCCCACGTCTTGCCATTAATGCTTGATAATATACAAGTCTTTAACGTGGATATTATCCATCGGGTCTTTACCGGAGTATCCGCCAACCCATGGTTTTACCAGGCGGGCGTTAACATAGTAATAAACCGGTACAATCGCAGAATCTTTATCCAGCTGCTGTTCCGCTTTCGAATACAGTTCGCTGCGCTGCGCTTCATCAGTCACTTTCAGCGTATCCGCAATCAGCTTATCAAACGCCGGGCTCTTATAGTGGACGGTGTTGTTGGAGCTGTCAGACAGCACCATATTCAGGAAGGATGTTGGTTCGTTGTAATCCGCACACCAGCCTGCACGCGAAACATCATAGTTACCCTGATGGCGCGTATCGAGGAATGTTTTCCATTCCTGGTTTTCCAGCTTCACGTTGGCGCCCAGATTTTTCTTCCAGATAGATGCCGCAGCGATGGCCAGCTTTTTATGCAGATCTGAGGTGTTATACAGCAGGTCAAAGGTCAACGGTTTTTCAGCGGTATACCCGGCTTCAGCCAGCAGTTTTTTCGCTTCTTCATTGCGTTTTTCCTGAGACCATTTGAACCACTCTGGTTCAACCAGTTTCGCGCCATCGGTGTAAGGAGGGGTAAAGCTATACGCCGGCAGGTCCCCCTGGTTCTTAACTTTGTTGACGATAATGTCACGATCCAACGCCAGTTTCAGGGCGGTACGAACACGAACATCGTTGAACGGTGCTTTCTGGTTGTTGATTTCGTAATAATAGGTGCACAGATAAGGGTCAACGTGAACTTCGTTCGGGATCTCTTTTTTCAGTTTCTGGAATAACTCGATCGGCATGTTGTTATAGGTCATGTCGATTTCGCCGCTGCGATAGCGGTTAACGTCAGTCACTTCAGAAGAAATTGGCAGGTAGGTAACCTGGTTAATAACCGTTTTGGCGTTGTCCCAGTAGTTGGTGTTACGCTCAAGTACAATGCGCTCGTTGACCACCCAGTCTTTCAGCTTATAGGCGCCGTTGGTGACGATGTTAGCGGGCTGGGTCCATTTCTCACCGTATTTTTCAACCGCTGCTTTAGGAACCGGAGAAACGGATGAGTGCACAAGCAATTTGTAGAAATAAGGAACCGGCTCGCTCAGGGTGACTTCAAATGTATGATCGTCGAGAGCTTTGACACCGAGATCGGTGATCGGCTTTTTGCCGGCGATAATATCGTCAATATTGACAATGTGACCGTACTGTAAATAACTGGCGTACGGTGACGCGGTATTTGGATTAGCCAGGCGTTGCCAGCTATACACGAAATCTTGCGCGGTAACAGGCGTGCCGTCAGACCATTTAGCGTCTTTACGCAGATGGAATGTCCACACCTTAAAGTCTTTATTTTCCCACTTTTCAGCCACGCCAGGCGATGGTTTACCATCGACATCGCTGATTAATAAACCTTCAAACAGGTCACGGTTGATATTGGATTCAGGTACACCTTCGATTTTATGTGGATCGAGTGACTGAACTTCCGAACCGTTATTACGCACCAGAGTCTGCTTTTCAGCAAGCTGCACACCTGCTGGTACAACTGCCGCCGTAGCAACATTCCCAGCGATTAGCGCAGTTAGGATCCCCGCAGCTACTAAACTTTTTTTAGTGATGTTAGTCATTGTGTTTGTACTCCCTCATTATTATGGCTGGTTTTTTAACCAGACTGTTAATCCTGTCAGGATCCCTGTACGGCACCGGAGATTTTCTGCCGTCAGGTAGTTTCTTGTTTTACTGCTTGCTATCACCGACTTTATTTATTTCTGGCGATTCGTATGACCGCCTTGCGTCGATTATCTACGTGCCTCCCCTGCCGGAAACACGCTATTACCCTGTTGAGAGAAACTAATTGAAAATGATTCTCATCAACGTGAATTCTTCTGCATAATACCTGGCCGGAAAGTATCAAATGCGTTTCTTAACCGCCAATACATTTTACAAATTTGTTAACCAATTCTCTTTTATTGGAAATAAATCTCACTAAAAAAGTCTTACGAATGAAAGATTGTGACAATAAAACGATAAAAATCATTATGTTGCATCCAGCGCAGTGTTAAACCCCCGGACCTTTGTCAACACCACGCCAAAATGCACATAAATTTAACAATTGGTTATTAATTAGCACATTCATCTAAATAAAACGCTGAAATAACTAATAACATTTCGATAATCCTTCAGCAAGCCCCAGAGTATGATGTTAATAAAATAACAGTGACATCGGGATCCCTCTGGTGGACCATTGAGTGTTATATCCATAAAATCAATGAATAAATTAATGAATCACCATCAGATATTTTTATATTTCTATGCTGATTTTCAACTTTAGTGAGAAGTTTTACTAATAATGAAAGGAAACGGAGCCGAAAGAGGCTCCGTTGATACTAGGAGGAATATCAGGCAAGTAAACCGGGGAAAATGGACTTGATTCCAGTCACAATGAATTCGATCCCTAAGGCCATTAACAACAACCCCATAATACGCGTAATGACGTTGATACCGGTTTGGCCCAGCAGCCGTACCAGCCACGGTGCCATGCGAAAAAGTCCCCAACAGCACAGGGCAAACAACGCAATCGCCACAAAAAAACCAAACAGGTTAATCGCACTGTGATAGCGCGTACCCCAAACAATAGTTGAGCTTATCGCCCCTGGCCCCGCCATCAGCGGCAATGCCAGCGGCACTACGCCGATACTTTCGCGGATTGCTGTTTCTGATTTTTCCTGTTTGTTTTGCTTATCTTCGCCCAGTTTTCCGCTAATCATGGACATTGCGATAGTCACCACCAGAATGCCGCCGGCAATCCTGAACGAATCTATCGAGATACCGAAGAGCTGCAGAATACCGTCACCAAGGAACAGCGAAGTCCACAGGATGATGGCAACCGACAGGTTTGCCGTAAGGTTGGTTTTATTTCGCGCAGCAGCCGTTTGATAGCTGGTCATACTGATAAAGACTGGGATGATCCCGACCGGGTTAACCAATGCGAATAACCCAATGAAAAACTTAAAATAGACAGGAAAATCAAATAGCGTTTGGATCACGGTTAGCTCCGAAGCGTTAGCCGGATAAAATGAGTCATAAAAATTGATAAAATCCGCGCTGAAGATACGCCTTTTGTCAGCATACTTCACCTTCTATCTGTGTATATCTACGTAAATACACATCCAATACTTAGTGTTATTAATATGTATTAAATATGCTAATGTTAATGGCATTCACCCCATCAATTTATTAACACTTACCGATAAACGCTAAAAGGGCCTGCTGAAAGGTGTCAGCTTTGCGAAATTTTGATCCAGATCACGCAATTACTACTCAGAAGTGAGTAATCTTGCTTACGCCACCTGGAGGTAGCGCGTTAGAATTAAGTGGCGCTAGCGTATAAGCTCTTTTAGTAAATCAAGGTAAAGTGGACGTTAATTAACCGTTTGATTTTCAAAACGTTACACAAATTTTCGTCGATCTGTCTATACTCTCGTATCGAGCAGATGATTTACTAAAAAAGTTTAACATTATCAGGAGAGCATTATGGCTGTTACTAATGTCGCTGAACTTAACGCACTTGTAGAGCGCGTAAAAAAAGCCCAGCGTGAATATGCCAGTTTCACTCAAGAACAGGTTGACAAAATCTTCCGTGCCGCCGCTCTGGCTGCCGCAGACGCTCGAATCCCTCTCGCGAAAATGGCCGTTGCAGAATCTGGCATGGGCATCGTCGAAGATAAAGTGATTAAAAACCACTTTGCTTCCGAATACATTTATAACGCATATAAAGACGAAAAAACCTGTGGTGTGCTGGCTGAAGACCACACTTTCGGTACCATTACCATCGCTGAACCGATTGGTATCATCTGCGGTATCGTTCCAACCACTAACCCGACTTCTACTGCAATCTTCAAATCACTGATCAGCCTGAAGACGCGTAACGCCATCATCTTCTCTCCGCATCCGCGTGCTAAAGATGCCACTAACAAAGCGGCTGATATCGTTCTGCAGGCAGCAATTGCTGCTGGCGCACCGAAAGATCTGATCGGCTGGATCGATCAACCTTCCGTAGAACTGTCAAACGCGCTGATGCACCACCCGGACATCAACCTGATCCTTGCGACCGGTGGTCCAGGCATGGTTAAAGCAGCATACAGCTCCGGTAAACCGGCAATCGGTGTAGGCGCAGGTAACACCCCTGTGGTTATCGATGAAACCGCTGATATCAAGCGTGCTGTTGCATCTGTTCTGATGTCTAAAACCTTCGATAACGGCGTAATTTGTGCTTCTGAACAGTCCGTTGTTGTCGTTGACTCTGTATACGACGCAGTACGTGAGCGTTTCGCGACTCACGGCGGCTACATGCTGCAAGGCAAAGAGCTGAAAGCCGTTCAGGACGTTATCCTGAAAAATGGCGCGCTGAACGCGGCTATCGTTGGTCAGCCGGCATACAAAATTGCTGAACTGGCAGGCTTCTCCGTACCAGAAACCACTAAGATTCTGATCGGTGAAGTGACAGTTGTTGACGAAAGCGAACCGTTCGCTCACGAAAAATTGTCTCCGACGCTGGCAATGTACCGTGCGAAAGACTTCGAAGACGCCGTTATTAAAGCTGAAAAACTGGTTGCGATGGGCGGTATCGGTCATACCTCTTGCCTGTACACCGACCAGGACAACCAGCCAGAACGTGTTGCTTACTTCGGTCAGATGATGAAAACCGCACGTATCCTGATTAACACCCCAGCTTCTCAGGGTGGTATCGGTGACCTGTACAACTTTAAACTCGCGCCTTCCCTGACTCTGGGTTGTGGTTCCTGGGGTGGTAACTCCATCTCTGAAAACGTTGGTCCTAAGCACCTGATCAACAAGAAAACCGTTGCTAAGCGAGCTGAAAACATGTTGTGGCACAAACTTCCGAAATCTATCTACTTCCGTCGTGGCTCTCTGCCAATCGCACTGGATGAAGTGATTACCGATGGTCACAAACGTGCGCTGATCGTGACCGACCGCTTCCTGTTTAACAATGGCTATGCTGACCAGATCACCTCCGTGCTGAAAGCTGCTGGCGTTGAAACCGAAGTGTTCTTTGAAGTTGAAGCTGACCCAACTCTGACCGTTGTACGCAAAGGTGCTGAGCTGGCTAACTCCTTTAAACCAGACGTGATCATCGCGCTGGGTGGCGGTTCCCCGATGGATGCCGCGAAAATCATGTGGGTTATGTACGAACACCCAGAAACCCACTTCGAAGAACTGGCACTGCGCTTTATGGACATCCGTAAACGTATCTACAAGTTCCCGAAAATGGGCGTAAAAGCGAAGATGGTTGCCGTCACTACCACTTCCGGTACTGGCTCTGAAGTTACTCCGTTTGCGGTTGTTACTGACGATGCAACTGGTCAGAAATACCCGCTGGCAGACTATGCGCTGACTCCGGATATGGCGATTGTTGACGCCAACCTGGTGATGGATATGCCTAAGTCCCTGTGTGCGTTCGGTGGTCTGGATGCCGTCACTCACGCTCTGGAAGCTTACGTATCCGTGCTGGCTTCTGAGTTCTCCGACGGTCAGGCTCTGCAAGCGCTGAAACTGCTGAAAGAAAACCTGCCAGCGTCCTACCACGAAGGTTCTAAGAACCCGGTAGCGCGTGAGCGTGTACACAGTGCAGCAACCATCGCCGGTATTGCGTTTGCTAACGCCTTCCTGGGTGTATGTCACTCAATGGCGCACAAGCTGGGTTCTCAGTTCCACATTCCTCACGGTCTGGCGAACGCCCTGCTGATCAGCAACGTTATTCGTTATAACGCGAACGACAACCCGACTAAACAGACTGCATTCAGCCAGTACGACCGTCCGCAGGCTCGTCGTCGCTACGCTGAAATCGCAGACCATCTGGGTCTGAGCGCACCGGGCGACCGTACTGCTGCAAAAATCCAGAAACTGCTGGGCTGGCTGGACGAAATCAAAGCTGAACTGGGTATTCCTAAGTCTATCCGTGAAGCAGGCGTTCAGGAAGCTGACTTCCTGGCACACGTGGACAAACTGTCTGAAGATGCGTTTGATGACCAGTGTACTGGTGCTAACCCGCGTTACCCGCTGATTTCTGAACTGAAACAGATCCTGATGGATACCTACTACGGTCGTGAATACAGCGAAGATCAAACCGCCGTTAAGACTGAAGCAGTAGCTGCTCCGAAAGCTGAGAAGAAAGCGAAGAAATCCGCTTAATTCAACCAGATAAGTTTTAGTCTCACCATAAACGGTCCCAATTTGGGGCCGTTTTTTTTACATCTTACGTTATCAGAATCGATACATGACCAATTCAGCGACGTTCAAAGGGTGAACCTGTAAAAGGATGCTTAGGAGGATGCTTAGGAGGATGCGAGAATAGCGTCAGGAGAGTGTCTGACAGGGTAGCGAACATGAGCGAATGTCGTAGCCTACCCTGTGCTAATAAGCGCCCAGAAGCGCGTAGAGTTAATCGTGGTTGTGTCGTTCTTGTATCGCCGTCAGAGAGCCCTCAGACTGTGCTTGCTTATAATGCTTACGGCATACCGATACATAGCGTTCGTTCCCGCCAATCACCACCTGTTCGCCCTCGTTATAAGGTCGTCCTGCCTGATCAAGACGCAACACCATACTGGCCTTACGCCCACAGAAACAAATGGTTTTTAATTCAACCAGTTTATCTGACCACGCCAACAGGTATTCGCTGCCGCCAAATAACTCGCCACGAAAATCGGTACGCAAGCCGTAGCACAACACGGGAATATCCAGCTGATCGACAACTTCAGATAATTCATAAACCTGCTGTCGAGTCAGAAACTGCGACTCATCAACCAGTACACAGTGAATTCTTTGCTGCTCATTCTCAGCCCGAATCTCTTCGAACAATGATGAATTTTGGTTAAACAATTTTGCAGGTGACGACAGACCTATACGCGAACTTACTTTTCCAGCACCAAAGCGGTCATCAATTTCCGCTGTATATACCACGGCACGCATCCCACGTTCCTGATAATTGTACGAAGATTGCAGCAATGCAGTCGACTTACCGGCATTCATTGCAGAATAGTAAAAATATAGCTGTGCCATTGACCGTAGGCCCTCACCCGGGGAAATAAATATGGGCAGGATTGTACCATATTTCACGAACGTGTCGGTGTAGCGTTGCCTGCATAGGCGTATAAATAGGCGTTCAGACTCGCTCAGTGTCGCCTAAATAACCGATCCTTTAAGTGACATGGGAGCGCTAGTACACTCCAGTCATAGCCCAGGTAGCCTGAAACTGGACGGGTATATACACACTCTTTCACAAATAGTGCTCATGAAATTTATCCATACCTCTTATCTTCTTACGGCAATAAAGAAACCCTTCCCTTATTGTTATTGAATCTACCCACTGTCGCCATGTATTAGCGAATTCATGTAAGCAAAACTAATACAAAAGGTTGAAATCACTGCAAAGAGGTACTATTTGAACACCATAAAATGTGACCTGAATCTTGAATTTTTACTCTCAGCCGCTGAGAAGCCCCCTCACCAATAAGCCTTTTTTATGCCCAACGTCGCGAAGAATTTAAGACAGATGAATTAATTCTGATACTAAATAAAGCGCAATTTTGAATTCCTTACATTCCTGGCTATTGCACAACTGAATTTATCGCTCTATTATTAGCTCAACAAACCACCCCCAATATAAGTTTGAGATTACTACAATGAGCGAAGCACTTAAAATTCTGAACAACATCCGTACTCTTCGTGCGCAGGCAAGAGAATGTACTCTGGAAACGCTTGAAGAAATGCTGGAAAAATTAGAAGTTGTTGTTAGCGAGCGCCGTGAAGAAGAAAGCGCTGCAGCTGCTGAAGTTGAAGAACGTACTCGTAAACTGCAACAATATCGTGAAATGCTGATCGCTGACGGCATTGACCCGAACGAACTGCTGAATAGCATGGCTGCTGTTAAATCTGGCACCAAAGCTAAACGCGCTGCACGTCCGGCTAAATATAGCTATGTTGACGAAAACGGTGAAACTAAAAC
Source organism: Citrobacter sp. RHBSTW-00986 (assembly GCF_013783065.1). Taxonomy (NCBI): domain Bacteria; kingdom Pseudomonadati; phylum Pseudomonadota; class Gammaproteobacteria; order Enterobacterales; family Enterobacteriaceae; genus Citrobacter; species Citrobacter sp. RHBSTW-00986. The sequence continues at coordinate 2,253,080 of NZ_CP056200.1, read as the reverse complement.
CTGGACTGGTCAGGGTCGTACACCGGCAGTGATCAAAAAAGCGATGGAAGAACAAGGTAAACAACTGGACGATTTCTTAATCAAAGAATAATTCAGAAATAGTTTGCTTAAAATCCCGCCAGTGGCGGGATTTTTTTTACCTGTACTTCGCACAGTCCCTACCCAGTTCAGGTATAAAAAAACGGTGCTGGATTAACAGCACCGTTCAGACCTGATAATACCAGGAGGTTACTTCTTAATACCCATCTCATCTTCCAGCCAGGCTTTAAATTCAGCGCCGAGAGTATTATGGCGAATACCATATTCAACGAACGCCTGCATATAGCCCAGCTTATTACCACAGTCATGGCTTTTGCCCTTCATGTGATAAGCTTCAACCGTTTCTTTTTCAATCAGCATATCGATAGCATCAGTCAGCTGAATTTCGTCACCGGCTCCCGGAGGCGTTTTTGCCAGCAGAGGCCAGATATCCGCGCTAAGGACGTAACGCCCCACGACGGCCAGATTAGATGGCGCCACATTCGCTTTCGGCTTTTCAACAACGCCAACCATCGGTACGCTTTCGCCCGGCGCTAATTCAACGCCTTTACAATCAACAACACCATAAGCGGTAACATCTTCTACCGGCTCAACCATAATCTGGCTGCTGCCTGTTTCATCGAAACGATGAATCATTTCGGCAAGGTTGTCGCGTGATAAATCAGATTCGTATTCGTCAAGAATGACGTCCGGCAAGATAACCGCAACGGGCTCATCGCCAACCACCGGGTGCGCGCACAATACCGCGTGGCCCAGACCTTTGGCCAGTCCCTGACGCACCTGCATAATAGTGACATGTGGCGGACAAATAGATTGCACTTCTTCCAGAAGCTGGCGTTTTACACGTTTTTCCAGCATAGCTTCAAGTTCAAAGCTGGTATCGAAGTGGTTTTCAATCGAATTTTTAGACGAGTGAGTTACAAGTACAATTTCAGTGATGCCCGCAGCAATACATTCGTTTACGACGTACTGAATTAATGGCTTATCAACCAACGGTAGCATCTCTTTCGGGATTGCTTTCGTAGCCGGTAACATCCTGGTTCCTAATCCCGCAACCGGGATAACGGCCTTTTTGACTTTTGAATTAAGGGCAGCCATTTAAAACTCTCCTGGACTGTTCATGTATTGAACGTGTTCATCAATCTGTATCGCATCCAAGTATATCAGTACCGCGACAAGCTTCTGGTCTGAAAAGGACGCGCGTCGGTATAATTAAGATAAATACGAATAAATCTGGCGCTGATAGTAGCACTCACAGCATGAGGGGAGTGAGCCAATTTCATTCTCACTCCACTCGGTTGTTCATTCTGCAGACAACATCAGGCGCAGCCGACCACCGGCCCCCCAAATTTGGCATTGCCAGGATTCGCAACGTTGGCTCAGTTGATTAAGATACGCATTCCCTAAGGTTCCCAACGGAACGCCATTGCTGATTTGTACATTGTGGGAACCTGTATTTAATGTCGCATTCAGCCCTGCTGATACCAGAATCAGGTTTTTTAATCCGCTGTGGTAATAACCCACCAGCAAAGGGAATTGTCCGGGCAAATTAGCCTGGCGCAATAAATGGTTAACCTGTTTCAATAACGCACCGAGCTCCGGCAATCGTTGATTTTGATGCGCGAGCTGTTCCTGCAGCAAACCGTTAAATAGCGCCCGCAGTAACAATGCAGCCAGAACACCATTATCCCCTGCCCGCGTCACATCCAGACAATAAAACGCAAGGTCATGGTCCGATAGCGGTGCAATATCCAGTACCAGCCCCGGCTGATCGGCGGCTACCAATTGACGATAGTTGATCCGACATCGTGAAATAACTTGCGACACAGGAGGCTGTAATTCTTGCAACAGCTTTGCTGCAGCGGCGGGATCACCAACCATAGCATCCCAGTCGCGAAACAGCCGCTCTTCTTCTTCCACGCGTGAATTAAACATATTCGGATACAGACACGCAAAGACGGTTTCGCGCAGGCGGTTCAGGTCCTTTACCGGCTTTAGCAGCACATCATCCACACCCAATCGCAGTGCTTTGGCTATATCAGACATGTTTTCCGTCGCTGATATCACCAGGATGGGGGTCTGATCGCCACGATTACGCAGATACTCTACTAGCTTAAGGCCGTTCATTCGTGGCATAGCCAGGTCGCAGATAATCAGGTCGGGGTTAAAGTGCCCGAGTAATTCAAGTGCTTCAAGTCCATCGCCAGCTACCGCCGTTGTCGCTCCCAAAGAGGAAAACCATGAGTCCATGAGTGAGCGAAATACCGGCTCATCCTCAACGATAAGAATCTGTTTTCCGACCAATGGCTGCGTCATATTCTCCCCCCTGACTGGCTTTAGTAAATAGTGGCATGCTATTGCTACTCACGCCTGTCAGAATTTGCTTAAGTGTTGATAAAAAATGCGTTAGATGTTGGTTTTCACCAGGGGTAGAAGCTCATCCATTTTCTTCTCGACCGCCAGTTGTCCAGCAGCAATTGCTGCGCTGGCGCGGTGAAAATCCAGCGTGGATATTTGCGGACAAAACGGCTGAATCAGGATATCTGGCGGGTCACCGGCCATGCGGTTACGTTTCAGACGATTTTCCAGAACCTGAATAGAAGTCGTCATGATCTCCATCGCCGTCGGCGCGGTTACCGCACGCCTGGCCGTTATGTTGCTCAAGCGCTCTTTCAGTCGGGCACGCCATGAAAGCGCGTCGACATCATCACCCGTTTCGGCATCACTGCTGACGTTAAAGGAGAGTAAATCTTGCTGCATAAGATGCGCATCGTGTTGCAGATCGACGGCAATAACGATGTCAGCGCCCAGCGCGCGAGTTAAGGATACAGGAACGGGATTCACCACCGCGCCATCGACCAGCCAGTAACCATTATGCGCTACAGGGGACATCAGACCTGGAATGCTGCAGGAGGCCCGAACAGCCAGGTGCAAATCACCTTCCGTGAACCAGAGCTCCCGACCCGTACTCAGATTAGTAGCCACAGTTGCAAAACGGCGAGTGCATTGCTCAATTGCTTCTACCGGCATGACATTACGGTACTGATTGAATACTCGTTCACCACGCAGTAAACCGCCCCTGCGCCACGAGAGATCCATCAGACGTAAGACATCCCAATAGCTGAAAGAACAAACCCATTGTTCGAGAGCAGGTAACTTATTGCATGCGTAGGCTGCACCAACCAGCGAACCAATGGAGCACCCTGCCACAATATCAACATCAATGCCCATATGCTTTAGGGCTTTAATAACGCCAATATGCGACCAACCTCGCGCCGCGCCGGAACCTAGCGCCAGCCCAATTTTTATTTTTCTCATTGTACGTACAAACTTCCCCTGGCTTGCAGACGTAGCAACATCGCTACCGCTCAGTTAACATAGTGCTACCCTGGCGTTTTTACGCCGTTTTTTTATTCCAGGGAGTACTTTGTGTCTCAGCTTTGTCCCTGTGGTAGCGCTGTCGAGTATAGCCTATGTTGCTACCGTTATGTGTCCGGCGCGCAAGTAGCACCTACGCCATCACACCTCATGCGTTCTCGTTACTGTGCTTTTGTGATGAAAGACGCAGATTACCTTATCAAGACCTGGCATCCGGACTGTCATGCAGCCGAGTTTCGCGACGACATTATCGCAGGATTTAGCCACACTGAATGGCTCGGGCTGACCGTTTTTGAACAACAAACGGCAGACACAGAAAATATCGGCTATGTCAGCTTTGTTGCGCGATTTACTGAACAAGGTAAAACAGGTGCAATTATCGAGCGCTCTCGTTTTTTAAAAGAAAACGGTCAGTGGTACTATATAGACGGTACACGCCCTCAAATTGGACGAAACGATACCTGCCCTTGTGGCTCCGGTAAAAAATTTAAAAAGTGCTGCGGCTAATCAACGCCCGACAGTATCAATTTTGCAAACATTCTCAACAGGATCACCGCTGCAAATGCATTCATTACAACGAAAAGTGCTGCGTACTATTTGCCCGGACCAAAAAGGTCTGATCGCGCGCATTACGAATATCTGTTACAAGCATGAACTGAACATCGTGCAGAACAATGAGTTCGTGGACCACCGGACCGGGCGCTTTTTTATGCGTACCGAACTGGAGGGTATTTTTAACGACGTCACGCTGCTTGCCGATCTGGATAGTGCCCTTCCAGATGGCTCCATTCGTGAATTAACACCAGCAGGACGCCGCCGTATCGTCATTTTGGTCACCAAGGAGGCACATTGTCTGGGTGACCTGTTAATGAAGGCCAATTATGGCGGGCTGGATGTTGAAATCGCCGCTGTGATCGGCAACCACGAGACGCTGCGACCTTTGGTTGAACGGTTTGATATCCCATTTGAGCTGGTCAGCCACGAAGATTTAACGCGTGACGAACATGACCTGAAAATGGCCGACGCTATCGACGCGCACCAACCTGACTATGTCGTGCTGGCAAAATACATGCGCGTTCTGACACCAACATTTGTTTCACGCTTCCCGAATAAGATTATCAATATTCACCATTCATTCCTGCCAGCGTTTATTGGCGCTCGCCCTTACCATCAGGCTTATGAGCGCGGTGTGAAGATCATCGGTGCAACAGCCCACTACGTGAATGATAACCTCGATGAAGGCCCAATCATTATGCAGGACGTAATTCATGTCGATCACACCTACACCGCGGAAGACATGATGCGTGCGGGCCGCGACGTTGAGAAAAATGTATTAAGCCGTGCGCTGTATCAGGTTCTGGCTCAACGCGTCTTTGTTTACGGTAACCGAACGATTATTCTGTAATCGATTGATAATTGAATTGGTTACCTTTACATCTTTACGCGTAAAAATCAGACAACCAGTTCTTTTTTATCAACGGAATACTTTACAGGGGCGCATCATTTGATATGATGCGCCCCGCTTCCAACGGAAGCAGGCCAGTAACTAGCATTACCCCGTGGTGGGGTTCCCGAGCGGCCAAAGGGAGCAGACTGTAAATCTGCCGTCATCGACTTCGAAGGTTCGAATCCTTCCCCCACCACCATTCATTCCGATAGATTCATAAAATTAGTATACCCCTGGTGGGGTTCCCGAGCGGCCAAAGGGAGCAGACTGTAAATCTGCCGTCATCGACTTCGAAGGTTCGAATCCTTCCCCCACCACCATCACCTCATAAAGCACCAGCATCCAATCCATCTGTAATGTCTCATATTCTGCCCAAGCGGGAAGGATGAGAAGCTTCGACTAAGGTTCGATTCGAGCGTTAGCGAGAAAGCGTTGCCGCAGGTAACGACCCGAAGGGCGAAGCGCACCGCGCTGAGTAATCCTTCCCCCACCACCATCACTTCATAAAGCACCTGTATCAAATCCATCTGTAATGTCTCATATTCTGCCCCAGCGGGAAGGATGAGAAGCTTCGACTAAGGTTCGATTCGAGCGTTAGCGAGAAAGCGTTGCCGCAGGCAACGACCCGAAGGGCGAAGCGCACCGCGCTGAGTAATCCTTCCCCCACCACCATCACCCCATAAAGCACCAGCATCCAATCCATCTGTAATGCCCCATACCCGACCCTCGATCAAGCCTCAATTCTGGTCGGCAATTTGCCTGATGCACAATGCTTATCCGGCAATTAGTCGTAAAAAAACCCCGCCGGAGCAGGGTTTTGTCTTACACAGATAACTGATTAATGACGCGCACGAACAACCTGGTATTTGCGCGTCAGATATTCGACCGGAACGCTCCAGATGTGCACCAGACGCGAGAACGGGAACAACAGGAACAGCGTCATACCCAGCACCAGGTGCATACGGAAAATGAACGCAACGCCATCCAGATATTGAGACGCACCCCCCTGGAAGGTCACCACTGTCTGCGCCCAGTTCACCAGCTTCATCATCTCGCTGCCGTCCATATGCTGGGCGGAGAACGGAATGGTCAGCAGGCCCAGCGCACACTGGATCACCAGCAGGGAGAGGATCAGAATGTCCGCTCCGGTAGTGGTCGCCCGCACACGTGGGCTGAACAGGCGGCGTTTCAGCAGCAGGACGCCGCCAATCAAACACATCACACCACTGGCACCACCCGCGAACATCGCCATCTTTTGTTTCACTTCAAGCGGCAGCCACGCTTCATACATCCAGTGTGGTGTCAGCATGCCAAGGAAGTGCCCGGCAAAAATCCCCAGGATCCCGATGTGGAACAGGTTTGACGCCAGGTTCATCCCTTTGCGATCCAGCATCTGACTGGAAGCCGCGCGCCAGGTATACTGCCCATAGTCATAACGCAGCCAACTGCCAATCAGAAAGACAGAACCCGCGATGTACGGATAGATGTCAAAGAAGAACGTATTCAGGAAGTGCATTATTGCTGTCCTCCGGTGGTGATATTCAGATACTGCGGCGCAACGGCCCCGGCAAAACGACGCTGGTGAGCGGAAATTTCCGACTCACCACACCCCTGATCGGCGAAGAATTTCACCTGCTCTTCTTCCCAGACCGCATCCAGGGCTTGTGGGGTATCGTCACGCGCTTCATCTGCAATTTTTTCAGCCACTTTATCGCTGTCGATAACGGTATTCGCCAGTTTTAACAGCAGATCGAATAGCACCGCATAACGGCTTTCACGCTGTTGCAAGCGAGCGCTGAGCAGCGCCAGAATCGGCGCGATATCCTGTAACCCCCCTAATGCTTCGCTTTTCGGCAACTGCGCAAGGTATTCCAGATACAGCGGCAGATGATCGGGAAGTTCGCGGCTGTCGAGCTGCAGACCGTGCTGTTCATACTGCGCCATCAGGTCAACCATAGCCTGACCACGATCGCGGGACTCGCCGTGTACATGTTCAAACAGCAGCAACGAGGTGGCGCGGCCTCGGTCAAACAGTTCGCTATAGCTTGCCTGCACATCCAGCATGTCCTGCGCAGTGAGATCGCGCAGGAAAACGCCCAGAGTCTGGGCATCCTCTTTATCCAGGTTTTCAGATGACGCGAGTGCATCGAAAAGTTCCTGCTGATGCTGCCACAAGGCAGCATCCGGGTACTCGAGCAGACGCGAAACAATGACAAGTTCAATCATTGGTGCGGCTCCGTTTTGCTGGTCACATCGACAGCGTCGATGCGGCGGCTGTTGAACAGATTGAATTTAGTATCAGAACCGTGGCAACCATCACCGAAGGTAAAGCCACAACCGCTTTTCTCCGGGAACGCGTCACGTGCCAGTTCACGATGGCTGCTCGGTACCACGAAACGATCTTCGTAGTTAGCAATCGCCAGATAACGATACATTTCCTGTGCCTGCGCTTCGCTTAAGCCCACCTCTTCCAGCGCGCGGGTATCAACTTTACCGTCAACGGTTTCCGCACGTTTGTAGTGACGCATCGCCAGCATACGTTTCAGCGCCAACAGTACCGGCTGAGTGTCGCCTGCGGTCAGCAGGTTCGCCAGGTACTGAACCGGGATACGCAGACTGTCAACGTCCGGCAGAATACCGTTGCTGCCCAGCTCGCCCGCATCGGCGGCAGACTGGATCGGTGACAAAGGCGGCACGTACCAGACCATCGGTAGCGTGCGGTATTCCGGATGCAGCGGCAGCGCCAGCTTCCAGTCCATCGCCATTTTGTAAACCGGCGACTGCTGTGCGGCATCAATGACGCTCAGCGGAATACCATCTTTCAGCGCTTGTTCAATAACAGCCGGATCGTTCGGATCGAGGAACACGTCCAGTTGACGCTGGTACAGATCTTTCTCGTGCTCCGTGCTTGCCGCACTTTCGATCGCATCTGCGTCATACAGCAGTACGCCGAGGTAACGAATACGGCCTACGCAGGTTTCGGAGCAAACGGTCGGCTGACCGGCTTCGATACGCGGGTAGCAGAAAATGCACTTCTCAGATTTCCCGCTCTTCCAGTTGAAGTAGATCTTCTTATACGGGCAGCCAGTGATACACATACGCCAGCCGCGGCATTTGTCCTGGTCGATCAGCACGATGCCATCTTCTTCACGCTTGTAGATAGCGCCGCTTGGGCAGGTCGCCACGCACGCCGGGTTAAGGCAATGCTCACACAAACGCGGCAGATACATCATGAAGGTATTTTCGAACTGACCGTACATCGCCTTCTGCATGTTTTCGAAATTCTGGTCTTTGGCGCGTTTTTCGAACTCGCCCCCCAGAATTTCTTCCCAGTTCGGACCGCTGGTGATTTTATCCATCCGCTGACCGGTGATCAGCGAACGCGGACGCGCAATCGGCTGCGCCTTACTGTCTGCTGGGGCGTTGTGCAACGTTTGGTAGTCAAAATCAAACGGCTCATAGTAATCATCCATGCCCGGCAGATGCGGGTTAGCAAAGATTTTACCCAGCAGTAGTGCTTTGTTACCCATGCGCGGCTGCAGCTTGCCATTGATTTTACGGATCCAACCGCCCTTCCATTTTTCCTGGTTTTCCCAGTCGTTCGGGAAGCCAACGCCAGGCTTACTTTCGACGTTGTTGAACCAGGCGTACTCCATACCTTCACGGCTGGTCCAGACGTTTTTGCAGGTCACTGAACAGGTGTGGCAGCCGATGCACTTATCGAGATTCAGCACCATGCCGACTTGTGAACGAATTTTCATTTTACGCTCTCCTGTACCTGGTCATTGCCTTCGCCATCCAACCAGTTAATGTTCTTCATCTTACGTACAACTACGAACTCATCGCGGTTTGAACCGACGGTACCGTAGTAGTTAAAGCCGTATGCCAGTTGCGCATAACCACCGATCATGTGAGTTGGTTTCGGCGTAATACGGGTTACCGAGTTGTGGATCCCGCCGCGCTGCTGAGTGATTTCAGAACCCGGCAGGTTAACGATACGTTCCTGCGCGTGGTACATCATGGTCATCCCGGCCGGCACACGCTGGCTGACAACTGCACGCGCCGTCAGCGCCCCGTTGCTGTTGAAGACTTCGATCCAGTCGTTATCTTCGATACCCAGATCCTTCGCATCAACTTCACTCATCCACACAATCGGACCACCGCGAGACAGCGTCAGCATCAGCAGGTTGTCGCTGTAGGTGGAGTGGATACCCCATTTCTGGTGCGGCGTCAGGAAGTTGAGCGCTTTTTCCGGGTTACCGTTAGATTTCTCGCCGATCACCGCTTTCACCGAACGGGTGTCGATTGGCGGACGATACACCAGCAGGCTCTCACCGAAGTCACGCATCCACTGGTGATCCTGATACAACTGCTGGCGACCAGATAGCGTACGCCATGGGATCAGCTCATGAACGTTGGTATAACCGGCGTTATAAGACACATGTTCATCTTCCAGACCTGACCAGGTCGGACTGGAGATAATTTTGCGCGGCTGCGCCTGGATGTCGCGGAAACGAATTTTTTCGTCTTCTTTATTCAGCGCCAGATGCGTATGGTCACGACCGGTAAATTCACTCAGCGCCGCCCAGGCTTTAACGGCAACCTGACCGTTAGTTTCCGGAGCCAGCGTCAGGATCATCTCAGCAGCATCAATTGCGGTATCCAGCATCGGTTGGCCTTTCGCCGGACCGTCAGCCTTGGTGTAGTTGAGCTTACGCAGCAGATCCATTTCGCTCTGGGTGTTCCAGGCAATCCCTTTACCGCCGTTACCTATTTTTTCCATCAGCGGACCGATGGAGGTGAAACGCTCGTACGTTGCCGGATAATCACGCTCAACGGTCATGATGTGCGGTGCCGTAACACCTGGAATCAGGTCGCATTCCCCTTTTTTCCAGTCCTTCACGTCCAGCGGCTGCGCCAGTTCAGCGGCGGAGTCGTGCTGAATCGGCAGCGTAACGACGTCGGTTTCTTTACCGAGGTGGCCCACACAAACTTCAGAGAATTTCTTGGCGATGGCTTTATAGATTTCCCAGTCGCTCTTCGATTCCCAGGCCGGGTCAACGGCCGCAGACAGAGGATGAATAAACGGATGCATATCCGAGGTATTCATGTCGTCTTTTTCATACCAGGTAGCGGTCGGCAGCACGATATCGGAATACAGACAGGTACTCGACAGGCGGAAGTCCAGCGTAACGACCAGATCCAGTTTGCCGTCCAGTCCGTTATCCTGCCATTCCACTTCTTCTGGCTTCACGCCGCTCTGCTGGCCGAGATCTTTACCCTGAATACCATGTTCAGTACCCAGCAGATACTTGAGCATGTACTCGTGGCCTTTACCGGAAGAACCGAGCAGGTTTGAACGCCAGATAAACAGGTTACGCGGATGGTTTTTACCGTTTTCCGGCTGCTCTGCCGCAAAGCGAATAGAACCTTCTTTCAGGGATTTAACGGTGTAGTCCACCGGCGTCATACCTGCTTTCTGCGCTTCTTTCGCGATATACAGCGGGTTAGTTCCTAACTGCGGCGCAGACGGTAACCAGCCCATACGTTCAGCGCGAACGTTAAAGTCAATCAAATGACCGCTATAGCGGGATTTGTCTGCCATCGGGGACAGCAGTTCCTGCGCAGTCACCGTCTCATAGCGCCATTGGCTGGAGTGGTTATAGAAGTAGGAGGTGCTGTTCATATGACGAGGTGGACGCTGCCAGTCAAGAGCAAACGCCAGCGGCTGCCAGCCGGTTTGCGGACGCAGTTTTTCCTGCCCTACGTAGTGGGCCCAGCCGCCGCCGCTCTGGCCGATACAGCCACAGAACACCAGCATATTGATCAGGCCACGATAGTTCATATCGAGGTGGTACCAGTGGTTCAAACCGGCGCCGACGATAATCATCGAACGACCGTGCGTTTTATCTGCGTTATCCGCAAATTCACGGGCAATGCGCACAATCTGAGAACGTGATACGCCTGTAATTTTTTCTGCCCACGCTGGCGTGTACGCTTTCACGTCATCGTAGCTGGTCGCGCAGTTTTCATCGTTCAGACCACGTTCCAGGCCGTAGTTAGCCATAGTCAGATCGTAAACGGTGGTCACCAGCGCCGTAGAGCCATCGGCCAGTTGCAGGCGTTTAACGGGCAATTTATGCAGCAGAATGTTTTCCAGTTCGACTTTGCTGAAGTGCTCGGTGCCTTCGCCACCAAAGTACGGGAAGCCCACTTCAGCGATATCATCCTGGCTACCCAGCAGGCTGAGCTGCAGTTCAGTTTCATCACCGGACGTGCCATCGCGCTGCTCAAGGTTCCATTTGCCTTTTTCGCCCCAACGGAAACCAATTGAACCGTTCGGCGCAACCATTTCGCCGTTGCTGTTGATAGCGACAGTTTTCCATTCCGGGTTATTTTCCTGGCCCAGAGAGTCAACCAGATCCGCAGCACGCAGCATACGACCAGCAGCATAGTAGCCGTCGCGCTCTTCGAGCATCACCAGCATTGGCATGTCGGTATAACGACGAACGTAGTCGGTGAAATATTGGCTCGGGTTATCGAGGTGGAACTCGCGCAGCATGACATGACCCATCGCCATTGCCATCGCCGCATCGGTTCCCTGCTTCGGAGCCAGCCACAGGTCGCACAGTTTGGCGATTTCTGCGTAGTCCGGGGTAATTGCTACTGTTTTGGTGCCTTTATAACGAACTTCAGTAAAGAAGTGCGCATCCGGGGTACGGGTCTGCGGTACGTTAGAGCCCCATGCCAGAATGTAGCTGGAGTTATACCAGTCGGCAGATTCCGGTACGTCGGTCTGCTCGCCCCAGGTCTGCGGGGAGGCTGGCGGCAGGTCACAGTACCAGTCATAGAAGCTCAGGCAGGTCCCGCCAATCAGCGACATATAACGTGCGCCGGACGCATAAGAAACCATCGACATCGCTGGGATCGGCGAGAAGCCTGCGACGCGGTCAGGACCATAGGTTTTGATGGTGTAAACGTTAGATGCGGCAATCAGCTCATTCACTTCCTGCCAGGAAGAACGAACGAATCCACCACGACCACGCGCTTGTTTGAAGCTTTTTGCTTTATCGGCGTCTTCGATAATGGATGCCCATGCATCTACCGGATCGCTGTGCAGTCTTTTTGCTTCACGCCACATCTTCATCAGACGTTTGCGCATCAGCGGGTATTTCAGACGGTTAGCGCTGTAGAGATACCATGAATAGCTTGCACCACGCGGGCAGCCGCGAGGCTCGTGGTTGGGCATATCTGGACGAGTGCGTGGGTAGTCAGTTTGCTGGGTTTCCCAGGTCACCAGACCATTTTTCACATAGATTTTCCAGCTGCATGAGCCAGTGCAGTTTACACCGTGGGTTGAACGCACGATTTTGTCATGCTGCCAACGCTGGCGGTATCCATCCTCCCAGTCCCTGTTGGTATTGAGAAGCTGGCCGTGCCCATCGGCAAAGGTTTCGCCCTTCTGCTTGAAGTAGCGAAACCGGTCCAGGAATTTACTCATCGGTTTTCTCCTGTAGGAGCCTGACGGCTCTCTGATAAATCGACATTGCTTGATTGAGAGCGAAGGTAACGCTCTGAAAGGGCGTGAGAATTGATAACGATCAAGGCAGGCAGGGATGAAAATTGAGGGCCGATTTTCACATACCCCCTTAGTGGGATATCAATAAATCAATCAACATATTGAATTTTATTGATTTTTTTAAACTCACTTATCATACAAATGTTAAATTCTTTATAAGTGGGTATTAAGGGGTATCCCCCCTGTTTAGCATATTGCGAGCACCGTTCTAACAGGCTGTTGTCGTGCCACAACATAAAAGTATGTTGTAACTAATTGCAGGCAAAAAAAAAAGCGCGGTCTAACACCGCGCAATGGATAATCAACAGTTACTACTTTTTTACTTTTTAGAATGACGTCCGTACACCGCCCAGGTGATAACCACACAGGCGACATAGAAGATCAGGAATACTTTCATCGCATCGACCGGAGAGCCAGTTAATGCCAGGGACGTACCGAATGCTTTCGGGATAAAGAAGCCGCCGATCGCACCAATAGCTGAGATAAAGCCCAGCGCTGCCGCGGTGTCGGTCGCCGCCTCGCGCATCGCTTTCTCTTCTGAACCGCCTTCAGCTTTCACTCTGTCCATCGTCAGCTTGCGAAAGATAACGGAAATCATCTGGAAGGTTGAACCACTCCCCAGACCAGCCGTCAGGAACAGCGCCAGGAACACCGCAAAGAAGGCGATGAAGTTGCCACCGACACCGTTTGATGGCAGCGTCAGGAACAGTAAGGCACTGAAAATAGCCATCAGCACGAAGTTCACCAGCGTTACGCGGGTCCCCCCCAGTCGGTCAGAGATTGCGCCGCCTGCTGAACGTGCCAGGGCGCCAATCAACGGTCCAAAGAAGGCGTAATGCAGGATCTGTACCTCAGGAAACTGCGTTTTTGACAGCATCGCGAAACCGGCAGAGAAACCGATAAATGAACCGAAGGTTGCCAGATACAGCAGGCTCATAATCCACAGGTGCCCGCGTTTCAGCACCGGCAGTTGCTCTTTCAGCGAAGCTTTTGAGGTTGCCAGTTCATTCATACCAAACCATGCGGCCAGCGTTAATACAGCCAGGAACGGTACCCAAATCCATGCGGCGTTTGCCAGATACAGCTGCGTACCATCCGGTTGTTCAACACCCTGGCTGCCAAATGCGGCAAAGATTGACAGTGAAACCACCAGCGGAGCGACTAACTGCATCACGCTGACGCCCATGTTACCCAAACCACCGTTCAGACCCAGCGCGCCGCCCTGTTTCTGTTTTGGAAAGAAGAAGCTGATGTTTGCCATGCTGGAGGCAAAGTTCGCACCGGCAAAACCGCACAACAGCGAGATAATGATAAAGGTACTAAATGGCGTGGAGGTATCCTGCACCGCAAAACCTAACCATACGCAAGGAATGATCAGGATACCGGTGCTGAACGCCGTCCAGCGACGTCCACCAAACAGGGGGACCATAAAGGAGTACGGTACACGCAGCAGCGCGCCGGACACCGAAGGTAATGCCGTCAGCATGAACAGTTGTTCAGTGGTGAAATCAAATCCGACTTTCGGTAAGTTCACCGCCACGGCGCTAAATAACATCCACACGCAAAACGCCAGCAGCAAACAAGGGACGGAAATCCACAGGTTACGGCTGGCGATTCGATGACCACGCTGCTGCCAGAAGGCGGGATCTTCCGGCCGCCATTCAGTAATTACAGCTCCAGATGCCCTTTCCGGGGCAGATGAGTGACTCATAGACACCTCTGATACTTGTTTCGATGCCTGCCACATTAGGGTTTACAGCTGGAGGTAAGTTGATATAAATCAAAGGAAAAGGTGTCATTATTGATGCCTGAAATTTATCATCATCCTAAATGAGTACATAACTTCGGTAAAAAAGATGTGGTTTTTCACGCTTCTGTCGTCCCCTACTCCCCCTCGTTTAGGATCTCTCCCTCTGGCGGCAATTAAGGGGTAGCCCGTTTGAGGTGTGGGTATACTCCAGTGTATCGCCGAGAATAACGCCACTGCCTGCAGCAGAATCGTCATTCAATAAGGTTTTCGGTTTTACGAAAACCCGAAGGAACAAGTCACCATGTTTAAACGTTGTCTTTCCCCGCTTACGCTGGTCAACCAGGTGGCGCTGATTGTTTTATTGTCTACTGCCATCGGCGTGGCGGGTATGGCAGTCTCTGGCTGGCTGGTTCAGGGCGTTCAGGGTAGCGCGCATGCAATCAACAAAGCGGGATCGCTACGCATGCAAAGCTATCGCCTGCTGGCGGCCATACCGCTGGACGCCAACGATCAACCACTGCTGGATGAAATGGAGCAAACGGCGTTTAGCCCGGAATTGACGCGTGCCGCGCAGCGTGACGGACAACAGGCGCTGTTAAAAGCCTTACAGGATTACTGGCACACCAAACTGGCACCGGGGCTTGCGCATGCGCAAACGCCTGATGCGGTAGCGCAGGATGTCAGGCGCTTTGTGGGCGGACTGGATAAGCTGGTCACCGCCTTTGACCATACCACCGAGTTACGCATTGAACGCGTCGTCTTGCTGCATCGCCTGATGGCCGTATTTATGGCATTGCTGCTGGTCTTCACCATTATCTGGCTACGCGTGCGCCTGTTACAGCCGTGGAAACAACTGCTGGCGATGGCGCGAGCCGTCAGTCAACATGATTTTACCCAACGCGCACATATCAGTGGGCGTAATGAGATGGCAGCGCTGGGCTCGGCGCTGAATAATATGTCGGAAGAACTGGCCGAAAGTTACGCGGTGCTGGAACAGCGGGTACAGGAGAAAACGGCGGGTCTGGAGCATAAAAATCAGATCCTCTCTTTCCTGTGGCAAGCCAACCGCCGCCTGCACTCTCAGGTGCCGTTGTGCGAACGCCTCTCTCCGGTACTGAACGGCCTGCAAAATTTGACCCTGCTGCATGATATTGAACTGCGGGTCTATGATCTGGAAGATGAAGATAATCATCAGGAATTTACCTGCCAGTCCAATGTTAGCTGTGATGAGAAAGGCTGCCATTTGTGTCCGCGCGGTACGCTACCCGCCATTGACGGCGGTATCACACTGAAATGGCGGCTAACCGACGCCCATACCCAGTATGGTATCCTGCTCGCGACTTTGCCGTACGGACGCCATCTCAGCCACGATCAGCAGCAACTGGTTGATACCCTGGTTGAGCAACTGACCGCAACGCTTGCACTCGACAGGCATCAGGAGCGTCAGCAGCAGTTGATCGTGATGGAAGAGCGTGCCACCATTGCGCGCGAACTTCATGATTCTATTGCACAATCGCTCTCCTGTATGAAGATGCAGGTGAGCTGTTTGCAGATGCAGGGCGATGCGCTTTCAGATAACTGCCGCGAGCTGCTCAGTCAGATTCGTAACGAGTTGAACGCCTCCTGGGCGCAACTGCGCGAGCTGTTAACGACATTCCGTTTACAGCTGACGGAACCTGGATTAAGACCGGCGCTGGAAGCCAGCTGTCAGGAATACAGCGCGCGTTTTGGCTTTACGGTTAAGCTGGATTATCAGCTGCCACCGCGTCTGGTCCCTTCGCATCAGGCGATTCACCTGCTACAAATTGCGCGCGAAGCCCTGAGCAACGCCCTCAAACACTCTCAGGCCGATGAAGTAGTCGTGACGGTGGTGCAAAATGGTAAGCAGGTCAAACTTACAGTGCAAGATAACGGCTGCGGCGTACCGGAAAACGCCGAACGCAGTAACCACTACGGCATGATAATCATGCGCGACCGTGCGCAAAGCTTGCGCGGCGATTGCCGTGTACGCCGTCGCGAGACAGGCGGTACTGAAGTTGCTGTCACTTTTATTCCCGAAACAAACTTCACAGAAGTCCAAGGAGATACCCATGAGTAATCTGGAACCGGCAACCATCCTGTTGATCGACGATCATCCGATGCTGCGAACCGGTGTAAAACAGCTTGTCAGCATGGCGCCCGAAATCACCGTTGTCGGCGAAGCCAGCAATGGTGAGCAGGGTATCGAGCTGGCAGAATCCCTTGATCCCGACCTGATCCTTCTTGATCTCAACATGCCTGGCATGAACGGTCTGGAAACACTCGATAAGCTGCGTGAGAAATCACTGTCAGGCCGTATCGTCGTGTTTAGCGTATCCAATCATGAAGAAGACGTGGTTACTGCACTGAAGCGCGGTGCCGACGGTTATCTGCTGAAAGATATGGAGCCGGAAGATTTGCTGAAAGCATTGCAGCAAGCGGCTGCCGGTGAAATGGTGCTGAGCGAAGCCTTAACGCCGGTTCTGGCCGCCAGCCTACGCGCCAATCGTGCAACGTCCGACCGTGATGTTACCCAACTGACGCCGCGCGAACGCGATATTCTTAAGCTCATCGCCCAGGGCCTGCCTAACAAGATGATCGCCCGCCGCCTGGACATCACCGAAAGCACGGTAAAAGTTCACGTGAAGCATATGCTGAAGAAAATGAAGCTCAAATCACGTGTTGAAGCCGCGGTATGGGTGCACCAGGAACGTATTTTCTGATAACGCGCGCATGCGTCATTGTTAACGAGGATCATTTTCCGAAACGGTAGTAAACGGTTCGGTCAGTGATAGCGTGATCTCATTGGAAGAGACACGCTGGCCCTGCTCATCTTCTACCACCACAGACAACCGCCAGCGGTTCGTCGCACCTTCTCTGCTGTCCCACTTCGGCATAATAATCGTCCAGCCCTGCGCGCTTCGGTTATTGCTGCCAGCCGTTAAGCTCAACGCCTGAGTATCGCCCTGCCACGTCAGGTGGCGGATCCCATGCAAACTACGCACCTGCAGCTTCAGCGCCACCGTCTCTCCCGGTTTGAGATCCCAGGGGGGCGTGGCCAAAAATACCGACAGCGTTTTACGCTGGCGATACTCCAGCGTCGGCAAATTGTTACGCTGCGGATCGTCATAACGACTGCCGCGCAGTGAACGGCTGTTCGCCACCTCACTGACCATCAACTGTTTTTTTAACGGCACGCCAAAACGGTAACTAAGGGTTAAGCCGAGGTTATTCTGGCTGATGCCGCTTTCCCCCTGCTTATGCTGCGCTGTCACCGTGATCAGCGGCACCGGTGTATAGCTCAGCCCGAGGTTCACCGCCACCGGATTGTGATACCCGGTTCCCGAATGAAATAGATCCACCCGGTCGCCAAAATACTGTTCCACGCTGACGCTGGTATTGAGGTGTTGATAGAACGGCATCCGCATTTGCGCGGTCAGATCGTAGCCGCGGGCCATCCGTTGTTGCTGGGTTGCAAAACGATCCTGCCAGGAAGACAACGGTTGATAATAGTTAGCGGATAAGCGCAAATATTCGCCCCACGCCTCTGCGCCGAGGCCTCCGCGGGGCAGATTTTCATCCAGTAAGTTGTCATAAAAGGTGTTGTAACCCAGTAACCAACCGTCGCGTACCCAACGTTGCCCAATCCCCGCATTACTGACTAAGCCATCGTCCCGTTGCGTCACTCCTAGCTGGCTCCAGGTAAGATAACGTTGGTTATCCTGCCACGGCACAAACCAGCTTCCCCGACTCCCGGTAAAACTGCCTTCGTTATCAACTTGCAACCCGATGCTGGCGTTTCCCCAGGGAGAAAGCCAGGATTCCAGTTGCTGATTCACCTGTTCGCTGACCGTATCTCGCACCTGGCCAAACGCGAACTGCTTCGCCTGTTCACCGGTATCAAGCCCGTTATCAGTCATGCTGGCTTCACCAAACGCTTTGACCATTTCGGCAAAATGCTTTTCGCCTGCCCGCGACTCCGGGGCCATACCAAGATCGGGCAAGCCATCACTATTGTTATCGAAAGGGTTTTCAGCCTGGTGCACAAAGGACGACTGCGCGTTAGCAGTACCGCCTGCCAGCGGCAAGAGTGCGAATACAGCAAGAGAAGAACAGATAATACGGCTCAAATCGTTAGTGGTTTCTTACATCAATTAGCCACAGTGGCATACTTATCTTAAACCATAACGTTTTCAGCGTTGATTTTCAGCCCCTCCCCCTTTTTTCGGCATTATCCTGGCATTGAGAAATAGGTGTAACATACGTGTCGGTTATTAACGCTTACATGCAGTAACAGGAGTAAAAATGCAAAAGATAGTGATCGTCGCGAACGGAGCGGCTTATGGAAGCGAATCGTTATTTAACAGCCTGCGTCTGGCTATCGCCCTGCGCGAACAGGAAGCCGGTCTCGACCTGCGTCTGTTTTTAATGTCTGACGCCGTAACCGCAGGATTACGTGGTCAGCAACCCGCGGAGGGCTACAATATTCAGCAAATGCTGGAGATCCTGACAGCGCAAAATGTTCCGGTAAAACTATGCAAAACCTGCACCGATGGTCGTGGGATCACGGCGCTGCCGTTAATTGACGGAGTGGCCGTCGGCACGCTGGTAGAACTGGCTCAATGGACGCTGGCTGCAGATAAAGTGTTGACCTTCTGATACACCGTTTTCAGGCAAGCGCACTGAAAGTGTCGATAATTTCCGGATTTAATATTTGATGGGCGCGGTTTCGTTGAACGTTAGCACGCCCGTTCAACCCTTTTGAGGTGTTTTGTCACTTTTGTTTAATCGTTATGCCATTTTTTGATCAAAATCAGCATCCTGTTGCTCCCCCTTTGGTGTTATGCAATGAGTGAAATGTGAACAACATCACGCAGCACTTTCGACAGAAAGTACGTTGTTTTCAAGAACGGGGTGAAAAATGGCATTAGTGAAGGCAAGTTTAAAGTTATTTGGTGGCGATACGGTGGTTGTGCGCTGTTCCGAGCGCTGTCACATCCATCTGATGAGCGAAAAAAATCACGTCAAAGACACGCAGTCCGACATCTTAAGCGTGCAGGATCGTGATAACGCATGGTTGACCGTGCCCTATACCGGCGTCTGGAACGTGCTGATCGACAGCCACAGTCAGTCGCTTGAGCATTCGATAAGTTATATTGCAGCCTAAGCGTGACATGCCCGAAAAGCACCTGGCTTTCGGGCATACAATTCCACGCCGGGTTCAGGCAAACCCTGGCCGCATAACGCCTTCCGGCAGGTTCTCTCCCAACAATCGTTTGACCGTAATCACCAGATCATTAAGACAATCATCCTGCATCCCCAGCTTGACCAGCTCTTGTTCCAGCGAGAACAGATACTGGGCATTAGTGCCTAAAGGTCCGCTGGCCGCGGCAATAAGCGGCGCGATCACCTGCGCGCGCGTGTCTGACTCAAACAGCGGATGGCGCGGATCCATAATAAACACCAGCGCGTTCACCGTACGGCCGTCATCAAGCGCCAGCTGGCACCAGGTCGGCAGATAGCATCCGGTGATCATTTCTCGCTTCCACAACAGAGAAAGCTCTTGTTCCAGCGACGCGTCCGGCAAGCGGTAGGCCACACCGGTGGTACGTCCGCCCTCTTTCAGGGCCAGCATGCGTCCTGGCTGACACGCCGTTCCTCGCCCCGCCGTCAGGCGCAGACAAAATGCACGGTGCCAGCCGACTAATGTGCCGGTACAGGACTCTTCAAACTCTAAGGCCGGGTTCCACATCAACGATCCATAACCGAAGATCCACACCGGTCCATCATCTGGTCGACAAGCGAGCGTGGCGGCCAGTGAGGCTGCACGTTGTTCCGCTGACCAGAGTAGTGATTCTTCAATAGCACCAAATGCCGTCTTACAGTCGGCATTCAATAAAAAATCACGCGTTAACACCTTACACCTCCGCCACTGCTGCTTCCCTGCGACAACTTTTTTGACGCCTTCCGGGCTTTTTTACTGCTCATTTTGAAACCAATAGCTGGACAATAGGCAATTCACCGCTCGCTTGCAAGCCAGTAACCGCGCGGCGTAGCACGATTCGCTAACGCCTGATGCAAGCGAGTTTATAAAGGCATTATAATTGATACTGTTACGTCTTTTTATGCCATTTACCATCATCACCTTTTTGGTAATCATTTTTAACCGCGGCCCACGCCACCTTATGTGCCGTCTCTTCTCGGGTGGCATCGTCACGGCGGTCAGATTTGTCTTTATACTGTTCCCAGGCGCTGTTGAAAGCTTCTTTATAAATGTCCTGAGCATGGGGTGGCAGAACGTGCTGCACGCTGTCAGGCAGATCGCTTTTAGATTTATAGGGCATTGTGAACTCCTCTTTTTAGGCTAAACCTTAAGTGTGGTTAACAATGCGGCGAGACGCCAATAATGGACATTTTTAGAAATTTTCTTTACCTAACCTTCTGTTAATTAAACAGTCTATAAACAAGAAATTGGTTTTTGGCCGCTTTGAGAGGGAAAATAGGTGATGTAGTAAAATTTCGTAAAATGTCACCTACAAAACCACGTTTTCTGTTATTTTTTACATTCTTTAATACTTTTTATAATTATAAATACCTGCAGAGATGGAGAATTAATGCAATGACACAAGCACATGAGGCGGTAAAAACCCGCCACAAGGAGACCTCTCTCGTCTTCCCGATTTTGGCGCTGGTAGTCCTGTTCTTCTGGGGGAGCAGTCAGTCACTACCAGTGGTCATCGGTATTAATGCGCTGGCCCTTATTGGTATATTAAGCAGCGCATTCAGCGTTGTCCGTCATGCGGACGTATTAGCCCATCGACTTGGCGAACCCTACGGGTCGCTGATCCTCAGTTTGTCCGTTGTTATTCTTGAAGTCAGCTTAATCTCCGCATTAATGGCAACCGGCGATGCCGCACCTACGCTCATGCGCGATACGCTGTATTCAATCATTATGATCGTAACCGGGGGTCTGGTCGGTTTTTCATTACTGTTAGGTGGCCGTAAATTTGCCACTCAGTATATGAACCTATTTGGTATTAAGCAGTATTTAATCGCCCTGTTCCCACTGGCCATTATTGTACTGGTATTCCCGATGGCGTTGCCGGGGGCAAATTTCACTACCGCGCAGGCGCTGTTGGTGGCGTTAATTTCTGCGGCGATGTACGGCGTATTTTTGCTGATTCAAACTAAAACGCACCAAAGTCTGTTCATTTACGAGCATGAAGACGAGGGTGACGACGATGACCCGCATCACGGTAAGCCGTCTGCGCACAGCAATCTGTGGCACGCCGCCTGGCTTATCATTCATCTGATCGCTGTTATTGCCGTGACCAAGATGAACGCCAGCCCGCTTGAGACCTTGCTGACTGAACTGAATGCGCCAGTCGCATTTACGGGTTTCCTGGTCGCGTTACTGATCCTCTCGCCTGAAGGACTGGGCGCACTGAAAGCGGTTCTGAGCAATCAGGTACAGCGGGCAATGAATTTATTCTTCGGTTCGGTGTTAGCCACAATTTCGCTGACCGTACCGGTGGTGACGCTGATTGCATGGGCAACCGGGAATGATTTGATGTTTGCGCTGGGTGCGCCAGAGATGATTGTGATGGTTTCATCACTGGTTCTGTGTCAGATCTCTTTCTCCACCGGACGCACCAATGTGCTTAACGGTGCAGCGCATCTGGCACTGTTTATCGCTTATCTGATGACAATATTTGCCTGAGTATTATTTTAGACGTACCCCACGGTCCTCTTCAGGGCCGTTTTCTTTTCTGCCGATATAACACAATCGATGGCGCGTCTGGTGCCTGACGGCGACCTTTATACCCTTTTCAAATAGCAGGCCGGAGGGAAATTCCGGCCTGTCACACTCTCTTAGTTCTCGGTATCCAGCTCGTCGAAGCTTTTCACCAGGTCATCAATCGCTTTAATCTGCGTCAGGAACTGTTCCAGCTTCGCCAGCGGCAGCGCGGATGGACCATCGCATTTCGCATTGGCTGGATCCGGATGCGCTTCAATAAACAGACCTGCCAGACCAACCGCCATACCGGCACGCGCCAGTTCGGTAACCTGCGCACGACGACCGCCGCTTGCTGCGCCAAACGGATCGCGGCACTGCAGCGCATGGGTAACGTCAAAAATCACCGGTGAGTTGCCGGAGACTTTCTTCATCACGCTGAAGCCCAGCATGTCCACAACCAGGTTGTCATAACCAAAGTTCGCACCACGGTCACACAGAATAACCTTATCGTTGCCGCCTTCATGGAATTTATCCACGATGTTGCCCATCTGAGCCGGGCTGATGAACTGCGGTTTCTTCACGTTGATAACGGCACCGGTTTTCGCCATTGCTTCCACCAGATCGGTCTGACGAGCAAGGAATGCCGGAAGCTGAATCACATCCACCACATCAGCAACAGGCTGTGCCTGGCTGGCTTCGTGAACGTCGGTGATCACTTTTACGCCAAAAGTCTGTTTCAGTTCCTGGAAGATTTTCATCCCTTCTTCAAGGCCCGGTCCACGGTAAGAGTGGATGGAAGAACGGTTGGCTTTATCAAAGGAGGCTTTAAACACGTAAGGGATACCCAGCTTTTGAGTAACGGTTACGTAGTGCTCACAAATGCGCATCGCCAGATCGCGGGATTCCAGCACGTTCATTCCGCCAAACAGCACGAACGGCAGGTCATTTGCCACGTTGATGTCGCCAATGCTAACCACTTTTTGTTTCATAGGATCGCCTTAAACGGTAGGTAAAGTGTGATTAATCAATGCAATACAATTTGTTTGTGCGAAATAGTATTAATTTGCGCACGAATCATTTCGCTGATCGGGTCTTCCGGACACTGTTCAACGAAATAACTTAAATCTGTCAGCGCAACATGTTCGCACTCGAGTTGCGCGTATATTAAACCACGATCGCGAATTTCATACGGATCTTCAGGATTAAACTGCAATAGTGCTTCACTGGCACGCAGCGCCAGCTCCATTTGCCGCTCTTCCATCAGTGATGATTTCAGCGTGTCGAGCAGTTTGCGGATCACTTCCGCGTTATCCGCCTCATCCAGGTCTTCGTTAAACAGCTCCGCGACCGGGCTGATGTTCCCCTTCAACCACACTTCCAGCGTGTGCTCATTTAACGTTTCGCCATTGAATGGATTGATTAGCCACATTTCACCATCGAGCGACTCAATACGAAGGATCAGTTGCGTCGGGAAAATCACCGGTACCAGCGGCAGCTCCAGTCTGTTGGCAATCCACAATAAAATTGCCCCCAGAGACACGGCGCTGCCCTGCCGATTTTTCAGTACCTGGTCAAGCCAGAGTGCATCAGAAAGACGATAGACGCCGTGGGTATCCGTAAATCCCCATTCGCCGTAAAAAAGTGCCAGCAGTTTTTCCAGTTGCTCATCCTGAGACAGGAGCTGGCTAATTTCTTCTTGCGCCAGACTGACCAGACGTTCCAGTTCGTCATAGACAGTTTGTGTTGGAAAATCCAGACGGATAGACTCCGACGCCAGGATCATCCCATCACACAATGGCGCTTTATTAAATTCGAAATCAGCTAACGACCTCATGCTTACCCCAGTAACGGTATTTTTGTGGTGGCGAGTTTAATGATGATGTACAGCACCACCAGCGCCAGCGGAAATGCGACTAATCGCGCCTGCTGACTGCGCGCCCGACGATAATCGAGCGCAATAAAACCCAAAACGATGTAAATGATAACCCCAAACAGCTTTTCAGTCAGCCATGTCCCGTACTCAGTGAATGGCAGGATGTGCGCTTTAACCATTAGCGCCACGCCGCTGAGTAATAAAACGGTATCCACAACCGGTGGCACAATGCGCGTCCAGCGTGCGCAGGCAAGACGCGAGTCGGTGTAACGCCACCAAAAACGCAGCGTCAGCAAGCCAACGGAAAGCGCAATACTGATGAGATGAATGTTGAGTAACACACTGAAGGTACTCATGATGGGATGCGTCCAAGCGTAATTCGCTCGTTGCCGCCATAATCACGGCAGGTTTCAACCGTCTGGTAACCCGCACGAGTAAAGACGTCCCGGACGGCCTGCCCCTGCTGCCAGCCATGTTCCAGCAACAGATAGCCGCCAGGCGTTAACACGCGCTGAGACTGGTCAATGATATGCACGATATCCGCCAGTCCCCGATCGCCCGCCACCAGTGCCGACAGAGGTTCAAAGCGTACATCGCCTTGCGCCAGGTGGGGATCCTGTTCGTCGATATACGGCGGATTGCTGACAATCATGTCAAACTGCTGTCCCTGCAAAGCGCTGAACCAGTTGCTTTGCAGCACGCAAACATTGTCAATGCCCAGATGCTGTTTGTTGCGAGTGGCCAGCGCAACGGCATCCGGCATGCGGTCAACCGCCGTTACTGCGCAATCCGGACGTTCGGTTGCCAGCGCCAGCGCAATGGCGCCCGTGCCAGTTCCCAAATCGAGAATGCGGCATGCTGAGGCCGGCAGGCGAGCCAGCGCCTGTTCCACCAGACACTCAGTATCCGGACGAGGGATAAGCGTAGCCGGAGACACAAACAGCGGCAGCGACCAGAACTCCCGCACGCCGGTTAAATGCGCCACCGGCTCACCCCGCTGACGGCGCTCCAGTAATGTGTCGAGCTGTTGACGCTGCGCCTCGGTTAATACCGTTTCACCGAAAGCCAAAATAAAGGTGCGTCCCTTACCGGTAACAAACTCGAGCAAAATCTCGGCGTCACGGCGCGGGCTTTCACTTGCCTGTAATTGGCTTATCGCTTCACGCAGCCAGTGCTGATAATCCATTAATCCTGCTCGGACAACGCCGCCAGTTGGTCGGCCTGGTATTCCTGGACAATTGGCTCAATGAGCATATCCAGTTTGCCTTCCATCGCTTCATCCAGACGGTAGAGCGTCAGGTTAATGCGGTGATCGGTCACGCGACCCTGCGGGAAGTTATAGGTACGGTTGCGATCGCTGCGATCGCCACTGCCCAACAGATTGCGACGCTCAGAGGCTTCGGCCTGTTGACGTCTTGCCACTTCGGCGGCACGAATTCGCGCCCCCAGCACCGACATCGCTTTCGCTTTGTTTTTATGCTGCGAACGTTCGTCCTGGCATTCCACTACGATACCGGTCGGCAAGTGGGTAATACGGATTGCGGAGTCGGTGGTGTTAACGTGCTGCCCCCCTGCGCCTGATGAGCGGAAGGTATCAATACGCAGATCGGCCGGGTTGATGTCCGGCAGTTCGGTATCCGGCAGTTCCGGCATGACCGCGACCGTACAGGCAGAAGTGTGAATACGGCCCTGTGACTCCGTCGCAGGTACGCGCTGCACACGATGCCCACCGGACTCAAATTTCAGTCGACCGTACACGCCTTCGCCGCTAATTTTGGCAATGACTTCTTTAAACCCGCCATGTTCGCCTTCGCTGGCGCTCATGATCTCTACCCGCCAGCGACGCGATTCAGCGTAACGGCTGTACATGCGGAACAGATCGCCGGCAAACAGCGCGGCCTCATCACCACCGGTTCCCGCACGCACTTCGAGGAAGGCGTTACGTTCGTCATCAGGATCTTTAGGCAACAGCAGAACCTGCAGATGTTGCTCCAGCTGCTCGCATTTATCTTTTGCTTCACGCAGTTCATCCTGCGCCATTTCACGCATTTCAGGATCGTCGAGCATCATCTGAGCCGTCTCGATATCTTCCTGAACCTGTTGCCAGTCCGTAAAACAGCGAGATACATCGCTTAATTGCGCATATTCGCGCGACAGTGCACGAAAGCGTTCCTGGTCTGCGATAGTACCCGCATCCCCGAGCAGCGCCTGAACTTCTTCATGGCGTTCATGCAGGGCTTCCAGTTTGGCAACGATAGAAGGCTTCATAGGCGTAAATGCACCCTGTAAAAAATAAGATTGGTGTGCTGCTACTCCAGCCCGAGGCTGTCGCGCAGAATATTCAGGCGTTCACTATCCCCGTCACGGGCGGCCTGTTGAAGTGATTTGGTTGGTGCATGGATCAAGCGGTTGGTCAGTTTCCAGGCCAGATCCTGCATAATGGCTTGCGCATCACCACCCTGTTGAAGAGCGGCCAACGCTTTGGCAGTCAGTTCATCACGGATCTGTTCTGACTGACTGCGATACTCGCGGATAGTTTCACTTGCGCCCTGAGCGCGTAGCCAGGCCATAAATTCGCTGGTTTCCTGCGCCACAATGGTTTCGGCTTCCACGGCCGCCGCTTTGCGCTGGGCCAGGTTATGCGAAATGATGCTTTGCAGGTCGTCAACGCTGTACAGATAGGCGTTGGACAACTTACCCACTTCTGGCTCGACATCGCGCGGTACGGCGATATCCACCAGCAGCATAGGTTGATTACGGCGATTTTTAAGCGCGCGCTCCACCATTCCTTTGCCGATAATCGGCAGCGGGCTGGCGGTAGAACTGATAATAATATCGGCATCCTGTAAACGCGCATCGATATCACTCAGTGAAATCACTTCGGCGCCGACTTCATCCGCCAGCACCTGCGCCCGCTCGCGGGTACGGTTGGCGATGATCATCTTCTTCACTTGATGCTCACGCAGGTGTCGCGCCACCAGCTCAATGGTTTCGCCTGCGCCCACTAACAGCACGGTCACCGTGGAGAGCGATTCAAATATTTGCCGCGCCAGCGTACAGGCGGCAAAAGCCACGGACACGGCGCTGGCACCGATGTCTGTTTCTGTTCGTACACGTTTAGCGACAGAGAATGATTTCTGGAACATGCGTTCCAGCGCACTGGCGTTCAGGTGACCTTTTTGCGAATCC
The DNA here is from genome assembly GCF_013783065.1 of Citrobacter sp. RHBSTW-00986. NCBI lineage: Bacteria > Pseudomonadati > Pseudomonadota > Gammaproteobacteria > Enterobacterales > Enterobacteriaceae > Citrobacter > Citrobacter sp. RHBSTW-00986. The sequence continues at coordinate 2,226,069 of NZ_CP056200.1, read as the reverse complement.
GCAAAAGCTTTTTTCACCTGCCCCAGAATCTGCGGTTCACCAAGCACCAGCGAATCCAGACCGCTGGCAACACGCATCAAATGACTGACGGCGTCGTTGTCCTGGTGCCAGTACAGGCTATTGCGCAAGTCTTCTTCATTAAGATTATGGTAATCGCACAGCCAGCGAACCAGCGCTTCTTGCAGGTTATCCTGCTCTTCAACGCTGAGATACAGTTCCGTACGGTTACACGTCGACAGCACCACCCCGCCCTGCACCATTGGCTGCGCAAGCAGGCTGTCCAGCGCCTGATCGAGCGTATCCGGCGAAAACGTTACGCGTTCTCGCAGCGATACAGGTGCCGTTTTATGGTTAATACCAAGCGCTAAAAGGGTCATGTGTGCGGGAATAGTACCAGCGTTGATAAGGTTAGACTGGGTGCATCATACAGGATGCGTGCGGTCAATAAAAGAGACTGCCCCCTTTTGGAGTAATAGGTTAGTGCACAAATTTGAGCGATTTAAGATAACTTGAACGTAGACGATGTATGATGGCGGCGCTAGCATTAAGAGTTATAACTGCAACGTATCTCAAGGATTTGTCATCATTATGACCCTGCCTGATTTTCGCCTGATTCGCCTGCTGCCGTTGGCGGCCCTGGCTCTTACCGCCTGTACGCTCAACGCGCCGAAAGGTCCCGGCAAAAGCCCTGACTCTCCACAGTGGCGCCAGCACCAGCAGGAAGTACGCGCCCTGAACCAATATCAGACGCGCGGTGCGTTTGCGTATATTTCCGATCAACAGAAAGTCTATGCCCGCTTTTTCTGGCAACAAACCGGACAAGATCGCTACCGTCTCCTGCTGACCAATCCCCTGGGCAGCACTGAACTGGAACTCAATGCCCAGCCGGGCAACGTCGAACTTGTCGATAACAAAGGCAAGCACTACACCGCTGACGACGCCGAAGAGATGATTGGTAAACTGACCGGCATGCCTATTCCATTGAATAGCCTGCGCCAGTGGATCCTTGGCCTGCCGGGAGACGCCAGCGATTACAAACTCGACGACCAGTATCGTCTGAGTGAAGTGAACTACAGCAAAGACGGTAAAAACTGGAAAGTGGTCTATAGCGCCTACGACAGCAAAATTAAGCCTGCGATGCCGGCAAACATGGAACTGTCCGACGGCGATCAGCGTATTAAGCTGAAAATGGATAACTGGATTGTGAAATGATGACCCACTGGCCCTCTCCGGCAAAACTGAATCTGTTTTTATACATCACCGGGCAGCGTGCGGACGGTTATCACACTTTGCAAACGCTATTCCAGTTTCTTGATTATGGCGACACGTTAGGTATTGCGCTGCGTGGCGACGGCGAAATCCGCCTGTTAACGCCGGTGGAAGGCGTTGCACATGAAGACAATCTCATTGTCCGTGCGGCGCGCTTGCTGATGAAGGCGGCGTCTGAAAGCGATCGCCTTCCCAAAGGGAGCGGCGCCGACATCAGTATCGAAAAACGCCTGCCGATGGGCGGCGGTCTTGGCGGAGGTTCGTCTAATGCAGCTACCGTCCTGGTGGCGCTGAATCACCTTTGGCAGTGCGGACTTTCGGTTGATGAACTGGCAGGACTCGGCTTAACGCTGGGGGCGGACGTTCCCGTATTCGTGCGCGGCCATGCGGCCTTTGCTGAAGGCGTAGGTGAAATTCTGACGCCGGTCGAGCCAGAGGAAAAATGGTATCTGGTCGCACACCCGGGAGTCAGTATTCCGACGCCGGTGATTTTTAAAGATCCCGACCTCCCGCGCAACACGCCAAAAAGGTCAATAAAAACGTTACTAAAATGTGAATTCAGCAATGATTGCGAGGTTATCGCAAGAAAACGTTTTCGCGAGGTTGATGCGGCGCTTTCCTGGCTGTTAGAATACGCGCCGTCGCGCCTGACTGGTACAGGGGCTTGTGTCTTTGCTGAATTTGACACTGAGTCTCGTGCTCGCCAGGTGCTTGAGCAAGCCCCGGAATGGCTCAAAGGCTTTGTGGCGAAAGGTGTCAACCTCTCCCCATTGCACAGAGCGTTACTCTAAATCGTTCGGGTTTCAGGAAGATGGCGAAATATGCCAGCACACATGAAACGTGAAAGATGACGAGTAAGCCGGGCAAGCTGAGTTGCGGTGACAACGTCACCCTGTTCCAGACGTTGCATCGCGCTCTTTAATACACCGCATGGAGAGGATACTGCCTGGCCCGCACAGTTTTCGGCAGATTCTTTCCACCAATGGACGCATGCCTGAGGTTCTTCTCGTGCCTGATATGAAGCTTTTTGCTGGTAACGCCACCCCGGAACTAGCACAACGTATTGCCAACCGCCTGTACACTTCACTCGGCGACGCCGCTGTAGGTCGCTTTAGCGACGGCGAAGTCAGCGTACAAATTAATGAAAATGTACGCGGTGGTGATATTTTCATCATCCAGTCCACTTGTGCCCCTACTAACGACAACCTGATGGAATTGGTCGTTATGGTTGATGCGCTGCGCCGTGCTTCCGCAGGCCGTATCACCGCCGTTATTCCTTACTTCGGCTATGCACGTCAGGATCGTCGCGTACGTTCCGCTCGTGTACCGATTACTGCTAAAGTCGTCGCTGATTTCCTGTCCAGCGTTGGCGTTGACCGCGTCCTCACCGTTGACCTGCATGCTGAACAGATCCAGGGCTTCTTTGACGTACCGGTTGATAACGTATTCGGTAGCCCGATCCTGTTAGAAGACATGCTGCAGCTGAATCTGGACAACCCGATTGTGGTTTCTCCGGACATCGGTGGCGTCGTGCGTGCCCGCGCTATCGCTAAACTGCTGAACGATACCGACATGGCTATCATCGACAAACGACGCCCGCGCGCGAACGTTTCTCAGGTGATGCACATTATTGGTGACGTTGCAGGTCGTGACTGCGTGCTGGTTGATGATATGATCGATACCGGCGGTACGCTGTGTAAAGCAGCAGAAGCACTGAAAGAACGTGGTGCAAAACGCGTATTTGCTTACGCTACCCACCCGATCTTCTCAGGTAATGCGGCAAACAACCTGCGCAATTCAGTGATTGATGAAGTCGTTGTCTGTGACACTATTCCACTGACTGACGAAATCAAAGCACTGCCAAACGTGCGTACATTGACCCTGTCGGGTATGCTGGCCGAAGCGATTCGTCGTATCAGCAACGAAGAATCCATCTCTGCTATGTTCGAGCATTAATCGAGCCCGGCTCAAAAACCCGCTGCGGCGGGTTTTTTTATCTGCAACATCTATTTGTATGACTTATGCCTCCTTCACCTGCCATTTAGTTGACAGATGATGCGCTCATGGATGAAACATTATTGTGAACAGATTATTTTCCTCACATGTGATGCCTTTCCGCGCCCTCATCGACGCTTGTTGGAAAGAAAAATATACCGCTTCTCGCTTTACCCGCGACCTGATCGCCGGGATAACCGTTGGGATCATTGCCATTCCGCTGGCGATGGCCCTGGCAATAGGCAGTGGCGTGGCGCCGCAGTACGGCTTGTATACCTCAGCCGTGGCTGGGATTGTTATCGCCCTTACCGGGGGTTCACGTTTTAGCGTATCTGGACCAACTGCCGCCTTCGTGGTGATTCTGTATCCGGTGTCGCAACAGTTTGGGCTGGCAGGCCTGCTGGTCGCAACGCTAATGTCCGGGATATTCCTGATCCTTTTCGGCCTCGCCCGTTTTGGTCGCCTGATCGAATATATCCCGGTATCCGTTACGTTAGGTTTTACATCGGGTATTGGTATCACCATCGGTACCATGCAGATTAAAGATTTTCTCGGTCTGCAAATGGCCCATGTCCCGGAGCACTACCTGCAAAAAGTCGGCGCGCTGTTTATGGCCCTGCCAACCCTCAACGTTGGCGATGCCGCAATTGGCGTGGTGACGCTGGGGATCCTGATTTTCTGGCCGCGTCTGGGGATCCGACTGCCGGGCCACCTTCCTGCGCTGCTGGCAGGCTGTGCGGTAATGGGGATTGTGAACCTGACCGGCGGCCATGTCGCCACCATCGGTTCTCAGTTCCACTACATTCTGGCTGATGGCTCGCAGGGTAATGGCATCCCGCAGTTGCTGCCGCAACTGGTATTACCGTGGGACATGCCGGAGTCAAACTTTACCCTGAGCTGGAGTTCGTTACAGGCGCTGTTACCGGCCGCCTTCTCCATGGCGATGCTCGGGGCGATTGAATCTCTACTGTGCGCCGTCGTACTTGATGGGATGACTGGCACCAAGCATAAAGCCAACAGTGAGCTGATTGGCCAGGGCCTGGGTAACATCGTGGCACCGTTCTTCGGTGGTATCACCGCCACGGCGGCAATTGCCCGTTCTGCGGCAAACGTCCGCGCCGGGGCGACCTCACCAATTTCAGCGGTCATCCACGCGATTCTGGTGATCCTTGCCCTGCTGGTGCTTGCGCCGCTGCTTTCCTGGTTACCGCTTTCCGCCATGGCCGCCCTGCTGCTGATGGTGGCATGGAACATGAGTGAAGCGCATAAAGTGGTGGATCTGCTGCGTCATGCGCCAAAAGACGACATCATTGTCATGCTTATGTGTATGTCGCTGACGGTGCTATTCGACATGGTGATCGCCATCAGCGTCGGTATCGTTCTCGCCTCCCTGCTGTTTATGCGTCGTATCGCGCGCATGACGCGTCTGGCGCCGGTCAACGTAGACGTACCTGACGATGTGCTGGTGCTGCGCGTTATTGGCCCACTTTTCTTTGCCGCTGCGGAGGGATTATTTACCGATCTCGAATCGCGCATTGCAGGTAAACGTATTGTGGTCTTGAAGTGGGACGCGGTCCCGGTACTGGATGCCGGTGGTCTGGACGCTTTCCAGCGTTTTGTAAAACGCCTCCCGGAAGGGTGTGAACTGCGGATCAGTAATCTGGAATTCCAGCCGTTACGTACCATGGCGCGCGCGGGCATTCAGCCGATTGCCGGACGCCTGACGTTCTTCCCGAATAAAGACGCCGCGCTGGCAGATATCAGCTGACGTGTAGCCCGGCCAAGCGAAGCGCCACCGGACTACAAATGACAGGCAAAAAAATGGCTCCCGTGTGTGGGAGCCTTTTTTATAATCAGCTTATTGCTTACGCGTTCAGCAGTTGCTCAGCTGTCGCTTTCACGCTTGCCAGCAGGACTTTGACATCCTCCAGACACACCGTTGGGTTCAGCAGCGTCAGCTTCAGGCAGGTTACGCCATCTGCTTCGGTCACGCCAACGTTGGCGCTACCAGAAGCCAGCAGAACGTCGCCAATACGCTGGTTCAACAGCCCAACGAACGCCATGTCGTCACTGTGCGGACGGAAACGGAACAGCACGCTTGCCAGCTGCGGCTCCATCACCAGTTCCAGGTGTGGCTGAGTTTTCACAAACGCAGCCACATCACGCGCCAGCGTTACGCCGTTATCAATGATTTCGGCATACTGCTTTTTGCCCAGCGCTTCGAGCCCCATCCACAGCTTCAGCGCGTCAAAACGGCGCGTGGTCTGCAGCGATTTCGACACCAGATTCGGTACGCCCGCCTCTTCATCGAAATCAGAGTTCAGATACGCCGCCTGGTAACGCATCAGCTCGTAGTGGCGCGCGTCTTTCAGCAGGAACGCGCCGCAGCTGATGGTCTGGAAGAACTGTTTGTGGAAGTCCAGCGTCACGGAATCCGCCAGTTCAAGGCCGTTCAGGAAGTGACGATACTGCTCAGAAAGCAGTAACGCCCCGCCCCATGCTGCATCCACATGCATCCAGATCTGGTGTTCTGCCGCCAGCGCCGCAATGTCCGCTAACGGATCGATTGCGCCCGCATCGGTAGTACCCGCAGTGGCGACAATCGCCATCACCTGTTCGCCGTTGGCTTTCGCCTGGGCCAGCTTGTCTTTCAGGTCAGCCAGATCCATGCGTGAGAACGCATCGGTCTTCACCTGGGTGACGGAACGGTAACCCAGCCCCATCAGCGCCATGTTCTTCTGCACAGAGAAGTGCGCGCTTTCAGAGCAAAATACTTTGATTTTGCTCAGGTCGCCGGTCAGACCATTCTGCTGAATGGAATGCCCCTGGCGGGCAAAGAAGGCGTCGCGCGCCAGCATCAGGCCCATCAGGTTGCTCTGGGTGCCACCGCTGGTGAACACGCCCGCGTCGCCTGCCGCATAGCCCACCTGCTCACGCAACCATTCGATCAGTTTGATCTCAATGATGGTCGCCGACGGGCTCTGATCCCAGGAGTCCATACTCTGGTTGGTGGCGTTGATCAGCACTTCTGCCGCCTGGCTAATCACCAGGCTCGGGCAGTGCAGGTGCGCCACGCACTGCGCATGGTGAACCAACAAGCTGTCTTTCAGAAAGTATTCAACCGCACGCTCAATCGCGGCCTGGTTGCCCAGGCCCTGAGACGTAAAATTCAGGTTGATACGTTCGCGCAGTTGCTCAACGGTTTTGCCCTGATACATCTCAGGTTGCTTCAACCATTCAACGACCGCTTGCGTACTCTGCTCGATAGCGTCCTGGTAGGCAGCGATGCTTTGTGCCGAGCCGGACAGAATCGGATTTACGTCTGACATTCGATCCAACTCCGTTTAAACCGGCTTCACGCCAGCGCCCAGCAGGGCATTTTCGAATTTATCGAGGAAAATCTCCAGCTCTGCGTTGGTGATCAACAGAGACGGCAGCAGACGCAGTACGCAACCGTTACGGCCGCCACGCTCCAGAATCAGGCCGTTTTCGAAACATTTTTTCTGCAGCAGCGCGGAAAGCTCTCCATCGGCCGGGTAGCAGCCCATGTGATCCTGCGCTTCGTTCGGCTTAACGATTTCCAGACCAATCATCAGGCCCAGACCACGTACCTGGCCGATAACCGGATAACGTTTCTGCAGGTCAGTCAGTTTGCCTTTCAGCCACTCGCCCTGCGCAGCAACTTTATCGGCAATCTTGTCGTCTTTGAGGATTTTCAGCGTTGTCAGACCGGTCGCCATCGCCAGTTGGTTGCCGCGGAAGGTGCCAGTGTGATGGCCCGGAGCCCACGCATCGAACTGCTTTTTAATGCCCAGTACCGCCAGTGGCAGACCGCCGCCAACCGCTTTGGACATCACGATGATATCCGGCTCAATACCGGCGTGTTCGAAGGCGAACAGTTTACCCGTGCGCACGAAGCCAGCCTGAACTTCATCGATAATCAGCAGAATGCCGTGTTCCTGGGTCACTTTACGAATACGCTGCAGCCACTCGATCGGAGCCGGGTTTACCCCGCCTTCGCCCTGCACCGCTTCGAGGATCACGGCAGCCGGTTTACGCACGCCGCTCTCAACGTCGTTGATCAGGTTTTCGAAGTAGTAGGTCAATGCTTTGACGCCAGCGTCGCCGCCGATACCCAGCGGGCAACGGTACTGATGCGGATACGGCATAAACTGCACTTCCGCCATCATGTTGCTGACGGCTTCTTTCGGCGACAGGTTGCCGGTCACGGACAGCGCGCCGTGGGTCATCCCGTGGTAGCCACCGGAAAAGCTGATGATGCTGGAACGGCCGGTAACTTTCTTCGCCAGCTTCAGCGCCGCTTCAACGGCATCGGCACCGGACGGCCCGGTGAACTGCAGGCAATACTCTTTGCCCTGGCCCGGTAATAAAGAAAGTAAATACGATGAGAATTCATCTTTTAACGGTGTGGTAAGGTCAAGCGTATGTAACGGTAAGCCGCTTGTGATGACACTTTGAATGCTCTGCAGCACTTCAGGATGATTATGACCAAGCGCCAGGGTTCCGGCACCTGCCAGGCAATCAAGATATTGATTATTTTCTACGTCAGTAATCCAGACGCCCTGCGCTTTAGCAATCGCTAATGGCAGTTTACGTGGATAGCTGCGGACATTAGATTCAAACTCAGCCTGTCTTGCTAAAAAGGTATCATTGCTCTGTGGTAATGAATTAGCACTTAAAGTATCAATACGGACTTTATCCGTCATCATATCACTCCTACAACCAGGTGTAGATTAACGCCTGATTGAATAAATGGTTATAAGGGTTACCTGTAAAAAAGCGCGGCTAATATATGTTGTTTTAGCCCTGGACTCAATCATTTATTTTTCAACACATTTAGCAGGTGTTTTTTCTTTATAATTCAAAGTGTAACAGCCACCCTTCATTACGAAATCCTAAAGAAATATATCTATTTAATTAACAATTACCGTAGCCAATTGCAACGCATACGATGTTATAAAAACCATGGAATTTTCATGCTTTTATTATTTTTTTACACGTTTTTACCATTAATAATGTACGCATTTTCTTGTTACGACATGATTTTTCACTTATTTGTCGATAAATCGAATAAAAAAGTCGATCCCTAAATATAAATCACTTAGTATGGCGCGCTTATTTGCAGGCTATGTAAATAAAATTAATGCGCAGCACCCGGTAACGCGTACAGGCGACACGCGTTTTCGACAACAGGAATTCCCTGGGTTGTCAGCAGAAATGTTCGCGGGCGGACATTTCGTAAGGCGAACACCGTTTCCCCTTATGCCGAGAATGAAAATTTTCTAGCCATACTTTTATGGCGCCCTGATATGAGATTGTTATGACTCGCATTTATCCACCATCCGTCGTTGCCAAATTTGGCGGCACCAGCGTCGCTGATTTTGATGCGATGAACCGAAGCGCCAGCATTGTCCTTGCTGATCAAGATGTCCGTTTAGTCGTACTGTCTGCTTCAGCAGGCGTTACAAACTTACTGGTCGAGCTTTCTGAAGGTCTGGAAACGCATCAACAATTAGATAAGCTTGAGACCTTACGCGCCATCCAATACAACATTATTTCCCGCCTGAAGCAGCCGTCCGTTATCAGCACGGAAATCGATAATCTTCTCAACAACATCCGCCATCTTGCACAAACGGCGACCGTTTCACCGTCTGATGCGCTAAGCGATGAATTGGTCAGTCACGGCGAGCTGATGTCCTCTTTACTGTTTACTGAAGTCTTACGTGAACGGCATGCCGAGGCCGGGTGGTTTGACGCCCGCAGCGTGATGCGTACCAACTCGAGTTTCGGCTGCGCCGAACCCGAACTCAGTACCCTGCACCACCTGGTGGAGACTCACCTGCACCCTCGTCTTGAGCAAGCGATTATGGTGACCCAGGGGTTTATCGGCCGGGATGCCGCAGGGCATACCACTACGCTGGGACGCGGTGGTAGTGATTACACGGCGACGCTTCTCGGTGAGGCGCTTCACGCCGCACGCGTGGACATCTGGACCGATGTCGCAGGGATCTACACCACCGATCCGCGCATTGCGCCGCGGGCCAAACGGATTGACCACATCTCATTTTCCGAGGCCAGCGATATGGCCGCCTTCGGTGCGAAGGTCCTCCACCCGGCTACGCTGCTTCCGGCAATGCGTAAAAGCATTCCGGTCTTTGTTGGCTCAAGTAAGGATACGGCTGCCGGTGGTACGCTGGTGCATAACACCACCGACAACCCACCTCGCTATCGTGCGCTTGCCGTGCGCCGTAAACAGACGCTGTTGCGATTACATAGTCTGGAGACACAACCGTCCGGTTCTTTCCTGGCGCAGTCCTTCGCCATTTTAGCTCGCCACGCGGTCACGGTGGATTTGGTTACAACCTCAGAGAACAGTATTGCGCTGGCGCTGGACGCGACTCACGCTACCTCAGGTGAAGATCATATACTGACCAGCGCATTGTTTACCGCATTATCCTCCCACTGTCGTGTGGAAGTGGAAACCGGACTGGCATTAGTCACTTTGGTGGGGAATCGGCTGACTCAGGCGGCGGGGGTTTGCAAAGACGTTTTTGCCTGGCTTGAAGGGCATACGGTGCGAATGATTTGCCACGGCGCGTCAAATGACAACCTGTGTTTCCTGTTGCCCGCTGAAGACGCGGATAGCGCGGTTAAAACGTTACATTATCGGTTATTCGAATAACGTTTCTTATATTCCGTAGCGAATATAAAAGTGCGTTCTATGCAAGGATAATGAACAAGCAGAGTCCTGGTTTTTCAACCAGGACTTTGTATTCAAACCGCAGCCCTCTCTACCGGGAAACGATTTAGTTATGACGATGAGTGGTATCACCGCGACGACAGCGTTTGTCATAATGGCGTACCCACCAGTAACGGTCACTGATTTGCTCGTGCCCGCCCACTCTGGCTCCCGCCAACCACAGAACACCACCTACAAAAATACTGAGCACGGCACCATGTGCGAAAAACTGTGGCAGATTAAATTGCGGCAATTGGTTTAAAATAGAGTAACCAACACCCCCCACCATCACCACCAACCCTAAAGCCATGAGCACGTTACCGAGTAACGAAGCGTTTTTGCGTTTCATGTGTCACCTCCGGAACTTTGGGTTGCTACAGGGAATACCCCTAATCCTTATGTGTAAAGTATAGACAACACTGCCGTTCGCAAGTGCGGGAGCGATCACAATTACAAACACTCGCGCAACAAAACTTTACAAATAAGCTACTGAACATACTCAATTTCTAATAGTCCATTTGTGCAATTATTTAGTTTTTGGCGATTAGAACGCAGTTTTTTGTCAAGAGCAGCATCAGACAGTAAACTACACGTCGTTTATGGAAACACTCAGGACAAAACACGTGACGATTAAATTGATTGTCGGCCTGGCGAACCCCGGCGCAGAGTATGCGGCAACGCGACACAACGCAGGCGCATGGTATGTCGATTTACTGGCAGAGAGATTACGCGCGCCCCTGCGTGATGAGCCGAAATTCTTCGGCTACACCTCCAGAGTAACGCTCGAAGGGGAAGATGTCCGTTTGCTGGTACCGACCACATTTATGAATCTCAGCGGCAAGGCCGTAGGTGCGATGGCCAGTTTTTATCGTATCAATCCCGATGAAATTTTGGTCGCGCACGACGAATTAGACCTGCCGCCTGGCGTGGCAAAATTTAAGCTCGGTGGCGGTCATGGCGGACATAATGGCCTGAAAGACATCATCAGCAAGTTGGGCAATAACCCCAACTTTCATCGTTTACGCGTGGGAATTGGTCATCCGGGTGATAAAAACAAAGTTGTCGGATTTGTTTTAGGCAAACCGCCTGTTTCAGAACAGAAGTTAATTGATGAAGCAATTGACGAAGCGGCACGTTGTACCGAGATTTTATTCAAAGATGGCCTGACCAAGGCAACGAGCCGGTTACACACCTTTAAAGCGCAATAAGCAGGGATGTGCGGCATTTTTCTCGCGTGCTGTGTATAATAGGCAGAGTTATTTACTTTTCTACAATCTGTTTTCCATAACAGGTTGAATATCAAAAGATTAAGGTGATTTAAACATGGGATTCAAATGCGGTATCGTCGGTTTGCCAAACGTAGGCAAATCCACCCTGTTCAACGCGCTCACAAAAGCGGGTATTGAAGCGGCAAACTTCCCGTTCTGCACTATCGAGCCGAACACAGGTGTTGTCCCGATGCCCGATCCGCGTCTGGATCAGTTGGCCGAAATCGTCAAACCGCAGCGTATCCTGCCAACAACGATGGAATTCGTCGACATTGCCGGTCTGGTAAAAGGCGCGTCCAAAGGCGAAGGTCTGGGTAACCAGTTCCTGACGAACATCCGTGAAACCGAAGCTATCGGCCACGTGGTTCGCTGCTTTGAAAACGACAACATCATCCACGTTAATAACAAAGTGGATCCGGCTGACGACATTGAGGTTATCAATACCGAACTGGCGCTGTCTGACCTGGATACCTGTGAGCGCGCTATCCATCGCGTACAGAAGAAGGCTAAAGGCGGCGATAAAGACGCTAAAGCGGAACTGGCTGCACTGGAAAAATGCCTGCCACAGCTGGAAAACGCTGGCATGCTGCGTGCGTTGAAAACGCTGACCGATGAAGACAAAGCGGCTATCAAATACCTGAGCTTCCTGACGCTGAAGCCAACGATGTATATCGCCAACGTCAACGAAGACGGTTTTGAAAACAACCCATACCTCGATAAAGTGCGTGAAATCGCCGCAGCTGAAGGCTCCGTGGTTGTTGCAGTTTGCGCTGCCGTTGAAGCTGACATCGCAGAACTCGATGATGCTGACCGTGAAGAATTCATGGCTGAAATGGGTCTTGAAGAACCTGGTCTGAACCGCGTAATCCGCGCTGGTTACGAACTGCTGAACCTGCAGACCTACTTCACCGCTGGCGTGAAAGAAGTTCGTGCATGGACCATTCCTGTTGGCGCAACGGCTCCGCAGGCGGCGGGTAAAATTCATACTGACTTCGAGAAAGGCTTTATCCGCGCACAAACCATCGCGTTTGAAGATTTCATCACCTATAAAGGTGAACAGGGCGCGAAAGAAGCCGGTAAGATGCGTGCAGAAGGTAAAGATTACATCGTTAAAGATGGCGATGTGATGAACTTCCTGTTCAACGTCTAAATAAAACTTCTCGTCTCATGAGGTTTCATCAAATCTCATGAATATCGAAAAAGTCTATAAAATCCACGCAATTGCGTGGATTTTTTCATTTCATAGAGTGTGAATCCATCTCGTAACGAGACAGTACAAACAAGAGCTCGTTATGCTCACCGGAATTCAATGCCGTAATGCTAAACCTAAAGTTGGCCTGTACCACGAAGTATAACCTTACAGGCAAAAAATAATCCTTACATCTCCCTGCCGTTTTATGAATTTCATTCATAGCGGCTATTTAATGTGCGTAATTATCTTTCTTCCCGACTTCGTTAGTCTTGGTCACATGCGGATAAACACTCATTATGTCCTGATATGACCAGCCTGACCGGCTGGCCAAAGGTATCGTCTGATAGGGGTTAAATACTCTTATCGAAGAAGACGTCTAACTTTTGCAAAGCCTTGTCAACGTACTCAGGAATCCAATACGTCTCGATATGGGTAGCGCCATCGATCAGGAAGAGTTCTTTGTCTTTTGTACCGGTGGCTTTCGCAAACGCATCTTCCGTCATATAGAGCGTATCGGCTTTTGTACCAGCAATCATCAGCAGCGGTTTATTGATGAGATTGATATGGTCCGTAACGTCAAAACTCATCAAATCTAACAGGCTGCTTGTCGTGTATTTAAACGTAGAGTTCGGGTGCGCGTGAGTTTTCCAGTAGTACTCATAGCCCTGTCGATATAAGGCAAAAGGTAACTTAGCGATCTGTTCATCAGTCAGATTGGCATCACCGGAGTACAGGACTTCGCCTCCGGAAGCTTCCTGAGCACGTGCGTCAGAAGCCTGCTGAAGACGCTGCTGAATAGTATCCAGCTGTGAGTCCTGAAAACCGTTGCGGCGCACCAGGCCTGAATTAAACATGCTGATGGTTGCGATCGATTTAAACCGTTGATCCGTTTCGGCCGCAACAAGTGAATAACCGCCACCTCCGCAAATACCCAGCAGACCGAGGCGGGAAGTATCCACTCCCGGATACTGGCTGATGTAGTCAGCCATGCCGTGGATATCCTCGATGCGATTAGCGGGTTTATCCACGCTGCGAGGCATCCCACCGCTCGCGCCCTGATAAGCCGCGTCGGCAGTAATCGTGATGTAGCCCTGCTCGGCGAGACGCTGGGCATACAAGCCTGCGACCTGCTCTTTTACGCCGCCATTCGGATGTGCAACCACTACGGCAGGGTATTTTTTGGCGGGATCGTAGTTAGCAGGGGTATAGACATTCGCAGCTATCTGAATGCCATGCAGATCGTACTTCACCGGATGAATGTTGACCTTGCCTTTGACGTTCTCAGTGATGGCGCCGTCATAGGCCAGGGTGAATGGATTTTTTTTGTAATCAGCCGCATTGACTGAGGTGGCCCCGGTTATTGCCGTGAGCAGTATTGCAGTTAACAGATTGAATTTCATGGTCTCTCCCGATGAGTTTCAGGCTTGCGGATTTAAATGTGCAGACTCAGGTTAGAGAGAGAGGCCTGTCAGCATCGTGACAGGTAAATAACATTTTTGTCAGCAAGCAGGCAGAGATGGCTTCATGTTTCTGACAATGCTGTCAGGTAAGCGTCAGCTTTATGTTGGCAATCAAGAGGCAGAATAAGCCCGATTGAACAGTTAAGAGGAAATCCCGTTATGCGCCTGTTGTTAGTCGAAGATGAAGAAAAAACGTCAACCTATCTCAACCGTGCGTTGAGTGAATCCGGATTTACGGTAGATGTCTCTGCAGATGGCGCAGAAGGTCTTCATTACGCGCTGGAGCTTGACTACGACGCGATAATCCTTGATGTGATGCTGCCGGGGATGGATGGCTACCGGGTACTCGAGGGGGTGCGGGCCGTCAAACAAACGCCGGTACTGATGCTCTCGGCCCGCGGTTCGGTCGACGAGCGCGTCAAAGGGCTTCGGCTTGGCGCGGATGATTATCTCCCCAAGCCCTTCTCTCTTATCGAACTGGTGGCGCGCATTCAGGCACTGGTGCGTCGCCGCGCTACGGATGGCGCAGACATCACCCAACTGCAAATTCACGATCTGCATCTCGACCTGCTGGCTCGCCGCGTATTTCGCGCCGGAACGCGACTGGAATTGACCGCAAAAGAGTTTTCCCTGTTAAGTCTTCTGGCCCGGCATCAGGGGGAGATCCTGTCAAAAATGATGATTGCTGAGCAGATATGGGACATGAATTTTGACAGCGATGCCAATGTGGTTGAAGTCGCCATTAAACGTCTGCGAGCCAAAGTTGATGCCCCATTCGACGTCAAACTGTTACATACCGTTCGTGGCATGGGGTATGTCCTCGAAGTCCGGTCGGAATAAATGAAGAGACTCAGCATGCCTAAACGTTCCATCTCCGTTCACCTGGCGCTGATGTTTGCCTTATCCGCGCTGCTGATTGTGTCCATTATCGGTATCTTGCTCAGAAGCTCCTTACATGACTCTTTGCAAAAGCAGATGCATAACGAACTGTTGTTCCGGGAATCATTAATGAGTCCGTGGTTCGCCGCACGAACATCGGCTGACGGCTGGTCGACGTTGGCTAATAAATTTACTCTGCTAACCAATTCTGAAGGTGAGCGCGTTCGCTACTGGATAGTGAGCGATAACCCGCGCTTTAGCATGGGGGGAATACCACCGGTGGGCGTTCAGTGGTCCTCTTTGCAGGAGGGATTTAATAAAGTGCCCGGCGCATCGGAAGGTGCATGCTCACTGTTCCTGTTAGTGAAAACCATCCCCGCCAACGGTGAAAGGCCTGAGCTGCGCTATGTGGTTGCCATCGACTCTACGCCGTATATGGGCACACTTGATGCGTTCACACGAACGCTGCTGATTATTGCCGCGCTGGGCGTACTGATTGTCGCCTTACTGGGATACGTTGTTTCACGGATTGGCCTGCGTCCGGTGGGCATGCTCAGTCAGCAGGCACAACACCTTGCACCAGGTGACCATGGCCAGCGCCTGAATACCCGCGCGTTGCCCGAAGAACTGCAGCAACTGGCATCATCATTTAACGGTGTGTTAGAGCGTCAGGAAATCGCCTGGCGACAGCTCGAGAGCTTTAATGCCGATGTTGCGCATGAACTTCGTACCCCGCTGACTAACCTGATCGGCCAGACGCAACTCGGGCTATCACGCCGACGTTCACAAGATGAACTGGAAGAGTTATTGGGTTCAAACCTGGAGGAGCTTGAACGCATGACGTCGATAGTTAACGACATGCTGTTCCTGTCTCATGCGCACGCGGGTGAACATGCTTCCCAGCTTACGCAAGTCTCCCTGCGCGAAGAAACCCTGAAAACAGCGGAATATGTTGAACCCTCTTTTGCTGAAAAACAGCTTTCGCTGGAGGTTGAGGGCGACGTCACGGCGCATATCGACAGGCGGCTGTTTCACCGTTCACTGGCTAATTTGCTGGAAAATAGCGCCAGGCATTCCCCCTCCAATAGCACGGTTACGGTGCGCTTAAGCGAAAAAGGCAATCAAGTTTGTGTAGACGTTTCTAACCCTGGCGATCCGATAGCGCCAGAGCACTTACACCGGCTTTTCGAACGGTTCTATCGTGTTGACACCTCCCGAGCCAGGAGTGATACCCATCATGGGCTGGGCCTGTCGATTGTCCGTGCCGTCGCCATTATGCACCGGGGAGATGTCTTTGCCCGTAGCGAGAACGGTATCAATACCTTTGGCCTGACGTTTGCTAAACAGCCTGACGCTATCCGAATCGGGAGACTGATTTCAGAGACAAAATCGGGATCTCCGCGCGCAAAGACTTCTGACAAAATTGTCAGAGAGTCGTCAGTCTGATGTCAGGCTATCTGCGCCAGAATCACTGCTGATACTCACCACGGCTGATTGAAGGAATGAAACAGTGAGAATGAAAAAGGTATTTAGCGGGTTTCTGGCGATGATGGTCATGGGGCTTCTGGGGCAGCCCGCGTTCGCATCAGAGGATTTATCCGCACACGCCCGCACGCTGATTATCTACTTTTCACAGCCAGAGGAGATGAAACCTGGTGCCGTGGATGGTTTTTCCGGGGCCAGCGTATTACAAAAAAATACGCCGGAGACCGGCAGCACGCAGTTTATTGCGCAACTGATTCAGAAGCAGACTCACGGCGACCTGTTTCGCATTGAAACCGCCACTCCCTACCCTCGCCAGCATGATGCACTTTTGCGCGTTGCCGAAAAGGAACAGCAAACGAAAGCCAGACCCTCGCTAAAAACGCCGCTCCCTGACCTGAGCAGTTACGACACCATTTACGTCGGCTACCCCATCTGGTGGTATACCATGCCAATGGTGATATACAGCCTCTTTGAGCAAAATGACTTTGCAGGCAAAACGGTCGTTCCCTTTACCACCCATGGTGGCAGCAGGTTAGCCGACTCCCTGCGAGAAATTGCTCGCATGCAGCCACAGGCCAAATTAGTCACTCGTGCGCTCGCGATCTCACGCAACGATATTTCAGCTCCTGACGTACCCGCGCAGGTTGAGCAATGGGTAAAACAAGTCCAGCCACAGCGTTAATCCATCGACATGAAGAAAATTTATATTTTCCAGGTCATGCAGGATGCGCTGATGACGTTACTTCTGTTGGTATTGATGGGATTTCACCTTCACGGTGAAATCGTGCATGAATGGGCGGGTATTATTTTTACGCTGCTCATCATGCTGCATTTATATCTTAACCGGCATCGCTTGTGGTCACTGTCGCCCAATATTCCGTTAACCATGCTGGTAGTTAACAGAATCATTAATGCAGTGACATTCGTTGTCATTCTGACCGCGATTGTCTCGGGCATGATGCTGTCCCGACATATCCTTCTGGACCAGGCGTTCCACAACCCGGCGAGCTGGGTCAGGAAAGTACACATGACGTCGGTCCACTGGGGAATGCTCATTCTGGCGCTGCATATCGGGTTGCACTGGAAAATGCTGGCGACTTTTTTCTGCCGGGTCCTGAACATCTCCAGCAATTCATTCTTTGCAAATGTCATGATGCCAGGAGTTTTTTCGCTAATCGCACTACTGGGATTGTACGAATTACTGAACCAGGACTATCTCGATTATTTGTTGATAAAGGTCGATTTCTCCTTTTTCGATTACGATGAATCTGCCCTACTTTTTTATCTACGCTACCTGGCCATTATTGTTTTATTTTCATTAATGACACGGTTTTCGCTTTGGTGCCTTATTTTTAGAAAAGACAAAGCAGCGTCACCATAATAAGGGTTAACTGACAGAATTGTCAGGCTGGCGTCAGTCTGACGACATCTCCCCCTGATTAGAATCATTGCAGACCCTCTCCATCATTGTAGATAAGGACGCTTTGCATGATCAGACATTTACGTTACCTCGGGCTGTTACTGCCCCTCTTTACGTTTTCATCCTGGGCGGCGGAGCAAAATCCCGCTGTCCATATCGCCACCGCCGGAAGCCAGAATGCGGTGTACGGGGCAGCAGAGAACTTTATCGGTCGCGTCCGGGTTGATCCTCTCTTCAAACCAGATAACGAAATTAGCGTTTCCGGGGCTTATGTCACCTTTGAGCCAGGTGCTCGTTCCGCCTGGCATACGCATCCGGCAGGGCAGCGGCTGATTGTGACCTCGGGAATTGGGCTTACCCAACAAGAAGGCCAGCCGGTGCAGGTCATCCGCGCTGGCGACGTTGTCTCTTGCCCGGCGGGCGTCAAACACTGGCACGGGGCGGCACCCGGCAGCGCAATGACGCACCTGGCGATAACCGGGATTGTGGATGGCAAAAGCGTTAACTGGATGGAGAAAGTGACAGATGAACAATACCACGCCCATTAAGGCATTAACGGCAGCGGTACTGCTGACCTTTGGTTTGGGTCTCACGGCACATGCTGCGCCCGTCAATAAAGGAGCCTCAGAAATGAACCACGAACAAACGGTTTCAGATACGCTGTCAGCTCGCCAGCAAGCCATCCCGTTGATTGCGGCATCAATGGCCAGCAGTCAGATGGATAAGCTGAATGCGGCACTGAATCAGGGGCTTGATGCAGGACTCACGATAAACGAGACCAAAGAGATTCTCGTCCAGCTCTATGCCTATACGGGATTTCCCCGTAGCCTGAACGCGCTGAATGAACTGATGAAAGTCGTCGAAGCACGTAAACAACGTGGCGTTGAAGACGTTGAAGGTAAAGAGCCGGTCGCCGCCATCCCTGTCGGAGATGAGCTTCGCCGTGTCGGTACCGCAAACCAGACTAAAATCTCCGGCGCCCCCGTCCAGGGACCTCTGTTTGATTTTGCCCCGGTCATTAATCAATTCCTACAAACGCATCTGTTCGGCGACATTTTCGCCCGCGATAACCTCGACTGGCAAAGCCGCGAGCTGGCAACGGTTGGCGCATTAGCCGCCACGCCGGGCGTTGAAGCTCAGCTGTTATCGCATACGCGAGCCAGCATGCGAGTCGGCCTGACGGCAGCGCAACTGCGCCAACTGGCACAAGTTCTGCGTGAACATGGCGAAGAAGATGCGGCTACGCGGGCGGAACAGGCGCTGCAACGGGCGTTAGCAAACAGTTAGGCGTTGGTTTGAGACGATACGGTGCTAATCCTCCGCATTCATGAGTCTGCCAAATAAGGGCAATCAAAGGTGCTAAATAATTCACGCTGACAACTCAGATATGATTGAACGGCAAACATAACAGAGGATGTAATCTTGAAAACTGTCTTAAAAACGCTGGCCATCTGCGCGATGGCGGGTGGCATGGTGGCTCAGTCGGTATACGCCGAGCCGCTGGTCATTAAGGAACAGGGAAGCTTTTCTGCTGGTGGCACAATCATCACCGCACCAGGGAAATTTGACGCGAAAACGCCGCTGGACTCTGCGGGTCAAACCTGGCATGGCGATCATGCGTCTGTGTTCTACCAAATTCCGGAAAATCCGCATAAATACCCTATCGTCATGCTGCACGGCGCAGGTCAGTTCTCCCGCACCTGGGAAACCACGCCGGATGGTCGCGAAGGGTTCCAGAACATATTCCTGCGTCGTGGATTCTCAACTTATCTGGTCGATCAGCCGCGTCGGGGCAGCGCCGGGCGCACGACGGTAGAAGGTACTGTTACGCCTAAACCGGATGAACAGATGTGGTTTAACCAGTTCCGCGTTGGCGTGTGGCCGGAGTATTTTAAGGGCGTTCAGTTTTCTCACGACAAAGAAGCCCTGAATCAGTATTTCCGTCAGATGACCCCGAATACCGGGCCGTTTGATATCAATGTTATCTCTGATGCGATGTCCGCCGTCGTGGATAAATCTGGCCCGGCTATCCTCTTCACCCACTCTCAGGGTGGCGGACCAGGCTGGTACACGGCGATGAAAAATGACAAGGTCAAAGCCATTGTCGCCTTCGAGCCTGGTAGCAGCTTTGTCTTCCCGGAGAAAGAGCTCCCTGCCCCAATGCCAAGCGCGTTCGACACGCTGAAGGGTGAACCGGTGCCGATGGAGCAGTTTATGGCACTGACTAAAATTCCGATTCTGATTATTTACGGCGATAACATCCCTGATAAACCTGTCGCCATGCCCGCGCAGGACAGCTGGCGCGTACGTCTGGCAATGGCTCGCGAGTGGCGTGACGTGGTGAATAAGCATGGCGGGGATGTCACTGTGACGCATCTGCCTGAAGTGGGAATCAAAGGTAATACCCACTTCCCGTTCTCCGATTTAAATAATGTGCAGATTGCTGATTTGGTGAGTCAATTCCTGAAGGAAAAAGATCTGCAATAGAAAGAGATAATATTGAGCCTTCATTATTGAGGGCTCAATACAATCATCAGTTATATCAAAAAAAATAAAATGGGGGAGCGAAAGTCTGCTATAAGGGAGAGGCGGAATTTTGCTTCCCGCTAATTTTACATTATATTAAGGATAGCATCCCAGTTGGTGTTCTTTCACCATATACCCGAGCATAAATACCGGTATTTACTTCTAAAAAAGGGGCATATCGTAAAGCCGTTAACGAAAGTGATGAATTATAGATAGAAAACCTTAAAGTTTTATTAAATTTGGAAAATTTAAATAATCAGTCATCTTAAGGTTAACATAATAATATCTCCCCATTATTGATAGGACATCTGTGAGAGGTCTTATCATGCGAATAATCTCGCCCTACACATTAAAATGGCTACATGGCGGAAGCGAACATAATGATATTTCTGCATTAATACGCGAAAACTATCATCAGGTTTACCATGCTTCACTTTCCCGCTGTATGCCCTGGCTTCTTGGTATGTATGACGCCAACGGTGAACTTAAAGCCGCATGCGGCGTCCAGGTGGCATCTCATGGAACGTTATACCTGGAACAATACCTTGATACTCCAATTGAAACGACATTATCGTCGCGGCTGGAACTGCCTGTTCCGCGTGAAGCAATTGTCGAAATCGGCAATTTCGGCGCGCGTGATGGTGCCAGCGCGCGGATTATGTATGCCGCCCTCTGTCTGTTGCTTAATCAATATCACTACGGATGGATCGTGTTTACTGGTACGAAGAAAATCCGCAACACCTTCTACCGTCTGAATCTACATCCCATTCAGTTGATGTCTGCTGATCCTGGCAGACTGGGCGATGCGGCCCTGGAATGGGGTGAGTACTACCAACATGATCCACAAATAATGGCAGGAGAACTGACTGGCGGATACACAGCGCTGAGTCAGAACACCATGCTGTTAGCCCTGTTTACGCCATTACCAGATGCCCCATGGACTGATCTTTCAGGAGGACGCTGTAGATTCAATCTGTCAATGCAACACCCCTTTCAATTATCTCTTTCGGTGTTTTGAACTTCAGTGTCTTTCTCGGTCTGTTGTTTAGCTGAGCAGCAACCAGATCTAGTTCATGTTGAGTATATTGGGCAAGACATGTCTTTTTAGGAAAGTACTGCCGAATTAGCCCATTTGTGTTCTCATTTGTTCCCCGCTGCCAAGGACTCTGAGGATCGCAGAAGTAAACTTTAACGCCGGTGCTGACAGTAAATTCTAGATGTCTGGCCAGTTCCATTCCTCTGTCCCATGTCAGTGATTTTCTGAGTTCTGACGGTAAACTCAGGAATTTGTCGGTAAGAGCCTGATTTACTGAGACAGAATCTTTGCCCCTGAGTCTAAGGATGATCGTATAACGTGATTTTCGGTCTACAAGTGTGGCTATATGAGAGTTTTTTGTACCTGAGACTAAATCGCCCTCCCAATGCCCCAGAGAGCGTCTGTTATCGATATTTCGGGAACGTTCGTGAATTGGTGTTCCGTTCACTATGTTAATCGTACCTCTTTCGCCTTTGCGGGTATGACGCCTGCCATGGCGAAGGCTATGCGACCGTCGCAGATGCTGTATATTCAGGTGGTGTAGCGCTTCACGGCTACGAAAGTACAGCGTTTTATAAATTGTCTCAGGTGATATTCGCAGCGTTTTTTGACGTGGTTTTGTTCGCCTTAACCATCCTGATATTTGCTCTGGAGACCATTTCATCTCCAGCTTTTCCAGAACAAGCTTTCGCAATGGCAAATTTTGATCCAGTAAGCACGGTTTTGGCCTTTTCGCCATTCTGTTGGCTCGGTTATTAGCATCAACAGCTTTGTAATAGCGTCTGCCCCGATTACGCTGAACTTCACGTGAGATCGTCGAAGGACTGCGATTCAGCGCAGTAGCTATCGCACGAATGCTCATTTTGGCTGACAAACCAGCTCGTATCTCCTCGCGCTCAGACAGTGTCAGGTGAGCTACAGCCCGCTTACGCTCATGGGGTTTTATGCCGCCAGTATCCCTTAACATAGTGAAGATCGTTCCGGGTTTTGAACCCAGGATATTCGCTATTTCACTGAAGCCTGTTCCGTTCTTCCATAGTTCAAAAACAGAGGCTTTTTCCTCTGCTGTAAATGTTCGTCTCATTCAAAAAACCTCCGCAACCCCATGTTTTCACATAACTGTTGCGTTGACCAATTGAATCTACAGCCATGTTTCTTAACGCGCTTGAGCAGCAGGCTCGTCTACATCCCGATAGCGTAGCCCTGCAAGGAGAAACCCGGTTCTGGAGCTGGCGGCAATATCATGAAACCGTGATTGACACCGCAACACGATTACAGTCACTCGGAGTTAAATGTCTGGCGCTGGAAGCCGACAACAGCCCGGAGTGGGCGATCATCGATCTCGCCTGTCTGGCTTGTGGGATCATTATTATCCCTGTCCCCGCCTTCTTCACCGACGCACAAAAAGAGTGGGTACGCGCATCGGCATCGGTTGATGCGCAAATCGGCGGCGAGTTGATGGTCGGCTGGCTGAGGCATGATTTCCCATTCGGCAGACTGCAAACTCGCCAGATTACTGCTCCAACGCCCCTGCCTGCCGGGACGGCCAAAATAACGTATACCTCTGGCACTACAGGTGAACCTAAAGGCGTCTGTCTGAGCCAGGAAGGGATGTTCTGGACTGCACAAACGCTGGCCAGGGCCCTGCAGAATATCAATTCGCAAAAGCATCTGGTCACACTACCGCTCAGCATTCTGCTGGAGAATTTGTGCGGAATCTATATCCCTATGTTGCTGGGCGCACAGACAGTGGTACTGCCCTCTGCACAGATTGGATTCGCAGGTTCCAGCCAGTTTAATCCCTCTCAGTTTTTCCACGTGTTGATGAAATGGCATCCACAAAGTCTGGTGTTGGTGCCAGAACTGTTACGGGCGCTGCTCCACCTGCACCAGCAGATCCCGGAAAGCACGCAATCCTTGCGCTTTATCGCCGTCGGCGGTGGAAAAATTTCAACCCAGTTGTTGGCATTGGCGGGACAAAGCGGTCTACCGGTATTTGAAGGGTACGGCCTTTCGGAATGTGGTTCCGTTGTGGCACTGAATCTGCCTGATGCGGCAAAAGCGGGCAGCGTCGGCAAACCGTTACCGGGTATCAAGGTATCGGTTGATGCCAGTCAGCAACTGTATGTAAACAGCCCGGCCAATGCGCTGGGCTATCTGGGGACTGAACCACCCTCGCAGAATGTTGCGACTGGCGATCTCGGCAAAGTGGATGAAGAAGGATTTATATATCTTCATGGGCGTCTAAAAAATATTCAGATAAATGCTTTTGGTCGCAATTTCTCGCCAGAATGGCCGGAAGCTGAAGCAATGGCATGTTCGGCGGTCCGACGTATTGTGATCTTCGGCGAGGGATTGCGACGCAATGTTGCCCTGGTTGATGTCTTTGAAGGTCAACAGGAACTGGCCCGTGAGCAACTTCAGGCCCTCTCCGCTCGCTTGCCTGACTATGCCCGGTTCCATCGACTGCTTTTTACTTCAGTCCTGTCATCTCCCGATATATTTACCGCCAATGGGCGTCCCCGGCGGAGCGCCATCTGGCACTCCCTGAAACAAGATATTCTCACCTGCAGTGAGGAGGAATAATCATGAGTTTTTATCAGGAACTGCAAAAACAAACCGCTGAGGACCGTCAGCGGTTACTGGCATCGCCAATCATCGCCCGCTGCCAGCAAGGCGATATTTCCCGCGCAATGTATATCCACTTTCTGACGCAGGCATATTACCACGTCAGCCATACCGTACCGCTGCTGATGTGCGCCGGCAGTCGTCTTGGTGCTTCACATGAAGCAGTGCGAGGAGCCATTGCCGAATATATTGATGAAGAGTACGGACATCAGGAATGGATCCTCAATGATATTCGCACCTGTGGTGGCGACGCGGAAAAAGTCAGAAATGGAACGCCTGGGCTGCCAATCGAAATGATGATCGCTTACCTCTACTATCGTATTGAACGAATCAATCCAATGAGCCTCTTTGGCATGGTCCAGGTACTGGAAGGTACCAGCGTGTCGATAGCATCAGCCGTTGCCGCACAAGTTGAGCATACGCTGGCGCTACCTGAGCAGGCTACCACTTATCTGCGTTCACATGGCGAGCTTGATCAGGGACATTTGCGATTTTTTGCATCTCTGATGGATACCATTACCGATAAGGACGATCAGACTGCCATTATCCACACCGCCCGTCGTGTTTATAACTTGTATGGGCAGATGCTTGAGCAACTGGGAAATGACGCAAATGAACCTGCATGACAAGACGGTTTTACTCACCGGCGCAAGCGGGGGTATCGGTCAATCGCTGGCACTGTCGCTGGCGAAAAAAGGGGCACGGCTTTGCCTTGTCGGGCGCAACGAACAGGCAATGAAGCTTCTGCAACAGACACTTCCCTATGCGGAGCGGCACAGCATTGCGCTAATGCGTAATTATTCTGATGATGAAATCAACGCGCTGGCCGCACGATTTAGCCAGGATGGTGGGCTGGATATCCTGATAAACAATGCGGGAAGTAGTCGCTTTGCGTTGTTTGAACAGCAATCTTTTGACGATATTCGTGAGCAGATCCGCGCCAACATTGAGATCCCGGCCTTACTCACCCGTGCTTTAATGCAAAAGATGAATACACCAGGGATCGTGCTCAATATAGGGTCTATCTTTGGGGAAATTGGTCATCCAGCCTGGAGCGTTTACAGTGCGACCAAAGCAGCGACACACCGTTTTTCTGAAGCATTAGGGCGTGAATTACAGGGTAGCGGCATCACGGTACTGTATGCCGCTCCGCGTTCAACAGAAACCTTGCTGAACAACGAACATGTGTATGCCCTGAATCAGAAACTCGGCAACAGTAGCGATTCCCCCGACTTTGTTGCCGCGCGACTCACCCGTCTACTTGAAACTGAACAGAAACGCTACCGCTTTGGCGTGATGGAACGCCTGTTTGTCAAAATCAATGCCTGGTTTCCCACCGTCATCGATGGGGCATTAGGAAAGAAATTACCTGTGATTCAGTTATTTGCCAGAAAACCGCTCAAGGGAGAACATAAATGAGAATTCTACATGTACTCATTATTGCGACAGTGATACCTGTCTCTGCAATGGCGAATACGACGCTGGAAGATTTACAGCATGAGTGGTCCATTTGCCAATATCAGACGTTAGCCGCGAAAAAAGAGAGTTGTTTCAGTGCGCTTAGCCAAAAGACCCACAATGCTATTCAAGCTAACAATACCGATGCACCGTTGTTAATCTGGTCAGGTATTATTGACAGCAGTTGGGCTGGCGCCAAAGGCGGTCTTGGCGCGCTGAGCCTTGTTAAACAGGCGCGCAGTAATCTGGAAAAAGCCATTGAGATTGATCCAGGCGCATTGCAGGGGTCAGCCTGGACTAGCCTCGGTGCGCTGTATTATCAGGTACCAGGCTGGCCGATTGGTTTTGGTGATAAAGAAAAAGCCGAAGAAATGTTAAAGAAAGCGCTGGCGATCAATCCTGACGGTATTGACCCTAACTATTTTTATGGTGACTTTCTATTGCAGGAGAAAAAAAACCAGGACGCGAAGCGCTATCTGGATAAAGCACTGAAAGCTCCGGCGCGCCCAGGACGAGAGATTGCTGATAATGGACGCCGTCGTGATATTGCGAAGGATCTGGCCAGTATTAAGTAAAAAACCAGTACCCGCAGAATATACTGTGCCGCCCACTGTTCCCTGTGAACGGTACAGACATTCCCTTTTTCCTTTGACGAGAATAGCCATCACTGTGGTGATGCCTTCGTCTTTTTCAGGCTTGTCATCCACACCCAGCTCACCTATTGTAGGCGTCATTTCAGCACCGTCTGGCAGACTCTCAATTTTCTGACAGCATAGCGGACACCAAATAAGATGGGCGCTATCCATGAAATTGTTAACTACAGTGCGTAAAAAAGCCCTAATTATCTCGTTGAGTTCAAAATCAAAATGGTTGAACGCTCAGATCGACCAGAGATCTCCGTGGCGAAACTCGCTCGTGAGCATGGAATCAACGATAATCGGCTGTTCAAGTGGCCAAATGTACTGTGCCACTACAGATTGACCAGGTTCGGCAACACGACGGCGATGAGGCCTGAACATTTGCCGCTCAGTTGAATCGCGCTTTTACTGGGCACATAACACAGGAAATCCATTGCATCACGTACCGCCTGACGCGTTTCAGGCACTACGCTGGGATGATTGTTAAGCACCCGCGATACAGTAGCCGTTGATACTCCTGCTTTTTTTGCAACATCTTTAATGGAAGCCATGATGATGAAATGTGTCCTCTAAAAAGTAATGTCACTATAAAGTGTGATAGAGGTCAAAGATGTAAGCCAGTTCACATGTTGTTGCGTTACATGAAACCCAGTTCGCGCTCTCACTTCCATTGGCGTTAGCGCCGCAAAAAATTCAATCCCCGCGAGTTTGCTGATTTACGAGGTATTATAGGGTCTGAGGTGCGACGGGCAGCTGCATGGACTGTCTCCCGACGGATAAATGCCTTTCCTTAGTGTTTAAAACGTTCATTTCTTACACAAAGCCGCCCATCAGCCCTCCTCAAAATTAATGAACACATCTAATAAACCCTAGCTAATTACCCCATCTAATCGAATAAATAACTTTGCGTTATGCTTTTCCTCGACAACAGCCAAAGGATAACGTCATGCAAACTGTAAAACTGAACAACGGTATTGAAATGCCCCTGCTGGGCTTTGGTGTGTTTCAAATGTCTGATGCCGCTGAATGCGAAAGAGCCGTGATTGATGCCATCGATACGGGATACCGCCTGATCGATACCGCCGCGTCTTACCAGAATGAAACCCAGGTCGGGAACGCTCTGAAACAAAGCGGTATCGACCGTAACGAACTCTTTGTAACGACCAAGCTGTGGCTGCAGGATACTAATTACGAAGGCGCTAAAGCCCAGTTCGAACGCTCCCTGAATCGTCTGCAACTTGATTATGTTGACCTGTATCTGATTCACCAGCCTTACGGTGATGTTCATGGGGCATGGCGTGCCATGGAAGAATTACAACAGGAAGGAAAAATTCGCGCCATTGGCGTCAGCAACTTCCATCCTGACAGACTGGCCGACCTTATCGCCTTCAACAACGTGGCTCCTGCGGTAAACCAGATTGAAGTTAACCCCTTCAACCAGCAGCTGCATGCCGTTCCCTGGAATCAAAGCCGTGGCATTCAGCCGGAAGCCTGGGCTCCGTTTGCTGAGGGGAAAAATGGTCTGTTCCAGCATCCCGTATTAACGGCAATTGGTCAGAAGTACGGCAAAAGCGTGGGCCAGGTTGTTCTGCGTTGGATCTTCCAGCGAGGCATCATTTCACTGGCGAAATCGGTGCGCAAAGAACGCATGGCAGAGAACATTAACATTCTCGATTTTGAACTCAGTTCTGAAGATATGCTGCAGATTGCTGCCCTCGACACTGCAACCAGCGCCTTCTTCTCTCACCGCGATCCGGCGATGGTGGAATGGCTGACCGGCCGCAAACTTGATGTTTAAGTCGCGATAAAAGAGGTATTCATTCAATGCAAAAACGTTATCTGGGTAAATCCCGACTCGAAGTATCCGCGCTTGGGCTCGGCTGCATGGGCTTAAGCCATGGCTACGGTCCGGCGACCGATACCCGTCAGGCTATCGAGCTCATTCGCGCTGCGGTTGAACGTGGTGTCACCTTCTTCGATACCGCTGAAGTGTATGGCCCCTTTCTTAATGAAGAGGTTGTAGGCGAAGCCTTAAAACCGTTTCGTGACCGTGTGGTTATTGCCACCAAGTTTGGTTTTACCTTCGGCGCGGACAACAAGCAGCAGATTTTAAACAGCCGCCCGGAGCATATCCGTGAAGCTGTGGAAGGATCATTACGCCGCCTTAAGACTAATGTCATTGATCTGCTGTACCAACACCGTGTCGACCCGGATGTCCCTATTGAAGATGTTGCGGGAACCGTGAAAGACCTGATAGCGGAAGGCAAAGTCAAACATTTCGGTCTGTCCGAAGCGGGCGCACAAACCATTCGTCGTGCGCATGCTGTTCAACCGGTTACTGCGCTGCAAAGCGAATACTCTCTATGGTGGCGCGAGCCTGAGCAGGAGATCCTGCCTTTACTGGAGGAACTGGGTATTGGTTTCGTTCCCTTCAGCCCATTAGGCAAAGGCTTCCTGACGGGATCGATTAAGCCAGGAACCACTTTTGGCAAGGATGATTATCGCAGCACCGTGCCGCGTTTCGCCGAGCAGGCGATTGAAGCCAATGAAAAGCTGGTCTCCTTGCTGGGTGAACTGGCGGCAGAGAAAGGTGTGACGTCTGCACAAATCGCGCTGGCATGGCTGTTGGCACAAAAGCCGTGGATTGTTCCTATCCCTGGTACCACCAAACTACACCGGCTGGAGGAAAACCTGGGGGCTGCCGACATCATTCTTTCACAGAAGGATACGCAGCAGATAACCCAGGCGCTGGAAACGATTAACATCGTCGGTGAACGTTACTCTCCTGAGCACCAGGCCCGCGTAGGCCGTTAATATCCGAACGGGTCTACGGACCCGTTATTGGGCGTAGCGAAGTGCATCGATCATCAGCGCAAATGCGGGCGGGTGCTGCTTACGGCTCGGGTAGTAGAGATAATAGCCGGGAAAAGATGGACACCAGTCCTGCAGAACCTGAATAAGCTCTCCTGACTTTATATAATCCTGCACCCTGTCTTCAGGCATACAGGCAATGCCAAAACCGGATAAAGCAGCATCAATCCTTTCTGCCTGCTGATTAAACGTTACCTGCCCTTCCACTCTGACCCGTAACGGTTTCCCTTCCTTCTCAAACTCCCAGTGATAAAGCCCACCGGCAGTCGGCAGGCGCATATTGATGCACCGATGATTTTGTAGCTCGTGCGGCGTTTCAGGTGCAGGGTTTGCCGCGAAGTAAGACGGTGCTCCCACCACGGCCATGCGCATGTCCGGGCCAATTCTTACAGCAACCATATCCTTATCCACGCTTTCGCCCAGGCGGATCCCGGCATCAAAACGGCCCTCAACAATATCGACAAAGCCGTTATCAACCACCAGTTCGAGATTAATTTCCGGATATTCCCTGAGGAAAGGTTTTAACTTTGGCCATACCAGACTTCGCGCGGCATGCTCCCCAGCAGATAAGCGGATATTGCCGGAGGCAGTGCCGTTCAGTTGAACCAGCGATTCCAGCTCCTGTTCAAGATCGGCAATACGCGGTTCAAGGCAGGCAATAATTCGCTCACCGGCTTCCGTAGGGGCAACGCTTCGGGTCGTACGGGTCAGAAGGCGGATATTGAGCCTTTCCTCCAGCGCCTTCATCGCATGGCTGAGTGCAGACTGAGAAACACCCAGTTTGCCCGCTGCTTTGGTAAAACTTCGCTCCCTTGCCACCACCAGAAAGATTTGCAGTTCGTTGAAGTTTTCTTTAAGCATCGGCGATTTCCTTATGGTGGCATTCCCTTCATCGCGCACTCATGAAGGGTGTTCATAGACACAATCATTTTAGCCCTATTACTGACAATAATGATAATTGATATTCTGACTGTAGAGAAAATAAGTCTGAATTATCAGAAGGTTTATCATGAAAATACTCATTGCAGGCGCGACCGGAAGTATTGGTCTTCATGTCGTGAATACCGCTATCGAAATGGGTCATCAGCCCGTGGCGCTGGTCAGAAATAAACGGAAAGTAAAATTACTTCCGCGTGGAACGGATGTTTTTTACGGCGATGTTTCAATGCCTGAAACACTTACCGATTTGCCGAAAGATATTGATGCCATCATCTTCACGCTCGGTTCCGATGGCCAGGGGCGTATTGGCGCCAGAGCGATAGATTACGGCGGTGTGCGTAACATTTTACGACTCTTCAGGGATACACCTGTACGCATCGGTTTAATGACCACGATTGGCGTGACTGAACGACTCAGTACCTGGAATCAACGCACTGAGGTTCATGACTGGAAAAGACGTGCCGAACGTCTGGTCAGAGCGAGTGGTCACCCCTATACCATCGTCAGACCCGGCTGGTTTGATTACAACAATGATGATGAACACAGAATTGTTTTGCTCCAGGGGGATCGTCGCCATGCAGGAACACCAGAAGATGGTGTGATATCAAGGCAGCAAATCGCCCAGGTTCTGGTCAGTGCCCTGACCAACGAGGCAGCAAAAAATAAAACGTTTGAGCTGGTGGCCGAACGAGGCGAAGCACCGCAGGATCTTACTCCACTGTTTGCAGACCTGCAGGCTGATGATCCACAAAAAAATGATGGCGTTTTAGATATAGACAATATGCCTTTGTATGAAGAACCTGAGTGCATTATTAACGAGCTGAACCGCACGGGGTTGCTGAAATCTATAAATAAATCATAAGCATCTCGACAAGGCTGTATCATCGCCCTCTTATAATGAACGTTAATTTATGTTCACAACAGAAGACATCATCGATAAGATAACCCGAGCGATTGATTTAAACTTACACAAATCGCTGAAGGTAAGTTTAGCGTATCGATGATCAGGCATGCTTCAGCCAGTTTCGGAATATTTGCGCTTGCAGTATTCCCTGAAAATCAATCAGCCCTGAGCAACCAAGTTTCTTGATCAGATTCTGCCTGGCCTGGTAAATGGTTTTTAAGTGTAGATTTAACATGGCAGATATCTCAAAAACAGTTCGCCCCTCCCCTAGCTGCGTTAAAATATATTTATCTCGCGCAGTCAAGGAGATATTGAGTTCCGATTGATGCTCGTGCTTTCCACCAGCACGAGTAATATCAATAATAAATTGCTTGATTGAGGCAACATCGCTATCTACTGGCAGTCTGTAAAGTGAGATGTCATTGAGATACTGATACAGATGGCCATCAATCAGCAGCACCAGGCGATATGTATTCAGATCGTAATTTTGCTTTTTTACCGCGTCAAAGTGATTAGCGGTGAAGAAAACAAATCGCGCCTTGTCATCTTCAAAAACGATATCTGCAAGGATATTCTTTAACCCTTGCCTGATATAGATATCATCAATCCATAAAACTGCGTTTCCAGCATGTTCCTGCATGATGTTCATCATTATGACCTCAACGAAAAATCACCATTGACCTCACCGGGCTGCGAAGTTTTATCGAGTTGAAGATGTGCCAGAATCTGTGAATAGAGATCGGTCAGTATCACATTCTTCTCATTCTTCAACTGCGTGCTGAATGC
Source organism: Citrobacter sp. RHBSTW-00986 (assembly GCF_013783065.1). Taxonomy (NCBI): domain Bacteria; kingdom Pseudomonadati; phylum Pseudomonadota; class Gammaproteobacteria; order Enterobacterales; family Enterobacteriaceae; genus Citrobacter; species Citrobacter sp. RHBSTW-00986. Next base: position 2,194,555 of record NZ_CP056200.1, on the reverse strand, counting down.
CTGAATAAGAACATCATTACTGATACAACCCTGTTTTAACATGACATTACGCTCTATATCCTTATACAAAGCGCAGCGGAAAATAAAATCTTCCGGAATTGAATTAGCCATATCAACTCCATAATATGCAGTCATAAAAATAAGAGGATGCTATGTATAGTCTTAATCCAAACAGCGAAGCGACAGAACTTACATCATACAATAATTGTGCTGTGTATTTATATTAATGTGCTATCTCATTAGACGTCATCAGCCGTATAACGTAACACTATTTCCAGGGTTTTTCTGATAATGTCTGCCTTGACAACGTCAGTTGTTGACTCCAGAGAACTAATCAGGCTTAAAATGATGTTTTTATTATTAACATTATCACCTGCCAGAATTACATTTGTCACCGCCTGCCCCAATACCACTGACTCATCTGCTAATAGTTCACCTGCATTATGGAAGTAACTTGATAAAGCTTTATCCGTCATTACACTGTGGACATTAATTTCATGAAGCATGTTAACCTCGCTTGTATAGTCTGGAGAATTATCTTTAATGTAATTTAGGGTTTTTGCTGGCACTGAAAGCACTCTCATCTCTCGTTTGTTCCGGTTTTCTGCTTATCTTCCCCGGATTAACATTTGTGAAATCATTGATAACGCTGTCAATTAATTGTTTACGTGTACCATCCATTTCACTGGCATGCATAAGCCGCAATTGCTTAATCAGTGCAGCTAACGAAACGTCTTTATGCATTCGCAAAATTTCTAGCACAGCCAAACCTGTAATTTCATGTTTCAAGCGTTCACTGTCAGGTTTCTTCATAACTCCTTCACTACTTACCCATTATCATAGTAGGGCTTTATTTTATTCGAAAAGCAGGCCGATTAACGCATTGTAATGTTTCTGTTCATTCTCACCTGATGCATTTTCAAGACGGTGCAGAAGTTTGGTACACAGTGATTTGCGACTGAGATTGCGCCCATCTTTTAGTATCTCAGTCACGATTTCGCCCAACGTTTCCTGTTGGGTTGGCAGATGCGCTTTAGCAAAGTAACGAGAAATCGCGCTTGCAGAATCAGTGCGAACGGTATGCTGCTGCATGGAGTGCTCCTGTAACAAAATGCTGGTGAATATTAAGTTTTATAACAGTAGCAAAGCTGTACCGAAAATGTGTACAACATAGCACGCTAATTTTTAGCAAAAAATGCTAAATAAATTAAATCATGTAGTTACGATGTTTCAAATCTTCATGAAATTCAATTTCTTTGTACAAATCACTTTGTGTTATCAATGAAATTGATCTGTATTAGCCCGATCACTTGTAAAGACAAAGTTAGAATTATGTATTAAAATCAGGGCGTAACCTGGTTTGTCTGATACTGACCAGACCTCTTCTCCTTCCTTGATCCCGGACTGTCCATGCTCACGACCATTATTTACCGTAGCCATCTACGTGAAGACGCCCCTCTCAAAGCGCTTGAGGATATGGTGACAGCCGCAAATATCAAAAACAGGCGATCAGATGTTACGGGGATCTTACTCTTTAACGGCCATCACTTTTTCCAACTGCTTGAAGGCCCAGAGGAGCAGGTAAAAGAGATCTATCGTTGTATTTGTAACGACCCCCGGCACCACAATATCGTTGAACTGATGTGTGATTACGCGCCTGCGAGAAGATTCGGAAATGTAGGGATGGAGTTATTTGATTTACAAAAACATGAACGGAATGACGTCCTGCAAGCTGTACTCAATAAGGGTACGTCCAAATTTCAGCTCACGTATGATGACAGAGCATTACAGTTTTTCCGCACATTTGTCCTCGCCACGGAAAAATCGAGCTATTTTGAAATACCTGCGCCTGATTACTGGAGTTTTATAACCGACAATACCTGTACCATCCTGGATGAAAGCACACTCCCGTCAGATACAGATTTCAGCTTTGCTTTTCAACCAATTATCGATCCTATGTCACAGCGCGTCATTGCGCTGGAAGCCCTTATTCGCGGTAAAGACGGTGAAACGCCCGCAACGTATTTTGACAAATTCAAACCTGAAGATGTGTATACCGCTGATCTGCAGAGCAAAAAGACTGCATTTGCAATGGCAAGCGCACTGGGACTTAATCACAAAATGCTGTCGGTTAATCTGTTACCCATGACCCTGGTAAACAGACCCGATGCAGTCAGCTTTCTTATAAACGAAATCGCGGCGCATGGACTGGTGCCTGAACAAATCATTGTTGAGTTTACCGAAAGTGAAGTTATTTCGCGTTTTGATACGTTCGCGCAGGCCGTGAAGTCACTCAAGGCAGCGGGAATATGTGTGGCGATAGATCATTTCGGGGCAGGTTTTGCCGGGCTTCAGCTTTTGTCTCGCTTTCAACCGGACCGAATTAAGATAAGCCGCGAACTCATCACTGATGTGCATAAAAGTGGACCACGGCAGGCCATCATTCAGGCCATAATCAAATGCTGCGCTTCACTGGAGATAATGATTTCTGCGGTCGGCGTCGAAAAACCTGAAGAGTGGATGTGGCTTGAATCCGCGGGTATTGAGATCTTCCAGGGTAACCTGTTTGCAAGAGCCTGCCTGAATGGTACTCCGTCTGTCGCGTGGCCAGAGAAAAAATGATTTCTCAGCGTTATAATAATTAACGTATTGTTATTACACAATAATCCCACCACCTCTTTTATGCTGAACATAAAAATTCAGCATTTACTCCCTACGTGATAGTAAAGTAAATCTTAATTTTGCTAGAATCCTATGTATGTTTTGTACAATTTGATGCATGTTGTACAAAGTAGCAGGAACCGCATATCGGTGACGGAGAATCATGAGTGTCTGGGGGAATTATGGCTTATTACAGCATTGGGGATGTCGCAGAACGTTGCGGGATAAATCCTGTCACCCTTCGGGCATGGCAACGACGTTACGGTTTACTCAAACCTCAACGCAGCGAAGGTGGCCACCGACTCTTTGATGAAGAGGATATTCAACGTATTGAAGAAATAAAACGTTGGATTAGCAGTGGCACACCCGTTGGCAAAGTTAAAGCATTGCTGGAAACCAGTACTCGTGAAACTGACGACGACTGGAATCAATTGCAAGAAGAGATGATGGGCATTCTTCGTATGGCGTATCCCCCGAAGCTGCGAGCCAAAATTATCGCACTCGGTCGCGCCTACCCCGTAGATGCGTTGATTGATCGCGTTTATCTTCCTGTGCGTCAGCGGTTGATACTTGACCATAATACATCCCGCATCATGAACAGTATGCTTGATGGCGCATTGATTGAATATGTAGCAACCCTGCTGTCTGAAACGCGCCGCAAATCAGGGAAAGATGCCATCCTGATGGCTTGGGATGTTGAAGACCGAACCCGTTTATGGCTCGAAGCCTGGCGTTTATCGCAATCGGGCTGGCATATTGCCGTGCTTGCTGAACCCATTGAATCGCCAAGACCTGAACTTTTCCCCGGGCAAACGCTTTTTGTCTGGACTGGTATTACGCCAACCCGCAGACAAAATGAACTTCTACAACACTGGAACGAACAAGGTTATAAAGTCATTTTTCACAGCCCGTAACCAACATGTATCGCAGTAATGAGCTGAGTGAGATAAATCTTACTAATTCTCATTTTTTGGGTGGTTATTTTGAATGCCATCCAATGAATCTGTGTTCACCACCAGCCTGACTTAATACCCGCAGTAGCATAAAAACAAAACAATATACTCACCCGTGGGTATTATTTTTTTGCAAACGACATCACCTTTTTCCTAAGTAAAATTTATTAGATCAACTGGCGCACGCCTAATACTTATTCTAGGGTTAAACCATGTCTTCTTGTACCACATTATTGTTTTTCTAAAGTAATAAATGTGGTTATTTGAAAAAGGTAAAGGATATGGCTCTAGTCTTAGACAAACGCTTAATTCTTTGTTGCTGCGCCTTTTCCATTGTTCCCGTGGCAAATGCAGCAACCGTTAACGGAACATTTCAGGTACTGATGACGATTCAAAAGGCCTGTACCGTGACTGCCGGTTCGGCTTCAAATATCACGCTTGGGCCGGTGAATACCACGGCAACAAATACCAATGCAAGCAACACGATTTCGATTAATTGCTCAAAAACCACGCCCTATTTTATCGGTCTGGCGCCGTCGGCCGCCAATGGGGGAACGACGACGGGCTCAGGCGCCATGTCCTCCGTGGCTAACGCTGCCACCAATACCGATAAAGTGCCCTACCAGCTAAATCGAACATCAGCAACAGGTCCGGTGTGGGGGAACACCGCCACCGACACCGCGCCTGGAAACGGCGTAGCGGCGACGGGGACCGGGCTGGTGCAAACGTTTACGGTTTATGCCACCGCACCGAGCGCCAACTTCACTCCTGACGACTATGCCGACACGGTAACGGTTAACGTTAACTACTAACTTCAGGAAGCCACATGAGAGTAAAACTGCCTGTTCAGCAGTGTGCCTGCGCATGCCTGTTAGGGATGGTTGCGAGCCTCAACCCTGCCGCCGCCAGCGGGCTGCAAATCGCCCCGGTCACATTAACTTTGCTCGCGACGCAAAATGCCGATGGTATCTGGCTTAGTAATGCGGGTGAAAATGTGCTCAATGCCCAGGTTCGGGTTTTTCGCTGGAGCCAGAGCGCTTACGGCGACAAACTTTCCCCCTCTCAGGGGCTGGTCATTAGCCCGCCGATGCTGGCATTAGCCCCTGGAGAACGTCAGTTGATTCGCGTTATTCGGACCGGCCCACCTTCGGCACATGCTGAAGACGCTTATCGGTTATCGATAGATGAGTTACCGCCTGCAAAAGTAGAAAAAAATAAGCTTCAGTTTGTGCTGCATTATTCCGTTCCCGTTTTCATTCAACCAACATCACCAGCGCAAACGCAGGCTAAATTGCAATGGAAATTACAACAGCTTGATGGCAAAAAATTTATTGAAGTGAGTAACCAGGGAAATGGGCATGCACAATTATCTGCTGCAACATTTATAAGCCCTGACGGTGCTAAAAAAGTTATTACGCCCGGACTGTTAGGCTACGTTTTACCCGGCTCAACAATGCGCTGGATAGTCTCTCCGTCGGCCAGTAATACTCATGATGGCGGGAAAGTTGAAGTCACAATCAATGGCCAAAAAACAGTACAAGATCTGTAACAGATCCTGGCTTCTGGTGAAATATTGCTTTCTCAATGGAGTATTAATATCGGGAATGGTTTGCGCACAAACGCTGAATAATAACCAGAGCGAAGATGGTGTTATTAATGGCGCAGCGCAGCTCGTGGGGGTCAATTTGTATCTCGACGTCACCTTAAATGGGAATCCCGTTGGGCTGGTGCATTTGGGTTACGATAATGGAAAGCTCTATGCAGGGGCAGATACCCTGCGAAAAATGGGCTTTCGCTTTGCGCCTGACGCCACTCACGCCGTCTGCCTGAACGATATCCCCGAGCTAACGATTGACTATAACGTTCAGTTGCAAACGCTTTCGCTTACTGCACCACTCAGTTCACTCGATCTTGCGACCACGCAGCTTAACTCCCCCGTAGAGACCGCGCCGACGGCGACAACATCACGCGGAGCGCTGCTCAATTACGATATCTATACCCAACAGGGGGATGAAAGCGCAATAAATACCTTCAGCGAACTCCGCGCTTTCAATGCTGCAGGCGTGCTCAGCACCACCCAGTTGACGCAGTATTCCACCGAGGAAAATGCGGATAACAGCGTTGAGCGACTCGATACCAGCTGGCGTACGTCATTTCCCGAAACGATGCTGGCGGTAACCGTTGGCGATACCCTGACCAGTTCACTTATCTGGTCCCGGCCGACGCGTATCGGCGGCATTCAGATAGGAACCGATTTTGGTTTGCGGCCCTATATGCCAACCACCCCGCTCCCTGCATATCTTGGCTCCGCAACGTTGCCGTCAAACGTTGAGCTGTACGTCGACGGCGTCAGGTACTACAACGGAGAAGTCCCCGCGGGTAGCTTTCAGATCAACACAATGCCGAACATCAGCGGCGCGGGAACGGGTCAGGTAATGATGACGGATGCGCTGGGCAGAACGAGCGTACAAAATTTCTCGTTCTACAACGATCAGCAACTCCTGCGGGAAGGATTAACTGCCTGGTCTGCAGAATTGGGTACGGTACGCGAAAACTATGGTTACTCCTCTTTTGATTATGCCAGCGCACCGGTACTGAGCGGTACATGGCGTCGGGGGTTTAGCAATACGTTCACCGCCGGGACTCACGCTGAAACCAGCGATGGACTGATTAACGCGGGCTTCAGTAACGACTGGATCCCAGGCACCCGCAGCGGCACGTTTTCGACCTCAATTGCCGCAAGTACCGACGCAGGAAAGAACGGTTTTCTGTACAGTTTTGGTTACCGTTGGTCCGGCGAACGGTTTAATTTCAGTACCAGTACGACGGCCACTTCCGGTGATTATCATGATGTCGCCACCCATTATGGCGAGCCGCCACCGACGCTTAACAGCAATACGGTCATTGGCTATTCGCTGGAAGCTGCCGGTAATGTCAGCCTGAGTTACCTGCAGTTTCGTTATCCGCACGAAAATGCGGTGCGCTACGCCAACGCCAGCTGGTTCAAATCGATCACCGACAACATTTCACTAAATGCCGGATTCAACCAAAACATCGACGATAACCGCGATCGCAGTCTCTATCTGATGGTGACAATGACCACTGATAACAATCTCAGTGCCAGCAGCACCCTACAACGCACCAATGATGAGACCGGCTACCAGCTCAACGCCAGCCTGACGCCTCCTGCCGACGGCGGTTGGGGCTGGAATCTGGCCGCCAGTCAGCAGGCTTCCCGGCAAAGCGGTCAGGGAGAAGTGGGATATCTGGGTCGTTATGGTAAAGCGTACGCGGGATTCAGCCGTTTACCGGATAACCATTACGGCTACGCAGGCGCCACCGGATCGCTTGTTACCATGGGAGGCGGCCTGTTTGCAGCACGTGAAATCAACAATGGCTTTGCCGTCGTATCAACTGACGGCGTTCCTGACGTCCCGATTAAATTACAAAATAACCTGATTGGTCGCAGCGACGACCAGGGGCTATTGCTGGTCACGCCGCTGAACAGTTATCAAAAAAACCTGATCAGTATTGACCCAATGGATCTCCCCGCCAATATGCGGATCGCACGCGTTGAGACGAATGCAACGCCTGCCGATCGTTCCGGTACATTGGTTAGCTTTGGCATTACCCCGGTACGCGCTGCGCAGGTCATCCTCGTCGACAATCAGGGTAAACCCATTCCCGAAGGCAGCATGGCATACGCCATCAACGAAACAGGACAATCGTCTGTCGTTGGTTTTGATGGGATGACCTGGTTCGACACGCTGGAACAGCACAACGCGCTACGCGTTGAGACAGACACCGGCAGTTGTCGCGTGCAATTTGACTATCCCGCTTCCGCAAAGGGGATTGTGCAAATAGGTCCACTGGTTTGCCGGCCACACTAACAGGAGTGCGCTCATGAGGTTAAGGCATCTGTTACTCATCGCAGCCGTACTCTTTTGTCCGGCGATTAGCCATGCCGTAACCTGTTCGGTGAGCAATGTACAACCCATAAATTTGGGCTCAGTCAATCCGCTGTCTGCGACAGGCGCAACGTCATCAATGACGTTCAACTACACCTGCACCAAAGAGCTTGGCGACGCGCTGGCAGGGATCAACCTCTGTTTTAATATTGGCGCCTCAGCCGTCAGTGGCCAGGTGACACCCCGAAATATGTCATTAAACGGAACACCTGCCAGAACGCTGGCATACCAGCTTTACCAGGATGCCGGACACACCAAAGTCTGGGGGAGTCAGTATCAGTCGGGAACAACTTTTCCAATGGTACAGCTTAACCTGCTGAATCTGACGCCAGTGACGGGCTCACTCACGGTATCAGCGCAGATTGTCACGCCACAAACCTCAGCGGTCCCCGGAAGCTATCAGGATAGCTATACGGCGGCGACAGCCCTTGTCACCCTCAATCCTGGATTGCTTTTCCCGCCGACCACCTGTGGCGATACCGTTGCCGCCAGGCTTCCCTTCACCGTATCGGCGACGGTCAGCAAACAGTGCAATATCACCTCTGCAACCAATATTAGCTTTGCGCCCGCCGGGGCGACCGGGCGTAACCTAACGGCTTCAAATACCGTGGGCGTAGCATGTTCCAATAACACGCCTTACACCATCGGACTTCAGCCCTCTAACGGCAATACGGCAGGCAGCGGCGTGATGGCCGGCACGGGGTCAAATACGGACAAGGTCCCCTACGAGCTTAGCTCGACGCCGGGGCCGTCCGGAACGGTTTGGGGCAATTCATCGCTCAATACTGTCGCGGGCAACGGTACGGGAACCACCACCACCTACCCGGTTTACGCCACCGTTCCCAGCGCGAACTACACGCCTGACAACTATGCTGATACCGTTACCATCGCCGTGACCTACTGACCCCAGCTTAATCGCAATAAAGCAAATACATTTTATTATCATATTATTTACTTTTAGAGGTGCGTCATAAATCTGACAAATTGCGATTTTTATAAAACATGCATATTAAATTACCCATCCAGCAAAATAACCGAAATATCAGCACGACCAGAGAATAACTATTCACTTCTCAGCTAAAACCCACACGCTTCATGCCGATAAACCGTGTTAGCCGGACAGGCCATTCCATGAAATAAATGTTAAATTTAGGTTCATATGGTGTGATTCACTGTATACCACGGCCAAATTAAGAACATATTACTTTTATAACTAAGGTTTATCATGGATAAGTTATCTTACGCTTCAGATAGCAGCACATCTGCCTGGAATACCTACCTGCAACAAATCGAGCGTGTGGCCCCTTACCTGGGCGAACTTTCCCATTGGGTGGATACCCTGCGCCACCCAAAACGCGCGCTGATTGTCGATATCCCGGTGCAGATGGATGACGGTACTATCCGTCATTTTGAAGGGTATCGCGTGCAACATAACCTCTCCCGCGGGCCGGGCAAAGGCGGTGTGCGTTATCATCCTGATGTTGATCTTAATGAAGTGATGGCCCTGTCCGCATGGATGACCATCAAATGCGCAGCGTTGAACCTGCCGTACGGCGGTGCGAAAGGTGGCGTGCGCGTCGATCCGTTCTCGCTTTCCGAAGGTGAACTGGAGCGTTTAACCCGCCGTTATACCAGCGAAATCGGCATTATCATCGGACCGCAGAAAGACATTCCTGCGCCGGATGTGGGGACTAACGGAAAGGTAATGGCCTGGATGATGGATACCTACTCCATGAACCACGGCACCACCGTGACCAGCGTGGTCACCGGTAAACCTATTCACCTCGGCGGCTCGTTAGGCCGTGATAAAGCCACCGGTCGTGGTGTTTTCGTCAGCGGTCTGGAAGTGGCGCGTCGTGCCAACATAGACGTTGAAGGCGCTCGCGTAGCAGTGCAAGGTTTTGGTAACGTCGGCAGCGAAGCCGCCCGCCTGTTCGCGGCAGCAGGAGCACGCGTGGTCGCGATTCAGGATCACACCGCAACGCTGTTTAACTCAACGGGTATCGACATGGCCGCGTTGTCTGCCTGGCAACTGGAGCACAAACAGATTGCCGGTTTCCCGGGCGCTGAAACCATTGCCAGCGAAGCCTTCTGGAGCCTGGAGATGGATATTCTGATCCCGGCCGCGCTCGAAGGCCAGATCACCCGTCACCGCGCGGAAACGCTGACCTGTAAACTGGTACTCGAAGGCGCTAACGGCCCAACCTATCCGGACGCCGACGACGTTCTGGCAAGCCGCGGTATCGTGGTTGTCCCAGACGTTGTTTGTAACGCCGGCGGCGTAACCGTCAGCTATTTCGAATGGTTTCAGGACATGGCTAGCTTCTTCTGGAGCGAAGAAGAGATTAACAATCGCATGGACAAAATCATGACCGATGCGATGGTACACGTGTGGGAAAAAGCGGCAGAGAAATCCTGCTCACTGCGTACGGCAGCCTACATTGTTGCCTGCGAACGCATTCTACTGGCACGTAAAGATCGCGGAATTTATCCGGGCTAACGCCGAAATCGACCTTGCCTACAAACCACCTGCTCTGCAGGTGGTTTGTTTTCCATACACACCCGTGAATCAGCTTCCCGGCCAAATACGGCCCAACCTCTCATTTTCGCTGTTTTATGCACCATAACGTTCCAATACGGAACATTATTATGTTGCTACGTTTCGTATTGAAACGCCCATTGCAGCAATTTTCTTTTGCCAACCCGTGTGCAAAATTACCTTATCGGCAGCGAGCAGTCGCCGTGGCGTTGTATAACCCGATACCCTACATCAGATGCCTGCCCGAATCTGGCAGCCATCCAGGACTGTCTGCGGAGCATAAATAATGAAAAAATTGATTAACCGTGTTGAAGACGTACTGACTGAACAACTCGCCGGACTGGCGAAAGCGTATCCTTCCCTGGCACTGCATCAGGATCCGGTATATGTCACCCGCGCAGATGCGCCGGTAATGGGCAAAGTGGCGCTGCTTTCCGGCGGCGGCAGCGGACACGAGCCTATGCACTGCGGCTATATTGGTCAGGGCATGCTCTCTGGTGCCTGCCCGGGTGAAATTTTTACCTCACCCACGCCGGATAAAATGTTCGAATGCGCCATGCAAATTGATGGCGGCGAAGGCGTACTGCTGATCATCAAAAATTACACCGGCGATATTCTTAATTTCGAAACCGCCACCGAGCTGTTGCATGAAAGCGGCGTCAAAGTCACCACCATGGTAGTGGATGACGACGTGGCGGTGAAAGACAGTCTGTATACCGCCGGTCGTCGTGGTGTGGCGAATACCGTATTGATCGAAAAACTGGTCGGCGCTGCCGCCGAACGCGGTGACTCACTGGAAGTTTGTGCGGCGCTGGGTCGTAAACTGAATAACCAGGGCCACTCCATTGGGATAGCCATTGGCGCCTGTACCGTTCCGGCCGCCGGACAACCGTCGTTCACGTTGCAGGATAACGAAATGGAGTTTGGCGTGGGTATCCACGGGGAACCGGGCATTGACCGCCGCACCTTCACTTCCCTCGATCAGACCGTTGATGAAATGTTCGATACCCTGCTGGAAAACGGCAACTACAGCCGTACGCTCCGCCACTGGGACAACGTTCAGGGCGCGTGGCAGGAAGGCAAAGAAAGCAAACGCGCGTTGCAAAGCGGCGATCGCGTCATTGCGCTGGTCAATAATCTCGGTGCGACGCCGCTGTCAGAACTCTTCGGCGTGTATAACCGCCTCGAAAGCCGTTGCCAGGACGCCGGCATCGTCATTGAGCGCAACCTGATCGGTTCTTACTGTACCTCTCTGGATATGACCGGCTTCTCAATCACCCTGTTACAGGTGGATGACGACACGCTGAGCCTATGGGATGCACCGGTTCACACCCCTGCTCTCAACTGGGGTAAATAAGGAGATACATGATGTCCCTCAACAGAACACAAATTGTTAACTGGCTCTATCGCTGCGGTGAGATCTTCACCACCGAAAGTGATTTTCTCACCGGTCTTGATCGGGAAATTGGTGATGCCGACCACGGTCTGAACATGCACCGCGGCTTTAGCAAAGTCGTCGAAAAGCTGCCATCCATCGCCGATAAAGACATTGGTTTTATTTTGAAAAACACCGGCATGGTGCTGCTCTCAAGCGTCGGGGGGGCCAGCGGTCCACTGTTTGGTACCTTTTTTATCCGCGCCGCCCAGGTGACCCAGGCTCATCAAAGCCTGACGCTTGAGGAGTTGTATCAAATGATTCGTGATGGCGCAGAAGGTGTGATTAGCCGCGGTAAAGCTGAACCTGGCGACAAAACCATGTGCGATGTCTGGCTGCCGGTAGTGGAATCTTTACGTCAATCCTGCGAGCAAAAGCTGAGCGTACAGGCGGCGCTGGAAGCGGCAAGCCAACAAGCGGAAGCAGCAGCGCAAAGCACCATCACCATGCAGGCCCGCAAAGGCCGCGCCAGCTATCTCGGTGAGCGCAGCATTGGGCATCAGGATCCCGGCGCAACGTCCGTAATGTTTATGATGCAAATGCTGGCTCAGGCGTCCAGAGAGTAAGGATAAAGCGATGGTAAACCTGGTTATTGTTTCTCACAGCGCCCAGTTGGGCGAAGGCGTCGGCGCGCTAGCCCGGCAGATGTTAATGGGTGATGGTTGCAAAATCGCTATTGCCGCAGGCATTGACGATCCTGAGAATCCGATTGGCACCGATCCTATCAAGGTGATGGAAGCCATTGAGTCCGTGGCCGATACGGATCACGTGCTGGTGATGATGGATATCGGTAGTGCGCTACTGAGTGCGGAAACCGCGCTGGAACTGCTCGATCCGGCCATTGCCGCCAAAGTACGTTTGTGCGCCGCGCCGCTGGTCGAAGGCACGCTCGCCGCAACGGTTAGCGCTGCCGCAGGTGCTGACATCGAGCGGGTCATCTGTGATGCCATGAACGCCCTCGACGCCAAATGTGAGCAACTGGGTTTACCTTCGCCATCTGCAGCAAAGCCGACATCTGCCGAATTCGCGCCCGATGCAGATGCTCATTCAGTGGCCATTGTGGTGAAAAACCCAAACGGCATTCATGTGCGTCCGGCTTCACGGCTGGTTTCCGCGCTGTCTGGCTTTAACGCCGATATGTGGCTGGAGAAAAATGGCAAGTGCGTCGTCCCTGATAGCCTGAATCAGATTGCCCTGCTGCAGGTACGCTGTAACGACACGCTGCGCCTGATTGCCAAGGGCGAACAGGCAGAGGATGCGCTGGCCGCATTCAAACAGCTGGCGGCTGAGAATTTTGGTGAATCGCTCGAGCCCGCGCATGCTGATACCGTAGTGACGAAGGTTCCCTCACAGGTCACGGGGACGGCATTCTGTTACACACCGTTCTCACCGCAGGTAAGCCAACAGCCTGTAGCCTCACTCCAGATTGAGCAGCAACGGTTACGGGTCGCTATCCAAAGCACGCTGAGCGACTTAAGCGAGCTAACCGCGCTTGCAGAAGAGAGATATTCCGCAGATATCGCCGCTATTTTCTCCGGTCACCACACGCTGTTGGACGATCCGGATCTGTTCGATATGGCCTGTGATCTAATGCGTGAAACGCAGTGCAGCGCGGCCTGGGCCTGGCATCACGTGCTGAGCGATCTCAGCCAGCAGTATTTACAGCTCGACGATCCTTACCTGCAGGCGCGATACATCGATATTGACGATTTGTTGTCTCGTTCACTGCAGTATTTGACGGGAGAGACTGCACAAATTCCCGCGTTCATCCGCCCCACTATTTTGGTCGCGGAGGTCATCTATCCTTCTACGGTGCTGCAACTCGATCCGAAGACCATCAAAGGCATTTGCCTGCGGGACGGGAGCGAAGCGTCCCACCCGGCGATTATCGCCCGTGCAATGGGGTTATGTTGGTTGTGTCAGCAAGGCGAGGCCATCGAGAGTATCACGATGGGTGATACCCTGACCCTTGACAGCGTGGCCCAGCGGATAACCCGCGCGGGCTGATGTCGGTTGCACGCCCTTTCCCGACAAAGGGTGTGCATCTTTTCGATTCGCGTCGGGAAATGTCTGTTTATTCGCAAAATGGGGCGTCGATCACGCGCAACGGTCGATCCTGAACTAAGGTTTTCTCATGGTAAATGCCGCTGCTTCGGCACACCCTAAGGAGATTAACCGATGATAACGCCTGCAACTCGCCATCCAGGCCTGCTCTCTGTTGCAATAAAACTGACGCTCGCAAGCACCTTTTTTGCCCTTTCCTCTTTTGCCGTCAACGCCGAGGACGCACCAACCGCTACGCCTCAGCCGCCTGATATTTTGCTTGGCCCTCTGTTTAACGATGTACAAACGGCCAAACTGTTTCCTGACCAGAAAACCTTTGCTGATGCCGTTCCTAACAGCGATCCATTAATGATCCTTGCCGATTACCGGATGCAGAAAAACCAGTCCGGATTCGACTTACGTCATTTTGTGGAAGTGAATTTCACCTTGCCGAAAGCTGGCGAGAAATACGTCCCCCCAGCCGGGCAATCGCTGCGCGAGCATATTGACGGACTGTGGCCGGTACTCACCCGTTCGACAACCGACGCTGAAAAATGGGACTCTCTGCTGCCGCTCCCGGAGCCGTATGTCGTGCCTGGCGGGCGTTTTCGCGAAATATATTATTGGGACAGCTATTTCACCATGCTGGGGCTTGCCGAGAGCAATCACTGGGATAAGGTCTCCGACATGGTGGCAAACTTCGCTTACGAGATTGATTCCTGGGGACACATTCCTAACGGCAACCGCACCTACTATCTGAGCCGTTCTCAACCGCCATTCTTTGCCTTTATGGTGGAACTGCTGGCGCAGCATGACGGGGATGACGCGCTGAAAAAATATCTCCCGCAGATGCTCAAAGAATACACCTACTGGATGGAAGGCGTCGAAACGCTCCAGCCCGGTCAGCAGAATAAGCGCGTGGTTAAACTGGATGACGGCACCATTTTGAATCGCTACTGGGATGACCGCGATACGCCGCGGCCAGAGTCCTGGGTGGAGGATATCGCCACAGCGAAAAGCAATCCGAACCGACCGGCCACAGAAATCTACCGCGACCTGCGTTCTGCCGCCGCATCGGGTTGGGACTTTAGTTCCCGCTGGATGGATAACCCCAATCAACTAGGCACCCTGCGCACCACCAGCATCGTTCCGGTCGATCTCAATGCGTTGATGTACAAAATGGAAAAGATGATCGCCCTCGCCAGCAAGGCCGCCGGGGATAATGCCAAAGCTGCACAATATGAAGGCTTCGCTAATGCCCGACAAAAAGGGATCGAAAAGCACCTGTGGAACGACAAAGAAGGCTGGTATGCCGATTACGATCTGAAGAGCCACAAAGTACGTAACCAACTCACGGCCGCCGCCTTGTTCCCGTTGTATGTCAATGCAGCAGCAAAAGATCGCGCCAGTAAAGTGGCCGCGGCAACCCAGGCGCATTTGCTGCAACCCGGCGGCCTGGCCACCACGTCGGTGAAAAATGGCCAGCAGTGGGATGCTCCCAACGGCTGGGCCCCGCTCCAGTGGGTCGCCGCATCGGGATTACAGAATTACGGTCAGGATAACGTCGCCATGGACGTGACCTGGCGATTCCTCACCAACGTGCAGCACACCTACGATCGTGAGAAAAAGCTGGTTGAAAAGTATGACGTGAGCAGCACAGGCACTGGCGGAGGCGGCGGCGAATATCCGTTGCAGGATGGTTTTGGCTGGACCAACGGCGTAACGCTAAAAATGCTCGACCTGATCTGTGCCAAAGAAAAGCCCTGTGACAGCGTGCCCGCATCGCGCCCGGCCCCGGCAAGTACCACGCCAGTCGAGCCTAAAAAACAGGCTCAGCCGACGTCTTAATGCCGTTACCTGAAGCGTTTTACTCCCCGAATCCGCGCTGCGTCGCGGATTTTTTCTGGCTTATATTTCGCCATTCCTGTTGTCTCTACGCCATCTAGCCCTTATGGGGTATTCCGGGTTTTCATCCGTGAGAAATTGATTCTGAACATGTTTTTATTCGCTGTATATGTAAATATATAGCGATTTTATCACCTTCAGGATAACAATTATGCCACTGACAAGACGGATGTTTGCCCAGCTTGTGGCATCTGCACTGCTGCTACGCCATCTTCCCGCCTTGGCTCAAACGCCGCTAACCGTTGCCGTTGGAGGCCACCCAGCGCCAGAGGCGACCCAACGCGTGGTCAGCGCAGGCGCACCCGCCGACATGCTGCTGCTGGCCGTCGCGCCGGAAAAACTGGTTGGTTTTTCATCCTTTGATTTTTCTCATCAGACCGCCATCCCGTTTCACGAAGACATTCGGGCTTTACCGAAACTGGGCAAGCTGGCGGGACGCGCCAGCACACTCTCGCTTGAAGCGCTACTGGCGCTTAAACCCGACCTGGTGATTGACTGCGGCAATGCCGATGAAACCTGGCTTTCTCAGGCCAGACAAGTCAACGCGCAAACGCAAATTCCCTGGCTGCTGATTAATGGCGAACTGCGGCTCAGCCCGCAACAGCTACTCGCGGCAGGTGAAGCGCTGGGAGTTGCAACACGGGCCAGGACTCAGGCCAAACTGGCCCAGCGTTTTATTGATGAAGCCCTCGCGTTTTCACACTCTCCCGCAGCAAAGCTGCGTTTTTATGCCGCGCGCGGCGCCCGCGGACTTGAAACAGGATTACAAGGTTCATTGCATACCGAAGCGGCAGAACTACTGGGATTACACAATGTGGCGCAAATTCCTGGGCGGCACGGGCTGGCGCAGGTTTCAATGGAAAACCTGTTGAGCTGGCAGCCCGATATTATTCTGGTACAGGATGCGATTACGGCACAGTACCTGCGAGAAGATCCCGTCTGGCAAGGAGTCAAAGCGGTTGCCGATCGGCGCATTCTGTTTCTCAGCGGCCTGCCGTTTGGCTGGCTGGACGCGCCTCCCGGCATCAATCGTTTGCTGGGGTTACGCCGTCTGCATGCCTGGCTTGATCCACAGGTTGAAGCGGGCTTTAAAACCGATATGCAGCGCTACAGTGAACTGTTCTGGCACACCACGTTAAGCGACGCACAGTATCAACAACTGGTGAGCGTCTGATGAAAACATCTACCCTCGGTTTTCTGATGATTACGACGGTGGTGCTTTGCGCGAGCATCGCCGCGGTGTCTGGTGCTTATCGCCTCGATGCACAACAGGTCGTGGATCTTATTGCGGGCAGGGATGGCGTCCCGATGCAGGACAAAATCGTCTTCTGGCAAATCCGACTGCCGCGCATTCTGGCTGCATTGTTACTCGGCGCAGCGCTGGCTGGCGCAGGAACCACCTATCAGGGAATGTTCCGTAACCCACTGGTTTCGCCGGATATCCTCGGCGTGGCGGCCGGTGCCGGTTTGGGCGCCTGTACGGCAATCCTGCTGGGGCTACCAATCCTGTTTATTCAGCTGTATGCGTTCACTGGCGGTTTGTTAGTGGTCGCCGGTGTCTGGCTGATTACCCGGCGAGTCAAGCGTCACGATCCGGTGTTAACACTGGTGCTGGTCGGGATTGCGCTGGGTACGGTCTGCGGAGCAGGAATTTCACTCATCAAAACGCTGGCCGACCCGTATACCCAACTTCCGTCGATCACCTTCTGGCTGCTCGGCGGTTTATCGACAATTACTCTGCACGATCTTTGGTTCTCAGCACCGCTGATCCTTGCTGGACTGGTCCCGTTATTGCTGCTGCGCTGGCGCATGAACCTGCTCACTCTGTCGGATGATGAAGCCCGATCGCTTGGGATCAACGTCTCCCGACTGCGGCTGGGACTGATCGTCTGCGCAACGTTAGTCACCGCCTGTACCGTCGCCATTGCCGGCATTATCGGCTGGATTGGACTGGTGGTGCCGCACATCGGCAGACTCCTCAGCGGGAATAACCACCAGCAGTTACTGCCGGTGTCCATGGGGATCGGCGCCATTTTACTCCTGCTCACCGACACCCTCGCCCGCACGCTGAGCCGCACGGAAATCCCGCTGGGGATCCTGACTGCATTTATTGGCGCACCGTTCTTTTTGCTGCTTTTGCTGCGAGGAAACCGCCCATGACGCTATTACTCGTGCGCCACGCGTCGCTGGGATACCACAGTAAACAACCCGTGTTACGCGATATCTCCTTTCAGGTTTCGCCCGGTTCTGTCTGTTGTCTGATTGGTGCTAACGGCAGCGGTAAAACCACCCTGATGCGCACCATTCTCGGCGTTCTTCCGCCGCTTCGCGGTGACATTCTGCTTGATGGCGTCGCAGTGAATCATCTCAGCGATCGGGAACGCGCCGCAGCCATCGCCTGGGTTCCTCAGGCGCACGACGGCGCGTTTGCCTTCACCGCCCTGGACATGGTGATGATGGGACTGGCCCCGCAACTGGCGGCATTTGCGGTTCCCGGCGCTAAAGAGCGTGAAATTGCGCATCAGCAACTGGCGATGCTGGAGATTTCTCACCTGGCACTTCGACGCTGGAACACCCTGAGCGGCGGCGAACGGCAACTGGTGTTGATCGCTCGCGCGCTGGCGCAACGTCCGCGTCTTTTATTGCTGGATGAACCCGCATCCAGCCTTGATTTTGGGCATCAAATCCGTCTGCTCGACACGCTGGTGACGCTGAAAAATTCCGGTATGGCCCTGCTGATGTCGACCCATCACCCGTTGCACGCCCGGGCAATCGCCGACAGCGTGGTACGGGTTGAACCAAACGGCGAGGTGTCGCAGGGTCTGCCTGAACATCAGCTCGCCGCCGACCGCCTGGCCGCGCTGTATCGCGTTACACCGTCACAAATTACCCACCATCTTTATGGTTCACTCAATTAAGGAATATTCATGCTCATTGACGACATTGATTTTGCCGATCTTTACCGTAAGCAATTACAGCTGGCGAACAGAACCGAGAAAAAGCCGGAGCACTGGGACAAACGTGCGGAAAAAATGGCGGAGAATTGCGCCTCATTAACCGACAGCTATCTGTTGCAACTGCTGGGGAAAATCGACCTGCAAGGTGCAGAGTCGCTGTTTGATATGGGTTGCGGCCCCGGTACAGTCTCGCTGGCGCTGGCTAAAAAAATGCCAATAATTTACGGCGTAGATTACAGCAAGGGAATGCTGAGCGTAGCTGCCCGCCGCGCCGCACAAATGAACGCCCGTCACGTACAATGGGTGCAACGAGCCTGGGAAGAGCACTGGGATGATTTACCCCAGTGCGATATCGCCGTCGCCTCGCGCTCCACGCTGGTTGCCGATATGCGCCAGGCAATGAGCAAGCTGAATAATCAGGCCCGGCTGCGGGTTTATACCACCCACCTCGTCAGTTCATCTTTCGTTTCTCCCACCATTCAGCGCGCACTGGGCCGCGAAGTGATTGAACTGCCCAACTATATCTATGCGCTTAATGTTCTGTATCAGATGGGGATCCACGCGCATGTTGATTTTATCCGCGGTCCCAACTGTCAGCAGGACAACAGCACCTGGACGCGTTTTCTGGAAAACGTGCGCTGGAGTATGGGTGAACTGAGCGCAGACGAGGTCGAACGTCTGGAAAACTGGTATCAACAGGATCCACGCGCTATTGCCCCCGCCAGCCGTGACTGGGCGCTTATCTGGTGGGATAGCATCCCGCGGGAGGCGCTGCGATGATCTACTTTTCGCAGGCGCAAATTGACGCGCTGCTGCTGGAAGATATTCAGGGCGGCGATCTGACCACCCGCGCGCTGGGTATCGGCGCCCAACCAGGCGTCATCGAGTTTAGCCATCGCCAGGGCGGATGCGTTAGCGGTACCGCTGTTGCCAGACAAATGCTGACTTCATTGGGATTAACCGTCACCGATATTTTGTCCGATGGCGAACGGGCGAACGCCGGACAGCGACTGATTCGCGCACACGGACCAGCGGCGGCGCTGCACCAGGGCTGGAAAGCGGTACAAAATGTACTGGAGTGGAGCTGCGGCGTGTCGGGCTATCTCGTCGAGATGCTGAGCATGCTGCATCAACGCTATCCCGATGGGCAGATTGCCTGCACCCGCAAAGCCATTCCCGGTACGCGTTTACTGGCGACTCAGGCAATACTTGCCGCCGGGGGCATTATCCATCGGGGAGGATGCGCCGAAACGGTACTGCTGTTTGCTAATCACCGCCGTTTTCTTACCAACCCAAACGACTGGACAGGCGCGATTGCGCGCTTACGCAGCCATGCGCCAGAAAAAAAGATCGTGGTCGAAGCGGATACGCCAGATGAGGCATTGGCCGCCCTACGCGCCGCCCCTGATGTCCTACAACTCGACAAATTTACCCCCGAGCAGGCGGCAGAAATTGCCCGTCAGGCCCCTGCGCTGGCCTCCCATTGCACGCTGGCGCTGACCGGCGGCATTACCCTCGCCTCGCTGGCGGGTTATCTCGACTGCGGTATCAGACTCTTTATCACTTCCGCGCCTTACTACGCTCCACCTGCGGATATCAAAGTGAGCCTGAGCCCGGACGCACGTGGCCTATAACATCAAAAAATGGACTAAAAATAATGAATTTCAACAAAAGTTGTCTTTACACAGCCCTGTCGTTTGCTTTCGCGCACAGTGCTTTTGCTGGGCAGGAAAGCGAAACCATGACCGTCTGGTCTAGTCCGGTCTCCGCGGCAACCACCACGGTTCTCGGCCAGGAAACGATACAACAGCTGGATAAACAGAACGTGGCGCAGGCGCTGAGCGTCGTCCCCGGCGTCGTGCTGCAAAAGTCAGGCAACCGCAACGAGCAACAGGTAAAAGTGCGCGGATTTGACAGCCGTCAGGTTCCCGTCTTTTTCGACGGCGTGCCGGTGTACATCCCCTATGACGGCAACCTCGATTTAGGCCGTTTTCTGACATCCGATATCGCTTCGGTTGAAGTCTCCAAAGGCTACTCGTCTCTGTTGCAGGGGCCAAACCAGATGGGCGGTGCCATCAATATCACTACAAAAAAACCGACCAAACCGCTTGAAGGCAGCATTGGCTATCGCCAGGGCTGGAGTCGCAGCAAAGACAACGCCCACGATATGCACGCTTCATTTGGCGCCAGTAACGATCTCGGCTATATCCAGCTCAGCGGCAGTCAGCTGAAGCAGGATTTTCTTGGGTTACCGCATGGCGTGGACAACCCGGTTGCGGGCAGTCACGGCAAGATGATCAACTCTTCCGCTGATGACAAGCGTGGCATCGTGAAGCTGGGCTTTACCCCTCGTGGAGATGATGAATATGTGCTGACCTATATAAATCAGGACGGTGAAAAAGATAATCCACCGTACGCCGGAACCAGCAGCCAGAAATCACGCTACTGGCAATGGCCACAATACGATAAAGAGAGCTATTACTATCAGGGAACCACGCATCTGGGCGACCGTTTTACCCTGAAAAGCCGTCTGTATCGCGACACCTTTGAAAATACGTTAATGATGTACAACTCGCTGGCCGATCTGAAAAATAAGAAAGGCAGCTACAGCCATTATTCGGACTATAGCGATGGGGCTGGTCTGCAGCTCGCTGCGGATATGCGAGAAAACGATCTGCTCTCTTTCGCCGTGAACTGGAAGGACGATGTTCACCGCGAGAAAGGCGCACCGAATGCGGCTTACGACCGCTACGAAGACCGCACCTGGTCCGTAGCCAGTGAATACCAGTGGGCTGCGGCGGATAATGTCGATGTGGTGGCGGGAATAAGCTATGACTGGCGAGACAGTCTGGAAGGTATGAAGCACGAGAAAAACGGCAGCGTCACGCACTACGATGACAACAATCAGTCGGCCTTTAACTGGCAGGTGATGACCAAATACCACTTTGAAAATTCAGACACATTAGCGCTGTCTTACTCTGACAGAACGCGTTTCCCAACGTTAAAAGAACGCTACACGACCTCGAAACCGGCCTATAACCAGGTGGCCCTGGTCAATCCACAGCTTAAACCGGAGCGCGCCCGCAGCGTGGACCTGACATGGAATGGTTCACTTAGCCAGAACTGGGGATTCGAAGCCAGCGTGTATTACAACCGCATCAGCGACGCGATTCTTTCGCACAATATTGATGCCGATACCATCCAGCATCAGAACAGTGGTCGGGTGGATTACACCGGCCTGGATGCAGGCGTTAAAGGTAAAGTTTTTGATATGCTGGACGTCGGGCTGAGCTACGGCCTTATTCATGCGGACGCCAAACGCAGCGATATCGGTAAGATTACAGATCTGCCGACGCAAACCCTGACAGCCTGGATGACGCTGAAACCGTGGGAGCCACTCAGCATTACGCTGTCCGAAGAGGCCCGTTCGTCAAGCTATAGCAATACCGACGGCTCGCAGAAAGCCGCTGGTTTCGCCATTACCCATTTGCGCGCTGATTACGCCATTGGTCACGGGTTTAGCGTTAACGCTTCGGTCAATAACCTGTTCGATACGCAGTACGTTTACAGTGAAGGATTTATTGAAGAGGGGCGTAATTACTGGGCGGGCATTGAGTATCAGTTCTGACTTAACAATGCAGAAAAACGGCCCCAATTCGAATATACAAGTCAGTTAAGCATTATGGAGAACATGTGATTTCGGCTCAGGGTTCCGTTCACCTCAGTAGTATCACTTTTCTGAAGCGCTGATACCCGTGAACGTGCACGGTGCACTGACTTCCAGTTAACTCTGTTTTGCTGTTCAGATAAAAAACGCAGGTGGTCAGGTGTGGGCTGGTCCGGCTGAAAATTGCCGACGTGTTTCCGTAAGGCAGGGAGAACCCGCAGGGATGCGGGTTCAGGGCGCGTTTTGCAGGGACGCTACCTCGCGCCCGGCCCGGTAGCCTGGAGGAATAAACGGAGGGGACCGCGGAGCGGCAATTTTCCCGCCGGGAGCCGGGATTGTTAAGGGTACGGCGATAGTACCCTTAACACGTTCACAGATCGTATTGCCTCAGAGAAGTGATGCCACTGAGGTGAACGTAGCAATACGCCGGAGGCAACAGATTCGTTACCTCCGAATGTGCCACTCTCCGTTGTCGCTACGGCCATTCATCGTTACCTGACAAGCATTACCCCGTCAGGGGCCGTTCGATTAATCTCGTCGTACAAGCCGAAAGACACCCAGCACAACAATCGCGCCGACCACGGCCACCAGGAAGCTGTGGAGATTAAACCCGCTGATATCGCCGCCGATACCGAACATCGTAGCCAGCCATCCACCGACCACCGCACCGATAATACCGAGAATGCAGGTCAGGATAAATCCACCGCCATCGCGCCCCGGCATAATCAGTTTGGCGATAACCCCCGCAATCAGACCAAAAATAATCCAGGTAATAATTCCCATTTCCAGGCCCTCTTTCCAGTGAACGCACGCGCAAGACATTCTTGCGCCAGCACGTTAAGTATAGGCAAGCCATCGCTACGTGCTTTTTCCCTCAGACTTAATTCATTGGGTTTGGTAAAAAATTTCATCCATTTGTATTAAGTTCCGTTGATTGATGCCGATAATCCAACGATAAACCAGGCATCCAGGAGTCATTAGGTGTGAGTAACTACAATGAGCAGTTCCTGAAGCAAAATCCGTTAGCGGTGTTAGGCGTACTCCGGGACTTAAATTCGCAGCAGGTTCCGCTGCGTATCTCCTGGTCAGGTGGCCAGTTCATCAGCAAAATACTGGCGGTCAGCCCGGACGAACTGATCATGGATTTTGGTAGTCAGGAATATGAAAACCAGGCCGTGCAGCGGGCCAGTCAGATAACGATTATCGCCGAAACACAGGGAGCCAAAGTGGAGTTCACCCTGCCACAGCTGAAAAAAGGCGAATACCAGCGGTTACCCGCATTTATCTCATCATTGCCGCCATCTCTGTGGTTCGTCCAGCGTCGGGAATATTTCCGTATCGGTGCTCCACTGCATCCCCCCTATCGCTGCACGGTAAAAATGCCGGATAACAGCACGCTGTGTTTTCGCTTATTCGATTTGTCTCTTGGCGGTATGGGCGGGCTGTTAGAAACAGCAAAACCAGAGGGACTGGTAGAAGGCATGCGCTTTTCACAGGTTGAACTGAACATGGAGCAATGGGGAGTGTATCAGGTGGACGCCCAGCTAATTTCCATTAGCGAACGCAAAGTTATCGACGGGAAAAACGAAACAATTACCACTCCCCGCCTGAGCTTTCGTTTTCTCAACGTCGGCCCGGCGGTGGAGCGTAACCTACAGCGGATTATTTTTTCCCTCGAGCGCGAGGCCCGGGAAAAGTCGAATAAGGTGCGCGATTAGCATCACCTGAATTACATCACATCCAGCGCTTGTTGAAGCTTCCAGATATAGCGCGGAGCCTGCGGCGCCGGATGATTATCCGCAACATGTTCAATAAATTCATCCGGGCTGAGATCGTTTATCTTATTAATGGCTTTTTTCCTGTCGGAGGAGAACGTTCGCAGCAGCGCGCCCGCACCGTTGGCGTACGATACCACCAGCGCATATTGCATCACCTGCGGATCTTCGATCCCGGCCAGCGGCCCGGTCTCAAGAATGCTCAGGTATGCGGCCCCCATCGAGATATTGCGCTCAGGATTTTTCAGCTCGCTGGTTGACGGCTCGCCACTCCACCCCATGCGACGATAAACATCACGCCCTGACGTCGAGGCTTTTAACTGCATCAGGCCAATCGCATTAGACTTACTGACCGCATTCGGGTTTCCACCTGATTCAATGGCGATGATCGCGGTAATCAATTGTGGACTGACACCCCAGGCCGCACCGGCTTTTTCGCTGATCGGCATCCATTGCATTGCGCGTTTAACCGGAACTTCAGCATTCCACGGCGGATTTTTGTAATCCTGTTTTGAACTACAGCCCGCAAGTAATACAACCAAAAAAGCAAACCATCTCAATTTCACGTCATCTATCCTTATAGCCGGAACCTGTCGCTGAGGTGACAACGACATACCTACGCGGCATGATATACATTTGGTTTTAGTTGTAGCAAGGAAATGCCATGTCCCGGTTTCACTTAATTGCCCCGTCGGGCTACTGTATCAACCAGCAGGCTGCCTTACGCGGGCTGGCGCGTCTTACTGAGGCCGGTCATCAGGTCGACAATTCAGCGGTCATTGCGCGCCGTTGCCAGCGTTTTGCGGGTACAGAAGCAGAACGGCTTGCTGATGTGAACGCGCTCGTAAATCTGAACACGCCCGATACCATTGTGATGGCAGTACGCGGCGGCTATGGCGCGAGCCGTTTACTGGCAGATATTGACTGGCAGGCGCTGGCGAACCGTCAGCAACACAACCCGCTGCTGCTGTGCGGACACAGCGATTTTACCGCGATCCAGTGTGGTCTGCTGGCGCAGGGGAATGTGATTAGCTTCAGCGGCCCGATGCTGGCGGCTAACTTTGGCGCCGAGGAGATGAACGCATTTACCGAGCACCATTTCTGGCAGGCTGTTCGCAATGCCCAATTTACCCTCGAGTGGCAAGGTAACGGTCCGGCATGTGCGACCGAAGGTACGCTATGGGGCGGAAATCTGGCGATGCTCATTTCTCTGATGGGCACGCCGTGGATGCCCGCTATCGAAAACGGCATTTTGGTGCTGGAAGACATTAACGAGCATCCTTTTCGCATTGAACGCATGCTGCTGCAACTGTATCACGCAGGAATACTGGCCCGACAAAACGCCATTATCCTCGGCAGTTTTAGCGGCAGCGCACCTAATGATTACGACGCGGGTTACAGTCTTGACTCAGTTTGTGATTTTCTACGCGCCAGGTTATCGGTTCCGGTGATCGACGGCCTCGATTTTGGTCATGAACAACGCACCGTCACCTTGCCGTTGGGGGCCAAAGCGGTACTGAAAAATGATAAAAACGGCGCTCAGCTCACCTTAAGTGGGCATCCGGTACTTAAATCGTAAAAAAAGCGGTTAACAGGGCTAAGTAAAACGCTGTTTCTGTCGTTATTATGTTAGGGTTTATAAATACGAAACAGCGTAATTCAGGAGTAACCGAACGTTGGATGCCGCAGCAATAATTAGCCTTTTTATTTTGGGTTCCGTACTCGTCACCTGCAGTATCTTACTCAGTTCATTCTCATCACGTCTTGGTATCCCTATTCTGGTGATATTTCTCGCTATCGGTATGTTAGCGGGAGTCGACGGCGTGGGCGGTATTCCTTTCGATAACTACCCTTTCGCCTATATGGTGAGTAACCTGGCGCTGGCGGTTATCCTGCTCGACGGCGGGATGCGCACCCAGGCCAGCTCATTTCGTGTCGCGTTAGGCCCGGCGCTGTCGCTGGCGACCGTCGGGGTGCTGATAACCTCCGGACTCACCGGCATGATGGCCGCGTGGCTGTTTCATCTGGATCTTATCGAAGGACTCCTGATTGGCGCGATTGTCGGTTCAACCGATGCCGCGGCGGTTTTTTCCCTGCTCGGCGGCAAGGGGCTTAACGAGCGTGTTGGCTCAACGCTGGAAATTGAATCCGGAAGTAATGACCCGATGGCGGTGTTTTTGACCATCACGCTTATCGCCATGATTCAAAATCACGAGACCGGTTTAAGCTGGATGTTTGCAGTGCATATTATCCAGCAATTCGGCTTAGGGATCATTCTGGGGCTCGGTGGTGGCTACCTGCTTCAGCAAATGATTAACCGCATTTCACTGCCTGCCGGGCTTTATCCGCTACTGGCCTTAAGCGGTGGGATCCTGATTTTTGCCCTGACCACTGCACTGGAAGGCAGCGGTATTCTGGCGGTCTATCTGTGTGGTTTCCTGCTGGGTAATCGCCCCATCCGCAACCGATTTGGCATTCTGCAAAACTTCGACGGTCTGGCATGGCTGGCGCAAATCGCCATGTTCCTGGTGCTGGGACTGCTGGTTACGCCGTCCGACCTGCTGCCTATCGCGATCCCTGCGCTGATTTTGTCTGCATGGATGATATTCATTGCCCGTCCGCTGTCGGTCTTCGCCGGACTGCTGCCGTTTCGTGGCTTCAATCTGCGCGAGCGCATTTTCATCAGTTGGGTGGGCCTGCGCGGTGCAGTCCCCATCATCCTCGCCGTATTCCCAATGATGGCGGGTCTGGAGAATGCGCGCCTGTTCTTTAACGTCGCGTTCTTCGTGGTTCTGATCTCGCTGCTGTTTCAGGGAACGTCGCTTTCCTGGGCCGCCAAAAAAGCCAAAGTGGTGGTTCCTCCCGTCGGCTGGCCCGTTTCGCGCATTGGTCTGGATATTCATCCGGAAAACCCCTGGGAACAGTTCGTTTATCAGCTCAGCGCGGATAAGTGGTGTGTAGGAGCCGCATTGCGCGACCTGCATATGCCGGAAGAGACGCGAATTGCCGCCCTGTTTCGTGACAACGTGCTGTTTCACCCATCCGGCAGTACGCGGCTGCGTGAAGGCGACGTTTTGTGCGTCATTGGCCGCGAGCGCGATCTCCCGGCTCTCGGCAAGCTGTTTAGCCAGTCGCCGCCGGTGTCGTTAGACCAGCGCTTCTTCGGTGATTTTATTCTCGAGGCCAGCGCAAAATATGCCGATGTGGCACTGATATATGGCCTGGAAGATGGCACAGAGTATCGTGATAAACAGCAAACGCTGGGTGAAATTGTCCAGCATCTGCTTGGCGCCGCGCCGGTCGTCGGTGACCAGGTTGAATTTGCTGGCATGATCTGGACGGTTGCTGAGAAAGAAGATAATGCGGTGCTGAAGGTCGGTGTTCGCGTTGCTGAAGATGAGGATGAGGCGCGTTGATGCTTTTTGCCGGGCGGCGGCAGCGCTTTGCCCGGTTTGCGCTCTGCGTCGCATAAACGGTGTAGCCGGATGAAACACATAAGCGTCGACATCCGGCTTCAGATACGTTACACCGTCACAACCGGCACGCGCAGCGCCAGAGAACACATCAACTCGTAGCCCACCGTACCCGCTGCGCTGGCCACATCGTCAATTTTAATCTCTTTGCCCCACAGCTCTACCGGCGTCCCGATCCCCGCCTGCGGACACGGTGTCAGATCTACCGCCAGCATATCCATTGAGACCGTCCCTACCGTTGTCGTGCGTACGCCGTCCACCAGCACCGGCGTTCCGCTTGGCGCATGGCGCGGATAACCGTCTGCATACCCGGTCGCCACAATGCCAATACGCTGCTCGCCGCTGGCGGTATAGCGTCCCCCGTAGCCCACCCGATCTCCAGCTTTCAGCGTCTGTATGCCGATTATCTCGCTGCTCAGGGTCATGACCGGTTTCAGGCCGGTATTGGCGATGTCCCGCCACTGTCCCGAAGGTGATGCGCCATACAAAATAATGCCCGGGCGCACCCAATCATAATGTGCTTCAGGGTGCCACAGCGTGGCGGCCGAATTGGACAGCGACCGTCTGCACTCCAGCCCTTCTGTCGCCTGTGCAATACGCGCCATGGCCTCCTGGATACCTTCCGGGTGCTCCGCATCTGCAAAGTGGGACATCAGCGTCATTTCACCGACGTTGGGCATTGCCCGCAGCTGTTGCCAGACCGTTGATACTCTTTCCGGTAAGAAACCCAGTCGGTTCATGCCGCTGTTCACCTTCAGGTAAACATCCAGCGGCGCGTTGAGGCGCGCATTCTGCAGCGCTTTTAATTGCCAGTTACTGTGTACACAGGTGGTCAAACGATATTTGTCATACACCACCAGGTCTTCGGCGTGGAAAAATCCCTCCAGCATGAGTATCGGGCCTTTCCACCCGCGCTCACGCAGGGTTATCGCTTCTTCAAGATTGAGCATGGCAAAACCGTCGGTTGTGCCCAGCGCATTCCAGACACGTTCAATGCCGTGTCCGTAGGCATTGGCTTTCACCACCGACCAGACGCGGGCGTCCGGCGCGGCCTGGCGGGTAATGGTCAGGTTTTGTTTCAACGCCTGCAGGTCAATGCTGGCCAGTATCGGGCGAGTCATCTCACGTCCTTATCAGTTATGTGCGCCATGTAAATGCCGTGGACGAGATGGGGTAAACCCCGGGCTGTAACGCGCCACGCTCAGATCGTCGTAAGGAATGGCTGGTGTGCGGCCAGACAGAATGTCGCTCAGCAACTGACCCGAACCGCAGGCCATGGTCCAGCCCAGCGTGCCGTGGCCGGTATTAAGCAGTAGATTCTTAAAGCGCGTTCGCCCGATCACTGGCGTACCGTCCGGCGTCATCGGACGCAGCCCGGTCCAGAAGGTTGCCTGCTCCACATGCCCACCGCGTGGGAAGAGATCGCGGACGACCATCTCCAGCGTCTCACGACGGGGTTGCAGCAATTCCGTATTGAAGCCGACAATCTCCGCCATGCCGCCAACGCGAATACGGTTATCAAAGCGGGTAATGGCGATTTTGTAGGTTTCATCAAGGATCGTTGAAACCGGCGCGCCGTCATCTTGCGCCACCGGAATGGTCAATGAATAGCCTTTGAGCGGATAGACCGGAATATCAACGATCCCCTTCAGCATCGCCGTAGAGTACGAGCCGAACGCCATCACATAGGCATCGGCTTTGGCTATCTCCTCGCCACACTGAACGCCATAAATCTGCTCACCATCGCTCAGCAGCTTATCGACCGGAGTATTAAAGCGAAATTTCACACCCGCCTGCTCCGCCATCAGCGCCAGACGCTGGGTAAACAGCTGGCAGTTGTAGATTCAATTGGTCAACGCAACAGTTATGTGAAAACATGGGGTTGCGGAGGTTTTTTGAATGAGACGAACATTTACAGCAGAGGAAAAAGCCTCTGTTTTTGAACTATGGAAGAACGGAACAGGCTTCAGTGAAATAGCGAATATCCTGGGTTCAAAACCCGGAACGATCTTCACTATGTTAAGGGATACTGGCGGCATAAAACCCCATGAGCGTAAGCGGGCTGTAGCTCACCTGACACTGTCTGAGCGCGAGGAGATACGAGCTGGTTTGTCAGCCAAAATGAGCATTCGTGCGATAGCTACTGCGCTGAATCGCAGTCCTTCGACGATCTCACGTGAAGTTCAGCGTAATCGGGGCAGACGCTATTACAAAGCTGTTGATGCTAATAACCGAGCCAACAGAATGGCGAAAAGGCCAAAACCGTGCTTACTGGATCAAAATTTGCCATTGCGAAAGCTTGTTCTGGAAAAGCTGGAGATGAAATGGTCTCCAGAGCAAATATCAGGATGGTTAAGGCGAACAAAACCACGTCAAAAAACGCTGCGAATATCACCTGAGACAATTTATAAAACGCTGTACTTTCGTAGCCGTGAAGCGCTACACCACCTGAATATACAGCATCTGCGACGGTCGCATAGCCTTCGCCATGGCAGGCGTCATACCCGCAAAGGCGAAAGAGGTACGATTAACATAGTGAACGGAACACCAATTCACGAACGTTCCCGAAATATCGATAACAGACGCTCTCTGGGGCATTGGGAGGGCGATTTAGTCTCAGGTACAAAAAACTCTCATATAGCCACACTTGTAGACCGAAAATCACGTTATACGATCATCCTTAGACTCAGGGGCAAAGATTCTGTCTCAGTAAATCAGGCTCTTACCGACAAATTCCTGAGTTTACCGTCAGAACTCAGAAAATCACTGACATGGGACAGAGGAATGGAACTGGCCAGACATCTAGAATTTACTGTCAGCACCGGCGTTAAAGTTTACTTCTGCGATCCTCAGAGTCCTTGGCAGCGGGGAACAAATGAGAACACAAATGGGCTAATTCGGCAGTACTTTCCTAAAAAGACATGTCTTGCCCAATATACTCAACATGAACTAGATCTGGTTGCTGCTCAGCTAAACAACAGACCGAGAAAGACACTGAAGTTCAAAACACCGAAAGAGATAATTGAAAGGGGTGTTGCATTGACAGATTGAATCTACAGTCACCCGTTTCGTCATTCGGTAAACGCAGACCGCCGGTCAGCTTGTGTGCCACTTCCGCCAGCGCCGGTTCAACTTCCGCCAGGCGGCTTGCTTCCAGGAGCTGATACGGCACGCCGGCGTCTTCGAGGACGGCGATGTCGCGGGTCGCGTTCTCATACTGTTGAGCGGTACGGAACAGTTGCAACGTTCCGCCCTGGCGTCCTTCGTACTCGATACCGGTAGAGGCGCGTAGCGCTTTCAGGCAATCACGGCTGTATTCCGCCAGTCGCACCATCCGGCCCTTGTTTTCCATGTAATGACTCGTGTCGCAGTTACGTAACATCTGCCACATCCATTTCAACTGGAACTGCGTCCCGTCAAGGCGAACGGCCAGCGGCGCATGGCGCTGAAACATCCATTTAATTGCTTTAAGCGGTACGCCTGGCGCCGCCCAGGGTGCTGCATAACCTGGAGAGATTTGCCCCGCGTTCGCCGCACTGGTTTCCAGTGCCGGACCGGGCTCACGATCAATGACGGTGACATCGTGTCCAGCCTGACTTAAGTACCAGGCGCTGGTCACGCCAACGACACCACTTCCCAGTATGACAACTCGCATAGCCACTCCGTTAACAGTAAAAGAACAATCATCTAATTACATCTTGATAACTCAGTTGAAAATATTATTCAACATATGGCTTTTTTATGGTGACTTATCTCACATATGGCGGTGATGGCGGGGAACTCCCTGCTTTGGTATCTCCTGCTGTGCGTTATTTTTATCCAGCATAAAATTTTGCGGCCATACCGTTTTTCGACGCCTCGCTAACAAGAAATCGCAAAGAAAAAAATTCAGCCGCAGCACGTTTTTTAACACCATGATCTATGCTTGAAATGAGGTACTCCAGACAGAGAGTGCCGCCAACAATGAGGGTGCGCGAATGGCTACGATTGATTCCATGAACAAGGACAGCACACGGTTAAGCGATGGACCCGACTGGACGTTTGATCTGCTGGATATCTATCTGGCGGAAATAGACCGCGTGGCGAAACTCTACAGACTGGATACCTACCCGCACCAAATCGAGGTGATCACCTCCGAACAAATGATGGACGCTTACTCCAGCGTCGGGATGCCAATCAACTATCCTCACTGGTCGTTTGGTAAAAAATTTATTGAAACCGAGCGTTTGTATAAGCATGGTCAGCAGGGGCTGGCCTATGAGATTGTTATCAACTCCAATCCGTGTATCGCGTATTTGATGGAGGAGAACACCATCACCATGCAGGCGTTGGTGATGGCGCATGCCTGCTACGGACATAACTCCTTCTTTAAAAACAACTATTTGTTCCGTAGCTGGACGGATGCCAGCTCCATCGTTGATTACCTGATCTTCGCGCGAAACTATATTACCCAGTGTGAAGAGCGTTACGGCGTGGATGAAGTCGAAAAGCTCCTCGACTCCTGTCACGCGCTGATGAACTACGGCGTGGATCGTTACAAACGCCCGCAAAAAATCTCCCTACAGGAAGAGAAAGCCCGACAGAAAAGCCGTGAAGAGTATCTGCAAAGCCAGGTAAATATGTTGTGGCGTACGCTGCCGAAGAAAGAGGAAGAGAAAACCGTTGCGGAAGCCCGACGTTATCCTTCTGAACCGCAGGAGAATCTGCTGTATTTCATGGAGAAGAACGCCCCGCTGCTGGAATCCTGGCAACGCGAAGTGCTGCGCATTGTGCGCAAGGTCAGCCAGTATTTTTATCCGCAGAAACAGACCCAGGTGATGAACGAAGGGTGGGCCACTTTCTGGCATTACACCATCCTTAATCACCTTTATGACGAAGGTAAAGTCACCGAACGGTTTATGCTGGAGTTTTTACATAGCCATACCAATGTGGTGTTCCAGCCGCCGTACAACAGCCCGTGGTATAGCGGCATAAACCCCTATGCCCTAGGTTTTGCCATGTTCCAGGATATTAAACGAATTTGTCAGTCGCCTACCGAAGAGGACAAATACTGGTTCCCGGATATAGCGGGTTCTGACTGGCTGGAAACCCTGCATTTCGCGATGCGCGATTTCAAAGATGAGAGCTTCATCAGCCAGTTTCTGTCACCGAAGGTTATGCGTGATTTCCGTCTGTTCACCGTGCTGGATGACGATCGTCATAATTATCTGGAGATTTCCGCGATTCACAACGAGGAAGGATATCGTGAGATCCGCAACAGGCTGTCGTCGCAATATAACCTGAGCAACCTTGAGCCGAATATTCAAATCTGGAATGTCGATCTGCGCGGCGACCGCTCGCTCACCTTGCGCTATATTCCGCATAACCGCGCTCCGCTGGATAAAGGACGCAAAGAGGTGCTCAAGCATGTGCACCGGCTCTGGGGTTTTGACGTGATGCTGGAGCAGCAGAATGAAGACGGCAGTGTGGAACTGCTGGAGCGTTGCCCGCCGAGGATGAACGGTCTGTAAATCTTATTGCCGGATGGCGACGCGAAAACGTCTTATCCGGCCTACAATGCATTTCGTAGGCCGGATAAGGTGCGATTAGCGCCCCTGAATAGCTAAATCGCCCGGCAGGTTTTTCTGCATACGATGCCAAATCTCGCCGCTGTCGTGACCATAGCGACGCACCGTTTCATATACCTGCTCATGAGCACCCTGATCACAAAGTTCTGACAGCTTACGGTAAAAGCTCAGCGCCAGCGCGCGGGCTTCCGGATTGGCGAAATAATGGCGGCCAATGCGGGTATATAATCCCTTCATTCCATTGAGGATCAAACCGTAAATCGGATTGCCAGAGGCAAATGCCAGACCGCGGAAAATGTTATAGTCCAGATCGGCGAACGCATCAGCATGGTCGGCCACCTGATTTGCCGTTGCCAGAACCTCCTGCGCTTTATCAGGATGCTGGCGAAACGCGGTACGAACAAAGATCGTCGAGATGTTGGTACGCACGGACAGCAGATTATCAATAAGCTGCGGCACGCTCTCGTGATCGAGACGCGCCAGCGTTTCAAGGATATTTAGCCCGGAGGTTTCCCAGAAGTTATTCACCTTCGTCGGCTTGCCGTGTTGAATGGTCAACCAGCCGTCCCGCGCCAGACGCTGTAATACCTCGCGTAACGTGGTACGTGTCACTCCAATCAGTTCAGAGAGTTCACGTTCAGCAGGCAAAATAGTGCCAGGTGGGAAGCGGTTATTCCAGATACTTTCAATGATGTACTCTTCCGCGAACCCAGCCGGGCTTTGCGCCTTAATGACCATAGTGATAATTCCATTACACAGCAAAACATAGTTACAGTTATCATACCAGACGGGCTACATGGCTGATAGCTGACGCAATGAAGAAAAAGTGGATCAAGGCTTCATTTTCCAGATTACGCTGAAGCACAGCCAGCCTTGTCCGTCGCGTGAATAGCTTGCCTGTACTCCCTCCTCCCGCTAAGCTTTGCGGTCAAACATAAAAACATGATTTCATTTTTAAAGGTAGGGAAATCACCATGGAGCTATCATGGGGCCGCGCTATGTGGCGCAATTTTTTAGGTCAATCACCTGACTGGTACAAACTTGCACTACTCGTATTCTTAGTCGTTAACCCGGTAATATTTTTCATCAATCCCTTTATTGCGGGCTGGCTGTTGGTAGCCGAGTTCATTTTTACGCTGGCGATGGCGTTAAAATGTTACCCGCTGCTACCAGGCGGGCTGCTAGCCATCGAGGCGGTCATCATCGGCATGACCAGCGCCACACATGTGCGTGAAGAGGTTGCCGCTAACCTTGAGGTGCTGTTGCTGCTGATGTTTATGGTGGCTGGCATCTACTTTATGAAGCAGTTGCTGCTGTTTATTTTCACCCGCCTACTGCTTACGATTCGCTCCAAGATGCTGCTGTCGCTGGCATTTTGCGTTGCCGCCGCCTTCCTTTCTGCATTCCTGGATGCGCTGACCGTCGTTGCCGTGGTAATCAGCGTAGCGGTTGGTTTTTATGGTATCTACCATCGCTTCGCCTCTTCCCGCACGGAAGACAACAATATGCTCGATGACAGCCATATCGATCAGCACAATAAGGTCGTACTGGAGCAGTTCCGTGGTTTTCTACGCAGCCTGATGATGCATGCGGGTGTCGGTACAGCGTTAGGCGGCGTAATGACTATGGTCGGCGAACCGCAAAACCTGATTATCGCCAAAGCGGCTGGCTGGCATTTTGGTGACTTTTTCCTGCGCATGTCGCCGGTCACCGTCCCGGTGCTGATTTGCGGCCTGTTAACCTGCATGCTGGTTGAGAAATTGCGCTGGTTTGGCTATGGCGAAACGCTGCCGGAGACCGTCCGCGATGTCCTGCAACAGTTTGACGATCAAAGCCGTCAGCAGCGTACTCGTCAGGAAAAAATCAAACTGATTGTCCAGGCGATTATCGGTATCTGGCTGGTGGTTGCCCTAGCCCTGCATCTGGCGGAAGTCGGATTAATTGGTCTGTCCGTCATTATCCTGGCCACGTCGTTGACCGGCGTTACTGACGAACACGCGATTGGTAAAGCGTTTACCGAGTCGCTGCCTTTCACCGCCCTGCTGACCGTATTCTTCTCTATCGTTGCGGTGATTATCGATCAACAGCTCTTTTCACCGATTATTCAGTTTGTTTTGCAGTCCTCTGAACATGCTCAACTGACGCTGTTCTATCTCTTTAACGGCCTGCTGTCTTCTATCTCTGATAACGTGTTTGTCGGCACCATTTACATTAACGAAGCCAAAGCCGCGTTGGAACATGGGACCATCAGCCTTAACCAATTTGAGCTGTTAGCGGTGGCGATCA
Source organism: Citrobacter sp. RHBSTW-00986 (assembly GCF_013783065.1). NCBI lineage: Bacteria > Pseudomonadati > Pseudomonadota > Gammaproteobacteria > Enterobacterales > Enterobacteriaceae > Citrobacter > Citrobacter sp. RHBSTW-00986. The sequence continues at coordinate 2,159,326 of NZ_CP056200.1, read as the reverse complement.
ATACCGGGACTAACCTGCCTTCCGTTGCTACGCCAAATGGCCAGGCGGCATTCCTGTTCCTGCTGACCTCCGCGCTGGCACCATTGATTCGACTCTCTTATGGCCGCATGGTGTGGATGGCTCTGCCTTATACTCTCGTCCTGACGCTGGTTGGTCTGCTTTGCGTCGAGTTCACGCTTGTTCCGGTGACTGAGTGGATGACCCAGGCGGGCTGGTTAGCTACACTTTCATAACAATTTACCGGGCAAATCACTGCCCGGTTTGACTTTTTGCATGATAATTATCCGATTACTCAAATTTTCAATTCCTGCTAGTGGCGCATAAATTGAATTGGTTTAAACTGCGCTCTCTACGCATGTTGCAGGGAAATTATTATGTTGCGATTTTTAAACCAGTGCTCCCGAGGTCGTGGTGCATGGTTATTGTTGGCGTTAACCGCCTTTGCGCTGGAGCTTGTCGCGCTGTGGTTCCAGCACGTCATGCTGCTAAAACCTTGCGTGTTGTGTATTTACGAACGTAGCGCATTATTTGGTGTGATGGGCGCGGGGCTGGTGGGGGCTATCGCACCAAAAACGCCGCTGCGCTATGTGGCGATGATTATCTGGATTTACAGTGCCTGGCGTGGACTGCAGTTAGCGTATGAGCACACCATGATTCAGTTGCACCCATCACCGTTTATGACCTGTGATTTTGCCGCACGCTTCCCGAGTTGGCTGCCGCTGGACAAATGGCTGCCGCAGGTGTTTTTAGCATCCGGTGACTGTGCTGAACGCCAGTGGTCTTTTTTAACCCTGGAAATGCCACAGTGGCTGTTGGGGATCTTCGCCGCTTACCTGGTGGTCGCCGTGCTGGTAGTCATAGCACAGCCGTTTAAACCGAAAAAACGTGACCTCTTCGGTCGCTAACAGAGACGCTCCTTCGGGAGCGTTTTTTTTGCCTTAAATTCATTGCCTGCTGGCATCTATAAGATGTATATTAAATACATCTTATAGATGCCACACCAAGGAGATGTCTGATGTCCCATTTACGCATCCCGGCAAACTGGAAAGTAAAACGCTCTACTCCCTTCTTTACCAAAGACAACGTCCCGGCAGCACTTCTTTCTCACCATAACACCGCAGCAGGCGTGTTTGGACAGCTCTGCGTAATGGAAGGTACGGTAACGTATTATGGCTTTGCCAATGAAGACGCAAAAGAACCTGAAGTGAAAGTGGTGATTAATGCCGGTCAGTTCGCAACCAGCCCACCGCAGTACTGGCATCGCGTTGAATTAAGCGACGATGCGCAATTCAACATTAACTTCTGGGTGGAAGATGACAACCACTCCGATGAGATGTATCAGGCGAAAAAGTCTTAACCCTTAACGCCTGCTAATCGATGGGCGGCTCAGTCCGCCCATGAAGGTTTGTTCAGGATATGATCCTGCCAGTCACGCACTTCCGATTCTTTCACCGCAATATGACGAACTGAGATACGCTCACCGTGCATCGCCGCTTTTGATCCTGTCAGCAACGGGTGCCACTCCGGCAGCCCTTTTCCTTCTGCGAGCAGACGATAGGCGCAGGTCATCGGCAACCATTCAAAAGTCGGCAGATTATCACGCGTCAGTTTGATGCAGTCAGGCTCGTACTCGAATCGACGTTCGTAATTACGACACTGGCAGGTTTTAATGTTGAGCTGACGACAGGCGACGTTGGTAAAGTAGATTTCGTCAGTGTCTTCATCCATCAGCTTATGCAGGCAGCATTGACCGCACCCGTCACATAATGACTCCCACTCGGCATCGGTCATTTCATCAAGGGTTTTACTTTGCCAGAAAGGTATGTCGCTCATCAGGGTTTCCGCTATTGCAATAAAGCTGCACCTTATAACCAGTCTGGCACGCTGATGCAAGTTTTGCCGCCCGAAAAGGCGGCAAGCAGAGATTACAGCACGCGGGTTGTTAGCGTTTGACCGTGAAAACTGATGGCCAGTTCGTCGCCGCTGCTTAAAGGTCCCACGCCTGCTGGCGTTCCCGTTAGCACCACATCGCCCGCTTTGAGGGTAAAGAAACGACTCATATAAGCAATCAAGGGAACGATGTGATGGATCATGTCCGCCGTGGAGCCGTGCTGGCGAGTTTCACCGTTGACCGTTAATCCAAGCATCGTATCCTGCGGATCGCCGTTAAACTCCGCCACCGGAATAAATCCAGACAGCGGGCAAGAGTTATCAAAACCCTTCGCTTTTTCCCATGGCTGCCCCGCCTTCTTCATTTTGCCCTGAATATCGCGCAGGGTCAGATCCAGCGCGACACCATAACCGGCGATGGCTTTGCGCACATGATCTTCTGTCGCTTGCCGCAGGGTCGCGCCAATCAGCACAGCCAGCTCAACTTCATGGTGGACAGACCCCATATCAGATGGGATCACCAGCGGCTGGCGCAAATCGCACAGCGCGGTTTCCGGTTTAATAAACAGAACCGGTTCTTCCGGGGTGGTTCCGCCCATCTCTTTAATATGGTTGGCATAGTTACTCCCTACGCAAACCACCTTACTCACCGGATAATCCAGCAGAGCACCATGCCAGTTGTGATGTTGATACATTACTTTCCCCTAACGTAGTCATAGATTTCAGGTACTGCATCGATGGAACGTGCTGCTGCCGGATGCAGTTTAACGTTTAGCGTCTGGTGTATTTTGTTTTGCCGCTGCCAGATGCTGTTTAAGTAAATCTTCTGGCGGCGGGGGTATTTGTAAATAATAGCCCTGCTCGGTCAGGGCCTGTTTTACTTTTTCAAGATCGGCATTAACTAATTTTTTTCGCCCATCAAGCGGTAACATCATTGCCAGCGTCGGCTGACCAAATCCTCTCATCAGTTCTTCAGGAACGCGCGAGAAATCGTCTTTTTTTTCGACATATAAATAGGTCTGGTCACGTTTGCTGCTTCGGTAGATCACACAAAACATATCTTTTACTCTGAATTCACGGAATGTTGGCTTGCCTCAATATAATACTGACTATAACATGCCTTATAGTCTTCGGAATATCACCCCGCGCTGGGGATGATAAATAGCAAATTGAGTAAGGCCAGGATGTCAAACACGCCAATCGAGCTTAAAGGCAGTAGCTTCACCTTATCAGTGGTTCATTTACATGAAGCAGAACCCGAGGTTATTCGTCAGGCGTTGGAAGACAAAATCGCGCAGGCACCGGCTTTTTTAAAACATGCTCCCGTGGTGGTTAACGTGAGTGGTCTTGAAAGCCCGGTAAACTGGTCAGCGCTGCAGAAAGTGGTCGCGTCTACCGGATTGCGCATTATTGGCGTTAGCGGATGCAAAGACGCCAGACTAAAGGCAGAAATCGACGAAATGGGTCTTCCTTTACTGACTGAAGGTAAAGAAAAAGCTATTCGTCCTGCGCCTGTTGAGGTCCCGGCTCCCGTCGCTCCGCCGCAAAACGTTACTCCCATCACAAAAACACGATTAATAAATGTGCCGGTTCGTTCCGGTCAGCGCATTTATGCTCCACAATGTGATCTGATTGTTACAAGCCACGTCAGTGCGGGCGCAGAGCTTATCGCTGATGGCAATATTCATGTTTATGGAATGATGAGAGGCCGTGCGCTGGCAGGTGCAAGCGGCGATCGTGAAGCGCAAATTTTTTGTACCCATCTGACGGCAGAACTGGTGTCTATCGCAGGTGTTTATTGGCTGAGTGATAAAATCCCAGCAGAATTTTATGGCAAAGCGGCCCGTCTGCAATTAGCAGAGAACGCTTTGACAGTTCAACCGTTGAATTGATCCCTTTTTAACAAGGAATTTCTATGGCACGCATTATTGTTGTTACTTCGGGTAAAGGGGGCGTTGGCAAAACCACCTCCAGCGCGGCCATCGCTACAGGTTTGGCCCAGAAGGGAAAGAAAACTGTCGTTATTGATTTTGATATCGGCCTGCGTAACCTCGATCTGATTATGGGTTGTGAACGCCGCGTCGTTTACGACTTCGTCAACGTTATTCAGGGCGATGCGTCGTTAAATCAGGCGTTAATCAAAGATAAGCGTACCGAAAATCTCTTTATTCTTCCGGCCTCACAGACTCGCGATAAAGACGCGCTGACGCGTGAAGGCGTCGCGAAAGTTCTGGACGACCTGAAAACGATGGAATTCGATTTCATCGTCTGCGACTCCCCAGCGGGTATTGAAACCGGCGCGCTGATGGCCCTGTATTTTGCCGATGAAGCGATTATCACCACTAACCCGGAAGTCTCCTCTGTACGTGACTCTGACCGTATTCTGGGTATTCTGGCGTCGAAATCTCGTCGTGCGGAAAACGGTGAGGATCCGATTAAAGAGCATTTGTTGCTGACGCGCTACAACCCTGGCCGCGTAAATAAAGGTGACATGCTGAGCATGGAAGACGTACTGGAAATTCTGCGAATCAAGCTGGTTGGCGTGATTCCTGAAGATCAGTCAGTCCTGCGCGCGTCTAACCAGGGTGAGCCGGTTATTCTCGACATCAATGCTGATGCCGGTAAAGCCTATGCTGATACCGTAGACCGTCTGTTGGGAGAAGAACGTCCTTTCCGCTTCATTGAAGAAGAGAAGAAAGGTTTCCTCAAACGCCTGTTCGGAGGATAAGTTATGGCATTACTGGATTTTTTTCTCTCGCGGAAAAAGAGCACAGCGAACATCGCTAAAGAGCGCCTGCAGATTATTGTTGCGGAACGTCGTCGTAGTGACGCCGAGCCACATTATTTACCGCAACTGAGGAAAGATATTCTCGAGGTTATCTGCAAGTATGTACAAATTGATCCCGAAATGGTCACCGTACAGCTTGAACAAAAAGACGGCGATATATCTATCCTCGAACTTAACGTGACATTACCTGAAGCTGAAGAGTCTAAATAACGGCTTTGCTCAGTGAGTTATAGTTGCAAAAAAGGCAGATTATTCTGCCTTTTTTATTTTCAGTTTCTTGCCAAGCTGTTGCGGATTTATTCCAAAGTAAACTTTGGATAGTTTTCGGCAAAATAGCGGCGCAAATACTCAACCGTAATACGGATTTTTGCCGACGTCGCCAGCCGAGAAACATAAACCGCCCATATATTTGCTGGTTGATAATACTCGGGTAATACGTGTACCAGATGTCCACCAGCAATGTTGTCGCAAACGTCCCACCACGAACGCAGGGCAATTCCCTGCCCATCAAGACACCACTGATGTACCACTTCGCCATGATTAGACGACAGAGGCCCCGTAACTTTAATTGAGTGAGCGCCCTCTTTATTACGCATTTGCCAGATGCCAAACGGATGGTCGCGCTCTTTGATAACCAGACAAGGAAAAGTGGAGAGATCGTTGAGTTGCTTCGGCGTCCCGTGCTGCGCCACAAATTCCGGCGAGGCGCACAGAATACGGTAGTTAGTCGCCAGCTTGCGGGCAATCAGGTTCGGCGCGATATCATCCCCGATACGAATATCAAGATCGACGCCCTCATTCACCATATCCACCAGGCGGTCTTCAACATCGAACCTCAGTTCTAACTGCGGGTACGCTTTTGCCAGCGCAGACAGCGCCGGAGCCACCACCCGGCGGCCAAAACCAAAGCTACTAATAATGCGTAGCATCCCCTGCGGGATCTGCCTGGCATCAGACAATTCGTCCATCATCTGATCGACATCCTGCAGGATCCGCTGCGCCCATTCGTAGATCCGCTCCCCCTCTTCCGTGATGGTTACACGCCGCGTTGTCCGGTGCAGCAGCACCACGTTCAGTGTCTGCTCCAGCAGGGCTACTCGCTTACTGATAAAAGCCGGTGATACACCCAGTTCCTCGGCAACGGCGGCAAATCCTGCCCGACGGGCAACCAGCATAAAGACGCGTAAATCATTTAGCAGCGGCAGATTATTCATGATCTGTGTTTTATGTTTCACCAGTTAGGGGGATTAACTCTTAATCAGTCAATTATAGGATAAGGGGAAAGTCAATTTTGATGGCGTACAAGTGAGAGCTGCTATGAAGAAAACCTGTCGTATTGCCGCTATCCCCGGAGATGGCATTGGTAAAGAAGTGCTGCCTGAAGGCATTCATGTGTTACAGGCAGCCGCCGAGCGTTGGGGGTTGTCGCTCAGCTTTGAGCAAATGGAATGGGCGAGCTGCGAGTACTACACCCATCACGGTAAAATGATGCCGGATGACTGGCATGAGCAGTTGCAATCCTTTGATGCTATCTATTTTGGCGCCGTTGGCTGGCCGGACACCGTACCGGACCACATCTCTTTATGGGGCTCGCTGCTTAAGTTTCGCCGCGAATTCGACCAGTACGTCAACCTGCGTCCGGTACGCCTGTTCCCGGGAGTCCCTTGCCCACTGGCGGGCAAGCAGCCAGGCGACATTGATTTCTACGTCGTACGCGAGAACACCGAGGGAGAATACTCTTCTCTCGGCGGACGCGTGAGTGAAGGGACGGAACACGAGGTGGTTATCCAGGAGTCGGTCTTCACCCGTCGCGGCGTGGATCGTATATTGCGTTACGCTTTCGAGCTGGCGCAAAACCGCCCGCGCAAAACCCTGACCTCGGCGACCAAATCCAATGGTCTGGCCATCAGCATGCCTTACTGGGACGAGCGTGTTGAAGCAATGGCGGCTAACTATCCTGAGATCCGTTGGGATAAACAGCATATCGATATACTGTGCGCCCGCTTTGTGATGCAGCCGGAGCGCTTTGACGTTGTGGTTGCCTCCAACCTGTTCGGCGACATCCTCTCCGATCTGGGTCCGGCCTGTACCGGGACGATTGGCATCGCGCCTTCTGCCAACTTAAACCCGGAACGCACCTTCCCATCCCTGTTCGAGCCGGTGCATGGTTCGGCCCCCGATATTTACGGAAAAAACATCGCCAACCCGATTGCCACTATCTGGGCTGGCGCCATGATGCTGGACTTCCTTGGCAAGGGTGATGCCAACTATAAGGCTGCCCACGACGGTATTCTGGCGGCAATTGAGCACGTTATTGCCAGTGGCCCGAAAACGCCGGATATGAAAGGCAGCGCCACCACGCAACAGGTGGGAGAAGCCATCTGTCAGGCACTACGTTAGAGGTCAAACCACGAAATATGAGCCGCGTCACTGACGCGGCTTTTTTATGCGTTTTGTGGAGCCAATAACCTGCGCTAATTCACCTTTTATTATTTCCGTTCCGTGTTTTATTGCTTCACGCATCGGGCAATTGTTTAATTCATGTAAAGAACAAATAATAAAATTGTTAAATAAAAAGTAACTCATTCTACCCCTACAGCATGATAACAACGACAGGCTAATGCCATACGCGGGCAACTGTGCCCAGGAGATCCCATGTTGAGCAACGTCAAGAAAAAAGACATGCCGCTGATAGCCATCAGCCTGGTGGCTATTCTTTTCATCGCCGCCACACTTAGTCTCTTCCCTCAGCAGTCTGCACAAGTCGCAAATACCCTTTTTAACGGCGTTACCCGGATGCTGGGTTCCGCCGTGCAGATCCTCGTTCTGATGGCTATGGGTCTGGTCGTCTGGCTGGCTACCAGCAAATACGGCAACATCCGTCTGGGAGAAGGTAAAGCGGAATACAGCACGCTCTCTTGGCTGTTTATGTTTATATGCGCCGGATTAGGCTCCTCCACGCTCTACTGGGGCGTTGCTGAGTGGGCCTATTATTACCAGACCCCGGGGCTGAATATCGCGCCGCACTCGCAAAAAGCGCTGGAATACAGCCTGCCCTATTCCTTTTTCCATTGGGGGATCAGCGCATGGGCGACCTACACATTGGCCTCATTAACCATGGCCTACCACTTTCATGTGCGTAAAAACAAAGGACTGAGCCTGTCCGGGATTATCGCCGCCATTACCGGCGTGCATCCGCAGGGCGTCTGGGGTCGCCTGGTTGACCTGATGTTCCTGATCGCGACAGTTGGCGCGTTAACTATCTCTCTGGTCGTCACCGCAGCCACCTTTACCCGCGGTTTGTCTGCCCTGACGGGGTTACCGGATAACTTCACGGTGCAAGCGTTTGTGATCCTGTTCTCTGGCGGCATTTTCTGCCTGAGCTCCTGGATTGGTATCAATAACGGTTTGCAACGTCTGAGCAAAATGGTCGGCTGGGGGGCATTTTTACTGCCGCTGCTGGTGCTGATCGTCGGCCCGACCGAATTCATCACCAATAACATCATTAACGCCATCGGCCTGACGACACAAAACTTTTTGCAAATGAGCCTCTTCACCGACCCGCTTGGCAACGGTGAGTTCACCCGTAACTGGACGGTGTTCTACTGGCTGTGGTGGATCTCCTACACGCCGGGCGTGGCAATGTTTGTCACTCGCGTATCTCGTGGTCGCAAAATCAAAGAGGTTATCTGGGCATTAATCCTCGGTAGCACTGTTGGCTGCTGGTTCTTCTTTGGCGTGATGGAAAGCTACTCCATTCACCAGTTTGTGAACGGTGTGATCGACGTACCGCAGGTTATGGCGACGCTGGGTGGTGAGACGGCCGTACAGCAAGTGTTGATGTCGTTGCCTGCCGGGAAACTGTTTCTGGTGGCGTATCTGGCGATCATGATTATATTCCTCGCCTCACACATGGATGCTGTGGCCTACACCATGGCGGCCACCAGCACACGCAACCTGCAGGAAGGGGAAGATCCGCAGCGCAGTCTTCGTCTGTTCTGGTGCGTGGTCATCACCCTGATCCCATTATCAATTTTGTTCACCGGCGCGTCCCTGGAAACCATGAAGACCACGGTGGTTCTGACCGCTCTTCCATTCCTCGCCATCCTGTTGGTGAAGGTTGGCGGTTTTCTGCGCTGGGTACGGCAGGACTATGCCCACGTTCCTGCGCATCAAATTGAAAGCCATCTTCCCGAAGCGCCAGTTGACGTCCCGGTCGCGCCACCGGCCGGGACACTACTCAAAGGCGACAATTAAGCGCCAGTACAAAAATCCTCTTACTCACAAATTAAAGGTATTCCAATGAGCAATCTGAGCCCTGAGTTTATTCTGCCGCAAAATTTCTGTGCCAACCCGCAGGATGCCTGGACTATCCCGGCCCGGTTTTATACCGACCATCAGGCTTTCGAACACGAACAAGAAAAGGTGTTCGCTAAAAGCTGGATTTGCGTCGCCCACAGTAGCGAACTGGCGAAACCCAATGATTATGTTACCCGAGAAGTGATTGGCGAGAATATCGTGCTGGTACGTGGTCGCGATAACGTGCTGCGGGCCTTCTACAACGTCTGCCCGCATCGCGGTCATCAGTTGTTGAGCGGCGAGGGGAAAGCGAAAAATGTGATTACCTGCCCTTACCACGCATGGGCGTTCAAACTTGACGGCAATCTGGCGCATGCGCGTAACTGCGAAAACGTCGCCAACTTCGACAGCGAAAAAGCGCACCTTACACCGGTGCGCCTGGAAGAATATGCCGGATTCGTGTTTATAAACATGGATCCGAACGCGGGCAACGTGGAAGAACAACTCCCAGGTCTTGCAGACAAAGTTATCGAAGCCTGCCCAGACGTGCATGACCTGAAACTTGCTGCGCGCTTTACGACCCGTACCCCAGCCAACTGGAAGAATATTGTCGATAACTATCTGGAGTGCTACCACTGCGGTCCGGCCCATCCAGGTTTTTCCGACTCGGTCCAGGTTGACCGTTACTGGCATACCATGCACGGCAACTGGACGCTGCAATACGGTTTCGCCAAACCTTCAGAGCAGTCATTTAAGTTCGAAGAAGGGGTTGATGCCGCCTTCCACGGTTTCTGGCTGTGGCCGTGCACCATGCTCAACGTGACGCCAATCAAAGGCATGATGACCGTTATCTACGAATTCCCGGTAGATGCGGAAACCACGCTGCAAAACTATGACATCTACTTCACCAACGAAGAGCTGACCGAAGAGCAGAAACAACTGATCGAATGGTATCGCAACGTCTTTCGTCCTGAAGATTTACGTCTGGTTGAAAGCGTACAAAAAGGGCTGAAATCGCGCGGGTATCGCGGCCAGGGACGCATTATGGCAGACACCAGCGGCAGTGGCATCTCCGAGCATGGCATTGCCCATTTTCATAATCTGGTCGCCCAGGTTTTTCAGGAATAACCCGGGGCTGTTACGACAGGTTCCGGCGCGTCGCTGAGGCGCGTCGGACAGATTTTTTAGGGAGGCCGCAATGTCTGATTATCAAATGCAAGAAGTCCGGGTCAGCCGGATTGAGACGATTACCGCGCAGGTAAAATGCTTCACTTTAACGGCGACCTCAGGCCAGCCGTTACCTGCGTTTCAGGGTGGCAGCCATATTATCGTGCAGATGCGCGATGGCGAGACCCTGTACAGCAATGCGTACTCGCTGATGAGTTCACCACGCGATACGCGCGCCTATAAAATCGCCGTACGCCTGGAGGAAGAGTCCAAAGGCGGCTCACGATACCTGCATCAAAACGTGAAGCCCGGCGACACGCTCACGATCTCCACACCAAACAATCTCTTCGCCCTCGCCCCTCAGGCACAAAAACATCTGTTGATTGCCGGAGGCATCGGCATCACACCGTTTTTATCGCAACTCCCGGAGCTGGAACAATCTCAGACGCAATGGCAACTGCACTATTGCTCTCCCAGCCAGGAGACCTGCGCGTTTCATGACGAACTCATGCAACACCCCAGCGCCGATCGCATTCATCTGCACCTGTCGAACGCAGGCACCCGCCTCGATTTAGCCCGTCTGCTGGCAGATGTTGAACCCGGCACGCATATCTACACCTGTGGCCCTGCGGTGCTCAACGATGCTGTCAGAGAAGCGGCTTCCCGCCTTGGACTGGACAGCAATACCCTACATTTCGAACAATTTGCCGTGGAAGAGAAAGGCGGCGACGCCTTCACCCTGGTGCTGGCGCGTTCCGGGCGCGAGTTTGTGGTCCCGGAAGATATGACCATTTTGCAGGTTATCGAAAATAACAAAGCCGCTCGGGTTGAGTGCCTGTGCCGGGAAGGTGTTTGCGGCACCTGCGAAATGACGATTCTCGAAGGGGAAGCGGATCACCGCGATCAGTATTTCAGCGACGACGAAAAAGCCAGCCAGCAAAGCATGCTCATCTGCTGCTCGCGCGCCAAAGGTAAGCGCCTGGTGCTCGATCTGTAGCGTTGCGCAGGCCGGGTCAGCAAACGCGCGACCCGGCGAGCCTGGTGACTTACTGCGGGTATTCCTGCAGCAGCGCGTTGAGGCGATCGGACATCAATTCGCCACGCCAGCCGGAAACCAGCTCTGGCAGGGATTGCTGCGGCTTTAATTTCCAGTGCCAGTTGAGCAACTGGTTGATCTGGCGACGCGAAGCAAGCAGTTCGACGCTGAGATTATGTTCCGCACTCACCTCGGCAACCAGCGCTTTGATGGCTTTGAACGCCTTGCGATACCCTGGCATATCCATCAAATTCAGCAGCGGCTGCGGTAGCGACTCTTCCGGTAAAGCCTGGGCCTTTTCTACCAGGGCGATCAGCGTTTTACCGTGGAAACGAATTTCGCTCCCGGAAAGACCCAGGCTATCCAGTTCCCCCAGGCTGCCCGGCATATAACGCGCCACTGCCCACAGGTGCTCTTCACGCACCACGAAGTTTACCGCCAGATCGCGCTCGCGTGCTTTACGCAGTCGCCAGTCGGCAAGCAATTGCAGGCAGGCTAGCTGACGGGTGCGCAGTTGCCACGCGTTGGTGATGTCACGCCAGGCGTCTTCTGGCGCCAGAATCTCCTGGCGACGCTGCTGCATTAAGCGGCATTCGTCCAGCGCAGCTGGCAGCCAGCCGCTGGCTTCGGTTTCAGCCATCAGTTTTGTGGTGATCGGTAACAGATACCAGACGTCAGCCGCCGCGTATTCGCACTGACGCTCGGTCAGCGGTCTGGCCAGCCAGTCGGTACGCGATTCGCTTTTGTCGAGCGCCACACCCGTAAACTCTTCCACCATCGAGGCGAAGCCCCACGACAGTGGACGACCGCAAAATGCGGCCAGGATTTGTGTGTCAATTAACGGCTGCGGAAGTTCGCCAAAAGCGTTGAGAAACACTTCCAGGTCTTCACTTCCCGCATGCAGGAATTTGGTGATGGCGGTATCACGCAGAATATCGCGCAGGGGCGACCAGTCGGTGATCCCTAGCGGATCAATCAGAGCAACGTGTTTGCCATCAAACAGCTGGATCAGCCCCAACTGCGGATAATAGGTACGTGTGCGAACAAATTCGGTATCCAGGGCTATCGCCGGAAATTCACGGACGGCTTCGCACAGCGTGGCTAACGCGTCGTCCGTGGTGATCATTTGATAATTCAAATCGTGCTCTCTTAGGTTTGCGCCAAAAAAAACGCCGGTTTACCCGGCGTTTTCTGCTGGCTGACTTAACGCTCAGCCTTTATTGTCCACTTTGGCGCGCGCTTCGTCACGTAATTCTCGTCGCAAAATTTTACCGACGTTAGATTTCGGCAACTCGTCGCGAAACTCCACCAGCTTCGGTACTTTATAGCCCGTCAGGTGACGACGGCAGAAAGTGATAAGCGCCTCATCAGTTAACGAGGCATCTTTCTTCACCACGAAAATTTTCACCGCTTCACCGCTACTGCCCGACGGAACGCCGACCGCAGCCACTTCCTGTACGCCAGGATGTTGCATAACCACGTCTTCAATTTCATTTGGATAGACGTTAAAGCCGGACACCAGGATCATATCTTTCTTACGATCGACAATACGCAGGAAGCCTTCATCATCCATCACCGCAATATCGCCGGTGTGCAGCCAGCCGTCTTTAACGATTTCGTCGGTGGCGTCTGGTCGCTGCCAGTAGCCCAGCATCACTTGCGGACCTTTCACGCACAGTTCGCCCGGTTCTCCCGGCGGCACTTCGTTATCGTCGTCATCCACCAGTTTGACCTCGGTGGAAGGAACCGGTAACCCGATACTGCCGCTGTGGTAGTCGATATCATGAGGATTGACGCTCACCAGAGGGGCACACTCCGTCAGGCCATAGCCTTCCAGCAGATACTGACCGGTCAGCTTCACCCAACGTTCAGCTACCGCCTGTTGAACCGGCATCCCGCCTCCAGCCGAAAGGTGCAGTGACGAGAAGTCCAGTTGTTGGAACTCTTTGTTATTCAGCAGCGCGTTAAACAGCGTGTTGACGCCGGTCATGGCGGTGAACGGATACTTCGCCAGCTCTTTTACCAGTCCCGGAATATCACGCGGGTTGGTAATCAGCAGGTTTTGACCGCCCAGCTCAATAAACAGCAGACAGTTCATCGTCAGCGCAAAAATGTGATACAGCGGTAGGGCCGTCACCACCAGTTCTTTACCCGGATGCAGCAACGGGCCATAAGTGGCGTTAACCTGCTCAAGGTTAGCCAGCATGTTACGGTGCGTAAGCATCGCGCCCTTCGCCACACCGGTAGTCCCCCCGGTATATTGCAGGAACGCCAGATCTTCCGACACCACTTCGGGTTTCACATACTGCATGCGATAACCGTTTTGCAGCGCACTACGAAATGAGATGGCATCCGGCAGGTGATATTTCGGCACCAGACGCTTGATATACTTGACGACAAAGTTAACCAACGTCCCTTTGGCGGTCGACAGCTGATCCCCCATACGCGTCAGGATCACGTGTTGCACCGACGTTTTGTCGACGACTTTTTCCAGCGTGTGGGCAAAGTTAGACACGATGACAATCGCCGACGCGCCGCTGTCGTTGAGCTGATGTTCCAGCTCGCGAGGCGTGTACAGCGGGTTCACGTTCACGACGATCATGCCGGCACGTAAAATCCCAAACAGTGCGACCGGATATTGCAGCAGGTTCGGCATCATCAATGCGACGCGATCGCCCTTCTTCAGCCCGAGTCCCTGTTGCAAATAGGCCGCAAATGCCCGGCTACGCTCTTCAAGCTTACGGAAGGTCATCACCTCCCCCATGTTTACAAACGCGGGCTGATCGGCATACCGTCTTACTGAGTGTTCAAAGAGTTCCACCAGGGATTGATAACGGTCAGGATTGATCTCCGCAGGAACACCAGCGGGATAACGGTTAAGCCAAACCTTTTTCAATACATCACCTCTAAAATGCGTATTCGTCGTCATCACAACCCCAGGCAATAAACAAACTATTAACATAATATTAACTCAGCGTACCAGTTTGTTTATTACACAACGACAAGGTTGCGAAGCTCGTCACTATTTATTTTTCTTATATCCACGTTAATGCAGAAACAGCGGACGAGCCGCTGTTTCTTTTACTCATAAAACAAAGAGTTACTCAGTTACTATGGTCTGAACCTGTGCCGGGCCGGGATTGTACCATCCCCATCCACCGTAGCCACCGTAAGGCCAACCACGCGCACCGTAGAACCAGGGGTCGATCGGCTGCGGCGGCATAACAATTTGCTGAGTAATATGCCAGCGTTTATAGCCAGTTACCTGCATCAGCATGAATTTATACGGCGTATTACCGATTTTTCCATCCACAGTACCGCTAATCGGACCGACGACGGTAACCAGTTGACCGCGGAAGTCCACCGGGTCGAGGAAGCCATTTACATCAGCATAAATTCGCCCGCGGGAGGCTTCGCCCAGCACCGGTCTCGCCCCGCTATCAAGAGGAACAGTGGCAATTTCCAGACGGGATTTCCCCTGCTGGTTCTGAATATCCACAACTTTACCGCCGAAACGCGCTTCCTGTCCGACATACAGCTGCGGGGCATTCATAACCCGCACCAGATCCTGCTGCGGCGTAGGGCTCGAACCTTTAATCGCGTCCGGGATGGTGACACAACCGCTAAGCATTAACGCGAATGCGCCCGCCAACACACCTTTCAATAACTGCTTTTGCACCGCCATATTGCGACTCCCTTTTCTTAGCTTCTGCCCCGACCAATTCACCATGCTGCGCACTGACGGCTATGCGAATTAACCAGGGATGTACTACTAAGATTCATTCTTTACCGGGAAGTTTCTTCCATGCCACGGTGTTACGTAAATAAACCGGTTCCGCATGTTCAACCGCCACGGTCTTACCGGCAGCTAGCATTTGCGTGGCAACAGGCAGCATATCTTCAGCCGCCGGAAGCAAAACGTCGCCATCGCTCAGCGTCAGACCGCTGTCTTTACCGAGCTCAGGCCAGGCAGGCCAGCCCGTTCCGACCGTTACCCACTCGCCAGACAGTTGCAGTAAACGCGCATGCACCTGCTCGGGGGTTAGCACCGCTTCGGTTTCTTCACCGTGCCAGTTGCCGTGCTCATCACGCAGGTATTCGGCCCAATAGACTTCGCCCATTCGCGCGTCGATCGCGGCCAGTACGCGGGTCGCGCCCGACTTACGCCAGGCTCCCTGCGCCATTGTTGCCAGGGTGGAGACGCCGATCATCGGTAAATTCGCGCCTAACGCCAGCCCCTGAGCAATGCCAATACCAATACGTACACCGGTGAAACTGCCAGGACCGCGACCAAACGCCAGAGCGTCGATATCGGTTAACGTGAGATCGCCAGCGGCCAGGATTTCCTCAACCATTGGTAAAATTCGTTGGGTGTGTTCTCGTGGGCAAAGCTCGAAATGAGCCTTGGTAGTACCGTCATTCCACAGGGCAACAGAGCACGCCTCTGTGGCGGTATCGATAGCCAGAATTCGCATGGGTGTTTGTGATCAGGTCAATAAATTTGGCGCGCATCTTACCACACTCCGTAACAAATTACTCAGTCGTTGGTATGGCAAGAAAACGAACAGCGCGAGCAATATCACGCGTCCGCGGCGCAGGCGGAAGACTTGCCAGGAAAGTGGCACCGTAAGGTCGCATCACCAGACGGTTGTCGCAAATCACCAGCACCCCGCGGTCGTCAGCGTCACGAATCAGACGCCCCACGCCCTGTTTCAGGGTGATTACCGCATCCGGCAACTGAACGTCTTCAAACGGATCGCCGCCGCGCAAACGGCAGTCCTCCATCCGCGCTTTTAACAGCGGATCGTCCGGCGAGGTGAACGGCAGTTTATCAATAATCACCAGCGACAACGTATCGCCACGCACGTCCACCCCTTCCCAGAAGCTGCTGGTGGCAACCAGTAACGCATTACCTGCGCTGACAAACTGCTGTAACAGTTGCCCTTTACTGGTTTCGCCCTGCAGCAGCACGGGAAGGGTCATGGTGGCGCGGAATTGTTCAGCCAGATCGCGCATCATCGCGTGCGAGGTACACAGCATAAAGCAGCGTCCGTTGTTCGCTTCGATAATAGGACGCAGCATGGATGCCAGCTGACGCGCCGCTCCCGGTTGGTTAGTTTGCGGGAGATTACGCGGCACGCACAGCAGCGCCTGGCGGGTGTAATCAAATGGGCTTGGCAGCAGCATCGACTCGGCATCTTCAATACCCAGCCGCGCGGTGAAATGATGAAGATCATCGTTTACCGACAGCGTCGCGGAGGTAAAAATCCAGCAGCCCGGCTTCTGTTCCATCACTTCTTTGAATTTATCCGCCACCGTGAGCGGCGTCAGCGCAAGGGTGAAATGGCGCGAGGTGCATTCATACCAGTAGCTGAAACCTGGCTGGTTGATCTCTTTCAGGCGCTTCAGACGAGTACGGTAAAGCGTGGCACGTTCAAACGCGGCATCCAGCAAAGCGGAACGTCCGAGAGACAGTTTCGCCACGTCGTAACACAGCTCCAGCGTGTCATCGAGCAACAAAAACGCGCGCTGCACGCGCGGGTCGGCCAGCAGTTCCCGCAAGTTTCCTCGATAGCCCGGCTCGCCCAACTGCAGGCGGAAGTCCTGCGCGCTTTGCGCCAGTCGGTCGGCGCATTTTTGAAGCTGCTGAGTGTCTTTCAGCTCGGTGCGATAGGCAATGGTGATGTCTTTCGCCAGATCCAGCAGTTGGCGACTGGAGAGCGATTGACCAAAATACTGGCTGGCGATATCCGGTAACTGATGCGCTTCATCGAAGATCATCACTTCAGCTTCCGGGATCAGCTCGCCAAACCCACTCTCTTTCACCACCATATCAGCAAGAAACAGATGGTGGTTTACCACGACGACATCCGCATCCATCGCCTTCTTGCGCGCTTTAACGACAAAGCACTCTTTGTACAGCGGGCAGTCGCTCCCAAGGCAATTATCGTTTGTGCTCGTCACCAGCGGCCAGGCCTGAGAGTCTTCCGCCACGCTGACGCAGGTGCTGATGTCACCATCAAGGGTTTGATTTGACCAGGAGCGTAGCAGAATGACGTCACTTAAAGTCTGTACCGGCAGGTCACCGCCCGCCAGCGCCTGTTGTTCGAGACGCTCAAGACACAGATAGTTTGAACGCCCTTTCAGCAGCGCCAGTTTACCCGTGAATTCCAGAGCCTTCGCTACTGTGGGTAAATCGCGGCTGTATAGCTGATCCTGCAACGCCTTCGAGCCCGTGGAGACAATTACTTTCTTTCCGGCACGCAGCGCGGGGGCAAGATAAGCGTAGGTTTTACCTGTTCCTGTTCCGGCTTCGACAACAAGCGGCTGTGATTTTTCGATAGCATGGCTGACGGCGAAGGCCATCTGCCGCTGTGGTTCACGCGGTTTAAAACCGGGTATCGCTTTAGCCAACTGACCGTCTGCTGCAAAATCGTCCGTCACACTGCCCCCTGTTCATTTGAACAGGGATTATGTCAGGCCAGCGGCTCTTTCGCCAGTTGAAGAGGTGACGTGGACACAACATTATGGCAGTCTTGGCGCAACCCGAAGCCATTATGAAAAAACGTAAATGAGGAATGATTTATGACGATTGTGCGCATTGATGCCGAAGCGCGTTGGTCCGACGTGGTTATCCACAACAACACGTTGTATTACACCGGCGTACCGGAAAATCTGGATGCCGACGCCTTTGAGCAAACGGCAAATACGCTGGCGCAAATTGATGCGGTGCTGGAAAAACAGGGCAGCAGCAAGTCACGTATTCTTGATGCCACCCTGTTCCTGGCGGACAAAAATGATTTTGCCGCCATGAACAAAGCCTGGGACGCATGGGTTGTTGCTGGTCACGCGCCGGTACGTTGTACCGTTCAGGCCGGGTTAATGAACCCGAAATACAAAGTTGAAATTAAGATTATCGCTGCGGTATAAGCGGCGTTATTCGTCTTCATCTTCAAAACGCGCCACGATCCGCTCGCCGGTATGGCTGGCGCGTAATTCAGCAGCCACTTTCGTAATCGCCTCGCCACTGCTCATCCCCTGGGATATCAGTTCATGAATGCGTTCAACCGCCTGTTGCTGCTGATCGTGCGTGAGTGAAGGTAAACCTGCAATCATGGTGAACTCCTGCTAAATTATTAGCGCTAATTATTTCATGCTACCCGGCACATAGCCAGTGAAGTAGCAACGAGTCAGGACTGATGAAGACGTTATCTCCCGCTGTAATCACACTCCCCTGGCGTCTGGACGCCGCTGAGCACTATTTTGCCACATTAAGCCACCAGCCCTGGGCAATGCTTTTGCATTCGGGCCATGCCGACCATCCGCATAATCGCTTTGATATTCTGGTCGCCGACCCTATTACCACGCTGGTCACACATGCAGAAGAGACCGTTGTGCATGACCATCACGGCACTATGCAAACGGTTGATGATCCGATGACGGTTTTACGTTCGGCGCTGACATCGCTGACTATTCAGCCCGATTATAATCCCGATTTTCCCTTCCAGGGAGGCGCATTGGGTCTGTTCGGTTATGACTTAGGCCGTCGTTTTGAATCTCTGCCAACGGAAGCCGAACAGGATATCACGCTACCGGACATGGCGGTTGGCATTTACGATTGGGCGCTGATTGTCGATCATCAGTTGCAAAGGGTGTCGCTACTTAGCCACTCCGATGTACAGGCACGACGCCGTTGGCTGGAAAGTCAACAGATTCCCGTGCGCGAACCGTTTTCGTTAACATCCTCGTGGCAGTCCAACATGACCCGCGCGCAGTATGGTGAAAAGTTCCGTCAGGTGCAGCGTTATCTGCACAGCGGCGATTGCTATCAGGTCAATCTTGCCCAGCGTTTTCAGGCGCATTATCAAGGCGATGAGTGGTTGGCGTTTGTACGTCTCAACCATGCGAACCGCGCCCCGTTCAGTGCGTTTATACGTCTTGATGAAGGGGCGATTCTCAGCCTTTCACCTGAGCGTTTTATTCTGCTGGAAAACCAGCACATCCAGACGCGTCCGATTAAAGGCACGCTGCCCAGACTTGAAGATGCCGATGCCGATCGTCAGCAGGCTCAATCTTTGGCGAACTCGCCAAAGGATCAGGCGGAAAACCTGATGATCGTCGATTTAATGCGTAATGATATCGGCCGCGTTGCCGAACCCGGTTCGGTACAGGTTCCGGAACTGTTCGTTGTCGAACCGTTCCCTGCCGTTCATCATTTGGTCAGCACCATTACCGCGCGTCTGCCAGAGTCATTGCACGCCACTGACCTGCTGCGCGCCGCCTTCCCCGGCGGCTCTATTACCGGTGCGCCAAAAGTGCGGGCAATGGAAATTATTGACGAACTGGAACCGCAAAGACGCAACGCCTGGTGCGGTTCCATTGGCTATCTGAGCTTTTGCGGCAATATGGATACCAGCATCACCATTCGCACGCTGACAGCCACCAACGGACGCATTTATTGTTCCGCTGGCGGTGGCATTGTGGCGGACAGCCAGGAAGATGCGGAGTATCAGGAAACGTTTGATAAAGTGAATCGTATTTTGCACCAACTGGAGAACTGACACGTGGAATACAGCAGCCTGACGCTTGATGATTTTTTATCGCGCTTTCAACTCCTGCGCCCGCAGGTTAATCATACTGCGTTAAACCAGCGTCAGGCCGCCGTACTGATCCCCGTCGTGCGTCGTGCACAGCCGGGGTTACTGTTAACTCAGCGTTCCGTTCATCTGCGCAAGCACGCCGGACAGGTCGCCTTTCCCGGCGGCGCGGTGGATAGCAGCGATGCCTCGTTAATTGCCGCCGCCCTTCGCGAAGCGCAGGAAGAAGTGGCGATCCCACCATCCTGCGTGGAGGTGATTGGCGTTCTGCCGCCGGTCGACAGTGTGACCGGTTTCCAGGTCACGCCGGTGGTAGGCATTATCCCGCCAAATTTGCCGTATCGCGCAAGTGTTGATGAAGTTTCCGCCGTGTTCGAAATGCCGCTGGCACAAGCCCTGCATTTAGGTCGTTATCACCCACTGGATATCTACCGTCGCGGCGATTCACATCGTGTATGGCTTTCCTGGTATGAGCAATATTTCGTCTGGGGAATGACCGCCGGAATAATTCGTGAGCTGGCGCTGCAAATTGGCGTCAAGCCCTGACTATACTTATCTTTACGCACACCATAGACAACTTGAAACTCAGGTCACAACATTAGTAAAACCGCGGTTATCTATTAGTTTAATTCATGTGAATAGTTAAGCCGATCGCCGCGTTCCCTCTTACACTATGCGCAGTTATAACATCGTTACTGGAAACCCCAGTCGCCCTGTAGGAGTATTATCGTGATTAGTCTATTCGACATGTTTAAGGTGGGGATTGGTCCCTCATCTTCCCATACCGTAGGACCTATGAAGGCGGGTAAACAGTTCGTCGATGACCTGGTCGAAAAAGGATTACTGGACAGCGTTACTCGTGTCGCCGTCGACGTGTATGGTTCACTGTCGCTCACGGGTAAAGGTCACCATACCGATATCGCCATTATTATGGGTCTGGCGGGCAATGAGCCTGCTACCGTAGATATTGACAGCATCCCCGGATTTATCCGCGACGTGGAAACGCGTGGACGCCTGCTGCTTGCGCAGGGTCAGCACGAAGTGGATTTCCCGCAGAATGACGGAATGCGTTTTCACAACGGCAACCTGCCGCTGCATGAAAACGGAATGCAGATCCACGCGTATAGTGGCGAAACCGTCATTTACAGCAAAACCTACTACTCTATCGGCGGTGGATTCATCGTTGATGAAGAACATTTTGGTCAGGATGCCGCGGGCGAGGTCAGTGTGCCTTATCCGTTCAAATCCGCCACTGAAATGCTGGAATACTGCAACAGCACCGGCCTGTCTCTCTCTGGCATGGCGATGCAGAACGAACTTGCTCTGCACAGTAAAAAAGAGATTGAAGAGTACTTTGGTAACGTCTGGCAAACCATGCAGGCTTGTATCGATCGTGGTATGAACACCGAAGGCGTGCTGCCGGGTCCGCTGCGCGTTCCTCGTCGTGCTTCAGCCCTGCGTCGTATGCTGGTTTCCAGCGACAAGCTGTCCAACGATCCGATGAACGTGATCGACTGGGTGAACATGTTCGCGCTGGCCGTTAACGAAGAAAACGCCGCGGGTGGTCGCGTAGTTACTGCGCCAACCAACGGTGCCTGCGGTATCGTGCCTGCGGTACTGGCCTATTACGATCATTTCATCGAGTCCGTCAGCCCGGATATCTATACCCGTTATTTCCTGGCGGCCGGCGCGATTGGCGCGTTGTATAAAATGAACGCGTCTATCTCTGGTGCAGAAGTGGGTTGTCAGGGTGAAGTGGGCGTAGCCTGTTCCATGGCTGCCGCGGGTCTGGCTGAACTGTTAGGCGCAAGCCCTGAGCAGGTGTGTGTTGCTGCTGAAATCGGCATGGAACATAACCTCGGCTTAACCTGCGATCCGGTTGCGGGACAGGTACAGGTTCCGTGCATCGAACGTAATGCCATTGCGTCAGTGAAGGCGATCAACGCTGCGCGTATGGCAATGCGCCGTACAAGCGCTCCGCGCGTCTCGCTGGATAAAGTCATTGAGACCATGTACGAAACAGGTAAAGACATGAACGCCAAATACCGTGAAACGTCACGCGGTGGCCTGGCAATCAAAGTTCAATGTGACTAATACTTATTTTTCGCCCATCTGCGACGGATGGGCGAATTTGCCCCCTCTCCCTCGTCTGGCGTAATTTTCCCCACTACACTTGCTCTGTTGCTGTTGGCTACTGTGACCAACGGCTTATCGGGCGGCCCGCATGCAAACAGCGCAAAGGATCATCAAGAACTATCGCCGGAATCGCTTAATCGTCTGCACATTATGTGCACTACTGACGCTCATTCTCACATTAACTGTCCGATTTATTTCGGAGCGTAATTTAAATCATCGCAATACCGTTACCTTTGCCAACCACGCCGTTGAAGAGTTGGATGACGTGCTTTTGCCCCTACAGACCGGACGCGATGTACTGCTACCGCTGATTGGGCTTCCCTGCTCAGTCGCGCGTTTACCTCTGAGTAAGCATGCAGCCAGACTGCAAACGGTACGTTCTATCAGCCTGATTCAGAGCGGGATCCTTTATTGTTCCAGCATTTTTGGCTATCGCAATGTGCCTATTCGCCAACTGGAGCCTGAATTACCCAGTCGGGAGCCGCAATTGCTGCTGTCTACCGACCATTCGTTGATTAAGGGCAGTCCGATTCTGACGCAATGGTATCCAGCATCTGCCGATGGCTCAGATGGCGTGCTGGAAATCGTTAACATTGATTTATTATCGTCTATGTTGCTTGAACCCCAGCCACCGCAAATTACCCATGCCAGCTTAACCGTCGGTAATCGCCATTTGCTATATGGACAGGGTGTTGTCGATACGCTACCTGAACTGGATAATGAAAAACGCTACCAGCTCTCATCGCAACATTTCCCCTTTACTATCAGCGTTACCGGTCCGGGGGCCAGCGAACTGGCTATAAAACATCTACCAACACAACTGCCGCTGGCGGTGATCCTAAGTTTTTTAGTGGGCTACCTGGCATGGCTGGCGACCGCCAGCAGAATGAGCTTCTCCTGGGAGATAAATCTGGCCCTTGCTGCACGGGAATTCGAGCTGTTTTGCCAGCCGCTACTTAATGCGCAAACCCAGCAATGTATGGGAGTGGAAATCCTTTTACGCTGGAATAACCCGCGCCAGGGTTGGATCTCTCCCGAAGTGTTTATTCCCATCGCAGAGGAGCACAACCTGATTGTGCCGCTTACCCGTCATGTCATCGCAGAAACCATTCAGCAACGGCACGTATTCCCGATGAGCAGCCAGTTTCATATTGGGATTAATGTTGCCGCCAGCCATTTTCGTAACGGTACGCTGCT
Organism: Citrobacter sp. RHBSTW-00986; assembly: GCF_013783065.1. Taxonomy (NCBI): domain Bacteria; kingdom Pseudomonadati; phylum Pseudomonadota; class Gammaproteobacteria; order Enterobacterales; family Enterobacteriaceae; genus Citrobacter; species Citrobacter sp. RHBSTW-00986. The sequence goes on along the minus strand of NZ_CP056200.1, from coordinate 2,136,216 downwards.
AAAAGATCTCAACCAGTACTGGTTCAGCCAGCACCCTATTCAGCAGTTGGTTATCGAACTCACCGAGCGCGATGCGTTGCTGGATGTGGATTATCGGGTCGTACGCGAGTTAAATCGGCTTGGCGTAAAGCTGGCAATTGACGATTTCGGCACCGGCAACAGCTCGCTCTCCTGGCTGGAAAAGCTTCGCCCGGATGTGCTGAAGATTGATAAATCATTTACCTCGGCAATCGGGACAGACGCCGTGAACTCAACCGTCACAGACATCATTATCGCTCTGGGGAAAAAACTGAATATCGAACTGGTGGCGGAAGGCGTTGAAACACAGGCGCAGGCACAGCATTTGCGCCGACACGGCGTACATTTATTGCAAGGCTTTTTGTATGCAAAGCCGATGCCGCTGCGCGATTTTCCCAAATGGCTGGCGGGCAGCACGCCGCCGCCCGCCCGGCATAACGGGCGACACAGTATGCACGTTATGCCGTTTCGCTAACCCCGCTTACTCGTCTTCGTCGTGAGCGGGTTGTTCTTTAACAATGCGAACTAAATCCACACGATAGTCATTGGCTTCGACAATCGTAATGCTCAACGGTGCAACATCGATAACATCACCTACGCGTGGAATATGGCCGTTAGCGGCAATGACTAAACCTGCCACCGTGGCGATGTCTTCATCTTCATTCACTAACGTATCCACGTCCAGCGCCTGTTGCAACGCATGCAGATCGGTACCACCTTTCACCAACCAACCGCCTGCATCAGCAATAATTTCAGGCGTTTCATCAGCATCCGGGAATTCACCGGCAATAGCTTCTAATACGTCCAACGGCGTGACCAGACCCTGGACTACACCAAACTCGTTAGTGACGATAACAAAGCTGCCGCGAGCGCGTCGCAGAACACCTAACAGATTGATAGGATCCAGCGTTTCCGGGACAATAATAGCCGGAGACGCAGAGGCAATGGCCGCCACATCCACACCGTCTTCCAGCGCGACCAGCAGCTCTTTAGCACGCACAATACCGATGATTTCATCCAGTTCGCCACGACACACCGGGAACAGGCTGTGTGGTGACGAGAGCAATTGCTCGCGAATTTCCTCCACGCTCAGGTCTGCATCAACCCAGCTAATTTCGCCACGAGGCGTCATAATGCCGCGTAATGAACGCGACGCCAGAGAAAGGACGCCGTTGATCATATAACGTTCTTCTTCCACAAATGCGCCTTCCGGGACGGGAACCGGCACTGGGTTGTCGGATTCCATCTGCGCGCTGGCCTGACTTTTACCCCCCATCAGACGCAGGATTGCATCGGCAGTGCGCGCACGCAGCGGCAGCGTCGACTGGTGGCGAATAAAGTTCCGACGGGCAATCTGGTTAAACAACTCAATGATGATTGAGAAGCCAATCGCCGCATACAGATAGCCTTTCGGAATATGGAAGCCAAACCCTTCGGCAACCAGGCTCAGACCGATCATTAACAGGAAGCTCAGACACAGCACCACCACCGTCGGATGTTGGTTCACAAATCGTGTCAGCGGCTTAGAAGCCAGCAGCATCACGGCCATAGCAATCACGACCGCCGCCATCATCACCGGCAGATGGTTGACCATACCGACCGCCGTAATAACGGCATCCAGCGAGAACACCGCGTCGAGGATGACAATCTGCGTCACAACAACCCAAAAACTCGCATACCCTTTTGCCTGGCCGGTATCATGTTCACGGTTTTCCAGCCGCTCATGCAGCTCTGTCGTGGCCTTGAACAAGAGGAAAATCCCCCCCAGCAGCATGATCAGATCGCGCCCCGAGAACGAGTAGTCCATTAACGTAAATAGCGGCTTAGTTAGCGTCACCATCCACGAAATCACGGACAACAAGCCCAGGCGCATAACCAGTGCCAGTGACAAACCGATTAAACGCGCTTTATCTCGCTGTTTTGGCGGCAGCTTATCAGCCAGGATCGCAATGAAGACCAGGTTATCAATACCCAGAACAATTTCGAGAACGACAAGCGTGAGCAAACCCACCCAAATCTGCGGGTCCATTAATAATTCCATGACAAGCTCCTGCTTAAGGAATGACCAAACTGCGCGCTGAGGATCTCAGGCGTTGAAGCGATATGCAGAGAAAATTTGTGGCAAAAAGTGCCAATCTGACAGGCTTGATACGGCCTGATAGTGAAATGACGTCGGTGACGATCCATATGGTGAGCTACTGCCCTATACTCCTGAGTAATTAAACCGATGCTAAACATAACAGAGACAACCGTTTTTTAGCAAAGATTTACCTTCCTTTGCAATAAGTTGTTTCGGAGATATTTTACCCTTCGAAATTTCTTTTTATCGGAAGTTAAATTACGGATCTTCATCACATAAAATATTTTTTTCGATATCTAAAATAATTCACGAAAATCATAGGTTTTTCTTTGTAACCCTTATCTGAATCGATTCGATTGCGGACGACGATTCAAATACATCTTCACGTTGATGTGTTAACGATAATAAAGGAGGTAGCAAGTGACCATTGCTATTGTAATAGGCACACATGGTTGGGCTGCAGAGCAGTTACTTAAGACAGCAGAAATGCTGTTAGGCGAGCAGGAAAACGTCGGCTGGATCGATTTCGTTCCATGCGAAAATGCCGAAACGCTGATTGAAAAGTACAACGCTCAGTTGGCAAAACTCGATACCAGTAAAGGCGTGCTGTTTCTCGTTGACACATGGGGAGGCAGCCCGTTTAACGCTGCGAGCCGCATTGTCGTCGATAAAGAGCATTACGAAGTCATCGCCGGTGTGAACATTCCCATGCTGGTTGAAACCTTCATGGCGCGTGATGACAACCCCAGCTTCGATGAATTAGTAGCACTGGCCATTGAAACCGGTAGCGAAGGCGTGAAAGCGCTGAAAGCAAAACCGGTGGAGAAAGCCGCTCCAGCCCCAGTCGCGGCGCCAAAAGCAGCAGCTCCCGCCAAACCGATGGGGCCGAACGATTATATGCAGATCGGCCTGGCGCGTATTGATGACCGCTTAATCCATGGTCAGGTAGCAACTCGCTGGACCAAAGAAACCAACGTAACACGCATTATCGTCGTCAGTGATGAAGTTGCCGCCGATACCGTGCGTAAAACGCTGCTGACCCAGGTTGCACCTCCGGGTGTGACGGCGCATGTGGTTGATGTCGCGAAAATGATCCGCGTCTACAACAACCCGAAATATGCAGGTGAGCGTGTGATGCTGTTGTTTACCAACCCGACCGACGTAGAACGTATCGTTGAAGGTGGTGTGAAAATTACCTCTGTAAACATTGGCGGTATGGCTTTCCGTCAGGGTAAAACGCAGGTAAACAACGCAATTTCTGTCGATGAAAAAGACATCGAAGCCTTCAAGAAACTCAACGAACGCGGTATTGAGCTCGAGGCTCGTAAGGTTTCTACCGATCAGAAACTGAAAATGATGGATTTGATTGCCAAGGTGAAATAACGCCCTGGCATTTACTTAGTTTTCACACTTAAGTCTGTATAGCAATAGGAGAAGTACAATGGAGATTACCACTCTTCAGATTGTGCTGGTGTTCATCGTCGCATGTATCGCGGGTATGGAGTCGGTACTCGATGAATTTCAGTTCCACCGTCCGTTGGTGGCCTGTACGCTGATTGGTGCCGTTCTCGGTGATATGAAAACCGGTATCATCATCGGTGGTACCCTGGAAATGATCGCCCTGGGCTGGATGAACATCGGTGCTGCGGTTGCACCTGATGCCGCATTGGCCTCAATTATCTCTACCGTTCTGGTTATCGCGGGTCACCAAAGCATTGGTGCAGGTATCGCGCTGGCTATCCCACTGGCAGCAGCAGGCCAGGTACTGACCATCATCGTTCGTACTATCACCGTAGCATTCCAGCACGCAGCGGATAAGGCGGCAGAAAACGGTAACCTGACGGCGATCTCCTGGCTGCACGTATCCTCCTTGTTCCTGCAGGCTATGCGTATCGCTATCCCGGCGGTAATCGTGGCGATTTCTGTTGGTACCAGTGAAGTTCAGAGCATGCTTAATGCCATTCCGGAAGTTGTGACCGGCGGTCTGAACATCGCAGGGGGTATGATCGTAGTGGTTGGTTATGCGATGGTCATCAACATGATGCGCGCAGGCTACCTGATGCCATTCTTCTACCTCGGCTTCGTCACCGCGGCATTTACTAACTTCAACCTGGTTGCTCTGGGTGTGATTGGCGCAGTAATGGCTATCCTCTACATTCAGCTGAGCCCGAAATATAACCGCGTAGCCGGTGCACCTGCTGCTGCGGCTGGCAATAACGATCTCGATAACGAACTGGACTAGCAGGTGAGCGAAATGGTTGATATGACTAAAACTACCACCGAGAAAAAACTCACTCCGAGTGACATTCGTGGCGTGTTCCTTCGTTCTAACCTGTTTCAGGGTTCCTGGAACTTCGAACGTATGCAGGCGCTGGGTTTCTGTTTCTCCATGGTGCCGGCTATCCGCCGCTTGTACCCGGAAAACAACGACGCACGTAAGCAGGCTATTAAGCGTCACCTGGAATTCTTTAATACCCATCCGTACGTAGCGGCCCCCGTATTGGGCGTTACGCTGGCGATGGAAGAGCAGCGTGCAAACGGCGCAGAGATTGACGATGGTGCCATCAACGGTATCAAAGTTGGTCTGATGGGACCGCTTGCAGGCGTGGGCGACCCGATCTTCTGGGGTACCGTACGTCCGGTATTCGCCGCACTTGGCGCAGGTATCGCGATGAGCGGCAGTCTGCTTGGACCACTGCTGTTCTTCATCCTGTTTAACCTGGTTCGTCTGGCAACCCGTTACTACGGTGTGGCATACGGCTACCGTAAAGGTATCGATATCGTTAAAGATATGGGCGGCGGCTTCCTGCAGAAACTGACTGAGGGGGCGTCAATCCTCGGCCTGTTTGTCATGGGGGCATTGGTTAACAAGTGGACGCACGTAAACATCCCGCTGGTGGTTTCCACCATCACCGGTCAGGATGGTCAGACTCGCGTCACCACTGTGCAGACTATCCTTGACCAGCTGATGCCGGGTCTGGTTCCTCTGCTGTTGACTTTCGCCTGTATGTGGCTGCTGCGTAAAAAAGTGAACCCGCTGTGGATCATCGTTGGCTTCTTCGTCATCGGTATCGCGGGCTACGCTGTCGGACTGCTCGGCCTGTAAAACTGTTGTACACGGCCGGGGGCTTGCCCCCGGTTTTTCTATTTAGAGGGTTGAGGATTCATGACTATCACGGACCTGGTGCTGGTTCTTTTTATCTTTTCGCTGCTGGCGTATGCCATTTACGATCAGTTCATCATGCCCCGCCGTAATGGCCCTACTCTGCTGTCTGTCGCCCTGCTTCCTCGTAGCAGAGTCGACAGCGTTATCTTCCTTGGCTTGATTGCTATTCTTATCTACAACAACATCACCAGCCACGGCGCGCAATTTACCACATGGTTATTATGTGCACTGGTATTGATGGGACTGTATCTGTTTTGGATCCGTACGCCAAAAATCATCTTCAAACAGAAAGGCTTTTTTTTCGCCAATGTCTGGATTGAATATAACCGGATTAAAGAGATGAATTTATCTGAAGACGGTGTCCTGGTGATGCAATTAGAACATCGAAGATTACTGATTCGCGTACGGAATATAGACGATCTCGAAAACATATATAAACTTTTAATTTCAAATCAATAAGTTACAAATATAGCCTGAACTATGTTTTTTATATATCCATTCAAAAATAAACATAGCTAAGGCTATATCCCACCGCTCATAATGTTATTTATTTTAACGTTTTATTTATAAATAAATCTAAATGAAAATCGTTTTCAATTAGAGGCCAAATATTATTTCTGCGTTTCTTGTTTTATATTCTCAAAATATGTTAAGGTTGCGCCCGTCGTTGGGGAGTAGCCGATTTCCAGACTCCGGAAATGTACGTGTCAACATACTCGTTGAAAAACGTGGCGCGTACGGACTGATCTTACAGGTTCAGTCAGGCGAGACCATAGGCACATCAACTGCAATGCATACCTGAATGGCGCTGTATTTACAGTGATTCCAGCCTGTATGCATGGTTACTGGGGGCAGTGATGTGTGTTATGGATACCCCGGTCAGGACGCTGTTATGAATCTCACCGCTACTGTTCTTCTTGCTTTCGGCATGTCGATGGATGCTTTCGCTGCATCAATTGGCAAAGGCGCCACCCTGCATAAACCCAAATTTTCTGAAGCACTGCGCACCGGCCTTATTTTCGGCGCCGTTGAAACGCTTACGCCGCTCATTGGCTGGGGCATGGGTATGCTCGCCAGCAAATTTGTACTGGAGTGGAACCATTGGATCGCCTTCATTCTGCTGATCTTTTTAGGCGGACGAATGATAATAGAAGGCTTTCGCGACGACGGGGATGAAGATGAAGAGCCACAGCGCCGCCATGGCTTCTGGCTGCTGGTCACCACCGCCATTGCAACCAGTCTCGACGCAATGGCCGTCGGGGTGGGTCTGGCTTTCCTGCAGGTCAACATTATTGCCACAGCGCTGGCCATCGGCTGCGCCACGTTGATTATGTCTACGCTCGGCATGATGATCGGTCGTTTCATTGGCCCGATGCTGGGCAAGCGAGCTGAAATTTTGGGCGGGGTGGTACTGATAGGTATTGGCGCCCAGATCCTCTGGGCACACTTCCACGGTTAATTCAGGCGCTGCCAGATATGAATACTAAAGTCTGTCTGGCAGTCAAACGTCGTTTTTCCGGCTAACGTTTCCCACACTTCCGGCTTTGCCCGCCAGGCGAACGGCGTCATTTGCAGTAACGCAACGGCCTCGCTACCTTTGAGCTGCATCTGATACCCCAGCGCAAGACTCTCTTGCAGAACAAAACCGTCCAGTTGCTCAGTGTGCGGCGCATGCAAACGCACCTCATCATAAATCAGCCCTTTCAGCTCCATTAAATGACGCGGACCCGGCGTGGCGGTAATAACCCATCCACCCGGTTTGACCACGCGAGCCAGCTCCGGCGCTTTACAGGGCGCGTAGATCCGGATGATGGCATTCATTGACTCGTCGGCAAACGGCAGACGATGGCTGGAGGCAACGCAAAAGGTCACCTGCGGATAACGTCGGGCTGCGGCCTTAATCGCCACTTTAGAGACGTCAAGACCAAAGGTTGTACAGCCCGTCAGCGCATCGGCAAACGCATGGGTGTAATACCCTTCCCCACAGCCAATATCCAGGATCGCCGCATCTTCTGAACTCAACCTCTGGGTGAGCGCATCCACAATTGCATCGCGCAGCGGCTGATAGTGTCCGGCATCAAGAAATGCCCGGCGCGCCTGCATCATCTCCGCGCTATCACCCGGATCGCGCGACCGTTTGTGCTGAACCGGCAGTAAGTTGACATACCCTTCTTTCGCCACGTCAAACTGGTGCCGCCCAGGGCAGACAAAACTGTTATTCGCTTGAGTAAGAGGCTGGTGGCAAAGAGGACAGGAAAACGACATGACAACTCCGGCAGGTGACTTAAGGGCGCAAGTGTAACGCGAATTGCGCCCTGGGAAAATAACTTACAGCGACGGCGAGGATACGTTGCTGCCGTGCATTACCAGCAGATGATCGGAGCCGGGAGGCATTCCATCCGGCTTTACGTTTTCCAGACGCAGAACATCGCCCATTATCTGGCTGAATACCGGCGCGGAGACTGCCCCCCCATAATAAGCACCGTTTTGCGGGTTATTTATAACCACAACCAGCGCGAACTTTGGGTCGCTTGCTGGCGCAACGCCCGCCGTATAGGCCACATATTTATCGACATATTTGCCGTCATCGCCAATTTTCTTTGCCGTTCCAGTCTTAACCGCGACGCGATAATCTCTGACCGCAGCCTTGGTTCCCCCGCCGCCGGGTAGCGCGACGCTTTCCATCATATGTTCAACCTGGTGAACCAACGCCTCCGGCATCACCCGCGTACCTATTACCGGCGGATCGATACGCGTAATAGAAAGGGGTCGATAGATACCAAAACTGCCGATGGTGGCATAGACATGCGCCAGCTGGAGCGGCGTCACCATTAATCCATAGCCAAATGCGAAGGTTGCCCGGTCCAGATCGCTCCAGTAGCGGCGTTGAGGCATTAATCCGCGGCTTTCCCCGGTTAAACCCAGTCCGGTTGGATCGCCAAAGCCAAAGCTTTTATAGGTATTCAGTAATTTCTGTACCGGCATCGCCAGCGAAAGGTGTGACACGCCGGTATCGCTCGATTTCTGCAAGATCCCGGTCAGCGATAGCTCCGGGTAAAATCCGACGTCGCGGATGCGATGCCCATCAACAATAAAAGGATGAGTATCAATCACGCTGTCAGGCTGTACTATCCCCTGCTGCAGAGCGGTCATAATCACCAGTGGTTTTACGGTTGAACCGGGTTCAAAGGTATCGCTAATTGCACGATTACGAAAATCATCCAGTACCGCGCCATCACGGTTATTGGGATTGAAATCGGGAAAGCTTGCCATGGAGAGTATTTCGCCGGTGGCAATGTTGACCAGCACTGCGGCCCCTGATTCCGCTTTATTCCATGTCACGGCATTGTCCAGCGCGTCTTCAGTAACCGTCTGCAAACGCTCATCAATGCTGAGCTGTAATTCATGCGCCGGCACCGGCATCACTTCCGTGATATTTTCGATGACATGGCCAAATTTGTCTTTCCTTACCAGGCGGGAGCCAGGTTTGCCCATCAACTGGCTATTGAAGCTTTTCTCCAGCCCTTCAATCCCCTGACCGTCAATGTTGGTGAAACCAATCAGATTGGCTGCAACATGTCCGGCGGGATAAAAGCGGCGCGACTCTTCACGCAGGTTGATTCCCGGCAGATCCAGTTTATCGACCCATTCTGCCTGCTGAGGAGAGATCTGGCGCGCCAGATAGATAAACCGCCCGGCGGGATTGCTGTTAACGCGTTCAGCCAGCGTGCTAAGCGAAATATGCAGCGTCTTCGCTAACGCCTGCCAACGTTCGTTATAGCCAACGCCACCCTTGCTGATAATCGTCTTCGGATCGGCCCAGACGGCGTTAACCGGAACGCTTACCGCCAGCGGTCGCCCTTCTCTGTCGGTTATCATTCCGCGTGGCGAAGCGATGGACACCTCGCGTAAGGAACGCATGTCTTCCTGTTTTACCAGATTCGTCGGCGTGACAATTTGCAACCACGCAACCCGCCCCAGCAGCAATCCAAGGCTCAATAATATTGCCACACAAAGCAGGGCAAAACGTACGGGAGTAAAATTGCGCGCATCGCCGTCGTTTTTCTTTTTCACCCGATCTCCAACAAGATAGTTTTTCAGGTGTCTGATTTAACGAGAAATGCCGCAAGAAAGCGGGGAAAACTATGCTACGAACATCACGCCTTTGCAACAAAGCGCTAATGGATGGGCATTCAGTAATATTTTGACGTAATTTGAATTAAAAAGCCCCGCATAAGCGAGGCTTTATATCTGAGATGGATGCGCAAAAGCGCTTCAAATCAGTGGTGTCGATCAGATAGCTGTTACGTTAACAGCAGCCGGACCTTTCTGGCCGTCCTGAATTTCGAACTCAACGTTCTGGCCTTCAGCCAGAGTTTTGAAGCCGTTACCCTGGATAGCGGAGAAGTGTACGAACACATCTTTGCTGCCATCAGCCGGAGTAATGAAACCAAAACCTTTAGACTCGTTGAACCACTTAACTTGACCTTTAATCTTTGCCATTTGCAAAATTCCTTAGAGTATTTTCTTCGCCCGCGGGCATAACATAGATAAAACTGAGACATTACTGCTTGAGGCACTAATATAAGGTTCGGCAGAGAAGCGGTATTCAACGTCAACGTGTTTACTCAGGACTTCTTTACTGAAAATGCCACACATAAACAGAACTGTACCTCGTTTAACCCAAAACGTGTTATCACATACAACGTTAATAATGGCAAGCCATTTTTAAACGTGTCTCGATCGGTCGCACAAATCCCGTCGTCCATCAAACAGCAACTGCACAGTTATGCGCCAGGTCGAGTAGAATTATATTCTCGCCTCTCTCCCCTATCCCCGCCTGACTTGCGCCATAGCCGGGATATTTCTACCATAGCTCAATAGCTTCAGTTGTTCCAGGTTATCTGTTACGGGTTCTGCCAGATATCATTTTTTATGCTTAGTAATGCATAAAATGTCACAAGCGTAAAAATGAGATCCGCCTTCTGGTTTTGCACCAAAATAATGAAAGAATGATGACAAGGCACAAAAAAAGTAAGAGAAACGTTTCGCTGTTAATAAAACGATCGTTATCACAAAAATGACATAATCATATTTTTTACGTATAGAAGATTATATTTATATCAGACTGGGGATAAGATATTAATTAGGCGGAGCATCTGAAAATACTGAGAATAGATGACTGCCCGGCCGCCAATTACACGACGGGGACAGAAGAAAATAATCTGACGCGCTGACGACAGGATGAAGCAACTGAGAACAACAACAGCCGTTCCTCATCCTGCCATACCTTTTTACCGCTCAGCTACCAGGCGGATGATGTCATCGTCTTCATCCTTAATGGGCAGTGCAGTAGGCTCTGCTGCTTTCTCGGGTTCGTTAGCTTCGCAAAGGCGACGTAACAAAGCATTCTGTCTTTTTTGCTGATCTAACAATGCCTCAAGCAGCTCAATCTGCTCGTTAGTACGCGAACTTGCCCGATTGATAAAAAACCAAAGAACAAGCCCAACAATCAGAACCACCACCGATACCGCTAAAGGCGCAAAACTCAACGCGCCAGAATTCAAAACTTCGTTCATTTTACCACCTCAATGTAGACAGTGTAGTTTACCACTGCCGCACAAGAAGGTAATCAACTGTTGCGAAAATGCGCTTACCAGGGAATAAATTTATTGAAGGCACAAATACCGCTGAAAAATTGTACGTCCTGATCGCACATGATGTTGAACACCTGCGCCCACATCAGTATGCATACCAGTACAACAACAATCAGCACTACCCAGCGAATTTTTTTCACTCCAGCTCCACTCTTCAACTCCACATCTTATGTCTATAAATTATCATGCGTTACCTAAACCCAGCGTTAACTGTATAGGCATTCAATCTTTTTAGGAATGATTGACTTGTTTCATACCGTGTACAGGCTAATCTAATAACAATGAGAAAAGATAAGAGGTTGTAATGCGTCTGATTATCCGCGCTATTGTGTTGTTAGCTCTGGTTTGGATCGGTTTATTATTGAGCGGCTATGGAATTTTGATTGGAAGTAAGGAGAATGCTGCCGGTCTGGGTCTGCAATGCCAATATCTGACTGCCCGTGGAACCAGCACGGCACAGTACGTCCACACCAGTAGCGGTATCATTGGCCTGTCGGATTGTCCCCTGTTAAGGAAAAGCACGGTCATTATCGATAACGGCTAATAATGCAACATTACATTCGATACGTTATTTACGCCAGGTAACGTTATGACTGTTCATAAAAAACCCCAGGTACAAAATACCTGGGGTTTTTTACATTCGCGATTACGTCAGATTAGAACGGATAGTCGTTATAGCCCATTTGTTCTGAAATCTTGCGCGCTGCCGTATGCAGCATTGCCACATACTCGTGTAAACGCTCTTCTGAGAAACGCAGCGTTGGGAATGAAATACTCAACCCCGCAATAACCACGCCGAAACGGTCAAACACCGGTACGCCGATGCAGCGCAGGCCTTCTTCCTGTTCTTCGTTATCTTCGCCGTAACCCTGCTCACGTACTTTATCCAGCAGTAGCAGTAATTCATCAGTATTCGTAATGGTACGATCGGTGCTGCGTTTGTACTCAATGCCATCCAGAATCTGCTTCACTTCATCGCGGTCACGCCATGCCAGCAGAACTTTACCGATAGCCGTACTGTACAGCGGATTACGACGACCAACGCGGGAATACATGCGCAGATTGTACATAGAGTCGATTTTGTGAATGTAGACGATGCTGTCTTCATCCAGCGCACCGAGGTGTACTGTCTCTTTGGTCAGGCGCGAAAGTTCGCGCATCTGAATGTCAGCGCTACGGATAAGATCGACGTTTTGCAACGCGCGCGCGCCCAGCTCGAATAATTTCAGGGTCAGTGAGTATTTCTCAGACTCCCCTTCCTGTGCCACATAACCCAGCGTTTTCATGGTCTGCAAAAAGCGATAAACGGTGCTTTTCGACATCATGACGCGTTGCGACAACTCGGTAATACCAATTTCGCGCTCTTCACCCAGCGCCTGCAGAATGCCAAAAACTTTCAGCACGGAAGATACAGAATCGGGTTGCTTATCCAGATCTGCGATTGCCATTTATCACCCCTTTCGAGTGTTTTATAAAAATCAGAACCGGTTTTTATTATAATTTCACGTACCAACCCTCGCAATCGCTCTTTGCTCACTTAGTTACAAATCTGCGACCTAACACCTGAATATCAATGCTAAAATTATTACTCTCATCATAAATTCCACAAATATCGACTTTCTATGGAAAAAATTCAGGCCGATGGTCTGCCATTGCCCCAGCGATATGGCGCAATTTTAACCATTGTTATTGGCATTTCTATGGCAGTACTCGACGGTGCAATAGCGAACGTGGCCCTGCCAACTATCGCCGCCGATCTTCAGGCCTCACCTGCCAGCTCAATCTGGATTGTAAACGCCTATCAAATCGCGATCGTCGTTTCGCTCCTGTCCCTCTCTTTTTTAGGCGATATGTTCGGTTACCGGCGCATTTATAAGTGTGGCCTGGTCGTGTTCCTGCTTGCATCGCTATTTTGTGCCTTGTCAGATTCGTTGCACATGCTGACGCTGGCTCGCGTCGCCCAGGGTTTTGGCGGTGCGGCGCTAATGAGCGTGAATACGGCATTGATCCGACTTATTTATCCCCAGCGTCAACTCGGGCGAGGGATGGGGATTAACTCTTTTATCGTCGCGGTCTCCTCGGCCGCGGGTCCGACCATTGCCGCAGCAATTCTTTCTATTGCCTCCTGGAAATGGCTGTTTCTGATTAACGTCCCGCTGGGAATAGTCGCCCTGTTGCTGGCGATGCGCTTTTTGCCGCCCAATGCGTCCCGCGGCACTAAACCACGCTTTGACCTGCCCAGTGCGGTAATGAATGCCTTAACGTTTGGCTTGTTAATTACGGCGCTCAGCGGCTTTGCACAAGGACAGTCGCTAAAACTGATTGGAGCCGAGCTTGTGGCGCTTATGGTGGTGGGTTTTTTCTTTATCCGACGCCAGCTCGCGCTGGAGGTGCCGTTACTGCCGGTAGACCTGTTACGCATTCCACTGTTTTCACTCTCGATTTGTACCTCGATATGTTCATTCTGCGCACAAATGCTGGCATTGGTTTCCCTGCCCTTCTTTATGCAAACGGTGCTCGGACGCAGCGAGGTCGAAACAGGCCTGCTGTTGACGCCATGGCCGCTGGCAACCATGGTGATGGCGCCGCTGGCGGGATATCTGATTGAACGCGTTCACGCCGGGCTGTTGGGCGCACTGGGCATGGCGTTGATGGCCAGCGGGTTGTTTTCGCTGGTGCTGCTGCCCGTTTCCCCCTCCGATTTTAATATCATCTGGCCGATGATTCTGTGCGGCGCGGGCTTTGGCTTGTTCCAGTCCCCAAATAATCACACCATCATCACCTCCGCGCCTCGTGAACGCAGCGGTGGGGCGAGCGGTATGCTGGGGACGGCGCGCTTGCTGGGTCAGAGTACCGGGGCCGCGCTGGTCGCGCTGATGCTAAACCAGTTTGGCGACAGTGGAACGCACGTCTCGCTGATAGCCGCTGGAATTCTGGCCTCGCTGGCAGCAATTGTGAGTGGTTTACGTATTACGCAACCGCGAGTTCAGGCATAAAAAAACGGGAACCTCTCGGCTCCCGTTCTCACACAACCCAGAATCTGGATTACATGTTTTCGATGATTGCGTCGCCAAACTCTGAACATTTCAGCAGTTTAGCGCCATCCATCAGGCGTTCGAAATCGTAAGTTACGGTTTTCGCGTTAATCGCGCCTTCCATACCTTTAACAATCAGGTCAGCCGCTTCAACCCAACCCATGTGGCGCAGCATCATTTCAGCGGACAGAATAATGGAACCTGGGTTCACTTTATCCTGACCTGCATACTTCGGTGCAGTACCGTGGGTTGCTTCGAACAGCGCACATTCGTCACCGATGTTCGCGCCCGGCGCGATACCAATACCACCAACCTGTGCGGCCAGCGCATCGGAGATGTAGTCGCCGTTCAGGTTCATACAGGCAATCACATCATATTCAGCCGGACGCAGCAGGATCTGTTGCAGGAACGCATCGGCGATAACATCCTTAACCACGATCTCTTTGCCGGTTTTCGGGTTCTTGATTTTCACCCACGGACCGCCGTCGATCAGTTCACCACCGAATTCTTCACGCGCTAACTGGTAGCCCCAGTCTTTGAACGCGCCTTCGGTGAATTTCATGATGTTACCTTTGTGTACCAGGGTAACAGAATCACGATCGTTAGCGATGGCGTATTCGATCGCCGCACGAACCAGACGTTTAGTCCCTTCTTCAGAACACGGTTTGATACCAATACCGCAATGCTCCGGGAAGCGGATTTTCTTCACGCCCATCTCTTCGCGCAGGAATTTAATCACTTTCTCGGCATCTGCAGAGTCCGCTTTCCATTCGATACCTGCGTAGATATCTTCGGAGTTTTCACGGAAGATGACCATGTCGGTCAGTTCAGGGTGCTTAACCGGGCTAGGCGTGCCCTGGTAATAACGCACCGGGCGCAGGCAGACATACAGGTCAAGTTCCTGACGCAAGGCAACGTTCAGAGAGCGAATACCGCCGCCAACTGGGGTGGTCAGTGGGCCTTTGATGGCAACACGATATTCACGAATCAGATCAAGGGTTTCAGCAGGCAGCCAGACGTCCTGGCCATAAACCTGAGTGGATTTCTCGCCGGTGTAGATTTCCATCCAGGAGATTTTACGCTCGCCTTTATAGGCTTTCTCGACAGCAGCATCGACAACTTTGATCATCGGTGGGGTTACATCAACGCCGATACCGTCGCCTTCAATGAACGGGATAATCGGATTTTCAGGAACGTTGAGTTTGCCGTTTTGCAGGGTGATCTTCTTACCTTCCGCCGGAACAACTACTTTGCTTTCCATTCACCTCTCCTTCGAGCGCTTCTGGTTCTGCTCGTCTGTCATCGCGCTGCATGTGCGTTTGCGTCCTGCTGCACGAATGCGTTAGAGCAATTTTTTGTTAATGTTTTGTAATGAGCATGTCAATACTACCCTAATGTTCGTCGCCATGAAAGACACTCGTTCTTAGGCTATAATGCGGCAATTGATATAATCTGAAAATACCATGCAAAAAACTTCTTTTAGAAATCACCGGGTTGAGCGATTCAGCTCACGACAAGTCACCAAACAGCGTAAAGAAAACCAGCCAAAACGCGTGGTTTTGTTCAATAAACCCTACGATGTTTTGCCACAATTTACTGACGAGGCGGGCAGAAGCACGTTAAAAGATTTTATTCCCGTGCCGGGAATCTATGCTGCGGGCCGACTCGACCGGGACAGCGAAGGACTTTTGGTGCTGACCAATGACGGCGCGCTGCAGGCGCGGTTAACCCAACCCGGCAAGTGTACGGGGAAAATCTATTACGTCCAGGTCGAAGGCGAGCCGACAGCAGAAGCGCTGGATGCGCTGCGTACCGGGGTGACGCTCAATGATGGTCCCACGCTACCCGCAGGTATTGAAATAGTAGAGGAACCCACCTGGCTGTGGCCGAGAAATCCGCCTATTCGGGAACGGAAAAATATCCCCACCAGTTGGCTGAAAGTTACTTTATATGAAGGCCGTAACCGCCAGGTTCGTCGTATGACAGCGCATGTTGGATTCCCGACGCTGCGCCTCATCCGCTATGCCATGGGAGATTACACGCTGGAAAATCTCGCCAACGGTCAATGGCGGGATGCAACTAACTGAATAAGGAACAGGTATGTTCAAACCGCACGTCACGGTCGCCTGCATTGTGCATGCAGAAGATAAGTTCTTAGTCGTTGAGGAAACAATCAATGGCAAAGCCCTGTGGAATCAACCTGCAGGACATCTGGAAGCGGATGAAACCCTGGTGCAAGCCGCCGCTCGCGAACTGTGGGAAGAGACGGGCATCAAAGCGCAGCCGCAGCACTTCATCCGGATGCATCAATGGATTGCGCCGGACAAAACGCCCTTTTTACGTTTTCTGTTTTCTATCGAGCTTGCCAATATGTGCGCTACTGAACCTCATGACAGCGATATAGATTGCTGTCGCTGGGTCAGCGCAGAAGAGGTTCTCTCAGCGCCAAATCTGCGTTCACCGTTGGTTGCGGAGAGTATTCGTTGCTATCAGAGCGGACAGCGCTACCCGCTGGCGATGATCGGCGAATTTAACTGGCCGTTTACAGAGGGTGTCAAGTAAGGGGCTGCGTGCTAGAATATGCCGCCTTGAAGTTCAATGTCGTGAGTATTCCTATGTCTGAAAGCCCAAAAAAAGTGATCGTCGGCATGTCCGGCGGTGTCGATTCCTCCGTTTCTGCCTGGCTGTTGCAACAACAGGGTTATCAGGTCGAAGGCCTGTTCATGAAGAACTGGGAAGAGGACGATGGCGAGGAATATTGCACAGCGGCCGCCGATCTTGCAGATGCGCAGGCTGTCTGTGACAAACTCGGCATTGAACTGCATACCGTCAACTTTGCTGCAGAATACTGGGACAACGTCTTTGAACTGTTCCTTGAAGAGTACAAAGCGGGCCGTACGCCAAACCCCGATATTCTGTGCAATAAAGAAATCAAGTTTAAAGCCTTTCTCGAGTTTGCCGCCGAAGATTTAGGTGCCGATTATATCGCCACAGGTCACTACGTGCGCCGCGCCGACGTCGACGGCAAAAGCCGCCTGCTACGTGGACTCGATGGCAATAAAGACCAGAGCTATTTCCTCTACACGCTCGGTCATGAACAAATCGCGCAAAGCCTGTTCCCGGTCGGCGAACTGGAAAAACCGCAGGTGCGTAAAATTGCCGAAGAACTCGGTCTGATTACGGCCAAGAAAAAAGACTCAACCGGTATCTGCTTCATCGGCGAACGTAAGTTCCGCGAGTTTCTCGGTCGTTACCTGCCGGCTCAGCCTGGCAAAATCATCACCGTTGATGGCGAAGAGATTGGCCAGCATCAGGGGCTGATGTACCACACGCTGGGTCAGCGTAAAGGTCTGGGCATTGGCGGGACGAAAGAAGGCACGGAAGATCCGTGGTACGTGGTGGATAAAGATGTCGAGAACAACATTCTGGTTGTTGCTCAGGGTCATGAACACCCGCGTCTGATGTCCGTTGGCCTAGTGGCGCAACAGCTGCACTGGGTCGATCGCGAACCGTTCACCGGCACAATGCGCTGCACGGTGAAAACCCGCTATCGTCAGACCGACATTCCGTGCACCGTTAAGGCGCTGGATGCTGAACGTATTGAAGTCATTTTCGACGAGCCAGTCGCGGCGGTAACGCCGGGTCAGTCGGCTGTCTTTTACAATGGCGAAGTGTGCCTCGGCGGCGGCATTATCGAACAACGATTGCCTCTGCCGGTATAATTACTTACACATCTAATACAAGGAAGCAGTGAACGTGGCAAAGAATTATTATGACATCACCCTCGCTCTGGCAGGCATTTGTCAGTCGGCACGCCTGGTGCAGGAACTGGCGCACCAGGGGCATTGTGATGCCGATGCATTGCACGTTTCACTGAACAGTGTCATCGACATGAATCCCAGCTCTACGCTGGGCGTGTTTGGCGGTAGCGAGGCCAACCTGCGTTTAGGTCTGGAAACGATGCTCGGCGTGCTCAACGCCAGCAGTCGTCAGGGGCTGAACGCGGAACTCACCCGCTACACGTTAAGCCTGATGGTGCTGGAGCGTAAGCTGTCAGCCGCTAAAGGCGCTATGGACACGCTGGGAGACCGCATCAACGGCTTGCAGCGCCAACTGGACCATTTTGATTTGCAGTCAGAAACGTTGATGAGTGCGATGGCAGGCATTTATGTTGACGTCATCAGCCCACTCGGCCCACGTATTCAGGTTACGGGCTCCCCGGCCATCCTTCAGAGCCCACAGGTTCAGGCTAAAGTACGCGCTTCCCTGCTGGCTGGCATTCGCGCTGCCGTGCTCTGGCATCAGGTTGGTGGAGGCCGTCTGCAACTCATGTTTTCTCGTAATCGCCTGACGACTCAGGCTAAACAAATTCTTGCTCATTTAACCCCGGAGTTGTGATCTATGGAATTATCCTCACTGACCGCCGTTTCCCCTGTCGATGGACGCTACGGCGATAAAGTCAGCGCGCTGCGCGGGATTTTCAGCGAATACGGTTTGCTGAAATTCCGTGTACAAGTTGAAGTACGCTGGCTGCAAAAACTGGCCGCGCACGCAGCGATCAAGGAAGTTCCTGCTTTTGCTGCCGACGCAATCGGTTTCCTTGATGCGATTGTCGCTAACTTCAATGAAGAAGATGCTGCGCGTATTAAAACCATTGAGCGTACGACCAACCATGACGTGAAGGCAGTTGAGTATTTCCTGAAAGAGAAAGTGGCGGATATCCCGGAACTGCACGCTGTTTCCGAGTTCATCCACTTCGCGTGTACCTCAGAAGACATCAACAACCTGTCTCACGCGCTGATGCTGAAAACCGCCCGTGACGAAGTGGTTCTGCCGTACTGGCGCAAGCTTATCGACGCGGTGAAAGATCTTTCCGTACAGTATCGCGATATTCCTCTGCTCTCCCGTACCCACGGTCAGCCAGCCACCCCGTCTACGCTGGGCAAAGAAATGGCTAACGTGGCTTACCGTATGGAGCGTCAGTACCGCCAGCTCAATCAGGTCGAAATTCTCGGCAAAATCAACGGTGCAGTCGGTAACTATAACGCCCACATCGCCGCTTATCCGGAAGTGGACTGGCATCAGTTCAGCGAAGAATTTGTCACCTCGCTGGGCATCCAGTGGAACCCGTACACCACGCAGATTGAGCCGCACGACTATATTGCCGAGCTGTTTGATTGCATCGCCCGTTTCAACACTATCCTGATCGACTTCGACCGCGATGTCTGGGGTTACGTGGCGCTGAACCATTTCAAACAGAAAACCATCGCGGGTGAAATTGGTTCCTCCACCATGCCGCACAAGGTGAACCCAATCGATTTCGAGAACTCCGAGGGTAACCTGGGCCTGTCTAACGCGGTTCTGCAGCATCTGGCGAGCAAACTGCCGGTCTCCCGCTGGCAGCGCGATCTGACGGACTCTACCGTTCTGCGTAACCTGGGCGTGGGGATTGGCTATGCACTGATCGCTTATCAGTCCACGCTGAAAGGTGTGAGCAAACTGGAAGTGAACCGCGATCATTTGCTGGATGAACTGGATCATAACTGGGAAGTGCTGGCAGAGCCGATCCAGACCGTGATGCGTCGCTATGGCATTGAAAAACCATACGAGAAGCTGAAGGAGCTGACCCGCGGCAAACGCGTTGACGCCGAAGGTATGAAGCAGTTTATCGACGGTCTGGCGCTGCCTGAAGACGAGAAAACACGCCTGAAAGCAATGACGCCGGCCAATTACATTGGTCGCGCCGTCACCATGGTTGATGAACTGAAGTAATCTGTTTTACGCCTGTCAGACCTGCATCATATCGTAGGTCTGCCAGGCGTAGCGCCATCAGGGATTATTGAGTCTTATGGCATTTCCGGCGGTGTAATGCCAAAGTGGTTCCACGCCCGTACCGTTGCCATACGTCCGCGCGGAGTTCGCTGCAGAAAACCTTGCTGAATCAGATACGGCTCCAGCACGTCCTCAATGGTTTCACGCTCTTCCCCAATCGCCGCCGCCAGGTTATCCAGTCCTACCGGTCCACCGAAGAACTTATCGATAACCGCCAGCAGCAGCTTACGGTCCATATAATCGAATCCTTCCGCATCCACATTGAGCATATCCAGTGCCTGAGCGGCGATATCTGCTGAAATTGTGCCGTCATGCTTCACTTCGGAGAAGTCGCGTACCCGGCGTAATAAACGGTTGGCGATACGCGGCGTACCACGGGCGCGGCGTGCCACTTCCAATGCGCCTTCATCGCTCATTTCCAGTCCCATAAAGCGGGCGCTGCGTCCAACAATGTGCTGCAGGTCTGCCACCTGATAGAATTCCAGGCGCTGTACAATACCGAAGCGGTCGCGCAGCGGAGACGTTAACGAACCGGCGCGCGTCGTCGCCCCGATCAGGGTAAACGGCGGCAGATCGATCTTAATCGAACGTGCGGCTGGTCCTTCGCCAATCATGATATCCAGCTGATAATCTTCCATCGCCGGATACAGCACCTCTTCCACCACCGGTGACAGGCGATGGATTTCATCGATAAACAGCACATCGTGCGGTTCAAGGTTGGTGAGCATTGCCGCCAGATCGCCCGCTTTTTCCAGTACCGGACCGGAAGTGGTGCGCAGATTAACGCCCATTTCATTGGCAACAATATTGGCAAGCGTGGTTTTACCGAGACCTGGAGGACCGAAAATCAGCAGGTGATCGAGGGCTTCACCGCGCAGCTTCGCCGCCTGGATAAAAATCTCCATTTGCGAACGCACCTGAGGCTGGCCAATATACTCTTCCAGCAATTTGGGGCGGATCGCGCGATCCACCAGATCTTCAGGGGTCGTGCTGACAGCCGAAATCAGGCGATCTGCTTCAATCATCCTTTACCTCACAATGCCGCGCGAAGCGCTTCACGAATCAGGGTTTCACTGCTGGCATCAGGGCGAGCAATTTTGCTCACCATGCGGCTGGCTTCCTGTGGTTTATAGCCTAACGCCACCAGCGCAGCAACCGCTTCCTGCTCGGCGTCATCCGTTGCAGGACTGGCTGGAGAGGTCAGGACCAGATCCGCCGCCGGCGTGAAGAGATCGCCATGCAGGCCTTTAAAGCGGTCTTTCATTTCCACAATCAAACGCTCTGCGGTTTTCTTACCGATGCCCGGTAATTTCACCAGCGCGCCAAGCTCTTCGCGCTCAACGGCATTAACGAACTGCTGTGCAGACATACCAGAGAGGATCGCCAGCGCCAGCTTCGGCCCGACGCCATTGGTTTTGATTAACTCTTTAAACAGCGTGCGTTCTTGTTTGTTGTTAAAACCATATAGCAGTTGAGCGTCTTCACGCACCACAAAATGGGTGAAGATAATCGCTTCCTGCCCGGCTTCCGGCAACTCGTAGAAACAGGTCATCGGCATATGGACTTCATAGCCTACTCCACCGGTTTCCAGAAGGACCAGCGGGGGTTGTTTTTCAAGAATGATGCCTCTGAGTCTGCCTATCACGTGACGCTCCTGCGTTAAGGGCTAAAAGGTAATGCGCTATCATAAAAAAAGGCTGGATAGATATCCAGCCTCATTTGTCACTAACGTAACCGACCTCGCGCCAGATTCAGCCGCGACTCGCTCATTTGCATGGCGTTCTGGCTGACGTGGCAATGGGTAATAGCAATCGCCAGCGCATCCGCGGCATCCGCCTGCGGATTTGCCGGGAGTTTCAGCAGCGTGCGTACCATATGCTGAACCTGGCTTTTTTCCGCGCTGCCGATACCCACCACGGTCTGTTTTACCTGGCGGGCCGCGTATTCAAAGACCGGAAGATCCTGATTGGTAGCCGCAACGATCGCCACGCCGCGCGCCTGCCCCAGCTTTAGCGCCGAGTCGGCATTCTTCGCCATAAAGACCTGCTCAATGGCAAAATAGTCGGGCTGGAACTGGGTGATGATTTCCGTCACGCCCGCATAAATCAACTTCAGACGTGATGGAAGATCGTCGACTTTGGTGCGAATGCAGCCGCTACCGAGGTAGGTCAGCTGTCTGCCGACCTGACGAATTACGCCATAACCGGTGATGCGCGACCCCGGATCAATGCCGAGAATGATAGACATCACGCATCTCCTGTTAGTTTATGGCTTAACCATATCATTCGAGCGTTGCAGCAACCTCATCGGAGATTTCGCCGTTGTGGTAAACTTCCTGCACGTCGTCGCAGTCTTCCAGCATATCGATCAGACGCATCAGCTTCGGCGCCGTTTCTGCATCCATATCCGCTTTGGTGGAGGGGATCATAGACACTTCAGCCGCGTCCGCTTTCAGACCAGCCGCTTCCAGCGCATCACGCACTTTGCCCATCTCTTCCCACGCGGTGTAAACGTCAATCGCGCCGTCGTCGAAGGTCACAACGTCTTCAGCGCCCGCTTCCAGTGCCGCTTCCATAATGGCGTCTTCGTCGCCTTGTTCAAAAGAGATCACGCCTTTTTTGCTGAACAGGTAAGCTACGGAACCGTCGGTACCGAGGTTGCCGCCCGTTTTAGTGAATGCGTGACGCACTTCCGCAACGGTACGGTTACGGTTGTCAGACAGACACTCAATCATAACGGCTGTTCCGCCAGGGCCGTAACCTTCATAGATGATGGTTTCCATGTTCGCATCATCGTCGCCACCAACACCACGCGCGATTGCACGGTTCAGGGTGTCACGGGTCATGTTATTTGCCAGCGCTTTATCAACCGCGGCGCGCAGACGTGGGTTAGCATCCGGATCGCCGCCGCCCAGTTTGGCTGCCGTCACCAGCTCACGAATGATTTTGGTGAAAATTTTACCGCGTTTAGCATCCTGCGCTGCTTTACGATGTCTGGTGTTGGCCCATTTACTATGACCTGCCATAAATAATCTCTCCAAAAAGCGCGCCTTTTCAGGCGACGTTAATTACAAACTCTTCAATCGCCTGCCGGTTACTCCACGACTTGGTTAACTGCGCGGCTTCGTGCGCATTAACCCAACGGTAGGTCAGATGTTCGGTGAACACGATCTCTCGTTCAGAGGGAAGTGCCAGGCAAAACCAGGATTCAGTATTACGCTCAATTCCCGGCGCATAGCGATGACGTAAATGGCTAAAAATCTCAAATTCCACCGTGCGCTGACAGTCAATTAAGGTCAGTTGCTCAGTCGCAACATCAATGGCGACCTCTTCCTTTACTTCGCGCATCGCGGCTTGCGACGCGGTTTCACCCTCTTCAAGGCTGCCGGTGACCGACTGCCAGAAATCAGGATCGTCGCGTCGCTGTAACATCAGCACTCTCCCGGTGTCCTTTGCATAAATCACGACTAACACCGAGACAGGCTGTTTGTATCTCATATCAGTTATTCTCGGCCTTCTTAACAACCTGAATGCTCAGTTCCGCCAGCGCGGCTTCATTGGCAAAGCTTGGCGCTTCAGTCATCAGACACGCTGCAGCCGTGGTTTTCGGGAAGGCAATAACGTCACGAATGTTGTCAGTACCGGTCAGCAGCATCGTCAAACGATCCAGACCAAACGCCAGACCCGCATGCGGCGGTGTACCGTATTTTAGCGCATCCAGCAGGAAGCCGAACTTCTCGCGCTGTT
Source organism: Citrobacter sp. RHBSTW-00986 (assembly GCF_013783065.1). Taxonomy (NCBI): domain Bacteria; kingdom Pseudomonadati; phylum Pseudomonadota; class Gammaproteobacteria; order Enterobacterales; family Enterobacteriaceae; genus Citrobacter; species Citrobacter sp. RHBSTW-00986. Next base: position 2,112,682 of record NZ_CP056200.1, on the reverse strand, counting down.
CTTGCTCGTTAATGCCCAGAATGCCGAATACAGTCTGCTGCATATCACCGTTGTGAATACGCACGGAACCACCGCCCACTTCATAGCCGTTGATGACCATATCGTAAGCGTTGGCAACAGCGTCTTCCGGCGCAGCTTTCAGCTCAGCGGCAGTCATGTCTTTTGGCGCGGTGAACGGGTGGTGCATCGCGGTCAGACCGCCTTCACCATCGTCTTCAAACATCGGGAAGTCGATAACCCACAGCGGCGCCCATTTGGCTTCGTCGGTAATGTTCAGGTCTTTGCCCAGTTTCAGACGCAGCGCGCCCATCGCGTCGGCAACCACTTTCTTGTTGTCGGCACCGAAGAAAATCATGTCGCCGTCTTGCGCACCAGTACGCTCCAGAATCGCGTCTACGATTTCTGCATTCAGGAACTTAGCAACCGGGCTGGTGATGCCTTCCAGGCCTTTCGCACGCTCGGTGACTTTGATGTAAGCCAGACCTTTCGCGCCGTAAATCTTAATAAAGTTACCGTAATCGTCGATCTGCTTACGGCTTAAGCTCGCACCGCCCGGTACACGCAGGGCAGCCACACGGCCTTTCGCGTCGTTCGCCGGACCAGAGAACACAGCAAACTCAACGCCTTTCACCAGATCGGCAACGTCAACCAGTTCCATCGGGTTACGCAGGTCTGGTTTATCAGAACCGTAACGACGCTCGGCTTCGGCAAAGGTCATGATCGGGAAATCACCCAGATCCACACCTTTAACTTCTAGCCACAGGTTACGCACCAGCGCTTCCATCACTTCACGCACCTGCGGCGCGGTCATGAAGGAAGTCTCAACGTCGATCTGAGTAAATTCAGGCTGACGGTCAGCACGTAAGTCTTCATCACGGAAGCATTTTACGATCTGATAGTAGCGGTCAAAACCGGACATCATCAGCAGCTGTTTAAACAGCTGAGGAGACTGCGGCAGCGCGTAGAACTTACCTTTATGAACACGAGAAGGAACCAGGTAATCGCGCGCGCCTTCTGGCGTAGCTTTGGTCAGCATCGGAGTTTCGATGTCGAGGAAGCCGTGATCGTCCATAAAACGACGCACCAGGCTGGTAATTTTTGCACGCGTTTTCAGGCGCTGCGCCATTTCAGGGCGACGCAGATCCAGGTAGCGATACTTCAGTCGCGCTTCTTCGGTGTTTACGTGGTTAGAGTCCAGCGGCAGCGAGTCTGAACGGTTGATGATGGTCAGATCGGAGGCCAGCACTTCAATTTCGCCAGTCGCCATATCGGCGTTGACGTTTTTCGCGTCACGCGCACGCACGGTGCCCGTAACCTGGATACAGAACTCATTACGCAGTTCGGAGGCCAGCTTTAACGCATCCGCACGGTCCGGATCGAAAAATACCTGCACGATACCTTCGCGGTCGCGCATATCGATAAAGATCAGGCTACCAAGATCACGACGACGGTTGACCCAACCACACAGAGTCACCTGCTGCCCCTCGTGGGACAGACGTAGCTGTCCGCAATATTCTGTACGCATGAGATATCCCTTAACTTTGCCGCAGGCGGATTGTCACCTGTCTCGCAGGTGACGAAGTCGCAGCTTTAGCTGAATGTCACAACTGAATGAAAAAAGGCGGCTATTATACTGGAAATTCTGCCGCACGATAAGTCCGGTACTGACTGTACGCCTGTTTCCTGGACGGGCATTGCGTAATCTCACAAAAAATAACAAAAATTGTCGTCCCTTTCACACTGATTCGCGATTAAGGTGTAACGGAATTCTTTTTTTACTGGAGTGATCATGCTGGAACTGAACGCAAAAACAACCGCTCTTGTTGTTATTGATCTACAGGAAGGTATCCTGCCTTTCGCTGGCGGCCCATACTCGGCAAACGACGTGGTTGCCCGCGCAGCGCAGTTGGCGGAAAAATTCCGTGCCCACGGTTCCCCGGTGGTAATGGTGCGCGTCGGCTGGTCTGACGATTATGCCGAAGCGCTGAAACAGCCAGTTGATGCTCACGCTCCGGCCAAAGCGTTACCCGAAAACTGGTGGAATTACCCGAGCGCTCTGGGTAAATGCGCCAGCGACCTCGAAGTGACCAAACGCCAGTGGGGAGCTTTCTACGGCACCGATCTGGAATTACAACTGCGTCGTCGGGGCATCGAGACCATCGTCCTGTGCGGCATCTCCACAAATATTGGCGTGGAGTCAACGGCGCGAAATGCGTGGGAGCTGGGTTTTAATCTGATCGTTGCAGAAAACGCCTGTAGTGCCGCCAGCGCTGAGCAACATCAGGGCAGCATGACGCATATTTTCCCGCGTATCGCACGCGTACGCAGCGTGGACGAGATCCTGCAAGCGCTATGATTTATATCGGTTTACCCCAGTGGGCGCATCCCAAATGGGTGCGTCTGGGGATCACCAGCCTTGAAGAGTATGCCCGCCACTTTAACTGCGTGACGCGGTAATTTTTAAAATCACTAAAGAACGCCCAAGAGCATGTGTTTTCTTTAGGTTAATCAGTGCATTATAAGACGCCTCCATATGAAATTCGGTTAAGTTCATATGAGTTAAAATGTCCCAACCATGCCCCAAAACTGGCATTTATGCCCCATACATGCCCCAAAAACCTTCCTTAAAAAGCTACGTGCCCAACCGTTGACGCTGTATAAATAAACAGTATAAATTGCGTGCAAAATCATTGTTGCTTTGGAGGCGGTATGTTCGTTGAGTTGGTGTACGACAAACGGAATGTTGAAGGATTAACAGGTGCCAGAGAAATAATTCTGAATGAGTTAACAAAGCGAGTGCACCGGATCTTTCCGGATGCAGAAGTGAAGGTTAAGCCGATGCAGGCGAACGGCTTAAACAGCGATGCCAGCAAAAGCGATCGGGAGAAGCTGAACCGCATGCTGGAGGAAATGTTTGAAGAATCCGATATGTGGTTAGTTTCGGAGTAGTGCCAGCTTTTACCAAGTCCTTTTCATACCTTTCTGGATACGGGAAACCAAATTCCCGTATTGGATGAACCATTGCCGCCCTTTTTTAAAGCTGCTCTACCAGCGGATAAAAATTATTATCCTCGCGCTGCATTCGTTCATGCACCTTGCGCAACACTACATTCGCGTCGCGGCGAAATGCCTCGTCACAATTGATAAGCTTATTTGCCGTATTCCAGCGACGGGAAAACTTTTCATACTCGGCAACAATATCAGCCATCTCGCGCTGAAAATTTACGCCCATTGTTTTTAGCTTTTGATCGTTCACCTTTTCCAGATAAGGATATAAAAACTGATCTTCGGCAGAAAGGTGTACTTTAATCACAGAACTCATACTGATAACGGTTTGAGCGATTTCTTGCGCATGAGCCGTCACACCCGCCCGGCTAAGCTCCCTGAGGCGGCTAATTTTATGGATAATCTCGGCATGCTGGATCTTCATTTTATCAATATTCACTGGGGAATCCCTTAATGAGCTTTGCAATTTATAACATATATATTAAATGCATCTTTAAAAATAAGCAATCTGAGTTGTTTTTATTAAATTTTATAAATTTACGTTATGTAAATACATAATAAACAAAATTTGAATGCAAATATAAAGAGATCTATTGCCAATCTTCGGAATTTTTCTATCGTACATATGTCTCAAAACTGCGCCAATGCCGCCTCAAGAGATATCGCAGCATCAGTGCTGTTGATAAAGTGCGTCACCCGCCTCATAACCTCAGCCTCTTCAGCTGCATCACCTTCGATCGCTTCGCCGTCATCCGTGATTAACGCTTTCCCCCTAAGCTTCGCAAACTGCGTCCGACCTCCGGACAGAATCAACAGCGCATCACCATGCTGTGGGCGCGTGACCGGGACGATGATCGCATAACCCGCCGACGTCTCGAGGATGCGACTGTCGGGAGTCATGCAGACACTGGCTGGCGTAACCCGCTGCTCTATATAGTCGGTAGCTGGTGAAGGAAAGCCCATGTTTACGCCCTCTCTTGAATACTGGATAAAAACACAGTATAAATACTGTATATCTATCCAGTAAAGAGGCAATAAGCAATGTTCGTGGAACTCGTTTATGACAAAAGGAATTTTGATGGTCTGCCCGGTGCAAAAGATATCATTCTGGGCGAATTGACCAGGAGGGTTCACCGGATTTTCCCTGATGCTGATGTTCGGGTTAAACCGATGATGACACTGCCGGCGATCAACACTAACGCCAGCAAGCATGAGAAGGAACAGATAAGCCGAGCGGTGCAGGAAATGTTTGAAGAGGCTGATATGTGGCTGGTTGCCGAATAGGTTGGCTCCCATCTACCCACTTTACTGGCATGATCATATAACCTACAGACCCTGGACAGGCCTGTACACCGCTGACCTGCCAGTTTATTTCATCTGTGCAGGTATTTTATTGGCGAGAACTTCCAGAGCCTCTCTGGCTGACGTATCAGAAGTCGTACCTGCAATTGTGGTAATGGTCTCTTTTAATATCCCCATCAATTGCAGAATACTCTCATGATGCAGTGCAGCAGCGACGCCGTAAGTATCCGGACGTTTAACCCATTTGACCACATCTCCATTTTTCAGCGTAACATCACCGCCGCGGCTTACCGCCTCCGGAAATGCTGACTCAACATCCTGAGCTGTAAACCCTATTCCAAAAATATCGGTATCGATATATCTGAACGTCACCCCTTTAATTTTTAGCATTACTGCTAACGGGTCTTCAATTCGCCTGATGCCATATTTAATGCGTTCATCACAAGTAGGCGAGAAGATACGGGCGGTTGCTTCACCTGTGTGGTCAATCTGGAAAATAGAAAATTCGCCAGGGCTGGCAAAGGGAATCAGGCGCACATAGGCCTTCCCTGCATTGTTGTCCGTAACATAATCAACAAGGCCCCATTGTGCGTCAGAATGCTGCCCTTGCGCGATGATATTTCTAAAAACTCCTTGCGTTTCTTCCCAGGTGTTAGTCCCGTCTGATATGTACGCAGCACCTCTTGATGCGTCTGAAACCCGCACCTGACCAGATACCGTCCCACCCGTTTTCCCGTTAACAGTTATCAGCCTTGCGTCATCTCCAGCTGCGACAGTACCATTGGTTGTGCCAACATCCAGTAATGCAGCCCCTTTAAGTGAAAGGTTCGCTCTGGCTTCTTGAGCATCTTCAATGTCTTCAAGATTTTTACTTTTATCTAATTTTTTACTCAAACTGTCGTTAAAGCTGTTCCATGCAGGGCCAGTAAATGTGGAACCATCAGGTAATCTGACGGTAATCGTTCCGGTTCCGCTGAATACCTGCTGCCAGTTCTGTTTGTCATAGTTCAGCCCGCGCAGCGCTTCTGCACTCTGAGCCACCAGTGCCGCAGTGACCATATTCATTGCCACGCGGGGGACGGATGACCAGGCGGCGCCTGATTGTGTGGGTCCGGTATAATTACTGACGAGCGTCAACGCTGTACCACTTTCCACGGACTTAACCGGGAGCGTATAGGGAACACCGCCGACAGTAACTACAATAAAATCTCCGGCCGCCACCTCGGTAGTAAACGCGGTCCCGCTGCCAGCGACCGCAGCAGAGTTATTCGTCAGGGTTAAAGTTCCTGCTGACATGGATATCTCCTTAATTCAGATAATAAAAAACCCGCCGGAGCGGGTTATTTTTTGTAGGTTTAATTCGAACAGTTCGAACTGGTGAAATTATTCTTATTCACCCATCGCCAGTTAAATGGATAACCGGCTCTGTATTCAGTCTGATTTGAGACTTTACGTACACCATAAATATCCACCGTTTGTGACTGCCCACCCAGCAAGGCCTGAGCCTGACAAACAGGAATCTGCTTTTCCAGCAATGGTCCGGAACACGCTGAAAGCACAAAACTGATAATAAACATAATAATTATATTTCTCATTTACGCCACCAGTGTAAGTTATTTACATTAAAATAACCGAGGTGGATAAATATTATAAATAGATTAAACAGATCGATACTTATAAATTGATCGTTTTAAACGATCAATTTAATCATATGCCGCTGTATTTATCGCCGTTATCACAATTCCGCTATTCGTTGATCCGATCGAGGCCCCACTTGCTGTGGTTGAACTTTGCCCCCTAATTCTTGTACCACCAGTGTCGTCATGGCAACCCGTCCCCACATCAACAGACTGAAATATTGGCTGCCCACCTGGTGCAGAACCCGCCTGGAGGATGACAGATCCCAGCCCCATCGGATTTACGGCCCATTTTCCTGCCATGTATGTATCAATGTTAAGCCCACCACTTACAGCACCTGGTGAACCAATAGTTGTAAGGTCGCTTAATACCCTGGACTCATTCGTAAGTACCAGTGTCCCTTCGGCATCCCATATAGCCACACCCCAGGCCGGAAGGGTAAGCGGATATATGGCAAAAAAATAGGCCTCAAGGACAAAAGCCGATCCCCTGTAATTAGACGCATCAACACTGAACGTATTGCCACTTTTTGAAGCTGATATCTTCGCCGGGGCGCTGGTTCTTGCAAAGGCAATCCCTCCCTTCTGACCGTCGATAGTAACAGACGCCGAAGCGCTGTTAAAATTCCCCCCAAAAGTTGAGTTTACAGTGACTTTTCGGTAAAGCGTCATTGGTGTGGAATCAGGTGTGATAAAAGGGTTCCCGTTAGGTAATGAAATCAATGCGCCATATTTAGCCATCTACGCAGTCTCCGCAAAAACGATTAACTGCACTTTGACTGCCGGGTAATCATTAATCCCATCACTACCTGAAGGCTGTATTGTTATGGTGTTTCCAGATGCAATAATATTTCTTTTATCTGTGTAACTTATTGTCCCTTTATCCTCCAGAGTACCAACCGCAAAACCGACCTTTAAACCGGGCTCGAGGTTGAACTGGTAGCTTCCCGTTTTCTGACCTAAAGCAAGATCGATGATTCCCACCACGGTTACAGGTTTAATGCCATAGTTATTCGGGACACCGTTAGCGTCCCATGTCTGAATTCCCCATGTCATCAGAATACCCCAGTTAATTTGCCAATCTGCACGCGGAGAACGCCATTGCCATCTTTAACGCTGTAATTCAGATTGGTCATTTTCGTTGCCCCCTCCCCGGCAACAGCCCCATTCATTTCAAACGTTCCGTCTGATTTCATAATGGTGCCTGTTTGTCCCTGAACATAATTAGCGGAGCGCAGTTCGCCAATTTTTGCCAGAGTGATTTGACTATACTGAATAAACGCATCGCTGATAAACACCTGACCATTAACAACAGCAAAGGGTGAATACTGCGTATCACCGCTGCCACTCATCAGGACGAACTGGTTGGCGTTAAATCCGACGCGAGTGACCACCGGCTTACCCGCTTCGGCCAGTACCGCAATTGATATCCCGGCACTGTAAAAAATACCGTTGATGCGCACTCCGGCTTTCAGGGTATGAATAGCCGTCGCACCCGAAGCATCGACAGTAGCAGTCAGTTTGTCCTCGAGAGAGGCTGTCACATCTTTAATCTGCGCCTGTACCTGGGTGGTCATTTCAGCCATCGCCTTATCCACACTGGCGACCGTCGTTTTAATTACCAGAATATCCGCGCGCACCTCGCCGTACTGCGCCCACTGGTGTTCCACCGTTCCATGGTTGGCCAGTGCATTCTGCAACGCTGCTTCCAGATTGGTATCAATGTCGCTTGTCAGGCGGTCACCATCGGCAGACGTCAGAAAATCATCGGCAATATCGCCCAGGTAGTCGTCAGCATTCGCATTAGATTCACCACGAACCCAGTCGGTCCAGCCTGATTCATTACCCGTTCTGTCAACCAGCTGCGCGCGGTACCAGAATTCCTGCCCCGCCTTCAGCCCCAGTTGGGTGTATTCGGTAGACGGATAAGGCACATCCGACAACAAAAGAGGATTAGAGAAATCACTGTTCGCGGTGTACTGAATTTCCGTTTTCAGTGTGTCCCCGGTGTTAGCCGGAAATCCCCAGTTCAGACGAATCCCCCAGTTGATCGGCGTTGTCGCAAAGCCGACAGGTTTCGGCGGATTTCCCACCTTACCCGTCAGCGTTTTCTCTTCGGAGTAGCCCCAGCCAGAGGAAATTTCAGCGGCGTTAATGGCGCGCACACGCACGAGATAGCGCCCGGCATAAATACCCGGAACGTCGAATGACGTAGTGGAGCTGCGCGAAACGTTCACCCAGTTCCCGTCGTTGCGGCGCCACTGAGCTTCATAGGCGATAGCATTCTGCGCCTGGTCCCAGCTCACCCGCATGGTTTCGACGCTGATATTTTGCTGAACCATTGAAAACGAACTGATCACGATGTTAGCTGGCAGCGACTGGTTACCCGGCGGGATAACACTAACCGGCCGCTGGTCAATGATGGCTCCGGTATCGATACGGGCATATTTATCCGGATCGTGCCATGCCCCGGTAATCGAGAAAGTGCCATCATCATTATCGGAAACGCTGACAACACGATACTGCTGCGCGTAAAGTTCGTCTGATTCTACCACCCATACAGCTTCGGTCTGTGGCGTCTCACTGTATGCCGTGGTGACTGTGACTGATTCCCCGTTCACAGCCTGAATGGTCCTGCTCTGTGATGCTCCGGAGGGAAGGTTGAGAATCAGACGATCGCCTGCAACTGCATCAGCAACGCGGTCAAGTTTGATAACGCGACCGTTAACAGCGCTGATGCGGCCACCCATAACCTTTCCGGACAGCATTTCATCAGCGACAGCGATGATATAGCCCGGCTGCGGAATGTTTCCGTCCAGCCCGACATCAAACGAAACAACGCGATCCTTATTGTTGGTGAGAATACCCCACCGCCCCTTTCGGTTCGCTTCTGATTGCCGGGTACAGCCGATGGCTGTCATTTCCAGCTGATTGAAGCCGTACCGCGCCACCAGCGCCTGCTCAAATACCGGCTCCATCGCGTCTGCGTAGGCGTTACCGGGATCTGACCATGAAACCAGCGCTGTGGTGTAGCGGCTTTTCGTGGTGCTGCTCGAATAGGTGAAGCGCCCGCCAACAACGTTAGCGCGCGTGTAGCTGTAATCAACATCGCGCGGCATGTCAGCCAGGGCCACAATCTGATCCCCGCCCCAGTAGGTCATGCCACGGAAGATAGCAGCAAAATCACGCAGGACAGTGTAAGCATCGTTCCGGTCCTGAATGTACACGTTGCATGTATAACGCGGTTCTGTTCCATTGCCCCCTTTGCCGTCTGGTACCATCTGATCGCAATACTGGGCGACCTGATAAAGCGTCCATTTATCAATATTCGCAGTGGTCAAACGGTGCCCAAGGCCAAACCGGTCAGAAACAACCAGATCGTAAAATATCCACGCAGGGTTATCGGTCCATGCCCACTTAAACGCACCGGTCCATGTACCGCTATAAGTGCGGGTTTCAGGGTCGTAGGTATCTGGAACGCGGATCACGCGCATTTTTGGCTCGCATGATATCTGTGGGATGGAACCGTTAAACTGGCTGGAATCGAATTCGATGTAGAGTAGCGCTGTATTTGGATATCGTAACTTGGCGTCAATCACCTCAGTGAAGCTCTGCAACGTCATCGTGTCGCCGATCTTCGCGCTGTTGGCGTCAGAGGTAATCTTACGCAGGCGGATTGTCCAGGTGCTGCCAGCCTGCGGTAAATCAATACGATGGCTGCGCTCATAACCAGACGTCGTTTTGCCGGTCACGCTGGTATTGAGTACCGTCTGCCATGCGCCGCCGTCCGTCTGCAGGTCAATTGCATAATTGACCGAGTAACCCACCAGATCGCCGTCGTCCTCCTGTTTGAAAAGCGAGGGCCATTTCAGACGCAGACGAACTGCTGAAAGCTGCGTATTGGTAAACGTGCGCGTCCAGGCTGTAGCGCTTGATACCTCAGTTCCTACGCTGATTTCGTTTTCGGTACCGGGAATACCCTGAATATATTTTTGCGCCTGCGTTCCCGCGCGAAACTCCCACGTTACGCCGCTGAAGTTTTGGGAGCCGTCAGCATTCTCCAGTGCCGTTCCGTCCAGGTAGATATCTTTGCCGGTTAGCTGCCCTGCAAACTCCCCTTCGCCAAGCGCAACGAGGATTTTTGCCTTCGCTACAGATTGCAGATCATCAGGCTGTTCGGTAGGGGTTCGGGAACTTGAGCTGCCGCCCTTGCGGCCCTTTAACACTTTTTCTGTAGCCATATTGCGCCCATAAAAAAAGCCACCCGAAGGTGGCCAGAAAAAAAGGTTAGTTATCTACTGCTGATCTTCGACATAAATTCCGGCAGAAATAATTGCCCCGCCGATTCGACGCTTACCATATCCCAGAGGGACAGGATATCCCTGCGCTGCGGTGTTTGTAACTCCACCGAATGCGTAGGATGCACGGTTATCTGCGCTTTGCTTGCTGGCTAAACCTGCTGGTTGAGGCGACAACATTTGGACAACACCACCGAGCATCATGGCGGCACCGAATTTATATAAAAACGGTGAGGCTGCAGCCCATGGAGTGAAGCTAAGCACAGCACCAGCGGCCACCAACACAGCACCTAAAATTGTTTGCAGCACACCAGCTTTTTTCCCCCCAATGATTACAGGTACAATTCTGATCACTTCACCTGTAACGGGAAAGCCTAAATCATCCAGACCTATATTTTTCTTACCCTTAAAAACAGCATATGTTAATCCCCTCCGCTGACTGGAGATCATGAACTTCTCAAAACCGTCCAGTGTTGCTGCTAAACTGCGAGTAGCCTCACTGGTCTTACTAATAAGCCGGTGGTGCATTTTCCCAAATGTTTTACCCAGAATGCCTCCGAGTTCAATTTGAGTAATATTTTCTGTCATATGAGCCTCGAAAATTTACTAATTAAAGCAACATAAATTAGTCACAGACTGTTTCCCCTCCATATATACCAACAGTGCTATGACAAGCATTACCGCTGGAATCTATCGTGTGAGCCTCTATGCTGCCATCAGGGTTAACTATGCTATATGAATCAATCCCATGCTTTTTGGCATAAGCTTTATGCGCTTCGTATTGAATTCTTTTAGACTCTTCAAGCTTACGATATGCATCAGTAAGATTTTTGTCATAGAGCGCTTTAGCTTCAGAGTTTCCCCAGTTAGCGGCGGCTTTCAGATCACACTGAAAAGGTATGTAATCAAAAAAATATACGTAGGAAGGGTTGTTTCTTAAAAGCATCAAATTACTTTCATGAAGTGCTTTCACATAATATGATTTTTTACTGCAAAGAATATCAGCCCTATCTTGCGCAGCATTTAAATTATTAGTGCTGAATATTTTAACTAGTCCACTTTCATGATCGATTTCATCTGCTGGTCGCGCTCTTTCAGTGCAGCCAAACAAAAATGTGACAAACGCTAAAATTAAAATATTCCTCATTACATCATCCCCTTGTTTAAATTGACAAGAGGTTAGCACAGGTCCTTATATCGTAGAACCTTCATCGTCCTCTCTTGCCAGTATCCACCATACGGCACGCGCTGGCTCAGATGTCCGTATAGGTGGTGCAACAGCATATTACCCTCAAGCAGAATTCCCGCGTGATTCCACTTATCGGCCTGCACCTGCATAATCACCATGTCGCCAGGTTTCGGTGGCCCGTCGAATTCACGGAATCCGCATTCATACCAGCAATCCTGATAGAAGTTATCCGGATAGTCGTTTTCCCACCAGGGATAATCCACCCGGTAATCGTGGAGCTCGATACCATGCGTTTGCCGGAAATAGCTCATTACCAGACCCCAGCAGTCGAAGTGGCCAAGCACAAACGGACGCTCCAGCAGCGGCAGTTCCCCACGCGGCTGGATGGTGCGCAAATCCCCCTCAGGCCAGCTCACGATGTGCCAGGGTAAAAGCGTTGCGTCGCATTGCGCTTTATCCAGTTCGCTCGGTTGCGTTGTGGCGTCAGGGTGACTGTGAACGATGGCGATCACCGTACCCCAGTCCTCAGCAGCTGCGTAATCTTCCGGGCAAAGGACAAAATTGTCCTCCGGCGCCGCGGCAAGATTCCGGCACGGGAAATAACGTTCAACACGGCTTTTCTGCGCCACCACGCCGCAACACTCGCGAGGATATTCAGCTGCAGCATGCGCCATAATCGCATCGACGGTTTTCTGACGCATATCAACTCCTGATCAAAGACGTGCCCGGGAAGCCACCAAACGAGAGTTCGTTATTTTCGCCGAATCGGAGTTTGCAGGCCGTCAGCGTGCCGTTGCATTCATCCAGCGACGGATCGCTTACCGGGTTGTTGTTTTTGTCGAAATAGCGGGTGCCGGCATAGTCGCAGCCGTCGCCGGTACGATATTTATTCCGGATGCACCAGGTACACAGGGAATGAAGCTGTCGCGTCGGGATCATTTGCCCCTGCAGGTCCATCGGGCTGGACAGAACAAATTCAACGGTTTCACCGGCAATCTCGCCCGTTTTCCCGTCGATATACCAGACCTGCAGCTTTTCCTGAGTCGGGTCTGCTGTGGGGTTGCCGTCTGCGAAATTTCTGGCATCGAGATATTTCTCTTTTGTGTCGTGAATAGTGACTTTCGCCTGCAGCAGATCGTCATACGCAAGACACAGGGCTGAAATGGAGCTTTCGATGTTCGCAACCGTCAGGGATGGCGTTGCATTGCTCCCACTGGTTGATTTCTCCAGACCTTCCAGTTGATATGGCCAGGCGGCATATTCATTTCCCTGCCACCAGATTGGTTTCGCCGGAAGCTTGGACTCATCCCCACCAGCGGCGATGATTTCCGCTTCTGTGTGGGGAATGCTGTAATTGTGAAAGCGGAGAACGTCCGTTAGCCCAAAGGAAGAACCGTCCACCTCAATCAGACGAACATCGTTTCCGGATTCCAGCTTCTGATAATCTGCGTTTAAGCTCATGGTTTAAATGCCTGGATGAATGTTGCTTCAAGGTTGAATTTCCCCGCGCCAAGCCCGGTTGGTTTATACGTTTCGCAACGATACAAACCCAAAGGTTCGAGCGGTGGCTTCCATTGAAAGGCTTTCGTTCCTTCATGCCTGTCGAGAAAAGATTTAATGGCAGAAATGTAGGTTTCGTTGCCAGTGAAGTTGAGCGTCCATTGCTGGGTTCTGGTGTTCAATCCATCCCCTGAAACCTGCTCATATCCATCGCCAAACTGGGCTTTTCTGACGCGGAAATTTGTATCAGCCTCCGCGTTAATCCGTGGGCACCAGGTGAAAGTTTCAATGGCCATAGTTATCGGGTTCCTTTCATTGCGTTCCAGATGTCACCGCCCGGGCGGATATCACGCATTACATTCTGCTTATATCGCTGATCGACAAATTTCCCGACTTCAGCACCAAATTGCTCAAGGCCTGGTGAGGTTTGCGTTGAGGTGTTGCCGTTGCCATCGATAGTTATATAAACCTGTGGCGCCGACGATACGGACTGACCCCCGCCACCTCCGACCGCACGAACACCGAGAGAACCATCCGGCGCGCGGGTCAGCGGCATGATTGCCTCCGGGCCAGCCTCGCCGAAAACGCCCGCCCCTTTGGCAAAAGCAAACAGCTGAGGCGTCTGAAAAACGCCATTGCTGTAAGCGCTAAGGGACGGAGAGTCGTAAACATTGCCCTTCGCATTAAAGGTAAAGTTCGCGCCAGCATTCTGAATAGCGGTACCGCTGCTGGCGGTAGCGGCTGACGAGGCACCAAAACTGAACAGTGAACCAATTGAGCTAACGCCATTAGCAACAGCCATATTCACCAGGACGTTCTGGATAATCTTCAGTACGCTGACGCCCCAGTCATTCCAGCTATCAACGTTGCCATTGAGCATGTCGGTGATCGTGGTGACCGCGCCACCCATAGCCTGCTTCATGCCGTCAGCGGCCATGGAAGAATAATCAGTAGCTTCATCCACCCAGTTCACATAACCCTCAGACAGTCCCGTCATCCAGTCGTTACGCTGCGCATCAGAAGCTGCGTAATATCCCTCCTGGTCGCGCAGGCGCTCTTCGAGATAGCGCTTATTAAGTGCAAGCCCCTGCTGATAGAACGTCTCGTCGATTTCACCAGCCTGACGCTGGCGGAGAAGATCGGTATTCTTCTGCTCGAACTCCTTACGCAGATTGAACTGCTCCTGAAGTCTTTCACGGAACCTGGTTCCCTGCCCGTAACCCAGCAGTTGCCCTTCATTAGCTGCTCGGGCGCTGGCGTTACTGTCGGCGAGGTTGGCTTCGTAATTTCGCAGTTGCTCACGTAATTTAACCTGGTCAATCAGCGCAGCATTCTGCAATAACGTCTTTTTCTGGGCTTCTGTCAGAGAAGCAAGCTCGCCCTGGCTGACCTGGTATTTAACCTTCGCCAGTTCAGTATTCTGGCCTTGCAGGGCAATCTGCTCTTTTTGCTGTTTGATCAGCTTGTCATAGGCATCAGCTGTTTTTTCCGCCTCGGATTTCCCGCCCTTATGGCGGCTTGAGTCACGAATAGCTTGCAACTGCCTGGCTGACTCAACTTCCATGCTGACATACTTCTCACGCCAACCAGCAGGGAGATTAAGGTCAGATGCATCGAATTCCGCCTGCTTGCGGGTTTTGTCCAATCCCTTAAGACCGGACAACTCAAGCTGTCGCTGCGCCTTGTCTATAGCTTGCTGCTGCTTATTATCAAGTGCAGGAAGTACAGGCCCTGCATATTTTGGTGGGGACACTGCTGTAGACTGTCTGGAAACCTTGTTCAGACGGTCATACATCTCTGTAAGAGAACTTACGGCGCCAGCCATTTCTACTGTTTTATTTATAGCCTGATCAGTTATGTCGTTTATTAACTGTTGTGTTTGCTTTCTTTTATTGAGCATTTGCTCAAGTCGGCCTTCTTCAACCGCAAGTTCTGAAGCAAACTCTGCTGATTTCTCAACCGCATCGTTATACAGCCATGTTCCATCTGAAGCAGAATTGGCTGCTAATTTTGCGTTATAAAGTTGATTGGATAATTCAGCAACTTTCTGCTTCTGCTGTTCAATCGCACTATTTTGAGCATCCAGTGAAATATTCGCCTGTCCAAGGTTGGCGGATATCTGCGTCTGAGACATTGATTTCAGATTATCTCGTACCTGCTCGATTGTGTCCGCATATTGGATTGCAGATTCCCTGGCTTGTTCTTGGCGTTGATACATCGTGTACCACGCCC
Source organism: Citrobacter sp. RHBSTW-00986 (assembly GCF_013783065.1). Lineage (NCBI taxonomy): Bacteria > Pseudomonadati > Pseudomonadota > Gammaproteobacteria > Enterobacterales > Enterobacteriaceae > Citrobacter > Citrobacter sp. RHBSTW-00986. Next base: position 2,097,518 of record NZ_CP056200.1, on the reverse strand, counting down.
CAGCACCCAACATTAAAATTCCTGGCAAACCACCAACTAACGACAAAAGCCCCGTAGCGCCAGACTTGAATAAATTCATTACCGATGTTGATCGGTTGAGTGCTTCTTGCGACGCTGATACTGCTTTATTTGACTGAACGAGAGTGGCATTGGCGGCTATCATTTCACGCCGTTTGGCAATAGAATTTTGTGTAGCTGTCGCTTCTGCATTTGTGTTTTTTGCAAGTTCCAACTCGGATAGCGAGAGCTGATAAGCACGCTCGGCAGCAATCGCATCTGCTGCCGCCTTTCGTTGTGATTGGGTAGCAGATTCAGCCCTTGCAGATGCGAGCGCAATTTCGTTCTTTCTGGCATCTATTAATTGCGCCGTTTGGTTCCCAAGATCGCCAAACATCCCTCCAAGATAGCGAGCTCCACCTATTGCAGCCAAAGCTCCGGCAGCCGTAGCCACAGTGTCGATATTGTCAGAAACTGTATTCAATACAGCAACAAGAGCACTTGTCGCACCAGTAGCTTCATTAGCTCCACCTACCCATGCCATGAAAGCATTTTCGACTTTCGTCGTGGCAGCAGAAACGGTCTGCGGCATTGCCTCAAATTCACCACGCATAGTGCCAAGTTGACTTATCAGGGCCGGGACAAATTTATCTGCGGTTAGCATCCCCTGATCGGCCATTGCCTTCAGATCTTTACGAGCTACACCCATCCCAGCGGCCAGCGCACGGATAACTCGATCACCGTTTTCGTTAACAGAGTTGAATTCCTCGCCCCGCAGAACGCCCTGAGCTAATGCCTGACTAAACTGGGTGATAACAGAACTTGCATCTGCCGTGCTGGCGCCGGATAGCTTTAGTCCAGTAGAAATGGCCTCGGTTACATCCAGAACTTGCTGCGAACTGTATCCGTATTCACGCATTGATGCGGCGGAACGCGCAAAAAGACTCGCATTATCAGAGAAGGCGGTTCCGGTTCGTTGGCTAATATCCATCAGCGCCCGCTGAGACTCCGTGAAATCATCAGACGATTGGGAAGCCTGCTTTAGCCTGGCATTAACAGAGCTCCATTCATCGGCCAGCGATATAAGATGACCAGTCGCAAATGCTCCAACAAATGCACCTGCCATTCCCAGCGCTGAGGCCTTCGCGGTGTTTATTTGACTAGTTACCTCAGCTAAGGCACGCTGAGTTTCACGCGAAGCTGCGGCCGCTTGGCGTCCTCCAGTCTGCATTACCCGGTAATAGTCATTCCCCATTCTTGAAGCACGAGAAATTTCAGACTGAAATGACTGAGAGTTTGCAGATATTTTGATGATCAGTTCGCGCAACGTAGCCATATTTTCACCCATAAAAAAAACCCGCTTGATAGCGGGTCGTGAGTTATAAACTGTCTTTTCTTTTGTGAGCGACTTGTATTAATAAATCTATTTGCGCATCTTGTTTTTTATTTATCTCTTTAAGGGCTTCAACTTGTTCATTTGCCCTTGTGCTAAACCGTATTAAATAAAAAATCACAATTAGATTTATCAACCAGCCGAATATTCCAAACACTACTACCAGTGGTTCCATAACGCCTCCTTTTCTTAAGGAAAGAGCGTATCGCCACATTGATGACATGTGAAGCAATTATTGTGTCGCAGCTGTAAGAGCAGCCTCAAGCCCTGCAAACGGGTCCTTCGGTGCTGATTGCTCATCACCACCCCAGCGCAGGATCGCATCGTCCAGCGGTACTTTTGCCCCCTGCGAGCCGTAGATGGCAGAGACGAGCTGGGCTGCCTGAATGTCACCACGGATATCGCCAACCGGACTTTGCCTGTCGTACTCAATCCACATCAGAAGCTCGCTTGCCGTCATATTCTGCCGAAGCTCTGAGAGCGTGCGCCCCATCCGGAGCGCAAGCGACATCAGAAACTTTACGCCGGGGGTTGAGACTTTTCCCGCGCTTCGTCCGCATTGTTGATCAGGTCAAGCGCCTGTTTGAGCAGGCGTGAATGGACGGGGCCGTAAATTTCACGAACCTGGTCTTCTTCATCGATGCTGAATACCGGTTGCTTGTTGGTATCGCAAAGGACATCAATGAACAGCACCACGTCAGCACAAAGATTACGGTGTGCTTTTTCTGATACAGACACCTCGCCTTCTTCATCAGCGCCAGATTTTGCAATTTCCTGCCAGCGTAGCCAACCTTCGCCAGAAGGTTCCCGTAGAACAACCTTCACACCACCCCATTCAGGGACCGTAATGATTTTATGACGAAAGCCTGACATTTTAGCCAGCGCCAGTTCTTTAAGACTCTTAGCCATTTTTTATCCCTGATTAAAGAAGATGAATTACGCTACCGTTACGACGCAGGTTGCTGAGGTGACTTTCCCAGCAGGTGTGGAGGCGTCGGTAACTTCACAAACGTAATCGCCGGCATCACCTGCAGCAGCGTTTGCCTTGTTGAACGTTGCTGTCGTCTGTCCACTCACCGCGCTGCCGCCTTTCTTCCAGACATAGGAATAAGGTGCTGTTCCCCCGGCAGCTACCACCGTCAGTGATAAAGCCGCACCAGAGGTAACAGATTTGGTGTCAGGCAGGTCGGTGGTCAGGCGCAGCGCGTTATCAATTTTCGTCGGCTTACCTTTCAGGCGTAACGAGAACGTTGCAGCCACCACGCTGTTTGTCCCTGAAGACCAGGTGTGCTGACGAACTTCAGACAGGAACTGGAAGCCAATACCAGACGGGAAGACAATCCGAAAACCATACGTGGTGTCGTTATCGTAAGCTTCACGCAGCGCATCCTGTGCCGGGTTAACATAGAAGTTACCGGACATAGAGATTTCTGACTGAGCACCCAGGCCGTTGATGTTTTCCTGCTCGGTGGAACACAGCGTGGTGACATCAATGTCCTGCTTCTGACCGCCAGTAAACTGGACTTCTTTGATAGTACAGTGCAAATCCAGCCAGGTTGCGGCGCCAATAGTATCCAGTGTCGCTGGCGCAGAGGTGATCTGAATTTTCGTACCCTGCGATTTTTCATACAGTGAGGACATATTTGTCTCCTGAAAATAGAAAACCCGCCGTAGCGGGTCTGTGAGTTAATGGATGTGTCAGACAGTAACCTGAAATTCCAGCGTCGCCCGGTAATATCGGTTTTCTGGTTCATAACCAGGGGTTTTGCTTATATTGGTTGGATTGAGTGGCTTAACCACCTGAAGCGCCATATCACGAAGATTCCGCGCCTCTTTGAGAGTCAGTGAGTAAACATCCACCTGGACCGATATCCCTGATTCGGCCTGTCCGCAAAGAACATCGGCGGTCACATCAGAAATAAGTGAAAAAATTACCCATGGCGGCGATATCGAGGGCTGACCATCACTACCCAACGGCGCAACGTAAGGATAAACCTGTCCACCGGCCAGAGGCTTCAGCAAAAGATAAAGGTCATCTTCCGTCATTTACTCAGCACCTCATCAATCGCCTGGTTCATACGTTTCATAGCGACTCGCGTTGCCAGTTCTTCACGGGTATCAAACGCAGGACGGACAAAAGGATGTGGGGGCATATTCACTGTGCCCATTTCGACAAATCGCCAGTAAAACGCGTTACGTCGATCGGAGGCTTTCATTGAATTATCGCTGTTACCCGTTCGCATGTTTCGACCACGAATATGAACACCGGATGAAATATCACCGCGTTTACGTGATCGCTGCGTCAGCACCACAACGTTTTTCTTCAGCTTGCCGGTTCGTTCAGGCGCTCTTACTATCACCTCATCTTTCAGAACCTCAGCACCAGCTCGAGTGGCATCACGCAGAACTTTGTTGTTTTCGGCGCGGCTCAGTAATTCCAGATCGCGGGATATCTCTTCAAGGCCAGAAAAATCAAGACTGATATCAATCATTTTTCTGCTCCATTTTTACAGAGTATTTCCAGCCTGGTGGTTTTACTGTCGGGTATTGGGGGGCTGATGATATTCAGTACCGCGCCTTTAAATGGCCCTGTGAGCACCTTTAATCTTGACGCAGCAGTCACATCACGCCGGAAACGGACCCACACACGGATCGTTGCCTGCGCCGTTTCCGCACCCGATTGCAACTGCTCCCTGCCACTGATACCCAATACTTCAGCCCATATGGTCTTTCCCTCCTGCCACTCTTCAATCAGTTGCCCCGTTGTATCGCGCGCAGCTACATAGTTCAGGATAGTAACGCGATGGCGTAATCGACCTGCCTGCATAATCCCTCCTACATTCCCGGTCTTTTGCGGTGCTGTTTGAGAATCGCCTCAACACCGAATGGAATAGTATTGACGCTGTCGTGACTTACTGGCTCTCTGTTCTCATACCAGTGCGATACAAGCAACATCAGGGCCAGCTTGACATCGTCATCAATTACCAGTCCATCCGGGTCATCTTCCGGAACAGCGTCATCATAAAGATGGCGATTAACAATTTTTTCGGCATGTTTCAGAGAGGCATTAAGGTACAGTTCCAGCATTACATCTTCGGCATCGTCATCACTGTCGATGTGGCATTGGTAGCGAAGCTCTTGTATGGATGGCTTCATTTGGTTTTCCCGCGTTTTGTTACCGCTGGCTCTGGATCTGACTCTGCAGCGACATGAACACCGCCACCACCAAATTTGATAATACCGAGTTCGGTAGCAATTTCCTCAGCGCGGGCAGGTAGCTCACCGTCCGAATACACCCCAGCGGGAATGGATTCAACAATACAACCATCTGGGGACCACTTAAGTTCACGCAATAATTCAGGCATAAATCACCTCGAAAAATCGGGGCCGAAGCCCCAGAGAATTAAGCGCCAGTGCCGATCTGCAGCAGTTTAATGGCCTGAGAATCCACCAGCATCCCCCCGGTTCGTTTGGTGGTGTAGAAACCAACGAATGGTTTTTTGGTGTAGGGGTCACGAAGAATGCGGGTGCCGATGCGGTCAACAATGGTGTAACCACGTTTGAAATTGCCAAATGCAATTGCTTTAGCATCAGCCGCGATATCCGGCATCTGTTCGTTCTCTGCCACACCGTACCCGGCCAGAGAGGAAGGCTGACCAAGTTCCAGACCAGGACGCCACAGGTAGTTGCCTTCTGAATCTTTCAGGATTCGGATAGCAAACAGGCTGTTGTTGTTCATCATGAACTTAGCGCCATTACGATGCACTTTACGCAACGTGTAGACCAGTTTGATGATCGCATCAGCCGTTACGCCTGCCGCAGCGCCAGAGAGAATGTGCTGGAGAGTACCAAATGCACGAGTCTTGTCCGGATCAAGCGTGGAAGCATATGCCAGAAAACCTTTCGGCTTCTTCGTCCCGTTACCGCTGGTAAAGGCGATTTCTTCCTGCTCTGCAAACTCAATTGCCAGTTCGCTGTTGATCCAGTCTTCGACGTTGAAGAAGGCATCGTCCAGCATGGTTTGAGTGGCCTGCGGGTTACCGTAAATTTCCCCCATGAACGGCTCAATCTGACCGAGTTTAGACGCATCGGTTTCCGGGCGGGCATCCGTTTCACCAACCCAACCCGAAGCCGTACCGCCGAGATTAACCAGTTTTTTATAGTTAGCGCCGCCGACTGTAATGGTTGTCGCCTCCTGGCGCATCACCACTTCATCTTTCAGAAGATTAAGGATCGTGCGATCCAGCTCTTCCGGCACAGCATAGCCGCCATCTTCATCCACACCAACCTGCAAAGCTTTGCGTTCAAGTTCGCGCAACCCGTCATCTTTGCCTTTGCGCATAAAACCAATGAAGGCAGTTTTATGTTCGCTTGCGGCTTTGCTCTGAGTGCCACCGGCTGGACGTTTAACCTGCTTAAGTTCCTCTTCCAGCGCAGATTTAAGCTCATCCAGTTCAGACAGCTTGCCGTTTAAGGTTTCAACCTCCCCCGCCAGCTTGCCCTTTTCCTGTTCAACTGCTTCCAGGCGCTTATCGTTCTTTTCTTTGAACGCATCAAACTTCGCCTGCAGTTCCTGCGCGACCTGCTCTACGTCTTTAACGTCAACTGACATAATTAACTCCTGATTAAAATTTGATGTTTTTCAGTGCATCCAGTGCGGTACTCACCCCATCAACATCACGCAGTGAAAGTGAGCTATAACCCCCGGCCATGAATGCTTTAGCCTGGGTGCGTGAGAGCCCAACATCGCGCAGGACTCGTTCAATGCTTTTTTGAGAAGGGATTTCTCCGCGGGAAAATGCGCTTTTGACATCACTTACACGCGCTTCATCGTTCGACGGAAACGTGACGAGACTGACTTCCCACAGGTCGATCTCTTTGAGAAGGAACACGCCCTTAACACGGTCGTACTCCCAGTCTTTCAGCATGTAACCAATAGAAAGGCCGGTTAAAGAACCGGCCTTCATGTGGGCGTGTGCGCGTTTCGAAAGGGGATCGTCATCAATGAGTAACCGGCCTTTAACATAAAGGCCAACCTCATCCTCTTTCATCTCCGTGTAAATACCGATGGGTTCATCCATACGGTGCTGCCAGAGTAATGCAGGGAGAGCATTCTTTTCTTTCCATGCCTGAAGGGAGGCCGAAAAAGCGCCTGGCACGACAACATCATCGTAGCTGTCCTTTACGCCAAAAACAGAGCCATAACCTTCAAACTCCCCGCTGTCGCTGACAGACTTTAGCTGTAGCGGAATATCCAGCCGCTGTTTAGTCATCGGCATTATGTTGTTCCTCAGTTATTTTGTTCTTGCTGCTGTCTGACGGCTTCGTCGTCATGTTCATTGGCGTAAGGTAAATATCTCCGCCTGCGCGTGGGTTAAGTTCTTCAAGTTCCCGGCAGTCATTTGGTGAGTAAATACCCCAGTTAATGCCTGTTGAATACGCCTCAAATCGCGACTTCATATCCCCGCGCAGCAGTGCGCCGGCATTGAATTTTGCGTAGTACACACCCTGCTTTGATTCCTTCACCAGCCCGATGTTGATTCGCTGCTCAATGCGGGTCATGTACGGAACGAGTGAATAATTGATAAACCCCATGCCGAGGTTTTCAATATTGTTAAACGTCGAGCGGTCAGTGTTCTGCACCATGTGCATCGGCACCCGGAACAGGCGGCATATTTCCTCCAGCTGGAATTTCCTGGTCTCAAGGAACTGACTGTCTTCCGCATTGAGCGCCATCGACTTCCAGTCCAGTCCCATTTCGAGAATCATTGGTCGGTGCGCATTGCTCAGCCCGAGATGTCGATCCTCAAAATCTTTTTTCAGCCTTGTATAAGCAGCGTCAGTGAGCGTTTGTTCAGTGCGGAGTACACCGGAGGTAACCGCGCCATTTGAGAACAACCGCGCCCCATGTTCCTCTGTTGCCATTCCCAGAGATATTGCTTCTCTTGCATAGGCTATAGGGTTCAGCCCCACCAGCCCGTCAAAGGTAAGCGTTCTGACATGCCAGATATCATCCTGCCCAAGCACATCTGTTGAGCCATCGGGGAATGTTACCTGGTAAACCGGCTGCCACTGGCTGTTAAGCTTTGGTTCAACACACCCAGGATCAATGGGTAGAAGCTCCACCACCTCGCCAAGCGCTTTAACTTTGTAGGCGTAAAAATTACCGCGAAGACAAAGACAGACAATGACCAGTTCCCAGAACTCCTGGGGGGTCATGTAATCATTTGGCTTCATCGTCAGTAATTTATGCAGCCTTTCGGAAGTCGCTTTTTGTTTGCTGTTTCCGGTTATCTTGTACAGGTTACAGGGCAGCATGCCCATCGACTCAGCAAGAACCCTGATACAACCGAAAACCGCTGTAAGCCGCATGGCTTTCTGGCTGCTTACCCTTTTCCCTGTATAGGTGTCGTAAGTCATTCCCACTGCTTCAGCGAGTTCTGCCGGAGTAGTGACAGGGGCGTCACTTTTTTTGAACATTCCGGGGAAAAACATCAGTCAGTCCCTCCTCGCAATGTTTTCCCGGCCAGCGAAAGCGTGCGGGAAACCAGCCATGACCAGATAAGGCAAAGCATACCCGCACTGATTAAGCCTCCTGGCGGATAAATCATCCATACACCAAACGAAAGCAAAATAGCGCCCATCACCCCGATCAACGGGGCGAGAATCATCAGGATCATAACTGCCTCTTTATAATGAACGGACGCCGTAACTTTCCAGATGGTCAGAGAGGCTGTCCTGTTGTTCGCCGCCGTTTACAAGCATGCGGCTCATTGCAGTAAACAAGGCGGCAGGCCCGTCTATTTTCGCTTCTGGCGTGGATTTGTTCGGAAAGATATTGTCGTTTTTGTCAGGCTTGACGGTGACGTTAGACATCATCCAGTTCATAACCGGATGATTGCTGTGATGAAAACGCCCGCCATAAACCAGAGACTCCACCTCTTTCATTGACTCAGAAAAGTTTCTGACCGTCTGCGGAACCTCCACCAGCGGAACGCCCTCTTCTGCCAGAGCCAGGCTAAACTGCGTTGCGCTCCACGGGTCGAATCCGGTTTCCTTCAGGTTTTCGCCGCTAATCCACTCCAGAAAATCAGCCTTAATCTGCGCATGATCGATAACATCACCATCGGTCAGTTCCAGCTTCCCAAGCTCAGCCCATTTGCGATACATCTGCGCCATTTGAGCGGAACATTTTTCCAGCCGCCCTTCGGGTAACCAGAATTTAAAGTCTGCATGCGCATGACCGTTGTCTGCCCGCCAGAGTTTTACTGCTGCGCAAATATCAATCTTGTGGGCCAGATCCACGCCAGCCCACATCGGGTAGGTTTTCAGTTCATGACGGGGGGCTATGAACTCACATTTTTCCCACTTAATCATATCCATCCAGGCTGACTCAGCGGTCACCCAGATATTCATGTGTTTGGTGAAAAAGTTAACCCTGGCGGAAACCTGTTCTTTGGCCTTCTTAGCCAGACGGCGAAGGTCATCCCAGCGCTTACAGATACCGAGTCCGGGGTTAGCCTTTTGCCAGACCGTTTCATCAAACGGATCATCATCCTTATCCAGCGTGAAGATAATGGCGAAAAAGGTATCATCCTTAACCGCGCCTTCCACTTCGCTGTTATAGCCACGCAGCACCTTAATGGCATAATCGCGCAGCTCGTAACAAATCCCTTCTTTGTTAAAACCCGCTGTCGTTATGCCAAACAGCAGAGACTGCAATCGTGCGCCGGTTGCAGTTTCCAGAACGTCCCAGACATCACGGGTTTTATGCGCATGAAGTTCGTCGACGATGCCACAATGGATATTGAGACCATCCAGATTGTTGGCATCAGAAGAAAGCGGCTCAAACTTTGATGCTGTCTGCTCCTGGTAGATCGCCAGTTTATTGAACTCAAACAGTCGCCCCAGTGTGGGTTTCGCTTTTTTAACCATGTTTTTCGCATCTTCAAAAACGATGCGAGCCTGATCCCGCGTTGTCGCTGCGGAATAAACCTCTGCCCCGCCCTCACCATCGGCGCCAGCCATATAGAGACCAACGCCAGAGGATAATGTCGACTTGGCGTTTTTACGGGCTACCTCGTTATATGCCGTGCGAAACCTGCGGACCATCACAGGACGGCTACTGCCATCATTACGCAGCACAATTTCGCCTGTTTCTTCATTTACCAGGGGGATAACAAAACCGAAGATGTTGATCAGAATGAAAACATGCCAGTCCATCAGCTCAATCGGCTGGCCTGCCAGTGCTCCTTTAACATGGGGCACGAATTTATAGAAATTGAGGATATGTTGTGCGCGGGGCTCGCTGAAATAGATGCCACGTTCTTCACCGTGCTTCAGATCATCAAGAAATCGCTGACAGGAAAGACGGACAAATTCACAGGCGATAACTTCCCCGGCAACGACGCGTTCGGCATAACGTATGCCATCAGAAACTTTAGCCATCAGTCCCTCGAATTAAGAAATTGACTTAACAGATCATCATCGTCTGGTTTGTCTTTACTGACCTTAGACCTGCTGGAAGGAGTCATACCAAACTCCGCTAACATCGCGCGAAGTCGCTTCCAGGCATCAGCTTTCATCATGGCTGCCGGATGCGGCTTGATCATGCGTATTTCACGCTCTTTCCCTTCATCAGCATCATCATCGCTGTATACCGCATAGGTATAACCTTCCCGATCCAGCGTTTCACAATGATGGCGGTATTCCGTATATGCCTCTACCAGCAACTCCAGAGCCCTGGCATCCAGCTGAGATATGACGCCAATGGCATCAAGTTCTTCGGCCATCCGCTTAAACCAGTACTTCCCCTGCTTGTCGAAATGCTTGGGAACTGGGGGGACCCCTTTAGGTGGCTGCGGCTCGTTATTGTTGATCGGTCGTTTGGATGGGTTACCCCTCACCAAACGCAGATGGGTAGGGGTTTTCGGCGGTCCTGACATAATCGAAAACTCCTATTAATCATCAGCTGGGGGACCCCAAAAAAAGTTTTCTAACCTGCGGCGATGTGAAGAAAGGCTAGGCGGCGGTCCTTTGGGCCTTTGCCCACAGGGATTTGACCTCCCCCTCCCCTTCTCGCCTGTTGATAATAATCACTATCATTTGAAGCGCTCGCGCCCTGTTTTCGAGCGGTGGCAGGGCCAGCACAGACTTTCGAGGTTCGAATCATCATCGGTACCCCCATGTGCCTTAGCTTTGATGTGGTCAACGGTCGTGGCCGCAACAGCGCGACCAGTGCGCAGGCAGTTCTGACACAGATGGTTGTCACGCTTCAGGATGCGGGCGCGTTTGATGTCCCACTTGCTACCGTAGCCACGTTCATGGCGACTCTTGCCCTGCTGGTGCTGTTGCCAGCCCTCATTACGGTGCTGCTCGCAGTATCCAGAACGGTCCGTGGTAGTACCGGGACAACCTCTCTTGCGACATGCGCGAGGGATTAGTGCTGGCATCGTTCAATCCTCACGGAACCATATAACGACTGCCGTTTCACTTCACCGTTCTCTGTCGTCATATAACCACGCTCATCGGGAACAGCTGCGATTACTTCTCCCTTCTCATCATCAGCAGTGAAGACATGCTTAACCTCTACACCGTCGAGATAAACGGCGTATCGTTCCTGAGCGAGATTAATTTTTCTGCCGGGATCGTCATCTAATACAGTGAGGCGCATATAACCTCCATAGGCTATCGCCAAAAGCGCTGCCAAATAATTCCACCAACTAAGCATTCATTGTGAATAGCTTTGCGAATTGTTTTTTCCAGTTCATCCATTGCTTTCTTGTCTGCTGCCATTTGCTTTGCGACATCCAGCGCCGCACATTCAGCAGCATTTTTCAGCGAGTTACCAAGCACCGCTTCGAGATTGGTATCGACGCCAGAGTTAACTTCGAATTTGTCGGCGCTGATGGTTACCTGGTTCTGTGCCGGTTCATCACTGCGAGCACCAAAATTGATGTTGTAGATATTGGTCACCGGCTGAGGCTTTTCTAATTCGGCAGCGCGGATAGAACCACCAGCGATATTGGCTTCCTTGATGAATACCTCACCGTTCTTCACAACAAATGGTGAGGTATCAATCTCAACGCCAAGCGTCATCGAAGTGCAATATTGCTGCTTACCAAAACGCGTATTGACCAGATGTTCAACGGCAAATTTCTGACCTTCTGACGTCAGAAAGGTAAAGTGATTTTCTTTCTGGTATTCGGTTGCTGTGTGTCTGGTTTCAGCAAAACCAAGCTCGCGCAATTCGGCTGTGCCAGATTTAGAAGGCAGATCACCAGACAGCAACGCGCCACGGAAAAACAGCGCATAAAGCACTTCATTAGCAGCGCCAGATAGCGTAATAATTTTGTTACTCATGGTATTTTTCCTTTTACATGTGGATGTGTGATACGCATAAAAAAGCCTCGCAATTGCGAGGCCTGGGGTTATTTGTATCGCGACCCACTACCTGTGAATGACAAACAGAGATTTACATTTAGGGCAAAGTAACGCCTGTTGTTGGCGTACTTTCGTGGTCGAGTGTGTGGATTTATGTCCGCATATCGGGCACATGACAGTCGTATTGGCTGCAAGCCCAACACGCTGCATTGCATAATCGAAAAATGACATGGTGGTTAACCTTTCAATGAATGGGGCTTATTATACCATGCATAGTTCAATTATTAATCAATCATCATCGCATGCTTGATGCCATTTAGCTTTGTCGCAGGCACTCAGTGAATGCCTGCTGTAATGCTATTGCCGTTCCTGTTCGATCCGGCGTATTCCTGCCAGTTGGTTATTCGCTTTTTCAATAGCAGCCAGCAACGGCTTAATCCATAGAACAGCCTGGCAATATGTCAGGGTGCTGGCGGTAGTGGCGTTATCACTGGCTGCGTCAGCGCTCCCGGAATCGGTGTGCATTGCCCCGGTACGTAAACGGTTCGCGTAGTCGAGCAACCCACCAGCGACATCAGCAGGAACAGGCAGGTCACAAGTTTTTTCACGTCGAAGAATCTCCCGGTATTCGATGACAGTCTTTTCGGTACCTGCATCGATCAACGAATTAAGGCGGCTGGCATTCTCAGCCACCTGATTGAAGCGGTTGAAGTTGAAAGCCTGCACCGCGATAACCCGTCCCTGTAGCGCGTTATCATGCTCCAGAACTCGCTTATCGCTTTGCGCTGTGCTCAGGTCAGCCTGGCTGTGTGCCAGCAGAACACCGAGAATAGCGACAGCGCCAACGACAATAACCACCGCGATAATTACCAGCCACCAGCGCCATGACGTTTTCAGTGATGCGAGTAGAGCTTCAATCATGATTCTTTCACCGAACTGGTGCCATTCATCAACGGTAACATGCGGCTATCCCTCGGCTCGTTAACCGGCCAACGATAACCCGTCACGCGGGAACGTGAGAATGCACGAATATTGATAGCATCTGACTGATTACCACCCAATACCATCAGGTCACCATTTTGCTGCTGTCCGACCACAAATCCGACATGGCCGCCGCCGTCTCGTGTGAATACAACAATGCAGCCGTAAGCAGGCTCCTTAAGTTCGACGCCCCAGGACAGGTAGGATTTAGCAGACTCGAACCGGGTTGATCTAATTCCGACTCTTTCAAGCATGGATCCGACATAGGCTGCACACCAGGGCGTTTCATCATCTTTAATTCCACCTCGTTTAATGTCCTTCCAGAACTGGAGGATTAACGGATTGTGTCGCGGGCCTTTAATTTCCATCTGCCCCATGTATTTACGGGCTTCCACCAGCCAGCGCGGTTCATTGCTGATTGTCATCGTTCACCCCTGCCCTTTTTCTGAGTGCGCTGATAGCGATCTCGCGCAGTTTGTCCACGCCAACGAATCCAATCACACCACCGACGAACGGTGATATCGATACAGGAAGGCCAACCACATCAAGCGCGCTGGTGATGCATAAAGAAAGGGCGCCACAAAGGACGCCCTCAAGCCATTTATTTTTTCGTGTTGCACCGTCATATATCAGACGACCATAGGCAATGAGTCCGGCCATTGACGCCCCCAGAATCTGGGGCCACGCATTTTTGAGTCCGGTCAAAGCCGCAGCCCAGAATTCAGGGTTCTTGTCATTCATTTTCATAGCCTCACCTCGCATAGTTAGCGGGTGCTGTGTGTGATGAAAGGGTCAGGCTTCACGGGCTGGATTTATCAACAAAGCACGTAGCGGATGATTCCCGTGAGCCTGAATACGAAAAAGGCCACGCAAATGCGCAGCCTATAACCAGAAATCAATATTGTCTTTACATCAATTTTTCTTAAGGTTAAATTCTTCTGACAAGTTGATGAAAGACAACTTGAATATTAGCTATTTGTTCTCTGTTATGCCCGCAACCCAATGCGGGCTTTTTTTCGCCCTGCTAAAAGTTCCACCGTTGTGAGCCTTTTTGCTATGCAATAATGGATGCGTGGTGCCGGGTGTCTCCCGGTGATCCTTTGGCTGACAACCCATGCCTCACGAACATTTCACAACGGGATATAGAAAAGGCCATGCATTTGCATAGCCCTGAAAGATGTTTATGCTTTATTAATTCGCTGGAATATCTGGCATGGCGCGATCCATAGAAGAGCTAATTAACGCCTTAATAGCGTTGCATACCTGATAAAATCCACCCAGCTGAGATGAGACAGAAAAACGGGAGACGTCGTCTCCTGAGCCTACTTCAGCATAAAATGATGAGTTCTCATACCAGAGTGAGATGCTTACGCCCTGCCTGTAGCCACCTGTTAGCGGAGAATCATCAAGAGTGGTTGCAATCACGAAATTCAAGTGGTAACGGCTGTCCATATTGAGTTGGGGGATTAAGACAGGAAAGAACTTCCCCTCCTCCTCCCAAATACCAATGTCCACATAAGGCCATCTTGTTCCGTCAGAACCAGTCCACTCACGAGATGTAAGATCAAGAGAACCTGAATACTCTCGTAGTAGTTCGCTCGCCTTCTCCTGAAGTTTATCCTGTAACTTCCATTGCGCCTCGACCAGTTTAGTGCGTTTTTCTTTCAGATCCTTAAATGTTAATTCCATGCCACTCTCCAGACAACTTTTGAAAGGAATCTGCATAGTAACTCACCCTGAAAGCACATGGTTATATTTCACTTACACTGAGTGCGAAAAGCAAAAACCCCGCCGAATGGCAGGGTTCCAATGATTAGGCTGTGTGTCGAAGTGACGCTCATTACGCTGCTAAACTGTGCTGTTCTTCAATCAGCGGCTGGCGATGATTGCGATCAAATACACCCTTTAGCGCCTCTTTGCGCTGCTCAAAGTGCCAGCCCATGCCAATGAAAACTGTATTGGCCCGCTGCAACTCAGTTACGCAGTGGATCTGCTCCGGCGTCAGGTAGTCACGGATGTTCTCTTTTTTGTCGAGGTCGTGGTAAACACGAAATTTTGCCGCCGTCATACCGAGCGCAATGCGGTTAATCAAATCGGCTTCGTTGCTGAAGTGGTAAGGCTTGATTTCTTTACCCTGCACTTCACGCTCATGCTTAATGGCATCGCTCATCGGGCGATATTCCAGACGGGCGGTGTTGCGATCCATTTTTTTGCCCGCCAGAGCGCCACGCATGCGGAAGAACTCAGCAACCAGTTTCTTTTTGAACTTGCGGACAACATCGTTATTACGCATGTAGGTGATCAGTAGAGTGGTTTGCTGTTCATTCAGTAGCGCCACTCGACGCTTTTGAAGACCACCGTCAGTTTGAATGGTTCGGATTTCAAATCCGACCCTTCCAAATTCTTCAAGATCAGCCTTGTTACGGTCCACTAACTTAATGACGGTGTCATGATCACGCCCAACCCCGTCAGCAATAGCGACAGTGCTGGTTACAAGGTCGAGTTTTTTAATTTCAACTAATTGCATGGCGTTTACCTTACTTTGAGATGAACCTTTGCCGCACAGGAAATCAGCCCGTCGAGGCTCGCCAGCGCTAACCGACTTCCTCAAAGGCTCATTTCAAATGGATTGGTTCGACGTGATGGATGCGCGGGCGGTGCGCAGGAAATGCGGATACAAAAAAACCCGCAACGTGGCGGGCTTTTCGAGGTTAATTATCTACAGGCGTTATACTCCATAATCAGAAGCATACAGGACAGTTTTATGCAAAGTCAACATTAACGTGCAAAAAAATGTCGCCATTTGCTCCGATCATATTAATAAGTTGTTGCCTTCTCGAATTCTACAGCTGCGTGACTCTCCCCCTGCCGCAGTGTATCCACCAGCATTTCATAGAAGGGTTTCCAGTTGCGTGACCATGAGGATTGATGGAGGTCAGGGAGACGTTTCAGAATGGCACGGTGTACCGTCGCCGAGGAGATAGCAGAGAAGCCATTACCAGAGCAACGTTCGCACGTTTTGAAAACCGGTGCGCCGCGGTCTTTAGTCGCTTTGCGGTCCAACACTTCGCCTTTACCGCCACACCTGCACCGGGCAAGGATCACTTTCTTTCCTCCGCATGTTCCGCAAACCCTATTCACCAGCTCATTTTTAATCTTCGGGGCCACTACTTCGGCACCGTCGGCGTCGAAAATGCCAGGATGTTTAACCACATCCTCATTCCCGGAGATGAACCCTGTACCACTGCAACTGTGACACGTCACGCTGGTTGCCGCGGAACGGGAGTATTCAGCAAAGGCAAATTGCGCCAGCGTCAGCATGCACCATCCCAACTCACCACCGGCTGCTTTGCGCACATTCTTTGGTGCTGTCTCCATTGCGTGGCGGGCCAGCGCCTGAACCGCAAGTTGCTCATCGCTTTTGCTGATCCCGGTTTTACCAAAGAAAGCTGCCAGACCGAATCTCGCGCGGCTGCTGGTGGTGCCAATCGCCGCCATTACATCTGTTCCTGTAAGGCGGTCCGGAGAGGTTCCTTTCACGTCGTCGCTGATGTGCATTCCCTGAGGGCTGAAATGTTTGAGTGCCGCTTCCAGTTTCATTGAATGGTTTCCCCCTTTTCAGCAGTGCCAAACCAGCCAGGGTGCGCCCACTGGACATCAGTCACTTTACCGCCGTTACCCCACAGCGTCAGAACACGCATAGCAACGTAGTGCATAAGGATTTTTTCATGCTCTCGCCACTCATCATCAGGAGTGTCTTCAACAAATTCAGCGATGGCGTCAGCAATAAGACCGAAACACTCAGGGAAATCACTATGACCGATTGCGATGTCTTTTGCCGTTTCCTGAAGCTCCAAAAAGCGCTGCTTGGTAAAGAGATACGACATTTCTCTAATTAGGCGATCCATTTTAATACCTCGTTGCGTTGGTAGCTTCCCACTCAATATCAAGTTCACTTTGCTGTTTGCCGGCCAAGTAATTGAAGGGCCCTTTATCACCCTCGATAAACTGGTGTGAGCGGGAATCAAAGTTGGCCCCTATGTCTCCGATCCAGCCTTCCCCTTCACGTTGTTTCAACAGGCGGATCATCGAGGCGGGCATTTGGATAGCAGTCTGTTCGTCCTTATCAAGACTCTCATACCCCATTCTTTCAGCCTTGCGCTGCGCCAGTTCGCGGGGGATATTACGCCAGACGGCCATAACGTTGTCGGGCATGTCGGTTAAAGCGCCAGTGCCTTTAACATCCATCTTTCCTGTTGGTGCAGCTTCGTTTGTTTTTCTGGCATGCGTTACCAGCAGAACGTGGCAATTGTGCTCGTTTTTGAAGTCGCATAAGGTATCGATAAATTCTTTCTGACCGCCGTAGTCCTCTTCATCGAGTCCGCACTTTGCCAGGTTATCGATAACGAAAAGATCGATTCCATAGCGGCGTCTGGCATAGGCAAATATTTCCAACAGTCGATCGGCCTTGGCTGTTCCGGTGAGTTTGAACACCCACAGACGATCGGAAAACCATTCGTTCGTCATAACGATTTCTTCGCGTTTCGGTGATGCGGTACAGATAGTCTGCCGCGTCAGACGGGCCAACATTTTCCCTGGCTTCAGTTCCAGAGAGGCGATGCACGTCCGAATCCCCTGATTCATAGCAGCAACTGCGATATGGCCAACCAGTTCGGTCTTGCCGTGACCATTCACGCCATTTACCAGCGTCAGTTCTCCGGCGCGAAATTTGAAATTGTAATTCAGCGAGGTCCATGGGCTGGTGAACAAGCCAACATCGCGATGCTCAAACGCTTCAATGGTTTCCTGAAGTAAATCACCTGCCGAGCACAGTTCATCTGGATCGAAAAATTTAGCGCGTTCCATGTGCTCCAGGATGGACTCACTGTCCATGCCGCTCATCAGGCAATCGTTGATATCCTTGTGCGGGAGTTCAACCAGGCGGCAGCGATGCTCGCCAAGTCGTCTGGCAATTTCCTTTGCAGCTTCACGGCCGACATCGTCGTTATCCAGGCAAAGCCAGATCTCCTGAAAGCGATCCAGATTGTGGTACTCATATTCAATCCACTGCTGTTTGGCACCCTTGCCGCCGCCAAAGGGAACAGAAAGCGCGTCGTAACCAAGCTGCGTGAAAGTCATACAGTCAATCTCGCCTTCGCACAGAACAACCAGACGCGTGGATTTGTCCAGGGCCTGCCAACCAAAGAGACATGGCTCGCAATCCGCCTCAGCCATAATTATCTTTTTGCCGTTTGGTCTTTCAGTACCTATGCGTTTTACTTGCAGCAGTTCGCCATTCCGGATGTACGGGAATGCCACGGCGGGTACTTCTCGATTTTCTTCGTGATACCAGACCACCGCATCAGACACACGGAACAGATCCGCCGTCTCGCGGGTGATTCCTCGCGTAGCCAGGTAGTCGTAACAATTGCTCGCTTTTTTGACGCCCTTCTTCGTCGGCCTGGAGAATGTTTTTTTCTTTGCCTCGAAATGGTGATCGTCGTCTTTCAGGCCGAGAAATTCTTTTGCCTCACGCATCGCATCATGCAACTGGCAGTTGCGCACCAGTACCCACAAATCCAGAAGATCACCACTATCACCGCTGGCGAAGTCTGCCCACGTTTTTTTGCCACCAATGTTAATTTTGAGGCTCTTTCCGGCGTCACCGTTGGTATTACCAACACACCACTCTTTGCCTTCCAGATGACCTTTTGGCAGCAGGTACTTTGCAACCCTTTCGGCGTTGTCCCATAATTTTTCTGAAAGTTCGGCGGGCGTCATGCTCACTCACTCCGTAAATCAAATTTAACAAAACACCATGTCACGAATTCCTCGCTCAGAACGCCGTGGTTATAACCTGCAATCAGCACGCTCTTGAGGAATGGTTTCATTGGCGATACCCACCGCGCTTCATGCGCTCGATAGCGGCCTGGCTGATAAATACCTCAGCCGAACCGTCACTTGGTTTGGCGAACCAGGAAGCCCCTGTCCCACCGACGGCGTTTGCGCTTGCGGATATCTGAGGAGCTACATTTGGTTTTTCATCGTTCCACCGCTCTCCGTTCAGGTATGACGCTGGCAGGAGTTTGTCGAACCCCATTTGCTGTGCTTTCACTCGTAGGCTGATATCTTCAGCCAGCATAACGGCGAAGTTATCAGGTGTACCTCGGTTCGCTTTTTTCCAGTCGCGATATTTGGTCCTGAACGCTGACTTAGCCTTGACCTTGGCATCCTTCCTCAGACCTGCCCCCCAAAAAATATTTTCGAAAGCGACATCGACTGGATCTGGGCCTTCAGCATCATATGATTCTGAATCAGGCTTTCCCTGTGCAGGTTTACCTTTCGACTCGTCAGGTTTATCGCCATCAGTCCGATTCGAATCGGACAAATTAGTTTGATCTTGTTCTTTCTCCTGCTCCTGTTCCTGCTTCTGGCTTGCATGCCCCTTCGAAGCCCCTTCAATTTCCTCCGGGATCTGAACCTCACTACTACGGGAAAAAGTCATATTGAATTGTTTGGAATATTTCTCGTAAAACTCTGAAAGAAATAGGTTATCCGATACTTTGTTGTATTCGTTCTGTACTCCAGTACAGCGCTTGTCTCCGGGTTTCAGCGCCTCGCCGATTTGATGCGTTGCCATTTCGATGACCCACACCATCTCTGAATGCTCGTCGTACTTACAAAACCCGGCTTTAATGGCGCTATTAAGCCCCTTCTTAGCCCCTTCCATGGTTAATCCAGTCTCATGAGACAGGAACGCAAGGGGCATGTAATAAAGACCGATCATATTGGCGTGCGGACTGGTAAGCAGATACAACGCCACAAGCTGAGACTCTGGCCCAGCCTGACGCAGCTCTTTGCCTGTTCTGCCAATCCAGAAGTGAGGAGACACCTTTCCGTAATCACGCATTTTGCGCCTCCGAGACCTTCGTAAAATATTGTTGGAACTTCCAGACAGGCTGCATGCATTCATGCGGATAATTCTGCCTGGTGAAATACACCTGCTGCTTATCCCGATTCCAGCCGGTGACATGCACAATCACACCGCGCGGATCGCGATAATCGATATCCAATGGCTTAATTTGGTTTTCGGTAGTGATTGAGTGCGACATATCACACCTCATTGCCCGGGTGTGGGAAAAGAGTCGGCAAATCAGGACGCAGTTCATGAGGCTTAACAACTCCATTAACTGCGTTTGAGACTGCTACTGCATGGACAGGAGAAACTTTCTTGATCCCCCTGACCCACTTCCAGACCGCTCCTTGCGTAACGCCAACCTTTTTAGCAAGCGAACTTTGCCCACCAGCAACGTACACGGCTTTCGCCATTGGGGATTCAAAAACCTCATCAGTCATAACAAAGCCCTTAGTATTAATATTAAAGATATAAAATAATACCAAAGGAATAATTAATCAAGTATTATCCGCTTGCCATGGTTAATCCTGTGGTATTAAATATGCACAGAAATCGGAGATACTTAGATGAACACACTTGCAGAAAGACTAAGGCTGGCGATGGCTCATGCCGGGGCTACACAAAGTCAATTAGCGCATAGGGTTGGGGTAAGCCAGGGGGCCATACAAAAACTAACCTCAGGAAAAGCTCAGTCCAGCGGAAAAATCGTGGATATAGCCAAAGCGTTGGATGTAGATCCAATATGGTTAAGCACTGGTGAAGGCACCATGGGGCCCGCAAAAACTCCAGAACAAAGGATGTTTGGTATAGATCCATGGGATAAGCAAACGCCGCTTGAGGATGATGAGGTAGAGGTGCCTTACTTGAAGGATATCGAGTTCGCATGTGGAGATGGCAGCGCTCTTAATGATGATTACAATGGCAAAAAACTTAGGTTTTCCAAAGCAACATTGCGAAAGGTGGGAGCTAATAGTGATGGTGATGGCGTTCTATGCTTTGCTGCACACGGGAATAGCATGGAGCCAGTGATCGCTGATGGCTCTACTGTTGCTATAAACTGCCATGACAAGCGTATCGTTGATGGTAAAATTTACGGCATCAACCAAGGTGGATGGAAAAGGTTAAAAATCCTCTACAGATCTGGGCCAGACAAGGTGACAATCAGAAGCTATAACTCTGATGAATACCCTGACGAAGAAGTAGACATGGATAGTCTTGAGGTTTTAGGAAGGCTGTTTTGGGTATCAACAATCTTCTGATCCGCTACCAAAAAAGCACCAAGCCGACCATAGTGTCGGCTTTTTTATTACTAAAATAATCTTCAATAACAAATACATAAGAAATCTATTATTCTTTTTGTATTAATACCATTGACCTTCAATTAATACTTAAGTATTCTCATTTCATCGGCAAACAACGGAGCCAACGAGATGAATACAACCTCCCAACCAAACCCAGCGAGCCAGGCATTTGATATCCACGCCAAGCTTAAAGCAGCAAATTCACACTGGATTTATTTACGAGCTGCACAGCCTCATCAGAATGATTTTGATTACGAATTTAACACCACTTTTATTGATGGTTTGGAATTCGCTATCTACGAACGTGTAGATAATTATTTTGTTCTGGTTGATTTCTTCAAGTCATATGAAGAAGCATGTGATGATGCTAAAAAAATCATAGATGACCATCCTGATATTAAAAAAATGTTTTCTGTTAGCTAACTAACCAATTAATTAACCAACTCAATTAATCAAAATTAACACCTTTTAGGGTGGGGAAAAACTCACCCTGAGGAAATGAAAATGAAAACTCCCATCGAAATACTCGAAAGTGTCGCAGCTGATATTGTGGAAAACACCTCGTTACTTGAGGTTATTTATCGTAACTACGAGCTTCAGCCAGAAGCCGATAACGCAATTGCATGCCTGATTCGTTCGATGCAGAAAACGCTGGACGGTGTTAATGAATACGTCACTATGCTGCCCACGGAAAGCATTACCCGGAACGCTTGCGCCAATAATTCATCCGCAGAGGCAAGTAAGAGATTAACATCTGGCGTGCTTAACAACTGGGCTACAGAAGCCGGAAACTGCAAAATGGCGGTTTGTAATGCGATGGACTGCATTCCGCAGGAATTATCTGCAATAGGAACTCTGACTATCGTTTTTGAAAAGCTCGACGAGCTACAAGAAGTAATCAGCAAGAAAGCTGAAAAAATAAACTCGTAATTAACAAATAAATAATCAACGCCTTAACTGGTGTGGCATCACTCACCCTGAGGAAATGAAAATGAATATTATCGTCAGAAGTGAAGTCGTGAATAACAAAGTCCATCCGGCCAATCAGGATGACGACATTCTTTACATAAACAAAGCCCACAAAACAGCAGAGTGTGCCAATAAATATGCGCATGAGCTGCGTGCTGAATTTACCCAGTTACTTATGCCAGCAATCACACGCACTGATGTGAAGGTAGCAGGAAGATTTACCTCATTACTTAATGAGCTTTGCTTCATGACCCAAATGACCATGGAGAACACCTCAAAGGGGGGGGGCAATAATGACGTTTCTGAAAGATAAAGCAGCACACAAGACAGCAAAACTTTTCGCCTCTTATGGAAATAGTTATCTGCATATTGCAAACCTTTTTCTGCGCAAGGCTTACGGGCGGTAGTGACAATGAAAAACAACACCATTGAAATTTATCGCCGCCGCATTGCTATTGCGACATTAAACCGAATGAAGCGCAAGACAGGAGGTTATTGCCTCTCCATAAATATGCCCGATGACAATATTCAGGTTATCGAGATTAATGAAGAATCAATGCTGAAACTTTTGCTGCGCTTCGAAAAACAGGCTCGGACTGAATTCAACACAGAAGCGGAAACATTTCTTCGCCAGACGTATATGAAAAGCGTCGATATCAATGGACACACCGAATATCTGACCGAAACCGGAAAGATGATTGTTGACGAGATTTTTGCGGAATTAATTAAACACGCGAAAGAGAAATACGTATGTGGAGGAATTAACTGATGGCCTCACAACAAACAATTATTCACGGAATGCAGATCCCCCCCCCAGTCCTCAACGTGGATCTGCATGTGCTTCCGGATTTCACCGGACGCGTGGTTCTTTACATCGAAAAAGGGCGTGTGACATGCGACCGCCGGCTGCTCGACGACGAACATATTTGCGCACTGGACACTTTTATCGAAATGGCCCGCGAAGCCGGGTTACGTATACAGGAGCTAACTGGTGGCACTGACAGCAATTCGAATACCTGAACGCGTACACCTGCAGGCGATGCAGGTCCTGCTGCGATACCGACGGAAGCGAGTATATGCACGACGTATGCGACGCACCGGATTTCTCAGTCTGAAGGTTAATCCGCGCTGGCGGATGCTATCGAAAGACAATGGCCGCAATTGGGAAGTAATGAGTCATGAAACGTATAACGGAGAATTAAAACGATGAGTACCAACAAAAACGACAACGTAAAGCAGCTAGTTGCCCGACTGAAAGAAATGCAGGAGCAGTCCGGTACGCACATCCCCGCGTGGATGCTCGATGAAAATCGTTACGGCAAAGGTGCTCTGACAACTGAAGAACAGCATGAATGGGCTGAAACCGTTTGTCACTCCATGCGCGGAACTGTCGCCCTGCTTTACCTGATTGAATGCGAAAAGCGCTGGGGACTTCGTGACGGTGAGTATCAGTTTAAAACCGGTGAGTTTGTTTTTGGCTTAACGCGGCAGCTTATCGAGAACCTGCTTATTGAACACGTAGAAGGCGCACTGATCGAGAAAAAACCGCAGGAGCGATATCTGGCTGTCTTCCAGTTCTACTCCGCCAACGATCAGCGCCTGAAAGAAGACGGTCATTCGTGGTTTGCAGAGTTTTTAGACGACATCTTTACGGATCTTGCCACTCGCGTTCGCGCTGGGGAAGTAACACCTGTTCAACACATTTTACACTGAGGTAAATGATGATGAAAAACCAACTTATGACCTTTAGCTCAGAAGAACTCAATTTTTCTATGAGTGGAATTCTTTATGAGGGAAAACCAGCCTTTGACGCTGTAGAACTGGCTAAATCCCTCGGTTATACGAACCCAGCAAAAGCGCTGAAAGACCACTGCAAGGCGTTGATTAAACTTGATTATAACGAATCGTTAGAATTGGGTTTTGGTGAAAAACCGCGCGGTACTCAGCTTGCTGGTCAGGCTGATTTGTTCCGGCTTATCCTGCGCAGCCAGCTTCCATCCGCTGAACGTGTGCAGGACTGGGTTTGCGAAGATGTTCTCCCATCCATCATGACAACCGGAACTTACAGTAAAGAAGCGTCAGGCGTTCAATCAACACAACAGGAAATCAGTATGAACCATGACATTCTTTCACTGGCCCGCGTAGTGGCCGAAGCAACCGCATCAGCGACGATGAAAGCAGTAATGGAAGTGAGTGGCGCCAACCTGGTTGCTGCTTCGCCTGTATCTTCCTCTCTACCACAACGGCGCATTAGTTCGACTGAATTCGTGAATACCGATGCCGAATTCGTTCCGGTACACAAAGTGTCATGGGAAACCAGTCTGTCCGATCCTTCGTGCCGTCGTCTTGTTCAGTTCGCAAACCTGCCCTCCAGACAGTTGCCGGGAGTTCGTGGGCTGTGCGTACACCGTGAATCGTTCATTCACGCATTTCAGGTGCTGCTGGAAGAATCCGTTCGCCCAAGCGGTAAACGCAAGCGCTGGCAACATCCTGAATTTGGTGGCTTCGTTCTGCGTAAGGATCCGAAAGAGATCTTCGTGGAGGTGGAGGCATGATCATCCAGTCGAAACTCATTCGCGCAGCTCTGGTATGCGCTGCAAAAAATGATGTCCGTTACTACCTGAATGGTGTGCACATCACTCCGAAATATATCGAGTCAACTAACGGGCATGTAGCACTGCGCATGGAGCACGGCATCCGGACGAAGAAAAACATCATCGTCCAGTTTGAAGGACCGGTTCCGGCGAAAGCGGAAACCACTGAACTGGTATTCAACAAAGAAGCCTTTGCCATTCACCGCGACACGTTCGAGCGTCGGATCTCGATCACTGGCATCAAACTTGTTGATGGTCGTTTTCCTGATATGGAACGCGTCATCCCGAAAAAAGTGGATTTCAGTATCAAT
Source organism: Citrobacter sp. RHBSTW-00986 (assembly GCF_013783065.1). Classification (NCBI taxonomy): domain Bacteria; kingdom Pseudomonadati; phylum Pseudomonadota; class Gammaproteobacteria; order Enterobacterales; family Enterobacteriaceae; genus Citrobacter; species Citrobacter sp. RHBSTW-00986. The sequence continues at coordinate 2,072,673 of NZ_CP056200.1, read as the reverse complement.
CCGGTTATCCAGGCTGAATACCTCAGCTATCCGGAAAAGATGTTTGGTCGCGAGCGAAAGTTTATTCCCATCCAGTTACGCCCTTCCGGTGAGGCTGGAGCGGTACGCATTCAGTTCGATCCAGTGATCAACACTACATACGGTAACCCTGAGTTCGTCGTGATGCCATGCCGTGATGATGCTTTCAAAATTGTTGAGGAGCATCTGGCATGAAAATCCAATACCAGGACTACGGCGCCGTGGCGAACATCGTTATCACCAGCACGGTGTTTGAATTCCGTAAACATAACCGGGTGGTAGACGCCACGCTGATCTGCACTCCAGGAATAGTTGCAAACCGCAGTGGAATGTTCTTCATGAAGACGGTTTTGTCCGGAAAATCCCGCGATATGTTGCGAGCCCACAAGACAATCCAGCGAGAGGCGGCACGATGAGCAAAATTCAGAACCCTGTCGTGCTTATCCATAAGCGCGAAAACAGTGACACCTACGCTGTTGCGATTACCAGTGGCAGCCAGGACTATCACGACGCCGTTCTGATGGCGACGATGGAACCGGATATGACCGGCGATGATGTGGATACCTGGAGCAAAACGGGCTACTACATGGCGGCGGAGATTGAGCGAATGAGAAAAGCGGCGTCTCTTGCAATCGCCAGGCTTGATAGCGCTGATGACAGCACCGTATGGCAGGCTGTAGGGTTTGCCATGACCGCACTGGAGTGCGCCTGCAGTATCGCGCTTACTCCTGCGGGTGATGCAGGAGCACCACAAAATTGCAGGAGCAACAAAAAAGTGCAGGTGCAGGATAGACAAAGCGTCGACCATGTCGATGGAGAGTCGCGCTGCAGCATCAAGGCCGCGTCAGCACTGGATTCTTTGCCAAAAATTGCCGAGTCGCGCTGCGGCATGAATTCGACGCTGGTTAACGATAGCACCACTGGTAAACCGTTGACCATCACCCTGCCAGATATCAGTTCAAAGGCATTCTGGAGCGGTACAGGTAAGCATGAGGTATTCCATCCGGAAACCTATAAGCGGTGGGTTCAAGAGGCGATCGGGAGAGATTGCGCGATGGCAGGCATTGATGTGAAGGTGAAGTGAGGCGGGTATGGGCGATATTATCCAGTTAGCACCGAATGAGTGGGTTTGTGAAAGCGTCCTGATCGCGGTTACCGGGCTCAAGCCCGGGACCATCCTTCGGGCCAGAAAAGAGTGCTGGATGGTTGGGCGGGAATACATTCACGTTTCACCAGACGGAAACCCCAAGCCATCCAGTGAGTGCATGTACAACCGTAAAGCGGTCGATGCATGGGTCGCTTCGATGAAAAACAAACAGCCAGGGTGATTTGATGCCATGAAAAAGGTAAGCTCACTCTGCTCTTGGGCGTCTGGAGGAATCAATGGATAAAATCACCTATCCAACAGGCGTCGAAAACCACGGTGGCAGTCTGCGCATCTGGTTTAATTTTAAAGGTAAGCGCGTCAGGGAAAACCTCGGTGTCCCTGACACCGCTAAGAACAGGAAGATCGCCGGGGAACTGCGGGTGTCGGTATGCTTTGCCATCCGCACGGGAAGCTTTGATTATGCTGAACGGTTTCCAGATTCACCCAACCTTAAAATTTTTGGGTTGGGCAAGAAAGAAATCACAGTGAAAGAACTCGAAGAGAAGTGGCTGGATCTGAAAAAGATGGAAATCAGCTCGAACGCGCACAAACGGTACGAGTCGGTCGTTGCTGTTGTTGTACCGCTGATCGGGTCTAGCCGACTGGTGACAGCGATTGAGAAAGAAGAGTTGCTGTATATCAGGAAAGAGCTTTTGATGGGTTATCAGTGCGCTGTAAAGGGCAGGATCCCCGTTAAGGGCCGGAGCGCGGTCACCGTCAATTACTACATGACGACTATCGCCGGAATGTTCCAGTTCGCCGCCGATAATGGGTACATAAAGGCAAATCCCTTTGATGGAATAAAGCCATTAAAAAGAGCCAGGGTAGAGCCAGACCCGCTCAGTCGTGATGAGTTCATCCGTCTGATAGATGCATGCCGGCATCAGCAGACGAAAAACATGTGGTCACTGGCGGTGTACACAGGTGTTCGTCACGGGGAGCTGGTTTCCCTGGCATGGGAAGATATCGACCTTGAGGCAGGTACAATAACAATTCGCCGCAATTATACAAAGCTGGACGAGTTCACACTACCGAAAACTGACGCCAGTACGGATAGAGTGATACACCTCATTCAGCCAGCCATCGATGTTTTAAGGAATCAGATGGAAATGACCAGACTCGGGCAACAGCATCACATCAACGTGCAATTGCGTGAGTATGGTAGAACGGCGAAGCACCGGTGTACATTTGTCTTTAACCCTAAGATAGTCCGTCGAAGTAAGGATGTGGGGATTATCTACAAGGTGGATTCGTTTGGTGACTCATGGGACGCAGGGCTAAAAAAGGCGGGGATCAGGCATCGAAAAGCTTACCAGTCGCGCCACACTTACGCGTGCTGGTCATTATCTGCTGGTGCAAACCCAAGTTTTATTGCCAGTCAGATGGGGCATGCGAGCGCACAAATGGTGTTCAATGTTTACGGTGCATGGATGGCTGACAGCAGCGCAGAGCAGATCGCAATGCTGAATCAGAAGCTGGCAGATTTTGCCCCATTGATGCCCCATAGCCACGATAACAGTACGGGAGGATTATTAAAATCAGTAAGTTAACCCCTAACGCCCGCCACTTTAACTGTGTGGAGGGCAATACCACGCTGTACGCGCTGCCAAAAGCCGACATTGTGGCCCGCTGGCATGCGCAGACTACCGATGCGTTTCGATTTTGTTTTAAGTTTCCGGCCACCATTTCGCATCAGGCCGCGCTGCGTAATTGCGATGACCTGGTACAAGAGTTTTTCACGCGCATGTCGCCACTTGAATCACGCATTGGACAATACTGGCTGCAATTACCCGCAACTTTTGGCCCGCACGACCTGCCAGCCTTGTGGCAGTTTCTCGATGCGCTCCCCAAATCCTTTACCTACGGTGTGGAAGTTCGCCATCCGGACTTCTTTGCCAAAGGCGAAACAGAGCAACGATTCAATCGAGGCCTACATGAGCGCGGGGTAAATCGGGTGATTCTGGACAGTCGACCGGTACATGCCGCAATACCACATACTGAAGCGATACGTGACGCCCAGCGCAAGAAGCCAAAGGTTCCGGTGCATGCAGTGGTGACGGCAAACCATCCGATGGTACGCTTTATCGGCAGCGATAATATGGCACAAAACAGCGCGCTTTTTGCCGTCTGGCTGACCAAGCTGTCGCAATGGCAACAAACCACAACGCCGTATCTGTTTTTACATACCCCGGATATCGCGCAGGCCCCGGAGCTTGTCGATACCCTATGGGCAAATTTACGCAGCGCCCTGCCAGAGATCGGATCAGCGCCGTCTATTCCACAGCAATCTTCTCTTTTCTGAAAATGCCACCTATCATAGTCAATGCCATCAGCCATTTTAAAAGGGAGTTTGTATGGTAAGCGCGCTTTATGCCGTATTGGGTGCGTTATTGTTAATTAAGTTCTCCTTTGACGTCGTTCGCCTGCGCATGCAATACCGCGTTGCATATGGTGACGGAGGTTTTAGCGAACTACAAAGCGCTATCCGCATTCACGGTAATGCGGTGGAATATATTCCCGTCGCATTGGTGCTGCTGTTATTTATGGAAATGAACGGCGCTGAAACGTGGATGGTGCATATTTGCGGGCTGATTTTGATTGCCGGACGACTGATGCATTATTACGGATTCCACCACCGGCTTTTCCGCTGGCGACGTTCAGGCATGAGCGCGACCTGGTGTTCGCTGTTGCTAATGGTGCTGGCGAATCTTTGGTATATGCCCTGGGAGTTGGTTTTCTCCCTGCATTAGCGCACAATACGCCACTTTATTTTTCCCGGATTTTTACGTTATGTCTCACCGCGACACGCTTTTTTCTGCGCCTATCGCCAGTCTGGGTGACTGGACCTTTGATGAACGGGTAGCTGAAGTCTTCCCGGATATGATCCAGCGATCCGTTCCTGGCTATTCCAATATCATTTCTATGATTGGGATGTTGGCCGAACGTTTCGTACAGCCCAACACACAGGTCTACGATCTGGGCTGTTCTCTGGGCGCGGCGACGCTCTCGGTGCGTCGCAATATTCATCACGAGAATTGCAAAATTATTGCCGTTGATAACTCCCCAGCCATGGTTGAGCGCTGCCGCCGTCATATTGACGCCTATAAAGCGCCGACACCGGTTGACGTTGTCGAAGGCGATATTCGCAACATTACTATCGAAAACGCCTCGATGGTGGTGCTGAATTTTACCCTGCAATTCCTTGAGCCACCTGAGCGCCAGGCATTGTTGGATAAGATTTATCAGGGGCTGAACCCCGGCGGCGCGCTGGTACTGTCTGAAAAATTCAGTTTCGAAGACGCTAACGTTGGCGAACTGCTGTTCAACATGCACCACGATTTCAAACGGGCAAATGGCTATAGCGAGCTGGAAATCAGTCAAAAGCGCAGCATGCTGGAGAACGTGATGCTGACCGACTCGGTCGAAACGCACAAAGCGAGACTGCATCAGGCGGGCTTTGAACACAGCGAATTGTGGTTCCAGTGCTTTAACTTTGGTTCTCTGGTGGCACTGAAAGCTGAGGTTAGCGCATGATCGACTTTGGTAACTTTTATCAACTGATTGCCAAAAATCACCTTTCCCATTGGCTGGAAACGCTCCCGGCGCAAATCGCGACCTGGCAGCGCGATCAGCACGGCTTGTTTAAGCAGTGGTCAAATGCGGTCGAGTTTCTGCCCGAGCTGACGCCGCATCGCCTGGACTTACTGCATAGCGTTACCGCCGAAAGCGATGAGCCGCTCAGCGACGGTCAGCTCAAACGTATCGACACCCTGATGCGTAACTTGATGCCATGGCGTAAAGGGCCGTACTCGTTGTACGGCGTCAATATAGATACCGAGTGGCGCTCGGACTGGAAATGGGATCGCGTTCTGCCGCACTTGTCTGACCTCACCGGGCGCACCATTCTTGATGTCGGCTGCGGGAGTGGATATCACATGTGGCGCATGATTGGCTCGGGGGCGCATCTGGCAGTTGGTATCGATCCTACCCAGCTGTTTCTGTGCCAGTTTGAGGCAGTACGTAAACTGCTGGGCAATGACCAGCGCGCTCACCTGCTGCCGCTGGGTATTGAGCAGCTTCCGGCGCTCAACGCCTTTGATACCGTATTCTCCATGGGAGTGCTTTATCACCGCCGTTCACCGCTGGAACACCTGTGGCAGTTGAAGGATCAGTTGGTGAAAGATGGCGAACTGGTACTGGAAACGCTGGTCGTCGAAGGTGATGAAAATACCGTACTGGTACCGGGCGATCGCTACGCGCAGATGCGTAACGTTTACTTTATTCCTTCTGCGTTGGCGTTAAAAAACTGGCTGGAAAAATGTGGGTTTGTTGATGTGCGCATCGCTGATGTCTGCGTCACCACCACCGAAGAGCAGCGCCGCACCGAGTGGATGATAACCGAATCACTGGCCGACTTCCTCGACCCGAACGATCACAGCAAAACGGTGGAAGGCTACCCGGCCCCATTACGCGCGGTATTGATTGCACGTAAGCCGTAATCATTTTTGCCTGATAGCACTCTTTCTGCAAAATAGTTCAACTTGCAGCAAGGCAGACAGCTCCGTTGCGGCTTGAAATATGCAGGATAAAAAAAGGCCCCTGTTGAAATTGCAGGGGCCTGGTACGAGCAAGCATCATATTGGGCGACATGATGCAACGGTAAAAATCAGCTGGCCTGGTGGTGTGCAATGATTGCTTTCATTTCCGCAACCGCCGCCCCGTCTACTGCATAGCGTGAATACTCATCCGCCTGTGCATCCGAAGACATCGACAACCCCGAATTGCGATAACGCATGGGGGAAGCCAGCCATACTCCGGCAGAACTGTGGACTTCCTGCACTCCAGCATCAAGGAACAGGGACAAATTCGAGGCGCGAACCCCCGCTCCGGCCATAATGATTGGAGCATCCCCCTGCGCAATAAGTTCCATAATTTTTGTTAAACCTTGCGCCGCATCTGATTTTTGCCCGGAAGTCAGCACTCTGGCGATGCCCAAATCAGCTAATTTTTTTAGCGCATTGAGTGGGTTAGCGCACATGTCAAAGGCCCGATGAAAAGTGACGTGCAGCGGTCCCGCCGCGATCATTATTTTCTCCATGCGCGGCATATCGACATCACCCTCTGCATCTAAAATGCCGGTTACCAACCCTGAGAACCCCAGATCTCTTACCATTGCAATATCATCCAGCATTGCAGCGAATTCACCGTCGGTGTAACAAAAGTCGCCCCCGCGCGGGCGAATAATGGGATTGACCGGAATCGAGATATACTGGCGAACCGAGCGCAAGACGCCCAGGGACGGCGTTAAGCCCCCTTCTTTGGGCGCCGAGCAAAGCTCAATGCGATCCGCGCCGTTTTGCTGCGCCGTGCGCGCGCACTCCATGCTGTAACAGCAGATTTCCAGTAATGCCATACTCACTCCTGACGTTCGCTTGCCACAATGGCTTCAATCGACCACGGATGGAATTTTATCGTCACGCTGCCATCGCTGACCGCCAGCGTTGGATTCGGTAAACGTTCGCGCTCGCCTTTTGGCGAACTGGTTTTTACAAATATGCCCGGCTGGCTCAGCCCGTGATCTGAAAGCAGCGCCAGCGCTCGTGCATTCAGCGTCTCCACCTCACCCGGCAGAACAATTTCAACATGCTCCCAGCCCTCATGCGGATAACGCTTTTCGCCCGGCCACGGCAGTTCTACGATAGTAAATTGCCAGTGTTGCACACAAACTGGCTCATCGAGCTTGAACAAGCAAATCGGTCGGCCATTGATGATATTTTCTGACAGCAATTCGCCGCACTGTTCAAACCCACGACGCCAGCGCTCTGCGGTGGTATTTTGATGACAACGCAGAGAAATGTGATCGGCTTCAAGCGATGAGATATCCAGCCCAAGGCGAGTGGAAAGATCCATTAACGCCTGAATGAAATGCGGTAAATCTGCGGAAATATCATGCAGTTCTGCAACTGTTTGCCAGTTCGCCATAATGAAAGCTCATATCCATATTCAAAGCCGCTAATTTACCCTGTTGCGCAGCCCCAACCAACTGCTGATTTTCTTAAGCGCAATATGAATAATTATACGTAATGACAATGTTTATATTTCAGGCTGCTGGCGATACTCGCAATGCTGACGGCAACGGGCATTTGCAGTATACTCCCGCCCTTAATTCTTAAACTGGTGCGGTGCATTTTAAGCCGCTTCATAAATGTAAGGTATTCCGGTGAATATTCAGGCTCTTCTCTCAGAAAAAGTCAGTCAGGCCATGATTGCTGCAGGCGCGCCTGCAGATTGCGAACCGCAGGTTCGTCAGTCAGCAAAAGTACAGTTCGGCGACTATCAGGCTAACGGTATGATGGCTGTCGCTAAAAAACTGGGTATGGCGCCGCGACAACTGGCTGAGCAGGTGCTGACTCATTTGGATCTCAACGGGATCGCCAGCAAAGTTGAAATTGCAGGCCCGGGCTTTATCAATATTTTTCTCGATCCGGCATTTCTGGCGCAGCACGTTCAGCAGGCGCTGGCTTCCGATCGTCTGGGCGTCACCCAACCGGCTAAACAAACCGTTGTGGTTGATTACTCCGCACCTAACGTAGCGAAAGAGATGCACGTTGGTCACCTGCGTTCCACCATCATCGGTGACGCTGCGGTGCGTACGCTGGAGTTCCTCGGTCACAATGTTATCCGCGCCAACCACGTCGGCGACTGGGGTACTCAGTTCGGTATGCTCATCGCATGGCTGGAAAAACAGCAGCAGGAAAATGCTGGCGAGATGGCGCTGGCTGACCTTGAAGGTTTCTACCGTGATGCGAAAAAACATTACGACGAAGATGAAGCCTTCGCGGAACGTGCCCGGAGTTATGTCGTGAAGCTGCAAGGCGGCGACGAGTACTTCCGTGAGATGTGGCGCAAACTGGTCGACATCACCATGTCGCAAAACCAGTTAACCTACGATCGCCTGAACGTCACCCTGACCCGTGACGACGTCATGGGTGAAAGCCTGTACAACCCGATGCTGCCTGGCATCGTGGCCGATCTCAAAGCTAAAGGCCTGGCTGTTGAAAGCGAAGGCGCTACCGTCGTATTCCTTGATGAGTATAAGAACAAGGAAGGTGAACCGATGGGCGTAATCATTCAGAAGAAAGATGGCGGCTATCTCTACACCACGACCGATATCGCCTGCGCCAAGTACCGTTATGAAACGCTGCATGCCGACCGCGTACTTTATTACATCGACTCCCGTCAGCATCAGCACTTAATGCAGGCCTGGACCATCGTGCGTAAAGCCGGTTATGTGCCGGATTCTGTGCCGCTGGAACACCACATGTTCGGTATGATGCTGGGTAAAGACGGCAAGCCGTTCAAAACCCGTGCGGGTGGCACGGTTAAACTGGCCGATCTGCTGGATGAAGCGCTGGAACGCGCACGCCGTCTGGTAGCGGAGAAGAACCCGGACATGCCTGCCGACGAGCTGGAAAAACTGGCTAATGCGGTCGGTATCGGCGCGGTGAAATATGCCGATCTGTCCAAAAACCGTACCACCGACTACATCTTCGACTGGGACAATATGCTGGCGTTCGAAGGGAACACTGCGCCGTATATGCAGTACGCCTACACCCGCGTACTGTCCGTGTTCCGTAAAGCCGATATCGACGAAAGCGCGCTGGCAAATGCGCAGGTGATTATCAGTGAAGATCGCGAGGCTCAGCTGGCTGCGCGTCTGCTGCAGTTTGAAGAAACGCTGACCGTTGTTGCACGTGAAGGTACGCCGCACGTGATGTGTGCTTACCTGTACGACGTTGCCGGTCTGTTCTCCGGCTTCTACGAGCACTGCCCAATCCTTAGCGCTGAAAACGAAGAGATTCGTAACAGCCGCCTGAAACTGGCACAGTTGACGGCGAAAACCCTGAAGCTGGGTCTGGATACGCTGGGTATCGAAACCGTAGAACGTATGTAAATCAGCTCACCTATCAGGCCTGACTCCGAAATTCGGACTCAGGCCTTTTTTATTTCTGTAACAGGCCATCTGTAACAACTCACAAGGAATGACACATTTCCGTAGAGATATGGAACATTTTTTGCCTGTCATCCCGTTTAAGCCTCCGTATCATGAGGCGGCGAATTAATCGGGTACGGGTCAATGACATTCAGAGATTTTGAGACGGAGGAAAAACTCTTCCAGCGGCGTGTATTGGTGGCCTTTGGCCTGGTGGTCATCTGCTTTGGCATCCTGATTTACAATCTCTACAACTTACAAATCTGTCAGCACCAGTATTACACCACCCGCTCAAATGCAAACGACATCAAAATGCTGCCCGTGGCCCCGACGCGTGGCATGATTTACGATCGCAACGACATCCCGCTGGTGCGCAACGTAACCTGGTACGACATTTCCGTTACGCCTTATAAAATCAGTGATATGAATGCCCTGATCAGGCAGCTCACGCCTATCATTGACCTCACTCCTGATGACATTGACCAGTTTCGCCATGCGCTGAAAGCCAGCAGCCGCTATCGCCCGGTCGTGCTAAAAAATGCGCTGACCGATGTGGAAATCGCCCGCTTCTCGGTTAACCAGTTTCATTTCAGCGGCGTCAATATCAATAGCTATGAAGACCGCCAGTACCCTTATGGCGCAGCGCTGGCACATGTCCTTGGCTATGTGTCAAAAATCAATGACAACGACCTGAAAGCGCTGGATCAAAAAGGCCTGACAGAGAACTACGCCGCCGATCACAACATCGGTAAGCAGGGTATCGAGCACTACTATGAAAATGAACTGCATGGGAAAACCGGTTATCAGGAGGTCGAAGTTGATAACCACGGACGCATCGTACGCCTGATCAAAGATGTGCCGCCCGTTGCCGGAAAAGATATCCATCTGACGCTGGACCTCCATTTACAGCAATATATTGAGAGTCTGTTGGTGGGCCAGCGGGCCGCCGTTTTGGTTGAGGATCCGCATGACGGTTCCGTGCTGGCAATGGTTTCGAATCCCAGCTATGACCCCAACCCGTTTGTCAAAGGTATCAGCTATCAGGACTATAACAAGCTGCTTCAGGATAAGGACCTGCCGTTAATCAACCGCGTCACGCAGGGGTTGTATCCTCCCGCCTCCACGGTCAAACCGTATATGGCGATGTCAGCGTTACTGGACGGCGTGATCACGCCGCAGACCCGTTTCTTCGGCGCCCCCACCTGGACGCTCCCCGGCACCGAGCGACATTACCGTGACTGGAAAAAAACGGGCCACGGTATGCTGGATGTCACCAAAGCAATTGAAGAATCTGCCGACACATTCTTTTATCAGGTGGCGTATATGATGGGGATTGACCGTATTAACAGCATGCTCAGCCAGTTTGGCTATGGCAAGCCGACCGGCATCGATCTTGGTGAGGAGTATAACGGCCTGCTCCCGAGCCGCGAATGGAAGCAGAAAGTGCATAAAAAAGCCTGGTATCAGGGAGATACCATTTCGGTTGGCATCGGCCAGGGCTACTGGATTGCCACGCCGATCCAGATGGTAAAAGCCATGGTCGCGCTGATTAACAACGGCAAGGTTATCGCCCCTCACCTGCTACGTGATGAAGAGAGCGGAAAAGTCATCACGCCGTATCAGGCTCCCGAAGCACCGTCACAAATTGCCTCTGCTTCGTCCTCCTACTGGGGACTGGTGCGTCAAGCGATGTTCGGCATGGCGAATGAGCCAAACGGTACCGGTTATAAGTTCTTTCACACCGCGCCTTACGGCATTGCAGCGAAAAGTGGCACATCACAGGTCTTTAGCCTGAAAGAAAATCAGACCTACGATGCGAAAATGATCCCCGTGCGTCTGCGCGACCACGTGTTCTATACCGCATTTGCGCCATATAAGAACCCAAAAGTCGCCATAGCGTTAATTCTGGAAAACGGCGGCAGCGATGGCGTCACCGCCGCACCAGTCATGCGTCAAATCATGGATCATCTGTTTGCTGCGCAGGGCGACGATGCTCAAGCGGGTCCGATAGCCGCAACGCCATCGGACACCGATATCAAAAATACTTACGCAAGTATTCGGTAAGGCACAGCATCGCCATTGCCTGACCGTAAGGCATGGAGGTCCGGGGGATGTTGCGGTAGAAATCGAGATTGTGGCCCATCCCGGTACCAAACGAGGTATGCAGCAATTCACCTTCCGGCGAAATATGTTGCACAATGCCTCTGATGGCTTTTTCGGCTACAGCCGCATAGTCTTGTCCGACATAGCGTTTACGTACCGCTTTGAGGATCCCATAGGCAAATCCAGCGGTTGCCGAGGCTTCAAGATACGACTGCGGGTCGTCCAGCAAGGTGTGCCACAGTCCGCTTTCATCCTGGCACTTCGCTAGCGCCGCGATTTGCGCGATCAAAACCTGCACCAGATAGCGGTGCACTGCATTGTTTTCCGGCAAATCAAGTAATTCGAGGAAATCCGGGATGACTATAGTTAACCAGCTGTTGCCACGCGCCCAGCGAGCGTTGGCGAAGTTATGCTGTCCTTCATAGCTCCAGCCGTGGAACCACAGCCCCGTTTCTTTATCCATCAGGTTTTGCACGTGCAGCAGGAACTGATAGGTTGCCTCTTCAATATACTCGGGACGGTTGAGCAACTTGCCAATCTTCGCCAGCGGTAAGACCGTCATCATCAACGTGTCATCCCACATCTGCTGGTGATTTTCTTCCGCCAGCGTAATGTGCTGCATACCGCCGAATTGGGTACGCGGCATATCATGCATTGCCCACTCAGCCCAGCTGTCGAGCCACGGCAGATACGCGGGATTACGCGTCTCTTCATAGCGATATGCCAGCGTTAAAAACGGTGCCATGGTGTTAACGTTTTTGGTCGTTGCACCTTCCGCAAAGCGATCGGCAAACCAGTTGTCGATAATATCGCGCATCGTGGCATCGCCGGTTTGCTGATAATACTGATACATCCCGTACAAGCCGATGCCGTGCGTCCACTCCCATCCCGCCCAGCCTTTGGTATCAATAACGCGTCCGTCATCCAGACGTAGCAAGAACTCGCCGGTCTCGTCATGAATATTGACCAGGTTATGCGTCACCTTTTTGATCAACGCTTTTAATTCATCCCTGGCAATAAAATGTTCTGGCTGGCGCAACAATGGGCTGTGTTTAACCGGATAAACAATCATTTACTTAACCTCTGTCAATGTCGAATTCAATACAGCACCCTTTTCCAGTTTCGGTGCCGCTGGTTTATTACGATTCAGGTAACCAATATTGTTGTTACCCCAAAGTGATTCATAAGGCATGCCCGATAGCATCTCTACGGTCGCGCGTCCTTTAGCGGATAGTCCTTCCAACACGGGTTGCCCGGACTCACGCATTTTTGCTGTCTCTTCACGCAGGGTGCTGTGCGTTTGCAGGTTCAGTTTGAAGCGCAAGGAAACCAGGAAACCCAGCGCCAGAACAATCAGCGTTCCGCAGCTCAGAATTAACAGGATGGTATGGCTGACCGCCACGGGCTGTGCGCTCTGACCGGAGACAAAACCAGACAACTGCATCACAATCCCCACCAGCATCACCGCTCCCGCCTGCGACGCTTTACGCGTTAACGTCATAATGCCGGCGAAGATCCCTTCCCGACGCTGACCGGTGATCACTTCGTCAACGTCGGCAATATAGGTGTAGATATTCCAGGGAACGTAGTTGATACCACCGCGTCCCAAACCCGCAACGGCGGAAACCAATAGCAACAGAGAATAAACATCGCTTAATCCGGCGTAATACAGCCCCGCATAGGAGAGTGAACTGAGGCCAAACAGGACGACCACCATGCGATAAGACGGCGCAGGTCCGAAACGGATGCACAATGGGATCATGGCGATAACGGCAATAAACTGGAAGATAGCCATCGTACCCAGCAGGTTTGACGCCATTGATGCTTCCTGCATCAGCACAAACACCACATAGTAAGTAAAGACGGCGTTAAAGACGTCCTGGGCAATATAGCCGCCAAGATACATTCCTAAATGCTGGCGAAAGATACGGATGCGCAGTGTTGAACTCAGTTCCACAAATAAACGGTTCATACTCTGACTCAAGGTCAGGCTTTTCTTCTCTTCTTCGGCTCGCAGCGCCGCCTCAGTCCACTCTTCCCGTGGGCGTTCCCAGGTAAAGAACCAGACGAAGGTCAGCATCAGTGCACACAGCACAGAAAACACCAGGCTGGCGTAGAAAAAAGAGACGGGGTTGTCCTTGCCAAACAGCGTCAGCAGAACGCCAGGTAAGAATGAGGCCAGAATGGCAGACATTTGCGCCATCGAAATGCGCGCGCCGGAGAATTTGGTTTTCTGTTTAAAGTCATCGGTCATTTCGGGTACCAGCGTTTCGTATGGCACCAGAATCATGGTGTAGACCACGTCAAAAATCAGATAGGTGAGCAGGTAGTACCAGAACCCCATATCACCCACCCACATTAGTGAGTAGCTAAAGACACAGGGTATCCCCAACAGAATAAAAAACTTGCGTCGCCCAAAGCGTTTGCCGAGCCAGGTGGAGCCAAAGTTATCGGTTAAAAAACCCATTAATGGGCTAACAACAGCATCCAACACCCTGGCGGTAGCGAAGATAAAGGTTGCTTCGATTGGCGTCAGGCCACAGAACGTCGTGTAAAAATAGAGTAGCCAGGCCGCGGTTAACGCCGTGGTGCCTGCGCCTAAAAAATCCCCCGAACCGTAGGCAAAATAGTTAACCAACCCAATTTTACGTGTATTCATTGCCGTTACCCCTGCACATTATTGGGAGGCCCCGCAATCCTCGCTTTGACATTGGGCCTCCTTACAGGGCCACAGTAAAAGCTAACAGCAAGTGAAACCTTTCTATTTTTGCCAGGGATATTCGTGAAATGGCAACAGCACAAAGAGTCCGGCAACGTATGTCACCTATTTTATAAAACAGCGTTTCTATTTAATCAAAGAGGCGGACTAGAATTGCGAAGCAGCCAGCAGTTTCTGCTGCTGGCCGGAATGAAGGGAGGCGTTAACGATAGTTCACAATCACCTGATTGCTCTGAACCTGTAAGGCGGGGATCAGGCGACCGCCACCGGGTACTTCCCAGACAAAATGCATCGGTTCGATGGCGGGAACATTATTGAATCCGTTGGTGGTCCCGCTTTGCCCGTCCAGCTCAACACAGCGGGACTGAGAACATAAACGCACCCGTAAACCCGCGGGCGTTGGGCCATTGAGCTCATAGCGCCAGGCCACCAGCGTCATCAACCCCGAGACCGGCTGGCTGGGCGTCAGAGGTGAAGACGAGGCTGACTGGCCGCGGTGATTTAAAGTAATCCCCATACCGCTGGCCTGCCAGGCGCCTTCTCCGGCAGCCTGCGCTACCAGAGGAAAAAACAACAACCACAGTAATTTACGCATTACTTACCTCCAATAGTCGCCGTCATACGGATATGGCGGTTGTCAGACAGCTCCATGTTCGATAACACCACCAGTTGCGGAATGCTGCGACGTAAAAAGCGTGCCAGTAACGGACGCAACGCGTGGTTGACCAGCAAGACCGGCGGCGCACCCAACATTTCCTGACGAGACAGCGCTTCCTGAGTCTGGGCCAGCAGTCGGTCTGCAAGACCCGGCTCCAGACCGCCGCCGCCCTGCAGCGCCTGCAGAAGCAAACGTTCGAGCGGAGTATCAAGGCCGATAACCTGAACCTCTTCATTACCCGGGAACCACTGCTGAGTGATGGCGCGTCCCAACGCAACACGTACCACCGCGGTAAGCTCATGCGGATCGTTTTGCAGCGGTGCATGTTCAGCCAGCGTTTCGAGAATGGTGCGCATATCGCGAATCGGTACTTTCTCATCCAGTAAGTTCTGCAGTACTTTATGCAGCGTAGTGAGCGTCACGACGCCCGGGACCAGGTCTTCCGTCAGTTTTGGCATCTCCTGCGAGACGCGATCCAGTAGCTGTTGCGCCTCCTGACGGCCAAACAGCTCAGCAGCGAACTGCCCAATCAGGTGATTAAGGTGCGTGGCGACAACGGTACTGGCTTCAACAACCGTAAAGCCCTGAATCTGCGCCTGTTCCTTCAATGCGCTTTCAATCCAGATAGCGTCCAGACCGAAAGCCGGATCGACCGTTTTCTCGCCCGGCAGTGACCCGGCGGCAGTACCAGGGTTAATGGCCAGCCAGCGTCCCGGATAGGCGTCACCGCTGCCAATTTCCACCCCTTTCATCAAAATACGATAGCGGGCTGGCTGCAGATCCATATTGTCGCGGATATGTACCACCGGCGGCAGAAAACCCATATCCTGGGCAAATTTCTTACGAATACTGCGAATTCGCCCCAGCAACTCGCCATCTTGCTGAAAGTCCACCATTGGGATCAGGCGGTAGCCTACCTCCATCCCCAGGGAATCCTCCAGTTGTACATCATTCCATGTTGCTTCCACCACGGAGTTGTTTTCCGGCATTTTCACCGGCTGCGGCTCATCCGGGGCTTTTTGCTCACGACCACGCATCCACCAAGCCAGACCCAGTAACGCGGCGGTAAACATCAAAAACACCAGGTTCGGCATGCCCGGAACCAGACCCAAAAGACCAAGCACCGCCGCACTAAGCAGCATGACACTAGGATTACTGAACAGTTGGGTCACCATCTGTTCGCCTACGTCCTGGTCGGTACTCACGCGGGTCACGATAACCCCCGCCGCGGTGGAGATTACCAGCGCAGGAATTTGCGCCACCAGCCCGTCACCGATGGT
Source organism: Citrobacter sp. RHBSTW-00986 (assembly GCF_013783065.1). Classification (NCBI taxonomy): domain Bacteria; kingdom Pseudomonadati; phylum Pseudomonadota; class Gammaproteobacteria; order Enterobacterales; family Enterobacteriaceae; genus Citrobacter; species Citrobacter sp. RHBSTW-00986. The sequence continues at coordinate 2,056,755 of NZ_CP056200.1, read as the reverse complement.
CAGCAGGGTATAACTTTCCGCTGCGCTACCCATGCTCATACCATGCTGCAACACCCCGACTAACAGACCGCCGACCACGTTGATCACCATGATCAAAATACCGGCGATGGCATCTCCACGAACGAATTTACTCGCACCGTCCATAGAGCCGTAGAAATCCGCTTCCTGCGTCACCTCCGAGCGCCGTTTTTTGGCTTCATCTTCGCCAATCAGACCCGCATTCAAATCCGCATCAATCGCCATTTGCTTGCCGGGCATACCATCCAGCACGAAGCGCGCGCCAACCTCGGCGATACGTCCGGCACCTTTGGTGATAACCATAAAGTTGATAATGACGAGAATAACGAAGACCACGATACCGATCGCAAAGTTACCGCCCACCAGGAAGTGACCAAAAGCTTCAACCACCTTTCCCGCCGCCGCCGCGCCGGTATGTCCTTCCATTAAAATGATACGCGTCGACGCGACGTTCAGGGCGAGGCGTAATAATGTGGTAAACAACAAAATCGTCGGGAATGCGGCAAACTCCAGCGTACGCTGGGTGAACATCGCCACCAGCAGCACCATGATCGACAGCGCAATGTTAAACGTGAACAGCAAATCGAGGACGAAAGCCGGCAACGGCAATACCATCATCGACAGGATCAGCAGGATAAGGATCGGTCCGGCAAGGATTTGCAGTTGCGTGGATTTCAGGTTGCTGGGCAAACGCAACATCGCGACCAGATTAGCCATCAGTATTCTTCTCGTTCATGAAATCCAGTGCTTCAGGCACCGGAAGGTTTTCAGGTTGTGGTGGACGCTTGCCGCCGGCGAGACGCCAGCGTTTTAGCTGCCATACCCATGCCAGCACTTCGGCAACGGCGGCATATAATTGACCCGGTATTTGTTGCCCAATCTCAGCATGACGGTATAGCGCACGCGCCAGCGGCGGCGCTTCTAACGTAGGGACTCGATGTTCAGCGCCAATCTCACGAATGCGCAGCGCCACCAGCCCCGCGCCTTTGGCAACAACTTTCGGCGCGCTCATTTTGTTCTCGTCATACTTCAACGCCACCGAATAGTGCGTGGGGTTGGTAACAATCACGTCCGCTTTCGGCACATCCGCCATCATGCGACGCTGCGCGGCCGCGCGCTGCATTTGGCGTATTTTGCCCTTAACGTGCGGGTCGCCTTCGCTTTGCTTAAATTCGTCACGAATATCCTGACGCGACATGCGCAGCTTTTTCAGATGGCTGTAAATCTGGAAAAAAACGTCGAACCCCACCATCGGAATAACGCCAAGCACCACCAACAGTGCGCACATGCCAACTAAATCCAGGGCGTTGCCCATCGCCGTAATCGGCGATTCCGCCATCAAACGCATCATCGCCGGCCAGTTATGCCAGAGATAAAATCCGGCCACGCTCCCCACCAGCGTGGACTTCAGTATCGCTTTGAGCAGTTCCGCTCCGGTTTGCGCTGAAAACATGCGTTTAATGCCCGGCAACGGATTCAGCTTAGAGAACTTGGGCTGCAGAGATTTACCGCTGAAAATCAAGCCGCCAAGCATCACCGGGGAGATTAATGCCACCAGAACGACGCCGGTAATCAACGGTAACAGCGCAATCATCGCGTCTTTAATCAGCAGGATGATTTGGCTGAGGATCAGGTTAGGGTCATTGACCATACTGTGGTCAAAACGTAATCCGGCCGACAGCATACCGGCCAGTCTGCGGGCAAGCGACTCCCCGCCAATCCAGATAATGCACACGCCCACCAGCAAAATAAGCAGTGAGGTCAGTTCTTTGGATCGGGGGACCTGCCCTTCTTCCCGTGCTTTTTCAAGTCGGTGGGGTGTGGGGGCTTCTGTTTTGTCGTCGTCGCTTTCTTCTGCCACGGCATTACTCTCGTCGTCACGGTCACGAGTATTATCGCGACCGCAACCATTGCCAATGCGTCGAATAGCGAAACGAAAACAGAGGAATTCGAGCGTTCGTTTGCCACGACAGCGCGAACGCTGCCGTGACAACCACGCGGTTAGCGCTGCCAGATAACGCGATAATGGCCCGATCCCACCTGCGCGCTATAGCCGCCGTCTACTGGCGCGAAGTCGAGGCCATCGGTATCGAGCAGCGTTTGTGCGCCATCAAGTATCACCATTGAGTGAGTATTCGGCGGAATATCTACCTCAAGGATGATGGACTGTAAGCCATCGCGCGCCGGTTCCTGCGTCCAGTGGACGGCAATATCACCATATACCGAGCCGTATCGCGCTTTCAGCCATGTCAGGCCACCGCCCGGAATAGGCCGCAGTACCGAAGATTTAAAGCCCGGCGCGTGTTCTTCGGTATTTATTCCCGCCGCCACGCGATACAGCCATTCACCGATCGCCCCGTAGGCATAATGGTTGAAGGAGTTCATGTCCGGGCTCCACATTGTGCCATCCGGTTTCACGCCATCCCAGTGTTCCCAAATCGTCGTCGCCCCGGCCTTTACCTGATACAACCAGCTTGGGAAGTCCTCTTTCATCAGTAATTGCCACGCCGCGTCGGCCTGCCCGTTTTCGCTCAATGCGTGACAGAAATAGGGGGTGCCGACAAACCCCGTCACCAGATGACCGTCATTTTCCGCCAGCAGTTCCAGCAGCGTTTGCACGGTGCGCTCGCGGTGCGCGTCCGGCACTAACTGGAAGTAAAGCGCCAGAATATGCGCCGTTTGCGTGCGTGCCGCCAGCCGCCCGGTGGCGGTAAAAAACTCATTGCGGAAGCTTTCGACAATCGCGGTATGCAGCGCCTGATAATGGGTGTGATCAACGTCATTTCCCAGTGCTTTGGCTGATTTCGCCAGCAGCAGCGTGGACAACGCATAGTAGGCCATGCAGGTCAGTTCATTCGGCGTTGCGCCAAAATAGCTGCCCTCTTTGGCATCCAGCGCAACCCAATCGCCAAACTGCAGTTTCCACGACCACTGATTCTCAACAGCGTTGTCATGCATAAACTCCACCCAGGCTTTCATGCTTTTGTACTGGCGGGCCAGCGTCTGTTTATCGCCATACATCAGGTACAGCGTCCATGGGTTAATCACCGCCGCATCGGCCCAGGCGGCGGCAGAATGGGTGCGCCCGTGGGATAAAAAGCGGTCGTTGTCGCATTTGCCGGTGAGGATATCGGGGATGACGTGCGGCACACCGCCCTCCGGCGTTTGGTCATGCTGAAGATCGGTCAGCCATTTGGCAAAAAAAGTGCGCGTCTGCATCAGATAACTCGCGGTGCGGCAGAAAATTTGCGCATCGCCCGTCCATCCCAGACGTTCATCGCGCTGCGGGCAGTCGGTTGGGATATCGACGAAATTGCCCTTAAGCCCCCACATGATGTTGTGATGCAGTTGGTTGAGATCCGCGTTTGAGGTTTCAATGTGACCCGTCGGCGTCATCGCGGAATGCAGCACGACCGCGACAAAGTCATCCCGCGTCGGCGTGCCAGGCCAACGTTCAATCAGCACATAACGGAAACCCTGAAAGGTAAAATGCGGGTGAAAACATTCTTCGCCATCGCCGCGTAAGGTGTAATCAATGCACTGTTTGGCGGTGCGCAGGTTCGCCAGATAAACATTGCCTTCGGCATCCAGCACTTCAAAATGGCGCAGCACCACGCGCTCACCTGCCGCACCGCACACCCGAAACTCCACCCAGCCGCTGAGGTTCTGGCCAAAATCAAGCACCGTCTCGCCTTTTGGCGTCGTGATGATTGAGCACGGCGCAAGCCGTTCTATTTCTTGTACCGGGCAGGCCGTTTGCGGTTGCAGCACCGAAGTCTCTGCCGCAAGCGTCGTCACCGCACGCCAATGCCCGGCGCTAAACGCAGGCTCGCTCCAGCCGCGCTGCTCCCGACGTGCGTCATACACTTCACCATCATAAATTTCAGCAAACAAAATCGCGTCATCGCAGCCCTGCCAGTGTGCATCCGTGGCGATTATCCGCTGGCTACCATCGCGGAGCGTCACCACCATATGGCAAATAAACCCCGTCTGCTGGCCGTAATAGTTGCGATAGCGGTTGAAGCTCATATCCCCTTTATACCAACCCGCCCCCACCATCGCGCCAATCACGTTTTCGCCTTCTCGCAGGTGCTCAGTCACATCCCAGGTTTGATACAACAGATGGTGGTGGTAGCTCGTCCAGCCGGGCGATAACTCATCACGCCCGACTTTTTCGCCGTTGATCCACAGTTGGTACAGCCCCAGCGCGCTGGCATGTACCACCGCCGAAACAATGTCATCACCGTCGGGCAAACTGAACGCATGGCGCAACAACGTGCCTTTTGAGTTGTCTTTATCCTGCGGCGTTTCAGCCGAGATAAACACCCCTTGCCACGCTTGCGCTGGCAGGCCGGTAATAAACGTTGCCGCCGGGCTCCAGCCGCTCTCTTCACCGTGGTTGTCGGTAATATGCACCCGCACAAAATAGCGCGTCGAGTGCTGGCAGGCGACGTCGGGCAATTCGATATTACTGGAGCGGTCATCGTGCATTTCACCGCTGTCAAACAGGCATTGGGCAAAATCTTCTTGCGCCGACAGTTGCAAACGCCAGCTACGCTGCTGTACATCGCGCAAGGTACTGGTGATTATCCAGCCGAAAACCGGCAGCGTTTCGCAGCCCGTCAGCGTGGTTTCATAGTTGAGCGTAATCTTTTCTACTGCCAACATAATTTTTCCCTCAGTGGCTCATATTCAGGCTTTGGCCCGCAAAGTATCGTGCGACGCCTGTCCGTTATCAGACGTCGCCACCATTTCTGTTTCTGCATTAAATTCATTACGTTGCTTGCCGTGGAAGCACAGCCAGCCGATCACCATGCCTATCGCCACAATCGCCGTCAGCAGGCAATAAAGAACCACTGGCCCCGCGCTCAACAGCACAGGAGTGACGAACGCCAACAAGCCGCAGGTCAGACGGGCGACACCGACAATCACCCCTTGCGCGGTGGCGCGTAGCATGGTGGGGAATGACTCTTGCGCCCACACTTTCATGATGCCTTCGAAGGCAAATCCTGTGCCGATATTGGTAAACAGCAGGCAGCAGAACCAGGAGAGTGGCGAGAAATTAAACAGTACCGGCACGAAATAACCACCGGACATCATCACCGCGCCAAAAATAAAGAATGGAACCCGTTTTGAGGTATCAACGACGCGCATAAACATCAACCCAGACGCCACGCTCACTGGCAGAATCAACAGCCCCCACAGCGAGTGCGTGCTGACCGAAATGCCCACCACATTTACCGCTACATAAGCCCCAAACTGCCCGCCGGTATTGGCCGCCAGATTGGTGAAGGTATAAAAGATACACAGCGAGATAAACGGCCACAGGTATTTGCCTTCGAGCAGATCGCGCCAGCCGGTTTTCTGCGCCCGCACGGTGGCGATGCCACGACGCAGTTCATCCTTTGCCGCCAACCACAGCGGCGACTCAGGGATAGACCAACGCAGGATCATCAGCACAACCGCCACCAGCCCAACGTGCATATACATGATTTGCGCGCCAATCAGCCCCCAGTCGCCGACGATAGCGGAGATCCCCATCGTGGCGCCAATTCCCACCAGCCAGAGTAAATTGGACAAGCCGATAATCTTGCCGCGGTTTTCATCGTTCGCCGCTTCGGAGATAGTCGCCAGAGAGACAGGTAAATCAGCCCCTGTCGCCAGCCCCACCAAGAGTGTGCCCAGCACCAGGAACGGGAAGTTCAAACCAAAGGCCAGCGCCAGCGTGCCGATAAAAATCATCGCCATCGTAATAATAAAAACATTACGACGACCAATACGGTCTCCAAGACGACCGCCACCAAAAGCCCCAGCGGCAATACTCAGCGTTAATAATCCAGATAAAATGCCAATTTGTAGTGCAGTAATACCCATTGTTTTTTGATAAATGACTAAGGCTGTACCACTGGAAACAATAGCCGCCGAATCAATATATGATGCCATTCCAGACACCACCCCAATATACCAAGGGTTAGGTGTTTTATTTTTTGACATAACGATTCCCTTAAATTTACAGATAGTAAGGCGAGAAATAAGCGTATGGCCTACCCCCGTCACGATGGATGGTAGTAATAATTTTTTATTGTTATTAACCTAACAATTAAATCGCTATTAAAACTCGTGAATGAAGTTCACGTTCATGGCTTGGAGGATAATGGAAATACCGTCGGTACGATTCAGTCAACCTGATCGCATTCATAAAACCACAACGTGCCGCAATTTCACTGATGGTTTTATCCGTAGTGCGCAGTAATTCTTGAGCTTTTAATACACGATACAACATCTGGAATTTAACCGGAGTATAACCGGTCACTCGCTTAATTAAGCGATACATCGTGCGCCTGGCGACACCGTTATCATCACTCAACACATTCCAGTCTAAATGACGCAAGCTACTGGTCTTGAGCATACGGATCAGGTTGGCCCGCCCTCGCTCATCAGGGCTAAGCGCCCCGGTTTGGCGGTCGCACTGGCAAAGTGTGTTGATGATGCTCAGCAAAGCGACTTCACACAATGAAAAATAGAGCACGTCATAGTTACTCTCGTTACGTGAGATTATCTCCTGGCTCAATACCTCAATACGCGCCAGCGCTCCCTGAGTTAACGCCAGCGCGGTAGGCTGTAGAAGTTTTTCTTTTATACAATCGAGCAAATTATCAATATGTTGTAAAAAATGAAAACTGCGCGGGCGACGAATCAATATATTAATAACCGACAGATTATTAGTTGAAACATAACTATGGGTATCGTTAGCGGTCACTAAAAAAAAGTCACCCTGACAGATAAAACGAACCAAGTCATTAATAATATGAAAACCACTACCGCTACGGACAATCACCAGTTCATCAAAATCATGCCCGTGCACACCTTCCATTAATTGGTTATTCATCGAAAAAAGACAAAACGCATGTTGCTCTGAATGAAAAAAATCATTCTCACGTAAAATTCGCATATCTCCCCCGCCGCTATTCGAGTAAAAACACTCGGGATATCGATAAATAACCTACTGACATAATATATTGCCTTGCACCGATAACCATTTAACTGCAATTATTATGACAAGTCTATATATCGCACTGTCACTCAGGCGTAACCTGCTGTGACCTCAGCATCATTTCGGCAAATAACCGCCAAGTTATGGCATAAAAAAGAGGATATACGCCGTGCAGATGAACCCACGTCATCCAGGCATTCAACCGGGTACGAATCATAGTGCAGGGCACATTGTGCCGACTGGCGGCCCAATAACCCTGCGGGATCCACAGAAGCGCCGCGCTCGGTATGCAGCGAGCGAACCCGTTCTGGCAACTTCACCGTAAAAATGGATAGTAAATAAAGAGAACGATAGGTATCTGTAGGCCGGATAACGCGCAAGCCGTTATCGGTTAGAATGCCCGGCGGCGAGCACCTGCCGGGCCAGCAAATAAAAACGCTACGGATCAGAACCCGAGGCTATCCAGCAGGTCGTCAACCTGATCCTGACTTGCCACCACGCCGGCTTTTGAGGTGTCAACCTGCGGGCCGTTAAGCAAGCTTTCGTTTTCACGTTTTGGACGAGCGCCCTGCTCTGGAATGTTTTCCAACAGAACCATCAGCAGCTGACGTTCAATCTCCTGGATAACATCCATCATGCGCTTGATGACCTGACCGGTGAGGTCCTGGAAATCCTGCGCCATCATGATGTCCAGCAGTTGAGCGTTAGTAAAGCTGGTATGCCCTGGCACATCACCCAGGAACTGGCGGGTATCGGTGACCAGTTCACGGGCGTCAGACAGCTCGATCGGATTTTCGAACCATTCATCCCAGCGTTTGGTCAGGTCTTTGGCCCCTTTTTCCATCGCGTCCTGGTGCGGCTGCGAAGCTTCCACACTGTTCAGCGCGCGCTCTGCCGCCTGTGCGGTCATCTGCACAACGTAATCAAGACGATCGCGGGCATCGGGAATCGCTTCTGCCGCTTCGGCAATGGCCTGATCCAGCCCCAGTTCACGCAGGCTGTCGCGCAGCATTCGGGTCAAACTGCCGATGCGCGCGATGATGTCCCCGGCTGAATGTTCGTCAGCAGGTTTAATTTGTGGTTGCATCATCATTATCACACCCTCACATGCCCAGTTTCTCAAAGATTTTATTGAGTTTCTCTTCTAGCGTCGCCGCCGTGAACGGTTTCACGACATAACCACTGGCGCCAGCCTGTGCCGCCGCAATGATATTCTCTTTCTTCGCTTCCGCCGTAACCATCAGCACCGGCAGGGCGGACATTCCGCCATCAGCACGAATGGTTTTCAGCAGTTCCAGGCCATCCATGTTCGGCATATTCCAGTCGGAAATGACAAAACCAAATCCCCCAGCCTGCAGCTTATTCAGCGCGTCCACGCCGTCTTCGGCCTCTTCAACATTGTTGAAACCCAGTTCTTTGAGCAGGTTACGCACGATGCGACGCATGGTGGAAAAGTCATCCACAACCAAAAACTTAAGCTCTTTATCCGCCATAAAAAATAAACTCCTGATTCAAATACGTATTGCCTGTCCGGCACTGATTTTCGCCAGCATTTGCTGGCTTACCTGGCTAAGATCGACCACTTCGCTTACGCCACCCATATTGATGGCCTCGCGCGGCATGCCGAACACCACACAACTTGCTTCGTTTTGCGCAATGGTCCAGGCACCCGCCTGGTTCATCGCTAACATTCCGGCGGCGCCATCGTTGCCCATACCCGTCAGGATCACTCCCACGGCATTACGCCCCGCATGTTTTGCCACCGAATGGAACAGCACATCCACTGAAGGTCGATGCCGGTTAACCGGTGGACCATCATGAATTTTGATCTGGTAGTTCGCCCCGCTGCGCGCCAGTTCCATATGCTTGTCACCAGGGGCGATATACGCATGCCCTGGGAGCACGCGCTCCCCGTCCTCAGCCTCTTTCACGGTGATCTGACACAGTTTGTTCAGACGCTCGGCGAATGAGCGGGTAAATCCTGGCGGCATATGCTGGGTAATAAGAATACCGGGACTTGAAAGCGGCAATGGCTGGAGTACATGGCGAATTGCCTCTGTTCCTCCGGTTGAGGCGCCAATCGCCAGCAGTTTTTCAGAACTGAGTAACGGCCCCGCTTTCAAGGTCACCTGTGCCGTCATGGGTTTGTGGGCCGCCAGTTTTGCCCGCGACGCGGTGCGGATCTTCTCAGCGATCATTTCGCTGTAGGCCAACATCCCTTCACGGATCCCCAACTGTGGTTTGGTGACAAAATCAATCGCTCCCAACTCCAGCGCCCGCAGCGTGACCTCAGAACCTTTACCGGTCAGCGAAGAGACCATAACCACTGGCATCGGACGCAGACGCATCAGTTTCTCAAGAAAGTCGAGGCCGTCCATGCGCGGCATTTCCACATCCAGCGTCAGGACGTCGGGATTGAATTTTTTGATTAAATCCCGGGCAACCAACGGATCCGGCGCCGTCGCCACCATTTCCATATCACTGTGGCTGTTAATAATTTCGGTCATGATTTGACGCATCAGTGCAGAATCATCAACCGATAACACCCTGATTTTACTCATGCTTTATCCTTACCTGGCGCATGCGCATACACCGTCTGTCCACGCAAGCTAAACTCGCGCACGAGGTTGCTAAAGTTTTCTGAATGACCTGCAAACAGCAGCCCATCTGGTTTAAGAAGTGGAACAAAACGGTGCAAAATGTCCTGCTGCGTCGTTTTATCAAAATAGATCATCACGTTACGGCAAAATATGGCATCGAAGGGGCCTGGCACGTTGTACTGCTTATCCAGTAAATTCACGCTGGAAAATTCAACATGCCCCGCCAGTTCCTGCCGAACGCGTACCAGTCCTTCATGCGGTCCGGTGCCACGCATGAAATAACGCTGTAGCTGCTGCGGTGACAGCGTCTTTAGCTCATCAAGGCGGTAGATGCCGCTTCTGGCTTTTTCCAGCACTTCGGTATCAATGTCGCTGGCAAAAACACGCCAGCGGCCCGGAGCCATACCTAAGGTATCGGCGAGCGTAATCGCAATGCTGTACGGCTCTTCTCCGGTTGACGCCGCCGCGCTCCAGACTCGGTATTCACCGCTGCGCCGACGAGCATGATCTGACAGCACTGGAAAATGATGCCCTTCGCGAAAAAACGCGGTCAGATTGGTAGTCAGGGAGTTAATAAAAGCCTGCCACTCAGCACTGTTCTGGTTAGCTTCCAGCATGCTGAGATAGCGACCAAAGTCATCCAGTCCCAGGGTTCGCAGACGGCGGACCAGGCGGTTATAAACCATGTCCCGCTTATGGTCGGCCAGTACGATCCCCGCACGCTGGTAGATTAATTGACATATCCGACGAAAATGCGCGTCAGACAGCGCGAGGCGCTGTGTCATCTGTAACAATAATGACGTTTGCCCAGGGGGCAGAGATGATGTCATAGCGCCTTCTCAATCACATTCAGGATACAACGGGCACAACCTGCGGCTGCGCCAATTCTTGTTTTGCTACGGTTTGCTCTTCAAGCTTAAAAAATGCGACACAGGCAGAAAGATTATCGGCCTGCATGGCAAGTTGTCCGGTGGCGGATGCGGCTTCTTCCACCAGCCCGGCGTTTTGCTGCGTCACGGAGTCCATCTGGCTGACGGCCTGCGCCACCTGCTCGATGCCTCTGCGCTGTTCATCAGAAGCAGAAGCAATCTCGCCCATGATGTCGTTAACCCGGGTAACCGAGCTGACAATTTCCGTCATGGTGCGCGCTGCCATATCAACCAACTGCGAGCCCTGATGCACTCGGGTGACAGACTCCTCAATGAGACCCTTAATTTCTTTCGCCGCCTGTGCGCTACGGCTTGCCAGATTGCGCACTTCACCCGCAACCACGGCAAAACCACGCCCCTGCTCACCCGCGCGAGCAGCCTCAACCGCAGCATTCAGCGCGAGGATATTGGTCTGAAAGGCAATGCTGTCAATCACGCCGATGATGTCGCCAATTTTCTGCGAGCTCGCGGAAATCTCATGCATTGTGCTGGCGACCCGGGACGTCTGTTCGCCGCCTTTATGCGCTGTATCTGCCGCACTTTTGGCAATTCCTGACGCCTGGCGCGCGTTATCCGCATTCTGTCCTACGGTGGCGGTCAGTTGTTCCATGCTGGCTGCCGTTTGCGCCAGCGCGGCCGCCTGCTGTTCAGTGCGCGAAGACAAATCGTTATTACCCATCGCGATTTCTGAAATACCGCTATGCATGGCTGAGCTGCCCTGGCGTACTTCGCTTACCGTTTCACGCAGTGCCTGCTGCATCTTCTTCAGACTGGCAAAAATGGCTGAGATCTCATTGCGCCCATAAACCGCTACCGGCCGGGCCAGATTACCCGCGGCAATGCTGTCGAAATGACTGCCCACGATCGCCAGCGGCTGGACAATCATCTTGCGCGACCAGTACAGCGCACCGCTGGTGAGCAGTGCCGCCAGTACCACCATGGTGGCGAAAATCACCCCCGACATATGGTAATTTCGCTGGCTCTGCTCTCCTGCCGTTTGCAACACGCGATCGATGTTGCTCTGCCACGCATTCACATTTGCATCAAAAGCATCCTGAGCAGCCTGCACCGGCGCGGTCAGAAAATCTGACAACTGATTGTTTTCAAGCCAGGTGGCCTGATGCGCGAGAGCGCTGTGCCACTGGCTGAAACTTTTCTCCGTTGCGCCAAACAGCGCCTTTCCTTGTGCCGTCGTATCCGATGTCGCCATAAAGCGTTTAAACATCAATTCAGACTGCGCCAGGCTATCACGTGCGAGGGTCATCAGCGTGTTGATATCCTCTGGCGGATAGCTCAGGGCGGTCAGCGTCCCTGCCTTATTAAGGGCCGTACTGGCCTGTAATAACACAGCGCGGGTTTGGGCCAGCGCAGCGCGTTGCTGATTACTTCGTTCGACCTGATTCAGGTTCTGAAAACCGTCCCGAAATGCCCAGAAGGACAAGCCATTACTGCCAATCTGCAAAACACCGCAGAGGATTAAAATCAAAAACAGCGTGGTCGAAATTCGAATACGATTAAACATCAACGCTCCCATTGGGCGGCACTGGCCGCGGTTTAACTATCAGTCAAAATGTTTCCCAATTCGTATCTTGCTCATTGTTCTGGCGCGGATAGGATGCGGCCGCCGTTGCAGGTAATCGTGTATCGCGCGGCTTAGCCGACGCCGGACGTGACGCAAGGCGGAAAGTCGACACCGACTGCGTCAGGCGGCTGGCCTGTTCTTCAAGAGCAGCGGCAGCGGCAGCCGATTCCTGTACCAACGAGGCGTTCTGCTGCGTAACGCGATCCATCTCGGATACCGCGAGCGCCACCTGATCAATCCCCCGGCTTTGCTCGTCGGAGGCCGAGGCAATCTCGCCCATAATGTCGGTCACCCGCGTTACGGCATTTACGATGTCGTTCATCGTTTCGCCTGCGCTTTCTACCAATACGGACCCGGTATCCACTCGGGAAACCGAATCCTCAATCAACGCTTTGATCTCTTTCGCTGCCTGCGCACTGCGACTTGCCAGATTACGCACTTCGCCCGCAACCACAGCAAAGCCACGGCCTTGTTCACCGGCACGCGCCGCTTCAACCGCCGCGTTCAGTGCGAGAATGTTGGTCTGAAAAGCAATACCATCAATAACGCTGATGATGTCGGCGATTTTCTTCGAGCTATCGGCGATTTCGTGCATGGTGTTCACCACGCTATCAACCACTTTGCCGCCATGCTGTGCGGTATCGGAGGCGCTTTTCGCCAGTTGCGAGGCCTGACGCGCGTTGTCCGCATTTTGCTTCACGGTTGCGGTCAACTGTTCCATGCTGGCTGCGGTCTCTTCCAGCGCAGAGGCCTGCTGTTCAGTACGAGATGAAAGGTCGGTGTTCCCGCTGGCAATTTCGCTGGTCCCGGAATAAATCGCATCAGAACCTTCACGCACCAGGGTGACGGTTTCCGTCAGCGAGCGCTGCATATGATCAACCGTACTGGCCAGCTCGCCGATTTCATTACGACCGCTGACGGCCAGGGTCGCGGTCAGGTTACCGCTGGCGATTTCCCGAATATGGGCAATGACGCGAGACAGAGGATTAAGCAGGGTATGGCGGATGCCGTACCACACCACCACCAGAATCAGCACCAGCACTACGGCCAGCACGCCAAGCTGCCATTGGGCGAAATGGTAATCCCGCGCACTTTTATCGAATGCCTGAGCGTAAAGCTTTTCGCTAACGCTGGCGTACTTGCCCAGCGCCTCACCGAGCGCGTTTTGCATTCCCTGAGTCGGTTGCGCGAAATAGGCATCCATATTGCCGTTCTCCAGAAACTGAACCAGTTCTGTTAAGGCCGCATGGTACTGCTGATATTTCTCCTCAACGTTGCCGCTGGCTTCTGCCATCTCGGGTAACGGTGTGATGTTTTTAAATTTTGCGTAATGTGTTTCGGCCTGCGCCAACGATGCTTTCGCATTCTTCAGCAGATCGTTTTTCGCGCTGCTTTGCTGGTTGGACGCGTCCATCATCATGCGTGCAGAAGAACGGCTTAAATTGATACGTGTTTGCAGCATCAGATCCCATGTTGAGGTGAGTTCACTTTGCTGCTGTCGAAGATCGTTAGAAATAACAAAACTTTGCTGATTCTGCTGCAATGAAGAAAACAACAGACCACCGGAAACAAGCTGTAGCAGTGCGAAAACCCCCAGCACCATCATCAGCATTGTGACAACGCGGATACGGTTAAACATAAGGCACCTTCCTGAAAACGAGTTATCAACGTTATCGGCAGTCGCTGAGATAACTTTACGTTTGCGAAAAGGAAATCCTGAAGGGACGTGAAGCCTCGCGGAAGGAGGGGAAGACGGGTGTACGGCAACCACAAATCATTCACATAAAAACGTCACAATTATCATGTGAATAACATTCAAATTTATCTGTGGGCGCGGTCATATTGGATGAAATAGTCATTATTTCGTGACCAGGATCACAAATACATATCCTCTGCACCACAACAAAATGGATAAAAAATTAAAAAAAGTTGTATCAGCTGGCGCTTTAATTCAATTTATATGATGAATACTTAGTTACCAATTAATAAATATAAAAAATGAGTAACCGAACAATAAATGTTAAATCCTTACTGAGGGCTTTTTAGTGGCAAATGCAAACAAACTCACGTTGTTTATCGTGATCTTCATGCTGGCGGGGATCCTGTCAGGGGCGGTGATCCACTCTTATGCCGCCCCCGGCGTAGTGACCGCCTGGGCCGATAATATTACGCTTCTCACCGACATCTTTTTGCGCCTGATTAAAATGGTGATCGCACCTTTAGTATTCAGCACCCTGACCGTTGGTATTATGCGCCTGGGGGAAACGTCCACCATCGGGCGCGTAGGCGGCAAAGCGATGATCTGGTTTATTAGCTCTTCCATACTGTCTATTCTGGTCGGTCTGTTTGTGGTTTCTCTTGAGCAACCCGGCAGCGGGCTGAACCTGGCGATCCCGCTGGAAGCCACTGATACCGGCCTGGCCGTGAGCGGCATGAGCCTGAAAGGTTTCCTGACTCACACCATCCCAACCAGCATAGCCGAGGCGATGGCCAACAATGAGATCCTGCAAATTGTGGTGTTCTCGATGTTCTTCGGTATTGGTGGCGCATCCCTTGGTGAGAAGTTCAATGCCCCGCTGGTTGCCGCGCTGGATGTGGTCTCCCACATTATGCTGAAGGTGACTGGCTACGTGATGTACGTTGCGCCGCTGGCCATTTTCGCCGCCATTTCCTCCGTTATCTCCACCCAGGGTCTGGGGATCCTGCTTAACTATGCGTCGTTCATCGGCGGCTACTATGTGGCTATTTTGCTGACCTGCCTGGTTCTGCTGGCGGTCGGTTATGTCATGCTGAAAAAAGAGGTTTTTCGTCTGGTAAGCATGCTGAAAGATCCGGTTCTGGTCGCATTTACTACCAGCAGCTCGGAAGCCGCCTATCCGAAAACGCTGGAGCAATTAACCAAATTTGGTTGCTCGCCCAACATCGTGTCATTTGTATTGCCTATCGGTTATTCATTTAACCTGGTCGGCTCGATGGTTTACTGTTCATTTGCCTCGATGTTTATCGCGCAGGCCTATAACATTCACCTCTCCTTTGCAGAAATCACCGTCCTGATGCTGACGCTGATGCTGGCGTCAAAAGGGATTGCCGGCGTGCCGCGTTCTGCGCTGGTGGTGCTGGCAGCAACCATTCCGAGCTTTAATATTCCGGTTGCCGGGATTCTGTTACTGATGGGTATTGACCACTTCCTGGATATGGGACGTTCAGCAATCAACGTATTAGGTAACGGGATTGCAACGGCGATGCTGGCACAAGATGAAGGTTTACTGGAAGAAGAACCGGAGCTGGTTGAGCGGGAAGCGTAAGGGGAAATCTGCCGGATGTGCTACGCGTATCCGGCCTACAACAGCAATCATTGTAGGCCGGATACGGTATAGCGGTTACGCGACGTGGCTGGCGGCAATATCCAGCAGCGCCATTTCTTCGCTATTGAGCAGTTTCTCAATGTTAACCAGAATCAGCATCCGGTCACCCAGCGCCCCCAGTCCCGTCAGGTATTCCGTCGACAGCGTTACGGCAAATTCCGGTGCCGGACGGATTTGATCCGTTGTCAGCGACAGCACATCCGAGACGCCATCGACCACAATCCCGACCACCCGCTGGCCCAGATTCAGCACAATCACCACGGTGTTTTCGTTGTAATCCACATCGCTCTGGCTAAACTTCACGCGCAGGTCAACAATCGGCACAATCACACCGCGCAGATTGGTGACACCTTTGATAAACGCAGGCGTGTTAGCAATACGCGTCACCTGATCGTACCCACGGATTTCCTGCACTTTCAGGATATCGATACCGTACTCTTCATCCCCCAGTGTGAACACGAGGAATTCCTGACCTGACGGTTCGCCGGCCAGTTTAGTTACATTACTCATACCGGTCATATTATTCCCTTCTCACTCAATCAGGCGGCTGTGATCGCCACACGTTGTTCGCGGTTTAATCCCTGCAATGCAGAGACATCGACAATCAGCGCGACGCTGCCGTCGCCGAGGATCGTTGCTGCAGAAATACCTGGCACTTTGCGGTAGTTGCTTTCCAGGTTTTTAACGACCACCTGGTGTTGACCAATTAACTGATCGACCAGCAGCGCGTAGCGACGCCCTGCACTTTGCAAAATCACCACAATACCTTGAGTCGCTTCGGTTTTTGCGCCTTCAACCTCAAAGACTTTCCACAGCTCAACCAGCGGTAAATATTCGCCACGCACTTCCAGCACGCGCTCTCCTCCGGCCAGCGGATGGAGATCTTCTTCGCGCGGTTGCAGTGATTCCATAACGGCATTCAGCGGCAGAATAAAGACTTCGTCGGCCACGCGCACAGACATGCCGTCGAGGATCGCCAGCGTCAGCGGCAGCAGTATTCGGATAGTCGTCCCCTGCCCCTGTTTGGACTGGATCTCAACATGGCCCCCCATCTCCTGGATATTTCGCTTCACCACATCCATACCCACGCCGCGGCCAGAGACATCCGTCACCTGTTCAGCGGTCGAGAAGCCCGGGGCGAAGATCAGCATACCGACTTCGTCATCGCTCATGTTTTCGTGGATCGGCATCCCCTGGGAGATAGCTTTGGCGAGGATTCGTTCACGGTTCAGACCGGCGCCATCATCGGTGACTTCAATACAGATATTCCCGCCCTGGTGCTCCGCGGAAAGCGTCAGATTACCGATTGGGCTTTTCCCGGCTTCAAGGCGTTTTTCCGGCAGTTCAATACCGTGATCGAGGCTGTTACGCACCAGGTGCGTCAACGGATCGATGATGCGTTCAATCAGGCTCTTGTCGAGTTCGGTTGAGCTTCCCACCTGTGTCAGTTCGACCTGTTTACCCAGCTTACCGGCCAAGTCGCGCACCAGACGCGGAAAACGGCTGAACACGTACTCCATGGGCATCATACGAATCGACATCACCGACTCTTGCAAGTCGCGGGCGTTACGTTGTAACTGACCCATACTGGTGATGAGATCGCCATGATTGACGGGATCCAGTTCGTTAGAACGTTGTGCCAGCATAGACTGGGTGATGACCAACTCACCGACCAGGTTAATGAGCTGATCGACCTTCTCAACCGCTACGCGGATGCTGGTTGACTCGCTGGCACGGGCGGGTTTGTCGCGTTCCGCGCGTCCGTTTGGCGCTTCGCTGGCGGCGGCTTTCGCCGCTGGCGCAACGGCAACCGGCTGCGGCTTCGCGACAACGGCTACCGTTTCTGCTTCAGCTTCAGCTTCAGTTTCAACGGCTACGGGCGCTGCGCTGACGGTTTCGAATTCAATCTGATCAGCTTCAATCACAAAGCACAGCACTGCGATGATGTCATCTTCTGCGAGGTTGCCATCAAGCGTTGCTGACAACGTGTCGCTCCCTTTCACCACATCGGTTAAGGTCGCCAGGTTCCCCAGCTCCTCTTCCAGTAAATCCACTTCATTGGCTTTCAGGCGCGTGAGAATAATGCGTTTCTTGCTCTCTTCACTTGCAGACTCAGGCTGTGCAACCGCCTCTTCCTGCATTGCAGCGCTGTCAACAACGCTCAGTTTTGCGGTGTTGACGACTGCCGGTGCGGTTTCACCTTTCGCTTCGAGCGCTAACTGTCGTAACGCATTACAAATGTACTCAAAGCTGGCGGCATCCGGCTCCTCTGAGTTTTTATAGGCGTCGAGCTGTTCCTGCATAATATCTTTCGTTTCCAAAAACAGGTTGATAATGTCGGCATTGAGCTGCATCTCGCCACGCCGCGCTTCATCCAGCAGGTTTTCCATCAGATGGGTCGTTTCCTGCAAAATGGTAAAGCCGAAGGTGCCCGCCCCGCCTTTTATCGAGTGCGCAGCACGAAAAATTGCATTCAGCTGTTCGGAATCCGGGGCTTCAGGAACCAAATCAAGCAGGTGTTGCTCCATGTCAGCCAACAGTTCGTCAGCTTCATCAAAAAATGTTTGATAAAAATCGCTTATATCCATGCTCACGCTATCACCTCGGATTGGCTGGTGGCGATGTGGGAACGCTTGCCGGCGGGAGTTCCGCTGGCTGTTGTAAGACACTTACCGGCTCATTCTGGCTTTCAGCGTTTTCATGCAAAATGGCCTCTTCCGCCTGCTTATTGAGAACCAGCAGGCTAATACGGCGGTTGATAGCGTCTTCAGGACCGCGATCGCTCAGACGCATCGTGGCGGCCATACCTACCACACGTAATACTTTTCCATCATCCAGACCGCCGCTAACCAGTTCGCGACGCGACGCGTTAGCGCGATCGGCGGACAACTCCCAGTTGCTATACCCTTTTTCACCATTGGCGTAAGGGTAATCATCCGTATGGCCGGAGAGGCTGATTCGATTAGGAATGCCGTTAAGCACTGGCGCTATGGCTCGCAGGATATCGCGCATATACGGTTCCACCTCAGCGCTACCGGTTTTAAACATCGGGCGATTCTGACTGTCGATAATCTGTATCCGCAGCCCTTCCTGAACTAAATCAATTTTCAAATGCGGGCGCAGCGCACGCAGTTTGGGGTCAGATTCAATCAACTGATCGAGATCGCCGCGAAGTTTGCTCAAGCGGCTTTGTTCCATGCGTTTTCTCAGATCATCGATATTCGGCTGCTTGTTCACCTCTCCCTGCTGCTGGGTGTAATCATCCCCGCCGCCAGGAATTGGACTTTGGCTATTCGAAATACGATTTCCCCCGGTTACCGCAGTAGCCAGCGGCGTACGGAAATATTCGGCAATCTGGATCAATTCTTTAGGGCTAGAGATGGAAATGAGCCACATCACCAGAAAGAAGGCCATCATCGCGGTCATAAAATCGGCGTAGGCGATTTTCCACGAACCATGCGCCCCACCACCGTGACCTTTATGCTTGCGTCGCTTTACAACGATAATGGGATGGGCCTGATTTTTCATGCGTCCTCGGTCGTCTGCTGCGCAGTTGGATTTCTCACCGCACGAACATGCTCTTCCAGTTCGATAAACGATGGACGTTCGCTGGAATACAGAGTCTTACGACCAAATTCGACGGCAATTGGCGGCGCGTAACCATTCAGATTGGAGAGCAGAGTTATCTTCACACACTGCATCATTTTGGTGGTTTCAGCGCTTTTCTGGCGCAGAACGCTGGCAAGCGGAGAAATAAATCCATAGGCCAGTAAAATACCGAGGAATGTCCCTACCATGGCATGTGCAATCAGCGAACCCAGTTCAGCCGCCGGACGATCGGCAGAAGCCAGCGCATGGACAACCCCCATGACCGCCGCCACGATCCCGAACGCCGGTAATGAATCCCCCACCATCGCCAGACTGTTGGCCGGGACTTCGGCCTCACTTTCGTGCGTCTCAATCTCTTCATCCATCAGCGCTTCAATTTCAAACGTGTTCATGTTGCCGCTGATGATCAGACGCAGATAATCGACAATGAAATCAAGCATCACGGCATCAGCAAGAATGCGCGGATAGCTGGCGAAAATTTCACTCTCTTTGGGGTTTTCGATATCGCGTTCAAGCGAGAACATGCCCTGCTGACGTGACTTGGCCATCAGGCGATACAACAGCGCCAGCAGATCCATATACATCGCTTTGGTGTATTTTGAACGACGAAAAAGCATCGGGATGGCTTTCATCGTCCCCTTAATGGCTTTCCCGTTATTGCCGACGATGAATGCCCCAATACCCGCGCCACCGATAATCACCAGCTCAGCCGGTTGATAGAGTGCCCCAAGGTGTCCGCCGGTCATCATGTAACCGCCGAAAACTGTACCAATAACAACCAGGTAACCTAATAAGATAAGCACGACATCATCCTTTCGCAATTGACTATGACAGGATGCGCAGTCGGGCTGTTAACTCGAGGTCAGGACAAAAAAAAGCAGCGGTAATCGCTTACCGCTGCTGGAGTGTTTGTCCACACCGTATCAGTTAAACAGCCTGTTCGATCTGTTCATCCAGCAGTTGTGGAATAATATCGGCAGCATTCTGGGAAAGTTTACGTCTTTTTACGGCGCGTGATGGCGGTTGGCATAAACTGCAGGCAAAGCTGCCTGCGGGTTGGTGAGCGTGGGTAATAAAATTCCCACCGCAGCAATTGCATCGGGACAACTCCAGCAATCCGCTGTCGACAAAACGCACCAACGTCCATGCGCGAGTTAACGCCAGCAGTGGCCCTTCTTCTGGCTGCGGGCACTGCTCAAGATATAAACGATACGCTTTGATCACGGCATCCACGCCGCTGCACAAACCAGTTTTGAGCAGGAATTGCCATGCGTTGCAAAACATCGAAGCATGAATATTTTGTTCCCACGTCATAAACCAGTCGGTGGAGAAAGGCAGCATCCCTTTTGGCGGAGGGCTGCCGCGTAATTCTTTATACAGCTTGATAAGTCGGCCACGGCTTAATTGCGTTTCGCTTTCCAGCATTTGCAAACGGGCGCCCAATGTGATTAATTCCATCGCTAGCTGGATATCACGCGCTTCCTGAACAATGCTTTTTTCGCTCATCATCAAGCCCTTTTCTTGCGCGCTGCTTCATCGATGTCGCTTAACAGTCGCGTTGAAAGCATGATACCGGTATGAATTTGCTGAAGATCGTCAACGCGGGAGTCTTGCGTCAGGCGAGTAACGGTCTGGTGATCGTCGAAACGGAAATGACAGACCAGTTGGTTTGTTTCAGCCAGTTTGACCATTTGTGGAAGTGTTAATGTTGCCAACGTGTCCGCCATTTCTTCGCTGATACCAAGGCGAAACATCGCAGATGCTTTGTCCTGAACGATCAAACGCTGTGCAAGCAATAAATATGACAAATTGATGTCATAGATGTGTTTCAGCAACTCGGATGTATGCATTATTTGCATCCATAATAACCAACATTGTTTTCATGCGGTGAAACCGCACCCCGTGATGTCGCCGGGAAGGCCCGGTAAAAAAAAGCAAAAGGTCAAATACATAGCAGCGTGACGGCACTTACGCGTTGTCTAAACATTCCCTTTTCAGAAAGCCGCGCCCCTTACAAGCTCACATCAATTCTTACAAATGTCTAAGATTTTTCCTAATTCGACGCAACTCTACCCGCCGCCCGTTACACATACAACGTAGCTATGCTGCGAATTTGAAGAATATGTGACATAGATCACATAAACCAGCTAAACACTTAACATAAATCCATCAGCACAGCTTTTACTTTGCTTATTTTTTAATCTCAAGTTCGCCATTTCAATTCCTGACATACGAATATTCTTGCAATAAAAGCGAATAGTATTTTGTTCACAAACGTTAATATCACCTTGTGAAATAGCGAGCTTGATCACATATTTAATGTAAAACACTATTTTAATTAAATCCTTTATAAACAATGACTTAAATATTAAGGGTGATTAATTAATACCGGGTAGTGATAACCCGTTAAATGTTAACTTATGTTAATTTTTAATTAACACATTGTTTTCATTAGCGGTGAGTTTTACTTAAGTAAGCTGAACGTATTTCCAAGTTATATGACGCAATTATTCTATTTATAAGAATAATTAATGAATAACCATGATGACATTCACACTATCCAGGAAGGAAACGTTGCAGTATGGAGTAAGCCGAGCAATGCTGAGAAACCCTCTCATAATTCTTGAAAAAAGGAGCGAGTTATGAGCTATACACACATTCTTGTGGCCGTTGCCGCCACCCCTGAAAGCCAGCAGTTGTTAGCCAAGGCGGTTTCAATCGCTCGCCCTGTCAACGCTCGTATTAGCCTGATAACCCTGGTCTCAGACCCTGAACTGTATAATCAGTTTGCAGCACCTATGCTGGAGGACCTGCGTGAAGTGATGCAAGAGGAGACTCAGGATTTTATCGACAAGCTCAGCAAAGAAGCACAGTACCCCATTGAGCATACCTTTATTACCTATGGGGCACTGAATGAACATATTCTGGATGTATGCCGTAAACACGCGGTCGATCTGGTCATTTATGGCAACCATAACCACAGCTTCTTTTCGCGCGCATCCTGCTCAGCAAAAAGCGTGATCGGTGCCAGCCATGTGGATGTTCTGCTGGTTCCACTGGCTGGAGATTGACCTGCGTTTACTGAGCGTTACGCCAGTTTAGTGCAGGGAGAAACGTTGTCTGGCAATGGCTGTTTACTCTGACGTGGGATGACTTTTTCCAGATCGCAAATGAACCTCGCCTGCCAGTTGTCGATATCGTTTTTAATGATAGTTTCGAGCATCTCAGCGTGGCGGGAGATACGCTCAGCAAGCGGCATCGTCAGAGCCTGGTTTAATGCGCCAGCCACTTCGTCGCGGTCATAAGGATTAACAATAAGCGCGGCAGTTAGCTCATTCGCGGCCCCGGCAAATTGCGATAACACCAGCACGCCGGGGTTGGCAGGATCCTGCGCGGCCACGAATTCTTTCGCGACCAGGTTCATACCATCTCGCAGCGGCGTCACCAGCCCTACATCAGAGTAGCGGAAGATTTTCATCAGCAATTTACGATCAAAGTACTGGTTCAAATAATAGAGCGGCGTCCACCCCAACTGCCCATATTTACCGTTAATCCTCCCCGCTTCAGTCTCCAGTTGGTGCCGAATATCCTGGTAGGCCTGCACCTCTTCACGCGAAGTTGGCGCTATCTGGGTGTAGCGAATTTTACCGTGGTGCTGCGGATAGTGTTCCAGCAGAGCCTCATAGGCCTGAAAGCGCTCCGGCAAACCTTTAGAATAATCCAGACGCTCAACGGAGAAGATATTCTGCACATTTTTAAGTTCTGCTTTCAGTTGCGCCAGCTTCGGCGGCAAAGGTCCGGAAGCCTGACGGGCGATCTCATCCGGCTCAATACCGATGGGATAGACCTGGGTACGAAACGCTTTTCCCCATGCACGGTGGTGCTGCTCGCTCTGAGTGGTTACCTGAGTCTGGGCTGCCAGACAATCCAGAAAAGCCTGACGATCGTTCTCGGTCTGGAAACCGAGTAAATCAAAATCACACATCTGCTCAAGTAGCGTCTGATGTGGGGGTAAGGCATTAAAGATTTCCGGCGTCGGAAAAGGGATGTGCAGGAAAAAACCGATACGGTTATTCACGCCCCGTTTACGCAGCTCGCTGGCAAACGGCAACAGATGGTAATCATGAACCCAGATTATGTCGTCATCGCTGAGCAGCGGCAGCAGTTTATCTACCAGCAAGGCATTCACCCGCTGATAGCCCTCCCATGCAGGACGCTGAAACTGTACCAAATCGAGGCGATAGTGAAATGCAGGCCATAAAACCGCATTAGAAAACTGGCAGTAATACTCTTCGTAATCCTGTTCACTCAAATTAAACGAAGCCCAGGTAATATTGCCACGCGTGACTTTTTTTAATGGTTTGTCCTCATTACCCGTGTCGCCACTCCAGCCAAACCACAGGCCACCAGCAGCCTTCAACGCGCCCAGCACACCGACGGCAAGCCCACCTGCGCTCCCTTTGTCATCAGGTGAGGCGATACGATTAGATACTACGACTAAACGACTCATAGCCACCTCTTCTGTTATTCGTTGCTTTCGATTCTTTCTGCGAAGAGTTAATTTGTTCCAGCCAGTGCCAGACATCACTCACGCCATCCAGACGCCATGTCGCCTGCGTCGCTCCATTCCCCACCTTCACGGAAATGCCCCCTGCGCGATTAACCACGCCAAATCCTGTTTCGTCCGTCAGATCGTCACCAAAAAAAACGGGGATCCGTCCGGCAAAAGGTGCTTCCTGCATAAATGCGGCAATTGCGTCGCCTTTGTTCGTACCCTTTGGTTTTATCTCCACAACGCATTTTCCGTGCTGTAAAGCCAACTGCGGCCATCTGTGCGTGATGCGCTCAGCCAGATTAATTAGCGCCGCTTCATGTTCCGGGGCCTGGCGATAGTGCAGTGCGAACGCCATCCCTTTTGCTTCAAGCGTTGTACCCGGCATCGTCGCCAAGGCGGTACTTAATAGCTCTCCTGCTTCGCGTTCTATTGCCGCAGCCAGGCGCACTATATGAGTTTGACCATTGATGTCACGGCGCTCTGCCCCATGCACTCCGGCGAGCGGAAAACGAAAGGGAGTGGTAAGCGCGTCAAGCTCGACCATCGAGCGCCCTGAAATCAATGCCAGCGCACCCGCATTATGCGTCGCCAACTGATGTAATAACTGCAGGATTGTCTGAGGGACAACGACCTGGTCTGGATAAGGTTTGATCTCAGCCAGCGTCCCATCGAGATCAAAAAAATAAGCACAGCTTGCAGATTGTTCAGGGGGTAAGATCAGTGATGCTGTCACCCGGTTATCCTCCTCATCATGGTCTGTACGCCGCGCGGATCGCGCCGTATATATGATGTATGACGGATATAAGTATAGACAGTGTGACCATGCTCGCCATTTGGAAAAACAATCGCCAGCCGGGTAGCGGCTGGCGATGAGCTAAAGCTAGACTAAAAAGTTGGGGTTAAAATCATCAAACAGTACGCTTCGCTTTTTGCTTGTAACGGTCGAAGATCACCGCCGCCAGCAGGATCAGACCACGTACGACATACTGTGCGAACGGAGAGATGTTCAGCAGGTTCATTGCATTCTCAACCGTTCCCAGAATCAACACCCCGGCTACCACATATGAGATTTTTCCGATGCCGCCTTTAAGCGAAACGCCCCCTAACACGCACGCGGAAATCACGATCAGCTCATAGCCGATTGAGGTCATTGGCTGGCCGCTGGTCATACGTGATGCGAGGATAATCCCGGCGATGGCGGATACCAGCCCGGACAGAATAAAGATAATAATTTTGGTACGAACGACCGGAACCCCAGCCAGACGTGCCGCCTCTTCATTCCCCCCAATGGCCAGCGTGTTACGACCAAACGTGGTTTTATTGAGCAGTAAGCCAAAAACGATGAAACAGACGACCGTGATCCAGATAGGTGCCGGCAGACCAAACCAGTTGGCGTAGCCGAGAGTGAAGAAGCGCTCGTCTTCAATCCCTACCGCCTTACCGTCGGAAATAATGTAGGCCAGACCACGCACAATCTGCATCGTCGCAAGGGTCGTGATCAGGGCGTTAATTTTCAGCCGTGCAATCACGAACCCATTCACCAGACCACATAGAATACCGAGCAGTAGCCCGGCAGCCACGCCAATCCACAGGCTTTCGGTCATATTAATGACCACGGCTGTAGTGACCCCGGCGCAGGCAATCACGGAGGCAACGGACAGGTCGAAGTCACCGGATGCCAGGCAAAACAGCATCCCACACGCGACCATACCCGACATCGATACCGCCAGCCCCAGCCCCTTCATGTTGATGAAAGTGGCAAAGTTAGGCACAAAGAGGGAACAAACCAGGAACAGCGCGGCGAACACGACCAGCATCCCGTATTGATCCCAAATGCGACCAAGATTTAGCGCCGACTTTGCAGCACCTGAACCCGATGTTGAAACGGAAGACATCATTCTCTCCTTATTCAGGCTACAGCCTGGCTAACTTTTGGCATAGCAAGGCTTAACGCCTGGCGCTCATCCGCCTGTTCATGAAGTAACTCACCGGCAATTTCGCCTTCTCTCATCACCACAATACGGTCGGCGACACCGAGCACTTCTGGCAGATCGCTGGAAGCAAACAGCACGGCCACGCCGCGCGCCGCGAGGGCATAAATCACGTTATAAATTTCATGCTTGGCGCCCACATCAATACCGCGTGTAGGTTCGTCCAGCAAAATCACTTTCATCTCTTCCGATAACCAACGGCCGAGAATAGCCTTCTGTTGATTACCGCCGGAGAGGTTCATAATCAGTTGCTCCGCGCCCGGCGTTTTAATATTGAGTGAGCGAATATGGTGATCGGCATTGGTCTCTTCCCAGCCGTTGTTGATCACGCATCCGCCCAGAACATGTTTACGACGGGCACTGATGTTGATGTTGTTACGCACCGAATGGACCGGAATGATCCCTTCAGCCTTGCGATCTTCCGGGCACAGCATCATCCCCGCTTCAATGGCGTGGCTCGGTTTACGGATATCAATAGGCTGTTCATCGATAAACACCTGGCCTGCCGTGATACGCGTGCCGCCAAACAGACCTTTCATTAATTCGCTACGTCCGGCGCCCACCAGTCCAAACAATCCGACAATTTCACCACTGAGCACTGATAAACTGATCGGGGTACGCACGCCTGGGGCTTTGACGTCATGCAAACGCAGGCGCTCTGCACCATAAGGTCTGGATTTCCAGCCATAAATATCACCGAGGTCGCGCCCGACCATCGCCTGTACCAGCGCGTCGTGATCGACCTGCTGCATATCCGTGAACGTTTTGACGTAATGACCATCTTTAAACACGGTGATGGCATCGCTAAGGGCAAAGATCTCCTCCATACGGTGCGAAACGTACAGGATGATGCGCCCTTCGTTGCGTAGCTCACGGATGACGCGAAACAGATTCTCAATCTCTCGCGCTGAAAGGGAGCTGGTCGGTTCATCAAACGCGATAATTTTGGCGTTGCGCGCCAGCGCTTTCGCAATCTCCACCATCTGCCATTGACCAATGGAGAGGTATTTCAACGGCGTATCGGGATCGATATCCATGCCCAGATGCTTGAGCTGAAGCCCCGCTTCATAGTTCAGCAGCGAGCGGTTCACAATCCCGCCTTTGTGCGGCATCTGCCCTAAATAAATATTCTCGGCAACGGTCATTTCCGGGACGAGATGCAGCTCCTGGTAAATAATGGCAACACCGGCGTTCAGCGCGGCATTGGTGTCCGCAAACGAAATCTCTTGTCCACGGATCGCCAAAGATCCCGTCGTTGGCGCATAGTTGCCGCTGAGAATTTTTAATAGTGTTGATTTCCCGGCGCCATTTTCGCCCATCAGCGCATGCACCTGACCGGCATAGCAGTCGAAACTGATATCCGTGAGCGCTTTAACGCCGGGGAACGTTTTGCCAATGCCGCGAAATGAGAGATACGGGGTAGACTGTTGCATAACGTCTCCGTGAGTCAGATCTTTATGCCGGATAGCGGCTTTGCCTTATCCGGCCTACTGAGTACGCAATTCGTAGGCCGGATAAGACGCGTTGGCGTCGCATCCGGCATTTGTGTTACTTACCGCCTAAGCCTTTCTTCGCCAGTTCTTCTTTAAAGTTATCGCGGGTAATCAGCACCACATCCGTCACTTCAGTAAACGCCGGTGGCTCTGCACCTTTCGTTACCCAGTTGTAGAGCATCTCACTTGATTTGTAGCCGTGAACGTCCGGGCTTGGCAGGAGTGAACCGTAGAACCCGGTCGCTTCGCCTTTGGAGAGTTCGCTCACGGCATCAACGCCGTTGATGCCGATACCAATCACATTCGGCGCTTTGAAGCCCTGCCCTTCGGTCGCACGTACGCCGCCCAGCACGGTGTTGTCGTTCATGCCAACAATCAGCCAGTGTTTGACTTCAGGGTGCTGAACCAGCATGGAGTTAGCGGCATCGAATGCCCCGGGGATATCATTCGATTTAGTGGGGACCTGGTAGATCTGTTTTTCCGGGAAGCCCGCGGCTTTAAGCGCGTCCATTGAACCCGATGTACGGCGACGCGCGGTATCGAGTTCATTCGCGGTAATGGCCATTACGGCTGTGGATTTCACATCCCAACCGCGCTTTTGCATCTCCTTATACAGCTCCTGGCCCTGGCGCTCACCAATTTTGGTTGCAGCCATCATCACCAACGGCACGGTATCCATCGGCTTACCTTTGGCGTTAGCAAACTGGTCATCGACGGCAATGACTTTCATATCGTAGCCACGCGCCTTGGCCATAATGGCAGGCCCGAGTTTGGGGTCCGGCGTACAAATCACAAACCCTTTTGCGCCACTTGCAGCCAGGCTGTCGATGGCGTTAAGGGTCTTCTCACCATCCGGGACGGCAATTTTAATCACCTCAAAGCCAAGGTCTTTACCGGCTTTATCGGCAAATTTCCATTCAGTCTGGAACCACGGTTCTTCCGGTTGTTTGACCAGGAAACCGAGCTTCATGGATTCAGCGATAGCGGATTGTGACATAATGGCAGCCAGACCGATGGCAGCCAGCGCTTTAGTGAATTTGTGCATGGTTAACTCCAGCTTTAACGTTCTTTTATGTAGGGTAAAATCAGACGATTTTTTGTAATTCGGACGTAAAACAAGGCATTACCTTTTAGTGATAAGATCAATGCCAGTGCTGAGAGTAGTTTTAGCGGGAAATTGATTCTCCATAAGAGAGCGGCATCACACCACAGAATTACAGTAATTGCGTACATAAATTCAGCGGGAAATGACATAAAAAAACGCGGTTTTGTCGACGGGAAAAAAGAGGGATAGCAGATTAATCCATAACATCAGCCAACGAATCCTTGTTCCCGAATACCGAAGCATTCGGGAACATGATTACCATCGGTAATAAATGTGGTCAGCGTGATCGCGAACCGGAATGTCATCTCCCAGCAGGTGCGCCGCAAGCGTCAACGCAAAATCGAAAATATGCCCTAATCCTTTGCCGCTAATCAGATTGCCATCTTCAACAACCGGCGCATCGATATATTCCCCGTCCGTGACGTTTTGCCACAGATCGCCTGAGCAAACATAGCGACGCCCCTTCAGCAGACCGTTGCCGCCCAACACGCGCGCGGCCGCAGAACATACCGGGCAAATGAGCTTTCCTGCCTGATCATGACGGGATACAAACTGGATGACCGCCTCACTGGCGGCAAGATTAACGCTGCCCTGCGGCCCGCCTGGCAATACGACGGCATCGTAGAGATATGTCTGGCGCGCGGCCAGCGTGCTATCCATCACCATCGGTACGTCATGATAACTCACCACCGCACGTGACTCTGCGCAGGCCAGGGTTTCAACTTCGATATTCAGGCGACGCAGAATATCAAGGGTAACAATCGCCTCCGCCTCTTCAAAACCGGGTGCCAGCAGCACCGCAACCTTCTTCATATGTAACTCCTTGCTTAATCCACATAAACGAAATAATTAATGACGACCAGTGCAGACTGTTAAATTTCTCAATTTGATTAAAACTGATCTGGCGCAAAAAATTAGCCATCAGATAATTTGTACTACTCCATCCCGATCGTGAAATTGCCTTTCAACTTGGGCAGATAATCATCAGATGCCAGACAATACCTTATTGTGGAATTTAATTTTGTGATATGAAACACCATTTCATTATCATAAAAATCATTTAATAACATAAATTTCAACCTCTTACATTCATGTCATCTATATACCAAAACAGAAGAAGCATGAATACTGTTATGACAATATGTAAAAAAACATAAATACGCAGATTTAAGGATTTTCTTATACCAGGGCAAGCGTTATGCTGAATCTCGAACGGAGCGAATATAATTCGTGATCACTAAAGGACCGGCGGAACGGATTTATTCTGCTAACAGCTTTAATTGTACGTAGAGGTGAAGTGCAGCGGCAGCCCGCTGTACTGGCGTGAGTAACGTACATCCCCCTTTCTGGAAATAAGGATATTGATATGGCTGCAGTTGGAATTGTTCATAAACTCAATACACAAATGAATCTCGAGTTCTACGCCTCGAATCTTTACCTGCATCTCAGCGAATGGTGCTACGAGCATAGCCTGACAGGTACAGCCACGTTTCTACGCACGCAGGCGCAAGGTAACGTGACTCAAATGATGCGTATGTTCAATTTTATGAAAAGTGCTGGGGCTAATCCCATCGTCAAGGCCATGGATGTGCCGGGTGATGAACTGAGTTCCCTTGAAGAATTGTTTCAGAAAACGTTGGATGAATATCAACAGCGCTCGAGTAAGCTCTCGCGTTTAACCAATGAAGCTGAAGCATTAAACGATGCGCCAACCATTGATTTTCTTCACGATCTGGAAAAAGAGCAGCAGCAGGATGGCGTGCTGTTACAGACGATTCTTGATGAAGTCCGCAGCGCCAAACGCGCGGGGCTGTGCATGGCGCAAACCGATAAGCACTTGCTCAACGTCGTTAACTACCAGCATCACTAATCTTCAGTTTTCATCGCGTTAATGCCGGATAGCGATGCTGCGCACCTTATCCGGTCAACCTCTGATTTTCCCTGGCACGCGCCTCCCATTCTGCGAGGCGCAAAAAAACCTTTCTAAAACCTGAAACAACGGTTTATTTTAGTGGGATTCATTCTGCGGCGTGAATTTCAACTCGATCAAGGCAACCGCTTTTTGTATTGCGCGCATAGTGACCGGATCGGCCCCTGCAGGATGGCTGGAAAAATCGATGTTTTTCAGTTGGCTGGACATTTTTTCCCGAACTTCTACCGGGGCAATAACATCAAGAACATCCAGAATTTGCTTGATAACCAGCTGACAGGCAACAACGTCCGAGAGCAGTTCCTGATCGGCATTCAATGTTTGGGACATAGTGAGCTCCTTATAGAAAGGTCGTCATAGTACCTATTCAGCGATCGAAACGATAGCCGCGCACACATTACAAATGCGCTGAAAATAAAAAAGATCCAGTCAGTTTCTTTTGAGATGGCAAGCACAACATGAGTGAACAGTTAGCGGTTGAGAACCAACGCGGTCTTTCCCCGGCAGCATTACTTGTTGCCGGGGCTTTCTTTATGGAATTTATTGACGGCACGGTGATTGCCACAGCCCTACCCGACATGGCCAAAAGCTTTGGCGTACAGGCGGTAGACCTGAACATTGGTATCAGCGCCTACTTGATCACCCTCGCGGTGCTTATCCCCGCCAGCGGCTGGATTGCGGATCGCTTCGGCGCCCGAAAAGTGTTTACCCTGGCGCTGGCGATTTTTACTCTCGCTTCAGTTTTATGCGGTTTGTCCGAAAGCCTTGAGAGCTTTGTAGCAATGCGAATTTTACAGGGTGTGGGTGGCGCGCTAATGGTTCCTGTTGGCCGTCTCGCGGTACTGCGCACCACGCCTAAACATCAGTTGATCACCGCCATAGCGACCCTGACCTGGCCCGCGTTAGTCGCGCCTATCATCGGACCACCGCTTGGAGGATTCATTACCAGCTATGCTAACTGGCGTTGGATCTTCTTTATTAACGTACCGCTGGGAGTTTTGGCGATCGCGCTGGCGCTACGTTTCATCCCGGATATTCATGACGACGAGCGCCGTCCATTTGATATAGCGGGTTTTATCGCGACCTCAGTTGCGATGGTTAGCCTGGTGTATGCCATGGAGTTACTGGGAACCCAGCAGCCGCAGGGCTGGCTAACCGCCGGGCTGCTGGCGCTAGGAACCGTGACCTTTCTGTTTGCCCTGCATCATTTTCGTCGCACTACCTGGCCGATGATTCGTCTTGATGCCATGAGCGTCCCTACTTTTCGCGTCACCCTGTACGGCGGGTCACTATTTCGTGCTTCTATTAGCGCTGTACCATTTCTGCTGCCGTTAATGTTCCAGGTCGGTTTTGGCATGAACGCTTTTCACGCGGGTTCGCTGGTTCTGGCGGTGTTTGTGGGCAATCTGACGATAAAACCTGCCACCACGCCGTTGATACGCTGGCTGGGCTTTAAGAAACTGCTGTTAATCAACGGTGCGCTAAACGTCCTGGCGCTGTTGGCCTGTGCATTAATTACGCCGCAGACCCCGGTGTGGGTTATTTTGTTGGTGTTGTATCTGGGCGGCGTGTTCCGCTCAATTCAGTTTACCGGCATCAGCACGCTTGCCTTTGCGGACGTCCCCGGGCCACAAATGAGCTACGCCAATACGCTGTTCAGTACGGCAACACAATTAGCGGTAGGCTTGGGCATTTCATTGGCCGCTATCGGGATCCGTATCGGCGATGAGGTGAGTGAATGGCTGGCGTTAGGCAATATTCCGGGGATCAGTTTCCGGCTGGCCTTTGTCGCTATTGCGATTATTTGTCTGGTAGGTATGGTTGATACGCTGCGGCTTACCCATGATGCTGGAAGCGCGGTATCTAGCAAGAAAAAATAGCCCGGCAGGCGAACACCGCCGGGCCAACAGGATTTAGCCAACTATCTCGCGTACAAACGCTTCGATCGCTTTGTCCTGGCAGTTTTCAAAGAAGCACTGCTGGAAGCGCGGGCCAGATACGGCGGTTTTTACCAGTTCAGGATCGATAGCGCGCAGAGTGTCCAGATAGTTTTCTTTTACCACCGCCGCTTTCACCTGGTTCAGAATACCCGCGTTACGCACCTGCGGCTCTTTACGCTCTGGTGGATACCCTTCGCCGTTACGACCAGTGAATGCTTTTTCAAACATATAGCGCACATTCAGCTCAGCACCCCAGCCAAAACCTTTGGCGAATGCCAGAGAAAGCGCATTCCCGTTGTTGATCTGAGAGAACAAGAATGCGTCTGCCGGATCGAGACAGTAACCGCACACCACGCCCGGATGAATATTCAGTGACATCATTGCCCCCTGACCCGTACCGCAACCCGTAACCACAAAATCCACGGCTTTGGAATTGAGCAGGATGCTGGCCATAATCCCTAAATGGATGTAGGTCAGATGATGGTCATTTTCGTCGCTCATCCCGACGTTATACACTGGAAAACCTTTCTCATCCGCAACGGCTTTAAGCTCGTTATGAATGATGGCATTTTTGCTTGCCTGGCTGTTTTCCATCATCAATGCAATTTTCATTCTGTAATCTCCTGAATGCGCTGCGGAGGCCCGCTGAAAGTCATAACATTCAGGCCACATTACTATTTTGCAAACTCACTTTCAAATTTAATGAAATTTTGTTTTATAAAATAATGAGGTGCTCACATTTTTTCTGAGACAGCTCAGAATAGCCTCAATAAAATGACGTCGTTGCGATTAATCGCAGGTGATCTTCGGGCTATTCAAGCCATTGATGCGCCCCACATATGCCATGATAGCCTATCTCCGAACTTTCAGAGCGATCACATGAAGACCTTTATCCTTGCCCTTTTGCCGCTCGTGCTGACAGGATGCACTATTACTAAACAGGCGCAGGTCAGCGAAGCCAGTGCCATCACCGGCGTCGTTCGCCTGACCTACAACCAGGCCATGCTACAAACGGCGCGTACCGATGATTACGTGACCCAAGGCACAGCCACCAAAGAGTGTCAGCGCCTGGGTTATGCCAACGCAATGGCGTTTGGTCAGCCGGTATCAACCTGTAGCGTATATGCCGGTTCTCTGTGTTTAAATACCAAAATCACGCTCGCCTGGCAGTGTCACGGCGTTGCGGTATCCCAATCGCCTGCCTTCAATTATTAATATTTTCGACCAGCACATTATTGCTGGTCTTCTGCCTTTTCATTATTTATATTCTCCGCTTAATAGCGTTAATGCGTTTTATTCCCATTCGCATTTTTAATAAATAAATTTATTATTTTACCTTTTGCAAATAATTAAATAACAAATTATAGTGACGCCACGCTAATATATAATAACGTTTGTGGAGCATAACCATGCTGAAAACAGAAATGATCGACCAACTGAATGAGCAAATGAACCTTGAATTATATTCATCTCTGCTCTACCAACAGATGAGCGCGTGGTGCAGCTATCACAGCTTTGAAGGTGCCGCCGCGTTCCTGCGCCGTCACGCCCAGGAAGAGATGACGCATATGCAGCGTCTGTTTGACTACCTGACCGATACTGGCAGCTTGCCGTGTATTAACACCGTCCCTTCCCCCTTTGCTGAATATGCGTCTCTGGACGAACTGTTCCGTGTTACTTACGAACACGAGCAGTTGATCACCCAGAAAATTAATGAACTGGCACACGCGGCAATGACCCACCAGGATTATCCGACGTTTAATTTCCTGCAATGGTATGTTGCCGAGCAGCATGAAGAAGAAAAATTATTTAAATCTGTCATTGATAAGTTATCGCTGGCTGGGAAAAGTGGCGAAGGTCTTTATTTCATCGATAAAGAACTGGCTACGCTTGATACACAGAATTAATGTTGTGGGGTAATGAGGGCAACCCGCCATCATTACCCGCTAAAATCAGTGACGGCAGATCTTGCTTTCGTGCGTAGAGAAGCCGTCTTCTTTTGCAATAAACTTTCCCTTCGCCGCTAAAAACGCCACCAGCTCGGCTGCCGACATATCCGCCGCAGAACAGGTGTGAAAACGAGCCTGCTCGCCAAACCGTGCCGTAATCGCCGCTTCAAGGCTGGCATTTGAATACTGCTCGCCAGATTCAATCATCATGTTGAGCACTTCGTGACCGTGAATAGATTCCATACTACCTCCTCAATAAAGTCCGTAGCCTAATGTGAACGGCACGGCCTTGCTTTGCGCTAACGCAGGTTTACCCGCAGATAAATATCATTTGTGATACATCTTAACGCGCCAAACATCGTAAAGATTAATGTACATTCATTGTAACGGTGATTTGACGAAAATAGCGTTTTGCCTTAACCTGCGCCGCAGATATAACCGTTGATTATCTCTGGGACAGAGGAAAGCGTGAAAAACAGAACCCTGGGTAGTATTTTTATCGTGGCGGGAACCACGATTGGTGCCGGTATGTTGGCAATGCCGCTGGCCGCGGCAGGCGTGGGGTTTAGCGTCACGCTGGTATTGTTAGTGAGTCTTTGGGCGCTAATGTGCTACACCGCGCTGTTGCTGCTTGAAGTGTATCAACACGTACCGGCAGACACCGGGTTGGGTACGCTGGCAAAACGTTATCTTGGTCGTTACGGACAATGGGTAACGGGCTTTAGCATGATGTTTTTAATGTACGCGCTGACGGCGGCGTATATCAGTGGCGCTGGTGAGTTGCTGGCTTCCAGCATCAGCGACTGGACCGGGACAACGCTCTCCCCGACAACAGGCGTACTGCTGTTCACCTTTGTTGCCGGTGGCGTGGTTTGCGTTGGCACATCTTTGGTCGATCTGTTCAACCGTCTGTTGTTCAGTGCCAAGATAATCTTCCTGGTGGTGATGCTGGCCCTGTTAATGCCGCATATCCATAAAGTAAACCTGCTTACGTTACCGCTTCAGCAGGGGCTGGCACTGTCTGCAATCCCGGTTATCTTCACTTCGTTCGGTTTTCACGGCAGCGTCCCCAGTATCGTCAGCTATATGAACGGTAACATCCGTAAACTGCGTTGGGTGTTTATCACCGGTAGTGCCATTCCGCTAGTCGCCTATATCTTCTGGCAACTGGCCACGCTTGGCAGTATTAACTCCTCAACGTTCATGGGGCTGTTAGCCAACCACGCTGGTTTAAACGGTTTATTACAAGCATTACGTGAAGTCGTGGCTTCGCCGCACGTCGAACTGGCGGTGCATCTGTTTGCCGACCTTGCGCTGGCAACCTCTTTCCTCGGCGTCGCATTGGGATTATTTGACTACCTGGCCGACCTCTTCCAGCGCCGCAATACCGTAGCAGGAAGAATGCAAACCGGCGTGGTGACCTTCCTGCCGCCGCTGGCATTCGCGCTGTTCTATCCGCGTGGTTTCGTCATGGCCCTGGGGTATGCGGGCGTTGCCCTGGCGATGCTGGCGCTGCTCATTCCCTCGATGCTGGCATGGCAGAGCAGAAAACAGAATCCACAGGCTAAATATCGCGTGGCAGGGGGTGCTCCGGCGCTGGCGCTGGTATTTTTGTGCGGCATTGTGGTGATAGCCGTACAGTTTTCTATTGCAGCAGGATTACTACCGGAAGTGGGTTAAAACAAAAGGGGCTTAATGCCCCTTTTTCTTAATGCAAACAACACTGCTTATATTTTTTACCGCTACCGCACGGACAAGGGTCATTGCGCCCTACCTTGGCATCCACTTTGACCGGTACTTTAATCGGCGTTTCCTGAGGATGCGCCATCCAGTAAGCATGCAGATCCAGCGCCGCCAGGCGGATGGCATCCACGCTCTCTTCGAACGCTTCTGGCGTCATTTTCTCAACGACCGCAAAGTTTTCTTCCGTACCGTGCAGCGCAATAGCCTCGAGCGCCGGTTTTAACGAGTCTGGTAACGCGGACCAGTCCGACAGCGCGACGCCGCGCATATAACCAAAACACCACTCTTCAACGATGGTCAGTTCATGCTCGTCAATTTCACGCAAACCAAACAGCGGCTCAAACTGCTCAGGATATTCATCCAGGCGATCGGCCGTATCCGCCATATGTTGAAACGCCAGGTTCATGAAACGCGTCATTTCTTTTTCGGAGGACCAGCGAGGAACATACTGCGCGCCGCCCCAAATAGCGACCAACCACTGCTCCGGTTCAATTTCATACGGTGAACTCAGTACCGCCGTCAGTAAACCATCCAGTTCTGACACATCCAGAATAGCCTTATCTGTATTGTACTTAGTCAGTACATCATCCAGCCATTCCAGTTCGCTCTCGTTTAATGGTCCCGTTTTCATAACGCTTTTCCTTAGTCAAAAAATCTTGCCTGTGATCATCCTACATGGCTGGAGGGATAACAGATATAAATGGGCATATGCGGCTTACAGCAGCCGCCTGTTCAGGTTAACAGGAAAAGAGGGGAATTCCGGTAGTTAACGCACAAAAGAGAACACTAAGCCGCCGGGCATCATACCGGGAAAACACAATAAAACCACCCGCAGGTGGTTTACTGTTGTTCAATACGGTTGAGCGTTGCGGTATAGCCCGTTTTCGCTACTGCGTTAAGTAGAGTATCGGTTGGGAAACCTTCTGGCACGATGGCTTCTGCCTGCCGGGTTTTGAGAGAGGATTTTGCTTTAATCACGCCGTCGGTTTCACGTAGCGCCTGATTGACCGAAATAACGCATAACGAGCAGGTCATATTTTGTATATCCAGCACCACTTTTTGATTGGCCGCCTGAGCCCACAGCGGCAACAGCAAGCATGCAACTAACGCGAAGATCTTCATTCAAATACCTCATAAAACCAGGCAACAAGCGTTGGGTAAAATAGCACCGGCAAAATCAATGCCAGCGCGCACCAGTAGAGAACGCGCGCTTGCTTCAGAGTTAACCACCCGGAGCACCACAACCGTTTGGAAAAATAGAGCCGCCAGAAGACACGCAGTAATAATCCCAGGGACAGCAGTATCAGAGGAGTTCGCAAAAACTCAAACCGGGTGAAAACGGCGAAGCTCGCCGCCGAAATACCAAACAGCAGGTAAAGTAGCGGTCCAACACAGCATAAGCCAGCGGTGACGGCGGCCGCAGCAGCCGTCAACAGGGTAAGCCCCGCACCTTTAGCGTTGTTCTGTGGCGACATAGCTGTAGGAAAACGCTTTAGGATCATAGAAATTGATCGGGTCGCCATCGACTTCAGCGTAAGGATAACCAAAGTTATTCATGGCCCCCTGCTCCGTTGCCGGATACAACTCGAAATCACGTCCGTAGTTGAATCCAACCCAGTTCATTTCCCAGTTACCAAACAGGTAAGCGTTAACCGCCTGGACATCGGCATCCTGATGCGTTTTTTTCTCTGCCAGACGCATTTTGGTCACGTCAGCAGGATCGCACGGTAACCAACCGTAACCTGCCAGATAGAACTCAGCACGGCAGTGTTGACCGCCGCTCACA
Organism: Citrobacter sp. RHBSTW-00986; assembly: GCF_013783065.1. NCBI lineage: Bacteria > Pseudomonadati > Pseudomonadota > Gammaproteobacteria > Enterobacterales > Enterobacteriaceae > Citrobacter > Citrobacter sp. RHBSTW-00986. The sequence goes on along the minus strand of NZ_CP056200.1, from coordinate 2,019,166 downwards.
TTGGCAACGCCTGCACTGTCGGCTGTGCCAAAAGCACTTTTCGAGTAACGTTCGAGCTTATTGGCCTTGCCCAGACGGATGCCAAACAGTTCGCGCGCCGGAATACCGCTGGCCCGCGCCAGAGCAACAAAAACGGAGCTCATGTCGGTGCATTTTCCTTTGAGCTTACCGCTTTTTAATATCTCCGCCACATCCCCCGTGCCGCAGCCAATAACGTCGTTGTCACGCTCCATATGGCTGCTGACCCATTCGTAAATCAGGCGCGCTTTTTTCAGCGGATCCTGCTCATTACCGGTGATTTTACGCGCGGTTTCCAGGACCAGTCCATCAACTGGGGTATGTGCCGTCGGCAACAGATACGGTTTTACATCCAGCGGATAAATAATCTGCTCAGGTTCCTGCCAGTTTTTCAGCGCGTCCTGCTTCAGCGGTTCCCAGTCGGCGGTTTCAATGTCGATATCAACGTTAACCAACAATTCACCCTGCGAGTCAGCCCAGGTGGCAAACAGCGTTTTCGCGCCATAGGTATTATTGGTGGTGACGTACGCCTGCTTATAGTTTCCGCTAAAGGCAAGCGCCGTCATTTGTTGAAACGCGGTATCCACCGGTAGCGGGATCCACAGTGTCACCACGCCGCTCGATCCCTCAGGAGGATTAAGTTTATACGTTTGAGATAAGACAAAGCGTCGACGAGCTATTGGCGCAACGGATGGCTCAGCGGCACGTACCGTCTGGCTAATGACTGCAGGGCCGACTAATCCGGCGGCGGAAAGGAGAACGCTATTTTTGAGAAACTGACGACGTTGCATTGCTGTCTGTCCAGGTTGTAAGAGTTGAGCTACGGGTAAAGGGGAAACCGTACGCGATCATCACAGCAGACAGAGGCCGGCATAAAAAGGCGAGTCGATGGAGATTATTCATCAATAACAGACCTGTTAACTGTGAATGAAGTGAGAAACTGCAAGGTCGCTATTAAGCCATTTACAGCCCAAAAAGTACAGCAGCGGAGATACGTTCAAACTATATACACAGTCGTTGCCAGTTTGCGGGCTAACCCTCTTGCCCCCTCGCGCATGACCGTATTGTGATTCCAGCGAAATACAGGTGCTGCCAGCGGGGCAAGATAATTCATCCAGCGGATCGTGGTACGCACATTCCAGTCATATCTGACAATAGTCGCTGTACCATTGGCAGTGAAAGACCATACCCCTCGCCCTTCCACCGCGCCGCTGGCTTGTCCTTCAAGCAATGTGCAAGGCCGTATTTTCAACACATTGATATCAAAGGTTAAGCGATAAGGAAGCGCCCCTTTCCAGGTATAACGATGCAACGCCCCAATACCCCGTAAATCCCCTTTCCTTATCTCAACGATGCGTTCCAGACTTCCCCACCATTCAGGCCAGCTATCCGGATGGGAAAAAACATCCCATACCTCCTGAATTGAAGCCTCAACCCGCCAGACTGTGGAAAACTGATAGTCAGCCATAGTGCAGGCTCCTTCAAGGCGTGAAAAAATTGACGGGGAATCGGGTGTTGATAACCATAGCATCCAGAAGAACAGTTTATAATCGCTGCCCATCTGGCGCATAGCTGATCACTTTGGTAGGGAGTCCGTGATAATTATCCAGCCAGATGTCGTAGCGGTGAACGCAACTCGCGGAGAAAATGAGACGCGCATAACCGCCCCCTCTATCGGTACTATCTGTAAACTGGAGTCATCATCTGTCGACTGTTTTTATTATAGTTCTTAATTGCGCGGCACTCCTCTCCCACCCCCTCAGACTCCGTACAGGCAACAGGCTTAAACTGTTCATTTTCTATTCAGATGAGATGACGACATAAGACTATACTTTAATAGCCATACTTTTAATGGGTATTAATCATGAAACTGCCACCGGTATTTTCATGCGCCGTCCTCGTATTGCTGCTGGCGTCATCGTCTGCCGCAGCCAGCGCGTTACAAAACCAGGCCGCAAGAGAGCAAGAGTTAAGCGCGGCACTTCTTGCAGGAAATGGCGTCATCATCATTGGCGGGACGGATGATTTCGCTTTCACATTCAGGGCACGTAACCGAATCCACAGACATTTGGCGATTCAGGATGGCATAGGCGATCCCATCATGATGAATGGTTTTCAGGACCACAACTATAATCCCGCCCGGGATGGCTTTATCAACAACCCTGCCCGGGGAAGGTTTATGTTTAATGCACCGATTCGTCGATAGATTGATTGGCAATGGGGAGTGTGTAGCGGGCGGCTTAACGTATCTGGCAGGCTTACTTGACGCAAAATACCTATGGTTCGTCAAAAGCCGGCACAAAAAAACCACCCGTAGGTGGTTTCGCGACACGGCTTATTGCTTTGATTGTTCTATTCTTTCCCATAGTATCCGGTGTGGGATTTGCCCCCACACAGCACGAACGCCGAGCAGTTCAGGATATTTTTCAAGAAGTTAATATGTAACTTACTTCTGCGTAAACACCTTTGTTAATCAGGTATGCGGGATCGGAAGTCCGGCAACAGAAAACTGGTGATTCGATTATTTTTAACCTGCGTGGTTAAGCTTGTTGCAGACCGTTCAAATCGTTAAGCATCCGCTTGAGACATTTGATTTTATTCTTATCGCGAACTGATTGCGAAAGCTTACTGAGTTGAAAAAACGTTTTGTCACCAAACCCGTCAATGACTTTGAAGCGATAATCCTGACGCTCGCTATCCCAGGCATAAACAATGTTTTTACAATGCAGGGAGTTAATAATGACTTTGGTGCTGACAAACCATGCTAAAAAAGCATTCAGCTTCTGCAATTTGCTGTCATCGAGTTCTTTTTTCAGAGCAAGCTGATAAAGGGTTTGAGCAAGGTTGCCATGCTCATCGCACTCCTTCACAGTGATCTGCCCTACACCTTTATTTGTTTCAACAAGACCTTCGATCTTTTGCATATAAAGAGAGTCTGTTTGATGGCCAGGCTTGCATTCTTTGAGGTCCCGGAAGACTTCCCGTAACTTGCTTTTATAGTTCGCAATATCTGAAATAACGATTTTGATCAGCAGGTTACTATCCTGTGGATGCTGAAAGACGTAACGATCGTTACCTCGTGCAAGTAAGTCTTCATCTGTCAATACAAGCTCTGGTTTCATGATAGTTTTTGACTCTTACCCTAAGGGAAATGAAATTGCCTCAACTGACCTGCATCGGTAAGTTCTGCTAATCAAAAACTATTATGTATATATTTATTTCAATAATTGATAAACGAAATGCATTCGGAGTGAGACAAATGTCTCTTCTGGCAAGTGGGCAGGCTAATAAACCTGTTTTGATACCCCCGCAAATACGCTTCTCCAGTCGTGAACGAGGGTTATCAGCGAAGAGCAGGCCCCGGTATGAAGTCAACAGGCTCCCGATAATATTAAGCGGAAAGATTACTTAACCCGTTTCCCTGTTTCGTCAATGACCTTTTCGCCATCCTCTTTGGTAAAAGAGCCTTTCTGACCTTCAGGTAAAATATCCAGCACAATTTCTGAGGGACGACAAAGACGCGTGCCAAGCGGCGTCACTACAATCGGTCGATTAATCAGGATCGGATGCTGAATCATAAAATCGATCAACTGCTCATCAGAAAACTTATCCTCATCAAGACCCAATTGCTCATAAGGTTCAACGTTCTTCCGCAGCAATGCGCGTACTGAAATGCCCATATCTGAAATCAGTTTGGTCAGTTCATCACGAGTCGGGGGCGTATCGAGATAATAAATAATAGTTGGTTCGTTACCGCTGTTACGGATCATTTCCAGCGTGTTACGTGAGGTGCCACAGGCCGGGTTGTGATAGATGGTAATGTTGCTCATATCAGTATCTCATTACAAAGTGACAGAGAGCCGCCACGCCAGTGCGGCCAGAGTGACGAACAGCACGGGCAGAGTCATGATAATGCCGGTGCGGAAGTAATATCCCCAGGTGATGGTCATATTTTTCTGTGCCAACACATGAAGCCACAGCAGAGTTGCCAGACTGCCTATCGGGGTGATTTTAGGACCTAAATCGCAGCCAATCACATTGGCATAAATCATGGCCTCTTTGACGACGCCGGTCGCAGCACTCCCGTCTATGGACAATGCACCAATCAGCACCGTCGGCATATTGTTCATCACAGACGACAGGAAGGCAGTCAGGAAGCCGGTACCGAACGTGGCAGCCCACAAACCTTTGTCTGCCAGCATATTGAGTACAGCAGAAAGATACTCGGTGAGTCCTGCATTACGCAGGCCGTAGACGACCATATACATACCCAGCGAGAAAATCACGATCTGCCAAGGCGCCCCGCGCAGCACTTTCCCGGTATTAATGGCGTGGCCACGCTTGGCTACCACGAACAGCACCGCAGCCCCAACTGCTGCTATCGCGCTTACAGGGATCCCCAGCGGCTCCAGAAGAAAGAAACCGACCAACAGGAACAGCAGAACAATCCAGCCCGCCCTGAACGTCGCCGGATCTTTAATCGCACTGGCAGGCATCTTGAGCAGTGAAACGTCATATCTGGCCGGGATATCGCGGCGGAAGAAGAGATGGAGCATGACCAGCGTGGCAGCAATGGCCGCCAGGTTCACAGGGACCATCACGGAGGCATACTGTGTAAAGCCCAGGCCGAAGAAATCCGCCGAGACAATATTGACCAGGTTAGAGACAATCAGCGGCAGGCTGGCAGTATCTGCGATAAATCCTGCAGCCATGACAAAGGCCAGCGTCGTCGCCTGGCTAAACCCCAGGGCGAGCAGCATCGCAATCACAATCGGCGTCAGTATCAGTGCTGCACCGTCGTTAGCAAACAGCGCAGCAACAGCAGCGCCAAGCAGTATTATCCAGGTAAACAGCAGGCGACCACGCCCGTTACCCCAGCGGGAGACATGCAGCGCGGCCCATTCAAAGAAGCCGGACTCATCGAGCAGCAGGCTGATGATAATCACCGCGATGAATGCCGCTGTTGCGTTCCAGACGATATTCCAGACTACGGGAATATCATCAATGTGGATGACCCCCGTCCCCAGTGCCAGTAAGGCTCCGATACTTGCGCTCCAGCCAATGCTGAGACCCCTGGGCTGCCAGATGACCAGGACCAGCGTTAGTATAAAAATACTCCCTGCCAAAAGCATTTTAGATTCCTTTATATATGATTATGTGTATGTAAAAAATTCTCTCAACAGGATGTGCAGGCTGATTTTTTCAGCCATTCACCCACATCTTTCCTCAGACACTGCCAGGACGTCGTGATCGTCTCAGCGGCCCACTTTGGCATGTGGGGAGACAGACGGTAGTGAATCCATTTGCCTTCCCGGCGGTCAAGCACCAGCTCTGCTTCACGCAGAATAGCCATGTGGCGAGAAATTTTAGGCTGTGATTCAGAGGTCGCCGCGCATATATCGCACACGCACAGTTCGCCGGATTCCCGGAGAAGCATAACAATGGCGAGACGGGTTTCATCCGACAGGATTTTAAAAAGCTGAACTGGCTGTAGCATTTTTTACTCCGTTCCCTTTAGAATACATATATGATAAATCATATATGTTTAATTTGAAATCACAGAACCTCCCGGAGGAGTAGAAAATGGAACACTTTCCTGCACTGGATGCTGATTGCTTCGATCAGCAGATTGCTGAACGCCTGCAGCTCCAGGAGCCGCCACGCATACTGATCCTGTATGGCTCGGTAAGAGAGCGTTCTTACAGTCGTTTTGCCGCAGAAGAAGCAGGACGCCTGCTGACGGCGATGGGAGCGGAAGTAAGACTGTTTAATCCCTCAGGTTTACCCCTGCCGGATGATGCCCCAGATACGCACCCAAAAGTCACCGAGCTGCGCGAGCTGGTCAGATGGTGTGATGGGATGGTGTGGAGTTCCCCGGAGCGGCATGGGGCAATGAGTGCGGTGATGAAGGCACAGATCGACTGGATACCCTTAAGCGAAGGGGCCGTTCGCCCTTCACAGGGAAAAACACTGGCGGTGATGCAGGTCTGCGGCGGGTCTCAATCTTTTAACGCCGTGAACCAGATGCGTATCCTTGGGCGCTGGATGAGGATGTTCACGATCCCTAACCAGTCCTCAATAGCCAAAGCCTGGCAAGAATTCGATGAGAACGGGCGAATGAAACCTTCGTCCTGGTATGATCGTATCGTCGATGTCGCCGAGGAGTTGTTTAAAATCACGCTGCTGCTCAAGGGGCAAACCGATTACCTTGCCGATCGCTACAGCGAACGAAAAGAGAGCCATCAGGAGCTTTCATCCCGCGTCAATCAAGCGAAAATATAACGTCCTTTTTTACTGTGCTCAAAAACGTCCGCTTTTTGCTGTGCGTTCAACGCTGGATGCAACAATGTTAATTCTTTGCTGGCTGCGAACCGATAAGCCAGCTCCTTTTGAAAAATACTGTCTGAGCAATCTGTTCATATTTTCATATGAACCACGCAGCCAGGGAGATTGAGGATTACAGAAATAAATTTGGAGAGCCGACCTTATCATCAGGCCCTTTGCGATACCTTTTCCGTATATTTACATATCCAAAACATCATAAAGTTAAGATTTTTTGGACAAATTAGGGTATGGTTGAAGTTCATCCACTCAAGGAAAAGCCTATGTCAGAACGTAAAGACTCTAAATCACGCCGCAACTATCTTGTCAAATGCACCTGCCCAAACTGTACCCAACAATCTGAACACAGTTTTTCAAGAGTACAAAAAGGTTCTCTTTTAATCTGTCCTCATTGCAATAAAGTATTCCAGACAAACCAAAAAGAAGCAGCCTGAATCCGTTTTAGACTCTATTTCTGGAACAGAATCACCACATCTGTATTTTAAGATTTATCAAGCTACAGATAATAGAAAACCCGCTGGCTGCGGGTTTAGTATTTTCATATTTAAAAAATAAAAATTATGGTGATATCTGGGAAAAGCTATCTCCTTGCGTACGTTGTCGTGCAAGGCAAGCGGTTAGACTTTTTGTGCAGCGAACCTACACGTACTCACAATGGTCAGCATACTTTCTCATGCAAAAGAGAGATGAAATATGCTGACCGTTGCCCTGAATGCCGGATCAGTAACATTTCATCTCTACTGACCCAACAATACATCCATTGCTTCTGTCAGTATGTCTACTCAGGCTTTAGCCTTCTTCGTTATCGCATACAGACAAAAAAAGGATTTACTCTGTAATAACTACATTGCCAGCAACCGGACCTTTAGTACCATTCTCAATGGAGTAAGAGACTTTTTGCCCTTCAAACAAGGTGCGGAAATTATCGCTCTGGATAGCAGAAAAATGTACAAATAAATCTTTACTACCGTCAACAGGAGAAATAAAACCGAATCCCTTATCGGCATTAAACCATTTTACTAAACCATTCATCTTTTTTGACATTTTGTATTCCTTAATTTGGCCTTCCGGCGAACATGGTTTTATTACAGAAACTACTTAGTGCTTAGTGGGGAGACTCAAAGAAGGGATAAATATAAAACACCTGAAATGAGAACTGCTTTAGTAAACTACTTTGTATTTTGTCTGTTCTTCAAACCGACGCGACCATTAACGCACGGGCGTATATAATAATCAATGTTTATTTTAGCTATCCAGATCTCACGATAGCTGAAAAATATTTCTGGTATTATCCAGGGGTATGTGTATAGTGCAACACGTTATTAGCTTTAAGGAATTTTTTTGTCTCGTAAAATGACAGGAATTGTCAAAGCCTTTGACTGCAAGAGCGGTAAAGGCCTTATCTCCCCCTCCGATGGTCGCAAAGATGTACAGCTTCACATTTCGGCCTTAAGTCTCCGTGACTCAGAAGTACTCATCCCCGGATTACGCGTTGAGTTTTGTCGAATAAATGGTCTTCGAGGCCCCTCGGCTGCGAACGTTTATCTCTCATGACCTGTAGCCGCCCCTCCTGACTTCTGGAATCATAAAAGAGAATTTCAAAACAGGGAGAGTTTCATATGTATCAGAAAATCTATCTCAACGACTGGCTGACAGGCCTTAAGAGCTCATGCTGCACGCTGATAGTGACTCTGCTTGTTTTCATCTAACCTGTTAGTTCAAGACCGGTAAGAGTTGCAATAGCGTTGGCGTATCTGTGTTGAGCCCGTCAGGGTGATATGCTTGCGTTACACCCCAAATGCCTGTGATGCACATAGGATGAAAGCCAGGGGATTTCTGAGCTTGAAGGTTCGCTGAGCGAGAAGCGAGAAATTTCAGGCACAAAAAAACCACCCGTAGGTGGTTTCACGACACTGCTTATTGCTTTGATTATTCTATTCTTTCCCATGGTACCCGGAGTGGGACTTGAACCCACACAGCGCGAACGCCGAGGGATTTTAAATCCCTTGTGTCTACCGATTCCACCATCCGGGCTCGGGAAGAAATTGGAGGCGCGTTCCGGAGTCGAACCGGACTAGACGGATTTGCAATCCGCTACATAACCGCTTTGCTAACGCGCCGAAATCTTCTGGCTTTTCAGCCGACATCCGCTATTGCCGATGTCTTTAATTTGGAGCGGGAAACGAGACTCGAACTCGCGACCCCGACCTTGGCAAGGTCGTGCTCTACCAACTGAGCTATTCCCGCATCACCAAGTAACTTTGTTAATCACTTGATTTTGTTATCGTCTGGCAATCAGTGCTGCCGTTCGATGCGTTGCATTCTACTTACCTGACGCAATGAGTCAACGATATTTTTCACCACTGACGATCGTTTGCTGAAATTTGCGCCGAAACGATCACTGTTCAAGCAAATCTCCCCACGCAGCGCTCAAATACTGGAACATTGACCACAACGTCAGTATCGCGGCGACGAAGAAAAGTGCGATCCCGGCGTACTCTACCCAAATATTTGGACGCCACAGCAGCCATGCGAGCGCGGCCATTTGCGAAGTGGTTTTCACTTTGCCGATCCAGGACACCGCCACACTGCTACGTTTACCCAGTTCAGCCATCCACTCACGCAGCGCAGAGATAATAATTTCACGCGCGATCATCGTGGCGGCAGGAAGCGTTACCCACCAGCTGTGATAGTGCTCGGTCACCAGCACCATCGCGATAGCCACCAGTACCTTATCAGCGACCGGATCGAGGAAGGCGCCAAAACGCGTGCTTTGGTTCCAGCGACGCGCCAGATAGCCGTCAAACCAGTCGGTGACCGCCGCAATACAGAAGATCAGCGCACAAACGAAGGGAGCCCAGGTGAATGGCAGATAAAAAGCCAATACAAAGAATGGGATCAGGATGACGCGAAACAGCGTGAGCAACGTAGGGATATTAAATTGCATATGACGGATAACTATCTGTTGTCAGTAAAATTACCCCTATGTTGCTACAGAGGGCCTAATGTTTCAACGAGTAGAAGATCTTTTCTGCCAGAGCTTGCGAAATACCCGGCACTTTTGCAATTTCTTCAATACTCGCGTTACGAAGGCCTTGCAAACCGCCCATATATTTCAACAACATCTGCCGACGCTTCGGCCCGACACCTTCAATAGTCTCCAGCGTGCTGGTACTTTTCACCTTCGCCCGTTTTTTACGGTGCCCGCTAATCGCATGATCGTGAGATTCATCGCGGATATGCTGGATAACGTGCAATGCAGGCGAATCCGGCGGAAGGCTAAAGCCCTCACCTTCCGGCTCAAAGAACAACGTTTCCAGACCAGCTTTACGATCGGCCCCTTTTGCCACGCCCAACAAAAGCGGGTGCTGTTTGTCCCAGGGAACGTCCAGCTCAGCAAACACGGCTTTCGCCTGCCCCAGTTGACCTTTCCCACCGTCGATCAATATGACGTCCGGAATCTTACTTTCTTCAATCGACTTACCGTAGCGCCGACGGAGAACCTGATTCATTGCCGCATAATCATCACCCGGCGTAATACCCGTGATGTTATAGCGGCGATACTCCGCGCGCAGTGGTCCATTGGCATCGAATACCACGCAGGAGGCTACCGTCTGCTCGCCCATCGTGTGGCTGATATCAAAGCACTCCATGCGTTTCACTGCGGGTAACTTGAGTACTGATGCCAGCGCCGTCAGGCGTTGAGTAATGGTCGACTGCTGGGAAAGTTTTGTGGTTAACGCCACCGCCGCGTTGGTACGCGCCAGCTTCAGATACCGCGCGCGATCGCCTCGCGGTTTCGTCTGAACGTTGATCTTCCGCCCGGCCAGCTCAGACAGAGAGTCTGCCAGCAGGGTTTTATCGCTAAGATTAAAATCGAGCAGGATCTCACCGGGTAAGGTGCGCATCTGACTTCCCTGCAGATAAAACTGTCCGACAAAGGTTTCAACGACCTCGCCGAGTTCTGTTCCACCTGGTACTTTCGGGAAATAGCTACGACTGCCTAACACTTTACCCTGGCGAATAAACAGCACGTGCACACAGGCCATGCCAGCGTCAAACGCCACGCCGATGACGTCCAGATCGTCTCCGGTATTAGAGACAAACTGTTTTTCGGTCACGCGGCGTACGGCCTGAATTTGGTCACGAATGCGGGCAGCCTCTTCAAACTCGAGATTCTGGCTGGCTTTTTCCATCCGGGCGATCAGCTGCGTTAATACCTGATCGTCTTTCCCGGACAGGAACAGACGAACGTAATCAACCTGCTGCGCATACTCTTCCTCACTCACCAGGCCCGCCACACACGGACCGAGGCAGCGGCCAATCTGATATTGCAGACAGGGCCGCGAGCGATTGCGATAAACACTATTTTCGCACTGACGAATAGGGAAGATTTTCTGCAGCAACGCCAGCGTTTCGCGTACGGCGTAGCCGTTAGGAAACGGTCCAAAGTACTCGCCTTTGGCATGCTTGGCCCCGCGATGCATTGCCAGGCGAGGATGGGTATCGCCGCTGAGGAAAATAAAAGGATAGGATTTATCGTCGCGCAGCAAAACGTTATAACGCGGCTGATACAGTTTGATGTAGTTGTGCTCAAGCAATAACGCCTCGGTTTCGGTGTGCGTTACCGTGACATCAATCTGCTGTATTTGCGCGACCAGTGCTTCGGTCTTACGCGATGCGAGGTTGCTACGGAAGTAGCTGGAAAGCCTTTTTTTCAGGTCTTTCGCTTTCCCGACATAGATGACCGTCCCGGCGTCATCATACATACGATAAACGCCGGGCTGACTGGTCACGGTTTTCAGGAACGCTTTGGCATCAAACTGATCGGTCACTGGCTTGTTAATGTCTCCGCATTACACAGGCCATGGCGAATTGCCAGGTGAGTCAGCTCAACATCGCCGTGAATGTTTAATTTACTGAACATTCGATAGCGATAGCTGTTCACCGTTTTAGGACTAAGATTCAGTTGCTCTGAGATCTCATTGACCTTCTGACCTTTGGTGATCATCAGCATAATCTGCAACTCACGTTCAGACAAACTGGCAAACGGGGTTTCCGTTTTCTCAGGCTCAATCTGGCTAAGCGCCATCTGCTGAGCGATATCGGAGGCAATATAACGTTGGCCAGAATAAACCGAACGAATCGCACTCACGACCTCCTGGGGCGCAGCCCCCTTACTGAGATAGCCCGCGGCTCCCGCCTGCATGACTTTTGCAGGTAACGGGTTTTCGGTATGGACAGTCAGCATGATCACTTTAATGTCAGCCGTTGAACGCGCAATTTTACGCGTTGCCTCAAGGCCACCAATACCGGGCATATTCATGTCCATCAGCACAACGTCTACGGAATTTGAGCGGCACCATTTTACCGCATCTTCACCGCAGCACGCCTCACCGACAACTTTAATGCCTTTTATATCTTCAAGAATGCGTCGTATCCCTGCGCGCACCAGTTCGTGGTCATCAACAAGAAAAACGTTGATCAAAGGAATATCTCCAGAATAGGGATAACGCTACCGATAGTTAATCGGTCCTATGTTAACGGGTTTTATCTCAACTTTGAAATGTAAAAATCGCCGTCTTTCGATTTTGCTCTCGTTTTTGGAAATTAGAAGGTACGACGAGTGGAAACTTTCTGTTATGGCAACCTTTTGCCACGGTTATATCTGCATAGCTGTTTCAGAATAGTGACAAAAAATTCATATTCGTCCGTTGAATGCAAAATAGGCAGCTAAAGTTGTAACAATAATTAACGAGTAAAATACTCGAAATAAACAACAGATGGAGAAAATATATGCAGTGCAACATGTTGTTTATTTTAATGTCCGCGGCTTATGTTTGCGCAGAAAACAACCGCTGATATTTTTAGCCTCGCTTATGGTATACTCCGGCGCCTTAAGATTTGACATCGCACTTTTTCATTGAAACATAACGAGGAAAATAAATGAGTACGCCTGACTTTTCCACTGCTGAGAATAACCAGGAACTGGCCAACGAAGTCACCTGCCTGAAAGCCATGTTAACGCTGATGCTGCAGGCAATGGGCCAAGCCGATGCAGGGCGCGTGATTCTTAAAATGGAAAAACAGATCGCGCTGATTGAAGATCAATCACAGGCTGCGGTATTTTCCAGCACTGTTAAGCAAATTAAACAGGCCTACCGCCAGTAATAAGAACCCGGCTGACAGCGATGCTCTCAGCCGGGTTTGCGTCTGACACTCAGAACGATAATTTACTCAGATCAGCCCGGTTGCCGCGGCATAACAGGCGATCTGCGTTTTGTTGGGTGCATTAAATTTCTTTTGCATATTTTTCTGGTGAAAGTTAACGGTATTTTCAGAAATCGACAGAATTATCGCTATCTCTGAAGAGGTTTTCCCCTCTGCCGTCCATTTCAATATCTCTTTTTCCCGCTTGCTAAAGCGCATCTCTGGCGCCATGACCATGTCATCTTGCAGCCGCGTCAGTACCGACAAGCTTTCCCGCACCAGCAGTTGCATCCTGAGCTCTACCTCATCGTTTGCAAAGCGACTATTACGGACACTCGCACGCGATACCGATAAAAAACCCAACGCCCGATTAGGCAACATTAAGCATTGCGTCATCCCTTTACGTAAACCGTGATTGCGCGCGGCATCCCACAGGGGCTGTGCATCGCGAAATAAGGTATCGTTCCAGGGTAAATGCCCCTGACTGAAGTTTTCAGGCTTCAGCACCGGATCAATAGCGAAATAATTCTCGGACTGATAATGCGCCACCCATGCTTTGGGATAGGTCGTGTGAAGCGACGTTTTAGGTCGGGTAAAAGGTACGGGATGACGAACACAGAGCGCGTAAAAATCGAACTCTAAATGCTGCGTCTGTTGTTGTAATTCATTATAGACATCCTCTGCCGTCGCCATTTCCTGAAAGCGTAACAGCATGCTCCGTCGCCAGGTGAAGAAATCATGACCCTGCATACTAAGTGGTAATACCCCTGAGATTGATAATCATCCAAACATATGAAACAAGCTAACACATAAATGTATTTTATATATGCAAATTATCGGACAAATGAACAATTACTTGAGCATTACTCAACAACGGCAGGAAGTAACAGTATTGGGAGTTAATAATAAAGCAATAATTATAAATAGTTATGCGAACAGCACTCGCCAAAAAACAATTTCGACGAGTGCTGCATGCACTATTTATTGCATCAGAAACTTTTCAAGAAACTGACGGGTTCGCGGTTGCTGCGGATGCGTGAATAAGGATTTAGCTGGCCCCTGCTCCACTATCCGTCCTTGATCCATAAATATCGCCCGATCGGCAACGTCGCGCGCAAAGCTCATTTCATGCGTCACTATCACCATGGTGCGTTTTTCCTGCGCCAGTTGGCGGATGGTATTAAGTACCTCACCAACCAGTTCAGGATCAAGCGCGGAGGTCGGTTCATCAAAAAGAATAACCTCAGGTCGCATCGCCAACGCCCGGGCAATAGCCACGCGCTGCTGCTGCCCGCCGGACAAACGCCGCGGATAGCTGGTTTCTTTACCAGCTAACCCGACTTTCGCCAGCAGTTCGCGCGCTCGGGCTGTCGCTTCGGCTTTCGGTTCGCCTTTAACAATCACCGGACCTTCAATAATGTTTTCCAGCACCGTGCGATGCGGGAACAAATTAAAGTTCTGGAACACAAAGCCCACGTGCTGGCGCAACTGACGAATCAGACCTTTCTGCTGAGTTAACGAACGCGCGGTATCAATGGTAATCTCACCCACCTTAATGGTGCCCGCCTCGGGTTGCTCCAGCAAATTAATGCTGCGCAGCAGCGTAGTTTTGCCCGAACCGCTCGGCCCGATAATCGCCACAACTTCACCGGGTTTGACGTCAAGATCGATCCCATGCAGCACCGTTTGCCCATGGAATTTTTTGACCAGGTTTCTGACTTCGATAGCACTCATTTCGGCTCTCTCTCCTGGCGGTTCAGTTGCTCTTCAAAATAGTTTTGCAGTGCAGAAAGCACCGTCGCCATCACCCAATAAATCAACGAGGCTGCCAGATACATCGTGAATACCTCCAGCGTACGCGAGGTAATCAACTGCGCCTGACGGAACAGTTCCGGTACCTGAATAGTCGCGGCCAGAGAGGTGTCTTTCACCAGGCTGATAAAGCTGTTACTCAGCGGTGGGAGCGCAACCCGCGCAGCCTGCGGCAGGATTGCCCGGCGCATGGTTTGCCACCGCGTCATACCAATACTGGCACCCGCTTCCCACTGCCCTTTGTCGATGGAGGAGATTGCCGCACGCAGCGTTTCCGCAGCGTAGGCCGCCGTATTAAGCGATAAGCCAATCATCGCCGCCGGAATAGGATCAAGCTCAATACCAAACTGCGGCAGACCGTAATAGATCATGAACAGCTGGGCAATCAACGGCGTTCCGCGAAAGATAGAGATATAAAAGCGCGCCAGCCAGCGCACAGGCAGCAGCGGCGACAGACGCATCAGCGCCAGGATAAACCCCAGCACGAGGCCAAAGAACATCCCACCGATACTCAGTTGCAGCGTAAACACTGCGCCCTTGAGCAGATACGGCAGAGAATCAATCACCAGTTGGATACTTTCATGCATTAGCGTTTTTCTACCTGGTCGTTACACGTGAGGATGGTAGGCAAACAGCGCAGGTGCCCCACCAGTATGAATAAAGAGAATTGGCCCTTCATCCTTGAAGCGTTTCTGGCTGATGCCATCAATCAGACCCGCCATCGCCTTGCCGGTATACACCGGATCCAACAAAATGCCTTCCAGACGCGCCAGCAGTTTTACCGCCTCCATGCCCTCTTCGTTTGGCGTACCGTAGCCCGGCGCATAATAATCGTCCCATAACAGGATTTCCGCTGAGGCCGTCAGTTCCAGCTCCCGGGCAATATCCTGCTGCAGTGCAACAACTTTGGGCTTTTGATCCGCCACGCTGCGTGAGACGGTCACGCCGATGAGTTCGACGTCTGGCATCAATTGCTCCAGGCCCACGGCCAGTCCGGCATGGGTTCCCGCACTGCCCGAGGCCACCACTACGGAAGAGAGCGAAACGGCCCCTTCACACTGTTGGGCAATTTCCAGCGCGCTTTCCACATAGCCCAGCGCACCCAGTGCATTGGAACCCCCAACCGGGATCACATACGGGCGGAACCCTTGCGCTTCAATCCGCGTCGCCAGCTCCTGCAGCTGTGCATTCGGATCGGTCAGCGCATCGCACATTTCAATCTGCGTATTAAACAGGTCCAGCAGCAGACGGTTGCCATTGGTGAGATAGTTTTCGGCAGTGGTGCCTATCGGATTTTCCAACAGCGCCACGCAGTGCAGGCCAAGCTTAGCGGCGACCGCCGCCGTCTGGCGAACGTGGTTAGACTGAATCGCACCCGCGGTTATCAGCGTATCCGCGCCTTCACGCAGCGCGTCTGCTGCCAGAAACTCCAGCTTACGCAGCTTATTGCCGCCCATAGCCATCGGCGTGACGTCATCGCGTTTAATGAAAATATCGCGCCCGAGATAATCTGAGAGGCGCGGAAGATATTCGAGTGGCGTTGGCGCGCCAATAAATTCCAGACGTGGAAAGCGCGTTAAATTATGCAGCGGCATACAGCCTCCGGTATTCGTTGTTGTGATGTTCTTTTATTATGCACGTTCAGGCGCAATGAAATAAAAAAAGGCGCTGTTAAAGGCGCCTTTTTTCATCAGATGACGATTATTTCGTCACATCTGCTCCAAACCATTTTTCAGACAGGGCTTTCAGCGAACCGTCTTTCTGCATTTCAGCAATGGCTGCATCCACCGCTTTCAGCAGATCTTCATTGCCTTTACGCAGCGCCACGCCGGACTCCTGGCGGGAGAATGCTTCACCGGTAACGGCCAGCGTATCCTTGGTTTTTTTCACCAGATCCAGCGCGGCCAGACGGTCAACCAGGATGGCGTCGATACGACCTACACGCAGATCCTGATATTTGGTCGGGTCATCATCATAGGTACGAATATCCACACCCTGCACGTTCTGGCGCAGCCACTCTTCATAGTTGGTTCCCAGACCCACGCCGACTTTTTTACCTTTCAGATCGGCAGCAGTCTTAATAACGCCTTCATTGCCTTTCTTCACCAGCGCCTGGATACCAGAGACCGTATACGGGGTAGAAAAATCGTATTTTTTCTTACGATCATCAGAGATAGTCACCTGGTTGATGACCACGTCAATGCGTTTGGAGTCAAGAGAAGCCAGCATACCGTCCCATTTGGTCGGCTTCAGCGTGGCTTTCACCCCAAGATGCTTGGCCAGTTCCTCGGCGAACTCCACTTCGAAACCGGTCAGCTTGCCGTCATCGCCCTGAAAACTAAACGGGGGATAGGTCCCTTCCAGGCCCACCAGCAGCGTGCCGCGCTCTTTAACTTTATTTAACAGACCTTCATCTGCATAAGTCTTCACGCTCATTCCGGCGACAAGTGCAACAGCCATTACACCCATCAGAGCCTGACGTCCCAGAAGTGCTAATTTCATAGTTACCCCGAATATTGTCATTAGTGACTATCATTTATGACTACAGTGTAAAGCGTTTGCCGTGATCCACAAACACGACTCTGTTACACCTTATTCGTTTTTAATATATATCAGAACTGGCTGTCCAGGAGGATTTCTGCATATGTCCCATATGCGTATGGGCTTTAAACTGCTCGTACTTACGCAAGGCGATGCGGTAATTGTTGGTGCTGGTTTCCGGTAGCCACGGGGCAAGGTTTTCGTCGAGAAACCCTTCCTGCAGCAGATCGTGAGAGATATTTTGTTCGGTCAGATGATTCCCGAGGCGACGCAGGCGAACGACGTATTCGCGTACCGTGCCGTGACTCATTTCGGTCTGCTCGAATAAAAATTGCTTGAAGCCGATAATGTCAAAAAAGTCGCTCTGCTCTTTGCAGTGCAAATCACCGCAAAAACGACACAGTGCCACCCACTCTTTTTTCTCCTGTTCCCACTCTGCTTCATTCAGCAACGTGTCCAGTCGGGCGATGGCGATTTTATTCACAATTTGCCCGCGGCGAACCAGTGTGATCCTGTCGAGCAACTTAAAGCAATGGGCGCAATGCGTCTGGCTGTGTTTGAAATCTTTGAGGTAGCGGCTTAGAGGCCGTCTTTTTGATTGCTGCACCGTCATGAGAACTCCTGGTAGTCAATTCGTAATGCGGCATTGTTCAGGGGTAATGATGTACCCCTATAGCTTACCCAGCTTGGTGCGTAGACGTTTGATGGCCTGACTGTGCAACTGGCTAACCCGTGACTCCCCCACTTCCAGTACCGCGCCAATCTCTTTCAGATTCAGCTCTTCCTGGTAGTACAGCGTTAACACCAGCTTTTCGCGTTCCGGCAACGCTTCGATCGCGTCCATCACGCGCTGGCGGAGGTTACCCTCAAGTAGCTGCTGTAACGGGTTTTCCTGCTGATGTTCTTCCGTCACCAGCTCAATACTATCGCCATGCTCTTCCCGCCACTCGTCGTAGGAGAAGAGTTGGCTATTATTGGTATCAAGCAACATCTGACGATACTCTTGCACAGGAATAGCCAGACGCTCCGCCACTTCGGTTTCCGTCGCGTTACGCCCTAATTCCTGCTCCAGTTGCCCCATCGCCTGTGCCACTTCGCGAGCATTGCGCCGAACGCTACGCGGCACCCAATCCCGGCTACGTAGTTCGTCCAGCATCGCCCCACGAATACGCTGCACTGCGTAAGTGGTAAATGCCGTTCCTTGCAAAGCGTCATATCGGTCGACTGCATTCAATAACCCGATGCCGCCCGCTTGTAGCAGGTCATCCAGTTCTACGCTCGCCGGCAAACGCACCTGAAGGCGCAATGCTTCGTGACGCACCAACGGTACATAACGCTGCCACAGCGAGTGTTTATCCATTACACCTTCAGCGGTATACAGTGAATTCACGATAAACAGCCCTGCGTTAAATGAGTTATCGGCATGATTATCCGTTTCTGCAGGGGGTTCTATCGGAGGAATAAGACTATAAAAGAAGGGTTATTTCACTTATGTAGCTGATGGCGTTATTTCGAATAAGAAATAATCAAGAATAAATCAAATAGTTAGCCTGCGAGAGATGCGTTTTCACGCATCCCCGTTAAAATTATGTCAAGAGATGAATCATCGACAGGTCATCACCTGTTCTGACGGTCTCGATGTGCTTGTGGAAGTTTTCATGCACGGTAGGATTATGCTGACTTAGTGAATGGAAGCTGTAGACGATATTGATCGCATCTTCCTTCTCCAGGTACGTTCTTTCGTAGGCGCTCGCGGCGATCAATATTTTGATAAAATAATACTCAACGCTGATCATGTACAGGGTACGTAGTGGATCTACATTTTTTTGATTCGGGAAATTATTCTCCCAAATCTTATACAAAATGAAATTTTTAAGATCGAACCTAGCCTCACCCTGCTGTTCATAAACCTTCTGCCATGTGGACTCAAGTTTAGCGACCCCCTCCCCAACAGAGTGATTTTCTTCTTGGGTCAATGTTCTCAGGAGACACTGGATATAATAGTTGAGCACTCCATTAGCACGGCTTACCGGAAGACTGCGGAAATAATCCTGAAGCAAGAGCACTAAAGTGACCTTAACATTGTTATCCGCTGAAAATGCCGACAATTCTTCTTTTAACTCACCTGACTGAATCTGGGTCAGCAGCGCGTGATACATAGGTTCAATCTCAGCCAACGAGGTATTATCAACCGACTGAAATTTCTCGATAAACAGTGTAAACTTAATCAGCGCATAAAATCCGGCGTTGATATCACGCCCAGCCTGATCCACAAGACCTAAACAAAAAAGATTCAACAATTTTTGTTGTTGAGAAAGTACTGGCATAGCATTAGCTTTGGGCTTAATGATACTTTTTTCATTCAAAACCATTGCATGTGGATCTGTTAATACAATACTTGTGACTTCTGGACATGATAAACTCATCGCTTTTCTTACATCATTTTTATAAACGCGCTCAATACGTGGATATGTCTGACAGGTCGTACTTAGCGCCTGAGCTCCCAGCGTTTTTTGTACCTGACACAGACTCTCTTCGGTCAGATAAGGACAGTTTCCAGTGTCATCGGCAAGTTTAATCACCCCCCATTGCGCAATATCTTTTTTAAGCAGAATAATATTCTCTTTGGCAATGTTCTTAATGATCTCATTTTTACTGGAGACATATTTATTCACCGTTGCCTTATCCAGATGTATATCCCAGCCCTTACAGCAATGCTCTCGGCATTGCGAGCCAGAGCACTGAAACATATTCACAAAATTGGGTTCGGTAACGGTAATTTCTTGCATTCTTCAGACTCCAGTATAGAAAAAAGGCAGCTTTCGCTGCCTTTATTGTCTCAATGACTGAGTAACCCAATCGATGGATTAACGCAGTAAAGAGAGGACGTTTTGCGTGGTCTGGTTAGCCTGTGCCAGAACAGAGGTACCCGCCTGCTGCAGAATCTGCGCACGAGACATGTTAGACACTTCGGTCGCATAGTCGGAATCTTCGATACGGCTACGGGCAGAGGACAGGTTGTTAACAGTGTTACCCAGGTTGGTTACGGCAGACTCAAAACGGTTCTGCACCGCACCCAGGGAGCTACGGAATTTGTCTACATCAGACAGAGCAGCATCAATTTTCTTCAGCGGGTCAAGGCTGATGTCTGGAGTAACAACACCACCAGCACCTGCTGTTTTAGTCGCCACACCGGCTGCATCAAAGGTAACACTTCTGTAAGTTCCGGCTGCTTCTTTTACTGCAAAAACAGTTTTATCTGAAGAGTCTTTATAAGAAATCAGGCTCTCATCATTTGCTAAACCAGTTCCATTATACTGTACATCTTTCTGGATTTTAGCTACTTCATTACCAACTACTGCAGTAGCCGCTGCGGCAGTTTTTGCTGTGCCTGTTAATGCTGTTGGATCATAACTAATTTTACCCGTCTTATTATCAACGGTTGCAGAATAGAACTCAGTGCCTCCATCTTTAATAACATATCCACCACTAGTCGGATCTTTATAAAGTTTAGGTGTACCATTCCACGTTACAGCAGTACCTGAAGATGGTGACATGAGAGTAGCATCAACAGTTACATCAGCCGATACAGTAGCCCCTTTATTTACTGTCGTAGCAATTTTAGTCACATCTAAATCATTAAGCTTCAGCGTTTCGCTATTGATTTTTTTCAGATCAATAGTAATTGTTTCTCCATCTTTCGCGCCAACCTGAATAGTCAGTTGACCATCCTGGTTCAGAACTTTTTTACCGTTGAAGTCGGTTTGCTCGGAAACACGGTTGATTTCTGCCAGGCGCTGATTAATTTCGTCCTGGATAGAAGACAGGTCGGAATCAGAGTTGGAGCCGTTCGCTGCCTGTACGGACAGTTCACGAACACGCTGCAGGTTGTTGTTGATTTCAGACAGCGCGCCTTCAGTGGTCTGTGCAACGGAGATACCGTCGTTGGCGTTACGGGACGCCTGAGTCAGACCTTTGATGTTAGCGGTGAAACGGTTTGCAATCGCCTGACCAGCAGCATCGTCTTTCGCGCTGTTGATACGCAGACCAGAGGACAGACGCTCGATAGCGGAGCCCAGAGCGGACTGAGATTTGTTCAGGTTGTTTTGGGTCAACAGCGACAGGCTGTTTGTATTGATGACTTGTGCCATGATCTTTTCCTTATCAATTACAACTTGATGTTATTGGGCTGTTGCCCACGGTTTCTCACCGTAACCCATGTATCGGCACCTTAATTTCGAACTTTAGAAAATTTTTACTTTCTGTCGTTTTTTTTCTTAGCCCGCGAAATACCCTCTATATGCACCACTATTCCGCGCATTATTTTGACAAAACTATCATTAAACTTTGCGCGCAGATTGCCGATAACCCGCATAACAATTGTTTGCAATCACAAGGAATCGGGCATGGCTTCATTTACATCATTAGGCGTAGGCTCAGGCTTACCACTGGACACGTTGCTAAACAACCTGACTATTGCTGAGAAAAAACGTCTAAATCCAATTACTCAGCAACAGACCGACAATACTGCCCGTCTGACGGCTTACGGTACGCTGAAGAGTGCGCTGGAAAAGTTCCAGACGGCCAATACCGCGTTAAATAAACCGGAGTTGTTCAGAAGCAGTAATGTGACGAGCAGTACTGAAGACCTGAAAGTCACCACCGAAGCAGGCGCGGCACCGGGTATTTATACCATCAGCGTCACGCAACTGGCGCAGGCACAATCGCTGAGCACCACATCGGTGGCCTCAAACAAAGAGGCTCTGGGTGATGGCTCCGCCACGCGCACCATTAAAATTGAGCAGCCGGGCCGTAAAGAGCCGCTGGAGATTAAACTCTCCCAAGATAAGACCACGCTGGATGATATCAGCAAGGCAATTAACGATACCGATAGCGGTATCTCCGCCAGTATCGTGAAGGTGAAAGACGGCGAGTTCAAACTGGTGCTGACCGCAGCAGAAGGTCTGGACAGCAAGATGACCATCTCTGTTGAGGGCGACAGCAAGCTTAACGATATGCTGGCTTACGACAGCACGACCGGTACAGGAAAAATGACTGAGCTGGTTCAGGCCCAGAACTCCAAGCTCACGATGAACGGTATCGATATTGAACGTCAAAGCAACAAAGTCACCGATGCCCCGCAGGGTGTTACGCTGGAACTGACCAAAAAAGTTACCGACGCGCGCGTAACGGTGACGAAAAGCAATGAGAAAGCCACGGAAGCGATTAAAGGTTGGGTGGATGCCTATAACTCACTGATCGATACCTTTAATACGCTGACCAAATATAAAGCCGTAGATGCAGGTGCGGAAGGTCAGGACAAAGACAACGGCGCGCTGGTCGGTGACAGCGTAGTACGTACGATTCAGACAGGCATTCGTGCACAGTTTGCTAACTCCGGTGCTGAAGGTGCCTTTAAGACACTGAATGAAATCGGCATCAAACAAGATGGCAAAACCGGCAAGATGTCCATCGATGATACCAAGCTGAAAAAAGCGCTGGATGAAAACACCGCCTCTGTTCGCGAACTGCTGGCTGGCGACGGTAAAGAAACCGGCATCACCACCAAAATTGCCGCTGAAGTAAAAAGCTATCTCGCCGATGACGGCATTATCGATAATGCGCAAGACAGCATTAACGCCACGCTGAAAAAACTGACCAAACAATATCTGTCAGTTAGCGCCAGCATTGACGACATGGTTGCGCGTTATACGGCGCAGTTTACCCAGCTTGATAGCATGATGAGCAAACTGAATAACACCAGTACCTATCTGGGCCAACAATTTACAGCGATGAATAAATCCTGATAACACGAGGTAAGCATGTATACCGCGAGCGGTACCAAAGCCTATGCACAGGTCAGCGTGGAAAGCGCCGTGATGAGCGCCAGCCCACATCAGCTGATTGAAATGTTGTTTGATGGCGCGAACAGCGCCCTGGTGCGCGCTCGCCTGTTTATGCAACAGGGTGATATCGTCGCCAAAGGTGAAGCGTTAAGTAAAGCCATTAATATTATCGACAATGGCCTGAAGGCAGGACTTGATCAAGAGAATGGCGGCGAAATCGCCACCAATCTGTCTTCTCTGTACGACTATATGATTCGCCGTTTACTGCAAGCTAACTTGCGTAATGATTGTCAGGCCATTGAAGAAGTCGAAGGGTTACTCGGCAACATTGCAGATGCCTGGAAACAGATCTCACCGAAAGCATCTTCCCAGGAGTCTCGTTAATGACCTCAGCCGTGGAGTTTATCAACCGTTGGCAGCGCATCGCGCTGCTCAGTCACTCACTGCTGGAACTGGCGCAGCGCGGTGAATGGGACCTTTTACTGGAACAGGAAGTTACCTATCTGCAAAGTATTGAAGTGGTCATGGAAGAGCAAACTCCACCAGGCATTACGCGAAGTATTCAGGATTTAGTGGCCGGGTACATTAAACAGACGTTGGATAACGAACAACTGCTCAAAACATTGTTGCAGCAGCGTCTGGATGAACTCAGCAATCTCATCGGTCAGTCGACGCGCCAAAAGACGCTAAATAACGCTTATGGCCGTCTTTCCGGCATGCTGTTAGTTCCCGATGCCCCCACTGCCCCACAATAAATTCCCGTCTCGTCTGAATAATCTTCCATACTCCAGAGGTCGGCCAAACGACTTCTGGAGCACGGAAGATGAAAAATCCCACGTTATTGCAGTATTTTCACTGGTATTACCCCGAGGGCGGTCAACTCTGGCCCGAACTTGCCGAACGCGCAGGTGGACTCAATGACATCGGTATCAATATGGTGTGGTTACCTCCCGCTTATAAAGGCGCATCCGGCGGCTATTCCGTTGGCTACGACTCCTACGATCTGTTTGATCTGGGCGAATTCGACCAAAAGGGAACCATCGCTACCAAATATGGCGATAAAAACCAGCTGCTGGCGGCGATAGACGCGCTAAAACACAATGATATTGCCGTACTGCTCGACGTGGTGGTTAACCACAAGATGGGTGCAGATGAAAAAGAGCATATTCGTGTCCAGCGGGTTAACGCCGAAGATCGCACGCAAATAGACGATGAGATCGTCGAATGCGAAGGCTGGACGCGCTACACCTTCCCTGCCCGCGCGGGCCAGTACTCGCAATTCATTTGGGACTTTAAATGCTTCAGCGGTATTGACCATATCGAAAACCCAACCGAAGACGGCATTTTTAAAATCGTGAACGACTACACCGGCGAAGGCTGGAACGATCAGGTTGATGATGAGTTGGGTAATTTTGATTATCTGATGGGCGAAAACATAGATTTTCGCAATCACGCGGTCACCGAAGAGATCAAATACTGGGCGCGTTGGGTGATGGAGCAAACCCAGTGTGACGGCTTTCGTTTAGATGCCGTGAAACATATTCCGGCATGGTTTTATAAAGAGTGGATTGAGCATGTGCAGGAAGTCGCCCCCAAGCCGCTGTTTATCGTCGCGGAATACTGGTCGCATGAAGTCGACAAGCTGCAAACCTACATTAATCAGGTGGAGGGGAAAACCATGTTATTCGACGCCCCTTTGCAGATGAAATTCCACGAAGCCTCCCGTCAGGGACGCGATTACGACATGAGTCAGATTTTCACCGACACCCTGGTGGAAGCCGATCCGTTTCATGCCGTCACCCTGGTGGCCAATCACGACACTCAGCCCTTGCAGGCGCTGGAAGCCCCTGTCGAACCGTGGTTTAAGCCGCTGGCCTATGCGCTGATCCTGCTGCGCGAAAACGGCGTACCGTCAGTGTTTTATCCTGACCTCTACGGGGCGCATTACGAAGACACTGGCGGAGATGGCGAAACCTATCCTATCGACATGCCGATCATCGAGCAGCTTGATGAACTGATCCTCGCGCGCCAGCGCTTCGCGCACGGGGTACAGACGCTCTTTTTCGATCATCCTAACTGTATCGCTTTTAGCCGCAGCGGAACGGACGAGGATCCCGGCTGTGTGGTGGTAATGTCAAACGGCGATGACGGGGAAAAGACCATCAATCTCGGCGCCAATTACGGGAATAAAACCTGGCGTGACTATCTGGGAAATCGCGAAGAAAGCGTGGTCACCGATGAGAACGGTGAAGCGACGTTTTATTGTAACGGCGGTAGCGTCAGCGTGTGGGTGATTGAGGACGTGTTGTAAAGCTCAACCCCGGTGGCCGTGGGCTACCGGGGCGTATAGCTTATGGCAGTGGCGTGGCCAGCGGCGTTTTCTTTAACGCGTCAGCACATTCCTGCGTCGGGCGGTCGACCCGCTGCAGCGTCATACCGTCATATTCCAGCGTATTGCCTTCACGCTCAATCTCATACAGCTCGCGTTTCACCGTCACGTTGGTGAGATCGCCAGAGATCATCGTCAGTTTCCCCGGCAGCGCGATCACTCGCTGCCACTGGCGACAATCCAGCGTGTCGCCCTCTTTTGTTACCACCAGGCTGGCAATCGCTTCCGGGCTCACCAGACTGCGTTGCGGACCTTTTGACTGCCAGTATCCTTCCAGACCGGCTGGCGCTGGCGTTTTCACCACGTCGTTATAATTTTCTACTTCGGCGCATCCGGTAAGCGCCAGAAATACAGCAACGATTGCTAATTTTTTCATCATTCATCCTGCATGCGAAGAAAATGGGATTGTGGCATTAAAGGCCTGATGTCGCCAGCCTTTCGGCAGCGTCGAGAAAGATTGATCCAGACGGTGTTACCTCCTATTACTCATAGTCAAAAATTCTGATCGGTGTAGTATCCACACTTCTTGTTACATACCTTCTGAGTTCAGAGGCACAACGCATGTCATGGCAACACTTCAAACAGGCCTGGTTAATTAAATTTTGGGCCCCCGCCCCTGCGGTCATCGCAGCGGGTATTCTCTCTACCTACTATTTCGGCATTACGGGAACCTTCTGGGCCGTTACCGGCGAATTCACTCGCTGGGGTGGTCAAATCCTACAACTGTTTGGCGTTCACGCCGAAGAATGGGGATACTACAAGCTGATCCATCTCGAAGGCTCACCCCTGACCCGCATTGACGGCATGATGATCCTCGGTATGTTCGGGGGCTGTTTTGCTGCCGCATTGTGGGCAAACAACGTCAAATTACGCATGCCGCGCAGTCGGGTGCGCATTATGCAGGCGATCGTCGGCGGGATGATTGCCGGATTCGGCGCCCGGCTGGCAATGGGCTGTAACCTGGCCGCATTCTTCACCGGTATTCCACAGTTCTCGCTACACGCCTGGTTTTTCGCCCTGGCAACGGCTATTGGCTCATGGTTTGGCGCACGCTTTACCCTGCTGCCGATGTTTCGTATTCCGGTCAAAATGCAGAAAGTCTCCGCCGCTTCTCCGTTAACGCAAAAGCCAGATCAGGCCCGTCGCCGTTTCCGCCTCGGCATGCTGGTGTTTATCGCCATGATCGGCTGGGCGCTACTCACTGCAATGGATAAACCCAAACTTGGTTTGGCCATGCTGTTCGGCGTTGGGTTCGGGCTGCTGATTGAACGGGCGCAAATCTGCTTCACCTCCGCCTTCCGCGACCTGTGGATTTCCGGTCGCACCCATATGGCGAAAGCGATCATCTTCGGGATGGCGGTCAGCGCCATCGGTATCTTTAGCTACGTACAACTGGGCGTCGAGCCTAAAATCATGTGGGCAGGTCCGAATGCGGTGATCGGCGGCTTGCTGTTCGGCTTCGGCATTGTTCTGGCGGGCGGGTGTGAAACGGGCTGGATGTACCGCGCCGTTGAAGGCCAAGTGCATTACTGGTGGGTGGGTCTGGGCAACGTTATTGGCTCGACCATTCTGGCCTACTACTGGGATGATTTTGCTCCCGCGCTTGCCACCAATTGGGACAAAGTGAATCTGCTCAACACCTTCGGCCCGCTCGGTGGCCTGCTGGTAACCTATCTGCTGTTATTTACCGCGCTGATGCTCATCATCGGCTGGGAAAAACGCTTCTTCCGTCGCGCTGGGCTGACGCCTGCCAAGGAGTCTGTATGAAAAATATTGTGCCTGATTATCGCCTCGATATGGTCGGCGAGCCGTGTCCGTACCCGGCTGTCGCCACACTGGAAGCGATGCCGCAATTGAAGAAAGGTGAGATTCTGGAAGTGGTGAGCGATTGCCCGCAGTCAATCAACAATATTCCACTGGATGCGCGTAATCACGGCTACACGGTGCTGGATATTCAGCAGGATGGTCCAACGATTCGTTATTTAATTCAGAAGTAATGCGATTCTCCCGTTGCCCGACGCAGCGGGAGAATGTTCGGCTTGCTACACCTGCATCGACATCACTTCCTGATACGCCGACACCAGTTTGTTGCGCACCTGGATCCCCATCTGCATCGATACCGACGCTTTTTGCATATCGGTCATCACATCGTTCAGCGCAATACCCGGTTCACCGAGGGTAAATTTCTCAGCCTGCACACGGGACGCGGTTTGTACATCGCTGATCCTGTCTAACGCCGCATGCAGTTGACCGGCAAAGCTCACGGTCGGTTGTGGCTGCATATCCTGCATTTTTGCTGACATCGCCGTGGTCTGTAGCTGGCCGATGACCCCTTCAATCCCCTGTATTGCCGACATTCTGATCCCCTGGATAATTTTTTACGTAGTTGAGATTACCAGTTAGTCAATAAGATAAAGGCGTTAAATAACGATAAAAAACCACGGTTTTTAACGCATAGAAAAATTCGAAACCGCAAATAATGAGACCGTCAATTTTTCGAGTTTGCTGACCCGGGAGTGAGTCTTGTTCCACTTTGCAAAAAACGCCGTCCACGATAAGCCACGAGGTGCGAGATGAGTGCGACAGCATCGACTGCAACCCAGCTTAAACCTCTCGAGTGGTTAAACCGCCTGCGCGCGAATCCCAGAATTCCTCTGATTGTGGCGGGAGCCGCTGCCGTCGCGATCATCGTGGCGATGGTCCTGTGGGCCAAAGCGCCTGACTACCGCACGCTGTTCAGCAATCTTTCCGATCAGGATGGTGGCGCGATCGTCACCCAACTGACGCAGATGAACGTTCCCTACCGTTTTACTGAGGGAAGCGGCGCCATTGAAGTTCCTGCCGATAAAGTCCACGAACTGCGTTTACGTCTGGCGCAGCAAGGTCTGCCCAAAGGCGGCGCGGTGGGTTTTGAACTGCTGGATCAGGAAAAATTTGGTATCAGCCAGTTTAGCGAGCAGGTCAACTACCAGCGCGCGCTGGAAGGTGAATTAGCCCGTACGATTGAAACGTTGGGACCGGTAAAACGCGCCCGCGTGCATCTGGCTATGCCGAAACCGTCGCTGTTTGTGCGTGAGCAAAAAGCGCCTTCAGCCTCCGTCACCGTCAACCTGGAGCCGGGTCGCGCGCTGGATGAAGGTCAGATCAGTGCGGTCACGCATCTGGTTTCCAGCGCTGTTGCAGGCTTGCCGCCGGGCAACGTTACGCTGGTCGACCAGGCGGGGCATCTGTTAACCCAGTCGAATACCAGTAGCCGCGATCTTAACGATGCGCAGCTGAAATACGCCAGCGACGTCGAAGGCCGCGTTCAGCGTCGTATCGAATCGATTCTGTCGCCGATTGTCGGCAACGGTAACGTACATGCGCAGGTTACCGCGCAGCTGGATTTTGCCAACAAAGAGCAAACCGAAGAACAGTACCGTCCAAACGGTGATGAGTCCCAGGCCGTGCTGCGTTCTCGTCAGTTGAACGTCAGTGAGCAGGTCGGTAGCGGAGCACCAGGCGGCGTCCCGGGCGCGTTGTCAAATCAACCCGCTCCGGCAAATACTGCGCCAATCGCCAACCCACCCGCTAATCAGCAAAACGCGCAAAATACGCAAAACGCACAGACGGCGAATAACAGTAATAATGCCGCCCCGCGCAATACTCAGCGCAATGAAACCAGCAACTATGAAGTTGACCGCACCATTCGCCATACCAAAATGAACGTTGGCGATGTGCAGCGTCTCTCGGTGGCTGTCGTGGTCAACTACAAAACGTTACCAGACGGCAAACCGTTGCCGTTAACCGCCGAGCAGATGAAACAGATTGAGGATCTGACCCGCGAAGCGATGGGATTCTCCGACAAACGTGGCGATACCCTGAACGTGGTGAACTCTCCCTTCACGGCGACCGACGATTCCATGGGCGAGCTACCGTTCTGGAAACAGCCGTTCTTTATTGACCAGTTAATGTCCGCAGGTCGTTGGTTGCTGGTTCTGCTGGTGGCGTGGATCCTGTGGCGGAAAGCCGTTCGTCCGCAGTTGGTCCGTCGCAGTGAAGAAGCGAAAGCCGTACAAGAACAAACGCGTGTCCGTCAGGAAACCGAAGAAGCGGTAGAAGTTCGCCTCAGCAAAGACGAACAAACCCAGCAGCGTCGTACTAATCAGCGTCTGGGAGCAGAAGTCATGAGTCAGCGTATTCGTGAAATGTCAGATAACGATCCGCGCGTCGTGGCGCTGGTCATTCGCCAGTGGATGAGTAACGATCATGAGTAATCTTACCGGTACCGATAAAAGCGTCATCCTGCTGATGACCATTGGCGAAGATCGCGCGGCGGAGGTGTTTAAGCACCTTTCCACGCGCGA
The DNA here is from genome assembly GCF_013783065.1 of Citrobacter sp. RHBSTW-00986. Lineage (NCBI taxonomy): Bacteria > Pseudomonadati > Pseudomonadota > Gammaproteobacteria > Enterobacterales > Enterobacteriaceae > Citrobacter > Citrobacter sp. RHBSTW-00986. The sequence continues at coordinate 1,989,662 of NZ_CP056200.1, read as the reverse complement.
AGTTCAGGCGCTCAGTACGGCGATGGCCAACGTTCGCCAGATTTCCAACAAGCAGTTGACGGAAGTGCTGGCCGAATTTGAACAAGAAGCCGAACAGTTTGCCGCGCTGAATATCAACGCCAACGAATATCTGCGTTCCGTGCTGGTGAAAGCGCTGGGCGAGGAACGTGCCTCCAGTCTGCTGGAAGATATTCTGGAAACCCGCGATACCACCAGCGGCATTGAAACGCTTAACTTTATGGAGCCGCAAAGCGCCGCCGACCTTATCCGCGACGAGCATCCGCAGATTATCGCCACCATTCTGGTGCACCTCAAGCGGGGCCAGGCTGCCGATATACTGGCGCTGTTCGACGAGCGTTTACGTCACGACGTGATGCTGCGTATCGCCACTTTTGGCGGCGTACAGCCTGCCGCGCTGGCAGAACTGACCGAGGTACTCAACGGCCTGCTCGATGGCCAGAACCTCAAGCGCAGCAAAATGGGCGGCGTGAGAACGGCGGCAGAAATTATCAACCTGATGAAAACCCAGCAGGAAGAAGCGGTTATTACCGCCGTACGCGAATTCGACGGCGAGCTGGCGCAGAAAATTATCGACGAGATGTTCCTGTTCGAGAACCTGGTGGATGTCGACGATCGCAGTATCCAGCGCCTGCTGCAGGAAGTGGATTCCGAATCGTTGCTGATTGCCCTGAAAGGTGCCGAACAGCCGCTGCGCGAGAAGTTCCTGCGCAACATGTCGCAACGTGCTGCCGATATTCTGCGCGACGACCTCGCCAACCGCGGTCCGGTGCGTTTGTCGCAGGTGGAAAACGAACAGAAAGCCATTCTGCTTATTGTGCGTCGTCTGGCGGAAACCGGCGAGATGGTGATAGGCAGCGGCGAGGATACCTATGTCTAACGAACTGCCGTGGAAAGTCTGGACCCCGGACGACCTCGCCCCACCGATGGCGGAGTTCGTACTGGCTGAGCACAGCGAAAACCCGCTGTCAGAAGAAACAGCAGAACCAGAGCTTTCCGCAGAGCAACAGCTTGAACAGCAGCTCGCACAGCTGCAACTGCAGGCCCATGAGCAAGGTTATAACGCGGGTCTGGCGGAAGGTCGACAAAAAGGCCACGAACAAGGTTATCAGGAAGGCCTGAGTCAGGGGCTGGAGCAAGGCCAGAACCAGGCGCGCGCTCAGCATGCGCCGATCCATGCCCGCATGCAGCAACTGGTGAGCGAGTTTCAGAATACGCTGGACGCACTGGACAGCGTAATTGCCTCGCGTCTGATGCAAATGGCGCTGGAAGCTGCGCGTCAGATTATAGGTCAGACGCCTATTGTGGATAACGCTGCGCTGATTAAACAAATCCAACAGCTGTTGCAGCAAGAACCGCTGTTTAGCGGTAAGCCGCAGCTACGCGTACATCCGGACGATCTCCAGCGTGTGGAGGAGATGCTCGGTGCGACCCTCAGCCTGCACGGCTGGCGGCTGCGCGGTGATCCGACGCTGCATCACGGCGGCTGTAAAGTCTCTGCCGATGAAGGCGATCTGGATGCCAGCGTCGCCACGCGCTGGCAAGAACTCTGCCGTCTGGCAGCGCCGGGAGTCGTGTAATGACCACTCGCCTGACTCGCTGGCTCAACACGCTGGACAGCTTCGAAGAGAAAATGTCGCTGCTGCCTGCGGTGCGCCGTTACGGTCGCCTGACCCGCGCCACTGGGCTGGTGCTGGAGGCCACTGGATTACAGTTGCCTCTGGGCGCCACCTGCGTTATTGAACGCCAGGACGGCAACGAAACCCAGGAGGTCGAAAGTGAAGTCGTGGGCTTTAACGGTCAGCGTCTGTTTCTGATGCCCCTCGAAGAGGTTGAAGGCGTTCTGCCCGGCGCACGCGTGTACGCAAAAAACATTGCCGGAGAAGGTCTGCAAAGCGGGAAGCAATTACCGCTTGGCCCTGCATTGCTGGGTCGTGTGCTTGACGGTAGCGGAAAACCGCTCGACGGTCTGCCCGCCCCGGATACCACCGAAACCGGGGCGCTGATTACGCCGCCGTTTAACCCGCTACAACGCACCGCGATTGAACACGTCCTGGATACCGGCGTACGTCCCATCAACGCGTTGTTAACCGTCGGTCGCGGTCAGCGTATGGGACTTTTCGCGGGCTCCGGTGTCGGTAAAAGCGTTCTGCTCGGCATGATGGCGCGCTATACCCAAGCCGATGTTATCGTCGTAGGTCTGATTGGCGAACGTGGTCGCGAAGTTAAAGATTTTATTGAAAATATTCTCGGTACCGACGGTCGTGCACGCTCGGTGGTGATTGCCGCTCCCGCAGATGTCTCGCCGCTGTTACGTATGCAAGGTGCGGCCTATGCCACGCGTATCGCCGAAGATTTTCGCGATCGTGGACAGCACGTATTGCTGATTATGGATTCCCTCACCCGCTACGCGATGGCACAACGTGAGATCGCCCTGGCGATCGGAGAGCCGCCGGCAACGAAAGGTTATCCCCCCTCAGTATTCGCCAAATTGCCAGCGCTGGTCGAACGTGCCGGGAACGGTATTCACGGCGGCGGTTCCGTTACCGCGTTTTACACGGTACTGACCGAAGGTGACGACCAGCAGGACCCCATTGCGGATTCCGCGCGCGCGATTCTGGACGGCCACATTGTGCTGTCCCGTCATCTGGCCGAAGCGGGTCACTATCCGGCCATCGATATTGAAGCCTCGATCAGTCGCGCCATGACCGCGCTTATTAGTGAACAACACTATGCGCGGGTACGTAACTTTAAACAGCTGCTATCCAGCTTCCAGCGCAACCGCGATCTGGTCAGCGTGGGGGCGTATGCCAAAGGCAGCGATCCCATGCTGGATAAAGCCATCGCCCTATGGCCACAACTGGAAGCATTCTTACAGCAAGGCATTTTTGAACGGGCGGACTGGGAAGATTCTCTGCACGCGTTAGAACTGATTTTCCCTGGTGTGTAAGTAAGCAGGAGAGCATAGGTCATGGCACAACATGGTGCATTAGCCACACTGAAAGACCTGGCTGAAAAAGAGGTAGATGACGCCGCTGTCTTATTGGGAGAGATGCGTCGTGGCTGTCAGCAGGCGGAAGAGCAGTTGAAAATGCTGATCGATTATCAGCATGAGTACCGCAACAATCTGAACAGTGACATGGGTCAGGGTATTACCAGTAATCGCTGGATCAATTACCAACAATTTATTCAGACGCTGGAAAAAGCAATTGAGCAACACCGCCAACAGCTCAATCAGTGGACGCAGAAAGTAGACCAGGCATTGAACAGTTGGCGCGACAAAAAACAACGTTTACAGGCGTGGCAGACTCTGCAGGACAGACAAACCTCGGCGGCGTTACTGGCCGAAAATCGCCTGGATCAGAAAAAAATGGATGAATTTGCTCAGCGCGCAGCTATGAGGAAACCCGAATGATTACTTTACCCCAACTGATTACCACCGACACCGACGTAGCCGCAGGTCTTCAGTCAGGCAAAGCGGTTGATTCACCCGAGGATTTTTTAGCGCTGCTGGCGGGTGCATTAGGTGCGGACAACGCGCAGGGTAAAGACGCCCCGCTGTCGTTTGCCGACTTACAGGCGGCCGCTAGCAAACTGCAAAAAGGGTTATTGCAAAAAAATGGCGATTCAGCACCGTCGCTCAAGTTGACCGAACTACTGGCGCAAAAAGAGATGCACACTGATGCTTCTCTTGTCGACATGACAGACGCTCAGCAACTTTTGTCTGCCCTCACGCCCTCACTGAAAGTTAATGCCCTGACGACTCTGGGCAAAGTCGCTCAGCAGGATGAAAAAAACACCGCACTGAGCGATGAGGATCTCGCCAACCTGAGCGCATTGTTCGCCATGCTGCCAGGACAACCGCAGACCACGCCGGCCGTCGACAGCGCGCCAGCCCCCGTTGATGCGACGCTTTCGGCGTTGTCACGAGGCTCGGTACACAGCGCTATCGCCGATAATGCTGGCGAATTGCTGCCAGGTGATGCCAAAAAAGGCAAAGCGGATATTGCAACGCCTGCCAGCAGCGTAGATCAGACAAACAATCCGACATTAACCCCGTTGACGGCAGCGGCGACGACCAGAGCGGAAATTGAAAGCTCCCCTTCGCCGACCAGCATTGGCATGACGACGGCGCCGTTAAGTGGCCCGCAGTCCCACGCTCAGCCGTTACCGACCGCCGCACCTGTGCTAAGCGCGCCATTGGGTAGCCAGGAATGGCAGCAATCACTGAGCCAGCACGTCACTCTGTTTACTCGCCAGGGCCAGCAAAGCGCGGAACTGCGTCTGCATCCACAGGATCTGGGCCAGGTGCACATTTCCCTCAAGCTGGATGACAACCTCGCGCAGTTGCAAATGGTATCGCCACACAGTCACGTGCGCGCAGCGCTGGAAGCTGCGTTACCGATGCTGCGTACGCAGTTGGCTGAAAGCGGTATCCAGCTTGGGCAAAGCAGTATCAGCAGTGAAAGCTTTGCCGGTAATCAGCAGTCTTCCGGGCAGCAACAGCAGGCGGGTCGCGCTCAGGGACAAGACATTTTTGCCGCTGAAGATGACGCCGTACTGGCAGCGCCAGCCTCACTGCAAGCCGCAGCACGCGGTGATGGAGCAGTAGACATCTTCGCCTAACGCCAGAGGTAGCATGATTATCCGCGTCTTTTCCACGCTTTGTCGTGGACAGGACACGGGATAATCAGCCCATAAGCTGTACCGAAACAGGAAGCCCGTATCTGATGACTGACTCCGCGATTAACAAAAAAAGTAAACGCGCTATTTGGATCCCTCTGCTGGTATTGATTACCCTCGCCGCCTGCGCAACTGCGGGTTATAGCTACTGGCGCATGCAGCAGCAGCCGTCCGCCAGCGTCAAAGCGGAACCGGCTCCACCGCCAGCCCCGGTATTCTTTGCGCTGGATACCTTTACCGTCAATCTGGGTGATGCGGACCGTGTACTGTATATCGGTATCACGCTGCGCATGAAAGACGAGGCAACGCGTTCACGTCTTAACGAATATCTGCCGGAAGTGCGCAGCCGCTTGCTGCTGCTGTTCTCTCGTCAGAACGCGGCTACGCTCGCCACCGAAGAAGGTAAGCAACAGCTCATTGCCGCCATCAAAGAGACGCTCGCGACTCCGCTCGTTGTTGGGCAACCCAAACAGGTTGTCACCGACGTTCTTTATACAGCTTTTATTCTGCGGTAAAGACATGGGCGACAGTATTCTTTCTCAGGCTGAAATCGACGCATTGCTTAATGGCGATAGCGAAACTAAAGACGAACCCATTTCCGGTATCGCAAAAGAAAGCGATATTCGTCCTTACGATCCCAACACCCAGCGCCGCGTGGTACGTGAGCGTTTACAGGCGCTGGAGATCATTAACGAACGCTTCGCGCGCCAGTTCCGTATGGGGTTATTTAACCTGTTGCGCCGTAGCCCGGATATTACCGTGGGTGCAATCCGTATCCAGCCATACCACGAGTTTGCGCGCAACTTACCGGTTCCGACCAACCTGAACTTAATCCACCTGAAGCCGCTGCGCGGTACGGGTCTGGTGGTGTTCTCACCGAGTCTGGTATTTATCGCCGTCGATAACCTGTTCGGCGGTGATGGCCGCTTCCCGACGAAAGTGGAAGGCCGCGAATTTACCCATACCGAACAGCGCGTTATCAACCGCATGCTGAAGCTGGCGCTGGAAAGTTACAGCGACGCGTGGAAGGCCATCAATCCGCTGGAAGTGGAATACGTTCGTTCCGAGATGCAGGTGAAATTTACCAATATCACCACGTCTCCTAACGACATCGTGGTCAATACCCCATTCCACGTTGAAATTGGCAACCTGACCGGTGAATTTAACATCTGTCTGCCATTCAGCATGATTGAACCGTTGCGTGAGCTGCTGGTGAACCCGCCGCTGGAAAACTCGCGTAATGAAGATCAGAACTGGCGCAATAATCTGGTGCGTCAGGTTCAGCATTCTGAGCTGGAGTTGGTGGCAAACTTTGCTGACATTCCGCTGCGGCTATCCCAGATTTTAAAACTGAAACCCGGCGATGTACTGCCGATTGAAAAACCCGACCGCATTATTGCTCATGTGGACGGCGTGCCTGTACTGACCAGCCAGTATGGCACGGTGAACGGTCAGTATGCGTTACGCGTAGAACATCTGATAAACCCGATTTTGAATTCGCTGAATGAGGAACAGCCCAAATGAGTGATATGAATAATCCGTCCGATGAGAACACTGGTGCATTGGACGATCTGTGGGCTGACGCGTTAAACGAGCAAAAAACCACCCCCACCAAAAGTGCGGCCGATGCGGTATTCCAGCAGTTAGGTGGCGGCGACGTCAGCGGTGCCTTGCAGGACATCGACCTGATCATGGACATTCCGGTCAAACTGACCGTCGAATTGGGCCGAACCCGTATGACCATCAAAGAGCTGCTGCGTCTGACACAGGGTTCGGTCGTCGCGTTGGATGGTCTGGCGGGCGAGCCGCTGGATATCCTGATCAACGGTTACCTGATTGCCCAGGGTGAAGTGGTGGTTGTCGCAGACAAATACGGCGTACGTATCACCGACATTATTACCCCATCTGAACGCATGCGCCGTCTGAGCCGTTAATCATGAATACCCAGGCTACAGTTTCTCAGCCAGCCGCCGTACCCGGCTCACCGCTGGTTCAGGTAAGCGGCGCGCTGCTTGGGATCATCGTATTGATCCTGGCTGCAGCCTGGGTGATTAAGCGTATGGGGTTTGCCCCCAAAAGCGCCGGTACGCGCGGACTGAAAGTTGCGGCAAGTACCTCACTGGGTCCACGTGAGCGCGTGGTGATTGTTGAGGTTGAAGATGCGCGCCTGGTACTGGGCGTCACGGCCTCGCAAATTAACGTGCTGCACACCCTGCCCCCGGCGCCTGCTGATACAGAAGAAAAACCGGCCTCCCCCGCGGATTTCCAGGCCATGATGAAGAGTTTGCTTAAGCGTCCCGGGAGATCCTGATGCGCCGTTTGTTATCCATCACGCTGGCAGGCTTATGGCTTTTCAGCCCAGTAGCCCTCGCCCAGCTCCCGGGTCTGGTTAGCCAGCCGCTGCCTGGCGGCGGACAAAGCTGGTCTTTACCCGTGCAAACGCTGGTGTTTATCACCTCGCTGACGTTCCTGCCCGCCATTTTATTGATGATGACCAGCTTCACCCGCATCATCATCGTTTTCGGTCTGTTACGAAATGCGCTGGGAACCCCTTCGGCCCCCCCGAACCAGGTGCTACTGGGCCTGGCGCTATTTTTGACCTTTTTCATCATGTCGCCGGTAATCGACAAAATCTACGTCGACGCATATCAGCCGTTCAGCGAAGAGAAAATCTCTATGCAGGAAGCCATGGAGAAAGGCGCACAGCCGCTGCGCGAGTTTATGTTGCGCCAGACCCGTGAAGCCGATCTGGCACTCTTCGCGCGCTTAGCAAACAGCGGCCCCCTACAGGGACCAGAAGCCGTACCGATGCGGATTTTGCTTCCAGCCTATGTCACCAGCGAGCTGAAAACGGCATTCCAGATAGGCTTTACCATTTTTATTCCGTTTCTGATTATCGACCTGGTCATCGCCAGCGTGCTGATGGCGCTCGGGATGATGATGGTCCCCCCGGCCACGATCGCGCTACCGTTCAAGCTGATGCTGTTTGTGTTGGTAGACGGTTGGCAGTTGCTTGTCGGCTCGCTAGCTCAAAGCTTTTACAGTTAGAGGCGCGAAATGACACCTGAATCGGTCATGATGATGGGCACAGAGGCGATGAAAGTCGCCCTGGCCCTTGCCGCGCCTTTGCTGTTGGTCGCCCTCGTCACAGGTCTTATCATCAGTATTTTGCAGGCGGCGACCCAGATAAACGAAATGACGCTGTCCTTCATTCCCAAAATTGTCGCGGTTTTTATTGCCATCATTGTTGCCGGCCCGTGGATGCTTAACCTGCTGCTCGACTACGTGCGTACGCTGTTCAGCAATATCCCCTACATCATCGGGTAGATGACATTATGCTGCAGGTGACCAGCGTTGAGTGGCTCCACTGGCTGAATCTTTACTTCTGGCCTTTGCTGCGCATCCTGGCGCTCGTCTCAACGGCCCCGATTCTCAGCGAGCGCGCGATCCCCAAACGAGTAAAACTGGGGCTGGGGTTAATGATAACCGTCGTTATCGCTCCGTCGATTCCCCCGGTAAACGTCCCTATCTTTTCTATCGGGGCGCTATGGCAGGCAATGCAACAAATCCTGATCGGCATCGCTCTGGGCTTCACTATGCAGTTTGCCTTCGCGGCAGTACGTACCGCCGGGGAATTAATTGGTCTACAAATGGGTCTCTCCTTCGCAACCTTCTTTGATCCCGGCAGCCGTCTGAATATGCCGGTACTGGCGAGACTGATCGACATGCTCGCCATGCTGTTATTCCTGACTTTTAACGGCCATTTGTGGCTTATTTCGCTGTTGGTGGATACATTTCATACCTTGCCAATCGGCGGCAATCCGGTGAACAGCAATGCGTTTCTCGCGCTGGCGCGGGCGGGTAGCCTGATTTTCCTCAACGGGCTAATGTTGGCCCTGCCGATAATGACGCTACTACTCACCCTAAACCTCGCACTCGGTCTGTTGAATCGCATGGCTCCTCAGCTGTCGATTTTCGTCATCGGTTTTCCACTCACCCTCGCCGTGGGTATTTCATTAATGGCGGCCCTGATGCCATTAATTGCGCCATTCTGCGAGCGATTATTCAGCGAAATTTTTAATTTGTTGGCTGATATTGTCAGCGAAATGCCCGGAAAATAATAACCCTTAATTTTTATCCTGTTTTACTAAGGATTGTCCTAAATTTAAAAAGCGACAACATCCACCAGGATATCGCTGTCGCGGTTTATTTATTATTGACTCACTCACATAACGCAACATTTACTTTACTTTAAGATGTTTCCTGGCAAATTATACGCAACTTTACGGGATAGTAATTTCGCCTGAAAAACAGCGAAAGCGTCATCTTGGGTCGTTATTATTCCGTTTAGTTGTGATGAAAATAATCAGGTAAGGGGAATTATCGTTACGCATTGAGTGAGGGTATGCCATGTCAACGATTATTATGGATTTGTGCAGTTACACCCGGCTAGGGTTGACCGGATATCTGGTAAGTCGGGGGGTGAAGAAAAGGGAAATCAACAACATTTCCAACGTTGAGGAGCTCAGTCTCGCCTGTGTCTCTCAACAGCCCGCTGTGGTGTTTATTAATGAGGACTGCTTTATCCACGATCCTGCTAATAGCCAGCAAATAAAGCAAATCATTAATCAGCATCCCGGCACATTATTTATTGTGTTTATGGCAATTGCCAACGTGCATTTTGATGAGTATCTATTAGTAAGAAAAAATTTATTGATTAGTTCTAAGTCGATTAAACCAGATTCACTGGATGAACTCCTTGGCGATATTCTGAAAAAAGAAGTAGATTTTGTCATTGATGTGAATCTACCGACATTATCATTGAGCCGTACCGAGTCCAGCATGCTACGCATGTGGATGGAGGGTCAGGGCACAATACAGATATCCGACCAAATGAATATCAAGGCCAAGACCGTGTCATCCCATAAGGGGAATATAAAACGAAAGATAAAAACGCATAATAAGCAAGTTATCTATCACGTTGTGAGACTCACCGATAACGTTACCAATGGTATCTTTGTGAATACGCGCTAACACGTTCTGACTGGTGGCGAATCCACCAGTCAGGATCATGCAGCCAAATTCACCTTATTCTACTTTTTCCACGAAGATACCATCCTGATGACCTGACTCATTAAAGAACCAGATACCGAGCGGGTAGTCTTCCAGCGAAACCAGGTACATGGTGCCTTCACTAAACTCTTCGATAGCAAGTACCACGCCCGGTCGACGAGGACCGCCGTCCGTTTTGACTGTGACCCGATCATTCACCTTCATAGTTTTCCTCCTGTGGCTTTGTGCCAGTGTAGAACAATTTCCTTTTTCTGGCAGCGCCCGCCTCGCGCGATTGCGGGTTTTATCGACGGTCTATACTTAAGTTGTGCGTATCTGATGTTTGGATGCGCTCCCCCGGTATCCTTAACGGTTGAGAGGTATGAGGATGAAAACCGCGAAAGAGTACAGCGATACGGCCAAACGTGAAGTCAGCGTCGATGTGGACGCGCTACTGAAGGCAATCAACGAAATCTGCGAGAGTGAAATTCATCGCAGTCAGGATGACCCGGAACGCGTCAGCGTCGACGGACGTGATTACCACACGTGGCATGAACTGGCCGACGCGTTCGAGCTTGATATCCATGATTTTAGCGTGTCGGAGATCAATCGCTGACTGAGGGCGAAAAAAATCCCGGCCCTTATCGGGTCGGGATCAAGCTTGCTTATGCAAGAAGCACTTGAAAATTCGTTACACCAGGAAATCTGATGTGAAACAAACCTTATCTGCAATTTTTTTGCCTGACAAGTAAATAATTCTCACTAAAATGATAAATATAACTAATGATTGAAAGATCACCCGGTTACGCGCACCCCAGGTGTTCAGGCATCCTGGCAGAGCTTTCTTCGCTCGCCCGGCACCAGTTCATCTTCACGGAATGCTTCCCGTTTGACGCCAAAGCCGTCGTACCAGCGACACTCCACCATTCCGCTGGCATACCCGGTAACGATCATGCGTGGGCCACCCTCTTTGGAGGTGACTTCCTCACTGACAGAAAAGACCATACCTGCCTCCTGTATCAAGAGAAACCTTTACACCTTAGACGACAAAGAAGGGTTTTGCGTAATCAACCCTGCGACAATTAGTGCGAAACTCCGCGCACTCTGGCGACGCCTTTCACCAGCAGCACCACTATTGCGCCAATGATAAAACCGAGCACCAGATTCAGCAGGGTCGGAAGCATCAGCGCAATCAATGCACTTTGCTGTTGGGCAAAATGTTCAATCGCATGATGCAGCGGTGTTATTCCGTGCACCACAATTCCGCCGCCAACCAAAAACATCGCCAGCGTGCCGACCACGGAAAGTGTTTTCATAAGCCAGGGGGCAACAACCAGCAATCCTTTACCCAGCGACTGGGCCAGCGTACTGCGCTTTTCTGCCAACCAGTATCCGATATCATCGAGCTTAACGATAATCCCGACCAGGCCGTAGACTCCCACAGTCACCACTAACGCGATGCCTGATAACACCAACACCTGATTCAACAATGGCGCATCCGCGACGATCCCCAGCGTAATCGCGACAATCTCAGCAGATAAAATAAAGTCGGTACGTATCGCCCCTTTGATTTTGTCTTTCTCAAAGGTGAGTGGATCCTGCGCTGCCAAAGATGTCAGACGCTGCTGGCGCTCTCCCGGGGTTTCTTTGTGCTTACGCGCTTCCAGGGTATGGAGAACTTTTTCTACACCTTCAAAACAGAGGAACGCCCCGCCTACCATTAATAAGGGGGTGATCGCCCAGGGAATGAAGGCGCTTATCAATAGCGCCAACGGCACAAGGATAACTTTGTTAACAAACGATCCTTTCGCTACGCTCCAGACCACCGGGAGTTCGCGGTTCGCCCGCACACCCGACACCTGCTGCGCGTTAAGCGACAGATCATCGCCCAGCACACCCGCGGTTTTTTTCGCGGCCAGTTTTCCCATGACAGAGATATCATCCAGCAAAGTGGCGATATCATCGAGTAAGGTCAATAAGCTACTTCCTGCCAAAATTTTTACCCTCAATATTATTTTTTTGCAGTCATAAGTATGAAGTAAAACACGCAATGCTGAAACTGACCTTTCTGGTCAACAAATTTTTAACATCAGCACGTAATTATAAATCTCGCCAGCAAGATAGTTTTGACGTTTACTATGTTGCACCTTTTTATTTCCACCGTGAGGGATTATGCGTTTCAGGCAATTGCTACCGCTTTTCAGTGCGCTTTTCGCGCTGTACATCATTTGGGGTTCCACGTACTTCGTTATTCGCATTGGCGTTGAAAGCTGGCCACCGTTGATGATGGCTGGCGTTCGTTTTCTCTCTGCGGGGATTTTATTAACAGCATTCTTACTTATCCGCGGACATAAGCTGCCGCCTCTGCGCGTGCTCCTGAACGCCGCGTTAATTGGTATCCTGCTGCTGGCTGTCGGTAACGGACTGGTCACCGTCGCAGAACATCAAAACGTGCCTTCCGGTATTGCCGCCGTGGTGGTCGCCACCGTCCCGCTGTTTACGCTGTGTTTTAGCCACTTTTTTGGCATCAAAACGCGCAAACTTGAATGGATGGGGATCGCAATTGGACTCGCGGGGATCATCATGCTGAACAGCGGTGGTAATTTGAGTGGTAATCCATGGGGAGCAATTTTAATCCTGATAGGTTCGATAAGCTGGGCGTTTGGCTCAGTGTACGGCTCGCGCATAACGTTACCCGTTGGCATGATGGCCGGAGCCATTGAAATGTTAGCCGCCGGTATTGTGCTGATGTGCGCCTCGCTGATTTCCGGGGAAAAGTTGACCACTATGCCGACGTTTTCAGGCTTTATGGCGGTCGCCTATCTGGCCGTGTTTGGTTCTATTATTGCCATCAACGCGTACATGTACTTGATCCGCAACGTCAGCCCGGCATTAGCCACCAGCTATGCCTACGTTAATCCGGTTGTCGCCGTACTGTTAGGTACCGGCCTGGGAGGAGAAAGTCTGGCGCCCATCGAATGGCTGGCGCTTGGCGTGATTGTATTTGCGGTGGTACTGGTCACACTCGGTAAATACCTATTTCCCGTTAAAGCGGACGCCGTTGCGACCCCGTCGGAAAAGACGTTACAGTAAATGGATACCGAGGGTGTCGATCTGTGCGCTATCGCCACCGCCGCAGATCCACTCGATGACGCGTTCGGACAACGCGTCATCCCCCAGCTTTTCGCGCCCACGCAGGGCGCACTCCCAGACAATCAGTACGCGCCAGCCCAAAGCCTGCAATTTTTCACAATCCCGCGCGTCACGCTGGACATTTTTGCCTATTTTTTCCAGCCAGAACGCTGTTCGTGTGGCGGGGACTTTGAATAGATAGCAGTTGTGATGATGCCAGAAACAGCCGTGGGTAAAAATCACACAACGATAATCATCCACCACGAAATCGGGACGACCGGGTAACGTCGCATCCTGCACACGAAACGTTACCCCCTGCTCTGCCAGTACGCTGGCAAGGCGTTTTTCAATTGCGGTATCGCGGGTTGCTATCGCCCGCATATTTTTACTGCGCGTCGCTTTATCGTGAACGTCTGCCATGCAGTTTCTCTTTCTCGCGAATAGCAACCGCCTGTTTGATTTTTGGCTCCAGCAGTCTGGCTACCGCCGCAAATGCCGGGACGACCACCGAATTACCAAACTGACGATAAGCCTGTGTGTCTGACACCGGGATCCTGAACTGATAGCCCTGAGGTGATTCAAATCCCATCAGGCGCGCGCACTCTCTGGGCGTCAGCCTGCGCGGACGGTATCGCTGATTGTGCGGATCATCAAAATCCTTTTCACCCAGCGCCATATCCCAACCGCGGTCGATCAAGATCTCCGCCCCATCTTTATAGTAACGCGCCGATAATGTGCGCGTTACGCAATCGGGATTGCCGGGATACACCATGCCATAGCCAAATCCATTGCCCCGCGCCTGATGCTTTTTCGCATAACGATACAGATATTTCCACAGCACCGGCGTGAGCACATATTTTGCGTCGACGGTCGGCTCAAGTAGCTCCGCCAGCGTCGTACGCCGCTGAGGATAGCGGGAGACAATATCGCGCAGCGTGAAGTCTGATTTCAGATTCAGATCGCGGCGAAAGCCGACGAGCACAATACGTTCGCGATGCTGGGGCAAAAAATGTTGCCCATCGATAATCTTCGGATCGTCCGGCCCGTTATCGTGTGCATCAGCCACGTCATAACCCAGCTCATCCAGCGTTTGCATAATGATGCGGAACGTTTTCCCCTGATCGTGACTCTTCAGGTTTTTGACGTTTTCGAGCACAAATATTGCCGGCCGACGCGCATCGATGATGCGCACCACGTCAAAAAAAAGTGTGCCTTGCGTATCGCAGGCGAAGCCATGAGCCCGCCCTAACGCGTTTTTCTTTGATACACCGGCCAGAGAGAATGGCTGACAAGGAAATCCCGCCAGCAGCACGTCATGCTGCGGAACATGCTGGCGGATATGTTCCGCCGCCTGCTGGTCACTCACCCCATCATGATGACTGAGGGTGATATCGCGAATATCTTCATTAAAATGGTGCTGGTGAGGATCGCAGTAGTAATTCGCTTTGTAGGTGCGCACCGCATGCTTGTTCCACTCACTGGTAAACACGCACTGCCCGCCAATCGCCTCAAAGCCGCGACGAATGCCGCCAATACCGGCAAAAAGATCGATAAAGCGAAAAGCATAATGTGGATGATGCGCAGGCGGCCTCGGCAGCAAGTCGTTCAGATGAGCCAACTCACCGTCGCTGAGGCGATGCCACGTTTCATTGGCAACCACACGTTTGAAGATGGCCGGACTCCAGCGGTTCTCGCCAACACCATTCAGATGAGCAACCAGCGTTTTCACGTCATATATTTCAAGCAACTTAGCCAAAATCACCTGTGCGGCGGCCTCGTTATCATCTGTCATCGGGTTCATGGAACCTGCTACTGAAAAATTATCCTGCATACATTTAACCGGCCGAAATGGATAGCTGACAGGTTAACATAAATTAGTGCGGTTGACGTTGCGGCTGTACTGGCGACTAACGCAGCTTAAAGGGTTGAATCGCGTCAAGATCCAGCATTTCATATTCTCCTTTTAACTCCGCACTCAGCTTCGCCATGTACGTCAGTAAGAAGTCAGCATTATGTTGCGCCAAATGCCGACCGTGTTCAGTTTGCATCGTCAGCGGCAGCGTCAACAATTTGGTCTGGAAGTGATCGAGTGCGTACTGTTTATCATCAAGGCTACGCTGTCGGGAAAACGGATCTTCCGCATCAAACAGCGCCACGCCTAACGCGCCGGACACGGCAAATACCCGTGCTAAACCAATTGCGCCCAACGCCTCAAGCCGGTCAGCATCCTGCACGATTTTGGCTTCAAGGGTTTCTGGTACGATTTTGGCGCTGAAACTGTGCGCCTCAATAGCATGGCACACGGCAGGTAATCGTTGTTGTGGGAAATCAGGAAAATCGCGCATCAAAACGCGACGCGTTTCCTGGGCTGCCAGTACCGACGAACGATGACGATCGGGATGATTCTTCGGCAAACTGACGAGATCGTGGAAGTAGCACGCCGCCAGCACCACCAGCCAGTCTACGGTCACATCCATGCTCAACTTTTGTGATGTCATCCAGACGCGACGAAAATGAAAGATGTCATGGGCAGCGTCGTGCCCGGAATGATTGTCACGTAACCAGGCTTCAAATTTCGACTGCCAGTACTGTAGTTCCATACTCTCGCTCTTCGCAGAAAGAAAACCACCTTAGCAACAATTCTCATGTCAGACTACCGTCGACGCTTTTTCATCATCAATACATATTATTCACCAAATAAGTATCACCATAACGGATATATAAATCCATTATTCAAAACAAGCAGATCAATTATAATCCCGCATGCAAAATAAATAACAAATATCAATAATATACATTCAACAAGATAGAACAAAAGAAATCATAACTACATGATAAAAAATACATTTATATGGATAATATTAATTCAAATGCCATGCAATTTTAATTATATAAAAGCAATA
This sequence comes from Citrobacter sp. RHBSTW-00986, assembly GCF_013783065.1. Classification (NCBI taxonomy): domain Bacteria; kingdom Pseudomonadati; phylum Pseudomonadota; class Gammaproteobacteria; order Enterobacterales; family Enterobacteriaceae; genus Citrobacter; species Citrobacter sp. RHBSTW-00986. The sequence goes on along the minus strand of NZ_CP056200.1, from coordinate 1,973,874 downwards.
ATGAAATATTTTGAAATATCTTAAATACATTTGTTACATGTTATATTTAAAATTAAATGAACTTCATAGATAGTATTCAAATGTAGTCTTTCAGATAGCGCTACATATTCATTTTAATTATTATATAAAGGGAATACATAATGAAAAGAAAAGTACTGGCACTGCTTCTCCCTGCCTTATTTGCTGCAAGCGCAGCAAATGCGGCTGAAATTTATAATAAGAACGGCAATAAAATTGATTTTTACGGCAAGATGGTAGGCGAACGCATCTGGTCGAATACGGATAGCAGTAACAGTGAAAATGCTGACACCTCTTACGCCCGTTTTGGGGTGAAAGGTGAAACCCAGATCAGCAACGAGTTGACAGGTTTTGGTCAGTTTGAACACAACCTCGACGCCAGCAATGCGGAAGGATCTCAGGGGCAAAAAACCCGTCTGGCCTTCGCGGGCCTGAAATATGCGGATTACGGCTCATTTGATTACGGTCGTAACTATGGCGTAGCCTACGATGCGGCAGCCTACACCGATATGCTGGTTGAATGGGGTGGCGATTCATGGGCTGCGACGGATAATTTCATGACCGGTCGTACCAACGGCGTGGCGACCTACCGCAACACAGACTTCTTCGGCATGGTTGAGGGTCTTAATTTCGCGCTGCAGTACCAGGGCAAAAATGACGATCACGCTGTCACTAAAGCAAATGGCGACGGCTACAGCATGTCGGTGGACTATAACGTGGATGGCTTTGGTGTCGTCGCGGTGTATGGTAAATCCGACCGTGCGGACAAACAATCCATCGATGGCTATGGCAGCAACGCTGAAGTCTGGTCCCTGGCAGCAAAATATGACGCCAACAGCATTTATGCGGCAGCGATGTATGGCGAAACGCGTAATATGACCCGAACCGGAACCGATCAGGGTTTTGCAAACAAAACGCAAAACGTTGAAGCAGTCGTTCAATATCAGTTCGACTTTGGTCTGCGTCCATCCCTGGGTTACGTTTACTCGCAGGGTAAGGACCTGGCCGGCGGTGTTAACGCTGACCGCGTGAATTACGTCGAGCTTGGCACCTGGTACTACTTCAATAAAAATATGAACGTCTACACAGCGTATAAATTTAACCTGCTGGATAAAGAAGACGGCGCAATTACTGGCAACGCAGTTGATGATCAGTTTGCCATGGGTATTGTGTACCAGTTCTAATCTCCACAAACTCAAAAGCCCGCGCTGCGGGCTTTTTTTTGTTCAACGAAGCGTATTTTTTACCACACGGGCATTACAACGATAAACTTGTGAGGATACTCAAAGAAAAAGACATCCATGAGAACTGTCGTTGAAAGCAAGGCGTGCAAGTGCTTGAAATGACGAGTGAAGACTATCTCGCCCTGCTCTCTGAAGAAGCTGAACGCGACATTCCATACGATCCAGACCCATCGGACGTTTCAACGTGGCACCTGCCATCAAAGTTCTGCTGCTGAGTGAACGTGATGAACAACTGCACCTTGACCCTGTACTTTGGGGATACGCCCGAGGTGGTGGGATAAACCGCTGCTAATTAACGCACGGTCTGAAACAATGGCCGACAAAGGACTGGTAGATATTTACGACAGACAACCGTTGGTAGTGCTACCAGTGCTACCGGAAGCCGCGCGCGAATGGATGAAGCAGGATCTTGGAGGGAAAGAAGCAGCTGAAATTGCAGCTGACTGTGTCGTGCCGGCTGATAAATTTATATGGCATGCCGTAACACGTGCCGTCGGAAATGTGAAAAATCAGGGAGCAGATTAAATTAAGCCTGTTACTTAACCCGGAGCAGGTCTTCATCGCGGGTGGTATATCGGGGTGACTGCATCTCTCTTTTAATTGCCCACTGTTGCTGGGTACCCTGACCGGCGAAATAAAGCGCTCCCCTTACTTCCTTTGCATTCATATGATCCAAAATCTCCATCAGCTTCTCGCTCCCCCTTGACATGAAAGAAAAAGCCTGTCTTTGACTTGTCGGTATTTTTACTGTCAGGCATGTTGCAAAACCTTCCCTTATCAAATACATTATTTGTAACAATAGTACAACAAACATCACAAAGTGGTAGGTATAACACAATCTGAATTTCGTCATGAAAGAGAAGGTCCACAAGAAAAACTAAACTCCTTTATTAAGGCATAGACACAGATCAAAATATCGTAGCTAAGCGTAAGTTAAAGTTACAAAAATAATTCAACAAAACATAATGTTACTTAAAGGAAATTTATGATTAAATACATTATCGCCTTAAAATTCGTAATATTCGGGCGTTCACAAGAACTATTCTATTATTGGAAGAGTGAGATTATAAGGAGACCGTATTTTTCAATCATAAGATTACTACGCGAGAAGAAATTAAGACACAGAAACTTCCTTTTTTGGTGGCGCCTAGCCAATGAAATGTACAAAAATGGTGGGAAATACCAAAAAAGAGCAGCAATAAAGCTGAATAACAAGATAATTGAGAGATTTGGCTGTGAAATAGGATTGGGTGCAAATATAGGCAAAGGCTTATTGATCCCGCACCATTCAGGCATCGTTATTCACGGCTCTGTTGACATTGGGGATAATTTTATTATCAGACAAAACTGCGTAATAGGACAAATAGACAAGGATTGCAAATCTTTAAGGTTAACAATTGGTAATAATGTTGACATAGGTGCAAATACATGCATCATTGGTCTTTCTGTGAAAATTGGTGACAATGTCAAAATTGGTGCAATGTCATTTATTAAATCTAATATTCCATCTAACTGCACCTACGTCACAGAAAAAAAATCACGAATTATAGTTTCCCCCTCCTCATAGAGGGGGTATTAATATTTGTTTAAACAAACGTTCAGATGTAAGCAGGAAAAAAACCAGATAGAAAACTGCCGTGTACTTTTCATGATCTCAAAGCCAAGGGAATATCTGATTACGAAGGCTCGAGTAAGGACAAGCAACTATTCTCAGGTCACAAAACTGAAAGCCAGGTTGTGGTTTATGACAGAAAAGTGAAAATTTCTCCCACACTGGATCTTCCAGTCTTGGGCAAATCAGAAGATGATGATGGCGAGTTTTATACCAAGTGAATATACCAACACTATACCAAGTGTGACATGAGTCGTTGAAAGGGAATGAGCTAAGTGCTTGAATAGTGGCGGAGAGAGGGGGATTTGAACCCCCGGTAGAGTTACCCCTACTCCGGTTTTCGAGACCGGTCCATTCAGCCGCTCTGGCATCTCTCCGTTTTGGCGGTTGCCATGATGCCAGGTAATTTGGCATTTTAACAGACCCAGTTCCGTCAATTTCGTTCAAGTGACGAGTTTGCGAGCAAAACGATGATTAAGTGGCCCTGGAAAGAACAAGAAGCAACCCGGAGTGACGATTGGCCGTGGGACGACGCCCTGGCTATTCCCCTTTTGGTGAATCTCACCGAGCAAGAACAAGCCAGACTTATTGCCCTGGCCGAGCGCTTTTTACAACAAAAAAGATTAGTCGCTCTTCAGGGGTTTGAGCTGGACCCGCTAAAAAGTGCGCGCATTGCTCTGCTATTCTGTTTACCTGTTCTGGAAATGGGGATTGAGTGGCTCGACGGGTTTCATGAAGTTCTCATCTACCCTGCCCCATTTGTCGTAGACGATGAATGGGAGGACGATATTGGGCTGGTGCATAATCAACGCGTGGTACAGTCCGGGCAGAGTTGGCAACAAGGCCCGATAATCCTCAACTGGCTTGATATTCAGGATTCCTTTGATGCCTCCGGCTTTAATCTGATCATCCATGAAGTGGCGCACAAGCTTGATATGCGTAATGGCGATCGTGCCAGCGGTATTCCGGCGATTCCCCTGCGCGATATCGCCGGTTGGGAACACGACCTGCATGCTGCAATGAACAATATTCAGGATGAGATCGATCTGGTTGGAGAAACTGCGTGCAGTATAGATGCCTACGCAGCGACCGATCCTGCTGAATGCTTTGCCGTGCTATCCGAGTATTTTTTCAGTGCTCCTGAATTATTTGCTCCGCGTTTTCCTGCCTTATGGCAGCGTTTCATCCAGTTTTATCGCCAGAACCCCATGGAGCGGTTACGAGATACCCGGGGAGACGACGATTATCGCTCACCAAACACGCATTAACACTGAATTTGAAGATTAATTAACCAATTGAAATGACGCGCTAATTTTACTGTTGACACCTCATGATGAGGTCAGTAATATGCGCCTCGTTCACACGATTCCTCTGTAGTTCAGTCGGTAGAACGGCGGACTGTTAATCCGTATGTCACTGGTTCGAGTCCAGTCAGAGGAGCCAAATTTAAGAAGCCCGCTTAAGGAAACTTAAGCGGGCTTTTTGCTTTTCATGTCTGTGTAAAAGCTGCCTCTATAAGCGCTCAGTCTGCCATAACTCCCCATTCCATGCCGCATCACATCGTTGATTAAAGTTGTGTAAATGTAAATCGTTTAAACTTTGCAATTATTGTAAGTGCTAGTGATTATCATTTATTGTACGCGAGCCAAAAGAACGAGCCCCGACTCGGTTCACTGTATGTTCCAATTACTCTGGGATAAAAACGATGAATGCTCTGACTCGCACCGGATTGCGCCGTATCACGCTTGCCTCTGCCCTCCTCTTCTCTGTCAGCCTGCCGGCTTTCGCTCAGGAAACGTTAACGCTTTACACCACCCGTGAACCGGGCCTGATCCAGCCTTTACTTGATAGCTGGACTAAAACCAGCGGTATCAAAGTAAGTACGGTCTATATCAAAGACGGTATGCTTGAGCGTGTTAAGGCTGAAGGCAAAAACTCCCCTGCCGACCTGCTGATGACCGTCGATGCCGGAAATCTCATCGATTTGGTTGAAGCCGGCGTCACCCAGCCGGTAGAGTCAGAAGCGCTGAAAGCCGCCATTCCGGCGAATCTGCGCGGTGCGGATAATCAGTGGTTTGCGCTTTCAATGCGCGCCCGCGTACTGTATGCCGAGAAGTCGCTGCCAATCGATAACTGGCATTACGAACAGCTCGCCAGCCCAGAATACAAAGGTAAAGTTTGTATTCGTTCCGGTCAGCACCCCTACAACACGGCGCTGATCGCCGCGATGATTGCCCATCATGGTGAAGCCAAAACCGAAGAATGGCTGCGCGGCGTGAAGGCTAACCTGGCGCGTAAAGCCACCGGCGGCGATCGCGATGTTGCCCGCGATATCCTCGGTGGAATTTGTGATATCGGCCTGGCAAACTCCTATTATGTCGGCCATATGAAAAACGCCAAAGAAGGCAGCGATGCTCGTCAGTGGGGCGATGCCATTAAAGTCGTTAAACCAACCTTTGAAAATGGCGGTACGCACGTCAACATCAGCGGCGCTGCCGTTGCCCGCTATGCGCCAAATAAAGCCGATGCCGTTAAGCTGATGGAATATCTGGTTTCCGCGCCTGCCCAGCAGCAGTATGCGAAAGCGAACTTCGAATATCCGGTACTGAAAGGCGTAACGCTTGACCCGGTCATTAGCGCCACAATCGGTGAAATCGACGTCGATAAAACACCGCTCACAGAGATCGTGAAGTATCGTAAACAAGCTAGCCTGCTGGTAGATAAAGTTGGATTCGATCAATAAATCGCTGCAGTTTCCGACGTTACGCGGCCTGGTTTCCGGGCCGCAGTCATTATTAACGCCGTTGCATCTTGGCGCGTTGTGCGTCGCGCTTGGCGTCCTGACCCCCATCGTTGCGCTGATCTGGCAGGCCACCCAGGCTGATTTATCCCACTGGGATAATCTTATGACATATGTACTGCCTTCAGCGCTAAAAAACACCGTGCTGTTGCTAGCGGGTGTCGCGATAATGGTTGGCGTTATTGGCGTAGGCAGCGCATGGGCGGTAACGGCATGGGATTTCCCTGGGCGAAAAATTCTCAGTTGGGCGCTGCTGTTGCCGCTGGCAATGCCTACCTACATCGTTGCCTTTGCATGGCTCGATCTGCTGCATCCGATTGGCCCCCTGCAAACCTTTATCCGTTTCATACTGGGCTTTGACAGCCCGCGACAGTTCCGCCTGCCCGATTTACGTTCCCTTTCCGGCGCAATAATCCTGCTCGGATTAGTACTTTATCCTTACGTGTACCTGACAACCCGCGCCATGTTTATCAGCCAGCCGGCCCATCTGTTGGAAGCTGCACGTACGCTGGGTTGCAGCGCAACCGGGACCTTTTTTCGTGTTGCACTCCCCATGGCACGCCCGGCACTGGCCGTCGGGATCAGTCTGGCGCTGCTGGAGACGCTTAACGATATTGGCGCGTCGGAATTTCTCGGGGTACAAACGTTAACCGTTACCGTATACACCACGTGGATCTCTCGCTCTGATTTATCTGCCGCAGCGCAAATCGCCTGCATGATGCTGATGTTTATATTCTTTATTCTGACGCTGGAATTTTATGGCCGCAGAAAACAGGGATTCAGCAGCCGTAGCCTGCGGGAAATTCAACCCACCCGCGTGCAAGGCTGGCGTGGCTGGCTACTCGGTGTCGTTATTTCGCTGCCGGTTGTGCTGGGCTTTCTGGCCCCGGTGTTGTTTTTAATCTGGGAAAGCGCCAAACGTATAGGTGACGAGAGCCCTATATCCTCCTCGTTACTGTCTGCATTACAAAATACGTTATCACTGGCCGCGGGAACCACGTTGGTGGTGGTTTGCGTCAGTATGTTGGTGGCCTGGAGCGCGCGGCATAGCGCCGCAGACAACGCGATGCCAGGATTTCGCCGTGGTGTAATGCGTCTGGCTTCTTTAGGCTACGCGGTTCCCGGTACAATTCTGGCGATTGGTTTTTTAACCCCCGCCATGGCAGTCGACCGCTGGCTGGCAGATTTACTGGATGTTCGCGGCCTGCCGCTGATGTCTGCGGGGATCCTGCTGGTAATTTGTTGTGCCATGCGTTTCCAGGCGATTGCTATCGGCGCACTGGATTCCGGCCTGGGCCGCATTCCTCCTTCGCTGGAGCAGGCTTCTCGTCTGTTGGGTGAGAATGGTGCGGGCACATTTGCACGGGTTCATTTCCCATTGCTGCGCCCGGCGTTAGTGAGTAGCGCCCTGCTGGTTTTTGCCGATGCCATGAAAGAACTGTCAACAACGTTGCTGTTGCGCCCGGTAAACTTCGAAACGCTGGCAACGTTGCTGTATGCAGAAGCCGCCCGTGGAACCTATGAAGAAGGTGCTATCGCCGCGCTAATGATTGTTTTAGCTGGCACGCTACCGGTTATTTTGTTGGTGCGTCACCAGATGACTCGCCGTGGTTAAGAGAGTAACAATGTCAGAAATTGCATTACGACTCCAGGATGTGCATGTTGCCTACGGCAACAGTCAGCAATCGGTGCTGAGCGGGTTTTCAATGTCGGTACGTAAAGGAGAGATCGCCTGTCTACTGGGCGCTTCAGGTTGCGGAAAAACCACCGTGTTACGCGCAGTTGCCGGATTTGAACGGCTGCGAAGCGGAGAGATCTATGTGTCGCAGCGCCGCGTTGCCGGTTCCGGTGTTCATCTGCCGCCGGAAAAACGGCATGTCGGCATGGTCTTTCAGGAATATGCGTTATTCCCTCACCTGACCGCGCAACAAAACGTGGCCTTTGGGTTACGACGTATGCCGCGTGAGCAGCAGCAGGTCCGGGTGGCGGAGCTGTTAAAAATGGTTGAGTTGCACAGTCATGCCGGCCGTTATCCGCATGAACTGTCCGGCGGTCAACAGCAGCGTATCGCTCTTGCGCGCGCGCTGGCGCCGCATCCGGAAATCCTGCTGCTCGATGAGCCTTTCTCCAGCCTTGATAAGCGCACGCGTGAGCGTCTTGGCAACGAGGTGCGGGATATTTTGCGTGCCGCCGGGCAAACGGCACTGCTGGTTACACACAGCGAACACGAGGCGCAGCTAATGGCAGACCATATTGGCGTGGTAAAAATGGGGCAGTATCAAATTAAAAAAGCGGCCCACCCATGCTAAAGGTCACAGGGTCGCCTTGAAAATTAGTAATGGGTCTGAATCAGACTGATATTCACCGGCATGCCGGAGCGTCTTTCCAGTGCCTGATTTCCGCGACTCACATCCACGTCATTCCCGCTGATGAAGGTGCGCAGCGCGGGGGTGACTGGCAAGGGAACTTTTCTGTCAGACTCGTATTCCGACCGGTTTCGTGACAGTGGTTCATGCACTTCCACCCAGCGACTACCGTCAGGCTCTACGCTGTATTTCACCGGTCGGTCTATCAGTTGCACACGCGTCCCTACCGGTACGGTATCAAACAGATATTTAATGTCGTCATTACGTAAACGGATACACCCCTGACTTACCCGCAGACCAATACCGAAATTCGCATTTGTGCCATGAATGGCATAAAGCCTGCCGATATAAATCGCATACAGTCCCATCGGGTTATCTGGCCCGGCAGGAACAAACGCCGGCAGGCTTTCCCCACGTGCTGCGTATTCGCGCCGGGTATTCGGCGTAGGCGTCCAGCTTGGTGCTTCCTGCTTACGTTCTACCGCCGTCACCCAGTTACGCGGCGTTTCTCTACCCGCCTGGCCAATGCCAATGGGTAAAACCTCAACCGTATTGCTGCCAGCGGGATAATAGTAAAGGCGCATTTCTGCGACGTTGATTACGATCCCCTCGCGTACAGTATCCGGTAATATCAGTTGCTGTGGCACAACCAGCGTAGAGCCAGACTTAGGCAGAAAAACATCCACGCCGGGATTGGCCTCCAGCATATTGCTCAACCCCTGTCCGTACTGCGCGGCAAAAGCTTCCAACGGCTGAGTGTTTCCTGAAGGTACCGTAATGGTCAAAGGGCTCCCCACCAGGCGACTGCCTTCAGGCGGGAGCGGATAACTCACCGCCTGCGCGCTCTGACTCACGAGCAGCATAATGAGTGAACAAAGCAGTTTTACACGACGCATCTTTTTCCTTTCCTTCGCCGCAGCAGATATCCGTTAATTATAGCTTTTATTATCTGTTTTAGTGGGTTACGACTAAAATCCGCATAAAAAAAACCGCCATAAGGCGGGATCAGGAACTCACGTAACTATGCTTCCTTACCATCCGGAAGCACAATGTTGCTGGCGGCAAGCTGCCCCATGTTGTTGTACATTGCACAGGCGGCTTCAACAATCGGCATCGCCAGCGCGGCCCCGCTGCCTTCGCCCAAACGCATCCCCATATTGAGATACGGCTCCAGTTCAAGATGCGCCAGCGCGGTGCGAGCCCCCTTCTCGGCGGAGAAATGTGACGGGATCAGGTAAGGTTTAATCTGCGGCGCAATCTGGCAGGCCGCCAGCGCGGCGGAATAAGAGAGAAAACCGTCCAGCACGACCGGCAGGCCGCAGGAGGCAGCCCCCAACATCACCCCCGCCATGCCGACCAGATCAAACCCGCCTACCTTAGCCAGCACATCGATACCGTCATTACGATCCGGTTGATTGACGGCAATTGATCGCCGCACAACATCGACTTTATTTCCTACTCTTGAAAGCGGCAGGTTAGCGCCGATACCCACCACATCCTCGGCATCGCTGCCGGTCAGCACGCTGACGATTGCCGCCGCTGGTGTCGTATTTGCCATACCAAGTTCACCGACGCCAAACAGCGTTACGCCATCTTTGGCCAGCTCATGGGTATAGCGGATAACCTCCAGCAGCAGCTCCTCGGCCTGCGAACGACTCATCGCCGGGCCTTGTGCAATATTGCCGCAGCCGCGCGCCACGCGCATATTCACCACGCCAGGGATAAGCTCAGCATCGATGCCGACATCAATCACATGTACCTTTGCCCCCGCCTGAGCGGCAAGCACACAAACGCCTGTCGTCCCACGCGTCATATTAGCAGCCTGAATAGCCGTGACGATTTTAGGCGAAACAGCAACCCCTTCATCCCATACACCGTGATCGGCGCACATCACCAGCATCGCTTTGCCATTCACATGCGGTACGCCCTTCAGACCCGGCATTCCGGCCAGTTGCACGGCGAGCGACTCGAGTCGACCAAGACTTCCTGGCGGTTTAAGCAAGCCATCGACATGCTGCTGTGCACGCAGCATCGCAGCACTATCAGGTGAAGGGATTGCGTGGAGTAAAGAGGTTAAAGTCTGCATAAGGGTTCCAGTATGTTGGCTGACTCAGAGCAGAGCCAGCAGGAAAATCAACTCGCCAAGTTCAATGGCCGCGCCCAGCGTATCGCCGGTCTGCCCACCCAACGTGCGTTTTAATAACTGCCCAAGAATAAAAATCGCCACTATCGTGATAACCAGCGCCGCCACGCCGCGCATGCCAGGAAGAAGCACGGCAGCCAGGATCGCCGCGAATCCCAACGTGACGCAGGTTTGACGCCCGGTGACTTTACCGATAAAGACGTTGCCCAGCCCTTCTTCGCGGGCGTAGCGATGTCGATACATCAGCAAAACAGCGGTACCCCGCCCGGCGACACAAGCGGCTGCAAGCGCCGCCAGCATCGGCGTGCCCCGCAAAGCCAGTTCGCTCACCACCAGCACTTTTGCCAGCAACACGAAAATTAACGCCAGTCCACCGTGGGTCCCCAGGCGGCTGTCACGCATGATTTCCAGCATCCGCTCGCGTCGACGCGCCGAAAAAATACCGTCACAGGTATCCGCCAGACCGTCGAGATGAAATCCCCCGGTCAATAACGCCAGCGTGAGGACTGCAAACAGGGCCGCCAACGGCACCCCACACCAGGGCTGCAGCGCCATAAAGACCAGCCCCGTCAGCCCTCCCAGCACCACGCCAATTAGCGGGAACATCACAATGCCACGCGAATAGTGCTCGAAATCCAGTCCTTGCGACCAGCGAGCAGGAACGGGCAAGCGACTAATAAAAGAGAGCATTGCCCAGAACAACTTACTCATTTAATTTTGACTCCAATTCCTGATACCACCAGCCAGACCTCATCAGCCGCCGCCGCCAGTCGCTGGTTCACGCGTCCTGCAATATCGCGAAAATGCCGTGCCAGACGGTTCTCCGGAACAATCCCCATTCCGACTTCGTTAGTGACCAGCACAACCTTCGCCGGACAACGCTGACAGGCCGCAATCAGCGAACGAATTTCATCCTCAATAGATTGCTCCATCGCCGCGTAATCCCAGCTATCCGGGTCGCTGTCACCGCCCAGCGCAAACAGCAGGTTAGTCACCATCGTGGTGATACACTCCAGCAGAATGGCTTCTTGTGGATCGTTTGCTGCCGTAATCAGTTCATCGAGATGTTGCCAGCGTTCGGCTGTCCGCCAGTGCGCAGGACGTCCGTCACGATGATGCTGAATTCGCGCAGCCATCTCCTCATCAAAAATCTGCGAAGTCGCGATATACAAAACGTTTGGAGAATCTGCGATCAGCGCTTCCGCATGCCGACTCTTGCCGCTTCGCGCGCCGCCAGTCACCAGAATCATCATACTGGCTCCCGGTGTTGCTGCATGATGGTATAAATTTTCTCAATATCGATGTGTTGCCGCATCGCATCCGCCAGCAGATCAAACTGCTGCGATTTATATTGCGCGTAATGGAAGGTGGAATCCAGCGGCGCTAACCCTTTACGTTCTCGCAAGCCATTAACCAGCGCACGGGTAAATTCATCGCTGTCGAACAGACCGTGAAGATAGGTGCCGAACGCCAGGCCATCGGCAGTGACCGCGCCATCAGCCACGTTACCGCCGTCTTTACGCAGCGTCATCACCGACCGGCATTCCTCGGTTAATGCCGTTTCGCCCATATGAATTTCATAACCGCGAACGGATAATCCCGCGGTACCCGCCAGCCAGTCCGGCAGCGAGGAGGACATTTGTCCCTCAACCAGGGTCGTGGTTTTGTGCTGGGCAAAATGCGTTACGGTATTGAGCAAGCCCAGACCCGGCAACGTACCGAGTCCTGACTCAACTTCATCAATGATGGTTTCGCCGAGCATTTGATAGCCACCGCAAATCCCCACTACGGGTACGTTATTACGATGTAATTGCACCACGCCATGCGCCATCCCGCTTTCACGCAGCCACACCAGATCGCCCAGGGTGTTTTTGCTGCCGGGCAGAATCACCAGATCGGCCCCCGCCAACTCTTCAGGCTGGCGAACATAGCGCACGCGCACATCCGGCTGTGCGGCAAGCGCATTGAAATCAGTAAAGTTAGAAATGTGTGGTATCTGAACAACGGCGATATCGATGTCGCGTTTGTCTGTGCGCAAATATTTGCCCTTTTGCAGCGCAACGCCATCTTCATCTTCCAGATCAACGTCCAGCCATGGCATGACGCCCAGGACCGGAACGCCGGTCAGCGCTTCAATTTGCTCAATCCCGGAATACAGCAACGCCACATCACCGCGAAACTTATTGATGATCACCCCTTTTACCCTGGCGCGTTCATGGTCGTGCAGTAGCGCCAGCGTGCCGTAAATGGAGGCAAACACCCCGCCGCGGTCGATATCCGCCACCAGAACGACAGGGCACTGTGCCATTTCTGCCATCCCCATATTGACGATATCGCGATCGCGCAGGTTAATCTCAGCCGGGCTTCCCGCCCCTTCCAGTACCAGCACATCGAACTCCTGCGCCAGACTGTTATAAACAGACAGGATTTGATCCCGTAGTTTCGGTTTGTACTCGTGGTAGCTCACCGCATCCATATCGGTTGCCACTTTGCCCATCAGCACAACCTGCGCTTTACGATCGCTGGTCGGCTTAAGCAGCACCGGATTCATACGCACATCTGGCGTAATACCGGCGGCCTCAGCCTGAAAAATTTGCGCGCGCCCCATCTCTTTGCCCTCTGGCGTAATGCCAGAGTTCAGCGCCATGTTCTGCGATTTGAACGGTGCGGTACGCAGTCCATCCTGATAAAAAATTCGACACAGACCGGCGACCAACACGCTTTTACCTACATCAGATGCCGTTCCCTGCAACATTATTGCCTGCGTCATGACGCCTCCTTCAGTGCGTTCTCTCGCATACAGCTAAAAAATTCAGCCTCTGTTTTACACAGCGGGAAGCCCAGCTCGGTATGCAGCTTCACCAGCCAGGGCTGAGTTAATCCCGCTTGTTCAATAAGATCCGTCCGGGCAAACACATCACCCGGCGAGCCGTGTGTTAGCACTTCACCCCGGCGTAAAACGTACACTGCATCGCTGACTTCATAGATAAGATCGATATCATGGCTGGAGATAACCACGTGGTTTCCTTGCGCTACGATGCGTTTGATTATCTCAATCATCTGCGTGCGACCTGATGGGTCAAGGCCCGCAGTAGGCTCATCCAGTAGCAAATACTGCGCCTGCAACACCAACGCCCCGGCAATCGCCACACGTTTTTTTTGCCCGTGGCTTAAACACTGAATAGGCTGATGGCGAAAATGCTGGGCATCGACCAGCGTGAGCGCATCATCCACCCGGCGGGAGATTTCAGCTTCATCCACCCCAAGGTTGCGCAGGCTGAAGGCAATATCGCTGTCGATATCGGTATAAAAAATTTGCTGATCGGGATCCTGAAATACGGTTGCCACCTGCTGACGCAGCGCCAGCAGGCCGCGCTTGCTGTAATCCAGCGGTTTGCCTTGCCACATCACCGCGCCTTCCTGCGGGCGCAGTAAACCACTCAGGTTCATAAACAGCGTGGATTTCCCGCAGCCATTAGCACCTACCAGCCCGGTGACGGCATGCGTTGAAAAGTCCAGCGTTAGCCCTTTGAGGATCGGGTCATCCTGATAGCGAAACCAAAGCGCTGAAGTGGCAAGCATACTTTTCCTTACAGGTGAAAATCACCCTGATACAGTTTGATATCCAGTGTGGTGGTCATTTGCTGGTAGCGGATCAACACGCGGGTAAACAGCAATCCCACCAGCATCGCCAGCGAGCGATAGCCCAACGGCAAGCTACGATAACCAAAACGTAGCGTTTGTGCGCGATGAATAGCCAGCGCCTCGTCTAACAGGATAAAAATAAAGCGCCAGGTTAGCAGGATCTGCTCAGTGAGCAGGCGAGGAACGTGCGCGCGTTTGAGTAAGATAATCAATTGCGGAAACGGCAGATTCAGTACCAGCCAGAACGTTGCCGCCAGCGCAGCCAGGCTGCGCCAGAAGGTTTCATTGGCGGTGACAAGCCCTGGCGCGCTAACGCCTAACCAATAGCTTCCAACGGGGATGCTGGCCAGCAGCGTCTGCGGATCGCGGCTAAAACTAAACAGAATGGTCACGACGCCGACCGTCAGAAAACCAAACGGTAATGCCATCCAGCGACACCAGCGCCAGAAGGAAATGCGCAGCAGCCAGCAGCTCAGCGCGGCAATCAGTAACAGCTCAATACCCTGCCCCAACGGGGGCAGAGTAAACGCCAGAATCATCATCATCAGCCAGAGCAGAAATTTCCGCACGGGTGAGACATGAAACCAGCGGCTTTGATAGCTAAGCCTGTCAAGCCCGGTCATCACGACGTTGCCTGCCCTTGGTGTAACCCAGAATGTAGAAAATCACGGCTGCGCCCAGCGATCCCTGGAGCGTAAACAGCAGGCTTTCAATCTCACCGCTTGCCGGTTCATACAAGGGCTGGAACCACGGCTCATAATGTGGGGCAATTGCCTGAATCTGACTCTCCGCCTCACCGTCTGAGCCACCGTACTCTCCACCATGGTTGATAAAGAACGGCAGGATCACCAGCGCCACTACCATCCCTAACAAAATCAGCGTCTTTTTCATCGTTAATGTCCTTGAGCGGTAATCAACTGCCGTTTGGTTAACTGGTCATAAATCATTACGGTGAGCAGACCTTCCGCTATCGCAATTGGGATCTGCGTCAGGCAGAAAATCCCCATGAACTTGATGATTGACCCCGTAGCACCGGCGGATGGGTCCGGGAACGCCACGCCCAGTTGCACCGAGGTCACGAAATAGGTGACGAGATCCGCCAGCATCGCGCACAGGAAGACGCAAACATCACGACGCAATCCCGCACGGCAGGCCATTTTCCACACCATGTAACCCACCACCGGGCCAATCACCGCCATCGACATGCCGTTAGCGCCAAGCGTTGTCAAACCACCGTGCGCCAGCAACAGCGCCTGGAACAGCAGGACGATTGCCCCAAGGATTGCCACCACGCCCGGTCCAAACAGGATAACCGCCAGGCCTACCCCGGTAGGGTGCGAACAACTTCCGGTAACAGAAGGAATTTTCAGCGCCGACAGCACAAAAATAAACGCGCCGCACAGAGCCAGTAATACTTTTTGGTGACTATCTTCCTGCACGATTTGGCGCAGCCGCACCAGCCCGTACCACAGGCACGGTAAAAACAGCAGCCACCAGGCCAGCGCCCACATCGGCGGCAAGAAACCTTCCATTATGTGCATGGCGAACGCTTGTTCAGGAACAACCATCAGTAATAGCGCCGCAGCCAACCCGCTGAAAGACAGCTGTTTTAGCTGTTGTTCAAGCTTCATTGTGCATACTCCCACTGTTTATTGACCAGAATGGTCGAGAAATAAGGCAGCGGCTGATCGTCGCTCACCTCATCGAGATGACGCCAGCACTGTTCACCCGGCAGCGTGGCTTCAGACATCATCAATGCACAGCCCAACAAACCCTCTTGTTGCAGCAGCGCTTTGATGCGCGCAAAACGACCGTATACCTTCATCAGCACCAGACTGTCATGCTGCTTTAACGCCTGCTGGATTTCCGCTTCCGGCGCGGTACAGGAGACCACGGCCAGTGACTGTTGCTCCATGGCGAGCGGCGTTTTTGAGCGCGCTGCAATCGCAGCAAAAGAGGTCACGCCCGGGACGATTTCTAACCAGTCAGGACAGCCAATACGCTGGAGTAAAAAAACCCAGGTGCTGAACAGCATGGCGTCGCCGAGAGTAATAAAGCCCACCTGCTTACCCGCTTCGACTTCCTGAACCAGCGCGGCCGCAACGTCATCCCATACCGCCTCTTTTTCAGCGCTGTCAGCACTCATAGGAAAATGGCAGCAACGAACTTCGGTCTGCTCACCGATATATTCACGTACGATCGACAGCGCCAGACTGTCGCCACCTTTACGCCCGGCGGGCGCATAGAGAATATCCAGCGTACCCAGCGTGCGTGCGGCCCGCACGGTGATAAGATCGGAAGCGCCTGGCCCGGTGCTTAATGCGTACAGTTTTCCGCTCATGCTGCTTCCTCCAGCGCCACATTAAGCGCCTGTTGTAAATGCGCCACGAACATAGCGCGAACCGCCGGATTCTCACCCAGACCACTGAGCCACGGCGTAGCCGGTATCCCGGCCGCATTGAACAATGTTTTCCAGGAATCCTCTTCGTCAGAGGCCATATCATTGATGGCATGATCGCCAGCAACTAACATCAGCGGCATCAGATGCACCGCCGTCACCCCTTCCTGAGACAAACTTTCAATCAGCACATCGACTTCCGGGTAGCTTTCCACCGCCCCAACCCGCGCCGGGTAGCGCTGTGCCGTCATCATATGGTCGAGGCAGGCATAGGCGGCAAAGGCATGATGGCTGGCACCGTGTCCCATAAACACCACTTTTTCATTTTCGCCAAGCACCGGCATTTGCTGTTGCAGCGCCAGCATCAGCTGGGCGTAATCGTCATGGCTGCTCAGCAGCGGAACACCCAGCGTCAGGCGAGAAAAAAGCGGGCGCATGCTTTGCACTTCGCGGACAATTTTTTCGTATTCATCACCGTTGATAATGTGCAACGACTGAATAGCCACGTCCTGATACCCCTGCTCCGCCAGCTTTTGCAGCGCCTGCAGCGGCGTGTCGATCTCAATGCCGTCGCGCTGCTTGAGCTTGCGGATAATCATCCCGGAGGTAAACGCCCGAAACAGGTCGCGGTCAGGGCAACTGGCTGCGAGATCGCTCTCGCAAGCCACAATATTTTTCTCACAGGTGTCGTGATAGCTGGTGCCAAAGCTGACCACCAGAAGCGCCTTTTTCATCTCTAACTCCTTAAGCAGCGGCCAGCCAGCGCGTTAAACGCGCCCCAAAGGCGGCCTGACTTTCCAGTAACTCTTCTCCCGTCACCAACGGTGCCGGACGTGTAATCACGATGCAGGGGATACCAGCATCCAGACAGGGTTGAACTTTTTCCTGATAACCACCTTCCGCACCGGATGCCTTAGTGATCACCACATCAGCCTGACACTGGCGATAAAACGCAGCGTTGAACTCGGCGCTAAACGGCCCGCACAATGCAAAAATCTCACCGACGCCAAATCCCAGGTCCGCGCATTGCTGAATAACCTCGGGTACAGGCAGGACGCGCGCCAGCAGCGTTTTTTCAGGCAACCCTTCGCGCCAGATAGCCAGATCTTTACTGCCGGTCGTCAGCAGCACGCGGTCACCGAAACGGCGCGCAACCTCGCAGGCTTGCTGAATACTCTGTACGGTATAAAGCTGCGGGTGGGTTAAACCGCTCAACTGCTCAGGGCGTTGATAGCGGCTCAGCAGTACCCCCGCCGCTTCGCAGGCGTTCATGATGTTGCGGCTCACCCCCTCGGCATACGGATGCGAGGCGTCTATCACCCAGCGCGTCCGATTCTCCTGTAGCCAGGCAATCATTTGTTCGCGCTCCAGACGCCCGCAGCGCACCTGACCTTTGATATCTCCCGCCAGTTGCTTCCCCGTTGGGGTCGCAACTGACAGGGTGTAGGCCACATTGGCTGCGTCCAGTTGCTGGCACAGCATGCGCGCATCGCTGGTACCGCCCATGACCAACACATCACCGTAATTCACAGCACATAACCTCGTGGCGTGATCATCAGGCCGTCCTGAACATAGGTTGTTTTGTTGCCAACGATCACAAGGCTGGTCATATCAACCGGTTCAAAGTCCATTTCACCCAGGGTGGTCAACCATTTTTCCTGTTTTTTACGTCCGGCTGACTTCACAATACCCACCGGCGTTTGCGCGCTCTTGCTGGCAGAAAGCAGCTCAAATGCGCGCGCCAGATGTCCTTCGCGACCCCGACTGCGCGGGTTGTAGAAACAGATTACAAAGTCTGCTTCGCCGGCAGCCACTATGCGTTTTTCGATAACTGGCCACGGTGTTAACAGATCGCTCAAGCTGATGTGGCAGAAGTCGTGCATCAACGGCGCACCCAGCAAAGAGGCGGCGGCAATGCTTGCCGTCATTCCTGGGATCAGCCTGACCTCAACGTCCAGCTTTTGCTTGCTGACCAGCTCAAGCACCAGCCCGGCCATACCGTAAATCCCTGCATCACCGCTGCTGATCAGCGCCACGTTGTGACCCGCCTGCGCCAGTTCGATCGCCGCTTGGCAGCGTTCAATCTCTTTGCACATCCCGGTTTTGATCACCTGCTTGTCGCCAGTGAACGCTTTTACCAGGTGGGTGTAGGTTTTATAGCCAACGATGATTTCCGCTGCCTGCAATGCTTCAACGGCTTCCATGGTCATCATTGCCTGCGAGCCAGGGCCAATTCCAATTACGCTTAACATCAGTGTGAAACTCCCAAAGTGATAGTGACGCCCTGTTCTCGCAGGGTCTCGCCTAACAGTTTTCCGTGGCTCAGCAGCCAGGCTGCAGGACCGGAAACGCTTCCTGTACCCACCGTTTTGCGAACAAACGATGAGGCCGGGAAGCGGTGTTCATGCTCACGCAGCGCGTCAGCAGTAAAGGTTTCGAAAGGAACGCGACAGCACGATGCCAGTTGGATAAGTCCCTGTTCATCTTTTTTCAGCGTGATACTGCCAATCGCTTTAAGCGCCAGCGGATCGAGCTGCTGGGCCTCGAGTTGCCTGGCAAGCAGCGCGGCCAGCAACGGGAACGGCGTGTCACGACGACAACCAATTCCGGCCACAACACGCTGCGGCACCAGCTTCCAGTGCGGAACAGGCAGATCGGGTAAGTTGGTGCGTAAGGTGATACACACCAGCGCATCCAGTTCAGGAAGCTGATTGAGATCGGTTACCGTGATAAATCCGCGCCGGTCGCAATGACTGACATCCTGCGTCAGTTCATCATCCCACCACAGCCCCACCCGCCTATTACTGACCAGCATCTGATTAACGATCTTCACCGCCGAACGGAAATCACTCATCCGGGCATTCAGTTGAAATGCCAGCGTATCCAGTGCCGCCATATCGTTGACATCCGTCGCCGTGGTGATCACCGGATCGGCGCCCAACATGCCCGCCAGATACCGCGCCAGCGCATTGGCACCGCCCGCGTGACCGGAGAGCAGGCTAATGACATGCTGGGCGCGTTCATCAATGACCACCACCGCCGGATCGCAAAATTTGTCGTTGACCAGCGGGGCCAGCACGCGCACCGCAATGCCGGTCGCACCGATAAAAATCAGCGCCGAGTAATTCGCAAACGCTTCGCGGGCGGTATTCGCAAAGCCGTTTTCGAAAGGAATGAATCCCTCCTCCAGCAGCTTTTCACTGGTAAAACAGGTGACCGGCAGCATGGCCGCCAGACGTTTTGCCAGCGTAACGCCTCCCGGGGTCAGGCAAAAAAGCGCAATTGACTCAGGCTTTACGGTATTCATGGCTAAAGTCCGCCGCATAGAGTTTGGAGTAGTGATACTCCGAGCCCAGGAAATTACCGACCAGAATAAGGGCCGTTTTACGGATGCCCGCATCACGAACCTTGTCGCCAATATCCGCCAGGGTACCGCGCACGGTCTGGCTTTCCGGCCAGGTTGCCTTGTAGATCACCGCCACGGGCGTGGTCGCCGGATAACCGCCTTCAATCAAACGCTCGGCCACACGATGAATACGCTGAACGGACAGATAAATCGCCATAGATGTCTGGTGACTGGCAAATGACTCCAGCTGTTCGCGCTCCGGCACCGGCGTGCGTCCTTCCAGGCGGGTAATGATCAGGCTCTGTGAGACCTCAGGCACGGTATACTCAACGCCCAACTCCGCCGCCGCACCAAGGAATGCGCTGACACCGGGCACCACCTGCCAGTCAATCCCGCGTTTGGTCAGTTCCTCGCCCTGCTCGCGCACGGAACCGTACAGCGAAACATCGCCGGTTTGCAGACGCACCACGGTCTTACCCGCTTTCACTCCGGCTTCCATCAGATCAAGGATCTGCTCCAGATGCAGTTCAGCGCTGTCGTGGCATTCAGCACCAGCAGGACAATATTCCAGCAGTTCGGTGTTAATCAGCGATCCGGCGTAGATAACAACCTGCGCCTGCTGTAGCAACCGGTAACCTTTGAGGGTAATCAGCTCGCGATCGCCAGGACCTGCGCCAACAAACCACACGCTACGGGGATCAAAAATCTCAGACATGGTTTCCTTCCTTCTGACAGGCGATAACAAATACGGGGTTATTCGGTTTGAAATAGTGACCACTGCCAAGCGTGGTAAGCGAGGAAACCTGTAGCTGCAGGCAATCCACTCCCGGTACGCCAAGATGGTCCAGATGTGCCAGCGCGGTGTTGAGGTTTTCCTGGAGGATGAATGTCATCACCAGCCGCCCTGCGGGATGCAATTGACGCATTGACCAGTCAATCAGTTCAGTCAAATGGCCGCCGCTGCCGCCCATGAAAATAGCATCAGCTTTTTCAGCGATGGTCATCGGCGCAACACCGGGAAAAATGTCGATGTTTGCACAGGCAAAATGCTGGCGGTTTTCATCCAATAACCTGAGCGCCGCCGGGTTACGCTCGATTGCCGTCACGCGCAATCCAGGGTATTGCAGCGCGGCTTCTATCGACACGCTGCCGGTTCCCGCGCCAATATCAATCAGGTGACTGGCGCGGTGTAATTCAAGTTTTGAGAGGGCAAGTGCACGTACCGCTTCTTTGGTCATCGGCACTTTCTCTCCACGTAAAAACAGCTCATCTTTCATCAAGGATCACCACTGCATTCATGTCATAGTCGGCGTTAACTTCGTTCACAGGCAGGAAATGGATCCGTTCGTTTTCCATTGCCAGGTTTTCGCCAATCACCATCCAGCGATGTCCCTTGCCTCGTGCAATGAGCTGCTGCGCAATTTCACGCGGGCCGCACTGCGCATCTGTCACCATCGCCACCTTGTTATGTCGCGCCAGTTCATCGAAACAGACGCTGCGACCATGGCTACTGGTCAGCCACATATCGTTCATATCAATACCGGACTGCGCACACAGGTACTGCACCGCGCTAATACCGGGAATAATGCGCACATTTTCAATACCGAAATGCGCCACCATGCGCGTCCCGATGCCGTAAAACAGCGGATCGCCAGATGCCAGCACCACAACGCGTTGTTCCTGGTGCGCGCAAATCCAGTTCAAAAGTTCGAGAATATTGGCGCCGAGAACAAACTGTTCACCGGTAAAATCCGGGAATTGCTGCAAATGTCGCTTTCCACCGACCAGAACATCAGCCGTTGCGACCGCTTCACGCGCAGCAGGCGTCATCAAATGCAAACCGGCTGGCCCCATCCCTACAACGGTTAACATTGCATCTCCTCAGCAATCTCTGCGACCGGGCGATTACTTCCAAGCACCTGATTATCAAAAGAGAACATGATGGCGTCACAGGTCGGGGGATTTTTGGTAAAGCGCAACGTTTGCAGGACGCGCATACAGATGCGCTTAGCCAGATGGTTGTAAATGTGCTGAAAACCGTATGCTTCTATGTGTTCCATCGCCGCCTCGGTGGTATCGCAGTCGCTGACCAGCGTGAGCAGTTCCAGCGGCGCACCCAGTAACGCGAGGTGGGCCACCAGCGTTTCCATGCGAGCATCGGCAATATGGCTGTGGGTATGAAAGATCCCCGCCGCAATTTTGACGAGCTTACCAGGGTGTCCCACCAGCACAATTTGTCGGAACCCCAGACGTACGGCTTCTTCAATCATGTAGCCGACAAAATTGCTCATAGTGACCACAACCTGGGTGTCGATCCCCATCTGCTCACGCACAAAACGTTCGCCGTGGTTTCCTGGTACCAGTACGACACGCTCCAGCCCCGCCGCTCGCTTAATTTCCAGCTCCAGCGACAGTGAACGTTTCCAGCTTTCTTCTGACATCGGCGTGACGATCCCAGTCGTACCAATGATCGAAATGCCGCCCAGAATGCCAAGGCGGGAGTTGTAGGTTTTTTGTGCCCGCTCTTCGCCTTCCGGCGCGAAAATTTCAATTTGCGCCCCACGATTCGGACCAATCGCCTCACGAACCGCAGACTCAATGGTCTGGCGAGGTGTGCGATTAATCGCCGAACTGCCCACCGGCAGGCCGATCCCTTTGCGGGTTACCGTGCCGACGCCTTCCCCGCCCTGAAGGGTTATCTCTTTGCTATCGTTTAACGTCACGCGGGCAAAAATCAGCATGCCGTGGGTGGCATCCACATCATCGCCACCGTCTTTGCGGATGGCGGCTATCGCCTGCTGTCCTTCGATATGCGGCGAATCTACGTTCAGACACAGCGTCACACCTGATGGCGTCACGATAGAAACCTGATGGATCAGGTGTTGGCGCAATACCATCAGCGCCGCCACTTTTGCCGCCGCCGTCGCGCACGATCCCGTGGTATATCCTTTACGCAGCGCTTTACCGTTGTGCCACACCGGCGTATCGAAGGACTCGCTCATCGCGCCCCCTGCATGTGATAAAGCATGGCGTTGACGATCGCGGCGGCGACGTTACTTCCCCCTTTACGACCTAACGCAGCAATGGCGGGTAGATTGCTTTGGGTCAGTGCATCTTTCGACTCTTCTGCACCGACGAACCCAACCGGTACGCCAACGACACCACTGACGGCCACATCATGCTCAAGCAGGCGGAACAGCGCTGTCGGCGCGTTGCCAAAAACAAACAGCTTTTCACCCTCTTCCTTCACCGCAATGTCAACGGCCGCCATTGACCGGGTAATGCCCTGCTCTTTTGCCGTCCGCACGACCCGCGGGTCGCTGATGTAGCAGCGGCATTCGCCACCGAATTTTGCCAGCAGCGTTTTATTAATCCCGGAAAGGGCCATAGTGGTATCGGTATAAATCACGCTCGAACGGCTAAGCGCCGCACAGAACTGCTCCAGCACATCACTGGAAAACCACAGAATGTCCAGCCAGTCGAAATCCGCTGTCGTGTGAATGACCCGCTTGATAATGGCTTCATGTAACGGGCTGGCAAACTGATAGTCCGGGCGGGTTTCACGGATGATCTCGCCAATAATGTCGAAACTTTTGGCCTCAATCGCCTGGGGTTGCTGGATATATTGCATTGTGTTGTCCTCAGGCTACACCGACCAGCAGCCACCGCAGCACAATAAACAGCGCCAGTGCCAGCATCGATGCCACCCACATCAATCGAATCGTATGGGAAATGTCGTCTACCGAAATGTCGCGTTGTGCATCACCGATCCACGGTTTCTCAACGCGCTCGCCAAAGTAGTCATTAGGACCACCCAGACGAATTCCTAATGCCCCGGCAACGGACGCTTCTGACCACGCGCAGTTTGGGCTGCTGTGGTTGTAGCGATCGCGCCAGCCAATCTGCAAAGCACGCGCGCCGTCCTGGCGACATAAAAATGCCGCTGCGCCCAGCAGCAGCCAACTTAGTCTCGCGGGAATATAATTTGCGATATCGTCCAGACGAGCGCTGACCATACCGATAGCGCGGTATTTTTCATGTTTGTAGCCCACCATGGAGTCAAGGGTGTTTACCGCTTTGTAGGCCATCGCCAGAGGCGCACCGCCGAGGAGCAAGAAGAACAGCGGCGCGATGATGCCATCAACGGTGTTCTCAGCCACGGTTTCCACTACACCGCGATTGATCTGCTGTGGCTGTAATTGCGAGGTATCACGTCCTACAATCCATGACAGCTTTTCCCGACTTGCAGCAAGGTTACCGGCACGTAGCGGACGCTCGACATCCTGCGCGGCATTTGCCAGGCAGCGCCCGGCCAGCACGGTAAAGATCATCCAGACCTCAACCACCCAACCAAGCCAGGGATGAATAGAGTGCGCCAGCGCCAGTACTCCCCAGGACACAGCCCAGGTCAGCCCCACTACCACAATCCACATCACCGCGCCACCGATGCGTAGCGCACGGTCGCTATGGCAGTAACGCCGAACAACTCGCTGCACCGCAGAAATCAGATTGCCAATCCAGCGCACCGGATGCGGCCAGTTCTGCGGATCGCCGATGATAAAATCAAGCAGCCAGGCAACACACCACGCGAGGATGGTCATAGTGCGCTCCTCGCGGCTGCCAGCCAGTGGTTAAGCATCTGCGGACGTTGAGCAAAATGAACGTGTAGATAGCTGGCAAAGGTATTTCCCACCTGCCAACCGCCGGACCAGGCTTGCAGCGTTTTGCCATCGCGCACTTTGCGACAGTTCATCACCGCGGGGGTTTCAGGGGTAAAATCGGAGTAGTGGAATTCATGTCCGCGCAGCACTTCACCTTCTGCAGCTAACAACGTTTGCTGCGCGGCCTGCGCTTCGCAGTAGCCAAATCGGGTCAGACGTTTTCCCATTTTGCTGTGACCGGGAATGATATCCGCCATCAGCCAGGTATCACCCTGGCTGTCTTCCAGCGAACTGCCGAGATACATCAGCCCCCCGCACTCGGCATAAATCGCGACACCCTGCTGGTGCGCCGCCCGCAGTTGGTTAAGCATTGCAATATTACGGGCCAACGCCGCAGCATGTAACTCAGGATAGCCACCCCCCAGCCAGATCATCTGACAGTCGGGTAAACAGGTGTCGTGCAACGGGCTAAAACGGACAATCTTAAGCCCCGTGCGCTCCAGTAGCGTAATGTTGTCCGGGTAGTAGAAGTTGAACGCTTCGTCATCGGCGATAGCAAGCGTTAGCCCTGCCCCGGCGTCTGCGGCGGGCAGCGCTGGCCATTCACCAGCAGGAAGCGTGTCTAACTGGCTTAATCTCAGCAGCGCGTCGATATCAAGGGTTTGCTCCAGCGTCGCGGCAAACGCCTGCCACGGCTGCTGGTTGATAACCGACTCACGCGCGGTAACTAACCCCAGATGACGCTCAGGAAGCGCAACGCCTTCCATACGGGGAACGTAGCCTAATACGGGTACAGCGCAGTAACGCTCAATCGCCACTTTCAGGAGCTGGTAATGCGTTTCGCTGTTAACCCGGTTAACAATAACGCCGGCAATATTCAGGGTTGGATCAAAATGCTGAAACCCCATTACCGTCGCGGCGATCGAAGTGGAAACGGCTTTGCCATCAACCAGTAGGATAACCGGACAGCCTAACTGTTTGGCCATCGCGGCGGTGCTGCAGTAGTTTGGGTCGGTGCCGTATCCGTCATACAACCCCATAACGCCTTCAATAACGGCGATATCCGCATGTTGCATGTGCTCGCGAAATAAAGCATTCAGGGTGGGGACGGGAAGCATGAAGCTATCAAGATTGCGGGAAGCAGTGCCGCATACCGCGGTATGCCAGCCGGTATCAAGGTAATCGGGGCCTACTTTGCAGGGCTGGACGCGTAAACCGCGTTTTTTCAACAAGCTCAACAAGCCCAGCGTCACCGTGGTTTTACCACAGCCGCTTCCGGTACCTGCAAGAACAAAAGCGTGAAAATTGGCCGCCATACCCTGATCCTGTTCAGGGTGGTAGGGGTGTAAAGATACCCAGTCTCTCGACTGTATGCATCTGAACCACCCACTTCCCACCGAAGTTGTTGGTAGTCACTGACAGGCAGGTCTTCTGGCTTAGCGTCATCCTCACCCGTCCTTCCCAATCTTGCGATCAGTGGTCAATACGGGGTCGTCAGCATCACAGCAGCGGGGGCTGCGGGGGATTCTCACCCCCTTCCCTACCACAAATGTGGCAAACCTGTCAGTTCAAGAGCCTGATTAATTAAGCTCTCTGTTATGAGGTAAATTCACGACCTCATGACAATAATTCAATTTAATATCTTGCCGGGTTCATTCAACCAATTACCTGGCATAAACCCACTTATTCATATGCTCGCATTCTGAATGAAAGTGCCAACAAAGAATAAAGAAAGTCATTCACAGAGACACTGTATCTCATCACAAAAATAAAAACTGGTGCAGTTTATCCCTCTAATACTAATATTTTGTTGCGCTATGACAATTTATTGACTGCTGTCGCTACTTTTCATTTTATAATGACTGGCATAGCGCCCTATATCAAAAATCGGCAATAGCAAAATATTGCCATTTAAGCGGATTCGCCACGTGAAATGACATTTATTTGTTGGCGAAATGCCTGCGGCGTGACCTGATACGTTTGACGAAAAACTTTGCAAAAATAACTGGTTTGCGAAAATCCTAAATTACGCGCAATGCTGGCTATGCTCCAGTCACTGTGGCAAAGCAGCTCTTTTGCACTGGCCATTCGCTGCTGGTTTACCCATGCGTTAAAACCGATACCATGATATTTTTTGAACAATTTGCTGAAATAGTAAGGGCTAAGGTAAACATGAGAGGCGACATCCTCCAGACGCAATTCGTCTGATAAATGCGCATCAATATAGCGCAGTGCTTTTTTCATTTTGCTGTCATGAGGATTGGTGCTGCGGTTAGCGCGTACCGGCTCTGACTGCTGCGGGTTATCTTTGATAACCACAAAATTTAGTTGTTTCTTAAGGCAATTTTCTACGATGAGCTTCAGCAGATCCGCTGAGGCGATGACTCGCGAATAGTCCATTTCCGGTACATTACGAAACTCGTTGACCAGTTCGGGATCGGCTTGCCAGCGGTCATCTACATTCAGAATATCAACCAAACCAACATCGTTACTTAAGCGTACCTGGCCACAAAGCACAAACCCTACGAGGTGCCCCGCAATGACCAGCGGAATTGAGAAATCGGTAAGTCCGGCGTGACAGCGATAGATGCAGGGTTGATCGGATTTAGAGGCTTCCAGCCCTCCACAGCGATCGCTCATACGACAACGGGTACTGTGCTGAGGATGCTGGCGCATCAACTGGCAAAAAGGGGTGAAATTAAAAAGCTCAGAAATTTCATCACCGTGAATATTGACAACCACAACGGCCAGACTGGTGGCCTGCGCAAAATCCTGTGCGATTTTATTAATGAGTTCTGAGTTCAGGGCACTCGCAGAAATCATGATAAAACCTCTCAGTTAATTTATTGTTATAAATAAAACATATTATTCACATTCATTTTCACCCTGCCATCCTGAGCATTGATGAAAGTCGTAATTGAACATAACAAAAGTCTCCCATTCTTGGGAGACTTTTTGGGCAGTTCAGGATACCGGATCACGAAAACAGTTTTTACTTTTCAAAAATAAACTTCTTCTGTGAAGCTAGCTCTCATTTTCGTCCAGCTTACACGTATTACACGGTAAATTTTTGCCAATCAAATAACGATAAATTGCTGCACCCGCGCACGCGCCGATGATAGGGGCCACAATCGGTACAATGAAATAAGGGATATCACGCCCGCCGGTCATCGCAACATCTCCCCATCCGGCCATCCAGGCAAACAATTTAGGACCAAAATCACGCGCCGGATTCATCGCAAATCCGGTGAGCGGACCGGTGGATGCGCCGATAACAGCAACCAGAATACCAATCAGCAATGGTGCCAACGGACCTTTAGGAACGCCGTTACCGTCGTCAGTCAGCGCCATGATCATCCCCATAAGAATGGAGGTAATCACCACTTCAACCAACGCTGCCTGCCAGACGCTGAGCGCCGCCGCAGGATAAGTACTAAAAATACTGGCAAGGTGCAGGCTTTCCAGACTGCCGCGCACCATCTGGTGGGCCGACTCATACTCGGTAAACAGACTGCCGTAGAGCAAATAAGCCAGCAAAGCGCCACCAAAGGCCCCCGCGACCTGCGCCACAGTGTAAGGTAAAACTTTGCGCCCCGGAAAACAGGCAAACAGCCACAGTGCGATGGTGATAGCAGGGTTGAGATGCGCGCCAGAGATCCCGGCTGTCAGGTAGACTGCAAGCGAGATCCCCAGACCCCAAATGATGCAGATTTCCCACAATCCCAGGCTGGCACCTGCGACTTTCAGAGCGCTCAGGCAGCCAATACCAAAAAACAAAAATAGCCCGGTACCCAAAAACTCAGCAATGCATTGCGCTTTTAGTGAATCGTTCATTGTGACACCTTCTAAGCAGAGTTCGTGTCTTTACCAGCGGACTCCTTACTGGCAAGTAGAATACTTCGAGGCTTACTATAAAAGGCCGTATCAGCAAATTGTTGGCATTCTGCGGATAGCTTGCCCTTTAAAATCGTGGCGCAATAGCAAATTCTTGCTACGCACTTTATTAAAACATTAGAGACAATCGGGATTTCGCGTATTACACGGACATTTTCAAAACAATAAAATATTGCTATTAGCAGAAATCCGTTTTCAAACCACCATCACAATTTCATTTTTTTCGCATAGCAAATGATATTTATAATGTCACCAGAAAAAGTGTAAATGTGGAACTGACATAACTAAATAATCATATCAATAAGATTTAATATATCCATTAAAAACAACAAGTTAAAATAATTAATAGCAATTTTATATCACCTTACCTCTATTATTTTTTCACTCTCAATTTCAAGTCAGCCATTCTTTTTCCTCGCTTCTTTTTATAGTCATGAACATCGGGACAACCCAGGCGAGGTCTTTATGCAACAAGAAGCGTTAGGAATGGTAGAAACCAAAGGCTTGACTGCAGCCATAGAGGCCGCAGATGCAATGGTGAAGTCAGCCAATGTAATGCTGGTCGGCTACGAAAAAATTGGTTCGGGGCTGGTAACAGTCATTGTCCGCGGCGATGTTGGCGCAGTCAAAGCAGCAACAGATGCAGGTGCCGCCGCAGCACGTAATGTGGGAGAAGTGAAAGCCGTACACGTCATCCCACGCCCTCACACCGATGTAGAAAAAATCTTACCGAAGGGAATTAGCTAATGAGCAGCAATGAGCTGGTTGATCAGATCATGGCGCAGGTGATTGCTCGCGTGGCAACGCCGGAACAGCAGGCTATCCCTGAAAATAATCCTCCAACACGAGAAACGGCTATGGCAGAGAAAAGCTGCAGTTTAACGGAGTTTGTCGGTACTGCGATTGGCGACACCGTCGGTCTGGTAATCGCCAACGTGGACAGCGCCCTACTGGACGCAATGAAACTTGAAAAACGGTATCGCTCCATTGGCATCCTTGGCGCGCGTACTGGTGCAGGCCCGCACATCATGGCCGCAGATGAAGCGGTAAAAGCCACCAATACTGAAGTCGTCAGTATTGAGTTGCCACGTGATACCAAAGGCGGCGCGGGTCACGGTTCGCTGATTATTCTCGGCGGCAACGATGTTTCCGACGTGAAACGCGGAATTGAGGTTGCGCTGAAAGAACTGGATCGCACCTTTGGCGATGTTTATGCCAACGAAGCCGGTCACATCGAGATGCAATACACCGCACGCGCCAGCTACGCGCTGGAAAAAGCCTTTGGTGCACCGATTGGCCGTGCCTGTGGCGTGATCGTCGGCGCCCCGGCATCCGTTGGTGTCCTGATGGCTGATACTGCGCTGAAATCCGCCAACGTGGAAGTTGTGGCCTACAGCTCCCCTGCCCATGGCACCAGCTTCAGTAACGAAGCCATTCTGGTCATTTCAGGCGATTCCGGCGCTGTGCGTCAGGCCGTTATCTCCGCCCGCGAAATCGGTAAAACCGTACTCGGGACCCTCGGCTCAGAACCGAAAAACGATCGTCCGTCCTACATCTGATATCAGTGAGGCTGATTCATGAGATCGAAAAGATTTGAAGCACTGGCGAAGCGCCCTGTGAATCAGGATGGCTTCGTTAAGGAGTGGATCGAAGAAGGCTTCATTGCGATGGAAAGCCCGAACGACCCTAAACCGTCGATTAAAATCGTCAATGGTACAGTCACAGAACTGGACGGCAAATCCGCCAGTGAATTTGACTTAATTGACCATTTCATTGCCCGCTATGGCATTAACCTGGCGCGCGCTGAAGAAGTCATGGCGATGGACTCAGTAAAACTTGCCAATATGCTTTGCGACCCTAACGTGAAGCGCAAAGACATTGTGCCGCTGACCACCGCAATGACCCCGGCAAAAATTGTCGAAGTGGTGTCCCATATGAACGTCGTTGAGATGATGATGGCCATGCAGAAAATGCGTGCTCGTCGTACACCGTCTCAGCAGGCGCACGTCACTAACGTTAAAGATAATCCAGTGCAGATTGCCGCTGATGCGGCTGAAGGCGCCTGGCGCGGATTTGACGAACAGGAAACGACGGTTGCCGTTGCGCGTTATGCACCCTTTAACGCCATTGCGCTGTTAGTCGGCTCACAGGTTGGGCGCCCTGGCGTATTAACCCAGTGCTCGCTGGAAGAAGCGACCGAACTTAAACTCGGTATGTTAGGCCACACCTGTTACGCGGAAACCATTTCTGTTTATGGTACTGAACCCGTCTTTACCGACGGCGATGACACGCCATGGTCGAAAGGTTTCCTCGCCTCTTCCTACGCCTCACGCGGTCTGAAAATGCGCTTTACCTCCGGTTCTGGCTCAGAAGTTCAGATGGGCTACGCCGAAGGTAAATCGATGCTTTACCTCGAAGCCCGCTGTATTTACATCACCAAAGCCGCTGGCGTACAGGGTTTACAAAATGGCTCAGTAAGCTGCATCGGCGTGCCTTCCGCTGTGCCGTCAGGCATTCGTGCGGTGTTAGCTGAAAACCTGATCTGTTCTTCCCTGGATCTGGAGTGTGCCTCCAGCAACGACCAAACCTTTACCCACTCGGATATGCGTCGTACTGCCCGCCTGCTGATGCAATTCCTGCCGGGTACTGACTTCATCTCTTCCGGTTATTCCGCTGTACCGAACTACGACAACATGTTTGCGGGTTCGAACGAGGATGCCGAAGATTTTGACGACTACAACGTCCTCCAGCGAGACCTCAAGGTAGATGGGGGTCTGCGTCCGGTTCGTGAAGAAGACGTTATCGCCATTCGTAATAAAGCGGCACGTGCACTGCAGGCCGTCTTTGCCGGGATGGGATTACCGCCAATCACTGATGAAGAAGTGGAAGCGGCGACTTACGCCCACGGTTCGAAAGATATGCCGGAGCGAAACATCGTTGAAGATATCAAGTTTGCGCAAGAGATCATCAATAAAAACCGTAACGGTCTGGAAGTGGTGAAAGCCCTTGCTCAGGGCGGGTTTACCGATGTCGCTCAGGACATGCTCAACATCCAGAAAGCCAAGTTAACCGGGGATTATCTGCATACCTCCGCCATTATCGTTGGCGACGGACAGGTGCTATCCGCAGTAAATGACGTCAATGACTATGCCGGTCCGGCAACAGGTTATCGCCTACAAGGCGAACGCTGGGAAGAGATCAAAAACATCCCTGGCGCACTTGATCCCAACGAACTTGGCTAAGGGGTGAAAAATGGAAATCAATGAAAAGCTGCTGCGCCAGATAATTGAAGACGTACTGTCTGAAATGCAAACCAGCGACAAACCCGTATCATTCCGCGCATCGACAGCGGCTAGCGCGCCACAGGCTGCAGCGGCGCAGGGCGACAGCTTTCTGACCGAGATTGGCGAAGCCAAACAAGGCCAGCAGCAGGACGAAGTGATTATTGCCGTAGGTCCCGCGTTTGGACTGTCGCAAACCGTCAATATCGTAGGGATTCCGCATAAGAACATCTTGCGCGAAGTGATTGCGGGTATTGAAGAAGAAGGCATTAAAGCGCGCGTTATCCGCTGCTTTAAATCCTCCGATGTGGCATTTGTCGCCGTGGAAGGTAACCGTCTGAGCGGTTCCGGGATCTCTATCGGCATCCAGTCAAAAGGCACCACGGTAATCCACCAGCAGGGGTTACCGCCGCTTTCTAACCTGGAGCTGTTCCCTCAGGCACCACTTCTGACGCTGGAAACCTATCGTCAGATCGGTAAAAACGCCGCGCGTTATGCCAAGCGTGAATCTCCGCAACCGGTCCCTACTCTGAATGACCAGATGGCTCGTCCTAAGTACCAGGCGAAATCGGCCATTCTGCACATTAAAGAGACCAAATACGTCGTGACGGGCAAAAACCCGCAGGAACTGCGCGTGGCGCTTTGATAAAGGATAACTCCATGAATACCGACGCAATTGAATCGATGGTTCGGGATGTGCTGAGCCGGATGAACAGCCTGCAAGGCGAGCCCGCGACGCCGGCCGCGGCGAGTTCATCAGCACATACCGCGAAAGTCACGGATTACCCTCTCGCGAATAAACATCCTGAGTGGGTAAAAACCGCAACCAACAAAACTCTGGATGACTTCACGCTCGAAAATGTTCTGAGCAACAAAGTGACGGCGCAGGACATGCGCATCACCCCTGAAACGCTGCGCCTTCAGGCAGAAATCGCCAAAGATGCCGGACGTGACAGGCTGGCGATGAACTTCGAGCGTGCAGCTGAGCTAACCGCTGTACCTGACGATCGCATTCTTGAGATCTACAACGCGCTGCGCCCATACCGCTCAACGAAAGACGAGCTGATGGCTATCGCTGACGATCTCGAAAATCGTTATCAGGCAAAGATCTGTGCAGCTTTCGTTCGTGAAGCGGCAGCGCTGTACGTTGAGCGTAAAAAACTCAAAGGCGACGACTAACTCAGGGACAGGATCATGCGATATATAGCTGGCATTGACATAGGCAACTCATCAACGGAAGTCGCTCTGGCTACCCTCGATGAGTCTGGCGCACTGAGCATCACCGGCAGCGCGCTGGCAGAAACCACCGGAATTAAAGGCACATTACGTAATGTGTTTGGTATTCAGGAGGCACTTTCGCTGGCAGCAAAAAACGCCGGTATCAATGTCAGCGATATTTCGCTCATCCGTATCAATGAAGCCACCCCGGTCATTGGTGACGTCGCGATGGAAACGATAACCGAAACCATCATCACTGAATCCACCATGATCGGCCATAACCCTAAAACGCCGGGCGGCGTCGGATTAGGCGTTGGCGTCACTATTACGCCGGAAGACCTGCTCAGCCGTCCGGCGGATACGCCCTATATTCTGGTGGTGTCATCGGCCTTTGATTTCGCCGATGTCGCCACGATGATTAATGCCTCCGTCCGCGCCGGATACCAGTTAACTGGCGTTATTTTGCAGCAGGACGATGGCGTATTGGTCAGTAATCGTCTGACTCACCCCCTGCCTATCGTCGATGAAGTCCTTCATATCGACCGCATCCCGTTAGGTATGCTGGCTGCCATTGAGGTCGCAATTCCAGGAAAAGTCATTGAAACGCTTTCTAACCCTTACGGGATTGCGACCGTCTTTGGCCTCAACGCCGACGAGACTAAAAACATTGTCCCGATGGCGCGGGCGCTGATCGGCAACCGTTCTGCCGTGGTCGTGAAAACGCCATCAGGTGATGTGAAAGCACGAGCCATTCCTGCCGGAAATCTGGAGCTACAGTCGCAGGGTCGTACCGTACGGGTCGACGTTGCAGCTGGCGCTGAAGCGATTATGAAAGCGGTTGGTGAATGCCCGAAACTGGATAACGTCACCGGAGAGGCTGGGACCAATATTGGCGGCATGCTGGAGCATGTGCGCCAGACAATGGCTGAATTAACTAACAAACCCAGCCACGAAATTTTTATTCAGGACCTGCTGGCAGTCGATACCTCGGTTCCCGTCAGCGTGACCGGCGGGCTAGCCGGTGAGTTCTCGCTGGAACAAGCTGTCGGCATTGCTTCCATGGTGAAATCAGACCGCCTGCAAATGGCGATGATTGCTCAGGAAATCACGCAAAAGCTCAACATTGACGTCCAGGTTGGCGGCGCCGAAGCCGAAGCTGCCATTCTGGGGGCCTTAACCACCCCCGGCACGACGCGGCCACTGGCTATTCTGGACCTCGGTGCAGGATCGACCGATGCCTCCATCATCAACCCGAAAGGCGAAATTATTGCCACGCACCTGGCGGGTGCGGGCGATATGGTCACGATGATTATTGCCCGTGAACTGGGGCTGGAAGACCGTTATCTCGCTGAAGAGATCAAAAAGTACCCGCTGGCGAAAGTCGAGAGCTTGTTCCATCTTCGCCACGAAGATGGCAGCGTCCAGTTCTTCCCTACACCTCTCCCGCCAACGGTTTTTGCCCGCGTATGCGTAGTAAAACCCGATGAACTGGTGCCACTGCCAGGCGAACTGGCGCTGGAGAAAGTCCGGGCCATTCGCCGCAGCGCTAAGGAACGCGTTTTCGTCACCAACGCACTCAGAGCGCTACGTCAGGTGAGTCCGACCGGGAACATTCGGGATATTCCCTTTGTGGTACTGGTTGGCGGCTCATCCCTGGACTTTGAAGTTCCGCAACTGGTCACCGATGCGCTGGCACACTATCGTCTGGTTGCCGGGCGCGGCAACATTCGTGGCACCGAAGGTCCGCGCAACGCGGTCGCGACAGGGCTGATTCTCTCCTGGTACAAGGCATTCGCTCATGGAAAGTAATCTCACCACGCCAGCCATCGTTATCTTCGCCACTGCTGGATGCACTGACGTCTGGAGTGATGTGCTGCTGGGTATTGAAGAAGAAGGGATCCCCTTTGTGATTCAGGAGAGCCCGTCAACTGACGTTATCCACAACGCATGGCTGGCAGCTTGCCAATCGCCACTGCTGGTTGGCATTGGCTGCAGTCGCGAAAAACTGGTCGTGCACTATAAAAACTTACCCACATCAGCGCCACTATTTACGCTGACGTATCAACAAGATAACCATGCCCGACGCAGCATTGGTAATAACGCTGCGCGACTGGTTAAAGGCATTCCGTTTCGGGAATGCCACTCATAACCCACAGGAGAAAAGCAGTATGAATAACGCACTGGGACTGGTTGAAACAAAAGGGCTCGTCGGCGCTATTGAAGCCGCTGATGCCATGGTGAAATCCGCAAACGTGCAGTTGGTTGGTTACGAAAAAATCGGCTCAGGCCTTATCACCGTTATGGTTCGCGGCGATGTCGGCGCAGTGAAAGCTGCCGTAGATGCAGGAAGCGCTGCAGCAAGCGCCGTTGGCGAGGTGAAATCCTGCCACGTTATCCCGCGTCCGCACAGCGACGTTGAAGCCATTTTACCTAAATCCGCATAAGTCGTTGCAACCAAGGAGCACAGCGTGAAGCAATCACTGGGATTACTTGAAGTTAGTGGTCTGGCATTAGCCATCAGTTGCGCGGACGTCATGGCGAAAGCCGCCTCCATCACGCTGGTGGGCCTCGAAAAAACCAACGGTTCAGGCTGGATGGTGATCAAGATAATCGGGGATGTGGCCTCCGTCCAGGCGGCCATTTCCACCGGTGTCAGTTTCGCTGATCAGCGAGATGGACTGGTGGCTCATAAAGTCATATCCAGACCAGGGGATGGCATTCTGTCACATAGCGTCATCCCGGAGTCTGAGTCTGAGCCAGCGCCCGCCCCGACACCGGTCGTACCACATGAAGAGATGCCTGAGGACCATGCAGCGCCCGAAGCGCCGCAAGATGCAGAGTTGATTAGCTGCAATCTGTGTCTTGACCCTGCCTGCCCCCGTCAAAAAGGCGAGCCGCGCTCTCTTTGTCTGCACTCAGGCAAACGAGGTGAAGCGTGATGGATAAACAGCAACTGGAGACAACGGTCACCAAAGTTCTGGATGAAATGCGTGAGCGCCCTATTCCGCTAGGGATCTCTAATCGTCATATTCATCTATGCGCTCAAGATTACGACCGCTTGTTTCCCAATCACCCTATTAGTGAGAAAAAAGAGCTGCTGCAGCCCGGACAATATGCAGCAGACCAGACCGTCACGCTGGTGGGACCAAAAGGTCAGTTAAAAAATGTGCGCTTACTCGGCCCACTGCGTAGCACCAGTCAGGTCGAAATTTCTCGTACCGACGCTCGTACGTTGGGAATTGCTGCTCCACTACGGATGTCAGGCAGTATCGAGGGCACGCCAGGCGTTCGCCTTATCAGTCCATTTGCTGAACTGGACTTAGCATCCGGGGTAATCGTCGCTCAACGCCATATCCATATGTCGCCGCTCGATGCCCTAATCCTGCGCGTTTCCCATGGCGATAAAGTCTCTGTTGCCATTAATGGCGATGAACGTCGACTGATTTTCGATAACGTCGCCGTACGCGTTTCGCCGGATATGCGCCTTGAGATGCATATCGATACCGACGAAGCCAATGCTGCGGGCGCAGATAATCCGCAGGCATTTGCCACACTGGTGAGCCCACGATGAACAACGAACTGCTGCAACGCATTATCGAGGAGGTTGTTTCCCGATTAAAAAAACGCGCGGAAAGCACGCTCTCGCTTAGCATCGCGCAGTTACGAGAAATCGAACCACGGACATTGTGCTGCCAGTACTCGTCGCTCCACCTCCTGCAGGCGGACCTGCCATTGCTGGAGCAAATAGCCGAGGGCTGCGCGGACAACATGTCGGTGGTAACGATCCACGAAGCGCTGGCATGCGGAGTCCGCGTGAAAATTTCACTACAACACCGATTGTTACCCGCAATCCCCGTTAGAAAACTTGCGCGTCTGCCTCTGGAGTTCAGTGACGAGCTGGGGCGAATCATCGTTTTGCATCCTGACAAACTTCTCAGCTATGCCGACGTCGCCCAACTGAAGGGGGGCGTTCTGGTGCTACGTCGTCGATGTGTCGTGACGGCTCTGGCTCAGGACGCCGTCGGTACGCGAAATGTCCAATTAATTAAGCAGGAGTGAGCTATGCATCTGGCACGGGTTACAGGCGTTGTGGTTTCCACGCAAAAATCTCCATCACTGGTGGGGAAGAAACTGTTGCTGGTACGTCGGGTGAGTGCGGACGGAGAACTTCCCGCGTCCCCTGTGAGTGGAGATGAAGTCGCAGTTGATTCTGTCGGCGCTGGAACTGGAGAACTGGTATTACTCAGCAGTGGCTCCAGCGCCAGACACGTTTTTTCCGGCCCTAATGAGGCCATCGATCTGGCTATCGTCGGCATTGTCGACACGCTTTCTCGTTAGGAGGAACTATGGCGATTTATACCCGCACTGGCGATGCTGGCACAACGGCCCTCTTTACCGGGCAACGCGTGAGCAAAACGCACCCGCGCGTCGAGGCTTACGGTACGCTGGACGAACTTAATGCGGCGCTTAGCCTGTGTGTTTGCGCAGCGAAAAACCCGCAGCACCGCCAGTTACTCGAAAACATTCAACTGCAGCTTTTTTGGTTCAGCGCCGAGCTGGCAAGCGAAAGCGAACAGCCAGCGCCAGAGCAGCGCTACATCAGCTCAGAAGAAATTGCCGCGCTGGAAGCCGCCATTGATACCGCGATGGGGAGAGTGCCCCCCCTACGCAGCTTTATTTTACCTGGCCGCAGCGAAGCCGCCAGCCGTCTGCACTTTGCCCGCACGCTGGCCCGCCGCGCAGAGAGGCGACTGGTCGAACTCTCCACCGAGATTTCCGTCAGACACGTGCTGATGCGTTATATCAATCGCCTCTCCGACTGCTTATATGCGCTTGCACGAGCAGAAGATCATGACGCCCATCAAAACAACATTATTCAGAAAGTGGCGGTGCGTTATCTCGCAGCCATCCGTACATCAGCCACCAGGGAGCCGGCTATGTCTCTGTCTTTTCAGGAACTCCACCAACTCACTCGCGCTGCGGTAACGAGAGCAGAAGAACTTCAGGTTCCGGTCGTCATCAGCATTGTTGATGCGAATGGGACCCAAACGGTGACCTGGCGCATGCCTGACGCATTACTCGTCAGTAGCGAACTGGCACCGAAAAAAGCCTGGACCGCCGTGGCAATGAAAACCGCCACGCACGAGCTGACATCGGCAGTGCAGCCAGGCGCCGCGCTTTACGGTCTGGAAAGCCATATGCAGGGAAAAGTCGTCACCTTCGGTGGCGGGTACGCATTATGGCGTGAGGGGTTACTCCTTGGGGGTCTTGGCATCAGCGGGGGAAGCGTTGAGCAGGATATGGACATTGCAGAAACGGCCATTGCGGCAATTAACGTGAGAACACATCAATGAACACTTCAGAACTTGAAACCCTTATTCGTAACATTTTGAGTGAGCAACTTGCCCCGGCAAAAACAGAAGTTAAGGGTAATGGAATTTTTCCGTCCGTTAGCGAAGCGATCGATGCCGCTCATCAGGCTTTTCTGCGTTATCTGCAATGTCCATTGAAAACCCGCTGCGCCATCATTAACGCCCTGCGAGAAGAGCTGACGCCTCACCTTGCTTCATTGGCTGCTGAAAGCGCTGCCGAAACGGGAATGGGCAACAAAGAGGATAAGTTCCTTAAAAATAAAGCTGCGTTGGACAATACCCCGGGCATCGAAGATCTCACCACCACGGCGCTTACCGGCGACGGCGGCATGGTGTTATTCGAGTATTCACCCTTTGGCGTGATTGGTTCCGTCGCCCCCAGCACCAACCCGACGGAAACCATTATTAACAACAGCATCAGTATGCTGGCTGCGGGAAATAGCGTTTATTTTAGCCCACATCCAGGTGCAAAAGCGGTCTCACTGAAGCTGATTACCATGATTGAAGATATTGCTTTTCGCTGCTGCGGGATTCGGAATCTTGTCGTCACGGTCACAGAACCCACTTTTGAGGCTACCCAGCAGATGATGGCGCACCCTAAAATCGCAGTTCTGGCGATTACCGGTGGTCCAGGCATTGTTGCTATGGGCATGAAAAGCGGGAAAAAAGTCATTGGCGCAGGCGCAGGCAATCCTCCCTGCATTGTTGATGAAACAGCCGACCTGGTTAAGGCGGCAGAAGATATCATCAATGGCGCATCCTTTGATTACAACCTCCCCTGCATTGCTGAGAAGAGCCTCATTGTTGTTGATGCCGTTGCCGAACGACTGGTTCAACAAATGCAGTCATTTGGCGCGATGCGACTCAATAGCGAAGAGGTAGACAAACTGCGCGCAGTTTGTCTGCCAGAAGGAATAGCCAATAAACAACTGGTAGGGAAAAGCCCGGCAACCTTACTGGAAGCCGCGGGAATACCAGTTCCGGCAAAAGCACCTCGATTACTGATAGGTATCGTCAAGGCTGACGACCCATGGGTTACCAGCGAGCAACTGATGCCAATGCTCCCCATCGTAACGGTGAGCGATTTTGACAGCGCGTTAACGTTGGCCCTGAAGGTTGAAGAGGGATTGCATCACACCGCCATTATGCATTCGCAAAATGTGTCACGTCTGAACCTTGCCGCGCGCACGCTTCAGACCTCCATTTTTGTGAAAAATGGCCCCTCTTATGCTGGGATTGGCGTTGGTGGTGAAGGCTTTACCACCTTCACCATCGCAACGCCGACCGGCGAAGGAACGACATCTGCGCGCACTTTCGCACGCTCTCGTCGTTGCGTGCTGACAAACGGTTTTTCTATTCGCTAATGGGGCCGTTATGAAAAGCTTTTCACTGCAAACTCGATTGTACAGCGGCCAGGGAAGCCTGGATGTGCTTAAGCGCTTCACGAATAAGCATATCTGGATTATCTGCGATGGTTTTCTCGCGCGTTCTCCCCTGATTGAAAAGCTGCGCGACGCGCTGCCAGCGGATAACCGCATCAGCATTTTCAGCGATATCACCCCCGATCCCACCATTAGCACGGTAGTACAAGGGATTGCGCAAATGCAGTCCCTACGACCGGATGTAGTCATTGGTTTTGGCGGTGGCTCTGCACTGGACGCCGCAAAAGCCATCGTCTGGTTCAGCCGACAGTTCGGTATTGAGATTGAAACCTGCGTTGCAATTCCCACCACCAGCGGCACGGGATCGGAGGTGACCAGCGCCTGCGTGATTAGCGATCCGGATAAAGGCATTAAGTATCCATTATTTAATAATGCGCTTTATCCGGACATGGCCATCCTTGATCCGACGCTGGTCGTCAGCGTTCCACCAGCCATAACAGCGAATACCGGCATGGACGTATTAACGCATGCGCTGGAGGCTTACGTGTCCACGAAAGCCAGCGACTTCACCGATGCGCTGGCTGAAAAAGCGGCACAAATTGTCTTCCAGTACCTGCCTGTCGCCGTCAGCAAAGGCGACTGCCTGGCAACCAGAGGAAAAATGCACAACGCGTCAACGCTCGCGGGAATGGCATTCAGTCAGGCTGGTCTGGGTATCAATCATGCGATTGCCCATCAGTTGGGCGGCCAGTTTCATCTGCCCCACGGACTTGCCAATGCGCTGCTGCTGACCCATGTCATTCATTTTAATGCCCGCGATCCGCGGGCTGCGAAGCGCTATGCCCGTTTCGCTAAAGCCTGCCACCTATGCCCGGATAACGCGAACGATACGGCGGCACTGAATGCGCTAATTCGTCATATAGAGCTACTCAAAAAACAGTGTGCGTTACCTTCTTTTGCTGACGCGCTTAAAGACGGAAAGCAAGCCTGGTCACAACGTATACCGTCGATGGTTCAGGCCGCGCTGGCTGATGTCACGCTGCAAACCAATCCTCGTGTTGCCGACGCCAGCGCCATGCAGGAACTGCTTGAGGAATTATTATGAAGACAGCCATGACGGCAGAGTCCACGCTTTATGATGCGCAGACAATTCGCGAACGCGTTCGCGCAGCGGGTGTTGTCGGGGCCGGAGGCGCAGGCTTTCCTGCTCACGTAAAATTACAGGCGCAGGTCGATACGTTTCTGGTCAATGCGGCAGAATGTGAACCGATGCTGAAAGTTGACCAGCAATTGATGGCCGTTCAGGCTGAGCGACTTATCCGTGGCGTTCAATATGCCATGACGGCTACCGGGGCCAGGGCCGGTATTATTGCGCTCAAAGAGAAATATCAAAAGGCTATCAATGCGTTAACGCCCCTTCTGCCTGCCGGGATCCGCTTACATATTTTGCCTGATGTCTACCCGGCTGGTGACGAGGTTTTGACCATCTGGATGGCAACGGGCCGGCGAGTTCCGCCTGCCGCGCTGCCGGTCAGCGTCGGCGTGGTGGTCAATAACGTCCAGACGGTGCTCAACATCGCCAGAGCCGTTGAGCAGCAGTATCCGGTTACGCGCCGTACCCTGACCGTTAACGGCGCGGTCGCCAGACCAATCACTCTTACCGTCCCTATCGGAATGTCTTTACGTGAGGTTCTGGCGTTGGCCGGTGGTGTTACCGTTGACGATCCCGGTTTTATTAACGGTGGTCCGATGATGGGCGGCCTGATTACCTCACTGGATACCCCAGTCAGCAAGACCACCGGGGGACTGCTGGTTTTACCAAAGTCTCATGCGTTGATTCAGCGGCGGATGCAGGATGAACGCACCGTGCTTTCCGTCGCAAAAACCGTTTGCGAGCAGTGTCGTTTGTGTACGGATTTGTGCCCAAGGCATTTGATCGGACATGAATTATCGCCGCACCTGCTGGTTCGCGCGGTTAATTATCAGCAGACGGCCACACCGCAGTTACTGCTCACGGCCCTGACCTGTTCAGAATGCAATGTATGTGAAAGCGTAGCCTGTCCGGTTGGGATTTCACCGATGCGAATCAACCGCATGCTTAAACGCGAGCTACGGGCGCTCAACCATCGTTATGAAGGGCCGTTAAATCCTGAGGATGAAATGGCGAAGTATCGGCTTATTCCGGTGAAGCGCCTTATTACCAAACTGGGCCTTAGCGACTGGTATCACGATGCGCCACTGACTGAGACTGATTATCCCACAGATAAAACGACGCTGTTGCTACGCCAGCATATTGGTGCCAGCGCCATCCCATGTGTACAGCAGGGCGAAAACGTTGTTCGCGGTCAATGCGTTGCCGATGTGCCGTCCGGTGCATTAGGCGCACCTGTCCACGCCACTATTGACGGTATTGTCAGCGAAATTACTGAGCAATCCATCACGGTAATAAGAGGTTAATCATGTCTCAGGCTATAGGGATTTTAGAACTCACCAGCATTGCCAAAGGAATGGAAGCGGGCGATGCCATGTTAAAAAGCGCGAATGTGAATTTACTGGTCAGCAAGACCATCTGC
This sequence comes from Citrobacter sp. RHBSTW-00986, assembly GCF_013783065.1. Classification (NCBI taxonomy): domain Bacteria; kingdom Pseudomonadati; phylum Pseudomonadota; class Gammaproteobacteria; order Enterobacterales; family Enterobacteriaceae; genus Citrobacter; species Citrobacter sp. RHBSTW-00986. Next base: position 1,931,921 of record NZ_CP056200.1, on the reverse strand, counting down.
CCGGGTAAATTTCTGCTCATGCTCGGTGGTGACGTAGGCGCAGTACAACAGGCGATCGCCACCGGAACTTCTCTTGCTGGCGATATGCTCGTTGATAGTCTGGTATTACCCAACATTCACGCCAGCGTACTTCCTGCGATCAGTGGACTTAACAGCGTGGATAAGCGTCAGGCCGTGGGCATTGTTGAAACATGGAGCGTTGCGGCCTGCATCTGCGCCGCCGACCGTGCGGTTAAAGCCTCCAATGTCACGCTGGTACGCGTCCATATGGCATTTGGTATTGGCGGCAAGTGCTACATGGTTGTCGCTGGCGATGTGTCTGATGTGAATAACGCAGTGACAGTTGCCAGTGAAAGTGCGGGTGATAAAGGCCTGTTGGTTTACCGTTCGGTCATCCCTCGTCCGCATGAAAGCATGTGGCGACAGATGGTGGAGGGATAATGGAAAGACAACCCACCACGGATCGTATGATTCAGGAATATGTTCCTGGCAAGCAGGTTACGTTGGCGCATCTTATCGCTAATCCGGGTAAAGATTTGTTCAAGAAACTGGGATTACCAGAGTCGGTTTCCGCAATCGGTATTCTGACGATTACCCCCAGCGAAGCCTCAATCATCGCCTGTGATATCGCCACGAAATCCGGGGCGGTAGAGATTGGTTTTCTCGACCGTTTTACCGGCGCCGTGGTACTGACGGGCGATGTTTCCGCCGTTGAGTACGCGCTGAAACAGGTAACCCGGACGCTGGGCGAAATGATGCGTTTTACCGCCTGTCCCATCACCCGGACATAATCTCATGAAACGCATAATGCTAATTGGCCCCAGCCAGTGCGGTAAAACGTCACTCACACAGTGCATGCGGGGAGAGGCGCTTCATTATCAGAAAACCCAGGCCATTGTCTGGTCTCCCACAACGATAGACACACCGGGTGAGTATCTCGAAAACCGCTGCCTGTACAGCGCGCTGCTGGCCAGCGCCTGTGAAGCAGACATCATCGCGCTGGTTCTCAATGCTGACGCGCCGTGGTCACCTTTTTCTCCAGGTTTTACTGGCCCGATGAACCGACCCGTTATCGGCCTCGTCACCAAAGCCGATTTAGCCAGCCCGCAGCGTATTTTTCTCGTGGAGAGTTGGCTAGTTCAGGCTGGCGCGCAAAAAGTATTTGTCACCAGCGCGCTGGAGAATACCGGGGTCGATGAGATGTTCATTTTTCTGAATGCAAAGGAACCTTCATGTCTCACAAAATAATGGCCATTAATGCAGGTAGTTCCTCGCTTAAGTTTCAGCTTCTGGCGATGCCGCAGGGTGAAATGATTTGCCAGGGACTGATCGAGCGTATCGGTATGTCTGATGCGCAGGTCACCCTAAAAGCACCAGCGCAAAAATGGCAGGAGACTTTGCCCGTAGCCGATCACCGTGAAGCAGTAACGCTGCTACTGGAAAAACTGCTCAGCCACAATATTATCAGCAGTCTGGAAGAGATCGACGGCGTAGGCCATCGCGTCGCACACGGTGGAGAATCCTTCAAAGATTCCGCACGGGTAACCGATGATACACTGGCGGAAATCGAACGCCTTGCGGAACTGGCACCGCTTCATAACCCGGTTAATGCGTTGGGGATTGCGATATTTCGCCAGCTACTGCCGAAAACGCCAGCCGTTGCGGTTTTTGACACGGCTTTTCATCAGACCCTTGATGAGCCTTCTTTCATCTATCCCCTGCCCTGGCGCTACTACTCAGAGCTGGGTATTCGTCGTTATGGTTTTCATGGTACCAGCCACAAGTATGTCAGCGCTCAGCTTGCTGAAAAGCTGGGGGTACCGCTCAGCGCCCTGCGGGTTGTTTGTTGTCATCTGGGCAACGGCAGCAGCATCTGCGCTATCAAAGGCGGACACTCGGTGAATACCTCCATGGGATTTACGCCGCAGTCTGGCGTAATGATGGGCACGCGAAGTGGCGATATTGATCCATCCATTCTGCCGTGGATTGCCCTGCGTGAAGGCAAAACCCCGCAGCAGCTCAACCAATTGCTCAACAATGAGTCCGGATTACTCGGAGTTTCTGGTGTTTCACCCGACTACCGGGACGTTGAACATGCCGCAGATACGGGCAATCACCAGGCAGCACTGGCGTTGACGCTTTTTGCCGAGCGGATTCGCGCCACTATTGGCAGCTATATTATGCAGATGGGCGGTCTGGATGCGCTGGTGTTTACCGGGGGAATTGGTGAAAATTCAGCGCGTGCTCGCGCCGCGATTTGCCACAACCTGAATTTCTTAGGTCTGGCCGTTGATGAAGAAAAAAATCAGCGTAACGCCACCTTTATTCAAACGGAAAATGCGGTGGTTAAAGTGGCGGTGATTAATACCAATGAAGAGCTGATGATAGCCCAGGACGTTATGCGTTTAGCGATATCAGAAACTGTGACATTGGGCATTCCCGCCTGATATTGCCGCACCGCAAATTGCGGCAAATCATGGTAATAGCGCGATCGCCATGACACTATGCGCCGAGGATTGCTGAACACAAAGGTGAAGACGTGGCTGTTGCGCAATGTCCCGCATCGTGCGGAGAACTTATCCAGGGCTGGATTCTGGGCAGTGAGAAACTGGTCTCCTGCCCGGTCGAATGGTATAGCACCGTTGAGGTCACTTCAGGCTCACCGCTGACTGATGAACGTCCACTTTCTCGGGCAATGGTTGACAGGTTATTACAGCACTGGCAGTACCCGGCGCATCTCAGTCAGGATATCCGGATAGATGTTCAGTCAACCATTCCCATCGCGAAAGGAATGGCCAGCAGCACTGCGGATATTGCCGCCACGGCCATCGCCGCGGCGCATTATCTGGGCCATCAGCTGGACGAGCCAACACTGGCACAGCTTTGCGTTTCGCTGGAGCCGACCGACAGCACCGTTTTTCGTAAGCTTACTCTTTTCGATCATAACAACGCCTCCACGCAAATTGGTTGTGAAGCTCAGCCTCAACTCGATCTGCTGGTTCTCGAAAGCCCTGAAACATTGCGCACCGCGGATTATCACCGTATTCCACGTCATTCCGGCTTGCAGGCGGGAGCTGCGGCCCTCAAACGGGCATGGGAAAAAGTACAGGAAGCCTGTATTAGCCAAAATCCTTACCGGTTGGGAGAAGCGGCTACGCTTAGCGCAATCGCCAGCCAACTGCTGTTACCAAAGCCGGATTTTGATTCACTATTAGCACTGGTGGAAGAATGTGATTTATACGGCGTCAACGTCGCGCACAGCGGCAGCGTAGTCGGACTGATGCTGGACAGAAATCGTCATGATGTGGATTACATTAAATGGATGCTGACGCAGAAAAAACTTACGATTCACTGGCCAGAACAGCATTTGTTACGCATGGTAACGGGCGGGGTCGAACTGCAATAAGGGTCGCCGCACGGCAGCGACCCGGACAAGCATAAAATCGTTACTCGGCTTTCGCTTCGCCGTTTTTCACTTCGCCCATGGCTTTCAGCTTTTTAGAGATATCGCGGCGTTCTTTAGAGATCTCGGCGTTTTTGATGATGTAGTCATCAACACGATCTTCATAATCGCTTTTCATGCTGGCAATGATGCCCTGAATCGCTTCCACGCTCATACCTGGCTTGATGTAGTCGCTCAGGTTGTCCAACAGCAGAACGCGTTTCTGGTTGTCACGGATCTTTTTCTCAACGTCCTGGATTTCACGTTGCAGTTTGTTTTTACGACGGAACAGACGAACAAATTCCAGCACGTCCTGGAAAGAAGGCTTGGTAGTTTCCATTTTTACACCCCTGATAATGTGAGATTCGGATTCGTTAAAACAACGGCTAAAGTGGGTCAACATTACTTTCATGCCCGCCATACTTCAAGTTGCATCTGCATCGACAATGCATGGTTGAAACCTGAGTTATCGAGGGTAAAGCCATTGCAGTTACCAATGGTTTTAGCCTTTTTCAGTATCATACCTCTAATCTTTGCTGAATCGAAGCAGCAGTAGAACCAATCCCCTCATCTGCTCTTTATTTGCGCAGTGCGCGACAGATTAAATGTGAGAGTAACTCCAGCTGTCGAGCCATCTCCATGTTCAACCAAACGTAGCCGTGAATGGGCGTTTCTGCGACATTATCGCCTTTATGCTCAGCAATAAGCTGACGCAGCTCTGCCACGGTGTCATTGAGCTTTTCCGTATTGGCAAGCACCGGCTGCGGATTACCTTCATACAAGGCGTGGGTTATTGTCAGTAGTGCCTGCTGGGTCCTGAGCTGAGTTTCACGCAGCGTATGCGCATTCAACATGACAAAGTGGCTGGTACGGCTGGCCCACAGCGCATTAATTTGCAGCTCGAGCATGCAGACCAGATTGCGATTCACCGTCTGAATAGCCTCAAAGATCGACTTTTGAATGCGGGTTTCCTTGCTGGCAGGAGCGATGAGCCCACGCATTTTGACAACGTCGCTCAACAGTTGTTGTAAATGCTTTTCCAGCCGCGGTTGCTCGAGCAGATTGGGGGATAGCGCGGCCTGATACACCCGATTGTACCCCGTGACGCAATGCGCCAGTTGGATACGCCAGTGTATAAATGCTCGCTGCGGCCAGATGCCGGTAAACAGCATCGCCAGTAACGACCCCAGAATAACATCACCGCCGCGCCATAACGCGGTATTCATATCTCCGGCAGGCGCACCCACGACCACGGCAAGCGTTATGCCAATCAGCAGCGCCTGATACGGCCTTTTCCCCAGCGCCAGCCAGCCGCAGAGAAACATCGCTACCGCGCACCATATCAGCATTAACGGCAGCGAGAAGAGTTCCAGACGCAGGGCAACCAGTCCCAGGACCGAGCCCAGGATCGTGCCACCTATACGTTCAAAGGCCCTGGGAACAACGTTACCCCAAAAAGATATTGGCCCCATGATCACCACCAGCGTGATCAGAGGCCATGTACCTTCAGGAATGTTTAACAGGCGTACCAACAGAAAAGTAAGGAGAAACGCCAGCGCAATGCGAATACCATGCACCACACGATAATGACGATACAAACGAATTTCAAAAGGACTCAGCGATTTGTCTGCACGCACTCATGCACTCCGTCAGGGAATAGCAAAGAAGCGAATTGTACCTGTTTTTAGCGTGAAAAGATCATCCTGATTTACACCCCAAACAGTTACTTCGTCTGCACTGGCACGTACATTTCAATGTCCCAGTAACCGTCCTCCATGCCATTGTTCATATAAACTTCAAAGCAGGGTTTAGCGGCTATCGCATAAGTCGTATCCTGCAACAGGCGCTCGAAGAACTGATACCAAGGCGTTGCAAAATCGTGATTCTCAACGCGCGCAACGGCGACAGCATAGTCGCCACCCGCCAGTTCGGTGAGGATCACCCCTTCGCTGTTTTCCGGGATTTCAAAACCTTCAGGCACAGAAACCACGGTATCACAGCGCAGTTTTTCCGCAGGAACAACATCAGGATTGTCGTAATAAACAGCAATCCATTCCAACGGCACAATCTGTTTACCGTCGACCCACTTCATTAATTGCTCAAACCCCTGCTTCACCGTTTGTTCCCACGGTCCAACCATATGGAAACCGGCAATCATGCGTTTTTCGACCAGCTTTATCTCGTACTCCATACAACCTCCACTGCTACACTGTATTTATATACAGTGTAATTTCTGGTTATGTCGGCCACAAGGAAATAGTGATTATTATGTGAGCAGATTCGCACTCTAGCCAGTCAGACGCATCAGGAAAAACTACGCCTTGTGGTGGAAATAGTCGCTCAGGCGCGAGAAAACGCCGCCTTCGCCGACGGATTCCAGCGTAACCAGAGGCCAATGTGCCACCAGCTTATCCCGATCGTAGAGTTCAATTTCCCCCACACGTTGATGCGCAGCGATGGGAGCAACCAGCTCTTTCTTATCAAGGACATATTTTGCTTTGATGTTAGGGACTTCTGCTTTAGGCAGGGCCATCCAGAAATCCTGCTCGGTTCCGAGGCTGATTTTTTCTTTATCGCCATACCAGATGCGTTCAGTGCCAACCTGCTTACCGCTACGCAAAACCTGCACTGTATCGAAGTTGTGTTGCCCCCATTGCAGCAGTTTACGCGCCTGATCTTCGCGCCCTTTCGCACTCTCCGCGCCCATCACCACCGCAATCAGGCGGCGCTGACCATCGACGGCGGAAGCAATCAGGTTAAACCCGGCACCGGACGTATGCCCTGTCTTCAGGCCATCTACGTTCATAGTTTTATCCCACAACAAACCGTTACGGTTTTGCTGTGTGATGCCGTTCCAGGTAAGGCTTTTCTCACTGTACATATGGTAGAAATCCGGTTCCCCGTGGATGATAGCGCGGGACAGCACAGCCAGGTCGTACGCCGAGCTATGCTGACCCGGCGCATCCAGACCATGTACCGTTTCAAAATGGGTGTCCTGCAGGTTCAGTTTTTGCGCATAGTTGTTCATCATCGCGACAAACTGCGGCTGCCTCCGGCGATGTAATCCGCCAGTGCCACGCAGGCATCATTACCGGAATCAACAATTAACCCACGGCTGAGGTCACGTACCGAAACGCGATCCCCTTCTTTCAGGAACATCAAGGATGAACCGACAAATACCGGATTATCTTTTGCCCATGCATCGCGCCCGACGGTCACAATATCTGTCGGACTAATACGCTTGCTGTCAATTGCGCGATCGACAACATAGCCAGTCATCAGTTTCGTCAGGCTGGCAGGATTGCGCTGCTGGTGTTCATTACCGGCTGTCAGGATTTGGCCCGTGGTGTAATCCATTAACACCCATGCCCCGGCAGTAATCGCAGGAGGTTGTGGGGCGAAGCTCACGGCATCGCTCGCCCAGGCGGGCGAAAAACTCATCGTTAATAGTGAAGCGGCAATAAACAAACGGCGTTTCAACAGCATGTCCTCAGGAAAGGGAGAAATAGCCGTTCTTTTTACGGAAGTTCTGTCGAACAAACATGGATAAATTGCAAGAAAATGTGACATAAGGCACATTTTCTTGCTATCAGGAAAGGGTTTCAGAGACAAATCTCGCCGGAACTACCCTTTATGCGGCGCGGTCTCTGCGTGATGACTGCGATGGCGGTGATAACCATCGATCATACTGCGAAAAATTTGCCCTGGCGTGTCACCCAGCGTGCACAGGTAAATATGCGCGCAGATGAACAGTAAGCCCACAATCGCTAACGCCATATGCAGCACCAGCATCACCGGCCCAACCCCTACCACCTGCGGGTAGAGACATAGCAACCCGGTGATGATCAGTAGTGGAACCAGTGCGTACATGATGGCCAGGTAGGCCAGCTGTTGCAGCGGGTTAAATTTGTCCTCTGCCGTTGCGGCAAACGGGTGCGGCTCACCTTTCATAATGCCATACAGATAAAAGCGTGTTTGCAGCAGGCAGCGTGATATCAACCCGCTAAATTTCACGCGATAATGGCAGCCGTTGCCGCTGGTTGCGTTTATTAACACAAAGCCAATCCAGAAGGCCAGCAATGCGAAGCCACACCAGGTATGTACCTGCACCATTAAGGCCACCGGTCCGACAGAAAAGTGGCCAAACAGGCCGCTCAGCAGAAGCAGGATAAAGAGCAGCGCATTACCCCAGTGCCAGCGGCGGACCGCCAGCGAATAGAGGTAGTCCCGATGCTCTTCCCCGGTTGCCGTTTTGGGCGCCAGCATCCGACGTAACAGCGCGTGCGTTACCAGGCCCGCAATCATCAGCACAATAATAACGCCTGCATAAATGAGCCACAGCGGCCAGTAGTCCGGCGCATAGTTAAGCTCTGCTCCCCAGATAGAATTCATACATTACCCTCCTGATGGATCTCTTTACGCCGATAGACACTTACCGGGCCGCTACGCGTATCCTGCTGGCGATAAACCTCTTTTTGATTAATCCAGTGCTGAATTTCCGGGTCATCGCGACGACCAAATTTCAGCGCATCCGTCGGACAAACGGAAACGCAGGCTGGCGATTGTCCGACCTCCAGGCGAGTATCGGCGCAGAAGTTACATTTGTCGGCAATCCCCGTTTGTGGGTTGAGGTAGCGGACATGGAACGGGCAAGCGGCAACACAGTAGTCACAACCAATACAGCGAGACTTATCCACTTGCACAATGCCATTTTCGTCACGAAATGAAGCGCCAGTAGGACAGACGCTGACGCACGGCGCATCTTCACAATGCTGACAGGAAACGCGAACAAACTGGAAGTGGGACAGCACTTCGGGTTCATGTTCGGGTGAACGGATCTGCACTTGTAGGCGACTAAATCCCTCCGGCACGTCATTCAGTACCTTGCAGGCAACCGTACACGCCTGACAGCCAATACAGCGTTTCTCGTCATGCAGCATGACATAAGGGTTTGTTGATTGATTCATGATGTTCTCCTTTCTCATGCCCGACGAAGCGTGACGCCAGCGGTGTGCACCACCGTACCGGAAACCGGACTGGTAACATGCGGCAGCAAATTACCGCAGTGAATACCGTGCGTCGTCGCCGCGGTTTTGGCTCCCGCCTTGGCGCCAAATCCCATATAAACGAACAGCGTATCGGGTCGAATTCCGGCAGTAACCAGCGCTTTGCCTTTTTCCTTACCGGTCGCATTTTCCAGCCAAATCTCATCGCCGTTTTTGATGCCTTTTTCACGGGCCGTTTGCGGGTGGATCCACACCGCGTTATCCCACATCAGCTCACTCAGCAGTGGTACATATTGCGTCGCGCCGTTGGTATGCACCGCAACTTTTCCCTGAATAAAATAGAGTTCATTGTCGCCTTTGAGTGCAAAATTGCGGGCGCGCGGAATGCCGTAGCCAGGCAAAAGTGCTTCCAGCTCTTCAGAGTAGAGTTCAATTTTTCCAGACGGGGATTTAAAGCGCAGTTGCTCGCCATAGGTACCGTCGCCGTCAACCGCCACTGCGCCCGGATAACGCGCCACAAACTGACGCACTGCTTCAGGTTCCCGCAGCAGCAGCGGAACACCCCACTCCCGATATCCTTTCTGACGCAGTTCAGCGGAAAGCGCATGATCGCCATTAAGCTGGTACAGCTGCCGTGTCTGCATATCCTGCCAGGGGTAGAACTGCCCAAGACCTAACTGCACGGCCAGCTCTTTCCAGATTTGCCAGCTCGGACGCGCATCCCCTATCGGCTCTACAACCTGCTGGCGCAGGGCATAGGCCGGATTCAGGCCCGACATGTCAGAGACTTCTTCATCGCGTTCAAGGTAGGTGCATTCGGGTAACAGATAATCGGCATATGCCGCGCTTTCGCTTAAATAGACATCGCAACTGACCACCAGATCGAGTTGTTCGACGGTTTTGACCAGATCAGGTCGGCAGGTCACGGTTTGGAAAGGATTGTGACGGGACATAATCCATCCCTTCACCGGATACGGCGTCTGGTTTAACACGGCATCGATGATGCTTTGCACCACGCCGCCGCCCGCCGCGATGTACTTGAATTGTGGGGCAACCAAATCGATGCGCTGCGCCGTTGGCTTGGGCAATTTGGCATCAGGTTTTGCCAGCACCGGAGCGACCTTCTCTCCGGCCAGCTTATTGTAGGTTGCCGCGGCTTTTTTCTGGTACAAGCCGCCTTCACGCTCAATATTTCCCAGCAGCGCATTGAGGGTGAAAATCATACGCCGCATATCAATTTCTTCTTGCGAAAACGTCGCGCGATGGCCAGGGCTGACGATAGCATGAGGCGCACAGGCGGCCATTTCGCGGGTGACACGAACAATAACATCAGCAGGCACATCAGCTTGATTTTGCGCCCATTCCGGCGTGGTCTCTTGTACCGCTTCGGCCAGTTGGTCAAACCCTGTGGTGTAGCGCGCAACGAAGTCCGCGTCATACAGATGTTCATTAATCATGACGTGACACATGGCCATTAACACCGGCAAGTCGCCGCCCGGCTTGAGCGCATGCCATTCATCCGCCTTGCTGGAGAAAACTGACAAACGGGGATCGAAGCTGACCATTTTTGCGCCCTTTTCCTGCGCGGTCATCAGTTCATGCGTTTCGGCAACCTCAATACCTTCATAGAGATTGTGGCCAAAAGAGACCATATAACGGGTATTGGCGATATCCATAGCCAAATCGCCGCCCATCATCACTTTGGCGGCAATCGATTTTCCGGCAGGGCATGTCGACGCATGCGTAAAGGTGTTTGGCGATCCAAATGCCGTTGCCAGCTGAAATAAATGACCCGAAAGCGAACCAGATTTGGAAGAGAATACGACCCCCTGAGGACCATGCTGCGCTTTTATTGCCGTCATTTTTTCGGCAATTTCTTTGTAAGCCTGTTCCCAACTAATAACCTGCCATTCTCCGCTGCCACGAGGCCCTGTGCGTTTCATGGGTTTAACAATACGGTGCGGGTCGTTGACCAGGCTAACACCACTGCCTCCGCGTGCGCAGACACGCGTGCCCTGTTGAGTCGCATTAGGGTTCCCCTGAATAAAAACCGTCTTGTTATTAATTACCTGTGCCTGTATTGGGCAACGATAAGAACACATTTCGCACAAGCTTGGCGTCAGGGATGTTTTCCCCTTAATGCTCTCTGGAGAATTTCGCGCCAGTGCGCCAGGCGGAAAACTGCCTATCGCGCAGGCCGAGCAACCGATACCCACTCCTCGCAAAAAATTACGCCGACTAATGCTCATATAACCTCCTGTTATTAGATATATCCAATTATTATATGGTGTTTAAATTATTAATTTTTAACCTCACTCACATTTCATTAGAATATAGAGCAGCTAACCGCCAAAATAAAAACCCATTGTTTATAAAAGAATTTTAAAATTTCCAGAACACAACAAATCAGCACCAAATAACAATAATGGTTCTCATTTATATTATTTATCAGCTCATAGATTTCAGACAATTTATTCCAGTAATTTCCCTTAACAGTGCAAAATTTATTAATCAATTCTATTAAAGCCTGTTCATCTCAATTTTATTGCGTACATCATTCAGCATTGATAATCGCTTTGCTGATTACCTCGCTATTTTTTGGTATTCTTGGACGAGCGCTAAATTGATCCCGGACATAACTGAACAATGAATGACGGCAAGCAGCAACCTGGTTTTCTCTTTCACGATTACGAGACCTTTGGTACCCATCCGGCGCTGGACAGACCCGCGCAATTTGCGGCTATCCGCACAGATAGCGATTTCAACATTATCGGTGAACCTGAAGTCTTTTATTGCAAACCCGCAGATGACTATCTGCCGCAGCCTGAGGCGGTGCTGATAACCGGTATCACACCGCAGGAAGCGCGTGAAAAAGGAGAAAATGAAGCCGCTTTTGCTGCGCGCATCCACGCCCTGTTCACCGTGCCGAAAACCTGTATCCTGGGCTATAACAACGTGCGCTTCGATGATGAAGTGACGCGCAACATCCTGTATCGCAATTTCTACGATCCCTACGCCTGGAGCTGGCAGAACGATAATTCACGCTGGGATCTGCTGGATGTGATGCGCGCCAGCTATGCCTTGCGTCCTGAAGGAATTAACTGGCCGGAAAACGACGACGGCTTACCCAGCTTTCGCCTGGAGCATTTGACCAAAGCCAACGGTATTGAACATGCCAATGCCCACGATGCGATGGCCGACGTATACGCCACAATTGCGATGGCGCAATTAGTGAAGTCGCGCCAGCCGCGCCTGTTTGATTATCTCTACAGCCATCGCAATAAGCACAAGCTGGCCGCACTGATTGATGTCCCGCAAATGAAGCCGCTGGTCCATGTTTCGGGGATGTTCGGCGCATGGCGCGGCAACACCAGTTGGGTGGCGCCTTTAGCCTGGCATCCTGAGAATCGCAACGCGGTGATTATGGTCGACTTAGCCGGTGATATTTCACCGCTGCTCGAACTGGACAGCGACGCGCTGCGTGAGCGGCTCTACACTGCTAAAGCTGATCTGGGAGATAACCCAGCCGTGCCAGTTAAACTGGTGCACATCAACAAATGCCCGGTACTGGCACAGGCGAATACCTTGCGCCCGGAAGATGCCGATCGCCTTGGCATTAACCGCCAGCATTGTCTGGATAATCTCAAAATACTGCGCGAAAACCCGCAGGTTCGCGACAAAGTGGTGGCCATCTTCGCCGATGCGGAACCCTTTACGCCATCAGATAACGTAGACGCACAGTTGTACAATGGTTTTTTCAGCGATGCCGATCGTGCCGCGATGAAAATCGTTCTGGAAACTGAGCCGCGCAATTTACCGGCGCTGGATATCTCCTTTGTCGATAAGCGCATTGAAAAGCTGCTGTTTAACTACCGCGCACGTAACTTCCCTGGAACGCTGGATGAAGCCGAACAGCAGCGCTGGCTGGACCATCGTCGTCAAATATTCACGCCGGAGTTTTTGCAAAATTACGCCAATGAATTGCAGATGCTGAGCCTGCAATATGCAGATAACAAAGAGAAACTGATGCTGCTGAAGTCACTCTGGCAGTATGCGCAAGAGATTGTATAACTCCCACGTATAAAAAAACCGGAGAACATGTCTCCGGTTTTTTTTATCTAAATACAGCTATTACGCGATATCTTCGTCGTACTGTGGCACCGGGTTACGGAAGCTTTTGGTCACGCAAGCCAGGTAAATCAGACCAATAGCGGCCCAGATCAGACCCAGAACCATTGAGCTCTCTTCCAGGTTCACCCACAGCGCACCAACGGTCAGCGCACCGCACATTGGCAGGAACAGATACTGGAAGTGGTCTTTCAGCGTCTTGTTACGCTTCTCACGGATCCAGAACTGGGAGATCACCGACAGGTTAACGAAGGTAAACGCCACCAGCGCACCGAAGTTAATCAGCGCCGTCGCCATCACCAGGTCGAAGTTAATTGCCAGCAGAGCAATCGCACCAACCAGAATGATGTTCATGGACGGAGTACGCCATTTCGGGTGGACATAACCGAAGAAACTTTTCGGGAACACACCGTCACGCCCCATCACATACATCAGACGCGCTACGCCTGCATGCGCCGCCATACCTGACGCCAGTACGGTAATGGTAGAGAAAATCAGCGCGCCGACCTGGAAGAACTTACCAGCGACATACAGCATGATTTCCGGCTGCGAAGCGTCCGGATCCTTGAAGCGTGAGATATCCGGGAAGTACAGCTGCAACAGATAGGTGGAGACGATAAAGATCAGGCCACCAATCAGCGCGGTCAGGAAAATCGCCCGCGGGATCACACGTTCAGCGTCTTTGGTTTCTTCAGACAGGTTGCTGATACCGTCAAAACCGGTGAACGAGAAGCACAGGATAGTCGCTCCCGTGATCATCGGGATCACATGCGCATCACCTGACCAGAACGGACGGCTGCTCGCCAGCGTACCGGCACCTTCCCCTTCGAACACGCCATAAACGACCATGCCGAGGATCACTGCAATCAGCACCACCTGCAACAACACGATGACGGTGTTGAAATTCGCAACAGATTTCAGGCTGCGCAGGTTAAAGGCAGTCATAAAGGCCACCAGCGCCACCACGAATATCCATGACGGTATCGACGGCACCAGAGCTTCAAAATAAATTTTCGCCAACAGAATGTTGATCATCGGTGCGAACAGGTAGTCCAGCAGTGATGACCAACCCACCATAAAGCCAACGGTCGGGCTAATGGATTTCTGGGCGTAAGTGTAGGCAGAGCCTGCAGACGGATAGCGACGCACCAGTTTACCGTAGCTCAGTGCGGTAAAGAGGATGGCGATCAGTGCAAAGGCGTAAGCTGTCGGGACGTGACCATCGGTCATTCCTGATACGATACCGAATGTATCGAACAGCGTCATCGGCTGCATATAGGCAAGGCCCATCATGACAACCGGAACCAGCGTAAGCGTTTTACGTAATTCCACGCGAGAGGTGTTTGGAGTAGCGTTATGCGACATGGTTATCCCCCATTACGGCGAAAACCGTCGCGTAAGCAAAAAATTGCCCCATTTTTTGTTAATCCTCAGCGACAACAACTGTCGATTTTTAAGTAAGTATCTATCCGGTACGAAGCCCGGCCTCTTTTATGAATGATTGGTTTGATGCAAAAAAATAACCGACGCGTATTAAAACGTCGGTTAATGTCATTTTTTGCAAGCGGCGTATTTTGCACTAATTTGGAGAGAAATAACAAGAGATTGAAGCTACTACAAAAGAATATTTTTTCTTAACTGATTGATTTATCAGCAGCCGTTTTAACATACACCCCCGCAATAGCACTATTTGCTAAAATCTCATCCCGCCACCAGGCACTGGCCAACCCGGCAGTCTGTTCATTCCAACCTATCCACACAGGTTCAAAGATAATTTGTGCGACCACCTTTTTCTCAATCAGAGCGCCACTTTCCAGAAATCGCTGTGCCAGGTAGCGCGGAATATAGCCGCATCCCAGACCACTGATTTGCAGTTCCAGCTTGGTTTTGAAGTCAAAAACGGTGATGGCTTCCTGATCGTCAAGCACCTGGGAGCCGGAGACGTTGGCATGCTGTGCATTGTCGCCCACCACAATCGCGCGAAAACGCCGAATAGTGCGACGATTCAACGGCTCCTGTTCCTGCGCCAGCGGATGATGCGACGCAACCACAAACACCTGCTCCAGAACCCCTAGCTGCGCAAAGCCAAATTCGCTCGCGGCAGGCGGCTCATGTGTGGCGCCGACAATAATATCCGCCCGCCCCTGAGTGAGGGCATCCCAGGAGCCGCCCAGCACGCCATTGATAAATTTCAGGCGCGTCACACTGTGGTGTTGATAGAAAGATTCGATGAGTGGGGCCAGCAGCGAAAAGGGAAACGTATCATCTACGCCAATAACCAGTTCATTCTCCCAGCCTTCGTGAAGTTTAATCGCCTGCTTTTCGAGTTCGCGGACGGTGTGCAACACCTCCCGCCCCTTTTCCAGCAGCATCTGCCCGGTACGGGTAAACTTAGCCCGATGTCCGCTGCGATCGAGTAGCTGAATATTAAGATCGCTTTCCAGCTTATGGACGGTGTAGCTCAGCGCAGACGGCGTCTTAAACAATTTTGCCGACGCCGCAGCGAAACTGCCCTCTTTTTCCAACGCATCGAGGATGATAAGAACGTCCAGCAGTGGTTTCATACTCGCCCCCTGGCGGTATCAGCGGCACTCTGCTGGTCTGTCACTCCATCGGCATCACCAGCGGGTCAGGATACTGGTACTCAAACCCAAGCTCGTTACAAATACGGTTGCCATCAATGACTTTACCTTTACCGTTATCCTCATTGCCACGAAATTCCGGCGGCTCCATCCCCAACTGGCGGGCCATCTGTGGATAGAACACATTGCGCGCCGGATGCATAGGCGCACATATATTATAGATGTGTCCCCCTTTTGGCGCTTGCAGCAGCAAAGAGATGGCGGAAACCACATCATCCAGATGCACCAGATTGACGCCATGGTGTCCATCTGGCGCCGTCTTGCCAGCGAAAAAACGACCGGGATGTCTTCCCGGGCCGACAAGTCCGGCCAGGCGCAAAATATCCACCGAAGTGCCGGGTAAATTGTGCAACCAGTCTTCAAGTTCTTTCAAAACGCGACCACTTGCCGTGACCGGGTTACGCTGAGTCCCTTCTTTCACGATGCCTTGTGCATCGCCATAGACCGACGTCGAACTGGTAAAAATAATCCGCGGGATGCGGTACGCCAGCGCACTGTCGACCAGCTCCTGCATAGCCTGCAGGTAAAATGTCTCCCCCGGACCGCTACGGCGCGCAGGTAGCGTAATAACCAGCGCGTCGGCGTCCATCAGTGCGTCGAGATCGTCTGTCTCACAAACCAGTTCAGGCTCCAGGCGCAGCGAGTAACTCTCTATACCACTCATGCGGGCCGCTTCCACCCCATCCAATGTGGTTTTGCTGCCGGTAACCTGCCAGCCTCTAGCCGCCAGCGACATAGCTAACGGCATGCCTAACCAACCTAAACCGACAATTGCGACCTTTTTCATGCCTTCTCTCCTGACTTTTGGCCTATAACGCAAGGCTACGCTAGCCCACAGTGGCTGACAATTCATAGTATCAATATGAAATGAATTAATGATCAAAAAAAGCCCTTGCTTTCCGTAGCTAAAGTGGTTTAGGTTAAAAGACATCAAATGAATAAACATTCATCGAGAAAATTTATGACACGCGCTCAATTCAAGCACCATCATCACCATCATCCTGACTAGTCTTTCAGGCGATGTGTGCTGGGAGACATTTAAATCTTCCAGCGGTGCATGAGCGTATGAGAAAGCCCCCGGAAGATTTCTTCCGGGGGCTTTTTTTTGTGCGTGACCCAAACTGATTCAGACAGGATAACGAGGAATAAAGAATGTTAGATAACACCCGTTTACGCATAGCTATGCAGAAATCAGGTCGTTTAAGCGATGATTCACGCGAATTGCTGGCCCGTTGCGGCATTAAAATTAATCTTCACACCCAGCGCCTGATCGCGATGGCTGAGAATATGCCGATCGATATTCTGCGCGTGCGTGATGACGATATCCCGGGTCTGGTGATGGACGGCGTCGTAGATCTCGGCATCATCGGGGAAAACGTTCTCGAAGAGGAACTGCTCAACCGCCGGGCACAGGGTGAAGATCCGCGCTATTTTACCCTGCGTCGTCTGGACTTCGGCGGTTGCCGTCTTTCGCTGGCTACCCCGGTTGATGAAGCCTGGGATGGCCCGGCAGCGCTGAACGGTAAGCGTATCGCTACCTCTTACCCACACCTGCTTAAACGTTATCTTGATCAAAAAGGGGTGTCGTTTAAATCCTGTCTGTTAAACGGCTCTGTAGAAGTCGCTCCCCGCGCAGGTCTGGCTGATGCGATTTGCGATCTGGTGTCAACCGGAGCAACGCTTGAAGCCAACGGTCTGCGTGAAGTGGAAGTGATTTACCGCTCTAAAGCCTGCCTGATTCAGCGCGACGGCGAAATGGCCGAAGCCAAGCAACAACTGATCGACAAACTGCTGACCCGTATTCAGGGGGTTATTCAGGCACGTGAATCAAAATACATCATGATGCACGCGCCGAGCGAACGTCTGGACGAAGTCATCGCCCTGCTGCCAGGCGCTGAGCGCCCTACCATTCTGCCACTGGCAGGTGACCAACAGCGCGTAGCCATGCACATGGTCAGCAGCGAAACCCTGTTCTGGGAAACGATGGAAAAACTGAAAGCGCTTGGCGCCAGCTCCATTCTGGTGCTGCCGATTGAGAAGATGATGGAGTGATAGCCATGAGCTTCAATACCCTGATCGACTGGAATAGCTGTAGCCCCGAGCAGCAGCGCGAACTGCTGATGCGCCCGGCGATATCCGCCTCTGAAAGCATCAGCCGCACGGTGGCCGAGATTCTTGAGAACGTCAAAAATAACGGCGACCGGGCGCTGCGTGAATACAGTGCTAAGTTTGACAAAACCGAGGTCGGCGCGCTGCGCGTCACCGAAGAAGAAATTCAGCAAGCCAGTAGCCGCCTGAGCGACGAGCTGAAACAAGCCATGCAGGCGGCGGTGCGTAATATTGATGCGTTCCACACCGCGCAAATTCTGCCGCCGGTGGATATTGAAACTCAGCCTGGCGTGCGCTGCCAGCAGATTACTCGCCCTATCGCCTCCGTGGGGCTGTATATTCCTGGGGGATCGGCACCGCTCTTCTCTACCGTATTAATGCTGGCGACCCCGGCGCGTATCGCCGGCTGCAAAAAAGTGGTGCTCTGCTCACCGCCGCCGATTGCCGATGAAATCCTCTACGCCGCGCAACTGTGTGGCGTAAAAGAGGTGTTCAACGTGGGCGGCGCGCAGGCCATTGCCGCGCTGGCGCTGGGTACCGAATCTATTCCTAAGGTCGATAAAATCTTCGGGCCAGGCAATGCGTATGTGACCGAAGCCAAACGTCAGGTCAGCCAGCGTCTTGACGGCGCGGCTATCGACATGCCTGCGGGCCCGTCTGAAGTGCTGGTTATTGCCGACAGCGGCGCGACGCCTGACTTTGTTGCTTCCGACCTGCTCTCTCAGGCCGAACACGGCCCCGACTCGCAGGTTATCCTGCTGACGCCAGACGCTACGCTTGCCGAAGGCGTGGCCAAAGCCGTTGAACGCCAGCTTGCCGAGCTTTCCCGCGCCGACACCGCACGTCAGGCGCTCGCCGCCAGTCGACTGATCGTCGCCAGAGATCTTGAGCAATGCGTGGCCATCTCTAACGCCTACGGCCCGGAGCACCTGATTATTCAGACCCGTAACGCGCGTGAACTGGTTGACGATATCACCAGCGCTGGTTCGGTATTCCTGGGTGACTGGTCTCCTGAGTCGGCTGGCGACTATGCTTCCGGCACCAACCACGTTCTTCCGACCTACGGCTATACCGCAACCTGCTCAAGCCTTGGGCTGGCTGATTTCCAGAAACGGATGACGGTACAGGAATTAACTCCCCAAGGTTTCTCTGCCCTGGCCTCCACCATTGAAACACTGGCCGCTGCTGAACGACTGACTGCCCACAAAAATGCCGTCACCCTGCGCGTTAACGCCCTGAAGGAGCAAGCATGAGCACTGACAACTTTCTCAGCGTCACTGATTTAGCCCGTAAGAATGTTCGCGAGTTAACGCCCTATCAGTCTGCCCGTCGTCTTGGCGGTAACGGGGACGTGTGGCTCAACGCGAATGAGTACCCAACCGCCGTTGAGTTCCAGCTACGCCAGCAGACGCTGAACCGCTATCCGGAGTGTCAGCCGAAAGCCGTAATTGAGAATTACGCGCAGTATGCTGGCGTCAAACCAGAGCAGGTGCTGGTCAGCCGCGGCGCAGATGAAGGGATCGAACTGCTGGTGCGCGCTTTTTGCGAACCCGGTAAAGATGCCATTCTCTACTGTCCGCCGACTTACGGCATGTACAGCGTCAGCGCCGAAACGATTGGCGTTGAATGCCGCACCGTCCCGACCCTGGATAACTGGCAGCTGGATTTACAAGGCATCGCGGACAAGCTTGATGGCGTGAAAGTGGTCTACGTATGTAGCCCCAATAACCCAACCGGCCAGCTGATAAATCCGCAGGACCTACGTTCACTGCTCGAAATGACGCAGGGTAAAGCCATCGTGGTCGCTGATGAGGCCTATATTGAGTTTTGTCCGCAGGCTACGCTGGCAGGCTGGCTGTCTGAGTATCCGCATCTGGCAGTATTACGTACGCTGTCTAAAGCATTTGCTCTCGCCGGTTTACGCTGCGGATTTACGCTGGCGAATGAAGAGGTTATCAATCTGCTGTTAAAGGTGATTGCCCCCTACCCGCTTTCTACCCCGGTAGCGGATATTGCCGCCCAGGCGCTGACGCCACAAGGGATTTCCGCCATGCGCCAACGCGTAGAGCAGATCCTGCAAGAGCGTCAGTATCTGGTGGAGAACCTGAAAATCATTCGCTGTGTAGAGCAGGTTTTCGACTCTGAAACCAACTATGTTCTGGCGCGCTTCACCGCATCAAGCAGCGTATTTAAATCTTTGTGGGATCAGGGCATTATCTTACGAGATCAGAATAAACAACCTTCATTAAGCGGCTGCCTGCGAATTACTGTCGGAACCCGCGAAGAGAGCCAGCGCGTCATTGACGCCTTACGTGCGGAGCAAGTATGAGCCAGAAGTATCTTTTTATTGACCGTGATGGAACCCTGATTTCCGAACCGCCAAGTGACTTTCAGGTCGATCGCTTTGACAAACTCGCCTTCGAGCCGGACGTCGTTCCCGTTTTGCTGAAGCTGCAAAAAGCCGGCTTTAAGCTGGTGATGATTACTAACCAGGATGGACTCGGTACGCAGAGCTTCCCGCAGGCCGATTTTGACGGTCCGCATAACCTGATGATGCAAATATTCACCTCTCAGGGCGTAGCATTCGATGAGGTGCTGATCTGCCCGCACCTGCCAGCGGACGCGTGTGATTGCCGTAAGCCAAAAGTGAAACTGGTTGAGCAGTATCTGGTTGAACAGGCTATGGATGTGGCAAACAGCTACGTCATTGGTGATCGGGCAACCGATATTCAGCTCGCAGAAAACATGGGCATTAGCGGATTACGCTACCACCGTGACACCCTGAACTGGGCGATGATCGGCGAGCAGTTGACCAAGCGAGACCGCTACGCGCACGTTGAGCGCAATACCAAAGAGACGCAGATTGACGTCAAAGTCTGGCTGGACCGCGAAGGCCGTAGCAAAATCAATACCGGCGTTGGCTTCTTTGACCACATGCTGGATCAAATCGCCACCCACGGCGGTTTTCGCATGGAGATTGCCGTCAAAGGCGATCTGTATATTGACGATCACCACACCGTTGAAGATACCGGTCTGGCGCTGGGTGAAGCCTTAAAGCTGGCATTAGGCGATAAACGCGGTATCAACCGTTTTGGTTTTGTGCTGCCGATGGATGAGTGCCTGGCACGTTGCGCGCTGGATATCTCGGGGCGTCCGCACCTGGAATACCGCGCGGAGTTTACCTACCAGCGCGTTGGCGATCTGAGCACAGAGATGATTGAACACTTCTTCCGTTCACTCTCTTACACCATGGGTGTCACCTTGCACCTGAAAACCAAAGGGAAAAATGACCACCACCGTGTGGAGAGCCTGTTTAAAGCCTTTGGTCGTACGCTGCGTCAGGCTATTCGCGTAGAAGGCGATACGCTGCCCTCCTCGAAAGGAGTGCTGTAATGAACGTGGTGATCCTTGATACCGGCTGCGCCAACCTGCACTCGGTGAAATCCGCCGTCGCACGCCATGGATACGACCCGGTTGTCAGCCGTGACCCGGACGTAGTGCTGCGTGCCGATAAACTGTTTCTGCCGGGCGTCGGTACCGCTCAGGCGGCTATGGACCAGTTGCACGAGCGTGAACTGATTGAACTGATTAAAGCTTGTACGCAACCGGTACTGGGGATCTGTTTAGGCATGCAACTGCTTGGCCGCCGCAGCGAAGAGAGTAACGGTGTCTCTCTGCTGGGCATTATTGAGCAGGACGTTCCGAAGATGACCGATTTCGGTCTGCCGCTGCCGCATATGGGCTGGAATCGCGTCTATCCGCAGGCGGGAAATCGTCTGTTCCAGGGCATTGAAGATGGCGCGTATTTCTACTTTGTACACAGCTATGCTATGCCGGTGAACCCGTGGACCATCGCCCAGTGCCATTACGGCGAACCATTTACCGCGGCAGTACAAAAGGACAATTTCTTTGGCGTGCAGTTTCACCCTGAACGCTCGGGCGCGGCTGGGGCACAGTTGCTGAAAAACTTTCTGGAGATGTAATGATTATTCCGGCATTAGATTTAATCGACGGCACGGTGGTGCGTCTTCATCAGGGCGATTACGCAACGCAACGTGATTATGGCAACGATCCTCTCCCCCGTTTACAGGATTACGCAGCTCAGGGTGCCGAAGTACTGCACCTGGTTGATTTAACTGGCGCGAAAGACCCGGCGCAGCGGCAGATCCCACTGATTAAAACGCTGGTCGCAGGTGTCAATGTTCCGGTACAGGTTGGCGGCGGTGTGCGTACTGAGGCGGACGTTGCGGCGCTGCTTGACGCAGGCGTGGCGCGCGTGGTGGTAGGTTCGACGGCAGTAAAATCCCCCGAGGTAGTCAAGGGCTGGTTTGCCCGTTTTGGCGCCGACGCGCTGGTACTGGCGCTGGACGTTCGTATTGACGAGCGCGGAAATAAACAGGTAGCGGTTAGCGGCTGGCAGGAAGATTCTGGGGTTTCTCTGGAAGAACTGGTTGAGACCTATTTACCCGTCGGCCTGAAGCACGTGCTGTGCACCGATATCTCCCGCGACGGCACGCTGGCTGGCTCAAACGTCGCGCTTTATGAAGAAGTGTGCGCCAAATATCAGCAGGTAGCATTCCAGTCATCTGGCGGCATTGGAGGGATCGAGGACGTAGCAGCCCTGCGTGGAACCGGCGTACGCGGCGTGATCGTCGGACGCGCCCTGCTGGAAGGTAAGTTCACCGTTGAGGAGGCCATTCAATGCTGGCAAAACGCATAATTCCTTGTCTGGACGTTCGTGATGGGCAGGTGGTAAAAGGCGTCCAGTTTCGCAATCACGAGATTATTGGCGACATTGTCCCGCTGGCAAAACGCTATGCCGATGAAGGCGCAGATGAACTGGTGTTCTACGATATCACCGCCTCCAGCGATGGCCGCGTAGTGGATAAAAGCTGGGTATCTCGCGTGGCGGAAGTGATCGATATTCCGTTCTGCGTTGCCGGTGGCATTAAATCCATCGACGATGCGGCGCGCATCCTCTCCTTCGGGGCGGATAAAATCTCTATCAACTCCCCGGCGCTGGCCGAACCGGAGCTTATCACTCGTCTGGCTGACCGCTTTGGCGTGCAGTGTATCGTGGTAGGCATTGATACCTGGTATGACGCCGAAACCGGCAAATATCATGTTAATCAATATACCGGGGATGAAAGCCGTACCCGCGTCACGCAGTGGGAAACGCTGGACTGGGTGCAGGAAGTACAAAAACGCGGCGCAGGCGAAATCGTCCTGAACATGATGAACCAGGACGGCGTGCGTAACGGCTACGATCTGGAGCAACTGAAAAAAGTGCGCGACGTTTGCCATGTACCGCTGATTGCCTCCGGCGGCGCGGGCACCATGGAACACTTCCTTGAAGCATTCCGGGACGCCGACGTTGACGGCGCGCTTGCCGCTTCCGTCTTTCACAAGCAAATTATTAATATTGGCGAATTAAAAGCGTACCTGGCAACACAGGGCGTGGAGATCAGGATATGTTAACGAAGCAACAATGCCGCGAGCTGGACTGGGAAAAAACCGACGGACTGATGCCAGTCATCGTGCAGCATGCGGTTTCCGGTGAGGTACTAATGCTGGGTTATATGAACCCGGAAGCACTGGATAAAACGCTTGAAAGCGGCAAAGTGACCTTTTTCTCGCGGACCAAACAGCGCCTGTGGACCAAGGGTGAAACCTCCGGTCACTTCCTGAACGTGGTGAGCATCGCGCCCGACTGCGACAACGACACCCTGCTGGTGCTGGTTAACCCGATTGGCCCGACCTGCCATAAAGGCACCTCAAGCTGCTTTGGTGATGCCAGCCACCAGTGGCTGTTCCTGTATCAACTGGAGCAACTACTGGCCGAACGTAAAACCGCTGACCCGGCAAGCTCCTACACTGCGAAGCTGTATGCCAGCGGCACCAAACGCATTGCGCAAAAAGTGGGTGAAGAAGGCGTAGAGACCGCGCTGGCCGCAACCGTGAACGATCGTTTCGAACTGACCAATGAAGCCTCTGATCTGATGTATCACCTGCTGGTTCTGCTGCAGGATCAGGACCTCGACCTGACGACGGTGATTGAGAATTTACGCAAAAGACATCAGTAATAGACAGATACCGGCACTATGCCGGTATCTTTATTTAATTGAGCGTTTAATCATTTCCGAATAAATCTCTGGTATAGACTTTATCGGCTACATCCAACAGTTCTTCGGCCATCCGGTTAGAGATTATAACATCGGACTCGTTTTTAAATTTAGCCAGATCACGCTCAACCCGCGAATTGAAAAAACTATCATCTGGCAATACAGGCTCATAGATTATGACCGGAATACCTTTCGCTTTAATACGCTTCATAATACCCTGGATAGACGATGCCCGGAAATTATCTGAGCCACTTTTCATAATCAATCGATAAATACCGACGACCTTTGGCTTTCGTGAAATAATTGCATCAGCAATAAAGTCTTTTCGCGTCCGGTTAGCATCAACGATTGCTGAAATAATATTATTTGGTACAGATTTATAGTTGGCGAGTAATTGCTTAGTGTCTTTTGGCAGACAGTATCCACCGTAACCGAATGAGGGATTGTTGTAATGGTTACCAATACGCGGGTCCAGACAAACCCCTTCGATGATCTGTCGAGCATTAAGCCCCAGGCTTTCTGCATAGCTATCAAGTTCGTTAAAATAGGCAACACGCATCGCCAGATAGGTATTTGCAAAGAGCTTGATAGCTTCGGCTTCAGTTGAATCTGTAAATAGGGTCGGAATATCTTTCTTCAGAGCCCCTTCCTGTAGCAGTGCAGCAAACGTTTCAGCACGGGAAGATCGTTCACCAATTACAATGCGTGAAGGGTACAAATTGTCATATAGCGCTTTACCCTCTCGCAGGAATTCTGGGGAAAAGATGATATTGTCTGAGCTATACTTTTGACGCATCGATTGAGTAAAACCGACAGGAACCGTCGATTTTATTACCATTACTGCATCTGGATTTATTTTAATAACATCCTGTATAACTGACTCGACGCTGCTAGTATCGAAATAATTAGTTTTGGGATCGTAATCTGTTGGGGTAGCAATAATGACAAATTCTGCGTTCTGATAAGCTTTGTGCTTATCCAGGGTAGCGCTGAATGTTATATCTTTTGATTGCAGATACTGTTCAATTTCTTGATCAACTATCGGAGATATCCGATTATTTAGCATCTCGACACGGGAAGGAACTATGTCCAGAGCAATGACCTGATGATGTTGGGCGATAAGAAGACCATTTGACAGGCCAACATATCCGGTACCAGAAATGGTGATTTTCATTTCATGCTCTCAGTATTATCTTAATAATTAATCATGATGTCGTACATCCTGATAAGAGAATAATGTTTTAACGTTTTGTTGAATATTGTGTCAACGAAGGTTAAAACAATTCAGATTTTCTTTATCAGAGTACGCTAGAAATATTAAGTAAAGATTAAGCAATCAACTTAAATCAATAAGATTTGGGATAAAAAAAAGCCCGGTCAAAAAACCGGGCCAGTGCACGTCAGAAGACTTATTCCATCCATTCAGTATGGAAAACACCTTCTTTATCAGTACGTTTATAAGTATGCGCACCGAAGTAGTCACGCTGGGCCTGAATCAGATTTGCAGGGAGCACTTCTGCACGGTAGCTGTCGTAATAAGCGACAGCAGCAGAGAATGTCGGTACCGGGATACCATTCTGCACAGCATACGCAACAACATCACGTAGCGCCTGTTGGTATTCATCGGCAATGTTCTTGAAGTACGGGTCGAGCAGCAGGTTTGCGATACCAGGGTTTTTAGCATAGGCATCGGTGATTTTCTGCAGGAACTGCGCGCGGATGATGCAGCCCGCACGGAAGATTTTTGCAATCTCGCCGTAGTTCAGATCCCAATTATGCTCGTCAGATGCGGCACGCAGCTGTGAGAAGCCCTGAGCATAAGACACAATCTTACCGAGGTACAGCGCACGACGCACTTTCTCAATAAATTCTGCCTTATCACCCGCAAGCTGAGTTTTAGGACCGGACAGGACTTTAGAGGCAGCAACACGCTGATCTTTCAGTGAAGAGATGTAACGTGCAAACACAGACTCAGTAATCAGAGACAGTGGTTCACCGAGATCCAGAGAGCTCTGGCTGGTCCATTTACCCGTCCCTTTATTCGCCGCTTCATCCAGGATGAAATCCACCAAATATTTACCATCTTCATCTTTTTTAGTGAAGATATCTTTGGTGATATCGATCAGGTAGCTACTCAGTTCGCCGTTATTCCACTCGGTGAAGGTGCTAGCCAGTTCTTCGTTGCTTAGGTTCAAACCACCTTTCAATAATGAGTAGGCTTCAGCAATCAGTTGCATATCACCGTACTCAATACCGTTGTGTACCATCTTCACATAGTGACCAGCACCGTCGGCACCGATATACGTCACACACGGTTCACCATCTTCTGCAACAGCGGCGATTTTGGTCAGGATTGGGGCAACCAGCTCGTAAGCTTCTTTCTGGCCACCAGGCATAATAGATGGTCCCTTCAGCGCACCTTCTTCGCCACCGGAGACGCCGGTACCGATGAAGTTAAATCCTTCAGCTGAGAGCTCACGGTTACGACGGATAGTGTCCTGGAAGAACGTATTACCGCCATCAATAATGATGTCACCTTTATCCAGATATGGCTTCAGGGAGTCGATAGCAGCATCAGTGCCAGCGCCTGCTTTCACCATTAACAGGATACGACGAGGCGTTTCAAGGGATTCAACAAACTCTTTTACCGTATAGTAAGGAACCAGTTTTTTCCCCGGATTCTCGGCGATAACCTCTTCCGTTTTTTCACGCGAGCGGTTGAAAACGGACACGGTGTAACCACGGCTTTCGATGTTGAGCGCCAGGTTGCGCCCCATCACAGCCATACCAACGACGCCGATTTGTTGCTTAGACATGTAAAACTCCTGTCAGGTGTAAGCTCCAGGCAGTAAGTAGCCAAACTGCCTTGGTATTGAAATCACATGTTACTCCAACAAACGATAAGAGAACTAGTTTACCGTTTAGCAATTGGTGTTTTAAGGCACAAAAAATTATTTTTTCTGCTCTAACCGAGCTAATTCTTCGACAACATATGGATACATTTTAGCCATACCATCTCTAACACTGATGAAGTTATTCTTACCTGATATCATTTTAACTTTATCAACGTTTAGAACGCTATAACTAATGTCACCTTCTTTTTGCTTCCCGTACTCCACTGAAAGTGGCTTATTAACAACCTCTTGTGCAAGCTCAAGAATATCTCTTATGCTGGTACCCACACCAGAACCTATATTATAGGTTTCATTCCAAACACCTTTATTAATTGTTTCAAAAATGATCTCACAGAAATCGTCAATATAAATATAATCTTTCTTAGTATCCGCACCACCAAAGATGTTCATTGGTATTCCAAGATAAGTATTTTTCAGAGCCACACCGATAATACGATTAAGTTGCTGATACTTACCATAGACATTTGAAGGCCTAAAAATCAAATAGTTAAGGGCAGGATTAATTCGTGCTTCATATTTAAGATAACTCTCTGCGGCTTCTTTAATCCAGCCATAGAAACTCACAGGGCAAAGAGGTGCATTCTCAGGAATCGGTTTATCCGATTGACCATAGATAGAGCCTCCAGAAGAAATGTAAATAATATTATTTACGTTATTACGCTTCATAATATTAAGAACATCAATAAAAGCTGCTAAATTGATAGCCGTCAAATCCTGATAAGAACTCACACCATCCACAACCCAAAAACTGGTAAGAGTGAAGACTACAAGATCAATATCATAATTAGTAAAGATTTCCTCAATCTTAGCTGCATCGCGACTATCGCCGCAAATGCTAATGACATTTTCATGCTGAATACGGATTGGCGAACGACTAAAACTGATTACTTTGTAACCTTTACCAAGAAAATACTCAGTAAAATTGGCCCCCATAAAACCTGAGCCACCGATAATAAGAATATTTTTCACTATTTCTCTCCAGCCTGAATTTCTACGAACGTATCAAGAGCAACTTTAATCATTTGGTCCATATTATAATATTTATATTGAGCTAAGCGACCAACCAATATCAACGATTTATAATTGGATGCTAACTCCGAGTATTTGGAATAAAGTTGATGATTTTCCTCACGAGGTACAGGATAATATGGCACATCTTTATCAGGATCATTCTTATCATAATCTTGAGGGTATTCATATACTACTGTTGTAGTTTTGCAATCCTGACCAGTTAAGTGTTTACTTTCAGTAATTCGAGTGAAATCGTAGTTATTTGGATAACTTACCATAGCGACTTCCTGGAAGAACTCTTTGGTATAATTAACGAAATCAAACCGTAAAGAACGATAAGGAAGTTCACCATATTTATACCCAAAAAGATGATCAATTTGACCTGTATAAATTAATTTACCGTCAAATCGCCCCCCCATATATTGAATCTGATTATCGTCAGTAAGAGTGATGAAATCATCAGCATTTGCGTTTAACAAAACATGGATATTTTTATTAGCCAGCATTTTATTAAACATAACCGTGTAACCATCTCGTGGCATAATCTGATATTTATCTTTAAAATACCGATTATCACGGGAAATATAAACAGGAACACGTTCAAGAACACTTTTATCAAGCTCTTCAGGTTTGAGATTCCACTGTTTAGCAATGTAATTGACATAAACCTTGTCATAAATATAGTCAGCTAACCATTGAATTTTTTTATCTTTAGATTTTTTAAGCTCAAAGATTGGAACCGTTTTGTCATAACCATAAGTTTCGATGAGTTTTTGAGAAATTTCACTATATAAGTTTTCATCGAGAATATCTTTCATCGTATTCAAATTGAACGGTAAGTAAGTCTTCTTACCATCAATTAAAGTACGCGCCTGAAATTGATAAACAAACCATTCAGTGTATTGATCTAAGTAATCAAATACATCTTTGTAATTTGTATGAAATATATGCGGACCATATTTATGGACAAGAACACCATGTTCATCATAGTAGTCATAGCAATTTCCACCTATGTGATCACGCTTTTCAATTATGAGTACTTTTTTATTCAGTTTAGTAGCAATATTATTTGCTAATACAATACCGGAAAGACCACAACCGATAATGACATAATCGTATTTAACAGCCATCTTATTTCCTGTCACTCTGTTTGAATTTTTCTTCCCAAGACTCTATAGCAGTCAACTGAGAAAAGTTAGCAAGATAATCTATTTTAATTTTCCTATAGTTTAGTAGAATTTTTATACTTATCTTAGAAATATTCCATATTGCGCCTAAAAACTCAATCTTAGAGTTTTTAGTAACATAAATTTTATGTTCTTCAGCATTGTAATGAATAATATTACGGTATCCAAATACACTACGCATTGAGGCGGTGACAGTTGGTACGATAATATTCTTCTTCAAGAAAATACCAGGAAGGAGATTTCCGTTAAATGTCACAAGTCGCAAAATTCTTTTTGCGAAATGCTCTTTCTTTGGACAAATTGAGCGAAGGTAGGCTTCATATGAGAAATTGTAATCACTATCAATCGGATCTAATAATTTGTATATCTGATTCTCTTTTACAATAGTGGCATTGTCGATATTTTTAATACCTTCACTACCATTTAAAAATAATTCGACTCCTTTGCAATTAAGTACCACTCCTTTATATCTATAAAAGAATAATTCCTTTAAAGAGCGTTTAACAAATAAAGTGCAGGCATCAACAGCCGAATAATTTTTAAACTGAGTGCTATAAATTATGAGAAGATTTCTCAATTCATATATATTACTATAAACAGGCGTAAATTTTTTATAGAAACTTTCGTGCCAAGTGCAAATACCATTCAATGACAGCATTTTTTTATTGAAAATTCTAATCCCAAGTTCGACATCATCACCTTTCATAAAGAAAGGAAATGCCAACCCTTTGGAGCTTAATAAATGGACAGGATAGCAACAGAACCAAAAGCCATTAAATGTTTTATCATGAAACTCTTGTACAGAATTCAATAAACAATTGTAATAACTACGTAAATCGAGATTACTATGTATTCCATGCAAACGATTTTTTTCAATATATGCGCCAGAATCATGTTGCATATACTGTTTATCATACATTAGCATAGCACCAGCAATAGCATAGTCACTATATTCAGTTTTAAGGCATTGTAAAAAATTATATAATAAACTCACCGAGTATGGATTTAGAAGAATATCATCATCTAGTGATACTACGTGTGTATCATTATTCTGAATAGCACAATATAATGCACGAGAAAAACCACCACTAGCACCCAGATTATCTGATTTCACAAGAGTGGTACGTTTATATTTTTCACAAATATCATAATCCAAAGTACCACCATTATCGACAATATAAGTTTTTATATCATAATCTGGGTGTAAATCAATTATATATCTATCAATGAGAGACAGTGTTTTATTTATATATTTTTCTTTTTTATAAGTGCATGAAGCAAGCGCCAAGCTAACAGGTTTAATGTTACTCTCATTAATTTCGCCCCAATATCCAGCTTCACTGATATACGACTCATTTGTTGTAAAGAAAGCTTCAAAGCTGATCGTGTCTTTAAAAGTTAGATCATCAAGTCGGAGATCAATTTTTAGAACTTTCTCTTCTTTCGTTTCGAAAAAATATTCATTTACCGTGGACTCATTAATAGAATCTAAATCTAATTTAGATTTAATAACTCTAATTAAACCCTTACCATAGACGTTTAATTGAAGAAATGCTTTTTCAATATTTGTATGTTTGATCCATTTACCAGCAGAAAAACTATTAAAATAGGTATTAAATGAAATTTTTGAACTTAATGAAGTTATTAATGGTGTAAATTTACCTGACGCATATTCTACCAAGTCATCGCTTCTAAAAAAAAGAGACCGAACATTACATACTTCACTATCTGGAATAATTATTGGTTGAATATTAATTATCACAAATACACCTCACTTTTAATAAGCATAACATTCATTTCCGTATAAGAAATTTTATTTTGATTAATTAGATAGTAAAAGTAAAAACTACTAAAACGTTCACTTAAATACCCAATGTAGCGTGATTTTTTATCTGGCAAATTATAAGACAGTTCATCTTCCACTAGAGATGCAAATTTAAAAAGCTCATGACAGTATTCATTAAATAAATCTTGTTTCAGGATGCTCATATTAAAAAAGTATCCTGAGCATGAATCACTACATTTTTCAGCTGTATCATAAAGGTATGAAAAGTCTCTTTTGATGACTTTCATCATAGCCTCGTAATGAGTTGAATCATGGAATAAGCAATAATGCTCTCGGAGTGATATTTTAAGTTTAATTTTTGATGGAAATATAGCATCAATATCATTTGATTTATCAAGAAGGGTTGCTGTTGTTTTTGAAAGAAAATAACTATACGTTTTTTTCAGAAACCACTTTGGCAGTTGTATTTTCCTTAACAATCTTAAGAAAAAAAAATCCATGCCTTTTGCACTAACGAAAAATCTTCTATAATGACAGACTCCTATAAATGGCGACTGAAGATCAGGATTTTTCCAGACACAATAAATAGCAGTTAATTCATTATATGTGCTATTTTTATCGGAAATATTTATCAGTCCAGCGTCTTTTATTTGTATTTTATCTGTATCAACAAGAACGCTCCCAGCCTGAATCGGAATCACGACTTTATCATTGTAGCAACCTTTATAATGCCCATATGATATTGCATAGATTTTCATTAAGCTCTCGTTCTAAATATGTTTTGTAAGAGTATATACATACGAGATGTTAAGAAGTTTTTATATAAATACAACTTGAGCGTTTTTATTAGTCTGGCAAATGGTGAAACATTATTAAATTTCATAGGTTCATCAAATAACTCTTTGTAATAAAAACGATAAAGATAGGAATAAGGGTTTATATCATAGTAATCCCACGGTTTATCTTTCCCGGTATAATGAATTATATTGATTTTAGATGCATCAACTTTGTTATAAATCAGATCACGTTTAGCTCTAAATAATTCATAATTCCACTTAGGACTTATATATTTCACTCTTCCATCGAGCACAGTATTTAATGCGTCTTGATCATTGAAACTGGTATTATTTTCAATCACATAATCTCGCGCTTGAGAGAAAACCTCAGCATTGCATGCTCTATTAAATGAAAATAATATAACTCCAGCATTAAATATTTTATTACTTTTAACTTTTATTTTTTTTATATGTTCTTTGGATATACTACATTCCACAGCAGCCACTAATTCATGTTCGTTAAATTCAATTCCAAATAAATCATCGATACTACCATTAACAATTATATCGGAATCTAAATATAAAACCTTATCTAAGTTTGTAGGTATGTATTGATCCATTAACAGTCGATATAATGTACCAAGTCCAAAACGACCACAGTCGATATTCTTAATTTCGCTTATATCAATAACTTTAATATTTATCGTACAGTTAGGTAAATGTAATTTATTGAAATACTGTGACAGATCTGCATCTGTTAGAATAAAAATATCAAAAATAGAGTTTTGGTTATTCTTGATTAGAGATTTTATCAACACCGCTGCTGCTATTTTATAGTTTTGTTGAATACCTAAAACTATCGTTTTATTATCTGCGCTCATTTATTCTGTACCAGATATAGCGAATAGCACTTGAAAAATGCCATAGAAAATTCTGAGAAAAAATTTTCTTACTACCGTGATTTGCTCGATGTATGCCGCATATATCAGGATAGTAAGTTAAATTTAGCCCTCTTTGCTTTGCACGATAGCAGAGGTCTACATCTTCACAGTACATAAAGAAACGGGAATCGAAACCATTCAAATCAATATAATGATTTAACTTTATACCGAAAAATGAACTTGCACACCAATCAGGATTACTAGTTTCGATTAAACTGTTGCGATCTAAAATACTATTATTCTTATTCATCAAGAATGAACATAAGAAAGTAGCTACAGTTGGGAAACGTCTTATTGCAGGGTCTCTAACTGTAAATGATTTATCTTTGTATAAATCGATAGTAAACATATCAGGCTGGTTTTGGAGCACCTTTTCATTCAGTAATGTTAGAGCAGTCTTAGTGATAAAGGCATCTGGATTCATAAAAAGCACATAGTGTGATTCATTATTTGTACAAAGCGCATTATACTTCCTAATAATCTCCTCAACTATAATATTATTGTTTAGAGCAAATCCTTCACATCGTAAAGCTGGACTATAATTAATACTGTACTGTGAGCACAGTTCTCTAACTTTGTATTCTGAAAGATTATCTCTAACCCAAATATTACATTGCTCGCAACCAGATAATTCATTAAAAATATTAACTAAGTCTTCATAATTACCATGGCTAACAATAACTATATCTATCATATTATCATTTATCATTTATCATTTATCATTTATCATTTATTTAAATATTGTTTGATAATTACTTCTGGCTTACCATCTGCAATAACTTCTCCGTTATCGATCCAAATTACACGGGTACACAATTCTTCTAACAACTCTAACTGGTGAGAAACAAAGACCATAATACTTGAGTCTTCAATGAATTTTGACATTCTGAGTTTTGCCTTTGCAATAAACTCCGCATCCCCACCAGCAAATAATTCATCTAAAACTAAAATATCTGGCTTAACTGCCGTAGCAATTGAAAATGCCAATTTGAGATACATTCCAGTTGAATAGTATTTTACAGGTATATCAATAAATTCATTTAACTCAGAAAAATCAATAATTTCATCTTCCAGTGTCTTCAGCTTTTGTATTGAGTGTCCTAATATAGCCCCATTAAGATATATATTTTCACGGCCGCTTAACTCTGGATTAAATCCAGCACCAATTTCCAATAATGGGGCAATATTGCCGTTTACTCTGATCTGGCCTGAAGACGGTGCATATATTTTGCATAACGTTTTCAGAAAGGTACTCTTACCAGCACCATTTCTACCAACAACACCTAACCTTTCTCCATGTCTAATGGTTATGTTTACATTATTAAGGGCTAAATGTTTACCGGTGTAATTCGGTAAATTAGCTCTAGACTTAAAAATATTAGCAAATAACTCTTTAAAAGTTACCCGAGAGTTTTTATGATCATTAAAATATAATGATACGCTGTCAAACACTATTTTAGATTCCATTTTACAACCTAAATACAATTTTATGTTCGTTGGATTTAAATATATACACGCCCATTACAAAGGCGACACCTGAGAATATAATACAGGTTTTTATTAAATCGAATGATGGCAGCACATTATTGTAAATAGGATCTCGAAACAACTCCACAAAATAAAACATTGGATTCCAAGAAAATACCCATCTAAATTCTTCAGGCACTGCACTAATCGGATAAATTATTGGCGTGATAAAATAAAGCGCCTGCAATAGCACCCCGATTAAATATTGCATATCTCGAAGAAATACGGAGCATATGGACAGAATCAATCCTAGTCCAAACGTGAAAAAGAAAAGAATAAAGAAAGAAAATGGCAAAAATAGAAGTGCAAAAGATAATTTAGCACCAAACATTAATGCAATGATAAATAAACAGATAGTACTTAAGAATGAATCAATCAGCACTGAGAATGCATTTGCCGTAATGAATAATTGCTTCGGTAGATATATCTTCTTAATTAAACTCTCATTCATTATGAGAGACTGCGAACATTGAGCAATTGTATTCGAAAACATTGTCCATGGAATAATTGCTGAAAATAAAAAAATACTATAGTCTCTTATTTGAAACTTTAGTACTATAGAAAATACCGTGGCAATAACTATCATATTTAATAATGGGTTTAGTAATGTCCATAAAAACCCAAAAATTGTTCTTCGGTAGCGGAGAGTAACTTGTTGTTTAACGAGCTGCCCAAGGACAGTTTTATATTTAACTAGATCATTAAAAAAACTATTAAACACATAAACCTCTTATAATTATTAGGCATAGATATTATCTATGCCTTACAATCATGCTATAGATCGTGTAATGATTTACCAACAGCATCTTTCGCTGAAAGCTTAATCTCAGCATCAATCTCAGGCCACTCAATAGCTACCTGCGGATCATTCCAGATCAAACAGCCTTCAGAACTTGCATCATAGTAATCCGTGCATTTGTATTCAAAATCAGCAATATCGGACAGCACTAAGAAGCCATGAGCAAGTCCAGGTGGTATCCAGAATTGCTTTTTGTTAGCTTCAGAAAGAATTACGCCTTCCCAAGTACCATATGTTGGAGAGTCCCTACGAATATCAACTGCAACATCGAACACTTCACCACGTACTACGCGAACAAGTTTGCCCTGTGGATTGTTACGCTGAAAATGCAGTCCACGCAGGACACCTTTGCTTGATCGAGAATGGTTATCCTGAACAAAATCCATGTCAATATTGAGCATGGTTTGATATCTATTTTTCTCAAAGGTCTCTAAGAAAAATCCACGTTCGTCACCAAAGACTTTCGGCTCAATGATTTTTACATCTTTAATTTTAGTATCAATTACTTTCATTGGTTCTCTCCAGCAATAATCTTCAGATACTGGCCATATCCATTTTTACTCATTTTATTAGCCTGTTCAAAAAGTTGATCTCTACTAATCCATTTATTGCGATACGCGATCTCTTCGAGGCAGGCAACCTTCATGCCCTGGCGTTTTTCAATAGTATGAATAAACTGTGAAGCATCAACCAGGCTATCGTGGGTACCAGTATCCAACCAAGCAAAACCACGACCGAGTAATTCAACCTGCAAGTTACCTTGTTCGAGATACATCTGGTTTAAGGTTGTAATTTCCAGTTCACCGCGTGCAGATGGTTTAACCTGCTTAGCCATTTCTACCACGTTGTTATCATAGAAATAAAGCCCAGTGACAGCCCAGTTAGATTTGGGTTTAAGTGGTTTTTCTTCGATTGAGAGAGCTTTATAATTCTCATCAAATTCAACAACACCAAAACGTTCCGGATCCAAAACCTGATAACCAAATACTGTGGCACCTGATTTTAGCTGTGATGCGGCCTCCAACTTCTTACCAAAACTCTGACCAAAATAAATATTATCGCCCAACACAAGTGCACAAGAATCATTGTTTATAAATTCTTCACCAATGATAAATGCTTGCGCTAAACCATCTGGCGTCGGCTGTTCTTCATAGCTAAAATTCACACCAAATTGGGAACCATCCCCTAATAGGCGCTTGAATGCGGGTAAATCGTCAGGAGTACTAATAATCAAAATATCACGTATACCTGCCAACATTAGAACCGAAATTGGATAGAATATCATTGGCTTATCGTACACGGGTAACAGCTGTTTCGATATTCCAAGTGTGATAGGATATAGACGAGTCCCAGAACCACCAGCTAAAACAATACCTTTCATTATTTGACCTTTATTTTACCAAACCCAAACGTTCACCAGCGTAAGAACCGTCCATGACCCGTTTCCACCATTCTTTATTATTCAGGTACCAATTAACTGTTTTCCTAATGCCTGTTTCGAATGTTTCTTCTGGCACCCAGCCCAAATCATTTTTTATTTTTTTGGCATCAATTGCATAACGGTGATCGTGGCCAGGACGATCGGTTACATAAGTGATTAAATCAGCAAAGTTAGCAATTCCAGCAGGTTTAGATGTCACAACCTCGTCCAGAATTTCGCAAATTGTTTTAACGACTTCCAAATTCTTACGCTCGTTATGGCCACCAATATTATAAGTTTCGCCAACAACACCTTCTGTGACCACTTTGTATAGCGCGCGAGCATGGTCCTCAACGAACAGCCAGTCTCGAATTTGCGCGCCATTGCCATAAACTGGTAGAGATTTACCCGCAAGTGCATTGATAATAATTAATGGAATCAATTTCTCAGGGAAGTGATAGGGACCGTAATTGTTAGAACAGTTAGTCACTACAGTAGGTAACCCGTAGGTACGTCTCCAAGCACGAACGAGGTGGTCGCTTGATGCTTTAGAGGCAGAGTAAGGGCTACTCGGTGAGTAAGAGGTAGTTTCAGTGAATAATGGTAACTCAGCCCCCTCCGGTAATTCGTCCGGATGAGGTAAATCGCCATAAACTTCATCAGTGGAGATATGATGGAATCGGAAACTGTTCCTATTCGCTTCGTCCAGACTTTGCCAGTATCTTCTTGTGGTTTCCAGCAAAGTGTAAGTACCGACTATATTTGTTTCAATAAATGCCGCTGGTCCTGTGATAGAACGGTCAACATGACTTTCAGCTGCGAGGTGCATCACAGCATCAGGTTGTGTTTCTTGAAAAATTCTCGCCATTGCTTCGCCATCACAGATGTCAGCTTTAAAGAATGTATAGCGTTCGTTGTTTTCCACCTCTTTCAGCGATTCAAGATTTCCAGCATAGGTGAGTTTATCTACATTGATGATATTGTCATTAGTATTATTGATTATATGACGAACAACAGCAGAACCAATAAAACCTGCACCACCGGTAATCAAAATTCTCACGTTAACCTTTCCATATTTAATGAAGTTGAGCCTAATTTTCTTAAATAATAACTTGACAAGTTATTATTTAAGAAATAACGAGTCCCTATAACAATTTTTATAGGGTTTTAGAAGATGTTACTTTAGTATTGCATAATAAAAAACACGCTACCGCCCCTGGCTCAACAGCTACCAGTGTACTGTACACTCCAATTTTTGAGGGGGCTTAGCCTATCAATTATTGATTACATTTTGACACATTTAGCCCCAAAACATCCCAAATATTGTCGTATTAATCTAACTAAGAAACAAGAAGAAATCGATTTTTGCTACAAGAAAAGGTAGAGCATTGATCTTTTTACTACTTGATTTTTATCATAAAAAAGGCAGTGAAGACATGCCTGTATACTGATAGCATCATGAGTCTTCCCCTGCCATTTATCATGAAGTATTACTAATATAATTAATCTTTCGTCTTGCCTATTCTCCGAGCAACTTCTCAATGCTCTTACGGAACTTCGGCCCTTCCTTCAGGTTACGCAGCCCGTACTTAACAAACGCCTGCATATACCCCATCTTCTTCCCGCAGTCGTAGCTGTCACCAGTCATCAGCATCGCATCAACAGACTGTTTTTTCGCCAGTTCAGCAATAGCATCCGTCAACTGAATACGCCCCCAGGCACCGGGCTGGGTATGCTCCAGTTCTGCCCAGATATCAGCAGAAAGCACGTAGCGCCCTACTGCCATCAGATCGGAATCCAGAGTCTGCGGCTGGTCTGGTTTTTCAATGAATTCAACAATACGGCTGACTTTGCCTTCGTTATCTAAAGGCTCTTTGGTCTGAATAACAGAGTACTCAGACAGATCGCCTTCCATACGCTTAGCCAGCACCTGACTACGCCCGGTTTCATTAAAACGAGCAACCATGGCAGCCAGGTTGTAGCGCAGCGGATCCGCGCTCGCTGTATCAAGAACAACGTCAGGTAATACGACGACAAACGGGTTATCCCCAACAATTGGGCGAGCACAAAGAATTGAATGACCCAGGCCCAGTAACTGAGCCTGACGAACGTTCATAATAGTCACGCCAGGAGGACAGATAGACTGCACCTCGGCTAATAGCTGGCGCTTAACACGCTGCTCAAGCAACGATTCGAGTTCGTAAGAGGTGTCGAAGTGGTTCTCAACCGCGTTCTTAGACGCATGAGTCACCAGCACGATTTCTTTGATACCTGCAGCTACAATTTCGTCGACAATGTATTGAATCATCGGCTTGTCTACGATCGGTAGCATCTCTTTAGGGATTGCCTTCGTGGCAGGCAACATGTGCATCCCCAGACCTGCTACCGGAATAACTGCTTTCAAATTAATCATTAAGTCATTCACCTATTCAATTGTTGCTGAATTATAGCTTTTTAGCTTGTTTTAGCCAGTATGAATTACATTACTCCGATGCAGCGTATGTTACGCCGCTTAACTTCGCAATGCAGTAATCTTAATCCCATGGAGGTGTCACTTTAGCCAGGAATGGTCGCAAAGTTACCTCTCCCGTCCCGGGAGTCGAAAATTCACCGCTTCGACATTCACCACCTGATGGTTTACCCGGTCGATGTCAACTGAGCTTTGCCCGGTTTCGTTTACCGCATGGACATTCGCCAGCGAGAGTAATGTGTCCTGTTTTGCCATAAACTTGCCGCGCACATCCTGACGGAGATCGAAGTGCATCTTAAGCGCGGGTCCCATCGCGGATTGCTGCATCACCCTGATGTTACGTAAAAAAAGGTGCTGTGGTTGGTTATGCAACTCAAGCGTGGCACGTTTCATCTGCACATTGGTGATCGCCACAAATGATGTCGCATTACCAGAGGAGATCTGAATACCGCGCAATTTGTATTCACGTTTCGTATTATCCAGATGGATATTATTTAACTTAAAGTTTTGTGGAATGGATAAATAACGCCCTTTGATTACGCCGTAACCAATGAGCATACCTGCGCTATTCTCCATATTGATATTATCAATTACGAAATTATCACATCCGTAAATAGCGACCGTCGCATTATCAATGCCCGCTTTCTTACTATAATCCGGAGTGATATTTCGCGCGGTAACATTACGAATAATAAAGTGTTTGCCGTTCTCCACATGGACTAACTGTCGGCAGTCGGTGCCGGTGATGTTCGCTACCACAAAGTTTTTTACCGCCAGTTCATCGGGATAGCTATTGTCATAGGTACTCCCCGCCAGACCGATGCCAATGCCCCAGTTCACGTTGCCGTTGGTACAGTTGATACGTTCAATGACATGGTCAGAAATGAGGATATTGCTGTCGTTTATCGCCACATTCCACTCGATAGCATCACCCTGTAAATCGCTAAAACGGCTGTTTGTGATCTTTACGACGTCCATTCGGTTATGAAAACCCTGACGTAAAATGCCATAGTTAGCGCGCGTGACGGTAATATCATCGATAATCAGATTACGCATCAGCCTCGAGGTTTTACCGCCGATATAGATTTGCGTCACCGGACCGAAACCGCTCATGGCAATCCCTTTTATCACACAGTCCGACCCCCGCACATCGAGGGTAACGTTCCTCAGGCTCCCGCCCTGCTCGCCCATCACCTTGCATCCATCCTGCAGAACAAAGCGCCCACGGCCATTGCCGCTTATTCGCCCTTGCAGGAATAGCGTTTTGCCTGGCGGGATAACGATGGCGGTATTGAGATCCTTACATTCCAGCCCTGTTGGTACGACGACCGTTTGTCCTTCTTTGAACGCCTGCCTGAAAGAGGCCACCCAATCCTGTGGGTTGTAATCCTGAATGTTGACGCTGCCCGGTGATTCTAGCGCCCGAACAACGGGAGAATGCAGCACGACAAGCGCAGAGCCTGCCGTCAGAAAAGTACGGCGTGAGAGTTTTTTCTCTGACATACAACCTCGATTTACATCGTTTGCAGCAGACTGGCTAACTGTTTATTGATCGCTAACTGATTAAATTCAGTTGCAATTTTTTC
Organism: Citrobacter sp. RHBSTW-00986; assembly: GCF_013783065.1. Lineage (NCBI taxonomy): Bacteria > Pseudomonadati > Pseudomonadota > Gammaproteobacteria > Enterobacterales > Enterobacteriaceae > Citrobacter > Citrobacter sp. RHBSTW-00986. Next base: position 1,892,054 of record NZ_CP056200.1, on the reverse strand, counting down.
TCGCGCGCACTGCACAATCGGCTGCACCTGCTCACTGTCGAGCAGGCTAAATGCCGCTAATCGCTCTGCCAGCGCCTGCGCGTCATTTTCCGGTGCCAGCCAGCCAGATTTGCCCGACTCGACCAGTTCAGGGATCCCACTATGGACGGTGGAAATCACCGGGATCCCCACTGCCATCGCCTCCATCAGCGCCACCGGGATCCCCTCCATATCGCCATCCCTTCCGGTGATCGACGGCAGCAAAAAGACATCCGCCTGCTCAAGCATTTCCTTCACCTGATGGCTGGGTTTAAAGCCAGGCATCTCAATCACATCATCAAGTTGATATTGCTCAATTAGCGTACGCAGACGACGCTCCCAGGGGCCAATGCCAAGGATGCGATAACGGAATGCGACGCCCTGCTCTTTCAACTGACGACAGGCTTCGATGGCGACGTGCAGTCCTTTTTTCTCAGTTAACCTGGCGACAGAGATAATCTCCAGCGGGGCGGCAGGCGATTTCAACTGGCGTGGCGTAAAGCGCGTCATATCGATTCCCATGCGCGAGACCGCAATTTTCTGCGGCGGGCACCCCATATTTTTTAAACGTCCGGCCCAGAGGTTGCTAATAGGTAACATCAAATCCCCACGTTCAAACAGTTGCTGATATTCAGGGGTGTAGTGGGCAAGCACATCCCGATGCGAAACATCAATGCCGTGAAATACCGTGGCGATTTTGCCGCGGATCATTCCTAGCTCACGCAGCTTGGTGGCCGTTACGCCTGCGGGTCCAAAATGAGCGATAAACACATCCGCTTCAAACGCCCACGGGTTCGCGCCACAAATGGCCGCCAAAATCAGATTGCGCGCCTCATCGCCATAGCGTGAAACATTCAGCGCTTTCCAGGTGGCTGAGCGGGTAATACCGCGCAGGGCCGCCACTGCCCTATACTTAAGCTTCGCCAGTTTGCTGTTCGGCTCATTCAGTAACCAGCGCGTTTTTTCACCCAGACGGTAGGTATTAAATGAGGCATGCGTATTTTCAAGATCGCCCTTGTGCAACGCGACAATTTCCACGTCGTAGCCCATGTCGATAAATGCGGTAATCTGATTGAGTACAAAGGTCTCGGAGGAGAGCGGAAATTTAAGCAGGAAAAAGCCAACCTTCATTTTTCCCCCTCAATACGCGTTAAAACCGATTGCACCATGTTCACCCCACGTTCACGCTCACGCCTAACCGCGTCGCCGAGACGTATGTTCAGCTCAGGTAGCTGTCCGAGAGCATCGGCGACCTTCCCTTCCAGGCTGCCATCGAGCAGATGGCGAATATCGACGGCCATCTCTGCTAACCCCAGTTGTTGCATGATCCCTGCCGATTTATGCTCATAATTAATGGCGATGGCTGGCGTCATAAAATTCATCGAGATGATGGCCGAGTGCAAACGAGTCCCCACCGTCAGATCGCATGCAGCCAAAATTTTCCCCATCTCCAGGTCGTTGAGTTCATCCATCACCACGTGATAACGGCCCGGGTCGTTAATATACTGGCGCAGGTTCAACGCCACCATGCGGTCATCTTTGTTGTAACTATCAATACCAGTACAGGTTGACAGCGCTATCACCTGGTAACCTTCATCAAGGATGCGGTTCACTACCCCAGCAAAAGCTTGCTCATAGGCCTGCTGCGTTGTCCCCAGACGCTTATCAAAAGGAGCCAGCTCACGCAGAGTAATGGCAACGGTCTTCTGTTTTGCCGCCATGTGTAACCAGTGCTGTACGGCATAACCAGGCTCATAATCCTCATCATGGTTATTTACCAGCCAGGCGGTATCTACCCCGGTTTCGACTTTATCCGTGTTTATTGCACTGCGCTTCATCAGATCCAGACTGACGGATTCACGCAAAATCAATGCATTACAGTGTCCAAAAACGTAGTTCGCCAGTTGATTAAACTGTTCATCCTGGAATGGCCCCACACTGTGGCCAATCATGTACAGCGGTTTTTTCGCCATAAACGTACACAGGGCATGTTCAAACTGCGGTACGCCATACAGATCGACAAAAAACGATCCGCCGACCTGGATAATGGCGTCATAGCGCGACAGCAGACGAACAAAATCGGTAAACCCCTGGGCGATCGCGATATTGCGCAGATTACCGGAATCGGTGACACGCGAGAGCAGCACCTGATGCTGATAGCGACGACGCAACACTTTCTTCACGCGTCCCATAACGCCCGCAGCATTATTGTGTTGCTTCATCTGCGAATACAGCGGATCGCCCATCACCGGGCGGTTCAGCAACCACGAAGAACTCACCGGATAACGGCTCATAACATCCACTTCAGTCTCAGGACGCAACGCGTTAATGGCATCCAGCAAACCGCGCAGTATCGCGCTATCCCCACGGTTCCCACAGGTATGGTTGCCTAAAATTAATAGTTTCATTATGACCTCTTAAAGCGTTGTTCTTATCCTGCACGAAGCAAGGTTTTCATTTTTTCACTGCGGCAGAGCTGGCGTTTTATTTCCACCACTAACGGATGGCGCGACACCACAATCATCGCCGCGAACGCCAGCGCTCCTGCCGCTACCTGGATCCCCAGCAACGCGCCTGGCGACAGTTGGCTGCGCAGCATTACGTCCAGCGCATAGCTCACCACAAGGGTAGGTAAAGAGAGATATAACGGCAGCCACAGACTGAGCATGTACTGGCGGTAGCTGGAGCCAAGAACAGGTTTGATCATCACGAAGTAACTGAGGATCGTGTTAATCACCTGGACCAGCAAAAAGCCCAGCGTCACGCCAATCGCCCCGGCCTGATGACCACCGATGAAAATGGCGGGAATAAACAGAAAGGTTTTGAACACATTGAATTTGAAGCTGATGTCGACCCGTGCTTTCGCCATCAGCAGTGAACCGATCGGATTCCCCACAGAGCGCAGCAGTCCAACAATGCACAGCAGTTGCAAAACGGGAATAATACCGTTCCACTTCTCGCCAAATACCAGCGGCACCACATTGTTCGACACCACCATCAATCCCAGGAGTACCGGGAAGTTAATGATCCCGACCACCGACAGCAGCTTGTAAAAATTCACCCGTAGCTTTTCACTGTCGTCCTGAATTTTGGCAAACGCCGGAAACAGGACACGGGTAATAATCGGGTTCAGTTTGATCGGAGGGACAACCGCCACGTTCCAGGCGAGATTGAATCCGCCCGCCACACCTGCGCCCAACGTTCTGGCTAAAACCAGCGTGGAAAGGTTGGTATTGAGGTAATTGATAATGCTGTCTGCCGTCAGCCACGCACCAAAACGCAGGTTCGACGAAACGGATGCCAGCGAAAAATGCAGCCCCGGACGGTAAATCCGGCGACCAAAATAGCCGAACAGCAGCGTTCGTAGCGTACTGTTCACCAGATACCCGAGAATGGCCGTCAGCGCGAGCGGCCAGAAATGGGCGCTGACCACGGTAAAGGTAAAACCGGCCAACACCGAACTGGTTTCAATCATGCCAATTTTGTTGAAGGCCAGCTCTTTTTGCATCAGCGCGCGAAACTGCTGCCCGTGCGGTATCACCACAAACGCCAGCGATAAGGTTTTGATGAGTGGCGCCAGTTCGGGATTATTGAGCACGCTGGCAATCGTCCCGCTAAGCAGAAACATCACCACACATACCACCATACCCAGCCCAACGTTGAGCCAGTACAGCGTAGTCAGCTCAAGATAACCGATGTCTTTGCGCTGAATAATTGAGTTGGCAATACCGAAATCCGACAGCGTATCGGCCAGCGCAATGATCACCAGCGACACGGTTAACAACCCAAACTGGTGGTTATCAATAATCCGCGCCAGGACAGTCATCTGGATAAGTCCCAGACCAATAATGATCACCGTAGCAATCGCCGACCACTTTGCGCCATTAAGCGTTTTTTCTCGTAAGCTCATGTTAATACGCCGCTTTGTTCACAAAGCCTTTGAATACCGTCAGAAAAACAATTTTGATATCGAACCACACGCTCCACTCGCGAATGTATTCGAGATCAAACTCCACACGTTTTTCCATTTTTTCCAGCGTATCGGTTTCACCGCGCCAGCCGTTGATTTGCGCCCAGCCGGTAATGCCCGGTTTTACCTTATGGCGTAACATGTACCCCTCGATCAGTTGGCGGTACTGCTCGTTATGCGCCACCGCATGCGGACGTGGCCCGACGATAGACATTCCCCCGGTCAGGACGTTAATAAACTGCGGCAGTTCATCGAGCGACGTCCGGCGCAGGAAATTTCCCACAGGGGTAACGCGCGGATCGTTTTGCGTCGCCTGCGTCACCACCGCGTCGTTCTCCATCACTTTCATCGAGCGAAATTTCCAGACTTTGATCGGCTTCCCGTCCATGCCATAGCGGGTCTGGCGGAAAATCACCGGACCTTTGGAGGTCAGTTTTACCAGCAGCGCAATACCACACAGCACCGGGGAAATAAGCAGCAGGATCAGTGAAGCCAGCACGATATCTTCCGCGCGCTTTAACAGACGATTAATCCCCGAGAGCGGCGTGTCATACAGCGGCACTACCGGAACGCCGTTCATCTCTTCAATCCGTGAATGCAGGATGTTGAAGGTAAAGACATCAGGAATGAGGATCACCGAGCAGGTGGTGTCGGCCAACTCACGCACCAGTTTTTTTACGCTGGCGCCATCGCTCATCGACATGGCGATATAAACGTTATGAATGCGTGAAGCTTTGGCGTCGTCCACCAGTTGTTGCAAATTACCGGCCCAGTCGCGGGAGTTTTTTCCAGGGATTGGGTCGTGATAGACCCCCGCCACTTCAAATCCCAGCCACGGTTCATGGCGAAAACTGTCCAGCAGCATTTGTCCGGCGGGCAGGTCGCCAGCCACCGCCACCCGGCGGGTGTTGTAACCACGATTACGCAACCACCCCGCACCGTAGCGAATAAACGAACGACTCAACACCAGGCCGACGCTTGAAAGCAGATACCATGCCAGCCAGACGGCGAGACGATTATCGAAATCGTTATTAAAGGCGATCAGACCTGCGCTAAAAATCAGACTCAGCGTCCAGTTTTGTAGTAACAGCACCAGCTCAGTGGAAATTTTGACGCCGCGCCAGGAGCGATAAAAATCCGTTATGCCACCGAGCATCTGAAAAACGACCAGCGTGATCAGCGCCACCAGCAGGTGCATATACAGGAAAGGCAAACCGCTTAATTCGCAGATCACCCACAACCCGCCAAACATGATGGTGATATCTGAAAAGCGTTGCACCATCGAAATTAACGACGCATTGGTTTTGGCGCGTTCGCGCTTTTTTAGATGTGTCATCGTGGTTCCTGTTAGTCACCCTTTGCCCATAAGCGGGCAAAGGAAGCACCGGCATTACTGATTCAGTAACGCCAGAAGAGTGCGCGTTCGCGCTTCCATCAACGGAATATTTCCGCGCGATTCCACGTTCAGGCGCACCACCGGTTCGGTATTGGAAGCGCGTAAATTGAAGCGCCAGTCGACAAACGCCATGCTGATACCGTCCGTTCTGTCCACCGTCAGCGCCTCACGGGAAAAGTGCTGCTCCACACGCGCAATCGCTGCCGCCGGCTCTGCCAGCGTGCTGTTGATTTCCCCACTCGCCGGATAGGCCACCATCCGGTCACGGACCAGTTCACCCAGCGACTGCCCTTTCAGACTCAGCAGTTCCGCCACCAGCAGCCACGGGATCATTCCGCTGTCGCAGTAAGCAAAATCACGGAAATAGTGATGCGCGCTCATTTCACCGCCATAAATGGCATCTTCATGGCGCATGCGCTCTTTGATAAACGCGTGCCCGGTTTTTGACATCACCGGTTTACCGCCTGCCGCCGTCACCACATCCACTGTGTTCCAGGACAGGCGCGGGTCGTGGATAATTTTCGCCCCCGGATTCTTCTCCAGAAAAGCTTCTGCCAGCAGGCCGACAATGTAGTAGCCCTCAATGAACTGACCTTTTTCATCGAACAGGAAGCAGCGGTCAAAATCACCGTCGAAGGCAATCCCCATATCCGCACCGTGTTCAATCACCGCATTGCGCGTGTCGGCCCGGCATTCCGGCAGCAGAGGGTTGGGGATACCGTTGGGAAAATTGCCATCCGGCGTATTGTGAATTTTGATGAACTCGACCGGCACACCCAGCGCCTGAAAACGGGCTTCAATGGCGTCAACCACCGGACCTGCCGCACCATTGCCGGAGTTGAGCACCAGCTTCATCGGTCTCAGGCTGCCGGGATTGATGTAACCCAGCAGGTGGTCGATGTAGGCATCGCGGGTAGTAATACGCTGGTAGTGGCCACGTTTTGTCGCATCAACCGCCGGGAAGTCGTTGGCTTCCGCCAGGCGCTGCACGTCGCGCAGACCGGTATCACCGCTGATGGGCCGCGCCCCTTCCCGCACCAGCTTCATGCCGTTGTAATCCATCGGATTATGGCTGGCGGTCACTTCAATACCGCCGTCAATGCCAAGGTGGAAGGTGGCGAAGTAAATCTCTTCGGTGCCCGACATGCCAATATCCAGCACATTCACCCCCGCATCCTGCAGCCCTTTCGCCAGCGCCAGCTTTAGCGTCTCGCTGGTCAGACGCACATCGCCGCCCAGAACGATAGATTTTGGCTTCAGGAACTCGCCGTAAGCGCGGCCAATGCGCCACGCAATCTCTTCATTCAGCTCTTCGCCCAGCCTGCCGCGAATATCGTAGGCTTTGAAACAGGTTAATTTCGTCATGATTTACCCTTCTTCAGGCAACAGTTAGCCCTCTCCTGACTGGAGATATTTTTCACAAAATGACTAGCCGTTAGTTTTTAGGCCGGATAAGGTGTTCACGCCGCCATCCGGCAACGATGATGTTGTGTTACGCGCGCCCGTAGCGATCCGCAAACCGCACCACATCATCCTCATCGAGGTAAGATCCGGAGCGCACTTCAATCAGATCGAGCGGGATTTTCCCCGGGTTCTCCAGACAATGGGTCGCCCCCAGCGGAATATAGACAGACTCGTTTTCAGCAAGCAGCTTGATATCATCATTGATTGTCACCTTCGCGGTACCGGCAACCACAACCCAGTGTTCAGCCCGGTGATGATGCATCTGCACAGACAATCCCTCACCAGGCTTGACGGTAATTCGCTTCACCTGGTAACGCTCTCCGGCATCAATTGAGTCGTACTTGCCCCACGGACGATAAACTTCGCGGTGAATATGATGCTCATGACGCCCGTCAGCCTTAATTTGCTCTACCACTTTTTTGACGTCCTGCACCGCGTTGCGATCGGCTATCAGCACCGCGTCTTTGGTCTGCACCACCACCAGATCTTTCACCCCGACGGTCGTCACCAGGCCGGATTCGGCATACACGTAACTGTTTTCCGTTTTGTGGCTAATGACGTCGCCGTGATGCACATTGCCTTCAGCGGTATGGGCACTAATTTCCCACAGCGATGACCAGGAGCCAACATCGCTCCAGCCTGCGTTCATTGGCATCACCACCGCATCGGCGGTACGTTCCATTACCGCATAGTCCACAGACTCTTCCGGGCAGGCGAGAAACGCCAGTTCATCAACGCGGATAAAATCGAGATCGGGGTCGACCGTACTCATGGCGTTCTCACAGGCTTCAAGAATATCGGGACGATACTTTTTCAGTTCTTCCAGGTAACGTCCGGCCCGGAACAAGAACATGCCGCTGTTCCAGTAGTAGTCGCCGCTCGTCACGTAAGCCTGCGCGGTTTCCAGATTGGGCTTTTCAACAAACTGTGCCACCTCAAAAGCCACGGCGTCGGTATTCGTCGGCGAGACCTCCCCCCGGCGGATATAGCCATAGCCGGTTTCCGGCTGGTCCGGCACGATACCAAACGTCACCAGCTTACCCGCTCCGGCATAGGGCATCGCATTGCGAACCGCCTCGCGGAATGCCTCTTCGTCGGCAATCATGTGATCGGCCGCCAAGACCAGCAGCAGCGGATCCTCACCCGGACTTTGACGTTTTGCCGCCAGCGCGGCCAGCGCTATCGCCGGTGCCGTGTTACGCCCGGCAGGTTCGAGAATGATGTTCTCAGTCAGCTTGTGCAGCTGTCGTAACTGTTCCGCTACGATAAAACGGTGTTGTTCATTACAGATAACCACCGGGCTTTCGCACTCCACGCCGTTCAGACGGCAAATCGTCGTCTGCAGCATGGTGAGATCGCCTTTCAGGCACAGGAACTGCTTTGGGTACAGCACGCGGGACAGTGGCCATAAACGGCTCCCTGAGCCACCGGCCATCACCACCGGAAAGAGTTTGCTTTGACTCATCATGTACCCCGTATATCTGCAAGAAATTGACTCAGCACGTTTTCTTTATCCAGCGTGCGTTCGGCATAATCACGTGCCACCGTGTTTACTTTTGGCATCATCAGCGCCCGTTTAATACCGCAAACCAGCGCGTTTACCGACTCCGGCTCCACGCACACCGCAATGCCAGGGTGAGCGTCACAAAGCTGACCCAGCTCGGTTTCAGGTTCGGCAGTAATAACTGCGTTACCACCAACAGCGAGGATATTGGTCAATTTGGAGGGCAGTACGGCATCAGCCGCACCACGCTTTTGCACGACCAGATGACAATCCGCAATCTTGAGCAACGCTGGCAGCGCGTCATATGATTGCAGCGGAAAGAACATCACGTTATTCAGGCCGCGTTCGCAGGCCATGCTCTCCAGCCGCGCTTTACCACCGCCCTGCCCGACAATCACAAACAGCCAGGGGTGTTCGCTCAACTCGACCGCTGCGTCTATCACGCTCTCCAGCCCCTGCTTTTCACCGATATTGCCTGAGTAAAGAACGATCTTTTGATCGGCAGGCAATCCCAGTTGCCTAGACAACGCCAGGGCATCGGCGTCGCTCACATCACGAAAGCGCGTCACTTCTGACCAGTTCGGAAAGAAAATAACCTTGTGCGGCGCAACGCCTTTTTCCATGGCTTTGTGCATCATGGAACGGGAAATCGTCGAAATATGGTCCATATTCAACAGCCCACTGCGCTCAAAGGCGCTGGCCAGTTTTGCCACCATACCGCGCGTGCCTTTGCCCGCCATTCCTAGCCCCAACATGGCATCGACTTCGTAATCCTGAACGTGCAATAGCGTACGTGCGCCACAAAGCTTTGCCAGCAGGCGCATGCCCGGCGTGCAAAACAGCGTCGGCACTACGCCGATAATGCGATCCGGCTTCCAGCGACGTTGCGCCAGTAGCGGGAAAAAACTGCTCAGGGCGAAACTGCCCAAATGCAGCAGGCGCTTGAGCGTTGAGGGTTGCTCAGGCACATACAGCGGACAACGCCAGACGAGGGCGTCGCCCTCTTCGCGACGGTAGCGCCAGGATGAATAACTGCCGTTTACCTTCCACTGGGGATAATAAGGCGGCGCGGTGATCACCCGAACGTCATGCCCCTGCTGCGCCATCCACTCCACCATTTCACCGGTGTATTTGCCGATACCGGTCAACTCCGGCGAATAGTTGATGCCATACACGAGGATCTTCATAGCCCGGGTACTCCGGCCTGACTTGTTTTACAGAAGTAAGCCCGACTGTTGTCGTGCACGTGGTCACTGACCAGAATCTGTGTAGCCGCCATCCATCGGTACGCATCATGTTGGACATTGGGCAGTTGCAAGTCGTTTTCCGACACCCGCAGACGAAATCCCAGCACGATGTAATGCGTTGAGAAATCATCCCCAGAAAAGTTGTCGTCATAGAAGTGCTGCCAGACACCGTAAAACTCCGCAGCAGACAGCGGTAAACGTAACCCCAGCTCCGTTTCGGTAAGCCGCTCAAAGGCCACGTGCAGCGGTTCATCTTTTTGCACCCGACCGCCGGGCACAAACCAGTAACCCTGCGCCGGACGATTGAGACGCTTACCGAGCAGAAATTCACCGTGGGTGTTTTCCACGATCAAATCGATGGAAATCAGCGGAGTTGAACGTACTACGGTGGCAAAATCCTCATGACGTAAAAACATGCTTACCCCCGGTAGCGCTGCTGGTTTTCAAGGAACCACTGCCAGGTACTGGCAAGCCCCGCTTCCAGTGATATCTCGTGATACCAGCCCAACTGATGCAGACGCGTAACATCGAGCAATTTGCGCGGCGTTCCATCCGGTTTGCTGGCGTCGAACACCACGCGCCCCTTGTAACCCACGACCTGCGCGATGGTTTGCGCCAGTTCGCGGATGGTGCAGTCCACGCCGGTGCCCACGTTGATATGCGACAGCATCGGCTGGGTATATTCCTGCAAGACTTCCTGAGCCAGCTCCATCACGTGGATACTGGCCGCTGCCATATCGTCAACATGCAGAAATTCACGCATTGGCGTCCCGCTTCCCCACACCACCACATCCGGCGTATTGTGCTCGCGAGCGTCATGAAAGCGGCGCAGCAGCGCCGGGATCACATGCGAATTACTCGGGTGGAAGTTGTCATGCGGCCCATACAGATTGGTCGGCATCACCGAGCGATAATCGCGGCCATACTGGCGGTTATACGATTCGCACAGCTTGATCCCGGCAATTTTGGCAATCGCATACGGCTCATTGGTCGGTTCCAGCTGCCCCTGCAACAGTTCGCTTTCGGCTATTGGCTGGGTGGCTTGCTTTGGATAAATACAGGATGACCCGAGAAACAGCAGTTTATTCACGTTATGCAAATGCGCAGCATGAATAATGTTGCTCTCAATCATCATGTTTTCATAAATAAAATCAGCAGGATAAGTATTATTCGCCACGATCCCGCCAACTTTAGCCGCCGCCAGATAAACCTGGTCAATACGTTCAGTGGCAAAGAACGCCTGCACCGCACTTGCGTCCAGCAGGTTAAGTTGGTCGCGGGTACGCAGCACCAGCTCGACATTATCTCGCTGCGACAATTGTCTGACGATGGCGGACCCCACCATCCCGCGATGGCCCGCCACAAAAATACGTTGTGTCTTCATCCTCAGTACTCCAGCGCGATGGCGACCTCGTAACCGTGCGACTTCAGCAGGGAATGCTTCTTCGCTGCTTCAAGATCGTTGGCAACCATTTCCGAGATCATCTGGCGCAACGTGATTTCCGGCTTCCAGCCCAGTTTTTCATGTGCTTTGGCCGGATCGCCCAGCAGCGTTTCCACCTCAGCCGGACGGAAATAGCGCGGATCGACGGCAATCATGACATCCCCAGGTTTCACACCCGGCGCGTCGTGTCCGGTTACGGAAACCACAATGCCTTTCTCATTCACGCCCTCGCCTTCAAAGCGCAATTTAATCCCCAACTGAGCGGCGGCCATTTCCACAAACTGGCGCACGGAATACTGCACGCCGGTGGCAATCACGAAATCTTCCGGCTTGTCCTGCTGCAGCATCATCCACTGCATCCTGACGTAATCTTTGGCATGCCCCCAGTCACGCAGCGAATCCATATTGCCCAGGTACAGGCAAGACTCCAGCCCCTGCGCGATGTTGGCGATCGCACGCGTAATTTTGCGCGTGACAAAGGTTTCGCCGCGGCGCGGAGATTCGTGGTTAAACAGAATGCCGTTACAGGCATACATACCGTAAGATTCGCGGTAGTTGACGGTTATCCAGTAGGCGTACAGCTTGGCAACGGCATACGGCGAGCGCGGGTAGAACGGCGTGCTCTCTTTCTGCGGAATTTCCTGTACCAGGCCGTACAGTTCAGAGGTGGAAGCCTGATAAAAACGGGTCTTCTTTTCCAGGCCGAGGAAGCGGATAGCTTCCAGCAAACGCAAGGTGCCGATAGCATCGACATCCGCGGTGTATTCCGGTGAATCAAACGACACCGCGACATGACTCATGGCGCCCAGGTTATAGACCTCATCCGGTTGCACTTCCTGTAAAATACGGGTCAGGTTGGAGGAGTCCGTCAAATCGCCATAGTGCAGATGGAATTTGGGATTGCCCGAATGCGGATCCTGATAGATGTGGTCCACTCGTTCGGTGTTGAATGATGAAGCGCGGCGCTTAATACCGTGTACTTCATACCCTTTTTCCAGCAGGAACTCTGCCAGGTAAGAACCATCCTGCCCGGTTACGCCAGTGATGAGAGCGACTTTTGACATGTTATTACCTCTTAAATGATCCCCTCAGGGAGTAACTTTCTCGACGCGTTCGCGTGTGACTATTGCGGGATTTCCCCGACAAACGACATTGGCTGGCAGCGATTTAAATACACTGCTGCGTGCTCCGACGACGGTGCCATCGCCAATCGTCACGCCAGGCGCGACAAAGACATCTGTCGCCAGCCAGCATTTATCACCAACTACAATTGGTGTGGCGTTAATATCAAAATGTTGACTGGCATAATCATGACTCCCGGTGCATAAATAACTTTTTTGCGAAATAACCGCGTGCGCACCAATCGTAATATCACCCAGCGTATATAAAACCGCGTCATCACCCACCCAGGAATAATCTCCCAGGGTTAATTTCCACGGATAAGTAATTTTTACTGAAGGTCGAATAACTACGTTTTTTCCTATTTTTGCGCCAAACATTCGTAATAAAAACGCACGCCAGCGGTACATTACCTGCGGGGACCAGCGAAATAATGTGGCTTGCACTGCCCACCATAATTGCACTTTAATGGCACCGCCGCCGCGAAAACCTCCCGGCACGTTGAAGCCGCTTAAATCCTGCATAATGTACCCTTACGCTTTTCCATATAAGGTTTTTGTTTTACCGGTTGTGCGCAGACGTAAATATTCTGACAACCCGGTCCAAAAACCTGGCATGTGTAATATCTGGCGCTGTACCTTTTTTGCATCCCGGCACAATTCCAGATTATTCGTCGTTGACACCCCACCCATGGAAAACTCTGACACCAGCCCGCTCAGCTTTTTAAACGCGTAACCTGACTTGTATAATTTGGCTGCCAGCGCGTAATCAGACGATATCTTATATTGCAAATCATAGCGCCAGACATTCAGTCCAGAGAGAGGAAAGAAGATGGCCTGATGGCTGGCGGGAAGGCTGTGATAAATATACCAACCCGGCTTGGCCCGCCGCTTAATTTTGTTACCATTACCGAAATCCAGCAACGCATCGCCAATGACCATCGCTTTATCGCTCTGCGTTTTTAGCTGGCGGATAAAATGAGCCGCATCTGCATGCAGAATATCCCCGGAGTTGAGGAACAGCGCAAACCGCCCGCGCGCCATAGCGATACCTTTGTTCATTGCATCATAGATGCCCTTATCCGGCTCGCTGACAAACCGTAACCGGTGCTCTCCACTGAGCCCTTCAAGAAAGGCCGAGGTACCGTCAGAGGAGCCGCCATCAACAACAATCCACTCAAAACTGATATCACCCGCCTGCGCCAGATGAGCTAACGACGCGTGAGTTTTGACGATCCCTTCCAGATTACGAAAGGCGACGGTAATAATACTGAGCAGCATGCGTTCTACCTCGCTATATTCAGCGCCTTGCGCAAAATAAACGGACATACAATTAAAAATGCGTATTCCGGACTAAATACTGAACCTGTAAAAAACAGCGACAGCGGCGTAAAAAGATAAAGCTGCACCCGATAATTCTGATTATCACCAAACGCATTGATCATCATCTTCATGACTTTCCCCATGTACCACAGGGCTAATATCACCGCGAACCATGAGAAATAAATAATCAGCAGATACAAGCCATTGTCTATCGTTTTACCAACATCTGCACCGTTAAAAATTCCGAATGACGCAACATATTCATAAAGTGAGCCGAATCTCACTACCCCATCAACGTTAAGTAACGAATAACCGACCATTACTAATGGTCCCACGATACGATAATACGATGATGAGCCTTCAGTTCCTAAATCTCCAAGCCGTGTCGCGATGTACGGAAACGCAAATATCACACCAACGACAAACACGCTTAATGAGATTATCGCCAGCGGCAACTTCTTTTTTATCGCATCTTTATTCAGATACTGGAACGCCCACTCCAGGAGGTAAAACAAAATAAATGTCATTACCCCTGAAAACGATCCTGATAATATTATCCCTGCCAGAATCATAGCATCGGACTTAGGCGTTTTGATACCAAACTGTTTGATACTGAGCCAAATTGAGATTAACGCCAGAGCGAAGAATGCCGGTTCGAAATAGAGTGCAGTGGTGCGCTTCCCGCCAAACTTAATAAAGTTCAGAACATAGCTATTACTGTAAATAAGATATTTCGAAATAACTTCCATTAAACTGCTGCCGCCACTAAGAATTATCTGCGCCATTTCCACCGCAGCTAACCCCACCACCAGACCCACAACCAGCCAGAAAAAACGCAAGATCTTAATGTAGTTATGCGGCGAAATGGTTTTGAAGCGAATACTCCACACCATACCGATAATTACCACGGTATAGACAAACAGCATTGCGGACGTCACGTACTTGCTGGCATCCAGTGATTGTCCGAACAGATAGTTAAACGCCGTCAGTCCGCCCCCCACGCCCAGCGCAATCATTAATTTTTTAATATTGATGCGCTCGACAAACAGCAACAGCAGAACGGGCAAGAACGTGACGATAGTTATCGGGAAGCTCTCGCCAAGCTGGGCGAGTTTGACGTTAACCAGCAGATAAAGCAGCGGTAGCACCAGATAGCTACAGATTCTGATAGAACGAGACATACTCCTCCAGCATCTGTTGTCCACTGTATGCCACCCGGCTGCGCTGGCTGAACGCGGCAAGCGACGTGTCAAATACCGCCTGCGCAATGTCTGATCTTTTCAGTTGCACCAGGTGCAAAACATCCGCTTCGCTGAACGTTTTGCCGCCCGATTTCGCCAGCACTTCCTGCGCGGCATCGCTATGCGTAGCAATAACCGGTACTCCGATGGAAAGCGCTTCGCACAGAATCAGCGGGTAGTTATCAACGCGCGAGCTGAACACCAGCCCATCCATCTCGTTAAGCGCGCTCATCAACGTGCGCTTATCGCTCTCAAACCCGTGATTGATGACGTTATCCCCGACAAACGGAGAAAATTTGCCGAAGGTATGCAGCTCAATTTTGTCTCCGAGCGCAATCATCGCTCGCACCAGTTGCTGACTGGTTTTTCCGTCATAGCGCAGGTCATGAGCCACTACGGCGATTTTCGGTCTGCCGCTTTCCTCATGCTTAGCGGCAAGTTCGGCAAGAATGGCTTCCGTTGCCACATCGATGCCGTTGTTAATAATGCGGCAACGACCGGCGCCATACAGACTGTTGAATGCGTCGGCCACATGCTGACTGGGCGAGATGAACTGGCAGCCCAGCGCCAGCATGGCGCGAAACATCTGCCGTTTACCAGGCAACTGTTGATGGGCTTTATCGATTTTTACCGGCGGATAGTTACTGAGCGTTGGACATTTCTGACAGCCCGTTTTCCAGCTTTCGCAGCCATCGGTAAAGGCACAGCGCCCGGTCACACTCCAGTGATCGTGCAGCGTCCAGACGAAGGTGATATCCGGTTTATGCGCCTTCACTTTTTGGCAAAAGGCGACCACCTCTTCCAGATTCAACCAGTAGCTGTGCAACACATGAAAATGCAGTACCAGCGGGCCGGAAGTGCGGGTTACCGTACGGTACAACTTGTCGAGATTGCCAAACATGTCGCGGTTCGCGAAACGAAACAGCGCAATGTTCGCCGCCGACGTCAGACGTGGCGTATGTTTGATAACCTGCGGGTAATTCTCGTGACTGACGCTTTTCTTACCGCCTTTGCCATAGCCGTAGACAAAACGCGACGATAGCCCTTTCTCCAGCGCTCTCAGATGCAAATCTAACGCTACGCCTGCCGCCCCGCCTTCTGCGAGCCGCACATTAAACTGTAATATCTTCATTTTGTTACCTTCACCCGTGCCTTCTCGCCCACGACCAGCGTATTGTCCGGGATGCTATCCACTACGACGCTCCCGGCGCCAATCGTCACGTTATCGCCAATGGCAACGCCGCCAAGCAGAGTGACATTGGCCCCCAGCTCAACGCCGTTACCGATGACCGGACAGGACAGATCGTTGCCGCCAAGATTGCCGATGGTGACGCCATGGCGCAGGGTGAAATCATCCCCCGCCACCACGTGTTTATTGATCACCACCCCATAGCCATGATGGATGGTGAAACGACGACCAATAGATGCAGCGGCCTGGATTTCATAGCCAAACACGCATTCAGTGATAAGGCGATACATCACCAGCACCGGCGCCGCCCACAGGTTGTTCAAGACATTTTTTTTACGCCAGACGGAGCAAAAATGGGCAATCCGATAGGCCACCACCATGCAGCAGGGTCGCAGACTCCAGCCGTTCGCGCGTAAATCTTCCAGCATACTTAGCGTCCTCGCAGTCCGTCGGCCAGGCGCTTACTATTGCGAACAGAAAGCAGCGTCAGCAACGTGCGCCAGTTCATCCGTTTATTGCGGATTTGGTAGAGGGTAAACAGCTGATATTTCTTGCTGGCCCGGTCAAATTTGCCTTTGTGCTTACGGTAGAACTGAAAGTAGCCGGAGAATTTATGCGGGGATGAGGTAATACGCATTTCACCGTGATTCACATGCAGGATCTGCGTTGCCTCTTTTACCTTCCACGGTTTGCCATACGCCACCACCATGCGCAGGAAAATGTCATAATCCTGCGCCGCTTTCAGCGTGGTATCGAACAGGCATGCTTTAAACCGCCAGGCCCAGGTAAATACCTGATTACCAATAATATTGCGCTTATAAAATTTACGGCGTGAATAAACGGCCTTCGGATAGAGCGGCAAACTGGTCGGCTGCGAATATACTTCGCCTTCACAGACATAGTCATTGGCATACAGAAACGCCCGCGTCACCAGATGATGGCGATAATTGAGAAATACGCTCAGGCGGTTCGGCGTCCATTCATCATCATCATCAATACCCGTAATATATTGCCCACTGGCCTGCATGATGGCCTGATTACGCACCGCACAGGCTCCGGAGTTAGTGGGATTACGCGTATACGACACACGCGGATCGTTGAGTTCTTCAACAAATTGCTGCAGTTGCTCATACGAGGAAGAGCAATCATCCACAATGATCATCTCCCAGTGAGGATAGTCCTGGCGCAGTACCGATTTAATCGCCCGGATGGCCAGTTGCTGACGGTTCCAGGTGGGCATATAAATTGAAATTAGCGGGTTGTCTGTCGTCATTTTCGTTTCCCAGATATCCCCGTCATACTTCAAGTTGCATCTGCGTTGGCTTTCCTGCAACTCGAGTTATTTAGGGTATAAATATGTTTTTGTGGGCCGCTATCCGGCAATGTTCGTTACCTATTTCGAATCCGAGGTGTACTCGTATTCGTAGTAACCGTAATCCTGATACCCGCTGGCGCGGCGGAAGATCGAGTTCAGGATCACCCCTTTCACCTGAATGCCGTTTTGCTCAAAGCGACTCAGGCTGGTTTCCACCTCTTTCAGCGTGTTGACCGCGTAACGCGCCACCATCAGCGTGGTTCCAGCGTGACGCCCCACGATAGCCGCATCGGTCACCGCCAGTATTGGCGGGGTATCGATCAGCACCAGGTCATAGTGCGAGCTGGCCCATGCAATCAGTTCGCCAAAGCGTTCACTCATCAGCAGCTCGGAGGGGTTGGGGGGAATTTGTCCGCGAGGGATCAGATCGAAATGTGGAATCGATGTCGGTTTCGCGCTGGATGAGATATCCCCCTTGCCGATGAGGATCTCAGACAGACCGTTAACGTTATTGGTCCCCAGCAGCTCGTGGGTATAGCCTTTGCGCATATCGCAGTCGATCAACAGCACGCGTTTGTTGGTCTGACTAACGACCGCCGCCAGGTTGGCGCAGACAAACGTTTTACCAATTGACGGGCTGACGCCGGTCAGCATCAAGACGTTGTTGCGCGCCTGCATCATGGCAAAGTGCAGGCTGGTACGCAGGCTGCGGACCGCTTCTATCGCAAGATCCGTCGGATTCCCCACCGCCAGCAACTGGCTTTGCTTGTAGCGTTTCACGCCTTTAATGGTCTGCACGTTATCGCGTGCTTTTTGCCATTCTGATAGCGGAATGCTGGCATACACGCTGATACCATGCTCTTCCAGCGCCTGTGGGCTTTCAATGCCGCGATTAAACAGGGAACGCAGCAGTACGCCCACCACTGAAAGCATCAAACCAAGAATGATGCTGCCGAGAATAATCAGCGTCGTTTTCGGCTTCAGCACGCCAGGCTGGGCAATCGCGGGATCGACGATGCGCACATCTCCGACCGTACTGGCCTCGGTAATCTTCAGCTCCTGCTGCTTGTTCAGCAGTTGCATATAGACCTGCTGGCCGGACTCCACGTCACGCGTCAGACGGACAATTTCCTGCTGCGTTTTCGGCATCGCCGTTACGCGCCCGTTCAGCTTGCTTTTCTCATCTTCCAGCGCCTGGCGTTTTTCCAGCAAGGTGCGGTACGCAGGGTGCGCTTTGGTGAACAGCTTGGAAATCTCCGCTTCTTTGAAGGTCAGCTCATTAAGCTGCGCATCAATATTCACCATGGAATCCAGCACCGCTTTGGCTTCCAGCGGCAAATCCACGGAGTCTTTGTCCTGACGAAAGGCATTCAGCTTGTTTTCGGCAACGTCCAGTCGGTTACGCACCTCGGGCAACTGCTTTGCCAGAAACGCCAGACTTTTGGCGGCCTCTTCAGATTTACGCTCCACGTTTTGTTGCAGGTAGTTGCGGGTAATACTGTCAAGGATCTGGCGGATTTGCTCGCGGTCTTCACCGGTAAAGGTCAGGCTCAGTACGCCAGTGTCTTTGCCGGTTTCCGTCACCATCAGATTATTTTGCAAGGTGTTGATCATGCCCAGCGTGGAGAATTTGCTGACGGTAAATTGGCTCTCAGGGCTGGCATGGATCGCCTCGACCAGCATCGTCACGCCGTCATGCTTCAGCACCTGCCCAACCTGCCCCTGGGCGCTAAAACCCCCGTCACTCACCAGCTGATAACTTTTGTCATTCAGCACGCTTAGCGTGAAGGTCTGTTCATTCATTGCCTTTGGCAGCGTGAAAGTCGTCACGTTAACCGTTTCGTTCTGGCGACCCATCAACCGATCCCAACCCGCGCCAAAAATGGGGAACGTATCTTTGGTAACCGCGATATCCAGATTGAGATCGTCTACCGTTTTCCCCAATACCAGCCGTGACTGGATGAGCTGAATTTCCGCTTCAGAGGCCGGAGGTTTGTTCGACAACGCCGAGCCAATATCCTGCACCAGTGAATTTCCGGTATTTTGCTCAATTTGCACCAGCGCGTCCGCACTGTAGATGGGAGTGGCAAATAGCGTGTAGACCGCTGCGCATAATGCAAATGCCGCAGTAATACCAAGCACCCACCAGCGGGCTTCCACCACCGTTGCCACCAGACGGCCAATATCAATTTCATCATTGCCCGTTACCGGCGCAGCAGACTGTTTTACTTTTTCTGTCATTGTTTTCCCTGCTCTGCGTTCAATGCCTGAGCCCATTGGCGGGCAGACCGTTCAAGTAATGCGTACACCGCGTCAAACGCATCACGGCTTTTACGATACGGATCGGGAATTTCGCGCTCGCTGTCCCAGTGACCAAACAGCATCACTTTGCCGCGCATCTCCGGCACCATTTCACACAGGGCAGAGATATGGCGTTTTTCCATGGTCAGGATAAGGTCATACTCCCGGCACATTCGTCCCGAGATCTGCCGGGCACAATGATTCTCCAGTGACAGGTTGTGCGCCTGCGCCACGCTGATGGCGCACGGGTCCGCGCCTTTGCCTACCAACGCCCCGAGACCGGCAGAAGAGACCGTCAGCGCCGGGTGAAATTGCCTTAACAAGCGCTCTGCCGTCGGAGAGCGGCAAATGTTCCCCACACAGACAACTAAGATTTTGTTAAACATGACGATTACCAGTTGTGAAGGTCGCTGGCCGTGTCCGTCATATAGCGAACACCGCTAATAGTCGGCAGCAACTGATTGATCAAACGGTTCCAGCGAGCAACCGGCGCGGTTGTGACGTACACCACATCGTATGGCTGGAGTCGGAATGACGTCGCCATCACCAGCGATGTCGCATCGGACATATCAAGCTGATAGATATTGGCAATCTTGCCGTTGTTCCCGCCCTCGCCTTTCAATGGACGAATAACGAAAATGCCGCTGGCATTGGAGGTGGTCAGGTCAATACCTTCCGCGTTGCCGAGCGCTTCGGTGAGCGTCATGCCGCTGAAGTCCATTTTGAGGGTGCTCTGTTTTTTCACTTCCCCCATTACGAAGACTTTCAAATCGTCATTACGCGGAACAAACAGGATGTCGCCAGGATAGAGCAGACGGTTCTGGCTCAGGTCGCCATTTTGCATTAGCGCTTGCAGTGAAATACGTTGCTCCTGACCTTTATGAGTCAGTACTACGTTGCGCCAGTCTGCCGCCTCGGTGAGACCACCTGCGGCGTTAATGGCATCGAGAACGGTAAGCGGCACGTTGGTGATGGCCTGCTGGCCGGATTTGTTCACCTGCCCGGAGACATAGGCCTTCTGCGAACGGAAAGCGGCGATATTAACGTCCACCTGCGGGTCAGCAATGTACTTCGCTAAGCGCCCGGTAATATCACTACGAATTTCGGCCAACGTTTTCCCTGACACGCTAACTTTGCCGATGTAGGGGTAAAACATGGTGCCATCAGGCTGCACCCAGTTGCCGGCATCACTTGAGCTACGATACTGCCCGGCCGGCGTGGTGAGTTCAGGATGATCCCAGACGGTGACATTCAGGACATCGCCCGGGCCGACCCGGTACTGATACCCGGAAATCTCCTGGTCGAGAGACATATTAGGCTGCGCAACATTTGGTCGGGGACGTAATTGTTCGACCAGCCGTGGGGTGAGTGGATAAACATTCACCATGCGATCGATATCAAAATCAGCATCCTGCTGTTTAATCACATCTTTGCCCATCGTAGACATATTGCTGCCCGGAAGCACGGTACAACCGTTTATCAAGATTACCGATACCAATACAGGCATCAATTTAAGTTTGGATTTCATCATTGATTATTTATCACTTTGGCAGAGTAATTATCACGTGCGATCTAAATAGCGACTTCGCCTGTACGCATTTACCTTGCCGTTAATTGAAAAGGAATTTAACTGGCATCTGTCCTAAAAAAAAATGAATTCATCTGTGGTCTCTTGACAGAATAATTTAGGCTCGTCTCAGGCGACCAGACACGCTACCGCCCCTGGCTTCATTAGCTACCAATGCACTGATTAATTTAAATTTTTATCTCCCCCTTTATTTTCATCACATTCACAGCGGGAACGCATCAGGAATAGCGCCGCTGGTTGATAAGGAAATATTTATCTTTTGATTATTACCGAAGGAATTGTTGCAGCTAAGCGAATATCAGGCAAGGTAACAAGTTACCGACAACTTGCTTTTAAGATTAATATTAAGCATTGAATTTGTATATTTTTAGGATTTTATTGATATTGACAAAGTCAATATAGAAATATTCCACCTGCGATATTTCTTAAATAGCTTTGGATTAATAATATTATTTCCTGTAGTTACATTAAGGCTAATATCTCGTACCGGGTTGTAATAGGCTACAGAGAAATCCCTCCTCGCCATTGCATTTTTCGCCAGTTTTACCCATGATCGAATTGTGACAATTGTCATACAACTATGGGTATAGCATTTACTATGGAATGGATTGCCGATCCGTCAATCTGGGCCGGACTCGTCACGCTAATCGTGATCGAACTTGTTCTTGGCATTGATAATCTTGTTTTTATTGCCATCCTCGCGGAGAAACTGCCTCCAGCCCAGCGGGATAAGGCGCGTATTACCGGGCTACTGCTGGCGATGGTCATGCGCTTGCTGCTGTTGGCATCAATATCATGGCTGGTAACGCTGACCACGCCGCTGTTCAGCATTCGCGGCCTGAGCTTCAGCGCGCGCGATCTGATCATGCTGTTCGGCGGTTTCTTCCTGCTGTTTAAAGCCACCATGGAGCTAAACGAACGGCTGGAAGGCAAAGACAGCGAGAACCCGACCCAGCGTAAAGGCGCTAAGTTCTGGGGCGTCGTCGCGCAAATAGTCGTGCTGGACGCCATCTTCTCCCTGGATTCCGTCATTACCGCCGTGGGGATGGTCGATCACCTGGCAGTAATGATGGCTGCGGTGATTATTGCCATCAGCCTGATGGTGCTTGCCAGCAAGTCGCTGACGCGCTTTGTCAACAGCCATCCAACTATCGTCATTCTGTGCCTGAGCTTCTTGCTGATGATTGGTTTCAGTCTGGTCGCCGATGGGTTTGGTTTCCATATTCCGAAAGGTTACCTGTACGCCGCCATCGGTTTCTCGGTCATGATAGAAGCATTGAACCAGTTAGCTATCTTTAACCGCCGTCGCTTCCTGTCAGCCAACCATACCCTGCGCCAGCGCACCGCCGAGGCGGTAATGCGACTGCTGAGCGGGCAAAAAGAAGACGCCGAACTGGATGCCGAAACCGCGGCAATGCTGGCAGACCATCATGAAGGCCAAATTTTTGCCCCTCAGGAACGGCGGATGATTGAACGTGTACTGAACCTTAACCAGCGTACTGTCAGCAGCATCATGACCTCGCGCCATGATATTGAACACATAGACCTCAATGCGCCGGAAACAGAAATCCGCGCTTTGCTGGAAAAAAACCAGCATACGCGTCTGGTGGTCACCGGCGAAGATGAGCAGGAAGACTTGCTGGGCGTGGTGCATGTCATCGACCTGCTGCAGCAATCTCTTCGCGGCGAGCCGCTCGACTTACGTGTCTTGATTCGCCAGCCGTTGGTGTTCCCGGAAACTCTGCCGCTGCTTCCGGCGCTTGAGCAGTTCCGTAACGCCCGGACGCACTTCGCTTTTGTGGCCGATGAATTTGGGTCAGTTGAAGGGATTGTAACGCTCAGTGACGTGATGGAAACCATCGCCGGTAACCTGCCAAATGAGGTAGAGGAGATTGACGCCCGTCATGACATTCAGAAAAACGCGGATGGTTCATGGACCGCTAACGGACACATGCCGCTGGAAGATCTGGTGCAGTACGTGCCTATCCCGTTAGATGATAAGCGTGAATATCACACCATTGCCGGACTGTTAATGGAGTATTTGCAGCGCATCCCGAAAACCGGGGAGGAAGTTCAGGTTGGCGACTATCGACTAAAAACCCTGCAGGTGGAAAATCATCGCGTGCAAAAAGTCCAACTGATACCGCTGCACAGTGAAGAAGAGATGGATTACGAGGTGTAAATCACGAGCCGGAGGCGGCATCAACCGCCATCCGGCAATATGAATCAGAGTTTATCCAGCAACTTTTTAACATCTTTACCGTTGCGGGAGTCTTTATTGCGATCGGCCCAGTCGTTAAGGCGACGTTTCGCTTCATCCTGCAAATGCTTACGCAAAATCTGGTCGACCTGCAGACTGTAGTTTAGCGCCTGCCACTGACCGTAGACTCTGAGAGGAACCGGGGTAGCCTTCAGGAAGTTAATCAGCTTACTTTCGCCATCCCAGCCGCCCAGCACGCGAATGTTAAACAGCGTGTCGCAATTCAGCTTCACCAGATCCAGCGTTCCCTTGCCGGTCAGCGCCAGCATCGCCGACTCACCCGCCATGTTATCCAGCGTAACCTCGCCGTTATCCAGCGTCATATCGGTTACGAAATGATCCAACCGGGTCATGTTATCCAGGTTTTGCTGAGCTTTAACATCCCCACCGCTACGTTCGACGGCCTGTTGTATCATCTGCTGGAAGTTCATTCCTTCCATTCGCGTATCGCTCATTTCGACATGGGCCTGCCCTTGCCAGCTATGACGAAACGCCTGGGCATCAATATCTGAGCCAGAGAAATCCCCTGCCAGTGACAGCTTACCGGTGAGGGCGATGGGGTAGTCGAAGGCTTTCAGGATAGTACCAATTTCTACGCCTTCCAGGCGCGGATGGAAGACCGCTCGCGGCTGTCCTTTTCTGGCATCCAGCATACCAGGAAGCGACACCAGCCCGCCGTCACTTTTCCCCTGCAACTGCGTAACGTTCAACAAGCCGAACTGGTTGTCAATTTTTGCCGAGACATTGTCAAACGCCATTTTCCGCCACAGCACTTTGTCAGCTTGCAACGCGATGTCTGCCGAAAATCCCTTCAGTCCCTGATACGAAACGGCATCAACCTGAGAAGCAATGACGGGGCGCGCCAGCGTTGACTGACTCTGACCTTGCTGAACTTCACCGTTCGTCGTCACAGCCTCACGTTGTACGAGCAGATTGTCCAGATTGAGCTGACCAAACTTCAGGTCGACGGCCCATTCTGGTTTTTCCAACAATGTCACATGAACTTGTCCGGCGAGAGAGCTGTCGTTAGCGGTCAAATGAATCTGGCTAAACGCGAGCTGTTTTTTCTCTTCCAGCCACTGCGCCTGAAACTGTCCCTGACCTTTGATCCCCTGCGCCGGTAGATCGGCCCCCTGCAGTTGCCAGCTTAGCTGCTCAATATTCGCGGATAAGTTATGCGGATAGTCGGAGGCATCAACGCTGCCGTTGAAGGATAATGCGAGGTCACGCTGATCGCGGTTAACGCGCCCGGAGAAATCAAACGTGCCACGGTGCTGGTTATCCTGTTCCATCTCCAGACGAATATCGCGAACCGTGATCTGTTCATCGTCTTCATGCTGGAATACCAGAACGCTATCGGCAACACGCAGGCGGGCAATATCAAACGACCATCCTCTGTCTTCAGCCAGGTCGGGCAAGGTATTGTCTTTTGGGGCAACGGGCGCATCTTTGCCGCGCACCGCTTCAGTTTGCGGGGTCAGTTGAATCACCGCGCCTTTGAGCATCACCTGCTTCACGCTGAGCTGGTGACTCAACAGCGGCCACAACGCGACGTCAAGACGCATATTGTCGGCACGAATCAGGGGTTCGCTGGCGCCTTCAGCCGTTAACACCATGCGCCCCGAGAGGATACTCAGCTGTGGCCATACGTGCCAACGCAGAGGGCCATCCAACTGCAGCTGATATCCGCTACGCGCAGCAACCTGCTTGACCATATATGCGCGGAAATCATTCGGATTCACCAACAGTACTAACGCAGAAAAACCGGCCACCAGCACGACCAGTAGGATCATCAGCGTCGTCAGAAATCGTCTCATGCTATCCCCAATGGACTGAAAATACTCAGTCTTTATCGATCCGGCTGGCAACGGCGCCCTGCTGATCGCGATACTTTGCATCCTGACGACGGTTGTAAGGTCGCGCCGCCGGACCGGAAAGCGGTTCGAAGCTTAATGCACCAATCGGCATGCCAGGACGCAGGGCCAGCGGTAGTTTTCCGGAGTTGTAAAACTCCAGTACGATGCAGCCAGACCAGCCCGGATCGATACGGTGTGCGGTGACGTGTACCATCAGTCCCAGACGCGCCAGCGAAGAGCGGCCATCTAACCAACCCACAAGATCGGAAGGCAGTGTCACGGATTCGAACGTCACTGCCAGCGCCAGTTCGCCCGGATGCAGGAAAAATGCCTCGCCGTCTTTGAGGACGATTTCATCACTCATCACGCGATCCAGCGCGGCGCTGACTTCATCTTTCGGTCCGCTCAGATCGATATACGCCGCCGTATGCCCGCGGAACGTACGGAATTTGTTGCCAAGGCGCACATCTACCGTGGCGCCGTTGATTCGCTCGACAGGAGGGCGTGGATTGATCGACAGACGACCTTGATCCAACCAGGCTTCAATATCTCGGTCACATAAACGCATGGCACTTTCTCCTTTCGTGCTTCAACCCCTTAATGCCAGGTGCATTAAGGGTGAACCAGGTTATCACTGAACGGTACACAATTCGCTGAACTTATTCAAAGAACTGACTGATTTTAGCCTTCAGAATATCGATGGCGATGCGGTTTTTACCCCCGCGCGGCACAATGATGTCGGCGTATTGTTTTGAAGGCTCAATAAATTGCAGGAACATTGGACGGACGGTTTTCTGGTATTGCGCCATCACTGAATCCATTGAACGACCGCGTTCGTTCACATCGCGCTTGATACGGCGCATCAGGCAAATATCCAGCGGGGTATCAACAAAAATAGAGAAGTTCATCTCATCACGCAAACGCGCATCCGTCAGCAGCAAAATGCCTTCCAGGATGATGACTTTCTTGGGTTCGATATGAATAGTGTCTTGCGTGCGCGTGTGCTCAACGTAGCTGTACACCGGCAGCTCAATGGCACTACCGCGTTTCAGCGTTTGCAGATGTTGGAACAGCAGGCTGTGATCCATCGCGTTCGGATGGTCGTAGTTGGTTTTTACACGCTCTTCCATCGATAGATGGCTTTGATCTTTGTAATAGCTGTCTTCGGGAATAACGCCAATATGTTCGTCACCGACTTGTTCACGCAATTCGCGATAAAGAGTACTGGCAATAAGACTCTTGCCGGAAGCCGATGCGCCGGCAATGCCGATAATGACGCACTGATGGGACTGATCAGTCATAAATTTAGCGACCTGATTAACCTGGATGTTAGGAAGGGCGGCGCCGAAACGCCAAACGCGGCAATTATAGGGATTTCAGCGGCGCGACGCCAGCCCAGGCTGCACCAATGCCTTCCCTGTCGCAAATTAAAACGGTCATATTTAAAGCATGCGCTACATTTATTCGCCAGCCTTAGTAATTAATAGCTTGAGAGTGTTAATTTATGAGCAGCTGGCGTATAAATTGTAAATTATTTGTACTAGCATAAACCCAGATTAAATGTGATGCGTCCGGCATCTCTACTGGGCGACAACGGCTATTTGGGTAGAGTGGTAATGAGTAAACAATCCCAACATGTTTTAGTTACCTTACCTCATCCTCTACTGCGCCTGGCCAGTTTAGGTCTGGTGGCTTTCATCTTTACGCTGTTCTCGCTGGAACTGTCTCGTTTCGGGGCGCAGCTGGCGCCGCTGTGGTTTCCGACCTCAATCATGATGGTGGCTTTTTACCGTCATGCGGGAAAAATGTGGCCGGGGATCGCGCTGGCGTGCTCATTGGGTAACATCGCGGGTTCTTTGCTCTTCTTCCCCGGCGAGTCGCTTAGCTTTACCTACACGGCCATCAACATTATTGAGGCTGTCGTGGGGGCAATGTTATTGCGCAAACTGCTGCCCTGGTACAATCCTTTACAAAATCTCAACGACTGGGCGCGCCTGGCATTCGGCAGCGCAGTGGTCCCTCCGCTGCTGGGCGGCGTATTACTCTGGTTATTATTACCGCAAGAAACGTCGTTAAATACCTTCCTCATTTGGGTGCTTTCAGAATCCATCGGCGCGCTGGCGCTGGTACCATTAGGTTTACTGTTTAAGCCACATTATCTGCTGCGCCACCGCAATCCGCGATTACTGCTTGAAACTCTGATTACGCTTCTGGTGACGTTAACGTTCAGTTGGCTGTCGATGATGTTCATTCCATGGCCGTTTACCTGCGTTATTGTCCTGTTGATGTGGAGCGCTGTCCGTCTGCCGCGTATGGAGGCGTTTTTAATTTTCCTCAGCACCGTGATGATGGTTTCGCTGATGTTGGCCGCTGACCCTTCGCTGCTCTACACCCCCAAACAGAACATGATGACCAGCATACCGTGGCTGCCGTTTTTGATGATCCTGTTGCCAGCCAATATGATGACCATGGTGATGTACGCGTTTCGGGCAGAACGCAAGCACATCTCAGAAAGCGAAGCGCGCTTTCGCAATGCTATGGAATATTCCGCAATTGGCATGGCGCTGGTCGGGACCGAGGGGCAATGGCTACAGGCCAATAAAGCCTTGTGCCAGTTTCTGGGCTATAGCCAGGAGGAGCTACGTTCGCTCACCTTCCAGCAATTAACCTGGCCGGAAGATTTGAACAATGACCTCGAACAGTTAAACATGCTGGCACGCGGGGAAATTAACAGCTATTCCATGGAGAAACGCTATTACACGCGCGCAGGTGAGGTGGTATGGGCCTTGCTGGCCGTTTCGCTGGTGCGCCATAGCGACACCACCCCACTCTACTTTATTGCGCAGATTGAGGATATTAACGATCTGAAGCACACCGAGTGGATGAACAAACGGCTGATGGAGCGCATTACGCTCGCTAATGAAGCCGGGGGGATCGGCATTTGGGAATGGGAACTGCAGCCTGATGTGATCAGTTGGGATAAGCGTATGTTCGATCTCTACGAAGTCCCGGCACATATCAAGCCCAGCTGGCAAGTCTGGTATGAATGCGTTGTGCCTGAAGATCGCGAACACGCCGAAAATGTGATTCGCGATTCGCTGGCCGCACGAGCCCCGTTTAAGCTTGAGTTTCGTATCGCGGTAAAAGGTGGCATACGGCATATCCGCTCATTGGCCAACCGGGTACTGAATAAAGACGGAGAAGTTGAACGCTTACTTGGCATCAATATGGATATGACCGAGGTGAAGCAGCTCAACGAAGCGCTGTTCCAAGAAAAAGAGCGTTTGCATATTACGCTGGACTCCATCGGCGAGGCGGTGATTTGTATTGATGTCGACATGAATGTGACCTTTATGAATCCGGTCGCTGAGAAAATGAGCGGCTGGCAGCAGGAAAACGCAATTGGCATTCCGCTCCTGACGGTACTGCGTATTACTTTCGGCGATAACGGTCCGCTGATGGAAAATATCTACAGTGCCGACATGTCGCGTAAGGCAATGGAACAAGAAGTCGTCCTGCATTGTCGCAACGGCAACAATTATGACATTCAGTACAGCATCACGCCCCTCAGCACCCTTGATGGCGGCAGCATTGGCTCGGTGCTGGTCATTCAGGATGTCACCGAGTCACGTAAGATGCTGCGCCAGCTTAGCTACAGCGCTTCGCATGACGACCTGACGCAGTTGGCCAATCGGGTCAGCTTTGAAAACCATCTCAAACAGTTGCTGCATACGGTACACGACGCGCACCAGAGTCATGTGCTGGTTTTTATCGATCTTGATCGTTTTAAAGCGGTGAACGATAGCGCAGGGCATGCCGCAGGCGATGCCCTGCTGCGCGAACTCTCTTCACTGATGCTAAGCATGCTGCGGTCCAGCGATATGCTGGCGCGCCTTGGCGGCGACGAGTTTGGTCTGTTGCTGCCGGATTGTAATATCGAAAGCGCCCGCTTCATCTCAGGTCGCATCATCAGTGCTATTAACGATTACCACTTCATGTGGGATGGCCGCTTGCATCGCATTGGCGCCAGTGCGGGAATTACGCTGATTGATGACAAAAACCATGTTGCGACTGACGTCATGTCTCAGGCGGATATCGCCTGCTACGCGGCGAAAAACAGCGGACGTGGGCGTGTCTGCGTCTATGAACCCCAGCAAAGCCAGGCGCATGCCGCGCGTAGCCAACTGTCATTGGACGAACAAAAGCATACCATTATGCACAGCCCCATGCTGATGATCGCCAGAGGCGTGGCTTCTCCACGTATACCTGAGACGTTTAGCTTCTGGCTTATATCGCTACGCTTAGGGACCGCTGAAGGCGAAGTGATTGAAGAGCAAACATTCCGTACCGGGCTGGTCGATCCCACATTGAATCAAGCGCTCGACCGTCGGGTATTCAGCGAATTCTTCCAGAATGCTGCCCCGGCAGTCGCCAGCAAGGGCCTCAGTGTTGCGCTCCCCCTTTCCGCCGCCGGGCTGCTCAATTCAGAACTTGTTGATGAGCTGCTGGAGCAATTGCAACATAGCCCGTTACCGCCACGCCTGCTGCACCTAACCGTTCCGGCCAGCGTCATCAAAACGAATCCAACGCAGGCGATATCCGCCCTGCATCGGCTACGTCAGTTCGGTTGTCGAATTGTGTTAAGTCAGGTCGGTCGTGATTTAGAGCTTTTTGACAATCTGAAATACCACATTGTCGATTACCTGTTGCTTGACAGCGAGCTAAGCGCCAGCGCTCACGGAGACCTGATTGACGAGATGTGGGTATCCATTATCCAGGGCCATGCCCAGCGTCTGGACATTAAAAGCATCGCCGGTCCGGTGCAGTTGCCGCTTATTATGGATGCGCTTTCCGGCATCGGTATTGATATGATTTATGGCGACATTATTGCCAACGCCCAACCGCTGGATCTGCTACTGAATACCAGTAATTTCGCCATCAACTGACGGTTGCCAGCCATCCGTGTACCAGATATGCAAGAGTGCATAGGAGCGCCAGGGTTTCCAACGCTCTGCATACCGCCGGATCTGGGCTGGCGTCATGCCGGGAAAACGCTGTTTAATCAGATAATCATCCGGCAGAAAAACATCCTTCGCCTGCCAACCACGCAGCGCAAAATAGTTGGCGGTCCAGCGCCCTATTCCGGGAAACGTTTGTAGTTGCTTAACGCCTTGCTCAATATCGTCAGGCGCTACTGTCGCAAGCGTTCCTTCAAGCGTTGCACGCGCCAGGTGAATCAACGCTTCAGCGCGTTTGAGCGGCATCCCTAACGCTTTCAGGTGCAACGGTTCGGCGTCAGCAAGCGCTTCAGGCGTGGGAAAAGAAACATACCCTGGCGCATCCTCCAGCGTGTCGCCATAAGCATGGGCGACTTTCGCCGTCAGTTTTGCCGCCATAGCCACGCTGACTAACTGCCCTAAAATCGCCCGTACCCCTTGCTCAAAAGCATCGACACATCCCGGCAGGCGCAGTCCCGGACGCGCCGCACCAAGGCTTCCCAGCGCGCTGACAATTTGCTGCGGGCAACAAGTAAGATCAAACAAACGGGTTATTTTCGCCAGGCACTCGGGGGCGGCGGGTTGTAATCCCGAACTTAACGTCACGTGTAGCACATTGGCGTGCAAATCCGGTACGACGCGCACCAGACCCCGATGCTCCCCTACGGACAGGCTTCTGGTATAACTCAGTTCCTCCACCGTTTCGACACCGTCAACCGCACGGGCGGCAAGAAATCCCAGCATCCAGGGCCAGTCATAAGGCGGTTGCCAGCTCAGCGTGAACATTCAGTTTTCCTTTTTATGCAAACCTACAGCATAAACGGTATTCAATCGATGCGCCTTGCTTTCATATTCCAGTTGTCGGAGCGTCAACATTTCGTTAAAGTCACGCCCCTTCTTCACTGGCATGGGGATTTTTACGGTGTTTATTGGTTTTGACTACGGTACGGCAAACTGTTCAGTTGCCGTTATGCGTGACGGGCAGCCTCACCTGCTCAAAATGGAAAATAACAGCACGCTTCTGCCTTCAATGCTGTGCGCGCCAACTCGCGAAGCGGTCAGCGAGTGGCTGTATCGCCATCACGACATCCCAACCACGGACGACGAAACGCAGGCGCTGCTTCGCCGCGCGATGCGCTATAACCGCGAAGAAGACATCGACGTTAACGCCAACAGCGTGCAGTTCGGTCTGGCATCGCTGGGTCAATATATTGAAGACCCGGAAGAGGTGTATTTCGTTAAATCGCCAAAATCATTTTTGGGTGCCAGCGGTCTGAAGCCGCAGCAGGTTGCGCTGTTTGAAGATCTGGTCTGCGCGATGATGCTGCACATACGCAACCAGGCACAAAATCAGTTGCCGGAAGCCATCACCCAGGCCGTTATTGGTCGTCCCATCAACTTCCAGGGGTTAGGGGGCGATGACGCCAACGCCCAGGCGCAGGGTATTCTTGAACGTGCGGCTAAACGCGCCGGTTTTCAGGATGTCGTCTTCCAGTACGAGCCGGTAGCGGCTGGTCTGGATTACGAAGCCACGCTGCAGGAAGAAAAACGCGTGCTGGTGGTGGATATTGGCGGGGGTACAACCGACTGTTCACTGCTGCTGATGGGGCCGCAATGGCATCAGCGCGCCGATCGCGAAAACAGCCTGCTGGGGCACAGCGGCTGCCGCGTTGGCGGGAACGATCTGGATATTGCGCTGGCGTTTAAACATCTGATGCCGCTGCTCGGTATGGGGGGGGAAACGGAAAAAGGGATCGCCTTACCTATTCTGCCCTGGTGGAACGCGGTCGCGATCAACGATGTTCCCGCGCAAAGTGACTTCTACAGTAGCGCCAACGGTCGCTTGCTCAACGATCTTGTCCGCGACGCGAAAGAAGCCGATAAAGTCGCCCTACTGCTTAAAGTCTGCCGCGAGCGTCTGAGCTATCGCCTGGTGCGCAGCGCAGAAGAGAGCAAAATCGCGCTTTCCGATCAGACCATTGTGACGGCGGCGATACCGTTTATCAGCAACACGCTGGCAACCGATATCAGTCAACACGGGCTGGAAGCTGCGCTCAATCAGCCCCTGGCGCGCATTCTGGAGCAGGTTCAACTGGCGCTGGAAAACGCGCAGGAAAAACCGGACGTGATTTACCTGACCGGCGGTAGCGCGCGTTCGCCGCTGATTAAAAAAGCCCTCACCCAGCAACTTCCCGGGATTCCGATCGCGGGGGGTGATGATTTCGGTTCCGTTACTGCCGGACTGGCCCGCTGGGCTGACGTTGTTTTCCGCTAAGCGGCTCGCATGCTGAAAAGTACGCGTATTGACATCACCATTGCTGTGGCTTAATTTCAGGAGTGAGGGTTAGGGAGGGCTTCCCCTCCCCCTGGTGTCTTAGTAAGCCGGTAAGCTAATCACTAAGAGTATCACCAGGATGATGACCTGCTTCATCATAACCCTTTCCCTATTTTGGCCCCTTCCTCGGGAGGGGCTTTTCCGTACCAGCGTTCCGCTGAAATCTCTGGCTCTCCTCCTTTTTGCCTTGTCAGCACTCTTACGCACAATCACGTATTCACTATTTTCACCACCGATTGTTGCGTAACGCTTCGCAAAGCCGCATCGGCATTCAGACGAATCCCGACAGTGTTTCATAATTCCTCCATTTTTCTCCCTTGTTCGCTGGCTAAACTAGTATCATTCCGCGAATCGTTTCAGGATGAGAAACTTATAACAATGAAAGGCAGTAAAAAATCCCGCTGGGTGATAGCAATCGCGATCGTTGTGGCCACCGTCGCCGCCATCTGGTTCTGGCAAAGCCGTAACGACGCCCAGGAAAACGCACCGGGCGCGACCAAACCAGCGCAGCACACGCCAGGTTCGGGACGGCGTGGAATGCGCTCCGGGCCGTTGGCTCCCGTTCAGGCTGCCACCGCCGCCATGGAAGCCGTTCCGCGTTACCTGACAGGACTGGGTACCATTACTGCCGCAAATACCGCCACGGTACGTAGCCGGGTGGATGGTCAGCTCATTGCCTTACACTTCGAGGAAGGACAGCAGGTAAAAGCCGGCGACCTGCTGGCAGAGATAGATCCCAGCCAGTTCAAAGTTGCTCTGGCTCAGGCGCAGGGCCAACTGGCAAAAGATAAAGCCACGCTGGCAAATGCCCGTCGCGATCTTGCCCGCTATCAACAGCTGGTGAAAACTAATCTGGTCTCCCGCCAGGAGCTGGATGCCCAGCAGGCGCTGGTAAATGAAACATTAGGGACAATCAAAGCCGATGAAGCCAGCGTCGCCAGCGCCCAATTGCAGCTTGACTGGAGTCGGATAACCGCGCCTGTAGAGGGGCGTGTCGGTCTGAAGCAGGTCGACGTCGGTAACCAAATTTCCAGCGGCGATACCACCGGAATCGTCGTCATTACGCAAACCCATCCTATCGACCTGATATTCACCTTGCCTGAAAACGACATTGCCACCGTGTTGCGGGCGCAAAAATCGGGGACTCCGTTAAAGGTCGAAGCCTGGGACCGAACCAATTCGCAAAAACTGAGCGAAGGCGTCCTGCTCAGTCTCGATAATCAGATTGATGCCACGACCGGAACCATCAAAGTTAAAGCCCGTTTTGACAATCAGGATGATGCTTTATTCCCTAACCAGTTCGTTAACGCCCGCATGCTGGTCGACACGGAACAAAACGCCGTGGTGATCCCAACGGCCGCCCTACAGATGGGCAATGAGGGCCATTTTGTCTGGGTGCTGAACAGCGAGAATAAAGTGAGCAAACATCTGGTTAAACCAGGTATTCAGGATAGCCAAAAAGTAGTGATCGCCGCCGGGTTGTCCGCAGGCGATCGGGTCATAACCGACGGTATTGACCGCCTGACGGAAGGCGCAAAAGTAGAAGTCGTAGAGGCGCATGACGCCTCTGCTCAGGATGAGAAAACTGCGCCCCGCGGATACGGCAAAAAAGGAGCTAACTCCTGATGCAGGTGTTACCTCCGCACAACACAGGCGGGCCATCACGCCTGTTTATTCTGCGACCTGTCGCCACCACGCTGCTGATGGTCGCGATTTTGCTTGCCGGTATTATCGGTTATCGTTTCCTGCCGATCGCCGCCTTACCGGAAGTCGATTACCCCACGATTCAGGTCGTTACGCTGTACCCGGGCGCCAGCCCGGACGTCATGACCTCGGCGGTAACCGCGCCGCTTGAGCGTCAGTTCGGACAGATGTCCGGCTTAAAACAGATGTCCTCGCAAAGTTCCGGCGGCGCATCGGTCGTCACGTTGCAGTTTCAACTGACGCTGCCGCTGGATGTTGCCGAGCAGGAAGTTCAGGCTGCGATTAACGCCGCCACCAATTTATTACCGGGCGATCTGCCCAACCCGCCGGTCTACAGCAAGGTAAACCCGGCAGATCCACCGATCATGACGCTGGCGGTCACGTCCAGCGCCATGCCGATGACGCAGGTGGAAGATATGGTCGAAACCCGCGTCGCGCAGAAAATCTCTCAGGTTTCCGGTGTCGGTCTGGTAACACTTTCCGGCGGGCAACGACCGGCGGTCCGCGTGAAGCTTAACGCACAGGCTATTGCCGCACTCGGTCTGACCAGCGAAACCATCCGTACAGCCATTACCGGGGCTAACGTCAATTCGGCAAAAGGGAGTCTTGATGGCCCAACGCGTGCTGTCACCCTTTCCGCCAACGACCAGATGCAGTCCGCAGACGAATATCGCCAGCTCATTGTTGCCTATAAAAACGGTGCGCCGGTTCGTCTGGGCGATGTCGCCACCGTCGAACAAGGGGCAGAAAATAGCT
Source organism: Citrobacter sp. RHBSTW-00986 (assembly GCF_013783065.1). Lineage (NCBI taxonomy): Bacteria > Pseudomonadati > Pseudomonadota > Gammaproteobacteria > Enterobacterales > Enterobacteriaceae > Citrobacter > Citrobacter sp. RHBSTW-00986. The sequence goes on along the minus strand of NZ_CP056200.1, from coordinate 1,857,028 downwards.
GGCTGGGCGCATGGGCCAATAAGCAACAAGCCATTGTGATGAATGTTCAGCGCCAGCCTGGGGCGAACATCATCTCCACGGCAGACAGTATCCGTCAAATGCTGCCGCAGCTCACCGAAAGCCTGCCCAAATCAGTTAAGGTCAGCGTGCTTTCGGATCGTACGACCAATATTCGTGCGTCCGTTGCAGACACCCAGTTTGAGCTAATGCTGGCGATTGCGCTGGTGGTGATGATCATCTACCTGTTCCTGCGCAATATTCCGGCGACGATTATTCCTGCGGTCGCCGTTCCGCTGTCGCTCATCGGCACCTTCGCGGTGATGGTATTTCTTGATTTCTCCATCAATAACCTGACCCTAATGGCGCTAACCATCGCGACAGGATTCGTAGTGGATGACGCTATCGTGGTTATCGAGAATATTTCTCGCTATATCGAAAAAGGCGAAAAACCGCTGACTGCCGCCCTGAAGGGGGCTGGTGAGATTGGTTTTACCATCATCTCTCTGACATTTTCGCTAATCGCCGTGCTGATCCCACTGTTGTTTATGGGTGATATCGTTGGCCGATTATTCCGCGAGTTTGCCGTTACGCTGGCCGTGGCAATTCTGATTTCCGCCGTCGTCTCGCTCACCCTCACGCCGATGATGTGCGCGCGCATGCTTAATCAGGCCTCGTTGCGTAAGCAGAACCGCTTCTCCCGCGCCTCGGAGCGTATGTTCGATCGCGTCATTGCCGGGTACGGTCACTGGCTGGCAAAAGTGCTGAACCATCCGTGGCTCACGCTGGGCGTGGCGCTCGGCACGCTGGCACTGAGCGTTATGTTATGGGTCTTTATCCCCAAAGGGTTCTTCCCAATCCAGGACAACGGCATCATCCAGGGTACGCTGCAGGCGCCGCAGTCCAGTTCATTTGCCAGCATGGCCCAGCGCCAGCGCCAGGTTTCCGATGTCATCCTTCAAGATCCGGCGGTCGAGAGCCTGACCGCTTTTGTCGGCGTGGATGGTACTAATCCGGCATTGAACAGCGCGCGTCTGCAAATCAACCTTAAGCCGCTGGACGATCGCGACGATCGCGTGCAGAAAGTGATCGCACGCCTACAGGACGCGGTTGACAGAGTACCCGGCGTTGATCTCTATCTTCAGCCCACCCAGGACCTGACGATTGATACCCAGGTCAGCCGGACGCAATATCAGTTTACGCTGCAAGCAACGTCCCTTGATGCCCTCAGCACCTGGGTTCCACAGCTGTTAGAAAAACTACACCAGCTACCGCAACTGTCCGATGTCAGTAGCGACTGGCAGGACCAAGGGCTGGTGGCGTATGTGAACGTCAATCGCGATAGCGCCAGCCGTTTAGGCATCAGCATGGCGGATGTCGATAACGCCCTGTACAACGCCTTCGGCCAGCGACTGATTTCAACCATCTACACCCAGGCCAACCAGTATCGCGTCGTGTTGGAGCATGACACCAATAGTACGCCGGGGCTTGCTGCACTGGACACTATCCGTCTGACCAGCAGCGACGGCGGCGTGGTTCCGCTCAGCGCAATCGCCAGCATTGAACAGCGTTTCGCTCCGCTGTCGATTAACCACCTCGATCAGTTCCCGGTCACCACCATCTCGTTCAACGTACCGGACGATCATTCGCTGGGCGATGCGGTGCAGGCAATTCTGGATGCCGAAAAAACGCTCAATCTGCCAGCAAATATTACCACCCAGTTCCAGGGCAGTACGCTCGCTTTCCAGGCCGCGCTGGGTAATACCATCTGGTTGATTGTGGCTGCGGTTGTCGCGATGTATATCGTCCTCGGCGTGCTGTATGAGAGCTTTATTCACCCGATTACCATTCTCTCCACGCTACCCACGGCGGGCGTCGGCGCCCTCCTGGCGTTAATGATTGCCGGCAGTGAACTGGACGTCATCGCGATTATCGGCATTATTTTGCTCATCGGTATCGTCAAGAAAAACGCCATCATGATGATCGACTTCGCCCTTGCCGCGGAGCGCGAACAGGGCATGACCCCACGCGACGCTATTTTCCAGGCCTGTCTGCTGCGTTTTCGCCCGATTCTGATGACTACGCTGGCAGCACTGCTCGGTGCGTTGCCGCTGATGTTAAGTACCGGCGTGGGGGCCGAATTACGTCGTCCATTAGGTATTGGTATGGTCGGTGGTCTGCTGGTAAGCCAGGTATTAACCCTGTTTACCACCCCGGTGATTTATCTGCTGTTTGACCGTCTGTCGCTGTACGTGAAAAGCCGCTTCCCGCGTCAGGAAGAGGAAGCGTAGATGAAATTTTTCGCGCTTTTCATTCATCGTCCGGTGGCGACCATTCTCATTTCGGTGGCCATCACCCTGTGCGGGATACTGGGCTTTCGTCTGCTGCCGGTAGCTCCGCTGCCGCAGGTGGATTTCCCGGTGATCATGGTCAGCGCATCATTACCCGGCGCTTCCCCTGAAACGATGGCGTCTTCGGTAGCCACCCCGCTGGAGCGCTCACTGGGGCGCATCGCGGGCGTGAACGAAATGACCTCGAGCAGTTCCCTTGGCAGTACGCGCATTATTCTAGAATTCAAATTCGACCGTGACATCAATGGCGCGGCGCGGGATGTTCAGGCCGCGATTAACGCAGCGCAAAGCCTGCTACCCAGCGGCATGCCAAGCCGCCCCACGTACCGCAAAGCCAACCCTTCCGATGCGCCAATCATGATCCTGACGCTCACGTCAGACACTTACTCGCAGGGTGAGCTGTACGATTTCGCATCAACTCAATTAGCACAGACCATCGCGCAAATCGACGGCGTGGGTGACGTCGATGTTGGGGGCAGCTCTCTGCCTGCCGTGCGCGTAGGGCTTAATCCGCAAGCGCTGTTTAATCAGGGGGTGTCGCTGGACGACGTGCGTAGCGCGATTGCTAACGCCAATGTGCGTAAGCCGCAGGGAGCTATCGAGAATGATACCCATCGCTGGCAGGTACAAACCAACGATGAGCTGAAAACCGCCGCCGAGTACCAGCCGATTATCATCCACTACAATAACGGCGCTGCGGTGCGGCTGGGCGATGTTGCGTCTGTGAGCGACTCGGTGCAGGACGTACGTAACGCGGGGATGACCAACGCAAAACCGGCTATCCTGCTGATGATCCGCAAGCTGCCAGAAGCCAATATTATTCAGACGGTAGACAGCATTCGGGCCAAATTACCGGAGTTACAAACGCTGGTCCCGGCCGCCATCGATCTACAAATTGCCCAGGACCGTTCACCGACCATTCGCGCCTCGCTGGAGGAAGTCGAACAGACGCTGATTATCTCCGTTGCGCTGGTTATTCTGGTGGTCTTTGTTTTCCTGCGCTCCGGGCGCGCGACCCTGATCCCTGCGGTAGCGGTTCCGGTCTCGCTGATCGGTACCTTTGCCGCCATGTATCTGTGCGGATTCAGCCTGAACAACCTGTCATTAATGGCGTTGACCATTGCCACGGGATTTGTCGTTGATGACGCGATCGTGGTGCTGGAAAATATTGCCCGCCACCTGGAAGCGGGAATGAAGCCACTGCAGGCGGCGCTACAGGGTACGCGCGAAGTGGGATTCACGGTGCTCTCAATGAGCCTGTCGCTGGTAGCGGTGTTCCTCCCGCTGCTGTTAATGGGCGGATTGCCTGGGCGCTTGCTGCGCGAATTTGCCGTCACGCTGTCAGTTGCTATCGGTATCTCGCTGCTGGTGTCGCTGACATTGACGCCAATGATGTGTGGCTGGATGCTCAAATCCAGCGCCCCGCGTGAACAGTCTCGTAAACGGGGTTTTGGTCGTGTGCTGGTGGCACTGCAACAGAGTTACGGCACTTCGCTTAAATGGGTGCTGCGCCATACGCGACTGGTTGGCGTGGTGTTACTTGGCACCATTGCGCTGAATATCTGGCTTTATATTTCCATCCCCAAAACCTTCTTCCCGGAGCAGGATACGGGCGTGTTGATGGGGGGGATTCAGGCCGACCAGAGCATCTCTTTCCAGGCGATGCGCGGCAAACTGCAGGACTTTATGAAGATCATCCGCGACGACCCGGCGGTGAATAACGTCACCGGTTTTACCGGCGGTTCCCGGGTTAACAGCGGGATGATGTTTATCACCCTCAAGCCACGCGATGAGCGCGGTGAAACCGCTCAGCAGGTGATCGACCGCCTGCGCGTCGCGCTTGCAAAAGAGCCTGGCGCGAATCTGTTTCTGATGGCGGTGCAGGATATTCGCGTCGGCGGTCGCCAGGCCAATGCCAGCTATCAATACACATTGCTTTCCGACGATCTGGCGGCACTGCGCGAGTGGGAACCGAAGATCCGTAAGGCGCTTGCCGCCCTGCCCCAACTGGCGGATGTCAACTCAGATCAGCAGGACAATGGCGCGGAAATGAACCTGGTCTACGATCGCGACACCATGTCTCGTCTGGGGATCGACGTTGCAGCCGCTAACAGCCTGTTGAACAACGCTTTTGGACAACGGCAAATTTCAACTATTTATCAGCCGATGAACCAGTACAAAGTGGTGATGGAGGTCGATCGACGTTACACCCAGGACATCAGCGCGCTGGATAAAATGTTCGTCATCAACAATGACGGTAAGGCAATCCCATTATCGTACTTTGCCAAATGGCAGCCGGCGAATGCCCCGCTGTCGGTAAACCATCAGGGCTTGTCCGCTGCCTCAACCGTGTCGTTTAACCTGCCAACAGGTTCTTCACTGTCAGAGGCGACAGAGGCTATCAACAGAACCATGACCCAGCTCGGCGTCCCCTCCACAGTTCGCGGTAGCTTTGCCGGCACGGCACAGGTATTTCAGGACACCATGAACTCACAGGTGATCCTGATTATCGCCGCCATCGCCACGGTCTACATCGTTCTGGGTATGCTGTATGAAAGCTATGTTCATCCCCTGACCATTCTCTCCACGCTACCTTCAGCTGGCGTCGGGGCTTTGCTGGCGCTGGAGCTGTTCAATGCCCCGTTCAGCCTAATCGCCCTGATAGGGATAATGCTATTAATTGGCATTGTGAAGAAAAATGCCATCATGATGGTCGATTTTGCGCTGGAAGCGCAGAGAAACGGCAAGCTGCAGCCAGAAGAAGCCATTTTCCTGGCCTGCCTGCTGCGCTTTCGCCCAATCATGATGACCACGCTGGCGGCGTTGTTTGGCGCGCTGCCGCTGGTGTTATCCGCCGGGGATGGCTCTGAACTACGTCAACCTTTGGGGATAACCATTGTCGGCGGGCTGGTCGTGAGCCAACTCCTGACGCTGTACACCACGCCTGTGGTCTATCTCTTTTTCGACCGTCTGCGTCTGCGTTTTTCGCGTAAAAACAGCAAACCGGTAGCAGAGTTATGACAGAACTTCCCGACAGCACCCGCTGGCAACTTTGGATTGTGGCATTCGGCTTTTTTATGCAGTCGCTGGATACCACCATCGTGAATACTGCGCTTCCCTCGATGGCGGCAAGCCTCGGGGAAAGCCCGTTACACATGCATATGGTCATTGTGTCATATGTTTTAACCGTTGCCGTGATGCTGCCCGCCAGCGGATGGCTGGCGGACAAAGTTGGCGTGCGTAATATCTTCTTCACCGCCATCATCCTGTTTACGCTTGGCTCGCTGTTTTGCGCCGGGTCCAGCACACTCAACGAACTGGTGATGGCGCGCGTCTTACAAGGCGTTGGCGGTGCGATGATGGTGCCGGTCGGCAGGCTAACGGTGATGAAAATCGTCCCGCGTGAGCAATATATGGCGGCGATGACGTTTGTCACATTGCCCGGTCAGATTGGCCCGCTACTGGGACCGGCATTAGGCGGTATTCTGGTTGAGTACGCCTCTTGGCACTGGATATTTTTGATTAACATTCCGGTTGGTATTGTCGGCGCGATAGCGACGTTAATGCTGATGCCCAACTACACCATGCAAACCCGACGCTTCGATCTCTCCGGATTTGCGATGCTGGCAGTCGGCATGGCGGTACTGACGCTGGCACTTGATGGCAGTAAAGGAACCGGCATCTCCAGTATCTCGCTGGCAGCGTTGGTTATCTGCGGAGTGCTGGCTATTGCGCTGTATCTGAAACACGCCCATCGTAATCCACGCGCGCTGTTCAGCCTGAATCTGTTTCGCACACCGACCTTCTCGCTGGGTCTTTTCGGCAGTTTTGCCGGACGCATCGGTAGCGGTATGCTGCCGTTTATGACGCCGGTGTTTTTACAAATAGGCCTCGGTTTTTCGCCCTTTCATGCCGGGCTGATGATGATCCCGATGGTGCTCGGCAGTATGGGCATGAAGCGCATTGTGGTGCAGGTCGTTAATCGCTTTGGCTACCGTCGCGTACTTGTCGCTACAACGCTTGGCCTGTCGCTGGTCAGTCTGCTGCTGATGACCACCGCGCTGCTCGGCTGGTATTACGCCCTGCCCTTCGTACTGTTCTTACAGGGAATGGTCAACTCAACGCGCTTTTCATCCATGAACACCCTGACGTTAAAAGACCTGCCTGACGATCTCGCCAGCAGTGGTAACAGCCTGCTGTCAATGATCATGCAGCTGTCGATGAGTATCGGGGTGACCATCGCGGGACTGCTGCTAGGCATGTTCGGTCAGCAGCATAGCGTCATCGACAGCGGAAGTACGCATACCGTCTTTATGTATACCTGGCTGTGCATCGCATTCATTATCGCGCTGCCCGCCATTATTTTTGCCCGCGTGCCGAACGACACGCAAACCAACGCGGTGATTTCACGGCGCAAAAGGAGCACCTGATGAAGTTCTGGCGGCCCGGTATCACCGGCAAACTGTTTCTGGCGATTTTCGCCACCTGCATCGTATTGCTGATCAGCATGCACTGGGCCGTACGCATAAGCTTCGAACGCGGTTTTATTGACTATATCAAGCACGGTAACGAACAGCGGCTGCAAATGCTCAGCGACGCATTAAGCGAGCAGTATGAACAGCACGGCAACTGGCGATTCTTACGCAATAACGATCGGTTTGTTTTTCAGATCCTGCGTTCTTTTGAACACGACAACGACGATGATAAACCCGGCCCCGGCATGCCGCCGCACGGCTGGCGTACGCAGTTTTGGGTTGTCGACCAAAATGCCCGCGTGCTGGTCGGTCCGCGTGCTCCGGTCCCCCGTGACGGTATGCGCCATCCGATCCGCGTCAACGGTAGCGAAGTCGGTGCCGTGATTGCCTCTCCCGTGGAACGCTTAACGCGCAATACGGATATCAATTTCGACATGCAGCAAAGACGTTCCAGTTGGCTCATCGTCGCGCTCTCCACGATCCTGGCGGCGCTGGCAACGTTTACGCTGGCGCGCAGCCTGCTGGCCCCGGTCAAGCGGTTAGTGGAAGGCACGCACAAACTGGCGGCTGGCGATTTCACCACTCGCGTTGCGCCGACCAGTACGGATGAGCTGGGCAAGCTGGCGCAGGACTTCAACCAGCTTGCCAGTACGCTGGAAAAAAACCAGCAGATGCGTCGTGACTTTATGGCCGATATTTCTCACGAACTGCGTACGCCGTTAGCGGTGTTGCGCGGTGAACTGGAGGCCATTCAGGATGGCGTACGCCAGTTCACCCCTGACTCCGTTGCCTCTTTGCAAGCTGAAGTGGGTACGCTCACCAAGCTGGTGGACGATCTGCATCAGCTCTCCATGTCCGATGAAGGCGCGCTGGCCTACCAGAAAACATCGCTGGATCTCATCCCGCTGTTGGAAGTGGCAAGTGGCGCATTTCGTGAACGCTTTGCCAGCCGTGGACTGACGATACAACTTTCACTCCCGGACAGCATGACGGTATTTGGCGACAGGGATCGTTTGATGCAGTTGTTCAACAATCTGCTGGAAAACAGTCTGCGCTACACCGACAGCGGCGGCGGGCTGCACATCAGCGCCGAACAACGCGAGCGTATGGTTTTATTAACCTTCGCTGATTCCGCTCCCGGCGTAAGTGACGACCAGTTACAGAAGCTGTTTGAACGCTTTTATCGCACCGAAGGCTCGCGTAACCGTGCCAGCGGTGGTTCCGGGCTGGGGCTGGCAATTTGCGTCAATATCGTACAGGCGCATAATGGTCTGATTCGCGCCGCCCATTCGCCTTTTGGCGGGGTGAGCATTACAGTAACATTACCGCTGGAACGCGATTTACAGAGAGATGTATGACTGAGCTACCCATTGATGAAAACACGCCGCGTATTCTGATCGTGGAAGACGAGCCCAAGCTGGGGCAACTGCTTATCGACTATCTGCGCGCGGCAAGCTACGCTCCTACGCTCATCAGCCACGGCGATCTGGTTCTTCCTTACGTGCGTCAGACGCCGCCCGATCTGATCTTGTTGGATCTGATGCTGCCTGGTACCGACGGCCTGACTCTGTGCCGGGAAATCCGCCGATTCTCTGAAGTCCCCATCATGATGGTAACCGCCAAGATAGAAGAAATTGATCGCCTGCTGGGGCTGGAGATCGGTGCGGATGATTATATTTGCAAACCCTACAGCCCGCGTGAAGTTGTTGCTCGCGTAAAGACGATTCTGCGCCGTTGCAAGCCGCAGCGCGAACTGCAACAGATGGATGCTGACAGCCCGTTGATCGTCGATGAAGGTCGTTTTCAGGCGTCCTGGCGTGGGAAAATGCTCGACTTAACGCCTGCTGAATTTCGCTTACTCAAAACGTTGTCGCATGAACCGGGAAAAGTGTTCTCCCGTGAACAGTTGCTCAATCATCTCTATGACGATTACCGTGTCGTTACCGACCGAACCATCGACAGCCATATCAAGAACCTGCGACGCAAGCTGGAATCGCTGGATGCGGAGCAGTCGTTTATCCGCGCGGTCTATGGCGTAGGGTATCGCTGGGAAGCCGACGCCTGTCGAATTGCGTAAACACTCCCGTCCTGCAGGACTCCGCGGCTTCGTGGAGTTCTGTTGACTAGCAACTCTCCAAATATCGCTCATACTCTTTGTGGCAACACTGTCGTCAATAACTGTTTGATATAAAACTTTAATCAAGGAGTTCATATGGCTGGTTGGTTTGAATTAAGCAAGAGTAGCGATGATCAGTACCGCTTTGTTCTTAAGGCTGGAAACGGGGAAACGATCCTTACCAGTGAGCTTTACACGACAAAAGGCGCGGCAGAAAAAGGGATCGCATCTGTCCAGGCTAACAGCCCTCTGGCCGAGCGTTACGAGAAAAAAACGGCAGCTAATGGCAAATTGCATTTCAATCTGAAAGCAGCAAACCACCAGATTATTGGTAGCAGTCAACTGTATGCGAATGAACAGTCGCGCGAGACCGGTATTGCTTCAGTTAAGACCAATGGTGTAAGTCAGACGATTAAAGATAAAACCTGATAATGACTCGCTCAGCCGGGTAACGCCACGCTGTCGCCCGGCGTTTTTCTTTACCTGTCTTCCCCACAGCGCTACAATGCCCGCCCTTAATATGGGGGCACTCCCCTAACCGCCTCATTGAGTGAGGCGAGTCTGACCTGTCATCAGAACGAGAAAATTATGTTTAAACCGGAACTCCTTTCCCCGGCGGGAACGCTGAAAAACATGCGTTACGCTTTCGCCTATGGCGCAGACGCTGTATATGCGGGCCAACCGCGTTACTCACTGCGCGTACGCAACAACGAATTCAATCACGAAAACCTGCAGCTAGGCATTAATGAAGCCCATGAACTGGGTAAAAAATTCTATGTGGTGGTTAATATTGCCCCGCATAACGCCAAGCTGAAGACCTTCATTCGTGACCTGAAACCTGTGGTGGAAATGGGACCGGATGCACTGATCATGTCCGACCCTGGTCTGATTATGTTGGTGCGCGAAAACTTCCCTGACATGGACATTCACCTTTCAGTACAGGCTAACGCCGTAAACTGGGCGACGGTGAAATTCTGGAAGCAGATGGGATTGACCCGTGTGATCCTGTCCCGCGAACTGTCGTTGGAAGAAATTGAAGAGATCCGCACCCAGGTGCCGGATATGGAAATTGAGATCTTTGTTCACGGCGCGCTGTGCATGGCTTACTCCGGCCGCTGCCTGCTCTCTGGCTACATCAACAAGCGTGACCCAAATCAGGGTACCTGTACCAATGCCTGCCGCTGGGAATACAACGTGCAGGAAGGCAAAGAAGACGTGGTGGGCAATATCGTGCATAAGTACGAGCCTATCCCGGTACAAAATGTTGAGCCGACGCTGGGTATTGGCGCGCCGACTGACAAAGTCTTTATGATCGAAGAAGCCCAGCGTCCGGGTGAGTACATGACCGCGTTTGAAGACGAACACGGCACTTACATCATGAACTCGAAGGATTTACGTGCCATTGCCCACGTTGAGCGCCTGACTCAGATGGGCGTGCATTCGCTGAAAATTGAAGGCCGTACTAAATCATACTATTACTGTGCACGTACCGCGCAGGTTTATCGCAAGGCCATTGATGATGCCGCTGCCGGGAAACCGTTCGACCCGCAACTGCTGGAAACGCTGGAAGGTCTGGCGCATCGCGGTTACACCGAGGGGTTCCTGCGCCGCCATACGCATGACGACTATCAGAACTACGAATACGGCTTCTCTGTTTCCGAGCGTCAGCAGTTTGTCGGCGAATTCACTGGCGAACGTAAAGGTGAACTGGCGGCTGTGCTGGTGAAAAATAAATTCACCGTCGGCGACAGCCTGGAGCTGATGACCCCACAGGGCAACATCAACTTTACCCTCGAACAGATGGAAAACGCGAAAGGCGAAGCGATGCCGGTTGCGCCGGGCGATGGTTACACCGTGTGGATGCCTGTACCGGAGGATATCGATCTGAATTATGCATTGTTGATGCGTAATTTTACCGGTGAGTCCACGCGCAACCCACATGCTAAGTAGTTAATTACGGTTATTTTTCAGCGTTCGGAAGATTCTTAGAAATCGATCACATACCGCTTCGTTCATTAAGGGTATTATCCCATCCGCTGAAAAACATAACCCATAAATGCTAGCTGTACCAGGAACCACCTCCTTAGCCTGCGTAATCTCCCTTACGCAGGCTTATTTTTTGCCTGCCGTTTACCCCCCTATTCAAATCACGACTTTCAGGCGAAAAAAAACCGGGCATTACGCCCGGTTCATTAGGTGGTTAGATATTAATGTGCTGCTTCTGGCTTGTGCCTTTGCGCACTCTGGAAACCATAGGTCAGCTCATTTTTCTCTTTATCCAGCGCAACGGTCACCTGACCGCCATCCACAAGCGAGCCGAACAGCAGTTCGTTAGCCAATGGTTTTTTCAGGTTATCCTGGACAACGCGCGTCATCGGGCGTGCGCCCATTGCGCGGTCATAGCCCTTCTCAGCCAGCCAGTCACGGGCTTCCTGACTCACTTCCAGAGAGACACCTTTTTGATCCAACTGAACCTGAAGTTCGACGATAAACTTATCAACAACCTGATGAATCACCTCAGTAGAGAGATGATCGAACCAGATAATGTTGTCTAGACGGTTACGGAATTCCGGCGTAAACACTTTTTTGATTTCGCCCATCGCATCAGTACTGTTGTCCTGATGAATCAGCCCAATCGATTTACGCTCAGTTTCACGCACGCCGGCGTTAGTGGTCATGACCAGCACCACGTTGCGGAAATCCGCTTTACGCCCGTTATTGTCGGTCAGCGTACCGTTATCCATCACCTGCAGCAGCAGGTTAAAGACGTCCGGATGCGCTTTTTCGATTTCATCCAGCAGCAGTACCGCATGCGGATGCTTAATGACAGCATCCGTCAGCAAACCGCCCTGGTCGAAACCGACATATCCCGGAGGCGCACCAATCAGGCGGCTGACGGTGTGACGTTCCATATACTCGGACATATCAAACCGCAGCAGCTCAATACCCAGCGCTTTGGACAACTGCACCGTGACTTCGGTCTTACCTACACCAGTCGGTCCGGCAAACAGGAACGAACCGACAGGTTTATGCTCGTGTCCCAGACCAGCACGGCTCATTTTGATCGCTTCAGTCAGCGCCTCAATGGCTTTATCCTGTCCGAATACCAGCATTTTCAGACGGTTGCCCAGGTTTTTCAGCGTATCGCGATCGCTCTGCGAAACGCTCTTCTCCGGGATCCGCGCAATGCGGGCTACGACGGACTCGATATCCGCCACGTTGACGGTTTTCTTGCGCTTGCTGACCGGCATCAGACGCGCCCGCGCGCCCGCCTCATCGATCACGTCAATCGCTTTGTCCGGCAGATGACGATCGTTAATGTATTTCACCGCCAGTTCGACCGCTGCACGCACCGCTTTGGCGGTGTAGCGAACGTCATGGTGCGCTTCGTATTTCGGCTTCAGACCGTTGATGATCTGCACGGTCTCTTCAACCGACGGCTCAGTGATATCGATTTTCTGGAAACGGCGTGCTAGCGCGCGGTCCTTTTCAAAGATATTGCTGAATTCCTGATAGGTTGTGGAGCCTATCACACGGATTTTACCGCTGGAGAGCAACGGTTTGATCAGGTTAGCTGCATCCACCTGGCCGCCCGATGCCGCACCCGCGCCGATAATGGTGTGGATCTCATCGATAAACAGAATGCTGTTAGTATCCTGTTCCAGTTGTTTCAGCAGCGCCTTAAAGCGTTTTTCAAAATCGCCACGGTATTTGGTACCCGCCAGCAGCGAGCCGATATCCAGAGAGTAAAGGGTACAATCAGCCATCACTTCCGGCACGTCGCCCTGGACGATACGCCAGGCGAGGCCTTCCGCAATAGCGGTTTTCCCGACGCCAGACTCCCCCACCAGCAGCGGGTTATTTTTTCGACGACGGCACAGTACCTGAATGGCGCGTTCCAGCTCTTTGTCCCGTCCAATGAGCGGATCAATTCCGCCCACACGGGCAAGCTGGTTAAGGTTAGTCGTGAAGTTCTCCATACGGTCCTCCCCGCCAGCTTGCTCTTCGTTATTCGGCTGATTACCAGAGTCAGAGGACTGACTTGGTTCGTCTTTGCGCGTGCCATGAGAAATAAAATTCACCACATCAAGGCGACTCACTTCATGCTTACGCAGCAGATAAGCCGCCTGAGATTCCTGCTCGCTGAAGATGGCGACCAGCACATTAGCACCGGTAACTTCATTGCGCCCGGAGGACTGAACATGAAAGACCGCGCGTTGCAACACACGCTGAAAACTCAACGTTGGCTGCGTGTCGCGCTCTTCTTCACTGGCAGGCAATACGGGTGTGGTTTGTTCAATGAAGGCTTCGAGTTCCTGACGCAGCGCCACCAGATCCACAGAACACGCTTCCAGCGCTTCGCGGGCCGATGGGTTACTGAGCAATGCCAGTAGCAAGTGCTCGACGGTCATAAACTCATGTCGGTGCTCGCGCGCTCTGGCGAAAGCCATGTTTAAACTGAGCTCCAGTTCTTGATTGAGCATAGGCACCTCCCCCAATATTTATGCCTGCATTTAGGCTTTTTCTAGCGTACACAGCAACGGATGCTCGTTCTCCCTCGCATACTTGTTCACCATCGCAACTTTGGTTTCAGCCACTTCGGCAGTGAATACGCCGCAAATCGCTTTACCTTGATAGTGAACGGCAAGCATCAGTTGCGTTGCACGTTCTACATCATAAGAAAAGAATTTTTGTAACACGTCAATAACAAACTCCATCGGAGTGTAATCATCATTGACTAATATCACTTTATACATAGATGGCGGTTTTAGCGCGTCGCGCAATTTATCTTCCGCCAGCAGATCGAAATCCAGCCAGTCGTTAGTCTTACCCATTGTCAGTCGTCATCTTCAGTTACGGTTTCCGGCAGAAAATCTTGCCGCTGACAAGCAGCCTATGCGCACAATCAATCTACCTCAAGTATTAGATAACTATCATCTATTAGTGCCATCCGCGACATCTGTCACATAACCGACAATAGCGTTAACTGCTTCAAATTTTGATGCATTTTTACCCTATTCCGTCAGCCTGGCGCTTGACGCCTCGCCTGATTTCTCTAAATTGTAGTTTCGAGAGTTGGCGAGGTTTTGAACAGCCCCCACTCCGCCACCGGTTCATTCCATCTTACTTATATAAGATTTACGAAGGATGTCGAAGCATGGAAACGGGTACTGTTAAGTGGTTCAACAACGCCAAAGGGTTTGGTTTCATCTGCCCCGAAGGCGGCGGCGAAGATATTTTCGCCCATTACTCCACCATTCAGATGGATGGTTACAGAACGCTAAAAGCCGGACAATCTGTCCAGTTTGATGTCCACCAGGGGCCAAAAGGCAATCATGCCAGTGTCATCGTGCCTGTCATTGAAGCAGAAGCTGTCGCATAGCTCTTCTGTTTCATTGTGTACATCCCGCAGTCAAAATGCCAGCCTTTGCGGCTGGCATTTTTATCTCGATGGTATTATTCCCGCGCCAGAGCATCTACCGGATCCAGCCGCGCCGCATTTCGCGCCGGTAGCCAGCCAAACAAAATCCCGGTCGCAGTCGAACACAGAAACGCCGTCAATAAGGCTACGGGTGAGAAACCTATTTCCCAGCCAGGCAGGAATAGCTGAAGCGTAAAGGCGATCAGCATCGACAAGCTAATGCCCAACGCGCCGCCAACCAGACACACCAGCACCGCTTCAATTAAGAACTGCTGCAGTACGTCACTGGCGCGGGCGCCAACCGCCATACGAATGCCAATCTCGCGCGTTCGTTCGGTTACCGAAACCAGCATAATATTCATCACACCAATTCCACCGACCACCAGCGAAATCACGGCCACCAGCGTCAGGAAGAGTTGTAATGTACGTGTGGTCTTTTCGGCGGTTTTCAAGACACCGTCCATATTCCAGGTGAAGAAATCCTTCTTACCGTGGCGTAACGTCAGTAGTCGGGTGAGCTGCTGCTCGGCCTGGGCACTATCAAAACCGTCTTTCACCCGCACGGTGATCGAGTTCAGCCACGACTGCCCCATAATTCGCCCGGACATGGTGCTGTAAGGCAGCCAGACCCGCAGGATCTTGCTACTGCCAAACATCGACTGTTTCTCTTCTGCAACACCAATTACCGTGGCAGGCATATTCCCCACCAGCACGACTTCGCCGACAACTTTCGCTTTGTTGGGGAACAATTGACGCCGGGTATTGCTGTCGAGCACCACCACCTGAGCGCGACCCGCCAGTTGTTCAGCGTTAAAAGTGGTCCCTTCGCTAAACGTCATGCCATAGACGTTGAAATAGTCGCCGCTAACGCCATTAGCACTGGCTGCCACGTCGATATTGCCATAGCGTAGCCGCAGGTTTTTCGACACCGCAGGCGTCACCGAACTGACCCAGGGCTGCTTCTGTAACGCCGTTAAATCGTCATACTTCAGCGCCTGTTGATATTGTGGGTCGTCGTCGCCGAAATCTTTGCCAGGATAGATATCGATGGTATTGGTGCCGATAGCGCGAATATCTGCCAGCACCAGCTGTTTAGCCGCATCGCCTACCACCACAATCGACACCACCGAAGCAATACCGATGATGATCCCAAGCATGGTCAGTAGCGTTCGCATTTTATTCGCAGCCATTGCCAGCCAGGCCATGGTGAGCGCTTCGCGAAAACCGCTGGCAAACTGCCCCCAGCCGGACGCCGTTTTCACCGTCGGCTCCGCGATATCGCGCCCGGTAGAGGGTTTGTGCGACGGCGGATTGCGCACAATCTCGCCGTCACGAATTTCAATGACGCGTTCGGCCTGTGCGGCAACCTGGCTGTCGTGAGTGACGATAATCACCGTATGCCCGCGATCGCGCAACTGATGCAAAATCGCCATCACCTCTTCGCCTGAATGGCTGTCCAGCGCGCCGGTGGGTTCGTCGGCGAGGATAACCTGTCCCCCGTTCATCAGCGCACGCGCAATACTGACCCGCTGCTGCTGACCACCGGAAAGCTGGGAAGGCTGATAGTCGACTCTGTCGCCCAGACCCAGTCGCTGCAGGAGTTCTTGGGCACGGGCCAGGCGCTGCTTACGATCGGTGCCAGCGTAGACTGCAGGCACCTCAACGTTTTGCGCGGCGGTTAAATGCGACAACAAATGATAACGCTGGAAGATAAAACCGAAATGTTCGCGACGCAGCTGGGCTAACGCATCGCTATCCAGCGTGGAGACATCGCGCCCGGCAACCCGATACGTACCGCTGGTGGGTTTGTCCAGACAGCCGAGAATATTCATCAGCGTCGATTTACCCGAGCCAGACGCCCCGACAATCGCTACCATTTCCCCGGCCTGAATGCTCAAGGATACGTCCTTCAATACCTCGACCTGGCCTTCGCCTGACGGATAGCTGCGGCGGATATTGCTCAGTTCAAGCAATGCCGTCATTTTGGCGCTCCAGCGTTGCCCTCACCGGTGATGACTTCATCCCCCTCTTCCAGCCCTTTAACGATCTCCACATCGGTGTCATTACGCGCGCCGATAACCACTTCGCGTTCACGGGTTTCGCCGTTACGCAGCAGCCTGACGTTATAACGATTGTTGCCAATAGGATCGCCCAGCGCCGACAGCGGGATCGTCAGGACATTTTTCACATCCGTGAGCTGGATATGGACCTGCGCGGTCATATCCAGACGCAGGATCCCTTTCGGGTTGGGAACTTCGAAGCGAGCATAGTAGAAAATTGCATCATTCACTTTCTCTGGCGTCGGAAGAACATCTTTGAGCTTACCTTCGTAGCGCGTCTGAGGATCGCCCAGTACGGTAAACCAGGCCTTTTGCCCGGGATGCAGGTGAATCACATCCGCCTCGGAAACCTGCGCTTTCACCAGCATGGTGCTCATATCTGCCAATGTCAGAATGTTAGGCGCCTGCTGGGCAGCAATAACGGTTTGCCCCTGAAGGGTAGTAATTTGCGTGACTTCGCCTGCCATTGGCGCAACGATGCGGGTGTAATCAAGGTTGGTTTTTGCCGTATCGAGAGAGGCTTGATTACGCTTAATTTGCGCATCAATTGTGCCGATTTGCGTCTGTTTGACCGCCATCTGAGTAGCCGCCGTGTCGAGATCCTGCTGCGAGACAGCCTGGGTTTTCGCCAGCTGTTGCTGACGGGAAAGCGTTACCCGCGCCAGTTTCCACTCGGCTTCAGCCTGTAAACGCTGAGCGCGTAATTCCATCAGCGTCGCTTCAACCTCTTTAATCTGGTTTTGCGCCTGTTCAGGATCGATAACGCCAAGCAGTTGATCTTTTTTTACTTTGTCGCCAATCGCGACCGACAGCGTTTTTAACTGCCCGCTTACCTGCGCCCCGACGTCAACTTTCCGCAACGCATCCAGTTTGCCGGTTGCCAGTACGCTTTGCTGCAGATCGCCCGGACGCACAATTAACGTTTGATACTGAGGTAAAGGCGCATTAAGCGTTCGCCAAAGTGCAATTATCGCCACAATAATGATGATGGCGAAGAGAAAATAGCGCTTTTTGATTTTTCCCTTGAGCTTCATAAATGTCCCAATTTCCCCCAATACGTCCACCAGAGTGGAGTGGTAAACATCAACGTTAAATAAATAGCCGTTGAAAAACGCAAGAATAACAGAGTTATTGATGAATGGTTAAGATCCGCTGTGTTGAAATTAGTATCAGAGTATCCATCGGATTGTTATTATGAGCCAGCTAACTGACAGCACTTTTCATTCTTCAAAACCCGCCACAAGTTTTAGCCTCTTTTGTAGCCTGATGACCGGACATTGGCGCCCTGGAAAATTTTGGCATCAGCGTAGTTTCCGTCGTAAGTTTTTGTTGCGCTCAGCGCTTATGCCAAGATTAATGCATGAATGGATGACTGAACTGGCGCAATGGCCTGATCTCGATAGCGTACTGGCACGCCAGCCTCGTCTGCCGGTTCGCCTACATCGCGCCTATCTCGCACAAAACCTTGATCGGAAAATGAAACTGGATGCTGTGCGTTTTCATTACAATGCTATCCGCAGCTCTTTTTCAGCCACGGAATATAAAGCTTATTTAAGTGCGGATGGATTACAACTGGCACAAATTGAAGGCAAAAATAGCGAAATATTTAGCGTAATACTGGGCTCATTTATCTCACTGGATAAAGAAGGTGAAAGTACCATTCTGGTAAGCAATAGCGCTGGCGAGACTTTAGCGGAAATGACGTTTACGCTGTGCAATTATCAAGGAAGCAGCACACTGTTTATTGGCGGGTTACAGGGAGGCAGTCGATTACTGCCACATGAAGAAATTCAAAAAGCGACCAAATCATGCTACGGGATTTTCCCTAAACGTATTGTGATGGAAGCCATTTGCTGTTTTGCAGAACAATTGAATATTAAACAAATTCTGGCTGTCAGTAATGAACAGCATATCTTTCGCAGCCCGCGTTACCACGATAAAAACAAGGTGATACTTTCCGACTACAACGCATTTTGGGAGTCGGTTGGCGGTGAGTGCGACAGTCACGGCTATTACCATATCCCACGCATAATGGCGCGAAAAAGCGAAGCGGACATTGCCAGCAAAAAACGCGCGGAATACCGCCGTCGCTACCAGTTACTGGACAGCATCCACTCGCAGCTGTCGTCGATGTTTCGCAACTAATCCGCTCTGCCGCGTGCCAACCACAGCACGCGGGAAAACATTTTTCGCAGCAGCGTTGGCACCGCGTCAACGCCGCGCCGCCCGGCTTCCATCGCCACCTCAATGGCTAAATCTGGTTTTGACGACCTGTGAATCGCCTTCGAGATAATTTTGCGCATATTCATGGGCACGTTTTCGGGGATTTGCGCCACCCTGTGGAATACGTCAGCGAACCCCTGGCGATACATAAAGTGTTCCATGTCCAGCGCGGGAAGCATGGTTAAATGATCGCGCTCTTCTTCTCTGTCGTTATTCAACAAACTCCGCACCGTAGCGGCATACTTTTTCCCAGCTTCATCACCATCAACCAGCACATGCCACTCGATACCCATCCGGCGGGCGAACTTAACCAGCGGCTTAAGGCCGGACTGGGCAAATTCAATGACTTTGATACCTTCCGCATCAAAGTGGTGCCCACACTGGCGGGCCAGTTCGTTAATGACCCAGGTTTCCGTTTCGCCTTCCACCAGCAGCCAGCAGCGGGCAAACAACGACGATGCACGGTTAAAACGAATATGAAAGGCAATACGCCGACCATCTTCTGCGCTGATCCCACCTGGCCCAAGCCGCCAGGCGGCGACGCGGGAGGACTCACGCACCAGGCGGACAACGTGTTCCACGGGGGTGAGGGACAGTAACTCACCTGAGTTGGTGGTCGCCACCCGTTGCAGCGGAAGCAAATTCAGCAGGTGCCAGGCAACCGACAGCATAATCGGATGTAAACGCGTTTCAGGATCTTCTACCAACAGTAACGGCCGGGCGTCTTTATCGAGCCTCAGCGTACCTTTGGCCTGTAACAGCGTCGAAAACAATCCCAACAAGATCACGCGGTGCGTGCGTCCGCCCGGTCTATCAATCATACGGTTGATAATATCCAGATAGCGCCAGCTACGTTGTTCGTTATTGGAACGTCGACGCATCAGACGATAGCGGGACTGACTGGAACCCTGCTCAGAAAAATAGTGTTCCAACAGCTGTACCATGGCCGATAACCCCTGACGTATCTGCCCATCTGTCAGGTTTTGCGGTCGGGTAGCCAGTTCACGTGCCAGAAAATCCAGTTGCCGCGCGGTCACTTCGACATCCGCCGAATCCGGCACCGTACCGTTACGGATCCGTCGCATAAAACGCGCGTCACGCAGGCGCAGTACTGGCATCAAACGCACGAGGTGCCGCGCCTGATCGTTAATGTCGTCGAGGGGAAGCTGATGGCCCTCGCCATCCAGAAAACTGCGTAACGTCAGAACGCTACCGTCGTCCGCACATTCACCTTCCAGCCGATAGAAAATGCGGTGATAGCCATCCTGACACAGCGTCCAGCTGGCTTCCAGAGGGCGATACCTGCGCACGCGGTGGCGACCCGGTTGAGACTCACGAAACGTCAGGATGATATGCAGATGATGTTCCCGGCCTTGAATATCGCCCGGCGGGAACCAGAAATCTTCGCGGTCAAAGTGGTACAAATCAGTTTCCGGCGACAGTAGCAGGGTTAAAGCATCCAGCAGACTGGACTTACCCCACGCGTTCTCCCCAATCAGCACGTTGCTTTGCTCCAGCATCAACGACAGACGGTTAATACCACGAAATCCAACAATCTCAACGCGTTCGAGAATCATATAGCCTCCGGAAATGCTAACTTTTTCCTTCAAGTTATCAGGAGTATAACGGCAAGCGGGCGCTCAGGACACCCGATATGATCAGGAGGTTAGTCGCAGAAATCAAAAAATATAAGAATATTCTTCTTATGTTTTCCCCGGAATATTATTTCAGAACTCAATCATCGCCGTTTTGCTAATTGAACTATGCTTCATTCATCCAATATTCAAAAAGGAATCACAACATATTGCCTTAAATCAAATTTTTTCATCAATTTAACTGGCGAAGGGATGATGTTTTTTTCTAAAATACCGGCTCTTTCATCATCGTCCCTTTTAGCGATGAATTACCGGGTAAGGAACACGAACCCGGAACTTTTAATTGAGGTGGTTATGTTCAGGAAATTAGCAGCCGAATTCTTCGGTACGTTTTGGCTCGTCTTTGGTGGGTGCGGTAGCGCAGTTCTGGCCGCAGCATTCCCGGAGTTGGGTATTGGATTTGCCGGTGTCGCGCTGGCGTTTGGTTTGACCGTATTAACCATGGCATTCGCCGTAGGTCATATTTCCGGCGGACACTTTAACCCGGCGGTGACCTTCGGTTTATGGGCGGGCGGTCGCTTCCCGGCAAAAGACGTTATTGGTTATGTTATCGCTCAGGTTGTGGGCGGTATTGTTGCAGCAGCGGCACTGTATCTTATTGCCAGCGGTAAAGCTGGTTTTGACGCAACTGCCAGTGGTTTTGCCTCGAACGGCTTTGGTGAACATTCACCTGGCGGCTATTCAATGCTGTCTGCCGTCGTAATTGAAATTATTTTGACCGCTGGTTTCTTATTAGTGATCCACGGTGCGACCGATAAACATGCTCCGGCAGGTTTTGCACCTATTGCGATTGGTCTGGCGTTAACCCTGATCCACTTGATCAGTATTCCGGTTACCAACACCTCCGTTAACCCGGCACGTAGTACCGCTGTAGCCATCTTCCAGGGCGGCTGGGCATTACAGCAATTGTGGTTCTTCTGGGTTATGCCGATTATCGGTGGGGTCCTCGGCGGTCTTATTTACCGCACTCTGCTGGAAAAACGCGATTAATCGATAACAAAAAAGGCCTGGCGCAAGTCAGGTCTTTTTTTTCCCCGCTATATTTCCTTTTATTTGCAACTTTACTCCCTTCATTGCATTGAGTAGTGTGTGCTGGCGCATTTCGTCTTACTCTCAGCAAGGATCTGGTTTTCATGTTTTCAGGGCTGTTAATCATTCTGATTCCCCTTATTGTGGGCTACCTTATTCCGCTTCGGCACAGGGCTGCATTAAAACTCATCAATCGCCTGTTGAGCTGGATCGTCTACCTTATTCTCTTTTTTATGGGTATCAGCCTGGCGTTTCTGGATAATCTCGCCAGCAACCTGTTAGCCATTCTTCATTATTCTGCGGTCAGCGTGACGGTCATTTTGCTGTGTAATATCGCGGCGCTGTTCTGGCTGGAGCGTTCGCTGCCCTGGCGACATAACCACAAGCAAGAAAAGCTACCCTCGCGAATTGCGATGGCGCTTGAGTCGCTCCAGCTTTGTGGCGTCGTCGTCGTGGGTTTTCTGCTCGGCCTCACCGGTCTTCCTATTCTGCAGCACGCCACCGAAGCCAGCGAATATACGTTAATCTTTTTACTGTTCCTGGTCGGGATTCAACTGCGCAACAGCGGTATGACCTTAAAGCAAATTGTGCTGAATCGCCGGGGGATGATTGTTGCGGTGGTCGTCGTCGCCAGTTCGATGCTGGCGGGGGTTATCAATGCGTTGATCCTCGGCCTGCCGCTGAAAACCGCGCTGGCGATGGCATCAGGTTTTGGCTGGTATTCCCTGTCCGGTATTCTGTTAACCGAATCCTTCGGGCCAGTGATTGGTAGCGCCGCCTTCTTTAATGACCTGGCCCGCGAGCTGATTGCCATTATGTTGATTCCTGGAATGGTGGGCCGCAGCCGCTCAACCGCGCTGGGGCTATGTGGCGCGACATCAATGGATTTCACCTTACCGGTGCTCCAACGCAGCGGCGGTCTGGAGATGGTTCCGGCAGCCATCGTCCACGGCTTTATTCTGAGTCTGTTAGTACCTTTGCTGATGGCGTTTTTCTCCGCCTGAAGTCAGGACAGATACCTCTCTGGCGGTAGTCATCTACCGCCAAAATTGCGCTAAATCAATCTCCCTGCAAGTTGTAGCAGAAATCCCTTTTATCCCTTCGCGCACAGGCATAACCTTAAACATGTATATTAAATATAACTTTAAAAGGTGTGACCATGTTTTGTGTGCAATGTGAACAAACCATCCGTACTCCGGCAGGAAACGGCTGCTCTTACGCGCAGGGTATGTGCGGTAAAACGGCTGAAACCTCCGATTTGCAGGATCTGCTGATTGCTTCCCTACAAGGTCTGTCTGCATGGGCTGTTAAGGCACGTGAATACGGCATCATCGACCATGAAGTTGATAACTTTGCGCCGCGTGCATTCTTCTCCACGCTGACCAACGTTAACTTCGATTCCCCGCGTATTGTTGGCTATGCCCGTGAAGCTATCGCCATGCGCGACGCCCTGAAAGCGCAATGCCTGAACATCGACGCGAACGCAGCGGTCGCTAACCCGATGGCCGATCTGCAACTGGTCAGCGACGATCTGGGCGACCTGCAACGTCAGGCCGCTGAATTTACCCCGAACAAAGATAAAGCAGCCATCGGCGAGAACATTCTCGGCCTGCGTCTGCTGTGCCTGTACGGCCTGAAAGGTGCGGCAGCTTACATGGAGCACGCGCACGTTCTCGGTCAGTACGACAACGACATCTACGCTCAGTACCACAAAATCATGGCATGGCTGGGAACCTGGCCTTCCGATATGAACGCTCTGCTGGAGTGCTCAATGGAAATCGGCCAGATGAACTTCAAAGTGATGAGCATTCTGGATGCTGGCGAAACCACTAAATACGGCCACCCGACGCCAACTCAGGTCAACGTCAAAGCAACCGAAGGTAAGTGCATCCTGATCTCCGGTCACGACCTGAAAGATCTGTACAACCTGCTGGAGCAGACCGAAGGTACCGGCGTTAACGTCTATACCCACGGTGAAATGCTGCCGGCGCACGGCTACCCGGAACTGCGTAAGTTCAAACACCTGATCGGTAACTACGGCAGCGGCTGGCAGAATCAGCAGGTTGAATTTGCCCGCTTCCCGGGCCCAATCGTAATGACCTCTAACTGCATCATCGACCCAACCGTTGGCGCCTACGATGACCGTATCTGGACTCGTAGCATCGTCGGTTGGCCGGGTGTAAGCCACCTCGAAGGCGACAACTTCGCTCCGGTAATCGCTCAGGCTCAGCAGATGGCGGGCTTCCCGTACAGCGAAATTCCGCACCTGATCACCGTTGGTTTCGGTCGTCAGACTCTGCTGGGCGCGGCTGATACCCTGATCGACCTGGTAAGCCGCGAAAAACTGCGTCACATCTTCCTGGTTGGCGGTTGTGATGGCGCGCGTGGCGAACGTAACTACTTCACCGACTTCGCCACCAGCGTGCCGGACGACTGCCTGATCCTGACACTGGCGTGCGGTAAATACCGTTTCAACAAACTGGAGTTCGGCGATATCGAAGGCCTGCCGCGTCTGGTCGATGCAGGTCAGTGTAACGATGCATACTCTGCCATCATCCTGGCGGTAACCCTGGCTGAGAAACTGGGCTGTGGCGTGAACGATCTGCCGCTGTCTCTGGTGCTCTCCTGGTTCGAACAGAAAGCGATTGTCATTCTGCTGACCCTGCTGTCTCTGGGCGTGAAAAACATCGTCACTGGCCCGACTGCGCCTGGCTTCTTCACGCCGGACCTGCTGGCAGTTCTCAACGAGAAGTTCGGTCTGCGTTCCGTGACCACCGTTGAAGAAGACATGAAGCAACTGCTGAGCGCGTAAGGAGTAAAGAATGACAATGCCAACTCATCAGTGCCCATGGCGGATGCAGGTTCATCACATCCATCAGGAAACGCCGGATGTATGGACAATTTCGTTGCTGTGCCACGACTATTATCCGTACCGCGCCGGGCAGTATGCACTGGTCAGCGTACGTAATTCAGCGGACACGCTGCGTGCTTACACCCTTTCTTCAACGCCGGGCGTTAGCGAATATATCACGCTGACCATCCGCCGCATTGACGATGGCGCAGGCTCACAGTGGTTAACCCGCGACGTGAAGCGCGGCGACTATATCTGGCTGTCCGATGCAATGGGTGAATTCACCTGTGAAGATAAAGCGGAAGACAGGTTCCTGATGCTGGCCGCTGGCTGTGGCGTCACGCCAATCATGTCAATGCGTCGCTGGTTGGCAAAATACCGCCCACAGGCAGATGTGCAGGTGATCTTTAACGTCCGTTCACCGCAAGATGTCATTTTTGCCGACGAATGGCGCGAGTATCCGGTGACCTTAGTTGCTGAAAACAATGCCACTGAAGGTTTTGTTTCCGGCCGACTGACCACCGAACTGCTGCAAAGCGTACCGGACCTGGCTTCGCGCACCGTGATGACCTGCGGCCCGGCGCCGTATATGGATCTGGTCGAGAAAGAAGTCAACGCGCTGGGCGTGACACGCTTCTTTAAAGAGCAGTTCTTCACCCCGGTAGCTGAAGCCGCCACCAGCGGTCTGAAGTTCACCAAACTGCAGCCGGCAAAAGAGTTTTATGCGCCGGTAGGCAGTACGCTGCTGGAAGCGCTGGAAAGCAATAAAGTGCCGGTTGTCGCCGCATGCCGTGCGGGCGTTTGCGGCTGCTGCAAAACCAAAGTGGTTGACGGTAACTACACGGTCAGCAGCACCATGACGCTGACCGACGCAGAAATTGCTGAAGGTTATGTGCTGGCTTGCTCCTGTCATCCGCAGGGTGATTTAGTGCTGGCGTAATTGGCCGATATCTGATGTACAAAAGGCTACCCGGTTATATCGGGTGGCCTTTTTTTATGCTGTCAGACGCTGCAAAATTCCTATTTTTTCCCCCTCCCAGGCAAAATACCGTCTTCCTCTCGCGAATTATCGACCACACTTACCTGGCACAGGTTAAGCAAAACCCCGACTACCACGTCGAACTTTCTACAAAGGATCCCCATGAAAAAAGTGGCCATCGTCGGCGTAGGTCCCACCGGAATTTATACGTTTCATGCCCTCGTTGAGCGCGGTGAACCGCTGGAGATACAGCTTTATGAGCAAGCTGAGGAAGCTGGCGTAGGCATGCCTTATAACAGCGACAACAACGCAGACCACATGCTGGCCAATATAGCCAGCATTGAGATCCCGCCGATTTATATCAGTTATCTGACGTGGCTACAGAATCAAAGCGATGAATACCTGGCGCAGTTTCGGCTTGAACGTACATCTTTGCATGAGCGGCAATTTTTGCCCCGGGTGATCCTCGGCGACTATTATCGCGATCGTTTTTTAGCCATCGTCGATAAAGCGCAAAGATCCGGGTTCACAATTCGCGTATATGAATCAAGTAAAGTCACCGACCTGCAAGCAAACCCGACTGGGGTCTCCCTGTGGATCAATCACGCGTCACAGCCCGTCGAAGTGGATTTCGCCGCTATCGCCAGCGGTCATCTGTGGCCAGAAACTGATGCTCAGGCACGCAAGTTTTTCCCCAGTCCGTGGACCGGCCTGATGGAGGCGCAGATTAGCGCTTGCAGGGTGGGTATTCTGGGCACCTCGCTAAGCGCTATCGACGCGGCGATGGCCGTGGTCAGTCAGCATGGTAACTTCACCACCAATACCGACCGTTCACTGCAGTTCACGCGTAAACCCGACAGCCAAAACCTGAAGCTGACCCTGATGTCGCGCAGCGGTGTGCTGCCTGAAGCGGATTTTTACTGCCCTCTTCCCTATGAACCGCTGAATATCGCGACGCAAGAAGCGATTGAAAACGCCATTGCCGAGGGCCAAAACGGATTACTGGACCGCATCTTCCGGCTTATTGTGCAACAACTGCAAGACGCGGCCCCAGGGTGGTGCCAACAGGTTGCACTTGCAACGCTTAACGCCGACACATTCCCCGAGGTCTATTTTGCCGACAGGCTCAAGCATGACTCTTTTGACTGGGCGAGGCGTAACCTGGTGGAGGTTGAGCGCAACAAGCAGGAACAACATACCGTCGCCTGGCGCTATACCTTATTGCGCCTACACGAGGTTATTGAAGAGATCGTTCCTCATCTTGATGCTCGCGACGAAAAACGTTTCAGGCACGGACTGGCGCGCGTCTTTATTGATAACTATGCGGCAATCCCGTCTGAATCTATCCGCCGATTGCTGGCTCTGCACGATGCCGGGCTGATTGAGATCCTCGCACTCGGCAAGGATTATGAGCGTACAAATGAGCAGGAAATGACGGTCATTTACCACCACGGTCAGCGCAGTGAATTTGATGTATTTATTGACGCCCGAGGACAACGGGCATTGCAGAGCAAAGATATTCCGTTCCCAACGCTACGCGATCAACTGCTGGCCTGTGGCGATGAGATCCCGGATATCGGCGAAGATTACACGCTGCAAGCGCCGGAAAACGCCCGCAACCGCATCGCCTTTGGCGGACTGCCGTGGTTGATGCACGACCGTCCCTTTATTCAGGGGCTGGTGGTTAGCGCTGAAATAGGTGCGGCGATGGCAAAGGCATTGACGCAACGAGCACTGAAACGTCGGCACAAACTGTGGAGCAGTGACGAAATGGATTAGCGGCCAGACTTAATGGCGAGGCGGAGATAGGTTATCGCGTCCCCGCCTCTGTCTTGATTCTCGGATGGCAAACTATCGCCAGGCCGAGTTTCCGGCAACGGAGAAACGCCCCGCGCCCAAAAATGCCACGGCCAGAGCGCCGATGAAGAAATACACCAGACTTTCAATTGCCCATGCGCCGGTTTTATCCAGTGACCAGGTTTCACCCATCCCGACCATCAGCCATGCCACCACCATCGTAAACGCCAGCCCCAACGCCGCCGGACGCGTCAGGATCCCAAGAATAATCAGGCACGGTGCCACAACCTCTCCCAGCAGAACGCCATACGCAATAAAGCCAGGGAAACCTTTCGCTATCAGCATGCCACTGATGCCATCAATCCCCGCGAACAGTTTATGCAGCCCATGAAACAGCATTAATCCCCCCACGGCAATACGTAACAAAAACTTGCCAAAATCTTCATGAGTCAGTACCCGGTTAACTGTATTTAATAGTTTTATAACCATTTGAATTTATTCCTTGTTTAACCATATCCAATAACAAACTACGCTTAATACAGGCTTAATGAAAACTGCCGGAAATAAGAGGTAATGATAAGCATAACTATTATCTTCATCTAAACTTGTAACCGGTATCACATTAAAGGAGAAGGAAAACCATGAAACAAACGGTTGCCGCTTTTATTGCTAAAACACTCGAACAAGCTGGCGTTAAACGCATTTGGGGTGTGACGGGTGACTCGCTAAATGGCCTTAGTGACAGTCTGAATCGTATGGGAACGATTGACTGGATGCCAACCCGTCATGAAGAGGTTGCGGCCTTCGCCGCGGGAGCTGAAGCGCAGTTGACGGGAGAACTGGCCGTCTGCGCTGGCTCGTGTGGACCAGGCAACCTGCACCTGATTAACGGCCTGTTTGATTGCCACCGCAACCACGTCCCGGTACTGGCAATTGCCGCACACATTCCATCCAGTGAGATAGGCAGCGGTTATTTTCAGGAGACCCACCCGCAAGAGTTGTTTCGCGAATGTAGCCACTATTGCGAGCTGGTTTCCAGCCCTGAACAGATCCCACAGGTGCTGGCAATTGCCATGCGTAAAGCAGTGCTCAACCGCGGCGTCTCCGTGGTGGTATTACCCGGCGACGTTGCGTTGAAGCCAGCACCTGAAAGCGCCAGCACTCACTGGTATCATGCGCCGCTCCCGGTGGTCACTCCGGAAGAAGAAGAGCTCAGAAAACTAGCGCAACTGCTACGCTACTCCAGCAATATCGCCCTGATGTGCGGCAGCGGCTGCGCCGGTGCGCATAAAGAACTGGTTGAGTTTGCTGCTAAAATAAAAGCGCCGATTGTGCACGCCCTGCGTGGTAAAGAGCATGTGGAGTACGACAACCCTTACGACGTGGGCATGACCGGGCTGATCGGCTTTTCATCCGGCTTCCATACCATGATGAATGCCGACACGCTGATCCTGCTCGGTACCCAGTTCCCCTATCGCCCGTTCTACCCCACCGACGCCAAGATTATTCAGATTGATATCAATCCGGCGAGCATTGGCGCGCACAGTAAAGTTGATATGGCGCTGGTAGGCGATATTAAATCCACACTCCGCACCCTGCTGCCGCTGGTGGAAGAAAAAACCGATCGGCAGTTCCTGGATAAAGCGCTGGAACACTATCGTGAGGCGCGTAAAGGGCTGGATGATTTAGCCAAACCCAGCGATAAAGCCATTCATCCGCAGTATCTGGCGCAGCAGATCAGCCATTTTGCCGCTGACGACGCCATCTTCACCTGCGACGTTGGCACGCCAACGGTGTGGGCGGCACGTTATCTGAAAATGAACGGTAAACGCCGTCTGATCGGTTCGTTTAACCACGGGTCGATGGCCAATGCCATGCCCCAGGCGCTCGGCGCGCAAGCGACCGAACCGGGACGTCAGGTTGTCGCAATGTGCGGTGACGGCGGTTTTAGCATGCTGATGGGCGACTTTCTGTCGGTTGTGCAAATGAAGCTGCCGGTGAAGATTATTGTCTTCAACAACAGCGTGTTGGGGTTTGTGGCGATGGAGATGAAAGCTGGCGGTTATCTGACCGACGGCACCGAACTGCACGATACAAATTTCGCACGGATTGCCGAGGCTTGCGGCATCACGGGCATTCGCGTGGAGAAATCCTCAGAGGTTGATGAAGCGCTGCAAAGGGCGATGTCGATTGACGGTCCGGTGCTGGTCGATGTGGTCGTCGCGAAAGAAGAACTGGCGATCCCGCCGCAGATCAAACTCGAACAAGCTAAAGGTTTTAGCCTGTATATGCTGCGCGCAATCATCAGCGGGCGCGGTGATGAAGTGATCGAACTGGCGAAAACTAACTGGCTCAGGTAAAACAGAGGGCATTACCTCACTTAAAAAGGAATGCCCGTGATTGATTTACGCAGTGATACCGTTACCCGACCAAGTCGCGCCATGCTCGAAGAGATGATGGCCGCCCCGGTCGGGGACGACGTCTACGGTGATGACCCTACCGTTAATGCCCTCCAGCAATACGCAGCCGAGCTTTCTGGCAAAGAAGCCGCAATTTTCTTACCCACAGGCACTCAGGCGAACCTGGTGGCTCTCCTCAGCCATTGTCAGCGCGGCGAAGAGTATATCGCCGGTCAGGGCGCGCATAACTATCTCTACGAAGCGGGTGGCGCAGCGGTACTCGGCAGCATTCAACCGCAACCTATCGACGCCATGCCGGATGGCTCTTTGCCGCTGGACAAAGTGGCGGCAAAAATCAAAGCGGACGATATCCATTTTGCCCGCACGCGTTTGCTCAGTCTGGAAAACACCCACAACGGCAAAGTGCTACCACGCGAGTATCTGAAAGAGGCCTGGGAATTCACCCGTGAGCGCAATCTTGCGCTGCATGTCGACGGCGCGCGTATTTTTAACGCCATCGTCGCCTATGGCTGTGAGTTAAAAGATGTCACGCAATACTGCGATTCGTTCACCATTTGTCTTTCCAAAGGTTTAGGAACGCCGGTAGGCTCACTGCTGGTCGGCAGCCACGAGTACATCAAGCGCGCCATTCGCTGGCGTAAAATGACCGGCGGCGGAATGCGTCAGGCCGGTATTCTGGCGGCGGCCGGACTGTATGCGCTGAAAAATAACGTGTCGCGCTTACAAGAAGACCATGACAACGCCGCCTGGATGGCGGAACAACTGCGCGAAGCAGGAGCGGACGTCATGCGCCACGACACCAACATGCTGTTTGTCCGCGTTGGCGAAGAACACGCTGCGGCACTGGGCGAGTACATGAAAGCGCAAGGCGTGCTGATTAACGCCTCGCCGATTGTGCGTCTGGTGATGCATCTGGACGTATCGCGTGAACAGCTTGCTGAAGTCGTCGCCCACTGGCGCGCTTTTTTAACCCGCTAAGGAGATGGGCGTGCCGCAACGGATTTTGGTTCTTGGCGCCAGTGGCTACATTGGTCAGCATCTGGTACAGGCGCTCAGTCAGCAAGGGCATCAGGTGCTGGCTGCGGCACGCCGCATCGAGCGGCTGGAAAAGCAGCAGTTGGCCAACGTCAGCTGCCATAAGGTCGATTTGAATTGGCCAGATAACCTAACGCCGCTGCTGACCGGCGTTGATACGGTCTATTACCTGGTCCATGGCATGGGAGAAGGCGGTGATTTTATCGCCCATGAGCGCCAGGTAGCAATGAACGTGCGCGATGCGCTACGTGATACGCCAGTCAAACAGCTTATTTTCCTGAGCTCATTACAGGCTCCCCGCCATGAACAATCCGATCATCTGCGTGCGCGACAGATAACCGCGGACACCCTGCGTGAATCAGGCGTGCCGATGACCGAATTGCGCGCTGGTATTATCGTAGGGGCAGGTTCTGCCGCCTTTGAAGTGATGCGCGACATGGTCTACAACCTGCCGGTACTCACCCCTCCGCGCTGGGTGCGCTCGCGTACCACGCCTATCGCGCTGGAGAATTTAATGTACTACCTGGTGGCGTTGTTGGATCATCCTACACGCCAACACCGCGTACTCGAAGCCGCCGGGCCGCAGGTATTGAGCTATCAGGAGCAGTTCGAGCATTTTATGGCGGTCAGCGGTAAACATCGCCTGCTCATCCCTGTCCCCTTTCCTACCCGCTGGATTTCGGTCTGGTTTTTGAACGTCATAACGTCAGTGCCGCCGACCACGGCAAAAGCGCTGATACAGGGGTTAAAACACGACCTGCTGGCCGATGACACCGAATTACGCACGCTGATCCCGCAAAAGCTGATTGCCTTTGATGACGCGGTGCGCAGCACGTTGAAAGAAGAAGAGAGGCTGGTCAATTCCAGCGACTGGGGTTACGACGCGCAGGCATTTGCCCGCTGGCGCCCCGAATATGGCTATTTCGCTAAACAAGCTGGCTTTAGCGTTGAAACCTCCGCCAGTCGGCAGGCGCTGTGGCAGGTGGTGAATCGCCTCGGCGGCAAAGAAGGCTATTTCTTTGGCAATATTTTATGGAAAACGCGCGCGGCGTTGGACCTGCTGGTCGGCCATAAGCTGGCGAAAGGCAGACCGCAACACTCTCTGTTGCAGGTTGGCGATACCGTTGATAGCTGGAAAGTTATCATCGTTGAGCCAGAAAAACAGCTGACGCTGCTGTTTGGGATGAAAGCGCCAGGATTGGGTCGACTGAGCTTCACGCTGGAAGATAAAGGCGACCACCGACGCATTGATGTCCGCGCCTGGTGGCATCCGCACGGCATGCCAGGCCTCTTCTATTGGCTGCTGATGATCCCGGCGCATCTGTTCATTTTCAGAGGGATGGCGAAGCGTATTGCTAAACTTGCAGAACAAATCACAGACTCATGATAAAAAGAGCCTGTATTCTTTCATGTTTCCCATTGCATACAGACGAAATTCACGGAAGAATGCGCACGACGTTTTTTAAACACAGTGGATTGATATGAAGGTACTGGTTACCGGAGCCACCAGCGGCTTAGGCCGAAACGCGGTTGAGTTTTTATGCAGCAAAGGCGTCAGCGTCAGAGCTACCGGTCGCAACGAAGCGATGGGCAAGCTGCTGGAGAAAATGGGCGCAGAGTTTGTGCATGCCGATTTGACCGAGCTGGTCTCTTCGCAGGCAAAAGTGATGCTCGCCGGTATCGATACGCTGTGGCACTGCTCCAGTTTTACCTCACCATGGGGAACTCAGGAAGCCTTCGATCTGGCCAACGTTCGCGCAACCCGCCGTCTGGGCGAGTGGGCCGTGGCCTGGGGCGTTCGTAACTTCATTCATATCTCATCACCGTCGCTCTATTTTGATTATCACCACCATCGCGATATCAAAGAGGACTTCCGCCCCCAACGCTTTGCCAATGAATTCGCCCGCAGTAAAGCGGCTGGCGAAGATGTGATTGCGTTGCTGACACAGGCCAACCCGCAGACCCGTTTTACGGTATTGCGTCCGCAAAGCTTGTTCGGACCACACGATAAAGTTTTTATCCCGCGCCTGGCCCATATGATGTACCACTACGGCAGCATCCTGTTGCCGCACGGCGGAAGTGCGCTGGTGGATATGACCTACTACGAGAATGCGGTGCACGCGATGTGGCTGGCAAGTCAGCAAGCCTGCGATAATCTGCCGTCGGGTCGCGCGTACAACATTACCAACGGCGAGCATCGCACCCTGCGCAGTATTGTGCAGAAACTCATCGACGAGCTAAATATTGATTGTCGTATCCGCTCCGTACCCTACCCGATGCTGGACATGATTGCCCGCAGCATGGAGCGGTTAGGCAATAAATCGGCGAAAGAGCCAAAGCTTACGCATTACGGCGTCTCGAAGCTGAATTTTGACTTTACGCTGGATACCACTCGCGCTCAGGAAGAATTAGGTTATCAGCCCGTTGTGACGCTGGATGAAGGGATTGAGCGTACCGCGGCCTGGCTGCGTGACCACGGCAAGCTGCCGCGTTAACCCTGCCCGTATTTCTCCAGTAACGCTTCGGCAATCGCCTGAGTTTCTGCATCCGCCACGCCGTTCCACAAGGTCGGGCGGAAGTGCATCTGGAAGGCCATAATCACCCGCCGCTGTTCACGCGGCGTCATTTCAGGTTTTACCTCATAACCATAGCGCGACAGCAGATCGAGCAATGATGAGGTTTCTACCGGTGTATCGGGCGCTCGCCCGGCAAGATAAAACGCCACCCGCTGAGCATCCGGCCACGCGCCAATTCCTTGCGCAGCCAGTTCTTCCCATGGAAACAGCGGACCTGGATCGTCCTTGCGCTGCGGTGCGACATCCGCATGGGCCACCACGTTCTGTGGTTTTATGTCATAACGGGCAATAATATCTTTCGCCAAGGGGATTAACGCCTGAATTTGCGTGGGTTCAAACGGCGCAAAATACTTGCTGCCCGCCGATTTTTGCCAGCCACGGTTTTCCAGCTCAATGCCGATCGAGGTATCGTTAATTCGCGTAGCGCCGCGCCAAAAGCTAATCCCCGCATGCCAGGCCAGATCTTTTTCCGGCACCAGTTGCCAGATACGCGGTTTGCCGTGGTAGAGCGGCGGCACTGCCGGGATCAGATAGTGCGAGCTGACGTTTTTATCGGTCAGCGTAGCCAGAGAAGAGTCGAAATCATCGGCTGTGTAATGGATAACCAGCACTTTAATGCGCGGGTAAGCAGCCTGCGCCTGACGACGGGTATCTAACTGATAGCCGTCTTTGTCGACAATCCCTTTTTCGCCAGCACATCCTACCAGCAGCAGCGTTAATGCCAGCAGATACAGCAGACGCTTCATCGGCGAGTTTTCACCGCAGTGCCGCTGACGCTCACCATCAGCATGCTACCGTCTTTGCCCACGGTTTCGTAATCGATATCGATACCGACTACCGCATCAGCACCGAGCGCTTTTGCCTGTTCACCAAGCTCCTGAAAAGCAATTTCACGCGCTTTACGCAGCTCTTTTTCATACGCGCCGGAGCGACCGCCGACGATATCGCGAATGCCGGCGAAGAAATCGCGGAAGATATTCGCGCCTAAAATGGCTTCGCCAGTCACAACACCGCAGTATTCCACGATGCTCTGCCCTTCCAGCGTAGGGGTAGTCGAAAACTGCATGGTTAATCTCCTTTTTGCGCTAAGAGCACGATCTCAAAAGCATTATCGAACCGATCCACTATCATTGAAAGGATATATTCTTTACACAAAATAATTCGAGTTGCAGGAAGGCGGCAAGAGAGTGAATCCCCAGGAGCATAGATAACTATGTGACTGGGGTGAACGCACGTAGCCAACGCACAAGCAACTTGAAGTATGACATGTAAATCAACGTAGAACACTAATAGTAGAAAGCTAATAAGGAAATCATTATGCGCTACTCGAAACTCTCTCTGCTGGTTCCATGTGCACTACTTCTCAGCGCCTGTACTACCGTAACGCCGGCCTACAAAGATAACGGCACGCGTAGCGGCTCATGCGTAGAAGGCGGGCCAGACAGCGTGGCTCAACAATTCTATGATTACCGTATTCAGCACCGAAACAATGACATTACCCCCCTTCGTCCGTACCTCAGCGACAACCTGGCGAAACTGCTGAACGATGCCAGCCGTGATAACGCGCATCGCGATCTGTTTAACAGCGATCCGTTCTCTAGTCGCGCTACGTTACCGGACAGTGCCAGCGTCGCCAGCGCATCGACCATTCCGAATAGTGATGCACGCAACATTCCGCTGCGCGTAGAGCTTAAACAGGGTGACCAAAGCTGGCGTGATGAAGTGCTGATGATCCGCGAAGGCCAGTGCTGGGTAGTTGACGATGTCCGCTATCTGGGCGGCAGCGTACACGCGCCAGCCGGGACGCTGCGCCAGTCTGTCGAAAACCGCTAACCGCCCCATTCACCTGCCTGAATCATAACCCCCATAAATTGTCTGGCATTCTGCATAGAATGCCGACAATTATTCTTGCCCACTGGTGGCCCCGCTATTTTGTGCTATGTTTAGATAAGAATGCGGTTTGCATTTAACTTTTAACGCATAAATATTGCATAACTATTCTGTCAAAGGTAGTATCTGCGGCTTCAATAGCTATCAGACTGCCAGTATCGAGTGTCAATGAGTATTCAATTAAACGGCATTAACTGCTTCTACGGCGCACATCAGGCGCTGTTCGATATCACGCTGGATTGCCCTCAGGGTGAAACACTGGTGTTACTTGGCCCAAGTGGAGCCGGGAAAAGCTCGCTGCTGCGCGTACTCAACCTGCTTGAGATGCCGCGCTCGGGCACGCTCTCTATTGCGGGTAACCGTTTCGACTTCACGAAGACCCCGTCAGACAAAGCCATTCGGGAGCTGCGTCAGAACGTGGGCATGGTCTTCCAGCAATACAACCTTTGGCCGCATCTCACGGTTGTGCAGAATCTGATTGAAGCGCCCTGCCGCGTACTGGGTCTGACAAAAGATCAAGCGCTGGCGCGTGCCGAAAAATTGCTGGAACGTCTGCGCCTGAAGCCGTACAGCGATCGCTACCCACTGCATCTCTCCGGCGGCCAGCAACAGCGTGTGGCCATTGCCCGCGCGTTGATGATGGAGCCGCAGGTGCTGCTGTTTGATGAACCTACCGCAGCGCTTGATCCGGAAATTACTGCCCAAATCGTCAGCATCATTCGTGAACTGGCGGAAACCAACATTACTCAGGTGATCGTCACCCACGAAGTGGAAGTTGCACGTAAAACGGCCAGCCGTGTGGTGTATATGGAAAACGGTCATATCGTCGAGTTTGGGGATGCGAGCTGCTTTGCCAACCCGCAAACCGAAGCGTTTAAAAACTATCTCTCTCACTAAGATTCGGGACAATACAATGAAAAAAGTTCTGATTGCCGCGCTAATCGCAGGTTTTAGCCTTTCCGCTACCGCAGCCCAAACCATTCGTTTCGCCACCGAAGCGTCTTATCCTCCGTTTGAATCTATTGATGCGAATAACAAAATCGTAGGGTTTGACGTTGATCTGGCGAATGCGCTGTGTAAAGAGATTGACGCGACCTGTACCTTCACCAATCAGGCCTTCGACAGCCTGATCCCGAGCCTGAAATTCCGTCGTTTTGACGCGGTGATGGCCGGTATGGACATCACGCCAGAGCGTGAAAAACAGGTTCTGTTCACCACCCCGTATTACGACAACTCTGCCCTGTTTGTTGGCCAACAGGGTAAATACACCAGCATTGACCAGCTGAAAGGCAAAAAAGTCGGTGTACAAAACGGTACTACGCACCAGAAATTCATCATGGATAAACATCCGGAAGTGACCACCGTACCGTATGACAGCTACCAGAATGCCAAACTCGATCTGCAAAATGGTCGTATTGACGGCGTATTTGGTGATACCGCAGTGGTGACCGAATGGCTGAAAGACAATCCAAAGCTGGCCGCAGTTGGCGACAAAGTGACGGATAAAGATTACTTCGGTACGGGTCTGGGCATCGCTGTGCGCCAGGGCAATACCGAGCTGCAGCAGAAATTTAACGCTGCGCTGGAAAAAGTGAAGAAAGATGGGACTTACGAGACCATCTACAACAAATGGTTCCAGAAGTAATACTTGATGAATGAATTTTTTCCTTTAGCAAGCGCCGCCGGGATGACCGTCGGCCTTGCCGTTTGTGCGCTGATTATTGGCCTCGCGCTCGCCATGTTTTTTGCCGTCTGGGAGTCAGTAAAATGGCGTCCGGTGGCATGGACGGGTTCAGCTCTGGTCACCATCCTGCGTGGTCTGCCGGAAATTCTGGTGGTTCTGTTCATCTATTTCGGCTCTTCACAGCTGCTGCTGACGCTGGCCGATGGCTTTACGATCAATCTCGGGGTTGTACAAATCCCGGTTCAGATGCAGATCGAAAACTTCGACGTCAGCCCGTTCCTGTGCGGTGTAATTGCGCTGTCATTGCTGTATGCGGCTTACGCGTCGCAAACGCTGCGTGGCGCGCTGAAGGCCGTACCACTCGGACAATGGGAATCAGGTCAGGCGTTGGGTTTGTCTAAAGCCGCGATCTTCTTTCGCCTGGTGATGCCGCAGATGTGGCGTCACGCTCTGCCGGGACTGGGTAACCAGTGGCTGGTATTGCTGAAAGATACCGCGCTGGTCAGCCTTATCAGCGTGAACGATCTGATGCTGCAAACCAAGAGCATTGCCACCCGTACTCAGGAGCCGTTTACCTGGTACATTGTGGCGGCGGCTATTTACCTGGTGATTACGCTGGTGAGTCAGTACATTCTCAAACGCATTGACCTGCGCGCGACACGATTTGAGCGGAGACCAGGCTAATGCTTGAGTATTTACCTGAATTGTTAAAAGGGCTGCATACCAGCCTGACGCTGACGGTCGCCTCCATCGTGGTTGCTCTGGTGCTGGCGCTGGTTTTCACCGTCATCCTGACGCTAAAAACGCCGATTGTGGTCTGGTTGGTTCGCGCCTATATCACGTTGTTTACCGGTACTCCGCTGCTGGTGCAAATCTTCCTGATCTACTACGGGCCAGGGCAGTTCCCGACGCTACAGGAGTATCCGGTACTGTGGCACCTGCTCTCTGAACCGTGGCTGTGCGCCTTAATTGCGCTATCGTTAAACAGTGCGGCTTATACCACTCAACTGTTCTACGGTGCTATCCGCGCAATCCCGGAAGGCCAGTGGCAGTCCTGTGGAGCGTTGGGGATGAGTAAGAAGGATACGCTGGCGATTCTGTTGCCGTACGCCTTTAAACGCGCCCTCTCCTCGTATTCCAACGAAGTGGTGCTGGTGTTTAAAAGTACCTCACTGGCATACACCATCACGCTGATGGAAGTCATGGGCTATAGTCAGCTGCTGTATGGTCGCACTTATGACGTCATGGTTTTCGGCGCGGCGGGTGTGATTTACCTGATCGTCAACGGTTTGCTGACGCTGATGATGCGCGTGATCGAACGTAAAGCGCTGGCGTTTGAACACCGGAATTAAATCGGTTTTTGTGTCTGATGGCGCTACGCTTATCAGGCTACGATTCGTCTTCCGTTGTACACTCTCCGGTGAATATGCATAAAGCCAAAATAAAAAAGACGGACAACAACCTAAATTGTCCGTCTTTTTTTATATCTTTAAAAATATTTAATCATTTTTATTGCATATAAATTCATTAAATGGCATTGTTAATTCATGCCGCAGACACGGTAAATAATCATAAGATTGACAGACGGGAGTTCCACCATGAAAAAGTTAGTACTGGCCGCATTACTTGCTACTTTCGCCGCTGGCGCCTCAGCTGCTGATAAAATTAGTTTTGGTGTATCCGCGACTTACCCGCCATTTGAGTCACTGGATGCAAGCAATAAAATTGTCGGTTTTGACATCGACCTGGCAACGGCACTGTGCAAACAAATGCAGGCTGACTGTACTTTCACCAATCATGCTTTTGATAGCTTGATTCCCGCGCTGAAATTCAAAAAATATGATGCGGTGATTTCCGGAATGGACATCACGCCTGAGCGTAGCAAGCAGGTGGCATTTACTCAGCCTTACTATGCAAACTCCGCGCTGGTGATTGCGAAAAAAGACACCTATAAAACCTTTGCCGACCTGAAAGGGAAACGCATTGGCATGGAAAACGGTACCACGCACCAGAAATACCTGCAGGATAAACACCCTGAAGTGAAGACCGTGGCCTACGACAGCTATCAGAATGCGATTATCGACCTGAAAAATGGTCGTATTGATGGCGTATTTGGCGATACCGCCGTGGTTAACGAGTGGCTAAAAACTAACCCGCAGTTAGGTGTAGCCACTGACAAAGTGACCGACCCACAATACTTCGGTACTGGTCTTGGCATTGCGGTTCGCCCGGATAACAAAGCCCTGCTGGAAAAACTGAATAGCGCGCTGGCCGCAATCAAAGCTGACGGCACGTACCAAAAAATCAGCGATCAGTGGTTCCCACAGTAACGTCCACCCAATCTGAAAAGCCGCATCCTGCGGCTTTTTTTATCTCTTCGCCTTCGCTTTCAGTCAGTTCTTACGCCATAAACCCATTCCTGGCGTACACTTGTTAAAACGAAAAAAAGTGAGGCAAACGGATGATAGCGTTCCCTGCCAGTTTACTGATCCTCAACGGAAAAAGTGCTGATAATCTCCCCCTGCGTGATGTCATTGCAGAGCTACGCGATGAAGGCGTGAAAATCCATGTTCGCGTTACCTGGGAAAAAGGCGACGCCCAACGCTACGTTGATGAAGCTCGCCAGTTAGGCGTTGCAACGGTGATTGCCGGCGGCGGCGACGGCACAATTAACGAAGTCTCGACGGCGCTGATCCAGTCGCAGGGCGGCAATATCCCGGCGCTCGGTATTTTACCGTTGGGAACGGCGAATGATTTTGCAACCAGCGTAGGCATACCCGACGCCCTTGATAAGGCGTTAAAACTGGCTATCGCCGGAAATGCGACTGATATCGATATGGTTCAGGTCAATGATAAAACCTGTTTTATCAATATGGCGACCGGCGGCTTCGGCACACGCATCACCAGCGAGACGCCAGAAAAACTCAAGGCCGCATTAGGTGGCGTATCGTACTTTATTCACGGATTAATGCGCATGGATACGCTCAAACCCGACATCTGCGACATTCGTGGGGAAGATTTTTACTGGCAGGGTAAGGCGCTGGTCATTGGTATCGGTAATGGTCGTCAGGCCGGTGGTGGGCAACAGCTTTGCCCGACGGCGCTGATCAACGATGGTCTGCTGCAACTGCGTATTTTTACCGGCGAAGAGCTGCTGCCAGGGCTGCTTTCGGCGTTAACGCAATCCGAAGACAACCCTAACATCATCGAAGGCGCATCATCGTGGTTTGATATCCGCTCCCCGCACGAAATTACGTTTAATCTCGATGGCGAACCGCTTAGCGGACAAGAATTTCATATTGAAATCCTGCCCGCAGCGCTACGTTGCAGACTGCCGCCGGGTTGTCCGCTACTGCGTTAACACGACGACACCCCAACTGGAATCAGGCAATGGTGACTTTGCTGTCCAGATAAACATCCTGCACGGCGTTAATCAGCTTAACGCCGTCAGCCATGGTTTTCTTGAATGCTTTTCGTCCAAGAATCAGCCCCATGCCGCCAGCACGTTTGTTAATCACCGCCGTACGTACCGCATCGCTCAGATCGGTTTCGCCGCCAGCCGCACCGCCAGAGTTAATTAATCCGGCGCGCCCCATATAGCAGTTCGCCAGTTGATAACGCACCAGATCGATTGGGTTGTCGCTGGTCAGCTTGCTGTAAACGCGATCGTCGGTGTAGCCAAAGTTGACTGCTTTATACCCGCCGTTATTTTCCGCCATTTTCTGCTTAACGATATCCGCCCCGATAGTGGCTGCCAGATGGTTAGCCTGCCCGGTGAGATCGGCGGAAACATGGTAATCCACGCCATCTTTTTTAAACGCGGAGTTACGCAGATACGCCCATAGCACGGTGACCATCCCCAGTTCATGAGCACGCTCGAACGCCGCAGAAATCTCTTCAATCTGGCGACGGGACTCCTCTGAACCGAAATAGATGGTTGCCCCTACCGCAACCGCACCCATATTGAATGCCTGTTCTACGCTGGCATACAGCGTCTGGTCAAACGTATTGGGGTAGCTCAGCGTTTCGTTGTGGTTAATTTTTACAAGAAACGGAATGCGGTGCGCGTAGCGACGGGAGACGGAAGCCAGCACTCCATAGGTCGATGCCACGCAGTTACACCCTGCTTCGATAGCCAGTTCCACAATATTCTTCGGATCAAAGTACAGCGGGTTAGCCGCGAACGATGCCCCCGCGGAGTGTTCCACGCCCTGATCCACCGGTAGAATCGACAGATAACCTGTCCCGGCCAGTCGGCCCGTGTTATACAGCGTTTGCATATTACGCAGCACCGCTGGCGGACGGTTGTTATCCACCATCACGCGATCGACGTAATCATGTCCAGGCAGGTAAAGTTGGTCAGAAGGAATGGTCATACAACGATGCTGTAAAAGGTTGTCGGCATCTTTGCCAAGCAACTGCGCAATATCAGTCATAGCTATGCTCCCGTAAGTTCCGATTTGAAACCGGAATGTGGATTGTCCTGACCCGCTTTGTTGCGGGCAGCAATAAGCCTGGTACCGACTGCGTTTTTTTTCCATCTTTAGCGCACTTTTCAGCAACTTCTGCTGGCTCGATTCAGGAACAAATAATGTTAAGGCGGTCAAATTTAGACCTCAAAGGTATTTTAAAGGTATTATCGAATGGTACTATCAGTGCGTACCTTACCTGTCATGAAGGATTTAAAGATGAAAACTACAGTTAAGCTGTCGTTCATGATGTTTGTAGAGTGGTTTATCTGGGGCGCCTGGTTTGTACCGCTGTGGCTGTGGCTGAGTAAAAGTGGCTTTAGCGCCGGGGAGATCGGCTGGTCCTACGCCTGTACCGCGATTGCTGCGATCCTGTCGCCCATCCTGGTCGGTTCTGTCACTGACCGTTTTTTCTCCGCGCAAAAAGTGCTGGCGGTGCTGATGTTCGTCGGCGCTATTTTAATGTACTTCGCCGCCCAGCAAACCACCTTCAGCGGATTTTTCCCGCTGTTACTGGCCTATTCGTTGACCTATATGCCGACGATTGCGCTGACCAACAGTATCGCTTTTGCCAACGTCAGTGACGTTGAGCGTGATTTCCCGCGCATCCGTGTGATGGGGACCATTGGCTGGATCGCCTCTGGTTTGGCCTGCGGTTTCTTACCGCAAATGCTTGGCTATAGTGACATCTCCCCTACCAATATTCCTCTGCTAATCACTGCCGGAAGCTCGGCTCTGTTGGGCGTCTTTGCGTTCTTTTTACCGGATACACCGCCGAAAAGTACCGGCAAAATGGATTTCAAGGTCATGCTGGGTCTGGATGCGCTGATCCTGCTGCGGGATAAGAACTTCCTCGTCTTTTTCTTTTGCTCTTTTCTGTTCGCGATGCCGCTGGCGTTCTATTACATCTTCGCCAACGGTTATCTGACAGAAGTCGGGATGAAAAACGCCACCGGCTGGATGACGCTGGGCCAGTTCTCTGAAATCTTCTTTATGCTAGCGCTACCGTTTTTCACCAAACGCTTTGGCATTAAAAAGGTATTGCTGCTTGGTCTTATTACTGCAGCTATCCGCTACGGATTTTTCGTTTACGGCGGCGCGGAAGAATATTTCACTTACGCTCTGCTGTTTCTCGGCATTCTGCTGCACGGCGTCAGTTACGACTTCTACTACGTCACAGCCTACATTTATGTCGATAAAAAAGCGCCCGTACATATGCGCACCGCGGCGCAAGGGCTTATCACCCTCTGCTGTCAGGGATTCGGTAGCCTGCTCGGTTATCGTCTGGGCGGCGTGATGATGGAAAAAATGTTTGCTTATCAGGAACCGGTGAATGGCCTTACCTTTAACTGGGCTGGCATGTGGGGATTTGGCGCGGTCATGATCGCCGTCATTGCCGTAATGTTTATGATTTTCTTTCGCGAGTCAGATAAAGAAATCACCGCCATTAAGGTGGACGATCGCGATGTAGCGTTGAAACAAGGGGAAGTAAAATGAAAGCAGAACGTATTCTCGGTGCTCTTTATGGGCAGGCGTTAGGGGATGCGATGGGTATGCCGTCGGAACTGTGGCCAAGAACCCGGGTTAAAGCCCATTTCGGTTGGATCGACCGTTTTTTACCCGGCCCTGCGGAGAATAATGCCGCCTGCTATTTTAACCAGGCGGAGTTCACTGATGACACCTCCATGGCGATGTGTCTGGCTGATGCCCTGCTTGAGTGCGACGGAGAGATTGTACCCGACGTTATTGGCCGCAATATTCTGGCCTGGGCCGAACGTTTTGATGCTTTTAATAAAAACGTGCTCGGCCCGACCTCAAAAATTGCCCTAAAAGCCATTCGCGACGGCAAACCTGTCGCCGAACTGGAAAATAACGGCGTTACCAACGGAGCGGCAATGCGCGTTTCACCGCTGGGATGTCTGCTCCCCGCGCGCGATCTCGATGCCTTTATCGATGATGTGGCATTAGCCTCCAGCCCGACGCATAAATCGGATTTGGCTATCGCTGGCGCAGTGGTGGTCGCATGGGCGGTATCACGCGCTATCGACGGCGGAAAATGGTCAGAGATTGTCGACGCGCTGCCAGCCATTGCCCGGCATGCGCAGCAAAAAAGGATCACTACCTTTAGCGCATCGCTCTCTGCACGCCTTGAACTGGCGCTGAAAATTGTCCGTA
The DNA here is from genome assembly GCF_013783065.1 of Citrobacter sp. RHBSTW-00986. Lineage (NCBI taxonomy): Bacteria > Pseudomonadati > Pseudomonadota > Gammaproteobacteria > Enterobacterales > Enterobacteriaceae > Citrobacter > Citrobacter sp. RHBSTW-00986. The sequence goes on along the minus strand of NZ_CP056200.1, from coordinate 1,813,824 downwards.
ACGCTGACGGCATTGAGTCTGCCTGCGAGCAGTTGTATCAGGTTGTAGGGGCCGGAACCAGCACCATTGAATCCGTGCCTTGCGCCATCGCTATGGTTGAGCTGGCGCAGACCGATCCTAACCGCTGCGCCATTCTGTGTGCGAACCTCGGGGGCGATACCGACACCATCGGGGCGATGGCAACCGCCATTTGTGGCGCGCTCCACGGCGTAAGTGCGATTAATCCGGCATTGAAACATGAGCTCGATGCGGTAAATCAGCTGGACTTTATCCGCTACGCCAGTGGATTGATGCGACTGCGCGAGCAGCGGGAGGCACTATGAGCACCACGCGTCTGCAACAACTTCTCCCGCAGTTACGCACACAGCGACCCGTTACGGTGGTGGGTGCGGCGGTGATTGATGTCATTGCCGATGCGTATGCCCTTCCCTGGCGCGGATGTGACATTGAACTCAAACAGCAAGTGGTAAACGTTGGCGGCTGTGCGCTCAATATTGCCGTAGCACTCAAGCGGTTAGGTATCGACGCCAGTAATGCTTTACCGCTGGGTCAGGGGGTGTGGGCCGATATTATCCGCAACCGGATGGCAAAAGAGGGACTGCACAGCCTGATCGATAACGCCGCAGGCGATAACGGCTGGTGCCTGGCTCTGGTCGAGCCGGATGGCGAACGTACCTTTATGTCCTTTAGTGGCGTCGAAAATCAGTGGAACGCTGACTGGCTGGCACAGCTGGAGATCCCACGTCACAGCCTGGTTTATCTCTCGGGCTATCAGTTAGCCTCTCCGTGTGGTGAGTTGCTGGTGCATTGGCTGGAAGGGCTGGAGGAAGTGACGCCATTTATCGATTTTGGCCCACGCATCGGCGACATTCCCGAGCCCTTACTGGCAAGAATTATGGCCTGCCGTCCACTGGTATCGCTCAATCGGCAGGAGGCGGAAATTGCCGCCGAGCGGTTTGCATTAAGCCAGGATATAGAAGGTTTTGGCGCACAATGGGTGCAACGTTTTGCCACACCGGTGGTGGTACGCCACGATAAAGACGGTGCGTGGTATTTCAGCACCCAAACTTCCGGTTGCGTACCGGCATTTGCGACAGCGGTCGTTGATACCATTGGCGCTGGTGACAGCCACGCTGGCGGCATGCTGGCGGGACTGGCGTCTGGCTGGTCGCTGGCTGACACGGTACTGCTTGGAAACGCCGTGGCGTCCTGGGTGGTAGGGCATCGCGGGGGCGATTGCGCCCCTACGCGCGAGGCGTTACTCCTCGCACACAAACACGTATAGATCGCTTCGACAATAGCTGATGCTGTATTCAATGGGCCGTTGCTGCTGGTCAAGCGCTACCTGCTTGATCACCAGCACCGGCACTTTGCTGTCCATTTGAATGTGCGCCTGGAACTCTGCGTCAGGCATTCGGGCACTGACACGTGAGCGAGTGCGCTGCGGGAAAATATGCTGGCTGCGAAAATAGTCATACAGTGAAACGCCAATGGCATCCACGTCATGAATTAGATGGGCAGGAACCCATGACTCTTCAATAGAAACCGCATCTTCATCTACGTAGCGAATGCGCTTGAGCAAGAAGACGTCACTCCCCGTGGCAACAGCCAGCTGCTGCGCTACCTCTTCCGGGCAAGGCACAATCCGCTTGTTAACCCACAGCGTATCTGGTTTTTTACCGCGCAACACCACCTGCTGTGAAAAACCACGCGCTTCTTTTAGCGAATACTCGAAGATGTTATTGATTTGCGTCCCGTAACCGCGGGCGCGCGTCACGACGCCTTCTTCTTCCAAAGCCTGCATCGCCTTACGAACCGTAATTCGCGAAACGCCGGTCAACTGGCTGAGATCGCGCTCGCCGGGCAGGATGTTTCCATGCTCCAGAATCCCGCTACGCACAGCGTTTTTCACCGTTTGCGCAAATTTCATATACAGCGGCGTGTTATCTGCCGCGGAAATACGTTCATTCAGTTGCGCGATAAGCTGGGTATGCGCTTGTTCCATTTATCTTTTTCCTGCAGCCGTTTCTGCAGCCAGTATACTCATTACCACCACGCGTGGAAATGATGCACCGGACCAATTCCCTCACCGACTTCCAGGGTGTCGGCCTGCGCCAATGCCGCTGAAAGCCACAACTTAGCTTCCTGCACTGTCTGTGCCCAGTTGTCATGGCGCGGACGCAGCGCCGCCAGCGCCGCCGATAGCGTACAGCCAGTACCGTGGGTATTTTTGGTCATCACCCTTGGCGCGGTAAAACGCTGCTCGCCATCACGGGTAAAGAGCCAGTCGGGGCTTTGCGCATCCTCCAGATGACCGCCTTTCATCAACACCGCCTCGCAGCCCAGCGCCCGCAGCGCCCTTCCCTGTTCTAACATCTCCTGCTCAGTCTGCGCATGGGGAGCCCCGAGCAGCGCCGCAGCTTCGGGTAAATTTGGGGTGATAATCGAAACCTGCGGCAGCAAATGGGTACGCAGCGTTTCAATCGCCGAAGGAGACAGCAACGGATCGCCGCTTTTCGCCAGCATCACTGTATCCAGCACGACATTTTGCACCCGATGGCGACGCAAGCGTTCGGCGACCGCTTCAACAATATCCGTTTCCGCCAGCATACCGATTTTAGTGGTGTCGATACGCACATCACTGAACACCGAATCCAGTTGTGCGGCGACAAAGTCAGGTTCAATGCGATACACCGACTGCACCCCGCGCGTATTTTGCGCCACCAACGCCGTAATAACCGAGCAGCCGTAAGCGCCAAGCGCCGAGAACGTTTTTAAATCGGCCTGAATACCTGCGCCACCACTTGGATCGGTTCCGGCAATCGTTAATGCGTTAATCCGTTTCATAGTTGCTCCTGCGCGTTGAGGTTATAGAGGGCGTCGATAAATGCCGGGACAAAACTGCCCGGTCCGGTTGATTGCTGAGTGGCTATTTGTCCGGCCTGTTTCATCCAGCTACAGGCGGAGGCGACGTTAGCAAGCCGGTCACCGTGCAGGGCGCAACTGGCCGCAACGACCGCCGACAGCGCGCATCCGGTGCCCACCACGCGCGTCATCAACGGGTCACCCCCGTTCACGCAGACGGTACGCTGACCATCGGTGACATAGTCAATTTCGCCGGTAACCACGACAATGGTCCCAACCTGACGAGCCAGTGCCTGCGCTGCGGGAAGCGCAGCGGCTGCCGTATCGGTCGTATCCACGCCGCGTCCCCCGCCGTTCATACCCGCCAGAGCCAGTATTTCCGAAGCGTTGCCGCGGATAGCTGCAGGCTGTAGCGCCAACAAATCCAGACAGAAGCGACGACGAAACTCCAGCGCCCCCACGGCAACGGGATCGAGCGTCCACGGGGTTTTAGCAAGTTGTGCCCGCTCAACTGCGGCGCGCATCGCCGTAGCCCGTTCCCGGGTTAAGGTGCCGACGTTAATCAGTAATGCACTGGCAATAGACGCGAACTGACTGGCTTCCTCGGGCTCGATTACCATTGCAGGTGATGCGCCCAGCGCCAGCAGCGTATTGGCCGTAAAGCTTTGCACGACCTCGTTGGTCATGCAGTGTGTGAGAGGGGAAAGCGTTCTAAATTGGTGTAAGGTGTGAGCCGCGAGTGTGCGGCTGTGCAGGTCAGGCTGCATGGTTCAGCTCCTGCCCGCGCGAAGAAGGGACACGAGCAGTGTCAGACTTCCCTACGCTGGCATTATCCAGATCAGGTGGTACGGGTATTTCTCAGCCCATCAGCGATGGGGCACCCCGAGTCGTTGAAACACAAGTTTCGGTAACAGAATACTGCCTACGCTTGATGATGTAAATTAGCGCAGCACCATGGCCCTCCACGAAATTACGGGGTAAGGTTGCAGCTAATCTGTACATTCATTTACACTTTTTACGAAATGACTGGCGTGATCACAAAAAAGTTCTTGTCAGATGCCCTATAAGCCAGGAATGATACACGACTGATGTTGATGACCCGAACAGGTAAAGAGGATGGGTATGAAGAATAAAATGTTGCTGGGTGCACTCCTGCTTGCAAGCAGCGTCGTCTGGGCCGCGCCGGCCGCAACAGCTGCTCCCACCGGAATTGATAAGTATGAGTTGAGCGGTTTCATCGCCGACTTTACCCATTTTAAACCTGGTGACACGGTCCCACCGCTGTACCGTACTGACGAATATGCGATTAAGCAATGGAACCAACGCAACCTGCCAGCCCCTACCGCCGGTACCCACTGGACCTACATGGGTGGTGCGTACGTCCTAATCAACGATGCTGACGGTAAGATCATTAAAGCCTACGACGGCGAGATTTTTTATCATCGTTAATAGAAAAAACACGTACTTTCAGCAAGAAAGTACGTGAAATACCCGCAAATCAATTAGTCATAAGATACTGCAAATATCACTTTACTTTGTATTTCACCAGGCAGTAATGATTCCCCTGTCACGCGAACATATTTCGCAGTAATAGGGAAAGTGTACTGATTACTGATTGCTTCCAGTTTGGTCATTCTGTTCATCAGATTATCCCCCTGTTTTAGAGGAGAAGTCGCGGTGCCATTATATATCTGGAACCCCACCCCTTTGGCACCATTCGCTATCGTGTTTTTTAGTATTTTCCCGCTTTCATCCCAGTCACCGCGCACCACCTTAAAAGTGACGGGATTAGTGGTGACGTTATATATACTTTCGCAATTCAATACCAGATTTGTAGAACCCGATTTGGTATTATTAACTGTGAGCATCTCATTCAATGTGGTATCTGGCATTTTAATTTCGTAGCGGGGTAATGAAAACTGACAGGTGGTGGGTTTATGCGTTACTGTAAAGCTTAAATTCTGTGTAAAAGCTGAATTACTCGATAAACGTCCGGTAACCCAGCAATAAAGATAAGCTAACCAGTTTGAAGTACAAGAATTATCAGAGGTAATACTTACTGCCGGGTCGCTCAGACTAAACGCATCACCGGATACTGTCTGCTTAATAGTCCCTGAATTTACATATCTTGCTGAGATGGTGAAATTTTTGGTATCCAGCGCTTCGCCGGCACTAACCGTTTTCTTACCAATACTTACTGGAAAATCATTGCTGGTCAGATTGATATTAATTAAAACCTTCTTGCCGCTGCCTCCCTGAATTGCAACAATGTAATCCTTGAGCGGTGTTGTATAATATAAGCTATCACTGTTGGCTGTACACACTATGTTGCCACTGGAACTGAGATTAATTTGATTTGTTGCTGTTCCAGATGTCATATCCAGATTAATTGTCGTTAACCCGCCATTTTTCGTCTGAAATGTACACCCGGCATCAGCACCAAAGGATGACAGCAGCAAAAATATCAAAAATACGTATCCTTTCATATCTTGCATCCTTATCGGCAAATATAGACTTTATTCTCATCAATCACCCTATCGAAGGTAATTGTACAGAACTGTCCCTGCTGTTTATTAACTGCAACATGTACCGACGCGGGAATGTCGTTAGTGCGAATAAATAACCGGCTACCCTGCCCCACCAGACCAATATTATTACCGATTTCATCTTCCACTTCATAACCGAATGATAACGGAGAGCCGTCCGGACGCTCGGCCAGGAAGTACCAGGGTTTGCGCCGATCGGTTTCAAACTCCGTCATCACGACCGCACCGCGATAGGGTACTGTACCTTTTCGATTGCCCAGTAATGCCACATCGCTATTAGTGTCGGAAAGATCCAGCATCAGCATATTTTCACGGTACGGCGTCAGACTGTCGTAAACCGCGTAACCCCTACTGTTGGTCGTTAGGTAACGATGCCCTTGCACAGCCGCACCCTGTAACCCAGGCGCTTTAACAATGGCGAATGTATCTGAAAGCCGGGGAGTCAGAGCCACGCCCTCAGACCACACCACGATCCCCCCCTGAATATTGCCGCTGGCCTGTTGATACTTATTCGATTGGCTGTAACTACTGCCTACAGTCGCCACTGGCGCGCGCCAGACCATGCTAACGCCCGCCGTTGTCTCGTTCCCCTGTCGTTGCTGACTGAGGTTGGCACCATAGCTGAATTGATCGCGATGACCCGTCACCCCGCTTAAGCTGGTGTTATTCGACTGAAAGCCGTCATTATCAAACGTCGTGGAATTAGAGACGAACAGATCGCGTCGAGGATTGGAAATACCGTCCCCCCACGAGAACGGGATGGAGATATACAGGTTAAAACGCTTATCCTCGTGGTTATCCTCATCGTACGTTTGACTCACGGCAACGGTATAGCTAACTCGCTGCCAGGCGTTAGAGTAGCTAAGCTGATAATCTTTGCCGTTTCCACTGCGTTGCCAATAGTCGCGCCACAGGCCGCTAACCGCCAGGGATCCCCAGTTTTCGGGTAACGCTTGATTTATATTCAGTGAAAAACTGTTCTTGCGGCCAAAGTCGTTTTGATAGTAGTCCGCAATGTCATAAACATCGTTTTTATCGCGATTATAGTTATTTTTATTATTCGCCCACACGTAGTCATTAAAGGTACGATAATCCCGCGAGGAGTAACGATAAGCTGCCAGTGCAAACTGCGTACCGGTCTGCGTGACATATTTGTTCCATGCAACCTGATAGCTCTGACCATCAAAAACATCACCATTATCCTGCTCGCTATGCGATCGCGTGGCGTCTACCGATACTGCGCCAATGGGGGTATTCCAGCCAGTCCCAAGCACAAATGAAGAATAGTTTTGCGACAGCATTGTACCGCCATAGACCGTTAGCAGATTGTTCAGACCATACTGATAACTCCCTTGCAGGAAATCATACTGATTGCCAGCCCCTTCAATATGGCTACGCCCTGCAGCGAAATCATATTTCGATACGCCAGATTGCAGCATATTTGGCACAGATGAAAAAGGCACCAGATAATGAGATATCGAACCGTTAGCCTCTTTCACACTGACATCTAAATCCGAACCGCCACCAGCGAGTTGTAGATCATCAATAGCAAATGGGCCTGGTGGCACTTCTTTCTGGTAAATAACAAAACCATTTTGTTCGATGGTTACCAGGGCGTTGCTCTGGGCAATCCCACGAACTACAGGGGTAAAATTCTGTTTTGAGTTTGGTAACATTTGCATATCGCGCCAGATACGCACACCACGAAAACGTACGGCATCAAAAATATCTGCCCCGGTATACATGTCACCGGCGCGCAATGTACCAAGAATCGACGGCACACCACGTTCCACATATAACGTGTTGCTCTTCCATTTGCCGTTGCCCTCATTACCTTTCGTATAGTTGTCACTTGAATGCAACTGCCACCCCAGCAGGTTCAACCCGCTATTCAGGTTCACATAGCTGCTTTTATCATCACCACCGTGTTTATAATTACTGTAATACTGGCTGGCGTAATAAGAGGTATAAAAAGCGTTCACCCCGCGATCCCAGGTTTCAGGCGGCATATATCCTGGTTCATATTCAACCACATACGCCTGAGGCACGCTTAAATTTAGAATAAACTCCCCAATGTCATAACTAACACTGCCGCCCTGCACTGCTGCACGCAGCGGCACGCAGCCTTCTTGTTTATCCGTTTTAATGTTCCCGGTGCGAATACCAATTTGCTGCAATTGTGCCCAGGACAGACATGTCAGTTCGGGATCGTCTTTAATATCAATATCGTACCGACCACGCCACTTATTATTAAGATAAACATCCATTTCATATATACCGGGCATTGGCTTATCGCCATCAATTTGATAGCGAGAGATTTTCTCACCATTCAAACCACCGATCATAAAGTGGGTATCAAACGTGTCTTCTTCAGCCCATGCGGATGAAGCAGCCAACACCGACAGGATTGACAGTGTAATAGAATTTATCTTTGACATAATCAATCCTTGACTATCTTTCCGTTTTTATTTTTTCACTTAAGTAGTTTCCGTGATCATCAATAAGAGTAACTTTGTAATGATTAACGACAGCAGTGGTGATGACCTTTTTATCTGACCACGGAGCAAGTAATACTGTCTCGCTGTTTATTTTTGAATTACCCACTAGTTCAGGAATAGTAATCCAGTTGGCAGAATTATTTTTGATATTAATGCCACCGCTGATATCTCTGACGCTTAAGCGAGAAAAGCTTTTTTCATCTACACCGGCGATACCCTGCGGGCGATATATAAATTTGATGCGATTCTGCATAGCAAATTTAATCATGTTCTTGCCTTCTGATTCCGCAGAATTAGGAGGAATATCTAACACATTCAGGAAAAAAAGACTTTCACGATCTTCCGGTAGCGTATTTGCCAATTGCTTAATTTTCAGTTGTTGACCAGAGCCTCCGCTGACCTTTGCCACCGGAGGGCTCATTACAAATGGCACGTGGATTTTTTCGGGTGACAGACTGGTATCTCCGTCATCTATCCAGGATTGAACCAGCGAGCTGCGACTGCCTTCATTCATTAATTGCACGGTAATTTCTTTTTTCTGTGCCGGATAAATGACACGGGTGCCGTAAATGTATATGCCGCCCCACGCAGGCATTACTGTACCGGCCAGTAAAAACACGAGTATTTTTTTCATTATAATTATCCTTACTGCGGAAATAATCGGCGGCCGGAGCCGCCGACAAACAGGATAGTCATCTTAATCAGTAACAACAGTCATCGTCAGCGAAGAGGCCACATCACCAGCGGAGACATCGGCAGAACCAATTTTCGCGTAGCGTGCGCTAAAGTTCAGAGTATATTTATTGTCCGCAGTTTTAGTTAACTCAATACCTGTAACGGGGTTAACCTGTTTAGTAAAATCATCACCATAGTAAACGGTGAAGCCAGCACCATTATTTGCTGCGGTATTTCGTGTAATATATTTATTATTGCTGTCAAATTGAGAACTGGAGAAAGTAATTTTTGGTGCTTTACTTCCTGTACATTCAACCGTCAATGGCACGATGGTTTTATTTGAGTATCCTTCATAAACACCACCAGCACTTAAGGCATTTAATCTGTCAGCACCAATTTGGTTCATACCAATGGTCGCAGTGGTATCCCCTGTAAATTTACAGGTGGTCCCTACTACCTTACCAGTAATAATCAGTTCACCCTGATCAGAATCAGCAGCAAAAGCCCCAGCGTTCATAACTACAGCGGACAGAACAGCAGCGGAAATAATTGAACGTTTCATCGTATATTCCTTAATGAATTAACTTCTATTGGTTAAGAGGACTTAACCCGTGAAATTAAATTCGCACACCAGAAACGTTACCGCAATGTAAACGCGTTGTTTTATTGATTTAAAACAAATTGCAAAGCGCAATATAATAGAAACAAATCAGTCGTTTTTTTTATTCTTTTAAATTAATAAATTTACGAGATTAACTGTCGGAATGGAATTCTTCAGAGAAATGTTCAGCCACGCATCATTCACAATAATAATGCATGGCTGATAAAAGACGTTTAATCGTAACGCGTCATCACAATTTGTCGTGTAGCGTCACCGGTGATAGTAACAATTTCAGTTACCGCACCTTTTGTTGGATTGGAAACACCCGCTCTGACGTTTGAAAAGGAAATGGCATTGCCACAGCGTTGCTGCACTTCGTTATTTACAACATCAGTGCTACAGGTGGGTTCAGTTACCCGACCATTGATATTCAGGGTGGCAGTATCTGTGGCGAAAGCAGAAGCGCTCATTCCATAAGCCAAAGTAATAACTCCCAAGAATAAATTTTTTTTCATTACGTTCATTATTCCTGTATCGGTTGGGAAACAGCACACAAGCCGTCTTTCCAGTAGATTATGGATTAACTGCCTCGCTAAGACTAATTGAGATTGTAGATTAATTCGACCAATTTGATCAATTTAAATGATGCATTGAGGGTGTTTATTCAGAAAAAGACATGAATTATACAGTCCGGATAAATAATTGAGTGAGGTTTTTCATCCAATATATTCACCGCATCAATTCATTATTGATACGGTGAATCTTTTTAACGCTATTAATTACACCGCGCGGAAAGCAATTTCACCCGGGATCACTTCCCCTTGCCAGTAGAGCTGGGCAGCGACACGTCCTGCCAGGTCGCGGTAAATGGCGGTAAATTCGCTGTCAGGGCGGCTGATGACCGTCGGCGTACCACGATCCAGGTCTTCACGCAGAGAAATATGCAGCGGCATCTGTCCCAGCAGTTGGGTGTGATACTGCTCAGCCAGTTTCTGCGCGCCACCGGTGCCGAAGATTGGCTCGTGATGACCGCAGTTGCTGCAAATATGCATACTCATATTCTCAACAATACCCAGCACTGGCACTTCGACTTTTTCGAACATCACGATGCCTTTTTTCGCATCGATCAGCGCGATGTCCTGCGGAGTGGTCACCACAACAGCACCCGTGACCGGAATGTTTTGCGCCAGCGTCAACTGGATATCACCCGTACCCGGCGGCATATCCAGTACCAGGTAATCAAGATCCGGCCATAAGGTTTCTTGCAGCATCTGCAGCAGGGCTTTGCTGGCCATCGGGCCACGCCACACCATCGCATTATCGTCAGTAACCAGATAACCAATAGAGTTTGTCGCCAGGCCGTGAGACATGATCGGCGCCATATGGGTACCGTCTGGAGAGGTTGGACGCTGGTTTTCCGCACCGAGCATCGTCGGGATTGACGGGCCATAAATATCGGCGTCCAGTATCCCTACCTTCGCCCCTTCCGCAGCCAGCGCCAGCGCCAGGTTCACGGCAGTAGAGGATTTACCCACGCCACCTTTACCCGAACTGACGGCGATGATGTTTTTTACACCATTAATGCCCGGCTGGTTTTTCACGCGTTTCAGCGTCGCAATGTTATGCGACAGTTTCCAGTCGATCGCTTTCGCACCAGTAATACGCAGCAGATCGGCGCTACATTGCTCTTTTAAGTCCTCAAACGCGCTCTGCCAGACAAACGGCATGACCAGCTCAACGTGCAACGTGTCATCCATCCAGGCGACGTGATGCAACGCTTTAAGCGTCGTCAGATTATGCTTCAGGGTTGAATGCTGAAAATTCGCCAGCGTCCCGGCAACCATCGCGCGCAGGGTCTCTGGTGATTTGGCCTGGGATTGTGCGTTCATCCCGACTCCTTTTTGTTGTTCTGAAAATACAATAGTCACCAGGTAGTTTACTCCAACCGCAACAATTATTCATTTACGGATAAATGCCCTTATCGCTTGGCGCAGTAATTACCATTTTGGTACTATCAAAGCCCTTTTCACTACAAAAGAAGTAATTGCCCACTATGACTCAAGTCGCGAAGAAAATTCTGGTAACGTGCGCGCTGCCGTACGCCAACGGCTCTATCCACCTCGGCCATATGCTGGAGCACATCCAGGCTGATGTCTGGGTCCGTTACCAGCGAATGCGCGGCCACCAGGTTAACTTCATCTGCGCGGACGACGCACACGGTACGCCAATCATGCTGAAAGCACAGCAGCTTGGGATCACGCCAGAGCAGATGATCGGTGAAATGAGTCAGGAGCATCAGACTGATTTTGCGGGTTTTGACATCAGCTATGACAACTACCACTCTACGCACAGCGAAGAGAACCGTGAGCTGTCTGAGCTGATTTATACGCGCCTGAAGGAGAACGGTTTTATTAAGAACCGTACTATCTCCCAGCTTTACGATCCGGAAAAAGGCATGTTCCTGCCGGACCGTTTCGTTAAAGGCACCTGCCCGAAATGTAAATCTCCGGATCAGTATGGCGATAACTGTGAAGTCTGCGGCGCAACCTACAGCCCGACCGAACTTATCGAGCCGAAATCCGTCGTTTCTGGCGCGACGCCGGTAATGCGCGACTCCGAACACTTCTTCTTTGACCTGCCGTCATTCAGCGAGATGCTGCAGGCCTGGACACGCAGCGGCGCGTTGCAGGAGCAGGTCGCCAACAAAATGCAGGAATGGTTCGAATCCGGCCTGCAGCAGTGGGATATTTCCCGCGATGCCCCATACTTCGGTTTTGAAATCCCGGATGCGCCAGGCAAGTACTTCTACGTCTGGCTGGACGCACCAATTGGCTATATGGGTTCGTTCAAAAACCTGTGCGATAAGCGCGGCGACACGACCAGTTTTGATGAGTATTGGAAGAAAGATTCCGACGCCGAGCTGTATCACTTCATCGGTAAAGACATCGTCTACTTCCATAGCCTGTTCTGGCCAGCGATGCTGGAAGGCAGCAACTTCCGTAAGCCGACCAACCTGTTTGTACACGGTTATGTGACGGTAAACGGTGCGAAGATGTCCAAATCTCGCGGTACCTTCATTAAGGCCAGCACCTGGCTGAAGCACTTTGACGCCGACAGCCTGCGTTACTACTACACAGCGAAGCTTTCTTCACGCATTGATGACATCGACCTGAACCTGGAAGACTTCGTTCAGCGTGTAAACGCCGATATCGTCAACAAAGTAGTCAACCTGGCATCACGTAACGCAGGCTTTATCAGCAAGCGTTTTGACGGCGTACTGGCTGCTGAACTGGCCGACCCGGCGTTGTATAAAACCTTCACTGACGCTGCTGCGGTGATTGGCGAAGCATGGGAAAGCCGTGAATTTGGTAAAGCTATCCGTGAAATCATGGCGCTGGCCGATGTGGCAAACCGCTACGTTGACGAACAGGCTCCGTGGGTCGTTGCTAAACAGGAAGGCCGCGATGCCGACCTGCAAGCGATCTGCTCCATGGGTATCAACCTGTTCCGCGTCCTGATGACTTACCTGAAACCGGTTCTGCCAACGCTTGCTGAACGTGTAGAAGCTTTCCTGAACAGCGAGCTGAGCTGGGATGCCATTAAGCAACCGCTGCTCGGTCACAAGGTCAACACCTTTAAGGCGCTCTACAATCGCATCGACATGAAACAAGTTGAAGCGCTGGTGGAAGCGTCGAAAGAAGAAGTGAAGGCCGCTGCCGCACCGGTAACCGGCCCGCTGGCGGATGACCCGATTCAGGAAACCATTACCTTTGACGATTTCGCCAAAGTTGACCTGCGCGTGGCATTGATTGAAAACGCCGAGTTTGTGGAAGGTTCTGACAAACTGCTGCGTCTGACGCTGGATCTCGGTGGCGAGAAGCGTAACGTCTTCTCTGGTATTCGTTCTGCCTATCCGGATCCGCAGACCCTGGTTGGACGTCAGACAATTATGGTTGCTAACCTGGCACCTCGTAAGATGCGCTTCGGCATTTCTGAAGGGATGGTCATGGCGGCAGGTCCTGGCGGGAAAGATATCTTCCTGTTAAGCCCGGACGAAGGCGCAAAACCTGGCCAACAGGTGAAATAAATCAGACATCTCGAGCGCTGCAACTGCAGCGCTTTTTTTGCTGAGTGATTTACCTTTAATCTTAAACACACTCCCCCACTCCATTTTCGGACTGCTTAGCCATCGCTATTAGATTTATTCTATACTGCTCTGCTATTAAGGCCGCCCGGCCCTCATATTCATTGGCGTTATTATTTAGCATTCGATATTCATAAAATGGAGTTTTACATGACAGCGTTACAAAAATTAGTTTCTCTCGCCGTGGCATCGGTTGTGGTTTTTTCTCTGGCGGGTTGTGGTGATAAAGAAGAGACGAAAACATTCAATGCCAATCTTAACGGTTCGGATATCACCGTCTCTTACACCTATAAAGGTGACAAAGTTCTGAAACAAAGCTCCGAAAGTAAAATCAGCTATGCGTCTGTCGGCGCCAGCAATAAAGAGGAAGCCGCAAAAGTATTCGATGCGTTAAGCGCCAAATATCAAAATATTGCAGGCGTAGAAGAAAAGCTCACCTATACAGATACCTACGCGCAGGAAAATGTCACTATCGATATGGAAAAAGTCGATATAAAAGCGTTGCAGGCAATTTCCGGGATGAAGCTTTCTGAGAAAGCCGATAAAAATATCAGCATGAAGCAAATGCAAACGGTAATGGAATCGGCGGGTTTTAAAGAAGTGAAATAACATCCTGGCGACCCGATATTCATCGTGGTCGCCAGCGTCGTTTTACGCTTTCGTTTTGTGCACTCGCGACGTCAAACCCCGCAGGAAATAACGCAGAAACTGATCGCCGCATTCGCGATAGTTCTTATGGTCCGGCGCGCGCATCATGGCGGTAATTTCCGGCATCGACACACGAAACTTCTGCTCGGTCATAATGGCCAGAATATCATCGGTTTTCAGCGAAAAGGCGATACGCAGCTTTTTCAGCACCGTATTGTTGTTAACACGACGCTCAAGCGCCAGTTCCGGCGCAGAATCGTCTTTTCCACGCAGATGATAAATCAGACCGTTTAAAAATCCGGAGAGAATGATATCCGGGCAGCGAATAAACCCGGCTTCATCTTCTTTTGTCATCCAGGTATCAAAACCTGCGGAGGTGGATTCCATGTCAGCAAGCGCAAGAATACGCACCATGTCGTTATTGTTCGCTTTCAGGGTGTAGCGCAGGCTACGAAGAATATCGTTACTTAGCATAGAGCCTTCAACTGTCGGTGATGCAATGGCGCGCAGTGTATCAGTTTTACAGTCCAATCGCCTCTTTTAGACTTTTAAGATAACGGCGACTTACCGGAACTGTCAGCCCGTTGCGTAAAATCAGTTCGGCCTGACCGTTTTCTTCCAGACGGATCTCCCGCAATTGCGCCATATTCACCAGATACTGCCGATGGCAGCGCAGCAAAGGTGTACGGCTTTCCAGCGTTCTGAGCGTCAGTTCGGTGAAACCTTCTTTACCATCGCTGCTGGTCACGTACACGCCACTCATGCGGCTGCTGATAAACGCCACGTCATCCATTTGCAGCAGATAGATTCGGCTGTGGCCGCTGCACGGAATAAACTTCAGCGCCTGCTGATTCTCCGGCAGTAGCGATACATCCTGCTTCGTGCGCTCCTGACGCAAACGGCTCAGCGTTTTTTCCAGTCGCGCCTCTTCAATCGGTTTGAGAAGATAATCAAACGCGTGTTCTTCAAAAGCTTTCACCGCATATTCATCAAAGGCAGTAAGGAAAACAATATACGGACGATGCTCAGGATCAAGCATGCCAACCATTTCCAGACCGCTGATACGTGGCATCTGAATATCAAGGAACAGGACATCCGGACGCAGTTTATGTACCGCGCCGATGGCTTCCACCGCATTCGAACATTCGCCGACGATCTCGATGTCGCTTTGCGCCTGCAACAGGATCCGCAGATTCTCCCGCGCTAACGGTTCGTCATCGACAATCAGCACTTTGATCATGCCAGTTCCTCCAGAGGAAGTCGTAAAGTGATTCGGGTAAAGCGGTCAGGTTCACACGCTACGCTGATGCCAAAATCGTCGCCAAACCGCTCGCGCAGTCGTTTATCAACCAGATTCATACCCAATCCGCTGGCCTCAGACGTTGGCTGATACAACCCGGCGTTATCTTCAATATCCAGCATCAGATACTGCCCTTCACGGCGGGCGGTAATCGACACTTCGCCGGTATCCAGTAGCTGAGAGGTACCGTGCTTAATGGCATTCTCCACAATAGGTTGTAGGGTAAAGGCAGGTAATTGCTGATACGAAAGCGCATCTGGCACCGTCAAAGTCACCTGCAGGCGCGACTGAAATCGCGCCTTTTCAATTTGCAGATAGGCATTAACGTGCTCAATTTCATCAGCCAGCGTCACAATCTCCGACGGACGTTTTAAGTTTTTGCGAAAGAACGTCGACAGATACTGCACCAGTTGGCTGGCCTGCTCGCTATCACATCGGATCACGGCTTTGATGGTGTTGAGCGCATTAAACAAAAAATGGGGGTTCACCTGTGCATGCAGGAGTTTGATTTCCGACTGCGTGAGCATCGCTTTTTGCCGCTCATACTGCCCGGCCAGAATCTGCGCCGAAAGCAACTGGGCGATCCCTTCCCCCAGCGTGCGGTTGATCGAGCTAAAGAGGCGGTTTTTGGCTTCATACAGTTTGATGGTCCCCATCACCCGCTGGTTTTCCCCCCGCAAAGGGATCACCAGCGTCGAGCCTAATTTGCATTGCGGGTGCAAAGAGCAGCGGTAAGGGACTTCATTCCCATCGGCATACACCACCTCTCCGGTTTCTATCGCCCGTTGGGTGTACGACGACGAAATAGGTTTTCCGGGTAGATGGTGATCGTCACCAATGCCGGTAAATGCCAGCAGCTTCTCGCGGTCGGTAATTGCCACAGCACCGATATCCAGCTCTTCATACAGCACCTGAGCGACCTTCATGCTGTTAACCTCGTTAAACCCCTGGCGCAAAATACCCTCCGTTGAGGCGGCAACTTTGAGCGCAGTGGCGGAAAAAGCAGAGGTATATTTTTCAAACATCGCCCGTTTATCGAGCAAAATACGCATAAATAAGGCTGCACCCACGGTATTCGTCACCATCATCGGCGCGGCGATATTACTGACCAGCCGAAACGCATCGTCAAACGGCCGGGCGATTAACAAGATGATCAGCATCTGCACCAGTTCGGCGACAAAAGTAATGGCACCCGCGGTCAGTGGGCTAAAGACTTTATCGGTACGGCCACGACGGGTGAGCACGCTGTGCACCAGCCCGCCGAGCAAACCTTCCACAATGGTCGAAATCATGCAACTGAGCGCCGTCATTCCGCCCATTGAATAGCGATGTAAGCCACCGGTTAGACCGACCAAACCGCCGACCACCGGCCCGCCAAGCAGCCCGCCCATCACCGCGCCGATAGCACGGGTATTAGCAATAGAATCATCAATGTGCAGCCCGAAATAGGTGCCCAAAATGCAGAAAATGGAAAAGGTAACGTAGCAAAGCAGCTTGTGCGGGAGCCGGATCGTGACCTGCATCAGCGGGATAAACAAACGCGTTTTGCTCATGAGCCACGCGATAACGAGAAACACACACATCTGCTGAAGCAGCAGCAACACCAGATTAAACTCGTACATACCTGCCAACCACACATCACTTAAAAGCGCGTAACATACATGGGCTGCGCGTAACTTTCTTTGAAGTGTTGCAAAAAAAAAGGAATTTGTGAGAACGATCACTCGAAAGCGCGAGCATGACTACAAATTCACCCATTTGTTGATCAAAAAACAGACAAAACTACCTGGTTCGCAAAAGAGCGTCTAAAGTAAAACTGGGACCTCGCGAGCATAAGTGAGACGACGATGGCGCTTTACACAATAGGTGAAGTGGCTTTGCTTTGTGATATCAACCCTGTCACTTTACGCGCGTGGCAGAGGCGTTATGGATTACTGAAACCGCAGCGAACAGACGGCGGGCATCGCCTGTTTAACGACGCGGATATCGATCGGATCCGTGAGATAAAACGCTGGATAAATAACGGCGTTCAGGTCAGTAAGGTAAAAATGTTGCTCAGTAATGAGAACATTGATGTGCATAACGGCTGGCGCGAACAGCAAGAGACGCTGTTGAGCTATTTGCAAAGTAATAATCTGCATAGCCTCAGGATGTGGATCAAAGAGCGCGGTCAGGATTATCCCGCACAAACGCTCAACACCCATTTGTTCATTCCGTTACGCCGTCGCCTGCAATGTCAGCAGCCGATCCTGCAGGCGTTACTGGGGATCCTCGACGGTGTCCTCATCAACTACATCGCGATTTGTCTGGCCTCGGCGCGCAAGAAACAGGGGAAAGATGCCCTGGTTGTCGGCTGGAACATTCATGATACCACCCGCTTATGGCTGGAGGGTTGGGTAGCCAGCCAGCAGGGATGGCGCGTTGACGTCCTCGCCCACTCGCTAAACCAATTGCGACCAGAGCTGTTTGAAGGGCGAACCTTACTGGTCTGGTGCGGCGAAAGCCAAACGCCTGCTCAGCAACAACAACTGAACGAATGGCGCGCGTTAGGTCACGATATTTATTCGCTCGGTATTTAAAGCCAACCAGGATCGGCTCTTAATATTCTGTTAACAAACGTGTACAATCCTTAGATTCACATAAGGAGTGCATAATGAGCGCAGCTAAAATCGGTGTCATTACCCTCTTCCTGCTGATGGCCATCGGCGGTATCGGCGGCGTCATGCTGGCAGGCTACACATTCATTTTACGTGCCGGGTAAGGTGGCTCGCTAATCGCTCAAACCCGCGGTCAACTATCACCGCAGCCAGCGCGACCAGCAGCGCCCCCTGAATCACATAGGCGGTATTGAACCCGCTCAGTCCGATGATAATCGGCGTGCCCAGCGTGTTCGCCCCGACGGTTGAGGCTATCGTAGCGGTGCCAATATTAATAATCACCGACGTGCGAATTCCCGCCAGAATAACCGGTGCCGCCAGCGGCAACTCCACTTTCCGCAGCCGCTGGCCCTGACTCATGCCCATTCCGCTGGCAATATCCATCGCGCTGGGAGAAATTCCACCGAGTCCTGCCAGAGTTGCCTGCAAGATTGGTAACACGCCATACAAAATCAGTGCGATAATCGCGGGTTCAAGCCCAAACCCCATCACCGGTACGGCGATCGCCAGCACGGCGACCGGAGGAAATGTCTGCCCCACGGCGGCAATCGTTTCCACCATCGGCCTGAATTCCGCGCCCCAGGGCCGGGTTACCGCTATTCCCGCTCCAGTGCCAATGATGACGGCAATAAGGCTTGAAATCCCCACCAACGCAAAATGACTCAACGCCAGCGCCGTAAAACTTTCCTGCTGATACACGGGACGCGGCAGCGCCGGAAATAGCGAACTAAACAGGGCCTGACTGTGAGGCAACCCAACCAACAGGATCAGAAACAGCGCAACAAGCCATAGCAATGGATCAGCAAGACGTTTCACGGGTCGGCGTCTCCGAAAGCAAATCGCGAAAATGAAGCGTCCCGCAGGGCAACCCCTGCGGCGTCACGACCGGCAAAACATCGCAGCCACGCGCCACGAACACCGACAATGCATCACGTAGCGTCATCTCATCCACCAGCGGCTCGCCGTCTGAGTGTTCACCGCGACGGATAAAATCCCCTACCGTACGCAGCGACAACAGCCTTACGCCCAGTTCACTGCGGCCAAAAAAAGTTTGCACGAAATCATTCGCTGGCGCAGTGAGCATCGACAGCGGCGTGCCTTGCTTCACAACTTTTCCCGCATCCATCAAAATCAGATGCTCCGCCAGTCTCAGCGCCTCGTCGATATCATGCGTCACCAGCACAATGGTACGTCCCAATAAACGATGGATACGCGTCATCTCCTGCTGCAGCGCGCCGCGGGTGACCGGGTCCAGCGCGCCAAAAGGCTCATCCATCAGTAGCACCTGCGGATCTGCGGCCAACGCACGCGCAACTCCAACCCGCTGCTGTTGTCCACCGGAAAGCTGATGCGGATAACGGTGGCGTAAACTCGCCTCAAGGCCCAGCAGCGCCATTAGTTCATCTGTTCGGTCATCAATACGTGAACGTGACCACTTTTGCAGCTGCGGTACGGTGGCAATATTCTGCGCGACGGTCCAGTGGGGAAACAAACCAATAGACTGAATCGCGTACCCCATGCGCCGTCGTAACTCCAGCACCGGCAGGCTGCGGATCTCCTCCCCGGCGAAACGGATCTGCCCGCTGTCATGTTCAACCAGCCGGTTGATCATCTTTAGCGTGGTAGACTTGCCCGAACCTGACGTGCCAATTAATACCGAAAAGCTGCCCTCTCCTAACTGCAGGTTCAGGTCATCGACGGCTTTTTGCTGGCCATAGGTTTTACTGACATGGCGAAATTCAATCATTATTCGATACCTTTAGCAGCGCGATCCCTAAATCAAACAGCGCATCAATCAACACAGCCAGCACAACGACCGGGATCACGCCCAACAGCACTAAATCAACGGCGCTACTGAGCAATCCCTGAAAGACCAGCGCGCCAAATCCCCCTGCACCAATCAGCGCGGCTATCACCGCCATTCCCACCGTCTGGACCATCACCACTCGCAAACTGCGCAAGAAGACCGGCAGCGCCAGTGGAAACTGCACCGAGATAAACCGCTGACGCGCGCTCATCCCCATCGCCCGGGCGCTTTCAAGTACATCGCGTGGAACCTGATTCAACCCAGCCACTACGCCGCGAACCAGCGGTAAGAGCGCATACAGCACCAACGCAATAAGCGCAGGCGTCAGACCGGTTCCCGCTACGCCAAGCGAACCCAGCAAGGGAAAGTGCTTCACCAGTCCGGCAAGCGGCGCAATTAACAGGCCAAACAGCGCGACGGAGGGAATAGTCTGGATGATGTTCAGTACCGCGAATACCGGCCCCTGACGGGAGACAGAAAAAGTACACCAGACGCCCAGCGGCACGCCAATGAGCAGCGCGGGCACCACGGTAGCGAACAGAATCGTCAGATGCTGCGCCAGCGCGTCGTTAAAGACATCCTGGCGATTGGCATATTCTTTAAGCAGAGAAAGATCGTTAAACGTACCGGAGAGCAGTAACACCAGCGGCAAAATGAATATTTGTGCGTGCAATAACCAACGCCACGACGCCCGTTCGGTGATGCGACGAATGGCGTCACTGGCTGCCAGCAGCATCAATCCCAGCCCTAACCAGAACCCGCTGCCCAGGCTGGTTCTGGCCAGCGGACTACCCGTCTGGGCCAAATACGTTGCCGTTGTGCCGGCGATGACCAGCGCTGCAATCACCAACAGTTGGCTAACGATAAGCGTCAATATATTGCCGGATTTTCCCGGTACAAAGCACAGAAGAAACAGCAGCACACAGGCCGCCGCTAATCCCCACGCCATGTCGGGTTGGATATCCCAGATTTGACGACCTTCACCGGAAACCAGGCGATTGGGAGCATAGCTGATGAAAGGAAGCGCTGCCGCCGCGATGGTAAGAAACACCAGCAGCAACAGCACCCGATTTACTGAAATATTCGACAAAACACCCACCTGCTGCAAACTCCGTTACTTCACCCATCCTTTTTGCTTCAGGTAGTCTGCTGCGACTTTTTTCGCATCCAGCCCCTCCACGGCGATACTGGCATTCAGCCGTTGCAGCGTTTTTTCATCCAGGCTGGCAAATACCGGTTGTAGCCATTCTGCCATTTGCGGGTAGTCCTGCAGCACTGATTCACGCACAACGGGCGCTGGCGCATAAATGGGCTGTACGCCTTGCGGATCGCTTAATGTTTGCAGACCAAGCGCCGCAACCGGACCGTCGGTACCGTAGGCCATCGCTGCATTGACCCCTGAGGTCTGCTGCGCCGCCGCTTTAATCGTCACCGCGGTATCCCCCCCCGCCAGCGACAACAGCTGATTCTGATTCAGTTTGAAATCATAGGCTTTTTCAAAAGCAGGCAGCGCGTCAGCCCGTTCGATAAATTCCGCAGAGGCGGCAAGTTTGAACGTCCCCCCGTCTTTCAGGTAACGGCCTAAATCGGCAAGGGACTCAAGCTTATTCTTTTGTGCGATATCCTGGCGAACCGCAATGGTCCAGGTGTTGTTGGCGGGCGCAGGCGTTAGCCAGATCAGCTTATTTTGCTCTGCGTCCAGCTTTTTCACTTTGTCATAACCGGCCTGCGCATTTTTCCACGCAGGATCATTCTCATCTTTAAAAAAGAATGCGCCATTGCCGGTATATTCCGGATAAATATCCAGTTCACCAGAGGTGATTGCCCCACGCACCACCGGAGTGGTACCCAGCTGTACTTTATTAACGGTTTTCACGCCGTGACTTTCGAGCACCTGCAAAATAATGTTGCCGAGCAGCGCCCCTTCGGTATCTATTTTTGAACCGACCGTGACGGGTGACGCGGCCTGTAAGGGCAAGCTGATCGCGGCTAATAACGCCAGCGAACCCACCCAAACTTTTGAAATTATCATGCTGCACTCCTCATTCTTTTACGGCCCTTTTCAGAGACTTGAGGAAAAAGCATAGTCGAAAAATCAAGCCTTAACCTGGCAATTGGGTAGTAACACTGAGAGTTACTCGCGGTAAGGCGATAATACAATAAAAAAAATCCGGCAAACCCAAAGTGAGTTTACCGGATGGTACGATTTCGCAGGCCTGATAAGCGTCACGCTATCAGGCATGATATCAATTACAGCAGTTCAAATTCGCCCTGCTTCACTCTGGCAGAATCCACGCCGATAAAGACGTTGAACTTGCCCGGTTCGGCATCGTATTGCATACGCTGGTTCCAGAATTTCAGCGCTTCAACATCAATTGGGAAGCTAACGGTTTGGGTTTCACCCGGCTTAAGATTCACCTTCTCAAAACCTTTCAGCTGTTTTACCGGACGACTCATTGAAGCGGTAACATCCTGCAAATACATCTGAATCACCGTCGCACCTTCGCGTTTGCCGGTGTTGGTCACCTGCACGCTGGCCGTCACGGTCCCGTCACGCTTCATCGTCGGAGAAGAGAGTTTCACATCAGAAACCGTGAATGTGGTGTAGCTCAGGCCATAGCCAAAGGGATACAACGGACCGTTCGCTTCGTCAAAGTAGCGCGACGTGTACTTATTCGGCTTATCGGCATTATACGGGCGACCGGTATTGAGATGGCTGTAATAAACCGGGATCTGTCCGACAGAGCGCGGGAAAGACATCGGCAACTTGCCTGACGGGTTGTAATCGCCAAATAGCACATCGGCGATGGCGTTACCGCCTTCCGTCCCGGCAAACCAGGTTTCGAGGATCGCATCGGCCTGTTGATCTTCCTTAACCAGCGCCAGCGGACGACCGTTCATCAGTACCAGAACCAGCGGTTTACCCGTGGCTTTCAGCGCGGTAATCAGGTCACGCTGACTCTGCGGAATGGTGATATCGGTGCGGCTGGAGGCTTCATGCGCCATTCCCTGCGCTTCACCAACTACCGCGACCACCACGTCAGACTGCTTCGCGGCGTTAACGGCTTCATCAATCATCGCCTGCGGCGAACGCGGGTCAACCTTCACCGCCTCTTCATACTGGTTGAGGAAGTCGACAATGCCTTTGTCGTTGGTGATGTTCGCCCCTTTGGCGTATACCACTTTGCCCTGCTCGCCGATGGCATTTTTAATCCCCGTCAGCACCGTTACTGACTGATCGGCAACCCCGGCAGCAGACCAACTGCCCATCACATCACGCTTGCTGTCGGCCAGCGGACCGACAACCGCTACGGTGGCGGATTTTTTCAGCGGCAATGTTTCCAGACGGTTTTTCAGCAGCACCAGGCTTTCACGCGCCACTTCACGCGCCTCTTTACGATGCAAACGGCTTTCCGCGTTGGTGTCCTGCGGGTCAGATTCTTTGGCCCCCAGATGGCTGTACGGATCGTTAAACAGCCCCATATCATATTTCACGTTCAGCACATGACGCGCAGCGTCGTCCAGCTCCGCCATCGTCACCTTACCTGACTTAATCAACCCCGGCAGGTATTTGCTGTAATACTCATCGCTCATGCTCATGTTGATGCCGGACTTGATCGCCACACGCACCGCATCTTCAGGATCGGCGGCAGTGCCGTGCTTAATCAGTTCCTTAATCGCGCCATGATCGGAAACGGTAATGCCCTTAAAGCCCCACTCATCGCGCAGGACGTCTTTTAACAGCCATGCATCCGAAGTCGCCGGCGTGCCGTTCAGCGAATTAAGCCCCACCATCACCGCACCGCTACCGGCGTCCAGTCCGGCTTTGTAGGGTGGCATATAGTCGTTGAACAAACGCTGCGGGCTCATATCGACGGTGTTGTATTCCTTGCCGCCTTCAACCGCGCCATAGGCGGCATAGTGCTTGACGCTGGTCATCACCGAATAGCGATCGGCCGGGCTTTTACCCTGCATCGCTTCCACCATGGTTTTGCCCATCGTAGCGGTCAAATACGTATCTTCGCCAAACCCTTCCGAGGCGCGGCCCCAGCGCGGATCGCGCGAGACATCGACCATCGGCGCCCAGGTCATATTCAGACCATCATCGGCGGCTTCATACGCAGACACCCGACCAACGGTTCTGACCGCATCGAGATTAAAGGAGGATGCCAGACCGAGACTTATCGGGAATACGGTACGCTGACCGTGCAATACGTCGTAGGCAAAAAAGAGAGGGATTTTCAGGCGGCTGAGATCCATCACCTGATCCTGCATTTTGCGGATATCCTGGCGCGTGACGGTGTTAAAAATTGCCCCAACTTGCCCGTCTTTGATCATCTCGCGGATTGCTTCTTTCGGGTTATCAGGCCCGACGCTTATCAAACGGAGTTGCCCAATCTTCTCATCCACGGTCATCTGCTTGAGTAAATCGGTAACGAAGGCATCCCGCGCCTCTGGCGTCAGTGGATGGTTACCAAACAGAGTGTCCGCCAACGCTGGTTGCAATGCCAGACTCACCGCGACACCTACAGAACATAGCCATTTCATGTTGATTCTCTCTTTATTTTTTCCCGACGAGGCAGCGAAAATATAACAAAAACCGCAGTTTGCCGTAAGACTAAACGGGAGCGATAAAGAAAGCTAAGGTTATTCTCCTAATTTTCGAAACCAGCGCGAATCAGTAAAAGACGAACCAGAGACAATATGAATGAGAAAGCGTATTGTCATACAAAGCGCTATGCTTGTTCCTGATATTGAGTCCCACCACAAGGAGTGGAGAATGTCTTCCATTACAACAGATAATAAAGCTTTCCTGAATGAACTGACCCGTCTGGTGGGTCATTCACACCTGCTGACAGAACCTGCTAAAACCGCCCGCTATCGCAAGGGATTCCGCTCCGGCCAGGGCGATGCGCTTGCCGTCGTGTTCCCCGGGTCGCTTTTAGAACTGTGGCGCGTTTTGAGCGCCTGCGTCGCCGCGGATAAAATTATCCTGATGCAGGCCGCTAACACCGGCCTGACCGAAGGATCTACGCCGAGCGGTAATGATTACGACCGCGAGATTGTCATTATCAGCACCCTGCGTCTTGATAAGCTGCACGTCATCGGCAAAGGTGAACAGGTGCTGGCCTATCCAGGAACCACGCTCTATTCGCTGGAAAAAGCGCTCAAACCGTTTGGCCGTGAACCGCATTCGGTAATCGGATCTTCCTGTATTGGCGCTTCGGTTATCGGTGGCATTTGCAACAACTCCGGCGGCTCGCTGGTACAGCGCGGTCCGGCCTACACGGAGATGTCGCTGTTTGCGCGTATTGACGAACAGGGGAAATTACAGCTGGTTAACCATCTGGGTATTGAGCTGGGCCAGACCCCGGAGCAGATCCTGAGCAAACTGGATGACGAGCGTATTAGAGATGACGATGTTCGCCACGACGGGCGTCACGCGCACGATCACGACTACGTTACCCGTGTCAGAGATATCGACGCAGACACGCCCGCACGCTATAACGCCGACCCGGATCGCTTGTTTGAATCGTCCGGTTGTGCAGGCAAGCTCGCGGTCTTTGCCGTGCGTCTGGACACCTTCGAAGCCGAAAAAAACCAGCAGGTCTTTTACATCGGCACCAACCAGCCAGAGGTGCTGACGGAGATCCGCCGTCATATTCTGGCAAAATTCGAGCATCTGCCGGTCGCCGGTGAATATATGCACCGCGATATTTACGACATCGCTGAGCAATACGGCAAAGATACGTTTCTGATGATCGACAAGCTCGGCACCGACAAAATGCCGTTCTTCTTCACCCTGAAAGGCCGCACCGATGCGATGCTGGAAAAAGTGAAAATTTTCCGTCCTCACTTCACCGACCGGGCAATGCAGAAATTTGGTCATTTGTTCCCCAGCCACTTACCGGCGCGCATGAAAAGCTGGCGCGATAAGTACGAGCATCACCTGCTGTTAAAAATGGCCGGTGGCGGCGTGGCTGAAGCCCAAAACTGGCTAAGCGAGTATTTCAAAACCGCTGAAGGCGACTTCTTTGCCTGTACGGCGGAAGAAGGCAGCAAGGCGTTCTTGCACCGCTTCGCGGCGGCTGGCGCGGCTATTCGTTATCAGGCCGTACATGCGGATGAGGTGGAAGATATTCTGGCGCTGGATATCGCGCTGCGTCGTAACGACACCGAATGGTACGAGCATCTGCCTCCAGAGATCGACAGTCAACTGGTGCACAAACTCTATTACGGTCACTTTATGTGTTACGTTTTCCATCAGGATTACATCGTGAAAAAGGGCGTGGATGCGCATGCGCTAAAAGAGCAGATGCTGGAACTCCTGCGCGAGCGTGGGGCGCAGTATCCGGCAGAGCATAACGTCGGGCATCTGTATCAGGCGCCGGAAACCTTGACCCGTTTTTACCGTGAGAATGACCCCACTAACAGTATGAATCCGGGTATTGGGAAAACGAGTAAGCAGAAGTTCTGGAAAGAATCGTAAATCTGAAAAAGATAAGCGCTACCGGGCATGTTGCCGGGGCGCTTCGCTTGCCCGGCCTACTGCTATATTCGCTATGCGTAGGCCGGATAAGACATCTTATTTAATCGTTCTGTGCGGTTTGCTCGCCCTTCGCCGAACCTGCCGCCGCCATCTGCGCAGCTTTTTGCTTTTTATAGCTCAGCGCCGCCGCCGGAACCGGCATCACCTTGCCCGTTTCAATCCAGGTACGTAAACGGCTGGCATCGGCAAAGTGAGTATATTTACCAAAGGCATCCATCACCACCAGCGCCACCGGTTTGTTGTTAATCACCGTGCGCATCACCAGACAGTGGCCTGCCGCATTGGTAAACCCGGTTTTCGTTAACTGAATATTCCAGTTATCGCGGTATACCAGATGGTTGGTGTTACGAAACGGCAGCGTATACGCAGGGTTGGCAAACGTCGCCATATCTTCACGCGTGGTACTTAGCTGGCCGATCAGCGGATACTGTTTGCTGGCGATCAGCAGCTTGGTTAAGTCACGGGCGGTCGAGACGTTATGAATCGACAAACCAGTGGGTTCCACAAAGCGTGTCTGAGTCATGCCGAGCGCTTTCGCTTTGGCATTCATGGCTTTGATAAACGCGTTGTATCCGCCCGGGTAATGATGCGCCAGACTCGCCGCCGCACGGTTTTCTGATGACATCAGCGCCAGCAGTAACATGTCTTTACGGCTGATTTCGCTGTTCAGTCGTACGCGAGAGTAAATGCCTTTCATCTCCGGCGTCTGGCTAATATCGACTTTCAGCTTTTCATTCAGCGGCAGTCGTGCATCAAGCACCACCATCGCCGTCATTAATTTGGTAATCGACGCAATCGGACGCACAAGGTCCGGGTGGTTCGAATAGATAACTTTGTTGGTATTCAGATCAACGATCATCGCGCTACCGGACGCTATCTCAGGTTGAGAAGCCGCTGCGGTAGTTGCCGTTTTCGCCACGGCTTGGGGTGCAAAAGGAACGGCCAGCACCAGGGCAAGGCTTAATAATGAAACTCGGAATTTCAGCATGATGAGATTTCTGATAATGGTTCACGCACGTCACAACGCACACCGCCAGAGATTAAGTATTATCTCAAGCTAGCTCAGGCATCATAGCGATCCGGCAGGTTTGCTGCCACAGGAGAATCGTCTCGAAATGCTGCGTTGCTGACTTTTACGTCAACAACGCAGCGTAGACAGGTTTATCCGTCAGAATAACCGATAGCCGTAACCCCACAGGATCACCGTAATAGCCAGCAGAACTTCCAGTACCAGCACACCGATCGCCAGCGTCGAACTGGAAAAACTCAACCCTTCCTCACGAGTGATATTCAGGAACGTTGGAATGCCGAGATAAAGTAAATAGCCGGTGTAAAACAGCGCGAGAGTCCCGACTAATGCGCACAGCCAGACCAGCGGATAAAGTGCGACCAGCCCGCTTAAAAACAGCGGCGTCGCGACATATCCGGCAAAGACCATACAATGTGCCAGCGACGGACGCTGCGGGTAGTTACGCGCCATCCACCAGATAACCCGGCCCATGACGGCAACGCCTGCCAGCATCACCCCGTAAAACAGAATCGCCATTGCAAATCCAGTCAACAGGGATAATTTCAGGATATTGCCATCGCCAAAATCCCAGCCGATTTGTGTGGTACCGATGAACGCACAAATAACCGGGATTGCCGCCATCAGCAGTACATGGTGGGTATAGTGATGCGAAACGCTTTCGTTTTCGCTGTTGATCACATGCATTTCACGATCGGGATGGGAAAACAGCCCCCAGACATGGTTCATACCGCCCCCTTCTTGTCAGCTCCGGACCTCAACAGTTCAAGTATAATTCAGCTTTGGATTAATTTTTGTACAGCAACAAAAATGACGAACCGCTAATTCAGCGCTTTTAAACCCCACGATGATTCACAGGGTGTATGCTTAACGTCGGGAGGTCATCCGGACATATGGATATAAACAGTCTTATTGCACATTACGGTTACGCCGCATTGGTCATTGGCAGTTTGGCCGAAGGTGAAACCATTACCCTGCTGGGCGGCGTGGCGGCACATCAGGGATTACTTAAATTTCCTCTGGTGGTTATCTCTGTGGCCCTGGGCGGGATGATTGGCGATCAATTGCTGTATCTGCTTGGGCGTCGTTACGGTGGAAAAATTTTGCGTCGTTTCTCAAAACATCGCGACAAAATCCGCCGGGCGCAGAAAATGATCCAGCGCCGTCCTTATCTGTTCGTGATTGGCACCCGTTTTATGTATGGTTTTCGCGTGATCGGCCCGTTGCTGATTGGCGCAAGCCATTTGCCGCCTAAAATTTTCCTGCCGTTGAATATTCTGGGGGCGCTGGCGTGGGCGCTGATATTTACCACTCTGGGTTACGTGGGGGGAGAAGTCATTGCGCCGTGGCTACACAATCTCGACCAGCATATTAAGCACTGGATATGGCTGGCTCTGGTGATTGTGCTGGTGCCTGGCGTTCGGTGGTGGTTAAAAAAACGCAGCAGCAAAAGTACGGCCCGGTAGCGCGATGTCTACCGGGCGGGTGCGTTACGAAGCGTGGTAGCCGCCCCCCAGCGCGCGGTTCAACTGGATTGAGGCATCCAGCCATTGCCCTTGTAAAAGCAGAGCGTTGCACTGTTCACGTAATGCCGGGATCTTTGCCTCACTGACCCGGGAGCCCGCAATAATTCCGGCATTGAAGCGCGCCTGCGCCAGAGCCACTACGCGCAGTGCATCATGCTCAATCTGCTGCTGATGCTGATTCTTCTGCGCCAGTGTTTCTACCTGCGATGCTGCACGCGCCACGTCATTCACCGCATCCACCACGGCTTTGTTGTAATTCGCCACCGTCAGGTTGCTTTGCGCTTGAGTAATGTCGAGATTCGCGTTCAGCCTGCCGCTATCAAAGATAGGCAGCGTCAGCCCGGCCGTTACGCCCATTTGCTGCGCGGAATGGCGAAACAAGTCGCTCAGATGTAACGCATCCTGTTGTAAAAATGCCATCAGATTTACATCGGGATAAAACGCCGCTTTCGCCGCATCAATGCTGCTCAGCGATGACTCAATGTACCAGTGCGCCGCCTGCAAATCCGGTCGGCGGGCCAGCAGCGAATAACCTAGCTGGGACGGGAGCTGGCTTTCCACCGCGGGCAGCGGGGTCGAATGGAGTTTCAGGGCTGTGGACTGCGAGTTGGTCAGCGCGCTCAACCGCGCTTCAATCACCTTCATTTTACCGCTGACATCGTTCAGCTGCTGCTCTGTTTTGCTGGAATCGATATCGGTTTCAACGCCTTCCACCGAAGAAGTAAGACCATTTTGATACAGTTGACGATCGACGTTAATGACGTTCTGCTGCTCGGTTTCGATTTGCGTCAACACGGTTTTCAGCCCGGCCTGCGTTTGCCATTCCCAGTAAAGACGAGCCACACCACTCGCCAGCACCTGTCGCGTTTGCTCGCGCTCGGCTTCACGCGCCTTAACGGCCCCAATACGTGCCGTCACTTCGGCCCGATTTTTACCCCACAGATCCAGATTCCAGCCAGCAGTTAAACCCAAGGTGCCGTTGGTGTACCACGGCCCGGTCGTCCCGGCGGCCGGATCGGTAATGGCAAACGGACCCATCAGCCCTTCGGCTGACATTCTCTGACGCTCCACATCTGCAGAGAAATCGATCTCCGGGCCATCCTGCGCCTCCACAGCCTTAGCCTGCGCCTCCGCCAGTTGAATGCGCTGTTCCGCGACCTGCATATCAGGAGAGTTTCGTAACGTGCTGTCAATCAGCGCATTAAGCTGGGGGTCATGGTATGCCTTCCACCATTGGCTGTCCGGCCAGCCATTTTTTAACGCCGCAGGCAATGTGGTATCGACATTCGCAGCGGGGGTCTGCTGTGACAGAGACTGGCGGTCATCATGCATCGGCGCGCAACCTGACATCAAAATAAAAAGCGGCAACAATGCCGTCGTGACAAAAGCAGAATTACGATTCATGGAGAGACACAGGTAAGAAAAGATGTGCTGAGATTACGACTTGTCGCGTTTCCTTTTTTAGTTACGCGTGGCAATACACCTTTGGCAATAAAAATATATAATCGGAAAAATATACACCCAACAAATAATTTAGATTAATTAATTTTAATAATTTATGGATGGAGACATTATGTCACAGAATATCTATGACGATCCCGAGTTCTTTGCCGGATATGCCACACTGGACCGTTCAGTAAAAGGGCTCGACGGTGCGCCAGAATGGCCGACAATACAAGCGATGCTCCCCGCTCTGCAGGGAAAAAATATCCTCGATTTGGGTTGCGGATATGGCTGGTTTTGCCGCTACGCGCGCGATAACCAGGCGGCCAGCGTAGTGGGACTGGATATTTCACAAAAGATGTTAACCCAGGCGCACAGCATGACGCAGGGTAATGGCATCGTTTATCGCCGTGAAGATCTCGAGACGCTTTCCCTGTCGCCAAATTCTTTTGACCTGGTTTATAGCTCACTTGCCCTGCACTATTTGCGCGATATCGCGCGATTATTCGTAACGATTTACCAGTCGTTAACACCGGGAGGCATGTTGGTATTCTCTGCCGAACATCCCATTTATACTGCACCGCTTAACCAGGGTTGGATAAAAGATAAAACCGGGCAACAGTCCTGGCCGGTCAATCATTATCAGCAGGAAGGCACACGCATCAGTAACTGGTTCGCGGAGGGTGTCAAAAAACAGCACCGTAAGCTGGCGACCTGGATTAATGCGCTGATAGCCGCCGGATTCGAAATCGTTTGTGTCGATGAATGGGGACCGTCCGCTGAACAGATTGCTGAAAACCCGGCGCTGGATGAAGAAAAAGAGCGGCCAATGGTGTTTCTGCTCAGCGCACGTAAACCGGAGTAAGGTCATTACAGGAAGATTTTCAGAGGCTTTCCTATACTTAACCTGAACTCACCAAAAAAGGAACGCTAATGAAAATCTTACTGTGGATTATTTTAGTTATTTTTCTGATTGGGTTATTGGTGGTAACTGGCGTGTTTAAGATGATTTTTTGAAAAAAAGGCCACTCCGGTGGCCGATTAATGTGTTAATGCAATTTAGCGATATCAATGGCCTGAATCGCGCGCGCGATATCCGGTGAATTGTTTAATGCGCGGATTTCCTGAAACAGCGCGGTTGCTTCTGAGTATTCTTTACGCAAATACCCTAACCATTGTTTAATCCGCGCCACGTGATACAGCCCGGTATCACCCTGCTTTTCAAGACGGGTATATTTTTGCAATAGCATCACGACATCAGGCCACGGCATAC
Organism: Citrobacter sp. RHBSTW-00986; assembly: GCF_013783065.1. Taxonomy (NCBI): domain Bacteria; kingdom Pseudomonadati; phylum Pseudomonadota; class Gammaproteobacteria; order Enterobacterales; family Enterobacteriaceae; genus Citrobacter; species Citrobacter sp. RHBSTW-00986. The sequence goes on along the minus strand of NZ_CP056200.1, from coordinate 1,782,264 downwards.
GTGGCTCGTTGTACTTCACCACACGACTCAGGTTCGGAATATTTAATGCCCCACGGCCAATCATCACCGCATCGCATCCGCTGATAGCCATACAATCCTGGGCGCTTTGCCAGTCCCAGATTTCGCCATTTGCGATAACCGGAATGGTAAGCCGCTGGCGGATCTCACCGATCGCCTGCCAGTTGATATGCTCGGCCTTATAGCCCTGTTCCTTGGTTCGGCCATGCACCGCCAGCTCGCTGGCGCCAGCCTGCTGAACGGCATCAGCAATTTCAAACTGCCTGTCGCTGTTGTCCCAGCCCAGACGCACTTTCACCGTCACGGGCAGATGCGCAGGCACCGCCTCGCGCATGGCTTTTGCGCCCCGGTAGATGAGTTCAGGATCTTTTAATAACGTTGCGCCACCGCCGCTGCCGTTGACCAGCTTCGACGGGCAGCCACAGTTCAGATCGACACCAAACGAGCCCAGTTCTACCGCGCGCGCCGCGTTCTCCGCCAGCCACTGCGGATACTGCCCCAGCAACTGTATGCGCACCCGCGTGCCGGATGGCGTCCGGCTATTGTTATGCAGTTCCGGGCAGAGCCGATGGAATACTTTTGCCGGCAGGAGCTGATCCACCACGCGCACAAACTCGGTGATGCACAGATCGTAATCATTCACTTCAGTCAGCAGCTCGCGCACCAGTGAGTCGAGCACGCCTTCCATCGGCGCCAGTAAAACACGCATATCGTCACCCGCAAAAAAAGAGGCGCTATGGTAGCGCCTCCGTTCGGGAGATTAAAGAGGCTCAGCGCGGCAACAGGCAGTTATCTTCTTTCCAGCCGTACAGCCATTCCATACCACGATAAAATTCCGCCTGAGATTTGCCTTTCCACAGCAGATTACGCACCTGGCGCTCGACGCCTGCGGCGTGGTACACACGTCCCATTTCGCGCGTCGACCAGACGATGCGCGCAGTACGCGGAATACGCACCGACTCATACAAAGCAAAGGCATCAGCCGCATCGCAGTCACACTGCTGTAACGCCTTACCGAGAGTGACGGCATCTTCAAGCGCCATACAGGCACCCTGCGCCATATATTGTGCCACCGGATGCGCAGCATCACCCACCAGCGTAATGCGGTCGGTCCCCCATTTCTCTACCGGTTCGCGGTCAGCGGTGGACCAACGACGCCATGAGGTCGGCTTATCCAGCATCTGACGCGGACGCGCATGAATACCGGCAAAATAGGAGAGCACTTCCTCTTTACTGCCATCCTTCACCCCCCACTCCTCCTGCTGACGACTGTGGAAGGTCACCACCAGGTTATACTGCTTGCCGCCGCGCAGTGGATAGTGCACCAGGTGGCAGTGCGGTCCGGCCCATAGCACCGGCGCGTTAATGCGCAAATCTTCCGGCATATCATCGCAATCAATCACCGCGCGATAGACCACGTGCCCGGTCACGCGTGGCGCATCGCCAATCAGAGACTGACGCACAACCGACTTCACACCGTCACAGCCCACCAAAATATCCGCTGTCCAGCTGTTACCGTGCTCATCAAAGACCGTCACATCATCTTCTGTCTGGCGAATATCAACCACGTTAGTTGAAGTGCGATACTCAACGTTGGGATGAACCAGTGCTGCTTCCCAGACAGAAGCATGAATATCAACCCGATGGATAACCGCATAAGGACCGCCAAAGTGATCGCGGAACGCTTGCCCGGTTTCAATGCGTACAACCTCTTTCGCGTTTACCGCATCCATCATGGTGATGTGATCGGTAAAAACGGCGCGCTTGCGAGCGACGTCACCCACGCCAAGGCTGTCCAGAGCAGAAAACGCGTTCGGCCCGAGCTGAATGCCCGCACCAATCTCACCAATCTCGTGCGCTTTCTCCAGCAACATCACTTTAATGCCTTGACGGGCCAGCGACAGCGCGGTCGCCGCGCCGCCAATCCCGCCACCCACGATAATTGCGCGTGTCACTTTAGCCATTGTCGTTCTCCTTATCAGGCTGGAATTTTGTCTTGTTGATTCTCGGGCGCGGCGGCGATAAACGCCGGAAGCTGGGTACAGGCATCATATACCGCCTTACAGCGCGGATACCCGCTCAGATCACAGCCCATACGTAACGCGTTCGCCCACTGTGGGATCAGACAGCAATCCGCCAGCGTCGGCGCATCCCCCACGCAGAACGTCCCCGACTGACTCTGGCGCAGCATCTGTTCAACCGCGCTTAACCCTTGCTGGATCCAGTGCGCATACCAGCGTTTTTTATCCTCTTCACTGACCTTTAGCTCTTCGCTCAGGTAGCGCAGTACCCGCATGTTATTCACGGGATGGATATCACAAGCGATGGCATAAACAATTTCCAGCACCCGGCTGCGCGCCGGGAAGTCGGCTGGCAGCAGCGGCGACTGCGGAAAGTGACCATCCAGCCAGTCGGTTATCGCCAGCGACTGCCCGAGTGATTCTCCCTCATCAGTGACCAGCGTCGGTACAAGCCCTACCGGGTTCATCCGCCGGTAGGCCAGCTCGTTCTGCTGACCGATGCGAATGTTGACACCCACCGTCTGGTAATCAAGCCCCTTCAGCGCCAGCGCAATGCGTACGCGATATGACGCGGAGCTGTTAAAGAAACTGTACAGCTTCATCATCCACCTCAGACAATCTTCACAGCGATGGGGGTTAAACCGTCTACATTGCCGGTGATCACATCTCCTTTCACCACTGCGCCCACGCCCTCTGGCGTGCCTGTGTAGATCAAATCACCCGGCTGTAGTTCGAAAAAGCCGGACAGATAGCTAATCGTTTCATTAACGGACCAGATGAGGTGGCGAATATCGCTACGCTGATGATCGTCGCCGTTGACCTGCAACCAGATAGGCGCGTTGTTAACATCCGCACTTTCGCTGGCTTTATGCAGTGGCGCGATGGGGGCTGAGAGATCAAATGCTTTGCCGATTTCCCACGGACGCCCCATCTGGCGCATCTCCATCTGCCTGTCGCGGCGGGTCATATCCAGACCAGTGGCATAGCCCCAGATATATTCGTGCGCTTTTTCCAGCGGTATATCGCTGCCCTTTTTACCGATCGCCACCACCAGCTCTATCTCATAGTGATAGTTATCGGTCTGCGACGGGTATGGCAGCTCGAGGGTTTGACCGGCCGCCACCGGAACCACCGCATCGGCAGGTTTACAGAAGAAGAACGGCGGTTCGCGATCCGGATCAAAACCCATTTCACGCGCATGAGCGGCATAGTTGCGGCCCACGCAGTAAACGCGACGCACGGGAAACTGTTCATTACTGCCAACGACCGGAACGGTAACAGGCGCTTGTGGTTCGAATACGTATTGCGTCATTTTCTCTCTCCCAAATTAATAACGTGCTTCACGGAACAACCCCAGCGCTTCCTGAACCGGTCTGTCCGAAAAACTAAATAAGACGGCATCTTCGTGGGCCTGGAATGACACGCCGTGCCAGGTTGGCACCACGAAGATATCTTTTGGCGAAAAATTGAAGATCTCGGTGCCGATGGTGACCTGCCCGCTTCCTTCCACCACGTGATAGATAGTGCTGTCGGTGGTACGCGCCATCCGCGAGGAAAAGCCCTTCGGCAACAGTTGTAAAAAGGTCCCCATTGAAGGCATGGGATAACCACCGGTTACCGGGTTGACGTAACGCATCTTGTAACCGTCCCACTCATCGGCGTCACCCATGCGGGTCAGGTCATGCAGCGCTTCACGGCTGCGATCGTAGCGATAGTTGAAAATTGGCGATGAGTTACCCTTCTGATGACGCAGCGGCAACATATTGGCCGCGTAGCGTGGTAAGTAATCCCCTTCCTTGCGCGTGACTGGTTGCTGATCCTCCGGGTAATCTTCCGCAAAGCCGCAACCCAGCAGATTCACCAGTGGCAGATCCAGACCGTCCAGCCACACCACCGGTTCACTGCCTGGGTTGCCGTGGTCGTGCCAGCGCCACTGTGGCGTCAGAATAAAATCGCCTTCATGCATTTGGGTGCGCTCGCCATCCACCGCAGTAAATGCCCCTTTCCCTTCGACAATAAAGCGCAGCGCAGACTGATTATGCCGGTGACTCGGCGCAACCTCGCCCGGCATGATTAACTGCAATCCGGCGTACAGCGTTGGGGTGATTGAAGACTGTCCGCGCAGCATGGGGTTTTCCAGCACCAGTACGCGACGAATCGCCTCTTTCGCGCCAATCAGATCGCCGCTTTCCAGCAGCAGCGGGCGGATCTCCTGATAGTTCCAGTACGCAGGAGCACAATGTGCGTTCGGCGTTGGCGGTACCAGGCGGTGCAGCGACTCCCACAGCGGGGTCAGATTCTGCCCGGAAATATGCTGGTAAAACTGCTGACGGCTGTTCTTAACATCCTGATTAAGTTCTGACATAGAGATTCTCCTTATTTGTTCACGATGCCTACGCGTGACAACGCGTCAGGGACAGAGGCCGACTGGCGGATAACAACCGTCAGCAGCATAAGCATCACCGCGCTGATGGCCGCCGGAACGGCAATAATGAAAAACAGGTTATCGAATGAGAAATTCATCGCCATCATCACGCCGCCGGAGAGCGAGCCGACAATCGCGCCGCAGCGGCCAATCGCATTAGACCAGCTGACGCCCGTGGCCCGGCTCTGCGTCGGATAAAGCGTGGCGGTTAAGGCATTCAGGCCCACCTGCGAACCGCTGATGCCGATGCCGGTGCCAAAAATGGCCAGCGCCATCAACCACAGGCCGTTCTCGCTCAGGCCAATCATGACAATACACACCGCACCCAACGCATAGCTCACTGCCAGCACGCGGAAAGGATTGTATTTATCCATCAGCACTCCCAGCACCAGCGCACCTAGCGTACCGCCAATCTGAAAGGCAGCGGTCACCCATGAGGCATGCTGCAGGTCAATTCCGCGATGGTTAAGCAGCGTTGGCATCCAGCTGGAGAGCAGATAAATGATCAGCAGGCTCATAAAGAACACCACCCATAACATCAGGGTAATGGGCAACTGTTGCCCGACGAACAGCTGGCGAATGCTGCCTTTGGCAATCGCGGCGCCCTCGTTGAGATAAAATTGGGTATTGTCATAACGTTCCCGGGTGATGGCGCTGACGGTTCTGGCAATCACGTTTTGCGGCAACTGACGACGAACCTGCCAGCGCGGGGATTCCGGCAGCGCAAACAGCAGAGCCACAAACAGCATCAGCGGTAGCACGCCTCCCAGCACCAGGATGCCGTGCCAGCCAATAACCGGCACTAGCTGTGCGCTGACAATCCCGCCCATCGCCGAGCCCAGGGTAAAACCGCAGAACATCATGGTGACCAGTGCACCACGCCGACGCGCTGGCAGGTATTCTGAGGTCATAGTGATAGTATTTGGCATCGCGCCGCCCAGGCCTAACCCGGTAAGGAAGCGCAAAAAAACCAGCGTTTGCAGATCGGGGGAAAAAGCCGAAATCAGGCTCAGTGCGCCGAACAGCGCCACGCAGAATTCAATCACCCGTTTGCGGCCAAAACGATCCGATAGCGGACCGCAGAGCAGTGCGCCAGCGGTCAGACCCAGCAGGCCTGCGCCAAACAACGGCGCCAGATCTCCGGCCGTCAGTTGCCAGTGGGTGCGAATATCAGGCGCGATAAAACCAATAGCTGCGGTATCAAAACCGTCGAGCATGACGACCAAAAAACAGCAAATGATAACGCGCCACTGGGTCTTACCGACGGGGGCGGAATCGATCAGTGCTTGTAGATCACGTTGTTGAGTCATAGTGAATGCCTCAGTGCAGGTAGAGTAGATGTCTGTTTTGTTTTAGGTATGTTGCGACTTTGTATGTTTGGAGATGAAATGTACAATGGCTTTTCATGCAGAGGCATAACCTGGAGGTTATAGCAAATGGCTAACTGGGCGCAGAAACTTAAGTTACACCACCTGCAAACGCTTATTGCGCTGGGCGAACAGGGGAATTTGACTCACGTCGCCCGAATGATGAATATCACCCAGCCAGCGTTGTCAAAATGGTTATCACAGCTCGAAGATGAGATGGGTATCACACTCTTTGAACGTCATAGCAAAGGCTTACGCCCTTCAGAAGGCGGCAAGCTGCTACTGCAGCATGCCCAACGCCTGATCAATGATATGGAACGTTCACAGTATGAAATCGCCCGTTTTAAGCAGGGAGGCCTGGTAGGGAGTCTGAAGATTGGCTGCTCGCCGGTGGCGACGGACTGCGTTTCACAGGCGATACTGGGTTTGCTCACAGAGCTGCCGACCCTGCATCTTAATATTGAAGAGAAGGTGATGACCCCGCTGCTGCACGATCTGCTCGCGGGTTCGGTGGATGTGGTGGTCGGACGCGTCGGTGGCCGGGCGCTTCAGTTGCCGCTCAATTACCAAGTGCTGTATACCGAGCCGGTCTGTTTCGTCGCGCGCCCCGACCATCCGCTGGCAAAATATCCCCTGCTCACCTGGCATGATCTGGCTAACTGGCGCTGGATTGTCTGGCCGACGGGAACGCCCATCCGGATAAGCATTGACAACGCGCTGGTAGATAACGGCGTCATGCTACCGGAAAACATCATTGAGTCGGCATCGATAAACGTCAGCACCAACCTGCTGCAAAGTAGCGACATGATCTCTATTCTTTCTCTACGCCTGGCGCAGCGTTATGCCGCCCAGGGACAGCTGGCTATCCTGAATCTGCCGAAGATTGAACAAAAAGGCAGCGTAGGCGTGTTCTGGCGCAACAATGAAACGCCCACGACCGCCCTGAATCGTTTTCTGTATTACCTGGCACAGGTTTAACGTGAACAGTTAGGGCCATCGCCCGATGTTCCAGATATCTATTTCTTCTATGCTTAGAATTCATGATGTGATCGGTAGCACGTTTTGAAGTTTAATTGTATGATGAATCAGTCTCGTCAAGGGTTTCAACTATGAGCAAAGCACTGAACATTATCTGGCAATATTTGCGCGCATTCGTCCTGATTTATGCCTGCCTCTATGCAGGTATTTTTCTTGCATCGCTACTCCCCATCACCATTCCGGGCAGCATTATCGGCATGCTGATTCTGTTTGTCTTACTGGCTTTGCAGGTGTTACCGGCAAAATGGGTTAACCCCGGCTGCTATGTGCTGATTCGCTATATGGCCCTGCTGTTTGTCCCGATTGGCGTGGGGATCATGCAGTACTTTGATCTGCTCCGTGCGCAATTTGGTCCGGTGGTGGTGTCCTGTACCATCAGTACGCTGGTCGTTTTCCTGGTGGTGAGCTGGAGTTCTCACATTGTGCACGGTGAGCGCAAAATCGTTGGGCAAAAAGGGTCTAAAGAATGATGTCGTATATCTGGTGGTCGTTACCCCTTACGCTGGCGGTATTTTTTGGCGCACGTAAGCTGGCTGCACGATTTAAAATGCCGCTATTGAACCCGCTACTGGTCGCCATGGTGGTGATCATTCCCATTCTGATGCTGACCGGAATTCCCTACGATCACTATTTCAAAGGCAGTGAGGTGCTGAACGATTTGCTGCAACCTGCCGTGGTCGCGCTGGCCTATCCGTTATACGAACAGCTGCACCAGATTCGCGCTCGCTGGAAATCAATTATTGCCATCTGCTTTGCGGGGAGCGTTGTGGCGATGGTTACAGGTACAACAATCGCCTTGTTGATGGGCGCATCGCCGCAAATTGCTGCGTCAATCATGCCGAAATCGGTAACCACGCCTATCGCTATGGCAGTGGGAGGCAGCATTGGTGGTATTCCGGCCATCAGCGCCGTGTGCGTCATTTTTGTTGGTATCCTCGGGGCTGTGTTTGGTCATACTTTGCTCAATGCGATGCGTATTCGCACCAAAGCCGCACGTGGACTAGCCATGGGTACCGCTTCGCACGCCCTGGGTACCGCACGCTGTGCAGAGCTGGACTATCAGGAAGGTGCGTTTAGCTCTCTGGCGCTGGTTATTTGCGGCATTATCACCTCGTTGGTCGCCCCATTCCTGTTCCCGATTATTCTGGCCCTGGTCGGTTAACCTTCAATTTTTGGCTAATTATTTGCGATGCGTTGCACATTTTTAATTTAAGTTTCATAAGTTGCATACACAATGAGATTTGGATCACATATAAAGCCGTAACAGCCCCGTAAACTACGATTCCATTACATTGTTATGAGGCATCGCCATGCATCCACGTTTTCAAATTGCTTTTGCCCAACTCGCGGATAACTTGCAATCAGCCCTGGCGCCTGTTCTGGCGGATGCGCATTTCCCCGCCATGCTGACTGCTGAGCAGGTCTCTTTGCTGAAACGCGAATCGGGACTGGACGAAGACGCGCTGGCATTCGCTCTACTGCCGCTGGCTGCGGCCTGCGCGCGTACTCCGCTGTCCAACTTCAACGTTGGGGCAATTTCTCGCGGCATCAGCGGCACCTGGTACTTCGGTGGGAACATGGAGTTCCTGGGGGCGACCATGCAGCAAACCGTTCATGCCGAGCAAAGCGCCATTAGCCATGCCTGGCTGCGCGGTGAAAAAGGGCTCGCCGCCATCACCGTCAACTACACGCCGTGCGGCCACTGTCGCCAGTTTATGAACGAACTGAACAGCGGACTGGATTTACGTATTCATCTGCCGGGACGTGCGCCACACGTGCTGCGCGATTACCTGCCAGATGCCTTCGGACCGAAAGATCTGGAGATTAAAACACTGCTGATGGACGATCAGGATCACGGCTTCGCGCTGCAGGGCGATGCGTTGACCCAAGCGGCTATCACCGCCGCCAACAGATGTCATATGCCGTACAGCAACTCCCCAAGCGGCGTGGCGCTGGAATGTAAAGATGGTCGAATTTTTAGCGGTAGCTATGCGGAAAATGCCGCCTTCAACCCGACCCTGCCGCCGCTGCAAGGCGCGTTAAACCTGTTGAACCTTAACGGTTATGACTACCCGGATATCCAGCGTGCTGTGCTGGCTGAAAAAGCCGATGCGCCGTTGATTCAGTGGGATGCGACCTCCGCTACCCTGAAAGCGCTGGGCTGCAATAATATTGAGCGCGTGCTGCTCGGTTAATTGCCTGGCGCTACGCTTATCTGGCCTGCAATCGCTCCAGGTTGTCGGCCAGATTTGCTGTTGCTACCATCCAACAGGGCCGTTTTGCTGAAAATCCCCTCAATCAGATTGCTGTTTCTTGCGCTACGTCTTCCGGTACAGTAGCCTGATTGAAATTCCATCCAAATAACGAGTTTTCTGCATGTTAAAGCGCGTGTTTTACAGCCTGTTAGTCCTGGTAGGCTTGCTGCTTTTGACTGTGCTTGGGCTCGACAGGTGGATGAGCTGGAAGACGGCTCCCTACATCTACGACGAATTGCAGGATTTACCCTATCGCCAGGTCGGTGTGGTCTTGGGCACGGCGAAATACTATCGCACCGGCGTCATCAACCAGTATTACCGCTACCGCATTCAGGGCGCATTGAACGCCTATAACAGTGGAAAGGTAAACTATCTGCTGCTGAGCGGCGACAACGCGCAGCAAAGCTACAACGAACCCATGACGATGCGTAAAGATCTGATTGCCGCAGGTGTCGATCCCGCTGACATCGTGCTTGATTACGCCGGGTTCCGGACGCTCGATTCGATTGTACGAACCCGCAAGGTGTTCGATACCAACGATTTCATCATTATTACTCAGCGATTCCACTGTGAGCGCGCCTTGTTTATTGCGCTGCATATGGGCATCCAGGCCCAGTGCTATGCGGTGCCCTCACCAAAAGATATGCTCACCGTGCGGGTACGTGAATTTGGCGCCCGCTTTGGCGCACTGGCCGATCTCTATATTTTCAAACGTGAACCCCGCTTTTTAGGCCCGCTGGTGCCCATCCCTACCATGCATCAGGTACCGGACGATGCACAGGGATATCCGGCGGTCACGCCTGAACAACTACTCGAATTACAAAAGAAACAAGGAAAATAAGCATGGATGTACAAACCCTTTTCGTCGTGTTGGCCTTTCTGCTCATTCCCGTATTTTGTTTTCGCGAAGCATGGAAAGGCTGGCGCTCTGGGGCCGTAGATAAAATTAAAAAGAATGCGCGCGAACCGGTTTACGCTTATCGCAATCAAGAGCCCCTGAAATTTTGGTCTTATGTGCTGGTTTATGCCGGGTGCGGATGTTTATCCTTCGGGATGGTTATTTACTTAGTCTTTTATCGCTAAAGAATTTTCCTTTATATTAGCATTTGAGAATAGCTAATATTTTGATAATAGTTACCATTTCAATGTAAGGGATTAATGCTGCCCACCAGCATTTCCCTCAGACTATCTTCTATTTGTGAATCCTTTCACAGAATACTCTTCCTGCAGTGCTTAGCCTTAAGAATAGCCTTCACTTTTTATATTTTGTTATTAACGGTTTGCCTTAATTTACTCAAGCATTAAGGAAGAAAATATGCCACAACAAAATTATCTGGATGAGCTCACGCCTGCTTTTACCCCATTATTAGCAATAAAAGAGGCTTCTCGCTGTTTATTATGTCACGACGCCCCCTGTAGTCATGATTGCCCGGCGCAAACAGACCCAGGGAAATTTATTCGCTCTATTTATTTTCGTAATTTTAAAGGCGCTGCCGAAACTATCCGCGAAAATAATGCGCTCGGTGCGGTGTGCGCCCGGGTTTGCCCAACCGAAAAATTATGCCAGCGCGGATGTACGCGCTCAGGAATTGATAAACCTATCGATATTGCACGTCTGCAACGCTTTATTACCGATTTTGAACAGCAGACCGCAATGAAAATCTATCAGCCGGCAACAAAAACGCTTGGCAAGGTAGCTATCATCGGGGCGGGTCCGGCAGGGTTACAGGCCAGCGTAACGCTAAGTAATCTTGGTTATGATGTCACAATCTTCGAAAAACAGGCCCAGCCAGGTGGCTGGTTGCGTTATGGCATTCCTGAGTTTCGTCTGCCGCAAGCAGTTTTGGATCTTGAAATTGCCCGTATCGTTGAAATGGGCGTGACCATCAAGTGCAATTGTGAAGTCGGCAATGCCCTTTCCGTTGAGCAACTCAAAGCAGAATACCGCGCCGTACTGGTTACCGTTGGGATGTCTTACGGTTCAACATTACCTCTGTTTGAGAGGGCGAATCACGTCGAAATCGCCGTCGATTTTCTGCAACGAGCCCGGCAATCCAACGGCGATATTACCGTCGCACAAAGTGCATTAATCATCGGCGGTGGCGACGTGGCGATGGATGTCGCCAGTACGTTGAAGCTGCTGGGCTGCCCGTCAGTCACCTGTGTCGCGCGTGAAGAACTCGCCGACTTCCCGGCCAGCGACAAAGAATTCAGCAGCACACAGGCTTTAGGGGTGTCGATAATTGACGGCTTCACGCCCGTGGCGGTTAGCGGAAATCGAGTCACCTTTAAGCACGTACGCCTGCCAGGAGAACTCACGCTTGAAGCCGAACAGATTATTCTCGCCGTCGGCCAACATGCTCAGCTTGATAATTTCGCCGCGTTAAAACCACAGCGCAATCTTATCGATACGCACAATTATCAAACCGCCGATCCGGCTCTGTTTGCTGCAGGCGATATTGTTAAAGGCGATAAAACCGTTGTTTACGCCGTGAAAACGGGAAAAGAAGCCGCTCAGGCCATTCATCACTATTTAGAGGGAGCTTGCTCATGTTAACGAAAGATCTTTCTATTACTTTTTGCGGCGTCAAATTCCCCAACCCGTTCTGCCTCTCTTCCTCTCCGGTGGGCAACTGTTATGAAATGTGCGCCAAAGCCTATGATAGCGGCTGGGGTGGCATTGTTTTTAAAACGATCGGGTTCTTTATTGCTAATGAAGTCTCCCCACGCTTTGACCATCTCACCAAAGAAGATACCGGCTTTATTGGCTTCAAAAATATGGAACAAATTGCCGAGCATCCGCTGGAGGAGAATCTGGCCGCAATTCGTCGACTGAAACAGGACTACCCGGACAAAGTCCTGATTGCGTCGATTATGGGGGAAAATGAGCAGCAATGGCAGGAACTGGCCCGCCTGGTTGAAGACGCGGGTGCCGACATGATCGAGTGTAACTTCTCGTGCCCGCAAATGACCTCACATGCCATGGGTAGCGATGTCGGGCAAAGCCCTGAGCTGGTTGAAAAGTATTGTCGGGCCGTTAAACGCGGCTCGTCCCTGCCGATGCTGGCGAAAATGACACCGAACATTGGTGATATGTGTGAGGTGGCTCTGGCAGCAAAACACGGAGGTGCCGACGGTATCGCGACAATCAATACGGTTAAATCCATCACGAATATCGATCTGAACCGAAAAATCGGGATGCCGATCGTCAACGGTAAATCCAGTATTTCCGGCTACTCCGGCAAGGCCGTTAAACCTATTGCTTTGCGATTTATCCAACAACTGCGCATGCACCCTGAACTGCGCGATTTCCCGATTAGCGGCATCGGGGGAATTGAGACCTGGGAAGATGCCGCCGAGTTTTTACTGTTAGGCGCGGCCACGCTGCAGGTGACCACCGGGATCATGCAGTATGGCTACCGGATTGTGGAGGACATGACCAGCGGGCTGTCACATTACCTCGCCGATCAAGGGTTTGACTCACTGGAGGAGATGGTTGGTCTTGCCAATGCCAATATCATCCCCGCGGAGGATCTTGACCGTAGCTACATCGTCTACCCGAACATTCATCTTGATAAATGCGTTGGCTGTGGCCGCTGCTACATCTCCTGTTATGACGGCGGACATCAGGCGATGGAATGGAATGAGGAAACCCGCACACCGCATTGCAACACAGAAAAATGTGTGGGATGCCTGTTGTGTGGGCACGTTTGCCCGGTAGCCTGTATTGAGCTGGGTGAGGTGAAATTTAAATCCGGTGAGAAAGAGCATGCGTTAACGTTGTAACGCTGACAAAAAAGCCCGGTACAGATTACGCTGCACCGGGCTTTTTGCGTTATACGATTACTTCTTACGCGCGTACTTCAGTGAGTCCAGCGCGACCGCGAAGATGATAATGCCGCCCTTGATAATGTACTGCCAGTAAGGGTTCACGCCAATGTAGGTCAGACCGTAGTTGATGACGGTGAAGATAATCACACCGGTCACCACGCCAAACACGGTCCCTACCCCGCCGCTGAACGACACGCCGCCAACCACGCACGCCGCAATCGCATCCAGCTCATACATAAAGCCGAGGTTGTTAGTCGCCGAGCCGATACGCCCGGCTTCGAGCAAACCACCGAAGGCATAAAACACGCCAGACAACGCATAGATGATCAGCAGGTTCAGCGCAACGTTGACCCCGGACACTTTCGCGGCTTCTGGGTTTCCGCCGATGGCGAAAATGTTTTTACCGAAGCGGGTCTTGTTCCACAGCACCCAGACAAACGCCACCGCAATCAGCGCATAGAAGGTGATGTAGGAGAGGCGGAAACTACCCAGCGCAATAAAGCCCTGCGCGAAGGTGGAGAATCCGCTGTCAAAGCCAGAAATTGGCGATGCGCCGACAAAGTCGTAGTACAGGGAGTTGATCCCGTAAACGATGATCATCGTACCCAGGGTGGTAATAAACGGCGTCACATTCAGATAAGCAATGATAATACCGTTCACCAGACCGATAATGGCGCCAATCACGCAAACAATCAGCACGACTACGATGATTGGCATTGTAGCCATTTCCGGGAACACCTTGTTGGCGTTCTCCATCGACTGTAGCAAGGTTGCCGCCACGACTGCCGCCAGGCCAACCTGACGTCCCGCCGACAGGTCTGTCCCTTGGGTAACAATCAGCCCGGCCACACCCAATGCGATAATAATACGCACCGAGGATTGCGTCAGAATATTACTCAGGTTCAGTAAGCTTAAGAAAGTGGGATCCTGGAAAATAATAATCGCCAGTAAAACCAAAAGAACAACGTAAATTCCGCCTTCTTTCAGATAAGTAAGAAAACTTTTCTTATTTAACGCACTCATGAGGAGCCCCTAATCTTAAAGGTGCAAAGACGCAAGACGGAGGATTTCGTTTTGCGTTGTTGTTTTAGTGTCAACAATTCCAGCAACGAGACCATTGCTCATCACCAGAATACGATCGGTAATTCCTAGCAGCTCCGGCATTTCAGAGGAAATAATAATAATCCCCTTATCCTTTTTCGCGAGTTCGGCAATCAGCTGATAAATTTCAAATTTCGCGCCAACATCGATACCACGCGTGGGTTCATCTAACATCAGGATTTCTGGCTGCGTTAATAACCAGCGACCAATAACCACCTTTTGCTGATTACCACCGGACAGTGAACCGATTTGTGTACGATGGCCCGGCGTTTTCACCCTCATTGAGTCAATTACCCACTGGGTATCACTCTTCATGCGGGAATTATCCAGCAGACCGACTTTGTTTTTATAGTTTTGGATATTGGAGATTAACGAGTTAAAACCAATATCCAGATACGCGTAAATACCGGTTGAGCGGCGCTCTTCCGTGACCAGCGCAAAACCATGATTAATGGCCTCATTTGCGCTGTGGTTATTAATCTTTTTGCCGTGTAGCGTAATCGTACCCGATGATTTCTCACGAATACCAAAAAGCGTTTCAACGATATCAGTACGTTTTGCGCCGACCAGCCCGGCAATCCCGAGAATTTCCCCTTTGTGCAAATCAAACGAGATATCCCGAATCGACGGCTGACGCAGCGAGGTCAGGTTACGTACTTGCAGAATGACTTCACCGGGTTTGTTTTCTTTATCCGGAAAACGTTGGTTCAGTGAACGGCCGACCATCATGGAGATGATCTTATCCATATCCAGCCCTTCCAGCGGCTGGGTCGCAATCCACTGGCCATCGCGCAGCACGGTAATTTCATCGCATAGCTGGAAGATTTCTTCCATCTTGTGAGAAATATAAACAATACCGCATCCACGCTCTTTCAGCTTACGGATAATGGTAAACAGATGATTAACTTCTTTCTCGGTTAACGATGACGTTGGCTCATCCATGATGACGATTTTTGCGTCATAGGAGAACGCTTTCGCAATTTCAATCATCTGCATTTGAGAAACGGATAATGTACCAACACGCGCACGCGGATCGATATCAATATCCAGCTCATCAAATATCGCTTTGGTATCGCGGTACATTTTGTCCTGATCGACAAACATGCCTTTGGTGGGATAGCGTCCCAGCCACATGTTATCCATCACAGAACGTTGTAATACCAGGTTTAATTCCTGGTGTACCATCGAAATACCATTTTCAAGCGCTTCTTTAGCAGAATGAAAATCGATTTCTTTACCCTGAAATAAAATACTACCGGAATCTTTTTGATAGATACCGAAAAGACATTTCAATAATGTTGATTTCCCCGCGCCATTCTCCCCCATTAAGGCATGAATGGAATGTGGGCGGACTTTTAAATTGACATTATCAAGAGCCTTAACGCCGGGGAAGGACTTGTTGATGCCGGTCATTTCCAACAAGTATTCGCCTGACGACTGAGTATGTGTGCTGACCATAATTATACCTTGTTGGCCTTGCAGAGTGCGTTATTAAGGGCGCAATGACATTGCGCCCAAAGACGGAGTATTTACTTATTGGTAAACTCTGCCAGATTATCTTTATCGACA
Source organism: Citrobacter sp. RHBSTW-00986 (assembly GCF_013783065.1). Classification (NCBI taxonomy): domain Bacteria; kingdom Pseudomonadati; phylum Pseudomonadota; class Gammaproteobacteria; order Enterobacterales; family Enterobacteriaceae; genus Citrobacter; species Citrobacter sp. RHBSTW-00986. Next base: position 1,766,639 of record NZ_CP056200.1, on the reverse strand, counting down.
CCTACGTACGGAACGCGAACAATTTTGTTCTCAATTTTCCAGTTAGTGCCATCTGCCGCACCTTTACCGTCAGCCAGGTTTTTCGCCAGATCGAAGGTGGCTTTCGCCTGGTTGTTGGCGTCGTTCAGCACGGTACCAGCCATTGCGCCAGATTTCACCAGAGCCAGCGCTTCAGGCAGCGCATCCACACCAAATACCGGTACGCTGGTTTTGTTGTGCGCTTTCAGCGCTTCAACTGCGCCCATTGCCATCGCATCGTTGTTTGCGATAACCACTTCGATTTTGTTGGCGTTCGGACCGGACATCCACGCATCCATTTTATCTTTTGCCTGAGCGGTATCCCACATTGCAGTATCTAACTGCAGTTGCTCAGTTTTAATGCCTTTATCGTTCAGCTCTTTAATCACGTAAGTGGTACGTGCTTCAGCGTCCGGGTGTCCCGGTTCGCCTTTCAGCAGAACAAACTGAATTTTGCCGTCTTTGTTCAGGTCCCAGTTCGGGTTCGCTGCCCAGTGTTTGGCGATCAAATCCCCCTGAATAATACCGGACTCTTTAGAGTCGGTACCGACGTAAAACGCTTTGTCATAGCTGTCCAGCGCCTTACGAGAAGGTTCTTTGTTAAAGAACACGATCGGTACGTTCTGCCCGCGTGCCTTTTCAATGACCGTGCCTGCCGCTGCCGGGTCAACCAGGTTAATCGCCAGTGCCTTAACGCCTTTTGCCAGCAGCACGTCGATCTGGTCGTTTTGTTTGGACTGGTCGTTCTGCGAGTCATTCATCAGCAGCTGTACATCTGGCGCCGCTTTGGCATCTTTTTCAATAGCCTTACGTACTACAGACATAAAGTTATCGTCATACTTATAGATAGTCACACCAATGCGGGTATCAGCAGCGTGTGCAGCCGCGCCGAATAACATGCTTGCCATTACAGCAGACAGGGTCAACACCTTCTTATTCATGGTATCTCCGGTTTTATTATGCAGGGTAGTACTTGAGATAAATGCTCGGCAGGCAGAACGTTACTGAAGTGTTACTGAACGCCGAAGCTCACTTTTAAAAAATATTTCTTCCGTGTCTGGCAACGCTCCAAAAACAGGCTTTAATTTTTGTTTAAGGCACCTATACCTCGGTGAAAGTGATTATTCACCGTTACATAGTAGTTACAGCGCAACAAACAGTGTCATCATAGCTATCGCATTGTTAATATACTGTGAATTTACTCACATATTGAAAGCGGTTACATCGCGCAACGTTATGAGTTAGTGATCGGTGCCGCATTCTGCCGAAGCGCCACAGAATGGCGACGCACCAGCGTCGGCATAAAGCAATGCGTCGCCTCCGGGTCTAACGTGCCTGCAGCCCCCTGTAGCGCAAGCTCTGTCGCCATTTTTGCCATGGAGGCAATGGGATAGCGTACGGTGGTCAGTTGCGGATCGGTGTAACGCGCGATAGGAATATCATCAAAGCCAATGATAGAAAGGTGTAATGGAATAGCGATGCCGTTGTCTTTTAGCGCGGTCAGCGCGCCGGCAGCCATATTGTCGTTATAGGCGAAAACCGCCGTCAGTTGTAAGTTACGTCCCAGCAGTTCTACCATCGCAGACTCTCCGCCCTGCATATCGGGCGAACCGGTGCCGACCCAACTTTCTGCCGCAACAATCCCCTGCTCTTTCAGGGCTGTTAACCACCCTTCTTTGCGCATGGTATCATCTTCAATGCGATGGCTTGACGCCAGATAACCGATGCGTTGATGACCATTATTCAGCAGCATTCGGGTCGCCATTTTGGCACCGCTGATGTTATCCAGGCAGACGCAGCGGTGAGCGTAACCCGGCACCAGACGGTTGATCAGCACCATGCCGGGGATCTGATCCATAAACTCGGCGAGTTCCCGATCGCTCAGTGCTTTAGAGTGTACAATCAGTGCGTTACAGCGCTGACGAATCAACACCTCAATGGCATGACGTTCTTTTTCAGCCTCATGGTAGCTGTTGCCAATCAGGACATACTTCTGATGCTGCTGGGCAACCATATCCACGGCTTTTACCAGCGCGCCAAAAAAGGCGTCTGATACATCCATGACCACAACACCAATCGTGTCGCTCACCTGCGTCGCCAGCGCTTGCGCGTTGGCATTAGGTCGATAGCCCAGCAGAGTAACTGCCTTCATTACCGCTTCACGCGTATCGGGACTCACCAGCGCACTGTTGTTCAGTACGCGGGAAACGGTCGCTACAGAAACGCCAGACTGTCGTGCCACATCACGTATGGTGATCATATTCACTGCCCTGTTTTAGATTGCGGTTGCCCGCAGACACCCCAGGCTGGGTATTTTGTCAGCACAATGAAACGCACTGCGTGAGAGATGTCACAGGAATGAAAGCGCTTACATCCGTTTTGTTAATGAATGTGATCCAGATCGTTATCTGGATGTACGCGGCAATGATGTCCCCGCAGCACGCAGGGTTAATTGACGCCACAGCCATTCCACCGGACCCTGGCGGTAAAAACGTAGCCATATGACGGAGAAAAGTAGGTTAACGGCCCAAACCGGAATGACGAAATACAGCAGCTCCAGTCGGTCAAATTTCATAAATAAGCCGACCTGGTAAAACAGCGTGGTGCAGATTAAGGTTTGTAACAGATAGTTAGTTAATGCCATGCGCCCCACACAGGCGATGGCAATGACCCATTTTAAGCGGCTAAGCTGCGGCCAGAAGCCGAACATCAGCGCGGCGTAACCAATGGTTTGCAACGGCGCGCCCAGCTCTCGCGGGGCTTGTAGCAAGAAGGCACACCAGCGATATGCCCAGTCCAGATGCCACTGAGCGACGATAGCAGGCAGGTTAATCGCCATCCCGAGAATGACCAGCAATACACCGGTGCGTCGGTAATGCTGTAAGCTGTACTGCCCTTTTAACCAACCGCTGCGCATCAATGCCGCGCCGAGCAGCATCATCCCCGCCAGTTGCCAGCCGTACTGTGCGCCCAGCGCCAGCAAGCTATTGGACATCATATCCACGCGATTGCTGACGGCTTCCATTCCACCGTTTATTTTCCAGTATTTTTCATACAGCAACGCTGAGGCATCCGGCGTCCAGGCACGACTGGTCTCACTCCCGGAGATTACCCCAAGCAGCAGCAATACGCCAACGCCCACCAGATAAAGCAGTACGCCGGTGTTAAATAAGCTTTTCACCGACGGCGCATCACGGATCAACCGCCAACAAATCAGGCCGATTAAGCCATATGCCAGCAGGATATCGCCATCCCAGAAGAGTAAACCGTGAATAAAACCCAATAGAACCAGCAGCGTAAGCCGCGACTGGATCCAGCGTTTACCGCGCGGGAGCAGCATTTGCAGACCGGCACCGAACAGCAGCGCAAACAGCGTGAGGAATTTTACCTGCGCAAAGAGATCGAGCAGCGCCCAGGTCCAGGCGTCGGATAAGGTGATGTTGCCATACCACGCGGGATTGAGGTATGCCGCCTTTGGCAAGCCAAAGGCGCTAATATTGAGAAGCAGGATACCAAGAATGGCGACGCCACGAATAAAATCCAGCGTGACATTACGCTCCATGGTCCCTGCCCTAATCAGTTGTGATGACGTACTGCGCGCAGGAATTCCTGACGCGTGTTCTGGCTGGACTTAAACAATCCGCCAAGAGAAGTGGTCGTGGTCGCACTGGTCGCATCGCGAATGCCACGCGCCTTCACACAGTAATGTACCGCATCAATCGACACCGCCACATTATTCGTCCCGAGCAGCGTTTGCAGCGCGGTGAGAATTTGCTGGGTGAGACGTTCCTGAACCTGCGGACGCTGTGCGAAAAACTGCACAATGCGGTTAATCTTCGACAGACCAATGACCGAATCTTTTGGGATATACGCCACCGTCGCTTTGCCATCGATAGTAACAAAGTGGTGTTCGCAGGTGCTGGTCAGCGTGATATCGCGAACCGTGACCATCTCGTCCACCTTCATTTTGTTTTCAATGACGGTAATTTTCGGGAAGTTGGCGTAGTCGAGGCCGGAGAAAATCTCATCGACATACATTTTCGCAATGCGATGCGGAGTTTCCATCAAACTGTCATCGCTCAAATCGAGATTGAGCAACTGCATAATCTCGGTCATATGGCCCGAGATAAGACGTTTGCGCGTTTCGTTATCCATCTCTTGCACGGGCGGGCGTAGTGGCGTTTCAAGACCACGCGCGACCAGCGCTTCATGAACCAGGGCCGCTTCTTTACTGAGTGATGACATTTTTTCTTCTCCTGCAGGTGGGGCGCCTCTGCCCTGCATGGGGCAAAGTTTTTAGGCTGTGTCACAGCCAGAACATTGTGCGTGAGGCGGCGCACATAATCCAGTATTCACCGCGATAATTATTGAAATTGGCACAGCCTTTCAGCGTAGCTGATTTCACTTGTCGTTCTACCCGGCGACGTCGAGTGTTAATGTAAAGTTATATAGATGATGAAGTATGTTTGCTCAATGCGGAAGTGAAAGTTGCTCACAGTGCCATGAATAATCTGTATTATGGTGAGTTCGCAAACATATTCAGGTTCAACACAACAAGGAGCCCCGCATGGAAATGCTTGAAGAGCACCGCTGTTTTGAAGGCTGGCAGCAACGCTGGCGTCACGACTCCGCCACGTTAAATTGCACCATGACCTTCAGTATTTTTCTTCCTCCCCCGCGCGATAACACCCCACCTCCGGTGCTGTACTGGCTGTCGGGTCTGACATGCAATGATGAAAACTTCACGACTAAAGCCGGCGCACAACGCATCGCGGCTGAGCTGGGCATTGTACTGGTGATGCCGGACACCAGTCCGCGCGGCGAGCAGGTTGCCAATGATGATGGCTACGATTTAGGCCAGGGGGCGGCATTTTACCTCAATGCCACCCAACAGCCATGGGCAACGCATTTTCGCATGTATGACTATCTGCGTGATGAGCTGCCGGCACTGATTCAATCGCAGTTTAACGTCAGCGATCGCTGCGCCATCAGTGGACACTCCATGGGCGGTCACGGCGCATTGATTATGGCGCTGAAAAATCCCGGGAAATACACCAGCATTTCCGCCTTTGCACCGATCGTAAATCCTTGCCGCGTTCCGTGGGGGGAGAAGGCTTTTAGCGCGTATCTGGGTGAAGATAAATCACAGTGGGCCGAGTGGGACAGCTGCGAGTTAATGTTGGCCAGCAAGCCCGCAGACGCGATTCCGACGCTTATTGATCAAGGAGACAGCGATCAGTTTCTCGCCGATCAGCTGCAACCCGCGGTACTAGCCGAAACGGCCCGTCAAACCGCATGGCCAATGACGCTACGCATCCAGCCAGGTTACGACCATAGCTATTACTTTATTGCGTCGTTTATTGAGGATCACCTGCGCTTCCACGCCCAGTATTTGTTGAAGTAACGCCTGAGTGAGGGCGCCAGCCCTCTTCATTTCTCCATCATTCCTTCACTTTTTCTCCTTTTTTCTTTCTCCACTATCCTATTGATTTAAAAAGCATTACCCTCAAAACAAGATCAAACACAAATGATTTCGATTATCATTTGTGTTTACAAACATTCATACTTTTGTACAATCCATTCGCTTCTTTACTGAAAAGAGTCCTTAAAAGACAAATACATACAATTGTCATGGCCTTTCACATGACGCGCTGATCGTTACCCTAAATAATTCGAGTTGTATGAACGCGCGTAGCCACGCATCTGCAACTTGAAGTATGCCGGGTAAATTCATTTAAATGGAATGATACAAATGACTATACCTCACGTTAAGGCTGTAGCTGCCGCAGTATGCGTCGCCAGTCTCCCATCACTCGGGCATGCCGCTGAACAAGACACCGTGGTGGTTACCGCCACCGGCTTCGAACAGAAAATTCAGGACGCTCCCGCTTCGATATCTGTTATTACCAAGCAGCAGATTGAGGACAAAGCCTATCGCGATGTTACCGATGCGCTAAAAGATGTCCCTGGCGTCGTCGTCACCGGCGGGGGTAGCAGCAGCGATATCAGTATTCGTGGTATGGCTTCGCAATACACGCTCTTCCTGGTCAACGGTAAACGCATCAGCACACGCGGCACACGTCCTAACAGCGACAACTCAGGTATTGAGCAAGGTTGGCTGCCGCCGCTGGAATCCATCGAGCGTATCGAGGTAATCCGTGGCCCAATGTCATCTCTGTACGGCTCCGATGCGATGGGCGGCGTCATCAACGTCATCACCAAGAAAGTGTCGAATACCAAAGCCTGGACCGGCTCTCTGCACGGCGATGCCACTTTCCAGGAAGACAGAGACTCCGGCGATATTTATCAGACCAACGCCTATGCGTCTGGGCCACTGATTGACGGATTACTCGGCGCAAAAGTGACCGGATTATTCTCTCATCGGGCGGAGGACAAAATCCTCAATGGCTACAATGAACAGCGTATGCGTAACGGGGGCTTAACCCTGAACTTTACGCCAGATGATAAAAATGACATCGACTTCGATTACGCACGTGAACTGCAGGATCGCGATAGCACGCCAGGCAAATCCATGGCCGAGGAAAGCTGCCGCAACGGAAGCTGCAAGCCCAACAGTAAAAGCGAAAACAAGTATGTGCACACAACGTATTCACTAACCCACAGCGGTTATTACGACGACTTCAACTCCACCAGCTATGTCCAGCAGGAAGAGACCGAAAACCCAGGTCGCCAGATGAAGTCCTACAACACGATTTTCAATAACCAGAACCAGGTCTTCCTTGGGGCGCACACCCTGACGTTGGGCGGGCAATACCGTTACGAAAAACTGAGTGATAACGGCAACCAGCTGCAAGCTGCTGATGGACTGAACAAACTGACCCGCTGGAGCTGGGCGCTGTTTGCTGAAGATGAGTGGGCCGTTACCGATACCTTCACGCTGACTGGCGGTCTGCGTATGGATAAAGATGAAAACTACGGCGACAACTGGACGCCGCGCGGTTATGGCGTATGGCATCTGAGCGATCAATGGACCTTAAAAGGCGGCGTTTCAGCGGGCTATCGCGCACCGGATCTGCGCCAGTCGTCTGCCAGTTGGGGACAGGTCACCGGCGGCGGTAGACTGAACGGAATCATTGTCGGCAACCCGGACCTGAAGCCGGAGAAAAGCCTCAGCGAAGAGATCGGTTTACTGTGGGATAACGGCAACGATCTCAACGCGGGCGTCACGCTGTTCAATACTGACTTCAAAGACAAAATCACCGAAGTGCGCCGCTGTAACAGCAGCTCCGATCCGGCCTGTACCATCGGCAATACCCACTATGACTTCGTCAGCGATCGCTTTAACGTCGATAAAGCCAATATGCGCGGCGTAGAATCCACTTTCGGCTGGAAGATGACTTCCGACATCAACTGGACGGCGAATTACACTTACACGGAATCTGAACAGAAAAGCGGTCAGTTCTCCGGTCAGCCATTGAACAAAATGCCAAAGCATATGTTCAACACCACGCTGGACTGGCAGGCCACGCAGGATCTCGGTTTCTGGAGCCGTCTGAATCTGCGCGGGAAAACGTCTGAATACCTGAGCCGTACTTCCATGGCGCAGGGCACCCCGTCCTATACTCAGGTCGATGTTGGTTTGCGCTATTATGCAAACAAAGATCTGCTGATGACCGCTGGCGTGTATAACGTGCTGGATAAGCAAATCGATTACGATACCTACGACACTGTTCTCGATGGTCGTCGTTACACGGTTGGCCTGACTTACAGCTTCTAAGTCTGGCGCAATAAAAAAACCCCGGCACTCATCATGCCGGGGTTTTTGTTATGCTTTTTATACTGTTATTTCTTCACGCGATCCGGGAATTTCATTTCGCTGTAGCGAACAAAATGAGTTCCTTTCGCCAGCTTATAGCCAAACCAGATAATCAGGAACAGCGGGATACCGATATAGGTTGCCATCACGCCGCCCCAGTCAATGCTATCTTTCAGGAACGCTTCGTAGTTCTGGCCCAGAGTGATAATCAGGCACAGCACAAAGGCGAAGATCGGACCCAGTGGGAAGAAGCCAGAACGGTACGGCAGATCCTTCACATCGTGCCCCTGCAGTACATAACCGCGACGGAAACGATAGTGGCTAATCGCGATCCCCAGCCAGGCGATAAAGCCCGTCATCCCGGAGGTGTTCAGCAGCCAGAGGTACACGGTCTGGTTACCAAACATCGAGGTCAGGAAACACAGCCCCGCCACCACAGTCGTCGCATACAGCGCGTTACGCGGAACACCGCCACGAGACAGTTTGCCGAAAATACGCGGCGCTTTACCGTCGCATGCCAGGGTGTAAAGCATACGCGTGGAGGCATACATCCCGGAGTTACCCGCTGACAGTACCGCCGTCAGGATAACCGCGTTCATTACTGCTGCGGCTGACAGCAGACCCGCATGCTGGAATACCAACGTGAACGGGCTAACGCTGATGTCTTTCACATCGTTGCGCAGCAGGCTCGGATCGGTGTACGGGATAATCAGGCTGATAATCAAAATCGCGAACACATAGAACAGCAGGATTCGCCAAAACACCTGACGCACCGCACGTGGAATGTTCTTTTCAGGATCTTCAGATTCGCCTGCCGCGATACCGATCAGCTCTGTTCCCTGGAAGGAGAAGCCGACGATCATCGCCACGCCAATCATAGCGGCAAAACCCCCGGCAAACGGAGCATCACCGGTCGTCCAGTTGCTCCAGCCCACCGGCTGAGTGCCTTTGAAGATACCGAAAATCATCATCACGCCAACCACGATGAAGATAATTACAGTGGTAACTTTGATCAGCGAGAACCAGTATTCCGCTTCACCAAATCCGCGAACGGAAATGTAGTTCAGCAGGAAGATAACGCCGAGGAACAGTGCGCTCCAGATCCAGCCCGGCGTGTCCGGGAACCACCAGCTCATCACCAGCTGTGCGGCCACCAGGTCAACGGCAATCGTTACCGCCCAGTTGTACCAGTAGTTCCAGCCCAGCGCGAAGCCAAAGCCTTCTTCTACGTAGTTTTGACCGTAAGTGGAGAACGAGCCGGAAACCGGCATATAGGCAGCCAGTTCACCGAGGCTGGTCATTAGGAAGTACACCATCAGACCGATCAGGATATAAGAGAACAACGCGCCGCCAGGACCCGCCGCAGAAATAGTTGCACCAGATGCAACGAAAAGACCTGTACCGATGGAGCCTCCAATGGCAATCATCGTCAGGTGACGCGCCTTCAGTTCACGACGTAGCGTGGGCGCTTCTGTGGTTTTAGTTTCGGAAACCATGTGAAAATGCTATCCATCCAAAAAATGAGGCGCGATTGTAGCAGACGAAATGGCATTCTTCCGGCACAAATGCGCTGTTATAAGAGACCTTCATGACTGGCCGCGGATTATAAGTAAAGCAGAAAACGGGCGGCACAAGGCGGTTAAGACGTAACAGCCATTATGGATAGGGTGGCCTGACGAGAGTTAGCGCGCTATTCGCCCTACTCAACCTGGTCGCTGTAATATAAAAAACGCGTAATGGCATTGGAGATATGTTTTTGCCGGTGATGAACGCGCCAGAGAGTGCGCACTAAACGCGGCAGTGGCACGGTAACTTCGCTCAGCGTCCCTGCCTGTAACTGCTCCGCAATGACCCGACGCGACAAACAGCTGATCCCGAGACCATGGCGCACCGCATGCTTAATGGCCTCGGAGTTCCCCAACTCCATCGCCATCTGAAATCTTGGCAGATGAGACAACAGCAGGTAATCCACCAGTTCACGCGTACCCGATCCTCGCTCACGCAGGATCCACGGCGAAGCAGCCAGCTGCTCCAGCGTAACGGGCCCCTTTGTGAGCGGTGACGACGGTGCGGCAAACACCACCAGTTCGTCCTCCAGCCACGGTTCAGAGATGATTTCCGTACTGTGACACGGCCCTTCAATCAGCCCGATGTCTACCCGAAAATCCAGCACCGCATTGATCACGTCCTGGCTGTTGCCCACGCTAAGCTCCAGCGGTAAATCGGGAAAGTCCTGGCGATAACGGGCGATCATGGCGGGCAGAATATAATTACCGATGGTGCTACTGGCATAGACCCGAATGGCGCCATTATCTTTGCGAAAAAGCTGTTCGATTTCGGTGGTTTGCTCAAGTAACGCCAGCGCGCGCGGATAAAGCAAGCGTCCGTGTTCGTTAACCACCAGCCGTTTGCCGACACGGTCAAACAGTTGCACGCCAAGTTGCCCTTCCAGATCGGTAAGCGCCGCACTCACCGCCGACTGCGACAATGCCAGCATGACAGATGCCTGGGTCGTTGAGCCGCTTTTTAGTACCTCAGCAAACACTTCAAGTTGTCGCAGGGTGATATGCATAGTCGTTTTCCACCGGATAGCCGTTACTTATACCCTAAATAATTCGAGTTGCAGGAAGGCGGCAAGAGAGAGCATCCCCCGGAGCGTACTTAAGTACGTGACTGGGGTGAACGAGCGCAGCCAACGCACATGCAACTTGAAGTATGACGGGTATACCACTTATATAGATTAATTATAAATATATAATCAATTTTATTTTTAAACCACTTCGCCTTACTCTTTTACCCAGATAAAGGAGAAGGATATGACAGAACTCACCTTACAGACTCATCGTCGTACAGCGTGGCATTTTATTCCGGGGCTTGCCCTGAGTGCAGTTATCACTGGGGTCGCCTTATGGGGAGGATCCATTCCCGCCGTCGCAGGTGCCGGATTCAGCGCCCTCACCTTAGCCATCTTATTGGGGATGATTCTCGGCAACACCGTCTATCCGCACATCTGGAAAAGCTGTGACGGCGGCGTGCTTTTCGCGAAACAACATTTATTACGTCTGGGGATTATCCTCTACGGTTTCCGCCTCACCTTCGCGCAAATTGCTGACGTCGGCGTCAGCGGTATCGTGATTGATGTATTAACGCTAAGCAGCACCTTTATGATTGCCTGTTTCCTGGGGCAGAAAGTATTTGGTCTGGACCGTCACACCAGCTGGCTGATTGGCGCGGGTAGCAGCATTTGTGGTGCCGCCGCCGTGCTGGCAACCGAACCAGTGGTGAAAGCAGAAGCCAGTAAAGTGACCGTCGCTGTCGCCACCGTGGTTATCTTCGGTACTATCGCTATCTTCCTGTATCCGGCGATGTATCCGTTGCTTTCACACTGGTTTAGCCCAGAAACCTACGGCATTTACATTGGCTCCACCATGCATGAAGTTGCACAGGTTGTGGCTGCCGGGCACGCCATTAGCCCGGATGCGGAAAACGCCGCGGTTATTGCCAAAATGCTGCGCGTCATGATGCTAGCACCGTTCCTTATCCTCCTGGCCGCACGCGTTAAACAACTGTCTCCGGCCACGGGCGGTGAGAAGAGCAAAATAACCATTCCATGGTTTGCCATCCTGTTCATTGTGGTCGCAATTTTTAACTCGTTCCACCTGCTGCCACAGTCAGTAGTGAACATGCTGGTAACGCTGGACACCATTTTGCTGGCAATGGCGATGGCGGCCCTGGGGTTGACCACGCACGTTAGCGCGCTGAAAAAAGCCGGTGCCAAACCGTTACTGATGGCCCTGCTGCTGTTTGTCTGGCTGATTGTGGGTGGTGGTGCGATTAACGTCGCTATCCACGCGCTGATGGCATAAACGATCACGACTCACCTCTATTAACCCGCTATACTCTCCCTTTTTGTATTTGAGTATGGCGGGTTAAATTTATGAAATATATCGGAGCGCACGTAAGCGCCGCTGGCGGTCTGGCTAACGCCGCTATTCGAGCCGCAGAAATCGAAGCGACCGCATTCGCCCTGTTCACCAAAAATCAGCGCCAGTGGCGTGCCGCGCCGCTGACCACCGAAATCATTGATGATTTTAAATCTGCCTGCGAGAAGTATCATTATACTGCCGCCCAAATCCTGCCTCACGACAGTTACCTGATTAACCTCGGTCATCCGGTTAGCGATGCGCTGGAAAAATCACGTGATGCGTTTATAGATGAAATGCAGCGCTGTGAACTGCTGGGCTTATCCTTGCTGAACTTTCACCCGGGCAGCCATTTGATGCAGATCCCGGAAGATGAGTGTCTGGCGCGCATTGCCGAATCCATCAACATCGCCCTTGCTCAGACCCAGGGCGTTACGGCAGTTATCGAAAATACCGCCGGACAAGGCAGCAACCTTGGATTTAAGTTTGAGCACCTTGCCGCCATTATCGACGGCGTTGAAGATAAGTCCCGCGTCGGCGTCTGTATTGATACCTGCCATGCCTTCGCGGCCGGTTACGATTTGCGCTCCGTCGAGGAATGCGAAAAGACGTTTGCGGAATTTGAACGTATTGTCGGCTTCAGGTACCTACGCGGTATGCACCTGAACGACGCCAAGAGCGCATTTGGCAGTCGCGTTGACCGTCACCACAGCTTAGGTGAAGGCAATATTGGCCACGATGCCTTCCGTTGGATCATGCAGGACAATCGTTTTGACGGCATTCCGCTGGTGCTCGAAACGATTAATCCGGATATCTGGGCAGAAGAGATTGCCTGGCTGAAAGCCCAGCAAACAGAAAAAGCGGTGGCATAATCATGAACGACAGGGAAAAGCAGATCCTTAAGATCCTGCGTCGCAATCCGTTGATTCAGCAGAATGAAATCGCCGATATTTTGCAGATCAGCCGTTCACGCGTTGCTGCGCATATTATGGATTTGATGCGTAAAGGCATGATTAAAGGTAAAGGTTATATCCTTACCGAACAGGATTATTGCGTGGTTGTCGGGGCGATCAATATGGATATTCGTGGTGTTGCTGACATCCACTATCCTCAGGCTGCCTCTAACCCTGGTAACATTCACTGCTCGGCAGGCGGCGTGGGACGCAACATCGCCCACAACCTGGCGCTGCTGGGCCGTGACGTCCACTTAATTTCCGCTGTTGGCAGTGATTTCTATGGCGAAACATTGCTGGAACAAACGCGTCAGGCCGGTGTTAACGTTTCCAGTTGCATACGCCTGCATGGACATAACACCTCAACTTACCTGTCGATCGCTAATCAGCAGGAAGAGACCGTACTGGCAATTAACGATACCCATATCCTGCAACAATTGACGCCGCAGTTACTGAACAGTTCGCGAGATTTGATCCGCCATTCCGGTGTCGTACTGGCAGATTGCAATCTGACTGCCGAAGCCATTGAGTGGGTCTTTACTATTGCTGATGATATTCCGGTATTCATTGACACCGTTTCAGAGTTTAAAGCGGCAAAAATGAAGACCTGGTTTACGCGTATTCATACGCTAAAACCAACGCAGAAAGAGCTGGCGATTTTGTGGGGTCAACCTATTCATTCAGATGCCGATCGCGTACTGGCCGTCAATAGTCTCCATCAGCAAGGGGTAAAACGAATCTTTGTTTGCCTGGAAGATGAATCCGTTTTTTGCAGCGAAAAGGACGGAGAACAGTTTTTACTGACGCCTCCTGAGCATACGGTTGTAGACAGTTTTGGCGCCGACGATGCTTTTATGGCGGGATTGCTGTACAGCTTTCTGGAAGGTAGTGAATTTCGTGAAAGCGCTCACTTTGCCATGGCCTGCGCGGCATTATCGCGAGCCAGCGTCAGCATCAACAACCCAACCCTCTCAGCAGATAACGCCTTGTATTTGCTGCAAACTGCTTAAATGTAATGCCGGATGGCGCTACGCGTATCCGGCATTATTTTCGCTATGCCAGCCCGATAAAGAAACCGGCTATAGTGGCGCTCATCAGGTTTGACAGCGTTGCTGCTGCCAGCGCGCGCATGCCAAGCTGCGCGATTTCCGGGGCACGCTGTGGCGCTATCGCCGAAAATGCCCCGACGACAACGCCAATCGAACCAAAGTTAGCGAAACCGCACAGCGCAAACGAGATAATCGCAATGGTCTTCACATCCAGCGTTCCACCCGTTTGCAGATACGGCGAGAAGTTGAGATAAGCGACAAACTCATTAATCGCCAGCTTCTGTCCGATCAGGCTGCCTGCCAGCGTCGCATCGCCCCAGTCCACACCCATAATCCACGCCAGCGGGGCTAGCGCATAGCCAAAGATCCCTTCCAGAGTGGCGTGACCAAAGCCAAACCACCCACCAATTCCACCAATAATGCCGTTAATCAGCGCGATAATGGCGACAAATGCCATTACGACCGTCGCCACGCCAGCGGCAATTTTCAGCCCGGTCATCGCTCCGCTCGCCGCTGCTTCGATGATGCTTTTCGGTGGCGTTTCAGTAAATGACAGGTTCTCAAAGGTGACGCAAGATTCTTCAGTTGCCGGACTCAGCATACGCGCGAACAAAATACCGCCAGGAATTGCCATCAACGATGCCGCCAGCAAATAGTCAATCGGAACGCCCATTCCGGCGTAACCAATCATCATTGAGCCAGCAATCGAGGCCATCCCACTACAAATAGCGGTAAACAGCTCATTGCGATTCAGGCGGTCAATAAACGGCTTCACGATCGCCGGGATCTCGTTTTGCCCGAGAAAAATCGTCGTTACGGCGACAAATGACTCGATCTTACTGATGTTCAGCGCTTTCTGGAAAATACCGCCGAGGATGCGGATCAACAGCCCCATCACGCCAATGTAGTAGAGAAGACTGATCAGTGCGGTCACAAAAATGATGGCCGGAAGCACCCGAAAAGCGAAGATAAACCCGGCTCCGTCAAAAAGCACATCCATTTTTGGCCCTACCAGGGAGCCAAAGATAAATGCGCTTCCCGCGTCACTGTATGACATTACCTTGTGGACACCGAGCGCAGCCTGTTCAACCAGCCATTTTCCTGGCGGGAAGTACAGCATAATGCCGCCGATTGCGATTTGCAGTACCAGTGCAGCCCCGACCGTACGCAGACTTATACGTTTTTTATTTACTGACAGCAGAAACGCGATGGCCAGTAATACCACCATACCCACAACACTTCTCATTATATCCATAATGAAATTCCCTTCATGCCAGGAAACCCGGCGTTATCGCCAGGTTTTGGTAGGTTTGATATTCGCGGGCGACCGCATTCTGCCCGGGAAATTCTGTCAGACGAGGCGCTGATACTCCTTCGCAATTTCACAGGCCAGTACCGCATTGTTGAACACCAGCTGAATATTTGATTTCAGGCTGTCACCACCGGTCAGCTCTGCAACCCGCGCTAACAGGAACGGCGTACTCTCTTTGCCCACAATGCCCTGATCTTCCGCTTCTTTTACCGCCCGATCGATTGCCGCATTAATTTTCTCTTCAGCCATCGCAAACTGCTCTGGGATGGGGTTCGCAACAACCAGACCGCCGTCGAGACCCGTTTGCCATTTCACCGCCATGGCACGGGCAATCTCTTTCGCACTGTCCAGACGGATGCTGACCTCAAACGGACTGGTACGGCAGAAAAATGCTGGCAACGCGTTGGTTTGATAACCAATTAACGGCACCCCAAAGGTTTCTAAATATTCAGTAGTTAAGCCGAGATCAAGAATAGATTTCGCCCCGGCACAAATTACCGTGACATTGGTATGCGCCAGTTCTTGCAGATCCGCGGAAATATCAAAGGTATGTTCAGCACCACGATGAACTCCACCGATTCCCCCTGTCGCAAATACTTTAATTCCCGCCAGGGCGGCAATAATCATGGTTGAGGCAACCGTCGTTGCACCATTTTTTCCTGCCGCGACCACAAACGGCAAATCACGACGACTTACTTTCGTAACGCTATTACCTTCTCGCCCAAGCAGCTCAATTTCATCTTTGCTTAAACCAACTTTCATTATTCCGCCAATAATGGCAATGGTCGCAGGAACAGCACCGTGTTTACGAATAGTTTCTTCTACTTCAATCGCTGTCTGGGCATTCTGCGGAAATGGCATACCATGAGAAATAATGGTTGATTCAAGTGCAACAATCGGCTTCTTACTGTTTAATGCTTCCTGTACTTCTGGAGATATTTGTAATAATTCAGAGGAAAGAGTTAATTCAGACATTCTGTGTTCTCCACTAATGAGCTTACATTCGCAACAGACAAATCAGGGTTATTGGTATATTCACAGGCTAACGCCATTGATGAACAACCCTGCGCAAATCGAACCGAATCAATAAAGGGCATGCCGTCTACCCAGCAGGAAGCCAGTCCAGCCATCATCGCATCGCCAGCCCCGGTAACATTAATGACGTGAGTTTTAATCGGCAGCGACCAACCACGACTCCCCGCAATATCACTGTAATAAACACCGTCGCCGCCCATGCTGAGCACCAGCCTATTTAAGCCGCGATCATGAAACCAGGCGGCAACTTTACCCACGTCATCACGCCCGGATAGCGCAATACCGCTTAGCGTTTCGGCTTCAAGCCGGTTGGGTTTAAGAGTGTGAATTTGTCCAAGCCGCTCGCGAATTTTGACGCATTTCCATGCCGATACCGGGTCAACAAACACCGGAACCTCTCCGGCATTTTCCAGCACCCATGCCAGGACATCTTCGCTGATATTGCAATCGGCGACGATGACTTTCGCCTGCCGAATAAAATCATGATGCTGTGATAAAAAATCTGCTGAAATATGTTCGGTAATACTCATATCATTAATGGCAACCAACATTTCACCGGTGTTATCAAGCAATGATAAATAACTGGACGTATTCTCTCCGGGAACGATAAGACACTTATCAACATGAACTCCGGATTGATTGGTTTGCGCCAATAACGATTGTCCATAAAAATCATTACCAACCGCCGTCAGTAACCATGAATTTTTCCCCAGCAGCGCGAGATTATGTGCAATGTTACGTCCAACTCCGCCGGGGGTGAATTTTATCTTTCCTGGATTCGAATCCGCATAATTTAGAGAAGCATGCGAATACCCAGCAACATCCATATTGGCCGAGCCAATAGTTACTATGTATTCCTTTTCACGCATAGCACGTCCCCTGGCAATTAACTTGCCACAAATGAGTTCGTTAAAAATAACCAACGCCACACATCAGGTTATTAGAGCACATGTTCACTATCAAACATATGTTCATAGTAAGCGTGTTTTTGACAAAGTAAATCCATATTCAAGATCTAAACTCAATAGATATGAACAGAATCACAATTTTTTATAGATACAGTCTGTAAAGGAAAGAGAAAATGAGAGGTAGTACACAATTCAAGCAGTCTAAAGAGTTTAACTCCGGCATAACCGGAGATTTTTCAGATGCGCCAGACGATCCGGTTCGTATCAACTGAGCGAAACAAGGTCCTCTGGCATATGGTTGTACAAAATCCGCCAGAAGTGCTCAGCCGTTTTATTCAACCGGGTATCCATTCGGTAAATATAAGCCTGAATAGGCACCATCAGTTCCGGCGTCTGCAGACAAACCAGCCGCTTTTCGCGCAGTTCGTTTACGATTGTCCACGCCGGCAGCCAGGCGATACCATGCCCATCCAATGCCATATTTTTTAATAACTCACTCATCGAAGACATAAACAGCGTACGGGCTGAAATGCCGCCTACTTCCGCCAGATGACGGTTTACCAATCTTCCCATGTAGGATGTGCTGGTATAGTTCAGAATTGGTGCCTGCGACTGATAGATATCAAACAACGCCTTACCCTGCGCATCAGCAGCACACACGGGGTACAGTTCAGACTCAAAAACCTTCAAGCCGCAGAAAGGTGACTGCATTAAATCTTCATCCCGAAAGGAGATAATAAAATCGCTTTTCCCCTCGCGCAGAGTATTCACCGCCTGAACAACATCAATAGCTTCAACGTGATAGACAAACTCCTCACCCCAGGCCGCCATTGAGTGCACCAATCTGGGCAACATCGTCAGCGACAGAGAATGTGCCGCCGCTATTTTGATATTGGGTACACCCAGTAAATTGTGGCCGCTTAGCTCATCCAGATTGCATTCCAGCTGTTGCAACAAACTACGGGTTTGCGAATGAAATAGTTTGCCCTCCTCCGTGAGTTGCAGTGGGCTCGTTGTGCGATCAAAAAGCAGCACACCCACGGCTGATTCGAGCGCCTTGATCCGTCGACTAAATGCTGGTTGGGATATGTTACGCTCCTCAGCCGCCTGGGAAAAATGACGGCATGCCTCCAACGTCAGAAAGTCATATAACCATTTTGTCTCAATATTTTTCATGCTTATCACGCGGATATTTAAATATGCCTATTAGCCTTAAAGCATCATGCCTGAATAGTTCCGGAGATGACATTCATCATTAGCGCCTGGTGATTCGTTTTTTGCATCAAGGCTTCATTTTTAACATTAACATACTTCTCTCCCTATCGGTTACGACCGGTTGTCCGCCGCGTAACGCGGAGCCTCTGGCCGAATACCGGCCTGCTGAGGTTACACAATAAACCACAGTCATGCGGTTTTTGCATTGAACCATACATTATTGCATTTCTCCTCACGTCTCACTGCTGTTAAACATTATCAGCAGACACAACCCAGCTCTGAATATTAATCATCGGTGAATTGAGGTATATATCGTGAAAGGTTTAATTGGCGTGCTTGGTGGTATGGGACCTGCTGCAACGGTCGATCTGTTTAATAAATTCGTCACTTTTACCGCTGCGCAACGTGACCAGGAACATATCCCCTTAATTATTTCATCTATTCCTGACATTCCTGACCGAACCGACGCGTTAATGCATCATGGTCATTCCCCACTTCCGGCAATGCGCGATTATATGCATAAACTCGAAGATGCTGGCGCCGAGTGTATTGTGATCCCCTGTAACACCGCCCACTTTTGGTTTAATGAATTAAAAGCGTGCTGCCATACAGAGCTGCTCAGTATCGTTGAAACGACCATCAATGAGGTTAAAAACTGCGGGAAATCGCAAATCGGATTACTCGCCACCAACGCCACTTTATACATGGGCCTCTATCAAAAAGGCATAGAATCTCTTGGGTTAACCTGCATCAGCCCTGACTCATCCAGTCAGGAAAAAGTGATGGAAAGTATCTATTGCTTAAAAGCTGGTGATGCTAAGCGGGCGCAAACGCTGATGAATGAACAGGCTGAAGCACTCTTCTCACGCGGGGCACAAGTCATCGTGCTCGGATGTACTGAAGTTCCTGTCATTCTTGCCGAAGCAGTCAACAAGTCACCTGAGAAATATATTGATTCAACCGGTTCGTTGGTTCGTGCCGGTATTAAATGGTACGAGAAACGCGTTGGTAAAAATCACCTTTTGGCACAATGAATGTCCATACCTGTTTAATTGTTGCATTAAATAAAAATCCATTTTAATTACAAATTACTCTCTGGCGGAGGCCATTATGATTTGGCTAGAAATTATCGTAGTGTTGGGCGCAATATTTTTCGGTATCCGTCTTGGCGGAATTGGTATTGGTTTATGCGGCGGGCTGGGGCTGGCTATTTTAACGCTGGGATTTGGGCTGCAAATTGGTTCCCCCCCCGTTGACGTTATTCTTATTATTATGACGGTGGTGGTGGCGGCATCGGCGCTACAGGCCGCCGGAGGCATGGATTATCTGGTTCGCATTGCCGGGAATTTTATGCGCCGTAACCCTAAATATATCAATATTATTGCGCCGATTATCACCTGGTCGATGACGATTATGGCGGGAACAGGGTTCATCGTCTTTTCTACTCTGCCAGTGATTGCCGAAGTTGCCAAAGAGTCAGGTATTCGCCCTTCTCGTACGCTCGCAGGCTCCGTAGTCGCTTCTCAGGTGGCGATATCCGGTTCGCCGATCAGTGCCGCAATGGCCGCTATGCTGACTATTATGGAAGGCAACGGTATCAGCTTTATTCAGGTCATGGCGGTTTGTCTGCCTGCCTCATTTGTCGCCGCGATGGTCGCCGCTTTTATCGCCTCACGTCAGGGATGTGAGCTACAGGATGATGAAGTCTATCTGGAACGCCTGCAAAAAGGACTGGTGCGTAAATATGCAGGGCAAAACAGCACAACGCCAGGTGCCAGACTGTCAGTCGCCCTGTTTATGCTGGCAACGGTGGTCATCGTTATTCTTGCCGCATGCCCTCAATTGCGCCCTGGATTCGATGCAGGTAACGCAATGAATACCCGGGATATTATCATTATCTGCATGCTAGCTGCCGCATGTCTGATGGTGGTGCTATGCAAAACATCAACAGACGCGATTGTCCTGACATCCACGTTTCGCGCGGGTATGAGTTCGTTGGCTGTGATTCTGGGGATTGTTACGCTGGGCACAACTTTCATTGATGCCCACTTAACGGGGATAAAGGATATCGCGGGCGATATTCTACGGGCTTATCCGATGCTGTTGGCGCTGGTGCTGTTTGGTACCTGCGCGCTTCTCTATTCGCAGGGAGCCACCACGCCGCTGATTATCCCTCTTGCCGTCGCGCTCGGCGTACCCACATGGGCCATTCTGGCTTCCTATGTCGCAGTGACCGGCGTGTTTGTTCTGCCAACTTATCCAACTTCGCTGGCGGCAATGGAGTTCGACACCACCGGGACAACGCGCGTGGGTAAGTATGTCTTAAACCATCCGTTTATGTTGCCAGGGCTTGGCGGGATCATTGCTGGCGTTGCCTTTGGTTTTATCATCGCGCCAATGATTGCCTGAACCGGTTTAACACTACCAGGCAGATTTAATGGATAAAAAAAGGGGCAGAGAAATCTCTGCCCCGGATGTCAGCGTTAAATCAGGCCGCCTTTGCCACAACCTCTGCTTCCGGGCGTTTCAGCACCGCGTAGGAGAGACCGGCTACCAGCGTACCGGCAATAATGGCCAGCAGGTATCCAACCACCGGAGTGATTGCGCCAGGGATTAACAGCACGAACAGACCGCCGTGCGGCGCCATCAGCTTAGCACCCACCGCCATAGAGATAGCCCCGGTAATCGCGCCGCCAACGATACAGCAAGGCAAAACGCGCATCGGGTCACGGGCAGCGAATGGGATAGCCCCTTCGGTAATAAAGCACAGGCCCAGTACCAGCGCAGCTTTACCGCCTTCCTGCTGCGCTTTGTCGAACTTACGACGCGCCACCAGCGTTGCCAGGCCCAGGGCCAGCGGAGGCACCATACCCGCCGCCATAATCGCCGCCATCGGCGCATAGGTTTGCGTACTAAGCAGCCCCACACCGAAAGCATACGCCGCTTTGTTAACCGGACCGCCCATATCGGTACACATCATGCCGCCCAGAATCGCTCCAAGCAGCACCGCATTCGCGGTTCCCATGGTTTGCAGCCAGTGGGTCAGACCTTCCAGAATGCCCGCCACTGGTTTACCGATCAGGTAGATCATGGCCAGACCAACCACCAGGCTTGAGAGCAGCGGAATGATCAGGATCGGTTTCAGCGCTTCCATACTCTGCGGAAGTTTCAGCTTCGTGCTGATGAGCTTCGCCACATAACCGGCAAGGAAACCGGCAATAATCCCGCCAATAAAGCCGGAACCGGTGCTCACCGCCAGCATACCGCCGATAAGACCTGGCGTCAGACCCGGACGGTCAGCGATGGAAAACGCGATGTAGCCCGCCAGAACCGGCACCATCAGCGCGAAAGCTGAACCACCGCCAATCTGCATCAGCGCCGCCGCCAGCGTACCCTGCTCCTTGAACGCTTCGATACCAAAAGCGAATGAGAGTGCAATACACAGACCGCCAGCAACCACCATCGGCAGCATGTAGGATACGCCCGTCAGCAGGTGACGATACGCGCCAGCGCTCTCTTTCTTACCCTCAGTGGTTGCAGACTGCGCTTTGCCGGCAGGCTGGTACGGCGTTGCTTCTTCCAGCGCTTTGTCCAGCTCCTGCTTCGTTTTCTTCAGCGCAAGGCCAGTTGAAGTACGGTACATTGGTTTTCCGGCAAACTTCGCCAGATCAACTTCAATGTCAGCCGCCACAATCACCAGATCCGCCTGAGCCACCTCTTCCGGCGTAATGGCATTGCCTGCGCCAACAGAACCACGGGTTTCAACCTTCACCCACCAGCCACGTTTTTTCGCTTCTGTTTCAATAGCTTCAGCGGCCATAAACGTATGGGCAACGCCAGTTGGACAAGCCGTCACCGCCACCACTCGTTTTGGACCACTACTGGCCACGGACGCTGTCGCAACCGGAGCACTATAAGGTTTTGCGTGGCCTTTCGCTTCACTGAGGAAAAGTTCAGGATGCGCAACCGCACGACCAATATCGCCCAGCCAGACTTTTTTGCCGTTCAGCGAACTGTCGGCAGGAAGCGTGTCGCCCAGAACAATTGCCAGTTCGGCATCATTAGGATTATCAATAATTTCCAGATGTGCTTTCTGCGCCGCCGCTCCAAGCAGGGTTTTCGCCATATAAGCGCGAGCCTGGCCGAGATTAGCGTCAATAATCAGCAGCGTTTTCATTATGCCTCTCCTGCTGTCAGTTAAACGGTTTTAAGTCGACACGCGCCATCATTGCGGCCAACTGAGGACGATCGGTAATGCCCACATTGCTTTGGCTTACCGCCAGGGCGGCAACAGCGGTTGCCAGACGCAGGGTGTGTTCACTGGATTCACGCATCAGCAGGCCGTAAATCAGGCCACCAACCATTGAATCACCCGCGCCTACGGTGCTTACCACCTCGACTGACGGCGGTTTAGCAATCCACTCACCCGAAGCGTTAACCCACAGCGCACCTTCCGCGCCAAGTGAAATCACCACGTGAGCAATACCCTGCTCGCGCAACGCATGTGCAGCTTCAATCACATCTTTCATTTCTGGCAGCTTACGGCCTGCCCAGATTTCCAGTTCACGACGGTTTGGTTTTACCAGCCACGGCGCCGCTTTCAGACCGGCCACCAGTGCTTCACGACTACTATCAAAGATAATGCAAGGACACTGACTGCGCAGGCGCGTCATCCAGTCGGTGAATGCTTCCGGGCTAACGCCGGTCGGCAAACTGCCGCTGACGCACACCATGTCGAACTGGCCCAGCCAGCTCAGCGAGTCATTCACAAAGCGTTCCCAGTCAGCCGGGGTGACTTCAAAGCCGGAGAAATTGAAATCGGACACTTCGCCGTCTTTTTCGGTCAGCTTGACGTTGATACGGGTACGCCCCTGTACAACCTGAAAACGGTTGGCGATACCCAGCTCGCTGAACAACTGCTGAAAACCATCCTGGTTGTCTTTACCGAGGAAACCACCCACCGTTACATCGATACCTAAATCTTTCAAAACCTTAGCGACGTTAATCCCTTTCCCTGCCGCGTGCAGACCGGTCGTTTTAACCAGGTTCACTTCACCGCGTTCAATTTCCGGGCAGAAACCCACCAGATCGTAGGCTGGGTTAAGGGTGATAGTAGCAACACGTCTGCTCATTACGCGCCCTCCCCAAGACCCGCCGCGATGGCTTCGCCAATCGCTTTCAGCGCCTGTTCAGCATCTTCACCCTGGGCGGTAAAGCGCAGGTGATGTCCTTTCTTCACGCCTAATGCCACAACTTTCATCAGACTGCGTCCATTCGCCGGCTTGCCGGTTCCATCAAGATTTGTCACGGTAATTTCACTGTTAAATTGTTTAATCGTATTCACCAGCATGGTGCCCGGGCGGGCGTGTAAACCATGCTCATTGCGCACAATAAATTCGGCGCTCAGTACATCATCAGTTAAGGCATCATCGCTGGTCAGCAGCGCCAGCACCGTTGCCGCATCGGCTTTCAACAAACGGTCAGCTTTATTATTCAGCAGCAGATCGCCAAGGCGCTTCAGCACCGCAACCGGTTGTTCGTCATTCATGGCGACGGTCACCAGCAGGGCTGCCGCTTCACCTTGTACATCGAACGCTGTTGCTGCGCGGCTGACCGCAATGGCGCTGCGCACATTGCCTTCAGCACAGTCATTCAGCCAGATCCCCTGACCGAGATTCATCGGTTGCTCATTAATGGCTCTGGCCACAAAGGTGGCGTCAACCGCGCCGACCTCTTTCAGCCGTGCGGCGTTGAGCGCCTGCAGCGTGACCAGCGAGTTGGCAACGACGTCCAGCGACAGCGTTTCGTTATCAAGCTTCAGCTGTTCGCTTTGCTTTTCCCCCATCAGCAACGCGCGCAACTCTTCCGCCGTGGTCGCAGATTTCAGCTGTTCAGCGACGGAGTCATCGCTCAGCACATGCGTCAGCTGACGCAGTAAACCGAGGTGCTCATCAGAGCTGGCGGCGATGCCTATTGCCACATAAGCAACCTGCCCTTCACCCCAGATCACGCCCTGCGGAAACTGAAACACCTGCACGCCGGTTTTCAGCACCCGATCGCGCGTGTCCGTCGTACCGTGAGGAATAGCAATACCGTTGCCGAGGAACGTGGACGTCTGTTGTTCACGCGCCAGCATGCCATCGACGTAGCCTTCCGCTACGTTACCTGCCAGCACTAAGGCAGCGGCAACCTGGCGAATAGCCTCTTCTTTATTCCCGGCCTGTTCGCCCGGGTGAATATCCTGAACAGATAACTGGAACATGGTTCTCCTCTCCCGCTGATTTGAAACGATTCAGCTAACATGAGAAAAAAGGCGTCACCTGACTCCATCAGTTATGGCAAGATGACGCTGAAACGTTTCAAGAAGTCTTGCTCTTTTTTCTTCAGCACACAAGTAAAGTTGACAAATTACTTGCTGAATTTAGAGATAACGCACATTTTCTCCGCGGAGGAGAAAAAATTGCTGACGCAAAAACGGCGTCAGCTTGTCAGATTCAGCAGCGTCAGCAAGCTGCGTTCTCTGACTGAAATGCTATTTTGATTTTTGATGCCGATTTTGATTTGGCTCCCTGTTTATTTTCTGACAAGCAGCGTAAACTCCGCGTCTCTTCACATTATTGATATCAAAACATGCACAACACCCCCGTAGCCGCCACACCCAAGGCGTTTGATTTAACGTCTTCGGCGTTCCTGCTTGTCGCATTTCTGACGGGTATCGCCGGTGCGTTGCAGACGCCAACGCTCAGCCTTTTTCTGACGGATGAAGTCCATGCCCGTCCCGGCATGGTCGGGTTCTTTTTTACCGGTAGCGCCGTAATCGGCATTTTGGTGAGTCAGTTTCTGGCCGGACGTTCAGATAAAAAAGGCGATCGCAAAAACCTGATTGTGTTTTGCTGCGTGCTGGGGATGTTGGCCTGCGTGCTGTTCGCCTGGAACCGTAACTATTTTATTCTGCTGTTTGTCGGGGTATTCCTCAGCAGCTTCGGTTCGACCGCCAACCCGCAAATGTTTGCTCTCGCCCGCGAGCACGCCGACCGTACGGGTCGGGAAGCCGTCATGTTCAGCACGATATTACGTGCGCAGGTTTCGCTGGCCTGGGTGATTGGCCCACCGCTGGCCTACGCGCTGGCCATGGGGTTTAGCTTTACGGTGATGTACCTCAGCGCGGCGGTGGCGTTTGTTGTCTGCGGCGTAATGGTCTGGCTGTTCTTACCCTCGATGAGTAAAAACGTGCCTCTCGCGACAGGCGCGGTAGAAGCCCCGCGCCGCAATCGACGCGACACGCTGCTACTGTTTGTTATCTGCACGTTAATGTGGGGGACTAACAGTCTCTATATCATTAATATGCCGTTGTTTATTATCAACGAGCTGCATCTGCCGGAAAAGCTGGCGGGCATCATGATGGGAACTGCCGCGGGGCTGGAAATCCCAACCATGTTGATTGCCGGATACTTCGCGAAGCGTCTGGGCAAACGCCTGTTGATGAGAATCGCCGTTATCGCCGGATTTTTCTTTTATGCCGGCATGCTGTTGGCCCACTCTCCGGCGATATTACTTGGCTTACAGCTGCTGAACGCGATTTATATCGGCATCCTCGGCGGGATTGGCATGCTCTATTTCCAGGATCTGATGCCGGGACAAGCGGGTTCAGCCACGACTCTCTATACAAATACCATTCGCGTGGGCTGGATTATTGCCGGATCGTTGGCGGGTATTGCCGCTGAAATCTGGAACTATCACGCGGTATTCTGGTTTGCGTTGGTGATGATCGTCACCACCGTCGCGTGCCTGACGCGCATCAAAGACGTTTAAGGTGCGGTCAGCGCCTCAAGCTCGATGAGATAGACCATGGCCTGGTGCGTCGTCTGTCCGCACATTTCCGCACTGGGTTGTAAACCGGCGCACACTTTTGGCCGCAGAGGCGAAGCAAAAATTTTACAGCGCAGGGATTCATCCAACTGAACGCATGGTGTATTAGCGGGCTTGCCATCAGGCATGCCGGGGATGGGACTGGAAATTGAAGGCGCGGTGCAACATGCACCACAATCCGGACGGCATTCCATACAGTACTCTCTTTATCGTAAACCATCGGATTGTGCAGGAAGCGCACAGTAACACCTTTTGGGCACCAGCAAAAGCATCAATTCCGCTTGCCTGAATGCCCCGGCGCGAGTAGTTTTACGCGATATTTTAGACACTCCTCATTACAGGATTTTTTCGATGCCAAGAGCGAACGAAATTAAAAAAGGTATGGTACTGAATTACAACGGCAAACTGCTGATTGTAAAAGATATTGATATTCAATCACCAACCGCACGTGGCGCCGCCACGCTGTACAAAATGCGTTTTTCTGATGTTCGTACCGGTCTGAAAGTTGAAGAGCGCTTCAAAGGTGATGACATCGTTGATACCGTCACCCTGAGCCGTCGTGGCGTTGATTTCTCCTATGTAGATGGCAACGAATACGTCTTCATGGATAAAGAAGACTATACCCCGTATACCTTCACCAAAGACCAGATCGAAGAAGAATTGCTGTTCATCCCGGAAGGCGGAATGCCGGATATGCAGGTACTGACCTGGGACGGCCAGCTGCTGGCGCTTGAACTGCCGCAAACGGTAGACCTGGAAATCGTTGAAACGGCACCGGGCATTAAAGGCGCGTCAGCAAGTGCGCGTAACAAACCAGCGACCATGAGCACCGGTCTGGTTATCCTGGTTCCTGAATATCTGAGTGCAGGCGAAAAAATCCGTATTCATATCGAAGAACGTCGCTACATGGGCCGCGCAGACTAATTTTTCTGCTGCGACACCGGTGAAAAGGGACAGCATTTGCTGTCCCTTTGTTCTTTTCAGCCCTGGCTGCTGAGGTAAAAATCATCCATCAACAGAGATTCCAGATACAGCTCATCCTCACGCATAAAATGCGTTATGACGTTAACCGCCTGAGGATAAACCCCCTCTTCGTCCCGGTGTAAACAACTTTCCCGTAGCAGGGGTGCCCAGCACATAATGTGATGATGCAAAAAGTAATATTGCGCCGATAACGTCTCCTTTTTGGTAACCATTCTCGCCATCAGTGCTAGCTGTACAGCAATATGGTCGGCAGGCTCGTTGTCCTGCGGTGTCAGCCCATACTCGACTAACAGCACATTCATTTCCTTGCGTTCTTCAGGCGCGGTCGTATGCGGATAATGCCCCGCATAGGGAGAAACGCCGCCAGGAGGTGCCAGTAAAAACAACGAGGCATAGTCCGCCGCCAGCTCCAGCTGTCGGCTTTCCCGGCGCAGCGCCCGAACGAGACTACGTTCCAGGTTTTTAACATCAACGGATAACCCAGGGATAGCCGTCAACGACGCCAGCCACTTTCGGCTTTCCCCACTTTCCAGACGGATGAGTTGCTCCTCGTCCAGCTCGCGGAACAGCAGTTGCGAAAACCACTGGTACACCGCCGCACGCTGTCGATGAATGTGATTATGCTGCACTTGCCCCCTCCTCTTTCACAACCTCCGGCCCGCCAAAGCCCGTGACCTGCGGGGCATTCTCCTGGTACCGCTCCACCTCGACCAGCACCGTATGCGCCGAAGGCCCCTGCGCCAGTTGCGATGTACCGATATCCGCACTCAGCACATTCGGATCGCCATAAGTGCATAATGTGCCCGATTTCCCGCCTTCCTGCGGCGAATACCACGCGCCTTCATGAATCCGGACGACGCCAGGCACGTAATCCGGACTGATCACCACCCCGGCCAGCACCTGGCCTCTGGCGTTAAACACGCGCGCAATATCCCCGGCTTTCAGGCCACGTGCGCGGGCATCCGACTGGCTCATGTACAGCGGCTCTCTTCCTGCCACCGCATAGGTGTTACGAAACGCCTCGCTTGAGCACAACTGGGAGTGCAGACGTTTATCCGGATGGCAGGACTGCAGATGCAGCGGATATTTATCTGTTTTGCTGCCATGGGTACGCTCAAAAGGTTCCATCCACACCGGATGCCCCGGGCAGTCCTCGTAGGCAAAGCCCGCGATGGTTTTGCTGTAAATTTCAATCAGACCAGAGGGTGTTCCTAACGGGTTGATATCCGGCTGTTCGCGAAATTCTCCGTGACGCACCCACGGCTTCCCGGCAGGATATTCAATGTATCCTTCGCCCTGCCAGAAGCTCCCGAAGTTCGGCATACTCACGCCAAGGGACGCTCCCGTTTTCGCGCCCTCATCATAAATGGCTTTTATCCACTGCATTTCATCCCGCTTTTCGCGGTATGTCTCTTCCTGACCAAAGCGTTTGCACAGACCGGCAAAGACATCAAAGTCATTTCGCGCTTCAAACTGCGGTTTAACCACCTGATGTATCGCCATCAGCCCTTTATTCGAGTGTGTACCGAACTGCTCAATGTCATTACGCTCAAAGCGCGTGGTCACAGGCAGGACGATATCGGCAAAACGACAGGATGCTGTCCACTGATGATCCAGAACGACCACGGTTTCCAGCTTCTTCCACGCCTCGATCATGCGGTTACGATCCTGCTGCGCATGGAACGGATTGGCGGCGCTGAAAATCGCCATTTTGATATCAGGGAAAGTTAAT
Source organism: Citrobacter sp. RHBSTW-00986 (assembly GCF_013783065.1). Taxonomy (NCBI): domain Bacteria; kingdom Pseudomonadati; phylum Pseudomonadota; class Gammaproteobacteria; order Enterobacterales; family Enterobacteriaceae; genus Citrobacter; species Citrobacter sp. RHBSTW-00986. Next base: position 1,737,864 of record NZ_CP056200.1, on the reverse strand, counting down.
GTTTCACCGTTGAAAGCGATCTTTTTGCCTGGCGCCAGCAGACAATCGATCATTCGCGAGGTAGGAATATGCTCTGAAGCGCCGCGGAAATCCGCTTTGTATTTCGCGGCCGGGGGATTGTTGATGCTCCCGAGGCCGGACAGGACGGGACCGGCAGAAGTGACCGTCCCGCCGCCGTTATAGTGCCAGCCAAACCCTACTCCGCCGCCCGGCAAGCCAATTTGGCCAACCATGCTGGCCAGCACCACCAGCATCCACGGATACTGCTCGCCATGGTGCATACGCTGCACGCACCAGCCGCCCATAAACTGTGTCCGGCCTTTGACCAGCAGGCGGGCGAAGTCGCGGATCTGCTCCGCCGTCAGACCGCAGATTTCCGCCGCCCATTCGGCATTTTTCGGCTGCTTGTCGCTTTCCCCAAGCAGATACGGCAAGAACTGTTCAAAGCCCACGGTATAATCGTTAATGAACGCCACGTCATACAGTTTTTCTTCGTACAGGGTATGCGCCAGCGCCAGCAATAACGCGACATCCGTTTGCGGTCGTAGCGCCAACTGCTCACAGCCAAGATAGTTTTGCGACTTGCTACGCACCGGATCAACGCTGATAACGCGCATCTTACCCTGCGCAACCGCTTCTTTAATCTGCTGCCAATAACCAAACGCATCGTGATCGGGAACCAGGAACTCGATCTGCAGATTCTTGATCGGATCGCAGCCCCACAGCACGATGGTTTGGGTATTTTCGATAACCAGCGGGAGTGACGTTTGCTGCTCATAAACTTCCAGCGAACCAATCACATGCGGTAAAATCACCTGCGCTGCGGCTGCCGAGTAGTCGCCGACGGTCGTTACATAGCTACCGTGCAAGCCGAGTCCCCGATCCATCGCGCCGCCGGCCTTATGATATTTGCCAACAATTTGCCAGTCCGCCAGCCCGGTAAAGACGCCAGAAGATCCGTAGGTCTTTTGTACTCGTTCAAGCTCCTCATAGAACAGATCCAACGCCTGATCCCAGCTCACACGGACAAAGCGATTATCGCCGCGCTGGTTGCGATCTGACTTTTCACGCTTGCGCAGCCAGTCCAGCCGCACCATCGGGTAGCGCACACGCGATGGGTTGTAGACCACCTCCCGAACGGCATTGAGCATATCGCAGGGGTATTTGTCATGTTTGAAGGGGCGGGTATCGACCCATTCACCGTTCACGACTTTGGCTTCAAAAGCGCCAAAGTGCGAGCCAGACTGGATCCATTGCTCCGGGTTTTCACCCGCTGCCCAGACTTTTGAGATCAGTGGATTTGGCCCTAAAGCGCTGACGGCACCGACTGCCAGCATTCCGCTTAAAAACCGTCGACGTGACGGATTAAAATCATGAATATCCATAAATTATCCTTTTGAATTGTTAGGTTGAGGTATATCGCTGGCGTGAGTCTGGAGATATTTCAACAACGTACGGTCTTCCACCGGATTAAGCCGGTAGTAGGTGGACATGGATTTCAGTCCGGCGATCCAGCCATTCGCGGAATAACGGGTCGGCGGCGGCGTGCTGTGGCAAGCGCTACAGGTGGATTGCAACATCTGATCGGCGTATTGCCAGAGGGGGTCAATATTGTCGGTAAACCCCTCCGCCGAACTCCAGGCTATCACGCTTACCTGCTGCCACTCCTGATGTGACTCCGGATCAACCTGTGTTTGCTCAACCTTCACATTGCTCATCAGCGAGGCATCTAATACGGCAGCAAAAACGCGTTTACCCATATACTGGGTAATCACCCGTCCCCGTCCTTTGCTTTCCCGCCAGCCGGTCAGCTCTATCTGAACGTTTTTTCCTTCTCTTTTCAGCACACGCACTTGCGTTGCCGGGTACAGCATCGCTTTACCTGCCGGGCTCTCTGCTGTCGCAGTCAGTGATTTTTCGCCTAACGAATACAGCGTCGTCGCCGTGGGTAACTGCTCTCCCTGACGCTGCAACTGCTTGTAACGATCGCGAAAACCGCTGCTCATATCGGGTTTGTGATGGGCAATGCCTTTGTGACAATCGATACAGTTACTGTCTTTTGCCGCCGCCGCGGTCATTTGCGCCGCTGCATTTGCCGATTGCTTACCGTGATCCATCGCCTCATAGCTATGGCAGGATTTACACGACGCAGAATTATTCGCGCTCATGCGCGCCCATTCTCGCTGGGCCAACTCCGCCCGCTTTGCGGCAAATTTTTCCGGGGTATCGATCGAAGGAGAGATAAAGGTGTGGTAGAGGTCGTTTAAGGCTTGCGTTTTACGAACCAGCGTTGGGACGATGCCTGGCGGAATATGACAATCCTTACACTCCGCACGCACACCTGAAGCATTACGAAAATGCACGCTGGTTTTATACTCCTCGCCAGATGTGCGCATCGAGTGACACGATAAACAAAACTCGGTAGAACTGGTGTAATGAACGCCTTGCCACGTTCCCCAAATAGCCAGGGCCATTGCTACCGCCCCGGCGAATGCGCACCATAGTGCGTTTTTTCTTATCCACGACATGCTTGCCTCCATTTTTTTAATAGCGACACGCTAAGGGATAATAAAAATCAAAAATAGAGACAGCGAAGGCAGATTATAGGAACAGCATCCACTCTATGAGGTTCGTCAAATAGTAAAGAGCAGAAGTCCGTAATATAATTACCATCTATAAATAAGGAATTTCTCATGCTCAAACTGACTCTCGATAGAGAAAGCCGGACTCCGCTGCAGTTGCAGATATTTCAATTTTATTTACAGGCCATTCAGCGGGGTGATTTGCTGTGTGGAGATAAACTCCCCTCTATTCGCGAGCAGGCTCAGGCATTGAACATTGCCAAAATAACGGTGGTGATGGCATATGATAAGCTGGTGGCGGCTGGATTAATTAAGAGCCGACACGGCATTGGCTATGAGGTGATATTCACCACGCCTGTACGTGTAACCCCAGCGCATGTGTCCGTACCCCAGGGCTCTCCGCCAGTAACACCAAAAGCGGCCGGGGTCTCTACCGATGTTTACGCAGAGCCTGGGCGGGAGTGCTACTGCCGGATGGGCGTCCCCGATCCCAATGCTTTTCCCTGGGCAAGCTGGCGAAAATGGAATAACGCGCCAAGCGTGCTTAAAGAGCAATTGTTTACCCGATATCATTCATCAAATGGATTATTTTCACTGCGTGAGCAACTAGCCAGGTACCTTAATTTATCTCGCGGCATTAATACCCGGGCGGAGAACATCATCATTACCAATGGGATTCAGGAAGGATTGTCGCTGCTCAGTCAAATATTTATTGTTCATCATGCCGTCAGTCAGCAAAAAAAGTGCCACGTTGTGACCGAATCCCCTTGTTATTCTGGCGCATGGCATCTGTTTAATTATTACGGTGCAGACATTACGTCAATTGCTGTAGATAACCACGGGCTGCAAACAGATAAATTACCCGAATATGAAACCCAGCTTTGCTATGTGACTCCGGCTCACCAGTATCCAATGGGAAGCGTCCTTTCGCTGGAACGCCGTCAGTCATTATTGACGTGGGCGCAGCGCGTCGGCGCTTATATCCTTGAAGACGACTACGATGCTGTTTTTACCTATGGCGAGAACCCCCTTCCTGCACTGAAAGCTATGGATTATCACAACCGGGTTATCTACATGGGGACATTTTCCAAAACGCTGGGGCCGGGAACACGTCTTGGCTATCTCATTTGTCCTGATGAACTGCTCCCGGCAGTAAAGAATATGAAAGCACTCAATAACAATGGCAGTCAGTGGTTATTGCAGCAATTTTTAGCCGAATTAATGCAAAATCAGGTGTTTTACTCGCACATCAGCAAGCTGGCCTGCAACTATGCGGCGCGCCTCAATCTGTTACGCGATGGCCTTTCTGTTCTGTTTCCGTCAGGGAAAATCGCTGGCGCAACGGCGGGTCTGCACCTCTCGTTACGCGTTGACAGACACCCAGATATGATAGCCAGGCTGCAACAGCGCTGCCTGCTGGCAGGGATCCGCTTTGACACTCTGCCAGATATTGAAAATGGCTCAGGAGCCGCATGGCGTAAGGAGAATAGCGATGCTGTTATGTTTTTCGGGTTTGGCGGATTGCAGATACAGCAGATCAAAAAGGTGCTGTCGGTACTGGAGCAGGCGCTAGCGCAGCCTTGATGAATAACAGGGATCGCGCCTGCGGCACAATCCCTGTTGTTAACCTTACAGCAGATCGCGGAACTGCGTTTGTTTTAACGCCAGCTCAACGCCGCGAACTTCCGCCAGCCCTTTCAGGCGACCAATCGCGGAGTAGCCTGGGTTGGTTTTCTTGTGCAGGTCGTCAAGCATCTGGTGTCCGTGATCCGGACGCATCGGGATAGGACGCAAATCGCCCGCCTTTTTACGGCGCTGTTCTTCGCTCAGGATGGCAGCAACCACCGATACCATATCCACATCGCCTTGCAGGTGCGCACCTTCGTGGAAGGTTTTCGGGTTATCTTCACGGCAGGTGGAGCGCAGATGCGTGAAGTGGATTCGATCGCCAAAGGTTTCGATCATTTTCACCAGATCGTTATCGGCGCGCACGCCGTAGGAACCGGTGCACATGGTGAAACCGTTATTGATGCTGTCGACGGTTTCTTTCAGCCACTGCATATCTTCGATAGTCGAAACAATGCGCGGCAGGCCGAGGATCGGACGCGGCGGATCGTCAGGGTGAACAGCCAGACGCACGCCGACTTCTTCCGCCACAGGCACAATCGCCCGCAGGAATACCGCCATATTATCGCGCAGATCGTCTTTGCTGATGCCGTCATATTCAGCGAGGCGCGCACGGAACTGATCCAGCGTATAGCCCTCTTCCGCACCGGGCAGGCCGGCAATGATATTGCGGGTCAGCTTTTCGATATCGGCATCGCTCATAGCATTGAAGTAATTCAGCGCCTGGCGTTGTTCTTCTGCGGTGTAATCCGCTGCGGCGCCTGGGCGCTGAAGAATATGCAGTTCGAAGGCCGCAAAAGCAATCTGGTCAAAACGTAGCGCTTTGGAGCCGTCCGGCAGCTGATATTCGAGGTCGGTACGCGTCCAGTCGAGGATCGGCATGAAGTTATAGCACACGGTATCGATGCCGCAGGTCGCCAGATTACGGATACTCTGCTGATAATTGGCAATCCACGTTTGGTACTGGCCTGAACGCGTTTTGATATCTTCGTGAACAGGAATACTTTCCACCACCGACCAGGTCAGCCCTTTTTCAGCCAGAATAGCCTGACGCTGTTGAATCTCTTCTACCGGCCACACTTCACCGTTAGGAATGTGGTGCAAGGCGGTCACAACACCCGTTGCGCCAGCCTGACGCACATCATCAAGCGATACCGGATCGTTAGGTCCGTACCAACGCCAGGTTTGTTCCATTGTTTCACCTCACAAGTTGTTATACCAAATTAAACTACCTGAATGACGACTACCATACAGCCATCCCGGAGATGTTCAACAGATGGCCTATCATTGATTGATCCAGCTCACATTCCCCGGATAAATGAGGCACACCAATTCAATTTGCTGTCATATAACTTTATACTGCCATTGTTAATTAATGGTTAATCAGGTGTATTTAATGAAAACTATTGCCTCAGCGCCACTGGCGGAAAATGTCATGATGCCGCAGTACGACCGCCAAAAATTAAAAACGCGGATTGTACATTTTGGTTTCGGTGCTTTTCATCGCGCCCATCAGGCGTTATTAACCGACAGGGTGCTGAATGCGCAGGGCGGAGACTGGGGGATTTGCGAGATTAGCCTGTTCAGTGGCGATCGGCTGATGCGTCAGCTTCGCGAACAAGATCATTTATTTACCGTGTTAGAAAAAGGGACTAACGGCAACCAGCCTATTGTTATCGGTGCCGTTAACGAATGCCTGAACGCCACGCTGGATTCGCTGGCGGCCATTATTGAAAAATTCTGCGAGCCTCAGGTCGCGATTGTCTCGTTAACCATCACGGAAAAAGGCTACTGCATCGATCCGGCAACGGGTTCGTTAGATCTCTCTAATGCGCGTATTATTCACGATCTGCAGACACCGGCTGAACCGCACTCCGCCCCCGGTATTATCGTTGAAGCGCTGCACCGCCGACGTGAACGTGGACTGCAGCCATTTACCGTCCTCTCCTGCGATAACATCCCGGACAATGGCCATGTGGTAAAAAATGCCGTACTGGGGATGGCGGAAAAACGCTCTCCTGAGCTGGCGCACTGGATCCAGGAACACGTCAGTTTCCCGGGTACTATGGTGGATCGGATTGTTCCCGCCGCCACCGAAGAGTCGCTGGCTGAAATCGCCCATGAGCTGGGCGTTGCCGATCCTTGCGCAATCAGCTGCGAGCCGTTTATTCAGTGGGTGATTGAAGACAACTTTGTCTGTGGTCGTCCGCAATGGGAAACCGCGGGTGTCCAGATGGTTGAAAACGTCTTGCCGTGGGAACAAATGAAACTGCGGATGCTGAACGGCAGCCATTCGTTTCTCGCTTATCTCGGCTATCTGGCCGGATTCCAGCACATCAGCGACTGTATGCAGGATAGCGCATTTCGTGAAGCCGCTTACCGGCTAATGCTCACCGAACAGGCCCCCACGCTGCAAATTACCGATGTTGATTTAAACCAGTATGCCTTAAGCCTGCTGGACCGCTTTGCCAACCCGGCGCTGAAACACAAAACCTGGCAAATCGCGATGGATGGTAGCCAGAAATTACCCCAGCGAATGCTGGAAGGGATCCGCGTGCATTTAGCACGTCAAAGCGAGTGGCCGCTGTTGGCGCTCGGCATCGCAGGCTGGATGCGCTACGTGAGCGGTGTGGATGATTCAGGCGCTACGATTGATATTCGTGACCCGCTCAGTGAGAAAATTGCCTCTCTGGTGGCACAGAGCACTGAATCAGAACGCGTCAGCGCCCTGCTTTCTCTGCATGAGATTTTCTCCGCCGATCTCGTACAGAATCCGCAGTTTGTCGCGGTCATTCAGCAGGCCTGGCAACGTATTGCCCAATACGGTGCGCATCAGGCTGTCATTGAAACGTTAAAAAATTAACGATTTCTGCCATTAAACAGGACGAAGCACGTCTTCGTCCCCTCCCCCCTTCTCTTTTTCCCCATTTTTCGCCAGGATTGTTAAATGCCATTACGGTAATTTATGATTCTGGAGTAATTGTGACTAAAACCAATCTCATCACTGGTTTTCTCGGCAGTGGCAAAACCACCTCTATTCTTCATCTATTGGCGAACAAGGATCCCGCAGAGAAGTGGGCCGTGCTGGTCAATGAGTTTGGTGAAGTAGGTATTGATGGCGCCCTGTTAGCCGACAGCGGCGCATTGCTAAAAGAGATCCCCGGCGGCTGTATGTGCTGCGTTAACGGTCTACCGATGCAGGTTGGCCTCAATACGCTGCTGCGTCAGGGAAAACCCGATCGATTGCTGATTGAACCTACTGGCCTCGGACACCCTAAACAAATTCTGGATTTACTCACCGCACCGGTTTACGAACCGTGGATCGATCTGCGCGCGACCCTCTGTATTCTTGACCCCCGGCTGTTACTGGATGAAAAAAGCGTCGCCAATGACAATTTCCGCGATCAGCTGGCCGCCGCAGATATCATTGTTGCCAATAAAGCCGACCGCGCCACAGCGGAAAGCGAAAACGCCTTGCAAACCTGGTGGCAACACTACGGCGGTAATCGCCAGTTGGTTCATGCCGACCATGGGCAAATTGACGGGCAGTTACTGGATTTACCCCGACTAAACCTGGCAGAGCTTCCTGCAAGCGCAGAGCACGCCCATAGCCATGCAGACAAAAAGGGACTGGCTGCATTGAGTCTGCCGTCACAGCAGCGCTGGCGGCGCAGCCTGAACAGCGGCCAGGGCCATCAGGCCTGCGGTTGGATTTTTGACGCCGATACGGTGTTCGATACCATCGGTCTGCTGGAATGGTCCCGTCTTGCCCCCGTGGGGCGCGTGAAAGGTGTCATGCGTATAAAGGAAGGGCTGGTGCGCATTAACCGCCAGGGAGACGACTGGCATATTGAGACGCAAAACGTCGCGCCACCGGATAGCCGTATTGAACTCATCGCCGATACTGAGACCGACTGGAATACGCTACAGAGTGCATTGTTGAGACTTCGTTTAGACGCTAACGCGTAAGGTTGCCTTCGTTTTTATAGCAATGGTAAACGATGATGAAAACCCGATACCCTCTTATTCTCCTACTCAATATTGCGGGGCTGGCGCTGTTTCTGTCCTGGTATCTTCCTGCCGGACATGGGATCTGGTCTTCATTGGATACGGGCGTTTTCCGCTTCTTTAACCAGAAACTGGTGGAAAGCCCGCAGTTCTTGTGGATTGTTGCTATTACCAATAACCGGGCATTTGATGGTTGCTCATTGCTGGCAATGGGCGCCCTGATGCTGCATTTTTGGCTGAAAGAAACGTCGGAAGGTCGCCGACGCATTGTCGCTATTGGCCTGGTTATGCTGCTCACCGCAGTGGTATTAAATCAGTTAGGCCAGGCGCTTATTCCCGTTAAACGCGCCAGCCCTACTCTGATGCTGGATAATATTTATCGCGTCAGCGAACTGCTGCATATTCCGACTAAAGATGCGTCCAGAGACAGTTTCCCCGGCGATCACGGTATGATGCTGCTTATTTTTTCCGCATTTATGCTGCGTTATTTCGGAAAAGTCGCCGGAATAATCGGCCTTATTATCGCTGTGGTTTTTGCCTTTCCACGCATAATGATTGGCGCTCACTGGCTCACCGATATCGTGATCGGTTCCATGACTGTCGTCTTGATTGGTCTGCCCTGGTGGCTAATGACACCGTTAAGCGACCGATTAGTCACTCTGTTTGCGAATTATCTGCCCGGTAAAAACAAACAATTCTTAAACAAATAACGCAGAGTAATTAACATCATCAGGGAAAACTCTGATTCCCTGATGATGCTTGTCAATATTTCATCATTCTGGCTGTCATTCTCCTGTCATCTTATTCATCTTTAAAATGATTGGGTTGCGTCTTTTTTATCCCGATTGTTCTTAATTTAGGCAATGCCGGTTATTCACTTTCTGTATCAATTTTTCTTATAAGAAATCACGTAAATTCACTCGCAATGACCGGACCGATCGGGTAATCTCGAACTCGTTTTGCCTCGCGGGATAATTATTCTCTTCAGGAATAAATTTGTGCGTTCTGCCACAGATTTGACCTTAAAGAATTGTCTCATCGTGCGATGGTAATTAGTCTCGTCACGTTTGGCATTTTTTATAACGATATTTATCGTTAAGGACTTCAAGGGAAAACAAACAAAATGGTCAAATCTCAACCGATTTTGAGATATATCTTGCGGGGCATACCCGCGATAGCAGTTGCGGTTCTGCTTTCTGCATGTAGCACAACGAACACCGCCAGGAATATGCATTCTGAGACGCATGCTGTGGGCAATGGAGATAACTCTTCACTGCAAGCCTCTCAGGATGAATTTGAAAATATGGTCCGTAATATCGATGTTAAATCACGTATTATGGACCAGTATGCTGACTGGAAAGGCGTGCGTTACCGCCTTGGCGGCAGCACCAAAAAAGGTATTGATTGTTCAAGCTTCGTACAACGTACGTTCCGCGAGCAATTTGGTTTAGAGCTTCCTCGCTCAACCTATGAACAACAGGAAACGGGTAAATCCGTTTCGCGCACTAACCTGCGCACAGGCGATCTGGTTCTGTTCCGTGCTGGCTCCACTGGCCGTCACGTCGGTATTTATATCGGCAACAACCAGTTCGTACACGCCTCGACCAGCAGCGGCGTTATCATTTCCAGCATGAACGAACCTTACTGGAAAAAACGTTACAACGAAGCTCGCCGGGTCCTGAGCCGCAGTTAATTTCGTTTGGCAGCTATCCCTTGGCTATCCTGATGAGACATTTTGAAAAGCACTGCTTCGGCGGTGCTTTTTTTTTGCTTTGTCTTGTGACTAAGAAAAATCTCACAAGGTGAGTCATTTCAGGTTATATTCATACAGAATAAGCGGTTAACTCAGGTAAACATAAGGAACTATGTTTAAACGCTCCTCTTCATCCAATCAGAAAATCCTGCTTTCCTGTATGTTAACGGGGCTTATCGTCGCGCTCCTGGTGAGTACCCTGCAATTTTTCGTGACCTGGCATAAACGAGACATTAAGTACGACACGCTCCTTTCCGATATCCAGAATTATGTCAGCAGCTACTTCGCCGATCTCAAATCCACCACAGATGACCTTCAGCCACTGGTCGCCAACAGTTGCCAACAAGTCGCTGCTCAACTGACCTCCAGCGCGGCCTTTAGCCTCAACGTTCGCGCATTTTTACTGGTCAAAAACGGCATTGCTTTCTGCTCCTCCGCAACGGGCGCAATGTTCACCCCGATTTTAGATCTGGTCCCAAGCCTCGATATCAGCAGAAATATTGATGTGGAATTACTCCCCGGTACGCCCATGATGCCGAACAAGCCGGCGATAATGATTTGGCACCGGAATCCATCGTTCACTGATAGCGGCGTGTTTACCTCACTGAATATTAATCTGGCCCCTTATCTGCTTTACACCGCCCGACAGGATGATTTTAACGGTATTGCCATAGTCGTCGGTGATAACGCGATTTCAACATTTTCATCACGGATTATTGATGCCTCCGCTCTGCCCCACTCTCACTGGCGGCAGGCGACCGTGGAAGGTATTCCGCTACAGATTCGTTTATATGCCGATGAGTGGACCTATACCGACATCTGGTATTCGATTATGTTGGGATGCATGGCGGGGATTATTGCCGCGCTTCTTCTCTGGTACTACATCTACACCATCCGTTTACGTCCGGGCAAAGATATCCTCAACGCTATCAAACATAACCAGTTTTATGTGGTGTACCAGCCCGTGGTAGAGGTGCAGACACTGGAGGTGAAAGGTGTAGAGGTGTTATTACGCTGGAATCATCCGACAACGGGTGAGATCCCACCGGATGCTTTTATTCACTACGCCGAATCCCAGAAAATGATTGTCCCGCTGACCCAGCATCTCTTTAAGTTGATAGCCCAGGACGCACCGATGCTGCAAAAAGTGTTACCCGCTGGTGCAAAATTGGGGATCAATATCGCGCCAACGCATCTGCACGGCGAGACGTTTAAAGACGACATTCATCACCTGCAGGCCTCGCTTCCCGCAAACCATTTCCAGATGGTGCTGGAAATCACCGAACGGGATATGCTTAATCAACACGAGGCCACAAAGCTTTTTGAATGGCTTCATTCAGCAGGTTTTGAAATTGCCATTGATGATTTTGGCACCGGTCATAGCGCGCTGATTTATCTGGAACGCTTTACCGTTGACTACCTGAAAATCGATCGCGGCTTTATTAACGCCATTGGAACAGAGACCCTGACCTCTCCGGTTCTGGACGCCGTGTTGACACTCTCTAAGCGTCTTAATATGCTGACGGTGGCTGAAGGGGTTGAAACGCCTGAGCAAGCCCGTTGGCTACGCGATCGTGGAGTGCATTTTTTCCAGGGATACTGGATTAGCCGACCATTAAAACTTGCTGATTTCGTGCGTTGGATGGCGCAGCCCAATAAGCCGACGTGGTGATCGCAGTATGCGAATCATATACTCTCACTCGCCGCCACATCCCTTATCTTTCAGGCATGATGCCCGTCGGGTTGTGGCAGGAAAAGGAAATCGCATTTAATGATCCCTCGCGTATTGCTGCTGTTTATCGCCCTCATCGGGTTTAGCGCCGAGGCGCAGTCCATCAAAGAAAGCTATGCTTTTGCCGTACTGGGCGAACCGAAGTACGCGTTTAACTTTAATCACTTTGATTACGTCAACCCTGCGGCCCCCAAAGGCGGGCAAATCACCCTCTCCGCCATCGGCACGTTCGATAACTTCAACCGCTATGCGATGCGCGGTAATCCCGGAGCACGTACCGAAACGCTTTACGATACGCTGTTTACTACCTCTGACGATGAACCTGGCAGCTATTATCCGCTCATCGCCGACAGCGCACGCTATGCTGATGACTATTCCTGGGTAGAAATCGCCATCAATCCGCGAGCGCGTTTTCACGATGGCTCACCCATTACTGCCAGCGATGTCGCATTCACCTTCCACAAATTTATGACTGAAGGCGTGCCGCAATTTCGCCTGGTCTACAAGGGAACAACGGTAAAAGCGATCGCGCCATTAACCGTACGTATTGAATTAGCCAAACCGGGTAAAGAGGACATGCTCAGCCTGTTTTCATTACCCGTGATGCCAGAGAAGTACTGGAAAGATCATAAGCTCAGCGATCCCTTATCATCGCCTCCGCTCGCCAGCGGTCCTTATCGCATCACGAAATGGAAGATGGGTCAGTACATTGTCTATTCGCGCGTCAACGATTATTGGGCCGCTAATCTGCCCGTCAACCGTGGCCGCTGGAACTTTGATACCATCCGCTACGACTACTATCTGGATGACAACGTCGCCTTTGAAGCGTTTAAGGCCGGGGCGTTTGACCTGCGTCTTGAAAACGATGCTAAAAACTGGGCGACACGTTATACCGGTAAAAATTTCGCGAATCATTACATCATCAAAGATGAGCAAAAAAACGAATCCGCCCAGGATACGCGTTGGCTGGCGTTTAATATTCAGCGCCCAGTGTTCAGCGACCGACGGGTGCGAGAAGCCATCACCCTGGCATTTGATTTTGAATGGATGAATAAAGCTCTGTTCTATAACGCCTGGAGTCGGACCAACAGCTATTTTCAGAATACCGAGTATGCCGCTAAAAATTACCCCGATGCGGATGAATTGGTGATACTTGCGCCCTTGAAAAAAGATCTCCCTCCTGAGGTCTTCAGCCAAATTTATCAGCCGCCGAAATCAAAAGGCGATGGCTACGATCGTGACAACCTGTTGAAAGCCGATGCCTTACTGGAGCAGGCCGGATGGGTACTTAAGGGACAGCAGCGCGTAAACAGCGCCAACGGTAAACCCCTGAGCTTTGAACTGTTGCTCCCGGCGGGCAGTAACAGTCAGTGGGTGCTGCCGTTCCAGCACAACCTGCAGCGCTTAGGCATTACAATGAACATCCGCCAGGTTGATAACTCACAAATCACAAACCGGCTGCGCAGTCGTGACTATGACATGATGCCGAGATTGTATCGCGCAATGCCGTGGCCAAGTTCGGACCTGCAAATTCTCTGGGCCTCTGAATATATTGACTCCAGCTATAACGCCCCGGGCGTGCAAAGCCCGGTGATTGATAAACTGATCAACCAAATCATCGCGGCGCAGGGTGATAAAGCCAAACTAATCCCACTCGGTCGGGCACTGGACAGGGTATTAACCTGGAACTACTACATGTTGCCGATGTGGTTTATGGCAGAGGATCGCATCGCCTGGTGGGATAAGTTTTCGCATCCAGCTATTCGCCCCATTTATACCATTGGTCTCGACAACTGGTGGTACGACGTTAACAAAGCGGCGAAACTGCCAGCAGCCAGACGGCAGGGAGAATAAATGGGCGCTTATCTAATTCGACGTCTGCTACTGGTGATCCCAACGCTTTGGGCCATCATCACCATCAACTTTTTTATCGTGCAGATTGCCCCCGGTGGTCCGGTTGAGCAGGCCGTCGCCGCTATTGAGTTCGGACAAAGCGGGGCATTACCCGGCGCGGGTAGTGAAGGCATTCGCGCCAGCCACGCGCAAACCGGCGTCGGCAATATCAGCGACAGTAATTACCGAGGTGGCCGTGGTCTTGACCCGGAAGTGATCGCCGAAATCACTCGCCGTTACGGGTTCGATAAGCCCATTCATGAGCGTTATTTCAAAATGCTCTGGGACTATATTCGTTTCGATTTCGGCGACAGCCTGTTTCGTAGCGCCTCAGTGCTGACGCTTATCAAAGACAGCCTGCCTGTTTCCGTCACGCTGGGGCTATGGAGTACGCTCATTATCTATCTGGTGTCGATACCGCTTGGGATCCGCAAAGCCGTTCACAACGGCAGCCGATTTGATGTCTGGAGCAGCGCATTTATTATTATTGGCTATGCCATACCGGCCTTTTTGTTTGCGATTTTACTGATCGTCTTTTTTGCCGGGGGCAGCTATTACGACCTGTTCCCGCTTCGCGGACTGGTTTCCGCCAATTTTGATTCCCTGCCCTGGTATCAGAAAGTGACCGACTACCTTTGGCATATTACCCTGCCAGTGCTGGCGACGGTGGTTGGGGGGTTTGCCGCGCTAACCATGCTGACCAAAAACTCATTTCTGGATGAGGTACGCAAACAGTATGTCGTCACCGCGCGCGCCAAAGGGGTCAGCGAGAAAAACATTCTGTGGAAACATGTGTTTCGCAATGCCATGTTGCTGGTAATCGCTGGCTTCCCGGCAACGTTTATCAGCATGTTTTTTACCGGTTCGCTGCTGATTGAAGTGATGTTTTCGCTTAACGGTCTGGGACTACTGGGTTATGAATCCACCGTATCACGTGACTACCCGGTAATGTTTGGCACGCTCTATATCTTCACCCTGATCGGTCTGCTGCTGAATATCCTCAGCGACATCAGCTACACGCTGGTCGATCCCCGTATTGATTTTGAGGGACGCTAATGTCGCGATTAAGCCCCGTCAATCAGGCCCGCTGGGCGCGTTTTCGCCATAACCGTCGCGGCTATTGGTCGCTGTGGATTTTTCTACTGCTCTTTGGCCTTAGCCTGTGTTCAGAACTGATTGCCAATGATAAGCCGCTACTGGTGCGCTACGACAATAGCTGGTATTTCCCCCTGTTCAAAAACTACAGTGAAAGCGACTTCGGCGGACCATTGGCAACCCAGGCTGATTATCAGGATCCGTGGTTACAGCAGCGCCTGGAAAACCGAGGCTGGATCCTGTGGGCGCCGATACGCTTTGGAGCCACCAGCATTAACTTTGCCACTGATAAGCCCTTCCCTTCCCCGCCTTCTGCACAAAACTGGCTGGGAACGGACGCCAACGGTGGTGATGTGCTGGCACGGATCCTCTACGGCACACGTATTTCTGTCCTGTTCGGATTAATGCTAACCCTGTGCTCCAGCGTGATGGGGATCATGGCTGGCGCAATCCAGGGCTATTATGGCGGCAAGGTGGATCTGTGGGGGCAACGATTCATTGAGGTTTGGTCAGGTATGCCAACGCTGTTTTTGATCATACTGCTGTCGAGCGTGGTCCAGCCAAACTTCTGGTGGCTACTGGGCATTACCGTGCTGTTTGGCTGGATGAGCCTGGTTGGCGTGGTACGCGCGGAATTTTTACGTACCCGAAACTTTGATTACATTCGTGCCGCTCAGGCGCTCGGCGTGAGCGATCGCAGTATTATTCTGCGCCATATGCTGCCCAATGCGATGGTCGCCGCCCTGACCTTTTTACCGTTTATATTATGCGCCTCGATCACCACTCTGACCTCGCTGGATTTTCTTGGCTTCGGCTTACCGCTTGGCTCGCCATCGCTGGGAGAACTCCTGTTACAGGGTAAAAACAACCTGCAGGCACCGTGGCTTGGCATCACCGCGTTCATCTCCGTTGCCCTACTATTATCGCTACTGATATTTATTGGTGAAGCGGTACGCGACGCGTTCGATCCCAACAAGGCGATTTAAGATGACACAACCGCTGTTAGCTATTGAAAATTTATCGGTAGGTTTTCGCCAACAGGAGACCGTGCGCACCGTGGTCAATACCCTCTCAATGAGGGTTGAAGCCGGGCAAACTCTGGCGCTGGTGGGCGAGTCCGGTTCGGGTAAAAGCGTGACCGCACTTTCTATTCTACGGTTATTACCGACCCCTCCCGCAGTCTACCTTTCCGGCGACATCCGTTTTCATGGTGAATCATTGCTTCATGCCGATGAGCAGACGCTTCGCGGCGTTCGCGGGAATAAAATCGCCATGATTTTCCAGGAACCAATGGTGTCGCTAAACCCGCTTCACAACCTGGAAAAACAGCTGTATGAAGTGCTGTCGCTGCATCGGGGAATGCGTCGGGAGGCCGCGCGGGCAGAAATACTGACCTGTCTGGATCGGGTCGGCATCCGTCAGGCGGCCAAACGTCTCGCAGACTATCCGCACCAACTGTCCGGCGGTGAACGCCAGCGCGTGATGATCGCCATGGCGCTGCTTACGCGACCGGAGCTGCTTATTGCCGATGAACCGACCACCGCGCTGGATGTCTCCGTACAGGCGCAAATCCTGCAGTTGCTGCGGGAGCTACAGCGCGAACTGAACATGGGATTACTGTTTATCACCCACAACCTCAGCATTGTGAAAAAACTGGCCGATACCGTTGCGGTGATGCAAAACGGCCAGTGCGTTGAGCAAAATCGAGCAGCACAGCTGCTCACTGCGCCAACGCATCCCTACACGCAGAAATTGTTAAACAGCGAACCTTCCGGCGATCCGGTGCCTGTACCTGCCGGGCAAGCGCCATTGCTGGAAGTGGAAAAACTCTGCGTTGCCTTCCCCATCCGTAAAGGTATCCTGAAGCGCGTGGTGGACCATAACGTTGTGGTTAACAACGTCAGTTTTTCCCTCCGACCCGGTGAAACGCTGGGGCTGGTCGGGGAGTCAGGATCGGGGAAAAGCACTACCGGGCTGGCGCTACTGAGGTTAATCACCTCACAGGGAAGCATTGTGTTCGATGGCCTGGCGCTGCATACCTTAAATCGCCGCCAGCTGTTACCGGTACGTCACCGCATTCAGGTCGTTTTTCAGGATCCCAACTCCTCGCTGAACCCGCGCCTGAGCGTGCTACAGATTATTGAGGAGGGACTGCGCGTTCATCAGCCAACCCTGTCAGCCGAGCAGCGCGAAGCGCAGGTGAAAGCGGTAATGGCGGAAGTGGGACTGGATAGCGAAACGCGGCATCGTTACCCGGCGGAGTTTTCAGGCGGTCAACGTCAACGCATAGCCATTGCCAGAGCCTTGATTCTCAAGCCTTCCCTGATCATTCTGGATGAACCAACATCGTCGCTCGACAGAACCGTACAGGCGCAAATCCTGACGTTATTAAAGTCTTTACAGGAAAAGCATCGCCTGGCTTATATCTTTATCAGCCATGATTTGCACGTAGTACGCGCGTTATGCCATCAGGTTATTGTGCTAAGGCAGGGAGAGGTCGTGGAGCAAGGACAATGCGAGCACGTATTTAACGCGCCACAGCAGGCATATACGCGTCAGCTGCTCGCGCTAAGCTGACGCTCAAAACGGATTGTTATTTGAAAACGGCTCTGCGATGGCTACGCCGAAATTTTTCAGTCTGCAGGTCGCGGCAAATTCATCCTGGCGATTAACAAACAGGCACGGCTCTCCTTCGCATTCCAACACGGAACAAGGTACCTCAATGTCGCTGAGGGCCTGGCTGAGTTTATGCATGACTGACCACGCGCTGTCACCATCAGGGCTAAGCAATTTGAGCGCCACCAGGCTGTTCTCATTGCTCTGACCGTTTTGCGGAATCGGTTCAACCTTTGAACCTGCGAAACCCACCGACCAACGATAGCACTGTGGCAGACGATGAACGATTGAGAGTTGTAATGTCATCACTTTCTTTCCCTGGAAGTACAATCACTTCACAATTATTTTACATCAATATTAACACATCATTGACAATACGTCTTTAAACAGTTCGTAAACGTTTACACCCTGACTTTATGCTGCTTTCCGAACCAAATATTTAAATTTATTCAACGGTTCTGGCATATTTCCGCGCTATATGTACTCGTTTCTGCGATCTAACTCAACCTTTTTAACTACAATGATGTGACTTTTTACATAAATTGATTTTACATAAAATAAACATAAGCGGGGAAATTGATAGATTTTCGGTTGATGTACATCAACTCTGGAGGCCCTATCGCCCCCAGGTTGTGTAATAGATCACCGTTTTTTGGCGCGGCTGGCGTAGAGATAGAAGAGAATTGAGCAGGTAGCGCAAAACGCTATCGACCAGATCATCGGCCAGGCCGAGTTAAAGGTCGCCAGTGACAGCAGCGCCCCAACGATGGCGCCAATGCCAAAACGGAACGTCCCTGCCAGCGATGACGCCGTTCCCGCCATATGTGGAAATTCATCCAGAATGACCGCCATGGCGTTGGATGACACCATCGACACGCAGCCAACAAACGCCGCAACGCCCACCACCAGCGCCCAGAAACCAACCCCGAACAGCGCGCTAAAGACCATCCAGCCCGCCATCACGAACTGGATCCACAGGCCAGCACGGAACATATTCAATGCCCCAACCCGACGAACAAAGCGGCTGTTGATGATGGTCATCACGAACAGGAAAACAATGTTCAGCGCGAAGTAATAGCCGAAATGCTGCGGTGAAACGTGGTTAATCTCAATGTAAACAAAAGGTCCGGCGCTCAGGAACGAGAACATCCCGGCAAAACTAAACCCACTGGCCAGCATATAGCTCAGTACACGCTTGTGGCGAAACAGCGAGGCAAAGTTGCCGAGAGTAGTACGCAAGCGAAACGGCTGGCGGCGCTCAACCGGCAAGGTCTCTTTGATCAGCGTAAAGATCATCACCGACGCCAGAATAGCCGCCACGGCGAGGATCCAAAAGATGTAGTGCCAGCTCAGCTATACCAATACCCAGCCGCCCACGATGGGTGCCAGTAAGGGTGCAATTGTCGTGACCAGCATGACAAAGGACATCATGCGCGAAAACTCTTCCTTCGGATAGATATCGCGCATCAGGGCGTTGATAACCACGCTCGCCGCTGCCGCAGCCAGACCATGGAAGAAACGCATCACGATCAGTTGATCGATAGTTTGTGCCAGCGCACAGGCAACTGCCGCCGCCGCAAACACCAGCGTCCCGCCCAGAATCACCGGCTTGCGCCCAATGCTGTCAGCCATTGGACCATAGAGTAACTGCCCCACCGCGAACCCAAGAATATAGGTACTGAGGGTCATCTGCGCGCTACCTGCAGGCACACCAAACTGTTCAGAGATAACAGGTAGTGCCGGAAGATACATATCAATCGACAACGGCATCAGCATGGCTAACAAGCCAAGGATAAAGACAATGGCAATTGACGAGTTCTGCCGGGTGGTCACATTTAGCTCCTGAAATTAACGCGGGGTTAAGTTAACGCTGGCGATTTCTTCTTCGGTCAATGGACGGTATTCACCCGGCTCCAGATCCTCATCAAGCTTGATGTCACCAATCCGTTCACGGTGCAGTTCCACAACGTGGTTACCGACGGCGGCAAACATACGTTTAACCTGATGATAGCGCCCTTCGCTGATGGTCAATCGCACCTGAGTTGGCGTAATAACCTCCAGCACGGCCGGTTTGGTCAGGTCTTTCTCATTATGCAGTTGTACGCCATGGGCAAACTGTTCGGCGGTGTCATCTGCCACCGGCGACTCCAGCGTTACCAGATAGGTTTTCTCACAATGGTGACGTGGCGAAGTGATGCGATGCGACCACTGTCCGTCATCGGTCATCAGCACCAGTCCGGTGGTGTCGATATCCAGACGCCCTGCCGCATGCAGTTTGTAGGCAACCGGCTCATCAAGGAAATAGAGCACTGTCGGGTGATCCGGGTCATCCGTTGAGCAAACATAACCCTGAGGTTTATTCAGCATAAAATAGCGCGGACCATTTTGTTGAATCAGGGAATTACCGTCATATTCTACGTCGTGTTCTGGCTGCAGCTTAAAGGCACTGTTTTTGACGATTTCACCGTCGACGGTAACGCGGTTAGCACGGATCTCACGCCCGGCAATAGCGCGGCTGACGCCGAGTTGCTGAGCGATAAATTTATCAAGTCGCATGAGTGTGATTTTTGCCTGTAAAAAACAAGAAGCGGGATTGCGCCCGAAAAGTGGGACGATTATCCGCCCAGTATAGCGGCGTTACACCATCCCTCAAGGGAAATGATTCATGGCATACTATACATTGTTGCTGCTTACCTTAATGAGCCCATGATTTTTACTCTTCGCCCGTACCAAAAAGAAGCCGTGGATGCCACGCTCAACCATTTCCGCCACCATCGCACGCCAGCGGTTATCGTCCTGCCAACCGGTGCGGGAAAAAGCCTGGTGATTGCTGAACTGGCCCGCGTGGCGCGTGGTCGCGTGCTGATACTGGCGCACGTTAAAGAACTGGTCGCGCAAAACCATGCCAAATATCGCGCGCTGGGGCTGGAAGCCGATATTTTTGCCGCAGGACTGAAGCGTAAAGAGAGCCACGGGAAAGTGGTATTTGGCAGCGTACAGTCGGTGGCGCGTAATCTTGACGCCTTTCAGGGAGAGTTCTCGCTGCTTATCGTCGATGAATGTCACCGTATTGGTGATGATGACGAGAGTCAATATCAGCAAATCCTCACTCACCTGACCAAAGTAAATCCCCACTTACGCCTGCTCGGGCTTACTGCCACTCCTTTTCGTTTGGGCAAAGGCTGGATTTATCACTTTCATTATCGCGGTATGGTGCGCGGCGATGAAAAAGCGCTGTTTCGTGACTGCATTTATGAATTACCGTTGCGTTACATGATTAAACACGGCTACCTGACGCCGCCAGAACGCCTCGACATGCCGGTAGTGCAGTATGACTTCAGCCGCCTGCAGGCGCAGAGTAACGGCCTGTTTAGCGAAACGGATCTGAATCAGGAACTGAAAAAGCAGCAGCGAATAACGCCGCATATCATCAGCCAGATTGTCGAGTTTGCCCAGACGCGCAAAGGGGTGATGATTTTCGCCGCCACAGTGGAGCACGCCAAAGAAATTCTGGGCCTGCTGCCTGCTGACGATGCCGCGCTAATCACCGGAGACACGCCTGGCGCTGAGCGTGATGTGCTGATTGAAGAGTTCAAAGCCCAGCGCTTTCGCTATCTGGTGAATGTGTCGGTCCTGACCACTGGCTTCGATGCCCCGCACGTCGACCTTATCGCCATTCTGCGCCCGACGGAGTCAGTTAGCCTTTACCAACAAATTGTCGGTCGCGGCCTGCGCCTGGCGCCGGGTAAAACCGACTGTCTGATCCTCGATTATGCCGGTAACCCGCACGATCTTTACGCGCCGGAAGTGGGGGCGCCGAAAGGGAAAAGCGATAACGTTCCGGTGCAGGTGTTCTGTCCCGCCTGCGGGTTTGCAAACACCTTCTGGGGCAAAACAACGGCAGACGGCACGCTGATTGAACACTTTGGCCGCCGCTGTCAGGGGTGGTTTGAAGATGATGACGGCCATCGCGAACAGTGCGATTTTCGTTTTCGTTTTAAAAACTGCCCACAATGCAACGCGGAAAATGATATCGCCGCCCGCCGTTGTCGGGAGTGCGACACGGTGCTGGTTGACCCGGATGACATGCTGAAAGCCGCGCTCAGGCTCAAAGATGCGCTGGTCCTGCGCTGTAGCGGCATGGTGTTACAAAACGGCCAGGATGAAAAAGGTGAATGGCTAAAAATCACCTATTACGATGAAGATGGTGCCGACGTTAGCGAACGCTTTCGCCTGCATACTCCCGCGCAACGTACGGCTTTCGAGCAACTGTTTATTCGCCCGCACACCCGAACGCCCGGCATTCCCTTACGCTGGATAACCGCCGCCGATATCCTCGCCCAGCAGGCGCTGTTACGTCATCCTGATTTCGTGGTGGCGCGCATGAAAGGTCAGTACTGGCAGGTTCGTGAAAAGGTCTTCGATTATGAAGGACGCTATCGTCGGGCACATGAATTACGCGGTTAATCGTACTTTTGATTGATGTACCAGCCGTTTAAGTATAGAATCTCGCCCGCTTTTGCATACGCAAAGCAGATCACTTACCTGTTGCTGGGTCGCCTGTAGCAGGAATTATTAAAGAGAGATTTAAATGTTTACTATCAACGCTGAAGTACGTAAAGAGCAGGGTAAGGGTGCGAGCCGCCGCCTGCGTGCCGCTAACAAGTTCCCGGCAATCATCTATGGTGGCGCAGAAGCCCCGGTTGCTATCGAACTGGATCACGATGCAGTTATGAACATGCAAGCTAAAGCTGAATTCTACAGCGAAGTTCTGACCATCGTTGTTGACGGTAAAGAAGTTAAAGTTAAAGCTCAGGCTGTACAGCGTCACCCGTTCAAGCCGAAGCTGGCACACATCGACTTCGTTCGCGCGTAATCGCTTACAAGTTGAAAGAAAAACCCCGCCTCGGCGGGGTTTTTTTATGGGATTTTGTTGGCGGTAAAGATGAATCACGCAAGCCGGATAAGGCGTTAACGCCCCCATCCGGCAAACGGCTTTATTTCCCGCCCGAGGTACGACGCTGTAGCTGATCGCGCAGGTTCGGCGGCGTACCTTTGATGGTCAAAGTATCTGTGGCTGGATCCCAGAAAATACGCTCACCCAGTAACATGGCGTCGAAGTTGATGGTTAACCCGCCGCCGCTTCCGGCAAATTTGGTTAACTGGCGCAGCGTGCTGCGATCTGCCGGGAAGCTCTCTTCCAGTTCGTAGCCTTTATCAGCGGTAAATTCGCTGAAGCTGACTTCACTGACGCCGGAAAGCTCTTTGGACAGCGACTCCAACTCGATCTCTTCACCGGCCTGCAGTTGCTCGTTACAGTAGCTGTACACCTGCTGACGCACGTTCTGGCGTTCAGCTTTATCGAGTTGCGCCTCTGCAGTAAAGTCATCGACCGCCTGCAACAGGCCGCGGTTTTGCGCTTTGGCGTTAAGCCCCTCGCTGGCACCCAGGAAGTCCATAAAGAAATCGGCGACTTTGCGCCCTACCCGCCCTTTCAGGAACGTCAGATAGCGCGTGGACTCCGGGTTGGTTTCCCACTCGGTTAAATCAATACGCGCCACGATATCCGCATGATTGATATCCAGATAGTGCGTCGGGTTGATATCCAGATTTTCATTGACGCGCATACTGCTTAAATTGTTCAGCACGGCGACCAGCAGATACTCTACCGCCAGATAGCGGTAATGGCAGAACAGGACAATGCCGCCATCAGCAAAAGGATATTTCGCCAGTTCGTCTCGCAAGCGCCCAGTCGCTGCACGACTAAAGGCCAGAAAATCCTCTTCGCCCTGACGCTGTAAACGCAGCGTTTGCGCCAGTTCACTCTCTGCGCTAAACAGGCCATAAGCTTTATTCTTGGCGCTGTACACCCGATGCAACTCAGCCATCATATCGACAACGGTCGCTGTCGGTTCCAGTAATGAATCGCGCAAGACCAGCTCAAGGTTCTGCTCGTCACGTTTGATAAGCTGGTGCAGGGCAATCTGGTTGATATCCAGACTCATGATAAACTCTCCTTTTAGACCGGGCGGTATTCAACCACCTGCCGGGCAGTGACGCAATAGAAGATAAAAAAGCAGAAAAAAAACTGTCTGTACGGTAATATGTTGCCCTTTCATGAACAGACTGATTTCGATTTATGCCACAAATTTCCCGCTATAGTGACGAACACGTTGAACAACTGCTGAATGAGATGCTCAACGTACTGGAAAAACATAAGGCGCCGACCGACCTTTCCCTGATGGTACTGGGAAATATGGTGACTAACCTTATCAATACAAGCATCGCACCGGCCCAGCGCCAGGCGATTGCCAACTCTTTTGCCCGCGCATTGCAGTCTTCGGTAAACGACGACCAAGCGCATTAAGAGCCTGCTCCGGGGAAACGAACAACAGTTTATGGTAACTCATCGTCAACGCTACCGTGAGAAAGTCTCCCAGATGGTTAGCTGGGGGCACTGGTTTGCCTTGTTCAACATTCTGTTGGCCATGGTGCTCGGTAGCCGTTACCTGTTTGTCGCCGACTGGCCGACAACCCTTGCAGGTCGTGTTTATTCCTACCTGAGCGTTGTCGGGCATTTTAGCTTTCTGGTGTTCGCCACCTATCTGCTGATCCTGTTTCCCCTGACGTTTATCGTCATGTCCCAGAGGCTGATGCGATTCTTATCAGCTATTCTGGCGACGGCTGGCATGACGCTGTTGCTAATCGACAGCGAAGTTTTCACCCGCTTCCACCTGCATCTCAATCCGATCGTCTGGGAACTGGTCATCAACCCAGACCAGAATGAAGCGGCGCGTGACTGGCAGCTGATGTTTATCAGCGTACCTGTTATTCTGTTAATTGAAATGCTGTTTGCGACCTGGAGTTGGCAAAAGCTGCGCAGCCTGACGCGTCGTCGCCATTTTGCCAAACCGTTAGCAGCATTCTTCTTCGTTTCCTTTATCGCCTCGCACGTGGTGTATATCTGGGCGGATGCCAATTTCTATCGCCCGATTACCATGCAGCGTGCGAATCTGCCGCTCTCCTACCCGATGACGGCACGTAAATTCCTGGAAAAACATGGCCTGCTGGATGCGCAAGAGTATCAGCGACGCCTGATCGAACAGGGCAATCCGGAAGCGGTTTCCGTGCAGTACCCGCTCAGCGAACTGCGCTATCGCGATATGGGCACCGGTCAGAACGTGCTGCTGATTACCGTCGACGGTCTGAACTACTCACGCTTTGAAAAACAGATGCCTGCACTGGCTGAATTCGCCGGGCAGAATATCTCGTTTACGCGTCACATGAGCTCAGGCAACACCACGGATAACGGCATCTTTGGCCTGTTCTATGGTGTTTCGCCAAGCTACATGGACGGCATTTTGTCGACCCGTACGCCTGCGGCGCTGATTACAGCACTGAACCAGCAGGGTTACCAGTTAGGGCTATTCTCCTCGGATGGCTTTACCAGCCCGCTGTATCGCCAGGCGCTGCTGTCAGACTTCTCCATGCCAAGCGTACAAACGCAATCTGACGAACAAACCGCAAGCCAGTGGATTAACTGGCTGGGACGCTACGCGCAGGAAGATAACCGCTGGTTCTCGTGGGTCTCCTTTAACGGGACGAACCTTGATAACAGCAACCAGAAGAACTTTGCCAAACGCTATGCCAGCGCCGCTCAGGATGTGGATGCCAATATTAACCGTGTTCTTAGTGCCCTGCGCGACTCCGGTAAACTGAACAACACAGTGGTGATTATTACCGCGGGTCGGGGCGTGCCGCTGACTCAGGAAGAGAACAATTTTGCCTGGTCGCGTGGCCATCTGCAGGTTCCGCTGGTTATTCACTGGCCGGGAACGCCTGCCCAACGCATCAATAGCCTGACCGATCATACAGACCTGATGACAACGCTCATGCAGCGCCTGCTGCACGTCAGCACGCCTGCTAACGAATACTCGCAGGGGCAGGATCTGTTCAATGCAAACCGCCGCCATTACTGGGTTACCGCCGCCGACGGCAGCACGATGGCCGTTACCACGCCAGAGATGACGCTGGTGCTGAACAACAACGGTAATTATCAGACCTATGATTTACGCGGCGAAAAAATAAAAGATCAGAAACCGCAGCTAAGCCTGCTGCTACAGGTTCTGACGGATGAGAAACGATTTATTGCTAACTGATTAATTATAAATCACTTAGCGATGCTTCCCCTTGCATTCGCAGCGGAAAGCAGTAGTATTAGCAGCCATAGCGTCGGCACGTAGCGCAGCCTGGTAGCGCACCGTCATGGGGTGTCGGGGGTCGGAGGTTCAAATCCTCTCGTGCCGACCAAAAATCCCAGAAAAACCAACCTTCATGGTTGGTTTTTTTATGCCCGCGATTCCACGTTCCTTATTATTACCCCGGCCTTTAGCACAGGTTTTACTACTTACCCATGCACAAATTGGGGTAAAATTTACCCTCTCATCAGCGCGATGAAACTAGACGAGTGATGCGCTGAAAACAATAATGATACTAATAAAAACTCAGGAGAATAGTATGCCTGAAGCAACGCCTTTTCGGGTGCTGATTGTCGACGACCACCCACTAATGCGGCGAGGAATTAGTCAATTATTGCAACTGGATCCCGCATTTAACGTAGTCGCGGAAGCAGGCGACGGTGCCAGCGCTATCGATCTGGCTAACCGTCTGGACCTGGATGTGATCCTGCTGGATCTCAATATGAAAGGCATGAGCGGACTGGACACCCTGAATGCGCTGCGCCGGGATGGCGTCACCGCGCAAATTATTATTCTTACCGTCTCGGATGCAGCCAGCGATGTGTACGCCTTAATTGATGCCGGCGCGGATGGTTATTTACTCAAAGACAGCGATCCTGAAGTCTTGCTGGAGGCCATTCGCAGCGGCGCCAAAGGCGGTAAAGCTTTTAGCACACGCGTCAGCGAATATCTGCGCGAACGCGACCTGTTCGGCGCACAAGAAGATCCCTTCAGCATTCTCACCGAACGTGAACTGGATGTATTGCATGAACTGGCTCAGGGGCTGTCGAACAAACAGATTGCGTCAGTGCTGAATATTTCCGAACAGACCGTGAAAGTGCATATTCGCAACCTGCTGCGCAAACTCAATGTGCGCTCTCGCGTTGCTGCCACTATCCTGTTTTTACAAACGCGTGGAATGCAGTAATCCATGAAGAGGCCGGATAGCCCCGATATGCGAAGCGCTATCGGGGCTATTCTGGATACTTATTTCTCCTGCGGCGTTAGCTGCTCCATTGCCTGCTTAATGCTTCGTTCTATTACCGCCCGACGGGTATCGTTGGCAGGTAATAGTTTCAGCATCATCTCCCACGCCGCAACCGCCTCGCCGAAGCGCTGCTGTTCAAAGGCGTTGAAAGCGTACATGCTGAGAACCCGCACATTGGCATGTTCGCCACGCACCAGTTGGCGTAACAGCTCCCCTCCCCGACGGTTATCATCAGGATCGGAAGAACGGGTCAGCGCTTCCGCATAGCCCAGCGCCGCATCGCTGTTTTTAGGATCCAGTCGATAGGCATTGGCATAGGCTTCAGTGGCCGTACTGGCGTTACCGAGAACCATGCCAATGCGTCCAAGCATGATCCAGCCTTCAACATTTGCGGGATCGGCTTGTAAACGCGTGCGCAGCCCCAGCGCCAGACGCGCCATATCTTCTTCATTGAGCGGCTCCGCTTTCGGATCCAACGCCCGCTCCAGCAGC
Organism: Citrobacter sp. RHBSTW-00986; assembly: GCF_013783065.1. Taxonomy (NCBI): domain Bacteria; kingdom Pseudomonadati; phylum Pseudomonadota; class Gammaproteobacteria; order Enterobacterales; family Enterobacteriaceae; genus Citrobacter; species Citrobacter sp. RHBSTW-00986. The sequence continues at coordinate 1,710,842 of NZ_CP056200.1, read as the reverse complement.
GCCGGAGCCTGAGCGGTGGCCTGCTGCCAGACCTGAACCTGCTTATAGCTGCCGGTTTGGTAATAGCTTACTGCGCCAACCACCAGCGCCACCACGATACCAGGCACAAACAACCCGAATCCACCGCGCTTGCCATTCGGAATAACATCGTCAGGAAACGCTTCCTGTTTCACACGGACGCGTCGGCGAGTACGGGCGAAAATAATCCAGCCCCCCAGACCAATCGCTACCACCGGCATCACCCACAGCAGCACGGTAAGCGGCGTTAACGGCGGATCGTACGTGACGAAGTTGCCGTAGCGCGCCACCATGTAATCGACAATTTCTTTCTGGCTTTTTCCTTCCTGCATCAGTTCGTACACTTTCTGACGCAGGTCGGTGGCAATCATCGAGTTAGAATCGGCAATGCTGTTGTTCTGGCATTTAGGACAACGCAGTTGTTCAGTAAGCTGGCGGAACTGCTGCTCCTGCGCTTCGTCCTTAAACTGCATCACGTCGATAGTCGCAAGCGCGGATCCCGAGATAACCAGCATTAGCAGGCCCAGTAAAAATCTCATTGCGCAGCCTCCTTACTGTACTTGTCCCATAACGGTTTGATCTCGCTCTCCCACACCCGGGCGTTCAGATCGCCGGCATGGCGATAGCGAATAATGCCTTTGCCGTCGATCAGGAACGTCTCCGGAGCACCGTACACGCCAAGATCCAGACCGAGCATACCGTCGCCGTCAAACAGACTTAATGAGTAAGGATTACCCAGCTCTTTCAGCCAGACAATGGCTTTCTGACGATCATCTTTATAGTTCAGACCCACTACCCGCACGCCTTGCGCAGACAGCTGATTCAGATACTGATGCTCGGCGCGACAGGTCGGGCACCAGGTCGCCCAGACGTTCAGCAATACCGGTTTGCCCTGCGTCAGCACATCGGCCTGATAGTGCTGACCCGGATTTTCCAGTGACTCCAGGCGGAATGTCGGAACAGGTTTGCCGATCAGCGCCGATTCCAGATTAGTGGGATCGTCGCCCTGAGCGTTACGCGCGAGCTGCCACAACAGCGCCGCCGCAATGATGAGAAAAATAATAAACGGAATTAACAGTGCGTTGCGCTTCATACAGCCTCCGACGCATTTTTTTGCACCGCGGCGCGAGGTCGCGTCCGCTGGCGATAGCGTGGATCAAACAGGCAGAACAACCCGCCCAGCGCCATCAGCAATCCTCCGGCCCAAATCCAGCGAATAAACGGTTTGTAGTACAGGCGTACAGCCCATGCGCCATTATCCAGTTCTTCACCCAGCGCAGCGTACAGATCGCGCGTGAATCCTCCGTCAATTGCCGCTTCGGTCATCATCGAACTGGTGCTGTTATAGAAGCGTTTTTCCGCATGCAGCGTGGCTTCCGGCTTACCGTCTCGAGTAACGCCAATAATGGCAACGCCGCCACGGTAGTTTGGCCCGGTAATATCTTTCACTTCGCGGAAAGTGAACTGATAGTTATGGATACTAACGCTATCACCCGCTTTCATGCGCACATCGCGTTCAACGCTGTAGTTCTGGCTAAAGGCAATACCAACAATGGTAATTGCCAGCCCGACGTGACCCGATACCATGCCCCAATAGCTTGGCGTCAGCTTTGTCCCACGGGAAATACGCAGGAACGCTTCGGACATCGCCAGTACGAATATCCAGCACGCCATCGCCAGCCCCACCACTGTCATGGCGGCAATGCGATCCTCTAGCAGCCACGGCAGCAGCAGCGACAGAACAAGGGTGGTGACAAACGCGATAAGCAATAACGTTTTCAGTTTACGCGGTCGGTCACGGCCCCAGCGCACTAATGGCCCAATCCCCAACAACAGTGCGAACGGCGCCATCAGCCAGGTGAACATGGTGTTGAAAAACGGCTCGCCAATCGAAATGCTGCCCAGTCCCAGCTGTTTGTGCACCAGCGGCAGCAGCGTGCCCAGTAGCACCACCAGCATGGCGGCAATCAGCAGGACGTTATTCCCCAGCAGCAGCGATTCACGCGACCACAGCGCGTTGTTCACCCGTGAGCGAACCTTGTGACCGCGCACCGCAAACAGCAGCAGGGAGCCGCCAATTACCAGCACCATAAAGGCCAGAATAAACATTCCGCGCGACGGATCGGAGGCGAAAGCATGCACCGACACCAGTACGCCGGAGCGCACCAGGAAAGTACCTAACAGACAAAGTGAGAATGCGCAGATTGACAGCAGCAGCGTCCAGGCTTTAAAGCTGGCGCGCTGCTCGGTTACCGACAACGAGTGCATCAGCGCCGTTCCCACCAGCCATGGCATAAACGAGGCGTTTTCAACCGGATCCCAGAACCACCAGCCGCCCCAGCCCAGCTCGTAATAGGCCCAGGCCGAACCGAGCACAATGCCCAGCGTCAGAAACACCCACGCCGCCAGCGTCCACGGACGCGAAAAACGGGCGAATGTGCTGTCCAGTCGTCCGCTCATCAGCGCAGCAATCGCAAACGCAAAGGCAACCGAGAAGCCGACATACCCCATGTACAGCAGCGGCGGATGGAATATCAGCCCCGGATCCTGCAACAGCGGGTTCAGGTCACGTCCTTCAATCGGGAAGTTCGGCAACGTGCGGGCAAACGGGTTGGAGGTAAACAGAATAAACAGCAGGAAACCGACGCTGACCATTCCCATGACCGCAAGCACGCGGGCGACGATATCCAGCGGCATGCGCTGGCTGAACGCCGCAACGGCGAACGTCCAGCCGCTCATCAGCAGCACCCACAGCAGCAACGAGCCTTCATGCGCCCCCCACGTCGCCGCCACCCGATACCAGACCGGAAGCTGGGTATTGGAGTTGCTGGCGACGTAGGTCACGGTAAAGTCATTAACCACGAAGGCGTTGACCAGAATCAGGAACGCCCCCATCACACAGATAAACAGTACCCAGGCAAAGGGACGCGCGGAGGCCATCATCCGCACGTCGCCGCGCGCTACGCCCCACAGCGGATAGACCGACAGCAGTAATGCAACGCCAAGCGCAAGGCACAACAGCGCATTGCCAATTTCAGGCATCATGACGTTTTATCCTTATAAACACTTTCCGGGCGACGGTGGTTTTCCTGCATCGCTTTTTCGACTTCCGGCGGGGTGTAATTTTCATCATGTTTAGCAAGCACTTCTTTGGCCTGCACATGATTTCCCCCGTCCAGTTCGCCCTGAACGACGACGCCCTGCCCTTCGCGGAACAGATCCGGCAGAATGCCTTCATAGGTGACATCCACCACACCTTCGGCGTCATAGATGCTGAAATTCACCTTCAGCGACTGCGGATCGCGCTTTACGCTGCCAGGCATAACCATACCGCCCACGCGCAGGCGCTGGCCGACTTCAGGCATTTGCTGCGTTTCGCGCTTACCGTAGAGTATCTCTCCCGGCGTATAGAACAGATCGATATTGGAACGCAGCGCGTAGAGCACCAGCGAAATGGTCAAAGCCAGACCTGCCAGGACCGCGCAGGCTATCCATAACCGATTTTTACGTCGAATATTCACGCCGCCTCCCGTTGCACTTGCGCCGCACGCATGCGCGCTTCTCTCGCCCGCTGCTGCGCGACACCGCGTAAGATTGCACGATGCTGTAACGCAGAATGCAGCACCAGCGCCACCAGCGGGACAATGCTCATCGCCACAGCCAGCCAGACATACAAGGCGTAACCGCCCATCGCGAAAAAATCACTCCATGATGCAAATGCAGGGGTCATTGGCGGCCTCTTTTTAAGATCAGTTCGCTCACCCACGGGCGGCGTTTTTCCATCATCAAAATCAGGTTACGCATGCGCATCAGCGCCAGCGTGACAAACAGTAACAGGTAGCCGACGATCGCCAGACGCAGCGGCGCGCGCATTGCCGGATCGATACTCTGCTGCATACGAGTCGACCCCTGATGCAGCGTATTCCACCACTCGACCGAGTAGTGAATAATCGGCAAGTTGACCACGCCAATCAGCACCAGAATGCCGGCAGCGCGACCAGCCAGACGGCGGTCGTCAAAGGCATGCCACAGCGCAATGGCGCCGACGTAGAGAAACAGCAATACCAGTTCAGAGGTGAGTCGGGCATCCCAGACCCACCAGGTGCCCCACATCGGTTTGCCCCATGCAGAGCCCGTCACCAGCGCAATAAAGGTAAACACGGCACCAATGGGCGCCATCGCGGCCAGCGCCAGATTGGCCATTTTCATCTGCCAGACCAGGCCAATAAACGCGGCAACGGCCATCGATGCATAAATACCCATCGACCAGATTGCTGCCGGAACGTGCAGATAAATAATGCGATAGCTCTGCCCCTGCTGATAATCCGCAGGCGCGAAGCCAAAGCCCCAGATCAATCCGGTTATCAGTACCACCGCGCTGGCAATCGCCAGCCACGGGATAAACCAGCCACAGATCTGATAGAGCCGAGGAGGCATCGCCAATTGATGAAGTGTTTTCCACATAGTTCAGTCACCAGACTCCGTAAATTAATATCCGTTGTGCCGGAGCGCCTTGCCCGGCCTGCATATCTCAACTGCGCTACTGCACGCTGATCCGTAACGCCGCAGCTGTGGCAAACGGGCTTAGCGTGGCGCTGCCGACCAGCAACGCGCCCAGAATCGCCATGTACCCTTCAACCGGTAAGTGCATGGAAGCCGCATCCATCGCCGCGGTCGCAAAAATCAGTAAGGGTATGGTGAGCGGGAGTACCAGCACGCTTAACAGCACGCCGCCGCGCTTTAAGCCCACCGTCAACCCCACGCCCGGCGCGCCGAGGAAGCCCAATGTCGGCGTCCCGAGTAACAAGGTCAGCGCCATAATTTTCCAGCCGTACATATCCATGCCCAGCAGCAACGCCACCAGCGGCGAGAGGATCAGCAGCGGCAGGCCGGTCACGACCCAGTGCGCCATCACTTTCGCCAGCACCACTGCCGGCAGCGGCAACGGCAGCAGCATCAGTTGCTCAAGGCTGCCGTCCTGCAGATCATCACGAAACAGGCGCTCCAGCGCCAGCAACGACGCCAGCAACGCCGCAACCCAGATGATGCCCGGCGCAATACGCGCCAGCAGTTGCGGCTCCGGCCCAATGCTCAGCGGGAACAGCGTAATAACAATCAGGAAGAACCATAAAGGATTGGCGATTTCCGCACTATGACGAAACGCAACTCGTAGTTCTAAACGGAAGATTCGCCACATCATTGCGTTGCCCTCTCGCTGGTCAGCGCAATACGTCGCACTTTATCGGTCTCGACATTGAGCGGTTGGTGGGTGGTGAGAATAACAATACCGCCCTGCTCCGTATGCTGTGCCATACGCTGAGTCAGTCGCTCAACGCCGTTCACATCAATGGCGGTAAAGGGTTCGTCGAGGATCCACAGCCGGGCGCGGGTCAGCCACAAACGGGCCAGCGCCACGCGCCGCTGTTGTCCGGCGGAGAGTTGATTCACCGGGATGTCTTCATATCCGGCAAGCCCCGCCTGCACCAGCGCAGCCAGACACTGTGCGACGTCGCCGTCATGGTGGAAGAAACGCAGGTTTTCCAACGCCGAAAGCCGGGTTTTTATCCCCGGCTGATGTCCGATCCACAGCAGTTGTTGATGGTAGCTGTCCCGCACGTGATGCAGCGGTTGCTCTTGCCAGCAAACCTCCCCTGCGTCGGGACCCGCCAGCCCGGTAAGTAACCGCAGCAAAGTGGTTTTCCCTGCGCCGTTGCTGCCGGTAATTTGTACCCATTCCCCTGCGTTGACGCGAAATGACAAATCGCTGAACAGTATTCTGTCATCCCGCTCGCAAAGTAATTCTCTGGCTTCAAGCATACCTGGTTATCTACATCCTGTTAAAATCCCGGTTTGACTTCGCGCATATCAGGCAGTTTGTGCGCTATCCCTTTATGACAGTCAATACAGGTTTGCCCGTCTTTCACGGCCTGGTCGTGCATTTTGGCCGCAACGCCTTTCTGGGCGGTTAAATCCATAAACTCGAAGTTGTGACAGTTTCGACACTCTTGCGAATTGTTATCTTTCATACGCCGCCACTCATTTTGCGCCATCGTTAAACGATGGTCTTCAAATTTCTGCGGTGTATCTATCAACCCCAGTGCTTTCGCGTACAGCTCTTTACTGGCCTTGATCTTACGAATCATTTTCGGACCCCACTCATGTGGGACGTGACAATCAGGGCAAGTCGCTCGCACACCACTACGGTTGTTGTAGTGTACGGTTTCCATGTATTCCTGGTACACCGTATTGCGCATTTCGTGACAGCTAATGCAGAACTCTTCTGTATTGGCCTTTTCCATACCGGTATTAAAGCCGCCCCAGAAAATAATGCCGCCCACAAAGCCGATTAACAACAGCGTGCCGAGCGCCAGACGGCTGGGGCGACGCCACCATTGCCAGACGCGCTTAATCCAGCCTGGTTTACGGTTAGAATTTTCCATAATGACCTCTTATTTCCCGTAACCTTTCGAGGGGGTGAAGGTATTTTCAACAATTGGCGCGGCGTCAGCCTGCGGAACGTGACATTGCAGGCAGAAATAACGACGCGGCGCGACTTCAGCCAATACCTTACCGTCGCTGTCCATAAAGTGCGTCGGACTGATGCGCGGCGCACCGGTGGTGCGATAGCTTTCCACACCGTGACATTGCAGGCAGCGGTTAGTGTTAGTCGTCACCTGATACCCTTCAACGCTGTGCGGAACCATCGGCGGCTGATTCACATAGTTCAGCGGCATACGCACTTGCTCTTTCGGCATGCGAATCGCCCCTTCTTGTGTCCCTGAGACTTCCGGTGACTGGCTCAGATCCACTCCGTTTGCAGCCCAAACGGCCCCACTGACTACCAGGGCCAGCGCAGCCGTCCATTGACTCAGCGCTTTAATCAGGTCATGGCTTTTCATGATTTCGCTCCCGAACTCCATCGTGTTGTTATTGTAAAAACATCCTCAGAACAGACATCCACACAGCGACCGCAGGCCATGCAATCGCGGCTGGTTACCTGCACCGGACTTTGCTCATCCAGCACCGGCGCACGTAGCACATGCGGTTCCGGGCAAACATGAAAACAATCCATACAGCGGTTACATCTGTTACGTTCTTTTGCCGAAACGGTTAATGCACCTTTACTCCCCACCACGCTATACAGCGCACCCAGTGGGCAAAGATGCCCGCACCAGCCATGCTCAACGACCAGTAGATCAAATAAAAACAGCGCGAGGATCAGCAGCGCCCCGCTGCCAAATCCCATGACCAGGCTCCGTCCGAGCAGAGAGACTGGATTTATCCACTCCCACAGCAGCGTACCGGTCACGGCGGAACCGACCAGGATAACCACCAGCAGGACGTACCGTATATGGCGCGGCAGGGTTGCAGACTGATTCAGGTCAAACCTTCTGCGCAACCAGCTGGCTAAATCGGTGACAGGGTTCATGGGACAAACCCAACTGCAAAACAGTCGCTTACCCGCCAGGGCATACAGCACCGTGATGATGACCGCCCCCGTTAACGCAACCGTCGCCGGCAGGTGTCCGCTGGCCAGGCTTTGCAGGGTAATCAGCGGATCGGTGAACGGGATGGAGTCCAGCAACAGGCTGCTACTGTAATTGCCATGCAGGATCCAGACGCCAAGCCACGGGCCGCTAAGGAACATCGCCAGTATCAGAAACTGGCTCAGACGACGCAGCACCAGCCAGCGATGACTCTTCCACCATCCTTTTTTTGCCTGCGCTTCACGCCCGGCGTCACGTTTACGATTTGCCATTGTTCCCCTCCAGCCAACCGAAGCGGTAATGGTGTCCTAACTCCCCTTTCGCCAGCGACAGGGGCAGCACTTTTATTGCTGGCTGCTCCAGGACGCACACTTTTTCGCATTTCCCGCAGCCGGTACAGGCGTCGCTGTGTACGGTCGGAATAAACCGCGCATGCTTGCCGGTACGCATGTTGCGGTCCAGCTCCAGGGTGATAGCCTCATCGATTTTCGGGCATTCGCGATAGCAAACGTCGCAGCGTAATCCCTGATAGTTGAGGCAGTTTTCGTGATCCAGCAGTACCGCCAGCCCCATGCGTGAATCGTCAATAGATTCAATGTCCCTGTCCAACGCACCGCTGGGGCAAACTTTGGCGCACGGAATGTCTTCACACATTTCGCAGGGAATATCACGCGCGACAAAATACGGCGTACCAGCAGCCAGCCCTGAGGCAAGCGTCGCCAGCTTCAGCGTGTCATACGGGCAGGCCTGAACGCACTGACCACAGCGCACGCAGGCACTGGCGAATGCCTCCTCGCTCAGTGCGCCTGGCGGGCGCAGCCGCACGCCGGTTGCACGTGCGGTTTGCTGTTGCAACCCCAGCGCCACGCCAACGACGGCCAGTCCGCCCGCTGCGCGAACCATATCGCGCAGAAAGCGGCGGCGGCCATTTTGGGGTTTTGCTGACCGGGACATAACGCGTTACACCTTCGCCAGTTTCACAGCGCACTTCTTGAAATCCGTCTCTTTGGAGAGCGGATCCGTCGCATCCAGCGTCAGGTTGTTCACCAGCTGTGCGGCGTCGAAGAACGGCATGTAGACCAGCCCCTGCGGTGGACGGTTACGCCCGCGCGTTTCAACTATCGAGATAACTTCACCACGACGGGAAACCACTTTGACTTTGTCGCCACGGCGCAGATCGCGTGCTTTTGCATCCAGCGGATGGATAAACAGCACAGCTTCCGGGAAAGCACGGTGCAGCTCAGGTACGCGACGCGTCATGCTGCCGGTATGCCAGTGCTCCAGCACACGTCCGGTAGACAGCCACAGGTCGTACTCTTTATCCGGCGCTTCTGCGGCAGGTTCAAATGGCAGCGCGAAGATGACCGCTTTGCCGTCCGGCTTACCGTAGAACTTGTAGCTTTCGCCCGCTTTCACGTAAGGGTCGTTGCCTTCGCTGTAGCGCCACTGGGTCTCTTTGCCCTCAACGACCGGCCAGCGTAAACCGCGCGCTTTGTGGTAATCGTCAAATGGCGCAAGGTCATGCCCGTGACCGCGGCCAAACCAGGCGTACTCTTCGAACAGCCCTTTTTGCAGATAGAAACCCAGCTCGCGGGATTCATCGTTCAGTTGATCTTCAGCCAGTTCAGCCACCGGGAATTTCGTCACTGCAGGCGTGGCAAACAGTACGTCATACAGCGTTTTTCCGCGCAGTTCCGGTTTCTGTGCCAACAGCGCTTCCGGCCACACTTCTTCTGTTTTGAAGCGACGAGAGAACTGCACCAGTTGCCACAGATCCGATTTCGATTCACCCGGCGCTTTAATCTGCTGACGCCAGAACTGTGTACGGCGTTCCGCGTTACCGTAAGCACCTTCTTTCTCTACCCACATCGCGGTCGGCAGGATCAGGTCGGCCGACAGAGCGCTGACCGTCGGGTACGGATCGGAGACGATGATGAAGTTGCGCGGATCGCGCCAGCCCGGCATACGCTCTTCGTTGATGTTCGGACCGGCCTGCATGTTGTTGGTACACATCGCCCAGTAGACATTGAGCTTGCCATCTTTCAGCGCACGGTCTTGTGCCACGGCATGCAGACCGATTTTTGCCGGAATGGTCCCCGCCGGAATATTCCAGTGCTTCTCGCAGATATCGCGGTGTTTTTCGTTCGTAACCACCATGTCCGCAGGCAGACGGTGGGAGAACGTACCGACTTCACGCGCGGTACCGCAGGCGGAAGGCTGACCGGTCAAAGAGAACGGACCGCAGCCTGGCTGGGAGATTTTACCGGTCAACAGGTGCAGGTTATAGACCAGGTTGTTGGCCCACACGCCGCGGGTATGCTGGTTGAAGCCCATCGTCCAGTAGGAGATGACTTTTTTCTTCGGATCGGCATACAGCTGCGCCAGCTGTTCCAGCTGATCTTTCGGTACGCCGGTCATTTCGGCGGTTTTATCCAGCGTGTACTCGGCAACAAAGGCTTTGTAATCCTCAAAGCTCATCGGCTCAGAGGCATCGGATCCCGGGTTTTTCGCCGCTTTTTCCAGCGGGTGGGTTGGACGCAGACCGTAGCCGATGTCCGTCACGCCTTTACGCAGATTAACGTGCTTGCTAAAGAAATCCTGGTTGATCGCATTGTTTTGAATGATGTAGTTAGCGATGTAGTTGAGGATCACCAGATCGGTTTGCGGCGTGAAGACCATGCCGTTATCCGCCAGCTCAAAGCTGCGGTGCTGGAAGGTGGAGAGCACCGCGACATTAACATTGGGATCGGACAGACGACGGTTGGTGATGCGCGACCACAGGATCGGGTGCATCTCCGCCATATTCGCGCCCCACAGGACGAAAGCATCTGCATGCTCGATATCGTCATAGCAGCCCATCGGTTCATCCATACCGAAGGTACGCATAAAGCCGACTACCGCTGACGCCATGCAGTGACGCGCGTTCGGGTCGATGTTATTCGAACGAAAACCCGCTTTAAACAATTTGGCAGCGGCATAACCTTCCCAAATCGTCCACTGACCCGAGCCGAACATACCGATAGACTCCGGGCCTTTCTCTTTCAGGGACGTTTTGAATTTCTCTTCCATCACGTCAAAGGCTTGGTCCCAGCTAATCGGGGTGAACTCGCCTTCTTTGTGATACTTACCGTCCTTCATGCGCAGCATCGGCTGCGTTAAACGGTCTTTTCCGTACATGATTTTCGGCAGGAAGTAACCTTTGATGCAGTTAAGCCCACGGTTAACCGGCGCATCCGGATCGCCCTGGCATGCCACAACACGCCCTTGCTGCGTCCCGACCAATACGCCACAGCCCGTCCCGCAAAAACGGCACGGGGCTTTGTCCCATTTGATGGCTTCTTGCTGACCGACTACCGCACGGGCTACGCCCGGCACGCTTAACCCGGCAGCCGCCGCAGCGGCCGCAACGGCGTTAGCTTTCATAAAGCTACGACGACTGAGTTTCATGGTGTTTCCTCACCTTGCTCATCCTGCTGGTGATAAACCAGCGACACCGCCAGCACGCCCGCAACGTTGCGCACTGACTCAATAGTTTTCATTAACGTTTCGCTGTGCTCAGCTTCCACCACCACGATCAGTTGACCGCTTTCCACATCGCTGAGTGCAACTTCGCAACCTGGGAACGAACGCAACTGCGTGGCGATATCATTGATATGCTGACTTTTGGCCTGAACGACCAGGCTGCAGACCTGCCAGTTATTGTCCATGGTTGTACTCCGCGTTAATGGCTGATACCGGGCAGATAGCGACACATGCGCCACATCCGTTACAGTCCTGATTGTCGAGCTGCGGCTGATAAATGCCGGACAGCGTGGGACGAAAGGTTATAGCCATGGGTTCACAGCTATCCTGACAGCGATGACATTCAACGGACTGATATGCGAGACAGTTTTCCCCAATCGTAAAATTCAGATCCCATGCCCTGGTGTGGCGCGGAAGAAAAAGGGATTCAGAACAGGCCTCTGCGCAGGCATAGCAAAAGCTACACTCGCCGTGTTTGAAATTTACGCTCGGGTAACCGCCCTGGCCTCGCTGCAGGATGTCGGTTTCACACGCCTGGATGCAGGCGTCACAACGAAGGCAATGGGCCAGAAAGTGAGAGTCTTCATTGCTCCAGGGCGGACGGATCCCTGAGTTGGCGTTTCGCCAACTGCCTGTCAACATGCCTCGACGGGATAAATCAACCATGACATTGTCCTTCCATAATGACGCCCTTCCCTGGCGGGTTGAACGACATAAAAAACTGCACTATTTATGAGTAGTTATTTTTAGTCGTAAGATATTTCAGGATGTGTTAGAGGTGCATACCCCAATCGGGGTAAATGCTGTTGCCGGATCAAAGGAGTGTTGAGTTGGCGGGAAAAAATGCGCTTTTGCTCACATTTCAATGAGTTATATAAAACCGTATATAACGAACAACTCAAAAAGAGAATGATCTTATAATTAAGATTATTCTTAGAATATATCGCTACCCTGAAAGCAGACCTCTACCAAATACACTTAAAATATAAGTAAATCCAGATTAATCGATTATGTAAATATGTTAACCTGCCCCAGACTCGTTCATAAGACAGAAGAAAGGAAACACTGTGAACAATAAGATGAAAACAATTGTCCCTGCCGTACTTTTCGCCGCCTTTGCCAGCGCCTCTGCATGGGCTGCCAGTAACGATGCCGGCGCTCAGCCGCTGGAAAAAGTCGCCCCTTATCCTAAGGCGGAAAAGGGTATGAAGCGCCAGGTTATCCAGCTTACTCCTGAGAAAGATGAATCTACTCTGAAAGTAGAACTGCTAATCGGATAAACGCTGGAAGTTGACTGCAACCAACACCGCCTGGGCGGAGAACTGGACAGCAAAACGCTGGAAGGTTGGGGATATGACTACTATGTCTTCGACAAAGTGACGTCTCCGGTTTCAACCATGATGGCCTGCCCGGACGGTAAGAAAGAGAAGAAATTTATTACCGCGTATCTGGGTGATGACGGCATGCTGCGCTACAACAGCAAGTTACCGATTGTGGTCTATACGCCGGAGAACGTGGAAGTGAAATACCGTATCTGGAAAGCGGAAGAGAAGATTCAGGACGCAGTCGCGCGATAAGTAAGAATGTGCCGGAGGGCGGCGTACCGCCTTATCCGACATTTTATTTACAGTGCGATATCCGCTACAGCTTTCTGCTCAGGCTGCGGTTGCGCCTGAGGTTTCAGCTGAGGTTTCGGCGCTTCATCAGCAGCCTGCGGCTTGTCATATTTCAGCCCCAGAACGTCACTGGTGTATTGCAGCTCTTGTTCCGTAGCCTCAACGTTACCGTTCAGCTTGGTACCATAAGACGGAATAATGGTTTTCAGTTTCGCCTGCCATTCAGGGCTGGCCACTTTATCTTTAAACACTTTTTCCATCAGATGCAGCATAATCGGCGCCGCGGTTGATGCCCCCGGAGAAGCGCCCAGCAGCGCGGCAATGGTGCCCTCTTTATCGCTGACGACTTCGGTACCCAGACGCAGTACACCGCCTTTCTCCGCATCACTTTTAATGATCTGCACACGCTGGCCCGCCTGCCATAAACGCCAGTCTTCTTTTTTCGCCTGCGGATAGTACTCTTGCAGCGCGGCAAAACGGTCGTCATCGCTGAGCATCACCTGGCTTACCAGATATTTCACCAGATCGAAGTTATCCAGACCCACGTTGACCATCGGCATAAAGTTCGAGGTGGTGGTCGAGCTGAGCAGATCCCACAATGAACCGTTTTTCAGGAACTTGGTGGAGAATGTCGCGAATGGCCCAAACAGCACGACGCGTTTGCCATCAAGGATACGGGTATCGATGTGCGGCACGGACATCGGCGGCGCGCCAACGGAGGCCTGGCCGTACACTTTCGCCAGGTGGCGATTCACCACGTCCGGATTATCCGCAACCAGGAACTGCCCGCCAACCGGGAATCCGGCATAACCTTTCGCTTCCGGAATGTCGGTTTCCTGCAACAGCTTCAGCGCAGCGCCACCGGCACCGATAAAGACAAACTTCGCCTTAATATCATGTTCCGCTTCGTTATTTTTCAGATCGGCGACCGTGACGGTCCAGCTATTGTCGGCATTGCGTTTAAAGCCACGCACTTCGGTACTCAGCTGCAGCGCAAAGTTGGGCTTTTTCTGCAACGAGGCAATCAGCTGGCGCGTGATTTCGCCGTAGTTTACGTCAGTACCAATCTCGGTACGCGTTGCCGCGACTTTCTGCTTCGGATCGCGGCCTTCCATGACCAGCGGCGCCCACTCTTTAATCTGCGCGTGATCTTCGGAATAACGCATGCCACGGAATAACGTGCTCTGCTGCAGTGCGGTGTAACGGGCACGCAGGAAGTTCACGTTCTCGTCACCCCAGACAAAACTCATGTGCGGAACGGTGGTGATAAATGAGCGTGGTTCATGCATTACGCCATTATTGACCTGATAGGCCCAAAACTGGCGGGAGATCTGGAAGGCTTCGTTGATTTCGACTGCCTTTTCAATGCTGATGCTACCGTCGGCCTTTTTAGGCGTGTAGTTCAGCTCCATCAGTGCGGAGTGGCCTGTTCCGGCGTTATTCCAGCCGTTAGAGCTTTCCTGCGCTACACCATCCAGTCGCTCAACCATGGTCATTGACCATTGCGGTTCCAGCTCCTGTAAATAGGTTCCCAGCGTGGCGCTCATGATGCCGCCGCCAATCAACAGTACATCCGTTTCCTGCTCTTCCGCCGCTTTCGCTTTTGCCGCCATCGAGACAACATTCAGCCCAACGGCCATGGTGAAGAGCATGGCAGTCACTTTTTTCATAATGTTAATGCCTTACTTTTAGTATCGCTTTTTTGCTTTTAATGCAGGTGAAAATCGAGCGGCATCAACGGTAACACTTAAGTAAAAATATTTAAATATTGTTTATAAATTATATTTAATTTTTAAAAATGTTATTAATACGTTGATAGTTTATACGGTTATTGACAATCATTTCTGGAAACCGGTCCGTCAGACAGGTACTATGCTGCGCTTTGCTATTCACCGCACGGATGCCTGTCGGTCTGCTGTATCGGGCCATTTTTGACCTAAGAGTAACGATGTCTGCCACTCAACCCTCCTCTGTCGCAGTAGCGGAGCACGCGACGCGCGCAGTGCTGCGCCAACCCCGTTTACTGGTTCGCGAAACGCTGGCCGGTGTGGTAACCGCCCTGGCGCTGATCCCGGAAGTGATCTCTTTTTCCGTTATCGCCGGCGTCGATCCTAAAGTCAGCCTGATAGCTTCAGTCGTACTGTGCCTGGCAATGTCATTTTTAGGTGGCCGTCCGGCAATGGTTACCGCAGCGGCAGGATCGGTCGCGCTGGTGATTGGCCCGATGGTGCATCAACACGGCGTCCAGTACATCCTGCCTGCGGTGGTGCTGGCCGGGATTATTCAGATCCTGTTTGGCGTATTGGGGATGGCGCGTCTGATGCGATTCATTCCTACAGCCGTCATGACCGGTTTTGTGAACGCGCTGGGTATTTTGATTTTCTTTGCCCAGGTCCCGCATTTCTGGGGTAAAAGCCCGCTAATCTGGGGGCTGTTTGTCCTGACCCTGTTGATTGTGCTGTGGGTTCCGCGGTTTATTAAAGCGATCCCCGCGCCGCTTATCGCCATCGTGCTGCTGACGGTGTTCACTGTCACCAGCGGACAACTATTACCGACCGTCGGTGACGAAGGTTCAATGCGCGGCGGCCTGCCGGGATTCACGCAGTTATTGGTACCACTCAACCTGCAAACGCTGGCGATTATCTGGCCCTGCGCGCTGAGCATCGCTTTTGTCGGATTAATGGAGTCGCTGTTAACCGCCCGTCTGGTGGATGACCTGACGGCTACGCCGTCGAATAAGAATCGCGAGAGCGCCGGGCTGGGGATAGCCAATATTCTGGCCGGTTTTTATGGCGGCATCGCCGGGTGTGCGATGATTGGTCAAACCATCGTTAACGTCGAGATGGGCAAAGGACGCAGCCGCGTCTCGACGGTCGCCGCCGGGCTGGTGCTGTTGTTGCTGGTCACTGCGTTAAGCGAAGTAATGGCGAAAATCCCCATGTCGGTGCTGGCGGGAATTATGGTGATTGTGGCGGTGAAAACCTTCAGTTGGCACAGCATCCAGCCCGTTACGCTGCGGCAACTCCCCGTTACTGAAACGCTGGTGATGCTAATGACCGTCGCGGCGACGGTGTCAACCGGCAACCTGGCGCTTGGCGTGGTTGCCGGGGTGATGACGATGCTCATTCTGCCGCGTATCGTCAGAGGCAAACGTGCGGCTACATCAGAAACAGCGTTGCCAGACCGAGAAAAATAAAGAAACCACCGGTATCGGTGATTGCCGTAATCATGACGCTCGAGCCGACCGCCGGGTCGCGCCCGAGCTTCACCATCGTCATCGGAATAATAACGCCCATCAACGCCGCCATCAGCAAATTGAGCATCATCGCCAGGGTCATCACGCCGCCGAGCGCCATGTCATCGTACAGCCACCAGGTAATGCCGCCCATAATTCCGCCCCACACGAGGCCATTAATCAACGCCACGCCCATTTCGCGCAGGATCAAAAACGTCAGGTTTCCCGGCTGAATATTTTGTAGCGCCAGCGCGCGAACAATCATGGTGATGGTTTGATTCCCGGTGTTGCCGCCGATCCCCGCCACAATCGGCATCAGCGAGGCCAGCGCGACCAGTTGCGAAATTGTATGTTCGAAGCCGTCGATCACTCGCGAAGCGATAAAGGCGGTACAAAGGTTAACGGCCAACCACGCCCAGCGGGTTTTTACCGCTTTCGTGACGGGGGCAAACACATCCTCTCCGGCGCTTAAGCCGCCCATTCGACGCAGATCGGTATCAGTTTCTTCATAGACCACATCGACGATCTCATCGATGGTTAAACGGCCCATCAGTTTTCCTGAAGAGTCAACGACCGCGGCACTGACCAGGTCGTCACGTTCAAAGGTTCGCGCGGCGTGTTCGGCGATATCTTCCGGAGAAAAGGTGAGCGGATCATCTTCCATCACCTCGCTGACTTTTCGCTGCACATCATTGAGCAGAATACAGGTGAGCGTCAGTTCCCCGACCAGCACTTTATTGCGGTCGGTCACGAAGAGTTTATCGGTGTTCTCCGGCATTTTTCCCAGCCGCCGCAGGTAGCGTTGCACCACTTCCAGCGTCACGTCCGGACGCACGGTGATAACTTCGAACTCCATAATCGCACCGACGCGATTCTTCTCGTAGTGCAGCACCTGGCGGACGCGCGCCCGCTCCTCGGCCGGTAACGTCGCCAGCAGTCGACCCGTGAGGTTACGAGGGAGGTGCTGAACCAGATAAATCTGTTCGTCGATATCAAGGTATTGCAACGCATCCAGCAGCTCACGGTCGCTCATCTCATCGATCAGGTCGTCCCAGACGTTTTCAGACGCCTCAAGCAGGACGTTACCGCGCTTTTCACTTTCGACCAGCCGCCACAGGGCGTGACGCTCTTCAGAAGGTAATGCTTCGAGGGTATCCGCCAGATCGGGCGGCGGCAGGTGGGCGACCAGCGCCCCTACCTCAGCAATATCGTCGGCTAACGTGCCGACGTCATATTGCTCAGCCAGGGTAAGCTTGCCCAATAGCGTTGAAACAACGGCTTTATCAGTGGTCAGCAGCCAGATAAGACGCGCACGCTCTTCATCACGCAGTCTGGCGCTGTTTTTGTTTGTTACAGGCATTAATCATAAATCCATTATATGAAATATCATTAATCATGATGCCGATTTATGTAAATAACAATAAACAGTGCCGCCGGGTGGATAAAAAACCGGCGGCATGTGGGATCACGCAGTGCGGGCCACCGCGTCACGCGAGGCGGCATCACGCTCATCGCCCAGCAGTTCACTCAACTGTCCGTTACGCATTTCCAGCAGACGATCGGCGTGAATAAAATAGTGATCGTCATGGCTAATGGCGAAGATAGTTTTACCCATTTCTTGCATCAGCGGTAACAGGACCTGATAGAACTCACGACGGAAATGGGGATCCTGATCGGCAGCCCATTCATCCAGCAGAATGATGTCGCGCTCCTCCGCCAAAGCCAGCAGCAGCGCCACGCGTTTCTTCTGCCCTTTCGACAGCTTCAGATTGAGGATGCGACCATCGTTCATCTCCAGCTTGTGACCCATCTTTAGATGTTCCAGCCACTTCGCTACCAGCTGCGGATTGGCTTCTTTACCTTCCGGCCCCAGCAGTTTGTCGAATAGCCAGACGTCGGTAAACACGGCGGAGAACAGCTTGCGATAATCTTCCGGCTTTTCAACAGCCACGGCCTTACCATCAAGCAAAATTTCACCTGACTGCGGCTGGTATAGCCCGGTCAGTAACATCGCCAGCGTAGATTTCCCGCTGCCGTTGCCGCCAATCAGGAAAATCAGTTCACCGCGATGAATCGTCAGATTGACCGGCCCTACGGAAAAGGCATTATCCTGATAGTGGAAAACCACGTTACGCAGTTCCAGCGTTTGCCAGTTTGGAAAAGCGGTTGGGCGCGGGAATTCGGCCTTAAAAGGTGCCAGTGCGAATTTATTCAGCTTGTTGAAAGCCACCTGCGCAGTGAGCAGGGTCGGTAGCGCGCCAACGGCAGAGAGCAGCGGCGTACGCAGGAATAACAGCGTCAGTGAGTAAGTCGCCGCCACGGCGGTATCCGCCCAGCCCAGACTATTGGCCATCCAGAACACCAGGCCAATGGCGCCCAGCATCATAATGTTTGACCAGTTGACCGCGCTCAGGTGGAAGGTATCGGCGCGAATAATATGGTGACGGTACTCTTTGGCATCCGGGACGTACATCTGATTAAAGATATGCTCGGCGCGCTCGCGGTTGAGCGTCAGCTCTTTGCGCCCTTCCAGCACCGTCTGATAATCGTTGTACAACTTGTCTTCTGTTTCGCGCAGGGTAGCCATGTGCTTATACACCCGCGCCACCAGCACAAATCCCCCCCAGATGGTGATTGCCATCCAGATAGCCGTCACCAGCAGCATTTTGGTCGACAGCATCGCCAGATACGCCGCCGATCCGATGGTCAGGATAATCCCCTGCACCAGCTCAGGCAGACGAACAAAGGCGATGGTGATGTTGCGAATATCGCTGGTTAAACCGGCCAGCAACGAGGCGCTGCCAAGCTGTTCAATACGCTCGACGTGGGTATCCAGAATACGTTTGATAAATTCGCTACGCAGACGGTAGACAAAGTGGTGGCCGAGCGTGGTCAACGCCAGCTGAGAGCCGAGAGTGACAACCATCAATAGCAGCAACAGGCCAAGAAACTCCGGCAGCACCATCAGCGTGGTGTCGACCGTTTCAATCAGACGCTGGTTGATAAACGCAATCAGCCCAATCCCCAACGCAGCGCTGGCGAGGCTGAGCGCCATGACGCTGATAAATGGCCAGCGATACTGCCGCCAGACAAGAAGTAAAAGTTCCATGCGAACAACCCGGACAAGTAATAACAGCCCGCAGTTTAAACATCTCTTCGCTGACAGCAATAATAATTCTTATTTTTATTCTTTTTTACCCGCCTGACGAAACGTCAGATTGTAGCGACAGTCTCCGGTCAACGGATGATACCCCGTCTTAAGCGGCTGGATCCCATGATAAAACAGCCGCGAAGTACCGCCCCACACCACCACATCGCCATGTTCCAGCAGCAAACGCTTTAAGGGGTCATTACGGCGCAAGCCGCCAAATTGAAAGATGGCCGGCAATCCTAGCGACACCGAGACAATCGGCGCCCGCAGGTCGGGCTCGTCTTTATCCTGATGTAAGGACAGTTTTGCCCCTGGCGTGTAGCGGTTAATCAGACAGGCATCGGGTTGAAAATCAGCATAGCCCGCCGCCGTCGCTGCCTGTTGGCACAGGTCAGCGAATGCATCCGGCAGCGGCGGCCAGTGCGCGCCGGTTAGCGGATCAAAAGGAGAATAAAGGTAACCATGTTGATCCGTTGTCCAACCCAGACGACCGCAGTTGGTCATTGCCACCGACATCGTGTAGCCGCCGGGCGTCACCATCTGGCGAAACGGCGACTGTCTGGCGATAGCCGCTATCGCCTGCAGCAGAGACGGTGCGCAGTCAAAAGCGAAGCGTCGCAGAATAACCGCGCCTGACGCCAGCGGCTCCTGCCAGGGTTTCGCATCCGCAAAGAGATCGAGCATTATGTTTCCTCGCCAGTCGTTTCACGTTGCAGTAACTGTGCTTTGCGCGCAATGCCCCACCGGTAGCCCGAAAGCGCGCCATCGCCGCGGATCACCCGGTGACACGGGATGACGATTGCCAGTTTATTCGCCCCACAGGCGCTGGCTACCGCACGCACCGCCTTCGGTTTGCCAATGGCGCTGGCCAGTTGCTGGTAGCTCATCGTTTCGCCGCACGGAATTGCGCGCAACGCCTGCCACACCTGCTGCTGAAATGCGGTTCCGCGGATATCCAGCGGCAGCGATAACGGCGCGTCACGCGCATTGATTGCGGCGATCACTTCGCGCACGCGCTGCTGAAAATCGGTATCTGCTGGCACATCCTGAGCGGCCGGAAACAGCTCATGCAGATCCGCAACCAACGTAGCGTCATCATCACCAAGTAAGATCGCGCAGATACCGCGTTCGCTTTCCGCCACCAGACAGCGACCCAGAGAGCAATCTGCCAGGGTATAGCGTACAGAAACGTTGTCACCACCTTTACGAAATTGCTTTGCGGTCATGCCTAACGTCTGATCCGCTTTTCGGTAGTAGCTGCTGCTATCGGGAAATCCGGCGTTGAGAATTGCCTGCGTTACCGGAACGCCTTTCGCCAGCGCATCGCGCAGACGGCGGGCGCGCCAGGACTGCTGCCACGCTTTGGGGGTCATGCCCGTTGTGGCTTTGAACAGGCGATGTAAGTGATACGGGCTCATCGCCACCTGCTGCGCCAGCTCGTCCAACGTGAGGGGAGATTCCTGCTCCAGCAACTGGCAGGCGTGGGCTATTTTCTCCAGCCGATGCTGGTGGGCGCTGTCTTTATCCGGCTGACAACGTTTACAGGGACGAAAACCGGCGGCCAGCGCCTGCCGGGCATCGGCAAAGAAAGTGACATTTTTGCGCAGCGCATGTTTCGCCCGACAGGACGGACGGCAGAAAATGCCGGTAGTCTGGACGGCGAAAACAAACTGACCGTCAGCGTCGGCGTCACGATCCACAACGGACTGCCAGCGGTCATCATCAGTTATGCGTATACGATTTTTCATTATGGACTCCTTTGTCAAGCATAGCGCTTAGCCTCAGTGTGTCCCCATAGCCGGATACAAAAACCCGCAATCTTGCTTATTAATTTTTTTCGCTGAGCAGGAAGCTTTTAAACTGCGGCGACATCCAGGTTTTAAACCCCTCGCCCTCTTTTATAATCATATAGACCGCGAGTCCTTCACGACGCACAACCTCTTTGGCCTTTTCCGGGCCGAGAACCATCAATCCGGTATCCCAGCCGTCAGCCT
The DNA here is from genome assembly GCF_013783065.1 of Citrobacter sp. RHBSTW-00986. Taxonomy (NCBI): domain Bacteria; kingdom Pseudomonadati; phylum Pseudomonadota; class Gammaproteobacteria; order Enterobacterales; family Enterobacteriaceae; genus Citrobacter; species Citrobacter sp. RHBSTW-00986. The sequence goes on along the minus strand of NZ_CP056200.1, from coordinate 1,689,819 downwards.
CCAGCGCCGTTGGTGCGATTACCGTTACAGATACCAGGTTGTGTTCAATCGGACGACCGGTTTGCGGATCAATAACATGGGAAAGGCGCTTACCGTCCAGCTCATAATAGTTACGGTAGCTGCCGGAGGTGCTAATGCCATGCCCGTTAATGTCGACGATCGCCTGCACCGCGTTTTCGCGATCGGTCGGTTTCTGAATCGCGACTCGCCACGAAAGCCCGTCTGCATTCATACCGCGGCTGTTCAATGCTCCACCAACGGATACCAGATAACGGGCGATCCCTTCCTGCTCCATTAATCGTGCCAGATGATCGGCGGCATAACCTTCGCCAACGGTCGAGAGATCCACGTACAGCTCGGGCAAATCTTTTTGCAGGTAGTTCCGATGCGCCTCATTAACAACCTTCAGATGTGAAAGCCCGGTTTGCGCTTTTGCGGCGTCAATTTGCGCCTGCGTAGGAATATGCACCGGTTGCTGATCCGGGCCAAAGCCCCACAGATTGACCAACGGACCCACGGTAATATCCATGGCCCCACCGGTTTTTGCGCCAATGCGTAGCGCCGAAGTCACGATATCGGCCATAGCATCATTAACCGGCCATGGCGACAGGCTTTTCGACAGGTTAAAGCGCATTAACGCAGAATCATTTTTATAGGTAGAGAGAAGCTGATCGTCGGCATCCAGCTGAGCCTGGATCTTCGCCTGCAGTTCCCCGGCGCGTTTGGCATCTACGCCCACCGCACTAACCCGCCAGAAAGTGCCCATGGTTTTACCTTCCAGAACGGTGGCAGGTTGTGTGGTTTGGGCAGGTTTCGGGGCTTCATCGCACCCGACAAAAAAGATCGTCACAGCCAGTAGTGCTGCGCGATAGAAATTCACTTCCATACGTAATTATCCTCATGCGAACGGGCGCAAGAGTACACCAAAAATCGTTGTTTGTACGACGAAAAAACGGCATTAAAAAAGGCCCCGCAGGGCCTTTTAACGACATGAGCGCAGATTAGAACTGGTAAACCAGACCCAGCGCTACGATATCATCGGTAGAGATGCGAGCATCACGGGTGAACTGGTTGTCATCCAGCAGGTTGATTTTGTAATCAACATAGGTAGACATGTTTTTGTTGAAGTAGTAGGTCGCGCCAACATCAACATATTTCAGGATATCCTGGTCGCCGTAACCATTGTTCAGGTCTTTACCTTTGGACTGCAGGTAAGCCACGGACGGACGCAGACCGAAGTCGAACTGGTACTGCGCAACAGCTTCAAAGTTCTGTGCTTTGTTAGCCCAGCCCAGGTTGCCCGCACGCGTTGCGTTGTAGGTCTGGGTGTACTGTGCTGCCAGGTAAACGTTATTCGCGTCGTATTTCAGACCGCCAGTGTAGGTTTCAGCACGGTCACCGGTACCGAAGTTCAGACGGTTCTGCTCGTCAGTACGTTTGGAGCTGGTGACTGCAGTACCCAGCGCGAAGCCTTCACCGATATCATAAGTGATAGATCCGCCAACGCCGTCGCCGTTCTGACTCAGCGCATCACGACCGTTGCCGGTCACACCAGTCATACCTTCGCCTTCCGGGCTACCGTTTTTACCCTGGTACTGCAGGGCAAAGTTCAGGCCATCAACCAGACCGAAGAAGTCGGTGTTACGATAGGTCGCGAAGCCGTTACCACGCTGCTGCATAAAGTTGTCAGAACCGTAGGTGTCGCCGCCGAATTCCGGCAGAACGTCGGTCCAGGACGTTACGTCGTAAACTACGCCATAGTTACGACCGTAGTCGAAAGATCCTACGTCAGCGAATTTCAGACCAGCAAACGCCACACGGGTCCAGGAGTTGTTTTCGTTTTCAGAGGAGTTACCCTGAATCTGGTATTCCCACTGGCCGTAACCGGTCAGTTGGTCGTTAACCTGGGTTTCGCCTTTGAAGCCGATACGCATATAGGTCTGATCGCCATCTTTAGTGGAGTCATCAGAGAAATAGTGCAGACCGTCTACTTTACCGTACAGGTCTAATTTGTTGCCGTCTTTGTTATAAATTTCAGCCGCATTTGCTGCGCCTGCTACCAGCAGTGCTGGTACCAGGAGGGACAGTACTTTAACTTTCATGTTATTAACCCTCTGTTATATGCCTTTATTGCTTTTTTATGCCACTGCATACTGATTAAGGTCATTAACCAGTCGGCAACTTCATTCTCCGCAAAAACACAGAATAATCCAACACGAATATGATACTAAAACTTTTAAGGTGTTTCATTTATCTGCATAGGTGTTTCAAAATATTAATACGAGGGAACTTTTTTAAAATCAAAAAACAGGCAAAATAAGCACAAATAATCAAGAACCATTTTAATTAAATTTAAAATCAATAGGTTACCTTGAAAATAGTTATAGCACTGAATGACAAAACAAAATCTTCACTCGCAACTAAAATAGACCCGCTATCATCATTAACTTTATTTATTACCGTCATTCATTCATGAATGTCTGTTTACCCCTATTTCAACCGAATGCTTCGCGTTCGGTTTTTTTTTACCCTTCTTTACACAAAACTTACCGTTCTGTGCTACCGATGCAAAACTATAACAACTATTAACTATCTCATTGCGTCGTATTCAGATATAAATCTGATTAATAATTTCTTGTTATTTAATGCTAAATGTATACATTCCGTACAAATATTTGTACCCGCCTTTATCCACTGTACACCTTTGCATTGTCATAGCTGCAACAGAATGGAGCGTAAAAAATGCGGGCCATCCGGCGTGGTGTAAGTGTGGCAATTCATATATTACCCTTTATACTGCCCCTTCATCTTTCGCGTCGTTTAACAGGTCATAAACACGAATGAGTCAGTCTGACACAACGGCTTCTACCCGATTCTCCCTGCTACCGGGAAGTATTACCCGTTTCTTCTTATTACTGATCGTTGTGCTGTTGGTGATGATGGGCGTTATGGTCCAGAGCGCCGTCAACACCTGGTTAAAGGATAAGAGCTATCAGATTGTCGATATCACCCATGCCATTCATAAAAGGGTCGATACCTGGCGATACGTGACCTGGCAAATCTATGACAATATTGCCGCCACGGCCAGTTCACCTGGTGCAGAAGGACTGCAGGAAACGCGTCTGAAACAAGACGTCTATTATCTTGAGAAACCGCGCAGAAAGACCGAGGCGTTGATTTTCGGTTCCCATGACAGTTCTACGCTGGAGATGACCCAACGCATCTCAACCTATCTTGATACGCTGTGGGGCGCGGAAAATGTTCCGTGGTCTATGTATTACCTGAATGGTCAGGACAATAGCCTGATCCTTATCTCAACGTTGCCGCTAAAAGATCTGACTTCCGGTTTTAAAGAGTCGACGATTGGTAATATTGTCGATTCACGGCGCGCGGAAATGTTACAACAGGCCAATGCGCTGGATGAACGTGAAAGCTTCTCTTCACTGCGCCGTCTGGCGTGGCAGAACGGGCATTACTTCACGCTACGCACGACCTTTAATCAGCCTGGACATCTGGCAACCGTTGTCGCCTTTGATCTGCCGATTAATGACTTGATCCCACCCGGCATGCCGCTGGACAGCTTCCATCTGGTTCCAGATGCCACGTCAACAACCGAGCATCTGAATGAAAAAGAGTCGCCTGACAGCGTCAGCATTAATTTCAACAACAGTAAAATTGAGATCTCTTCGGCGCTAAACTCAACGGATATGCGGCTGGTGTGGCAGGTTCCGTTTGGCTCATTGCTGCTCGACACCTTACAAAGCATTCTGCTGCCGCTGTTACTCAACATTGCTTTGTTGGCCCTGGCGCTGTTTGGCTATACCACCTTTCGCCACCTTCCTGCCCGTTCCACCGAAGTGGCACCAAACCTTGCGGCAAATAATGAACTGCGTGTTCTGCGCGCCATCAATGAAGAGATTGTGTCCCTGCTGCCTCTGGGCTTGCTGGTGCACGATCAAGAAGCAAACCGCACGGTTATCAGCAATAAAATTGCCGACCACCTGTTACCGCATTTAAATTTGCAAAACATTACCAGTATGGCGGAGCAGCATCAGGGGGTGATTCAGGCCACCATCAATAATGAGCTGTATGAGATCCGGCTGTTCCGTAGCCAGATCTCATCGAGAACGCAGATCTTTATTATTCGTGACCAGGACCGCGAAGTGCTGGTTAATAAGAAGCTGAAGCAAGCGCAGCGACTGTATGAGAAAAACCAGCAGGCCCGGGCGGCCTTTATGCAGAATATCGGCAGCGCACTGAAAGACCCGGCTAAAACACTTGCCGCTAATGCTGCCGCACTGAATAGCCCGGACAGCCAGAAACTGGCCAATCAGGCAGACGTTCTGGTGCGTATGGTAGATGAAATCCAGTTGGCCAACCTGCTGGAAAGCGACGCCTGGAAAAGTGAATCGACGCTGTTTTCCGTGCAGTCGTTAATTGATGACGTGGTTCCGGAGGTTCTGCCAGCCATTAAACGTAAAGGGCTGCAGCTACTGATTAAAAATCACCTTAGCGCCCATGATGAACGCCGCGGCGACCGCGATGCCCTGCGCCGTATTTTGCTGTTGCTGATCCAATATGCGGTAACCACCACGCAAATTGGCAAAATCACGCTGGAAGTCGACCAGGATGAGTCGGAGACTGAACGCCTGACCTTCCGCATTCTGGATACCGGGCAAGGTGTCACGTTGAATGAAGTTGATAACCTGCACTTCCCGTTCATCAATGACACCCAGGGCGATCGGTATAGCAAGGCCAACCCGCTGACGTTCTGGTTATGCGATCAGCTCGCCCGCAAGCTAGGTGGACACCTGAACATTAAAGCGCGGGAAGAACTTGGAACACGTTATATAGTCCATGTTAAAATGCCGCTGCACGATCAACATGCTGAAAGTGAAGAGCGTTTGTTAGATGACGTCTGCATAATGGTTGATGTCACCTCTAATGACGTACGCAGCATCGTATTACGCCAACTGGAGAACTGGGGAGCAACCTGCATCACGCCTGATGAGCGGTTGAATAGTCAAGAATATGATCTCTTTTTAACAGATAATCCGTCTAATCTTACTGCCTCAGGCCTTCTTTTAAGCGATGATGAGTCTGGCGTGCGGAAAATTGGCCCTGGTCAGCTGCGCGTCAACTTTAATATGAGCAATGCTATGCAGGAAGCTGTCCTCGAGCTGATAGAAGAGCAGCTGGCACAAGAAGAGATCCAGGAACTCCCCCTCGGCGGAGATGAAAACGCCGAACTTCATGCCAGTGGTTACTATGCACTCTTTGTAGACACAGTACCGGATGATGTTAAGAGGTTGTATACTGAGGCAGCAACCAGCGATTTCGCTGCGTTAGCCCAAACGGCCCATCGCCTGAAAGGCGTGTTTGCCATGCTTAATCTGGTACCCGGCAAGCAGTTATGTGAAGCGCTGGAACATCTTATTCAAGAGAAAGATGCTCCAGGTATAGAAAAATACATCAGCGACATTGACGATTACGTCAAGAGCTTGCTGTAGCAAGGTAGCCCAATACATGAACACTATGAACGTAATTATTGCCGATGACCACCCGATTGTACTGTTCGGTATTCGTAAATCACTTGAGCAAATCGAGTGGGTAAACGTTGTCGGCGAATTTGAAGACTCCACTGCACTGATCAACAATTTGCCTAAGTTAGATGCTCATGTGTTGATTACCGACCTCTCCATGCCAGGAGATAAATACGGTGACGGGATCACGTTAATTAAGTATATCAAGCGCCATTTCCCGAGCCTGTCGATTATTGTTCTCACCATGAACAACAACCCGGCAATCCTGAGCGCGGTACTGGATCTCGATATTGAAGGAATTGTCCTGAAGCAAGGCGCGCCAACAGATCTGCCGAAAGCGCTTGCCGCGCTGCAGAAGGGTAAGAAATTCACCCCGGAAAGCGTTTCTCGTCTGCTGGAAAAAATCAGCGCCAGCGGTTACGGCGACAAACGTCTGTCACCGAAAGAGAGCGAAGTTCTGCGCCTGTTTGCCGAAGGTTTCCTGGTTACTGAAATCGCGAAAAAACTCAACCGCAGTATTAAAACCATCAGCAGCCAGAAAAAGTCGGCAATGATGAAACTCGGTGTGGAAAACGATATCGCCCTGTTGAATTACCTTTCTTCCGTCACGCTGAGTCCGTCAGACAAAGAGTAATTCTTTTAACATCGACGTGCCTGATGGCACGGCGTTTATCAGGCCTACGAATGACACGATATTGTGCGTGTTACGTAGGCCGGATAAGGCAAACGTCCCCATCCGGCCTCTTTTATTCCCGCGCCTTTCTCACTCTTTCCGCATAGACCGTCAGCGTCTGCTTCAATACATCTAACGTCACCGGCTTAGACAGACAGCTATCCATACCTGACTCCAGACAACGCTGCTTCTCTTCAGCCAGCGCGTTAGCCGTCACGCCGACAACCGGCAGGGTTAATCCTAACTGGCGAATACGCTGGGTCAGACGATAACCATCCATGTTCGGCATGTTAACGTCGCTCAGCACGATGTCGATATGGTTTTTACTCAGTACATTGAGTGCGTCCACGCCGTCATTCGCGGTTTTACACTGATACCCCAACGATCCCAACTGATCGGCCAGTAAACGCCTGTTGATAGGATGATCGTCGACCACCAGAATCATCATGTCATCGTTAGTTGCAGCAACTTTATCCGGGGCTGGCAACGCCGTTGAAAGCTCTTCACTGCTCAGCTCAAGGCTGTAGATATGCGCCAACAGCGCGGGCAATTCGTGAGGCGATGCCACGCTGTGCACCCACTCCCCAGGCCCCCTTTCCAGCGGAATACCGATATGACGACGGCAGAAAATCACCGCGGCACGTCCCTGCCACGCCTGGTCCAGCACATCGTCGGCAATCAGCAGGTCATCCGCATCCGGTTGCTGTCCCTCATAGCACTGCACCGTCATCCCGTTACGCGCCAGACTGGATTCAATAAACTGGTACAGCGACGCGTTACGCACCGCCAGCCAGCAACGTTTACCGACAAGCCCTTCGATACCTTTTTTCAGCGGGTACTGCGCGCCATAAAGCGGAATACGCAGCATAAACTGGCTACCCATTCCCGGTTCAGAATCGACGGAAATATCCCCATCCATCATGCTGATCAGTTTTTCACAGATAGCCAAACCAAGCCCGGTACCCTGGAAATTACGCTGTACGCCGGTTCCCACCTGGAAGAAAGGATCGAACAAGCGGACGACCTCTTTGGCAGGGATCCCAACCCCGGTATCACGCACGCGAATACTGAGATAGTCTTCGTTGCACTGCACGTGCAGCACAATGCAGCCGGTATCGGTAAACTTGATAGCATTACTCAGCAGATTGGAAATCACCTGCTGCAAACGCATCGGATCACCATTGAGCGCCACCGGTACATTCGGGTCGATAAAGCAGTACAACCCCAGCTGTTTGCGAACCACCAGCGGCAGATAGTTAGCCGTAATATGATTCATTACTTCACGCGGTGAAAACTCGCGCGGTTCAATCTTCAGCTGTTCAGATTCAATTTTCGAGAAATCGAGAATATCGCTGATAATTTTCAACAGCAGGCTGGAAGAGTTGTTCATCGCCGTCACCAGGCGATCCACTCCGTTGGGTAACTCTTTGGTTTGCAACAAATCAAGGTTACCGATAATGCCATACAGCGGCGTACGCAGCTCGTGGCTTACCGTCGCAAGGAACATCGATTTGGACTGGCTCGCCTGCTCCGCCGCCTGCGCCATCTCCTGCAACGACTCTTCCATTTTAACGCGCGCGCTGATGTCAACCAGCACACAAATTGCCACGTTTTCATTACGATAGCGCGAGTGCACAAAGCTGATTTGCAGATTGGTATTGTTGCTGGTCAGCACATCAACAAAATTGACCTGCTGGCCGCAGATAATTTGCGTTAACCGTTGCCGGTCTTCATGCGTTAGCATGTTGAGATAGGTGTGCGCCAGCTCATTACTCAGGATGTTAATGCCATCTATCGTACGCAGAATACAAATCCCAACCGGCGCAGAAGCCACGATTTTACGGTTAAACTGCTCGTGCTCTTCCAGACGCTGGGCATCGCTTTCCGCAGGAATAAAAATGCGCCGCTCATACATGCGCGTGAGCATAAATAACGCCGCGCCAACCAACACATTCAGCAGAATAGCGTTCAGGATCATCATGCGGATCCGCTCCAGCACCAGATCGACCGGTACTGAATAAACAATGCTTAGCGATGACGGGGGCAGGTTTTTCTTCAGCACCAGTTCGTGAAAACCCGACGTATAGCCAAACCAGGAGCGCTCCTGCATCCAGCGAGGTTCAGCCTTAATATTCCCCTCGGGGCCGGTGAGCGAAATCAGCGCATGGCCATTTTCATCAAGGATGGTCACTCCCATCGGCAAACTGCCCGGCGTGAAAAAGTTCTCCATGCGGATAGGCTGTTCCACACCCAACAGCGCCTGCAGGCGATTAGCGAGATAAACCGGCGTCAGCGCATAGAAATAGCCTATCCCCGGCCGCGGCCCCTGGCTAATCCAGAACAGGTTATTACCGTTTTCGTCCTGCGGCGCATTGCGATACTTAATAATGCGCTCATGCAGCGCCTTCAACGCCCCGTCACGTTCGACAGGCATATCACGCAGACCGAAATTGGCCATGCAAAGGTTGTCGCTGCCGATCAGGAACACACGATTCAAATCATAGGCCGCGGAAAAGTTATCCCGCCAGTAGCGCATAAACCACGCCAGCGATTCCAGCGAACCTCGCCAGGCGTTGCCCATCACCGAGCAGTCGGAGTCGGCAAACAGCGGCTCGAAGTTTGGCACGGCGGTTTTATCATCTCGCGCGCGCAACGACATCACACCGTTTTCCGCCGTTAAGCGATTCTCCGCGATATATTTCAGCTCTTTAATCACATCAGAGGTGCGCTGAATGTAACGTTGGGCCTGATCGGAACTGAGGTTAAGCTCCTGGTGAATCTCGGACTCTCTCTGGTGCAGCGCATTCACGATGTAGAAAACGGAGGCAAATGCGATTAGCCCCCAGATCAGGAGCGCCAACGCCCTGAACAGATAGCGTGAGACTTTTAGCGTTGAATGAACGGAAGCAAGGTATTTCAAAGGGGCGAAGCTCCGCCTCAGGGCATTAATAGAGTGTGGTTAAGGTAGCGGTAAATGTCCGGCGTCGCAATGCCCTCTCTTTACGGGAATATGATACACCGCTCTGAAACCATTGTCTTAACCCGTGATAATCATCGTTTGCCTGAAAAACACTGCACGGATGTCAGAATGCGCGACCTGAGATGGCTGGCTCGTCGGTTATACCCACGACGATTACGCAACCAAATGATCATGATGGCCATCCTGATGGTCATCATTCCGACGATATCTATAGGTTATATCGTAGAAACTGAAGGCCGTTCAGCAGTCTTATCTGAAAAAGAGAAAAAACTGTCATCGGTGATAACCCTGCTAAACGATGCGCTGGGCGACCGCTTTAGTCACTACCCAAATTTGCCGCGTGAAGCACGCATTCGCGCGCTTAATCAAGAGTTGGCCCCCATCACCGAGCGCATTACGCAAGCGTTTCCCGGCATTGGCGCCGGGTATTATCACAAAGCGCTGGATGCCATTATCACCTACGCCCCCTCCGCGCTTTACCAAGGCAACGTAGGTATCACCATCACCGAGGATCATCCCGGACGCGAAGTGATGAGTAGCAACGCGCCTGTGGTCTATTCCGGGCGACAGGTTCGCGGCGACATACTCAACTCAATGATCCCAATAGCGCGCCAGGGAGAGGTTATTGGGTATATCTGGGCCAATGAGCTCACCGAAGATATCCGCCAGCAGGCCTGGAGAATGGATGTCAGGATTATTGCCGTACTGGTTGCCGGGCTCATCTGTAGCCTGCTGCTCATCGTGCACTTCTCACGTCGACTCAGTGCGAATATCGACATCATCACTGATGGGCTTTCCACGCTGGCACAAAAAAACCCTACCCGACTGCCTGAACTCCCCGGCGAGTTAGGACAAATCAGCCGTAGCGTCAATGCGCTGGCACAAACGCTACGGGAAACCAAAACCCTTAACGATCTGATCATTGAAAATGCCGCAGATGGCGTGATCGCCATCGACAGGCAAGGCGACGTTACCACCATGAACCCGGCGGCAGAACAGATAACAGGCTACACGCTGCATGAGCTGGTCGGACAGCCCTATGCGACGCTCTTTGCCAATACGCAGTTTTATAGCCCGGTACTGGACACCCTTGAGCACGGTACTGAACATGTGGCCCAGGAGATTAGCTTTCCAGGACGAGAACGCACCATTGAGATCAGTGTAACCACCAGTCGGATCCATAACGCACACGGCGAGCTAATTGGCGCGCTGGTTATTTTCTCCGATTTAACCGCCCGTAAAGAGACCCAGCGTCGGCTGGCGCAAACCGAAAGGCTTGCCACTCTGGGTGAGCTGATGGCCGGCGTCGCGCATGAAGTGCGAAACCCGCTGACCGCAATTCGTGGCTACGTCCAGATCATCCGCCAGCAAACCTCGCTGCCGGAACATCAGGAATATTTATCTGTTGTGCTTAATGAAATTGATTCCATCAATAAAGTTATTCAACAACTGTTAGATTTCTCACGCCCACGACAAAGCCAGTGGCAACAGATTCGGCTCAATGCGCTCATTGAAGAGACGCTAATCCTGGTGCAAACCGCTGGCCTGCAGGCACGGATCGCCTTTACAACGGAATTAGATCCCAACCTGCCGCCGATCGTCGCCGATCGCGAGCTTCTCAAACAGGTGATCCTCAATATTTTAATCAATGCGGTACAGGCGATCGCTGCGCGAGGCGAAATTCGCATCCGTACCGGGCAATACTCGGCCTCGCAACAGGCCGTGATGATTGAAGATAATGGCAACGGTATCGATCTCGCCATACAGAAGAAAATATTCGATCCCTTTTTTACGACAAAAGCATCAGGCACCGGTCTTGGACTGGCGCTGAGCCAGCGCATCATCAACGCGCATCAGGGGGATATCCACGTAACCAGCCAGCCTGGCTGCGGGGCGATATTCACTCTGATTTTACCTCTTAACCCGCAGGGAAATCCGTCAGAATGAAAACGACCTATCGTATTCTCATCGTTGATGATGAAGAAAATGTTCGCCGTATGCTTGCCACCGCATTTTCCCTGCAAGGGCATGAGACACATTGCGCCAGCGACGGGAAAGCCGCGCTGAGCCTGTTTAGCGAAACGCAGCCAGACGTGGTGCTGATGGACATTCGCATGCCGGAGATGGACGGTATCGACGCGCTGAAAGTTATGCGCACGCAGCAACCACGGATCCCCGTCATTCTGATGACCGCTTACGCTGAAGTAGAAACCGCAGTAGAAGCTTTACGTAGCGGCGCATTCGACTACGTGATTAAGCCCTTTGATCTCGACGAGCTAAGCATGGTGATTCAACGCGCATTGCAACTGCAGGAGATGAAACAGGAAATCCGCAATCTGCATAAAGCGTTGACCACCAGCTGGCAGTGGGGACACATTCTGACCACCAGCCCGCGTATGATGGATATCTGTAAAGACACGGCGAAAATCGCCCTCTCCCAGGCAAACGTGTTGATTAGCGGTGAAAGCGGCACAGGAAAAGAGCTGATCGCCCGCGCCATTCACTACAACAGCAAACGCGCCAATGGCCCCTTTATCAAAATTAACTGCGCGGCCCTGCCGGAGTCGTTGTTGGAAAGCGAGCTATTTGGTCACGAAAAAGGCGCGTTTACCGGGGCACAGACATTACGCCAGGGATTGTTCGAACGCGCTCATCAGGGAACTTTATTGCTTGATGAAATTGGCGAGATGCCGCTGGTGCTGCAGGCTAAGCTGCTGCGCATTTTGCAGGAGAGGGAGTTTGAACGCATCGGCGGGCACCAGACCATTCGCGTTGACATTCGAATCGTCGCCGCCACCAACCGCTGTCTGCAAACGATGGTGAAGGAAGGAACGTTTCGCGAAGACCTGTTTTACCGGCTCAACGTTATCCATCTGACTTTGCCGCCCTTACGCGAGCGTCGTGAAGATATTGCCTTATTAGCAAACCACTTTTTACAAAAATTCAGCTCTGAAAATCAGCGGGATATTATCGAAATCGACCCGACGGCGATGTCGATCCTCACCGCCTGGCCCTGGCCCGGTAACATTCGCGAACTGTCAAACGTCATCGAACGTGCAGTCGTTATGAATACCGGTGCGGTGATCTTTGCCGACGATCTCCCCGACCCGTTGCGCAACCCGGTGAGCGCCACAACAGAAACAAAACCGACTTACTCCGGGGAACGCAATCTGAAAGAAGAGATTAAACGTGAGGAAAAACGAATTATCCTCGAAGTCCTCGACAATCAGGACGGCAATCGCACCCGCACGGCGCTGATGCTGGGAATTAGCCGTCGCGCTTTAATGTATAAATTACAAGAGTACGGCATCGACCCATCGGGTTCCTGATACGCAAGTTTGCTATGCAGAATTTTGCACACTGCGCAAAATTCTGCATAACCCCTCGTGGTCTCCTTTCACCAAGACCACAAAAATAAACCAATAAATTCAATCAACTAAACATTAATACGTTTCTTTAGTCATTCTGGCACCCTGCTTGCAATTCCCTGAGCGTACCCAAAATGGAGTATGCAAAAAGGGAAACATAATGAAAACAAAACTGATTACCTTACAAGACGCTGCGGGCTTCTTTCGTGACGGCATGACCATCATGGTCGGTGGTTTTATGGGCGTTGGCACACCACCTCGTCTGGTTGAAGCCCTGCTGGAGTCCGGCGTCAGAGATCTGACGCTGATTGCTAACGATACCGCCTTTGTCGATACCGGTATCGGCCCCCTGATCGTCAATGGGCGGGTGAGCAAAGTGATTGCCTCGCACATTGGTACAAACCCGGAAACCGGTCGTCGCATGATTGCCGGCGAGATGGATGTACAGCTGGTTCCGCAAGGTACCCTGATCGAGCAGATTCGTTGCGGCGGCGCGGGTCTTGGCGGCTTTCTGACCCCCACTGGCGTTGGCACCATCGTGGAAGAAGGCAAGCAAACCATGACGCTTGAGGGTAAAACCTGGCTGCTTGAACGCCCATTACGCGCCGATTTAGCGCTTATTCGCGCCCACCGCTCTGACATGCTTGGCAACCTCACCTACCAGCTCAGCGCCCGTAACTTTAACCCTCTGATTGCCCTCGCCGCTGATATCACGCTGGTCGAACCGGACGAAATGGTTGAAACAGGGGAGCTGCAGCCTGACCAGATTGTGACCCCCGCCGCCGTTATCGACCATATCGTCATTCCACAGGAGAGCTAATCATGGATGCTAAACAACGTATTGCGCGCCGGGTGGCGCAAGAACTTCGCGATGGCGATATCGTCAACTTAGGTATCGGCCAGCCAACGATGGTAGCTAACTATTTACCTGCTGATATTCACATTACGCTGCAATCTGAGAACGGTTTTCTGGGACTGGGCCCAGTCACCACCGCCCATCCTGACCTGGTGAACGCGGGCGGCCAACCGTGCGGTATTTTGCCGGGCGCGGCGATGTTTGATAGCGCCATGTCGTTCGCGTTGATTCGCGGCGGTCATGTTGATGCCTGTGTGCTTGGCGGGTTGCAGGTCGATGAGCAGGCAAACCTCGCCAACTGGGTGGTTCCCGGCAAGATGGTGCCCGGCATGGGTGGCGCAATGGATCTGGTGACCGGTGCACGTAAAGTCATTATCGCCATGGAGCATTGCGCAAAAGACGGCTCAGCAAAAATCCTGCGTCAATGCACCATGCCGCTCACTGCACAGCATGCTGTGCATATGCTGGTCACCGAGCTGGCTGTATTCCGCTTTATAGATGGCAAGATGTGGCTGACTGAAATCGTCGAAGGATGCGACATCGCCACGCTATGTGAAAAAACCGAAGCACAGTTTGAAATTGCCGACGATCTGCGCATCCTGCGAGGTGACGCATGATTGGCCGCATCGCCCGCTTTATGACACGGGTAGTCAGCCGCTGGCTGCCCGACCCACTGATTTTCGCCATGTTATTAACGTTGCTGACCTTTGGCATCGCGCTGTGGTTAACGCCGCAGACCCCCATCAGCATGGTGAAATTCTGGGGTGACGGTTTCTGGAACCTGCTGGCGTTTGGTATGCAGATGGCGCTGATCATCGTAACCGGCCATGCGTTAGCCAGTTCCGGGCCGGTGAAAAGCCTGCTGCGTACGGCGGCATCAGCCGCCAAAACCCCCGCTCAGGGCGTCATGCTGGTGACTTTTTTTGGTTCAGTTGCCTGCGTTATTAACTGGGGATTTGGTCTGGTGGTCGGGGCGATGTTCGCCCGCGAAGTTGCTCGTCGGGTACCGGGTTCCGATTATCCGTTACTGATTGCCTGCGCCTACATCGGGTTCCTGACCTGGGGCGGCGGCTTCTCCGGCTCAATGCCTTTGCTGGCGGCAACGCCTGGCAACCCGGTCGAGCACGTAGCGGGCCTCATTCCTGTCGCGGATACCCTGTTCACCGGCTTCAATATTTTCATCACGCTCGGCCTGATTGTGGTGATGCCGTTTATCACCCGGATGATGACGCCAAAACCTTCAGATGTGGTGAGCATCGATCCGAAACTGTTACTGGAAGAAGCTGATTTTCAGAAGAAACTACCGCCAGATGCGCCGCCATCTGAAAAACTGGAAGAGAGCCGCATTCTGGCGCTGATCATCGGTGCATTAGGGATTGCCTATCTGGGTATCTACTTTGCCGAGAAAGGTTTCAACATCACCATCAATACCGTCAACCTGATGTTTATGATTGCCGGTCTGCTGCTGCACAAAACGCCGATGGCCTATATGCGTGCCATCAGTGCTGCCGCACGGAGTACCGCCGGGATTCTGGTGCAATTCCCCTTCTATGCCGGCATTCAGTTGATGATGGAGCACTCCGGCCTCGGTGGGCTCATTACTGAATTTTTCATCAACGTTGCCAACAAAGATACCTTCCCACTGATGACTTTCTTCAGTTCAGCCCTGATTAACTTTGCCGTGCCATCCGGCGGTGGCCATTGGGTTATTCAGGGACCGTTCGTCATGCCTGCCGCTCAGGCGCTGGGTGCCGATCTTGGCAAATCAGTCATGGCCATCGCCTACGGTGAGCAGTGGATGAACATGGCACAACCGTTCTGGGCGCTACCCGCGCTGGCCATCGCCGGTCTCGGAGTACGCGACATTATGGGCTACTGCATCACCGCCCTGCTCTTCTCCGGCGTCATTTTTGTTATTGGATTGACCTTGTTCTGACGGCAACAACTTAATTAAAGGAACTGAAAAATGAAAAACTGTGTCATCGTCAGCGCGGCACGTACCGCAATCGGCAGTTTTAACGGCGCACTGGCAACTACGGGTGCCGTCGAGCTTGGATCAACCGTCATTAGAGCAGCTCTTGAACGCGCGCACCTTGACCCACAGCGCGTGGACGAGGTGATTATGGGCAACGTGCTGCAGTCAGGACTCGGGCAAAACCCAGCGCGTCAGGCATTATTAAAAAGCGGCCTGTCCGACACCGTTTGCGGCTTTACCGTCAACAAAGTGTGCGGCTCTGGCCTGAAAAGCGTAGCGCTTGCCGCCCTCGCTATCAAGGCCGGACAAGCCCAGGCGATCGTCGCGGGTGGGATGGAAAACATGAGCCTGGCCCCCTACCTGTTAGACGCAAAAGCCCGCTGGGGCTATCGCCTCGGTGACGGGCAATTATCCGACGTGATTCTGCGCGATGGCCTGATCTGCGCCGAGCATGGTTACCACATGGGGATCACTGCAGAAAATGTTGCCAAAGAGTATGGCATCAGCCGCGAAATGCAGGATGAACTGGCTCTGCAGTCGCAGCGTAAAGCCGTTGCCGCAATCGAGTCTGGCGCATTTGAGGCTGAAATCGTGCCCGTCAGCGTGTCATCACGGAAGAAAACCATCATCGTTGAGCGTGACGAATTCCCCAAAGCTGACTCGACGACCGAAGGCCTCGCCGCATTGCGTCCAGCATTCGATAAAGCAGGAACCGTCACCGCAGGTAACGCCTCGGGGATCAACGACGGTGCAGCGGCATTAGTGATAATGGAAGAGTCCGCAGCACTGGAGGCTGGGCTGAAGCCATTGGCACGAATCAAAGCCTGGGCCAGTGGCGGTGTAGCTCCGGCTATGATGGGGATGGGGCCGGTTCCCGCCACGCTGAAGGCACTGCAACTGAGCGGCTTACAGCTTTCTGATATCGATCTGATCGAAGCCAACGAAGCATTTGCTGCTCAGTTTCTTGCCGTTGGTAAAACGCTGGGATTTGATCCGCAAAAGGTTAACGTCAACGGTGGGGCAATTGCGCTGGGACACCCTATTGGCGCCAGCGGCGCGCGAATACTGGTGACGCTGCTGCATGCGCTACAGGCACGGGATCAAACGCTTGGACTGGCCACACTGTGCATCGGCGGCGGTCAGGGCATTGCGATGATAGTGGAGCGAATGAATTAAAAAAAAGGGCCGGATATTTCCGGCCCTTTTTATCACGTCTTAATTACTCTTCAGCGTCGTCCGCTGCATCGTCATCGCTTTCCGCTTCAGGCGCGATATCCTCGTCCCCTTCAGCAGCGCTACCGTCGATGGAGTCGAGCTCTTCATCATCAACCGGTTCAGCAACGCGTTGCAGACCCACAACGTTTTCATCTTCCGCAGTACGGATGAGGATAACGCCCTGGGTGTTACGTCCTACCACGCTGATTTCCGACACGCGAGTACGCACCAGCGTACCTGCATCGGTGATCATCATGATCTGGTCGGTATCTTCAACCTGCACTGCGCCGACAACGGAACCGTTGCGCTCGGTGACTTTGATGGAGATAACGCCCTGGGTCGCACGAGACTTGGTCGGATACTCTTCCGCCGCCGTACGTTTACCGTAGCCGTTCTGGGTAACGGTGAGGATAGCACCTTCACCGCGCGGAACGATCAGCGATACCACGCTGTCGCTTTCCGCCAGTTTGATACCGCGTACGCCGGTCGCTGTACGTCCCATCGGACGAACAGCCCCCTCTTTGAAGCGCACCACTTTACCGGCAGCAGAGAACAGCATAACTTCGTCACTACCAGACGTCAGGTCAACGCCAATCAGCTCATCGCCTTCGTTCAGGTTAACCGCAATGATACCGGCTGAACGCGGACGGCTGAACTCGGTCAGCGCTGTTTTCTTCACGGTACCGCTGGCGGTTGCCATGAAGACGTTGACGCCTTCTTCGTACTCACGTACTGGCAGAATTGCGGTGATACGTTCGTTAGCTTCCAGTGGCAGCAGGTTGACGATAGGACGTCCACGCGCACCACGGCTTGCTTCCGGCAACTGATAAACCTTCATCCAGTACAAACGACCGCGGCTGGAGAAGCAGAGGATCGTGTCATGGGTGTTGGCCACCAGCAGGCGGTCGATAAAGTCTTCTTCTTTAATTCGTGCTGCAGATTTGCCTTTACCGCCACGACGCTGCGCTTCGTAATCGGTTAACGGCTGATATTTCACGTAGCCTTGATGAGACAAGGTCACGACAACATCTTCCTGGCTAATCAGATCTTCGATGTTGATGTCAGCGCTGTTCGCGGTGATTTCGGTCCGACGTGCGTCGCCGAACTGTTCACGAATCAGCTCCATCTCTTCACGGATGACTTCCATCAGACGATCGGCGCTGCCCAGAATGTGCAGCAGTTCAGCGATCTGCTCCAGCAGCTCTTTGTATTCGTCGAGCAGTTTTTCGTGCTCAAGGCCGGTCAGTTTCTGCAAACGCAGATCCAGAATGGCCTGGGCCTGCTGTTCAGTCAGGTAGTACTGACCGTCACGCACGCCAAATTCCGGTTCCAGCCATTCAGGACGCGCGGCATCATCGCCGGCACGTTCCAACATGGCAGAAACGTTACCCAGCTCCCACGAACGCGCGACCAGCCCTGCTTTCGCTTCTGCCGGGGTCGGCGCACGGCGGATCAGTTCGATGATCGGATCGATGTTCGCCAGCGCAATCGCCAGTGCTTCAAGGATGTGCGCACGATCGCGGGCTTTACGCAGTTCAAAGATAGTACGGCGGGTTACGACTTCACGGCGGTGACGTACAAACGCAGCAATAATATCTTTCAGGTTCATGATTTTCGGCTGTCCATGGTGCAACGCAACCATGTTGATACCGAAAGAAACCTGCAGTTGGGTCTGGGAGTAGAGGTTGTTCAGAACCACTTCCCCGACTGCGTCGCGTTTCACTTCAATCACGATGCGCATACCGTCTTTGTCAGACTCGTCACGCAGCGCGCTGATACCTTCAACGCGTTTGTCTTTTACCAGCTCGGCGATTTTCTCGATCAGGCGCGCTTTGTTCACCTGATACGGAATTTCATGGACGATGATGGTTTCACGGCCAGTTTTGGCATCCGCTTCGACTTCCGCGCGTGCGCGGATGTACACTTTGCCACGGCCGGTACGGTAGGCTTCTTCAATACCACGACGACCGTTGATGATCGCGGCGGTCGGGAAGTCCGGACCCGGAATATGTTCCATCAGCCCTTCAATGCTGATGTCTTCATCGTCAATGTATGCCAGGCAGCCGTTGATCACTTCCGTCAGGTTGTGCGGCGGAATGTTGGTCGCCATACCTACCGCGATACCGGACGAGCCGTTCACCAGTAGGTTAGGAATTTTGGTTGGCATGACGTCAGGAATTTGTTCAGTGCCGTCGTAGTTATCGACGAAATCCACCGTTTCTTTTTCCAGGTCAGCCATCAGCTCATGGGCGATTTTCGACATACGGATTTCCGTATAACGCATCGCCGCTGCGGAGTCGCCATCGACAGAACCAAAGTTACCCTGACCATCTACCAGCATGTAACGCAAGGAGAATGGCTGCGCCATACGAACAATGGTGTCGTAAACGGCGGTATCACCATGAGGGTGGTATTTACCGATTACGTCACCAACGACACGGGCAGATTTTTTATAGGCTTTATTCCAGTCGTTGCCCAATACGTTCATGGCGTAAAGTACGCGACGGTGAACCGGCTTCAGGCCATCTCGGACGTCCGGCAGCGCACGGCCAACAATGACCGACATCGCATAATCCAGATAGGAGCTCTTCAGCTCTTCCTCAATGTTGACCGGTGTAATTTCTCTCGCAAGGTCGCTCATCTAACCGCTATCCCTCTACTGTATCCCGGATTCAAAGGTCGCAAATTATAACACATCCGTGCAGATTCAGGTAAATGGATTCCCCCTGACAGAGGCTTTATTCATCCCGTCAGGCTGATATACTCATTTGCATCGCAAATTTAGGAGTAGAAGCCCCAATGAATGCCGAAAAACCTCCGGTAACTCACAACGTTGATCAGGAAGAAATTGCCAAGTTTGAAGCAGTCGCGTCACGCTGGTGGGATCTTGAGGGTGAATTTAAGCCACTGCACCGTATTAACCCACTGCGCCTGGGCTATATCACGGAGCGCTCAGGCGGCCTGTTTGGTAAAAAGGTACTCGACGTCGGCTGCGGCGGCGGCATTCTGGCGGAAAGCATGGCGCGCGAGGGCGCAACCGTCACCGGGCTGGACATGGGCTTTGAACCGTTACAGGTAGCAAAACTGCATGCGCTGGAGAGTGGCATCCAGGTGGAATACGTTCAAGAAACCGTTGAAGAACATGCGGAAAAACATGCGCATCAGTATGACGTTGTGACCTGCATGGAAATGCTGGAGCACGTACCGGACCCGCAATCGGTGGTCAGGGCCTGCGCCAGACTGGTCAAACCGGGCGGCGAAGTGTTTTTCTCCACGCTTAATCGCAACGGCAAATCCTGGCTAATGGCGGTGGTCGGCGCGGAATATATTTTGCGTATGGTGCCGAAAGGTACGCATGATGTGAAAAAATTCATTAAGCCGGCTGAACTGTTAGAGTGGGTTGACCAGACCGTGTTGAAAGAGCGTCATATGACCGGCCTGCACTACAACCCGATCACCAACAGTTTTAAACTCGGCCCCGGCGTTGATGTGAACTATATGCTACACACTACCGCGCAAGCAGATTAACCTCCTCCACCCGGCCGGATAAGGCGTGCAACGCCGCAATCCGGCACCGTACCTGATAGTGCGCAGCTTTCGGGCCTGCGCATCGCCTACCAATCCTGAGTAGGATCGTCAGGGCAATTTTTGCGCCAGGTCATAAGAACTTACCTTGCCTTAGATGAAGAAATCAGCACTCGATCAAATTTTCTATTTTTTTTCTCAATTATTGACATCCTCGCCAGGCCTTATAAGACGCGCACTTAGCGATTATTACCCTTTTGCAACCTCAATTTAACCTCAAAATCAACTCTTGTACTGAAAAGAATCCCTACTAGAATACTCACCATATAGCGTCTACTTTATCAAACAACCCCTACATATAGTATTTATCCACAGACTTAGTCACAACATGACTTTGTGGATAATATGGGGGATATTTTTTCTTTCACGGACAGGTAAAAAACCACATGAATCAGAGTCTGCTGGTGACAAAGCGTGATGGTAGTACAGAGCGCATCAATCTCGACAAAATCCACCGAGTTCTGGATTGGGCGGCAGAAGGACTGAATAACGTATCGATTTCTCAGGTCGAGTTGCGCTCCCACATTCAGTTTTATGACGGTATCAAGACATCCGATATCCATGAAACAATCATCAAAGCTGCCGCCGACCTGATCTCCCGCGAGGCACCGGATTATCAGTACCTGGCTGCTCGCCTGGCGATTTTCCATCTGCGCAAAAAAGCCTACGGCGAGTTTGAACCGCCGAAACTGTTCGACCATGTCGTGAAAATGGTTGAAATGGGCAAATACGACAATCATCTGCTGGAAGACTACACGGAAGAAGAGTTCAAGCAGATGGACTCGTTCATCGTACACGACCGAGATATGACCTTCTCCTACGCTGCGGTGAAGCAGTTAGAAGGTAAATACCTGGTACAAAACCGTGTTACCGGTGAGATTTATGAAAGCGCGCAGTTCCTCTACATTCTGGTAGCGGCCTGCCTGTTCTCTAACTATCCGCGTGAAACGCGTCTGCAATACGTAAAACGTTTCTACGACGCCGTTTCTACGTTTAAAATTTCGCTGCCGACGCCGATTATGTCCGGCGTGCGCACCCCTACCCGTCAGTTCAGCTCCTGCGTACTGATCGAGTGCGGCGACAGCCTGGACTCCATCAACGCCACCTCCAGCGCGATTGTGAAATACGTTTCCCAGCGCGCCGGCATCGGTATCAACGCCGGTCGCATCCGTGCGCTGGGTAGCCCGATCCGCGGCGGTGAAGCGTTCCACACCGGTTGTATTCCGTTCTACAAGCACTTCCAGACCGCGGTAAAATCCTGCTCCCAGGGCGGCGTACGCGGCGGTGCTGCAACGCTGTTCTACCCAATGTGGCACCTGGAAGTTGAAAGCCTGCTGGTCCTGAAAAACAACCGTGGCGTCGAAGGCAACCGCGTGCGTCACATGGACTACGGCGTACAGATCAACAAACTGATGTACACCCGTCTGCTGAAGGGCGGCGACATCACGCTGTTCAGCCCGTCCGACGTTCCAGGCCTGTATGATGCGTTCTTCGCTGACCAGGACGAATTCGAACGTCTGTACACCAAATATGAAAACGACGACAGTATCCGCAAGCAACGCGTGAAAGCCGTTGAGCTGTTCTCACTGATGATGCAGGAACGTGCCTCTACCGGGCGTATCTATATTCAGAACGTTGACCACTGCAACACCCATAGCCCGTTTGATCCAATTGTCGCTCCGGTGCGCCAGTCTAACCTGTGCCTGGAAATCGCCCTGCCGACCAAACCGCTGACCGACGTTAACGACGAAAACGGCGAAATTGCGCTGTGTACGCTGTCCGCATTTAACCTAGGTGCTATCAACAGCCTGGACGAGCTGGAAGAGCTGGCCGAATTGGCGGTGCGCGCGCTGGATGCGCTGCTCGATTATCAGGATTATCCGATTCCTGCCGCCAAACGCGGCGCGATGGGTCGCCGTACGCTGGGTATTGGCGTGATCAACTACGCCTACTGGCTGGCGAAAAACGGTAAGCGTTATTCTGACGGCAGCGCGAACAACCTGACTCACAAAACCTTTGAAGCCATTCAGTATTACCTGATGAAAGCCTCTAACGAGCTGGCGAAAGAGCAAGGCGCGTGCCCGTGGTTTAACGAAACGACCTACTCCAAAGGTATTCTGCCGATCGATACCTATAAAAAAGATCTCGATGCTATTGTCAACGAGCCGCTGCATCTGGACTGGGAACAACTGCGCGAATCCATCAAAACGCACGGTCTGCGTAACTCCACGCTGTCAGCCCTGATGCCATCGGAGACCTCTTCGCAGATCTCTAACGCCACCAACGGTATTGAACCACCGCGCGGCTATGTGAGCATCAAAGCGTCGAAAGACGGTATTCTGCGCCAGGTCGTGCCGGACTACGAACACCTGCACGACGCGTACGAACTGCTGTGGGAAATGCCGAACAACGATGGCTATCTGCAACTGGTAGGTATCATGCAGAAATTTATCGATCAGTCGATTTCTGCCAACACCAACTATGATCCGTCACGCTTCCCATCCGGAAAAGTACCGATGCAGCAGTTACTGAAAGACCTGCTCACCGCCTACAAATTTGGTGTCAAAACGCTGTATTATCAAAACACCCGTGACGGTGCGGAAGATTCTCAGGACGATCTGGTGCCGTCCATTCAGGACGACGGCTGCGAAAGCGGCGCATGTAAGATCTGATGAACGATGCCGGGTGGCACCAGGCTCACCCGGCCTACAGTAGCTTGGTTTGTAGGCCGGAAAGGGTGCTTGTAACGCCATCCGGCACTCATCCCACAAAGGATTCACATCAATGGCATACACCACTTTTTCACAGACGAAAAATAACCAACTTCTGGAACCGATGTTCTTCGGCCAGCCGGTGAACGTCGCCCGCTACGATCAGCAAAAATATGACATCTTCGAAAAACTGATCGAAAAGCAGCTCTCTTTCTTCTGGCGTCCGGAAGAAGTTGATGTTTCTCGCGATCGCATCGACTTCCAGGCGCTGCCGGAACATGAAAAGCATATCTTCATCAGTAACCTGAAATATCAGACGCTGCTGGACTCCATTCAGGGACGTAGCCCGAACGTGGCGCTGCTGCCGTTAATCTCGATCCCTGAGCTGGAAACCTGGGTGGAAACATGGGCGTTTTCAGAAACGATCCACTCCCGTTCCTACACCCACATCATTCGTAACATCGTGAACGATCCGGCGGTGGTGTTTGATGACATCGTCACCAACGAGCAGATCCAGAAACGCGCGGAAGGCATTTCCAGCTATTACGACGAATTGATTGAGATGACCAGCTACTGGCATTTGCTGGGCGAAGGCACGCATACCGTTAACGGTAAAACGGTTGTCGTAAGCCTGCGTGAACTGAAGAAGAAGCTGTATCTGTGCCTGATGAGCGTGAACGCGCTGGAAGCGATCCGCTTCTACGTCAGCTTCGCCTGCTCCTTCGCCTTCGCCGAACGTGAACTGATGGAAGGCAACGCGAAAATTATTCGCCTGATCGCCCGCGATGAAGCCCTGCATTTGACCGGGACCCAGCATATGCTGAACCTGCTGCGCAGCGGCGTGGACGATCCGGAAATGGCGGAAATCGCCGAAGAGTGTAAACAAGAAAGCTACGACCTGTTCGTACAGGCCGCGCTGCAGGAAAAAGAGTGGGCGGATTATCTGTTCCGTGACGGCTCAATGATTGGCCTGAATAAAGACATTCTGTGCCAGTACGTTGAGTACATCACCAACATCCGTATGCAGGCTGTCGGACTCGACTTGCCGTTCCAGACCCGCTCTAACCCAATCCCGTGGATCAACACCTGGCTGGTGTCTGATAACGTGCAGGTTGCGCCGCAGGAAGTGGAAGTCAGCTCTTACCTGGTCGGCCAGATCGATTCGGAAGTCGATACCGACGACCTGAGTAACTTCCAGCTCTGATGGGCCGCGTTACTCTGCGCATCTCTGGCACACAACTGCTGTGCCAGGATGAACACCCTTCCCTGCTTGCCGCGCTTGAATCGCACAATGTTGAAGTTGAATACCAGTGCCGCGCAGGTTATTGCGGCTCCTGCCGTACCCGTCTGGTAGCGGGACAGGTCGACTGGATTGCCGAACCTCTGGCCTTCATTCAGCCAGGTGAAATTTTGCCCTGCTGCTGTCGGGCAAAAGGCGATATTGAAATAGAGCTGTAACGCGTGGCGGGATAAAAATTAAGACTAAAAAAAGAGCCGCCGATGGACGGCAGCTCTTTATTTCTCCTGGAGGCAGGTATGGCCACGTTGACGGCAGACGGCCTTATCTAGCCGTTAATAACGTTTGATCCAACCAGGCCTGTGACCGGAGGTGCATCACAGACCTTGTGCCATTACTCTTTATTCAGGAATGTCACTGCTTTGTCGGGGAAGTCGGTGAACAGCCCGTCAACGCCCGCCTTGTTATACAGAATGTCATACAGCTGGTTTACGTCAGTGGTGTAATCCGGCAGCTGATCGGCACGAACGGTATAAGGATGCACCACCATCTTATTCTGATGCGCGTCCTGTACCATACCCGTTAACGAGATATTGCCTTTCTTCGACTTCTCATCAATCAGCATGTGGTAGTCCGGCCCAATGCCGTCCGCATACAGCGCAACCTGCTTCATGGCACCCGGTTTAAACATCCAGTCGTAGTTGTAATTAACCCAACTACCGTCCGGCTTTTTCTCCTGAGTTTCATTCCAGTCAGTGTACGCAATCAACTGTACCAGATTGAGATCCATCCCCATCTTCGGTTCCAGTTCATTCTTAATGCGCTTTAACTCTGCGACATCAAAACACTGTAGATAAACCTTGTCATTCTTGTCGGTGTACCCGTACTTTTTCAGCACTTCCAGCGTTTTAGCCGCAATGTCCTTCCCTTCCTGATGATGGAACCACGGCGCTTTCATTTCCGGGTAAATGCCAATGTTTTTGCCGGTTGAATGATTTAATCCCTGAACAAACTCAATCTCTTCTTCGAAAGTGTGCACACGGAAATCAGATTTACCCATCGGGAAACGCCCCGGGTAGGTCTGGACCTTTTTGCCATTTTCGATATCAAAGCCTTCGGTAAATTTCAGCGATTTAATCTCATCCAGCGTAAAGTCGATAGCGTAATAGCGCCCATCTTTACGCGCACGATCCGGGAAACGCTCGGCAACATCGGTGACGCGGTCAAGGTAGTGGTCATGCAGGACAACCAGATGGTCGTCCTTGGTCATCACCAAATCCTGTTCCAGGTAATCAGCCCCCTGAGCATAAGCCATCGCTTTTGCTGGCAGCGTATGCTCCGGTAGATAACCGCTGGCGCCACGGTGCGCAATCACGATTTTTTCTGCGGCAACCGCCGCGCTGCTCACCACAATACCTGTCAGCATTAGCGCCACGCTGAGACTTTTCAATGTGGTTTTCATCTATTAGCCCCCGTTACGCTTCAGTGCGATCTCTTCGTGATGGCGTTTTTCGCCAATCATGACGACCACCAGCAGAATAACCGCCAGCACGCTACCGCCAATCATCACCATAAAGCCGCCGTCCCAACCGAAGAAGTCAACGGTATAGCCAACAATGGCGCTCGCCGCTACGGAACCGCCGAGATAACCGAACAGACCGGTAAAGCCAGCCGCCGTACCCGCCGCTTTTTTCGGTGCCAGTTCCAGCGCATGCAGACCAATCAACATTACCGGACCGTAGATCAGGAAGCCGATGATAATCATACAAGCCATATCCACGTTCGGGTTGCCTGCCGGGTTCATCCAGTAGACGATAGTCGCGATAGTCACCAGCGTCATAAAGAACACGCCGGTCGCACCACGGTTGCCACGGAAGACTTTATCCGACATCCAGCCGCACAGCAGCGTGCCCGGAATACCCGCATATTCATACAGGAAGTAGGCCCAGGATGATTTATCCAGCGCGAAATGTTTCACTTCTTTCAGATAGGTCGGGGACCAGTCCAGGATGCCGTAGCGCAGCAGATAAACAAACACGTTGGCGATAGCGATGTACCACAACAGTTTGTTCGGCAGTACGTATTGCATGAAGATCTGCTTCGCAGTCAGCTCTTCTTCCGCTTTCTCGTTGTAATCGTCCGGATAGTCGTTCTTGTACTCTTCGATAGGCGGCAGGCCACAAGACTGCGGCGTATCACGCATCAGAGCAAAAGCAAACAGCGCGACGACGATCGCACCGAAAGCAGGCATGTACAGCGCCGCTTTCCAGTCATTGAACCAGGCCATACCCAGCAGGAACAACAGAGGAGGCAGACCACCGCCCACGTTGTGCGCACAGTTCCAGACGGAGACAATGCCCCCACGCTCTTTCTGCGACCACCAGTGCACCATGGTACGACCACACGGCGGCCACCCCATTCCCTGGAACCATCCGCAGAGGAACAGCAGCACAAACATAACCGCAATGCTCGAAGTCGCCCACGGCACAAAGCCCATGAACAACATGACTGCGGCGGCCAGAATCAGACCCGCTGGCAGGAAAACGCGCGGATTCGAGCGATCCGAAACGGACCCCATGATGAATTTCGAAAATCCGTAAGCAATGGAGATACCGGATAACGCAAAACCCAGATCGCCACGCGAGAAACCTTGCTCAACCAGATACGGCATCGCAAGGGCAAAGTTCTTACGTACCAGATAGTACGCGGCATAGCCAAAGAAAATCCCCAGAAAGATCTGCCAACGTAATCGACGATATGTCGGGTCGATCTCCGCTGCAGGCAAACGCGCCGTGTGTGACGCTGGTTTAAAAATGCTCAACATAGTGTAGCCTCCGTGGCCGTCTTTCATTCGAAGTAAACACTGCAGTTCGTCATTACTGCCCTACCGCTCCCAGTGTGGCCGCGATGTTAAGGAAAGATACATAACAAAAATGTGAAACGCTGCACATATTGTTACAGATTTATGACAAATGTTCATAAAGGCGCACGAAATCACGTTTCATTTTCGAATAATGAGCGATTATGCGCGAAATCAAACAATCCATGTTTTTTATGTGGCTAAATGATAAAAAACGAACTGTGAGGAAAAACAATGAAAATTCGCGACTCGCAAACAAGTGACGTGATTATCATTGGTGGAGGAGCAACAGGTGCAGGGATCGCACGCGATTGTGCGCTGCGCGGGTTGCGCGTCATCTTAGTGGAACGCCACGATATCGCCACAGGGGCGACCGGACGTAACCACGGTCTGCTGCACAGCGGTGCACGCTACGCCGTCACCGACGCTGAATCTGCCCGGGAGTGCATCAGCGAAAACCAAATTCTCAAACGTATCGCCCGTCATTGCGTTGAGCCGACGGACGGTCTGTTTATTACCCTGCCGGAAGATGAACTCTCCTTCCAGGCAACCTTTATTCGCGCCTGTGAAGAGGCCGGTATTCGCGCAGAAGCAATTGACCCTAAGCAGGCGCGCATTATCGAACCTTCCGTCAACCCACAGCTGATTGGCGCGGTAAAAGTGCCGGACGGCACGGTTGATCCTTTCCGCTTAACCGCCGCCAACATGCTGGATGCGCGTGAGCATGGCGCAGTAATCTTAACGGCGCATGAAGTGACGGGACTGATTCGTGAAGGGGCAACGGTTTGCGGCGTGAACGTACGCAATCATCTGACGGGTGAGATGCAGTCTCTGCATGCACCGGTAGTCGTCAACGCCGCCGGGATCTGGGGCCAGCGCATTGCGGAATATGCCGATCTGAGCATCCGTATGTTCCCGGCCAAAGGTTCGCTGCTGATTATGGATCACCGCATTAACCAGCATGTCATCAACCGCTGTCGTAAGCCGTCTGACGCCGATATCCTGGTGCCCGGTGATACCATTTCGCTGATTGGTACCACCTCACAGCACATTGATTACGATGATATCGACAGCAACCGCGTCACCGCAGAAGAGGTCGATATACTGCTGCGTGAAGGCGAGAAACTGGCACCGATTATGGCGAAAACGCGCATTTTACGCGCCTACTCCGGCGTGCGTCCTCTGGTAGCCAGCGACGACGATCCAAGTGGCCGTAACGTCAGTCGTGGGATTGTACTGTTCGATCACGCCCAGCGTGACGGACTGGACGGGTTTATCACCATTACCGGCGGCAAATTGATGACCTACCGCCTGATGGCAGAGTGGGCCACCGATGCCGTTTGCCGTAAGCTGGGCAATACCCAACCTTGCACAACGGCAGACACGGCGCTGCCTGGCTCACAAGAATCGACCGAGCATACGCTCAAACGCGTGATCTCGTTGCCCGCGCCACTGCGCGGCTCAGCGGTCTACCGTCACGGCGATCGCACCCCTGCGTGGCTTAGCGAAGGTCGTCAGCACCGCAGCCTGGTCTGTGAATGCGAAGCGGTCACTGCAGGTGAAGTGCAGTACGCCGTCGAGAATTTGACCGTCAACAGCCTGCTGGATTTGCGTCGCCGTACCCGTGTTGGAATGGGGACCTGCCAGGGCGAATTGTGTGCCTGCCGCGCCGCAGGTTTGCTGCAACGTTTTAATGTCACCACCGCCGCGCAATCTATCACCCAGCTTTCCGATTTCCTCAATGAACGCTGGAAAGGCGTGCAGCCTATCGCCTGGGGAGATGCGCTGCGCGAAAGCGAATTCACACGCTGGGTCTATCAGGGATTGTGCGGTCTGGAAAAGGAGCACCAGGATGAAATTTGATACCGTCATTATCGGCGGCGGCCTGGCCGGACTACTGTGCGGCCTGCAACTGCAAAAAAGCGGTTTACGCTGCACGATTGTCACTCGCGGCCAAAGCGCCCTGCATTTCTCCTCCGGCTCACTGGATTTGCTCAGCAACTTACCCGATGGCCAACCGGTGACGGATATAGAAGCAGGCCTGAATGCGCTGCGCACTCAGGCACCCGCGCACCCGTACAGCACCATCGGAACGCACAACGTCCTGGAGCTGGCCCAGCAGGCGCAAAATCTTCTCGAAGAATGCGGAACGCATTTGCAAGGCAAGGTACATCAGTCACATCAACGCATCACCCCGCTGGGAACGCTGCGCTCAACCTGGTTAAGTTCCCCGGAAGTTCCGGTCTGGCCGCTGTCCGCGCAGCGTATCTGCGTTGTAGGTATTAGCGGTTTACTGGATTTTCAGGCACATCTCGCCGCGGCGTCGCTGCGTCAACGCAATCTCAGCGTCGAGACGGCAGAAATCGATCTGCCTGAGCTGGATGTCCTGCGTGATAACCCGACCGAGTTTCGCGCCGTCAATATTGCGCGCCTGCTGGATAACGAAGATAAATGGTCGCTGCTCTATGACGCTTTACTGCCAGTAGCAAAAACCTGCGACATGATAATTATGCCGGCCTGCTTCGGTCTGGCGGATGAACAGCTCTGGCAATGGCTTAACGAGCGCCTCCCCTGCTCGCTGACGCTGTTACCGACCCTACCGCCTTCGGTACTGGGTATGCGTTTGCATAACAAATTGCAGCGCCAGTTTGTGCGCCAGGGCGGCGTCTGGATGCCGGGTGATGAAGTGAAGAAAATCACCTGTCAGGACGGCGTAGTCAGCGAAATCTGGACCCGTAATCATGCCGATATTCCTTTGCGGCCACGTTTCGCCGTGCTCGCCAGCGGCAGCTTCTTCAGCAGCGGGCTGGTCGCCACGCGTGAGGCCATCTACGAACCTATCCTGGGGCTGGATGTACAGCAAACCGCCACGCGCGCCGAGTGGTATGAGCGTGACGTCTTCGACCCACAACCGTGGCAGCAGTTTGGCGTTACGACCGATGCAGGGCTGCGCCCGTCGCTGGCGGGACAAACGATAGAGAACATGTATGCCATCGGTTCCGTTCTCGGCGGATTCGACCCTATCGCCCAGGGTTGCGGAGGCGGCGTGTGCGCTGTTAGCGCCTTACACGCCGCACATCATATTGCGAAACGTGCAGGAGGCCAGCAATGAGCGACACACGTTTTGAAAGTTGTATCAAATGCACGGTGTGCACCACGGCCTGCCCGGTAAGTCGCGTCAATCCGAACTACCCTGGTCCTAAACAGGCCGGACCGGACGGTGAGCGTCTGCGCCTGAAAGATGGCGCGTTATATGACGATGCGCTGAAATACTGCATCAACTGTAAGCGTTGCGAAGTAGCCTGTCCGTCAGATGTGAAGATTGGCGATATCATCCAACGCGCGCGCGCCAAATACGACACAACGCGTCCGTCGCTGCGTAACTTTGTCTTAAGCCATACCGATTTGATGGGTAGCGTGTCCACACCGTTCGCCCCGATAGTGAATACCGCCACCTCACTCAAACCGGTGCGTCAGCTGCTGGATTACGCGCTAAAAATCGACCATCGCCGTACGCTACCGAAGTACTCTTTTGGCACCTTCCGCCGCTGGTATCGCAGCGTTGCCGCACAGCAAACGCAATATCAGGATCAGGTTGCCTTTTTCCACGGCTGTTTTGTGAATTATAACCATCCGCAGCTCGGCAAAGACCTGATCAAAGTGTTGAATGCGATGGGAACCGGGGTGCAACTGCTGAGCAAAGAGAAATGCTGCGGCGTACCGCTGATTGCCAACGGCTTTACCGATAAAGCGCGTAAGCAGGCGGTGAGCAACGTGGCCTCCCTCAGAGAAGCGATTGACGGCAAAGGCATTCCGGTGATCGCCACCTCATCAACCTGCACCTTTGCGCTGCGTGATGAATATCCGGAAGTGCTGGACGTCGACAACTCAGGTCTACGCGAACACATTGAACTGGCAACCCGCTGGCTGTGGCGCAAACTGGATGAAGGCAAAACGCTGCCGCTGAAAACGCTGCCGCTGAAAGTGGTCTACCACACGCCATGCCACATGGAGAAAATGGGCTGGACGCTCTACACGCTGGAACTGCTACGACAAATTCCAGGGCTGGAGCTAACGGTGCTGGACTCGCAATGCTGCGGGATTGCCGGGACATACGGCTTTAAAAAGGAAAACTACCCGACATCGCAATCCATTGGCGCACCGCTGTTCCGCCAGATTGAAGACAGCGGCGCTGATATCGTCGTCACCGACTGCGAAACCTGTAAATGGCAGATTGAGATGTCTACCAGTAAGCGCTGCGAACACCCCATCACCCTGCTTGCCAAAGCGTTAGGTTAATTCTGTTGCCCGGTGGCGTTGGCTACCGGGCTTTAGCACCTAATAACTACTTTTCAGCGGTTGAATTGCCGGTCCTGATTTAAACATTGCCAGCCTGCGATCCAGCGCTTCGGTATAAAGCATGGTATCCACGCCTACCGCGACAAAATTTGCTCCCCATTGCAGACATTTCTGCGCCATTGCTGGGTCAACAGCGAGGAAACCGGCTGCTTTTCCGGCTGCGCGAATACGGCGAATGCTTTGCTCAATGATCCGCTGCACCTCCGGGTGTCCGGCATTATCCGGGTAGCCTAACGACGCAGAAAGATCCGCCGGGCCAATAAAGACACCGTCAATACCGTCAACGTCCAGAATGGCATCCAGATTATCCAGTGCCGCTTTGCTTTCGACCTGTACCAGCAGGCAGAGTGATTCATTAGCCTGGGCCATATAATTGTCGATACGCCCCCAGCGCGCCGCCCGTGCCACGCTGGCGCCGACACCACGCTCGCCGAGCGGTGGATAACGAGTCGCGGAAACCACCTGAAGCGCCTGCTCTGCGCTGTCGACCATCGGGACAAGCAGCGTCTGCGCGCCAATATCCAGCACCTGCTTGATCAACGCTTTACTGCCCTCCACCGGGCGAACCACAGGCTGGCTGGCATAAGGCGCTATCGCCTGCAGCTGATGGTAAAGATCCTGCACCGTGTTCGGCGCGTGTTCTCCATCAATCAGCAGCCAGTCATAGCCCGACGTCGCGGCAATCTCCGCCATGTAAGAGGTGGTCGAACTAAGCCACAGGCCGACCTGGACTTCCCCTTTGCGTAATCCTTCTTTGAAGGGATTTGATAACAATGCGTTCATAACGATCCTTACAACGTAGATAAGATTAATGATGCGCAGCGCCTGCTTGTGAAACTGAACGGTTCACACTCAGCGTAAAGATGATTAGCGAGCCAATAATCGCGACGCCCGCGAGGACCAGCAGGCCCGCCGCATCGCTGGCAAACACCGTTTCGGCTTTGACGCGCAGAATGGGAGCAATAAAGCCGCCAACGGCACCAAACAGGTTGACGAAGCCGATCCCCGCCGCCAGAGCAGTCCCGGAAAGAAGTTGCGTTGGCATCGTCCAGAACACTGGCTGTACCGCAATGAAACCGACCGCCGCGACGCAGAGCGCCACAATCGCCAGTACCGGTGAAACCAGCCCAGAAAGGCCAATGCCGATTCCTGCCGCCAGCAGCGTCAGCGCGGCAACATTACGCCGGTCGCCGGTGCGATCGGAGTAGCGGGGAATAAGCCATGTACCAAACAGCGCCGCCACCCACGGTATTGCCGCCACGACCGAAGCCGTAAAGCCCACTTTTGTCCCTAACAACGCAGCAACCTGAGTTGGCAGGAAGAAGATCAGGCCATACACCGCCACCTGGATCGTCAGATAGATAATCGCCAGTTGCCAGACACGGCCATTACGCAGCGCATCCGACAGGCGCGAAGTGACCTTTTTCTCCTCTTCACTTGTCAACTGGCTAATGAGCACCGCCTTTTCCTCCGCGCTCAGGAAACGCGCCTGCTGCGGGGTATCATCCAGCCAGAAGAAGGTGAAAATACCCGCGCCTACCGCCAGTAAACCTTCGATAACGAACATCCAGAACCACCCTGGATGCCCCATAAAGCCGTGCATCTCCAACAGCGCACCGGAAAGCGGCGATCCCAGGGTTAACGCCAGCGGCGCCCCCATGTAGAACAGCCCCATGATGCTGGCGCGGTTACGCTGGGGGAACCACTGGGACGTCAGGTAGATCATACCGGGGAAGAAGCCCGCCTCTGCCGCCCCCAGCAGAGTACGGATAATCAGAAATTTCGATTCAGTATCCGCCCATGCCATCGCCGCAGAGAGGAATCCCCACAGCAACGTGGTGGTACCAATCCAGGTTCTGGCACCAAATTTACGCATCAACAGGTTGGCAGGAACCCCCAGAAAGGCGTAAACCACAAAGAAAATCCCCGCGCCCAACGCATAAGCTTCGTTGCTCAGACCGGTATCAATCTGATAGGTCTCTTTGGCAAAACCGATGTTCGAGCGGTCAAGAAACGCCAGCACATACAGCGCCAGCATAAAGGGAATCAAACGGGCGCGGTTTTTCTTCACCACACCATCAAGTAACGTGGTACTCATAGCAAGATCCTCAAAGAAATGAGGGCGTTGCCGTGGTATTGGCAACGCACTGGTCATTAGTGGCTATAAGGGCGCTTCAGATTGCAGTCGCGGTTAAGCTCGACGCCAAATCCTGGTTTGTCGAGCGCCGACTTATGAATGCGGCCATTGACGGGTACCGGTTCGTCCAGAAGGATCGGATCAAACTGTGGACGCATCGTTGAACAATCCGGGCTGGTCATCAAAAACTCGCTGAACGGGGTATTGGTGAACGTGATCACCGCATGGTGCGAGTAAACCGAGGAACCATGCGGCACCACCAGTTGTCCGCGCGATTTAGCAATAGCGGCAATTTCCACCAGCGTGGTTAACCCACCGCACCAGCCCACATCCGGCTGCATGATATCGATGCCGGTTTCTGAGAGTGTGCGGAAGGACTGCAGCGTCCCGTGGTGTTCACCGCTGGTAACCATCATCCCCGCCGGGGCGTTAAGTTTCAGCTCGCGATAGCCTTCATACTGCTGCGGCGGCAGACACTCTTCGATCCACTTCAGATTGGACGGTGCGCAGGCATGGGCCAGTTTGGTGGCATAGTTCACGTCCTGACTCATCCAGCAATCGAGCATCAACCAGAAATCCGGACCGCATTTCTCACGCATGTCGGCTACCATTGCCGCATCTTTGCGGATCCCCGCATCCCCGTCATGCGGCCCCCAGTGGGTCGGCATTTTGCCGCCAATAAAGCCCATTTCTTTCGCCAGATCAGGGCGCGCACCGGTCGCGTAGAATTGAATTTCGTCGCGTACCGCGCCACCCAATAGTTTGTAGACCGGTAAACCCACCACCTTGCCAAACAGATCCCACAGCGCCAGATCCACGCACGAGATGGTGTTCATCACCAGACCGCCGGAGCCGGAGTAGTACATCGTTGCGCCCAGCATCTGGTCGTGAATGAGTTTGATATCACTGACGCATTTCCCTTCAATAAAACGATTGAGATGCTTTTCCACAATAAAGCACCCCATCTCCCCTGCCGTGGAAACAGCAAAACCGGTCTGTCCGTTTTCAGCTTCCACTTCAACAATCAGTGTTCCTAATACGTTGATGCCAAAGGACTGGCGCGATTGCTCATATTCACGATATTTGCTCATTGGCGTGGCGATATGATCGTCAATCCAGTGGTTAGCGCCCTGATCGTGATAATCGCCGCCGCCAGCGCCTTTATCCGCCGTAGCACCACCGGTAAACCAGGCACGAACGTGTTTAATTTTAGGTAGGGTCATGGTGTTCTCCTTTTTATGAAGCGAGTGAGTCGAAGGGACTTTTCCATCCCAACAGGCGTGAAATATCCCTGGCGCAAGCAATCGCTTTACCGGCCAGATAATCACGGTTCTCTTCGTTAATTTGCAGACGAGTGCCGACCACTGAAATCGCGGCGGTCAGTTCATTGTTAGCGTTAAAAACAGGCGCTGCGACGCAGCGAACATCGGGATAATCTTCGCCATTATCAAAGCTCCATCCACGCTGTCGAATACGCTCCAGCTCGTCATTCAACTGCTCTGGCCTGGTGATAGTGGTCGGCGTTGCCTGTTCCCATATCAGCTGTTCAATAATGGCTTTTCGTGCGGCTGCCGGTTGCCAGGCCAGCAGGCATTTGCCGATACCCGAGCGATAGAGCGAAAGACTTTTCCCTTCGTGGGAGCGCACGCTGATAGTGGATGACGATTCCACTTTCAGAATGTAATACGCGCTTTCGTGGTCGATGATCCCGAGATGGCAAAGTAACCCTGTCTCATCCATCAGTTGTGTCAGCCGGGGACGCGCCAGTTCACGTAAATCCATCTTGCTCAGCGCATGCCCGGACAACTCAACCAGCTTGGTCCACAGGCAGTAATTTTCCTGATGATCAATGCTGATAAAGCGCTGACGCTTCAGTTCGTTAAGTAACAGGTACGCGGTGCTTTTTGGAATACCCAGCGCCTCTATGATGGTGGCGGCGCTACATGGGCCGATACGCGCAATGAGATTGAGTATTTCGATCGCCCTGGTGAGCGCGGGAACTTTGCTTGATTCCAACATACTGGACTCCAGTCTGAGATACTGGAATCAGTGTGGTAGGTTAAGGGGGTTAAAATTGTGAAGCGCATCAAATCCTCTCGTTCTTCCAGCTGGCTGGAGAAAAAACGAGCATAATTGTGAACTAACGCACAGATTTTTTTACAGAGAGTGCAACAGGTTGGACTGATAACGGGAAGGCCAGAATGCCTTCCCATAACAAGCGCGTGAGAGGGTGCAAGTCAGGAAGGCAGCGTCAGGGATTCAACCACTTCTATCCAACCGTGTTCGCTGGCAATATCCTGCCCGTTGAGCCAACGGCGCAGCATATTGAGCGCCATCATTGCGCACACTTCCTGACGCACCGACAAACTATAACGATTAGCGTTCAGCCGTACGCGTAAGGCATGCGTTCCATCAGGCGTTGCCAGCGCAAAGTTAATATGTTCGTTTTCGAAAGCCGATACCGCCAGCGCCAGCCCGGCATAATGGTTGCCACGTCGTTCGGTTATCCAGTGTGCCGTTTGCGCCAGCGTTTCTTCCTGGGGCGGAACCACTTCGCTCGCCAACAGCGGAGCATTCGCGCGCGAAAGCTGCAGCGCCACCAGACCACCGGTGAATTGTTCGCTTAGCGTCAGGCTGTATTGCCGTTCCTGCAACGTGCGGGCGATTTGCGCGGGTAAACCTTCCGTACCTTCGAAAATCATATTCTGCCCGGCAACCCGCTTAACTTCTGGCCACAGCGCCAGCATCGCTTCCCGTTGGGAATCCGGCCCGGTCAGCTTCAGTTCGATAATCGGCATTGACGAGCGGTAGCCCATTGTCACTCCCGGTGGCAATTGCAGCGGATCCAGGCTCTGCGCCAGCTCGCTTTCAGAACGACCAAAGGTGGTTAATCGCAGGCATAGCGGGGGTTGAGACAGCGAAAAACGCTCACGCAAACGCGGCAGGATCTCATGCTCAACCATGACTTTAAATTCTGATGGCACTCCTGGGGTAAAGAACATCAGGCAGCGGTTAAGCTTCAGGGCAAACCCACACGCGGTTCCTACCGGATTATTGATGAATTCCGCGCTGGCAGGTAGCTCAGCCTGTTTGCGGTTACTCGGTGCCATCACGCGTCCACGATCGCGGAAATAACGCGCCATCTCGGCGAGCCATGCTTCATGCAGCACCAGCCCTTCACCTTTTGCCGTGGCCGCCGCCAGCGCGCTCAAGTCATCGCTGGTTGGTCCCAGACCGCCGTTAACGATCAGTACATCGGCATGTTCGCTACGCTCACGCAAAACGGCGACCAAATCGTCAAGATTGTCACCTACCGTGTTGCGACGGGTTAGCGGTAACCCCTGATTAAAGAAAAAATCGGCCAGCCAGGCGGCATTCGTGTCGACGATTTGTCCGTGCAACACTTCATCCCCGGTGGATAGCATCTCCACGTTTAACATCGTGTTCTCCTGCTTTTATGATGAAAACACTATAACGCATGGAGGGGGGAAGGCGCGACTGAACGCCGCGCCGGAAAAATCAGAAACTCGCGTTAACCCCAACGTACGGGCCGTCAGCAATCGCGTTATCGCGGTTACCGTCTTTGCTTGCCAGGTTCAGGTAGCGATAACCGGCTTCAATGCTCAGCGGACGCATAATGGTCAGACGCGCACCTGCATTCGCTTCTTCATAGCTGTCGATACCGCTGGAAAGAGAATCGGGAGAGTAATAATACTCGCCAAACAGGCGGAGGCTGTCGCCAATCGGCCACTGCAAACCGCCACCGACCGCCGCCGCGTAACCCTCGTCACCATCATTCGGGTTAGTATAAATGCCTTTCCCACCGACCGTTGCCAGCAGCGGACCGAGAGGAATATTCAGACCCAGTCCCAGACCGGCCGCATCGCCGTCGTCATCGTTATGCATCCAGTTACCGCTGACGGCCAAACCGGTGGTCTCAGTACCCATACCGAAACCCAGGTTGGTGTAGTCTTCGCCAGCCTGGCCGCTGATGCTAATCGCGCTCGCCGACGCGGAAACAAACAGCATTCCGGCAAAACCCAACATTAAACTTTTTTTCATTTTCTATCCTTTCCAGCAAGAATCAAAACATAGCCCCAAAACCTGTGAATTGTACTGTTAGATCACGAGGAATCAATGCACTAAAAAAGCGATGCAATAACATATTGTAAGCAAATACTACTCACAAGATTTAGATAAGGTTAAATTCTTGTAGCAATTACGCCACTGAGGGCAGCAGAACGCCATTTTCAACAAACATCCTGTTTTCCCTGCCAAAGCGGCGTTATTCGTCGATGAAGCGTTTTTTCTACCGTCAGCAAAAGGTAAGATGCGTGCACGATGGAATTTTCTATACCTCCCCCTACAAGGATTCGACTTATGCGCCAAAGAACAATTGTTTGCCCATTAATTCAAAACGATGGCTGTTATTTACTGTGCAAAATGGCTGACGACCGCGGTGTGTTCCCCGGTCAGTGGGCGCTTTCTGGCGGCGGCGTTGAACCGGGTGAACGTATTGAAGAAGCTTTGCGCCGTGAAGTAAGAGAAGAGCTGGGCGAACAACTGGTGTTATCAGATATTACGCCATGGACCTTCAGTGACGATGTTCGCACCAAAACGTACGCCGATGGCAGTCAGGAAGAGATTTATATGATTTATCTCATCTTCGATTGTGTGGCGGCTAATCGTGAAGTGAAGATTAACGAAGAATTCCAGGCATTCGCCTGGGTTAAAGCGGAAGATCTCGGCTCTTACGATTTAAATATCGCCACGCGTAAAACGTTAACCTTGAAAGGGTTACTGTAAATCATCATTTTAATAACGGCATATAATTAGCATTCTTAATAGCGGCATTGCGCTCATCAGTCTGCAGATAACGGCAATGTCGCCCAAACTACTCAAGAACCTACATGATCTTTTTTTCATTAAGATAAAAAACACGCTATTCCTCTATCTGTCCCAAACCTTAAACTCTTAAGGATAAATTAACCTTCCGTCATTACCCTTTGAAGCCTGATGAAATAATTAACGACGCCCCTGTTTATCACTAAAAATAAAACGTCGGTGGCGTTAAATGGCTTGAAGGAATAATGATGCCTGACTTTTTGCCTTTCTCTCGCCCGGCAATGGGGGCTGAAGAACTTGCTGCTGTGAAGACGGTTCTGGACTCTGGATGGATAACCACCGGCCCGAAAAATCAACAGCTGGAAGAAGCCTTCTGCCAGCTCACGGGAAATCAACACGCCGTCGCCGTCTGCTCCGCTACGGCAGGAATGCACATCACGCTGATGGCGCTGGACATCGGTGCAGGCGATGAGATTATTACACCGTCAATGACGTGGGTTTCTACCCTCAACATGATTGTCCTGCTGGGTGCGACGCCAGTCATGATCGACGTTGACCGCGATACGCTCATGGTCACACCGGAGCAAATTGAGGCCGCCATCACCCCGCGAACCAAAGCCATTATTCCGGTACATTACGCAGGCGCCCCCGCCGACCTGGACGCGATTTATGCCATTGGCGAACGCTATGGCATTCCGATTATAGAAGATGCGGCCCACGCCGTAGGGACGTTGTATAAAGGTCGTCATGTCGGCGCGCGCGGCACGGCAATATTCTCGTTTCACGCCATCAAAAATATTACCTGCGCCGAAGGCGGGTTGATCGTTACCGACGACAGCCAGCTTGCCCAACGGCTTCGCAGCCTGAAGTTTCATGGTCTGGGCGTTGATGCCTTTGATCGACAAACCTATGGCCGGGCGCCGCAGGCCGAAGTGCTTGCGCCAGGGTACAAGTACAACCTCACGGATATCAACGCCGCCATTGCGTTGGTACAGCTAAATAAACTGGAACACCTGAACTCACGCCGGGCGCAAATTGCCCGCGAGTATCAACAGGCGCTGGCCGATACGCCATTTCAACCACTGAGTCTGCCCCAGTGGGCGCACGTTCACGCCTGGCACCTGTTCATCATTCGCGTTGACGAAGCCCGCTGCGGTCTGAGCAGAGATGCCTTAATGGAGGCGTTAAAGGCCAAAAATATCGGCACCGGTCTGCATTTTCGTGCGGCCCATTCGCAAAAATATTACCGCGAACGCTTCACTACCCTTTCGCTCCCCAATACAGAATGGAATAGCGCGCGCATTTGCTCACTGCCGTTATTCCCCGATATGACCGCCGATGACACCCAGCGGGTAATTACGGCACTTCGCGAGATTGCAGGACAATAACCATGTTTGAAGCAGCACCGATCAAAAAAGTCTCGGTGGTCATTCCCGTTTTTAATGAACAGGAAAGCTTGCCAGAGTTAATCAGACGTACCAGCGCTGCCTGCGAAAAATTGGGCAAAGACTATGAAATTTTGCTAATTGATGACGGCAGCAGCGACCATTCCGCACAGCTGATGATGGACGCTTCCCAGGCACCGAACAGCCACATTGTTTCTATTTTATTGAATCGCAATTACGGGCAACACTCGGCGATTATGGCCGGTTTCAGTCATGTCACCGGCGACGTGATCATCACACTGGATGCCGATTTGCAAAACCCGCCAGAGGAGATCCCACGGCTGGTCGCCACCGCAGATGAAGGCTTCGATGTGGTCGGCACGGTACGTCAGAACCGTCAGGACAGCGTATTTCGTAAGACCGCATCGCGAATGATTAACCATCTGATTCAGCGCACCACCGGTAAAGCGATGGGCGACTACGGTTGCATGTTACGCGCTTATCGCCGCCACATCGTCGATGCCATGCTGCATTGCCAGGAGCGCAGTACCTTTATCCCGATTCTGGCCAACATTTTTGCCCGGCGCGCTACGGAAATCCCGGTACACCATGCAGAGCGAGAATTTGGTGACTCCAAATACAGCTTTATGCGTCTGATCAACCTGATGTATGACCTGGTGACCTGTCTGACCACAACGCCACTTCGTATGTTGAGCCTGTTGGGCAGCGTAATCGCCGCCACTGGCTTTACCTTGTCTATCCTGCTTGTGGTTCTGCGTCTGACGCTCGGTCCACAGTGGGCCGCGGAAGGGGTATTCATGCTGTTTGCCGTCCTGTTTACCTTTATCGGCGCACAGTTTATTGGCATGGGTTTACTCGGCGAATATATCGGTCGCATCTATAACGATGTCCGCGCCCGCCCCCGCTATTTTGTTCAACACGTTATCCGCCCACAAACCACGCAGCCAACCGAGGAAAACCGCGCATGAAAGCCATCGTATTTGCCTATCACGATATGGGATGTCAGGGTGTCCAGGCTTTGTTGGATGCCGGTTATGAAATCGCTGCCATTTTTACGCACACTGATAATCCGGGCGAAAAAGCATTTTTTGGTTCGGTTTCCCGCCTTGCCGCCAGCGCCGGAATTCCGGTTTACGCCCCGGACGAGGTCAATCATCCCTTGTGGATTGAACGCATTAGCCAACTGGCGCCGGATGTTATCTTCTCGTTCTACTATCGTCATTTACTGAGTGATGAGATCCTCAGTCTTGCGCCTGCGGGGGCTTTTAATCTGCACGGTTCGTTGCTGCCGAAATACCGTGGTCGCGCGCCGCTGAACTGGGTATTGGTCAATGGCGAAACCGAAACCGGCGTCACGCTTCACCGCATGGTCAAACGCGCGGATGCTGGCGCCATTATTGCCCAGCAGCACGTCGCTATTTCGCCGGATGACGTGGCGTTAACGCTGCACCATAAATTGTGCCAGGCTGCGCGTCACCTGCTGGAACAGGCACTGCCCGCGATTAAAACCGGGGATTATGCAGAACGCCCCCAACAGGAAGCAGATGCTACCTGTTTTGGTCGCCGTACACCGGAAGATAGCTTCCTCGACTGGAACACACCTGCCGCGGAGTTGCATAACCAGGTCCGCGCCGTCAGCGATCCGTGGCCGGGCGCATTTAGCTATGTCGGTACACAAAAGTTCACCGTCTGGTCATCGCGCGTTTGCGTAAATGACTCAGCGACCCAACCGGGTACCGTCATCTCCGTTTCTCCTTTGCTGATCGCCTGTGGCGATGGCGCCCTGGAAATTATTACCGGACAAGCTGGCGATGGTATTGCAATGCAAGGGTCGCAACTGGCGCAGGTTCTGGGCCTGGTTCCAGGCTCCCGCCTGAACAGCCAGTCGGTTGCCACCAGCAAATGCCGTACCCGTGTGCTGATCCTTGGCGTTAATGGCTTCATTGGTAACCATCTGACCGAACGCCTGCTGCAAGAAGATCATTACGAAGTGTATGGGCTCGATATTGGCAGTGACGCCATTGGGCGTTTTCTGCAGCATCCGCGATTCCACTTCGTCGAAGGCGACATCAGCATTCACTCCGAATGGATTGAATACCATGTTAAAAAATGCGACGTCGTGCTGCCGCTGGTGGCGATCGCAACGCCAATCGAATATACCCGCAACCCGCTGCGCGTATTTGAGCTCGATTTTGAAGAGAACCTGAAAATCATTCGCTACTGCGTGAAATACCGTAAGCGCATCATTTTCCCGTCAACGTCCGAAGTCTACGGCATGTGTACCGACAAAGTTTTCGATGAGGACAGCTCGAATCTGATCGTCGGTCCGGTGAATAAACCACGCTGGATTTACTCCGTTTCCAAGCAGTTGTTGGACCGCGTAATCTGGGCGTACGGCGAAAAAGAGGGATTGCGCTTCACCCTGTTCCGCCCGTTTAACTGGATGGGGCCGCGTCTGGACAGCCTTAACGCCGCGCGTATCGGCAGCTCACGCGCCATTACCCAACTGATCCTCAATCTGGTGGAGGGTTCACCGATTAAGCTGATTGAAGGCGGCAAGCAAAAACGCTGCTTTACCGACATTCGGGATGGTATCGAAGCCCTGTACCGCATCATTGAAAACGAAGGCGGACGCTGCGACGGTGAGATTATCAACATCGGTAATCCGCAGAACGAAGCGAGTATTCAGGAACTGGCAGAAATGCTGCTTACCTGCTTTGAAAAACATCCATTGCGTAGCCACTTCCCGCCGTTTGCCGGTTTCCGTGACGTCGAAAGCAGCAGCTACTATGGTAAAGGTTATCAAGACGTTGAACATCGTAAGCCCAACATCCGCAATGCGAAACGCTGCCTGAACTGGGAGCCCACCATTGAGATGCAGGAAACGGTAGAAGAGACGCTGGACTTCTTCTTACGCAGTGTGAATATCA
Source organism: Citrobacter sp. RHBSTW-00986 (assembly GCF_013783065.1). Taxonomy (NCBI): domain Bacteria; kingdom Pseudomonadati; phylum Pseudomonadota; class Gammaproteobacteria; order Enterobacterales; family Enterobacteriaceae; genus Citrobacter; species Citrobacter sp. RHBSTW-00986. The sequence goes on along the minus strand of NZ_CP056200.1, from coordinate 1,647,139 downwards.
CGGAACACACATCATGACCCAAGTCGGCTTGCGCATAGATGTCGATACTTTCAGGGGGACGCGCGAAGGCGTACCCCGCCTGCTGGAGACATTGAATCGACATAACGTGCGGGCAAGTTTTTTCTTTAGCGTTGGACCGGACAACATGGGACGCCACCTCTGGCGTCTTGTGAAACCACAATTTCTGTGGAAGATGCTGCGCTCAAACGCCGCATCACTTTACGGATGGGATATATTGCTGGCGGGAACCGCCTGGCCGGGAAAAGAGATCGGCCAGGCCAACGCGGCGATCATTGCGCAAACCGCCCTGCTTCATGAAACCGGTCTGCATGCCTGGGATCACCATGCCTGGCAGGCGCGAAGCGGAAACTGGAATGACAAACAGCTGATTGATGATATTTCACGAGGCATCATGGCCCTTGAAACTCTTATCGGACAACCCGTCACCTGTTCTGCCGTTGCCGGATGGCGTGCCGACGATCGCGTCGTCCACGCCAAAGAAACGTTCCATCTGCGTTATAACAGCGACTGTCGGGGAACGTCGTTATTCCGTCCGGTGCTGACGTCCGGGAAAACAGGTACGCCGCAAATTCCCGTCACGCTACCCACCTGGGATGAAGTGGTTGGTCAGGAAGTCCAGGCGGTGGACTTCAACGCTTACATTCTCTCCCACATCCAGATGAGCAGAGGAACACCGGTGTATACCATTCATGCGGAAGTTGAAGGCATCGCCTTTCAGCTGAATTTTGACGAGCTGCTTACTCGCGCCGCAGACATGGGGATAACATTTTGCCCGCTCGGCGACCTGTTACCGGACGATGTCAGTTCGCTGCCAACAGGGCAGATCGTGCGTGGCAAAATATCCGGCAGAGAGGGATGGGTCGGCCGCCAACAACCAGTGAGTGTGACAAGATGAAACATACTGTCCGCTACACCCTGGCATTTATCGCTTTTATTGCGCTGTATTTTATTCTCCCCATCAACAGTCGCCTGCTGTGGCAGCCTGATGAAACGCGCTATGCCGAAATCAGTCGGGAAATGCTGACCTCTGGCGACGGGATCGTTCCGCACTTTTTAGGGCTACGGTATTTTGAAAAACCGATTGCCGGATACTGGTTAAACAGCATCGGGCAATGGCTGTTTGGCGCCAATAATTTCGGCGTCAGAGCAGGAGCCATTTTTGCCACTTTGCTGACGGCGCTAATGGTAGCCTGGCTTGCCATGCGGTTGTGGCGGGATAAGCGCACCGCCGTACTCTCTTCGGTTATCTTTTTAACGTTTTTTTCGGTTTACAGCATCGGTACCTACGCGGTACTTGATCCCATGATTGCGCTCTGGCTAATGGCGGGCATGTGCTGCTTTTGGGAGGGGATGCAAGCCACCAGCAGAATGCGCAAAATTACCGCCTTTCTGCTCTTAGGGTTAACCTGCGGCGTGGGCGTGATGACCAAGGGTTTCCTGGCACTCGCCATTCCTGTGCTCAGCGTATTACCGTGGGTTTTCGTACAAAAGCGCTGGAAAGATCTCATTATCTACGGTCTGCTGGCAGTAGTCGGTTGCATCGTGACTGTGCTGCCTTGGGGAATAGCGATTGCCCGGCGTGAGCCGGATTTCTGGCATTACTTCTTCTGGGTCGAGCATATTCAACGTTTCGCGCGGGAGGATGCCCAACATAAGGCCCCCGTCTGGTACTACATTCCGGTATTGGTGGCAGGCGCATTACCGTGGCTCGGGCTGCTCCCCGGCGCGCTGCGTACGGGCTGGCGTGAACGGGATGTTCCGCGCAGCGCACTGTACCTGCTGAGCTGGATTATCATGCCAATCCTGTTTTTCAGCATTGCGAAAGGAAAACTGCCGACCTATATTCTTTCCTGCTTCGCGCCGCTGGCAATATTGACGGCGCGTTTCGGCCTGCAGGCCGCGCAAAAAGGCGCAACCGCGCTGCGCGTGAATGGCTGGATCAACGTTCTGTTCGGCGTGACCGGCATTGTCGCCACGTTTATTGTTTCTACACTGGGTCCATTAAAGACGCCGGTCTGGTCGCATATCGAAACCTATAAGGTGTTTTGTGCGTGGGGCATTTTTATCATCTGGACGCTCTTTGGCTGGTATACGCTAAATAACCGCGAGAAGAACTGGACGTTCGCAGCGTTGTGTCCATTAGGCCTGGCACTGTTGTTTGGCTTCTCCATTCCTGACCGGGTGATGGAATCTAAACAGCCACAATTTTTTGTCGAGATGACCAAAGAGTCGCTGGAGTCGAGCCGTTATATTCTCACCGACAGCGTTGGCGTCGCCGCGGGGCTGGCCTGGAGCCTGAAGCGTGACGACATCATAATGTACGGACAAACGGGCGAGTTAAAATATGGCCTTAACTACCCGGATGCCCAGGGGCGTTTTGTCGGTCGGGGGAACTTTGCCGAGTGGTTAGCGCAACATCGTCAGCAAGGAAACATTACGCTCGTGCTCACAATTGATAAGGATGAAGATATTAATCGACTTGCTATCCCTCCCGCTGACTATATCGATAATCAGGGGCGTCTGGTCCTGATTCAGTATCGGCCGAAATGATCTGGATAGCCTTAGTTCTCGCCAGCCTGCTCAGCGTCTGCGGTCAGTTATGTCAGAAGCAGGCGTCGCGACCCGTTCCCGTTCGAGCGCGAAAACGCCACATTACGCTATGGATTGGGCTTGCTCTGGCAAGTCTCGGTCTGGCCATGCTGCTATGGCTGGCGGTGCTGCAGAACATTCCGGTCGGCATCGCCTACCCCATGCTGAGTCTTAATTTTGTATGGGTGACTCTGGCTGCCTGGAAAATCTGGCGCGAACCCGTCACCCCGCGCCACTGGCTGGGAGTGGGGTTAATCATCACCGGCATCTTTATTCTTGGGAGCGCGGTGTAATGGGCATCTTTTGGGGATTATGCAGCGTTATTATCACTTCAGCCGCCCAGTTGAGTCTTGGCTTTGCGATGGATAATCTGCCGCCAATGCTGCAGCCGCAGCAATTCATTTCTGCCGTATTCTCTCTTAGCGTCGGCGCATTTGCTTTGTATGCCGGACTGGCAGGGTATTTACTGTCGGTGATTTGCTGGCATAAAGCGCTGCACCAGCTCGCACTGAGCAAAGCGTATGCCCTGCTCAGCCTGAGCTATGTACTGGTGTGGGTTGCATCAATGATCCTGCCCGGCTGGCAGGGAATATTTTCAGCGAAAGCGCTCGCCGGAGTGCTGTGCATCATGGCAGGGCTACTGACGATTTTTTTACCTTCACACCAGCGCCAACCCTGAGATTATTTATCTTCAGACAGTCGTAACAGGCGTTCCCATTCCTCGCACGTGTACTGTCTGGCATCAATTATTTTGATTAACCGTGAGGTATCGCGATTAATGCAATACAGTGCATCTTTCAGCGGTGAAAGGAGGTCTCCGGGCTTAACCCACTCGGAAGAGTGCGCCTCAGCCAGCATCTTTAGCGAACCGCCGCCATCACAAAGTACGATATAGAGCCTGCCTGCTTTTTTGTGACAGCAAGACTTCTTCACATGCCATTCCATAGCGCACCTTTTGTTAAAAAATTTCACAACAGGTTACACATTAGCAGATAAACAAAATGACAATAGCGACTCAATAGCGAAAGTGAGAAATGTAATTACTGTTTGCTTAATTTTAAGAATGAAGCACTTACCCAATCTGACAGCGCACGACGAGAGATTTTAATCCCTCCGGATTTTAGTTCGGGTGGCAATGTCAGCCAGCATACCGGTTGCTGAAAGCGGGCCAGCTTATCTTTCACCCACTCTGCCAGATTGGTGTCACCCGCATTGGTGTCATACTCAACGACCGCCACCGGGCGATGACCAAACTCTTTGTCTTCTATCGGCACAATGAAGGCTTGCAGAACATGCGGATGCGCAGCAATCACGCGTTCCACCTCTTCCGGCTGTATGCCTTCCCCGCCGCTAAAGAACAGATTGTCCATCCGACCGACAATGGTTAACTTGCCGTCCTTCAACACCCCGCGATCGCGGGTGGCAAACCAGCCTTCCGCGTTTACTAAAGGAATCAGTTGCCCGTTACGCCAGTAACCTTGCGCCATGCTGGCGGCACGCAGCCAGACTTCACCATCAACGATTCTGACTTCTCTGCCTGCCAGGGGCGACCCCACATCTGCCAGGCCATCCGCTTCTTTCGCACAGACCGTAGAAGCAAACTCCGTTAAACCGTAACCGCACCAGCAGCGAATCCTTTGCTCGCGCGCCTGTTCCGTCAATTCAACAGGAATTGCCGCGCCACCCAGGAGCACTGCTTTGAGCGTTACCGCCGTTTTGTTGACCAGCAGGCGCCACAGCTGCGTGGGCACCAGCGAAGCATGAGTGCATCCAGCCAGCATTTGCTCCAATGGTTGCTTGTCGCGCACGGTCATTCGTGCCCCGGCAAACAACCAACGCCACAAAATACCCTGGCCGGAAACATGAAACAGCGGCAGCGAGAGCAGCCAGTCATCTTCAGCATCAAATGGCATTAATGACAGCACGCCCTGCGCGCTTGCCAGATGAGCCTGACAGGTATGCACCGCTGCCTTTGGCAATCCGGTAGAACCTGAGGTTAACGTCATCGTGCTCAACCGCTGGGGTAACCACGCGGCGGCATGCTTGCCTGGCACTGCCTGCATCTGCAACGGATGGAGTCCCGCGAGAACATTAGCTGCCTCAAGATCCAGCGCAAAACGCAGCGTTAAGTCCGGGACCAGCGCGTCAAGCAGCGATTGAGGCAGCTGCGGGTTCACAGGTAAAACCCGCGCCCCACATTGCAGCAATGCCAGCCAGGCCAGCAAAGCACGCGGATGATTCCAGGCGCGAAGCAGGACGCCATCGCCCTCTTCCACGCCCTGAGCGGCAAAACCGCTGGCCAGATGGTCAACGCGCGTGCAGAGCTCGCTCCAGCTTAATACTTCATCGTTGAGGCGTAGAGCAGGCACCTCTGCACGAACCTGTCGCCAGTGACGCCACGGCCAGTCATCGGGTTGTACCAGGCCCGATATGCTTACGCTATCGGGCATTTCCCGCTGGGTCATAGCAGGCGTTCCAGCGCATCAACATCGATACACGGCAATGCGCTACCCGGCCAGGTGCGTACCTGCTGGCACTGCATCAGGCTCAGGGTATCCAGCCCCGGAATGGTCTGCGGCGTCAGCCAGGCGGCAATTCGCGCCAGTTGGGTTAAGCCCAGGCTCGACTCGATCGACGAACTAATAACAGCGGTGAGACCAAGTGCATGCGCCGCTTCCACCTGTTCGCGCACTTTATCGAGACTGCCCGTCAGCGTAGGTTTGATAACCACTGCCTTGACGCCCTCTTCGGCTTCGAAGATGAAATCCGCTTCACGCAAGCTTTCATCCCAGGCAATGGCAATGCCGGTTTCACGCGCAAAAGCACGAGAGTCATCGCGGGTTTTGCATGGCTCTTCGAGAAAAGCGATGCGCCCGCGGTACTCTGGATTAACGTACTTCGCGAACTGCTGGGCTTTCAACTGCGTCCAGGCTCGGTTGGCGTCAAGTCGCAAATGCAGCTCCGGGATAGCCTCAAGCAGCAGGTTGGCGACCATACCGTCGCGAACCGCTTCATACAGTCCGACCTTTATCTTCGCTACTTTTTCACCCGGCATGTCCGCCAGTTGCAGTACCAGATCATCAGGATCGCCCGTACACAGCGGCGCTGCACGGTAGTCTGCGTCTTCTGGCAATGCGCCAGCCAGTTCGGCCAGCGCACAGCTTGCGCCAAAGGCGACCGAAGGCAGCTGCGGTAAGGAAGAATCCCCCTGTAGCCAGCCGTTGACCCAGGCCAGCAGCTCGGTTTGCGCCTCTTCCCAGCTCTCCTGACTGAAGCCGGGCAGCGGGGAGATCTCTCCCCACCCTTCGCGCTCGCCGTCATAAAGGCGAACGTACAGCCCGTCACGCGTTTTTAACCGCCTGTCGCGCAGAATCACCCCCGCGTCCATGGGGATCTGCCAGCGGTATACCTGCGCGCTACGCATTACGGATTCCGTTTAAATTTGCTGAAATCCGGCTGACGTTTCTGGTTAAAGGCGTTACGGCCTTCCTGACCTTCTTCCGTCATGTAGAACAGCATGGTGGCGTTACCCGCCAGCTCTTGCAGACCAGCCTGACCATCGCAGTCGGCGTTCAGTGCAGCTTTCAGGCAGCGCAACGCCATCGGGCTGTTTTGCAGCATTTCACGACACCAGCGTACGGTCTCTTTTTCCAGATCGGCCAGCGGAACCACGGTGTTTACCAGGCCCATATCCAGCGCTTGCTTCGCATCGTACTGACGGCACAGGAACCAGATTTCACGCGCTTTTTTCTGACCGACAATACGCGCCATGTAAGAGGCACCCCAGCCGCCATCGAAGGAACCGACTTTCGGACCGGTCTGGCCGAAGATGGCGTTTTCAGCCGCAATGGTCAGGTCACACATCATGTGCAGCACATGGCCGCCGCCGATGGAAAAGCCTGCAACCATCGCCACTACCGGCTTCGGACAGGTACGAATCTGGCGCTGGAAGTCCAGTACGTTCAGGTGATGCACACCGGAATCATCCTGGTATCCGCCGTAGTCACCGCGCACTTTCTGATCGCCACCCGCGCAGAATGCTTTGTCGCCAGCACCGGTCAGAATAATCACGCCAATGTTGTCATCATAGCGAGCATCCGCCAGCGCCTGGATCATCTCTTTCACGGTGACCGGACGGAAGGCATTGCGTACCTGCGGACGATTAATGGTGATTTTTGCGATACCGTCGGTGGATTTCTCGTAGAGAATGTCGGTGTAGCCTTCAGAGCAATCGTGCCATTCTACCGGTGCGTAAAGCATTGTTTCTTCAGGATAGATCATAAAATGTCCTATAGTCAGCGATGCAGAATCTGAGCCAGACAGTCCACCACGCCAGCGGGATTGTCCCGATGCGCGTTGTGTCCGGCATTACGAATCACATGGCTTGGTACGGATATTTCCGCCGCCAGGGCGCGGAATTTATCGTCACGTTCACCACATAAATAATAAAACGGAAATGTGCGCGTAGTGAGTTGCGCACGTAAATCAGGTTGTACGGCTAGCGAGGTGGCCTCCAGCATCGCTGCCAGCGTATGCCCGTTATTCTGGCTACGCAGTGCGACCAGCGCTTCTCTTTGCGCCGCATTCAGCGAGGAAAAAACCGGCTGTTGATACCAGTCAATAAACACCTCGCACAACGGCTCAGCACGAAAACGCGCAGCCCAGCGACCATCAGAGATGCGACGCTGAACGCGCGCCTCCTCACTTTGCAAGCCTGGATGTCCACCTTCAACCACCAGACCGCACAGTCCTGGCATCTCCTGACAAGCCGCCATCATCGCAACTCTGCCGCCAAGAGAGTAACCTACCAACCAGTATTTAAGTATGTTGTAACTAAGCAACGTGTTACGCAGCAAAGCGCTTACGTCGTCGAATCCGCTCACGCTGATGTCAGCGGAGCCACCGTGTCCCGGCAGGTCGATATACAGCCGCGAATAATTCTTAAACGCTTCGCCAACCGTCTGCCATTCCCGACAATCACCGGAAAAACCGTGCAGGAAAACCAGCCAGGGAAATCCCGTCTGACCCACTTTCGCCTGCGCGTGCAGGATCATAGATGGCTTACCTGTGCCAGCAGTTGCTGCAGGGTTTGCGCCCCATCAGTTTCGTTTACCACCAGCTCAATCACCGTTGACGCCGGAGTACGCCAGGCGTTAGTCAGCGCGCTCTCCAGTTGCTCCCAGTTTTCCGGGCGCTGGTATTTAAGGTTAAACATGGCGGCAGCATGCTCAAAATGCACGTTCTGCGGCATCAGGTAGAACCGTTCGCGTTCGCTTGCTGGCGTCGGCAACAGGGAAAAAATTTGCCCGCCGTTATTATTGACCACTATCAGGACAAACGGCGCGGAAACCTGGCGCAATAACGCCAGCGCATTGAGGTCATACAGCGCAGATAAATCGCCGACGATAGCCAGCGTCGATTTCGCGCTGGCGCGCTGTACGCCTGCTGCCGTTGACAGCAGGCCGTCAATGCCGCTCGCGCCACGGTTGCTATAGACCGGGTAACCCGCCGGAAGCTGCGACAGCGCATCAATCAGGCGCACCACCAGACTGTTGCCCACGAACAGTTGCCCCTGCTCCGGCAAGTATTCGCGGATACGGTGGGCTAATTGCGCTTCACCAAACGCGTCGCGACGGGCTTCTACCGCCTGCCAGGCCAGTTGCGCCAGGCGTGGGATCTCCACGCACCAGGGCTGACGTTTCTCCGCCGGATGCAACTCCAGCCAGTCGCCAACCGTCGCTACCAGTCTGCGCCCACGATGGTGAGCCGGATCGAGGCGGCCTTCGATATTATCGACAATCCAGTATTCCTGCGGATCACAGCTGGCCTGCCATTGCAGGAGCCGTTTTCCGGTCAGGCTACTGCCAAGCTGCACCACAATCTGCGCCTGCTGTAATTCAGTGACCGCTTTCGCATTCCCCAGCCACAGATCGGCGCACGGCAAAGGTTGTCCGGTTTGCGACAGAACATCGCCAATCAGCGGCCAGCCTAGCATCTGCGCCCACTGCGCAACCTTTTTGCCCTCTTCCGCGCTCATGCGGCCTGCAACAACAACGCCGCGTTTTTGTCGCCAGAAAAACCAGTCACGCTGTTTGTCGCTTTCCAGCCGACGCGACTCACGCAGCCAGGGTTTATCATCCTGCCACCAGTCGCCAAGGCGCTGCTGCCAGTCAATCCCCGTTTCGTCCATGTCGCCATACAGCGGTTCCGCAAATGGGCAATTGATATGAACCGCCCCGCTATGCAGCGCAGCTAAGGCGTTATCAATGGTGGATACCAGCCAACTAGCCGGAATGTTCTGAGTCGGGCGCGGTAAAGAGAGCGTTTGCGATGGATGCGAGGCAAACATTCCGGCCTGACGAATCGCCTGGTTAGCGCCGCAGTCGATAAGCTCAGGAGGTCTGTCAGCCGTGAGTAGAATCAGCTTTTCACCGGTCAGGCCCGCTTCAATCAACGCGGGATACAAATTTGCCACCGCCGTACCGGACGTCACAATCACAGCGACAGGCTGCCGGCTGACTTTTGCCAGACCTAAGGCCAGATGCCCAAGGCCACGCTCATCAAAATGAGTATGGTGAATAAAAGCGGGGTTTTCCGCAGCCGCCAGAGTCAACGGTGTAGAACGAGAGCCAGGGGCAATGCAGACATGCCTGACGCCGTGGCGAGTGAGTGCTTCCAGAATGACCGCCGCCCAGCGTCGGTTAAATGCGCTTACTGACATGAGATTGTCCGGTATCAATATTGCGACACAGTATAAAGAATCGAATAAATGGATTTTTGATATGAGTCGGTAATATACAACTCATTACCCTTCCATCTGTAATAAAGTGCGCAGTCCTGCCGCTTTATTGTCTATTTCTTGCCATTCCTGTTCAGGATCTGAACCACGCACGATCCCTGCCCCAGCATACAGGCGTATCACATTTTCACTAATTTTCGCCGACCGTAATGACACGCAAAACTCGCTTTGGCGCAGAGAAAGGTAACCCGCAGAACCGGCATACCACTCGCGTTCAAACGGTTCATTTTGTTGGATAAATTCACGCGCCAGCTCACGCGGAATACCTGCGACTGCCGCCGTGGGCTGGAGTTGCATCAGACAAAGCGTATCATCAGCCTGATTCAGTTCCGTCCAGATACAGCGGCGCAGGTGCTGCACTTTGCGCAGTCTAAGCACCTGCGGCGGCAGCACATCAAGAGTTTGCGTACAGCCTTGCAGACGCTGGCAAATATCTTCGACCACCAGCATATTCTCGCGCTGGTTTTTATCATCTTTCATTAGCCATTCCCCCAACTGCCAGGCCCGATGATCCTCAGGGTGGTTGGCAACGGTTCCCGCCAGCGCCTCGGTGCGCAGCGCCGTGTCACGCCGCCGATACAGCCGTTCAGGGGAAGAACCAAGAAACGCACACTTTGCGGAGAACGCCATAAAGAAATGGTAGCAGTTCAGGTTTAGACGACGACTGGAAGCCATCACGGCCGCGGCGTTAACCGACTGAGAAAACTGTAAATCGGTCGCCCGCGCCAGCACGACCTTATCGAGCTGTTCCCCATTGATCGTTTGCGTGGCGAGTTTTATCAGGTCTGTCCAGCCAGTTTTATCCGGCCAGTTCTGTTCTCCCGTCAAACGCAGACGCAATGCGGGCAGCGGCTTTACGTTGGCGAGCGATGAGATAAACGCCACCGCCTTCGCGGCGTCTTCACGCAGCGACACGTCGCTAAAAAGATGTAAGCGTAAGCTCGCCACCCCAGCGCAACGTCGCCACTCCAGCCGTGGCAATAACAAATGGCCGCGCTGAGGCTCAAAGGCATTCAGGCCCCAGATACGCAGGTCAGGATTATCATTCTGCTGATGTAAAAAATGCTGAGCTAATTCGAGCGAGGAAAATGTAGCAACAGCGCCCAGTACGGCGGCTTCTTCATCGCCATTACGCTGTTGCCAGTAAAACTGGGGCCAGACGGGTTGACTGGCCAGCCATCCTAAAGCGTCAAACGCATCATTCAGTGGGAAAGGGATATCGTAAATACGAATTCCAGGTGCTGCTGGTATCTCTTGCGACAAATGACGCATCAGACTTTCCAGCGCAGTAGTGATTGAATGCACGCGGACCTCTCCCTGTTAAAAACCTCACATTATACGGGGTACTGAGCAGAAAAAGCAGTACCCCCAGTTAGGGAGTACGTACAAATGCGCTGACGGAATGGAATTTATCGCCGTGCTAACAATAATCCCATCACTAAACCGACCGTGGCACCAACGCCGATTCCGCGCCAGGGTTTTTCATGCACATAATCATCCGCCCGGCAAACGGCTTTCTTCGCGCGGTAATAGTAGCTGTCAGAGGCGTGGCTGACGCGATTTCTCACCTCTTCTAACGCCCGCTCTGCCCGCGCTTTTAACTCAAGGTATTTTTGATCGGCTGGATCGCCGGAAGAACGCAGCACCTCCTCCAGCGTTTCACTCAATAATTCCAGATCATCATCGATACGTGATTCATAAGAATGAAAAGACATTTTATTCTCCCTTTCTATTGACGTACCCGCTAACTATAGACAATCAGGCGTGTTTGCGCCTGTTTACGCCTGATGTGCTTCCCGCGCCATTCCGACGTGTGGAATACCGTCTTCGTCATAAATATCCGTGACCGGCACAAAGCCAAAGCGCGCATAGAATGATTGCAAATGTGCCTGCGCCCCCAGATACAGCGCCTTGTGCGGCCAATGCTGCGTACAGGAGGCCAACGTCTGAGTCATTAGCTGTTGCCCCAATTTTTCACCCCGCAGCGCTTCGCTTACAATCACCCGACCAATGACGACCGGCTCAAGTTCATCATCGCTTTTCAGAATCCTCGCATACGCCACCAGTTCATCGTTATGCCAACCCAGAATGTGCCGGTTTTCACCACTCAGGTCATCACCATCCACATCCTGATACGGACACCGTTGCTCAACAACAAATACCGCACAGCGAAGCTCAAGAATGGCGTACAGCTGCTGTGTATTGAGCTTTGCATGATGGAGATCTTGCCAGTGAATCATAGTCTGCCCCTTTGTTGTGATAACCTGAACACCCTGCCTTATTGATGGCGAAAAGTGTAACGCGAAGATGGAATTACTATTTTTAGGCACGTCTGCGGGAGTCCCCACGCGCTCACGCAATGTAACGGCAATTTTACTGAATCTGCAACACCCGACTCAGGCGGGGCTGTGGCTTTTCGATTGTGGTGAAGGAACGCAGCATCAGATGCTGACCACGCCATTTAACCCTGGAAAACTCGAACGTATTTTTATCAGCCATCTACACGGCGATCACCTGTTTGGTTTACCGGGGCTGCTGTGCAGTCGCTCAATGGCCGGGAACGTCCAGCCACTGACGCTTTACGGACCAAAGGGATTGCGAGAGTTTACCGAAACGGCTTTGCGTCTGAGCGGCTCCTGGACCGATTATCCGCTGGATATTGTCGAAATCACCGCGGGTGAAATTGTTGATGACGGCCTGCGTAAAGTAACGGCGTACCCGCTGGAGCATCCGCTGGAGTGCTACGGTTTTCGTGTTGAAGAGCACGACAAACCGGGGGCACTTGACGCCAGCGCCTTGAAGGCGGCTGGTGTTAAAGCGGGCCCGTGGTTCCAGGATTTGAAAGCCGGGAAAACCATCGTGCTGGAGGATGGTCGAGCGATTAACGGCGCCGATTTTCTCGGCCCTGCCACCAGAGGAAAATCTGTGGCTATTTTCGGCGACACAGGACCTTGCGCGTCCGCCATTGAACTGGCACGCGGTGTGGATGTGATGGTACATGAAACCACACTGGACTCCTCAATGGAGGAAAAAGCCAACAGCCGCGGTCACAGCTCGACCCGACAAGCCGCCCAGCTGGCGCTTGAGGCCGGAGTGGGACGCCTGATCATGACCCACGTTAGCTCACGCTACGATGAAAAAGGCTGTCAGCGGTTACTCGAAGAGTGCAAAGCGATATTTCCAGACACTGAACTGGCTCACGATTTCGCCATTTTCACCGTTTAATGCTCCATTTTTCCGCCTCAGTGCCGATAACAGTGGAAAGGCTGGCTTTCACACTGAGGACAGGATGAACAATTTCCAGAAAGATATTGATGACAGGACAAACCTAACCCTGTCTAACCGTTTTGAACTGCTGCTGTTTCGCCTTGGCAAATCCGTCGAGGAGCAGAAATCAGAATTGTTTGGCATCAACGTATTCAAACTGCGTGAAATCGTACCGATGCCGACCTTTACGCGTCCCGCAGGTATGAAAGCCCCGTTGCTGGGTATGGTTAACATTCGCGATCAGGTGATCCCGGTGATTGATCTGCCTGCCGTCGCGGGCTGTAAGCCAGAGACCGGACTCAACATCCTGTTGATCACGGAATATGCCCGCAGCGTTCAGGCGTTTGCGGTGGAGTCGGTAGAAAACATTATGCGTCTGGACTGGCAACAGGTGCATACCGCCGAGAAAGCCGTCAATGGTCGCTACATTACCAGTATCGCCTGTCTGGACGACAACAAAGAGACTAACAATCTGGCGCTGGTGCTCGATGTCGAACAGATCCTGTACGACATCGTACCGTCGAACCACGACCTGCGCGCAACAGAGCTGAAAACCAATAAGTTCAACATTACGCCGGGTGCGGTGGCGATTGTGGCTGATGATTCCAAAGTGGCTCGCGCGATGCTGGAAAAAGGGCTTAACGCCATGGAGATCCCACACTTGATGCATGTGACGGGCCAGGATGCGTGGGAAAAGATACAACAGCTATCTGAAGAAGCAGAATCGGAAGGTAAACCAATCAGCGAGAAGATTGCGCTGGTGCTCACCGATCTGGAAATGCCGGAGATGGACGGTTTTACGCTTACCCGTAAGATAAAAACCGACGAACGCCTGAAGAAGATCCCGGTCGTTATCCACTCCTCACTTTCCGGTAGCGCCAATGAAGATCACGTACGCCGAGTGAAAGCAGATGGTTACGTGGCCAAATTCGAAGTCAATGAGCTGTCTTCAGTCATTCAGGAAGTGATGGATCGCACAGCGAAAGGCATCAGCGGCCCGCTGGTGAGCCGTCAACTTTCGGCCTGACACCCCAGCAACTTGAAGTATGACGAGTATAGACAGGTAAAAAAAAGAGTCTGGACATTGTCCAGACTCTTTTTCGATCACAGCATGATGAATTACATCAGCGGAGCCGCTAACTGCACGATGCTGATTAACGGTTGCGGGTAGATACCCAGCACCAGTACCAGTAGAGCAGAAATCAGCACCACGATACCGCCCGCGCTGTACTGCCAGTTGGACGGCGCATCGCGATTCAGTTGCTGCGGTGCGCTCAGATACAGGCTCACGGCAACGCGCAGGTAGTAGTACAAACCAATCGCGGAACCCACCACCACAGCGGCAACCAGCCACCACAGATTAGCCTGCACACCCACCGCCAGTACGTAGAACTTACCGATAAAGCCCAGCGTCATCGGAATACCCGCCAGAGACAGCATCATCACCGTCATCACCGCCGCGAGGATTGGACGATGCCAGAACAGACCACGGTAGGAGAACAGAGAGTCTGCATCCGGACCGCGGTACGGGCTGGACATCAGGCTGACCACACCGAACGCACCGAGGCTGCTGAACAGATAACCGGCCAGGTAAACGCCAACCGCTTCCATCGACATCTCGCCGCTCTGCAGGGCAATCAGCGCCACCAGCAGGTAACCAAGGTGAGAGATAGAAGAGTAACCAAGCAGACGTTTGATGTTGGTCTGGCTCAGCGCCATCAGGTTACCGAAGATAATGGAAGCAAAGGCAATCACACCCAGCACGATCCGTACCGCTTCGCTATCACCTACCGGTGCGTACAGGAACAGACGCATCACCACGCCGAAGATAGCGATTTTGCTCGCCGTCGCCAGGAAGGTGGAAACCGGAGCCGGAGCGCCCTGGTATACGTCTGGCGTCCACAGGTGGAATGGAACCAGCGAGAGTTTAAAGCCGAGGCCAACAATCATCAGACCGAAGCCCGCCAGCAGCAGCGGTTCTTGCAGCATACCGTCGCCAAGGCTCTTACCGAGCGCAACAAACGACAGGTTGCCAGACTGCGCGTATACCAGCGCCATACCAAACAGCAGGAAGGAAGACGCTGCGGCAGACAGAATGGTGTATTTGATACTGGCTTCCAGCGAACGTTTCTGACGGAACGCATAGCCAACCAGACCAAACAGCGGCAGAGAGATAAGCTCAATACCAAGGAACAGCGCCGCCAGATGGTTAGCGTTAGCCAGCAGAATACCGCCGAGCGCGGCAATCAGCACCAGCAGATAGAACTCTTCCCGGTTGTCGTCGTAGCCTTCCAGCCACGGGTAAGCGAAGGTACAGGTGGCAAGACTAGCCAGCAGCACCAGCCCGGTGTAGAGCATGGCGAAACCGTCAACCCGCATCAGCGGGGTGACGTCCATAGCGCCCGCCTGGCCAACAAACCAGAGCGAAACCAGTGCGGCGTTAAGCCCAATGACCGACAGCGTGGCATTGAGGAAGTGATTGCGTCGCCACGCAATGGAGAGCATCACAACCACCACCGTCAAGCCGACGATCAGCAGCGGTAGCAGCGCAATCAGGTGTTGTGGAGTTATTGTCATGGCGATTTACGGCCTTGTAGTAGTAACGGAATTAACAAACCACTGCTGGATGTTGCTCATCGCAGAATGCGAGGTATCCAGAATCGGCTGCGGATAGAAGCCAAGCAGTACCAGAAGCACGACCAGCAACAGGATGATAAACAGCTCACGCAGCGACATCCCTGGCAGTTCAACACTGGCAATCTGGCTCTTCGCCTTACCAAAGTAAGCGCGATGCAGCATCGCCAGCGAGTAAACAGAAGCAAACACCAGACCAAATGTCGAGATCACGGTAATAACCGGAACCACCTGGTAGCTGCCGAACAGAATCATAAATTCGCCAACGAAGTTACCTGTACCCGGCATACCCAGCGTACACACTGCGAAGAACATTGACAGCGCAGGCAACCATTTCATTTTGCCCCACAGGCCGCCCATCATACGCATATCACGCGTGTGTAGACGTTCGTACAGCTGACCACACAGGATGAACAGACCGGCTGCGGACAGGCCGTGCGCGATCATCTGAATCACCGCACCCTGGTATGCCAGCTGGCTGCCGGTGTAGATAGCAATCAGTACGAAGCCCATGTGGGATACGGAGGTGTAAGCAATCAGACGTTTGATGTCGTACTGATTAAAGGCCATCCACGCGCCGTAGAAGATGCCGATGACGCCAAGCCACATTGCGATAGGTGCAAACTCCGCTGACGCATTCGGGAACAGCGGCAGGGAGAAGCGCAGCAGACCGTAGGCTGCGGTTTTCAGCAAGATACCTGCCAGGTCAACGGAACCTGCGGTCGGTGCCTGGGAGTGAGCATCCGGCAACCAGCCGTGCAGCGGAACCACCGGCATTTTCACCGCGAAAGCGATGAAGAAGCCCAGCATCAGCAGGTATTCCACGCCGTGGGACATCGGAGTATTCAGCAATTCTTCATAGTTGAAAGTCCACACGCCGTTCGCTTTGTAGTGCACAAACACCAGCGCCAGGATGGCAATCAACATCACCAGACCACTCGCCTGGGTATAAATGAAGAACTTGGTTGCTGCCGTGATACGCGTTTTACCGTCAGAGGCTTTATGCCCCCATAGCGCGATCAGGAAGTACATCGGCACCAGCATCATTTCCCAGAAGAAGAAGAACAGGAACATGTCGATGGCAAGGAACACGCCGATTACGCCGCCTAAGATCCACATCAGGTTCAGGTGGAAAAAGCCCTGGTATTTTTCGATTTCATTCCAGGAGCAAAGTACCGCCAGAACACCGAGCAGGCCGGTCAGCACCACCATCAGCAGCGACAGACCGTCGATAGCAAGATGAATCGAGATGCCAAAGCGTGGGATCCACGGCAGGACAAACTCAGACTGCCACTGCGGAATGCCAGTGGATTGCGTCAGTGAATAGCCGCCCTGCAACCAAAGTTGCAGGCCAAGCGCCAGCGTCAGTCCCATGGTAATCAGCGCGATCCAACGCGGCACCTTCACGCCAAAGCGTTCGGTCTGCCAGCACAGAAAGCCACCGATAAAGGGAATCAATATTAGCCAGGGTAGTAACATGGCGATTTTTATTCCTTTTTAAGGCCCCTAATAGAGGCCTGATTTTCAACGAATTTGGATAAAATTCACTTTACGATCAACGCAGTACCATCAACAGAGCCAGCACAACGACGGCACCGATGCTCATTGATGCTACATACCAACGCAGATAGCCGTTCTCGCTTAACAACAGGCCTTTACCTGCAAAGCGGGAAAGGATCGCCGGAATGTTCATCATTGCGTTCAGCGGATCGCGTTTCAGCAGCCATGCAACGCCCAGGAACGGCTTGACGAACACTTTGTCGTACAGCCAGTCGAAGCCCCAGGCGTTATACCACCAGGTACCCAGCAGACGGCCTGGCGCACTGTTGGCAATCGACGTCACCAGAGTACGTTTACCCAGCCACAGCCATGCAGCGATCAGAATGCCTGCAATCGCGACGATACCGGAGGTAATTTCCAGCGTCATCACGCGACCATGCTCAAGCTCGGTCGTCGCAGGCAGTACCCCCTGCAGCGGTGGCACAATCAGTGCGCCAACGAAGGTGGACAGGATCATCAGCACAATCAGCGGCAGATGATGTGTAATCCCCTTCCCTGCGTGAGCGTGAATTTGCTCTTTACCGTGGAACACGATGAAAATCATACGGAAGGTGTACAGAGAGGTCATGAACGCACCGACCAGACCTGCAACCATCAGATTAATATGACCGTTCGCCATCGCACCGGCCAGAATCTCATCCTTACTGAAGAAGCCTGCGGTAATCAGCGGCAGAGCCGACAGCGCCGCGCCACCGATCAGGAAGCAGAGATACACCAGCGGAATAGACTTACGCAGACCGCCCATCTTGAAGATGTTCTGTTCGTGGTGACAGGCCAGGATAACCGAGCCAGATGCCAGGAACAGCAGCGCTTTAAAGAAGGCGTGCGTCATCAGGTGGAAAATCGCCGCGTCCCACGCCTGAACCCCGAGAGCCAGGAACATATAACCAATCTGGCTCATGGTGGAGTACGCGAGAACGCGTTTAATGTCGGTCTGTACCAGCGCGGCGAAACCAGCCAGTACCAGAGTGATAGCCCCGATAATCCCCACCAGATGCAGGATTTCCGGCGTCATCAGGAACAAGCCGTGAGTACGTGCAATCAGGTAGACACCGGCGGTAACCATCGTCGCGGCGTGGATCAGCGCGGAGACAGGCGTCGGACCTGCCATCGCGTCAGCAAGCCATGTCTGCAACGGCAGCTGCGCGGATTTACCCACCGCACCGCCCAGCAGCATCAGGGTTGCCCACATCAGCATGTTGTTACCATCTGCAAAGTGAGCAGGTGCCAGTTCCACCATTTCGCGGAAGTTCAGCGTGCCCAGCTCGTTGTAGAGGATAAACAATGCGAAGGCGAGGAACACATCACCCACACGGGTCACGACGAAGGCTTTCATTGCCGCAGCGCCATTCTTCGGATCGGTGTAATAGAAACCGATCAGCAGATAGGAGCACAGGCCCACGCCTTCCCAGCCGAGGTACATCAGCAGCAGGTTATCCGCCAGTACCAGAACCACCATGCTGGCGATAAACAGGTTGGTGTAGGCGAAGAAACGGGAGTATCCCTCTTCACCGCGCATATACCAGGAGGCGAACATGTGAATCAGGAAACCCACACCGGTCACCACACTGAGCATGGTCAGCGACAGGCCGTCCAGCACCAGGTTAAAACCGATATTGAAGTCACCGACAGACATCCACGTCCACAGCGGCTGGCTGTAGGCCTGTTGACCATTAGCAAAGAAGTCAACGCCAACAAACGCGGTCACCAGCGCCGCCAGGCCAATCGACCCGACGCCAACGGTCGCGGACAGATTTTCTGACCAACGACCGCGAGAGAACGCCAGTAATACAAAGCCAATAAATGGCAGAATAATGGTTAAGGCAAGCATGTTCATCCACGCATCTCACTTACTGAATCGATGTTCAGGTTCTGGCGACGGCGATGAAGTTGCAGCAACAGCGCAAGTCCAATGCTCGCTTCCGCAGCCGCAAGGCTGATGGCGAGAATATACATCACCTGACCATCGGTCTGGCCCCAGTAGCTTCCGGCGACCACGAAGGCCAGCGCGGAGGCGTTAATCATGATTTCCAGCCCGATCAGCATAAACAGCAGATTGCGGCGGATAACCAGACCGGTTAAGCCCAGTACGAATAAGACAGCCGCGAGGATCAGTCCATGTTGTAAGGGGATCATGCGTGCTCCTCCGTTTTTCTTTTCGCGCGGTCATCGGTGCGATTGCTCAGCACTTCACCAGAACGCTCTTCGCGCCCTACGTGGAAGGCTACAACCAGACCTGCCAGCAGCAGCATCGAAGCCAGCTCGACCGCCAGTACATACGGTCCGAACAGGGAAATACCGACAGCTTTCGCGCTAATTGGCGTCCCGTCGATGCCCTGATCGTTAACACCCAGAATGGCATAAACAATAACCGCCAGCATGATGGCCGACAGAATTGCCGGTCCAATCCACACCTGCGGTTTCAGCCACTGGCGTTCCTGTTCAATTTCAGAACCACCGAGGTTGAGCATCATGACCACGAACACGAACAACACCATGATGGCGCCCGCGTAGACGATTATTTCCAGCGCCCCCGCGAAGTAAGCACCTAACGAGAAGAACACCCCGGAAATCGCCAGCAGCGAAATAATCAGGTACAGCAGTGCGTGTACCGGATTGGTGTGGGTGATCACCCGCAAGGTTGCGAGAATGGCTATCAGGCCACAGATATAAAAAGCGAACTCCATTGCCCCTCTCCTTACGGTAACAGGCTCTTGACGTCGATAGGCTTGGCTTCGTTCTCTGCTTCGCCCTTATCTTTGCCGTCGATTGCCATACCTGCCATCCGGTAGAAGTTATATTCCGGGTATTTACCCGGACCGGAGATCAGCAGATCCTCTTTCTCGTAAACCAGGTCCTGGCGCTTGTACTCACCCAGCTCGAAATCTGGAGTTAGCTGAATAGCCGTTGTCGGACAGGCTTCTTCGCACAGGCCGCAGAAAATGCAGCGTGAGAAGTTAATGCGGAAAAACTCCGGATACCAGCGGCCGTCTTTGGTCTCTGCTTTTTGCAAAGAGATACAGCCTACCGGACACGCTACCGCACACAGGTTACAGGCAACGCAGCGCTCTTCGCCGTCCGGGTCACGGGTCAGAACGATACGACCACGAAAACGGGGCGGTAGATAGACCGGCTCTTCCGGGTACATCTGCGTTTCGCGTTTCGCGAACGCATGCAGGCCGATCATCCAGATACTGCGTACCTGGGTGCCGAAACCTACGAACAATTCTTTTAAGGTCATGGTCTTTGTGTCCCTTATTGCGCCTGCCAGAGAATGACAGCCGCCGTTACCAGCAAGTTGACGAGCGTCAGCGGCAGACAGACTTTCCAGCCGAAGGACATTACCTGGTCATAACGAGGACGCGGTAACGACGCACGAATCAAAATGAACATCATCATGAAGAACGCGGTTTTCAGCGCGAACCAGACGAATGGCGGTAAGAACGGACCATGCCAGCCACCGAAGAACAGGGTAACCATCAGTGCAGAAATGGTGACGATGCCGATGTACTCACCCACGAAGAACAGACCGAATTTCATACCGGAGTATTCAATGTGGTAACCGTCGGCCAGTTCCTGCTCGGCTTCTGGCTGGTCAAACGGGTGACGGTGACACACCGCCACGCCCGCGATGGCAAAGGTGACAAAACCAAAGAACTGCGGAATAACGTTCCAGATATCAGCCTGGTTGTTGACGATGTCGGTCATGTTAAATGAACCGGCCTGCGCCACCACGCCCATCAGGGAAAGTCCGAGGAACACTTCGTAGCTCAGCGTCTGCGCAGACGCGCGCATCGCACCGAGCAGCGAGTATTTGTTGTTACTGGACCAGCCTGCGAACAGCACCGCGTATACCGCGAGGCCTGCCATCATCAGGAAGAACAGGATCCCGATGTTCAGGTCAGCAACCACCCAGTTCGGGCTCACCGGCACGATGGCGAAAGCCAGCAGCAGCGAGGTGAAGGCGATCATCGGTGCCAGGGTAAAGATGACGCGATCCGAGAATTTCGGGATCCAGTCTTCTTTAAAGAACATCTTGATCATGTCCGCAACCAGTTGGAGCGAACCGCCCCAGCCAACACGGTTCGGTCCGTAACGGTTCTGGAACAGACCGAGCAGACGACGTTCGCCAAAGCTCATGAATGCCCCGCAGGTGACCACCACCAGCAGAATCACGACCGCTTTGAGAACGCTCAGCAGGATCTCTATCAGATCGGGTGTAATCCAACTCATTGTTGTGCCTCCTGCAGATCCTCAAGACGTGCACCAGCCAGAACCGGCGCGATGCCAGGCATACCCATTGGCAAACCAACCTGCCCTGCCGTTAATCCTTCAGCGATTTCAACCGGCAGCGTAACCGTGTTGCCATCGTAGCTAAAAGATACGCGCGTACCGGCATTAACACCCAACTTCGCGGCATCAGCCGGGTTGAGTTTGATGTACGGCTGCGGCATACGGGTCTGGAAGACAGGCGCACGCTGGGACATTTCGTCACTACCAAACAGATGATAGTAAGGCGCGACACGCCACTGACCATCCTGAGCCTGGAAGCTCGCCGGAACGGTTGTGAAGTAATCCAGACCATCTGCAGAAGCTTCGATCAGACGCACGCCCGGATCGCCATGACGCAGTTTACCGCCCACTTCATCCTGGAACTTGTTCCACGCCTGTGGGGAGTTCCAGCCCGGAGCCCAGGCAAACGGAATTTGTGAACGCGGCGCAGACGGCTGGTTGTTCCCTTCCATAGAGAAAGCGAACATGGTGTCTTTATCCTGCGGCTGGCGCGGTTCGTGGACGCTGATGTTGGCGCGCATTGCGGTACGGCCACTGTAGCGGTGCGGTTCACGTGCCAGTTTCTGTCCACGGATACGGAAGCTTGCATCCGGCGCGGCATCTTTAATACCCGCCAACTGCGGTAACTTCTCAACGACCGCGTCGATAACATGGTCGAGCTGCGTCCAGTCCACTTCACGACTCTGCACGGTACTGTGCAGCGAGTGCAGCCAGCGCCAGCTTTCCAGCATTACGGTGTTGCTGTCGTAGTAGGATGGGTCATAGACCTGGAAGAAACGCTGGGCGCGACCTTCGTTGTTAATTACCGTACCATCGCTTTCGGCGAAGCTAGCGGCGGAAAGCACCAGATGGGCGTTTTCCATAATAGCCGTGCGCTGATGGTCAACGACCAGTACCAGCGGCGCTTTCGCCAGCGCGGCGTTCACACGCGTTGCTGAAGCATGGCGATGCAGGTCATTTTCCAACACCACAACGGCGTCAGCACGACCTGTTTCCAGCTCGGTCAGCGCGTCGTCGAGGGAACCACCGCCAATCATACCCAGCCCCATACTGTTGACAGAGCGAGCAATCATGGTGATTCCGACGTCTGCGCCACGGCCTTTCAGCGCCTTCGCCACGTTGGCAGCAGCCTGAATCACGTCGGCGCTACCGGCGTTGGTACCGGAAATAATCAGTGGTTTCTTCGCCCCGGCCAGAGCCTGAACGATGACGTCAATTTTGTTCTGCAGGTCACGGTCGATACCGTCAACCGCCGGTGCGTTGTTATCCAGCGCATGGGCGATAGCGAAACCTAAACGCGCCTGATCTTCAACCGGCGCACGGTAGGTCCATGCCGCGATATCATCCAAACGGGTGTTATCGACGTTGGTAACGAACAGCGGGTGCTTGGCGCGCTGGCCGATGTTGAGGATTGCCGCAATCTGCCAGTCGGCCACTTTCTGCGCCGCCGCCATTTCACGCGCTTTACCTTTCACCGCCTGACGTACTGCCAGCGCAACGCGCGCGCCGGTTTGGGTGACATCTTCGCCCAGGATCAGAACCGCATCGTATGACTCGATTTCGCGCAGTGCCGGGGTATGAATACCGCCGTCACGCAGCACGCTCAGAGCCAGTTGCAGACGTTCCTGCTCGCCCTGGGCAATACCGGTATAGAAGTTATCCGCACCGACCAGTTCACGCAGCGCGAAGTTACTTTCAACGCTGGCACGCGGGGAGCCGATACCAATCACTTTCTTCGACTGACGCAGAATATCTGCCGCGCCCTGCATCGCCTGTTCGGCGTTCAGCGTGATCAGGTCATCGCCACGACGCTGTACCGGCTGACGCGGACGGTCTTTCAGGTTCACGTAACCATAGCCAAAACGACCACGGTCGCAGAGGAAGTAGTGGTTAACGGTACCGTTGTAGCGGTTTTCGATACGACGCAGTTCACCGTAGCGCTCGCCCGGGCTGATGTTACAACCGATAGAACACTGCTGGCAGATGCTCGGCGCAAACTGCATGTCCCATTTACGGTTATAACGCTCGGAGTGCGTTTTATCGGTGAAGACGCCGGTCGGGCAAATTTCCACCAGGTTACCGGAGAATTCGCTTTCGAGCGTACCGTCTTCCGGACGACCAAAGTAGACGTTGTCATGTGCGCCATAGACGCCCAGATCCGCACCATCGGCGTAATCTTTGTAGTAACGTACGCAGCGATAACAGGCGATGCAGCGGTTCATTTCGTGAGAGATGAACGGCCCCAGGTCCTGGTTGCGGTGAGTACGCTTCGTGAATCGGTAGCGACGGAAGCTATGACCGGTCATGACGGTCATATCCTGAAGGTGGCAGTTACCGCCCTCTTCACAGACCGGACAGTCGTGCGGGTGGTTAGTCATCAACCACTCCACTACGCTTTCGCGAAACTGCTTCGCTTCTTCGTCATCAATTGAAATAAAGGTGCCTTCGGTGGCCGGTGTCATACAAGACATCACCAGGCGACCACGCGTGTCTTCCGCGTTTTGATATTGCTTCACCGCACACTGGCGGCAAGCACCGACGCTTCCCAGCGCCGGGTGCCAGCAAAAGTACGGAATATCAAGGCCGAGAGACAGACAAGCTTCCAGCAGGTTGTCCGCTCCGTTGACCTCATATTCTTTGCCGTCTACATGAATCGTAGCCATAGTCAGCATGCTTCCAGTTGGCTCGGTCTAAAACCGAGCGTTAATCGAATTTCTGATCGCGATTCAGGGTTACCCTGCTATTACCAGCGCTCTTTCAGCAGGTTCGGCTGAATACCACCAATCTGATGGGTATTGCTGAAGGACTGCTTGATGCCAGCTTCGAATTCTTCGCGGAAATATTTAATGGCGCTCTGCAGCGGCTCCACCGCACCCGGTGCGTGTGCACAGAAGGTTTTACCCGGGCCGAGGAAACGACACAGTTGCTCAAGCGTCTCGATATCCCCAGGCTGGCCTTCGCCACGCTCCAGCGCGCGCAGAATTTTCACACTCCACGGCAGACCGTCACGGCACGGCGTACACCAGCCGCAGGACTCGCGGGCAAAGAACTCTTCGAGGTTACGCACCAGAGGAACCATGCCAATCTCGTGATCGACGGCCATTGCCAGCGCGGTGCCCAAACGGCTACCGGCTTTACCAATGCTTTCGAATTCCATCGGCAGATCGAGGTGCGCTTCAGTCAGGAAGTCAGTACCCGCGCCGCCCGGCTGCCAGGCTTTGAATTTCAGACCATCGCGCATGCCGCCCGCGTAATCTTCGAGGATCTCGCGCGCGGTAGTACCGAAAGGCAGTTCCCACAGGCCAGGGTTCTTCACGCGACCTGAGAAGCCCATCAGCTTGGTGCCCGCGTCTTTGCTCTGCGAAATGTTCTGGTACCACTCCACGCCGTTCGCGAGGATAGCCGGTACGTTACACAGGGTTTCGACGTTGTTAACGCAGGTCGGCTTACCCCAAGCGCCAGAGCTTGCCGGGAACGGCGGCTTAGAGCGTGGGTTAGCACGACGACCTTCAAGGGAGTTAATCAGTGCCGTCTCTTCACCGCAGATATAGCGCCCTGCCCCGGTGTGGACAAACAGTTCGAAGTCGAAACCGGTGCCCATGATGTTTTTGCCAAGCAAGCCGGCTTCGGTTGCTTCGGCAATCGCGCGACGCAGATGCACAGCCGCTTCGATATATTCACCACGCAGGAAGATGTAACCACGGTACGCTTTCAGCGCAAACGCGGAGATCAGCATGCCTTCCACCAGCAGGTGCGGCAGCTGTTCCATCAGCAGACGATCTTTATAGGTACCCGGCTCCATTTCATCGGCGTTACACAGCAGGTAACGGATGTTCATGGATTCGTCTTTCGGCATCAGGCTCCACTTCAGACCGGTGGAAAAGCCCGCACCGCCGCGCCCTTTCAGGCCAGCGTCTTTTACCTGATTAACGATTTCGTCCGGTGACAGCCCGGTCAGGGCCTTACGCGCACCTTCATAGCCGTTCTTGCTACGGTATTCGTCCAGCCAGACCGGCTGTTTGTCATCACGCAGACGCCAGGTCAGCGGATGCGTTTCGGGAGTACGGATAATGTCTTTCATTTATACCGCTCCAGCAGTTCGGGAATGCCTTCCGGGGTCAGGTGAGCATGAGTATCCTCATCGATCATCATGTTCGGCCCTTTATCGCAGTTCCCCAGGCAACAGGTCGGGAGCAGCGTAAAACGACCGTCAAAGGTCGTCTGCCCCGGCTTGATGTTGAGTTTTTTCTCAAGCGCAGCCTGGACCCCCTGATAGCCGTTGATATGGCACACCACGCTGTCGCAATAGCGGATCACGTGGCGACCTACCGGCTGGCGGAAGATCTGGCTATAGAACGTGGCAACACCTTCTACGTCGCTTGCCGGGATCCCCAGCACATCAGCGATCGCATAGATCGCCCCATCCGGCACCCAGCCACGCTGTTTCTGAACGATTTTCAGCGCTTCAATGGACGCCGCACGCGGGTCTTCGTAGTGGTGCTTCTCGTGCTCAATCGCTTCACGCTCAGCCGCACTCAGCTCAAAAGCCTCGGTTTGTGGTTGTTGATTCTCGTGCATAATTAGCGGTCCACATCTGACATAACAAAATCGATACTACCCAGGTGGACGATAAGGTCGGACACCAGGCTGCCACGTACCGCTACCGGGATCTGCTGCAGGTGCGCATAGCTCGGGGTACGGATACGGGTACGGTAACTCATGGTGCTGCCATCGCTGGTCAGGTAGTAACTGTTAATACCCTTGGTCGCTTCCACCATCTGGAAGGACTCGTTTGCCGGCATAACCGGTCCCCACGAAACTTGCAGGAAGTGGGTGATCAGGGTTTCGATATGTTGCAACGTGCGCTCTTTTGGCGGCGGCGTAGTCAGCGGGTGATCCGCTTTGAACGGGCCTTCCGGCATGTTGTTGAGGCACTGCTCAAGGATGCGCAGACTCTGGCGCAGCTCTTCAACTTTCAGCATCACGCGGGTATAGCAGTCGGACACGCCGCCGCCAACCGGGACTTCAAAGTCAAAGTTTTCGTAGCCAGAGTATGGGCGCGCTTTACGCACGTCAAAATCAATACCGGTCGCACGCAGCGCAGCACCGGTACAACCCCAGTCCAGCGCTTCTTTCTTACCGTAAGCGGCAACGCCCTGCGAACGGCCTTTCAGGATGGTGTTACGCAGTGCGGCTTTCTCGTAGGAATCCAGACGTTTTGGCATCCAGTCGAGGAAGTCACGCAGCAGTTTGTCCCAACCGCGCGGCAGATCGTGTGCCACACCGCCGATACGGAACCAGGCCGGGTGCATACGGAAACCGGTGATCGCTTCCACTACGTCATAGATTTTCTGACGGTCGGTAAAGGCGAAGAAGACCGGGGTCATCGCGCCGACGTCCTGGATGAACGTGGAGATGTACAGCAGGTGGCTGTTGATACGGAACAGTTCAGACAACATAACGCGAATCACGTTGACGCGATCCGGCGTGGTGATGCCAGCCAGTTTCTCAACGGCCAGTACGTAAGGCATTTCGTTGACGCAGCCGCCGAGGTACTCGATACGGTCGGTGTACGGAATGTAGCTGTGCCAGGACTGACGTTCACCCATCTTTTCAGCGCCACGGTGGTGGTAGCCGATGTCAGGCACGCAGTCGACGATTTCTTCGCCATCAAGCTGCAGCACAATACGGAACGCACCGTGAGAAGACGGGTGGTTAGGACCGAGGTTGAGGAACATGAAGTCCTCGTTTTCGGAACTACGCTTCATGCCCCATTCTTCTGGTTTGAAGGTCAGTGATTCCATTTCCAGATCCTGTTTGGCTTTGGTCAGCTCAAACGGATCGAATTCGGTCGCACGCGCCGGGTAGTCTTTACGCAGCGGATGACCTTCCCAGGTATGCGGCATCAGCAGACGCGTCAGGTGCGGGTGACCTTCGATGTCGATGCCAAACATTTCCCAGGTTTCACGCTCATACCAGTTGGCGTTCGGGAACAGTTTGGTGAACGTCGGTACGCGCAGGTCGTTTTCAGACAATGCCACCTTGAGCATGATATCGCGATTGCGTTCAATGGAGATCAGGTGATAGAAAACGGAAAAATCCGCGGCAGGTAACCCTTCGCGGTGCGTACGCAGACGTTCGTCCATGCCGTGTAAGTCAAACAGCATGACGTAAGGTTTCGGCAGTCTCTTTAAGAAATCGCCAACTTCCAGTAATTGTTCACGCTTGACCCAAACAACAGGTACCCCGGTGCGAGTCGCCTGAACGGTAAAGGCATCCGGCCCAAAACGGTTGCGCAGTTCGCCAATGACCGGGTCATCAAGGTGATCCCGTGTTTGCCATACAGCGTCTTGCGCGGTTAAGTCGGTCATATTGTTCACCATTGCAAATGGTCCGTGGTGGTCGGCAGTGCTTCGCGCTATTTATGTAGTGATAAGCGAAGGAAGTGCTGCTGCCGACAGGCGCAAATTAAATCTCGTCTGGTGTACGAAGATTCGTTACAGCAATACGTTCGCCGCGTTTACGCTCGCGTTCTGACTGCATATTGGCGCGATAAACGCCCTGATCGCCAACCACCCAGGAGAGCGGACGGCGTTCTTTGCCAATGGAATCTTGCAGCAGCATCAGAGCCTGCATATACGCTTCCGGACGCGGCGGGCATCCCGGGATGTACACATCGACCGGAATAAATTTATCAACGCCCTGCACCACAGAATAGATGTCGTACATACCGCCGGAGTTGGCGCATGCGCCCATGGAAATAACCCATTTCGGTTCCAGCATCTGATCGTAGAGACGCTGAATAACCGGCGCCATTTTGGTAAAGCAGGTTCCGGCTACGACCATCAGGTCAGCCTGACGCGGCGATGCACGCAGTACTTCCGCACCAAAACGGGCCACATCGTGCACGGCGGTAAACGAGGTCACCATCTCAACGTAGCAGCAGGAAAGGCCAAAGTTATATGGCCAAATTGAGTTTTTACGGCCCCAGTTAACCATGTCATGCAGCTTGCCCATGAACACGTTTTTGTTAACTTCTTGCTCCAGGGGGTCGGTTACGATCTCCTGTTTTTGCAGGGGGTAACGGTCGTTCTCACCGTTAGGATCTATGCGGGTGAGCGTATAATCCATCTTAATGCCTCGCGGTTAG
Source organism: Citrobacter sp. RHBSTW-00986 (assembly GCF_013783065.1). NCBI lineage: Bacteria > Pseudomonadati > Pseudomonadota > Gammaproteobacteria > Enterobacterales > Enterobacteriaceae > Citrobacter > Citrobacter sp. RHBSTW-00986. The sequence continues at coordinate 1,618,826 of NZ_CP056200.1, read as the reverse complement.
CGTTGACGATTAGCGATACTGTTCGTTTCCGGGTTCATACGCTCGCGGCGTGAACGCGCGGGCGTCCAGTCCAGCGCGCCAATACGCACCAGATAAACCAGACCTGCCAGTAACACAAAAATAAAAATTGCAGCTTCCACAAAGCCAATCCAGCCGCTTTCACGGATAGAAGTTGACCATGCGAACAGATACAGCGCTTCAACGTCGAAGATAACGAAGAACATGGCTACCAGATAAAACTTGGCAGACAGGCGCAAGCGGGCGGTGCCGACCGAGTCGATACCTGATTCAAACGGCACGTTTTTAGATCTCGCGCGCGCGCGACCACCTAAAAACCAGCCGCCGACGAGCATCAGGCAGCACAGGCCAATGGCAACAATAAGAAAGATAGCGAATGCCCAGTGATGAGCGATGATTTCAGTGGATGTTGACATACTCATTGCTTACTCATCAAAAGTAGCGCCAAATTCTCTGCTCTTTTCGGCAGATGAACGCCACATCGATTCATGGGGAGGAATAAAAAAAACCTTACAATCACTGTGAAAAACCATTTTATACAGCTAATTGATGGGGTTTTTTACTCCTTTCTATAACCTTTTGTCAACTTTAACAAAAGTTTCCTCACATTATTTTACACCGCTCCAACTTCATTAACATAAAGTGCTATTTAGACCAATTTCGATCGCATCATCGGTCATTTTTAATGTTGTTGAATCGTGTCCGTAGTGAAGTAAAAAAGATAATACTCACCTATTTTGACAGGAATTCACCCAGATGCCTCCCCCTAAATGGGAGTATTTTCTTGATCTGTGACACGCTTTTGTTAATTCACCATAAAAAACAGCAACAATTTCTCTAGTTTTTTAACATGGAAACAATTAGTAACGCTGCTGCTTATTTTTCAGCCAAGTGTCAGACCGTTTTTTTACCTTCTGATTTTGTTAAGTTTTAGTATAGCAAATGACATAAAGCGGCAATATTTACATAAAAAAAGAGCCGCTGGATGTTTTTTCATCACCAGAGGCTCTTTTTTACACTAACATTTTAAAACGATTTTTTGTGACGGATTACTCAAAGTCGCCTTCAACAATCAGCGAGTCATCTCCCCCTTCCGGGGTAAACTGATTGTATTGCCAAGGATTTTGATACGTTTGCATCGACTTAAAGATAACTTCTGCCAACTCATTTTGCGTGGACGGATCGCAGCACAACAAATACTCAGTATCAGGCAATGGCGGTAATCCGTCGGCGGAGCCCAGTACGCGTAAATCTGGACTCATCATTTCAACAGGCCGCGCAGTGACGCCGAGCCCTGCTTTTACCGCCGCGCGAACCGCAGGTAAGGTTGAAGCAACATAAGCCAGGCGCCACGGGATCTGAGCAGCGTTTAATGTCGCCAGCACGATATCGCGAAACGGGCTCGGATCGTCCAGCAAAACCAGCGGTACCGGCTCACCTTTTTGCAGAATATATTCGGCAGCGCAGTACCAATGCGTTGGCGAGGTACGCAGATTCAGACATTCAAAATCGCCAGGACGGTTGGTAGTCACAACCAAGTCCACTTCTTGCGACTTCAGCATATCCACCATGTAGGCGTTACGCTTGACCCTCACATCCAGCGCAAGCTTCGGATAAACCGAACTTATTCGGTTGAGCAGGAAAGGCAGTATGGTATCGGCTGATTCATCAGAAGCACCGATAGTTAACACTCCCTGAAGATTATTAAACATTAATGATGAGCATGCCTCATCATTAAAGCGCAGTATTTTTCTGGCGTAACCCAACAGTTGTATACCATGTTCGGTCAGTAGTTTGTTGCGTCCATGGCGCGCGAACAACTCTTTCCCCACGAGTTGCTCAAGACGCTGCATTTGCTGACTCACCGCAGACTGAGTTCGACATACCGCAGCTGCCGCAGCCGCAAAGGTATTCAGGTCGGCAACAGCAACGAAGGTTCTCAGCAGATCGAGGTCGAGGTTAATTATCGGACGATTTGCATTTATCATAGTTTTTCACTTACTCGCGGGTCATACCGAGTTAATGCTGTGCATTTGGAATCAAACAACTCCATTTGTAATGTGCCTCCCTCGCAGTTTCGCTTAGTGTAACCAAGTGAAAATAAGGATGTATTTGGTTTAACAAACGAAACAATTCTCTTTCCTGGCTATTTTAATTCCCGTGATATTCATCGGAATATAGCAACGAGAAAGAGCCGAATTTTTAGCTGCTGGATGATTCTGACTTAGGGAAAACATGTAAATTTTGTAAATTTAAAAAAAAGTTAACGAACAATAATTTACACATTAAAAACTAACTTTTCAGTGTGTTAGGAACAACCAACAAACATTTGAATTATCTTAAAATTCAGACTACTTACCATTTCATGAGACTTATCTTAACCTAAAACCACTATATTTATAAGTGTTATCGTGAATAATTCCAGGCTACCAGGTGTTATGTCAGAGCAGCGGTTTTGCTATTATTGGCCCATTCAATTTAATGTCGTTTAAATATTAAATAATAATTAATTAAGAATTCTTCAATTCATTAATTCTGCTTAACAATGAATTCACACCGTATCACGTACGGATCAGGCCGATAACAGGTCCCGCAGTTAAAACCTCAGTATTTTCGAATTACCTCATCCAGCTTAGACACCCGTGACATTTCGCTTTACAGGCTTAACTTTTTTTGACCAAACAATTCACCACAACCAAACCGATAAAACAAAACATACTACCAACAAAACACATCCAGATAGATTATTATCTCATAATATTTACATTATTTAGTTGTTAACAGTTAATTATCACTTCATAGCTTTTCAAAATCTTCTACTAAAGACCCTTCAAAACTCACCGCCGTGGGAGTACATTGTGCTGGGCTGACTTCCATGGCAGGGAGTGGCATTCACAGCTAAAAAGGTCAACGTTCATGTCCCCCATTGAAAAATCCAGCAAATTAGAAAACGTCTGTTATGACATTCGCGGCCCGGTTCTGAAGGAAGCAAAGCGCCTGGAAGAAGAAGGCAATAAGGTTCTGAAACTGAACATCGGCAACCCGGCGCCATTCGGGTTTGAAGCGCCAGATGAAATACTGGTGGATGTGATCCGCAATTTGCCAACAGCGCAAGGATATTGCGACTCCAAAGGCCTTTATTCCGCCCGGAAAGCGATTATGCAGCATTACCAGGCCCGTGGTATGCGCGACGTAACCGTGGAAGATATTTATATCGGCAACGGCGTTTCTGAATTAATTGTGCAGGCTATGCAGGCATTGCTGAACAGTGGGGACGAAATGCTGGTTCCTGCTCCTGATTATCCGCTGTGGACGGCGGCGGTATCGCTCTCCGGCGGTAATGCCGTGCACTACCTGTGTGACGAATCATCAGACTGGTTCCCGGACCTGGATGATATCCGCGCCAAAATCACGCCGCGTACGCGTGGGATCGTCATCATCAACCCAAACAACCCAACCGGCGCTGTATACTCTAAAGAGCTGCTGATGGAGATTGTTGAGATTGCTCGCCAGAACAACCTCATCATCTTTGCGGATGAGATTTACGACAAAATTCTCTACGACGATGCTGAACACCACTCCATCGCTGCAATGGCGCCGGATCTGCTGACCATCACCTTCAATGGCCTGTCAAAAACCTATCGCGTTGCCGGTTTCCGTCAGGGCTGGATGGTGCTGAACGGGCCGAAGAAACATGCTAAAGGGTATATTGAAGGTCTTGAGATGCTGGCCTCTATGCGCCTGTGTGCCAACGTTCCGGCGCAACATGCCATTCAGACCGCACTGGGCGGATACCAGAGCATCAGCGAATTTATCATGCCTGGTGGGCGTCTGTATGAACAACGCAACCGCGCCTGGGAACTGCTCAATGACATTCCTGGTGTCTCCTGCGTAAAACCGCGCGGCGCGCTGTATATGTTCCCGAAAATTGATGCTAAACGCTTCAACATTCATGACGACCAGAAGATGGTGCTCGACTTCCTGCTGCAGGAAAAAGTACTGCTGGTTCAGGGAACAGCGTTCAACTGGCCGTGGCCGGATCATTTCCGCATCGTCACGCTGCCGCGTATTGACGATATTGAAATGTCGCTGAGTAAATTTGAGCGTTTCCTGTCAGGGTATCACCAGTTGTAATTAAACAAAGGCTGTCGGATGGATGACGAGTATTTGCATCTGACAGCCTTCTCTGCGCAAAATGACTCTTAGGTTGCCATCATATAAGGGTCGTTATGAAGCAGAGCCATTTTTTTGCCCACCTCTCCCGTCTGAAGCTCATTAATCGCTGGCCGCTGATGCGCAACGTGCGCACCGAAAACGTGTCTGAACACAGTCTGCAGGTTGCCATGGTTGCCCATGCGCTGGCCGCGATCAAAAACCGTAAATTTGGTGGTCAGGTTAATGCTGAGCGTATTGCTCTGTTGGCGATGTATCACGATGCGTCAGAAGTGCTGACCGGTGATCTCCCTACCCCGGTGAAATATTTCAACTCGCAGATTGCGCAGGAATATAAAGCGATAGAGAAAATTGCTCAGCAAAAGCTGGTCGATATGGTACCTGATGAACTGCGCGATATTTTTGCGCCGCTCATTGATGAACATGCCTTAAGTGAAGAAGAGAGATCGATTGTTAAACAGGCCGATGCCCTGTGTGCGTATCTGAAGTGTCTGGAGGAACTCTCTGCCGGTAATAACGAATTTCTGCTTGCCAAGACGCGTCTGGAAAAAACGCTGGAGTCGCGACGCAGCGAAGAGATGGACTACTTTATGGACGTGTTTGTCCCGAGTTTTCACCTCTCATTAGATGAAATCAGCCAGGATTCTCCGCTATAAACGCATGACCCGGTGGCGACGAAAACATCCGCGTCGCCATCCGCCAACAACATCAAAACGGAAACAGCATCGGGATCATCACCACGCACACCGCCATCACAATGATGGTAAACGGTACGCCAATCTTCACGAAATCGCTAAAGCTGTAGTTGCCAGGTCCGAGCACCAGAGTGTTTACCGGCGAAGAGACCGGTGTCATAAAGGCTGCGGATGCTGCCATCGCAATCCCCATCGCAAAAGGATACGGTGAAACGCCCATCGACTTTGCAGCCGCCAGCGCGATTGGCGCCATCAGCACCGCCGTCGCGGTGTTGGAGATAAATAACCCGATAGTCGCACACAGCACGAACAGGCAGCCCAACATCATATACGGACCATACCCGCCACCGACATCCATCAGCCCTTTCACCACCAAGTCGACACCGCCGGTTTTTTGTAAAGCCAGCGCGAAGGGCATCATCCCGACAATCAAAATAATGCTTGGCCAGTGAATCGCTTTATAGGCACTTTCGGCATCAATACAGCGAAATTTCCCCATCAGTAGACAGGCGATGATCGCAGCCACCGTATTGGGAATTTCATCAGTGAGCATCAGAGCGACCATCAGCACCAGACAGAAAATCGCATGCGGTGCCTGGCTGTGCGCCGGAGAAGCTTCACTGACTTCCTCTGGCATATTCAGCACGACAAAATCACGCCCTTTTTGTCCCAACAGAGTGATGAGCTTCCAGTTGCCCACCACTAATATGATATCGCCCATCAGCAATGGCTCATCCACCACCGCTCCAGCCAGAGCCGTGCCATCGCGCTTCAGCCCAACGACATTCAGCCCGTAGCGGGTACGAAAAGCGATTTCCCGTACCGTTTTGCCGATCAATTCCGATTCAGGGATCAGAGAGATCTCGGCCATCCCCACATCAAGCGCCTGCTCCGAGAAGTATTCGCCGCGCAGTACCATCGGTTCCAGAAACTGTTCACTGCAAAATTCACGCAGGTCGACATCGGCCGCGGACATATCAATCAGCAATACGTCACGAGCGCGAAACTCAGAAACCCCGTTAACGTCGACTATTACGCGACGAAATCGACGCCAGCGTTCCACGCCAATCACGTTTGCCCCGTAGCGCTCACGCAGCTTCAGATCATCCAGACGCTGGCCAATCATAGGAGAACCGGGACGAATCGCCAGCCGACGCGCGCGCCCGGTCAGGCGATATTCTTTAATCAGATCGCGAAAGGTCCGGCGTTTCCAGCCGTCTCCCGGCTGCCTGGAATCTTCTCCCTTGAGCATAAAGCGCATCAGCAGCATATAAATTATGCCGAGTACCAGAACCACCAGCCCCAGCGGGGTAACGCTAAAAAAGCTGAACCCGTTGAGTCCTTCACGTAACAGTTCACTGTTGACGACCAGGTTAGGCGGCGTCGCCACCAGCGTCATCATGCCGCTTATCAATCCGGCAAAGCTCAGCGGCATCATCAGTCGTGAAGGGGAAATTTCCATGCGCATGGAAACGCTTAAGACCACCGGGATAAAGATGGCGACCACGCCGGTCGAACTCATAAACGCCCCGAGCCCGGCAACGGTAATCATCAGCAAAACCAGCATTTTGACTTCACTGCTGCCAGCCACCTTCACCAGCCAGGCACCCATTACTGTCGCCACCCCGGTACGCACCAGGCCGTCGCCGATAATGAATAATGCCGCTATCAAAATAACGTTAGGATCGCTGAATCCGGAAAAGGCTTCTGTGATGCTCAATGTTCCGCTCAGAACAAAGGCAATGATGACCAGCAAAGCGACCGCGTCCATACGCACTCTGCCAGTGACAAACAAGACGACGGCAATCGCCAGCAATGAGAGAACCCATATCAATTCACCGTTCACAACATATCCTTGTTAAATGAGAGGGATGGATCGATTCTGCCATAAAAAAGCCCCAACAATCTGGGGCTAAATCATGTTCAGGTATTTCTTACAACGACCACATTGCCGTTGGGCTGTTTGGTCACAGAAATATGTTCCAGACTGGTCAGCGAAAAATCGACCTCATCCAGACGCGGCGTGTCCACTGGCGCGTTGACCGCTATCACATGACACCCTGCAGCCAGTCCTGAAAGCACCCCAGCGGGCGCATCTTCCACCACCGCGCATTCCTGTGGCGCAAGACCCAGAAGCTGGGCGCCTAACAGATAGGCGTCAGGCTCGGGCTTGCCTCTTTTTACCCGCTCGGCGGTGACAAACACTTCAGGAGCAGGCAGACCCGCGACACGATGACGCGCTCGTGCGACCGGCATGGATCCGGAGGTCACAATCGCCCATGGAATACCCGCTTTATTGAGGTGGTTGAGTAAATCAACCGCTCCCGGCAGCGCTGTGATCCCCGCGGTTTCCGTCGCTTCGATCTGCTCCAGGCGGGTGAATTCCGCGGCGATCTCAGCCTCAGATTTGCCCACCATAAAGTGTCGCAGGGAGGTAATGGCCTGCTTGCCATGAATAAAGCCGAGCACCTCGGCGTGATCGAGGCCAAAACGATCGGCCCAGTTGCACCACGCGCGTTCTACTGCGGGTAAGGAATCGACCAGCGTTCCATCCAGATCAAACAGAAAACCTTTGCACTGCACGCTCGCCCCCTCAGGCATTAATGATTTGGTTAATTTCATTCGCACTCAGGTGATACTGGCGCGGGCAAGAGTGCCAGACATTCAGCATACGCTGATATTTTTCCCACATCGGGGTCTGGGCGTTGAAGCCATGCGTACCCGCATCAAAGTGGGTATAACGACCTTCCACATTAACCATAAAACGTACGTACCCGAGGTAACGGGCTTCCGTTGCGGCATCAAAGCCAAGGAAGGTCACACGACGCTCATCAATAGCCTGCGCGTCCTTAAGATTAGTCCAGGACACATGTAATGCGTGATACATCTCCATAATATCGATAATCGTACGACAGGTTTCTTCCGTCAGCTCACCAAACTCACGATCCAGCTCGCGCATCTGCAAGCCGTAACCGCGTTCAATAATCGTCTGCAAACGACGATAACGCTCGGCGTTAGTGGGATCGAGCATAGTCATCATTTTGTACTGATTAGACAAAATCAGACGTTGAGCGTTGGTCATTTCCATTTGGGACTCCTGTATCACTACTACTGCGATGAAAAAAAAGAAGGCATCTTGTGCCTTCTTTTATATGCGTAATCAGGGGTCAATTACAAATCATCAAGGAAAGTTTTATCCAGTTGTTTGAAGGCGCGCTTAAGCGTGTCAGCCAGCGCCTGATAATCAGGCTTTCCTTCTACCGGAGTGAGCGCCTGCCCGGCTTCTTGCAATTTACCCCGAACTTCGTAGAACCAGTTGAGTATTGAAGGCGGCAGCGGCGTTACAGAACGTTTACCCAGCCACCACATGCCCTGCATCGGCAGGCTGAGCGCAAACAGCGCAGTCGCCACGGCCGGTCCCAACTGCCCCCCTAACGCAATTTGCCAGCATAAGGTGAAGACGGCGATAGGCGGCATAAAACGGATCGCGTAACGCGTCATGCGGATCACGCGGTTCTCTACAAACACAGGCGCGAGGCGCTTTTCCATTGGCCACGTCTTCGCATAGTGCTGCCCCCGGCGAAACAAGCTAAAAAAATTGACGGAACGATTATCCGGTGTCGACATGGCGGTTACCTCAACTTCACATATAAAAATTAAAAAATTTGTGCAAAACAACAACTACAAGGGACATCGTTCAAAACATTTTGTCTTTGATACCCACATTCAGGTATCCTGTGCCGGCCTGTAAGGCCTTTAGTCCAAAATCATTGAGTCGTCAAATTGACACATAGTATGCCATTGGCTGAAAAATACGCAAAATGACATAGACTCAAAGGTATTTATTCCATCGTGCCCAAAAAGACTATGGCGCATGATGTTAATCATAAACGTCGGTGTCATCATGCGCTACGCTCTATGACTTCCTGACGTTTTTTTAGCCACGTATCATAAATAGGTACTTCCATGTCGAGTAAGTTAGTACTGGTTCTGAACTGCGGTAGCTCCTCACTGAAATTTGCCATCATCGATGCAGTAAACGGTGAAGAATACCTCTCTGGTTTAGCCGAATGTTTCCATCTCCCAGAAGCACGTATCAAGTGGAAAATGGACGGCGGTAAACAAGAAGCGGCTTTAGGTGCAGGCGCCGCTCACAGTGAAGCGCTGAATTTTATCGTTAATACTATTCTGGCACAAAAACCAGAACTGTCTGCTCAGCTGACTGCGATTGGTCACCGTGTTGTTCACGGCGGCGAGAAATACACCGGCTCTGTGGTTATCGACGATTCCGTTATTCAGGGTATCAAAGACGCAGCCTCTTTTGCACCGCTGCATAACCCTGCACACCTGATCGGTATCGCAGAAGCGCTGAAATCCTTCCCGAATCTGAAAGACAAAAACGTGGCTGTGTTCGACACCGCGTTCCATCAGACCATGCCGGAAGAGTCTTACCTCTATGCTCTGCCATACAGCCTGTACAAAGAACACGGTGTTCGTCGTTACGGCGCGCACGGTACCAGCCACTTCTTCGTGACTCAGGAAGCGGCAAAAATTCTGAACAAACCGGTTGATGAGCTGAACATCATCACTTGCCACCTGGGCAACGGCGGTTCTGTTTCTGCTATCCGTAACGGTAAATGTGTTGATACCTCCATGGGTCTGACCCCGCTGGAAGGTCTGGTGATGGGTACGCGTTCCGGTGACATCGACCCGGCGATCATCTTCCACCTGCACGACACTCTGGGCATGAGCGTTGACCAGATCAACAAAATGCTGACCAAAGAGTCCGGCCTGCTGGGTCTGACCGAAGTCACCAGCGACTGCCGTTATGTTGAAGATAACTACGCGACTAAAGAAGACGCTAAACGTGCAATGGACGTTTACTGTCACCGTCTGGCGAAATACATCGGTTCTTACACTGCGCTGATGGATGGTCGTCTGGATGCAGTTGTCTTCACCGGTGGTATCGGTGAAAACGCAGCGATGGTTCGTGAACTGTCTCTGGGCAAACTGGGCGTTCTGGGCTTTGAAGTTGACCACGAACGTAACCTGGCCGCACGTTTCGGCAAATCTGGTTTCATCAACAAAGAAGGTACCCGTCCTGCGGTGGTTATCCCAACCAACGAAGAACTGGTTATCGCGCAAGACGCGAGCCGTCTGACTGCCTGATTTCACACCGCCAGCCTAGCTGGCGGTGCTGTTTTGTAACCCGTCTACATCGACGGTAACGAAAGAGGATAAACCGTGTCCCGTATTATTATGCTGATCCCTACCGGAACCAGCGTCGGTCTGACCAGCGTCAGCCTTGGCGTGATCCGCGCAATGGAACGCAAAGGCGTTCGTCTGAGCGTCTTCAAGCCGATCTCTCAACCGCGTGCCGGTGGCGATGCGCCAGACCAGACTACCAGCATCGTCCGTGCTAACTCTTCTCTGCCAGCCGCTGAGCCGCTGAAGATGAGCCACGTTGAATCTCTGTTGTCCAGCAATCAGAAAGATGTGCTGATGGAAGAGATCATCGCGAACTACCACGCGAACACTAAAGACGCTGAAGTTGTACTGGTTGAAGGCCTGGTCCCAACTCGTAAACATCAGTTCGCACAGTCTCTGAACTACGAAATCGCGAAAACGCTGAACGCAGAAATCGTCTTCGTAATGTCTCAGGGTACTGATACCCCGGAACAGCTGAACGAGCGTATTGAACTGACTCGCAGCAGCTTCGGCGGCGCGAAAAACACCAACATCACCGGCGTAATCGTTAACAAACTGAACGCACCGGTTGATGAGCAGGGCCGTACTCGCCCGGATCTGTCCGAGATTTTCGACGACTCTTCCAAAGCGAAAGTGATCAAAGTTGATCCGGCTAAACTGCAAGAATCCAGCCCGCTGCCGGTTCTGGGCGCGGTGCCATGGAGCTTCGATCTGATCGCAACGCGTGCAATCGATATGGCGCGTCATCTGAACGCCACTATCGTTAACGAAGGTGATATCAATACCCGTCGCGTGAAGTCTGTGACTTTCTGCGCACGCAGCATTCCGCACATGCTGGAGCACTTCCGTGCCGGTTCTCTGCTGGTGACTTCCGCCGATCGTCCTGACGTGCTGGTTGCAGCATGCCTGGCAGCCATGAACGGCGTGGAAATCGGTGCCCTGCTGCTGACTGGCGGCTACGAAATGGACGCGCGTATCACTAAACTGTGCGAACGTGCATTTGAAACCGGCCTGCCGGTATTCATGGTGAACACCAACACCTGGCAGACCTCTCTGAGCCTGCAGAGCTTCAACTTGGAAGTTCCGGTTGACGATCACGAACGTATTGAGAAAGTTCAGGAATACGTTGCTAACTACATCAACGCTGACTGGATTGAATCCCTGACCGCGACCTCTGAGCGCAGCCGTCGTCTGTCTCCGCCAGCGTTCCGTTATCAGCTGACCGAGCTGGCACGTAAAGCCGGCAAGCGCGTTGTTCTGCCGGAAGGTGACGAGCCGCGTACCGTTAAAGCGGCGGCTATCTGTGCTGAACGCGGTATCGCAACCTGCGTACTGCTGGGCAACCCGGATGAGATCACCCGCGTTGCGGCCTCTCAGGGCGTTGAGCTGGGCGCTGGCGTAGAAATCGTTGATCCAGATGTGGTTCGCGAAAGCTACGTTGCTCGCCTGGTCGAACTGCGTAAAAACAAAGGTATGACCGAAACCGTTGCCCGCGAACAGCTGGAAGACAACGTGGTTCTCGGTACCCTGATGCTGGAACAGGACGACGTTGACGGTCTGGTTTCTGGTGCAGTTCATACCACCGCGAACACCATCCGTCCGCCGCTGCAGCTGATCAAAACTGCACCGGGTAGTTCCCTGGTGTCTTCCGTGTTCTTCATGCTGCTGCCGGATCAGGTTTACGTATACGGCGACTGCGCGATCAACCCGGATCCGACTGCAGAGCAACTGGCAGAAATCGCGATTCAGTCCGCTGAATCCGCCATTGCTTTCGGTATCGAACCGCGTGTAGCAATGCTCTCCTACTCCACCGGTACTTCTGGTGCAGGTAGCGACGTAGAAAAAGTTCGTGAAGCCACGCGTCTGGCGCAGGAAAAACGTCCTGACCTGATGATCGACGGTCCGCTGCAGTATGACGCCGCCGTTATGGCTGACGTAGCAAAATCCAAAGCGCCGAACTCTCCGGTTGCAGGTCGCGCTACCGTGTTCATCTTCCCGGATCTGAACACCGGTAACACCACCTACAAAGCGGTACAGCGTTCTGCCGACCTGATCTCCATTGGGCCGATGCTGCAGGGTATGCGCAAGCCTGTGAACGACCTGTCTCGTGGCGCGCTGGTTGACGACATCGTCTACACCATCGCTCTGACCGCGATCCAGTCTTCCCAACAGCAGCAGTAATCTGTCGAGTGTGCCGGATGTCTTATCCGGCAACACTTCTGCTTATTAAACCGGAAATAGCTTATATTTCCGGTTTTTTTATACCTGTTTTTCCCGTTGGCATATTCTGAAACATTTGCCAGGATGCGCTGCATCAATGAATAACTATTCTCCTGTTTGCATACTTATCCTCTTTTGCATTGCAACAGGGATAGTCTTTCATGTCAGCAGTAACAGAAACACAGCCAGCTAAAAAATGGGCGATGCCCGATACGTTGGTGATTATTTTTTTCGTTGCCATTTTAACCAGTCTGGCGACATGGGTTGTTCCCGTCGGGATGTTCGACTGTCAGGAAGTGCAGTATCAGGTTGATGGACAAACCAAAACCCGTAAGGTGGTCGACCCCCATTCTTTTCGAATTCTGACCAACGACGCGGGCGAAGAGCAGTATCACCGGGTGCAGTTTTTCACCACCGGTGATGAGCGCCCGGGCCTGATGAATTTTCCGTTTGAAGGGTTAACCTCCGGCTCTAAATTCGGCACTGCCGTCGGCATTATTATGTTTATGCTGGTGATTGGCGGCGCATTCGGCATCGTTATGCGTACCGGTACCATCGATAACGGCATCCTGGCGCTCATCCGCCATACACGAGGAAACGAAGTCCTGTTTATCCCGGTGCTGTTTGTTCTCTTCTCATTAGGCGGCGCGGTGTTTGGCATGGGGGAAGAGGCGGTCGCCTTTGCCATTATCATCGCACCGTTAATGGTACGGTTAGGTTACGACAGTATCACCACCGTTCTGGTCACCTATATTGCGACTCAGATTGGATTTGCCAGCTCATGGATGAACCCGTTTTGCGTGGTCGTCGCGCAGGGGATTGCGGGCGTGCCGGTACTCTCTGGTTCCGGTCTGCGTATCATTGTGTGGGTGGTTGCGACCCTGATAGGGCTGACCTTCACGCTGGCCTATGCGGCACGCATCAAAAAGAATCCGCTTTTGTCCCGGGTACATGAATCCGACCGTTTCTTTCGCGAACAGCAGGACGACGTTGTGGAACGACGCTTCACGCTGGGCGACTGGCTGGTGCTGCTGGTGCTGACTGCGGTAATGATTTGGGTTGTCTGGGGCGTGATCGTCAACGCGTGGTTTATTCCTGAGATCGCCAGTCAGTTCTTCACCATGGGCCTGGTAATTGGCATCATTGGCGTGGTCTTTCGTCTCAACGGCATGACGGTCAACATCATGGCCTCCTCATTCACTGAAGGCGCACGAATGATGATTGCCCCTGCCCTGCTGGTCGGTTTTGCCAAGGGCATATTACTGCTGGTCGGTAATGGAGAAGCGGGGGAAGCCAGCGTGTTGAACACGCTGCTGCACAGCATTGCCAACGGCATCAGCGGGCTGGATAACGCCATCGCGGCGTGGTTTATGCTGCTGTTCCAGGCGGTGTTTAATTTCTTCGTTACTTCCGGCTCTGGTCAGGCTGCATTGACCATGCCGTTATTAGCACCCTTAGGCGATCTGGTTGGCGTAAACCGTCAGGTCACCGTACTGGCCTTCCAGTTTGGCGACGGATTCAGTCATATTATCTATCCTACATCGGCATCGCTGATGGCAACGTTAGGCGTGTGTCGGGTGGATTTTCGTAACTGGCTGAAGGTAGGCGCCACGCTGTTGGGACTGCTGTTTATTATGTCCAGCGTGGTGGTAATTGGCGCGCAGATAATGGGTTACCATTAAAAAACGATTGCCCGGCCTACACGACTTCTCGACGCTGTAGGCCGGATGAGCAGATTTTACTCAGCTTCTTCCTGCTTTTCGGCTTTCGCCCCTTCATTCTTAGCGTTGCGGGTCATCCACAGCGCCAGGGCTTTCAGTGAGTCCGGCGTAAATTCGTCGCAGCGCGCGGTAATTTCTTCCGGCGTCAGCCAGCAAACTTCACTAACCTCTTCTTCCTGAAGCGCAAACGGTCCGTGGGAAACACAGCTAAACAGCCCGCCCCATACGCGACAGTTCTGGTCTTCAAAATAAAACTGCCCATGCTCGGCAAACGGCACGCCCGCAATCCCCAGTTCCTCTTCCGCTTCACGGCGCGCTGAATCCAGTAGTTGCTCGTCAGCCTGCACAACACCGCCAGCGGTGGCATCCAGCATGCCGGGCAAAAAATCTTTTGTCTCAGTACGGCGCTGAACCAGAATTTTGCCCATACCATCATGCACGACGATATACGTTGCACGATGACGTAAGCGTTGCGCCCGCATTTGTTCCCGGCTGGATTGTGCAATGACTTCGTTGTCTTCATTCACAATATCCACCCATTCCGTACTTGCCAAACGACGCTGTTCCACCATCAGGAAACCTTCTTTTTTCTTGCGCTCTTACGGCGCGTTTATGTTTGTGGGGTAAATTACGGATTAATCTCGACCTGTGCAATAACACTTTGATCATTGAGTGCCATTACGCTGAGAACATTATCATCCAGAATCCCGTAACTTGCCGCAAAGCCCCCTTTCGGGATGCTTACCGAGCCGGGATTGAAGTGGTAAACATCCTCTTGACGCTCAGCGACGGGCAAATGTGTATGCCCATAAACCAGCACATCTCCCACGTTGAGCGCCGGCATATTTTGCGGGCCAAAAAGATGCCCGTGCGTCAAAAAGAGTCGCTGATTTTCTGTCAGAATTTGCTGCCACGGCGCGGTCATCGGAAAATGCAGAAGCATCTGATCCACTTCGCTGTCACAATTGCCACGCACAGCGATAATCCGCGCTGCCAGCGCATTCAACCGCTCAGCAACCTGCGCAGGCGCATAGCCTTCCGGGAGCGCATTACGCGGTCCGTGGTTTAAAACATCACCCAATATCACCAGCCATTGCGCACCGCTTGCGGCAAACCGTTCAAGTACGCGTTCCGTGGCTGGCAACGAACCATGAATGTCCGATGCGAACATCAGTTTCATCACTCACTCCTCGTTGAAAAGTACCTTGTAATGATACTGGATTACGCCCCGTTTTTCAGCAGGAACGCTTCGCTGAAAGCGCGATAAAACGCTGGACTGAAGCGCGCTGCCACTGGAAGGCGGCATATTCTGCAAGCGCTTCGGGAACCTCATCGCCGTTAAGGACCAGACGATTCAGCATTAGCGCTAAATCGCAGTCGGCAATACACCATTCGCCAAATAAATTCTGCTTCCCGTTGCTCAATAAATGGCTCGCAGTGGCGAACAATTTCTCCGCACTGACTTTTCCCGCTTCGCTTAACGGACCTTTTTTCACGCCAGCAAAAACTACGTCCGTTGAGCGTTCTTCACGGATAGGCATCAGATCGCTGCGGATCCACGCCTGAACCTGGCGCGCCCGCGCGCGCTTTTGCACATCGTGTGGGTAGATACGCTCCCACTGCGGTGGTGCAAAGCTCTCTTCCAGGAACTCAGTAATCGCTGATGATTCGCTCAGCTCGAAACCGTCGATTTCAAGCACCGGCACGCGCCGCGTTAACACATACCCTTGCCATGAAGGTTGCAAGTGTTCGCCGCTGTTGAGATCAACGGTTTTCAGCGTAAAAGGCAGTCCTTTCTCTTGCAGAGCGACATAAACAGACAGCACGTAAGGGGAGAAAAAATTGGCATCTGACCACAGCGTAATTGCAGATTTGCTCATAATGTCCTCTGAAATGTATTGGCTTGCCTTCAAAATATAGAGTCTTTCTCTCACTGTCACTTGATGAAAACTCACGCACGCCAACAGGCTCTATACTTGTTATGACCCGGTTCATGACAAAACGGACGCTGAAAATGATCGATCTCTATTACACTCCATCGCCAAACGGTCACAAAATCACGCTGTTTCTTGAAGAGGCGCAGCTGCAATACCGTCTGATTCATGTCGATATCAGCAAAGGTAGCCAGTTTCACCCTGATTTTCTGCAAATCTCACCAAACAATAAAATCCCGGCCATTATCGACAGTGCCCCGGTAGACGGCGGAAAGCCCATCAGCCTGTTTGAGTCCGGAGAAATTTTACTCTATCTGGCAGAAAAGAGCGGTAAGCTGCTGAGCGGTGAGTTACGTGAACGCCACACTACGCTGCAGTGGTTGTTCTGGCAGGTCAGCGGCCTCGGACCCATGCTGGGTCAGAATCATCATTTTAGCCACTACGCCCCACAAACGATTCCCTACGCCATTGAAAGATACCAGGTTGAAACCCAGCGCCTGTACAACGTGATGAATAAACGTCTGGAAACGTCCCCCTGGCTGGGGGGCGATCACTACAGCATTGCCGACATTGCCTGCTGGCCGTGGATCCACGCCCATCAGCGTCAGCGCATCGACCTCGACAACTACCCGGCGGTCAATAACTGGCATGAACGCATCCGTACGCGTCCCGCAACGGAACGCGCCATGCAACAAGCACAAAGTGAGAAGCGGTGACGCGATTCGGTTCTCGTGTATCATGCAAAGGTTCATACATGGAGGAAACCTGCAATGTCACAACCTGACGCAATTATTCGTATAAAAAACCTTCGTCTGCGCACTTTTATCGGCATTAAAGAAGAGGAGATCCTTAACCGCCAGGATATCGTCATCAACATTGCCATTCACTATCCGGCAGACAAAGCCCGTACCAGTGAAGATATCAACGACGCGCTGAATTATCGCACTATCACCAAGAGCATCATTGCCCACGTGGAGGGTAACCGCTTCTCATTGTTAGAAAAATTAACTCAAGATGTGCTCGATATCGCACGCGAACATCACTGGGTCACTTATGCTCAAGTAGAGATAGATAAACTTCACGCATTACGTTACGCCGACTCAGTCTCTATGACGCTGAGCTGGCAGCGCTAAAACATAACCCGGGAGGCGACATGCAGATTCTGATTACCGGCGGTACTGGCCTGATTGGACGTCATCTGATCCCCCGCTTGCTGGAACTGGGGCATCAGATAACCGTAGTGACCCGTTCTCCTGATAAGGCACGTCAGATTCTCGACTCCCGGGTTACGCTGTCCAAAGGGCTGGAAGAGCGGCAAAATCTCAATGACATTGATGCCGTCATTAACCTTGCCGGAGAGCCGATTGCGGACAAGCGCTGGAGTGCCCAGCAAAAGGAACGCCTGTGTCAGAGCCGCTGGGTCATTACGCAGAAGCTGGTCGATTTAATCAATGCCAGCGAGACACCGCCCGCAGTGCTAATCTCCGGTTCCGCTACCGGTTACTACGGCGATTTAGGCGAAGTGGTGGTCACAGAAGAAGAGCCGCCGCATAACGAATTTACCCATAAGCTGTGCGCCCGCTGGGAGCAAATTGCCAGCACCGCGCAAAGCGAAAAAACCCGCGTGTGTATGCTGCGCACCGGCGTGGTACTGGCCTCTGCTGGCGGCATTCTGGCGAAAATGGTCCCGCCGTTTCGTCTTGGCTTAGGCGGACCAATTGGCAACGGACGCCAGTATATGGCCTGGATCCATATTGATGATATGGTCAACGGAATTCTCTGGCTGCTGGATAACGATCTGCGCGGTCCCTTCAATATGGTTTCACCGTACCCGGTGCACAATGAGCAGTTTGCCCACGCGCTGGGCCACGCCCTGAACCGTCCTGCCATTCTGCGCGTTCCCGCCACCGCAATGCGGTTGCTGATGGGCGAATCTTCAGTGCTGGTTCTCGGCGGGCAGCGAGCGTTGCCAAAACGCCTGGAAGCGTCCGGTTTCGCGTTTCGCTGGTACGATTTAGAAGAAGCGCTGGCGGATGTCATCCGATAACCCCTAAGCGCTATTCACGGTCGCCGTTGTGGTGGTAAGGTTATAGGCCAGATTTCTGCAATGGCGACGTTATGGCGATAATTTCGACTCCCCGACTTACCCTCTCTTTGTTTCAGTTTTCTGACTGGTCATTTTTCCAGAAACTACGTGAATGTCCTGAAGTCATGCGCTATATGAGCAACATCGCCCCGGCGAAAGATACGCGTCTGTTATTCGCCAGACGCCTTGCCGCTCAGCACACTTTTGTCATCCGCGAGCACAACAACCCGACGCCGCTCGGCGATATTGGTCTGCAAATCAGCCATCTCTACCCGCACGAAGCCGACCTCGGCTACGCCATCATGCCACAGGCGCAGGGGAAAGGTATTGCCAGCGAAGCCGTACGCGCGGTGTGCCAGTACGCCTTCGAGCACGCGGAGGTCACGGCGATAAATGCTTACGCACTGGCGGATAATAAGGGCTCAATACGGATTCTGGAAAAAACGGGGTTCGTGCGTACGCAGGTGCTGGAAAAGGCGTATGAGATTGATGGTATCGCCTACGACGACTGGGTTTATCGTCTGGAGTGCGACGCGCTAAAATCCCAGGCCCGGAAAGCGTAGCGCCTCCGGGCAGGTGACTTACTTCAACGAACCTTTGAGGAACTGCTGCAAACGCGGACTTTGCGGATTACCAAATACCTGCTCCGGATCGCCCTCTTCTTCAATCTTCCCCTGATGCAGGAAAATCACGTGCGTGGAGACATGACGGGCAAACCCCATTTCGTGGGTCACGACCACCATGGTTTTTCCCTCTTCGGCCAGTTGTTGCATAATGCGCAGCACTTCGCCCACCAGCTCCGGGTCAAGTGCCGACGTGGGTTCATCAAACAGCAACACTTCCGGTTCCATCGCCAGCGCACGAGCAATGGAGACACGCTGCTGCTGACCACCGGACAGATGCACCGGATATTTGCCCTGAGCGCGCTCATCAATACCCACTTTCGCCAGATACTTCACCGCACGTTCGCGAGCTTCCTGCTTGCTCAGCCCCAATACCTGGATCGGCGCTTCCATCACGTTTTCCAGCACCGTCATGTGGCTCCACAGATTAAAGTGCTGAAAGACCATCGTCAGTCGCGTGCGCAGCAAGCGCAGCTGATTTTTGTCTGCAACCTTAAGCTGGCCGTCTTTGTCGCGTACCAGACTAATGTTCTGACCACTCACCACAATCGACCCGGCGCTCGGTTTCTCGAGAAAGTTAATGCAGCGCAGGAAGGTACTTTTACCGGAACCAGACGAGCCAATAATACTGATAACATCACCCGCATTGGCCTGCAGCGATACCCCTTTCAGCACTTCATGTTCGCCGTAGTGCTTATGTAAATCGATAACGTTTAATTTATTTTCAGACATCGTGTTACTCGAATCATTTAGAGGATACATGCTGCAACCAGCGTTTTTCCGCTTTACGGAACAGACTGATCAGGACATACGAAATAATCAAATACAGAACAGCGGCAATACCGAAGGCGGTAAACGGCTGATACGTTGCCGAGTTGATATCGCGGGCGATTTTCAACAAATCAGGCACCGTTGCGGTAAATGCCAGCGCCGTGGAGTGCAGCATTAAAATAACTTCATTGCTGTAAGCCGGCAGCGCAATACGCAGCGCGGAAGGCAAAATAATGCAGCGATACAGTTTAAACGACGAGAAACCGTAAGCGCGCGCGGCTTCAATCTCACCATGGGGTACGGAACGAATAGCCCCGGCGAAAATCTCCGTGGTATAGGCGCAGGTATTCAGCGTCAGCGCCAGCACGGTGCAATTTAGCCCACTGCGGAAAAACGCGTTGAGGAAGTCCGTGCCTTTGACTATCTCCAGCGTATACATCCCGGAATAAAACACCAGCAACTGGACGTACAGCGGCGTCCCACGAAAAATATAGGTGAACAGCCAGATGGGAAACTGGATAAATTTATTACTGGAAACACGACCAATTGCCAAAAACAGCGCCAGTATCCCGCCCATCACCACCGACGAAATCAGAAGCCACAGGGTGATAGCCACGCCGGTGTAGCGATATCCGTCGGTCCACAGCAGGGACTTCCAGTATTCCTGAATAATCTCAATCACAGGTCAGCCCTCTTCACACCCACGGAATAGCGGCGCTCAAGGTACAGCAGCACACCATTAGAAACAGTGGTAAACACCAGATAGATGACCCCGCACACTACGGCAAAATAGAACGGCTCCCAGGTACTTTTTCCGGCAAGCTGAGTGGCTTTCACCACGTCTTCCAGGCCGAGCAACGATACCAGCGCCGTGGCCTTAAGAATGACCTGCCAGTTGTTGCCAATTCCCGGTAAGGCATAGCGCATCATCGCCGGGAACATAATGCGGCGAAATATTTGTGAACTGGTAAAACCGAATGCCGTCGCAGCTTCAATATGTCCTTTTGGCACGGCCATAAATGCGCCACGAAATGTTTCGGTAAAATAGGCTCCGTAGATAAACCCGAGCGTAATAATACCCGCGACCATCGGATCGATATCAATCTGGCTGATACCAATTGCATCGGTAAGGGTATTCAGCGCGATTTGTAATCCGTAAAAGATGAGCAACATTAAGACCAGATCGGGCACGCCGCGGATAAGCGTTGTGTACCCTTCGAAAATAAGCGCCAGCGCCCGGCTTTGCGACAGCTTTGCTGCCGCGCCGACAAGGCCTATCAGAACCGCCAGTACCACCGAGCTAAGTGCCAGCTCCAGCGTAACAATTGCGCCCTGTAAAATAACACCTGAAAAGCCATACAACATGCTGCCTGTCCTGTCCTGTCGTGTGTGGTGGAGTAATAAGCCTCTTTTGATTTCAGACAAACTGTTAAATGCGGGATGGCGGCTTTGCCTTATCCGGCCTACAAAATTGCTGTAGACCGGATACGCGCAGCGCCATCAGGCATAAATTCAACACGTCAAAAATCTACGGGCTTTATCAGCACCTGCGGTGATTAACCGCCATAAACATCAAAATCGAAGTACTTTTTCGCCAGCTTCTCGTAAGTACCGTCAGCTCGCATCTCGGCAAAGGCTTTGTTCAGTGCTTCGCGCAGTTCGTTATCATCTTTGCGCAGCCCCATACCGGTACCCACACCGAATAACTTCTCATCTTTTACAGATGGGCCGCCGAATTTGTAATCTTTACCGACCGGCTGTTTCAGGAAGCCTTCGCTGGCGGCGACTTCATCCTGGAAAGCAGCATCAATACGCCCGGCAGTCAGGTCAGAATAGATATTGTCTTGCCCCTGATAAGAGACAATTTCAATGCCTTTTGGCGCCCAGTGCTCGTTGCCGAAGGTTTCCTGAGTCGTGCCCTGCAGCACGCCAACACGTTTACCTTTCAGCGACTCAATGGTCGGCTGAATAGCAGAATCTTTAGCGACAACCAGACGCGAGTCGGCTGCATAAAGCTTGTCGGTAAAGGCGATTTCCTGCTGACGTTTTTCAGTGATGGAAAGCGAGGACATAATCGCATCGATTTTCTTCGCTTTTAACGAAGGGATAAGCGCGTCCAGCGGGTTTTCCACGAAGGTACATTGTGTATTGATACGTTTGCACAGCTCTTTAGCCAGATCGATATCAAAACCGACTAATTCACCCTGTGCATTTTTCGATTCGAACGGCGCATAAGTAGGATCGGTACCGATACGAATTTTTTGCGGAATGGCTGCAAATGCTGCGGTAGCACTGGAGAAAGCCAGGACCAGAGAAAGAGACAACACCAGTTTTTTCATAACTATCCTCAACAGACTGTCTTTTATAGGGGATCTTTACAGGACCAGGTGCAGTTATCGTGCCATTAATCGGGCCGACAAGGCAAAGCATTCTACCCTGTCGACGGTATTTATTTGCATGAAAAGCGCTTAAGTATGCACTCATGCTTATTAAGACAGCGACAAAAGCACTAAAACAGAGCACTGAATTTATTATGCACCGTAATGGTTACCCGCAATGGTGCAGTCCATTCCCCGCTGCGGCGTATTAATCGCCGTAGACATTGAAGTTAAAATACTTGCTCGCCATTTTGTCGTAGGTGCCGTCTTTGCGCAGTTCGCCCAGCGCTTTATCGAAAGCAGCTTTCAGCTCTGCATCATCTTTGCGCAAGCCAATCCCGGTGCCGTCACCAAAGTATTTTTTATCTTTCACCGACGGACCAGCAAAAGCGTAGTCCTTACCGGCAGGCTGCTTCAGGAAACCTTCGCTGGCCGCGACTTCATCCTGCAACGCCGCGTCCAGACGCCCCGCTGTCAGGTCAGAATAGATGAGGTCCTGGTTCGCATAGGCCACCACATCTACGCCTTTGCTGCGCCAGTTGTCATTAGCATAGGCTTCCTGAGTCGAGCCTTGCAGTACGCCAACATGTTTACCTTTGAGGGAATCCAGAGTTGGTTGAATTGGGGAACCTTTCGCGGCGATCAGACGTGAGTCTGCTGCGTAAAGTTTGTCTGAGAACGCAATCTCTTGCTGACGCTTCTCAGTGATTGAAAGCGAGGAGATGATGGCATCAATTTTTTTCGCTTTCAGCGACGGGATCAGCGCGTCAAAGTCGCTGGCTACCCAGGTACATTTAATCTGCATGCGCTTACACATCTCATTTCCCAGATCGATATCAAAGCCGACAAAGTCGCCTTTGGCATCTTTAGAGGAAAAAGGTGCGTACGTTGTATCTGTACCAATACGAACCGTCTGCGGAAGTGCTGCGTAGCTGGCCGCGGTGGCGGAGAGTCCTACCAGCAAAGACAAAGCAAGAACCGTCTTCTTCATACATAACCCTCAAGTGGCGTAATTTTATTATGTTTTACGTTGTGTTGTGTGTTTGCAGACTTTTTCATGCAGGTCTTATGCCATTTTCGCGTCGATGAGGATATTCGACGTTAAATATGTTAATAAAACGTTGCAATAATGTCCTGATTTTGAAGATAGCAGGTCTGACGGTTGAACCGCAGCGTTTCGTTGAGTTTTAACGAATTAAATGTTGAGGATATGATCGCGGTTACAAAATTGCCCTGAAACAGGGCAATGGATGTTTCTTTGCACGCTGATGGAACGGTTTTACGCCCCTTGCCAGCGGGTGAACAGATCCTGTGGAAGGGAGATATCAAACTGGTCGAGTACACGGTTAACCGTTTGATTAATCACATCATCTAGCGTTTGCGGGCGATGATAGAATGCCGGGACTGGCGGCATAATCACCGCGCCAATTTCTGCCGCCTGCGTCATCAGTCGCAGATGCCCCAGATGCAGGGGCGTTTCACGCACGCACAGCACCAGCGGGCGGCGTTCTTTCAACACCACGTCTGCCGCACGGGTAAGCAGCCCATCGGTGTAACTGTGGACGATGCCTGAAAGCGTTTTGATTGAACAAGGTAATATTACCATTCCGGCGGTCTGAAAAGAGCCGGAAGAGATACAGGCGGCGATATCGCGCGTATCGTGATTTACATTCGCCAGTGCCTGCACGTCGCGTACAGAGAGGTCTGTTTCCAGCGCCAGCGTCTGTCGGGCAGCAGCACTCATCACCAGATGGGTTTCCACATCAGTAACGTCACGCAAAACCTGCAGCAGGCGCACACCATAAATCGCGCCACTGGCACCGCTAATCCCTACAATGAGTCGTTTCATTTTTTCGCCCTTACTTGCTTCAGGGCTGACTTTGCAGGTTTTTATGCGCAGTTGCAAGTCAGTCCACTCTATGTGTCCTGACCTGCAACAGAACATTACCCTTCGTTATGCATCTCGAGGTTTTCCGCTTCGTTCTGACGCAAAATTGCTTTGGCATCGTCATTACGCAGGGAGTCAAGGAAATCGAGATATTGCTGGTCGACGTCTTTGGTGACGTACACACCGTTAAACACTGAACATTCAAACTGCTGAATATCCGGGTTCTCAGCGCGGACCGCTTCAATCAGATCGTTCAGATCCTGGAAGATAAGACCGTCTGCACCGATTATCTGGCGAATCTCGTCCACTTCGCGACCATGAGCAATCAGCTCCGTCGCCGTAGGCATATCGATACCATAAACGTTCGGGAAGCGAATTTCCGGGGCCGCAGAGGCCAGATACACTTTCTTCGCTCCGGCTTCACGCGCCATCTCGATAATCTGTTCCGAGGTGGTACCGCGCACGATGGAGTCATCCACCAGCAGCACGTTTTTATCACGGAATTCCGCACGGTTGGCGTTCAGCTTACGGCGCACGGATTTACGGCGCAGCTGCTGACCGGGCATGATAAAGGTACGACCCACGTAGCGGTTTTTCACAAAACCCTGACGGTACGGCTTACCGAGAATACGGGCAATTTCCAGCGCGATATCGCAGGAGGTTTCCGGAATCGGGATCACCACGTCAATGTCCAGATCTTCCCACTCACGAGCAATTTTTTCGCCAAGCTTGGTACCCATATTTACACGGGCGCTGTAGACGGAAATCTTGTCGATAAAGGAGTCAGGACGAGCGAAGTAAACGTATTCAAACAGGCACGGATTGCTGACCGGGTTATCGGCACACTGGCGAGTAAACAGCTGACCTTTTTCGGTGATATACACCGCTTCGCCAGGTGCCACATCGCGCAGGAATTCAAAGCCCAGCGTATCCAGCGCCACGCTCTCGGAGGCCACCATATACTCGGTACGACCATCCCCGATATCGCGTTTACCCAGTACCAGCGGACGGATACCGTTAGGATCGCGGAAGGCAACCATACCGTGGCCAATAATCATCGCCACGCAGGCATAGGCGCCGCGGATCTGGCGGTTGGTTGCCGCAATAGCAGCAAAAATATTATCGGCTTCCAGCGGATAATGGCGGAAGTTATCCAGCTCGCTGGCGAAAATATTCAGCAAAATTTCAGAGTCTGAAGTGGTATTGATGTGGCGGCGCTTTTCTTCAAACAGCTTTTTACGCAGCTCATGCGCATTGGTCAGGTTGCCATTATGGGCAAGCGTGATGCCATACGGTGAGTTGACGTAAAAAGGTTGAGCTTCGGAGGCGCTGGAGCTGCCAGCCGTTGGGTAACGCACATGACCGATGCCCATATTGCCCTGCAAACGCTGCATATGGCGCGCTTCAAAAATATCGCTCACCATTCCGTTTGCTTTACGCAAGCGGAAGCAGTTGTTGGCATCAATGGTGATGATGCCTGCGGCATCCTGACCACGATGCTGGAGCACCGTTAACGCGTCATAAATCGACTGGTTTACCGGCATAACACCGGCGATACCGACAATACCGCACATACGTCTTTTCCTCGTTCAGCAACAACCCAAAGTTTATACTTTGGGCAAGAAACTTGACGAGCTTTGCAGATAGTCAAAGAACCATCTGATGATGAAACTGAACTGCGGGATCAGCTGCGACTTGCTCCAGTCTTCACTTTTCGACAGACCTGTAAAGGTATCGAGAAAGAACAGTATGGCGGCGACGATCAGCGCTCCTCGCAGAGCACCAAAGCAGATCCCCAACACCCTGTCGGTACCCGACAGGCCTGTTTTCTCTACCAGTTGGCCTATCACAAAGTTAACGATAGCGCCGACGATAAGTGTCGCGATAAACAGTATCGCGATAGCAATCCCATTTCGAACGAGTTCGTCTTCAAAGCCCGTAAACCAGACAGACAGGTAAGTGTAGTAATGGCTGGCGACAAAGAAAGCACAACCCCAAGTCACCAACGATAATGCTTCACGAACAAAGCCACGGATCAGGCTAACCAGACAGGAAAAACCAATCACCGCGATAATGGCGTAATCAATCCAGACCATAAGTGTCCCACGATTTAACGCCCTGTCGTCCTGTTCGGGGCGCATTCTAACAGAAAAAGAAAACGTTTGCGTAGGGATTTCCTTTCCACGCGTAAATAAAAATGGCGCTGAAAAAATCTTCAACGCCATACCGTTTTATGCCTCTTCGGGCACTGCCGGATAGCGGTAAAAACACCCTATCCGGCCTGAATTAAGAGCAACGCCGTGAACAGCGCAATCCCTTAATTAGGGGTGTACCCCATCACTACGCCACTCAGACCGGAGATCTTCTGCAGCTCGCCCAGCGAGTTCTTCAGCTTATCTTTGGAGGCGTCAGGTCCTACGAGAATACGGGTTATTTTACCCTGCACCGGCGTTGACGGGGAAGTATATACCCGGAAGCCCGCGCCACGAAGTTTACCCACGATCTCATTGACCTTATCCGCATTTTTCAGCGCGCCGAGCTGTACAACGTACGCTTTACCGGTTGGAGCTGGCGGTTCCACCGCGGCCGGTTTCGGCGCTGGAGCCGGTGCTGGCGTCGGAGCGACGGCAACCGGCTGCGGCTTCGGTTTGGGTTTCGGCTGTTCTACAGGCGCGGGGACAGGATCTAACTCCGCGCTGTTTGCCGTCGTCAAACGTGACGGATCCAACGATGGCGCGGCAGCATCACCCGCGCGCACCTCTTCAGCCGCCCCTTCCGGTGGCTGCGTCGGCAGCGCCTGCGTTGCTGCAGGCATCATGTCTGGTTCATCGCGATCGCCGGGTTTCGGCACCAGCGGGATCGCCGCAAACTCATCCTGATAATGCTTTTTCTGCCCGTCAAGCAGCCCGGGGAGCACAATCACCCCCAGCGCGACCAGCACAATTGTGCCAACTAATCGATTCTGAAACTTACTCGCCACCGCTTCTCCCCACGTCTATCACTTCCATGACATGTGCGACAGTGTGAAACGATCCACACACCAACACGGTATCGTCTGGCTTCGCCTCAGCTAGCGCCGCAGACCATGCCTGCGCCACGCTGTCATAGGCGTAGCCTTTGCCCAGATGCTCCAGCAGTTGTTCTGCAGTAGCACCACGCGGCCCTTCCAGGGGCGCACAGTACCAGGCGTCAACCACGCTTTTTAACCAGGCTAACGTACCGGCAATATCTTTATCATGTAGCATACCGATAACCGCAAGTACACGCCCGCTTTTCACTAATTTTTTCAGACGGCCGGTCAGATACTCCGCCGCATGCGGGTTATGGGCAACATCAAAAATCACCCGCGGCGACTCGCTCACAATCTGGAAGCGCCCCGGTAAAATCGCCTGTTCAATACCGTCACGAATGGCCTGCTCGCTGACGTTAAGCCCGCTTGCGCGCAGTGCTGCCAGTGCGGTCGCGGCGTTAGGTTGTGGGACCTGCGGCAACGGCAGGTGCGCCAACGTGCCGTGACTGTCCGTAAAGGACCAGTCGTTCTCCGTGACCGCATAGCGCCAGTCCACGCCGCAGCGTTGCAAAATCGCCCCGCTCTCTTGCGCAACATCGGCAATGGTGTAAGGCATTTCCGGCTCGCCAACGATAGCCGGTTTCTCTGCACGGAAAATTCCTGCCTTCTCACGACCAATGCTTTCGCGATCCGGGCCCAGCCAGTCAGTATGGTCAAGCGCAATGCTGGTGACCACCGCAACATCGGCATCCACGATATTGGTCGCGTCAAGGCGACCGCCTAACCCAACTTCCAGAATGACGACATCCAGTTGGGCCTGTTTAAACAGCCAGAGCGCCGATAACGTGCCGTATTCAAAGTAAGTCAGGGAAATGTCGCCACGCGCGTCTTCAATCTCAGCAAACGAGGCGGTATGCGCTGATTCCGGCAGTTCACGCCCCTGCACGCGTACGCGTTCCGTGTAGCGCACCAGATGCGGCGAACTGTAAACGCCAACTTTATAACCTGCTTCGGTCAGCACAGATTCCAGCGTACGGCAGGTTGTGCCTTTCCCGTTGGTTCCCGCCACCGTAAAAACAAATGGCGCGGGTTTCAACACACCCAGTTTGCGCGCCACCTGACTTACGCGTTCCAGGCCGAGATCGATGGTTTTACTGTGCAGGTTTTCCAGATAAGAAAGCCACGATGCCAGGGGCGACGCGGCTTGAGGAATACGTTTATTGTCCATGATGGCTGTAGATTCTTTACGTTGAGAAAAGCAAAAGGGCAGCACCAACCGGCCTGCCCTTTTTTACACGTTGTTTTTCACATTGCAGATGCGTTGGCTGTGCTCGCTCACCCGAATCACTTACCTGTGTAAGCTCATCGGGATCAACTCTCTTATCGCCTGCCTGCAACCCGAAACCCATAGAGTAAACTATCAGGCCTCTGATTCCTGATCGGGAACCGGAGGTACCACCTCGCCTTCACGCGGCTCATCCGGATTCGGCGTAGGAAGATTCATCAGCTTCGCCAGAATGCTTGCCAGTTTCAGGCGCATTTCCGGACGGCGGACGATCATATCGATAGCGCCTTTTTCAATCAGGAACTCGCTACGCTGGAATCCCGGCGGCAGTTTCTCACGTACGGTTTGCTCGATAACACGCGGACCAGCAAAGCCGATCAGTGCTTTCGGTTCTGCAATATTGAGATCGCCCAGCATCGCGAAGCTAGCAGAAACACCGCCCATTGTTGGGTCGGTCAGTACAGAAATATACGGTAAACCGCGTTCCTGCATTTTCGCCAGCGCAGCAGAGGTTTTCGCCATCTGCATCAGAGACATCAGCGCTTCCTGCATACGCGCCCCGCCAGAAGCGGAGAAGCAGATCAGCGGACAGTTATCTTCCAGCGCCTGCTCAACGGCACGGACAAAACGCGCGCCGACCACAGAGCCCATGGAGCCGCCCATAAACGCGAACTCGAATGCAGCAGCAACGACCGGCATACCGTGCAGCGTGCCTTTCATTACCACCAGCGCATCTTTCTCGCCAGTTTCTTTCTGCGCAGAAGCCAGTCTGTCTTTGTACTTTTTGGAGTCACGAAACTTCAGCACATCTTTCGGCTCAAGCTCGCTACCCAGTTCCACAAGAGAACCTTCATCTAACAGGCTATGCAGGCGATTGCGCGCCGACATGCGCATATGATGGTCACACTTCGGACAGACCTCAAGATTACGTTCCAGCTCAGCACGGTATAAAACCTGACCGCAGCTATCACACTTGGTCCACACCCCTTCAGGAATGCTTGCCTTGCGGGTGGGAGTAATGTTGCTTTTAATTCGTTCAATCCAGCTCATTGGTGACCTTTCTGCCTGAACCCTAGTCAGCTTTGTTATAAGGGGCGCATAATGCCATTTTTGCCCCTAACAGACCATGAATGTTGCACATTAAAACATAACAGCCCGAAACTTTGGATAAAAAAGTGGTCGAACCGCTGAGTTACTTTCTATTTTGCAGCCCGTGACGCAGCGCGTTTATGGCGAATCACTTCAATTATGCCCGGCAATACGGAAAGGACGATGATCGCCACAATCAGTAATTTCAGGTTTTCCTGAACGATCGGCAGATCGCCGAACAGATAGCCTGCATAGGTGAACAGCAATACCCACAGCAGCGCGCCTGCGACGTTATACATCGCAAAATGACGGTAGGACATGTGCCCCATACCGGCAACAAACGGTGCAAATGTACGCACAATAGGTACGAAACGCGCGAGGATAATCGTTTTGCCGCCATGACGCTCGTAGAACGCATGGGTTTTATCCAGGTAACTGCGACGGAAAATTTTAGAGTTCGGGTTACTGAAGAGTTTTTCACCGAACAAACGGCCAATCGTGTAGTTCACCGCATCGCCGATAATCGCCGCCACAATCATCAACATCACCATCAGATGAACATTGAGATCGTTAGTTGGCAGCGCAGAAAGCGCGCCAGCGACAAACAGCAGCGAGTCTCCCGGCAGGAACGGCGTCACCACCAGCCCGGTTTCGCAGAACAGGATCAGAAACAGAATCGCGTATACCCAGATACCGTATTCCGCAACCAGCTCCGCCAGATGCACATCAATGTGCAGGATAAAATCGATAAGAAAGTAAATCAGGTCCATAGTTTTGCCTTTATACGACTCAAATTAGTCCGCCAGAAATAGCGGGCCCATAGGCGGTTTTGGCAGGTCGAACCGTTCCGGGTAATCTACTGCAACCAGATACAATCCTTCCGCTTTCGCCGTTGCCGCTGCCAGCGTTCTGTCCTTCGCCGCTAGCAGTTCTGCTATCCAGCTCTCCGGCTGGTTGTTGGCACCTACTTCCATCAGGCTGCCGACAATATTCCTGACCATATGATGTACAAAGGCATTCGCTTTAATATCCACCACCACATATGCACCAAAACGTTCAACGTTAATGTGCATCACGTTACGCCACGGTGTGCGCGACTGACACTGCACCGCCCGAAACGAAGTAAAATCATTTTCGCCAATCAAACACTGGGCCGCACGATGCATACGCTCAGCGTCCAGCGGTTCATAGTAATGGGTTACCCCTTTACCTAAAACCGCAGGGCGCAACCGATGATTGTAGATGATGTAGCGATAACGGCGAGCCGTAGCGCTAAATCGGGCATGGAAATCATCGGGTACAGCTTTCACCCAGCGCACAGCAATGTCACCAGGTAAATTCGCATTTACCCCCAGTGTCCAGGCTGCATCTTTACGCTGGGCAGTCGTTTCAAAGTGCACGACCTGCCCTGTGCCATGAACGCCCGCATCCGTGCGTCCCGCACAAAAGACAGTGATGCGTTTATTCGCCACCTGAGAGAGCGCTTTTTCCAGTTTTTCCTGAACGCTACGCACTTCGTTCTGGCGCTGCCAGCCATAATATTTGCTGCCGTCATACTCAATGCCCAGCGCAATTTTATGGGTTGACGGCTGTTGCAGGTCAGACATTAGTACAGGTACTCCTGCACCAGTTTTTCCGCAATTTTCACCGCCATCAACGCACCGCCAAAGCGTACGTTGTCTGCCACAGACCAGAACTGAACCTGTTCCGGCATCCCATAATCGTTATGCACACAGCCAACTGAAAGGTGCGGAGTACCTGACGCATCGCCAACCTGCGTCGGGATATAGGTCTCTTCTGACAACACTACGTCCTCACCGCGTGAAAACGCATCGCGTGCTTCTTCCGCCGCCAACGGACGCAGAGCTTCAAAATTCACCATCTGTGCGTGGCCATAAAATACCGGCGACTGCACGATGCTGGCGGAAATAAGCAGCCCGTCGTCCTGCATAATTTTGCGCACTTCATCGACGATACGGCGCTCTTCGCGCACGCTACCTTCGCGATCCGGCAGCAGCGGCAGCATGTTGAACGCCAGCTGACGGCCAAAGAAATCGTCATCGTCAATCGGGATGCCGTTCAGTAGTTTCGCGCTCTGTCCGGCAAGCGCATCTACGGCTTTTTTACCGTGAGCGGAAGCAGAAATAATATTGGTCACCGTAATACGTGACAGCCCGCCGTCATCAATTAGCGGCTTCAGCGCAGACAGCAGTTGGCTGGTCAGGCTGGAAGGGACCGCAATCACATTACGGTTGCGGTAATCCGCCAGTACGAACGGGTTAACGTCCGGAACCACCAGCGGAACGTCCGGCTCAAGCGCGAACAGGCCACTGCTGTCGATAACCAGGCAACCGGCATTGGTCGCTTCTTCCACCCATGCGGCGGTGGCTTCAGCGCCCGCAACAAAAAATGCCAGTTGCGCCTGCGTCCAGTCAAAGTCTACAACGTCCTGAACAAGGACCGATTTACCGTTAAAACGCAGATGCTCACCCGCGCTTTCATTACGCGCCAGCGCATAAATTTCACCGACCGGGAACTGGCGTTCAGCCAGCGTATCGAGCAGGGCTTCGCCTACGGCGCCCGTTGCGCCCAGAATGGCAATATTCCAGCCTTCAGACATGGTGATTTACTCCAGAAATACGTAAGCGTCCCTGTCGCATTATTCGACAGGGAGCATTAAGAAGACATTAATGTGCCGGGTGATAAACAGCGTTAAAACCCAGCTTACACAGCAAGGTAGCAGCCGTTGCGTCGTCACAAATCACGTATAAAGACGACCATTCACGGCGCTCAAGATAATTTTTACGCAGCTTATCAAACTCACCCGGAATTCCAGCGACTTTACGCAGCGGCGCATCATCGCGGCGCACATCATACACTAAATGCACCAGCCTTTTCAGCGTTGGCTGATCTAACGGGCCATGCAGTGTGATACGACCAAATTCCGGCGCAGGTAACAGGGTATTGAGCGCAACGTGTTGTTCGCGACCAATAAACTTGCTAAAAGCCTCAAAGACCTGCGTGGTGCCGCGCGCTTTTCCTTCCAGGGTATACCCGGCAATGTGCGCCGTGCCGATATCGGCTTTCTCCAGCAATGCCACATTGAGATCCGGCTCCCCTTCCCAGACATCCAGCACGACGCTCAGCGACTGCCCGGCATTCAATCGGTTCAGCAATGCCGTATTGTCGATGACCGGCCCGCGGCAGGCGTTGATCACAATGGTGCCCGGCTTCAGCCGGCTAATCAGCGCATCATCTGCCAGGTGCAGCGTTTTGTACGGTCCGTCTTTAAACAACGGCGTATGGAAAGTCAACACATCGGCTTGCTCTACCAGTTCGTCCAGCGAGCGGAAATCTCCCTCGTCACCGCGATCGGCTCGCGGCGGATCGCACAGCAGCGTGCGGATCCCCAGTGCTTCCAGACGTGCCTGCAAACGTCCGCCCACATTGCCCACGCCTACGATGCCTACAGTACGATCGCGTAACGCAAACCCGTCGCGCTCCGCCAGCATCAGCAACGCTGAAAAAACATATTCTACGACCGCAATCGCGTTACAGCCGGGCGCTGCGGAAAAGCCGATCTTCGACTGCGCAAGCCAGGCTTCATCCACATGGTCCGTGCCTGCGGTTGCCGTGCCGACAAATTGAACCGGTTTTCCGCTAAGCAGTGATTCATTTACTTTCGTCACCGAGCGCACCATTAAGGCATCCGCATCATCCAGTTCGGCAACGGGAATCGGGCGACCGGGAACCGCTTTGACCTCCCCCAAACGACTGAACAGTTCGCGGGCATAGGGCATATTTTCATCAACGAGGATTTTCACGTCTTTCGCACCTGTTTGAGAACGAGAGTTAACCGGGCAAGTGTGCCATAATCTCGCCGCCAGGCATACTGCGAGACCTGGTCAGCACAGATTTAAGGAACAGAGATGATGCAGCCCATTTCAGGTACACCCGCACGCCCTCCCGGCGAAGGCCAAAATGCCCCTTCTGCTGCGGGTGAACAACCGTTATCCACACAACAACGTACCGTGCTGGAACGACTGATTACCCGTCTGATTTCACTCACCCAACAGCAAAGCGCCGAGGTGTGGGCCGGAATGAAGCACGATCTGGGCGTCAAAAGTGATACGCCGCTGCAATCACGTCACTTTCCTGCCGCGGAGCAAAACCTGAATCAGCGGCTGGGTGTTGCTCAGCAAAATCATGCTAATCGTCAGGTTCTCTCACAACTCACTGAATTACTGAGTCAGGGAAATAACCGCCAGGCGGTAAGTGATTTTATCCGTCAGCAGTATGGGCAAACGGCGCTCAGCCAGCTCACGCCTGAGCAGTTGAAGAACGTGCTCACGCTGCTGCAACAAGGGCAGCTTTCTATACCGCAACCGCAACAGCGCCCGGC
The DNA here is from genome assembly GCF_013783065.1 of Citrobacter sp. RHBSTW-00986. NCBI lineage: Bacteria > Pseudomonadati > Pseudomonadota > Gammaproteobacteria > Enterobacterales > Enterobacteriaceae > Citrobacter > Citrobacter sp. RHBSTW-00986. Next base: position 1,585,325 of record NZ_CP056200.1, on the reverse strand, counting down.
CACCGATCGTCCGTTATTACCCGCAGAGCACAATACGCTGAACCAGTTGGTTACCAAACTGGCGGCGGCCACGGGAGAGTCAGGTAAGATGATCTGGCAGTCAATGTTAGAGCTGTCTGGCGTAAAAAGCGGTGAGCTGATCCCCGCCAAACAGTTTACTCATCTGGTCACCTGGCTGCAGGCGCGCCAGACGCTCAGCCTGCAAAGTGCCCCGACGTTACAAACGCTCCAGGCTGCGTTGAAGCTACCATTAGAGCCGAATGAGCTGACGGCAATAAAAGAGTATGCGCAGCAGACGTATCAGATCCAACCACAAACGATTCTGACCACGGTGCAGGTGCAGGACTTGCTGAATCAAATCTTCCTGCGCCGCGTTGAACGGGAACGCGAGCTAAACGATCCGCGCCATCTTCAACCTATTTACAGCCCGTTCGCGCCGATGATTGAAACGGTTAAATCTCTGTCGGCACGACCGGGACTGCTGTTTGTCGCGTTAATGATCGCATTAGCCATTTTCTGGCTGGTTGCTTAACCTTTGCGCAGCGTAAGCAGCGTCACGACAATCCCCACCACGGCGGATATCGCTCCGGCAAGGAATACAGAGGGATAACCGTACGCGGTGGCCAGCACCCCGGCGACCGGGCCGCTTATGCCGTAGGAGATATCCTGAAACGCGGCGTAACCGCCCAGCGCCGTACCGCGAACCTGCGCGGGCACTCGCTTCACAACCTCTACGCCCAATGCCGGGAAGATAAGCGAACACCCTGCCCCGGTTAGTGCCGCCCCGAGCAGCGCAATCCATGCTGATGGGGCCTGCCACAGCAGAATCAGCCCCGCGGTTTCAACCAGTAAGGAGACAACGGCTACCTTCACGCCTCCGAACCGATCCGGCATCCAGCCAAACAGAATGCGCATCAGCACAAACGCCCCGCCAAACGCGGTCAGGGTGAACCCCGCCATCGTCCAGCCGTTGCTGACAAAATAGAGTGAAATAAACGTACCGATCACCGCAAAGCCAACGCCCTGCAGCGCCAGGCCCAGGCCCGGTTTCCAGATAAACCCTACCACGCTCCATAACGAAGGGCGTTCTCCTGCATGAGCAGGCACTTTGCGAACGGTGCCGTTGAATGCCCATGCCAGCAGCGGTAATACCATTGTCGTTCCCGCCAGCGCCGCAAAGCCAAAGTGGCTATGGATCAGCAAGCCCAGCGGTGCACCGGCGGCCAGCGCACCGTAAATCGCCATCCCGTTCCACGACATCACCTTACCCGAGCGTGTTGGACCGACCAGCCCAAGCCCCCAGGTCAGCGTTCCGGTGAGCAGTTGGCTTTCGCCAAAACCGAGGATCAAACGCCCGACGATTAACAATGCAAATTTTACGGGGACAGAAACAGGCAATAGCGCGGCTAACAGCCACGCCGCGCCCGCCAACCCACAGGCAAACATCCCCTGTAGCGCCGAACGTTTGGCGCCATATTGATCGGCTAAGCGCCCGGCGTAGCCGCGCGTTAATACCGTTGCCAGAAACTGTACGCCTACGGCGATACCAACCATGGTGTTGCCATAGCCCAGCTCCTGATGCACAAACAGAGGAATAACGGGCAAAGGTAGACCGACCGTCATATAGGTCAGGAAAACTGCAAAAGCGATACGAAACAGCGAAAAGTTCGCCGAAGGTGTTTTTTCTTGTTGGGTTACAGCTGTCATGCGTTACTCCAAAATGCAGAGTAAGGCGAGGAATGTCCACGCCCCCTCTACCTGACTTTCAGGATTAAGGTGCGTTGGATAACGTTAAACGCTTACGCATTATCAGATAGATAATGTTGAGTGCGAAGTCTGCCTGTGAGCCACTAAATTTGTCAACCCTGAAATCTCACCAGGTTGGTTCACGGTAAAGACGACTTTTCGTCGAATAAAAAAGGAAATACAGCATCAATTCCTTTTGTGCCAAACAGTCCGGTCACCTGCTTGCGCTGCCCCGGCGTCAGCAGTCTGAACATCATATCCCAGATCTCTTTCGGTTCCGCTTCCTGTACGCAACGGCTCTCTAAGGCCAGCACCTTTTCAGTTTCTTTCAGGTAAGGACGGAGATACAAAGGGAAAATGGAGATATGAAACTCCTCAGCCTTTGATTTAACACGTTTGCGCTTCACGCCCTCTTTGCCTTCACTGTACATGTTTAAACGGGAACGAACCGCAGGCGCGCTTCCTGGAAACCCCGGCAATTCAAGACATTCCTTTACCGTGAACCACTCTTTTGCCATTAGTTTCTTTCCTTTCTGCCTGTGGAATAAAAAATATTTTTTCTTTTACGCGAAATTTCAGTTTTATTCTGGCAATATTCCAGTGACCAAAAAGAAAGTTACATTCTTTTGTTTCTCTGGTTTATACCCTGAAAAATATCGGCGCCGATAACACATTTCCTTAGGATTACAGAATGGAACACAAAAGCCAAGACTGGCATCGTGCAGATATTAAAAGTGCACTGGAAAAAAAAGGAATCACGCTCAGAGATCTTTCTCGTGCGGCTGGATTATCGCCCGATTCACTGCGCAATGTATTTACCCGAAGCTGGCCCAGAGCGGAGCAGATCATTGCGCAGGCGCTCGAAACCTCGCCAGACGTGATTTGGCCGTCACGCTATCCACGCCAGCAGCCAGAGGATAAAACAAGTAATACTGAATATTAAATAGATCACTCGTAATTTATCGAGCATATAAATTAATAAATATCCCAGCTTAATATATTGAGAATATTAATAGCACTATTTGCCATTTCCAATTGCGTAAATACTGTTAAAGCATCACGTAATTGCTATTACGTATGTTATTAACAGGAGTCGTTATGAGTTGGGATAAAAAGGTGGCGGTCAATTACGCCAAATCGCACGCGAGTTCACATTCACAAGGGCGCTGTGCGGAATATACCCGCAAAGCTGTTCAGGCAGGCGGCGTTACTCTTGGGCGCACTTACCATGCCAAAGATTATGGTCCGATGCTGAAAAACGCCGGTTTCAGCGCCATTGGCGCGCTTGAAGAGCCGCGCGAAGGGGATGTCATCATCATTCAACCTTATGCTAATGGAAACCCGAGCGGTCACATGGCGATATATGACGGTCATGACTGGTATTCCGACTTCAAACAGCGAGACATGTGGGCCGGTCCGGGTTATCGGACCGCAAAGCCGTCATACACCATTTACAGGAAGAAGTAATGAAAGCCTTTCCACTGATTGTTCTCATCCTGCTGATTTGTGGCTGTACCCCTTCTCACCGTGACAGCACGCAGGATGTGAAACAGTTCTATCTTTCGTGGATGAAGAACTACACTCAGGATCCGGATGCGCCCCGCGAAACATCAGCATTACTGCAACGCTATGTCGCCAAAGAGGTTATCGGGCGTCTGGCGCTAATTGATACGCTTTATGAGCAGGAGATCGTGCAAGCGGACTACTTTATGTATGTGCAGGATTACGCACCGGCATGGATCCCGCTGTTGCGGGTTGGACAGGCGCAGCCATTCCTCGGCGGTGAAAAACTGAACCTGCAGTTAGGCACTGAGTCAGCCCCTATTCAACTGGAGGTATATACCCGTTGGGAGGAAGGACGGTGGAAAATTTATCGTGTCCGGGACGCGGGTCGTCATTACGAGCAGCCCATTTACAGTGCCGGAGAGATTACGCGAGCCAGAGCATGGTCCGCTGAGATCGCGCCGGAATACGAAAAAATGCCGAAGTAAACACGGTAAAAAGGGAGCCTGTTGGCTCCCTTTATTCGTATTCAATCTGAGACTTACGCCTTCAGCTTACGCATAACCAGCGTAGCGTTGGTGCCGCCAAAGCCGAAGCTGTTGGACATCACGGTGGTCAGCGCCTGCTCGGTCGGTTTGGTCACGATGTTCAGACCTGCCGCCTGCTCATCCAGCTCTTCAATGTTGATGCTTGGCGCGATAAAGCCATGTTCCAGCATCAGCAGAGAGTAGATAGCTTCCTGCACGCCAGCCGCGCCCAGTGAGTGACCGGTCATCGCTTTGGTTGCGGAGATTGCCGGGCTGTTGTTGCCAAACACTTCGCGGATTGCGCCCAGTTCTTTCACGTCACCAACCGGAGTCGAGGTACCGTGAGAGTTCAGGTAGTCGATCGGCGTGTCTACACCGTGCATCGCCATCTGCATGCAACGTACTGCGCCTTCGCCAGACGGAGCAACCATGTCTGCGCCATCGGACGTTGCGCCGTAACCGACGATTTCCGCATAGATGTGCGCGCCACGTGCCAGAGCGTGCTCCAGTTCTTCAACCACGACCATACCGCCGCCGCCAGCAATAACGAAACCGTCGCGGTTTGCGTCATAGGTACGGGAAGCTTTTGACGGATCGTCGTTGTATTTGGTAGACAGCGCGCCCATTGCATCGAATTCACACGCCATTTCCCAGCACAGCTCTTCGCCGCCGCCAGCAAAAACGATGTCCTGTTTGCCCAGCTGAATTTGTTCTACCGCGTTGCCGATGCAGTGCGCAGATGTCGCACAGGCAGAACTGATGGAGTAGTTTACGCCGTGGATTTTGAACGGAGTTGCGAGGCAGGCAGAAACGCCGGACGCCATCGCTTTGGTGACCACATACGGGCCAACCGCTTTCAGACCACGTGGGCTACGCATTGCGTCAGCGCCGAACACCTGAAAACGTGGGGAGCCGCCGCCGGAACCTGCAATCAGGCCAACGCGCGGGTTGTTCTGGTAATCTTCTGCAGCAAGGCCGGAATCAGCCACTGCCTGCTCCATTGATAGGAATGCATAGATGGATGCGTCGCTCATGAAGCGCACTACTTTGCGGTCAATGAGGCCAGTGGTATCCAGTTTTACGTTGCCCCAAACGTGGCTACGCATGCCGGAGTCCTTCAGCTCCTGAGAGAAAGTGATCCCTGAACGTCCTTCACGCAGAGATGCCAGGACTTCCTGCTGGTTATTACCGATGCTGGAAACGATGCCCAAGCCAGTAATCACTGCACGTTTCATTCAATACCTCTGTAAGTCGCACTATTTTAAAGTTTCGAGTGGCACAATAGCGTACACTTGTACGCCGAACAAGTCCGATCAGCCATTTTATGTGGAAATTTGCGCAGCCAGGCACTCATCGCTAAGATCGGGACACAGCCTGTCAGACGAGTAACTTACGTGAAACAATACGCTATACAACCTGCCAACCTTGAATTCAACGCTGAGGGTACACCTGTTTCCCGAGATTTTGACGATGTCTATTTTTCTAATGATAACGGGCTGGAAGAGACACGTTACGTCTTTCTCGGCGGTAACCATCTCGCACAACGATTCCCTGCGCATTCACGTCCTCTCTTCGTGGTGGCAGAAAGCGGGTTTGGCACCGGACTTAACTTCCTCACGCTCTGGCAGGCATTTGCTGATTTTCGCGATACCCACCCTGAAGCTACCCTGGAAAGATTACATTTCATCAGCTTTGAAAAATATCCGCTGACGCGTGAAGATCTCACCTTAGCCCACCAGCACTGGCCAGAACTTGCCCCGTGGACCACGGCACTGCAAGAACAATGGCCGCTGCCGCTGGCGGGATGTCATCGCCTGCTGCTTGATGATGGGCGCGTCACGCTGGATCTGTGGTTTGGCGATATAAACGAACTGACCAGTACGCTGGATGACTCTCTGAATCAAAAGGTGGACGCCTGGTTCCTGGACGGTTTCGCACCGGCAAAAAACCCGGATATGTGGACGCCAACGCTGTTTAACGCGATGGCCCGACTGGCTCGTCCCGGCGGGACGCTGGCAACCTTTACATCGGCAGGCTTTGTACGTCGGGGGTTGCAGGAAGCCGGGTTTACAATGCAAAAATGCAAAGGCTTTGGGCGCAAACGCGAAATGCTCTGTGGCGTGATGGAACAGACTCAGGCGCTCATCTCCTCGGCGCCATGGTTTGCGCGTACGGGAACAGATAAGCGCGAAGCCGCCATTATTGGTGGAGGAATTGCCAGCGCATTGCTGTCACTGGCGTTATTGCGCCGCGGCTGGCAGGTCACGCTGTATTGCGCCGACGATAAACCTGCCGGGGGCGCATCCGGTAATCGCCAGGGGGCGCTCTACCCCCTACTTAGCAAACATGACGCAGCCATTAATCTCTTTTTCCCCACTGCGTTTACCTTCGCCCGACGACTGTATGACGCCCTCCCCGTTGAGTTCGCGCATGACTGGTGCGGCGTGACGCAACTCGCATGGGATGAGAAAAGCCAGCAAAAAATCACCCAGATGCTGTCCCTTGAACTGCCCGCTGCGCTCGCCGTCGGGGTTGACGCACAGCAGGTATTACAAACAACAGGTGTGGAAACCGGATGCGGCGGGATTCAGTATCCGGCCGGAGGATGGCTGTACCCGGCGCAGTTAACCGCCGCGGTACTGGACTATGCAACAACCCTGGGATTACGCACCCGCTACCAACATACGCTGACCTCACTGATTCGCCAGACAGCAAGCTGGCAATTGCAGTTTTCCAGTGGAGAAACCGCCTCTCACGCAGCAGTCGTTCTGGCTAACGGTCATCGCATTAGCGGTTTTGAGCAAACGCAGCCGCTACCGGTGTACTCCGTGGGCGGTCAGGTGAGTCATATTCCCACCACACCTGCACTTTCAGCGTTACGTCAGGTGCTGTGCTATGACGGCTACCTCACGCCGCACAACCCGCAAAATCAGCAGCACTGCATTGGCGCCAGCTATCATCGTGGGAGTGAAGAGACAGCGTATCGCGAGGACGATCAGCAACAAAACCGTCAACGCTTAATCGACTGCTTCCCGAACGCTATGTGGGCAAAAGAGGTAGACGTTAGTGACAATGCCGCCCGCTGCGGGGTGCGCTGCGCCACGCGCGATCACATGCCAATGGTCGGCAACGTCGCGGACTATGACGCCACGCTCAGCCAGTACACCACACTTGCTGCAGACAAAGAGCACGCCGTAAGCGCGCCGGTTTATTCCGATTTATTTATGCTGGGCGCGCTGGGATCGCGCGGGCTGTGTACTGCCCCGCTGTGTGCAGAAATTCTGGCTTCGCAAATGAGCAATGAACCGATTCCCATGGATGCCAGCACGCTGGCGGCGCTAAATCCAAATCGTCTGTGGGTCAGGAAGTTATTGAAGGGTAAAGCGGTGAAATAAAAGGATGGGGTGCCCTCTCGTCATGGCCTGATGACGCTACGCTTATCAGGCCTACAAACACCCCAACAAGGTAGGCCGGATAAGACACCAGAGCGTCGCCATCCGGCACAATTTACCGCAATTATTGTGCAGTAGCCTTCTGGAACAGAGTGTCCCACATTTCTTTCACTAACGCCTGGTCACGCGGCGATAGTTCGCCTGCGCTGATGGCTTTTTCCAGGCTGCTGGTCACATTGGCGTACAATGCCTCAGCGGAATGGTCCTCGCCAGCGTCCAGTTCGGCCACGGCCAGCGTCAGGTGTCCACGCAAATAGCCACTGGCAAACAACTCATCATCGCTGGCGTGCTCTACCATATCGTCGATTAATGCCAGAATGCGTGATTCAAACTCCGCGATCATCTTCTTTCCTCATTGTAAACGTGGCAGCGACTTCAGTTGAGCGCTTCGGGCCACGGGAATTGTTCCGCCTTAAGTTCAGGCGTGTGATAATAATTCTGTAACGCGTTAATGAAGCGCGCCGGACGTTCAGGGATCCCCTTTTCCAGGTACTCCATCACCTGAGCATGAACACGGCGCTGGAATACCACGCGATCCGGTTCAAAGTCCCCTTCAAGGTTGTCGCAACTGACGTTAAACGGGTAGCCCGCCGCCATGCAAAACAGCCAGTCAAACGCCTGTGGCTTCACTTCCACATCTTCAAACTGGCATTGCGTCTTCGCGTCGCGTCCGTCCGGACAGTACCAGTAACCGAAGTCGACCAGTTCACGCCGCGCCTTACCGGCGATGCACCAGTGTGAAATTTCGTGTAACGCGCTGGCGTAATAGCCATGCGCAAAAACGATACGGTGATACGGTAATTCCGCATCCGCAGGAAGATAGATCGGTTCGTCATCGCCTTTAATCAGACGGGTATTAAATTCATCGGCAAAGCAGCCGTTAAAAATCTCAATTAACTGTTCGTAGTGATGGGTATTATTCATTAGTTCATCCCCAGCCAGTGGAGAATCTCCTGTCCATGATTATCATAAAGTAGCTTGGCGCTCATCACGGCGGAGACAATGACGATCATTGGCCGAATGAGTTTTTGTCCTTTACTGAGCACCAGCCGTGAACCCATCCGTGCGCCAATAAACTGGCCAATGAGCATCACAAATCCGGTCGCCCAAATCACTTTGCCGCCGAGGGCAAACAGCAACAGCCCGCCGATATTCGATGTGGCATTTAATACTTTGGCGTGGGCCGTCGATTTCGCCAGGTTGTAGCCGCACAGCATGACAAAAGCCAGCGCGTAGAACGACCCCGCAGCCGGACCAAAAAAGCCATCGTAAAAGCCGACGCAGCCCCCGGCCACCAGCGCGAAAGGCAACCCATGCAACCGACGCTGTCGGTCCTCCTCCCCCACTTTAGGCATCAACAGAAAGTAAAGGCCAATACAGATAACCAGAACCGGCAGGATCTGGCGCAGAATATCTGACTGCACATGCTGAACCAACAGCGCGCCGCTCATTGAGCCGATAAAAGTCATGAAGATATTGAGCTTCTGATCCGCCAGATTAACCACGCCACGGCGAATAAAATAGAGGGAGGAAGAGATAGATCCTCCACAGGCCTGTAGCTTATTGGTGGCCAGCGCTTGCGCGGGTGGCATCCCGGCCGCCATCAATGCCGGGATAGTGAGTAAACCACCGCCTCCGGCCAGAGAATCAATAAAACCTGCCAGCATCGCCACGAAAAAAAGCACACCTAACAGCAGTGGCGACACCATAAACAGAGAGGCAAAATGATCCATTAGAGTACATGCTCGTCCAGTAGCGCCTGGCAGGAAGGCGGCAACGGCGGCGGTGTCTTCTTCTCAGGCTTGGTGGTTCCAGGTTTCGGAGGTTCGAACCAGCTTTGCAGCTCCGCGCCGCAGCCGTCACCCGGTGGTGGTAACGGTTGATCTTCGCACTCAAGACTGTCGGCAGGACAACGTAACCGTACGTGCATATGCGCACGATGCTGGAACCATGGCCGCACTTTACGCAACCAGTCCCTGTCGGTCCCTGCATCCAGACAAAGTTGCTGCTTAATCGCCGGATTCACGAAAATACGCGTGACTTCATTATCTTTTGCCGCCAGCCTGATCAGGCTGAAAATCTCCGGCTTCCAGAGTGACGGCACGACACGTTTGCCATCCTGTGAGACCAGATCTAACGCCTGCGGCCGCAGCAGTTGCGACTGGGTCCAGCGGGTTTTCGGCAGTTGCAGGAAAATATCTACATCCAGTCCCGTCTGGTGGCTGGCGTGACCGCCATTGAATCGCCCACCGGCCGGCATGCCCATATCGCCGATTAACACCGTACCCAGCCCCAGATTGTTGGCCTGATTACTCAGACGCTGGATAAACATCACCAGATCCGGATGGCCAAAGTAACGGCGCTGATCGGTGCGCATCACCTGATAGTGTTCTGACTGTACAGGCAGCGTATCTGCGCCAACAATACAGCCATTGGAGAACGCGCCGATAGACTGCGCGCTGCCTGCAACCGGATGGGTAATTTTCTGCCAGGGCGTCGCCGCCAGACAGGCGGTGCTGGCAAACAGAGTCAGCGCCGCAAGTGCCGTTTTTTTCATCTCTTACCAGCGTGGAATATCGGTCTTCACGTCCGCATTTTGCGCCCGCTGACGCAGCAGGTGATCCATCAACACGATCGCCAGCATCGCTTCGGCGATTGGCACGGCGCGGATCCCAACACACGGATCGTGACGACCTTTGGTGATCATTTCGACTTCTTCACCAAAGCGATTAATAGTGCGCCCTGGAACGGTAATACTGGAGGTCGGTTTCAGCGCCATATGAGCAATGATTTGTTGCCCACTGCTGATCCCACCAAGAATGCCGCCCGCATGATTACTCTGGAAACCTTCTTTGGTGATTTCATCACGGTTCTGGCTGCCGCGCAGTGCAACAACGTCAAAACCGTCGCCAATCTCAACACCTTTAACGGCGTTAATGCTCATCAGCGCGTGAGCGATATCAGCATCCAGGCGGTCAAATACAGGTTCGCCTAGACCCGCTGGTACGCCGCTTGCAACCACGGTCACCTTCGCCCCGATGGAGTCGCCCTCTTTCTTCAGCCCACGCATCAGTTCGTCCAGCGCTTCGAGTTTATCCGGGTCTGGACAAAAGAACGGGTTAAGTTCCACCTGGGACCAGTCTTTGATCTCCAGCGGAATATCACCCATCTGCGTCAGACAGCCGCGAATTTCAACACCGAATTTTTCCGCCAGATATTTTTTGGCAATCGCTCCGGCCGCAACGCGCATCGCCGTTTCACGTGCGGATGAGCGTCCGCCGCCACGGTAGTCACGCAGGCCATACTTCTGCTCATAGGTATAGTCGGCGTGTCCTGGACGAAAAACGTCCTTAATCGCGCCGTAATCCTGTGAACGCTGATCGGTATTTTCGATCAACAGGCCAATGCTGGTGCCGGTGGTAACGCCCTCGAACACACCGGAGAGGATTTTCACCTGATCCGGCTCACGACGCTGCGTAGTGTAGCGCGATGTGCCCGGACGGCGTCTGTCGAGATCGTGCTGCAGGTCAGCTTCTGTCAGAGAAATGCCCGGCGGAACACCATCGACAATACAACCGAGCGCCAGCCCGTGTGATTCACCGAAAGTGGTTACGCGAAAGAGTTGCCCAATTGTGTTTCCTGCCATCACGGCTCCGTTATGAGTGTTGTGTATGTGCGCGTGTATTTAGTCTTTATAAATGCTGAAGTGCTCGCGAGCAGCAACTAACTGCTCTTTGGTCAGCATGAATACACCTTCACCGCCGTTGTCGAACTCCAGCCAGGTGAACGGTACATCCGGGTATTGCTCTATCAGGTGTACCATGCTGTTTCCGACTTCACAAATCAGAATACCGTTATCCGACAGGTAGTCCGGAGCGTTACCCAGAATGCGGCGGGTAAGTTTTAGTCCATCGCTGCCGGACGCCAGACCCAGCTCAGGTTCATGACGATATTCGTTTGGCAGATCGGACATATCTTCCGCATCGACATACGGCGGATTGGTCACAATCAGGTCATACTGGACTTTCAGCAGATCGCGGAACAGATCGGAACGGATCGGCGTAACATGATGGATCAGGCCGTGCTCTTCAATATTGTGTTCGGTCACCGCCAGCGCGTCGGTGGAAATATCCACCGCATCCACTTCGGCCTCCGGGAAAGCATAGGCGCAGGCAATGGCAATACAGCCGCTGCCGGTACACATATCAAGGATATGCTGCGGCTGCTCATTGATAAGGCCCGCAAAGCGGTTATTAATAAGCTCGCCAATCGGCGAACGTGGCACCAGCACGCGTTCATCAACATAAAACTCATGCCCGCAGAACCAGGCTTTGTTGGTCAAATAAGCGACCGGAATGCGCTCGTTGACGCGGCGAATCACGCGTTCAACAATGCGATGGCGCTCGCTGGAAGTCAGACGCGCGGTACGCATATCTTCTGGAATATCCAGCGGCAGATAAAGTGACGGCAGCACCAGTTGTACGGCCTCGTCCCATGGGTTATCCGTGCCATGGCCATACCAGATGTTCGCCGCGCTAAAACGGCTGACCGCCCAACGCAACATGTCCTGAATGGTATGCAGTTCACTCACTGCTTCATCGACGAAAATTTTATCCACGTATTCCTCCAGGGCATGCTCGTATTAATTTCGGCGGCTAGTTTGCCACGAAGACGGCGATAAATCAGCATTCACACAGGGCCTGAGCGCGAAAATTGCGTTTTAAGCGATCGGATGCCCGCCAAGTCGGGTTAAACTAACGAAAAATAAAAGATGAGACTCTCGAATGAAAAAGAAAACATCGCTCAGCGAGGAGGATCAGACGCTGTTTCGCCAGCTGATGACCGGCACGCGTAAAATTAAACAGGACACCATTGTTCACCGACCGCTACGTAAAAAAATTACCGAGGTTCCGGTTAAAAGGCTGCTGCAGGAACAAGCTGATGCCAGTCACTATTTCTCGGACGAGTTTCAGCCGCTGCTGAATACGGACGGCCCGGTAAGATATCTGCGTGCCGACGTCAGCCATTTCGAACTGAAGAAAATGCGCCGTGGCGATTACTCCCCGGAGCTGTTTCTCGATCTGCACGGGCTGACCCAGCAGCAGGCCAAACAGGAGTTAGGCGCGCTGATTGCCGCCTGTCGTCGTGAGCATGTGTTTTGCGCCTGCGTGATGCATGGCCACGGAAAACATATTCTTAAGCAGCAAACACCGCTCTGGTTGGCGCAGCATCCGCACGTGATGGCCTTTCATCAAGCGCCAAAAGAGTACGGTGGCGACGCCGCGCTGCTGCTGCTGATTGAAGTGGAAGAGTGGCAACCACCCGAACTTCCCTGATGCAGAAAAACAGAAAGAGCCGCATTTGCGGCTCTTTGATTTTCCGGATGACGGCTGTGCCTTATCCGATTCCAGGCTTTTTAAATCGCTTTTGCCATTTTTAGGTTACACGGGCTCATCTGCCAGTTAAAAGTACCCTTCCCGCTCTCATCAAGCGTTACGCTGGCAATCGCTGATGTGGTAAACATCGGCGGTGTTTCGCCAGGGCAAAGTTCAGACACCAGATACCCCACTAAAGGTAAGTGAGAGATGACCAGCGCCGTGGCGATACCTTCATTGGCCAGAGCCTGTAAATAGGCGCTGACCAGACCGACATCGCCGCAGGGAGTCAACTCCGGCAAAACATCCACACCGGTTGGCAGGTTCATACATTCCCCCACCACATCCAGCGTTTGTTCGGCTCGTAGGAACGGGCTCACCAGAACACGTTCGATATCCACTTTTTGACCTTTCAGCCAGTTCGCCATCAGGCGAGATTCGTCACAACCACAGGAGGTTAAGGGACGAACCGAATCACTGGCGGCATCGAGGGCTGCGTCGCCGTGACGCATGATAAAAACTTGCATATTGCACCGCTTTTGTTAACCAGAATCACCGACACCTTTATCCACAGCCCCTATTGACCGTGGTAACGATGTGGTTGCCGGCATTGTGCCTTATCCATTCACCGAATGAAACGCTGTTTTTTACCTCAACGGCGTAAGTATAGTCAATCTCTGTTTACATTTTGAGCGCGACCCATACATTCAGTGCGGATTCATCCTACCTTTGACCTCATGAATTCAGGTCAGTTTCCCCACTACTCCAGAATCTTTCACCGCGTTCCGCCATCTGCAATAACTGCTCACACGGCGTAAACCGCGAGCCGTATTGCGTGGTCAGTCGTTGCAGAGCAGCAACCACTTCACCCGCGCCGAGCGAATCCATATACCGGAACGGGCCGCCGAGGAAGGGCGGAAAACCAATACCAAATACAGCGCCGATATCGCCATCACGCGCGCTGCGGATAATCTTCTCATCGAAACAGCGTGCTGCTTCATTGAGCATTAACATGACGCACCGCTCAGCGATCTGCGCGGCGGTGAGTCGGCCCTGCCCCTGGACGCCAATAAGCGTATAAATTGCAGGGTCGACCTGTTTTTTGCTTTTACGCCCTTTCGCTCCATAAAGATAGAAACCCCGACCATTTTTTCTACCTTTGCGATCGTCATTCAAAATTGAAGCAACAACATTTGCAGGCGCGCTAAAACGTTCTCCATATGCAGCCTCAAGCACTGGTATAATTTTAGTGCCCGTATCAATTCCGACCTCATCCAAAAGTTGGATTGGCCCGACCGGAAAACCAAACTTAACCAGCGCGGCGTCAATGGCTTCAACCCGCTCGCCTTCGGTCAGCATACGAATAGCTTCGTTAATGTATGGCGCTAAAATGCGGTTAACATAAAATCCGGCCTTATCTCTGACCACTATCGGCGTTTTGCCCTGCTTTTTCGCCAGTTTAACGGTTGTGGCAATTGTCTGCTCAGAGGTCGTGGCATGCGGGATAACCTCGACCAGCGGCATTTTTTCCACCGGGCTAAAGAAGTGCAAACCAATTACTTGTTGAGGCCTGGCAGCGTTCGCCGCAATATCGCCAATCGGCAAAGATGAGGTGTTAGAGGCAAAAATGGTATGAGATGCGCAATTTTGCTCAACTTCTGCCACCATCTGTTGTTTTAACGCCAGATCTTCAAATACGGCTTCAATAACCAGATCGCGATGAGCGAAGCCACGGTAATCGGTTGATCCCGAAATCAGCGCCAGCTGTTTATCACGCTCGCTGGCTTTGATATGACGGCGGCGAACCTTCGTTTCAAGCTGATCCCAGCTGTACTTCAGCGCGTGGTTGATTCCCTTGGCATTTATATCTTTGATACGCACTGGCAAGCCGCCTTTACAGGCCGTCACATAGGCAATACCGCCCCCCATCAGACCGCCGCCCAAAATGCCTACACTGTTTAGCGGGCCGGGCTTCACATCACTTCCGGGATCCTTTTTCACATCGGTGTTGGCAAAAAAGATGTGCCGCAGCGCCTGAGACTGAGATGTCATCGCCAGTTCGCCAAACGCGCGGGCTTCGGCGTCGTAACCGCTGCTGCTGCCTTGCGCCAGGCCGGTTTCGATGACCTCAAGGATATGTTCTGTTGCGGGATAGTTGCCGTGCGTTTTTTGCGCCGTCTTTTTACTGGCCATGCGGAATAACAGCGCCCGCCCCAGCGGCCCCGCTAGCACACGCTCTCGCACCGGCAGAGTTCGGTGTGCGGGACTGTCCTTTTTGGCCAGTTCTACGGCCGCTTCCAGCAAAATGGTATGCGGTACAACTTCATCCACTAAACCCACTTTCAGCGCCTGTTTTGCGCGTAGTTGTTTTCCGGTGAGGATCATATCCAGCGCGGTACTGACGCCAATCAGACGGGGCAACCGCTGGGTACCGCCAGAGCCGGGCAGCAGACCAAGCTGCACTTCCGGTAAACCCAGTACGGTTTTAGCGTCATCGGTACAAATACGATTGTGGCACGCCAGCGCCATCTCCAGGCCACCGCCGAGACAGGCGCCATGAATTGCGGCGATTACGGGGATCGGCAAGGCATTAATTTCCGCCATAATCTGCTGCCCCTGGCGTGCCAGCGTTTCAGCTTCCTGCGCGCTGCGACAGCGACCAATCATGTTGATATCCGCCCCGGCAATGAAGTTATCGGGTTTCGCCGAAATGAACACCACGCCGCGTAATGCTTTGTTATCGCGAATTTGTTTCAGAATGACCCGAACCTGGGAGGCAAATTCCGCCTTCAGGGTATTCATTTTCTCTCCGGGCACATCAATGGTGACAACAGCGACGTTATCCAGACGTACGTTTAGCGTAAAAGCCGATGTCATGTCCATTATTCCGCCTCCAGAACCATTGCCGCACCCAGACCACCTGCTGCACAGGCTGTCACTAAACCAAAACCACCACCACGACGTCGTAACTCATGGAGAGTTTGGGTGATCATGCGAGCACCGGTGGCGGCGAAGGGGTGTCCATAGGCAATCGATCCGCCCAGCACGTTAAATTTACTGTCATCAACCTCGCCCGTGGCATGCGCCCTGCCGAGCACTTCGCGGGCAAAACGTTCGCTACCCAGCAGTTGAAGATTCGCCAGCGTTTGTGCGGCAAATGCTTCATGCATATCGATCAGGGTTAAATCAGCCATGGTCAGACCCGCTCTCTCCAGGGCAAGCGGCGTTGACCACGCCGGCCCCAACAGCATGTCCTGCCAGACATCGATGGCGGTAAAGGCAAAACTACGCAGGTATCCCAGCGGCACCAGCCCCAACTCTTTCGCACGCGATTCCGTCATCATAATCACGGCGGCTGCGCCGTCCGTTAGCGGGGTACTGTTCGCCGCGGTAACGGTGCCGTGCTTTCGGTCAAAGGCCGGACGCAGTTTGGCGTAATCGGCCAGCGTAGAGTTACCGCGAATATTGTTATCTTCTGAAAAAGGATCTTTGAAAGGTGGCGCGTAGGTGGTCATCACCTCATCTGCCAGTTTGCCTTCAGACCACGCCTGAGCGGCGCGCTGATGAGAACGGTGCGCCAGGGCATCCTGTTGCTCTCGCGTAATCCCATAAGTTTTGGCCATTTGCTCGGCCGTATCCCCCATGCGTAAACCGGTGGAATACTCGGCGACGGCTGGCGGTACGGGCATCAGGTCACGTAAGCGCAGTCGGGAGAAAAGTTTAAGACGCTGACCGGTGGTCCGGGCCTTATTGACATCCACCAGCACCCGAGCCAGCTTTTTGCTAACGCCAATAGGCAGAACTGACGAGGAGTCCGCACCGCCGGCAATTCCTGCACGAATAGTCCCCGCCATCAGGCTTTCCGCGACATTCGCCACCGCCTGGAAGCTGGTGGCGCAGGCTCTGCTTACGCTGTAGGCATCGGTGTGCACATTCATCCCGGTTCCCAGCACGATTTCACGAGCAATATTTGGGGCTTCGGGCATTTGCACCACCTGGCCAAAGACCAGTTGCTCAATCACATCAGCAGAAATTTCGCTGCGCGCCAGCAGCTCGCCAACGACCATTTTCCCCAAATCTACGGCGGGAATGCCATGAAACGCGGTTGCCTGGCGGGCAAATGGCGTACGCAATCCGCTTACGATGGCGATGCGATCGCCCTGGCGGGTAACCAGCGGTAAAGCCTGACTCATAACACTCCCCTGTAAAAAATAAAAATAAGTGGTCTGACCTGATCACAGTCTTAACCAATTTTTTACATTTAGCCAAGCAGGGAGAAAAGAAAGTGGGAGCTAAGACACAGTGAATAATCACTGACAGTGACGAAAAAGCCCTTGCTACCGGGTAACAAGGGCTTTTAAAGAAGGGATTAACGCAGACCCAGTTGGAAGATCAGCGTTTCAGCTTCACAGGCAAAAACAAAGTCGATATCCAGACGCACACCTTCAGACTCTTCAGTAAAGGTCGAGGTGATTTGGCAAGGCTCAGATTCCACGCCACGCGCCTTCTCAGTCAGAGCGGCCAGCGTTTCTTCTGCCTCTGCACGATTCGCGAACACACGGCTGTATGACGCGGTGCAATCGGAGTTGTCCATGATGGTGCCAACATCCATACAGCAGCAAACCGGGGTTTCATCAGCACTGCATTTACTCATTGTAGATTTCCTCTGTATTCGCACCTGTGGTGCCAGATAAACGATGGGGATATTTTACGCTCCCATTATTCGCCTCTCCAGTCGTTAATTGTATGAAATGGGATAAGTGACCGAAATCACACTTAAAAATGATCTAAAACAAAAATCACCCAAACAGGTGAGTGTGCATACCCGCAATTTTGCCAGCTGGATCGCGTTTCCGAGATCAGAATTGAAAATATTTATAAACATACTTGCAACATTTCATCTGGTCAGACCTATACTCTCGGCACTGGTCTGATTTCTAAGTTGTACCTCAGACCCTACACTTCGCGCTCCTGTTACGGTATGTAACATTGTTTGTACAAAAATAAATCAATGAGGTTATGGTCATGAGCCAGAAAACCCTGTTTACAAAGTCTGCTCTCGCAGTCGCAGTGGCAATTATCTCCACACAGGCCTGGTCTGCAGGCTTTCAGTTAAACGAATTTTCTTCCTCTGGCCTTGGCCGGGCATATTCGGGTGAAGGCGCTATTGCAGATGATGCAGGTAACGCCAGTCGTAACCCGGCGCTGATTATGATGTTTGACCGCCCTACTTTTTCAGCGGGTGCGGTGTATATCGATCCAGACGTGAATATTTCCGGTAAATCGCCATACACCGGTCGCAGCACCGATGCGGACAACATCGCGCCTACGGCGTGGGTTCCCAATGCTCACTTCGTAATGCCGATCAACGAACAGTTTGGTTGGGGGGCTTCTGTCACGTCAAACTATGGCCTGGCAACCGAATTTAACGATAACTACATCGTCGGCGAATACGGCGGGAAGACCGATCTTAAAACGGTCAACCTGAACCTGAGCGGTGCCTACCGTCTGAATGATAGCTGGAGCTTTGGCGTTGGTTTTAATGCCGTCTATGCCGATGCAAAAATTGAGCGTTATTCCGGTGAACAAACTGCCGCATTGCCAAAAGTCAGCCAGAAAATTGCCAGCCTGAAAGGTGACGAATGGGGTTACGGCTGGAACGCCGGTATTTTGTACGAGCTGGATAAAAATAACCGCTACGGTTTAACGTATCGGTCTGAAGTCAAAATCGACTTCGATGGCGATTACAAGAGCGGCATCCGCACCCAGGCCAACGCGTTACCTGGCGCAGGCACGGCGTTCCCTTGGGGAACCACCAACGCCACCGTCCCAGGTTCTCTGACGCTTAACCTGCCGGAAATGTGGGAACTGTCGGGTTACAACCGCGTTGCACCACAGTGGGCTATTCACTACAGCATGGCTTACACCAGTTGGAGTCAGTTCCAGGAGCTGAAAGCAACCGGCACCAACGGGCAGACGCTGTTCTATAAAGAAGAAGGCTTCAAAGATTCTTACCGCATCGCGCTGGGTACGACTTATTACATGGATAAAAGCTGGACCTTCCGTACCGGTATCGCCTATGACGATAGCCCGGTTCCTGCGAGCAAGCGTTCCATCTCCATTCCGGACCAGGACCGTCTGTGGTTGAGTGCGGGTACCACTTACGCCTTCAATGATGACGCATCCATTGACGTAGGCGTTTCTTATATGCACGGCCAGAAAGTGACCGTCAAAGAAGGCCCGTATACTTTCGATTCTGAAGGTAAAGCCTGGCTGTTCGGTACCAACTTCAACTACGCATTCTGATTTTCTTCAGATATAAAAAAGGTGAGCTTTTTAGCTCACCTTTTTATTTTCATCCTTCCTTACTCGGAATCGATCTCTTTTAAATCGTCCTGAATATCTTTCGCGTTCGGGTTTTCTTCTGGTTTGAGTTTCCCACCGTTCGCAATAAAGTCATGACGCTGGAAGTAAGCTTCTCGCACCATGATGTAAGGGTCGGAAGACTGACGCAGCAGACCGTCGGAATCAAGCAGTTGCGCGCGGGTTTCAATCCCTTCAACCGTCCATTTACCTATCGACAACGGCCAGGTCAGCCAGGACAGTACCGGATACAGCGTATCCACCATGTCGCCGCCATCATCACGCAGCGTGAAGCTGCCGTAGAATGGAAGCTGCATATACGGTCCGTAACCAACGTCATAGTGGCCTAACGTACTACCAAAACGGTGTGGTTCAACGCGCTGTAACTTCGGATTAGCCATACCCGCCACGTCGATAAATCCGCCCATACCTAACAGGGTGTTCAGGAAGAAACGGGTGAAGTGCACCATCCCCTGATAGGGGTCACCTTGTAGGAAGTAGTTGACCATAACGGCCGGCTCTTCAAGGTTGCCGGTAAAATTGCTCAAACCGTTACGCGCCGGCTGCGGGACATAATCACGCCAGGCAACTGCCACCGGTCGAACAACGTATGGATCTAAAACATTAAAGTTGAAGTTGTACATGGTGCGGTTGAACCCTTCAAATGGGTCCGAACGCCCCTGCTGTTCAGTACCAGAGCTCGCACACCCCACCAAAAGTGTGGTTCCCAGCGCAAGCGCCGACAGGCGAAGCTTCATAAGTGTCTCCCTGTGTATTATGGCTATCGCTGATTGCCATCCATGACGGAACGATGACGTATCCGCCTGTTTAGATGTGAGCGATTGTAACAGCACGTCAAATGATGTCTATATACCCTGTGTTACTGATTTGATCATAGCCTGGTAATGCGCACTCCGCGGCGGCTCTATTCTAGCTACCCCAATAAAAACTAACGTTACCATTTTTGCTATCTCAGACTTTCTCCCGCTGATTTTCGGACAAAAGCCGCTACGCTTTAGCAATACGTGCTAATTCAGGATTCGGCTATGAATGACATTGAGAACGAAAAGATTGATCGGCACAGCGACGAACTCCAGGTCGACAGTGACGAAAAGCTAGAGGGTAAAAAGATTGAGGTCGATGAGGACAGACTCCCCTCCCGCGCCATGGCGATCCATGAACATATCCGCCAGGATGGGGAGAAAGAAATGGAGCGCGACGCGATGGCGCTACTGTGGTCAGCCATCGCTGCGGGACTCTCGATGGGCGCCTCGCTACTGGCTAAAGGAATTTTTCATGTGCAACTGGAAGGTGTGCCTGGAGGATTTTTGCTGGAGAACCTCGGTTATACCTTCGGCTTTATAATTGTCATTATGGCTCGCCAGCAACTGTTTACCGAAAATACCGTCACCGCCGTCCTGCCGGTAATGCAAAACCCTACGCTCGGCAATTTTGGCCTGCTGATGCGCCTGTGGAGTGTGGTTCTGCTAGGTAATATTATTGGCACCGGGGTTGCCGCATGGGCGTTTGAGCATATGCCGATTTTTGATGAAGAAACCCGCGATGCTTTTGTCAAAATCGGCATGGATGTGATGAAAAACACGCCAACGGAGATGTTTTCCAACGCCATCATTTCTGGCTGGTTAATTGCCACAATGGTATGGATGTTTCCCGCCGCCGGGGCAGCAAAAATTGTGGTCATTATTCTGATGACCTGGCTGATTGCGCTGGGCGATACCACGCACATCGTCGTCGGTTCGGTGGAAATTCTCTATCTGGTCTTTAATGGTACGCTGCACTGGAGTGATTTCTTCTGGCCCTTTGCTCTCCCTACGCTCGCCGGGAATATCTGTGGCGGGACGTTTATCTTCGCGCTGATGAGCCATGCGCAGATCCGCAATGATATGAGCAATAAACGCAAAGAAGAAGCCAGGTTGCAAGCCAGGCGGGATGAGCAAAAGCAGAAAAACCAGAAAAAACAGGCGTGAATGGTGACGGTTTGAGCAGTTGGGCGGCCTGAGGCTTACCGTTGTGAGTAAAAAACGCTATACTCGTGCCGCTTCGTCCCCTTAGTTAAATGGATATAACGAGCCCCTCCTAAGGGCTAGTTGCAGGTTCGATTCCTGCAGGGGACACTTTTAATTAAATGCATCCGGCTAAATCCTTTCATTTACCTGTCAGTTCATCCCTAAACCAGGCGATAAAACGGCACATTCCTCACCGTTGCAGTAAGATTGTCGGACACCATTGTCTGCTCAGTAGCTATCCGCATCCCTGATTTTCTCAGCCTCAGTACGTCAGCAGCAATACGTTGGCTGCCAAACCAGAAAAGCCCGTCCAAAGCAGTGACATCAAGGCCTGATTCCAGTGCCAGCTTCAGACGCTCACGCGGTGCTTTCACCGTTTTAGCAATTTGCTGATATGGCGCTTCGCTTGAACCTGCACGATTAATGCGTCGAATACGATGCGACAGGCGGTACTGAAATTCATCCGGTATCCCGCCGAGACTCTCTTTCAGGCTGTAAACACAACCAAAGCGTTTGCCGTTAAAGATTACGTTTTTCTGACTAAGCTGCAGCTCTTCACGAACGCTGGCAATCAGTTGCGGGGTACGAAGTAATAACAAACGGAAAGGCAGCTCAAAGCTGGTCACATAGTCCACATTCAATAAAGCAATACGCAGACGCTCTTGCGGACCCGCCTTCATTTCCCGACATTCAGCAATAACATCAGCCCACTGGCCAGCCAGACGGGAACTTTCAGTCGCCTCAGTAAAGCTGTATTTTTCAGTCTGATAATCAATACGTTCGGTCACTCGGAATTCCCTTCTGGCCACATCTCGGTATTGGTTGCTCACTTTACCAGCGACAGACTGCAACCGGAAGCCCGCAGGTATAGGCAGTGGAATTATCGCTACTTTGCCCCTTAGTAACTTACTGACTGCTCTTGCATGGTGAGAGACGCGGCCGTCGATAGGGCTGGTGATCCAGGGTAACGCAGAAATTATGCCAACAATGAAACCGTGGCGGTATACGCAACCGGCTCCGGAGAAATGTTTACCCGCACGCTGACCGCATACAACATTATCTTAGCAACAAGCATCCCTCTAAAAATACCTGCTGGTAGAAGTCACCAGGGGGCCCGGCATCCGCAGTTACTTCAACCTTGGCAACATAATGAATATTGATTGAACTCATATACTTGAAGGCTTCCACACTGATAATCTCGCAAGATTCATTTGTTGGCAGACAGGATCACTGTGTTAGAAATCTTTTCTTAACCCGCTGAAAAATATCTAACAAATATTTTTCTCACATAAAAACGATGGTTCGTTCAAAACGGATCCGAATTTATTTGGGTTAAAAAAGGTACAGTATGAAAGTCACATGGACTGTCACCCCTGTCGGTTACCAGCGCATTGCTAAGCGCTGCCCATCATGTAATGTAAAACGCGAATTCGCACCTTCCGGCGCATTCAGAGTCAATTCGCAAAAGAAAGTGCTCGATATCTGGAGCATTTATAAATGCACCCACTGCGAATATACATGGAATATCTCGCTGTATTCACGACTTCACATCAGCAAAATAAATCGCGAGCTGTATCATCGATTTATCACCAACGATGCCAGTACGGTTCACTATTTTGCCAATGATAAAGCCACCCTGAGCCGTAACAAGGCTGAACTTGCAGGTAAACCTGATTTTCGTATTCAGGAGCAGTGGCAGGTCAGCATCAAAACCGGCCAGAACGTCACCGTAAGCATCAGACTTTCCCATTCTTTTCAGATTAGTGTGCTATCGATCTTGAAGCGCCAGCTTTTCCTCAGCACCGCGGAGATAAAGAAACTGATAGATGAAGGCCATATTAGTGGTATTACGATGAAAGAACTCAAATCCCGAAAACTAATGACAGGATATTTGGATTTTCAGCTGTCAGCAGTCACATTATATGCTCGGCGAAAAGTTGTTATGACCCAAAGTTAACAGTATGAAGCTCACGATAAGATGGTGAGGCTTAACCGACCCGGTATATTGTCCGGGTCGGTTAAACGGCGTCAGGTCAGACAACAAAACGATTGACCAGATCCTTCATAGTGACAGACAGATTGTCCAGGCGCTGGCTGTCGCTTGCGGCCTGAGAAACCAACGCCGCGTTTTGCTGCGTGACCTGCTCCATAGGTCGCAGTGCCAGGTTAATCTGAGTTACCCCTTGCGATTGTTCCGTCGCTACACGAGCGATATCCGCAATATATTGCTTCATGCTGGTGGTATTGTCCGCCGCGGCTTCTAGCGCGGTAGCGGACGCCGTAACCCGCTCAACACCCTCACTAATTTTTACCATATTCTGCGCGACCAGCTCGCGGATCTGATTAGCTTCTTTGGCACAACGCTGCGAAAGATTCCGCACTTCACTGGCGACAACCGCAAACCCCCTGCCCATCTCTCCTGCCCGTGCAGCTTCCACTGCCGCATTCAGCGCCAGCAAGTTAGTCTGAAACGAAATATCGTCTATCGAGGTCACAATATTCGAGATTTTCTCACTGGAAGAGCGAATATCCCCCATGCTCTGATTTGCCGCACTGGCGACGTTACTGGCCTGGCGGACCTCTTTTTCCAGCCTGATTGTCAGATGCTCCGCTTCGCGGGCATTGTCCGCCGTTTGCGTAATCGTCGTGGAGAGCTGTTCCATACTGGCCACCGCTTGTACTATTGATGCTGCCTGTTCATCCGTGCGTTGGGCCAGGTCCTGATTACCCGCCGTAATACTGCTGCTGGCATCGGATAAAACCACGGAGCCTTGTTTAATCTCCTGGACGATATGCTGAATACTTTCCAGCATCGTGTTATAGGCGCGATTAAGTGAGGAAAGCTCATCTTTCCCCGGGGTCGCCAGTCGTTGAGTCAGATCGCCGTTCATACCCGCAATCTTGCGGAGCGTGTCACTAAATTGACGATGCATATTGATAGCGATTGCCCCTGCGAACGCCAATGATGCCAGGAGCGCTAACAAGCTGACAATCATATATATTTGCCAGTTTTTTCGTGCATCCTGCGCGAGTTTTTCCGCATTCGCTAACAGAAGATTCGCCGTCACATCTTCTATCTGCCGCATCACTTCAATACGCTGGGTTTGAACCTTGAACCAGACAGTAGGATCGACATCAAATCCACCGTTCGCGGCATGACTAAACGCGGTTTCGCGTAATGAGAGGGCTTTTGACGCTTCTGTGGACTGTAAGCGGCTTTCCAGCATGGCCGCCTGTTCCGGAGGGCTCAGACGCAACGATTGTGCCAGCCAGACGTTCTGTTTACTGACGACATCACTGAGTTGATGTAACTGCCCCTCGGCGAAATGACCGGAGGAAAAGATATTTGACAGCAGCGCGCGTTCAATACCTGCCTGTTCTTTCAAATTCAGCAAGTTGTAGTAGGCGGCGAATGCGTTCGCCATCTCGCCTGAATCCGTCAACTGTCCCAACCTGCCCACAAAACTCAGCACATCAGCAATGACATTAGTATAAAACTTAACGACATCGGAGGCCGGAAGCCCCAATCGCGTGACGTTTTCCCGGATGGTGGCAAGCGACAGAATGTTTTTCTTAAACGTGGTGACAGAATTGGCGGCATCCCCTTCTGGTAATGCAGTATCGGACAGTGAACGCACAAAGACCTCGATCTCGCGATCGGTTAAAGCCCGCTGTGCGGTTAACTCATCTTTGAACGTCTTCCCTTCAGCCCCCAGAAATCCGACGCTCATTCCCCGTTCTTTTTGCAGCTCATGCACCACATTTCCGGCACTACGCGCGAGCGCTGTCAGTTGAGCAATATTTTCCATCTGCCGTTCTGTCTCAATGCGCGTCAATATTCCTGAACCAGCAAACCAACATAACGCCAATAATAGTGGTTGTAGCGCGATTATTAACTTCATTTTCATCGGCATTCGATAAACCCACCACATGCCACTTCCCTCCATTGTCCATATTTTCATTATGGTTATCGGCGCAATGAGGCTGCACTTTAAATTTGATCAAGAGACAACTGATTGTTTTTTAGATTAAATACCTGCCAAAATAACTCTATTTGATTACAACAATCAGGATAAATCACTGGAATATTTATATTTATGATATCTATTCTCAAGTTAGTTAAATCATTCAGCATATTATTTCTTATTAAAAAACGGGTTAACTATCAACACGATTCGGAAAGGGAGTAAGACACAGAACAGTGACGCCTACTGGAGATAACCGTCGTGGCACGGCCATTTTCTGGCATCCCGCCGAACGTTAAGGTTATAATCCTGACAACGATTTTATTGGATTAGAAGCGACGATGACAAAACTTACCCTACAAGAACAGATGCTTAAGGCAGGTCTGGTCAGCAGCAAAAAAATGGCCAAAGTGCAAAGAACGGCGAAGAAATCGCGCGTTCAGGCTCGCGAAGCCAGAGAAGCGGTTGAAGAGAATAAAAAAGCGCAAATTGAGCGCGACAAGCAGCTCAGCGAACAGCAGAAACAGGCCGCGCTGTCTAAAGAATATAAAGCCCAGATCAAGCAACTGATTGAAATGAATAAAATCACCATTACTCGTGGCGATATTGGTTACAACTTTACTGATAATAACCTGATCAAAAAAGTCTATGTTGATAAGGTGACTCAGTCTCAGCTGATCAAGGGCCGTCTGGCCATTGCCCGACTGACGGCTGAAAGCGGCAACGATAGCGAATACGCCATTATCCCGGCTGTCGTCGCCGACAAGATTGCGCAGCGCGATGCAAGTTATATTGTTTTAAATTGCGAGCTAAGCCAGGAAGCGAGGGACGAAGACGATCCGTATGCTGATTTTGTCATCCCTGATGATTTGATGTGGTAAGAAAGACAACCAGATAATCACCCGGACTTCCGTTGCCTATTTCGGTGAACGCCAACGCCGCCACCGAAATACTCTCGACGTCCCTTCTCCCCCAATTCTGTCGACTAAAACTTATAGTGTTCTTTGCTCAGCCCGTATTTTCTCATGCGTAAATACAATTTTTTACGCGGGATTTGTAAATACTCCGCCACTTCATTAATGCGCCCCTGATGAATATTTAGCGCTTCAGTAATGATCTGTCGCTCGTACTCTTCAACCCGCCGATCGAGCGGTGTTGGTTCAGGCAGATGCAGCTGCGGATTCGCGGTTTCAGCCAGCGGGAGTAGCCCAACGGCAAAAAGCTCGGCGGCATTCGCCAGTTCCCGGACATTACTTAACCACACGCGACGCCGCATGCCTTTCAGTAACTCCCCTTCAACCTCGGGCACGGGATGGTTCAGGCGCAGACAGGCTTTCTGCAGGTAATGACGAAACAGCGGCTCAATATCATCCGGACGCTGTGACAACGGCTGGCAACCGATTTGCGTCATCGCAAAACAGTAGTAGAGTTCAGCCACAATCTGGTTGGTTGCCGCCAGTTCCACTAACGATGTGTCACCAATGCCTATCAGACGAAACGGACGCCGCTCCTGGCTTTGCAGATGCACCAGATGGTGCTGCTGTTCACGTGTCAGGCACTCAATATGGCTCAGGACCAGCGTTCCTCCTTGCGCCTGTGCAATAAGGTCATTGAGTAGTCCCGCGTTCCCGGGCGTTAGTTCACCGCGGATAAACGGCCCATCAGCGCTGCGCCCAAGCTGATGCAAATACCGGGCTCCGGTCATACGTCCTGTCCCCGGCTCGCCATAAAACCAGACGGCAATATCCGTTTCCGCCAGGTGTTGCAGACGTTGACGATACTGATTGACCCAGTCACTGTAGCCGAGCAGTTCAACCTGAAGCTTTTGCTGGCAATAATGGCGACGGGCAATCACGGATTGTCTCTGACGCAGCGCATCCTCTACCAGCGACAGCAGTTTGCCGGGGTCGACCGGTTTTTGCAGAAAGTCCCATGCGCCTTTCTTTACTGCCTCCACCGCCATCGGGACATCGCCATGCCCGGTGATTAGCAGGATAGGGAGCTGATTATCATCCTGATGAAACAACGTCATCAGGTCTATTCCATTGCAGCCAGGCATACACACGTCGCTCAGAACAATCCCCGGCCAGTCGGCCTGCAGCCAGTTTCGGGCATCAAAAGGGTTATTGCATGCGTAGACACGGTACCCCTCTTGTTCAAGCAACAGAGTGTAAGCGTCGAGAACATCGGCATCATCATCAATCAGCAGAACAGAATAGTCATCACACAACATCGTTTACATCCGTCAGATTAAATTGCAGAACGACGCAGGCATTACGCCCCGGTGTCGATGCCAGGCGCAGCTCGCCGTTCATTTGCCCCATTAACGATACACAAATCGATAAGCCAATACCGAGCCCCACATCCTTACTGGTGGTAAACGGCTTTAACAGTGATGGCAATAACGCCTCAGGCCAGCCGGGGCCGTTATCGCAGACAAAGACGCACAATCGGCTGCCCTCATCCTGCCAGTGAACCTCTATTTGCGCGCCAGTCGGACTGGCGTCCAGCGCATTTGCCAGTACGTTTACCAGCACCTGCTGAATACGCACTTCATCACCTGTCACCCATACACTCTGGGCTGGAAGCGTCAGCGTACCCTGCTGTGGCTTATGCCGCATAGCCAACAGTTCCCAGGCGGCGCTGAATGTTTGTCGCAGATCGACCGGATGCAAAGGCGCCCCCGGCTCGGCCCGACGTGCAAACTGACGCAGCGAACGGATAATGGCATCAATACGGGTAATCAGCCCCTCCGCTTTGGTTAACGTACTTCTGGCCTGAGCGGATTGTCCTTGTTCAATTGCCCTTCCCGCCGTAAACAGGTACATCGACAGCGCATTCAGCGGTTGGTTAATCTCGTGCGCCAGCGTGGTCATGGTCTGTCCAACCACTGCCAGTTTTGCCGTCTGGATCAGTTCATCCTGCGTTGCCCGGAGATCGGACTCTATCTCCTTGCGCTCTGTCACTTCCTGCTCCAGCTGATTTTTTTGCGCACTCAACTGGCCCAGAGTATGGCGCAGCAATCCTGCGATGCGCCCGAGCTCATCGCGCCCATAAACCGGGATGGTGGCATCCGTTCTGCCAAGACCAATTTGCACCACGGCCTGGTTGAGTGCGGTAAAACGCTTCACCAGACGCGAACGAATAAAGTAATGGTTGAGCCCCCAGGCGAGAAGTAGCGCCAGCAGCGTCGCCAGCAGAATAAGTCCACCGCTGACGCGAACAATTTGTTCCAGCCGCTGGTTAAACATCTGCATTTGCTGATGGCTACTCCCCAACTGCGCCTCAAGCAGTGTTCGAAAGCGCCCGAGCGTTGCCTCTCTGGCATGGTTGGCATCAACGAGCGCTTTTTGCGCGGCGACATAATCGCGCATGGTATCGGGCATTTTATTTTTCATCATCCCGATTTCCAGTAACTCATCAATGGTTTGCCGCAGGGTGATAGTACTGGGCCAGTCATCGAGGGTACGGATATTTTCATCCGCCGTTTTCTTCAGGTTCTCCAGATAGCGGATATGATTCTCCACCAGCATTCCGTCGTCGCTACCCGACTTCAGTTCATTGAGCCTGTCGCGTAAATCATCCACGATCTGATTTTCAATTCTTGCCAGGGTGTAAACCTGCTGCTGCTCGTTTTGTACCTCTCTGGCACGTTTGAGATACTGCGCTGCATCGCCGTTTTTGGCCTCAATTTGATCCAGCAACGTCCCCTGCTGCCAGGTAAAATCCTGCACCAGCGAATTCAGCTCGGTAGTAAAATCATCATGTAGCCAGTCGATGCGCGCGGAGAGTTCACTCACCTTTTCGCGCACGAGGAACATGTTGTAGAGCACCCGGTCCAGCTCCGCCATCAGCGCCCGACTGTCTTGCAAAATCACCGCCAACTGCTGTTGTTCTGCCGATTGTAATCCCCGGCTCAGCACCTCAATTTTGTCCAGATGAGAAATAATTTGATTGCGCAGTTGCAGCCTTACCGTGGTGTTGGGGGCCAACAGGAATTCATTAAGCTGATCCACAACCAGGTTGAGATTTCCTTCTATCAAAAAAGCGGAATGTACGCGCGGGAAGTAATCATCAAGTGAATAACGTATCTGCGAGCTCTGCTCATGCCAGGAGTACAAACTGACGCAGCTTACGCTCAACGTCAGTAATGCGCCCGTCAGAAACGCTCCCCGCAGGCTGCTGCTGATGCTGAGCTGGCGCAGGCGTTGCAGTATCGAACCACCTTTCATTTTAACTCTTCCAGTTTGGATATCGCCTGACGCTGATTTTTAAGAAACCAGAGCTGCCACTCCATCATCTGCTGTTCGGCTACGCTTTTATTCTCAAATTGCGCAAGCCAGGCCTCATCTTCACTACTTCTGGCATCTATCGGGACGCTGGTCAGTAATGCTCTGATTTCGGGTAGCGGGCGTTTCAGGCGCGCTTCCGCACTGTATAGCGCCCGCCAGGCATCTTTCAGCTGCGCAAGTCGAAAACTGATGGCGGTATCAAACATCCGCTGCACCAACTGTTGCCGCTTAAGGATCAGCCGATAATTAAGCGCGGGCTGGCTCATCAAAATAGCCTGCTGAGCGGCGCGTGGGTTATCAGGCGCGAGCTGCGTGACCGGATATTTCCCCGTGTTCGCATCCGCAAGGATCCGCTGTCCTTCCGGGCTTAACAGATAGCGGATAAAGCGACGCGCTTCGTTGGGGTGCTGGCTATTCTTGAGTACGGCAACATAGGTGGGTGACACCGCCGAGCGAGGGAAATAGGTAAAAGTAAGGTGCGGATCGTTAAGCAACAGGTTGGCATAGTTATCAATAACCGGCCCCGCCACGCCCAGACCGCTCTTAATTTTGTCGGCCACGCCAAAACTGCGTGATGAAATCGTTACCAGATTACCGGCGCTGGCCAACAGCGTCGCCCAGCCCTCTTCCCACCCTTTCTGTTGCAGCAGCGACTCAACCATCAGGTGGTTGGTATCGGAACGCGACGGGCTACTCATCAACAGCGCGTTCTGATATTTAGGCTGCGTTAAATCCCCCCAGTCGGCAGGCGGCGGAAGATGCCGCGCCGCCAGCGCAGAACGGTTAATCAACAGGCCAAACCCTGATATCGCCACAGCCACGGAGGTCGAGCGAATCGAGTCTGGCACCAGCAGCTGGCTTTCAGGCAGCGCATTATCGAAAGGTGCCAGCTTCTGGTGCTCCTGAAGATGCTGCAACAGCATGGGTGATGAGGTCAAAATCAGATCGACGTTTTTTGCATTCGCAGTATCCAGCAACTGTTCCAGCGAACCGCTGGTCCGGTTTAACGTGCGAATCATCACTGACCCTGGCTCCGTCTGCCAGCGCTGGATAATCCAGGCCGTGGCCCCTGGGGAAAAGGTGGTCGCCATCACCAGCTCTTTACCCAGGACCTGGCAGCTCGCCGACAGCGACATAAAATAGAGCAAGAATGCCCAAAAACGCCCCCGGCCCAACAGTCTGTTTGTGATCCCGTTCATAAATACCAACATGTACAAAAAATAATATTGAGACAAAACTTACCCGTTTATCACCGCTGGGGGGAAGAATAAGGTTATTCGTAGAATAACCAAACGGAAAGTGACGACATCAGTAAAGAATACCCGAAAATGCAGTCTGAATTTGTTAATACCCGCACACGCCGATGATAAAAATGCCCGTGAAAGAATAGAATTGAAAATCCATTATTAAAAAAGAGTCAAAATCTGCCACGCCGCCCGCAAATTGAGTCAATAGTGACACATTTCATCAACTTGAGTTTCTTTGCCGTCTATTTCACTCTTCACTGCGAAAAATCCTGATATTCACATCAATAAAAAATTAGGTGATGATATGTTATCAATATTTAAGGCAGGACCAGCGGCGAATAAAGTCCCGGCGGAGAAAGTCCAGGCAACTTATGGCCGATACCGAATTCAGGCATTACTCAGCGTATTTCTTGGCTATCTTGCGTACTATATTGTGCGCAATAACTTCACGCTTTCGACTCCATATCTGAAGGAGCACCTGGATCTCAGCGCTACGCAGATTGGTTTACTCAGCAGCTGCATGCTTATTGCCTATGGGATCAGTAAAGGCATTATGAGCAGTCTGGCAGACAAGGCCAGCCCGAAAGTCTTCATGGCATGCGGCCTGATCCTGTGCGCTATCGTCAACGTAGGCCTGGGGTTCAGTACCGGATTCTGGATATTCGCCGCGTTGGTCGTTTTCAACGGTTTGTTTCAGGGGATGGGCGTTGGCCCTTCATTTATTACCATCGCTAACTGGTTTCCACGTAAAGAACGTGGACGCGTTGGCGCATTCTGGAATATCTCACACAACGTTGGCGGTGGTATTGTCGCCCCGATTGTTGGCGCCGCGTTTGCCATTTTGGGGAGTGAACACTGGCAAAGCGCCAGCTATATTGTTCCGGCCTGTGTTGCCGTACTGTTTGCTTTTATTGTGCTGATGCTGGGGAAAGGTTCACCACGCCAGGAGGGTTTACCGGCTCTGGAACAAATGATGCCGGAAGAAAAAGTCGTATTAAATTCCCGACACGCTGTCCAGGCGCCAGAAAATATGAGTGCCTTCCAGATCTTCTGCACCTATGTATTGCGTAATAAAAATGCCTGGTATGTTTCACTGGTAGACGTTTTTGTCTATATGGTGCGTTTTGGTATGATTAGCTGGCTGCCAATTTATTTATTAACCGAAAAACATTTCTCGAAAGAGCAAATGAGCATAGCTTTTCTGTTTTTCGAATGGGCGGCAATTCCTTCCACATTACTGGCGGGTTGGCTCACCGATAAACTGTTTAAAGGCCGTCGCATGCCGCTGGCCATGATCTGTATGGCGCTGATTTTCGTCTGCCTGATCGGTTACTGGAAAAGTGAATCGCTGCTGATGGTCACTATTTTTGCCGCCATCGTGGGTTGCCTGATTTATGTTCCGCAGTTCCTGGCCTCCGTTCAGACCATGGAAATCGTCCCCAGCTTCGCAGTAGGTTCTGCGGTAGGGTTACGCGGATTCATGAGCTACATTTTTGGCGCATCGCTGGGAACCAGCCTGTTTGGCGTGATGGTCGATAAAATGGGATGGCATGGCGGCTTCTATCTGTTGATGGGCGGGATTGTATGCTGCATCCTGTTCTGCTACCTCTCCCATCGCGGCGCGCTGGAGCTCGAACAACAACGGAAAAACGCTCAGCAAGAGGAAGCGTCACTCCAGTTGGCTGATGCCCAGTAACCGATTTCAGTCTCGCAAAAAGTGCCAGCGACGCTGGCACTTCAATACATTCAGATAAAGAATAAATAGCTCAACGTGATAATTTATTGCTTACCGTAACCCACCATAAAGCGGATGATCAAACCGCATGCTGGGGCAAGAAAAAGGAATAATCCGGTAACCATCTCGTTACCATTGGTCAACTGCATAGTAAAAACGTAAATTAATGCCGTGAGTATGGCCATGCCGATAAAAGCACTTATTGACGCCGCAGCCCCCATAACCTGCCAGATATAGCAACTGACGCTCAGAATGCTCAACGCGAGAAAGATCCAAAAATAGAACATAGCGATACCTCCTGTTTGCCGTAAAAATTTACGTAAGTCCTTACACTCCCTTGAATTTATATTCTAAGACAATTCCCAATAGTTCGCAATTTAAGCAACATTTTCGTTACAAAAATCACCCAATCGCTGACTAATAATTTATTCGACTGCCGTTTATTTAATCGTCATAAAAACAACGCATTATATATCGACTCATTTTTGACCTTAATCGCCGTAAAAACATTTACGAATCTTGAGTAATTATTTCTGGCTGACATTAATATTCGGGTGTACATTGAGCGTCCGATCATTCATGCCCCTTCCTGGTTTTGTCCTGACTCAGTTTTACACTCTTTACAGGAACCAATGTCGTTCATGGCGGCCTAACGATCAGTACAGACTGTAAAGCGGCAGACTAAAGAATCTTCGCGATACACCTATTTCGTATCAACAACAGGTGCTTATGTTCCCCCAATGTAAATTTTCACGCGCGTTTTTGCATCCGCGCTACTGGCTCACATGGTTTGGCGTCGGTGTGCTCTGGTTACTGGTACAACTTCCCTATCCCGTGTTGTGTTTTCTCGGTACCCGTACAGGAACGCTGGCTCGTCCATTTTTAAAGCGCCGTGAATCTATTGCTCATAAAAATCTCGAACTCTGTTTCCCAAATCTGTCGCAAGAAGAAAGAGACAAACTGGTCGATGAGAACTTCCGTTCACTCGGCATGGCCCTGCTTGAAACGGGTATGGCCTGGTTCTGGCCGGATCGCCGGGTACGCAAATGGTTTGATGTAGAAGGGCTGGACAACCTGAAACGCGCACAGATGCAAAACCGTGGCGTGATGGTGGTAGGCGTACACTTTATGTCACTCGAGTTGGGTGGTCGCGTAATGGGACTTTGCCAACCGATGATGGCAACCTATCGCCCGCACAACAATAAGTTGATGGAGTGGATCCAAACCCGCGGTCGTATGCGCTCCAACAAGGCCATGATCGGCAGAAATAATCTGCGCGGTATTGTCGGCGCCCTGAAAAAAGGGGAAGCAGTATGGTTTGCCCCCGATCAGGACTACGGTCGTAAAGGGAGTTCATTCGCCCCCTTCTTCGCAGTCAAAAACGTCGCGACCACCAACGGTACTTACGTGCTGTCACGGTTATCGGGCGCAGCGATGCTGACCGTAACCATGGTGAGAAAAGCAGATAACTCCGGTTACCGCCTGTTCATCACGCCAGAAATGGAAGGTTATCCAACAGATGAAAGCCAGGCAGCGGCGTATATGAACAAAATTATCGAAAAAGAGATCATGCGCGCACCCGAGCAGTATCTCTGGATCCACCGTCGCTTCAAAACTCGCCCGATGGGTGAAGCCTCGTTATATATCTAAAAAGAAAGGCCGAAAGGCCTTTCTTTTTTTCTGCGCCTGAATTACTTCACGCCCCACTTGTTCTGTAATTCAGCCATTCGCTCATTGTAGTTACGGGCTATACACGCTGGCTTATCCTGCTCTTTCCAGCATTCGTTACGCCCTTTCACCCAGCCGCGTTGCTCTGCTTTGAGCGTCGGGTTATTACTCGATTTCACCAGCGCCTGCTTGTAGGCCCCGTTCAATGCCAAATCCATGGCTGAGAGCGAAGGACTTTGACAGATAACCTCTTCGATACTGCCCTTTGCTACCGCAGAACAGGAAAAAGAAGGCCCGTTGCTGGTCGATTTCTTTGCCCCTGAAAAGTCGATATTGTCTTCAGGCAGGCAAATCCCGTGCTTACGATTAGGCCCGGTCCAGGAAACGTCCGGATTCCCGTCATCTTTACGGGAGATAGACACGGTATTGTTACCGCTTTTTGCTTCCCAGTAATTTTCATTGAAGGCCTTTACCGTCGCCTTAGTGCCATCAATCCAGATATTGCCTTTACCATCACTATTCACACCACCAATACTTGCGCAGCTGAAATTGAATGCCATCGGCGAGGCCGCCATCGACGTCACTGGCGTAAGAACGAGTGCTAACATCATTAATCTGGTCATTTTTAACCTTTTCATAATCTCATTCCGCGAAAAATTAACCGCATTAACATCATGGAGATATGAGAATTCTCCGAGTAAACATTTCGTCGCTCAATAGCAATTTATTACCGACAGAAATTAAACTGTCGCCGAATCACGACACTTGTAAGTTATTAAAATTAAATAAAAAAATGCCCCTTGTCTCACCTCATTTTTAGGCGTACATTAGCGCCGTCTGGAGCATAAAAGCTCAGAATTCTGAGGTGATGCAGACAAGCAAACGAAGGGAATTCTCCATTTCGTTTACGCGTGCATCAGCTCTCTGTCAGGTTAGCATATGTTCATTTAGACGTACCTCAGGTACGCGGAGAGATGAAAAGTGAAATATTTCTTTATGGGCATTTCTTTTATGGTCATCGTTTGGGCCGGTACTTTCGCCCTGATGATCTAAATTAAAAGACGCAGCAAAAAAAACAGGAGCCTGATGGCTCCTGTTTGCTTTTGGGGAAACGTGTTGTTAGTCGGTACTTTCAGTGGCCGATTTTGCACTGGCAGGCAGTAAGCCATCGGCGCGGAACATTGCTTTGATGCCACGGATCGCCTGGCGGGTACGGTCGCGGTTTTCAATTAACGCAAAGCGCACGTGCGTATCACCATAATCACCAAAACCAATCCCCGGCGAAACGCATACCTTCGCCTCGTTCAGCAGTTTCTTGGCAAATTCAAGTGATCCCATCGCGGCGTATTGCTCTGGGATTTTCGCCCAAACATACATCGAGGCCTTGGGCATCTCGACCATCCACCCGGCTTCATGCAGCCCCTTAACCAGCACATCTCGACGACGTTTATATTGCTCAGCAATATCCCGCACGCACTGCTGATCGCCTTCCAGCGCGGCGATTGCTGCAACCTGCAACGGAGTAAAGGTTCCATAATCGTGATAGCTCTTAATTCGAGCCAGCGCGTTCACCAGCGTTTTGTTACCTACCATAAAACCGATACGCCAGCCCGCCATATTGTAGCTTTTCGATAGGGTGAAAAACTCCACCGCGACATCACGAGCGCCCGGTACCTCCATAATCGACGGCGCTTTCCAGCCATCGTAGACGATATCGGCATAGGCCAGGTCATGAACCACCAGCACGTCATAGCGTTTAGCCAGGGCCACAACTTTTTCGAAGAACTCCAGCTCGACGCACTGCGCAGTCGGGTTGGAAGGAAAACCTAAGATCATCATCTTCGGTTTCGGGTAGCTTTCGCGAATCGCGCGCTCCAGCTCATTAAAGAAATCGACGCCTTCGACCAGCGGCACTGAGCGTACCTGCGCGCCGGCAATCACCGCGCCATAAATATGGATCGGATAACTCGGGTTCGGTACAAGGACCGTATCGCCGTGATCCAGCGTGGCCAGCATCAGGTGCGCCAATCCTTCTTTCGAGCCAATCGTCACAATCGCTTCGGATTCCGGATCGATCTCAACGTCATAGCGTTCCTGGTACCAACGGGAAATCGCCCGACGCAGACGCGGAATGCCGCGCGAGGTTGAGTAACCGTGCGTATCCGGGCGCTGCGCCACGGTACAGAGTTTTTCGACAATGTGAGGAGGCGTGGCCCCATCCGGGTTCCCCATGCTGAAATCGATAATATCTTCGCCGCGCCGACGCGCAGCCATCTTCAGTTCAGCAGTAATGTTAAAAACGTAAGGGGGAAGGCGATCAATACGCGTAAAGCGACGTTCAGGGCGGGAGTCAGCCATAATATCCTCAGATTAACGTTAGCGCCCGGACCGTCCGAGCGACGCTGCCACGATGGTGGCACGTTTAGAAAATAGCCTGAATAATTTCCTTCTGTCGAGAGGCAAAACAAAATATTTTTTATTGAGATAAAAGAGGAATAGCCAGAAAAAATGAGGAAATAAAATTTTTCACACTCCGCTTAAAATTACCACCATTTAACATTTTATTGTTAAACATATTACTTTACGCGCTCCGTTGACAGGACAGGCATTGTAAATACAACAACCATGCAACAATCCCCTTTTAATATTAAGGTTTTTCCCCATTAGCTACAGGCTGCGGGTGTGCTGGTCATCCAGCCTCAGGTTACCTATCATAGAGGTTTAACCCTTGCGCAAGAGTCACCCGTGCACGAAATATTCAATATGCTGCTGGCGGTATTCGACCGGGCAGCGCTGATGCTGTTCTGTCTGTTTTTCCTGATTCGTATCCGCCTGTTTCGCGAACTGTTGCACAAGTCAGCCCACTCCCCGAAAGAGCTGCTCGCCGTTACCGCGATTTTCTCAATGTTTGCCCTGTTCAGTACCTGGTCCGGCGTACCGGTAGAAGGCTCACTGGTTAACGTACGTATTATCGCCGTCATGTCAGGGGGAATTCTGTTCGGTCCCTGGGTCGGTATCATTACAGGCCTGATCGCGGGCACCCACCGCTACCTGATCGACATCGGCGGCGTAACCGCCCTGCCCTGCTTTATCACCAGCATTATGGCAGGCTGCATTGCCGGCTGGATCAACCGTAGGATCCCCAAAGCGCAGCACTGGCGTGCGGGTATTTTAGGCGGAATGCTGTGCGAATCTCTGACCATGATCCTCGTCGTCGCCTGGGCGCCCACCACCGAACTGGGGCTGGATATCGTCTCGAAGATCGGCATCCCAATGATTCTGGGTAGTGTCTGCATTGGTTTTATCGTCATGCTGGTGCAAAGCGTGGAAGGCGAGAAAGAAGCCAGCGCCGCGAAGCAGGCTAAGCTTGCTCTGGATATCGCCAACAAAACTCTGCCGCTTTTTCGCCAGGTCAATAGCGAATCGCTTCGCCAGGTGTGCGAAATTATTCGCCATGATATCCATGCTGATGCCGTCGCTATTACCAACACCCAGCACGTGCTGGCCTACGTTGGCGTGGGTGAGCTTAACTACCGCGATAATGATGATTTCGTCAGTCCGACTACGCAACAGGCGATCAATTACGGAAAAATCATCATTAAAAACAATGATGAAGCGCACCGTACGCCGGAAATACACTCCATGCTGGTGATTCCGCTTTGGGAGAAAGGTGTTGTCACCGGTACGCTAAAAATCTACTACTGTCACGCCCACCAGATAACCTCCTCACTACAAGAAATGGCCATCGGCCTGTCGCAAATTATCTCGACTCAGCTGGAAGTCTCCCGGGCGGAGCAGCTACGCGAAATGGCAAATAAGGCAGAGCTGCGTGCGCTACAAAGTAAAATAAATCCCCATTTCCTGTTTAACGCCCTGAACGCAATTTCATCGTCGGTGCGGCTGAATCCAGACACTGCGCGCCAGCTGATTTTTAATTTATCGCGCTATCTTCGCTATAATATTGAATTAAAAGACGATGAGCAGATCGACATCAAAAAAGAGCTGTATCAAATCAAGGATTACATCGCCATCGAACAGGCCCGTTTTGGCGACAAGCTGACGGTTATTTATGATATCGATGAAGAGGTAAGCTGTTATATTCCCAGCCTGCTGATTCAGCCGCTGGTAGAGAACGCTATCGTCCATGGGATTCAGCCCTGCAAAGGAAAAGGGGTGGTCACCATCAGCGTTGCGGAGTGCGGTAATCGGGTACGGATTGCCGTGCGGGATACGGGCCACGGCATCGATCCAAAAGTGATTGAACGGGTCGAATCCAATGAAATGCCGGGCAATAAAATTGGTCTGTTAAATGTGCATCATCGCGTTAAGCTGCTCTACGGCGAGGGCCTCCATATCCGCCGTCTGGAGCCAGGCACAGAGATTGCCTTTTATGTGCCTAATCAGCACTCGCCCGCAGCCGCACCGGCCACATTGTTGCTTTAACCAGGAGTGAAGTTGTGAAAGTCATCATTGTTGAAGATGAATTCCTGGCCCAACAGGAACTTAGCTGGCTGATAAAAGAGCACAGCCAGATGGAGATTGTCGGCACATTTGACGACGGTCTGGACGTGCTGAAATACCTCCAGCACAACCGCGTTGACGCCATTTTTCTGGATATCAATATTCCCTCGCTGGATGGCGTCCTGTTGGCGCAAAACATCAGCCAGTTCGCGCACAAGCCCTTTATTGTCTTTATTACCGCGTGGAAAGAGCACGCTGTTGAAGCCTTTGAACTGGAGGCCTTTGACTACATCCTGAAGCCGTATCAGGAATCACGCATCGTCGGCATGCTGCAAAAGCTGGAAGCAGCCTGGCAGCAACAGCAAACGGGAACCTCGCCTGCCAGTCCGGTGACCCGCGAAAACGATACGATCAATCTGATCAAAGATGAGCGGATCATCGTGACCCCGATCAACGACATCTACTACGCAGAAGCCCATGAAAAGATGAC
Source organism: Citrobacter sp. RHBSTW-00986 (assembly GCF_013783065.1). Taxonomy (NCBI): domain Bacteria; kingdom Pseudomonadati; phylum Pseudomonadota; class Gammaproteobacteria; order Enterobacterales; family Enterobacteriaceae; genus Citrobacter; species Citrobacter sp. RHBSTW-00986. The sequence continues at coordinate 1,546,474 of NZ_CP056200.1, read as the reverse complement.
GTTTGTCTACACCCGGCGCGAATCGTACGTGATGCCAATGAACATCACTGAATTTTGCAGCAAATTGCCTGCTTCGCATTTCTTCCGCTGCCACCGCTCGTTCTGTGTGAATCTGAATAAAATCCGCGAGATCGAACCCTGGTTTAACAACACCTACATTTTGCGCTTAAAAGATCTGGAATTTGAAATCCCGGTGAGTCGGAGTAAAGTGAAAGAGTTCAGGCAGTTAATGCACTTATAGCGCAGAGAAAGAGTGATGAAAGAGCCAGGCCTCCCCGCAGACCAACAGTTTTTCGCCGATCTGTTCAGCGGCCTGGTATTGAACCCGCAGCGTCTTGGCCGCGTGTGGTTCGCGTCCCAGCCCACCACGTTACCGTCCGGCAGTTTGTGTATTGACCTTCCGCGCCTCGATATCGTGCTGCGTGGCGAATACAGTAATCAACTGGAAAAACAGCAGCATAGCCTGCCAGAAGGCGACATGCTGTTTATCCCGGCGAAGGCAGCGAATTTGCCCGGCAGCGATAAACCTGTGATGCTACTGAGTCTGGTGTTTTCTCCGGCCTGGCTGGGGCTCTCTTTTGACGATAATCGAACGGCATCGCTGTTACGTCCGATCCGCCGTATTGAGTTACCACATCCGCAGCGCGGCGAAGGCGAGGCGATGCTCACCGCATTAACCCATTTAAGCCGCTCTGCTCAGGCCCAGGATATTATTCAGCCGCTGGTGCTTAGCCTGCTGCATCTGTGTCGTAGCGTGGTGAATACCCGCCCTGACACAGAGCGTCCGCGCGCTGAATTTCTCTATCACAGTATGTGTAACTGGGTGCAGGATAACTATGCCCAACCGCTGACCCGGGAAAGCGTAGCGCAGTTTTTTAATATCACGCCCAACCACCTGTCAAAAGTGTTTGCCCAGCACGGCACCATGGGGTTCGTCGAGTACCTGCGGTGGGTCAGAATGGCGAAGGCGCGCATCATCTTACAGAAATACCATCTGTCGATTAGCGAAGTCGCACAGCGGTGCGGGTATCAGGACAGTAATTATTTCTGCCGCCTGTTCCGGCGTCAGTTTGGCCTGACGCCGGGAGAGTACAGCGTACGTTTTCAGTCAGCACGTTAAGTGAGACAACACCAACAGGTTAGTAATATCCGTTTGCATCGTTGTAAAATAACGGCATGTAGCTCCCCCTGCAGGCTTACTCAATAAAGTGAATATGCGATGAAAAACAGACGTGCACTCTCCCTGATGTGTTTTCAGATGCTGGAATCAGGTGCGGATCGTCAGACCGTGAAAAGAGCCCTTACCTCCCGCCGTGTTAAAGCTCGCCAGGCGGTGGTTCTGCTCTGTAAGCAAGAAATGACGCTCTTAAGAGCCGGGAAACTGCCGGTGCCAAACGCGCCACATTGATGATGTCGCTTTTCGGTCGCGTTCATCCAGCCTGCAACCAGATCGTCGCAGGCTGGAGAGCGCTCTTTCAGTGAAGCTTAAAACGTCAGTTCCGCCTCCAGCAACGCGAGAATACTGTCGGCATTTTCAGCGGCAAACAACGACTGGCGAAACGGCTTGTTCACCAACTTACGCGCCAGCTGCGAGAAGACTTTCACGTGGTTAATGCCTTCATCAGCCCCCAGCGTCAGCATGATAACCAGTTCCACTTCGCCCATCTCTGACTGCCAGTCAACGGGATGAGCAAGCCGGGCAATACTGATACTGGAATGGCGGATCCACTGGGACTTAGTGTGCGGAATAGCCACACCAAAACCGACAGCAGTGGTGACTATCTCTTCGCGCTGCCAGATATCTTCCTCCAGTTCAAACGGATGTTCAGTTCGCCCATTAACACCCAGATTGCCGCACAGAAACTGAATCACCTGCTCTTTGTTACTCAGAGATTCACCAACAAAGATGTTCTCCCGCGCCAGTAGCGGACGCACGTCTTTCTGCGGTGCAAACTGGTTGAGCAGATCTTCTATCTCTTGAGCGCTACGGCACTCACAGGCCCGTATGGCGAGTTCTCGGCATGCCTGGCCCTCCAGTTGACGAAGCTGACTTTTCACCGCGGGAATACGTGGGCTGCTCATGCTCAGCTCGTCGAGTCCTAAGCCCAGTAGCAACGGTAAATAGCGTCCTTCGCCCCCCAGTTCGCCGCAAATGCCCACCCATTTACCGCGTTCGTGCGCCACGCGGACAATCTGCTGCAACATTCGCAGGAACGACGGCGTAATCGGGTTGTACAACGGCGAAACGCGCGGGTTATTACGATCGACGGCGTACAGGTACTGGGTCATGTCGTTTGAACCAATACTGAAGAAATCCACCTCATCGCAGAAATGGTCGATGATGTAACACACCGACGGCACTTCAACCATAATCCCCAATGAAATTGTCGGAGCATGGCGTAAACCGTCGGCTTTCAGTGCCACCAGCGCTTTTTGCAGTTCGCTTTTTACCCACAAAATCTGGTCAAGGCTGTGCACCATTGGGATCATCAGTTGCGCATTGCCGAAGGTTGCCGCACGTAAGATGGCGCGCAGCTGCGTGCGAAACAGTCCGGCAAACTGCGGATAAATTCGCACCGCGCGGTAGCCCAGGAACGGATTCTCTTCCTGCGGAATATTGAGGTAACGGATATTTTTATCCCCCCCAATATCCATGGTGCGAAAGATAACCGGCTTGTCGCCCGCGGCCAATAAGACCTGCTGGTAGGCTTCAAACTGTTCCTGCTCGTCGGGAGCGCTGTCGCGGTCCATAAACAGCATTTCAGTACGAAACAGCCCAATCCCTTCCGCGCCATTGGCAAACGCCCCCGGCGCTTCCAGCGCGGTACCGATATTCGCTGCAACGTCAATACGCTGATTATCTTTGGTCAGCGCGGGCTGAGCGGCATCCAGCGCCTGCCGCCGCTGGCATTCATCGGCCAGCTTCTGCGCAATCGCGTAATAACCGCGAACCGCATCGTCTGGATTGATGGCCAGTACCCCACAGCGGGCATCCAGTACCGCATGCTGGCCTGCATAGCGGCTAATGGCCTCCAGCGGCAAGCCGCTAAGCACCGGTATAGCCGACGCGCGAGCGAGGATCAGGGTATGCGATGTGCGCCCTGTTTTCTCCAGGATCATGCCTGACAGATGCTGCAAATTGAGGCTTAAAAACTGGCTGGGCGTCAAATCCTCAGCGACCAGAATCGTCGGCTTATTCAGCACCAGCGCATTGCGCGGACGTCTTTCAGGCCAGGTGATGTGCAGCAGCTGTTCGCTGATATCACGGATATCGCTAACGCGCTCGCGCAGGTAATCGCTACCGGAGGCCGACAGCTTGTCGCACACCTGCTCCATATTGGCGATAATCGCCGCCCCTAACCCCAGATGCTGCTCCCGCATTAAGCGACGAATATTCCCGGCAAACTCGTCGTCCTGAATCAGAGACAGATGGGCGCTGAGGATGGTTTTACTCTCACCCTCACGCTCGCGCAGTTGCTGATTGAGCTGTTCGGCAAGCGTCGCCAGACTATGCTCCAGCCGGGTATTGTCTTCCGCACTCGGCGCAATCGCGCGATAACTTTCCAGATTATCGCTCTGCCAAAGCGTGAGCGAACCTGCCCCCACGCCTCCTGCCAGCACGGTGCCATAAAGAAGGTCTGGGTTGAGGCGAATCAGCGAACGTGGCAACGGATGTGCCGCCAGTTCCGCTGGCGTCGGCTGAACGCTGTCGCTGTCAATAAACCGGTGCAGGAGGTACTCCTCCAGCGCTCGTCGGGCCTGTTCTTCATCGCGACCGGTGATGGTTAAGCTACAACTGTCATTAAACAGCGTCCCGGTGCCAATCAGCGCCAGCGAGCTTTTCGCATCAGCCCTGGCGTTCTGGCGATGGTTAAGAAATATCACCTCACTTTGCCACTGGCTGCACTGCTCTTTCAGCTCCCACGCCGGACGCGCATGCAGGCCATTGGGTAGCGGGCAAAGAAATTGAATCGTTAGCATAACAACTCCTGATTAGCGCGAAATCAGCACCTGAAATCCGTCAGATGAACCACGGTTTCGCACGTAAGATGTGAAAGAAGAGCCGACAACAACTGCTGCGTCTGGATGATGTCACGGCAGTCGGCAATCGACGCCGCGCAGTGTCCATGCCGCGTAGCTGGCCCCATGACAACCGTGGGGATCCCCGTGCCGCTTACGTGCACCGCCCCACCGTCAGTGCCGCCGTTACTGAACATGTCAAGCTGCAGGGTAATGCCCGCATCGGTGGCCACGCTTTCAACCCACGCCGTCAGCTTTGGCGAGGCAATCAGCGATTTATCGCTTAACACCAGCATCGGGCCATTACCAATCTGTCGATGGTTGGCCGCACCATGATCATAGTTTTTGGCCCAGCAGGCGGTATCCAGCACGATCGCCACATCCGGGGCGACCGCGCGTGCTGCCGTTTGTCCTCCGCGCAGTCCCACTTCTTCACTGGAACTGGCCACCAGCCAGACCTCGCATGGGAGAATGGCGTTATGCCATTCGCGCAGCAGCGCCACCAGCAAATAACATCCAAGTCGATCATCAAAGGCTTTGCCCATGACTCGCTGGTGCGGCAAAACCTGAAACGTTGTGTCAAAGGTGACGCGATCGCCAGGGCGTACGCCGGCCTGAAGTACCTCGTCATAAGACCGCGCGCCAATGTCCACCTGCAGCGCACTGATGTCATTACCGCTGCGCACTCCGTCGAGCAGACCGGGAATTTTGCTCTCTTCACGGGTGGTGATCCGCACTGGCTGCAATTGCCTGGCCGCCATACGCACATTTCCCACCGGCAATACATCGATCGCTCCTTCGCTGGAAATACTGCGCACGATAAATCCCACTTCATCCATATGCGCGCAGATCATTACCTTCGGACCGGTTGATTCATTCAGACGGATCAGCACCGATCCCAGGCCGTCAAAGCGCACCTTTTTATGTAGACGATCCGCCTCTTCAAGCAGGATCTGCCGCACTTCCTGTTCTGAAGAGGCGATCGCGTCCGCCTCACTCAGCGCCTTCAGTAGCGATAAGTCCATTACGCTTCTCCCGTGTGTAACAATGTCTTCGCCATGGTGTAGAGCACCTCGCCGCCGTCTGGCGTAACCAGCACCACATCCTCAATACGCACGCCTCCCTGCCCCGGCAGATAAATACCTGGCTCAACGGTGAGCAGCATGCCAGCCGCCAGAGGAGTCGCGTCGGTGGGGGAAAAACGGGGATTTTCATGCACCTCAATGCCAATAGCGTGTCCGGTATTGTGACCAAACTCATCGCCATAGCCCGCCTGCGTAATGACCCGCCTGGCTGCGGCATCAACCTCATGGCAACGCCGACCTGGTCGAATTGCTGCCACCGCCGCACGCTGCGCCGCCAGGACAATCTGATACACGGAAAACAGCGGGCTTTCTTCCGCTGGCTGGTTTGCGTCTGGGATGCGAAATGTTCTCGTCATATCCGAACAATAGCCCTGATACTGCGCGCCAAAATCCAGCGTGATGAACTCACCCGCCTCGACACGCTTGTCGCTGGCTTTACCGTGCGGCAGCGCGCCGCGCCAGCCGCTGGCGACAATGGTGTCAAAAGAGGGTTTTTCTGCACCGAGCGTACGCATGTACCACTCCAGTTCAGCGGCGATTTCGCGCTCACTGAGGCCAGGTTGAATAAAGCGGCGAATATGTTCAGCACTAAGGTCAGCTATCCGGCAGGCTTCGCGAATGCAGGCTATCTCCTGCGCCGTTTTTACCTGCCGGAGCACATCCGGCACGGCACTCACTAGTCGGGCACGCAGTTTGCCCGACCATCCATTCACCGTATTCCAGCTTACCTGCTCGCCTTCAAATCCCACCGTCTGCAGCTTTTCGTCAGCAATAATGTGATTCACCCGTGAATACAGCGTCTGCGCGCCATCAAGTAGATGGATCTGATAGCCCTGAGTACGCGTGGCAACATCGGTGTAGTAACGGGCGTCGACCAGAATATGCGCGCTTTGATGGCTGATAAACACAAACCCTGAACCGCTGGAGATCCCCATATGCGGCTGTTTATTCTGCCGCGATGACAGCAGCATCGCATCGAGATGTTGCGCCGTTAGCCAGTCACGCAGCGAGGCAAGTAAGCTCATGGTCACAATCCTTCTAATCAGAGGCTTTCAATCAGCAATTTGCCTTTGCGGTACATCATGTTGCGCAGGAACACCACCATCAGCGCCGTAATCACTGCACCTAACAGGATCCCCGCCATATAGACGCCGAGGTTAGTGACCAGCGGCCATGCCCAGATAGCCGATTCCGGGAACCACTGCACCGCCCCCAGCCAGACGGCAGTCGTCGATCCGACAATAGCGCCAACCATATAAGATGGAATTGCCGTGATGGGGCTTTCCAGCGCAAACGGGATTGCCCCTTCGCTGATGCCCATAAATGCGAGGAACATTGCCGTTTTCCCTTGCGGGTAGAGCTGTGCGTTGAACAGGCGTTTGCCGGTTAAGCGCCGGTCGAGAAGCGTAGCCAACCCGAGGCCAATTGGAGGAATCACGATGGCAATAGAGCGTGCGGTTACCGGCAGAACGTGATCGGTAGTAAAGCTGAAGGCGACAAATCCTGCGGCTTTATTAATCGGACCGCCGAGGTCAATCGCCGTTGCCGCAGAAATCCCCATCGCGTACATCAGCGTGCCTTTCTCTCCAGCTGCCGTCAGCAGTGAACGAATTCCGCCGTTGATCCACCCGCCAAACGGCGTTATCACGTAATACATCGCCAACATGACGAAGATCGCGGAAAGAATGGGCAGTAAAAAGGTGGTTTTGAATGCCAGCAGGAAATCAGGCAACTGGATTTTTTGGTTCATCCACTTCACCAGATACCCGGCGACAATCGAGATAATCAGCGCGCCAATAAAGGTTGACGGGACGGGAGCACTGGTTGCCCATTGCAGCGTCGCTGGGTCAAAATTCAGTATCTGTGTGGGCTGAGTGGACATCAGTCCACCAATGAACCCCGCCGGAAACGCCAGCTTACCGCCGATAGAGTTGGCGACAAACGCGGCAAACATCGGAATAGCAAAACCAAACAACACACCGCCAAAAGATTGCGACAGCCAGGCAAACTTCAGTAATGAGAGATTAAAACCGCTGAATTTTCCGCTGTTCAGCGCATCCATGATGCCGGTGTCAGCAGGTATATCGAGCCAGCTATAGGCGATCAGTTGCGAGAAGGCGAGAATTACCCCGCCCATAATTAACGTCGGTACCATGCGCGAAATACCCGACATCACATGCTGCGGAAGTTCGCCCCAGAAGCTATTGTGGGAGGCCGGTGGATTTTTTATTGCCGCTGCCGCACCAGATGCGCCAGGCACAACGGTTGCACTGCGTTTTTTAATGGCCATACGTAATTCCCTGTCGATGATTATTGTTGTTCAGCGGCAACCATCTCTTCGATCTCTTTGATGATGCCGGCTGCATTTTTTATCGCGTCCTGTAACGTAATTTCGTAGACGTCACGCGACTCAAAACGCTCGTTATCTTCCGGAGTAACGGCAACAGAATGGATGATCAATGTTGCCTCTGCGATATCCTGCGCCGTCAGGCGATTTTGAATTCCGTCCGCACCCTGGGTTTCAATTTTCACTTCATAACCCGCTTCAACCGCGGCTTCTTCCAGCGCCTGAGCCGCCATAAAGGTATGGGCCAGCCCCATTGGGCACGCGCAAACGGCAATCAGTTTTTTGCTCATAATCATTTCCTCGTAATAGTTAACGAGTGAAATTATGGTCCGGGGAAAGTAACGACCGTTATCAGACAAATAATGCTTTTACTGGACAAATAATCCCGCCATTCGGAAATGTGACGAAGGTCGGAAAGGCGGGCGGCAGGCATAAAAAAACCGCGTAATAAACGCGGTTTTGCGGGATATATGTAAGCCGGATAAGCGCTGTGCACCGTCCGGCATTGGTCTTACAAAATATGGCCCAGCGTCTGGCGCAGATGCGCACCGGAACCAAGCAGGCCCGGGTTATCATGCACGATCAGATATACCGGAATATCCTGTACGTAGGCTTTAAAACGCCCCTTATCCTCAAAACCACCACGGAAACCCGAAGCTTTAAAGAAGTCGAGGAAGCGCGGTACGATGCCGCCAGCGATGTACACACCGCCAAACGTGCCCAGCGTTAACGCCAGATCGCCGCCAAAACGCCCCATGATGACGCAGAACAGCGACAGCGCGCGACGACAGTCGATACAGGAATCGGCCAGCGCACGCCCGGTGATATCCTTCGGCTGCAGATTTTCCGGCAGGCGCCCGTCTGATTTGACGATGGCGCGATACAGATTAACCAGCCCCGGACCTGACAGTACGCGCTCTGCGGAAACGTGACCAATTTCCGCACGCAGGACCTCAAGGATAATCCCTTCTTCTTCGCTGTTAGGCGCAAAATCCACGTGACCGCCTTCACCGGGCAGGCTAACCCAGCGTTTATCTACATGCACCAAATGCGCCACGCCGAGTCCGGTACCTGCGCCATAGACAGCAATCGGTTTGCCTTCAACAGGTTCCGCACCGCCAAACTGGATCAAATGCTCTTTCTTCAGCATCGGGATCGCCATCGACACGGCGGTGAAATCATTGATGATTTCCAGATGGCTGAAGCCCAGATTTTTTTTCATCTCAGCAATAGAGAATGCCCAGGTATGGTTGGTCATTGCCACCCAGTCACCGGTTATCGGACAGGCAATGGCAATACAACCATCCTCGACGCTGACGCTATGCTCATCCAGGTATACGCGTACTACCGCCTCGAGGCTTGGGTAATCCAGCCCGGAATAGGTCTTTGCCTGCGAAATCTCGCCGCTGGCAATGTCGCACAGAGCAAGACGCGCGTTGGTGCCGCCAACATCACCTACTAAAGCATATTTTGTCATTCTTCCACTGCTCCGCTAAAGTCAGAATAAATCTTTGCCACACTGTAAATTCATGGGGGCATAACAACAACGCCCTGAAGGCTGATGCCCGTGGAAAATCGATCCAGATCACATAATTACTTTATCGTTTCAGCACCATTTGCAGCGATGCGGTTGCGCAGGCTGTGCAAACTATGTCTATGACTCTGTTTTAAGGAATAGAATATGCTTCATCCACGAGCCAGAACGATGCTCTTGCTATCAACTCCTGCGCTAATTATTGGTATTGCCTCCAGCTTGGTGTTGATTGTTGTGATGAAAGTGGCGTCCGTTTTACAGCAATTTTTGTGGGAACGCCTGCCCGTTAGCATCGGTATTGCCCAGGACTCTCCGCTGTGGATTATCGGCATGCTGACGCTCACGGGGATCATGGTCGGGTTAGTTATTCGCTACAGCCAGGGTCACGCGGGACCGGATCCTGCCTGTGAGCCGTTAATTGGAATGCCGGTCCCCACCTCAGCAATTCCGGGCTTGCTGGCAGCGCTCATCCTCGGCCTGGCGGGTGGCGTCAGTTTGGGTCCGGAACACCCGATCATGACCGTAAATATCGCACTGGCTGTGGCGCTCGGCAGCCGTATGTTTCCCCGCATTGCTAAGCTGGACTGGACCATCCTCGCCTCTGCCGGCACCATCGGCGCGCTATTTGGCACCCCCGTTGCCGCCGCGCTGGTCTTTTCACAAACGCTGAATAGCTCGGACAATGTTCCTTTGTGGGATCGCCTGTTTGCACCGTTAATGGCCGCCGCCGCAGGCTCGCTGACCACCAGTCTGTTTTTTCACCCCCATTTTTCACTGCCTATCGCGCACTACACGCAGATGCACGTGATCGATATCCTCAGCGGTGCGGTCGTTGCCGCCATCGCCATTGCCACCGGGATGGTGGCTGTCTGGTGTCTGCCACGTTTACACCATTTAATGCATCGATTGAAACACCCGGTCCTGATTCTTGGGGCTGGCGGCTTAATCCTCGGCATTTTAGGCGTTTTCGGCGGACCGCTTACCTTGTTTAAAGGACTGGACGAAATGCAGCAAATGGCATTTAGCCAGACGCTGGGAGCATCGGATTATTTCATGCTCGCCGTGATCAAATTGGCGGCATTAGTGGTTGCAGCTGCGAGTGGTTTTCGCGGCGGGCGAATTTTCCCGGCAGTATTCGTTGGGGTCGCGCTTGGCCTGATGCTGCACGCCCACGTTGAAGCGGTGCCAGCGGCCATTACCGTCTCCTGCGCGATTCTTGGACTGGTGCTGGTCGTCACCCGTGACGCCTGGCTGAGCCTGTTTATGGCAGCAGTGGTGGTGCCAGATTCCACCCTGCTGCCGCTGCTGTGCATCGTCATGCTGCCCGCCTGGCTGCTGCTGGCGGGCAAACCGATGATGGTCGCCGAGCGCACCGATAAGTAGTTAGCCTCCGTTACGCGTTTCCAGCGCACGGGTCACCGTGCGCAATAGCTCAGGAAGATCGGCTTTCGGTAGTACCACCTCAATTAACGACAATCGTTGCGGATGGGACAAACGGGCCAGCACTTCTTCCAGTTGTACCGCCTGCTCCACACGCCAGCACTCCGCCTGACATTCACGACGAAACGCCTGCGGCACCTGCGTCCAGTTCCAGGCGGCGATATCGTTATAGCGCTGATTTGCCCCATGTATAGCCCGCTCCACGGTATAGCCGTCATTATTTAGCAGCAAAATAACGGGAGATTGCCCGTCTCTGAGCATAGAGCCCAGTTCCTGAATGGTGAGCTGCGCCGCACCATCGCCAATAATCAGGATCACCCGGCGGTCCGGGCAGGCGGTTTGCGCGCCAAATGCAGCCGGGAGCGCGTAGCCGATAGACCCCCACAGTGGCTGAACCAGCACCTCCGCTCCACCGGGTAGCGTGAGCGCAGCCGCACCAAATGCAGCGGTCCCCTGGTCGACGAGGATAATGTCATTGGGCGCCAGATACTGCTGCACCGTATGCCAGAAATTTTCCTGCATCAGAGGTCCCTTCTCAACCTGAATACGTCTAACTGGCGGGCGTTCTGGCGGCAGTGAAAAGGACATCTCCAGACACAGCTCCCGCAAGGTGGTTACCGCCTGCTCCATCGGGACGTTAAACCAACGGTTTCCAATCCGTGAGGCATGTGGCTGCACCTCAATCGTGCGCTCCTGTGGTAGCTGTTGCGTAAACCCGGCGGTCAGAGTGTCAACAAATTGTGTGCCAACACACACTATCGTGTCGGCATCTTCTATCGCCTGACGTACATAGTCGCTGCTGGCTCCAGCACTGTAGGTGCCGACAAACGCCGGATGACGCTCATCGAATAGCCCTTTGCCCATCAACAACGTGGCGTGGGCCATCGGCGTTTCCGCCATCCAGCGTTGCAATACCGGCTGCAGGCCAAAGCGTTGCGCGAGAACGTCTGCCAGAAGCGCTACGCGCGGGCTGTCCAGTAACCGCTCGCGGGCATGGTAGCGAAACGCTTCTGCCACGCTGCTTTCTGGCTCGCTCAGAGGAACAATCAGGATGTCATTCGGAGGCGTGGTGCGCTGTTTTGCCACATCAGCAGGTAACATCAGATAGCCTGGTCTGCGTTCGATGAGCATTGTTCGCAGCACGCGGTCAATTTCATAACAGGCGTTTTGTTCATCCAGCACTGCGCTGGCCGTCGTCACCGCCTGCTGCATACGATAAAAATGCTGAAAATCACCGTCCCCAAGGGTGTGATGCATCAACTCCCCACGACGTTGGGCACCGCGACAGGGCGCGCCAACAATATGCAAAACAGGAACATATTCCGCATAGCTTCCCGCGATACCGTTAATCGCGCTTAACTCACCCACACCAAACGTGGTGAGCAGCGCCCCCACCCCGGATACCCGGGCATAGCCATCCGCAGCATAAGCCGCATTCAACTCGTTCGCACACCCGACCCAACGTACGCTGGGATGTTCAATCACGTGGTCAAGAAACTGCAAATTATAATCGCCAGGCACACCAAAGAGATGGCCAACACCACAGCCTGCCAGCCTGTCCAGCAGATAATCAGCAACGGAATACGGGGTTTGCATGACAGCTTTCCTTCTGACGGTAACCTCATGTTGAGTATCGAAGAACTGTGATGACTGTCCAGGAAAGTCGCTGTGAAGGGGGTGGAAAGCAAGATGTACAGTTTTCATCCCTAAATTTAATTGCAGCTGGCCTTGTGTAAACGTATACACTCAAAGTCACACCTTATCTGACAGGAGGCTATATGGCTTATCAGGCTGCTGAAAATCGTTATCAGACAATGGAGTACCGCCGCTGCGGTCAGAGCGGCCTCAAGCTCCCGATTGTATCACTGGGGTTGTGGCACAATTTTGGTGATACCACGCAGGTCGAGAACAGTCGGGCGCTGTTACAGCGTGCATTCGATCTGGGGATCACCCATTTTGATCTGGCGAATAACTATGGTCCACCGCCGGGTTCAGCGGAGCGAAATTTTGGTCGCATCCTGCAGGAAGATTTTTTACCGTGGCGAGATGAGCTGATCATCTCCACCAAAGCGGGTTACACCATGTGGGAAGGCCCTTACGGGGACTGGGGTTCACGCAAATACCTGATTGCCAGCCTCGATCAAAGCCTGAAGCGTCTGGGGCTGGAGTATGTCGATATCTTCTACCACCATCGCCCCGACCCTGAAACACCGCTCAGAGAAACCATGCGCGCACTGGATCATATCGTCCGTCAGGGCAAAGCGCTGTACGTAGGCCTCTCTAACTATCCGGCTGAACTTGCCAGGCAAGCGATTAAAATACTGGACGATTTAGGTACGCCATGCCTTATTCATCAGCCCAAATATTCTATGTTTGAGCGTTGGGTCGAAGAGAGCCTGCTGTCACTTTTACAGGAAAAAGGCGTCGGTAGTATCGCCTTCTCACCGCTGGCTGGCGGGCAGTTAACCGACCGCTATCTGAACGGTATTCCGGCGGATTCTCGCGCCGCAAGCACCAGCCGTTTTCTGAATCCGGACCAGATCACCCCACAAAAACTGGAAAAAGTTCGAGCGCTGAACGCACTGGCAGAGCGACGGGGACAAAAGCTGTCTCAGATGGCGCTCGCGTGGGTTCTTCGGGAAGACAAAGTTACGTCTGTGCTGATTGGCGCCAGTAAACCGGCGCAAATTGAAGATGCCGTCGGCATGCTGGCAAACCGTCACTTTACGCCTGAAGAGTGCGCGGAGATTGATGCCATTCTGAGTCGGTTGAAATAAAGACACATTTATTAACAAAAAGTGCTCTCACTTGCGATTTAAGAGTTGTGGCGATGAAACGGGGCTTTACTGCCCCGTAATATTACGTTAACAGGCCGGCTACGGCTCGATCGTGAAGGAGAGAAAACATGTTCAGGTCACTGATTCTGGCGGCAGTCTTAATGGCTTTTACACCGCTGGCCGCGAACGCTGGCGAAATCACCCTGCTGCCATCAATAAAATTGCAAATTGGCGATCGCGATAATTACGGTAACTACTGGGATGGCGGCCGCTGGCGCGACCGGGATTACTGGCACCATAACTATGAGTGGCGCAAAAATCGCTGGTGGCGTCATGACAACGGCTACCATCGTGGCTGGGATAAACGCAAAGCTTATGAACGCGGCTATCGAGAAGGCTGGAATGACCGTGACGACCATCGCGGTCGTGGGCGCGGCGGTCACGGGCATCGTCATTAAGAAAAGGAACCTGTGGTAACAGAGAATTTTTAACAATGGCAAAGGGTTCCGTTCACCGTATGTTCATTATATCTCTGAACCCCTCATTCCCGTAACGGGCAAGGGAGGCTCACCGTCTCCCTTGCCACCCAGGCTTCCGGCAGGAAAAATCGTCACTTCGTGATCCATTCGCCTTATGTCGTCTTCCTTCGGATCGCTTCAGTACGCTGACTTTCAGGTCAATCCGTTTCGCTTTAATAAAAAATACCTTTGCAGCTAATCAATCCTTAAGTGACCAGCATTAACCTGCAGGCTGCTTTTTTATGGTCAAATCCTGCGCTTTTTATTTTTCACTATTTGCCCTTGAGCAAAAATCTCCTGAACGTATCTTATCCTCAAGAGAATTCACGTCAGGATTAACTTATGAATGCTAATTTTAAGAATGAAATTCAGACATTCGGTCGATCGCTATTATTACCGATCGCCGTACTGGCGCCTGTGGGGATGGTCATGGGAATTAGCGCTGCGTTAGGGCAGAGCTATATGATTGATAAACTCCCCTTTCTGGGCAATGAAATTTTCAGAGCAATTCTCTCTTCTCTGGGATTAATCAGCAGCGTCGTTTTTAATAATATTCCTTTACTGTTCGCGATGGGTGTCGCCTACGGTATGTCTAAAAAAGAAAAAGGGATTGCTGTATTTGCGTCCGTCGTGTCTTACCTGACTCTGCTTATCGCTATGCATGTGCATCTTAAGCTGGCGGGTACGCTGGCGAAAGAGGATATGGCTTTCGTCGGACAGGGAATGGTATTAGGTATTCAGACGCTGAAAATCGAAGCGCTGGGCGGCATTATTGCCGGGCTGCTGGCAGCTAAAATAACCGACCGTTTTTACCGGCTGCAATTACCTCTCGCTTTCGCCTTTTTCAGCGGTAAAAAATCCGTCGCGATCTTAGCCATTGCTTTTTCCATTCCCGTCGGCTTGATCATTCCTTTTATCTGGGATCTGTTTACCGCGGGTATGCGCGCCATATCAACAATAATGATGGCACCCAACATTGGTGCAGGTATCTATATGACGCTCAATCGCCTGCTGATCCCGTTTGGCCTGCACCACGTCCTCAGTTCCACCGTGCGTTTCACCGCAGCAGGCGGTACGTACCTGATTGACGGGCAGACCTATGTCGGTATTTTGCCCGCTATCAATAAAATCCTGTTTGAGCTTGGTCCCACCCATCCGGCCTGGAAAGAGTATATGCCGACGCTCACCAGCTATCTTGCCTCATCACAAATGCTCACGACGCTGTTCCGCGTTCCGGCGATTGGTCTGGCGATGTACCACATGGCCTATTTCAAGAATAAGAAATTTGCCAAAGGGATGATCCTGACCGTGGTGCTGACCGCCATGCTGGGGAATATTACCGAACCGCTGGAGTTCTCCTTCCTGTTTATCGCGCCAAAACTCTTTATTGTCTATGCAGTACTCTGTGGCTTATTGACCATTCCACTGCAATTACTGGAAGTCTCCATCGGCTATATTCGCGGCACCATTTTTGATTTTGGTATTTTCGGTTTGATGTATGAACACACCCAATGGATTAATTTAATTATCCTCGGCGTGATTAACTTTGTTGTCTTTTATTTCGTCTTCCGCTTTGCGATCGGTAAATTTGATATTAAGACCCCAGGCCGCGAGAGTGAAATCGCTGACAGCACCTTACTGAACAATAAAGAGTACGACAAAGTCGCCGAACTGGTGATTCAGGGGCTGGGCGGGACAGACAATATCAAGCGCGTTGAAAACTGCGTTTCACGGTTACGTATTGATTTGAAAGATCAGAAAAAAATGGACATGGCCATTCTTAAAGAATCTGGCTCGCTGGGAACCTTTATCCCCTCCAGCAACCATGTTCATGTGGTATTCGGCCCACACGTAGAATTTGTCCGTAACGCGGTAGACGACCGCCTCGTCGGTGCGAAATAAATTCAAGGAGATAGTAATGCGTGCACTGTATGATTCAAAAAGCAAAACGATCGACGATCGAGGAATGAAATCTCTGCTCGCGCAGCCAGCGCGGGTACAGTCATGGCTCGATGTTGAAGCCGCCCTGGCTCAGGCTCAGGCCGGACACGGCATGATCCCCGCCAGCGCCGCAGTCAATATTACCGCTAACTGCCACGTGGATAAGATTGACCTGACGGAAATGGAACGCCTGCTGCGCGAGATTGGTCACGGCTTCGTTCCGGTCATCAAAGTGCTGGTCAAAGCCTGTGACAGTGAAAGCGGAAAATACGTGCATTACGGCGTCACCACGCAGAATATTCAGCAAACAGCACAGCTTTATCTGGCAAAGCAGTTCGATACCATCATGCAGGGTTTTGTGGACGATATTCTGCGTAACCTGGCAAAGATGGCATCTGACCATAAAGCAACGATTATGGCCGGACGTACCCACGGTAAGCACGCGCTGCCCATCACCTGGGGCTATAAAGCCGCCGTGTGGATTGATGAGTTACTTAGCGCCCAGCAGCGCATGCGGGAAGCGGAAAAACGCGTCTTTACCGTGATGATGGGGGGAGCCGTGGGCGCCTTCCACGCGACCGGTGAAACCGGCCGCCGGGTTCAGGATAGCGTTGCCCAAAAGCTGGGAATGCATTCAATGGCGATTCCCTCCCGCAACTCGCGCATTTACCGCACTGAATACATCAGTAATTTGTGCCTGCTGGCGACGACGTTACACAAAATAGCCGAAGAGGTTTATCAGACCTCAAGCGAAGAGTTTGCCGAAGTTTCAGAAGCCTTTACTAAAGGCACCGTTGGCAGCAGCACCATGCCGCAAAAAGTGAATCCTAAACTGGCGAAGGGGATCATCGCCAACGCGCAGAAATTGTACTCAGTAATGACCTCCTGCCTGTATGTCAGCCCACGTCCCTTCGAAGCAGACAGCTCCGCTTACTTTATCTTTGACGGTAATATTCAGGAGAGTATGGAGTTAATGGCTGAGATTGTGATGCGAGCCGAAGAGTTGACGCGGACGCTGGTCATCAATCCTGGTCGTATGCGCCAGAATGTGCAGTTAACGCATGGTCTTATTAATAGCGAAAAAATCATGATGCAGCTGGTGGAAAGGCTGGGCAAAGATGCCGCACATGAACGCGTCTACCAACTGGCAATGCGCAGCACGCATGAAGGCATCCCCTACGCTGATGTGCTGCGTGATGACCCTCTTATTCGCCAGCACTTTAGCGACTCAGAAATTAATACGCTGCTGGATCCTGCTCACTACATCGGCCTTTGCGCAGAAATCGCCGAGGAAACGGCCGATCGCGTATGGGAGAAAGACAATGGCTGATCCCCTGCTTTCTCTGGCAAGTGAACGCATTGTCACCCCGAATGGAATCGAAAGCGGCTATCTGCATATTGAAAGCGGACGTATTTCTGGCCTCGACAGTACGCCACGCGGAAAAATCGTCGATTATCGCCATGCCATGCTGATGCCCGGTTTTGTGGATATTCACGTTCACGGCTGGGGGAGAGGGTCGTTTGCCTGGAGAGGTGAACGCCGTTCTTTGCAGGCGATGAGCCGGGATCTGGTTAACGCCGGGGTTACCGCGTGGCTTGCAACATCAGCCACCCAGCCGGAAACGTTCTTGCTGGAGAGTCTTTCCACCGCCGCGGACTGGATTGCAGACGCAAAAGCGGAAGATGGTGCCGAAGCGGTGGGTATTCATATGGAAGGCCCCTTTATTAACCCTGCATACAGCGGAATGCAGAGCAAGGACGCGATTCAACCACCCGGTATCGAAGGATTCAAACGCTATCAGCACGCCGCGAGGGGAAATATCCGTCTGATGACGCTCGCACCTGAACTGCCGGGCGCCCTGGCGCTAATCCGCTATTTACGCCAGTCAGGCGTCACCGTGTCAGCCGGTCATACCGACGCCACCTTTGATGAAACCACTCTCGCTATTGAAGCCGGTTTAACCCATTTTACCCATGCATTTAGCGCCATGCGCGGGCTGCATCACCGGGAGCCTGGCGTGGTGGGGGCGCTGATGTACCATCAGAATACGTATGCCGAGGTGGCAAAGCAGAGCGGGATTACGTTGCGACCAGAAGTGTTCGACATTCTCTATCGGTTGAAAAAAGATCGCCGGTTGGTCATGGTCAGCGATTGTCTGGGATATGTGGATTTTCCCGAAGGATCAGAATTCCACCATTACCTGCGCCAGGAGACGTTTCGCATTCACAATCATTGTCTTGAAATCACCGACCACAGCGGAAAGACCCGAACGGTTTCACCCACGGAATGGTCCGAAGTGTGCAAACTGGAGATGAGCTTTCTGGACTCCGTGAAAAATGTGGTCGACAGGCTGGAAAAAGGCTGGGTTTCAGCCGCGCAGATTGCCTGCCTTAATCCGGCTATCCTGGCGGGTGTTGATGCGAGAAAAGGCAGCCTGACGTCAGGAAAAGATGCCGATATTCTCGTGTTGGGTGCAGAGTTAAACCTGGAAGCCGTCTGGTGTCGCGGCGTTTCGCAACCTCTGGCTAAATAAAAATATCACTGTAATGCGTATCAAGAAAAATTTTTAACGCCTCCTGGCTCATTCCCTGAACCTGCTGAATAAAGTCCTCAGCAGGTATTTTTTTGCGCGCGGAGGGAAGTCCATTTTCGCGTAATAACAGGAGATCGTCCTGCGTGAGCCAGAAATTCACTTTGACATAATCCAGCCCGGCGTAGCGGAGATGACTCGATATCTTGTTTGTAAAGGTAATCAGCAGGTCGAATTCGAGCTGCTGAAGCCGCGCAATCTCATTGATGTTGATGCAGGCGGGGATTTCAATATGGAAGCGGGAGAAAAGCATCTCTTTAAAATAGCCGACCTTACTCTCTGACGAGTTCGTCACAATAATGACCCGCTTTTTCTTATCGCCAACAACCCGATTTTTGAGCGCATACTTTTTGATAATCAGCACCAGGGTTGCCAGGTGAATAGCAGAAAAGGTCGTTTGCCAGTGATGTTCAATCTCCTTCACCGCATACTGGACATGATCCCATAGCTCAGGATAGCGTCGCTGGACATCATGGAGCTTTTTATCATCGAACCAGAGATGAAATTTATTCTGGATGATGGCGGCAAAGATAAAATTATAAATCTCCGCAAACCAGGCGTGCTGATTGTGAATGGTGTTCTCCAGACATCCGGCTAAAGCGTGACAGGTGCGCTTAACGTAAGAGACCAGCCGGGCGTCGTATAATGTGAAGGGGCGATGAGTAAACGTCAGTGAAGCAATCAGCAGATCCAGACAGATATTTTCATCCGCATCAGGCAATACGCCATAAGGAAAGGTTGTCAAAAACTCAGCCGCCGAACTCTCCGTAATTCTGTATCCCCTGCGGATACGGTGCAGGGCAAGGCTAAGATAGACCAGTAAGTATTTTCTGCCGTTATATCCCAGGGCGATGACCGGACTGATTTTATCTTCGTAATAGTCTGCCGCCTGGTTTATCTCTGCAGCACACTCATGAAGAAACTGTTCGGCAATTGAACGGCCTGTCGGCTCATTGGCCTGGTGGGCGATAAGTCGGTGATCCTCACCAATTTCGACCGTTTTTAGTATCGTCATGCACGCCGCCAGCCGCAGCTGGAACTCATCCCCCGCAAGCCGGGAGCCCTTACGCGGGATACTTTGCACAATCAGATCGCGTTCCTGCACCAGGCTCATCATGACGGGATTATCATTTTTTACCGTTCCCGCACTGACATAAAATTTTTTGTAATAATCATTTTTATTCACGACATCGTGCAAACAGAGCGCCACAAAGAGATCCTTCACCCTCTCTTCTGCCGTAGTGATATAGCGATTAAACTGGACGCGCGCTAAAAACTGTCGGTATTCGCTGTAGCCAATCCGGGTGGTAATAAACTGATTATCCTGATGTAGCTGGACATTTTCTGGCAGAAGTTCATTGAGCTCTTTCATTGTCCGTTTTAGCGTGGAGAGCGTTTTACCGAAACGCTCGACGGCCTCTTCAACGGGGAGCGGACTGTTGTCCTGGAGATATTTCAGGAAAGAGAGATCAAAATGATTCATGAACGCCTGCCAGTTAATTATGCAGGGCACATCATAGAGGAAAAGCTCAATTAAAACCGTGACCCGTCGCGAGTCACGGTTGATTATAGCCCCATCGCCGTGCCTGCCAGTAGCCAGAGATTGAGCGCCACGACCAGTATCACAATGACCCAGCCAATCTGTTTAACGCAACGACGATTGACCAGATCCCCCATCAGCTTACTGTCGCTGGTGAAGATCAGCAGCGGCACCAGCGCCAGCGCGATACCAAAACTGAGCAACACCTGACTCATCACCAGAATACGGGTCGGATCCAATCCCATCAGAATCACAATAAATGATGGCATCATGGTGACGGTACGGCGTACCCATAGCGGAATGTGAAAACGGATAAACCCTTGCATCACCACCTGCCCCGCCAGCGTACCGACCACGGTAGAAGAGAGTCCCGCAGCCACCAGGCTTAAACCAAACACCGTCGCTGCAGCGTGACTCAACAACGGTTCAAGGGTCAGATACGCCTGATCGAGATCGGCAATACCGGTATGCCCGCTAAAATGAAATGCAGCGGCAGCCGTCGCCATCATCGCCAGATTGACAAATCCGGCAATCGTCATGGCGATAGCCACATCCCATTTAGTGGCCGCATAGCGCTGTTGGCGTGTTCCGCCGTGCAAATGCTGAGTTAAGGAAGAGTGCAGATAAATGACGTGCGGCATGATAGTCGCCCCGAGCACCCCAGCGGCCAGGAACACCGCTTCGGAATTAGGCAGGCTTGGGATCACCATTCCCTTACTAAGCTGCGCGAAGTTCGGTTGGGAAAAAACCAGCTCCACAATGTAAGCCGCGGCCACAAACAGCAGCAGGCCGCCAATCACCTTTTCCAGCGGTTTTTGACCGCGACGCTGCAGCATCAGAATTAAGAACGTCGCGATACCGGTGAGTACGGCCCCTTGCAATAAGGAGACGCCGAGGATCAGTTTGAAGCCAATCGCAGCGCCAATAAACTCAGCAAGGTCTGTTGCCATAGCGATAATTTCTGCCTGCACCCAGTAGAACCACACCACCGGGCGAGGATAATGATCGCGAATTTGCTCCGCCAGGTTTTTACCCGTAGCAATGCCGAGTTTTGCCGACAGCACCTGAATCAGCATCGCCATCAGGTTTGCCCAGACCACCACCCACAGCAATTGATAACCAAAGCTGGCCCCTGCCTGGATATTGGTGGCGAAGTTACCCGGATCGATATAGCCGATCGCCGCAATGAACGCAGGTCCCATTAATGCGAGCTTCAACTTGCGCGCTGCCCGCCCACTGCTACTCTCAACGCGATCGTTAGTCATTTTAGTGCCTCAGAAACATAGCCTTTGCTATGTTTCAAGCTACGCCTACTGAGAATGATTATCAAATTCATTTTAATGGGTGACGTTGATTTTTCTGATAGCGTTTGTCTATGGATCGATAAGGATTCTGGAAATACCGGCGAGATGTTTAATTATTGTTATGAGAATAGCACAATGACATAACTTTTCACTTCCATACTAAACATAACGGAAGTGTATCACCGATCACTAATTTTGAATCTCGTCACAGGTCCTTATTATAGTGTGTGTTTGATCTCGTTTTCTTTATGGTTGTTACATAGAATGTGCACGAAAACTAAACCTGCCTCATATTTGGAGCAAATATGGACCGCGTTCTTCATTTTGTCCTGGCCCTTGCCGTGGTTGCGGTACTCGCACTGCTGGTAAGCAGTGACCGTAAAAAAATCCGCATTCGTTATGTTGTTCAATTGCTTGTTATCGAAGTGTTACTGGCATGGTTCTTCCTGAACTCTGATGTCGGTCTGGGCTTCGTGAGAGGCTTCTCCGAGATGTTTGAGAAACTGCTCGGGTTTGCTAATGAAGGGACAAACTTTGTCTTTGGTAGCATGAACGATAAAGGCCTGGCATTCTTCTTCCTGAAAGTGCTTTGCCCGATCGTCTTCATCTCCGCCCTGATCGGTATTTTGCAGCATATCCGCGTACTGCCGGTAATCATCCGCGCGATTGGTTTCCTGTTATCCAAAGTAAACGGTATGGGCAAACTGGAATCCTTCAACGCCGTCAGCTCTCTGATCCTGGGTCAGTCTGAGAACTTTATCGCCTATAAAGATATTCTCGGCAAAATGTCTCGCAACCGTATGTACACCATGGCAGCAACGGCGATGTCGACCGTTTCCATGTCTATCGTCGGCGCGTACATGACCATGCTGGAACCGAAGTACGTGGTTGCGGCGCTGGTTCTGAACATGTTCAGCACCTTTATCGTGCTGTCGCTGATCAACCCTTACCGCGTTGATGCCAGCGAAGAAAATATCCAGATGTCTAACCTGCACGAAGGCCAGAGTTTCTTCGAAATGCTGGGTGAATACATTCTGGCTGGTTTCAAAGTGGCAATTATCGTTGCGGCGATGCTGATTGGTTTCATCGCACTGATCGCTGCCCTGAACGCCCTGTTCGCCACCGTGACCGGTTGGTTTGGCTACAGCATCTCTTTCCAGGGCATCCTGGGTTACATCTTCTACCCGGTTGCATGGGTAATGGGTGTGCCGTCCAGCGAAGCGCTGCAGGTGGGCAGTATCATGGCAACTAAACTGGTTTCCAACGAATTCGTTGCGATGATGGATCTGCAGAAAATCGCCGCTACGCTCTCCCCGCGCGCAGAAGGCATCCTGTCCGTGTTCCTGGTTTCCTTCGCTAACTTCTCTTCCATCGGTATTATCGCCGGTGCGATTAAAGGCCTGAACGAAGAGCAAGGTAACGTGGTTTCTCGCTTTGGTCTGAAGCTGGTGTACGGCTCTACGCTGGTGAGCGTACTGTCTGCATCTATCGCCGCACTGGTGCTGTAAGCGTAAGACAACGTCGCAGTAATAAGACCGGGGAGATTCATATTCTCCCCGGTTTTTTTATGCCTGCGATTCAGCAAACCAAAGAGATAAAGAGTAAGAACTGGCAGGATGCAGAAACAAAAAACCCCCGCTTTTCAGCGAGGGTTTAAATTTTGGTGGAGCTAAGCGGGATCGAACCGCTGACCTCTTGCATGCCATGCAAGCGCTCTCCCAGCTGAGCTATAGCCCCACGATGCTTTTACGTACGTACCAAATTCATTGGGATTAAATTTGGTGGAGCTAAGCGGGATCGAACCGCTGACCTCTTGCATGCCATGCAAGCGCTCTCCCAGCTGAGCTATAGCCCCATTACGTAAAGCTTGTCGAGTTGACGGGCGGCATCATATGAATTCCCTTCGCGTGTGTCAACGGCAAAATTAACTCATAGAATTCAATCGCTGAAAAAGCAGTCAAATGAAGAACATTGCGTAACAACTCGCATTCAGTAGTTAAACGCGTCACGGTTTCTACTAAAATGGTGCTATAAAATGAACCACTAATTAACCCCACGACTATTCAGGGAATCGTTATGTTCAAGGAACGGATGACGCCAGAAGAACTTGCTAATCTGACCGGATACAGCCGACAGACCATCAATAAATGGGTACGCAAAGAAGGTTGGGCGACATCACCAAAACCAGGCGTTCAGGGCGGTAAAGCCCGGCTGGTTCACGTCACCGAACAAGTTCGTGAATACATTCGCAGCGCTGAGCGTTCAGCCGAAGGTTTATCAGATAACTTATCGTTATCCGGCGATACCTCTGTTGAAGCGCTGCTGATTAGGCTCGCTAAAGAAATGACGCCGACAGAACAGAAAATGTTTACCTCACTGATCCTGCGTGAAGGCATTACGGGTTTATTACAGCGTTTAGGGATCCGCGAAAACAAATAATATGAAAAAATTACGCAGCAAAATGACGACCGAAGAGCTGGCGGAATGTCTCGGGGTTGCCAAACAAACCGTCAATCGTTGGATCAGAGAACAAAACTGGACTACCGAAAAGTTTCCCGGCGTTAAAGGTGGTCGTGCAAGACTGATTCATATTGACTCCAGCGTCCGCGCGTTTCTGCTCAATATTCCCGCTTTTCGCAAAGTCCCTGAAGTTTATCAGGCTGAAGAACCGCTGGCAGAATACACCCATGTAGTACGCAGCCACGCGTGTCGCCAGATAATTAGCGCACTGGACAACATGTCCCCAACGGAACAAGAAAAGCTGGCGATGTATATTTCGCGCGAAGGTATTCGCACTTTTCTTACTCGTTTGGGTATTGATGAGTCTGAATAACAGGCAAAAAAAACGGCAGGATACGCTCCTGCCGTTATTTCATCGGTCAATCGGTCTTATTGCTGGCTTTCACGCTCGGCAATAAACGCCAGCGCTTTATTAATACGCTCAATGCTGCGGGATTTACCAATCGCATGCACCGTAACGTCTAACGCCGGGGACTGACCCGCGCCGGTAACGGCTACGCGCAGCGGCATTCCGACTTTACCCATGCCAACTTCCAGCTCATCAGCCGTTGCCTGAATCGCATGGTGCACGTTTTCTGCCGTCCACTCGCTAATCGCAGCCAGCTTGTCACGAACCACTTCCAGCGGCTGACGCGCAACCGGACGCAGGTGTTTCTTCGCTGCATCAGCGTCGAACTCGGCAAAGTCTTCGTAGAAGTAGCGGCAGCTCTGCGCCATCTCTTTCAGCGTTTTGCAGCGCTCACCGAGCAGTTTAACCAGCTCTGACAGCTGCGGGCCTACGCGGGTATCGATATTTTCCTGCTCAATGTGCCATTGCAGATGGGTTGCTACATATTCCGGCGCCAGCGCATTAATATAGTGATGGTTCAGCCACTGCAGTTTTTCAGTGTTAAACGCACTCGCAGACTTGCTCACCGCACCGAGGGAGAACAGTTTGATCATCTCTTCACGGGTGAAAATTTCCTGATCGCCACTGGACCAGCCCAGACGCACCAGATAGTTCAGCAGCGCTTCCGGCAGGTAACCGTCGTCGCGGTATTGCATAACGCTGACCGCACCGTGACGTTTGGAGAGTTTTTTACCATCGTCACCGTTGATCATTGATACGTGTGCGTAAACTGGCACCGGCGCGTTCAGCGCTTTCAGGATATTGATCTGACGCGGAGTGTTGTTGATATGGTCTTCACCACGAATAACGTGGGTGATTTCCATATCCCAGTCGTCGACAACAACGCAGAAGTTGTAGGTCGGGGAACCGTCGGTACGGCGAATGATCAAATCATCCAGCTCCTGGTTGCTGAATTCGATCGGCCCACGGATCTGGTCGTCAAAAATAACGGAACCGTCCTGCGGGTTGGCAAAACGTACCACGCAAGGTTCATCAGCGGCATGATGCTCGTGGCCGTGGCGGCAGCGGCCGTCGTAACGCGGCTTCTCACCGTTCGCCATCTGCTCTTCTCGCAGCGCGTCCAGACGCTCTTTAGAGCAGTAGCATTTATATGCAGTGCCTGCTTCCAGCATTTCATCAATCACCGCGTTGTAGCGATCAAAACGTTTGGTCTGGAAGTACGGGCCTTCATCCCATTCCAGATTCAGCCAGTTCATGCCATCCATAATGGCTTCAATAGCTTCCGGAGTGGAGCGTTCGAGATCGGTGTCTTCAATACGCAGCACAAACTCACCGCCATGGTTGCGTGCAAAAAGCCAGGAATAAAGAGCAGTACGCGCACCGCCGACGTGCAGGTAGCCTGTCGGGCTTGGCGCGAAGCGAGTTTTGATTTTCATGAAATGGCCTTACGTTTATAAAGATGCCGACAACCGGCAAATCCAGGGAAGATTATCAGGCTCGTATTCTATCACCGTGGTCTGATTCCTCAATGTTGTTCAGGTTGGAACATTACGCTTTGCTATTTTCGTATACAAATCATGCCGCGCGGACTGTTTTGCGATCGTTTTGTTTAAATTTACGACGAACGAACAATTTCTTTAGAAAATGCGTTGACTCATTTTCAACTCTCCCTATAATGCGACTCCACACAGCGGGGGTGATTAGCTCAGCTGGGAGAGCACCTCCCTTACAAGGAGGGGGTCGGCGGTTCGAACCCGTCATCACCCACCAACTACTTTATGTAGTCTCCGCCGTGTAAAACAAGAAATTGAGAAGTGGGTGATTAGCTCAGCTGGGAGAGCACCTCCCTTACAAGGAGGGGGTCGGCGGTTCGATCCCGTCATCACCCACCACTTTCTCGCCAGCTGGATTTCTTGTTAAAATGTGAAGTACCGAAGTGGGTGATTAGCTCAGCTGGGAGAGCACCTCCCTTACAAGGAGGGGGTCGGCGGTTCGATCCCGTCATCACCCACCACTTCGGGTCGTTAGCTCAGTTGGTAGAGCAGTTGACTTTTAATCAATTGGTCGCAGGTTCGAATCCTGCACGACCCACCAATGTAAAAAGGTGCCCTAAAGGCGCCTTTTTGCTATCTGCAATTTATAAGATTCGAACCTGCAGCAGGTCGAGTCGAACGCAGCGAGACAACGGAGCCGTTTACGGCGACGGCCCGAAGGGCGAGCGAAGCGAGTCATCCTGCACGACCCACCAATGTAAAAAGGCGCCCTAAAGGCGCCTTTTTGCTATCTGCGATTCACAAGCTCAGAACCAGCTTTCCTGATGCGCTGCACATCCTGCAATGCTTATTACCCCACCAACGCATCAATCAGCTTCGTTAACGCTGGCGTGGCCTGTTGTTGGTCATAGACAATATACAAATCCGCCGGAATCCGTTCCTCTAACGGCCGGAACACCACGCCGGGCCAGTTCATTTGCGCATAACCATCAGCCATCAACGTTATCCCGATTCCCATACTGATCATCGCCAGTACTGTCTGGGGCTCAACAACTTCACGAATTATCATTGGCGAGAAGCCCGCCTGCTGGCATACACGTTGTAAAAAGCCCCAATCGGAATGTACGGAAGGAAGCGTGACAAAATATTCGTTGCGCAGCGCCGCCAGCGAAATAGCATCCCTTGAAGCCAGTACGTGATCTTCCGGTACTGCAACCATAAATGAAGATTCATGGAGACGTAGGCTGGTAAAACCAACGGCTGGTTCAATAGCCATGCGCCAGATCCCTGCATCAAGCTCCCGACGCTCTAACAGCGCCATTTGCATGCCTGGTGATTTTTCGCGAAACAGTACCTCAACATTGGGGTTTGCTTTCAAAAAGTGGTGCATTGCAGGACGCATTCTTCCCCACAGCGCCGTCCCCACCACACCCAGCTCAATACGCCCCGCTTCGCCGCGACCAATCTGCTCCACTCTCGCCATAGCCTGATTTGCACTGGCTAACAAACGACGCGACTCCTCCATCAGAATTTTTCCTGCATGGGTTAACGCAACGCTGCGGGAATGGCGAATAAACAACAAGGTGCCAAGTTGCTGTTCAAGTTCTTTGATATGAATACTCAAGGGAGGTTGTGACATATTTAACCGGGCAGCAGCCCGGCCAAAATGCAATTCTTCTGCAACAGCGAGAAAATAACGCAATAACTTCAGATCGATTCGGTGGGCTCGTTCCATCTCTGCTGCACTCCAGGAATAAGGGATAACGTCTGGAATCTACCACATTGCTTAGTAAAAAATAGATTTAACGACAAGATACCCAATATACATAAAAACAATAGATAAAACCCCGGGCAAAACATTTGGTGCAGGAATAGGTATTCGGCATAAAGTAAATAATGCGGCAATGCCAAACCCAATGCCTGAGGAAAGAATGATCTCTTTCACGTGGAATCCTTGTTTTGAAATGAAATGGCGAGAATCCTCTCGCCAGTTAAATAAATTTAATGAGCCAATGATTTGGTCGACAATTTGTCTGGCTGGTGCTGATACTTAAAGAACAATGCAAAGACAACAGCCAGCGCCAGCGCATACGCGGCAAACACCAGCCAGATGGTTTGCCAGTCTTTAACGCCATCTATAGAAAAATAATCCACGGCAATACCACTTAAAATTGATCCAATCCACGCACCAACACCGTTAACCATCGTCATAAACAGCCCCTGAGCGCTGGCACGAATGTTTGAGTCAACCTCCTGCTCGACAAATACTGACCCGGAAATGTTAAAGAAATCGAACGCACAACCGTAAACGATCATCGACATCAGCAGCAGCACAAAACCGAACGGAGAAGGATCGCCGAAGGCAAAGAAGCCAAAGCGCAGCGTCCACGCCAGCATGCTCATCAGCATCACCGTTTTAATGCCAAAGCGTTTAAGGAAGAATGGAATAGTGAGGATAAAGCCCACTTCCGCCATCTGAGAAACAGACAGCAAAATGGAGGGATACTTCACGACAAAGCTGTCAGCAAACTCAGGATTACGGGCAAAATCATGCAGGAACGGATTACCAAAGACATTGGTTATTTGCAGCACAGCTCCCAGCATCATGGCAAACAGAAAAAAGATTGCCATACGCGGGTTCTTAAACAGCACAAACGCATCCAGCCCCAGTTTACTGGCAAGCGTGGCAGATTCTTTTTTCTGCGCAACAGGAATTTTCGGCAACGTCAGTGCATAAAGCGCGAGCAGCAACGACGCACCGGAGGCGATATACAATTGCGCGTTGCTGAGCTCCAGGCCCATCAGGCTCACCGTCCACATGGCCACAATAAAACCTATCGTGCCAAAAACACGTACGGGTGGAAATGCCGTCACAGGATCCTGACCCGCTTTCGCCAGACAGGAATAGGAAACACTGTTCGATAACGCAATCGTCGGCATATAGGCCATCGCGTTAACTAACATCACCCAGAACATGGTATCAGAATCGGTAACAGTGGTGGCATACAGCAACACGCCAGCGCAGACCAGGTGGCACAGCATATAAACGCGTTCGGCACGCAGCCATTTGTCAGCGATAATCCCCATAATGCCAGGCATAATAATCGCTGCCAGCCCTTTCGAGCTGTATACCATACCCACATTTGCACCGGTAAAGTGTAGAGTGTTAATCATGTAAGAACCCAGGGTAACCAGCCAGCTACCCCAGATAAAATATTGCAAAAACGACATGATTTTTAAGCGGGACGTAATACCCATTTTTTATTCCTTGCCGTGAGATAAGGCTCCCAAAAGGAGCCTTTTCTATCGTGTTTTTAGGCCAGCTTGCGTAAAAATCCGCAAATCAGATTAATAAAGTTCTGACGGGAAAGTTCAGCCGCAGCCAGCGTTTGCGCATGGGACAGTTTTACATCTCCTAACCCTTCCGCCAGATTGGTGATCGCAGAGACGGCAACCACGCTGAGGCCACAATGACGAGCGGTAATGACTTCCGGCACCACTGACATTCCGACCACATCGCCGCCAATAATCTGCATCATGCGTATTTCTGCCGCGGTTTCGAAGTTAGGTCCCGGATAAGAAACAAATACGCCTTCGGTGAGGGGGAATCCCTCCTCTGTCGCAACGGTCTGAAGAATGGCGCGGTAATCTGCATCGTAAGCATTTGCCAGAGAGAAGAAGCGATCGCCAAAACGATCATCATTCGCGCCGACCATCGGCGTGCCCGGCATGGTGTTAATATGATCGCGTAACGCCACCAGACTTCCTGGACCAACTTCCGGACGCAGAGATCCTGCCGCATTGGTACAGAACAACACTTCACAGCCCAGTAATTTCAGAGTGCGAATGGCATCGGTCATAACCGTCATACC
Organism: Citrobacter sp. RHBSTW-00986; assembly: GCF_013783065.1. Lineage (NCBI taxonomy): Bacteria > Pseudomonadati > Pseudomonadota > Gammaproteobacteria > Enterobacterales > Enterobacteriaceae > Citrobacter > Citrobacter sp. RHBSTW-00986. Next base: position 1,517,143 of record NZ_CP056200.1, on the reverse strand, counting down.
CCGACCTTCATAAAAATGGCCACGCCCTTTCATACACGCAACAGGAATGCCCGCCAGATGCCCGAGTACCAGTTCTCCTGCATGACCGTGAACGGTGCTCACAGGAAAACCAGGAAGTTTTTCATAAGAGATAGCGACCGCATTTTCAATTTGCTCCGCCAGCGCCCCCAGGCCGGAACCCAAAATAAACGCGACTCGCGGGGTAAACTCCGGTGTGTGTGCACGAATAATATCAACACAATATTCAGGATTATGAGAAAAAAAATCGTGAGACATAAGTATCCTTGTTCTATCGGGTTAAATTTGACTCCTTTTTTATAACGACCTTCGCCCTGCACTGACCAATACACTTTTCACGTGCCATCAATAGTCATTTGATATCGATAGATTTAGATCGCTTCTGTATTAATGAAGAGACAAAAAAGTATTGGTGGTTATCTGCTCTTCATATTAAAAATATGACGCTTTCATTTTTATAAATTACTTATTTTTAATTAAACCATTAATAACTATTGGCATAGGGAAATATGCTATGAAAAAAAACCTTACTCTGACACTCTCTTCTTTACTCATTATTCCCGCGTTATCCCATGCGGAATTTAAAAGTGGATTCGCCGATATCGGCCTGCATTATCTCGACTGGACATCAGAAACTACAGAAAAAACCAGTAAAAAATCCCATAAAGATGACTTTGGGTATCTGGAGCTTGAAGGCGGAGCGAACTTTAGCTGGGGAGAAATGTACGGCTTCTTCGATTGGGAGAATTTCTACAATGGCCGTCACGCTAAACCCGGCAGCGAACAGCGTTATACTTTCAAAAATACCAACCGTATCTATCTCGGTGATACAGGATTAAACCTCTACCTCCATGCTTACGGGACTTACGGTTCACCGAATCACGCTAACTTCCATGATGATATGTTTCTGTATGGGTTAGGTTATAACTTCACCGGCAATGGGTACTGGTTTAAACCCTTTTTTGCCAAACGTTATACCGATCAGACCTATTACACCGGGGATAATGGTTATGTCATGGGCTGGGTGGCCGGATATAGCTTTCTGCTGGGCAGTGAGAAATTCAGTGTGACGAACTGGAACGAATACGAATTTGACCGCGATGCAACCTACGCTGCTGGTAATGGCGGTAGGGATGGAATCAACGGTGCTGTCGCATTCTGGTGGAACGCGACGCCACATCTGACCGCTGGAATTCAGTATCGTTACGCTGATAATAAACTGGGTGAATCATTCCTGCAGGACGGTATTATTTATTCTCTTAAGTACTTGTTTTAACGCATTACTCCAGCCGGGCAGAGAATCATAACTGATACAACGGATCGCGGGCGCGGGCTGCGGTTAATTCACTGGCCTGCATACGCACCACATCCCACAGCGCCTGAGCAGCGGTTGATAAAGAGCGGTTTTTACGTCGGGCCAGCATCAGTTGCCGTTCAACAACCGGCGTCAGGCGCTTAACCTGCAAGTGACTGCCCTGCGGTAAGGGGAGCGCCAGCGCGGGCAGCACGCTGATGCCAATCCCCGCCTCAACCATCGGAAACAGCGTGGCGGGATGGCCTATCTCCTGAACGATATTGGCATCAATGGAAAAATGGGCCAGCGCAGCGTCGATCAGCGGTCGACTACCGGAAGCATAATCCTGTAGCACCAGGCGTTCGTGATACAAATCCTGCCAGTTCACCCACTCTCGTTGGGCTAACGGATGATCCTGGCGACACAGCAGCAGGAACGGTTCGGACAGCACGGCTTCACACTGCAAATCGGTGACTGCGCCGGGATCAATCACAATGCCAAAATCCACTTCTCCCTGGCGAATACTCTCCAGCACCCACTGCTGTGGCCGGTCATGCAGCACAAAATCGATAGCCGGATAAAGCTGATTACTCTGGGCAATACACTGCGGAATAAGATGAGCAGAGATCGTCTGGCTGGCGGCAACCCGCACCGTGCCGGTTAACTGCGTTCCTACCTGTCCGGCTTCGCGCAGCGTGCTGTGCAATTCATCCAGAATACGTTCCAGCCGCGCCGCCAACTGGTGTCCGGCCTCCGTCAGCACCACTTCCCGCGTCGTTCTGTCCAATAACCGCACACCCGTCTGCCCTTCCAGCTCTTTTACACTATGGCTGACCGCCGACTGGCTTAAGCCGATGATATCCCCCGCCCGGCTAAAGCTTTTGGCCTGAGCGACGGTGACAAATATACGCAACTGACGCAAAGAGTAATTCATCTATTCGATTCATATATGGATGCAATAAATCAATTTTATTTCTCAAACGGAAAAAAGCAAAATGTTACTACCGAATTTCAGGAGTCTTTATGAAACTTTTTCGTATTCTTGATCCGTTCACGATAACACTGATTACCGTTGTTTTGCTGGCGTCCTTTTTCCCGGCCGAAGGTAGTTTTGTGCCTTTCTTTGAAGGCTTAACCACCGCCGCCATTGCCCTGCTGTTTTTTATGCACGGAGCGAAACTCTCGCGTGAAGCCATTATTGCCGGTGGTAGCCACTGGCGTTTGCATCTGTGGGTGATGTGCAGCACGTTTGTTGTCTTCCCGGTTCTCGGCGTTCTGTTCGCCTGGTGGGCGCCGGTCAACGTTGACCCGATGCTGTACACCGGTTTCCTGTACCTGTGTATTTTGCCTGCCACTGTGCAGTCAGCCATCGCTTTTACGTCGCTGGCGGGCGGTAACGTTGCCGCCGCCGTTTGTTCTGCTTCGGCCTCCAGTCTGCTGGGTATTTTTCTCTCGCCGCTGCTGGTAGGGCTGGTGATGAATATGCACGGCGCAGAAGGTAGCCTGGAGCAGGTGGGAAAAATCATGTTGCAGCTGCTGCTGCCGTTCGTGCTGGGTCACCTTTCACGTCCGTGGATTGGAAACTGGGTTTCTCGACATAAAAAATGGATCGCGAAAACGGATCAATCCTCTATTTTGCTGGTGGTGTACTCCGCCTTCAGTGAAGCCGTCGTTAACGGGATCTGGCACAAAGTGGGGGTGGGTTCACTGCTGTTTATCGTGGTGGTCAGCATCATACTGCTGGCAATCGTGATTGGCATAAATGTCTTTGTTGCGCGCAAATGCGGCTTTAACAAAGCTGATGAAATCACCATTGTGTTCTGCGGTTCGAAAAAGAGCCTGGCGAACGGGATCCCAATGGCAAATATTTTGTTCCCAACTTCGGTGATTGGGATGATGGTGCTGCCGTTGATGATCTTCCATCAAATACAGCTAATGGTGTGCGCCGTGCTGGCGCGTCGCTACAAGCAACAGACGGACGCATTGCAGGCGCAACAGAAAAGCCGCGCCGCGAAGGCTTAAAGAGGACGTTTCAGGGGCTGCACCAGTTGCGTCAGCCCCTCAGTTTTAATCAGCAGCGTGATTTGCATCAGCTCGCCAAGCTTGCCCGGCGGGAATTCATCCTTACGGGCAAACCACAGCAGATACTCTTCCGGGACATCAATCAACCGACGCCCTTTATATTTGCCAAAGGGCATCACAGTATTGGCGATGTCAACCAGCTGCTCTTTTTCCATCTCAGGCACCCAGTAAGCGGATCATTTCAGCTTCATCGATCACGGCAATACCCAGTTCCTGTGCTTTTGCCAGTTTCGAACCCGCCGCTTCACCGGCAATCACCAGATCGGTTTTCTTCGACACGCTACCGGCCACTTTTGCACCTAACTCGGTCAGTCTCGCTTTGGCGTCATCGCGCGACATCAGGCTCAGGCTCCCGGTCAGCACCACCGTTTTACCTGCGAAGGGGCTGTCGATTTCTTCAGCGTTAATGACCACCGGCGCTGGCCAGTGGATCCCCTGCGCCAACAGTTGAACAATTACCTCGCGGTTGCTCTCTTCGGCGAAGAAATTAAACACGTGCGTCGCCACCACAATGCCGACATCCGGCACTTTTTGCAGCTCTTCAATGGAAGCGGCTTCCAGCGCGTCGAGCGTGCCAAAATACGCCGCCAGACCAGCAGCCGTGGCTTCGCCGACTTCACGAATGCCTAGCGCATAGAGGAAACGGGCAAACGTGGTTTCTTTCGCTTTTTCCAGCGCATTGACCACGTTTTGCGCCGACTTCGGCCCCATACGATCAAGCCCCGTCAGTTTACCGGCGGTCAGGGTGAAAAGATCCGCCGGGGTGTGGACATACTCTTTCTCGACCAGTTGATCGATAATTTTGTCGCCCATACCGTCAACGTCGAGCGCGCGGCGAGAAACAAAGTGTTTCAGCGATTCCTTACGCTGTGCCCCACAGATTAAACCGCCGGTGCAGCGGGTGACCGCTTCGCCTTCCACACGTTCAACATCAGAGTTACAAACCGGACAATGCGCTGGAAACACAATTTCGCGGGTATCTTCCGGGCGTTCAGAAAGCACGACGTTCACCACCTGCGGGATGACATCGCCCGCACGGCGAATGACGACTTTATCGCCAATACGCAACCCCAGACGCTCGATTTCATCAGCGTTATGCAGCGTTGCGTTACTGACCAGCACCCCGGCAACCTGGACCGGCTCAAGGCGGGCGACGGGCGTAATCGCCCCGGTACGTCCAACCTGAAACTCAACATCGCGTACGAAAGTCATCTGCTCCTGCGCCGGGAACTTAAAGGCCACAGCCCAGCGCGGCGCGCGGGCAACAAAGCCCAGTTGCTCCTGCAACGCCATAGAGTTGACTTTGATCACCACGCCATCGATATCAAATCCCAGCGTTGGTCGGTCTTCTTCAACCTTGTGATAGTAAGCAAGTACTTCCTCCGGGGAGTCGCAAAGCGCCACTCTGTCGCTTACCGGCAGGCCCCACTCTTTAAATTGCAGCAGGCGGCCCAGATGGGTATCTGGCAGCACGCCGCCTTCCAACACACCAACGCCATAGCAGAAGAAAGTAAGCGGTCGCTTCGCTGTGATACGCGGATCGAGCTGGCGCAATGAACCGGCCGCTGCGTTACGCGGGTTAGCAAACACTTTGTTGCCAGTGCGGCGGGCCTCTTCGTTAATTTTCTCAAATCCGGCCTGCGGCAGGAACACTTCACCGCGCACTTCCAGACGTGAAGGGATGTTTTCGCCACGCAGTTTTAACGGGATCGCGCGAATGGTGCGCACGTTAGAGGTAATATCCTCACCCGTGGTGCCATCACCACGCGTTGCGGCGCTGACCAGCACACCGTTTTCATACAGGATACTGACTGCCAGGCCGTCCAGTTTCAGTTCACAGCACCAGGTCAGTTTATCGGTACTCTTTAACCTATCCTGCACGCGCTTGTTGAAGGCGAGAAAACTCTCTTCATCAAACACGTTATCCAGCGACAGCATCGGCACTTCATGACGAATCTGGCTGAACGCGGTTAACGGCGCGGCGCCAACGCGTTGGGTTGGCGAGTCGGGGGTAACAAGGTCCGGATGCTGCGCTTCCAGCTCGCGCAGTTCGCGCATCAGGCGATCGTATTCCGCATCGGGAATTTCCGGCGCGTCCATCACATGGTAGAGATACTCATGATGGCGAAGCGTGGTTCGCAGTTCTGTCAGTTGTTGTTCGATTGATTCCATATCGCACCATCAATGATAAAAAACCCCCGACAGGCGGGGGTTTAGAAAGGAAATGTCACGCCAGAGGAAAATCAGGCGCGAGATTCTTTAACTTCGCGGATGCGGTCCTGATACTCGCGCAGTTTCTGCGGCGTCATCATGCGACGTTGATCGTCGAGCACCACACCACCCACTTCATCGGCAATGTGCTGTGCGGACTGCAGCATCAGCTTAAAGTTTTGCAGCTCGTCCCCGTAGGACGGAACCTGCATAAAAATAGTCACACCAGGGGTGCTGAAGTCGCCCGTCATTTCTGGGTCAAACGTTCCCGGATTAACCATATTAGCGAGGCTGAACAGCGACGGGCCGCTGCCATCCGGGCTCAAATGACGATGGAAAATATTCATATCGCCAAATTTGAAACCGGCCTGCTGAATGCTGTTGAGCAGCACTTCCCCGTTGAGCTCGCTACCATGATGAGCCGCAACGTTCATAATGATGACCGCTTCTTTACGCTGCGGTTTTTCAGCAACAGGCGCTTCTTCTACTACCGGCTCGGGCTGCGGTTGATGTTCAACAACAGGCTCTGCTGGCTGGAAGGTCTGCGGCGCAGGTTGCGGTGCCTGCTGAGCAGGTTGCTGAACCTGCGGGGCAACAGGTTGCTGCACAGGTGGCTGCTGAACAGGCTGATGTTGCACCGGCTGCTGCGGTTGTACAGGCTGCTGCGGCTGCTGAACATGCGGCGGCGGTACCGGCGCTTGTGCAGGCTGCTGCGCAGGCTGACGCGGCTGAGCAGACGCATAAGGCGGCTGGTACTGGTGTTGCGGCGACTGAGGAGGAACACCATGTTCCTGCGCATTACCGGGAGCATGATTCACACGATGAACGCGAACTTCACCCACGCCTTCGTCTTCCTCGACGTTGTCGTCGAACGAATCCTCGTCTTCACGTTTAGACTTCATGCGTTTCAGTGGGCGATCGCGGAATATAGAAGACCGCTCTTTACGGCTAGTCCAAAAACCATGTACCAGTAAAGCGATTATGGCGATCGCGCCAACAATGATTAATATCAGACGCAAATCCTGCATCATTATATTCTCTGTTGTTCTAACACCTTGCCACCACGGCAAACATTTACTCACTAAGAGTATTTGTCGATTACGCCAAGTGCAAGTGTACTCTTGGCTTTCACGGCATAAAGATGAACAAAATTGTGCTTTTTGCTGTTTTTTCGAACATTTCCGAACAGCTTAACGCTCAACAACCCGGTAAGATACGCACAGTTTACCAGAGCTTATATAACAAGGAGTACGTCCTGACCATGGTTTCATCATCTGCAGTTGTACCTCGCAGCGGCCTTTATTACTTTTCTCAGGGATGGAAGCTCATCACCCAACCGGGCATTCGTCGTTTTGTTATTCTGCCTTTGCTGGTGAATATCCTGCTGATGGGCGGCGCATTCTGGTGGTTATTTACACAACTCGGTAACTGGGTTCCCGCGCTGATGAGTCACGTCCCTGACTGGCTTCAGTGGCTCAGCTATTTATTGTGGCCGATTGTGACCATTTCCGTGCTGTTGGTGTTCGGCTACCTGTTCTCCACTATCGCCAACTGGATCGCCGCACCGTTTAACGGTCTGCTGGCTGAACAGCTGGAAGCGCGCTTAACGGGCGCAACACCGCCCGACACCGGCATTCTCGGCATTATGAAAGACGTTCCGCGCATTATGAAACGCGAATGGCAAAAGCTGGCGTGGTATCTCCCGCGCGCCTTCGTGTTGCTGATTCTCTATTTTATTCCTGGCATTGGGCAGACCGTCGCCCCGGTCCTGTGGTTCCTGTTCAGCGCGTGGATGCTGGCCATTCAGTACTGCGATTATCCTTTTGATAACCATAAGGTGCCTTTTAAGGAGATGCGCGTCGCGCTGCGCACGCGCAAGGTGACCAATATGCAGTTTGGCGCATTGACCAGCCTGTTCACCATGATTCCGGTGCTCAATCTGTTCATCATGCCGGTAGCAGTTTGTGGTGCCACGGCGATGTGGGTAGACTGCTATCGTGCTAAACATGCGTTATGGAAGTAATGCAAAAATGTGTAAAAGCGGGCTGGCTTATGCCCGCTCTTATTCCATACTGCTACGCATTATTTCTCATCAGCATATAGATATGCGAATTCCTTACTTCCCCATACTTTCTCAACAGGTATGCTGAAGCGGTATCCCAATTTCATACAGTTAAGGACAGGCCATGAGTAAGATTTTTGAAGATAACTCGCTGACTATCGGTCATACGCCGCTGGTTCGACTGAACCGTATCGGTAACGGACGCATTCTGGCGAAGGTGGAATCACGCAACCCAAGCTTTAGCGTCAAATGCCGTATCGGTGCCAATATGATTTGGGATGCCGAAAAACGTGGTGTACTGAAACCGGGCGTTGAGCTGGTAGAACCGACCAGCGGCAACACGGGGATTGCGCTGGCCTACGTTGCCGCCGCCCGTGGTTACAAACTGACTCTGACCATGCCGGAAACCATGAGCATTGAGCGCCGCAAGCTTTTAAAAGCGCTGGGCGCGAACCTGGTGCTGACTGAAGGCGCAAAAGGTATGAAGGGCGCAATTCAGAAAGCGGAAGAAATCGTAGCCAGCGATCCGGAAAAATTCCTGCTGCTGCAGCAGTTCAGCAACCCGGCGAACCCGGAAATTCACGAAAAAACCACCGGCCCGGAAATCTGGGAAGATACCGATGGCCAGGTTGATGTCTTTATTTCCGGTGTCGGCACCGGCGGTACGCTAACTGGCGTGACCCGTTACATTAAAGGCACTAAAGGCAAAACCGATCTGATTACCGTCGCGGTAGAACCTACTGACTCCCCTGTTATCGCCCAGGCATTGGCGGGTGAAGAACTCAAACCTGGCCCGCATAAAATTCAGGGTATTGGCGCGGGCTTCATTCCTGGCAACCTTGATCTGAAGCTTATCGATAAAGTCGTTGCCATCACCAATGATGAAGCTATTTCTACCGCGCGCCGCCTGATGGAAGAAGAAGGTATTCTGGCGGGGATCTCTTCTGGCGCAGCCGTGGCTGCCGCGCTTAAACTCCAGGAAGATGAATCCTTTACCAACAAGAATATTGTGGTTATCCTACCGTCATCGGGTGAGCGTTATCTGAGCACTGCACTGTTTGCCGATCTCTTCACAGAGAAAGAACTGCAACAGTAATGCCAGCATGTTAAAAACGCGTAAAAAAGCACCCTTTGGGGTGCTTTTTTGTGGCCTGCTTCAAATTTTCAACTCTCCTGGCATTGATTCAACCCGCCGGAACTGGTATTTAACCAAACTAATTATTTTGATGCGCGAAATTAATCGTTACAGGAAAAGCGCTAGCTGAATCGATTTTATGATTTGGTTCAACTCTTCCTTTCGCGGCATAATGTTTAATGACGAACGAAACGTCAGCGGCAAGAAGTTGCCAGCAACGGATTGCACCGAACTCCTTTTGTGTCGCGTCCAGTTTACGCCGATGCTAACAATACAGGCTAAAGTTGAACCGCCAGGCTAGACTTTAGTTCCACAACACTAAACCTATAAGTTGGGGAAATATAATGTTCCAGCAAGAAGTTACCATTACCGCTCCGAACGGTCTGCATACTCGCCCTGCTGCTCAGTTTGTTAAAGAAGCAAAAGGCTTTACTTCTGAAATTACTGTGACTTCCAACGGCAAAAGCGCTAGCGCCAAAAGCCTGTTTAAACTGCAGACTCTGGGCCTGACTCAGGGTACCGTTGTCACCCTGTCCGCAGAAGGTGAAGACGAGCAGAAAGCAGTTGAGCATCTGGTTAAACTGATGGCTGAACTCGAGTAAGTTCAACGAGTTCTTTTAAATATCAGTCACAAGTAAGGTAGGGTTATGATTTCAGGCATTTTAGCATCCCCGGGTATCGCTTTCGGTAAAGCATTGCTGCTGAAAGAAGACGAGATCGTCATTGACCGGAAAAAAATTTCTGCCGACAAGGTTGATCAGGAAGTTGAACGTTTTCTGAGCGGTCGTGCCAAGGCATCTGCGCAACTGGAAGCGATCAAAACCAAAGCTGGTGAAACGTTCGGTGAAGAAAAAGAAGCCATCTTTGAAGGGCATATCATGCTGCTCGAAGATGAGGAGCTGGAGCAGGAAATCATAGCCCTGATTAAAGATAAGCACATGACGGCTGATGCAGCTGCGCATGAAGTTATCGAAGGTCAGGCCACAGCCCTTGAAGAGCTGGATGATGAATACCTGAAAGAACGTGCGGCTGACGTACGTGACATCGGTAAACGCCTGCTGCGTAACATCCTGGGTCTGGCTATTATCGACCTGAGCGCTATTCAGGAAGAAGTTATCCTGGTAGCCGCAGACCTGACCCCGTCAGAAACCGCACAGCTGAACCTGAACAAGGTGCTGGGTTTCATCACTGACGCGGGCGGACGGACTTCCCATACTTCTATCATGGCGCGTTCTCTGGAACTGCCTGCCATCGTAGGTACGGGTAGCGTCACCTCTCAGGTTAAAAACGACGACTATCTGATTCTGGATGCCGTAAACAACCAGGTTTACGTCAATCCGACCAACGAAGTTATTGAGCAACTGCGCGCCGTTCAGGAGCAGGTTGCTAACGAGAAAGCGGAACTTGCTAAGCTGAAAGATCTCCCGGCTATCACGCTGGACGGACATCAGGTAGAAGTTTGCGCCAACATCGGTACCGTTCGTGACGTTGAAGGCGCTGAGCGTAATGGCGCCGAGGGTGTTGGTCTGTACCGCACCGAATTCCTGTTCATGGACCGTGAATCGCTGCCGACTGAAGAAGAACAGTTTGCCGCGTATAAAGCCGTTGCTGAAGCCTGTGGCTCTCAGGCGGTCATCGTCCGTACCATGGACATCGGCGGCGATAAAGAGCTGCCGTACATGAACTTCCCGAAAGAAGAGAACCCGTTCCTGGGCTGGCGTGCCGTACGTATCGCCATGGATCGTAAAGAGATCCTGCGTGATCAGGTTCGCGCTATCCTGCGCGCCTCTGCTTTCGGCAAACTGCGCATCATGTTCCCAATGATCATCTCTGTTGAAGAAGTGCGCGCACTACGCAAAGAGATCGAAATCTACAAACAGGAACTGCGCGACGAAGGTAAAGCATTTGACGAAAGCATTGAGATTGGCGTGATGGTGGAAACACCAGCAGCGGCAACAATTGCGCGTCATTTAGCCAAAGAAGTTGATTTCTTTAGTATCGGCACCAATGATTTAACGCAGTACACCCTGGCAGTTGACCGTGGTAATGATATGATTTCACACCTTTACCAACCGATGTCGCCATCTGTGCTGACGCTGATCAAGCAAGTTATTGATGCTTCTCATGCGGAAGGCAAATGGACTGGCATGTGTGGTGAGCTTGCAGGCGACGAACGTGCTACACTTCTGTTGCTGGGGATGGGTCTGGACGAATTCTCTATGAGCGCCATTTCTATCCCGCGCATTAAGAAGATTATCCGTAACACGAACTTCGAAGATGCGAAGGTGTTAGCAGAGCAGGCTCTTGCTCAACCGACAACGGACGAGTTAATGACGCTGGTTAACAAGTTCATTGAAGAAAAAACAATCTGCTAATCCACGAGATGCGGCCCAATTTACTGCTTAGGAGAAGATCATGGGTTTGTTCGATAAACTGAAATCTCTGGTTTCTGATGATAAGAAAGACACCGGAACTATTGAGATTGTTGCTCCGCTCTCTGGCGAGATCGTCAACATCGAAGACGTGCCGGATGTAGTTTTTGCTGAAAAAATCGTTGGTGATGGCATCGCTATCAAACCAACCGGTAACAAAATGGTCGCCCCTGTTGATGGCACCATCGGCAAAATCTTTGAAACCAACCACGCTTTCTCTATCGAATCCGACAGCGGCATTGAGCTGTTTGTTCACTTCGGTATTGATACCGTTGAACTGAAAGGCGAAGGCTTTAAGCGCATCGCTGAAGAAGGTCAGCGCGTTAAAGTGGGCGACCCGGTTATTGAATTCGATCTGCCGCTGCTGGAAGAAAAAGCCAAGTCTACCCTGACTCCGGTTGTTATCTCCAACATGGACGAAATCAAAGAGCTGATCAAACTGTCCGGTAGCGTGACAGTGGGTGAAACTCCGGTTATCCGCATCAAGAAGTAATTCTTGCTGCAGAGAAGAATGGCGCCTGATGGCGCCATTTTTTTATCTGGCAGACCTCAAAATCTGCCGGATAACGCTAAATTTGTGAGGTGACCGGTCGGTAACACGCCTCGCGCATCAGGATTTTCATCCCTTCCGGCCCGCTTTCCAGCATCCGTCGCTCCGAATCCGCCACTAACAGTTCACAATTGTAGCCACCCGCGATGCCAAACATGGCCCGCGCCACACAGATATCTTCCAGCGCCGTTGCCCCGCTGGTGTCAAAATGTCCAACCATACGCCCATTCTGGCGAACCACCAGCCGGTAACTCTTCATCGCGCCTCCCCTGCCGGTGGCAGAATTAACTCATCACAACCGCACAGATTGGTCCATTTCATCACTTCCAGTACGCGCTGTGCTGCATCGTGCGTCGCGGTTGTCAGCGCTTTACCCAGCACAATACCGCTCACCAGCTCAGCACAAAACAGATCGCCAGTTCCCTTCAGATCCGTTTTAACCCGTGGATGAGCGAACACCTCAACCGTTTCAGCCGTCACTACCGCCACGTTAATAATATCTTCGCTATCCCCCGGCGCGCTGGTGATCACCACCCATTTCAGCGTTTCGGTAAACAGCGATTGCGCCGCCGTGATGGCTTCATCAAGCGTACGACACGGCTTTCCGCTCAGCATTTGCAGTTCAAACACGTTCGGCGTCAGTCCCTGAGCCAGCGGCAGCAGGTGCTGACGGTAGGCCTGCGGAATTTCAGCTTTTACATACATACCGCTGTCCGTATCGCCAATCACCGGGTCGACCAAAATGCACACTGTCGGATGCGTAGCCCGCACCGTTTCCAGCCACTGTGCTAACAGAGCGATTTGCTCTGCACTGCCCATATAGCCTGTAGTCACCGCCTTCAGCTCGCGCAAAGCATCACGCTCATTCAAGGCGCGGAGATACCCGCTAAACCAGTCGGCCGGAATAACGCCGCCGTAAAATGTTTCATAATGCGGGGTATTACTGAACAGCACCGTTGGCACTGCCGTCACGCGTAATCCCTGCGCTTTAATGGCCGGAACGGCGATGCTGTTGCCTACGCTGCCATAAACCACCTGTGACTGGACGGCGACGATATCGGTCTGTAACGCCCGATGCTTGTCGCCGAAGAGCACTGACTGAATATCACTCCCCTGCTCCATAAATGTCTCCTCTCGCTGGACAGCGGGCTTACGCCTCACTATTATCGTCATATGCTAAAATTCATTTTGTCATAGGTCAATAATGATCGACGGAAAAACCGCTAACGAAATTTTTGACAGTATTCGTCAACATGTCGCTACAGGCACGTTGGCAGCAGGAGAAACGTTGCCGCCGGTGCGTGAACTGGCAACAGCATTGAACGTTAACCGTAATACTGTCGCGGCGGCTTATAAACGCCTGGTCACCTCCGGGCTGGCACAAAGCCAGGGACGTAACGGCACGGTAATCAAGGGGATTTCAGCCCCCGTTGCGCTGGAAGGCGGCAATCCGGATACCGCGCTTATCGATCTTTCCGGCGGTAATCCAGCCCCCGCGCGTCTTCCCGACCTCAGCCGTTATTTCGCGAAAATAAATAAGAATCCTCGTTTGTACGGTGATGCCGCTGTATCACCCGGCCTTAAGGCGTGGGCCGCGCAATGGATGCAAGATGCGATGCCAGCCACGGGAGAAATTGATATCACCAGCGGCGCCATTGATGCCATTGAGCGCCTACTGTGCGCCCATTTACTGCCTGGCGACAGCGTTGTGGTAGAAGATCCATGCTTTTTGAGCAGCATCAACATGCTACGTTATGCCGGATTCTCCGCCAGTCCGGTCAACGTTGACAGCGAAGGCATGCAGCCAGACATGCTGGAAATCGCGCTACAGAAAGGCGCGCGGGCGGTGATTCTGACGCCGCGCGCCCATAATCCGACAGGATGCAGTCTGAGCGCATCCCGCGCGGCGCAATTGCAGGAAATCCTGGCCCGCTATCCGCAGACGCTGATGATCGTCGACGACCACTTTGCGCTGCTGTCCGCATGCCGTTGGTATCCGGTGATTGCGAAGGAAACCACGCACTGGGCGATTGTCCGCTCAATGTCGAAAACTTTAGGCCCGGATTTACGCCTGGCCATCGTTGCCAGCGATCCACTCACTTCCGCGAAACTGCGTTTACGGCTCAACGCCGGCAGTCAGTGGGTCAGCCATCTGCTGCAGGATCTGGCCTGCGCCTGCCTGAGTGACGAGACTTATCAACACACGCTGGCGCAAACTCAGCAGTTTTACGCCGCCCAGCAGCAAAAGCTGGCAGCGGCTCTGCGGCTTCATGGCATTACGCTGCCCGACAGCGACGGTCTTAATCTGTGGCTGCCGCTAGAAGATAACAGCCAAGCGATCGCTTTTGCGCTGGCAAAGTCCGGCTGGCTGGTACGTGAAGGCGAAGTGTTTGGCGTCAATACGCCTGCGCATGGCCTGCGCATTACGCTGTCAACATTAGCAGACAGCGACATTGATAAGCTGGCGACTGATATCCATCAGGCGCTAAAGCGCTAACAGGAGAGGAAAAGTGCGAGTTCATTTTGTTATTCATGAGTCTTTCGAATCTGCTGGCGCGTACCTGCCGTGGGCCGAATCACGCGGCTATACCATCAGTTGGTCGCGCGTTTACGCCGGAGAAACTGTTCCCGCTAATGCCGATGGCTTCGATATGCTGGTGGTATTTGGTGGGCCGCAGTCACCCCGCACCACGCTCGCAGAGTGCCCATACTTTGACTCTCAGGCAGAGCAGCATCTGATAAATCAGGCGATTGCGGCACGAAAAATCGTGGTGGGGATCTGTTTGGGGTCGCAGTTAATCGGCGAAGCACTGGGCGCGAAGGTGTGCCAAAGCCCGGAAAAAGAGATTGGTCACTATCCGATCGCCCTGACCGAGGCAGGCCAACAGCATCCGTTGTTCAGCCATTTCGGCTCACCGCTCAACGTGGGTCACTGGCACAATGACATGCCGGGATTGACCGACCAGGCGACAATTCTTGCCACAAGCGAGGGATGTCCGCGACAAATCGTACAATACGGTAATTTCGTCTATGGTTTTCAGTGCCATATGGAGTTTACCGCCGAAGCGGTCGAAGGATTAATTCAGCACTCTGAGCAAGAACTGGCCGAAGCGAAAGGGAAGCGCTTTATTCGCGCTGTTGAAGAGATGCGCACCTGGAATTACCAGCAGATGAATGAGACGCTGTGGCAATTCCTTGATAAGTTGGTAGAAAAACGTAACGATTGAACAGTGCGGGCCGGAGAAGACGCTTTGCGTCGTCATCCGGCGATCCTGCCGTACGGTTGCCTGCTAGCGCTACGCTTATCAGGCCGACAAATTAAATACCTAATCCCTGGCTGAAATGCTCTTCGCCAAAGACCCCGGTGGAAAGGTAGCGATCGCCGCGATCGCAGATGATCGCCACCACCACCGCCCCCGGTGTCGCGCGCGCCACGCGTAACGCGCCCGCAACCGCGCCGCCAGAACTCACTCCGCAAAAAATCCCTTCGCGAACGGCCAGTTCACGCATGGTGTTTTCCGCATCGTTCTGATGAATATCCAGCACCTCATCCACCAGCGAGGCGTTGAAAATACCCGGCATATATTCCGCAGGCCAGCGACGAATGCCCGGAATACTACTGCCTTCTTCCGGCTGCAGGCCAACGATGGTGACGGGTTTGTCCTGTTCACGCAGAAAACGCGATACGCCGGTAATGGTGCCTGTCGTCCCCATGCTGGAGACGAAATGGGTAATACGGCCTGACGTCTGCTGCCAGATTTCGGGTCCGGTAGTCGTGTAGTGCGCATACGGGTTATCAGGATTATTAAACTGATCGAGAAGTTTACCTTCTCCGCGCTGCGCCATCTCAAGGGCTAAATCACGCGCCCCTTCCATCCCCTGCTCTTTGGTCACCAGAACCAGTTCAGCCCCGTAAGCACGCATCGCCGCACGTCGCTCCTGGCTCATGTTGTCTGGCATCAGGAGCTTCATGCGGTAGCCTTTCAGCGCGGCAATCATCGCCAGCGCAATCCCCGTATTACCGCTGGTAGCCTCAATCAGCACGTCGCCAGGCTGAATTTCCTCGCGCTTTTCCGCTTCAACGATCATCGACAACGCCGCGCGGTCTTTCACCGAACCTGCGGGATTATTGCCTTCCAGCTTGACCCAAATTTCACTGCCGTTATCCGCCGTCAGACGTTGTAATTTCACCAGAGGCGTATTGCCAATTGTTTGTTCTAATGTGTTCACGTTTTCAGCTCAATAAAATGCCGGGTGGCGCTGCGCTTACCCGGCTTACAGGTCATGCACCACCCGTTAAGCCCGGTAAGCGCAGCGCCACCGGATGATAACTATACGAATTAACCTATCAGGCACTTTGCGCCAGGGCAAGTTCCTCTTCACGCGTTTCAATACGCTGGTCGCCATTATACAAACGCGCATTTTGCAGCCCAACAAACAGACGTTCGCCGCGGTTCGGAGAATCATCGCCCTGCATAACCACCGTCAGCGGTTCGTTATACCACCCCAAGGGTTGCACAACTAATTGGGTGTAGTGTCCTTTCGGGCTGGCTTCCAGCACCTGTACCGGCAACGGTGAATCCAGACTGGTACGACGGCTGACGTCCACTTCCCACGGACGCAAGAACAGATCCACCGGACCCTGATAGCCAGGCGTATAGCCCAACGGCCAGCGATGTGCGCCCACGTGGAATTGTCCACCGCGAATCGTCCCTTGCAGGCGGTTAACTTCACCCATAAATTCCAGGACAAAACGGGTAGCCGGTTCGCGCCATACCTGATCGGGCGCATCGGCCTGCTCGATATGACCCTGGCTCATTACCACCACGCGGTCTGCGACTTCCGTCGCTTCTTCCTGATCGTGGGTAACAAACACGCTGGTGAACTTCAGCTCTTCATGCAACTGACGCAGCCAGCGACGCAGTTCTTTACGCACCTGAGCATCGAGCGCGCCAAACGGCTCGTCGAGCAACAAGATCTGCGGCTCTACCGCCAGCGCACGCGCCAACGCCACGCGCTGCTTTTGCCCCCCGGAAAGCTGTGCCGGGAAACGGTCCGCCAGATGAGCCAGTTGAACCATCTCCAGCAGTTTGGTCACTTTTGCTTTGATCGTTGCCGCACTCGGGCGCTCACGCCGTGGCAGAACAGTCAGACCAAAAGCGATATTGTCGAAAACGGTCATATGACGAAACAGCGCATAGTGCTGAAACACGAACCCCACCTTACGGTCGCGGGCGTGCAAACGGCTGACGTCAGTGCCATGGAAACGGATATGCCCGCTGGACTGATGCTCCAGCCCGGCGATGATGCGCAGCAGCGTGGTTTTGCCCGATCCAGAGGGCCCCAACAGGGCGACCATCTGACCTGAAGGAATATCCAGCGAGATATCGTTCAGCACCTGTGTGCGACCAAAAGACTTCTTAATATTGGCAATCTCAATGCTCATGATTTTCCTCCAGCTGCGCGCGTTTCTCCTGGTTTTCCAGGCGCCATTGCAACATGCTCTTCAAAAACAGGGTAATAATCGCCATCAGCGTTAATAGCGCCGCGGCGGTAAAGGAGCCGACTGTGTTGTAGTCCTGCTCCAGTAATTCAATCTGTAGCGGCAGAGACAAGGTTTCACCGCGAATCGAGCCAGAAACCACCGATACAGCGCCGAACTCGCCAATCGCACGGGCGTTGGTCAGCACCACACCGTACAGCAATGCCCAACGGATATTCGGCAGCGTAACGCGACGGAACATTTGCCAGCCGGAGGCGCCAAGCAGAACCGCCGCCTCATCTTCATGGCTGCCCTGACTTAACATCACCGGCACCAGTTCGCGCACCACAAACGGACAGGTCACGAACACCGTCACCAGCACCATTCCCGGCCAGGCAAACATAATTTGCAGGTTGTGTTCATCCAGCCATCCGCCAAGCGGGCCGTTAGAGCCGTAAAACAGCAGATAGACCAGGCCGGCGACCACCGGTGAAACGGCAAACGGAATATCCAGTAACGTGAGCAACAACTGGCGTCCAGGGAAGTTAAAGCGGGTCACCAGCCAGGCCAGTAACACGCCAAACACCAGGTTTACCGGCACCGCAATCAGCGCAATCAGCACCGTCAGCCAGATGGCGTGCAGCATGTCCGGATCAGCCAGGTTGTGTAATACCGGCATCAACCCCTTGCTGAACGCCTGCACGAAGATGTAAACCATCGGCACCAGCAAAATAAAGGCGGATACCAGCATGCCCGTGCCGATCAGAAACCATTTCCCCCAATTGATGCGGGGTGCGCCATAACGTTTCAATTGGGTAATGTCTGCCATCAGTGACCTACCACGCGTCGACCAAAGCGACTTTGCAGGGTGTTAATTGAAAACAGCAGCAGCAACGAAGCCCCGAGGATCACAGATGCAATCGCGCTGGCGGCCGGGTAGTCAAACTCCTGCAGGCGCACGAAAATCATCAGCGAGGTCACTTCCGTTTTCCATGCTATGTTTCCGGCGATAAAGATAACAGCGCCAAACTCACCGAGGCTGCGGGTAAACGAGAGCGCAACGCCCGCGACTAGCGCGGGAGACAGCTCCGGCAGTACCACTTTACGAAAGCTCTGCCAGCGCGTAGCGCCGAGCGTTTCCGCCGCTTCTTCATACTCCGGACCTAACTCTTCCAGCACCGGCTGCACGGTACGCACCACGAATGGAATGCTGGTAAAAGCCATCGCCACCGCAATGCCAAGCCAGGTGTAGGTCACTTTAATATCCAGCTTCGCCAGCCACTCGCCGTAGAAACCGTTGACCGAAAACAGCGATGCCAGCGTCAGACCTGCTACCGCCGTAGGCAGCGCAAACGGCAGATCCATCAGCGCATCCAGCAGCGTACGGCCCGGAAAGCGATAGCGGGTTAAGATCCACGCCATCAGCAAACCAAACACGCCGTTAAAAATCGACGCCACAAACGCCGACAGCAGCGTCACTTTATAAGCCGCCACCACCTGCGGGTTGGTAATCACATCCCAGTATTGCGCCCAGCTCATTTGCGCCAATTGCATCACCAGCGCGCTAAGCGGCAGCAGCAAAATCAGGCAGACAAACAGTAAGCTGGTGCCCAGGCTCAAGGTAAAGCCGGGCAGCACGCGTCGGGAAGAAACAGCAAACATTTACTTACGCCCCGCCGCCAACAGTTTGTCCAACTCACCGCCGCTGACAAAGTGCGTTTTCATTACCTCAGGCCACGAGCCAAACCTGTCTTCCACGCGGAAAAGTTCGGTCTGCGGGAATTTATCCTGCAGTTTGTCCATCACCTGCGGATTATTCACGCGGTAGTAGAAATCGGTAATGATGGTTTGCGCCTGCGGGCTGTACAGCCAGTTCAGGTACGCTTTTGCCGCTTTTTCAGTACCGTTAGCCTGCACATTTTTATCTACCCAGGCCACCGGGAACTCCGCCAGAATGTTGACCTTCGGCACCACCACTTCGAAGCCCTGGTCTTCATACTGTTTACGGATGTTGTTCACTTCTGATTCAAAGGTGATCAGCACATCGCCCAGGCCGCGTTCCACGAATGTGGTGGTTGCCCCGCGACCGCCGGTATCAAACACTTCCACGTTTTTCAGAAACTGGGTCATGAACTGTTCAGTTTTGGCTTTATCCCCACCATCCGCTTTATCTGCCGCGCCCCACGCAGCCAGATAGGTATAACGCGCGTTACCGGAGGTTTTCGGATTCGGGAAAATCAGTTTCACGTCCGGGCGAACCAGGTCGTTCCATTCGTGGATATTCTTCGGGTTACCCTTACGCACCAAAAATGCCATGGTGGAATAGAATGGCGAACTGTTATTCGGTAGACGGCTTTGCCAGTCGGCCGGGATCAGCTTGCCTTTGTCATGCAGGATCTGTACATCGGTCACCTGGTTATAGGTCACCACATCGGCTTTCAGCCCCTGCAGAATCGCCAGCGCCTGTTTTGATGACCCGGCATGAGATTGTTTAATCGTCAGTTTGTCACCGCCGTTATCCTTCGCCCATTGCTGTTCAAACGGCGGGTTAAGGGCGGCAAACAGCTCGCGAGAGACATCGTATGAACTGTTCAGCAGCTCCGTTGCCTGCGCCTGACCCACCAGCAGCAGCATTGCTGCCAGCGTCAGGGTTCTTTTTTTCAGTAAGTTAACGGCCATTGCGCACCCTTATAAATTTAATGACTTTCTTATGGTCATCATATTTATAACCAGTGCTAAAGGAGTAACGGTTTTATATACCGTTTGATGATTTGAAAGTTGAAAAGAGAATAAGGGTACCTCCTCCCCAGCGCACGGGGAGGAGACCGGCATCAATCAGACGCCGACGCTAACGCTTTCAGGCAGGGTGCTGCCGCCATCAATCACGTTTTGCGTGCCAGTCAAGTAACTGGACTCATCCGACGCCAGGAATGCCGCCAGTTCACCGACCTCAAGTGGGCAGGCCAAGCGGCGCATCGGGATCGCTTTTGCCATTTCGACTAATACGGATTCAGGATCCTCCGGATTAGACTGACGAGCGATATTTTCCGCCATCGGCGTACGAACGTAGCCCGGGCAAATAGCATTAACGCGAATGCCGGACTGCGCGTATTCCACCGCCAGAGATTTGGTCAAACCGATGATTGCGGCTTTCGACAGCGCGTAGGCCGTTTCGCCCGGATCGGCAACCATATCGCCGGTCACAGAGGACATCATCACGATGCGCCCGTCTTTGCGCGCAATCATCTCCGGCAGAACGGCTTTCGTCACGTTCCAGACGCCTTTAATGTTGATATCAATGTGGAAATCGCGATCTTCATCGCTCATATCAAGGAAGTTGCCGAGGCGACATACGCCCGCATTGTTGACCAGAATATCGATTTTGCCTTCAATCTTCTTCGCGCGTTTTACCGCTTCCGTGACCGACGCAAAATCTCTGACGTCAGCGTGAACGGCGGTGCAACGGTGCCCGCGCCCAGCCAACTCATCCGCCAGTTTTTCAATCTCATCGGAGATATCCAGCAGGATTAGGTTCGCGCCATGGCGGGCAAATGTTCTGGCGATCCCTTCGCCAATACCCTGAGATGCGCCCGTAATCAATGCTGTTTTGCCCGTGAGTTTTCCCATTTCAATATTCTCCTTTTGAATATGAAGCATTCGCTTCATTCACGCAGAAGATACAGCAATAACAAATAAGTGCTGAGGAATAGCTCACTAAATCAGGTTAATCTCAGGTAAAAAAAGTCCCCGGCATTGCGGGGACCCAATAGTAAACATGCTCTGACCAGGTTAACAGAAGACTTACAGCCGTTTTTCCAGCAAATGTGCTCTCATCAACTCCGATGCCATCTGCGCATCCCCTTTTTTAATATGAAGCAGTATTTCCCTCTGTTTTGCCGCCGTATCAAGAAAATACTGACGATCGTTCGCAGGTAACGACTCCCTTGTTTTCTCAAAATAAGTAATGAGGACATCAGAGAAAACCTGCAGCACCCGGTTGCCACTCGCCTGTAGCAAGAGCAAATGAAAATCTCTATCGTGACGATCGGCCACCTGGGGGTTATCCGCATTCTCTTCAATAAGCCTTAGCTCATTTTCAAGTTTGGAGAGCATCGCCGGAAAAATTCTACGCGTTGCCAGAGGGATAATCGCGCACTCAATCAGGATCCTTGCCTCTGTAAATTCTGTGATATCAAACCCAGACAAATCAAACTGCATTAACAACTGGTGATTGATGTTGTGCTGTTCCAAATTCTTCAAGACGCTGCCACGACGAGGAGATCGTTCCAACATTCCCATCTGTACCAGTGTGCTAAGCGCCTGACGAACTTTATATCTTGATGTATTAAAACGAACGGCAAGCTCAGTTTCAGTTTCAATGCGACCATCAGCATTACGGTTAGCATCATCAAGCAGATAATTTTTAATACTTTCAAACAGTTCGTTTTTGTTATCCATAAACACTCTCGGATTAAAGTGCTGCAAAACTGATGAGTATAAATAATCTAATAAGTTAGATTGCTTAATATACTGTTATGGTAAGATTATAGCCCCTATTATTCAAATTATACCAAGCCATTTGTTAATAAAAAGGAATTAATTATGGTGTTATTCGTAACTCAGTTTGCGATAGTACTTATATGTATCGGTATAGGTGGGCGTTTTGGTGGGATTGGCCTGGGGGCTGCTGGCGGGTTAGGACTCGCTATCCTGACTTTTGGTTTTGGACTCCCTCCCGACTCACCTCCTTTCACTGTTATTTCTATTATCCTTGCGGTTATCACTTGCATCACAATCCTCCAGGCGGCTGGCGGGCTTGATTTATTCGTTACGATGGCAGAACGGATCCTCAGAAAGTGGCCGGGCGCGATCACTTTCCTCGGCCCCGCAGTCGCTTACCTTTTTACTGCTATCTGCGGAACAGGATATGTTGCCTTTTCGGTTTATCCAGTCATTGCTGAAATTGCAGCAGATGCCAGGGTACGGCCAGAGAGGGCCATGTCGATGTCAGTAATCGCTGCCAATTTTGGGCTTATTGCCAGCCCGGTCAGTGCGGTCGTTACAGGGACAATTGCTGTCCTTGCTGGATTACATGTCTCTGCTTTAGATATCTTGTTAGTCACCGTTCCCGGAACGTTCCTTGGCTGCGTTGTCGGCTGCCTGTTCGTCTTTAAAAGAGGTCATGAGCTTAAAAATGATCCGGAATTCCAACGCAGGGTTGCTGAAGGTGAGTTTGAATCAGTAAAAGCTGAAGAGCGAACAGCCAATATAGTGACAAAAGAGGCGAAGAGAGGATTGCTGATTTTCCTTACCGGTATCATTCTGGTCGTACTTATGGGTTCAATTCCTGAATTACGTCCTGAGTGGAATAACGGTACCGGAATGGAGCGTATGAGTATCCCTACCACGCTGCAAATAGTTATGCTGACAACAGCATGTATTATTATGATGGTATGTCGAATTTCTCCGTCAAAACTCGATTCAGGTTCTGTTTTTAAAGCTGGTCTTGTGGGTGTTGTCGCCATATTTGGTCTGTCATGGATGATGAACTCCTTTTTTGAGGCATGGCACGAGTTATTTAACACGGCTTTCCACGGTTTTCAGAATCCAGTCTTGTTCGGCATTATTGTTTTTGGTCTTTCAGCCGTAATTTATAGCCCCGCAGCGACTGCTGTAGCGCTACTCCCCGCTGGCGTGTTAATGGGATATCCGGCAGAAACCCTGGTCGCCCTGCTCCCGCTGACTTGTGGATCATTCATTATTCCAGGGGGGGCACAGATTGGCTGTGTGGCGTTTGATCGTACCGGGACAACTCGAATTGGCAAGTATGTGGTTAATCACAGTTACATGCTACCTGGTCTTGTTACCGTTGTAGCATCAACCCTTTTTTGCTTCCTTTTTTCCAAAATGCTGATGTAGTGAGAGAGCAATTTAATTGTGGTAAACCTTTTCTTCATGGCATCCCCCCTGAATGAATTCAGAGAGGATGCCTGTTACTCACTTCTGAATAGCGCCACTGCAATTTTCCATAGAATGTACTTTACAGAACAACCTGAGCAATGAGATAAGCAAAAATTACCTGAGAGATAACCATCACAAAGCCCGGACGAATATAGCTATGGTTGACAACAAAGCGTCCAATCTTTGTGGTACCTGTTCGATCAAATGCAACACAGCCGATTTGATTTGCTCCAGGTATAATAAAGTCACCACAGGTACATGCAAAAATAGCGATAAGAAACGGGGCTGGAATACCTAAGGTAACACCGAGTGGCATGATGGCGGCTACCGTCGCCGCCGGGCTCATAATGACCAGCGAGAACAAGAATACAACCACACCAAATAGCATTGGTGCATCATTGACAATGCCACCAAAAACCTTAATCAGTTCTGGCTGATAGGCATCAAAAAACGTCGCCGTCATCCATGAAACACCGAGTATTGCTACCACTCCCATCAAACCTGCACGGAAGACTGAGCCGCTATTCAAGGTACTACTTGGTACTTTACTGACAATCATAATAAACAACGCGGCTGTCAACATGACCATCTGAATAACCATTGGGGTTGACAGTCTTTTTCCATCCCAGGAAGGGAGTAACTCAGTAAAAGAACCTAAAATAAGTACCAGTACCACACCAATCGCAAAGATAACGACACCTTTTTTAGCGCCAGCTGAAGCAACAAATTCTTTTTTCTGCTCAGTATGCATGAACTCATATTCGCCAGCAGCAACTCTCCTCTGGAATTCCGGATCATCCTCCAGCTCTTTTCCGCGTTTATAAACTGAAAAGCTGGTAACAATAGCTGCCATAAAGAATGATGGGAGAGCAATCGTCAGTATTTGCCCAAGGCTAATCCCGGCATATTCATGCAGAATAGCCAGCATCCCCGCGGTTGCCGCACTCATCGGACTGGCAGCAACCGCGACACTGGCCGCAATAACCGTTGCAGACAACGCTCGCTCCGGACGGACCTTTGCTTCAGCAGCAACTTCAGCGACAACCGGATACAAAGAGAAAGCAACGTAAGTAGTCCCACAGAATAGCGTAAATATAGAAGTTAATATGGGGGCAACAAAAGTAATTGCCTGTGGTTTTTTACGGAGTAATTTTTCAGCCACGCGCACCAGGTAATCAAGCCCACCAGCGGCCTGTAATACGCTGACAGCGCCAATCACACAAATAATAATTAGCATTGCAGTAATAGATGGTGCGGAGGGTTTTAGTCCAAAACCCAGAACTAATATTGCAACACCAAGTCCTCCACCAGCACCCAGCCCCATTCCGCCATAACGTCCACCTATACCAATACAGGCGAGTACAATAAATAAATGTATAAAAAACAAAGCATCCATTTTTCACCTCAAAGCGTCTCCCGGATATTGCATCCGGGAGATATTAATTACTATGCTCGGGATTAGTTTAAATATGATTTAGCAATTTCGATCTGTTTTTTAACAGCATCAGTCCCTGTGCCACCATAAGACATTCTTGATTTAATACATGCTTCGAGAGATATACTCTCATAAATATCATTTTCGATTTTATCATCAAATGTGTGGAATTCATCCGGGGTAAGCTCTTCCAACATTTTTCTATGTTTTATACAGTAATTAACAGCACTGCCAACAATATGGTGAGCTTCTCTAAAAGGAATGCCTTTACGAACCAGGTAGTCAGCCATATCGGTTGCGTTTGAAAATCCTCTTGCCGCTGCGCTGCGAGTATTATCTGAAAGAATAACCATTTTTTCGAGCATCGGCGCCATAATTTTCAGACTGGTCTGTAAGGTATCCATAGAGTCATAGACCTGCTCTTTATCCTCACTCATATCAGTATTATAGGCCAGAGGGATACCTTTCATAATGGTCAACATCGCCATTAGATTTCCGTACATACGCCCCCCTTTGCCGCGCATTTTTTCAGCCACGTCGGGGTTTTTCTTCTGTGGCATGATGCTGGAACCGGTACAGAAATCATCTGAAAGCTCAATAAATTTAAAATCCTGACTTGAGAATAAAACCAGTTCTTCTGACAAACGGGTAAGATGCATAAAGCACATAGCAGCGGCGGCAGTGAATTCAACCATATGGTCACGATCGCTGACAGAATCAATACTGTTTTCAGTCGGCTTGTCAAAGCCAAGCTCTTTAGCCGTGAAATCACGATCAATGGGGAAAGTAGTACCGGCAAGGGCTGCTGAACCTAAAGGGCATTCCCCCATGCGTTGATAAAGGTCTGCAAAACGAGTCCAGTCACGGCGTAACATCCAATAATATGCCATTATCCAGTGCGACAGAAGTATAGGCTGACCGGTCTGTAAATGAGTATAGCCAGGCATGATCGCATTAATGTTATTTTCAGCTTTGCTGATAATAACTTTTTGTAGATGAACGATATCCTGCTGAATTTCACGAATAGTCGATCTCATGTGCATTTTCGAATCGACAGTCGTCTGGTCATTACGACTGCGGCCGGTATGTAGCTTCCCGCCTACAGGACCAATTATTTCTGTCATACGTCTTTCTATCGCCATATGAATATCTTCATCAACGGTATCAAAAACGAATTGCCCTTCCTCAATCTCTTTATTAACTTGCCTTAACCCGCCAATAATCGCATTCGCTTCATCCTGCGTGATAATCCCCTGACGGCCCAACATAGTGGCGTGAGCAATACTCCCCTGAATATCAAAAGGGCAGAGACGTTGTTCCAGCATAATTGTCGCATTATAAGATTCGACCAGTTTATTTGTAGGCATATCAAAACGCCCACCCCATAATTTTGTAGACATAAAACCTCCAATGACCCTTTGTTGCAAAATGGTTAAATATAAATTCCGTTATTTTTCGGTCATTTTCAGATTACAAGACAGCCATTTTAATTGTCAACAAATGAAGGCATTAAATCAATTTATGGCGAAATTAATTACACTTATTATTTATTTTGTTTTCATAAATTGCATTAAAAAACCTGATCTTCATCACATTTAAATTATGATTTAATTCAAATATATTCAGAATTTTTAAAGTAATAAATTGGCATTAATAGCTTATTAATTCTAAATAATTCCATTTAATACCGTTGTCATAACCGAGAAACTGGCAGATAAATAATAATGAACGTGGGAGGTGATTTTTCAGGATGAGCGTCAACGCGAGTGCATCATCAGCATGGCGGACGTTGGGTGGTTCAGGTGAGAGCTATATTGTGCCAGATGGCGGCATCAGCGCCATCTGGCATAAAAAAATTACAGGGCCAGCAAACGATCCAGCGATGGCGCGAAATAATAGCCGCCGGTCACCGGTTTAGTGAAGCGCAGCATCGCGTCGCGCTTGCCGTCAGTGTCGCCAAACATGCTCAGCAGTTGCTGCTCGATGTTGTGCAAACGTGCGCAATAGGCACAGAAATAGAGGCCGTGCGTACCGCTGGCGGTGCCGTATGGCAGGCTCTGGCGCACAATTTTCAGTCCTTTACCGTCTTCTTTGAGATCGACACGGCTCAGGTGAGAAGTAACCGGACGGTCATCACCGTCGATCTCTTCGTTGGCTTCCTTGGTACGCCCAATCATCATTTCCTGGTCATGAATGCTCATGCGGTTAAGCTGCTTCAGGTTATGTTCCCAACGCTGCACAAACACATAGCTGCCGCCAGCATCCACGCCATCTTTAATAACCGCGACTTCACGGCGCGTTTCAACGCCTGCCGGGTTTTCCGTTCCGTCAACAAAGCCGCTGAGATCGCGCTCTTCAACCCAACGGAAACCGTGGATCTCTTCTTTGACTTCAATACAGTCGCCAAAGGCTTCCATTGCCGCCTGTGCAACGGAGAAATTCACGTCATGACGCAAAGAGAGAATATGAATCAGCACATCATACTGGGTAGCTGGCGCAAGACCTTTACCGTAAGGGATAAAGTCTTTTAACTCTTCTGCGCCAACGCCGCCGCTCAGTGTACGCCAGGTGTTGTTGCCAAAAGCAACAACCGCGCCCAGATGCGCATCCGGGAACTTCGCTTCAAAGGTCGCCAGCTTATCGGCGAAGGTTTTGCTGGCCCCACGCAGGGCCTCAACGTCGCCTTTAACATTGGCTTCAATCCAAATCGCCGCACGGCAATGTTCTGGCAAAATGCCACTCTGAACCTGAGACATTGTTCCTCCTGAAAAAAAAGATGCCACGACATCGTGGCATTGATGGGCGCTATTCTACCTGTTTTTTTAACAAGCCGATTTGTTCAGACGCAAATTAACGCCGCCAGATAATTTTGCTTACTTTCCATGCTTTCAACGTATCGTCAGACGGCATTAAGCCCTCAGGCCCGCTCCACTCACCGGAAAAGACGTAGCTAATATGTTGACTTCCTTCAGCTTTGCATTCAACGCCCGCGCTGTCATCGCCAGTCGCCTTCTGACAATTACCAAAGGCTTTAGTGTAAAGGTCGCTAAACGGTGTACCGATTTCGACACCCGCAGAAGAGGGAATATCGCTGTCGACTACATCAATACGGCTAATCGTTCCCTGATTGCCATTGATGACCATCGCCAGCTTGTCATCTTTCATCGCTTCATAAAAGCGCACCACATTACCGTTATCGGTCTTCATCCCGCTACGCAGGCGGTAATCACCGTCCAGCGCATCAGCAATGGTTTTTTCATCCAGCGGGGTTGCGCCAGTCAACGCTCCGACGCCCTGCTCAGTGACCTGCGTTGAAGAACCAAACCAGTTCCACGGATTGGCGGCAGACCAGTTCACCGATGACAACGTTGAACACCCGGTCAATAGCAGCGGCATCGCGCATAAAGTCAAACGCAGTGATTTCATTTCACTTCCTTCCTTATTTATCAACGTTGCTTGGAGTCCGGTTTCGCCAAAAAGTGCCGTTATTCTTTCTCGAGGGAAAAACAGGCGCGCAGACGTTGATTAGTTAACAGCCAGATCAGCGCAACGACATCCGCCACCAGCAGCGCCAGCCCGACACCGTTGACCGGATCGCCTGCCAGCCACATCACCGGCTGCCAGCACAGTAGCACCAGTTGAGCGAGGATCAGTAATCCTCGCAGCCAGCGCCATACCACCGGAAACGCAAAGCGTCGCCCGCTGAGTAAAAATGCCAATACCGCGGGAACGCCTGGAAGCAAACCCAGCCAGAAAGCGTCGTGATCGGGATAAAACAGATTCAGCAGCGTGTTGCCCTGCTCACGGGAAGAACCAGCAATCACAAACAGAACCCAGGTGCGCGCCTGCAGCAGCAGCACGCACCAGAAGAGAAAAGGCAGGCGCAGACGCCCATGAGCGTCATAGTCGGCCGGATGAAACTCAGTACTCTTCATCTTCGATCAAACGCTTGCCCAGATTGAGTACATCCGCATGTTCATAGCCCAGACGTTCATACATACCCTGTACGACGTCATTATCGTCACGCACCATGATTTGAATCTTCGGACAACCGCGGGCAATGAGCTTTTTCTCCAGCCGGTTGAGCAGCGCATTGGCAATGCCGCGACCGCGAAACTCAGGATGTACGCCCAGGTAATAGGCCGAGCCGCGATGCCCGTCATATCCGCCCATCACCGTACCGACCACCTCGCCATTCACTTCAGCGACCAGGAACAAGCTGACGTCATGATTGACTTTACGCTCAATGTCCATTTCAGGGTCGTTCCATGGACGCAGCAGATCACAGCGCTCCCAGAGGGTGATCACCTCTTCGAAATCTTCCTGGCGAAAAACGCGTATTTCCATGGTATTGGGTACCTTTTCAGGACGTTAAAAAGCGATTATGGCGCGAACGGCTGATTTAGCCAATATCTGACGCGAAGCGGCGGAAAAAATGGCATAATACGGAATTGTCACGTATTGAAATGAAAAGTAAAACAATTCTTATCCCGATCCGTCGCAACGGACAACGCGATACGATATAACGTTTAGAACCTTTTTTTACAACTCAGGCCGTATGAGCACTTTTAAACCACTAAAAACACTCACATCGCGCCGCCAGGTGTTGAAAGCCGGGCTGGCCGCCCTAACGCTGTCAGGCATGTCGCAAGCCATCGCTAAAGAAGAAGCGCTTAAGACCAGCAATGGACACAGCAAACCGAAAGCGAAAAAAGCCGGCGCTAAGCGCGTTGTTGTCCTTGATCCGGGTCACGGAGGGATTGATACCGGCGCAATTGGTCGCAATGGGTCGAAGGAAAAGCACGTGGTACTGGCGATTGCCAAAAACGTGCGCTCGATTCTACGCAACCAGGGGATTGATGCGCGCCTGACGCGCTCCGGCGATACATTTATTCCGCTTTACGATCGCGTCGAGATCGCTCATAAGCATGGCGCTGACCTGTTCATGTCGATTCACGCCGATGGTTTTACCAATCCGAGCGCTGCAGGTGCGTCGGTCTTTGCGTTGTCCAATCGCGGTGCCAGTAGCGCCATGGCGAAGTATCTGTCCGATCGTGAAAACCGGGCCGATGAAGTGGCCGGGAAGAAGACCACCGATAAAGACCATTTGCTGCAGCAGGTGCTGTTCGATCTGGTGCAAACGGATACCATTAAAAACAGCCTGACGTTAGGCTCGCATATTCTCAAGAAGATCAAGCCGGTACACCGTCTTCACAGCCGCAGCACGGAACAAGCCGCCTTCGTGGTGCTAAAATCACCATCAATTCCGTCGGTACTGGTCGAAACCTCGTTCATTACCAACCCGGAAGAAGAACGTCTGCTGGGTACGGCGGCATTTCGCCAGAAAATCGCCACCGCTATCGCCAATGGCATCATCAGCTATTTCCACTGGTTTGATAACCAGAAAGCACACTCGAAGAAACGTTAACCATGAAGCCCGATGCACAGCGCGTAAAACAGTTCCTGCTCAGCCTGCAAGATGATATTTGCCAGCAGTTATCCGCCGTAGACGGCGCCGAGTTTGTTGAGGATAACTGGCAACGTGAAGCAGGCGGTGGCGGGCGCAGCCGGGTGCTGCGTAACGGCGGTATTTTCGAGCAAGCGGGCGTCAACTTCTCCCACGTTCACGGCGAGGCAATGCCGGCCTCGGCTACCGCCCATCGCCCCGAGCTTGCGGGACGCAGCTTTGAGGCCATGGGCGTCTCGCTGGTGGTACATCCGCAGAATCCCTACATTCCGACCAGTCATGCCAACGTGCGATTTTTTATCGCGGAAAAACCGGGTACTGACCCGGTCTGGTGGTTTGGCGGCGGCTTTGACTTAACGCCATACTACGGCTTTGATGAGGATGCGGTTCACTGGCACCGAACGGCGCGAGCTCTGTGCCAGCCGTTCGGCGAAGACGTTTATCCCCGTTACAAAAAGTGGTGCGATGACTACTTCTTCCTCAAGCATCGCAACGAACAGCGCGGCATTGGCGGGCTGTTTTTCGATGATTTGAATACGCCGGATTTCGACCACGGCTTCGCCTTTATGCAGGCGGTAGGTCAAGGCTATACCGAAGCGTATCTGCCCATCGTTGAGCGCCGCAAAGCAATGAGCTGGGGCGAACGTGAACGCAATTTTCAGCTTTACCGTCGCGGACGCTATGTGGAATTTAACCTGGTGTGGGATCGCGGCACGTTATTCGGTCTGCAGACCGGCGGCCGTACGGAATCGATTCTGATGTCGATGCCGCCGCTGGTGCGCTGGGAGTATGACTGGCAGCCGGAAGCGAACAGCCCGGAAGCCGCCCTTAGCGAGTTTATTCAGGTTCGCGACTGGGTGTAACCCCAGACAATACCAGCCCCCTAGCCGGATAAAACGCATTTGCGTCGCATCCGGCACATTCATCGCATCATGCCCACTGGCGCATGCGCTGATGCAGCGTCAATGAAGGTTTTTCCGCAAACAGCTGCTGGTAGTCGGTGGCAAACTGCCCTAAATGCCAGAACCCCCACTGCATGGCGGCGTCTTTCACCGTCGTACTCTGCGACCACGGGCTTATCAGCTCGCGACGTACGGCGTTCAGGCGAATGCGTTTTAACCAGGCATTCGGACCGATACCAAGGATCGCATGAAAGGCGTTTTGCAACGTCCGGCGGCTGACGTGCAGTTGATTACACAGATCGAGCACGGTCAGCGGTTCTGACATATTTTCCAGCACATATTCCCGCGCACGCGACAGCAGGCGACGATAGCTCTGATGGCTGATGCTCTCAGCCGTGATAATCGGCTGCGCCTCTTCCAACATAGTGCCCATCGCCAGCAGCAGGTTATCGCCCAGCACTTTGCGTACCGCAGGTTGATGGAGGTTTTCCGGATTTTCGCTAAACGTCGCCAGCGCCTGCTGCACAAAGCCCCATAACGCGGCTTTGTGTTGTTCTTTCACTTCCAGCGCCGACTGGTTGCGCAGCATATGCAGCACTCTTTCCGGGTTATGCAGGAAGTTGGCCTGACGGGCAATCGCCTCTTCCGAAATGACGACACCCAGAATGGTGTAATCATCCGGCGTACTCAGTTCAAACTCTGTCCCGCCAGGGCGGGTGGCAATTTCAGCGCTCCCCAGACACTGGGTGCCAATAAATCCCTGTTCGCCGCGCGTGGCCGGAATACCAAACCAGAAAGAATTCGGCCAGACAAGACACGACTGACGTAACGCCAGTCCGGTGTATTCACGGAACACCTGAATATCATCGAGCAGGATTTCCGTGAACTCGCCATGAAATTTTCCCGGATGTAACTGGTCGTAGATCTGCTGCCATGCGGTAATCGTCAGCGCATGCTCATACACATCCGTTGTTCGCCGCTGGTGAACGTTGTCCACCTCCACTTTCGGCGTAAGTTTAACGTCTTCGGGTAATGCTTCATGATAAAGATGGTGCAGGTTTGCAGTACGGTTCTTTTTCATGATCTTTTAAGCCGGAAGCTTCAACGAAGCCCCCGGCCCTCCGACAGGTTAATTTTTTAAGCGATAGCGACTACTGCGTTTACGCAACGCTCCGTCAGAAAAGAGCTGTTCCAGCGCCTTTCTGGCTTCATCAAGTGACCAGCCAAAGTGGGCAGCCACTTCCCCTGCCGTCATTCCTTGACGGACCGATGCCAACAGCGTCAGAAGTTGATCAGAGGATTCAGGCGTCAACGGGGCGTCCTGCGTCTTCTGCGTTTTTACATCTGTTTTCACTTCTGGCTTCTGTTCTGGTTTCTTCGGCTGGCGCTTAAAACCGCCGATCAGCCACTGGGTATCATCGTCCGGTCGGCCGATTTCCTTACGGCTGATAACACGGCCTGTACGCGCAGCAGCGGCGCTACCGGCATCCAGCGCTGCGCGGCACGCCGCCAGATCGCCTTCCACCACCAGCGTCAACCGGCCAGGATCGAGCACTTCGTGGCTAAGCAGGCGCACGTTCGCGGCTTTCAGCATGGCATCCGCCGCATCCACGGCAGCGACCATGCCATCCACTTCCAGTAATCCCAGTGCATTGATCATCACAACCTCTCTTACGCGCGCTGGATTGGGTTACGGGCAATATCCAGAACGGCATCGGCAAAGGCGTTACATGCAGCTTTACAAGCAGCCTGGCTACCGGTCATAAACGCAGCCGAATAGTTGGTTTCTGACGGCGGCGGAACGTAGGTCACCAGTTGTACATCAGCCGATTTCAGCGCAGCATCAATACCAAATGTCGCTTCCAGCGGCGGCGCCACCAGATACGCCATCGGATCGCCAAGCCGGCATCCTGCGGTCGCCGAGAGATACGAGCCGGTACGCGAAACCACATGCGCCAGGAAGGCGGTATCTTCTGCGTCATTCGCCCACTGAAACGCCGCGCCGCTTTCAATATTGGCTACCATCGCATCCAGACCTGCGCGAACTTCTGCCGGGTTGGGTCCACCGAGCATAATCAGCACTTCACCCGAAGTTGGAGAGGGACTGTGCGCCGCGCCGGCATACAGCGAGCGGCCATAAACCACTTCCACCATTGCCTGTTTTGTCGCTTCGTCTGCGGCAATATACGCCACGTCATCAGAATCTGCTGTGATGAGTCCGAGGCTACGTATATGTGGCGGTAATTTAAGTTCACGGGCAAAACCGTCATTTACCGAGGCAATCACGCGCATTGCGGTGACTGAAGGTCTAATCAAATCTAATGCTGGCATGATGCCTCCTTAACGGGTCATATTGATGCCGGATGCTTTTTGCTCCAGCATGCGCTTGGCCAAATCCACAATGACCGCCGCCGCTTCAACCGGTGGCGTACCGCCCTGGTGAATGTTCGAGATACAGGTACGGTCAGCTTCAACGGTCGTCGCCACACACGGCGAATAGACGGCGTAGCAAGAAAGGCTTTCCGACTGGCCCAGGCCCGGACGTTCCCCAACCAGCAGGATCACCGCTTTCGCGCCCAGCAGTTCGCCGATCTGATCTTCGATTTTCACGCGACCATAGCGAACAAAGAACGGCGTCCCGACCTTCAATCCGGCCTGTTTTAAACCAGACAACAGCGGCGGCAGGATCTCTTCGTAGT
This sequence comes from Citrobacter sp. RHBSTW-00986, assembly GCF_013783065.1. Lineage (NCBI taxonomy): Bacteria > Pseudomonadati > Pseudomonadota > Gammaproteobacteria > Enterobacterales > Enterobacteriaceae > Citrobacter > Citrobacter sp. RHBSTW-00986. The sequence continues at coordinate 1,483,413 of NZ_CP056200.1, read as the reverse complement.
TAGCGGTGATAGCGTCCGTAGACAGGCCATCAGAGATAATCACCTGCACATCCGGGTTCATTACACACTGTGATTTCAGCGCTTCAATGGCTTCCGCACTCAGACGGCGCCCCAGATCCGGACGCGTCAGATACAGGTTTTTGTCACTGATTTCCGAGCGCACTTCCAGCAGCCCCTGGGCTTTTACCCACTCTTCCGGCACTTCTTTCAATACCGTATCTTTCGAACGCGAGTGGTCGGCCAGGAAGCGCAGCAGCGCCTGGGTACGCGGACGTGGACCGGCTCGACCGGTACATACACGCGCCGCAGTGCTGCGACGCAGTTCAGTCAACACCTCTGCGCGGTGCGGATTCTCAACGCCAATCCACGCTTTAGCCTCGGCTGAGCCTAAATCCATCGCACAGCTTTCACCGGTCGGCGCGGCGCACTGGGTGGTGCTGCATTGCGCTTGTACTGCCGGCGCTTGCGCCTGCGGCTGCGACTCACCCATTGACGCCATCACGCTGCGTACAATTTCTTCAATCTGTTTTTGATCCATCGTGTGTCATCCCCGCGTCATCAGAAGAACAGTGACGGATCGCCCGCCCGTTTGGTCAGGCGACCGTTTGCCATAATGCCCATGGTTTCCAGCCAGCGTTCAAACTCCGGCGACGGACGCAGGTTCAGCAGCTGGCGCACGGTCGCGGTGTCGTGGAAGGCGGTGGTCTGATAGTTGAGCATGATGTCGTCACCGAGCGGCATGCCCATGATGTAGTTGCAGCCAGCGGTGGCGAGCAGAATCATCAGGTTTTCGTTGAGGTTCTGGTCAGCATCAGCATGGTTGGTATAGCAGCAGTCGCAGCCCATTGAGATGCCGCTCAGCTTGCCCATAAAGTGATCTTCCAGACCCGCGCGAATAATCTGACGGTCGTTGTAGAGATACTCCGGCCCGATAAAGCCGACAACGGTGTTCACCAGGAACGGATCGTAGTGACGCGCCAGACCGTAGTTACGTGCTTCCATCGTCACCTGATCGGCGCCGAAGTTAGCGCCAGCAGAAAGCGCAGACCCTTGTCCGGTTTCGAAGTACAGGCAGTTTTCCCCGGCGATACGGTTAAACTCAGCGCCCACTGCACGCGCTTCATCCAGCATGGCCAGCTCAACGCCAAACTCTTTTAAGCCTTTCTCGCTGCCGCAGATACTCTGGAAAATCAGCCCGCCCGGCGCGCCGCGACGAATGGCTTCGATCTGGGTAGTAACGTGCGCCAGGACGCAGCCCTGGGTCGGGATATTGAATTTGTCGATGACGCCGTACACGGTATCAAGTACGCGGCTTAAGTTTTCCACGTCATCTGTTACCGGGTTAACGCCAATCACCGCATCGCCCGCCCCGAAGGACAGCCCTTCGTAGATTTGTGCCGCAATACTCTGCACGTCATCACGGGTGTCGTTCGGCTGTAAACGACAGCTGAAGGTGCCCGGCAGACCAATGGTGGTGTTGGCCTTTTTGATCACCGGCATTTTCTTACCGCCGTAGATCAGATCCGCGTTAGAGCAGATTTTTGCAACCGCTGCGACCACTTCCGACGTTAATCCTTTGCGCGTAAACGCAATGTCATCAACGGAGGTTTCATCGCTCAGCACGTACTCGCGCAGCTCGCTGATACTCCAGTTTTTGATGCGGTTATAGGCCGTTTCGTTGACGTCGTCCTGAATCAGACGCGTCACGCAGTCCTCTTCATAGGAAATCACCGGGTTGTTGCGGATATCCGCTACCGTCATTTCCGACAGCACCTGTTTGGCCGCCACTCGCTCTTGCGAACTGGTTGCAGCTACCCCTGCCAGCACATCCCCCGAACGCAGTTCGTTGGCTTTTGCCAGCACCTCTTTAACATCCTTAAACTGATAAACATTGCCGAACAATGTGGTCTTTAGTTTCATAAGTCGTTCCCTCAGGAAGGAAATGCGAGTGATTTCACCGTCACCGGCACAACCGATCCGCCAAAAAGAGGCGTACCAATGTCGATATAGTCCCCCGCCCGGACAACCACCTCATCGATGACTGCCAGCGGGTGTTGCTGTAACTGTGGGCGTAACAGCATGCCCAGGGCTTTACCAAAATCCTGCTCGGCTACCACCAGCAGGGGATGCGGATTCGGATGGCGCGCGACAAAGGCCAGTAGCGCATCAATAACCATTAACAGCGCGGCGTAGCGCACCGGCAGCGAACCGGGCAGCGCCAGCACGTAAGCGTCTGTTTGCGGGTCCAGATCGAGCTGCATCAGCGCTTGTTGCCAGGCGGCCACCAAATCAGCCTCATCAACCGGAATCGCCACCGGCAGATTGCGCAGCGGAAGCGCCACACCTTCCAGCCAGATGGTGCTGCCCGAAAGCGACAGCGTATGCGCACCGGCGCCAATCACCGTGGCACGCACGGTTTGCGCCGGGAACTGCACGTTCATCTCACGCAGGCGCGGATGTTCATGCAGCGCCGTCGCTAACAGCGGCCCAATATCGGAAAAACAGAATGGATCGGCAGGCTGGTTGCGGTAGCACTCGCCCACCCCGCCGGACAACGTAATCACTTCCGGCTTCACACCCGTCGGCAACAGACCGGTTTGCATCAGCGCCTGCGCCAGCGGTGACAGCGTGCCGTCAATCACCTCAACGATCAGCGCCGCCATCCGTCGGGCCACCTGAACAAGCTGCGCCGCATTGAGGGTCCGGGCGTCGGTGCCTGGACCAAATACGTCATCAACAATCATCTGTCCTGGCTGATGCGCATGCACCACCCGCCCCTGACCGTCCGTTTCCAGCAGCCGTCCGCCGACGTTCAGGCAGGCCGAACCGCTGACTTTTCCGGCATCGAACAGGACGTAGTTCGACGTCCCGCCACCGATGTCGATATTCAGTACGCGGCACAACTTCTGCTCTGACAGGGTTTGAGCCCCTGCGCCGTGACCGGCAATCACTGATTCCAGATGCGGACCGGCGCTGGCAACCACGAAGTCCCCCAGCGACTGAGAGAGCGTCATCACCGCAGGTCGCGCGTTGCGGGTTTTGGCACTTTCTCCGGTAATGATGATCGCGCCGGAATCGACGGTCTCAGGCGCAATCCCCGCCGCCTGATACTGGGCGAGGATCAGCGCCTTAAGTTCGGCCTCTTTCAGCCCGCCCTGCTTATCAACGGGGGTAAAGAACACCGGGCTTTGCCAGCTAATTTCGCGTTTGATGAATTCGTAACGCGGCACCTGCGACACCGCCGCACGGTTGACCAGCTCAAGGCGCGAGAAGATCACCTGAGTGGTGGTGGTGCCGATATCGATACCGACGCTGAGTAGCTGGCGAGTATTCACGATTGCGCCTCCGGGTTGGTTTCTGCTGGTGCCGGAACATCTTCGTCTTTCGGTACCAACAGCATAGCCACACCAATCGCCGTCACGCCGCCAATCAGCTTGCCGACAATCATTGGGAAGATCATCGCGTTCATGTTGGCCGCGGCGAAACCTAAGTGGTCACCCAGAGCGAAGGCTGCGGAGACCGCAAAGGCGCAGTTGATCACTTTGCCGCGGGTATCCATATTCTTCATCATGCCGAACATTGGGATGTTGTTCGCCAGCGTCGCCACCATGCCCGCAGCCGCAATATTATTGATTTTTAACAGGTTACCAACGCTCATCAGCGGCTTTTCAAACCAGCGGGTCAGCAGCAGTACCATTGGGTACGCACCCAGCAGCACGCAGGAGATAGAACCGATAACTTCGATGGCGCGCATCACTTCACCCGGCTTGTCACCCGGTGCCATGAAGATAGGATCAAGACCCGGAATCAGTTCCCAGCCGAGCAGGAATTTGATTACCGCTGCCGCCAGACCGATGGTGATCAGCGCCACCAGGAATTTCGCGAAGATCTGGAAGCCGTTGATCATTTTTTCCGGGATGAATTTCAGTCCCAGCGCCACCAGCACGGCAACGATCAGCACCGGGATCATGTTCATCAGGATCAGTGCGAAGGTGAACTCCACCGGCTGCCCGTTGATTTCGACACCGGAGTACATCGCGATCAAACCACCCGCAATACAGCCAATCGGAATGGTGACGATCCCAGCCAGCACGCCCAGCGCCAGATAACGACGGTCGGACGGTTCAATAATCCCCAGCGCAACCGGAATAGAGAAGACCAGCGTCGGCCCCATCATCGCCCCGAGGATCAGGCCGGAGTACAGCCACGCCGCAACGTCGCCGCCCGCCAGTTCTTTCGCCAGGAAGAAGCCGCCCATATCGCACGCCAGCAGCGTTCCGGCAAACATCGACGGGTTCGCGCCCAACATTTCGTACAGTGGAATAATCACCGGCCCGAGCACATGCGCCAGTACCGGTGCCAGCGCGGTCATACCGACCATCGCCAGACCCAGCGCGCCCATCGCCATAAAACCTTCTTCAAACTGGCCGCCCGATCCCTCAATACTCTTCCCGAACTTACCGAGGAAGCGTGCCGAACCGCCGAACTGCGACAGGATCCTGTCCACGGCGGCAATCAGCATAAAGAACATCATGATGTACATGATGATTTCGTTAATTCCCATAACCTTCACTCCCTGTCATATGTGTATTTATTGTGCCGCCGCATACAACGCGATAATGTCGGCCTGCGTGGCGGTGCGTGGGTTACTGCGAATACAAATATCCTCCAGCGCGGCGTGAGCCCATGCGCTGTAATGCTCGGGCTTTGCCCCAACGTCAGAGAGTCGTTTGGTCTGGCCCACTTCGCTAATCAGCTCGCTGACGGCGTTGATGGCATCGCGATCGTCCGACTTCTTGTTGGTTAACGCCCGTCCGATATGGCTGAAACGCTCACGACACACCATGCGGTTGAAACCCATTACTGTGGGCAGCAGCATGGCGTTAGCCTGTCCATGTGGAATGTGCAGCGTCGCACCCGGCTGGTGCGCCATCGCGTGACACAGGCCCAGCCCCGCGCTGGAAAACGCCATCCCGGCCATACAGGAAGCCAGTAGCATGCTTTCTCGCGCCGCCAGATCCTGACCATAGCCAACGGCCTTCGGCAGCGATTTACCTATCATCGCAATCGCGCCAATCGCCAGACTGTCGGTAAACGGCGTCGCGTTCAGAGCGCTATACGCTTCAACAGCGTGCGTCAGCGCATCGATCCCGGTCATCGCCGTTACGTGTGCTGGCACACCTTCCGTCAGCGCGGCGTCAAGAATCGCCACATCCGGCATCAGGGTTGCGTGGGCCAGCACTTTTTTAAGCCCGGTCGCAGCGTCGATAATCACCGTGACATTAGTGGTTTCTGAACCCGTTCCTGCGGTAGTCGGTACGGCAATCAGCGGCAGACGCGGGCGTAACGCGCTGCTCTCGTCCATGTCAGCCAGCGTCTGGGTGGGATTGGTCACCAGCAACGCCACGGCTTTTGCGGCATCCAATACGGAACCACCACCAAAGGCCACTACGCCATCGCACTTCGATTCACGCAGTTGCGCGACCGCCGCGCAGACGTCCGTAATGCACGGTTCGCCCACCGGACATGGCCACAGCGTCATCGCCACGCCTTTCATCGCCAAGCTGCGTTCCAGTGCGGCGGTCATCCCCGCCTGGTGCAGGAAACTGTCGACCATGACGAACATATGCGTCAGGCCGCGCGTTTGTGCTTCCTGTCCGCAGGTACTGAGCGCACCCAGTCCACACAACGTAACCGGTGGAACGCTAAACGTTTTTACGCGTTGCAGATTCAGGGTATCGAATGCCTGAAAGAGCGCGGTCTGCAATTCAGCTTGCATAGATTCCTTCCGCTTTTTCTTTTCCGCTATTTGCAATCGCCAGCGGGGTCATAAACAGGCTGTGCTGGGGTAAATGCACCTGCAGTTCCGGGAAACGCTTACGAAACAGTTCATCAACGCCCGGCTGCATACAGGAACCACCGGCCAGCCATAAATCTGCCACGCCCTGTCCGGCAATATGGTGAGCCACAATTTCCGCCATTTTTTCGTAGACCGGCTTAACCACCGGCCAAATTTCTTTACCGTTGCTGCGTTTGTACTGCTCCGCCTCTTCCAACTGGATGCGACGGTTCCCGGCAAGCGTCAGAGAAATGTGGTGCCCGCCGGTCGCTTCATCGGCGGAGTAAGTCACCTTGCCTCGCTTCACAATCGCAATCCCGGTGGTACCGCCACCGATATCCACCACGCCAGCGTTATCAAGCTGCAACAGGTCTGCCACCGCGGTCGGTTCGTCGAGCACATGACTGACTTCAAGCCCAGCAGATTCCAGCACGTTGATCGAGATCCGTGGGTCAGTTCCCGGTGGAAACGAGGTTGCCGCGTGGGTAAAGCGGCAACCCAACTGTTGTTCGAGCGTATCGAGATGGCGACGAACGATGGTCACCGCACCGAAGAAATCCCAGACGATGCCATCGCGCACGACGTCGGCCCAGTCCAGGCAAACCGCAACCGGCTGTCCGTCACTGTCGACAACCATCGACACCACATCACACGTCCCCAAATCCACGCCCAGCCACAGCGGTGAATCGCTCTTTACGGGCGTCTGGTTACATAGCGTTGCCGCTTTTAGCAATCTGGGTGTCAGCCAACGTTGTTCGTCGTGCGCCATGTCGTTCACTCCTTATACAATTCTGAAGGCATCCACCAACACACAGCGACGCAGACGTACAAATGTGCGTGCGCTGGTCACCCCTTCCCCGGTTGGCGTGGTAATGGTCATCGTGGTCCAGCCTTCGCCGCCGAGTCCAAGACCGGCAATGCACGGTCCGTTCTTAACGAAAATGCTGGTATCAATGGCGTTTGCCATGCGGTTCATGTTGTCGATATTGCGCGAGTGCATCGCCGCCGTATGGTGACAGCCGCCTTCAAGCTTGACCGCCAGCTCAATGGCCTCATCGACGTTGGCGACCCGCACGACCGGCAGAACCGGCATCATCAGTTCGGTTACGGCAAACGGGTGAGTCGCAGAGGTTTCGACGAACAACAGCCGGGTTTGCTCCGGTACGTTCAGACCAATCGCCGCAGCGATTTTTCCTGCGTCGCGGCCAACCCAGTCACGACTGACCGTGCCTTTACCGCGTTCATCGACATTTTTCAGCAGCACCGGTTGCAGCTGTTCGGCCTGAGCCGTGGTCAGCTTGACTGCATGCTGGCTTTCCATCAGACGCATCAGCTCATCAGCGACGCTATCGACCACGATCAGCACTTTTTCGTCGGCGCAGATAATGTTGTTGTCAAACGAAGCGCCTTTGACGATCGACTGGGCTGCGCGTGCCAGATCAGCCGTTTCATCAACCACCACCGGCGGATTTCCCGCACCGGCGGCAATCAGACGTTTGTTGGTGTGCTTACGCGCGGCATCCACTACGGCTTCACCGCCGGTCACCACCAGCAGGCCGATGCCTGGGTACTTAAACAGACGCTGGGCGGTTTCAATATCCGGATTGGCCACGGTAACCAGCAGGTTTGCCGGTCCGCCTGCTGCAACTACCGCCTGGTTAAGCAGAGTGATAGCGCGCTGAGACACGCCCTTGGCAGCCGGATGCGGTGCGAAGACCACGCTGTTGCCAGCCGCAATCAGGCTGATGGCGTTGTTAATAACGGTCGCAGCCGGGTTGGTGGACGGTGTCACCGAGGCCACCACGCCCCACGGCGCATTTTCAATCAGCGTCAGGCCGTTATCACCGGTCAGAACCTGTGGAGACAGGCATTCCACGCCCGGCGTGGCGCGTGCCTGCGCCACATTTTTGGCAAATTTATCTTCAACGCGTCCCATGCCGGTTTCTGTGACGGCAAGTTCCGCTAATTCTCGGGCATGTTTTTCGCCCGCCTCACGTAGAGCCGTGATAGCCAGTTGGCGCATGGCAACGCTTTTCAGCCCTTGCTGGGCCAGTTTTGCTGCCGCCACTGCGTCATCCAGGGAGGCAAAAACGCCCATTTCTTGAACGGCACTGACGGGTTGGCTGCTGTCTTTCATTTTCAGCAGCACCGCTTTCACGACCTGTTCAATATCCTGTTGATTCATGATTTTCTGCCTTATTTATGGAAGATCACCTGACCACCTGCCACCACTTCATCAACAATGCCAATCACGCACAGATCGACAGGTGATGATTCGTTACGGTGCGCCTGACGGGCTGAGCTTCCGCTGACCAGCAGCACCCACTCTCCGGTTCCCGCCCCAATGCTGTCGATAGCAACAGCACATTGCCCGTCGGGATTTCCGCAGGCATCAATCATTTCCACCATCAGCAACTTGTCGTGCGCGAGCCCCTGATGGCGTACGGTACAAACAATTTGTCCTGTGACGATTGCCAGTTTCATACGCGCCTCCGTGGCATATTTCAGGTAAAACCTCCCCCTACCCTCCGCAGAAGGTAATGTGAAAAGGAGAGAGGGTGACGCCAGCAATGAAGTCTGTGGCGTCACATGGACGACTTACATGTCGTTGCTGTCGCCTTTAAAGCTGATCGGGAACACTTCTTCCAGATCGCCATGCGGACGCGGGATTACGTGTACGGAAACCAGCTCACCAATACGCTGTGCAGCAGCAGCACCAGCATCCGTTGCGGCTTTACATGCCGCTACGTCGCCACGGACCATTGCAGTAACCAGACCGCCGCCGATCTGCTTCACGCCGACCAGTTTCACGCGTGCCGCTTTAACCATTGCGTCAGAAGCCTCAATCAGTGCAACCAGGCCCCGGGTTTCAATCATTCCTAATGCTTCCATTGTGTTTTCCTCTCATTAAGGGGTCCAGAACGGGACCTAAACAACCAGTGTGTGTGAGGCGTTTTCACGACTCATGTCAGTCTGACGCGGCACTGCTGCCACCAACGCCAGTTCAATAATTTCCTGTACGCTACAGCCGCGAGAGAGGTCATGAAGCGGTGCGGCAAGCCCTTGGATCAACGGACCTACGGCACGATACCCTCCCAGACGCTGGGCGATTTTGTAGCCAATATTGCCTGCCTCCAGCGATGGGAAGACCATCACATTGGCATTGCCCTTTAACGGACTGGCGGGCGCTTTTTGCGCGGCGACATCCGGAACAAAGGCGGCATCAAATTGCAGTTCCCCATCCACGGTAAGCTGCGGGGCACGCTCACGAACGATCTCCGTAGCCTGCTGCACGTTAGCGACGTTAGGATGACGAGCACTGCCTTGACTTGAAAACGACAGCATGGCCACACGCGGTTCTTCACCGGTGATCGCCTGCCATGTCTGCGCGCTGGCAATCGCAATATCCGCCAGCTGTGCGGCTGTGGGCTGCGGCACCACGCTGCAATCGGCAAACCCTAATGCCGGCCCGAGGTACTGCGGCAGCATCAGGAAAATTGACGACAGCGTTTTACAGCCTGGCTGTAGCCCAATAATGCGTAACCCAGCGCGCAGCACGTTTGCTGTCGACGACAAATTGCCCGCAATACAGACGTCAGCTTTACCCGCGCTAACCATGGCGGCGGCGAACATCAGCGGATCGTTGAGTTTTTCCAGCGCATCTGCAGGCGTTTTATCTCCCGCGCGGGCCAGCCAGCGCAGCGCAAACTCTTCACGCATGGACTGGTTGCTTTGCGGGTCGATAACCTGAATGCCATCCATCGCCACCCGATGGCTGAGGGCAAACTGGCGCAGCGCAAACGGACTGGCGACGAGAACAGGATGTGCCAGACCGTGCTGATGCAGGTAATTTGCCGCTTTCAACACCCGAACATCCAGCGCATCCGGGAACACCACCCGTGCAGGTGAGCGCTGGGCGAGTTGACGAGCACGTTCAATGATCATTGCTTCTCCCCCAGTCGCTGTTGAATTTGGCTAACCGTCAGTGGATGCTTCGCTACGCTCAGTATCATCATCACGTAGACCGTACTGGAAAGGCGATTGAGCGCCTGCATGATGTCCGGTCGCATTACGTCAAAACTACGGGTGATGAATACCTGGGCCGCCACCGTCTCCGTTTCACGAACTTTGGTACGCAGCAGATTAAGCAACGCGCAATCACGGCCATGACTGGCTTCAGGCACCAGATGGTCGTGGTCCAGATAGCGCAGCGGCTGATGCGAAAGCCGGTGTAAATCTTCGTCGCTTAAACCGACGATAGCTTGTGCTGCCAGCGGCTCGTCGATAGCGTCGGCGCGCATAATGTTGCCCAGACGCGAACGGATATCCGCCAGCCATGGCTGCCACGGTTCCGCCAGCTCTATCTGCAACCACACGGCCAGGGCGATGGTGCTGTCCAGCGCGGCGCGAAATCCCAGGCGCGGGTCACTTTTAGCGACCATCTTGTCCGCTGTCAGATGCGTCAGCGTGTCTGCTTTCTTCACCACCGGTTGATGACACAGTTCGCAACTGGCCTGTGGATGCGTATCGCTGCTGGTTAAACCATGCACCGGCTGCGGCTGCTGTTCTTCGTCATCAATAAACAGGCTGCCCTGCTCGTCGATATACTTAATACGCAGATGTCGGCTTTCCAGTAATTCCCGGGCAGATGGCGTCAGGCGAGCGTCAGCGGGGAGATGAATTTCAGCCCCTTCGCTGAGCGTATGATTCGCTCTGAGCCATGCTTCGGTAATGAAATCCTTCATACATCCGCCTTAGCAGGACTGCCAGTTCGCAGGCCAGGCCACATACAGAAATTTCACCGTCGATGGCGTACCAAATTCGATGCTGGAGCCTTTCGGGATAAACATCACGTCCCCGGCTTTAGCAATCATGGTTTCGCCTTCGTGGCGAACGTGCAGCTCGCCTTCCAGAATCATGTCGATTTCGTCGTAGTTCAGCGTCCATGGGAAAAAAGCGTTATCCCACTGCATGAACCCGGCGGCCATGCTGCTACCGTCCTGGTCGGTCACCAGATCGGTTAAACCCACGCAGTGCGGCTGTGCGCCGTCAAAACGACCAAACTTCACGCTGCTGCCGTCGATGACTTTGACGCCGCCTTTGCCGGTCACAGAGTTAAAGCTCGGCTGCATTCCGCCCTGCTCCAGCGACTGTTTCTCCTTCATGACTTTGTCCATCAGTTGGGCGACCAGGCTTTCGGTAAACTGCCCTTCCGGTAACTGCGCAATGATGGTTTCGCGAATGCGCTGGCTTTCCGTTTTGCCATCATTCACCGCAGCCGGTGCAGCAGCAGCGGTTGGCGCGGATTCATCGCATTCACTGATGGTGACGCCCAGCAGCTCCGCAACTTCGCGCGCCTCCGGGGTGATGATGCTGGCGCGCAGAACAACCGACACTTCCTGTTCGCCGCGTGCGTGGGCCGCACGAATATCGTTAGCTGTGATGAGTTTTTTCACCTGCCCTTTCCTCCTTTTGGCTGAGCTCAGTCAGATAATCCACCAGGTGCTGCACGCTGCGCGGGTCATGGCTGTTGAGTTCGAAAATCGGCTCCTGGAACCCTATCCCGCGAAGTAGTTGTCGCGTTGCGGCGACGTCGGCATCCGGCATGTCCGTTTTGCTGATAACGGCGATTTGTCGTTTACTGGCGCCGATATCCAACAGCCCGGCAGGTAAGCGACTTTCTTTATCATTTGCCGCGTGTATATAAATCAACGTATCAACATCCTGCAGCGTGGTAATTAAGGCGTGATACCAGCGCGGATGGCTAAAATATTCTCCTGGCGTGTCGATATCGCCATTTTCATTAAACTCCACGGCCTGTGTTTTTCTGGCGAGGGAATAATTTCCCTGTAGCGCATTAAAGAGCGTTGTTTTCCCCGCCCCCACCGTACCGACAAACGCAATACGTTTCATCGCCGCCTCTGATTAACTTTTTGTCAGGTTGCACAAAGTGAAATTTAATAACCGACCCAGACCGCTTACCGTCTGTAATAACGCTTCTTCTACCGCGCCTACCGAGCCGTAGATGACCAGCGCACCGCTGAATCGATCGAGAAAGCCGATATGTACATCTGCCGCCTTCATAGCTAAGTCACCGGCAATCATGGCGGTTTCGCCTGGCGTCAGCGTCATGATGCCGATAGCGCCCGCTTCGGGAACGCCGATCTTTTTCGCCAGTTCCTCGCCGGGGTGCGCAATGAGATGCGCCAGCGTAACCTGTTTCCCCGGCACAAATTCCTGAATAATGCGTTCTTTTTCCATTGCTCACCGCCTCCGCTAAAACTGCCCTCATCGTGGCAATTTTTTGTCAGAGTAAATAACAAAATTCGGCAACCATGTTTAAAAGGTGAAGTGGATCACTAAGAAAGGGGAAATAAAAAGGCGCGGGAGAAACCCGCGCCGGAAATAAATTAAAGTGAAATTACAGCGGCTGAGTTTGGGCTTCTACGACCGCCAGTGCCACCATATTAACGATACGACGAACAGATGCGATCGGCGTTAATACGTGAACCGGTTTCGCAACCCCCATCAGCACCGGGCCGACCGTTACGCCTTCAGAGCTGGAAACACGTAGTAAGTTGTAACTAATACGGGCAGCTTCCATATTCGGCATCACCAGAATATTCGCTGAGCCTTTCAGCGGACTGTCCGGCATGCGGTCATGACGGATGCTTTCCACCAGCGCGGCATCGCCGTGCATTTCGCCATCAATCATCAACTCTGGCGCACGCGCCTTAATCAGCTCCAGCGCTTCGCGCATTTTGCTGGCCGACGGACAGTTAGATGAACCAAAGTTGGAGTGCGACAGCAGCGCCACCTTCGGTTCGATACCAAAGCGGCGCACGGTTTCTGCCGCCATCACGGCGATTTCCGCCAGTTGCTCCGGCGTAGGATCGTCGTTAACGTAGGTATCGGCGATAAAGGTGTTACCGCTTGGCAGCAGCAAGGCGTTCATCGCCCCGGCAGTATGCACGCCATCGCGATGACCAAACACCTCTTTCACTACGCTGAAGTGCTCATGGTAGTCACCTATCGTACCGCAGATCATTGCATCCGCTTCGCCGCGCTGCACCATGATCGCGCCGATCACCGTGGTGTTGGCAATTACCGCACGCTGCGCCTGCTCCTGGGTAATACCACGACGTTTCATAATCTGGTAGTACTCGCTCCAGTACTCTTTAAAGCGCGGATCTGACTCATTGTTGACGATCTCAAAATCGACGCCCGCTTTGATCTGCAGACCCAGTTTTTGGATACGCATTTCGATAACGCTCGGACGACCGATCAGGATCGGTTTCGCCAGACCTAAAGTGATTAGCTCCTGCGTGGCATGCAGTACACGCGCCTCTTCCCCTTCAGTCAGCACCACGCGCTTCGGCGCTTTGCGTGCCAGGGAGAAAATCGGCTTCATGAACAGGTTGGTTTTGTAGACAAATTCGGTCAGCTTATCGATGTAAGCGTCAAAGTCGGCAATCGGACGCGTTGCCACACCGGAATCCATCGCCGCCTTCGCCACCGCAGGGGCGATTTTGACGATCAGACGCGGGTCGAACGGTTTCGGAATGATGTATTCCGGCCCGAAGCTCAGGTCCTGGTCACCATAGGCGGAGGCCACCACTTCGCTCTGCTCGGCGTGCGCCAGCTCAGCAATGGCGTGTACCGCAGCCAGTTTCATCTCTTCGTTGATGGCGGTAGCGCCGACGTCCAGCGCGCCGCGGAAGATGAACGGGAAACACAGGACGTTGTTAACCTGGTTCGGGTAGTCGGAACGGCCGGTACAAATGATGGCGTCAGAACGCACCTCTTTCGCCAGCGGCGGCAGGATTTCCGGTTCCGGGTTGGCGAGGGCCAGGATCATTGGCGCACGCGCCATCTTCTTAACCATTTCCTGCGTCAGCACTTTCGGGCCAGAGCAACCGAGGAAAATGTCTGCGCCGTCAATGACATCATCCAGCGTACGTTTACCGTCATCCACCACTGCGTAAGCCGCTTTGGTTTCCGCCATGTTTGGTTCACGATCTTTGTAAATCACCCCTTTGGAGTCGCAGACCACAATGTTGTGTTTCTGCATACCCAGCGCCACCAGCAGGTTCATACAGGCAATCGCCGCCGCACCTGCACCGGACACCACCATACGCACATCAGAGATATTTTTCTCAACCACCCGCAGACCGTTAAGGATTGCGGCAGTACTGATGATTGCCGTGCCGTGCTGGTCATCATGGAATACCGGAATATTCATGCGCTCACGGAGTTTTTGCTCAATGTAGAAGCACTCCGGCGCTTTGATATCTTCGAGGTTAATGCCTCCAAACGTTGGTTCAAGCGCCGCTACCACGTTGATAAATTTATCCGGATCGAGTTCATCAACTTCGATGTCGAACACGTCAATCCCGGCGAATTTCTTAAACAGAACGCCTTTACCTTCCATCACTGGTTTACCGGCCAGCGCGCCAATATTACCCAGGCCCAGAACCGCAGTACCGTTGGAAATAACCGCAACCAGGTTGCCGCGTGCGGTGTATTTGTAGGCTGCCAGCGGGTCCTTTTCAATTTCAAGACACGGTGCAGCCACGCCCGGCGAGTAGGCCAACGCGAGGTCGCGCTGGGTTGCCAGAGGCTTGGTCGGAGAAACCTGGATTTTACCGGGTACCGGAAATTCGTGGAAATCGAGGGCGCTTTGTTTTAACTGGTCATCCATCTTGTTGTTCCTTTCACGTATCTATCAAAAAAGTGGCGCGGGTAACCATTCTACTGAGCCGCACATTATCACCTCAGTCAACGGCACAAACTTTGAAGGTCCCCATACTCTCACCATTCAAAGAAAGAATTTGTTATCAATTTATAACATCTATGTTACCTGCTTAAGCCAGCAATACCATGCTTGTCTGCTATGCTTTTTGCTGACAACGCCCGCAATTATCTCAAAAGTGTGAATCACAACACGCATCTAACACTTTACTTTTCAAGGAGTATTTCCTATGACCCGTAAAGAGCTTGCCAATGCCATTCGTGCGCTAAGTATGGATGCCGTCCAAAAAGCTAACTCTGGCCACCCTGGCGCACCAATGGGGATGGCTGATATCGCCGAAGTACTGTGGAACGATTTCCTGCGCCATAACCCGTCCGATCCCACCTGGTACGATCGTGACCGGTTTATTTTGTCCAATGGCCACGCCTCAATGCTGCTTTACAGCCTGCTGCATCTTTCCGGCTACAACCTGCCGCTCGAAGAGTTAAAGAACTTCCGCCAGCTCCATTCGAAGACGCCAGGACACCCGGAAATTGGCTATACGCCGGGCGTGGAGACCACCACCGGACCGTTGGGTCAGGGTTTAGCCAACGCTGTTGGAATGGCGATTGCAGAACGCACGCTGGCGGCGCAGTTTAACCAGCCAGACCACGAGATTGTTAATCACTATACCTGGGTCTTTATGGGCGACGGCTGTCTGATGGAGGGCATTTCTCACGAAGTGTGCTCGCTGGCGGGCACCCTGGGACTTGGCAAACTCATCGGCTTTTACGATCACAACGGCATCTCAATTGATGGCGAAACCGACGGCTGGTTTACCGACGATACCGCGAAACGCTTTGAGGCCTATCACTGGCATGTGGTGCACGAGATTGACGGTCATGACCCTGAGGCGGTGAAAAAAGCAATTCAGGAAGCACAGGCCGTTACCGACAAACCGTCGCTGATTATCTGCCGCACGGTGATTGGTTTTGGTTCACCGAATAAAGCCGGGAAAGAAGAAGCGCACGGCGCTGCGCTGGGTGAAGAAGAAGTGGCGCTGACCCGACAGAAGTTGGGGTGGCATCATCCTGCCTTTGAAATCCCCAAAGAGATTTACCGGACGTGGGACGCTCGTGAAAAAGGCGAGAAAGCCCAACAGAGCTGGAATGAGAAATTCGCCGCTTATCGACATGCGCATCCGGACCTGGCGGCAGAGTTTACCCGCAGGATGAGCGGTGGACTGCCGGAAGAGTGGGAAGAAACGACCCAGAAATATATCACCGAGCTGCAGGCCAATCCGGCCAAAATCGCCACCCGTAAGGCCTCGCAAAATACCCTGAACGCTTACGGGCCGATACTGCCTGAGCTGCTTGGCGGTTCGGCGGATCTGGCGCCCAGCAATCTGACCATCTGGAAAGGCTCCACTTCTCTTAAAGAGGATCATGCAGGAAACTACATCCACTACGGCGTGCGGGAATTTGGCATGACCGCGATTGCCAACGGTATCGCTCACCACGGGGGTTTCGTACCGTACACCGCAACATTCCTGATGTTTGTCGAATATGCCCGTAATGCCGCACGCATGGCGGCGCTGATGAAAGCCCGACAAATCATGGTTTATACCCACGACTCGATTGGCCTTGGGGAAGATGGTCCCACGCACCAGGCCGTCGAACAGCTCGCCAGCCTGCGTCTGACGCCTAATTTCAGCACCTGGCGACCCTGCGATCAGGTTGAAGCGGCGGTAGGCTGGAAGCTGGCGGTCGAACGCCATGACGGGCCAACGGCGCTGATCCTCTCGCGGCAAAATCTGGCGCAGGTTGAGCGGACGCCTGAGCAAGTGCAGCAGATTGCCCGCGGCGGCTATGTGCTGAAGGATGGCGGGGGTAAGCCGGATGTTATCCTGATTGCTACCGGTTCAGAAATGGAAATCACGCTGCTGGCGGCGGAAAAACTGACCGGTGAAGGTCGTAACGTGCGGGTGGTTTCTCTGCCCTCAACCGATATCTTCGACGCCCAGGATGAGGCGTATAGGGAATCGGTCCTCCCCTCAAACGTCAGCGCGCGCGTGGCGGTAGAAGCAGGAATTGCCGACTACTGGTACAAATATGTTGGGCTGAAAGGGGCGATTGTCGGTATGACGGGTTATGGGGAGTCGGCTCCAGCAGACAAGCTGTTCCCGTTCTTCGGCTTTACGGTGGATAACATTGTCGACAAAGCGCATAAGGTGCTTAACGTGTGATCCACAGCGTGGGCCAGGCATCTGGCCCATGCCAGTTATCGCAGCTTGGCTCTTGGGCATAGCGCACCAGACGAAAACGCTGGCCGTCGTAGCGCCAGCGGGTCTGGATACCGCAATCTGCCAACCCTCGACCTTTAGCGAGGGTTACCAGCTCGCGCGACTTCTCATCAAACGTGGCGTTGGTCAGCTCCATATCGCGACTTTCCGCATCCGTTTTAAAAGGCAGGCTTAGCCGTACCGCCCGTGACGTCAACGGGGTAGTACGTGAAACCACCCACGCCAGATCGATGGTGTTATATGCCCCGGCTTCACAGCCGATCATCAGCAGCGCTTTATCATCCGTTAAGGCCGTGACGCGCATCTCGCGACGCAGCGGATCGATCGAACAGCGAATACCGTTGATCCGCCAGTTACCGTAATCCAGCAATTCACTGCGCTCTTGTTGCGTGAGAGGCGTTGGCGTTGGGTTAATCACAGCCACGCCTTTTAAAGCGGGAGCGGGAGGCACGCTGAGCGGAGGCTCGTCGCCTTTTTCGATCCATGCGGTTTCGCTGCCGACCCGTTTTTGCTGGGCGTCGATAAAAAGCAGCGCGGCTTTTAGCCCGACCAGGGACAGGTTTTGCGCCCCTTTTTGCAGGGTTATCGCCTTCGCGTCCTGTACGGTTGTTAAAAATGCGCTGATGGTGGCCGGATCATCGGTCATCAGTTGCCAGGGGGTAATACGCCAGTGTTCGCCGCGAAGCGGGAGCGGCGCGCCATCCAGTAGCAGACGTGGCGCAATATCGCTCTCTTTGGCTGTGGGCGATTCCAGCCCACCCAGTTCAATACGCAACACGGCGTCGGTATGTGCCCCGGCACTGCGGCTCAAGGTCATGACCAGGCCGTGATGTTCTCCGGTATTGCGCGCCACGCAAAAGTTTTGGTTATTGCACGTCACCTGCCAGTCAGAAAACGTCTGTTGCGCGGGCGCGGCCCACAGCAAACGGACGGGTAACAACCCGAGCAGGAAAAGTAAAATAACGCGATAGCGCATGGACGGTACAACCCCGAAGTCAAAACACACAGCCTAAGCGGTATCTTCCTTGCGCGACTGATGTGGCTCAATAAGAATCGTCGGATTGGCCGAAAATTTGTAAAGAAATATAAATCCCGCGCATTAGTCCATGAGATGCGACGACTGCAAATAGTTCAGCAATAGCACCGTCTTACCGTCACGGATCTCACCCGTTTTAATCATTTCCAGCGCCTGGGTGAACGGCAGCTCCAGAACCTCAATATCTTCATCTTCCACACCTCCGCCCTCATTTGCCCGCTGGCTGTCGCTGTATTGTGCAATAAAGAAATGAATTATCTCCGTCACGCCGCCCGGCGACATATAGAGCTCAAACAGCTTACGCACTTCCCCCACTTCAAAGCCGGTCTCTTCAATGGCCTCTTTCCGAATGCACGCTTCCGGTTCGTCGTTATCCAGCAGCCCGGCGCAGGTTTCAATCAGTTGACCGCTTTCATTACCATTGACCCAGGTGGCGACGCGAAACTGGCGGATGAGCACCACCGTTTTCTTCTCCGGGTTATACAGCAGGATAGTGGCGCCGTTGCCGCGATCGTAAACCTCGCGTTTGTGACGAATCACCTCTCCATTGCTACGGGTCAGGTCATAGGTGATATTGCGCAGGATGAAGTAGTTATCGGAAAGGACTTTATCTTTGATGAGGGTAATTTTTTGCGACATACCGGCTCCACAGCAAGAAGTGAGAAATAATACTACGCCGTGAAACCGGGTTTGTCTTGGTGCAATGTCGGCCTGACAAGCGAAGCGCCATCAGGCAATTATGCGGCGCAGAGCCGGATAGCAACGCTAACGCGCCTTATCCGGCCTTCTTAGCGACTTAGTGAGATTTGACTGATTTTATGCCCAGCCAGTCGACGATCCCTTGGGCGGCATGCCGTCCTTCCGCCATGGCCGTAACCACCAGATCCGCACCGCGTACCGCGTCACCACCGGCGAAGATTTTCGGGTTACTGGTTTGATAACGGTATGCGCTTTCAACATTGGCGGCTATGCGCCCCCAGTTATCGACCTTAACCCCATGCGTCTCCAGCCACGGCATGCCATGTGGGTGAAAACCAAACGCCATGATCACCGCATCTGCGGGCATGACAAACTCACTCCCGGCGAGGGGAACCGGGCGACGACGCCCCTGCGCGTCCGGCTCGCCAAGCTGGGTACGTAAAAAACGCACGCCGCTGACTCGCCCATCATCATGCAACACCAGCTCAACCGGCTGGACGTTAAACTCGAAGTTAGCCCCCTCTTCCCGGGCGTTCTTCACCTCTTTTTTCGAACCGGGCATGTTGGCTTCATCACGACGATAAGCGCAGGTCACCTGGCGTGCGCCATGACGCAGCGCGGTACGTACGCAGTCCATTGCCGTATCGCCTC
This sequence comes from Citrobacter sp. RHBSTW-00986, assembly GCF_013783065.1. Classification (NCBI taxonomy): domain Bacteria; kingdom Pseudomonadati; phylum Pseudomonadota; class Gammaproteobacteria; order Enterobacterales; family Enterobacteriaceae; genus Citrobacter; species Citrobacter sp. RHBSTW-00986. Next base: position 1,464,155 of record NZ_CP056200.1, on the reverse strand, counting down.
CGCCCAGTACAACCACGTTCAGTCCGGCGGTGTCGATAAACGGCTCTTCAGGCAGTTCATCCAGCCCCATCACCTGCTTGGTGTTGGCAATCAGGAACGGTAACGCGTCATAAACGCCAGGCGCGTCTTCATTCGGCAGATCCGCCTTCATGGAACGATAGGTTCCTACGCCCACGAACACGGCATCGTAATCCTCCAGCAGCGCCGACAGCGCCACATCCTTACCCACTTCACAGTTAAGTTCGAAATGAATACCCATGGCGCTGAAGATTTCACGGCGGCGGGCCAGCAGCGATTTGTCCAGCTTGAAGGCCGGAATGCCGAACGTCAGCAAACCGCCGATTTCAGGGTGGCGATCGTATACGGTGGCGCTGACTCCGCTGCGCGCCAGCACATCCGCGCAGGCCAGACCCGCCGGACCCGCGCCGATGATAGCAACGCGCTTATCCACTTTCTGCACGTGGCTTAAGTCCGGTCGCCATCCTTTGCTCAGGGCCCGATCAGAGATGTAACGCTCAATATTTCCGATAGTGACCGCCCCATGCTCGCTACGCACCGTACATGCCCCTTCGCAAAGTCGGTCCTGCGGACATACGCGCCCGGTCACTTCCGGCAGGCAGTTGGTCTGGTGAGAAAGCTCAACCGCCGCGTCGATATTCCCGGCTTTGACCAGTTCAATCCACTGCGGAATATGGTTATGCAATGGGCAGGTCCATTCGCAAATACTGTGGTCGCCGCATTTCAGGCAGCGGGACGCTTCCCGTTCCGCCTGCGCCGTACGAAACGGCAGATAGATCTCCTCAAAGCTGGTTTTACGGGCCTCAATTGCCAGCTTATCCGGCTCACCACGCGCAGGCGTCGCCTGCATTTGCTCACGTTTGGTAATTGCATGCGAAACGAAATCGGTGGCGTTGGCATGCCAGGGCTGGCTTTCCAGACTGGCGGTGCGTAGCCTGCGCGCTTTTGACAGACCAGTAAGCGAATTTTCCGTCACCAGTTGTAACGCTTGTGCCGGACAGTTCTCTACGCAGGCGGGTCCCTGTTCGCGTCCCTGACACAAATCGCATTTGTGCGCAGTGGCTTTCACCTTCCCTTTAGCGACAGGAGTGAGTACGATCTGCATCGTGCCGAAAGGACAAGCAACGACGCACGATTTACAGCCAATACACTTTTTCGGGTTCACCTGAACGCTGTCGTTATCATGGCTGATTGCCCCGTTCGGGCAACTTCTGGCGCAGGGCGCATCTTCACAGTGATGGCAGGTTACCGCACTGCGCTGCTGCTGATGCTTGATGACGGTAATTCGGGGCTGGAAATGCCGTTGACTCAGGACATGCTGCTCGCCATTGTGAGCCATGACGCAGGCGACCTCACAGGCATGGCATCCCAGGCACTGCTGGCTATTAACCATAATAAAACGATTCATGGCTTCCTTCTTTTTTGGTTGCAAAAACCTTATTCTTTATATGAGTGTTGTTATTAACCGACACGGAAGGAAGCGGCAATGTTCATTTGCCCAGGAAGCACAACTATTTATCCAGAACCTGTGGCAGATCAATTTATTTCATCGCATATGAAATTGCGTTTCAGTTACCATCCAGTTTCATGGCGTTTTATTAACATTTATCAAATACACCGCATCGTTCGGGCTGTTTTAAGGCGCGACGTGTATTGTGTGAGGATGCACAAGTGACGGTAAAGCGTCCGGTCTCGGCCAGTCTGGCTAAAGCTTTTTTCTACATAGTGCTGTTGTCGATTCTCTCAACGGGTATTGCGCTGCTCACGCTGACCAGCAGCTTACGAGATGCCGAAGCCATCAACGTGGCTGGCTCATTGCGCATGCAAAGTTACCGTCTGGGTTACGATCTGCAAAGCCAAAGTCCGCAGCTTAACGCTCACCGCCAGCTTTTCCAGCAGGCGCTAAACTCGCCAGCACTACAGAACCTGAACGCGTGGTATGTGCCTCAAGCGGTAAAAAGTCGCTATGGGCGTCTACATGCAAACTGGCTGGAAATGAACGCCCGTCTGATCGATGGCGATTTAAATTGGTACCAGAGCAATATCAATAACTATGTCGATCAAATCGATCTCTTCGTGCTGGCGCTGCAACATTATGCTGAACGCAAAGTGATGCTGGTTTTTGGTATTTCACTGGCGGGCGGGATCGGCATTTTCACCCTCGTTTTCTTTACCTTACGGCGTATTCGCCAGCAGGTGGTGCGTCCGCTGAATAAGCTGGTGGTGGCCAGCCAGCACATTGAACACGGTCAGTTTGACATCCCCTCGCTGGATACTGATTTGCCCAACGAACTCGGGTTGTTGGGCAAGACCTTCAGCCAGATGTCGAGTGAATTACACAAGCTGTACCGCTCACTGGAAGCGTCTGTCGCTGAGAAGACCCACGATCTCCACGAAGCTCATCGTCGTCTGGAAGTGTTGTATCAGTGCTCTCAGGCGTTAAATACCAGTCAGATTGATGTGTACTGCTTCCGCCATATTTTACAGATCGTCCGCGAGCATGACGCCGCCTATTTCCTGGAACTCACCGTCGGAGATAACTGGCGAATTAGCGAAGGCGCAAAAAGCCCCGAGCTGCCGATGCAGATCCTGCCGGTCACCATGCAGGAAACCGTCTACGGTGAACTGCACTGGCAAAGCCCGAACGTCAATGCTTCTACCCCTCTGCTCAACAGCGTCTCCTCGATGCTGGGTCGCGGGTTGTACTTCAACCAGGCGCAAAAACATTTTCAGCAGCTGTTGTTAATGGAGGAGCGGGCGACGATTGCGCGCGAGCTGCACGACTCGCTGGCGCAAGTGCTCTCTTATTTACGCATTCAGCTCACGCTGCTGAAGCGTTCGATTCCCGAAGATAACGCCCCAGCGCAAAGCATTATGGCGGATTTCTCTCAAGCGCTGAACGATGCCTACCGCCAGCTACGCGAACTGCTCACCACCTTCCGCCTGACTTTACAGCAGGCCGATCTCCCCTCCGCCCTGCATGAAATGCTGGAAACGCTGCAAAATCAGACCTCGGCTAAACTGACGCTTGATTGCCGGTTACCGACCCTGGCGCTGGACGCGCAAATGCAGGTGCATCTGCTGCAGATCGTCCGTGAAGCGGTGCTGAACGCGATTAAACATGCCAGCGCAACCGAAATTGCCGTCAGTTGCGTGACCGCGCCGGATGGTAATCACACGGTTTATATTCGCGATAACGGTATCGGCATTGGCGAGCCGCATGAGCCTTCGGGGCACTATGGGTTAAATATTATGCGCGAGCGGGCGGAAAGGCTGAGCGGCACGCTGACTTTCTCTCAACCCTCCGGAGGGGGAACGCTGGTGAGCATCAGTTTTCGTTCGGCAGAATCCGACGGTGAGCTAACGTAAAGAACCGCAAAGCGCCGTCGGTTCTCGATCCAGGCCTGACGGCGTTGGCACGAAAGGTATGCTGTAAACGGGCATGATAATTTACATTATCTTCTTTTTTTCTCCACGTTTGCCCCGTACCTTGCCGCTAAAGTGAAGCAATTCACACCCATAACGATACGCAGAAACACGAGGTCCCCTTTTAATGGCGAATTTTTTCATCGATCGCCCCATTTTTGCCTGGGTGTTAGCAATCCTGTTGTGCCTGACAGGAGCCCTGGCTATTTTTTCGCTGCCCGTTGAGCAATATCCCGATCTGGCACCGCCAAACGTGCGGGTAACCGCGAACTACCCTGGCGCGTCCGCACAAACCCTGGAAAATACCGTCACCCAAGTTATCGAGCAGAACATGACTGGTCTCGATAATCTGATGTACATGTCGTCGCAGAGCAGCGGGACAGGCCAGGCGTCGGTTACGCTGAGCTTCCTCGCGGGAACCGATCCTGATGAGGCCGTCCAGCAGGTGCAAAACCAGCTGCAACCGGCAATGCGTAAGCTGCCGCAGGCGGTACAAAATCAAGGGGTCACGGTGCGCAAGACCGGGGACACCAATATTCTGACCATCGCCTTCGTCTCCACCGATGGCTCAATGGATAAGCAGGACATCGCCGACTACGTCGCCAGTAATATCCAGGATCCGCTCAGTCGTATAAACGGCGTGGGCGATATTGACGCTTACGGTTCACAATATTCCATGCGTATCTGGCTCGACCCGGTCAAACTTAACAGCTTCCAGATGACCGCCAAAGATGTGACCGATGCTATCGAGTCACAGAATGCGCAGATTGCCGTCGGGCAACTTGGCGGCACGCCTTCGGTGGACAAACAAGCGCTGAATGCGACGATCAACGCCCAGTCGCTGCTGCAGACTCCGGATGAATTCCGCGCGATTACGCTACGCGTCAACCAGGACGGCTCAGAAGTTAAACTGGGTGATGTGGCGACGGTCGAAATGGGTGCGGAAAAGTACGACTATCTCAGCCGCTTCAACGGCCACCCGGCTTCCGGTCTGGGGGTAAAACTGGCCTCCGGTGCCAATGAAATGGCAACGGCGGAGCTGGTTATCGACCGTCTGAATGAGCTCTCACAGTATTTTCCGCATGGGCTGGAATACAAAGTGGCGTATGAAACTACCTCCTTTGTCAAAGCCTCAATTATCGACGTGGTGAAAACGCTGCTGGAAGCGATCGCGCTGGTATTCCTTGTGATGTACCTGTTCCTGCAAAACTTCCGCGCCACGCTGATCCCTACAATCGCCGTTCCCGTCGTCCTGATGGGTACTTTTTCCGTGCTCTACGCCTTTGGCTACAGCGTTAACACCCTGACGATGTTTGCGATGGTGCTGGCGATCGGCCTGCTGGTCGATGATGCCATTGTGGTGGTGGAAAACGTCGAGCGAATTATGAGTGAGGAAGGCCTCTCGCCGCGGGAAGCGACGCGGAAATCGATGGGGCAAATCCAGGGAGCGCTGGTCGGTATCGCCATGGTGCTGTCGGCGGTGTTTATCCCGATGGCTTTCTTCGGCGGCACTACCGGGGCTATTTACCGCCAGTTCTCGATTACCATCGTCTCCGCAATGGTTCTTTCAGTTCTGGTGGCGATGATCCTCACCCCTGCCCTGTGCGCCACTCTGCTCAAACCGTTACATAAAGGCGAGCATCACGGGCAAACCGGTTTCTTTGGCTGGTTTAACCGGATGTTTAACCGCAACGCCGAACGCTACGAAAAAGGCATCGCCAGGATCCTGCACCGCAGTCTGCGCTGGATACTGATTTACGGCCTGCTGCTCGGCGGTATGGTTTTCCTGTTCCTGCGCCTGCCAACCTCCTTCCTGCCGCTCGAAGACCGCGGCATGTTTACCACCTCGATACAGTTGCCCAGCGGCTCCACGCAGCAGCAAACATTGAAAGTGGTTGAGGAAGTGGAGAAGTATTACTTCACCCATGAGAAAGACAACATTACGTCGGTCTTTTCCACGGTCGGTTCCGGCCCTGGTGGGAACGGTCAAAACGTGGCGCGAATGTTTGTCCGCTTAAAAGACTGGGATGATCGCGACACCACCACCGGAACCTCTTTCGCCATCATCGAGCGCGCGACCAAAGCCTTTAATAAGATTAAGGAAGCCCGCGTCTTCGCCAGCAGCCCTCCGGCGATTAGCGGTCTCGGGAGCTCTGCCGGTTTCGATATGGAGCTGCAAGATCACGCCGGTGCGGGCCATGATGCGTTAATGGCCGCGCGCGACAAGCTGATTGAGCTGGCCGGGAAAGACGCGTCTCTGACCCGCGTTCGTCATAATGGTCTGGACGACAGCCCGCAGTTGCAAATTGATATCGATCAACGCAAAGCCCAGGCGCTGGGCGTTTCCATTGATGACATCAACGACACCTTGCAAACGGCCTGGGGCTCCAGCTACGTCAATGACTTTATGGACCGGGGTCGCGTGAAGAAGGTTTACGTGCAGGCGGCGGCAAAATATCGCATGCTCCCGGACGACATCAATCTGTGGTACGTCCGCAATAATAGCGGCGGCATGGTGCCTTTCTCGGCCTTTGCCACGTCGCGCTGGGAAACGGGCTCACCGCGTCTGGAACGCTATAACGGCTACTCCGCCGTCGAGATTGTTGGCGAAGCCGCCCCAGGCGTCAGTACCGGTACGGCGATGGACATTATGGAATCGCTGGTCCACCAGTTGCCGACCGGATTCGGCCTCGAATGGACCGCGATGTCTTACCAGGAACGGCTGTCGGGCTCTCAGGCGCCAGCTCTGTACGCCATTTCTTTGCTGGTGGTGTTCCTGTGTCTGGCGGCTCTGTACGAAAGCTGGTCGGTTCCCTTCTCCGTCATGCTGGTTGTACCGCTGGGGGTCATTGGCGCGCTGCTCGCTACCTGGATGCGCGGTCTGGAAAACGATGTGTACTTTCAGGTCGGGTTACTCACCGTTATCGGGCTTTCGGCGAAGAACGCAATATTGATTGTTGAATTCGCCAATGAGATGAACGAGAAAGGTCACGACTTGCTCGACGCCACGCTGCATGCCTGTCGCCAACGCTTACGCCCAATTCTGATGACGTCACTGGCGTTTATCTTTGGGGTGTTGCCGATGACCATCAGCAGTGGTGCAGGTTCCGGCGGTCAACATGCGGTGGGGACTGGCGTAATGGGCGGGATGATTTCAGCCACTGTCCTGGCGATTTACTTCGTTCCTCTGTTCTTTGTGCTGGTACGCAGACGTTTCCCGTTGAAGCCACGCCCAGAATAATCGGACACAAAAAAGGCGACTTACGTTGAGTCGCCTTTTATTATCCTTTGCAGGATATGAATTTCTTCCAGAAAATTATTTACGAAGCATCACTTCGATAAAGTCTTTCCAGTTCCCCAGTTCACGTTCAATCATAACAACCTCTCGGTAATGCTACCAACTTGCTGATTTAGTGTATGATGGTGGTTTTGAGGTGCTCCCGTGGCTTCCATCTCCATCAGTTGTCCCTCCTGCTCAGCTACTGAAGGCGTGGTGCGTAACGGTAAAAGTACTGCCGGACATCAGCGCTATCTCTGCTCTCACTGCCGTAAAACATGGCAGCTACAGTTCACTTACACCGCCTCTCAGCCCGGTACACACCAGAAAATTATTGATATGGCCATGAATGGCGTCGGATGTCGCGCCAGTGCACGCATTATGGGCGTTGGCCTCAACACGATTTTACGTCACTTAAAAAACTCAGGCCGCAGTCGGTAAACTCACGCATACAACCGGGCAGTGACGTCATTGTTTGCGCGGAAATGGACGAACAGTGGGGTTACGTCGGCGCTAAATCACGCCAGCGCTGGTTGTTTTACGCGTATGACAGGATACGGAGGACGGTTGTGGCGCACGTATTCGGTGAACGCACGTTGGCCACGCTGGAGCGTCTTCCGGGCCTGCTGTCGGCCTTTGAGGTCGTGGTATGGATGACGGATGACTGGCCGCTTTATGAATCACGCCTGAAGGGAGAACTGCATGACAAAGTCATTGGACATTATCTGAACATAAAACACTATCAGTAAGTTGGAGTCATTACCCAACCTCTCTTATTATTATGGGCATTCTACGAAATCATCATCATAAAAAGAAGATCATTTAACCAATGGTTGCGATTACATCCTCCAGTGTTCGGGGGTATATGTAATCACTATGCGCTAACCCCATAAATTTTATGTGACTTACTGCAATATTTTGAAATATTCATACATCATCTACGACTTTGGCAATTCTGATGGAAAAACAGGCTGATGCAAACAGGCAAATTCTGATTTTCAGTTTCCCGTGAATTTTGGAACTTTCAGGAATCATTATTCACCATTCAACAACAATGTTATATTTTTCTATAACGGTTCGATGACAATATGTATTATTCATGTTTATAGAACACGAGAATAAATATTCAAATTACGTCAATAAGGATTCAAATGATCACCCTCTACGGCATTAAGAATTGCGATACGATTAAAAAAGCCAGACGCTGGCTGGAAGACAATGGGGTCGACTACCGCTTCCATGATTATCGCGTCGACGGCCTGGACAACGCGTTATTACACGCCTTTATCAGCGAATTAGGTTGGGAGGCGCTGCTCAATACACGTGGAACCACCTGGCGCAAACTGGATGAAGCCACACGTAACCAAATCACCGATGCGTCCTCTGCTGCTGCATTGATGATTGAAATGCCTGCAATTATCAAACGCCCATTGCTCTGCGCGCCGGGTAAGCCTATGCTGCTTGGCTTTAGTGAATCCAGTTATACGCAGTTTTTTAATGAGGTATAGTCTATGTCGTGCCCGGTTATTGAGCTGACACAGCAGCTTATTCGCCGTCCTTCCCTGAGCCCGGATGATGCCGGGTGCCAGGCGTTAATGATTGAACGCCTGCGCGCGGTAGGTTTTACCGTTGAGCGTATGGATTTTGGTGACACACAGAATTTTTGGGCATGGCGCGGCAAAGGTGAGACTCTGGCATTTGCCGGTCACACTGACGTAGTGCCTGTCGGCGATGTCGATCGTTGGATTAATCCACCGTTCGAACCGACCATTCGCGATGGCATGTTGTTCGGGCGTGGCGCAGCCGATATGAAAGGCTCACTGGCGGCAATGGTCGTGGCCGCAGAACGTTTTGTCGCCCAGCATCCAAACCATCAGGGTCGTCTGGCGTTTTTGATAACCTCTGACGAAGAGGCCAGCGCCCAAAACGGCACCGTAAAAGTGGTTGAAGCACTTATGGCACGCAATGAACGACTGGATTATTGTCTGGTTGGCGAGCCGTCCAGCACGGAAATCGTTGGCGACGTGGTGAAAAATGGGCGTCGTGGTTCACTGACCTGCAATCTGACCATTCACGGCGTGCAGGGCCACGTAGCCTACCCGCATCTGGCCGATAACCCGGTACACCGCGCGGCGCCAATGCTCAATGAACTGGTGGCGATTGAGTGGGATCAGGGCAACGAATTCTTCCCGGCGACCAGCATGCAGATTGCCAATATTCAGGCAGGAACCGGCAGCAACAATGTTATTCCCGGCGAACTGTTTATCCAGTTCAACTTCCGTTTCAGCACCGAATTAAACGATGAAATGATTAAGTCCCGGGTGCTGGAGCTGCTGGAGAAACATCAGTTGCGTTATACCGTCGACTGGTGGCTTTCCGGTCAGCCGTTCCTGACGGCACGCGGTAAACTGGTGGATGCGGTGGTGAACGCCATTGAGCACTATAATGAGATTAAACCGCAGTTACTGACTACAGGCGGGACGTCCGACGGGCGTTTTATTGCCCGCATGGGGGCACAGGTAGTAGAACTTGGGCCGGTCAACGCCACCATTCATAAAATTAATGAATGTGTTAATGCCGCCGACCTGCAACTGCTTGCCCGTATGTATCAACGTATCATGGAGCAACTCGTCGCCTGATGAGTGTTCCTGTAAGAGGAAATGAGCATGGACTGGCTGGCAAAATACTGGTGGATTCTGGTGTTGGTGTTTCTGGTAGGCGTATTGCTGAACGTGATTAAAGATCTCAAGCGCGTCGACCACAAGAAATTTCTTGCCAATAAGCCGGAGCTTCCCCCGCATCGTGATTTTAACGATAAATGGGATGACGACGACGATTGGCCAAACAAGGATCAACCGAAGAAATAAGCCAACGCAGGCCGAATGGCGGTTTCACATCGCCATCCGGCCTGCGAGTTAAATCATCTCAATCACATCATCATCGTGAGGCTTACCGCCGCTCAGCGCTTCATCAAAGTAGTGCTTCGGTACGGTAAAACGCAGGTGGTCGAGCGCAAACTGCATACTGCGTTCATCAATGGCGTGCCCCAGATTTTCGACGATATCCAGCGTCACATCCCCACCGGCACGTATTAACGCCTCCTGCGCGGCAACGGCATGAGATAACTCAATCACCCGGTCTTCACCGCCGTGAATCAAATGCACCGTCGTCGCGGTAGTTGCAACCTCCGGCAACGTGGCATAGCGACCATTAAAGGCGATGACCCGCGACGCCAGCCCAGGCTCGGCTTTAATACTCTCAAGCGACATAATCGAGCCCTGAGAAAAACCAATCAGCGCGGTCGCCTGAGGTGAAACGCCGCTTTGCTTCTGCCAGTAGCGAACGGTTTCGATAAAGACCGGCATAATCGCGTCAATACGCGCCTGGCGGTTCTCTTCCGTTACCCCCTGTACCGAAAACCACTGACGGCCGGAAGTCGTACCATAAGGCTCTGCCCCGCCAATGCTGACGATTAGCGCATCCGGAAACAGCGGCGCAAACCAGGAGCCAATTTCGCCCATGGCAACCGGGTTATCGCCGACGCCATGAAACAGCAACAAGAGCTGTTGAGCGGGTTTATCGGGACTTTGAACAACAAAATGGTCATGTTTCATGGCGATCTCCTTAACTGATGAGAATCATTCTACGCCGCTTAACCGCAATGACCATGCCAGGAAATTGAAGAAGTTAGTGAAAAAATTGCCATTGCATAATGCGATTATGTAGCCGTTGTTCACGCTCAGCATCCAGCTGTTGTAAGGCCTGCGCCGCCTCGGCGCGCTGAACTGCCAACAGCGCTTTGCGACCCGATATTTTCAGCTGTTGGCACAATTCAGCATCGCTGCGTTGAGCCTGTATACGCCCGCGTAATGCCGGAAGAGGCAACTCGCTGTGCTCAAGCAAACGACTCAGACAACCTAATGATGTCAGTAATGGTCGATGCGCGAAAGCAAACCCAGCCAGCTCACCCCAGTCATCCTCATTAAGCGTAGTCTCTTTCAGTGGTACCAGCGGAATGCGCTCTGCGTTCCACTGAGCAAGAATCTCCGCATCCCGTCGCAGGCGCTGGTGCGCCCGCCAGGCAAGGCGTTTTCCCGCTTCGCTGATGGGCAGCACCGCCATAGCGGTATAACAGCCGCTGCTAGCTTCCCGATGATTGCCCATCCGTACCAGGACAAAACCGCAGCGCTGCCAGAAACGCCATAATTCAGCCGTATAACCAAAGCTGACGGACAGATAGTCGCACTGCGTGCAATAGTGCCGGGCCTGCAGAATCAGCTGTTGCCCAATACCTTCCCTTTGACGCGCGGGATGAACCGCAATTCGACTGACCCGCCGCCCGACGAGCGTCGCCGCCAATGGGTCTCCGCCGTGCGCCGCCAGTGACTGCGCAACCAGATTTCCTCTTGGTCGGCGATATCCGGCCCAGACGGCCTGGCTTAATTCTGCGGATAATCCCCCCTCGTCGACCAGCCAGACGGCGCCCGCCACCGAGTCAGCAGCCGAAGCCTGAAGAAAATGCTGACCCGGCGCGTCCATCATTCGCCGCAGATCCAGTGGCGAGGTGCGATAATGCGCACCGGAAAGTAGCTGATATACCGCTAACGGCAGCGCCGGGTTTGTCTGCCATGAGAGTTGATCAAATGCCGAGAAGTTAAGCTCCCCTAAGGGGGCATGCGCAAAGGTTTCGTCGTCAAACACCAGCGCATCGCTGACGATTTTCTCCAGCGGACATCCCTGCGCCCAGCGCACGGGTTGTTGCAACTCATAGCGTCGAAGATGGGGAAAGCGGGCGCAAAATTTCAACAAAAAGCCTCTGCCAGTTCCCTCATAGCCCTGTACGGTGGTGGTTAACAGCGTACGAGGGAAACGCGCAACCAGTTGGTGCAGCAGCGGCGCGGGGATCGCGGCGGCTTCATCCACAACCAGCCAGTCTGCGGTTGCAGAACTGCTTAACAGCGCATCCGGGGCCATAAAGCGGTATCGCTCTGCGGCAAATTGCGCCAGCACATCCGTTGCCGCTTTAGCAGGCGCGGTGACAATCGCGGTCCCGTTGATACGTGCTATCAGTTGCCCTGCCAGAGCCGATTTACCCCGGCCACGTGCAGCTGTGACCGCAGCCACGCCGGGAGGCATATCCAGCAACTGGGTTAAAATCATCGCCTGTTCAGGCTGAGGGTAACCGGTTGCCGCGTGCCAGACTGCACGAACAGCAAAACGCGGGCTGGAAACTGCGTGATGCTGCTGCCAGTGCAGCGCCTGTCCGTCACGGGAAATCACCCGTTTGACATGTTCAACAAAGTGCGGCGTTGGGATAGGTTCAGCACAGTCGCTCCAGCGCAGTGAATCCACGTCCGGATGCGTGTGCCAGGTATGCCAGGGGGGAGTCAGCAAAACCAGCCAGCTCCCGGCGATCAGCGTTCCGCTTAAGGCGGCAAACGCCGCAGCGTCAAATCCCTGCCCGGCGTCAAAAACCGCATGACGAAATTCGCGCCCTAATAACGTTTGCAGCGCCTGTGGCGTACAGTTTGGCTCAGCAGGGGCGAGTGCGCCCACCCATAACCAGTCGCCGGGTAACGTGTCGCGTAGCGCTAAAGCCCGCTCCTGACACCAGTTCCCCTCGCCACTGATAATCAGCAGACGACGGATCCCTTCGTGGGCCATCTGTTCAGTTAACGCGCTCAGCGCCGTATTATCAGACATCCCTGCCTCAGTAGCTTAAATGCCTTTACCAAAAGTATTACATTGTCCCGGATCGCCGCTGTCAAAACCGCGTTTGAACCAGCTAAGCCGCTGCTCAGAAGTGCCGTGGGTAAAGCTGTCCGGCACAACGCGTCCTTGTCCCTGCTGCTGCAGGCGATCGTCGCCAATAGCCTGAGCGGCGTTCAGCGCTTCAGCCAGGTCGCCGGACTCCAGCACGCCCTGCTGCTGCATACTGTTGCCCCAGACGCCGGCAAAGCAGTCCGCCTGCAGTTCCATACGTACGGAAAGACGGTTCACCTCAGCCTGTGAGGCATTCTGCTGCATCTGGCGAACTTTCGGTTCAATACCCAGCAGTTTCTGCACGTGGTGACCCACTTCATGGGCGATAACATAGCCCTGAGCAAAATCACCATCGGCGCCCAGCTTATTTTTCATGTCATCATAAAATGAGAGGTCGATATACACCGTACCATCCGCCGGGCAGTAAAACGGCCCCATCACCGACTGACCTGCGCCACAGCCGGTACGCGTCGCTCCGCGATACATTACCAGCTTCGGCTGTTGGTAGGTCCGGCCCATTTTTTCAAACTGCTGCCCCCAGGTATCTTCCGTGGTGGCCAGAATCACCGAAGTGAATTTTGCTGCTTCATCATCGTTTGGGCTGATGGAGTGTGATGATTGCTGTTGGGAAACTGGCTGGCCGGTCATTAATCCGGTGAGATCCACGCCATAATATCCCGCCACCAGCACCACAATCAGCAGGATGATGCCGCCTTTACCACTGGGCAAACGAAAACCAGGGCCGCCTATAGAAGGGCCACCACCGGAGCTATTTCGTCTGTCTTCCACATTGTCACTTTCACGACGCCCTTGCCAGCGCATAATCACCTCAACTTTTTATTCATTATGATGATGATCGTAGGCGGTTCGGAACAGGATTACCATAAGAAACAGTAATCAAAATCGGCGGGATTGATGAGCCGGAGAGCGATCGCCGGCTCAGGGGAGGGTTAGTCTAACTTCACACCCAGACGATGCGCGACGGCTTCATAGGCTTCGATCAGGCCGCCCAGGCTCTGGCGGAAGCGATCTTTGTCCATTTTATCCAGCGTTTCTTTGTCCCACAGACGGCTGCCGTCCGGTGAGAACTCATCGCCCAGGACCACTTCACCTTTATACAAACCAAATTCAAGTTTGAAGTCGACCAGAATCAGACCGGCATCATCAAACATCTTTTTCAGCACGTCGTTGGCTTTGTAGGTCAGCTCTTTCATACGCGCCAGATTCTCTTTGCTCACCCAACCAAAAGTTTCGCAATAGGAATCGTTAATCATTGGATCGTGCATAGCATCGTTTTTCAGGAACAGATCAAACAGCGGCGGATTCAGTTCAATACCTTCCTCAACGCCTAAACGCTTAACCAGGGAGCCTGCTGCGCGGTTACGAACCACACATTCAACCGGTACCATCTCCAGTTTTTTCACCAGACATTCAGTATCGGAAAGCAGTCGCTCCATCTGGGTAGGAATGCCCGCTTCTTGCAGTTTAGTCATAATGAAATGGTTGAACTTGTTGTTCACCATGCCTTTACGATCAAACTGTTCAATGCGCGCGCCATCCCCTGCTGACGTATCATTGCGGAATTCGAGCACCAACAGGTCCGGGTTTTCCGTGCTGTATACGGTCTTCGCTTTACCACGATACAACTCAGCTTGCTTTTGCATCTTTATTACTCCTGGGTGTGAATTAACGATAAATATTGCGTTTTTCTGCCGACGCACACGTTTGCGTATCATATCAGAAAAAAAGGGCCGGAGTTATCCAGCCCTTTATTTTTACTTACTGAACGCTGCCTGGAAGACGGCGACCAGCGCGTCGTTCTGGCTTTGCGTCAGGGTATGCCCCTTCGGATCGATAAACTGCAAGCTACTGCGGTTGTCTAAATCACCGACCTGCAGTTTATAGTCGCCGGATACCAGACCCGGATCGCTTGCGCCCAGCTCCTGCCAGTTGCTATCAGACAGTGGTTTGTAGGTCACGGCGATGCTGCCCTGAGAACGGGTGCTGTCGGTCACTTTCATCCCCACTTTCTCAAGCGCTGCCGGCAGACGTTGCCATACCACGTTGAACGGTCCACGTACCACCAGCATCGGTAAACCGGTGTCATCGGCAGCACTCTGAACATCCATGGTGGCGGCAGAGCGGTTCTGCGCGGCATTCGCGGCGTCAGTGGCGTTCTTATCCAGACCTGCGGAGATAACGTTCATCATCTCAGCGCTGTAACGCTGCATTGATGCTGGATCAGCTACGGGTTTACCCGCCTGCTCGAGGTTAATCAGTTTCACCGTTACCGCTTGCTGATAGCCCTGCGGTTTAACCGAGATTTGATAACGTCCACGGTACTGCTCGTCTTCATCCAGACGGTTCCAGTTAACCCAGTCGGTGGTCAACGTCTGGCTGGCATCATCACGTTTGGTGATCGTGTAGTTTTTAGACTGAATGACGCTAACGACCTGTGGCCACAGCGTGTTGCCACGACCATTTTCCACCAGCAATGTCGACGTATCACCCGCGATCTGAGTGCGAGCACCAGTGACTAGTGCTAACGGCTGAGCCGGCGGGCGAATGTCCAGCGCTTTACCAACGGCACCGCTGCCGTTGGTGACCGGGATATTATAGTCACCCGACATAACCGGCAGAATCATCCCAGCTGGAGCGTGAAGCTCAGCAAGCGGTGCGGCCTCCAGATAGGATTCATCACCGCTCACCTGGCGCTTATAACGCGAGTCAGAACTACAGGCCGCGAGCAACATAACAAGCGAAACACCCGCAACCTTGGCCAGGCGCGACTTTTGTACTGAGTAAGCCATCAAATCTCCCTAAACTTTACAGCAAACCGGCATGCTTAAGCGCCGCTTTGACGATTTCACGAGCATTATCCGTGATTGGCGTCATCGGCAGACGTAGCGTATCGGTCGCCACAAGTCCCAACTCCTTACACGCCCATTTCACTGGGATAGGATTGGGTTCGACAAATAGTTTGTTGTGTAACGGCATCAGACGCTGGTTAATCACCCGCGCCTCGGCAAAGTTCCCGGCTGCCGCCAGTTTGCACATTTCGGCCATATCGCGTGCCGCAACGTTAGACGTCACGGAAATCACACCATGACCACCGAGCTGCATAAAATCCAGTCCGGTCGCGTCATCACCACTGAGCAGAATAAAGTCGTCTGAAACCAGCTCTTTGATCTGGTGAACGCGACTTAAGTTCCCCGTGGCCTCTTTAATAGCGATAATATTTTTTACTTTCGCCAGGCGACCAACGGTTTCCGGCAACATATCGCAGCCGGTACGGGACGGTACATTATACAGAATTTGCGGCAGGTCAGTATGTTCAGCGATGGCTTTGAAATGCTGGAACAAACCTTCCTGGGTTGGGCGGTTGTAGTAAGGCGTCACCGTCAGGCAGCCGACAACACCACTGTCGTTGAAACGCTGCGTCAGACTAATGGCTTCCGCGGTCGCATTAGCGCCGGTTCCGGCAATCACCGGAATACGCCCGTCGGCCAGCTCCAGGGTCATCATCACCACATCGCCATGCTCATCATGACTCAGGGTGGCAGACTCACCGGTGGTGCCAACCGAAACGATCGCCGAGGTGCCGCTGGCGACATGATAATCAATCAGTTTTTTCAGGCTCGACCGGCAGACTTTACCTTTCTCATCCATCGGCGTAACAAGCGCGACAATACTTCCCGTGAACATGGGCCATCCTCTGTGCAAACAAGTGTCTCAATGGTACGTTTGGTACGACAATAAAAGCAAGCGACCAGAGCCGTTCTGATTGTTGTATGCATGTTTTTTTTATGCTTTCCTTATGATTACCTCACCGCTCAAAGGAAGAACAGGTTTGACATCGTCATCGCAACACTATCTGGTCATTACTGCGCTGGGTGCTGACCGCCCGGGAATTGTGAACACCATCACACGTCATGTCAGCAGTTGCGGCTGTAATATCGAAGACAGCCGACTGGCCATGCTGGGTGACGAGTTCACGTTTATCATGTTGCTGTCGGGCACCTGGAATGCCATAACCCTAATTGAATCAACCTTGCCGTTGAAAGGTGCAGAGCTGGATTTACTGATTGTGATGAAGCGCACGACCGCACGCCCCCGTCCGGCGATGCCCGCTACGGTATGGGTGCAGGTCGATGTTCCTGATTCTCCGCATTTGATTGAACGCTTTACCGCCCTGTTTGACAGCCACCAAATGAATATTGCGGAACTGGTTTCACGCACGCAACCGGCTGAGAACGAAAAGGCGGCACAGCTGTTTATTCAAATTACCGCACATAGTCCTGCGTCACATGATTCGGCAAATATTGAAGATGCGTTTAAAGCACTCTGTACAGAACTCAATGCGCAAGGCAGTATTAACGTCGTCAATTACTCACAGCATGATGAACAGGATGGAGTTAAGTAATGAACCCACTGAAAGCCGGTGATATCGCACCGAAATTTAGCTTGCCGGATCAAGACGGAGAACAAGTAAATTTAACCGACTTCCAGGGACAGCGTGTTCTGGTTTATTTTTACCCGAAAGCCATGACACCCGGCTGTACCGTACAGGCCTGCGGCCTGCGCGATAACATGGATGAGTTAAAAAAAGCAGGTGTTGAAGTGCTGGGAATCAGCACCGATAAACCAGAGAAGCTTTCCCGATTCGCGGAGAAAGAAGTCCTTAACTTCACGCTCCTGTCCGACGAAGATCACCAGGTTTGCGAGCAGTTCGGCGTCTGGGGTGAGAAGTCATTTATGGGCAAAACCTATGATGGCATCCACCGCATCAGCTTCCTGATTGATGCTGAAGGGAAAATTGAGCATGTGTTTGATGACTTCAAAACCAGCAACCACCACGACGTGGTAATGAACTGGCTGAAAGAGAACGCCTGATTTACATTTTGCCGGATAGCGCCTGATGGTGACGCCACGCGTCTTATCAGGCCACCATCCGCATAACTCCGTAGCCGGATAAGGCGTTTACGCCGCCATCCGGCATCAACGTCGTTTATTCAAATGTCCCTTTTATACAGGCTTTTTTCTCTCTGACGACAGCTTTGCCCTTCGCCCACAGGTGATGAACTTCAAGCGCATCATTGAGCACCAGAATGTCGGCATCGCATCCCACCGCCAGACGCCCTTTATGTTCCAGTCCCAAAAATTCTGCGACCGTTCGCGTCAGCGGACACAGCGCCAGTTCCAGCGGTATGGCATGAACCTTCACCAACTGGCGCACTGTTTCAGCCAGTGATTCAAACCCTGCGACACCGATGCCGGTAAGATTACCGTAGTCATCAAATTCCGGCTGACTACCGTTGCCATCTGAACTCAAGGTAATACGCGACAGCGGCACGTTCTGGCGTAGCGCCGTGGCGATAGCCGTGGCCGGGTCGACGGGTTCATCAATGCTGCTGGTAATGTCGATATAACCGCCTTTGCGGGCATACTCCAGCGCCGACTGAAACAACGGTTCCGCACGATTGACGTGTGTGGGCAGCAGCTTGGTAATCGGTACATCGCAACTGTCGAGGATCTGATACAACGGCTCCAGCATGCGCGGGCTGTCGCCCATATGGAAGACGCTAATCCCCGGCTTGCGCCCTAACAATCCGCCAACGCGCGACTGCGCCGCCATGTTTGCCAGCGCCGAGGTGTCCGGGGCTGAAGAACGATGGTCCGAAACAGCACATTTCACGCCAATGATTTTATCGATCAGCGCCACATCGCGATCGATACTGCCGGTGATGGTCGGGGAAGGCAGAGAATACGCCCCGGTCAGCATCCATGCGCTGATGCCTTCAAATTCCAGCGCGCGGGTTTTCGCCAGCAGCGATTCAGGGTGACGGGTAATACCATCTGTCCCCAGCAATCCCACCACCGAGGTGACGCCAGCTTCAACCAGCCGCGACAAGCGCACTTCCGGCGTGCGGGTGTGCGGCCCCGCTTCTCCGCCGCCGCCAATCAGATGGACGTGTTGATCGATAAATCCTGGGCACACAATCGCACCGTCAAGATTGATACACTCGCAGCCAGGAAAATCGTCAGGGGAAATCGACGGCGCGATGGCAACAATTTTGCTGTCAGACACCAGTATATCCTGGCGTCCTAAGTCTTCCGGCGCGTACACGTGTCCCTGCTGGAACAACGTCAAATTAAGAATGGAACAGTTCATAACCTTCCTTGTCAGGCAATAACCTGCATAACCCAAATAGAGAGCAGCGCATTAATTACGCATACCGCAATAATAAGCGGGTAATAACGGGGATGGACTCCCGCGGTACCCAGACAGCGTCCCACATTTTGCACCGGATTGCCCATCAGGTAGATAGCCGGTAACAGCACCGTAGCATCATGTCCCGAAAGCGTACCGGCGACAACCAGGCTGGCGCAAACACCGACGCCGCCTCCCATACTCATCACCGCCGCCAGCAGTACGGTAGCAGATTCGCCCGGCAGTCCCCACAGCGCCATTACCGGCTCACATACCCGCCCGACAATCTCGAGCAGTCCCGTCACCTTCAGCGCCTGAATAATCACAAACGCCATTACCACGTTAGGCAACAGGCTGGTTGTTGCAATAGTGAATCCGCGCCGTGCGCCATCGATAAACATATCCATGACGTTTTTACGTACTTGCGTTGTCATCTCACGCCTCCTGCTGCGTACGGCGATTTTCCAGCTGCGCAATCCACAAACGCAGCAGGTTCGCCCCCACAAATTTGAAGACAAGGATCACCGCCAGCGGCGTAATCACCGGAACGGTAACCATCGTAAACAGCGCAGCACCCGAGGAAAAATAGTTGGTAATACACGCACTGCCGCTGGTTTGCCAGCAGGCAAAAATGGCACGTTCCTGTTCAGTGATAATGCCCTCTTCCGCCATTTCTTTAGTCATCCCTGCCGCAGCATCGGTATTTTGCAAATTCGCAATCAGCGCCAGCGAGCAAATACCCGGAATACCGAGTAACGGGCGCAGGACAGGCGTCATCAGTTGCTGTGCCGCACGCAACCCTCCCAGCCCTTCGGTGACGGAAATTATCCCGAGTGAAAGAATGACGGAAGGCGCCAGCTCAAGCGCGAATAAGAAGCCGTCTTTTGCGCCCATACCGCCCGTGCCGCGAAAAGAGACCGCCGTGTCCCCCGCCGCATTAATCTGCCCAAACGCACCGTTGAGAACGGTGAAATCAAAGACTCGCCACCATTCGGTACTTTTCGCAAACATGCCGGAAAAAAGAATAATCGTAATAAAAAAAGCGAGATAACCGCCCCATCCCACCTTCTGCTGCGTGTGTGTGTTGTGACCCATTTTGTTCTCCTGTTGGCCTTATTCCTTGCGTGACTTAAAGACATCACGCGGGTCAAGTTAAAGACAAACGCAGAGAAAAACGACACCAGAGGAGATTATTCAGAATGTGTGGATAGAGGTCAGACAAGTTCGGCTCCGGCGACATTGCATCGCCGGAGCAAACAGATTAGGGTTCATCAACGACCTGACCATCCGGCCAGGCATGCATTACCGCTTTGATTAACGTCGCCAGAGGAATAGCAAAGAATACGCCCCAGAATCCCCACAGGCCGCCGAATATCACCACTGAGAGAATAATCACCAGCGGATGCAGATTTACCGCCTCGGAGAACAGCACCGGCACCAGCAAATTACCGTCCAGCGCCTGGATTATCAGGTATACGGCAAAACAGCTCCAGAACTCGGTGCCAAGCCCGAACTGGAACAATGCCACGCCAACCACCGGAATAGTGACCACGAAAGCGCCGATATACGGGATCAGCACGGAGAAGCCTACCAGCACCGCCAGCAGCAGCGAATAGTTGAGGCCAAACAGCAGGAAGCCGAGCCAGGTCGCCACGCCGACCACCACCATTTCCAGCACCTTGCCGCGGATATAGTTGGTGATTTGCTGGTTCATCTCTTTCCACACCTGCCCCGCCAGTCCGCGATTACGCGGCAGCACCCGACGCACTGCGTTCAGCATTTGTCCTTTATCTTTGATCAGGAAGAACACCATCAACGGGACGAGAATCAGATACACCGCCAGCGTCAGCAATCCGACCAGTGAAGCTAGCGAATATTTCACCACCGAATCGCCCATGGTGAGCATTCGCGAGCGCATATTCTCCGCCATCGCATCAATAATGCCCGCATCCATCAGCGCCGGATAACGCCGCGGTAAGGTGGCGGCAAAATCAGACAATTTATTGAGCATGCCGGGCATATCGCGGATCAGGTAGATCCCCTGTTGCCATGCAACGGGCATTACCACAAACGCCATCAGCAGCAAAATACCGACAAACACCACCAAAACAATCGATGTCGCCCAACGCCGTGAACAACCAATATGTTCCAGCCGTACTGTCGGCCATTCGAGCAAGTACGCCAGCACAATGGCGACCAGCAGTGGCGCCAAAAGACCGCTAAAAAAGAACAGGATGCCAAAACCGGCAACCAGAATAATCAGCAAGGCGATGGCTTCGGGGTCGCTAAAGCGGCGGCGATACCATTGCATCAACATTTCGAGCATAAAACCCTTCCATGAATCCAATAGCGGGATTGCGATCCCGAATTGTATCGAAATGTCACAAAAAAGACTTCGCTTTTTATAGCGGATTACGCAAAGTGAAAAGTCATTTTTCCTGGGTGTTCATCGTCAGGTTTCGCAGTTACACTCCCTAAGCTTGCGGAGTGTGAACGAAACTTCACGGCATTGGTCAAATGGCTATCTCAAAAAAGAATACAGGACAGAGGTTATGTTCAGGCAGTTGAAAAAAAACCTGGTTGCTACCCTCATTGCTGCACTGACCATCGGTCAGGTTGCGCCCGCATTTGCCGAAACCGCGGACACCCTGCCTGATATGGGAACCTCGGCAGGGAGTACGCTTTCCATAGGACAGGAAATGCAGATGGGCGATTATTATGTACGCCAGCTGCGCGGCAGTGCGCCATTAATTAACGATCCGTTGCTGACGCAATACATTAATGCGCTGGGGATGCGTCTGGTCTCGCACGCCGACTCGGTAAAAACGCCCTTCACCTTCTTTTTGATTAACAACGATGAAATCAACGCCTTTGCTTTCTTTGGCGGCAACGTTGTTTTGCACTCCGCACTGTTCCGCTATTCCGATAACGAAAGCCAACTGGCATCGGTTATGGCGCACGAAATTTCCCACGTTACGCAGCGTCACCTGGCGCGTGCAATGGAAGACCAGAAACGCAGCGCGCCGCTAACGTGGGTGGGTGCGTTAGGGTCAATTTTATTGGCGATGGCCAGCCCGCAGGCGGGTATGGCGGCGCTGACCGGTACGCTGGCGGGTACACGTCAGGGGATGATTAGCTTTACGCAGCAAAACGAACAGGAAGCAGACCGCATCGGTATTCAGGTACTGCAACGCTCGGGATTCGATCCCCAGGCCATGCCGACATTTCTGGAAAAATTGCTCGATCAGGCCCGTTACTCTTCGCGTCCACCAGAAATTTTGCTGACTCACCCCCTGCCAGAAAGCCGTCTGTCGGATGCCCGTAACCGCGCCAACCAAATGCGTCCGGCTGTCGTCCAGTCTTCAGAAGATTTTTATCTGGCCAAGGCACGCACCTTAGGCATGTACAACTCTGGTCGCAACCAGCTGACCGATGACCTGCTGAGTAACTGGTCGAAAGGCAACATACGTGAGCAACGTGCGGCGCAGTATGGCCGGGCATTGCAGGCAATGGAGGCCAGTAAATATGACGAGGCACGTAAAGCACTGCAACCGCTGCTGGCGGCAGATGCTAACAATGCCTGGTATCTCGACCTGGCAACGGATATCGATCTCGGCCAGAAGAAAACCAGCGATGCCATTAATCGGTTGAAAAACGCCCGCGACCTGCGCACCAACCCGGTACTGCAGCTCAACCTGGCAAATGCGTATTTACAGGCCGGGCAAGCCAAAGAGGCAGCGACCATCCTGAATCGCTATACGTTTAACCATAAGGACGACCCTAACGGCTGGGATCTGTTAGCGCAAACGGAAGCCAACCTGAACAACCGCGATCAGGAGCTGGCGGCCCGCGCGGAAGGGTATGCCCTCGCAGGACGTCTGGATCAGGCGATTTCGATGCTCAGCAGCGCAAGCTCACAGGTCAAGCTGGGTAGCCAGCAGCAGGCCAGATACGATGCCCGTATCGACCAGCTACGCCAACTGCAAGAGCGCTTTAAACCGTATACGAAAATGTAATTATCGAACCCTTGCCGGATGGCGATATGTAGGCCAGATAAGGTCTTTTGGTCGCCATCCGGCAGGATTGTTATGCAAGGAGAAGTCATGTCAGACGCGATTAAAATCTACCATAACCCACGCTGCTCCAAGAGCCGTGAAACGCTGGAGTTACTGAAGTCTAACGGTGTGGACCCGGAAGTGGTGTTGTATCTGGAAACCCCGGCTGACGCCACAACCCTGCGTGAATTGCTGCAGATGCTGGGCATGTCCAGCGCGCGCGAGCTGATGCGCCAGAAAGAAGATCTCTATAAGTCACTTAATCTGGCGGACGTAAATCTGAGTGAAGATGCGCTGATTCAGGCAATGGTGGAAAACCCGAAATTGATGGAGCGCCCGATTGTGGTTGCCAAAGGCCAGGCGAGAATTGGACGCCCGCCGGAGCAGGTACTGGAAATCATCGGTTAACCTGAAACCTGCCGCAGTCTCTTCGGCTGCGGCGCTTACAGCTTCAGTATCTCTTTTACGAATGGAATGGTCAGCTTACGCTGGGCGGTGATCGATGCATGATCAAGCTGATCCAACGTCATAAACAGCGTACGCATTTCTCGATCCAGACGCTTGAGCAGGAAGCGTCCCACATCTTCCGGCAGTTCAAACCCACGAAGTCTGGCGCGTAATTGCAACGCCTGCAGCTTATCTTCATCGGAAAGCGGCTGCAGCTTGTAGATTTGTCCCCAGTCCAGGCGCGAGGCGAGATCCGGCAACCCCAGATTCAGCTGTCTTGGCGGGCGATCGCCTGTGATCAGCAGACGCGTTTTCCCCGACTCCAGGATGCGGTTGTAGAGATCAAAGATCGCCATTTCCCACAGCGAATCCCCGGCCACACATTCGATGTTATCGATGCATACCAGCGATAAATGCTCCATACCGTCGAGCACCTCGGGGACGAACCAGGTACGCTTGTCGAGCGGCACATAGCCTACCGCATCGCCGCGCGCGGACAGTTCCGCACAGGCTGCATGCAGCAAATGACTACGGCCAGCGCCTTCACGCGACCAGAGATAAATATACCCGCTATGGTCCTGACGCAGCACGTTTTGCAGTGCAGCCAGTAAAGAGGAGTTATCCCCCGGCCAGAAACTTGCGAAAGTTTCGTCGTCAGGAAGATAAAGTGGCAAAGAGAGCTGTGCCGGTGTGTTCAGAGATACCTCAACCCAGGATTTCATAAAATCGCGTTGAGTTTAACACAGAAATACGTCGTGATAGAACCGGGCAGCATCGCCGCCCGGTAAGAGATTTACTGTTGCGGACTGTCGGCATCTTCCGCGTCAAGCACGACTTCTTCCGGACGCAGCAGGCTGATAACTTTGAAAATCAGGCTCAGACAAACGCCAACAATGGTCGCCAGCGCCATGCCTTTCAGCTCAGCGGCACCAATGTGAACTTTCGCGCCACTCACGCCGATGATCAAAATAACCGAGGTCAGGATCAGGTTTTGCGCTTTGTTGTAGTCAACTTTTGACTCGATCAGTACGCGAATACCGGAAGCACCAATCACGCCGTACAGCAGCAGCGATACGCCACCCATGACCGGCAGTGGAATGATTTGGATCGCCGCCGCCAGCTTGCCCACACAGGAGAGCAGAATGGCAAAAATTGCCGCGCCGCCGATAACCCAGGTACTGTAAACACGAGTAATCGCCATTACGCCAATATTTTCACCGTACGTGGTGTTCGGCGTAGAGCCGAAGAAACCAGAGATAACCGTAGACAGGCCGTTGGCAAACATTGAACGATGCAGGCCAGGATCGCGAATCAAATCTTTTTTCACGATATTCGCCGTTACCACCAAGTGTCCAACGTGTTCAGCGATGACCACCAGCGCCGCCGGCAGGATGGTCAGAATGGCAACCCATTCAAAGCGCGGCGTGTAGAACGTTGGCAGAGCAAACCAGTGGGCCTGCGCAATCGGCGTGGTGTCCACGACTCCCATCACGAAGGAGAGCGCGTAGCCGGCCAGCACCCCAATCAGAATCGGGATAATCGCCATAAAACCGCGGAACAGTACAGAGCCAAATACCGTAACCGCCAGCGTCACCATTGAGATGATGATGGTTTTTGAATCCGGTAATTGTCCCTCTGCGGGCAGTAACCCCGCCATGCCCGCAGCGACGCCAGCCAGCTCCAGACCGATGACGGCAACGATTGCGCCCATCGCCGCAGGAGGGAACATGACATCCAGCCAGCCGGTTCCTGCTTTCTTAACGATGAAAGAAACCAGGCAGAACAGAACGCCGCACATAATGAAACCACCCAGCGCCACTTCATACCCTAACGGCAGCAACAGCAGTACCGGGGAAATAAATGCGAAGCTGGAACCCAGATACGCAGGAATTTTACCTTTACAGATAAAGAGATACAGCAACGTACCAATGCCGTTAAACAGCAGAACGGTAGCCGGGTTGATGTGGAACAGGACTGGCACCAGTACCGTTGCGCCAAACATGGCGAACAGGTGCTGCAAACTAAGCGGGATTGTCTGTAAAAGCGGCGGTCTTTCACTCACCCCGATAGCACGGCGCGTCATAGTGTTTTCCTCTGAGTGTTGTTTGTTATTAGCCTTGGGTTGTTATATTCAAAAAAAAGCCGACTCTTAAAGTCGGCTTCTTTTCACTTATTCGTTTACTTGGTACCAAAAATCTTATCGCCGGCATCGCCGAGCCCCGGAATAATGTATCCGTGCTCGTTCAACCCCTGATCGATGGAGGCCGTGTACAGCTCAACATCCGGGTGCGCTTTTTCCAGTGCCGCGATACCTTCTGGTGCCGCAACCAGGACCAGCACTTTAATGCTGGTGCAGCCTGCATTTTTCAGCAGGTCGATGGTGGCGATAACGGAACCGCCGGTTGCCAGCATCGGGTCAACGATCAGCGCCATACGCTCATCGATGTTAGATACCAGCTTCTGGAAGTACGGAACCGGCTCCAGCGTTTCTTCGTTACGGTACATACCAACTACGCTGATACGCGCGCTCGGAACGTTTTCCAGTACGCCTTCCATCATGCCCAGGCCCGCACGCAGGATTGGCACAACGGTGATTTTTTTACCTTTGATTTGGTCAACTTCAACCGGACCGTTCCAGCCTTCAATGGTCACCTTTTCGGTTTCCAGACCAGCGGTTGCTTCATAAGTCAGCAGGCTGCCAACTTCCGAGGCGAGTTCACGAAAGCGTTTAGTGCTGATGTCGTTTTCACGCATCAGTCCCAGCTTGTGTTTGACGAGTGGGTGTTTGACTTCCACGATCTTCATACTCTTCTCCTTTCCTCAGACGAGTGGCAACCACAAAAAAAATCGCCGGATTATACCGCTTTTCGTCTCTGGCGCAACACTGGATACGCTTGATATGGATCAACCAAAGTCGTTTGCGTCTGGATGATGAGTATAAAACAAGCCCCGCATTATTGGCGGGGCTGGCTGTCAATACTATGAATTTTATAGATATTCAGCATTGGTCTGGATAACGTTTTGATACCATGAAAAAGATTTCTTCGGCGAGCGTGCTAACGTTCCGCTTCCGTCATTATTTTTATCAACATAGATAAAGCCGTAGCGTTTTTTCATCTCCCCCGTCCCGGCCGAGACTAAATCAATACAGCCCCACGGGGTATAGCCCATCAGGTCCACGCCATCTTCCACTACCGCTTTTTTCATTTCGCTGATATGTGCGGCCATATAGTCAATACGATAGGAATCATCTACCGAGCCGTCGGCCTGCTGCACGTCAATCGCACCAAAGCCGTTTTCGACGATAAACAGCGGCAGTTGGTAATGATCCCAGAACCAGTTCAGCGAATAGCGCAGACCGACGGGATCAATCTGCCAGCCCCAGTCCGATTTCTGCACGTACGGGTTGGAAACCAGACTTTTCGACTCGTCGTAGTCCAGCTGTGGGTTGTCTGCCGTGGCCTGCGTTGCGAAAGACATATAGTAGCTAAAGCCGATGTAATCGACACAACCCTCGGTCAGCGCCTGACGGTCTTCCTCGGTGATATCAAGATCAAAGCCACGCCGGGCAAAGTAGTTGAGAAGATGCCGTGGGTATTTGCCGCGCACATGGACATCGGTAAACCAGTAACGCCGGTGCATGGCGTTCATCGCCATCATCATATCGTCCGGCGCGCAGGTCAGTGGATAGATAGGACACATGGCAATCATGCACCCTATCTGCAATACCGGGTTAATCTCACGCGCAGCCTTTACCGCCAGTGCGCTTGCCACCAGTTCATAGTGCGCCGCCTGGTACATAACCGGCTCGCGGTCTTCACCGGGCTGATATTTCAGGCCAGAGTTAGTAAAAGGCGCGAAGTCTTCGTGATAATTTGCCTGGTTGTTAATTTCATTAAACGTCATCCAGTACTTTACTTTGTGCTGGTAACGGGTAAAAACCACTGCGGCAAAACGGACAAAGAAATCGATAAGCTTACGGTTGCGCCAGCCGCCATATTCCGTCACCAGATGGTATGGCATCTCGAAATGCGACAACGTAATCACCGGTTCAATGCCATATTTCAGGCATTCGTCAAACAGGTCATCATAGAACTGCAGGCCAGCCTCATTGGGTTGCGCTTCGTCGCCTAAGGGGAAAATACGCGTCCAGGCAATCGAAGTACGAAAACATTTAAACCCCATTTCGGCAAACAGTTTAATGTCGTCTTTATAGCGGTGATAAAAATCGATGGCGTCGTGGTTAGGGTAGTTTTTACCGGCAATCACACCGTCAGTGATTTCACGCGCCACGCCATGCGCCCCCGCCGTCATGACATCGGCAACGCTAATTCCTTTTCCACCTTCCTGCCAGCCACCTTCCAGTTGATGAGCGGCTACGGCACCACCCCACATGAAATCTGCTTTAAATCCTGACATACCCTTCCCCTCTCGTGATTACTCTGTGCAAAACGCTGTTGATGAGGTCCGCAACAGAAAACAGAAACCGGTTTCAGTACGATACTGTGTATTCAGCAGGCAGGTTTCAAGCACAAGACTGTACCCGGTTTCATTTTCGTGGCGCAGTTCAAACAAATAGATAAATGATTGTAAAATGCTGAAAAAATCAGCACATAAAACTTGATGCAGAGCAGGCTCGCAAACGTTTGCTTTCCCTGTTAGAATTGCGCCGAATTTAACTTTTACTGCAAGTAAACATGTGGGGAAGCAGGCAGTGACCGATAAAACCTCTCTTAGCTACAAAGATGCCGGTGTTGATATTGATGCAGGTAATGCTCTGGTTGATCGAATCAAAGGCGTAGTAAAGAAAACTCGT
Source organism: Citrobacter sp. RHBSTW-00986 (assembly GCF_013783065.1). NCBI lineage: Bacteria > Pseudomonadati > Pseudomonadota > Gammaproteobacteria > Enterobacterales > Enterobacteriaceae > Citrobacter > Citrobacter sp. RHBSTW-00986. The sequence goes on along the minus strand of NZ_CP056200.1, from coordinate 1,436,142 downwards.
CGTCCGGAAGTTATGGGTGGTCTGGGTGGCTTCGGTGCGCTGTGCGCATTGCCGCAAAAATATCGTGAACCGGTACTGGTTTCCGGCACTGATGGCGTCGGCACAAAACTGCGTCTGGCGATGGATCTGAAACGCCACGACACTATCGGCATTGACCTCGTCGCAATGTGCGTCAACGACCTCGTGGTTCAGGGCGCTGAGCCGCTGTTTTTCCTCGACTACTATGCTACCGGCAAACTGGATGTGGATACCGCAGCCAGCGTCATTAACGGTATTGCCGAAGGCTGTCTGCAGTCTGGCTGTGCGCTTGTCGGCGGTGAAACGGCTGAAATGCCGGGGATGTACCACGGCGAAGATTACGACGTGGCAGGCTTCTGCGTTGGCGTCGTCGAAAAATCAGAGATCATCGACGGTTCAAAAGTGGCTGACGGCGACGTACTGATTGCACTCGGCTCCAGCGGTCCGCACTCCAACGGCTACTCTCTGGTGCGCAAAATTGTTGAAGTCAGCGGTTGTGACCCGGAAACCACCGAGCTTGAAGGCAAGCCGCTGGCCGATCACTTACTGGCCCCGACCCGCATTTATGTCAAATCCATTCTGGAACTGATTGAGAAGGTTGATGTGCATGCCATTGCCCACCTGACCGGCGGTGGTTTCTGGGAAAATATTCCACGCGTTCTGCCAGATAACACGCAGGCTGTGATCGATGAATCTTCATGGCAGTGGCCAGCCGTCTTCAACTGGCTGCAAACGGCGGGTAACGTCAGCCAGCATGAGATGTATCGTACCTTTAACTGCGGCGTAGGCATGGTTATTGCCCTGCCAGCTTCTGAAGTGGACAACGCCCTTGCTTTGCTCAATGAGAAAGGTGAAAACGCATGGAAAATCGGTATCATCAAAGCTTCTGATTCCGAACAGCGTGTGGTCATTGAATGAAAAACATTGTGGTGCTCATTTCCGGCAACGGAAGCAATTTGCAGGCGATAATGGATGCCTGCGAACAGAATAAAATCAATGGCACCATACGTGCAGTATTCAGTAACAAGGCCGATGCGTTCGGCCTTGAGCGCGCACGCGAAGCGAATATTCCTGCACGCTCGCTGGAAGCCGCCCAGTTTGCCAGTCGCGAAGCATTCGACCAGCAACTGATACAAGAGATCGACGCTTATGCCCCCGATGTCGTGGTGCTGGCCGGTTATATGCGCATTCTAAGCCCGGCGTTTGTTGCTCACTATTCTGAACGATTGCTGAATATCCACCCGTCTTTATTGCCGAAGTATCCTGGCCTGCACACGCACCGTCAGGTTCTGGAAAACGGCGATGAAGAGCATGGCACTTCCGTCCATTTTGTCACCGATGAACTGGACGGCGGACCGGTTATTCTCCAGGCCAAGGTTCCGGTATTTGAAGGCGACAGCGAAGATGATGTCACGGCACGAGTCCAGGCCCAGGAACATACCATTTACCCGCTGGTGGTAAGCTGGTTTACTGATGGTCGCCTGAAGATGCGTGATAACGCAGCATGGCTGGACGGCGTTTGTCTGCCGCCACAAGGCTACGCCGCCGACGAAGAATAAAATCAACCTGTAAACCGGATCTCATCATCCGGTTTACAGGCATAAATACCTTTTCCGGTTAACATCTCCGGTATTCATCTACGCTCCCCCTTTCTCTTTGCTATCAGACGGTTTATTGTCATATTTTTCTGGCACTGTTGGACATCTGAGAGCAATGCTCGCCATAATAAATCGGTAGTGTCCCGTGAATGAAACGGAGTAAAAGTGGTAATGGGTCAGGAAAAGCTATACATCGAGAAAGAACTCAGCTGGTTAGCGTTCAACGAACGTGTACTCCAGGAAGCTGCTGATAAGTCAAACCCGTTGATCGAACGGATGCGTTTCTTAGGCATCTATTCCAATAATCTCGACGAGTTTTATAAGGTTCGTTTTGCCGAACTGAAGCGCCGAATCATTATTAGCGAAGAACAGGGTTCAAACTCTCACTCCCGCCATCTGTTAGGTAAAATCCAGGCCCGCGTATTAAAAGCCGATCAGGAATTTGACGGCCTGTACAACGAGTTGCTGCTGGAGATGGCGCGCAACCAGATTTTCCTTATCAATGAACGTCAGTTGTCGGTCAATCAACAGAGCTGGTTACGCCATTACTTCAAGCAATATCTTCGCCAGCACATTACACCGATCCTGATTAACCGCGAGACGGATTTAGTTCAGTTTCTGAAAGATGACTACACCTATCTGGCGGTGGAAATTATCCGCGGCGATACGATCCGCTACGCGCTGCTGGAAATCCCTTCCGACAAGGTTCCCCGTTTTGTGAATCTACCGCCGGAAACCCCGCGCCGTCGCAAACCGATGATCCTGCTGGACAACATCTTACGCTACTGCCTTGACGACATTTTCAAAGGGTTCTTTGATTACGATGCGCTGAACGCCTATTCGATGAAAATGACTCGCGACGCCGAATACGATTTGGTGCACGAGATGGAATCGAGCCTGATGGAGCTGATGTCGTCCAGCCTGAAACAGCGTCTGACCGCAGAGCCTGTACGTTTTGTCTATCAGCGCGACATGCCCAATGCGCTGGTCGAGGTACTGCGTGAAAAGCTGACGATTTCTCGCTACGACTCGATTGTTCCCGGCGGGCGTTACCATAACTTCAAAGACTTTATTAATTTCCCCAACGTTGGCAAAGCTAACCTGGTGAACAAACCGCTGCCGCGTTTGCGCCATATCTGGTTCGATAACGAGAAGTTTCGTAACGGCTTTGACGCCGTTCGCGAACGCGACGTGCTGCTATATTATCCGTATCACACTTTTGAGCACGTTCTTGAACTGTTGCGCCAGGCCTCTTTCGACCCGAGCGTGCTGGCGATAAAAATCAACATCTACCGTGTGGCCAAAGACTCGCGCATCATTGATTCGATGATCCATGCTGCGCACAACGGTAAGAAAGTCACCGTGGTGGTGGAGTTGCAGGCTCGCTTTGATGAAGAAGCCAACATTCATTGGGCCAAGCGTCTTACCGAGGCAGGCGTTCACGTTATCTTCTCCGCGCCGGGCCTGAAAATTCACGCCAAATTGTTCCTTATCTCGCGTAAAGAAGGTGATGAAGTTGTGCGCTATGCGCATATCGGGACGGGGAACTTCAACGAAAAAACGGCGCGTCTCTATACCGACTACTCGTTACTTACCGCCGACTCACGCATTACCAACGAGGTTCGTCGGGTGTTCAACTTCATCGAGAACCCGTATCGTCCGGTGACGTTCGATTATCTGCTGGTTTCTCCGCAGAACTCGCGCCGTTTGCTGTACGCGATGATTGACAAAGAAATCGCCAACGCGCAGCAAGGACAGCCTTCCGGTATCACCCTAAAACTGAATAACCTGGTCGATAAAGGCCTGGTTGATCGTCTCTATGCGGCCTCAAGCTCAGGCGTGCCAGTCAATTTATTGATTCGCGGTATGTGCTCTTTGATTCCGAACCTGGAAGGCATTAGCGACAATATTCGCGTGATAAGCATAGTTGACCGCTACCTTGAACACGACCGGGTTTATATCTTCGAAAACGGTGGCGACAAGCAGGTATACCTCTCCTCCGCAGACTGGATGACCAGGAATATCGACTATCGCATCGAAGTCGCCACACCGCTGCTGGACCCGCGTCTTAAGCAACGGGTGCTGGATATTATCGATATCCTGTTCAGCGACACGGTGAAGGCTCGCTTCATCGATAAAGAACTCAGTAATCGCTACGTACCACGCGGAAACCGCCGTAAGGTTCAGTCACAATTGGCGATATACGACTACATCAAATCACTCGAGCAACCTGACTAACGCTATGCCAATACACGACAAGACTCCACGACCGCAGGAATTTGCTGCGGTCGACCTTGGTTCAAACAGTTTCCATATGGTCATTGCCCGCGTGGTTGATGGCGCAATGCAGATTATCGGGCGACTGAAACAGCGCGTTCATCTGGCGGATGGCCTCGGCGAAGATAACAAGCTGAGCGAAGAGGCAATGGAGCGCGGATTAAGCTGCCTGTCGCTGTTCGCTGAACGTCTACAGGGCTTTCCCCCATCAAGCGTATGCATCGTGGGAACCCATACTTTGCGTCAGGCGCTAAATGCGACCGATTTTCTTAAGCGAGCAGAAAAAGTTATCCCCTACCCGATTGAGATTATTTCCGGTAATGAAGAAGCCCGACTGATTTTTATGGGCGTGGAGCACACCCAGCCGGAAAAGGGTCGTAAGCTGGTTATTGATATCGGCGGTGGTTCAACAGAACTGGTGATCGGCGAAGATTTCGAGCCCAAACTGGTGGAAAGTCGTCGTATGGGCTGCGTCAGTTTTGCTCAGATGTATTTCCCGGGCGGCGCTATTAGTCGGGAAAACTTCCAGCGTGCGCGCATGGCGGCAGCGCAAAAGCTTGAAACCTTAACCTGGCAGTTTCGCATTCAGGGCTGGAACGTTGCGCTGGGCGCATCGGGCACGATTAAAGCGGCACACGAAGTGCTGCTGGAGATGGGCGAGAAAGATGGTTTTATCACCCCCGAACGCCTGGACAAACTGCGATCCGAAGTGCTGAAGCATGCGTCATTCGATGCGCTCAGCCTGCCGGGGCTGTCTGAAGAGCGAAAAGCGGTGTTTGTGCCGGGACTCGCGATTCTGTGCGGCGTTTTTGACGCACTGGCTATCCGCGAACTCCGCCTTTCTGATGGCGCACTACGCGAAGGCGTGCTGTATGAGATGGAAGGTCGTTTTCGCCACCAGGACGTTCGCAGCCGTACCGCGAGCAGCCTGGCGAACCAGTACAACATCGACAGCGAACAGGCCCGGCGCGTACTGGAAACGACGATGCAAATGTACGACCAGTGGCATACGCAGCAGCCAAAGCTGGCCAATCCACAACTGGAAGCGTTGCTGCGCTGGGCGGCGATGCTGCATGAGGTTGGGCTGAACATCAACCACAGCGGTTTACATCGCCACTCGGCGTATATCCTCCAAAACAGCGATTTACCGGGTTTCAATCAGGAACAACAGCTGATGATGGCAACCCTGGTTCGATATCATCGCAAAGCGGTGAAACTGGATGATTTGCCCCGCTTTACGCTGTTCAAGAAAAAACAGTTTCTGCCGTTAATTCAGCTGTTGCGCCTGGGCGTGCTGCTGAATAATCAGCGACAGGCGACCACCACGCCACCGACGCTGACCCTAATTACCGACGACAACCACTGGACCTTACGCTTTCCGCATGACTGGTTTAGCCAGAATGCGCTGGTGCTGCTCGATCTGGAAAAAGAGCAGCAATACTGGGAAGCCGTTACCGGCTGGCGACTCAAAATTGAAGAAGAGAGTTCACCCGATATCGCCGCATAAGCTCTCAGCAGGTGCCAGTTCTTCTGGCACCTGTTCTTCCAGCATTTCATGCAACGGCTGCGGTTTACCAATCAGATACCCCTGCATGTAATCAATCCCCAGCGAAATTACCGCACTGCGTATTTCTTCGCTTTCGACGTACTCCGCGACCACCAGCATTCTTTTCATCCGCGCCAGATGGCAAATAGAGGCCACGATTTGATAGTCGAGGCTATTCGAAACGATGTTGCGAATAAAGCTGCCATCAATTTTCAGGATATCGGCATTCACATTCTTCAGCCGCGCATAGCTGGCATATCCGGTACCAAAATCATCAATCGCAATCTGACAGCCCAATGATTGCAGCTGCAGTAACGTTGCCTGCGCCTGTTCCGCATTGGTTAAGGCATTGCTTTCCGTTACTTCAAAAATCAGCTGCCACGGTTCAACTTTGTACTTAATCAGTAGCTGGTTGATGTCATGCGGAAGCCGGGCCCTGCATACCGACGTGGGAGATAAGTTAATAGCAAACCGACGGGCGGGCATTTTTTCCCGATTCTGCGCCATAAACTTCAGCGTATTTTCAATCACCCACAGATCGATGCTGGATGACAATCCAAACTCATGCGCTACCGGTAAGAAGCTGTCAGGACCGATGGTTTTACCATCATCTCCCTCTAGCCGCAGCAGAATTTCGTGATAAACATCGCCGCGCACGCCTGAAATCGGCTGCGCCATCAGGAAAAAGCGATGGTGCTCCAGCGCCAGCTGCAGACGATTCATCATCGCAACCTTATCTTTCAGGTCACGTTGCAGGTGCATCACGCCTCGGCGCTGCAAATTCTCTGGCGCATTGGTCGCCAGAGAAAGCTCGGCGATGGTGCTTAACTCCCCCAGTAACAAGTAGATGTGATTAACAGGAGAACGGACATAGCAAAAACTAATCCCCACCTGCGGCTGTAAAGGCATGCCATCCCAGATAAAACGAAATTGCTTGATATGCCTGTCCAGCGCTTCAATACGCTCCTGATGCGACTCGGTGTTAAAACGCAGAACTAAATCATTACCCGATAACTGATAGACATGCTCATCTTGTTTCAGCAATGGCTTTACCCACTGGGCAAGTTTTTGCTTGTACTGGATACGCAGCATAATGCCGTAATTTTTCACCAGCAGTTCCATACCCGGAACACTCAAAAAGCAAAGCACTGACCATGGCGCTTTTCTCAAATCCCGGTTCAAAGCGCGCAAATTCGGAATATGCACCATGGGGTCAAAGAAGGCCAGACGATGAGAATGTCTGGCGACAATTCTCTGGCGCGTTGCCAGTACGGCAATAAAATTCACGATGAAGGAGAAAACCAGGTAACTCGATGAGGTAATGGCAAGTTGCACATCGTAACCCGAATACCAAGGCATATAGCGTTGATAATAATGAATTGCTGTAATGAGTACGAGCATCCATATTAACGAAATAAATTTATAACCGTAACGCATAGCTCCCCATAGCATGACGGGCAGCATCAGTGACAAGGTATAATTCGTGCTAAATATCGAGCTTTTCTCATCTAGCGGCATACACAACAATGTCATTAGTATGGTCAATATAATCAACCAGACCGCAAACTCTGTTTTGGTAACTTTGGTATCAAACTGCTGCTTTAATTGAGATAAATAGCCTCTGATATACAAAGGATTACGAATCGTGCGAATTATAAAGTAGCACAGTGGAACCCCAACCAGATTCCCGGCCAGCATGGCCTGATAGTTGATCAACGTGCCGGTATTAAGGGGCATAACGCCCACCATGCCGGATTTGCTCTCATAGACGCCCACAAACGCGGCGAAATGGAAGAATAGCAGAAACAGCGTTGCCGGGCAGAAAACCTGCCAAAACATGTGCTGAAACATCAGGTGGGAGTCACCGTAAGAAACGTTATTCCGCCGGGGAGCAAAAACTTTATACCCTCCCCAACTAAGCACTATCGTAACTATAAAGTGCGAAATTATTGAGAGCATTTCAAATAACCCAACCTGCGGATATTTGTACCAGATGATGGAAATGATAATTCCTGGTAATGCCGCCCAGCCAAAAAACAACATCAGGCTAATCATCAGCGCTAAAGGCAGGTAGAAAAGAATTACGTTCCCGGTACTAATATGGGCATAGGTGTTAGCAGTGCTCAATATAGGCAACAGCAAGGAAGGCAAGATGAGAGGTAACGCCCACCATCTATCTCTAATACCAATATAATTTTTATTGAGTTTCATAGATGCTCAGTAGAATCCCGCACATCCTGCAGGGGGTATTCGGACAGGCATCCCACCTGACGTTAAAACGATAAAGTTAAATACATTAAAATGACTCATCAATTTTAGTTGTCAGCAAAGGGTGATGCTTGATACACATCAATAAATAAGTCCCTCATTAATCAATTATTACTCTTTTCATGGTTTTTTATCGTTATCTCATTATTAATGCAAATAATAATATTAATTTCCATAACAAAAATAGATAAAACAACTGAAGCAATTTTACATAACGAAAAATTGACCATTCCCTCACAGTATGCCTTAATGTGACTATCGCCCTCAGTTGGGTACACTACAAGGAACCTTTTGTGAGCCAGGTTACCAGCCTACGCAAACGACACCGATTTAACAGTCGCATGATCCGGATCGTACTGCTTATCAGCTTTCTTTTCTTCTTCGGACGCTTCGTCTACTCCGCCATAGGTGCGTGGCACCACCACCAGAACAAAAAAGAATCTCAGCAGATCACCCTGCCGCAGCAGGCATCTCCTGCACAAACTGACGTACGCTGATCGCTCGCGCCGAGGATACCCCCAGCATTAAGATTCCTTACCGGATGGCTAATCGCCTGACATTTAACCATCCGGTAAGGGATTTGAGTGATGAAACTTCACGCAGTCTTACCCGCCACATGTGCTGATATATCGGATAATCAACCGTGTTTTTCGCACAAATACACCATTTTTTAATCCCACTTCACCGCGCCATTCGCGCTGATTTTTTACGTTCCAGTGTACTGGATATAAAAAAGAGACACTGCGCTCAAATAGACGCTAATTAATATCGCCAGAAAATATCACTGAATAAAACATTCATATTTAGCATGAAATTAAATGCTTATTTGAATTGTTACCATTATTAAATTCTACAGGGTAATACCATGAGTACTTTTCATTATTTCCGTAAATAAGAAGCGGTGTTGAATGGATCGCAGACGTTAAGTGTGTGATTAACCCTACTATCGAGCTGGACAGTCGCATCGATAAAATTCGCGCAATAAAAAGCCCTCTATAAAAAGAGGGCTTTTACATACTACCGGTTCAGAAACCGCTAAACGGGAGGAATATTATTCCCACTCAATCGTAGCTGGCGGCTTACCGCTGATGTCATACACCACGCGGGAAATACCGTTAACTTCGTTGATAATGCGGTTAGAGACGCGGCCTAAGAAGTCATACGGCAGGTGCGCCCAGTGCGCGGTCATAAAGTCGATGGTTTCAACAGCACGCAGGGAAACAACCCAGTCGTACTTACGGCCATCGCCCATGACGCCAACGGAACGTACCGGCAGGAACACGGTGAACGCCTGGCTCACTTTGTTGTACAGGTCAGCGTTGTGCAGTTCCTCAATGAAGATAGCATCCGCACGGCGCAGCAGGTCGCAGTACTCTTTCTTCACTTCGCCCAGGACGCGTACGCCCAGACCCGGCCCCGGGAATGGGTGACGGTACAGCATGTCGTACGGCAGACCAAGCTCCAGACCAATCTTACGCACTTCGTCTTTGAACAGCTCACGCAGCGGTTCAACCAGACCCATCTTCATCTCTTTCGGCAAACCGCCCACGTTGTGGTGAGATTTGATGACGTGCGCTTTACCGGTGGCAGAAGCCGCGGATTCGATCACGTCCGGATAGATGGTTCCCTGCGCCAGCCACTTAACGTCTTCCAGCTTCAGCGCTTCTTCGTCGAAGACTTCCACGAACACGCGGCCAATGATTTTACGTTTAGCTTCCGGATCGTTCTCGCCTTTCAGCGCGTCCAGGAAACGCTTTTCACCTTCAACATGAATGATGTTCAGGCCGAAATGGTCGCCGAACATATCCATCACCTGCTGAGCTTCGTTGAGACGCAGCAGACCGTTGTCGACGAACACACAGGTCAGGTTTTTGCCAATCGCACGGTGCAGCAGCATCGCGGTGACGGAGGAGTCAACGCCGCCGGAGAGGCCGAGGATCACTTTATCAGTGCCAACCTGCTCACGAATGCGGGCAACGGCGTCATCGATAATTTTTGCCGGGGTCCACAGCGCTTCACACTGGCAGATGTCGCGCACAAAACGCTCCAGCATGCGCATCCCCTGACGGGTGTGGGTAACTTCCGGATGGAACTGCACACCGTAGAAACGTTTTTCCTCGTGCGCCATGATGGCAAACGGGCAGTTGTCGGTGCTGGCAACGGTCACGAAACCTTCCGGAATAGCGGTCACTTTGTCGCCGTGGCTCATCCACACGTCCAGCAGTGGTTTGCCGTCTGCGGTCAGAGAGTCTTCAATACCGCGGATCAGCGCGCTGTCGGTCTGAACTTCAACCTGCGCATAGCCGAATTCACGTTCGTTAGAACCTTCAACATGACCACCGAGCTGCATTGCCATAGTCTGCATGCCGTAGCACACGCCGAACACAGGCACGCCCGCAGTGAAAACGTATTCCGGCGCACGCGGGCTGTTTTCTTCAGTGGTGCTTTCCGGACCACCGGAAAGAATGATACCGCTTGGGTTGAATTCGCGAATTTGTGCTTCCGTAACATCCCACGCCCACAGTTCACAATAGACGCCCAGTTCACGTACGCGACGAGCAACCAGCTGAGTGTACTGAGATCCGAAATCAAGGATGAGAATGCGATGTTTATGAATATTGTCTGTCATTGACACTAATTCCGAGGCAAGTGAAACAAATTCGCCCGGCATATAGCCGGGCGCGGAAACTTATCAGGAGCCCATGCGGTAGTTAGGGGACTCTTTGGTGATGGTCACATCGTGAACGTGACTTTCCTGAATACCCGCACCGCTGATACGTACAAACTCTGCTTTTGTTCGCAGCGCGTCGATAGTACCACAGCCGGTCAGACCCATACAGGAGCGCAGGCCACCCATCTGCTGGTGAATGATCTCTTTCAGGCGACCTTTATACGCAACGCGACCTTCGATACCTTCCGGGACCAGTTTGTCAGCGGCGTTATCGCTCTGGAAATAACGGTCGGAAGAACCTTTGGACATCGCGCCCAGAGAGCCCATACCACGGTATGATTTGTAAGAACGACCCTGATACAGTTCGATTTCGCCCGGAGATTCTTCAGTCCCCGCCAGCATAGAGCCAACCATCACTGCAGAAGCACCCGCAGCGATCGCTTTTGCGATGTCGCCGGAAAAACGAATACCGCCATCGGCAATAACCGGAATACCAGTGCCTTCCAGCGCTTCAACGGCGTCAGAAACGGCGGTGATCTGCGGTACACCTACGCCGGTAACGATACGGGTAGTACAGATGGAGCCTGGGCCGATACCGACTTTAACAGCGCTGCAGCCGGCTTCCGCCAGCGCGCGAGCGCCTGCACCAGTCGCAACGTTCCCCCCGATGATCTGCAGATCCGGGTATTTAGCACGAGTTTCACGGATACGCTGCAGTACGCCTTCTGAGTGACCGTGAGAGGAGTCAATCAGCAGAACATCCACGCCAGCGGCAACCAGCGCGTCAACACGCTCTTCGTTACCCGCACCTGCGCCTACAGCAGCCCCAACGCGCAGACGACCATGCTCGTCTTTACAAGCGTTAGGTTTACGTTCCGCTTTCTGGAAATCTTTAACGGTGATCATGCCGAGCAGATGGAAGCTGTCGTCAACAACCAGCGCTTTTTCGACGCGTTTTTCGTGCATTTTGGCAAAGACAACATCGCGTGCTTCGCCTTCACGAACGGTCACCAGACGCTCTTTCGGCGTCATGTAGACGCTAACCGGCTGATTCAGATCAGTCACAAACCGTACGTCACGACCGGTGATGATGCCGACCAGTTCGTTATCTTCAGTCACTACCGGGTAGCCTGCAAAACCGTTACGCTCGGTCAGTTCTTTTACTTCGCGCAGAGTGGTGGTTGGCAGTACGGTTTGTGGGTCGGTCACGACGCCAGATTCGTGTTTCTTCACGCGACGAACTTCTTCCGCCTGGCGCTCAATAGACATGTTTTTGTGGATAAAACCAATGCCGCCTTCCTGAGCCAGGGCAATTGCCAGGCGCGCTTCCGTCACGGTGTCCATTGCTGCGGAGAGCATAGGAATGTTCAGGCGAATGGTTTTCGTCAACTGGGTGCTGAGATCAGCAGTATTCGGCAGAACAGTAGAATGAGCGGGAACGAGGAGGACGTCGTCAAACGTCAGGGCTTCTTTTGCGATACGTAGCATGGGCAATATCTCACCTGGGAGGTTATTAAATATTGCCGCGGCATTATACAGAGCGTAACCGATTGCATCCACACTTTTTTGCAAAAAAACCTTGCGCTCCTCTGTGAGCATGTTACTTTCGACTGAATAACTTGCTGATTTAGATTTGATCCCGCTCACATGTTATCCTCTCAGACCACCTCAATTTTTACCGTAAGCCGCCTGAATCAGACGGTTCGTTTGCTGCTTGAGCAGGAAATGGGACAAGTGTGGATCAGCGGTGAAATTTCGAATTTCACGCAGCCGTCCTCCGGTCACTGGTATTTCACGCTCAAAGATGACACCGCTCAGGTACGCTGCGCGATGTTTCGCGACAGCAATCGCCGTGTAACGTTCCGACCACAGCACGGTCAGCAGGTACTGGTACGCGCCAACATTACATTGTACGAGCCGCGCGGCGACTATCAGATAATTGTTGAAAGCATGCAGCCAGCGGGCGAAGGTTTGCTGCAGCAAAAATATGAGCAACTCAAGGCCAAACTGCAGGCTGAAGGGCTATTCGATCAGCAGTTCAAAAAAACGCTGCCTTCACCGGCCCACTGCGTCGGGGTAATCACCTCTAAAACCGGCGCCGCGCTGCACGATATCCTCCACGTCCTGAAGCGTCGCGACCCTTCCCTGCCCGTTATTATCTACCCGACCGCAGTCCAGGGCGATGATGCGCCAGGGCAGATCGTTCGGGCCATTGAACTGGCGAACGCGCGGGGCGAGTGCGATGTGCTGATCGTCGGGCGCGGCGGCGGCTCGCTGGAAGATTTGTGGAGCTTTAACGACGAACGTGTTGCACGGGCGATCTTTGCCAGCCGCATTCCAGTCGTCAGCGCCGTCGGCCATGAAACCGATGTCACTATTGCCGATTTTATTGCAGATTTACGGGCACCTACGCCGTCGGCGGCGGCAGAAATTGTCAGCCGTAATCAGCTTGAACTGCTGCGTCAAATACAGCATGGTCAGCAGCGTCTGGAGATGGCGATGGACTACTACCTCGCCAATCGTACTCGTCGATTTACCCAGCTTCATCACCGCTTGCAACAGCAGCATCCGCAACTGCGTCTGGCCCGTCAACAGACCGTGCTGGAACGACTGCGTCAGAGAATGAACTTCGCACTTGAGAATAAGATTAAACAGGCAAATCAGCGTCAGCAGCGCATGCTGCAGCGTCTGAATCAGCAAAACCCGCAGCCGCGTATTTACCGTGCGCAAACACGCATTCAGCAACTGGAATACCGCCTGGCGGAAAATATCCGTGCGCGTTTAAGCGAACAGCGCGAGCGTTTTGGCAACGCGGTTACCCATCTTGAGGCAGTCAGCCCACTGGCCACGCTGGCCCGCGGTTATAGCGTGACGACCGCAAAAGAGGGTGAAGTGCTGAAACAGACTAAACAGGTTACAGCAGGTGATGTGCTCACCACCCGCCTGTCTGACGGATGGGTGGAAAGCGAAGTGAGAGCTGTCACGAAGACAAAGAAAACGCGCAGGAAAAAACAGGATTAAAGCGGCACAAACGCCACGCGTTTCTTCGAGATAAGGCCATGACCATTCTGGCAGAAATAATCCACCGCGCCACAGGCTTTAAGCACCTGCAGCGGCTGATTGCACTCCGGGCAGTGCGCTTCTAACTGAATATCTTTATTACAGTTATCACAGTGCGCCATACCGTTTTGCGGCTCCAGCTCTGCATGACAATCCGGGCAAATAATAGACATAGCGACTCCAGTACAGGGATCCATTACTGCGCTGAGTTTAACACGATGCGTTTAATGCCGCCCGCGTAACTGCTGCTGTAACGTTAACAGGCACTCCACTTCCTCCAGCCTGCGCTGCGTCGTGCGGCTCACTTCCTGTGGACTGCGTTCAAACAGACTTTGCGCGCCCAGAATATGCTCCACCAGACAATGGGCATATACACTACCAGGCAGACTCCAGCGTTGTACAACATCACCGTCAATCAATTCGAGCACATCCTCGACACCACGGCGATCATGGCTAATGACACGACCATCGCGCAGACAAAGGCGCAAGCCTTTTTGTCCGCCAGCCGGCCCCGCGTATTTATTCAGCCAGATGTCCAGCGGAATGCCGCTAATCTGTCCCTGCAGATGCGCCTCTCCTTCTGCTGTGGTCAGGTCGCCCTCTACAATATTTCGTCCCAGACGGTCTTTAGCGCTCTTCACCTGCAAGGTCATACTGTCATTACCGCCCAGGTAACGCACTGTTTCACGCAGCATTGCCAGTACATGTGTGCCAATGTCCAGAATCACACCGTCCGGATGACGAAGCTCACGGGTATCCGGCTCACCGGTGGCAAAGTTAAGCGCAATGGGTTCTCCAACAGCGTTAAACCCGCTCGGTTCCTGCAAAAAACCGTCGATTTTAACAATGTGTGAAAAATGAGAGACAAGTGCCTGTTGCGGATTATCGCCCTGCCACTGCGCTCCGAGTTTGCCCAACGCCAGCTGCATTGCACCATTGCGTGCCATCCAATGGTCGAGTGCCAGCACGCGGTTGGCAGCATCCGGTTGAGTCAGCAGCGTTTTCAGTTTTTCAATTTGGGAAAGCGTGGCGACAAGAGGCTTTTCGACCACAATACGAGCGATGGGAGCCGCCAGCGCCTGTTCAAGCACATCGAGGTGATGCAGGGATGCGGTGGTAATAAACAGGGTATCAAGCGGCATTGCAAGAAGTTCAGCGAGCGACGCACAGCGTGTCACGTCTGCGGGCTGCTTTGCGGATTGAACATCAAATCCCACACAGCGTAGTGCATCACCGAACATATTACGTAATGCGGGCAAGTATGCCGTTTCAACGACTGCACCAAGCCCAACAAATCCTAACAGCATGCTCTTACCTCGTTAATTGAATAGCCGGGACATAACGTCTGCCCCGGCACAATCGAGGTGTTATCAGGCGCTAGTTGCCGGTTTAGTTTGCGTATTCTCCAGCATGCGACGAATCGGAACAATGAGGATGATCAGTACCGCAGCGCAGATCAGCAGCGCAATCGAGCAGCGTGCGAAGAGATCCGGCAGCATATCCAGTTGGTCAGCCTTCACATGACCGCCAATCAAACCTGCGGCCAGGTTGCCCAGCGCACTGGCGCAGAACCACAGGCCCATCATCTGCCCGCGCATTCTTTCCGGCGCCAGCAGCGTCATTGTCGCCAGACCGATCGGACTCAGGCACAGCTCGCCAAGCGTCAGCATCAGGATACTGCCCACCAGCCAGAATGGAGAAACGCCTGCCCCGCCGTTACTGAGAACGTTTTGCGCCGCCAGCATCATCAGACCGAAGCCTGCCGCCGCAAAGAGGATACCGATAACAAACTTGGTGATGCTACTCGGGCGAATATTCATGCTTGCCAGCTTCGGCCATGCCCAACTGAATACCGGTGCCAGCAGGATAATAAACAGCGCGTTTATCGACTGGAACCAGACCGCCGGGATTTCAAAATCACCGATCATACGGTTAGTGTAGTCGTTAGCGAACAGGTTGAACGAGGTTGGCTTCTGCTCAAACGCGGACCAGAAGAACGCGGCGGAAACCAGCAGGATAAAGCAGACCAGCAGTCTGGCGCGCTCTTTACGGTTCAGACCGGCAAAGATGAACAGGTAGATAAAGTAGAGCGCAACGGAGGCTGCAATCACGTACACCAGCATGCTGGCAACCGCGACCGGATTAATTACAATCACGCCCTGCGCTATCAGCGTAACGATAACCGCCGCACCGACGGCCAGCGCCAGCAGCCACGCGCCCACGCCGTTACGTTTCACTACCGGGCTATTCCAGGTGGAGTCGAGCCCCACTTCGCTGTCGTAGCGTTTCATCGATGGAACAGCAAATACACGGAAAATGATCAACGCCACCAACATCCCGATACCACCGATGCCAAAGCCCCAGTGCCAGCCGTGGGTTTTAATCAGCCAGCCGGAAATCAGCGGCGCGATAAACGACCCCATGTTGATGCCCATGTAGAACAGCGAGAAGCCGCCGTCGCGACGCGCATCGCCTTTTTTGTACAGCGTGCCAACCATGACCGAAATACAGGTCTTAAACAGACCGGAGCCGAGCACGATAAACATCAGACCAATAAAGAACAGGTTGTTCCCCATAATGGCGGAGAGCGCAATTGACAGATGGCCGAGGGCAATCAGGATGGAACCGTACCACACCGCTTTCTGTTGGCCGAGCCAGTTATCCGCCAGCCAGCCACCCGGCAGCGCAGCGAGGTACATCGTACCGGCAAATATACCCACAATCGCCGAGGCATTTTCACGTGCCAGCCCCATGCCGCCGTCATAAACGGTAGCAGCCATAAACAGGATCAGTAACGGGCGAATACCATAAAACGAGAAGCGCTCCCACATCTCTGTGAAGAACAGCGAGCCGAGTGGATAAGGATGGCCGAAGAAAGTTCGGCTTTCTTTTTGATTAACAGAGGATTGCATAATTCTCCCGAAAGTTATGTCGTCGTGTGTGTAAACACCGCGATGTACGCCAGCCAGTTACGTATCTGACCGATTTTTTACATGCGGCGAAAATTTATTTAACCATTTGATAACCTAAGGCTAGTTTTGTCTAGTACCAGCCCCCGGACTTTAAGACGAAAACTCGACAAATGTCTACTTTCTTAGATTTAAACTTGGTAAAAAATGAATAGTGATTGACATCGCACGGGCTGAGGCTGGCGATGGAACTTCGAAAAAAAACCCGCGACAAGCACGGGTTTTTATCAGCATCAGCAACGGTTACTTGCTTTTTTTGATGTGTTTTATCAAACGCTTACGTTTACGCATCTGCGTCGGCGTCAGCGTATTGCGTTTGTTCGCAAACGGGTTTTCCCCTTCTTTGAACTGAATGCGGATCGGCGTCCCCATCACATCCAAAGACTTACGGAAATAGTTCATCAGATAACGCTTGTAGGAATCCGGCAGGTCTTTGACCTGGTTGCCGTGAATCACCACGATTGGTGGGTTATAACCACCGGCGTGGGCATATTTCAGCTTCACACGACGACCACGCACCAGCGGCGGCTGATGATCTTCTGCCGCCATAGTCATAATGCGCGTCAGCATCGCGGTGCTAACGCGACGGGTGGAGCTGTCATACGCTTCGCGGACCGATTCAAACAGATTACCCACGCCGCTGCCGTGCAGCGCAGAGATGAAGTGTACACGCGCAAAATCAATAAAGCCCAGACGGAAGTCCAAGGTCTCTTTGACCTGCTCTTTCACTTCCTGCGTCAGGCCATCCCACTTGTTGACCACAATAACAAGTGAACGCCCACTATTGAGGATAAAGCCCAGCAGCGACAGGTCCTGATCGGAAATACCTTCGCGCGCGTCAATCACCAGCATCACCACGTTGGCATCTTCAATCGCCTGCAGCGTTTTGATAACTGAGAATTTTTCTACTGCTTCGGTAATTTTGCCGCGCTTACGCACGCCCGCGGTATCGATGAGCACATATTCGCGCTCATCGCGTTGCATCGGGATATAAATACTGTCACGCGTGGTCCCCGGCATGTCGTAAACCACTACGCGGTCTTCGCCGAGAATACGGTTAGTAAGCGTGGACTTACCTACGTTCGGGCGACCAACAATCGCCAGTTTGATCGGCAGATCCTGCGGATTGAAGTCATCTTCAGGCTCTTCTTCGCCGTTCTCTTCGGCTTCCAGTTGCGCCCAATATTCTGCATCTTCATCCACCTCTTCCTGAGGAGCAACGTCATCCATCCACGGCAGCAGAACATGCTCCAGCAGGCTGAGAACGCCACGACCATGGGATGCCGCGATCGGATAAATTTCACCCAGACCCAGCGAGTAGAAATCGACGACCGCCTGATCAGGATCGAGTCCGTCAGTTTTGTTGGCTACCAGGAACGTCGGTTTCTGGCGCGAACGCAGATGTTTCGCAATGGCTTCATCCGCAGGCATCAGGCCAGCACGCGCATCTACCATGAACAGCACAACGTCCGCTTCTTCGATCGCCAACAGCGACTGTTCCGCCATGCGGGTTTCTACACCGTCTTCGGTGCCATCAATACCGCCGGTATCAATACAGATAAACTCGCGGCCTTCAATTTCCGCACGACCGTACTTACGGTCACGAGTCAGACCCGGGAAATCCGCAACCAGCGCATCTCGGGTGCGAGTTAGACGGTTAAATAACGTGGATTTGCCAACGTTAGGGCGCCCGACAAGCGCGACCACAGGTACCATGTTTAAAGCCTCATTTAATAAATCATCAGACAACGGGCACATTTTTTGCGCCGTTGTTAAAAACAGTAAAACGGCCCCTGCACCAGGAGCCGTTTTTCAAAGCGAGCGGCCGGGACGATTAACGCGTAATAGAGTACAGCGTACCGTCTTTCGCCTGGATCAGCAGTTTACCATCAGCAGAGACCGGCTCGGTCAGGAAACCAGAGCTGTCAACTTTCTGCTGGGCGACAAAGCGGCCATCGTCAACGTTAATCCAGTGCAGGTAGCCTTCGCTATCACCCACGACCAGATTGCCGTTATACAATACCGGGGACGTCAGCAGACGGTGCAGCAGATCGCTTTGCGTCCACAGCGTCACACCGCCGTCGGTGGTCAGCGCCAGTACACGATCGTTCTGGTCTACCAGGTAGATACGGTTACCGTCGACGATGAAATCATTCACTGAGCCCAGTTCACGTTTCCACATGATCTGACCGCTGCGCAGATCCAGCGCCGTCAGGTTACCATTATAAGCCAGCGCGTAGACAACGCCATTGACGATAACAGGCGTGGTATCAACGTCGCTCAGACGATCGATTTCCGTTGGACCTGTCGCCTGAGAAATACGCTGCTGCCAAATCATCTGGCCCTGCTGCATCAGCACGGCGCTTACGCGGCCGTTATCACCGCCAACGATAGCTGCGCCAAAGGCGGTCGCTGGGGCAGATTCGCCGCGCAGAGACAGAGAAGGCATGTCGAGGTTAACGGTCCATTTGATAGCGCCGTCAGCTTCGTTCAAGGCCTGCAACTGACCGTTACTGGTGTGGATTAATACCACGCCATCGCTCACAACAGGACGAGACAGCGCTTCACCGGCAACTTTCGTCTGCCATGCGTTGGTACCATCGCTGGTGTTCAGCGCATAAACCTGCGCTTTTTCGCTGCCAATGTAAACATGGCCACCGGACACGGTTACACCGCCAGAAAGCTGTGCAGATGCGCGGGAGAACCAGCCGTCTTTCTCACCCAGATTAACAGACCAGACTTCTTTGCCGTCGTCCGCATTTAACGCCTTAACGACGCCGGCGCGATCGGCTGCATAGACAACGTTATCCGCCAGCGCAGGATGAAGATTGGAATAGAAATCACCAATACCGTTACCTACAGAGGTGCTCCAGTCCGTAGACGGAGTAAACTGGTTTTCAACCACCGGTAATGGGGACATCTTAACGACATCTTCTTCGCCACTAAACAGTGAACAGCCGCTCAATAGGGTAACGGAAAGCAGCCCTGGCAGAAGTAATTTACGCAATTGCATCGGGTCCCTCTCAGATGGACAAATTATTGATTTTCATCTGCATCATTTCGCTCAGAGCAGGAGAGGCATCGCTTTTCACGCCCGCTTCCCATGCGCTACGCGCACCTTGTTTGTCGCCTTTGCTCAGCAATGCTTCACCGCGCAGGTCGGCAACAATGGCCGTCCACCCTTCACCTTTAATGGTGTCGAGTGTTTTCAGCGCGGTATCAGCCTGTTTAAGCTGAACCTGAACACGAGCCAGACGCAGATTAATCACCGCTTTGAGATTCTCATCGCTGGTCGCTGCTAAGCCTTGTTGCAGCTGGCTTGCGGCTTTCTCAAGTTCATTTTGGTCAACAAACTGCTGCGCCAGTTCCAGTGAAGCTAACGCGCCGTAGGTATTTTTGTTTTCTGCGGCAAATTTCTCTGCAGCAGGAAGACTATCCGGTTTACTCGCGCTAACCGCAGTCACCGTATTTTGATATGCCAGAGAAGCAGAGCGTGCGGACTCCGTCTGATGGCTGGTCCAGTAACGCCAGCCAACCAGCGCGCCAACCCCTAAAATGACCCCAACAGCCAGCGCTTTGCCGTTTTCAGCAAAGAAGCGTTTTACTGCATCAATCTGGTCGTTTTCGTTCTCGTAAATTTCCACGCTGTCCTTCTCCTTAGCCCAGTAGAGTGCGCAAATGCGCGGCAACGCTATCCTGCGCTACTGCCGTTTGCTCACCAGAGCGCAAATCCTTCACTACAACAGTACCGTCAGCCACTTCGGACTCGCCCAGTACCAGTGCAACGCGGGCGCCCCACTTGTCGGCGCGGGCGAACTGTTTCTTAAAGTTGCCGCCACCGTGGTTTGTCATCAGTTTCACACCTGGAACTTCATCGCGCAGACGTTCTGCAAGCCGCATTGCAACCGACTGCGTATCCGCCCCCGAAGCGACCAGGTATATATCGACAACAGGATCTGCGTTAAATTCCGGATTAACTGCCTGAACTAACAAAACAAGTCGTTCCAGACCCATGGCAAAGCCCACGGCCGGCGTTGCGCGACCGCCAAGTTGCTCTACCAGACCGTCGTAACGCCCACCGGCACACACGGTACCCTGAGAGCCCAGGCTGCTGGTAACCCACTCAAATACGGTGCGGTTGTAATAATCAAGACCACGAACCAGACGCTGATTGACGGTGTAGGCAATACCTGCGGATTCCAGCAGTTTGCACAGGCCCGCAAAGTGCTCGCGAGAGTCGTCATCAAGATAGTCGCCCAGCGCAGGTGCGTCGTTGAGCAGCGCCTGTACTTCCGGGTTTTTGGAGTCGAGAACGCGCAGCGGGTTAGTGTACATACGGCGCTTGCAGTCTTCGTCCAGTTTCTCTTTGTGCTGTTCCAGGTAGGCGACCAGCGCATCACGGTAGTTAGCGCGGGCTTCAAGCGAACCAATTGAGTTCAGCTCAAGGCTGACATGCTGAGAAATACCCAGCGCGCGCCACCAGCGAGCGGTCAGCATAATCAGTTCAGCATCGATGTCCGGGCCTTGCAGGCCAAACACTTCGACACCCAGCTGATGGAATTGACGATAGCGCCCTTTTTGCGGACGTTCGTGGCGGAACATCGGCCCGATATACCACAGACGCTGTTCCTGATTGTACAGGAGACCATGTTCGATGCCGGCGCGTACGCAGCCCGCAGTTCCTTCAGGACGCAACGTCAGGCTGTCGCCATTACGGTCCTCAAAGGTATACATCTCTTTTTCAACCACGTCGGTGACTTCACCGATCGCGCGTTTGAATAACGGGGTCTGCTCTACAATCGGCAAGCGGATTTCACTGTAACCGTAGCTGCCGAGCACGTTTTTGAGAGTGCCTTCAATGCGCTGCCAGATGGCGGTTTCGCCAGGCAGATAATCGTTCATGCCGCGAATGGCTTGAATGTTTTTTGCCACGTTTATTCTCTTTATGAATATAAAAATGAACCCTCAGCGCTAACCCGAACAATGCGGGCGCCATGCGGGTTCAATCATACACGGGAAGCACGCCGCTTCCCATCACGTTGTTATTTTTCAAGCTGCTGCACGTCAATACGACGCGCTTCGTCCAGGATACTCGCTTTGGCGCGAATGCGGGCTTCAAGCTGCGTAATCATATCGTCGTTATCGAGTCGATCCTTACGCACGCCGTCTTCATACAGACCGCTTTTCTTGTTACCGCCCGTCACGCCCAGCGTAGAAACCAGCGCTTCGCCAGGACCGTTCACCACGCAGCCGATGATCGAAACATCCATTGGCGTAATGATATCTTCCAGACGTTGTTCCAACGCGTTCACCGTACCGATAACGTCGAACTCCTGACGCGAGCAGGTTGGGCAGGCGATAAAGTTGATCCCGCGCGCACGAATGCGCAGCGATTTCAGGATATCGAAGCCAACTTTGATCTCTTCCACCGGATCCGCCGCCAGAGAGACACGCAGCGTATCGCCGATCCCTTCGGACAACAGCAATCCTAAACCGATCGCTGATTTTACCGCCCCACTGCGTGCGCCACCGGCTTCGGTGATCCCCAAATGCAGCGGTTGATCGATCTGTTTCGCCAGCAGGCGATAGGATTCTACGGCGAGGAAAACGTCAGACGCTTTAACGCTGACTTTGAATTGATCGAAGTTAAGACGATCGAGGTGATCCACATGGCGCATAGCGGATTCCAGCAGCGCCTGCGGCGTCGGTTCACCGTATTTTTCCTGCAGATCTTTTTCCAGCGATCCGGCGTTGACGCCGATACGGATAGGAATATTTTTATCACGAGCGCAGTCCACTACCATGCGAATACGCTCTTCATTACCGATATTGCCTGGGTTGATACGCAGGCAATCGACGCCGTATTCCGCCACCTTCAGCGCGATACGATAGTCGAAGTGAATATCGGCAACCAGCGGGACATTAACCTGCTGTTTGATAAGCTTGAACGCTTCTGCGGCATCCATTGTCGGTACAGAGACACGAACAATATCTGCGCCGACGCGTTCCAGCGCTTTGATCTGATTAACCGTCGCTTCCACATCGGTGGTACGCGTATTGGTCATAGACTGTACGGCGATGGGCGCGCCATCGCCGATCGGCACGTTCCCAACGTAAATGCGTGTCGATTTTCTACGTTGAATTGGAGCCTGGTTATGCATTAAAAAATCTCCCGCATTGCCGTCTGTTACTGAGCCGGTGATTGTTCGGCATTAACGGTCAGACGCGCAACCTGGTTAGTTCTGATAAAACGACTCAGATCGACAGGTTTACCCTGGAACTGAATCTGCACTGCCGCCGGAGCGCCAATTTTCAGTTTGTACGGCGCCTGACCCGTCAGATTCAGATTGCCGTCCTTACGCTGCATACCACTGAACAGTTTTTTTCCGGTCGCATCGGTCACTTCCAGCCAGCAATCGGCGGTAAAGTTCATTACCAGTGCGTTAGGATCGGCGGCAGGGGTAGTGACACCCGCCTGGTCAGTTGGCAGCGGCGCCGCGGTAGCTGGCGCTGCAGTTGCGGTATCGACGTTAGCCTGAGAAGGTGCCACAACGGCATTCTGCTGCGCATCAGCGGCAGGTGCCGGGGTTGCAGCAACATCTGGCGTAGGCGCTGCGTCCGCCACCGCGCCATCGTCTGGAGCCGGGGTAGTATCCTGGCCCGCTGCGGCGTTGGTATCTAACGGTACGTTCTGCGCACCATCTTTACCGGCATTCAGCTCAGCGGAGGATTGATCGGCCATGGTGGTGATCTCTTCCTGCTGCGCTTTATGGTTCTGCCACCACCAGGCTCCCGTCAGTCCGACAACGACAAACAGCACCAGCCAGGTAAAGGTCATTAACCAGCCGTCGCGTTTTTTACGACGCTTACCGAGCGAGAAGCTCTGCATCGGTGCGACTTTGGCTGGGCGAATCGGAGCCTGTTTTTCCAGCCCTGGCAACAGTTCTTCTTCAGGAATATGCACCAGACGCGCATAAGAACGGATATACCCGCGCAGGAATGTTGAAGCGAGATCGGCTGGTGCCTTATCTTCTTCAATATCACGTACCGTGGAGACCTTCAGGCAAAGTCGCTCCGCGACTGCCTGCTGGCTGAATCCGAGTTGTTCACGGGCATTGCGCAGACGAACGCCGGTGGATAGTGCTTCATTTTTGTCGTGCGTGGCTTCAGTATTCATTCGCTACAGCTGCGTAAATTTGGGTTCTGATGCCGGCGAGCCACAATGCTCACCCACACCGCGAAACATCTGGTCAGTTAACCTTCGTCAGACAGTATAAAACGGTCAGACTATCAAAGACAAAACAACGTAAACCTGAGGGCTAAAGGCTTGTTGCGCCGTTACATACTGCCTTAAAGTCGACAAAAACGCACCGTTATTATTGACCTGACAACAACAACAAAGAACCTCATTTGGCTTACGTTGCACTACGGTACATGAATTATACCGTAGTGCACTCAACATCAAACGGTCTTGATATCGATAGCGTCGCCCTGCATACGCTTACGCAGAGTACGCTTGGTACGGTCGATAACGTCACCCGCCAGCTGACCGCAGGCTGCATCGATGTCATCGCCACGTGTTTTACGCACGATGGTAGTAAAACCATAGCTCATCAACACTTTGGAGAAACGATCGATACGGCTGTTAGAGCTACGGCCATACGGCGCGCCTGGGAACGGGTTCCACGGGATCAGGTTAATCTTACACGGCGTATCTTTCAGCAGCTCTGCCAACTGATGCGCGTGTTCAGTACCATCATTAATGTGATCTAACATCACATACTCAATGGTCACACGACCCTGGTTAGCGTTGGACTTCTCCAGATAACGACGAACCGCGCCAAGGAATGTTTCGATATTGTACTTTTTGTTGATAGGTACAATTTCGTCACGAATTTCATCGTTCGGCGCATGCAGAGAAATCGCCAGCGCGACATCAATCATATCGCCCAGCTTATCCAGCGCAGGGACAACGCCTGAGGTGGAGAGCGTGACGCGACGCTTTGACAGCCCAAAACCGAAGTCATCCAGCATGATTTCCATCGCTGGCACCACGTTGGTCAGGTTGAGCAGCGGCTCGCCCATCCCCATCATCACTACGTTAGTGATAGGACGCACGCCCGTTGCTTTCACCGCGCCGACGATTTTCGCCGCACGCCAGACCTGACCAATGATTTCCGACACCCGCAGGTTACGGTTAAAGCCCTGTTGCGCCGTAGAGCAGAATTTACACTCTAATGCGCAACCGACCTGTGAAGAAACACACAGGGTCGCGCGATCGTCTTCCGGGATATACACGGTTTCTACGCGCTGATCGCCAACCGCGATGGCCCATTTGATCGTACCGTCAGAGGAACGCTGCTCTTCCACCACTTCCGGGGCGCGAATTTCAGCCACTTCTTTCAGCTTGTTACGCAGCACCTTATTGATGTCAGTCATGTCATCAAAGTTGTCGCTGCAATAGTGGTACATCCACTTCATGACCTGATCGGCACGAAACGGTTTTTCACCCATATCTTTGAAGAATTCGCGCATTTGCTGACGGTTCAGATCCAGCAGGTTGATTTTTCCATTTTTATTTGGAACCGCAGGAATGACGACTTCAGAGGTGTTAACTAATTCAGACATAATTTTTTCCGGCCTCGTTGTTACACGTTGTGGCCCGTGGAGGGTTAAAAAGAAACGCCCCGGCAAGCGTTCTGCTCTTCCGGGGCGTTGCATTGTACAAAGTCTGGCGCAGGTATGCCACGTTTGCACGAAGCATTAGCGAAAATAATATGTAAATCGCTAATTCCTCTCCAAAGGATTTCACATCGCAGGAAAGCGGCACGTTCGAGCCTCCCCGAAAGCATAGAAAACTATGCGATGTGAAAGACGCAGGAGATTAGCGCGTGCGCGGGCAAACCTCACCTTCACCGAAGAAATAGGCGATTTCACGCGCGGCAGATTCAACGGAGTCGGAACCGTGAGTACCGTTCTCGGTGAAGCTATCAGCGTAGTCTGCACGCAGAGTACCCGCCAGCGCATTCGCCGGGTTGGTTGCACCCAGCAGATCACGGTGACGCTGCACGGCATTTTCGCTTTCCAGAACAGAAACAACGATCGGACCGGAGGTCATGAATTCAACCAGACCGTCAAAGAACGGCTTACCATCATGCTCAGCATAGAAGCCACGCGCCTGCTCAACGGTCAGGTGCAGCATTTTAGTACCGACAATTTTGAACCCTGCTGCTTCAAAGCGCGCAAAGATGCTCCCAATAACGTTTTTTGCCACCGCGTTTGGTTTGATGATGGAAAAAGTACGTTCAATAGCCATGATTACCTCTGAAAAAGATGTTTTGTTGTTGTTTACCTGGCGCGGATTATAAAGAGCATCCCGGCAATTGACTATTGACGAAGATAACATTTCTTTAAAATAAGATGAATTTTAGCAACAAAAATCACCTGGTAGTCTACTGCAACGAAAATCTCACCGTCGCCACCTGTCCGGCGTCATCCATCACCAGCAGTTGATAATCCCCTTTGGTCGCCAGCCGTAGCGTAAGACGGCGTCCGCGTTCATCCAGCCGTTCACCGTTAAGAAACCACCAGCGATCGCCAGTCCCACCGCTGGTTTGTACCGGCAATGAGGCCAGCGCAGAGCCGGGTAAACGCTTCACAATCGCGCCATCACGAACCCCTGTCAACTGCAACGGCAGCGAAGCATCCTGCCCCAGCGGCGGACACGTGGCAGAAACCGGCGGTAATCTCGCCCCACGGCGCTCTGACTCCGGCAGCCATGGCTCCAGCGGTAAAGGCCAGACGATTAACGTTTGTTCGCGCGCCTGCGGGCAATCCGCCGCCACACGTTTGCCTTCATCATCCAGCCAGACGGGGAAACGAATGCCACTCACCCCCTCCTGTTCGGGCAATAACAACGTGGGCGGCTGGCTGCCCTCCAGCAGCCAGGTTGCCAGACGGCGTCGACAGTTGCTGTCTCCCGGCGCAAGTGACTGCCCGCCCGGCCAGCACACTACGCCGCGGCTAACGGATTCAGGGCGCGGATCCTCCGGCTGATTTGCCCCGCGAGAGAGCAAAAGATTGTTGACCTGATTGAGCAACGGCACGGCGCTGGCAAAACCAAACTGGCCCACCACCGGCGTACCGTCGGGTCTGCCGGTCCAGATACCCATCACATAACGGGCGTTAACGCCAATCGCCCACGCATCGCGATAGCCATAACTGGTACCCGTTTTCCACGCCAGCGGAACCACTCTGCTCAGCGCGTTATCCGGCAGCGGTTGGGCTTCGTCAGCCATAATGCGGCGAATAATCCACGCCGCGCCTATCGACATCAACGGACGTTCCAGCAGTGGATCGTCTGGCTGCAGGCGCAGTTTCCCCGCTTTTCCCTGACGGGCAAAGGCACTGTACGCCGCCGCCATGTCTTCCAGTCTGGCCCCTGCCCCGCCCAAAATCAGCGACAGATTCGGTGCGGCACCTGCGGGCAGATACAGCGGTAAGCCAACGTTACGTAACGATGCGGCAAAACGCTTCGGGCCATAGGCTTCAAGTACCTGTACGGCGGGTAAATTCAGCGAGCGCACCAGCGCTTCGCTCATACTGACCGGGCCATGAAAACCACTGTCAAAATTCCCTGGTCGATAATCTCCGGTTCGACGCGGCACATCCTGCAACAATGAAGCAGGGTGAATTAATCCGTCATCCAGCGCCAGACCATAGATAAACGGCTTCAGCACCGAGCCCGGCGAGCGGATCGCATTCACCATATCCACATGGCCAAAGCGGGAGTCGTCATTCATATCTACCGACCCCACCCAGCCACGCACGCTCATATCAGTGTGATCGACCACAATCATCGCCAGCGAACTGCGCGCAGGTAAGCGGCCCTTCCAGTTTTGCGCCAGCTCTTCCAGTTGGCGCTGCAATCCGGCGTCAAGGGTGGTCACGATTTTATCGCTCCGGCTTTTTCCCAGCATCATGCGCGAGAATAACGGCGCTAGCTGCGGCATTTGTCTGGGCGCCAGCCAGACCGGTTCTTCGCGTGACTCCTGCACCTGTCTGGCAGGCCAAACGCCCTGCGTCGCCATGCGCTCAAGCACTTTATTGCGCGCCGCTTCAGCGCGGTCCGGCCAGCGGTCCGGGCGCAGACGGCTCGGTGCCTGCGGCAACACGGCCAGCAGCGCGGCATCGGAATAACTCAACTGTGCGGGTGATTTACCAAGGTAGGCCCAGCTCGCCGCCCCCACGCCCTGCAGCGTGCCGCCAAACGGCGCGCGGTTAAGATATAGCGTCAGGATGTCGCGCTTAGAAAGATGCCATTCCAGCTGCAATGCGCGCCAGAGCTGGCGGAACTTGCCGCCGAAAGTTCGCGGGTGGGGATCGAGTAATCGTGCGACCTGCATGGTGAGCGTACTGCCGCCTGAAACGACGCGACCTGAGGAGAGGTCCTGCCATGCCGCGCGCAGCACTGAAAACGGATTGACGCCGGGATGTTTCCAGAACCAGCGGTCTTCGTAGTTGATTAACGCCTCAAGGTAACGGGGGGACACCTCATCAATAGTCACCGGATAACGCCAGATGCCGTCCGCGTCGGCGAAGCGCCATAGCGGCGTACCATCGTAAGCCACCACGACACGTGCCGGATCGACTTCGTGAAGCGGCAGCGGCCAGATTTTATCTGCCGCCCAAACCACCGCTACCAGCAATAGCGCAACAGCTGCCAGCCAGAGCCAGCAGCCGCGTTTCCCCAACCCGCGCATCATTTACGGTCTGACAATCAAAAGCCCCTCTGTCGCACCGGTCGCGCGCCACTGCGGAACATACATTGACTCCACCTGCGGCACAGGAACCTGATAGGTCCCCGGCGTTACCGCCCGCGCCAGATAGACCAGCGTCACCGGCTGCCCTTCGTTGACCGCTACCGCGGCGACAAAGCGATCGTCACGGAACTCAACGTGCTGGATATCCGCCTGCTGCATCTGATTGAGCAAATTCGCTACCTCGCTGCCGCTGTCCTGCAGACTGGCGCTGCCGTTGGCCAGATTCTGGTTTTCCAGCTCCAGGCCGGCTGGCAGTAAGTCAACCACCAGCGCATCCGGCACGTTCTGGCTGGCTTTCACCTCCAGCCAGACCAGTACCAGCTCGCCGCTGCGCAGAGAATCCAGCGCTTTGCTGTTCCCGTCGAGTCCCAGGATCTGACGCTCAATGTGCAGGACGTTGCTGGCAGGCGTCGGCGAGGTTTGCGGGTAACCACTCACATCCAGACGCAGCCACAGCGGCAGATTACCGGTATTGGTGACGTTCAGCGTAGACAGCGCGTCAGCATCCAGATTACGCGTTTGTGATTTCTCCCCGGCTAACGCCTGTTCAGAGAGTGACGTTTGCGCCTGCCACGAGCCAGGCAAGTCCTGTAACGTACGCGCGGCAAGGAACAGCGCATTGTTTTCCTGAGTAGAGAGCCAGCGCTGCCCAAAGGCCTGTTCTGACAAAGTGTTCAGCAGCGTATTCTGCACTTCAGGTTTAAGCTTGTTCTCTTCCAACAATGCCAGCATCAGCGCGTTGTCACGTAGCTGACTGCCGTAATCCGCCATCCACTGCTGCGCATCGCGGCGTGGCGTATTCAACGCCAGCGTCAACGCTTGTTCACTGCGGTTGGCGTCGCCCATGTTTTTCAGCGCTATCCCCAGTTGCATCAGCGGTAAACCGGAAGCCGCCTGTGCACGACGCTCCCAGATCTCACGCAGCGCGCCGAGCGGGGCTTTCTGCTGACGAGCCAGCACCAGCGCGGCGTAGGCCTGTACGGCAAACCGGCTTGCTGATGCGTCGTCGGTATAGCGAATCGACATCATGCCCGGATCCTGCAAATAGCGCAGCAGCCGCTCGTTACCCCGGTTAATCACCTCTGCCGGAACGCTATAGCCTTGTTCATTCGCACGAACGAGGAAATCCATCACATACGCGGTCAGCCAGTACTCTTCCGACCCGTTCTTATCCCACAGCGCAAAACCGCCGTTATCACGCTGCATTTGCAGTAAACGAGAGATGCCAATCTCTACTGCCGCACGGCGTTTTTCATCGCTGTCGCCCGCGATACCTAACGCCTTCAACTGCGCGGCATTGGTGTATAAGGATGGGAACAACCCGCTCGCCGTTTGCTCGAGGCAACCGTAAGGGTAAGCTTTCAGTTCACGGATATAGCGCGCCAGATTCAGCGGTGGCTTACCGCTGAACAGCAGTTGTCCCTGCATCGTCACAGGAGAGAAATTCGTCAGTTCTTCGCCCGGAATCTGCCAGGTTGCGCCCGGCTGAAGTGCGACGCCGTAATTAACAGTTTGCGCCGGGAACGCCGGTCGCACGCCAATTTTCCACTGTTTATGCTGAACAGGCAGCGTTTCACCCGGTAGATTCAGACCGCTAATTTGCGCCTGAATTTCGCCATCGCCAAAGCCCTCCCGCGCACGCACCGGAATAAACAGCGTAGTCCGTACGCCTGGCGCCAGATTCACCGGGGCGGGATCTTGCCCCATCAGCTCCAGTAAACCGCTGGCCGCGAGATTAATAATCAGCGTTTGCGGTTTGTCAGTCAGGTTGGTCACGTCCAGCGTCAGGCGCGAGGTATCCCCCCCCGCCAGAAAGCGCGGCATGTTCAGTTCAGCAATTACCGGCGCGGCGACAATCACTTTGCTTTCGCTACTGCCAAAGTCATCCGCCGTCCAGGCTTGCGCCATTACCCGCAGCTCGCCGTTGAAATCACCAATTGGTAACGTCACCGTACCTTCGCCCTGCTCGTTAAGCGTCACCGGCAGCGCCTGTTGCGCCACAATATTGACGTGATTAACCGGTGGCTTGCCGCCGCGTTTTAACTCATCGCCATCACCACCAAAGCGCAGCGCCGCCAGACGTCCTTGCCCTTCGATCACCTGGCCGTAAATATCATAAATATCCGCGCCATAGCGTTTTTGCCCGAAAAACGCCTGCCACGGATCCGGCGTGGCGTAATCGGTAATGTTCAACACCCCGCTGTCAACGGCTGAGACCAGCACGTTAACCTGTTTTGGCACGTCGCCATTTTTAACGCTGGCTTTAATCTTGACGGTCAACGGCTGATTTGGACGCATTTTCGCCGGACTTTCCAGCGCCAGCGCCAGACGACGGTTTTCATCGCCTAACGGCAAATGCAGTAAGCCGACTGCCCGTTTTGGCGTTGCCGAACGAGACTTGTCGCCAGGACGAACCACCAGCGCGCTGAGATACAAATCATGGCGATTCCAGGTTTTATCGACCGGGATGGAGATATCAAGACCATCCGTCGGTACGTCTATCTCTTGCCACCACAGCGGGCCTTCGCTGGACTCCACCATCGCGTAACCTTTGCCTGCAGCGGGTGCGGCAATGTGTAGCTTCATGGTATCGCCGGGACGATAGCCGGGTTTATCCAGTTTCAGGGTCACGCGATCGGGACGCACTGCCCCGCTGCCGTCGCTGTTATCCTGCCAGCTATAACCAGCCCAGAAGCGCACGCTGCTCACCGCATCATTCGGAGCTTTCACTTCCAGGCGATAGGCACCCCACTCGACAGGGAAGCTGACTTTACCGGTTTCATCGGCCTTAAGATCCAGGGTCTGCTCACCCTCAACCAGATCTTTTTGATCGAACTGCGATTGCCAGCCCTCGCCTTCAGACCAGTTCCAGTAATAATCACGACGTTCACGAATCAAACGCACCTGTAAACCGGACACCGCTTTTTTCTCACCTTGCGCATCGGCATACACAATATCAAAAGCGGCATTGCTGTTTTCATCAACGCCAGGCTGATTGACGGTAGTATCGGTGCGGTAGTCATATACGGCTCTCGCCGCAAACTGCGGACGAATACCTGGCAGCGTATCCGCAGGCCAGATGGCTTGTTCAACCCGACGCGTCACCGGACGGCCACCCGACTCCAGCAGGCTGGCTTGCAGAATCACCTGTAACGGAGAATGCGTCTCCTGCCATTGGCTGTTGGTAGTCACTTCGCCGCGACCGTGGTCATCCAGCGTCAACTGAACCTCATCGAGGCTGCGAGAAAGATTTTCTTCGGCAATATTACCAAACTGGAACCCCGGTAATGCCTGCACCGCTTCCCGCAACGGGCGCAGGAAAAGCTGCCCTTGCAGAGCATTGCCGTTGGCGGGAGCGCCATACAGGTAGTAGCCCACCACCGAGAACTTCACTTCATCAGTTGGAGCCAGCGGCATCTTATTGGCGGTGAGATTGAGCGCCATCCGCTCAGGCATGAAATCTTCGACGTGGAAATCCCACATCCGCGACTGGTTGTCGCCAGTATTGGCACGAATATGCCACATGCCGGTTGGCGCGCTGCTGTCCAGCGGCCAGCTAAAGCGATACAGACCGTTTTCCGGTTGGCTCACTACCGAGCGTAACACCTGTCCGTCGGGCTTAACGACCTCCAGCTTCACCGGCTGGTCAGGCAGCGTTTTGCCGTCGCTATCTCGCAGTAATCCGTTGAGGATCACCGTTTCGCCAGGGCGATAGAGGTCACGGGGGCCAAACATAAAGAACTGCTTGCTGTATCCCGGCGCGCCGGCAATATCAAATTCAGCCAGATCCAACGCCGGGAGCTTCAGGTCCAGCAGCGTGGTTTGCCCGTCTTTGCGGGCCAGCAATAAGGCCGCGTCTTTATCGGTTTCCAGCTTGACGTGACCCTGCGCGTCGCTGGTAGCCTGCGCCAGCGCCTGCCCTTTTTCGTTGAGTAACGTGACCTCAATACCCTGCTGCGCAGCGCCGTTTTCCAGACTCTGCGTAAAAACATCCAGTTGATTGTGGTAACGGTGCGCAGAGACACCAATGTCACTGAGCGTAAACAGCGTAGCAGCATTGCTGTAGTTATAGTGTCCGGCCTGATTCATCACCGCAATGTAAACGCCTGCTTGCTGCAACGGCTTGATATCGCTCAGTGGCAGTAGCAGCTTCTCTCGGGTGTTACGCTCAGGATTGAGGTCAAAGCGTCCGGTATAAACCAGCTCCGCCATTTTCAGCAGATTGTCTGACTCCCAGTTTGACAACGAATTACGGTATTCCCACTGGCTGACAAACGCACCGAGCGATTCAGGCTTCACGCGAAAGAAGTTCACATCCACGCTATTAACGTTAAGGGCCATCACCGGTAACCCTTCAATCACTTTTCCCGGCAGCAGCGAGCCGCGACTAGCGAACCCTACGCTTGGCTGGACGTCGCGGGTGGTAATGTTTTTTTCATAATCGATAGCGAACGTCGCTTTATTCAGCGCCAGCAAATCACGCTCAATGGTAACCACCAGTTCCCGATTAGGTTCGAGATGGCGTAAGCGTAGCTCTTTTAGATTTGGCGCCAACTCCCAGGCACCATCCACTTTGCCGCTTTTTTTATCAACAACGTGCACTACGCGAGAAAAATCTTGTTCCGGATCGAGGGGAATGGAAAAGGTTAAAACGAGCGTTGCCGCGCCATCGAGCTGGACCTCGGAGGCATCAAGCAACGTCAGCGACTTGCCCTGGCTTTGCTGAATCAGCTTTTGTAATTGGGCCTTATCTTTTGCTGGCGCAGTCTGCGGTGCAGGCACATCAGGCTTCGCAGCCGTCGGTGATTTTTCGTTATTATTATCGCACCCAACCAGTGCCAGCATCAGCATACAGGCCGCTACGCGTAAATGTTTCATTTTTCATCCCTGGCCGTAGTGGCCCGTTAGCTACGTAGAACAACTATTATGCGTCAGATTTTCGGCTGTGGAAGCCAGTAACTGTTCTACGTTGTCCTATTTTTTCGTGATTAATGTGGATTCGCCTGACAAATCAGCCTCTTTTACTTGTCGCATTGCACTAAACATCCGACAATTTGCCAAAACCTGGTAAAAATGGAGATGCCTATGACCACCGCCTTTTTTGTCGCTGCCGACTGGCTTGCCGAACACATTGACGACCCGGAAATACAAATTCTTGATGCCCGGATGGCACCTCCAGGACAGGAAGATCGCGATGTTGGCGAGGAGTATCGCGCGGGCCATATTCCTGGCGCAGTCTTTTTTGATATTGAAGCGCTTTCCGACCATACGTCACCGCTACCGCATATGATGCCGCGACCGGAAGCCTTTGCCGTAGCGATGCGCGAATTGGGCGTTCATCAGGATAAACACCTGGTTGTCTACGATGATGGCAACCTGTTTTCCGCACCACGCGCATGGTGGATGCTGCGGACATTTGGTGTCGAGAATGTCTCCATTCTGGCGGGCGGTCTGGCTGGCTGGCAGCGCGATGAGCTAATGCTCCAAGAAGGAAATGAGGATTTACCGGAAGGTGAATTTAACGTGGCATTTACGCCTGAAGCGGTTGTGCGCGTTACCGACGTACTGCTGGCCAGTCATGAAAAAACGGCGCAGATCGTCGATGCCCGACCGGCTGCGCGTTTTAATGCCGAAGTTGACGAGCCGCGTCCGGGCCTCAAGCGTGGCCATGTGCCTGGTGCGCTTAACGTACCGTGGACAGAGCTGGTTCGTGACGGTGAACTGAAAACTACCGACGAACTGGATGCTATTTTCTTCAGCCACGGCGTAAGCTTTGACCGTCCCATTATCGCCAGCTGCGGCTCAGGCGTTACGGCGGCAGTGGTTGTGCTGGCGCTAGCCACGCTGGGCGTTTCTAACGTCGCATTGTATGACGGCGCATGGAGCGAATGGGGCGCGCGTAACGATTTACCGGTAGAACCGGCCGCCCATAATCCCTCTGCTTAACCCTCCCCCTGCTGTTACCCCGCTCACAACGCATAACGTTACATGTAACGTTATGCGTCATTTGTTTTTAAAACAACCAGATAGCTGGAATTCTCCCCTTTGACGCTGCTAACTTTGTCCTGTTTTCGCACTCTGATGTGCGGTTCATATAAGAGAGAACATGATGAAAAGAGCTGTCAATGCCCTACAAAATTTTGGCAAATCGCTCTATGGTCCGGTGCTCATTCTCCCGATCGTGGGCTTGTTCATTGCCTTCGGTAACGTCCTTAGCAATGGCAATCTTGCGCAATATTTGCCTTTTCTCGCTCATCCCATTTTACAAAACAGTGGTCAGTTAATTGCGAAATCCGCCGTATCTGTACTGGCAAATCTGGCGCTGGTTTTCGCCGTCGGCATTCCCATTGGCCTTGACAGGTCTTGTCGCTTTTATTGTTTTTATCAACGCGATGAACGTCACGCTTCAGCTACGCGGCGATCTGGTTGCGACGGATCAGATGCGCGGTGCGGGTCAGAGTATGGTGCTTGGCGTGCAGGTGCTGGAGATGGGCGTTTTTGCCGGGATTTTGCTGGGCGTCGTGGCAGGTTATCTCTATAACCGCTATTCCGGCGTGCAGTTCAGCGGTGCGATGGCGATTTACTCAGGCCACTGTTTCGTCGCCATCATTATTCTGCCCACCTCAATGCTTCTCGGCGTAGCGATGAGCGAACTGTGGCCTTTCGCTCAGCATGGCATCAGTACCATGGCGTTGACCATTAAAGACGCTGGACCTTACGGCGTCGCTATTTACGGTTTTCTTGAACGCATTCTGGTGCCGACCGGACTACACCACCTGGTTTACACGCCGTTTCTGTATACCGAACTGGGCGGCACTGCCGAGGTTTGCGGTAATGTGTATCAGGGAGCGCGCAACATCTATTTCGCCGAGATGGCCTGTCCGACAGTGGCACAGCTCAGCAATACGGTGGTGTGGGACGCTCGCGGCATCAGTAAAATGTTTGGCCTGCCTGCCGCCGCGCTGGCTATGTATATGACGGCCACGCCACAACGCAGGGCTGCCGCGAAGGCCATTCTGCTCCCCGCCGCGCTGACCTCATTACTGGTCGGCGTCACCGAGCCCATTGAGTTTTCCTTCCTGTTTGTCGCTCCGCTGCTGTTTGTGGTACACGCGGTGCTGACCGGCATCGGCATGATGCTGTTTTCTCTGCTGGATGTTCACGCCATCGGCGCCAACGGCGTCATTGACTTCATTCTCTACAACCTGCCGCTGGGCGTCGAAAAGGCTAACTGGCCGATGTACATCGCGGTCGGGATGATGATGTTCGTTCTCTACTTCGTCATCTTTCGCTTTCTTATCCGCTATTTCGATATGAAAACGCCAGGTCGTGAGGAGGACGCGCGGGAGACACGTTTGTACAGCAAAAAAGATTATCAGGCAAAAGGCCGCGATGATTCTGGCGAAGCCATTATTGCCGGGCTGGGCGGTCGCGCCAATATTGAAGTGGTTGATAACTGTTACACCCGTCTGCGCGTCACCGTGAAAGATATCGCCATCATCAACGAGCCGCAGCTCAAAGCGACCGGCGCGAAAGGCGTCATTAAACAAGGTAATAACGTTCAGGTGGTCTACGGACTGCACGTTAAGAAAATGCGAGAAGCCGTAGAGGCGTTTCTCTGAAGGAGCCAATCATGTTTACCCCCCTTTTATTTTATCCATTGCTGGCGGTGGAAGCACTTATACGCCCGGGATTGTCAAAAGTCTGATGGTGCGTCTTGCCGATTTTCCGCTGGCTGAAATTCGTCTGTATGACATTGACTAAGCACGTCAAAGCACCATTGCACCGGTGGTTGAAAAAGTGATCCGCGATCACAGCCAGTCAATTAAATTTACCGTAACCCGCGATGCGCAAACGGCCTTTCGCGGGGCGCATTTTATTTTCTCGCAGATGCGCGTAGGCCAGTACAAAATGCGCGAGCTGGACGAAAAAATCCCGTTAAAACACGGCGTCGTCGGCCAGGAGACCTGCGGCCCCGGTGGTTTAGCCTACGGGCTACGCACCATTCTGCCGATGGTGGAACTAATCGATCTGGTCGAACGTTTTGCCGATAAAGCGGCGTGGATTGTCAATTACGCCAATCCGGCGGCGATTGTGGCAGAGGGGGTACGTCGCTTACGCCCGAACGCGCGGGTTCTCAACATTTGTGATATGCCGGTCGCTGCAATGCGTAACATGGGTGCGATTCTGGGCGTTGACCGTCATAAGCTGGAGGTGGACTACTTCGGCCTTAACCACTTTGGCTGGTTTACCCGCGTGCGGGTTGATGGCGAAGACCAGCTCCCGGCGTTACGGCGGCATATCGCTAAATTCGGCCTGCTGACAGAAGATGCCGCACAAACGGATCCGCAGCATGCCGATCCTTCATGGGTCAAAACATGGCGTAACATCAAGCCGATCATGGACAACTTCCCGGAATATCTGCCGAATCCGTATTTACAGTATTACCTGATGTCGGAACAGATCGTGGCCCATCAGGATCCAGACCACACCCGGGCCAACGAAGTGATGGAGGGGCGTGAGAAGAAATTATTCGCCGCGGCTCAGGAATACCAGAGCACGGGGATTTTGCCCGATGCGTTTCACGTCGGAGTTCACGGCGCGTTTATCGTTGATGTCGCCTGTAGCCTGGCTTTTGATTTACGCCAGCGTCACCTGGTGATTGTTGAAAACAAAGGTGCGATTGCCAATCTGCCCTATGACGCGATGGTCGAAGTACCTGCGTACATCACTTCACAGGGAGCGGAACCGGTTCGCATGGGGGCAGTACCGTTGTTTCACCAGACGCTGCTGATGCAACAGCTGGCCTCAGAGCAACTGCTGGTTGAGGCCGCCATTGAAGGCAGCTACGAGAAGGCGCTACAGGCTTTCACGCTGAACCGGACGGTGCCAACCATGGTACATGCCAAAACCCTCCTTGATGAGATGATCGAGGCTAACCGGGACTACTGGCCAGCGCTGAAAAAAGCCTGGCAGGAGGGGGAATTGCGCTAAAGTCTGGTGCGGAAGACTTGTCGGTGTGGATGAAAACACCGACAATTCCGCGAATTGATGAAAACGGAGGCCCAATGACTATCCCATATTTCTCCCTTCCTGCCCGGCAAGTGAAACCGGCCTGATCATGGACAACCGGCTTGCCTCTCTGCTGACGCGCGGAGAACCGCTTACCCGCGCAGAGTACCGTGTGCTGGCGCACCTGACACAGCATCCGCTGCTGGTAGGTAACATCACGGTACGTGAGCTGGCCCAGGCGACTTTTGTTTCCACGGCCACCATTATGCGGTTGTGTCAGAAACTGGGCTTCAGCGGTTTCAGCGAGTTTATATGGCACTGCAAACAGTTGCTCTCCGATACGCCGCACATCGCAGCGCAGGTCGCGGAGAGCGGCGAGTTACCGGCGATGCTTAGCCGTTTCATTGCCAACTATCAGCTTACTTTTCAATGGAATACCCAGGAAAAACGTCGCCATTTTGTTGATTTATTACGGCAAAAGGAGAGTTTCTTTCTGTATGGCGCCGGATTTTCCTATCTGTTTGCGGAGTATCTGACCAAAAAATTGCAGGTTCTCGGTAAGACCGCTTTTATTTCCGGGCCAGGAGACAGCCGGAACATCTTTCTCAGTAATGCCGCCCGCTATCAGGTATTCGTCGCGGTGTCACGCAGCGGCGAAACGGAACAGGTTATTGATAAAGTCAGGATTGCGCAAAACGTTGGCATGACGATTGTGGCCTTTACCCGTGCGTCGGCCAATTCGCTAGCGGGCATGGCGGATTTGCACTTTGCGCTATATGACGAAGCGGTACACTTTGCCGCTGAGGCCGCCGGAGTGACCTCTTTTGAATCGAATCTGGTGCTACTCATGGATTTGTTGCTGCTGGAAGCAACGGGGTGAGCGCTCACCCCGAATGCCTCAGATAATCCGGTTCTGTTTGAAGTCGCGCAGGAAACCGCCCCAGCGGCGTTCGTAGAACGGTGCGATGTGCTCAGTGATAAAGTGACTCACGCCCTTCTCACCTTTCTTCACCTGGCAGATATCAATGGGTTCATCACCCGGCAACGTATCGGTCGCGACGCTACCCGCAGCATGGATGATCTCTTCAATATCACCTTCAGCTTCAATACCAATCAGCAGATTCGGCTGGGCTTCCGCACTTTCTTTGATTGAGCAGAGAAATGCGCGTTTTACCGGCTTAATGGTTTTAAACAGCGTGGTCAGTGAGTCAATCATCTGCGCCGGAGGTTCGGCGACTTCAGAAAGGATCAGCGATTCACCACCTTCCAGTACTTCCTGGGTGCTTAGCGGATTACTCTCTTCCCCCATCAGCAGGCTGATTTCACGCGGCATAAACTCTTTGCCGGTCGGCAGTTTAGCGTTGAGAAAGAGCGTTTCGCCAAGCGTCATTTCAAATAGCGTACGCACCGGCATAACGACAAATGCTTGCTCATCTTCAACCGCCTGTTGCAGGGCTTCCAGGGAGGTGAAGAACGGGATCACGGTCGTGCCGTCTTCTTTTTCCCAGTGTTGAAGGTCGAGGGCGCTGTCTTCAACCACCGCCTCGCCTTCTGCGGCAGTACCCGGCACCCAGACGGTGGATTCCAGTAATGTACGGAAAAATGCCGGACGATGCGCAGGCTCTGTCGCTGCTTGCTCCAGCAACGTTTCTAATTCATTTTTTGTTTCGGACATAAGTATCACAAATTGGATGAATACATGTAAGCCGGATAAGCTTAGCGCCATCCGGCAATACAGTCATGAATTATGCGGTCAGCAGATTCGCGATGGTGCGCACACCCAGACCAGTTGCGCCCGCAGACCACTGCTCAACCGGCGCTTTGCGATAGGTTGCAGAGCAATCGATGTGCAGCCAGCCTTGCTGGTAATTTTCCACGAAATGGGACAGGAAGCCCGCCGCAGTGCTTGCACCCGCTGGGTAGGCCGCACTGCCGGTATTATTCAGCTCAGCAAAATTTGACGGCAGTTGACTACGGTGGAACTCTGCCAATGGCAAACGCCAGAACGGCTCGTTTTCTTGCGCCGCACTTGCCAACAAACGCGCGGCCAGTTGGTCATCAAAGCTAAACAGCGCGTGGTAATCGTTGCCCAGTGCGGTTTTCGCCGCGCCGGTCAGCGTGGCAGCATCAATGATCAATTCAGGTTTTTGCGCGCTGGCATCGATCAGGCCATCGGCCAGTACCAGACGCCCTTCAGCATCGGTATTCATCACTTCAACTTTTTTACCGTTGCGATAGTGAATGATATCGCCAAGCTTAAAGGCGTTGCCGCTGATCAGGTTATCCGCGCAGCACAGATACAGCTTCACACGCTTGTTCAGGCCACGGGTGATGGCAAACGCCAGCGCGCCGGTGACCGTTGCCGCACCGCCCATATCGGACTTCATTGAGTCCATAAATGCGCTTTGCTTGATGCTGTATCCGCCGGAGTCAAAGGTAATTCCCTTGCCAACCAGGCAGGCATAAACTGGAGCTTCTTTGTCGCCAGTCGGGTTGTAATCGAGCGCCAGCAGCACCGGCGGACGTTCAGAGCCTCGACCTACGGTATGCAGCCCCATGTAGTTCTGCTCGCGCAGATCTTCACCTTTGGTGATACGGTACGAGACGTTGTCGCAGGCCACGCCGCACAGCAGGTCTACCGCGCGTTGCGCCAGCTGTTCCGGGCCCAGCTCTTCTGCAGGTGCGTTAATGGTATCGCGCACCCAGTCAATAATCTTCAGACGGTTATCCAGCTCTTTGCGCTGCGCCTCGTCCAGAGCGGCCCACTCAACTTTGCGGGTGCCTTTTGGTCCTTTGTAACCCTGCCAGAACGCCCAGCTACGTTCGGTATCCCAGCCTTCACCATCCAGTTGGACATGTTTAATACCCAGGCCGTCAATTTTACGCGCGGCGCGCTGGATAAGGCTGAGATCATCTTTTCCGTTCAGGTGCAGGGTAATACCGTCATTATTAATGCTGTATGTCGCCTTTTCACCCCAGCGAGCGTCAGCGGGTTGCGTGGAAAGCGTAATTTTCATGGCT
The DNA here is from genome assembly GCF_013783065.1 of Citrobacter sp. RHBSTW-00986. Classification (NCBI taxonomy): domain Bacteria; kingdom Pseudomonadati; phylum Pseudomonadota; class Gammaproteobacteria; order Enterobacterales; family Enterobacteriaceae; genus Citrobacter; species Citrobacter sp. RHBSTW-00986. The sequence continues at coordinate 1,395,880 of NZ_CP056200.1, read as the reverse complement.
TCTGTCATTTTATTTATCCTTATTTCGCGCATACAGGAAAACGGGCCACCCGTGGGCAGCCCGTTGACTTATTCGGCTTCGTCCAGCCAGACCAGTAAAATGGCCTCAAGGATTTTTTCGTTCGATGCCTGTGGATCATCATCGAACTCTTCCAGGTCACAGATCCATTGATGCAGATCGGTGAAACGAACGGTCTTGGGATCGAGATCGGGGAACGCGTCGTACAGCGCCTCGCCGATTTCGCGGCTATCGGTCCACTTCAGTCCCATACTACCCTCTGTTAATGCTCACGTGCATGATTGATTGTGTAACGTGGGATTTCGACCACTAAATCGTCCTCGGTTACCCGTGCCTGACAGCTTAAACGGCTCTCCGGCTCCAGTCCCCAGGCTTTATCCAGCATGTCGTCTTCTTCTTCTGTGCTTTCCGGCAAAGAATCAAAACCTTCACGTACGATGCAGTGGCAGGTCGTGCAGGCACAGGATTTTTCACAGGCGTGTTCAATCTCGATACCGTTACGCAGGGCAACGTCGAGAATGGTTTCGCCGGTCTCAGCTTCCAGAACTGCGCCATCGGGACAGAGATCCTGATGAGGCAAAATAACAATCTTTGGCATATTAAACCTCGTCCACGGAATGGCCTTTCAACGCGCTACGGACGGATTTGTCCATACGGCGAGCGGCGAATTCCTGGGTTTGTTTGTCTAAGTTTTTAATGGCTTGTTCTATCGCGTCAACATCGTCACCCTGTGCTACCTCGCTCAAGTGCGCGGCGGCGGTGTCGATAGCCTGACGTTCTGCGGCGCTTAACAGCGCGGCATCAGCGTTCAGCGCACCGGATAAACTCTCCAGTACGCGTGCCGCTTCGACTTTCTGTTCTGCCAGCATACGAGCTTTAACGTCCTGCTCGGCAAAACTCATCGAATCCTGAATCATGGAGGCGATTTCACTGTCGGTCAGACCGTAGGACGGTTTGACCTGAATCGAGGACTCAACGCCGGTGGATTTCTCCATAGCGGTGACGCTCAGCAGCCCATCAGCATCGACCTGGAAGGTCACGCGGATATGCGCGCCGCCTGCCGGCAACGCCGGGATACCGCGCAGCGCAAAACGCGCCAGTGAACGACAGTCCTGCACCAACTCACGCTCGCCTTGCATCACGTGAATGGACATCGCGGTTTGGCCATCTTTAAACGTGGTGAAGTCCTGCGCGCGCGCCACCGGGATAGTGGTGTTACGCGGGATCACTTTCTCCACCAGACCGCCCATGGTTTCCAGTCCCAGAGACAGCGGGATAACGTCCAGCAGCAGCATTTCGCTGTCCGGTTTATTCCCGACCAGAATATCCGCCTGGATTGCCGCACCGATAGCGACCACTTTGTCCGGGTCGATAGAGGTCAGCGGCGTACGGCCAAAGAATTCACCGACGCGTTCACGTACCAGCGGCACGCGCGTTGAACCACCGACCATTACCACTTCCAGCACATCCTGCGGCTCAACGCCCGCATCTTTCAGCGCACGGCGGCAGGCCAGCAGCGTACGTTTAACCAGTGCGGAAATGAGTTCATTAAAGGTTTCACGGGTGATTTCACCCTGCCATCCCGCCACGTTAACCGTCACAGAATCGGCGTCGCTGAGTGCGATTTTCGCTGCAATCGCGGCATCCAGCAGCTCGCGCTGTACGCGGTTATCGCTGCGATCGGCAACGCCCGCCTGCTCGCGAATATAGTCGGCCAGCAGATGGTCAAAATCGTCGCCGCCCAGCGCGGAATCACCACCGGTCGCCAACACTTCGAACACGCCGCGACTCAGGCGCAGAATAGAAATATCAAAAGTACCGCCGCCAAGGTCATAGACCGCGATCACGCCTTCCTGACCGGAATCCAGGCCATAAGCGATCGCCGCAGCGGTCGGTTCGTTCAGCAGACGCAATACGTGCAGGCCCGCCAGACGCGCGGCGTCTTTCGTCCCCTGACGCTGTGCATCGTCAAAGTAAGCCGGAACGGTGATCACTACGCCATCCAGTTCGCCGGACAACGATTCGGTTGCCCGCGCGGCCAGCGCTTTCAGAATGTCAGCGGATACGCGCACCGGATTAAGCAAACCGGCAGCGGTTTCAATCATCGGCAGGCCGTTTTCGCTCGCCTGGAATGAATAAGGCAGATGTGGGTAACGCGCCTGGATATCCGCCAGAGAGCGGCCCATCATGCGTTTTACCGAGCTGACGGTGTTTGCCGTATCCTGCGCTGCATTGGCGCGGGCATCGTAACCGACCGAGTAGCCCTGTTGCTGATAGTGAACCACTGACGGCAACAGGTGGCGACCTTCATGATCTGCCAGCGTTTCGGCCTGGCCGCTGCGTACGGTCGCAACCAGGGAGTTGGTGGTGCCTAAATCGATACCGACCGCCAGACGACGCTGGTGCGGCGCGGCGCTCAGACCAGGCTCACTAATTTGTAATAAGGCCATTTTCGCTTCCGGAAATTAAAAATCGAGCAGTTTTTCTTCGAGTTGTTCTGCACTGCTTCGCAGTTTATCGAGAAAACGCAGCTTACGCACGGTATCTGCCGCTGCGTCCCACGTCTCGCTATCCAGCTGTTCCACCATCAGTTGATGGCGAACGTTGTACATTTCGCTGACGCGTTGCATAAACGCATCCAGCCGTTGATTGTCTTTTGCCTGTTCAATCTCGTCCAGCTCTTCGCGCAGCTCCAGCTGTTCCATCAGAAACGCGGTATCGCGCACCGTGTGCTGCTCGCTGCGGATATCAAAGCCGTGTAAAGACAACAAGTATTCGGCGCGCATCAAAGGATGACGCAGCGTTTGCCAGGCCTGGTTGATAGTGGCGGACTGCGAAACCGCAGCAAGTTGTTCCGCCTGAGAACCGCTGGCGAATTTATCAGGATGATACTGACGTTGCAGATCCTGAAAACGTAGGCTCAGCGCCTGAGTATCGAGCTGATAACGGGCCGGTAAGCCAAAGAGGGTGAAGTAGTCCATAACATTCTCAGGGCATCGATTCTCTGTTGTTCGATGAGGCAAAACCAGAGAGTCAGGTAAAACAAACCCCACGCGCAGGCGACCACGGTGGGGTTATCAGTAAGCGCGTTACACGTGGAAGCTTTCGCCGCATCCACATTCGTCTTTCACGTTCGGGTTAGTGAACTTAAACCCTTCGTTCAGACCTTCTTTGACGAAGTCTAACTGCGTACCGTCGAGGAATTGCAGGCTCTTACCGTCGATCACGACTTTTACGCCTTTGTCTTCAAACACGGTATCTTCAGCCGCCGGCTCGTCAACAAATTCCAGTACATAAGCCATACCTGAGCAGCCGGAGGTTCTCACGCCCAGACGCAGACCAAACCCTTTACCGCGGTTTGCCAGGAAGGTATTTACACGCGCTGCTGCACTGTCGCTTAAGGTAATCGACATAATAAAACCTCAACTCTTAATTATTTTGCTTCACGTTTGCTTTTGTAATCCGCAATCGCGGCTTTAATCGCGTCTTCAGCCAGAATAGAGCAGTGAATTTTCACTGGTGGCAGTTCAAGCTCGTCGGCGATATCGGTATTTTTGATCGCCTGTGCTTCGTCCAGAGATTTCCCTTTTACCCATTCGGTAACCAGAGAGCTGGAGGCAATAGCGGAACCGCAGCCGTAAGTCTTGAAACGCGCGTCTTCAATGATACCCTCATTGTTGACTTTGATCTGCAACTTCATCACGTCGCCACAGGCCGGTGCACCCACCATGCCGCTGCCCACGTTCTCGTCGCTGTTGTCAAAAGAGCCCACGTTACGTGGATTCTCGTAATGATCGATTACTTTTTCGCTATAAGCCATGATGAATTCTCCTTATCGGTACCGATTAGTGATGTGACCATTCAATACTGTTCAAATCCACGCCCTGTTTGAACATTTCCCACAGCGGGGAAAGGTCGCGCAGGCGGCCGATGGAGTTGCGAACCAGATTGATGGCGTAGTCAATCTCTTCTTCGGTAGTAAAACGACCTAAAGAGAAACGAATTGAGCTGTGTGCCAGCTCGTCGGTCATCCCCAGCGCGCGCAGCACGTAGGATGGCTCCAGGCTTGCAGAGGTACATGCAGAACCGGAGGATACAGCCAGGTCTTTCAGCGCCATAATCAGCGACTCGCCTTCAACAAAGTTGAAGCTGACGTTGAGAATGTTCGGCGCGCCCTGCTCGAGGTCACCATTGAGGTACACCTCTTCCATATCTTTCACGCCGTTCCACAGACGGTTACGCAGAGTGCGCAGGCGCGCCATCTCGGTTTCCATCTCTTCTTTGGCGATACGGTAAGCTTCACCCATCCCAACGATTTGGTGCACAGGCAGCGTACCGGAACGCATACCGCGCTCGTGACCGCCGCCGTGCATCTGCGCTTCAATACGAATACGCGGTTTACGACGAACGTACAGCGCGCCGATACCTTTCGGGCCATAAATTTTGTGGCCAGAGAAGGACATCAGATCAACTTTAAGTTGGCTCAGATCGATAGGCAGTTTGCCCACGCTCTGAGTCGCATCAACGTGATAGATGATACCGCGGGCACGGCACATTTCGCCGATGGTTGCGATATCCTGTACCACGCCGATTTCGTTGTTAACGTGCATGATGGAGACCAGAATGGTGTCGTCACGCATTGCCGCTTCAAGTTCTTTCAGGTCGATAATGCCGTTACGCTGCGGGGCGAGGTAGGTCACTTCAAACCCTTCGCGCTCCAGCTGACGGCAGGTGTCCAGCACGGCTTTGTGTTCGGTTTTGCTGGTGATGATGTGCTTGCCTTTTTTCTGATAAAAGTTGGCTGCACCTTTAATCGCCAGGTTATCGGATTCCGTCGCACCGGAAGTAAAGACGATTTCACGCGGATCGGCACCGACCAGATCAGCGATCTGATTGCGGGCGATATCTACCGCCTCTTCAGCTTGCCAGCCGAAACGGTGTGAACGGGAAGCTGGGTTACCAAAGTTTCCGTCCAGGGTCAGACACTGCATCATTTTCTCGGCAACACGCGGGTCCACCGGCGTGGTTGCGGAGTAGTCGAGATAGATCGGTAATTTCATTGCTCTATAAACTCCGTACATCGCTTCAATGCAAGGAATCAGGCAACCGGCTGGATGTACGACCGAGTTAACGGGGCGTCTGGCACCCCGGCCTGATTCTGAAATACTTTTTACGCTTCATCTTTCTGGCGGCCTTGATGCAACCAGAAGATATTGCGTAATTTTTATTAGGCACGCAGTTTGACGTCGATAGCGTCTTGCGTGCGGGTGCTGCGTGGAGCGTCATGTGTGTGCTGGCGACCAGACACATCCAGGACTTCCTGATTATTCACCAGTTCGCCCAACGTAATGTTGTTGAGGAAACCGGTCAGACGATCGCTCAGATCGCGCCACAGCGCGTGGGTCAGGCATTTATCGCCGCCCTGACAACCGCCTTTGCCCTGGCAACGGGTCGCGTCTACAGACTCGTCAACAGCGCTAATCACTTCACCTACTGCGATGCTGCCGGCATCTTTACCCAGCAGATACCCGCCGCCTGGTCCACGTACGCTGGAAACCAGACCGTTTTTACGCAAACGGGAAAACAGCTGCTCCAGATATGACAGGGAAATTCCCTGACGTTCAGAAATATCAGCCAACGGTACCGGGCCCGTTTCGGAGTTGAGCGCAACGTCCAACATTGCGGTCACGGCATAACGCCCTTTTGATGTCAGTCTCATGTCTTACTTAGCCTCAAACTCGCCCCTGCCCGGGGTTTTTTATTGTAAAATGGGGGTATTGCATAGCAGGGGCAAGTCTGACATTCCCGACTAAATCAGTCAACTATTTACTTGACTAATTTAGTCAGGTATTTAACCTTCAGTGCCATTTTCATTTACCGGATGGCGCTTCGCTAATCCGGCCTGGAAATCGTGCAGCCATCCGGCATCAAGACGCTTACTTGCCTTTATTCTGCTGCTCTATAGAAGCTAAAATTCCGCGCAAAATGTTCAGCTCCTGGCTCTCAGGACGCGCACGAGTGAACAGACGGCGCAGCTTGTTCATCACCTGCCCCGGATGTCCTTCGCGGATAAACCCGGTCGACAGTAGCGTTTGTTCCAGATGACCGTAAAAACGCTCTAAATCATCGACCAGCGGATACTCAGCTTCTTCGTATTCTGCGGTCTTGTCGCTTTCCTGCGTTGCCAGCCAGGCCATGCGAACTTCATAAGAGATGACCTGCACCGCCATCGCCAGGTTGAGCGAGCTGTATTCTGGGTTCGCGGCAATGGCGACGTGATAATGGCACTTCTGCAGCTCTTCGTTGGTCAGGCCAACGCGTTCACGTCCAAACACCAGCGCCACCGGCGAGTTCGTTGCTTCAGAGACGCTTTTTAAACCGCATTCACGCGGATCCAGCATTGGCCACGGCAGCGTACGGGAGCGCGCGCTGGTACCCACCACCAGGCTGCAACCCGCCAGCGCTTCATCGAGAGTATCGACGATCTGCGCGCTGCCGATCACATCGCTGGCACCTGCCGCCAGGGCGATGGCCTGGGAGTCCGGTTTAACCAGTGGATTTACCAGCCACAGATTAGTTAAACCCATGGTTTTCATTGCGCGGGCCACAGAGCCCATGTTGCCAGTGTGAGAGGTTTCCACCAGCACGATTCGAATATTTTGCAGCATTGTATTTCTTCGGCTAAAGATTATTCGGGCATATTATCATAAAACGAAGACATATTCCGAACTCGCTGCTATACTCTGCGCCGTTTTCCCGTTCTTTAACATCCAGTGAGAGAGACCGATGCATCCGATGCTGACCATCGCCGTGCGCGCAGCGCGCAAGGCGGGTAATGTAATTGCCAAACACTACGAAACGCCAGACTCTGTAGAAACCAGCCAGAAAGGCAGCAATGATTTCGTGACTAACGTCGATAAAGCCGCCGAAGCGATTATTATCGAAACAATTCGCAAATCTTACCCACAGCACACCATCATCACCGAAGAAAGCGGTGAGCATGTTGGTGAAGATCAGGATGTTCAATGGGTTATCGATCCACTGGATGGCACCACCAACTTCGTAAAACGTCTGCCGCACTTCGCGGTTTCCATCGCAGTACGCATTAAAGGCCGTACTGAAGTCGCCGTTGTTTACGATCCAATGCGTAACGAACTGTTCACCGCAACCCGCGGCCAGGGCGCACAGCTGAACGGCTACCGTCTGCGTGGCAGCACCGCACGCGATCTGGACGGCACCATCATCGCCACCGGTTTCCCGTTCAAAGCGAAACAGCACGCCACGTCTTACATGAAAATTCTTGGCAAGATGTTTACCGAGTGCGCTGACTTCCGCCGCACAGGTTCTGCTGCGCTGGATCTGGCTTACGTTGCCGCTGCACGCGTTGACGGTTACTTCGAAATCGGTCTGAAACCATGGGATTTCGCCGCAGGTGAGCTGATTGCTCGTGAAGCAGGCGCACTGGTTTGCGACTTCACCGGCGGTCATAACTACATGGCGACTGGCAACATCGTTGCAGGTAATCCGCGCGTAGTGAAAGCCATGCTGGCTAACATGCGTGACGAACTGAGCGACGCGCTGAAGCGTTAATTCAGTACAGCCCGGTGGTGTCATGCTTACCGGGCCACGTGTTGATACAGGCCGGATAAGGCGTAGCGCCATCCGGCTTTGATTAAAACGGTCTAATCCCTCGCCCCACCGGCACCGCGCTCACCCACATCACTACCGCAGCAGCAATCAGCACCGCACCACCGGCTAATGCCAGCGTCGTCCAGCCAATCTGTCGCCACAGCACCGGCGCTTTATGTCCGCTAAGTCTCACCGCCAGCGAGCGGAAACTGTGTACCAGCAAAGCCAGTGACGTAATCGTCAAAGAGGTTCCTGCCGCCATCGCCAGCGCCGACGCCATGCCCCAGCTAAAAACGCCAACCACTTTGCTAAACAGTAAAACCATAATTGCCCCGGAGCATGGCCGCATTCCCATAGACAAAACGATCATCAGCCGGGCGCGCCAGTCATCACCGCTTTGCAACTGTTCAGGATCAGGCAAATGCTGATGCCCACAGCCACAGCCCTCGTGATGCACATGGTGCGGCGTGAAGGCGGTAAATTTCGGGCGACGCAGCAACTGGCGCAATTTCTTCAGCGCACGGACGCACAATAAAACGCCCAACACGCCAACCAGCGCATAACTCCCTTTCTCCAGCCAGAAACTACTCATATGTAGCTGTCGTGCAGGCAACTGCAAAATGGTGAGCACCACAACCACCAGCCCGATGGCGACCAGTCCCTGTAATAAAGATGAGGCCAGCGTCAGGCCAATACTCGACCTCAGCTTCGAGGGATGCGTTGCCAGCCAGGTGGTAATGACGACTTTTCCATGTCCTGGTCCCAACGCATGCAGCACACCATAGAGAAAACTAAACAGCAGCAGCGATCCCCCGGCCTGGGCCGGATTGGCGGCAACGGCTTTCAGCAAACCGCTCATCTGCTGGTTAACGTCGCGCTGCCAGACGACACTTTTCATCATCACCTGCGGCCAGGCCTGCCATAGCCACAGTATGCCGACTGCAGCCAGCAGTAAAAACACCGCCAGCGGCCATAGCGTGAGCCAGCGGCGTCTGGCGGCGCGTTGTTGATAAACTACGGACATTGCAGCGTCACCGTCTGTGCAAACTGTTTACCCAATTCCATATCCTCCGGCGGTGCGTCTTCTTTATCCAGCGACTGCGCAAAGCTCAGCATTTGTTCATTCGGCGTCGGCGTATGTACTGAAATACGGCATTGCTGACTTATGGCCTGCGCCAGCCAGGCATCGCTGTCTTTGTCATAGCTCATATCAACGTAGTAGGTGGGGTCGAAGGTTGAAATGGTATATTTTTGACCGCTCAGCGGCTGAGCTTCCGCCAGCGGCAACACGAACGTCAGCACTGCCTGATGTTCTTCACGCTCCATGCCATATTCCGTCGGCCTGTTTTTGAACTTTACCTTTTTCCCGTCGTGCCACACTTCGGTGAAATAGTGCTGCCCGAGGACGTTGGCCATCACTTCTGCCGCCAGTTTTTTCCAGATCTCATCACCAGGTTTGGCATTTCCCGCATCGTAAAGCAGATCTGCCGAGGTGATTTCATCCATCGTCCAGCGCATTTTTAGCGCGACGAACTGCTCATTCTCGCTCACTATCTCGGTTTTCAAATGGATAAAGCTGTGGGGATGCGCACCTGCGCCAAAGGACAGGATCGCGAGAAACAACGTCATAATGATACGTTTAACGCCTTGCATGAGTTCTCCACGAGAAAAATCTACACCGCCACAAATAATGATGCCGTGTTTGGCGAAAGTGTGCTGAGGATACCATTGAACGAAAAAATGTTGAGCCTCCTTTTCCGGTATCGATTCAGTTCTCAATTTCAACAATTTCTTCTTCAGCAACATCCTCCCAAATACCTTTTCGTCGCCACAACTTAAGTAAAATGATAACAATTTGTTAATTTATGGTTTCATTTTAATGTTTTATTAACACTGAATTTAAATCCCTGAGTGTATTTCCGTGCAAATTTAACCAATATTTAACCGTTTATTTCCCATAAAATTACAATAATGGGCATAGATCACATTCACCAAACTTCTGATTCATTCCCTCTTCCATTCGTTGTTAACTTCACGCCGTGACATGTCCTGCCCCCTACGAAAGGTACAACTATGAAATTCAAACTCGCATTACTCAGTGCAACCCTGGTTTCTGCATGCATGTTGTCCGGCACGTCCTTTGCGGCGGAAAAATATGAAATTGCTGTGGTTGCCAAAGTCACCGGGATTCCGTGGTTCAACCGGATGGAAACCGGTGTTAATGAAGCAGCAAAAAAACTGGATGTGAATGCTTACCAGACCGGGCCTTCCACGCCGGATCCGGCACAGCAGGTCAAAGTGATTGAGGATCTGATCGCCAAAAACGTCAATGCCATCATCGTGGTACCGAATGACGCCAAGGTCCTTGAGCCAGTACTGAAAAAAGCGCGCGATAAAGGCATTGTCGTTCTGACGCACGAATCCCCGGATGAGCAAATTGGCCAATGGGATATCGAAACCATCGATAGTGAAAAATACGCGCAGGCCAACGTCGATGAGTTAGCAAAAAATATGGGCGGCAAAGGGGGTTACGCCATCTATGTCGGTTCACTGACGGTGCCGCTGCATAACGCGTGGGCGGATTATGCAATTAAGTACCAGAAAGAAAAATATCCGGAAATGTTTGAGGTCACTTCACGTCTGCCGGTTGCGGAAAGCATCGATAAATCCTACGCCACGACGCTGGACCTCATGAAAACTTATCCGCAGATGAAAGGCATTATCGGTTTCGGCTCGCTGGGTCCAATCGGTGCGGGTCAGGCTGTGCAGAAAAAACGCGCCAAAGATAAAATCGCCGTTGTCGGGATCGCAATGCCAGCACAGGCTGCACCTTACCTGATGCGCGGTGATATCAAAAAAGCGCTGCTGTGGGATCCAAAAGACGCGGGCTACGCGCTGGTAACGGTTGCCGATCAGCTGTTGCAGGGCAAAGAAGTTAACGCCGACCTGAGTATCGATGGTTTAGGGAAAGCCGATATCGACACGGAGAAGAAAGTGATCCGCTTTAACAAGATCCTCGAAGTCACCAAAGACAACGCACAATCACTTGGTTTCTAAGGCTTTAGCCAACACCAGGGAACCTTAACGCCGGCCGTCTGGCCGGCGCTATCAACCAAACTAACACTCAGCGTCCATCCGGGCGCTCGCAGGGGTATTGTCCATGGCAGACACCACCGCATTTATCACTCTTGAGAATATCAGCAAACAATTCCCGGGCGTGCTGGCGCTGGATAACGTGAATCTGACGCTGAGAAAAGGCGAAGTTCACTGTCTGGCGGGTCAAAACGGCTGTGGTAAAAGTACCATTATTAAAGTGATCTCCGGAGTTTATCATCCGGAAAAAGGCGCGCAGATTTTACTCGATGGCAAATTGTTCCATCACCTGACGCCGCAGCTCTCTTCCCATTATGGCATTCAGGTTATTTACCAGGACCTGTCGTTGTTCCCTAACTTTAGCGTCGCGGAGAATATCGCGGTCAACCGCTATCTGCCCGGTGGCGATATCTGGGTACGTCGTGGCGCCATGAAGCAGCAGGCGCTGGCAGCCATGAAGCGCATCGGTGTGAACATCGATCCCGATAAAAAGGTTGAAAAACTCTCGATTGCCGACCGACAACTGGTCGCCATTTGCCGGGCGATTGCCGCCGATGCGCGTCTGGTGATTATGGACGAGCCTACCGCCTCACTAACCCGTCAGGAGGTTAATGGCCTGCTACGGGTCGTTAACGAACTAAAAGCTGCCGGAATTTGTGTAGTGTTTGTCAGCCACCGTCTGGATGAAGTGATGGAAGTGGCTGACCGCATCAGCGTGATGCGCGACGGCAAACTGGTGGGCACTTATCCTGCCAGCGAACTCGACAGCCACGAGCTGGCTTTCCTGATGACCGGACAACGCTTCCACTATAGCCCGCTGCCGGAAAGACCCGCTATTGAGCAAGAGCCCCTGCTGGAGCTGCGCAACCTCAGCCGCAGAGGCAAATACCAAAACATTAATCTGTCGCTGCACGGCGGCGAGATTGTCTCCATTGTGGGGCTGCTGGGCGCCGGACGCACCGAACTTTGTCTGAGCCTGTTTGGCATGACGCACCCAGAAAGCGGTGAGATTCGCATTAACGGCCAGCCGGTCACTCTTCGCAATAACCATGATGCCATCAAACATGGGATCGGCTACGTCTCAGAAGATCGCCTGACGCAGGGGCTGATCATGGAGCAGTCGATCTACGACAACACCATCGTCACGGTGTTTGATCAACTGCATACTGGCAGCGGCCTGCTCGATCATCGTAAAGCGCAAAAGCTGGTCGCCGACTTGATCCGCGAGCTGAATATCAAAGTGTCCGATCCACACCTGCCGGTTAAAACCCTTTCCGGCGGTAATGCCCAGCGTATCGCCATTGCCAAATGGGTGGCGACTAATCCCCGCATCCTGATCCTCGACTCCCCTACCGTAGGCGTAGATATCGCCAACAAAGAGGGTATTTACCAGATAGCCCGCGATCTGGCGGAACAGGGTATGGCGGTGCTGATGATTTGCGATGAAATCCCGGAAGCGTATTACAACAGCCACCGCGTGCTGGTGATGCGTCGCGGCAGGCTGGTGGCGGAATTTAATCCTCATCAGTGCCGTGAAGAGGAGATTGCTGAAGTGGTCGAGGTAATCAATGAATAAGATGCATCTCTCCCGTTTAATCGGGCAACATGAATTTTGGCTGGGCCTGCTGGTTGTGGCCCTTGCCGTTGGGCTGAGCATCAGCACCGATGAGTTCTTGTCTTTGGGGAACCTGACGGATGTGGCTACCAGCTATGCGATTCTCGGCATCCTTGCCTGCGGGCTGTTTGTGGTACTGATTTCCGGCGGGATCGACATCTCATTTCCGGCGATGACCGCGATAGCCCAGTATGCGATGGCCAGTTGGGTTATCGGCCACGGCGGCAACTTCGCGCTGGCGTTAATCATCGCGATTGCGGTGGGCCTGTTGCTTGGACTTATTAATGGCTTCCTGGTCTACTGGCTGCGCGTTCCGGCCATCATCATTACCATCGCCACGTTGAACGTTTACTACGGTCTGCTGGTGTACGCCACCAAAGGCACCTGGCTGTACGGCTTTCCGGACTGGTTTATGAACGGCATCAATTGGTTCTCGTTCACCGCGGCGGATGGCTACGACTACGGCTTGACACTGCCTCTGCTGTGCCTGGCGGCTGTGATCATCTTTACCGCCGTGCTGATGAACTATACCCGTCTTGGCCGTCAGGTTTACGCCATGGGCGGTAATCGTGATGCGGCCTCGCGCCTGGGGCTGAATCTGCTGAAGCTGCATTTCTACGTGTATGGCTACATGGGCATTCTGGCAGGCGTTGCCGCCGTGGTTCAGGCGCAAATCACCCAGTCAGTTGCGCCCAATTCGCTGCTCGGCTTTGAGTTGACGGTGCTGGCGGCGGTCGTGCTCGGCGGAACCAGCATGAGCGGCGGACGCGGCACATTAACCGGAACACTGCTCGGCGTGGTTCTGCTGGCCTTCTTACAAAATGGCCTGACGCTGCTCAGCGTCTCCTCTTACTGGCACACCGTGTTCAGCGGCGCCATTATCCTGGTCAGCATTAGCGCCACGGCCTGGAACGAAAAACGCAAACTGGCAAGGGAGCTTTGAGATGAAAACAATCGCCAGATTTTTACCCGGTGATGCCATCATTCGTCTGCAATGCGTCATTATTGTGGTCGTCGCCCTGGTCTTCTCGGCCCTGCTCGGCAGCCGTTTTTTCAGCGTCGCTAACTTCCAGTCGATTGGCTCGCAACTGCCGATCCTTGGCATGCTGGCCCTCGGGATGGGCATGACCATGCTGACCGGCGGCATAAACCTGTCGATAATTGCAGGAGCGAATGCCTGCTCGCTGGTAATGGCGGCGATTATCGTCACCCATCCGGATAACCCGCTGTTTCTGGTGCTGGCGCTGCTGGCAGGCGCTGCCGTGGCGGTCGCAATCGGTACGCTCAACGGCGCGCTGATTGCCTGGGTCGGGGTTTCGCCGATTCTCGCCACGCTCGGCACGATGACGCTTATCTCCGGGCTGAATATTCTGCTTTCCAATGGGACAGTGATTTCCGGTTTCCCGACCGCCATTCAATATCTTGGTAACGCCACGATTGCCGGTATTCCGGTAGCGCTGCTGCTCTTTTTCCTGGTGGCAATCCTGCTGTGGGTACTGCTGGAGCACACCACGCTTGGGCGCAGTCTGTATCTCGTGGGTTCCAATGAACAGGCTACCCGCTACAGCGGCGTAAATACCGTCCGGGTACAAATTTCCGTGTACGTGATTTCTGCCCTGCTCGGCTGGGTCGCCGCCATTCTGATGATGGCAAAATTCAACTCGGCAAAAGCCGGATACGGTGAGTCATACCTGCTGGTCACCATCCTTGCCTCCGTCCTCGGCGGCATCAACCCGGATGGCGGTTTCGGGCGCATTATCGGCCTGGTACTGGCGCTGATTGTGCTGCAAATGCTGGAAAGCGGCCTTAACTTGCTGGGGGTCAGCAGCTATCTGACGATGGCCCTGTGGGGCGCGGTGCTGATCCTCTTTATCGCATTACAGAATCGTAAAGCCTGATTTCAGGAGAAAAAATTATGGCAAGTTACTTTATTGGTGTGGATGTCGGAACCGGAAGCGCCCGTGCCGGCGTGTTTGATCTCAACGGCAGAATGGTCGGCCAGGCCAGTCGGGCTATCGAGATTTACCGCCCGCAGGCCGATTTTGTTGAGCAGTCTTCCGATAACATCTGGCAGGCGGTGTGTAACGCGGTTCGCGATGCGATTAACCAGTCGGATATCAACCCAATCCAGGTGAAAGGTCTGGGCTTTGACGCTACCTGCTCACTGGTGGTGCTGGATAAAGAAGGTAAACCGCTGACCATCAGCCCGTCCGGGCGCAGCGAACAGAACATCATTGTGTGGATGGATCACCGCGCCATTACCCAGGCTGAACGCATTAACGCCCTGCATCATCGGGTGCTGGACTACGTTGGCGGCATTATCTCCCCGGAAATGCAAACGCCCAAGCTGCTGTGGCTGAAGCAGCATATGCCCAATACCTGGGCCAATGCGGGTTACTACTTTGATCTGCCTGATTTCCTGACCTGGCGCGCAACAGGCGATGACACACGATCATTGTGTTCGACAGTGTGTAAATGGACCTATATGGGCCATGAAGACAAATGGGATGCCAGCTATTTCCGCCAGATTGGGCTGGAAGACCTGCTGGAACATGATGCTGCCAAAATTGGTCGCTACGTGAAAACCATGGGCGAACCGCTCGGTCACGGGCTGTCCGCGCGCGCCGCCAGCGAAATGGGACTGATTCCGGGGACCGCAGTCAGCGTCTCGATAATCGATGCCCACGCCGGCACACTCGGTACGCTCGGCGCAAGCGGTGTTTCCGGCGAGGTGGCGGATTTTGACCGTCGTGTCGCGCTAATTGGTGGCACCTCCACCGGACACATGGCAATTTCCAAAGAGCCGCGTTTTATCGGCGGCGTCTGGGGCCCTTACTACTCAGCCGTACTGCCGGAATACTGGCTCAATGAAGGCGGACAATCAGCAACCGGGGCGTTAATCGACCACGTTATTCAGTCGCATCCGTGTTACGAAACCCTGCTGACGCAGGCTAAGTCTCAGGGGCAAACCATTTATGAAGTGCTGAATGCGCTGCTGCGCAAAATGGCTGGTGAGCCGGAAGATATCGCCTTTTTGACCCGTGACATGCACATCCTGCCCTATTTCCACGGCAACCGCTCGCCGCGCGCTAACCCCACGCTCACGGGAGCAATCACCGGACTGAAGCTGTCCCGCACGCCGGAAGATATGGCGCTCCAGTACCTCGCAACCATCCAGGCCATTGCGCTGGGAACGCGCCATATCATTGAAACGATGAACCAAAGCGGCTACACCATCGATACGATTATGGCCAGCGGCGGCGGGACGAAAAACCCGATCTTCGTTCAGGAGCATGCCAACGCCACCGGTTGCGCCATGCTGCTGCCTGAAGAGAGCGAAGCCATGCTGCTGGGCGGCGCCATGATGGGGACTATCGCTGCAGGCGTGTTCGACACGTTCCCGGAAGCGATGTCGGCAATGAGCCGGATTGGTAAAACGGTCACCCCGCAGACCAATCGCATTAAGCAGTACTACGATCGCAAATATCGGGTATTCCACGAGATGTATCAGGATCATATGAAATACCGCCAACTGATGCAGGAGGACGCATGAGTGACTCCTGGTCTCAGGCCACCGGCGTATTTCAGCTCTATAGCGATGCCCTCGCAGGTCTGGGACAACATCTGACTGAACCTGTCTGGCAGTCGCTAATGGCGGAGCTGCGCGGTTGCCAGGGGAAAATCGTCGTCACTGGCGTCGGTACATCCGGTATTGCGGCGCGTAAAGTTGCGCACATGCTCGCCTGCGTGGAACGTCCGGCGATTTACCTCAACGCGACGGATGCGGCGCATGGCGATCTCGGTTTTTTACGCGCCGACGACCTGGTCATTATGCTATCACGCGGGGGAAATTCGGATGAACTCACCCGACTGCTGCCCGGGCTGGCTGCGAGAAATGTGCCCATCCTGAGCGTGACTGAAAACGCCGACTCAGCCATTGCTAAAGCGTCAAGGCTGGTGATTTCCACCGGCGTCCAGCGTGAGGCCGACCCGTTGAACATGTTGGCCACCACCTCAATTTTACTGGTCCTGGCTATCTTTGACGCCGCCTGCGCCTGTCTGATGAGCGAAAGCGGTTACTCAAAAGAGACGCTATTGTCTGTACATCCCGGCGGTGATGTGGGATTAACGCTGAGCCGCGAGCAGTAACACCAGACCGCGCATTTCCACTCGTCTTCTCAACCCGTCACCCTCAGGCGGGTTTTTTTTATGTCTCAATAGAAGATAAAACAGTGAAAAAGCCAGTTAACGCGCTGCGTTCCACTCCTGCTATCTGTTCCGCACGTTAAAAATTCTGTGACGCTCTCCAGCATTCCTGGTGGAAAGCATTCCATTCTCCAAATCTATGAGCAAACTTTAGCTATTCTTATCAAACATACTTACGGGAGATCCTACAGATGATGTCAACGCTTGCTCCACCATCTGTACTTTCCGCTCCCCAGCGCCGTTGCCAGGTGCTGCTGACGCTTTTCCTGCCAGGGCAAATCGCTACAGCTCAAACCTTCAGTCGCCTAAATGGCGTTGATGATGCCACTGTTGAGGAAGATATTATTGGCGCAGGACTCGAAATCCAGCGCTATCACCGGCTCGCGATTACCACCGCGCTGAATGGCGGCTATACGATCGAAGGGACCCCGCTAAATCAGCGCCTGTGTCTGTTGCAGTGGCTGCGCCGCGGTCTGCGGATCTGCCCGACTTTTATCGCCCAGCATTTCACACCCGCATTAAAAATGGCGCTAAAACAACAAGGTATCGCGCGTTCGCTGTATGACGACACCAATCTGCATGCGCTCATTAATCTGTGCTCCCGGCGCTTGCAGAAGCCGTTTGAGTACCGTGACATCCAGTTCCTGCGCCTGTATTTACAGTATTGTCTGCTACAGCATCACGCGGGAGTCACCCCGGAATTTAATCCGCTCCAGCAACGCTGGGCGCAATCCTGCGCAGAGTATCCGCTCGCTGAGGAAATTGGCCGCCACTGGCAGCGCCACGTCATGCAGAGTGCGCCGCCGGGCGAATCGCTGTTTATGGCGTTGCTGTTCTCAATGCTCCGTATCCCCGACCCCGTGCGCGATAACCACCAGCAGGATCGTCGCCTGCGCCTTGCTATTGCACGGCTGGTGCTGCGTTTTCGCGAGTATGGCAATGTGCGTTTCAGCGATGAGCAAGGACTGAACGATCAGCTGTATATTCACCTTGCCCAGGCGCTTAACCGCAGCGTGTTTGCCATTGGCATAGATAACACGCTGCCGGAGGAGTTCAGCCGACTTTATCCCCGTCTGGTTCGTACTACCCGCGAGGCGATACATGGCTTCGAAGCGGAGTACGATGTGCAGTTTTCAGAAGAAGAGATCGGGCTGGTCGCCGTTATTTTCGGTGCCTGGCTGATGCAGGAGAAGGATTTGCACGAGAAGCAGATTATCCTGCTGACCGGCAACAATGAACAACTTGAAGCGCATATTGAGCAACAGCTGCGCGAACTGACGCTGCTGCCGCTCAACGTAAAACATATGCCGATGCAGGACTTTCAAAAACAGGGTACGCCGCGCGGAGTCACGTTGATTATTACGCCGTATACCACGCCGCTGCCGCTGTTTTCACCGCCGTTGATTCATGCGGATCTGGCACTTACGCCGCATCAGCAGCAGCAGATCCGCAAAATCCTCGAATCATAACGTTGCAGGCTGCGCCACCACCTTCGGGCGCAGAAAGATTGCCGGTAGCGCCACCAGCGCCATCACCCAGAATACACCGTTGCCCAGATTCTGGTACAGGTAGCCTGCGAATACGGTCATGATGGCGATGCTGCCGCCCATCGCCACCGCAGAATACACCGCCTGCAAACGTATCACTTCGCTGCCCTGGCGCGTCGCGATATAGCGCATTGCCGCCAGGTGGCAGACGGTAAAGGTTCCGCAATGGAGGATTTGCACCACGATCAGCCACGGTAGCTCAGTGCTCCAGCCCATCAACCCCCAACGTGCCACGCCGCAAACGGCGGAAAGCAGCAGCAAATCGCGCGCGCTAAAGCGGCGGAATAGCTTGTGACTGAGCGCAAAAATAATCACTTCCGCCACCACGCCTAATGACCACAAATAGCCCACCGCCGAAGCGGAATATCCGGCAGACTGCCAATAGATGGCGCTGAACCCGTAATAAGCGGCATGCGCACCTTGCAACAAACTCACACAGGCCAGAAAACGCCAGCTTTGGGTTATCAACGCACGCCAGGCGGGCCATCCCGCGCTCTCCTGCTGACGGTTTTCCCCCGCTGGCTGCACGCTCGGGCGGATCATCATCCCCAATAGCATCGACGCGACGCCAAGCGACAGCAGGACCAGGATCACCCGATAGTCAAACAGGCTCACCAGCTTGCCGGTCAGCGCGGAGCCAATCACAAAGGCAACGGATCCCCACAGTCTTACCCGACCGTAGTCCATGGTTATCTGTTTTTGCCAGGTGTTGGCCAGCGCGTCGGTCAACGGCACCAGCGGCGAGAAAAACAGGTTAAAGCCGACCATCACCACCATCAGCCACGCCACGTTGGTGCCCGCCCAGAAGGCCAGCGCAAACACCAGCGTCAACAGCGCCAGAATACGTAAAGCGGAGATCAGACGAGAGGGATCGCTTACGCGCGGCGCAATCAGCAAACTGCCGAGAAAACGGGCAATCAGCCCCGCGCCCAGCAGTAAACCGATGGTTTCCGGCGTCAGCCCCAGCCCTTCGAGCCAGACGCTCCAGAAAGGCAGAAAAATACCGTAGCTAAAGAAGTAGGTGAAATAACCGAGCGCCAGCCAGCGCGTGGAATGCAAAGCCATGGGTCCTCCCGTTTTAGAAGCCCTAGTCTAATGACACAAGCCGCATTCTGAAGAGTACTACTGTTCACATTTACCAGATAATTGTGACAAACATCACTTTTAACCAACACTGTTGGCTATCCGAATCCACAATCATTTACACCTGTACAATTTTACAGCAGAAGATGTAATGGGATGAGTAAACAGGAATGCAAGGAAGGGAAAAATTAGCTAAAAAACACGCAACTAAATATCAAGGGCTTAATATCATCACGAGTATAATACTTAGCAAAAACATTCGTTATTATAATATTTCACCCCTCACTAATTTAATATTATTTAATACAATGACAGTTAATTTTCTTATTTTTAATAAATATAATCTGAAAACATCACGCCTTAACTTGCTTATGCACGAATATCGAATACCATCGCCCCGCAATTAATTTTAACCTGTATGTTTTCATAAATTTAATTGTCAATAGGTTTATCGGATAAGAGGGAATTTAATGAACAAAATTACAAAATCTATAGCAGTTAGCCTGATAGCACTTTCTGCGGGAAGCGCATGGGCGACAGATGGCACCATTGAATTTACGGGTGAAATTCTAACCAGCACCTGTGAGTTTTCTAATGGCGACGTCATCAAGGTGGAACTGGGTCACTACGCCGCCGCGCAGTTTAAAGAAATTGGCGACCGCTCCCCGGCGATTACGGTTGATATTCCGTTAAAAAATTGCCCAACCACCACGTGGAAACACGTTGATGGTACAACGGACAACTCGTTCCAGCTGTGGCTGGAAACGCGCACAGGCAGCACCGTGACTGCGCCCGATCACGACGCTCTGGTCGCCGTTAGCGGCCTGGATACCGCCGCAACAGGCGTGGGTATCCGTATCGACAGAGCCAGCGACGGCAAGCAAATGTCGCTGAATAAGCTCACCACGCCGAAAGTTAGTTTTACCCCGGACGCCAATGGCACCACTACCGTAGGGCTGCAAGCCTATTACGTCTCCACCGTTGACTCATCACTGATCACCCCTGGGGAAGCCAACGCCAACGTGGATGTCACCATAGACTACCGCTAATTCCCGAACGTCGTCTCTTTTCTTCCAGCAAGGACGGAAAGAGACGTTTTCTGACGTCTGGTTAAGGATGACTGTGATGAAAAAACACACTATTCTCGTATTATCGATGCTGCTTGGCGGCTGGGTCAGCCAGTGCCTCGCGGGTGGAATTGTGCTAGAGAGAACTCGCGTCATCTACGATGCCGGGAAAAAAGAGGCCGCCCTGCCGGTGGCTAACCGCAGCGAGAACCTGCCCTATTTATTACAGTCGTGGGTCGATAATGCGCAAGGAACGGCGCGTGGTCCTTTTATTATTACGCCACCGCTATTTCGTCTGGATTCGGGCAGCGATTCATCACTACGAATAATTAAATCATCTGAAAAAATCATTAATAACAAAGAATCACTTTTCTTTATTAACGTCCGCGCGATCCCGGCAAAAAGCCAGTCTGCCGACAGCGATAATAATATGCTGACCCTGGTATTTAAAACGCGTATCAAACTGTTCTATCGGCCAGCCAATTTAACGGGTAAACCTTACGATGCCTATAAATCTCTCGAATATAAATATAGCAATAATAAGTTAGACATCTATAACCCATCGGCTTATCACGTCGTCTTTGCCGGTATTGCGCTCGGGAAAACCGATCTCACCAGTAAAATCGACTATATCGCTCCCGGCGAGCATAAACAGATCGAGGTTCCCGCTTCTGCAGGGAAAACGGTGCAGTGGGCAGCCATTAACGACTACGGCGGGGCCACCAAAACGGAAACCCGAACGCTGCAATAGCCTTACCCCACGTTGACCACACGATAATAGCTCTCAAGGAATGACAAGCGAAATGGTGCAATTAACACCGCATTTATTAACCACGAAACGGCTCTCTGTCTGGATACATTGCGCGATTGTCAGCGGATGCCTGAGCGCATGCCAGGCCTGGGCCAGCGATCTCTATTTTGACCCGGCGCTGCTGGAAACGGAGAAAAGTGGCCAGCGGGCAGTGGATCTCAACGTATTTTCTCAGAATAACGCCCAGCTCCCTGGTGAATATATTGTTGATATTTATATTAATAAAAAGAAAACGGTACAACGTACGCTGCCGTTCATCGCCGGTAAAGATCACCAGCTGATTCCTCAGTTCACCCTTGGGCAGCTACGTGAGTTAGGCTTTAAGATCGACAACTATCCGCAGCTTGCGGAGCAGGACAACCGTACGATAATTGCCAATCTGGCGCAGGCCATCCCCGGCAGCGTCTCTCAGTTCGACTTCAACCACAGCCGGCTGAATCTCAGCGTGCCGCAGATTGCATTGTACCGCGACGCCCGCGGCTATATTGACCCCTCCCGCTGGGACGACGGTATGCCGGTGCTGTTTACCAACTACGCCTTTAGCGGCTCGCAGAACCAATACGATAGCGATAACACCCAGCGCCAGTATCTGAATATGCAAAACGGCGCCAATATCGGCCCCTGGCGGCTGCGCAATTATTCTACCTGGACGCACAACGATAACGACACACGCTGGGAGAGCATTAATAGCTGGTTGCAGCGGGATATCAAAAGTCTGAAATCGCAGCTGGTAATGGGCGAGAGCGCAACGGAAGGCACGGTATTCACCAGCTATCAGTTTACCGGCATGCGGCTGTACTCCGATGAAACCATGCTGCCCAACAGTCAGCGCGGCTTTGCGCCGACCATTCGCGGTATCGCCAACTCCAGCGCTATCGTCACGGTACGGCAAAACGGCTACACCCTGTATCAAAGCAATGTCCCAGCCGGCGCTTTTGAAATCAACGACCTCTACCCCTCTTCCTTCAGCGGCGATTTAGACGTCACTATCGAAGAGGCCGACGGTAGCGTACGACACTTCGTCCAGCCGTTCTCCGCGCTACCGCAGATGCAGAGGCCGGGATATCTCAAATACAGCGCCACCGCCGGGCGCTTTCGCGCCGCCAGCTCTCAGGACAGCAACGAGCCGGAGTTCCTTGAAAGCACCGCCAGCTATGGCCTGAACAACGTGTTGACCCTGTACGGTGGCCTGAATGCCTCGCAGGACTATCGGGCGCTGGCGCTGGGTCTCGGCTCTACGCTCGGCGAACTTGGGGCGGTATCAATGGATGTCAGCCGTGCGAATACCCAGCTTGATAACGATGAAAACTATCACGGCTACAGCTGGCGTACCCAGTACATCAAAGATCTACCGGAAAGCGGCACCAGCGTGTCACTAAGCTACTATCACTACACCAGCAGCGGTTATTTCAACTTCTCCGACGCCAACCAGAAGGACATCAGCGCCGACGACCGCCTGCGCAACGAAGCTCAGTTCACCGTCAGCCAGTCGCTGTTTTCTGGTATCAGCTTCTACGCCTCCGGCTCGCAGCAGAAGTACTGGGATCGCGGGGGGCAGGATAAAAACCTGTCCATCGGCCTGAACGGCAATCTATGGGGCGTGAGCTATAACCTCAGCGGCCAGTTCACCGATTCGCAGGACAGCGACAACGATCGCACGCTGTCGCTCAGCCTGAGCGTACCGCTGGATCGCTGGCTGTCGCATGCGCGGGCAACCTGGCGCACCACCGATCAACGCGATCGCGCCACACAGCACGAAGTGGGTATCAACGGCTCGCTGCTGGAAGACCGTCGACTGAGCTATAGCCTCAAACAGCGGCAAAGCGAAGGCGGCGGCGGTGATAGCAGCAGCCTGTACGGCAGCTATCGCTCTGCCTATGGCACCATGAATGCGGGCTACGACCACAGCAGCAATAGCCAACAGATGAGCTACGGCCTCTCCGGCGGTATTGTCGCCCATCCCCACGGCGTGACGCTGTCGCAGCCGCTGGGTAATGCCTTTGCGCTGATTGACGCCAACGGCGCGGCAGGTATCCGGGTGAAAAACTATCCGGGCATCGCCACCGACTATTTTGGCTATGCCATTATCCCCTATCTGACCGCGTATCAGGAAAATGCTATCTCTCTCGATACCACTATGATGCCGGATAATGTCGATGTGACCGAAACCGTGCGTACCGTGGTGCCTAATCGCGGTGCCGCCGTAACGGCGCACTTTATTGCCCAGACCGGCTACCGCGTGCTGTTGAAACTCACCGATGCGCGAGGGAATGCGTTGCCCTTCGGCGCAGTAGCCAGCAGCCAGACGCAGCAAAGCATCGTCGATGAAGGCGGCGTGCTGTATATCACCGGCGTGAACAATCAGCCGCAGAGGTGGTCCGTGCGCTGGGGCAATCAGCCTGATCAACAGTGCCAGTTTACCTTCAGCCTGCAGGAAGATGCCGCTCGCAGCGCCGCAATACAAAATGGGAACGCACTATGTCAATAAAGAATTCGTGGATGAAAAATGGGATTGCCGCCGCGCTGCTGGCGCTATCTATCGCCCCGGTCTACGCGGAGAACGGGTCCTGCGCCGCAGCAGGTCGCTTTAACGCCGATGTTTCCAGCGACTGGACACAAGCCCAGAACGTCGCCGGAACCTCGCTGGAGCTGCCGACACCGCTCTCGGGCGGTGCCTATCAAATTGATTGCGACTGTGGCGCGGGTAGCAAAGTGGCGCTGTTCTATACGGTCACCAGCGCGCTACCCAAAATCGGTCAACTCAGCGGCTTTTACCATCTGAATGATAATCTGGATATTAAAACCGAAGTTGACGATATTCCCGGCGCCACAGCCGTCTTACCGACAAACCGTGACCCATTGAGAGAAAGCGGCTCGTATGAAATAAACAACACCAAAGGCAGCGTGTGTACCGACGATCCGGCGGAGAATCGCGCCGCGCCGGTGACGATTGGCGCACGTACCCGTTTTACGCTGTACGTCACCAAACCCTTCTTAGGTGAACTGGTGATTCCAGATACCCAAATCGCCTCCGTACGGGCCGGATGGAGCACGACGACCTCTCCTCCGTCAATGAACAGCCTGGGAAATATCGCCGAGCTGCACATCCAGGGGAGCATCACCGTGCCTCAGGACTGTAAAATCAACCAGGGCGACGTCATTCAGGTCGATCTCGGTTATATCAACACCAGCCGTTTCACTACCCGTAATGAGATGCCGGACGGCTATACACCAGTCAATTTTGATATTGTCTACGACTGTGGCGATACATCAAGCATCAACAATAAGATGGAAATGAGGATTGATGGCGATGATGTGCTTGATCAGTACACGTTAGTCGCCCGCCGCCGGGAGGCCGATAATACCCCGGACATCGGCGTGAGAATGGCTCGTATCGACGACACCCACATCAATATCCCGTTCACAAATGGGTTAATCGGTATCCATCCTTCCGGCCGGGGGGTCATCAGCCTGGAGGCATGGCCGATCAATCTCCTCGGTGGAACGCCAGCCCCAGGTAAATTTAGCGGTACAGCCACGATTACCGTTCTCGTGAAATAGCGCTTTACTCTATCCTCTGGCGTTGTGCCAGTTCGATGAATTGCTGCAGGGCGGGCTTTAGCTCGCCCTTCTTCCATGCCATCAACAATGCCAGCGTTGGCGCTTCACCAACAATAGGCCGAAAAACCACCTGCCCGGTATTAAAATTATTCATATAACCGGGTATCAAAGTCACCCCCAGCCCCATGCCGACCAGATTCATGGTCACCAGAATATTGGTCGCTACCTGCACAATATTGGGCTGGCTTTTCTGCTGCTGAAACCAGTTTTTGACAATCATCGCTAGCGCCCCGGAATAAGCGGGATCGGTACTGACAAAATTTACGCCGTGTAACTGTTCTGCGGAGATCGCTTGCTCATTGGCTAACGGATGATTCACCGGTAACACCACGACCAGCGGCTCATGAATCAGCTCCAGATAATCCAGCTCCGGGCTGTACACCGGGTGACGCATTAAGCCCACATCCAGTTCTCCGTTGAGGATCCTTTCTTCCTGTTCGGTGGTTATCAGGCTTACCAGCTCAATGTGCGTATCCGGTTGTTTTAAACGAAATAAGGGCAGCACTTTCGGGAGCAAATTCACCTCAGCGGAAGGGACAAAACCAATAGCGAAATGATTATCTTCCTGCCCCGTTTTACGGGCGCGAACTTTGGCATTTTCCGCCTGCTCAAGGATCGCCAGCGCGTCCTGTAAAAAGCACTCCCCCGCCGCCGTCAGCGCAACTTTTCGCTTGTCCCGCACCAGTAACGGAACGCCCACGCAGGTTTCCAGATCGCGGATCTGGCTGCTTAACGACGGCTGAGAGGTATGCAGCTTTTCTGCCGCCCGGGTGAAATTCAGCGCCTGCGCCACCGCCACAAAATAGCGTAAGTGCCTCAGTTCCATGCCCTTCTCCTTGTTATCGAAAAAATGTCTCAACTGGTAGAAATTTACTATTTCACAGATTGATAACTAACCAGCAACATCCTTATGGCACAAAAATAGAAGGTCAATACATCTTATCTTTCAGGATTAAAAAATATGACCACACCCTCAAATTTAGACATCTACCAACTGATCGACACGCAAAACGGTCGTGTAACCCCACGGATTTATACTGACACAGAAATTTACCAACTGGAGCTGGAGCGCATCTTCGGGCGCTGCTGGCTATTTCTCGCCCACGAAAGCCAAATCCCCAAAGCCGGTGATTTTTTTAACACCTACATGGGCGAGGATGCAGTCGTGGTGGTTCGCCAGAAAGACGGCAGCATCAAAGCGTTTCTCAACCAGTGCCGCCACCGGGCGATGCGCGTCAGCTACGCCGACTGCGGGAACACTCGCGCCTTTACCTGCCCGTATCACGGCTGGTCGTACGGTATCAATGGCGAGCTGATCGACGTCCCGCTGGAGCCTCGCGCTTACCCGCAAGGGCTATGCAAATCGCACTGGGGACTGAACGAAGTTCCTGGCGTAGAGAGCTATAAAGGGCTGATTTTCGGCAACTGGGACACCACCGCGCCAACGCTACGCGATTATCTCGGCGACATCGCGTGGTATCTCGACGGTATGCTTGACCGCCGCGAAGGCGGCACAGAAATCGTCGGCGGCGTACAGAAGTGGACCATCGACTGTAACTGGAAATTCCCCGCCGAACAGTTTGCCAGCGATCAGTATCACGCATTGTTCAGTCATGCCTCCGCTGTGCAGGTGTTGGGGGCAAAAGACGACGGTAGCGATAAACGCCTCGGTGACGGACAAACCGCTCGCCCGGTGTGGGAAACCGCCAAAGATGCACTACAGTTCGGCCAGGACGGGCACGGCAGCGGCTTCTTCTTTACCGAAAAGCCGGATGCCAACGTGTGGGTCGACGGCGAAGTCTCCAGCTACTACCGCGACACCTACGCGGAAGCTGAACAGCGTCTGGGTAAGGTTCGTGCTCTGCGTCTGGCCGGTCACAACAATATTTTTCCAACGCTTTCCTGGCTCAATGGTACCGCTACGTTGCGCGTCTGGCATCCGCGCGGTCCTGATCAGGTTGAAGTGTGGGCGTTCTGTATTACCGATAAAGCCGCCTCTGATGAAGTGAAAGCCGCATTTGAAAACAGCGCTACGCGCGCTTTTGGCCCCGCCGGATTCCTTGAGCAGGACGACTCGGAAAACTGGTGTGAAATTCAAAAACTTCTGAAGGGCCATCGGGCGCGTAATAGCAAACTGTGCCTGGAAATGGGGTTAGGTCAGGAGAAACGTCGTGAAGACGGCATTCCGGGGATCACCAACTACATCTTCTCAGAAACCGCCGCCCGCGGCATGTATCAGCGCTGGGCTGATTTACTCAGCAGCGAAAGCTGGCAGGAAGTGCAGGAAAAAACCGCCGCTTACCAGCAGGAGGTGATGAAATGAGTGCTTTAGTTTCCCTGGAACTGCATCACCGCATTACGCAGTTTCTCTACCATGAAGCCAGCCTGCTGGATGACTGGCAGTTTCGCGACTGGCTGGCACAGCTGGATGACGACATTCGCTATACCATGCGCACAACGGTCAATGCCCAGACGCGCGATCGTCGCAAAGGCGTGCAGCCGCCAACAACCTGGATTTTTAACGACAATAAAGATCAGCTTGAACGCCGTATTGCGCGACTGGAAACCGGAATGGCCTGGGCAGAGGAGCCGCCGTCGCGTACCCGACACCTGATCAGCAACTGCCAGGTCAGTGAAACCGAAGTGCCGGATGTATTCGCCGTGCGCCTTAACTATCTGCTGTATCGCGCGCAAAAAGAGCGCGATGAAACCTTTTACGTCGGCATGCGCATGGACAAAGTGCGCCGTTTACCGGGCGATGAGTGGCGCTTACTGGAGCGTGAGATCGTGCTGGATCAAGCGGTGATCACCTCCCATAACCTGAGTGTATTGTTCTGATGAGTCGTATTTATGCCTGCCCCGTAGGGGATTTGCCGGAGGGTGAAGCGCTCCGGCTCGACACCTCGCCCGTCATCGCACTGTTCAACGTTGGCGGCGAGTTTTATGCCATTAACGATCGCTGTAGCCACGGTAATGCCTCGATGTCGGAAGGTTATCTGGAAGACGACGCGACGGTGGAATGCCCGCTGCATGCCGCCAGTTTCTGCCTGAAAACCGGTAAGGCGTTGTGTTTACCTGCCACCGATCCGCTGACCACCTACGCGGTGTACGTGGAAGGTAGCGATGTGTTCGTTGATATTCCAGAGGACGCGAGATGAGCGATTTACGCGATAACGTGGTCTTTATCACCGGCGGCGGCTCCGGTCTTGGCCTGGCGCTGGTCGAGCGTTTCATTGAGGAAGGCGCGCGGGTCGCCACGCTGGAACTTTCGCCAGCCAAAGTCGCCAGCCTGCACCAACGTTTTGGCGAACATGTGCTGGCAGTAGAAGGCAACGTCACCTGCTACGCCGACTATCAGCGCGCGGTGGATCAAATTCTGGCGCGCTACGGCACCCTAGACTGTTTGATCGGCAACGCCGGGATATGGGATCACAACGCCTCGCTGGTCAATACGCCAGCGGACGCGCTGGAGAGCGGCTTTCATGAGCTGTTTAACGTCAACGTGCTGGGCTATTTGCTGGGTGCAAAAGCCTGCGCCCCTGCACTTATCGCCAGCGAAGGCAACATCATCTTTACCCTTTCCAACGCGGCGTGGTATCCCGGCGGCGGCGGTCCGTTGTATACCGCCTCTAAACATGCCGCCACCGGGTTGATTCGCCAGTTAGCCTACGAGCTGGCGCCAAAGGTGCGCGTCAACGGCGTCGGTCCGTGCGGTATGGCGACCGATCTGCGTGGCCCACAGGCGCTGGGCCAGGGCGATACGTCGATTATGCAGTCGCTGACGCCGGAAAAAATCGCCGCCATTTTGCCGTTGCAGTTTTTTCCTGAGCCAGCGGATTTTACCGGCCCGTATGTGATGCTGGCGTCAAAGCGCAACAATCGCACATTGAGTGGCGTGATGATCAATGCCGATGCCGGTTTGGGCATTCGCGGTATTCGTCACGTTGCCGCCGGACTGGATCTCTGAGGAGGCGTTATGAGCCATAAAATTATCGCTATCGTCGGCGGTGGTCAGGCTGCGGCAATGGCCGCCGTCGCACTGCGTCAGCAAGGATTTAACGGCGAATTGCATCTGTTTTCCGATGAGCCGTATCTGCCTTATGAACGCCCTCCGCTCTCCAAAGCGATGCTGCTGGACGAAAATCCACAGCGACAGCCGATCCTGAACGCTGACTGGTGGCGGGAGAACAACGTACAGCTGCATCTTGGCGTCACGCTGCGTCAGATTGACCGCACCTCGCGCACGCTGATGCTCGCCGATGGTCAGTCCTACCGCTGGTCGCAGTTGCTGTTGGCGACCGGGGCCGCCGCCAGACCGCTGCCGCTACTGGATAAACTGGGCGAACGTTGCTTTACCCTGCGTCACGCCACAGATGCCGAGCGTCTGCGCGGTGCCTTGCTGCCGGGCAAGTCGATTGTGATTGTCGGTGCGGGCACCATTGGCCTGGAATTAGCGGCCAGCGCGATCCAACGCGGCTGTCGGGTGACGTTAGTGGAGCTGGCCTCAACGGTAATGGGTCGCAACGCCCCTGCTCCGGTGCGCGACTATCTGCTAAACCGCCACCGACAGGCAGGGGTGCGGGTGCTGCTCAACAGCGCCATTGAGCACGCTGAAGCGGGAGAGTTTCTCTCGCTTACCCTGCAAAACGGCGAGACGCTACAGGCCGATGCGCTGGTTTATGGCATCGGCATCGTGGCGAATGATGCGCTGGCTCGCGAAGCGGGGCTGGAGACGGCTAACGGTATTATCGTTGACTCCGCCTGCATCACCTCCGATCCCGCGATTTTTGCCGCCGGTGATGTGGCGATAACGCGCCAGCCCGACGGTTCGTTAGAACGGGTAGAAAGTTGGGAAAATGCCAATAACCAGGCACAGATTGCCGCTGCCGCAATGCTCAACCTGCCGTTGCCGGAGAAGACGCCAGGCTGGTTCTGGACTGACCAATTTAATGACAATCTGCAATTTGTTGGCGATATGCAAGGGCAAACATGGCTATGTCGTGGCAATCCGGATGACGGCAAGGCTATCTGGTTCCACCTGCGTGATGGGAAGCTAATTGGCGCAGTAGCGCTCAACAACGGACGCGAAGTGCGCGCACTGCGTAAGTTAATTCATTCAGGACGAGTAGTAAGCGAGGAAGCGCTGTGCGATGAAGGCGTAGCGCTGAAGTCGTTGTGATAGCAGCCTGATAAGCGCAGCGCTATCAGGCATTAAAAAAGGCCGCATCAGCGGCCTTTCGTTTTGCGTTAAGCAGAATTACGCGTAAACCGGGAAGCGTGCGCAGATATCCAGAACTTTACCTTTGACGCGCTCGATAACGGCTTCGTCATTGATGTTGTCCAGAACGTCACACATCCAGCCAGCCAGCTCTTTCACTTCCGCTTCTTTAAAGCCACGGCGAGTTACAGCCGGAGAACCGATACGGATACCGGAAGTCACAAACGGGCTCTTCGGATCGTTCGGCACGCTGTTTTTGTTAACAGTGATGTTAGCGCGGCCCAGTGCGGCGTCAGCTTCTTTACCGGTCAGGTTTTTATCAACCAGATCCAGCAGGAACAGATGGTTTTCAGTACCGCCAGAAACCACTTTGTAGCCACGGTTCAGGAACACTTCCACCATCGCTTTGGCGTTTTTGGCAACCTGCTGCTGGTAAACCTTAAACTCAGGCTCCATCGCTTCTTTCAGCGCCACGGCTTTCGCCGCGATCACGTGCATCAGCGGGCCGCCCTGCGCGCTTGGGAACACCGCGGAGTTCAGCTTTTTGTACAGCTCTTCGTCACCGCCTTTCGCCAGGATCAGGCCGCCGCGCGGACCCGCCAGGGTTTTGTGGGTGGTGGTGGTCACTACGTGTGCGTGTGGAACCGGGTTCGGGTAAACGCCTGCGGCGATAAGGCCCGCAACGTGCGCCATGTCAACGAACAGGTATGCGCCAATGCTGTCGGCGATTTCACGCATTTTTGCCCAGTCAACAACGCCGGAGTAAGCAGAGAAGCCGCCGATGATCATCTTCGGCTTGTGCTCTTTGGCCTGCTTAGCCATATCTTCGTAGTCAATTTTACCGGACTCATCAATACCGTAAGGGATGATGTTGTACAGCTTGCCAGAGAAGTTAACCGGGGAACCGTGAGTCAGGTGGCCGCCTTGCGCCAGGTTCATACCCAGAACGGTATCACCCGGTTGCAGCAGAGCGGTGTAAACAGCGAAGTTAGCCTGGGAGCCGGAGTGCGGCTGTACGTTAGCGTAGTCAGCGCCAAACAGCTCTTTTGCACGATCGATAGCCAATTGCTCAACGATATCAACGTACTCGCAACCGCCGTAGTAGCGCTTGCCCGGATAACCTTCAGCGTATTTGTTGGTCAGCTGAGAACCCTGCGCCTGCATAACACGCGGGCTGGTGTAGTTTTCGGAGGCGATCAGTTCGATGTGCTCTTCCTGACGTACTTTTTCCTGCTCCATAGCCTGCCACAGTTCGGCATCATAATCGGCAATGTTCATTTCACGCTTTAACATCCGCATCTCCTGACTCAGCTAACAATAGAATTTCGGCCTAAAAAGGCAGTCCCGTTGGACGACGGCGAACAGTATAACCGAATCATTCTTCGATAACAGGTCTTGACAAAGGATTTTACGCAAACGATTACCTTCACGGCACGCAAGGCTTTGGAGAACAAAGGTCTGCTGAATTTCAACGGATTTCTTTTCAGGTTTGTGATGCAGATTTTTCACGATGTAACCTTTACAACGCAAAGTGACAAAGAACCATTTACAATGCAGGGGTATTTTTTATAAGATGCATTTGACATACATCATTAAAATTTCAGATAAAGGAAGACCGTATGCTTGACGCACAAACCATCGCTACAGTGAAAGCCACCATTCCCCTGCTGGTTGAAACAGGCCCGAAGCTGACCGCCCATTTCTACGATCGCATGTTTACGCATAACCCAGAGCTGAAAGAAATCTTCAACATGAGTAACCAGCGTAATGGCGATCAGCGTGAAGCGCTGTTTAACGCTATTGCCGCGTATGCCAGCAATATCGAGAACCTGGCGGCGCTGTTGCCTGCCGTTGAGAAAATCGCGCAGAAGCATACCAGCTTCCAGATTAAACCGGAGCAGTACAACATCGTAGGTGGCCATTTGCTGGCAACGCTGGACGAAATGTTCAGCCCAGGCCAGGAAGTTCTGGATGCATGGGGCAAAGCATACGGCGTGCTGGCGAACGTTTTCATCAACCGTGAAGCGCAGATCTACAGTGAAAATGCCAATAAAAATGGCGGCTGGGAAGGTACCCGTCCTTTCCGCATCGTGGCAAAAACCCCACGCAGTGCGCTTATCACCAGCTTTGAATTCGAACCTGTCGACGGTGGCGCAGTGGCTGAATATCATCCGGGGCAATACCTGGGTGTCTGGCTGAAGCCGGAAGGTTTCCCGCATCAGGAAATTCGTCAGTACTCACTGACCCGTAAACCCGATGGCAAAGGCTACCGTATTGCTGTGAAGCGTGAAGACGGTGGTCAGGTTTCCACCTGGCTGCACAACCATGCGAATGTGGGCGACGTCGTTCACTTAGCTGCACCTGCGGGCGATTTCTTTATGGACGTTGCGACCGATACCCCAGTGTCTCTGATTTCAGCAGGCGTGGGTCAAACCCCGATGCTGGCGATGCTGGATACGCTGGCAAAAGCGAATCATACGGCGCAGGTTAACTGGTTCCACGCGGCAGAAAATGGCGATGTACATGCCTTTGCCGATGAAGTGAATGAACTGGGCAAAACGCTGCCACGCTTTAGCGCACACACCTGGTATCGTGAGCCAACCGAAGCCGATCGCGCAAAAGGTGCGTTTGATAGCGTTGGTCTGATGGATTTGAACAAACTGGAAGGCGCAATCAGCGATCCGGCGATGCAGTTTTATCTGTGCGGTCCGGTTGGCTTTATGCAGTTTGCCGCGAAGCAGCTGATCGGCCTGGGCGTGAAAAACGAGAACATTCATTACGAATGCTTCGGCCCGCATAAAGTCTTGTAATTACTCATGCCTGATGGCGCTGCGCTTATCAGGCCTACGGGATATTGTAGGCCTGATAAGGTGTTTACACCGCCATCCGGCAAGCACGGCGCGGCTTAGATTGCCGCGTCGTCTTCTTCACCGGTGCGAATACGAATCACGCGTGCCACGTCGAAGACAAAAATCTTACCGTCACCGATTTTACCGGTCTGGGCAGTACGAATAATGGTGTCGACGCAGGTATCGACGATGTCGTCGGTGACCACAATTTCAATTTTTACCTTCGGCAGAAAATCCACCATATATTCCGCACCACGGTACAGCTCAGTATGGCCTTTCTGACGGCCAAACCCTTTCACTTCTGTTACAGTCATACCGGTAATGCCGACTTCAGCCAGCGCTTCGCGGACGTCGTCCAGCTTGAAGGGTTTAATAATCGCATCAATCTTTTTCATGCTATTCCTTGAAAAGGTCGCCTGTCTTTTGATCGAATAAAACTAACATAATCCGCAGATTTATTCTTTGAAATCGTTTGCATCCAGCTCATGGCGAGAGAGCAACTTGTAGAATTCGGTGCGGTTGCGCCCCGCCATTCGCGCCGCATGGGTCACATTGCCCTTGGTGATTTGCAACAGCTTACGCAAGTAGTTGAGTTCAAACTGGTTACGCGCTGCAACAAAGGTCGGCAGCGCGGTGTTCTCCCCTTCCAGCGCCTGCTCCACCAGCGCGTCGCTGATCACCGGCGAAGAGGTCAACGCCACGCACTGCTCAATCACGTTAACCAACTGACGCACGTTACCAGGCCAACTGGCGGTCATTAGTCGTTTCATGGCATCGGTAGAAAAGGCGCGCACGAACGGTTTGTGTCGTTCAGCAGACTGGCGCAGCAGATGGTTTGCCAGCAGCGGAATATCTTCCGTACGCTCGGCCAGCGCTGGGATCTTCAGGCTCACCACGTTGAGGCGATAGTACAAATCTTCGCGAAATTCCCCCCGAGCCATCGCTTTGGGTAAATCACGGTGGGTCGCAGAAACGATCCGCACATCAATATCGATATCGCGGTTACTGCCCAGCGGCCTGACTTTTCGCTCCTGCAATACACGTAGCAATTTAACCTGCAACGGCGCGGGCATATCGCCAATCTCATCGAGAAACAGCGTCCCGCCTTCCGCGGCCTGAAACAGCCCTTCACGATTGCTCACCGCGCCGGTAAAGGCGCCGCGCGCATGACCAAACAGTTCAGACTCCAGCAGTTGTTCCGGCAATGCGCCACAGTTAATGGCAATAAAAGGCTTGTGGCTGCGCGGGCTGGCGTTATGAATGGCCTGGGCAAAAACTTCTTTCCCGGTTCCGCTTTGGCCGTTGATCAATACGCTTACGTCCGATTGCGCCACCATGCGCGCCTGTTCCAGCAGACGCAGCATCAGTGGGCTGCGGGTGACGATGGACTCACGCCAGCTGTCATCAGCGGCAGGCGCAGACTGTTCCAACGCCCCGTCGATCGCATGGTATAACGCGTCTTTATCCACCGGCTTAGTGAGAAAGCTGAACACCCCTTGCTGAGTCGCCGCAACGGCGTCGGGGATGGAACCGTGAGCGGTGAGAATAATAACCGGCATTCCCGGCTGCACTTTCTGGATTTCAGTAAACAGCTGCATGCCGTCCATTTCATCCATGCGCAGATCGCTAATAACCAGATCCACTTTTTCACGGTTCAGTACCCGTAACCCTTCCTGCCCGCTTTCTGCGGTTACGACGCTGTAGCCTTCGCTGGTCAGGCGCATTCCAAGTAATTTCAACAGGCCGGGATCGTCATCCACCAGCAGCAGATGCGCGGGCTTACGGCTTATCATGGCGTGACCTCATCGGCAGACGGCGCTGCGCCTTCCTCGTTATCAGGTAGGGTGACTTTTTCGTTCCCGTGCGGCGCATCAGGGTTGTAACTACCGGCAGGTTTGCGCGTGGAAAGCTGGCGTTCAATATCGGTTAGATTCTCCAGCTTGCGGGTCGTGAGATCGAGCTGAGACTGCAAATGTTGCTGCTGCTGACGTAACGTATCAAGATCGCTGTCTGACGCCTGCTGAAGCTTGCTGTAGCGCATACGCTCTTCGGCCAGCTGCAGCTGCAACGTCTGACTGCTGCGCCAGACCTGATACAGCGGGCGTACCTGTGGCGGAATTTGCGGGCTTAATGCGTCGAGGCGCGTAACCGTCTCCCGCCTTTCAGGCGGCGTAATGTTGGCGTTATCAAGCAGGATCCCGCGCCTGAAAGCCCCCTGCCAGGTATCAGGCATCATCGTGCTGGCTTCACTACGCGCCTGTACCGGCATCAGGCGATTGGCGCAATCCATCGCCCGCAGCCAGTACAGCGGATTGGTCTCTGTGGGCTGACCAGACAGCGACCAGATATCGCTACAGTCGGTTGCAAGGTAGTCCGCCAGTTGATGAGGCGGAATTTTCTCCTGCGAGGGGTCGCCGATAATATGATTCACCGCGTTCGGGACGCAGCCTACCAGCGCCAGACACGGCAGGCTTGCGAGGATGACGCGACGGAAAAAATGTCGTTTAAGCATTCGGACAACAACGTATGGCATACTCACCAGACTTAGGTTTATTTTAGTGATTTTTCGCTGCAGATAGCGGCAGTTCTATGCGAAAACAAACGTTTTGCGCATGCTCATCAACCAGATACAGTTTGCCCCGCATACGGCGGATGCAATCTCTGGCAATGCTCAGCCCCAACCCGCTTCCTTTTACCGCCCCTTTTCGCTGATGGCTACCCTGGAAAAAAGGCTCGAAGATCATGGTCTGTTCTGCTTCTGGAATCGGTGTGCCGGTATTCATTACATCAATGTATACCATTGAGCCATGCAAACTGCTGCGGATCCAAATGTTACCGGATTCAGCGCCATAGTGCACCGCATTGGAATAAAGATTGTCCAGCACGCTCATCAATAGCATCGGTTCTGCCAGGCAGGCGTTCACCGCAAGCGCAACATCAGTATGTATCATTTTGGCGCGAGCGGGCAGGCTATGTGCAGAAACAACGCTTTCCACTAGCGGCGCGATTTCCACACGTTCAAGCTCAACCTCGTCATCCGCCAGCTTGCGGTTGTAATCGAGCAGTTGCTCAATCAGTTTTTGCAGGTTGCGGCTACTGTCATCGAGAATACCGACCACCTCTTTTTGCTCTGGCGTTAACGGCCCAACGACCTGATCGGCTAACAGCTCGGTACCTTCGCGCATGCTCGCCAGAGGCGTTTTTAGCTCATGGGACAGGTGGCGTAAAAACTGATGTCGTTGTGACTCCAGCCAGGAGAGACGTTCGCTCAGCCAGATAATGCGCTGCCCCACGGACCGCAGCTCCCGGGGTCCCGTAAATAATACGCTATCGCCCAGCGAGCGCCCTTCCCCCAGACGATTGATCATTTTTTCTATGCCCTTCACCGGACCGATTATCATGCGGGTAAACAGCAACACCATCGCAAGGCTGACAAGAAACAGCACCAGCGCCTGCCAGCCAAAGAACTGCCCACGTTCGGCTATTTCCTGCTGTAGCTGCTGCCCACGAGAAAAGACGACCGTGCGCGTCGCTTGTACCATTTCAGTATTGGCACTGGCGAAAGCGTCCAGCCGCGCCGCCGCCACGCTATCAGGACCGCTGTTGGTGCACTGCAACTGCGCGAGATCGTTGAGGTCCTGACGCAGTGCCTGATAAAGCTTAGTATCCGGCAACACACCCGCATGCGCATCCAGCATGTCGCTATAGCGTTTACGTTGGCTCTGGTAAACCTTAGCCAGCGTTGGGTCATCAAGCACACAGTATTGCCGGTAGCTACGCTCCATCTCCAGCGCGGCATTGGTCATCGCTTCACTGCGTCTGGCGTCAATCAGCGTGGTTTGGTTCGTCAGCGCCGCCTGCGCGCTCAGGGCATTCAGACTTTGCCACGCCTGCCAGGCCAAAACTAACAACGGCAGCAGGATAAGCAAAAATGCCAACGTAACCAATTGACGTAAAGATCGGGGGAAAACAGACCAGCGCTTCAAGGCGTTACTCTCAATGGACAGGAATTAGGTTGATGCTAACTGAGGGGAACGTCAGATACAACAAAGCCGGGATTAACCCGGCTTTGTTGTGGAATAAGGCGGTGCCTAACTCGACGTTTCGCCCGAAGGTTGATATGAGCGATGCTAATATCAGATGTTGGACGGCAGGCACCTTGTTGTGCGTCATTCGAAGTTTATGTAGCACGTCCCGAAGGGGCTGACATAAGAAGGTGAATGAGCCACTGGGTTATATTATGCAGCATCTGTGCCAATATTCAAAACACTTTATTAACACAATGATAAATATAGAAAATGTTCTTATTTATATGAAAAATGATTTTGGCTATTTTTCACCCTTACCGTCTCCAATCAGCAACACTTGCAGCACTTAAAAACAAATTCATTGTAAATCATATAATTAAGTGTCTCTTTTTGACGACAACGTAACCCCACCTATGTCGGGATTTCCCGACACTTAAACGCATTGTCGGATAGCGGCATACAAAATGACAGACAAAAAAAAGCCCCTTACACAGAGGGGCTTAAAGGTTATCGAGCTGATTACCCGAGCTGTTTACGCGCGTTGCGGAAGATACGCATCCACGGGCTGTCCTCGCCCCAGTTTTCCGGGTGCCAGGAGTTGCTCACGGTACGGAATACGCGTTCCGGGTGCGGCATCATAATGGTGACGCGACCATTTTCAGTAGTAACGGCAGTAATTCCGTTCGGCGAACCGTTCGGGTTAGCCGGGTAGGTCTCGGTCACCTTACCGAAGTTATCAACGTAGCGCAGCGCCACCAGCCCCTTACTCTCCAGCGCGGCCAGATGCGCGCCGTCACGCACTTCCACACGGCCTTCACCGTGAGAAACGGCAATCGGCATCATCGAACCAACCATATCAGCAAGCAGTAAAGACGGGCTTTGCGTCACTTCGACCAGGCTGAAGCGGGCTTCAAAACGATCGGAGTGGTTACGCACAAAGCGCGGCCACAGCTCGCTTCCCGGGATCAGTTCACGCAGGTTAGACATCATCTGGCAACCGTTACACACCCCGAGCGCCAGCGTTTGCGGGCGATGGAAGAAGGTTTCGAACTCATCGCGGACGCGGTTGTTGAACAGAATCGACTTCGCCCAGCCTTCCCCTGCGCCGAGCACATCGCCGTAAGAGAAACCGCCACAGGCTACCAGCGCCTGGAAGTTACCCAGACCGATGCGTCCGCCCAGCAGGTCGCTCATATGCACATCGATGGCGTCAAAGCCCGCACGGTGGAAGGCAGCCGCCATTTCGACGTGGGAGTTCACGCCCTGCTCGCGCAGCACGGCCACTTTGGGACGCGCGCCGGTAGCGATGTACGGGGCGGCAACATCTTCGTTGATATCAAACGACAGTTTAACGTTGAGGCCAGGATCGGCATCGTTGGTTTTCGCGTCGTGTTCCTGATCGGCACACTCCGGGTTGTCGCGCAGACGCTGCATCTGCCAGGTGGTTTCCGCCCACCACATGCGCAGCGTGGTGCGGCTTTCGCTGAACACCGGCTGACCGTTGGCGCTCAGGGTGAAACGGTCACCCGTTACCGCCTGGCCGAGATAGTGCACGCAATCTGCCAGGCCATGTTGTGCCAGCAACACCTCAACCGCTTCACGGTCAGCAGCGCGAACCTGGATCACTGCGCCCAGCTCTTCATTAAACAGCGCCGCCAGACGATCGTCACCCAGAGAGTGGATATCAGCGTCAATACCGCAGTGACCGGTGAAGGCCATTTCCGCCAGCGTAACCAGCAGTCCGCCGTCGGAACGGTCATGGTAGGCCAGCAGCTTACGCTGCGCGACCAGCGCCTGAATGGCGTCGTAGAAGCCTTTCAGTTGCTCAACGTTACGCACGTCGGCAGGCTTATCGCCCAGTTGACGATAAACCTGTGCCAGCGCCGTCGCGCCCAGCGCGTTGTGACCAAGACCGAGGTCAACCAGCAGCAGGGCGTTGTCTTCAGTAGAGAGCTGTGGGGTTATCGTGTGGCGCACGTCTTCCACCCGGGCAAAGGCGGTGATCACCAGCGACAGCGGCGAAGTCATTTCACGCTGCTCATTACCTTCCTGCCAGCGGGTTTTCATCGACATAGAGTCTTTGCCCACCGGAATAGTCAGGCCAAGCGCCGGACATAATTCTTCCCCAACGGCTTTTACCGCTTCGTACAGCCCGGCATCTTCACCCGGGTGACCCGCAGCCGCCATCCAGTTAGCCGACAGTTTAATGCGTTTGATATCGCCAATCTGCGTTGCCGCAATGTTAGTCAGCGCTTCACCTACCGCCAGACGCGCAGAAGCCGAGAAATCCAGTAGCGCAACTGGCGCACGCTCACCGATAGACATCGCTTCACCGTAGTAGCTATCCAGGCTTGCGGTGGTGACCGCGCAGTTGGCTACCGGGATCTGCCACGGACCAACCATCTGGTCACGCGCCACCATGCCGGTAACGGTACGGTCGCCGATCGTCACGAGGAACGTTTTCTCAGCGACAGTCGGCAGATGCAGCACGCGGTTAACCGCATCTGCAATCGAGATTTCGCCACGATTCAGGGCGTCGCCTTTGGCTTTCAGCGTCTGCACATCGCGGGTCATTTTCGGGGTTTTACCCAGCAGCACATCAAGCGGCATGTCGATCGGCTGGTTATCGAAGTGGCTGTCGCTTAGTGTGAGATGCTGTTCTTCGGTGGCCTCACCGATCACCGCATACGGCGCGCGCTCGCGCTTACACAGTTCGTCAAACAGCGGTAGCTGGTCAGCGGCAACCGCCAGCACATAGCGCTCCTGGGATTCGTTACACCAGATTTCCAGCGGGCTCATACCCGGCTCGTCGCTAAGGATATCGCGCAGCTGGAATTTACCGCCGCGACCGCCATCGCTTACCAACTCCGGCATGGCGTTAGACAGACCGCCCGCGCCAACGTCATGGATAAACAGGATCGGGTTCGCATCGCCCATCTGCCAGCAGCGGTCGATAACTTCCTGGCAACGACGTTCCATTTCCGGGTTGTCGCGCTGTACCGAAGCGAAATCAAGATCGGCATCAGACTGGCCGGAAGCCATAGAGGAGGCCGCCCCGCCGCCAAGCCCGATGTTCATCGCCGGGCCGCCGAGGACGATCAGTTTGGCGCCAACGACGATCTCACCTTTTTGCACGTGATCGGCACGGATGTTACCGATCCCCCCCGCCAGCATGATCGGTTTATGGTAACCGCGTAGCTCTTCGCCGTTGTGGCTGTTGACCTTTTCTTCGTAGGTGCGGAAGTAGCCGGTCAGCGCCGGACGACCGAATTCGTTGTTAAACGCCGCGCCGCCCAACGGACCTTCGGTCATGATATCGAGCGCGGTAACAATACGGTCCGGCTTACCAAAGTCTTCTTCCCACGGCTGTTCAAAGCCAGGAATACGCAGGTTGGAAACGGAGAAGCCCACCAGCCCGGCTTTCGGTTTTGCACCACGACCGGTTGCACCCTCGTCGCGGATTTCGCCGCCGGAGCCGGTAGCCGCGCCCGGCCACGGAGAGATAGCCGTCGGGTGGTTGTGAGTTTCAACCTTCATCAGGATGTGGGCTGGCTCCTGATGGAAATCGTAGCGGCCGGTTTTGTGGTCGGCAAAGTAGCGGCCCACTTCAGAACCTTCCATTACCGCGGCGTTGTCTTTATAAGCAGACAGCACGTGGTCCGGCGTGGTTTCGAAAGTGTTTTTAATCATCTTGAACAGCGACTTGGGCTGCTGTTTACCGTCGATAACCCAGTCGGCGTTAAAAATTTTGTGGCGGCAGTGCTCGGAGTTAGCCTGCGCAAACATGTACAGTTCAATGTCGTTCGGGTTGCGTCCCAGTTTGGTAAACGCATCCTGCAGATAGTCGATTTCGTCTTCCGCCAGCGCCAGACCGAGACGCAGGTTAGCGTCGATCAGCGCCTGGCGTCCCTCACCCAGCAGATCAACACTGGAGACCGGCGCAGGCTGGTGATGGACAAACAGTTTTTCGGCATCGTTCAGCGCAGAGAAAACCGTTTCCATCATGCGGTCGTGCAGTTCGTCGGCAACCATCTGCCACTCCTCAGCGGTCAGCGTAGAGGCTTCTACATACCAGGCAATGCCACGTTCCAGACGGCTAATCTGTTGCAGGCCACAGTTGTGGGCAATATCAGTCGCTTTAGAAGACCACGGGGAGATGGTGCCAGGGCGAGGCGTAACCAGCAGCAGTTTGCCTTCAGGGGCATGGCTGTGAAGAGCAGGACCATATTTCAGCAGGCGTACAAGCTGGGCGTGCTCATCCTCATTCAACGGTGCATTCAGATCGGCAAAATGGACGTACTCGGCGTAAATATTGTGGACCTGGAGGTTGGCAGCCTGAAAACGTGCCAGCAGTTTGTTAATACGGAATGCAGACAGTGCAGGTGAACCACGCAGAATTTCCATCATAAGTCTCTCGTCTTCTAAGCTTTCGGTGTGCCCAAGTGGGGGAAACGGGCGTCATTATAAAGAATCTACCGCGCCGACGAAACCGTTTGCGTCGAAATAAAATCACGACCTTCTCTTATCATCAAATGCGGTCTGGTTTCTGAATAAGTTGCCAACTGACGCAAGTTTAAGCAAAATGCCGCTCATTAATGACGACTTCACTTCTTAATCATCACCACAGCAGGCAGAGACAACGTACGGTTCAGAGAATTAACTAATTGAAAAAATTAAAGATTAATTATCTGTTCATCGGCATATTAACGCTGTTGTTGGCAGCGGCCCTCTGGCCATCTATTCCCTGGTTCGGTAAAGCCGAAAATCGTATCGCCGCCATTCAGTCGCGGGGAGAACTGCGCGTCAGTACCCTCGACTCGCCATTAACTTACGCGACCCTCAACGGCAAGAAATTCGGCCTGGATTATGAACTGACTCAGGCGTTCGCCAACTACCTGGGCGTGAAGTTAAAAGTCACCGTGCGCCAGAACATCAGCCAGCTCTTTGACGACCTGGATAACGGCCATGCCGATCTGTTAGCCGCAGGCCTGGTATATAACAGCGAGCGGGTGAAAAATTACCAGCCCGGCCCAACCTACTATTCGGTTTCACAACAGTTGGTGTATCGGGTTGGGCAATACCGCCCGCGTACTCTTGCCACCGTGAACGAAAATCAACTGACCATCGCCCCGGGACACGTGGTGGTTAACGATCTCCAGTTGCTTAAAGAGAATAAATTTCCCGATCTGAGCTGGAAGGTGGATGACAAAAAAGGCACAACTGAACTGCTTGATGATGTTATCGCCGGGAAGCTGGATTACACCATTGCCGATTCCGTCGCCATCAGCTTATACCAACGCGTACATCCTGAGCTGGCCGTAGCGCTGGACGTATCTGACGAACAGCCGGTGACCTGGTTTAGTCGCCTGGACGATGACAACACGCTGTCTGCCGCCCTGTTGGATTTTTTTAACACCATGAATGAAGACGGCTCTCTGGCGCGACTAGAAGAAAAGTATCTCGGACATGGCGATGATTTTGACTATGTTGATACCCGCACCTTTTTACGCGCCGTAGACAGCGTATTGCCGGACCTTAAGCCGCTGTTTGAGAAATATGCGCAGGAGATAGACTGGCGACTGCTCGCCGCAATCTCTTATCAGGAGTCGCACTGGGACGCGCAGGCCACTTCCCCGACCGGCGTACGCGGGTTGATGATGCTGACCAAAAATACCGCTCAAAGTCTCGGACTTACCGACCGTACCGATGCCGAACAAAGCATCAGCGGCGGCGCACGGTATTTGCAGGATATGATGAGTAAAGTGCCCGATACCGTCCCCGAAGGGGAACGCATCTGGTTTGCGCTCGCAGCCTACAACATGGGTTATGCGCACATGCTGGATGCACGGGCGCTGACCGTGAAAACCAAAGGCAATCCGAACAGCTGGTCCGACGTAAAACAGCGTCTGCCACTGCTCAGCCAAAAGCCGTATTACAACAAGCTGACCTATGGTTATGCGCGAGGCCACGAAGCCTACGCTTATGTAGAAAATATCCGTAAGTACCAGATTAGCCTGGTGGGGTATCTGCAGGAGAAAGAAAAACGGGCGCTTGAAACGCAGCAATTGGCGCAGGATTACCCGGCGGTGACGCCGGCAGAGCTAATAGGTAAAGATGAATTGCCGCTTTCGGCATTTTTGTCTCAGACGTCGTCAAATTACCTGTCGCACTCCCCTTCCCTGCTGTTTTCACCGCAGAAAAAAGAGGGCAAGTAGCCCCGTAGGACTGATAAGCGCAGCGTCATCAGGCAATCAGACCGGCATTTACAAATTGGCGTTTTTTTTCAGCGCTTTGATTTCCTGACGACGCATGCGGAAGAAATCACTGAGCAACGTGGCGCATTCATCCCGTAGCACCCCTTCGGTCACCTCCACCCGATGATTCATTCCAGGGTGATGCAGTACATCCATTAATGACCCGGCTGCCCCCGTTTTCGCATCGCGCGCGCCAAAAACGACCTGGCCGATACGGCTGTGCACCATCGCGCCTGCGCACATCACGCACGGCTCCAGAGTGACATACAGCGTGGTATCCAACAGACGGTAGTTTTGCAGCACCAGGCCGCCCTGACGCAGCGCCATAATTTCAGCGTGGGCAGTCGGATCATGGTGACCAATCGGACGGTTCCAGCCTTCGCCAATCACGCGGTTGTTATGTACCAATACCGCGCCCACCGGGACTTCACGCTCATCCCAGGCGCGCTTAGCCAGCGTTAAAGCATGACGCATCCAGTATTCGTGGCTAAATTCAACTTCAGACAAAGGGGGTAACTCCAGTAATCAAAGCGGGCGCATTATACACAGACGCTATCGTTTACTCTATTCGAGTTGTTGCAGCTCTCCGCGCGGCGTGACGCGCCAGCGATGCTGGCAAAAAGAGAGCAGAGGATTGTCCTGATTACTGTCGCTGTAGCCACTGTAAAGCTGAAGCGGCGCACCAATGTGGCGTTCCAGTTGCGTCACTTTCTCATGGCCCAGACAGCGCAGAGGCAGCACCCACCCGCCGAATCCCCGCGCCATTTTACTGGCGATCAGATTGACACGCGGTAGCCACGGCGTGTCGAAGTACACCTGCTCGACCAGCGACTGCGGGGAACCAGTAATAAGCCAGATTTCGGCGTCAGAGCTTAACAGGTAGGTTGTCAGCCGCTGCTGCACGAGCGGAAAGGCCGTCACGTTACTGCGAAACCAGCGCACAAAGTCAGCCTGATGCCCTTTCAGACGCGCCTCGCTACGACCAAAAGTGCATCCCCACAACAGCAGGCTCATTGGCCAGCGGGCGGCGCGCCCTTGTATCAGCAGCGCCAGCGCAATCACCGGTAGCAGAGGCAGCACAAGCAACGCGTTCAGCGGCTGGCGACGCAGCAGATAACGTATAAAGCTACCGAACATATCCTGCTGATGTAACGTGCCATCCAAATCAAAAAAAACAACGCGGCGCTGGTGATTGGTCAAACCTTATTCCTCTGGATCGTTGAACCCCAATAGCCAGGTAAACAGGAACCCGGCGATAACTGCTACCAGATAGCCTAACAGATAGAACATCACTTTTCCGGCAACAATCGTCAGTGCCAGCGGCAAACCGGAGATGCCAAAGGTGATAACCGTCGCCACCTTCCAGTAGCTAATCAGCGCCCCGCCTACCGCTCCGCCAAGGCAGGCACCGATAAACGGTTTACCCAACGGCAGCGTGACGCCAAAAATAAGCGGCTCGCCAATGCCCAGCAGCCCGACCGGCAGCGCTCCTTTGATCACTTTCTTTAGCCGCGCATTGCGGGTTTTCATCAACACCGCTATCGCAGCCCCTACTTGTCCAACGCCTGCCATCGCCAGGATAGGAAAGAGCGCGTTATAACCGTGTGCCTGTACCAGCTCAACGTGGATGGGCACCAACCCTTGATGAAGTCCGGTGAGCACCAATGGCAGGAAAGTTCCCGCAAGTATGGCACCAACCAGGAACCCGCCGCGGTCGATAGCCCAGGATGCGCCGTGAGCGATAGATTCAGAAATCCAGCCTCCAAGTGGTTGCAGCGCCACAATCGCGATGGCCCCGGTAATGATGGTGGTCAGCAGCGGGTTAAGGATAAGCTCCAGCGATTCCGGCAACAGCTCGCGGAATTTGCGCTCGATCCAACACATCAGCGCAACCACCAGCAGCACTGCGATCACCCCGCCGCGCCCCGGCTGCAACGCTTCGCCAAACAGGGTAATC
This sequence comes from Citrobacter sp. RHBSTW-00986, assembly GCF_013783065.1. Lineage (NCBI taxonomy): Bacteria > Pseudomonadati > Pseudomonadota > Gammaproteobacteria > Enterobacterales > Enterobacteriaceae > Citrobacter > Citrobacter sp. RHBSTW-00986. Next base: position 1,350,884 of record NZ_CP056200.1, on the reverse strand, counting down.
TGCGCCAGCTGCGGACTGGAGAGGATCCCCGCCATCACCCCGCCCATCGCCAGAGAGCCGCCGAAGACTTTGGCGGTATTCACCCCAACCAGAATATTCATGATGGCAAACACGGCGCTGCCAAATATGCCCATCAGCCCCAGCATATTCGGATAATGGGTCGCAAAATCCCCCACGATATCCGGTCGCTTAAGGATGTTTATAATGCCGGTGATCAAACCGGAGGCGATAAACGCAGGAATAAGAGGGATAAAGACGTTCGCCAGCTTGCGCAGCGCATCGCTCATTGGCGCTTTGTACTTCGCTTTGGCCTCTGATTTGGTGCGCTCGATATTATTCACATCTGCACGCTCGCCGCCACCGGCAATCAGGGTGCGCATGGCATCCACCACCTTGGCAGCTTTACCGGGGCCGACGATTATCTGATGCTGCGCGCCCTGCTTCACGTAACCGCTAACACCGGGCAGTTGCCTGAGACGGGGAATATCAATCTGACCGTCATCCTGAACTTCCACCCTGACGCGGGTCATACAGTTTTCCAGGCGCAGAATATTTTGCTCTCCGCCTACGCCCAGCAGAATGTCGCTGGCCAGCACCGCCGTCTTATCCATATACACCTCTTAGTGTTCTAACGCCGCGCGTAAAAAACCCTGGTGAGCGGCAAGCTTTTCGCGGGCGGTAGCGGCATCCAGGCCGGTGAGCGCCATTAAAATCGCTGGCTTAACGTCAAAATCAGTCTGCTTTAACAGCGCTTGCGCCTGTTCACGCGCAATGCCGGTGGCTTCAACCACCATACGGCACGCTCGATCGACCAGTTTGACGTTGGTTGCCTGCATATCCACCATCAGGTTCTGGTACACCTTGCCAAATTTCACCATCGCACCGGTGGAGATCATATTGAGCACCAATTTTTGCGCGGTGCCGGATTTCAGCCGTGTTGACCCGGTCAACGCCTCCGGCCCCACCACCGGGGAGATCGCAATATCCGCTTCATGCGCGACAGGAGAATCCGGATTGCAGGAAATAGCCGCCGTCGTACAACCCACCGAACGCGCATATTTCAGCCCGCCAATCACATACGGCGTGCGACCTGAAGCCGCCAGACCAACCACCAGATCCTGTGCGGTAAGGTTGAGTGCGCGCAGATCGTCCTCGCCTAACTGCGGGTTATCTTCCGCGCCTTCTACCGCCTTGAGCAGCGCGCCCGGCCCCCCGGCAATCAGCCCAACCACCAGACCATGCGGTACACCGAAGGTCGGTGGGCACTCAGACGCGTCCAGCACTCCAAGACGTCCGCTGGTACCTGCGCCCATGTAAATAATGCGTCCACCGGCTTTTAACGCGTTGGCTGCCGCATCGACCGCGCACGCAACTTGAGGCAGAGTTGCTTTTACTGCTTCCGCTACCAGCGTATCCTGTTGATTAAATCGATGAACCAACTCCAACGTTGAGAGCGCATCCAGATCCATGGTCTGTGGATTGCGGGTTTCTGAAACTAATGCACCGAGATTCATTTTTTGTTCCTTAGGAATTTTTAATTCATAATAATCTGTCATAATGGAATATTATATTCATCCAGGCGAGTGAAATTTTGTTTTGCAATCGCCATCACGTTTTCGCCAGGAGACAGCATGAACTGTTTAATTCGCATTCGTCAGCGTTACCCGGACCTCGCGCAAAGCGATAAAAAACTTGCGGATTATCTTCTTGCTCAGCCGGATACCGCGCGTCATCTCAGCTCACAGCAGCTGGCCTTTGAAGCAGGCGTCAGCCAGTCCAGCGTGGTGAAGTTCGCGCAAAAGATGGGCTTTAAAGGGTTTCCGGCGCTGAAACTGGCGATTAGCGAAGCGTTGGCCAGCAATCCCAACCCTCATTCCATTCCGGTGCATAATCAGATTCGCGGTGACGACCCCATGCGTATGGTGGGCGAAAAGCTGATTAAAGAGAACGTGGCGGCGATGCATGCGACGCTGGACGTCAACAGCGAAGAGAAACTGATAGAGAGCGTCACGATGCTGCGCTCAGCCCGGCGCATTATCCTGACCGGGATTGGCGCATCGGGTCTGGTAGCGCAGAATTTTGCCTGGAAACTGCTAAAGATTGGGTTTAACGCGGTGGTTGAACGCGATATGCACGCCCTGCTGGCGGCGGTGCAGGCGCTTTCACCTAACGATCTGCTGCTGGCCATTTCGTATACCGGAGAACGCCGCGAACTCAACCTGGCTGCGGATGAAACGTTGCGCGCCGGAGCCAAAATTCTCGCCATCACCGGATTTACCCCTAACGCCCTGCAACAGCGCGCAACTCATTGTCTGTACACGATTGCAGAAGAACAGGCCACGCGTAGCGCAGCGATTTCCTCTACCCATGCGCAAATGATGCTCACTGATTTACTGTTTATGGCGCTGGTGCAGCAAGATCTGGAGCATGCTCCGGAACGCATTCGCCACAGCGAAGCACTGGTAAAAAAACTGGTCTGAGCAAAGAATGCGCGTATAATGCCCGCCCGATTTGTGATGTTTTGAGAGTTTCCTGATGGCCCTGTTAATCACTAAAAAGTGTATCAATTGCGATATGTGGAACAACATACATAAACATCAATAATTTCAATAAAATAAAATCATGTGTTACTGATTGCGTTGCTGAGTTTTGTGAGGAAAAAATTTTCAACAAAAGCCCAGCAACACAAATTTTAAAGAGATTCAGCTACAGGGAACTTCTTGTACAGCGTTGATATCCCTATTCCGTACACACCGGAAATATATTGGCGGCTTGCACCAGCTGCGATTAGCCTCCCCATTTCTTCCCATTCTTCATTAGTAAATTTCGGCCGCCTCCCACCCACACGACCTTTTGCTCTAGCTACGGCCAAGCCAGCTAAGGTACGTTCACTATTAAGGTCGGATTCATACTGTGCTGCGGATAAAATATTTCTGAAATTGTAACGTCCGCTAGCCGTGCGAAGATCGACGCCGTCAGTGATGCTGCGGAAGTTAACCCCGCTTTCTTGCAGGTGTTGAAACATCAGCAGCGCGTGTAAAACGTTACGCCCAATCCTGTCCAGCTTCCATACCACCAACTCATCCCCTGCCTGCATAGCAGCGATTAACCGCTTCAGTACAGGGCGGTTCGATTTTCTCCCGCTGGCATGCTCTTCGACGATGTGATCACACCCAGCCGCTTCGAGAGCAAGTCGCTGAAGTTCGGTGTCCTGATGGTTTGTTGATACTCGGGCATAGCCGTAAATCATGGGTATTTCTCCTGTTATGAAAACAGGAGAAACGGCGAGAGATCGCCAGATGCTTGAGGGTTTTAAAAAAGGTTGGTTTGGGAACAGCGGCAAAACGGAATGTTGATGCAGGGCTAATTAATGGCATTCCGGACATGGCCAGCTTTCGGGCTACTGTGCTACCCAACGGGGTTTTTAAGATAGATGTTATCGGTGTCGGGGGAGGCAAACAGAAACTGGTATTTCAGTGGGGCATAACTGCTACTGCTCCGGGCAGTAATGCTGCATATAACGTCAATGAAGCGTTTCCAAATGAAATTTTGTGGGCCAGTGGCGGCCGGGGCGCTCCAGGCTCAAATGCCGGAATGGGGGTGAGCCCGGAGGGCACTCAACAAATAAGAATACAGAACTATGCACCAGGTGGTGTACCGGAGAACTGTTTTTGGTGGGCAATTGGCTGCTAATAAGGTGAACTAAAATGAAATATAAATATTTTGAAGGGCTGTTTTATCCTGAAGATGGCAGCTATGAGTCAATACCTACTGGCGCGATAGACGTATCAGAGGATGAGTACAGAAAAGCAATGGGCCGCGCACCCGGCTCCACATTTTCAGTCGATGACTCCGGAATTGTTTCTGTCATTCCTGTGCCAGAACCGACGAGAGAACAATATATTGCTCAGGCTGAGGCGCATAAACAATTCTTGCTGGAGGAGTCCAGGCAGAAGATTACCGTCTGGCAAACCAAGCTACTGATGGGGCGTAAGCTAACGGATGATGAATCCGCCAGCCTTAACGCCTGGATGGACTATATCGATGCGGTGACAGCAATAGATACCAGCGCCGCACCCGGTATCGAATGGCCTACACCTCCGGGGGAACAGGCCAGTTAATCTCTGGCGCGCTGGAGGTATCCACCGCCTCCAGTTTTTTAACATAAGCTCGCCACTCAATGAGTTTTGCCTTGTCTACATCACTAATGGTGCCAAGCAGCAGGTCAGTCTGCCATCCCCGGGTAACTTCTGATGCTTCAGCGAGAAGCTGGGATTTTTGTTGCTCAGCCGCTGCAATTGCCGAGGCTTTAATTTCTTCTGCCGTTGGTGGTGGAATCTCTTCCCAGGACGGGAGGCCATCATCACCGGCAACCCGACGCTTTCCATCCAGAGGCGTAACACAAAACTCTTCAAAAACAGATTTCTCAACAGAAACCACATCAGCAGGTGCTGACGTGCTATCAGCGAACCAGAATGCGTTCTGTTCTGAGCTATAAACGAAAGTGTGCATCAGATAGTCCCCACCACAACCCAGTTAAAGTTAGTAGACTGAGCGACAAATTTACCGTCACTGCCACGATATGAAGATGATTTAGCGAGAAATGAAGACGCTGTGGAAACTTGTGCACCATATACCGTGAAGAAGTCATACACCCCTCCATTCCCCGCCCAGTTTCCCGATAGCCCTTCAATCACCACAGGGACATACGCTGACATTGCGACGGGAAGAGAGACAATGGCACCGCCATTTGCATCGGTATTGCTGTTCCCCCATTGGATACACATCCTGTTCGGGAATCGGTAAATATTGACCCCACCGGATACAGAGAAGACGAAAGAAGACATATCAGGTATCTGGTTTTCCCCGGTCCCCACATCCCGTTTTGCCGCTTCTCCCAATTGAAGGTTTGAGAGAGCCGCAGCTACCGCTGCTGGTCCATCAGCTTTAATGTCTGCAAATGGGTTCGCACGACTGAGGAGCTGTTTCTTTAATGCTGTAAGCACCTGGGTCATATCATCAGGAGAAAGGATCATTCCTGCTGACTCTACGATGTTAGCCAACTCTTCCTGCATGGCATTGAAAGCAGCGGCTCGGAGTCGTGTTGCTGCAATGCCACCAGCAACGCTACCGTCTGTATATTTACCGTCTGCTGTTGCAGATGGCTCAACTTGCCCGATTCTGAGCATGATTAATCCTCACTGGTAAGTGATAATAATTAAGGTAAATAATTGATTATGAATAACTGAAAATAAGATTCAGATGGGAGGGTGCGATCTTATTAATTGCGCATTCAAGCTGTTTGTTCCCCCACGAAGCTAATGGGTCACCACAATACGAAGCACCAGATAACGCATACTTAACAGTTGTTTCCGGAGCATTAATTCTCCACGTAAAGGGCCATTCATCGCCATTCAACGCATCACCACATGCAGACATCCCACTCATTGCAGGCCGAAACTGTGTAATCGTGATGGTGTAACCTAATGCAGCGGCGACATGAATATAATAATCTCGGTTTAGGCCGCCAGTGCTTATTAATTTAGAGACAACTGAGCGTTGCCTGTCACTGATGCCACCAATTTCCCCAATAGAGCAGTCATTCGGTAAACCGAGAGTACTTTCCCATTCTGATAGCATGACAGTTGCAGTCACAGGAAAAGCACCAGTGATTAGGTTCACAGCATCATTATCAGAACGCTGAAAAGAATTACCCAATGCACGTAAAACTGCAGCCTGTACAGTCTTGCTTGTTCTCGGCCATGCTCTACCCGTCGGCAATAACGCACCGATCGCAGTAGCGTAATCATTTTGGGAATACAGGCTCATACAAATTTCACCTCACCCAGGACTGGAATCTCACCAATTTTAAAAGTAATGTTTGATGATGGGCTGTTAAGGATATACCCCTTAGTTCCGTCTACATTACTGATACTTTTATTAATATCAGACAAATCAATTTTCCCTGAACCATCAGGATTCGACTCATCAAAAAACAGAGATTTTAATGCCTCTTTAATATTACTGACTACTGTACTATCTGCATCCTTAATACCTGCAATTTCAAAATTAATGGTTTTCCTGATTGGTGAACAAACAAAAATAATCGCAGTGTCTGTCTGAAGTGGATAGATATGATCGGCTACAGTTAGCTGATCACCAGATGCCTTCACTGCCCCCCACTCCTCAAGTTGTGATATCCCATCAGTTCCGACAGGGAAACCGTCATTAAGATTTCCATCGCACATGATGTAAACACCGACCGTCCCAGCACCATTAAGCCTGCGTTTTACCCAGGCTCGCGTAACTCCAGAAACCTCCAGCGCCCATTTTTTATAATCGGTATCACTTCCCCCCTGTGGAGGTTCTTGCCATGAGAGCAGGCCACGACTTCGAAAAGCCTCTTCATTCTCGATATCAGCGCCACCTGTAGCAGCTTCTATCAGCGTTAATTGAGCCTCAACTCCTGCGATGTTTACATCAAGCGTGAGTACCGTTCCTGCATCTGCATTGCCATTAGCGCCCCCACCGGTAACATCATCCGTGACATCAGGCAAAACAGCGGTGATTCCTCCATGCCCTTCCCCGGTATCTTGAATTTTGATTTCCGAGGTTACAGTGTACTGATAGCCATCCCCCCTGTTTAAAATCGTTCCGGCGGGAATAATGCGGTTTCCGGCCCCGACCGCTTTCACATCTTTTGATTTAGCGGCACTGGCAGGTTTCCTGTAGACGCGTTTTAAGGCCATCCATCCAGCCAGGTATTCACCAGTTGCCGTGAACGGGTTGGACTGCAGCGCCATATAATCAAGGTAGCCGTAATGCAGGTGGGCCATCCCCGCATCCATATCGGCAACAACCTTTAGGTTGGCAAAACGGAGAAGCGCACCAACGTTTTTTAGTTCGGCCTGAAGAAAATTACGGTTTTCATCTCGTAACTCAGTCAGAGTCTTTCGTTTAAAGGGCATTTTAAAGTTTCTCCCATATCCAGTAGAATCTGCTTTCCTGCCAGTTTTGCCCCGGAGATAAATACCGGATAGTGAGGTTCAAGCGATTTGGCATAACGATTTGAGCAACAGGGACAACGTCATTTACAACACCGTCGTCTTTCAACCATTTAAGGGCTTCCAGCGCGTAGGTTTCAGCTTTGATTGCCACATTAGTCGTTAGCTTTTCCCTCCGTAACAACCAAAGCCGTGAACCAAGCTGCTGATCTTCACCTGTATCACCCCACCAGCCACGACGATCGCTATCTTCATAGTTATCATCAGAACGCGCCAGCCGATCGGTAAAAAGACTGATTAGAATTACCGTTTGAAGGTCATTATCGGTAGATAGCATCCCTGCGCCTTCCTGCCAGTCGGCAATCATTTCGTCCACGTTCCAGAAGGAGGAAAAATCACTCATTTAACCTGCTCCTCTGTTTTCTCACTGGTAGCGTCGTCGTTACCCTTCTGAACATTTTTAACTACATGGTCATGATCATTGTGAGCATCACGGAGCTCTTTGAGCGTTCGGGTATTGCTCTCACAGTTGTCTATAATGTCTCCGGTACACTTTAAAACCGGAGTATTTGCCAGTATTCCCTCACTGGCATTTATAGTTACTTTCGTGGCGTTATTTACTTCCACGTCTTTCCCCTTAGCATCAATAAAGACACCCTTTTCAGTGAGCAACACTTCCATCGCCCATTTGTTATAGATGGCTGTTTCCCCTTCATTCAGCCCAGTTCGTCTATACCCCTGATGATTTGATGCAATGATTACTGGGCTTGAACGATCACCGCCGATGAAGGCAATAACAACATCAGTACCTACCGGAAGCCCGGAGGAAAAACCGAAGTCAGCCATCCGAGGCGCACTGGCAACCTCCAATGGAGTCTGATATTGAGCTTGTTGAATTTCCCCACTGTCTTTCTGAGATGTGATCCGCCCAATCCCCAGCATCCCAGCAATTCGCACTGCTGCTTTTTTCAAATTCTGGTTCATGTATTTAGTCCTGGAATCTGCTGATAAAAGGCATAAGGCTGGATGGCGAAAGCTTCCGGCGGCATCAGCGTTAGACGCGCATGTGTGCCGTTGTCGTCTCGCATATAAGTGACTTCAGCAATGAGTAATTCAGTATCAGGAAGTTGCAGTGTTGGAAGGTCAACCGGGATCAGAGTATTGGGCTCCCAAAGTTTCCCATCCTTGTCCCGCCAGGAGTCGATGGTTACAGATAATTGTTTTGAGCGGCCATATCGACGATTCATTTCCCAATCTATTGCACGCTGTGCCTGATGCGAGGCCATCAACGTACTTTCGATAATAGAAATATGCTTTCTATAACGCATTTTGGCAGCTTCAGGGTCCCTTGCCGTCGCCAGCGTTACCGCGTCATATGCTGTATCAGGTGAAAATCCGGCTATCGGTGATATTCCCATAGACACGCCAACATAGTCCGAGAACCGATCCGCCATTGACCTACGATAGTATGCCTGTTCAACATTTACGCCTTCTGCAATACCGCTTGCGGCCCGTCGTGTACCAACACGAGTCAGAAGCAAATTTCCATCAGGCTGGTCGTAATAGAGCAATGCTGACCAACGGGCCACCCTTTCAATAATTTCCTGTGGTGATTCACCCCAGTTAATTGTGAATTGAGGTACCTTAATCAAGTCATCGACATCAGTCGAAACCTGAATGTCATAGTACGATGCCAGGCGCTGAGCAATTTCAAGCGCATTACTGGCATTAATAACGTTATTGGGCCACTCCGCAGAACAATCCACAAGGTCCTGACATTTACTGCGCCCCGTGGCTCTTACTTCATGCCGAGAGCGTGATATCGCTGGTTCCCAGTCATCAACATAACCGGTAACAGTCAGATCATCGCCAATAGTGACGCTGCAAGACATGCCCTCTTCAACCAACTGCTTATTGTCGCTGCCGGGATAATAATCCATCAGACCCAGATCGAAATCAGAAGGGAAACGCTCTATTCCTCTTGTTACACGAACAGAATCCCAGCCCTCAATGATTTTGCCGCCAACCGTAAGTGAAACGACATCCTGATCATTGTCTTTACTCATTGTCTAAGCACCTTCATCGTAAGCGGCATAAATGCCGGATGCGGAACAAGCGCCTCCTGAATTAATTCATCGGCACGAGAAGCATCCTGATATAAGCGATTTGCAAGGGTTAGTGCGGGTATAGCCTGAGTCATTGTCACCAGCATCAGATCACTTAATCCCGACGAACGTTCCATCATCGTAGAAATAAAAGCGGTTCTGATGCTTAGCAGAGCATTATATAATTCATCATCTGCACGATCACCAACGACTACCAATGCTTCATCCAACTGCTGAGAAACACGCTGCGCTAAACGTTCCGCCTCATCACGGCTAGTTGGGTTTGCTTCAGCGGCTGAGCTGGTCATTGCTCCAGTACACAACACAATAATCAACGTATTGATGGTCGCTGAAATCGCTTTACTGCTATCAGATAGTTGATATGCAGTATTCGTGGAATTGGCGAGTTTCTCCAGTGCTGAAATCCTGTCATTCACACTACCGGCACTGTTCAGAATGGAATTAACCACATCAGCAATCCCCTGAACAAAGTCATCAGATGTAGACGAGTTATTCAGTTCATCAACAGAATCCGTAATGTTTTTACGGTCCATCACTGACTGCGCGGCAACCAAATCAGTTAATACCTGATCATCATCCACATCAGCGGTTGATGATGATCCACTGACAGCGGAAGAACTCCCACCTATTGAACCTTTGCTGTACCGCCCGTATTTAGTATTGCCAAAAGTAGATTTCAGAACGTTACTGACGTTAGTCACTTCACTAACAGTACTGTCAACCATTGAGGTCCAAAATGTGACTGTCCCCCTAATGGTATTGATTGCCTGAGTTACTCCGCGAATTTCACCTTTTATCCTGGCAAGCGTACTGGCCACAGCAGTAGTCACCATTTTCAGATAATTAGTTTTCACAGTGTCGCCAGCTACTGATCCATCAGTGATGGCAAAAACCTTAGCACCTGACTCAATTACCATTAAGGTGAATTCAAATACCCGCCCACTTTCCATCGAGCCGGTAATGCGAAGACCGTTCTCAGGAATAGATACGGTTAATTCACCATGGATGGGATGAACCAGGGTACCACTTCCCTTTTCTTCACAAGCCGCTATCAGCGATTGCCGCTGAGTGATCGCATCACCACCGCCATAAACCAGACTATTTTGAATCAGAAAACCACGGATAACGAATCGCCGTGTACCTCGTCCAAGGTCTTCAATCCATGCGGTGTCACGATACGGATATTCGTGAACAGCCTGTCGGCGGCCATGACTGCCTTCTTCATTCACTACCGCAAATGGAACCCCGCGAAATGAGCTTGGTTGCAACTGACTTTGCCAGTCATCACTTGCACCACCTCCCATTAAAGAGGTAATTGCATTCTGAATAATTGGCATCAGACCTCCAAAATAAAAAACCGCCAGATCGGCGGTTTATGTTTTAACTTATTTATGTCACATTGCTAAATTTAGCTCCGATAGCTTTTTCTTCATCGACTCAATGTCTGACGCTGGGAATGAAATAAATTTAGTATCGGAAAGATAAATTTCTACTTGTGCACCAGAAAATACTAATCCATTCAAATATTTTTTCCCCTCTTGAGTTTTTGGCTGGATTATCCCGCTGTTCTGCCCAAGACAAACGGATATCATTTTTACATATTTTCCGGCGATTTTCGCAGGGGAAATATCTCTTATTTGAGGATTATTATATTCATGTGTCGCATAACACGAGGACTCAGCATCGGTGTTTGGTCGAAAATCAAGAATTGACACCTGACCAGTTGACGCGTTCGTAACAGCGAGAACAAAGTCTAAATCACCCCTATCTCTACTATCCTGCTTCAGTGTCGGTATCCCATTGGGATACATCCACTTGGCTAAACCCTGTGATTGAGCAACAAAAGGGATCATTAAAAGAGATAGAGACAAGTAGACTGTGATTTTTTTCATAGAAATATCCAAGCGCTGTGTTGAATTAATATCTTACAATCATACCTTATACCATCATCTTTTAATAAGACATGGGTAACGTTATCCGCCCTCCATCCTGGGTGCTGAACTCCTTCCGCCCCCCTTTACCGTCCACCATAGTAATTTCAAGCTTCATTTTTTGCTCTTCCATTGCACTTTTAAATGAGCGGGCAAGGTTATCTGTTTGAGCCTGACTTTGCTCACCACTCGGCTGAACGGGCTGGATAATGCCTGTTCCGGCCGGACGCTCATTAACGGGGATGGTAGGAAAAATGCTATTGCTCTGGGTTTCATTATTGAGGATTTGTTGGTAGTGCCCAAGAACAGCACCAGGATAAGCTCGGTTCTGCGGTCCCCAGCGTCTTTTATCATAACCCCCGTTGTAATAACGGAGCGCCAGCGGAATATCACCACCTGAATTTTTCAGATTCTCGGACATAATTTTTGCCCCGGCCATAATATTCTGACGCGGGTCAGTCCAGTCAGTAACCCCAGTAGAACTAAAATTGGACGGCATAATTTGCATCAATCCTTTCGCACCCGCACTACTGATCGCCTGAGGATGTCCACCAGATTCCTGAGTCATGATGGCTTTCAGCAGGCGGGGATCTACGCCGTACTGCATACCAGCTTCATTTAGTAAGTCATCATACTGACCATTCTGGCGGTAAGGAACATATTTGCTCCCGGCAGCCCGTTGGCTAGTTACTGCCGCCAAGTCAGCCTGGAGTTGAGTAGCACTATCCGTCGCCCCGTAATTGGCATCGTAACGTTTGCTGACAGCATCAGTATAAAAACCTGCATCTACTGCCCCGCGCTCGCGCTGTGTCAGGTTGTTGTAAAGTTCCTTATCCCCCTGAATGCGCCGGAGCTTTTTTGCATTATCGCTACTGACAAATCCCAGTGCATGCGACAGGCCAGTGAAATCACCGTTGGTGAAAAGATCGGTTACCCCCTCCAAACCGTCTTTTACTGACCCATCAGAGAGTAAGGCTGTCAGTGATTTATTTTTCGAACGCTGCCATAACCCATCCCATGAAGCACTGAGTTCGTTCATAGTACCGTTAATGTCACCGAGCTCTTTGTTAAGTTCAGGATCAATTGTTAGCCCAAACTCATCAGATTTAGCCAGTAGCGTTTTCATGCGCTCACCTTCACGCATTAACGCCAACATTTCTGGCGTCAGCCCAAGAGCATCGGCTACGGACTTTTGTTGCTCAGGCCGCAACGAAGGGAAGACACGAGCAATCTCCTGTAATGTTTTTAGCGTATCAACAGAACCATCATTATTTTTCTGTATCTCAACACCGATCTGTGCGAGCGCACCAAGTACCTGCCCATTCGCTCCACTGGCGGCTTCTTTCAGCGTTTTCGCCATACCATCGATAGAAGCATTGGCACTTTCACTATCAGCGCCAAGGATGCGCATCGCTCCAGCAAGTCGGGAATAATCGTCTACACGCATACCAGCATTCTTTGATGAAACGTCCAGGTTATACGCTTCCCTGGACGCTTCGCGAAAACCGTAGGCGACCTGTTTAAGCCCGTACCCTGCAGCACCAGCAATACCGAGTGAACCCAACTTACCAGATAGCTCCCCAACCATTTTCAAGGGAGGAACCATATCCCCGATAAGCTGCACGTTGTCCCTGGCCGTTTTAGACAGATTTTCAAAACGTGAAATGAAGCCATTCAGCCCATCAACTGTTTCCTGCCCACCTAACTGAAGCCCTTCTTTCGTTCTATCGAGTTTAGGTTCAAGCCCACGGATAGCTTCATTGATACGGTCAATAACATCACTGACCTGATCATTAGCCACCAGCTCAAAATCAAAGACATTACTCATCGTCTTCAGGTTTCCTGAGTTTGTTGATCCGGGATGCCTGGGCTATCCACCATTTCAATCGGGCGCGGGTCATTCCCCACGCCCTATCTTCTGTCCATCGAAAGTAAAACGTGACGTCAGCGGCTGCTTCTTGCCAGGCTGTTAGGGCTTCCAGGTCAAAAAACTGAGTAAATAATCCTCGCACTTGCGAAAATCAATGAAGTCCATTGGTGCCAGTACGCTTTCACGCGTATCGGTGACAAGGGAAATTAACAAACGCATTGCCGCGAGTGATGAGGTCGACGCCTGCTTTTCATAAAACTGTTCGGCCTGGCTGAGAGTCGGAGCTTTAAGTTCAAGCTCCGGATAGGTAATTTTTTTCGTCGTATCCTCAAGAGGTTTAATGAGAGGGATAATTTTTACACGTTCTAATTCAGCCATATCAGTTCTCCGTTACTTCCCGGCCTTCCCAGCGAACACCAAAAACTGCATCTTCGCTTTCCACTTCCTGAACGTTTACCGTCCAGAGCCCTTCACCAATAATCGTTTTACCATTTGCCAGTTCGGCAACGATGTTGACATTGGTTTGCTCGCCAAAACCCTGGACGTTAGTCCCGCCGCTATCACGTAAGCGGGCTGAAATGTAAGGTGCTACAGGCTTTTCTTTGTACCCATGAACGCCATCCATCCCAGATAAGGTAGTGCGGTTTACCTTAGACACCTGATATTTAAAGGAGCCTTCCACCATCACCGTCACACCGTTAACGGTGACGTACGCGGTCCCCGCCAGGCGGTTAGAAGTATCACCTGCCATCGTTTAAGCTCCTGTTGATTCAGCACGAGTGCGGAACTGGTTGAGTAACGCGAAAACACGTAGCTGGTTAATGAGAGTTCCCGGCCACAACACATCAACGCGGTTAGGGTTTTTGGCGTTCTGCTCAACAATAATGTTTTTAGCAAATGCCTCTTTGTCTTGTGCATACCCGTTCCACACCAGCTTTCCGTATTCGGCGATCTGATCAGCTTTGATAATGTTCGGGGTAACAATCGCAGCACCAGGAGCAAAGCGAGTACCATCAGCAGCCAGCTTCATCCGCCCAAACTTGCTGGTTACTGCTGTTCGAAGGTAACGAGTGACAAACATCAGGCTGAAAAGTGTTTCAACTTCCAGATAACTATCATCCGCATCGCCGTATGCATTTTTTTGATAAGTGGTGATCAGGTTTTCAATACGAACCATACCGTCATCATCAACCGTGAAAGTAGAAATGCCGCTGTACAGCAGATTGTTACGCTCTGTCAGTTCAAAACGGTCCTGAAGTGCTGGAGCCAGCACACCCAAAATAGCCAGGGATTGAACAGGACGCCCCGGATCATTACGCAAGCTGACAGCCGCAGCGCCTGTATATCCGGAAGACCATAACCAGGTTGGTGATGGTGATTTGTTCACGCCCATCAGGGTTTCGTGCTGGTTGTTACGCACCTCTCCTTTTGTGCCTAATTGAGCATAGGTCCCGGCGGTAGTACCGAAAGAATGCCCATAGAGTTGTTTATCCCATGCCCAGCGACCACTGATATCGGATAAGAAGGCTTTCATCGCATCCAGAGAACTGGTGTCATCATATGGGTTCACGATGAAGTCAAAAGTACGGTCCTGAAGGTTTGCCAGCGCCCCGGTAAGATCGGGGGCTCCTGCGCCGTCGTGCATAGCAGTAATGGTCAGTTCCAGACCTGCTGGTGTGCGTTCATCACCGGGAAGACCGAGATAATTCAGGCGAATATCAATACCATTGCCAACCAGACCGTGGTTTTTAGCCGTCAGTGTGATGGTGTCAGTTGCCGCGCTGGCTGTCACCGGGAGGATATTTTTAGTATTAATTGCAGCGGCCAGAGCCGTAGCAATTGAAGCAACAGTGTCCGTTGCCACAACGGTAAGCTGAATCCGCTCACCAGCGATGTACAGTGAAATAACACCGGTTGCCGTTGGTGCGCTGGTGACCTTAATCGAACCCGTTGCAACAGTCATCGAGTCAGGGTCTTCTTCCAGTGGCAAAATCCAGACTTCCGCTGCTGTATCGTTTTTCTGATACGCCGTCATCATGGCGTGAAGGATACTGCCTTTCCCGGCAAGCTCACCGACTGTATCAGGAGAGGAAACGCGTTCAGGAATACCAGCTGTTGCTGAGCCTGAAGCCAGCATCCCACCGATAAGTAGGGTACGCTGCGTTGCTGTGGCGTTATTCGCCATTGAGTTATCAAACTCAACGAAAAATAGCCCGACCCGCAGATTATCGGGAACACGAGCGAATGGAACAGTCATTCAGTATCTCCCTCATTTTTTTGTGAATCGCCTTTTGCAGCGGCTTTCGGCTTCGCCACAACCACATCACCATCACTCAGGCGGCGACGCCAGAAGGTATTATCCGGGACTTCTGCGCCCTCTTTCGGCAAAGAGGTGCCCTTAACGGGGCAGCGAACGCTGAGCCCATTATTCGGTTTTACAAACATGATTTACTCCTGAAGGTTGATACTAATCCCAGGTTGCGGGGTGCCATCTGGCATTACGATCATGATATCCATACCCTCCAGGGGAACCGTTTCAACCGGGTAGAAATCTTCCGGCCCCTGGTAATGTTCGATATCAATTTCATACAGCAGCTGGCCCATATGAGCCTCGCCGTCTGCATCAACATTGATCGTTGAGCGAACTTCGGCGTACTTTTGTATTTTCCGGGTCAGTTCATAACTGTTGATGACTGCTCGCTCTACCTGCTCACGCAAGTCTTCCAGCGCCACTTCTGCGCGCATCGCCCCATCATCATCCGTTTCACCGTCATACTCCTGCACCCGACCAGTGATACGGACAGTTGTCACGGTAGTGAAGGACGGCGTATTTCGCCCCATCGCCTTTTTATGGTCGAAAGGGGTCTGGATGAGTAAGGCGGGATATTCCACCGGAGATGTAGGCCAGTCACGCGGAGAAAAGACACGAGCAGCCGCGTCAGTGGTATTTGTCAGCGCCAGCACCACCATCTTTCGAATGTCTGAAGCATTCATCGTTGTTTCGCTACGTTAAGTACAAGTTTTGAACCGCCATGGCTATCTGGTTCAACGTTCATCACGACGAACAACTGATTCACAGGCTTTCCGCCAACGTTTTTAATAAACACACGGTCGGATACAGCAGGGAGCGCTCTGCCTAAGTTAGTGAACTCAGCATCGCGCACACCTAGAACCGGGCTCGTTGTATTTATGGCTGAATCACCGTCAAGATTTTCAGTCACGACGGAATAGCCGCGATCGAAAATACCGTTAATCAGAAAAGAGGTACCGTCTTTAGGACGGTACTCATGCTCATCGCCGAAAATGCCATGTAACGGGCTTAAGAGATGTAAATCCCAGTCCACGCCCATCAGCTTACTCCGTTGTGATTTTCACACCACGCGCAGCAGATAATGCACGCTGCCGCAGAACCTGAACATCGGCAATCACACCAGCGGCCAGCAGACGCTCAGCATCCTTACCGGAAACCGGAATGCGGGAGTTTTCCCGGTAAACCTCACCGTCATGGCGAATGCAATTCCCTTTCAACACCACAAAATAGGGTTCCTCTGCTTCCTGAATATCTTCTTCAGCGACATCCTCATCCTCTGATGGGGCACCTTGTTTATCGTCAAGCGGCTGGGACTCCTGAACGTTGCCGCCGGCATTCAGCTCGTCAACATTCAGACCATCAGCGGCAGTCCCTTCCGCATTCAGATCATCGCCCGGTGTAGTTTTGGTTGTTTTAGCCATATCAGACCACCGTCGCACAGAGGGATGCGTTAACCCGGCTCGGAATAACCAGCGGGGAGGATTGCATCAGGATAAGACGCTGGGCAGGATCTTCTTTCACCCAGGATTTTGGCGCATAGGCCAGAGGACCGTAATTAAATGCCGGGTCGAGGATGACGCCAAAGGCACGGGTACCCATCAGGTCAGCGCCAGACATAATAACAGCGCCGTCGGGGATCATCGGCTTCTCGACATTATCGAGCGGGTCAATAAACCAGTCGTTATATAACCATAGGTCAAAGTTACCCCAGCGCCCTTTATAGATAGCGCCCTTCATCACCTGTGGGCCAGCGTTAATCTGGTTACCAAACGGGCTCAGCGCCGGGAACGTGATGGCATTATCCTTGATGGTGGTATCCAGCCGGAATGCGCGCCATGACTTATTCGTGAAGACCAGATCAGTGGCGACAGAGCCGGACTCTTTCAGGAAAGTCGTCTGCCAGATTTCAACGTCATCTGATGGCTGGGTATTGGTAGCGCCAGCAGCAACAGTCAGTGGCCATTTATCCGAGCCGCTAAGAGTGATGGTCAGGTCAGAAGCACGCCCAAAATCCACCACTTTAGTTTCATAGCCTTCCCCGGTAACGGTAACTGTGCCCGACACCAGTGCGCTGGCTGCCATCCATTCCAGACGACGATTTATCATGTCGATCTGGTCAGTCATTTCAAACTGCAGATTCAGCATTTCTCTCTCGGCAGCGGTGTATTCCCCGCCAATTTTCTCACCAATCTGACGGCGGATGGGTTTACGCAGGTCCGGTGCCCGCTTGTCTTTGATGTAAGCGGGTTTAAAGGTGTTGGTCTGGTATTTACGGGATTCGACCAGCTTACCTTCCACCAGCGGGGAAACGAACGGGGCCATACGACGCAGGCCGACATCAACATCAATTGCCACCTCTTCAGTCTCATAAGTCACGACATTAGGGAAGAAGCGATCAAGCAGCCAGTTCTGACTGGTTTTCAGGTTAGGAACGACCTGTACCAGCACACTGGT
Source organism: Citrobacter sp. RHBSTW-00986 (assembly GCF_013783065.1). Taxonomy (NCBI): domain Bacteria; kingdom Pseudomonadati; phylum Pseudomonadota; class Gammaproteobacteria; order Enterobacterales; family Enterobacteriaceae; genus Citrobacter; species Citrobacter sp. RHBSTW-00986. The sequence goes on along the minus strand of NZ_CP056200.1, from coordinate 1,333,188 downwards.
ATCAAAAATATTTTCCATAATCAGTCTCTTGATGGTGCCGGGCAAACCCGGCAGGAATTTGGAATGAGCGAGCCCCTGCCGGTTAAAGCAAAAAGCAGAGAAATTGTTTAAGGGGATTTAAATCAGGAAACCGGAGCCTGGTTACTGTCTTTCAGGAAAATGGCCAGCAGCCTTAGTGCAGCTTTCATCTCTGCAATCGTCCAGGATGCGTCAATAGTGACGCGGTTCTGGTTAAACTCTCCCATCAGATACAGGCCACCAGTCTGATCAGAAGACGATGCGTCAACATCATCAACCAGAATAGCCACAGGTGCCTGGCTGCCATCTTCAGCAGTTTTCACACATTGGGTGTATTTTCCGCTGGCAGACACCAGTCCCAGCACCGTGCCACGCTTAAAAGCGCCGCCGGTAATGATCCCGCTGTCAGTAACCAGCTGGAGCGTACCTGCAACCAGTTGATCTGGTACAAACAGCAAACTCTTCATACCCGGTTCAAACGGGTTCTGACCAAATTGATCCATTACTTCTCTCCTGTCGTAGAGTTATAGAGACTGGTCATTTTATCCACCAGCGCAGATTTGTTCCGGGTAGGTCGGTTACCATCTGGCCTCAGCCGAACCTGGTTATCCTGCATTCTCTGATCAAGCGAACGTTTATGGGTCGCCTGTGGCTGTTGTGCCGGGGCTGAAGAGGCCAGGACACTGATTGCAGCCGCCGAACTCATACCGGTATTAAATGCCAGCGACGCGGCCAGTGAAGGATTCGCCGCGGCGTGCTTACTGCCGAAGATACGGGCACAACGTTTACGCTCGGCGGCGCGGGCATTTTTAACCGCTTTGCTTTCTTTTCGGTTGTCGTCGCCGTCGCTGTCGTCTTCAGAATCATCGTCTTCTGATGCTTCCTGATCATCACCGTCATCTTCAGCATCGTCGTCGCGTTCGTCTTCTTCCGCGTCGTCATCACGCTCATCGTCGTCTTCAGCATCTTCGTCGCGCTCGTCTTCTTCTGCCTTACGAGCCTTCGCTTTTTTGGCTTTTTTGTCTTCATCCTCTTCAGATGCTGACTTGCCAAACCCAATCAGGTGAGCAAAATTAAAAGTTTTCTTCGTCATCTCAAGATCCTGTTACTTGAAGTAAATGTCTGAACGCAGCATCAGGAGTGCAAACCTCATCTGCTAGTCCAATTTCTACGCCATCAGCCGCCATATAACAGGCCGCCTGGGTATTTTTGATAACCTTTGCACTCATCCCCCGGTTACGGGCGACCGTGTTTACAAACAATTCCCCCATGGCGTTAATATCGTGCTGGATAGCTTCCAGAGCTTCAGCAGACAGCTCCCGATAGGGTGAACCTTCCGCCTTCCGGCTACCGAAAGTAATGATCGTGACCTTCAGACCGTCCTCTTTAATACGTTGGGTCCAGTCAAGATGCATCGTAATGACACCCACAGAGCCGACACCACCGGTACGAGGAACAGAAATTCGGTCTGCTGCGCTGGCGATGGCATAGGCCGCCGAGTAAGCGTTCTCGGTGAGGATGGCATGAATCGGCTTTTCTCCCCTGGCATTGTAGATTTCGTCCACCAGGTCAAAACACCCAGCGACTTCACCACCAGGTGAATCAATATCAAGACAGATACCATCCACCTCGGGGTCTGCCAGCGCGGTTAGAAATGCCTGGCGAATTCCGTCATAACCCGTCATGCCGCTGTATGGGCGCAAACAGCCTAATTTCTGCACCAACGTTCCGGTGATTTGGATAACGGCCACACCAGCTACGTTGTCATAACCAGGGTCACGTTTGGTTTCCCGGCCCCGGTTATCGTCATATCCGTAACTGTCCTCGTCGTTCATTGCCATGGATGATTCAACCCGAGAGATTCCGAAGCGGTCCATAACAGCGGCCATAATGACTTCGGCTTTATTCGGGTGTAAGGCCAGCGGGGTATTAAATAGCCGCTGAGCCAAATGAGGTAGATTCACTTTTCCTCCGGATCGGTAATTGTCTGACTAGCAAACTGGTCAGCCTGTGCCCAGCTAGGCAATGGAAGCCCACGTTTAAGGCAGGATTCAATTTCCCTCTGACGCTGATCGAGAACCTCCTCCCAATCTTCACCAACGTTTTCACCCACTTCAATTTCCAGAGTTGAAAGGCCAGCATCCAGACCAAGGATTGCACCTTTTTTCTCTGCCACAGGATCAACCCAGCCTCTCCCCGGCCCCATCCAGCGAGCACGTGAATATGCTGCTCTGGCATCAACGAAATCCGGTGCGCCTGCAGGCAGAGGTAAATCCTCATTGTCGTGAACTTCTTCAACAAAGGCGGTGAGAATAGGTTGAGCAAAACCTGTCGAGAAATCATCCCGGCGGCGGGTTAGTGTTTTCCAGGCTTCAAGCAACGATGAACGAGCAGAACTGTAGTTAACATCGGACCAATCCTGCGTCACCTGCTGCGGAGATAGCCCAGTACCAGATGAAAAATTGCGGAGAACCGCCGATTCAAATACTTCAAAGTTGCTGTAAGGCCGGGCCGCGTTCACTGTAGTGATTTTTTCACCAGGATAAAGAATGGGCATTCGAGCACCATTCTGAAGCGTCAGCCGACGGTCATTGTGAAACTCGACTCGTCCATCCTGATATGCGCCAATTTCAGACTCGTCATAGTTTTCGCCTAGAGCAGACTGAACCATCGCAGGGTCATATGGCGACTCAATATAAGCTGCAAAAATTGCGTTAAGAATCGCCGCTTCCAATTCACTCTGGTCATATTTGACCAGCATTTTCAGACGCTGGATCACTGGGGTCAAAATGCCATTACCGCGATGCTGAGCACCACGCTCATGGTCAAAATCATGAACTACATGCGGTCTCCCCCATGCAGTTTCGCGCGGGATGCGCTGCCAAGTCATCGTTTTAGCACCGCTCCACCAGTCCCCCATATGGGCTTCCCTGATGTGATATGCCACTGGCGCACCGTCATTATCAATTTCAACACCACCGCGAACATTCGGCATATCAAAATTCTGCTGAGGATTACTAAGGCGGTCAGGGTCAACGATCTGAACCGTGGTGGCATAACGACCTCTGCCACGACCAAGTCGATCGGTTCGATATTGGAGAATAGCCAGAGCATCGCCGTCGATAAGCTTGTGACGAAAGCCCAACCTCAGCATCTGTGATACAGTCAACTTCCGTTCTACGTCGCAATACCGCCCAGTGTCGTTACTCCATGTTCGCCAGTGTCCATCCAGTGCTTTCCCATACTCTTCCGCCCAGGATGAATCAAACGCTTTGTTTCCCGTAATCATTCTGAGAACCCGATAATCAGGCTTCATAATGGGTCGGAAATTTGCGCCGACGGCGTTGTCCAACAACCGGGTTACAGCACCGTTTGCCCAACCATCATTACGAACTAAATCGCGAGCGCGAGAAACAATGCGATCCCGGTAAATGTTGATTTCGTTGTCTGGAGACCACAGAGCAGGTTGCCAATTTGCCAACTGGTCACTGAATGAATCAGCCGCGTCATAAGGTACGCGGCTTCCGCCCACCAGCATTGATGGTCTACTTGGGCGCATAGGTTGCCCATCTGGGCCCAATATCTGTACTTTATTCATCAGAATCTAAACCTCGCTGGCTTGCGGGGACGCGAGATAATCCCCAATTGCGCCTGCAGGAGCTGGATCAGAGCCAGCAAGTCTGCCAGCGAACTTTGCTGGTAGGATACGGATCGTGTTCCGTCCCCCTGAGAATAGGAAAACGAAACACCGTGGCTTCCGGTTGCTAAGTCAATGTAAGCCTGCTGAGCTTTCGCAAGCGCATCTCTGAGCTGAGCATCAGTCATCGCGCCAGCCAGCAGACTGGTGTTCCGGTTAAACATGATTTTCCTTATTTCGGCAGAAGTTGTGACATTCGCTTACGCTTAACCGGTGCAGCTTCTTCAATGACAACGCCGGGTAACTCGTAGCTGATCTGTTCTTCCTGCTTAGTGGGAGCTGGCAGGAATTTATCTGGGTTAGCTTCCAGATTTGCTGCCCGAACGTTCAGCTTCAGTCCCATATGCATAAGCCCACAGAGCGCGGCGTAACCATAAACACGGCAATCCAAAGCTTCGTTAGCCCTACCAGGAATAGCTTCCCAAACGCTGAAACGCTGCCCTGCAACCACCTTGTATACGAGCCGCTCAGCAAGTAGTTGGTTGAAGTAACCAATATCCCGATCCTCCGGGAAATGCATATATCCAGCTGCAGGCATACCAGGCGCTGGCGGTTCAAGGTGCAGTCGCCCACGAATTGCATCCTTCGCAGAGTTAACACCCAGAATGATTGGCCTGAATTGCGCTTTGCTTTTCGATGAAGGTCTTTTTGTCGGCCAGACTGGGTTTCGTTTCCCACCCTGTGCTGATTCGCCTTTGATGGCCCAGATACGACGCCCGAGCCGTTCTTTTGCAAACTCGTAAACTTTCTGAGTGTGGTGACCACCGGAGTCATGACAGGCCGCCATGATGGTTAGTCCCCGGCCATCAGCCCTACGCCATACTTGTTTGAGGTACGCATCAAGCCGCCGCCATGGTTCATCAGTTTCGAGATCGCCATAGATAACATCATGGGAAACGGACCAGGACTCTTCGTTTCTCCCCCAGCCAATTACTTCAATCTCAAAGCGATCGTCCTGGGTATCAATTCCAGCCGTCAGCAATGCAACGCCATCCGGAACTTTTGCTGGGAAAACCTCACGGCGAGATAGAAGAATATCTACCGGAAGCTGCTTACCGTGATTTGGCCTGTGAGGTAGCCCCATTTGGGTATTCCACCAGGCTTGCTCTTTGTCCGGGTCCCCTTTAGCTTTGATGTACTTCTCAGCGATATCAGATGGTTTATCTTTCTGCCAGGGGCTAAATAATTTTGATGCCTGGTATCCGGCGTGATGGTTATCAACGGCTTCACGCCCACAATCCGGGCACGTCGCACGATAGACAGCGTGGCGCTCAGACTCGGACCAGCTCCAAACTTTATCGACACTCCCCTCATCCACAATTCGCCAGGCCGCGTCATAATCCATCAATGGGGAATGACGATTACCGCAGCACTCAAACGGACGGGTCTGGTGCCATCGGATGGTCTGTAATGCTCTTAACCGTTCCCCCTCTGACCAACCAGCCCCACAACATTCACAGTACAGCATGGCTGACTTAGTCAGATGCTTATCCCCGTCTTTCGGCCATTGAACGTGCTTAAAGAAATCAGGGAATTGTCGATGGCCACAGTGCGGACAAACAACAGAGGCCCGGCGCTGGTCTGAATCTGCATAGCTATCCGCTATACGGCTTTCATCCTCAACCGTGGGAGAACAGGCTCTGACAGACAACCAGGTTAGGCCAAAAGTAGCGGTTCGTTCTTCCGCCAGGGCGATAGGATCACCTTCACGGGTAATCGGATATTTATCTACCTCATCCGCCAGAAGGACACGGATCGGACGACGCGCAAGGTTATCCGGGCTACCAGCACCAGCCAGTGCCAGAAAGCCGCCAGTAAACGATTTGTAGAGAATGGTTTCTTTAGAGCTCTTTTGCTTTGAATCACCAATAATTTTACGAAGTACTGGTGTCACCCTAACCAGTGGGGTGATGCGCTCTTTCGAGAACTGCTCAGCAGCTTCTTCTTTCGGCTGCAGCAGAAGCATCGGACACGGATCAAGATGAGCAAAATAACCAAACAGGTTTTCCAGCAGCGCGGTTTTCATCAACTGGGTACAGCACATAACCGTTATGACGTGAACGCCAGATTCTGTTGCCGCCAGCATTGGCCCACGGGCAATTTCAACCGTAGAGGTTTCCCAGTTACCGGAAGTACTGCCTGCCTCTTTCGCTAGTTTGCGGAAATCGTCCGCCCACTGAGCCACGCTAATTCTCGGTGGTGGAGTCCATCCTTTCCGGACACTAAGCCTAAGTCGCTCAATCTTCCGCTGGGTTAAATTCTGGCTCTCCGAGGACTGAGATATGTTTGTGGACATTTTCAATCAGCACCTCTGTCATCCTGTCCGCTGGCACATCCAGATCAGCAGCCATCAACGGTGCCACTCGGGAAGGCCAGTTCAGCCAGGCATCACGCTGTTGGCGAAAGGCGTTGAAAAGAACCTCCTCGGCGGCAACCAATTCAATTGTCTGGCCGCTGTCTTTTTCATACTGAAGCTTTGCCAGCAGAGCCATATAGTTTTCACGTACCCTTGCAGCCTCTTCCCTGCTCAGTGTTGCACCTTCGGTAAGAATAATTTGCTGGGCCGCTTTCTCAATTTCAGTACCACCGTCATTACTGGCGGCAGGTGTTTTCTTTTTTTTCGCGTTCGTGGCTCGCGGGTCTTTACCATCACGATTTTTCTTTAGCGCTGCATCACTGGCTTCAACATCAATCAGGTCACCATCCATCACGATGAAACGACCAGCTTTTATCCAGCGCCCGATGGTCTTACGGTCAACCCCCGAGTGTTGCGCGTACTGGCTCTGATTCATCGTTGTCATGGGACATCACCTGGGACATTTTTTGATTGGGACATTCGCCTGGGACATTTTTCAAATTTCCCACCTAAATGTCCCACTGGAATAAACAGGAATAATCAGCGCTGGCGCGGTATGCCAGATGATCCACCCATGGTGGGGCATGGGACACAAATTCAAATTTTGTAGCTAGGAAAACAACGCGGCGCGCAATGCCCGTGCCTTACAAAAGTCACAGGAAGGACCCAAAATTATCTGAGCAGCACTGCACCTTGACTTGCCTGTATTTTCACCACTTCAGGCTCGGTGGTATGCTGAAAGCTCTCACACCGCCAGCAAGGAAAAAACATGGCAAAATTCACAGTTAGAGTAGAACTTCGTAATTCAGAAGATGCTGACTATGAAGAACTACACAAATCAATGAAGCAAAGAGGATTTAATAGAACGATCACGACAGACTCAGGCAATACTTATTATCTTCCAAGCGCCGAGTACAACTATGAAAGCACCAATAAATCAAAAGAAGATGTTGGTAATCTTGCTGAATCCGTTGCTGAAAAAATTCGCCCTAATCCAATCGTGATGGTTACGAAGTCTGCTGGTCGATATTACATAAACCACGATAAGGTTTAGCCCTCGTGATCTCCGGACTCCAGAGCTTGCTTTGCAATCCATATGCGGGCCTCTGTGCCTGCATTTGGGGTTAATTCCTGAAGCCGCTTAACATCCTCAAGAAGCAGAGCGATAACATGCCTGAATTCTCGTTCATCCATTTCAACCACCTCATTTCATTTAGTATGCTATTTTGCCGTTCGAATTGCCTCAGCTATGGCGCTGCTTAGCGCACCCGGTAGCAGACCAGATGCCATTGCGCGTGAGCGGTCCATATAGCCCAGTACAGGAGTCACCGGTAGCGCATCACCAAACCGAATCAAAAGCTTTGGAGAACGCTGTTTACGCTTCGGTCTTCGCGTCCCATTAGCGGAGCGCTTGGCTCGTCGCTTCTTAGCTTTCATCGGTTTCTTACGCTGCCAGACGGCGTTAACACCATCGACCTCGCCTACGAATACATTTTCCTTTGTTTTAAGCTGTGAGAGCTTATTACGCAGCATGTTGCCGTATTTGTTCAGCTTAACGTTCTTGGGATTCAAAAGAGCCTGGCTATTGAGCTTGTGCTCTCCACCAAACTCGAATGGTTCCAGATAACCAGCAGCGGTATCACGGACAAAAACCTTTGCAGTCAGATTGTTCTTTCTTGCCGCCACCGAACCAACTGATTTAACGGTAAACGGCGTGGGGCTCTCCAGATGCCGTTCGAATGCCGTTTTCTGAGCCACCTCAATCTGGCGTACAACTTTTGTCATCGCTTGAGCAGTGGCGAACGGTATCTGTTTCTGAACTTGTTTCAGCTGTTGAGACAAGTCTTTAAGAGTTGGCATTCGTGAATCCTTACCTAGGGCATTATCGTAGACATTCAGTGAATGCCTGCTGTAATGCCTTACTCTTCAACCGCCGCACCTTCCGGCAACTCAACACAACCAAAGACAGGCATACCCGGAGAACGGTCATCTTCCACCGCTACCAGTTGCGATTCGGAAAACCAACGCTCAGTCGCGCAATTATCCGCCGCCTGGTAGTAAATAAAGTACTGATTCTCACCATTGACATGCTGAGAACGGGCTTTTACCTCACCAAACTCATCACTGATACGCAGGTTCACCAATTGACCCAGGCTGAATTTAAATTCTTTTGCCACCGGCAGAATTGAGTCACAACGTTGTTCTTTTTTCATTCTTTACTCTCTTAGTAATAAAAAAGCCTCGCTATTGCGAGGCTGGGATGATTTTATTTGGGCAGTTATGCTGAACAGACCTGTTATGCGCCAATATGTCCCGCTTCGTCTGCTTATCCAGCACAGCAATGTCGTGCTCAGTAAGGTAGATGATGCTTACCCAGTCACAGGCCGTGTCCGTTACTTCAGGTTTTGCGGGTAAATTTTTCGCGCAACTCACGGTCAACATCGTCATCAGGAAGATGATTAACAGTCTGCTGTACATCCCTGGCTCCTTTTGTTGTTTCTACCCGGCGTTCGGCTACCGCTTCTGTAGCTGCTGCACGCTCTTCAGTGCGTTGCTGGTCCGCTTTTGTTTCGGCGATACTGGTACCGCGAGATTTACCCAGACCAAAAGCACCGGCAATTGCTGCCAGCGCGGCAACAATCAGGCCGATAATCATTTCAAGTCCCATAGTGACCTCACACCAGTGCGGCTTTAGCTTTGGCGTAACGTTCACGGCGGTCTTTAATGCCGTTCTGCCCGCCGTTAATAATCTGCGTGACGCGTTCCACATCCCCCGAATAGAGGAGACAACCGCGTAACGTGAAGTACCATGCCGCCGAACGGGCCGCGTGTCGCTCTTGCGTCAATAGTTCCGGAGTGCTCACAAGGTCAAGCTTCAGCGCTGTACCGCATTTGGTGTAGTTCTCACGACCAGTGATTTGCAGCAGGCCACGACCGCGATATTTCCAGCCATCACCCTGACTGTTATTCCCCATGCGGTCACCGTAAACCAGATTGGCTATTTGTGGCTGATGAGCGACCTGTTTACCATCAACACGACCCAGCATTTCACACTGATACGGCGTCAGGCGATTACCGAAGGTTTTCTTCAGCCCTTCAACCGAGTAGTTAAAGTTTTCTACCAGCGAGGTAAAGCCATTGGATTCATGCCCAACTTGTGCAATGAACATGGCCTGATCATTAATCGCTGTAATTCCAAAGTCTTTCATTGCCGCATCAATGTGCGGAAACCAGCGCGCAGAAAGCCCGGCGCTGATACCAGCCGCCTGCTGAAATTGTGATTGGTTCATTTATTGCCTCAGATGATCAACCAGGCGTGCCACGTTGCCTCTGACGGCGACCAGCACAGACAGGAAAATAATGTTGGCCCCGATAGTGGCCCACGATGAATAAGGGTAGATACCGCAAAGATACGCCAGCGGTACGGCGCTATAGATGACCGTAAGCAGCCACGCTAAGCGAGATATCCATGGTCGATGTTGGGAATCACCGCGACGGTAAAACATCAGGGTCAGCACTACCCCAGCGCAAAGCAGCGCGTTGATTGTTGCCGATGGGTCATTTAGTACCACCTGAACCTCCCCGGCGCGTTATCAGCGCCACCAGCGAGCCGACATCCTGGTTGTTCAGGAACGTCAGGATTTTGACAGCTAAAGCCGAAACGATTACGGCACCGATGGCATCCAGAGGCTTATCACTGTAACCAGTCCAGTCAGCCAGCTTTGAACCCACCAGCCCTGAGCAGATGATCCCGGCGATGTAGGACACGACAAAATACGCCAGCCGACGCGTTGCACTAAGGTCCGCAGCTGTTGCAATGTAAAATACAGCTCCGGCAAATGCGCCAAACACGACGCCGTAATCGGTTCCGGACAGAAATCCATAAACACTGGCACCAGTCAGGACACCACCAGCCAGCCCAGTACCGGAAATCGGATCGGACATTTAGCCCCCTCTTTATTGCTGTGAGTCCTCTCAGAAATGAGGGGAATAAAAAAGGCCGCATAAGCGACCTTCGACATTGGGTTATTGGTGTTTTTATATCCAGCGGTTCATCAATTCCGGCTGTACCTTTTGAAGCACTTCTTGCGGTGATGATGCCTCAATAATTTCTGAGAATACACATCCCCTATCATTGAGCATATGCTTAGACCTAGCCATTTTAGCGCTATCTCTATCAAGATACTCTTCTGAAACAACAAGATGCTTCTCAACTTCCAAACCTTCCTCTTTATGCTGGTAAACGTAATAAAACCCCATGGAATCTCCTTTCGTTTGGGTGTCTGTCATGAATACCACCATAAAGCAAAAAACCCCGCCAAAGCGAGGTTTCAAATTCTTTTAAGTTCGTGTCTAAGTGACCACTCTTAACATATTAATAGGTAAAATTCGTAACGAATAGTCTTTTACGCAACTTTATCTATTCCTATTTTGTGAGCCCACTCATCCATTTCTAATTTAGCCCCCGTCATGATGATGCAGGCATCAATAAACGTTTCCGCAATCATCAGCCTGTTTCTTATTTTCCCCTCAGAGCATTTTTGTTGCCGCGCAATTGTCGATTTGGAGACGTTATACATGTAATGCAGCATGATCAGATTTAACTCGTCTTCCCTTCCGTGTCGCTTAAGCATCCCAACAGCCGTATCAACAATCATCCCATCATTGTCACAGCATGAATCTCGGGATTTACCTACTGCTGGAAGGAGCCCCTTAAACCCGGCTGCGATAGGTGACCAACTGACCTGAGTCCCTTCACTCGTCGCCCAGGTTCCCCAGCGTTCCAGTACCAGTTGAATATCACGCTGCATTGTTCACCTCTTTAATTTGTCCTGTAATAAGTTCGACGCTGTTGTTGCACTCATTTCCCCAGCGGTCCCATCCTTTCCACTCTTCCCGAGCAAATAATTCGATTCGTTTCACTTCGCCGTATAGTTTTTCCAGTCGGTTCCGAACTTCCCACGGCTTCGCGCTGTGTTCGCCCAGGCAGGTATGAACAACTTGTTTTACCGATGCGCTGGCGCGTTGTAGGCCCGCCCCTCTGGTAGCGATCAGGACGTCCTCGGTATTGCTTCGGGTATGGTTGCCGCCATTCATGCGGGTCTCGCTTTCCAGCATTTCTAACAGGTCGTTAAAGTCCACCAGCTCACCACCAGCCAGCGCCTTATCAAAACGTTTAGCGGCATGCTGATTCAGCTTCACCCAGGTAAATCCCTTCATGGTGCGGACTTTAAATCCCCAGGACTCAGCGAGGGCCACAGCTTCACGGTTATGGGTGCCGGTATACCACATGGCCAGTACCGCATTCTCAGCAGCCAGCGACCACACTGGCAGACGTTTTAATTCCTCAATCCCCATGGTTCCGTAATGATTACAGGCAGCGCCGTTGCTGATGGTGTTCCCGTACTCCCAGGGTGGATCACAATAGATAAGGTCGTAGCTCATGCGGCCCTCTGCTTTTTCAGTTCGCGGGTTTTACGGCGGTAAGTAGCCGCAATCTCTTCAAGTTCTTCTCGTGAGTAGTGCTTCGCCTCGTGTGGCCCTTCCAGCCATTCCACCAGCTCAATACCAAACCAGTCGATGAGCGTTGCTCTGTAACGTTCGTGCACCGTCTTGTTTTTAGCGGTAAAGCGACCAGCACCACCGTTACAGGCTTTGCACTGCCGATATGCGTTCTTTTCTTCAAAACGCAGTTCAGGGCGCGAGCCAACACTCAGGAAGTGCCCACAATCCCACTGACCGCCGTAGATCATTGGTGGGTGGTAGTTACCGCAGGATGGGCAAGGTTTCCCCTCGTCTCGTTCACGGATGAAAGCGTTAAACGCCGTTTGCGCCTTACTGACAAAGTACCCACGAGGCTGGAGCGCCTTCTTGCGAATCTTCAGGTTTGCTTTGCTCTCCTGTGCAGCCTTTTTAGCCTTCTGCGCACGGTTGTAGTCAATGGCACAACGAGGACCACATACTTTTTGAAGGTTACGAGTAGGCGTGAAGGTATCCCCGCACTGAGCGCATTCCTTCGGTTTGTAGGTTTTCACCTTCGCCTTTACCGGCTTTTTCATTGCTTCATCCCTCTGTGAAAAACCCACTCGTAGACTTCGGAGCCATTGTTCAGCAGGTCGTTGAAATCCCCCTGGGCAGGCCAGCGGACGGAGACAGTCTCCAGATCGTTTTTTGCGTGGAGGTTTGCTTCGGCGCATACCATGGCTGCAGCATGACCAGCGGCGTTAGCGTCGGCATCAGCAAAAATAATGAGGTTCTTTACCCCTGCAGGAACGCGGAACTTTTTCATGAAAGCCGTGTTCATCGTTGCCCAGGTATTGCACTTGGTGATTTGATGGCAGGACAGTGCCGTTTCGATGCCTTCGGCAATGCCCAGCGTCGAGGCTACAGGGAATAAACGAATAGCTACGGATTTGGCGTACTCCAGGTAATTGTCTTCCTGGAGCTTCATCATCTTTTTGGCTGTGCCACCTGTTTGGGCTTTCTTCTCGCCGTCGAGCAAGGTGCGGTGCAGATAGCAAAGCTCGCCTTTGTCATCCGTCGCCAGCGCATAAATAGCCTGAAGGTTTTTGCCGTCTACAGGCTGTTTGTCGCAGTATCTGATGCTCTCAACCGGAAGAGAGTTAATCCCCCTGCCTTTCAGATAGCCTTCAGCACCGGTACCACGTAGCGGAGTGAGCTTTGCAAATTTACGACTGACCTTTTCGCGCTGCTGCGCCAGCGATGTACGCGCCGGGTTTGTGGTGGTGCGATCTGGGGTGTATTTATTTCCGATCAGCTCATCGATCTCAGCTGCCAGAATCCTGAACTCCTTCCCGGTTTTTGCTGCCAGCAGCGCCCAGCCGTCACCAGAACCACACACGCAGATATAAGACCCGGTGCCATCCTTGTCATCACAACGAAATTTCCCCTTTCTTCCGCATACCGGACACTCTTTCGGCCAGTGTTTTTTCCCCGTCACGCCAGGAAGGCCAAAGTATTTATAAATTTCTGCCCAGCGGCCTATTGCTGCTTCTTTGGTGCTCAGTCTGGTGTTCATGCCGCTTCCCCCTGGTTCTCTTTGCGTTTCGCAAATGCGATCAGTTTTGATTTGATGAAATTCGATACTTCAGGCGTTGTTTGCTGCGGGGTGTGGTGTAACCCACGAGGCCAGACGCCGAATTTTTGTTTATAGGTATGAGCACACCAGCCGTCACTGACAGGTCGTCCCTGCGCTGCGCGGGTGCGCTGATAGAAAAGAATTTGTGACCACCATGATTGCTTCTGCTCAGTGGTGTACTTAACTTCCGCTTTGCTGACCTTTGTCAGCCCTCGGGATTTATCCGTTTCAACGTCTTCCCCGGCCAGTGGCTTAAATCCGCATTTAGGGCAGATATAAATACCCGCTGGTTTAACGAAGTGGCACTGGCTGCATTCTTTCGGAAGTTTCTCCGCTTCATCGGCTTTTACGACGCGCTGGGGAGCCTCTTCCATGCCGTCCGATGACGATGGGAGGTAGTCATATTCAATATCGTCCGGGTAGCCCAGCTTGTTCACCGTGCCGCTGTGGTCGAAGATGAGGCAATGATCTTTGCCAGGGGCAGCGCGTAAGCCGCGACCCAGCGTCTGAATCCAGCGAATTTCACTTTTGGTCGGACGGGCAAAGATGATGCAGCGAACATCGCTGTCGAACCCGGCGACTAGCACACCGACATTCACGATTATTTTGGTAATGCCCTGTTCGAATCGGCGGATCACCAACTGGCGTTCTTCATGGGGTGTGCTTGCCGTCATGACTTCAACGGTTACCCCGGCACGAGCAAATTCCATCGTGACGTAGTTCGCATGGGCTACATCAACACAGAAACAGATTGTTGGGCGGTCCTGCCCATTCTCCAGCCAGTTTTTCACGATGTCGCCAACTAGCTTGGCTTCGCTCATGACTTTGCTGAGCTGGCCTTCTTTGTAGTCACTGCCATAACCAGAGACATATGACGTTTCCACCCCAGTCAGATCAGGATGTGAGGGAGCGTAAAACTCATACTTACTCAGTGCGCCAATAGCGATCAGCTCTTTCATCGTCGTAGGTTTGATGAGGCGCTGGTAGTAATTGCCCAGGAACTTCGCAAAAGGCGTACCGGAAAGACCGATCACTTTCGTTGCGGTGTTGCGCGTCAGGTTGTCGATGACCTCCAGCAACTTTTTGCGCTTCAGGTGGGCTTCATCAACGATCAGCAGGTCGATGTTATCCGGGAACTCACGACGAATAAGCGTATCGGCACTGGCAATCTGAATAAGCGCTTTCGGGTTATATGACGGGTGATCACGCCAAACATAACTGATCTCTTCGCCAGGAAGACCATATTCCATGAATCGGGTGGCAGTCTGGTCAAGCAATACCGTATACGGGGCCACAAACATTACGCGCATTTCGCGGCTGACAAAGCCATCAGTGATCAGCGCGGCAATAGCCGTTTTGCCGAAACCAACCGGGGCATAGAGCATGAACGAATTATTCTGCTTCCATGCGCCGCGCAGCATGTTGAGCGCGACGATCTGTTTCTCGCGAGGCTGGATGTTAAGCATTGGTTGATATCTCCCCGAAAGCTTTAGCAACCAGATCGGCAATGACAAACTTCTCGCGCTGACGCTGAACGGACAACGTAACCGTTTTGGTGCCGTCTTTACGCATGCGGCCTTTGAGAAAACCGCCGTGAATGTGACGAATAAAATATTCAGAGTTAGCCAGACGTGGAATGCTGCGAACACGGCCAAGATTGCTGACTTCATAAGCTTTTGAATAAAGCTCAACTGGAACAGGGGCCCATTTTTCGTTAGCGTCTGAATAAATCATTTTATCTCCTTTTGGATGGCTAAACGTCTGGATTCCCAAGCGACGTTTTAACCCCATACAGTGATCTATCTGTTAGATCGATCTCTTCTGGTAAAGCTGTTCCAGCCCTTCGGGCTAAAACCCAACACCGCCCCCTTTCCCCCAACCCGATTTCAAAAATTCATACCCTGGGTGGGAGCGAGGTATATCCCCTGACCGCTGGGGTATATCTCGTGCAAAACTCTCGCAATCGGCGGTTTGCCGTTCGTCGTGCTGCGTTCTGCTGCCGGAAAGAAACCGGTTCTGCGTCGAACGCCTCCTGGTACGCCTGCGCATACGCCATCGCGATTTTTTCCCGCATACCTGCCGGGAGTGTTGCTAACTGCTCTTTAATCCACGGGGCGTCCTCACGAGCAAAAACCGTGGGCATAGTCACGTGAAAATATTCGTCCTGATACATAAGCCCTCCTGCGTCACGTCTGTGAGCCGGGCGTAGACTGATTAGTCTGGAGGTCTGGAAACCTCATCAGGGGCACAGAAGACCCGGAATAACAGCGTCAGGTGTTCCTGCCATTTGGTCATAACCTGATAGCTGTTCTCTTCAATCTGAGCGCGTTCAGCGGCGTCGATAACTCCGTCTGCTGTAGCTTTACGGATGTACTGAGAGTGCCTGCCGATCCACTCTATGGATTCCATCAGGCGCTGATTGATGTCGGCGTTATCAACATCATCAACATCTGCCAGCGGCACAAACAGACCGTTCGAGTTCCTGGCAACAGCATTTGCGATATGGTTTGATCCACCAGCAGCCTGCAATACCATCGCCCATCCCAACGGGAAGATTTGATCGCCAGTAGTGCGGAGTCGGTTATGCAGAGGATCGGTTGCAGGTGTTACGTCATCAGACTTGTATACACCCAGAATTTCTGCAGCTTCTTCATAGCCACCAGGTAAATCGGCGATAGTTCTTCTTATCGCGGCCACCAGCCACGCTGGCTGTTTTTCAACTTTCCACTCTGGTTGATTACCCACGACTCACCTCTTAATGTTGTGGTTACTGTCACGCTGCGGATTCGTTAGTCTTGTCATATGACTTAGAGTCAAAGGTCAGCGCCCCGTCTGTTTGTTTTTCGGCTAGCAGTGCGTACTGCCAAGGGACAATTTCTTTCCAAAGACTTACCGTGGATTTAGAAACCCCTAGTGCTTTTGCAGCAGCTGTCGCTGTTCCAAAGTGACTGATTAGATCTCGCTTTAACATTTTCCTCTCCGAGGTAAGAATGATGAAAATTAGTTTAACGTTTCAAACTAAAAATAGTCAAGAAATTAAACAGCAATCTGTTTAATTATTTAAACATGATCACTGAAGGCATGAGCGACCGCATAGCGCGGCGTATGAAAGCGCTAAAGCTGAAGAGCACGCATCTTATGGCAGCTACTGGCGCGTCAAAGGGCACCGTGAGCCAATGGGTAAACGGAGGAACTGAACCATCCGCAAGATATTTAAGTAAACTGGCGGGTGTTCTCGGTGTAAGCGAACGCTGGCTAACTGAAGGCGGTTTGATTGAAGAGACAACAGGAAATGCGGAACCAGGCCCTGACCTGCGGCGGCGTGTTCCTTTAATTTCATCAGTACAGGCAGGTAACTGGAGAGAAATGATTCAAGGGAATTGGGATGATGTTACTCAATGGATCGAGACTACCGCAAAGGTTTCTCCTTATTCATTCTCCTTACGAGTATCAGGCGATTCTATGTCTGCGCCTTCTGGCAGTGGAATTTCGCTACCTGATGGTTCGATTGTCATAGTTGATCCTGAAGTAGAAGCTACGAATGGAAGAATCGTTGTCGCACGCATTAATGGAACCAATGAAACTACAGTCAAGAAATTAGCTATTGATGGTCCAAACATCTACTTAATGCCATTAAACCCAGCTTTTCAACCCATGCAGATAGACTCTACCTGTGAGATCGTTGGTGTCTGCGTGCGCGTAGAAATGGATTTGCTTTAAACATTTAAAACTCCCCTCCTGACAAACCAGCCTCGTGCTGGTTTTTTTTCGTCCCATTCCATTTAGTTTCATTATTTAAACAATTCTATTGACAGTTTTGTTTGAAAGATTAAACTCACTATCAACAACAGCGAACAGGCAGGACGCCCACGAAGTAGCCGCCCGAGGCGTATGAAGATCGGGATGATTCGCAAGCAATGCGCAAAGCCAGAAACTACAGGACGACATTATGGAACTCATTAAGTGTGCATTCTGCGGAAAGACTCGGGGCGAGGTGCCTTTAATGATTCACCACGCAGTAAGAAACGCTGCGATCTGCTCTGACTGCACCTCTGCATGCATGGAAGTCGTAAACAAAAAACTGGTTGTGCCGGTGATGCCTGATGAATTGCAGAAAGCTAAGGCTATTTTCGAAAAAGAGTCAGGGAAAGAGGCCACTGCTGAAGAGAAAGATGAAGTAACAACCACCGTTCGTGGCGTGGATGTGCAAAAGGATGGGGCTCATTACGGTGAAGAAACTGTCGTTAAAGCCCCGCCATATCGACTCTCAGAGAAAAACGTTTACGAGATGTGGACAAGAGTCAAAAAACAGGCCGAAGACGCGCTTCAGTTCTTATTCGTTACTTCAGAGGTCGAAGCACACAAAAACAACGACCCGTTATCGAAGTGGATAGTGGTGGTTTACGAGGACCGGGTTTGCTTCGAGCGGTTCGGGGACGGCGTAAAGCTTGAAGGTTATGCCCCAGTTCCACCAGCAGAAGCAGCTGTATACGCCGCCGCTATTGTGAATGGTCTTGAACCACCAAAAGGTCTTCGTCAGTGCGATAAACCGACTGATTAAATTCGATTTGGATCATGTTCGGTCCCTGAGGCTTTACGCGATAGAAGTCTAATCCGCTAAACGAGACTCGGGTATCTAAGGGATAGCCTTTTAGCTGCTCCAGAAGTGTTTCTAAATCAATGGTGTGGCTTTCAATAATTTCTTTAGAAGGCATTCAGATTTCCTCTCTGTTTGTGGTGAACAGAGGATACCACCGCCGCCTGAGGTGGGAAAACAATCAGGCGTCAGACCTGAGTCAGTTTGCGAGCTGGCTAAGTTCTGAAATACCGCTCTTTAACAATTTGAACACTTACAGCGTCAATGACCTGTTTAGACCCCTACACGTAAACGTGGCGTAGCACCAGGCGCGATCCGGTTGGTGTGAGGTTATCCCCGCGCGAGAGCGAGAACGGCGTGAGAACGGGCAACACTGATGGGTAGTTGGCGCTGATTTCAACTGAGAGGAGTAATGATTATGAAGCAGTAAAGCGGATAGACCGCATCTTGATGCCTTATCAGGCAGCGTGACGACGGCGTTAATACGGTCGGGTTCCCATGGCGACGTAGTGAGGGAAAGGAAGCGTGAAGCATCACTAAGTAACCGGTTAGCGCCCAGTTAACGCATAAGTAGCTCAAAGGAAGAGATGTGATTTATTCCAGCCCCTTCCGTATGAGGGGGTTGGGCTAAATCCACCAGTAGTAAGTAACGATTACGGAGATGATTATGTTGAAAAAACAACCTTCTGTATGTGCCGGAGACTATTCAGAGGAAGATATGTATGAGTGGATACAGCAAAAGGCAAAATCTATAGAGCAATTAAAATCTGCCCGCGCCAGTAAAGAATTCCTTCAGCGTGAATTGGACACTGTTGATAAGCTTATTTTAAGCCTGACCTCTGATGCTGCCCTGGAATATTCCACACATAAACAGGCAGCAACTCATCCTGACGTAGATGAGAGAACCTCGCGTGATGTTTCGGTGCTGATTTACCTGCTGGAGAAGCCTACAGGCGATGCTGCGAAGGATGCGGAAAACGCAGCGCTGGCTGATATGTACAGAGCTGCGTTAAAAAGTGGAAAAATAGTTGGTTTTATTTCTGACAATGCACCTGGTGTTTCTGAAGCCCGCAAGGCACTTGGTCAAGCATGCGTGGAAACAATAATCACAATTAAAAAATCAGAGATTGAAAAAATAATCCCTGATAAAGAAATGATATCTGTCGATAAAGAACTATTTAAAGAGCTTCTTCAACTGATCCTCAACCTTCCTGATTTTGGAAGTAAGCTGGCTGCTATTGACATTGATAGTGGCCCCACATCGACAAGTGAAACCTTTGTTCGACTTAAGCCAAGCGATTTTCTTCTTCGTCTTAGTGCCGCACTCGGGGCATGCGGGTAACGTAATTTCCTGATTATCAAAAGCGCCCATAAACATCCCTCTTGGTTGTGTGAGAACTCCAAGATACCACCGAGCCTGAAGTGGTGAAAAGACAGGCGTCTCATTAGCTAAACATAGTTCCCTTTGGGGTGTGGTGAATTGCAGTCCACCGAGACAAGCCGAAGATTAGCACCGGCCACCGCACCACCAAAGTGAGCTAATCACTAATTTCTAATAGTTGCTGTGCCTTGGCGGCTATCTGGTCTTCAACCAACTCACAGGAGGATGAAGATAATGTTCTGACAGATAGCCGCCCTTTTTATTCAATGTGTCCGCTTCCGGTGTCGGCTGGGACTCCCTACCCAGCGCGGGTTCAACTCCTGCCGGATACCTAATCAAATGGTGACTTATATGACCTTCCGTAACGTTAATTTTTACTACGGCGACCTGATGCGCGTCACTCGTGGTGTGCAGGCTGTTCGTAATCCAAAAACAATCGCTAATTTCTGGCGGCGTAGCTGGTTATGCAGGTTACTCACTCAAAAAGGCGATCCTCGTTTATAACTGGAGATAACTATGTCAGAAACAAAGAACACCACACCATTCAGCCAGCAACTGGCTTATATCAATAAAGGCACTCTGGATGCTGAGCTAACCGAAGCGCTGGCCGAAGTGATTAAAGCAGTCCGTGAGACTGGCAAGAAAGGTGCGGTTACGCTGACGCTAAATTGCGCCATGCTGAATACCCGTGACGAAAACACCATGAAGGTAACGCCAAAGGTCTCCCGAACCATCCCTGAACTGGACCGCGCTGATACCATCATGTTTGCAACCGCCGATGGCGATCTACTGCGTGACGATCCTGCGCAGACACAGCTTGATTTAAAGGTTATCGAACCTGCACCACAAACAGCACCTATCAAGCTGGCCCAGTAATACCCACCAAACAAACCATTCCAATCTGATAAGGAAATATTCAATGTCTCAAATTGAAGGCTCTGCCGTGCTCGACATTCGTGATCTGGTCTCTGCAACTCTGAAGACCGAGACGGACATTCCGTCAGTTGTTGTACCCGATGGCTTTGAAGTCAAATCCCTCGAAAGTCTGCAACTGGCTCCGTCGCGCATTCGTCAGAGCGCCAACCTGATTTCTCCGGGTTCGCTGATCGCTTACATCCAGCGATTCCGTGATGAACGTACTGTAGTTTTCGCGGATAAAACTAAAACGCTCATTGTCGCCGTGCTGGATTTTCACCAGAACGCTAACAATCCGAGCTGGGCTGCACATAAAGCGGTTTATGACTGCCCGTTCTCTGATGAATGGAAATCATGGTCTGCCAACGATGGCAGCAAAATGGACCAGATCAACTTCGCTGAATTCCTGGAAAACAATATTCAGAATGTTGCGCCGGTTAGTGATTCATATCAGGGACCGTCTGGTACTGAACTGCTCGAAATGGTTCTGGCCTTCCAGGAGACTCGCAAATCTGAGTTTAAGTCTGTTAAACGCCTTTCTGATGGTACCTGCCAGTTCCAGTTCAGCGATGAAAAATCAGGTTCCGGTAATACCAAAATGCCGGAAAAAATCAGCCTGGCAATTTCACCATTCCACAACGGCTCTCCTTACCAGGTCGATGCACGTATCCGCTACCGCCTGCGTGATGGTCAGTTGGTCCTCTGGTATGAGCTGATCGAACCGAAGAAAGTTGTTGAGCACGCATTCCAGGAGATCGTCACCGATATGGAAAGCCAGCTTGGCGAAGACCTGCCTATCTACGAAGGCTCTGTTTAATCCCACCGTGTGTTGTTTTATGCGCCTGCCCTGCGGGCGCATAGCAAAGCACTCCCCCACTACATGAAGGAGTAACTATGCCCAGTTTAGGCCAGCTCTATAATGATAAAGACGCCGGGTTAACTACCCGCAAAACCTACAATGTCCCGCTGGATAAAATTTACGCCGAAGAAGGCTACAACGTTCGTGAACTCAATCGGGCGCATGTTGAAGAATTTCGCGATGCGTTTATTGCCGGTGAATACATCCCGCCGCTGGCCGTAGAAGTTACCGAGCGTGGCGTGAAGGTTATCGACGGTCATCACCGCTATCACGGTGCGCTGGCTGCTATCGAAATGGGCCACGACATTGTGCGCCTGGAATGCAAAGACTTCGTCGGTAGTGAAGCCGACAAGATCGCCTTCATGGTGACCAGTTCGCAAGGATTGGCGCTTACTCCTCTTGAACGTGGCGCTGCATATCATCGCCTTCAGAATCAGGGCTGGAGTCCTTCAGAAATAGCGGCAAAAGTTAAACGTTCTGAGTCAGATATTCTGCAACACCTTCAACTTCACGAATGTACCCCGTATATCAAAAAGCTCGTGCGTGATGGTTCTATGAATTATGCCATCGCGATCGGTATCTCCCGCGAGCATGGTGTGTACGCAGACCGAGAAGCCTCCCGGCTGATGAAGAAAGCAGAAGCGGCAGGAAAGAAAAAAATAACCAAGAGCATAGCCAATCCTCAGTTTAATGCCGGAAAAGCAAGAAAGTTTCTTGAGCTTATTTCTTCATGTGCAGAGGACTCTGGCGAAGCGCTGACCATTGAAGTGCCACCAGCAATGCAGGCTGAAATAATCTCAATTCTTCGCGAATTTCGTCACGAGGCTGATGGGGTGACCTCATGAAAAAAGTTTCTGAACTGGTGATGTGGACCCTGCTCTTTTCTTCTCTTACCGGAATTGGTTTAACCGCAGGATTTTATTGCTTCATCGCCACGGCACGACTGATAGCGAGGGTTATTTCATGAATATCGAATACCAGGACAAGGGCGCGGCGGCAAACATCATCATCACCAGCACAGTTTTTGAGTTTCGTCGTCATGTTCGCGTCGTTGATACGGTGCTGATGTGTACGCAGGGTGTTATTGCCGAGCGTTGCGGCTTCTTCCTGATGAAGACTGTGATCTCAGGTCGCTCTAAAGAAATGCTTCGAGCCAATAAGACGGCGAGGCGGGAGGCGGCGCGATGACGGTTTTTGAATACATCCAGGCTCATCCAAACACCACCAGCGGTGACATCGCCAGAGGGCTGAACAAGAAGACACCCGCTGTATCAGGCGCAATATCCCAGCTTTATACCACTGGTCGCGTTGTGAAATCAGGGGTGTGCAACGGTGTCCCTACTTACCGCGTTAACGATCTCCCTTATGGGTGTGGTAACGCAATGCTAATTCAATTCAATCAACTACTGATGGAGTGTCGCCGTGAAGCAGTCTGATTTACCAAGATGCCCTACGTGCGGAAATATGCCCGAGTACTCGCTGAAACCCAATCATCTTGGCTGGGTTTGGGGTGGTATCAGATGCCCGTATGACCATTGCAGCGTGAAGCTCAACGGACCTGCCAGTAGCCGTGCAAAGGCAAAAGAAATACTAACTCCGCTGTGGATTGAACTGGTCAGAAAAGCCTGTCAGGAGAAAACGTCATGAATGGTTACGAAATGGAAGGTTTTCTCCGTGGCAAATGTCTGCCCGGCGACATGAAAGTTAACGAGAGTAATGCGCAGTATCTGGTGCGTAAATTCAGTGAATTCGAATCAAATCTATCCGAGTCCCAACGCGAGTTCCGTGCAGCAGACGCGACTATTCACAATCTGGAACTGCAACTCACAGACATGGCAGTACAGCTCGCTAACGCAGAGAGCAAGTGCAGGGAGCTGGCGGCGGAATTAAGTGCTGTAGATAAAATTCACAATGAAGCGGTATTTATCACCGACGACCATTACGAACAATGCCCACCAGAAGTGCAGAAGATGATTCGCTCACTGGCTGTATTGCAGATACCTGCTTACGACGCTTTCCTGGCTGAAGTGCGGGCGCAGGGTGTGGAGATGATGGCCGCTGAAGCTGATCAACTGATGAATGAGTTTGGAGATGACAGCTACAAAGTGATGGTAACAGCAGATTTACAGCGTTTCGCCAATGCTTTCGCCGCCCAACTTCGCAAAGGAGCCGCGCTATGAGCAAGCTAACCAAACCGAGCTATGAAGAGCTTGAGCATCGATTCCAGTCTTATTGTAAGCATGACGGCGGAAGAACCTATGACGGAAAGACATCTGGCCTATGTGCTATTTGCGGTTGGGATACAGCTAAGTGCCAGCATCGTAAAGCTGATTCATGGGACAAGTATTGCCGTGAATGTGGAGAGAAACTAAATCAGGAGGCAGCCCAATGAAAGCACTCAACAAACAGGCGCTGCGTGAAGCAGCTAATGCCGCAAACATAGCTTCATGGGGTAAATGGGAGTCGTATAAGCCACACAAAGGCGCGAGAGGATATGAAGTAAAAGTTGGTGCAAAAGCGGTTGCCCAACACTGCCTTAAAGTTGATTCGGCATTCATCGCCGCCGCAAACCCGGCAGCCGTGCTGGCGCTGCTGTATGAGCTGGAAGCCAAGGACGCCACGATAGCATTTCAGCAGCATGAAATACGCACATTGCTGGGTCGTCTGGAGAATGCTAATCGCGCAGCCGCATCCGGGAAAGGAGCGACATCATGAGCACTATTACCAAAGAATGGCTGCAGAGTCAGATTTCTGCAATCAAGGCGGTAGTAATCACTGACAGCAATACTCTACAGGCGTTTGAAATCGCGCTGGCATCGCTCGAAGCGGAGCCTGTGTCATTCAATCCTGCAATTCTGGATGTGGCATCTGAACGCCAAAGACAAATGTCCATCGAGGGATGGACTTCTGAGCATGACGACGCCTATCAAAATAGTGAGCTGGCAGATGCGGCAGCTTGCTATGCGATTAACGCACACAATCAAGGCTTCTCAACGCCTGCGCATTGGCCGTGGGATCCTGAATGGTGGAAGCAATCTGGGGCTCGTCGTGACCTTGTGAAAGCAGGTGCACTTATTCTGGCTGAAATTGAACGCATAGACCGAGCAGCCAAAGGAGAAAAGTGATGCTAACTGATTTAGATACATTACGCCTTCGATTCGAAGCTTCTGAGCGTGAGTCAGAACATGGATTTAACCTGCACAAATACGGTATTGGTTACGCTGATGAAGCTACACAGGCACGATGGGAGGCGTGGATAGCCTGCCGTGCCGCCATGCTTCAGTCTGGAAACCATACCGAGCAACATCTCGACATGGTCAACTCTCCGGTGATTCCGGATGACGTAAGCCGCATGGACTGGCTGGTATCGAAAACCGTTGATGTTCGTGAGCCTATGGCTTACGGAAGCCATAGCATTTTCTGGTCTCAGACCATCACGGATGAAGAAGACGATTATCACGCGACAAAATTACGCGAACAAATCGATGCAGCTATGGCAGCTGAGCAGGCAGCAGCACCGCAGCAGGAGAATATATAACGTGAACAATTTAATGATCGACCTTGAAACTATGGGGAATAAACCAAATGCTCCTATCGTCTCTATTGGTGCTGTGTTTTTTGATCCATCCACTGGTGAACTGGGCTCTGAATTTTACCGGGTTGTTAGCCTGAAAAGCGCGATTGCTGGAGGTGCCGTTCCTGACCCAGAAACAATAATTTGGTGGATGCAGCAAAGCGAAGAAGCTCGGATGGCTATTTGCGATAAGGATGCGATAACGATTTCAGCCGTCCTGATAAAGCTGAATACATTTATTCTTGATAACTCTGACATTGATAAAGTTCAGGTCTGGGGTAATGGCGCTACATTTGACAATGTAATCCTCCGTGCCAGCTATGACCGTGAATTAATCCCCTGCATGTGGAAATTCTGGAATGATCGTGATGTCCGAACTATCGTCGAATTAGGAAGGAAAATAGGAATCAACCCACGCCGGGACATACCGTTTGAAGGTGACATGCATAATGCCCTAGCCGATGCAAAACATCAGGCTAAGTATGTCTCAGCTATCTGGAAGCGGCTCATCATCACCATCGATAACAGTGAGGAATAACATGACTGAACAACCTGATGATCTCCTCACTCCGGACGAGGTATGCCAGAAATTAGGGATTACGCAAAAAACATTATGTAAATGGAATACAGAACACCGGCACCGTTCTACATTAGCCCCTGTAAAATTCAGCGCTAAAGTCGTTCGCTATGAGCGCCGTAATGTAGAGGCTTTTATCCAGAAATGCCGGAGCCAGTATTAACCCCGTCGTCTTAGCAGTGCAACCTGCGCGAGTATGCTCCGCTCGTGAGCCTCAAATGCCTCGCGCTTTAACGCAATCTCTTCCTGCAAAATCTCATCTGAAAAGTCGTAGTGTTCTGCCATCGGGTCATCTGACTTGCTGGAATGGTGAAGGCACAGGAGGCTTACTTCCCTTCTATCTGATCGGGAGTAGCCTCTTTCCTTCATCAGGGCAATAACATTGCTCTTAAGGAATTTACGGCACATCGTATTAAACGCCCCCTCCTTCCCTTTAATTGTCCCGTCGTGCTTCATCCCTTTTACCGCCCCTTCCGGGCTGTATGTTTTAACCAGTTTATCCAGAGATCGTTTTGAAAATGCCTGCATAGGGTCGCGCGGCTGCAAGAACACATAATCTTTATTGCACTCAGGAACTGAATCGCGCCAGGCTTTCTGCTCGTCGATAATCCTCCTGATCTCTGGCGTTATCGGCAGGCGGAAAGCCTTTTGTGTTTTCATCGCCCCGCGCATACCGATCACGCCTTCTGGATAAACGATTTCATCTGCATCCTCGTTGACGTAATCCCAGCGCAAGTTATTAATGTTTATCGGGCGAACGCCAGTAATAATCATGAATCTAACGGCATTTTTCTGGTGTATAGAGGTGCAGGCAGCCACATTGAGCCAAAGGCGGGCGATTGATTCAATATCCGTAAATAGTCGCGTTGGGGTTGGTTTCTGCACACGAGAAGAAACATAATCATCTGGCAAACTGGCGGCAATGTTACGCCCATTGCAAAGTGTAGGAGCACAAAATTTCCAGAACCGACGAAGCTCACCAAATAATTCTAGCGCGTTATTATTGGAACGTGTTGCGATCCACTCATCCAGAACATCCACCAGCCGACTGTAAGTCACATCACTGAATACTTCACGCTCTCCGAACGTTGCTTTGATTCTGTCGATACGTACCCCATAGGTAGTGAAGCTATCAGGACTCAACTTCTGCCTGTCTACTTTTGCTTTAAGGTCTTCACGGTACATTTCCAAAGCTGCGTGGACAGATTCAGCACGTAACCCACCCTCTGCCATTTCTGATGCTTTCTCTCTGGCTATTTGAATTGCGAGTTCCGGCCATTCGCCAAGTTTTTTACCTTTCAGCCCCATCTTTTTAGGGAACTCAGCGTAAAATGTCACCTTACCTGCTTTACTAAAATCAATACGGAGATAATTTTCTTTTTCGTATTTGGAACGACGGGCGACGCCAGAAGCGGAGAGGATAATTTTGGCGGCAGCAACACAGATTTTCATGTGTGCGCTGGTATAGGGGGGTTTACAGGCATCCCACTTTTCAGACGCGGCTAAAACATCGTCATTATTGGGGCTATCCGGTTTATGTGTTACAGTGCGCGGCATTCTCAATCCTTATCTGCGAAGGCACAGAAAACAAGCTCACACATGCAGGTCTTTTCAGCGGGACAAAATGCAATGTGTTGCGGCTTTGTGTTACTGGACTGAGTTTATCAGGGTTAAATACACTGTATCAACATACAGTAAGTAAATAATAGAGAGTGATAGAGAAACTTTTTAACTTACTGATTTTAAAATGATTTAACGGTAATTCATTGAAATGTCATTACTAATTACTAAACGCTGTATCAATTGCGATATGTGCGAGCCCGAATGCCCGAATGAGGCGATTTCGATGGGTGACAGCATTTACGAGATTAACAGCGACAAGTGTACGGAATGCGTAGGCCATTACGACACACCAACCTGTCAGAAGGTGTGCCCGATCCCCAATACTATTTTGAAAGATCCGGCACATGTCGAAACGGAAGAGCAGCTATGGGATAAGTTTGTACTGATGCACCACGCCGATAAGCTGTAACGTTGCCTGATGACGCTATGCTTATCAGGCCGATGAAACGTTAGCTCTCGATAATCACCGTGGCGCAGGCGTAGTGACGCTCATCGGCCAGCGTCACATGCATATGTGCGACACCGAGTTTTTCCGCCAGTTTTAACGCCTCCCCCCATAACCGCAGACGCGGCTTACCGAGTTCGTCGTTAAAGACTTCAAACTGATTAAACGCCAGACCGTTGCGAATACCGGTACCAAAGGCTTTTGCTGCCGCCTCTTTGACCGCAAAACGCTTCGCCAGAAAGCGCACCGGTTGCTGATGCGTCTCCCAGATTGCCCATTCGTTGTCGCTGAGCACGCGTCTTGCCAGACGGTCGCCGGAACGGGAGATCACCGCTTCGATGCGGGCAATCTCCACGATATCCGTACCTAATCCCAGAATCGCCATTAGCCACGCGCTTCCAGCATCAGGCGCTTCATTTCGACTACTGCATCTTTCAGACCGCTCATCACCGCGCGGCCGATAATGGCATGGCCAATGTTCAACTCGTGCATTTCCGGGATCCGCGCGATGGCTTTAACGTTATGGTACGTCAGGCCGTGACCCGCATTAACCTTCAGGCCAAGGCTGGCAGCAAAGGTCGCCGCTTTGGCGATACGCGCCAGTTCGCTGGCCTGTTCAGCGTCGGTTTTCGCATCGGCGTAACAGCCGGTGTGAATTTCGATGTACGGCGCGCCGACTTCAGCAGCGGCCTTAATCTGTTCGTCATCAGCATCGATAAACAGCGAAACCAGAATGCCTGCGTCCGCCAGGCGTTTGCAGGCATCACGCATCTTGTCACGCTGACCGGCGACGTCCAGGCCACCTTCAGTCGTCACTTCCTGACGTTTTTCCGGCACCAGGCAGCAAAAATGCGGCTTAGTCTCAACGGCAATCGCCAGCATCTCTTCGGTTACCGCCATTTCCAGATTCATACGCGTATCCAGCGTCTGGCGCAAAATGCGCACGTCGCGATCGGTAATATGGCGACGGTCTTCACGCAGGTGCACGGTAATGCCGTCTGCGCCCGCCTGCTCAACGATAAACGCCGCCTGAACCGGGTCAGGGTATGCGGTGCCGCGTGCATTACGTAAAGTGGCAATGTGGTCAATGTTGACGCCTAACAGTAATTCGGCCATGGCAATCCATCCTCGTTAATCATTTTTTGTTTTTACTGCGCGTTTTGGCATAAATTGCCGGAACAGTTCCCGGCTTTTTAACGGCTTACCACCAAGATACGGCTTTAACGCCATGCGGGTAAAGCGTTTCGCGGCGCGAAGCGTATCAGCATCCGGAAATTCCCGCGATTCGAGTGCTTTCAGATGGCGTCCGGTAAAGGTGGCGTTATCAACCACTACGCTTGCGATAAACCCTTTTTCTTCCCGGTAACGATAGGTCATGGTGTCGTCCACCGGCTCGCCACTACCCGCACAGTGGGTAAAATCGACGCCGTACCCCAGATGTCCAAGTAAGGCCAGCTCAAAGCGACGCAGCGCAGGCTCTGGCGAACCCGTCGCGCCAGCCAGCGCCTGAATACAGTTGAGGTAGTCGAAAAAGAGTTCAGAAAAGCGGGTCTCATACTCAAGTACACGAGAGATAAGCTCGTTGATATACAAGCCGCTGTACAGTGTGATACCGCTAAGGGGGAGAGCCAGAGAAACGGCTTCGGCACTGCGTAAGGTTTTGACCTCACCACGTCCACCAAAGCGAAGCAACAATGGAGTAAAAGGCTGGAGCGCGCCTTTGAGATTAGAACGTTTGGAGCGCGCGCCTTTAGCCACCAGGCGCACACGACCCGATTCTTCCGTGAAGACGTCCAGCACGAGACTGGTTTCGCTCCACGGGCGGCTATGCAGGACAAAAGCGCGTTGCCATCCTTCCATCATACCCGCCGTCTTTCAAGCTGCAGGTGTGTTGGCTGCGCCCACTCACCCCAGTCACTCACTTGAGTAAGCTCCCGAGGATCTGCGGTCTTGCCGCCTTCCTGCACCTCGAAAGCCATAACCTATGAAAAATTAGACGTCGTCGCCGTAACCGAGGCTACGCAGCGCGCGCTCGTCATCGGCCCAGCCGGATTTCACTTTCACCCACAGCTCGAGGTGAACGGGCGCTTCGAACATCTCCTGCATGTCTTTACGAGCTTCGATGCCGATGGTTTTAATTTTGGCCCCTTTGTTGCCAATAACCATCTTCTTCTGCCCTTCACGTTCAACGAGGATCAGCCCGTTAATATCGTAACCACCGCGTTCGTTAGAGATAAAACGTTCAATCTCCACGGTAACGGAGTACGGCAGTTCAGCCCCCAGAAAACGCATCAGCTTTTCACGGATGATTTCAGACGCCATAAAGCGCTGAGAACGGTCGGTGATGTAATCTTCCGGGAAGTGATGAATGGCTTCCGGCAGGTGCTTACGCACGATGCCCGCAACGGTATCAACATTCAGGCCGGTTTCGGCAGAAATCGGGACAATATCAAGGAAGTTCATCTGGCTTGCCAGAAACTGCAGGTGCGGCAGTAAATCGGCTTTTTCCTGAACGTTGTCGACTTTGTTCACAGCCAGAATAACCGGGGCTTTACCGTCGCGCAGCTTGTTGAGCACCATTTCGTCGTCCGGCGTCCAGCGGGTGCCTTCCACAACGAAAATAACCAGTTCAACATCACCAATCGAGCTGCTTGCCGCTTTGTTCATCAGGCGGTTGATCGCCCGTTTTTCTTCCATATGCAGGCCCGGGGTATCAACATAAATCGCCTGATACGCACCTTCGGTATGGATGCCAACAATACGGTGACGTGTTGTCTGAGCCTTACGTGAGGTTATGGAAATCTTCTGCCCAAGCAGATTATTCAACAGGGTGGATTTGCCGACGTTCGGGCGACCGACGATGGCAATAAATCCGCAGTAAGTTTTCTCTTCGCTCATTCCAGCTCCAGTTTTTTCAACGCCTGTTCGGCGGCAGCCTGCTCAGCCTTACGACGGCTCGAACCTGTGCCAACCACCGGTTCACTCAGGCCGCTGACCTGGCAGTGGATAGTAAATTCTTGATCGTGTGCTTCACCACGAACCTGCACCACCAGATAGGACGGTAGCGGCAGGTGGCGACCCTGCAAATATTCCTGAAGGCGCGTTTTCGGATCTTTTTGTTTATCGCCTGGGCTAATTTCATCCAGACGAGTCTGATACCAGTTCAGGATCAGTTGTTCAACGGTTTGAATATCGCTGTCGAGGAAGACGCCGCCGATCAAAGCTTCAACGGTATCTGCCAGGATCGATTCACGACGGAAACCGCCGCTTTTCAGCTCGCCTGGCCCCAAACGTAAACATTCACCGAGGTCAAACTCACGGGCTAATTCAGCCAGCGTATTGCCGCGAACCAGCGTCGCGCGCATGCGACTCATATCACCTTCATCCACACGCGGAAAACGGTGATACAGCGCATTAGCGATAACAAAGCTCAGAATAGAGTCGCCTAAAAATTCTAAACGCTCGTTATGTTTGCTGCTGGCGCTACGGTGAGTTAATGCCTGCTGCAACAGCTCCTGATGATTAAAAGTGTAGCCCAGCTTCCGTTGAAGCCGATTAATTACGATGGGGTTCATGCGATACCAATAAATGAATGCGTCAACAATTCAGCACACGAAACAGACCTGATATACGCATTTCGCTTAGCCATCCCGCTTCGGCTGAATGCATTTATACACAAACCAACGCTGTTTCGTGTGCCGTGGCAACCTGTCGGTGCCAACCTCAAACTTCGGGGGAATATTCTATACACAACGACAAGGGATGTCGTTAGTCTGCGGGAATTTATCCGAGAAATAATTCACGCTGTCGCCATAATGACGACAACGTGAACGATTATCAGCGATTAGTGAATGCCACCAATACGGCTTAAGCGCACACCGGTCGGCCATTCGCCTTCTTGCTTATCGAAACTCATCCAGATAGCGGTTGCTTTACCAACCAGATTCGCTTCCGGCACAAATCCCCAGTAACGGCTGTCCGCGCTGTTGTCACGGTTATCACCCATCATAAAGTAGTGTCCCGGCGGGACGATCCAGGTTGCCAACTGCTGACCTGGCTGGCGGTAATACATCCCCACCTGATCCTGCGCGATTGGCACGGTCAGAATGCGGTGCGTTACCTCACCCAGCGTTTCTTTACGCTCGGAGAGGCGAATACCGTTATCTTTCGTTTCATCCAGCGGAACCTCAAAGAAGCCGCTGGTCGCTTCACCGCCGTTACGACGCGCAAATGTCTGCACAAAATCACTTGGCTGAACATCAGAGTACGTTACCGGCAGCGCGTTTTCACACGCCTGACCGGAACTGCATCCTGGCTGAATAGTTACCTCTTTCGCCACCGGATCGTACGTCACTTTGTCTCCCGGTAAACCGACAGCACGTTTGATGTAGTCCAGACGCGGATCTTCCGGGTATTTAAACACCACGATATCACCGCGTTTCGGATGGCCGGTTTCGATCAGCGTTTTCTGGTAAATCGGATCTTTAATCCCGTAGGCAAATTTCTCCACCAGGATAAAGTCACCGATAAGCAGTGTCGGCATCATCGAACCAGACGGGATCTGGAACGGCTCATAAATAAATGAACGCACCACCAGCACAATAGCTAAAACCGGGAAAACGGATGCCCCGGTTTCCAGCCAGCCTGGCTTAGGGGCCACTTTTTTCAGCGTTGCTTTATCCAGTGAATCACCTGCAGCAGCTTGCGCTGCTGCCTGACGCTCCCGGCGTTTAGGCGCGAAGATGAATTTATCTACGCACCATAAAATGCCCGTCACCAGTGTGGCAATCACCAGAATCAGGGCAAACATGTTCGCCATGCCAACTCCTTAAGATTATTTGCTGTCTTTACCGACATGCAGAATGGCGAGGAAGGCTTCCTGTGGCAGTTCGACGTTACCGATCTGCTTCATGCGCTTTTTACCCTCTTTCTGTTTTTGCAGCAGCTTTTTCTTACGGCTGATATCGCCACCGTAGCATTTCGCCAGAACGTTTTTACGCAGTTGCTTAACCGTTGAACGCGCGATGATGTGCGTACCAATGGCCGCCTGGATCGCGATATCAAACTGCTGGCGAGGGATCAGATCTTTCATCTTCTCGACCAGTTCACGACCACGGCTCTGGGAGTTGTCGCGGTGGGTAATCAGCGCCAGCGCATCGACACGTTCGTTGTTGATGAGAACATCAACGCGCACCATGTCAGACGCCTGGAAACGTTTGAAGTTATAGTCCAGCGACGCATAGCCGCGAGAAGTTGACTTCAGACGGTCGAAGAAGTCGAGTACCACTTCCGCCATCGGAATTTCATAGGTCAGCGCCACCTGGTTACCGTGGTAAACCATGTTGGTCTGTACGCCGCGCTTCTCGATACACAGCGTGATGACGTTACCGAGGTAAGCCTGCGGCAGCAGCATATGACACTCAGCAATCGGCTCACGCAGTTCGTAAATGTTGTTCAACGGCGGCAGCTTGGACGGGCTATCGACGTAGATCGTCTCTTTCGCCGTGGTTTCGACTTCGTAGACTACGGTCGGCGCGGTAGTGATCAGATCCAGATCGTATTCACGTTCCAGACGTTCCTGAATGATCTCCATGTGCAGCAGACCGAGGAAGCCACAGCGGAAGCCGAAGCCCAGCGCGGTTGAGCTTTCCGGTTCATAGAACAGGGAGGCATCGTTGAGGCTCAGCTTGCCGAGCGCGTCACGGAAGTTTTCGTAGTCGTCAGAGCTCACCGGGAACAGACCGGCGTAAACCTGCGGCTTCACTTTTTTAAAGCCTGGCAGCGGCTTGTCCGCCGGGTTACGCGCCTGCGTCAGGGTATCGCCAACCGGTGCGCCCAGGATGTCTTTAATCGCACAAACCAACCAACCCACCTCGCCGCATTTCAGCTCGGTACGGTCAACCTGTTTTGGCGTGAAGATACCCAGACGGTCAGCGTTATAGACCTGACCGGTGCTCATCACTTTAATTTTGTCGCCTTTACGCATGGTGCCGTTTTTAATACGCACCAGTGATACGACGCCCAGGTAGTTATCGAACCAGGAGTCGATGATCAGCGCCTGTAACGGACCTTCCGGGTCGCCTTCCGGCGGCGGAATGTCGCGCACCAGACGTTCAAGAACGTCAGTGACGCCAACGCCGGTTTTCGCCGAACAGCGAACGGCATCCGTCGCATCGATACCGACGATATCTTCGATCTCTTCCGCCACACGTTCAGGATCGGCGGCTGGCAGGTCAATTTTGTTCAGTACCGGCACCACTTCCAGATCCATTTCCATGGCGGTATAGCAGTTAGCCAGGGTCTGTGCTTCGACGCCCTGTCCGGCATCAACCACCAGCAATGCGCCTTCACAGGCGGCAAGCGAGCGGGAAACTTCATACGAGAAGTCAACGTGGCCCGGGGTGTCGATAAAGTTAAGCTGATAGGTTTCACCATCAGATGCTTTGAAATCGAGCGTCACGCTCTGCGCTTTGATAGTAATACCGCGCTCACGCTCAAGATCCATCGAGTCGAGAACCTGCGCTTCCATTTCACGGTCAGACAGGCCACCGCAGATCTGGATAATACGGTCAGACAGCGTCGATTTACCGTGGTCGATGTGAGCTATGATTGAAAAGTTACGTATGTTCTTCATATAGTGTAATTATTGTGCCTTACGCCCGCATGAGCAGGCTCTGAGAAGTCGCTGATCTGAGCTTAACGTCTGTTTAAGTGAAACGCCGCATTCTACACTACAACGCTGAGGCGAGGAAATGTTCATAGAGCAAGGATAGCGGGAACTGGAAACAACTTTGCAAAGTCGGTGAAACTTTTGCCGGATGGCGACACAAGCGCCATCAGGCAAAGCTATCACTGTTGGGTTTCGACGCGAATGAGATCGGGTGGGAGAGCAACGTTCAGAATGACCGGCTGCCAGGCTTCGCGCTCAGCAAGCTTACGAGAGTATCCACGGGCAATCAGGAATCCACCCACGCCCCCCAGCACGGCACCGCTTAATGCCGCAAGGTCGGAACCAAACAGCACCTGGAATAGCGCCGCGAAGAGAAAGAGCCCCGCCAACGGAGACATGTAGACCAACATCGCTGAACCCAGCAGGCTACCCTCGGCAATACCCAGTTCAACTTTTTGACCGGGCGCTAAGGGTTCGTCGCTGGGCACCACGATGGTATGCGTGGTCTGCGGCCCAAGTTTGTTCAGCACGCGGCTCCCGCATCCGGCCCGGGAAGCACAGCTGCTACATGATGCTTTAACATCACAGCTGACCGTCGCCAGACCATTTTGCCAGGAGACGACTGTCGCCCACTCTTTAATCATTGTGCAGCCCTGAACTTAATATTGTCCGCGATACGCTTCGCCGTTTGCGGTGGAAGCTCGCCCACAATCGTAATTTCTGCGTTATCACGCACGCTGGTGCTAACCGTTCTACGCCCGGTTCGCAACAGCTGATCGGCGCTGTTTTGCATCGCACGGTTTACGTTCACGGAGAAACTGAACAGGCCATCAGAATATAGGCGCGATTCGATCGGCATGTTATCCATCGTCGGCAGCGGACGTCGACTGCTGGAAACTTCGCTGAAGCCTTGCGGCAACCACGACGGACTCCAGTTGAAGTTGGTTTTCTCGCCAGCAGGAACTGACAGCAACGGCGGTAGATTGGCTTTCGCCAGCGCCTGCATGCTATCGCTAACGCCGTTGTTTACGGTAAACGCGATAACACGGAACTGTTCCAGCGTCTCACCATCACGGTCGAGAAGATCGACGCGCATCGGCAGCTTAGTCTCCGTGTCCATCCAGACGATATAGCTGTAACGCGTACCGTCACGGGCGACTACGCGGATCACTTCACAGAGCCGATCGGCAATGCGGGTGCGACCTACTGAGATAAAGTCATAGTAGGGAGCAAGACGTTTGAAGTCGGTGTAAATCAGAGAGGGCAGAGAGTCAACGATATAGTCGCCGTTCAGCGTGAACGGTTCGAGACCAGGCTCAAAATAGCTGATTTCATTGCCACGCTGCACCACTTCCCGGCGCGGTCCATCCATTTGCAACAGTTGCGCTAGCGGACGGTTATCCAGGCGGGCATGGCGATAACGTAGGGATTCAACACCCTGCTTATTGATGCTGACAAATGACAGCTCATAGGTTAGCGACTGGCTGGCCAGATTCATCTGCTGCAACAACGCCCCGGACGCAGGATTGGCCGAGGCGTTTACAGAGAAAAACAGGCTACCAGCCACAAGTGACATGGCAAACCAAAGTTGCTTCATTACTGCGATTGCGTTCCTAAAGTTTGAATTCCTGGCACCTGCACAGCGGCTTGCTGTGTTTGGGCCTGCTCAAACTGAAGCTGTTCAGAGTGCAGTCGACGTTGCAGTTCGTAGTCCTGCAACATGGCATTAATACGACGACGCTGCTCCTGTACCTGCTGTTGCTGACCGCCGCTGGCCGTCGCGTCAGAGGGTACACCCAAGCTTACCGGACTGGCTTTACCCATCATCGGTAATGTATTAAATACCGGCGTTTCGGGCTGCTGGGACGTTTCAGATTGCCCATTATAGTGCTGGACGCCAACAATAACTGCAAGTGATACACACGCGGCCACACCCATTTGGGTAAGCTGCGCGGCCCACGGACGCATTTTCTTCCAGAATGGCATTTTCTGCCACTGGTGCGGTGCTGGCTGGGCCTCAGGAATCAATGGCACCGTCTGACGTACTGGCTCATCCTGGATGGCAGCCATTACGCGGGCGGAAATATCGAAATGGAGAACGTCGGCGGTATCACCTCGCATGGAATCGCGAATAAGGTGATAACTCTCCCAGGTTTTTTGCATTTCCGGGTCCTGAGTCAGCTCTTTGAGTAACTCAGTATCCAGCGTTTCGCCATCCATTAAAGCGGAAAGTTTTTCTTTCTGCATGCCTAATACCTTTTCCAGTATCCCGCTATCGTCAACGCCTGATAAGCGGTTGAACTTTATTATCAATAGCTTCCCTCGCTCGGAAGATACGTGAACGCACCGTACCTACCGGACAATCCATGATAGCGGCTATCTCTTCATAGCTCAGGCCATCCAGCTCCCGCAAGGTTATTGCCATGCGTAAATCTTCCGGGAGGGACTCAATAGTCCGGAAAACTATCTGTCTCAGTTCTTCTGACAACATTAAGTTCTCAGGGTTCGAAATTTCTTTCAGCGCACCGCCACTTTCGTAATTTTCTGCTTCAATCGCATCAATATCACTGGAAGGTGGACGACGCCCCTGAGCGACCAGGTAATTCTTCGCTGTATTGACTGCAATACGATACAGCCAGGTATAAAAAGCACTATCTCCCCGGAACGAGTCCAGCGCACGATAGGCCTTGATAAATGCTTCTTGTACTACATCGGGTACATCGCCCGACGGTACATAGCGAGAAACCAGACTCGCCACCTTATGCTGATAGCGCACTACCAGTAGGTTAAAGGCTTTCTGATCTCCCTTCTGGACCCGTTCTACCAGGACCTGGTCCGTTAACTGCTCGCTCATCCGAGGTAAAGTCTCCCCAAACCAAATTTCCACGCGCCTTCGAAACGCCACTCCATCAGCTTCACTATGAGCAAGCAAATGCTTAGAGTGCTCAAGTTTCGTAAAGTTCCGTTACGCATTGTTTTTTGTTTGTCATGTTGTAGACAGGTCTTATCTCTCATTATAAGTCTACATAATCCGATCGACGCACTATCTGTTTAGAAATGCCCATTTCACCGCTTGCAGAGTAACCCAACGGCCACTTTATTTCATCACATAATCTGGTGCTAACGGCCTGCTTCACAAAATATTTTTGCTCATTTCGTCCTCGTCATGCTTTTTTTTCATGTTTAGTCACTGCAACACATTTAAAAATAAAACGTGCAGTATCGCGCAATGTGGTGCTATGGTGACCAAACACTGTTTAGTAAATTAAACAAAAATCATGAATACGACTCCTGAATTATCCTGTGACGTGCTGATCATTGGCAGCGGGGCTGCCGGACTCTCACTGGCGCTGCGCCTGGCCGAAAAACATCAGGTTATTGTCCTGAGCAAAGGTCCGGTCAGCGAAGGTTCGACATTTTATGCCCAGGGCGGTATTGCCGCGGTGTTTGATGAAACCGACAGCATCGATTCCCACGTTGAAGATACTCTGATTGCCGGGGCCGGCCTGTGCGATCGCCATGCGGTTGAATTTGTCGCCAGCAATGCCCGCACCTGCGTTCAGTGGCTTATCGATCAGGGCGTCTTATTTGATACGCAGGTTCAGCCCAACGGTGAGGAGAGCTATCACCTGACCCGTGAAGGTGGTCATAGCCATCGACGCATTCTGCACTCTGCGGATGCCACCGGTAAAGAAGTCGAAACCACCCTCGTCAGCCAGGCACAAAATCACCCCAACATACGGGTTCTTGAGCGCAGTAATGCCGTCGATCTGATTGTCTCCGATAAAATCGGTCTGCCGGGAACGCGTCGGGTTGTCGGAGCCTGGATCTGGAACCGTAATAAAGAAGCCGTAGAAACCTGCCATGCCAAGTCAGTAGTGTTGGCCACCGGCGGCGCGTCAAAGGTGTACCAATACACCACCAATCCAGATATTTCCTCGGGTGACGGGATTGCGATGGCCTGGCGTGCGGGATGCCGTGTCGCCAACCTGGAATTTAACCAGTTTCACCCGACGGCGCTGTATCATCCGCAGGCGCGCAACTTTCTGCTAACCGAGGCGCTGCGTGGCGAAGGCGCACATCTGAAACGCCCGGACGGTTCGCGCTTTATGCCCGATTTTGACGAGCGTGGCGAACTGGCTCCCCGCGATATTGTTGCCCGCGCCATCGACCACGAAATGAAGCGCCTGGGCGCTGACTGCATGTTTCTCGACATCAGCCATAAACCGGAAGAATTTGTTCGTCAGCATTTCCCGATGATTTATGAAAAATTGCTGGGACTGGGCATCGATTTGACCAAAGAGCCGGTTCCCATCGTTCCTGCCGCGCACTATACCTGCGGCGGCGTGATGGTGGATGACTTTGGCCGTACAGATGTCGACGGGCTGTATGCGATCGGCGAAGTGAGTTACACCGGCCTGCATGGAGCCAACCGGATGGCGTCAAACTCATTACTGGAGTGCCTGGTTTACGGCTGGTCCGCGGCTGAAGATATCGACAGGCGAATGCCTTATGCTCGCAGCGTCAGCACCCTCCCGGATTGGGATGAAAGCCGGGTAGAAAACCCGGATGAACTGGTTGTGATTCAGCATAACTGGCATGAGCTGCGGCTATTTATGTGGGATTACGTCGGTATCGTGCGCACAACTAAACGTCTGGAGCGCGCCCTGCGCCGTATCACCATGTTGCAACAGGAAATCGACGAGTATTACGCTCATTTCCGCGTGTCGAACAACTTGCTGGAACTGCGCAATCTGGTGCAGGTTGCTGAGCTGATTGTCCGCTGCGCGATGATGCGTAAAGAGAGTCGGGGCCTGCACTATACGCTGGATTATCCAGAACAGCTTCCAGAGGCGGGCCCGTCCATTCTCTCGCCGCTAAGTCATCACATGAACAGATAAAACGCCTGGGTCAGCGCCGTGTAACCTTCAGAGTAACGTTGGTCTGGCCCACGGATCACCAGCCTGTCACTAAAGCACTCCCCGGCCTGCGGGGAGAATGCCAGCAGTACCCGATTCGGTAGTCGGGCCTCGGTTTCTGCTACATCCGTGCGCAATCGCAGATGCCAGCCCATGCCCAGTGCCTGCTGGGAAAATGCGTTACCAATCTGTTCGGGCAGCACCACACAGAAAAAACCTTCTTCCGTAATGCTGTCTGCCGCCAGCGTCAGCAATAGTTGATGATCGAGCGTGGTGGTGTAGCGAGCCTGCTCGCGCTGCGGCGTGGCACATTCCACTCCCTGTTCATAATAGGGAGGGTTGCTGATGATCAAATCAAAGCGCACGGTCTGGCGCGGTACCCACTGCTGCACATCTTCCGTATGAACGTTCACGCGATGCATCCACGGGGATTGCGCGATGTTCTCCTGCGCCTGCTGCGCGGCATCAACATCAAGCTCCACAGCGTCAATGATGACGTTTTCATCTGTGCGCTGGGCCAGCATCAGCGCCAACAGGCCGCTCCCGGTACCAATATCCAGGATCCGCTTTACGCCAGCAACAGGGGCCCAGGCCCCCAATAAAATGCCGTCCGTTCCGACTTTCATTGCACAACGATCGTGTGCCACAAAAAACTGCTTAAAAGTAAATCCATTACGTCTAAGTACGGATGTAGACTGAGGCATGAAGAACAACCTTCCTGGAAAAAAAACGATAACATAGGATAAAAACAATACCTGAGAAGGTATATCCATACAAACAGATGAAGATTGCAGCCGTAACGTCTATAATCAGCGCCCCACTCAGAGGTAGAACATGACTGTAACGACTTTTTCCGAACTTGAACTCGATGAAAGCCTTCTGGATGCCCTCCAGGAAAAAGGTTTCACTCGCCCGACCGCCATTCAGGCTGCCGCCATTCCGCCTGCGCTCGATGGCCGTGATGTACTCGGTTCTGCGCCGACAGGCACCGGTAAAACGGCGGCATATTTGCTGCCAGCGTTGCAGCACCTGCTCGACTTCCCGCGCAAGAAATCTGGCCCGCCGCGCATTTTGATTTTGACACCGACGCGCGAACTGGCGATGCAGGTTGCCGAACACGCCCGTGAATTGGCGAAGAATACGCATCTGGATATCGCCACGATTACCGGCGGCGTGGCTTACATGAACCACATGGAAGTCTTTAGCGAAAACCAGGACATCGTGGTCGCCACTACCGGTCGTCTGCTGCAGTACATTAAAGAAGAAAACTTTGACTGCCATGCGGTTGAGACACTAATCCTCGATGAAGCAGACCGCATGTTGGACATGGGCTTTGCCCAGGACATCGAGCATATCGCTGGAGAAACCCGCTGGCGTAAGCAAACTATGCTGTTCTCCGCCACGCTGGAAGGCGATGCGATTAAAGATTTTGCTGAGCGTCTGCTGGAGGATCCGGTTGAAGTTTCGGCGGATCCGTCTACCCGCGAACGCAAGAAGATTCATCAGTTTTACTACCGTGCCGATGACATCGAGCACAAAACGGCCCTGCTGATCCATTTGTTAAAACAGCCGGAAGCGACCCGCTCGATTGTTTTTGTACGTAAACGCGAGCGTGTGCACGAGCTGGCAGGCTGGTTGCGCCAGGCGGGCATTAATAACTGCTATCTCGAAGGCGAGATGGTGCAGAACAAACGTAATGAAGCGATCAAACGCCTGACCGATGGTCGTGTGAACGTGCTGGTAGCAACCGACGTTGCCGCTCGTGGGATCGATATTCCTGACGTCAGCCACGTCTTTAACTTCGACATGCCGCGCAGCGGCGATGCCTATCTGCACCGCATTGGCCGTACCGGTCGTGCAGGCCGTAAAGGTACTGCGATCTCTTTGGTTGAAGCCCACGACCATCTGCTGCTCGGCAAAGCGAGCCGCTATATTGACGAGCCACTGAAAGCACGCGTCATCGACGAACTGCGTCCAACCACGCGCGCGCCAAGTGAGAAATCTAACGGTAAGCCATCCAAGAAAGTGCTGGCGAAGCGCGCCGAGCAAAAAGCGAAAGAGAAAGAGAAACCGCGGGTGAAAAAACGTCACCGCGACGCCAAAAATATCGGCAAACGCCGTAAGCCGAGCGGAGCTGCTACCCTGCAGTCCGACAAAGAGTAAACCGAATGCCGGGCCGTTTAGCCCGGCTTTTTTTGTGCACAAAAAAGCGGAAGATACGTTGGCATCTTCCGCTTTCAGATTCTCTGGCAGACGGGGTTATTCCCCGTGAGCCTTACAGGCTCTCAGTAAAGGTACGAGCAATAACGTCGCGCTGCTGTTCTGGCGTCAGAGAGTTGAAACGCACGGCATAACCAGAAACACGGATGGTCAGCTGCGGATATTTTTCCGGATGCTTAACTGCATCTTCCAGAGTTTCGCGGCGCAGAACGTTCACGTTCAGGTGCTGACCACCTTCCACACGGACTTCCGGCTGTACGTCTACCGGTACTTCACGGTATTCGATTTCACCCAGTTTGCTGACAGCAACGACTTCATCAGCATTGAAACCTGCTTTCGCAACGATGCAGCGTGCTTCGCCTTTTTCGCTGTCCAGCAGCCAGAAAGAGTTCAGCAGGTCGTCGTTTGCAGCTTTAGTAATCTGGATACCTGTAATCATTTGATGCCTCCCCGGCAAAATTATTTGATCTCGGTTGGCCGTCATCCGGCCAATTGGTAAAACCATTGTTGCTTGAGTGTATATATACCCCTCACACACCCTTGAATCTTTGATTTAAATCAATAAAAACCACACATGAAAAGTGGTGATAGGTGGATTTTATTGTTTTACATCAACTTACGCCACATGCGCAGCTAAACTTTTTACATAAATTTTCAACTATCTTTAAGGGGTAGACCCTTGAGAAACGTACAGAATTTTGCGACGTCGAAAGAAGCAGTTAAGCTAGGGGGATTGAAAATTCGCAGGAGAGCGAGATGGCCACCGAATTAACCTGGCACGATGTGCTGGCAGAAGAGAAACAGCAGCCTTATTTTGTTAACACGCTGCATACTGTGGCGGGCGAGCGTCAGTCAGGTATGACAATTTATCCGCCACAAAAAGATGTATTCAACGCTTTTCGCTTTACCGAACTTGGCGACGTGAAAGTCGTCATCCTGGGTCAGGATCCTTACCACGGTCCGGGCCAGGCACACGGTCTCGCGTTTTCTGTCCGCCCCGGTATTGCCACCCCGCCCTCGTTGCTGAACATGTACAAAGAGCTGGAAGCAACGATTCCTGGCTTCACACGCCCAACGCACGGATATCTGGAAAGCTGGGCACGCCAGGGTGTGCTGTTACTCAACACCGTGCTTACCGTCCGTGCCGGGCAGGCACATTCGCACGCCAGTCTGGGATGGGAAACATTTACCGATAAAGTCATCAGCCTGATTAACCAACATCGGGAAGGCGTGGTATTCCTGCTCTGGGGTTCACACGCACAAAAGAAAGGCGCGATTATTGATGCGCAGCGTCACCATGTATTGAAAGCACCGCACCCATCACCGCTCTCTGCGCATCGCGGTTTCTTTGGCTGCAATCACTTTGTACTGGCTAATGAGTGGCTGGAACAACGAGGTGAAAAGCCGATTGACTGGACGCCGGTATTACCCGCAGAAAGCGAGTAAAAAAATGCCAGCGAATCGCTGGCATTTTTATTATCAGGCTTTGTTCTGACGCCACCACTCTGCGAGCAGCACGCCGGTCGCGACAGAAACGTTGAGCGTTTCTACGTTGCCCGTACCGTCTATCGCCACGCACAGGTCGTCGGCTGAGCATGCTGCTTCTGGCAGAGCCTCGCGCTCACGCCCTAATACCAGCACCATTTTTTCCGGCAACGTGGTAGTAAACAGCGGTTTGCCTTTCACGCTTGACGTCATCACTACCGTATAACCCGCATTACGGAAGTCGTCCAGCACATCGACAATACTATCACCGGTGATCGGCTGAACGTGCTCAGCTCCGCCTTCAGCGGTGCGGATAGCCGCACCTGATTCCAACAGCGCCGCATCCTGTACCACCACGCCTTTCACACCGAAGTGCGCGCAGCTACGCATCATGCCGCCCAGGTTGTGCGGGTTAGCAATGTCTTCCAGGGCCAGCACGCAATCCTGCGCCCCGGCCTGACCAACCCACTGCTTAACAGTGGTACCGTTACGTTTTTTGATCAGGAAACAGACGCCGCCATGGTGTTCAGTGCCGGAGGCTTTCGCCAGCTCGGCTTCGTCAACCACGTGGTAGGCTTTGCGGTTCGCCGCCATCCAGCGTAATGCTTCTTTAAAGCGAGGGGTTACGCTCTGAACAAACCAGGCGCGAACAATAGCGTCCGGACGACTCTGGAACAGAGCCTGACAGGCATTCTCACCGTAAACGCGGGTTTCTTCCGCGCGCTGACGACGTAATACTTCAGGATCGATAAAGCTTTTGCCGCTGATACCACCGTGATCGGCTTTGTCTGCTGCATCATCATTCGGTGCGCGGGACACGGTACGCCATGGTGAATCTTCACGTCCACGGTCGCGTTCTACATCGCGGCCACGACCACGTTCACGTTCGCTGTTCGGACCCTTTCTGTCATCACGGGCAGGGCGACGACCGCCTTCGGCTCGGGAAGTACCGGGGCGACCGCCGCCTTTACCAGTACGTGGATTTTGGGTGCGTTTGTCCGAGTCATCGTCACTGCGGACGTACATCACTTTGACCTTGCCGTTTTTATTCTTCAGTTCGTCGCTCATGTTTTTCTCCACCTGCTCTGCGCGAAGCGCGAAGATTACCCGATGTGCACGTCGTTAGCCATTATTTCATTTAAAAGCTAAGGACTATTGTACTCATTGAATAAAACGCATTGTTGTTTAGAACAGACTCCCCGATAATATGTAACATAATAGAAACATACTGGCGTTACTGCCGTGAAGTCCACTCCACTCATCCAGAGGTTAGTTATGAATACCGTTTGTACCAGCTGCCAGGCTATCAACCGCATCCCCGACGATCGTGTCCAGGAAGCGGCTAAATGCGGACGCTGTGGTCACGACCTGTTTGATGGGGAGGTGATCAATGCGACCGGTGAAACACTGGATAAACTGTTAAAAGACGATCTCCCGGTGGTGGTTGATTTTTGGGCCCCCTGGTGTGGTCCATGCCGTAACTTCGCCCCGATTTTTGAAGATGTCGCGGAAGAGCGTAGCGGTAAAGTGCGTTTTGTTAAAGTGAATACAGAAGCCGAGCGTGAACTCAGCGCCCGTTTCGGTATCCGCAGCATCCCGACCATTATGATCTTCAGAAAAGGTGAAATCGTCGACATGCTTAATGGCGCCGTACCTAAAGCCCCGTTTGATAGCTGGCTTAACGAATCATTATAATCTCTACGGGGCGCATCTTGTGCCCCGTTTTCAC
This sequence comes from Citrobacter sp. RHBSTW-00986, assembly GCF_013783065.1. NCBI lineage: Bacteria > Pseudomonadati > Pseudomonadota > Gammaproteobacteria > Enterobacterales > Enterobacteriaceae > Citrobacter > Citrobacter sp. RHBSTW-00986. The sequence continues at coordinate 1,289,024 of NZ_CP056200.1, read as the reverse complement.
CTCTGCGACAATAGCGTTTTTCAACGTGTTCTCCCATGACCGATAACGCTGTTCTTCAGTTACGCGCTGAGCGCCTCGCGCGCGCCACGCGCCCTTTCCTTGCCCGAGGTAATCGCATTCGCCGCTGTCAGCGCTGCCTGCTGCCGCTGAAGCTCTGCTTGTGCGCAACGCTGGTGCCGTCTGAGGCCAAAAGCCGCTTTTGTCTGGTGATGTTTGATACCGAGCCGATGAAGCCCAGCAACACGGGACGTTTGATTGCCGATATTTTGCCCGATACCACGGCTTTTCAGTGGTCACGCACCGAACCGCCGCAGGCGCTGCTCGAACTGGTGAAAAATCCGGATTACCAGCCGATGGTTGTATTCCCGGCATCCTATGCGGGCGAAGAGCGTGAAGTGATTTTCGCGCCTCCAGCCGGTAAACCGCCGTTGTTTATCATGCTTGATGGTACCTGGCCTGAAGCGCGTAAAATGTTCCGCAAAAGCCCGTACCTTGATAACCTGCCGGTGATCTCCGTTGATTTATCGCGACTTTCCGCTTACCACCTGCGTGGCATTCACGCCGAAGGGCAATACTGTACTGCCGAAGTGGCCATCGCGTTGTTGGATCTGGCGGGCGATACGCAAGCCGCGGAGGGGTTGAGCGATCATTTCACTCGCTTTAAAACCCGCTACCTGGCAGGAAAAACTCAACATCAGGGAAGCGTCACAGCAGACTCGCCAGAAAGCGTTTAAAATCATTCGGTCACTGGTGTCATTAAGGAAGCCGATATGAGTCAGCGTGGTCTGGAAGCACTACTGCGACCGAAATCCATTGCGGTGATTGGGGCGTCAATGAAGCCTAATCGCGCAGGTTACCTGATGATGCGTAACCTGCTTGCCGGCGGTTTCAATGGACCTGTTTTACCAGTGACGCCAGCATGGAAAGCGGTGTTGGGCGTCCTGGCCTGGCCCAATATCAACAGCCTGCCTTTTAGCCCAGACCTTGCCGTGTTGTGCACCAATGCCAGCCGCAACCTGGCATTACTCGAAGCGCTTGGCGAGAAAGGCTGTAAAACCTGCATTATTCTTTCAGCTCCCGCATCGCAGCACCTGGAATTGTTGGCCTGCGCCGCACGCTACAACATACGTCTGCTAGGCCCCAACAGCCTGGGACTTCTCGCGCCCTGGCAGGGGCTTAACGCCAGCTTTTCTCCCGTTCCCATCAAGCGCGGTAAGTTGGCATTTATTTCCCAGTCAGCGGCGATTTCCAACACCATTCTGGACTGGGCGCAACAGCGCGACATGGGTTTTTCCTGGTTTATCGCGCTGGGCGACAGCCTTGATATCGACGTTGATGAACTGCTGGATTACCTGGCGCGCGACAGTAAAACCAGCGCGATATTACTTTATCTCGAACATTTAAGTGATGCCCGGCGCTTTGTCTCCGCCGCCCGTAGCGCCTCGCGCAATAAACCCATTCTGGTGATTAAGAGCGGTCGTAGTCCGGCGGCACAGCGTTTACTGCATACCAGTGCAGGGATGGACCCTGCGTGGGACGCAGCTATCCAGCGCGCCGGTTTATTACGCGTACAAGACACTCACGAGCTCTTCTCTGCGGTAGAAACCCTGAGCCACATGCGTCCACTGCGCGGCGACAGGCTGATGATCATCAGCAATGGGGCCGCGCCTGCCGCACTGGCATTAGATGAGCTGTGGTCAAAAAATGGCAAGTTGGCGACATTGAGTGAAGATACCTGCCAGAAATTACGCGATGCGTTACCTGAACATATTGATATCGCCAACCCGCTGGATCTGCGTGACGACGCCAGCAGCGAACACTACGTTAAGACGCTGGATATCTTGCTCGCCAGCCAGGATTTCGACGCACTGATGGTGATTCACTCACCCAGCGCAGCCGCCCCGGGAACAGAAAGCGCACAAGCGTTAATCGAAGCGGTAAAACGTCATCCCCGCGGTAAGTTCGTCTCGTTGCTGACCAACTGGTGCGGAGAGTTTTCCTCCCAGGAAGCCCGTAGACTGTTTAGCGAAGCCGGATTACCTACCTACCGCACGCCAGAAGGCACCATCACCGCGTTTATGCATATGGTGGAGTACCGGCGTAACCAGAAGCAACTGCGGGAAACCCCTGCGCTGCCCGACTACCTGACCACCAACACCGCCGAGGCGCATAATCTGTTACAGCAGGCGATTGCTGAAGGAGCAACGTCGCTGGATACCCATGAAGTGCAGCCGATTTTACAAGCCTATGGCTTACACACGCTGCCGACGTGGATCGCCAGCGACAGCGCTGAAGCCGTACACATCGCGGAGCAAATCGGTTACCCGGTGGCGCTAAAGCTGCGTTCTCCTGATATCCCGCATAAATCAGAAGTTCAGGGGGTAATGCTCTACCTGCGAACGGCAACAGAGGTGCAGCAGGCAGCCAATGCGATTTTTGATCGGGTAAAAATGGCCTGGCCGCAGGCGCGCATTCACGGTTTATTAGTACAAAGTATGGCGAATCGCGCTGGCGCTCAGGAGCTGCGCGTTGTCGTTGAACACGACCCGGTATTTGGCCCGTTGATTATGCTTGGTGAAGGCGGAGTTGAGTGGCGACCAGAAGAGCAGGCCGTGGTGGCGTTGCCGCCATTGAACATGAATCTGGCGCGTTATCTGGTGATCCAGGGGATCAAAAATAAAAAGATCCGCGCTCGCAGCGCATTACGCCCATTGGATATCGCCGGGTTAAGTCAGCTTCTGGTGCAGGTCTCCAATCTGATCGTCGATTGTCCGGAAATTCAGCGTCTGGATATTCATCCGCTGTTGGCCTCCGCCGGTGAATTTACCGCGCTGGATGTCACGCTGGACATTGCCCCTTTCACGGGCGATAACGAAAGCAGACTGGCTATACGTCCCTACCCCCATCAGCTTGAAGAATGGGTGGAGTTGAAGAACGGCGAGCGTTGCTTGTTCCGCCCTATTTTGCCCGAGGATGAACCTCATCTGCAGCAGTTCATTTCTCAGGTAACAAAAGAAGATCTTTATTATCGCTATTTCAGTGAGATCAACGAATTTACCCACGAAGATTTAGCCAATATGACGCAGATCGACTACGATCGGGAAATGGCCTTTGTTGCGGTACGCTGTAAAAACAATCAGCAAGAGATCCTCGGCGTAACGCGAGCAATCTCAGATCCTGATAACATTGACGCCGAGTTCGCCGTGCTGGTTCGTTCAGATCTCAAAGGGCTTGGACTGGGTCGCCGGTTGATGGAAAAATTAATTGCATATACCCGAGATCACGGACTTAGACGTTTGAATGGTATTACGATGCCAAACAATCGTGGGATGGTCGCCCTGGCCCGGAAACTCGGGTTCGCTGTTGACGTCCAACTCGAAGAGGGAATTGTTGGGCTAACGCTTAATCTGGCCCAATTTGAGGAATCGTGAGTAAGGTACTGGAAATGTTGACCACATTAATAGGTACTGGTGGTATCATTACCCGCTTATGTCGTCTGCATAGCACAGAGGACCCTTCAATGAACAGAGAAGAAATGCACTGTGATGTTGTCAAAATTTAAGCGTAATAAACATCAACAACACCTTGCCCAACTACCCAAGATTTCTCAGTCAGTTGATGATGTAGATTTCTTTTATGCTCCCGCTAATTTCAGGGAGACTCTGCTGGAAAAAATAGCCAGCGCGACGCGACGGATCTGCATTATTGCGCTGTACCTGGAACAGGATGACGGTGGCAAAGGCATACTCGACGCGCTCTATGCGGCAAAACGGCAGCGTCCTGAACTGGATGTCCGGGTGCTTGTCGACTGGCACCGAGCCCAGCGCGGACGTATTGGTGCTGCGGCATCGAATACCAACGCTGACTGGTATTGCCGAATGGCACAAGAAAACCCAGGTATTGATATTCCTGTCTACGGTGTTCCGATTAACACCCGAGAAGCGCTTGGCGTCCTGCATTTTAAAGGCTTTATCATCGATGACAGCGTCCTGTATAGCGGGGCCAGCCTGAATGATGTTTATCTGCATCAGCATGATAAATATCGCTATGACCGTTATCAGTTGATTCGCAACGCGCAAATGGCCGATATCATGTTCGATTGGGTCACGCAGAACCTGATGAACGGTCGCGGCGTTAATCGCCTTGATGATATTAATCGCCCTAAAAGCCCGGAAATTAAAAACGACATCCGCCTGTACCGTCAGGAACTGCGCGATGCGTCATTCCATTTTCAGGGTGATGCGGATAATGAACAGCTCTCGGTAACGCCTCTGGTAGGCCTTGGAAAATCCAGTCTGTTAAATAAGACCATTTTCCACCTTATGCCCTGCGCGGAGCACAAGCTCACAATCTGTACCCCTTATTTCAACCTGCCCGCTATACTGGTGCGCAATATCATTCAGCTGCTGCGTGAAGGCAAAAAGGTCGAGATCATTGTCGGTGATAAAACCGCCAACGACTTTTTCATTCCAGAAGATGAGCCATTTAAAATCATCGGCGCGCTGCCCTACCTGTATGAAATTAACCTGCGCCGTTTCCTGAGCAGACTGCAATATTACGTGAATACCGACCAACTGGTCGTGCGCTTATGGAAAGATGATGACAACACCTATCATCTGAAAGGCATGTGGGTTGATGATAAATGGATGCTGCTCACCGGCAACAACCTTAACCCTCGCGCCTGGCGTCTGGATCTGGAAAACGCCATCCTTATCCACGATCCGAAGCAAGAGCTGACTCCCCAGCGCGATAAAGAGCTGGAGCTTATTCGCACGCATACTACCGTCGTTAAGCACTATCGCGACCTGCAAAGCATTGCCGACTATCCAGTCAAAGTGCGTAAGCTCATCCGTCGACTACGCCGAATCCGTATCGACAGACTAATTAGCCGTATTCTGTAACCAAGACCCCGTCCAGTGACGGGGTTTTTCCTATGGAGGCAACGGTGCGCTTGTTTATTCTTTTCAGTATTCTGGCCATTTCTGGCTGCAGCCACATGGCAAACGACCGCTGGAGCGGACAAGACAAGGCTCAACACTTTATCGCCTCCGCTATGCTCTCCGCAGCTGGAAACGAATATGCTCAACATCAGGGCAACAGCCGCGATCGCAGCGCGGCTATCGGCCTGATGTTCTCTGTCAGCCTGGGCGCATCAAAAGAGTTATGGGACAGCCGTCCCGCTGGGAGCGGCTGGAGCTGGAAAGACTTCGCCTGGGATGTTGCAGGTGCGTCTACCGGTTATGCGGTCTGGCAACTGGCACATCACTAGAGGCGCAGACCTTTCCCCTTCCCATGCAGCATCAGCGATACCAAAAATGCGACTATTGCCAGTGCTGTAACGTACCAGAAGAATGTTGTTTCCATACCGACAGACTTCAGGGATAACGCAACATATTCGGCTGAGCCACCAAACAGAGCATTGGCCACCGCATAAGATAATCCAACCCCCAGAGCGCGCACCTGTGCCGGGAACATCTCGGCCTTCAGAATACCGCTGATTGACGTATAGAAACTCACAATTAGCAAGGCACACATCACCAGAGCAAACGCCATATACGGGGACGTCACGCTTTGCAACGCTGTCAGAATGGGGACGGTGAAAATCGCGGCCAACGCGCCAAAACACAGCATTGAAGTACGTCGGCCAATTTTATCTGACAAGGCACCGAACAACGGTTGCACCAGCATAAACACACACAGTGCCGCCGTCATAATCCCACTGGCTACGTTAGCATGCATACCGGCGGTGTTAACCAGGTACTTCTGCATGTAGGTTGTGAACGTGTAAAAACACAGCGAGCCAGCAGCGGTAAAGCCAAGCACCATGATGAAGGCTTTGCGATTACGCCACAGACCTTTCAGAGAGCCAGCTTCTTTCAGCGCGCGAACGTCCTGTTTCGAGGTTTCATCCAACTGTCGACGCAGCCATAACGCAACAATAGCCAGTACGGCGCCCAACGCAAATGGAATACGCCAACCCCACGATCTTAGCGCTGAGTCTTCTAACGTTTGCTGTAATATGACCACAACCAGCAGTGCCAGTAACTGCCCGCCGATTAACGTCACGTACTGGAAGGAAGCATAAAAACCTTTCTTACCTTCAACGGCTACTTCACTCATATAGGTAGCGCTGGTCCCGTATTCACCACCGACAGACAGCCCCTGAAATAACCTAGCCAGCAGCAATAGAGCAGGAGCCCAGGTACCGATGGTTTCATATCCCGGAAGACAAGCGATCACCAGCGATCCCATACACATCATACAAACTGACAGCAGCATCGACTTTTTACGCCCGTGCTTATCCGCGATGCGACCAAACAGCCAGCCGCCAATCGGTCGCATCAGAAAGCCTGCAGCAAAAACTCCGGCTGTTTGTAAGAGTTGCGTGGTGGTGTTTCCTGATGGAAAAAAGATATGAGCAAAATAGAGAGAGCAGAAAGAATAGATATAGAAATCAAACCATTCGACCAGATTCCCTGATGATGCTCCGACAGTCGCCCATATACGACGCCGAGTATCGCCGTCTGCCAGCGCCCCGTTCTCAGTTACACTGCTATCAGCCATTAGAATTGTACCCCTGCCAACGATTGCATTAATTTATCAATGGTGGTTGTGTCTTTTTTGGTGAAATAAATGTTATATAATTGTTATAAATTATTATGAGAGAAAGATCACGGTTTTCATTAGCAGAGAAAGGATTCAGATATGTTCGAGAAAGAGAAAAATCGGTTTGAAATAGAGTGGGCTTTTATGGGCTGGATAAAACGGTACGCTGCATCCGGCAGTTCTCACTCCCTTCAGACGCAAAAAAGCCCATCCGGCAGGATGAGCTTCTTCACTTGTTTGATGCCTGGCAGTTCCCTACTCTCGCATGGGGAGACCCCACACTACCATCGGCGCTACGGCGTTTCACTTCTGAGTTCGGCATGGGGTCAGGTGGGACCACCGCGCTACAGCCGCCAGGCAAATTCTGTTTATCAACACACCTCTCGGGTCTGTCGATGTAATCTGTAATCAAGCTGAATATCGTGTCTCTTTCGCCAAAACATCTTCGGCGTTGTAAGGTTAAGCCTCACGGTTCATTAGTATCGGTTAGCTCAACGTATCGCTACGCTTACACACCCGACCTATCAACGTCGTCGTCTTCAACGTTCCTTCAGGACCCTTAAAGGGTCAGGGAGAACTCATCTCGGGGCAAGTTTCGTGCTTAGATGCTTTCAGCACTTATCTCTTCCGCATTTAGCTACCGGGCAATGCCATTGGCATGACAACCCGAACACCAGTGATGCGTCCACTCCGGTCCTCTCGTACTAGGAGCAGCCCCCCTCAATTCTCCAGCGCCCACGGCAGATAGGGACCGAACTGTCTCACGACGTTCTAAACCCAGCTCGCGTACCACTTTAAATGGCGAACAGCCATACCCTTGGGACCTACTTCAGCCCCAGGATGTGATGAGCCGACATCGAGGTGCCAAACACCGCCGTCGATATGAACTCTTGGGCGGTATCAGCCTGTTATCCCCGGAGTACCTTTTATCCGTTGAGCGATGGCCCTTCCATTCAGAACCACCGGATCACTAAGACCTGCTTTCGCACCTGCTCGAGCCGTCACTCTCGCAGTCAAGCTAGCTTATGCCTTTGCACTAACCTCCTGATGTCCGACCAGGATTAGCTAACCTTCGTGCTCCTCCGTTACTCTTTAGGAGGAGACCGCCCCAGTCAAACTACCCACCAGACACTGTCCGCAACCCGGATCACGGGTCTACGTTAGAACACCAGCCATTAAAGGGTGGTATTTCAAGGTTGGCTCCATGCAGACTGGCGTCCACACTTCAAAGCCTCCCACCTATCCTACACATCAAGGACCAGTGTTCAGTGTCAAGCTATAGTAAAGGTTCACGGGGTCTTTCCGTCTTGCCGCGGGTACACTGCATCTTCACAGCGAGTTCAATTTCACTGAGTCTCGGGTGGAGACAGCCTGGCCATCATTACGCCATTCGTGCAGGTCGGAACTTACCCGACAAGGAATTTCGCTACCTTAGGACCGTTATAGTTACGGCCGCCGTTTACCGGGGCTTCGATCAAGAGCTTCTCCTTACGGATAACCCCATCAATTAACCTTCCGGCACCGGGCAGGCGTCACACCGTATACGTCCACTTTCGTGTTTGCACAGTGCTGTGTTTTTAATAAACAGTTGCAGCCAGCTGGTATCTTCGACTGATTTCAGCTCCATGAGTAAATCACTTCACCTACATATCAGCGTGCCTTCTCCCGAAGTTACGGCACCATTTTGCCTAGTTCCTTCACCCGAGTTCTCTCAAGCGCCTTGGTATTCTCTACCTGACCACCTGTGTCGGTTTGGGGTACGATTTCGTGTTACCTGATGCTTAGAGGCTTTTCCTGGAAGCAGGGCATTTGTTACTTCAGCACCGTAGTGCCTCGTCATCACACCTCAGCGTTAGCAAGACTCCGGATTTACCTGGAATCTCCGCCTACATGCTTAAACCGGGACAACCGTCGCCCGGCTAACATAGCCTTCTCCGTCCCCCCTTCGCAGTAACACCAAGTACAGGAATATTAACCTGTTTCCCATCGACTACGCCTTTCGGCCTCGCCTTAGGGGTCGACTCACCCTGCCCCGATTAACGTTGGACAGGAACCCTTGGTCTTCCGGCGTGCGGGTTTTTCACCCGCATTATCGTTACTTATGTCAGCATTCGCACTTCTGATACCTCCAGCATGCCTCACAGCACACCTTCAACGGCTTACAGAACGCTCCCCTACCCAACAACACATAGTGTCGCTGCCGCAGCTTCGGTGCATGGTTTAGCCCCGTTACATCTTCCGCGCAGGCCGACTCGACCAGTGAGCTATTACGCTTTCTTTAAATGATGGCTGCTTCTAAGCCAACATCCTGGCTGTCTGTGCCTTCCCACATCGTTTCCCACTTAACCATGACTTTGGGACCTTAGCTGGCGGTCTGGGTTGTTTCCCTCTTCACGACGGACGTTAGCACCCGCCGTGTGTCTCCCGTGATAACATTCTTCGGTATTCGCAGTTTGCATCGGGTTGGTAAGTCGGGATGACCCCCTAGCCGAAACAGTGCTCTACCCCCGAAGATGAGTTCACGAGGCGCTACCTAAATAGCTTTCGGGGAGAACCAGCTATCTCCCGGTTTGATTGGCCTTTCACCCCCAGCCACAAGTCATCCGCTAATTTTTCAACATTAGTCGGTTCGGTCCTCCAGTTAGTGTTACCCAACCTTCAACCTGCCCATGGCTAGATCACCGGGTTTCGGGTCTATACCCTGCAACTTAACGCCCAGTTAAGACTCGGTTTCCCTTCGGCTCCCCTATTCGGTTAACCTTGCTACAGAATATAAGTCGCTGACCCATTATACAAAAGGTACGCAGTCACCCCATAAAGAGGCTCCCACTGCTTGTACGTACACGGTTTCAGGTTCTTTTTCACTCCCCTCGCCGGGGTTCTTTTCGCCTTTCCCTCACGGTACTGGTTCACTATCGGTCAGTCAGGAGTATTTAGCCTTGGAGGATGGTCCCCCCATATTCAGACAGGATACCACGTGTCCCGCCCTACTCTTCGAGTTCACAACATATGCACTTTTGTGTACGGGGCTGTCACCCTGTATCGCCGGACTTTCCAGACCGTTCCACTACCACACATGCTGATTCAGACTCTGGGCTGCTCCCCGTTCGCTCGCCGCTACTGGGGGAATCTCGGTTGATTTCTTTTCCTCGGGGTACTTAGATGTTTCAGTTCCCCCGGTTCGCTTCATTACGCTATGTATTCACGTAATGATAGTGTGACGAATCACACTGGGTTTCCCCATTCGGAAATCGCCGGTTATAACGGTTCATATCACCTTACCGACGCTTATCGCAGATTAGCACGTCCTTCATCGCCTCTGACTGCCAGGGCATCCACCGTGTACGCTTAGTCGCTTAACCTCACAACCCGAAGATGTTTCGTAAAACACTTCAGTATTGCGAAAATTTGAGAGACTCGAACACACCGCTTTTCATTTCTTGTTTACGGAGAAATGAAACAGTGTGTCGTTTCAATTTTCAGCTTGATCCAGATTTTTAAAGAGCAAATATCTCAAACGAGACTCGAAAGTCTGTTTTGAGATACTTCGGTCGGCGACTTTCACTCACACATACCAGCAAGTGGCGTCCCCTAGGGGATTCGAACCCCTGTTACCGCCGTGAAAGGGCGGTGTCCTGGGCCTCTAGACGAAGGGGACACTGAAGTCTCAATCGCAAGACGCCTTGCTATTTACTTTTCATCAGACAATCTGTGTGAGCACTACAAAGAACGTTTCTTTAAGGTAAGGAGGTGATCCAACCGCAGGTTCCCCTACGGTTACCTTGTTACGACTTCACCCCAGTCATGAATCACAAAGTGGTAAGCGCCCTCCCGAAGGTTAAGCTACCTACTTCTTTTGCAACCCACTCCCATGGTGTGACGGGCGGTGTGTACAAGGCCCGGGAACGTATTCACCGTGGCATTCTGATCCACGATTACTAGCGATTCCGACTTCATGGAGTCGAGTTGCAGACTCCAATCCGGACTACGACATACTTTATGAGGTCCGCTTGCTCTCGCGAGGTCGCTTCTCTTTGTATATGCCATTGTAGCACGTGTGTAGCCCTACTCGTAAGGGCCATGATGACTTGACGTCATCCCCACCTTCCTCCAGTTTATCACTGGCAGTCTCCTTTGAGTTCCCGACCGAATCGCTGGCAACAAAGGATAAGGGTTGCGCTCGTTGCGGGACTTAACCCAACATTTCACAACACGAGCTGACGACAGCCATGCAGCACCTGTCTCAGAGTTCCCGAAGGCACCAAAGCATCTCTGCTAAGTTCTCTGGATGTCAAGAGTAGGTAAGGTTCTTCGCGTTGCATCGAATTAAACCACATGCTCCACCGCTTGTGCGGGCCCCCGTCAATTCATTTGAGTTTTAACCTTGCGGCCGTACTCCCCAGGCGGTCGACTTAACGCGTTAGCTCCGGAAGCCACGCCTCAAGGGCACAACCTCCAAGTCGACATCGTTTACGGCGTGGACTACCAGGGTATCTAATCCTGTTTGCTCCCCACGCTTTCGCACCTGAGCGTCAGTCTTTGTCCAGGGGGCCGCCTTCGCCACCGGTATTCCTCCAGATCTCTACGCATTTCACCGCTACACCTGGAATTCTACCCCCCTCTACAAGACTCTAGCCTGCCAGTTTCGGATGCAGTTCCCAGGTTGAGCCCGGGGATTTCACATCCGACTTGACAGACCGCCTGCGTGCGCTTTACGCCCAGTAATTCCGATTAACGCTTGCACCCTCCGTATTACCGCGGCTGCTGGCACGGAGTTAGCCGGTGCTTCTTCTGCGAGTAACGTCAATTGCTGCGGTTATTAACCACAACACCTTCCTCCTCGCTGAAAGTACTTTACAACCCGAAGGCCTTCTTCATACACGCGGCATGGCTGCATCAGGCTTGCGCCCATTGTGCAATATTCCCCACTGCTGCCTCCCGTAGGAGTCTGGACCGTGTCTCAGTTCCAGTGTGGCTGGTCATCCTCTCAGACCAGCTAGGGATCGTCGCCTAGGTGAGCCGTTACCCCACCTACTAGCTAATCCCATCTGGGCACATCCGATGGCAAGAGGCCCGAAGGTCCCCCTCTTTGGTCTTGCGACGTTATGCGGTATTAGCTACCGTTTCCAGTAGTTATCCCCCTCCATCGGGCAGTTTCCCAGACATTACTCACCCGTCCGCCACTCGTCACCCAAGGAGCAAGCTCCTCTGTGCTACCGTTCGACTTGCATGTGTTAGGCCTGCCGCCAGCGTTCAATCTGAGCCATGATCAAACTCTTCAATTTAAGTTTGATGCTCGTGAATTAAACTTCGTAATGAATTACGTGTTCACTCAGAGACTTGGTATTCATTTTTCGTCTTGCGACGTTAAGAATCCGTATCTTCGAGTGCCCACACAGATTGTCTGATAAATTGTTAAAGAGCAGTGCCGCTTCGCTTTTTCTCAGCGGCGCGGGGTGTGCATATTACGCCATCCCGCTACAGAGTCAAGCATTTATTTTCGCTTTTCTCCGCTGACCCGGCGGTTTGTAATCCGTTGTTCCGTGTCAGTGGAGGCGCATTATAGGGAGTTATTTCAGGCTGACAAGTTAAAAATACAAAAAACTTATCAAGCGACTACTTTTCAACCATTACATTGATTTTTGCTTTGTTTTTAAACAAAAACGAGCCCCGCAGGGCTCGTTTATTGTCGTTTTGTGACTTACTGCACTGCCACAATGCGATCGTCATTCACTTCCAGCCGAATCGTTTTGCCAGGAATCAGCTCACCAGACAGAATTTGCTGCGCCAGCGGGTTTTCGATCTGTTGCTGGATAGCACGTTTGAGTGGACGTGCGCCATACACCGGATCGTAACCATTCGCACTCAGCAGTTTAAGCGCCTCGTCAGAGATATGGATTTCATAGCCACGCTCTTCCAGACGTTTGTACAGACGTTGCAGTTGGATCTGTGCAATAGAAGCAATGTGCTGCTCACCCAACGGATGGAATACAACAACTTCATCTATACGGTTGATGAATTCCGGGCGGAAATTATGGCTCACGACGCCCAGGACCATATCCTTCATGTGGCCGTAGTCCAGCTCACCGAAGCGTTCCTGAATCAGATCGGACCCCAGGTTCGAGGTCATGATGACAACCGTATTACGGAAGTCGACCGTTCTCCCCTGCCCGTCAGTCAGACGACCATCATCAAGCACCTGCAACAGAATATTGAACACATCCGGGTGCGCTTTCTCCACTTCATCCAGCAGGATGACAGAGTAAGGACGACGACGTACCGCTTCTGTCAGATATCCACCTTCTTCATAACCGACATATCCCGGAGGTGCCCCGACCAGACGAGACACCGAGTGTTTCTCCATAAACTCGGACATATCGATACGCACCATGGCATCATCACTGTCGAACATAAAGTTTGCCAGCGCTTTGCACAGTTCAGTTTTACCGACACCGGTTGGGCCGAGGAACAAGAACGAACCAATCGGGCGGTTCGGATCGGACAAGCCAGCACGGCTACGACGGATGGCGTTAGAAACGGCTTCCACCGCTTCGTTCTGGCCAATCACGCGGCTGTGCAACTGCTGCTCCATACGCAACAGTTTTTCCCGTTCGCCTTCCAGCATGCGAGCAACCGGGATCCCGGTCCAGCGCGCCAGCACTTCTGCAATTTCTGCATCAGTGACTTTATTACGCAGCAGACGCATGGTTTTGCCTTCAGACTGGGTGGCTGCTTCCAGCTGTTTTTCCAGTTCAGGAATTTTGCCGTACTGCAGTTCAGACATCCGCGCCAGGTCGCCGACACGACGCGCCTGTTCGATGGCGATTTTCGCCTGCTCCAGCTCAGCCTTGATAGTTTGCGTTCCCGAAAGGGATGCTTTTTCAGCTTTCCACTCTTCTTCTAATTCAGAATACTGGCGCTCTTTATCGTCCAGCTCTTCGTTGAGCATATCGAGACGTTTTTTACTCGCCTCATCAGACTCTTTCATTAATGCCTGCTGTTCCAGTTTGAGCTGGATAATCCGGCGGTCGAGTCTGTCGAGTTCCTCCGGCTTGGAGTCAATCTGCATACGAATGCTGGATGCCGCCTCATCGATAAGGTCGATAGCTTTGTCCGGCAACTGACGATCGGCAATATAGCGGTGAGACAGCGTAGCTGCCGCAACAATCGCCGGGTCAGTGATCTGCACATGGTGGTGCAGCTCATAACGTTCTTTCAGGCCACGCAGAATCGCGATGGTGTCTTCTACTGAAGGTTCGGCTACAAATACTTTCTGGAAACGACGTTCCAGTGCCGCATCTTTTTCGATGTACTGGCGATATTCATCAAGCGTTGTTGCGCCTACACAGTGCAGTTCCCCGCGTGCCAGCGCAGGTTTCAGCATGTTCCCGGCGTCCATTGCGCCATCGGCTTTACCCGCCCCAACCATGGTATGCAACTCATCAATAAACAGGATGACATTGCCTTCCTGTTTCGAGAGATCGTTCAGCACGCCTTTTAAGCGTTCTTCAAACTCACCACGATATTTGGCCCCAGCCACCAGCGCACCCATATCCAGCGCCAGCACACGGCGACCTTTTAAGCCTTCCGGCACTTCACCATTGATAATTCGTTGGGCCAGCCCTTCAACGATGGCCGTTTTACCAACACCTGGTTCGCCGATTAACACCGGGTTATTTTTAGTACGCCGCTGCAGTACCTGAATGGTACGGCGAATTTCTTCATCACGGCCGATAACCGGATCGAGTTTGCCCTGCTCGGCACGTTCGGTCAGGTCGACGGTATATTTTTTCAAGGCCTGACGTTGGTCTTCAGCCCCCTGGTCATTCACGCTTTCACCTCCACGCATTTGTTCAATTGCCTGAGTGATATTCGCGGTCGTCGCACCTGCTGATTTTAGTAAATCGGTCAGCGTACCGCGTGACTCAAGCGCCGCCAGTACGAACAGTTCTGACGAAATAAAGTTGTCCCCACGTTTTTGCGCCAGCTTGTCGCAAAGATTCAGTACACGCACCAGATCCTGAGAAGGCTGCACATCACCGCCGGTACCTTCTACCTGCGGCAACCGGCTCAACGCCTGGTCAATGGCTGTACGTAACTGGCCAGCATTAATGCCAGCAGACGTTAATAAAGGACGTACCGATCCCCCTTCCTGATTCAGCAAGGCGCTCATTAGATGAAGTGGTTCGATGAATTGATTGTCGTGCCCCAATGCGAGTGACTGGGCATCGGCAAGAGCAAGCTGGAATTTATTAGTAAGACGATCCAGACGCATAACTCCTCCCATAACAGGTCAAAATTGCTACTGGAGATTAAATGAGGTCATCCCTCAATTATTCAAGGTGAATGACCTGAATTATGTGAAAAGAAAATTACACGTACCGGATCGTCTTGATTCTTTAGGTTATATCAGCCAAATAAAACTTGCCATACGACCCGTGGTATTGTCGCGACGATAAGAGAAGAACGTCTCACTTTCGCTGAAGGTGCAACGGTCGCCGCCGTAGATGTTCTCTACTCCGATATTTGCCAGACGCTGACGCGCAAGCTGGTAAATATTCGCCAGATATTTATCACCATGCGGTACAAATGCGAGGACCGCTTGCGGATCTTTCGCCATGAACGCTGCGCGAACTTCTGCCCCCACTTCAAACGCGTTCGGGCCAATCGCCGGGCCTAGCCAGGCAATAATGTTTTCAGGTTTGTCGGCAAAACACGCCACCGTCTCTTCCAGCACGCCGGCGCATAATCCGCGCCAACCCGCATGTGCCGCCGCGACTTCCGTTCCTGCGCGATTGCAAAACAGCACCGGCAGACAGTCGGCCGTCATCACTGCACACACGGTGCCCGGCGTGTTGCTGTAAGAAGCATCCGCACGTTTGGAGGCGTAAGGCTCGCCGGCCAGTTTCAGGACATCCTTACCGTGGACCTGCTCCAGCCAGACTGGCTTTGACGGCAGATTGCCCGCAGCAAACAGCCGCTTGCGGTTCTCTTCAACATGCTCCGGGTTGTCGCCGCAATGGGCGCCCAGATTCAGCGAATCATAAGGCGGCATGCTAACACCGCCAATACGGGTAGAACTACACGCCACAACACCTTGCGGTATCGGCCACTGCGGGACAATTAGCTTACTCATAGCCAAGCAATATCATCCTTATGTTCTTCGAAATCAGCGCGCATCACTTCAATCAATTGCACCATATCTTGTGGAATCGGTGCGTGCCATTCCATTTCGATACCTGAAATTGGGTGATATAAACGCAGCATAGTCGCGTGCAGCGCCTGACGATCGAACTTACGCAGCACGGAGATAAATTCGTCAGAAGCGCCTTTCGGTGGACGCGGACGACCGCCGTAGACCTGATCGCCCACCAGCGGATGGGTGATATGCGCCATGTGCACGCGGATCTGGTGCGTACGTCCGGTTTCCAGACGCAGCCGCAGACGCGTGTGCACACGGAAGTGTTCCATTATGCGATAGTGCGTCACCGCCGGTTTCCCCATCGGGTGTACCGCCATGTGCGTACGCTTGGTCGGGTGGCGGCTAATCGGTTCCTCAACGGTTCCGCCTGCCGTCATATGACCAATCGCCACGGCTTCGTACTCACGGGTAATTTCACGCAGCTGCAGCGACTCCACCAGACGCGTTTGCGCCGGAACGGTTTTTGCCACCACCATTAATCCGGTCGTGTCTTTATCCAGACGGTGCACGATACCAGCACGTGGAACATCCGCGATTGGCGGGTAGTAATGCAGTAATGCATTCAATACCGTGCCATCAGGATTACCGGCCCCCGGATGCACTACGAGGTCACGGGGTTTGTTGATGACAAGAATATCGTCATCTTCATAAACGATATCCAGTGGGATATCCTGAGGTTCAAAACGAACCTCTTCATCAATTTCTGCAGTGATGGAGACGCGCTCTCCACCCAACACTTTTTCTTTCGGTTTATCGCAAAGATTGCCATTTACCAGTACGCGCTGGTCAAGGATCCATTCTTTTATGCGCGATCGCGAATAATCAGGGAACAATTCGGCCAAAGCCTGATCTAAGCGTTGACCGAGCTGATTTTCGGAGACTGTTGCGGTGAGTTCTACTCGTTGTGCCATAAACTGCTTCTTCGTTTAACGTTGGGTTTTACGGCTTTGCCGTTTAATATAGTGTGCTATTGTAGCTGGTCTTAACCGGGAGCAGGAACAGAGAATCTCCCGTAAAACATTTTGAGGAAAGTCAAAACGTCATGACGCGCATGAAATATCTGGTGGCAGCAGCCACGTTGAGCCTGTTTTTGGCGGGTTGCTCTGGTTCAAAGGAAGAGGTGCCCGATAATCCGCCAAATGAAATCTACGCGACTGCTCAGCAAAAGCTGCAGGACGGTAACTGGAAACAGGCAATAACGCAATTAGAAGCGTTGGATAACCGTTATCCATTTGGACCGTATTCTCAGCAGGTGCAATTAGATCTCATCTACGCCTACTACAAAAACGCCGATCTGCCACTTGCTCAGGCTGCCATCGATCGTTTTATTCGTCTTAACCCGACACACCCTAACATTGATTATGTCATGTATATGCGTGGCCTGACCAATATGGCGTTGGATGATAGCGCACTGCAAGGATTCTTTGGTGTTGATCGCAGCGATCGCGATCCGCAACATGCCCGAGCTGCGTTTAATGACTTTTCCAAACTGGTACGTGGCTATCCAAACAGCCAGTACACCACCGACGCCACCAAACGTCTGGTATTCCTGAAAGACCGTCTGGCGAAGTATGAATATTCCGTTGTGGAATACTACACTGCCCGCGGTGCATGGGTTGCCGTGGTAAACCGTGTGGAAGGCATGCTGCGCGACTTCCCGGATACCCAGGCAACACGCAATGCCTTGCCGTTAATGGAAAATGCTTATCGCCAGATGCAGATGAATGCGCAGGCAGAAAAAGTAGCGAAAATCATTGCCGCCAACAGCAGCAATACCTGATTTATCTCAGAATGCAAACGGCAGCCCAAAGGCTGCCGTTTTTTTATCCGTAAACACCACAACTGAAGCGGTTTAGCTGCAACGCATCTCATCAAATATGGCCTGCTTTCAGGTATTCCTCAAGTAAAAAATCGCTTGTTCCTGCGGTGCCTCACAAAAAGGTTTTCTTGACAAAAAGCGACAAAAAAATGTGATTAACATCACACATTTTGACATTAGGAACGGTATGCTGGAATCACCAAGACGGGAAAGACAAGAGGTAAAATTTATGACAATGAACATTACCAGTAAACAAATGGAAATTACTCCGGCAATTCGCCAGCATGTCGCAGACCGTCTCGCCAAACTCGAAAAATGGCAAACTCATCTGATTAATCCACATATCATTCTGTCTAAGGAGCCGCAGGGTTTCATTGCTGATGCCACCATCAATACACCGAACGGACATCTGGTCGCCAGCGCAAAACACGAGGATATGTACACCGCAATTAACGATTTGATCAACAAGCTGGAACGGCAGCTCAATAAAGTGCAGCACAAAGGCGAAGCCCGTCGTGCAACAACTTCAGTCAAAGACGCCAACTTCGTCGAAGCAGAAGAAGAGTAGTCCCTTACATTGAGTGTATCGCCAACGCGCCTCCGGGCGCGTTTTTTGTTGACAGGGTGAAAACAGTACGGGTACTTTACTGACGTAGCCAAAGGAAAATTACATGAAACTTGTCCCGTTCTTCTTCGCATTCTTTTTTACCTTCCCCTGAATGGGAGGCGTTTCGTCGTGTGATAAAGAATGCGAAGACGAACAATAAGGCCTCCCACAACGGGGGGCCTTTTTTATTGATAACAAGAAAGGCAACACTATGACATCGGAAAACCCATTGCTGGCGCTGCGCGATAAGATCAGCACGCTGGATGAAAAATTACTGGCCCTGCTGGCTGAGCGACGTGGACTGGCCGTAGAAGTTGGCAAAGCTAAGCTGCTTTCACATCGTCCAGTTCGTGATATCGACCGTGAGCGCGATCTGTTGGACCGACTGATTCAGCTTGGCAAAGCACATCATCTTGATGCTCACTACATCACTCGCCTGTTCCAGCTCATAATCGAAGACTCCGTCCTGACTCAGCAGGCACTGCTCCAGCAGCATCTGAACAAAATTAACCCGCACTCAGCACGCGTTGCTTTCCTTGGGCCAAAAGGATCATATTCTCATCTTGCCGCACGCCAGTATGCTGCCCGCCATTTTGAACAATTTATAGAAAGCGGCTGCGCGAAATTTGCCGATATCTTTAATCAGGTCGAAACCGGACAAGCTGACTACGCAGTGGTTCCGATTGAAAACACCAGTTCCGGTGGGATTAACGACGTTTACGACCTGCTACAGCACACCAGCCTGTCTATCGTTGGCGAGATGACTATCACGATTGACCACTGCCTACTGGTGTCCGGCACGACAGATCTCGAGACCATTGAAACGGTATATAGCCATCCGCAGCCATTCCAGCAGTGCAGCAAATTCCTGAGTCGTTACCCACACTGGAAGATTGAGTACACCGAAAGCACCTCGGCGGCGATGGAAAAAGTTGCGCAGGCTAACTCACCGCGCGTGGCGGCTCTGGGGAGCGAAGCCGGAGGCGTACTATACGGTTTGCAGGTTCTTGAGCATATCGAAGCTAATCAGACGCAAAACATCACCCGCTTCGTGGTACTGGCGCGCAAGGCAATCAATGTTTCCGATCAGGTGCCAGCAAAAACCACGTTGCTGATGGCGACAGGACAACAAGCCGGTGCGCTGGTAGAAGCTCTGCTGGTACTGCGCAACCATAATCTGATTATGACTAAACTGGAGTCACGCCCGATTCACGGCAATCCCTGGGAGGAAATGTTTTATCTTGATATCCAGGCCAACCTGGAATCACCCCAGATGCAAAAAGCATTGAAGGAGTTAGGTGAGATTACGCGCTCGATGAAAGTACTTGGCTGCTATCCAAGTGAGAATGTGGTGCCGGTCGATCCAAGCTAACGTTTGACAATGCCGGATGGCGCTACGCTTATCCGGCATTCTATTTAGCCGATCCTTGTATGACTGATACAACGCATCAGCGTTGCCATCAAGCATCGTATTTATTGGCGACTATCGTTAGCCTGGCGCAACAAAGTACGGCTTTCGTTCTGGAAGCGTTTCGCATAATCACCAAACCAGTGCTCCACCTTACGGAAGCTGTCGATGAACGCTTGCTTATCGCCCTGCTCCAGTAAACCGATCGCCTCACCAAAACGTTGGTAGTAGCGTTTGATCAGCGCAAGGTTACTCTCAGACGACATAATGATATCGGCATAGAGCTGCGGATCCTGGGCAAACAGACGTCCGACCATCGCCAGTTCAAGGCGATAAATTGGCGAAGAGAGTGCCAGTAACTGCTCCAGTTGAACATTCTCTTCCGCTAAATGCAGACCGTAAGCAAAGGTCGCAAAGTGACGCAATGCCTGAATAAATGCCATGTTCTGGTCGTGTTCAACAGCACTGATCCGATGCAGTCGCGCGCCCCATACCTGAATCTGTTCCAGAAACCACTGATAAGCTTCCGGCTGGCGTCCGTCACACCAGACGACGACCTGCTTTGCCAGACTGCCGCTGTCCGGGCCAAACATGGGGTGTAATCCCACCACCGGGCCGTCGTGCGCCGCCAGCATCGCCTGCAAAGGACCATTTTTCACCGAAGCCAGATCCACCAGGATGCAGTCGGACGGCAGACGCGGTAATTTGGCGATTACCTGCTCAGTGACGTGGATCGGCACGCTGACGATCACCATGCCAGCATCAGAGACGATCTCCGGCGCACGATCCCAGTCCTGCTGTTCCAGGATCCGTACCTGATAACCTGACAGGGTGAGCATTTTTTCGAACAGACGTCCCATCTGACCGCCGCCGCCGACAATCACCACCGGTCGCAGAGAAGGACAAAGCGTTTTAAATCCTTTGTCGTTCTCACTGGAGTAAGACTCGCGCATAACCCGGCGCAGCACATCTTCAATCAGGTCCGGCGGCACGCCAAGGGCTTCCGCTTCCGCCCGGCGGGAGGCCAGCATAGAGGCTTCCCGTTCCGGCACGTAGATAGGCAGCCCAAAGCGGCTTTTTACTTCACCGACTTCGGCCACCAGCTCCAGGCGACGAGCCAGTAAACCCAGCAGCGCCTTGTCGACTTCATCAATTTGATCGCGTAATGCGGTCAATTCAGCAACCATAACCAACCTCTTATGCTACACGCGCCGACAGCTGGCCGTTTAAATCCTGGCTAATTTCACGCAGTAGCGCATCCGTCATTTCCCAGCTAATGCAGGTATCAGTTACAGACACGCCGTATTTCATTTCGCTACGCGGCTGTTCAGAAGACTGATTGCCTTCGTGAATATTACTTTCAATCATCAAGCCAATGATCGAGCGATTGCCATCTTTGATTTGTGCAATCACGGATTCAGCCACGGCAGGCTGGCGGCGGTAATCTTTATTGGAGTTACCATGACTGCAATCTACCATCAGAGAAGGTCGTAGTCCCGCCTGCTCCATCTCTTTTTCGCACTGGGCGACATCTGCCGGGCTGTAGTTCGGCGCTTTACCACCGCGCAGGATCACGTGACCGTCCGGGTTACCCTGAGTTTGCAGCAGTGCAACCTGTCCAGCCTGGTTAATACCAACAAAGCGGTGCGACTGTGCCGCCGCGCGCATCGCGTTAATGGCGGTCGCCAGGCTACCGTCAGTACCGTTCTTAAAGCCGACCGGCATCGAAAGACCGGAAGCCATTTCGCGGTGAGTCTGCGATTCCGTGGTACGCGCACCGATTGCAGACCAGCTAAACAGATCGCCAAGGTATTGCGGGCTATTGGGATCCAGCGCTTCAGTTGCCAGCGGTAGTCCCATATTCACCAGTTCAAGCAGCAGCTGACGCGCAATTTTCAGGCCGGCTTCAACATCAAAAGAGCCATCCATATGAGGATCGTTAATTAACCCTTTCCAGCCGACGGTGGTACGGGGTTTTTCAAAATAGACGCGCATCACCAGGTAGAGGCTATCGCTGACCTCTGCGGCAAGGGCTTTAAACCGACGAGCGTACTCAATAGCCATTTCAGGATCGTGAATGGAACACGGGCCACATACCACCAGCAGGCGCGGATCGCGACCAGAGATAATATCTGAAATGGTTTTACGCGACTGGGAGATTTGCGCTTCTTGCGCCTGGCTCAGCGGGAATTCAGCTTTCAGCTGCTCCGGAGTCATCAGAACCTGTTCGTCGGTAATATGTACGTTGTTCAGCGCGTCTTTTTGCATGGTGGTGATCCTGTTTAGCTCGTTTGCGATAGTTGATCCTCAGCGAGGAGGTGATAACGATAACACAACAGGTAAAGATTTCAATCCACAAACCGTAAATTTTAATTTACAGCACACACTTTAATGACAAAATACGCCCTCCATTGCGTACATTAAAATTTACACCATCCGGTATTGAGATCCACTATGCTTAAAAAAACGAGGGAGTACAGGCAATGAAGCAACTCATCAGCACCCTATTTCTATTACTTCTTAGCGGATGTCAGATAGATCCTTATACCCACGCCCCCACATGGACGGGAACCGCCTGGTACGACGCCGGAATACAAGATGCCATTTCGGGGTATGCCGTTAAAGATAATGAAACTCTTGCCGACAACTACAATGACCCCGAAGTCGATCGTACGGAATATCTTAAGGGTTATGCCGAGGGACAACGTAAAATCTGCCAGCCGGATTTTGTTTACGCCAGAGGTTTGACCGGTAAAACCTTTCCCCCAAGTTGTGATACGGTCGAAAATATTGACCAGTTACACAGTGCCTGGCAAAAAGGAGCAAACGAAGGAGCCACCTCAATAAGATTAAATTAAACAATAGCTTATATTTTATAAATTACTAAGATTTAACTTAAATCACTAATAGCTTTCCACCTGGCATAATGACGGCTTAGGAAAATAATGTTATTTTGTCCTAAATAATCTTGAATGTATTTCGACGTTTTACGGCAAACGCTGGTAGGTAACTATTCATGAGCTATTCTTACCGACTCATACTTCTACTGGCACTGCTCCTGACCGGATTACCGCTGTACGCCCAAAGCGTTACGGAAGAAGCAAAATCTGTACGCGCTATGGTTTCCGGCATCGTCAGTTATACGCGCTGGCCTGCACTGTCCGGGCCCCCCAAACTGTGTATTTTCTCTTCATCGCGTTTTTCCAGTGTCCTGGGAGATACCAGTGCCGGAGCATTACCCTATCTTCCCGTCATCATTCGTACGGAACAAGAAATATTAGTTTCGCAGTGTGATGGCTTTTATTTTGGAAAAGAATCCCCTACTTATCAGGTGGAATTAAAGAATAAATATCCGTCTAAGGCATTGCTATTAATTGCCGAACAGAACCCCGAATGCGTTATTGGCAGCGCCTTTTGCCTCATAATTAAAGATGAAGATGTGAGATTTTCCGTAAATATGGATTCCCTTTCACGCAGTGGCGTAAGGGTCAGTCCGGACGTATTAATGCTTGCACGGAATCAGAAGCATGGATAAGGGCCATTCTCCCATAACACGCCCGACGTTTAAGCGGACATTACGGCGTATCAGCATAATCAGCGTTCTGGTAACTATGACGCTGATCTGGCTGCTGCTCAGCATTTCTTCGGTGCTGGCATTGAGACAGTATGCGCAAAAGAACCTGGATCTGACTGCTGCAACCATGACCCGCACACTTGAAGCAGCATTAGTTTTTTCTGATGGCGTCGCGGCCACTGAAACGCTGGCAGCACTGGGCCAGCAGGGGCAATTTTCCGTTGCAGAAGTTCGTAATAAAAACCAGAAGGTGATCGCCACCTGGCGCTATAACGCGCAGGATACCACTGAAAAAATCAGCGGACTTATCAGCCACTGGCTGTTCCCACAACCGGTCACTCAACCTATTTTGCATAATGGCAACGTCATCGGCGAAGTACGATTGACTGCGCGCGATAGCGTTATCAGCCATTTCATCTATTTGTCGCTGGCCGTCCTTACCGGGTGCATTCTGTTGGCCTCTGGCATTGCATTAATGCTCACTCGTTATTTACATAATGGCGTCGTGGAAGCCCTGCAAAATATAACCGAGGTGGTACATGATGTTCGTACCAACCGTAACTTTTCACGGCGCGTTTCAGAAGAGCGCATTGAAGAGTTTCACCTTTTTGCCCAGGATTTTAATAGTCTTCTGGACGAGATGGAGGAGTGGCAACTTAAACTGCAGGCAAAGAACGCCCAGCTTTTGCGTACGGCGCTACACGATCCGCTGACCGGACTGGCGAATCGCGCCTCATTTCGCAGCAGCATTAACGCCCTGATGAATGACCATGCCGCCCACAGCAGCTCCGCACTGTTATTCCTTGATGGTGATAATTTTAAATTTATTAATGATACCTGGGGCCACGCAGCGGGGGATCGGGTCCTGATTGAAGTTGCAAACAGGCTGTCCGAGTTTGGTGGTAATCGACATCACCCCTACAGACTTGGCGGCGATGAGTTCGCTATGGTGCTGTACAGCGTTCACTCTGAATACGAAGTTCAGCGGATCTGCGCGGCACTGTCACACGAGTTTAACCGACCTTTTGACCTGCATAACGGTCATCAGGCAAGCATGACACTCAGCATTGGTTTTGCGCTGACGTGGGAACATGCCTCTGCCGAGAAATTACAAGAACTTGCCGATAAAAATATGTATCAGGCCAAAAATTTGCGTTCTGAACGCATTATTAAAAAATAAGGACTTACACATGCTAAAACGTCTATCATCCCCGTTTCTTCTGCTTTTACTGATTTTGGCAGGCTGTCAGGCACCTCAGGGAAAATTTACCCCGGAGCAAATTGCAGCCATGAAATCGTACGGATTTACCGAAGCTTCCGGAGACTGGTCTCTTGGTCTGTCTGACAACATCCTGTTTGACAAAAACGACTATAAGCTCCGCCCTGAAAGTGAAAAGCAGATCCAGGAAATGGCATCCAAACTGGCAGCTACCGGGTTAAACCATGCGCGTATGGATGGCCATACCGATAACTACGGCGAAGACAGCTACAACGAAGCGCTGTCGCTCAAACGCGCGAATGTGGTTGCCGATGCGTGGGCACAGGGCGCCAACATTCCCCGCACTAATCTGACAACGCAGGGACTCGGGAAGAAATACCCGATCGCCAGTAATCAGACGTCAAAAGGTCGTGCTGAAAACCGCCGGGTTGCAGTCGTGATCGCTACGCCGTAAAAGTCCTCAACTGGCTGCGCGCCGCGCAGCTATCTAATTGCAATAAAACAAAAGAGTAAGGTCGGAATAAAAAAAGGGCCAGCCTTTCGGCCAGCCCTTTTCTAACAGGATGTCGCTTGCGCGAATCTTAGTTAAGACGCTCTTTGATACGAGCAGACTTACCAGTGCGCTCACGCAGGTAGTACAGTTTAGCTTTACGAACAGCACCACGACGTTTAACAGCAATGCTGTCAACTACCGGAGAGTGAGTCTGGAAGACACGCTCAACGCCTTCGCCGTTGGAAATTTTACGAACAGTGAATGCAGAGTGCAGACCGCGGTTACGAATAGCGATAACCACGCCCTCGAATGCCTGCAGACGTTTTTTGGAACCTTCAACAACCCATACTTTCACTTCCACGGTATCACCCGGACGGAAGGAAGGTACGTCCTGCTTCATCTGCTCTTGTTCAAGTTGCTTAATAATGTTGCTCATAATTTAATCTCTTATCCTGGGTAAACTGATATTTGGGGGTCTCAGACCAGCCCATCATGTTTATGCTGCTGTTGTGCGTGTTCCGTTTTGAACTCCGCCAGCAACCTTGCTTGCTCTTCAGTCAGAGCCAGGTTTTCCAGAAGTTCAGGTCTTCTAAGCCAGGTCCGGCCCAGCGACTGTTTTAAACGCCAGCGACGTATCTCAGCGTGGTTCCCCGACAGTAACACTGCCGGTACTTCCATCTGTTCTAACACTTCAGGTCGGGTATAGTGCGGACAATCCAGCAACCCATCAGCAAACGAATCTTCGATTGCCGAAGCTTCATGACCCAGAACTCCCGGAATAAACCGAGAAACGGAGTCGATCAGCGTCATTGCCGGTAACTCACCACCGCTGAGAACGTAATCGCCGATTGACCATTCTTCGTCAATTTCGGTTTGAATCACGCGCTCATCTATTCCTTCATAGCGACCACACACCAGAATCAGCTTTTGATTCGTGGCCAGTTCGCTAACGCCCGCTTGATCAAGCTTGCGTCCCTGAGGTGACAGATAAATCACCTTTGCGCCTTCACCAGCCGCAGCTTTTGCTGCATGAATGGCGTCCCGTAAAGGTTGCACCATCATTAACATCCCCGGTCCGCCGCCGTAAGGACGATCGTCCACGGTACGGTGCCGGTCATGAGTAAAGTCACGAGGACTCCAGCTCTGGATATTCAGCAGGCCATTTTTTACTGCCCGGCCAGTTACCCCGTAATCGGTAATTGCGCGGAACATTTCTGGAAACAGGCTAACGATACCTATAAACACAAGCCAATCCCCATAACGCCGACTTTTACCGTTTATCCGGTGGTTTAAAAACCAGGATCCCAATCTACTTCGATAGTACGAGTAGCGAGATCGACTTTCTTGATAACCTGCCCATCGAGGAACGGTACAAGACGTTCCTTGATACCAAACGCATCTTTCAGGTTTGCCTTAATGACAATGACGTCATTCGAACCGGTTTCCATCATATCGACGACTTTACCGAGATCGTAACCTTCAGTGGTCACTACCTGGCAGCCCATAAGGTCTTTCCAGTAGTAGGAACCATCTTCCAGCGCTGGCAACTGCGAGGAATCCACGACAATTTCGCAATTAGTCAGTAGATTCGCCGAATCACGATCGTCAACGCCTTTCAGCTTGATGATCAGATCCTGATTGTGGTGCTTCCAGCTTTCCAGCTGTACTTGCTGCCACTGACCCGCCTTCTGGATAAACCAGGGCTGATAGTCAAAAATGCTTTCGGCGTCTTCAGTGGAAGAAAACACTCTGAGCCAACCACGGATACCGTAAGAAGACCCCATTTTCCCCAAAACGATGGGTTCCACAGGAGCCTGCGCGGCGAGTTGCTTGCTCATCATGACCACCGTGACAGATTAAGCTGCTTTGTTTGCTGCTTTGATCAGCGTAGCTACGCGATCAGAAATAGTCGCGCCCTGGCCAACCCAGTGAGCGATGCGATCCAGATCCAGGCGAGTGCCTTCTTCTTTTTCGCTAGCGATTGGGTTAAAGAAGCCAACGCGCTCGATGAAGCGACCGTTGCGTGCATTACGGCTGTCGGTAACAACAACCTGGTAGAACGGACGCTTTTTAGCGCCGTGACGAGCTAAACGAATAGTAACCATAACATCCTCTTGTGTGAATAAAACACCCAGGCCCCATCGAGGAACGGAGCCCGGGTGTCATATTAAAAGCCCGAAAATTTTACTGATTTCTGGGAAAAAAGCAATCAACATGTGATGAGGCTTTATACTTGGGCATTACCATTGCAGCCAGTTTGGCGTCGGTGTGTGCGCAGAAAGCGGAACGTACATGCAGTACGTGAGCATTTCGAGCCCACCCCGGCGTCAAAAAGGCAAATTAGGTAGCCCGATATATTTATCTACCAGGGAAGCCTGGCGGCATCATACCCTTCATGCCACGCATCATCTTCGCCATACCGCCTTTCTTCATTTTCTTCATCATGCGCTGCATGTCGTCGAACTGTTTCAGAAGGCGGTTTACGTCCTGTACCTGCATACCGCAGCCGGCAGCAATACGGCGTTTACGGGAACCTTTGATGATTTCCGGCTTAGCGCGTTCTTTCATCGTCATCGAGTTGATGATGGCTTCCATACGCACCAGCACTTTATCGTCCATCTGCGATTTCACGTTGTCTGGGATCTGCCCCATGCCCGGCAGCTTGCCCATCAGGCTTGCCATGCCGCCCATGTTTTTCATCTGGTTGAGCTGCTCAAGGAAATCGTTGAGATCGAAGCCGTCGCCTTTTTTCAGCTTGCTGGCTAATTTCTCTGCCTGCGCGCGGTCGACCTTGCTTTCGATATCTTCGATCAGCGACAGCACGTCACCCATGCCGAGAATACGCGAAGCAATAC
This sequence comes from Citrobacter sp. RHBSTW-00986, assembly GCF_013783065.1. NCBI lineage: Bacteria > Pseudomonadati > Pseudomonadota > Gammaproteobacteria > Enterobacterales > Enterobacteriaceae > Citrobacter > Citrobacter sp. RHBSTW-00986. The sequence goes on along the minus strand of NZ_CP056200.1, from coordinate 1,261,241 downwards.
GATCCGGGTGGAACGGCTCCAGCGCTTCGGTTTTCTCGCCGACGCCGAGGAATTTAATCGGCTTGCCGGTGATATGACGAATAGAGAGCGCCGCACCACCACGAGCATCACCATCAACTTTGGTCAGCACGACACCGGTTAACGGCAGCGCTTCGTTGAAGGCTTTTGCGGTATTCGCGGCATCCTGACCGGTCATGGCATCGACCACAAACAGCGTTTCAACCGGCTTAATAGAAGCGTGGACCTGTTTGATTTCGTCCATCATCGCTTCATCAACGTGCAGGCGACCGGCGGTATCCACCAGCAGCACGTCGTAGAATTTGAGTTTGGCTTCTTTCAGCGCGGCGTTAACGATATCGACCGGCTTCTGGCCGACATCCGACGGGAAGAAGTCCACACCGACCTGCTCGGCCAGCGTTTCCAGCTGTTTTATCGCCGCCGGGCGATAAACGTCCGCGGAGACCACCAGCACTTTCTTCTTGTGCTTCTCACGCAGGAATTTTCCCAGCTTACCGACGCTGGTCGTTTTACCCGCCCCCTGCAGACCAGCCATCAGCACAACGGCTGGCGGCTGTGCAGCCAGATTCAGGGTCTGGTTTTCTTCGCCCATTGCCGCAACCAGTTCGTTACGGACAATCTTGACGAACTCCTGACCCGGCGTCAGGCTTTTGTTAACTTCATGACCAACCGCTTTCTCTTTTACGCGATTGATAAACTCACGCACTACCGGCAGCGCTACGTCAGCCTCCAGCAGCGCCATGCGCACTTCGCGCAGCGTCTCTTTAACGTTGTCTTCAGTAAGGCGTCCACGGCCACTGATATTGCGCAGCGTGCGCGACAAACGATCGGTTAAATTATCAAACATTGTCTCTCGCCTGGGGTGGAAACGGTCGGTCGCGACAGCGACACATCAACAGAAATTTGTCGCAGTATAACATGAAGCCGCCTTTGTTGTTATGCAACGGTTGGAGCAGCGGTCACGTAACGCTATACTGCTTTTCTTTATCACTGGCCAACTGTCGACACCTATATGCCCGTTTTTGCTCTGCTTGCCCTTGTCGCCTACTCAGTCAGCCTTGCGCTGATTATTCCCGCTCTGCTGCAAAAAAACAGCGGCTGGCGGCGTATGGCTATTCTCTCTGCGGTCGTCGCGCTGGTAAGTCATGCTATCGCCCTGGAAGCGCGAATTCTGCCCGGCGGTGAAAGCGGACAAAACCTGAGTCTGTTGAACGTCGGCTCACTGGTTAGCCTGATGATCTGTACGGTAATGACTATCGTCGCTTCCCGCAATCGTGGCTGGCTATTGCTGCCCATTGTCTACGCCTTTGCGCTAATCAACCTGGCCTTCGCCACGTTTATGCCGAACGAGTTCATCACCCATCTCGAAGCTACGCCGGGCATGATGATTCACATCGGGCTATCGCTATTCGCTTACGCCACGCTGATTATCGCCGCACTGTATGCGCTGCAACTGGCATGGATCGACTACCAGTTGAAAAACAAAAAACTGGCCTTCAGCAATGAGATGCCGCCGCTAATGAGTATTGAGCGGAAAATGTTTCATATCACCCAAATTGGCGTGGTTCTGCTGACGCTCACCCTGTGCACAGGCCTGTTTTACATGCATAACCTGTTCAGTACCGAGAACATTGATAAAGCCGTTCTCTCTATCGTGGCATGGTTTGTCTATATCGTTCTGTTGTGGGGGCATTACCATGAAGGCTGGCGCGGACGTCGCGTCGTATGGTTTAACGTCGCAGGCGCAGGCATTCTAACGCTGGCCTATTTCGGCAGTCGTATCCTGCAGCAGTTCGTGAGTTAAATCTTTAAGGAACCCTACGTGGAACACATCTCCACCACCACGCTCATTGTCACGCTTCTCATCATGGTGGTCATTTCCGCCTATTTTTCCGGTTCTGAAACCGGAATGATGACCCTGAATCGCTATCGTCTACGTCATCGGGCCAAGCAGGGGAATCGTCAGGCAAAACGCGTTGAAAAGCTACTTCGTAAGCCGGACCGCCTGATAAGCCTGGTGCTCATCGGTAATAATCTGGTGAATATTCTGGCCTCCGCGCTCGGCACCATTGTCGGTATGCGCCTGTATGGCGATGCGGGTGTCGCCATTGCCACTGGGGTACTGACGTTTGTCGTGCTGGTTTTTGCCGAAGTACTGCCCAAGACTATTGCCGCGCTGTATCCGGAAAAAGTCGCCTATCCGAGCAGTGTACTGCTGGCTCCACTGCAGATTCTGATGATGCCGTTGGTGTGGCTACTCAACACCATCACGCGGCTACTTATGCGCATGATGGGCATCAAAACGGATATCGTGGTGAGCGGTTCGCTGAGTAAAGATGAACTGCGAACGCTGGTGAATGAATCGCGCTCGCAAATTTCACGCCGTAACCAGGATATGCTTCTGTCAGTGCTGGATCTGGAAAAAGTCAGCGTCGATGACATCATGATCCCGCGTAACGAAATCATCGGCATTGATATTAACGATGACTGGAAGTCAATCGTGCGTCAGCTTTCGCACTCTCCACACGGCCGTATTGTGCTGTACCGCGACTCGCTGGACGACGCCATCAGTATGCTGCGCGTACGTGAAGCCTGGCGATTGATGGCAGAGAAAAAAGAGTTCACCAAAGAGACTATGTTACGTGCCGCCGACGAAATTTATTACGTCCCGGAAGGTACGCCTCTCAGCACCCAGCTCATTAAGTTTCAGCGAAACAAGAAGAAAGTGGGTCTGGTTGTCAATGAATATGGCGATATTCAGGGGCTGGTCACGGTCGAAGATATTCTGGAAGAGATTGTCGGCGACTTCACCACTTCAATGTCACCCACGCTTGCCGAAGAGGTAACGCCGCAGAATGATGGCTCGGTGATCATTGACGGCAGCGCCAACGTTCGTGAAATCAATAAGGCGTTTAACTGGCACCTGCCGGAAGATGACGCACGTACCGTGAATGGTATTATTCTTGAAGCGCTGGAAGAGATCCCGGTTGCCGGCACGCGTGTGCGCATCGGACAGTACGATATCGATATTCTCGACGTGCAGGACAATATGATTAAACAGGTGCAGGTATTGCCGGTCAAACCGCTACGGGAAAGCGTGTCGGACCAGTGAGAGTAATTCAGGCCGGGTAGCGCGTGAGCATTACCCGGCCTGAAGGCTGATTAGCCTTTGGCTTTAGCCACAGAGACCATCGCGGCGCGGATGGTACGTCCGTTCAGGGTATAGCCTTTCTGCATTACCATCAGCACATTACCGGCAGCAACGTCGTCGGACTCTACCATTGCAATTGCCTGGTGCACGTTCGGGTCCATCGGCACATCGATATCCGCAACCACCTGTACACCAAACTTCGCCACGACATCCAGCATTGACTTACGGGTCAGCTCAATACCTTCAACCATCGCCGCCATAGCGTCATTATCTTTATCCGCAACTTCCAGAGCGCGGTCCAGGCTATCCAGCACCGGCAGCAGTTCGTTGACGAATTTTTCCAGCGCAAACTTATGCGCTTTTTCTACGTCCAGTTCGGTACGACGACGCAGGTTTTCCATTTCCGCTTTGATACGCAACACGCTGTCGCGCTCGCGAGTTTCGGCTTCAGCAAGCTGAGCTTCCAGATTCGCAATTTTTTCATCGCGCGGATCCACCTGCTCAGCAGAAGCGTCTGATTCAACCGCCTCAACTTCTTCGTGCTGATCCATGATAATTTCTTCCGGGGCTTGCCCCTCAGGCGTTTTCTGTTCTTTACTACTCATGAATTTCTCCGCGTTTTTTTCGCATTCATCTCGCTAACTTGGCTTATTATGGGGATCAGATTCAGGGATTCAAGGGAAGTACTCACATTGTCACTAATCTTCGTTACAAGGACCTCGAGAAAATGAACAAACATTTCAAGTGTATTGGCATTGTGGGGCATCCACGTCACCCCACTGCACTGACCACACATGAAATGCTCTACCGTTGGCTGTGCACCAAAGGTTATGAGGTTATCGTTGAGCAACAAATCGCCCACGAACTGCAGCTGAAAAATGTGAAAACCGGCACGCTCGCAGAAATTGGCCAACAGGCAGACCTCGCCGTGGTAGTCGGCGGCGACGGCAATATGCTGGGCGCCGCACGCACCCTGGCACGTTATGACATCAAGGTTATTGGCATTAACCGCGGCAACCTCGGTTTTTTGACCGACCTTGACCCAGACAATGCCCAGCAACAGTTAGCTGACGTGCTGGAAGGCCACTACATCAGCGAAAAGCGCTTTTTACTCGAAGCTCAGGTGTGTCAACAGGATTGCCAGAAGCGCATTAGCACTGCCATCAATGAAGTTGTGCTGCACCCCGGGAAAGTGGCGCACATGATTGAATTTGAAGTCTATATCGATGAAATTTTTGCCTTCTCCCAACGTTCAGATGGGCTGATTATCTCGACGCCGACCGGCTCTACCGCCTACTCACTCTCTGCCGGAGGCCCAATTCTGACGCCTTCTCTGGATGCTATTACGCTGGTACCCATGTTTCCGCATACGCTTTCCGCGCGACCGCTGGTGATCAACAGTAGCAGCACCATTCGCCTGCGCTTTTCCCATCGCCGTAACGATCTGGAGATCAGCTGTGACAGCCAAATCGCCCTACCTATACAGGAAGGTGAAGACGTATTGATTCGCCGCTGTGATTATCATCTGAACCTGATACATCCAAAAGATTACAGCTATTTCAACACATTAAGCACTAAGCTTGGTTGGTCAAAAAAATTATTCTAATTTAACGCCAACCTCTTTACTGTATAAAAAACCAGTTTATACTGTATGAAATCACAGTTATGGTTTTTCATACAGGAAAACAGCTATGTTGGCACAACTGACCATCAGCAATTTTGCTATCGTTCGTGAACTTGAGATCGATTTCCAGAACGGAATGACCGTTATCACCGGTGAGACCGGTGCGGGTAAGTCCATTGCCATTGATGCTCTCGGTTTGTGTCTGGGCGGACGCGCAGACGCAGACATGGTGCGTGCAGGCGCCATGCGAGCCGACCTCTGCGCCCGTTTTGCCTTAAAAGATACCCCCGCAGCCCTGCGCTGGCTGGAAGAGAACCAGCTTGAGGAAGGCCGTGAGTGTTTGCTGCGTCGCGTTATCAGCAGCGATGGCCGCTCCCGTGGGTTTATTAACGGAACCGCCGTTCCGTTATCGCAGTTGCGCGAGCTGGGCCAGTTACTTATTCAAATCCATGGCCAGCATGCGCATCAGCTCCTTACAAAATCAGAACACCAAAAATCCCTGCTTGATGGTTACGCCAATGAAGCGTCTCTGACCCAGGAAATGGCTGCGCGCTACCAACTATGGCACCAAAGTTGTCGTGACCTGGCGCATCATCAGCAACAAAGCCTGGAACGCGCAGCCCGGGCGGAATTGTTGCAATACCAGTTAAAGGAACTGAACGAATTCAATCCGCAGCCGGGTGAGTTTGAGCAAATTGATGAAGAGTACAAGCGCCTGGCTAACAGTGGGCAATTGCTCACCACCAGCCAACAGGCGCTGGCTATCCTGGCTGATGGTGAAGACATCAATCTGCAAAGCCAACTGTACACCGCAAAACACCTGGTCACTGAACTGGCAGGCATGGACGGCAAACTTTCAGATATTCTGGATATGCTGGAAGAGGCCACCATCCAGCTCAGCGAAGCCAGCGACGAGCTGCGCCACTATTGCGATCGTCTGGATTTAGACCCTAACCGCTTGTTCGAACTCGAACAGCGTATCTCCAGGCAAATCTCGTTGGCGCGTAAACATCATGTTGCCCCTGAAGTGCTGCCACAGTTCTATCAGTCGTTGCTGGATGAACAACAGCAACTGGACGATCAGGCCGACTCGCTCGAAACCTTAACCCTGGCGGTGAACAATCACCACCAGCAGGCGCTGGAAACGGCAAAAATGCTGCACCAACAGCGTCAGCATTATGCGCAGGAACTGGGGCAACTTATTACAGAGAGCATGCATGCCCTCTCGATGCCGCACGGTGTCTTTTGCATTGATGTGAAATTTGAGGAGCATCATCTGAGCGCAGACGGTGCCGATCGCGTGGAGTTTAAAGTGACCACTAACCCAGGTCAGCCGTTACAGCCAATTGCGAAAGTCGCTTCCGGCGGGGAACTGTCACGTATTGCGCTGGCTATTCAGGTCATTACAGCACGTAAGATGGAAACGCCTGCGCTAATTTTCGATGAGGTGGATGTTGGTATCAGCGGCCCGACGGCTGCGGTAGTGGGTAAAATGTTGCGACAGTTGGGCGAGTCAACGCAGGTAATGTGTGTTACTCACCTGCCGCAGGTTGCGGGCTGTGGTCATCAACATTTCTATGTCAGCAAAGAAACAGATGGCGCGATGACGGAAACACACATGCAGCCGCTTGATAAACGCGCGCGCCTGCAGGAATTAGCCCGTCTACTTGGCGGTAGCGAAGTGACGCGCAATACCCTCGCAAATGCAAAAGAACTGCTGGCGGCATAAACTTTTTTACCTTGTGAAGGTCTGAGTTCAACATAAAATCGCCGACCGACCCGACAGCAAAAGGTTTTAAAGTGGTGAAAGGTCTATTATCATCGGCATATTACATATGAGCCGCGTACTGCTCGGGCCCGAAAAGGAATCAAATCACTATGCGCTGTAAAACGCTGACTGCTGCTGCAGCAGTACTACTGATGTTGACTGCAGGCTGTTCCACTCTGGAGCGAGTGGTTTACCGCCCTGACATCAACCAGGGAAATTATCTGACACCTACCGATGTCGCTAAAGTGCGCACGGGTATGACGCAACAGCAGGTTGCTTATGCTCTGGGTACACCAATGATGTCCGATCCTTTTGGCACTAACACCTGGTTTTATGTGTTCCGTCAGCAACCTGGACATGAAGGCGTAACCCAGCAAACGCTGACGCTGACCTTTAACAGCAGCGGCGTATTGACCAACATTGATAACAAACCCGCTTTGACCGATAACAAGTAGGTTTGAGAGATCAAAAAAAGGTGCTCAATGAGCACCTTTTTTATTGTCTGTTACTTTTTAGCGGATTTCTCTGCTCGCTGTCTGCGCAGCTCTTTTGGGTCAGCAATCAGTGGCCGGTAAATTTCCACCCGATCGCCGTTATGCAGAACATCAGCAAGCTTTACCGGACGGCTGTAGATACCCACTTTATTTTTACTGAGATCGATATCGGTACGTAATTCCAGCAGCCCGGAAGCGCGGATAGCCTCTTCCACCGTTGCGCCCTGCTGCAGCGTTACGCGCTGTAAATACTGTTTCTCGGGTAGCGCGTACGCCACTTCAACGACAATTTTAGCCGACGCTGACACTGTAAACCTCTTTCGCGCGAACCGTGAAGGCCTGCACCATATTTGAAGCCAGTTCTTTAAAGATACGGCCAAACGCCAGCTCGATTAACTTATTGGTGAACTCAAAATCGAGGTGAAATTCAATACGACACGCTTCATGACTCAGTGGCGTAAACTTCCAGCCGCCAATCAGCTTCTTGAACGGCCCATCGACCAGATGCATCAGAATGCTCTGATTACTGGTCAGTTGATTGCGCGTGGTGAACGTTTTGCTGATCCCTGCTTTCGAGACATCCACAGCGGCCGTCATTTGTCCCGGAGTCGACTCCAGTACGCGGCTACCGGTGCAACCCGGCAAAAACTGAGGATAGGACTTAACATCATTCACTAGCTGATACATCTGTTCCGCACTGTAGGGTACTAAAGCGGTCCGGCTAATCTGAGGCATAACAATTCCCATCAATATCAATCACACAAATAATACCATTTATCACCCGCTAAAAAAAACGCTATAGCCTAACTCGTGCTAAGATAGCGCCTTGCGCCCCGCTGGATGAAATGGGGTGTTTTTCGATTCCAGATTACCTATACTGAGCGGCATTATGACGAAGAAAAAAGCACACAAACCTGGCTCAGCCACAATCGCGCTAAACAAGCGCGCACGACACGAATACTTTATTGAAGAAGAGTTCGAAGCAGGACTCGCCCTGCAAGGTTGGGAAGTCAAATCCCTGCGCGCGGGTAAAGCCAACATCGGCGACAGCTATGTCATACTCAAAGACGGCGAAGCGTTCCTGTTTGGCGCCAACTTCACGCCAATGGCGGTGGCCTCAACACACGTGGTATGCGACCCCACCCGAACCCGTAAACTGTTGTTAAACCAGCGTGAACTCGACTCCCTGTATGGTCGTATGAATCGTGATGGTTATACCGTCGTTGCGCTTTCGTTGTACTGGAAGAATGCCTGGTGCAAAGTGAAAATTGGCGTTGCGAAAGGTAAGAAACAGCACGACAAGCGCTCTGATGTGAAAGAACGCGAATGGCAGTTAGATAAAGCGCGTATCATGAAAAATGCTGGCCGCTAAATGCTACTCCCCTGTGACCAGTCTCTCCTCCTGAGACTGGTTCTTATTTTTTAGTTATCGAAACCCACACAATACATTCACCGAGTTTATAGTTTATTTATGCTGAATCGTTCAGATATGAAATAAACCCCCTGTCATTACCGTTGCGGTCTATAGTCCAATAATATAAAAGTTCAAGACCATAGCATTCATATTTCCATTTATTTAATAACACTATTATTACTATTGTTTATTATATTGACATTCATTTCAATAAAAACAAAATCATTTAAATACAATTAGTTGCCATGAAAACAACCGTTAAAAGCAAACTGGAAAGTATCCTTTTCAAATGACTAATTACTTTTTTAATATGGATAAGTTGCAGAATACTTTCTTTCTGACTATATCATCTAATACGAAAGAACTATTCAGCCGAAAGGGCCCAGACGTATTTAATCAATAAACTAACATCTATGTGACCTAATCAATGAAATTACATGTGTAAATTCATCTTTATGATGAACGGAGCCCCTGTCTGCTCATTTTCCCAGCGCGCTGTTGCGGATTAATACTCCCGGCATGCCATCAGGAGTGAACATATGCGTCTACTCGCCGTTGTATCAAAATTAACTGGCGTTTCCACAAATGTTGAAGCCTCTGAAGTTACGCTCAGTTCACCTTCTATCGTGAAACTGTCTGTGTCGCGTGAGGAGGTGAGTCAACTCACGCGCGTTAATCAGGATCTGGTTGTCACACTCCGCTCAGGTGAAACCATCACCATTAAAAATTTCTACCTCGGAAAAGGCGAAGCGCAAAACCAACTTGTTCTGGAGGACAGTAATGGCGCACTGTGGTGGGTTCAGGATACTGACGGAGCATTCCATTTCCAGCACCTGGACGATCTCACACCGCTGATGACGGCCGAAGGCAGTCATGAAGGCGGCGCCGTCTGGCCGTGGGTTCTTGGCGGGATCGCTGTCGCTGGCGGGATTGGCCTCGCTGCGGGTGGTGGTGGTGGCGGCGGCGGTGGTGGGAGTGATAATAACGCTGGAAACGGTAATGCCGGGAACGGCAATGGTAGCGGCGGCAATGGCAACGGTGGCAACGGCGAAGGTAACGGTAATGGCGACGGTGATGGTGACGGTGACGGTGATGGCGGCACACCGCCAACGACAACCCCTAACAGGCCTGACGTCCCCGTTATCACCAGCATAATCGATAACCAGGAGCTGATTACTGGCCCTGTCAATCAGCAGGAATCCACCAACGATAATACGCCGACACTCCAGGGCACCGGCCCCGCGAATGCCACATTACATATTTTTGATAACGGCGTCGAAATAGGCCAGGTGACAATCGATGCCAACGGCAACTGGTCGTTTACGCCATCCTCTCCTCTGGCAGACGGCACACACCAGTTTACCGTCAGCGCTTCAAACGGTGCTGGCAGCAGCGGCATGTCGGACAGTTGGGAAATTATTGTCGATTCGCTTGCCCCCGACGCCCCCGTGATCACTCAGGAAACCGACAATGTCGGTTCCATTACCGGCCTTATCGCCAATAACGGTGTAACCGACGATGCTACGCCGACGCTCACTGGTACAGGCGAAGTAGGTAGTTTCATCAGCATTTCTGATAACGGCATTCTGATCGGCATGGTCCGGGTGGATGACAATGGGAATTGGACATTTACACCAGACATTCCGCTCAGCGATGGTGTTCACAATCTGACGCTGACGCAAACTGACGCCGCGGGTAACGTGAGCGCGGAAACGCGCGTGCCGACATTCACCGTTGATACCACCCCGCCTGCAGCCGCAGTCATTTCCTCCGTTAATCCGGAAGGTACAACGGTAACCGGTAGCGCTGAGGCGGGAAGCCTGGTCATTATCATCGGCAGTAATAATCAGGTTTTGGGTTCAACAACGGTCGGTCAAACCGGCAATTTCGTCATCGCGATTTCGCCCTCACAGACGCACGGTGAAGCGCTGGTCGCGAAAATTCAGGACCAGGCAGGCAACATCGGGCCAGATACCTCTTTCAATGCCACCAACTCTGGCTACCCGGGCGTGCCTGTTATCGTCAGCATAATGGATGATTTTGCCCCCTCAACCGGACCATTGAGCAATAATCAGGCCACCAACGATAATACCCCCACGCTCTCTGGCACTGCCGACGCCAACAGCACGGTGACTATTTACGACAACGGCACAATTATCGACAGCGTACTGGCTGACGGTAACGGCAACTGGACCTGGACCTCCAACACCAATTTGCAGGACGGCTTATACGCCTTCACCGCCACCGCGACAAACCAGTCAGGTACAGGAGGCATGTCACCAGCGTTCAATATCAGCATCGACACCCAGCCACCGTCGCCACCTGATGATCTCAACGTATCTGCGGATGGGACTGTCGTCACCGGAACGACCGATCCAGGTAATACCGTGGTTATCACCGGCAGTGGCGGAACTCAGATCGGCAGCGGCGTCGCCGGAACGGACGGCTCATTTACCATCACCATTAACCCACCACAGACCAATGGCGAAACCATTGAAGCCATCGCAACCGATCCGGCAGGAAACCCAAGCCTGCCAGAAACGGCGCTTGCACCAGACATTACCGCGCCACAGCCCCCAACAAACCTGCTAGTTAATGGCACTGGCGACCAGGTCACCGGCAAAGCCGAACCCAACAGTACGGTCAATATTCTGGATCCAGATGGCAATATCATTGGTACGGCAACTGCCGATACGGATGGGGATTTCACCGCAACGCTGGTTCCGCCGCAAACCAACGGCGAGACCCTTACGGCAAATGCGACCGACACCGCAGGCAACAAGGGCAACGACGCCTCTGTCAACGCACCGGACACCACGGCACCTGATGCGCCAACCGGCGTCACCGTCGCCGGAGACGGCGGTTCTGTAAGCGGACATGCTGAAGCGGGAAGCACCGTCACCGTTAAAGACAGCAACGGTAACCCGATTGGCATAGGCCAGGCTGACAGCGGCGGCAATTTCACCGTGTCTATAGCGCCGTCGCAAAAGAACGGCGAAACGGTAAAAGTCACCGCAACGGACAGCAGCAATAACGAGAGTCAGCCTACCTCCGCGTTGGCTCCGGATATCACTGTACCAAACCAGCCAGTTATTATTGCCGTTACTGATGATGTTGACGATTTCACTGGCCCCATCAATAACAATGAGTTAACCAACGACGATAAACCGAAAATTGAAGGCATCGCCGAAGCAGGTTCGCGGGTCAAAATTTATGATAATGGCACCCTGCTTGCGACAGTTACCGCTGATAACAACGGTAACTGGAACTATACGCCCACCGCAGCACTAAGCCAGGGCGCGCACGTATTTACGGTGACGGCAACAGACGCTGCCAACAACACCAGCAGCGCCGCCAGTTGGAAAATTATTGTCGATAGCATCGCCCCAACCGTTCCAGTAATAACGTTGGTTAACGATGATGTTGGCAGCATTACGGGCAACGTTGCAAATAACGGTTGGGTCACTAACGATAACACGCCAACCCTCTCGGGTACCGGTGAACCAGGTTCACTGGTGAGCCTGTACGATGGCAGTCTGTTGATGACGGTTATTCTTGTCGACAGTTCAGGCACCTGGAGCTATACCGTTCCGGGAAATCAGGTGCTCAGCGATCGCACTCATCAGTTTACGGTATCGGCAACCGATGCCGCAGGTAATGTCATCACCTCACCCACGGTGGTCAGCGTTACCGTAGATACTCAACCGCCAGGCGATCCTATCATTTTGGCTGCCACCGACGACGTTGGGAATGCGCCGATCGATCTGCCTTCCGGAAGCCGTTCAAACGATACCTTACCAGAGCTGAAAGGAACCGGAATATCCGGTTCTACAATCACCCTCTATGAGGGTTCCACGCCAATTGGCAGCACAACGGTTTTACCCGCCGGCACCTGGAGTATTCAACTCAGCCAACCGCTCAGTGAAGGCGCACACAATTTATCCGCTATCGCCACGGACGCTGCAGGCAACGCCAGCAATGCCGGGAACTTTACGCTGACGATTGATACCACCCCACCAGCTGCCCCGGTTATCAGCTCCGCAGAAGGTCTGATTGGGACAAATCTTCAAACGCTGAGTAACGGCAGCAGTACCAAGAGCTCAAATCCCGAACTCTCCGGAACCGGCGAGCCCGGCGCGAAGATTACGATTTATGATAATGGCGGTTCTATTGGCATCGTCACCGTACAACCAGACGGCACCTGGACATTTACCCCAACCTCACTCGCCGACGGGCCGCATAAATTTACCGCCACGGCGACTGACGTCGCGGGCAACACGGGGATCCCGTCGGCAAGCTTTACTCTGACAGTAGACAATACGCCTCCCGCACAACCAGCCGCGCCAATCATTACCGACGATGTGGCTCCGGTAACGGGTGTGGTCACTAATGGCAACACCAATGACACCACGCCAACTTTTAGCGGCACGGGGAACGTCGGGGATCTGATTACCCTCTATCTTGCTGGTACTCCCCCATTGCAGGGAACAGCAACAGTAGGTGCAGACGGTACCTGGAGCTTCACTCCGTCAGCACCGGTTGCTCCTGGTAGTTATCAGGTAACTCTCACCGCAACCGATCCAGCAGGCAACGTCAGCCTGCCATCTAACGCCATAACACTGAACATCGACACGACGCCGTCTGCACCACCGGAGATTATTGCCGCCAACGATAATGTCGGTGATGTCACGGGCGACCTTGCGCCAGATGCCGTGACTGATGACACCACGCCAACCATTCGCGGTACTGGCACAGACGGGGATACCATCACCCTGTATAACGGGGGGACGGTAATCGGTACTACAACGGTGGCTGGTGGAACCTGGAGTATTACGCCAGGGACTGCGCTGGCGAATGGAAGCTACACGTTAAGCGCCACCGCAACCGATCCGGCAGGTAACATCAGCGACAATTCAAACAGCATTTCGTTTACGGTTAACAACACGAAGCTGACGTTGCCGCAGGTAACGGATATCCAGGATAACGTTGGAATCTTTACCGGTTCGCTAACCAGTGGCAGCGTCACGGACGATACCTCCCCGACCATTAGCGGGACCGGCACACCTGGCAGTACCGTGCTTATTTATGAGGGTAGTAATCCTGTTGCTACTGCCACCGTGGCTGCTAACGGCACCTGGAGTGTGGATGTTCCCCTCACGCCGAACGTCACTCACACACTGACGTTCGGCGCAGTGGATGCCGCAGGTAACTCACTGGCTGCAGATAACCCGCTGACGTTGATTGTCGATACCCTGCCGCCTGCAACGCCTACGGTTACCAGCGTAGATCCTAACGGGACGCTGGTAAGCGGTACGGCCGACGCCGGCAGCACCGTGATTATTCGCAGCGGTAACACCATTCTCGGCCAGGGGGTGGCAGACGGTTCTGGTAACTTTGCTGTCACCATTTCGCCAGCGCAAACAACCGGTCAGGCGCTCAACGCCATCGCTCAGGATACCGCCGGAAATCAAAGTGATCCGACAACGTTTAACGCCGCTACCTCCAGCGTTCCGCATCCACCGACTCTTGAGATCGTTGATGACATCGCGCCCATAATGGGGGTGATTGGCAACGGTAAAACCACCAACGACACCTTACCGCTGCTGCAAGGGACCGCCACTGCTGGGGCATCGGTGACTATCTATCAAAATGGCGCATCCATCGCCACGGTAACCGCCGATGCCGTGTCTGGCGCATGGAGTTATCAGCTACCCACTGCGCTGACTAACGGCATAACCTATAACTTCACGGTTTCTCAAACGGTGGACGGTACCCCAAGTGGTCTGTCACCCAACTACGCAATCACCATCGACACCACGGCCCCGCAGGTGCCAACTATCACCAGCATTATTGACGATATTGCCCCCGGCACCGGATCGTTGGATAAAGGGCAAATTACCAACGATTCACGCCCGACGTTTAACGGAACCGGCGAGGCGGGGGCAACCATCACCCTTTACGATAATGGCATCGCTTATGCCACTACTACGGTAAACAGCAACGGATTCTGGAGTTTTACCCCGACCGCTCCGCTGAGAGAAGGCGACCATATCTTTACCGCTCGCGCAACAGATGCCGCAGGCAACCAGGGAGATCCATCCGGTGATTTCCAGATCATTGTCGATACCCTGGTGCCGAATGCCCCCTCTATTGTGACAGTCACGGACAACGTTGGTACAACCCAAATCCTGACCTCCGGGCAGTTGACCAACGATAATACCCCAACGCTTGCTGGCGTTACCGAGGCGGATTCGCTTGTTACCATCCGCGATAACGGGGCGATCATCGGCACAACCATCAGCGATGAAAACGGCAACTGGAGCTTTACGCCTGCGCCTGCTCTCGGTGAAGGCAGCCACTCGCTGACTGCCACCGTCACAGATGCCGCGGGCAATATCAGCCCGGCAACGCCGCCGTTTGTGGTTGTCGTCGACACGCTGCCGCCAGCGGCACCGACCATTACCTCCGTAATTGACGATCAGCCTGGCAATACAGCGCTGATCAACGGACAACTGACGAACGATGCGCAGCCTACGCTGAACGGCAAAGGCGAGATAGGCGCCATCATCACGATCCGTGATAACGGCGTCGCCATCGGTACAGCGCAGGTGGACGAGTCAGGCAACTGGCGCTTCACACCGGATGCACCGCTGGGACAGGGACAACATATATTCACCACCGTTGCCACTGATCAGGCAGGTAACTCCGGCGGAGTATCATCATCGTTTACTATTGAGCTGGACTCAGTTGCCCCGTCAATCCCAGTCATCAGCTCAGTTCAGGACAGCACCGCACCGACAACAGGCCCGATAACCAACGGGCAGACCACGAATGAATCCCGTCCGGCCCTGAGCGGCACCGGTGAAATTGGCGCGACCATAACCGTCCTGAGCGATGGTCAGCCCATCGGCACCACCACCGTTGGGGCTAACGGCACCTGGAGCTTAACCCCAACGGATGCACTCAGTAACGGCCCGCATACGCTGACCGTCACCGCCACCGACAGCGCCGGTAATACCAGCCAGCCATCCAATGGCTTCGCGCTTATCGTGGATACCGTGTTGCCTGGTACGCCAGCGATTACTCAGGTTGCAGATGATGTCGGCCCGCTGATCGGTAATCTGAACAACGGTCAGGCCACGAACGATCCACTCCCGACGCTTAGCGGCACGGCTGAAGCCAATGCCACGGTAAGAGTTTACGATAACGGATCGTTTATCGGCTTTACCTCAGCGGATGGCACGGGCGCCTGGAGCTTCACGCCAGGAACCGAGCTTGGCAACGGTAACCACGCGCTGACAGTGACAGCCACCGACGCTGCCGGAAACGTCAGCCTCACGTCCGCTGGATTTAACATCGTTGTTGATACCGTCGCCCCGCTTGCGCCAACGATTATCCAGGCTTTTGATGACGTGCTACCGGGAACCGGAACGCTGTCGAGCGGGGCCTTTACCAACGACACCCGTCCCGTACTCAACGGCTCGGCGGAAGCCGGTGCCCGGGTAGCCATCTACGATAATGGCACACTGCTGGCAACGGTAACTGCGGCGATAGACGGCACCTGGGAATATCTTCCTGCCGCGCTGGGTAACGGTCAGCATGTGTTTACCGCTATCGCCACCGATGCCGCCGGAAACGTAAGTCCTACCTCCGGCGGGTTTATTATTAATGTCGACACCATTGCGCCATCCGCCCCGCTGCTGGTCTCAGTGGTGGATGATATCGCAGGCGGCGTGTTCAATGCGGCGCTCAACAACGGACAACTGACCAACGATGCGCGCCCGACGCTGAACGGTACCGCCGAGGCAGGCAGCACCGTCAGCATCTATGATGGAAGCACCCTGCTGGGTACGGCGCTGGTGCAAAGTAATAACAGTTGGTCGTTTACCCCAACTACGCCGCTGACGAATGGATCGCACACCTTCACCGTCACCGCGACTGATGCGGCGGGCAACACCAGCAGTGCGACGGCAGGCTTTAGCGTGGTGGTCGACACCACGGCGCCGACGCAGCCTTCAATCAGCAGCATTATTGACGACGTCGGGCCAAACACCGGGGCGATTGGCGCTAATCAGCCAACCAACGACGCACGCCCAACATTAAACGGCACCACAGAAGCCAACGCGCGGGTCGATATTTACGATAACGGCAGCTTTGTCATCAGCGTGACAGCGGACGGCAGCGGTAACTGGAGTTACACCCCAACCACCGCGCTGGCACAAGGTACTCACTCCTTTACCATCACCGCAACGGACAGTGCGGGTAATACCAGTGGCATATCGTCTGCGGCAGCGATCGTGGTCGATACCGTCGCCCCGGGCATTCCTACAGGGCTGGCGGTAAACGCCAACGGTACCACGCTCACCGGCGTTGCCGAGCCAAACAGCACGGTCATTATTACCTCCAGCGGTGGAACGGTGCTCGGCACGGCAACCGCCAACGCCTCCGGTAATTTCACCTTCACGCTGAACCCACCGCAAATCAGTGGGCAAACGCTGCAGGTCAGCGCCCAGGATGCCGCAGGCAACATCGGCACGGCGGGTAACGTTCTGGCACCGTTTACTGGCGTACCGCCTGCGCCGGTTATTGCCACCGTTCTCGATGACGTCGGTACGATCACGGGGCCCGTCGCGGCGGGCAAAACCACCAATGATACGCTGCCAACGCTCAGCGGAACGGCGCAGGCTAACGCCATCGTCAGCCTGTACAACAACGGCGTGCTCATGGGCACCACGACCGCAGACGGTAACGGGATCTGGAGCTTTACCCCATCCGGGGCGCTCAGCGAAGGTAACCACGCGTTTACCGCCACTGCAACAAACGCCAACGGCGCAAGCGGGTTGTCCAGTTCGTTCAGCGTGATTGTGGACACCACGCCACCGACCGCGCCAACGATACTGATCAGCGCCGATGGCGGCACCGTCAGCGGCGTCGCCGAAGCGGGAAGCACGGTCACTATCTCCCTGCCCGGCGGCACCAGCGTGACGGCAATCGCCAACAGCAGCGGTGTCTACAGCGTCAACCTGCCGGTTCGCCAGATTGAAGGCCAGTCGCTGTCCGCCACGGCGACCGATGCGGCGGGCAATACCTCATCGCCGACAAGCGCTATCGCACCGGTATTGCCACTGCTGGCTGAAGACAACGTCACCAGCCTGCCGCTGCAAACCGATGTTATCGTCAGCACCGATCATCAAAGCGATTATGGTTTCCTGCTGGTTAATGCGTTGGGGAATGTCGCCAACGTGCTGGGGAACGATACGGCAAGCGTTAATTTCAGCATCGCTTCTGGCGGCAGTGGGTCCATTACGATCAATGCCGCCGCGACCGGCGTGGTGCTGTCGCTGTTAAACACGCTTGAAGTCGTTATCCAGCGCTTTGACACCTCGCTGAATGCCTGGGTAACGGTGGTGGATACCGGGAAACCAGACTTCGCCAGCCTGCTCACCCTGGGCGCCTCGGGCGTAACGCTCAATTACAGCGGGCTGACTGGCGGTGATTACCGCGTGGTCAGCTACAACACCAACCTGCTGGCGACCGGGGCATACACCAGCCTTGATGTCTCAGTGGTAAAAGCCAGCGCAGGGACCATCATCGGCGGTACCACGGAATCCGGGAACATCATTACGGATACCGATCCCGCCAACGGGCAGGATAATGCGCCTTCCGGCACGTTGGTCACCTCCATCACCGACGGTAACGGCAACGTTGTGAATATCCCGGCGGGCGGCATTGATGTGCAAGGGAAATACGGTATTCTGCATATCAATCAGAACGGTAGCTACACCTATACCCTGACCAATACGTCAATCTCAGTGTATGGTCGTTCTGAAAGTTTCACCTACACGCTGACGCATGGCAGCGATCACTCCTCGGCAAAACTGGTGGTAACGCTCGGTCAGGCTCCAACCACCAGCACGGTAACCGCGGCAGACGATGCAGCAGTGCTGACTTACGGAACGCAGGTCATCGCGGTTGACCACTTGCCTTCACAACAAACCGGTTTCACGCTCGCCAGCGTCGGACTCGGCAATGTGCTGGACGTCAGTCTGGTCAACGGTCTGACTAACCCGATTAAGTTCAACGTTGACGATGGCGCAACCCGCACGCTGACCGTACAGGCGAATGTTCTCGGCGTGACGCTTGGCGGCTTCGATCTCTATGTTTATCGCTTCAACGAGTCAATTCAGCAGTATGAGCAGTACCGGGTACAGCCAAACTGGGTCACTGCCCTACTGGGCGGAAGTTCGTCAGCGTATACCATTACGCTACCGGGTGGCGATTATCTGTTCCTGCTTAACGCTTCCGGCGGCCTGACGCTGCTGACCAGCTATACCCTGAATATTCAGGCCGATCACACCTACGCCATCGACAGCCTGAGTGCGACAACCAATGGCAATCTGCTGATCAACGACTCAGCTCCGGCCAATACCGTTATCACCGAAGTAAACGGTATCGTCGTTAACGGGACGGGCACTACCACTATTAATGGGCAGTACGGCACGCTGACTATCGATGCGAAGGGGAACTACACCTACACGCTAAGAAGCGGACTGGGTGCAGACGGTATCAACACCCCGGACAGCTTCGTGTATAAGGTCAGAGCACCAAACGGCGATACCGGCAGCGCCTCGCTGAATATCAAACCAACGCCGCAGCCGCTGGACGCCGTAAATGACGTCAGTAGCCAGATGGCGGTCACCACGCAGGCGGACACCTCCAGATTGTTTGCTGACAACAGCGTCGGGAACGCCAGTTGGAACGCCCAACTCCTTTCTCCCACCTCACAAAATGGCACTGGCGTCATTGAGGTCGCGACGGGAACGGCGGTGCAAAACGCCATACTGCATTTTAACGTTGCTTCAGGTCTGACGCTGGGCGGACTGACCGTCACCTGGGCGCTGTATGACAGCAACAACGTCAAGGTTGCCAGTAACTCATTCAACGGTGGATTGCTCATTGGCGGCAATATCGATATTGCCCTGGGGATCATGTTGCACCCCGGTAACTATCGACTCGACTACACTGGCAGCGTCGGGGCTTTAGGGCTGGGGAATATCACCATCACCCCTAGCGTGAAAGGCACGATAATCGACCTGCAGAACGTCGAGACTTCCACAGCGAACAGCGTCGCCGGCAACATTTATGACGGGGACCATATTGCCAGCGTGCATACCTTGCTGACGGTGAACGGCACGGGCGGTAGCACCGCCACGCTGGATCCGCTGAGCAGCACGACCAGCGCCATCATTAACGGACTGTACGGCAAACTGACCATTGGCATTGATGGTCATTACACCTACGCCCTCAACAGCGATGTCTCACTTTCCACCATCCTCACCAAAGAGACATTTACTTACACCCTAAACGATCAGAATGGGCATACCGATACCGCTACGTTGACCATCAACATGAATCCGCAGGTTGTAAGCACCGTAGATGCCGATCGTTTTACCGGCAGTGTCTACGGCGATACGCTGATTTATCACCTGCTCAACGCCAACGATGCTACCGGTGGTAACGTTGGCAATGTTGGCGTTGGACCTACCGATACCTGGACCAACTTCTCGCTGGCCCAGGGTGACAAAATCGATATCGGCGACCTGCTGGTGGGCTGGAACGGGCAGAACGCTACGCTCGGCAACTACCTCACCGTTACCACCAGCGGTAACAACACGGTGATTGCTATCGACCGCGACGGTACGGGCAACACTTATCACTCAACCAATCTCATAACGCTGGAGAACGTACACACCACGCTCGATGAGCTGGTGCAACAAAATCACATTGTGCCCTGAAGCTAACGCATAACGTTAAAGCGCCATAACTACAGCCCCGGATGCCATGACGTCCGGGGCAATAACAGTCGTCGCTGCCGTATTTTGTAAGGGATAAACTATGAGAAATGTCGCGCCTGTTGCCTTACTGCTGGCATTAGCGCTCTGTACCCTGCGGGTGAATGCCGAAGATGAACCGCAAATTATTACGCCGGAAGGACTGGCCACCAGCCAGATGCTGCCCTCGCTGGACGGCGCGGTTGCCGATCTGCCGCTGAGCGCCGCCGCCCCCGGCAGCCTGACGCTCAACGACGCAGTGAGCCGCGCCGTGAGCTGGCATCCTTCTATTCGTGAATCCATCGGCAAACTGCTCTCACAAAATGAGCAGATCGACGTGGCGAAATCAAAATATTACCCGCAGGTTTCTGCCGGGATGAACAACGGTTACAGCAATACTTACACCGATCACGGCTTTAGCCCGGCTCTGGTTATTTCAGTGTCGCAAATGCTGTACGACTTCGGCAAAGTGGCAAGCCAGGTCCGTGCTGAAACCGCCGGATCCGCACAACAGCAGGCGAATGTGTTACTCAGTATTGATACCATCGCCCACGCAACCGCCAACGCGATAGTCCAGGTGCAGACGTGGCAGCAAATGGTGGACGCCGCCGAAGAGCAGCTCAGCGCCTTGAACGGTATTGGTCGGCTGACCCGTCAACGCAATGATGAAGGGGCAACCTCGCTATCCGACGTGGTGCAAACCGATGCGCGTATCGAGTCTGCACGTTCTCAGTTGGCGCAGTATCAGGCTAATCTCGACAGCAGCAAGGCAACGCTGATGAGCTTCCTCGGCTGGAACTCGCTTAACGGCATCAGCAACGAATTTCCAGTCAAACTGGACAGCAGTTGTGATGTGGTCAAACCGGACGATAAGCTGGTTCCTGCAGTGCTGGCGGCATGGGCGCAGGCGAATGTGGCCCAGGCAAATCTCGATTACGCCAACGCGCAGATGACGCCCACTATCTCCCTGGAGCCGTCGGTTCAGCACTATCTCAACGACAAATACCCCAGCCATGAGGTGCTCGACAAAACCCAGTACTCCACGTGGGTAAAAGTCGAGATGCCGCTGTATCAGGGGGGCGGACTCACCGCCAGACGCAACGCCGCCAGTCACGCGGTAGAGTCTGCACAGTACTCCATCCAGCGTACCCGACTTGAAGTGCGGCAGAAATTACTGGAATCCCGCAGCCAGGCGATGAGCCTCGCCACTGCCCTGCAGATCCTGCGTCGCCAGCAACGGCTGAGTGAACAAACGCGCGAGCTTTATCAACAGCAGTATCTGGACCTCGGGTCACGCCCACTGCTCGACGTGCTTAACGCCGAGCAGGAGGTATATCAGGCCCGTTTTGCTGAACTCCAGACTCAAAACCAGCTGCGCCAGCTCCAGTTGAACTGCCTCTATAACACCGGCTCGCTTCGCCAGGCGTTCGCCTTAAATAACCGCAGTATTCAATCGGTGGAGATAAAGCTATGAGCGACGTCGATACACATGCGGAAGATGCGATTGGCGAACACGCCCTGAGCCAGTGGGCGCAGGCGATGACGCATATTGCCAGCCACTATCGCGTTACCTGTTCGCCCGGCGCAATCCAGGCCAACGCCCCGTGGTTTGCGGGAAAAAGCCGAGCTATGGCCCTGTCGCAGCTGGCGCGTCAGGCGGGGCTGTCATTTCATGCGCTGGATACCACCACGCAGGCGTTCGGCCAGTGGCGTCTGCCGGTGGTGGCGGAACTGCACGACGGCCAACTGATGGTGATAGAACATTTCAACGGTGAAGATGCGTTGGATGTTTTTATCATCGCTGAAGAGGGCCAGCGTAACCGACTCACAGTTGCAGAACTTCTGCCGGAGATCGTGAGCATTACCGCGCTGCGCCCGCTGTCGGCGCTGAAGGACAGTCGGGTAGACCGCTATATTTCGCGCTTCAGGCCCGACTGGATGCGCGAACTGGTGTTACAGGACATCCGCCCTTACCTGCCGGTCATGGTTGCCGCCTTTCTGATTAACGTCCTGTCGCTTGCCGGGATTATCTTTTCGATGCAGGTCTATGATCGGGTGATCCCCGCCCAGTCTTATCCAACGCTGTATGTTCTCTCCACCGGCGTTCTGGTGGCGGTGCTGTTTGGCTTTTTGCTGCGCGAAGCGCGTACCCACATAATGGACCTGCTCGGCAAACGCGCTGATATGCGCATTTCCGATCGCGTGTTCAGCCACGCATTGCGACTGCGCAACAGCGCCGTTCCCCGCTCGACGGGGAGCTTTATTTCTCAACTGCGCGAGCTGGAACAGGTTCGCGAGATGATCACCTCCTCGACCCTGTCGACGATTGTCGATCTACCGTTTTTCTTTTTGTTTATCGTGGTGCTGGCCTTTATCGCCCCGCCGCTGGCGTGGATAGCCCCCGTCGCGGCCCTGCTGATGATCCTGCCCGGTTTGCTGTTACAGAAGAAACTGGCGGTACTCGCCAACCAGGCAGCGCATGAATCCACCCTGCGCAACGCGGTGCTGGTCGAGAGCGTTCAGGGGCTGGAAGATATCAAGCTGATGCAGGCGGAAAACCGCTTTTTACAGCAGTGGAACAGCTACATCCGTATTACCGGAGAGTCCGGACTGCGCACGCGCAAGCTGACTCAGGGGCTGATTGGCTGGGGCATGTCGGTACAAAGCCTGGTCTACGCCGCCATCATTATGTTCGGCGCGCCGATGGTCATTGAAGGCACAATGACCACCGGGGCGGTGGTGGCCGCGTCGATGCTCGGTTCCAGAATGATTGCCCCGATGGCGAACCTGTGCGGCGTACTGGCCCGCTGGCAGCAGGTCAAGGCGGCGAAGATGGGGTTAGACAGCATCATGCAGCTTCCCACCGAAACGCAGTACGATGAAGACCGTGTGCATCAGGAGATTTTTCACGGCCATTATCTGTTTGAAAACGCGCACTTTCGCTACCACAGCGACGATCAACGCGTTCCGCTGCGCATCTCACGTCTGGAGGTCATGCCCGGTGAACGGGTGGCGATCCTCGGGCGTAACGGCGCCGGGAAATCAACGCTGCTACAGGCCATGGCGGGCGGCGTGGAGATTATCCAGGGCGATGTCCGACTCGATAACCTTAGCCTGGCGCAGATCGATATGGCCGATTTACGCCGCAATATCGGTTTTCTCAGTCAGAATGCGCGGCTGTTTTTCGGCACCTTGCGCGAGAACCTGACCCTCGGCGCACCGCATGCCAGCGACGCGCAGATCTTCGAAGCACTGGAGGTCAGCGGCGCGGCGGCTTTCGTTAAACAACTCGCCAAAGGGCTGGCGCACCCCATTATGGAGGGCGGCAACGGTCTGTCCGGTGGACAACGGCAGTCGATCCTGCTGGCAAGAATGCTGCTGCGATCGCCCAATATCGTGCTGCTCGACGAACCCAGCGCCTCGCTGGATGAACATACCGAACGAGAGTTTATTCAGCGCCTGAACCAGTGGCTGGGCAACCGAACATTGATTGTCGCCACCCATCGCGTACCGGTTCTGGAGCTGGTCGAGCGCGTAGTGGTGTTAAAAGAAGGTCAACTGGTCATGGATGCCCCGAAAGCGCAGGCGCTGAATGCGAGCCGGGCACCAGCCCCTACTCACGGTCGGGAGTGGAAAAATGAAAACCAATCCGCATGACGCTGCTATGGACGACCTCGATATCCGCCGCGAGCACCGTTTTTCTGGGTCCAGCCGCATTATTCTGCTCAGCACGCTGCTGTTTGCCGTCCTGGGTATCTGGGCATATTTCGGCAAACTGGATGAAGTCTCGACCGGCAGCGGGAAGGTAATCCCCAGCTCGCGCGAGCAGGTATTGCAGTCGTTGGATGGCGGCATTCTCGCCGAGCTCACGGTACGCGAAGGAGATAAAGTACAGGCTAATCAGATTGTCGCGCGCCTCGACCCCACTCGCTCTGAGTCCAACGTTGGGGAGAGCGCCGCCCGCTATCGCGCCTCACTGGCTTCCAGCGCAAGGCTCAATGCCGAAGTTAACGATCTGCCGCTCGTGTTTCCCGCTTCACTACGCGCCTGGCCGGATCTCATCGCCTCCGAAACGCGCTTGTATAAAAGTCGCCGCGCGCAGCTCGCTGATTCTATGGCAGAACTGCAGGATGCGCTGGTCTCGGTAAATAAAGAGCTGGCCATAACCCAACGGCTGGAAAAAAGTGGTGCCGCCAGCCACGTTGAAGTGCTGCGTCTGCAACGACAAAAAAGCGATTTAGGATTAAAAATCACCGATCTGCGCTCACAATACTTCGTGCAGGCGCGGGAAGCGCTGTCAAAAGCCAATGCCGAAGTGGATATGCTGGCGGCTATTTTGAAAGGACGCGAGGATTCCGTCACCCGCCTGACCGTGCGCGCGCCGATGCGCGGTATTGTGAATAACATCCAGGTCACTACCATTGGCGGCGTTATCCCGCCCAATGGCGAGATGATGGAGATTGTACCGCTGGACGATCATCTGCTGATAGAAACCCGCCTGTCTCCGCGCGATATCGCGTTCATTCACCCCGGCCAACGGGCGCTGGTGAAGATAACCGCTTATGACTACGCGATTTACGGCGGTCTGGAAGGC
Organism: Citrobacter sp. RHBSTW-00986; assembly: GCF_013783065.1. Classification (NCBI taxonomy): domain Bacteria; kingdom Pseudomonadati; phylum Pseudomonadota; class Gammaproteobacteria; order Enterobacterales; family Enterobacteriaceae; genus Citrobacter; species Citrobacter sp. RHBSTW-00986. Next base: position 1,236,347 of record NZ_CP056200.1, on the reverse strand, counting down.
GTAGTCGAAACTATTTCCCCGGATACTATTCAGGACAAAGTGAAACCGGAAATATTCTACTACCGCGTGTTTATCCGTACCCATCAGGACTTCTTACAGAACAAACTGGGACGCCATTTCTCCATCGTACCGGGAATGATTGCCACAGTGGATATAAAAACAGGTGAAAAAACCATCGTCGACTATTTAATCAAACCGTTTAATCGCGCAAAAGAAGCGCTGCGCGAGCGGTAAATCCTTGAGGATTAGGGGTTGCGGGGGCTGGTCACGCGTGTCACAAGTCTGTTATACTTGCTCTAACACATTGGGGCTGATTCTGGATTCGACGGGATTCGCGAAACCCAAGGTGCATGCCGAGGGGCGGTTGGCCTCGTAAAAAGCCGCAAAAAAATAGTCGCAAACGACGAAAACTACGCTTTAGCAGCTTAATAACCTGCTCTGAGCCCTCTCTCCCTAGCTTCCGCTCTTAAGACGGGGATCAAAGAGAGGTCAAACCCAAAAGAGATCGCGTGGAGGCCCTGCCTGGGGTTGAAGCGTTAAATCTAATCAGGCTAGTCTGGTAGTGGCGTGTCTGTCCGCAGGTGCCAGGCGAATGTAAAGACTGACTAAGCATGTAGTACCGAGGATGTAGGAATTTCGGACGCGGGTTCAACTCCCGCCAGCTCCACCAAAATTCTCCATCGGTGATTACCAGAGTCATCCGATGAAGTCCTAAGAGCCCGCACGGCGCAAGCCCTGCGGGCTTTTTTGTGCCCTCACTTTGTCCCGCGAAGTCCGAAGAGAACTAATTAAATCCGAACCTTTTAGGCCCATTGATAGGCCCAACGAAAAGCTCTATTGTTTTCGTTGGGCCTAAACGCATGGAGACTCCCCATGGCAAGAAAAACCAAGCCGTTAACCAATACGGAAATCAAAGCCGCCAAACCTAAAGATGCCGATTACCAGCTATATGATGGTGACGGGCTTACTCTGTTAATCAAGTCCAGTGGTAGTAAGCTCTGGCAATTCCGTTACTATCGACCTCTGACAAAACAGCGAACCAAGCAAAGCTTCGGAGCCTACCCTGCTGTCTCCCTTTCTGATGCGCGTAAACTCAGAGCTGAATCTCGAGTTTTATTGGCGAAAGACATTGATCCTCAGGAACATCAGAAAGAGCAGGTTAGAAATTCTCAAGAGGCTAAAACCAACACTTTCCTGTTAGTTGCCGAGCGTTGGTGGAATGTGAAGAAAGCCAGCGTAACAGAGGACTATGCCGATGATATCTGGCGCTCGCTTGAGAGAGATGTTTTCCCAGCAATCGGTGATATCAGTGTCACCGAGATTAAGGCTCATACTCTGGTTAAAGCAGTGCAGCCGGTTCAGGCCAGAGGTGCATTAGAGACTGTTCGCCGCCTTTGTCAGCGTATTAACGAAGTCATGATTTATGCTCAGAACACAGGCCTAATTGATGCTGTTCCCAGCGTTAACATCGGGAAAGCATTCGAGAAACCGCAGAAGAAAAACATGCCTAGTATCCGCCCGGATCAACTTCCACAATTAATGCAGACTATGCGCACGGCAAGTATCAGCCTGTCCACACGATGCCTGTTCATGTGGCAACTTCTAACCATCACCCGCCCTGCCGAAGCTGCTGAGGCTCGATGGGATGAGATCGATTTCAATGCTAGCGAATGGAAAATTCCTGCAGCTCGAATGAAGATGAACCGGGACCATACGGTTCCACTATCTGATGGGGCTCTTGCTATTCTGGAAATGATGAAGCCTCTCAGTGGTGGCCGAGAATTTATCTTTCCTAGCCGTATCAAGCCCAACCAACCAATGAATAGCCAAACAGTGAATGCAGCACTCAAGCGTGCTGGCTTAGGAGGTGTACTTGTTTCACACGGCTTGCGTTCTATCGCCAGTACGGCACTCAATGAGGAAGGATTTCCACCTGATGTCATTGAAGCAGCGCTTGCTCATGTAGACAAAAATGAGGTGCGTCGCGCTTATAACCGCAGTGATTATCTTGAGCAACGTCGTCCGATGATGCAATGGTGGGCTGATTTTGTAAAAGCAGCAGATAGCGGCAGTATCGTTAATAGTGGGGTTAGGGGAATACGGCTTGTGGGATGAATCCTTTATCAGCACCCATAATGGGTGCTGATAATTCAACTATTAATAATACGGGCTTTTATCCTGTGACTTTCTTTTTTCTAGCAACTGTATTATCTAAAGCCAATTTGATACTTTCAATATTTCTTGACCAGTTTTTAATAATGGTATCTTCCAAAGCATCTTGGCTCATTGTTGCGATACGATATTTTTTACTTTCATTATTAATGTCAAAATTTGACTCTTTAATAAAGTCCCACAAAGGATCAATGAGAGCATTTACCGCAGCTGCTTTACTTTTCCACCCACCTTCAGGAACAGATTCATTGATCAAATAAACAAGTTTATCTTGAATTACTCGATATACTTCCGCTTTACTGCTCCCACCTTGTTTTCCGGCTTTAGCTCTAACATGGGATAATTTTTTTTGAGCACATACAGAAACATGAAACCATGACATACCAATACATCTATCAAATAATTCAGAAGATTTAATGAATGCTTTAATAGCAACACACTCATTCTCTGACATAACTGATTTTCCCCATTGATAAGACATCGAGGCAAAAAATAGATGTGATTTAAACACATCATTAATTAAAAAAGGATCCTGAATAAGATGAGAAAATGTTCCCCTGAAAATACGTGACTTTAACTCTTTCCAGCATTCCTGAACTGGATCATATAATTCAGCATATTCCTCTATTAATTGACCCACTCTGTCACCAGTACAATATTTATACTCTTCATGAGATGGAGCACTATACAAAACCACACGTGTTCCTACCTTATCAGAATTCCAGAACTGATCTCGCATTTCGCTTAGTTCCTTCAGTATCGCAGGATAACTTTCGCTGAGCATATCAATGTATATGTCCCAATCACATTCGACCATCTGCCCAGAAAGACAAACCGATTTTTGACTAATTTCTTCGCAAAACTCAATCGCTGTCAACATAAAAACACCAAATATCAATTAGTTAAGTGTTGTAAAAAATGTATTTTTGGTACGCGGATTTTTTGCATTAATGCTTGCCGCTAATCTTTCTACAACCAAAATGAACTAACGAGAGGCAATCAAGCATGAACAATCCATCAACCGTTAGGATACTCCGCTTACCTACGGTAATCCAAAAAACTGGTATGGCAAGGGCAACAATCTACGACTGGTTGAACCCCAAATCACCGCGTTACGACGCTTCCTTCCCCAAAAAGCGAATGCTCGGAGTGAAATCTGTTGGATGGGTTGAATCAGAGATTGATGAATGGCTATCGCAACGCAGCAAACTTATTTGAAGTAATTACCTAACATACATTCAAAATGTTGTAATTAGAGTTATTTCATCCTGCTATTTCTGCTATTAATAGCGGAATAACAACTTGCGCAGAATTTTTTAACGTGAATTGTATTAGAGGTATTATATGTTTAACGGTCATCCTTTTCCTGTAAATGCGTTCCCTCAGATTATCAGAAATGCAATTTATGAAGTGGAACAGCATACGCAGGCCCCTCAAGGTTTGATTGCTGCTTCTGCTCTTGGGGTAATATCTCTTGCCTGTCAGAACCGGATTGATGTTTGTCGACTTACTAATCTACGTAGCCCAGTATCACTTTACTTGCTGACACTTGCAGAATCTGGCGAACGGAAAAGTACGGTTGATAAAATGCTGATGAAGCCATTATATCAACTGGAGGAAGAATTATTTGATAAGTACACGCATGCTCTTAATACCTGGCGAAGTGATGAAGAAATTTTTAATTTTGAAAGAAAAGCACTGATGTCAAAACTCAAATCAGATATTCGCCGTAACAAAGATCATCTGGCGACAAATGAACAACTTAAAGCGCTGTTGGCGTCGCACCAGCAACCACCGATCAGGTTCAAGCAGATATTTAATGATGCCACTCCTGCGGCTATTAAAGATTACCTCTGTGGTTATTGGCGATCTATCGGTATCATGTCTGATGAGGCTGGCACTATTTTTAACGGTTACACGCTGAACGAACTGCCTTTCATCAACAAAATGTGGGATGGCGCAACATTTTCAGTGGAAAGGAAAAGTGAGCCAGAGAAATTAATCAGAGATGCCAGACTGACGCTAGCACTTATGGTTCAGCCTGATGTGTTTAAAGGTTATCTGCAACGTAAAGGCGATACAGCCAAAGGGATCGGTTTTTTCGCTCGATGTCTCATATGCCAGCCTGATTCAAAGCAAGGTTCCAGAAGAATCTCCAGCCCCGTTGTTTCAAGCGAACATTTGCCGGTATTCCATCAACGACTGATGGAGATAGTTAACGAAAGTATTGCCAGAGATAATCAAAATGATCGTCTTTGCCTGCGATTTTCTGTAGAAGCAGAAAATCGCTGGATCGAATTTTATAACAAGGTGGAGTCAGATATGGGCTTACTCGGCACCTTATCAGATTTTAGAGACTATGCATCTAAGGTCGCAGAAAATATGGCCAGAGTGGCCTCTCTGCTGCATTATTTTAATGGCAATGATGGAGATATATCTCTTTCTGCAGTCGAAGATGCTGTGAAGATAACTACCTGGTATGTTAATGAGTACATCCACATATTTTCTAAACCTCAGGAATTAACGCCCGCAATCTCGGAGGCGGATGAGCTTTATTGGTGGATAAAAAATCATTGTAACCGCCTTGTTGTACCTTACATTACTAAAAATACTGTTCTCCAATATGGTCCTAATAAATTTAGAAAGCGTAGTAAAGCAAATGAATTACTCGGTATGCTGTACTCTCAAAATAGAATACTAGTGGCAAAGAAAGGCAAAACCACATTGATAACCATAGCTGGTTTAAACCCCGTGCTTTGATGATAACAAATGATTTTAATTCAGGAGTAAAAACAAACACCGAGCCCAGTCCGGCTAATAGTTTGTTATCATGATAGGTAATATATATTGTATATATTACCTACACCAATATCAATAAATAGGATACAATATGACATACGATAGTGAATTCGGATCACACGTATCCCTATATCGGGATAGAATACAACAGGTTATTGATGACTCCCTCAACGAACATCCTAACTCAATGATTCTTCGTGTTGATCTGCATGATCCAATTGATACAGAAAATATGGATAACCCATTCTTTCAACCCAGAGTTGACTCTGGTGCTATATCTCGCTTTACCAGTGCGTTAAAAGCAAAGCTTGAACACGATAAGCATATTAAAACTCAACGAAAAGACTGGCCTGATACCCGACATTCAACCTTACGTTACGCATGGGTCCGAGAATATACCAAAAATGGAAAACGGCATTACCATCTGATATTGTGTTTCAATCAGGATGCTTATTATCATTTGGGGGATTATGACTTAAAGCGTAACACGTTACGTACAATGATAACAACAGCCTGGTACAGTGCACTTGGCATCCCGATAGATGACTCTGGGAAGCTAGTTAATTACCCATCAAATGGAAAATATCTCCTAAATCGTAAAAGGGACAACTTTGAGCAGACTTATAGCGATTTGATGAACAGGGTGGATTACATGACCAAAGTAAGAACTAAAATAGTCGGTGATGGGGACCGTAATTTCGGCTGCAGTCGCGGGTAATTTATTTTTTACAGCAATGGCCTTTCTTATGGATGGAAAGGCCAAACCCATCAGTTAAAGATGGTTGTTTTACTATAATCCAACGACCTCATCCCCGATATTAGTCAAAATCATTAATTCTTTAATCTCTCGTTGTGCCAACTGTAATTCAAACTGCTCTTGAATTAACATCCACTTCGACCAACTTCCACCGACTACATGCGATAATCGGAGTGCCATAGCTTTCGTCAGTGAAACTGAACCGTTCAACAATTCAACTATCTCTTGCTCGCGACATCCCATGTAAACCGAAAATTTATTCAGTCCTATATTTGATACCGCTAGTATTTCGGCCAGTTTAATGCCGGGATGATCAGGAAGTAAGGTCATGCCGTATTCATCCTGATAAATTCCATAAATAGAACAGCCAGTTTCTCTCAGTTCTCGTAAATTCTTCCCTGCAAACTTCAGCTCGTGTGAAAGCCCGAGAAACTCACCAGTAAATTCATATTCTGCTTCAGGCCTATGGTGGCATTTGATCAATGCAAATGCCGCCCCTACTTTTTCAACTGTTACAGTAACCGACATTGAACCACCTCCGTCAAGATAATCGATGAACGTTTTAGACTGTCCAGCTGTTCGACACCACTTCTGCCTGCTTCAAAATCAGTTCCACGGCGCCCGGCGTTTTGTCCGGCGGATACTTATACTTACGCAGCGTCTGGCGCACCAGAATACGCAATCGGGCACGCACGCTTTCACGCACCTGCCAGTCCACGGTGGTGGACTGCCGCAATTTCAATGTCACTTCGATGGCCAGCTTTCTCAGCGTATCATCGCCCAGTTCACGCACTGCACTTTCATTTTCAGCCAGCGCATCATAGAAGGCGATTTCATCCGGGGTCAGCCCTAACGCATCATCACGCGCCATCGCCTCCTGGAACGCTTTCGCCATCTGGATCAGCTCTTCAATCACCTGCGCGGTTTCAATCGCCCGGTTATTGTATTTGAGCAGTACGGCTTTCAGGCGGTCAGAATATTTCTTCTGCTGCACTACGTTATTGCCCGAACGGGCATGAATCCCGTCATTGAGCAGTTTTTCCAGCAATTCTACAGCCAGATTACGCTGCGGCATTTCCCGCACTTCCTCCAGGAACTCATCCGACAGCAAACCTATGTTCGGCTTATCCAATCCAGCCAAAGCAAACACATCTTCAACGCCGGTCGCGACGACCGCATTATCAAGAATTTTACTCAGCAGCGAATTTTTTTCTGACTGGCTAAATTTGGCCTTCGGATCGAGTTTGATAAGCCCCACCCGGATCGCCGAAAGAAACGCGAACTCTTCCTGCAAAGGTTCGGCCTCATCCAGCGTGTTACATAGTGACCAGGCTTTGCTCATCGCCAGCGAGACATCGAGGTAACGTTTTTTACCGTCATCCAGTCCCAGAATGTAGTTCACGGCATCACGCAAGAAGGCCAGCGGATCGCGGGAGAAGCCCGTGTAATCAAATCCCGGCTTACCCGCCGAACGGGCAAACATCCCATGAATGACATCCATTTTTTCCAGCAGAATCGCAAAGGCTTCCCGGGCATCAACCGTCGTCTGTCCTTTGCCTTTTGAATCGGTATAGGTTTTCAGTGCCTGCTTCAGCTCGTTGGCAATGCCGATATAATCCACCACCAGTCCGCCGGGTTTATCCCGGAACACACGGTTAACGCGGGCAATCGCCTGCATCAGGTTATGGCCGCGCATCGGTTTGTCGATATACATGGTGTGGCAGCACGGGGCATCAAACCCGGTCAGCCACATATCCCGCACAATCACCAGTTTCAGCGGGTCGTTCAGATCTTTAAAGCGGGCTTCCAGGCGTTTTTTGGTCTGTTTGTTGTAGATATGCGATTGCAGATGGTCTTTATCTGACGCCGATCCGGTCATGATGACTTTGATCGCCCCTTGTTCAACGTCTTCACTGTGCCATTCCGGGCGGATCGCCACGATGGCATCGTACAGTTTCACGCAGATCTCGCGGCTCATGGCGACAATCATCGCTTTGCCGTTCATAGCAGCATTGCGCGTTTCAAAATGTTGAACCAGATCGGCCGCTACCTGTTTGATACGCGGCTCTGAACCGACCAGCTTTTCCAGACGGCTCCAGTCGCCTTTGGTTTTCTCCTGCTGACCCGTCTCTTCGTCTTCTACCAGTTCATCGACCTGATCGGATAGCGTTTCCAGCTCTTCATGGTTCAGGTCGAGTTTTGCCAGCCGGGATTCGTAGTAGATCGGCACCGTTGCGCCGTCATCGACCGCATCCTGAATGTCGTAGATAGAGACATAATCACCGAACACGGCACGGGTATCTTTATCTTCCGAGGCAATCGGCGTGCCGGTAAAGCCCATAAACGACGCATTCGGCAGCGCGTCGCGCATATGTTTTGCGTAGCCGTATTTATAGACACCCGTTTGTCTGTCCAGCGTGGCGCTCAGGCCATACTGGCTACGGTGCGCTTCATCCGAAATCACCACGATGTTGCTGCGCTGATTGAGTGCCGGATGGCTCTGCTCACCGTCCAGCGGCGCAAACTTCTGCACGGTGGTAAAGATGATGCCGCCGGATTCACGGGCATTAAGCAACTCGCGCAATTCATCTCGATCGTTGGCCTGTAGTGGCGTCTGCTTCAGCAAATCCTGTGCCTGGCAGAAGGTGGCGTATAACTGGCCGTCGAGATCGTTGCGATCCGTCACCACCACAATGGTCGGGTTGTTCATCTCCGCCTGTTGCAGCAGTTTCCCGGCATAGCAGCACATAGAGATACTTTTGCCGGAACCCTGGGTATGCCAGACGACCCCCGCTTTTTTACTACCGGGCTGAATATTACTGTGCAACGGCAGGTGTTTACCGGTCGAGGCCACAATCGTCGCCGTCACCGCTTCACGCACTGCATGGAACTGGTGATAGGCGGCAATCTTCTTAATCAGCCGTTTGCCGTCATTCTCAAACAGGACAAAATAGCGGATATAATCGAGCAATAATTCACGGTTAAAAAAGCCCTGCACGACGGTTTTAAGCTGCCAGTCAAACTGCGGTTTGTCATTTTCGTTCGCCACCGTTTTCCACGGCAGGAAGCGCTCTTCATCCGCCGTGAGAGAGCCAATGCGCGCATTCTGCCCATCGCTCACCACCAGCGCTTCGTTACAGATAAACAGATCGCTCAATTCGTTTTTATAGGTCTGTAACTGGTTAAACGCCGCCCAGATATCGGCGTTAGCATCAATGGGGCTTTTCAGCTCAATCACCGCCACCGGCAGACCGTTGATATAGCCAATGATATCCGGACGACGAACCTGCTTTATTCCCTGAATGGCGACCTGGTTCACCACCATAAAGCGGTTGTTGTCTGGATGGTTGAAATCCATTAACAGCGCGTTATCGTGAATTACCTTGTCTTCATGCTTATATTCAACGGGTACGCCATTGAGCAGCAGGTGATGAAAGACTTTATTGCTGACGACCAGATCCGGGCTGTGCGCATGGGCGATACGCAGTATCACCTCCTCCAGCACGGAAACAGGGAGATGGGGATTGATGGTTTGCAGCTGCTCCAGCATTACCGGGCGCAGAAACACATCATGAAATGAGGCACGCAGCGGGTTATCGCCATCCGGTGCGATATCCGGCCCGTGCAGCACGTCCCAGCCCTGTTCAGCAAACCATTGCAGGCATTGCTGTTCTAAATCGTCTTCGCTTAGCATCAGGCTTCCTCGCTGATTATTTGTTCTGCTTCCGGCAGGGTAATTTCACCCGAGAGAAGTTTGGGGAGAAGGGTGTCGCGGAGTTCGGTTAGGCTATTATTTTCCCGCATAGTATTTTCAATCAACGAGTAGATTGCACTTACTTGCTTGGTATAATTTTTAACAAGCTCAAGTGGCGGCTTCACAAGAGGAATTGGATTGAAATTTTTCTTACTAATTTCAGCAAAGGTGGTACCACTTGCGCGAGATATAATTTCTGGCATGTTTGCAGAACACCACTGTAACACGAATTCAGGGCTTAACTCTTTATTACACTTCATGGCAATATATCCCTGATTAATCGCCACAGGGACTTTTGCAATTGCCAGGTATCCCACAGGTGCACGTGATGACATCAACACGGTATTAACAGGTAGTAAACCAGAGGAAATTTTGCCCAATCCTGCTTTTGTTATTTTTCTTTCTGTATGCAGTAAAATTTTGTCTTTAACGTTGGATAAATCTTTAGGTGTAGTCCAGTGAATATCTCCATTATCCCAAAAATCAGGTGTTTTAGTTGATGGCGTTGCCCCACCAGCAATATCGATTTGCGCTCCAATTTCAGATAGAGTCCACCCTTCCGGAATTTCCCCCAACTCACTGTCCTGCATCGCCAACGGAAACAGCTCTGCCGTGGCTTTTAATTCGGCATACTGCTCAGGATGTTCACGCTCAAAAACCGCTAGCGCATCCGCATTTTTCCCGGAAATGGCGGTCATTGCGGCAAGCGTTGCATCTTCCTGCGAACCGCCCGCTTCCAGCACTGCCATTTTGGCCTTTACGGGTTCAAAATTAACAAACCAGCTTTTGAACAGGGCTTGTGCCATTTGTTCGAGGGTTTGGTTTATCTGATTATTCGTGAATACTTTCTCTTCCTGCAATTCGATGAGCTTACTAATATTACAAGCATTCTCAACAGGTAAAACACTTACTGGAATATTATTAATAAGGTCTTTGCTAACATTAGGAAAAGTTGATCCTGTCGCAGCTGCCAGCAATTTAGGAAGATAAGTCTCTAATACAGCTTTAACGTAAGGTGTCGGATATCCGTTTCGACCTCTTATTGCAGCAAGACCTCGACCTATACAATATTTTTGATCAGAATAGTTCATCCTGCCGGTTGTTGAACCACGAACACAAAATAAAATATCTCCTGGTAGCGATATTTTTTTTGCATATGCAGTATGCTGCACAGGTGCAGGGTAACGGTCAGTAAACTCTGTAGGTCCATTCAATAAGGGGAGTCCTATCCCCTCATTATTAACCTCTTCGCCTTTAGGGGATTGCCCCATAATAATCTCTGCAATATGAGAGAATGGAATCTCAAAACTCATAACCCAGCCCCCCCAGATTCGCCTTAATCTGTGCTTCTAGGTTCGCGCTCTCTTCCAACTGATCTTTCAGTTGCGTCGTCAATCGTGCCATTTTCTCGGCAAAGGGTTCATCATCTTCGTCTTGCTCGGTAGCACCAACATAGCGCCCAGGGGTCAACACAAAGTCGTTTTTCTGAATATCTTCCAGCGTTGCAGAGAAGCAGAATCCGGCTTCGTCTTCGTACTCTTTATCTGCCTGCCATTTGTGGAAGGTGTCGGCAATTCTGGCGATATCTTCACGAGTAAAGTCACGCAGCACGCGGTCTTTCATAAAGCCAATCTTGCGGGCGTCGATAAACAGCACTTCGCCTTTGCGGTGCGCTTTGCCGTTGCCGCTAGATTTGTCTTTGGTCAGGAACCAGATACAGGCCGGGATTTGGGTGTTGGTAAAGAGCTGGCCCGGTAGCGCCACCATGCACTCGACCAAATCGGCTTTGATCAGGTTACGGCGGATTTCGCCTTCGTTGTTGGTGTTGGAGCTCATCGAACCGTTCGCCAGCAGCAGCGCCATCGAACCTTTTGGCGCAAGGTGATGGATCATGTGCTGCATCCACGCAAAGTTGGCGTTGCCCTGCGGCGGTGTGCCGTATTTCCAGCGCACGTCGTTTTCCAGCTTGGCGTTCCACCACTCCTTCATGTTGAACGGCGGGTTCGCCATCACGAAGTCAGCTCGCAGATCCGGGTGCTGGTCGTCCAGCAGGGTGTCGGCGTTTTTGCTGCCGAAGTTAAAGTCGATACCCCGGATCGCCATATTCATTGCCGCCAGCTTCCAGGTGGTCGGGTTCGACTCCTGGCCGTAAACAGAGATATTGCGCTTCTGCTCGGCGGCGTTGTACTGCTTCTCGCCCGCGTGCTCTTCGATAAAACGGTCGCTGGAAACAAAGAACCCGCCGGAACCCATCGCCGGGTCATACACGCGCCCGTTATACGGTTGCAGCATTTCAACAATCAGGGTGACGATACTTTTTGGCGTGTAATACTGGCCGCCCTGCTTACCTTCCGCCAGCGCGAACTGACCGAGGAAATATTCGTACACGTGACCGAGAATATCTTTGCTCTTTAAGTTGAGCTTCTCGCCGTTATATTCCGGGTTGCTGAAGTTGGCGTCAGAGAAAGTATTAATCAGCCCGGTCAACACTTCGTTGCCCAATTGATACTGGCTGATACGGTTCAGAATACCTTTCAGCTTCGGGTTGGTTTTTTCGATTTCATCGAGCGCGTTATCCACCAGCCAGGACACAGAGCGCAGCGTCACATCCTTGCCGGTGGTTTCATCCACCCACAGCACGGTGCCGGTCGGCAACATGGCTTTGTTTTTCAGCGTGTCCCAGCGCGCGGCTTTCGGCACCCAGAAGATGTTCTTTTCGGTGTAGTAATCTTCCACCTCCAGTTCATCCACAATCGCCTGTGCGTACTCTTCATCAGAGTCGTAACCGTCGCGCGACATGGCATAGATGTTGTCCGGGTTGCCGACATCGCGGAACAAGGTGATTAGCTCCTGCTGACGCGCCTCGAAGGCATCGGACACATACTTGAGGAAGATAAGCCCCAGCACCACGTGCTTGTAGTTGGCGGCATCCATGTTGGCGCGTAGCTTGTCGGCGGCTTTCCAGAATTTGTTATCCAGCTCGTTCAGGAACTGTTGTTCGGCGTTGTTCATGAAAATCCTCAGGGGAGATCGCAGCGATAGTGCAAACATGCCTATCTTAAATTTGGTTTTGGAATGCTAATCGCAAAATGATACCCGGAATGACTAGGTTCATAAACGAGATAGCGCAAAGAAGTGGAAGATGGGCTATGGCTAAGTTGACATTAAGTTCCGGGCCTCAAGCAGACGTCTCAACGTTGTCTCGCGAATATGCCAAATTATTCCGCAGCAGATGCTCAGCCCTACGGATTGACAGTCTATATTACTCTCCAAACAGTCTTCATTTACCTTCGGTTTTACGATACATGTCTGGTCGGTTGATCTGCCAGACAAAGTCTGGTCGGTTCAACGGGAGATACCCCATTTTCTGGTATAGCCAAGGGGCGCTGTCAGTGACCAGCATTATCCGTCGCAGGCGTGACATCAATGGATGGGCGTGACAGCATTCAATCAACCAACGACCGAGGCCACTTTTCTGATAGTCGTTCAGCACGTAGACGTCGCACAAATAACCAAAAGTGGCAAAGTCTGTCACCAGACGGGCGAAACCGATCTGTCTTGTGCCATCCAGTAGGCCAAAACAAAGGCTGTTCTGGATAGATACACTGACCGTTTCTATATCAATACCAGGAGCCCAGGACGATTGCGAAAGGTAATCATGAATGGCTTCCAGCTCAAAAAAGGCGGGATCGGTTGTGACCGTAAACAGGTCTTTAGTAAAACTGAGATGCGGGTTATCCACTGATTAACTCCTTGTAAACGAATATGTGACGAGACAGGACCGAACGGTATGTTGGGTAACTCTCAGGATGATTTCTCATGTACCGTCATGATGAACACCAATGGGCTCGCTCCTCGGTTTTCATAGCAATGCGCAACGTCTGTTCTCGCGGTTGCCGAACAGTTGGTGTTCACTTGATACAGGTGATCTTGTACACCCAGTGTGAGTGTGCCTTCCTGGACGTAAAACAATTCAAGCGTTCCATCTGTGTGGCCGGGGGAAGCAAACTTTTCCCCCGGTTGCATTTCCCACATCCACATCTCGGTCATATCAGGGCCACCTGATCCTGCAAGCAGTCTGGCTCGTCCGCCTTTTTCGCCTTGCCATAATTCGGGGATTTCCTCTTCAGCGATGAGATGCACCGTTGGTTTCGAACTGACATCCACAAAGTCTGCCACCGAAACCCCCATCGCGACGGCCAGGCGGCACAACAGAGCAATACTGGGATTTGCCCGGCACCCCTCAATTTCAACCAGTGCACCCTTGCTGACGCCCGCCCGGCGGGAGAGTTCATCAAGGGAGATTTTTTTTTGTTTGCGATACAGCTTAATCCGCTGAGATACAGCTTCATTTACTGTGCTGGCAATCGAACCAGCATCGGTCATTAAATTGACTTTTTTAGTCATTGGTCATTATCATGATTTAAATTGGTCATTACAGGATTATTCCGTGTTAACAGTATCTCCGTCAATTGCCCCTGAAATTTATCGTATTGCACCCGGTTTCCGGGCACTCAGTATCTATGTAAACGCTGCGCCGGTGCTGAACCCTGATATTGGTGAAACAGCGCTGAGAGAAGCTTGTGAAGCGGTTCTTGTCGGTGAGCCTGAGTGGGCAGAATCGCATTTAGCTGCATGGGCTGAGATTTTTCAGACGTTTGGCGCTAAGCCTAAACGCACCCCTTGTTCAGCTGATGCGTTACGTAAGCGTGTATTACGTGACGGCGCGATGCCAGCACTTGACCCCATCGTTGATCTCTATAATGCCGTTAGCCTTCGCTACGCCGTGCCGGTGGGGGGCGAGAACATTGCTGCCTATCAGGGGCTACCACGCCTCGTTGTGGCAACAGGCACTGAGCCGTTTGATACGGTAAAAGAGGGTGAAATCGCCGTTGAATATCCTTCGCAAGGTGAAGTTATCTGGCGTGATGATGCCGGTGTGACCTGCCGTCGCTGGAACTGGCGACAAGGAGTCAGAACCCGCTTAGATGTGGAAGCACAGTACATGTGGTTTATTCTGGAGAGTCTGCCACAAATGCCACTGGAAAAACTTCACGAAGCCGGGAAGATGCTGACCGATGGCCTCGAAGCAATGATGCCAGGTCTGCGGGTTGACGTAACTCTCATTGAAGAGCAACAACCGTAATACCATTGAGGAGAAACACCATGTTCACCGGCTTGTCTGCTTTCCCAATGACCCCTGTTACCGCCAACGGCGTCGATGAAAAGGGATTCAATAATATTTTGGCCCGCCTTACGACGGCACGGGTGGATTCAATGGGTATTCTGGGGTCTACCGGTAGCTACGCCTATCTAACCCCGGAGCAGCGCAAACGTGTCGCGACTCTGGCAAAACAGGTTGCTGGGGATATCCCTGTTATGGTGTGTGTGGGGGCAGTCAGGGAAGGTGCGAATAAGCAGGTCATTTCTTCCCAAGCTGACTCGCTGATTAAAATTTCGCGGATCTGGGCCGATTTTTTTCCCGCAAACACATCGAATCAGCCTATTTAGGCTATTTTTTCCACCATTTCTGGCGTTATTTCCGGTTTTTACTGAGATCTCTCCCACTGACGTATCATTTGGTCCACCCGAAACAGGTTGGCCAGGGTGAATAACATCGCCAGTTGGTTATCGTTTTTCAGCAGCCCCTTGTATCTGGCTTTCACGAAGCCGAACTGCCGCTTGATGATGCGAAACGGGTGCTCCACCTTGGCACGGATGCTGGCTTTCATGTATTCGATGTTGATGGCCGTTTTGTTCTTGCGCGGATGCTGCTTCAAGGTTTTTACCTTGCCGGGACGCTCGGCGATCAGCCAGTCCACATCCACCTCGGCCAGCTCCTCGCGCTGTGGCGCTCCTTGGTAGCCGGCATCGGCTGAGACAAATTGCTCCTCTCCATGAAGCAGATTACCCAGCTGATTGAGGTCATGCTCGTTGGCCGCGGTGGTGACTAGGCTGTGGGTCAGGCCACTCTTGGCATCGACACCAATGTGGGCCTTCATGCCAAAGTGCCACTGATTGCCTTTCTTGGTCTGATGCATCTCCGGATCGCGTTGCTGCTCTTTGTTCTTGGTAGAGCTGGGTGCCTCAATGATGGTGGCATCCACCAAAGTGCCTTGGGTCATCATGACGCCTGCTTCGGCCAGCCAGCGATTGATGGTCTTGAACAATTGACGGGCCAGTTGATGCTGCTCGAGCAGGTGGCGGAAATTCATGATGGTGGTGCGATCCGGCAGGGCGCTATCCAGGGATAATCGGGCAAACAGGCGCATGGAGGCGATTTCGTACAGGGCATCTTCCATGGCACCGTCGCTCAGGTTGTACCAATGCTGCATGCAGTGAATACGCAGCATGGTCTCCAGCGGATAGGGCCGTCGGCCATTGCCCGCCTTGGGATAAAACGGCTCGATGACAGCGGTCATATTCTGCCATGGCAGAATCTGCTCCATGCGGGAGAGGAAAATCTCTTTTCGGGTCTGACGGCGCTTAGTGCTGAATTCACTATCGGCGAAGGTGAGTTGATGGCTCATGATGTCCCTCTGGGATGCGCTCCGGATGAATATGATGATCTCATATCAGGAACTTGTTCGCACCTTCCTTAATGAGCAGGTGCAGAATCCAACCTTCTACCCGCTGATTGCTTCCATTCAAAAACACTGCGACAAAATTATTATTGAAGGGATTGAGAATAGAGAACATATGGGGTTACTGCGTGAGGTGGGGATTTGGGGATTACAGGGGTATCTTTTTAAATCTGTCCCTTTTAAAAATGTGGATTCATTGCTTTAGTGTTGAAACCATCAAAGGGGCTTACGCCCCTTTGATGTATCACCCGCCTGTGCTGCTCTGACCGCTCAAGGCTGACAAGGTTAGCGACTGTGTAAAACTGGCTTGTGAGGCTCTCGCCTGGAAATCAATGTAATCACTCAATCTTGAGCTATCGCTGGCGATAGTGAGCGGAACAGACGCTTCAAGATTTAGATTGAATACAGGTGAAAGGTTGTACGATAGCGCACTATTGGTACTGGTTAGGGATGATGTAGCAGAATCACGAAGCGCTCCCGCTTGCAGAGAATCACCATTCAGGCTGTATTGTTCTACCGCTGTCCCTGTATGAATGAGCCTGTTTACCATTCTGTGTAAATGCCTTTCTCAGAAGTGACCGTCAAGGCGGTCACCGAACTCGATAATAAAGCGACTCATGGCTATCCGCCAGTCCTGAAGTGGCATCGTCCATTTCTGTGAGGCTGACTGGATAGCCAGCCTCACCACTTTTTTCACCGATTCATCTATCGGGAACACTTTCCGTTTCTTTATCGCATGTCTGATGACGCTATTCAGCGATTCGATTGCGTTAGTGGTGTAGATAACCTTGCGGATCGCCTCCGAATACACGAAGAAGGTGGCAACATTCGGCCAGTTTGCCCGCCAGCTGCGACTTATCTGCGGGTACCGTGCATCCCATTCCTTCCCGAACGCATCCAGCGCCTGCAACGCGCCTTCTTCCGTGGCTGCGCGGTAAACCTGTTTCAGGTCACGGGTTACCGCTTTATAGTCTTTCCACGCCAAGAACCGCAGGCTGTTGCGTGCCATGTGTACTATGCACAACTGGATCTGCGTCTCCGGGTAGACGGCATTAATCGCTTCCGGGAAGCCTTTCAGGCCGTCCACACAGGCGATAAGGATATCGTTCAGCCCGCGATTTTTCAGTT
This sequence comes from Citrobacter sp. RHBSTW-00986, assembly GCF_013783065.1. Taxonomy (NCBI): domain Bacteria; kingdom Pseudomonadati; phylum Pseudomonadota; class Gammaproteobacteria; order Enterobacterales; family Enterobacteriaceae; genus Citrobacter; species Citrobacter sp. RHBSTW-00986. The sequence goes on along the minus strand of NZ_CP056200.1, from coordinate 1,219,153 downwards.
CCGTCAGTACATTCAGCCAGAACTTTGCACCTTCATTTTCGGCCAGCCACATACCTGGCAGCTCTTTCTGACCATCAAGGTTAATACCCAGAGCCAGGAACACCGCTCTGTTGATAACCCGGCTGTCCTGCCGTACTTTCAGGACAATACATTCAAGATAAACAATGGGATAAATCGCATCCAGAGGACGGTTTTGCCATTCTACAACCTGGTCGATTGCGGCATCGGTGACTTTCGATATCAGCGCCGGAGAGACGTCTGCATCGTACATTTCTTTGAAGACTGAGGTAATTTCGCGGGTAGTCATCCCTCTGGCATACAGCGCCAGGATCTGGTTGTCCATGCCGGTAATGCGGGTCTGATTTTTCTTCACCAGTTGTGGTTCGAAGGAACCATCACGATCACGTGGAGTACGTAATTCCATCGGCCCGTCGGTAGTGGTGACGGTTTTCGTGGAATAGCCATTACGGGAGTTGGTTCCCGATTTGGGCTGATTTTTATCATGTCCCAGATGGTGAGTCAGTTCAGCGTTGAGAGCAGCCTCAACACTGATTTTCTTGAGCAGGCGATCGAACTGACTGAGATCTTCAGGGGTTTTGAGATTTTTGGCCAGTTCGTTAGCCAGAGCCTGCAATTGTTTGTCGTCCATAATTTAACCTTCATTTGATGTTGAATTGAACATATCAAAATCAGGCAATTACACAAATATATGTACAGGCTCGCACCTGGGCTTGCCTGACTGACCGCAGGCCGGCGACGACAAGGTGGAAAAGTTCGGCGTGTGGCTCTGGCGGCAACGATCCCGCGAAGGGCGGACGGTGCTTGAGCTGTTGAACGTAAGCATGCGGGCAAACCATCTTGCGCGACTATGCCGGATGCCACCTATGCGGCAGCAGCTCTGCAATCTCACTAGCTCGCTGCGTCGGCAACCGTCTCAGCACATCCTTGAGATAGGCATACGGATCGTGCCCATTATTACGGGCCGACTGGATCAAACTCATGATCGCAGCAGCGCGCTTGAGCATGCGAACCCGCGCCGAGCATTTGAGAAGGCAACGGGATGAACGCTGGCTGGATAGCCGTGGTTTTCTGGGTAAGCAGGCGAATCCATTTGTGGACGAGGTTGGCATTGAGGCTGTAGCCCAAGGCGATGTTTGCGATGGAGGCACCGGGTTCAGAACACTCCTGAATGACCTGGGCCTTGAAAGATTTGCTGTAGGTACGGCGCTGAGGGCGCATGGAAAATCCGCTTGATGGGCCATGGCCTTCGGCGGCGGTGTCGGGAAGGTGTGTTGGCCGGACGGATACTGTTGAACTACGTTGTCTGGGGCAACGGAAGTGTTTCGGCCCGACTCTGGAACGCGATCCGCAGCGACGACTGGGCAATTCCGCACGTTGGCCTGAGCAGCCTCGGGGAAATCGTCGTCTGGGCGCGCCCAGACGAGTTTCCGCCAAGGAACATGCAGACAAGCAAGGGGCTGCGGGCACTCGGCTACAACGTGAGGATCGGTGTTTGATCGAGGCGCCTGTGGCACACGCAGGCTGAGGAGCCAGGCGCTGTCCATTGCCTGATCAGGCCGCCCCCCTGTGCCTTGCCTGAGCAGTTGACCTGCATCAATGGGGCGGGAGAACGCTGCACATTGACTCTTGACTCCTGAAGTTTTTCATAGTAGGTCTAGTATTACAAAGTATTGCAAGGATTTCCTTGGCCGGAACCGCAAAGCGACGCGATTGGAGAGGGTGAGATGAAAGCGCACCTACAGGTGATTTTCACGCTCGATGAATTGGCTGCGTACTTGAAAGTCGGCAAGCGGACGCTTTATCGGCTCGCCGCACACGGGGAAATTCCGGCTTTCAAGGTGGGCGGGACGTGGCGGCTTCGTCAAAGTGAAATCGATCAGTGCATCAATGATCAGACCCGAGCCGGAGCAAAGAAGGAGGTGATGCGCAAGCGTGAACAGCAGAAGTCATCCGAGCAGCCCGTGTCGCCTGGGCGCACTGCCCGTCGCAGCAGGCAAAGGGCTTGAGTAACTCGTTTTCCAATTTTTCTGGAGGTATGACATGGACATCGATTTCAAGAAGTTGGCTCCCTGGAACTGGTTCAAGAACGAGCAGCAAGAGCAGCAGACCGCCTCTTCCCTGCCGGTGCAGCGCAATGACCTGCCAGCGGCGAGCGGGCCAGTCAGCCCGATCCTGCAACTGCGTCGGGAAATCGACCGGCTGTTCGATGACGCATTCCGGGGCTTCGGTTTTCCGGCGTTGAACATGCCGCAGTGGCCATCCGATTGGTCGGGCATGCTGAAGCCGGCCCTGGACATCCAGGAAACCGACAAGCAGTACAAGATTGCCCTGGAAGTGCCCGGTGTCGAGGAGAAGGACATCCAGATCACCCTCGACAACGACGTGCTGATGGTGCGTGGCGAGAAGCGCCAGGAACAGGAGAAGAAGGAAGGTGGCTTCCACCGTGTGGAGCGCTCCTACGGCAGCTTTCAGCGTGCCTTGAACCTGCCTGACGACGCCAACCAGGATTCGATCAAGGCATCGTTCAAGAACGGGGTGCTCACGGTCACGATCGACAAGCGCGAGGTCAGCGCGCCGAAGCAGGGACGCTCGATCCCGATCAACGGCTGACGTCGCCGGCTCGTTCGTCACAAGAAAAACCCGTCCCGAGACGAGGTGTCGCGGCTCGCGATGCCTCGTCGCCTCAACCTTTTCAACCTTCTAAGGAGCATCAGCATGGCCAGAAAACAATGCCAGGTCTGCGGCCAACCCGCCACCGTGCGGGTGGAAGCCAATCTCAACGGTCGTCACAGCACCATGCTGTTGTGCGACGACCATTACCGGCAATTAGTGCGCCAGCAAAAGCGCACCGTTTCGCCGCTGGAAGCCTTGTTCGGTTCGCGCAGCGGCCTGTTCGAGGACTTCCTCGGCAGTGACTTCTTCCGCATCGGCGACGACGCGACGCCAGTTGCCGCCGATACCGATGACGTGGTCGATGCCTCGTTTGGCGAGCCCGCCGCCGCAGGTTCGGGTGCGCCGCGCCGTCGCGGCAGTGGGCTGGCCAGCCGCATCAGCGAACAGTCGGAAGCCTTGTTGCAGGAGGCCGCCAAACACGCTGCCGAATTTGGCCGCTCCGAGGTGGATACCGAACATCTGCTGCTGGCGCTGGCCGACAGCGACGTGGTCAAGACCATCCTGGGTCAGTTCAAGATCAAGGTCGATGACCTCAAGCGGCAGATCGAGTCTGAGGCCAAGCGCGGGGACAAGCCCTTCGAGGGCGAGATCGGCGTGTCGCCGCGCGTGAAGGATGCGCTCAGCCGCGCCTTCGTGGCCTCCAATGAACTCGGCCATTCTTATGTCGGTCCAGAGCATTTCCTGATTGGTCTGGCCGAGGAAGGCGAAGGGCTGGCCGCCAACCTGCTGCGCCGCTACGGCCTGACGCCGCAGGCGCTGCGCCAACAGGTCAGCAAGGTGGTCGGCAAGGGCGCCGAGGATGGACGCGCTGAGACGCCGACCAACACGCCAGAACTCGACAAGTACTCGCGCGACCTGACCAAGATGGCGCGCGACGGCAAGCTCGACCCGGTGATCGGCCGCGCGCAGGAGATCGAAACCACCATCGAGGTGCTGGCCCGGCGCAAGAAGAACAACCCGGTGCTGATCGGCGAGCCGGGTGTGGGCAAGACCGCCATCGTCGAAGGGCTGGCGCAGCGCATGGTGGCGGGTGAAGTGCCCGAGACCTTGCGCGACAAGCGCCTGGTGGAACTCAACATCAACGCCATGGTGGCCGGCGCCAAATATCGCGGCGAGTTCGAGGAGCGCGTGCAGAAGGTGCTGAAGGAGGTGACCGAGCACCAGGGCGAGCTGATTTTGTTCATCGACGAGGTGCACACCATCGTCGGTGCCGGCCAGGGCGGTGGCGAAGGCGGGCTGGACGTGGCCAACGTATTCAAACCGATGATGGCGCGCGGTGAACTCAACCTGATCGGCGCCACGACGCTGAACGAGTACCAGAAATACATCGAGAAGGATGCCGCACTGGAGCGGCGCTTCCAGCCGGTGACGGTGCCCGAGCCGACGGTGGCCCAGACCATCATGATTCTGCGCGGCCTGCGCGACACCTTCGAGGCGCACCACAAGGTCAGCATCTCCGAGGACGCGATCATCGCGGCGGCCGAGTTGTCCGACCGCTACATCACGGCGCGCTTCCTGCCGGACAAGGCGATCGACCTGCTCGACCAGGCGGCCGCGCGCGTGAAGCTGTCGGCCACGGCCCGGCCGGTGGCCGTGCAGGAGCTGGAGTCCGAACTGCACCAGCTGCGGCGTGAACAGGATTACGTGGCCGCGCGCAAGCAGTACGACCAGGCCGCCGAGCTCGGCAAGCGCATCGAAGCCAAGGAGGCCGAGCTCAAGAAGCTCGTCGAGAACTGGGAGCGGGAGCGGGCCTCCGGCAGTGCAGAGGTCAAGGCGGAACACGTGGCGCAGATCGTCTCGCGCCTGACCGGCATCCCGGTCAACGAGTTGACGGTGGAAGAGCGCGAAAAGCTGCTGCACTTGGAACAACGGCTGCACGAGCGCCTGGTGGGACAAGACGAGGCGGTCCGTGCCGTGGCCGATGCCGTGCGGCTGTCCCGCGCCGGCCTGCGCGAAGGCAGCAAACCGGTGGCTACCTTCCTGTTTCTGGGCCCGACCGGGGTGGGCAAGACCGAGCTCGCCAAGGCATTGGCCGAATCGATCTACGGCGATGAGCACGCCCTGTTGCGCATCGACATGTCGGAATATGGCGAACGCCATACCGTGGCGCGGCTGGTGGGCGCGCCTCCGGGCTATGTCGGTTACGACGAAGGCGGTCAGCTCACCGAGAAGGTGCGGCGCAAGCCCTACAGCGTGCTGCTGCTCGACGAGATCGAGAAGGCACACCCTGACGTCTACAACATCCTGCTGCAAGTGTTCGACGACGGTCGCCTCACCGACGGCAAGGGCCGGGTGGTGGATTTCACCAACACCATCATCATCGCCACGTCCAACCTGGGTTCGGACATCATCCAGCGACGGCTGAAGGCGCGTGGGGCGGCCGACGAGGAGTACGAAAAGACCAAGACCGAGGTCATGGACGTGCTGCGCGGCCACTTCCGGCCCGAGTTCCTCAACCGCATCGACGAGATCATCGTCTTCCATGCGCTGGGCAAGGAGGAGATCCGCCACATCGTCGGCCTGCAGCTCGATCGCGTGGCGCGCAGCGCCGCCAGCCAGGGCGTGACGCTCACTTTCGATCAGACGCTGATCGACCATTTCGCGGAAGAAGGCTACAAACCCGAGTTCGGTGCGCGTGAACTCAAGCGCCTGATCCGCAGCGAGCTGGAAACTGCGCTGGCGCGCGAGATGCTCGGTGGCAGCATCGGCAAGGGCGATCACGCCAGCGCACGCTGGGACGACAAGGCCGAACGCGTGGTGTTCGAACGCAAAGAGCTACCGCAGACCCCGGCCGAGCCGGAGCAGCCGGATGTCGCGAAGGCGACCGAGACGCCGCACGGCGACGCTGGCAAAGGCTCGCGCAAGAAGAAGTCGGCGAGCGACGCATCGTGATGGGCGTGTTCGAGCACGCCTACCGGATTCTCGACATCAACCGCGCGGTGCTGGAGCGCTGTGCGCGCGAGCTGCTGGCGCGGGAAACGCTCGACGAAAGCGATATCCGTCAATTGACTCAAGGACTTGTTCGGAACTGAAAACAGTAGTAGGTGCCATTCAGAGTAAACCGACGGCTCTGTTCAGTGCGTCATCCAATTCGTCGGCATTGTTCAAGGAGAACCGATATGTCTGCATTGACTCCGTGGGACCCCTTCCGGGAACTGGATGAATTGCAAAACCGCCTGGCGACGATGTTCGGACGAATACCCCAGCGACAGGGCGCCCGTACCGGCAACGAAGCCATGACCACGGCGGACTGGGCACCAATGGCGGACATCAGCGAGGATGAGAACGCATTCCTCCTCAAGCTGGATCTGCCGGAGGTCCCCAAGGATGCCGTGCGCGTCAGCGCGGAAAACGGTGTGCTCACCATCAGCGGCGAGCGCAAACTGGAAAAAGAGGAGCAGGGCAAGAAGTTCCACCGCATCGAACGTGCGTATGGCCGCTTTGTGCGCAGCTTTGTCTTGCCTGACAACGTTGATCCGACCAAGGTGACGGCTTCCATGAAAGACGGCGTGCTGGAAGTGCGGCTTGTCAAGGCCGAGCAAGCCAAACCGAAACAGATTGAAATCTCAGTCAACTAACTTCAACCAAGAGCCCAAGATCATGAATATCAAACAGCCACAATACACCTTCTCCGCACTTGCCCTGGCGGTCGTCGTCGGACTGAGCGGACCGGCTCTGGCCCAATCGGCGGCAGGTTCTAGCCCAGGTGCTGCAGCACCCTCTGCCGCATCCAAGGCGGCACAGCCACAGGTAGATGACAAGGCCGCCCGGGAAGCCGATAAAAAGCGTGCCGAGCTCACTCAAGACGCCATCACGGCGCTCACCAAGACCCAGGAGGCTTTGACCCTCCTTGATGCAAAGAATACCAAGGAGGCGCTTGCTGCGCTGGAACTGGCCAGCGGAAAGCTGGAACTGGTATTGGCACGCGACGCCAAACTTGCTTTAGCGCCGGTCGATGTACGCGTCATCACCCACGATATCCACGCCAACGTGGAATCGGTAAAGAAAGCGGTCAAGTTGTCTCGGGAGTTGTTGGGTGATGGCGAGGTGCAAAAGGCCCGGCCCATCGTTGCCAATCTGGCCAGCGAAATCGTAATCCAAACCGACAACCTTCCGATGGCAACGTACCCGGCAGCGATCAAGTCGGCCGCACGGCTCATCGACAGCGGCGAGATCGACAACGCCAAAGCGGAACTCGTCCGAGCACTGAACACGCTGGTGGTGACCTCGGTCGCCTTTCCTCTGCCCGTGCTACGGGCCGAAGCCGCGATGGCAAAAGCTGAAAAGCTGGCCGAGACCGACAGGCGCGATGCCAAGCAGAACGAGGAGCTCAGCACCTTGCTGTCGTCCGTGCGCACGGAGATCGAGATGGCGCAGATCCTGGGTTATGGCAAGAAGGCGGACTTCAAACCCATCTTCGATCAGGTGAAGTCCATTGAGCAAAAGTCGGCTGGTGGCAAAAGCGGCAAGGGATGGTTCGACGAGTTGAAGACGCGCATCCAAAAGCTGTTTTGAGGTGATGAAGGGGCTGACTGCTCTGCCGGTCAGTCTCGCGATGTTCGCATTCAGCCCCAATAGATTCGCCTATTTTCACTATCTCATACGAGGCATATCACCATGAATGAGCAAACACCGAATCCCAATGCGACGAACGAAGGAATAAACGAACAGGCCGCGGTAAGCAGCCTTCCTGTCAGTCCAGAGTCCAAGCCTGAAGTCGTCACGGAGGTACAGCCTGAGGTTCAGAAAGAAACGGACTCACAGGCGGCAGACAAACGTAAACAAGTCCTCGATGAGGCAGTCTCGGCCTTGTCGCTGACCAAATCAGCGCTGGCCGCACTTGACGGCAAGGACACTGCACGCGCATTGGCAACGCTGGCCGAAGTGACGGGAAAGCTGGAGCTGATCGTCGCGCGCGAACCCACGCTCGCCCTGGCCGGCGTTGATGTGCGCACCATCGTGCACGACTTGTTCGCCAACACGGAAACCATTGAGGCGATGACCGACGAGGCGCTGGATGCCCTCAAACATGGCGAGGTGCAACAGGCTCGCCACGTGCTGGCTTTGCTGGCCAGTGAAATCGTGATCACGGTCACCAACATCCCTTTGGCGTCCTATCCCGCAGCCGTGAAGGCAGTCGTGCCGCTGATCGATCAGGGCAAGATCGAAGAAGCCAAAGCCGCGCTGCAGTCAGCGCTCAGCACGCTGGTCGAGGAGCGCAGCGTGCTTCCGCTGCCCGTCCTGCGTGCGAAGCTGCTCCTGAAGCGCGCCGAGCCCCTGGTAGAAGATGGTCAGCGCAGCGAAGCATCCAATGAGCGCCTGGAGACATTGTTGAACGAAGCCCGGCAGCAGTTGGAAATGGCAGAACTGCTGGGCTATGGAAAAAGGAAGGACTTTGAGCCCCTGTACGCTGAACTCAAGAAAATCAAGGAAAAGACGGGAGGGGGAGGCTGCGGAAAAGGCTGGCTCGATGAAGTCAAGGCAAAACTGTCCAGGTTGTTCTGAAACCGCTGGAGAGGGGGCGCATAGCGCCCCCTCTCTTGTCCCATGAGTGTTTGATTTTTTATTTTGTATAGATCTTTAGGAGATATTGCATGAACACAGACACCATCGCCAATTCCAATGCGGATGACCCCACCAAAGCACTGTGTTCGCTGAGCCAAAATTGGTGGCTTTTTGTGCTGCGCGGTGTCTTGGCATTGATTTTTGCAGCCCTCGCGTTCTGGATGCCACAATCGGCTCTGTTGGCCATGACCATCATGTTCGGCGCATTTTCCTTGGTCAATGGCGCGTTCAACTTGTTTGCAGCGGTGCGCCATATCCAGAAAAAAGAGCGCTGGGGCTGGCTGCTGTTCAGCGGCATTGTCGGCATACTTACGGGCGTCGTCGTCCTGGTTGCTCCTTGGGTCGCCACGATAGTCTTGGCTTCTTTTTTATGGGCTAGCGTGGGCTTCTGGGCGATTTTCACCGGTGTGCTGGAGATATCCGCCGCCGTTCGGCTGCGTCGGGAAATCAAGGGTGAAATCTGGCTTGCCCTCAGTGGACTGCTCTCGATTATCCTTGGTGCTATCGTCTTGTGGATATTTTTTACCCGTCCGGTCGAGTCATTCGTGGCCGCAGGCTGGCTGTTGGGTTTCCATGCGGCAGTCTATGGCGTCACGCTTTTGTTCTTGAGTTGGAGTCTTCGCAAAACGCGCCTGGGGTAAGAGCGTGCCAAACCAAAATCTATGGATATGAGCATCCTCGATTCATGCCTCCATAGAAATGACATCGAAGGAGTCATACATGCAGATACAATATAGCTATCGAGCTATCGACAAAGAGTTTCATGAACCTTGGCAGAGAGCTTTGGGAAATGTGATCGAGCACGCCCTCAAGCCATTGCTCGACAAACACACTAAAGATTCAGCGCGACTTCAAATCGTCCTTGATCGCGATAAGATCAAGCGGCAATTTCTGGCCAGTGGCTATATGCACCTGCCCGGCAAAAAGATTGTCAGCGTTACTGCATCACATAACGAGCTGACGCCCCTCGCGCAGATGCTCGCACAGTCGTTGTTCCGTCAGGCCAAGAAGCATTTTGACCGACTGCATGCTCAGGATCAAATCAAGCGCAAAGCACGACGCGAGCGCTTGCGCGAGCTCAAGGTGCAGATTGCCGCAAAACCCGCATCAGCCGCCCATGAGGCCGAGGTGCCCCGAATGCCTCTACTGTCGAAACTTGAGGCTGTCGCAAGGCGTGAGCTGGCTTATCTGCGGGCCGTCGGCGATTTACCGCGCGATTATCCGACGCTGCGCGACGTGGTGGATGAAGCGATTGTCCGAGCTAAGGTGGAATGGCAATCCGTGCCGGGGGAAAAAGAGGCTTACACCGGTCTTTTGAAGCATCTGTTCGCCGTCCTGGATAACGAAGTGGCAAGCAGCCGGCAATTTGGCGAATCCGTTTCTCTGGACGCGCCGGTCGAACCGGATGCCCAAGACGTGGCCGAGGCCATGGTGGAAGAGGAAATCTTCGAATTTTATCAGCACGATGACACACTCAAGCTGGCCGATATTTTCGCTGGCAGTCAGCATCCCGATGTCGCAACGATCGCGGAACAGGAGGAGCTGATTGATCGGTCGAGCGAGTTCGCTTTTGCATTTGACCTGCTGAAGGACATGCCGCGTTTGTGGCGGCGCATTTTTCTGCTTATCCGTGTGGACGGGTTGAATGCCAGCAGCGTCTCTGAAATCCTGCTGATTCCTAGTAAGGAAGATGCTGTCCGAAGGTGGCTCATGCAGGCCGAAGCATTCATCGCTGCTCATCTGGAAGAGGCCGGAGTAAGCAAAAACGGGAACGATTGGCTCCAAAGCGTTGATTGGTCGGCATTGTCTGTGACCCGAAACGAGGCAGCCTCACTGTGGTCCAAGGAGGCGAACCATGAAGAATGATCTTCACCTTGTCTGCCCGCATTGCCAGTCCATCAACCGCGTACCGACTGCGAAGCTATCGGAACATCCCAACTGTGGCCGCTGCCAGCAGCCCTTGTTCACGGGCGAGCCCATCGAGTTGACCACGGCGACGTTCTCGCGCCACGTGGAGCGCAGCGATCTGCCGCTGCTGGTCGATTTCTGGGCGCCATGGTGCGGGCCGTGCAAGATGATGGCGCCACAGTTCCAGCAAGCGGCGCACCAGCTCGAACCGAGGATCCGGCTGGCGAAGGTGAATACCGAGGCTGAGCCCCACCTGGCCACGCAGTTCGGTATCCGCAGCATCCCGACGCTCGCCCTGTTCCAGGGTGGGCGGGAGATCGCCCGTCAGGCCGGCGTGATGGGCGCGCAGGACATCGTGCGCTGGACGTCGACGCAAGTGGGACGCTGACCGATGCAGGGCTTGCTCGGCACTACACTAATCCTACTGGCGGCTTGCAGCCTGGCGGCGATGGCGACGGCGGCGTTCAGAGTGCCCGCCTTGCTGGGGTATCTCTCTGTCGGCGTTGTACTGGGCCCCTCAGTCATCGGCGTGATCGCGCCGGGGGAGACGCTGAGCTTTCTGTCCGAGCTGGGCGTGGCGCTGCTGTTGTTCATGGTCGGACTGGAATTCTCCCTCGGAGACTTCTGGCTCGCCCGCAGGACGGTGCTGATGGCGGGCGCTCTGCAGATGATCGCCGTGGCCCCGCCGCTGATCCTGCTATTGATGTGGCTGGGGCAGCCCGGCCAGAGCGCCGCGCTGCTCGGCACTGCGGCGGCCATGTCGTCCACGGCGCTGGTCAGCCGACAACTGGCCGACCAAGGCGAGCTCACCACCCGCCACGGACGCAGTGCCATCGCCGTGCTGGTCTTTCAGGACCTGGCCAGCGTGCCCCTGCTGGCCTTGCTGGCGATCTGGGCGCGCGGCGAGTCGCCGAAGATCGAGCATGTGCTGCTCGAAGTATTCGGTGTGCTGCTGCTGTTCGCGGCAGCGGCCCTCGCCTCGCGCCGTCTGTTGCATGGCCTGCTGGGCTGGGTGGCGCGGCGGGGCCACGAGGAATCGTTCGTGCTCGTCTCCTTGTGCGTGGTGGTGGCCGCCGCCGCCGCTGCGCACGCGGTCGGCGTATCTGCCGCCCTGGGGGCCTTCCTCGCCGGGATGGTGCTGGGCGAGAGCGACTTCCGGCACCACATGGAAAGCCACCTCAGGCCGTTTCGCGATGTGTTGTCGGGCGTGTTCTTCGTGACCATCGGCCTGCAACTGGACGCAGCACAGATTCTTTCGGCACCGCTGGCGGTGCTGGCGTGGCTGGTGGTGCTGGTACCGGTCAAGATCCTGCTCAATACGCTGGCCTTGCGGGCGACGCGCCTGTCCGCCCTCGATGCCTGGCGCACGGGCATAGCGTTGGGGCACGGCGGCGAGTTCGCCCTGCTGTTGTTGGGCACGGTCTTGCAGCAGCATCTGATCCCCGCGACCGTCGTCCAACCCATGCTGGTCGCGCTGGTGCTCAGCATGGCCCTGGCACCGCTACTGATCCGCCATCACGATGTACTTGCCCGGTTCTTGAGCCGCACCGGCGGCGTCATTCAGCCACCCCAGGCTGAAGAAGTCGAGATCGCCGCGCAGACGACGCGATATCGAGACCATGTCATCATTTGCGGCGCGGGCGAGCTTGGCCTGACAGTCAGCGAGATTCTTCGCCACGCCGGCGTGGCGCATCTGCTGCTGGAGGCGGACGCGCAGAAGGTCGAGGCCGCGCGTGCCGCCGGCGCGCCGGTGTTCCATGCCGATGCCAGTCGGCCCGATACCTTGCTGGCTGCCGGCTTGACGCATGCGCACTTGGTGGTGCTGACGTTCGCCCATGCCCAGCAAGCGTTGCGCATCGCCCAGGCGATTGCCGAGCGCCGTCCGGCGCTGACCTTGTGGGTGTCATGCAGAAGTACGACCGCGGCCGATGCATTTCGCGCCATGCCCAACGTGCGCGTGTATCAGCAATCCTTTGCCGCAGCTATTGGGCTGGCGGAACAGGTGATGTCGACGCTTGGCATGTCGACCGAGCTGATTGAAGGACACATCAGCGCAATGCGCCGCCGTCTCGACAGCAGCCGTTTTCCAGGGAGTTCATCGTCATGAAATCAACACGCCTTAACCCATTTCAGGTCTTACGTGACCAATTGGCCATCATGAGTTTTTACGAGCGCTTCGAGCAGGTCGTCGCGCTCGTGCTGTCGGCGGTGATCGCCGTCATCATCGTGGTGTCGCTGTTCCAGCTCATCTCCATCGTCTTCACGCTGCTGGTTCTAGATGCCTTCAATCCCCTGGACCACGAGGTATTCCAGAGCGTGTTCGGCATGATCATGACGCTCTTGATCGCGATGGAGTTCAAGCATTCCATCGTGCGCGTGGCGCAGCGTCGGGACAGCATCATCCAGGTCAAGACGGTGGTCCTGATCGCGCTGATCGCACTCTCCCGCAAGTTCGTGATCCTCGACTCCAACGCGAGCCCCGCAAAGATAGCCGCGCTGGCTAGCGCCACGCTGGCTCTGGGTGCGACCTACTGGCTGCTGCGCAAGCGCGGCGACCGCGCCGCCGAGACCTCTGAGCATGACCCGTCATCATCCCAGTGATCCGCGCACGGCGCTCTTGCAACACCGCTGGCTCAACCGCCTGCAGACCGGGCTGTTGGTCCTGACCCTGGTCGGGATCGCAGCCGCAGCAGGGAGACTGCCGTTTGGGGAAGGCTGCCTGTGGCTCGCGCTGTTTGCCATTGCAGGTGCGTTGCTGCTGGAACCGGTAGCCGCGTCGGCGCTGAGCTTGCGCCTGTACCGCGTACGGGCCTTGCACCCGCAAGAAGCCCACAAGATGTGGGCCCTATTGCGCGAGCTGCCCGCCCGTGCCGGTTTGCCCGCCACGCCGGTGCCGCACTATGTGCCCAGTGCCGTCGTCAACGCCTTCGCCACCGGCTCGAAGCAGGAGGCATCGATCGCCCTCACCGATGGCCTGCTGCGCAGCCTGAGCCCACGCGAGCTGGCGGGTGTGCTCGTGCACGAGGTCGCGCACATCGCTAATGAGGATCTGCGTGTCATGGGGCTGGCGGATTCCGACAGTCGCCTCACGAGCCTACTGGCCCTTATGGGACAGATCGCGATCCTGCTCAGCCTGCCCGCGCAGCTGGTTGGCGCGGCGGAGGTCTATTGGCCTGGTCTATTGTTATTGGCCGCATCGCCCCAGCTGGCCCTGCTCGCACAGCTCGGCTTGTCTCGCGTGCGTGAGTTCGACGCTGACCGCCTTGCGGCGGAACTGACTGGCGACCCGCAGGGGCTGGCGTCCGCGCTGGCGAAAATCGAGCGGGTCAGCCGCTCCTGGCGTGCCTGGCCATGGTCGGGATGGGGCAATCCCGAGCCCTCCTGCTTGCGCACGCGTCCGGCAACGCAAGAGCGCATCGCACGCCTGCTGACGTTGGCGCCTGGGCCAGCATCAGCGTTGCCACTCCGCGCGCCCCATTTTTTGCCGGAATCTGCTTTGGCGACGCGCCCACCGCGCTGGCGCCCGAGCGGGCTGTGGCGCTGATTGCCCATCAACAGGAGACGTCTCATGGCCTATCTCGACCCGTACCAACGCCCCGCGCCGGACCGCTTCGTCCGGCGCGGGCTCTTCATCACCGCCTGCATTGCCGCGCTCATGCTGCTGTGGCAGTTTCTGCCCGCCATCGAGGCATGGTTCAGTCCGCGCGAGGCAGCAGAACGCACCGTGATGGCGCGTGGCGATCTGGCGGCGGACGAGAAAACCACCATCGAACTGTTCGAAAAATCGCGCGCCTCGGTGGTCTACATCACCACCGCGCAATTAGTACGCGATGTCTGGACGCGCAACGTGTTCTCCGTGCCGCGCGGCACTGGCTCGGGCTTCATCTGGGACGACGCCGGCCACGTCGTCACCAACTTCCACGTCATCCAGGGCGCGTCCGAAGCCACCGTCAAACTGGCCGACGGCCGCGACTACCAGGCCGCGCTGGTGGGGACGAGCCCCGCGCACGACATCGCCGTGCTCAAGATCGGCGTCGGTTTCAAGCGCCCGCCGGCCGTGCCGGTCGGCACCAGTGCCGACCTCAAGGTGGGTCAGAAGGTGTTCGCTATCGGCAACCCCTTCGGCCTGGACTGGACGCTCACCACTGGTATCGTCTCCGCGCTCGACCGCTCGTTGCCGGGAGAAGCGGGCGGCCCGGCCATCGATCACCTGATCCAGACCGACGCCGCCATCAACCCCGGCAATTCCGGTGGCCCGCTGCTCGATTCGGCTGGGCGGCTGATCGGAATCAATACCGCCATCTACAGTCCGTCTGGCGCCTCGGCCGGCATAGGCTTTGCGGTGCCGGTCGATACCGTCATGCGCGTGGTGCCGCAACTCATAAAGACCGGCAAGTACATCCGTCCGGCACTGGGCATCGAGGTGGATGAGCAGATCAACGCGCGTCTGCAGGCGCTGACCGGCAGTAAGGGCGTATTCGTATTGCGCGTGACGCCGGGCTCGGCGGCGCACAGGGCCGGGCTCGTCGGCGTCGAGGTCACCGCAGGCGGCATCGTGCCCGGCGATCGCGTTATCAGCATCGACGGTATCGCCGTCGACGACGTCACCACATTACAGGCCCGGCTAGACGACAAGAACGTTGGAGATGTTGTGGTCTTGTTAGTGGAGCGGGCCGGCAAGACTCGCGAGATGCTTGTGGAACTACAACCGGGAGTTTGATGGAAAGTGGGTCATGGATCTGCACAGCGAAGCAGCCAAGCGACTTCAGCCTTGCGCCGAACTACGAGCCCTAGCTAGGGATGGTCTGAAGTAGCCCTGTATTTCCGGCTGACTTCAGCCACTGCTGATTTTGAAAGCGGTGAACCGATCAAAAACGATCGGATCACCCGCTCATTTCGGTGCTTTCAGCCGTCGCGAGCACCTTGCGACGGCCATTTTCCGCATTACAGGCGCACCTCTCCTGCGCTTGCCAGCAAATGTCGGCGGGCCATCCATAGGTTCGACAGGGCAAACAGCGTCACCAGTTGTGCAGTGTTCCTCACCAGCCCTCGGAAACGTACCTTGGTGTAGCCGAACTGCCGCTTGATCACGCGAAACGGGGGCTCTACCTTCGCTCGCACTTGCGCCTTGGCTTTCTCGATCTTGCGCTTGGCTTTGTACAGGGCGCTGCGTTTATCGAGCATCTTGTAGGTGCTGCGGCGTGCTGCGACCTGCCAGATCACTTCTCGGTCGGCATGCTCGGAGCGCTTTTCGACGCCGGTGTAGCCGGCATCGGCGCAGACGACGTTCTCGTCGCCGTGCAGCAGCTTGTCGACCTGGGTGACATCCGCCACGGTGGCTGCCGTGCCCACCACGCTGTGTACCAGCCCCGATTCATCATCAACGCCGATGTGCGCCTTCATGCCAAAGTAATACTGGTTCCCCTTCTTGGTCTGGTGCATTTCCGGGTCGCGCTTGCCGTCCTGGTTCTTGGATGAACTGGGCGCGTGGATCAGCGTAGCATCGACGATAGTCCATCTTGATAATATCGGGCCGCTCAACGCTCGGGTACGGCACGAAATCCAGCTCGACGATGCGCGTCCACTGGATGTCGTTATCCTGTCGTTCGTTGGCTTGTGGCTCCTCGTCGAGCAATGTTGGTGCTTCGATGCGGGTGACGACGAAATCCCGAAACTCTCTACTCTTGCGATCAAAGGGACGTGCCAGCGCATGCCGGTATCAACCAAAGCAAAGGGCACAATTACCCGCTCGGACTCGCCGCTGCTCATCGAGTAGTAGCGGATGGCGACGGGTCGCTTAGCGTGGATGCCTCGGCAAATCGTGGCTAACACATCCATCTTGGGAATGCTTAGGGCTGCGGGGGATTCGCATGGTAGCAGCGCCTGCATTGAGCCGTTCACGCCATCGCCAAAACCGAGAGACAGCGCCGACAGAACGCGCAGCGATGCGTGCTCGAACAACGGTGAGAACTCCTGCCCGATGCGATAAATCTTGTTGCTACCATCGAAGGTGATGTTATGCGGCGCAATTTCCCGGTACAAAGCCAAATCGCGTGTCGCCCCTGCCGGAGCCACACCGAAGCGCTCAATCAGATCAGGGCGTCCGATCTCACCGAAGAAATAGAGCCGAAAATCGATGTAGGCCAACCTCTCGCGCTGGACCAAACTCAAGTCCTCAAGCCGCTTAGAAAGGGAACCAAGCATGAATCATCACTATAGGGAAAAAATGAATATTTAATACGGTAATCCATAAAGTGCCATGATTATAATCAAATTGATGATAATCAGCATTAATACTTATGTAACAGCAAGAATTTATGTCTTAAACGTAGACAGTCATCGTATGGGCTGATGTTTCTATACCGTTAAATTGATGCCATCCAACTATAAAACCTTGCTGCCCAATGCCCTATAGCTCCCTCAGGCAATTTGCCCTTATCCACTGTTCTGGTCTGGGGATGAGGGATATCAGAATAACCTAACGACTCAGGGACTGGGATCACAGGCAACCGTGGCTCGTCGCTTACCTTAATTCAAATTATTTTCAGATAGATATCATTCTTCTGAACATACCCGATTAACGGCAGAATCTCACGATTCTGCCGTTTTTGTATAATTTTTCAGAGGAGTAGCTAATGAACAATTCTGAAGGTTTGAAGTCGTTTCAGCAATCGCTTGCTGGCCTGCCACAGTGGGTGTCTGAACGTATATTGCAGCAGATAAATCAGTTAACCCATTACGAGCCAGTAATCGGCATTATGGGTAAGAGCGGTGCCGGTAAATCCTCACTCTGCAATGCCCTGTTTGCCAGTGAGGTATCACCGGTCAGCGATGTGGCGGCCTGTACACGTGAGCCACTGCGCTTTCGCCTGCAAGTCGGCGACCGCTATATGACGCTGGTGGACCTGCCAGGCGTGGGCGAAAGTGGTGCTCGCGATACCGAGTATGCTGCGATGTACCGCGAACAACTCCCCCGGCTCGACCTGGTTCTGTGGCTGATTAAGGCCGATGACCGGGCGCTGACGGTGGATGAACATTTTTATCATCAGGTGATTGGAGAGGTATACCGGCATAAGGTGCTGTTTGTTATCAGCCAGTCGGATAAGGCCGAACCTACCAGCGGTGGGGGACAGTTGTCCACGGCGCAGAAGCAGAATATCAGCCGCAAAATCTGCCTGCTGCATGAGCTGTTCCAGCCCGTCCATCCGGTGTGTGCTGTGTCGGTCCGTCTACAATGGGGGCTTAAGGTGATGGCCGAGCGGATGATTAAGTGCCTGCCACGTGAGGCCACCAGCCCGGTGGTGTCGCAACTCCATCCTTCCTTTCGCACGACGGTAGTCCGGGAACAGGCTCGTAGCGATTTTGGTGAAACCGTCGGGGCCGTACTCGATAGCATCAGTGCCTTTCCCCTGATACCCGCCCCTGTGCGGGCCGTCATTCAGGCCGTGCGCACCACCGTGGTCTCTGTGGCCCGCGCCGTCTGGGATTTCTTCTTCTGAGTATTTAATCCATCCCTGTTATTTCCCTGACCCTGTCGCCGATGCGACGGGGATCCCCTTTATTTGTTTTCCCGTTATGAGGAGTCTGCTTATGACCCGTCTGGCTTCGCGCTTTGGCGCTGCAAACATTATTCGTCGTGACCGTCCGTTAACCCGCGAGGAGCTGTTTCGCGTGGTGCCCAGTGTGTTCAGCGAGGACAAACATGAATCCCGTAGTGAACGCTACACCTATATACCCACCATCTCCTTGCTGGACAGCCTGCAGCGAGAAGGCTTCCAGCCATTCTTTGCCTGTCAGACCCGTGTGCGTGATCCGGAGCGTCGCGAACACACCAAGCATATGCTGCGTCTACGGCGTGAGGGACAGATAACCGGTAAGCAGGTGCCGGAAATAATCCTGCTCAACTCTCACGATGGCAGCAGTTCGTACCAGATGCTGCCGGGACTATTTCGTGCGGTTTGTCAGAACGGGCTCGTCTGCGGTGAGTCGTTTGGCGAGGTGCGGGTGCCACACAAGGGGGACGTGGTGAGTCAGGTGATTGAAGGCGCGTATGAGGTGCTGGGGATTTTTGACCGGGTGGAGGAGAAACGGGATGCCATGCAGTCGTTGCTGTTGCCACCCCCGGCACAGCAGGCACTGGCAAAAGCCGCCCTCACATACCGCTTTGGTGAAGACCACCAGCCGGTGACTGAATCGCAGATCCTCTCCCCTCGCCGCTGGCAGGATGAGAGCAATGACCTGTGGACCACGTACCAGCGTATTCAGGAGAACCTGATTAAGGGCGGGCTCAGTGGCCGTAATGCCAAAGGAGGACGGTCACATACCCGTGCCGTTCGCGGTATCGACGGGGACGTGAAACTTAACCGGGCACTGTGGGTGATGGCGGAAGCCCTGCTCACGCAACTGCAGTGACCGTTTAATGTTGCTGCTTTGTTAATATCGGACACCACCTGTCCGCATCGCACCGTGCTGACGGTCCTCACTCACCGAGGGAAGGCCTGTAACCCCCGCTGCCTCTGGCTTTTGCAGAAATGAAAAATAGTTTCTGTGGTGTCCATACCCTGTCCGACCCCCTCTTTAAAGTAATCACATCATTTTCAGTCAGTTAACTTTCACGGAGAACGTCTCATGACACAGGCAGAACGCCGCCATGACCGGCTGGCTGTCAGGCTGTCACTGATAATCAGCCGTCTGGTGGCAGGGGAAACGCTGAGTGTGCGTAAGCTTGCCGCTGAGTTTGGTGTGTCGGTGCGCACGCTGCGGCGTGATTTTCGTGAGCGGCTGATGTATCTGGACCTGGAGTATCAGTCCGGATATTGCCGCTTACGCACTGCGGGCAGTGAGACGCAGATGGTGCCCGACGTGCTTATCTTTGCCCACCGCAGCGGGATGGCCGGTCTTTTCCCTGGCTTTGACCGTCGTCTGGTAAACGCACTGCTGATGTGCGATGAGTCTCCCTGCGTAATCGCACCCGCCAGTCCGGCTCCTTCGCCATCAGGCGCATTGTCTTTCTGGCGACTGATTCAGGCCATTACCGGGCGCAGGCGGGTGACTCTGATTGCCGAGGGGCAGCGCTGTGAGCGGCTGGCTCCCTGCCGGTTACTTATCCACCAGCAGGCCTGGTATCTGGTGGCAGAGCACGACGGACATATCGCCGTATTCTCCCTGGATGAAATCCATCTGGTTCAGCCCCTGCAGGAGACTTTCCGGCGTAACGACAGTCTGTGTCGTCTTGTTGAAGACCCGGGCTTTATTCAGTCCTTACCCCATTTTCGCTTTATCCAGCAGTCACTGCTTACGTTTGTTCCGGCCGACAGCCCACCAGAATAGCGTAAGCGTTGTTATCAACCCGGCAACAGGGAGGAGCCCTATGCCCGTTATTGCCATTATCGCCATTGTTGTCATCGTCATCATTCTGAACAAAACCGGGGTGTCCGACAGTCTCGCGGCCCTGACCCTTGCCACTGTTGCCGCACTGCTGACGGGAGGTGGCGCAGCCGGTGCTGCCAGTGTCGCGCTGACACCGTTCGTCGGCGTGCCGGTGGGTATTTTCGTGGGCATTTATGTCTTTGCCAAAGTGGTTCGTCTGATTTCAGGAAAAAAATAATGAAACGTAAAACACTGCCTCTGCTGGCGCTGGTTGCCACCACTCTGTTTCTCATCGCATGCGATGACAGAAGTGATGACCTGAAGGCCATCAGTAAATTTAAGGACCTCACCCCACCGCGTTTCAGTGATGTGGTCAGCCACCAGGATGATGTCAGCGAAGAATGGTCACAGGTTGACTACTTATCCGGTCCCACCTTGCAGGTTTTACGTACCCGCCAGTCGCCCGATGGCTGCGAGGATGGCAGTTACTACTACCTCGTGGATATGCAGGAAAAAACCGTCCAGCCACTGATGAATGCGCTGTGTATTGCCGATAACATCAAACTGGAATACCAGGAGGTGACGGACCCGTATACCAAAGAAAAATACTTTGAGTACGCCCATGACGGCAAACTGATGGGGCGACTGCTGATACCCTCAAACCCTGAGAACCAGGAATAAAACAACGACAAAGGAGACAAGAATGACAATACTTTCACTAAGTCGGTTTATGCTGGCGGGTGTACTGCTCGCGAGCTTTAATGCCTCTGCTATCCCGGGGTTCTGGCAGCAGGGTTACGGTCAGGGCAATACGGAATACAGCGTGACCGAAGCCAGCGGAAAGACGTTTACCATCAACTGCACAGGGAACCCGGACCAGAATGGTTTCTATCAGCATTCAGTCTTTCTTACCCTTGCCGATGACAAGATGGTCAGTTCGCACGATGACGACACTACTATCACCGTAGTGATGGATCACCAGCAGTACATTATTCCGTCCAGCCTGGGCTGGCGTAACGGCGATAACGCCTGGTTTGACTTCATCAGCAATATCTCTGAGGCCGGGCAGTTCGACGTCTACGTCAATGACCACAAAGCAGGGACCTTCACTGCGGACCGGAAGAACGCTGAGAAAGTTCTGTCCACTCTCGGAGACTGCAGCAACGACTGATAGTAGTATCTTCCCCAGCAAATCCACCCCGACAGCTAGCAGGCTGCCGGGGTTTTCTTTTATCAGGAGCCCGAAAATGACCCAATCCGTGTTGCTGCCACCGGGGCCTTTCACCCGGAGACAAGCGCAAGCGGTCACTACCACGTACAGCAATATCACACTCGAAGACGACCAGGGCAGTCACTTCCGTCTGGTGGTTCGTGATACTGAAGGCCGGATGGTCTGGCGGGCATGGAACTTTGAGCCGGATGCCGGTGAAGGTCTTAACCGCTATATCCGCACCTCAGGCATCCGTACAGACACGGCCACCCGCTGATCGCGAAGCATTTACCCGCATTCACCTCCCCGAACACACTTTATATCCCCATACGCCAGCCATCGCCGCTGGCGTTTTTATTGACGGAGACATACCCATGACAACACAGACGCAGCACGACCTCGCACCCGCTAACCAACCCGAATTTGAACTGACCGTCACGCCGGTCCCCGATGAACAGCGTATCGATTTCTGGCCACAGTACTTTGGCGCTATCCCGCAGTGGCTACTCCTGGAGCCGCATATCTTCGCCTGGATGGACCGCTTCTGTGAGGGCTACAGCGGTGGTATCTGGTCGTTCTACACCCTCAGCAATGGCGGCGCATTTATGTCCCCCGAGCCTGACAACGATGAGACATGGCGTCTGTTTAACTGCCTGAACGGTAACGATGCCCAAATGAGTGCAGAAGCAGCAGGTATTGCTGTCTGCCTGATTGCGTATAGCCACCATGCCTGCCGTACAGAATGTGACGCGATGACCGCACACTATTACCGCCTGCGGGAGTATGCCATGCAACATCCAGAGGCTCACGCCATTCTGCGTATTATCGACTGACCGAAGGAGCAACAGATGAAACAGCTTTCCTTTTTACCCGGCGAGATGACGCCACAGGACCGGCGTCTCATTCAGCGGGCGCTCAGGGCTCTGGACCGCCACCTGCATGAGCCCGGCGTAGCCTTCACCTCTACCCACGCCGTACGTGAATGGCTGCGACTGCATATGGCCGCGCTTGAGCGGGAAGAGTTCCGGGTGTTGTATCTGGACAACCAGAATCAGTTGATTGCCCATGAAACGCTCTTCACCGGCACGATTAACCGCACCGAGGTGCATCCCCGGGAGGTGGTCAAACGTGCTCTGCACTTCAACGCGGCGGCGGTGGTACTCGCGCATAACCATCCTTCCGGCGAGACGACACCTAGCCAGGCCGACAAAACCCTCACGCAGCGACTGGTTCAGGTGCTTCAGCTGGTGGATATCCGCGTCCCTGACCATCTGATTGTCGGCGGCAGGCAAATCTATTCGTTCGCAGAACACGGTTTGCTGTGAGGTATGATATGAAAATTATCAGTAAACGCCGGGCAATGACGATATACCGCCAGCATCCTGAGTCCCGAATCTTTCGCTACTGCAGTGGAAAATATCAGTGGCACGGTAGCGTCTGCCATTACACCGGCAGGGACGTTCCGGATATCAAAGGTGTCCTTGCGGTATACGCCGAACGCCGCCAGGACCGCAACGGACCTTATACCTGCCTGATGAGCATCACCCTGAACTAACAGTAAAGGAGCTTATAAATGAGCAATATCACATGGGGCCTGCAGCGGGCTATCACGCCGCGCCTGGGAGCCCGTCTGGTGCAGGAGGGTAACCGACTGCACTACCTGGCTGACCGGGCCAGCATCACCGGTAGATTCAGTGACGCCGAATGCCGGAAGCTGGATGAAACATTCCCGCACTTTATCCGCCAGATGGAATCGATGCTGACCACCGGTGAAGTCAGCCCCCAACATGCCCACTGCGTCATCCTGTACCACAACGGTTTCACCTGTGAAGCCGACACCCTTGGCAGTTGCGGCTACGTATACATCGCCATTTACCCCACTCAGCGTTAATTACCTTCACGAGAGCAAACATGAATACTTTACCTGCAACAACCCAGCGGGCGGCGAAACCCTGCCTGTCACCCGTGGCTGTCTGGAAAATGCTACTGACACACCTGCTGGAACAACACTATGGTCTGACCCTCAACGACACACCGTTCAGTGAGGAACGAGTTATACAGGAACATATCGATGCTGGTATCACGCTGGCTGATACTGTGAATTTTCTGGTGGAGAAATACGAACTGGTGCGTATCGACAGGAAGGGATTTAGCTGGCAGGAACAGACTCCGTATATTTCCGTAGTAGATATTCTGCGAGCAAGGCGCTCTACCGACTTGCTAAAAACTAACGTGAAATAAACGATTAAATACAGAGCAGACTAAAGGAAAGCAAAATGCTAATCTCACAGACGAAAAAGCTCCTGCTGTAACCTTCCCTCCCCTGCAAAAAACCTGACATTTTCTTTTAGGACCAACAATGGGACCAAAATGAAAATTGAATTGAAGGTTATCAGCTATTAAACAACAAGTTAAACAACCAATTCAGACTCCGCCAGCCCACCAAAATTCTCCATCGGTGATTACCAGAGTCATCCGATGAAGTCCTAAGAGCCCGCACGGCGCAAGCCCTGCGGGCTTTTTTGTGCCCTCAATTTGTCCCGCGAAGTCTGAAGCCAACTAATTAAATCCGAACCTTTTAGCCACCTTGTTAGGCACCTCATAAAGCTTTATTGTTTTGGAGGTGCCTAAAACTATGGAAACCCGGCAATGGCAAGACAAACCAAACCTCTATCCGTTAAAGAAATCGAATCCGCCAAACATAATCAATGTAGCCGCCTCACGCGCCAAGAAAAACCTGTATGTGGTCGGCTCGGCTGCAGCTTGGGAGGGAACCGGCCTGCAGGTCCTGCAGCGACAACTGGCAGAATCAGCGTGACAATCTCCGAGGTGACCCTCACGTAACGGACCGGCCACTACGTGCCAGCAGCGGAAGTTATTAATAGCATGATGAATGGACCAATGGAGAGCCGATCATCTATACTCTTGTTAATCCAGACTGGAAATATTGTTATCACTAGCCCTACAACACAAGAGTTAACTCTATATTCTGACGCTATAGAGGAATTTTACTCTGCTAAATAACCACCATCGATTGGATATACTCCTCCGGTACAGAACCCTGAATTGTCTGACAGCAAAAACAGAATGAAGTCTGCTATTTCTTGCATTTTTGCCATCCTTTTCATAGGGTGGCTATTTGCGAAACTACGTACGATATTTTCTGGAAATTCACTCATTCGTGGGGTTTGGACATAGCCCGGAGCGACTGCATTGATTCGAATGCCTTGACATGCAAACTCTAGCGCTGCGGTTTTGGTTAAACCGATTATACCATGCTTAGCCACGGTGTAAGGTGCTAATCCAGGAATGCCAACCAGACCATTTACTGCAGATAAATTAACTATAGAGCCACCAAATTTCATCATCTCAGGTATTTCATATTTTAGGCAGTAAAAAACGCCGCTCAATGAGGTGGCAATAACCTTATCCCAGTTTTCAACCGTCTGCTCGGTTATGTTTTTACCATGTTCACCTGTTAAGCCTGCGTTATTTACAGCACAATCAAGTCTGCCGAAATTTTTGATAACTTCATCTATCATTTGCCGTACTTGTTCGGGCTGTGACACATCACATCCGATCCCCAGCGCTTGTTGTCCCTGTGAAGATAATCGTTTCGCTTTTTGTTTAGCCTGCTCTGACGAGCGGGAGACAATAACGACCTTAGCTCCATGTTTGTGTAATTGCTCTGCGACTGCCTCACCTATACCTGCAGTACTTCCTGTTATGACAGCAACTTTATTCTGGAAAATCATAATTCACCCTATGAAGTCGAATTGAGTCTTTCATCTGGGTTAGTATACAAATTAGCTGTGACAGTTTTTGTCAGTACTCTTTCTCCTCGCTGATTCCTTCTTTTATTGGCTTTGTTGAATAAATCGAACTTTTGCTGAGTTGAAGGATCAGATCACGCATCTTCCCGACAACGCAGACCGTTCCGTGGCAAAGCAAAAGTTCAAAATCACCAACTGGCCCACCTACAATAAAGCCCTCATCAACCGTGGCTCCATAACTTTCTGGCTGGATGATGAAGCTATTCAGGCCTGGTATGAGTCGACAACGCCTTCATCACGGGGAAGACCTCAGCGCTATTCTGATCTCGCCATCACCACCGTTCTGGTCATTAAACGCGTGTTCAGGTTGACCCTGCGGGCTGCACAGGGTTTTATTGATTCCATTTTTACACTGATGAATGTTCCGTTGCGCTGCCCGAATTACACCAGTGTCAGCAAGCGCGCAAAGTCGGTTAATGTCAGTTTCAAAACGTTCACCCGGGGTGAAATCGCGCATCTGGTGATTGATTCCACCGGGCTGAAGGTCTTTGGTGAAGGCGAATGGAAAGTCAAAAAACACGGCAAAGAACGCCGTCGTATATGGCGAAAGTTGCATCTGGCAGTTGACAGCAACACACATGAAATCATCTGTGCAGACCTGTCGCTGAACAATGTGACGGACTCAGAAGCCTTCCCGGGTCTTATCCGGCAGACTCACAGAAAAATCAGGGCAGCATCGGCAGACGGCGCTTACGACACCCGGCTCTGTCACGATGAACTGCGGCGTAAGAAAATCAGCGCGCTTATCCCTCCCCGAAAAGGTGCGGGTTACTGGCCCGGTGAATATGCAGACCGTAACCGTGCAGTGGCTAATCAGCGAATGACCGGGAGTAATGCGCGGTGGAAATGGACAACAGATTACAACCGTCGCTCGATAGCGGAAACGGCGATGTACCGGGTAAAACAGCTGTTCGGGGGTTCACTGACGCTGCGTGACTACGATGGTCAGGTTGCGGAGGCTATGGCCCTGGTACGAGCGCTGAACAAAATGACGAAAGCAGGTATGCCTGAAAGCGTGCGTATTGCCTGAAAACACAACCCGCTACGGGGGAGACTTACCCGAAATCTGATTTATTCAACAAAGCCCAGTTTTACCCATGATAGTCATGCTGGGTGGCATTAGCATCGGATATTTTATCTTCAATATTCGAGCTGAACCCATGATCCTCATGGGAACCGCAACCGCCTCGTTTATCGCCATCGCTCACGGCTACACGTGGGATGACATTCTACAATCTATTTGCAATAAAATATCTGAAGCGCTTCCTGTCATATTAATCGTCGCCAGTATCGGTTTCTTAATTGGCGCATGGATGGTGTCAGGCACTATTCCAATGATGATTTATTATGGTCTGAAGTGGATTAACCCGCAGTATTTCTATATTTCAGCATTTATGCTGGGAGCGCTGATCTCAGTCTGTACCGGCACCTCCTGGGGATCTATCGGAACCGTCGGGATCGCCATGATTGGCGTAGCGATTGGTCTGAATGTTTCGCTGCCCATTGCTGCTGGCGCTATTGTCTCCGGCTGCTGGTTTGGTGATAAGCTTTCTCCGGTTTCTGACTCAACCAACATGGCGGCGCTGGCTGCCGGTGTAAACCTGTACTCGCATATCGGCCATCTGCTGTGGACCACCGGCCCGGGATTTATTATTTGCTGCGTCGTATACAGCTATATGGGCATGGGCATTGATGCCTCATCCAGCGCGCCAGCCAATATCACCAACTTGATGAACGCTATCGGCCAGATTTATCACTTTAACATTCTGCTACTGTTGCCACCGATCATCGTTTTGTATGGCTCACTGTCAAAAAGACCGCCAATCCCGATGCTCTTTTTATCCACAATAGTCTCGATGATTCTGGCATTAGCCTTTCAGCAATTTACCGCATCATCGGTTGGCGAATCCGTGGTTAGCGGTTTTAAGCTCGCGATGCTCACCGGAGATAACCTGCCAACACTGTCATCAGATGTTTCGCGCTTACTGGAACGAGGCGGCGCCATTTCAATGTTTAGCAGCTTCGTCACCGTCTTCAGCGCCTTCAGCTTTGCCGGCGCAATGAGTGCGACAGGCTCTTTGCACACCGTGATAAACGCGCTCACGAAAGGCGTTAAATCCACATTCCGCCTGGTGGCCACCACGATTGTGACGACGTTCACCATCTGTGCCTGTACGGCAAATGGAACCTTGCCACTGCTGCTGTGCGGCGATGCCTTTAAAGAAGAATATAAAAAACGAGGACTTGCGACAAAGAACCTCTCGCGTACTACCGAAGATGCCGGAACCGTTGTCGAACCGATTATTCCCTGGTCTGCCTCAGGCGTTTATTGCGCCACGATGCTGGGCGTGGCGACACTTGATTATTTGCCATGGGCAATCCTCTGCTACAGCGGCATCATCTTTGCCCT
Organism: Citrobacter sp. RHBSTW-00986; assembly: GCF_013783065.1. Lineage (NCBI taxonomy): Bacteria > Pseudomonadati > Pseudomonadota > Gammaproteobacteria > Enterobacterales > Enterobacteriaceae > Citrobacter > Citrobacter sp. RHBSTW-00986. The sequence continues at coordinate 1,192,164 of NZ_CP056200.1, read as the reverse complement.
GCTGTGGGCTGCCACCGGTATTGGTATTGCTAAATATGAACCAAATGAAGCTACAGAGCATATGGTTGAGCAAAAATCATAGGCTAATAAATAGCTAAATATTGGCTACCACCAGGGTAAATTTAATATATCGATTAGATATACAGAAATATTCTTCACTGTTGCGTTGCTTAAACTATTTTTCAGAGACTGTCCAGGAGTCAGCAATGTCTTTGTTTGATGATATTGTCATAAGGGATGTTAATTGCCGTAAATACGGTCAATTACAACAGATGTACGGCACCACCGATGTATTACCGCTGTGGATTGCAGATATGGATTTTGTGACGCCAGAGCCAATTATGAGCACACTGCGTTCAGTGGTATCGCAGCCAGTACAAGGCTACAACCTGGATTATCCGCAATGGAAAGAGTCCGTTATTCATTGGTATGCGCAACAGTATGATGTCGACATAAAGCCACACTGGTTGCATTTTATTCCCGGCGTCATAAAAACTATCGTGCTCTCTCTGATGGTGTTTACCCGACCAGGTGATAATATTTTAACCTGTACGCCAATATATGACCCCTACCCTAATCTGGTAAACACCAGCGGCAGGAATTTGATTCAAACGCGCCTCATTGAGAAAGATGGTCATTACGAATTTGACTGGCATGATTTCAGCGAAAAACTCAAGCAGTGCAAAATGTTTCTTTTCCCTTCGCCGCATAATCCGGGCGGTATGGTGTGGTCGCGGGAAACGCTGGAAAAAGTAAGTCACTATTGTCAGCAAGCTGGCGTCATTATTCTCTCCGATGAAGTGCATAGTGATTTAACCCTGCCAGGCAAGCGCCATCTGCCGTTTTTTACTTTAGACGAAGCGACAGGGAGCCAGTCAATCGTGCTGACCTCAATCAGTAAAACCTTCAACACGGCGGCGATCCAGGGCGGAATTGCCATTATTAAAAATGATGAATTACGCCATCAGTTCTATGGTTTCCTGGATAACTGCTACCTGGCCGAGACACATTCATTACAGCAGGCGGCCATTTACAGCGCCTTTACCCATTGTGGCGACTGGCACCAAAAATTATTAGCCTACCTGGCCGACAATGTGGCGTTTGTTAAAAGTGAAATTGAAAAGCACTGTCCCTTAATCTCCATTGTGTATGGCGGCGCATCGTATCTTATGTTTCTGAACGCGGAAAAAATGAATCTTAGCGATGAACAGCTAAGCGCATTTTTTGTGCAGGAAGCAAAACTGGGTCTGTCACCAGGCGCGCAATATGGCCCCGGCGGAGAGGGTCACATGAGACTCAACGTTGGGTGCCCGCGCTCGGTACTGGTAGAAGCGATGAACCGACTGAAAGCCGCGTACCAAAAACGACAGAACGCGTAGCGCGCATCACACTCTTTGCCCCGCCACGGTGGGGCAAAACTATACAAAGATGTTGCAGAACTGCTATAAAGTTTTTCCGTTCTGTCGGCTGGTGTTAAACTGGAAAGTGTGATCTTCATCATAACCTGCTTAAACAGAGAAAAGAGACACTGCTATGCAACATATCATTGAGGGCTTCCTCAACTTCCAAAAAGAGATTTTCCCTCAACGTAAGGAACTCTTTCGCAGCCTGGCATCCAGCCAGAATCCCAAAGCGCTTTTCATCTCCTGTTCCGATAGCCGCCTGGTGCCAGAACTCGTTACTCAACAAGAGCCCGGACAGCTTTTCGTTATCCGCAACGCCGGTAATATCGTTCCGTCTTTTGGACCGGAACCCGGTGGCGTATCTGCTACGATTGAATACGCGGTTGTCGCACTTGGCGTGACGGATATCGTCATCTGCGGACACTCCAACTGCGGCGCGATGAAAGCCATTGCTGATAGCCAGCCTCTGGATCCGATGCCCGCTGTGGCTCACTGGTTGCACTATGCCGATGCCGCGAAAGCCGTGGTTGAGAAGAAAACCTGGGATAACCCAATCGATAAAGTTAACGCCATGGTGGAAGAAAACGTTATCGCACAGCTCAATAATATTAAAACGCATCCTTGCGTCGCGGTTGGGCTGCGAAATAATGCGCTTCGTCTGCACGGCTGGGTATATGACATCGAAAGCGGTGAAATCCGTACCCTGGATAAAAACAGCAAAACCTACGTTTCCCTTGCAGATAACCCGCAGGTGCATTTCGAGTAAATCGTCCACTGGAGCAAGGATGCTCTGGAGAGCTTTTACCTACTTTTGTGCTATAGACAAAAAACATGCTTGCGACTAGTTTTAAAATAGCCACTGGTGTTCTCACATCAGTTTTCGCACATTCATACAACGTTGCGACAGGTCTCATGAACTGAGCCGCAAATAGCTGTTCATACATGATGCAGGCGATAAAAAGGAGCGAGTACGAATGCAAGCAAAAATAAAAAGAATAATAAATATGTTATTCTATCATGAGTCGTGGGATATCATGATTATTAAGGATCATGGTACACACTTATTCCCGAATAATACACTGGATATATTAAGTAAATCCGCTGCACAGCAGTTAAAAAAGAAATATACGTTTCAGGCCGATCCTTTTCTTATTGAAAAAGATGATAAACTGTTTGTCTTTTATGAAGCTTTTAGCTTTCGCAACTCGAAAGGCACGCTCCGATGCCGTATTCTTGATCGTGAACTGGTTGAAATTGATGACGTGAAACTTGAAGGTTTTGACGACCTGATGTGTCATTTGTCATTTCCTTTCCTGATCAATATTAACGATCAGCTCTTCATGATTCCTGAATCATCAGAAAGAAAAGAAGTGATACTGTTTCAGTCAGTAGAGTTTCCTACGCGCTGGAAGAAAATTAAAGTTCTAATCTCTGACACCGAAGTGACAGATAACATTTTTCTTTCAATGAATGAGACCTGCTATCTTATGTCGACCACCATGGATAATAAAATAATTATTCATTCGGCAGAGCATCTTCACGGACAGTGGCAGAGAATTACTCCTGCATTGAAGGTGAGCAATCATCATCATCGGGGAGCGGGTGCGCCTTATCTTGTCGATAACAAAATGTATTTCTTAACCCAGGAATGCACACCTGAAACGTATGGAAAATCTATCTACATCAAAGAATTAGTCACACTGAATGACGCTAATTTTGATGAGAATCTGATCGAACAAATCAATTCGTCGATCAACCACAGTGACGGCGTTCACACGCTAAACTTCTCAAGTAATTATATTGCCTATGATACAAAAATAAATAAGTTCAGTCTGTTGGCAATCTTTAAAAAAATATCATATAAGTGTATGATAAAATATAGAAACGTATATCTTTCCCGGCAAAATAACTGATCCACTGGATCCTTGGGTGCATTGCTGGAAAATCGCTCGGGTTTTTAGCATTTTTCTGGAGTCTGTATGGCTATTCTTGTCACTGGTGGTGCAGGTTATATTGGTTCACATACTGTTTTAACGCTACTGGAAAGAGGCGATGATGTCGTTGTCATCGATAATCTGGCAAACGCCAGCCGAATCTCGCTGGACAGGGTCGCGGAACTCACAGGAAGGGAACCCATTGTCTATATCGCTGATGTTCTCGACAGGCAGGCATTAAAAAACATTTTCGCCAACCATAACATCACCGATGTCATTCATTTTGCGGGCCTCAAATCGGTTTCCGAGTCGATAAAAGAACCCCTTGCTTACTACGAAAACAACGTCACTGGAACGCTGGTTTTACTGGATGAGATGCTGGCCGCAGGCGTTAATCGATTCATTTTTAGCTCATCTGCTACGGTATACGGTAATCCGGAAAGCGTGCCGCTGAGCGAGCAATCGCGTACGGGGGGTACCACCAATCCGTACGGTACCTCTAAATTAATGGTCGAACAGATTCTGGCCGATTTCTCCCGCGCGCAGCCCGATTTCCGCATTACCTGCCTGCGCTATTTTAACCCAGTCGGCGCCCATCCATCGGGTCGGATTGGTGAGGATCCCAACGGTATCCCCAATAACCTGGTGCCGTACATCTCCCAGGTTGCGATTGGTAAGCTGAAAACCGTGTCGGTGTACGGCAATGACTATCCAACCCCCGACGGCACCGGCGTTCGTGATTATATCCACGTCATGGATTTGGCGACCGGCCATTTAGCCGCGCTGGATAGCCAGAACAAAGGCGCTGCCTACAAGGTGATTAATCTCGGTACCGGGGTCGGTTATTCTGTGATTAATCTGATTGAGGCGTTTGAAAAAGCGGCGCAGAAAAAAATAAGCTATCAGTTTGTCGACAGAAGGCCCGGCGACATTGCCGAATGTTGGTCTGACCCGTCACTGGCATACAAAGAGTTAGGCTGGAAGGCCATCTACAACCTTGATGAAATGATGCGTGACACCTGGAACTGGCAAAAAAACAACCCGAATGGTTATAACATCTGATGTACCCGACAACGAGCCTGAGCCTCAGGCTCGTTGCAGTGACGGGCTAGTGTGCCGTTATCGTTGATACGCGATACCAGCCGCTGCTCTGCTTTCCTTCGTTGGCAAAGTTAATTCTTGCCGCCCCGGATTTATCCAGCATCGAAACCTCAATGGCGTATTGCCCTTTCGCCAGTCGACCCGGCATGGGCAATGCGTAGCTAACCTGATAAACGCCCGGGAGCCAACGTCGTATATCATCCGCCGCATTCCCCTGCGCCACCACCTTATTGGCGCTATCCACCACACGAAATGCCAGCGTGTAGGGCAGATAAATCGGTGCGATACCTTCGTTATACCAGGTACTGTTCAACCTCAGCGTTTGTCCGCCGTCCCACACGGACTCATGGCTCAGAGACGCTAAGCGAAACCGATAGCCCAGTTTGGTCAGCGCATCATCAACAATCGGTCGATAATCGCTGAGTATCGCTCTCGATTTCAGGTTGATCGTGCTGGCGTGCTGCTTGACCGCCCAGTCAAAAATGCCCTGCACTTCGGCACGCGTATAGTGGAAGGTGTTCTTCCAGTCCTGCATATATGAACAGATTTCCAGACTGACCGGCGCACGTTTCCAGGCATCGTTAAACCCCGAATAGCTCTGCTGTGCTGCCAGTAATCGCTGCGGGTAATCATCGGCCATATGGCTCCAGGAGTCCGAAAATACGCGCAGGTCACCCCAGCAATCCGCCCGCCATCCAGCCCCTCGCGCCACCGCATTCGCCAGGCTTTGCCCACCGCTCATCAACATTATTTTCGGCGTCGAAGGGAAGGCAGAAAAGTGCATTGCGACGTAGCGGTCTAACTGCGCGGTAGAGTACTGCTCCAACAGTGGTTTCAGATCAGGGAAATTGCTGTTATGCCATTCCCCCCAGGCCCCTACCATGCCGATATCCACAAAAGCGAGATTCTCATTACCGTCGTAGCGTTTTCCGAATGCGTTCAGCAGACGCCGGCTGTACTCAATAAACAGCGGGTCGCTTAAATCCGGAATAAATGTTTTATTATCGGGCGTCCAGCTGCCTTTCACGCCTTTTTTAATCAGCCAATCGGGAATTTTGGTGCCATCCCCCGGATCGGCAAGCACCATAAAGCGCAGCCCGACATTCATCGCGGGACGATGCGCTGCCGCGTATTTGAAGGCATCATCCACCAGCGCAAAATTATACTGACCTTCAACAGGCTCCAGCTCTCGCCAGTAAAATCGCTCGTATTCAAATCCGGTATTGGGATAATCCGCCAGACCCAGCGTTTCACCGTACCCCTGATGGAAACTTGCCACGCCAATCCCCGGATTGGTTAGCGGGCCCGTTAATGCTTTGGGGGTTACGGTCGTTAATGCGGACATAACCGCCAACGGAAAGGACATCAACAACAGCGCAGAAACCCATTTACACTTCATCGCAGTGACGCCCTCCACAGGTTTGTTTACGCTAGCGGTTTTTCAGACTTAACCACCAGTCCCATATACCCACATGAAAATTTTGGAACACATCAATACCTAATGCTGATTTGATCATATACAGCGTCAGCAATACGCAGCAGGTAACGAACAACACGGCTATCAGCAGCAAAAAAGTGAGCAAGATTCTCGACAGGGTCGATTCCTGACGATGCTGCCGACGCAAATCTCTGCCAAACAAAAAAACCAGATAATAGCGTTTACTGAAAAAGGGAAAGCTTCGGCGGATATCGATCTGATGCCGCGAAGTCAGAGTCGAGGCCAGGATCGCTTTTTCCACCCCTTCTTTTTGTTCAGGGGTCAACCCTTGCGCAATCGGCTCGTCAAGATGAGCATAAAATCGTTCGATGACGGGAGGACGATTTTGAGGACTGGTCAAAATTAACCTATATCTTTATCAATTGAGTGATAGACGTTAATCGTCTTTTTGGCGATTTCATGCCAGTTATAGTTTTGCAAATATACACGATAGTCCACGCTATTGGTTGCCGCCCACTCGGTTAATTTTTCGGCCAGGCTGGTCACATCCCCCACCTTAAAATAGGCCTCGGACGGCAGTTGAACTTCGAGGTTAGCCGGAATATCACTGACGACGGCAGGAAGAGAAAATGACATCGCTTCCAGCAGCGCAATGGGCAATCCTTCATGGTATGAAGGCATCACAAACAGCTGGGCCTGCGAAAACACCGCCTGAAGCTCATCACCACGCAAGAACCCCGTCATCACAACGCCAGGCGTGTCCGCGGCAAGCTTTTTGAGGCGAATGCTGTATTCGGTCGGATGATCCGCATCGCCAATTAACACTAACGGCATAGTTAAACCGCTGCGCTGATAAGCGGCGATGGCATCATGCATCCCTTTTTCTTCCACAAATCGCCCAACCACCACGAGGTAGTTTTTCGGCTGCAGCCCAAAGCGGGAGAGCGTATTGTCGATGGTCAGCGCAGATAACGACCGCGGCTCGTTGACGCCATTGTGAATTAAATGCGCATCATAGCGAGCGTGTTTTTTCTGGATCAGTTGATTAATAACCTCAGAAATCACAATCACTTCGTTGGCATATCTCACTGCCCAACGCTCACCCAGCAGCAATATTTTTTTAGCAACGAATCCCCATTTTTGACGATCGTAATCAGGTCCATGATGGGTGAACACCACCTTTTTCCCTAACATGCGTAATAATGGGATCACAAGCCCAGGCCCGATAGCATGGACATGCACAATATCCGAATGGTCGATACTTGTCCTAAATGCCGCTAAAACGGAATGGACAATCGCTTCCAGCGAGCGCTTTTTGGGTGCCCACAGCGCGTAGGTTTCAACTTTCTTATATAACGATCGTTTGTAATTTACATACGGCGAGCGTGCAATCACGCAAATATCAACGTCCAACTGCTGCTTAATGGCAGGATATAGATTCTGACAGTGTGTCTCCACCCCACCCAATACATCGGGAATACCACGCGTACCAAAAACCGTTATTTTTTTACTCATACTATGGCCTGCTCAGCAGTTCTTTATAGAGCGCCAGTAGAGTATCCATATGTTTACTCAGCGCATATTTTTCACTCAATCGCGCACGACCCTGTAAGCCCATGACCCGCGCCTTCTCTGGCGAGTCGGCCAGTGCATCCATCGCATTTGCTAACTCCTGCGCATTGCCAGGTTCGAATAAAATCCCTTCGATGCCGTCACGAATTTGTTCCGGGATGCCACCGATGCGCGATCCGATCACCGGCTTGCCTAAGGACATCGCCTCTAATATCGCCATAGAACAGTTTTCATAGCATTCTGAAGGAAGGATCACTGCCCGTGCATGCTTAATAAGGTTATCGAGAGCTTCCCCTTGTTGCACATAACCTAAAAACTCAACGTCCGGGTATTGGGCGACTAATTCGTCGTGCAGGGGACCATGACCCACAATTTTCAGCGGCGCTTTGTTCTGCATTTTCTCATGCGCCGCTAATAACGTTGCCACGCCCTTTTCACGGCTCAGGCGACCGAAGTACAGCATATAGCCCGCATCACTTACCTCACCCAGAGGACGGCTGTCATCAACGCCATTGACGATGACATCAATGCGCGAATTCGGCAGCGTACGCAACAATACGCCGCGTAAAAAGACGCTCGGTGAAACGATCACATCCAGCGCCTGGTAATTTTGCGCAATATACTGCCAGGTCGCCTCTAAAGAGAGCAGGAGGCTTTTTGAAGCAGAGCCTTCCTGGCAACGATACCTGAAGGCATTGAAAACCGTCCCGGTAATACAGGAATCACACACTTTACCGTCGCGCAGCATGGAATAGGCAGGACAGACGATTTTATAGTCATGCGCGGTCAGCACCGTTTTGCAGCCAAAATTGCGGGCCACTTTAATCAACGCCGGCGTTAACTGATGGTAAATGTTATGAAAGTGGACGATATCCGGACGCTCTTTTTGTAGTAGCGCCAGCATCTTTTTGCAGGCTTGCGAATTATGAATAAAGTTAACCGCCGTTTTGAGCCCGCCCAGCAGATTGCTCTCTTGGTGGTAGTCCACATTGCTGACGAAATAATCCGCATAGTCCGAAGGGAAATTGTTCTCATGCTGCATCGAGAAATCAATAACCTGTACTCCGGCCTGTTTCAGCATCTCGCGCTCTTGAAAATAAACGGTTTCCGCGCCGCCTTTAATGAAAAAAAACTTATTCACTAATAAAACTTTCATTGCGCCAGCCTTAGTTATTCATGAATGATTTTACTGTCAGGCGGAGTCAACGGATCGCGTACTGGTTTAGTCAACCCTTTAACAAGTCCCGCAGAAAGCACGGCCAGGTTCATTACGCTCTGCAATCCGTTCAATAACGATCGATTCTGCACGGTTTTCAAGATAATAAAGGCTAGCAAGGGTAGAAATGCAATATCGAAAAGTTCGAGATTGAAGGTCACCGCCGCAATAAACAAGGCAATCAGATACACAGAAAAAATCGCCTCGTTCTTAACTATTTTTAACGCTTTGCCGAAATAAGGTTTTCCCCACGCACAACGTAAAAGCTCGCCCGGTGCCTGATAGTATCCACTTTTCCAGCGGTGCTTCAGCATCTGAAAGGTCGGCATGGTATGCGAAGTATGGATAAAATACGGAATATTCAGACGGCGTAGTTTATAACCCGCATCGAGCAAACGCAGGCCAAGTTCGGCTTCTTCATAAGCGTGCAAATTACGGTTGGTGAGATAACCAATTTTCTCAATCGCAGAGCGGCGATATAACCCACCACCGCCTAAATGGTCGCTATCTCCAAGCGGATAGATTTTACTAATACGCTGCTTACGCGATTTAAATTCATAGTTAACGGCATCGTCCATTTCAACGGTTCCCGCGACACCTGCATATTCCGGCTCAGCCTGCAAAAAAGCGACAGCCTGATCCACAAAGCCCTCTTCCAGCTCCATGTCGCCGTCCATCAGCAACAGATATTCCCCTTCACTATACAGATAACCTAACTGATGCCCGACGCCGCAGCAGCGATCGCCTGGGTCAGTTAAAGAGACCACGGTCACCCCTTTATCGATCGCAAGCTGTTGGGTGTTATCCGTTGACAGGCTATCTGCCACTATAATTTTATGTGGATAATCAACAAGCTGCCTGCGGATACTGTCTATCGTTTTCTCAATACATTCAGATTCATTGAGTGTTTTAATACTCACTGAAATAAACGGTTTTTGGTCCATACAATTACCCTACACAGCGAAGGACGGTTCGACGAATCACTAAACTTGATCCTAGTGATAAATAGAACAGGAATTGTAACATCGGTGTAATCATCAGTATCTGGCTGTAAGGTAAGCTAATTAAGCAACTGATAGCAAAAGCGTTAAACGCCGGTGCAAAGCTCAGCAACTGAAGATCCTGCTGGTCCAGTTGTTCAAGCGTCAGTAATGGCTTTGGCTGACAAACTTTCAGGATATAAATGAATAAGCTAATAAAAAGTAACGTGCCGATCACCCCGACTTCCCACAGCAGCATACTCAGGGAAGTCGAGTCGAGAATTAAGTTATAAATGATATTCAAAAAGCCCGGCGACACCGTACTCCCGCTGTTTGTGGCGTTGAGCCCGTACCCAAATAACGTTCCTGAAAGCCCCCACAGATCGTTATTTTTCAACCAGAACAGGAACGTCGTAAAGCGCCCTAACTCCCCGGTAGACATGATGTAGTTCGGGTCAAAGATATAGCTTAAGGAGTCGATGAAAATGCTTAACGAGCTTTTCGACGGATCGCCGCCAAACGCGGAAGAATAATAGTACGCGAGGATCACTATCGACAGGCTAATAAGCAGCAACATGCCCGCCACAATAACCAACAGCGTTTTCAGATTAACCTTACTGACGTCATTGACGTAGCTCGGTGAGGTCCACACCCACGCAAGGAACAGAGGTGACAGCAGAATGACGAACTTCACTTCACCAATAATACATAGCCCGATTCCAAGAACAATGTGCAACGCCATGGACTTGAACGAGGTCAACCCGTGCTTATACTCAGAGACTTTTAACAACATAATCAACAGGCAAAACAGGCCCATCGCAGCAGTGTTACCGCCCCCCATGGGGTCACCGCCAAACGTACCAACCACGGAGTCCCATTTCTCATCTTCGCCACGCACTGCAACGCGCTGGGGAACGACCAGCAAAACCTGATAAATCATTACCGGGATTTGCGCGTAAAACACCCAGTACAGATAGCGCGTTGCACGGTAAATCTGCGACTCCCGGCAAAATCCCAGCAGCAAACAGATCATCACCAGTGACAATGCGATTTCATTTTTAAATGCCACAATCGCGACGGTGATCCCACCCTGAATCAGCGTCGATGTTCCGGCCAGTATCAGGAACGAAAAATACAATGCCAGGACAATCGTCTCCTGCGCATCCAGCTGCAGCGAGCCATCACGCGTCTGCATCACCAATAATCCCACCATCAACAGGGTCAGGAAAAAGGGGATCCACAGCACCGACTGCATGCCGGTAAAGTATTGCACCAGGCCACACAGGATCAGCGTGACAAAGCTAAAAACCTGTAAATAGTATCCGGTATTCAGCGTCATAGTATCACCGGCTTATCTTTCAGAAGATTGGCTCGCTTATTCATTTTCAGATAAATGAAGGCGTAGCGAATAAATGTCAGTGAAGAAAACAGGATAACCGACGTGGCATAATCTTTATGAAAATAGGGAATGACGACAAATGCGAATAACACAATCGCCAGCTGTTCCAGTTGGATACGCAGAAAATAGCGGTGGGAACCAAAAATAAGCTCAATCACCGTCAGAGGGCTTATCGCCAGCGCCGGGAACAAATAGGGCAACATGTAGCGCGACGTCTCAATGGAGTTAATCCAGTCTTCGCTAAAGCCCAGACGCATCACTATTGGATAGAAAATAAACACCCCGAGAGTACAGATAACCCCCAGAACCAACAGTAGCATCCGCACCCTGGTATATTCATGATAATTAAAGGTGTTATTTCTGAAGTCGATAGACCACTTGGAAAAAATAGTATTGCGCACTGCGTTGCCGATGATCACCACCGGCGCCAGGCAAAAGCGGCTAACCACGGAAAAATAACCTGCCGTCAGCGCCGAGAACCAAAAGTTAATCAACATAATCGGCAAATTGCTGCTGGCCATCGCCAGCACTTCCGCACTACCGACTTTGGTAATGTGATGGATATTTTGTTTGAAAAAATGCCAGTTACTGGCAGGTCGCAAATGTCTGGCCGCCACGGAACGAATATCAAACGAATGCAAAATACAGCTTATGGTCAGCACCATCGTCGCGCAGGCCCATGACCAATAAAACAGTTGCACCTGATGCGTAACCAGAACCGAAAGTAATACCACCACAGAGACAGAGATGCGCTGGAAAATCAGAAAACGAAAATTGGCCGTGCGCAGCGACAGGTTTTCCGAGATTAAAACCCACGCCGTCGCCAGCGTCAGCAAATAGAGGAACAGGATGTTCTGGTGAAACAGCCACGCTGTCAGTACGGCGTACGGTAAGGCAATGATCGTGCTTTGGATCAGGCAAAATACGACGTTCTGTACCAGTTCGTCGTCGTGCTGTTTTGGAATTAAAAGCTGCGATGCAAAGGTACACACCTGCGCGCCCACCACGGCGATGCTGTAATTGAGCGCGTAAAGCCCCACCTCAGCCATATCATACTTGTGCGAAATCAACCAGATAGACAGCGCACCAATCAACTGCGAGATGACTGATGAACCAGCTATCGTGGAAGCGCTCTTCAGTAGACTCATACCCGGCCTGGCGTCGTCATCAGTTGATCGGTACTGAAGTTAAGTGAACGCAGACCCTCCTGGGTTTCAAGATCTTTTTCTTCAACCGCATTGAGCACCGCGCCAATCACCACGCCGTTATTTTCCTCAATCTTATCCAGCGCGCTGGCGATGTGTCCCGCCGACTCCACCCCGGCTTTCACTATGAAAACAACCCCATCGACGGCACGTTTGATCAGTTGAACATCCTGACTCTGATTCACAGCAGCAACATCAATAATGATGCGCTGATAATGCGATTTCAGTTCGCGCATTAAGGGTTCAACGTGCTCCGACGACAACATCAGTAAAGAAGAGATGGTGCTCTTGCCGTGCGCAATAAAGTCGAGATTATCACTGAGCGTGATCCGCGCCTGTTCAAGCTGAGTCTCTCCGCGCAGCAGCTCAGCCAGGCCTGCGGATGTGGCTGATGCCAGTTCAGAAGAAAGCCCGCCCGTATTAAAGAAATCCGCATCAATAAGCAGCGTTTTCTGGTCAAAACTAAAGGAGTTCGCTAACAGATTCGCCAACAAAGAACGCCCATCACCGTGTTCCGTCGATGCCACGGCGAGCGTCTGTAATGGACGATTATCCAGCATAATCCGGGTACGGATACCGTGCACAATATCGGCATTCAGCGGGTTCTTCAGGATCATGTCCCGCACTTGCGCACGCCCTGAGGTTCCACTAAAACGACGGATTTCGCCCAACGGGGTAACGTTGAGGCGCTTTTTCATGCGACTCAGGCTGGCGATTGAGTTATCCATCGCCGCTTTGACAATGAAATACATGATGCTGAACACGACCACCAGCATGACCACCATCACCAACAGCAGTGATTTATTCGGCTTCGCCGGTTTTAATGCGGGAACTGCGGGATCGTATAACACCGCATCGGCATTCACGCCGGACAGCGACAACTCCTGAGTACGCTGATAGAGCGATTTATACAGGTCTTCCATTTTATCTAACGACAGTTTTTGGCCGTTCCAGGCATCCCGTTTTGACGCCATTTTCTGGAAGATCTCTTTCTGCTGTTCCACCTGTTGCTGATAGTTCTTTTCATCCGCCAGCGCCGCCAGATATTGCTGACGTAAGCCGACTTTCAGCTCACCCAACACCCGTCCGGTTTGGCTTTGGATCGACTGAACATCGGCCTCTGCTTTTAAAATGGCGGGGTTTTTTGGCCCATAAACTTTGCGCAGTTCAGACAACGTACGCTGCGCCTGAATCAGCGCAATGCGCAGATCCTGAATCTGAGCGTGGTTAGAGACCGAAGGCAGCGAGATAACGCTTTCGGCGGACTTCCCTGCGCCATTCACTTCGTTATAAACGGATTCAGCGGCAACACGACGTTGGGTCGCGTCGGCCAGACGATTGGTCACGATACTTAACTGCTCGGTTTCAAAACCATCGATACCGCGAAAGGTCAACAGCCCGGCATTTTTCAGATAGCTTTCCATCTCTTCTTTTTGCTTCGCTATCGACTTCTGAATCTCTTCCATTTTTTCATAATTCAGTTCGCGGGCTTTCTCTACTTTCTGACGCTTTTGCTCCAGCGTATAGTTGATGAAAGCCTGCGCGACGCCGTTGGCGATATCAGCCGCAACCTGGGGCGAAGTCGATTCATAGGTAATAGAGGCGAGGTTCGTTGTCCGAATACCGATGACATTCAGGTTTTTCGACAACGTTTTCAGCGCCAGCTCCATTCTCAGTTGCCGACTTTCACTGCTATCAGCGCCCTGAGCATCGGCTTTTTCCCCGGTAAATGCCGGATTTTCATCCAGCTTCATATCGCGAACGGCTTGCTCGAGCACAATTCGTGAATGCATCAACGCATATTGCGTTTCGTAGTAACCACTGCGCGTTGAATCGAAACCATCAACCTGTGGGAACGGAGAAACGTTATCGGCCTGCGCCTTAATCAGCACCGTCGCCGTTGATACATACTTTGAGGACATCATGCTGATTAACGGATAAGCCACGACCCCGGCAACGATACCGGCCAGCGCGATTTTCCAGGCGTTCTTTTTCAGCGCTTTGGCAAAGCGGGAGAATTCAACAGTGCTTTCTCGTTTTTTGCCGTTTTCCACTATTGATAGTTTCATCGTCAGAAGAACCCCATGCCAATAATCACGACATCCCCAGGATGAACAGAGTGCGTTAAATCAACATTCTCAAGCAGCTGATTGCTACCTGACAGGCGAATGTTGATATCTTGACGGTCAGCACGATCTGTAAATCCCCCCGCCTGCGCAATAGATTTCTCGACGGTAAGTCCTGGCTCATAAGCGAATCCATTCGGACTTTTCACCTCGCCAGAAACATAGTATTTACGGAACTCGGCAATACTCACCGTCACCATCGGAGTAGTAAAATAATCTCCAGTCAGGCGTTGAGTTAATTCGTTAGTCACCTGTTCAACAGTTTTATCTTTTAATATAAGAGCACCAACAAACGGGAAATTAATCTCCCCACTCTTATCCAAAATAAACCGCATCGTCATATCGGGTTGACCATGAACAGCGATATTGACAGTATCCCCTGCCCCAAGTCGGTAATCCTGCTGAACAGTAGCAGGATCGTCCATTAATCTCGGGCTGGACGTTGTGCATCCGACCATCAGGATACTGAATAGCAAAACCGCGCACAGTTCTATTATTTTCATTTTAGATCTGAACCTTAGCTTTAAGCATAATCATAGAATTATCATAACCCAACGTTCTGATGACTTCCTGATTGTCGTTGGGACCGATATAAAACGAATCAGTATCCTTATTCGAATTCAACGTATCTATTTGATATTTAATCTCAAAATTGACCGACGGTGTGTAGTCATAGCTCATGGTTACGCTAAATACCCCATCTTTATCATGCCGATCTTTATTCTGTTTTTTATAGTCTTCTGAAGTGTATGAGTAATCCAGCAAGGTAGAGAAACGGTTGCCTAACCAGAAGTGCTGGTAAGAAAGACCATACTGGGTGACTAAAATATATCCCCCAACTTCCGATGGGTCTTTAATGCTTTGCGCTGAGTGCACCGTGAAAACAGACTGCTGTAACGGCTTCCACTCCCCTTTTATATCCCAGTTTAGACCATTAAAATCATGCGAGTTTGCGTTGTTTTCAAATGTCTTGTACAACCATGAAATATTCATGTCGACATTGGTTTTTCCCGTCAACTGTGACTTCAGGCCATACAGTAAATAATACTCATTAGTGTCTTTTTCTGAGTTGTTATCATAGTGACGCTGGTTAGTAATAAAGCTATAGCGAAAACGCGTTCTGGATGTGTATTGGTCAAAAATTTCTGCCACCAGGCTATTTTCGTGCCATTCCTGTTCCTGAATGTAATTGTAGAAATCTTCACTACTCTCCTGGGCGTCAGACGTATTGCCGAACGTCAGTTTTTTGTATAACAACGCCAGTTCCGCTTTCCCGCGCCCATCCGGCGCGCCAAAGCTGTAGCGCAATTCACTGTTAATAAAATTCGTCGTCAGCGGAGATTTAATCCCATACTGCTCGAATTGACCCGGTAGAAACCCCTCAGTGATCCCTCGACCGCGGGATTCGTGCCCAAGCGTATCCTCCAGATTGAGTGTTAAGCCGTGCTTGAGCCCATAGCGCCAGGCACCGTTAAAACGGAAAAAATGATCGTTATAGTTATCAGCGGAATCGCTTGAGTAGTTACGATAATCACCGGAGTACATCAGTAAATACTTATCCTGACCGCGCTCTCCGATCATACTCAAAACGGGCGCTGCGCTCTGAAACGAGGAACCGATAGCATCTCTGCTATGTGGCTGATAAGACACGTTATCATTATAACCATAGTCCACAGCGACCTTGCCCTGGAAGTCGATCCCCGCAAAGCCAATGTGTGATTTCGGTGTTAAATCAGCCCATACGGGCTGCGATATCACGATTCCGGTAATCACGAGTAATTTAGTATGCATTCTTACCGATAAATCCTTTAAAAATAGTTTTAATAATAATTTTTATATCCAACCATAAAGACCAGTTTTGAATGTACTCAATATCGTACTGAACCCTTTTTTCCATCTTATAAAGCGCATCGATTTCCCCGCGGAAACCGTTGATCTGCGCAAGCCCGGTGATCCCAGGCTTAACTTTATGGCGGATCATGTAATTTTCGACCTGTTTACGGTACTGCTCATTATGCGTAACCGCATGAGGTCTGGGACCGACAATCGACATACTTCCCTGCAATACATTGATAAATTGCGGTAGTTCATCCAGTGAGGTACGGCGTAAGAAACTACCAAACTTGGTTACTCGTGGATCGTTTTTAGTGGCCTGAATAACCGTATCGGCGTTCTCCATAACGCGCATCGAGCGAAACTTCCAGACCTTAATTTTTTGCCCGCTAAGACCATACCGGTCTTGTTTGAAAAAGACTGGCCCGCGGGAAGTGAGTTTGATTCCAATGGCAATGGCCAACATCAGCGAAGAAATCATCACCATAATGATGCTACCAAGCACCAAATCTTCCGCCCGCTTGATAAACGAACCCGCCCCTTCGAACGGCGAACTAAAAATGCCAATAGTTTGCAGGTTGTGAATGGAGCGCAGCTTGGACATGTTGTTACTGTAGGTGTGGAAGTCAGGAACAATATACGTATCTACGGTGGTGTCTGACATCATCGCCAAAAAATGACGAATGCGTTGTAAAGCTACCATCGGTAAAGCGATGTAGATTTCGTCTATATTTCCCTGCCGGGCTTCCTCAACCAGATTGATCACCGGCCCACGAAAGGGGCTTTTAACCTTATCGACGATATCGCCACAGCGGGATAAGGCGCGCTCATCATAAAAAGCCAGATCTAATGTGATATTAGCGTATTCATCCATTAACGCGTTTTCTGCCGCCAGGCCATTGTCGGTCAGACCAATAATCGCCACGCGCATACTCTTTTTCGTTGAATATTTAAAAATGAAAAAGCGAATGTAATAAAGAAAAGGTAATGGGATGAAGTACCAGTAAATAATCGCTGAATAAAAGGGGGAAGGCAGTTTGTCTAAGTAGCCGAGAGACTCGGGTTCAGCCACCGTCATGCTGACCAGTTCGTTCAGAAAAATCGCCAGTAGCGTACAAAAAACCAACCGTTTTTGATTACGTAAACCGATCGTCTTAATCTTTTGTTGATACATTTTAATGTATTCAGCAAACAGTAAGAAAAAGACTGAGAAGAGAATACTCAGAATGGCAATTGTAGATTCAATTGGTCAACGCAACAGTTATGTGAAAACATGGGGTTGCGGAGGTTTTTTGAATGAGACGAACATTTACAGCAGAGGAAAAAGCCTCTGTTTTTGAACTATGGAAGAACGGAACAGGCTTCAGTGAAATAGCGAATATCCTGGGTTCAAAACCCGGAACGATCTTCACTATGTTAAGGGATACTGGCGGCATAAAACCCCATGAGCGTAAGCGGGCTGTAGCTCACCTGACACTGTCTGAGCGCGAGGAGATACGAGCTGGTTTGTCAGCCAAAATGAGCATTCGTGCGATAGCTACTGCGCTGAATCGCAGTCCTTCGACGATCTCACGTGAAGTTCAGCGTAATCGGGGCAGACGCTATTACAAAGCTGTTGATGCTAATAACCGAGCCAACAGAATGGCGAAAAGGCCAAAACCGTGCTTACTGGATCAAAATTTGCCATTGCGAAAGCTTGTTCTGGAAAAGCTGGAGATGAAATGGTCTCCAGAGCAAATATCAGGATGGTTAAGGCGAACAAAACCACGTCAAAAAACGCTGCGAATATCACCTGAGACAATTTATAAAACGCTGTACTTTCGTAGCCGTGAAGCGCTACACCACCTGAATATACAGCATCTGCGACGGTCGCATAGCCTTCGCCATGGCAGGCGTCATACCCGCAAAGGCGAAAGAGGTACGATTAACATAGTGAACGGAACACCAATTCACGAACGTTCCCGAAATATCGATAACAGACGCTCTCTGGGGCATTGGGAGGGCGATTTAGTCTCAGGTACAAAAAACTCTCATATAGCCACACTTGTAGACCGAAAATCACGTTATACGATCATCCTTAGACTCAGGGGCAAAGATTCTGTCTCAGTAAATCAGGCTCTTACCGACAAATTCCTGAGTTTACCGTCAGAACTCAGAAAATCACTGACATGGGACAGAGGAATGGAACTGGCCAGACATCTAGAATTTACTGTCAGCACCGGCGTTAAAGTTTACTTCTGCGATCCTCAGAGTCCTTGGCAGCGGGGAACAAATGAGAACACAAATGGGCTAATTCGGCAGTACTTTCCTAAAAAGACATGTCTTGCCCAATATACTCAACATGAACTAGATCTGGTTGCTGCTCAGCTAAACAACAGACCGAGAAAGACACTGAAGTTCAAAACACCGAAAGAGATAATTGAAAGGGGTGTTGCATTGACAGATTGAATCTACAATGGTGTTAAATGGCGCCAGACCTAACAGATGGGCGCTAAAAATTAACGTCGCATTGATTACAATGAAATCGACCAGCTTTAAAAAGACTGGATATCCCTGGCTGCTAATCTTTAGCGATTTTTTAAGCATATCTCAGCCCATTATTTATTGATCTTTAATTGTTTTTTTCTCATTTATGTTGCTAATTATATCACAAGTCTTAAAAACGCAATGGCACACTGTCAGTAAATGTAAAAAACAATGTAATACAATGTGATGGGTTTCGCACCATACAAATGCAACCCAATGATTTAGATGATTATTTATTGGTAATATTTTTTAATTTCATCCTTAAAAAACATGATTAATTGCAACATAAACGTCATTGACAGATCACAATTCATAAGCTACCAGCGGGTAGAATCACATGATGAGCGCCTGACAACGGGTTAACCTTACAAAAAGCAATACTTTGTCCAAACCTCGTTGCGCTACGCTCAGTGATGAGAGTCCTGGAGAGCGACAAGAAAAAATCAATAAGTGTATTTATAATTCCCACCATAAAAATAACTTAGTAACACATTTACAACGCAATGATTAGCAACCTTATTATAAATAAGGTATTTTACGAAGAGTCTGCGATTGCTTTCATTTTCACGCTCAAATTTCAAAAAAAAAACGAATAGTAAAAAAATTTAGTTTAAATAATTGTAGCAACTCCGATGAGTAGAAGCGGCAAGCATGGCTTAAATTAAAACGATAGCCAATCATTGAGAAAATGCGTGTTACATATTACTAATGTCAACATTCTGCATGAACACACCTTTAACATCAGAGTTTACAGCGCTTACCAACACATCAATTTAAAATAAATAGAAGTGAATAAATGACAGCATTAAAATTTTGTTAAAAGCAGCGTAAATCGACACAACGAATTATTGATAACAATGTATACACTTTTGTTAAGATATATATAAAAAACCATCCCAAAGCCATTCAATGATGCCAAAAAATTTTGTTTACTTATTTTTCGCAAATAAATAATATCCGCGCCGGATTACTTGTTGAGCAATTTACGCACGTTAATCATTTCTTTCAAATGAAGTCCTACATCATTTTTTGACGTTGATGAACTCCAGCTGAATCTGTGCCTCTGACAAGTACTTTTCTGGGTAAATAATAAATTTAACGGAGTTATGATGATGAAAACTGCACTTACCAGCAGTGTACTGGTCGCTTTGTTTGCCGCTAATGCTGGCGCAGCAGCGAATTACGTTACCACTGCCGCAACAGGTTCTAAAGCCACCGCGACGGTCCATTTTACCGGTGAAATTGTTGCCAGTACCTGCGTGGTGAGCACAGCAAACCAGTCAGGTAAAACAGTGGCATTGCCACAAGTTACCAACCAGCTATTTAGCGGCGCGGGCTCTAGCACCGGTAATACTCCGTTTACGTTGCAATTTAGCGGCTGTAGTGGGGTAACTGGAGGAAGCGGCTATGTGGTGGTCTTTACCGGTAAAACCCCTGGCAGTAACGCAGCACTTCTGCAAGCGACTCGTGGTTCGACTCCTGCCACCGATGTTGGCATCGAAGTGGATCAAGCGGGTCATGCCCTTAATTTCGCTTCAGGTAGTAATGAGGTGATATTAACACCAGATCATAATGGCGATGCACAAATCGATCTGGTCGCCAAATATCAGCAAATTGGCGCAACGCTGCCTGCGGCTGGCACGATCACTGCGGATATGAATTACACCGTCATTTATAAATAACGGACGTTGATTGCTATGGATGGCACTCTTCCCTGAACCTGGAAAGTGCACCTGATGAATAAAATATTCTTTTACCTGTTGCTGTGTGTGGTTAGCACCGCTCACAGCGCAATTAATTTGGGTCAAACGCGCGTTATTTATAATGAGAACGATAAAGCGGCGATGTTTGACGTCAATAATAATACAGACAAGCCATATATGGTACAGACGTGGCTGGATAATGGTAATCCGGATGAGACACCAGCCAATCTGCCAATGTTAATTACGCCCCCGATCCTGAAACTTGATGGCCATAAATCAGCCGTGTTGCGAGCTATTTATCAGGGCAACGGCTTTCCTGAGGATGTTGAATCTGTAGTGTGGATTAATGTGCAGGAAATCCCCACCATCGAGAATGAAGAAAATACCTTACAGCTGGCGCAGCGTATTCGCATCAAACTATTTTATCGCCCTGCTGGGCTGAATATGACGCTACCTGAAGCCGTTGAGAAATTACAGTGGCAGTGCCACGGTCATACTTTGCGGGCGGTCAATGCGACGCCGTTACATATCTCCCTGACGCAATTACATATTAACGGCCAAAACATCGATGCCGACATGGTTAATCCGCATGGCGAACGCACGTTTGCGTTGTCACAGCAAAAAGTCAGCCATATCGGTTTTAGCTGGGTAGATGATTATGGCGGCACTAACGCGGTTAATAACGTCCCGGTATCTTGCAATTAAGTTAGGGTTGCACATGATGAAAAAAAATAAGCACCCGCAACGGTACACCCTCTTTACGCTGTCAACGCTGGCCGTGTGCATACCTGCATACGCCAGCAGCACACCGCAGTTTAATACCCGTTTTGTACATGGTACGCAAAATATTACCTCCGTAGTGCAAATAGCCCGTAATGACGGACTTAGCGAAGGCACGTTTGAATACGATATATATCTTGACCATAGCTTCGTCGAAACGCGCAATGTTGACTTTAAAAGACGTAAACCACAAGGCAAGCCGCAACCTTGCCTGAGCGCGGACGATCTGCGCAAATACGGGATTAAAATCCCCGAAGGTAACGCCGATACCTGCGTGGAGCTCACGGCGCTGATCGCAAACAGCCGCCTGACGGCAGATGCAAACTACCAGCGCATTGATATTTCAGTGCCAGAAGCTTTTCTGCTTTCGACTGCGCATGACGCCGTGCCTGAATCGGCCTATGACGATGGGATTAATGCCGCTTTTGTCGGCTACAACGCCAATACGACGCACCTGATTGAACAGGGCCAGGATCATGACTCTGTTTTTGCCAGTTTTGCCAACGGTATAAACCTGGCGGGATGGCATTTTCGTAACCAGTCTACTTTCAGCTATGCCAGCGGTTCAGGCCGTCAATGGCAGGCGGTTTCCACGTGGGTGGAACGTAATATTATTGCGCTGCGTAGCCGCTTGCGCTTCGGGCAAACATATACTGACGACGATGTATTTGACAGCATCCAGTTTACCGGGGCACAACTCACCAGCGATGAAAACATGTTGCCTGATAGCCAACGCGATTTTGCGCCAGTCGTTCGCGGCGTCGCCAATAGCAATGCCACAATCGAAATCCGTCAAAATGGCTATCTGATTTACAGTAAAAACGTCGCGCCAGGCGCGTTTGACATTGACGATATTAACCCCAGCAACCAAAGCGGCGACCTGAACGTTAGCGTTATTGAAGCCGATGGCAGTCGGCGTAATTTCAGTGTGCCTTATTCGGCGGTACCGAACATGCTGCGTGCAGGTAACAACCGCTTTCAGTTTACGGCAGGGGAATACCGCGACGGTTACAGCGGCGGTTGGCGGCCCCGCTTTGTTCAAGGCACATTGAGTTATGGTCTCAGCTTTGGCTCCACGTTGTACGGTGGTTTCCTGACCGCAGAAAGCTATAATGCGATTGCCACCGGGATCGCGCAGGATCTGCACCAGTTCGGCGCGATCTCTTTCGATATCACTACCGCCAGAGCGCAGCTTGCCAGTGGAGATGCGTCCACAGGACAAAGTTACCGTTTCTTATACTCCAAATCGCTGAACCAGTACGGTACGGATTTCCGTCTGGTTGGCTACCGCTACAATACCTCCGGTTATTACAGCTTTAGCGACACCATTAACGAGCATAACAGTTGGTCCTCGGGCTATTACGACATCGCCTATGACGACCCGAATCAACAGCTGCGTTTTCCTGGCGAAGAGCACAACAAAAAGCATTACTACACCACTAACTACAATAATCGCCGCCAACGTTTTGAGGTCTCTGTTAACCAGCGTTTGTGGGATAACGCCTCTCTTTACGTCAGCGCCAGCCAGCAAAACTACTGGCACAACGGGAGTCACGACCGCACGATACAGCTGGGTTACAACGATACACTGGGGAAAATCAACTGGAGCGTTTATGTACAGGATACCCGTAACCAGTACGACTACCAGGACCGCAGTATCAACCTGACGCTTTCCATTCCATTCGATTTCATGGATAGCCGCGGCTTTGTCTCCACCAACATCATGCATAGCCAGCAGAATGGCGACAGCTACTCCACCAGCTACAGCAATACAGCATTTGACGATCGTCTGAGCTGGGGCGTTCAGGGCAGTACCACCGATCGACAGGATTCCTCTGCCGGGGTTAACGCCGCCTGGCAAGGTGACAAGATGAATGTTCAGGGGGGCTACAGCGCAGGACGCAACTACCAGAATATGAATATGGGCATCAGCGGCGGGGCAATGCTGCACGCAGGCGGCGTGACGCTCATGCACTCTCCTGGCGATACCATGGTGTTGGTCGAGGCCAAAAATGCCGACGGTGTCCATATTCAGCAACAAAATGGCGTGGCCATTGACGGTAACGGCTATGCGGTCCTTACCGCAGCAGACGCATGGCATTACAACGTGGTGAGTCTGAATACCGCTGATATTGGTGCCGGGCTGGATATTCCGCAGGCACAGAAAAAAATTGTTCCAACAGAGAAAGCCATCGGCAAAGTGGTGTTTGAAACCTTCAGCGGCCGCAACTATCTGGTCAATGCCGTCATGCCCGGCAATATTGCCCCCCCGGTCGGCGCGAACGTACGAGATACGAAAGGTCGTAGCCACGGTCTGGTCGGTATGCATGGCGCACTGTATGCCAGCGGCGTGGAGGACAATTCTCGCCTGGAAGTGCGCTGGGGCTCCCACGCAAATGAACACTGCTTTATTCAAATGCCGGATAACCATAACCAGCCGGTGAAGAAAATCGGATATACACAAATTACCGCCCAGTGCGTCGGCTCGTAAGGTGCAATCAATGAATCCGTTAAAAATAGTTAAACTTGTGGTGCTGCTTTGTTTGCCGATATTCAGTAGTGCAAGCTATGCGGTTACCTGTACAGCAAACAGCGTCTCCGTACACGTTGATCCCATTAAAATCAGCCACAGTACCACCGCTGGGGACACCGTTTGGGTGTCCAATCCGCAAACCGTTAGCGTCACTTGCCGCGACACAGACTATATGCCCCACGGCGAAGCCGCCAGAATCTACATCGACCCTGATCATGAGTTTGCGCATTTTCTGCAGGGAACCAATATGAAACTGGTGGTGAGCATTGATGGTCGCCCCTACGATCAAAGCGCCCAGGCCGTCACCACCCAATATCAGGCAACGTTGCCCCGAACACGTTCAGACAACTACTGCAGCAGTAATAACCACAGCCATGCCAGTGACTGCCAGGCGCGCCCACAAACATTTTCTTTCACCTTTAACCTCAGTCTGGTCGCTACCGGAAAACTCCCGGATCCTTTGCCTGCGCTGGCCGGTCGCACCATCAACAAAGTTTTCGTCGTCGACGGTATTGGCAGCATTAACGCCTGCGGTTCGCATTGCTCCACCAGCAATCCGGCAAAAAACTTTGGCCCCGCGCTTAATGGCCTGAATAACATCAGTTATATCAACTGCGAACCGATCGTCTCTATCAGCTCTGACAAAGGAACGGATACCGTCGAGTTTGGCAGGATCAGCATTACCGAAGCAAAAGTGGGAAAAGATAACAGCCACAGTAAACAGTTTGCCGTTATTGCCGCAGAAGCCGCCGGGAAGCATGAATGTCGCGGCATCAACTACGCGGTAACGTTTACCGGCACCACAAGCAACAGCGGCGTAGTTTTTACCGGTCAGGGTACGCCAGATATCGGCGTTACGCTCCAGGATGCTGCACACCCCGGCTCCGGGGACATTATCAGCGGCAACCGTATCGATTTTGCCAGCAGCGCGTTTACCAACCAGAGCGACAGCCGACGCAAAGAGTTCATGGCAACCCTGTTCTGGCTGAAGAATCCTCCCCAACCCGGCACATTTAGTATCCCTGTCAATGCGACGGTGACCTTTAAATAACAGGCGCAGGACGATGCTGATCGTCCTGCGCGTCTCGCACCAGGCATAAAAACCGCAGTCGTACGCTTAACCCGCCTAATGTTTCACTCCGTGATAGCTGAGGGTGCGTGCGGTGCAGACGAGCAATGTCGTTGACCAGCGCCAGGCCTATCCCGGCGCCAGGGACATTACCGACGTTATCAAGGCGATGAAACGGTAGCAGCGCCTGGTGCACCATCTGCTCATCGATACCCGGCCCGCTATCTTCAACCACCAGCACCACCGCCTCTCCTTTTCGCAGCAGACGGGCGGTTACCACACCATGCGGCGGCGTGTATTTCAGTGCGTTATCCAGCAGATTCCCGCACAGTTCGCCAAGCAGGACTTCATCACCCTCAATCCACACCGCATTCTGTTCCCCTTCATAGCCCAGATCGATCCCTTTACTGCGCGCCTGCGCCAGTCGCGTGAAACAACTGCTTTGCACCACCTCATACAAATTAACCGGCGAGAAGTGCCTTTCTCCTTGCTCTTTGCGCTTCACAGCCGACAGCTGTAACAGCCTTTCCGTCAGTTGAATGGTGTTGTCCAGCGTGGAGCTCATGGCTTGCAGACTCTCGTACCATTGCTGCGGCTGCTGGCTGGCGAGGGCCACCGCCGCCTGAGTTTTTAGCACCGCCAGCGGCGTTTTAAGCTGATGGGAAGCATCCGCGCTGAAGCGTTCCTGGCGAGAGATCAGGCCGCGAAGTCGGTCCAGATAACGGTTGAATGCCACAATCAACAGACGGGTTTCCGACCACGGCAGCAGCTCCGGCAGCGGCGTCAGCAGCCCAGGCTCGCGACGCACCATCAGTGATGACAGCTGGCGCATCGGGCGTAACACCCGACGCAGCAGCCAGCCGACCAGCACCAGCGTGAGCAGCACCAGCAGCCCTTGCGAAACCCACGAGGAAAACAGCAGCTGTCGCGCCAGGTAACGTCGCGATTGCAGCGTTTCGGCGACATAAATCTCGGCCATGCCGATAATGCCGCCCTCGTTGACGGGCTGCAGCAGCCGCGCCACGCGAATTGCCTCACCGCGATATTCAGTGTGATAAAACCACGCCAGCGCCGGATAAAGCCGCGTACGCGATGTCGCAGGCGGCATCGCAGGTAAATCGTCATAACCTGAGATAACCTTCCCCGCCGGATCGACCACCTTGTAATACAACCTGTCGTTCATATTCAGCTCAAAGCTGTCCAGCACCACCCACGGCACATTCACTTCCAGCTGTTTGTTGTGCACCACCAGTCGCTCGGAGACGGTTCTGGCAGACGAGAGCAGCGTCCGGTCATACGCCTGCGTCGCCGCCTGTAGCGCGCTGACATAGCTGTTAAATGCCGACAACCCCCACAACAACATGAGCGGCAAACCCAGAAACATCAGCAGTTGCAGGTACAACGATTGGGGTTTAACCCACTTCATCGCTACGCTCCAGCACATAGCCCAGCCCGCGCAGCGTGGCGATGCGCACATCGCTTCCCTGTAGCTTTTTACGCAGACGATGGATGTACAATTCAATGCTTTCGGGGCTGACCTCATCGTTTAGACTGAAGACCTGTTCAAACAACTGCTGACGCGAAACCGGTCGCAATCGACGGTACATCAGCACCGTCAGCAATGCCTGTTCGCGGGGCGTGAGCGCCAGCGGCTGCCCCTGCAACAGAAAATAGCCCTCATCGTGAAACGCCAGTTCACCCAGTTGCTGTATGCCCTGCACCTGCCCCGCGCTGCGGCGTAGCAAAGCCCTCAGCCGCGCATCCAGCTCCTCGATTTCAAACGGTTTTGCCAGATAATCATCGGCCCCGACGTTCAATCCTTTCACCCGATCGGCCACCGCGCTGCGCGCCGTCAGCAGCAGCACAGGAAGCGTCTGCCCGCGTTTGCGCAGGCGCTGAACGACGTCAAGACCATCCAGTCCCGGCATATTGATATCCAGCACCGCCAGCGCGTACGTTTCGCTATGTAAAAGATGGTCGGCCGCCAGGCCATCAAAAACGCAGTCGACGGCAAAACCGTTTTGCACCAGCGCTTTCTCCAGCCAGTGAGCTAACTCACGGTTATCTTCCGCTAATAAGAGACGCATATCACATCCTGTAAAGTTTCTGCCGCATTGAAAGGGAATTGAAAGGTTAATGTTTTAACAATCATGCAACCGAACTGCTACACATCGGCTCACATAATCACAAAAATCTTCTTCCGTACCCGAAAATCCGGTTTTCCGGCGTGAGGATAAACAATGAAAAAACAGTTACTTCGTACCCTTACTGCAAGCATTTTACTGATGAGTACCTCTGTTCTGGCTGAACAAGCGCCATCGCGCACAGAATGTATCGCCCCTGCTAAACCTGGCGGTGGTTTCGATCTCACCTGTAAGTTGATTCAAGTGAGCATGATGGAAACCGGCGCTATCGAAAAACCAATGCGCGTAACCTACATGCCCGGTGGCGTTGGCGCCGTGGCCTATAACGCGATCGTCGCGCAACGTCCGGCTGAAGCGGGTACCGTAGTGGCATTCTCCGGCGGCTCGCTGCTGAACCTGTCACAAGGGAAGTTTGGTCGCTACGGCGTTGATGATGTCCGCTGGCTGGCAAGCGTGGGCACTGACTACGGCATGATTGCCGTACGCCAGGACTCACCCTGGAAAACGCTGAAAGATCTGCTGACGGCTATGGAGAAAGATCCTAACAGCGTGGTCATTGGCGCAGGCGCCTCTATCGGTAGTCAGGACTGGATGAAGTCGGCGCTGCTGGCGCAAAAAGCCAACGTCGATCCACACAAGATGCGCTATGTGGCCTTTGAGGGCGGCGGCGAACCGGTCACCGCGCTGATGGGGAATCACGTCCAGGTGGTTTCCGGCGATCTCAGCGAGATGGTGCCTTATCTTAGCGGCGACAAAATCCGCGTGCTCGCCGTGTTCTCTGATCAACGTCTGCCAGGCCAGTTAGCTAACGTACCAACCGCCAAAGAGCAGGGTTACGACCTCGTGTGGCCCATCATTCGTGGCTTCTACGTTGGACCAAAAGTCAGCGACGCCGAGTATCAGTGGTGGGTTGATGCCTTTAACAAACTCCAGCAGACCGATGAGTTTAAAAAGCAGCGCGATCTGCGCGGCCTGTTTGAATTCAACATGAGCGGTAAGCAGCTCGACGAATACGTGAAAAAGCAGGTCACGGATTACCGTGAGCAGGCGAAAGCCTTCGGTCTGGCGAAATAAGCGCAGAGGCAAAGATGATGAGCGATCGTATTTTTGCAGGTATCTGGCTGTTGCTCTGCATAGCCGGGCTGTTCGTGGCCTGGCAAATCACCAGCGAATACAGCTATGAGCCGGTTGGGCCGCGTCCCTTTCCGCTTGGCATTATCAGCCTGATGCTGGTATGCGCCGTGGCGCTGCTGTTGCGCCATCCCGACACCATCAGTTGGCCCCGCCGTCACGTGCTGCAAAAGCTGCTGACGATGGTGATTGTTCTGTTGATGTACGCCTGGGGTTTCGAATGGCTCGGTTTTCCCATCGCCACCGCCATTCTCACCGTGGTGATTGGCATGCTGTTCGGCGCAACCATTCCGGCTGCGGGTATTTCCGGCGCGGTACTCGGCATTCTGCTGTGGTATGCCTTTGACCGACTGCTTGACGTCACCTTACCACTCGGCGCCTGGCTGGGTTAACGGAGAAACGATGGATACCTGGATTTATCTTTCTCAGGGTTTCGCGGTGGCCATGACGCCGGAAAACCTGGTCATCGCCCTGATTGGCTGTTTTGTCGGTACCATTGTCGGGCTGTTACCTGGTCTTGGACCCATTAACGGCGTGGCGATCCTCCTGCCTCTGGCCTTCGCTTTGCATCTGCCTGCAGAATCTGCGCTGATCCTGCTGGCTACGGTCTACATAGGTTGTGAATACGGCGGACGTATCTCCTCCATCCTGCTGAATGTTCCCGGCGATGCGGCGGCGATTATGACCGCGCTGGATGGCTACCCGATGGCGCAGCAAGGCCGCGGCGGCGTTGCGCTCTCTATCTCGGCGGTCAGCTCTTTCATTGGTTCGCTTATCGCTATCGGCGGCATCATTCTGTTTGCCCCGGCGTTAGCCCAATGGTCGCTGGCCTTCGGTCCGGCGGAATACTTTGCCTTAATGGTTTTCGCCATTGCCTGCCTCGGCAGCATGATGGCGCAAAACCCGCTGAAATCATTTCTGGCAGCGCTTATCGGTCTCGGCCTTGCGACCGTTGGCGTAGACGCCAATACCGGGGTTTATCGCTTTACCTTTGACAGCGTTCATCTCTCCGACGGTGTGCAGTTTATCGTGGTAGTGATTGGGCTGTTCTCAGTCTCTGAAATACTGTTAATGCTGGAACATACCAGCAGTGGCCAGACGCTGGTGCGTAAAACGGGCCGCATGTTATTTAACGCCAAAGAAGGTGCGCAGTGCGTTGGCGCAACCCTGCGTTCATCGGTGATTGGCTTTTTCGTCGGCGTCCTGCCCGGCGCGGGCGCAACCATTGCCAGCGCTATCACCTATATGACCGAGAAAAAGCTCAGCGGCAATAGCGAAAGCTTCGGCAAAGGGGATATACGCGGCGTGGCGGCCCCCGAAGCCGCCAACAACGCCTCGGCCTGTGGCTCCTTTATCCCGATGCTGACGCTCGGCGTACCGGGCTCCGGCACCACGGCGGTGATGATGGGCGCGCTGACGCTGTACAATATCACCCCGGGTCCGGCCATGTTCACCGAACAGCCGGACATCGTCTGGGGGCTGATTGCGGCGCTGCTGATTGCTAACGTGATGCTGCTGGTGATGAACATCCCGTTGATCGGCCTGTTTACCCGTATGCTGACCATCCCCTTGTGGTTTTTGGTACCGGCTATCGCGGCAGTCTCCGCGGTGGGCGTGTATGCCGTCCACAGCACCACTTTCGATCTGGTGCTGATGGTTGCCCTCGGCGTGCTGGGCTACATATTGCGCAAAATGCACTTCCCGATGTCGCCGTTGATTTTAGGCTTCGTTCTCGGGGAAATGCTGGAGCAGAACCTCCGTCGGGCGCTGTCTATCAGTAACGGTAATATGGATATTCTGTGGGCCAGCGGCGTGGCGAAAGTGCTGCTGGTGATGGCGGTACTGGTTATCGTGGTCCCGCCAGTGCTACGCCTGATTCGTAAACGTAACAGCAAACCGCAGGTGGATATCAGCTAATAATATGCCGGGTAGCGGCGCTGACGCGCCTTATCCGGCATTTTCATCTTAATTCCTGAACGGCACTGAGTACGTGCTCAACAAACCGCGTCAGCTTGGGCAGCGGACGCAAATCTTGTCGCCACAGTAGATGAATCGGCCGCGGCTGCGGCGTAAACTTTTCCAGTATCCGAATCAGTTTCCCGGTAGCCAACTCTTGCGCCAGCAGCACCTCCGGTTGTAATAACAGTCCAGCCCCCGCTACCGCCGCCATACGCAGGCCATGACCATCGTTACAGCGCAGGATCGCATCGCGCTTCCATCTGACTTCACCCGTCACGCCAGGCAGTATCCATTCGTTGCGAGCCGTCCACACGGTATGGGACAGGCACAGATGATCCACCAGATCCGCTGGCGTAAGGGGCGTGCCATGACGGGCAAGATAATCCTTTGATGCACAGATCACCATACGGTAAGGACACAGGTATTTCGCCACCACATCAGTCTGATGGATATCGCCAATACGGATCGCCAGGTCGACGCCTTCATTCACCAGATCAACCATCCGGTTGGTCAGATCCAGTTCAATGCGCACCTCTGGCCAGGCCTGTAAAAACGCAGCGGCCAGCGGCGAGATAACGCAAGCGCCAAAAGAAGTAGGCGCGCTAATGCGCAGCGTCCCCGCAGGGGCCAGCCGCAGACGCTCTACCGAACGCTCAGCTATCGACACCTGCTCCAGCACGCGGCGGGCTTCTTCAAAATAGACACGCCCGGCATCGGTCAGGCTCTGGCGGCGAGTATTGCGCTCCAGCAGACGCGTGCCAAGCTGTGCTTCCAGTTGGGTGATATATTTTCCCACCATCACCGCAGACATCTCGAGTCTTGTTGCCGCGGAGGTAAAGCTTCCGCTCTCCACCACGGCGATAAACGTTTCCATGCCGCGCAGCTTATCCATATTACAAACTCCTGGTTAGTAATCATCTAACTTATAGCCAGTTTATCCGATTTCATTTTCATTAAAGAATAGCGGCTCACACTATTCTGGAGGTGGTTATGAAAATCGTCATTATTGGTGCCAGCGGTACAGTGGGGCGCGCAGTCACAGAAACGTTAAGCCGTAAACATGAGGTGATCCGCGTAGGTCGCACGCAGGGAGATTACCAGGTCGATATCACCTCGCAGGAGAGTGTCGGGGCATTGTTTGAAAAAGTCGGTCGGGTAGATGCGATCGTTTCCGCCACCGGCAACCTGTTCTTTGGCCCGCTGTCGACAATGACCGACGAGGACTTTAATCAGGGATTACAGGATAAGCTGTTAGGCCAGATACGTCTGGCATTAACCGGACAACATTTCCTCAATGATGGCGGCTCTATTACGCTAATTAGCGGCATTATCGCCGATGAACCCATCGCACAAGGGGCGAATGCGGCAACGATCAATGCCGGGCTGGAAGGATTTGTGCGCGCTGCTGCCTGTGAGCTAGGTCGTGGTCAGCGCATTAACCTGATAAGCCCAACCGTACTCAGTGAATCCGCCGAAGCATACGATGGTTTCTTCCCAGGCTTTGAAAGCGTCCCCGCCGCTACCGTTGCCAATGCCTATCGCCGCAGCGTGGAAGGCATCCAAACCGGGCGCATTTATAAAGTCGGTTACTGACTTTGCTGCTGCCGTTGAGTTACCCTCAGCGGCAGCATAATTAACTCTTTGTTTTAAAATAACATTACCTGTCCTCCCTTCTCCTCCCCGCACTTAACCTCACTTTTTATAATGTTAAATAATTGTTGTTTTTGATCACAAACAATAAACAAACAAGCTCATTCTGTGCGCGTTTTTCAAAAATGTAGATATTTTTAATTTATGGCTACGAAACGAGCTGCGCCATATCTCCCTGACAATCTACTGAGAGGAACGATTTGATGAACGCACTGACTGCCGTAAAACCGAACGCTGATGATCCAGCCCAGCACTACAGCGGTTTCACGTTGAAACCATCAGCCCAGTCCCCACGCCTGCTGGAGCTGACTTTTTCCGCTGAGACCACTGAGCAATTTCTGAAAGCCGTAGCGCAGTGGCCGGTGCAGGCACTGGAATACAAATCCTTCCTGCGCTTCAAAGTGGGCAAGATCCTCGACGACCTGTGCGGCAATCAGTTGCAGCCTTTACTGCTGAAAACGTTGCTCGATCGTGCCGAAGGCGCACTGCTGATCAACGCTGTTGGCGTAGATGATGTGGCACAGGCTGAAGAGATGGTCAAGCTGGCGACGGCGGTAGCGCATCTTATCGGGCGCTCCAATTTTGATGCGATGAGCGGTCAATACTATGCCCGTTTTGTGGTGAAAAACGTTGATAACTCAGACAGCTATCTGCGCCAGCCGCACCGTGTAATGGAGCTGCATAACGACGGAACCTACCTCGAAGAAATCACCGACTATGTGCTGATGATGAAGATTGACGAGCAGAACATGACCGGCGGTAACTCGCTGCTGCTGCACCTCGACGACTGGGAACATCTGGATCAGTACTTTACCCACCCGCTGGCGCGTCGCGCTATGCGCTTTGCCGCACCGCCAAGCAAAAACGTCAGCCAGGAAGTGTTCCATCCGGTGTTTGACGTTGACCAGCAAGGCCGTCCGGTGATGCGCTACATCGACCAGTTCGTCCAGCCAAAAGATTATGAAGAAGGCGTCTGGCTGAGCGATTTGTCCGATGCGTTGGAAACCAGCAAGGCCATTATTTCCGTTCCGGTTTCAGTCGGTAAATTCCTGCTAATCAACAACCTGTTCTGGTTGCACGGTCGCGATCGCTTCACCTCGCATCCTGACCTGCGCCGCGAGCTGATGCGCCAGCGTGGTTATTTCGCTTACGCGACAAACCACTACCAGACCCATCAGTAAGCGCGAAGGAATAAAGCGGATGTATGATTTTGTGATTATTGGCGGCGGCATTATCGGCATGTCGACCGCCATGCAGCTGATTGATGTCTATCCTGACGCCAGAATCGCGCTGCTGGAAAAAGAGTCCGGCCCGGCCTGTCACCAGACGGGCCACAACAGCGGCGTAATTCATGCCGGGGTCTATTACACCCCCGGCAGCCTGAAGGCGCAGTTTTGCCTGGCCGGAAATCGCGCCACAAAAGCCTTTTGCGACCAAAACGGCATCCGCTACGACGTCTGCGGAAAAATGCTGGTTGCCACCTCCGAACTGGAAATGGAGCGCATGCGCGCGCTGTGGGATCGCACCGCCGCTAACGGCCTTGAGCGCGAATGGCTGAATGCGCAGGAGCTTCGCGAGCGTGAACCCAACATCACCGGGCTGGGCGGTATTTTTGTTCCGTCGAGCGGGATCGTCAGCTACCGCGAAGTCACCGCCGCGATGGCGAAGATATTTCAGGCCAAAGGCGGTGAGATTATCTACAACGCTGAGGTCAGCGCGCTAAAAGAGCACGCTGCGGGCGTTGTCGTACATACCCGTCAGGGTCAGGAATTTGAGGGAGCGACGCTGATTAGCTGCTCTGGCCTGATGGCGGACCGACTAGTGAAAATGCTCGGCGTTGAACCCGGCTTTATCATCTGTCCGTTCCGTGGCGAATATTTCCGTCTGGCGTCAGAACATAACCAGATAGTCAACCATCTGATCTACCCCATCCCCGACCCGGCGATGCCGTTTCTCGGCGTTCATCTGACCCGGATGATTGACGGCAGCGTCACCGTGGGCCCCAACGCGGTACTGGCATTTAAACGTGAAGGCTACCGTAAACGCGACTTCTCGCTCAGCGATACGCTGGAGATCCTCAGCTCTTCCGGCATTCGTCGCGTGCTGCAAAACAACCTGCGCTCAGGACTTGGCGAAATGAAAAATTCGCTGTGCAAAAGCGGTTATCTGCGGCTGGTACAAAAGTACTGCCCGAGTCTGACGCTCAAGGATCTGCAGCCCTGGCCTGCAGGCGTGCGGGCACAGGCTGTATCACCGGACGGCAAGCTAATCGACGATTTCCTGTTTGTCACCACGCCACGCTCAATTCACACCTGTAACGCGCCTTCTCCGGCAGCAACGTCGGCGATCCCTATCGGCGCACATATTGTCAGCAAAGTTCATGCGCTGCTGGAGAACCAGAGTAATCCCGGACGCACGCTGCGTGCGGCACGTAGCGTGGAAACATTACACGCCGCATTCACCCGTTAAAACGATTTAGACAGGACGCAATTATGCAACTTAACGATCCAACCTTATTTCGCCAGCAGGCACTGATCGACGGCAACTGGCGTGACGCCAACAGCGGCGAGACCATCGCGGTGACCAACCCCGCTAACGGTCAGCAATTAGGTAGCGTACCGAAAATGGGGGCAGATGAAACCCGCGAAGCGATTAACGCCGCTAACCGCGCTCTGCCCGCCTGGCGTGCGCTGACCGCCAAAGAGCGGGCCAACATCCTGCGCCGCTGGTTCAACCTGATGATTGAGCATCAGGACGATCTCGCCCGTCTGATGACCCTGGAACAGGGTAAACCGCGGGCAGAAGCCAAAGGTGAAATCACCTATGCCGCTTCCTTTATTGAGTGGTTTGCCGAAGAGGGCAAACGTATCTATGGCGATACGATCCCCGGCCACCAGGCCGACAAACGCCTAATCGTCATCAAACAGCCGATCGGCGTTACCGCCGCGATTACGCCGTGGAACTTCCCCGCGGCGATGATTACCCGCAAAGCCGGTCCGGCGCTGGCGGCTGGTTGCACAATGGTGCTTAAACCGGCCAGCCAGACCCCCTACTCCGCACTGGCGCTGGCAGAGCTTGCCAATCGCGCCGGGATCCCGGCAGGCGTTTTCAGTGTGGTGACCGGTTCAGCGAGCGCGGTCGGCAACGAGCTGACTGGCAACCCGCTGGTACGCAAGCTGTCATTTACCGGCTCAACCGAAATTGGCCGTCAGTTAATGCAGCAGTGCGCCAAAGACATCAAAAAAGTGTCGCTGGAGCTGGGCGGCAATGCGCCGTTTATCGTCTTTGACGATGCCGATCTCGATAAAGCCGTGGAAGGCGCACTGGCATCGAAGTTCCGTAACGCTGGCCAAACCTGTGTCTGCGCCAACCGCCTGTACGTGCAGGACGGCGTGTATGACCGTTTTGCCGAAAAACTCCAGCAGGCAGTGAGCAAACTGCACCTCGGTGATGGTCTGCAGCCTGACGTCACCACCGGGCCGCTGATCGACGAGAAAGCGGTAGCCAAAGTGCAGGAACACATCGCCGATGCTCTGGATAAAGGCGCGCGCATTATCGCGGGTGGCAAACCTCACGCACTCGGCGGCAACTTCTTCCAGCCCACCATTTTGGTGGATGTGCCTGACAACGCGAAGGTCGCCAAAGAAGAGACGTTCGGCCCGCTGGCTCCGCTGTTCCGGTTTAAGGACGAGGCTGACGTCATCGCTCAGGCTAATGACACTGAGTTTGGTCTGGCCGCCTATTTCTACGCCCGTGATTTGAGCCGCGTCTTTCGCGTTGGCGAAGCGCTGGAATACGGCATTGTCGGGATTAACACCGGCATTATCTCCAACGAAGTCGCCCCGTTTGGGGGAATCAAAGCCTCCGGTCTTGGCCGTGAAGGATCGAAATACGGCATCGAAGACTACTTAGAAATCAAATATATGTGCATCGGCCTTTAATAAAATAAATACTGGAGAACACCTGATGAGCACCAACAAAGAACTTATGCAACGTCGCAGCAACGCCGTTCCCCGTGGCGTAGGACAAATCCATCCTATTTTTGCCGAGCGTGCAGAAAACTGTCGAGTCTGGGACGTTGAAGGCCGTGAATTCCTCGATTTTGCTGGCGGTATTGCGGTGCTGAACACCGGCCACCTGCACCCGCAGATCGTCTCTGCGGTAGAAGCACAGTTGAAAAAGCTGTCCCATACCTGTTTCCAGGTGCTGGCCTATGAGCCGTACCTGGAGCTGTGCGAAATCATGAATAAGAAAGTGCCGGGCGATTTCGCCAAAAAAACCCTGCTGGTGACAACCGGCTCGGAAGCGGTGGAAAACGCGGTGAAAATCGCCCGCGCTGCCACCAAACGAACCGGCACTATCGCCTTCAGCGGTGCTTACCACGGTCGAACCCACTACACCCTGTCGCTGACCGGGAAAGTAAACCCGTACTCTGCAGGAATGGGGTTGATGCCGGGCCACGTGTACCGTGCGCTTTATCCTTGCCCGCTGCACGGCATCAGTGAAGACGATGCTATCGCCAGCATTCACCGTATCTTCAAAAATGATGCCGCTCCGGAAGACGTTGCCGCCATCGTGATTGAGCCCGTCCAGGGCGAAGGTGGTTTTTACGCCGCCTCTCCTGCTTTTATGCAACGTCTGCGCGCCATTTGTGACGAGCACGGCATCATGCTGATTGCCGATGAAGTACAGAGCGGCGCGGGCCGTACCGGTACGCTGTTCGCTATGGAGCAGATGGGCGTTGCGCCCGATCTCACCACCTTCGCCAAATCTATCGCCGGTGGCTTCCCGCTGGCGGGAGTGACCGGGCGCGCCGAAGTCATGGACGCAATCCCACCGGGCGGTCTGGGCGGTACCTATGCCGGTAACCCGATTGCCTGTGCCGCCGCACTGGCGGTACTGAATATTTTCGAACAGGAAAATCTGCTGCAAAAAGCCAACGACCTGGGGCAAACCCTGCGCGAAGGCCTGCTGGCTATCGCGGAAACCCACCGCGAGATTGGCGATGTACGCGGGCTGGGAGCGATGATCGCAATCGAACTGTTTGAAGACGGCGATCACACGAAACCAGACGCCAAACTGACCGCGGAAATCGTCGCGCGTGCGCGCGATAAAGGGCTGATCCTGCTCTCCTGCGGACCTTACTACAACGTACTGCGCATTCTTGTCCCACTGACCATTGAAGATGCCCAAATCCGCCAGGGGCTGGACATTATCGCTCAGTGTTTTGCCGAAGCGAAGCAGGGTTAACACCGCATTCGACCAATAAAAAACGCAATCCTCAGGCCGGATAAGGCGGAGCCGCCATCCGGCAGACAGGGTCAATAACAATAAATACGCGTGCCCCGGCGCGGGAATGCCGGGGTGCTCTCCCAAGTGAAATACTTTCGAGAGGTTTAAAAGATGGGGCAAGTGTCACAATCACATGATTTAGGGGGCGGGCTGAAATCACGCCACGTCACCATGCTGTCTATTGCCGGGGTTATCGGCGCAAGTTTGTTTGTGGGTTCAAGCGTGGCGATTGCAGAAGCCGGTCCCGCAGTATTACTGGCCTATCTGTTCGCCGGATTGCTGGTGGTGATGATTATGCGCATGCTGGCCGAAATGGCCGTTGCCACCCCGGATACCGGTTCCTTTTCCACCTACGCCGATAAGGCCATTGGGCCGTGGGCGGGTTATACCATCGGCTGGCTGTACTGGTGGTTCTGGGTGTTGGTTATCCCGCTGGAAGCGAATATTGCCGCCATCATTCTGCACTCCTGGGTTCCAGGCATTCCTATCTGGCTGTTTTCTCTGGTTATCACGTTGGCATTAACCGGCAGTAATTTGCTGAGCGTCAAAAATTACGGTGAGTTCGAGTTCTGGCTGGCGCTGTGCAAAGTGATTGCCATTCTGGCGTTTATCACTCTCGGTGCGGTGGCGATTAGCGGTTTCTACCCCTATGCCGAGGTCAGCGGAGTTTCGCGCCTGTGGGATCAGGGCGGCTTCATGCCCAACGGCTTTGGCGCGGTGATCAGCGCGATGCTAATCACCATGTTCTCCTTTATGGGCGCAGAGATTGTTACCATCGCCGCCGCCGAGTCCGATACCCCGGATAAGCACATCGTCCGCGCCACCAACTCGGTTATCTGGCGTATCTCCATCTTCTATCTGTGCTCTATTTTCGTGGTCGTCGCGCTGATTCCGTGGAACATGCCGGGACTGAAAGAGGTGGGTTCTTACCGCTCGGTGCTGGAGTTACTGCATATCCCACACGCGAAGCTGATCATGGACTGTGTCATATTGCTGTCGGTAACCAGTTGTCTGAACTCCGCGCTGTATACGTCCTCGCGTATGCTTTACTCCCTGAGCCGTCGTGGCGATGCTCCCGCCTTTATGGGTAAAACGAACCGGAGTAAAACGCCTTATGTGGCGGTGTTGCTGTCTACGGGTGCCGCGTTCCTCACCGTGGTGGTCAACTATTACGCCCCGGCCAAGGTGTTCAAATTCCTGATCGACAGCTCCGGTGCCATCGCCCTGCTGGTTTATCTGGTGATTGCAATTTCCCAACTGCGGATGCGCAAAATCCTGCTGGCGCGAGGCGGTGAAATTAAACTGAAAATGTGGCTCTATCCGTGGCTTACCTGGCTGGTAATCGCCTTTATTATCTTTGTGCTGGTGGTGATGCTCTTTCGCCCGGCTCAACAACTGGAAGTTATCTCTACCGGGTTGTTAGCCATAGGAATTATTTGCACCGTGCCTATTATGTCACGCTGGAAAAAACTGCTATCGTGGCAAAAAGCACCGTTGCAAAATACGCATTAAACCTTTTCCCGGCGCAGGCCGGGAAAACCGTTCAGGAGTAAGACCATGACCGCCATTCCCCAACCGACGGCCATTGATGGATACCGCTGGCTGAAAAACGACATCATCCGCGGTGTGTATCAGCCTGATGAAAAACTGCGTATGAGCCTGCTGACCTCACGCTATGAGCTTGGCGTGGGACCGCTACGCGAAGCGCTTTCGCAGTTGGTTGCCGAGCGGCTGGTCACGGTGGTCAATCAGAAAGGGTATCGTGTCGCCCCAATGTCCGAACAGGAGTTGCTCGATATTTTCGATGCCCGCGCAAATATGGAAGCCATGCTGGTCGCGCTGGCCATTGAACGCGGCGGCGACGCCTGGGAAGCTGAAATCCTGGCGCGGGCGCATATGCTCGGCAAGCTTGAAGCCGTTGACGCCAGTGAACAGATGCTCGACGAGTGGGATCAGCGCCATCAGGCTTTTCACTCGGCAATTGTCGCTGGCTGCGGTTCACAGTATCTGCTGCAAATGCGCGAACGGCTATTCGATTTGGCGGCGCGCTACCGGTTTATCTGGCTGCGAAAGACGGTGCTGTCGGTGGAGATGTTGGAAGATAAACACGATCAGCACCAAACGCTGACCGAAGCAATTCTGGCACGCGATGCTGCACGTGCCAGCGAATTAATGCGCCAGCACCTGCTGACGCCCATTCCGATTATTCAACAAGCGATGTCCGGCAAATTGCTGGCGCAATAAGCCTGAACATTCTTATTGTTCTGGAATACGCAAAACCTGCCCTGGATAAATTTTATCCGGGCTTTTCAGCATCGGTTTATTCGCTTCAAATATCTGGTTATACAGGTTGGCGTTACCGTATACCTGTTTGGCAATAGCGCTCAGGGTATCTCCTGATTTTACGGTATAAAACTGGCTTTCACTCGCCGGCGCAGAAGTTTTTACCTGATCGTCGACGCTGGCAATACCAGAGATATTACCAATCGCAATCAGGATTTTTTCTTTCGCTTCCTGACTTAATCCATCGCCAGAAACGGTGGCTTTACCTTCGTTAATTTGGACGTTCACTTTATCCGCATCCGGGATACCCGTTTTGTTCAGGTGTTCCTGTACCTTTTTTGCCAGATCGGCAGTGTCATGGTTGCCAGTAACCGCATCCCACAGTTTTTCACCCGCATCTTTTACAAAATTAAAGAGTCCCATATCCACCTCGGTAGTTAACAATCAACACCAGGAAGTGTAGCAGAGGAGAAAGGAGCGCAAAGAAAACGGCGCCAGAGCGCCGTAGTAGAAAGGTAATTAGTTACGCGTTTGTATCCAGAAGGCGTGGATCAGACCCGGGATGTAGCCCAGCAGCGTCAGAACAATATTGAGGATAAATGCCCAGCCGAACCCCTTCCCCAGCAGCACGCCAAGCGGGGGCAGAATAATAGTAAAAACGATTCTCCAGAAACCCATACACACTCCATACAAGCAAAAAGTTACTCATTGTTTAAAAAGAGATTTTATCTCTAAGCATAGTCAGTGTACCTAACTCTGCCAG
The DNA here is from genome assembly GCF_013783065.1 of Citrobacter sp. RHBSTW-00986. Lineage (NCBI taxonomy): Bacteria > Pseudomonadati > Pseudomonadota > Gammaproteobacteria > Enterobacterales > Enterobacteriaceae > Citrobacter > Citrobacter sp. RHBSTW-00986. Next base: position 1,152,124 of record NZ_CP056200.1, on the reverse strand, counting down.
CCTTCCCCTGCTGTTTTACCCTCCTTTACGCTCTTTACGCTGGCGTACGTTGACCATTTATTTTAGAATAAGCTTAATTTAGAACATGCTTAAATACATATGACTGAACTTGAACAACTCCAGGCCAGCGCTGAGCAGGCTGCCGCCCTGCTAAAAGCGATGAGTAACCCGAAAAGGTTGCTGATTTTGTGCATGCTCTGCGGCTCACCCGGTACCAGCGCGGGCGAATTAGCCCGTGTTACCGGCCTGAGTCCTTCCGCCACTTCGCAGCATCTGGCGCGTATGCGTGAAGAGGGCCTGATAGACAGCCAACGCGATGCCCAGCGCATCCTGTACTCCATCAAAAATGCGGCCGTGAATTCACTGATCGCCACATTAAAAACACTGTATTGCCCATAAGGAGCCATCATGACCATTGGGACGATTTCCCCACGCGAGGCGCAGACGCTGGTCGCACAAGGCGCAAAACTGATTGATATCCGCGATGCTGACGAGTATCTGTACGAGCATATTCCGCAGGCGCATCTGGCGCCATTACCTACGCTAGAGCAGGGATCGCTGCCTGCGAATTTACGCGCCGGGCAGGTGATTTTTCACTGCCAGTCAGGCAAACGTACACAAAACGCGGCGACAAAACTGAACGCTATTGCCGCGCCTGCGCAGGTCTGGTTGTTGGAAGGTGGCATTGACGGCTGGAAAGCCGCAGGTTTTCCGGTGGCAAAAGATCGTTCACAACCGTTACCGCTGATGCGCCAGGTGCAGATAGCCGCAGGCAGCCTTGCCTTACTCGGCGTCATTCTGGGCTACACCGTTAGCAGCGCCTTCTTCCTGCTGAGCGGTTTTGTGGGCGCCGGGCTAATACTCGCTGGCGTGACCGGCTTTTGCGGCATGGCGCGATTGCTGGATATCATGCCCTGGAACCGACGTACTCATTAAGCGGTAATCATTGAAACTGCACTGTACCCGCTGATTGACGTGATCTATGGTGAGTTCTGCGATAAATAAAGGAGAGCAATATGTTTAAACCTGGCGATCTGGTTCAACCACGCATGGGTGGACCCAAACTGAAAGTTGTCGAAGTCAATGGCGATCACATTGTGGCGGTACACGCCAGTAATGAAAGCGGCGAAAAATTCACGCTGAAAGCAGCTGACGTGACGCGATATACCGAAGAGGGTGATTTTGGCGTTTGCTGAAAATAAGCGGTGAGGTCGCCCTCACCGCATTAATAATCAGATCAAAAAGTCATCAAGAGATTTACCGGCAGCCAGTGCCTGGGCAATTGGCTTCGGTGTGCGACCCTGTCCGGTCCATGTTTTTGTTTCACCATTGAGATCGGTAAAACGATATTTCGCCGGGCGCGGCTGACGTTTTTTAACTGAACGTGCCGTCGCAGGCGTCATGCTCAGCAGCTCTTCCGGATTGATCCCGTCTGCCTGCATCAGCGCCAGCAAAGTATTAATTTTTTCCTGCTGTTCTGCACGTTGGCGCTGTAGTTGTTCTTCTTCATCGCGGCGTTCTTTGGTCACTACCCTGAATTTTTCCAGCATATCTTCCAGCACATCAACGGAAAATTCACGAGCCATTGCACGCAGCGAGCGGATATTATTTAAGTTTTTTAACATTGAACTCATATTAACAAAACCTCTTTAACGTAAAACATAAAAACGGTATTACCCTAAATATTGTATGCAACTGCTTATTATATTTCCAGTCTAATTTATTCGCATATTACTAATCAAAAAAGCTAATTCGTGTATTTATCGCATCCATTTTGATATCGCCTATGCGATATATTCTATTCCTCTGCTAGTCGCTATAAATATACTTGCAAGGAGTCTCAGGGTATCACTCGAAAAACAGGCCACAACATCGCGCGGAGCCGGTGCGTATACATATTGCACATTAGTCAACATTGAGAAAAGGAGCGCAAAAAATTCAGAAAAACAAATTTCCATAACCCATTGATCTAAAATGCCTTTAATTAAATCAGCAACGAAAATACCAAAACGAACAAAAAACAAACCATTGCAGAGCATTTTATCGACAAAAAGGTAATAAATAAAAATTTTAAGCTAGTTGCCAGTTATTATCCAGGCAGATATCCTATTCAAACGCGAAAGCAGCAAGACAAATCACTAGCAAGAAGGTATTCAAAACCTTTTTTTCCCTTTTTACAAGGAGCATTAACATGTTCTCTCCGCAGTCACGCTTGCGTCATGCAGTAGCAGACACGTTCGCGATGGTTGTTTATTGTTCTGTCGTGAACATGTTGATCGAAATATTCCTTTCAGGAATGAGCTTCGAACAGTCTCTGTACTCCAGACTGGTGGCTATCCCCGTCAACATCCTGATCGCGTGGCCATACGGCATGTATCGCGATTTGTTTATGCGCGCGGCGCGTAAAGCCACGCAAGCAGGATGGGGGAAAAACCTGGCGGACGTGCTGGCTTATGTCACCTTCCAGTCACCAGTGTATGTGATTATTCTTTTGACGGTTGGCGCCGACTGGCACCAGATTACGGCTGCAGTAAGTTCGAACATCGTGGTATCAATGCTGATGGGCGCGGTCTATGGCTACTTTCTTGATTATTGCCGCCGCCTGTTTAAGGTCAGCAGCTATCACCAGGCTAAAGCCTGACAGATCTCTTCGCGACTGGCCCTGCCAGTCGCATTATTAGTTTGAACTAACGTCGCCAAACAACCCACTCAGATAACGCTCAAGCGCAATTCGCGAACTGAAGCCGTGCGGAATACCATAATGTTCGTGAGTCTCTCCGGCTAAATATAGCGGGAATTGCTGGTAGTGATCGCAGGTTTTAATATCCGTCGCAGGTTCCGCCAGCGAAGAGCTGCGCTCTTTTAGCGTGGGATGGATAACTAATGCGGTACGTCCCATACGTGCTTCACGGTTAACGTACACATAATTTTCGCCACGACGATAGCCGTACGTTTTTTGCGTCACTACATCGACGGTAAAGCCCACTTTTTCAAGTACGCGCGCCACCTCATCAGGTCGTAAATACATATATTTTCCTCGTTATCTTTTTTACTGCGGGCTTACCTTACCTGATTCAGCATTAGCAACGCTTTCAGAAAAGTCCATAAACGAGTGGCGATGGTGGGACGAATATCTTAAGAACCGCGCAGAATTATGTCAGCGACATCCGCAGTTGATACGCCGCCTGCTGCGCCATTTCCACCGAGCTGATGTTGGTAAACGACAACAATATTCCCCCCTTTCCTGCTGAAGTTATTCGCCAGCGGCTTAACGCCTGAACCGCCAGCCCGGCCTGATTCGCTTTGCGCACTAGCGCAACATCATCTCCGTCGACAGTTATCACCAGCTGAATCCCTCCTTCCTGAGGAATGACGTTAAATCCTTGTTCGCTCAGCGCGTTTTCCATCCATTGACGTCGCAGGGCATAATTCTGGCGCATACGTTTTAAGTGCCGCCAGAAGTGGCCATCTTGCATAAAATCCGCCAGCGTTTGCTGCCATAAAACCGGAACGCTACAGGCCGTTAGCGCCGCCTGCTGACGAAAATGTTCGACCTGAGTCAGGGGTACCACCAGCCATGCCGTGCGCAAAGCCGGAAACATCGATTTGCTGAACGTTCCGGCATAAATCACCCGCTGGGGCGCATCCAGACTTTTTAGCGGCGGCAACGGTTTACCGTGGTAGCGAAATTCACTGTCGTAATCATCTTCAATGATCCACGCCTGCGCCCGAGTCGCCCATTCAAGCAGTTGGTGGCGACGGTCTAATGACAGGGCGACGCCCAGCGGACTTTGGTGTGCGGGTGTGAGCAGCACAAAACGCGCCTGCGGGTAGTCACGGATCCCAGCGCAGACATCCAGGCCATCGGCATCAACCGACACCGGCATCAGCTCAATGCGCTCCTGAGCCACCACGGGGTGAATCAACGGAAAGCCAGGATCTTCGACCCACATCCCCTCACCGGGTTGAGACAGAGCGCGCAGGATTAACGTCATTGATGCCGCGTAGCCTGAAGTAATAAAAATCTGCTCCGGCTGGCACTCAATACTGCGTGAGACGCGCAGGTAATCGACAATCGCCTGACGTAACACCCGTTCGCCGCAAACATCGCCCACGGCCAGGTCAAAACGCGTTTGGGTGCGTAAACGCCGCCCCATCACCCGCGCCCAGACGTCCCGCGGGAAGAGATCGAGTGCGGGTAATCCCATCTGAAAAGGCTGCGGCCTGGGGTTTTCTCCGGCGAAGATAGCGGGAGACACAGGTGCGTTTTCCGGTCGCAGTTGCTCACTGACAAATGTTCCTGCCTGACCGCGTCGCGCGAGCCAGCCCTGCGCCACCAGATCTGCATAGGCATTTTCCACCGTCGAACGTGATACCCCCAGCTCCTGGGCCCAGGTCCGACTGGAGGGCAATCTTGTGCCTGGCTTTAGTTCACCTTTCTCAATGGCGTTTTTTAACTGACGGGCGATTTGCTGATAACGTGGCATTTATGGTCTGCTTTTTTGGCAACAATATGGCTCTCTGTAGCAGTCCATTATAGTGCTACATTGCGGGTCATCCAAACGAGGAGAAATACCATGACAATGTTACGCCAGCCCTATTATGAACTCAGTCCTGAAATCTATAACGCTTTGGTTCAGGCCAGCAAAGCGCTGGAAAACTGCGCGCTGGAACCTACGCTGACGGAACTGATTTACCTGCGAGTCTCGCAAATCAACGGCTGCGCCTTTTGCCTGGAAATGCACAGTAAGGCGCTACGCAAATCCGGTGTTGCGCAGGCCAAACTGGACGCGCTGGCAGGCTGGCGGGTGAGTCATCACTTCAGCGAGCAGGAGCGTGCGGCACTGGCGTGGGCCGAATCCGTCACCCATATAGCCAGCACCCATGCCGAAGATGACGTTTATCTGCCGCTGCTCGACCATTTTAGCGCGAAAGAGATTAGCGATTTGACGTTTGCTATTAGCCTGATGAACTGCTTTAACCGTCTGGCGGTAGGGATGCGCATGTGATTCTGCGCTGCCGGATGGCGACATAAGCGCCATCCGGCAACCTGCCATAGTTTCTATCACTTCCTCCGTCACGCTCATCACCCAGGCCCTCATCAATCTAAAATTACCATATCTTGTATGGTTGAATCTTTTTAAAACTACATCTAGTATCTCCTCTATCAAGACACACACAACCTGACGCCCTCTATCGCGTCATTCTTTTACTTTTAGATGGAAATACGAATCATGCGCATTGTTATTTACACTCGTAACAACTGTGTTCAGTGCCACGCCACTAAGCGGGCGATGGAAAGCCGCGGGTTTGACTTTGAGATGGTAAACGTCGATTTACACCCCGATATGGCTGATCGCCTGCGCGATCAAGGCTTTCGTCAGTTACCGGTCGTGGTCGCAGGGGAAACCAGTTGGTCAGGATTTCGCCCGGACATGATCAACCGTCTGCGCCCGGCTCCTCAAGTGGCCAGCGCATGAGTCAGCTCGTCTACTTTTCCAGCAGCTCCGAAAATACGCACCGCTTCATGCAGCGTCTGGGGCTGCCTGCCATCCGCATTCCGCTTAACGAACGCGAGCGGATCCGGGTAGACGAATCTTACATTTTAATCGTGCCCTCCTACGGTGGCGGCGGTACAGCTGGCGCGGTCCCGAGACAGGTGATCCGCTTTTTAAACGATACGCACAACCGGGCGTTAATCCGTGGAGTGATCGCCTCCGGCAATCGCAATTTCGGGGACGCCTACGGTCGCGCGGGTGATGTCATCTCACAAAAATGCGGCGTGCCGTGGCTCTATCGCTTTGAGCTGATGGGCACCCAAAGCGATATCGACAACGTGCAAAAAGGAGTGAGCGAATTTTGGCAACGACAACCGCAGAACGTGTAGAACAGCAGACGCTGGATTATCACGCCCTGAACGCCATGCTGAATCTGTACGATAAGGCCGGGCGCATTCAGTTCGACAAAGACCATCAGGCGGTGGAAGCATTCTTTACCGCCCACGTCCGCCCCAACTCGGTGGCGTTTGCCAGCCAGCAGGCGCGTCTGGACACGTTGGTGGATGAAGGCTATTACGATGCCAGCGTGTTAGCCCGCTATGATCGCGCGTTTGTGCTGAAGCTATTCGCCCACGCCCACGCCAGCGGATTCCGTTTCCAGACGTTCCTCGGCGCATGGAAGTTCTACACCAGCTATACGCTGAAAACGTTCGACGGGAAGCGCTATCTCGAAGACTTTGAGGATCGCGTAACGATGGTGGCGCTCACGCTGGCGCAGGGCGATGAAGCGCTCGCTCTGCAACTGACCGATGAAATGCTCTCCGGGCGTTTTCAACCCGCCACGCCAACCTTTTTAAACTGCGGTAAACAGCAACGCGGCGAGCTGGTTTCCTGCTTCCTGTTACGCATTGAAGACAACATGGAGTCAATTGGACGGGCGGTCAACTCGGCGCTGCAACTCTCCAAACGCGGCGGCGGCGTGGCATTTTTGCTCTCTAACCTGCGTGAGGCAGGTGCCCCCATTAAGCGCATTGAGAACCAGTCCTCTGGGGTGATCCCGGTAATGAAAATGCTGGAGGATGCGTTTTCTTATGCGAATCAATTAGGGGCGCGTCAGGGTGCAGGCGCGGTGTATCTGCACGCGCATCATCCGGATATTTTGCGTTTTCTCGATACCAAACGTGAAAACGCCGACGAGAAAATCCGTATCAAAACGCTCTCGCTTGGTGTGGTAATCCCGGATGTCACCTTCCAGTTAGCCAAAGAAAATGCCCAAATGGCGCTGTTTTCACCGTATGACGTGGAACGCATTTACGGCAAACCATTCGGTGATATCGCCGTAACTGAACGGTATGACGAACTGGTTGCCAACAAACGAGTGCGCAAAAAATACATTAACGCCCGCGATTTCTTCCAGCGGCTGGCCGAGATCCAGTTCGAGTCCGGCTACCCTTACATCATGTTTGAAGACACGGTGAATCGCGCTAATCCAATTGCCGGTCGTATCAATATGAGCAACCTGTGCTCAGAGATTTTGCAGGTTAACAGCGCTTCCACCTACGATGAAAACCTCAATTACGCGCAAACAGGGCACGATATCTCCTGCAACCTCGGCTCGTTGAATATTGCTCATACCATGGATTCGCCAGACTTTGGGCGCACCGTGGAAACGGCGGTTCGCGGTTTAACGGCCGTTTCGGACATGAGCCATATCCGCAGCGTACCCTCAATTGAGGCCGGGAACAGCGCATCGCACGCTATCGGTCTTGGGCAGATGAACCTGCACGGGTATCTGGCACGGGAAGGTATCGCCTACGGCTCACCTGAAGGGCTGGATTTCACCAATCTCTATTTCTACACCATCACCTGGCATGCGCTGAATACGTCGATGAAGCTCGCCCGGGAACGCGGCAAAACCTTTGCCGGATTCAGACAGTCCCGCTACGCCAGCGGTGAGTATTTTAACCAGTATCTGCAGGGCGACTGGCAGCCAAAAACCGCCAAGGTTCGCACACTGTTTGCCGCCAGCGGCATTACGCTGCCAACGCGCGAAATGTGGTCGCAGCTGCGTGAAGATGTCATGCGCTACGGCATTTATAACCAGAATTTACAAGCGGTTCCGCCAACGGGTTCTATCTCCTACATCAACCATGCGACATCAAGCATTCACCCGATCGTGTCAAAAGTGGAGATTCGCAAAGAGGGCAAAACCGGGCGCGTTTACTACCCTGCCCCGTTTATGACCAATGAGAATCTGGCCTTGTATCAGGATGCCTACGAGATTGGTCCACAAAAAATCATTGATACCTACGCTGAAGCAACGCGGCATGTCGATCAGGGGCTTTCACTGACGCTCTTTTTCCCCGATACCGCCACCACTCGCGATATCAACAAAGCGCAGATTTACGCCTGGCGTAAGGGCATCAAATCGCTGTATTACATCCGACTACGCCAGTTGGCGCTGGAAGGAACCGAAATCGAAGGTTGCGTGTCATGCGCGCTGTAAGGAGGACAACATGACATTATCCCGCGTGAGTGCCATCAACTGGAACAAGATTGAGGATGATAAAGATCTCGAGGTTTGGAATCGCCTGACCAGTAACTTCTGGTTACCGGAAAAGGTCCCGCTCTCCAACGATATCCCGGCCTGGCAAACGTTGAACGCCGCCGAACAGCAGCTGACTATCCGCGTTTTTACCGGGCTGACGCTGCTCGACACTATTCAGAACATAGCCGGTGCGCCAGCATTGATGGCCGATTCGTTAACGCCGCATGAAGAGGCGGTGCTATCGAATATCAGCTTTATGGAAGCGGTGCACGCCCGTTCGTACAGCTCAATTTTCTCCACTCTTTGCCAGACCAAAGACGTGGATGCGGCTTACGCGTGGAGTGAAGAAAATACCCCACTCCAGCGCAAGGCGCAGATCGTTTTGACACATTACGCCAGCGACGAACCGTTGAAGAAAAAAATTGCCAGCGTGTTTCTGGAATCCTTCCTGTTCTATTCCGGCTTCTGGTTGCCAATGTATTTCTCCAGCCGCGGAAAACTGACCAATACCGCCGATCTCATTCGTCTGATCATTCGTGATGAAGCCGTTCACGGGTATTACATTGGTTATAAATATCAAAAAGGTCTGGAGCACATTTCTGAATCCGCACGCGAGGAGTTAAAGAATTTTGCCCTCGATCTGCTGATGGAATTGTATGATAACGAAGCGCGTTATACGGAAGAATTGTATGCAGAAACCGGCTGGGTGGATGACGTCAAAGCCTTCCTTTGCTATAACGCCAATAAGGCATTAATGAATTTGGGATATGAGGCATTATTCCCGCCAGAAATGGCGGAGGTTAACCCGGCAATCCTTGCCGCGCTGTCGCCCAACGCTGACGAAAACCACGATTTCTTCTCGGGTTCCGGCTCATCATACGTGATGGGAAAAGCTGTCGAAACCGAAGACGACGACTGGAATTTCTAGCGCTCATTTCCGCGGAAAATACCGTACATTTTTCGCGGAAATATTCTAACAGGATCACACTTTTGTCGTGCAAATATAATTGTGTGATCTACACTCAATATCAGTCGCATTATTCGCCTGCATTTCAGCAATTCAGGCGACTTTTCATTGCCATTTACAAAAAATATTACCCCATTCACATTCGCGCTCAGCCCTTATATCACGGGAAGTCCCGCCACATGGCCTTCGGCAATATTCGTGCCACAAACAAATTCAGGGTTGTCTCAGATTCTCAGTATGTTAGGGTAGAAAAAGGTCACTATTTCCATCAGGTAATATATCGATATAAACAAATAACAGGAATCATTCTATTGCATGGCAATTAAATTAGAAGTTAAAAATCTCTATAAGATATTTGGAGAGCATCCGCAGAGAGCCTTCAAATATATTGAAAAAGGACTTTCAAAAGAGCAGATTCTGGATAAAACAGGGCTATCGCTTGGCGTTAAGAACGCCAGTCTGGCCATTGAAGAAGGCGAGATATTTGTCATCATGGGATTATCCGGTTCGGGTAAATCCACAATGGTACGCCTTCTCAATCGCCTGATTGAACCCACCCGCGGGCAAGTATTGATTGACGGCGTAGACATCGCCCGGATATCCGATGCTGAGCTTCGCGAGGTGCGCAGAAAAAAGATTGCGATGGTTTTCCAGTCCTTTGCCCTGATGCCGCACATGACGGTCCTGGACAATACGGCATTCGGCATGGAATTAGCCGGTGTTGGCGCGGATGAACGTCGTGAAAAAGCGTTAGATGCGCTGCGTCAGGTTGGTCTGGAGAATTATGCTCACGGATACCCGGATGAACTTTCCGGAGGGATGCGCCAGCGTGTGGGCCTCGCCCGTGCATTAGCCATTAACCCTGACATCTTATTAATGGATGAGGCCTTTTCTGCCCTCGATCCGTTAATTCGTACCGAGATGCAGGATGAACTGGTAAAACTACAGGCGAAACATCAACGTACCGTGGTCTTTATTTCCCACGATCTCGACGAAGCTATGCGTATTGGCGACAGAATTGCCATTATGCAAAACGGTGAAGTGGTCCAGGTCGGCACGCCAGATGAAATCCTGAATAATCCGGCCAATGATTATGTACACACCTTCTTCCGCGGCGTTGATATTAGCCAGGTCTTTAGTGCCAAAGATATTTCACGTCGTAGCCCTGAAGGTTTAATTCGTAAAACGCCCGGGGTCGGTCCACGTTCAGCGCTGCAATTATTGCAGGACAAAGATCGAGAATATGGTTACGTGATCGAGCGCGGCAATAAGTTCGTCGGCGTTGTCTCTATCGACTCTTTAAAAACAGCATTAAGTCAGGCGCAAGGTATTGAAGCGGCATTGATCGATGAGCCGTTAGCCGTGGATGCGCAAACTCCTCTCAGCGAGTTGCTTTCTCATGTCGGCCAGGCCCCGTGCGCGGTGCCGGTTGTTGATGAGGAACAACAGTATGTGGGCATCATTTCAAAACGCATGCTGTTACAGGCTTTAGATCGTGAGGGGGCAAACAATGGCTGATCAAACCAATCCGTGGGATACCACACCAGCGGCCGACAGTGCCGCACAAACCGCCGATGCCTGGAGTACGCCATCAGGCGCGCCAGCTGACGGCGGTGGCGCAGACTGGCTGACCAGCGCACCCGCGCCGGCGCCAGAGCATTTCAATATTATGGATCCGTTCCATAAAACGCTAATCCCGCTGGATAGCTGGGTCACAGAAGGGATCGACTGGGTCGTTACCCATTTCCGTCCGGTCTTCCAGGGCATTCGAGTCCCGGTGGATTATATTCTGAACGGCTTCCAGCAGCTTCTGTTGGGTATGCCTGCCCCGGTGGCGATTATCCTGTTCGCTCTGATTGCCTGGCAGATTTCCGGCGTTGGAATGGGCGTTGCTACGCTGATTTCATTGATTGCAATCGGAGCCATCGGCGCGTGGTCGCAGGCCATGATCACCCTGGCGCTGGTACTAACCGCGCTGCTGTTCTGCGTGGTGATCGGTCTACCGATGGGGATCTGGTTGGCGCGCAGTCCACGGGCGGCAAAAATTGTTCGTCCGCTGCTGGACGCCATGCAAACCACACCGGCGTTCGTCTATCTGGTGCCGATCGTCATGCTGTTTGGTATCGGCAACGTCCCGGGCGTGGTGGTGACGATTATCTTCGCCCTGCCGCCAATCGTGCGTCTGACCATTCTGGGGATTAACCAGGTGCCAGCCGACTTGATTGAAGCCTCGCGCTCATTTGGCGCCAGCCCGCGTCAGATGCTGTTTAAAGTCCAGCTCCCGCTGGCGATGCCTACCATTATGGCCGGGGTCAACCAGACGCTGATGCTGGCGCTCTCAATGGTCGTCATCGCGTCGATGATCGCCGTCGGCGGACTGGGTCAGATGGTTCTGCGCGGAATCGGTCGTCTGGATATGGGGCTTGCCACCGTCGGCGGAGTTGGGATCGTGATCCTCGCCATCATTCTCGACCGCCTGACGCAGGCTGTCGGTCGCGACGCCCGTAGCCGTGGCAACCGTCGCTGGTACACCACCGGTCCCGTTGGGCTTATCACTCGCCCATTCACGAAGTAATTCACCCGTTGCCCGGTGGCGTATTGCTTACCGGGCCTATACGTCCCTCCAATAATTAAGGAACAACGATGCGACAGAACGTCATTATTGCCACAGCGTTTGCCACCCTTGTCTCCACCAGCACTTTCGCTGCCGATCTGCCAGGCAAAGGCATCACTGTACAGCCAATCCAGAGCACTATCTCTGAAGAATCCTTCCAGACGCAACTGGTCGCCCGTGCGCTGGAGAAACTGGGTTATACCGTTAACAAAACAAGCGAAGTTGACTACAACGTCGGCTATACCTCCATTGCCTCTGGCGATGCAACTTTTACCGCTGTGAACTGGCAGCCGCTGCATGATGATATGTATGCCGCAGCGGGAGGAGACAAAAAGTTCTATCGCGAGGGGGTATTCGTTACGGGTGCCGCGCAAGGTTATCTGATCGATAAAAAAACCGCTGAGCAGTATAAAATCACCAACATTGCTCAGTTAAAAGATCCGAAGATCGCCAAAATCTTTGACACCAACGGCGACGGAAAAGCAGACATGATGGGCTGCTCGCCGGGCTGGGGCTGCGAAGCGGTGATCAACCACCAGAACAAAGCCTTCGATCTGGAAAAAACCGTCGAGGTCAGCCACGGTAACTATGCGGCGATGATGGCTGACACCATTACCCGCTTTAAAGAAGGCAAACCCATTCTTTACTACACCTGGACACCGTACTGGGTGAGCGACGTAATGAAACCGGGTAAAGATGTGGTCTGGCTGCAGGTACCGTTCTCTTCCCTGCCAGGCGAGCAGAAAGACATTGATACCAAGCTGCCAAACGGCGCCAACTACGGCTTCCCGGTGAACACTATGCATATCGTCGCCAACAAAGCCTGGGCGGAGAAAAACCCGGCTGCGGCGAAACTGTTTGCCGTCATGAAGCTGCCGCTGGCGGATATCAACGCGCAGAACGCGATGATGCACGACGGGAAAGCATCTGAAGCCGACGTGCAGGGTCACGTTGACGGCTGGATCAAAGCCCACCAGCAACAGTTTGATGGCTGGGTGAAAGAAGCGCTGGCTGCGCAGAAATAACCCCCTCGTAGGCCTGATAAGCGTAGCGCCATCACACCAATGCCGGATGGTGGCGCGATGCGCCTTATCCGGCCTAAACGCCCTCCTCCCAACCGCACAATCCATCACCCAACAAATCAGCAACATTTAATCACTTACGTTATGATTGTTTTCTGCAACCCATTTTTCAGTTGAAAACCATGACGAAAACCACTCAGGGACTTAGCCCTTCGCTGATCCTGTTAATGTCTATCGCCACCGGCCTCGCCGTCGCCAGTAACTATTACGCGCAGCCGCTGCTCGACACCATCGCACGTAACTTTTCGCTATCGGCCAGCACCGCTGGCTTTATCGTCACCGCGGCCCAGCTCGGCTATGCCGCCGGCCTGCTGTTTTTAGTACCGCTTGGCGATATGTTTGAACGTCGGATGCTGATCGTCTCCATGACGCTGTTAGCGGCAGGCGGCATGCTTATTACCGCCAGCAGCCAGTCGCTGGGCATGCTGATCCTCGGCACCGCCCTGACCGGGTTGTTCTCGGTAGTGGCACAGATTCTGGTTCCGCTGGCGGCGACGCTTGCCACGCCGGATAAGCGCGGTAAAGTTGTCGGCACCATTATGAGCGGCCTGCTGCTGGGTATCCTGCTGGCGCGCACCGTGGCGGGATTACTGGCCAATCTTGGCGGCTGGCGCACCGTTTTTTGGGTCGCATCGATATTAATGGCGCTGATGGCGATTGCGCTGTGGCGCGGTCTGCCGAAGATGAAATCAGATACTCATCTCAACTATCCGCAACTGTTAGGCTCCGTATTCAGCCTGTTTATCCATGATAAATTGCTGCGTACCCGCGCGATGCTGGGCTGCCTGACCTTTGCCAATTTCAGTATTCTCTGGACCTCTATGGCGTTTTTGCTCGCCGCGCCGCCGTTTAACTACTCTGAAGGAACGATCGGGCTGTTTGGCCTGGCAGGGGCCGCAGGGGCGTTAGGCGCGCGTCCGGCAGGTGGTTTTGCCGATAAGGGAAAATCACATCTCACCACGACCACAGGTCTGTTATTACTGCTGCTCTCCTGGTGGGCTATCTGGTTAGGGCATAGTTCCGTACCAATGCTGATTATCGGTATCTTGGTCCTGGACCTCACCGTTCAGGGTGTGCATATCACCAACCAGACGGTTATCTATCGCATTCATCCGGACGCACGTAATCGCCTGACCGCCGGATACATGACCAGCTATTTTATTGGCGGGGCGGCAGGTTCGCTGATTTCGGCCTCCGCCTGGCAGCATGCCGGTTGGGCTGGCGTTTGTCTGGCCGGTACGACCGTTGCCCTACTCAACCTGTTGGTCTGGTGGCGAGGATATCACCGTCAGGAAGCCGTAAATTAAGCATATAGCGTATGTTTACCGCTGATTGGGCTCCGCAGGGTGTTAAGGAGCCCATCAGTCTGCTAAGGTTATAACTCATTGAACCAAGTTATATTAATTTCGGTAATGAAACCTATAACCCTATGGAAAGCCCGATATCCCAGTCTGAACCCAGTTCTGCGACGCTAACTGAAGGATTCAAAGACAGCCTGCCAATAGTCATCAGCTATATTCCGGTCGCTTTTGCATTTGGTCTCAATGCCACTCGCCTTGGCTTTACTCCGGTTGAAAGCGTGTTTTTCTCCTGCATTATCTATGCGGGAGCCAGCCAGTTTGTCATCACCACAATGCTCGCCGCAGGCAGTTCTTTGTGGGTCGCCGCACTGACCGTCATGGCCATGGATGTACGCCATGTTTTGTACGGACCTTCCCTGCGTAGCCGAATCGCCCAGCGACTGAGCAACCCCAAAAGCGCGCTGTGGGCCTTTGGCCTCACCGATGAAGTCTTTGCCGCCGCCACGGCGAAGCTGGTACGGGATAACCGGCGCTGGAGTGAAAACTGGATGATCGGCATTGCGCTATGCTCCTGGGCCTCCTGGGTGTTTGGCACGGTGATCGGCGCGTTTTCCGGTAGTGGTTTACTCAAGGATTACCCGGCAGTTGAAGCGGCGTTGGGCTTCATGCTCCCGGCGCTGTTCATGAGCTTCCTGCTCGCCTCTTTCCAGCGTCAACAAGCACTTTGTGTGACTACAGCACTGGCCGGCGCGCTGGCTGGCGTTATGCTGTTTTCCATTCCTGCCGCCATCCTTGCAGGCATTGTCTGCGGATGCCTGACGGCTCTTATACAGTCATTTTGGCAGGGAGGTCCCGATGAGCTATGAGGTCTTGCTGCTTGGCCTGCTGGTCGGCTGCGTTAACTACTGTTTTCGTTATTTGCCGCTCCGTCTTGGAGTGGGGAATGTTCGCCCGACGAAGCGCGGCGCGACGGGCATATTACTCGACACCATTGGCATTGCATCAATTTGCGCCCTGTTGGTGGTGTCTACCGCGCCAGAAGTGATGCACGATTCTCGTCGGTTCGTGCCTACGCTGGTGGGGTTTGTCATACTGGGCGCAAGCTTCTATAAGACCCGCAGCATCATCATTCCAACCTTACTGAGTGCTCTGGGCTATGGATTAGCCTGGAAAATGCTGATTGTCTTATAGATAAAAACAATCATTTTAAATAAATAATACATTTACTTTATTTGTCACTGTCGTTACTATATCGGCTGAAATTAATGAGGTTATACCCAAATGGATAGTTCGTTTACGCCCATTGAACAAATGCTAAAATTTCGCGCCAGCCGCTACGAAGAGTTCCCTTATCAGGAAGTGCTTCTGACTCGTCTATGCATGCACATGCAGGGCAAGCTGCTGGAAAACCGCAATAAGATGCTGAAAGCTCAAGGGATTAACGAGACATTGTTTATGGCGTTGATTACGCTGGAGTCTCAGGAAAACCACAGTATTCAGCCTTCTGAACTGAGTTGCGCGCTTGGCTCGTCACGCACTAACGCAACCCGCATTGCGGATGAGTTAGAAAAACGTGGCTGGATCGAACGTCGCGAAAGCGATAACGATCGCCGCTGTCTGCATCTGCAATTGACCGAGAAAGGCCACGCATTTTTGCAAGAGGTGTTACCGCCTCAGCATAACTGCCTGCATCAGCTTTGGTCATCTCTCAGCACCACCGAAAAAGATCAGCTTGAGCAAATTACCCGTAAACTTCTGACCCGTCTTGACCAGATGGAGCAGGATGGCGCGGTATTAGAAGCGTTGCGCTAACGCGCCGACTCGCTCAGAAATCCAGATTTATAAATGAAAAAACCGACAGGCCAGCACGCATACTGCTGGCCTGTCTGATAAACAGGTCGGCTCAGCCGATGTGAAAAAAAAGAAGATCGTGGAGAACAACATGAGCGCAAATGCGGAGACTCAAACCCCGCAGCAACCGGTCAAGAAGAATGGCAAACGTAAAAGTATGCTGCTCCTTCTGACCTTGCTCTTTATTATCATTGCCGTGGCATATGGGATTTATTGGTTTTTAGTACTGCGTCATGTCGAAGAGACAGACGATGCGTACGTGGCAGGGAACCAGGTTCAAATCATGGCGCAGGTATCAGGCAGCGTGACGAAAGTCTGGGCTGATAACACTGACTTTGTAAAACAAGGCGATGTGCTGGTCACCCTCGACCAGACGGACGCTAAGCAGGCATTTGAAAAAGCCAAAACTGCGCTGGCTTCCAGCGTGCGTCAGACGCACCAGTTGATGATCAATAGCAAGCAGTTACAGGCAAGCATTGAAGTGCAGAGAACCGCGCTGGCGCAGGCACAAAGCGACTTTAATCGCCGTGTCCCGCTGGGCAACGCCAACCTGATTGGCCGCGAAGAGCTGCAACATGCGCGTGATGCCGTCGCCAGCGCTCAGGCTCAGCTTGATGTTGCTATCCAACAATATAATGCCAACCAGGCGATGATTCTCGGCAGTAAGCTGGAAGACCAGCCCGCCGTGCAACAGGCGGCCACTGAAGTGCGCAATGCCTGGCTGGCGCTGGAACGAACCAGAATCGTCAGCCCAATGACTGGCTATGTTTCCCGTCGTTCCGTGCAGCCGGGGGCGCAAATTAGCCCGACCACGCCGCTGATGGCGGTCGTTCCAGCCACTAACCTGTGGGTGGATGCCAACTTCAAAGAAACACAGCTCGCGCACATGCGTATCGGTCAACCTGCGACCGTTATCAGCGATATTTACGGCGATGACGTGAAATATACCGGTAAGGTTGTCGGGCTGGATATGGGTACGGGCAGCGCCTTTTCCCTGCTGCCAGCACAAAACGCAACGGGTAACTGGATCAAAGTCGTCCAGCGTCTGCCGGTGCGTATTGAACTGGATGCACAGCAGCTGGCGCAGCATCCGCTGCGTATCGGTTTATCTACGCTGGTTACGGTAGATACCTCAAATCGTGACGGACAAATTCTGGCAAGCCAGGTTCGCACCACGCCGGTATCAGAAAGTAATGCACGGGAAATCAACCTTGCTCCGGTCAATAAGATGATCGAAGAGATCGTGCAGGCCAACGCGGGCTAATTCAAAGGTGCGTGTGATGCAACAGCAAAAACCGCTGGAAGGCGCGCAGCTCGTCATTATGACGATCGCGCTGTCCCTGGCGACATTCATGCAGGTGCTGGACTCCACCATTGCTAACGTGGCGATCCCCACTATCGCCGGGAACCTCGGCTCTTCACTGAGCCAGGGAACCTGGGTGATCACCTCATTCGGGGTGGCGAACGCTATCTCGATTCCGATCACCGGCTGGCTGGCAAAGCGTTTTGGCGAAGTAAGGCTATTCATGTGGTCAACTATCGCCTTCGTCATTGCGTCATGGGCATGCGGGATGTCCACCAGCCTGAACATGCTGATTTTCTTCCGCGTAATCCAGGGGATTGTCGCCGGTCCATTAATTCCGCTGTCACAAAGCTTGTTGCTGAATAACTATCCTCCCGCCAAGCGTTCCATCGCCCTGGCGCTATGGTCGATGACAGTGATTGTTGCCCCGATATGTGGCCCTATTCTTGGGGGCTATATCAGCGACAACTATCACTGGGGCTGGATATTTTTCATCAACGTGCCAATCGGTGCTGCGGTGGTATTGATGACTCTGCAAACCCTGCGCGGTCGGGAAACCAAAACCGAGCAGCGGCGCATCGATGCCATTGGTCTGGCACTGCTGGTCATTGGTATCGGCAGTTTGCAGATTATGCTCGACCGCGGCAAAGAGCTGGACTGGTTCGCCTCTCAGGAGATTATCATCCTGACGGTGGTCGCCGTTGTCGCCATCAGCTTCCTGATCGTCTGGGAGCTTACCGACGAGCACCCCATTGTCGACCTCTCGCTGTTTAAGTCGCGCAACTTTACCATCGGCTGTCTGTGTATCAGTCTGGCCTATATGCTCTACTTCGGCGCAATCGTCCTGCTGCCGCAGCTGTTGCAGGAGGTATACGGCTATACGGCAACCTGGGCCGGTCTGGCGTCAGCGCCGGTTGGGGTGATTCCGGTGATCTTATCGCCGATTATCGGCCGCTTCGCGCACAAGCTTGATATGCGTCGGTTAGTTACGTTCAGTTTTATTATGTACGCCGTCTGTTTCTACTGGCGTGCGTGGACGTTCGAACCGGGTATGGACTTTGGCGCATCGGCCTGGCCACAGTTTATTCAGGGTTTCGCGGTAGCCTGCTTCTTTATGCCGCTGACGACTATCACGCTGTCCGGCTTACCACCTGAGCGTCTGGCCGCGGCATCAAGTTTGTCGAACTTTACGCGAACGCTGGCCGGCTCTATTGGTACATCAATTACGACGACGATGTGGACTAACCGCGAGTCACTTCACCATGCGCAGTTAACGGAATCCGTTAATCCCTACAATCCAAATGCGCAGGCAATGTACGATAAGCTGCAGGATTTAGGGATGACGCATCAGCAGGCGTCAGGCTGGATAGCCCAGCAGATCACCAATCAGGGACTGATTATTTCCGCCAACGAAATCTTCTGGATGTCGGCGGGGATCTTCCTGGTCTTGCTTGGCCTGGTGTGGTTTGCCAAACCGCCCTTCGGTGCAGGCGGCGGCGGCGGTGGCGCGCACTAAATATCTGATAAAAGGGATCTGCGGATCCCTTTTTTATTGCCCCGTAAACCACCTCCCTGGGAGATGGTTTACGGGAGGCAATAAAAAACCCCGGTTATAAGCCGGGGTTAATTTAAATACTGGAACAACTAATTAGTATGACTAAATATGCAGTTCCTGCAGTTTCTCTTTCGGCAGCGCCAGCTCTTCATTGCTGTTAACGCGTACATCATGCTCCAGAATATGACGTGCGATATCCTGTGCTTCGCTAAGAGAGTGCATCTGATACGTACCACACTGGTAAACGTTCAGCTCCGGGATCTGGTTTTGATCCTGCACTTTCAGCACGTCCGCCATCGCCGCTTTCCACGCGTCGGCAACACGCTGCTCGTCTGGCGTACCAATCAGGCTCATGTAAAAGCCAGTGCGGCATCCCATCGGAGAGATATCGATAATCTCCACGCCGTTGCCGTTGAGATGGTTACGCATAAAACCTGCAAACAGGTGTTCCAGCGTGTGGATACCTTTCTCAGGCATCACTTCTTTGTTCGGAATGCAGAAACGCAGATCAAACACGGTGATTGCGTCGCCATGCGGGGTGTTCATCGTTTTTGCAACCCGGACCGCGGGAGCTTCCATCCGGGTGTGATCGACAGTAAAACTATCTAACAACGGCATTTAGCCACCTCCGATAAATTTTTTGAAAATAATCTGAACTCTTTGTTCCGGGGCGAGTCTGAGTATATGAAAGACGCGCATTTGTTATCATCATCCCTGTTTTCAGAGATGAAATTTTGGCCACTCCCGAGTGGCCTTTTTCTTTTGTATCAAGCGTGCTTTTCCAGCCACACGCTAAACGGCTCAGTATCAGCCGCTTCGATCTCCTGCTGACGACGCTTTGAAGCCTCGGTTTCAGCAATAAATTCCGCTTCCTGCAATATTTCTAACGGCTCTTCACGCAGCAGATTTCGGTAAGCCTCACCCAGCGCTTTACCCGTGCCGCCAATGCCTTCATCAATCATAGACCGTAGGATGCGGGCAGAGAAAGTCAGTTCTGGGTTGTCAAAACAGGCAACCAGTTCATCACAGACCTTTTGATACTCCTCTCCCCCATCGATGCTGTCCAGCGTTTGTGCCACGCGTTTCAGATCACGGAACAGATCTTTCCCTACCTTAGGCAACGGGAACTGGGCTGTTTCACAGCCAATACCTAACGTCAACCCAGGCTTACGACCTTCAAGAATCACCCGATTCCAGTTTTTACGCGTACACAGCAATTCATCGCTGCTCATTTCCGGGGCATCGGCCAGCGCACACCAGACCATAAACAGATCGAGGAAACGCACCTGCTGCTCGTCCACGCCGATCGGTGAGAACGGGTTGATATCCAGTGAGCGAACTTCGATGTACTCAATACCGCCACGCAGAAGCGCGTCAGAAGGCGTTTCGCCACGACGAGTGACGCGTTTCGGGCGAATAGGCGCATACAGCTCATTTTCAATCTGCAGAACGTTGCTGTTGATTTGCAGACGCTTACCGTCCTTCTCCAGACCGATCGCCGCGTACTCCTCGGAAGGGGTTTTAATCGCGCGCTTTAATCCTGCCACATACTCATGCAAATCGTTAAACGTAATTCCGAGATTGCTTTGCGACTTATTGGTATAGCCCAAATCACTCAGGCGCAGCGACGTCGCATACGGCAGGTAATACATCCCACAGTCGTTTTTTTCAAACGGCAGGGTTGTCGGTTTTCCTTGCAGGAAAGAGGAACAAATGGCCGGAGAGGCGCCAAACAGATACGGGATCACCCAACCAAAACGGTAGTAGTTGCGGATCAGACGGAAGTAACCCGCGGAGATCTTCTCTTTAGCATCTTCGCCGTCCGTTACGCCACATTTCGCCTGCCAGAAAGCCATCGGCAATGAGAAATTGTAGTGTACGCCGGAGATAGTCTGCATCAGCGCGCCGTAACGGTTTTTGAGGCCTTCACGGTACAGCGTTTTCAGACGACCAGTATTCGACGTACCGTACTGCGCCAGTTCGATATCCTGACCTTCGGCAATATAGCAAGGCATGCTCAACGGCCACATACGCTCGTCGCCCAGGTTCCTGGCGGTATACCGATGCAGGTCGCGCATAAATGTGAGCATTTTCTCAATGTCGTCGCCTGGAGGCGTAATAAACTCCAGCAGCGCTTCGGCAAAGTCAGTGGTTATCCATTTATGCGTTAGCGCTGAGCCTAACACCTCAGGATGGCCTGTCGTTGCTAATGACCCATCTGCATTAACGCGCAGCGTTTCGCGCTCCAGCCCACGTTGAATCCCCTTTAACGCCTGAGGATGGTTTTCCAGCCAGGCCAACGCCTGTGATACGTCCGGGATCAAATTGACCTCCCGCCTGTCAAAATCGTTTTAATTAGCATAATGTATTGGTTACCCTGAAGGCTATCTCACAACACAATTAGTGCCACCACATAATGCCTTGCGTCGTAACCGCTGCGACAACTACATAGCGCAGCGCCTTGCCAAGGCATAAGAAAAAAAGTACTGGACCCCACGAGATGCGCATCCATCCAGCTAACAGGCACAGTAAATCACCCACAACCGGCATCCAGCTTAATAATAGTGTGACAGCGCCATAGCGCCGCAGCCAGCCAGTGGCTTTTTCTTGCCAGCGCGATGTTTTACGCAATGGAAAGAAACGCCCAAGGATAACGTTAGTTAACCCTCCAAGGCTATTACCCATTGTTGCTGTTAAGACTAAGACCCAGGGATGACTTACCCCAGAGACCAGCAAAGCAACTAAAACAACTTCAGAATTGCCGGGTAATAGCGTAGCGCTGAGAAAACTGCTGGCAAACAGTGACAGGAGAGATAGTCCATCACTCACAATAACCGGACATCCACAGCATCCATTCCTGCGGCATGCGCCGCCTGCAGTCCAAAATCGGCATCTTCAAATACGACACAGCGCGCCGGAGCAACACCCATACGTTCGGCACAGAGCAAAAACGTATCAGGAGCAGGTTTATGGTGTTGTACGTGATCGGCTGCGACTACAGCATCAAAATAGCGACGCAGCCCAAGGTGTGCGAGCAGAGCTTCCGCAATCGCGCTTTCACTCCCCGTACCTACCGACATAGGACGACGACCATGCCAGGCTTTCACGACGTCAACCAATGGCAAAGGCTGGACGCTATCCAGCAGCATGCTTCTCACCTTGTCGGTTTTTTCACGCGCCAATGCATGAGGGTCAAGATCGGCATGATTCAATTCAATTACCGACTGGGCAATACGCCACGTTGGGGAGCCATTGAGAGCGACCATGGCTTGTTCATCAAAACGTAATCCATAATGCCCCAATACCTCATGCCACGCCTTACGGTGCGTTGGCTCGGTATCCAGGATGGTGCCATCCATATCAAAAATCAAACCCGCATAACGTTCGTACATCGTCTTCTCACAAGCCGAATGACCAGACGTTATTTTATCGTAATTGATTGATTTTGTCGCTGACAGCGAATTAAGGGGTGTTCCGGGAGTATGTGGAAATGATTCAAAGGAGAGAAGATGGTGCATCCGGGAGGATTACTCGGCTGCGCCTCGCCCTGGGGCCGTTGCTGAAGCAACGTTATCCACCCTGGTGCTCACGATTATCTCGCAGACCATGAAACAACAGTGTTGTTGTTATCTCGGAGAAGATGGTGCATCCGGGAGGATTCGAACCTCCGACCGCTCGGTTCGTAGCCGAGTACTCTATCCAGCTGAGCTACGGATGCATCAGGGAAACTTGCTTTACTGCAGACTTGATGTCGCTGCTAAAGCGCTATCAAGTAAGATGGTGCATCCGGGAGGATTACTCGGCTGCGCCTCGCCCTGTGGGCCGTTGCTGAAGCAACGTTATCCTCCCTGGTGCTCGCGATTATCTCGCAGACCATGAAACAACAGTGTTGCTGTTATCTCGGAGAAGATGGTGCATCCGGGAGGATTCGAACCTCCGACCGCTCGGTTCGTAGCCGAGTACTCTATCCAGCTGAGCTACGGATGCATCGGGAAACTTGCTTTACTGCCGATATTGATATCGTAATGAGCGATATCAAGTAAGAGATGGTGCATCCGGGAGGATTACTCGGCTGCGCCTCGCCCTGCGGGTCGTTGCTGAAGCAACGTTATCCTCCCTGGTGCTCGCGATTATCTCGCAGACCATGAAACAACAGTTTTGCTGTTATCTCGGAGAAGATGGTGCATCCGGGAGGATTCGAACCTCCGACCGCTCGGTTCGTAGCCGAGTACTCTATCCAGCTGAGCTACGGATGCATCAGGGAACTTACTTACTGCAGATTTGATATCGCTGCTAAAGTGATATCGATTTTCTGTAACAACGCTAATGCGCTATTGCAGAGAAGATGGTGCATCCGGGAGGATTCGAACCTCCGACCGCTCGGTTCGTAGCCGAGTACTCTATCCAGCTGAGCTACGGATGCAAATGGCGGTGAGGCGGGGATTCGAACCCCGGATGCAGCTTTTGACCGCATACTCCCTTAGCAGGGGAGCGCCTTCAGCCTCTCGGCCACCTCACCAACACGCCTCTTGCGAGTGCTTCGAAGAACTTGTTTCTGCTCATCGTCGCTGCGTGGCGCACATATTACTTTCTGGGACTTATAAGTCAAACAATTTTTCCAGCGCTTTTATCGTTTGCACATTTCACGCGCAATTAGTCTGCAAAAACGGCAAAAAGAGTGTTTTATCAACAGATAAATTGGCAATTTCCTGAGGCAATGAACAAACGGAAAAATCGCAGGGAAAGGCAATACGCGGATGGGAATCGAAAAAATGAGGAAGACGAAGAAGAAAAGAGAAGAAAAGGGATAATTCAATCAGGTTGCGCCTCACCAGAAAGGTGAGACGCGAAAACCTTAGTAACTGGACTGCTGGGATTTTTCAGCCTGGATACGCTGGTAGATCTCTTCACGATGGACAGAAACTTCTTTCGGGGCGTTTACGCCAATGCGCACCTGGTTGCCCTTCACCCCTAAAACTGTCACGGTGACCTCATCGCCTATCATGAGGGTCTCACCAACTCGACGAGTCAGAATCAGCATTCTTTGCTCCTTGAAAGATTAAAAGAGTCGGGTCTCTCTGTATCCCGGCATTATCCATCATATAACGCCAAAAAGTAAGCGATGACAAACACCTAAGTGTAAGCAGTCACGGCATCACATTCTGTTAAACCTAAGTTTAGCCGATATACACAACTTCAACCTGACTTTATCGTTGTCGATAGCGTTGATACAAACGCTGCGGATTGAAGTCCGCAGCGTCGACTTACGCTTATAATTATTACAGTTTTGCGCTGACCCAGCCTTTCACACTGGCTAACGCTGCTGGCAGAGCCGCAGCATCCGTACCACCGGCTTGCGCCATGTCCGGACGACCACCACCCTTACCGCCTACCTGCTGAGCGACCATTCCAACCAGCTCCCCTGCTTTCACGCGATCTGTCACGTCCTTAGACACACCCGCAATCAGAGAAACCTTACCTTCCACTACCGTTGCCAGAACGATAACGGTAGACCCCAGTTGATTTTTCAGATCATCAACCATGGTACGCAACATTTTCGGCTCAACGTCCGCGAGTTCGCTGACCAGCAGCTTCACGCCATTGATATCAACCGCTTTGCTGGAGAGATTTGCACTCTCCTGCGCCGCAGCCTGTTCCTTCAATTGCTGCAATTCTTTTTCGAGTTGACGCGTACGCTCCAGCACGGAACGAACTTTGTCACCAATATTCTGGCTATCGCCTTTCAGCAGCTGCGCAATATCGCTTAAGCGATCGCTCTCAGCATGCACGGTTTGGATAGCGCCTTCACCGGTCACAGCTTCGATACGACGAACGCCCGCCGCAGTGCCTGACTCAGACACAATACGGAACAGACCGATATCACCCGTACGGCTGGCATGAGTACCACCACACAGTTCGGTAGAGAAATCACCCATGCTCAGAACACGCACGTGGTCGTCATATTTCTCGCCAAACAGCGCCATTGCGCCTTTGGCTTTCGCCGCTTCGAGATCCATGATGTTCGTTTCAATCGGCAGATTGCGACGAATTTGCGCATTCACCAGATCTTCAACGGCACGGATTTCAGCAGGCTTCATAGCTTCAGTATGAGAGAAGTCGAAGCGCAGCACTTTATCGTTAACCAACGAGCCTTTCTGTGCCACATGCGTGCCCAGTACCTGGCGCAGCGCCGCGTGCATCAGGTGCGTTGCGGAGTGGTTCAAGCGAATGCGCGCACGACGAGCTTCATCAACATCAGCCTGTACTGCATCGCCAATTTTCAGAGAACCCGCAGACAGCTTACCAATGTGACCAATGGCCTGGCCATATTTCTGCGTGTCGCTCACGGCAAACGCGAAGCCTGCGCCTTTCAGTTCACCCTTGTCGCCAACCTGACCACCAGATTCCGCATAGAATGGAGTCTGATCCAGTACGACAACTGCATCCTGACCTGCGTTAATCGCGTCTACCGCTTTACCATCAACAAACAGCGCGGTCACTTTGCCATTCAGTTCCAGGTGTTCGTAGCCTTTAAATTCAGAGGCGCCATCAACACGAATCATCGCATTGTAGTCTGCGCCAAAGCCGCTGGCTTCACGCGCGCGACGGCGCTGTTCTTCCATTGCGGCTTCAAAGCCCGCCTCGTCAACCTTAATGTTGCGCTCGCGGCAAACGTCCGCCGTCAGGTCAACCGGGAAACCGTAAGTGTCATACAGACGGAATGCGGTTTCGCCATCCAGTGTATCACCGGACAGTTTTGCCAGTTCTTCATCCAGCAGCGCCAGACCACGCTCCAGTGTACGCGCAAACTGCTCTTCTTC
Source organism: Citrobacter sp. RHBSTW-00986 (assembly GCF_013783065.1). NCBI lineage: Bacteria > Pseudomonadati > Pseudomonadota > Gammaproteobacteria > Enterobacterales > Enterobacteriaceae > Citrobacter > Citrobacter sp. RHBSTW-00986. Next base: position 1,126,584 of record NZ_CP056200.1, on the reverse strand, counting down.
GGTTTTCAGAACCTGCTCAACCATAGCCTGCTGACGCTTCAGTTCTTCACCTGCGGAGCCCATGACGTCCACCAGCGGACCAACCAGCTTGTAGAAGAAGGTATCCTTCGCGCCCAGCATGTTGCCATGACGTACCGCGCGACGAATGATACGACGCAGCACATAACCACGGTTTTCATTCGACGGGACAACGCCATCGGCAATCAGGAATGCACAGGAGCGGATATGGTCAGCGATAACGCGCAGCGACTTGTTGCTCAGATCGGTCGCGCCGGTGACTTTCGCCACGGACTCAATCAGTGAACGGAACAGGTCGATTTCATAGTTGGAGTTAACGTGTTGCAGCACGGCCGCAATACGCTCAAGGCCCATACCGGTATCCACGGACGGCTTCGGCAGCGGTTCCATGGTACCGTCAGCCTGACGGTTGAACTGCATGAAGACGATGTTCCAGATCTCAATGTAGCGATCGCCATCTTCTTCTGCGCTTCCCGGAGGGCCACCCCAAATATGGTCGCCGTGGTCGTAGAAAATTTCGGTGCACGGACCGCAAGGGCCGGTATCACCCATCTGCCAGAAGTTGTCGGAAGCATAAGCCGCGCCTTTGTTATCACCGATACGGATGATACGTTCGCGCGGAATGCCGACTTCTTTTTCCCAGATTTCATAGGCTTCATCGTCAGTTTCATAGACGGTGACCCACAGACGCTCTTTTGGCAGGGCAAACCAGTTTTCACCGGTCAGCAGTTCCCATGCGTATTGAATAGCATCATGTTTGAAATAATCGCCGAAGCTAAAGTTGCCCAGCATTTCGAAGAAAGTATGGTGACGTGCAGTGTAACCGACGTTTTCCAGGTCGTTGTGCTTACCGCCCGCACGCACGCAACGCTGCGAGGTGGTTGCGCGGGAATAATTACGCTTGTCGAGGCCAAGGAACACATCCTTGAACTGGTTCATCCCGGCGTTGGTAAACAACAAAGTAGGGTCATTGTTCGGTACCAGGGAGCTGCTGGCAACTACCTGATGTCCTTTACTATGGAAAAAATCGAGAAACGCCTGACGGATCTCAGCGGTGCTCTTGCTCATAATTATCCTGAAGAAATCAAGCTAACGAAATGTCATTACCAGCATCGGCACGTAAACTGCGCCTCTGGCAATCGAAAAGTGGGAATAAGATAAGTTTTCTTTACTGGGAAGTAAAATCCCGTATGCGCTCAATCGTCAAAATTTCGCCATATTGCCTGAATATCTTCCATCAGATAGCCACGGTAGAGCAAAAAACGCTGGACCTTTACCTTATCTGAAAAATCTACAGGTAAAGGTTCTCCGTATTTACGAATGGCCTGCGCGCGCGCAAGTGCTGCCCAGTCAATTTCACACTCGCGCATGGCTCGTTCAACGGCTTCACGCGAAATCCCTTTTTGGTTTAATTCCTGACGCACACGCGCGGGTCCATAACCTTTACGGCTACGGCTGGAGATAAACTGCTGAACGAAGCGGTCATCATCCAGATAACGACTTTCAATACACCAGGCGATGACCTTGTCGTAATCCTCCGGCGTTGCATCAATGTCTTCCGGTCCATTTTTTCCCATCACCGGAGCGGCCAGCTTACGCCGCAGTTCCTGCTCGCTGTGATCGCGCATCGCCAGTATACGTACAGCGCGGTCAAGAAGTCGGGAATAAGCGGAGCGGCGGGAAGTTGCTTCTGTCATAGTGAGCCTTCAGAAATGGAAAAGGGCTGCATGGTATGCAGCCCTTCTATGTGCGATAACGTCAGATTATCAGAAATCTTCGTTCGTTTCTTTTACATCTTCACCGCTGTCATCAACAGAGAAGTCTGGTTTTGAATCCGGGTTATTGAGCAGTAACTCGCGTACTTTCTTCTCAATTTCCTTCGCAGTTGCCGGGTTTTCCTTCAGCCAGTTAGTGGCATTCGCTTTACCCTGACCAATTTTCTCACCGTTGTAGCTGTACCATGCACCGGCTTTTTCAATCAGCTTCTCTTTCACGCCCAAATCGACCAGTTCGCCGTAGAAGTTGATACCTTCACCGTAAAGAATCTGGAATTCAGCCTGTTTGAACGGCGCTGCAATTTTGTTTTTCACGACCTTAACACGGGTTTCGCTACCAACCACGTTGTCGCCTTCTTTCACCGCGCCAATACGACGGATATCCAGGCGAACAGAAGCATAGAATTTCAGGGCGTTACCACCGGTGGTGGTTTCCGGGTTACCGAACATAACGCCAATCTTCATACGGATCTGGTTGATGAAAATCAGTAGCGTGTTGGACTGCTTCAGGTTACCGGCCAGCTTACGCATGGCCTGGCTCATCATACGTGCCGCAAGGCCCATGTGAGAGTCACCAATCTCGCCTTCGATTTCTGCCTTCGGCGTCAATGCGGCAACGGAGTCGACAACGATAACGTCAACTGCACCGGAGCGCGCCAGCGCATCACAGATTTCCAGCGCTTGTTCACCGGTATCCGGCTGAGAGCACAGCAGGTTGTCGATATCAACGCCAAGCTTGCGCGCATAGACGGGATCCAGCGCGTGTTCAGCATCGATGAACGCACAGGTTTTACCTTCGCGCTGTGCGGCAGCAATAACCTGCAGGGTCAGCGTCGTTTTACCGGAAGATTCAGGCCCGTAGATTTCAACGATACGGCCCATTGGCAAACCGCCCGCGCCCAATGCGATATCCAGAGAAAGCGAACCGGTGGAGATGGTTTCCACATCCATGGAACGGTCTTCACCCAGGCGCATGATGGAGCCTTTACCGAATTGCTTTTCGATCTGACCCAGCGCTGCCGCCAACGCTTTCTGTTTGTTTTCGTCGATAGCCATTAATTACTCCTGTCATGCCGCTTTCGGGTTAAACCGCGAAACGTGATAGATAATGTTCTGTTGGGGCAATTATACTGTATGCTCATACAGTATCAAGTGTTTTGTAGAAATTGTTGCCACAGGGTTTGTAACGCGTAGGCGGTCGCCTGTCGACGTACCGCATCGCGATCGCCGCTGAAGCATTCCCGGCGGGTAATCCCCTCGCCGCTCGCGCTGGCAAAAGCGAACCATACCGTCCCCACGGGCTTTTCTTCACTGCCGCCATCTGGCCCCGCAATACCGCTAATCGAAACAGCGAAATGCGCGCGGGCCGCTTTTAGCGCGCCAATCGCCATCTCCACCACCACAGGTTCGCTCACCGCCCCATGCTGGACCAGCGTCTCTTCGCGCACGCCAATCATCTGCGCTTTGGCTTCATTGCTGTAGGTCACAAACCCGCGCTCAAACCAGGCGGAGCTGCCGGCAATATCCGTAATTGCTTTGGCTACCCAGCCGCCGGTGCAGGATTCCGCCGTCGTCACGGTTGCCCCGCGCGCTTTCAACGCCAGGCCAACCTGCTCGCTTAACTGCATCAGTTCACTGTCGGTCATTTCAGCCTCTGTCAGTTAAAAAAATATGCCGGACAAGATAGCACTTTCATAACCAAGATGGGGATGAGGAGACAATTTTACGAGGGGCATTCAGAAAATAGATAAACCGCATTCAAAAGAGTACCGAATAACGCACCAGGATAGCGTATTCGGTCTACAAGGAATTGCCCCTGTAGACCGATAACAAATGATTACTGCACGCGCGCCAGCGCGACCGCCTGACCCAATTGCCACACGGCCATGGCGTAGTGGGTACTGTGGTTGTAGCGGGTGATGGTGTAGAAGTTCGGCAGTCCATACCAATACTGATAACCGGTACCGATATCCAGTCGCAGCAGGCTGGCCTGCTGATGATTCCCCAACGACTGCTGCGGCGTCAGGCCTGCGGCGGCAAGCTGAGAAATGCTGTACTGGGTTTTAAAGCCGTTCGCCAGCCCTGGCGCCTGGCCATTCGCCGGAACCGCGACCGTATCGCCTTTTACCCAGCCGTGGCCTTTGAAATAGTTCGCCACGCTACCGATAGCATCAACAGGATCCCACAGGTTAATATGCCCATCGCCATTGAAATCAACGGCATATTGTTTATAGGAAGATGGCATAAATTGGCCGTAGCCCATCGCCCCTGCGAAAGAACCTTTCAAATCGAGCGGATCGTCACTTTCATCTCGCGCCATCAGCAGGAAGGTTTCCAGTTCACCAGAGAAATATTCCGCACGACGAGGATAGTTAAACGACAACGTCGCCAACGCATCCAGAATCCGCGTTTTACCCATCACGCGGCCCCAGCGAGTCTCTACGCCAATAATGCCAACGATAATTTCCGGCGGTACGCCGTAGACCTGCCATGCACGGTTCAGCGCATCTTCATATTGGTTCCAGAAGGCCACACCGTTTTGCACATTATCCGGAGTGATGAACTGTTTACGATACCGCAGCCATGCACCGTTAGGTCCGGCTGGCGGTTGAGTCGTCGGCGCCTGGCGGTCCATCAAACGCAATACCGAGTCCAGACGCTTGGCCTGCGACAGAATCTCCTGCAGCTGCTGGCGGTCAAAGCCGTGCTTGTTCACCATTTTCTCGATGAACTGCTGCGCGTTCGGATTATTGGCAAAATCGCCGCCCGTTTGCATGACATTGTGCTGTGGCTCAAGCAGGAAGCCGCCGGATGGCGTACCCGTAGTCGTTTGAGTCTCTGAAGGTTTAGGTTTGCTGCTACAAGCAGCAAGCAATACGAAAAGGGGAAGTAACGCTACATAGCGACGCTTGAACATGAGACATCCATTAAACAAATTCAGCCTGGGAGAAGTATGGTAAAGCATCCTCCGCCACACAAGGAAGCAGTAGTCGCTTTCCTTCACAGAATTTCCCCCCTCTTGCACTCCTGACCGACACATTTGCGCGTTCTCACGCACAATATTTCAAATTAAAATATTTATCTTTCATTTTGCGATCAAAACAACACTTTTAAATCTTTCGATCTGATTAAAATTAGTTACCGTTTGGCAAGATAACTAAAACCCCTACAGGAGAGAATAATGATCGACACCATCACACTCGGTGCTGAGTGGTTTATCGGATTGTTCCAGAAAGGCGGAGAGGTGTTTACCGGCATGGTGACCGGTATTCTGCCTCTGCTGATCAGTCTGCTGGTCATCATGAATGCGCTGATTAACTTTATCGGTCAGCAACGTATTGAACGTTTTGCCCAGCGCTGCGCCGGAAACCCGCTGTCCCGCTATCTACTGCTGCCGTGCATCGGCACATTTGTGTTTTGTAATCCTATGACGCTGAGCCTGGGCCGCTTTATGCCGGAAAAGTTCAAGCCCAGCTACTACGCAGCCGCCTCTTACAGCTGCCATTCAATGAACGGCTTATTTCCCCACATCAATCCCGGTGAGCTGTTCGTCTATCTGGGGATCGCCAGCGGACTGACCACGCTGGGTCTTCCGCTCGGCCCGCTGGCGGTGAGCTATTTGCTGGTCGGCCTGGTGACCAACTTCTTCCGCGGCTGGGTGACCGATTTCACCACCACCATCTTTGAGAAAAAAATGGGCATTCAACTTGAGCAGAAAGTACATCTGGCGGGAGCTGCATCATGACGCGTATTCGTATTGAAAAAGGCACCGGCGGCTGGGGCGGCCCGCTTGAACTGGATGCCGTGCCAGGCAAGAAAATTGTCTATATCACCGCCGGGACTCGCCCCGCAATAGTCGACAGGATAGCCAGCCTGACAGGTTGGCAGGCCGTTGATGGCTTCAAAGAAGGCGAGCCGCCAGAGAACGAAATTGGCGTGGCGATCATCGACTGCGGCGGCACGCTGCGCTGCGGGATCTATCCAAAACGTCGTATACCAACAGTGAATATTCACGCGACGGGTAAATCCGGTCCGCTGGCCCAATATATTATCGAAGATATCTATGTCTCTGGCGTGAAAGAAGAAAACATTACCGTTGTCGGTGAAGCATCCGCTGCACCAACGCCAGCAAACAACACGATGGGTCGCGAGTACGACACCAGCAAGAAAATTACCGAACAAAGCGACGGTCTGTTGGCAAAAGTCGGCATGGGAATGGGTTCAGCCGTTGCGGTTCTGTTTCAGGCCGGGCGAGACACTATCGATACCGTCCTGAAAACCATTCTGCCGTTTATGGCGTTCGTCTCGGCGCTGATCGGCATCATTATGGCGTCTGGCCTGGGTGACTGGATTGCCCATGGACTCGCACCGCTGGCTAGCCATCCGCTGGGGCTGGTAACCCTGGCGCTGATCTGCTCTTTCCCGCTGCTGTCCCCTTTCCTCGGCCCTGGTGCGGTCATCGCCCAGGTTATCGGCGTCCTGATCGGCGTACAGATTGGTTTGGGGAACATTCCTCCGCATCTGGCGCTACCTGCCTTGTTCGCCATTAACGCTCAGGCGGCATGCGACTTTATTCCAGTCGGATTGTCGCTAGCCGAAGCGCGCCAGGACACGGTCCGCGTCGGTGTGCCATCCGTACTGGTGAGTCGTTTTCTGACCGGCGCACCGACCGTTCTCATCGCCTGGTTTGTTTCCGGCTTTATTTACCAATAAGAGGCACTCAAAAATGACCGTGATTTATGAAACCACCATCACCCGCATCGGCCAGAGTGCCCCGGATGCACTCTGCGACCAGATGCTAATTACCTTTCGTGAAGGCGCGCCTGCGGATATCGAAGAATTTTGCTTCATCCATTGCCATGGGGAGCTGAACGGCTCTTTGCAGGCTGGGATCCAATTTGAGCTAGGCCAGCATCACTACCCGGTCACAGCCGTTGGCAGCGTGGCGGAACAAAACTTACGTGAACTGGGGCATATCACTCTGCGTTTTGACGGACTGAGTGAAGCGGAATTTCCCGGCACCGTACACGTTGCGGGCCCCGTACCGGACGGTATCGCACCGGGCTGTATTTTGAAGTTTATTGCTTAAGATTGAAGGAGATAAAGATGAATCAGGTTGCCGTTGTCATTGGTGGAGGCCAGACCCTGGGGGCATTCCTTTGCCGTGGGCTTGCGACAGAAGGGTACCGCGTCGCGGTGGTGGATATCCAAAGCGATAAAGCCGCCAACGTCGCGCAGGAAATTAACGCCGAGTTTGGCGAAGGCACCGCCTACGGTTTTGGCGCTGATGCCACCAGCGAACAGAGTGTGCTGGCGCTGTCGCGCGGAGTGGATGAAATATTTGGCCGCGTCGATCTGCTGGTTTACAGCGCGGGTATTGCTAAAGCCGCGTTTATCAGCGACTTTCAGCTTGGGGATTTCGACCGCTCGCTGCAGGTGAATCTGGTCGGCTACTTCCTCTGCGCACGTGAATTTTCACGCCTGATGATCCGCGATGGCGTCCAGGGACGCATTATCCAGATCAACTCCAAATCAGGGAAAGTGGGCAGTAAACACAACTCAGGCTATAGCGCGGCAAAATTTGGCGGCGTAGGTTTAACCCAGTCGCTGGCGCTGGATCTGGCAGAGTACGGGATCACCGTGCATTCACTGATGCTCGGCAATCTGCTGAAATCACCGATGTTCCAGTCATTATTACCGCAATATGCGACCAAGCTTGGCCTTAAGCCAGACGAAGTCGAGCAGTACTACATTGATAAGGTTCCACTTAAGCGCGGCTGCGATTATCAGGACGTGCTGAACATGCTGCTGTTTTACGCCAGCCCGAAAGCCTCTTACTGCACCGGTCAGTCCATTAACGTGACCGGTGGTCAGGTGATGTTCTAAGAAACATGATTGCCCGGTGGCGCTGCGCTTACCGGGCCTACACACACCTGGTCGGATAAGGCACAGCCGCCATCCGGCAAAATCAAAGGAGCACATTATGGTTTCCGCACTGATTACCGTCGCCGCTATCGCCTGGTGCCTGCAACTGGCGCTCGGTGGCTGGCAAATATCCCGCTTTAACCGGACGTTTGATCAACTCTGCCAGCGGGGTCGGGTTGGCGTAGGTCGTTCCGGTGGACGGTTTAAACCCCGCGTGGTGGTCGCCATCGCGCTGGATGAACAGCAGCGGGTTACCGATTCGTTATTTATGAAAGGTCTTACTGTATTTGCCAGGCCCGGTAAAATTGCCACGATAATGGGCAAACATCTTGATGATTTAAAGCCTGATGTGATCTTTCCCCATGATCCGTTAGCGCAGAATGCACTATCATTGGCGCTTAAACTGAAACATGGATAATTTCGTTGTGAATGCTAATAGCTTGCGAAATTATCATTTTGCAACCTATTAAGTCAGGGTAATCACGCCTATGAAACCTCGTCAGCGACAGGCGGCCATACTGGAGCACCTGCAAAAGCAGGGAAAATGCTCGGTTGAAGAACTGGCCCACTACTTTGACACAACCGGCACGACCATTCGCAAAGACCTGGTCATTCTGGAGAATGCCGGAACCGTCATTCGTACCTATGGCGGCGTGGTATTAAATAAAGATGAATCCGACCCGCCAATCGATCACAAAACGCTAATCAATACGCATAAAAAAGAGCAGATTGCCGAAGCCGCCGTCCGTTTTATTCACGATGGCGACTCGATTATTCTGGATGCGGGCAGCACCGTATTGCAGATGGTGCCGATGCTCACCCGCTTTAGCAACATCACCGTCATGACCAACAGTCTGCACATTGTTAACGCCCTTTCAGAGCTGGACAACGAGCAAACTATCCTGATGCCCGGCGGGACCTTTCGCAAAAAATCTGCGTCATTTCACGGTCAGCTGGCAGAAAACGCCTTTGAGCAGTTCAGCTTTGATAAACTCTTCATGGGCACCGACGGCATTGACCTCAATGCCGGCGTGACCACCTTTAATGAGGTGTTTAGCGTCAGTAAAGCGATGTGCAATGCCGCTCGCGAAGTGATTCTGATGGCTGACTCGTCAAAATTTGGGCGTAAAAGCCCCAATGTTGTGTGCAGTCTGGAAAGCGTCGACAAGCTGATTACCGATGCGGGTATCGACCCTGCGTTTCGTCAGGCGCTGGAAGCAAAAGGGATTGAAGTGATCATAACCGGAGAAACCAATGAGTGATGCACTACTGAACGCGGGCCGTCAGACGTTAATGCTGGAGCTACAGGAAGCCAGCCGACTGCCTGAACGACTGGGCGATGATTTTGTCCGCGCCGCCAATACTATCATCCACTGCGAAGGCAAAGTGATTGTCTCCGGGATTGGCAAATCAGGCCATATTGGCAAAAAAATAGCCGCGACCCTCGCCAGTACCGGCACACCCGCCTTTTTTGTGCATCCGGCTGAAGCGCTGCACGGCGACTTAGGGATGATTGAAAGCCGTGATGTCATGCTGTTTATTTCCTACTCCGGCGGCGCAAAAGAACTGGATCTCATCATTCCGCGCCTGGAAGACAAGTCCGTCGCTCTGCTGGCAATGACCGGAAAACCGACCTCACCGCTGGGTCTGGCAGCCAAAGCCGTGCTGGATATTTCCGTTGAGCGCGAAGCCTGTCCGATGCGCCTGGCACCGACTTCCAGTACCGTGAACACTCTGATGATGGGCGACGCGTTGGCAATCGCCGTGATGCAGGCGCGCGGCTTTAACGAAGAAGATTTTGCCCGCTCGCATCCGGCGGGTGCGCTGGGCGCTCGTCTGCTAAATAAAGTGCATCATCTGATGCGCCGTGACGATGCCATTCCGCAGGTGACGCTCACCACCAGCGTCATGGACGCGATGCTGGAACTAAGCCGTACGGGTCTTGGCCTGGTGGCAGTCTGCGACGACGAGTCGCTGGTGAAAGGCGTCTTTACCGACGGCGACCTGCGCCGCTGGCTGGTTGGCGGCGGAGCGCTCACCACTCAGGTTAGCGAAGCAATGACCCATAATGGCATTACGCTGCAGGCGCAGAGCCGGGCCATGGACGCCAAAGAGATCCTGATGAAGCGCAAAATCACTGCCGCACCGGTGGTAGATGAAAACGGTAAACTCACCGGTGCTATCAACCTGCAGGATTTCTATCAGGCAGGTATTATCTAATCCTTCAGCCCCAGACGTTTCGCCAGCCGGTGCAGGTTGGCGACGTCTGTTTCCAGCGCCCGCGCACTTGCCGCCCAACTGTGATTATTTTGCGCCAACGCCCGGCGGATCATCTCCCGCTGGAATGACTCCGTTGCCTCACGCAGGTTGCGATGCTGCGGGATCTCCGCAACAACCTCTGCCTGGGGAGCCGGCGTTTCATCCTGCAGGGCAAAATGCTGCGCCTCAAGCACCACTTCATCCCCTGCCCTGGTGGCCCTTGCCAGAACAACCGCCCGGTGAATGGCATGTTCCAGCTCACGCACGTTCCCGGGCCAGCCATAATTCAACAGATGGCTACGCGCGCCGGGACTTAACACCACGCGGGAAAGTCCCAGCCGCAGCCGACATTGTTCGCAAAAATAACCGGCCAGCAGCACCACATCTTCGCCGCGTTCACGAAGGGGCGGTACGGAAAGGGGAAAGACGCTCAGACGGTGGAACAAATCCGCACGGAAATTCCCGGCCAGCACCTCTTCCCGTAAATCACGGTTCGTTGCCGCCAGCACCCGAACATCCACGCGCAGGCTGCGATCGTCACCCACACGCTGAATATCGCCGTACTGCAACACACGTAGCAACTTAGCCTGTAACGCCAGCGATAGCTCACCAATCTCATCGAGAAACAGCGTCCCATTGTCAGCCATTTCAAACTTACCGCTACGATTGCTGATAGCCCCGGTAAAGGCGCCTTTTACGTGACCAAACAGCTCACTTTCCGCTACGGTTTCCGGCAACGCCGCGCAGTTCAGATACACCAGCGGATTCACCGCGCGCGGCGAACCTTCATGGATAGCCTTAGCTACCAGCTCCTTCCCGGTCCCCGTTTCGCCGCTAATCAGTACGTTGAGATCGGATCCCGCCACAATCTCAATCTCTTTTTTCAACTGCAGCATATTGGGCGACAGGCCAATCATTTGGGTTTCAGTCACCTGCTCGAAGGCCGTCGACGGGCCCGGCAACATATTCTGGCTTTCCAGTTGTTCAATCAGCAGCGCATTGCTCAGCGCGCCCGCCGCCAGCGCGGCAATCAGCCTAAGCTCTTCATCGCTGAAAACATCGAATTGATCGGGCTCCATGCCATCCAGCGTTAACGCGCCAATCAGATTTTGACCGGCGAACAGCGGTAAGCCAATGCAGGCGTGTACCTTCAGGCTCTCCTGGCCCGGAATCAGCCCATCGTAAGGGTCTGGCAAATCGCTGTCGGCAGGGAAACGAACCACGTCCCCGGCGCGGGCAATCGCCTCCAGACGAGGATGCCCTTCCAGGGTAAAGCGCCTGCCGAGAACATCCTGCGCCAGCCCATCGATCGCCAGCGGAATAAACTGTCGCGACTCATAGCGCAGCAATGCCGACGCGTCGCACTCCAACACCTGACGCAAGGTGGTTATCAGGCGTTGAAAACGGTCCTGATGTCCAATACCGCTTTGTAATTCAATGGCGATACCCGCCAGCACGTCTACGGAAAAACTCATGACGACCTCATTGTCATTTTGACAATTCATATTGTCATATTGACAATAAAATGAATAGTCATTTTGACTACCACCTTATAGGCATTAAAAAACAAACCCTTTAAAATCAACAAATAAAAAGTTGGCACGCAACCTGCAATAAGCAAAACATCTTTTTTAGAAAAACGCTGAATTAATTACTGAGGTTGCTATGTCTATTCTGGTTAAAAATAACATTCATTGGGTTGGCCAACGTGACTGGGAAGTTCGTGATTTCCACGGGACTGAATATAAAACGCTGCGCGGTAGCAGCTACAACAGCTATCTCATCCGTGAAGAAAAAAATGTCCTGATCGATACAGTAGACCACAAGTTTAGCCGTGAATTCGTGCAGAACCTGCGCAGTGAAATTGACCTGGCAGATATCGACTACATCATCATTAACCACGCGGAAGAGGACCATGCCGGTGCGCTGACTGAGCTGATGTCCTGCATCCCTGACACGCCAATTTACTGCACAGCCAACGCTATTGACTCTATCAACGGGCACCACCACCACCCGGAGTGGAACTTCAACGTGGTGAAAACCGGCGACTCGCTGGACATTGGCAACGGTAAGCAGCTGATCTTCGTTGAAACGCCGATGCTGCACTGGCCTGACAGCATGATGACCTACATGACCGGCGATGCGGTGCTGTTCAGTAACGACGCCTTCGGCCAGCACTACTGTGATGAACGTCTGTTTAACGACGAAGTTGACCAGACCGAACTGTTCGAACAGTGCCAGCGTTACTACGCCAACATCCTGACGCCGTTCAGCCGTCTGGTTACACCGAAAATCACTGAGATTCTCGGCTTCAACCTGCCGGTGGATATGATTGCCACTTCCCACGGCGTGGTATGGCGCGACAACCCGACACAAATCGTTGAAATGTATCTGAAATGGGCGGCTGACTATCAGGAAGACCGTATCACCATTTTCTACGACACCATGTCCAACAACACCCGCATGATGGCGGACGCCATTGCCCAGGGCATCAACGAAGTTGACCCGAACGTGGCGGTGAAAATCTTTAACGTCGCCCGTAGCGACAAAAACGAAGTCCTGACTAACGTCTTCCGCTCTAAAGGCGTGCTGGTTGGTACTTCAACGATGAATAACGTAATGATGCCAAAAATCGCCGGTTTGGTAGAAGAAATGACCGGCCTGCGTTTTCGTAACAAACGCGCCAGCGCCTTTGGTTCACACGGCTGGAGCGGCGGTGCGGTAGACCGTTTGTCCACACGCTTGCAGGATGCCGGTTTCGAGATGTCGCTGAGTTTGAAAGCGAAATGGCGTCCGGATCTGGACGCGCTGGAACTGTGTCGCCAGCATGGCCGTGAAATCGCACGTCAGTGGGCGCTTGCTCCGCTGCCGGAAACAATCGTCAAAACGGCAACCAAAGAGGAAGAGTGCGCCTGTGCCGCTGCGGCTGCCGCTGATCTTGGTCCAAGCATGCAGTGCAGCGTATGCCAGTGGATTTACGACCCGGCAAAAGGTGAACCGCTGCAGGATGTCGCGCCGGGAACACCGTGGAGCGACGTGCCGGATAACTTCCTGTGCCCGGAATGTTCATTAGGTAAAGACGTCTTTGACGTACTGGCAACGGAGGCAAAATGAGCCGCGGAATTGTCATTATTGGTTCAGGCTTCGCCGCCCGCCAGTTAGTCAAAAATATCCGTAAGCAGGATGCAAATGTCCCGCTGACCCTGATTGCTGCGGACAGTATGGATGAGTACAACAAGCCCGATCTCAGCCATGTTATCAGTCAGTCGCAACGTGCAGACGACCTCACCCGCCAGTCGGCGGGGGAGTTTGCCGAACAGTTTAATTTGCGCCTCTTCCCGCACACCTGGGTAACCGACATCGATGCCGATACTCACGTAGTGAAAAGCCAGGAGCAACAGTGGCCATACGACAAACTGGTGCTGGCGACGGGAGCGTCGGCCTTCGTACCGCCGATTACCGGACGTGAGTTAATGCTCACATTGAACAGCCAACAAGAGTATCGCGCCTGTGAAACACAACTGCGTGACGCCCAACGGGTGCTGATTGTCGGCGGCGGCTTGATTGGCAGCGAACTGGCGATGGATTTTTGTCGTGCTGGTAAAGCGGTGACGCTTATCGACAACGCCGCCAGCATTCTGGCTTCGCTGATGCCGCCAGAAGTAAGCAGTCGCTTACAGCATCGTCTGACCGATATGGGCGTACACCTGCTGCTGAAATCGCAGCTTCAGGGGCTGGAGAAAACGGAATCGGGGATTCGCGCCACGCTCGATCGTAGCCGCAGCGTAGAAGTCGATGCGGTGATCGCCGCAACGGGCCTGCGCCCTGAAACCGCGCTGGCGCGTCGCGCCGGATTGAACATCAATCGTGGCGTCTGCGTCGACAGCTACCTGCAAACCAGTCACCCGGACATTTATGCTCTCGGTGACTGTGCAGAAATTAACGGTCAGGTACTCCCGTTCCTGCAACCGATTCAGCTGAGCGCCATGTATCTGGCGAAAAACCTGCTCGGCGGCAATGCGCCATTGAAGTTGCCTGCCATGCTGGTAAAAGTCAAAACGCCGGAATTACCCTTGCATCTGGCTGGGGAAACCCAGCGCCGCGATCTGAACTGGCATATTGCCGCCGAAGCGCAAGGGATGGTGGCCAGAGGGATGAACGACGCAGGCCAGCTATGTGCCTTTGTCGTCAGCGAAGACCGCATGAAAGAGGCCTTTGCGCTGCTGAAAACGCTGCCCGTGTAAGTACAGGATACCGTTGCTTGATTTATTAACCTCACGCACATGGATGTGCGTTGCCACTTGTCGGTATGCCCCGACCTGTTGTTCTTGCCCCGCCAGTCCCGGGGCTTTTTTATTTTTGCGCCAACGCCCGCGCCGCGGCAATCACGCCCTGCCCCAACGACAACCCGCCGTCACCCGCCGGTAAACGCTGCGGGAACAGTAAGGTAAAATCATGCAGATAAAACGCCAGTCGGGCTGACAATAAGCGGTTATGCATCACACCTCCGCTGAATACCAGCGTCTTAATCCCCCGCTCTTCGGCCTGCAAACGCATCAGGGTAGCAAACCCACGCGCCAGCGCGTCGTGAAACGCCCACGCTCTTTCGGCAGGTTTGGCCTGCCAGGTCAGCCATTGCTGCCAAAAAACCGCTAAGTCCAGCTGATTGCCATCAAGCGGCACCGTGACAGGGTGCTCAACGCCAGCACAATGCGATGCCATCGCCTCCAGCGCGCAGGCCGCCTCACCTTCATAACTCAGCGATTCCGGCGCACATTGAAGCGCGGCGGCAACGGCATCAAACAGCCGTCCGCACGATGACGCCAGCGGTGTGTTAATCCCCCGGTCAATGGCGCGCGCCAGCACGTTCCAGTTTTGATGTTGCAGCACCGATGTTTCCGGGTAGCGCTGCCAGTCAGGAACAAAACGCAGGCACTGCGCGAGCAAATTGCGCCACGGCTGTTTTGCCGCCAGATCGCCCCCCGCCAGCGCTACCGCCGGTAAGCCGCCAAGGTGCTCGCATTCACGATAGTTGACCCGCAAACACTCTCCCCCCCACAGCGCGCCATTTTCCCCCATGCCGATACCGTCTAACGTCAGGGCAATCACGTCACCACCATCGAGCGACCAGCCGTGCTCGGCCAGACACGCAGCGGCATGCGCATGGTGATGCAGCACCGTTTCGGTTGGCAGATTCATTTCGCTGGCCCACTGGCTGGAAACATAACCAGGGTGTGCATCATGCACGATACGCTGCGGCGTAAAGTCATAAATGTTTTGGATCAGGCGCAGCGCATCACGCCACTGCTGCTGAATGCCGTCATCGCTGAGATCGCCCAAATGCTGGCTAATAACCGCCTGTTCACCACGCACCAGGCAGAAGGTATTTTTCAGATCTGCGCCCAGGCAAAGCATCGGCGGCACGTCGTGAAATCCTGGCGGCAGCGCCACCGCATCCGGCACGTAACCCCGTGAACGACGCAGCATCTCCCCACTGTCGCGTACCACAGAGTCATCCATCCGCTGCACAATTTCGCGGTTATGCAGCAGAAAACCATCGGCAATTTCGTGTAAATCTTCCAGCGCCTGCGCGTTGGTAATAGCGGGCGGTCTGCCGCTGAGATTGCCGGAGGTCATTACCAACGGACAATTCATCTCTTGTAAGAGCAAATGCTGCAACGGATTCGCTGGCAGCATGACGCCCACTTCCGTTAACCCTGGCGCAATGCCCTCGCTCAATGCTGCGACATAGCGTTTCTGCACCAACACGATCGGCGCGGCTGGGGTTGTCAGCAAACGACGAGCGGGTTCAGGCAGTCCGTCATCACCGGGCAGCATCACTGCCAGAGGTTTTGCCGGGCGGTGTTTGCGCAGCCTGAGCAGCGCTACGGCGTCATCATTTCGTGCATCGCACACCAGATGAAACCCACCAATCCCTTTAACGGCCACAATACCGCCCGCTTTCAGACGCGATACTGCCGCCTGCAACGCCTCTTCTTTCTCCGCCCGCTCACCCGCGCTAAACCATTCGAGGTGGGGACCGCATGCCGGACAGGCAACGGGCTGGGCATGGAAGCGACGGTCGTATGGATCACGATACTCATTATCGCATTGCGCACAGAGTGGGAATGACGCCATCACGGTAAACGGGCGATCGTAGGGCATGGCGCGGATGATCGTAAAGCGCGGGCCACAGTGGGTACAGTTGATAAAGGGATAACGATAGCGGCGTTCGCCGGGGGTGCTCATTTCAACCAGACATTCTGGACAGGTCGCGGCATCCGGAACGATTTGCGTATTCATCGTTCCGCCAGCACTTTGCCGAATCGAGAAATCGGCAGGCGGCAGCGTCCAGGCGAACGGTTCGCTCTCAACGCTGTCAATGCGCGCCAGCGGCGGGCAGTGTTGATGCAATTGCGCAATAAACTCTGCCGGCTCTTCCTGTATACGCACAACCACACCGTCACCGTCGTTACACACATCGCCATGTAACTGTAACCGCTGCGCCAGTTGCCAGACGTAGGGGCGAAATCCGACGCCCTGTACCTTACCGCGAATACGCAGCTGTACGCCGGAGTGGTTGTTTATTGTCATGATGAATTCCCGCGTTATTGTATCCCTGAAATGTCCGTTTGCCGGATGGCGACTTCGCCTTATCCGGCACGTATTTTACGCGGATTTTCAGATATCAGAACAGCAAAGATGCCGTGGAATCCAGCGCCGCGCGACGGCGTTTTTCAGCGCTCAGTTGCTCAAGCTTATTGCGATCCACATAAATCAGCGCGTGAGTCGGGCAGACTTCCATACAGGCAGGACCGGCCTCACGATGGTGGCACAGGTCGCACTTATTGGCTTCGGCTTTTTCTGCCCGGACGTTCAGACCTGCCCCGCTGTTACGAACAACCGGACGCACGACCACTTCCATTGCGCCATAAGGGCAAGCCACAACGCAGGTTTTACACCCAATGCAGCGCTCCTGCATCACGTGAACAAAGCCTTTATCACGGCTGATTGCACCGTTCGGACAGACGTTAGCGCACGGCGCGTCTTCACACTGGCGGCACAGCGTCGCCGTGGAGACATTAACGCCTTTGATGACGTGAATGCGGGGTAAAAAGGTTTCAGGGGTCAGCGATGCGCAGTCCTGGTTATCCTGATGGGATACCACGCAGGCCACTTCACAGGTACGGCAACCAATGCATTTATTGGCGTCTGCAATGATGAAACGGTTCATCAATTTCTCCAGCAATGACAGATTATCTGCCGAAGCATTCATAAATCGTGCCAGAATTTAATTGACTGTTATTAAAGGTTTTTTATTTTTCTGAATGCAGAGAAACCGTGTCATCGTCACTAGTGACGATGACAAATGACAGCCGTCAGCGCAAAACGAGCGGCGCAACAGAGTCGCGTTGAATGAGTTCACCGGTGAAGGTTTTTGGCGGCGTAAACGCCCCGTCATCCAGCATAAAGATCAGGCGGCCTATCGTTTCCTGGATCATTTCCGTTACCGGGATTTTGACGCTGGAAAGCGCCGGAATAGTGTATGGCGCGATAGCGATATCATCGAAGCCAATCACCGACACCTGAGCAGGGACGCGCACGCCATGCGCGTGCAACTGCTTTATCGCACCGATCGCCATATCATCATTGCTGGCCACCAGCGCGGTAAAATTGACCTTATGCGAAAGCAAAGTATCGACTCCCGCTGC
Organism: Citrobacter sp. RHBSTW-00986; assembly: GCF_013783065.1. Lineage (NCBI taxonomy): Bacteria > Pseudomonadati > Pseudomonadota > Gammaproteobacteria > Enterobacterales > Enterobacteriaceae > Citrobacter > Citrobacter sp. RHBSTW-00986. The sequence goes on along the minus strand of NZ_CP056200.1, from coordinate 1,108,895 downwards.
GCCGCAGGCTGGCGTCCATTTCCCTTTAACAATCAAATCATTATTAAGCGGAATGCCATGATGTGCCAGCGCGTCTTTATAGCCTGAAAGTCGCTCCACCCCGGTAGGCGAATCCATCGAGCCAGTAATAAAACCAATCTCTTTGTGCCCGGCGGCAATGAGCTGAGTAACGGCGTTAAAACTGGTTTGCTTTTGATCGCACCACACGCAGTGGCTGGTATTTTTCCGCAGCCGCCGATTAAGCACCATAATCGGCTGGGCGTGGGCGTCGATGATATCGTCTATCTCATCCACGCTAAGAAAACGCGGATAGATCATAATCGCGTCACAGCGCAGGTCGAGCAGGTACTGGATCGCCTGACGCTCTTCCTCTGCGCTGTGCTTACCGTCAGCCAGCAACAACTGGCGTCCCTTATCTTCCGCCATCCGCGCGGTATGAAACAGCAGTTCGCTGAAATAGACGCCGTGATAAAGGGTGTTAGTTACCACCAGACCCAGCGTCTGCGTGGTTTTCGCTGCCAGACTGCGTGCCAGCAAGTTAGGGCGGTAACCACTCTCTTCAATGGCCTGAAACACGCGATCTTTGGTTTCCTGACTGACATAGCCATTCCCGGAAAGCACCCGGGAAACCGTCGCTTTTGACACCCCGGCACGCTTCGCCACCTCCAGCATCGTGGTCATATTACTCATCCCTTTTCTCTCAATGTGACGCAGTGTACTGCACCGTTTCGCCGCTGTCCTTGCTGCTAAATTGCAAACGCTGACATCTGGTGATCGGAGTCACAATTATAAAAAATGATCAAAATTAAAACTTGCCCATTACGTGTAATTTAAACATGATTTTGTGGAACCGGTTTCCTATCTGCGTTTCATCAACCCAGAAAAGCGACCAACGTGAACGGATAAAACATAACGTACTCTACTGATAAAACAGGATTAAATCCGATGTCCAAAAATTATGCAGCGCTGGCGCGCTCGGTTGTGACGGCTCTGGGAGGCGTGGACAACATCACAGCAGTGACCCACTGTATGACCCGTTTGCGTTTCGTTATCAAAGATGACTCGCAGGTCGACAGCACGACGCTGAAGACGCTCCCTGGCGTGCTCGGCGTGGTGCGCAGCGATAACCAGTGCCAGGTGATCATCGGCAACACCGTTTCGCAGGCGTATCGCGAGGTAGTCAACCTGTTACCTGCCAATATGCAACCTGCAGAGCCGCAAACCAAACCTCGGCTGACGCTGAAGCGGATTGGTGCGGGGATCCTCGACGCGCTGATCGGCACAATGTCCCCGTTGATCCCGGCTATTATCGGCGGATCAATGCTCAAGCTGCTGGCAATGATCCTCGAAATGACCGGTGTGCTGGTGAAAGGATCGTCCACGCTCACTATTCTGACCGTTATCGGCGACGGCGCCTTCTTCTTCCTGCCACTGATGGTTGCTGCCTCAGCAGCCATAAAATTCAAAACCAACATGTCGCTGGCAATCGCCATCGCAGGCGTACTGGTGCATCCCAGCTTCATCGAACTGATGGCGAAGGCCGCGCAGGGTGAGCACGTTGAGTTTGCCCTGATCCCGGTGACGGCGGTGAAATACACCTACACGGTGATCCCGGCGCTGGTCATGACCTGGTGTCTGTCCTACATCGAACGCTGGGTCGATCGCATCACTCCGGCGGTAACCAAAAACTTCCTTAAACCGATGCTAATCGTGCTGATCGCCGCCCCACTCGCCATCGTCATCATTGGCCCGATCGGTATCTGGATCGGTAGTGCAATTTCAGCACTGGTTTATACCATTCACGGCTATCTCGGCTGGCTGTCGGTGGCCATTATGGGCGCATTGTGGCCGCTGCTGGTGATGACCGGTATGCACCGCGTCTTCACGCCAACCATTATTCAGACCATTGCCGAAACCGGAAAAGAAGGCATGGTGATGCCGTCAGAAATTGGCGCCAATTTGTCGCTGGGCGGTTCATCGCTGGCAGTGGCATGGAAAACCAAAAACCCGGAACTGCGTCAGACGGCGTTAGCGGCAGCCGCCTCGGCCATCATGGCAGGCATTTCCGAACCCGCGCTGTATGGCGTGGCGATCCGCCTGAAACGCCCACTGATTGCGAGTCTTATCAGCGGCTTTATCTGCGGTGCCGTTGCCGGAATGGCCGGACTGGCGAGCCACTCCATGGCGGCTCCAGGCTTGTTCACCAGCGTACAGTTTTTCGATCCAGCCAATCCGATGACCATCGTTTGGGTGTTTGGCGTGATGGCGCTGGCGGTCGTGCTTTCCTTTGTATTAACACTGCTCCTCGGCTTTGAAGATATTCCTGTCGAAGATGCAGCCGCGCAGGCCAGAAAAAACCAGGCCGCGCAACCAGGCAATATCAATAGAGCCAGCATTTGACTGGTATGAACTGAGGTTAACTATGTCTGTTTTTCCGCAAGGATTTTTATGGGGCGGCGCACTGGCCGCCAACCAGTCTGAAGGGGCATACCGGGAAGGCGGCAAAGGGCTGACCACCGTCGATATGATCCCCCACGGCACAAACCGCATGGCCGTCAAACTGGGTCAGGAAAAACGCTTTACGCTGCGGGATGACGAATTTTATCCCAGCCATCAGGCAATCGACTTTTATCATCGCTATAAAGAAGATATCGCGCTGATGGCGGAAATGGGGTTTACGGTTTTTCGTACTTCCATTGCCTGGAGCCGTCTCTACCCCAACGGCGACGAGCTGACGCCTAATGAAGAGGGTATCGCGTTTTACCGGGCCGTGTTTGCCGAGTGTAAAAAATACGGTATTGAGCCGTTAGTTACGCTGTGTCACTTCGATGTGCCGATGCATCTGGTCAGCGAGTATGGCTCCTGGCGTAACCGCAAAATGGTGGAGTTCTTTACCCGCTACGCCCGTACCTGCTTCGAGGCCTTTGACGGTCTGGTGAAGTACTGGCTAACGTTCAACGAAATCAACATTATGCTGCACAGCCCTTTTTCTGGCGCCGGACTGGTGTTTGAAGAAGGTGAAAATCAGGATCAGGTGAAATATCAGTCCGCCCACCACGAACTGATTGCCAGCGCCCTGGCAACTAAAATTGCCCATGAAATTAATCCGCAAAACCAGGTCGGCTGTATGCTGGCGGGCGGTAATTTTTATCCTTATTCCTGTAAACCGGAAGATGTGTGGACCGCGCTGGAAAAAGACCGCGAAAACCTGTTCTTTATTGATGTGCAGGCGCGCGGGGCTTACCCCGCTTACTCTGCCCGTGTGTTTCGCGAAAAAGGCGTGGTGATAGAAAAAGCGGCAGGAGATGACGATATCCTGAAAAACACCGTCGATTTCGTCTCGTTTAGCTATTACGCATCGCGCTGCGCCTCCGCTGAAATGAATACTGGCAATACCAGCGCCGCTAACGTGGTGAAGTCGCTGCGTAATCCGTACATTGCCGCCAGCGAATGGGGCTGGGGCATCGACCCACTCGGCCTGCGCATCACCATGAATATGATGTATGACCGCTACCAGAAGCCGTTGTTTCTGGTGGAAAACGGGCTGGGGGCGAAAGATGAAATCGATGCTAACGGCGAAATCAATGACGACTATCGCATTAGCTATTTACGCGAGCACATTCGCACTATGGCAGATGCTATTGAGGATGGCGTGCCGCTGCTGGGCTACACCACCTGGGGCTGTATCGATCTGGTTTCAGCCTCAACCGGTGAGATGAGCAAACGCTACGGTTTTGTGTATGTGGACCGCGATGACGCGGGCAACGGCACGTTAGCGCGTAAACGCAAAAAATCGTTCTGGTGGTATAAGAAAGTGATTGCGAGCAACGGGACCGATCTGGAATAACAATGTTGCCGGATGACGGATGACGCCGCCATCCGGCAACACGTATTATTCAGAATATATATACCCGCTGTCTGTTATCATTTTTATTGCACAACTTTAGGATTTTGCAGCAGCGGCAAAGGCGCTTCGCCCAACGCGTGGACCTGACCAATAATTGTCGCGCTCCGGCCAATCTGTAATGACTCAACATTCGTACTATTATGGGAGCCAAACTGGAACTGAATTACGTTGTTCGTTTTATTATTTTCGTCTTTCAGGCTGACAAGATAAGAATAAGCATTGGAAATACCATTAACCTTACGAATATCAATGACCACGCCCCGCAGCTTCACCCATTCACCAAGATAGTCCTTATTGGCTTTAACAGGATTTAAGGTATAGGGCGCGACAAAATCAGCGACGGACAAGGTTGGCATTGACGCAGCGGATGACTCCCCCGGTTGAAATAATCGGTCTCCCGCAGAGAAGAACGCGTCAGCCGCCGTCTCACACCCGCTAAGAAGAGAGGAAATAATAATTAAATTTACCAAACGAATACCTGAACGCATAAATAACTCCTGTATATTAATTTCCCATATATTCAAATTCTAAATAATTCGAGTATATAACCTCCCTGAACAACGCCGAAATATAATATAACTCCCGTATTAGTAAAAGAAGAGAATATTCCCCCCCAGCTATTATCAACTTCTCATCCTTTCATTATTTGCATTCTATTTTCTGGATCTGCCTTCCAGTTTCGGGTTTGCCCTCCCGCCATTTTACTGGCATTTTATTCAGTAGTTTTCCATCGTTTTATTCGTAACAAGGGAGTGTTTATGTCTGGTAAAAATGGTAATGCCGAAGCGGTTATCAACAAGCCATTACGTCATTTTAAAGTCAGCTATGTCAGAGTACGGCATGAAGATCGCAAAACCGGTTTTACACGACGTATAAGCCGCCATGCTTCACTCACGATGAACGGAGACTGGCTGGAACAGGCGGGGTTCCCAACGGGCACGTCGGTAAAAGTATCGGTTACGCAGGGGAAATTAATTATTGAACAAGCGGGTGAATAGCCTGTTTCGAGGGTGTCGACGTTATCCGGATGGTGGTAATGCGACACACCATCCGGTATTCAGTGCCCTCAGGCTTCCGGTGCCTCTAATTCAGCAAATCCACCGTGTCCTTCCCACCCGGCTAATCGCTGATAGACGGTATCTACCGCATCTTTGATCGGCTGTGTCATCGGGTAGTAAAAACCGACAATATCCGGCTGAATGCCAAGGAAAATCACCTCGCCAACGTCGTCTTTCAGCTGATCGACCAGGTAGTTCAGCGGCATGTTGTGGGTGGTCATCATGAACATCTCGGCAATATCATCAGGATCGATAATGCGGATTTCACCAGGATTTAGCCCCATATCGGTGGCATCCACAATCAACAGACGCTGCGGGCGCAACTCGCGGATGGCGACGATGTCGTTTTCCGGCGCGCTTCCGCCGTCGATGACAACCCATTGACCTTGAGGATTTGCAGCACACATTTCGGCCAACAGCGGCCCCGCGCCGTCATCGCCCATCATGCTGTTACCCACACATAATAAAACGTCAGTCACGATGTCTCCTCACCATCAGATAGATGGCGCTTTCCTGGTGGATATCGTGAAGCATGCTAAGCATCAGCTTGCTCCACTCCTGCTGCTGCGGGGTTTGCACGGCACGCGCATCATCGAACGCGCGCGCCAGCATCTGCACATGGTTGAAATCGATGACGATCTCGCCGTACTTCGGCACGCCTTCCATTTTCCGGCGGGCTTCACTGCCTTCGGCAAGCGTGGCAATCCACGCCAGATATTCATCCCACGGACAGGTTAACGCCGCTTCCAGGCAATCGATGATCCCAAGGTGGTGACCAATCGCCAGGCTGTAATAGACAACCTGCTGCGCCTCAGCGGGCGTTGCATCGTTCTCATCAATAAACTTACGGCTCAGTTGACTGAACACCACCGTTTCACTCATCGGATACGCGCCTCTTCGACAACATGATTAAGATGCGTGACGATCTCGGTCAGACGCGGATCGTTTTCCGCTTCCAGCCAGCGCGCCACCTGATGCTCGCCCTGCCCTAACTGTGTCATATAGTCATCAGCAATCTGGCGACCATAGCGGTAACCCGCCAGACGGCGTGCTTCACGATCCACCTTCACGCGCAGCGGCTGAACCATGTCCGGATGCAGAATTTCAGCCGGCTGTGCGTCCAGTTCACCTGGCGCACGCGCGTGAATTTTTTGTTCCAGCAGACCCAGCGCCATTGCAAAACCGTACAGCGTAGCCGCAGGCGTTGGCGGACAGCCAGGAATATACACATCCACCGGTACGATTTTATCCGTGCCGCCCCATACGCAGTATAAGTCGTGGAAGATACCGCCGCTGTTACCGCAGGCACCGTAAGAGATACAAATTTTCGGATCTGGCGCAGACTGCCAGGCGCGCAGCGCCGGAGAGCGCATGGCACGCGTTACCGCGCCGGTAAACAGCAGGATATCCGCATGGCGCGGTGATGGTACAACTTTAATACCAAAACGTTCGGCATCAAACAGCGGAGAAAGCGTAGCGAAGATTTCGATTTCACAGCCGTTGCAGCCGCCGCAGTCCACACGGTAAACGTACGCTGAACGCTTGATGCTTTTAAGCAGCGATGCTTTCATGCTGGCAATGGATTCATCCACCGTCATCGGTACCGGAATACCGTTGGCGTCACGTGGGCCTAATAAATTGCTCATCAGCTGGCCTCTTTCATATGGCGAGTCAGTTCAATACGGTCAGACGGCACCAGGCATTTCTGGCGCTTACAATCCGGGCAGGTCTCAAAGCTTTCACGGTGGTTTTCCGCACGGCTGTCACCGTTGTGCTTAAGCAGCGCAATGGCGTAATCAATCTCTTTTTGTACCGCAAACAGGCGGTTACATACGCGACAATTACACAGCGCAAAGCGGGACTGCTGCAGGAAATCCTCTTTCTTCCACACCGCCAGTTCATACTCCTGCGACAGCTTGATTGCCGCCGTCGGGCAGACTTCTTCGCAGCGGGCGCAGAAGATGCAACGGCCGAGGTTGAACTGCCACGCCAGCTCATGGGTGACCAGATCGGTTTCTACCGTCAGTGCATTCGACGGGCACGCATTCACACAGGCCGCACAGCCAATGCACTGCTGCGGATTGTGTTCCGGTTTGCCACGGAAGTTTTTATCGACCGCAATCGGCTCCAGCGGATACGACGATGTCGGCGCCCCGGTTTTGATGACTTTTTTGATAAAGGTAAACATGGCGATTCCTTATTTCAGCGGCGAGTTTTTACGCTCGATGCTGTAGCGCTCAAGTTCTTTGTACGGCACGACTTTGCTCTTCTTCTTACGCACATCGACCACAGTCATACGGTCGGTACAGGAGTAGCAAGGATCGAGGCTACCGATAATCAGCGGGGCATCGGAAACGGTGTTGCCACGCAGCATGTAGCGCAGCGTCGGCCAGTTGGCGTAAGTCGCCGCGCGACAGCGCCAGCGATACAGTTTCTGGTTGTCGCCAGTCATACTCCAGTGGATGTCATCCCCGCGCGGCGCTTCAGCAAAGCCCAACGCAAAGCGGTGTGGAATGTAGGTGAAACCTTCCACAGCCAGCGGGCCGCCTGGCAGGTTGTCCAGACCAAAGTCGATCATATTCAGTGCGGTGTAGACTTCATTGATACGGACTTTCAGACGAGAAATAACGTCGCAACCCTGCTCACTGTGAACTTCCATCGGCAGCAGGCCATAGCCCACAAACGGGTGATCGGCGCGGGTGTCACGCGCATGGCCGCTGGCGCGTACCATCGGGCCGACGTTACTGAAGTCACGGGCAATCTCCGGATCCAGACGGCCAATACCTACGGTACGCTGTTCCATGTTCGGCGTGCTGAGCAGCATATCGACCAGTTCCTGCACGTCACGACGCATCTGCTGCGCCAGTTGACGGGTCTGGATCATATCCTCTTTCAGCAGATCACGACGAATACCGCCGATCAGGTTCAGACCGTAAGTTTTACGTGCCCCGGTGAGGATCTCCGCCATCTTCATGGAGGTTTCACGCACGCGGAAGAACTGCATAAAGCCGGAGTCAAAACCGGTAAAGTGACAGGCCAGGCCGAGGTTCAGCAGGTGCGAGTGCAGGCGTTCAACTTCCAGCAGAATGGCGCGGATCATCTGCGCACGTTCCGGCACGACGATGCCCATCGCGTTCTCGACGGAGGTGGTATAGGCGGTGCTGTGCGCAAAGCCGCAAATGCCGCACACGCGGTCGGACAAGAAGGTCACTTCGTTGTAACCCATGCGGGTTTCCGCCAGCTTCTCCATGCCGCGGTGGACATAGAACAGACGGTAGTCGGCGTCGATGATGTTCTCGCCGTCAACAAACAGACGGAAGTGACCGGGTTCATCAGAGGTGACGTGCAATGGGCCAATCGGCACCACGTTGTTTTTCTTGTCGCCCAGTTCGTTGATGAACTCGTAGGTTTCAGCATCGGTAGTCGGCGCGGGGCGCTGGCGATAATCCATGCTGTCTTTACGCAGCGGGTAGAGTTCGTCCGGCCAGTCATCCGGCAGTACCAGACGACGCTCATCGGGCAAACCAACCGGGATCAAACCGTACATATCGCGCACTTCGCGCTCGCCCCAGACCGCAGCAGGCACGCGCGGCGTGACGGACGGGAACTCCAGCTTATTAGCATCGACTTCAACGCGCACGGTAATCCAGCACTTGGTACCCTGCTCCATCGACAGCACGTAGTACACAGCATAATGACCGCACAGCTGACGTTCGTCGTTACCAAACAGCACGGACAACCAGCCCCCCTGTTTGTAGTACAGGAACTCCACCACTTCCGGCAGGTAGTTCACCTTGACGGTGATCGTCAGCTGATCTTTGGTCTGCCAGGCTTCATCCAGCACGACGCCCGGGAAGGCCTGGTGCAGCGCCGCGAGATATTGTTGACCTAATTTTTCTTCAGACATGCTCAAACTCTCTTAAATCACGCCACCAGCAAGGAGACGAACGCTAAAAACGCAAACCCAAAACCGGCCCAGGTCACGCGTGAAGTGGCGCAAAAACGCAGACGCGCCATGCTGTTTTCGAACAGGGCGATGACCAGCACGCCGAGAACCAGTTTGACGACGGCAATCACCAGCGCCAGCAGCAGCCCACCCGAGGTGAAGGTTTCCATCTGTCCCCACGGCAGGAACACGCCAACGAACATTTGCAGAACGACCAGTTGCTTAAGGCTAATGCCCCATTTCAGCACCGCAAAACCGCTGCCGCTGTATTCGGTCAATGGACCTTCCTGCAGCTCCTGCTCTGCCTCTGCCAGATCGAACGGCAGTTTGCCCATTTCGATAAAGGTGGCGAAAGCACAGGCGCACAGCGCCAGAATCAACGGAATGCTGCGTGCAGCAGGCCAGTGATAAATGGTATCGGCGATATTGCTGATATGCGTTGAGCCAGCAACCTGCGCCGCTACCCACAGACCCAGCAGCAGGATAGGTTCAACCAGCACGCCGAGCATCGCTTCGCGGCTGGCGCCAATAGCGGTAAACGGGCTACCGGTATCCAGGCCCGCGATAGAGAAGAAGAAGCGAGCGATGGCGAACAGGTAAATTAAGGTGATCAGATCGCCCAGTTGCGGCAGTGGTGAGCCAACTGTCACTACCGGCAACGCGGTGGCGATAGTCAGCATCACACCCACCATCACAAACGGCGTCAGGCGGAAAACCCAACTGGAATCCGCAGGCGCAATGCTCTGACGGCCCAGCAGTTTGATAATGTCGCGGTATTCCTGCAAAACGCCCGGACCGCGGCGATTGTGCAAACGCGCACGTGCCACGCGGGTAATACCGGACAGCAGCGGCGCAACGGCAAACAGCACCAGCGCCTGAATTAACGGATATAAAACACTCATTCTCAGGCTCCTCGTGAAACCACAATCACCACCAGTACCGCCAGCTCAATCAGCGCCAGGCGACGGAACAGCACCGGTGCAGCCGCATTCTGCCAGCCCGGAACCAGTGATACCGGATTCAGCCATTTGCGCAGTTTGAGTACCGGCGCAAAGGCTTCTTTCACCGGCATGGCAAAACCGTGTGCGGTAATGACCATTGACTGCTCGTGATCGTAACCACACACCCATGCCGCACCGCGTGAACGCGATGGCAGACGGTTGCCTTTGAAAATCGCCATGATGATGAACGGCAGCAGCGGACATGCGATCAGCAGCAGCGTGATCATTGGCTGAGAAACGGTGGTGTTCGCGGTTTCCAGCGGCAGCGGAACGGCAGCGGAGATCATCGGCAGCAGCCACGGCGCAGCAACGCCCCCAATCACGCAGCATATAGCCAACGCGACCACGCTAACGCCCATCAGGATTGGCGCGCAGCAGGCATTTTCAGCTTCCTTCGTGCGCGGTGCACCAAGGAACGTAACCCCATAGACTTTCGCCATACACATCACCGCCAGCGCGCCGGTAATCGCCAGTCCTACCGCCAGCAACGGTCCTAACAGACGACCGACAAACGCGCCGCTGTTGCCAAGCTTAAAGAAGGACTGGTAGATAACCCACTCACCGGCAAAACCGTTCAGCGGCGGCAGTGCGGCCATCGCCATCAGGCCAACCAGCATCGCCAGAGAGATAACCGGCATACGTTTACCGATACCGCCCAGTTTTTCGATATCACGATGACCGGTACGGAACCAGATGCTGCCTGCGCCCAGGAACAGAACGCTTTTGAACAGGCTGTGGTTTACCAGGTGGTACAGACCGCCGGTCAAACCCAGCGCAATCAGTGCAGGTTGATTCAGGGAAATTCCGGTTACGCCTGCGCCCAGACCCAGCAGAATAATGCCGATGTTTTCCAGCGTGTGGTATGCCAGCAGACGCTGAATGTTGTGTTCCATCAGTGCATACAGACCGCCGACAAACGCGGTGATCATTCCCAGCACCAGCAGCGTAATGCCCCACCACAGCGGCGCGTTACCGCCCAGCAGCGACAGGGAGAGAATACCCAGCAGACCCACCTTCATGACAACGGTAGAGAACAGCGCCGCAGCCGGTGCGCTGGCGTTGGCGTGTGCCTGTGGCACCCATCCGTGCAGCGGAATAATCCCGGCCAGCAGGCCAAAACCCGCCACGCCCAGCAGCCAGATATCAGACCCGAGCGGCAGCTCCTGAGTGCGCAGGTCAAGCAGGCGCAGCTCCAGGGTGCCGTAGCGTTGCCACACCAGGTAGCAGGCAATAGCCAGCAGTAGCGTGCCGACGCGGCCCAGCGCAAACCACAGTTTGCCCTCTTTGCTGCAGCCGGTGAGGAACACGGCACACAGCGCCATGATTTCCGCCATCACCACCAGCGTTCCGAGATTGCTGGCAACCACCGCACATACCGCCGCGGCCATCAGCAGATTCACCAGCAGCCCGTTGGCTTTTACCTGCGGATGACGATGCCAGTCAATGTTGTACAGGCTGACAAACAGGCCGCACAGGCCCAGCGTAATCAGCCAGATAGCGTTCAACGGGGTAATTTGCACACTGTGACCAATAAACGGCATCACACCGCTTAAAGCCAGGGCATTAGTCAGTACGGTGAAACCCGCAGCCGCTGTACACAGGCTGCCAACCGCACCGCCAACCCCGGCAATCCAGCCGCTCAGCGGTTTGTGAAATGAAAACAGAAATGCCAGAACCGCAGCCGCCGTAAACCAGGCTACGCCGCTGTTAATCAGTGAAATTGCGCTCATTTTGCATCCCCACTCTGAGCCTGCTGAAACAAGGTGAGATCGCCGAAATCGGTATTGAAAGTCAGCTCACGCTTACGTTTGCTGGCGCGGGCAATATCCACGTTACTCACCAGGTGCAGGGCTTTGGTCGGGCACATGCGTATGCAGGCCGGACCAAGCTCGTCAAAACTGCACAGATCGCATTTCACCGCGATGGCACGAATACCCGGAACCCAGTCCAGCAACGTGCTCACGCGGGCAGGCGCTGGCGGAGCCGGAGGCGCTTTTGGTGTATTGGCGTTTGCCGGGATATGCAGCGGACGGCTACCGGAAAACTCAATCGCGCCAAACGGACAGGCGATCCCGCACAGTTTGCAGCTTACACACAGGCTTTCATTCAGCTGCACGGCACCATCAACGCGATTAATCGCATTAACCGGACAAACGGTGGCGCAAGGCGCATCTTCGCAATGGTGGCAAAGCTGCGGGGCGGATTCTTTTTCATTTAACATCACTTTCAGGCGCGGCATTGACTGCAGGCCATGCTGGCGATGTGTCTCTGAGCAGGCGGCTTCACAGGTGTGGCAGCCGATGCAAAGAGTGGAGTCAGCAATTACAAAACGATTCACCAGGCATTCCTCAGGTGATAGTCATTTTTGACGAAAACATGTCTGGAAAATGTCATTTCGACATTTTTCGACATGCCCATTCCCTAAACGTCGTGACGCAGTATGAAAGCGCATCATGACAAAAGTGGGCAGCACCCAAGGCTTAAGCCGGGCTATGTCCCTCAATCAGCTGGCTTAAATTCACCGGCATATTGTTTTCAACCGCGGTATAGAGGCTGTCGTAGACGGTGGCGATTTTTTCGAGATAGTGCTCCAGCACCTGCTCGCGATCGCGGTTGCTGATACGCTCATCAACCTTACCGTCGATGGTCAACTCAGCCTGTGCAATCAGTTGCTTATCATCACCGTCTTTCGTTTCAACGTAGTACTCGATGGTGTGGCTGTTAAAGCCGTCCGCCAGCGTGACGTAGATAGTGAAGTGTTCAAAAAGGACGAAGCAGAGATCCTTGTCCGGTGCGCAGCTCATTGCATGGTGCAAACGCGCTTTTGACAGGGTGATCCCCTGAACCAGCGAGTTGCAGTAAATACGCCACTGGTCCTGTAGGCGACGATGCCGTTCAGCGATGTAATCGGCTTTTTCGCTTATTTCCCAAATAGTCATGTCAGGTTACCCGTTTAGCAGAGATGAACAGCTTTAAGCACATTTCATGCCAAAATTAAAAACCTTTATTTTCATATAGATAAAAAATCAAAGAGCGGTGACGACATGTCATTTCGTCATCGTCGTCATTGTCACGATAGAAAAAATTCAAGCTGGCATGTTTATTGCTTTTAATACGGCAACTTCATAGGAGGCGGTATGCACGAAATAACCCTCTGCCAACGGGCACTGGAATTGATTGAACAACAGGCCACGCAATACGGTGCTCAACGAGTAACTGGGGTCTGGCTCAAAATTGGCGCATTTTCTTGCGTAGAAACCAGCGCTCTCGCCTTTTGTTTTGATCTGGTATGCCGCGGGACCCTTGCAGAAGGTTGTAAACTCCACCTCGAAGAACAAGAAGCCGAATGTTGGTGCGAATCTTGTCAGCAATACGTCACCTTACTGACGCAACGCGTGCGCAGATGTCCGCAATGCAACAGCGATATGCTGAGAATTGTGGCCGATGACGGCTTACAGATTCGACGTATTGAAATAGATGAAACTCCAGCGCCGGATGCCGACGCCTAAGCGTCATCATCCGGCAACTGAAGTATCGCAAGTAATAAGATCAGGAGTGAGCGATGTGTACGACATGTGGTTGCGCTGAAGGCAACCTTTATATAGAGGGTGATGAGCATAATCCCCACTCGGCGTTTCGCAGCGCGCCATTTGCCCCGGCAGCTCGTCCGGCGCTGAATATTACCGGGGTGAAGACCTCCAGTTTCACACCGAGCCAGACCGAAGAAGGCGATTTGCATTACGGTCACGGTGAAGCAGGCACCCACGCGCCAGGCATGAGTCAGCGCCGAATGCTGGAAGTGGAAATTGACGTGCTGGATAAAAACAACCGTCTGGCCGAGCGCAACCGCGCACGCTTTGCTGCCCGTCAACATCTGGTATTAAACCTTGTCTCAAGCCCAGGCTCCGGTAAAACCACGCTGCTGACCGAAACGCTGATGAAGCTCAAAGACAGCGTGCCTTGCGCCGTCATTGAAGGCGACCAGCAGACGGTTAACGATGCCGCCCGTATTCGCGCCACAGGTACGCCCGCCATCCAGGTCAACACCGGTAAAGGTTGCCACCTTGACGCACAAATGATTGCTGACGCCGCGCCACGTTTGCCGCTTGAAGACAACGGCATCCTGTTCATTGAAAACGTCGGGAACCTGGTTTGCCCGGCCAGCTTCGACCTCGGCGAACGCCATAAAGTGGCGGTGCTTTCCGTCACCGAAGGCGAAGACAAGCCGCTGAAATACCCGCATATGTTTGCCGCCGCGTCGCTGATGCTGCTCAACAAAGTAGACCTACTGCCGTACCTCAATTTTGACGTAGAAAAGTGCATCGCCAGCGCCCGGGAAGTGAACCCGGAAATTGAGATTATCCTGATTTCCGCCACCAGTGGCGAAGGCATGGACCAATGGCTCTCCTGGCTGGAGACGCAGCGATGTGCATAGGTGTTCCGGGTCAAATCCGCACCATTGATGGCAACCAGGCCAAAGTCGACGTTTGCGGTATTCAGCGCGACGTCGACCTGACGCTGGTCGGAAGCTGCGATGAACACGGTCAACCCCGTCTGGGCCAGTGGGTACTGGTCCACGTCGGCTTTGCCATGAGCATCATTAATGAAGCTGAAGCGCGCGACACGCTCGATGCGCTACAAAACATGTTTGACGTTGAGCCGGATGTCGGCGCGTTGTTGTATGGCGAGGAAAAATAATGCGTTTTGTTGACGAATACCGCGCACCAGAACAGGTGATGCAGTTGATAGAGCACCTGTGTGAACGTGCCGCACACCTCCCCTACACTGCTGAACGTCCGCTGCGCATCATGGAAGTGTGTGGTGGTCATACCCACGCTATCTTCAAGTTCGGTCTCGACCAATTGCTGCCTGACAACGTCGAGTTTATTCATGGCCCGGGCTGCCCGGTTTGCGTTCTGCCGATGGGCAGAATCGACAGCTGTGTGGAAATCGCGAGCCATCCGGAAGTGATTTTTTGCACCTTTGGCGATGCGATGCGTGTTCCGGGTAAACAAGGTTCTTTGCTACAAGCCAAAGCGCGCGGCGCGGATATCCGCATCGTCTATTCACCGATGGATGCGCTGAAGCTGGCGCAGGAAAACCCAACGCGTAAGGTTGTGTTCTTTGGCCTGGGTTTTGAAACCACAATGCCAACCACCGCCATCACCCTTCAGCAGGCAAAACAGCGTGACGTGCAGAACTTTTACTTTTTCTGCCAGCACATCACACTTATCCCTACGCTGCGCAGCCTGCTGGAACAGCCGGACAACGGCATCGACGCCTTCTTAGCGCCGGGCCATGTCAGCATGGTGATTGGCACTGATGCCTATAATTTCATTGCTGCAGATTTCCATCGTCCGTTGGTGGTCGCCGGTTTTGAACCGCTCGATCTGCTGCAGGGCGTGGTGATGTTGATTGAACAGAAGATTGCCGCACATAGCCAGGTCGAAAACCAGTATCGCCGCGTGGTGCCGGACGCCGGTAACCTGTTAGCTCAACAGGCCATCGCCGAAGTGTTCTGCGTCAATGGCGATAGCGAATGGCGCGGTCTGGGCGTCATTGAGTCCTCTGGCGTTCACCTGACGCCAGACTATCAGCGCTTTGATGCCGAAGCGCATTTCCAGCCAGCGCCGCAGCAGGTGTATGACGATCCGCGCGCGCGTTGCGGCGAGGTATTGACCGGCAGATGCAAACCGCATCAGTGCCCGCTATTTGGCAAAACCTGTAACCCGGAGACCGCGTTTGGCGCCCTGATGGTCTCCTCAGAAGGCGCATGTGCCGCCTGGTATCAGTATCGTCAGCAGGAGTGTGAAGCATGAACAGCGTACAACTCGCCCACGGTAGCGGCGGTCAGGCTATGCAGCAGTTGATCAACAGTCTGTTTATGGAGGCTTTTGCTAATCCGTGGCTGGCGGAACAAGAGGATCAGGCCCGTCTGGACCTGGCGCAACTGGTTGCAGAAGGCGATCGTCTGGCGTTTTCAACCGACAGCTATGTTATCGATCCGTTGTTCTTCCCGGGTGGCAATATCGGCAAGCTGGCCATCTGCGGTACGGCTAACGACGTGGCGGTCAGCGGCGCGATCCCTCGCTACCTCTCCTGCGGTTTTATCCTCGAAGAGGGTTTGCCGATGGAGACGTTGAAAACCGTCGTCAACAGTATGGCGGCGACCGCGCGTGAAGCAGGCATCGCCATCGTGACCGGCGATACCAAAGTCGTGCAGCGCGGCGCTGCAGACAAGCTGTTCATCAACACGGCCGGAATGGGGGCGATCCCCGCCAACATTCACTGGGGCGCACAGACGCTCGGCCCTGGCGATGTGCTGCTGGTCAGCGGTACGCTTGGCGATCACGGCGCAACTATCCTTAACCTGCGCGAACAGCTGGGTCTTGATGGCGAACTGGTCAGCGACTGCGCGGTATTGACACCGCTTATCCAGACGCTGCGTGATATTCCCGGCGTGAAGGCGCTGCGTGACGCGACCCGTGGCGGCGTAAATGCGGTAACGCATGAATTTGCCGCCTCATGCGGGTTTGGTATTGAGCTGTCTGAAGCGGCCCTGCCCGTGAAGCCCGCGGTGCGTGGCGTTTGCGAACTGCTGGGTCTGGATGCGCTTAACTTTGCTAACGAAGGCAAGCTGGTGATTGCCGTTGAGCGTCAGGCTGCTGAAACGGTGCTTGCCGCGCTGCGCGCACATCCGTTAGGACGCGATGCCGCAATGATTGGTGAAGTGGTAGAACGCAAAGGTGTGCGTCTTGCCGGACTCTACGGCGTGAAACGCACTCTCGATTTACCACACGCCGAACCATTACCTCGTATATGCTAACAGCCGGTTGGCAGCAAGCTGTAGGCCGGGTAAGACGCATTTGCGTCGACATCCGGCCTTAACGCTGCAATATCACCTGATGGCGTTTTGCCGATCGGGTCTACGGTTCGTGTAGCAGGACCAGTCCGGCAATAATTTACGACTTATACCTATAATTCATTTACCGTTTTCGCACCGTTCTGCGGTGCTTTCCCTGGAAAAGCAATATGTCGTATACACCGATGAGTGACCTCGGACAGCAAGGCCTGTTCGATATTACTCGTACATTATTACAGCAGCCCGACCTGCCGTCTCTCAGCGAGACGCTTTCGCAACTGGTCAAGCGTTCAGCGCTGGCCGACTGCGCGGCTATTGTCTTATGGCAGGCACAAACGCAGCGTGCGCGTTATTTTGCGACGCGTGAAAATGGTAACCCCATCGATTATGAAGACGAAACGGTACTGGCGCATGGCCCGGTACGCCGTATTTTGTCTCGCCCCGATGCGCTGCACTGCAACTATCACGAGTTTACCGAAACCTGGCCACAGCTGGCCTCTGGCGGACTGTATTCTAAATTTGGTCACTACTGCCTGCTACCGCTGGCAGCAGATGGGCGAATCTTTGGCGGTTGCGAATTTATCCGTAACGAAGACCAACCGTGGAGTGAAAAAGAGTACAACCGGCTGCAGACCTTCACCCAAATAGTCGGCGTCGTTGCTGAACAAATTCAAAGCCGGGTCAGCAACAATGTCGATTACGATCTCCTGTGCCGTGAGCGTGATAACTTTCGCATCCTGGTCGCCATCACCAATGCTGTGCTCTCCCGCCTGGATATTGATGAGCTGGTCAGCGAAGTCGCTAAAGAGATCCATCACTACTTCGACATTGATGCCATCAGCATCGTGTTACGCAGCGATCGCAAAAACAAGCTCAGCATTTATTCCACTCACTATCTGGATGAACATCATCCGGCACACGAACAAAGTGAAGTGGACGAAGCCGGTACGCTCTCTGAACGGGTCTTCAAAAGCAAAGAGATGCTGCTGATTAACCTGAGCGAACGCGATACCCTGGCCCCTTACGAAAGAATGTTGTTCGAAACCTGGGGCAACCAGCTACAGACTCTGTGCCTGCTGCCGCTGATGTCCGGCAATAATATGCTCGGCGTACTTAAGCTGGCGCAATGCGAAGAGAAAGTATTCACCACCGCCAATCTCAAACTGCTGCGCCAAATCGCAGAACGCGTGGCGATCGCCGTGGATAACGCCCTCGCCTACCAGGAGATCCACCGCCTGAAGGAGCGGCTGGTCGATGAAAACCTGGCGCTGACTGAACAACTCAACAACGTGGAAAGTGAGTTCGGAGAAATCATTGGCCGCAGCGAAGCGATGTACAGCGTACTCAAACAGGTCGAAATGGTGGCGCAAAGCGACAGCACTGTCCTGATTCTTGGTGAAACCGGGACGGGTAAGGAACTGATTGCACGAGCAATTCACAACCTGAGCGGACGTAACGCCCGTCGGATGGTGAAAATGAACTGCGCGGCAATGCCTGCCGGATTGCTGGAAAGCGATCTGTTTGGCCATGAGCGTGGCGCATTTACCGGGGCCAGCACGCAGCGGATTGGACGCTTTGAACTGGCGGACAAAAGTTCGTTATTTCTCGATGAAGTTGGCGACATGCCGCTGGAGCTTCAGCCCAAGCTGCTGCGCGTTCTGCAGGAGCAGGAGTTTGAACGTCTGGGCAGCAATAAGCTGATCCAGACCGACGTTCGCTTGATCGCTGCCACTAACCGCGATCTGAAAAAGATGGTCGCCGATCGCGAGTTTCGTAACGATCTCTACTATCGACTGAACGTCTTCCCGATCCATCTGCCGCCGCTGCGCGAGCGCCCGGAAGATATTCCGCTGCTGGTGAAAGCCTTCACCTTCAAAATTGCCCGCCGGATGGGGCGCAATATCGACAGCATTCCCGCCGAAGCCCTGCGTACGCTGAGCAACATGGAATGGCCGGGTAACGTGCGCGAGCTGGAAAACGTCGTAGAACGCGCGGTTCTGCTCACCCG
Organism: Citrobacter sp. RHBSTW-00986; assembly: GCF_013783065.1. Taxonomy (NCBI): domain Bacteria; kingdom Pseudomonadati; phylum Pseudomonadota; class Gammaproteobacteria; order Enterobacterales; family Enterobacteriaceae; genus Citrobacter; species Citrobacter sp. RHBSTW-00986. The sequence continues at coordinate 1,090,113 of NZ_CP056200.1, read as the reverse complement.
GGGCAACGTGCTGCAACTGTCCCTGCCGGATGTAATCGCTATGGCGCCGTCTACGCCGCCGGTGGCCACCGAAGTTGCGCAGGATGGCGAAGATGAATACCAGCTGATAATGCGCGTTCTGAAAGAAACCAATGGCGTTGTCGCCGGTCCTAAAGGCGCGGCACAAAGACTGGGGTTGAAACGCACAACGTTACTCTCGCGCATGAAGCGCCTGGGCATTGATAAGGACGCACTGGTTTAACGGATTATTGCCCGATAGCGTTACGCTTATCGGGCCTACACCACTGGTGCGTTTGTCTTTGTCGGCCGGATAAGGCGCAGCCGCCATCCGGCATAGAATTACTAAATCACTTCTTCCGCTGGTATTTCTCGGGTAACTCCGGCACCGGACGTTTGTCATCAATCAGATGACGCACGGTCAGGATCGGATGACGCCAGAGCATTCTGGGTCCAGCCCAACGCATAATTTGCTTCATCTCTTCGCGTTTAGCGGGCTGGTAACAGTGCACCGGACACTGTTTGCAGGCCGGTTTTTCCTCACCAAATACGCACTTATCCAGGCGCTTTTGCGCATAGGCAAACAACGCATCGTAATGCCCCGGTTCATCTGAAGCCTGCGGACACTGGCTCTCATACAGCGAGATCATTCTCTGGATCGTCATTTTCTCACGTGCAATACGTTTGCCGGACATGATGCCTCCACAATTAAGTTGCATAAATAATACACCTTAACTAAGCGCAGGACTATTACCTGGCGGTGATACATTCCTTAGCACCCTACGCAAATAAGAATTATTTTCATTTGTTTATGCCGTGTGCTATATAACATAGCAAAGGCTATATTCGATGATAAATTAACCACTTTGTTGTGAGGGATACTATGCCGCATCTGCCCCATCTGAAGTCATTTCTCCTTGCCAGCGTGTTAACGGCGCTTACGCTGTCACCTGCCTGGGCGAAAGAAAAGTTCAAAGTGATAACCACCTTTACGGTGATTGCCGATATGGCAAGCAACGTGGCAGGTGACGCGGCGGACGTCAGTTCCATCACCAAACCCGGGGCAGAAATTCACGAATATCAACCCACACCGGGGGATATTAAACGGGCGCAAGGCGCACAGCTTATTCTCTCCAACGGCCTTAATCTCGAACTATGGTTTGCCCGCTTCTACCAAAATTTGTCCGGCGTACCGGAGGTCATGGTCTCAAATGGCGTGCAGCCAATGGGTATCAGCGAAGGGCCATACAACGGCAAACCGAATCCGCATGCCTGGATGTCAGCGGAGAACGCGCTTATCTACGTGGATAACATTCGCGATGCGCTGATGAAATACGATCCCGACCATGCCGCAACCTACCAGAAAAATGCGGAGAATTATAAAGCGAAAATCCAGCAGACTCTGGCGCCACTGCATGCAGAACTGGCGAAGCTCCCTGCTGATAAACGCTGGCTGGTCACCAGCGAAGGCGCATTCTCTTACCTCGCGCGTGATAACGGCCTGAAAGAGCTGTATCTGTGGCCGATCAATGCCGATCAGCAAGGCACGCCCAAGCAGGTACGCAAAGTGATCGATGCGATCAGAAAATATCAAATCCCTACCGTATTTAGCGAAAGCACCGTGTCCGACAAACCTGCGCGTCAGGTCGCCCGCGAGTCTGGCGCGTATTACGGCGGCGTGCTGTATGTCGATTCGCTCAGCGCTGCCGATGGTCCGGTACCGACCTATCTGGATTTACTGCGCGTGACGACAGAAACCATCGTCAGCGGCATCAACGACGGGTTAAGGAGCCAAAAATGAGTCAATCTGCGATTACCGTGAATCAGGTTACGGTGACGTATCGCAACGGCCACACCGCGCTGCGGGATGCCACTTTTCAGGTTCCGGGCGGCTCAATTGCCGCTCTGGTCGGCGTAAACGGTTCGGGAAAATCAACGCTTTTTAAAGCGCTGATGGGTTTTGTCCGGTTGGCGAAAGGGGAAATATCTATTCTGCAACAACCGGTTAATAAGGCGCTCAAACAGAATCTTATCGCCTATGTCCCCCAGTCAGAAGAGGTGGACTGGTCGTTTCCGGTACTGGTGGAAGATGTAGTGATGATGGGCCGCTTTGGCCATATGGGGTGGCTGCGTCGACCAAAACAGATCGACCACGACTGCGTGGATGCGGCGCTAGCGCGGGTAGATATGCTGGACTATCGCCATCGCCAGATAGGTGAACTGTCCGGCGGGCAGAAAAAACGCGTTTTTCTGGCAAGAGCCATCGCACAGAACGGGCAGGTTATTTTACTGGATGAACCCTTCACCGGCGTGGATGTGAAAACCGAGGCCCGGATCATCGATCTGCTGCGTGAACTGCGTGATGAAGGCCGGACCATGCTGGTCTCTACCCATAATCTGGGATCCGTCACCGAATTTTGCGATTACACGGTGATGATTAAGGGCACGGTGCTGGCAAGTGGGCCAACCGAAACCACCTTTACCCACGAGAATCTCGAGCTGGCATTCAGCGGCGTTCTGCGTCACGTCGCGCTGAGCGGCGGTGAACAACACGTGATTACCGATGATGAACGTCCGTTTATTTCGCGACGCGCGGCAAGCGAGGGGGAGTAATCATGAACTGGCTGACGGAGCCGTTTGGCTACCAGTACATGCTCAACGCCATGTGGGTTTCGGCGATGGTCGGCGGCCTGTGCGCATTTCTCTCCTGCTATCTGATGCTCAAAGGCTGGTCGCTGATTGGCGATGCGCTGTCGCACTCGATCGTTCCAGGCGTAGCCGGAGCCTATATGTTAGGGCTTCCCTTTGCGCTGGGCGCATTTCTTTCCGGTGGACTGGCGGCGGGCAGCATGCTGTTTCTCAATCAGCGTTCACGCCTGAAGGAAGATGCCATTATCGGGCTGATTTTTTCGTCCTTTTTCGGTATCGGGTTATTTATGGTGTCGCTTAATCCGATGTCGGTGAACATCCAGACCATTATTCTGGGTAACATCCTGGCGATTGCGCCGGAAGATATTCTGCAACTGGCGATCATCGGCGTGGTTTCGCTGACCATTCTGTTTTTGAAGTGGAAAGATCTGATGGTGGTCTTTTTTGATGAAAACCACGCGCGGTCTATCGGTCTGAATCCGGGTCGGCTGAAGCTGTTGTTTTTTACGTTGCTCTCCGTTTCCACGATCGCCGCACTGCAAACCGTCGGCGCCTTTCTGGTGATTTGCCTGGTGGTTACGCCCGGTGCGACGGCCTGGCTGCTGACCGATCGTTTTCCTCGCCTGCTCACCATCGCCGTGGCACTCGGCAGCCTGACCAGCTTTTTCGGCGCCTGGCTAAGCTACTGGCTGGACGGGGCAACCGGTGGAATTATCGTCGTTCTGCAAACGCTGCTGTTCCTGCTGGCATTTGTCTTCGCACCAAAACACGGTCTGCTGGCAAATCGCCGCCGCGCCCGTCTGGTGAACAAGGAGCAAGTATGATCTTAACAACGCTGCTGGAACCTTTTCAGTTTAGCTTTATGGTTAATGCGCTGGTCATCTCTACCATCGTCGCTGTGCCCTGCGCGCTGCTGTCGGTATTTTTAGTACTCAAAGGCTGGGCGCTGATGGGCGATGCCATGAGTCATGCGGTTTTCCCAGGGATTGTCCTGGCGTGGATTGCGGGCATCCCGCTGGCAATTGGCGCGTTTATCGCCGGTCTGTTCTGCGCGGTGGCGACCGGATACCTCGACGATAACAGCCGCATTAAGCGCGACACCATCATGGGTATTGTTTTCTCCGGGATGTTTGGTGCGGGTCTGGTGCTGTACGTCTCTATCCAGTCAGAAGTCCATCTCGATCATATTCTGTTCGGCGACATGCTGGGCGTATCGTTAAGCGATATCATGCAAACCGCGGTTATTACTATGGGGATCGCGCTTATCATCGGACTTAAATGGAAAGATTTGCTCCTGCATGCGTTCGACCCACATCAGGCAAAGGCCAGTGGGCTTAACACCGCACTGCTGCATTACGGCCTGTTGTGCATGATCGCCCTGACGATTGTCGCCACGCTAAAATCGGTAGGGATTATTTTGTCAATTTCATTACTGATTGCACCTGGCGCCATCGCGATTTTAATGACGCGGAAATTTTCCCACGCCTTATGGCTGGCGGTGGCGATGTCGGTCATTACGTCATTTATGGGCGTGTACCTGTCATTTTTCATCGACAGCGCGCCGGCTCCCACCATCGTCGTACTATTTTCTCTGCTGTTTGTGATTACCTTTATTTATGCAACCCTGCGCGATCGGCGTTTAGAGAATCAGCTTCAGCTGCAGGATCCGTAAATTATGGGTCAGCTAATGTTCTTGATATTAATATAGCCTCCGCCAGGAGGTTATATTATCGGCAGATTACAGCATCGTGATGATACGTTTAAATAAACGGATTATAGATTACTCTAACGTGAGCAACGGTTTTGGCTTGCCAATGTGGTATCCCTGTAACCACCCGACATTCATGTGTTCCAGGTGCATCTGGATTTCGGCACTTTCAACAAACTCGGCGACAACCTGCATACCTTTCATTGCCGCAACCCGGCAGAAAGATTCGATGATATAGCGACTAACCTCACATTTTATAATCCCACGAACGAAAGACCCATCAATCTTCAAAATATCTGCTTCAATGTTCATCAGGCGTTCATAGCTTGCAAACCCGGCACCGAAGTCGTCAATCGCGATCCGACATCCCAATTGACGTAGTAAGCGTAGTGTATCTGCCGTGTGTTCTTTATCTGACAGGGTATCAGCCTCGGTTATCTCAAAAATAATCCGTTGCGGTATCACCACATATTCCTGCAACAACGCAGTTATCTTTGCAACGATACCTGAACGACATAGCGTCACTGGCGCCAGGTTAATGGAAAAACAACTCAGCGGATGGTAGCGCATGTACTTCAGGGTGTTCTCAATAACCCAAAGATCGATATCGGGTGCTAACCCTGTGTCGCGTGCAACCGACAGAAAATGGTCAGGGGAAAGAAATTCCCCGTGCTCATTGAGCATGCGGATCAATATCTCATGATAGGATTCATCACCACGAGTACTGACGATAGGCTGGGCCAGCAGGACAAAGGTATTGTGATCCAACGCGTTTTGCAGTGCAGCGCGAACATCCGTTGTATCGGTAGTAGGGTTGCCAAACAGTCGGCTATGCTGTGCCTCAAGGTTTTCCGGCCTGCCGTTGGTCATTGGCGATATGACTTTTGTTATTATTGGAGGGAACATCATATTCATATCAAATTAATAAATAAATACTAATTTATAGATAAAAATGGACATTCCGCGTAGCTGGCATCAGCGGTGAAGAAAAAGACAAAAACCAACATACTGATAATCAACAAAAATCACAAACCCAGTTTTTTCATTATCATTCCAGCTGAGTGCAAAAAAACACGTCAGATGCTTTTAATGTTAACTTTAACATACAAAAAAAGAGAGTTTCCCTCGCTTCATAATTATTTTTCCGTCATTCACTAACTCCTGCAATACTTTGTGGATAGCACTGCGTGAGATATGATTTCGAGCGAGAATGAATGTATACACAGATGTGTTTTCACGCATCTCTGGCTCCATCGACCAAATATATTTCAGGTGCTCAATAATCAATTCACGGATAGTACGATGCGATTGCAATTTTTCTCGTTGAAAATAGCGTTGCAGATGTAGCGTTAAAATATCAAATGCATGTTTCCAAAGATTCTTCGCAGTGAACAAAAGTTCGGCATTGGTTGCACTCATCGCCCACATTTCACAATCGGTATCACAACGTAAATAGTGTCCGGCAACTTCCGTACGCATTTGCGGCAAGCCGAGGATGGCCGGTGCAAATATACTTACCATCACCAAATCATTTTCCACACGATGAACAGAGATGGCCCCTTTCTCCAGAAACAAGATATTTCCATCACTCTTCAGATCAATACGCTGGCGTTTTTTGCGTAAGGACAGCCAGGCATTATCTGACTTTTTCATTTCATCACCAACAAGCACTACAGCATTTTCAATATCTTTCTGGAACATAGGACTCTCTACCGCAAATTATGGCTTTGTCAAAACGAGGGTGGATTTTTACTCAACACGAAAAATAAATGTCAGCTCACCAACAAGCTGACATTTATTCCCATCTACATCTACCACCGGCATTCCCTGGTGCCGTTGACGCGTTCAGACTCATGCTGTTTTCGCGTGGTGGCGCCAGGCAGTATATGACGCTGTCCATAAAGAATTAATGGCAATCATCTTTGTCGTTGTTATTTCATCTTTCTGTTCTTTTCAATGTAGCCAAAAAGATACAATACATTGATTTATATATAGTTTATTTTCATTAAAAAGTTATCATTGTTGTTATATTATGATACGAAATTGAAACACTTCGCGGTTCTCGCTGCAGGGTCGGGTCCATACTGGTGGTCTTTATGGACTAAGTGGTATCATGACTCGCCAACCGCCTGGCGCACCAGCAAGAGTAGAAACATCATGTCTGAGACTGGCAATGTCAGTTATCTGATTGAAAAAATAATAATATTTACGCCAGCTACACAATCTCTGGCGCGGATAGATCAACCCAATCAGCGGATAAAACTCAAACACTCGGCGTCATTATGTCTTTTATTACTTATTCAACATCGCGGGCAAGTGGTTTCCCAAAACGAACTACTGGAATTCGGCTGGGGTAAAAATCACCGCCAGGTGAGCTTCAACGCCTTTTATCAAAGCATTCTCTCTTTGCGCAAAAGTTTGCTGCAGCTGGAACTGGAGCAACCGCTTATCACCACGATCCCCCGCAAAGGGCTGATCATCCAGGAAGAATTCAATATTCAGGTGATTGAAACTCCGGAGGAGAGCGTATCTTTTACAGCAGAACCTTTAGTGCCGGATGTCGCCATAGAAGAACTGTCAGATGACACAGCGCGCCAACCTTTGATAACCACTGCTGAAATGGTAATACTTGCTATTACCCTGATAATTTGTGTGCTTATAATGTATCCGTGGCAAACCAGTGATAACTATTTCTCCGGCTATATCACCGCAGACAACGCCCCCACTGACTGTCAGTACTATTTTAATAATGATGCCAGTAACTTCTCCCGACATACGGCATTTATCAACAAAAATCCTGGGCTGTGTCAGAGCCATAAATTTATCTATATCACCACCTATCCTGAATCCAAGAAATTATCCGTGCTTGTATGTCGCTCACCGATGAAAAACAGGCAGGAAAACGCCTGTCAGTCGGTTTATTACCCACGGTATGATAGCTAATGAATTTTTATTCCCGAACGCCCCGCATCCAGACAGGTATTATCCTGTTGCTTTGTTTTGCTGCGCTAATTGTTACCGCCGTCTACCGGTACAGTAAAAACAATGGTCAGTTACATAATCTGACCTGTCGGTCTGCCATCGAGATTGTACGCAATACAAGCTCATTCCGAGGGATCATTGATATCAAAACCGGCGGCAGCAAAGGTATTGTGAATATTGATGGCATTATCAAAGATGCCGAAAATAATGAGCAGACCGTGCAACACATGGTACTTTTTACACAATCCAGCTACGGCTCAAGCCCGGTTTGGATTTCGCAGAAAATCCAAATCTCCAATCGCGAAACAGCACCCGCCAGTCTCATTCAGGAACTCCTCCCCGACTTCTTCCTGACCAACACCAGCGTATCCAACGTCGATTTTTTTGCGCTGAATAGAGAGACGTATTTGATTACCAAAGAGGGGATCCCCTATCTGTACTGCCAGAATTATGCGTTGCCGGAAAATGAATAATCAATAAGCGAAGATTAAATAAGAGCAAAAACGATTTGAAAGAGTCACTTGATACGGACTTCACGAACCACACGCCAATGATGCAGCAGTATCTCAAGCTGAAGGCTCAGCACCCGGAAATACTGCTGTTTTACCGCATGGGCGACTTTTACGAACTGTTTTATGACGATGCGAAACGCGCGTCTCAACTGCTTGATATCTCCCTGACCAAACGCGGCGCATCTGCGGGTGAGCCAATCCCGATGGCAGGCATTCCTCATCATGCGGTAGAAAACTACCTCGCCAAGCTGGTCAATCAGGGTGAGTCCGTTGCTATTTGTGAACAGATTGGCGATCCGGCGACCAGCAAAGGCCCGGTTGAGCGCAAAGTGGTACGTATTGTCACACCAGGCACCATCAGTGATGAAGCGTTGTTGCAGGAGCGCCAGGACAACCTGCTGGCCGCCATCTGGCAAGACAGTAAAGGGTACGGCTACGCTACGCTGGATATCAGCTCCGGGCGTTTTCGTGTCAGTGAACCCGCTGACCGCGAAACCATGGCCGCGGAATTGCAGCGCACCAACCCCGCTGAATTGCTGTATGCCGAGGATTTTGCCGAAACCTCGCTGATAGAGGGACGTCGCGGCCTGCGCCGTCGTCCGCTGTGGGAATTTGAAATTGATACCGCCCGTCAGCAGTTAAATCTGCAGTTCGGCACGCGGGATCTGATTGGCTTTGGCGTGGAAAACGCCCCACGCGGATTATGCGCTGCCGGCTGTCTGCTGCAATACGTAAAAGATACCCAGCGCACCTCGCTGCCGCATATTCGTTCCATCACCATGGAGCGTCAGCAGGACAGCATCATCATGGACGCCGCCACACGCCGCAATCTGGAAATCACCCAGAACCTGGCGGGCGGGGTGGAAAACACGCTGGCTTCAGTACTCGACTGCACCGTGACACCGATGGGTAGCCGTATGCTCAAGCGCTGGCTGCATATGCCGGTCCGCGACACCAAAATCCTCATCGAGCGCCAACAGACCATCGGCGCGCTGCAGGATACCACCAGCGAATTACAACCCGTGCTGCGTCAGGTAGGCGATCTGGAACGTATTCTGGCGCGTCTGGCCCTGCGTACTGCGCGCCCGCGCGATCTGGCCCGTATGCGTCATGCCTTCCAGCAATTACCCGAACTGCGCGCACAACTGGAAAACGTAGACAGTGCCCCCGTGCAGATGCTGCGCGAGAAAATGGGTGAGTTTACTGAGCTGCGTGAACTGTTGGAACGTGCCGTCGTGGAAGCTCCACCAGTGCTCGTACGTGACGGCGGCGTCATTGCCCCAGGCTACAATGAAGAGCTTGATGAGTGGCGAGCGCTGGCTGATGGCGCCACGGACTACCTCGACAGACTGGAAATCCGCGAACGCGAACGCACCGGTCTGGACACGCTGAAAGTAGGATTTAACGCCGTGCACGGCTACTACATTCAGATCAGCCGTGGGCAAAGTCATTTGGCGCCAATTAACTACGTACGCCGCCAGACATTGAAAAACGCCGAACGCTACATTATTCCGGAACTGAAAGAGTACGAAGACAAAGTTCTGACCTCAAAAGGCAAAGCGCTGGCGCTGGAAAAACAGCTGTATGACGAACTGTTCGACATGCTGCTGCCACACCTGGCTGATTTGCAACAGAGCGCCAGCGCGCTGGCGGAGTTGGACGTGCTGGTCAACCTCGCGGAGCGTGCTTATACCCTGAATTACACCTGTCCGATCTTCACCGATAAACCCGGCATTCGTATTACCGAGGGACGTCATCCGGTGGTTGAACAGGTGCTGACCGAGCCGTTTATCGCCAACCCGCTTAACCTCTCGCCTCAGCGACGGATGCTGATCATCACCGGCCCAAACATGGGGGGTAAAAGTACCTATATGCGCCAGACTGCGTTGATTGCGCTACTGGCCTATATCGGCAGCTACGTTCCGGCACAGAAAGTCGAGATCGGGCCTATCGATCGTATCTTTACCCGCGTGGGCGCGGCGGATGATCTGGCATCGGGTCGTTCCACCTTCATGGTAGAAATGACCGAAACCGCCAACATTCTGCATAACGCCACCGAGAACAGTCTGGTGCTGATGGATGAGATTGGACGCGGCACCTCCACCTACGACGGCCTGTCGCTGGCATGGGCATGCGCAGAAAATCTGGCGAATAAAATCAAAGCATTAACTTTATTTGCGACCCACTACTTCGAACTGACGCAGTTACCGGAGAAGATGGAGGGCGTCGCTAATGTGCATCTGGATGCGTTAGAGCACGGCGATACCATCGCCTTCATGCACAGCGTGCAGGATGGCGCGGCGAGCAAGAGCTATGGTCTGGCAGTCGCTGCCCTGGCTGGCGTACCGAAAGAGGTGATCAAACGCGCGCGGCAAAAACTGCGCGAACTGGAAAGCATCGCGCCAAATGTTGCCGCAACCCAGGTCGACGGTACGCAAATGTCGCTGCTGTCAGTACCGGAAGAAACGTCACCCGCCGTTGATGCGCTGGAAAACCTCGACCCGGATTCGCTAACGCCTCGCCAGGCGCTGGAGTGGATCTACCGGTTGAAAAGTCTGGTGTAGTAAAAAGAGCCCGATAGCGTTAGCCCTAAAGAAAAAGGCCAGTCTCAATGAGACTGGCCTTTCTTGATAGAACTTGTGCTTACTCGCGGAAAAGCGCTTCGATATTCAGTCCCTGAGTCTGCAGAATTTCACGCAGACGACGCAGACCTTCAACCTGAATCTGGCGAACACGTTCACGAGTGAGACCAATTTCACGGCCCACATCTTCCAGTGTCGCAGCTTCGTACCCCAGCAGACCAAAACGACGTGCCAGCACTTCACGCTGTTTGGCGTTCAGTTCGAACAGCCATTTGACGATGCTCTGTTTCATATCATCGTCTTGCGTGGTGTCTTCCGGACCGTTTTCCTTTTCATCGGCCAGAATATCCAGCAACGCTTTTTCGGAATCGCCACCCAGCGGGGTGTCTACCGAGGTAATACGCTCGTTGAGTCGGAGCATACGGCTGACGTCATCAACCGGTTTATCCAGTTGTTCAGCAATCTCTTCTGCACTCGGTTCGTGGTCCAGTTTATGCGACAACTCACGCGCGGTACGCAGATAGACGTTCAGCTCTTTTACAATGTGAATCGGCAGCCGGATCGTACGGGTTTGGTTCATAATCGCCCGTTCGATCGTCTGGCGGATCCACCAGGTTGCGTATGTTGAGAAGCGGAACCCACGTTCCGGGTCAAACTTCTCGACGGCACGGATAAGCCCTAAATTGCCCTCTTCAATCAGGTCCAGCAATGCCAGACCACGATTGCCATAACGACGAGCAATTTTCACCACCAGACGCAGGTTACTTTCAATCATGCGACGGCGAGATGCGACATCTCCACGCAGTGCGCGACGCGCAAAATAAACTTCTTCTTCGGCTGTTAACAGTGGTGAATAACCAATCTCACCAAGGTAAAGCTGAGTCGCGTCCAACACACGCTGTGTGGCCCCCTGCGATAACAGCTCTTCTTCAGCCAGGTCGTTATCACTGGGTTCCTCTTCACTCAAGGCTTTTTCATCAAAAGCCTCTACTCCGTTCTCATCAAATTCCGCATCTTCATTTAAATCATGAACTTTCAGCGTATTCTGACTCATAAAGGTGGCTCCTACCCGTGATCCCTAACGGAACTAGCACGTGAAAGCCTGGTTCCGCCTAATTATCGCTGCGGTAAATAGCGCAGCGGGTTTACGGATTTCCCCTTGTAACGAATTTCAAAATGCAAGCGTGTTGAACTGGTTCCGGTGCTACCCATGGTAGCTATTTTCTGCCCCGCCTTGATTTCTTGTTGTTCCCGGACCAGCATTGTATCGTTATGGGCGTAGGCGCTCAGGTAATCATCGTTATGTTTGATGATAATAAGATTACCGTAACCACGCAGCGCATTACCGGCATAGACGACGCGTCCATCTGCGGTCGCGACAATAGCCTGTCCTTTGCTGCCTGCAATGTCGATCCCTTTATTGCCACCTTCGGTAGCCGCAAAGTTTTCGATCACTTTGCCGTCAGTCGGCCAGCGCCAGGTAGAGATTGGCGAGCTAGTCGACGTTGAGCTTGCAGTTGATTCGGTTGTGCTAACTGCTGGAGCCGTTACAGGCGCTGTGACCACAGTCCCAGCAGGCTTGTTGTTCGGCAACATTTTGTTAGCACTTTGTTCACCTGAATCCTCAGAATACGTAATTGTTGGTTTCGAAGCAACAGCAACGGTGGAATTTTGTGCAGGGTTGGTCACAACTCCTTGCTGTGCTGCATCCGCCTGGGTGATGGCATTGCCACCGGTAATCGGTGCGCCAGACGCGTTGCCCACTTGCAGAGTTTGACCGACATTCAGGCCATACGGGGCCGGAACGTTATTGCGTTGTGCGAGGTCACGGAAATCGTTCCCGGTGATCCAGGCAATATAGAAAAGGGTATCGCCTTTCTTAACAGTATAGGTACTGCCGCCCGTGTAGCTACCTTTCGGAATATTCCCATACTTACGATTGTATACAATACGACCGTTTTCCATCTGCACAGGCTGTTGAGCAACAGGCTGGATTTGCGTTGGCTGTGTGGTTGGTTGCTGCACCGACTGGATCTGTGGCGTCTGCTGTACGGTCGACGTCGAGCCCATTTTGGGTGGAGGCGTAATCAGCATGCCAGAACTGGTGTTCGTTGATGCACTACCGTTAACCGAGCTGACCGGCGCTGGTGGATTCGAGGTGTTTGAACAACCTGCCAGCCATAGTGAAACCAGTGACAATGCCGCAATGCGGCGAACGGTAAATTTGTGGCTTCCCGCGCTCATTTATCCCCCAGGAAAATTGGTTAAAACCAGTGACGTAATCACCGTGCAAGGCCCCGTCACAATACGCTTACTCTTTCGAGAATAACCAGGAAAACTCCAGGTATTCAGCAGCGCTATCTACGCAAGCTCCCCTTTCACTAAGGGAACGAAACGTACGGCCTCCACGGTATCGATAATAAATTCGCCTCCCCGACGACGCACCCGCTTCAGAAACTGGTGCTCATCGCCCACGGGTAAGACGAGAATGCCGCCCTCATCCAGCTGCATCATCAATGCGGTTGGGATCTCGGGCGGCGCTGCCGTTACAATGATAGCGTCAAACGGAGCTCGCGCCTGCCAGCCTTGCCATCCATCACCATGACGGGTCGAAACATTATGTAAATCAAGCTGCTTCAGGCGGCGACGCGCCTGCCATTGCAAACCTTTAATGCGCTCAACGGAGCACACATGATGCACCAGGTGCGCCAGAATCGCCGTCTGGTAGCCAGAGCCAGTACCAATTTCCAGCACCCGAGACTGCGGCGTTAGCTCAAGCAGTTCGGTCATTCGCGCAACCATATAAGGCTGCGAAATCGTCTGCCCCTGACCAATCGGCAGGGCAATATTGTCCCAGGCCTTATGTTCAAACGCCTCATCAATGAATTTTTCACGCGGCACGGCGGCGAGCGCATCGAGGACAAGCTCATCTCTGATGCCCTGCGCACGTAATTGTTCAAGAAGAGTGTGTACGCGTCTGCTTACCATTGCGTGTCGACTCCCACGCTGTCTAACCAGTCAGAAACCACCTCATGCGCGCCGTATGCGGTTAAATCGACATGCAGCGGCGTGATAGAAACATAGCCTTCATCGACGGCGGCAAAATCCGTATCCGGCCCGGCGTCGCACTTTTCACCCGGTGGCCCGATCCAGTACAGCGTATTACCGCGTGGGTCCTGCTGTGGAATAACCTGATCCGCCGGATGGCGACTGCCGCAGCGCGTGACGCGAATACCTTTAATCTGATCCAGTGGTAAATCCGGCACGTTGATATTCAAAATGCGACCGGTGCGCAGCGGTTCACGACTCAGCGCCCGTAAAATACGACAGGTTACTGCGGCAGCAGTCTCGTAGTGTTTATGGCCATCAAGTGAGACAGCCAGCGCCGGGAACCCCAGATGACGACCTTCCATTGCCGCCGCAACGGTACCGGAATAGATAACATCATCACCCAGATTAGGACCCGCATTAATACCAGAAACGACAATGTCCGGACGCGGACGCATTAATGCGTTCACGCCCAGATAAACGCAGTCGGTGGGCGTACCCATTTGTACGGCGATATCGCCGTTATCATAGGTAAAGGTGCGAAGTGAGGATTCCAGCGTCAGCGAGTTAGACGCGCCACTGCGGTTACGATCCGGGGCAACCACCTGTACGTCAGCAAACTCACGCAGCGCTTTCGCCAGCGTTTGTATACCGGGTGCGTGGACCCCATCATCGTTACTCAGCAATATACGCATAATCACCCATTGTGTTAATAAGTTCCCTTACAACACTGGTGGCGAAGCTACCTGCCGGTAGCCAGAAGCGTAACTCGACGGTTACGTCATCCCACCAGTTCCAGCTTAATTGTTGTGGATACAGCAACATAGCGCGACGCGACGCGTCGACTTTCTCGCGCAATAACAGAGACTGCAGCGCGGTTTCATCAGCAACAGCGGCTTTTTCAAACGCCAGTGCGTCGCGCTGAGTTCCCCACTCACCGCTGCCCGGTAATGCCGCTGTGATCATCAATTCTTTCTCATCGACGCGACGCTGTAATTCAGTGTGTTCTTCCTGTGTGGCGACAAACCAGCTTCCGCGTCCGGATAATTGTAGCGCATCGCCGTCAACAACTTGATTAAAGTCTGTTTTTTTCAAGCGTTCACTGACTATCTGATTAAACAACGCGCTACGGGCCGCCGACAACCAAAAACTGCGTTTATTGCGATCGCGCACCGGCGCATCGCTTTGCGCCCAGCGCAGCGCCCCTTGCAGGTTGCTACCGCCGATACCAAAACGCTGAGCGCCAAAATAGTTCGGTACGCCGCGTTCGCTAATCGCCTGCAAACGCGCTTCAACGTCATTTCGCTCGCTCACTTCACGCAACACCAGCGTAAATTCGTTGCCTTTCAGCGCCCCTAAACGCAGCTTACGCTTGTGGCGCGCGTACTCCAGAACTTTACAGCCTTCGAGCTCAAATTTGCTTAGATCAGGCATTGCATTGCCCGGTACGCGCGCGCACAGCCACTGTTCCGTGACCGCATGCTTATCTTTCTGCCCGGCAAAGCTCACTTCACGGGCGTGAATTTTCAGGAATTTCGCCAGCGCGTCAGCCACAAAACGGGTGTTACAACCGTTCTTCAGGATGCGCACCAAAACATGCTCGCCTTCGCCATCCGGTTCGAAGCCTAAATCTTCGACGACAACAAAGTCTTCCGGATTCGCTTTCAGGACGCCATGGCCCAGTGGTTTGCCATGGAGATACGTCAGATCGTCAAACACAGTCATTTCGGTGCCTTAATGAGTAACGCCACCGCTTCACAGGCAATCCCTTCCCCACGCCCGGTAAAACCGAGTTTTTCCGTGGTGGTCGCTTTCACGTTAACATCATCCATATGGCAGCCGAGATCTTCGGCAATAAACACGCGCATTTGCGGAATGTGCGGCAGCATCTTCGGCGCCTGAGCAATAATTGTCACATCCACATTACCAAGCGTATAGCCTTTGGCCTGAATACGCCGCCAGGCTTCTCGCAATAATTCACGACTATCGGCACCTTTAAAGGTCGGGTCGGTGTCAGGGAAGAGTTTACCGATATCTCCCAGCGCAGCCGCGCCCAGCAGAGCATCAGTTAGCGCGTGTAACGCCACATCGCCATCAGAATGCGCCAGCAATCCTTTTTCATACGGGATGCGCACACCACCAATGATAATTGGGCCTTCTCCGCCAAAAGCGTGTACGTCGAAACCGTGTCCAATTCGCATTATGTCTTCTCCTGGTGGGTAGTCCGGGTCAGATAAAATTCGGCCAACGCCAAATCCTCTGGACGCGTTACTTTAATATTATCAGCCCGTCCTTCAACGAGCTGAGGATGTAAGCCGCAATATTCCAGCGCCGAGGCCTCATCCGTAATGGTTGCGCCTTCGAGGAGCGCACGGGTCAGGCAGTCGTGCAACAGCTCGCGAGGGAAAAACTGCGGCGTCAACGCGTGCCATAAATCGGTGCGATCGACCGTATGGGCAATGTCTGTTCGGCCCGGCTCCGCGCGCTTCATCGTGTCGCGTACTGGTGCCGCCAGGATCCCGCCGGTGCGGCTGGTCTCACTGATTGCCAGCAAACGGGCTAAATCATCCTGGTGCAGACACGGACGCGCGGCGTCATGCACCAGTACCCAACTGGCCTCACCTGCGGCTTGCAAACCGGCAAGGACAGAATCGGCACGCTCGTTGCCGCCATCCACTACGGTAATTTGCGGATGCGCGGCGAGTGGAAGTTGGGCAAAGCGGCTGTCGCCTGGGCTGATAGCGATAACGACTCGCGTCACCCGGGGATGAGCCAGCAGCGCATCAACCGAGTGTTCAAGAATGGTTTTATTGCCAATAGAGAGGTACTGCTTAGGACACTCTGTTTGCATTCGGCGGCCAAACCCGGCAGCCGGCACCACGGCGCAAACGTCCAATAAAGTGGCTGCCATGTTAAATCCCTGGACGGTTTATCGATTGTTTTGCCCTGCAGTCTGAGCGCGTTTAGACGCGTCAGGCACCAGACGATAAAAGGTTTCGCCCGGCTTAGTCATGCTGAGTTCGTTGCGCGCGCGCTCCTCAATAGCCTCTTGTCCACCATTGAGATCGTCAATTTCGGCAAAAAGCTGATCGTTACGTGCTTTAAGTTTCGCGTTCGTAGCTTGCTGCGCAGCAACATCATCGTTGACGCGACTATAGTCATGTATGCCGTTCTTACCGAACCACAGCGAATACTGCAGCCAGACCAATAAAGCCAGCAACAGCAGCGTTAGTTTACCCATCCTGCCCCCTGAAAAACGGCATTAACATCCCATAACTTCCGCAGACAACTTTACATCAACGGTCGGGAATGCCGCGACAACGCGGGCAAATGTACCACATTTGCCCGTTGTTACGTATACCCCGTGTAAGGAGAACATAATCTCATTGTTGGTTACGGTTTGAATTATGACCAGAGAGTGAACAACATCAGCGATTGTTAAAAAAAGGCGTTTGCCTAACCCAACAACCACAGAAATAGCGCGCCAAACATCGCCCCAACCACCAGTAGGGTGCAGGTAATGCTCAGCAGCAACAGCCCCTTCAATAGGGAGTGCAGCGCAATACCCGCGACAATCGCCACGGGCAGCAATGCGAGGAAAAAGGGCCAGGTATAAATGAAGAAAAAGAGTGTGTTAGGGCCATAAATCAGAAAAGGAATCCCCAGCGCCAACAGCCACGCGATAAAACCGATCACAGCACCCGGTAGTGACCAGGTGGTTTCATCGTCGGCGGCGAAGGTATCTGACTCTGTAATAGTAATGTTATGGCTGTTACGCATATCTAATCCTGTGACCGTGACTGACCGGGCATACAAGCTCGGGTGTCTCAGGATCTGATAATATCTTCCTGCCTCAGCAGGTCTAATAATTGGGGTACCAAATTTGTTACCAATTGTTCACCATCAAGATGAATCTCTGGCGATTCAGGCGCTTCGTATACCGAATCAATTCCGGTGAAATTGCGCAACTCACCCGCCCGCGCTTTTTTATACAGCCCTTTTGGATCGCGTAATTCGCACGTTGCCAGCGGCGTGTCGACAAAAACCTCAATAAAACGCCCTTCGCCAACGCGTTCACGGACCATTTTGCGTTCGGCGCGATGTGGAGAGATAAAGGCGGTCAACACCACAAGACCCGCATCCACCATCAGGTTAGCCACCTCGCCAACCCGACGAATATTCTCCTTACGATCGGCATCGCTAAACCCAAGATCGCTGCACAGGCCGTGGCGCACGTTATCGCCATCCAACAAATAGGTACTCACTCCCAGCTTGTGCAACGCCTCTTCCAGCGCCCCTGCGACCGTGGATTTACCGGAACCAGACAGCCCGGTAAACCACAGCACAACACCACGATGACCGTGGCGTTGTTCCCGCTGTTGCGGTGTAACAGGATGGGCATGCCAGACGACGTTTTCGTCATGCAGCGCCATTATTTTCCTCCCAGCAGATCGCGCGCGCCCCAGTGCGGGAAATGGCGACGCACCAACGCATTAAGCTCCAGCTCAAACGCGCTGAACTGAGAAGCCGCGGTGTGCTCCTGGACGATTGGCTCACGTACCAGCCCCGCGCCGACGGTAACGTTGGTCAGGCGGTCAATGATAATCAGCCCGCCCGTAACCGGGTTCTGCTGATAGGTATCCAGCACCAGCGGCTCATCAAAGGTCAGATTAACCAGACCGATGCCGTTTAGCGGCAACGCTTCAACATCACGTTGGGTCAGGTTATTAATATCAATCTGGTACTGCACGTTATCAACGCGTGCGCGGGTCTTCTTACCGGCGACTTTGATGTCGTAGCTCTGCCCAGGCGACAACGGTTGTTCCGCCATCCACACCACATCAACGGCAGCGCTTTGTACCGCAGGTAACGCTTCACCGGCATCAAGCAGCAGGTCGCCCCGGCTGATATCGATCTCGTCTTTCAATACCAGGGTGATCGCTTCACCCGCATGCGCTTCCTGTAAATCGCCATCAAAGGTTACGATCCGCGCCACGCTCGAATCAACGCCGGATGGCAGCACTTTGACGCGTTGCCCTACCTTCACACTACCGGAGGCCAGCGTCCCGGCATAACCACGAAAATCCAGATTAGGTCGGTTCACATACTGCACCGGGAAGCGCATCGGCTGAGTATCAACTATGCGCTGGATCTCAACGGTTTCCAGTACTTCCAGTAGCGTCGGACCGCTGTACCACGACATGCTGGCGCTTTGTGAAGCCACGTTGTCGCCTTCCAGCGCAGAGAGCGGCACAAACCGGATATCCAGGTTGCCCGGCAACTGTTCAGCAAAAGTAAGATAGTCTTCGCGAATGCGGTTAAATGTCTCTTCGCTAAAGTTCACAAGATCCATTTTGTTGATCGCCACCACCAGGTGTTTGATCCCAAGTAGCGTGGAGATAAAGCTGTGACGACGGGTCTGATCCAGCACGCCTTTACGCGCATCGATCAGCAGGATCGCCAGGTCGCAGGTCGACGCACCGGTCGCCATGTTGCGAGTGTACTGCTCATGGCCGGGAGTATCCGCAATAATAAATTTACGCTTCTCGGTAGAGAAATAACGGTAAGCCACGTCGATGGTGATGCCCTGCTCGCGCTCGGCTTGCAAGCCGTCAACCAATAACGCCAGATCGAGCTTTTCGCCCTGAGTACCGTGACGTTTACTGTCGTTGTGCAGCGATGAAAGCTGGTCTTCATAAATCTGACGCGTGTCGTGCAGCAGGCGACCAATCAGGGTGCTTTTCCCGTCATCCACGCTACCGCAGGTTAAAAAACGCAGCAGGCTTTTGTGTTGCTGGGCGACCATCCAGGCTTCAACGCCGCCTTCATTAGCAATTTGTTGTGCAAGTGTCGTGTTCATGGCGGCTCCTTAGAAATACCCCTGACGTTTCTTCAGCTCCATGGAGCCCGCCTGGTCGCGGTCAATCACGCGGCCCTGACGTTCACTGGTGGTTGAGACCAGCATCTCTTCGATAATTTCCGGCAGAGTCTGCGCATTCGACTCCACCGCGCCTGTTAACGGCCAGCAGCCGAGCGTACGGAAACGCACCATGCGTTTTTTAATCACTTCGCCCGGTTGCAGATCGATTCTGTCGTCATCAATCATCATCAGCATGCCGTCGCGTTCCAGCACCGGACGCTCCGCCGCCAGGTACAGCGGCACGATGTCGATATTTTCCAGCCAGATGTACTGCCAGATATCCTGTTCAGTCCAGTTGGAGAGCGGGAATACGCGAATGCTTTCGCCTTTGTTAATCTGTCCGTTGTAGTTATGCCACAGTTCCGGACGCTGATTTTTAGGGTCCCAGCGATGAAAACGATCGCGGAAAGAATAAATGCGCTCCTTGGCACGGGATTTCTCTTCGTCACGACGAGCGCCACCGAACGCGGCGTCGAAACCGTATTTGTTCAACGCCTGCTTCAACCCTTCGGTTTTCATAATATCGGTATGCTTGGCGCTACCGTGAACAAACGGGTTGATGCCCATCGCCACCCCTTCCGGGTTTTTATGCACCAGCAGTTCACAACCGTAGGCTTTCGCCGTACGGTCACGAAACTCGTACATCTCGCTGAATTTCCAGCCAGTATCAACGTGCAGCAGAGGGAACGGCAACGTGCCAGGATAAAACGCTTTACGCGCCAGATGCAGCATTACGCTGGAATCTTTGCCGATGGAATACATCATCACCGGATTCGAAAACTCGGCGGCCACCTCACGAATAATATGGATGCTTTCCGCTTCCAGTTGCCGCAGGTGGGTAAGTCGTTTTTGATCCATAACCGTTCCTATGTAATGCCGTTATTTTGCTAACGATGCTCAGATAACCTGACTATAGGGAGGGCAAGAGGGCGAATGAAATTACGAATTGGAATGAGTAGTTCCTCAAAGGAATAACGATCCGGAAAAGCAAATATCAAAAAGTGCTTAAGCTACCGAATTTAGGGCATTTAGGAGCAAATGAAATTGTTTTACCTCGATCACGGTTTCATACTAGCGGCTAAAAATTTCTGCTTGGTATTTAAGGACTCATTATGTTTTCCGCAACGCGCCCCCTTCTTGCAATCCTGGCGCTCGGCGCGTGCTTTATCCTTCCCGCACAGGCAACACCTTCCAAACCTGGAGATATCGCAAATACCCAGGCTCGATATATCGCAACGTTTTTCCCAGGCCGCGTAACGGGCTCTCCGGCAGAAATGTTGTCTGCTGATTATATTCGTCAGCAATTTCAGCAGATGGGCTACAGCAGTGATATTCGAACGTTTAATAGCCGTTATGTTTATACCGCCAAAAATAACCATAAAAACTGGCATAACGTCACGGGGAGTACCGTTATTGCCGCACATGAGGGTAAAGCGCCACAGCAGATTATTATCATGGCGCACCTCGACACCTACGCCGCGCAGAGCGACGCCGATTCCGATGCCAATCTGGGTGGATTGACCCTGCAAGGTATTGATGACAACGCCGCAGGACTTGGCGTGATGCTGGAACTGGCGGAAAAACTCAAAGACGTGCCGACGCAGTACGGCATTCGATTTATCGCCACCAGCGGCGAGGAAGAAGGCAAACTGGGCGCGGAGAACATCCTGAAGCGAATGAGCGCCGCCGAGAAGAAAAATACGCTGCTGGTTATCAACCTCGATAACCTGATCGTCGGCGATAAGCTCTATTTCAATAGCGGTAAGAAAACCCCGGAAGCAGTGCGAAAATTGACGCGTGACCGGGCGCTGGCCATCGCACACAGCCGCGGTATCGTAGCCAGCACCAATCCAGGACAGAACAAAAACTATCCTAAAGGTACTGGATGTTGTAACGACGCAGAGGTCTTCGACAACGCAGGCATTGCCGTGCTCTCCGTTGAAGCAACCAACTGGAGTCTGGGCAAGAAAGATGGCTATCAACAGCGCGCCAAAAGCGCCTCGTTCCCGGCAGGCAACAGCTGGCACGATGTGCGACTGGATAACCAGCAGCATATCGATAAAGCCTTACCGGGCAGGATAGAGCACCGTAGCCGCGACGTGGTACGCATTATGCTCCCGCTGGTGAAAGAACTGGCAAAGGCGGGTAAATCCTGACGAAGAAGCCCGGTAATATGTAATCATTACCGGGCTTTTATCTTTTACCCTTCGTGCAATCCGCACTCGCGCTTCAATCCGAAGAACCGCGTCTCTTCTTCCGCCATACCCGGCTCCCATTTGCGGGTGGTATGGGTATCACCCACTGACAGATAGCCCTGATCCCACAGTGGATGGTATTTCAGGCCGTACTTTTGCAGGTATTGGTAAACGGTACGGTTGTCCCAGTCGATGATCGGCAGCACTTTAAACACGCCACGCTGGATAGCCAACACCGGCAAATGCGCCCGGCTGCCCGACTGCTCGCGGCGCAGACCGGCAAACCAGGTTTGCGCATTGAGTTCTTTAAGCGCGCGGTTCATCGGCTCGACTTTGTTGATCTCATTGTATTTCTCAATGCCTTCAACGCCCTGCTCCCACAGTTTGCCGTAGCGCGCTTCCTGCCAGGCCGCGCTCTCCTTCGCCCGGTAGACTTGCAGATTAAGCTTGAGCTTGTCTGTTAACTCATCAATAAACTGGTAGGTTTCCGGGAACAAATAGCCCGTATCGGTGAGGATCACCGGGATATCCGGGTGAATCTGATTCACCAGGTGCAGGCTTACTGCCGCCTGGATACCAAAGCTTGATGACAGTACATATTCACCAGGCAGGTTTTCCAGCGCCCACGCCACGCGCCCTTCGGCGTCCAGCTTTTCGAGCTGTGCGTTGGTTTCAGCCAGCGCCAGAATGCGGTCGACTTTTGGCAGGTCATTAAGGGCGTTTAGATCGAGTACGGACATAATTACCTCTCGTGGTTACTCCCAGAAATCCCGGGCGGGATCGAGCACCGGGCGAATGATGCCCGCACGCACCGTAAAATCACCGAAGCCTTCACCCGCTTCGCGCTCTTTCGCCCAGCGCCCAACCAGTTCGTCAACGGAGTCGAGAATTTCCGATTCCGTAATATTTTCGCGATACATACGCGGAATGCGCGTGCCCATGCGGTTACCGCCAAGGTGTACGTTGTAGCGCCCCGGCGCTTTACCCACCAGGCCTAGTTCCGCCAGCATCGCGCGCCCGCAGCCGTTCGGGCAGCCTGTAACGCGCATCACGATATGCTCGTCAGGAATGCCGTGTTTTTCGAGAATAGCTTCCACTTTATCAGTGAACGATGGCAAGAAACGTTCGGCTTCCGCCATCGCCAGCGGACAGGTCGGGAACGACACGCAGGCCATCGAGTTTTCACGCTGCGGCTTCACCGCATTCATCAATCCGTGATCGCGCGCCAGCTTCTCGATCTTCGCTTTTTGGCTTTCCGGCACACCAGCAATGATCAGGTTCTGGTTGGCGGTGATGCGGAAATCCCCTTTGTGGATCTTCGCGATCTCCAGCAGGCCGGTTTTCAGCGGACGGCCCGGATAATCCAGGATACGACCGTTTTCAATAAACAGCGTCAGGTGCCAGTTATTGTCGATCCCTTTTACCCAACCAATACGATCGCCGCGACCGGTGAACTCGTACGGGCGGATCGGCTCAAATTTGATGCCCGCGCGACGCTCCACTTCCTCTTTGAACGTGTCGATACCAACGCGTTCAAGCGTGTATTTGGTTTTGGCGTTTTTACGATCGGTACGATTACCCCAGTCGCGCTGCGTTGTCACCACAGCTTCTGCTACCGCCAGGGTGTGCTCCAGCGGCAGATAGCCGAACTCGCTCGCGGTGCGGGCGTAGGTTTTCTTATTGCCGTGCTCAATCGACAAACCACCGCCGACCAGCAGGTTAAAGCCCACCAGCTTGCCGTTTTCGGCAATCGCCACGAAGTTCATGTCGTTGGCGTGCAGATCTATATCGTTCTGCGGCGGGATTACGACCGTGGTTTTAAACTTACGCGGCAGATAGGTTTGACCGAGGATCGGCTCTTCGTCGGTGGTCGCAACCTTCTCCTGATCCAGCCAAATTTCTGCATAGGCGCGAGTACGCGGCAGCAGATGTTCGGAGATCTTCTTCGCCCATTCATAGGCTTGGGCGTGCAGCTCGGACTCGTACGGGTTAGAGGTACACAGAACGTTACGGTTCATGTCGTTGGCGGTCGC
Source organism: Citrobacter sp. RHBSTW-00986 (assembly GCF_013783065.1). NCBI lineage: Bacteria > Pseudomonadati > Pseudomonadota > Gammaproteobacteria > Enterobacterales > Enterobacteriaceae > Citrobacter > Citrobacter sp. RHBSTW-00986. Next base: position 1,066,487 of record NZ_CP056200.1, on the reverse strand, counting down.
CAGCGCGTCCAGCCCGACCGAATGCAGCATCTGGTGTACCGGCTTAACGTTCTTCTTCAGAATGCCGTGAAACTGGAAGGTCTGACGGTTGGTCAGACGAATGCTGCCGTAAATCGTGTTGTCATGGGCGAACGTGTCGATCGCCTGCCACTGTTTGGTGGTGATCACCCCACCCGGCAGACGGCAGCGCAGCAGCATCGCGTGACGCGGCTCCAGCTTTTGCTCGGCTCGTTCGGCGCGGATATCGCGGTCATCCTGCTGGTACATACCGTGAAAACGGATCAGCAGGAAGTTGTCGCCTTTGAAGCCGCCGGTCAGGCCGTCGTTTAAATCTTCGGCAATCGTACCGCGCAGATAGTTGCTTTCCAGCTTCATACGCTCAGCGTCGGACAGCTTGCCTTCGACCACCAATGGTCCTGGGTATTTTTCGCTCATTAGTAGACATCTCGCTGATAACGGCGCTCAATGCGCAGCTCACTTAAAAATTCATCCGCCGCTTCGATATCCATAGCACCGAATTCGGCAATCACTTCCAACAAAGCCTGCTCAACGTCTTTCGCCATGCGATTGGCGTCGCCGCAGACATAAATGTGGGCACCGTCGTTTATCCAGCGCCACAGTTCCGCACCTTGTTGGCGCAGTTTATCTTGTACGTAGACTTTTTCTTTTTGATCGCGCGACCAGGCAAGATCGATGCGGCTCAGTACGCCCTCTTTGACGTAACGCTGCCATTCCACCTGGTACAGGAAATCTTCGGTAAAGTGTGGGTTGCCAAAAAACAGCCAGTTTTTGCCTTCGGCTCCGTCAGCCGCACGCTGCTGCATGAATGCACGGAACGGCGCAATCCCCGTGCCTGGTCCAATCATAATCACCGGTGTCTGCGGGTTAGCCGGCAGGCGGAAGTTATCGTTGTGTTCGATGAACACGCGCACTTCGCCCTCTTCTTCCACGCGATCTGCGAGGAAACTGGACGCGCCACCAGCACGGGCACGACCTTCAATGTCATAACGCACCACGCCCACGGTGACGTGCACTTCGCTTTCCACTTCCGCCTGGGAAGAGGCAATAGAATACAAACGCGGCGTCAGCGGTCGCAGAAGATCAACCAACGTTTGGGCGTCCAGTTGCGCTGGGGAGAAGCGCACCATATCGACGATTGGCGTGGTTGCGGCGTAATGCTGCAATTGCGCTTTGTCGCCCACCAGCGGCAGCAGAGAGTCGCTACGGGTTAAAGTGGCGTAGTTCTCGACGATATTGCCGGTGTTAACCGTCAGCTCGAAATGCCACTGCAGCGCTTCGATGAGCGACAGGGTTTTGCCGTCAACCGTGACCGGCTCATCTCCTTTCAGCCACAGCAATTCAACCAGCTCTTTGACCAGCTCAGGATCGTTCTGATACCAGACTCCTAAGGCATCGCCCGGCTGGTAGCGCAGGCCGGAATCGCCGAGATCGATTTCAATATGGCGTACATCTTTTTCCGAGTCGCGACCGGTGATTTTCTGGTTAACCGACAGGCTCGCCGTCAGCGGAGATTCTTTGGTATACGGGCTGGAGTGGATCTCATTTACCGCTCCGCTGGCAATGGCCTGAGCAGGCGCGGCGACCGGCGCACGGGATTTCAGCATCTCAACCACGCGCGCACGCCATTCGGCGGCTGCATTCTGGTATTCCACATCGGCATCCACGCGATCAAGCAGACGCTCACCGCCCAGCTCAGCCAGTTTTGCATCGAAGTCTTTTCCTGACTGACAGAAAAACTCGTAAGAAGTGTCACCAAGACCAAACACGGCAAAAGCGGTGTTATCGAGCTTCGGCGCTTTTTTCGAGAACAGGAATTTATGCAACGCTACGGCTTCTTCCGCCGGTTCACCTTCCCCTTGCGTCGACGCCACTACGATCAGCAATTTCTCATTGGCGATTTGTTTGAATTTATAGTCGCCAGCATTGATGAGAGTGACGTTGAGCTTTGCAGCGATCAGATCATCGCGCAGAGCTTCCGCCACACGACGCGCATTACCGGTTTGCGAGGCGGAGATAAGCGTAATGCCAGGCATTTCAGCAGCAGGCGCAGGAGTCGCCGCATTGCTGCCTGGCTGCTGATTCAGCACGCCCCAAAAATAGCCAGAAACCCACGCAAGCTGTGCGGGAGTGAAATCGGTCGTGGCCGCCTGAAGGCGTGCCAGTTGCTCCGGGTTTAGCGGTAGCAGAGCGGAAGGTGGGGCCTGTGTCGTCATGCGTTGTCATGTTCCAGTAAGCAAAGCGGATTTCAGCAATAAAACCCAAACTGAAGATAAGGTTAACGGCGGGGATAGTAACAATTAAAGAAGGGATAGAAATAACAAATAACCAAATGAACTAACCTGTTTTAGTTATAGTTATTAACAGCAAAACAGATTGGATAACCATATGATATATCAATAATTATTAAATATTACCATCATGAATAGGTCGTTCTGATACTCAGCGCCCTTTTAACTAATGATAAAATTCGCTCTTTACGGTACCCTACGGCGGTTTTTCGCATTCTTGAGAGTAAAAAATGTCCACCACCTTGTTTAAAGATTTCACCTTCGAAGCCGCTCACCGCCTGCCGCATGTACCGGAAGGGCATAAGTGTGGCCGCCTGCATGGTCACTCATTTATGGTGCGTCTTGAAATTACCGGTGAAGTCGATCCGCATACCGGTTGGATCATGGATTTTTCTGAGTTAAAAGCCGCGTTTAAGCCAACTTACAACAGACTCGATCACTACTATCTGAACGATATTCCTGGCTTAGAAAACCCAACCAGTGAAGTACTGGCCAAATGGATTTGGGATCAGGTTAAACCGGTTGTCCCTCTGCTGAGTGCCGTAATGGTGAAAGAGACCTGCACAGCAGGCTGCGTGTATCGCGGGGAATGATTGTATCGTCTGTGGCAACGGTCAATTTTCCTTAACTAACACTCTGTTAGGGTTATGTGCTCTGGATATCTGGAGCACAACATGTCTGACGATTTCGATATTATTATTATCGGTGCAGGGATAGCGGGCACCGCTTGTGCTTTACGCTGCGTGCCCGCTATGTGGTACTGGCGGAAGGGGCAACAACCTGCTGGCCGAGCGTTATGGATTCCTGCCTCGTCCCTCGACAACCGCAATGGCATTAAAGAGACTTTGGCGCTGGATAAAGGGATTTTCCGCGATTTAACCCAGCACACCGATGTGATCCTGAAAAAGTCGTATGAAGTACTGCATGGCGGCCTGAATAACGTCAATTCGATTCAGAGCTGGTCTAACGCATAAGGTTGTCCGGCCTGCATGTAGCACTCAATGCAGGCCGATAAACCCATTATCATCAGGCAATATTCAGATATTTATGGGTCTGCATCGACAGACGCCAGTTACGCGCAATACAGGTATCAATACACAAACGCGTGGCATCTTCTTTCTGGCTGATTGGCTGTAAGGCGATGATACGCGGTTTGTCGTCGCTCAACGTAGCCAGCAGTTCATCCAGCGCTTCAATATCGCGAACGCGACCAACCGGATGTTTGATTTCATTCGCACGCTCCAGCGCCTGCGACAGCACATCATAACCGCCGCGCATATTCACCTTCGGCGATACGGTCACCCAGGTATTCGGCGTACAGCACACTTCGTGGGTACCGCTGGTTTCAATCTGGCAGCTAAAGCCGTTCTTTTCCAGCAGGTCTGTCAGCGGCATCAGGTCATGAATGCAGGGCTCGCCACCGGTTATCACCACGTGACGGGCGGTATAGCCCTGACGCAAAATGACCGCCAGCAGATCCTCGCTGCTCGCCGCGCCCCATTTATCGCTCTCTTTGGTCTTAGCCAGGATGCTGTACAGGGAAACTTCCCGATCCTCAAGCTTATCCCAGGTGTGTTTGGTATCGCACCAGGCACAGCCAACCGGGCATCCCTGTAAACGAATAAAAATGGCGGGGACGCCGGTAAAGTAACCCTCACCTTGCAGGGTCTGGAACATCTCGTTAATCGGGTACTGCATAGTCATCTCTGTGAGGGGGATAAAGCATAAGTATCGCAGATTTCAGTCATCAGGTCATGTACGGGAGCCGCCGCGCCTCTGTGGCTTCAGGTGCTGTCGCCAGCGGTGATGATTTAATATTTTGAAGGTATGTTATTTATCGCTCTGAGCAGGCCTTTTTCAGTCTCGATATAATTTCCAGTCTTCAGTTGAGCCAGTATCTTCATGATGCTGCTGCGTGACAGAAAGGTACGGCTTAAAATATAAGAAACAATGCTGACATTATTTCTCACCTCTTCTGTTTCATCCATCAGTTCATAGAGCTGATAGCATATAATCTCATAAGAAGATAATGCCGAGATCTTCGTGCAGTGATCGAACATTCTTGTCGCACTATAAATTAATAGCGCGGCTACGCCTTTCCACAGGTTACTCCTGTCGATAATCCGGTTGGCATCGTCAATAGAAAGAACGCTAATATCAGAAGTCTCATTCGTTCTGATATAGAAATAATCATGCTCCAGCAACTGCGTACTTAAGCCAAATATGTAGGGAGCTGATTCTGAGTTTAAGGCAATACCGTCGGCATGGCGATAAAGCGTAATGTTACCTTGATGAAGTAAAAAACATTTATGCTGCCCATCCACTCTAAATTTAAGTGACTGCTTATTGGCGATCGTCAGCTTATTGGCAAAAGGTGTAAGAATGCTTATCAGTTGATTGATATCAGCCAGAGGCTTTTTGTGTCTGATGCTGTAACTTATTGAGGTGGCTCTTTTTTTATTATTCACAAATAAATCCCTCCATAGGCTTATGAACATCCCCCTAACGCACTCCCCTCACATAAACGATAATTATGATAATTGTTTTAGATTTTTAAAAGTTATTTATGGGTGTAAAATTACACCCATAAATAACTTGCATAAATATCCATAATACTATTATGGGTACTGAATTCATTCTTCTTAAAAATCATCCAATTTGATATTACAGCCATTTTAGTAAAAGGAAATAAGTAATAAAACCATAAATTACTTATCAGAATTATTTTGTTATATAAACAAGATTAAATATTACTTTGAAGATATTGATTTAAAAAGAAATAAGATTAAGATCTATCGGATAATTCTGAGTCAAATTTTAAGTGAGCGTCAATCAACATGAGGAGTATGTTATGGATACCGAACATCCGGATCGCAGTCTGAACCTCTCCGCTACCGCCGAACTGCTGGAAAGCCTGGCTCCTCTGGCGACTTTTGCTATGTATCCTCCCAACACCCGGTTATATCTTTATAATAATGGCGTTGCGTACTGCTATCTGGTACGAAGCGGCGTGTGCAACGTCTATCATCAGACGAGTGAAATTCTGCTGGGCACGCTGTATGTGCCAGGGATCATGGGTCTCAGTGGAACACTTTACGCCGAGGCGGGGATGTTTATTCAAACCCACAGTACCTCTGAGATCGCCGTTACCCGTACCGATAAGGTCAACCAGTTCGTCACCGAACACAATCTCTGGAGGCTGCTGGCCTGCCATAGCCTCAGAGTCACCTCACGACTGTATACGATAAATACCAGGCTCATGGCCACCTGTGCCTATGAAATTGTCCGCGTTCAGTTACAGGAGTTGATGAGTGAACCAGCGGAATACAGACATGATGTTTCTGCCGCGCAGTATATCCAGCAGAAAACCAGCCTTTCACGTAGCAGCATTATGAAAATCCTCGCCCAGCTTAAAAAGGGGGGCTATATCAGCATTGAAAACGGCATCCTTTTGACAATCGAGCATCTTCCGTTAAAGTACTAACCTATTGTATCAACGAAGAAAAATAACGTACTCATCTTCGATGAAATGTTTACCCTTATAATATATTCTGGTTTTGTTAACTGGCAGTCGCTATTTTCCCAAGACTTACCCCCCCTCTGGCATAACCCTTTTATCGCGGAAAACACACAGGGTGTAAAATTACACCCAAAAAAGTGTTGCCGGATATTTTGAAATGTACAAGAATAATCTCATACAAATTATAACGTTTGACAAGCCCGTTTTAAATATAAAAGCAGGGAACTGTCATTCTATTAATATTATCATTAGAGATCTGTGAGCCTGGAAACGGGACGATATTCTATTGATAAATTTCAAAAAGCTGCCGTTTGCCTGGCAATACATTAATACTAATAAATTGAATATACTCAAGGAATAGATCATGAAAAGCAAATTACTGCCACTGGGAGTGCTGATTTCGTCTCTGGCTGGAGTTTCAGCGATGGCAGCTGACGGAGAGGTGAATTTTAACGGCGAGATTATTGATGCTGCCTGTAAAGTCACCAATAGTCCGGCCAGTCCGCTGACGGTGACATTAGGTCAGGTCAGTAAGAGCGCCTTTACCAACGCAGGCTCTACTGCTGCACCGACCAAATTCACGTTGCAGCTCACGGATTGCCCGGTAAGCGCAACCAAGGCGGCCGTGAAGTTTGACGGCTCCCCGGTAGCAGGGAGTCCTGGCGTGCTGGCCCTGACCGCAGAAACTGGCGTGGCAGGCGGCGTGGGGATTCAATTATACGACGATGCCAATACTGCGATTCCGCTGTATAACGCATCTAAACAATACCCTCTGACGTCAGGTACCGGCGTGGTGAATAATCTGGATTTTATTGCGCGCTATATCGCCACATCGACAACGGTGACCGCAGGCAAGGCTAATTCAATGGCAAGTTTCACCATTGTTTATAATTAATAGCCCGTCATACCTGCATAACGAAATTGTTATTCGGGCCGATGGATTATTATCGGTCCGTCCTTACTCTTTTAATGAATGATTAATGATGAAACTTATTCCTCTCACCTTGCTGACTGCAATAATAATAACCTCAGGTTTAGCCCAGGCTGGCCTGATTGTGGGTGGCACCCGCTTAATTTACGATGGGAGTAAGAAAGAGTCTTCAATTAATGTAAGCAACCCGGACCAGGCACCTTATCTGGTACAAAGCTGGGTCGAGCCCGAAATTAATCGCGCAGAGAAAACGCCGTTTGTGATCACCCCGCCGTTATTTCGTCTGGACGGCGGGCAGGAAAATGTCTTGCGCGTCGTGCGGGCGGGCGGGAATCTACCGCAGGATAGGGAATCGCTGTACTGGCTGAATATTAAGAGTATCCCCTCGATAGAAAAAGATCAGGGTAAAAACCTGCTGCAGATCGCGGTCAAGACGCGCATCAAACTGATCTATCGCCCTGAAGGTTTAACAGGCTCCGCGGAAGTGTTAACCCATAAACTTTCCTGGCAGCGCCGCGGCAACCGGCTGGAGGTGAGTAACCCGACCTCATTTTATATGAATTTCCAGAGCGTTACCGTTGCAGGTAAAGAGCTGGAAGATGCCCGGTATATTGCGCCGCAGAGTAGCGCCATTTTTGAATTACCCAGCGGTGCGGGTAATAGCGTGAGCTGGAAAATAATTAATGATTACGGCGGAATCGGCGAGCTTCATCGTGCTTCATTCTGATAAATAACAGCACAGGAATCCGGCGTTAATTATTTACCCTTCAGGGAAGGACTACACAGATGGGGAGCCTAAAATACCTGCGCAAATATCCACAAACCAATAATATCCGCAGGCTGATTTATCTTTTTTCGACACCCTTTTTACTATTAAATTTAACGACTTTTGCCTCACACGCCAGGGAATATTTTAATCCGCTGATGCTGGAAATTGACAATCCGCATCAGGAAAAAACCGATCTTAGCGTATTTGAAGAGGAAAACGGCCAGGCGCCGGGCGTTTACCGGGTCGATATCTCTGTCAACAACCAGTTTCAGGAAACCCGGGAAGTGGAATTCAGCATGCAGCCCGGCCCGGACGGGAAAGCGCTTCTGTCGCCATGCCTGAGCGTGAGCCAGCTTAACGCGATGGGAGTCAAAACCGACCTGTTCCCGGATCTGGGCGATGCCGCCGCGCCGTGCGCCAGGCTGGACGCGATCCCGCAGGCCAGCGCAGAGTTTCGCTTTAGCGCGCAGCAACTGCTGTTGAGCATTCCGCAGGCCGCCATTGTGATGAATCCACGCGATTACGTTCCTGAAACGCAGTGGGATGATGGGATCACAGCCCTGCTGCTTAATTACAGCGTGAACGGCGCCAGTACCCGGGCGCGGGATCGTAGCGGCACGGACAGTACGACCCAGTACGCCAACCTGCGTCCCGGCATGAATATCGGTCCCTGGCGGCTGCGTAATTACACAACTTTTCAGCGGGATAATAACGGTCGCGACAGCTGGGACACCGTCTATACCTATTTGTCCCGTGATATTCGCGTCCTGAAGAGCCAGCTGGGGCTGGGAGACAGTGCCTCCCCGTCCGATATTTTCGACAGCGTTCCTTTTCGCGGCGCGCAGCTGGCGTCCGACGAGGAGATGATCCCCGACAGCATGAAGGGCTATGCACCGGCGATCAAAGGCATTGCGCGAACCAACGCGCAGGTGATTATCCGGCAGAACGGGTATGTTATTTATCAGAGCTATGTGGCACCGGGCGCATTTGAAATCAACGACATGTACGCCACCGGCGGCAGCGGGGATCTCTATGTGACGATTAAAGAAGATAACGGCAGCGAGCAGAATCTCGTCGTACCGTTTGCCTCACTGCCAGTGCTCCAGCGTGAACAGCGGCTGAAATATTCACTGACCAGTGGCCAGTATCGTTCGTATGACCGCAGCGTGGAAAAGATGCCGTTTAGCCAGGCGACGCTGATGTACGGCCTGCCCCGGGGTTTTACCCTCTATGGCGGCGGCCAGTTCGCGGACCACTATCAGTCGCTGGCACTGGGAGTCGGTAAAAATCTGGGGGAAATTGGCGCGCTTTCGCTGGATGTCACCCAAGGCTGGTCGAAGATACAGAGCCAGCCGAAGGAGAAAGGCCAGTCATGGCGGATCCGCTACAGCAAAAATATTGTCGAAACCGGGACTAACTTCGCCATTGCCGGTTATCGCTACTCAACCGATGGCTATTACACGCTGGCAGAAGTCATGGATACCTGGCGCGGCGGGAACACCCCGACGTTTTTCGAGCGCAGGCGTAACCGTACTGAACTGTCACTGAGCCAGAATTTGTGGGAAAGAGCGGGCTCGCTGTCGCTGAGCCTGATAAACGAAGACTACTGGAACAGCGGCCGGACCCTGCGGTCGATGAGCGCCGGTTACAACAATAGCTGGAACGGCATCAGTTACGGGTTTAATTACAGCTATAACATTAACTCGACGTCGCGCAGCGGGGGCTCCGGCAAAGAAAAGGTCTATGAGCGCGACCAGGTGTTCTCACTGAACATCAGCATTCCACTGAATCGCTGGTTGAGTAATACCCACGCGTCGTGGAACGTCAGCAGCAGCCAGAAAGGGAGCACCAATCACACCGTGGGTCTCAATGGTACGACGCTTGAGGGCAATAACCTGAGCTGGAGCATCCAGCAGGGTTACGGCAGCCAGGGAACGGGCAACGGCGGCAATCTGAACGCCGACTATCGCGGAACCTATGCTGAAGTCACTGCGGGATATGCTTACGACAAAAACAGCCAGCGGCTGAACTACGGGCTACAGGGCGGGATAGTCGCGCACGCCAGCGGCGTCACCTTCGGCCAACCGCTGGGTGAAACCATGGCGCTGGTTCAGGCACCGGGAGCCTCCGGGGTTGGCGTAAGCAATCAGAGCGGGGTGAAAACCGACTGGCGCGGCTATGCCATCGTGCCTTATACCTCGCCCTACCGTAAAAACCAGGTGCAGCTGAATACGCTGACACTGCCCGATAACGTAGAGCTGATGCAGACCACCCGCAACGTGGTGCCGACGCGGGGAGCCGTGGTGCAGGCCAGCTTTAACGCCAGCGTGGGCCAGCGCGTGATGATGACGCTATTGCTGCAAGGTGGAATGCCAGTGCCATTTGGCGCGACGGTCAGCGATACCGCGCAGAAAAGCGCCCAGGCGTTTATCGTTGGCGATGGCGGACAGGTGTATCTGACCGGTCTGGCCGACAGCGGTGAACTAAGAGTGAAATGGGGGAACGGCGCAGAGCAGCAGTGTCAGGTGAATTATTCCCTGGATAAAGCGCCGCCGGAAAATAGCGGTATTCAGATCATTAGCGAGCGGTGTCATTAAGTAAATAACTTAGCTGTTCAAAGAAACTAAATTTTTATCTGATACCTGTTGCGTATTGAGGTATAGCAATGAGCAAAATGAAATTTCTGAAAATCATCTGGAGCGCTGCTTTTCTAATGTGCAGCTCATTTCCTGCGCTTGCAACCTGCAGTATCGAACAACAAAAGGGGGTTATGGCCTGGGATAATATAGATATTGGTACAATCTATGCGCAACGTGATATTCCTGTGGGTCAGAAGATCGGTACGATAGAATTACTTCCGCCCTTTACTGGCAAATGGCTCGGTTGTCAGGGGGGAGAATTAATTTCAGTATCCATGTTTCGCGATGCAATCAGCGGTTTTCCCCATATCTATAATACAGGCATCCCCGGCGTCGGGATAAAGGTCTATTATACGGCGTACACGCAAAGTACATTTGATAACCCACCCAGGACAGGAATAATGGGACAGGGTGCGGTCAATATCGATAGTGGTGTAACGGTGGATCTTTATAAGACCGGACCGATAACATCCAAAAATATTGATAGAGGATTGTATTTTCAAAAAACCTACGGTGACCTTGAGGTTATCAGGGGAAGTATCGTCGCAGGTCAGGTTATTCAGTTAGCCTGTTCGCTGAATAGTTCAACGATTACCGTACCGTTGCCTGATGCATTAGGCAGTGCGTTTACAGGAAGAGGTACAACTAAAGGCGATACTGCCTTTACCATCAATCTTAACTGTGATGCGGGCACCCGGATTAACGCATCGTTAAGTGGGACGCAAAGTGCAGAGACCGCCAATGACAGTATCCTGGCGTTATCAGGGGCCGGAACGTCAGGGGTTGCGAGCGGAATCGGGATCCAATTGCTGTATGACAATACGCCCCTGAAGCTGAATAACAACATCGTGCTGAAAACCTCAGCAGGCGGTCAGGAATTCCCTCCGGGAGCCTTTACCGCACGCTATTTTCAGACGAAAGACAACGTGACCGCGGGCAGCGCTAACGCCACTGCGACGCTCAATATTACTTATCAGTAGGCGGCTCCGCCATCAGAGTTATACAAGGAGAGGAATAAAATGAATATTCATAAAAGATTCATTCATCTGGCGCTGGCGGGGCTATATCTGGGAGCGGCAATAAATATTGCCGAAGCAGAACCAGTCAATATTAATATTACCGGCAAAGTCGTCGCCTCACCTTGTACCGTTGACACCACCCAATCACAGCTCAATGTTAATTTGGGTGATGATATTCAGGCCACCGCCCTGGCACAGCCTGGTAACGTCACAACATTCAAAATCTTTTATTTAATCTTAAAAGATTGTCCTTTCGGCACAACATCGGTAACGGCGGCCTTTTCCGGAACGCCAGCAGCGAACAGCCCCGGGGATTATGCCAATACCGGGACGGCAACCAATGTTAACGTACAGCTTAAAGAGAGTCTGGGTTCCGGTAACGGTAAGTTTTTAGGTCCGGGAACCACATTAAAGCGTAATGTTGCAACCGACCGCACTGTCTCCTTCCCGATAGGCGCGCGTGCCATTGCCGCAGCGGCAGACGTTATGCCCGGCACGATAGTGACTGTTTCACAAGTCACCTTCACCTATCAGTAAACCTGACTTCTCTGCTCAACGGGTGTTTATCATGCAGCAACAAATGAAATATGTTCTCCCGGCGCTTTGTCTGGCGTGCCCTGCATATGCTGCGGAGATCAATATCGGTGGTCATGTTGTGGCTTCTCCCTGCGTGGTCGATATCGCCTCGCAAAACCAGAGCGTTAATTTCGGCCAGCTCCGCTTAAATGAAATGCGCGCCGACGGAAATGCTTCCGCGTGGAAATCCTTCGAGGTGAGGCTTTTCAAATGCCCGGCAGGAACGACATCGGTGGACGTGACGTTCAACGGACAGCCGGCATCAGAAGATCCCACGTTGTATGCCAATACGGGGACCGCCGCCAACGCCGCCGTGCAAATGGCCCAGGACACAAACAAGGCGCAGGTGCAGGGAAACGGCAGCAGCATGAACGTCCTGGTTGACGCTCAGCGCAAGGCGACCTTTTTACTGGCTGGTCGGGTGATTGTCTCTGACACTACCCTCCCCGGTACGTTTAATTCCCTGGTACAAATGAATTTTACTTACCGATAAACAAAACCACCCTGCTTAGAGCCAGGCTCTGAATGGGTTGCTGAGAATAGTCACCTGAAATAGCGGCGAGGGTATGCGTTATGTTACAGATACAGAAGAATCATATATTCGTCCTGGTACTTGGGTTAACCGGTGCGTTTACTGCCTCTGTTGAAGCGGCCAGCTGTGTAAATTCCGGCGGGTATTATACGTTCTCAGGAGCGTTAAATTATCAACGTGACGACGCCACCATGAATGTTTTCAGTAATAAATTTGGATCTATTGGCAGCGAAGTATGGGGGCTGGGTTGCTTCGGGGATCCTGACGCCGACAGAGATGTGTACTTGCGTTTACAGGTTAATTCAGCCCCCGTTGCAGGTTATACCGATGTCTATCCCACGAATGTTGACGGAATTGGCGTTCGTTATAATTTTGCCCTGAATACAGGCTCATTGTCTTTTTGCCCGGTGCAATTTGACGATCATATTTCAAACTCAACCCGGACTTATACCTGCCATATACTTAAAAAGGACACGCAGGGTTTATCCATGGGTGCATCATTGCAATTTGTGAAAACCAGGCCCAATGTCTCCTCAGGAGCAATAACGACAATACCGTCTGTAACCTCAAGCTATTCGTTAAATAATCAAAGCGGACAGTGGGATTTAAATCCCATCTGGTCAGGTGCGGGGTCAGTGGTGGTGACGGTCCAGGCATGCGCAATAAATAACTCGAGTATCGCTGTCCCCCTGGATCCGGTATTAGCGGATAGTTTTAGCGGTGCAGGATCCACCAAAGGCGATCGGACTTTCACAATAGACCTTAACTGTGATGCGGGCACCCGGATTAACGCATCGTTAAGCGGGACGCAAAGTACTGAAACCGCCAATGACAGTATCCTGGCATTATCAGGAGCTGGGATGTCAGGGGTTGCGAGCGGAATCGGGATCCAGCTGCTTTATGGGGGCGCGCCCCTGAAGCTGAATAACAACATCGTGCTGAAAACCTCAGCAGGCGGGCAGGAATTCCCTCCGGGAGCCTTCACCGCACGCTATTTTCAGACGAAAGACAACGTGACCGCAGGCAGCGCTAACGCCACTGCGACGCTCAATATTACTTATCAGTAGGCGGCTCCGCCATCAAAGTTATACAAGGAGAGGAATAAAATGAATATTCATAAAAGATTCATTCATCTGGCGCTGGCGGGGCTGTATCTGGGAGCGACAATCCATATTGCCGGGGCCGAACCGGTCAATATTAATATTACCGGGAAAGTTATTGCGTCCCCGTGTGTCGTAGCCAGTGGCAGCAATATCAATGTTAATTTGGGAGACATCCCGGCTGCAGATATTGCAGCGTCAGGTACAACCTCTACCCCGGTAAATTTTACCATTAACCTTGCCAGTTGCCCGGTGGGAACCACCAGCGTGGTCGTGACATTTACCGGAACGGAAGATCCCGACTTTCCGGTACGCTATAAAAACACCGGAACGGCGAACGTTGCGATAGAACTGATCCAGGTCAGCACCGGTTACCTGAAAGGAAATAATACGAATATTACTCAATCAGTCCTGGCCGATCGTACCGTTACATACAATTTACGTGCCCGGGCCTATTCCAAAGGCAATGTGATGCCGGGGACGATCGCTGGTATCGTTCAGGCCAACTTTACTTACAATTAAGTTACTATTTTGCAATTCACAATGACTTATCAGTAAACCGAACTATTTCTGTGTAAAGGATATTTATCATGGTGCAACCAATGAATTATTCTATCCTGGCGCTTTGTCCCCTGTATCCAGCGATCTTTTTACTGACTGGTATCTGCCCCCTTCCCAATACGTTTAATTCTTTGGTGCAAATGAATTTGAATTACTAAAAAAACCACCCTAATTATTAATAAATGCCTCTACTGGCTCTGGTATATTTAATATGAAAATACTCATACAGGACCCTTACGAATTTTATCGCGAAGGATTGAAACATTTTTTTATAGAGATATTCCTTGGAAGAACCGCCAATAAAATTGGCTTTTTAACATCCTACTCCCAACAAAACTTTGATAAGGCAGATATCGTCGTTATTTCTCTGGCTCCGGGAGAGCATCTCATGTGTTTTCCTGAACTACAGAACAGGACAACAGGCATTATTATTGGCTTAACTGATGAGGTGATTGACTCCCCTTCCGATCTGCCCTTTTGCATTGCCCGGATCATTTTTATTCACCGACAGGACTCACTGTCGACAGTCAAAAAGAAAGTATTAACTGCCTGGCGGGAATCAAGAAAAAAGCAAATACAGCCAGGGAAAACATTATGTTTTCATTGTCCACATAAAGTCCTGACCAGACAGCAAAGGCGCATTATGTCCTTTATCTGTCAGGGCATAACGACATCTGAGATTGCCCGCAACATGTCAATCTCAGAGAAAACGCTCTATGTGCATAAATACATCATCCGCAAAAAGTTTAATCTGCGAACGAATCATGCGCTATTTTGCTTCCTTCAGAAACTTGCCGGTAAAAACAGCCAGCAGATTTATCTGCGTCAAATTCCGCTGAACGCATAAAAAAACCCGCCGCAGCGGGTTTTTACATTAAGAGTTAAAGAACAGGATTACGCCTGACCTTTGATCTCTTTACGACCGTTGTACGGCGCTTGTTCACCCAGAGCTTCTTCGATACGAATCAGCTGGTTGTACTTAGCAACGCGGTCAGAACGGCTCATAGAACCGGTTTTGATCTGGCCTGCAGCGGTACCAACAGCCAGGTCAGCGATGGTAGCGTCTTCAGTTTCGCCAGAACGGTGAGAGATGACAGCGGTGTAGCCAGCGTCTTTCGCCATTTTGATCGCAGCCAGAGTTTCGGTCAGAGAACCGATCTGGTTGAATTTGATCAGGATGGAGTTAACGATGCCTTTTTCGATGCCTTCTTTCAGGATCTTGGTGTTGGTTACGAACAGATCGTCACCAACCAGCTGGATTTTGTCGCCCAGAACTTTAGTCTGGTATGCGAAACCGTCCCAGTCAGACTCGTCCAGACCATCTTCGATGGACACGATCGGGTACTGTTTGGTCAGTTCTTCCAGGAAGTGAGTGAATTCTTCGGAGGTGAATGCTTTGTTGCCTTCGCCAGCCAGAACGTATTTACCGTCTTTGTAGAATTCAGAAGCTGCACAGTCCATCGCCAGGGTGATGTCTTTGCCCAGCTCGTAGCCAGCTGCTTTAACCGCTTCAGCGATTACAGCCAGAGCTTCAGCGTTGGAACCCAGGTTCGGCGCGTAGCCGCCTTCGTCACCCACTGCAGTGTTCATACCTTTAGCTTTCAGAACTTTAGCCAAGTTGTGGAACACTTCAGAACCCATACGTACGGCTTCTTTCAGGGTTTTAGCGCCAACCGGCTGAATCATGAACTCCTGGATGTCAACGTTGTTGTCAGCGTGCTCACCACCGTTGATGATGTTCATCATCGGAACCGGCATGGAGTATTTGCCCGGAGTACCGTTCAGTTCAGCGATGTGTGCATACAGCGGCAGGCCTTTAGCAGCTGCTGCTGCTTTGGCGTTCGCCAGGGACACAGCCAGGATGGCGTTTGCACCGAAGTTGGATTTGTTTTCAGTACCGTCCAGATCGATCATGATCTTGTCGATGCCAGCCTGATCTTTAGCATCTTTACCCAGCAGAGCCTGAGCAATTGGGCCGTTAACAGCTGCAACAGCTTTCAGTACGCCTTTACCCATGAAACGGGATTTGTCGCCGTCGCGCAGTTCCAGTGCTTCGCGGGAACCAGTAGAAGCACCTGACGGAGCTGCTGCCATACCAACGAAACCACCTTCCAGGTGTACTTCGGCTTCAACAGTCGGGTTACCACGGGAGTCGATGATTTCACGACCGATGATTTTAACGATTTTGGACATTAGATTTTCCTCAGTACAAGTTAAACTAAAACTCCAGACAAACAATGCACCCGGATGGGTGCATTGCCGTTCTAACTTTTTTACTTCTTACTTCGCCTGACGCTTCTGATGTTCACTGGCGGCTTTCACAAAGCCGGCAAACAGCGGGTGCCCATCACGTGGCGTGGAAGTAAATTCCGGGTGGAACTGACAGGCCACGAACCACGGATGATTCGGTACCTCAATGATCTCGACCAACTGATCATCACCGGAACGGCCTGCAATACGCAGACCCGCAGCTTCAATCTGTTTCAACAGCATATTGTTGACTTCGTAACGGTGGCGATGGCGTTCAACAATTGTCGGCGCACCGTACAGCTGACGAACCAGGCTATCGTCGCTCAACTGACACTGCTGGGCGCCAAGGCGCATTGTGCCGCCCAGATCGCTCTTCTCGGTACGGACTTCAACGTTGCCGTCTTCATCGCGCCATTCGGTAATCAGGGCCACCACCGGGTACTTACAGTCTGGCACAAATTCCGTGGAGTTGGCGTTATCCATACCCACTACGTTACGTGCAAACTCAATCAACGCAACCTGCATACCCAGGCAAATACCCAGATAAGGAACATTGTTTTCACGCGCAAAGCGCGCTGTCGCGATCTTACCTTCAACACCACGGTAGCCGAAGCCGCCAGGGATCAGGATTGCATCAAGACCTTTCAGGATCTCAACGCCGCGCGTTTCGACATCTTGCGAATCGATCAGCTTAATGTTGACGGTGACACGATTCTTCAGACCACCGTGCTTCAATGCTTCGATAACTGACTTATAGGCATCCGGCAGTTCAATATACTTGCCAACCATACCGATAGTCACTTCGCCTGCCGGATTCGCTTCTTCGTAGATAACCTGTTCCCATTCTGACAGATTAGCTTCCGGACAGTTCAAGCTGAATCGTTTACAAATATAATCGTCAAGGCCCTGGGATTTCAACAGGCCTGGAATTTTATAGATGGAATCGACATCTTTCATTGAAATAACGGCTTTTTCTGGCACGTTACAGAACAATGCAATTTTTGCACGTTCGTTGGCCGGAACCGCGCGATCGGAACGACAGATCAGAATGTCAGGCTGGATACCGATAGACAGCAACTCTTTTACCGAGTGCTGAGTCGGTTTAGTTTTGACTTCACCGGCAGCGGCCAGGTAAGGAACCAGAGTCAGGTGCATGAACAGCGCGTGTTCACGACCGATATCTACCGCTAATTGGCGAATCGCTTCCAGGAATGGCAGGGATTCAATATCACCGACCGTACCGCCGATTTCAACCAGAACGACGTCATGACCTTCGCCACCGGCAAGGACACGCTCTTTAATCGCGTTGGTGATGTGCGGGATAACCTGTACGGTTGCACCCAGATAGTCACCACGGCGCTCTTTGCGCAGGACATCGGAGTAAATTCGACCGGTAGTGAAGTTATTGCGGCGAGTCATTTTGGTACGAATGAAACGCTCATAGTGACCCAGGTCCAGGTCGGTTTCAGCGCCGTCTTCAGTAACGAACACTTCCCCGTGTTGGATTGGACTCATAGTACCTGGATCGACGTTGATATACGGATCCAGTTTCATCATGGTCACGTTGAGGCCACGAGCCTCAAGAATGGCTGCCAGGGAGGCTGCGGCAATGCCTTTACCCAGAGAGGATACGACCCCGCCGGTCACAAAAATATAGTTCGTTGTCATGCTGGACCTGAGAAGTTAGGGTGAAACGATGGAATTACCAAGACGGGAAAGTAGTATACCCGAACATGACGAGCGCCACAAACTTTCATTATTCCTCCTCTTCACCAGGCTCACATAAACATCGGGAGTGAGAAAATAGCCCCTTTGGGGTAAATGTTTTTGACGTAAATCAAGCGCTTGTTATTTAAAAAATCACACAAATCGCCCTTGACCGACGAAATCCCTTAGAGATCAATTTCCTGCCGTTTTACCTGTTGCCAGACTTCTTCCATAGTTTCCAGATCAACACCAGTCATTTCCAGCCCCCGGGCCGCTACAATTCGCTCAACCTCACGAAAACGGCGCTCAAATTTCTCGTTCGCTTTTTGCAATGCGGTCTCTGCTTTAGTGCCTAAATGCCGAGCCATATTGACCGTAGCAAACAGCAGGTCGCCCATTTCCTCCTCCAGTTTAGCCTGGTCGACAACAGCCTGCTTCGCCTCAAACATGACTTCATCGATCTCTTCGTAAACCTTGTCGACAACCGGTCCTAATGTTTTCCAGTCGAAGCCAACATTAGAGCAGCGTTTCTGGATTTTTTGGGCGCGCATTAACGCCGGTAAACTACGGGGAATATCGTCGAGCGCGGAATGCTGCGCCTTCTGGGCGCGTTCTTCGCTTTTGATTTGCTCCCAGCGGGTCAATACCTCAGTGCTGTTACTGGCAGAAACATCAGCAAAAACATGTGGGTGGCGACGCTCAAGCTTATCGCTGATAGCGGCGCAAATATCATTGAAATCGAAACGTCCTTCTTCCTGCGCCATCTGGGCGTAAAACACCACCTGGAACAGCAAGTCACCCAGTTCTCCACGCAGGTCGTCGAAGTCTTCCCGCGCAATTGCGTCCAGCACTTCATAGGTTTCTTCGAGGGTGTAAGGGGCAATAGTGGCGAATGTCTGCTCTTTATCCCAGGGACAACCGTTTTCCGGGTCGCGCAGGCGCTGCATAATACCGAGCAGTCGGTCGATTTGATTCATTGGAATATCCTGAAATTTCAATACGCGAGGCCAGATAAGACGACAGCCGATATCCGGCAACATGGCAATGCCTGATGGCAACGCTAACGCGCCTCACCAGGCATGCAAACTTATCTGGCCTATAAAATAATTAATTACCGTGCAGACGACGTGCGTCGATCACATCCGGCACCTGGTTCAGCTTGCCAAGCACGCGCCCGAGCACCTGCAGGTTATAGATTTCGATGGTCATATCGATGGTAGCCAGTTGCTGTTTGGTATCACTCCGGCTGGCAACCCCCAGCACGTTCACCTTCTCGTTGGCAAGAATCGTGGTGATATCACGTAATAAGCCGCTGCGATCGTTAGCCTGGACGCGAACCACCAGCGAATATCCTGCCGAGTAGCTTTCGCCCCAAACCGCATCAACAATACGTTCCGGCGCATGGGAGCGCAGCTCGGTCAACTGTTCGCAATCCGCCCGGTGCACGGAAATACCGCGGCCCTGAGTGATAAACCCGACAATTTCATCGCCTGGAATCGGCTGGCAGCAGCGCGCGATGTGGTGCATCAGGTTACCCACCCCTTCCACCACCACGCGACCGTCGTCTTTACGGCGACTCTGCGGCGCCTGCGTTTTCTGCTGAAGCTGTTTCAGCGCGGCGGCATCCTGTTCGGCTGCGCTTGGCTTATTAAACTGCGCCTGCAGGAAGTTCACCATCTGGTTGAGGCGAATGTCCCCCCCACCAATCGCCGCCAGCAGCTCATCCAGCTCATTGAAGCTGTAGCGCGGCAGCAGGTGCTTTTCCGCTTCTTTCAGGCTAATGCCTAAATGCGCCAGCTCATCGTCGAGGATCTGGCGGCCAGCAAGGATGTTTTTGTCGCGGTCCTGTTTACGGAACCAGGCGTGGATCTTCGAACGCCCCCGACTGGTGGTTACATAGCCGAGGTTAGGGTTCAGCCAGTCGCGGCTTGGGTTAGGCTGTTTCTGGGTGATAATTTCAATTTGATCGCCCATCTGCAGCTGGTAGGTAAACGGTACGATGCGCCCGCCAATTTTCGCGCCAATGCAACGATGCCCCACATCACTGTGAATATGATAAGCAAAATCGAGCGGTGTGGAGCCCGCAGGTAAGTCCACAACGTCGCCTTTTGGCGTAAAGACGTACACTCGGTCATCAAAGACCTGGCTACGGACTTCATCCAGCATTTCACCAGAGTCCGCCATCTCTTCCTGCCAGGCGATCAGCTTACGCAGCCATGCAATACGATCTTCATGACCAGAGCGCGCTACGCCTGAAGCGGTGCCCTCTTTGTACTTCCAGTGTGCCGCAACGCCCAGTTCGGCATCTTCGTGCATCTGTTTCGTACGGATCTGAATTTCAATGGTTTTGCCGCCCGGTCCCAGCACAACCGTATGAATTGACTGATAGCCGTTGGGTTTCGGGTTAGCGACATAGTCATCGAACTCATCCGGCAGATGGCGATAGTGAGTATGCACTATCCCGAGCGCGGCATAGCAGTCCTGTAAACGCTCCGCCACGATACGCACCGCGCGCACGTCGAAAAGTTCATCGAAGGCCAGCTGCTTTTTCTGCATTTTGCGCCAGATGCTGTAGATGTGTTTCGGACGTCCGTACACTTCGGCTTTGACGCCTTCCGTTTTCATCTCTGAGCGCAAATGACCGACGAACTCATCAATGTAATGCTCGCGATCGATGCGACGTTCGTGCAGCAGCTTGGCAATACGTTTGTATTCAGCCGGGTGCAGGTAACGGAAGCAGTAATCTTCCAGTTCCCATTTTAATTGCCCGATACCCAAACGGTTGGCCAGCGGCGCATAGATATTGGTGCACTCTTTTGCCGCCAGAACGCGTTCATCTTCTGGAGCGTCCTTCACTTCACGCAGATGTGCAATCCGCTCCGCCAGCTTGATGACCACACAGCGGAAATCATCCACCATAGCCAGCAGCATGCGGCGAACGTTATCGACCTGTTCGGAAGAGACTGAATCGGTATGAGTGGCCTTAAGCTGGCGTATTGCCGCCATATCCCGCACGCCGTGGATAAGATGAACAATGGATTTGCCCACGCTCTCGCGCAGGATGTCTTCACTGACCACGTTGGCATCTGCCAGAGGGAACAGCATTGCTGCGCGCAGCGTGTCGATATCCACGCTCAACATGGAGAGTATTTCAACCATCTCCACGCCACGCCATAACAGCAGATCCGCATCCGGATGCCCCTGTGTCTGCTGCTGGCAGTACGCCCAGGTTTCGGCTAAGCGTTCACACGACTGCTGGCTGGAGATCCCCAGACTCGCGATCCATTTCTTTGGATCAAACTCACCAGCTTTATTTATATGTGCACTTCTTACCGCAACCATTGTCCTCTCCTTAAGGGGCCTGGCCTGTCGAAGTCGACAAGCCATACCCATTGTCTTTCACGCTGCATTACCACCCGAAATCCAATGGGTACAAAATTTATTACATACGCTCAAACAGGACCATTGATTCCAGGTGTCCAGTGTGCGGGAACATATCAAGCATCGCCAGTCGCCGTATGGCATATCCCGCGTTGAGCAAAGCGTCGCTGTCACGAGCCAGCGTTGCCGGGTTACAGGATACATAAACAACGCGTATAGGTTCTAATTTTATAATATGTTGCATCACACCTGCAGCCCCCGCACGCGCAGGATCGAGCAATACTTTGTCGAATCCGTTTTTCGCCCACGGCTGCCGGGTAACATCTTCCTCAAGGTTTTCATGAAAGAATGTCACATTGTGTAATCCGTTATTCAGCGCGTTTTCCCGGCCTTTTTCCACCAGCGCCGGTACCCCTTCCACCCCCACCACGTTTGCAGCCCGGGTTGCCAGCGGCAGGGTAAAATTACCCATTCCACAGAACAGATCGAGTACGCGATCTTCAGGTTGCACATCAAGCCATTCGAGCGCACGGGCCACCATTTGTTGGTTTACCCCTTCATTGACCTGAATAAAATCACGCGGGCTGAAGGTTAACCGTAGCCCATTTGAGTCATACCAGGGCGACTCTTCTGATATTGATTCCAGTATCTCGCTTTGCGGGGCCAGAAACAAAGACAGCCCCTGAGAATGCGAAAAGCATTCCAGTTTTTCTTTATCCTGAGCACTTAATGGCGCCATGTGGCGCAAAATCATCAGGGTTCCGCTCCCCGCCTGCACCAGCTCGACATGACCAAGATGGCGTAACCCTTGCAGACTTTCCAGACACGCCCGGATGTGGGGCAAGAGCGCTTCAAGCTGGGGCACCAAAATAGGGCATTGTTTAACATCGATAATGTCGCTGGATGCGGATTTGCGAAACCCCATCTGCAATTTTTGTTCTTTTGGCCGATAGTTCAGGCTCAACCTGGCGCGACGACGATAGCCCCACGGGGTATCAGCTATAACATCCGACACTTCACATTTCATTAAACGCGACAACGCCGCGCTTTTGCTACGCTGCTGCAACGAGATGCTGGCATGCTGCTGCTGGCAGCCGCCGCACACGCCAAAATGCGGGCAACGTGGCACTTCACGCTGCGGACTGTCGTTTAAACGTCGTTTTACTTGCGCGCGGGCGAACTGTTTTTTATCTTCGGTAATCACCACCTCGGCGCTTTCCTGAGGTAGCAATTCCGGTATAAACAACGCCTTTCCGTTATGGCGAGCAACGCCCTGGCCGAAAGGATCAAGGTCATTGACGGTAACGGTTATGATCTGACGCGTCGTCACGCGTCGTTTTGCAGAGTAGAATTGCGCCATCGACGAGATATTTCTCTATTTAACAGTGTGACCCTAATTGTCCCATAACGGAACTCCATGACCAACTACAGCCTGCGCGCACGCATGATGATTCTGATCCTGGCCCCGACCGTCCTGATTGGTTTGCTGCTCAGTATCTTTTTTGTTGTGCATCGCTATAACGACTTGCAGCGTCAACTGGAAGATGCTGGCGCCAGCATCATTGAGCCACTCGCGGTCTCCAGCGAATATGGCATGAATCTGCAAAACAGAGAATCCATCGGCCAACTTATCAGCGTGCTGCATCGTCGCCATTCCGATATCGTGCGGGCAATTTCTGTCTATGACGAGAATAACCGGCTGTTTGTCACATCCAATTTTCATCTCGATCCGTCTGAAATGCAGCTGGCAACCGGTTCACCATTTCCCCGTAAGCTGAGCGTCACCCGGCTCGGGGATATCATGATCCTGCGAACGCCAATTATATCGGAAAGCTATTCGCCGGATGAATCTGCCGTCAGCGACGCCAAAAATACGGAAAATATGCTGGGGTATGTGGCGCTTGAGCTGGACCTCAAGTCAGTAAGATTGCAGCAGTATAAAGAGATCTTTATCTCCAGCGTAATGATGCTGTTTTGTATCGGTATTGCGTTAATTTTTGGCTGGCGTCTGATGCGCGACGTGACTGGCCCGATTCGCAATATGGTGAATACCGTTGACCGAATACGTAGAGGCCAGCTCGACAGCCGCGTCGAAGGTTTCATGTTGGGCGAGCTGGATATGCTCAAAAATGGCATCAACTCGATGGCGATGTCACTTGCGGCCTACCATGAAGAGATGCAGCACAACATCGACCAGGCCACCTCTGACCTGCGCGAAACGTTGGAGCAGATGGAAATCCAGAACGTCGAACTGGATCTGGCGAAGAAACGCGCCCAGGAAGCGGCGCGTATTAAGTCTGAGTTTCTGGCTAACATGTCGCATGAGCTGCGTACGCCGCTGAATGGCGTGATTGGCTTCACCCGCCTGACGCTTAAAACCGAGCTCAACACGACGCAGCGCGATCACCTGAATACGATTGAACGCTCGGCCAACAATCTGTTGGCCATCATCAATGATGTGCTCGACTTCTCCAAACTTGAGGCGGGCAAACTGATTCTGGAAAGCATCCCATTCCCGCTGCGTAGCACGCTGGATGACGTCGTCACGCTGTTAGCGCACTCATCCCATGATAAAGGGCTTGAGCTGACGCTAAATATTAAGAATGACGTGCCGGACAACGTCATCGGGGACCCGCTGCGCTTACAGCAGGTAATCACTAATCTGGTTGGCAATGCCATCAAATTTACCGAAGGCGGCAATATCGACATTCTGGTCGAGAAACGCGCCCTCAGTAACACGAAAGTGCAAATTGAAGTGCAAATCCGCGATACCGGAATTGGCATCCCTGAGCGCGATCAGTCACGCCTGTTCCAGGCCTTCCGCCAGGCCGATGCCAGTATTTCCCGCCGCCACGGCGGGACCGGACTGGGTCTGGTCATTACGCAAAAGCTGGTCAATGAAATGGGCGGGGATATCTCCTTCCACAGCCAGCCGAACCGGGGCTCCACGTTCTGGTTCCATATCAGCCTCGATCTCAACCCTAACGTTCTCGTGGATCGCTCAACCACGCACTGTCTGGCCGGAAAGCGGCTGGCCTACGTTGAACCTAACGCAACAGCCGCGCAATGCACGTTAGATATCTTGAGTGAAACGCCGCTGGAGGTGATTTACAGCCCTTCATTCTCCGGGCTGCCGAAGGATCACTACGATATTCTGCTGCTTGGCATACCGGTCACTTTACGCGAACCGCTCACCATGCAGCATGAGCGGCTGGCAAGCGCAGCGGCGATGACCGACTTTTTGTTACTGGCTCTGCCTTGCCATGCGCAGATCAACGCCGAGAAATTAAAGCAGGGCGGCGCGGCGGCGTGCCTGTTGAAACCTCTTACCTCAACCCGCTTACTGCCAGCGTTGACAGAGTATTGTCAACTGAACCACAGCGCGGCTCCGCTACTGTTAGACGAGAGCAAAATTGCGATGACCGTCATGGCAGTGGACGACAACCCGGCGAACCTCAAGCTGATTGGCGCACTGCTGGAAGATAAAGTGCAGCACGTCGTGCTCTGCGACAGCGGACATCAGGCTGTGGATCGCGCCAAACAGATGCAGTTTGATCTCATCCTGATGGATATTCAGATGCCAGACATGGACGGTATTCGCGCCTGCGAACTGATCCACCAGCTTCCTCATCAACAACAGACGCCGGTCATTGCGGTCACCGCGCATGCCATGGCTGGGCAAAAAGAGAAGCTGCTCAGCGCCGGGATGAACGATTACCTGGCGAAGCCTATCGAAGAAGATAAGCTGCATAATCTGCTGTTACGCTACAAACCCGGCGCGAGCTCATCGCTGAGGGCGCTCGCTGTTGAACCGGTCGTCAATCCGAATACCACACTCGACTGGCAACTGGCGTTAAGGCAAGCCGCCGGTAAAAACGATCTGGCGCGGGATATGCTGCAAATGCTGCTCGATTTTCTGCCCGAAGTGCGTAATAAAATTGAAGAACAGCTGGTCGGTGAAAACCCTGAAGGACTGGTGGATATGATCCATAAACTGCATGGCAGTTGCGGTTATAGCGGCGTTCCCCGCATGAAAAACCTGTGTCAGCTGATTGAGCAGCAATTACGTAGCGGGAGCAAAGAAGAAGAGCTGGAGCCTGAGTTTTTAGAGCTTCTGGATGAAATGGATAACGTTGCGCGCGAAGCGAAGAAGTTGTTAGGGTAAAGATCTGATTGCCGGATGACGACGCTCACGCGTCTTATCCGGCCTTCATGCCACATCATTCAACGTAATTGCTGACCCGCTTTCAGGGTCGCGGCCACATTTCGCGCCGTCATTCGCACGTTCTCACTCGCGTTCTTCAGCGCCTCATCCAGTGTGCAAACGGTATAGATAACGCTAAAAACCGCATCCAGCCCATGCTCATGTACAACACCGACATCAGCCGTCAGGCTGCCAGCAATGCCGATAACCGGTTTGTTGTAACGCTTTGCCACCTTCGCCACGCCAACCGGAACCTTACCGTGAATGGTCTGGCTGTCGATACGTCCTTCACCCGTGACCACTAAATCCGCATTCGCAACGCAGTCGTCGAGGTGTAACGCATCCGTCACGACCTCAATACCGCAGCGTAACTGCGCACCGCAAAACGCATACAGTGCCGCCCCCATACCACCAGCCGCGCCACCACCCGCCAGTTCCAGCACGTTGACGTCCAGATCGCGGGCAATGAGTTGCGCATAATGCGTGAGCGCCCGATCAAGACGAAGAATCATCTCCGGCGTCGCCCCCTTTTGCGGACCGAAGACCGCAGAGGCCCCCTCTTCACCGGTCAACGGATTAGTCACATCGCAGGCCACTTCAATACGGCACGCGGCAAGGCGCGGGTCTAGCTGAGAAATATCAATCCGGGCGAGTGATTCAAGGCCAGTCCCGCCATGAGCAATATCGTTATTTTGCGCATCCAGTAATTTTGCTCCCAGCGCTTGCACCATCCCGGCACCGCCATCATTGGTGGCGCTGCCGCCAATGCCGATAATGATATGTTCAACGCCCGCATCCAGCGCATGACGGATTAGCTCCCCGGTTCCCCAGGAGGTCGTTTTCAGCGGATCGCGTAAACCTGCGGGAACCTGCTCCAGTCCGCTGGCGGCCGCCATTTCGATAAACGCCGAACGCTCATCCCCGGATAAACCATAAAATGCCTGAATCGTTTTACCCAGGGGGCCGGTAACATCAACATGCACAAGGTGGCCTTGCGTTGCGGCAACCATCGCTTCGACCGTTCCCTCACCGCCATCCGCGACCGGGATCTTCACGTAATTCGCCTCAGGCCAGATCTCACGAAATCCCAGTTCAATAGCCGTTGCCACTTCAAGCGCACTCAAACTTTCCTTATAGGAATCCGGTGCGATTACTATTTTCATAAAGCATCCTTACGCATGTTGACTGTGTTAAGCATACACCAGGAGAAAAACCGCCCCTCTATGGGAGCGGTCCCAGTTCGCTTAGCGTACCATGCACGGACGCTTATTATCAAACGTCCAGTTCGGGATCAGATACTGCATTCCCATGGCATCATCGCGCGCTCCAAGTCCATGTTGCTGATACAGCTCGTGAGCTTTCATAACCTGATCCATATCCAGCTCCACGCCCAGACCCGGCTTCGCCGGTACCTGCACCATGCCGCCTTTGATTTCAAACGGCTCTTTGGTCAGGCGTTGATTGCCTTCCTGCCAGATCCAGTGGGTATCGATAGCGGTAATTTTGCCCGGCGCCGCCGCCGCAACATGAGTAAACATCGCCAGCGAAATATCAAAGTGGTTGTTAGAGTGCGAGCCCCAGGTCAGCCCAAACTCATGACACATCTGCGCAACGCGGACAGAACCCTGCATAGTCCAGAAGTGCGGATCCGCCAGCGGGATATCCACGGACTGCAACGACAGCGTATGTCCCATCTGACGCCAGTCGGTGGCGATCATGTTGGTGGCGGTCGGCAAACCGGTAGCACGACGGAATTCCGCCATGACTTCACGGCCTGAGAACCCCTGCTCGGCGCCGCACGGATCTTCCGCATAAGCCAGCGATCCTTTCAGGTACTTACCAATTTTAATCGCTTCATTCAGCGACCACGCACCATTGGGATCGAGCGTGACGCGTGCCTGTGGAAAGCGTTTCGCCAGCGCCACAATAGATTCCGCTTCTTCTTCCCCGGCCAACACCCCGCCTTTCAGTTTGAAATCGTTGAAACCATATTTCTCATATGCGGCTTCCGCCAGGCGCACCACTGCATCCGGGGTCATCGCCTCTTCATGACGCAGGCGATACCAGTCGCATTTCTCATCTGGCTGGCTCTGATACGGCAGCGGCGTCGCGTTACGGTTACCGACGAAGAACAGATAACCCAGCATTTCAACTTCGCTACGCTGCTGACCGTCGCCCAGCAGAGATGCGACGTTAACGCCCAGATGCTGACCCAGCAGATCCAACATGGCCGCTTCGATCCCGGTAACCACATGAATAGTGGTACGTAAATCGAAGGTCTGCAAACCACGGCCACCGGCATCACGCTCGGCAAAGGTATTGCGGACCGCATTCAATACGTTTTTGTATTCACCTAACGTTTTGCCCACCACCAGCGGAATGGCATCTTCCAGGGTCTGACGAATTTTTTCGCCGCCGGGAATCTCACCCACGCCGGTATGACCGGAGTTATCTTTGATAATCACAATATTACGCGTGAAGAACGGGGCATGTGCGCCGCTCAGATTCATCAGCATGCTGTCATGGCCCGCAACCGGGATCACCTGCATCGCGGTTACGACTGGGGTAGTAAATTGTGCGCTCATAATTAAGTCCTTATTCAAAATTAGTGGCGGCCGAAAACGGGACGTTTACGGTCAAAAGTCCATCCAGGGATCAGATACTGCATCGGGCCTGCGTCATTACGCGCGCCGCCGGGCAGCGCCTTATAGGCTTCATGCGCTTTCTGTACCTGATCCCAGTCCAGTTCCACGCCCAGGCCGGGCGCGTCGGGTACCGCAATTTTTCCGTGTGTAATCTCCAGCGGATTTTTGGTCAGGCGGCAATCGCCCTCCTGCCAGATCCAGTGGGTGTCGATCGCCGTTGGGTTGCCCGGCGCAGCGGCACCGACGTGGGTGAACATCGCCAGGGAAATATCAAAATGATTGTTAGAGTGGCAGCCCCAGGTCAGTCCCCAGTCATCGCATAACTGTGCCACGCGCACCGCGCCGGAAAGGGTCCAGAAGTGCGGATCGGCCAGTGGAATATCTACCGAGTTGAGCATCACCGCATGGCCCATCTCACGCCAGTTGGTGGCTATCATATTCGTTGCTACCGGCAGACCGGTTGCACGGCGGAACTCGGCCATCACTTCGCGGCCAGAAAAACCCTGTTCTGCGCCGCACGGATCTTCGGCGTAAGTCAGAACATCGTTCAGCCCTTTACACAAGGAGATAGCTTCATCCAGCAGCCAGGCACCGTTAGGGTCGACCGTAATACGCGCATCCGGGAAGCATTGTTTCAACGCGCGAGCGGTGTCGATTTCCTGCTCGCCAGGCAGCACACCGCCTTTGAGTTTGAAATCTTTAAAGCCGTAGCGATCCTGCGAAGCCTGAGCCAGACGTACCACCGCCTCACTGTTCATCGCCTGTTGGTGACGCAGGTGATACCACTCATGGTTACCCGGCGTGCTATCCAGATACGGCAGATCGGTTTTACTGCGATCTCCCACGTAGAACAGATAGCCGAGCACGGTGACCGCATCGCGCTGCTTGCCTGGCCCTAACAGTTCGCAGACCGGCACGTTCAGCGCCTTGCCCAGCAGGTCGAGCAGTGCAGCTTCCAGCGCGGCCACCGCATTAACCCGCAGCTCAAAGGTCCAGGCACCTTTACCAAAGGTGTCAAAATCAGCGGCCTGGTTGCCTTTATGCACCTGCTGAACCACCTTATTCAGGCGCGCGACTTCCTGGCCCAACACTTGTGGAATCGCGTCCACCAGCGTCTGATAAATCACTTCGCCGCCCGGCGCTTCACCGACGCCGGTATTTCCGGCGTTATCGGTGAGCACGACGATATTGCGGGTAAAGTATGCGTTATGCGCCCCGCCAATATTGAGCAGCATGCTGTCATGACCGGCCACCGGAATGACCTTCATATCGGTAATAATGGGACTCGATTGTGTTGTCATCATCATTGCCCTGCGACAGGTTTCAGTTCGATACGTTTAATATCACCCACCAGCACCAGATAGCTCACTACAGCAATCAGCGCATGCACCCCGACGTAAATCAACGCACCGTTAAACGAGCCAGTGGTACCTACGATGTAGCCGATAGCAATTGGCGTAACGATACCGGAGATGTTGCCAAACATATTGAACAGACCGCCGCTCAAACCGCTGATCTCTTTTGGCGCAGTATCGGCCATCACCGCCCATCCCAACGCACCGATACCTTTGCCGAAGAAGGCCAGCGCCATAAAGCCGATGATCATCCACTCCACGTTGACGTAGTTACAGAACACCATCACCATCGACAACAGCATACCCAGTACGATTGGCGTTTTACGGGCGATATTCAGCGAACCGGTACGGCGCATCAGCCAGTCGGAAATAATGCCGCCGAGCACGCCGCCTGCGAATCCGCAAATGGCCGGGACCGAGGCAACAAAACCGGCTTTCAAAATCGACATACCGCGTGCCTGTACCAGATAAACCGGGAACCAGGTGATAAAGAAGTAGGTCAGCGCATTTATGCAGTATTGGCCGATATAAATACCGATCATCATTCGTGAGCCCAGCAGTTGCTTGATCTGCCCCCACTTCACGCTGAACGGCACTTTGGCTTTGGCTGCCGCCTGATCCATATTGATCAGCGCTCCGCCTTCGGCAATGTAGTCCAGCTCTTTTTGGTTTACGCCCGGATGCTGGTTCGGTTCATGAATCACCTTCAGCCAGATAAAGCTGATAACAATCCCGAGACCGCCCATAAAGAAGAACACATGCGACCAGCCCACTTCGTGGGTCAACCAGCCCATGATTGGCGCGAAGATCACGGTGGCAAAGTACTGCGCCGAGTTAAAAATAGCGACCGCCGTGCCCCTTTCCTGCGCCGGGAACCACGCCGCCACAATACGACTGTTGCCAGGGAAGGATGGCGCTTCGGCTAACCCCACGAGGAAGCGCAGGGTAAACAGCGCAACGATAATGCCGAAGCCGCTGAAGATATCGACGAAGCCCTGCAGCAGGGTAAACATCGACCAGATAAAAATGGACCAGAAGTAAACACGTTTTGAACCGAAGCGGTCGAGCAGCCAGCCGCCGGGGATCTGACCGATAACATAGGCCCATGAAAAAGCGGAGAATACATACCCCATCCCTACCGCATCCAGACCAATATCTTTGGCCATCTCCGAGCCGGCGATGGATAAGGTGGCGCGATCGCCGTAGTTGAAGGATGTGACGATAAACAGCATCACCACTATCCAGTAGCGAGCGTTAGTGCGTTTTTCCGCGCTGCTCGCCGCCTGACTTAATGAACTCATTGTTGCACTCCTGAATCTTGGCTTTCGCCAGTTCATTCTGTACAGCACCTGTAGGGTGATCAGAATGAGAGGTTAGTGTGTGGCAGTTTTGGTACAGCTCAGGGCCGTTTTATTCTGACTCGCTGCCTTTTCGGGAACTGACGGGAAAAGTATATGAAGGAGTGCCTCTTACCCTCACCGTGCAAAAACACAACATTGTGGGAGGTGAATGAGGTTGTTTATGGCATAAGCCTAAGGGAATGGAAGATGCTTCACGAAATTGGCGTTTGGTGGGCGATTTGTTGCCGGGTAGCAACGCCTTACCCGGCCTACGATCCAAAAGAGAGTAACAGGCCCGTGCAAGCAAAGTGCTGCCGGGCGAAAGGTTATTTAAGCAAGGTTCCCCAGTTTTCTACCCAGGGATTGGATTCGCTTTCCGGTTCAGGATGCTCGCTGGCGTCAATCAGCAGCATTTCCCCAACACGGTGGGCGCTTTGTTCCTGCAGCAGTGCATCGAACTGCTTGCCGCCATTGCAGAAATTAACATAGCTACTGTCACCCAGCGCAATTACCCCGTAATGCAGATTTGGCTGGAAACCGAGATTATCTTTGATTCCCTGAAACAGCGGCACGATGCTATCCGGCAGATCGCCCTGCCCGGTCGTTGAGGTCACCACCAGCACATATTTTTCCTGATATGCCTGCCAGTCGCTGAGCTCGGGATCTTCGAACACCGTGGCTTTATGACCCTGCGCCGTCAAAATAGCTTCGGCCTCTTCGGCAACCAGCAACGCGTTTCCGTACATCGTGCCGACAAAAATTCCAATTTCCGCCATAACCGTAATCTCCTGGGACTTAAGAATCTATCTGCTCATCCTGACCTGACAGCCCGCTGAACTCAACCCTTTCATTCTCAGGGAGAAGTCCACGCCAGCCAAACTGTGATAGCGCCTGCATCCAGACATCATCCAGCCCGGCGCGAATAACCAGCGGTTCGCCGGTAAAAGGATGGATCAGCGCAAGCTGGCTGGCATGAAGCATCAAACGCTGACAACCAAAGTGCTCAGCGGCACTGCGGTTTTGCCGCAAATCACCGTGCTTACTGTCGCCGATAATTGGATGGCGTAAGTGTGCCAGATGACGTCTGAGCTGGTGTTTTCGACCGGTTTTAGGATCCAGTTCCACCAATCCGTAACGGGTCGTCGGATAACGCCCGGTCGCTACCGGCATCTCAACCGTCGCCAAACCGCGATAATGGGTGACGGCAGGCTGCGGGCCTTTATCATCACGGGCAAATTTATCGGCGATCTTATCCAGTTCTTCGACCAGCGGGTAATCCAGCACGGCATCATCCATCAGCCAACCACGCACAATCGCATGATAGCGTTTCTGAATTTGATGATGTTCAAATTGCTGGGACAGCAACCGCCCGGCTTCGCTGGACAGCCCCATCAGCAGTACTCCAGAAGTCGGTCTGTCGAGTCGGTGGGCGGTAAAAACGTGCTGACCAATCTGGTCGCGTACTGTTTGCATCACCACCACTTTCTCATCCCGGTCGAGCCAACTGCGGTGAACCAACCAGCCCGAAGGTTTGTTAACTGCGACCAGCCATTCGTCCTGATACAGAATCTCCAGCATCAGGCGTTATCACTTGTAAACAGTGCATCCAACTCCTGCAATGCCGTCAGGAGAATTTCGCGTTGCGGGTGATCGGCTGCCAACGCCATTTCGTAATACGGTGCGACGGCAAAAGCCTGCGGAAGCGGCTGAGCGTTATCAATCAGCGTATGCATGCGGGGAATCAATACCCATTGCAGCCACTCAACCGGCTCCATGGTATCCATACAAAAAGGCTGCGTGCTGGTAAACAGATGCTCTGCAGGCTCATCCAACCGCCAGTGATTATGTTCACGCAGTAGCGCTTCAAGCGCGTGTAACTGCTGGCGCACACGGTCATGAGTCGTCATGAAATTAACCTCAATGATGAAAAATCTGGCGCGAAGAATAGCACTAGTGAAGGGAAATAAAAAAAGGGAGCACTGTAAAAACAGTGCTCCCGGTTCGTTTCGCAGCGTTCCAGCTACTTTTAGTGCTCCCTGCTCATCCGTGACAACTTTTCCTGTGGTCTTGCGACCTTGTTCATCCTGAACTTGTGCATCCTGCTCACACCACCCCGATGTGAAAACTTCATCCTGAAGTGTCCTGGCCATCCTGACCCGCCGAACATCCTGACCGGCTCTCATTCTCCATCCTGGAGGTGTCCCTTAACGCATCCAGCGCTTTCCGCTTTGCTTCATCCTGAAGCCTGTCCTTGTAACACCGTCCTGGTGTGTCCTGCCGAAGGGCCATCATCCTGATGTTCTCTTCGTTGTGCGACTCCTTGTCGACAGATATAGAATCGCCTGTTTCGCCTTGTCTTACAAGATGCTTACAGACACTCCCTTAAGATTATTTTCGTATGAAAGTTGACAATAAAACATTAACTTTATGAATAATAAGGAATAATTATTTTATCCGTTCATTAAGTCTTTACTTATTACCTGGCAATGTCCTACAGGGTTTGTAAGAGATCTCTCACAAGGTTCAGGGCAATCTGGATTACAGAACTGGCTTAAGCTGAGTGAGAAATTCCGCAAGTGAGCCCGCCAGTACCGTTCGTTTACGGGTTCCCAGCGTTTCTTTGCACATTTCACCGGAGAGATTGCACACCGAAATGACGTCAAGCTCATTGTCCTGGGTGGCAATAAAAAGCGTAGGCGACAGCTTGAGGCGCTTTTGCGTAACCAGGTGACCAATCAGGTTTTCCTGAACGCGCCTGAAGTCGTCTTCGCTCCAGGTTTGCAGCAGCGTTAGTTTTTCATCCGCAAACTGCGCGTGCATGTCCCCAGCAAACTGGGTGGTGTAAAAAGCGTGAACGGCTGGTTGTATCACGATATCAAAGGCGCGTTCAACCGCATTGAGGTTTTTTTCGCCTACAAAAGGCTGAGGTTGCCAGAATACCGCATCGTCTGTGGAAGAAATGATGCACGGAGAAGGTACGCCATACAGCTCTTCGCTGAGGGGCCAGCTGTTGTTTTTTTCGTACCATGCGTCGCAATAACGTGTCGTAAAGGCTGTCAACGCCTGCGCTGTCAATTCGTCCACTGATTTCTCTCTTCACAAAAGCCAGGATACACTTGTCGCATAGTGTATCTGGTTTATGACGGTGAAACATGTCCTCTTATGAAAATCATCAGGCGCTTGACGGCCTGACTCTCGGTAAATCAACAGATTACCGTGACAATTACGATGCCAGCCTGCTGCAGGGCGTTCCACGCAGCCTGAACCGCGACCCGCTGGATTTACAGGCCGATAATCTGCCTTTTCACGGTGCCGATATCTGGACGCTATATGAACTGTCTTGGCTGAATGCCAACGGTTTACCGCAGGTAGCGGTCGGTCATGTAGAACTGGATTACACCAGCGTAAATCTGATCGAATCGAAAAGCTTTAAGCTTTACCTGAACAGTTTTAACCAGACGCGTTTTGATTCCTGGGATGCGGTACGCCAGACGCTGGAAAACGATCTGCGCGCTTGTGCTCAGGGTGATGTCAGCGTAGCGCTGTACCGTCTTGACGAACTGGAAGGACAACCGATAGCCCACTTTAACGGCACCTGTATCGACAATCAGGATATCGTCATCGATAACTACCAGTTCAGCACAGAGTATCTGGAAAATGCCGTTGGCGGTGAAAAAGCGGTGGAAGAGACGCTGGTCAGCCATCTGCTGAAGTCTAACTGCTTGATCACCCACCAGCCGGACTGGGGCTCCATACAGATTCAGTATCGCGGACGAAAAATCGATCGCGAGAAGCTGCTGCGTTATCTGGTCTCCTTCCGTCACCATAATGAGTTTCACGAGCAGTGCGTGGAACGCATTTTCAATGACATTCTGCGCTTCTGCCAGCCGGAGAAACTGAGCGTTTACGCACGCTACACGCGACGTGGCGGCCTGGACATTAACCCATGGCGCACCAACACCGATTTCACTCCGGCAACGGGGCGTCTGGTACGTCAGTAATCTTTTTTCTCAATTTTGCGTGCCGGATTCCGCGCGCAAGGTTGTGAAAGGTCATAAGCCAGGGCTATTGTAATCAACAGGGAATGACGTGTTGCGTCCCATAAGGAGTTTACTTGATTACACATATTAGCCCGCTTGGCTCAATGGACATGTTGTCGCAGCTGGAAGTCGATATGCTTAAACGCACGGCCAGCAGCGACCTGTATCAACTGTTTCGTAACTGTTCGCTTGCCGTTCTGAACTCCGGCAGTTTGACCGACAACAGCAAAGAGCTGCTGTCACGCTTTGAAAGTTTCGACATTAACGTGCTGCGCCGCGAACGGGGCGTAAAGCTGGAACTGATCAACCCGCCTGAAGATGCGTTTGTTGATGGACGCATTATTCGCGCACTGCAGGCCAACCTGTTTGCTGTGCTGCGCGACATTCTGTTCGTCAATGGCCAGATCCATAACGCCGGTCGCTTTCAGCATCTGGATCTTGAAAGCTCGGTGCATATTACCAACCTGGTATTCTCGATCCTGCGCAATGCCCGGGCGCTACACGTGGGTGAAGCGCCGAACATGGTCGTCTGCTGGGGGGGTCACTCAATCAACGAAAATGAGTACCTGTACGCCCGTCGCGTTGGTACCCAGTTGGGCCTGCGCGAACTGAACATCTGTACCGGCTGTGGTCCGGGGGCGATGGAAGCGCCAATGAAAGGCGCTGCGGTCGGTCACGCCCAGCAACGATACAAAGACAGCCGCTTTATCGGTATGACCGAACCGTCAATCATTGCCGCTGAGCCGCCTAACCCGCTGGTTAACGAACTGATCATCATGCCGGACATTGAAAAACGTCTGGAAGCGTTCGTGCGTATCGCCCACGGTATAATCATCTTCCCAGGCGGCGTAGGGACAGCAGAAGAGCTGCTGTATCTGCTGGGGATCCTGATGAACCCGGCCAATAAAGATCAGGTTTTACCGCTGATCCTGACTGGACCAAAAGAGAGCGCCGATTACTTCCGCGTGCTGGACGAATTTATCGTGCACACGCTGGGGGAAGATGCGCGTCGCCACTATCGCATTATCATAGACGATGCAGCAGAAGTGGCTCGTCTGATGAAAAAAGCGATGCCGCTGGTGAAAGAGAACCGCCGTGACACCGGTGATGCCTACAGCTTTAACTGGTCGATTCGTATTGCACCTGATTTGCAGATGCCGTTCGAGCCGTCCCATGAAAACATGGCTAACCTGAAGCTGTACCCGGATCAACCCGTGGAAGTACTGGCGGCAGACCTGCGCCGTGCGTTCTCGGGGATTGTAGCCGGTAACGTGAAGGAAGTCGGGATCCGCGCCATCGAAGAGTTTGGCCCGTACAAAATCCACGGTGACCGCGAAATGATGCGCCGCATGGACGATCTCCTGCAGGGCTTTGTTGCACAGCATCGTATGAAGTTACCTGGCTCCGCGTATATCCCTTGCTACGAGATTTGCGCCTAACCTCCAACAGCCGCCAGCAGATGCTATCGCGGTGACAGTTTTGTCCATATCAAAGCCGGGTTTGGCGCATCAGCCTCCCGGCTTTTTTTAGTGATACCAGTCACATAGCTCAGACGATCATATAAATACCAATGATGTTTCATTAAAAATAACGCGCTACGCAAACGATTACCTTCAAAACCCAACCGTGATTTATCTTAGGAAATTATTATTAGTCGCCAAAATCCTCTAAAAACAACAGTTTTTACAGCGTAACGCTCGTATCTTCGCGCCTTCGCTTTCATGATATATGTCGTTAATGTTAGCCTTCGCGCCCGTAAATTCGCTTTGACTATTTTTTAACAGATTAATGGTCCAAATTTATCCACATAAAAGGTGGATTATTGCATTTGGGATCGCGATCACTGATACATTCATTACTAAAATGTATCTTTCCGCCCGCAAATTATTACGGCGAAAAATTATATAAAAAATCGCTCAACGAATTTCGATTTACAGTCGGGTATTTTCTCATTGGATTGATCCCAAACCCGACTTTTTAAGCTTCCTCCAGGAGAAATAGATGGAAAACACTCAAACCAGCACTATCGTTACGGGCCAGACCCGCAGCGCATGGCGCAAGACAGACACCATGTGGATGCTGGGCCTTTACGGCACGGCGATTGGCGCGGGTGTATTGTTCCTGCCGATTAACGCAGGCGTAGGCGGTATGATTCCGCTGATCATCATGGCGATCCTTGCTTTCCCAATGACCTTCTTTGCACACCGCGGCCTGACTCGCTTCGTGCTGTCCGGTAAAAATCCGGGTGAAGACATTACTGAAGTTGTAGAAGAACACTTTGGTGTAGGCGCAGGTAAACTGATTACCCTGCTCTACTTCTTCGCTATCTACCCAATTCTGTTGGTCTACAGCGTAGCAATCACCAACACCGTCGAAAGCTTCCTGACCCACCAGCTGGCAATTACGCCGCCGCCGCGCGCAATCCTGTCTCTGATCCTGATTGTCGGCATGATGACCATCGTGCGTTTCGGTGAGCAGATGATCGTGAAGGCGATGAGCATCCTGGTATTCCCGTTTGTTGCCGCCCTGATGCTGCTGGCGCTGTACCTGATCCCTCAGTGGAGCGGTGCAGTTCTGGAAACCCTGTCCTTTGACTCTGCAGCAACCACCGGCAACGGACTGCTGTTGACCCTGTGGCTGGCAATTCCGGTAATGGTGTTCTCCTTTAACCACTCACCGATCATCTCCTCCTTCGCCGTGGCGAAGCGTGAAGAATACGGTGATGAAGCTGAGAAGAAATGCTCTAAGATTCTGGCATTCGCTCACATCATGATGGTGCTGACCGTTATGTTCTTCGTCTTCAGCTGCGTATTTAGCCTGACCCCAGCGGATCTGGCTGCAGCGAAAGAGCAGAACATCTCTATCCTGTCTTACCTGGCAAACCACTTTAACGCGCCGATCATTGCCTGGATGGCACCGATCATCGCGATTATCGCTATCACCAAATCCTTCCTCGGCCACTACCTGGGCGCACGTGAAGGTTTCAACGGTATGGTGATTAAGTCTCTGCGCGGCAAAGGCAAAACCATCGAAATCAACAAACTGAACAAAATCACTGCGCTGTTCATGCTGGTAACCACCTGGATTGTGGCGACGCTGAACCCAAGTATCCTCGGTATGATTGAAACCCTGGGTGGCCCAATCATCGCGATGATTCTGTTCCTGATGCCGATGTATGCAATTCAGAAAGTACCGGCAATGCGTAAATACAGCGGCCATATCAGCAACGTCTTCGTTGTGATTATGGGCCTGATCGCTATCTCCGCTATTTTCTACTCTCTGTTCAGTTAATTCCCCTGCGCCGCTCCTCGGGGCGGCGCACCTCGATACACAATGGACGCCTCATGATTAGCGTATTCGATATTTTCAAAATCGGCATTGGCCCTTCCAGCTCCCACACTGTTGGCCCGATGAAAGCAGGCAAACAATTCACGGATGACCTGATTGCACGCGGAATTCTCACTGACGTAACCCGCGTAGTGGTTGATGTCTATGGCTCTTTGTCTCTGACGGGGAAAGGTCACCATACCGACATCGCGATTATTATGGGCCTGGCGGGTAATCTGCCGGATACCGTAGACATTGATGCCATCCCGGCCTTTATCCAGGATGTGAATACTCATGGACGTTTGCTGCTGGCGGACGGTCAACATGAGGTCGAGTTCCCGGTCGACAAGTGCATGAATTTCCATGCGGACAATCTGTCCCTGCACGAAAACGGGATGCGTATTACCGCACTGGCGGGCGAAAAAGCCATTTACAGCCAGACTTACTATTCCATTGGCGGTGGGTTCATCGTTGATGAAGAACATTTTGGTTTACCGAACAACTCGCCGGTAAACGTGCCGTATCCGTATAAATCTGCGGCTGATTTGCAACGTCATTGCCAGGAAACCGGCCTGTCACTTTCCGGTCTGATGATGCAAAACGAACTGGCGCTGCACAGCAAAGAAGAGCTGGAACAACACTTCGCCAACGTCTGGGACGTCATGCGCAGCGGGATTGAGCGCGGCATCACCACCGAAGGTGTATTGCCGGGCAAACTGCGCGTTCCACGTCGCGCGGCGGCGCTGCGTCGTATGCTGGTCAGCAGCGACAAAACCACCACTGATCCGATGGCGGTTGTTGACTGGATCAACATGTTCGCGCTGGCCGTGAACGAAGAAAACGCTGCCGGTGGACGCGTGGTTACGGCGCCAACTAATGGCGCATGCGGGATTGTTCCTGCCGTGCTGGCGTACTACGACAAGTTTATCCGCGAAGTGAACGCTAACTCGCTGGCACGCTACATGCTGGTCGCGAGCGCCATTGGTTCGCTGTACAAGATGAACGCCTCTATCTCTGGCGCCGAAGTGGGCTGTCAGGGTGAAGTCGGCGTTGCCTGCTCCATGGCTGCGGCCGGTCTGGCTGAACTGCTGGGCGGTAGCCCAATGCAGGTGTGCATCGCGGCGGAAATCGGTATGGAACATAACCTGGGTCTGACCTGCGATCCGGTTGCCGGCCAGGTGCAGGTACCGTGCATTGAGCGTAACGCCATTGCTTCGGTTAAAGCAGTGAACGCCGCACGTATGGCGCTGCGCCGTACCAGCGAACCGCGCGTGTGCCTTGATAAAGTCATCGAGACCATGTACGAAACCGGTAAAGACATGAACGCCAAATACCGTGAAACATCTCGCGGCGGTCTGGCGATGAAGATTGTCACCTGCGATTAAGTCCCACCACGTTTCAGGATCTGTAGGCCGGATGAGGCG
Organism: Citrobacter sp. RHBSTW-00986; assembly: GCF_013783065.1. Taxonomy (NCBI): domain Bacteria; kingdom Pseudomonadati; phylum Pseudomonadota; class Gammaproteobacteria; order Enterobacterales; family Enterobacteriaceae; genus Citrobacter; species Citrobacter sp. RHBSTW-00986. The sequence continues at coordinate 1,026,858 of NZ_CP056200.1, read as the reverse complement.
CTCGCCGCCATCCGGTCTACGGATAACGCTATTTCGCAACACTCGCCTCCCCTCTCCGTGAATGTTACCCTACAAACTTATTTGTTAGGGAGAACACCGTGGCCGTCCACCTGCTCATTGTCGATGCACTGAACCTTATCCGCCGCATTCACGCCGTACAGGGCTCACCCTGCGTAGAGACGTGCCAGCACGCGCTCGATCAGTTGATTGTGCACAGTCAGCCTACGCACGCTGTGGCGGTATTCGATGATGAAGCGCGCAACAGCGGCTGGCGTCACCAACGGTTGCCTGACTACAAAGCCGGTCGCCCCCCGATGCCTGATGAATTGCACCAGGAAATGCCCGCCTTACGCGCCGCTTTTGAACAGCGCGGCGTCTGCTGTTGGGTCTCCAGCGGGAATGAAGCCGATGATTTAGCCGCAACCCTGGCGGTTAAAGTGAGCCAGGCGGGACATCAGGCTACCATCGTCTCAACCGATAAAGGCTATTGTCAGTTGCTCTCCCCGACGCTACGTATTCGTGACTACTTCCAGAAGCGCTGGCTGGATGCACCGTTTATTGAGAAAGAGTTTGGCGTGCTGCCGCAGCAGTTGCCTGATTACTGGGGACTGGCCGGGATCAGCAGTTCGAAAGTACCGGGGGTTGCAGGTATTGGTCCCAAAAGCGCCACGCAGCTGCTCGTACAGTTTCAACATCTGGAAGGCATTTACGCGCATCTTGATGAAGTACCGGACAAGTGGCGCAAGAAACTAGAGATGCACCAGGAGATGGCGTTTCTGTGTCGCGATATCGCACGGCTGCAAACGGACTTACATATCGACGGAAACCTGCAGCAATTACGGTTGGTGCGATAGGTCTGTTGCCGAATGGCGCTGTGCTTATCTGGCCTACACGTCGAACACCCCGGTAGGCCGGATAAGGCTTTCACGCCGTCACGCTGAAAAATTACCAGGCGGTGTGGTACAGCTCAACGATATCCCCAAGATTCGCTTCACGGGGATTTCCCCCGGTACAAACATCGTCCAATGCCGCCTGCGCCAGCGCAGGAATATCCTCTTTACGTACGCCAACATCGCGTAAATGCAGTGGGATCCCTACATCGCGGTTAAGGGCGAAGACGGCATCCACTGCCGCTTTACGTGCCTCAGCCAGCGTTAGTCCTTCAACCTTAACCCCCATCACCCGGGCGATATCGCGGAATTTTTCCCCGGTGAATTCGGCGTTATAGCGCATCACGTGCGGCAGCAAAATGGCATTTGCTACGCCGTGCGGCGTGTTATAAAACGCGCCTAACGGGTGTGCCATTCCATGCACTAATCCCAGACCAACGTTGGAAAAGCCCATCCCGGCCACGTACTGGCCCAGCGCCATCGCTTCCCCGGCCTGGGTATCGCCCGCAACGGAACCGCGTAATGCCCCGGCTATCATTTCAATGGCTTTAATGTGCAGCGCATCGGTAAGCGCCCACGCCGCCCGCGTGATGTACCCCTCAATAGCATGGGTCAGGGCATCCACTCCGGTGGCGGCTTTTAGCGCCGCTGGCATGCCGTCCATCATGTCAGCATCGATGAACGCTACCTGTGGGATGTCATGGGGGTCGACACAAACAAACTTACGCCGATTTTCTTCGTCAGTGATCACGTAGTTAATGGTCACTTCCGCTGCCGTTCCCGCGGTGGTTGGGATAGCCATAACCGGCACGCTCGGGCTGCGCGTTGGCGATAACCCTTCAAGGCTGCGTACATCCGCAAACTCAGGGTTATTATTGATAATGCCAATCGCTTTACAGGTATCCTGAGGGGAGCCTCCGCCGATGGCGATCAGATAGTCTGCGCCGCTTTGCTGAAAGACACCCAACCCTTCCTGCACCACCGCAATGGTTGGGTTAGGAATAACGCCTGAATAGATTTCCCATGCCAGACCTGCAGCATCCATTCGGGAAGTCACCTTATCGACAACGCCGCACTGCACCAGATTTTTATCAGTCACAATCAACGCCTTGCGATAACCACGACGGATGACTTCATCGGTTAATGCACCAACAGCTCCCCGGCCAAACCATGCCGTTTCGTTCAGAATCATTCTGTTCGCCATCGTATTTCTCCTTTTCGCTATGCGAAGTTACTCTTCAATGCGTAATCCGTAAGATTTGAATTTCTCCAGCACAATGGCGATCTCCTCGTCATCCAGCACCGGCACCGGGTCGACAATCGCCAGCGTGCTCAGATAAAGGCGGGCCAGAACTTCCACTTCATGCGCCAACCACAGTGCTTTTTCCAAATTCGCTTCACAAGCAATCAACCCATGGTGCTGTAAAAGCGTTGCCTTACGGTTTTTCAGGGCGACGCTCACATGCTCTGACAGCTCTCGTGTACCAAACGTCGCATAAGGCGCACACGGAATAGAGTTCCCCCCAGCCGCCGCAATCATGTAGTGAATTGCCGGGATAGGGCGATTAAGAATAGAAACGGCCGTGCAATGTACGGCATGGTTATGGACAACCGCATTGGCATCCGGACGCGTCTGGTATGCCGCCAGGTGAAAACGCCATTCACTGGAGGGTAATTGTCCTTTATCATATTTCCCGTCGTTATCTACATACACGATCATATTTTCAGTAAGTCTTTCGTAAGGAATACCGCTGGGCGTGATCAGCATCCCATTTTCATAACGCGCACTCACATTTCCCGCCGTCCCCTGATTCAATCCAAGGCTGGTCATTTCAAGGCAGGTTTCAATGATTTCTCGCGACAAACGCATTCTTTCCATAATGATTCTCCGGGTACAGTTTCCCCTCGTCTTTATTGCGAAAAATGCAGCCGCAGAGTAAGACGGGTCAGGTTTCAGATACAGGCAGCCACTGAACGTATATATTCAGGTTCAGTAGGCCGATTTATTTATAGCGGCGTATTAAGGTTGTCTTACGCGCTTAATAAGTTTCATCTCAACTTTTACAGTTTCTTTAATTGGCTGGTCATCAATAGCACTCATCATCATATCGAACGCTTTTTCCGCCCAAACATTTTCATCCTGCTGCATTGACCAGACATTATTGGCGAGGAATCCCAGCATCGGGTGTTCATCGAATGTCCCAATATTAATTTCAGGTGGAATTGTGCCAAAACGATTACGAATAGCGTTAATGGCCCCTTCCAGTACGGGTAATGATGAGGCGATAAATGCCTGTGGGCAGCCCTGTTCGCCGATCAACTCATCCATCAGTCGATAACCTCCCTCGGGCGTGTTGTCCGGACCTTCGCGCACCCAATCGCTATGCAAAATACCATTATTGTTCAATGCATTAAGATAACCTTGTAAACGGTCGCCGATGCTGGGCAATCCGGTATCTCCCACCAAAAACCAGATCGGCGACTTTCCAGCGTCAAACAAACTTTGCGTCAACTTTTCGCCGCCCAAAATGTTATGGCTTTCTACCAGAGCGTTATCGGTATACTTAAAATCACGGTCAAGTAACACCATCGGTTTTCTGACCTGACGTAAATGGTGCTGCTGATTCTCTAATGTTGAGGGAACAATAAAAAGGCCATCGACATTGCGAGCTATTAACGCTTTGGTCAGTTTATTTTCGTAATCAACATCGTCATAGGTACAGCTAATCGTTAGCTGATAACCGGAGCGACGACAGCGTTGCTCAAGTTTTTCTGCGAGTGTGGCAAAAAACACGTTGGAAATATTGGGCACAATCAATCCCAACGTATCCGTTTTATTCAATTTCAGGCTGCGTGCTGAATGGTTAATGACGTAACCATAGCGCTCGACATATTCATTAATACGCGTTTGGGTTTTGACACTGATTCGATATTGCTCTGCTTTCCCGTTCAGCACCAGTCGTACGGTCGTAACCGATAAATTCAGATCGCTGGCTATCTGTTCTACTGTTTTAGCCATTTATATGCCCCAGTTCACATCCAAAAACGTCAATCTACAATCATAAAAGTATTTTAAACTTTTGTCTTACTGCATAAGTTGGTTAATCGCCTGCTGCTGATCCCACATCATCAGATAAGCCTGATATTTGCGGTCATAGAAGTTGCGCCGTGCCGGGTTAGCCTTAATCACCTCGCCTGATCGAACCATCGCCTGGCATGCAGATGGAATATTTTCCCACGCGCCGCAGGCAACCGCGCCAGTGATGGCCGCCCCTAACGTCACCGCATCCTCTTCCTGCATCAGATGAATATCGCATCCGGTGGCATCGGCATATTCTCGCAACCATAGTGGGTTATGCGTTGCGCCGCCGCACAGCGTCAGTCGGGAAATGGTGTGACCGTTTTCGCGCATCACTTCCATAATATGCCGCGTACCGCAGGCGATCGCCTGTAATGTCGCCAGGTACAGACGAGCAACCTGCATCTCGCCTCGCTCAAGAGTCAAACCGCAAACACTCCCCCGGGCATCGGGTCGCGCGCGCGGTGAACGATTACCGTGATGATCGGCCAGCACATGCAAATAACGACCAGGCTCTGACTCCTGCGCCTCAAGTGCGGCAACCCATTCATTAACTAAAACGATGGGATGGCAACCCCGCGCCTCAGCCTTGTGAAATAGCGCCGCGCTGGCTCCTGACTCCTGAAGCGTCCAGTCGACTAACGCCCCAGCGGCACTTTGCCCCCCTTCTGTCAGCCAGTAGCCTGGCAGCATGGCTGACCAGTACGGCCCCCATACACCAGGTGTATGAATTTCCTGCTCGCTGCACAGCATATGGCAATTTGACGTTCCGCTGATCAACGCCAACGTCCCCTCAGGCTCAACACCGGCAAGCGCTACTCCGCCCGCATGGGCATCAATCATTCCGCTGGCGACGACCACTGCAGTCGTCAGCCCCAGCGCCTGGGCCGCATCAGCGCTAAGCGTTCCAACGGCAGCGCCTGGTGGCAGGATCCGCGACGGGATTTTTCCCAACAAATCCGTTAGCTCAACAGCGTCAAGCAGGGAGTGGCTAAAGCGTTGTTCATGTGCCAGATAGTTCCATTTACACGTCAGCGTGCACAGACCAGCAACATCACAGGCGGTAGCTTTAGAGACCAGAAAGTCCGCCAGATCGTAGAAGCGATACGCACTCTGCCAGGTGGCTGGAAAATGGTTTTTCAGCCACAGTACTTTAGGAAGCTCCATTTCGACGCTGACTTCACCGCCAACGTAGCGCAGAGCCGGATCCTGCGTGGCGTTTATACGTTGCGTCTCCTGCGCCGCACGATGATCCATCCACATGATGATGTTATGGTCTGATGGTTCGCCAGGTGAAACCGCCAGACCCCGCCCCTGCTCATCCAGTGCTACCAATGAACAGGTGGCATCAAATCCCAATGCGCGAATCTCCTCAATGCGAACCCCGGATGACGACACCGCCTCCTTCACTGCATGGCAAACCTGCTGCCAGATTTCTGCAGATGACTGCTCAACCCGCTCAGGACCGGGTCGAAACTGCGAGATGGCGTATGTCGCAAAAGCCAGCCGTTTGCCACTGGCATCAAAGACACCAGCCCTGACGCTGGCGGAACCGACATCCACACCGAGGAAATATCCACTGCCCATAGTAACTCCCTGACGCTGGCGAATGATGGGGCGAGCACTTCGCCCCAACGGTGTTATTTTTTACCGAATGGGTGTAACAGCTTGTCAATTTCCGGGGTGTCAATGTTCTTCGCATTAACGAATTTAACCGGAATATCAATTTCTTTCGGTACAGACTGACCCGATACCGCTGCATTTAGTGTCTTGATACCCTGGTAGCCAATCTGATAAGCGTCCTGCACGACAAAGCCCTGAATGACCCCAGACTTCAGGAAAGCAATGATTGCCTCGGTGCTATCAAAACCAATCACTTTCACTTTGCCTTTCAGGTTTTGACTATCAATGGCGTTTGCTACGCCCAACGTTGAGCCTTCATTGGTGCCATAAATCCCTGCAATATCAGGGTTGGCCTGGATCATATCGATGGTTTTATCCATCGCTTTTTGCGGATCGCCATCGCTGTACTGGACCGGGAGCACCTGGATTTCCGGGTATTTCTCCTTCATGCGGGCAATAAACCCTTCCGAACGCTCAATCGCTGAGGAGGTCCCCGCTACGTGCGCAATAATGCCCACTTTACCTTTGCTGCCCACTTCCGCTGCCAGTGCATCCGCCGCTTCAGCACCGGCTTTACGGTTATTCGTGGCGACAAAGCTCACTGGGATATCGGAATTCACGCCGGAGTCAAACGTCACAACTTTAATGCCGCGTGAATTTGCGGTCTCAACTAATGGCGCCAGCGCATTGGCATCTAACGCTGCCAGCAATAGCCCATTGGGTTTTTGCGCCATCGCGTTTTCAACTAGCTGAATCTGCTCGGCAATCTGAGTTTCATCCGCCGGGCCAACATAGCTGGTTTTATCACCCGACTCTTTTGCTGCCGCTTCCGTCCCCATTTTTACGGTTTGCCAGAATTCATGCTGGAAACCTTTACTGACCACCGGAAGGTTCATATCTTTAGCCAATACGCTGGATGTCATACAGGCCAGCAGGGATAACGCATAGACAAAATTCCTGGTTCTCATTGTTTTACTCCGTTCTGAGTGAGTCACCCTAAACGTCAGGGTTATGATGCCCCGTGACTTCCGGGAGCGTAAATCAACGAATTTTTTTGCGTAATGTATCGAGATAAACCGCAGCAATGACCACCACGCCCATGGCCACCATTTGCCAGAACTGGGAAACCCCCATCAGGTTCAGACCATTTTTCAACACGCTCATAATGAATGCGCCGATGATAGTCCCGCCGATGGTGCCAATTCCTCCCATCAGGCTCGTACCGCCAATAACAACCGCCGCGATGGCTTCCAGTTCATAACCCACACCAACCGTTGGCTGACCAGAGTTCAGACGTGAGGCCAGAATAACGCCGGCGATCCCGGTCAGCAGACCACAAAAGGCGTAGACGAAAATTTTGACGCGTTGAACTTTAATACCGGAAAGATGTGCGGCCACCTCATTGCTACCCACAGCGTAAACATAGCGACCAATCACCGTTTTCTTCAGGATGTAGGCGGCGATTAGCGCCACCACCACCAGGTAAAAAACGGGATAAGGCAACACATCGAACAAACGTCCCTGGGCCAGCATTTTGAAGGTGGGGTAATCAGCGAAATAAATCGCACGACCATCTGTCATCACCATATTGATGCCTCTGACGGACATCATCAGGCCCAGCGTGGCGATAAAAGGTGGGATAGTCATTTTGGTGACCAGCAGACCATTGATATAGCCGCATAATCCACCGGCCAGCACCCCGGCCAGAATACATACGGGCAGAGGCAATCCCAGCGTGGCGCTGATGCCCACCGCAACACCAGAAAAGGCCACCACCGAGCCAAGAGAAAGGTCGATTCCTGACGTGATAATGACGAAGGTAACGCCAATCGCCATAATGCCAATCACTGAAGTTTGCAGAGCGATTGTCATGATGTTTTCAGTGTTAAAGAAAAATGGCGAACCAAAGCTAAAAAATATTACTAAAATAATCAGACTCAAAAGCGGCGCAAGGCGCATTAAAAGTTCTTTGTTAATTTTTATTTTCTTATTATTGCTGTCTGAAGAGGTTACAGAGATAGTCATAAATTAGTCCTCTAACGTCGCATATTGCATGATTTTTTCTTGTGTGGCGTCATCAGAAGCTAACTCCCCGGTAATACGTCCATTACGCATCACTAAAATGCGATCGCACATACCCAGCACTTCCGGTAATTCAGAGGAGATCATGATAATTGACTTCCCTTTTGCCACCAGTCGATTCATTAATTCATAAATCTCAAGTTTGGCACCCACATCAATACCGCGAGTGGGTTCATCAAAGATGAGAATATCGGTGTCTTTACACACCCATCTGGCAATAATAATTTTCTGCTGATTACCACCACTTAAATTCAGAGCAGCCTGTTCTAAATGTGGTGTTTTAATGCGTAGGGCTTTCACCTGTTCTTCGCTGGTTTTCTGACAACGTTTGCTGTCCACGTTGCCATAACGATCGGAATACTCAGGATAATTGCCCAACATAATATTGCGCTCAACGGACAGTCCTAATGCCAGCCCCTCTTTTTTCCTGTCCTCGGTTAAATAGCTGATACCCTGTTTGATTGCATCAGGAATATCTTTAATTACCGTCACGTTACCGTTCAGCTTGAGGGTTCCGCCATCAATGGGATCCGCACCAAAAATTGCCCGCGCCAGCTCAGTACGTCCTGCCCCCATCAGACCGGCGAAGCCCAAAATTTCGCCCTGATACAGAGTGAAATCAATATTGTTCAATACGCCATTGCGCGTCAGACCGCTTACTTCCAACACCGGTTTGCGTTGAGCCAAAGGTTCGCGGCGAGGATAGATATTGCCAAGATCGCGCCCAACCATCATGGCAATCAGATCGCTAATTTTAACCGCATCATAATCCACAGTGGCAATAAACTGACCATCCCGCATCACCGTCGCGCGATCGGCGATCAGCGCCAGTTCCTCTAATCTGTGCGAGATATAAACAATGCCCGTTCCCTGTTCTTTCAGCAAACGAGTTACCTAAAATAAGCTGTCAATTTCCGTTTCGGTCAGTGCTGCCGTCGGTTCATCCATAATAAGAATCTTGGCATTCACCGATATCGCTTTAGCAATCTCAACCATTTGTTGTTGCGCGACGGTCAGATCGGCCACCAGCGTTTCTGGAGAGATATTCAGGTTTAATTTTTGCAAAATATCGATAGCTGCCTGTCGCTGTAGTTTTTCATCCAGACGCCAGCGATTATTTTTGCAAAACTCCCTGCCAATAAATATATTTTCTTCCACCGTGAGTTCAGGGAAAAGGTTAAACTCCTGGTGAATGATGGTGATACCTGCGCTTTGTGCACTCAACGGATTCGCAAAAGTAACAGGTTGGCCCTCAAAAATAATATCCCCTTCATCAGGCTGATAAACACCGGATAAAATCTTCATCAACGTAGACTTTCCTGCGCCATTCTCACCCAGCAGCGCATGAACCTCTCCTTTGCGTAAAGCAAAATCCACATTACTCAACGCTAATACGCCGGGAAAACGTTTCGTAATATGACTCATCTGTAAAAATGTTTCAGACATTGCTGCTTTCCTCAATATACAGAAACTGCAATCAGTGAATCAGGCGCAAAACGTTGCCAGGAAGCCATCGTCACCGTTAATGCGAATACTACCTATAAGTTCATATGCGTTTTATCAATTATGCTAACTCGAGTTAGCGAAGTGCCTTTTAAAGCTATTTTAGCTACTCAAAATAGCCAAATCATTTGGTTTAAAACTGTGACGCTGAACAGACAATTTATCACAACCTATTAATTTAAAAAGGATTTATTGAAAATACCCGTCCAGGTTTATTTGACGCAGATCGAATTTTAACCACTTCTCGTGAAGCCTCTCACAGTTCCACAACAAAAAAGTTGTGCAAAAAACTCTCTAATACCTAAGCTAACTCGAGTTAGCAAAAATGGGTTATTCAGCCAACTGCGACAGTGGTGTTCAACATCCGCTTTTGCAGCACGGCATAAAGTGAGATGAGGAACCTCGAATGAACAAAAATAGCTTACCGAAAATTGGAATTCGTCCGGTGATTGATGGGCGCCGTATGGGTGTTCGTGAATCGCTCGAAGAGCAAACCATGAATATGGCTAAAGCCACTGCTGCGCTGATCACAGAGAAACTTCGTCACGCCAGTGGCGCACAAATTGAATGTGTGATTGCCGACACTTGCATTGCCGGGATGGCTGAATCTGCCGCCTGTGAAGAAAAATTCAGCAGCCTGAACGTAGGCGTGACGATTACTGTTACCCCATGCTGGTGCTACGGTAGCGAAACCATCGACATGGATCCGATGCGCCCGAAAGCTATCTGGGGCTTTAACGGAACAGAACGTCCCGGCGCAGTTTATCTGGCCGCAGCATTGGCTGCGCATAATCAAAAAGGACTTCCCGCCTTCTCTATTTACGGCCATGACGTACAGGATGCCGGCGATACCACGATCCCTGCCGATGTTGAAGAAAAATTGCTGCGCTTTGCCCGCGCGGGCCTGGCGGTTGCCAGTATGAAAGGCAAAAGCTACCTGTCCGTAGGCGGCGTTTCAATGGGCATTGCCGGCTCGATTGTCGATCATAACTTCTTTGAATCCTGGCTGGGAATGAAGGTTCAACCCGTTGATATGACCGAACTGCGTCGTCGCATCGACCAAAAAATCTATGACGAAGCTGAGCTGGAAATGGCGCTGGCGTGGGCGGATAAAAACTTCCGCTACGGTGAAGATCAGAACGCACAGCAATATAAGCGTAACGCAGAGCAGAGCCGTGCGGTGCTGAAAGAGAGCCTGCTGATGGCCATGTGCATTCGCGACATGATGCAGGGTAACCAAAAACTGGCAGACAAAGGTCGGGTTGAAGAGTCGCTGGGGTACAACGCGATTGCCGCAGGCTTCCAGGGCCAGCGTCACTGGACCGATCAATACCCGAATGGCGATACCGCCGAAGCACTGCTCAACAGCTCCTTTGACTGGAACGGCATTCGCGAACCGTTCGTTGTCGCCACCGAAAACGACAGCCTGAACGGCGTGGCGATGCTGTTTGGTCATCAACTCACCGGCACAGCGCAGGTCTTTGCCGATGTGCGCACCTACTGGTCGCCAGAGGCGGTTGAACGTGTCACGGGTAAACCGCTGACCGGCCTTGCTGAGCACGGTATTATTCACCTGATTAACTCCGGCTCGGCAGCGCTGGATGGCTCCTGCAAACAGCGCGACGGCGAAGGGAAACCGACCATGAAGCCGCACTGGGAGATCTCACAGAAAGAGGCGGATGATTGCCTGGCGGCTACCGAATGGTGTCCGGCTATTCACGAATACTTCCGCGGCGGCGGCTATTCTTCTCGCTTCCTGACCGAGGGCGGCGTGCCGTTCACCATGACCCGCATCAACATCATCAAAGGCCTGGGCCCGGTGCTGCAAATCGCGGAAGGCTGGAGCGTGGAATTGCCTAAAGAGATGCACGACCAGCTTGATGCGCGCACCAACTCCACCTGGCCAACCACCTGGTTTGCCCCGCGCTTAACCGGTAAAGGCCCATTCAGCGATGTCTATTCCGTCATGGCTAACTGGGGCGCAAACCACGGCGTACTGACGATAGGTCACGTGGGCGCGGACTTTATTACGCTCGCCGCCATGCTGCGTATCCCGGTTTGTATGCACAACGTGGAAGACGAAAAAATTTACCGCCCTTCAGCCTGGGCAGCCCATGGTATGGATATGGAAGGCCAGGATTATCGCGCCTGCCAGAACTACGGCCCGCTGTATAAGCGTTAATGCGACTCTGGCCCGGTGGCGCAAGCTTACCGGGCCTGCGCGGTGAATTTTGTAGGCCGGGTAAGCGCTGCGCCATCCGGCTACGTTTGGGGAGCGATTATGAAACAAGACGTTATCCTGGTTCTCGACTGTGGCGCGACCAACGTGCGGGCTATCGCCGTTGACCGACAGGGAAAGATTGTCGCCCGCGCAGCAACCCCGAACGCCAGTGACATCGCAACAGAAAACAGTACCTGGCATCAGTGGTCGCTGGAGGCCATTCTGCAACGCTTCGCCGACTGCTGTCAGCGCCTCTGCACGCAACTGGCCGCCTGCCATGTCCGCGGGATCGCCGTCACCACTTTTGGCGTAGACGGCGCGCTGGTTGATAAGAACGGCAAGCAGCTGTATCCGGTGATTAGCTGGAAATGCCCACGCACCGCAGCGGTGATGGAGAATATTCACCGCTACATATCACCGCAGCAATTGCAGGAAATTTCCGGCGTCGGCGCATTTAGCTTCAACACGCTGTATAAACTGGTGTGGCTGAAAGAAAACCATCCGCAATTTCTGGAGCAGGCGCACGCCTGGTTGTTTATCTCGTCGCTTATCAACCACCGTTTAACCGGCGAGTTCACCACAGATATCACCATGGCGGGCACCAGCCAGTTGCTGGACATCCGGCAGCGCGATTTTAGTCATGACATTTTGCAGGCTACGGGCATACCGCGCCGTCTGTTCCCGCGCCTGGTTGAAGCAGGCGAACAGATTGGGGCTTTGCAACCAGAGGCTGCCAGCCTGCTCGGGCTTACGGCGGGAATTCCGGTCATCTCTGCCGGACACGACACGCAGTTTGCGCTATTTGGCGCTGGAGCCCAGCCAGATGAACCGGTGCTCTCTTCCGGCACATGGGAAATTCTGATGGTGCGCAGTGCGCAGGTGGATACCTCCCAGCTCAGCCAATATGCGGGTTCCACTTGTGAGCTGGATAGCCAGGCTGGACTGAATAACCCCGGCATGCAGTGGCTGGCTTCCGGTGTACTTGAGTGGGTACGTAAGCTGTTGTGGACTGCCGACACCCCCTGGCAGACGCTGATTGACGAAGCCAGGGCCATCCCGGCAGGCGCCGAAGGCGTGAAGATGCACTGCGACCTGCTGGCCTGTCAGAATGCGGGCTGGCAAGGGGTTACGCTCAATACCACCCGTGGGCACTTTTATCGCGCCGCGCTGGAAGGACTGACAGAACAGCTGCAGCGAAACCTCCATACGCTGGAAAAAATCGGTCATTTCCAGGCCACAGAACTGCTATTGGTTGGTGGGGGAAGCCGCAACGCGTTGTGGAATCAGATCAAAGCGAATGTTCTCGGGATACCTGTCAAAGTGCTGGATGACGCCGAAACCACCGTGGCAGGTGCCGCAATGTTTGCGTGGTCAGGCATTGGGGAATTTACCTCACCGGAACAGGCACGCGGGCAGGTACGCTACCAGTACCGTTACTTCTATCCGCAAACCGAATCCGAACTAACAGGAGTTGAGTAACATGCTCAAAACAATATCTCCCTTAATTTCGCCCGACCTGCTGAAGGTGCTGGCTGAGATGGGCCACGGCGATGAGATTATATTTTCCGATGCCCACTTCCCGGCCCACAGCATGGGACCGCAGGTTATCCGCGCCGACGGTCTATTGGTCAGCGACCTGCTACAGGCGATTATTCCGCTCTTTGAACTGGACAGCTATGCCCCACCGCTGGTGATGATGGCGGCTGTTGAAGGCGATGCCCTCGATCCTGACGTCGAGGCCCGCTATCGTCAGGCGCTTTCACTGCAAACCCCCTGCCCGGACATCACGCGTATTGACCGCTATGCCTTCTATGAACGCGCGCAACAGGCGTTTGCGATCGTTATCACAGGAGAGCGGGCAAAGTACGGGAATATTCTATTAAAAAAAGGAGTAACCCCGTAATCTCTGGTCTGAATGCCCGTCAGCTACGGGCATTCATCATAAGATGAGGATCAGAACATGAAAGCGGCGCGCCAGCAGGCGATCGTAGATCTGCTTACCAACCACAAAAATCTGACAACCGAAACCCTTGCTTTGCAACTTAAGGTCAGCAAAGAGACTATCCGCCGCGATCTCAGCGAGTTACAAGCCCAGGGAAAAGTGCTGCGCAATCACGGGCGAGCCAAAGTGATTCATCGGGAAAATCAGGACAGCGGCGACCCGTTTCATATGCGACTCAAAAGCCACTATGCCCACAAAGCGAATATTGCCCGCGAAGCGCTGGCATGGATCGAAGAAGGTATGGTGATAGCCCTGGACGCCAGCTCAACGTGCTGGTACCTGGCGCGACAGTTACCGGACATCAACATTCACGTCTTTACCAACAGCCAGCCCATTTGCCAGGAATTGGCTAAACGCGAACACCTTCAGCTCATCAGCTCCGGCGGTCGCCTTGAGCGTAAATACGGTTGCTATGTTAACCCCTCGCTCATCTCGCAGCTCAAACCACTCGAGATCGATCTGTTTATTTTTTCCTGCGTAGGGATCGACAGCGACGGCGCACTCTGGGACTCTAACGCGACCAATGCCGACTTCAAGTCCATTCTGCTTAAGCGCGCAGCGCAGTCATTATTGCTGATCGATAAAAGTAAATTTAATCGTTCGGGGGAGGCCCGGATTGGGCATCTGGATGATGTGACGCATATTATTTCAGATACGCCGATGATTGAAACAATGCAGGCCGGATAAGGCATTTACGCCTTCATCCGGCCTGCAATTTTACCTTATCGCTCGTCGCGACGGCCACCAACAGCAGCCCACAGGCGACGGACGTGCACGGTGACTTCTTCACGGTCATGATACAGCTGACGCGCCTGAATCTGGGCATTTACGCCATGCTCGTCAAGCTGTGCCTGAATATAAGCCAGGTTTTGCGACACCTCTTCGTAGCGTTTTTTCATCGGCAGCTTGAGGTTGAAAATAGTCTCACGACACCAGCCGTTGACCAGCCACTGCGCCATCAGGGCGGCAACCTTCGCGGGCTTTTCCACCATGTCGCAAACCATCCACGAAATGTTATTGCGATTTGGCCGGTACTTAAATCCGTCTTCGCGCAGCCAGGTAACTTGTCCGGTATCCATCAGACTTTGCGCCATCGGACCATTATCCACGGAGTAAACCCACATGTTGCGTTTAACCAGTTGATAGGTCCAACCGCCCGGGCATGCCCCTAAATCCACCGCATACATTCCGTTAGCCAGACGTTCATCCCACTCATCGGCAGGAATAAACACGTGCAGCGCTTCTTCCAGCTTCAGTGTTGAACGGCTCGGCGCATCGGCCGGGAACTTCAGACGCGGAATGCCCATGTAGAACGGGGAGTTATTGTCGGGCCAGGAATAGCCGGTATAGCAACAGCCTGGTGCGATAAAGAACACATGAACCACCGGACGTTTTGGCGTTTCATATTTTGCCAGCACGCCCGCTTCCCGCAGCGCCGCGCGCAGTGGTACGGTAAATTTACGGCAAAATTTAACCAACTCTTTGCTTTCATTGGTATCAGCAACTTCAACGCGCAGATCGCCGCCTTTCTCTACCACGCCCTGCAACATGCCGACAATCGGCGTAATGCGGTCTTCCGGCGGTAAATATTGCAGCAGTTCGCCCACCACAAACATTTGACGGGCAAAAATCAGCGAGCTAAACGGTAACTCTTTCACTAACTTTTCGGCATCGTCCTGCTGATAGCATTCGAAGATGACGTAACCCGCATTGTCTTTCACGCGGGCAAAACCGAAGATTTCCCGGCGTCCTGCTTTATCCGTAATTTCTGCGGCGCACTCTTTTTCAAAACCTGGGCGACACAACAATACAACCTTATTCATGGCTAACGCCCTTACGTTTCAATCGAATAGCGCCCACTAACATCAGCGCCCAGCCCACAAGGAAGCTGAAACCGCCGACGGGGGTAACAAACGCCCACAGGCGTAAATGCGAGAGCGCGAGGCAATACAGGCTGCCGCTAAACAGCACCGTTCCTAATGCCAAAAACACGCTACTCCAGTAAAACCAAATGCTAATGCGCCGCTGCATGGCGACGGCCAGGCCAAATATAGCCAGCGTATGGAACGCCTGATACTCGAGGCCTGTCTGGATCCACCCCATCTCAACGACACCGAGGGTTTTACTCAGAACATGTGCCCCAAAGGCGCCCAACGCCACAAAGATAAAGCCACTTACGGCGGCAAAAATCAGCATAAAACGGCTGGTCATGTGAATACCCTACGTAAATTATTGTTCATAACGAAAGCGGAATTTTTCTTGTTCCGTGGCCGCTTTCGCCAGAATCCACTGACGGAAGGCGGCTATTTTACCCAGTTCTGCCTGACTGTCATGACAAACCAGATAAAATGCGTTTTTGCTGACCAGAACATCATTAAACGGACAGACCAGACGTCCGGCTTCTATTTCGGATTGCGCCATGACGTTATTAGCCAACGCAATTCCCTGTCCATGGATAGCAGCCTGGAGCACCATGGCGCTATGGCTGAAGATGGGTCCCTGCTGTACGTTGATATGATTCAGGCCAAGCTGGCGCGTATAGGCTTGCCAGTCACGGCGTGACGCATCGTGCAATAATGTGTGTTTCGCCAGATCTTCGGGCGTCTTTAGCGGTTTATCACCGGTGAGTAATAGCGGCGAGCAGACCGGCAATAAATATTCTGCGTACAATTTTTCAACGCGCAGACCCGGCCAGTTGCCACGTCCGTAGAAAATCGCCACATCAACATCGTCAGCCAGTTTGTCTTCCTGACGGTCCACCGCCTGGATCCTGACATCGATTCCCGGATAAGCTGAGTTAAAGCTAGAGAGTCTGGGAACCATCCATTGGATTGCAAAACTGGGCAATAAACTCACAGTGAGCGCACCTTTTGCACTGCGTGCCTGAAGTTTACGCGTCGCGTCGGTTAATTGCGAAAAAATCTCTTTGATGTCGAGAAAGTAGCTTTGGCCTTCTTCCGTTAACAGCAAAGATCGATTGCGTCGACGAAACAGCTTCAGCCCCAGGAAATCCTCAAGTGACTTGATTTGATGACTTACTGCGGCCTGCGTCACAAAAAGCTCTTCTGCTGCGCGAGTAAAGCTCAAATGACGCGCTGCAGCATCAAAAACACGCAACGCATTTAGGGGTGGTAATCGTTTTGACATGACTTTTAGGCTTTGATGTTAAATGAATTTAACAATTAACCAACAGGTTGTAACCTATTAGTTTTTTTTATCTGAGCCATTATAAATTGTCCGTTGAGGTTCTACCAGCAAATACCTATAGTGGCGGCACTTCCTGAAGCCGGAACGAAAAGTTTTATCGGAATGCGTGTTCTGGTGGGCTTTTGGCTTACGGTTGTGATGTTGTGTTGTTGTGTTTGCAATTGGTCTGCGATTCAGACCATGGTAGCAAAGCTACCCTTTTTCACTTCCTGTACATTTACCCTGTCTGTCCATAGTGATTAATGTAGCACCGCCAAATTGCGGTGCTTTTTTTTGTCCGACTCTTAGTCGATGGACGACCGGTTAGTTATCCAGTTCTACCATCTCTTTCACATCGGTACGGTTAATCTGCTGTTTGTTGCCGTTAGCGTCTTTATACGAAATCATCCCCGTTTCATTATCGGTCTGTGGCTTACCATCAGATACGATTGATCGACCATCATTGGTGTGCATCACGTAATTCGAACCAGAACAGGCGCTCAGGGCAAAAGTCAGCATACAAGCAGAGATAATTGCGGCAGTCTTTTTCATCTTTTTCTCCTTAAAGCGATTTATGCTATTAAAAACACACTCCGTAACAGGCTAAATTGCTCGCCTAACGGTATATAGCATAAGACACTGCGTGGACTTTGCCAGGATATCCAGAGTATTCCGATGGTTAGCACACCCCTTGTATCAGCGCCCTTTTTGCGCCACGATCGGTTTACTGAACTGAGGAATACCATGAACGCTTTTAACCCCGCGCAGTTTCGCGCGCAATTTCCCGCACTCAACGATGCTGGCGTCTATCTCGACAGCGCTGCTACAGCACTGAAGCCGCAGGCAGTGATTGAGGCCACCCATCAGTTTTATAGCCTGAGCGCCGGGAACGTCCATCGCAGCCAGTTTGCCGAAGCACAGCGCCTGACCGCACGCTATGAAGCCGCGCGGGAAAAAGTCGCAAGCCTGATTAATGCGCCGGATGATAAAACAATCGTCTGGACCCGCGGTACGACGGAAGCGATCAACATGGTTGCCCAAAGCTATGCGCGACCGCGCTTACAACCGGGTGATGAGATTATCGTTAGCGCAGCAGAACATCATGCCAACCTCGTGCCCTGGCTGATGGTGGCGGAGCAAACGGGGGCGAAGGTCGTCAGGCTGCCGCTTAACGCCCATTTATTGCCAGACGTTGAAAGCCTCGCGCAACTCATCACTCCACGCAGCCGCATTCTGGCGCTTGGGCAGATGTCGAACGTTACCGGCGGTTGCCCGGATCTGGCCCGCGCCATTACGCTCGCCCATGCGGCTGGCATGGTGGTGATGGTGGATGGCGCCCAGGGGATTGTCCATTTCCCTGCCGACGTACAGCAATTAGACATTGATTTCTATGCGTTCTCGGGCCACAAGGTGTATGGCCCCACCGGCATTGGCGTGCTGTACGGTAAACCGGAACTGCTGGATGCCATGTCTCCCTGGCTCGGTGGCGGTAAAATGATTAGCGAAGTCAGTTTTGACGGTTTCACCACCCAGGCTGCTCCATGGAAGCTGGAGGCCGGTACGCCTAACGTTGCTGGCGTTATCGGACTAAGCGCGGCGCTCGAATGGCTGGCGGACGTTGACGTGGTGCAGGCCGAAAACTGGAGCCGGGGTCTGGCGACGTTGGCAGAAGATGCGCTGGCGAAACGCCCCGGCTTTCGCTCCTTCCGCTGCCAGGACTCCAGTCTGTTAGCCTTTGATTTCGCAGGCGTTCATCACAGCGACATGGTGACGTTGTTGGCCGAATATGGCATTGCACTGCGTGCAGGACAACACTGTGCGCAACCGCTGCTGGCAGAACTGGGCGTATCCGGGACACTACGCGCCTCATTTGCACCTTATAATACGCAAAGTGATGTAGATGCGTTGGTCGCAGCCGTTGACCGCGCGCTGGAAATATTGGTGGATTAATGACAAGCCCTCTGTTCGCCGGACACCCGTTTGGCACAACCGTAACGGAAGAGACGTTACGCAATACCTTTACCCCGCTCACCCAGTGGGAAGATAAATATCGCCAGCTGATTCTGCTGGGTAAGCAGTTGCCAGCGCTTCCTGATTCGCTAAAGGCACAGGCCAAAGAGATCGCGGGCTGCGAAAACCGCGTTTGGCTGGGGCATACCCTTCATGAGAATGGTACTTTGCATTTCTTCGGCGACAGCGAAGGTCGCATTGTACGCGGGCTGTTGGCGGTATTACTCACGGCGGTTGAAGGTAAAACCGCAGCCGAGTTACTGGCGCATTCGCCTATGGCATTATTTGACGAGCTAGGTTTACGCGCGCAGCTCAGCGCCTCGCGTACCCAGGGGCTGCATGCTCTGAACGAGGCGATTCTTGAGGCTGCCCGACAGGTTTGATGGTTGCCGGATGGCGACGCGAACGCGCCTTATCCGGCACAACACACTCAACTCTGGCGCGACGCTTTCGCCATCATCTTCTTCAGCGCGTGTGAGACGGCAACAAAGCCAAAGGTGGCGGTCACCATAGTGGCCGCGCCAAAACCGGATGCGCAATCCATTCGCTTCGGCCCTTCCGCCGTCGCTTTCATCGCACATACCGAGCCATCTGCCTGCGGGTAAACCAGCGCTTCGGTCGAGAACACACAGTCCACGCCCAGCTTGCCTTTGCTGTTTTTCACCACGCCAAAATCGCTTTTCAGCCGCTCGCGTAGCTTGGCTGCCAGCGGATCCTGGATAGTTTTTGCCAAATCAACGACCTGTATCTGCGTCGGGTCGATCTGCCCTCCCGCACCACCGGTGGTCACCAGCGGAATTTTGTTACGCCGACACCAGGCGATCAGTGCCGCTTTTGGGCGCACGCTATCAATCGCATCAATGACATACGAATAACCCGCACTCATATACTCAGCAACATTATCCGGCGTGACAAAATCATCGACCACGTTCACCCGGCACTCCGGGTTAATCTGGCGGATACGTTCAGCCATCACTTCAGCTTTTGCCAGGCCGACGTTATCGCGCAGAGCATGGATCTGGCGGTTAGTATTGGTGACGCACACATCATCCATATCGATGAGCGTGATGGCGCCAATACCGGTACGCGCCAGCGCTTCCGCCGCCCACGACCCTACCCCGCCAATCCCGACCACACAAACGTGCGATTGGGCAAACAACTGCAGCGCATTTTCGCCATACAGACGCGCCGTACCGCCAAAACGCTGGCGCCAGGCATCACTGATAACCACAGACATAACACCTCAAATTCATTAATATCGAGCGCCATCCGGCTATTAACCGCTGAACACGTTACCCGTACCCGGCGCTGTTTTCAGTACCCACACGCGACCGTAGTGATTATACCACCCCGCACGGTGTCCGGCGTCAGCACCAATGCCCTGATAGATATCGAAGTGTTGCCCTTTAATAGCGCCACCCACATCTAACGCCACCATCAGGCGCAGTTCGTACTGGCCGGTAAACTTGCCGTTATTGTCCAGTAACGGGACTTCCGCCAGCAATGTTGTGCCCGCCGGAATGATACTGCGATCAGAAGCCACAGATGCGCGGCCAATCAACGGTACCGCGCTCGCCCCTTTGACCGGTGCAAAAGATTGCGGTTTAAAGAAGACAAACGATGGGTTCTGCTCCAACAGCTCACGCACTTCGGCTTCGCTGTGCGTTTCACCCCAATGGCGAATAGCCTGCATCGACATATCTTCTTTTTTCACTTCGCCACGGTCGATAAGCACCTTACCGATGCTGCGATAGGCGTGGCCGTTTTTCCCGGAATAGCTAAAGAAGTTAAGCGGACTGCCATCGCCAAAATCGATGTAACCACTACCCTGCACATCCATAATGAAGTTATCCATTAGGGAGTTGCTGTACGCCAGAATGTAGTTGTCGCTCAGCGCGCCCGCGTAGATCTCGGCACGGCTTGGTAAGCGCCCACGTTTTGGCGGCATGCGATAGATAGGATACTGAAACTCGCCCTGGCGCGTATGGCGCGCCTGGATAACCGGCGTGTAGTAACCGGTAAACTGGACGTTACCGTAGTTGTCCGCCCCTTCCATTTGCCAGGCATCAATACCAAACTGGCGCATACTGCGCGTATCACCGCCCGCACGTAACCACTGCTGGATAGCGTTGTAAACGTTGCTCTGGTTGCCGTACAAACGTGGCGAAGCGCTGCGAATTTGATTAACCTGCTCGGCGAAATCACCGGCATTGATTGGTGCGCCAACCGCATCAGGCTGGTTCACCAGTGAGAAAGGCTGGGTAAATTTCCCGTCTTTATACTGCTGCCCACGATCGGTGGGTTTTGAGGAACACGCGGCGAGCATCGCGACGACTGCTCCCGCAAGAAGATATTTTGCCCAACGTCCTTTCATTGTTCTCGTCTTATGTTGCCTGAATGCGAGACGAAGATAACAAACCCCCGAACCTAATGAAATGCGTATACATACCCGAACGCAAATTTTGAGCAAAAAACAATCCAGAATGCGTTGTTTTTGTTCATTTTCACCTTAAAAACGTGATCAAGGTGAAAAAAGGGTTGCATGAAAATGCGAGCAGAGTATAGTGCGCATCCACGGACGCGGGGTGGAGCAGCTTGGTAGCTCGTCGGGCTCATAACCCGAAGGTCGTCAGTTCAAATCTGGCCCCCGCAACCAATTAAAATTTGATGAAATAAAAGCAGTACGGTGACGCGGGGTGGAGCAGCCTGGTAGCTCGTCGGGCTCATAACCCGAAGGTCGTCGGTTCAAATCCGGCCCCCGCAACCAACATTATAAACACCCTAAAGGGTGTTTTTTTGTATCTGCGGTCCATAAAAAAAGCGCTTTTCAGCGCTTTTTTGTTATCCCCTTCTCGCCAGCGTCGCGCCATCGGCAAAGTAGGCTTTGATCCCCGCCAGAATCGACTCTGCAACTTCCTGCTGGAAGGTCGCAGTTTTGAGCTTGCGCTCTTCCTCAACGTTACTGATAAATGCGGTTTCCACCAGAATAGACGGAATATCCGGCGCTTTAAGTACCGCAAACCCGGCTTGTTCAACCTGGTTCTTATGCAGATTGTTGACTTTACCGAGCTTATTCAATACCGCTTTACCAAACTTCAGGCTGTCGGCGATGGTCAGCGATTGCACCATATCGAACATGGTATGGTCGACGTAGCGATCGCCGCTCTTGCTGACGCCGCCAATCAAATCCGAGGCGTTCTGAGTTTGCGCCAGATATTTCGCGGCGGTGCTGGTCGCCCCTTTGGTCGAGAGTGCAAACACCGACGAACCTCTGGGCTGTCGACTGGTAAATGCATCGGCGTGAATAGAGACAAACAAGTCTGCACGCTGCTTCTGCGCTTTCGCCACGCGGACTTTAAGCGGAATGAAGATATCTTCATTTCGCGTCATAAAGACCTTCATGTTGCCCTCTTTCTCTATGAGGGCTCGCAGGCGTCGGGCAATCTGCAGCACCACATCTTTTTCACGCGTCTTGTATTTCCCCACCGCACCGGAGTCCTCTCCGCCATGTCCTGGGTCGAGCATAATGACAATGGGACGATCGCGCCCCGCTTTACCCGGCTGCGGGCCACTTTGCGCAGGCGGCACCTGTTTGTCCAGATCGCCCTTGTTGTATTCTTCCAGCAACGCCAGCAGCGGATCCTGAACATCCTGGGCATTCGCGGGATAGAGATCCATCACCAGACGTTCTTTAAAGCCGGCCACCGGAGCCAGCGCAAAAAGTTGCGGCTTCACATTCTGTTTCAGCTCGAACACCATCCGCACGGTCTGTGGGTCAAACTGCCCGACGCGCGCCGATTTAATATACGGATCGTCAGGACGGATCTGCGCACCCATGCCCTTGAGCACCGAGTTCAAATTAACGCCTTCAATATCCACAACCACACGCTCAGGATTACTCAGGGCAAACTGTTTGTATTTCAGCAGACGGTTAGATTCTACCGTGACGCGGGTATAGCTGGACGCTGGCCAGACACGTACGGCAACGACCTGACTCATGGCAGCCAGACCAACCTGGCTGACGCTCAAAAGCCACATAGCACCCGCACCTTTCAGTAAACGGCGGCGACTGATTGCTGAATTGGATCCCGACATGCTTCTCCCGAGCAAAAAGAAATCTTTATTGAGGTAATACGTAAAACGTCTGAATTGACCGGAAACTTTAGCGAATGACGCATAATCTGTCATCTATAAAAGGGTAAACATTCTTTTTATATTCACGGCATTACTGAGAAAAATCTTCGGCATGGGTAAAAATTACGCTTGCGCACAGCGTTAAAACAGAATAAAAATACATAAATTACGAATAATCATGCAATGAGGGTGTGCCGTGGTGAAGGAGCGTAGAACCGAACTGGTACAGGGATTCCGCCATTCTGTTCCCTATATCAATACCCATCGGGGAAAGACGTTTGTCATTATGCTGGGCGGCGAAGCCATCGAGCATGAAAACTTTTCCAGTATCGTCAATGACATTGGCCTTCTTCATAGTCTCGGCATCCGCCTTGTCGTGGTCTATGGCGCACGACCGCAGATTGATGCCAATCTTGCGGCACATCATCATGAACCGGTGTACCACAAGAATACGCGCGTTACCGACGCTAAAACCCTGGAGCTGGTCAAACAGGCGGCAGGGTTACTTCAGCTTGATATTACCGCCCGCCTGTCAATGAGCCTGAATAATACGCCATTGCAGGGGGCGCACATCAATGTGGTCAGCGGTAATTTTATTATCTCCCAGCCGCTGGGCGTTGATGACGGCGTGGATTACTGCCATAGCGGACGTATTCGTCGTATTGATGAAGATGCCATTCACCGCCAGTTAGACAGTGGCGCGATTGTGCTGATGGGCCCGGTCGCCGTTTCCGTCACCGGAGAGAGCTTTAACCTGACTTCAGAAGAGGTCGCCACGCAGTTGGCTATCAAACTGAAGGCAGAGAAAATGATCGGCTTTTGCTCCTCTCAGGGCGTCACCAACGATGATGACGATATTATTTCCGAGCTGTTTCCTAACGAAGCCCAGGCGCGCGTTGAGTTGCAGGAAGAGAAAGGCGATTACAGCTCCGGCACAGTGCGCTTCCTGCGCGGGGCAGTGAAAGCCTGTCGCAGTGGGGTACGGCGCTGCCATCTGATCAGCTATCAGGAAGATGGCGCATTGCTGCAGGAACTGTTCTCCCGTGACGGGATTGGTACGCAGATCGTAATGGAAAGCGCCGAGCAGATCCGCCGCGCTACCATTAACGATATCGGCGGGATTCTGGAGCTGATCCGCCCGCTGGAGCAGCAAGGCATTCTGGTACGTCGCTCCCGCGAACAACTGGAAATGGAGATCGACAAATTCACGATTATTCAGCGCGATAACCTGACCATCGCCTGCGCCGCTCTGTACCCTTTCCCGGAGGAGAGAATTGGCGAAATGGCGTGCGTGGCGGTGCATCCGGACTACCGTAGCTCATCGCGCGGGGAAGTATTGCTGGAGCGGATCGCCGCGCAGGCCCGGCAAATGGGACTGAGCAAACTGTTCGTGCTGACCACGCGCAGCATCCACTGGTTCCAGGAACGTGGTTTCACGCCGGTGGATATCGACCTGCTGCCGGAAAGCAAGAAAGAGATGTACAACTATCAGCGGCGGTCA
Source organism: Citrobacter sp. RHBSTW-00986 (assembly GCF_013783065.1). Classification (NCBI taxonomy): domain Bacteria; kingdom Pseudomonadati; phylum Pseudomonadota; class Gammaproteobacteria; order Enterobacterales; family Enterobacteriaceae; genus Citrobacter; species Citrobacter sp. RHBSTW-00986. Next base: position 1,002,627 of record NZ_CP056200.1, on the reverse strand, counting down.
AAGGTGCTGATGGCGGATTTGGGGTAGTGGTCGTTGCCGGATGCGGTATAAATGCCTTATCCGGCAACGAATTTTATTGATTAAACAACGCCGACAATCCGCTGCGACGTTCGGTGCGGGTGGCAATGGCGTTACTTAATATCCGCTCATCGGCATACAGTGACAGACGCCGGCGCGCGCGGGTGACGGCGGTATAGACCAGCTCGCGGGTAACCACGGGTGAATGCTGGCTAGGTAAAATCAACGCCGCATGGTCAAACTCAGATCCCTGCGATTTGTGCACGGTCATCGCCCAGGTGGTTTCATGTTCAGGTAAGCGACTGGGCTGGACTGATTTGATAGAACCGTCCGGCAGCGCAAACCACACCCTCAGGCCCTGTCCACGATCGAGGGCAATGCCGATATCACCGTTAAATAATCCCAGCGAACTGTCATTGCGCGCGATCATCACCGGCCTTCCCTCATACCAGCGGCTATGCGTTGAACGATGAATTTTACGTTTTTGCGCCATCACCTGCTCAAGGCGTTCATTCAAACCACCCACGCCAAACGGACCTTCACGCAGGGCACACAACAGCTGATACTCATTGAAGGCCTGAATGACGGCATCCGGCTCAGCGCCCTCGCGCAGTAAATCCAGATAGTGCCCATAACCCGCCAGCGCCTCATCCAACATCGCGGCGTAATCTTCGCTGCTATGTAGCGTGCGTTTTTCGATGTCGCTAAACCCCTGCTGGAAGACCGTTTTGAGCGCGGCTTTGTCACCACGATTAATCGCAGCAGCCAACTGACCGATTCCGGAATCGCTACCGAAACGGTAACTCTTTTGCAGCAGACACAAACTGTCGCGCAAAGCGGCGGCCTGAGTTCCCAGACCTGCCGGAATAGCGCTTCCGGTCAGACGACTGAGCTGGCGGGCGCGTTCCGGGGTAAACCCGTCACCGACGAAAGCACAGATATCCCCCAGCACCGCCCCCGCTTCGACGGAAGCGAGCTGGTCACGATCGCCAAGAAAAATCACCCGCCCGTGCGGCGGCAGCGCATCGATAAGGCGCGACATCATCGGCAAATCAATCATCGAGGCTTCATCCACCACCAGCACATCCAGATGCAGCGGGTTTCCCGCATGATGGCGCAGGCGCTGACTGCCTGGCTGAGCGCCTAATAATCGATGCAACGTACTGGCGTCATCGGGAATGCGTTTCTTTTGCTCTTCGGTTAACGGCAGTTCTCGTAGCGCTGCGCCCAGCGAGGCAGTCAGGCGCGCTGCCGCCTTTCCAGTAGGAGCCGCCAGGCGAATACGGCAGCGTTCCCCCTCCGCCATCTGAATCAACGCCGCCAAAAGCCTCGCAACTGTTGTCGTTTTTCCGGTCCCCGGCCCGCCGGAGATCACCGATATACGACGGGTCAACGCCACCGCAGCGGCCACTTTTTGCCAGTTAACACCTTCCGCTGGTGGAAACAACGCCGCAAGCGTGTGGGTAAGCCGTTGTTCATCCACCTCAATGGCGTGGTTAACTTCACTGAAAAAGCGAGCCACCGCCCGTTCGTTATGCCACATCCGGTTCAGATACAAGCGATCGCCGTGCAGCACCAGCGGCGTGGGTTGCTCACCACGGCTTACCGCCCCGGAGGCCAGCAGACATTCCGTCCAGTCTTCTGGCTCCCCCACTTCAGCGAGCCAGGCGCTTAAAAGGGGATGGGCATCCTCGCTCAGGGATAACCGCGAAAGTGGTAAGCAGACGTGCCCTTCTCCTGCTTCACGACTGAGCAACGCCGCCGCCAGCGCAACGGCAGGGTTGTCATTTCCGGCAACCGCCAGCGCAAACTGGGCATCCAGAGGCCGGAGCTGTTTTTGCTCCACAGCTTCCAGTAATCGTTTCTGGATTGTCATGACATCTCCTCCAGTGGCGCACCGACAAACATCTCGTCCATCAAGGCGATTAACTCCCCGTCAGGTCGGGTCGCGTAAATTCCCTGTTGCGGATTTTCACTGTCAATGCCACGCAAGAAGAGATAGATAACACCGCCAAAATGGCGTTCATAATCGTAATCAGCAATGCGATGGCGCAAGTAGCGATGCAGCGCCAGGGTATAAAGTTGATACTGCAGGTCGTAGCGATGCGCCTGCATGGCAGAGGCCATCGCCTGCTGCGTATACGCTGAGCTGTCTTCCCCCAGCCAGTTCGATTTGTAATCGAGAAGGTAATAACGCCCCTGGTGGCGGAAAACCAGGTCAATAAATCCTTTCAGCATGCCGCGTACCTGCATAAATTCCAACGCAGGGCACCCCGCGGAGAGCGGATCGTATTGGCGAATTAACGCATCAAGTTGGCTGGCCATCAGCGGCTGCGAAATCGGCAGGTAAAACTCCATCTCCACCTGTTTTTCACCCGCGGAAAGATGGCTCAAACTCACGCCCGTCTCGTTGAGAGGCGCCTGCAAAATGGCATCCAGCCATTCGGTCAAAACCGGCGTCCAGTGCGCGTCATAACCGCCCAACGCCAGTTTTTCCTCGACCCAACGCGGATCTACCGGTTGAGTAAAGTCGAGATCTTCAAACAGGCTATGCAAGAATGTACCTGGCGAAGCGCCGCGCGGGAACTGATGCGGTGTAAGCCCTGACTCTTCAATAACCTCACCAACGCCTGCGGCATCAATATCCAGTCGCGGGATCAGATCCTGCGCGATTCCATGCCCACGCTGTTGCAGACCGGAATAACTGGTCACGCGCCAGCTATCGCCGGGCGTACGCTGCAGTATTTTCGCACTCAGTTCGCAGCTAACAGCCTGCGCAACTTGCCAGGGTTCACCGTCAGGCTGCGCAGGCGTCTGGCAGGCAATATCGTCGCTACACAGCGCTTCAATCGCACTACGCAGACCCGCGGCATCCATCGGCTCACCTTTTTGCAACAGGCGACCAAGGGCGCTGTGATGTACATCGGTATCCCCTTTTTTATCGCCCCGACGTCGCACCAACGGCGCCACGCCAAGGCTGCAGTGCCATACCGAACGGGTTAGCGCGACATAGAGCAAACGCAGGTCTTCCGCCAGACGTTCCGCTTCAGCCAGCTCAACGCTCTCCTCGGCATCGCTGAGATCCAGCACGGCTTCAAAAGAGCTGCGATCGTGGTAGAAAGCCTGATCCTGGACGCGGAAATTCGTGATAAACGGCAGCCAGACCAGCGGATACTCCAGCCCTTTAGATTTATGGATAGTGACGATTTTGACCAGATGCTTGTCGCTTTCCAGCCTGAGCTGCTGGCTGGACGCGTTGCTGTCGGGTTCAAGAATATGCTGGGACAGCCAGCGCACCAGCGCATGCTCGCTTTCCAGCTGCGAGCCTGCTTCCTGCAACAGTTCGCTGATATGTAAAATATCGGTCAGGCGGCGTTCGCCCCCCGCCGTCGCCAGCAGGTTTTCCGCAATCTGGCGGGTTGTCATCAGCGCGCGCAGCATCGGCATCACGCCGCGTTTATGCCAGATCTGACGATAGCCATCAAACTCTTCGACCACCGCATCCCAGGCATTTTCGTCGTTATTTAAGGCTTCAAGATCCTGCGCATTCAGCCCCATCATTGAGGTCGCCAGCGCGCTACGCAGCGTGTTCTCACGTTCCGGCGTCATCACCGCCTGCAGCACCCACAGCAACTCCCGCGCTTCCAGCGTTTCAAATACGCTGTCACGGTTGGAAAGGTAGACGGAGGGAATTGCCAGCTGCGTCAGCGCATCACGGACCAGTGCCGCCTCCTGGCGGCTACGAACCAGTACGCTGATATCCGACGCGCGTACCGGACTGGATGTTTTACCACTGACCAGTTGCGCAGCGCCAGACTGCCCGGCCTTAAGCCAGTCGCGAATTTGCGTGGCGCACACCAGGGCCATGTAGTTCTGGTAATCGCCTACGCCGCAGCTTTCCCCTTCCATCAGCCACATGCTCATGGCTGGCTGTGTCTCACCGTGTAAAACAAACCGAAACGACTGGTTTTTTTCTGCAAATTTTACCGGGCTAAAGGGGATTTCGCGGAACATAAAGGCGTCATTCATCTGGCTGAAAAGCGTATTTACGCTATTGACCATGCCGGGGGCCGAACGCCAGTTGGTATCGAGCGTATAGTGTGCGCTGACCTCGCTGCGCGCCTTCATATAGGTGAAGATATCCGCGCCGCGAAACGCGTAAATCGCCTGTTTTGGGTCGCCAATCAGCAGCAGTGCGGTATCCGGCTGATGCTGCCAGATCCGGCGAAAAATACGGTACTGCTGCGGATCGGTATCCTGAAATTCATCGATCATCGCGACCGAAAAACGGGTACGGATAGCCGTCGCCAGCGCATCGCCGCTTTCACTGCGCAACGCCGCATCCAGACGGCTGAGCATATCGTCAAAGCCTAGCTCACCGCGGCGTCGTTTCTCCTCGGCAACCGCTGAACGGATCTCCGCCAGCGCCCGGGTGATCACCAGATCGCGGAGAGTTAACGGTTCGCTAAGCAGTTCATCAATAGCGACAAACAGCGGGTGCTGAGGGGGTATTCCGCCCGCTTTAGTGCGCTCTTCCAGAAAACGCTGTGAGAATTTCTCCAGCGCGTCAGGAAGCTGATAACTTTGGGTTTCTTCTTGCGCCCATGCGCTGATCTTTTCGATCCACTTGCCCTGGTTACCACGATTAAATTTACGCCGGTCAATCCCGGAGGCTTCCAGCAGGCCATCCAGCTCATCAACGGATTCACGCCATTGCTGCTTGATCTGGTTAATGCGCGTGAGAATTTGTTCGTGCCGGGAAGCCAGCGTTTCGTCATCAGACGGCGGAGCCTTGATGACCGGCGCTTCCCCCTGCAGATAGCGATCGATGTCTCTCAGCAGAGCCTGCGGTCCTTTCCACGTTTCAAAAATCACCTGCGCAATGTCGCGGGGTAGCGGATAGCAGTGCCGACGCCAGAAGTCCGCACAGGCCTGATAGCGCAGCAGCGATTCATCTTCTATCAGTTGCTGTTCGAACAGCATGCCTGATTCAAAGGCGTTGAGACTGAGCATACGCTGACAAAAGCCGTGGATGGTAAACACTGCCGCTTCATCCATCTGTCTTTCAGCCAATAGCAGCCACTGAGCGGCCTGTTTTTTATCGGCGATTTCATCTAACAAACGGGCATATAGCGGGTTGTCGGTTGTTTCACGCAGGCAGGCAATTCGCAGTTCATGAATGTTGCTACGAATTCGACCACGCAACTCTTCGGTGGCCGCCTCGGTGAAGGTGACCACGAGCAGTTCTTCAACGGTCAGAGGACGAGGAAAGGCGGCAGAGCCGCCCAGTCCAAGCAGTAAACGTAAATACAGGGCGGCGATGGTAAAGGTTTTACCGGTGCCCGCAGAGGCTTCAATCAGGCGCTCGCCCGTCAGGGGCAAGCGCAGTGGATCAAGGGACTCAGCGGCATCATTCATTCTTATCACTCATCAGGGGTAAGGTTTGCTGCAACGCGCTGACGGTCTGCCACACTTTCCAGCCTTCCGGGTGCACATATTCTGCTTTCCCGTTCTGACTGCCGGAAACCTGTGACAGTATCGCCATGCCTTGCGGCTCAACCACCGCCTGATGGAAGAAGTCGGCAAGTTTTTGCGGCGTCAGCAGTTTAATCTGAGCCACTATTTTATCACGTGAATCGAAGCGCATATTGCCGCGATCAAAATCTTTGCTTAACTGTGAGGCTTCTTCCCCCAGCGTTTGCGGCGCCTGCAGCATTTGCGCAATAATCGCCTGCTGAATTTGCGCAAACTCTTCAGGTTTCATCGCCCGCAGCTTCGCTTCCGCCGTCGGGAAGAACGCTTTATAACGCTCCCAAAGATAAGACGGCTGCTTATCATTGCTTTGCAGCAGGAACCCCATTCCCCACTGACGGCCGATACTCATCGGGAAAGCAAATACAGCGTAGCCTAACTGCTCTTCAGTACGCAGTTGATTGTAGAACCACGGCTGAACAATCTGCCCTAACATGGCGCTGTAGGCTGAACTGGCGTATTCATCGTATCCGGTTGGCACAAATACCGCCGCCAGCGCGGAGTCCGTGCTACTGCCTGCTTTTTCAAAGATGACGGACTGCTTCTTGTCCACAACCACATCTTTATTGCGACACCACTGTGACCCGTTAGCGCCAAGCTGTTGTTGGATATCCCGCGCCATGGTCGTCGCCTGAGCGGCGCTCATATTACCTATTACCAGGAATTCAGGCCGCGCACCGGTTTTTAAGGCGTCGCGGTACGCCATCACCTCTTTCAGGGTGATGGAAGGCAGTAGCTTACGGCGCTCATCGCGTGAGAAGTACGGCACCTGAGAAAGCATTTGCACTGGCATAATTGCCTGATCGTAGGCTTTACCCTTCTCTGCAGAATCCATCATCTGGACATACCAGGATTTCGCCTGTTCCAGCTGTTCATCCGTTGAGGTGTAGCTGAAATAGCCGCTCAGCAGAGCCTGAAAAAGCTGCGGCAGACGTTGGGTGTAGCCGTTGGCGTTAAGCATCAACCCATTGTTAGCGTTGGTAGAGAAACCAATTCCACCTACCGACGCCTGGTTGCTTAACTGATCGAGCGCAATCCCCGCCAGGTAATCGTTAAGTGCGAATAATACCTGGTTGCGAGCGCTGTCCATGGCCTTCGGGTTACGCAGGATCACGCTGACGTCAGCCTTCGGCTCACTGGCAAAATACTGGCTCGGCGCATACACCACGCGTAGATCCGGCTCATCAACGATCAGTTCCGGGTGAGCGTATTTTTTATCCGTTTTAATCAGCGTGAAATCATCCGGAATGTAGGGGTTCAACTCCGGTAACGACAGCGCAATGCCCTGCGCTTTTTGCTGCCAGTCGGCAAAGGTTTTGTCGCTGATTTTATCCACCTGGTAAGGCGCATCGACAAAATAAGCGGTTTTATTATGCGGTTCTTTCGCACTGATATACCAGATACGCGCATTCTGTGGCGTCATCATTGCCAGGCGTTGCTCAACGGCTTTCACATCGTACTGGTCGGCAATATTCACCGCATCCAGCGTATGTTCGACAGGAACGCGGATCATGGTATCAGCCAGCCATTCCACGTAGTCCATATCACGGGTGATGGAGGGATAACGGAAATCGAGATCCAGTACGTGCGCCAGTTCGTCAAAATAGCGTTTATCGACGCCTTTATCGCGTAACAGATTGAGATAACTGAAAATTGCCGCAACAACTTCATCGCGGTTCGCCAGCCCTTTGTCGGTTAACGTCGCGGAAATGGCTAACACGCCGCTGTTCCCATTGACCACCGGATCGGAATCCGCACGAATACCTTCAACCAGTCCCTGCTTTTGCAGCCAGTCAGACAACGTGCCAGGGCTACGATTACCAATCAGATAGGTCACCAGCTCATCGGTTTTACTGCGGAACTGCGCGCTGTTGTTATCGATACGAAACTCGACGCGCAGTACTTTACGCGGCATTGCCGGAACATAGTGGATGATGACGCCCTTTTGCGCGTCGGTGACTACCGGTACGGTAATTTCAGGCTTTACGATATTTCTGTTCGGTACGCGTCCAAAGGTGTCAGCAGCTATCCGCGCCAGCTCTGGCAGCGGCTTATTGCTATAAATCACCGCCTTCATCAGGTTCGCGGAGTAGTACTTTTCATGAAATTTTTGTAATGCCTGCACCACCGGGTTTCCCGGTTTATCGCTTAATGTCTCGAGATTTCCGCCGGAGAAACGCGAGCCAGGGTGCGCCGGATTGATGGTCTCAGCACTCACCTGCGCCATACGCATCCCGTCTCGGGTACGCGCCAGCGTCAGCTCGGAGTTAACCGCGTTACGCTCACGATCGGCATATTTTTTATCCAGCAACGGATCGGCAATAGCGTCCGCCAGGCGATCCACCGCCCCCACCAACGCGTCGTTTTCGACTTCAAGATAGAAGGCCGTACGGTAAGGCGCGGTGCTGGCATTGTGGCTGCCGCCGTGCATTTTCAGGAATTCAGCCAGACTGTCCGGCTGCGGGTATTTTTTCGAACCCATCAGACACATATGTTCGAGATAATGCGCCAGCCCCTGATGCTCGTCCGGATCTTCCAGCGAGCCCACGGGAACCACCAGTGCAGAAAGGGATTTCACGGCCTGAGGATCAGATACCAGCAACACGACCATGCCGTTATCAAGGCGCACGGCCTGATACTGGCGGGTGTCTTTATCGCTTTTACGGATGGTTTCAGCTAAAGGCTGCCAACCGGTATCTGCCTGACTTACGGGAACCCAAAGGGCGACGAACAACAGTAATGCGCTGAACCAGGTGCTGCGGGGCATTCACAAACCTCATCATTAACGTATTCACCTGTTCACAGCAAAGCACGCATAAATACGTGGTCTGAACAGGGCAAGACTATGTGCTGAACGAGCCAGCATCCTCTCTTTGTAAGAATCAGTCCGTGACAGAATGCGCATCATAGTGGAAGCCATCGAACCGCGCAATTTTTATACAATCATCATGACTGATTAAAGCGAAAAATTGGTAACAGGTAGCGCTGAGACTGTAAAACAATGGTCTCCAGCGTAGCCGCATCCAGCTGACGCCAAAGACGCTGATACCAGATATCATCACCTTCACCCCGTACCATCATGTTGCCTTCATAGGCCTGCAGAAACTTACTGCGCGCTTTTTGCAACGTTGCATCGTCATCTAACATGGCATCATTTACGGCGTCATAACAGGTTTTTATCCAGGCGCCGCCGCTTTCGGGCAATACCAGCAATGGTGACGACATGCCTTCCCGATACCCCTCAACGAGCTGCGACAGGTACAGCAGCGCCTGCTCTGCATCCAGTGGCGGAAAACGCCATTCCCCGTCTTTACGCAGGAACAACCGGCTCTCTCCCGTACCGCCACTGGCACAATAGACAAGATGTTCCAGCCAAAGTTGCACACCCTGCGCAATGCTTATCAAAGATGGGCGCCAGCGCAACAAACCGTCCTCTTGCACCTGTGGCAGCCAACCGGTGATTTGCACGCCGTTACAGTTAAGATCGATTTCCATACTCTGGCAGGGCTGACGACAGGCGATAATGCGTTCAGCCAGCGACTGCATCTCCTGACGCTGCGTATCCCACAGAATTTCGCCAAATGGCCCATAGGGAAGCGTGCCCGCCGCACGAAAACGGCGAAACAGTTGTTCAGCATCCTTCTCTTCAACCAGCGTGTTAAGCAATTGCTGATTAAGCTGATAGCGGGTTAATCCTTCAAGAGTGAACGGTTCCGTTTCCGGGATCTCACTTTCTTCAGAGCGGAAGTTGACCCTCAGCCGCATCTGGAAAAAAGCCCTTACCGGATGAGCCCAAAATCGCTGCAACGTTTCCAGCGTCAGCGTTTCAGGCATCTCAAAGGGAAGCGTCTGGACAAAATCCGTGTGCGCTTTTCCTGACAGGCTCGCCGCAGGCAGCCATTCCCGGGCATAGCTTTGCTGTTCACCCGGCAGATAGTTTTGTGCATCAAAGGGCATACGGGTATGCAAACGAGTAATGTGTGCTTTTACCCGGGCCTCGCTTTGATCGCAGGTCAACGATTCATCGCCCGGCAGATAGTGGCTTTGCCCGATGTAGTCCATCAGTTCCTGCACCAGTACCGACGGGAAGCGCTCGCTGTTGTCCTGAATGGAGCGGCCAATGTAGCTGATGTAGAGCGTTTGCTGTGCCGAAATCAATGCTTCAAGAAACAGGTAGCGGTCATCATCGCGACGGCTGCGATCGCCCCTCATCGGTTTTTGACTCATCAAATCAAAGCCCAACGGTGCAAGCTGACGCGGATAAACGCCATCGTTCATACCCAGCAGGCACACCACCTTGAAAGGAATAGAGCGCATCGGCATCAGCGTACAAATGTTAACTGGCCCCGCCAGGAAGCGCTGGCTAATGCGCTCCTGGTCAAGACGCTGGGCCAGCTCATCACGCAATAGAGAGAGCGGTATGGCATCACCATACTCAGCCCCCAGACCTTCAGTGATAATGGCCTGCCACTGCTGTTCAATCAGCGTCATCGCCGCTTCGGTATCTGCATCCGGCAGGAAGAAATCATTAAGCATGTCCCGACAAACGGGCAGCCACTCTTCCAGCGGCCGTTCCTGCGCTAACCCTCTACGCCAGAGATTGAGCTGCATCAGCAACGAGGCCAGATGCCCTACCAGCTCGGCAATCAAACCGTTGGGCTCATCGTATGGCAATACCGATTGCCACTCGCCCTGCGCGCTTTCCATCGCGTAGCCGAGCAGCATGCGCGTTAAACCAAATTGCCAGGTATGCTGACCTGTAGGCGGAAGTTCCAGTTCACGCACGTTATCGTCGTCAATTCCCCAGCGAATCCCGGATTCATTGACCCATAAACGAAGATAGCGCAGCCCTTCTTCATCGATATTGAAACGCGCCGCCAGCACGGGCACATCCAGTAATGCCAGCACATCCTCTGAGACAAAACGGCTATCCGGCAGCGACAGCAGGCTAATAAAGGCCTGTAAGACGGGATGAGACTGGCGCGCCCGACGGTCGGAAATCGCATATGGTAAGTAACGCTCAGCTGGCGCGCTGCCAAAGACCGACTGAATAAATGGGCTGTAGCTGTCGATATCCGCCACCATCACAATAATATCGCGCGGCGTCAGCGTGGGATCCGCTTCCAGCATTGCCAGCAGGCGGTCATGAAGAATTTCTACCTCGCGCTGTGGGCTATGACAAACATGGAAAGTCACGCTGGTGTCGTTCAGCTCAAGCCGTCGTTTATTGTCGCTACGCGAATACTCTTCCAGCGTAACGCCCGCCACGGCATGGCTTTCAAGTTCCAGAATATCCGATTGAATATTATGCAAAAGATTGTCAGGCGTAATATCGACAAACGCATCCAGTTCCTGACTATTTTCCAGTTCTGAAAGCAGATAAATGTAATCGCGCCCCAGTTTGCCCCACGAGGCCAGCATCGGGTTGCCCACATCCTGTTCACCATCGCTGTTAAACAATCCTTCGGCTTTCTGACTATCGCGAAACAGCGGCAGATGGCGTTCTTCAAAGCTGTGCCGACGCTGACGCGCCATCAGCTTCGCCAGCCAGGCGGGATCTTTTATATCTCCCCAGTAGTAGCGACAAGGGTTGGTAAACAGCAGATGAATATCAATGTGCTTGCCCAGCGCCTGCAATGCCTGCAAATAAACCGGCGGCAGCGCTGAAATGCCGCAAATAAAGACGCGAGAAGGCAGTCCCTGCGGGCACTCGGACGCACTTTCCAGAGTCTGAATAAATCGTTGGTATAAATTGGCGCGATGCCAGCGCGGTTGGCCCAATTCCTCGGTGTGTTCCACCAGCGCTTTCCACAACGGCGCCTGCCAGGCCTGAGATTCGCCGAGTCCCTCAACCAGTCGCCCGGCTTCCCACTGGGTCAACCACTCAGGTCGATAGACTAAATACTGGTCGAAGAGGTCAGCCGCGCGCGAGGAAAGCTGAAAAAGCTTACGTTTATCGGTGTCGTCCGTCAGATAGTGGCGCAGCAATGCGAAGTCATCGCCATCCAGCAATTGCGGCAACAGCGTCATCAACTTCCAGCTCATGCTCTGTTTGCTGAACGCGCTCTCTTTCGGGATATCCGGCAGCACGCGCACAAACATATCCCAGATAAAACTCGCGGGCAGCGGAAAATCGATGTTGGCGGCAATACTAAACTTCTGTGCAAGGGTCATTTGTAGCCACTGCGCCATACCGGTACTTTGAACCAGGATCATCTCAGGTTCAAAGGGGTCGTCCAGCCGCTCGCGCTCAACGATAAATTCCATTAACGCTTCCAGCACATCCAGACGATTGGAGTGGTAGACCCTTAACATAGCGACTCCTGACTACTGACGATTCGGGCAATGCAGACGCGTCATCTGACCTTGCCTGCCCAAGGGTGAAGAAATTTTAACGTTGATGCTGACACATCCCGCGCTCGTTGTCTGCATTCGGTTAACCTGCCAGTTCAAAGGCGATGAAAACTGATACATCTGGGTTTGCTGCCAGGCGTGACGCCAGAGTTGCTGATACTGGTTTCTGATGATAAAGCTGTTCATCAGCGCCCGCTGGTATCCTGACAGCGCGGTCACAATCATGATCATCAGCACCATTGCCAGCATCACTTCCGGCAGGCTAAAGCCACGCTGTCTGTTCAGGGGATCTGACATAGCGCCTGCTCCTTTAGCGGACAAAAATCGCTCCAGCCATGCACCGAATATTCGATATTGTCATCAATAATCGCCCCCTGCCGCCATAACGATACCCCTTCATAATGGACTATTAGCAGCACGAAATTATTAGTAAGCAGTCGCAGGCAAACCGCGGCATCCTGCGTGGTATAACGCCGACACTGTACGGCGAGTTGTAAGCGCCAGGGCTGCATACGCCCCCATTCCATCGCGGATTGCACCACCGCCTGGCGCTGCAGAGCCTGACTTTGCGTGACCACTCGCGAAGCAAAACGGGACTCCTGCCTGCTAACGCCTTGCAGCAGAAGGCTACCGAGCACCAGTAGCAACAAGACCATCGCTAAAGATGAAACGCCCCGCTCACGGTTCACAGGTTGAATCCTGTCACGCTGTAGACTGCTTCAATAACCTTTTGTGGTTCGGCATTGTTCACTCCGCGCAAACGCAGCGTAAGGAGCGGGGAATATCCGCTGATATTCAGACGTTCGACCTGAAATGCCTCAATCTGTATCGTGGCTGGATCGGTCATTTTCTCCCACCCTTTTCCATTGCAGTCCGTTACTCCCCGCAGGGTCTCCAGTACCTTGTCCTGTAAACGAAATCCAATCGTATCGGCCTCTTTCGCGGGACTGCTCTCCCAAATGCCGTTGCTATTGGCATCCCAGCGCGCAATGACACAGTCGCCCTTAGCCGATATCTCCAGCCCTTCTCCGACACAGTTTCCGCGGCAGTACCCTGCCCGCTGAAGATGCTTCGCCACGGTGTATACCCGCTGCCATATTTCATCTTCAAGCGCTAACTGGCGCGTGTTGCGCAGGATCTCTCGCTGCAGCGCGGGTAAAAATCGCGCTGAGCTAAGCAATAAAACGCTGCTAATCGCCATAGCAATCAGCACCTCAAGGAGTGAAAAGCCCCGTTCATTTACGGACATAACCTGGCCTCATCTTTCTCGCAAAGCCTGATTCGCCCCCAGCCTGACACCACCACGCGCCATTCCCCTGTCGTATTTTTCAGGCGAATATGTCCAGCCCATGCCGTATTGCGCAGACCAAAAAAGGCCAGTGAAGGCGTTATCTCTGCCATTTCGACATCGTCCCAGGGCGGTGTAAAAACCAAGGGCGAAACGGGTAGACACGTGGTTTGCACAGCAGCAGAGCTGACAAAACACCAGGATGTGCCATCCCGAATCACGCTGATGACGTGATCGCGGTTACGCCAGTTAGCATCTTCACGCAGTTGCAGCAGGTAATCTCGCACCTGAATGGCGGTTTGCCATAGCCGCTGTTGCTGCTGCCAGCGCTGCCAGCGCTGCCAACCATACAGCCCCGAGGCGCCAAGCGCCGCGACGATCAGCATCGCAATCAGGGTTTCGAGAAGCGTGTAGCCGTGTTGTTTTTTCATGTTGCCAGTATGGCGTGAGGAAAATGAATAACGAGCGGGAAATTCGGTTTCTACGGCGAGCTACGAGGAATATTTGTCGCGTTGCAGGTCGTTGCAATATTTCAGGAACCCACGCCGAAGAACGCGATTTGAGACAAAAAAAACCGACGCACACGGGCGTCGGTTGTGACAGCATGAAGCCGATTAGATAGCCACTGGCGCTTTAATACCAGGATGCGGATCGTAGCCTTCAATTTCGAAATCTTCGAAGCGATAGTCAAAGATAGATTTAGGCTTACGTTTGATGACCAGCTTCGGCAGCGCGCGCGGTTCGCGGCTAAGCTGCAGATGCGTTTGATCCATATGGTTGCTGTACAGGTGCGTGTCGCCACCGGTCCAGACAAAATCACCCACTTCCAGATCGCACTGCTGCGCCATCATGTGTACCAGCAAGGCGTAGCTGGCAATGTTAAACGGCAAACCGAGGAACACATCGCACGAACGCTGATACAGCTGGCAGGAGAGCTTGCCATCCGCCACGTAAAACTGGAAGAACGCGTGGCACGGCGCTAGCGCCATTTTATCCAGCTCACCGACGTTCCATGCAGAAACGATAATTCGGCGAGAGTCCGGGTCATTTTTGAGCTGGTTTAACACCGTGGTGATCTGGTCAATATGGCGACCGTCTGGCGTAGGCCACGCACGCCACTGTTTGCCATAAACCGGGCCCAGATTACCGTTTTCATCCGCCCATTCGTCCCAGATTGAGACGTTGTTTTCATGCAGGTAGGCAACGTTGGTGTCGCCCTGCAAAAACCACAGCAGTTCATGAATGATCGAGCGTAAATGGCAGCGTTTAGTCGTAACCAGCGGGAACCCTTCCTGCAGATTAAAACGCATCTGATGACCAAAAATGGAAAGCGTTCCGGTTCCGGTACGGTCGTTTTTCTGTGTGCCTTCATCCAGCACTTTTTGCATCAGTTCTAAATACTGTTTCATGGTTCCTCAGGAAACGTGTTGCTGTGGGCTGCGGCGGTACGCCCAAACCATCATAATAATGCCTGCGACAATCATCGGGATTGAGAGGATCTGTCCCATGCTGATGTACTGTACCCAGGTGCCGGTAAACTGCGCATCCGGCTGGCGGAAGAATTCAACGATAATACGAAACGCGCCATAACCAATCAGGAACAGACCGGATACCGAACCCATCGGGCGCGGTTTACGAATGTACAGATTAAGAATGATAAACAGCACAACGCCTTCCAGCGCCATCTCATAAAGCTGTGAGGCATGGCGCGGCAGCGAGCCGTAGGTATCAAAAATAGACTGCCATTGCGGGTTAGTTTGCAGCAGTAAAATGTCTTCGGTACGGGAGCCCGGGAACAGCATGGCGTACTTGAAATTCGGATCAACGCGTCCCCACAGCTCACCGTTGATAAAGTTGCCCAAACGCCCTGCCCCCAGACCAAACGGAATCAGCGGAGCAATGAAATCAGAAACCTGGAAGAACGAACGCTTGGTGCGTTTGGCGAAGATAATCATCACCAGGATCACACCAATAAGCCCACCGTGGAAGGACATCCCGCCGTCCCAAACGCGGAACAGATACAGCGGGTTATCGAGGAATAACGGGAAGTTATAGAACAGTACGTAACCAATACGCCCTCCAAGGAAAACCCCGAGGAAGCCCGCATACAGTAGATTTTCTACTTCATTTTTGGTCCAGCCACTGCCCGGACGATTAGCACGGCGCGTCGCCAGCCACATCGCAAAAATAAACCCCACCAAATACATTAAGCCGTACCAGTGAAGCGCGACGGGTCCGATTGAGAAAATGACCGGATCGAAATCCGGAAAATGCAGATAGCTACTGGTCATCTGTCACCACAAGTTCTTGTTATTTCGCTGAAGTCAGACAGCAATTGATAAGCGCGCCTGCATAATGCAGGCGCTCCAAAGGTGCGAATGATAGCACATGGGGATCGCAGCGGATGCCGATTACAGTTAAAAGATATGTATACCTACTGTTACCAGCCCCCGATTCACAATCCCCCGCGAATCAGTCCCCCCATGCCACGGCGTTCCATAAAAGCCGCCACCTGATGGCGTACTTCTGTCGCCATCTGTGCTTCCAGGCTGCGTTGCGCCAGCGTTTGCGCCTCATCAAAATCGATATGGCGCAGCAGATATTTAACGCGAGCCACGGAACGACCGTTCATCGACAAATGGCGAAAACCCAGGCCGATCAGAATGGCCACGCACATCGGGTCGCCCGCCATTTCACCGCACAATCGCAAATCGATACCGCTTCTTTCGGCTTCCTGCGCAATCATCGCCAGCACACGTAACATACCCGGATGCAGGCTGTCATAAATGCTGGCCACCCGCGTATTGTTACGATCAACAGCCAGAATGTACTGGGTGAGATCGTTGGTTCCGACCGAGATAAAGTCTATCCGGTTTATCAGATGCGGCAGCATAAACACCATCGACGGAACTTCCAGCATGATGCCAATGCGCGGTTTTGGGATCGCGTAGCCGATCATATCTTCCACTTCGCGTCCGGCGCGTTCAATCAAACGTCGCGCTTCGTCCACTTCATCAATGCTGGTGACCATCGGCAGCAAAATGCTCAGGTTGCCGGTTGCCGCGTTGGCACGCAGCATGGCCCGAACCTGGATCAAAAAGATCTCCGGCTGATCGAGCGTTATGCGAATGCCACGCCAGCCAAGGCACGGGTTCTCTTCACTGATCGGCATGTAGGGCAGTTGTTTATCGGCACCGACATCCAGCGTACGCAGGGTCACCGGCTTGTCGTTAAACATTTGCAGCATGCCCTGATACTGCGCAACCTGTTCTTCTTCCGAAGGAAAACCGCTTTGCAGCATGAACGGGATTTCGGTGCGATACAGGCCAATGCCGTCGATCCGGCTCCCCAGCTTCTCTTCATGCTCCGGGCTGAGGCCCGCATTGAGCATCACCTTCACACGCTCGCCGCTTTTCAACTGCGCTGGCTGGTTGACGTCATCTTCCGCTAGGCGGCTCAGCTCAATTTCTTCACTGATAAGACGTTGGTATTCCTGGATCAATACCGGTTCTGGATCGACCAGCAGTTCACCGCGATAACCGTCCACTACCAGCGTACGGCGGTGTAACACCGATGGCTGGATATCGGCCCCCATGACGGTAGGGATACCCAGCGCACGAACCATAATAGCCGCATGAGAGTTGGCCGCGCCGTCCCGGACAACCACACCGACTAAGCGGTCCTGAGGAAGTTCCGCCAGCGTGGTGGCGGAAAGCTCATCCGCCACCAGCACAAAACGTTCCGGCCAGGTATTCGGCCCCTGGATCGAGTCGTCAAGATGGAACAGTAGACGCTGGCCCAGCGCGCGTAAATCTCCGGCCCGCTCTTTGAGGTAGTTATCACTCAGCGCGGCAAACTGTTCGGCAAACTTTTCAATGATCGTTTTAACGGCCCACTCGGCCACCGAACCGTTATCCACTTCCGCAAACAGCTCACGGCGCAGACGAGTATCGGAAAGCAAGTGTGAGTAGAGATCAAAAATCGCCGCCGTTTCTTTTTGCGCCCCAGCGGTAAAGCGTTTGCTGTAGCGGCGGAATTCATTCGCCGCCTCTTCCAGCGCACCGGTGAGTCGCTCGCGCTCAAGCACCGGATCCAGCGTTGAAGCCTGATAGACCTGCTCCATCAGCGGCAGCGTCGCATCCTGCCAGCCTTCGGCTATTGCCACACCAGGGGCGGCGGGCAATGCGCGGATGCGCGTTTGCCGGTATTGGCCGAACAGCGCGTTAAGCTGCGACTGCGAAAGAATCGCCGCCATTTGCGTGGCGAGCGTGACGAGGAAAGACTCTTCACTTTCATCGTACTGGCGCAATTCGCGCTGCTGGACCACCAGCACACCTAACAGCTGACGGCGCTGAATAATCGGTACGCCTAAGAACGCACGAAAGCGCTCTTCTTTTACCGAAGGGATGTATTTAAAGCTGGGATGTTTTTGCGCATCGGCGAGGTTGATAGGTTCCGCCAGCCTGCCAACCAGGCCAACGATACCTTCATCAAAGGCGAGTGCGACAGTACGACCACGCGGTTTCTTCAGTCCCCGGGTCGCCATGAGGTAATAACAACGTCGATCGTGATCGGCCAAATAAACCGAACAGACCTCTGTATCCATCGCAAGACAGATGTCGGTAACCAGAATATTCAGCGCTTCATTCAGACGCGGAGCACTGGCCACCTTTTCGACTATTTCGCGCAGGCGGGTGAGCATAATTTGCGTAGCTTAACCTCTTTTACGTCTGTACGCAGGTGCGCTTTGCGGCTTAGGAGTGCTCTCCTGAAGCGCCATGACAACACTTGCGAATTCTTTCATCACCCTGCGATAGACATCGCGTTTAAATGACACCACCTGTCGAACCGGATACCAGTAACTCACCCAGCGCCAGCCGTCGAACTCAGGTGTACTGCTGGTTTGCATATTGATTTCAGCATCGCTGCTGACCAATTGCAGAAGAAACCATTTTTGTTTCTGGCCGATACAAACCGGCTTCGTGTCCCAACGCACCAAACGTTTCGGTAACTTGTAACGCAACCAGTTACGAGTAGAAGCAAGGATCCGTACATCTTTACGACTGAGACCCACTTCTTCAAAGAGTTCCCGGTACATCGCCTGCTCTGCTGTCTCTCCTGCATTTATCCCACCTTGCGGGAATTGCCAGGAGTGCTGACCAAATCGCCGGGCCCACATGACCTGCCCCTGGCGGTTACAAATTACTATCCCTACATTCGGGCGGTAGCCATCGTCATCAATCACCGGACTACCTCAATATAAACCTTATATACAAACGATTGTTTCACACTCCAGAGAGGCGGTAAACCACTCTGTTAAGGGCGCGATACTCTAATAACAATTGAATAACTCACAGCTAAGGGCGGAGTTATAAACAGAAGAAGGGCAAGCAAGGCGATTTTATTCACCTTTTCTGTGGATATAGTTGTGAAGAAGTACGGAATTACTATGGGAAAACCCAGAACAGTCCGAATAAGACATTCGTCACATATCAAAAATAGTCTTCTATATTCATAAAGTTAAAACCGTTCAGCGCAAATAAACCCATAGAAACGTGACGTATATCACGCACACGATCTTCAGGCTGATGAAAGATCGACCAGCGTTGGTTTTATCCACAGATTATGCCAATAAGTTAGGCACAATTTGTGTGAAAATTCGATTTTCGTCGCACGTCAAGGCTGTAAATTGAAACAGTAGTGGGGGTTTTTCACAGTTATCCCATCTTTCTGTGGATAACATGGTGTAAGATCCTGTTCATTGTCAGTGACCAGAATTGGAAAACCCGCTTCGCTGTTGCGCAACTCTGCGTATGTGAATCTAAAAACCAATATAAATCATAGAATTGAATAAAGCATGTGGAAAAAGATAAACTCTGTCCACACGGTATAAAATCTTTGCTCATTTTTTCACCTAAGGGTTAACCCGATGTCAGAACTCCATCCGCTGCTTTCTCCCCCTGAATCTGAAGCCCAGTTGTTGAGTCAGGCACGGCAGCTTTCGGGCTACGCGCTGGGAGAGTTGGCGGCAATGGCGGGACTCGTCGCACCCAAGGATCTCAAGCGCGATAAAGGCTGGATTGGCGTACTACTGGAAATCTGGCTTGGCGCCAGTGCGGGCAGCAAACCGGAACAGGATTTTGCGGCGCTGGGCGTGGAGCTGAAAACAATCCCAGTGGATAGCCTTGGCAGACCGCTGGAAACCACCTTTGTGTGCGTGGCACCGTTAACCGGCAATACCGGCGTTACCTGGGAAACCAGCCATGTGCGGCACAAACTTAAACGCGTTCTGTGGATCCCGGTAGAAGGCGAACGCAGCATCCCGCTGGCTGAGCGCCGCGTCGGTTCTCCCCTGCTGTGGAGCCCGAATGAAGAAGAAGACCGGCAATTGCGTCTGGACTGGGAAGAGTTGATGGATATGATTGTGTTAGGCCACGTCGAACGCATCACTGCCCGCCATGGGGAAGTGCTACAGCTGCGTCCTAAAGCCGCCAACGCCCGAGCGCTTACCGAGGCCATTGGCGCCCATGGCGAACCCATCCTGACCCTACCACGCGGTTTTTACTTGAAAAAGAACTTCACGCGCGCATTGCTTGAGCGACATTTCTTGTTCCAGGCGCAATAGGCACCGTCCGGTCTTTCACCCGCCGCGTTACGGGCCTATAATTACCGCTTCTTTTTTTTGGCAGGACTTTGTTCGATGTTATTTGCATGGATAACCGATCCTAACGCCTGGCTTGCGCTCGGTACGCTGACGCTGCTGGAGATCGTTCTTGGGATCGACAATATTATTTTCCTCTCTCTGGTTGTAGCCAAACTCCCGACAGCGCAACGCAATCATGCCCGACGTATTGGGCTTGCGGCGGCGATGATCATGCGTCTGGCACTACTGGCCTCTATCGCCTGGGTAACGCGTCTGACAAACCCGCTATTCGAAGTGTTTGGCGAGGCAATATCAGCGCGCGACCTGATCCTTCTACTGGGGGGATTGTTCCTGATCTGGAAAGCCAGTAAGGAGATCCACGAATCCATTGAAGGTGAGGAAGAGGGGCTGAAAACCCGCGTTTCCTCTTTTCTGGGCGCGATTGTGCAGATCATGTTGTTAGACATTATCTTCAGCCTGGATTCCGTGATTACTGCGGTAGGCTTGTCCGATCATCTGTTTATCATGATGGCGGCAGTGGTGATTGCCGTGGGTGTGATGATGTTTGCTGCACGCCCGATTGGCGATTTTGTCGACCGCCATCCTTCGGTAAAAATGCTGGCGCTCTCGTTCCTGATTCTGGTCGGTTTCACGCTAATTCTGGAAAGTTTCGACGTCCACGTTCCGAAAGGATATATCTATTTCGCCATGTTCTTCTCTATTGCGGTAGAGACCCTGAACCTGTGGCGTAATAAAAAAAATCCGCTCTGATGAAATCCATCGCTCCCCGCACGGGGAGCGAATGCGCGCCACACCTACCTCTTCTCACAGTTTAAGATTTTACTGCTTTCGCCATGCACAACTTCGCGTTATTACTAAACTATTGTCAGATGCAGGCCATGTGAGGATAAGCAGATGAAAAAATGGGCAGTTTTGATTTCCGCCGTAGGACTGGCTTTTGCCGTTTCCGGATGCAGCAGTGATTATGTAATGGCGACAAAAGATGGTCGAATGATCCTGACCGATGGAAAACCAGAAATTGACGATGATACCGGTCTGGTGAGCTATCACGACCAGCAAGGCAATGCGATGCAGATTAATCGCGATGATGTGTCTCAAATCATTGAACGCTGATGGTTGAGGTCAGCAGCGCGCTGGCCTTAACAATTTTACTTCCCTTTTTCTCTTCCCTCAGCCATTTTTATAATCCTTATGTCGTGATTATAAAAAGGAAACGGCTATGCAATATCACCGTATACCCCACAGCTCGCTTGAAGTCAGTACACTGGGGCTGGGCACAATGACGTTTGGTGAACAAAACAGCGAAGCCGACGCACATGCACAGCTCGATTATGCCGTAGAACAAGGCATAAATTTGATCGACGTTGCCGAGATGTATCCGGTACCGCCGCGTCCTGAAACCCAGGGTCTCACCGAAACCTACGTAGGTAACTGGCTCGCCAAACACGGCAGCCGTGAAAAGCTAATCGTTGCTTCTAAGGTGAGTGGACCTTCACGTAACAACGACAGCGGTATTCGACCGAATCAGGCGCTGGACCGTAAAAATATCCGTGAAGCGCTGCACGACAGCCTGAAAAGACTGCAAACCGATTACCTGGATCTGTATCAGGTTCACTGGCCGCAGCGCCCGACCAACTGCTTTGGTAAGTTAGGCTACAGCTGGACGGACTCTGCGCCAGTCGTTTCGCTGCTGGATACGCTGGACGCGCTGGCAGAGTTTCAGCGCGCGGGGAAAATTCGCTACATCGGCGTGTCCAATGAAACCGCGTTTGGCGTGATGCGCTACCTGCACCTGGCAGACAAACACGATCTGCCGCGCATCGCCACCATTCAGAACCCCTACAGCCTGCTGAATCGCAGCTATGAGGTTGGACTGGCGGAAGTGAGCCAGTATGAAGGCGTTGAACTGCTGGCCTACTCTTGCCTTGGCTTCGGTACATTAACCGGTAAATACCTGAACGGCGCGAAGCCAGCCGGTGCACGCAATACGCTGTTTAGCCGTTTCACACGTTACAGCGGCGAGCAAACGCAAAAAGCCGTTGCAGCCTATGTGGATATCGCGAAACGCCATAATCTGGATCCTGCGCAAATGGCGTTGGCATTCGTGCGTCGTCAGCCGTTTGTCGCCAGCACCCTGCTGGGAGCCACGACGATGGAGCAGCTAAAAACCAACGTTGAAAGCCTGCATCTGGAGTTGAGCGAAGAAGTACTGGCAGAGATTGAAGCGGTGCATCAGGTATATACCTATCCTGCACCGTGACGGTTAGTGCCTGATGGCGCTACGCTTATCAGACCTACAAATTGCTGCTCTCTGTAGGCCAGATAAGGCGACGCTGCCATCCGGCACATTCATTGTTCATTCATCTCGTACCAGGCTGGCGGCGCTGCCAAATCCACAGCGCCGCAATCGCCAGCGCAAACAGCGCACCGAATCCAATACCAATCGCTACCGCCGGGATCCCCACCAGCACTGCCAGTGAGTAAATCCCAAGCATCAGCAGCATCGCGCTGTTTTCGCCCAGGTTTTGCACCGCGATCGCATTACCCGCACCAACGCTTTTCTTGCCCCGCTCCTGCAGCAACGCATTCAGCGGTACCACAAAGAAGCCACCTGACACGCCGATAAGCATCAGCAACGCGTAAGCCGGAAGCAGCGCATGCTGAAGTGAGAAAATCAGCACCACGACGCCAATCAGGATCCCCGCTGGCATACAGCGCGACACGGTTTCCAGCGTCACCAGCTTCGCTGCCGCCCCCGCGCCTACGACAATCCCAATCGCTACCATAGCATTGAGGTAGGTCGGCGTAGCGTTATCGGTGATGCCGAGCGCCACCGGAACCCACAGCACCAGCAGAAAACGCAGCGTGACGCCCGCGCCCCAAAAAAGGCTGGTTCCGACCAACGAAAAACGTGTTTCACCGTTGCGCCACAGCGAAGAAGCGGCGCAGAAGAAACTGCGCGTCATTTTCCCCAGATGCCAGGATTGGCCAGGACGAGCCGCGGCCAGTTTCGGGATGTACAGGTTAGCCACCACGGCGCCAGCATAGGCCAGCGCACAGGCAGAAAGCGCGGCAATCACATGCCAGTCGGCCAGAACGCCACCAGCGACAGAACCGAGCAAAATCGCGGCGATAGTGGAGGCTTCCATCAGGCCGTTGGCTTTCACCAGTTTGTCACCGGTGGTCAATTCACCGAGAATGCCATACTTGGCCGGTGAGTACGCGGCCGCGCCAATCCCCACCAGCGTATACCCGAGAAACGGATTAATGCCGAAGCAAATACTCGCCGCGCCCAGCAGTTTCAGGGCGTTCGCGAACATCATCACTCTGCCTTTGGCAAAGCTATCCGCCACCTGTCCAACAAATGGCGCAAACAGGATGTAAGCGCCCACAAACACCATTTGCAGGATTGGCTGGCTCCAGTCCGGATAAAATTGTTCCTTCAGCAGCGCCAGCGTGGCGAACAGCAGTGCGTTATCGCCAAACGCCGACAGAAACTGCGCGGCGATGACGGACATCATCCCTTTGGACCAGATTGAAGTGTTAGTGTGCGCTGACTCAATCATGTTGTTTTTCCGGCTCATCGACCCAGCTTTTCAGCGTAACAAAATCCGGCTTACCGCTGCCGAGTAATGGGAGTTGCTTCAGGTGGCGAATATCACGCGGTACGGCAAGTTCAGGCACGCCATGCGCTCGCGCATACTGCTGTAGTTTTTCACGTGTGAGTTCGCTGTCGGTAGTGAACAGCACCAGCGCCTCACCTTTGCTGGCATCGCTCTTGATCGCCGTGGCGTGCATTTTGTCTGCAGATACCGCCAATGCCAGTTGCTCAACCATTTCCAGCGAGACCATCTCTCCGGCAATTTTAGCAAAACGCTTGGCGCGCCCCAGGATCTGTACAAAGCCGTTTTCATCAAAGCGGACGATGTCTCCGGTGTCATACCAGCCGCGCTCAATCTCACCCTGCGCATTTTCTGCCGTCGGCACTTCCAGCACGCCAGGTTTTTCGACGCGCAAATAGCCGCTCATAATATTCGGGCCTTTCAGTTGCAAACGCCCACCATCCTCAATACCCGGAACAGCCAGCAGTCGGGCATCCATGCCAGGCAAGATGCGCCCTACCGTTCCTGATTTTGCCGCCATCGGCACATTGATCGACACAACCGGCGCACATTCCGTCACGCCATAGCCTTCAAGGACGCGCAGGCCAAATTTCTCCTGCCATAGCTGTTTTGTGCTGTCTTGCAGTTTTTCCGCGCCTGCCACCACATAGCGCAGGCGGTGGAAATCGTACGGATGCGCGAAACGCGCATAGTTGCCGAGGAACGTTGAAGTACCAAACAACACGGTGCAGTTCCGGTCGTATACCAGCTCCGGCACAATGCGGTAATGAAGCGGGCTGGGATAAAGAAACACTTCCGCACCGGTCAGTAGCGGCGTGAATAATCCCACCGTCAGGCCAAAGGAGTGGAACAGCGGCAGTGCCGACATAAAGCGGTCATCGGCGGTGAAATCGGCAATTGTTTTAATCTGCTCAACGTTCGCCAGAATACTCTTGTGGCTGTGGACCACGCCTTTCGGATGGCCTTCCGAACCAGACGTAAAGAGGATCACCGCAGCCTCTTCCGGCTGCTGTTTCACCTGCGCCAGATGCGGTGCCAGCAGATGTGAGAAAATCCACAGCTTATCGCTCAACGTCACATCGGCTTTTAAATCTTCCAGATAAACCCAGCGTACCTGGGTGAGCTGTTCCGGTAGATGCCAGAGTTTGCCTTTATCGAGAAACTGTCGGGAAGTGAAGATCGTTTTGATTTCAGACGCAGTAATGGCGCTGGTTAACCCTTTCACGCCCGCCGTGTAGTTCATCATGGCCGGAATGCGTCGACGCGCAATGGCACCAAAAATTACCGCCGCGCTGATCCCCGCATTTGGCAGCATCAGGCCGATTTTTTCACCTTCGGCGCTGTATTTTTCCAGAATACGGGCCACAAAGAGCGTCTTAGTCAGCAGTTTGCGGTAGCTGTCCGGCGTAAAGTTAACATCTTCAATGCAGTTTTTGCCCGCGCCAAAACGGTATTTTGCCGCCAGCAGCGACTCGTATAGCGTTTCACGCGGGCGTACAGCCATGCGTGCTTCCATCATAATTTGATGCAGCATTTCACCGGCGATTTTGCGGCGATCGCGAGCTCGCGGGGCTTCCGGCATTGGCATTTGAGTCGGCGGTAGAATGTGCAGTTGGATACGCGGGAAGAATCGCTGTTTAACCAGACCTTTCAGGCGGCTGAAGTGGGAAAGCTCTGCTCCCTCAATGCGGACAGGAACGACCGTCGCTCCCGACTTCGCGGCGACAAACCCGGCACCGTCATATATTTTCATCAACGAACCGGTGGTCGAAATGCGTCCTTCGGGAAAAATCACCACCGGACGGCCCTGCTCGACCAGACGGACCAGATGCTTAATCGACATCGGTTTGGTTGGGTCTAACGGCACAAAGTCAATCAGCGGGGTTAGCCAGCGCATATACCATTGCTGGCTGATCGAGGTGTAAACGGCGAAGACGGGACGAATCGGTAAAAATAGCGCCAGTAGGATGCCGTCTATAAATGAGACATGGTTGGGAGTGATTAGAACGCGTTCTCCCTGTAGCGCGCTGACATTGCCCGTGACGCGAACGCGGAAAAGCACGCGAAACAGATTACGAAAAAAGCCAAATAGCATCTCAACTCCCTGTGCCATTAATTATAGAAACATTAATGGTGGGAGAGTATACGAGTTGGGGAATGGGCGCGACAGGTAAACAGGTAAATACAGTCCGAAAAAAAACCTGCGCATCCGCGCAGGTCGGTGCAAGAGACAGGTACGAAGTGCGTACCGAATAATCTCACCAATCAATACCTCTGGGATCTTGATTGTGGTCGTCAGCAGCCAGATACGCCAGTACGAAAACGCAAAGGAATGAACCCAAATGCAACGAGTTGTGTAAATTATCGGTTACTGTTACAGATAGGCTGAAGGCAAAAAAAACCTGCGCATCTGCGCAGGCTGGTGTAATTCTAGTGATCAACCCGAAAGTTGATTTCACCTATCAATACCTCTGGGATCCCAACTTTAGCAATCCGCTCAGTTCTCCCACCAGCGAACAATCGCAACAGCACATCGCAAAGTGTAAGCAAAAATTAGCATTTTCTATTTTCTGTCTTACTTCGCTCGCGCGCGCTCACATTTGCGAGGTCCTGACGGGCAATCTGCTTGAACAGCCAGCCATTTTCCGTAACACTGACGGAATGTAAGCGTTTACCCACAACAGGTACTATCATGGCGACCATAAAGGATGTAGCCCGACTAGCTGGTGTATCAGTCGCCACCGTTTCTCGAGTGATCAATGATTCCCCCAAAGCCAGCGAAGCATCGCGTCTGGCCGTAACGAGTGCAATGGAATCACTCAGCTACCACCCCAATGCCAATGCGCGTGCACTGGCGCAACAATCCACTGAAACCATCGGACTGGTCGTTGGTGATGTGTCCGATCCATTCTTTGGGGCAATGGTTAAAGCTGTCGAGCAGGTGGCCTATAACACCGGGAATTTTTTGCTGATTGGCAACGGCTACCATAATGAACAGAAGGAACGTCAGGCGATTGAACAGCTCATTCGCCACCGCTGCGCGGCCCTTGTTGTCCATGCCAAAATCATCCCGGATGCGGATTTGGCTTCATTAATGAAGCAAATCCCCGGCATGGTATTGATTAACCGAATTCTGCCGGGATTCGAACAACGCTGCGTTGCCCTCGATGACCGTTTCGGCGCGTGGCTCGCTACCCGACACCTTATTCAACAGGGCCATACGCGCATTGGCTACCTGTGTTCCAATCACAGTATTTCTGATGCGGAAGATCGTCTGCAAGGCTATTACGACGCGCTGGCGGAGAGCAATATACCGGTAAGCGATCGACTGGTGACGTTCGGCGAACCGGATGAAAGCGGTGGTGAACAGGCCATGACTGAGTTACTTGGTCGTGGCAAAAACTTCACTGCGGTAGCCTGCTACAACGACTCAATGGCGGCTGGCGCCATGGGCGTATTGAATGATAACGGCATTGATGTGCCGGGAGAAATCTCGCTGATTGGCTTTGATGATGTGCTGATTTCCCGCTATGTGCGCCCACGTCTGACCACGGTACGCTATCCCATCGTGACGATGGCAACCCAGGCCGCCGAACTGGCGCTCGCGCTGGCGGAGAAGCGACCCGCACCTGAAATTACCCACGTCTTTAACCCAACTCTGGTGCGTCGCCATTCCGTTTCGGCGCTGACAGAGCCGGGGAACTCATCGTCAAACGATTAACCAGGATTGCGTCATGACTACGATGTTGGACGTTTCACGACACGCAGGCGTCTCAAAAGCGACCGTTTCGCGCGTACTAAATGGAACGGGTCAGGTAAAAGAGAGCACACGCCAGAAAGTGTTCAAGGCCATGCAGGCACTCGATTATCGGCCCAACTTTTTAGCGCGCTCTTTAGCGAATCGCACCAGCAACAGCATTGGTCTGGTGGTTTCCACATTTGATGGATTCTACTTTGGCCGCCTGCTGCAACAGGCCTCGCGCCAGACGGAGTCTCACGGCAAGCAGTTGATCGTCACCGATGGTCACGACACGCCGGAGCGTGAGCAGGAAGCCGTGCAAATGCTGGCCGACAGGCAGTGCGACGCCATTATTCTCTATACCCGCTATATGAGTGAAAAGGCGATTATGTCGCTGATGAACAGCATTGCGATGCCCTTGCTGGTCATCAACCGTGATGTCAGTCAGGCCCGCGATCGCGCGATTTTCTTTGAGCAGGAAGACGCGGCGTATCAGGCGGTCAATTATCTGATCTCACAGGGGCACAGCGATATTGCTTGTATCACCGTGCCAGGCCATACGCCAACCGGTAAATCCCGCCTGATGGGGTATCGTAAGGCTCTGGAAAAAAACGGTATTCCCTGGGATCCTGATAAGGTTAAATACGGCGACTCCACGATGACGCGAGGCTATGAAGCCTGTCGAGAACTGCTGGAGGAAGGGGTGAAATTCAGCGCCCTGTTCGCCTGTAACGATGACATGGCATTAGGTGCATCAAAAGCGTTACATCAGGCCGGACTGAGGATCCCGACGGACGTCTCGCTGTTTGGTTTTGATGATGCGCCCAGCGCCAAATGGCTGGAACCGGGGTTATCTACCGTTTATCTGCCGATTGATACCATGATAACCACGGCAATCGACCAGGCTATACGTCTGGCCAACGGTGAGAGCGTGGAGCCGATCCCTCCGTTTACCGGCAAACTGGTATTACGTGACTCAGTAACGCTCGGACCGTACTTTAAGTAATATGAAAAAGAGCCGGATGGCGACGCAAGCACCTTATCCGGCCAGCTTTACTCAGATTAATTCCAGCGCTAACAGCTCATCAATGGTCTGGCGACGACGAATCAGTCGCGCCACGCCGTTATCAAACAAGACCTCCGGTAGCAGCGGGCGGCTATTGTAGTTTGACGACATTGACGCTCCGTACGCCCCGGTATCATGCAAAACCAGATAATCACCCGGCACCACCGCAGGCAACAGACGGGTTTCCACATTTCCGCCTTCCTGCTGGGTAAACACGTCGCCTGATTCGCACAGCGGTCCGGCCACCACGGTCTCTCGTTGAGGAGTTTGTTGCAGAGAACGACCATCTCCCGCCAGCGCGGAGATATGGTGATAGCTACCGTACATGGCCGGGCGCATCAGATCGTTGAAGCCCGCATCGATCAGCACAAAGTGACGGCTGCCCATCTCTTTTACGCTGCGCACCTGCGCCACTAACACACCAGCTTCCGCGACCAGGAAACGCCCTGGTTCGATCTCCAGTTTGACGGCATGACCCAGATGACGCGCAATACTATCGCGCGCGGCGTTCCACAATCCAAAATAGTGATCGGTGTCGATCGCCTCCTCACCTTCGCGATACGGGATTGATAAACCGCCGCCTGCGGAGATCGCCTCCAGATCCTGACCAAATTCCACCACCTGACGCACCATCGCGCCGCACACCTGCTCCAGATGCGCGTAGTCCACGCCAGAGCCGATATGCATATGAATACCTACCAGCTTCAGCTTATAGCGCTGAATTACCTCCAGCGCCGCCGGAAGATCGCTGTACCAGATGCCGTGCTTGCTGTTCTCTCCCCCGGTATTGGTTTTCTGACTGTGTCCATGCCCAAAGCCAGGGTTTACGCGGAGCCAGACGCGATGGCCCGGCGAGAGCTGGCCCAGTTGTTCCAGCATATCGACCGACCCGGCATTTACCGGAATGCTCAATTCATGCACCCGGGCGAGCGTCGCTTCATCAATCATATCGGCGGTAAAGACAATCTCATCTTTGCCAGGTACAAAACCTGCCGCCAGCGCGCGTTCAATTTCGCCAAGCGAGACGGAATCGACCTTCACGCCCTGCTCGCGCATCAGGCGCAAAATATGAATATTCGAACATGCCTTCTGGGCAAAACGCACCACGTCAAACTGACTCAGTTTGGCAATCTGCGCGCGAATAATCTGCGCATCATAGACCCACACCGGGCAGCCGAATTCGGCAGGCAGGCGCAACAGGTTGTCGGCGGTCAGGTCAGTGTCTGTGTTGTTGAGTGGGCGTGGCATGGTGTGCTCCGGTATTGGCTTTTTTATGATTACGCCACAGCCCAAAAAGAATAAAAAATATCGTTTTATCGTGAGTCTATGCAAAAATGATATGGATTAGCTCATTCGAGGATTGCCTATGCCCGCGGTTAACCTGCGCCACATTGAAATTTTTCACGCCATCATGACCGCTGGTAATCTGACGGAAGCCGCGCGCATGCTACATACCTCGCAGCCCACCGTCAGTCGGGAACTGGCCCGATTCGAAAAAGTCCTGGGATTAACGCTGTTTGAACGCACGCGTGGCCGACTGCATCCAACCGTGCAAGGCTTACGTCTGTTTGAAGAGGTACAACGTTCGTGGTACGGCCTGGACAGAATTGTGAGCGCCGCCGAAAGCCTGCGCGAATTTCGTCAAGGTGAATTGTCGATTGTTTGCCTGCCGGTATTTTCGCAGTCCTTTTTACCACCGCTGCTGCAGCCATTTCTCGCGCGCTATCCGCAGGTCAACATTCAGATCGTGCCGCAGGAGTCACCACTGTTGGAAGAGTGGCTGTCGGCGCAGCGCCACGATCTGGGGTTAACGGAAACGCTGCATACGCCAGCCGGAACGAAACGCACCGAATTGCTGGCGCTGGATGAAGTGTGTGTACTGCCGCAGGGGCATCCGCTGACCGAGAAAGCGGTATTAACGCCGCAGGATTTTCAGGGAGAGAACTATATCAGCCTGTCGCGGACCGACAGTTACCGTCAGCTATTGGACACCCTGTTTAACGAACATCAGGTGAAGCGCCGCATGGTGATTGAAACCCACAGCGCCGCTTCAATTTGTGCAATGGTGCGGGCGGGCGTGGGGATCTCGGTGGTAAACCCACTGACCGCGCTGGATTATGCCAGCAGCGGAGTGGTTATCCGCCGCTTCAGTATTTCGGTACCCTTTACGGTCAGCCTGATCCACCCACTTCATCGCCCTGCCTCGGCGCTGGTCGATGCTTTTACGGCGCATCTGCAAGCCCATCTCCCGAGACTTATCGATCCGCTGGAGGCTATTTTGTATCCACAGACGAAAGCATAAACGCCACCGCATCTTGCGCATGGATTGCCGCGGTGTCGAAAACCGGTAATGGACTTAGCTCGGCTGGAACCAGCAGACCAATCTCGGTACAGCCAAAGATAACCCCTTGAGCGCCCTGTTTAGCCAACTGATCAATTACGCTCAGGTAGTAGTCGCGGGAAGCGTTGCTGAACTCACCGAGGCACAGCTCGTCGAAAATAATCTGGTTTATTTTCTGACGATCATCAGCCTCAGGAATAAGCGTGCTAATACCAAATTCAGTCTGTAGACGTCCGCGGTAAAAATCCTGCTCCATGGTGTAGCGCGTACCCAGTAGCGCCACGTTGCTCATCTGCTGTTTTTGTATGGCCCGACCCGTCGCATCGGCAATATGCAGGAACGGCACGTCACAGGCGGTTTCAATCGCCTCAGCAACTTTGTGCATGGTGTTGGTACACAGCACAATCCCTTCCGCTCCGGCTTGCTGAAGCCCTGCGGCGGCCTGCGCGAGGATCTCCCCAGCTCGCTGCCAGTCACCGCCAGACTGACAGGCTTCGATCTCGTGAAAATCTACGCTGTGCAACAGAATCTGCGCCGAGTGCAGGCCACCCAGACGCTGTTTTACCCCTTCATTAATGAGTCGATAATAAGGAATGGTGGATTCCCAGCTCATACCGCCTAACAGACCGATCGTTTTCATCATTTCCCCTGATTTGTTGTTATCTCTCCAGTGAACCAAAGATGTGATCAACTTTCCACATCTGTTGGCGTGCATTTCTTTTTTTAATTTTCTGATATAGGTTTAATGAAACATTGTTTTAATTACTGGAAGGCCAGATGTTTATTTTTCATAAAGAGACCACCCTTGAAGATCTGGGCAATGGCGTTACCCGACGTATTCTTGCTCACGACGGTAAAATGATGGCGGTTGAGGTGAACTTCGAGCAAGGCGCGATTGGCCCGATGCACAATCATCCGCATGAGCAGCTGACTTACGTTTTGTCTGGGGAGTTTGAATTTACCATCGGCGAAGAAATGCATGTCGTTAGGGCAGGCGATACCCTATATAAACAGCCCAACATTATGCATGGCTGCGTCTGTTTAAAACCGGGAACGCTACTGGATACCTTTACGCCCATGCGCGAAGATTTTCTGCCTGCGTAATTTTATCTGTTCGTAATCTGCCTGGCGGCATAATGTTGTTCCAGAGGGAATGAATATGTCGCCTCCGGTGTATTGCTACATTCACCTTATGTTTAACCGACAAACCCTGCCAAAGGGCAGGGTTTGTCGGTTCTGGAAAGCAGATTAACGCGCCAGCCAGCCGCCGTCTACCGCAACGGTATAGCCGTTGATATAGTCAGATGCGCTGGATGCCAGGAACACAATCGGCCCCATCAGGTCACTCGGCAGACCCCAACGACCCGCCGGGATACGATCGAGAATTTCTGCGCTACGCTGCTCATCAGCGCGCAGCTGTTGAGTATTGTTCGTCGCCATGTAACCCGGCGCAATTGCGTTGACGTTGATGTTATGTTTGGCCCACTCGTTCGCCATCAGGCGGGTGACGCCCATTACGCCGCTTTTAGACGCGGTGTAAGACGGCACGCGGATCCCGCCCTGGAAAGAAAGCATAGAGGCGATGTTGATAATTTTGCCGCCGTTACCCTGAGCGATAAAGTGCTTCGCCGCGGCCTGAGACATAAAGAACACGCTCTTAATGTTCAGGTTCATCACGTCGTCCCAGTCTTTTTCGCTGAAGTCGATCGCATCGTCACGACGGATAAGACCTGCGTTGTTGACCAGAATATCGATATGACCGAATTCTGCCACTGCGCGCTCCAGCAGCGCCGGAATGCCGTCAATTTGACGCAGGTCGGCGGTCAGACTTAAGAAACGGCGCCCCAGCGCGGTCACGCGTTCGATAGTTTCCGTCGGTTCAACGATGTTGACCCCCACGATATCGCAGCCCGCTTCAGCCAAACCCAACGCCATACCCTGACCCAGGCCAGTGTCACAACCGGTCACAACGGCGACCTTACCTTCAAGAGAGAATGCATTCAAAATCATTGTAAATCCTTAATTTTTTATAATGCCCGCCGCAGCAGGCACGGCTATCGCCCGCAACTAGCGCAGATCTTTGACCGCTACATGGTCCATATCATCAAAGACCTGGTTTTCGCCGACCATGCCCCAAATGAACGTATAAGCTTTTGTGCCAACGCCGGAGTGAATTGACCAGCTTGGCGAAATCACCGCCTGCTCGTTGTGCATCACAATATGACGCGTTTCCTGAGGCTGCCCCATCATGTGGAAGACGCAGGTATCTTCTTCCATATTGAAATAGAAATAGACTTCCATACGACGTTCATGGGTATGACACGGCATGGTGTTCCACAGGTTACCCGGCGCCAGTTCGGTCAGACCCATACTCAACTGGCAGGTTTCCAGCACATCCGGCACAAAATATTTGTTGATGGTACGACGGTTACTGGTGAGGTCATCGCCCAGCGTTACTGGCGCAACGTCTGCTGGCGTGACTTTTCTGGTGGGATAAGTCGTGTGGGCCGGCGCGCAGTTATAGTAAAACTTCGCTGGTTTCGCCGTATCGATGCTGGCGAATACCACTTCTTTGGCCCCTTTCCCGACGTACAGCGCGTCACGATGACCAATTTCATAGCACTGGCCGTCAACGGTAATCGTGCCCGGGCCACCGATGTTAATCACACCCAGCTCACGACGCTCGAGGAAGTAGGTTACGCCCAGCTGTTTGCCGACTTCGCCACCCACAGAGACGGTTTTGGCCACTGGCATAATGCCGCCAACAATGATGCGGTCAATGTGGCTGTAGACCATGGTGTATTCATCTGCGACAAACACTTCTTCGACCAAAAACTCATTACGTAGCTCCTGAGTGTCCAGGGTTTTCGCATGCGCACTATGGATGCTTTGTCTTACGTCCACATTTACCTCCAGTGATAAATTGACCGTGAATGCTTAAACGAATAGCAAAACGCTGTTCCGTTTTATCTTATGCGCTCATGATATCCCTCCCGGAATGGGTTTTCAATTACAAATAAAACAACGTTTCACTTTTTCTGCATCTTATTATCAAAAGTGTAATTGCGATCACGCTAGCGCATATAAATCGCGGGAATGGTTTCAATAAAATCATTTAAAACAATTAGATAGATAAAAACAAACAAGAGTAGTTCATGAGGGGTTGGGATAAGACATTGAAAATACAGCCAGCCTCACACGCCGTTCACACACCTTTTCTAACAAAGTGCGCTGTTAATCACATGAAATGAAACACCGTTTTGATACGTTAGCAGAGTTTAGAGTGTATGTTTCTGTAACTGGCCTTGCCCTCCTGTTGGAGGGCTTTTTTATAGATGCAGGGGATATACAGCGGGAAAGGCGTTTAAGCAGAGAAAACTTCGGGTGGTTAATCTCGCTCGATAGCGAGCGCCACGCCCTGACCACCGCCGATACATAACGTTGCCAGGCCCTTGTGCGCCCGACGCTTCACCATTTCATGCACCAGTGAAACCAGAATACGGCAGCCAGATGCGCCAATCGGATGACCAAGCGCAATGGCTCCGCCGTTCACATTCACTCGCCGTTCATCCCACTCCAGCATTTTTCCAACGGACAATGCCTGTGCGGCAAAGGCTTCGTTGGCCTCGATAAGATCAACATCAGCCAGTTGCCAGCCCACACGCTCAAGGCAACGGCGCGTCGCGTACACCGGCGCAATTCCCATGAGGGCGGGATCGACCCCGACGCTGGCAAAGGCACGAATGCGGGCCAGCACCGGCAAATTCAGCTCCAGGGCCTTAGCCTCGCTCATCATCATCACCGCAGCGGCGCCATCATTGATAGATGACGCGTTGCCCGCGGTTACTGAACCGAGCCTGTCGAAGGTCGGATCCAGACGCGCCAGCCCTTCTGCGCTGGCATCGGTGCGCGGCTGTTCGTCGGTATCCACCACGAACGATTGCCCATTACGCTGCGTTACCACCGGCACGATTTCATCTTTAAAGCGCCCGGCGTCAATTGCCA
The DNA here is from genome assembly GCF_013783065.1 of Citrobacter sp. RHBSTW-00986. Taxonomy (NCBI): domain Bacteria; kingdom Pseudomonadati; phylum Pseudomonadota; class Gammaproteobacteria; order Enterobacterales; family Enterobacteriaceae; genus Citrobacter; species Citrobacter sp. RHBSTW-00986. The sequence continues at coordinate 967,997 of NZ_CP056200.1, read as the reverse complement.
TCCGCGCCTTGTGCTGCGAATGCAGTGCGTAGGCATCCTGCAGTTCACGGCTGATGCCATATTCCCGCGCCAGATTTTCCGCGGTAACGCCCATATGGTAATCGTTGAAAGCGTCCCACAGGCCATCATGCACCAGGCTGTCGACCAGTTGACTGTTGCCCAACTGTGCGCCGGTACGGCTATCAGTAAGGACATGCGGCGCACGGCTCATATTCTCTTGTCCGCCCGCAATGACAATGTCGGCTTCGCCGCACTGGATAGCCTGGGTCGCCAGATGCAGCGCTTTCAGACCCGAGCCGCAGACATCGTTAATGGTGATGGCGGAGACGGTATTGGGTAGCCCACCATTGATGGCGGACTGACGCGCCGGGTTTTGCCCGGCACCTGCGGTAAGCACTTGCCCGAGGATCACTTCATCCACAGCGTGAACGTCCACGCCCGTGCGCTCCAGTAACGCCCTGACTACCATGCTACCTAATTCAACGGCAGAGTGGCGCGCCAGCGTCCCCTGGAAGCAGCCGATCGGTGTCCGTAACGCCCCGACTATCACAACCTCTTTCATCACCACCTCAGCGCAAAATAACACCGCAATAGTAGATGATTGTTAAAAAGAGTTATCAAGGTTGTTTAAAAACGGTGATTTTTATCACAAAGGAAATTCGTATCATTTATTGGTCATCTGAACGCCACTCTGCTGTAAATGGTCGCGCAGCCAACTTCCCGCCACGCCAGGCGGTGATTTCTTATTCCACAGCAGATCGATAGAGATAGCCTTTGGCCAGCCGGGCAGCATCAATTGGACCAGCGGTTTTTCTGCCGCAAACTCCTCCACCAGCGCACAAGGGAGCGCGCACCAGCCGAATCCCTGCACCGCCATACTCAGCAGCAACAAATAGTTAGGCGCCGACCAGACGGGGCCGCGCGCCACGTTGGTGCCGCTCTCCAGATAGGTATTCAGCCGCAGCTCTCGCCAGGTATGTAGCTGTTCCCACTGCATTTTTTCTTGAGTCGCCAGTGGATGTGATGCCGCAACGTATAATCCCATCCAGGTTTGCATCGGCAGACGCGTGACGCCCATGTCGGTCGGGTAATCCTCCCGCGCTTCGATCAACCCAACCTGAGCACGTCCTTTTTGCAGCAGATCGATAACGTCTTCATCTTCGCCAATCAGACATTCAAACTCGGTATGGGGAAACTTGTGGTCAAACTGCACCATCAATTCTTCCAGCACATCCGGATGCAGCGTGTCAGACAAAACGAAGGTCAGACGCGCTTCCGTTTCACCCGACAGCGAAATTGCTGCCTCATCAAGACGTTCGCTGGCCGTCAAAATTGCCTGCACATAGCCCAGCACCCGCTTACCTTCTTCGGTTAGCGTCGGCTGACGTGATGAGCGGTCAAACAGCGCAAAACCAAGATCGGCTTCCAGATGCGCAATGGCCGTGCTGATGGTGGACTGACTTTTACGCAGCCGCCGGGCCGCAGCAGAAAATGAGCCGCAGGAAACGGTCTCCACAAATGCCGTTAACGCTTCAGGAGAGTAACGCATGAACTATCTACTTTATCGATGGATACTATCTTTTAGATATCACATAAAACGATAAAATTGCCACCATTCCGTTATCCGGGCATCAAAGAAGGTTTTAGATTATGCAACACGATACAGTCCAACGCCGCTCGTTACTGGAGCGAATTTTTCATGCCGTCTGCTTTGAAGGCATTGCCACCGCGATCCTCGCACCAACCACCGCATGGTTGATGCAGCGCTCGGTGCTGGAAATGGGCGGACTGACCATTCTTCTCGCCACGACGGCGATGATCTGGAATATCATTTATAACGCCCTGTTTGACCGACTGTGGCCGTCGCACCTGGTAAAACGTACGGCTAAAGTGCGGGCATTCCACGCCTTAGGCTTCGAGAGCGGTTTTATTGTCATCGGGGTGAGCATCGTGGCGTATGTGCTGAACGTCAGCCTGCTCCAGGCATTCACGCTGGAAATAGGTTTCTTCCTGTTCTTCCTGCCATACACCATGTTCTATAACTGGGCTTATGACACTTTACGCGAGCGCGTTATGAAGCGTCGCCAGCAGCGCGTTACTGCCTGATAATTCAAACAATAGCCGGAATCTTCTCGGTTCCGGCTTTTGATCCATTCACTCGCCCGCTTGTTGACACCTCCCCCAGCCCCTGCCATTTGTGGTAAATTGCGCTTCTTTTTGTTTATTTTATAGTTGATACGTTCAAATAATGTCGAAATTTTGGTCAAAAGAAGAGACTCTCTGGAGCTTCGCACTATATGGGACTGCCGTCGGCGCAGGAACCCTCTTCCTCCCCATACAGCTGGGTTCTGCAGGCGCGGTGGTACTGTTTATCACCGCACTCGTCGCCTGGCCTTTAACCTACTGGCCGCACAAGGCGCTGTGCCAGTTTATCCTGTCCTCAAAAACCTCGGCAGGTGAAGGGATCACTGGTGCAGTTACGCACTACTACGGCAAAAAGATAGGCAGCCTGATCACGACCCTCTATTTTATTGCCTTCTTTGTGGTGGTGCTGATCTACGCCGTGGCGATAACCAATTCACTCACTGAACAACTGGCAAAACATATCGCCATCGATCTGCGTGTTCGCATGCTGGTCAGTCTTGGCGTGGTGCTGGTGCTGAACCTGATTTTTCTGATGGGCCGACAAGCAACCATTCGGGTAATGGGCTTTCTGGTGTTCCCGCTCATCGCGTACTTTTTGTTCCTTTCGCTCTACCTGACTGGAAGCTGGCAGCCAACGCTACTCACCGGCCAGATGTCTTTCGATCAGCACACGCTTCATCAGGTTTGGATATCTATTCCCGTGATGGTTTTCGCTTTTAGCCATACGCCAATAATCTCGACGTTCGCCATCGACCGACGTGAGAAATATGGCGAGCAGGCCATGGGTAAATGCAAAAAAATCATGAAGGTAGCCTACGTCATCATCTGCCTGAGCGTGCTGTTTTTCGTCTTCAGCTGTTTGCTTTCGATTCCGACAAACTATATCGAGGACGCGAAGAATGAAGGCGTGACCATTCTGTCAGCGCTATCGATGATGCCAAACGCACCAGCATGGCTGTCGATTTCTGGGATCATTGTCGCCGTCGTGGCGATGTCAAAATCGTTCCTCGGCACCTACTTTGGCGTGATTGAAGGGGCAACCGAGGTGGTAAAAACATCGTTGCATCAGGTGGGAGTGAAGAAAAGCCGGGCCTTTAACCGCGCCCTGTCCATTATGCTGGTTTCGACCATTACGTTTATCATTTGCTGCATTAACCCTAATGCAATTTCAATGATTTACGCGATTAGCGGGCCGCTGATTGCCATGATTCTGTTTATCATGCCGACATTATCTACCTATCTGATCCCGGCGCTAAAGCCGTACCGTTCAGTGGGAAATCTGATCACCCTGATTGTCGGTCTGCTGTGCGTATCTGTGATGTTTTTTGGCTAGAACGTGTTTTTAACGGCTCATTCATCAGTATGTGGATGAGCCGTTAAACTGACTTATTTGATGTACGAATCGAGTACCTTCAAAACCACATCCAAATCTTCTTCGCGCTTAATTTCATCGCCCTGATGCACAATGTGCTCGGTCAGATGACCTTTAATCACCTCGCGCATTAACCCGTTTACCGCACCGCGGATCGCAGCTATTTGCTGCAATACCGCCGCGCATTCATGCGGTTCATCCAGCATGGTTTTCAACGCCGCTACTTGCCCCTGAATCTTACTGGCTCGGGCTTTCAGCTTTTGTTTGTCGCGGATCGTGTGTGACATAGCAATACCTTTTCAACGTCTGGCTGGAGCGACAATACCATCGTCATTCTACTGGGGGGTAGTATTTAATACTGGGGGGGAGTAGAATCTGGCAAAATTAAACAACTAAGAATCATTCTCATGGGTGAGTTTTCTACGCTTCTTCAGCAAGGCAACGCCTGGTTTTTCATTCCCAGCGCGATTCTACTAGGAGTGTTACACGGTCTGGAACCGGGGCATTCCAAGACGATGATGGCGGCCTTTATTATTGCCATTAAGGGGACCATCAAACAGGCGGTGATGCTGGGGCTGGCGGCAACGTTGTCGCATACCGCAGTGGTATGGCTGATTGCGCTCGGCGGGATGTATATCAGCAAAGCGTTTACTGCCCAGGCCGTTGAGCCGTGGCTGCAGTTTGTCTCGGCGATTATTATTCTCGGGACCGCATTCTGGATGTTCTGGCGAACCTGGCAGGGAGAACAGAACTGGCTGACCCAGACGCATCATGACCACGATCATGAGCATCACCATGATCATGATGACCATCACCACCATCATAACCACGGTGAAGCTCACCACCATCATCACGAACATGATCATCACCATAGCGCCCTGGCCGGACTGAGCGAAGATTCAAAAGCGTATCAGGACGCGCACGAGCGGGCACATGCTACCGATATTCAGCGCCGCTTTGCAGGCAAAGAGGTCACCAACGGCCAAATATTATTGTTTGGTCTGACCGGCGGGTTGATCCCCTGCCCTGCTGCCATTACGGTACTGCTGATTTGCATCCAGCTCAAAGCCTTCACGCTGGGTGCCACCATGGTGCTGTGCTTCAGCCTCGGGCTGGCGCTAACGCTGGTAACGGTGGGCGTGGGAGCGGCAATCAGCGTGCAACAGGCGGCCAAACGCTGGAGCGGATTTAACACACTGGCACGCAAAGCCCCCTATTTTTCCAGCGCGCTTATCGCGATGGTCGGCTTATATATGGGGATTCACGGCTATATGGGGATCGTCGGTTAACGAGCAGAGAGCGCAGCAGCGATTGCCGCTGCGCATCAAACCAGGCTAGCTTGCGACGTTCCCCCACACCAGTTGGCCTTTGTGGAAGGTCGCGGTGCGTGGGGAGATTCGCGCGACCGCTTCCGCTGAGCAGGAGGCATCCACCAGTACAAAGCTGGCTTCATCCTGCGCCTTCGGCCAGACGCGCTCACCTTTATCGTTAAGCGGCAGCACATCGCCGGTGGCGAGGAACAGCGCTCGCGACAGGTTGAGTTCATTGGGACGAATATACAGCTGCGCGTACAGATTCGCCTTCTCCAGCATGTCTCCAAGCCCGTACGGCGACCAATGGTCAATCACACTGTCGGTCCCGGTAATCACTTCCACGCCTTTGTCACGCAACTGCTTGAGCGGCATATGCAAGGTACCGATCGGCACCGTCGAGGCAATGGTAATCTGCTGCGCCGCCATGCGGCTCGCCAGCGCATCCACCTGTTGTTCGTTCAGGGTTGCCAGCGCAAATGCGTGACTGATGGTCAGTTTGCCCTTCAACTGCGGCGTTTTCTCCACCGTTTCCACCATGTAATTCACTGCCGCAACGCCTGCCGGGCTGGTTTCATGCAGATGGATATCCACGCCTTTATCGTAATCCAGCGCAATCTGGAACATGGTGTCGAGGGATTTTTCCATCGCCCCATCCACGCTGGTTGGGTCCAGACCGCCGACGTAATGCGCCCCCGCCTGCATTGCTTCACGCATCAACGGTTCAGACTTCGATAACAGCAGGCCATGCTGCGGAAACGCCACGATTTCACAGGCAAAACCCGGCTGGCGACGCGCCAGCACCGCCTGCAGATTTTCCAGGTTTTTCAGCCCGGAAACCGGTTCGATATTGCAGTGGCTGCGGGCGATCGAGGTGCCTTTTGATTGCAGCAGATCGATGAGCTTTTCCGCGCGCTCCTGCGTGTAAGGCTGGAGTTCAGGCAGCAGCTTTTGCTCAAGGCGGATCATATCCTGAATGGTGGTGCCAGCCGGGCGATTCAGCGAACGCCAGGGACCGCCGTAAAAGGTTTTATCCAGATGGATGTGCATGTCACGCATGGCGGGCAGCATCAGCTTTCCCCCCGCATCGTAGTGCGGCAGCGTCGCATCCGGATGCTGCTTATTCTCACGCAGGGCAACAATTTTCCCGTCCTGAATTTCAACGGTTTGTAGCGCGGTACGGGTATGCACCACCACCGAGTTTTCGTAATCAAACCCCGCTTCCAGCAGGACGTTATCCAGGTAATAGTGCTTATCGTTAATCGTCATTGTGCTCTTCGCCCCGCAGGTGTTCCCGACAGGATTAGCAGCATACGCTACCGGAGCCACTGCGCCAAACAGCGCGGCAGCGGTCACCATTTTTCCGCTCTGACTTAAAAATTCACGGCGGCTGTTACTTTCCTTCATTCACATTTCCTCTCAGGAATGGACAATATGGGTGCCCGTTTCGCCGCGCAGTGCGGCCGGCAGGCATTCCGGCGTGGTGATGATCACTCGCTTACCGCCACGCGCCAGGAACGCCAGACTGGCAACGATTTTGGGTAACATGCTCCCCGGCGGGAAATGTCCCTCCTGCATGTAACGGGTCATCGTTGCGACATCCACCTTATCCAGCACCTGCTGGTTGGGTTTGCCAAAATGAATACAGACCTGTTCGACGCCGGTGGTGATCACCAGAATGTCAGCGCGGATCTCCTGCGCCAGCAGAGCCGTGGAGAGATCTTTATCAATCACCGCATCCACGCTCTGATAATCCCCCTGATCGCTACGCACCACCGGGATCCCACCGCCCCCCGCGCCAATCACCACAAAACCTTGCTGGGTCAGCGTTTTGATCGCCTCCGCCTCGACAATACGCTTCGGTTCCGGAGAGGCGACGACCCGGCGGTAGCCGCGTCCCGAATCTTCAACAAAGCGCCAGCCCGGATTGACCCGCTGCAGTTCATCGCGCTGCGCTTCGCTAAAGAACGCGCCGATAGGCTTGGACGGGTTAGCGAAGCCCGGATCGTTTTTGTCGACCTCCACCTGCGTGACCACCGTAACCGCCTTCTGCTCACCGCGCCGCGCCAGGCGGTTGTTCAGCGCCTGTTGGATCAGATAGCCGATCCCGCCCTGCGTATCGGCGACGCAGTTTGCCAGCGGGGTGAGCGGCAACCCTTCACGCTCATGCGCGATTTCCGCACGCCGTAGATCCAGCCCCACCTGCGGCCCGTTTCCGTGCGTCAGCACAATGTTGTAGTCCGATGCCAACATCTCCAGCACCGTGTCCGCCACCGCTTTCACCGCTTCAGCCTGGTGCTCAATCGACTGGCTGGCGTTATCTTTGATAATGCTGTTGCCGCCAATGGCAACGACCACAAGTTCTTTCATAGTGTTATCTTCCGCTTACAGGCGATTCAGGTCGTTTTCGTCGGTTCCTGCTCAGGCGCAGTCACCGCTTCACGGCTATCAAGAACATGCTTGAGGACAAACATGCCGCTCATCATCAGGTAGGCCACAACAAACATCATCGAACTGCCTTCTGCAAAGCCAACCGCCGGAGAGTGGATCACACCAAACAGCGATAACAGCGCGCCAAAAGCTGCGGCAATCGCCCCACGCAGCGGCTTATTCATAATGGCGAAGATAGCGACGCAGCCCCACAGCATACTGGCCAGCGGCGCGCCGCTTCCCAGATGTACCAGCCCATCGTAATAGACTCCTTTGCTGTGCAGCAGGTCGCTACCCAGTTTCCCCGCGGATGTTCCGGCGGCGCCCATCACGCTGTTGACGATGGTCAACGCCCAGTTAGCGATCCACGGGAACAAGCAGATAAAGATAACGGGAACCTCGACTTTGGGCGTCTCTCGCACCACCTGGTTGGCGGTCACCACGCCGATAAACACCAGAATCGGCACTATCGCAGTCATCGGAATAATCGCGAGCATAAACGCCCCCAGCCCAAACAGCGGTACCAGGAACATGGTGATGCCTGAAGCGAGGGTATAACCGATGCTGGCCCCCATCGCTTTCCAGCCCGCATGCCCAACATATACGGTCACCGGGAATGGGTTGCCCAGCATGCAGCCGAGCATGGAGGCAAAACCGTTCGCCATCATGACCTTACGGGTGTTGTACTCATCACCCGCCGCATGCGCACTTTCAATGTTCTCAAGGTCAAAAATGTAGTTCGCCAGACCCAGAGGAACCGCAGAAGCCAGGTACGGCAGCGCGTGCGGCAACCCCTGCAGGAAGCTGTCGACATGGATTTCCGGCGGGTTGAAGCCAAAGGAAGACATCGAAGATTTAATGGCTTCCGGGCTTTGCAAACCGGAGATCCACGCCAACGCTGTACCGGCAATCAGCAGCAGCAAACCGGTGGGGATGCGGGCAAAAATCGGCTTCTTACCGAACCAGTTAATGAAGATCAACAACAAGACGATGAAAGAGACGGTCGGCGCTTCAAATGCCTGCAGCATCGGGTTCATCGCCAGCAGCAACAGTCCCAGACCGGACAGACAAGAAAGTAATACCGTACGCGGGATCATCTTGCGGATGGTCTCGCCCAGGAAGGAGCCGCCGACCAGGATCAACGCTTCTACAAAGCACCACACCAGGGCTATCTGGATAGCAAAGTTGGCATCTTTGGTTTGCTGATATACCGGCATTAGCACCAGGAAGGTCACGGTAAAAATTGACGGTGCGCTCGGCCCGGACGGCAGCGCCGTCACGTCTTTACGCCCCGTGTGCTTTGCCATCTGCAGGCCAAACCAGGCGTAGCAGACGCTGGCCACCAGCACCGCCAGACCAAAGGCAGGCGCAATGCGACCATAGACAATTTCGGTAGGGATCCCGACGACAAAAATGAGCAGCCCCATCATTGTCAGCAGGTTAGTCAGGTTGTTGGTCATCAGCCCAAAGTAAGCAGCCCAGTCACCACGTTTCCATTCTAGTTTTATGCTGTTCATGGAATATCCTTAACAGGTTAAGCATCGTTTGCGATCCCGGGGATCGCCCAGCCCTGCAGGTAAGCAACGTTTTTCGCTTCGCTACTGTGGGGCTAACAGCGTTAGCCCCGATTGTTGTTATTGGCAGTAGCGGTCGCGCCAGTTGAGGATCGCCTTTTCAAAACAGGCGAACGGCGGATGGACTATTCCGGCGCCGATCATGCCGATCCCCGCATCTTTGTGCGCAATTGCGGTGTTAATCACCGGCAGAATGCCGGTGCTACCCACGCGCGTAATGTCGATAGCGGTCGGTACGCCCATAAAACCAAGTAACGGAATGGTAACGTTGGGGTTTTCGCCGAGAGTGATTTCACGCATCTGGCGAGAGAAATCGACCGCCTCTTCAACCGTACCGCCCACCAGCGCCACGATGGCCGGTGCCGTGGCCATGGCAAAACCGCCGATGCCGTAGGTTTCGGTAATTGCGCTATCACCGATATCACGTCCGGAATCTTCGGGCTTATAGCCCGCAAACATTGGGCCAATCACCTGCTGCGCCGGACCGGTAAACCACTGACCCGGTAAGCCGCTGATGCGCAGACCGAATTCAACGCCGTTACGCGCCATCGTCGTAACTACGGTGCTGTATTCGATCCCGTGTGCGGCGTCCATTGCGGCTTTACACATCGCCATCCAGGTCGGTCCGGAGAAGTAATCGCTGCTGAGGACGAACTCGAATACCTCACGCTGCTGCTCAACCGGATAGCCGGTCTGAATAATCCACGGCGTCAGTGCCTGTATCAGTAGCGCCGTCCCGGCATTGTTGCGGTTATGACACTCATCGCCCATGTGCAGCGCCTGCGCCAGCATCAGGCGCAGATCGATTTCGCCCGCCAGCTTCATGGCGTCGCGCAGCATCGGTCCCATCACATCGCGCATCCAGTTCAGGCGATCGATAACGCTCTGATCGTTCGCGCCCATGCGCAGGATCTTCGCCATCTGCTCGCTCATATTGGTATATGCGCGGTTGCCGTAGGTTTTGTTCTCGACGATGTGCATAAACATCGACGCCGACGTTACACCCGCCATCGAACCGACACAGTCATGCTCGTGGCACGGTGAGAAGATGATTTCACCCGAGGCGGCCAGGTCGGCGGCTTCATCCAGATCTTTCGCCAGCCCTTCAAACACCAAAGCCCCGGTGACCGCGCCCTTCATTGCGCCGCACATTTTTTCCCAGCAGATGGGCGGTCCGGCGTGCAGGATGGTGTTGCGGGTCATGCCCGGCACGACGTTGATCGCCTGGTCATAGCCAATCAGCACCGGATGCGACTGGATAATGCGTTCCAGCGCCTGCTGGTTAGCGGCAGCGATTTTGTCAGCCAGCGGTGAATCGGCAATTTCGTCCAGTGCGGCCACGACCTGCATGTTGCCCTGGCCCGGCGGCGTCCAGTCGAGCTGGGTCACGGGAACATTCTGCTTTTTCAGGTCATCGCTGAACATCGCGATGCCGACGTTAATCACGTTCAGCGGCTGGTTAAACAGTGTCTGGCTCATCAGGCTTCCTCCCCTTTACAGATAAATTCACGCGCCAGCAATCCGGTATTGGTGCTACTGCTCGCCCAGATCACGCCTGCATCGGTCAGCATCTGGCACTGTTTTTCCAGCGACGGCGTATCGAGATCGGTTCCCAGCACGTAGCCGAGGATCTCAAGCGGACGCCCCTCTGCGGCGGCGATCGCTTTGGCTTCGACGATCGCCTCGATCATCACGCCAACCGGATCTTCATGTGATCCATATCCAAGAACGAAGTCCATAACGATCACGCCGACTTCAGGATCGCGTGCTTCCTGCAACAGACGACTAATGCGGTTGGTTGGATCGATCATCGGGTGCGGTTTACCGTTGGTAAAATCGTCATCTCCGAAATCAAGGAAGGTATGTCCCACGCTGCGGTTGAGATCTGTCAGGCGAAAAGCCGGATCCGGATGAATGTTGCTGTAAACCTCCGCATGTTTTTCCATGGCAGCAAACATCGCCTCATCGCACAGCGTGCCGCCACAGAACAAGCCGCGAATGTACTTTTGCTGCGGGGTCAGGCGGGCGCGGACCTCTTCAATCAGCGGCCAGTTGAGCGGATGCAGATCCAGACTCTCTTTTTTCACGCCAGTCAGCAGTACCGCTTTCAGCGCCGCCTCTTTAGTGCCGCGTGCAAACAGCAGACCGTTTTCATCCGCAGGCGCGGCTTCACGTCCGAGGAAACACACCACGACGGGCTTATGGCAGGCGCGCGCACGTTCCAGCACCTTGCGCGCCACTGTTGGCGCAGGAGGTTTGGAGATAAGCGCGATGATCTCGGTTTGCGGATCGACCTCCAGCATACCAATCGCGTCAAACATCATCAGGCCGCCAATCTTTTCGCTCAGATCGCGTCCACCGGTGCCAATCAGTTGGGAAATCCCGCCGCCAAACTCGTGAATGCGTACGCTCAGTTCCTGGCTACCGGTACCGGAGGCGCCAACAATTCCGATGTTGCCGCGACGCACCGCATTGCCAAAACACAGCGCCGCGCCGTTAATAATGGCGGTTCCGCAATCGGGCCCCATCATCAGCAGCCCTTTTTCATGCGCCAGCTGCTTGAGCGCCAGTTCGTCTTCAAGAGAGACGTTGTCAGAGAACAGCATCACGTTGAGGTTATTTTGCAGCGCCTGACGCGCTTCACGCGCGGCAAACAGACCATTGACCGAGATCACCGCCAGGTTGCTGTCAGGAACATGCTTCTTCGCACTGGCAAGCGTGGCATAGCGCGCTTCATGCTGCCCCCCTTGCTCTTTATGCGTAAACAAATCTACAATCGCCACCAGCGTCTGATCGTTCGCCGCCTCGCTGGCGCCTTTAATGACAATCATCAGGTCGCCACTTTTCGCCTCTTCAAGTTCAGGCGTGAGCAGACCGAGATTATTCAGTACGCCCTTATTCATTTCTGTCGCCATAGCCACGAACGCCTGCTCAACGCCATCGAGCTTATTTGCGCGTGTGGAGATAGACATCAGTGAGACAGAATCAAAATACGTGTTCTTTTTAACAACTATCCTGATCGACATAATTCCCTCCGGACCTGTGGCTCAGGGCGCAGGCGTCCGCCATGCCATACAGCATGTCGCAGCCAGAACTTGAGCCGATATTTTTAATGTCAGTAATATATTGCGTAGAAACGGGTTGTTGCTCAGTAATAATATGGTTCAGCAGCCGTCCGACGCTTTCCCGATAACGTTGATGAAAGGCTTCCTCTAGCGTTATTTTGCTGAGTAGCGTGGTATTATTTCCGGCACGTTGTAAGGCTGCTAAAAATTCATCACGATATTTCCCCAGCGGATGTCCAGGAATAAATAAAATAGTGCTTAAACCCACTAAATAATCATCAGATGAAGGCGTCAGACCAATCCCCAGACCAATTAAATGGCTGACCGCTGTAGAGATATTTTCTCCTGTATGCAACGCCGCCAGTAATGTTTGTCGGCGACTCAGTAATTGACGGGTGATTTCCAGATAAAACGGGTTATCACCCTGGTACAGAAATAATGTGTCAGCGCTTCTTAGCTGTTGGCGGATAACCTCTTCCCAGCGCAGCCAGCGGATTGCAGCAAGGCTTATTGCATCAAGCCTCCACCGTGGTATGCGCCATGGCAGACAACCGGAAGTTTCTATCCATTTATCGTTGCCAACGGCTATCCCCGATTCGGTAAAACTGACTCTCTCACCGGGGTGAAACAGCTCTTCACAATGCGTCAGCGCCAGCCGACAGCTGTTAGGCGCGTTATCACAACCTTCACTCAGTAACGTCAGCAACCGCTGCTGTTCAGGTATCAACAGGTTTACCGCGCGGGAAAAAACCTGTTCAACCCGTCCCGTTCCCCGGAAAGCGAGAAACGCGCCGTCTGCGGTTAGCGCCCGTACGCATCGCCGTGATGGCGTAGCGATAGTGGCGCTCCTCTGTCAGGCTCCGGCCGCAATCAGCAGCTCGGAAATTTCGTGGTATCCTTTCTCCCGCGCCAGCTCCAGCGGGGTTTTACCGTATTTATCCGTCATGTGCGGGTTTGCGCCATACTCGAGCAGCAGCTTGACGATTTCCTGCTGTTTCGCACCGCCGTCATTAAGCACGATGGCTTCCAGTAACGGCGTCCAGCCGACAAAGTTGGTATGATTAACATTGATATCGGTACGCAGCAGCAGTTCGCGTACGATCTCTACATGACCTTTTTCGCTGGCTGGCGTAATACCGACGCCGCCAAAACGGCTCAGGCAATTAAGATCGGGGTTGGCCGGTAATACGGTACGCAGCAGCGTTAAATCGTTAGTCAGACAGCTAATCAGGAATGGATTAAAACAGGTTTGATCCTGTTTATTAATATCGGCACCGGCAGCAATCAATAAAGAAACACAGTCATAATGTTTATTCAGGCTGGCAATAATTATGGCAGTGCGCCCCTGGCGGTTAGTGGCATTAATATCCACATTTTTTGCCAGGCAGGATTTTAATCCATCGGCATCACCCTGCTCTGCCGCCAGCAGAAATTCAGTAATGAGTTCTTTCTCTGACATAATCGCTCTCCTGCAGTTTTTTAGACTTTTTAAATATCCGATAAGCTGAGAATAGCAACAGAGTGCAGAGAATAATATCCGCTTAAATTTCATTCATCGTAAGCGTGTCGATTATTGAATCAAATTTAACAATGAGAACAAAACGTGCTGTAGTGCAATCTTTTCCTTATGACAGAGCCGCTTTTAGCCATTAATCAGTTGTCAGGAAAATCAGGCGTGATGCTACACGGATAGCGGCCTGCAATTAATATACAGAAGTGTGATTGCCTTCAAATCAATTGTAAAACTAGTGTTAAATTCTGTTCAAAACTGATTGCTCTGCATAAGGATTACAAATACATTCAACAATCATCGCGTCGCAGATGCGCGTTTGTCGCCGGAGGGGAGGAAGATGAATTCAATTTTTACCGAGGAAAACCTGCTGGCATTTACGATGGCAGCCCGCTACAGCAGCTTCAGCAAGGCAGCTGAGGAACTTGGCTTAACCACATCAGCAATTAGTTACACCATTAAGCGCATGGAGGTGGGGCTTGACGTGGTGCTGTTTACCCGCAGTACCCGCAGCATTGAGCTGACCGAGTCCGGACGCTATCTGTTTCGCAAGGCGACCGACCTGCTCAACGATTTCCACGCCATCAAGCGCAGTATAGATACCATTGCTCAGGGCATTGAAGCCCGGGTACGCATCTGTATTAATCAACTGTTGTATACCCCTCAACATACGGCACGACTGCTGCAGGTACTCAAGAAACAGTTTCCAACCTGCCAGATAACCGTCACCACCGAGGTATATAACGGCGTCTGGGATTCGATCATTAACAACCTCGCCAACATCGCTATCGGCGCGCCGGATACGTTACTGGACGGCGGGGGGATTGATTACACCGAGATCGGCGCGATCCGTTGGTCGTTTGCGATTGCCCCGGATCATCCGCTGGCTTTTATGCCTGAACCGATTTCTGAGAGCCAACTGCGCCTGTACCCGAACATCATGGTGGAAGACACCGCCCACACCATCAACAAGAAGGTCGGCTGGCTGTTACACGGACAGGAGTCGATTCTGGTTCCTGATTTTAATACCAAATGCCAGTGCCAGATCCTGGGTGAGGGCATCGGTTTTCTGCCGGACTATATGGTGCGCGAGGCGATGGAAAAGTCGTTGCTGGTCACGCGGCAGATCCACAACCCGCGTCAGGATTCACGGATGCTGCTGGCGACCCAGCATTCGGCCACTGGTCGTGTAACCCAATGGATTAAAAAAGAGTTTGGCCCACAAGGGGTGTTGACGGGAATTTATCAGGATTTGCTGCATCGGGAGTGATGCGCCGGACGGCGGTCATGCCTTCCGGCGCACGTAAGATTATCAGGCGCGAATATCGTCGTACTCGCGGGTTTTATCAAACTCATGTTTGGCAAACGGGCACAGCGGAATAACTTTGCGGTTTTCGGCGCGCATTTTCTCCACCACCTTCGCCACCAGCAGTTTACCGACCCCCTGGCCTTTCAGGCTGGGGTCGACATCGGTATGTTCAATGATGCTCAGATGCTCACCCGTCGGCACGAAGACAATCTCGGCAACCTGATTGCCTTCGGCATCGTTAACATAAAATTTGTTGTGGCCTGCAAGAATTTCCATGGTCCCCTCACTCATTTCTGGCGATATTTCAGCGCACCGCTCGGACAGGTATCAATCACTTTAATGACCGTCGCGACATCCACTTCATCCGGAATGATCCACGGTTTACGCTTCAGGTTAAAAAGCGCTGCGCTTCCCCGCACGCAGTTGCCCGAATGTTGACATATCGCCGTATTGAAGTAGACGTCAATCTTCTCGCCGGTATAGGCCCGGTAACCGGCATCCAGTAGTTCCTTATCCACGACATTGCCTCGCATTTTTTTATTGTCTGGGTCTAATCATAGACCTGTGCGAGGCTGAAGGAAGCAACTGAAAGTAGAAATATCACTCAGGCCTTTTCTGCAACAACGGCTGCGGCTCTGGCGGCAAATACTCCAGCATCGCAGGCGTCGGCGGCGGTAGACGGTTATCGGCGATGTCCTTGTCCACATCGATATGACTGATTTCACCACTTTCATGATGGTGAACCGTCAGCACCCGCGCTTTGTTCAGCTCTGTCACCAGTTCCCGGGTAATACGCAAACTTTCCGCCAGCTCATGATCTTCCAGTCCGGGTCTGCGGCTACGACGTTCCACCCGAAAACGAAACTGGTTGTACTTCGCCCAACCAATCAGCACCAGTCCGTTGACCAGCGCGACAAGGATGTAAAACGTGACCGTATCCAGCGTGGTGAAAAAGGGTCGCACGCCTATATAAGGTGAGTGCGCCAGAGCGGTGATCAGCCCTTTATAGATCAAATATAAAAAGCCAACCCAGGCAAAAAGCGTTAACAGCACGTCAATGATGCGCGGCAGCAAACGCTGCTCCGTAAAGATCAGCGGCTGGCTCATGATTCGATCCTCCCAATTCCACGATCGGGACTCACCCAACGCGCCCTGCCGCGTTTGCGTTTGAGCATTACTTTCGGGAAAGCGACCAGCGTGGTGAACAGGCTTAGCATCCAGTACACCACCGGGAACCAGATAATCCAGAACAACGACGCGCCAATGCCTTTTTCATAGCGCCGCTCAATCATCAGACTCACCGCAAACTGCAACAAGCACACCACGCCGAGGATTAGCCCAGTAAAGGCCGGCGGGAACAGATGTTGTACATACAGCGAGTCCGGCATCGGGATCATCAGCCCTAACAGGAACAGCACGATACTGATCGCATAGGCAAACGCCCAGGTGGTAGAAAAACAGAACTCAAAAAACAGCGGCCACATACGGCGATATTCCCATGACCACAGGCGGCGCATATTCACGATAAACACCTCCGCACCGCCTTGCGCCCAGCGCAGTCGTTGTTTCCATAACCCTCTTAACGTTTCAGGCATCAGGATCCAGCACAGTGCGCGCGGCTCAAAGAATATCGACCAGTGGCGCAATTGCAGCTTCCAACTGATATCGATGTCTTCGGTGATCATGTCCGGGCTCCAGTAACCGACCTCGGCCAGCGCGCGACGACGAAACGCAGCAACCACGCCGGAAACGGTAAAGATCTGCCCATAAACTCGCTGAGTGCGCTTAATCAAGCCGATAATGGAAGAAAACTCCCCGACCTGCACCCGACCGATTAAGGTGGAGCGGGTTCGAATACGTGGGTTCCCGGTCACCGCACCGACGCGCGGGAACTGGATCAGCGGCGCCACAATATAGGCAACGGCATCACGGTCCAGTAACGCATCGCCATCAATACACACCAGGTAATCACTGCGCGCCGCTGCTGCCCCGGTCTTGAGCGCCAGCGCTTTGCCCTGGTTTTCAGCCAGATGAATCACCCGCAGACTGGGGTATTCCACCGCCAGTTGTTCCAGCACGTCGTGGGTGTCATCCGTTGAACCATCGTTGATGGCAATCACTTCAATATTTTTATATCGCTGCGCCAGCGCGGCCTCAATGGTTTCGCGCGCATTGATCCCTTCGTTAAAACAGGGGATCAGAATGGAAACCAGCGGATTCCCCTCCAGCGTCGGTGGCGGTGTGTCATCTCCCCATTTCCAGTGACGCTCACGGTAGAACCAGAAATAGACCCCGCCGCTTATCCACAAAGCAGACATAAACAAGGGCCAGAAGAAGACGAAGTTCAACATCACTTCACCTGTAAAGATGACCGCCACGCCAAACGGCAGGCTGAACATCAGGCAAAGTATCAGGAAAGCAATTATGCGATCGGTCATTTTTGCGGGTACCAGTATGAGGAGAACGTCGAGCGAATCTCTGACATCTCAGGTTTGTCGCTGATGAAATCATCCGGGTAATAGCCGTAGTTACCTGCACCGCTTAATTTCAGCTGGCGCATCCATTCGGCTATTTGTTTTCCGCTGATTTCAGCCTCGTCCCCGGATTTACGCCAGTCTCGTGCCTGTAGTTCAAACACGGTTTTGTCCAGCGCGCCGGGCGTTTGTGCAACGGCATTCACTAATCTGTCGAGCCAGGCGTTGGCATCATTAGCCGGGATCTGCTCCATGAAAGGCATCGCCATCGGTGCCGTCCAGTCATAGGTATTGAGGAAATCATTCAGGTTCTGCGCAAACCAGGCTTCACTCTCCGGCTCCAGTACCGGCATGGCGTAAATATTGCGCGCCGTCTGCACCTGCGGACCGCGAATATTACGCACCGCCTGGGTCAGTTGTTTGGTGAAGTCGATCAGCACCTTACTTTTCAGTCGCGTCCAGCGCTCGAACGCCTGTGGATTGCTACGGATTTGCTCAATGCTTCCGGGAAGCCCTGCGGCGCGGTAGGCAGCCAACGCCTCCGGTGACGCGTCTTCAAAGTCCGTCAGGAAAGCATCGTCATGGAACAAAATCCCTTTGAAGCTGGCGTGTTTGGCCAGGTCTTCATAGATTTCAGTGATGCGCTGACGCGCTTCGCTGCTCCAGGGAGACAGACGGACATAGTTCTCGCGGTTGATCGCTGTACGTCCCGTTTTCGGATCCCAGGCGGTTACGCGTGGGATGGAAGCGTCGAGATCGAAAGCCAGAACCGGCATCCAGGCATACACCGTCACCCCTGCCCGCGTTTGTAACTGCCAGGAGATATAGTTAAAGAGGTCGGCACGCATCGGCAGCCAGCGGTTAGGGAAATAGAGCTCGCGAATATTTCCGTCGCCCTGCGGATCGGCGTAGGCCTGCAGGAAGACATGAGAAATACGCATGTCATAAACGCGCTGGATAAGCTTGTCGATGTTTCGCTTCTGCTGAGCAGGGTCCTTGTCATACACGTAATCCAGATCGACATGCATCACGCGCATCGTCTGCGGTTCACGTACCTGAGCGACCTGGCTGGCAAAGCGCTTAAGAGAGGGGTTATCAGAGATTAGCACGCGCGGGATGTCATCAAGAAACGCGGCATTCGCCAACCCTTCGTTGAGCGTGAAGGCCATCTTATAGCCATGCTCTTTAGCCAGGTTTAACGTTGTGCCGTTGGCTGCCCCGTAAGGCCAGACCCACGCGCGCGGTGATTTCCCGGTCACCGATTTGATCTTGTTGGTGATGAGAGAGATATCCGCGTTTATACGGCGCGTGTACTGTTCATCCGTTTCGTAAGTGCCGGTTTTCTTATCATACAGGCGGTTCGCCACCGCCGGTTCTTTACTTCCCTGCGGGTTGGCTTGTGCACCGAAATGCGAATTCCAGGTGTGCGCACCGACTTCCACCAACGGTGATTTGCCCATCTCTTCGACCATTTTCCAGGTGGCGAATTTATCTCGCGCCGTCATTAAGCCGCCAAAATCGACTTTTTTGTTGGCGGGAGCATCAACCCAACTCCCCACCGGCGCCCAGAGCGCAGGCCAGTTATAGGCTTTCAGCAGCGGCCAGACGCGGGTATAAAAACTGCTATATCCGTCATCAAAGGTGAGTAATACCGCTTTTTCCGGCAACACGATTTTACCGTCATGGGCGTCCAGGATTTGCTGCACGCTGATCGGGTTATAGCCATTATCACGCAGCCAGGCCATTTGGTCGCTCAACGCGCTGGTGCGCACAGAAAGATAGCGTTGGTCGGCGGCACCATCCTCGACATCGTGGTAGCCGAGCACCAGGAAGCTATTTTTCGGCCACGGATGATCCGCCGTCAGCGGCGTTCTCTCTGCGGGAGGAACGTAGCGAGGCGTTGTATTGTGCGCGCTACTGCACGCGGTAATCATCAACCAGCCAGCGATTAATGCGCTAAGCCACAGGCATCTTTTCAGCATGAACAATCCTTAAAACCTGACATTTAAATCGAAAGCGAGGGAGATATTCCGCTCACGTTTACCGTCGTAGGGGCGTTTATCCCAAATCAGCATCACCCCGCCATCTACGACGTTGTTCCATTTGAGCCGTTGTCCGTATCCCACCTGAACGATGGCACCAGCGTCCTGGCCTTGCTGCCAATAGCCACCTACGCCAGCCAGACCTTGCTGCGTCCACACGGTGTCATAATGGCGGTAAAGAACCTGCTCCGCGCTCAGACCAGGTACCACGGAAAAATCACTCTTCGGGTTGTAATACGGCACATTCTCTTTGGTGTTGGTGCTCCCGCCGATGCCCGGGGTAAAGTCCAGGGTGAAGCGCGGCGTTGTCCACATGCGCTCTTTTCCGCTGAGTCCGTATTCGATGCGATCGTTACCATCTGAGAAATGTGATGCGGCAAACGACAGTTGATATTCACGTCGTTCGTTTTGATACCAGCGAACAAACATATCGCCGCCGTTGGCATACACGCCGCTACGCAGCGCGCGCAGTGGCGTATTACGCGACAAGCGCTCGGCCGAACCGCCTACGCGCCAGTTGTCATTGAAGTCATGCCAGCCGGAAAGACGACCGCCAATTTTCTGACCATCGCCATAATTTCGGCCAGAGACTTCCATTTCTGCCCAGTAGTCGCGGGAAGTCCATTCCGCCCCCGCCGCCAGATCGCGGCTGATGCCTTTACCTTCCTCAAATTCGCCAGTAGCAAAGTTGAATCCAGTAAACAATCGCCAGTTGTCGTTAATTGGCGGACTGTAAATGGCAGTATTGATATTGAAGTCATTCTTACCGCTGACCGGGCTATCGGACGAGATCCCTTGTGTGCCGCTAATGCGCACTTCCGACATTTTGTGGACATCACGAATACGCGCGAGGCGCAGCGTCGCTTCATCATCCGGGCTACGAGCGATGACATCATCCGTCAGTTCATCGGCCTGCCTCCATTCCTGGAGATCCAACGCAACATAAGCCTGCTGACGTTCCAGTTCCAGGTTACTTGGCTCAATCACTTCCGCCAGCTTCAGCTCTTTCTCCGCCGCATGCGGCAAGCCACGTGCTTCAAGAACGGAGGCATAAGATATGCGCAGCCCCTGGTTACCTGAACCTGTTCGCGCCAGATGCTCTGCGAGCTTTTCAGCCTCAGGTAGTTCATTGGCAGCAATATAATATTGCGTCAGCATCGACTGTCCGAGCAGCCAGTTATCGTTAGGCTGTGGCGTTGGCGAACCATAGATGCGTCGCAGGTACGGACTCTCTTTAATTAGGTTTTCGGCCTGTTTTTTAGCGGCATCAAAGTTTTCATTATCGATATGCGCGTAGAACAGATCCTGTTGATCCTCAGGACCAAGCGGCGTAACGGGAATCGGTCCATTCGGGTAGTAGATGCTCATCAGCATCGCTTCGGTTTTTTCTGGCTGGCGTTCGCTTAACCATGCCGATGCTACCCAGCGTTTTGCGTAGTTTGGCACTTCGCCGCTCGCAGAAAGCGATTCGTATTCCTTAATCACTTCAGACGTTCGCTTACGAACCAGCAAAGCGCCCATGCGGTCAATTCTCGCCCGACGGACATCATTCTGCGCGGATGGCTCATCCTTCCAGGCAGCCAGCAACTGGTCATAGCGGGCCAGCGCTTTATCCGCCACGATAAACCGCTCTTCTTCATTACGTGCAGACGTATAGGAGGAGCGTACCATTTCGGCGGCCGCATCAAGCTCAAGGCGGCGCTTCACAGGATCTGCCGTAGGCACTACCTCCGCCATATTTAAGGCGGGTCCGGAAACACGGTTTGCTGACAGAGCAGACAGCAGCGTGGATTTTGCATTTTTGTTGCCAGGATCAACGTCATCCGCCTGGCTGGCAACCAACAGCGCGTCCCAGTTTTTTCCCTGAGAATGATATACGTAGGCAAGTAGTGCATCGGAGTCAGCACCCGGATGTGCCTGTGCCCATTTATTCGCTTCAGTAAGGGCTTGCTGATTGTAGCGAGCATCTGCCAACGTCATTATCCAGCCGGTGCGTACGTCAACGTTGTCAGGCTCTTCCTGTAAAACGCTTTCCCATACCGCCAATGAATCATTCCAGTTTTTCTGGTTACGGTACGCACGTGCAGCGGCGACTTTGCCGCGTGCAGGCACATCCATCTGCCCACGATAGCGCTGCCAGATTTCAATAGTGGCTTTATCGTTGTTATCAACCCAACTGGAAACTTGCAGCCAGTCGGCAACCTGATTTGGCGTTAGCGCGCTTTGCTTTCCCTGATCCTCTAGATAACGCAATAACGGTGCGCTATTACCACCCCGCGCTTCAATAACCAAAGCGTCATAATCTGATGTCGCTGCAGAGATTTGCATAGGGAAAAGAACGCTTGCCGTAAATAAACAGCTTAAAGACTTAAAACGTTTAATGAAGTTGGCATGTCGACGCATACTTAACATATCTGCCCTTATAACTTACATCAGAGTAAAAATAAGCGTTTTCAATATATTACAGTCGGTTACTAACGATACCCGACCATGTAAGATGCACTGCCGCTTATTTTGCAATAGGGTTATGAAGCAATTAACTCTTTCGTCTTATTGACTACCCGCGCCTCGCCCTCTAATCGTGGGAAAGCAGGCGTAAACTCGAAAATTTTATCACTCAGCGTAGTTCGTGGCTATGCGATACGAAAACTCTTAGACAAAAAAGTATTTTAGACTAAATAATCCTAATACTCTTGGGATTGAATTCTGGATTTAGATTAAGTTTGCATGACGAAACCTTGTGACGATGATAACTATTGCTGGTTGGCATAGCTACACCGCGCAACTGTTTGCATGGTAACTATTGTGTGCGGATAGAGAAAGTTCTGATAATAATGCCCCTGATAACAACAAAGATAACAATGTAAATAATATAACCTAATTTTAAGTTTCGAACAGGGTCGATAAAATGAAATTAAAGGTACAGTCATAAGCAGAACTAAGTACAGTAAAAACTCAATAAAATCAAATGACTTCTTAACCTATCATTGAAATCTACCAAAATTGGTATTTTGGTATCCGCCATAATACGTGCGCGAAGAATTGTGCATTGCTCGACTCGCTAAAATATTTACCACTCTTGCGTATTATTGACAGTATCAACCACACTCACTTTACCCTTACAATTTGAAAGCTTATTTACATTGAAAATAATTTATATACCCTAAATAATTCGAGTTACATGAAGGCGGCAAGTGAGTAAATCCCCAGGAGCATAGCGAACTATGTGACTGAGGCGAGCTAACGTAGCCAACGCACATGCAGCTTAAAGAATGACGGGTATAGACGCATAATTTTTTGCACTTACCTTCCCTCCAGCCTTTGAGGTAATTTGGACAAAGATGCCAATGGGAGCTGGTCAATGAAAATCGTTAACGCTGAAAAAAAACACATCCCCGCCATACGCGATATCTACGCCCATCATGTTATTCACGGTACCGGCAGCTTTGAAACTGACCCGCCGGATACCCGCGAGATGCAGGATCGTCTGGAAAAAATCCGCAGTCTGGGACTGCCGTGGGTTGTCGCATTGCAAGAAGATAAGGTCATCGGGTATTGCTATCTCACCCGCTACCGCGAGCGTTATGCCTATCGCTATACCCTCGAAGATTCGATTTATATTGACCCGACGGCACAGCGTCAGGGGGTGGGAAAAGCGTTGCTACGCCATGTAATTGAGTGGGCTGAAACGCAGGGTTATCGGCAGTTGATCGCTATTGTCGGCGACAGCAATAATCAGGGATCGCTGAAAGTCCATCAGCAGGCCGGATTTACGAAAATAGGTACGCTGACGAACATTGGATTCAAGCATGGGCTCTGGCTTGATACGGTATTAATGCAACGCAGCCTGGGCACAGGTAACAGTACGCTACCAGCGGATTTCGATGCCGCTATTTAACATTGCTAAGGGATGACTTCAGGATACTGTCTTCTGGTAACCCTCAGACAAACAGAACCACAATCAGGTATAACGTAGCTATTATATAATTCTCCATTTTTCAGCTCGTTAGAACGAAAAAAGCACCCGAACGTTAATGAACGGATGCTTTCTAAATCGAATAACTCAGTTTTACTTAGCGGGCGGCCCCGCCTGGTGCGCCAAAGGCATCGCGGGGCAAACATCTTTTCAGCCCGAAGATGATTCATCCCTGCGCGTGATATTTCGCCAAATCCCCCCCGACAGTCTCAGATTTTCAGGCCCGCTATTCAGGATTTGGGTTACACATTTCAGGTAATTGTCTTTCCAGCGCTCAATAAAAGAAGACTGGCTTTCGAACCTCTGCGGATCGACCATTTTCTCCAAAACAAAATGGATGCGCCCGTCTCGCCACACCGGAACACCAAATACGGTGGGTAAGTGCATTTTCCAGGCAAGTCGAGAGCAAAAGGTGGAGTAGGTAATCTGCTGGCCGAAAAAGTCGATAGTCGGCGCGCTCAAATTCAGCGCGCCGTCGATCGCTACAACAAGCGACTGCCCACTATGTAAGGTCTGTATGCAGGCCCTGACCACGTCCGCTTCGCTTTTGTCACTAACCGAAATCAACCGCTCACCGTAGCCCCCTTTGAGCACGCCAGGCGTGGAAGCCACCCATTTACTGTTCATTTCCAGCAAGGAGAGGATCATCGGCCCGGCATACATTGCGCCCATATGAGCCGATACAACAATGCAACCACGCTTATCGAGCTGCAGCCGTTGGAAAAACTGCTCGACATGCGATATATCGGCCAACCGATACATCGGTTCGTCGGCCTGCTCTCCACGGCATTCAAGCCAGTCGAGGAGATAATTATCGGCAAGATACCCCCACTTCGCCCGGCGTTCCCATTCATCGCGCTCGATACCGGACTGTCTGCCGGCAACTTCCCATGCCCAGTCAAGGCGCTCAGGCGGTAGATTAACGGCAGATATTTGCCCATCAAGCGCCAGCAGCCCCTCTTCGAATGACTGAGGCAGATGGCTTGCTCTGGCCTGAATATAGTGCTCAAAGATGCTTTCCGCTTCGCTTGTTTTCCCCGCCTGTAACAACGCCGCCGCGGCATAACGGTTCCATTTACTGGTCACCCCTTTTTCCCTTGCCAGTTGTACAAACTCATCGCTGGCAGCAGCGTATTGCCCAACCTGGCGCAGTGCTCGGGCATACATGGCTCTGACATAAGGAAGATCAGGATGAGTCGCGAGCGACTGCTGCAGTAACGGAATGGCTTTCTCATTCTGACCCGTTCTGATTAAGGCATCGGCATACAGGGTCACGATCCGTAAATTATCAGGGTTAAATTGCAGGGCATGACGCCAATGCTCAGCGGCCTGAAGCTTCGCTTCCCGGCTGCGACCAGATTGATAGTGGGCAAGCCCCAGGCTACGACGCAGCGCTGCACCATCCAACCCACGGGCTAATGCAGACTCCCCAGTCTGAATGGCTTCCTGATATTTACCGACAGCGCACAGCGTATCAACCGCCAGCCCCGCCGACTCCTGCTTTTCTAACGCGAAGAAAGGGAGCAATGCGCGGGCCAGGTCATGATCTTCTGGTAGGCGGCTTTTATTTAAGAAACGGAGGCAGGTCTCAATCATATCTCCCCGCGGGGGAACTTCCTGCGCCTGTGTTCTGGCCAACGAGATTGCCTGTAACTCTTTATCCACCAGCGTCAGGCTGCGCAGATGGAGGGCAAAAATTTTGCTATTGCCCGAAAAAGCGAGCCATGCCCGCTCGGCTAAGTCAGCAACAGTCGCATATTGTTTACTCTTAAGCAGCACGCTTGCGACCAGCAGGACATCCTCCGGCTGGCACACATTCACCGCCAGCAGTTTGTTAACCACCTGTAGTACAGCGTCCCGATGATGTGATGCCAGTGGTGAAATAACCCAGCGTCGCAATAAATCACGGCTATTCTTTGCTGTCAGCACACGGTCGGACAACAAAGTCAGCGCGGCATCTGTTTCATCTTTACGCAAACACGCGATAGCGAAGAGAATAATGTTTTGCTCATTTCCAGCACTATCTCGCACTTTTTCGGGATGCTGCCCGAAATAGTGACATAGCCCCTCCCAATCCTCTTGTTTGAGCAGGGTGGTTGGCGATTTTTTTTTACATGTAGAGTGCAAGCTCATCGTATTTCCTTACTCCGCCTTATTCACGCATCCGCCTGATAGTTATCAGGAGAGAAGTCACCAGGTATGCGATGCCCAGCAACACGAAGAACAGTAACCACTTTGTTCCATCGGCATAGCGAGTGGTGTCAGACACCACCATCGGTTGAGAAATGATCAGCAAATACCGTCTCTCACGTAGCGCTTGAAGTTTCCCTTGCTGTAAGGTCTGTAAGGCAGATTCCCAGCGTGTTTTGGCGATCTCACTCTGCAGGCGAAGATCTTCAAACAGGGACAGGCTTTCTGAAGAGCCTTGCGACCCTAACTTATTTGACAGGCGGTTACGTTGTTCGCCGATCTGCTTTTCCAGGACCTTGATTTTGGCCGACAGGCGAGGAATAAGGGGGTTCTGATCCAAACCATTAGCCATTAATTGCGCGTATTCCGCTTTCGCCTCCGCCAACTGCGTTTCAAAGCCAGCAATTAATTGATAAATCGCGGTCACGGTTTCCTGCGGTTCAATATCTTTTTGTATATGCTGTATTTTTAGCAATTCAAGCCGAGCTGCCCCCAGGTTTTCCTGGGCCGATTTAACATCGTTTTCCAGCCATAAAATTCGTTCCTGCTGCATCCGCGCTGAAACGGTATTAACGTGCTGTTCAGCAAAAGCCAGAATGCGCTGGGCAAAAAACTCAGCCTGTTTCGCACTCCGCGCCTTGACGTTTAAACGCAGCATGCCCTGTTGAATATCGACAGCAACCGAGACTTTCGATAAATAGTAACGATAAGGATCATCATTAATACCCAGCGGTGCATGGTAGCGGGAAAATAATGCGATATCGTCTTGCGCGAAATAAGATAAAAAACCGAGATCTTTTTCCATCCGCTCCATCATTTCTTTCGAAAGTATAAACTCGCGAACCTGAAAGCCCTCCGACATCTCATTGCCTGCACCAAAGAAAGCTGTTCCAGAAAAATTATCCTGGCTGGCATCAGTTTGCACAATAAAGGTGGCATCCGCGCTATAAAAACGCGAAGTTAATAGCCACGACATAAGCATAATAACCAGCAGCGGCAAAGCAATATAAAGAAAGAGCCGACGTAGCGATTGTTTGGCTTGCTGAACACGTCGCTCTTTAATAACCAATGACGCTCTACGGACGGAATCAGCATCCGTCGCGGACCAACCGGCGTCTGGGCGATGTTGACTTTTCGCATCGGCCGTTTTTTCTGTCTGGCGAAGGGCGCGTTCATCCTCTTTTTGTTTCAGTCGCAAGGCTCGGCTTTCTTCTGCTACCTTCGCCCTTTCCTCTTTCCATTTTTTAATACGTTCTGAATTTTCCACTCTCTATCCGTATATTTTCTATTTATATATCAAAGGAATAATTATCAGTTTGAAGCATCGCCTGATTTGACTGATATTGTTCAAAAAGCGCAGATGCCTGTGCTAAATCTTCACACATCGTAATTTTCCCATGCAGCAGTACGCCAAACGCATGACAGTGTTCTTTAATAAGCCGAGGGTTGCGCGTTAGCACAATCAACCCTTTCTGTTGCAGCTCATAAGCTAGCGCCGCCTGCATACGCAATTGTGAGGTATTATCCCCGGTGTACAGCTTGTCATCGGCAATATAAAGGCGACAGGGAAGCAGTAAATTAATGGCAAATGCCAGATGCGCTTTCATCGTGACAGAATATTCACTCACCCTGTCGGTATAGCGCTGTTCAAGCTGGGTCAATTGATAGCAGAAATGTGAAAACTCATCGCCATCCAGGCCATAAAGACTGGCCATCATGCGCGCATTCTCTTCGCCGGTTAACCCCGGCAGAACAAAAGCATTTGCCCCCAGTGGGAGCGCATCACCCCGTAGCCCAATAAAATCCCCTTCATCAGGAGCATCTATACCGCACAGCAATCGGGTTAGCGTCGTTTTGCCTGAACCAGGGGCCGCCAGAATACCGATATGCTCATGGTAATCCATGACAAAATCTGTTTTATCAAGGACCACCCGCGGGCCCTTATCAGACTCAAAATAGCGTGTACAACCTAATAAACCGAACACGAACGCGTCTCTCCTGAAGCCAAAGTCAGTGATTTTCAGTGTCACAAATCAGGTGAAAAATGATGCCCGCGAGGAATAACGTTGCGGAAAATGCCAGAGGGTAAAGAGGTTCAAGGTACAAGGAGTTATACCCCTCAAACATTCCTTCTCTGACTATCTCATTAGCATGAAGTAGAGGGTTCCAGCTGAATATGCTTAATAATGAATAGGGCAATTCATTCGCCGTATAAAAGACAGCTGAAATCAAAAACATCGGTCTTAGCACCACAGGAACGGCTTTGTAGACCAGCGGAAACCGTTCAGACAGTGCGTCACAAAAGTAACCAAACGATAACCCCAGAAGCCATGCGATAACCATCCCTTCAAAAATCAGGATCGGTTTCTGGGCTTCCCAACGGGAGAAGATAAGAAAGTTAATCAATGAAACAATAATATAAATGATAACCGCATTAACAAATTCGACTGCGGCAAGAGCAAAAATCACATGTCTTTTCTTAACCTGCGAGACAACCGCCAACGATGTGGAGAATGAACGGGTGCGCATGGTTGCGGTAATGGTATAACGAAATAACAGATACGGTAATATACCTGCAATAACAAAGCTGATATCGTCAGTGAATATTGGCACGGTGCGATTTAAATATTGAAAAGAAATAACGGTAATGGTTATCCATACCAGTGGTACGGCCAGCACCATCATATAGTTTAGCAAATTACCGTTATAGCGTGTTTTGATATCGCGTGACATTAACAAAATGATTAACTCACAGACGGTAATGAGTTTCATAAAATAATAAGTATTATTTTTCAAAATATTCATATGGCGACGTTAGAAAGAATTAGAGCCGCGGATCAAAAAGCTATCGAATGCGGCTTTCACCTTAGCGAAATCAGTCAAAGAGGCGTTCGAGATATAGATAACATCGCCGTCTTCCACCCGCATGGCCTGTGCTAAAAACACCGAGTCAGGTTGGCTCATATCGACATGATAGATATTCAGCTTACGCATCTGCTGTTTCGCCTGTTCCGCTTCGTCATGCTTGTACAGAAAAACCGCCTGCGGATCGGCAAGATTGTCGTTTAATCCTTTCGCCAGCGCCAAAGCATCCACTACGCTGGAATGACGCTGAACCAGAGCATGTTTCCCCTGAACACCCGCCGCGCCGAGCACATTAACATACTCGGTCACTTGACGCAGAGTGATACGGTCATCCGGCTGTAAGACAATATCCAACCCGGGATACTGATAAATATCTGACAGTCGCGCATTGAAATAATGCTGCTGGCGCGTCACGTGAACTTCCATCATATCTGCGCTGGTATTTTCTACTGCCGCCGCCGTTGCCAAAAAATGACTAAGACGATTCATACTCTGTTCGAGAGGGTAGCGACCCGTTTTCCCGCTGCCCTCGACCGTCACCATGGCTCCGGTGCGGGCGGTAAGCGTCACCAGCACCTGAGGATTCAGGACAACGCGCGAAAGTCGCTTTCTGATCTCTTCAGCCAGTTGTGTCACATCCAGCCCGGTAACCGGGATTATCCCGGCATAAGGCACCTGAACGATATTACCGTCAGTCACAAGAATATTTTCAAAATCCGCCCGGTCGCCGCTCGCGTTATTGGATAAGTACCCCGCCCCGCCCGAGGATAAAATAGTGATATGCAGCACATCGCCTTTAGCCAAAGATGTCCAGTGCCAGTTATTTTCGGCAAAGACCGGATCGACAATAGTTTTCGGCACAGTATCGACATCACTCAGTTTTAATGTCGGTGTGACTTCAACCAGATGATAATGAGGATCGTCCTGATTAATCAGGCTGGATTTAAATACCGCCCTAGGAATAGTGCATCCCGAAAGCAGAAAAAACGTCGTTAATAATATAATAATTTTTTTCATAACTTATTTTATAAATGAAATAGCTGAAAAAATGCTGCCCATTAATTAACGAGGCTGAGAGGCAATGGTTTGTACAAACGTTCCCACCATATGTTCCACGGTGAAGCGTTCTTGTAAAAATGACTGCGTCTGTTGGCAAATACCGGTTCTGCTGCGCCATAAATTGACCAACTGTTCTGCATAGCGGCAGGCCTGGTCAAGATTGACCGTCTGTGCATCATCAAGAATGAAACCCGAAACACCCTCAATAAAGCATTCTGCCGATCCACCTGCAGGGGTTGAAATCACCGGCACCCCGACCATTTGTGCTTCAATGAGCACATTGGGTAGCCCTTCATAACGCGAAAACAAAATGAATACGTCCATTTTTTGCAGCCAATACCCCACGTCACGCGAGACGCCAACGAATAGTATTCTCTCCAGAATCCCCAACTGTTCGGCGCGTTTCTGCGCTTCAGCGCGCAAATCACCATCGCCTACCAGCACAAAGCGTGTGGCGGGGTGGTGCTGTAAATAGCGTGCTGCAAAATCAATCCATGCAAAAGGGTTCTTATCGCCTACAAAGCGGAAAACGCCACCAATAGTCGTGTCCGCATCCTGGGTTTTTTGCGTAAACTGCTGCCAGATTTTATGTGGCACCTCAGAAGAGGGGTCGGTAGATGGCGGTAAGACGCCGTTATATACAACCTGGAAGTGCTTCGCCTCCAACTTTAGCCAGTCGGCATAATGGCGGGTCACACAATGGTTGTTACTCATAAAATCAACGCCAGGCACGGCCGCCAGCGCCTGGTAAAGAGGCTCATATTCCGGCTTGAACAGACGCTTTCTCACCACCGGCGGTAAGCCACGTAATCCCAGTTGAATTCTGGGCACGCCAGCAATCAGCGCTGCAAGCGTAATCATCAGACAAGCGCCATCCTGCCAAACGGAGAGATAATCCGGCTTGCGCTCGCATAAGTGGGGGACCAGATGCTTGATGCCGTAGTTACACACCGGCGGCAGATGAGAGAGCAATAAGCGCAACTCCGGAGATTCTATTGTCGCATCGTCAAAGAAGTTTCCGGTAATCTTCGCGATTTCAAGCACCTCGACCTGTTCTTCCAGCACTTCTTTCAGGAAAAAGTCTTGCCTGAGTTCCGGTGCCAGGGAGCGAATAATGAGCTCTACCGGCTCTTCTACTTTCAGGCCGCCAATTTTCCCCTGTTGCCGATATTTTCTGGCGATCTCGATAGCCAGCCTGGAAATCTGACGCTCTGCACCGCCGCTACCTAGCGAGCCTGTACAGAGCGCAAGGCGACCAAAAGATCCGACGGGAAGCTGCCGCGGCTGACGATTTCGATAAAACAAGATGGCATGCTTCATTGCAATAATACGGGTGTTGGTCCCCACGGGGATCGCTTCCCCTTCAAGGCGTTCAAGCAAATCGCAGATCTTATTTATTTTGCCTAAATAATTGTTATATTTTTTCTGCACGCCAGTGCTAACCTTTTTAAGAATTTGCTGCGCATCTTTGGCTAGTCCCGCATTATATAAACGCCGCGCATACTCATAACGTGCTTCATCATTGTTTTGTGCAATCAGCGTTTCGTAGAGCGCGTATGCACGCGCCGTTTCATTGAAATCATGAAGAAATTCTGCTTTTTTTAGCATCGCTAATGAAGTTAAAGCCTCAGCCGGTAATTCACTGTCAATTAATGCAATAGCTTGCGCAAGCTTCCTCTCTTGTTTCAATGTTAAAAGCGTTTTCCCTAGCGCAGCTAACTTTTCTTCCTCCGTAATCATTACGACTTCCCTGATGTATTTTTTTGTAATGCGGTTATGCAGGTCGAGATCTGCCTTGTCACCGGCTCCGTTGGCCCATTCACTTTCTCCAGTCGCTGCCAATACTGCAAAGCCTGGGTGTAGTCGCGTAAATGCATTGCATTTAATGCGGCATATTTCAAGGCATAGGCATTTTCGCTATCAAAAACGAGTAATTTTTTCGCATAATCCAGATGTTCATAAGACGCGATAGTGCTGCCGCCATCCTTCAGTGACTCATTAAATAATCTGATAATTTGCTTATATTCACGCATCAGGCGAGAAACATCAGGATCAATTCGTTTCAGGCTAATCAATACAGACAATGCTTCATCCAGACGCCCTTCAGTTTTCTTCTGGCGTACATATTTAAGGGCTCTGGTTGCAACATTGCGACACTCTTTCTCAAACAGCTCGTTCATCGAGGCATTCTGGAATGATGGAGAAATGCTCATGACGTTAGCAATCAAATCAATGAGGAACGGAATGTCGTTAATATGACGTATACTGCGTAACATAATCGACTGCAGGCTGGTAATATTCGAATTACGAATCAAGGTCATATGGGCTAACGTGCACGCGTCTTTCCAGGCACCAAGATTCACCAGCGTTCTTGCACAATATACGGTGCTAACGGGATCGAACTCCAGAAGTGGCCACACTATTTTCGCCCCTACCAGGATATTTTCATAATCCTCACGCTCATACATTTCTCTTAATTTCTCGCGCCATGCCGTTTTAACTTCATTATTAAAGCGAGAAATACGTGCATGGGGATAAACCATAAATGCAGAGAAGGTGTAGACCAGCGAAGTACTCAGTGAGACAAAATCATCAACCGAATGTAGCGACAGCGCGGTATTGTTCCATGCCACAAAAACGTCGTGGAGTTTATCTTTATACGAGGTGCTAAGCGCCTGATGATAGCTCATATTCTTGATGCAGAAAGCTGCGTGGATGACGAGACCGGTATCATGAATCGTCGACAATACCGTCAGCGCAAATTCTGACTCATGGCGGAGTAACTGCTCAAGCGCATGCTTGAAAATCAATTCATCACTGAATTTGATTGCCAAAGATAACGCTGTTTCCATAAACGCATCATTTAGGCGCTGCGATTGAATGCCGGCATGGAAAGCTTCGGAGAATGCGTTGCCATCATTGAAATATTGCGTGCTGCTCAGGAAATTAACCCATCCGCTTTGGGTTTCAGGATTCAATAACAGTACACTTTTCCAGTATTGATATGACTTATCAAACAGCTGTAAAGCATCGGCTGAGCCGGCGGCAACGGTAAGGACTTCTTCATCTTCAATTTCATTGGAAAGCATCATCTCGGCCGTCGATAAGGCTTCCCGCCAACGCGCTAATCCATGCAGAGACCTCAGCCGACAACGTAATGTGCTGTCCGTCGTACCGATAATTTTCTCAACATCACTAATATCCTGATAAGCCTGTTCATAATAACCTAAACGGCTGAAGATTACGGACCGAAGTTGGATTAGAACGGGCTCTTGCTGCTGATTTCTTAATGCGGCAAAAAGTTGCTGTGATGCAGCAATAATGTCGCCATCGGCAAGCAGCTTAGTGATCGATAATGTAATCTCACGTATTTGGTCCTGTTTCTCTTGCCGCCTCTCATCAAGATGATGCTTAGTATTGTTGATCACTCCCTTAAAAATAGCCGCAACGATCGCATCACCAAACATGTCGGTATAATGAGTAAGATCGTCGCCATTTTTTTCCAGGGCTCGTTTCTGCCCCCACTTTTCCATCAAATTTGTCGGGTTAACGCAGGGAATATCCATCCTGGCGGCGATGGTCTCGACATTTTTAATCAACCGACTGCGGGACTGAATGACGGTTCCAGCACGAGTCACGGCATCAACATGGGTCATAAACATAACGCGATCGCGACCAAGAAGCTGAATGATTTCCATCATATCCTGTTCGATAGCATGCTCATCCATCTGCTCAACATTAATATTGCTTAATAAGGCACGATCGTCTTCCGACATTCCGGCAAAACAGGGATCGTCTTTGAGATAGGCCAGCAGTTTGTGTTGATTCCCTTGCGTGGCCAGCGACCAGTACACACGCGCCCGCTCTGTTTGGCTAAAAAACTCATAAAAATGACGAGTTATATAATTTTGTTGTAAGCACAACCCATAGGCCATAATCTTCTTCTGACTTGAAATCTCAACGACATAGAAATCAGAACGACTATGAACGTCGGTTTTTGAATAATTTACAGCAGTTCTAAAAATAAAAGGCCGGACCTTTTCAGGAATATCTATCAATCCCAAAATAAAACGGACCTGCTGTAATGCCTCGCTGCTCGTATGCGTAAACCCATATATTTTCTTAAAATTAGCCTTGAAATTAAAATAAGGCTGAGCTCTTTTTACCGGACTCGCGATACGGCAACTACCAATGGCTGTAAGCGTAAACATCTCTGACGATTTCATTAAATTCATCCACGTGAAAAGAAAGTGAGTAGTTATACTCAGGAATACAAAGCAGTCTGTTTATCGATATACCATTTTAGAGTCTGCTTAAGTCCTTCTTTAATATCAAATTCAGGCTCATATGATAGAAATGTTTTTATTCTGGTAATATCTGCCTGACTATGCTTAACGTCACCGTCACGAAAATTTTTATAAATTGGTTCAGCACTAATTTGTTCGTCCCGCCATAAATTCAACCCATCGCGGATGAGATAATAAAGCTCATTTAGCGAAGTTCTGTCTCCAACAGCCACATTATAGACTTTATTTTTTGAGTCTAAATCATTAGTCGTTGCTGATAATAAATTGGCCTGAATCACATTTTCTATATAGCAAAAATCGCGGCTTGTTGAACCATCGCCATTGATATAAATTGGTTCATCTTTAAGAAGCGATAGTATCCAGCGAGGAATGACTGCAGAGTATGCTCCGTTAGGGTTTTGGCGACGGCCAAATACATTAAAGTAGCGTAGGCCAATAGCGTTAAAATCATAGCTGCGAGCAAACACCTCGGCGTACAATTCATTGACGTATTTTGTAACCGCATACGGGCTTAATGGCCGGCCGATCCGTTCCTCAATTTTAGGTAAATCGGGATGGTCACCATAAGTACTACTGCTTGCGGCATAGGTGAAACCAGATACATGTGCATCTCTCGCCGCCGTCAACATATTTAAAAAACCATCAATGTTAGCGCTATTTGTCGTGATAGGATCCTGCAAGGAACGTGGTACGCTTCCCAGAGCGGCCTGATGTAAAACGTAATCGACATTCTCACAAACAGCCTGACAATCGGCAAATGACCGGATATCCCCATGAACAAAGGTAAACCGCGACCATTGTTCTTCACTGACAGCGGCACGCACATCCTCTAAGTTATGTTGATAGCCAGTTGAAAAGTTATCCAACCCAATTACTGTTTGATTTAAATTGAGTAGTTCTTCTAATAATCCAGAGCCGATAAAACCTGCTACGCCAGTAATAAGCCAACGTTTTGGTTC
Organism: Citrobacter sp. RHBSTW-00986; assembly: GCF_013783065.1. Classification (NCBI taxonomy): domain Bacteria; kingdom Pseudomonadati; phylum Pseudomonadota; class Gammaproteobacteria; order Enterobacterales; family Enterobacteriaceae; genus Citrobacter; species Citrobacter sp. RHBSTW-00986. The sequence continues at coordinate 933,410 of NZ_CP056200.1, read as the reverse complement.
AAGAACGAGTTGTATTTTTAATTCATCATAGGCTGTCATGATTATAACCTCACATCTGACTGCTCAGGCGAAAGGATATACTTCAAATCATAAAGCACATGTTTATCTTTTCCAAAGCCACGAATATCAGTACTCCCCATCTTCTTAAACTGCTCATGGCCAACGGCAACAATAATGGCATCATAAGAAGCCGCCTTGATTTCTGATACAGGTATAATCCCGTATTCCTCTTCGACTTCCTCAGCATCCACCCAAGGGTCAAAAATATCAACATTACAGCTGTAATTGCCCAACTCTTTTACAACATCGATAATGCGGGTATTCCTGATATCCGGGCAGTTTTCTTTAAAGGTGAACCCCAGAATCAGAACGTTAGAACCCTCAACATTAATCCCTTTTTTGATCATGGCTTTGATCAACTGTCCCGAAACATAGTTACCCATATTATCGTTCAGTCGACGACCCGCGAGGATAATTTCCGGATAGTAACCGATGCCCTGAGATTTATGAGTCAGATAATAGGGATCGACGCCAATGCAGTGACCACCAACCAGTCCAGGACGGAATGGCAGGAAGTTCCATTTACTTCCCGCTGCTCGCAGCACGGCTTCAGTGTCAATCTCTAATCGGTTAAAGATAATCGCCAATTCATTTACCAGCGCGATATTAAGATCGCGTTGGGTATTTTCAATCACCTTTGCCGCTTCCGCGATCTTAATGCTTTCCGTTTTGTACGTTCCTGCCGTGATGATCTGTCGATAGATCTCATCAACCAGACAGGCCGTTTCTGCAGTTGAACCTGAGGTAATTTTCTTGATAGTTGTCAGACGATATTTTTTATCGCCGGGATTGATGCGCTCTGGGCTATATCCGACAAAGAAGTCTTTGTTAAATGTCATCGCTGACATACGCTCAAGGATCGGCACGCATTCTTCTTCAGTACACCCTGGATATACCGTAGATTCATACACCACGATATCCCCCGGCCTCAGTACTTTGCCAACAGTTTCACTTGCCATAATCAAAGGGGTGAGATCTGGTTGCTTATAATCGTTGATCGGCGTCGGGACGGTAATGATGTAAAAATTGCATTCTCTGATTTCATCAATTGATGAGGTAAACGTCAGATGGCGAGCATCACGTAGCTCTTCTTCTGTGGTTTCGAGATTGACATCGATCCCTTCTTTTAGCTCGAGTATACGTTTATGATTAACATCAAAACCAACCACCTGACGAATTTTCCCAAATTCAGCAGCCAATGGTAAGCCAACATACCCGAGTCCAATAATGGCAATTTTTACATCATCTTTGCTGATCATTACTGATAAGTCCCTTATTTAATAATTATTAACTTTAAATAAATCCCAGATGTTTTCTGGAACGCTACCGCCCCTGACGTTCTTAGCCAGCGTATCTATTCTTATCGAAATCACGACAGTTTCTAGTCTAAGCAAGGCTAGAAATTTTATATTTCCTAATTTTAGTTAAATGGAGGTCGTATGCAGTATCCGTTCTAAAACAACAATTAAAGATCGGATCTTTAATTGTAATTCTTAATGAGAAAACGCATAGCATTTTATTCTGGCAATAGAAGATATCGAGGGTCTCGCACGCCAAATTTAAGGGCGATCTCTTTTCTCCAACGATACAATGTTGACGGCGAGTTCATAAATCTATCCTGAAGCTCCTCCATACCGCTTTCGGTTAAGAAGTACTTCATCTTCATGATATCTTTGTTGCTAATCTTAAAGTTACATTCCCTTCGTCCTGCCGTTATCTTGTCACCATTTCGTCGATATAGGCTTATTTTCTTAATCATCTCCGACACAGATGTTGAGGTATCGAAAACAGCAATAACATTTTTGATATTATCCAGCCAAAAAAGAGCCAAAGGCATCAACCGTGAGCTGGAAATGATGATTATGATTTTATTGATATTTTTATTCCGTGAGAAAAAAACCAAGGTGCTACGTAAGCTATATTGATTAAGATTCACGAATAAATAATTTCTTTCGTTTGTAATCAGTGACATTTCATCAATAACACTAGCGACACCACCCCCAAAGTAAATATCATTAGGTGGCCAGAAATGTTGATACTTCATGAAGCCTCCATAACCTCAAAAAACTCTATTTCATCCATGGAAAGGTAAGTGTGTACTTTTAAGCACACCGACCCTCTAAAAAATACCTAACAATCGAGTAATTGATTTTATTAATATTGCTAAATACATGAGATGAACTTTTACACAACAAGGATGTGATATCAACCCCTCGCCATTCATAGTTAAAAGCTATCAATCACTCATTCTTAGATTTAAATTACTAATGGATATCGGCATTTTAATACGATTATTGGTTGTATTATTAGCACCACCTGTGAAACCGTACTTTCATCTTTTATTCAAAATGAGAAAATTCTCAAAACACAATGAAACATTTTCTTACAAATTACCAGCATACATACTATGGTTAAAGGTAGCCTGACTGAATTGTCACCCATGTCTCTACCTTTAAATTCTTAGCTATACCGTGTGAGATTTTAATCAGTACAACTGAAGTCTATCTAACTATATTTGCTATATTTTTCAACAACAATGACAGAATATACACAAGGCTAACGAGCCCCCCGGCATAGCAAGCATTCAAAATGGTACAAAGTACTAAAGTAATTCGTATATTTTTGTGTATCTACATAATTTCGTTACCGGATAATGAGAACAAAACTAGTCACCTTAAGAAATTATTACTAATGATAAAACTCCTGAAGATATTTTTAACAAAATAGATGTCCACCATGTTTATCCAGGCAAAATCCTACCAAGTCTAAACCATTTAAAACCTGTTACTGCCGATTAGAGAAAATTGACCTACGAAAAGGCCACATTACTTATTTATGAAAGATGACTAATCTTATATCGTGTTCAAAAAAGATAACTATGGAATTATAATCTAACAATTAACTACGTGACCTGTATTAGCGTTGATATATTTTCAGACAGACAATCAAACATACTCCTTAAAATTTCTTAAATAAATTCAATTGATTGATAGTTGATTTTTTGTACCACGGGGGAAATGCGATATTTAAGACACCAGTATCGCGAATTGAAAGGCTTAACCAGCATATACAAGGCTGTACTATCCGAGAACGTCAAAGATTTCTCTTTGGCCCCTGTGGATAGTTAGTTTCATATGAGGTATCTGAGGTATCTCCCGCCAGGGGAGCCTATCGTCTCCCACAATCGCTTTAGCCTGCATAGTCGTGCATTGAGTCTGTCTGACCGTTAAACAAAGAAACACATTGAGATTACGAAGGATAATTGAATCAGGAGAGTCAGTGAGAAGTAAGTCGTGGAGCGGGCGAAGGGAATCGAACCCTCGTATAGAGCTTGGGAAGCTCTCGTTCTACCATTGAACTACGCCCGCATTGGAGTGCGTAAGGGATTATAAACCTTACGCTCCTCTTGGCAAGGGACTAACTGACTGACTGGCGATTAATTCACCGTCAGCATTTTGGCTTACTGCCCTGCGGTGGCAAATAACGCAGCGGATCGATAGCCGTCGCCCGATAGCGGATCTGGAAATGCAGCCGCACCGTGGTCGCATCCGAGCTGCCCATCGTCGCGATCTTCTGCCCGGCTTTCACGTTTTGACCGTTGTTCACCAACATGGTGTCATTATGCGCATACGCAGTGATGTAGTCCTCACTGTGCTTAATCATAATGAGATTACCGTAACCCCGTAGCTGATTACCGACATAAACCACCTTCCCGGCTCCGGCGGCATAAATCGGCGTACCGCGCGCAGCTGAGATATCAATGCCTTTATTGCCGCCGTCCGCGGTTGAATAAGGCAGAATCACTTTACCGCTGGCAGGCCACTGCCAGCAGCGCTGCCCTACCGGAGGCCAGGAGGATTGCGGTACGGACGAAGATGGTCTGACCGCTGCCGTTTTGGTTGAGGATTTCGTCGTTGTTTTGCCAGAGCCTGAACTGGTTTTCGCGCCGCCGCTGACCTTCAGCTTTTGCCCCACTTCAATGGTATAGGGCGGTGAAATATTATTCAGGCGTGCAAGCTCTTTTACGCTGGTCCCGGTGGCGCGCGAAATACGGTATAGCGTATCTCCCCGCTTCACGGTATACACGGAGCCGGAATAACTTCCTGTATCAGACGACTTGCTCCCGGAACAGCCTGCTAACAGCAGACCGACACACAGCAGTATCGCGATACTCAGGCCATTTTTCTTCAGGCGTCCTGCACTCAAAACAATACCTCGCAACATTTTCAGACGCTTTATCATAGCAGCCAGAAACCGGATGCCAAATCATATCGCGCAACGAAGCGTCGACTCTGGCATTTCACACCCTCTGTTAATCATTCTGACTTAATACAGCATATAATGTGAATGCTTAAGATTGATGGTGGACGCTATGCGACAGGAACATGTCATTTTATTGAATGAGCAGGGCCAGCCCTGTGGAACACTGGAAAAGTATGCGGCGCATACCGCCACAACCCCCCTGCACTCTGCTTTCTCATGCTGGATATTTAACGAGCAGGGTCAACTGCTGGTCACCCGCCGTTCGCTGCACAAAAAAGCCTGGCCAGGCGTCTGGACCAACTCTGTCTGCGGTCACCCGCAGTTGTGTGAAACCACCGAAGCCGCTATTATCCGCCGGGCTAGCTTCGAGCTGGGTGCAGACATCGACTCGCTCAGCCCCGTGTATGCTGATTTTCGTTATTGCGCCACGGATCCGAGTGGAATAGTGGAAAACGAAGTATGCCCGGTTTATGCCGCACATATCGTCAGTGAGCTACAGCTAAACCCAGATGAAGTGATGGATTCCCAGTGGAGCAATCTTGAGGATGTTTTAAGCGGGATTGACGCGACGCCGTGGGCTTTTAGCCCGTGGATGGTAATGCAGGTTTCAGATGTTAAGGCGCGAGAGTTACTGCGCAAGTTTGCCAACGGGAATTGATTGCCTGACGGGGCTACGCCCATCAAGCCTACATAACGCATCGTAGGCCTGATAAGGCATCAGCCGCCATCCGGCATTTCACATCTTACTTAACCGGGCGCATTGCCGGGAACAGGATTACGTCGCGGATAGTATGGCTGTTTGTGAACAGCATAACCATACGGTCTATACCAATGCCCAGGCCCGCAGTCGGCGGCAGACCGTGTTCCAGAGCGGTAACATAGTCTTCGTCGTAGAACATCGCTTCGTCGTCACCTGCATCTTTGGCGTTAACCTGATCCTGGAAACGCTGCGCCTGATCTTCTGCATCGTTCAGCTCGCTGAAGCCGTTACCGATTTCACGTCCGCCAATGAAGAATTCGAAGCGATCGGTGATTTCCGGATTTTCATCATTACGACGCGCCAGCGGAGAAACTTCTGCCGGGTACTCGGTAATGAAGGTCGGTTGAATCAGGTGCGCTTCTGCAACTTCTTCAAAGATTTCGGTCACGATACGGCCCAGACCCCAGCTCTTCTCAACTTTGATGCCGATAGATTCCGCAATCGCTTTTGCAGAATCGAAGTTATCCAGATCGGCCATGTTGGTTTCCGGACGGTATTTCTGAATCGCTTCGCGCATTGTCAGTTTTTCGAACGGCTTACCAAAGTCAAAGACTTCTTCGCCGTAAGGCACTTCAGTCGTTCCCAGAACGTTCTGCGCCAGCGTACGGAACAGCGATTCGGTCAGTTCGATCAGATCTTTGTAGTCCGCATAAGCCATGTAGAGTTCCATCATGGTGAACTCTGGATTATGGCGAACAGAGATGCCTTCGTTACGGAAGTTACGGTTAATTTCGAATACGCGTTCGAAGCCGCCAACCACCAGGCGCTTGAGGTACAGTTCCGGTGCGATACGCAGGTACATGTCCAGATCCAGCGCGTTATGATGGGTGATAAACGGACGCGCTGCCGCCCCGCCAGGGATCACCTGCATCATTGGGGTTTCTACTTCCATAAAGCCACGACCAACCATGAACTGGCGGATACCAGCCATAATCTGTGAACGCACTTTAAAGGTATTGCGGGATTCATCGTTAGAGATGAGGTCCAGGTAGCGTTGACGATAGCGCGCTTCCTGATCCTGCAGACCGTGGAATTTATCCGGCAATGGGCGCAACGCTTTCGTCAGCAGACGCAGCTCGGTGCAGTGGATAGACAGCTCACCGGTCTTGGTCTTGAACAACTTACCTTTCGCGCCGAGGATATCGCCCAGATCCCATTTTTTGAACTGCTCGTTGTAGACGCCTTCCGGCAGATCGTCGCGAGCAACGTACAGCTGAATGCGGCCGCCAACATCCTGCAGCGTAACGAATGATGCTTTACCCATAATACGGCGGGTCATCATACGGCCAGCAACGGAAACCTCAATGTTCAGCGCTTCCAGCTCTTCGTTTTCTTTCGCGTCGAAGTCAGCATGCAGTTGGTCTGAGGTATGATCGCGACGGAAATCGTTCGGGAAGGGGATCCCCTGCTCGCGCAGGCTCGCCAGCTTCTCACGGCGCGTTTTCAGTTCGTTGTTAAGGTCGGCTACCGCGTCAGCGCCCTGTACGTGTTGTTCAGACATGTTGGTTCCTCATAACCCTGCTTTCAAACTTGCTTCGATAAATTGATCCAGGCTGCCATCCAGCACCGCCTGCGTGTTGCGGGTTTCAACCCCGGTACGCAGATCTTTGATGCGGGAGTCATCAAGGACATAAGAACGAATCTGGCTACCCCAGCCGATATCTGATTTAGTATCTTCCATCGCCTGTTTCTCGGCATTCTTCTTCTGCATTTCCAGTTCATAAAGCTTCGCTTTCATCTGCTTCATGGCCTGGTCTTTGTTCTTGTGCTGGGAACGGTCGTTCTGACACTGCGTCACAATCCCGGTCGGGATGTGGGTGATACGCACCGCAGATTCGGTACGGTTAACGTGCTGACCGCCCGCACCAGAAGCGCGGTAAACGTCAATACGCAGGTCCGCCGGGTTGATATCGATATCAATATCATCGTCAACTTCCGGGTAGACAAACGCAGAGCTGAACGACGTATGGCGACGACCGCCGGAGTCGAACGGGCTTTTACGCACTAGGCGATGTACACCGGTTTCAGTACGCAACCAACCGTAAGCATATTCGCCAGCAATTCTGATGGTCACGGATTTAATACCCGCCACTTCACCTTCAGATTCTTCAATAATTTCAGTCTTAAAGCCGCGCGCTTCAGCCCAACGCAGGTACATACGCATCAGCATGCTTGCCCAGTCCTGTGCTTCCGTACCGCCTGAGCCAGCCTGAATATCGAGATAGCAATCTGCGCTATCATATTCACCGGAGAACATACGACGGAATTCCAGCTGGGCCAGCTTATCTTCCAGCGTATCAAGTTCTGCTACGGCTTCGTTAAAGGTTTCTTCGTCGTCGGCTTCTACAGCCAGTTCCAGCAGGCCGGAGACATCTTCCAGGCCTTGGCTCATCTGATCAAGCGTATCAACGATGGCCTCAAGGGAGGAACGCTCTTTACCCAGCGCCTGCGCGCGTTCGGGTTCGTTCCATACGTCCGGCTGTTCCAGCTCGGCGTTTACTTCTTCCAGACGCTCTTTCTTGGCATCATAGTCAAAGATACCCCCTAAGAACGTTGGAGCGCTCCGTGAGGTCCTGAATGCGGTTATTTACCGGATTAATTTCAAACATTGTCTGATTTCTTTTATTGGACTAGTCAAAATGCGGTTATAAGAGCGGGATTGTAACTAATCCACACCCTTTTTTATAGCGAATATACACATCATCCTTCAAGCTGCCTCTTTGTTGGCTGCGCGATTTCTCCCCATTCACGTACTACTCGTACGCTCATGGAGACTCATCCACTTGCCGCCTCGATGCAGCTTGAATGATTTTGTGTAAAGTGACGCTAAAGTGGCCAGATATTATCGATTATAATCTGCAGGCTGCGGTTGCCGCGAAACTCATTAATATCCAGTTTGTAGGCAAGCTGAACTTCGCGAACACCGTTATCCGGCCAGCAGGTGGTATCAACGTTAAACGCAATACCGTCCAGCAACGGTCCACCACCGACGGGCTCCACCATCACCTTCAGATGACGCTCACCGACCAGACGCTGCTGGAGCAGACGGAAATGCCCGTCAAACAGCGGTTCCGGGAACATTTGTCCCCACGGTCCGGCATCACGCAGCATTTGCGCGACCTCCATGGTCATCTCCGCCGCGCTCAGAGCACCGTCTGACACCACTTCGCCCTGCAGTAAGGCGGGGTCCAGCCACTCGGTTACCAGTTCGCCGAAACGCTGCTGGAAACGCTCAAACTGCGCCTCTTCCAGCGACAAACCCGCGGCCATAGCGTGACCGCCAAACTTGAGGATCATACCTGGATGAAGAGTGTCCAGGCGCTCCAGCGCATCGCGCATGTGCAACCCCTGAATCGAGCGCCCGGAGCCTTTCAGCGTACCGTCACCGGCCGGGGCAAACGCAATTACCGGACGGTGAAAGCGCTCTTTAATACGCGATGCCAGAATCCCCACCACTCCTTGATGCCACTCGGGATGGTACATCGCCAGACCGCCCGGTAGCGTTTCGCTACTGCGCTCCAGCTTTTCACACAGAGTCAGCGCTTCCGCCTGCATACCCTGCTCGATCTCTTTACGCGTCTGGTTGAGTGCGTCCAGCTCATTGGCCAGCACGCGTGCTTCACCAATGTTGTCGCACAGCAACAGCGCCACACCAACGGACATATCGTCCAGACGCCCCGCTGCATTCAGCCGTGGCCCGAGGGCAAAACCTAAATCACTGGCAGCCAATTTGAGTGGGTCGCGATTGGAAATCTCCAGCAGCGCTTTTATACCAGGGCGGCACTTTCCGGCACGAATACGGCTTAAGCCTTGCCACGTCAGAATGCGGTTATTGGCATCCAGCGGGACCACGTCGGCCACCGTACCAAGCGCAACCAGATCGAGCAAATCCGCCAGGTTCGGCGGCGCAATTCCTCGTTCATCAAACCAGCCTTTGTCACGCAGGAAGGTGCGCAGCGCCAGCATCAGATAGAAGGCCACGCCAACGCCAGCCAGCGATTTAGACGGGAATTCACAATCGTGCAGGTTAGGATTGATGATCGCTTCAGCGCCCGGCAGCGTGTCCCCTGGCAGATGGTGATCGGTCACAACGACCGGGATCCCCAGCGTTCTGGCATGTTCAACACCCGCGTGGGACGAGATGCCGTTGTCGACGGTGACAATCAGTTGAGCGCCACGGGCATGGGCCTGATCAACGACTTCCGGGCTTAAGCCATAACCGTCTTCAAAACGATTAGGCACCAGGTAGTCCACGTTACTGCAGCCCAACGCGCGCATCGCCAGAATGCTGAGCGCGGTGCTGGTCGCGCCATCGGCGTCAAAATCGCCGACCACGATGATTCGGGTTCCTTCGCGAAAAGCGTTATAGAGGATTTCAACCGCTTTTTCGACACCGTTCAAATGCTGCCACGGCAGCATGCCTTTCACACTACGCTCAAGCTCCTGCGCGCTGCGCACGCCACGGCTGGCGTATAAACGGCGCAGCAATGGCGGCAAGTCGGCAGGTAGCTCGGCGGTCTCGTCGGCTTCACGCCGACGAAGTTGTATCTGTTGTTTCACGCGAATTATTTACCGCTGGTTTGTTTTGCATGTGCGTCGAGGAATTCTTTCATCTCTTTCGGGCCCTGATAGCCAGGCACTACATAGCCATTGCTCAGCACAATCGCCGGCGTACCGCTGACGCCAAACTGTACGCCCAGCGCGTAGTGGTTAGCGATGTCCACATTACAGGTCGCAGGCTTCACATCTTTGCCAGCCATGGCGTCGTCAAAGGCTTTGTTTTTGTCCTTCGCACACCAGATAGATTTCATACCCTGCTCGGCCTGGCTTTCCAGTCCCTGACGAGGGAAGGCCAGATAGCGTACGGTAATCCCTAACGCATTGTAGTCTTTCATCTCTTCATGCAGCTTGTGGCAGTAGCCACAGGTGATGTCGGTGAAAACGGTAATGACGTGTTTTTCCTGCGGCGCTTTGTAGACGATCATCTCGTTTTCCAGCGCGTTCAAATGCTTCATCAGCAGTTGGTTGGTGACGTTTACCGGGCTTGCACCGCTCACGTCATACATCGGTCCCTGAATAATATGTTTACCGTCTTCGGTAACGTACAACACGCCGCTATTGGTCAGTACAGTTTTCATGCCCGCAACCGGAGCAGACTGAATCTCGGTACTCTGAACACCCAGCTTCGCTAATGACTGGCGAATCGCCGCATCGTCTGCATGTACCATGCCGGAAAACGCCGTCGCCAGCAGGGTGAACATCATAAAACGTTTTTTCATAACCTATCCTTTCCTGTCAGCACTCACGCTCGCGGGTGATGCTGTTGATGTAGTTGCCGCAAGCGCTCCGTTGCGACATGAGTATAAATCTGCGTTGTCGAGAGGTCACTATGCCCCAGTAGCATCTGCACCACGCGCAGATCAGCGCCATGGTTGAGCAGATGCGTGGCAAACGCGTGCCGCAGGACGTGCGGGGACAGCTTTTCGCTGTCGATTCCAGCCAACACAGCATAGTGTTTGATACGATGCCAGAAGGTTTGACGAGTCATCTGTTGCGCCCGCTGGCTGGGAAACAGCACATCTATTGATACACCGTTGAGCAACCACGGACGCCCATGCTCCAGGTACGTTTCCAGCCAGTACACCGCCTCCTCACCTAACGGGACAAGGCGCTCTTTATTACCTTTACCGATCACCCGAACCACGCCCTGACGCAGGCTGACGTCACTCATCGTCAGCCCCACCAGTTCAGACACGCGCAGGCCTGTGGCATACAATACTTCCAGCATGGCTTTGTCGCGAAGTTCCAGCGGTTGTTCTATCAGCGGTGCCTGCAGAAGTCGTTCGACCTGTGCTTCGCTGAGATCTTTGGGCAGACGCTGCGGAAGTTTAGGTGATGCAAGCGAGGCGCTGGGGTCATCTTCGCGATATTTTTCACGGTACAGATGCTGAAAAAAACGCCGCATTGCACTGAGCAAGCGTGCGGAACTGGTGGCTTTATATCCCCCATCCATCCGCTCAGCCAGCAATGCTTGCAGGTCATCACTCTGCGCGGTCGCAAGCGAGGCGCCGCGGTGATGTAGCCATTCAACAAGCATGGTCAGATCGCGACGATACGCACTTAGCGTGTTTTCCGCCAGATTTCGTTCCAGCCACAGGGCATCAAGAAACTGCTCGATGCGCGCCAGATCCTGTTCCACTCGCGCCCCTTATTTCACTCTCATTTTGATGCATTATGCCTCATTGTGCCGAGAATGCGGCGATTCTGTTACACTACCCGCAACGCTACAGCAGAATTGAGATGTTTACGTCATGAACATGGGTCTTTTTTACGGTTCCAGCACCTGCTATACCGAAATGGCAGCAGAAAAAATCCGCGATATCCTGGGTCCCGAACTGGTGACACTGCACAACCTCAAAGATGATTCCCCGACCTTAATGGAGCAGTATGACGTGCTCATTTTAGGCATCCCGACCTGGGATTTCGGTGAAATCCAAGAGGACTGGGAAGCGGTCTGGGAGCAACTGGACGACCTCAACCTGGAAGGCAAAATTGTTGCGCTTTACGGTATGGGCGATCAGTTGGGATACGGTGAATGGTTCCTGGATGCGCTGGGTATGCTGCACGATAAACTGGTCACCAAAGGCGTAAAATTTGTTGGTTACTGGCCAACCGAAGGATATGAATTTACCAGCGATAAGCCCGTCATTGCCGATGGACAGCTGTTTGTTGGCCTGGCGCTGGATGAAACAAACCAGTACGATCTCAGCGATGAACGCATTCAGGCCTGGTGCGAGCAAATCCTTGGTGAAATGGCCGAACACTGGTCCTGATAACCATTTTGCCGGATGTAGGCGTAAACGCTATATCCGGCCTACATGCCGCACCGAACCGTAGACCTTAACGCTGCACGCCATCAGGCATTCATCAGCATTATCCCTGCTTCGCCTGTTGCAGTATTAACCGCCGCAAATCCCGCCACTCCGCGTCATCCATACTGTCTGCCGCCAGCCACAAATGCTGACGTTTTCCGGCATCGGAACGTAAACGCAGCATCATGCCTGTTTTGACCATCCAGGGTGCGCTAGCAATAGTCCACTCTTGCCCTTGCCAGCGCAGACGACCGTCCATCAACAGCCGAATCTCGCCCTGACAGGCATTGATTCGGCGCTGGCTACGGACGCTATCGAACACCACCAGAGAGAGCAGAACCAGCCATAATGGGGTGTAGCTCAATGGCCAGGGCATCAATAAAATAAATACCGCGACCAGCCCATGAATGAGCAACGAAAGCCATTGCGCGCGCCATGAAACGCGTAAATCAGATTGCCACTGGACCACGTTCCCGATTCCGTGTCTGGATAAGTCGCACCATCTGCTCTAGCTGAGCATCAGCCGGTTTCCCATGATTCATCAACCAGTTAAATAAGTCTGGATCATCACATTCTAGCAGACGGATAAAGATACGTTTTTCTTCATCACTTAAGCTGTCATATTCATGTTCGAAAAACGGCATGATCGAGATGTCCAGCTCACGCATACCGCGACGGCATGCCCAATGAATACGTGCTTTGTTGTTAATATCCATGTTCTTCTTCCTGTCTCGCGAAAACGAAGTATCCCGCTATTGTAACGTGTTTTTCCCTCATATTTACGGGAATATCAGCAAACGGAAGCGTGCTCGCTAAATAAAACCACATTAAGTCAAAGGATTCAGCATTTTTGGATTTCTCCTCGCAAAGCTTAATATATGGCACAAATAGCCTGTTTAAACCGCTTGCAATGGGCCATAGCTCTTTTACCATTAGTCATTATCACTGCGTTAAGCAAATCAGGACATTAATTATGGCTTTTATATCTTTTCCTCCTCGCCAGCCTTTCGCGTCAACGCGCTTGCCTCTGACGCTAATGACGCTCGATGAATGGGCGCTCGCCACCATCACCGGTGTCGACAGTGAGAAGTATATTCAGGGTCAGGTCACAGCGGATGTCAGCCAGATGACCGAGCATCAGCACGTGTTGGCAGCACATTGTGACGCCAAAGGTAAAATGTGGAGCAACCTGCGTCTGTTCCGCCAGGGTGACGGTTTTGCATGGCTTGAGCGCCGTAGTCTGCGCGATGCGCAGCTCACCGAACTGAAAAAATATGCGGTCTTCTCGAAGGTGGCGATTGCCCCGGACGACGAGCGCGTACTGCTGGGCGTCGCGGGATTCCAGGCGCGCGCAGCGCTGGCCAATCTCTTTAGCGAATTACCAAACAGCGATAAACAGGTCATTACTGAAGGTTCTTCCACCATATTGTGGTTCGAACATCCCGCTGAGCGTTTCCTGCTGATCGTTGATATTGCAACGGCGGAAACCCTGGTAGAGAAGCTGCGCGGTGAAGCGGAGTTAAATAACAGCCAACAGTGGCTGGCGCTGGATATAGAAGCAGGTATTCCGGTGATTGATACTGCCAACAGCGCACAGTTTATTCCGCAAGCCACCAATCTGCAGGCTCTGGGCGGGATCAGCTTTAAAAAAGGCTGCTATACCGGTCAGGAAATGGTTGCTCGCGCAAAATTCCGCGGAGCCAACAAACGTGCCATGTGGACGCTGGCAGGTGCGGCCAGTCGGGTACCGGAAGCAGGTGAAGACCTGGAGCTGAAAATGGGCGAGAACTGGCGTCGTACCGGCACCGTACTCGCCGCGGTGCAACTGGCGGATGGACAGGTACTGGTGCAGGTTGTGATGAATAACGACATGGAAGCCGACAGCGTGTTCCGCGTTCGTGACGACGCGAAAACGCTGCATATCGTACCGCTGCCTTATTCGCTGGAAGAGTAAATCGCCGGGTGGTGACTTTATCTTACCGGGTCACGCGTTTTAAAGACCCGGTAAGCACAGCACCGCTGGGTAATAATAATTACGCCTGCCCCACGTACAGGTAGATCGCCAGGAAATGGCAAACGCTGCCACCCAGCACAAAGCCGTGCCAGATCGCGTGGTTGTATGGAATGCGCTTACAGACGTAGAAAATAACGCCCAGCGAATACACCACACCACCAACTGCCAGCAACGTCACACCACCCACCGCCAGCTTAACCGCCAGTTGATACACCACAATCAGCGATAGCCAGCCCATCGCCAGGTAGGTTACCAGCGACAGGACCTTAAACCGGTGCGCAATGGTCAGTTTGAATAAAATACCGAGCAGCGCCAGGCTCCAGATAACAATCATCAGTCCACGTGCCAGCGGCGAATCCAGCCCCACCAGCAGAAATGGCGTGTAGGTCCCGGCAATCAGCAGATAAATCGCGCAGTGGTCGAACTTTTTCAGCCAGACTTTCGCTCTTTGATGGGGGATCGCGTGATATAAAGTTGAGGCGAGGAACAGCAGGATCATGCTGCCGCCATACAGGCTATAGCTGGTTATCGCCATGGCGCTGGCGTTGGTATCCACTGCCTGAACCAGCAACAATACCAGTCCGACAATCCCAAACACCAGCCCGATACCGTGACTGATGCTATTGGCTATTTCCTCTGCCAGCGAATATCCCTGCGCAATTAATGGCTTCTGAACCATATTTTACTCCCGAGAAACGAACACTATCGTGATTGCTCCTCTAGCGTAACTGAGAATGGTTCCAGTGAACACCTGTTAGCTAAAATATTTGCCAACTAAATAACAATCCATAAAAATCATGATGTTATATTTTAATATTCAGCTAACAGGCGTACCGTTAAAATCAAAGGCATTTAAAATCAATCACATAAAATTGTGTTTGATCCGGGTAAATCTCGGCAATCACGTGTTTAAGTTCTTCTAGCGTCATGTTTTCCTGGTGAGCATGTTTCTCTGTCAGCGTATCCAGCGTGACGGTTGAGGTGCCAACAACCTCAATCGTGCAGAAGTACCCCTCATCTTCGAAGCGCCCAACCCGTAGAATGTCACCGGCTTTGAAGTGTGATTCGGACTCGTCACGAATCGTAATGGTTTTGCGTCCGGCCAGAATGTCATCCTGGAAACGCTGAAAAAAAGTGATGTCATTTGGCTGCATGTTATTATTCCCTGTAGATGAAGTCTGATGAGTGAGTTTTGCCATTGTGAGTATGTTCTCCCACGCTGCCATCGCCAGTCTCAACAATCTTGAGATGCTGGTCTACAACTATGTCATCAAAAACCGTGACAAAGTCATGTACATGACCATTCGCGAACTGGCTGATGCCGTGGGCGTTTCCACCACCACCGTACTGCGCTTTTGCCGCAAGCTTAAGTGTGAAGGTTACTCAGAATTTCGCGTACGCTTCAAATTATATTTAGAGCAGAATGAACCGCAACAGGCTAATTTCGGTGCCAGCGAAATTATCAGCTTCTTTAAAGGCGTCAATAACGACGAGTTCGACAATTTACTCGATCAGGCTGTTGATATTATATTATCTTCCGAGCGTATTATATTCGTCGGGGCGGGAACATCCGGAGCTCTGGCAAAATATGGCGCTCGTTTTTTCTCAAACGTCGGAAAATTTAGTAACCACATCGATGACCCTTATTTCCCGGTAACTAATGATATGGCCAGAAACGCGCTGGCGATCGTGCTTTCCGTTTCTGGAGAAACCGAAGAGATCCTACGCTTTGCCAGCCAGTTCAGCCTGCATAACTGTAAGGTTCTGTCGGTCACCAGCCATGAACATTCGCGCCTCGCGAAACTTGCCGACTTTAATCTCTCCTGGCACGTTCCACAGACACGCATTGCCGGGGTATACGATATAACCACGCAGATCCCCGTTATTTATATTCTGGAATCACTCGGTCGCAAGCTGGCGAAAAGAATAGCGTAAAAAAAACAATATGTTTTTTTGATGTAACAAATCACATTAACGCTATTTTGTTATATCGTGACATTTATCTTTCCTTTGTTAGACTCAAAATCAGATTGTATTAATTTGAGACTGAGCGCAGATGAAAAAACTTACCTTACCAAACGATTTTTTATGGGGCGGCGCGGTTGCGGCGCATCAGGTTGAAGGCGGCTGGAATAAAGGTGGTAAAGGGCCCAGCATTTGCGACGTACTGACCGGGGGGGCACACGGCGTTCCGCGAGAAATCACTCAGGACGTCGTGCCAGGTAAGTACTACCCCAACCACGAAGCCGTCGATTTTTACGGACATTACAAAGAAGACATTAAGCTGTTTGCCGAGATGGGCTTCAAATGCTTCCGTACGTCAATTGCCTGGACCCGTATCTTCCCCAAAGGGGACGAAACCCAGCCAAACGAAGAAGGGCTAAAATTCTACGACGACATGTTTGATGAACTGCTGAAGTACAATATCGAACCGGTCATCACTCTTTCCCACTTCGAAATGCCTCTACACCTGGTTCAACAGTACGGTAGCTGGACCAATCGTAAAGTCGTTGATTTCTTTGTCCGTTTTGCTGAAGTAGTCTTTGAGCGCTACAAGCACAAAGTCAAATACTGGATGACCTTCAACGAAATCAACAACCAGCGTAACTGGCGTGCACCGCTGTTTGGCTATTGCTGCTCCGGCGTGGTGTATACCGAGCATGAAAACCCGGAAGAGACTATGTACCAAGTGCTGCACCACCAGTTCGTGGCCAGCGCTCTGGCGGTGAAAGCCGCACGTCGCATCAACCCTGAAATGAAAGTCGGCTGCATGCTGGCAATGGTCCCGCTATACCCGTACTCCTGTAAGCCTGAAGATGTGATGTTCGCGCAGGAATCGATGCGTGAACGCTATGTATTCACCGACGTTCAACTGCGCGGCTACTATCCATCTTATGTACTGAACGAGTGGGAGCGCCGCGAATTCAATATTCGAATGGAAGCTGGCGATGAACAAATCCTGCGTGAAGGTACCTGCGACTATCTCGGATTTAGCTACTACATGACCAACGCGGTAAAAGCGGAAGGTGGTAGCGGCGATGCAATTTCCGGTTTTGAGGGCAGCGTGCCGAACCCGCACGTCAAAGCATCCGACTGGGGCTGGCAGATTGATCCGGTCGGCCTGCGTTACGCCTTATGCGAACTGTACGAGCGTTATCAGAAGCCGCTGTTTATCGTTGAAAACGGATTTGGCGCTTACGACAAAGTGGAAGAAGACGGCAGCATCCACGATGACTACCGCATCGACTATCTGCGCGCCCACGTCGAAGAGATGATGAAAGCGGTAACGTATGACGGCGTAGATCTGATGGGCTACACGCCGTGGGGCTGCATCGACTGCGTCTCGTTCACCACCGGCCAGTACAGCAAACGCTACGGTTTTATCTACGTGAACAAACACGACGACGGCACCGGCGATATGTCGCGTTCGCGTAAGAAAAGTTTTGAGTGGTATAAAGCGGTGATTGCCAGCAACGGCGAGAATCTGTAATTTTTTGCCGGATGGCGCTGCGCTTATCCGGTTTACGGGAACTGAACCTGTAGACCAGAGCAGACATTTACGCCGCCATCCGGCAAGCAACGCATTACTTCCCGCCGGCCAGCTCCAAAAAACTGCCCGTGACGTAAGACGCCTTCTCACTCAGCAGCCAGGTAATCGCCTGCGCGACCTCTTCCGGCTGTCCGCCGCGCTGCATAGGCAACATGGATTTCACGCGATCCACCCTTCCCGGCTCACCGCCTGACGCATGCATTTCCGTGTAGATAAGACCGGGTCGCACACAGTTCACGCGTATCCCCTGCGCCGCAACCTCCAGCGCGAGGCCAGTGGTGAGCGTGTCCACCGCACCTTTTGAGGCTGCATAATCAACGTATTCGAACGGAGCGCCAAGCCGTGACGCCGCCGAAGAGACATTCACAATCGCCCCGCCCTGACCGCCGTGCTTAAACGACATGCGCTTTACCGCTTCCCGACAACACAGAAAATAGCCGGTAACATTCGTCGCCAGGACGCGATTAATACGCTCAGCGGTTAGGCTTTCCACCGTGCTCTGTTCAAACAAAATCCCGGCATTGTTCACCAGCGCAGTCAGCGGCTCGCCCTCGCGGTCAATGGACTCAAACATCGCCCCGACCTGGCTTTCATCGCTGATATCTGCCCGCAGAGCAAACGCCTTTCCTCCCGCAGCGGCGATATTGTTCACCACCTCCGTTGCCGCACGAATATTGTGATGAAAGTTAACGGCGACCGTGTAACCCTCTAGCGCTAACTGCAGCGCGGTTGCCCGACCAATACCGCGACTGCCTCCCGTAACCAGTGCTATAGCCATCACTATTCTCCCCAAAAATAAAGGCGCCGAAGCGCCTTTAAAAGATAGCTGAATCAGTCGATTACTGATAATCGCTCAGCGGCACGCAGGAGCAGAACAGGTTACGGTCACCGTAAACGTCATCAAGGCGTTTCACGGTCGGCCAGTATTTGTTCGCTACGCCCGCCGGGAAGACGGCGATTTCGCGGCTGTAACCGTGATTCCACTCCGCGACCAGCTCATTTTGCGTGTGCGGGGAGTTAACCAGCGGGTTATCTGTAAGCGACCATTCACCGGCTTTCACGCGATCGATCTCAGCGCGGATTGCCAGCATCGCATTGATAAAGCGATCCAGTTCCACTTTGCTTTCCGATTCAGTCGGTTCCACCATCAGCGTACCCGCTACCGGGAACGACATGGTCGGCGCATGGAAACCGTAATCGATCAGGCGCTTGGCAATATCCAGTTCGCTGATGCCGGTCTCTTCTTTCAGTGGGCGAATGTCGAGAATACATTCATGTGCCACGCGACCATCGCGACCGGTATACAGCACCGGATAGGCATCTTTCAGACGGCTGGCAATGTAGTTAGCGTTCAGGATCGCCACCTGGCTGGCTTGCTTCAGACCTTCTGCGCCCATCATACGGATGTACATCCAGCTGATCGGCAGAATGGATGCGCTACCGAACGGTGCCGCAGAAACCGCGCCCTGACGGGTGAGCATCCCTTCAATCTGTACTACGCTATGACCCGGCACGAACGGCGCCAGATGCGATTTAACACCGATTGGTCCCATACCTGGGCCACCGCCGCCGTGCGGAATGCAGAATGTTTTATGCAGGTTAAGGTGAGAGACATCGGCACCGATAAAGCCCGGTGTGGTGATCCCAACCTGAGCATTCATGTTCGCGCCATCAAGATAAACCTGGCCGCCAAACTGGTGCACAACGTCGCACACTTCACGGATCGTTTCTTCATACACGCCATGAGTAGAGGGATAGGTCACCATGATGCAGGAGAGGTTTTCACCCGCCTGCGCCGCTTTTTCACGCAGATCGCCAAGATCGATGTTGCCGTTCTTATCACAGGCGACAACCACTACCTGCATACCCGCCATCTGTGCGGAGGCCGGGTTGGTACCGTGGGCAGAGGCCGGGATCAGACAGATATCGCGATGGCCTTCGTTACGGCTTTCGTGATAATGGCGAATCGCCAGCAGACCCGCATACTCGCCCTGCGCGCCGGAGTTCGGCTGCATGCAGACTGCGTCATAACCGGTCAGTTTTACCAGCCATTCGGAAAGCTGGCCGATCATCTGGTGATAACCTTCTGCCTGCTCTGGCGGGCAGAACGGATGCAGTTCAGCGAATTCCGGCCAAGTGATAGGGATCATCTCGGCGGCAGCGTTCAGCTTCATGGTGCAAGATCCCAGCGGGATCATTGCCTGGTTCAGGGCCAGATCTTTGCGCTCCAGCGAGTGCATGTAACGCATCATCTCGGTTTCGCTGTGATAGCGATTAAACACCGGATGGCTGAGGATCGCATCATCACGCAGCATACTGTCCTGAATGGAACGGCTGTCGAGCGCCACGTCTTTGTCCAGCGTTTCGATGTTCAGACCGTGGCTGTCTCCCAGCAGAACATTAAACAACTGCACCACGTTTTCACGGGTGGTGGTTTCATCGAGCGTAATACCTACCGCGTTATGGATATCGCTACGCAGGTTGATTTCTGCCGCTTCAGCACGCGCCAGTACCGCAGCCTTATCGGCCACTTCAACACACAAAGTGTCAAAGTAGTGTGCATGACGCAGCTTCAATCCTTTTTGTTGCAGACCGGTTGCCAGAATATCGGTCAGACGATGGATGCGATTAGCGATGCGTTTCAGGCCAACCGGGCCATGATAAACGGCATACAGGCTGGCGATGTTGGCCAGCAGAACCTGCGAGGTACAAATGTTGGAGTTCGCTTTCTCGCGGCGGATATGCTGTTCGCGAGTCTGCATCGCCATGCGCAGGGCGGTATTACCCGCTGCATCTTTGGAGACGCCGATAATACGGCCTGGCATGGAGCGTTTGAATTCGTCTTTAGCGGCAAAGAATGCCGCGTGCGGGCCGCCGTAGCCCATCGGTACGCCGAAGCGTTGCGCAGAGCCGAAAACGATATCCGCGCCCTGTTTGCCCGGTGCAGTCAGCAGTACCAGCGCCATAAAGTCGGCAGCGACGCTGACCACTATTTTACGGGATTTCAGCTCAGCCATCAGGGCGCTGTAGTCGTGCACTTCACCGATGGTGCCAACCTGCTGCAACAACACGCCGAACACATCCTGATGATCCAATGCTTTTGCCGCGTCATCAACAATGACGTCAAAACCAAAAGTTTGCGCACGAGTACGCACTACGTCCAGCGTTTGCGGATGAACATCAGCCGCCACAAAGAAACGGTTGGCGTTTTTCAGTTTGCTGACGCGTTTGGCCATCGCCATGGCTTCAGCTGCAGCAGTAGCTTCATCCAGCAGAGAAGCGGAAGCCATGTCCAGGCCGGTCAGGTCCAGCGTCACCTGCTGGAAGTTCAGCAGTGCTTCCAGACGGCCCTGGGAGACTTCCGGTTGATACGGGGTGTAGGCGGTGTACCAACCCGGGTTTTCCAGCATGTTACGCAGGATAACCGGTGGCAGCTGCACGGCGGTGTAGCCCATGCCAATGTAGGACGTGAAGCGCTTGTTACGCCCGGCGATGGCTTTTAATTCAGCCAGCGCAGCGTATTCGGTCGCCGCCTCGCCCACCTGTGGCGGGGTTGCGAGCTGAATGTCTTTCGGCACAATCTGGCCGATCAGCGCGTTTAACGACTCGGCGCCAACCGCATTCAGCATCTCTTGCTGCTGCGCGGCGTCCGGTCCGATGTGGCGTTCAATGAAAGCGCCGCTATTTTCAAGCTGGCTTAACGTCTGTGTCATGGGCGATGGTTCCTGAAACGTGCAGTGAATCGTAGGTGTCTCTACTTACCTGAATACGCAAAAAATTCGCGTTGCAGGAAGGCGGCGACGCAGCACATCCCCAGGAGCTTACATCAGTAAGTAACTGAGGTGTGCAAGAAAGCCAACACACCTGCAACGTGAAGAATGAAGCGTATTTATTCGTCTTCTAACAAAGCTTCATATGCAGTCGCATCCAGCAGCGATTCAATTTCGCTTTCATCGCTGGCTTTGATTTTGAAGATCCAGCCCCCTGCATACGGCTCGCTGTTGACCAGTTCCGGGGAGTCGCTGAGCGCGTCGTTAACCGCAACAATCTCACCGCCTACTGGCGCATAAATATCGGATGCCGCTTTTACGGATTCCGCAACGGCGCAGTCATCGCCCGCGCTGACGGTTGCGCCAACTTCGGGCAGGTCAACGAAAACCATGTCACCTAACAGCTCCTGAGCATGTTCGGTGATCCCAACGGTGTAAGAGCCGTCAGCTTCTTTGCGCAGCCATTCGTGTTCTTTGCTGTATTTCAGTTCTGCAGGTACGTTGCTCATCAATCAATCTCCAAAAAAGGATGAATTACGCGACGGCTTTGCCGTTACGCACAAAAACAGGTTTAGTCACTTTTACCGGCATTTCGCGGTTACGGATCTGTACGATCGCGGTCTCACCAATACCCGCAGGGACACGCGCCAGCGCGATGCTGTAACCCAGGGTTGGGGAGAATGTCCCGCTGGTGATAATACCTTCCTGCTGATTGCCGGAAGCATCGGTGAAACGCACCGGCAGTTCATTACGCAGTACGCCTTTCTCGGTCATCACCAGTCCGACCAACTGTTCGTGGCCTTTTTCACGCTGCATTTCCAGCGCTTCCCGACCGATAAAGTCGCGGTCAGTCGGTTCCCACGCGATGGTCCAGCCCATGTTGGCCGCCAGCGGGGAAATGCCTTCGTCCATCTCCTGACCGTACAGGTTCATGCCGGCTTCCAGACGCAGCGTGTCGCGCGCGCCAAGACCGCAAGGTTTGACACCTGCTTGTACCAGCGCACGCCAGAAGTCTGCCGCCTTTTCACTCGGCATAGCAATTTCATAGCCTGCTTCGCCGGTATAACCGGTGGTTGCGATAAACAAATCACCCGCCTGAACGCCGAAGAACGGCTTCATGCCTTCTACCGCCTGACGCTGCTCGTCAGTAAACAATGTGGCTGCTTTTTCCTGCGCGTTTGGGCCCTGCACCGCAATCAGCGACAGATCATCTCGAACGGTGATGTCGATGGCGTAAGGTTCAGCGTGTTGGGTAATCCAGGAGAGGTCTTTTTCGCGGGTGGCGGAGTTTACAACGAGGCGGAAGAAATCTTCAGTGAAGTAGTAGACAATCAGGTCATCTATCACGCCGCCCGACGCGTTGAGCATACCGGAGTAGAGGGCTTTACCCGTCTTCGTTAGCTTCGCGACGTCGTTTGCCAGCAGATAACGCAAGAACTCCCGGGTGCGGCTACCGCGCAGGTCGACGATGGTCATATGTGACACATCAAACATTCCGGCATCGGTGCGAACAGCATGGTGTTCATCAAGCTGAGAACCGTAATGCAGTGGCATCATCCAGCCATGGAAATCTACCATGCGCGCGCCACATAGCGTGTGTTGTTCGTACAAAGGAGTCTGTTGAGCCATCTTTTCCTCGTTGAATAAGCGGGGCTACCAACTCTTTCGCGGTGAAATTTTCGCCACGAAACCCAGCACCGCAGCCGCTCCAGGGGCCACGACGCAAACGTTCTCTTTGTCCTGAACTTACCACCGAAACAGACGCTAAACCATAAGGCAAAATTAACCATCACATTAGCTTATGGCCAAAAACAGCAAAATCACCGGCAGAACAAAACCCCATCCATAAGGCAAATAATCAGAATAAAAAATAAATACAAGCTGGAATTAACAGCACCAACCAACATTAAATGTGGAAAAATTGTCAAAAATGGCGTTATGAAAAAAACGTAATATTAAAAAAACTAATGCGAAAAAAGGCGTGGAATTAGATTATTTCAAATGAGAGAAGCACCCCGGCGCGCAGGCCGGGAGTGGAAAGTGTGACGGGTCTCAAACTCTTAAGATTGTCCTTACGGACGCTAGCGTAACCACTCAGGAAGATCGTTCAGTCCCATCGCCTGGCGGATGAGCTGTGGTTTTACGCCTGGCAGGGTATCGGCCAGTTTCAGACCAATATCACGCAGCAGTTTTTTCGCCGGATTCTCGCCTGCAAACAGTTCACGAAAGCCCTGCATACCGGCCAGCATCATCGCTGCGCTGTGCTTACGGCTGCGCTCGTAGCGGCGCAAATAGAGATACTGACCAATATCTTTGCCCTGACGCTGGAGCCGCTTCAGCTCATCGATCAGCTCCGCCGCATCCATAAAGCCAAGGTTAACCCCCTGACCCGCCAGCGGGTGGATGGTATGCGCCGCATCCCCCACCAGCGCCAGACGATGAGCAGCGAACTGACGGGCATAGCGTCCCGTCAGCGGAAACGCCTGACGCTCGCTTTCAAGGCTGCACAGCCCCAGGCGATTATCAAAAGCGATATTCAGCGCCTGATTAAACTCGTCAACGCTTGCCTGCTGCATGCGTTCTGCTTCCTGCGGCGAAAGCGACCAGACGATAGAGCACAGGTGCGGGTCACTGAGCGGCAGGAACGCCAGGATCCCCTCACCGTGAAACGCCTGCCGCGCAACCGCGCCGTGAGCTTCCTGCGTACGAATAGTCGCCACCAGCGCATGATGACGGTAATCCCAGAAAGTGAGCGGAATATCCGCTTTGTTGCGCAGCCAGGAGTTAGCGCCATCGGCGCCGACCACCAGGCGAGCTGTCAGCATTGCGCCATCTTTCAGGGACAGAAATGCCTCATTCTCACCCCAGGCTACCTGCTGTAACTCAGCGGGCGCCATCAGCGTAATATCCGCTGAACGCTGTGCTTTTTGCCAGAGTGCGTAATGGATCTCTGAGTTTTCAACGATGTGGCCTAAATGGCTGTAGCCCATGCTCTGGTCATCAAACGCAATACGCCCAAAGCTGTCTTTGTCCCAGACTTCCATGCCGTGGTAGCAACAAGCGCGACGGGCAACAATGTCGGACCAGACGCCCAGTCGGCTAAGCAGTTTTTCACTGGCGGCATTAATGGCCGATACGCGAAGCTGAGGAGGTGCATCCGCCGCCAAAGGCTGCGGAACATGTTGTTCTAACACCGCAACGCGCAACCCGCTGCCCTGCAAGCCGCAGGCAACCGCCAGTCCCACCATGCCGCCACCAACAATTGCTACATCAACACTTTGCACTGTTTGCTCCTGAAAATAGGACAATCAAAAACCGTAGGCCGGATAAGGCAAAGCCGCCATCCGGCATTACTTCCGCGACATTGCCTGATGGCGCTGCGCTAATCAGGCCAACTTCTTTAATTCGGCCTACAGGATATATCTATCGCGCAACCCAACCGAGGGTCCGCTCCGCCAGCGCATCGCGTGCAGGCGTGAATAATTCCATCGCCATCAGCCCGACATTCCGCCCAACGACCAGCGGGGCCCAGCGATTGGCAAACAAATACACCAAATTGTTGGTCACACCAATCGTCGTTTCGCGATCGCGTTCGCGGCGCTGCTGATAGCGTGCCAGTACCGCATAATCACCGATATCTTCCGCGCAGCTTTGCGCCTGCGTCAACGTCTCAGCCAGGCTCATCACGTCGCGCAGACCAAGGTTGAAACCTTGTCCGGCAATGGGATGCAGCGTCTGTGCTGCGTTCCCCACCAGCACAGTACGATGGATAATGGCTTTTTGCGCCGAGGTTAATGAAAGCGGATAGGCGTTGCGTTTACCGGCCTGGGTAATACGCCCCAACCGCCAGCCAAACGCAGTTTGCAGTTCGCGGCAAAATTGTTCGTCGGACCAGGCCATAATCTCATCACGCCTCTCCAGCGGATGGCACCATACCAGCGAGCAGCGACCATCAGACATCGGTAGCATTGCCAGAGGACCATATTGTGTGAAACGTTCAAACGCTCGCCCGTCATGCGCAACAGAGGTCGTGACGTTGGCAATCACCGCCAGTTGTTCATAGGGTTGTTGCTGCCAGTCAACGCCGCAGGCGGTAGCCAGCGCGGAGCGCGTGCCATCGGCGGCCACCAACAGGCGACCATTAATCATCTCGCCATTTTCCAGCGTAACCTCAACGCGTTCCTGCGTGCGTGACACGCTGGCTACACGGTCGGGGCAGTGCAGCGTGATGCCCGGCGCTTTACGCAGCAGCGCAAACAAACGCAGCCCGACATCGTGCAGTTCTACCACCTGGCCCAGCGCCGGAATACGGTATTCCTGCGCATCCAGCGTCACAAATCCGGCATGGCCGCGATCGCTGACGTGAACCGTTTTGATCGCCGTTGCGCAATCGGCAATCGCCTGCCATACGCCAATTCGCGCCAGCTGTTGGCAGGTCCCTGCCGCCAGCGCGATCGCCCGGGCGTCAAACCCTGGATGGCGGTCAGTTTCAGGTTCGCTCGCTTCTATCAGGTGAACAGGCAGAGTCCCGTGGCTGAGCTGAGAAATGGCCAGCGCCAGCGTCGCACCGACCATACCACCACCAACGATAATCACGCTCATTGCAGTCGCGCCGCAGCCATTAAGGCTTCAATGTCATCCGCTTTCTTCACCACGCTGGCGGTCAGGTTCTCATTGCCGTCCTCGGTGATGAGGATGTCATCTTCAATACGAATGCCGATACCACGATAAGCAGGCGGCACATCGGCGTCCGGTGCGATATACAGCCCCGGTTCGACGGTGAGCACCATTCCTTGCTCGAGAATACGTGAGCGGTCCTGACCATAAACGCCAACGTCGTGCACATCCAGTCCCAGCCAATGGCTAAGACCATGCATAAAGAATGGGCGATGCGCATTTTCGGTAATCAGTTGGTCGATCTCGCCGTGCAAAATGCCAAGCCTCACCAGACCCGTAATCATGATGCGCACCACTTCGCCGGTGACTTCCTGGATGGACGTCCCCGGGCGATACAGGCGCAGACTGGTCTCTAATGACTCCAGTACGATGTCGTAGATTTCACGCTGAGCAGGGGAAAATTTGCCGTTTACCGGGAAGGTACGCGTAATGTCGCCCGCATAACCTTTGTATTCACACCCGGCGTCAATTAACACCAGATCGCCATCGCGCATTTCACTTTCATTTTCGGTGTAATGGAGAATACAGCCGTTTTCGCCGCTGCCGACAATCGTGTTATAGGATGGGTAACGCGCGCCATGGCGAGTAAACTCGTGGTGAATCTCCCCTTCCAACTGGTATTCAAACATTCCCGGACGGCATTTTTCCATCGCGCGGGTATGCGCCAGCGCACTGATCTCTCCGGCACGGCGCATGACCGCAATTTCTTCTGGTGATTTGAACAGGCGCATTTCATGGACCATTGGACGCCAGTCGATGATCGCGGCGGGTGCGTGCAGATTTTGTCTGGAGCCTTTACGCAGTTTATCCAACGCCGTGCACACAATCTCGTCTGCCCAGGCATATTCGCCCTGTGCGTGGTACACCGCGTCCAGGCCATTGAGCAACAGGTGCAGTTGTTGGTTGATTTCACTGAAGGCCAGCGCCCGGTCAACGCCGAGTTTTGCCGGTGCGGCATCCTGGCCCAGACGGCGGCCAAACCAGATCTCCGCCGTCAGATCGCGAACCCGATTAAACAAAACGCTGTGGTTATGAGTGTCATCACTTTTAATCAGCACCAGCACGGCTTCCGGTTCGTTAAAACCGGTGAAGTACCAGAAATCACTGCTTTGGCGGTACGGGTATTCACTGTCCGCGCTGCGCGTCGCTTCAGGCGCGGCAAAAATCAGCGCGGCGCTGCCGGGCTGCATTTGTGCCAGTAAAGCCTGGCGACGACGCTGGAATTCTTGCTGAGATATCTCGCTCATCACACTCTCCTTTGCGTTTCGTTCTTAGTGCAGAGTCGGTTTACGGACTTCCGGCGCGGTCGGCTGCTGACGCGTAAACGTGTCATGACACAGCAAGGCGGCTACGCGCACGTATTCGATAATCTCTTCGAGCGACATTTCCAGCTCTTCCTGATCTTCGTCTTCGTCATATCCCAACTGAGCGATATTGCGCAGGTCGTCAATCGCTTCACCGGTTTCACCGGTCACTTTGTCGAGCTTTGGCTGCGTAACGCCAAGGCCCAGCAAAAAGTGGTTTACCCACCCCGCCAGCGCATCGGCACGCTCAAACACGCTAACGTCGTCGCCTTCAGGCAGATAAAGCTGAAAAAGGAAGCCGTCGTCCTCGAGGGCATCGCTGGTGGCAGAGTGCATTTTCATCAGTGCCTGAGCCAGCTCGTGACCGAAGGCCAGACCTTCGTTCGTCAGGTCGTGCAGCAGCGGCTGCCATGAGCTGTCGTTGTTGCCGCCGCAAATCATCCCGCTGATCAAGCCGTGCATTTCGGCCGGGGTTAATCCAGCCCCTTGTTGGTTCAAAAACTGGCTAACGTCGTTGTAGCCAGGCATTTCGTTCTGTATAGACATAAGCATTCGTCATCAAAGGGAGGAATATTCATGGTATGCTACCACTTTGGGCCCTGGTGGACCAGAAAAGGGCTTGTATCTTGATACCAGGGTAGCTATAGTGTCGCCCCTTCGCGGACCCAAGGTCTGGAGACGAAGGCAGCGCAGTCAATCAGCAGGAAGGTGGCATGTCTGCACAACCCGTCGATATCCAAATATTTGGCCGTTCACTGCGAGTGAATTGCCCGCCTGAACAAAGGGATGCGTTGAATCAGGCTGCGGACGATCTCAATCAGCGATTGCAAGATCTGAAAGTTCGCACTAGAGTCACAAATACTGAGCAGTTGGTTTTCATCGCCGCGTTGAACATCAGCTATGAATTAACTCAGGAAAAAGCGAAGACGCGTGAGTACGCGGCGAGCATGGAACAACGTATTCGGATGCTACAACAGACCATCGAACAGGCGTTGCTTGATCAGGGTCGCATAACCGAAAAAACGGGCCAAAACTTTGAATAACACTTTTCGGTTTACTGTGGTAGAGTGACCGTGAAGACAAAATTTCTCTGAGATGTTTGCAAGCGGGCCAGTCCCCTGAGCCGATATTTCATACCACAAGAATGTGGCGCTCCATGGTTGGTGAGCATGCTCGGCCCGTCCGAGAAGCCTTAAAACTGTGACGACGCATTCACCTTGAACCAAGGGTTCAAGGGTTACAGCCTGCGGCGGCATCTCGGAGATTCCCTTCTACCTGGCAACAGCCATGACACTACTTTCTGAACTCCCTTTATCCCGGCAAGAAATTCGTCAACTGATTCGACAGCGTCGTCGCGCGTTGACCTCTGAACAGCAACGACAATACGGTCAGCAAGCCGCGACCCGAATGCTCAGTTTTCCCCCTGTTGTACTCGCGCATACTGTGGCGGTATTTCTCTCGTTCGATGGCGAACTCAATACCCAGCCGCTGATAGATCAGCTGTGGCGAGCGGGCAAGCGCGTTTACCTTCCGGTTCTTCATCCCTTCAGTCCCGGTAATTTACTGTTCCTGCACTATCATCCGCGCAGCGACCTGGTGACCAATCGCTTAAAGATCCAGGAACCACGGCTTGATGTACGCGACGTATTGCCGCTGTCAAAGCTGGACGTACTGATTACGCCGTTAGTGGCATTTGATGAGGACGGGCAACGCCTGGGCATGGGCGGCGGATTTTACGACCGCACGCTACAAAACTGGCAACAGCATAAGCTCCAACCCGTGGGCTACGCGCATGACTGCCAGTTAGTAGAAAAATTGCCGGTTGAAGAGTGGGATATCCCGCTGCCAGCGGTGGTGACGCCGTCCAAAATCTGGGAGTGGTAGCCGTTTTTTGCCGATTGACAGCGCCGTTTTTTTGACCTAAATTCCTCGGTGAAGGGTGAGGGAGGCGAACCTCCCTCCTGCGTACTCTCTGTTAATATGCTGGCCAAGCGATGATTAACAGGATCAGCAGCATGATGACGTATCTCATCATCGTCCCTTTCCTTTTTAGAGCCCCTGCTTCGGTAGGGGCTTTCCCGTTTCAGCGCTATGCTGCGCCCCTATCGTAAATTCCTTTTATTGCTGTACAACACGCAACGCTGCCTTTAGTTGCCAACTGCGGCAAAGCTCGAAAAACAGAATGTATGCGTTACAGAAAGAGATTTTGAGGCAGGGAAATCAGAGGAAAGATGGGCAGGTCAACCGCCTGCCCATGTAGAGGAAATCAGTACAGCAGACGAGCGCGAATGGTTCCCGGAAGGGCTTTCATCGCCAGCAGCGCTTTCTCCGCCACATCTTCATCCGCTTCAATATCGATAACCACATAACCTACCTGCGCGGAAGTCTGCAGATACTGCGCGGCAATGTTGACGCCCTGCTCGGCAAAAATCTGGTTCAGTGCCGTCAGTACGCCCGGACGGTTTTCGTGAATGTGCATCAGACGACGACCACCGTGCAGCGGCAGCGAAACTTCCGGGAAGTTTACCGCAGACAGCGTAGACCCGTTGTCGGAATACTTGGTCAGTTTCCCAGCTACTTCCAGACCGATGTTTTCCTGCGCTTCCAGCGTTGAACCACCAATGTGCGGCGTCAGGATCACGTTATCGAAATCACACAGCGGCGAAGTGAAAGGATCGCTGTTAGTTGCCGGTTCGGTTGGGAATACGTCGATTGCAGCCCCCGCCAGATGTTTAGTCGCTAATGCGTCGCACAACGCAGGAATATCAACAACCGTACCGCGTGCGGCGTTAATCAGCAGCGCCCCCGGTTTCATCAGCGAAATTTCACGCGCGCCCATCAGGTTTTTGGTGGAGGCATTTTCCGGTACGTGCAGACTCACCACGTCGCTCATATTGAGCAGGTCGGAAAGATGCTGTACCTGCGTGGCATTGCCAAGCGGGAGTTTATTTTCAATATCATAAAAAAAGACATGCATCCCGAGCGATTCCGCCAGAATGCCCAACTGAGTACCAATGTGGCCGTAGCCGATGATCCCCAGTTTTTTACCACGCGCTTCAAAAGAGCCGGTAGCCAGCTTATTCCAAACGCCGCGGTGCGCTTTGGCGTTCGCTTCGGGTACGCCACGTAGCAGTAGCAGCAGTTCGCCAATCACCAGCTCAGCAACGGAACGTGTGTTAGAGAATGGTGCGTTAAACACAGGGATCCCGCGCTTTGCCGCTGCACTTAGATCAACCTGGTTGGTGCCAATGCAGAAGCAGCCAATCGCGACCAGTTTCTCTGCGGCGTCAATCACATCTTCAGTCAGATGGGTACGGGATCGCAGGCCAATGAAGTGGGCATCACGGATGGACTCTTTCAGTTGTTCAGTGTCCAGAGCACCTTTGTGAAACTCGATGTTGGTATAACCTGCTGCACGAAGGCTTTCGAGTGCTTTTTGGTGCACGCCTTCAACCAGCAGAAATTTAATCTTATCTTTCTCCAATGATACCTTTGCCATTTCCCCGACCCTGTCTTTTTTTGTTCAAACTAATGTGTTGTGTGTGGGATTTTCATCCGTCTCTTCAACATATCAAAAAATAATATTGCGGCAATATGAACGTTTGCGTCGCCGTGCTGAAGAAATGTCATTCAACGGGAAATGTCAGAGGAAAATACTGGCGATAACTTTTTCTTTGGAGAGATCGGCAGGACAATATTATAAACGTGACACAAGTCACCAAATTTGCCCTGCCAAAATTTTTTTAACGGGAGAAGACGCTCCCGTCAGATCATTTTACGATAGTTTTCACGCCGTCAGGCGTACCGATCAGCGCGACATCCGCACCACGGTTGGCAAACAGGCCGACGGTTACCACACCTGGAATCGCATTGATGGCATTTTCCAGCGCGATGGCGTCGAGGATCTCCAGACCGTGCACATCGAGGATCACGTTGCCGTTGTCCGTCACGACGCCCTGACGGTATTCAGGACGACCGCCCAGCTTCACCAACTGGCGAGCCACAGCGCTGCGCGCCATTGGGATCACTTCGACCGGCAGTGGGAAGTTACCGAGAATATCGACTTCTTTAGACGCATCCGCGATGCAGATAAATTTCTTCGCCACGGAAGCAATGATTTTTTCACGGGTCAACGCTGCGCCGCCGCCCTTGATCATCTGCATGTGACCGTTGATTTCATCCGCGCCGTCAACGTATACGCCGAGGCTGTCCACTTCGTTAAGATCGAACACGTGGATGCCAAGGCTTTTGAGTTTTTCAGTCGATGCGTCCGAACTGGATACCGCACCTTCAATCTGACCTTTCATTGTGCCCAGCGCATCAATAAAGTGTGCGGCTGTTGAACCTGTACCTACGCCCACAATGGTGCCGGGCTGTACATACTGAAGTGCCGCCCATCCTACTGCTTTTTTCAGTTCATCCTGCGTCATGATCGTTTCGCCTGTGGTGTGAATATGGTGGGAAAATTCACGCGCATTATAGAACATTGTGCAGAAAAATGTCCCCACACCCGCTCGCAAGCGGCGGATTTCGTCTTTACCCAATCAAAAATTGTGTCATAGTGCAGAACAAGCAAAAATTTCAGGAGTGCGTCAAAGCAATGAAACGTCCGGACTACAGAACACTACAAGCACTGGATGCGGTTATTCGTGAACGAGGATTTGAACGCGCGGCGCAAAAGCTGTGCATCACGCAATCCGCGGTTTCACAGCGCATAAAACAGCTTGAGAATATGTTCGGACAACCGCTGCTGGTGCGCACCGTACCGCCGCGCCCAACGGAACAGGGACAGAAACTACTGGCGCTACTGCGCCAGGTTGAACTGCTGGAAGATGAGTGGCTGGGCGATGAACAAACCGGCTCGACGCCGCTTCTGCTTTCGCTGGCGGTAAACGCCGACAGTCTGGCGACCTGGTTACTTCCGGCGCTGGCCCCGGTACTGGCTAATTCACCGATTCGACTGAACCTGCAGGTTGAAGATGAAACCCGAACCCAGGAACGTCTGCGTCGGGGTGAAGTGGTCGGTGCGGTGAGTATTCAACATCAGGCGCTGCCAAGCTGTCTGGTGGATAAACTGGGCGCGCTGGACTACCTGTTTGTTGGCTCTAAACCTTTCGCCGAGCGTTATTTCCCAAACGGCGTCACCCGTTCCGCCCTGCTGAAAGCCCCGGCGGTCGCGTTTGACCATCTTGATGACATGCACCAAGCGTTCTTGCAACAA
Organism: Citrobacter sp. RHBSTW-00986; assembly: GCF_013783065.1. Lineage (NCBI taxonomy): Bacteria > Pseudomonadati > Pseudomonadota > Gammaproteobacteria > Enterobacterales > Enterobacteriaceae > Citrobacter > Citrobacter sp. RHBSTW-00986. The sequence continues at coordinate 900,919 of NZ_CP056200.1, read as the reverse complement.
AACTTCGACCTACCACCGGGCAGCGTACCGTGCCATATCGTTAACTCGTCTGAAGCCTTCGTCCAGTTAGCCCGTCAGGGAACAACCTGCTGCATGATCCCACACTTACAGATTGAGAAAGAGCTGGAAAGCGGTGAGCTTATCGACTTAACGCCAGGCCTGTTCCAGCGTCGGATGCTATACTGGCACCGCTTTGCGCCAGAAAGCCGCATGATGCGCAACGTCACCGACGCGCTGCTGGCCTATGGCCACAACGTACTGCGTCAGGATTAATTCCTCGAACAGAGGCCGGATAGCGGCGTAACGCCTTATCCGGCCTACAAGCCTTTCCCCTCATTTCATGCTATTCCCGCCACGTCTTTGAAATACATCACAAAATAAAACACGCCACACGGCAAAAAACGACGTCCTGTTGGCTATTTTTTGCTGGCGACAAGCCAAATGAAAAAGCACACCGTATTCGCAAAGATTCAACTTATTGCGTAATACGGAGCAAAAAATGGCAAACGTGCAGGAGTGGCAAACACTCGCCAATAAAGAACTCAGTCGACGGGAAAAAACCGTTGAGTCGCTGGAAAGACAAACGGCGGAAGGGATTACAATCAAGCCGCTGTACACCGAAGCGGATCTCGATAATCTGGAAGTCACGGGCACCCTGCCCGGTCTGCCGCCTTACGTGCGTGGCCCGCGCGCCACTATGTATACCGCGCAGCCGTGGACGATTCGCCAATACGCCGGTTTCTCTACCGCCAAAGAGTCCAACGCCTTTTACCGCCGTAACCTCGCCGCTGGGCAAAAAGGGCTTTCCGTCGCCTTTGACCTTGCCACTCATCGTGGCTATGACTCAGACAACCCGCGCGTAGCGGGCGACGTCGGCAAAGCCGGCGTGGCGATCGATACCGTCGAAGATATGAAGGTGCTGTTCGACCAGATCCCGCTGGATAAGATGTCCGTTTCGATGACCATGAACGGCGCGGTGCTGCCGGTACTGGCGTTTTATATCGTCGCGGCGCAGGAGCAAGGCGTGACGCCGGAACAGCTCACCGGGACCATTCAGAACGATATTCTGAAAGAGTACCTGTGCCGCAACACCTACATTTATCCGCCAAAACCCTCCATGCGCATTATCGCCGACATCATCGCCTGGTGCTCAGGCAACATGCCGCGCTTTAACACCATCAGCATCAGCGGCTATCACATGGGTGAAGCCGGGGCAAACTGCGTACAGCAGGTGGCGTTTACGCTGGCAGACGGTATTGAATACATCAAGGCCGCGCTTTCCGCCGGACTGAAAATTGATGACTTCGCCCCGCGCCTGTCATTCTTCTTCGGCATCGGCATGGATCTGTTTATGAACGTCGCCATGCTGCGCGCTGCACGGTATCTGTGGAGCGAAGCGGTCAGCAGTTTTGGCGCGACCAACCCGAAATCTCTCGCTCTGCGTACCCACTGCCAGACGTCAGGCTGGAGCCTGACCGAGCAGGACCCGTACAACAACGTGGTACGAACCACCATTGAAGCGCTCGGCGCTACGCTTGGCGGCACCCAGTCTCTGCATACCAACGCTTTTGATGAAGCGCTCGGCCTGCCCACCGATTTCTCCGCCCGTATTGCGCGTAATACGCAGATCATCATTCAGGAAGAATCAGAGATCTGCCGCACCGTCGATCCGCTGGCCGGATCGTATTACGTCGAATCACTCACCGATCAAATCGTGAAGCAGGCGCGCACGATCATCAAGCAGATTGATGAGGCAGGCGGTATGGCGAAGGCGATTGAAGCCGGACTTCCTAAACGGATGATCGAAGAAGCGTCCGCGCGCGAACAGTCGCTGATCGACCAGGGTAAGCGCGTTATCGTCGGGGTGAACAAATACAAGCTGGATAAAGAAGACGACACGTCGGTGCTGGAGATCGACAACGTGAAGGTGCGCAACGAGCAGATTGCCTCACTGCAGCATATCCGCGCCACCCGCGACAATGATGCGGTTAAAACCGCGCTATCCGCGCTGACCCACGCCGCGCAGCAGAATGAAAATCTGCTGGCAGCCGCCGTCAACGCCGCCCGCGTTCGCGCCACGCTCGGCGAAATATCCGATGCGCTCGAGGCCGCCTTTGACCGTTATCTGGTTCCCAGCCAGTGTGTTACTGGGGTGATTGCGCAAAGCTATCACCAGTCCGACAAATCCGCCGATGAGTTCGATGCCATTGTTGCGCAAACTGAACAGTTCCTCGCAGAAAATGGCCGCCGCCCGCGTATTCTGATCGCCAAGATGGGTCAGGACGGCCACGATCGCGGTGCAAAAGTGATCGCCAGCGCCTACTCCGATCTCGGCTTCGATGTCGATCTCAGTCCGATGTTCTCCACACCGGAGGAAATTGCCCGTCTGGCGGTAGAAAACGATGTGCATGTCATTGGCGCATCATCGCTGGCGGCGGGTCATAAGACATTGATCCCGGAGCTGGTCACCGCGCTCAAAGGCTGGGGACGCGAAGACATTTGCGTCGTCGCCGGCGGGGTTATTCCGCCACAGGATTACGCTTTCCTGCACGAGCATGGCGTGGCAGCCATTTATGGCCCAGGCACGCCGATGCTCGACAGCGTCCGCGATGTGTTAACCCGTATCAGTAAACATCATGATTAACGCCACCACGCTTGAGGATACCGTCCGCCGCTTGCGACTCGGTGAACGGGCTACGCTCGCCCAGGCGATGACGCTGGTCGAAAGCAATCACCCGCGCCACCAGCCGCTGAGTACGCAATTGCTGGACGCGATTATGCCGTTCACCGGTAACGCCCTGCGTCTGGGGATCACCGGCACGCCGGGCGCAGGTAAAAGCACCTTTCTGGAAGCATTCGGCATGCTGTTGATTCGCCGCGGGTTACGGGTAGCGGTGATCGCCGTCGATCCCAGCAGCCCGGTCAGCGGCGGCAGCATTCTGGGTGATAAAACCCGCATGACGGAACTGGCTCGCGCAGAATCTGCGTTTATACGTCCGGTTCCTTCCAGCGGTCATTTAGGCGGCGCCAGCCAGCGCGCCCGCGAATTAATGCTGCTGTGCGAGGCGGCTGGCTTCAACGTGGTGATTGTGGAAACCGTCGGCGTTGGGCAGTCAGAAACCGAAGTCGCAGGCATGGTGGATTGCTTTCTCTCACTGCAAATCGCCGGCGGTGGCGACGATTTGCAGGGCATCAAAAAAGGCCTGATGGAGATGGCGGATCTGGTCGTCATCAACAAGGACGACGGTGATAACCGTACCAGCGTTGCCATCGCCCGCCATATGTACGAATCAGCCCTGCATATTCTGCGCCGCAAATATGACGAGTGGCAGCCGCAGGTTCTGACCTGCAGCGCCCTGGAAAAACGCGGCATTGAGGAGGTTTGGCAGGCGATAACCGACTTTAAAACGTGCCTTACCGCCAGCGGTCGACTGGAAAAAGTCCGCCAGCAGCAGGCGGTGGAATGGCTACACAAGCAGGCTGAAGAAGAAGCCTTGCATCTGCTGTTTGCTCGGGCTGATTTCGACCAGTATTTCCAGCAGACGCTGCTGGCCGTCAAAAACAATGATCTTTCGCCGCGCACCGGCCTGCGGCACATCAGCGAATTTATCCAGCATCATTACTTTCAATAAAGAGAACATTATGTCTTATCAATACGTCAACGTGGTCATCATCCAGAAAGTCGCGGTCATTGAGTTCAATTACGCCCGCAAGCTCAATGCCCTGAGCAAAGTGTTTATTGACGATCTGATGCAGGCGCTGAGCGACCTCAATCGTCCGGACATTCGCTGCATCATTCTGCGCGCCCCGAGCGGGGCCAAAGTGTTCTCTGCCGGGCATGATATTCATGAACTCCCCACCGGACGTCGCGATCCGCTCTCTTATGACGATCCGCTGCGTCAGATAACTCGTATGATCCAAAAATATCCGAAGCCGGTGATCTCCATGGTTGAAGGCAGCGTCTGGGGCGGCGCGTTTGAGATGATCATGAGTTCCGATCTGATCATCGCAGCCAGTACGTCTACCTTCTCCATGACCCCGGTCAACCTCGGCGTGCCCTATAACCTGGTGGGCATCCACAACCTGACCCGCGACGCTGGTTTTCACATCGTTAAGGAGCTGATTTTTACCGCCTCGCCCATCACCGCTCAACGCGCTATGGCGGTCGGGATCCTCAACCATGTCGTTCCAACCGAGGAACTGGAAGATTTCACCCTGCAAATGGCGCATCACATCTCGGAAAAAGCGCCGCTGGCAATCGCCGTCATCAAAGAAGAACTGCGCGTGTTGGGCGAAGCACACACCATGAACTCTGACGAATTCGAGCGCATTCAGGGCATGCGCCGCGCGGTGTACGACAGCGAGGATTATCAGGAAGGGATGAACGCGTTTATGGAAAAACGTAAACCTAATTTTGTTGGCCATTAATCACGTCCGACGAAGGAGACGGCCATGAAACGGATGAGCGCCGAACAGGCGGCAGAAATTATCCAGCACGATGATATGGTGGCGTTCAGCGGCTTTACCCCCGCGGGTTCGCCAAAAGCGTTACCCACCGCAATTGCCCAACGCGCCTGCGAACGGCATCAGGACGGGCAGCCTTTTCAGATCCGCCTGCTGACCGGGGCGTCAATTGGCGCCGCCGCTGATGATGCATTATCCGCGGCGGATGCCGTTTCCTGGCGTGCGCCTTATCAAACCTCATCTGGCCTGCGCGAGAAAATTAACCAGGGCCAGGTGAGGTTTGTCGATCTCCATTTGAGCGAAGTCGCGCAGATGGTTAATTACGGCTTTTTTGGCGATATCGATGTTGCCGTCATTGAAGCCTCCGCCATTGCGCCGGATGGCCGGATTTGGCTTTCCAGCGGTATTGGCAATGCGCCCACCTGGCTGCTGCGGGCGAAAAAGGTGATTATCGAGCTGAATCATTACCATAATCCACGCGTGGCAGAGTTTGCCGACATCGTAATACCCGGCGCACCGCCGCGGCGTAACAGCGTGCCCATATTTCATACCATGGATCGCGTGGGCAGTCAGTGCGTGCAGATAGACCCCAGGAAAGTGGTCGCGGTGGTGGATACCGAGCTGCCCGATGCCGGGAATGTGTCGGATAAAACCAATCCGGTCAGCCAACAAATTGCCGATAACGTCGTCACTTTCCTACTGGCAGAAATGGCGCACAAACGCATTCCAGCAGAGTTTCTGCCCTTACAAAGCGGCGTGGGCAATATCAATAACGCGGTAATGGCGAGACTGGGAGAGAATCCGGATATCCCGCCCTTTATGATGTATTCAGAGGTGTTACAGGAATCGGTGGTGCATCTGCTGGAAACGGGCAAGATCACCGGTGCCAGCGCCTCCAGCCTGACCATCTCAGCCCCGTCGCTACAGAAGATTTACGACAACATGGACTTCTTCGCCAGCCGAATTGTGCTGCGCCCGCAGGAGATCTCCAATAACCCGGAAATCATCCGTCGGCTGGGGGTCATTGCGCTCAACGTTGGGCTTGAGTTTGATATCTACGGCCATGCCAATTCCACGCACGTTGCGGGCGTGAACCTGATGAACGGGATCGGCGGCAGCGGGGATTTCGAGCGCAACGCCTACCTGTCTATCTTTATGGCGCCGTCGATTGCCAAAGGCGGGAAAATCTCAACCATCGTGCCGATGTGCAGCCATGTCGACCACAGCGAACATAGCGTTAAAGTGATCGTGACCGAACAAGGGATTGCCGATCTGCGTGGGTTATCTCCGATGCAGCGGGCGCACACGATTATCGATAACTGTGCGCATCCCCTTTACCGGGACTACCTGCACCGCTATCTGGAAAAAGCGCCCGGCGGGCATATCCATCACGATCTCAGCCATGCGTTCGATCTGCATCGCAACCTTCTCGAGACAGGATCGATGCTCGGTTAACTTGCCGTACCGTCACGATCTTCAGCAATATGCTGGAGCATGGTGCCGGTATAGCGATGATTTTTCAGCGAATAGAGAAACTCCTGCATATACATGGGGCTGCCGGGCGCGTCGAAATACTTTAGCGTCGACGGATTCACCAGCCGCCAGGCAAAATGAGGAATCACCGTCAAAAACTGCCCGCGCTCCACCGCGCTAATCTTGGCCATAAAGCTGTACGGACGGTAGATAATCGTCGGATTGATCCCACAGGGCCGCATATAAGCATCCAGCATCGCCTCAAAGTTGGCGCGATTCTGGAAGCGCATTTGCAGCCAGGGTAGCTCGCGCAGCAGATCCTGCGGCTGTTTCTCTTCGTAGCGCCGGGAAACGAGAAACCCCAGACGCAGCGGAGACAGTTCGCTGATCGCCAGATTTTCCAACTCTTGTACGCGGGGAGAAACGTGCTGTGGCGAGATAATGAAATCCAGTTTGCGGTCGAACAGATTATCAATCACCCCATTCTCACTGAATTCAACGGCCTGGGCCGTCACGCCGTCATATTTATCGCCAAGGCTAATCAACTGGTCAAAAATAATCGTTGGATAAGTATTATCGATACCGATGACGATTTCCCGCGAGCGACAAGAGGCGTTATGGATTTCGTTATCAATGGCAGAGAGGCGCTGGTAGACGGGAAACAGCTTCTGATACAGCTCCTGTCCGGCTTTATTCAGGCTGATGTTGTTATCTTTACGGGTAAACAGCGTATAGCCGATTTGATCTTCCAGTGCAGCAATGCTTTTACCGAAAGGCGATGCGGTCATATGTATTTTTTCTGCCGCTCTGGCGATGTTATTGGTTTGCGCCAGCAGAATGAAATTACGCATCTTTTTCGAGATAAAAATATCCATAGCGTCCCCTTAAAAATCGCTATGGCCTATCCTCATTACCACGAAAAAAAAGACTGGATGTGAGGTCTCATTTTTACAGTTGCTCACAGAAAAACCGGCTGGAATGTTTTATCGGCCTGATGAGACGCGTAAGCATCGCCATCAGGCTAAAAACTTGCCGGATGGCGACTTACGCCTATATCAAGACTACTTATTGGTTACTGTAGGCTCTATCTGGAAGACGACATCAACCTGATCGTCAAACTGAATAACCGGCTGTTCGTAGGTTTCCTGAGCAGAGGTTGCAGGCGCTGCATCTGCTTTCATCATCCGTACCATCGGGCTCGGTTGATAATTGGAAACGTGGTAACGCACACTGTAAACGGGACCCAGTTTGCTATTAAAGCCCGCGGCCAGCTGTTCAGCCTGATGAACAGCATCATCAATCGCCGCTTTACGCGCTTTGTCTTTGTAAGCATCCGGCTGGGCAACGCCCAGCGATACCGAACGAATCTCATTCAGACCGGCCTTCAGCGCGCCATCAAGCAGAGCGTTGAGTTTGTCCAACTGACGCAGCGTGACTTCAACGGTGCGCACTGCACGATAACCTTTGAGGATGCTTTTGCCGTTCTGGTAGTCGTAGTCCGGCTGCGTACGCAAGTTTGCAGCGCTAATGTCTTTCTTCGCTATCTGGTTCTGTTCAAGGAAAGACAGATATTGCGCCACGCGCTCATCGGCCTGCTTCTTCGCGGAAGCCGCATCCTTTGCAGCAACGTTCACTTCAATCGCCAGGGTGGCGATGTCTGGTGTTGCATCTACGCTTGCCGTTCCGGAAGTCACGATGTGCGGTCCATTTGGCAACTCATTTGCCTGTACCGATAGTGCGCTGAATCCGACTAATGCCGCCAGGGCCATTATTTTGAACTTCACGGTCGTTCCTCCATGTTTCATTAATTACCCCAAAACTCAGGGCACATGCAGGCAAGCTTAGCCGATCTCGCTGCGTTGTCCATCAGACAACACTTAGTTGAACAGCGCATGAACGTGCGCAACACCTTCTTTTGCCAGCTGAAAAGCGATAAACCACATCACTAATCCTACCAGCGTATTGATGATGCGCTGTGCTTTCGCAGTTCGCAGACGCGGTGCCAGCCAGGCCGCCAGCAATGCCAGACTGAAGAACCACAGGAACGAAGCGCTGACGGTTCCCAGTGCAAACCAGCGTTTAGGCTCAACGTCCAGTTGCCCCCCCAGACTCCCGAGCACCACAAAGGTATCCAGGTAAACATGTGGGTTGAGCCATGTCACCGCCAGCATAGTGGCGATAATTTTCCAGCGCCCCTGCTTCATCACTTCGGCGCTGGCCAGTTCCAGATTACTGCTCATCGCCGTTTTTAGCGCACCGAATCCGTACCAGAGTAAAAATGCGACCCCGCCCCAGGTGACCAGCGCCATCATCCATGGCGACTGCATCAGCAAGGCGCTACCGCCGAAGATACCCGCGCAAATCAGCACTAAATCGCTGATGGCGCAGAGTAAAGCAATCATGATGTGATACTGACGACGGATCCCCTGATTCATCACGAAGGCATTTTGTGGACCAAGCGGAAGTATCATGGCTGCACCAAGCGCAAGCCCTTGAAAATAGTAGGATAACATGTAAAGCATCTCACATAATTGTCTTGTGGGCAGACTATACTGCGCGGGATTCATTAGAGGAAATGGATAATATTAATCAGTAATTAGCATTATTAATAATACCGCGCACACTCCCCTCCATATTCAGTCTCGGACAATAGCGATTGTGCGTTACCCGAGGTATGCTGAAAGATAAATCTGTCTATACCAAAGGAATGGGTATGAAGCATAACGCGAACATTTTTCTCTTCTGTGCCTCGCTGATAGTTACCAGTTTGTGGCCCACTGTCGCCAGCGCAGACAGAACGCTGCGCTATACCGATCACGAGCCATATGGCAACATGCGTACCCGGCTCATAAAAGAGACTTTTTTTCGCGCGATCGAACAAGAGTCGCTTGGACGTTTGAAAATCGACTCTCACTGGAACGGCGAGCTGTCCACCAGCTATGACGCCTTAAAAACGATCGGCCAGGGCAGCGTGGCGGATATGGGGATCGTGGTCCCTGAGTACACGCCCGAACAACTGCCGCGACACCAGATTTTTAAGAGCTTCCCCCTCGGACCGGGCCGTGGTGAAGCGCAGGTTAACGCCTTTCAGCGGATTTTCCGCGAGTATCGCCAGTTTGGTCGCGAGCTGGAAAACAACAATCTGGTGAATCTTCAGTTTTTCCTCGGCTATCCGGTTGGATTTTTTACGACCAGGCCGAACGTCGATTTGGCACAGCTGAATGCAAGCCAATGGCGGACCGCCAGCTTTTGGCATCAATCATTTTTACGCAACGCGGGCGGCGTGCCGGTCAGCATGCCATGGAATGAAAAAATTACCGATGCGCTTCAGACCGGACAGCTTGACGGCCTGATGGTTAACCTCGACAGCGGAGATGATATCCATGCCCAGCGGGCGGCCCCCTATATTCAGCTCTCCCCTTCGCTCTGGCTCGGACACGTTTATCTTCTGGTGATGAATAAAGACGTCTGGGATAGCCTGGATGTGAAAGATCGCGCAGCCATCAATCGGGCCGCCGCCATGACGCAAAAGCGTATTGGCGCAGTGCAGGACGCAAGCCTGACCGCAATGGCGAAAAAGATGGCAAAAGAGGGCGCACACGTTCACTACCTGAGCAACAGCGAGCTGAATGCGTGGCAAGCCGCTACCGGTTATCAGCACGTTCAGGCCGAATGGATTGCTCAACAGGAAAGTAAAGGAATAAGCGATGTTGGCGAGCTGATGCAGGGTGTCAGCGCAATTCTTAACAAGACGAGATAAATCAACGCCCGCCTCTCTCTGGCGGGCGTTTTTAGCTGAAGTTACTCGGTCGCGTTCTCTTTCACGCGTTTAAAGTTCACATCCATCTGCGGGTACGGGAAGCTGATACCGTTGGCGTCAAACTCGCGCTTAATACGCTCCAGTACATCCCAGTAGACGCTTTGCAGATCGCTGCTGTTACTCCAGACACGTACGACGAAATTAATCGAGGAAGCGCCCAACTCATTCAGGCGTACCGTCATTTCACGGTCTTTTAGGATGCGATCTTCAGACTGGATGATATCAGTGAGGATTTTTTTCACCTGATCGATATCGGAGTCGTAGGCCACGCCGATAATAAATTCGTTACGACGGACCGGCTCGCGAGAGAAATTAATGATGTTCCCGGCAATGATTTTACCGTTTGGGATCACCACAATCTTACCGTCTACGGTACGCATAGTTGTGGAGAAAATCTGCACGTTAAGCACGGTTCCCGCAACGCCGCCAAGGTCTACATATTCACCCGCGCGGAACGGACGGAACATCACCAGCAGCACGCCTGCGGCGAGGTTGGACAGCGACCCTTGCAGTGCCAGACCGACAGCTAAACCTGCAGCACCGAGAACGGCGATCACGGAGGCAGTTTGCACCCCAACGCGACCCAGCGCGGCAATCAGCGTGAAAGCGATAATACCGTAGCGCACCAGTGCAGAAAGAAAGTCGGCAACGGTGGCATCAATTTTACGCGCCAGCATCAGGCGATTAACGGTGTTTGATACGATACGCGCCACGATCATACCGATAATGACAATCGCGATGGCCGCAACGATGTTGACGGCATAGCTCAACAGTAGCTCCTGATTGCGGACCAGCCAGGTGCCCGCACCGTTTATGCTGTCGACAACATTCAAATCTTCCATTCAATAGTCCTTGAGCATGTCAAAAAAATTACGAGATCAATCTCACGAAAACACCCTATTAAAGGTAAACAAAAAAGACCGAATCTGCCATTTTTTCAACATGATCCCTTAAAAAACCGCCGTAAACTCAGTTCTCCGCCGGTCGGTCGACCATCCGCAGGAACCCGCTCACCAGAGAATCTTTTTGCTTAAAAATGTCCGCAATTTCACTGACCACCTTTCCGCTGCCCGCATTCTTCCAGGCAATCGAGAGCGGCGATGGCTGGCGCGGATTAATCACCTCACGGGCAACCAGTGCCCCGGATTCAACATAAGGACGACACATCCGCTCGGGTAAAAAACCGACGCCAAGCCCGCTTAAATGACAGGCCAGCTTAGTGCTGAGATCCGGCACTTTGATCTCCTTTTGTCCGCTAAGCAGCCAGGCGACGCGGCGCGTAAGCGTACGCGAGGTATCTTCAATATTGATAGCCGGATAGCGGCGCAGCATATCGTCTGACAGTACCGGCACTGGATGGCTGGCCAGCGGGTGATTTTGCGCTACCACAAACCGCCAACTGATATCTCCCAGCGGCAACAGAGAGATATTATTGGAGAGCGATTCCGATCCGGTGACGCCAATCGCCAATTGGAAATCGTCATACAGTAGCGAATCCCACACGCCCATATAGACCTGTCGGGAAATTTGAAATCGGGTGAAGGGAAATTGTTGGTGCAGCCAGGTCAGTAAATCTGCCGTGGTCTGCGGCTGGTACAGCAGATTGTTGATAACGATGTTCACCTGCCGTTCAACGCCCGCGTTGATCTGCTGAAGCTCGTCCGGCATTGCATCCAGCCAGTTAAGCCACTGTCGACAATGCTCAAGCAGATGTTGTCCGGCTAGCGTCAGACTGACGGAGCGGGTTGTACGTAAAAAGAGCTGCGTCCCCACCTGCTCTTCCAGCGTTTTAATGCGATAGCTAATCGCCGCGGGCGTTTTATGCAGGGAGCTGGCCGCGCGGGAAAAACTCTCCGTCTGTGCAACCCGAATAAAAGTGCGTATTGTTTCCTGATCGAGCATGCGTTCCCCTTGAGTCGACCACCTGTAACCACCGTTGCGCTATCGCGATTCCCAGCAATATGTCCGCCCCCGAGGAGTGCCCGACAGCAAGCAGGCGTCTGATTGCAGAATGCGGATCGCGTCCGGACTGTAAACCACGTATCACCTTCTGTAGCGGCGTTGAAAATTCGCCCACTCTGGCGCTGTTCAGATAGCTACAGCTTACTGACGTGGTGAGCGGCACAAGTTGCTCCGTCGGGGGTAAAAAATAGCGCAATTTGGCAGAAAGCCCCGCAGCATACAGCACAGCCAGCATCCCCGTCAGCATATCATCGCCGCTGGGCGTCAGTCCTGGGCCGTATCCGATCAGCCAGCGCCAGTCAGGCGTCACGCCACGATGCCAGCACTCAAGTTGCTCAATGATTTCAGGGTAGTGCAACATCGTATTGAGTGGCTGATTCAGCGCTCCGGAAAGACCACTGTGTTGAGTGCAAAAAGAGAGATCGACAGGGGCAAGTACGGCAGGATCCAGCGACATCCGGAGTGTGCGACGCGAGCAAAGCGCTATACCCTGTCCCCGCAGGATGCTCCCCTGTTTGATAAGTCGTTCAATATGCGCCACGCGGGAAAACTGTGTGGTGCTCAGCAGCATGCCCGTCGGTCCCATCCCCTTTCCGTAGCGAAACAGCGTCAACAGCTCGCCGTCAGGACGGCAAAAATTAATCGCCTGCGAGAAGCGGCTGTGCAACCTCCATTCGCCATCGGGAAGTCGATAAAAACCCGCGCTGGCTAATGCCTTAATCGTCACCATCGATACACTCCAGGACACTGGATGGCAGGGAGAGCGCCCGAGCCGGCCTACGGAATGAACTCATTCGCAGGCCGGATAAAACGCAACTGCGTCGCCTTCCGGCAACGTTGTTATGCCGTGATGTGATGCAGTTCTGCCAGCGCTTCAAGCGCTTTTTCAAAACAGAGCAGCGGTGCGCGAACGGTGCCCGCCCCCACCTGGCCGATCCCCGCATCCTTGTGAGCAATACCGGTGTTAATCAGCGGCGTAATCCCCGTTTCCACGACGCGACGGATATCCAGCCCCAGACATGCCCCTTTGAAATCCCATGACGGGATCTGGAACAGCGGATTGTTGGCAAGATAGATCTCCGCCATCTCTTCCGATGTCTCCAGCGCAGCCCCCATGCCACCCGCGCCAACGAAGCGCGTTACGCCCGGTGCGGCGATCATCGCAGCACCGCCAATCCCCAGCGTTTCCGTGATGGCACTGTCGCCGATATCCGGATTGGCATCAGTCTGGCTATAGCCGGTAAAGAACAGCCCCTGCGGCGTGTTCACCGGCGCGGTAAACCAACGATCGCCTGTGCCGCTCACGCGAATACCGAAATCACGGCCGTTACGCGTCATGGCGGTCACCACAGAACCTGCTTTAATTTCCGCCGCCGCATCCATAACGGCTTTACTGTAGGCCATTGCCAGGTTAAGGAAGAACTGGTCGGTGACGCTCAGGAATTGCAACACCTCAATGATTTCCGCCTTCGGACGCGCCAGTCCGGCAATCACCGGAGAAAGCGTGCGTAGCAGCAGAGAAGAGGCCGCAATATTACGTTGGTGGAACTCATCGCCCATCGTGATAGCCTGCGCCATCAGTGCCGTCAGATCGACGCCGTTTTCCATCTGCGAGAGCGCTTCCTGCAATACCGGCGCCAGCGTATCACGCATCCAGCGCAGACGTTTCTGCACGTCATCGCCGTAAGCGCCAAAGCGCATCACTTTGCCGATCCCCTCATTGAGGTTGCAGCAGGCCTGATTGCCGTGGACGATATCACGCACGACCAGCACCGGCATATTGGCGGACGTAATACCACCCATCGGACCGACCGCGCCAACGTGGTGGCAAGGAATAAACTCGACCTCTCCCTGCTCCAGCATCCGCAGGGCATCTTCCTCCGTGACCGCCCAGCCTTCAAACAGCGATGCGCCAATACAGGCTCCGCGCATTGGGCCAGTCATCTCTCCCCAGGCAATCGGAGGACCAGCGTGCAGTAATTTGCGTCCAGAAGATAATTCGGCCACCGCTTCTTTTGCAGGACGCACGGCAACCCAGTGGGGGCGTGCAGCTTTAATTCGTTCGATAATGGCTTCGTTGGCCTGTGCAATAGATGAATACATATCCGTACCTCTGAACTTAATGTAACTGTTTGAGTAAGCTGGCAAGACGGGCGTTGCCACCGGCAACAGGCGCCCACTGATAATGCACAACCGGCGTGCCGCTGCTTTGCAGATCCAGCGCGAAGCTGCGCAATCCGGCGTTGATGACCTGTACGCCCGCAAGAAGCGCGCTATGCGTCGGTGGAATATTGTGATTCTGGTAATGCGTCAGGCTAACGGCGAGCAGTACCGCCTCTTCCAGGGTTTCCATCACGGCAACCCCGGCTTCACGGAGTTTCTCTTCCTGCTCGCTGCGGCCCTGCGGATCGCCCTCGGTTCCGGTCAGAGTGGCAATCACCACCAGCGGCGCAGTGCGTTTGGCGCGCACTTGATCTACCGCCTCAACAACCGCCCCCGCTGGATCGGCGCAGGCGCCATAGCCCAGTACGACATCCAGCAGCAGTACCCCGACATCCGGAAACGCGGCCAGTTTTTCGATTTCAATGCTGCGGGTGGTTGGGTCAATCATAGGATGCGGTCTGCCCAGGGTGTAGCTGTCGTCCCCGAGGTCGACAATACGATGACCACCGGCGTCCAGCATCACGCCCTGGTCGTGGCTTTCACTCACGGGAACCCCCAGCCCCGCTGAGAGCAGCATGGCGGCTTCCGCGGCCAGCGTCCCCCCGGCATACAGGCCGTAAATCCCTTTGCCTGCCACTTCCGGCTGAGCCCGTCTCTGCTGCGCCACGCGCATCAGCAGCACCGCCAGCCGCGCGGCATCAGAAAGTGAATTCGCCAGCCAGACGTTTCCTTCGCGACGCTGCTCCGGCTTGCTGCCCAGAAACAGCGCGACAACCGGTTTCCCCACCTTTTGCATCGCAGCAATAATGCGGGTTCGCACCTGCGGAGACGGCGGCTTGGAGACAAAAGCCATTACCCGCGTGGCATCATCCGCAGCCAGCATCTCCAGCGCGGTCAATGCGCTGATACCGCCCACGTCAGCGCTCAGGTCACGTCCCCCCAGGCCAATCGCATGGCTAATGCCCTGCTGATGCAGCGCAATCTGCGAGGTAATTTCCTGAATACCAGTGCCTGACGCGCCAATCACGCCAATCCCGCCTTCAGGCAGGACGTTGGCAAAAGCTAATGGGCTTCCGGCAATCATCGCCGTTCCGCAGTCTGGTCCCATGACGATCAGCCCGCGCTCGCGGGCCATGGTTTTCAGCTCAACTTCCTGCTCCAGCGGTACGTTATCGGAAAACAACATGACGTTTTTATTGGCCTGCAACCCCTCTCTGGCAACAGATGCGGCATATTCTCCGGCGACGGAGACCAGCAGAAGATTGGCCTGAGGTAATTTCTGGCACGCGCTTTCGAAGCGGCGAGCTTTCACCAGATGATGTGAACTCCCCGACGCGTTGGCGATCGCGCTTAGCTCTTTCTCCAGTTGCTCACGAATCAAATCCAGGATCTCAGGCTGCTCACCTTCGGTTCTGACCGCCACACAAATATCATTTGGCGTGGCATCGGCAAAGTCGTCGTGCCAGAACCCTGTGGAATCCAGCATCGATTTATTGGCTGGTGTTCCCATCATGACCGAAACCTGATCAACTTCCGGGCGCTCACTGAGTTTTCGGGAAATGATCATCAGGCTGACGGAATCCTGAAAACTTCCCTTTTTAATAAAGGCGTAAATCATTACCACTACCTCTTTATGTGCGTTGTTCTTTTAAAAACAGCATTGCGAATAAACCAATAGCCAGCAGTACGGCTGAAACATAGAAACTGGAAGCCAGGCTTCCGGTCATATCACGTGCAGCCCCGGCAATAATCGGTGCCAGAATGGATGAACTCATGCCAATAAAATTAAATAAGCCAAATGCGGTGCTGTAATTATTTTCATCCACGCTGTCGGCTACCAAGGCAACCAGTACCGGATCCAGCGCCAGTTTACCCACCAGACCATAGGCACACAGCGCAGTGATAACACCTGTCATATTCGGCATCCAAATAATTGACAACATGCTGATAATCGCGACCGGCACCAGGAACATAATTAAAGGTTTACGCTTGCCTAATTTGTCAGACAGGCTGGAGAATAGCAGCGCCCCAGGAATGGAAATCCAGGCCACCAGCGAAGAGATAAATCCGGTTTCGCTGCCAGCGATACCCCGTTCATTTTGCAGATAATAGGGAAGCCAGGTCAGGATAACGAAGAAACCGAACAGGCTACAGAACACCATAATATAGGTGATAATTAAATTACGGTTTTTCAGCAGATCGCTGAATTTACCCTTTTTAACCGGCGCGCCATCGGCGTCGGCAGTACGTTTCTTCTCTTTCACAAATAGCCAGATAGCCACCCCAACCAGCACGGATGGAACCGCCATCGCATAGAATGGCATCCGCCATGAATATCCCTGATCGTATACCAGCCAGCTGGAGGTCATCAGCCCCAGCGCAATACCAAAAGCCATACCGCTGTTGATGATTGCGCTGCCAAGAGAGCGGTACTTCTTCGGGATCTGCTCAGAGGAAAGACCGTATTGCGGACCATAATAGGTTCCTTCACCCGCCCCCGTCACCACGCGGGCAAACAGCAGGGTGTACCAACTTTTTGCCCAGCCGGTTACCGCGGTGAAAACACCAAAAAGAATAAACCCCGGAACCAGCACCTTTTTCTTACCAATTTTGTCACCCAGAATTCCGGCAGGTACCTGAAGTAATGCGTAAGAAAAATAGAACACAGAATTAAGAATACCCAATTGTGTGCCGCTTAAGCCAAATTCTTTTTCTAATTCGCCCATCACCGGATTGAGCACCGTGCGGTCGGCATACATAAAAATCCATCCCAGCCAGAACAGAAAAACGGTGACCCACCAGGCCGGTATTCCTCTTTTCTTTGTGGCCTCAGCCACTTCATATGAACCAGACATAATTAATCTCCCGGTAATCATTACCGCTGAATACCTCATGTTATCTGACAGGATACGTGAGGTTTGATGTTTTAACTGCGTCTACCATATCGGGGTAAAAATTCATTTCATTTGAACAAAATCACACAAAATCCATTGTTATAAATTTCTGGGAACTGGCCACAACATTATTAAAAAAAGTCTAATAATCACTTTCAAAGCAATTTAAATAAAGAGACAGAAAACATCATTAATTATCGAGATATTTTTACAGGTATTTGAGTTGTCGACCTTATCACATAATAAAAGCGATAAAACGCTATGTTGACCACGAGATATTTTTCACAATGAGGTCATTAATGAAAAAGAAGATTGTCATTGCGCTTGGCGGCAATGCCTTATTACAGCGCGGAGAAATTTTGAGTGCAGAAAACCAGCAGCGTAGTATTCAGGTATTTGCCGAAATGGCATCCGAATTAGCCCGTGATTATCAACTGGTCATTGTTCATGGCAACGGTCCTCAGGTTGGTCTGCTGGCGCTACAGAACGCTGCTTACAAAGAGTCCCCGGCCTGGCCGCTGGACATTCTGGTTGCGGAAAGTCAGGGGATGATCGGTTTTGCCATTGCCCAGGCGCTGGCGTCATCCACGGGTAACGCGCCCGTGACGACGCTGATGACCCGCGTTGAGGTCGATCCGCAGGATGACGCTTTCTCAACACCCGGTAAATATATCGGCCCCGTCTACCAGCCGGATCAACAGACAGATCTGGAAGAACGCTATGGCTGGCAGATGAAAGCGGATGGGCAATATATTCGCCGCGTGGTTCCCTCCCCGACACCGCTAAAAATTCTCGACAGTGATGCCATCTGCACGTTGATGGATGCGGGGCACATGGTGATTTGCTGTGGCGGTGGCGGTATTCCGGTCATTGCGCAAGGCGATGGCTATCAGGGAACCGAAGCCGTCATTGATAAGGATTTGACCGCTGCCGTGCTGGCGCAATCCATTAACTCTGACCACCTGCTGATCCTGACGGACGCCGATGCCGTGTATGAAAACTGGGGAACCCCCCAGGCGCGTGCGCTACGACATGTCACACCAGAAGAGCTGGCGCCGTTTGCCGCGCCTGACGGTGCAATGGGCCCGAAAGCGGCGGCGGTGATACAGTTTGTCAAACAGACCGGAAACGCAGCATTTATCGGCGCCCTGAAGGATGCGCCACAGGTCCTGGCGGGTGAAAAAGGAACCTGCGTTATGCAGTAAAAAAAATGGCTTCCCAAAGGAAGCCATTTTTACTGTCCGCAGACGGAATTACAGAACGTCAACCGCGTTCAGTTCTTTGAAAGCCTGTTCCAGACGGGTGATCATAGTTGCCTGACCAGCACGCAGCCATACGCGCGGATCGTAGTATTTCTTGTTCGGCTGATCTTCGCCTTTCGGGTTGCCCAACTGACCCTGCAGGTAAGCTTCGTTTGCTTTGTAGTAGTTCAGAACGCCTTCCCAGGTAGCCCATTGGGTATCGGTATCGATGTTCATTTTCACTACGCCGTAGCTTACGGAGTCTTTGATTTCCTGAGCAGTAGAACCGGAACCACCGTGGAAGACGAAGTTCAGGCTGTTATGCGGCAGGTTATGTTTCTTAGAAACATAGTCCTGAGAGTCGCGCAGGATGGTCGGGGTCAGAACTACGTTACCCGGCTTGTAAACGCCGTGTACGTTACCGAAGGACGCTGCGATGGTGAAACGCGGGCTGATTTTGCTCAGCTCGGTGTATGCGTAGTCAACGTCTTCCGGTTGGGTGTACAGTGCAGAAGCGTCCATGTGGCTGTTGTCCACGCCGTCTTCTTCACCACCGGTGCAACCCAGTTCGATTTCCAGAGTCATGCCCATTTTGGACATGCGCGCCAGGTATTTGGAGCAGATTTCGATGTTCTCTTCCAGAGACTCTTCAGACAAGTCGATCATGTGAGAAGAGAACAGCGGTTTGCCAGTTGCTGCGAAGTGTTTTTCACCCGCGTCCAGCAGACCGTCGATCCACGGCAGCAGTTTCTTCGCGCAGTGGTCAGTGTGCAGGATAACCGGAACACCATAGTGTTCAGCCATCTGGTGAACGTGATGCGCACCAGAGATAGCACCCAGGATTGCAGCGCCCTGAGGAACATCAGACTTCACGCCTTTACCCGCGATGAAAGAAGCACCACCGTTGGAGAACTGTACGATTACCGGCGCTTTAACTTTTGCAGCGGTTTCCAGAACGGCGTTGATGGAGTCGGTACCAACGCAGTTAACAGCTGGCAGAGCAAAGTTGTTTTCTTTAGCTACCTGGAAAACTTTCTGTACGTCATCACCAGTGATTACGCCTGGTTTTACGAAATCAAAAATTTTAGACATGTTGCGAGTCCTGTATCTTCGGCCTTGGAAAGGGGGCGCGCTCGACAGCGCGCTAATAATTGGGCAGGTTTCCCTGCCCATCAATGTCTTACTTTTTAGCACGCTCTTCGAGCATGGCTACTGCTGGCAGTACTTTGCCTTCCACGAATTCGAGGAATGCGCCGCCGCCAGTAGAGATGTAGGAGATTTTGTCAGCAATGCCGAACAGGTCGATTGCTGCCAGGGTGTCACCGCCGCCTGCGATAGAGAATGCTTCGCTGTCTGCGATAGCATTAGCAACGATTTCAGTACCTTTGCGGAAGTTCGGGAATTCGAACACGCCAACCGGGCCGTTCCACAGAATGGTTTTCGCATTCTTCAGGATGTCAGCCAGCTGCTGTGCAGAAGCGTCGCCGATATCCAGGATCTGCTCGTCTTCTTTTACATCGCTAACGGATTTAAGCGTAGCCGGTGCAGTTTCAGAGAATTCAGTCGCTACGCGAACGTCAGTCGGGACCGGGATATCGCAAGTCGTCAGCAGACGCTTAGCTTCATCAACCAGGTCAGCTTCGTACAGGGATTTGCCGACGTTGTGGCCTTGAGCAGCAACGAAGGTGTTCGCGATACCACCACCAACGATCAGCTGGTCAGCGATTTTTGACAGAGAGTCCAGAACGGTCAGTTTGGTAGAAACTTTAGAACCACCAACGATAGCCACCATCGGACGAGCAGGTTCTTTCAGCGCTTTACCCAGCGCGTCCAGCTCAGCAGCCAGCAGCGGACCAGCGCAAGCTACGTCGGCGAATTTACCGATACCGTGGGTAGAAGCCTGCGCACGGTGAGCGGTACCGAAAGCGTCCATTACGAATACGTCACACAGCGCAGCGTATTTTTTGGACAGTGCTTCGTCGTCTTTCTTCTCGCCTTTGTTGAAGCGAACGTTTTCCAGAACAACCAGTTCACCGGCAGCGACTTCAACGCCGTCCAGGTAATCTTTTACCAGGCGAACCGGAGCAGACAGTTTGTCTTTCAGGTAGTTAACAACCGGCAGCAGAGAGAATTCTTCGTTGTACTCGCCTTCGGTAGGACGACCCAGGTGGGAAGTTACCATCACTTTAGCACCCTGTTTCAGGGCCAGTTCGATGGTCGGCAGGGAAGCACGGATACGCGCATCGCTGGTTACTTTCCCTTCTTTAACTGGTACGTTCAGGTCCGCACGGATAAAAACGCGTTTACCAGCCAGATCCAGATCGGTCATCTTAATTACAGACATGGTGAATCCTCTCGTTGATTCATAAAGTTTTGTCGACGCTCAAGCGTCGAGCCTGAAACCAATAGCAGCCATCGCTAACGTTGTGTCGAGCATACGGTTAGCAAAGCCCCATTCATTATCACACCAGACCAGCGTTTTGATCAGGTGAGCGCCACTCACGCGCGTTTGCGTACCATCAACGATGGCGCTGTGCGGGTCGTGGTTAAAATCTACAGAGACCAACGGTAATTCCGTATAGTCAACTATACCATGAAATGCACCTTGTGCTGCTTTTTGCAGCAACTGGTTGACTTCACTGGCTTTTACTGGTTTTTTCACCGTCACGCTTAAGTCGATCGCCGTCACATTTATGGTCGGTACACGCACCGCAATCGCTTCAAAACGATCGTTAAACTGCGGGAAAATTCGCGTGATGCCCGCCGCCAGTTTGGTATCAACCGGAATAATAGACTGGCTGGCCGCTCGCGTGCGACGCAGGTCAGGATGATAGGCATCAATAACCTGCTGATCGTGCATCGCGGAGTGGATCGTGGTGACGGTACCAGACTCAATGCCGTAAGCATCATCCAGCAATTTAATGACGGGTATTATGCAATTCGTGGTGCAGGAGGCGTTGGAAACGATCCGGTGTTCAGCGCGCAGCTGATCCTGATTAACGCCATACACAACGGTTGCGTCGATGTCGTGACTACCAGGATGTGAAAAGAGCACTTTTTTTGCACCAGCGGCAATATGCGCCTCGCCGTGTTCGCGGTTGCCGAAAACCCCCGTACAGTCCAGCACAACGTCGACACTCAGTTCGCGCCAGGGAAGCGCATCGAGCGTTCGCTCATGCAGAATGCGGATCGCGTCATCGCCAACGATGAGCTGGTCACGTTCCTGACGAACATCCCAGGCAAAACGTCCATGGCTGGTGTCATATTTCAACAAATGCGCCATGCCTGCAGCATCCGCCAGTTCGTTGATTGCCACCACGGTGATTTCCGCCCGACGCCCGGATTCATACAAAGCACGAACCACGTTGCGTCCGATGCGACCGAAACCATTAATCGCTACGCGTACGGTCATAGGTCTCCTGCAAGGATTTCTCAGAAACGATGTGGCAGACAGAGTAATGCAGCAAATCGCTCAGGGAAACCTTACCTGTCGCAAACTGCGACTAATTGGTTAATTGTCGAACATTTAATCGACTGAAACGCTTCAGCTAGAATAAGCGAAACGCGGAATAAAAGGAATGATTGTCCAGCCAAAGAAAACAGTTATCTGACGTACATCACATTTTTCCCGCTGAGACCGGGGGAAATTATTCCAGTAAACCGTAATAATCATTACGGCTTAACAGGAATAATTGGCCTTCACGCAATCCGATATTCACCAGATTCCAGCATCTCCAGCGTCAGGTCTCCAGGCAGACTTGCTTCCAGTACCCGATGAACATTCGGTCCGTCGGTACGCTCATAAAACGCCTCAGCGTCAGCTTGTGATAGTCCGCCCGCCAGTTTACGGCCTACCAGTCGTGTACGGAGCGCGTTGGCAGGAGCACGAATAAACAGCGAGTAATCACAAAACTCAGCTAACGCCCGCCACCTTTCATCATCGCGTAATAACCAGTTACCTTCCACAATCACAATCGGCGCGATCACTGTTATAGCCGCTTCTACCGGATCGTGTTTTTGCCGGTCGTACTGAGGCCAGGTGCCCTCCCCTTCCCTTATCAAACGTAGATTCTGTGCAAGCTTATCCACATCAAAGGTTTCCGGCGCACCTTTGTATGCTCGCAGGTTATGAGCATCCAGCCAGGTGTTGTAGTGATGGAAGCCATCCATCGGCAGCGTCTGGATCTCCGGCAGGCCAGGATCCTGACGGGAGAGATATTCCCAGAAGGTGGTCAGCGTCGATTTACCCGTACCAGGCGGTGCGCTGAGAAAAACGATTGTTCGTCGCTGCGGGTGAGTGGCGTGTATTTTTGCCAGCTGTTGTAATAACGGTTTGTGGACGTTCTCTATCTCATCATCACGGTAATGTGCTTCAACCTGTAGCCCATTCACCGTTAGTTTGATTTTCACGGCGTTAATTCCTTTAAAATCGCCGTCACTGCCAGCGTCATTGCCGTCTTGACCATTGCGCTAAAGCGCACTTCGGACCACGCCGCAAAGTCGGCAAATTTCATCGACTCCAGCGCACCGTAGAGCGTTGCGTTACGGGTGATACTGTTCACGTTGCTGACAAAATCCCAGGTAATGTCATCGGCAAAACCGGGGATATTATCCTGCTCGTTCAGGTACTGATAAAACTGAGAGAAATGGGTGATGTCGGCATAAAGCCATTTATCCATTTTTCCCAACGCATAAATCAGACGTAACGCAACGTCGATATCGTCAAGCGGTCCACTTTGGGCGAGTAACGGCTTCACTGCATATTCCACGATCTCTTCATCGTTATTAACGAACAGCGACGGTAGAAAGCGCTTAATGCCCTGGAGCAAAATGTTATGTGCCGTCGTCATAAACGAGAGTAAATTATTTTGAGCATCCAGTTGCTCAAGCACATCGTCTTCTGTCAGCGTCGTCATTCGTTTCTCGATAAATCACCATGAATGCAGAGAGTCTATTATATTACACGTTCGATCCGCGCCGCCGATCAGTAAAGTTTGCGTGCGCACACCATTCGCAACCTGTTGGATCCCTTTCACAAGATCGCCGCCCGTGACTCCTGTCGCGCTGAAGAGGATCTTATTTCCCCCTACCAGTTCGTCCAGCGCGTAGATCCGGTTGATCTCAACGCCCATTTCCGCGCAGCGCTGATGTTCCTGTGCCGCAATCAGACGATTATCTGCGTTATTTCCTTTCGCTTCGCAAAAATCAATCAGTTCAGCCTGCATATCGCCCCCCAGCGCTTTAACCGCACAGGCTGAAATAACCCCTTCAGGCGCGCCGCCAATGGTATACATCAGATCATAAGGATTCTCCTGCATACAGGCCAGCACGCTGGCGGCCACGTCGCCGTCGGACAGAGCAAAGACCTTGACGCCAAGCCGTGTCGCCTCGGCAATAGCTGGTTGAAGGCGCGGTTTATCCAGCGTCACCATCCGCAGTCGCTCCAGCGGTTTACCCAACGCCTCTGCCACATTACGCAGATTATCTGCCAACGGCAGCGCCAGATTAATCGCCCCTTTCGCAAACCGATTAACAACCAGTTTTTTCATGTACATATCAGGAGCGTGTAACAAACTACCGCGAGGGGCAAACGCCATGACGGCCAGCGCATTGCTTTGCCCCATAGCCACCATTCGGGTTCCTTCGATAGGATCAACGGCGATATCTACCTCAGGTCCGGTGCCGGTTCCCACTTCCTCACCAATCCACAGCATCGGGGCTTGATCAATCTCCCCTTCGCCAATAACGATGCGTCCGCGAATGGCAATACTGTTCAATGCTTCCCGCATTGCCGTCACAGCCAGACCATCAATCTTGTTTTTATCGCCGCACCCGGTTTGCGGCCAGGCTGCCAGTGCAGCCTGCTCCGTGATACGAAATAGCGGCCATGCCAGCGACATCATATCGCCGCCTCCCCGATATCAACGCCAAAGTGTGCCAAAAGGTATTTTTCTGCCTTTTCATTCCAGATACCGTGCGTCTCCTCCACCAGCAGCGCCAGTTCTTTGAATAATGGGTCAGTTTTCCCTTTCTCGGCAAAATCAGCAATGGCGGTTAGTGGCATGGTAACGCCGTTATATATCAGCTTCTTACCGCCGGGGATCGCCGGTAAATTCAAAACAGTTTCCGGAACTGCATCAAGGCCGCCAATGTGCGTCACCATAAACGACGGTTGCAGTTGGCCAGTTGCACTGAGCGCAATGGCCTCTTTCATATCATCCGTTGAACCACCGGATGTCCCGACAACGTGAGTGCTGTTGTAGTGCACGTTATAAAAATTAAACGGCACTTTGAAGTTACTGTCCGTAGGACCGGCAAAAAAATTCAGGCAACCATCTTCCGCGAGTAAATCATCAGCCATCTCAACAACTGCAGGCACTGCCGCATACACAAAAACATCATCAAAACCTGCGTCATGAGTTAACGCTCGCAGCATCGCTGTCGGAGAATCCATGCCAGTAGTATTCACATAGATGAGCTCAATCCCCTTTTCTGCCGCCAGCTCAACGGGCAACAGTTTTTTAGCCTGCGCCAGTCGTGCTTCGTCAATGTCGACCACCACCACGCGCGACGGCTGAATATTTCCGTTAATGGCATAATCTATTGCACCAATACCCATCGGCCCGGCGCAGGCCAGAAGCGCAATGTTCCCCCCTGGCTTAATCCCCATGCGATGCTCATAAACGTAAGGCGTGGTATGAAAATTCGCGTTATACGCGCCAATAATGCAGCACATCGGTTCCGCCAATGAGGCGGCGGCAAAATAAGAGCCGTGGTAAGGCAAAACGCATCCCAGGTTAATCGCCACTTCCGGGATAATCATATATGTCGCATTGCCGCCAAAATATTCATAGCTGTATCCTGCTGAATATCCACTTGGCAATCCCATCGCGGGTTGCAACACAAAACGCTGACCTTTCTTATATTTATCCGTCAGGTTTTTCCCCACCTCAACAATGATACCTGCACATTCATGTCCGGTAATAACCGGATGATTTTCCAGATCGTCCGGTACGCGTTTATGATCGCTCCCCAATGCTGCTGCTTTCCAGGTGGACAAACAAACGCTATCGGATATTACGCTTACTAACAATTCATTATCTGTAATTGCAGGCAGTTCAAACTCGCGGATACGAATATCCTGCTTGCCATATATGGCAGCAACTTTCGTTTTCATATTCACTCCAAAAATAGAAGAAGGCTAGTTCGCAGTAATGCGTTTAAATAAATCATCCAACAATGGGTCACCAATATAGTTCTTAATCAGCACTAATGGCTTTTCACTTACACGTTTAACACGACCTTCAAGACTGGCATGGGTGACAATAATATCGGCATCTTGCGGAACGTTTTCGATAGCATAATGCGTCACAGTAATATTCAATCCCGCTTTCTCCAGACGCTTACGAAACGTGGTTGCCCCCATAGCACTGGAACCCATTCCTGCATCACAGACAAAAGCGACACGTTTAATGTTTTTATAAGAGAATTTCCCTTCCTGCTTCATCGCTTTGACGGTTCTGGCTGATTCAGCAAAGTCATCTTCACTTTCTGTTTCAACGTTCTTTTCCATTTTCAGGATGACAGAGGTAATAACAAAAGTAACAACGGTTCCCGCGGTAACTCCTGCAATGGTCGCGAGGAAAGAACCTTTCGGCGTTAATGCCAGATAGGCAAATATGGATCCTGGGCTTGGCCCCGCAACTAACCCACCGTCCAGCAGGTGGAATACCCACGTCCCGGTCATTCCCCCGGCAATCATCGCGATCAGGGTCAGAGGCTTCATCAGCACATACGGGAAATACAGTTCATGAATACCACCGAGGAAGTGGATAATCATGGCGCCTGGTGCAGACTTTTTACTCATTCCTTTGCCAAAGATAGCAAAGCCGAGTAACAAACCTAATCCCGGCCCTGGGTTAGATGCCACCATGAAGAAAATCGATTTTCCCGTTTCAGAAGCTTGCTGCATCCCCAGCGGATAATACACCCCCTGATCGATGGCATTGTTCAGAAAGAGGATTTTTGCCGGCTCATTGATTACGGATAGCAACGGCAGATAACCCGCATGAACCAACGCTTCAATACACTCCTTCACGAAATTATTGGCAATGAGAACCGCCGGGCCGATAACTTCAAACCCCAGCAAGCATAAGAGCATTCCCGCGATACCAAGAGAGAAATTATTGATAACCATCTCGAAGCCTGCAGGAATGCGTTTTTCCAGCAGACGGTCGATATGCTTAATCACCCAACCGCCAAGCGGCCCCATTACCATCGCGCCAAGGAACATCGGGATATCCGCGCCCACAATAACGCCAATAGAACCAATGCCCCCCATTACCGCACCGCGTTTCCCGCCAACCAGATGCCCCCCAGTGGAGCCAATCATGACGGGCAGTAAATAGGTAATCATCGGACCGACAATTTTAGCGAAATGCTCATTCGGCATCCAACCGGTAGGAATAAATAATGCGGTAATAAAACCCCAGGCAATAAACGCACCGATGTTGGGAATGACCATTGCAGTCAAAAACCCACCAAAAGCCTGGACTTTGGCACGAGCAGACTTGTTTTCCATAATAATGTCCTGAAAGGAAACCGTTAATTATGCTTGAGCGATAATATCCGCCAATTGTTTTTCTGATTTAGCCGCTAACAAAGCGGTTAGTGCTTCCTCTTCACATAATAATTCGCTTAAGGCCTGAATAGCGCCAATGTGTGAATCAGCATTAGCCGCCGACAATCCGATTAATAATCTGATACCTTCATCATCTTCGGCAAATTTCACTTCCTGTTTGAGAAGCGTTAATGACATACCGGTTTTTAACGCGCCACACTCCGGTCGAGCGTGCGGCATGGCGACGCCTGGCGCTAAAATATAATAAGGACCATTGTTAGTCGTTGAGTCTTTAATGGCCTGAATATAATCTGAATTGACATATTGATTGGCGAGTAAGGATGACATAGAAAAGTCAATTGCCTCCTGCCAGTTCTTTGCTGAATTTTTTATTGAGATAGATGATTCGGGAAAGTAATCAATCAGCCGCATACATTTTCCTTATTTTATTTTTAGGGTACGAGTTAGCGTTAAAAATAAAATACGCGCACGGCAAAATGAAATCAATCGAGGAGAAAACTACATACAGCGCAGAATGTTTTTTGGTGATGCCTTTAAAAACAATGGATTGAGAAAAGAAATATAAAAATCAACAGCAATAATGTGATTCAAGCTGCAAATATAAAACATCACTAAATATCATATTTGTGATGCAAATCTACATTTTCAGGTTGCGCACGATCAAATAAATTTACTTACTTTAAAAAAACGGGCCGCATAAGCGACCCGTTTTCACCTGTAATCAAAATTACAGCAGTTCTTTTGCTTTCGCGACAACGTTGTCGACAGTGAAGCCAAACTCTTCAAACAGCAGCTCAGCCGGTGCAGACTCACCAAAGGTAGTCATACCAACGATAGCGCCGTTCAGGCCCACGTATTTGAACCAGTAGTCTGCGATACCCGCTTCCACTGCAACACGTGCGGAAACAGCTTTCGGCAGTACAGACTCGCGATAAGCGGCATCCTGTTTGTCGAACGCGTCGGTAGACGGCATGGAAACCACGCGCGCTTTAACGCCTTCAGCGGTCAGTTTGTCCCAGGCAGCCACAGCCAGCTCAACTTCAGAACCGGTAGCGATGAAGATCAGTTCCGGCTGACCGGCGCAATCTTTCAGCACGTAACCACCGCGCGCGATGTTCGCCAGCTGCTCTTCGGTACGTTCCTGCTGTGCCAGGTTCTGGCGGGAGAGGATCAGCGCGGTCGGACCGTCCTGACGCTCTACACCGTATTTCCATGCAACGGCAGATTCAACCTGGTCACACGGACGCCAGGTGCTCATGTTCGGGGTCACACGCAGCGAAGCTACCTGCTCTACCGGCTGGTGAGTCGGGCCATCTTCGCCCAGACCGATGGAGTCGTGGGTATAGACCATCACCTGACGCTGTTTCATCAGCGCAGCCATACGCACCGCGTTACGGGCATATTCCACAAACATCAGGAAGGTGGAGGTGTACGGCAGGAAGCCACCGTGCAGGGAGATACCGTTAGCGATAGCGGTCATACCGAATTCACGTACACCGTAATGGATGTAGTTACCGGCAGTATCTTCGTTGATAGCTTTAGAACCAGACCACAGAGTCAGGTTACTTGGTGCCAGGTCAGCGGAGCCGCCGAGGAATTCAGGCAGCAGAGGACCAAACGCTTCAATCGCGTTCTGAGACGCTTTACGGCTGGCGATTTTCGCCGGGTTAGCCTGCAGCTTAGCAATGAACTCGTTCGCTTTTGCATCGAAGTCAGACGGCATTTCACCTTTCATACGACGGGTGAATTCAGCGGCTTCCTGCGGGAAGGCTTTCGCATAAGCAGCGAACTTCTCGTTCCATGCAGCTTCTTTTGCCTGGCCTGCTTCTTTCGCATCCCACTGCGCGTAGATTTCAGACGGAATTTCAAACGGCGCGTATTTCCAGCCCAGCTGTTCGCGGGTCAGTGCGATTTCTGCATCACCCAGCGGCGCACCGTGAGAGTCGTGGGTACCAGCTTTATTCGGGGAACCGAAACCGATGATGGTTTTGCACATCAGCAGGGACGGTTTGTCGGTCACAGCGCGAGCTTCTTCAACTGCGCGCTTAATCGCGTCAGCATCGTGACCATCAACGCCACGAACCACGTGCCAGCCGTAAGCTTCGAAACGCTTAGCGGTGTCATCGGTGAACCAGCCTTCAACGTGGCCATCGATAGAGATGCCGTTGTCATCGTAGAACGCTACCAGTTTACCCAGCTTCAGCGTACCGGCCAGGGAACATACCTCGTGAGAGATACCTTCCATCATGCAGCCGTCGCCCATGAAAGCATAGGTGAAGTGGTCAACGATGTCGTGACCAGGACGGTTAAACTGCGCCGCCAGCGTTTTTTCGGCGATAGCCATACCCACAGCATTCGCAATGCCCTGACCCAGAGGACCGGTAGTGGTTTCAACACCCGCGGTGTAACCCACTTCCGGGTGACCCGGCGTTTTGGAATGCAGCTGACGGAAGTTCTGCAGCTCAGACATCGGCAGATCGTAGCCGGTGAGGTGCAGCAGGCTGTAAATCAGCATGGAGCCGTGGCCGTTGGACAGCACGAAGCGGTCACGGTCAGCCCAGGACGGGTTAGTCGGGTTGTGGTTCAGGAAATCACGCCACAGGACTTCGGCAATGTCAGCCATACCCATCGGGGCACCCGGGTGACCGGATTTGGCTTTCTGTACTGCGTCCATGCTCAGCGCACGAATAGCATTGGCAAGCTCTTTACGTGAGGACATTTTGACTCCAGATCGGATAATGAAGGCTGAGCCCTTAACGACTTGACGACAGCGCGTTTTGGGCTACGCCGGAAAAAAGTGCCAACAATGTAACCCAAGCCGCGTGTCATGTACATGGAGCATCCTTTTACCGCTTCAGAAATCTCTGGATCATGCGCGCAAGTTGCGCAATCTTCTCGCCCGCTGAATGTTCTTTTCTTTATACTAAGGCCGAGCGTCGGTTTACCTGCAAACGACGCATTTTTTAGAAAAATCCTGACTTTGTGCGGAAGAGAAAAAATGAAAATTCGCGCTTTACTGCTTGCTACGAGCATGGCGGCGGCATTGACCGGCTGCCAGAACATGGACTCAAACGGACTGCTTTCTTCTGGCGCAGAGGCTTTTCAGGCCTATAGTCTGAGCGATACTCAGGTAAAAGCGCTGAGCGATCAGGCCTGTAAAGATATGGACAGCAAGGCTACTATCGCCCCTGCCAGCAGCGAGTACGCAACGCGTCTTGGCAAAATCGCCGCCGCGCTTGGCGACAACATTAACGGCCAGCCGGTGAACTACAAAGTCTATATGGCGAAAGATGTGAATGCCTTTGCCATGGCGAACGGTTGTATCCGCGTGTACAGCGGCCTGATGGATATGATGACCGATAACGAAGTCGAAGCGGTGATCGGCCACGAAATGGGCCACGTCGCGCTGGGTCACGTGAAAAAAGGCATGCAGGTCGCGCTGGGCACTAACGCCGTACGTGCAGCAGCGGCTTCCGCTGGCGGCATTGTCGGCAGCCTGTCGCAGTCGCAATTGGGCGATCTTGGCGAGAAACTGGTGAACTCGCAGTTCTCCCAGCGTCAGGAATCCGAAGCGGATGATTACTCGTATGATTTGTTGCGCAAACGTGGGATCAATCCGGCAGGCCTGGCCACCAGCTTTGAGAAACTGGCTAAACTGGAAGCAGGACGCCAAAGCTCAATGTTTGACGATCACCCGGCATCTGCAGAACGTGCGCAACACATTCGCGATCGCATGAGCGCAGACGGGATAAAATAATCCTCGAACAGTGCTGGATGGCGGCGTGAACGCCTTATCCGGCCTACAAATTCAGCAATAATGTAGGCCGGACTAGCGTCAGCGACATCCGGCAAAATAGTCCGAAACCCGTTATTCGCCTTTCTTCGCCGCCTGGATATACAGCATTTCCAGTGCCAGCGTAGCCGCCGCCAGCGCGGTGATCTCTGACTGATCGTAGGCCGGAGCTACTTCCACCACATCCATCCCGACGATATTCAGATCTTTCAGACCACGTACCAGCTTGATCGCGCGATCGGAAGTCAGACCGCCGATCACGGGCGTACCGGTTCCTGGAGCAAACGCCGGATCGAGGCAGTCGATATCAAAGGTCAGATACACCGGCATATCACCAACAATCTGCTTAACCTGGGCGATGATGTCATCTACGCCGCGATCGTTCACCTGGCAAGCATCCAGCACGGTAAAGCCGTTATCTTTGTCGAACTCGGTACGAATACCGATCTGCACAGAGTGATTCGGATCGATCAGACCTTCGTTCGGCGCAGTGTAGAACATGGTACCGTGGTCGAATTCACAGCCGTTAGCGTAGGTGTCGGTGTGGGCATCAAAGTGCACCAGCGCCATTTTACCAAAGTGTTTAGCGTGCGCGCGCAGGAGCGGCAGCGTGACGAAGTGGTCACCGCCGAAAGAGAGCATGCGCTTACCAGCAGAAAGCAACTTCTCAGCATGCGCCTGCAGTTTTTCACTCATTTCACGGGCATCACCGAACGCATAAACCAGATCGCCGCAGTCCACCACGTTCAGGCGCTCGCGCATATCGAAGTCCCACGGGAAGCGATTGTGTTCCCACGCCAGGTTAGTGGAAACCTGACGGATCGCAGCCGGACCATGACGACCGCCCGCGCGGCCAGACGTTGCCATATCAAACGGTACGCCGGTGATCACCCAATCGGCGTCGCTGTCGTACGGCATGAAGTTCATCGGCAGACGCAAAAAACCAAAGGCGTTAGAAACCAGGGAGTTGTCGTATTGATGACCTAAGGTGCTCATGTACTGACCTCTTTTAAAATCGGTGAAAAAAAATCCCCTCCGCGTCGTTAAGCCCGACGAGGAAGGGATTGATTTACGTGACTACTTGTATAGGCGAATTATCGCCGTTAATTTGCTCAGGTTCAAGCGAACCCCAACAGCATTACTCGTCTTCGAGATAGGTATATCCGTACAGACCTGCCTCAAACTCTTCGAGGAACTGCTGCTGCAACTCGGTATCCAGATCGGTGTTTTTCACCTGGTCACGGAACTGCGTTAGCAGGGTGTTCGGATCCAACTGCACGTATTGCAGCATATCCGCCACGGTATCCCCTTCGTCAGACAGCTCAACTTCCACGCTGCCGTCAGGGAAGACGAACACGTCAACCGCTTCAGTATCACCGAACAGGTTGTGCATGTTGCCAAGGATCTCCTGGTACGCCCCCACCATAAAGAAGCCCAGCATCGGCGGATTCTCCGGGTCGTATTCCGGCATCGGCATGGTGGTCGCAATGCCGTCACCATCAACATAGTGGTCGATAGCGCCATCAGAGTCACAGGTGATATCCAGCAGCACCGCACGGCGCTCAGGAGCCTTGTTCAGCCCTTCCAGCGGCATCACCGGGAACAGCTGATCGATCCCCCACGCATCCGGCATCGACTGGAACAGCGAGAAGTTGACGTAAATCTTATCCGCCATACGCTCCTGCAACTCGTCGATAATCGGACGGTGCGCGCGGTTGCTCGGGTCGAGTTGTTTTTGCACATCGTGACACATGTTCAGATAGAGCTGTTCTGCCCACGCGCGTTCCTGCAGGCTAAAGGTGCCTGAAGAGTACCCAACGTGAATATCGTGCAGATCCATTTGGCTGTCGTGCAGCCATTCACGCAGCGAACGACGGGTTCCCGGCTCATGCATCTCTTGCCAGGTTTCCCACATGCTTTGCAGGGCACGCGGCGCATCGTCAGCCGGAGGCGTTGCTTCGGTATGCTCGCTACGCTCAACGCCGATAATATTAGACACCAGCACGGTATGATGCGCGGTAACAGCGCGACCGGATTCGGTAATTACCGTCGGGTGCGGCAGACCGTGCTCTTCACAGGCGTCGCCAATGGCCCAGATGATGTTGTTCGCGTATTCGTTCAGGCCGTAGTTTACGGAGCAGTCAGACTGCGAACGGGTACCTTCGTAGTCCACGCCCAGGCCACCGCCCACGTCGAAGCACTGGATATTTACGCCAAGCTTGTGCAGCTCAACGTAGAAACGCGCCGACTCACGTACGCCGGTGGCAATATCACGAATGTTCGCCATCTGTGAGCCGAGGTGGAAGTGCAGCAACTGAATACTGTCCAGACGACCGCGCTCGCGCAGCATTTCTACCAGTTGCAGCACCTGGTTTGCCGCCAGGCCAAATTTCGATTTCTCTCCGCCGGAGGACTGCCATTTGCCGGAACCCTGCGACGCCAGACGCGCACGCACGCCCAGACGCGGAACAACATTCAGTCGTTCAGCTTCATCCAGCACGATAGCGATTTCAGACATCTTCTCGATGACCAGATAGATCTTATGGCCCATCTTTTCGCCAATTAGCGCCAGGCGGATGTATTCGCGGTCTTTATAGCCGTTACACACGATCACGCTGCGGGTCATTCCGGCATGAGCCAGAACGGCCATCAGTTCAGCTTTAGAACCGGCTTCCAGCCCCAGCGGTTCGCCGGAGTGGATCAGCGATTCAATCACGCGACGGTGCTGGTTAACCTTGATCGGGTAAACGAGGAAATAGTCACCGTTGTAGCCGTAAGACTCACGGGCGCGCTTAAACGCGGCGTTAATCGAACGCAGACGGTGTTGCAGGATCTGCGGGAAGCAGAACAATGCAGGCAAACGCTGGCCCTGCGCTTCACGGGCTTTCACCAACTCAGCAAGGTCAACGCGCGCTTCTGGTACGTCGGGATCCGGGCACACGCTGATGTGGCCCAGTTCATTGACGTCATAGTAGTTATTACCCCACCAGGCAATATTGTAAGTACGCAGCATCTTGCTGGCTTCCTGGGAACTCATTGCAACCTCCTGCATGGAGCGTAGTACACCGTGTTCGCCTGCTGACGAAGGCGAACCCAAAGAAATGTCGTCAGACATAGCGAACCTCAAATTTTATTAACAAGTGTAAAACAGTTGACTACTATCGCAATCCGAAGACGCGATAACAACCCAAATACAGGCAGAATTTCCAGCAGATAGTGCTGACGCTCCGACTGTGCGACCGGTTTCTTTTTCATATCAATGTAAACACGTAACCGAACTTAATGCTGACGGTTCGGCGAAACCACGAGAAAACTCTTGTTTACCAAGAGCGCCCTTGTTCAGTTCTTAGTGACCGTTGCCGGCCCTGGAGTCCTGAGAAGCGCCGAGATGGGTATAACATCGGCAGGTATGCAAGATGCAGATTGCGGGGGACATATGTACACCAGAACGGTGCGACAGATTCAGCAGAATACAACGGTTCATTATCTCGTATCACCTCCACGGTTGCTCCTGACGGAACGAACCCACAAGCCAAAGCTAAAGTTTTAACCCGGCTGGAAGTGGCAACACGATGAAAACGTCGTGTGCTTTTTTGTCTATCCTCAATAAATCGAGTTGCGGGAAGGCGGCAACGCAGTGAATCCCCGGGCGCTTACAGGAGTAAGTGACTGGGCGAGTATTGCCAACGCACATGCAACTTGAAGTATGACGGATATGAGCCGCGCGCCGCGTTTTATACCGACAACAGTACGAAAAAGCAAAAGATAAATACGCGCATTGCCAGCACCGTCAGGAAAAATTTCCAGTTACATTTTCAGTACAATGCGAGCTCAATCAAAAAAAGCTGGAAATCAGGCGCAGAACCGACTTAAAATAGCCGTCCAGATGTTAATCCATCTATACCGATTAACACTCAGACTGCCAGTGTCCGTCATCTGCAGACTCATGGTAGAATCTTCTACACATGGCTATTCCACTCGACAGTTTGAGCTAACTACATTCTCCTTAGGTGAAATTAAATATGGCAAAACACCTTTTTACGTCCGAGTCCGTATCAGAAGGGCATCCTGACAAAATCGCTGACCAAATCTCTGATGCCGTGCTGGATGCAATCCTGGAGCAGGATCCGAAAGCACGCGTTGCCTGCGAAACCTACGTCAAAACCGGCATGGTTTTAGTTGGCGGTGAGATCACCACCAGCGCATGGGTTGATATCGAAGAGATCACCCGTAACACGGTTCGCGAAATTGGCTATGTGCATTCCGACATGGGCTTTGATGCCAACTCTTGTGCGGTACTGAGCGCGATTGGTAAACAGTCTCCGGACATCAACCAGGGTGTTGACCGTGCGGATCCGCTGGAACAGGGCGCAGGCGACCAGGGTCTGATGTTTGGTTATGCAACCAACGAAACCGACGTGCTGATGCCAGCCCCGATTACCTATGCTCACCGTCTGGTGCAGCGTCAGGCTGAAGTGCGTAAAAACGGCACCTTATCCTGGCTGCGCCCGGATGCAAAAAGCCAGGTAACCTTCCAGTATGACGACGGTAAAATTGTCGGTATTGATGCGGTTGTTCTGTCGACTCAGCACTCTGAAGATATCGATCAGAAATCGCTGCAAGAAGCCGTTATGGAAGAGATCATCAAGCCGGTACTACCGACTGAATGGCTGACAGCTTCAACCAAGTTCTTCATCAACCCAACTGGTCGTTTCGTTATCGGCGGTCCAATGGGTGACTGCGGTCTGACGGGTCGTAAAATCATCGTTGATACCTACGGCGGCATGGCCCGTCACGGCGGCGGCGCATTTTCTGGTAAGGATCCGTCTAAAGTTGACCGTTCCGCAGCTTATGCAGCCCGCTACGTAGCGAAAAACATCGTTGCCGCTGGCCTGGCTGACCGTTGTGAGATTCAGGTTTCCTACGCAATCGGCGTGGCTGAACCGACCTCTATCATGGTGGAAACGTTCGGTACTGAAAAAGTGCCTTCAGAGCAGCTGACCCTGCTGGTGCGTGAGTTCTTCGACCTGCGCCCGTATGGCCTGATTCAGATGCTGGATCTGCTGCACCCGATTTACAAAGAAACCGCCGCTTACGGTCACTTTGGTCGCGAACATTTCCCATGGGAAAAAACCGACAAAGCCGCCCTGCTGCGTGAAGCTGCCGGTCTGAAGTAATACCCCTACGGCTCAACGCTTATGAAGACCAGCCTCGTGCTGGTCTTTTTTTATGTCATTTGCTCTCCCATCCCCCATCGCTATAACCACGCTAATTTCATTTGCTTCAATAACAAATGAAAGCGATTACATAGCACGATATTTCTATACACCTTGAATTCACATCTCTTCGTTACCAGCATTGCATCACTGTTACATCATATTTCAGCATTGTCTTAAAATCAGCCAATCAACTTTATTCTATAATAATAAATAATGTTAACTTTCAACTCATTAAACAATAATCCACATGAATGCCAGTGTAACCGATTACACTAATGTGATGTGATTCGCATTTTTTTACCCCGTACTCACCTACCCTTAACATCAACAAAACTAGCTACCCAACGGAGGGCATCATGCCTGACAATAAAAAAACGGGGCATTCCAACAAAGCCATGACATTTTTTGTCTGCTTCCTGGCAGCCCTGGCTGGATTACTTTTTGGCCTGGATATCGGTGTTATTGCCGGTGCTTTACCATTCATCACCGACGAGTTCCAAATTACCCCACACACTCAGGAATGGGTGGTGAGTTCCATGATGTTTGGTGCGGCAGTGGGCGCCGTCGGCAGCGGTTGGCTCTCCTTCAAGCTGGGACGTAAAAAAAGCCTGATGATCGGCGCAATCCTGTTTGTTGCCGGTTCGCTGTTCTCCGCCGCAGCGCCAAACGTTGAAGTGCTGCTGGTTTCCCGCGTGCTGCTCGGCCTGGCAGTCGGCGTTGCGTCTTATACCGCACCGTTGTACCTGTCCGAAATCGCCCCGGAAAAAATTCGCGGCAGCATGATTTCTATGTATCAGTTAATGATCACTATCGGTATTTTAGGTGCGTATCTTTCCGATACGGCGTTTAGCTACAGCGGCGCATGGCGCTGGATGCTGGGCGTGATCATCATCCCTGCCCTGTTACTGCTGGTTGGCGTCATCTTCCTGCCGGACAGCCCGCGTTGGTTTGCGGCTAAACGTCGTTTTGTCGATGCCGAACGCGTTCTGTTGCGTCTGCGTGACACCAGCGCTGAAGCCAAACGCGAGCTGGATGAAATTCGTGAAAGCCTGCAAGTGAAGCAGAGCGGCTGGGCGCTGTTTAAAGAAAACAGCAACTTCCGCCGCGCGGTTTTCCTTGGCGTCCTGCTACAGGTGATGCAGCAGTTCACCGGGATGAACGTCATTATGTATTACGCGCCAAAAATCTTTGAGCTGGCGGGTTACACCAACACCACCGAACAGATGTGGGGGACCGTTATTGTCGGTCTGACCAACGTGCTGGCAACCTTTATCGCCATTGGCCTGGTTGACCGCTGGGGCCGTAAACCTACGCTGATCCTCGGCTTTATCGTCATGGCCGTCGGTATGGGCGTGCTGGGTACAATGATGCACGTGGGTATTCACTCGCCAGCCGCACAATACTTCGCTGTGCTGATGCTGCTAATGTTTATCGTTGGCTTTGCGATGAGCGCCGGTCCGCTGATTTGGGTACTGTGCTCTGAAATCCAGCCGCTGAAAGGTCGCGATTTCGGCATCACCTGCTCTACCGCAACTAACTGGATTGCCAACATGATTGTCGGCGCAACCTTCCTGACGATGCTGAACTCGCTGGGCAGCGCCAACACCTTCTGGGTCTACGGTGGCCTGAACGTACTGTTCATCTTCCTGACCCTGTGGCTGATCCCTGAAACTAAAAACGTCTCTCTGGAACACATTGAACGTAACCTGATGAAAGGTCGTAAACTGCGCGAAATTGGCGCACACGACTAATCACGTTAGGCTTCCTCCCAAGCGGGAGGGAGCCTTCCTCTTGCAGTCCCTTCCCTGTCGCACTATCCTCTGGCGTTATGAAAACCTCCCGTCTCCCGATCGCCATCCAGCAAGCCGCTATGCGCAGCCTGCGGGAAAAACTCGCTCAGGCCAATCTCAAGCTCGAACGCCAATACCCGGAACCAAAGCTGGTTTACCAACAGCGCGGAACCGCCGCGGGTACCGCGTGGCTACAAACCTACGAAATTCGTCTTAATCCAGTTTTGCTGATGGAGAATGTTGACGCGTTCGTTAACGAAGTGGTGCCCCATGAACTGGCGCATCTACTGGTGTGGAAACACTTTGGCCGCGTACCGCCGCACGGGAAAGAGTGGAAATGGATGATGGAGAGCGTGCTGGGCGTACCGGCCCGGCGCACGCATCAGTTTGAGCTGCAATCCGTGCAGCGTAAGACCTTTACATACCGCTGTAAGTGTCAGGAGCACCAACTGACCGTCCGCCGACATAACCGCGTTGTACGCGGCGAAGCCACCTACCGCTGCGTTCACTGCGGTCAACCGCTGGTTGCAGAATAATCTTCAGAATTATCAGGAACTTTTCTGATCTAACTGATTGCATACAGGAATGACTTTCGCTACGTTGCGGGCTCGTTTTGACACGGAGTTCGTGATGTACCGTAATCTTTCTTTTGCTGCGGCCCTGTTAGCCGCTGCGTTTTCAGGCTCGGTTTTAGCCGAAGGCATCAACAGTTTTTCTCAGGCAAAAGCAGCAGGCGTTAAAGTTAACGCCGATGCGCCAGGCGATTTCTATTGCGGATGTAAAATTAACTGGCAAGGAAAAAAAGGGGTCGTTGACCTCGAATCCTGCGGCTATAAAGTGCGAAAAAATGAAAACCGCGCCAGTCGAATTGAATGGGAACACGTTGTCCCCGCCTGGCAATTTGGTCATCAGCGCCAGTGCTGGCAGGACGGAGGGCGTAAAAACTGCGCTAAAGATCCGGTCTATCGCAAAATGGAAAGCGATATGCATAACCTGCAGCCCGCGGTGGGTGAGGTCAATGGCGATCGCGCAAACTTTATGTACAGCCAGTGGAACGGTGGTGAAGGCCAATATGGACAATGCACCATGAAGGTTGACTTCAAAGAGAAAGTTGCCGAGCCGCCAGCCCGCGCCCGTGGCGCCATCGCGCGTACCTATTTTTACATGCGCGACCAATACAACCTGACGCTCTCCCGCCAGCAAACTCAGCTTTTTAATGCCTGGAATAAGCAGTATCCGGTCACCGATTGGGAGTGTGAGCGCGACGAACGCATTGCGAAGGTACAGGGGAACCATAACCCCTATGTGCAACGCGCTTGCCAGGCGCAAAAGAGCTAACCTACACTAGCAGCAATATTTTTTAACCATGCCCTGGCCTTTTGCAGCCCAGGGCCATGACGCGGATGTTTAACTATGCGCATTCCTCGCATTTATCACCCTGAGCCACTCACTTCCGGCAGCCAAATTTCACTGTGTGAAGACGCTGCCAACCATATCGGCCGCGTGCTGCGTATGGGGCCAGGCCAGGCGCTACAGCTGTTTGATGGCAGCAATCAGGTATTCGACGCCGAAATCACCCACGCCAGTAAGAAAAGCGTGGACGTGAAGGTGCTTAACGCTGAACTCGACGATCGAGAATCGCCGCTGCACATCCACCTGGGCCAGGTGATGTCGCGGGGTGAAAAAATGGAATTTACTATCCAAAAATCGATTGAACTGGGTGTAAGCCTCATTACGCCACTTTTTTCTGAGCGCTGCGGCGTTAAACTGGACAGCGAACGCCTGAACAAGAAGCTCCAGCAGTGGCAGAAGATCGCCATTGCCGCCTGCGAACAGTGCGGTCGTAATCGGGTGCCTGAAATTCGCCCGGCGATGGATCTGGAAGCGTGGTGCGCCGAACAGGATGAAGGTCTGAAACTGAACCTGCATCCCCGCGCCAGCGCCAGCATCAATACGCTGCCGCTCCCGGTGGAACGCATCCGCTTGCTGATTGGCCCCGAAGGTGGGCTGTCGGCAGATGAAATTGCCATGACCGCACGGTATCAGTTTACTGATATTCTGTTAGGACCTCGCGTTCTGCGTACTGAGACAACTGCGCTCACCGCCATCACCGCGCTACAGGTGCGTTTTGGCGATCTGGGCTAACGGAGAAGAACAATGATCAAGCTCGGCATCGTGATGGATCCCATCGCAAGCATCAACATCAAGAAAGATTCCAGCTTCGCTATGCTGCTGGAAGCGCAACGTCGCGGTTACGAAATTCATTATATGGAAATGGCCGATCTCTATCTGATCAACGGTGAAGCCCGCGCCCGTACGCGTACCCTGAGCGTAGAGCAGAACTACGACAAATGGTATGAGTTCAATAGCGAGCAGGATCTCCCGCTGGCAGATCTGGACGTCATTCTGATGCGTAAGGATCCGCCGTTTGATACCGAGTTCATCTACGCAACCTATATTCTGGAACGTGCAGAGGAGAAAGGGACGCTAATCGTCAACAAACCGCAGAGCCTGCGCGATTGTAACGAGAAGCTGTTCACCGCATGGTTTGCCGACCTGACGCCGGAAACACTGGTCACGCGTAACAAAGCGCAGCTGAAAGCCTTCTGGCAAAAACACAGCGACATCATTCTCAAACCGCTGGACGGCATGGGCGGCGCATCTATTTTCCGCGTCAAGGAAGGCGATCCGAACCTTGGCGTTATTGCCGAAACACTGACCGAGCACGGTACCCGTTATTGCATGGCGCAGAACTATCTGCCAGCAATTAAAGACGGCGATAAACGCGTGCTGGTGGTCGATGGCGAACCCGTTCCGTACTGCCTGGCGCGTATTCCACAAGGCGGCGAAACCCGTGGCAACCTGGCAGCCGGCGGTCGTGGCGAGCCGCGTCCATTAACCGACAGCGACTGGGAAATTGCACGTCGCATTGGGCCAACGCTGAAAGCAAAAGGTTTGATTTTTGTCGGTCTGGATATCATTGGCGACCGTCTGACGGAAATTAACGTCACCAGCCCAACCTGTATTCGTGAAATTGAAGCGGAGTTCCCGGTTTCGATTACCGGTATGCTGATGGACGCCATCGAGGCACGTTTGCAGAAATAAATAAGTTGCCGGATGGGGATGCCTTCGCGTCTTATCCGGCCTACATTCGCACCCCGTAGGCCGGATAAGGCGAAGCCGCCATCCGGCAAAGCTATCTTCAGAGGGTGACATCTTCGCGCTTTGCCCACATACTGGGCTCTGTTGCTTTTTTGAACCAGGAAACAGAACCTCTGACAATGAATTTACAGCATCACTTTCTAATTGCCATGCCTGCTCTCCAGGATCCGATTTTCCGCCGTTCCGTGGTGTATATCTGTGAACACAATGAGAACGGAGCAATGGGGATTATCGTCAATAAGCCTCTGGAAAACTTACAAATTGAAGGGATTCTGGAAAAGCTGAAGATTACTCCAGAAGCACGCGATCCTGCCATTCGTCTGGACAAACCGGTGATGCTCGGCGGCCCGCTGGCGGAAGACCGTGGATTTATTCTACACACCCCGCCGTCACGCTTTGCCTCCAGTATTCGCATTTCAGATAACACTATCATCACCACCTCCCGCGATGTACTTGAAACCCTTGGTACGCAGGAGCAGCCATCCGAAGTGCTGGT
Organism: Citrobacter sp. RHBSTW-00986; assembly: GCF_013783065.1. Classification (NCBI taxonomy): domain Bacteria; kingdom Pseudomonadati; phylum Pseudomonadota; class Gammaproteobacteria; order Enterobacterales; family Enterobacteriaceae; genus Citrobacter; species Citrobacter sp. RHBSTW-00986. Next base: position 859,801 of record NZ_CP056200.1, on the reverse strand, counting down.
TGCGCTGGGCTATTCATCATGGGAAAAAGGTCAACTGGAACAAGAGCTACTGGATAACGCCTGGCTCACTGCTCCCGCAGACCTCAACATCTTATTTAAAACGCCGATTGCCGACCGCTGGCGCGATGCGGCGAAGCTTATCGGGATTGATATTCAGACCATGCCTGGCGTGGCGGGACACGCCTGATGAGCGAAACATTACTCTCTTTTGATTTTGGTACGAAAAGTATCGGCGTCGCGGTTGGTCAACGCATTACCGGTACAGCGAGACCCTTGCCCGCCATCAAAGCACAGGACGGCACGCCAGACTGGAGTTTGATTGAACGCCTGCTAAAAGAGTGGCAGCCGGACGAAATCATTGTCGGCCTGCCGCTCAATATGGATGGCACCGAACAACCCCTTACTGCGCGCGCGCGCAAATTCGCTAACCGCATTCACGGTCGCTTTGGCGTAACCGTAACGCTGCACGATGAACGTTTGAGCACCGTCGAAGCCCGCTCAGGCCTGTTTGAGCAAGGCGGATACCGGGCGTTAAATAAAGGCAAAGTAGATTCCGCTTCTGCCGTTATTATCCTTGAAAGCTATTTCGAGCAGGGCTACTAAAGTCGCCCCTGCGCCTGGCGCTGCTGCTGACTTTGTGCAAACGTCTGCATACCTGTCTGCTGCCCGGTTTGAATCACACCGGGTAGCTGATGCGTTTTCCCTTCACGGATCAAATTGCCCACGGCGGGAGTGTTGACGAGCAGTTCGAATAGCGCCACGCGTCCTCCCTGCTTATCTTCCTCCAACTTTTGCGAAAGTACCGCCCGCAGGCTGTCTGCCAGCTGGTTACGCACCGGATCTTTCTCCTGAGCGGGAAAGGTGTCCACCAGCCGCGCGATGGCCTGCGCCGCCCCTCGCGTATGTAAGGTTGCCAACACCAGATGCCCGGTCTCCGCTGCCGTTAAGGCCAAACGAATAGTTTCCACGTCGCGCAGCTCGCCCAGCAAAATGACGTCGGGATCTTCGCGTAACGCGCCGCGCAAACCGGCAGCAAAAGAAGCGCAGTGTACGCCTACCTCCCGCTGTTGAATAAGACAACGCTGGCTGGTGTAGCGATATTCAATCGGATCTTCCAGCGTCAGAATATGCCCCGCAATATGTTGATTAAGGTACTCCACCATCGCCGCCAGGGTGGTTGATTTACCGCTGCCGGTGGCTCCAGTGACCAGAACTAATCCATTTTCACCGTGCAGCAGTTCAGGTATGGCCTCGGGGGTCTGAAGATCGTCTAAACGAGGACATTCAAGCGGTAGCAATCTTAGCGCCAGCGAGGTTCCCTGTTGATGAGCAAATGCGCTGGCGCGTAGACGCCGGGAGTCCGCCAGCGTAAGGGCAAAATCAATCTGCCCCTGTTCCCGCCACTGTACCTGTTGTTGCTCACTGAGCCAGCACATCAGCAGATTCTCCACGTCAGGCGTAGTAAATGGTGCGGTTTCGACTTTTCCACCTATGCGCCAGCGCGCAGGCCATGCATTGCACAGGTGTAGATCCGACACGTTATGCTTTACACTAAGGGCCACTATTTCTTCCATATTCATATGAACATCCTCGGAAAATGAACGATATCGCGCATAACCTGGCACATGTCCGGGACAAAATCTCAGCCGCCGCGACGCGTTGCGGGCGGTCTTCAGAAGAAGTTATGTTGCTTGCAGTCAGCAAAACCAAACCTGCGAGCGCCATCGAAGAAGCCATGACCGCAGGGCAGCGTGCCTTCGGTGAAAACTATGTCCAGGAAGGGGTGGATAAGATCCGCTACTTTCAGGAAAAAGGCGTTAACGATCTGCAGTGGCACTTTATCGGCCCGCTGCAGTCGAACAAAAGTCGTCTGGTCGCTGAACATTTTGACTGGTGCCATACGATTGATCGTCTGCGTATCGCTGCCCGTCTGAGCGAACAGCGCCCGGCGGAACTGCCGCCGCTCAATGTGTTGATTCAGATTAATATCAGCGATGAGAACAGTAAGTCAGGTATTCCGCTTGCAGAGCTTGATGCACTGGCCGCTGAAGTCGCCGCGCTGCCACGCATTACCCTGCGTGGTCTGATGGCGATTCCGGCGCCAGAGTCAGATTATGTAAGGCAGTTTGAAGTTGCACAGCAAATGGCGGTAGCATTTGCCGGGTTGAAAACACGCTACCCAAGTATCGACACGCTCTCACTGGGGATGTCTGATGATATGGATGCCGCCATTGCGGCGGGTAGCACGATGGTGCGCATCGGCACTGCCATTTTTGGTGCTCGTGATTACACTAAAAAATAAGGAAAACTAAGGAACACCATGAATACGTTGACCTTCCTGTTCTCAACGGTAATTGAGCTGTATACCATGGCGCTGCTGCTGCGCGTGTGGATGCAATGGTCTCGCTGCGATTTCTACAACCCGTTCTCGCAGTTTATTGTGAAAATCACTCAGCCCATTATTGGGCCGTTACGCCGTATCATTCCGCCGATGGGGCCAATTGACAGCGCATCGGCATTAGTTGCGCTCGTTCTGAGCTTTATCAAGGCCATCGTGCTGTTTAAGGTGGTTACGTTCCAGCCGATCATCTGGATCGCCGCCGTGCTGATTGTCCTGAAGACTATCGGACTGCTGATTTTCTGGGTTCTGCTGGTGATGGCGATTATGAGCTGGGTCAGCCAGGGCCGCAGCCCTGTGGAGTACGTGCTGATTCAACTGGCAGATCCGCTGCTGCGTCCTATTCGTCGCTTACTTCCAGGCATGGGCGGGATCGATTTCTCGCCAATGATCCTGGTTCTGCTGCTGTATGTCATTAACATGGGCATCGCAGAAGTATTACAGGCGACAGGTAACATGCTGCTGCCGGGGCTGTGGATGGCGCTATGAGTGCCGTTACCCCCTGCGATGACGGTCTGGTTTTACGGCTCTACATTCAGCCTAAAGCCAGCCGTGACAGTATTGTAGGTTTACATGGCGACGAACTAAAAGTCGCCATTACCGCCCCACCGGTTGATGGGCAAGCCAATAGCCATCTGGTGAAGTTTCTCGGCAAACAGTTCCGCGTGGCAAAAAGCCAGGTCGTCATTGAGAAGGGCGAGCTTGGTCGTCACAAACAGGTTAAAATCATTCATCCGCAACAGATCCCGCCCGAAATTGCGGCGCTAACTGATTAGGTATCCCATGCAAAAAGTTGTCCTCGCGACCGGCAACGCCGGTAAAGTGCGTGAACTCGCCTCTCTTCTGAGTGATTTCGGTCTTGATGTTGTTGCTCAAACGGATCTGGGTGTTGATTCTGCAGAAGAGACCGGGCTGACGTTTATTGAGAACGCCATTCTGAAGGCTCGTCATGCCGCGCAAATTACCGGTTTACCCGCCATTGCTGATGACTCCGGTCTGGCGGTAAATGCCCTTGGCGGCGCGCCGGGCATCTATTCAGCCCGCTATTCCGGCGAAGATGCAACCGATCAGCAGAACCTGGAAAAACTGCTCCACACCCTGCAGGATGTTCCTGATGACAAGCGCCAGGCACAATTCCACTGCGTGCTGGTGTATATGCGCCATGCAGACGATCCAACACCTGTGGTTTGCCACGGACGCTGGCCGGGCGTTATTGCCCGTGAACCTGCCGGAAACGGTGGTTTTGGCTACGACCCAATCTTCTTTGTGCCCTCCGAAGGGAAAACCGCCGCCGAACTGACCCGCGAAGAAAAGAGCGCGATTTCTCACCGCGGACAAGCGCTGAAGCTGCTGCTGGATGCCCTGCGTAATGGTTAAGCTTCCGCCGTTAAGTCTTTACATACACATCCCGTGGTGCGTGCAGAAATGCCCGTACTGCGACTTCAACTCGCATGCGCTTAAAGGCGAAGTCCCTCATGACGACTATGTGCAGCATCTGCTGAGCGATCTGGATTCTGAGGTGGCCCACGCCCAGGGCCGCGAGGTAAAGACGATTTTTATCGGTGGTGGTACGCCGAGCCTGCTTTCTGGCCCGGCAATGCAAACGCTGCTCGACGGCGTGCGCGCACGGCTGAATCTCGCCGCAGATGCAGAAATCACGATGGAGGCGAATCCCGGTACGGTGGAAGCCGATCGCTTTGTGGATTATCAACGTGCTGGCGTAAACCGTATCTCCATTGGTGTACAGAGCTTTAGCTCCGCCAAACTCGAACGTCTGGGACGTATTCACGGACCGGAAGAAGCCAAACGTGCAGCGCACCTGGCGAGCGGTCTGGGACTACGCAGCTTTAACCTCGACCTGATGCACGGTTTACCGGATCAGACGCTGGAAGAGGCGCTGGGCGATTTACAGCAGGCCATCGCGCTCAACCCACCGCATCTTTCCTGGTATCAGTTGACCATCGAACCGAATACGCTGTTCGGGTCCCGACCACCGGCATTACCGGACGACGACGCGCTGTGGGATATTTTTGAGCAAGGCCACCAGTTGCTTACCGCCGCGGGGTATCAGCAGTACGAAACCTCTGCCTACGCCAGACCGGGTTATCAGTGTCAGCACAACCTAAATTACTGGCGTTTTGGCGACTACTTAGGCATTGGTTGCGGCGCGCACGGCAAAGTCACTTTCCCAGACGGTCGCATCCTGCGCACTACCAAAACGCGACATCCGCGCGGATACATGCAAGGACGTTATCTGGAAAGCCAGCGAGATGTCGCCGAGGCCGATAAGCCGTTTGAGTTCTTTATGAACCGTTTCCGGCTGCTGGAAGCCGCGCCTCGCGCGGAGTTCACGCAATATACCGGGCTTACCGAAGACGTTATTCGTCGACAGATCGATGAGGCCATTGCCCAGGGCTATCTGAGTGAATGCGATGAATACTGGCAGATTACCCAACACGGTAAGCTATTTTTGAATTCTCTGCTGGAGCTGTTTCTGGCGGAGTAATCTCTGTGCGCCTGTCGGCGCATTTTCTTCTACAAATTCCTCTAAATATTGTACTCGGAAAAACCGAGTACAATGCACGTCATTTATTGACAATAACCATATTAATTATTTTATTCATTTTAAATAGCCTCTTCACCAACATAAATATATTGAACACAGCGCACAAAATAAGATCAAACTGCTGCCATGCAAAAGGTATGTGATCTATATAGTGGATAGATGTCTGACAACTATATTAATTTATCATACAGAAAAAGGTGAACCATCATCAGATGTCAACCAATTACTGTACCTTAAAGCACGGAGCTTACTTATGAAAATCAAAACCTTTTCCCGCTCGCTAGTCTGTGCATCCTTGTTGGCGCTACTTAGCACTGGCGCAAATGCTGCTGAAAAAGTGACTCTCAAACTGGCACACAACCTTGAACGTAGCCATGTGGTTCACCAGGCTTTCGAAGAAATGGCCAAAGAGGTAAAACAACTCTCCGACGGTAAAATGATTGTACGTATATATCCCAGTAGCCAAATGGGTAATGCCCGAGAAACGATGGAGTTGTTACAAAATGGCGCGTTGGATATGACAAAAGGTTCTGCCAGTGATTTAGAGTCATTTGATAATATTTATGCCATTTATAATTTACCTTTCTTATTTAAAGATCAAAACCATTTCAATAACGTTGTATTTGGTGAGGTAGGTAAAGACATTATGGAATCCACAAAAGAAAAGGGATTCTTTGCGTTATCTGCTTACGTTGCCGGCACGCGTAGTTTTTATGCCAAAAAACCTATTACCAAACCAGAGGATCTGAAAGGTCTGAAAGTCCGCGTTCAACCCAGCCCCACAACCATTAAAATGGTTGAACTGATGGGCGGATCGCCGACCCCCATTTCCTTCGGTGAGGTTTATACCGCTATGCAACAAGGTGTAGTGGATGGCGCAGAGAATAACGTTCCATCGTGGGTGCAAACACGTCATATCGAAATAGCTAAAGTCTTCTCCGAAGATGAGCACGCCTCTATTCCAGATTTTCTCGTTATCTCAACCAAAACATGGAATAAGCTGACCCCGGAGCAACAACTGATCCTTCGTCAAGCGGCTAAAAATTCCGAGGCTTATCAACAAAAGTTGTGGGATAAAATCGATGCTGATACCCGCGCTCAAGCAAAAGCTATGGGTGGCGAGATTATCAAAGTTGATAAAGCCCCTTTCCGCGCCGCTGTTCAACCGCTGTTTGATGACTTCAAAAAAGACCCAAAACATGCAGCCCTGCTGGCGAAGTTTGAGGACGCAGAACAATAACCCTTTGGGCCATTGATTGGCCCTGTTTCACCAGGAAACTCACCATGATATTTAACCGCCTTAAGCTTGCGGTAGACCGCGTCATTGCCGCATTTTCGGTCATCGTAATGATTGCGCTGGTAGTGTGCGTAGTCTGGCAAGTTTTTAGCCGCTACGTGCTCAATCAGCCCAGCACCTTAACTGACGAACTGGCACGCTTCTTAATGATCTGGGTCGGATTATTAGGTGCAGCCTATACCGTAGGCGCCCAGCGCCACCTGTCTATCGATCTACTGTTCATGTCGATTAATAAACGTAAACAGGCGTTATTGTGCTTATTCATTAATCTGCTGATTTTTGGCTTTGCAGGTTCAGTCATCGTTACCGGCGGTATCAAGCTGATTAATAAAACGCTGGCAACGGTGCAAGTTTCCGCGGCCATGCAAATTCCAATGGGTTACGTGTATATCATCCTGCCGCTAAGCGGCGCAGTCATGATGTTCTATGCCCTGTGGTTTATTCACCAAAATATTCAGCAACTGAAACAATCTTCGCAGGGAGTAATTTGATGGAAGGCTATATCGCACTAACCCTGTTTGGCTGCTTCTTTGTCCTGGTGTTCATTGGCGTACCTATTTCGTTCTCCATCGGTATCGCCACTGTAGCCTCAATGCTGCTGATGTTTCCTTGGGATGTTGCCGTTATCACTGTCTCTCAACGTCTGGCAAACGGATTAGATAATTTTGCCCTATTGGCGATCCCGTTTTTCATTTTCGCAGGTACGCTGATGAACAGCGGTGGGATCGCCATCCGGCTAATTAACCTGGCGCAGGTGATGGTTGGGCGAGTTCCCGGCTCACTTGGTCATGTCAACGTGCTGGCAAACATGATGTTTGGTTCGATATCCGGCTCTGCCGTTGCCGCTGCTGCAGCCGTTGGCGGTACGCTTAATCCTATTCAGACAAAGCAAGGATACGACCCAACCTTCTCGACAGCCGTTAACGTTTCCTCCTGTATTACCGGGCTGTTAATTCCACCATCAAATGTGTTAATTGTGTTTTCTCTTACTGCTGGCGGTGTTTCAGTTGCTTCGTTGTTTATGGCGGGTTATTTACCAGGGATCCTGATGGGGCTTTCGATCATGGTGGTATGCGCCATTATCGCCAAACGCCGTGGTTATCCCCTGTCGGAAAGGCCAACCTGCGCACAGGCAGTAAAAGCACTTCTGGATGCGCTACCGAGTCTGTTACTGGTCATCATTGTGATGGGGGGTATTTTAGGTGGGATCTTTACCGCAACAGAAGCCTCAGCGATTGCGGTCGTCTACACCTTCATTCTCTCGGTGCTGATTTACCGGGAAGTAAAATGGCGCGATTTACCAAAGCTGATCCTGGAATCAGTCGTGATGACCTCTATCGTACTGTTACTGATCGGCTTCTCTGTCGGCATGTCCTGGGCGATGACCAATGCCGATATTCCCTACATGATCAGTGACACATTAATGGGTATTTCCGATAATCCACTGATTATCCTACTGTTAATCAATATTGTACTACTGGTTGTTGGGATCTTTATGGATATGACACCGGCAGTCCTGATCTTTACCCCCATTTTCTTGCCAATCGCTCAAGAGTTAGGTATGGATCCGGTACATTTCGGCATCATGATGGTCGCCAACCTGTGCATTGGTCTGCTGACACCGCCGGTAGGAAGTGCATTGTTTGTAGGCTGTTCGATTTCTGGCGTGAAGATCCAGCAATTGATCAAACCCCTGCTGCCGTTTTACGCCGCATTGCTGGTCGCACTCATGATGATCGTATACATTCCACAGATCTCTCTGTTTATTCCACAGATGCTGGGGTTGATGTAAATACGAAGAGTAACTACCTCTGGAGAATGCCCCAACGCTACGGGAGGGGCATTTTTTATGCCATTAATACTGATTAAACATTTCCTGGATCTGCTTAGGATCCTTGGTTTGGGTCAGAGCCAGTTGCAGCAGAACACGCGCTTTTTGCGGGTTCAGAGAGCCTGAAGCCACAAATCCGTATTTCGCATCATCAACTTCAGCATCCTGGGTGGTGGCGCCCGTTGGTACACGGGATGAACGCACCACAACGGTACCTTTATGCGCGGCAGTTGCCAGCGTATCGAAAATGGTTTTATACAGGTTACCGTTACCTACACCCGCACTGACGATCCCGGCGTAACCCGCGTCTACCAATGCTTTGGCTGGCAGATCGGAGGCGTTAGCGTAGTTGTAAACAATCCCAACTTTCGGCAGCTCAGTCAGCTTAGATACGTCGAACGGCGTGGATGTGGTGTGCTTACGCGCAGGCGTACGCTGGTAGTCGATTTTACCGTTATGGATATACCCCAGCGGACCATAGTTAACAGATTTGAAAGTAGCGACATCCGTGGTGTTAGTTTTGGTCACGTCGCGACCATCCATAACGGTGTCGTTCATCACCACCAGCACACCACGGTTGGCAGAGGCTTTGTCTGCGGCGGTTACCACGGCGTTATACAGGTTGAACGGGCCATCAGCGCTCATACCTGTAGACGGACGCATTGCGCCGACCAGCACCACCGGCTTGTTGCACTTGACGGTGAGATCGAGGAAATAGGCGGTTTCTTCCATGGTATCCGTACCATGTGTTACCACGAAGCCGTCAGTTTTATCACACTCGGTATTAATCTTTTTCGCCAGCGTTAGCCAGACTTCGTCATTCATATCCTGGGAGCCGATGTTTACCACCTGCTCGCCTTTCACAACGGCGATATCTTTCAACTGAGGTACGGCATCAACCAAATTTTCTACGCCGACTTTGCCTGCCGTGTAGTTAGATTTTGTTGCGGAGTCACCACCGCCGGCAATCGTCCCGCCGGTAGCTAAAATAGTGATGTTTGGCAGTGCAAGCGCCGCGCCGCTGAAACCCATAACCAGTGCGGCAAGTGCCGTTCTCTTGAAAAACTCCATGTTATTTCTCCAGTTACTTGAATTTGCAGCATTATGTCTATCTTACAGATGAATAATGTGACGCCATCCAATTAACCAGATTTATATCTCCATCAAATTGTTATTCTTAGAGATGGATATCAAAAAAACAGAAAAGTACAAAATAAAACGGCACAGAATGTTTCTGTGCCGTTAAAAAGAGGTGAAGATTATTTCAGAGTGCTAACCAGCGTTTTACGATCGTTTTCCAGCGTCACGACGCGGGCACAAACATCTTTGCCAAACTGCTGGAAGTCTTGTTCCTGATTCTTCCATTCGTTCTGAATTGAGGTTTGCAAACCTCCGAGGCTTCCGAGCACGCCCTGCAGCGGATTACCACCGCCTTTGAGCACGGCTTTCGCCCCCATCTCGTTGATGCTGTCCTGCAAAATACCGCCCATCGCCTGATTGACCAGCTGTTGTCCATCCGCGCGAACCTGATCAATCGCCTTATAATGGAAGGTCAGGCCGTCAGTGCGATGCTCAATAATGCGGTTCATCTGCTCTTTCAATTGCGCATCCAGCTTAGTTAAGCGGCCACGCATGTTGCTGCTTTCGCCGACCTCTTTGGCGATGATTTTATCCAGCGCCACGCGACCTTTCTCCACGCGCGCTCTGGCACCTTCATCAATCCACGGCAGACTGCTACGCAACGCCGCCTGATAATCTTTGGCCTGTTCACGCTGCGCGGCGTTCAGGTTGTACTGTTTACCGTTAAAGGTGACATCACCGGCCTGGGTTATGACCAGGTTGCCGTTCTCACCCTTCACCTGTACCGTTTGTGGACTCAAAATCACATCGTCACGCGGGGTGACGCTGCACTGATAATCAGCATGTGCGGCCATCGCCGTGAACGTTAGGACTGCCGCCAGCAGCGTTTTGCGCATCATATCTTTCCCTCAATACAAATTGGGCCGGCATTTGCCGACCCTTTGCTACTTAGTCCCACCAAATATCGAAAAGTTCGCTGGTGCGCACTTCTTCGAGTTTGTGTTCTTCCAGCCACTTACGCACGATAGCCTGATGTTCTTCGGTGCATTTGCCGATTTCCTGCAGACAGATCAGACCTTCCCAGGCCAGATAGCCGCTGCCGTCAAAGGCCAGCTTGTTCGGTTCGATAACTTCATTGATAAAATCATCAACGATTTGATCGACCTGCTCTCCAGATGTACCTTCCGGGAAACGCCATGCAACCGAAAATCCTACTTCCTGGAATTCGTCGATGTGCATTTTTTTACGCAGACGACGGCTACGGTTCTTTGCCATTATTTCACCCTCTCGAACATTAAGTCCCATACGCCGTGGCCAAGACGATGACCACGTTGTTCAAATTTGGTTACCGGGCGCGATTCCGGGCGCGGTACGTAATCGTTACTCTCTGACTGGTTTTTATACCCGTCAATCGAGGACATCACTTCAAGCATGTGCTCCGCATAAGCTTCCCAGTCGGTTGCCATGTGGAACACGCCGCCCAGCTTCAGCTTGCTTAAGATATGCTCAGCAAACGGTACCTGAACGATACGGCGTTTATTATGACGTGCTTTATGCCACGGGTCAGGGAAAAACAGCTGAACCATAGATAAAGAATTGTCAGGAATCATTTTATGCAGGACTTCGACGGCATCATGGCACATGACACGCAGGTTCTCGACGCCCTCTTCATGAGCTGAAGCCAGACACGCGCCAACGCCCGGTGAGTGAACCTCAATGCCGAGGAAATTTTGCTCCGGACGCGCTTTCGCCATCGCCACCAGCGAAGCCCCCATACCAAAACCAATTTCAAGCGTGACTGGCGCATCGCGACCAAACAGCGCAGCGAAATCCACAGGTTCTTCGCTGAACTCAACGCCCATCACCGGCCAGTAGTTTTCCAGCGCGTGTTCCTGCCCTTTCGTCAGTCGCCCCTGGCGACGAACAAAACTACGAATCCGGCGCAACGGGCGGCCGTTTTCATCAAATTCCGGTGAAATGACGTCGTTCTTCATAAAAGTTTAGTCTGCTGTGTTTGAGTTCTGAAAACGGGCATTATCCAAAGTTAGTTGCCGGATGCAAGTAAAGGAAGAAAGTGAGCAGCGGAAAGTTCCGGTTTACACCCCGTTGCCGCTGTGCTGCAATCTTGCCCCCGGCAATAATGAAACGGTAATCATGCAAGCGTCTCAATTCTCGGCTCAGGTTTTGAGCTGGTACGACAAATACGGGCGGAAAACGCTGCCCTGGCAAATTGATAAGACGCCTTACAAAGTATGGCTCTCTGAGGTGATGCTGCAACAAACTCAGGTTGCGACCGTTATCCCCTACTTTGAGCGCTTTATGGCGCGCTTCCCAACGGTAACGGATTTAGCCCATGCGCCGCTGGATGAAGTCCTGCATTTATGGACCGGGCTGGGCTATTACGCTCGAGCGCGTAATCTGCATAAAGCCGCGCAACAGGTTGTGACGCTGCACGGCGGATCATTCCCGCAAACCTTTGATGAAGTGGCCGCCCTGCCAGGCGTCGGACGTTCAACTGCAGGCGCGATCCTTTCGCTCTCCCTGGGTCAGCATTTTCCGATTCTTGACGGTAACGTCAAACGTGTGCTGGCTCGCTGTTATGCTGTAAGCGGCTGGCCGGGTAAAAAAGAGGTCGAAAAGAAACTGTGGGAGTTGAGCGAGCAGGTTACGCCAGCCCATGGGGTTGAGCGGTTTAATCAGGCGATGATGGATTTAGGCGCCATGGTCTGTACGCGCTCAAAACCCAAATGTTCCCTGTGTCCGTTGGAAAATGGCTGTGTGGCGAGCGCCAATGCAAGCTGGGCGCTGTACCCAGGTAAAAAGCCCAAACAGACATTACCAGAACGGACGGGCTATTTTTTACTGATGCAGCATGAAAACGAGGTGTTGCTCGCGCAGCGACCACCCAGCGGTTTATGGGGTGGCTTATACTGTTTTCCGCAGTTTGATGATGAGGATGGGCTACGCGACTGGCTGGCGCAACGGCAAATTAACGCAGATAATCTGACCCAACTTAATGCGTTTCGCCATACCTTTAGCCATTTCCACTTAGATATTGTGCCTATGTGGCTTCCCGTGTCCTCATTCACCTCATGCATGGATGAAGGCAACGCGCTCTGGTATAACTTAGCGCAACCGCCGTCAGTCGGACTGGCGGCCCCCGTGGAGCGTTTGTTACAGCAATTACGTGCCGGCACACAGGTTTAACGTACCGGTCGATAAAGAGGATTTTTTATGAGCAGAACGATTTTTTGCACTTTCCTGCAACGCGAAGCAGAAGGACAGGATTTTCAGCTGTACCCGGGCGATCTGGGAAAACGCATCTATAACGAGATTTCTAAAGAAGCATGGGCGCAATGGCAGCATAAACAAACCATGCTGATTAACGAGAAGAAACTCAATATGATGAACGTTGAACACCGTAAGTTACTGGAACAGGAGATGATTAACTTCCTGTTTGAAGGTAAGGATGTGCATATTGAAGGCTATACGCCTGAAGAAAAAAAATAAGCATCGCTTGCTGGCAATCTCGTAGGCCGGATAGGGTGCTTGCACCGCCATCCGGCAAAACGATACAACAACAAACACAACACGCACTCCCGGAATGATGAAAAAATTTCTCGCGCTTGCCGTTATCGCGCCGTTGCTCATCTCCTGTTCCAGTTCGACCAAAAAAGGCGACTCCTATAACGAAGCCTGGGTCAAGGATACCAACGGTTTTGATATTCTGATGGGGCAATTTGCCCATAACATTGAGAATCTGTGGGGATTTAAGGAAGTGCTGATTGCGGGTCCGAAGGACTACGTAAAGTATACCGATCAGTATCAAACCCGCAGCCATATCAATTTTGATGACGGTACGATAACCGTCGAGACCATTGCCGGGACAGATCCCGCCGGACATCTGCGTCTAGCGATTATCAAGACGTTGCTGATGGGCGATGATCCGGGTTCTATCGACCTCTATTCCGATGTCGACGACATTAAGATTTCCAAAGAGCCGTTCCTGTACGGGCAGGTAGTCGATAATACCGGCCAGCCTATTCGTTGGGAGGGACGTGCAACCAACTTTGCCAACTACCTGCTACAAACGCGACTGAAAAAGCGCAGCAATGGCTTGCGTATCATCTATAGCGTGACGATCAATCTGGTCCCGAACCACCTTGATAAGCGCGCGCATAAATACGTCGGCATGGTACGTCAGGCTTCACGTAAGTATGGCGTCGACGAGTCGCTGATTCTGGCCATCATGCAAACCGAATCCTCGTTTAACCCGTATGCGGTCAGCCATGCCGATGCGCTGGGACTCATGCAGGTGGTACAACACAGCGCCGGAAAAGATGTGTTCCGTTCGCAGGGGCGCTCAGGCACGCCAAGCCGTAGCTTCTTGTTTGACCCGGCCAGCAACATTGATACCGGTACTGCCTATCTGGCAATGCTGAATAATGTCTATTTGGGCGGCATTGATAATCCGACCTCGCGTCGCTATGCGGTGATCACTGCGTATAACGGCGGTGCGGGCAGCGTGCTGCGCGTGTTCTCGAACGATAAAATTCAGGCCGCAAACATCATTAACAGCATGTCCCCTGGGGACGTTTATCAAACGCTGACCACCCGACACCCATCTGCTGAATCACGCCGATATCTTTACAAGGTCAATTCCGCACAAAAATCATATCGTCGCCGCTAATGTATCCCTCTCTTGCCCCCTAAAACGGGGGCCTGAAGAGGGAAAAACGTTAACTCCATCACTCTTTTGCTTTGCAATCCGAAATTGTTTGCAAATATTTGTCACAGGTAACAAAAAAAGAGTGCCTCTCGTTGATAGAATCACATCATATAGCCACGGCAAATGTGCCTTTTAAAACATTCATCCGCATTACGGTGTGAGGAAATTAACATGAATCTTAAGCTGCAGCTGAAAGTTCTCTCGTTTCTGCAGTTCTGCTTATGGGGTAGTTGGCTCACTACCCTCGGCTCCTATATGTTTGTCACCCTTAAATTTGATGGTGCATCCATTGGCGCGGTGTACAGCTCGCTGGGGATCGCCGCCGTGTTTATGCCTACGCTGTTAGGGATCGTGGCTGACAAATGGATCAGTGCGAAATGGGTGTACACCATTTGTCATCTGGTCGGCGCAGCAACGCTGTTCGCCGCAGCCGAAGTCACCACGCCAGGCGCCATGTTCTTTGTGATCTTGCTTAACTCCCTGGCCTATATGCCAACGTTGGGGTTAATCAACACCATCTCTTACTATCGCCTGCAATCAGCCGGGATGGATATTGTTACAGACTTCCCGCCAATCCGTATCTGGGGCACCATCGGCTTTATTCTGGCGATGTGGGCGGTAAGCTTCTCCGGCTTTGAACTGAGCCATATGCAGCTGTATATCGGCGCGACGCTGTCCGTCGTATTGGCGCTGTTCACCCTGACGCTGCCGCATATCCCGGTCGCCAATCAGCAGAAAAACCAGAGCTGGTCTTCCATGCTGGGCCTGGATGCCTTCGCGCTGTTTAAAAACAAGCGGATGGCGATTTTCTTCATCTTCTCTATGATGCTGGGCGCAGAGCTGCAAATTACCAATATGTTCGGTAATACCTTCCTGCACAGCTTCGATAACAATCCGCTGTTCTCCGGCAGCTTCATCGTTGAACACGCGTCGGTGATGATGTCGATTTCGCAGATCTCCGAGACGCTGTTTATCCTGACCATCCCGTTCTTCTTAAGCCGTTACGGTATTAAGAACGTGATGCTTATCAGTATTGTGGCGTGGATGCTGCGCTTCGGCCTGTTTGCCTACGGCGATCCAACACCGTTTGGTACCGTGCTGCTGGTTCTGTCGATGATTGTTTACGGCTGTGCCTTCGACTTCTTCAATATCTCTGGCTCCGTGTTTGTAGAGAAAGAAGTTCGCCCTGAAATCCGCGCCAGCGCACAAGGCATGTTCCTGATGATGACCAACGGCTTCGGTTGTATTCTGGGCGGTCTGGTGAGCGGTAAAGTAGTTGAACACTATACGCTGAACGGTATTACCGATTGGCAGACCGTGTGGCTGATCTTCGCAGGTTACTCGCTGGTTCTGGCTTTTGCCTTCGTTGCGCTGTTTAAATACAAACACGTACGCGTTCCGGCAGGCGCCCAGACTATCGCGCACTAATCTTTATTGATTAAATAGGGTCACCTGATGGTGGCCCTATTTGGTCAGATGACGCTTACTTCAGAACATATCCATACAGACGTTTAATACCGTCTGCATCCGTTTCACTGTAAACCCCTTGCAGCTCCGGCGAGAAGCCCGGCAGCAGGTTTATGCCCTCTTCCAATGCCAGGAAGTAACGTTGCACCGCCCCGCCCCATACTTCGCCCGGTACCACGCACAGTACGCCCGGAGGATAAGGCAGCGCGCCTTCTGCCGCAATGCGACCTGCGGCATCACAAATACGCACCAGTTCAACATCACCGCGGATAAAGGCGCTGTTAGCATCCTGTGGGTTCATCGCCACGGCAGGCAAACTCTCCTGACGGAACATCGCTTTTTGCAGATCTTTCACATCAAAGCTGACGTACAGTGAGTGCATCTCCTGACACAGTTCACGCAGCGTGTAATCCCGGTAACGTACCGGATACTTGTTGAAGACGGTGGGCAGCACGTTTGCCAGCGGCGTATCGTCCTCAATATGCTGTTCAAACTGCGCCAGCATCGCGACCAGTTGCGCCAGTTTCTCAGCGCTTTCTGCCGGGGTCAGCAGGAACAGAATCGAGTTAAGGTCGCATTTCTCCGGCACGATACCGTTTTCACGCAGATAATGCGCCAAAATCGTCGCCGGAATACCAAACTCAGTATATTGCCCAGTTTGCGCATCAATGCCCGGAGTGGTTAACAGCAGTTTGCAGGGATCGACAAAATACTGGTCGCGCGCATATCCAGAAAAACCATGCCATTTAGCACCAGGTTCAAAGCTAAAGAAGCGACGCTCGCTGGCAATCACCTGTGTCGGATAGCTTTCCCACGGTTTGCCATCCACTACCGGAGGAATAAACGGTTGAAGCAGCTTACAGCGGGTAATAATCGCTTTGCGGGCCTCGATCCCCAGCGTCACACATTCCGCCCATAGCCGACGGCCGCTCTCGCCTTCATGGATTTTGGCGTTAACGTCCAGCGCCGCAAACAGCGGGTAAAACGGGCTGGTGGAAGCATGCAGCATAAACGCATTGTTCAGACGCTTATGCGGGCAGAAGCGCGCCTGGCCGCGAATATGGTTATCCTTTTTATGGATCTGCGAGGTTTGCGAGAATCCGGCCTGCTGTTTGTGTACCGACTGAGTGACAAAGATCCCCGGATCGTTAGCATTGAGCTCTAGCAGCAGCGGCGACCCATCGGCCATCATCGGGATAAATTGCTCGTAACCGACCCATGCGGAATCAAACAGGATGTAATCGCACAGGTGACCGATCTTGTCGATCACCTGCCGGGCGTTGTAGATCGTACCGTCATAGGTACCCAACTGAATGATCGCCAGACGGAACGGGCGCGGTTGATCAGCCTTTTGCGGCGCAACTTCTCGAAGTTGCTGGCGCAGATACTCCTCATCAAAGCAGTGCTCATCAATGCCGCCAATAAAGCCAAACGGATTACGCGCCGCTTCCAGATAAACCGGCGTAGCACCCGCCTGGATCAGCGCCCCGTGGTGGTTCGATTTATGATTGTTGCGGTCAAACAGCACCAGATCGCCGCGCGTCAGCAGCGCATTGGTGACCACTTTATTGGCCGCAGAGGTCCCATTCAGCACAAAGTAGGTTTTATCCGCGTGGAAAACTTTCGCAGCAAATTTCTGCGCATGTTTCGCTGATCCTTCATGAATCAACAGATCGCCAAGCTTAACGTCAGCGTTGCACATATCCGCGCGAAACAGATTCTCACCAAAGAACTCATAGAAATGTCGGCCCGCAGGATGCTTCTTAAAAAACTCACCGTGTTGGTGTCCCGGGCAGGCAAACGTGCTGTTCCCCATTTCGACATACTGGGTAAGCGTGTCATAGAAGGGCGGCAGCAGCTCTTCCTCATACTGACAGGCAGCAGACTCCAGCTCCAGCCAGTCCTGGGCCTGACCGCGAATTACCGCATTAACGCCCGCAGGCACATCAACATCAGACTCTGCGAACAGAAACACAGGTAGATGAAAACCGGTGCGTTTCAGCAAAGCCAGGATCCCACTGCGGCTGTCCGCAACGGTAATGACGACTGCCGCAACGTCAGTAAAATCGGTGCTGTCCAGCGACACCACCTGACGATGGCTGGACAGACGAGAAACCAGTTCACTACTGGCGGCAATTTTCATTGATTTCATAAGCGCAATAACCCGTTTCGGGAAAATCAAAAGTCCCGGACAACGCCGCATGGCTTTGCCCACGAAATGACAGGTCAAACTGGTTACCAGCCCCGACCGCCAGACATCAGTAAAAGCAGATAGCCTCTGATTTTACTGTTATCCTGCAGTGAGCGTGCGCTGCCCTCACCGCATGGTGGGAGCGTAAAGATAAGTCGCGGGAAGGGGCAAACGTCGCGCAAAAAGGCGATGTTGAAGGCGATGTAGGGGGAGTAATATCATCCCAGGCAGCCCCATTCAGACAGGAGAAAATTCGCGCAATCATGGCACCTTTCACTTACAGGCGCAAGATAAAATCCTGTGCGAAAACCTTACAGATAAGCAAGTATTTCGTCTGAAAGTTGCGGCATAATAATGCAATCTGAAACATAATTTCACCCAGCTAATTGCCTTTAGTATCAAGACGATGATGGGTATGCAGGAGCAAATGTGGTAATCGGACCCTTTATTAATGCCAGCGCCATTTTATTTGGTGGCATTCTCGGCGCGCTGCTCAGCCAGCATATACCAGAACGTATTCGGGTCTCCATGACCTCTATTTTCGGGCTGGCCTCGTTAGGGATTGGTATCTTGCTGGTTATCAAATGCGCCAATCTACCGGTGATGGTTCTGGCAACGCTGGTCGGCGCGTTAATTGGCGAGTTTTGTCATCTGGAAAAAGGGATCAATGCTGCGGTAGCCAAAGCGCAGCAGCTTTTCACCCGCTCGGACGCCAACGTAACGCACGAATCCTTTATTCAAAGCTATGTGGCTATCATTGTGCTGTTTTGCGCCAGCGGTACCGGGATCTTCGGTGCGATACATGAAGGGATGACCGGCGACCCGAATATTTTAATCGCCAAGTCATTTTTGGATTTCTTCACGGCCATCATTTTTGCCTGCTCATTAGGAATCGCGGTATCCGCCATTTGCATGCCGATGCTGGCAATCCAGCTAACGCTTGCCACCTGTGCAGCACTGATTTTGCCCCTGACGACGCCAGCTATGATGGCCGATTTCAGCGCCGTAGGCGGTCTATTGCTGCTGGCAACCGGTTTGCGTATTTGCGGCATTAAAATGTTTGCGGTTGTGAATATGCTTCCTGCTCTGCTGCTGGCAATGCCGCTTTCCGCCGCCTGGACGGCATTTTTTGCCTGAGAATGCGTGCATTAGCAGCAATGTGGTGATAGATTGTGCAGTCTGCATTGATTTGAAGAAATTTCGTTGACGAAGCGAAGCGAATCGGGTTTAATGCGCCTCGTTGCCCGGATAGCTCAGTCGGTAGAGCAGGGGATTGAAAATCCCCGTGTCCTTGGTTCGATTCCGAGTCCGGGCACCACTATTTAAAGAACCCGCCCTAGAGGCGGGTTTTTGCTTTTGGAGAAACGGACTCTCCATCAAGCTCCGTTCGATTATTCGTCTCCAGCGACTCACCCTTGCGGGGCCAGCGCGACAAGCGCGTTGTTCACCCCCTGCGGCGTTAGTCCGGGTCCAGACACCGCTGTTATTATAAATACATTAATAATGTTGCATTTTAACCGGCGGTTATCACAATCTCAATTTTGCTCATGTACTCGATATATAGTGATACATCTAACCACTCTCTGAATTTTTCAATGCACACATAAATGATGTAATCCAACTACACATCCAGGTTGGGGAGCGATATCACAAGAATATTTAGGTTAAGCTAAAATATAAAACTAACAGATGGAGATTTTAATACACTGAAACATCATTATCTGTAGTGTTCAACTGAAGTATAATTCTTATCTTAATAGATAACACGCGCATTTAAAAAACACCAGGCCATTTCTGTAAAATAATTCAACAAAACAATTATCAAGAAAATATAATACATCAAGTAATACTAATTAAAAATATATTGACGTAATCTATAACATAGGCGATAAACTATTAAACCATTATTTTCTTAAAGCTATTATCGAAAAAGGATTGATAAGATGATCAGGAAAATTATCGCTAAGATAGTTAAAAGAAATAGTAACTATAATTACAACACTTCTTCCGAAATCATCGAAACTGATACCCCCATCGCTGAACAAAAAGCAGAAAACTACAATAAAATCATCTGCCATCATTTCACTTCTGGCATATCAACACTCAACCTGATCAGAACATCATTAATTTCAACTCATGAACAATTAAATACAGAAAAAGATAAAATAACAGAACTAAACGCACAAAATAATAAAGCAATGCATTCCCTTGAATCACTCGTTATTGAGATCAATGAGGCAGGCAAAGAATCAGCAGAAATTCAAAAACAAATGACTCATCTGAAGTTATCACTGACTGAAATTAATGATGCAATTAAAGACATACAAAAAATTGCCAATCATACAAATCTAATCGCAATAAATTCAGCGATTGAAGCTGCCCGTGTAGGTGAGGCGGGAAGAGGATTTAGCGTTATATCTAAAGAGGTTAGACAACTGGCTGAAAATGTTAAAACGTGCACTAACCATATATTCTTGCAAACGGAAACCCTCCAGAATAATGGTTCTACGGTTGATACATCCATCGAAGCACAGCTAGCAATAATCACGAAAATCACTCAGCATATGAATGAAGTTGTTTTTTCTATTAAAAGTGTAATTGAAAAATCAGCCGCAATGAAGTCAATTATTGACTACATATCAAATTTACTATTTTTAAGTATCATTAAAATGGATCATGTTATCTGGAAAATAGATCTATATAAAAAACTTACCGAGAATAAATTAGATGATACGTTGACATCATATAGTCAGTGCAGATTGGGGAAATGGTATTACGGTGATACTGGAAGATGTTTCGCTCATTTAACGGGATTTAAAAATCTGGAGGACCCTCACCAGATGTTACATAATTCCGGCGTTCTTGCAATCGAGTATTCGATTTCTGGCGACCATGAGCATATGTCCCTGGCGTTAAAAAGAATGGAACAGGCCAGTGATGAGGTAATGAATCAGCTCGAGATCCTTGGTAACGAGATTTTCAGGGAGGTTGTAAAATTTACGCCCGGTGATAACCCTTGACAAACTTTATTATTAAAATAGATAGTTAAAAGCTATTGGAGACAGTTGATGTATACTCTATTATCTAAAAATGAAAATGCTGTGATAGTTTTACATGAAATTTATGGATTGAATAATCATATCAAGCAAGTATGTAAAGAACTGCACAATTCAGGACTTGATGTATATTGCCCCAATTTTTTGAACCGCGAAGAACCTTTCTCATACGATCAACATAGCCAGGCATACGATTATTTTATGAAGTTCTGCGGATTCGATACATCAATGATCTTCGATTTACTGATAAGAATACGTGATCATTATAAAAAAATAATAATCGTCGGATTCAGTGTTGGAGGGACATTAGCATGGCTTTGTTCGGAGAATACACAATGCGATGGTATCGTCAGTTTCTACGGAAGCCGTATACGTGATTATACTGATATAATGCCCAACAGCCCAACACTGGTTATCCAGGCGAAATATGAAGAAGCCTGTGATCCTTACTTTCTCCAGCATAAACTCCGTCAGTATCCACTAGTATCGTTTCATATACTCAACAGCCGTCACGGATTTTGCGATCCTTATAATAAGGCATACAATCCGCCTGAATCAGCGAAAGCGCTGACTCTTTCGCATGATTTTATAACGAAGATCATTAACTAAGTTAATATAAACGTCTGACTCATTTGATGGTCTTTGGCTGGCTTATTTCCAGTGCTACCGCCCTCGAATGGCATTTTGTTTCAGCAGCGTATAACGATTAAGAAGCTGGTTAAGCCGTATATCGAGCTGCTGATACAAAGCGGGTGACACACTCCCCTGTTTTTTTAATTCCTCATCGATTTGACGCAACAATTCTTCTGTCGGCGGCGTTTGGTCAAGCTGGCGGCGGATAGTGAAAATGGCTGATTTCAGCTCCGACCCTGTCAGATATTTACCTTTGCGTTCATCAAGTGCATTTAGCTGGGCGGTTAACGCTTCCAGCCCCTGCTGGGCATGATGCCAGTTTTGCAGAGCGCCTTCTGACAACGCTTCCGTAGTTAACTGTTTCTGTAATCTGCTCGTGAATACTGTCGTCTGCGATTCTTCCGGCCACAGAGTGACTAACTGCTGCGCTAATGATGCAGCATATTCCCGCGACCACAAAGGTGACAAGCGATGTAAAACGTCCAATTGCCCTTGCGTTGCAGCAATTATATCTTGCTTCTTCCCCTTCAAATCTGAGGACTGCTTCAACGTGGACAATTGTTCAGGTGTCAGCACCTGCGGCAATGGCTTAACCAGTTCATATCCGTCAGCTCGCATAGGGTTGATACCAAGAAAAGCGCCTGTACTCACCACTGCTGTAACCATGACACCGATAGCAAACCCCAGCCACATGCGTCGGGTTCCATGATCGATTTTGGTAGCTAAAACCGCAGTGCTCGATTGCCCGGACGACGCTGGCTCATTAACCACAAAGACCAGTTGTGGCAAAGACGTCGCAACGTTATTTGTTGCACCTGGAGCCGGTATCATCACTACGGCCGATCCCGAATCGGGATCGGACTTCTCCAGACGCAAAGCTGCATTGTGCATCCAGGTCACGATAACCTCCAGTTTACTAAGCGCTTTCAATTCAAGCCGTTGCAGCACTGCGCAGGCATGTTTTAAACTTTGTTCAACCCGATACACCTTTGATAAATCAGCATATGACAGCGTTAGCGTACGCAATTCTTGCTGTAAGCGAACAGACAGCCATGCCAAGATCTCAACGCGGGCATGGGTTTGCTGTGGCCATATTGCATTCCAGTGGTGCGTCAGTAAGGCCTCCAGAAGTTCCGTGCCTTCGGCAAGTCCCTCCAGTCCCGCATTACGTATTCTGGCTACGGTGTACCAGGCCAGTGTTTGCAGTTCGACGCCATTATGACGAAACAATGACAGGCTTAATTGTTCAACTTTTTGCCAGTCAACGTCCGGGCGCGCAGGGTGAGTCAGCTTGCTAATTTCATCACGTAACTGCCCGAACTCCATGAAAGCACGCGGGTCCCCCCCGGTGCTGATGCGATTCTTTTCCATATCAGAACACTCCAGTCTCAAGCCAACCCTGCCTCTTGAGGTGCCGAATCAGAACCCGCCCCTCGGGCATAAACTCGGTTCCGTAACGCACGAGGCCAATCCCCTTAAGCTCAGCATCAATGGCATAGCGCAGTTCACCAGGAACGTGCTGCTCCAGCAGGACAACCGTTATTTTTTTCAGGCGAGGCTCATATTTGAGCAGAACAGCAGACAATGTCCCCATGAGCTCATGGGCCGTTCCCGGCATGCCCTGAAGGATTTTCGTCATATCGGGCAGGCCGTAGTCTGGCAGATGCGCCAGAGTGCCGGCACGGCAGTTGAGGATGCGTTGCATGTTATCCAGTACCGAGAGGATGACCTGATTTTCTTCACTGACCTGGTTGAGATTGAGACCACCGGTAAAATTTCCGGTCAGCATTTCATACAGCGAAGGCGTGTTATGTCCCTGGGGCATCATTCGTCCTTGAGCGGTTGCAGCGTCAGATGGTTGTTACCGGCTTCCAGAATGCGCGGCTTATCCGGCTCAAGTTCTTCGCGGCCTATCACCAGCTTCCAGGTGTTGTTGACCATATCCGGGTGACGGAACAGACCCACCACCGCCACAAACAGTGTATCGGCCTCCATCGGCATATTCAGGGTCGCATCACCGCCCGGCTTAACCACCACATCACGGCTTGCCAGCAGGTCAGCTTTCAGAATGGTCTCCCCGTCTATCAGCAACTGCTGGTAGACCGTTTTGTCGAAGGTTTTGCGGTCTTTCAGTTGGTAGATACGGATCACTACCGGTTCAGACAGCGAGTTACTCTCGCGCGAATCGGTGTTCAGCGCCTCACGCGCGGTGAAATCCAGGAGCAGCACCTTAATCTTTTTGTAGAACACTGCGTTAAAGGTCGATTTGGTGCCATCGGTGATGCCCTGCGCCACCCCGCAGCCCGTCAGACTGAATGCCAGTAGGGGTAACAGCCAGCGCGCTGTATTAGTTAAACTTGTACGTAACACGTCGGTTTCCTTGTTGTGGTGTCGCGGGCTGAAGTCCGGTGTAATAGCCCAGTTCGGTCGTAAAGGTCTGGGGGATATCGTCCGGGAGGTCTTCGTCTTCCGCGCCCAGCACGCCATTCATCCCAAGCCAGAAGGGGCCTTCGCCGAGCGGCGGAGCCGCCAGCAGTCGGGTTCGGGTGGTCAGGGTGATTTTTGCCCTGAAGCGCCAGCCGAGATAGACACGCAGCATCGCCAGAAAGTCCTGATACAGCAGGCCATCCGGCTTCCAGCCCTGTACTTCCTGTTCATTTTCCGTGGTGATAGCAACGAGCAGCTGGCTGTTGGCATCCATCGCTTCGTCGCCGAGCGGCGTGTTGCCATCCAGAAGAAAATCGTCATCACCGTAAAAGCCCAGTGGCTGGCTGACCTCCACCGGGCGCAGACAGTAGGGGCTGACCTTCACAGTGGTATCCGGGGCCAGCAGCGTCACCAGCGCCTGCATTCCCTCCTCGGTTTTACCGGGCTGTTGCAGTACGCCCAGCAGCGCAAGAAATCGGGATACCGGCGTGGCAATATGGTTTGCCGTACCGGGAATGCCCAACCCCACCAGGCCCAGCAACGACTGCGAGATGCTGTCAGTCCCGCCAGGCTCGAATGTGGCCGGGTAGGAATATTTTCGCCAGATACGATAAAACTGAGTCAGGATGCGGTGGCTGAAGATATCCAGAAAACCCTGTAATGCCTCATGCCCTTCCCGGCGCTGGGTGATGTCATCAAGGTACGCTGTGGGCAAAGGAGAATCGACACCATACATCCCCATAAAGGTCGTGCGGATGAGCGGTGGCCTGCGGTCATCATCCTCGTCATATTCGACAGCTTTCAGTTCACTTGCAGGGAAACCCATCCCCGGATGCGGCGCAAACCGCACCGGGTCATCTTCGGGGTGGCTGGTTGAGCCCATCAGCGGCCGGTCCGGATTCAGTTTCTCCAGCAACTGGCAGAAACGGTAAAAGTTTATCCGGTTAAGGTCAGCCTCCAGGCGCGGGGTCAGCCGGGAATACGGCGGTTGTGCTTCTCTTCCCATTCAAGGCGTTCTCCGGTCGGTTGCAGGATGATAATCAGGCGGTTAAACAAATAGATATCGGTATACAGCGCGAAGAAGCGACTGAGCATCTCACCAAACAGGCAGATGTCACCGCGTCCAGCAAAGCCGTGGCTGTCCAGCGTCACCTCAATCTGCACACCGCGTACCAGGTAGCCCTGCTCAAAGCGCTCGGTTTCGCTGTGCTTCACGTCAATGATGGCTTCCAGGCGGCGACGGTTCATCTCGCTGTCGGTCCATTCGTACAGCGCCAGGGTACCGCGCAGCACATCGACATTATCCATCATCGACAGGAAGCCGCTGCCGAGGTGACTCAGCACGCGCCAGTGGAAACGGTCCTGCGCCGGCGGATAACAGGGCAGTGTCGGCGCACACAGGTTACGTACGGCAATACTGGTCGAGGTGGTTTTCATCACCGTATCAAGCACCGTGCTCTGCAGTGCTCGTCGTGGCAGTTGGCCGTTGGTGCCGGTGAGCGTCAGCGACAGGCTTTCGTCTTCCGGTACGGTGTGGTTATCAAAGGCTTCACCACCAAGGATAAGCCAGGTGTTATGCAGGCCCGACGGGCCACGGCGCACGCGGGTGTGGTAGTAATATTCCGGCGCTTCATGACGCATCATTCCACCTTTGTGGCGGAAACTCGAAAACGGCACGTAGGTGTGCTGGCTCGATGACATTACCGAATCCACCGCGTATATCTCGGTATGGCCATCCTGCACGCGCATTGGGCGCAGCATGTATTCGGTCTGCAGGGAGTTGAGCGTCAGCGGGTCGGATTCCAGCGGGAACAGGTTAATCACCGGCACACAGTTCAGGCGCAAATGCTTTTCGGTAAAGCTGAAATCATGCTCCCAGCGCTCCGCCAGTACCACGTCGATTTCAAACCATGGGAGCTCAGCCGGAAAGGCCACGGTCTCCAGCCCATGCAGCCCCATGAACATGAATTTCTCACGGAAGGTGAAGTACTCCAGCAACAGCTGATAG
Organism: Citrobacter sp. RHBSTW-00986; assembly: GCF_013783065.1. NCBI lineage: Bacteria > Pseudomonadati > Pseudomonadota > Gammaproteobacteria > Enterobacterales > Enterobacteriaceae > Citrobacter > Citrobacter sp. RHBSTW-00986. Next base: position 834,118 of record NZ_CP056200.1, on the reverse strand, counting down.
CCGCTAAAGCTGCTGCTTCCCTTCGGCCACAGGTCATCGTCATCACCAAAGCCCAGCGCAGTGAAATATCCGTCGAGCGGTCTTCTGTCCATGCCTCCCGGCATCCGCAACCATAGGCGGGCCGTGTTCATGGTAAAAGCTTCATGCATGGCGCAGGCCAGCGGAGCGTCTGCATTGAAGTAGAACGGGAGCTGACTGAGATCGACACGACTCCAGTCGGCAAGATGGCTGCAATTAAAGCGCAGCGTGATGACCGAACGCCCGTCAGGGTCGGTGGACAGTCGGGCGTGCTCCAGCGACAACGGTTGAAGGGTAATCTCTTTGGTAGTGGTGTACCGGCAGCGCGTACCCTTCTCACCGATCGGTCGCGAGTTTACCTCGAAACCTTTGACGATACGCATCTGCTCTTTCATCTCACGCCAGTCAGGGGTGAACTCCACCACCGACATTGACGGAATGGTACGCAGGTAATGCGGCCACAGCAGGCTGACTAGCCCTTCGGTTAGTTCCGGTAGATCGTCATCAAGTTTCTCGCGCAAGCGGCCCATCAGGAAGGCAAAGCCTTCAAACAGGCGTTCCACATACGGGTCGCGCGCGCCCGCTTTATCGAGATTGAGCATTGCCGCCTGCTCCGGGTGAGCACGGGCAAACTCTTCGCCCGCTTCCAGCAGGTAGCGCATTTCAGCGTCGTAATAACGCAGGGTTAAATCGTCCATAAAAACCTGAATATGTGTGTTTTAAAGGTATGCCAAGTGGTGTTACCCGCAAAGCACTGCACTGCCTGCCGGATCGAGCGCAATCAGACCAGCCAGAAGCTGGTCCATCTCAGGCTGAAGCCGTGATTTATCGGTTTCACTGCGTGTAGCTTTCATACGCAGCAGTCTGAGGCGACGCGATTTCACTTCAAACAGCAGCGCCGGTGTCCACTGCGTGAGGGTGATGGACTGCGCAGCACCATCGAGCTCGCCCAGCAGATGCAGCGCCAGTTCATTCTTGCCCTTCTGCTCGGCTACACGGGCCATCAGCAGGCGCAGCAGCCATTTGTCTTTTGTGGAGTCGGAGCCCGGACGGGTCTGCAGCCAGTGTAGTGTGGCATCCAGACCGTCAGTGTCCGCTTTCTCCAACGCTTCCGGCTCAAGGGCCAGAATATCGTTGCCCGTCTCACTGACGGCACTGACCGGCTCATCGCGCCAGCCGGACATATCGTCCAGTACGCTCTGATTTATCCAGTTCAGCGTGACTTCATCGGCAAACGGCGTTCCGTCATTAAAGGCCAAGGTTTCAAGCCCGGTAAGGCGGCGCAGCAACCCTTTCAGGTCTGCAGTGATGATATCGGCCAGTACATCCTGCCCTGACTTTATCAGTGCCTGGTGGATATACCACTGCAAATCCAGCCAGAGGTGATTGGCACCGCGCGAGAAGGTATTGTCCGCCTGCTCCAGTATTTCCAGCCAGCTCTGCTGCAGATACAGGCGTTTGAGCATGGCCCGCTGGTCAGCACGCGGCGGTTCGATGCGCGTTTTCCCTTCGGCATCAGGTGCCGGAATAGCACTCAGCGTGTCATGACGCAGGCTTTTCATCAGCCGGTGTGCGGCGAGCCAGCCATCGGGCTGCTCACGCAGATATCCGGTCAGAGTACGGGCCTGGGCCAGCAAATCTTGACCAGAGGTGATGCGGCTCAAAACCGGCGTGTCTGACTCGATGGTATGCATAGCGCTCTGTGACTGAGCCTTATTACCAGCGTTCTGCGGTACCACAGCATCCACGCCACCGGCCTTCATCAGGCGAGACTCCAGAGCACTGTATAGTGCATTGAGCTCTGGCCGTGACGCTTCTGGTTCTGGCTCCAGACTGTCGCGGATGAGCAGCAGCGCACCGGCAGTGCGCAGTGCATCATCGCGTACCACTTCCGGCCAGAGTGACAGGCTGTCCAGAACGCGGGAGCCTGCGAGCCACTCCAGCGCCGGTTTACGGCTCCGCTCACGCTGAGGATGAAGCTGCGTTCCATAGCGCTGTAGCAATCTGGCCAGCAGTTCAAGCCCTTCGGCAAAGCCGGTCTCCCCGTCCTGATGCAGACGCGCCCAGCAGTAGTAGGTGGCGATCCGGATATCTTTGGCTGTGGTGGTCAGCAGTTTTTCGGCAAGCGTGCAAATCAGGCCAGTATCGATGCCGGAAAGTTTATTGACCTCCTCGCGGATACGCTGAAAATCATCGTCATAACCGGGGTCTTCTCCGGTCGGACTGGTGTCATTTACCGGAGCAAGCCAGGGCTGCCAGTTTTCCGTGCGTGCCTGCGCCTGTTGCCGCAACTGAGTTTCGTCAGCCTGACAGGCGGCAACCAGATTCTGCAGTGTGCTCATTATTCGCCCCCCTCCATGTCATTGTTTCTGGTGTTGGCCATCAGCGCCTGCGCGGTGGCCTCGCTGTCAACACTGAATATCTGATCCGGCAGCGTGAAACCACGCAGTTCCAGCAGCGCTAGCGGACCTTTTCCGAGTTGTGAGCGCAGCACCCACTGCAGGGTGCGACCATCCGGGGCGGTAAAACTCATCATCCACTGACTGCGGTCAAGCTGCTGGCGCTTGCCCTGGTCCAGCCAGCGAATAAAGCCCCAGGTCCCACTGAAATCCCCGAACAGACGCGCACCGGCATTGACCGTGGTCCAGGTCAGCATCGTCCCCGGCTTGTAGGTATCTCCCGGCCAGCGGAAGCTTTGCCAGTCGGCCATCTGGTTGAAGTAGTGCAGCTTTTGTCCATCAATGGTCAACTGGGTTTCCACCACCTGCGGCACAGGACGCGCCTGCAGTTCAAAGCTGATGCCCTGGCTGCCATCTGTGAACAGAATGTCTGACAGTTGACTCAGTTGGTTAATGGCCCGCAGGAAGGCCGGGTTAAAGTTCAACCTCTGGCTGTTGACCTTATCCGGTACCCACTGACTACCCTCTTTGTGCAGCACACCGTTGAGCTCTGTCGTCAGGAAGCGCTCTATACGTCCGCTGTCCTTACGCACAAATTCAGCCAGCATCGGCAAAGAGGCATCACTTTTACTCACCGCAAACGGGAAGCGCCCGTCAAAGGCCGTGTGCCAGTTCGCCACCACGGCGCGGCTCCATTTATCATTCAGGCTCGCCGCCGACGGCTGCAGCACCGTTTCCCAGGCCTGAGTCAGTGGCAACACGAACATCGTGCTGCCAAAACTGCTCCACTCTTCGCCAAGGCTTGCCGAAATAAGGCTACCGTATTGCTGGGTGTCGGTCAGATCGACGCTCTTGCCCTTAAACACGGTCTGGGCGAGAGTCTGCATCATCTCCTGTGGATCAGAAGCGCTTGCCACCTGCTGCAGGCGCAGACGCACGCGGGTGATACGGGTCAGATAGGTCTGCAGGCTCAGCGAAGTGTCAGCCGACATGACGTTGCTGCCTTTGTTTTTACCCAGAAGCTGAAGCAGCGGACCAAAGGTTTCATCCAGCGGACCCTGCGGCCCTGACGCAGACTGGTCAATCACCGGTTTGTCTTTCCCGCCGACAAGATCCTTAGCCGATTTGATAATGGAATCCGAAAGTCCCTCGCTTTGCTGGCCGGTCTGCCCCTGCCAGGCGAGAGTATTCATCAGAGCAATCAGTGGCGACTGGCGCACATCACTCATCAGCGTCAACTGGTCAGTGACGTCTGCAATGTTGTTTGCCGGGTTAAGCCGCAGGCTGTTGAGAAAATTCAGCCAGCTACCCGCAAAATCAGTGAAGTAACGTTGCGTCAGGCGCGCTTTCAGGGCTTCCGGCGACAGGTCTGAGGACACTGCTTTTCGGCTGTCGCTCAGCACCCAGTCAATTTCGTCACGACGGGAGTTAGCCGCTTTCTCTATCGCCTGCTGAATACCGCCCTCCCACGCCTGACGGGTAAACATGCCTGGTACCACTTCATCAGTGGTGAACAGGCGGCGGGCATCAGTACCGCTGGTCATGTCCTCCAGAGATACATCTGCAAAGTTACGGCGCACCGATTTGAGCATGTTTTCATACAGCGTACTTTCCGCGTTGCGACGCCCGATTTGCTGCAACAGCACCTGGCGGCTCTGGCTGACCAGTTGCGCATCCGGGGCGATTTTCCACTGTGGCTGTTTTGGGAGTGAGGCGATATAGAAGGCCCACAAATCCGGCGACAGGCTTTGCCACAGACCGGTAGAGATGCCCGTCCGCGCTGGCTGCACGGTTTTCAGGGTCTGCGCGTAGAATGCGCCGTCGGCTTTATCCGGCCGGGCCATCATCATCCACGCCTTCAATTGGTCATAACCGGGTTTAGCAAGCTGCGCTCGCCGATCGCTGTTCGGCACAGAGTTGATCAGCGCGGTCAGTTTTTCCGTCAGAGCGGCATTGGCTGGATCGCGAATCAGGCGATTATTCGCGACACCGTACCACGGCAGCATCGCGCTCAGCAGCTGTTGGCTATGATCAAGGCCAAAGCGCTGATACAAAGGTGCGCCATTCTGAATGTGATGCTGTAAACGACCCGCATCGTTACGCAGTTCATGCAGTGTCGTCAGCTGGTAATCCGATACGGAAGGATGTTCCACCAGGTTGCGTACTTTTGTCGCGACAGAAGAGATTTGCCCGTAGTTCAGTGAAAACGAAAGCAGCGTCCCGCCCCCCCAGACCCCGATACTGATCATCAGTATCCAGGCAAGCGTTTGTTCCCACGCCATCCCGACACGGCGGCCACGTACACGGAGGCAGTCGTCAACGATACCCTGCCAGGTCGCTGGCAGAGTCAGCGCATGGCGCTTTGATTCCAGGACATATTTCTCCGCATCAGCATAAGCAACTGCGTTTTCAGGCGACTGACTTCCCGGCAGGCTGAACATCAGGCCACGCAGTGGAATACGTGGCTGGGAAGCAGACAGCCATGGCACCAGTTGCTGAGCCCAGCGGGCGATACCGCCGTCTTTGAGGTGCTGGCCAAGGCGTAGCAGGAAGTCGTGACCATTGTTCTCAGCGACCTGACTAATACCCTGTGCCCGCAATTCCGGCAGTATCCTTTCAAGCTGGCGGGTAATATCGTCTTCTTTTGCACGCAGCGGAAAGCGTGCCCCGACAGTCTGCTCAGGGCGTTTTGTCTGCGACCAGTTGCTGTCGCATAACTGCCATAGCCAGACCGGGGCAGAATAACGCAGCAGCTCGCTGATTTTTTCCAGCCCGCGTAAATCGTTGTCACTGACCTGTGGCGTCAGGTTAAAAGACTGAGGTATTACCCGGACAATCCCGTCCAGTGGGCGTCCACGGCGTAATTTGCGTAGTGCAGCGTATTTTTCTGTGTCGTGCTCTGCGGTCAGGCTGCCACCATAAATCAGCACCGTGCAGTTCCCTTCCAGCCATTGGCTTTCCTGCAGGCCGGGAACCAGCTGTTCGATAGCGGCTTCGTCGCCAGTGACCAGTAGCAGACGGACTTTATGACGCCAGAAGAACGAGTACCGTCTTCTGAGATGTTTGTTCAGTGCTGAAAAATCATTTTGATCCGACGTTCTTTCTTCTTTGTGATTATTTTCACCATCAGGCGTAACGGGAGAGGGATTTTGTTGCCTGGACCACGTAAAAAATACCAAGGTGCATAATGTGGCAGTCAGGATGATGAAACCAGCCATCACATACCAGAAATTATCGTCACCACTATCAGAGGGCAACTGCGTTGTCTGTGCAAAAATAAAGAGTATCAACAGCAGGACTGCCACGATGAGTAGCCCAGCCCCCAGTGGCTTTGAAATCTTTTTCATGCCGGTTATTCCTTTACGGAGTGTCGTGCAACCCTGATAAATTCCGGGCGCTGGAGACGAGCTGTAATTCGCCTCAGCAAAATAGCCAACCCGGGCAATATCACTATCAGTGACAGCAGAAGAAGAGTGATCCCTGACCAGGAGAATGCCGTTGAAGGGAAATAGCGGATCATGAGGCTGTACAGCCCGGCATTGAGCAGTAATGCCATCAGAACAGATCCTCCGGGGAAGGGTGGCTGAATAACGAAATGATCATACCCGACTTCGGGGGCGTTGTTTCCGATCGTCACTGCCCAGGCATCTTCCTCGCCTTCGAGAAGTAGCCACTGACTGGCTGGGCCATAAGCAGCCATCTCAGCCGCAGCGCCAATCATTGCCCAGCCAGCAAGGCCGCCATACCAGACACATGCGGTGTCAAAGTCAATGACACCACCAGTTCCAATGCTATCGTACAGAGGAACCGGCAGATCATTCAGCACCCTATTCACTGACTGCCGTGGCGCATCTGACAGCCCACTGTGCCAGACAAGGTGTTTCTTGCTGGCAGGCGTGAGGGCCATATCCCGTAATTCACTGAGTTCCGTTGCAAGCGTACGGGTGTTGAGCGGCATCGCCCGGAAAATCCGTAACGCATTTTTTCCTTCACCCTGATTTAGCATCGACGGATGAATCATAAACAACGCGCTGGCAAATTCAGGTAGAACATCATCGGGAAGCCGATAGTGCATTGCCAGTACCAGTACGGGCCGCTTTGTTGACCCTACAAACTGATTCCAGTCACCAAAGGATGAATCTGCATCCTGAAAATGAACGTCGACATTCCAAGGTGTGGAACCTACTGACCAGATGCGATGGAATGACTGAGATTCACGATCTTTGTCGCTACCATTGGTCTGAACAATAATCTGGAGTGGGCCGGAAGGATATCGTCGCTGAATCGAAGGACTTATCTGAGCGATGAGATGACGAAGTAGCTGCTCAAAACGTGAAATGCCGGGCGTAATAGGGGCGTCCGACAACAACGTTAAAGGTGGCGGGTCCGCGCTATCCCCTGCCTGTGTATGTGCAAGACGAGACAACAGGTTCGTATTGGCAGTGATGAAAACATGGCTAAGAATGACGAGATGCTGATGCGCGCGTAAGCGCCATTTCAGACGCATACTCCGGCACCACTCATTCCAGTTCCAGACTCGAATTGCGAGCGTTTCCCACCAGAAACTATAGACAGCGATAGCTGCCGAAATGCCTGTAAATGTCCGGATAGTCAGTGGTAACCAGTACCCACTGCTCAACGAAGGCAACCCTGTCGTCGGTAATTTCAGCACAGCAACAATTAGGCCAATGAAAAGGCCTAATACGATAATCAAAAGACAGACCCAGGGCGACCAGGCCGTTGCCTGCGCTTTTTCAGGCACCTCCGGCAGAGACCATCCCATCAGCCAACCTCCATATCCTGCAAGCTTGCGATGACGCTTGCACCACACTGCGTTTTACAGCCATGTAGAACAATTCCACGCCCGTTTTCTTCATAGGCAGAAATATTGCACTCAATAATTTTATTTATGCCATGCTCAGGGCAGGTGACGGTATCATTTAAGAGTGCGGCATTTTTACCGGATATATCAAAACTGGATGAGGCTGATGTGACTTTACCACCATGTGTAGTGACATCCCCTAAAACAACTGCAAATTTCCCCACTTTCTATTCCTTTAATTATAATTAAACACCTGACTCCATAGTGCTTAATTTTAGAAAACTCACCGAGACTTAAAGTCAGCTTAAATATATTTATGCCTTATTTACAACTCTGTAAGCGGGTAACTTACGTTGCTCTGTATTAAACTCATCACCAACAGTATCCCGGCTAATTAAATCAGGCTCTGGCACTTTGTCAGGGATTCCACTAAAGAGATAGGGATCCTCCCCCTGTACCCAGTCCGCTTTTCGCCGTAAATCAGCCATAAATTCCTTATCCCAGGTTGCATCGCAATACCCAATCGGCAAATCATAAGCTACCACCTGCGACATGAAATCAGCACGCATTGGCAAAGTACTATGGTCCGTGGGCTGGGAAACGTAGGTTCTCAGGCGAGCATCTTTCTCTTCAAATGTTTCTTTGCGAGTCACGGGTACCAGTCGAGGCTCTGATTGTGTCCCCAAATTCTTAAAGCCAATCACAATATCCTGATTAGGGTAAAGATTAATGTAGTTGTCATAGGTATTGTCGTTTTTATTTTTTTTATCCGGGTTGAACTCTCCCCAGCCATCTATTTGCCTGGCGTCATGTTCCATCCCCACTCGTGTTACATCAAAATTTGCCAATTTAGTAGCATCAATAGGCTCCGGAACTTTTTCGGCATTAATAAAAACCGTTTGCCATTCTGGAGGATCCGGATAGGTGAAACTACTGCTTTGATACTGGTCGCCTTTATCATCCCAGAAAGGTTTTTCATCCGGCAATTTTGCAAAAGGCGTCACGGGATTTGGAGCTTCGCCACATGGAGTACTGCGAGCCAGCATCCGCTGAAATAAATTTCCCTGATGCTTTTTCAGCAGAGGATGAGGATGCCCCTGAGAATCATTGGGTAATCCCTGCCAGCCAATTGAGCGTAGCGGCCGTGATCCCATAACACGGTCATGAGGACAAAAGTAGATATAAGTGCGCCCGTGATTATCGCGTTCGGTAAGACTGGTACCATTTTCATCAGCAAGAGTGACATCAGGTCGCCAGTTTTTTTTATCTGCCGTTTGTCCGACACAAAGCCCTTCATAGCCCAGTGATGACAAATGATTTTTTCTGGAAGCGACCTTATCAACAATGGCAGACAATGTACTTTGCCTCCCTTTAGGTGAGATACATTCCTCTGCAGGAAGCGACGCACCATTGAGATCGTTGTGATCCAGTGCATAGGGGGAGTTAAGTACAAATAATGCATCAGGTGCTTGTTCAGCAATTGCTACGGCAGCCATTGCGACCATGGTTCCCTGACTGTGAGAAATAATGGTCACCGTATCTTTGGGATATTTATTACGAATACTGTCAACCATGTCTGCAAGGCGTTTGGCTGCATGCGCATAATATTTTCGCGGTGGCGCATTGGTTAACAGGCGATCTTTGTCTTCATTAAACCACTGGACTTTAATACCTGCAACGCTCTCTTTAAACCCTTTCTCACTCCATAAAGAATGTAGATTATTTGTACCGTTCTGGAATGGCCCCCCGCCCCAGAAAAATGGCCCCTGAGCAATAATGCTTTCATGAGAAACACCTTGCATTTTCAACTGATGATAATCAACGCCTTTCCTATTGGCTAACGGTATAACGTATTTATCTTCATTACCTTTAGGTGAGGAATACCCCCAATAGAATCTAATCACAGGAGAGTTTGATTCTTTTGTGTTTGTCGCATCTCTTTCAACTAATGGTGTAGTTGAAACCACAGAATCGCTTTTGTATTTATTCTTAATTAGAAGATATGGTTTTTCAAGGCCAAGCCGTTTATTTAAACCTACACATAGGCTTTCTTCAGCGCTCTCAAACCATTCTCCCGTTGAATTAACACCATGGACCAGTATAATAATCCCAGGTAAATGAGGTGGTAAATCACATCCACCTCTAACCTGACAATTCTTATGTGAAGGAAATGAACTCCAGGAAGGGTGTCCATTATCATCGAACTTACACTCAAGCTCTCGGATTGGCTCTTTGCTATTGCTCATTTTTCACTACCTCCCTTTTACCATATTTCGATATATAGATTATAGTTTTGGCTTTAACTTCATTATTGCATTGATAAGCTCTATCACTACCTTCATCAGATAATCGGGGGAACCCAATTCTATTTTTATAAACATCTCTTGTCATTTTTGTGGCTATATCAGATAGCTCATTTGCCAGTCTATTAGTTTCGTCATGCGATTTAGGCGGAATAGACTCCCTTGCATAGTCAAATATATTAAAACGCGGACCATAATCATTAGCATATGGTAGTTTTCTTCGAGACACTTCCTTCTTTATCCGTTTTTCAACTTCAATATCCATATCATTAAATACATTTATTAACTTACCGCTATTGCTATCGAAGCGAAATTTATTCACACCAGAAAGACCATCAGTATATCCATCACTATAAACTGGCTCTTTCTTGGACTCATCCCTTAGATAAACACCATCATTAGCCACTACCACTTTAAGCTTACTGAATCGTTCAGGGGTGTTGTACTCCTCAGCTATAATTTTATAGATAAAGGTTTTTCCATGATCTGCTGAAAAGAAGAAAAACACAGGACAACCTCTTTCTGACCTTCCGCTACCACAATATTGCCTGGTTGATGCACCGGGGAATGCCAGATAACCATTATCTGCACCATTAATAATGGTTCCCTGATAAGCCGCAACATTATTACCACGACGATATGAGAAATCATAAAAATCTGTATCCCATCCCAGTTGGGTTTTTATTTCCCTTTCAGTATCATTATAATAAATCTGCCCCCCCTTATCACAAGATATGTAGTTTTCCAGTGTCAGATATCGATTTTTATCTATGCGATAAATAATTTGAGTCGGCGCATCCGTTTCAACTTTTCGTGATTCTTCTACCTGTTGAGACCCGCTCATTCCTCCCAGACCGACCCCAAAACTGGCCCCCATTGATACACCAGCTAAAAACTGAAGTCCTTTATAAATGGCATACAGGAGCACACCAGTAATGGCTATAATTGTGAGTACTTTTCTGTCTGACTGATTCCATTTCATATTATTGCGCCTTAACCAGGGTAATGAGCATATTGTCGATAACATCAGATGAGTTCAGCGACGTCGCGCCCGACGAATCTGTAACACCGGAAACGACAGAACCATCTGGCATAGTGATTTTGTACGCCTTACCAGGTATCGGTTCTTTTGTTAGCGCATTTCTGACAACAAACTTCTCATCAAATGTTGCTGGCTCAAACGACTTCATTACCCCCTGCAGACTGCCAGAACCCGCTTTTTTGATACCGGTGTTTTTGATAAGCAGCTTACCTGGCCCGCCAATCTCAACATTCCCACCCTTAATTTTGATATATCCCCCCCCGCATATCAGCGTCAGTTCATCCTGCGCCGTCACGACCAGTTTCCTGCCACTCGAAATATGCGTGTCCTGTGTCGACCACGTGGTGATATTTCCCCCCTGAGCCTGAATATCAATATCGTTATGCGAGCTAAACAATTTTGCACCTTCACGGCTGTACAGGCTGAGTTGTTTACCCGCAGCCAGCGTGAAATCTTTCTGTGCTCCGACATCCAGTTGCTTACCTGCCGTCAGCGTCAGATTGTCACTGGCTGATACCTGCAAATCTTCGCCACTCACCAGCGCCATGCCTTTCGGCGCACTGCCCAGGATGACCTCTTCATGCAACTGCTCGATTTTTTGCTTCAGGAGTTTTTGCTGGCGGCCGATATCCGCTGCCAGCGCCTGAGCCTGTTGTGCGCTGGCCGCAAGAGATTCCATCTCCACTAATGCTGCTGAAAGCCGCGTGAGCGCAGGCTCCATATCAAGAACCTGCCCCTGCGCTTTCGCCTGCCCGTCCGCACTGATAAACAGCCCTTTCTGTGCCCGGATGGCTCCCCAGCTGTCGGTTCTGAGCTCAAAACCTTCACCGCGCTTCTGCTTCTCAGCATCCACTAAATGTCCGAGATTCAGCTGACTCTTGCCGCCGTACTCAGTGGAAACCTTGATATGCTCTTTCCCGCGCTCATCGTCGAGGCGGATTTTGTTGTTCGCCGGTGTGCGCAACACGTTACGTTTGTAGTTGCGGATGGTGACGTGATCGCCGTGGGCCGAGTCGTGAAGTACGCCAGAAATGTACGGTCTGTCCGGGTTACCGTCCTCGAAGCCAATCGCCACTTCGGTGCCCGCCAGCAGCGGCAAATGCAGGCCGTAGGTATCACCCGCATAAGGGCGGGACTGCCGCACCCACAGGCTTTCGAATCCGGTTTCCCAGTTGTCACGATCAAACAGCATGTTGACGCGATAGCGGCCATCTTTATCGATATGGCCGTAGGTATCGTTCTCGGTGGTGCTGGTGACGCGGGCCGGCAATGTGCCGGCCATCACCGGGCGTGAGCCAGGCTCAGGGCGGAAACTAAAATCAGTGCTGTCCGGGATGCCGTCGAACCTGACGCCGAAGTCTTCATCACGGCGCGCATGGCTGTGCATCGCTGTGACGACCACGCCCTGAGCAAACACCTCTGCCACTTCGTACCCGCCGGTGACTTTCAGCACCTGCCCAGGAGAGAGGGTCGGGCAGCTGGTGATGGCATGCGTCTGCGTCTGACCATTCAGGTAGCGCTCATGACGAATGCGGGCGTAGAACACCCCCGATTCCGGCGCCGGATTGCGGTCGTATGCGCTGCCCGGCGTCAGATAATTGTCGGCATAGTGGTAGGCATCACCGTAGGTGGTGGCATCCCCGCGAGTCGCATCGACCCGGGTGTTCATGTCTTCCGTCGCCTGACGGTAGTTGTAATCACGGGTGCTGACCTGCTTCTGCACCACGTTATGATGGCTCTCCATGCCCCAGACCGAGTCCACGCCTTTTGAATGCTGTCCTGATGGCGGAACCGATGGCAGCGTCAGGCCTTTTTCATACCCCTGCTGACCGTCATAAAACTCCACGACGTCGATGTTCAGGCGCGTATCAGTAGTAAACCGGAACCAGATGCCCACCTCACCCAACAGACGGGTAATAAAGTGCAGGTCATCCTCGCCGTACTGCATCACCTGCTCACGACGCGGGTACTCTTTTGAGAGTGAGAACAGAAAATCCTGACCGCGCATGTTGTGACGCTCGCGCAGAATTTTTTCCACGATTTGTGGGACCGACATGTCCTGATAAATGACGTTCTGATGCGAACGGTCAAGCAGCGCCAGGCGTGGCTGGAGCGTCAGGGCATAGTGGGTTTCATCCTTTGAGGTGTTGAGGCGTTCAAAGCCGCTCACCAAACCCTGAATCACCCGCACTGGCTGCTGCAGCTTAATGCCGTAACCCTGGTCAACCGGGGCCTGCAGCGTCAGGGAGGCCGCTTTCATCAACATCATTTCTTTGCTGATGGCATGGTTGCCGCTGGTGAACTCAATCCGGTAGCTGAACGGCGAGCTCAGGGCTTCATCGCCTTCAAACGCCAGCACATCGAGCTCTGCTGCACAGCCCTTCACCGCCAGCTGTTGATGGTTGTGGCTGAATCTGATCGGGGGATTACTGCTCATGCGTGCACTCCTTGTGTACGGTCAAACTCCAGCCCGATACCCTCTTCCTCACTCCAGCTAAGGCATAGCGACTGTGGTTTCTGTTTCGCAGACATGTGGGTCAGCAGTTGCTGGCTCAGCACCGGCAGAATTTGTTGATTGAGCAGACTGTCGACGTTACGCGCCCCGGTATCCGGAAGCAGGCAGGCGGCAGTCAGTGCGTCATACAGGCTCTCATCAATCTGCGTGGTCAGGCCGTAGTGACGGTTGAGGCGTTTGCTCACCTGCGCCAGCTTCATTTCCACGATGGTGCGCATCGCCGCTTCCGCTAGCGGACGATAAATCACGGTCTGGAAGCGGGCCAGCAGCGCAGGCTGGAAGTGGTCGCGCAGAGTCGGGCGCAGCAGTTCGTGCAGGTCGCCTTCGCTGGCCTCCGGCTGTTCGTCCAGCAACTGCATGAGGTGGTCGCTGCCGAGGTTCGAGGTCATCAGAATAACCGTGTTGCGGAAGTCGATTTCGCGCCCTTCGCCGTCGCGCATAAAGCCACGGTCGAAGACCTGGTAGAACAGGTTCATCACGTCGCGGTGCGCCTTTTCCACTTCATCGAGCAGCACCACGCTGTACGGACGCTTGCGGACCGCTTCGGTCAGAATGCCGCCCTGACCGTAGCCGACGTAGCCCGGCGGCGAGCCTTTCAGCTGGGACACCGTGTGCGGCTCCTGGTACTCGGACAGGTTGATGGTGATGAGTGACTTCTCGCCACCGTACAGCACATCCGCCAGCGCCAGCGCGGTTTCAGTTTTGCCGACGCCACTTGGACCGACCAGCAGGAACACACCCTGCGGACCATTCTCTGACGTCAGCCCGGTCTTCGCCGCGCGCAAGCGCTGGGCGATAGCGTTGAGTGCCACGTCCTGACCCACCACGCGTTTGCTGATTTCATTTTCCAGGGTCAGCAGCTCAGTCTGCTCGTCTTTCATCAGGGAAGAGAGCGGCACACCGGTCCAGTCGGCAATCACATTGGCGACGGTGCGGACGTCCACATCCACCGACAGCAGCGGGTTGCTGTGCTGTATGCCGTTCAGCGCCTGTTGCAGCGCGTGCGCCTCACTCTGACGGGAGATGTCCTGGCGGCTTTCCAGCAGTTGTTCGGTGAGTTTCAGCTCCTCGCCGTACCGGGCTTCCAGTTCGTCAAGTTCAGCGATAAGGTCCTTCTCTTCCTGCTCAATGGCGGTCAGGCGTTCGCCGTGGCTCTGATTGCCGACTGCGATATCTTCCAGCAGCGCCTGCTTCTCTATGTCCAGCGAGGTCATCAGCGCGCGAATACGGGTCAGCGGCTCCGGCACGGTGTCGAGGCTCATGCGCACGCGGGCTGCGGCTGTATCGAGTAAATCGACGGCCTTGTCCGGTAGCTGGCGTCCGGTCAGATAACGGCGGGACAGCGTGACGGCGGCGCGTACCGCATCGTCAGTAATATGCACGCCATGGTGTTCGGCATAGCGTGATTTCAGACCACGCAGCATCAGGCAGGCCGTATCGTCATCCGGCTCGTCGACTTTCACCATCTGGAAGCGGCGCTCAAGAGCCGCATCACGTTCAAAATATTGTTTGTATTCAGACCAGGTGGTGGCGGCGATGGTGCGCAGTTCACCGCGCGCCAGCGCCGGTTTCAGCAGGTTGGCCGCATCCGCGCCGCCCGCCTGGTTGCCCGCGCCGATAATGGTGTGTGCTTCATCGATAAACAGCAGAATGGGCACCGGCGATTGTTGTACCGCATCAATGACATTTTTCAGGCGCTGTTCGAATTCACCTTTCACGCCAGCCCCTGCCTGCAGCAGGCCGAGGTCAAGGGTGCGCAGTACAACAGGCTTGAGCGATTCCGGCACGTTACCCTCAGAGATTCGTAGCGCCAGGCCTTCCACCAGCGCGGTTTTGCCGACGCCCGGTTCACCGACCAGGATCGGATTGTTTTTGCGACGCCGCGAGAGAATGTCAACCATCTGGCGGATTTCAGTGTCGCGACCGAATACCGGGTCAATCTTGCCCTCTTTCGCTTTAGCAGTGACGTCGAGCGTGAATTTATCCAGCGCGTTTTGCAGCGCCGGGGTCAGTTCCCCCTCTTTTACCTCCGCGCCGACAGGACGCCCGACGAACTCCACTTCTCCACCATGGCTCTTTGCCAGTTCGGCTTCCTGCTGTACTTCCGGGTGTTCATCGGACTGCGCGTCGAGCAGCGGGCGCAGGCGTTCCAGTTGGCTCTGCCCCAGGGTCAGCAAAGGCCACAGACCATCACAGCGAGCAAGTCGTGGATTTTCCGTCAGCGCCATCAGCAGGTGTTGGCTTCGGATACTTTCCTCTCCGGCAAGTGAGGCCTGCATCCAGGCTTCCTGCATCAGCTTCTGAATATCCGCGGATAGCTGCGGGCGGCTGCGAACCGAACGCGGTTGATTATCCAGCCAGCCGAGCAACGCCTGCCACAGTGCATCCATATCCCACTCGTAGCGGCGTGCCAGCACCGTCAGGTCACCTTCCCCCTGTTCTAGCAGCTTCAGCAGCCAGTGCTCCGGCAAAATTTCCGCATGGGCGCGGGTCTGACAGAGCGAAGCCGCCCCTTCCATCGCACGGGCACAGTAAGGGTTCAGACGTCGCAACAGGATGGCTGGATTTTCCATGAATCTCTCTCTTTGTCGGTTCCTGGACACGCTACCGCCCATCGCTGTTTTCCGTGAAGGGGACCAAAGCGCATACGGTCAGGCTGGCAGTTTGTGGTTTTCTTTGCTGAAAACCCGTTTCAGACAGGCTCTCAGCAAAAAAAATGCGGACAGGAAACCCTGTCCGCATCAGGCTTACGCGGTGGCGCGTTCGTTCCAGGAATCGGAATGAATGATGTTGCCGTCTTTGTAAGTCCAGGTGATTTTTTCGTAGCGCAACTCAATCTGCTCCAGATGGTTGTGCTTTTCGTAGGAAGGATCCTTGATGTCGTACATCACCGGATTCACCTTCACCACCTTCACGTTCTCAAGCTTCGTGTTGAAGTACTCAACTTCCTGACCCGCGTCGTTGATTTTGTACCACTTGAATTCCGCAGACTTGAGGGTCTGACCGGTAGTCACAGCCTTGTACAGGTACGGGCTGGACGAGTCGATTTCCTTGGTGAACAGGAACGGGGTGTGGATACGGGTACCGGTCAGCTTGCCGGTGTTGTTATCGGTCGGGATGTACAGGTTATGCTCCTGAGCGACAACTTCGATGCTGCCTTCACGATCCTGAACGTCCACAGAACCTTTAATGTCCGCGCCGCCGTCGTCTTTAAGCCAAAGATAAACAGGAATTGCCATGTGATTTACTCCATTACAGTTTTATCTGCGCCATCATCCGATGACGCCTGGGGATTGCCCGGTATCTGACAGGCATCGGCCTGCGGTACCAGACTGATTTCGACACGACGGTTAAGTGCGCGCCCTTCCGGGGTGTCGTTCGTTGCGATCGGGCGGCTTTCGCCATAGCCCTGCACCGCAAAACAGCTTTCCGGTACATCACCGGTATCACGCATCCAGTTGCGCACCGCTTCGGCACGCTTAAGTGAAAGCGTCTGGTTCAGTTTTGGATTGCCGGTGTTGTCGGTGTGACCTGACACCACAATCAGCCAGCCCGGTTTAGCTTTGATGCCAACCAGGGAGGTCACCAGCATTTTGGTGGAGCCCGGCTTGAGGTCGGATTTACCGGAATCGAACAGCGACATGCTGTCGAGGCGGACAATTTTCGGTACCGGTTTGGGTTTCGGCTGTGGTTCAGGCGGCGGAAGTGGAGGCACCCAGGAACGGATCGCATCCAGCACAGGCATTCGCAGACGCTCCCCCTGATACAGACCGAGCCCCATCCGCACCGGTACGCCATTGCGCGCCCAATCATTCAGCTCTGCCGCATCGTCACGCAGGACAGCAACGGCATCGGCTTTGGGTCCGAAATCATGCATCGGGATACGGTCATAGCGGGCAATATCGAAGCTCACACGCTGCAGCAGCTGGCGATTGTTCCA
This sequence comes from Citrobacter sp. RHBSTW-00986, assembly GCF_013783065.1. NCBI lineage: Bacteria > Pseudomonadati > Pseudomonadota > Gammaproteobacteria > Enterobacterales > Enterobacteriaceae > Citrobacter > Citrobacter sp. RHBSTW-00986. The sequence goes on along the minus strand of NZ_CP056200.1, from coordinate 817,079 downwards.
GCCACTACTGAGCAGCGCAGCAATGGCCGCCAGCGTGAAAATCCCGAGCGCACAACGGAAGGCTCGCCCACGCGGCGTCAGGCCTCGCCCTTCGGGCAGCAGTGGCAGGATAAAATCCGGGAAGGGAGAGATAACCGTACTGTCCGTTCCTACCGGCTGCCAGCCCGCTACCTGCTGCATCGCAGTGTGACGGGAAAGCCACGCAGTCCAGGCAGATGTGGCCAGACTTCCGGCAAGGATCGGTCCCATTCCCCACAGCACCGCGGTAGGCGCAATGACAGGAACGTCGGGGTTCTTATCCATAAAGACAGCTTTGACGTGCTGATGGAACCAGCTCATCAGGCTGTTCATCAACACCTGTTGCTGCATCGCAGGCGACCCACCGGTGGTAACCCATGTAGCGATTGAACTCGGCGCTGAAGATTCACGCCAGACCCTCACCCCTTCCCCCGGGATAGCCGCCTGCCAGAGCAGATCATTCGTCATCGCGCTGCCAACCTGACCATTCAGAACCAGCGGCACGGAATGCCCGGTTTCTTTACGCAACTGGCTGATTTGCCAGCGCAAGGCCAGCAGACGGCTGGTAAGGCGCTCGCTGTCGGCGTGTTTCTGTGGACAGACGCTGACCATCACCGACAGCTGGCGACCCCAGTCAGGTCGCAACCACAGTACCTGGCGGGCTGCCTGCTCCAGATCCTGATGATCCTCCACGCGGATCCAGCATCCCTGCGTGACAGTGAGCACCGGTGACTGCTGCATACATGCCAGCGGCAGATCGCCACAGACCAACACCACGGGCTGACGATAAGTGGCTTCCGGGAGGTCATCCAGACGCAGGGTGACGTCATGCTCCGCACGACGACTGGCGACATACCAGAACGCCAGGATAAGCCCCAGCATCGCCAACAGAACAAGCACAGAAACCAGTCGGGACACCGGCAGGAAACCCAAGCAGACCACTGCACTCAGCTGGGCGGCCCACAACGCAAGCCCGCGCTGTTGTTCAGGACTCATTTCACGGCTCCCGGTAGCAGGGTCAGCAGCGTCTGATCCAACCAGTGATCCAGTCCCCACCAGAGTGCGGCGACTACCATCACGCTCAGGCCGATACGCACGGGCCATGACGCCAGCCAACCACCCATTCCTCGTCCGGTACGGCTTTCTGCCAGTATCGGGTGAGCCTGCGGATAGCTGAACGGCGTGACATGTTCACTGAGCGCGTTGACGAGTTTCTGGCGCTCCGGATCGTTCAGCGAGCGGAAACTGCCGAGAAACCCCAGCATCATGACCCGCTGGAAGCAGGTCACAACAGCGTGGTCGGGCGCCGGTTCACGCAGCACATCGCGCATCCGATCGCACAGCGTATCACCGGCATCCATGGTGCCAAGGAAGTGCCCCTGCAGAGGAATGTCATACCACTGCAGGCAGGCATCATCCTCCACACCGCGACCTTTGACGGCTTCATCAAGCAGCGCACACTATGCAGTGAGAATATGCTGACAGCTGGCTTCATCGAGTTCGCCCGCTTTCAGCTCACGCTGCACGCGTTCGACATCAGCAATGCAGCGCTCCCAAAACGTGCGCCCTTCTCCATCCTGAAACTTCGGACCGTGACGCAGGCTGATCACCTGCAGCCAGGTGTCCTGCAGCAGGGCATCAATATCAATCGACGCAGCAGTGCTGCGTTTAGGCTCACTCATGTTCTCAGTACCGCAAAGAGTTCAAGTTCAAGCTCGCCGAGCATGCCCGGAACGTAAAACATACAGGTGCCGCCCTGAAGCATTTCGCTGGCCAGAGGATGAGAGACATCGAGGCTGAAATACTGGTTTTCCAGACGCAGTGGGATGGCGGCCGGCACATGACGCAGGGGCATCAGGGGCACACCCACCCGTGATGAATTGACGATACTCCTGACATGATCCGGACTGCCGACCTTGCACTGGCGCGGGAACTGTTCCTGCAGCTGTGCCACCGGTATCGGTGAACGCACGGAGAGGTAGTAATCCACCCCTTCGCGCAGGCGTGGGTCATGCAGACGGGCCTGCCAGAAGTGAAGCCGGGCATCATGCTCAAGCTCGATCGCTACCACCCGCGACGGCAGGCTGGCTTCCAGCAGGTCGCCCAGCAGGTCAAAGAGCGGCGGGAAGACGTTATTCAGTTGCTCATGCTGCCAGACAGGAATAGCACTCACCTGGTGTTCCAGCGAGAAGGTCAGCAGACTGCCCGCGAGCCTTGCCAGCTCCGGATACAGACGCTCCGGCGGACTTTGCGGGTGTCGCTGAAACTGTCCGAGCACGGGTTCTGCGCTGTTCAGGGCATTGAGCAACCAGAACAGAGACACGTCAGCCACGGCAAAATCGGCCATGCGCTCGTTACTTTCACGACGCATGTCCATCAGGCGACTCAGACGGGCACGCAGTTGCATCATCAGCTGTTCCAGCTGGGTCACCAGCCAGCGGCTACCCTGCAGAGCCAGCAGTGGCGGAAGAAAGGTTTCATCGAGTGCCCAGCTCCCCTGTGAATCCTGCTGTAGACGGGCGACCGGACAGGTCAGGTAATCACTGTTGTTCTGATGGGCGAAACGCAGAGTCAGCTCGGGCTGCATCACCGCAATCTGACGGGTATCGTCCCCAAAGGCGTTACGGACATCCCGCCAGCGCTGGCGATAACGCACAGGGCGCTCGGCCACCTCATCGGGTTTAAGACAGTTGCCGCCATTTGCCCGCAGTAGCGGAAGCGCCAGAACCACCGCCACTTCCTGTGATTCGCCCTCAAGCGCCAGCACCGGCGGCAGGGAGTCGGCATTATCCGTGTCGATAAGCGTGCCGTCGGGGAAACGGATGTGCAGATGACGGGCCTGCAGGCGGCCCAGTTTCAGTGCATCCGGTTCGAAAGTGGCATCAATCATCCCCCAGGGATGGGAGAGGCCCAGTCGGGCAATGCATTCCGCAGACCAGGCCGCGTATGCGGCCTGTTGCTGGAAGTGCTGGGGAGAGACCATAACGCCCCTGCCCCATAACGGTTGTTCCGTTTTCATTGGCTTCCTGCCTTAGCTTATGACTTGGCTTTCGGCATCTGGGAAACCAGTGACAGATTGACGTCCATGCCTTCCACCTGGAAGTGCGGTACGGCGTACAGCTTCACGCGGAAGAAGCCCGGGTTGTCTTCAATGTCTTCCACTACCACTTTGGCGTCACGCAGCGGGTGAGAAGCCTGCAGCTCGTCGCCCGGATCGGTCATTTCAGTCACCAGACTGCGCACCCAGGTGTTGAGCTCAAGCTCCAGCAGACGACGGTCTTTGGTGGTGCCGATGTTTTCGCGCTGGATAAGCTTCAGGTAGTGCGCAATACGCGACAGCAGGAAGATGTACGGCAGACGGGCGTTGATACGGCTGTTAGCCGTGGCATCCGCGGTGTCATACAGTGCCGGCTTCTGGGTGGAGTTAGCGCTGAAGAAGCAGGAATAATCTCTATTTTTATAGTAGGACAGCGGAATGAAGCCCAGATTCGCGAACTCAAATTCGCGGGTTTCCGGGATCATCACTTCTGACGGGATCTTGACCTGATTGCCGGTGCCCAGATCGTACAGATGAATAGGCAGATCCTGCACGGCACCACCGGCCTGCGGGCCACGGATTTGCACACACCAGCCGTTGTTGATGAAGCTGCGAACCATATTAGAAGCGAACGCAAACGAGGCGTTAGTCCACAGGTATTTGTCGTGATCCGGACCTTTCACTTCTTCCACATAGTTGAAGCTGCGCACTGGCACGGTGTCCGGACCATAAGGCAGACGACCCAGTACACGCGGCATCACCAGACCGATATAGCGGGCATCGTCCGTCTCGCGGAAGGATTTCCACTTGATGTACTCCGCACGGTCAAAGTAGTTACCAATATCTTTGATGGCCGCCACTTCCTCCATTGAATCCTTGAGGAAAAATTTCGGGCCGGCTGAGCCGATAAACGGCATATGCGCTGCGGCAGACACTTTTGAAATATTGCGCAGCAGAGCGACATCCTGCGCAGAGGCATCGAATTCGTAGGCAGAAATCAGCGCGGCAATCGGCTCACCGCCCGGGGTGTCATACTCATCAATGTATGTATGTTTATACAGTCCACTCTGGATGATTTCCGGGCTGTCTTCGAAGTCCTGACGCAGGTCTTCTTTGGACATATCCAGCAGTTCAACCTTCACGTTCTGACGGAAATCAGTTTTGTCGACCAGGGATTTCACGCCGCGCCACAGGCTCTCCACAGCCTGGAATTCTTCGCTATGCATTACCGCATCCAGCTGACGGCTAATCTGGTAGTCCAGCTCTGCGATATGGTGGTCAATAAGGTTTTTATCGAGTTTTTCAACTTTTGAGCCCGCTTTCGTCAGGCATTCGAGAAATACCTGCATCCCCGCCGTTAGACGCTCATCCGCAGTCGCATCCGACATCGCCTGCGCATCCTGCCAGATATCCAGCGCACTCAGCTCAGAGACCGGGTTCAGGTTGATTTTTTCAAACAGGGACGCATAAACCCCGCCCGCAGCAGGACGTTCCAGCACCACGCTTTCGCCACCAGTCGCATTCTCATTTTTTACAGACATCAGCATCTTCCTTTTTAATCCGTTAAATCATCGTGACCGTTATGGCTGTTTAGGTGCCAGAGCAGACAGCTCTGAGCGGAGTTCTGCGCTTAACGCCGGGTCGAGCAGAATTTTTTCCAGCTCCTTTCGGAAAGCCTGATTGTCCAGCAGGTTCGCTTTTAAATCGCGAAGCAGGTTACGCATGGAAAGCATTGCCTTCAGCTGAGGGATCTGTCGGGAAACCTGCTCCGGGGTGAAATCTTTCATGCTCTGGAATATCAGACTGATATTGTCTTCGCTACCATCACTGGCGAGCGTGTTTTTAACGGTCAGATTGACTTTTGGGGAATATTCGGAAAGAACTGAGTCGAAATTATTCTTGTTCAAGTTAACTTTTTTGCGCTCAGACAGTGGTGCAGATTCCTGACCATTACTGAAGTCGCCCGCCACCAGTAATTTCAGAGGGAGCTCAGTTTTCTTGCTGGCTCCCCCTGTATGCAGGTCAAGCTTTAGATTAATACGTGCCTTTGGCACTTCATTCTGGAAACTATCAGCCATCTCATCATCCCTCGGTTTATCACTGCGTGCATCTTTCAAACGAAAGTTCTTTACATGTGATAATAGAACAATGATCGACAATAGATCAAATTTACCGATCTTTAATCTATTTTAAGTAAATTCTTAGGAATTTTCCTCTAAATGTTAATAGTGAATAGTGCTGAGATGTCAGTAAAATGGACTATTACCAGCACACAAAACAAACATTTATGTCGCAGTAGTTAAAATGAACGGATAATTATTGATAAATGGATCTTGACTTGATCTACATCAATATAAGAAAGTTAAAAACACCAATGCGCTTTCAAGGAAATGGTTTTAGATCAGAAAGAAATCAAAGGGGGCAGTAAGTCATAGCCTTGCTTCATGTGGGAAACACCGCAATAGCCATAAGGAAAGCATCAGGAACATAATCGGTTTTATGTCCCGAAAGAGAGCGTTTCATTTAATGTCAGGGCTGTATGGCGCTCCTGTCAGGCTTCAGCATGACGGCCAGGAGTGCACGGGCCTGGGAAACCGCCATACACGATGACAAATCCCCAGTCACAAGAAATTCAATCGGTGCAATCAGCCTGCCCTCATCCGGAAGCCTCTCAGCGTTGACATGGTCACGATACTTCTTGCGCCAGCAAAACCATGGTTGATGTTATGCAACGCCAGAACCTGACCGCGTAATACAGCCCGTCTGCCGTCTGGTTTTTCAGGGGGTTTAACTGCTGCGATGAACCCCGAACACGTGGCAGAGTGAGCATATCACCTCTGTTCAGGTGGCCAAATTCAGTGTTCCACTACAAAATGCAGAGAATGCGCATACCATTTTCTGGATTTTTTTATGTCCGCACTTTACCCGTTCAAAAGCCAGTATCTAGCCCTTTCTCTCATTCTGAGCGCTAACGCTGCAACTATTTTCCGGCTCCTCAAATTCACGACAAATTAATGTGATACTTTCCATGGGAATCGGCTCTTCTGTTAGACCACACCAGGGATGCCCATTTATCGACTGATGAAACCGGCAAAAACGGCACTCACCAAACATTCTGGCCCCCTGATTTTTCTGCATACTCCGCAGATGGGCCAGAAAAACTGTTTTCAGTTGTTCCTCAGAAAAAGCTAATGAATCCCACGGCTCCTGCAGTGTCTCCTGCATGATGCTATGCATCACTTCACTCGCTTTGGATGTCAGAACCAGATGGACAACCCGTTTATCCTTACCGTCATTTTCTCTTCTAATCCAACCTTCACGCTCTAGTTTATTCAGGGACTGCGATACCGTGCCTTTAGTCAGCCCGAGGTATTCCGTGGTTGCAGCGGGCGTATTGGAATAACCATTGCATCGCGTTAAATAGAAAAGAATCTGAACCCATGTTGTGGGGAGTCCTTTCAGTTGCGGATGGCGATAAAAGCTGCCCATTTGCAGGCTCACCAGGCGTTCAAGAATATCAAAGAGTGTCACAGTTACCTGCCTCTGCTTGCCGGGATACGTGCTGGATAAGCAAACGTCCAGACTTTCTAACGATAGGGATTTACTGTCATCAATAGTATCGATTCAAAACCATATTGACAATATTTTCAGTGTGTGTGTAATATTAAATGGTGTCGACTCGATACTATTTAATATTACACAAGGAAAGTCATCATGAGTAAAAAAGCCGTTTTCTTTCATGCAGGTTGCCCGGTATGCGTAGATGCAGAACACCAAATCGCACTGGCACTGGATCCCGCACAATACACGGTAGAAATCGTTCATCTCGGAAATGATAAAACCCGACTGAATGAGGCCATCGAAGCTGGTGTGCAATCTGTTCCAGCCCTGGTACTGGATGGTGGTATCCCGCTTCACATCAACTTTGGTGCGTTTATTAAAGATCTGCTTTAAGGATAAAAATGAAACGTATTGCGATTGTATTAGCAATGACTATCGCCACCTCTGCCAGTGCACATGGCAATGAGCCTCATCAGGGCGGTATTAAAACCAGCACCGACAAGGCTGTATTGGCTGAGTTTGATATTGTGCACACTAAAGTCACTACCGAAGGGAATGTTGCCACCTTCCATATGGCAGTTTCCGGCAAGGCAGGTAAAAGCAAACCTGCAGTGACAGGTAAGCTGGCGGGAACGGAAATTTTCTCTTATGTCTGGCCGACAACGATCGATCCGTATGAAGTGGGATTTGAACATAAGGCCGGTATCCTGGCACTGGCGGTAACATCCCATCCCGATCTGGATGATACGCCGCTGTATGATGAAAATGGCGATGGTAACCGCAACAATGATGGCGATCTGTGGCATACCCATTGGGTGGTGCTGAAGCCTAACGAGGTCTGCGGGCCTGGCGCACTGGCCGTAGTTGATATTCCTGAGGGACAAAAACCTAGGCTGCCTAAAACCTGGCCTGGCTTGCCGGTACTGTTGGACAGTCCGGGATGGAATCCTACGCTGACAGGTGAAACTGTAGAAGTGAAAGTTCCGTTCGATAATATTGGCGTGGTCACTGCCAGCCAGTTTGATGGTGTAACTGCCGGGCTACGAGTTAATGCGTCCGTTCATGCGCCGCTACTTTGCGTCGAGGATGTATTTAAAGTGGCCTCTGGCAAGCTGACGCTGCCGGGGAAAGTAAACCAGTAACGGAAATTAACCCGCACCACAGTGCGGGTTCTGGAGTTAACATGAATATCATTCGCCATCCGCGAGCACCAACATTGACAATTGAACGCTGGTTTAATACGTCACAGCCGATAACCCTGGAATCATTACGCGGCAAGGTCGTGGTAATGGAATCATTTCAGATGCTGTGTCCTGGCTGTGTTTCCCATGGACTGCCGCAGGTTTCACGTGTGTACGCCACTTTTCCACAGGATAAGGTGGCCGTTATTGGCCTACATACGGTTTTTGAACATCATGAGGTAATGACCGCACAGGCACTGGAAACCTTTCTATCAGAATACCGCATCCCTTTCCCCGTCGGGGTGGATATGCCGTCTCCTGACAATGATGTCCCCCAGACCATGCTGTCCTACGCTATGCGCGGTACACCTACGTTGACGTTAATTGAGCAGCAGGGATACCTACGCCAGCAATATTTTGGTCAGGTAGACGACCTCGCGCTGGGAGCAGAAATCGGGGCGTTATTGAATGAATCGCTGTCCGTTTCCAAGGACGCGTCTATGGCATCAGGGTGCAGTGATGGGCAGTGTGCCACTACATAATGAGATACTGGATATGGCGGAGAGTTTTTTCCTGCCCGTGGGAAGGGTGAGACATTATCCCCGGGCAGTAAAAAAGAAACCGCAACGCTATGCATTACGGTTTCCATCAAAAGCTAAACTGACAAGCATTAGGAGATATACTCCGGCTTTTCGCATTTCAATCAAGAACTCGCAAAAAGATTACTCTTCCTTCACTACAATCAGCGGCTCGATATCGCTCTCTTTTTTAATCACCAGCGACTCATCGCCGCGCAGGCAGGTCCCCCCATAGTTACCGCCTACGGTGAAGGTACAAACCTGAATATATTTACCGGCAATTTTTGGCAGACACCAAAGCTGCTGATAAATGTTCTTCTGCTCGGCAAACTTACCGCTGGTTTTATCCAGTAACTCTTCCTGATGGCTCACCAGATCGATGTTGCTGCCACAACGTCCTGCAATAGGTTTCACTGCATAACCGGTTTGCGCCAGCTCTTCATTAACAGTGAAATCAGTATCAAGCAGATAGCGGTGGTGTGGGAACAGTTGCCACAGGATCGGCAGAATCGCTTTATTACCAGGGATCACCGTCCACAGAGGTTCAAAGACCAGCACTTCCGGGCGCAGCAACACGTCGATTAAACGCACTTCCTGATTCGTATGCCCGGTACGAATTGGTACCGCAGCGTACTCCGTTTCACTGACCTCTCGCACCTGCTCAATCGCGGTTTCCCACGCCCAGGTTTTCCAGACGCAGTTCACCAGACGACCGTCCCCGTCAATCAGCTGACCGGCGTCATCCCAACGTAGCTCATCGAGGCCACGCAGAATTTTACTGTCAAACCCGGCCTGACGTAGCGCCTGCTGCATAAACTGAGCGTGGTAGTTTTCCTCTATATCTTTATCCTGCATGATGTGGACAAAAGGACGCGCGCGGCTGTGCTTCCAGGCCCCCGCCAGTTCGTTGATCAATCCTTCAGCTGGGTTGTGTCCCTGTCCTGTATAGCCCCGCTCGGCCCATCTTTCGAGGATCAAACCAGCTTCGGTATGGCACGATGCGGAATCGGCGTTGTACTCATACACCTTCAGTCCGCGTTCATCCATACAGAAATCCATACGTCCCGTAATCATATGATGCCGACGACGCTGCCAGGAAAGACGCAGACGCGGCCAGAGGATTTTCGGGATATCGAACAGCGCCAGCAGGTTGTCATCTTTCAGCACTTTGTCGGTCGCGTGCAGATACATCAGGTGCAGCTCGTTGGTGGCTTTGATCAGTTCCTGCTCTGCACTCTCGGTAATGGTGAAGTACTGATGCGGATCCTGATTAATAACGTGGCCGTTCGCCAGCACGTAGGCTTTCTGCAGCGGATCCTGTTCATCAAGCCATTTACCGTCAAACTGCCCGTTATCTTCCAGTCGCGCGCCGCCAATTCTCAACGAGTCGTTGGCGATCTCCGGCTGCGGCAGGCTGTCACGGGTATCATCGGTCTGGATCATCCAGCCCAGGATGGTGGTGTCGTCAAAGGTATCACGCAGGGTGTAACAACCGTTTTCAACCACCATCTCCAGTTCGCGGGTCCACTGCTGTCCGGGAGGCAACGGCGTATGGAGCACGTTCTGTTCGGCAATACGGATTTTGTTTTCCAGCAACTGGGTGACGACCGCCACATGGCCGGTATCGTTAAACTCACCGCCTTTTTGCCAGATAAGCAGAGCACCGGCTACCGGCGCGCGGGGTGAACCATTCGGAAATGCCTGCAACGGCAGGATATTGTCATTCACCACTTCGCGCAGAAAGCGTAAGGAAAAGATCTCCCAGGCCATGCCTACATCGGTGAAGACCACGCCATAATTAAGGAAGAGAAAGCGGCGTGCGAACTCTACGCACTGCCATTTGTGGCCCATGTATTCGTCGTCGATATAGCTGCGAAATACCGCATCATCGTCGTAGTCCCGTGGGTCGAGGGAGCTGTAATCTGAAGAGTAGATTGCTACGCCGCCTGGGGCGTAGCCCAATAATGTCCCGAATGGGGCATCCTGACTGGTCGTTCCTTTGCTCATGCACCTTACCTCAAAACAATACAGCCTGAGCAGGTTGGCGTGAATTTTTCGCTCTGATTGCCTGCTCTGCGACACTAACCGGACAGAGGTCGACATCATCATACACCTCAACGCAGCGGCTGGCGCTCAGAGGCGAAAAATTCACAGCAGGAACTACGCTTTTGTCAGGATGACCGGTACGCTTTTATACGCCGGAGTCAAACTTTGTGTGTCCACCGCATCCAGCGAAAGCAGGACATTCGCTTCTGGAAGATAAGCGCCTATTGAGCCCACCGCCATGTTGTAAATCACCACCGTCAAGCCGCACATAATGCGATCCGCACAGGGCTGGCCGCTGTCGTCCAGCGCCTGAACGTTGACCACATCTCCCTGGCTCAGACCGCGAGTCGCCGCTTCTTCAGCGCTTAAAAACACCACATCCCGACGACCGGTAATGCCACGGTAGCGATCGTTCATACCATAAATAGTGGTGTTGTATTGATCGTGGCTGCGCAGCGTCGCCAGAACCAGTGCATCGGCAGGCTGATTTTCTCGCTCTACCGCCCGCTGATGGCTGACGATAAAATTGGCTTTACCATTCGCCGTACGCCATTCACGGCGCGAAGCGGGCGTATCCATACGAAATCCGCCCGGCTCGGCAATACGGGCATTGTAATCGTGGAACGCCGGGATCACGGCTTCAATGGCGTCACGGATCAGCGCGTAGTCCCCGGTTAACGCTTCCCAGTTGATCGGCGAAAGCGGCAGAGTGGCGTGTGCCATGCCCGCCACAATCGCGGGTTCCGATTTTAACCAGCGGGAAGCTGGCTTCAGCGCGCCGCAGGAAGCGTGGACCATCGACATCGAGTCTTCGACGGTCACCGACTGGATCCCCGTCGCCTGAATGTCGCGCTCCGTTCGACCTAATGCAGGCAGCAGGTAATTATGCTTTGCCAGCAGCAAATGCGATCTGTTCAGCTTGGTCGCAATATGCACCTGCAGATCCAAATTTTTCATCGCCGCAAAGGTACGCTGCGGCTGCGGCATCGCCACCGCCAGATTGCCACCCATGCAAATGAGCGCTTTTGCCTCTCCCAGTTCGATGGCCCGAATACTCTCCACGCTGGAGCGGCCATGTTTACGCGGCACACGGATAGAAAAATGCGTCTCAAGGCGCTGCAGGAAGTCTTCGGATGCCGCTTCGTTGATCCCCACGGAACGGTCGCCCTGCACGTTAGAATGACCGCGCAACGGGCAGATCCCCGCCCCAGGCTTACCCATATTGCCTTTCAGCAGCAGCAGGTTTACCAGTTGCTGGACGTTCTCAGTACCGTTTTTATGCTGGGTGATGCCCAGACCATAACAAATAATAGTGGCACGAGATTTACTGTAGCTGTGTGCCAGGTCCTCCATCTGACTGCGCGTCAGGCCCGAGTCCTGTTCCAGCTCCGCCCAGTTATGCTGACGTAAGTCATCATACAGCGCTGCATATCCAGCAGTATGCTCATCGATAAACGCATGATCGAGTGTCGGTTGCTGATCCAGTAAGATCCGCGCTTCATCCATTTCGATCAGCGCCTTCATGATGCCTTTGAGCAGCGAGGCGTCACCGCCCATTTTTACCTGGTAGTAGTCGTTGCTCAGCTGCGTCGACTGGCCGGTGAACATCTCTTTCGGGCTTTGCGGGAAACTAAAGCGCTCAAGCCCCCTTTCGTTCAGCGGATTGATAGAGATAATTTTAGCCCCGCGTTTGGCAACGTCGCGTAAGGTGGTCAGCATACGTGGATGATTTGTGCCAGGGTTATGCCCGATACAAATCACCAGATCGCAATGGTCAAAATCGTCAAGTTGAACGGTCCCTTTTCCAAGGCCAATGGCCGGCGTTAGCCCTGCGCTGGTCGGTCCGTGGCACATGTTTGAGCAATCAGGAAAGTTGCTGCTGCCATATTCGCGGGCAAAAAGCTGATACAGGAACGCCGCTTCATTTGACGTTCTGCCGGAGGTGTAAAACTCAACCTGCTGGGGTGAATCATAGCTGCGCAGACGCTCGCCGATCTCCTGGAAGGCGATATCCCAATCCACCGCCTGCCAGGTATCTGATGCTGCATCGTATTTCATCGGATGCGTCAAACGACCGATATTTTCCAGCTCATAATCGCTGTAGTGCCAGAGTGTGGAAACCGGGTGACGGCTGAAAAATTCCGGTGACGCTTTTTTACTGGTTGTCTCCCAGGAGACCGCTTTAACGCCATTTTCGCACAGCTCCATTGGCGCACGGTGCCCTGGGTCCGGCCACGCACAGCCCGGACAATCGAACCCTTTCACCTGGTTCATTTTGAACATCGCGATAATGTCGCGGGCGACAGCCTTTTGCGAAAACACCGAAGCAGTGACGGCTTTTACCGCGCCCCACCCACCCGCCGGGCCCTGATAACCGCTTACTCCTGGAACACCATTTTTCATTATTACTGCTTATTCACCGCCAATTTTTAATGGTGAATACGGTAGCAACTTCCGTCCAACATTGATTTCCTCTTCATGGAGTACGGACCGGGTACAATGAACGGGTTAGATTTATCTTCCCCTTTCAGCACAAAGCGACATAAAGTCCCAATCTGTTAAATTGAGTTCTACCTAACTGCTACACTGCATCAACACAACCACTCAGAAGGCAGGTCAATATGTCAGACAATACCTATCAGCCCGCGAAAGTCTGGACGTGGGAAAAATCGAACGGGGGCGCATTCGCCAATATCAACCGCCCGGTTTCCGGAGCCACCCACGAGAAAACGCTGCCGGTTGGCAAACATCCGCTGCAGCTCTATTCGCTGGGTACGCCAAACGGGCAGAAAGTGACGATTATGCTGGAGGAGTTGCTGGCGCAGGGGGTGAAAGGCGCGGAATACGATGCCTGGATTATCCGCATTGGCGATGGCGATCAGTTTTCCAGCGGCTTTGTTGAGGTGAATCCGAACTCGAAGATCCCGGCGCTACGCGATCACTCGCAAAACCCACCGGTTCGCGTATTCGAATCTGGCGCAATCCTGCTCTATCTGGCTGAAAAATATTGTTATTTCCTGCCGCAGGATTTGGCAAAACGCACCGAAACGCTGAACTGGTTGTTCTGGTTACAAGGCGCAGCGCCGTTCCTCGGCGGAGGCTTTGGCCACTTCTATAACTATGCTCCGGTAAAAATTGAGTACGCTATCAATCGCTTCACCATGGAAGCCAAGCGCTTACTCGACGTGCTGGATAAACAATTGGCGCAACATCAGTTTGTGGCCGGAGATGAATACACCATTGCCGATATGGCGGTCTGGCCATGGTTTGGCAATGTGGTTCTGGGCAACGTCTACGACGCAGCAGAGTTCCTTGACGCAGGAAGCTACGCGCACGTACAACGCTGGGCAAAAGAGATTGCAGCGCGTCCGGCGGTTAAGCGTGGTCGTATTGTAAACCGCACCAACGGACCGCTGAACGAGCAGCTTCATGAACGCCATGACGCCAGCGACTTCGATACCCATACCGAAGATAAGCGCCAGAACTAAAATAAATTGCCGGATGGCAACCGCTATCCGGCAATTTCATTCAGGATTTGTCACGCGCTGGTGACGTCGTACTCCATGCGGCGAAGTGCGTCTAACGTGGCTTTAGCTTCATCTTCATCAATGATGCTCATGGCGAACCCTACGTGCACCAGCACCCATTGCCCGACCAGCTCAGCTGTATCACCTTCACAAATCAGGGCAATATTGACATCACGTTTGATGCCGCACACTTCAACCTGCGCAAGCTGGTGAATATCTTCACCAACGGCCAGAACCTGACCAGGGACTCCAATACACATATCTGACTCCGCCCCATAGCAACCTATGGGTTATTCGACTTCAATACTTTTCACTTTCAGTGAATCGCCAGCATCAACCCGCAGACGATCGCCCTGACATTGTGGACACTGCGCATCATGCTGGGTGATTTCCACAACCTGACTGCAATCCCAGCACCATGCCTGGGCTGGCTTGTAATCAATATGCAGCTCACAACCCTGAGCCAGCGTCCCCTGACAGACGATGTCGAAACTGAAACGAACGGCGCTCTCTTCAACGCAGGAGAGCGCCCCTATTTCCAGCCAAACACCGGTTACACGTTTGACACCGTGCTGCTCTGCCTGCTGTTGAACAATCTCAACCGCGCTCTGACAAAGGGACAGCTCATGCATTTTCGCAGTTCCGACGACCCAGCAGCAACGCGCGGCGATTTAGCTGCGGCGCATTCGGATCGCTAACCGGTAGCGATAACAGCATTCGCGCGCAATCGTCAGTCAGACGCATGCCTTCTTGCGCCGACATACTGTGCGAAAGCGGCGACATCAGTGAGCAGGAAAGGTATTGCGATACGCCCTCCAGTTCACCAACGGTAAAGGTCATCTCGCCATACGGCAGACGCAGTCCGATTTTTTCGCTGACTTTACGCACCGGCCAGATCTGGTCCGGTCCGGGGAAAATCAGTGCGCTGAGCATCCAGGGCGTGATAATACACCCCGTCCACTGTCCTTCAAACAACGTAAATTCAGAGACATATACCGGCATGTTCGGATGCAGGAAAGAGAGATCGTGCATTGAACGCCGGGCAACCTCTTCAAACGCGGCCTGAATTTGCATCTTCGGGGCCGTCTGAAAACCGACAAACTCCTCAGACATGAGCCGCCTCCCGCGGGATCGCTTCAACACCTGATTCGCGAAGCGCGGCAAGAACCTGCTCAAGCGCGGGTTCAATCATCGCTTCAACCGTTGGCGTTAGTCCGATATGCGGCTCCAGCGATTCCGGAATAACACCGACTAACGTCAGCTTTTTCGGGAACTCGCCGGTGAAACGCAGGGCCGACAATACGTCGGCCAGACCAAGCTGGTGCGGTGAGATTTTGTTGGTAAACAGCGCCGGGATCTCTTCATCCCGCAGGACCATCAGCGTTCCTGGCGTGTTTTTCTTCGACACAATGGCGTCAGCAATGATCAGATGATCTCTGTTCGCCATATCACCGAGAAGCTCCATCCCAGCCGTACCACCGTCCAGAACATCAACAAAGTCTGGCAGGACGTACCGTTGTTCTAATGCCTCAACGATACGTACTCCGATGGCTTCGTCGGTCAGCAAAATATTGCCGACCCCTAAGACTAATATCCGCATTACAGAACCTTAACTGAGACCACTTCGTTCCCATCAACGTCCACCACATGCACCGCACATGACATACAAGGGTCGAAGGAGTGAATGGTACGAACCACTTCCAGCGGTTTGTTTGGATCGGCAATCGGCGTACCTAACAGCGAGCGCTCATACGGTCCCACTTCATCATTAAAGTTACGTGGGCCAGAGTTCCAGGTTGACGGTACTACCGCTTGGTAGTTGCTGATAATGCCATCTTTGATCACCATCCAATGAGACAGCATACCGCGCGGCGCTTCGAGGAAACCGACACCTTTAAATTCACCCGTTGCCGGGATATCCGGTTTCACGAAGGTGGTGTGGTCGCCTTTGCCGATGTTCACAATCAGCGCATTGTACTGATCCTGCAGAACGTTCTGCAGTTCACAGCAGTGAACGGTACGGCCAATAATACGGCCCAACGTAGAGTGCAGCTGTGACACTTCGATAGTTTTACCGGTCAGTTTGGTGTAAATCGCGATGATTTCATTCAGCTTGGCATGGGTAGACTCGCGTTTGGCCGCCAGTTTACACAGCATGTTGGCCAACGGACCCACTTCAACCGTTTTACCGTAGAAGGTCGGTGCTTTAACCCAGGAGTACTTGCCATCATCTGACCAACCGGTGTAATCAGGAACCGTTGTGCCTTCCCACGGAGCCTGCGGCGCTTCGTCTTTGTACCACGCGTGTTTCGCACTCTCCTGAATCCCTTTGATCAGGTACTCATCGGAGTGAGAGGTGATCGGACGATAGGTCGACAGATCTTCATTGGTGATGTAACCACCCGGGAACAGGAAGCTGCCGTTTTTACCGTCAGTCGGGAATTCCGGTGCGCTCAGATAGTTAACCGCACCTTGACCACGTTCCAGCCACTCAGGGTAAAACGCAGCAATAACCGCGGTATCAACCTTGTAAACCTGCTCAACGAAGTCGCTCAGCTTATCGATAAAGGACTTGATATACATCAGGCGCTCGAGGTTCAGCACGCCAAGGCCGTCGAGGTTAATTGGGTTAGCAACCCCGCCTACCGCCAGGTTCTGAATGTGCGGCGTTTTACCGCCCAACAGCGCCACAACACGGTTAGCATCACGCTGGCATTCCAGCGCCTGCAGGTAGTGAGCGACCGCAATCAGGTTCACTTCTGGCGGCAGCTGCATTGCCGGGTGACCCCAGCAACCGTTGGCAAAAATGCCTAACTGACCGCTGGCAACAAGGTCTTTGATCTTGTTCTGAACCTTAGTGAACTCTTCTGCGCTGTTCAGGTGCCAGGAGGACACGCCGTTCAGCATGGCAGACGCTTTCGCTGGGTCTGCTTTCAGTGCAGAGGTGATATCCACCCAGTCCAGCGCAGAGAGCTGATAGAAGTGAACAATGTGGTCATGCGTGGTGTGCGCGGCCAGAATGATGTTACGGATATACTGTGCGTTCACCGGAACATCAATATTCAGCGCGCTTTCTGCTGCACGAACGGAAGAGATAGCGTGAGTGGTAGTACAAACGCCACAGATACGCTGCACAATCATCCAGGCATCGCGCGGATCGCGGTTTTTCACGATCTCTTCCATGCCGCGCCACATGGTACCGGAAGCCCATGCTTTAGATACCACGCCATTTTCGATTTCGCAGTCGATGCGTAAATGACCCTCAATACGGGTTACCGGATCAATAGTAATTCTCTGGCTCATGCTTTGCTCGCCTCATGACGATTTTGATCGTTTTGTTTTAAAGGAGGAAGTATCGGCAGTAGACGAATGAGTACGATGTATGCACAAATCTCAATAGCCACAAAACCAATAGAAATCAACAGTTCTTCCCAGGTCGGGAAGTAGTGGTAGCCACCACCAGGATTGAACGCCACCAGCGAATAGGACAGACGCCATGTCGCACAACCCAGCAATGCGCTCAGCGCAGACAGATACAGCATGCGCGAGTCGTTACGCAACTTAGTGACGCGCAGCACCACCAGCGGGAAGACCATCAGCACGACTTCAATCCAGAACATCAGGGAGTAAAGATCGCCTGAGAACGCATAGGACAGCTTGTCGCGATAGATCAGTTCGCCAAAGCGCAGGACCACGAAAATCGCCAACAGCACACTGATGGTATTCGTCAGCTTGATGAACAAACTTTTCTCGTCCGGACCATTACCTTTCAGCCCGGCTTGTACCAACGAGCCTTCAAAGATGACGATCGAGAAGCCCATAATAAAAGCGGTTAATACGGAGAAAAGCGGCAACATTTCATAAGCTTGCCATAGCGGATGCACCTTATAGCCCGCAGAAATCATCAATGACCCCATTGAAGACTGGTGCATAGTTGGCAGCAGCGCGCCAAGGGCAATAATAAAGAACATCACTTTATTCAAACGTTTGAGAGAGACTTTCCACCCCAGACGTTCAAACAAAGCCGGAGCAAATTCCAGCGCCATGATGCCGATATAGATGGTCATACAAACCGCCGTTTCGAACAGTACCGAGTTCACGTTGAAGTGGCCCGGAATGTAGAAATACGGCAGGTTCCAGTAACGACCGACGTCAATGGTGATCGACAGACCACCCAGCGAGTAGCCAAACAGACTCGCCAGCAGCGCCGGACGTACCAGTGGATGGTATTGTCCTCTGTTGAAAACATACACCGCCCACGCCAGCGCCCAGCCACCACATGCGAAGCCGGTACCAATCAGCAGGTCAAACGCGATCCATACACCCCATGGGAAACCGCCGTTCAGATCGGAGACTGAGCCCAATCCGAAGACCAGACGTTTCACGATCAGGAGCATACACAGGACGATAAGCGGCCCAAAAATAATGACCGGTTTGCTGATTATTTTTCCGCCCAGCGGTTTAGGATCATGACTCATGATCGTCTCCTCCATCGTGATGGTCGTTTTTCGTGTTACGACGAACCAGCACGGTTAAGCCCGCCAGCGCAGCCAGGGGTAATATCATGCCCTTGTACAAGGAATGTTGAACATGTTCGGAACGCGCACCGGTTGAAAGATCATCCAGTTTCGGCAGATCCAAATCCTCGTAAGGAACGCCCGTCAGTACCATAACCTGTGTACCACCACCCTCTTTCTCGCCGTACAGATGGGGGTAATACTTCGGTACCGTATGCAGATAGGTATCGCCTGCTTTCACCGTCTGACGCGGATAGTGGTATTCGCTGCCAGGCTTCAGCGCGAGACGTTTTTTCGCCTCAGCCATCAGCTCTTCACGCGTACCAAAAATCACCGCACCGGCAGGGCACACTTCAACACAACCCGGTAAACCGCCTTTATCCAGACGCTCAACACCTTTCTGGTTACACAGTTCACATTTGTGAAGCGCACCAAACGGGTTGTTGTAGTCATACTTAGGCACATTGTACGGGCAGGCGACCATGCAGTAACGACAGCCCGTGCAAACATCTTTGTCATAGTGGACGATGCCGGTTTTCGGATCCTTCTTCAGCGCGGAGACCGGGCAAACGGAGACACAGTTCGGATCGACACAGTGCATGCACTGCTTCTTAATGTATGCGTAGCCGTTTTCTTCCTGGTCTTTGTTGACACCTGTTCCGCTACGCCACACCTGGATGATGTTATTGGTATACGGTGACAGTTTGTCGTTGTTCGACCAGGTCTGCTCGCCTTCCGGGTTACGCGCCGGGAAGTTGATATCCTGACACTTGGTGACACAGGCCTGGCAGCCTACGCACAGCGTCGAGTCATAGAGCATCCCAAGAGAACCAGGGATCGGCGGACGGTTTTCTGCAGCCGCATGGCTGATGGACGGCGCAGCGCCCAACAGCAATGCCCCGCTGGAGGCTGCTTTAATAAAGTTACGTCTGTTCACGGTTATTCTCCCCGTGAGTCAGCGTTATCTTTCTTCTGCTGACGCCCCAGTTCACGAACCGCCATCACGCTGACACCGGCAACCAGTCCTACTACGCCACCAAGCAGCCCAATCGCCCCGGCAGAAATATTGCCGCCTTCTTTCATATTGACGTCAGGTTTCTCGGAACGCGGTGTTTGGTTTTCCACATGAGCAAGCTGGTGAATACCTTTATGGAAACCGACACCTTCTTCGTTACAGCCGTAGCAAGGGTGACCGATAGCCACCGGCCACACGCCGCCAACATCGCAGAATTGCAGCGTTGAGCAGTTGCCGTAGGTTTCTGGTCCTTTACAGCCCAGATGGTAGAGGCACCAGCCTTCACGGTGACCTTCATCGCCAAACTCTTTAGCAAAACGACCTGCATCGAAGTGCGGGCGACGTTCGCAGTGTTCGTGAATCAAACGACCATAGGCAAATGTCGGACGGTTTTTGGTATCCAGCTTCGGCGGCTTACCGTAAGTGATGATATGCGCGACCGTTGCAAGGAAGTTGTGCGGGTTCGGAGGACAGCCGGGGATGTTGATGATGGTTTTGCCTGGCAGAACTTCCTGCAAGCCGACGGCACCCGTTGGGTTAACGCCAGCAGCAGCAACACCACCCCACGCGGCACAAGAGCCGATGGCAATGATAGCGGCAGCGCCTTCTGCGGCCCGGCGGATGTGATCTACGATCGGCTCACCGGCAACCATGCAGTAAATACCATTGTCTTTCAGTGGGATAGAACCATCTACAACCAAAACATATTGCCCTTTGTACTTCTCCAGAGCGTTATGTTTATTCTCTTCGACCTGGTGGCCGAAGGCGGCAGAGAGTACCTCATGGTATTCCAGAGAGATTGTCTCCAGAACGAGGTTTTCCACTGTAGGGTGTGTCGCGCGAAGTAGCGATTCAGTACAACCCGTACACTCCTGCGCACCAATCCAGATAACCGGTGGACGCTGAGGACGAGAAACTGATTCGGCCATTTCTGCGGCGGCTTTGCTACTGAGCCCCATGGTAGCGGCCAGTGCTGCACAAAGCTTCATGAAATCACGGCGATTGATGCCGTTCGAATTGATGAGAGAGTTATCTCCAGTCATTTTATAGTTATTCCGTTGCGAAGACCTGGCTTTTATTTTGCACCTTTCGCATGTTGCATATTGCGATCGGCGCGCCATTTACCACACTTTTTATATGGTTATGTGCATTATAATACTTCGGCGGAGCAACAAAACGAAGGCGTAGGTCAATAGTGTAATTAATTAAAGCAAGATAATACCCCTTTCGGATCAAGCTTCGAGACGATAGCCAGCCATGAAAAAACGAATTGTTGTACTGGACTGGTTCTCTTTAAAGAAATCCATAACCATCTCTTTATCCAGCCCATAGCGACGCGTGAGGATCCCCGCTTCCCACGCGCTGAGCTGTCGATCGCCCGTTTTTTCAAACATTCGATGAGAAAATCCCAGCACAAAACCGCGTTTATAATCAGCACAAAAATTGGCCGCCGTGCGTGCGCTATCCGCACTTGACGCGTTTAATCCGGCCATCAAGCCTTTTCCAAAATGGTTGTCCATGCATAACCTCCAATCGCTATATAACAAATTATATAGCGATTTTTTAAGCAAAGACCAGAGGTATCACGTACTTTTTTATGCCCGCTTAAAAGGACACCCATTCATCCTTTTTAGCGGCCGCAGGCGTTTTGCTGTCTGCTGAAGGGGAAGCGGTACTGGCGGCGGCGTACTGCACATCGTTTGCTGAAAGGCGGAACTGTTGTACCGAGCGTTGCAGCTCCTCCGTTTGCCGTTCAAGCGCCACAGCCGCGGCGGAAACTTGCTCTACCAGCGCGGCGTTCTGTTGCGTTACGCTGTCCATCTGCGTGATCGCCACGCTCACCTGCGAAATGCCCTTATTCTGTTCTTCTGAGGCAGAAGCAATTTGCTTCATGATAACGGTCACTTCGGTGGCTCCGCGCAGAATCGCCTCCATGGTTAATCCCGTCTCTTTAACCAGTCGAGCGCCCTGATCGACGCGACGCGACGATTCGCCAATCAGCGTCTCAATCTCTTTCGCCGCCCCGGCGCTACGGCTGGCAAGGTTACGCACCTCACCGGCAACAACGGCAAAACCACGCCCCTGCTCACCTGCTCTGGCAGCTTCAACTGCCGCGTTCAGCGCCAGAATATTGGTCTGGAAGGCAATGCTATTAATAACAGACGTAATTTCCGCGATCTGTTTAGAGCTGGCGGCAATGCCGTCCATCGTCTCAACCACTTCTGAAACCAGGCTGCTCCCTTTACCTGCCGTCTCTGTCGCCGTATCGGCAAGCTGGCTGGCTTCACGCGCATTTTCGGCGTTCAGTTTTACCGTTGCGGTCAGTTGCTCCATGCTGGCAGCGGTCTCTTCCAGCGCCGCAGCCTGCTCCTCAGTACGCGATGAGAGATCGTTATTGCCGGTGGAAATTTCCGTAGCCCCTCGCCAGATGTTGTCACTACCTGAGCGAATTGTACTGACGGCTTCGCGCAGGCTGTCCTGCATCGCGCACAATAACGGCACCAGTTGGCCCACGCAGTTACGGCCAAAATCTTCGATTGGATGGCTGAGATCGCCCTGAGCAATCTGCTGGAACTGCTGGCGGATACGTCCCAGGGGTTTCACCATCATGGCGACGAGGTAACGATCTGTGAAGAACAGGAGAGCAATACCGAGGACCACGGCGGTAATAATTAGCGTCCTGATGATAGACGTTTTGCCATCGACCATGACACGCGTGGTATCAAGCCGCTCACCTGCCGTGGCGTTAAAACGTTCGGCACTGGCGCCAAATTCACGGCTCAGCGCTGGCGTAACGGTGCTGGCATGCTCCGCAAAGGCCGTAAGCGTGCCCTGCTGCGCCAGTTGCATTTGCGGAATCACCCCGTTATCCAGCAGCGCCTGCCACTTCGTCAGTACCGCCGCGGCAACGTCCGGATCCATAGGCCCCGGAGACAACGTTTTCATCTCCTGGAGTTTTTTGCTCATATTCTCCAGGGACTGCTGCGCTGGTGCAAAATCAGGCGTTCCGCCGCTCATTTTGACATCCATGGCGCGACTTAAGCGCGTTACGAAGCGAAAATACTGATCGTTCCCCTGACTGAGCACCGTCATCTGATGGACAAGATGACGGTCAATATCATTGCCTTCAGATATTTTTGATAAAGAATGAAGACTGAATAAACCCACGCCAGACCAGAGCAGGCAAAAAAGTCCCAGTATTGCCAACATGACAATACGAATAGTGAAGTTTTTCAGCAAACGCATAATAATTTCCTTGCCGTTGATGAGGAATTCGCCATCAGGCGATACTTATCCTTGTTATCGGCAGGCAACAGAGAAGATATAATGCATTCTTTATTTTTTTACTTTCTTAAGTGCATCCAATATTATTTACACTATATCAACATGAATGCTAATGAAATTAGCTAGCATTATTATTCAGATAATTAACCTGAAGCATTAAATAATCCCTTGTTTTCTATCGTAAATATTTGTTAAACCATGCAAGAGTACGCTCCCAGGCCAAATCAGCGGCAGCATTATCATAACGCGGTGTCGAGTCATTATGAAAACCATGATTAACGCCGGGATAGATATATGCCTCATAGACTTTCTTATTGGCTTTGAGCGCCGCTTCATAGGCAGGCCATCCCTCATTAATTCGGGTATCTAATTGCGCATAGTGCAGTAATAAAGGCGCTTTGATTTTAGGGACATCTGATGCAGGAACCTGACGCCCATAAAAAGGCACTGCGCAGGCCAGTTCAGGAAAAGCAACGGCTGCGGCATTCGATACGCCACCACCGTAGCAAAATCCGGTGATACCCACCTTTCCCGTCGCGCCTGAATAACGCTGCATAAATTCAATGGCGGCAAAAAAGTCATTCATCAGCTTTACGGGGTCAACCTGCTGCTGCAACTCCCGACCTTTATCATCATTGCCAGGATAGCCCCCTACTGAACTTAATCCATCAGGCGCGAGTGCAATATAGCCCGCCTTCGCCACCCGCCGTGCCACATCCTCAATATACGGATTCAGCCCACGATTCTCATGCACCACCACTACCGCCGGAACTTTCCCCGTCGCTTTCGCAGGTTTAACCAGATACCCACGCACATCACCATGCCCTTCAGGTGAAGGATAAGTCATGTATTCCGCCAGGATATCAGGATCGGTGAACTCCACCTGCGTTGCGAGGGCATAATTGGGTTTCAACACATTGAATAATGCCAGCGCCGTCATACCACCGACTGCATATTTCGCAGCAAGATTGAGAAACTCGCGTTTCGTTATTTTGCCATGAGCGTAATAGTCATAGTAGTCGAGCAATTCTTGCGGAAAGTCTTTGGCAGTTAGACGCGGCATGGCAGCACTCCAGATCGATGTTTTTTTAAGCAAAGCACAGTGGTCTGTTTTTGCCCAGTTTTTCATTCCAGTGTGACCTGGTGAACGGGATATTCATCATGAACCCGCTAGAATAGAAACGTTGTTTCGAAATTCACCTGCACTAAGGAGATCTCATGGACTGGTTTGCCAATCCTGAACGTTACGAGCAGATGCTCTATCGCTACTGCGGGCGCAGCGGTTTACGTTTACCCGCGCTATCGCTGGGTTTGTGGCACAGTTTTGGGCACGTTCAGGCGCTGGATTCACAGCGCGCTCTGCTGCGTAAAGCATTTGATTTAGGCATCACGCATTTTGATTTAGCCAATAACTACGGGCCGCCTCCGGGCAGCGCAGAAGAGAATTTTGGCCGATTACTGCGCGAGGATTTTGCACACTATCGTGATGAACTGATCATCTCCACCAAGGCAGGCTATGACATGTGGCCAGGGCCATACGGTTCTGGCGGTTCGCGCAAATACCTGCTCGCCAGCCTCGACCAGAGCCTGAAACGCATGGGCCTCGACTATGTCGATATCTTCTACTCGCACCGCGTTGACGAAAATACGCCAATGGAAGAGACCGCCTCAGCGCTGGCCCATGCGGTGCAAAGCGGTAAAGCGCTGTATGTCGGCATCTCATCCTATTCCCCGGAGCGTACGCAGAAAATGGCCGAGCTGATGCGGGAATGGAAAATTCCGCTGCTGATCCACCAGCCTTCTTACAACCTGCTTAACCGTTGGGTAGACAGCAGCGGTCTGCTGGATACGCTGGAATCCAACGGCATGGGCTGCATCGCATTTACGCCGCTGGCCCAGGGGCTGCTGACGGGGAAATACCTCAACGGCATTCCGGAAGGTTCACGCATGCAGCGTGAAGGGAAAAAAGTTCGTGGGCTGACGGAAAATATGCTGACGGAAGAAAACCTTAACAGCCTGCGTTTGCTCAATGAGATGGCGCAACAGCGCGGACAGTCGATGGCGCAAATGGCCTTAAGCTGGCTGCTGAAAGACAACCGGGTGACGTCGGTATTAATTGGCGCCAGCCGACCGGAGCAACTGGAGGAGAACGTTCAGGCGTTGGCTAACCTGACGTTCAGCGCCGAAGAACTGGCGCAGATCGATAAGCATGTCACGGATGGTAAACTGAACCTGTGGCAGGCCTCATCTGACAAATAGCCGTTTGTAACTCTGTGCCGGGAAGCGGCGTTAGCCTCCCCGGCACGTAACAGGGCCAGCCAATCCCTTCACACCTCTTCCGCTTAGATCTCTGGACGTTGAAATTCCGGCCACACCAGCGCGACAAGCGCAGGATAAGCCTCCAGACTGAACTCCCTGAAGCACTGGCGTAAGTTAAGCACATCCAGATCGGCATGCGGGACTTTCTCACCGCTCAGACAGCGCTTTTTTATATTGTCGTAATATTTATACACCGCAGAGTTGAGATCGCTACAACGCCGCTGTGCATCAAATAGCCCTGGCGTCTCATTTAGCTCTACCATTGTCATCCGCTTGATCGTTGAGTGGATAAAATCGATATATTCGTGATTAACGCGCCAATACCATACTGGGGTAATCGAATTCATCAGTACCGAAAAATGATCTTCCCCCTCTTCTTTACTCAGCATTTCCGGCTGGTTTTCAGAGTGCCCATTTTCTGCATATCGGTTTTTATTTGCACTGCGCATCAACAAAAGTACCCCGCAGGTAAGCAATAGCAGGGTAATAACAGAATAAAATATACTGTTCATATACTGGCTCCATTTTTTTTGATTTTAAAATTACGCCATGCTATTGTCAACGCAGCCTGGTTTATTTAGAACAACATATCATTGGCATCAAAGGATATTTCAACATGCTTCCCGAGCATCTTGTTCCCTCTCGTTTTCACTTATCCAGCTCATCTACTAATACCAGTCCCACAGATAATAGTGAAAATTTGACTCAGGGAAAGAGAACATTAAGCGATTACGAACCCGATATTTTGATTAGCTCTACCGCTAACGGCCAGGCGCGCAATATGTTATTTGAAGAGTGCGATCGCCATTTAAAAGAGCGCCTGTTTCGTGCCGCGAAAATTGAGTCCTTCACTCGCCTGCTCAATTCACTACAAGCGGAAGGCGACATTAACGCTCAAGAATTAAGTAAAATTTTATCGACAAAAACAGCCAGCGTAAATGAACAGGGCAATAAAATTTGGCTTAATTTAATTACGCGTGAGACCAGCGATCCTATTTTTTATTCTCTGGAAGAGAAATAAAATGAAAGATGTTGAGGATAATAATGTTTATTTGGCTTTAGATGACCATAAAAGCGATGAGTTTGTCTTAAAGCAAAATTTGGCCGTATTGATTGCCAATAAAAATGCGACGTTGGAAAGCGTTGCCCAGGAGATGGTCTCTATTCCCGCCGCGCTGGTGCGGATGAAATGGCAAAATCGTCGCGAAATTTATGCGCTGCAGGCTAAAGAAGAGATCTATGGCGCCGCGATTGAAGCCATTATGGAGCAGCTACCAGAACTACGGGACAAAATCATGGCCCGGCTGGAGAGCACATACCAGCATATACTCCAGCGAGAAACAGCCACCTTACGCCTGACGCGTAAACTGTCTGAAGGGAACTACGAACCCACCAGGATAACGGCAGTCGCACTGGATGAGGACAGATAAGGGCGTGTGGGGAGAGTTAAATCAGGAGAGGAAGGCCGGGTAAGGCAACAACCATTACCCGGCAATCAGGATTACTTCGCTTTCACGGTCTCTTCACCGACCAGACCAATCTTCAGGAAACCCGCCTGATGCAGCGTATCCATAACTTTCATCATGGTTTCATAATCGACGGTTTTATCCGCACGGAAGAAAATCGTGGTGTCTTTCTTCCCATCGGTCAGCGTATTTAATTCGCTAATCATGGTGTCATCCGTCACCTGATTGTTGCCAATAAACATACTCTTATCGGCTTTAACAGACAGGTAAACCGGTTTTTCCGGACGCGGCTGCGGCGTGCTGGTGGAAGCCGGGAGATTCACCTTCACATCCACCGTTGCCAACGGTGCGGCCACCATAAAGATGATCAATAAAACCAACATAACATCGATAAACGGCGTCACGTTGATTTCATGCATTTCACCGTTATCGTCCAGGTTTTCATTAAAGCTCATTGCCATGGAACATTATCCTACACGTAATTTCTGCGCAGCACGTACCGGATGGGCAGAAGCGCTAGCGTTCAGGTCCAGATCGCGACTTTGCAGCAACAGTACCTGTGCCGCGACATCGCCCAGCATCGCTTTATAGCTGCCAATCTGACGTGCGAAAATGTTGTAGATAACAACCGCAGGAATTGCCGCGACCAGACCGATCGCCGTCGCTAACAGTGCTTCTGCGATACCCGGCGCAACAACGGCCAGGTTGGTCGTTTGGGTTTGTGCAATCCCGATGAAGCTATTCATGATGCCCCATACGGTACCGAACAGACCCACAAATGGAGAGATAGCCCCGATGGTGGCCAGGTAGCCGTTACCACGTCCCATATGACGACCTACCGCCGCCACACGACGCTCCAGACGGAAGCCGGTACGCTCTTTAATACCTTCGTTGTCGTCGCTGCCTTCTGACAATTCCAGTTCGTTCTGCGCTTCGTAAATCAACTGTGCGCCCAGGCTTTTGCCATCAAATCCTGCAGCAATCTCATTTGCCTGGTCTAAAGAGCGGGCGTCCGCCAGCAGTTGCTGTTCACGCTTAAGGCGGCGTTTCTGAGTAAAGAACTCAAGGCTCTTACTAAAGAAGATAGCCCAGGTGACCACTGATGCCAAAATCAGCCCAATCATCACGCACTTAACCACGATATCGGCGTGCTGATACATACCCCAGACGGAAAGATCCGTCTGCATCAAATTATTACCCACTCTGTATCTCCAGGACGCAAATCACAAAATCTGAGCGTAATGATATCAAAACGACGTCGAATTGATAGTCGTTCTCATTACTATTTACATATTGCCGCACCTTTGGTTTCTTTTCCTTGCGCTTACGCAGTAAAAAAGTCACCAGAAGCATTTTGAGATTATTTTCTACTGTATGACCGTTCTGCAGGATGCGTCATCTTTGATTCATGGTAGTTTAGACATCCAGACGTATAAAAACAGGTAAGACGACATGGCAGATAAGCAACTTGAAACCAAACTCGTTCACGCAGGACGCAGTAAAAAGTACACGCTGGGCGCGGTAAATAGCGTGATCCAGCGCGCTTCTTCGCTAGTGTTTGACACCGTAGAGGCCAAAAAGCAGGCTACGCACAACCGTGCTAACGGTGCGCTTTTCTATGGACGTCGCGGAACCTTGACGCATTTTTCCCTGCAGGAGGCAATGTGTGAACTGGAAGGCGGCGCGGGTTGTGCGTTATTCCCCTGCGGCGCGGCGGCCGTTGCCAACACCATCCTCGCCTTTGTGGAACAAGGGGATCATGTGCTGATGACCAACACCGCCTATGAACCCAGCCAGGATTTTTGCACCAAAATTCTCGGCAAACTCGGCGTGTCCACCGGATGGTTCGATCCGCTGGTTGGTGCCGATATTGTGAAGCACATACAGCCGAACACTAAAGTCGTATTTCTGGAATCTCCCGGCTCTGTCACCATGGAAGTACATGATGTTCCTGCTATTGTTGCCGCCGTCAGAAGCGTCGCGCCGGATGCGATCATCATAATTGATAACACCTGGGCTGCCGGAGTGCTGTTCAAAGCGCTGGATTTTGGCATCGACATTTCTATTCAGGCTGGCACCAAATATCTGATTGGCCATTCCGACGCCATGGTCGGCACTGCGGTAGCTAATGCCCGTTGCTGGGATCAACTGCGCGAAAATGCCTATCTGATGGGGCAAATGCTGGACGCCGATACCGCCTATATGACCAGCCGCGGACTGCGTACGCTAAGCGTTCGCCTGCGCCAACATCATGAAAGCAGCTTAAAGGTCGCCGAGTGGCTGGCCAGCCATCCGCAGGTCGCCCGCGTGAACCACCCCGCGCTGCCCGGCAGTAAAGGCCACGAATTCTGGAAGCGTGATTTCACCGGCAGCAGCGGACTGTTCTCATTTGTATTGAATAAGAAACTAAATCATGAAGAGCTGGCCGCGTATCTCGACCACTTCAGCCTGTTCAGCATGGCCTACTCCTGGGGCGGTTTTGAGTCGCTGATTCTCGCTAATCAGCCGGAACACATTGCGGCAATCCGTCCCCAAGGCGAGGTGGACTTCAGTGGAACGCTCATCCGTTTGCATATCGGTTTAGAGAATGTTGACGATCTGATTGCCGATTTGGCCGCAGGATTTGCCCGAATCGAGTAAAATTGCCATAGATGGACATATATGCAGACACTTCTGGTGGAAAAGTCTGCAATTGTTGCGTCCGGGATCAAGGCATCCCGGACAATTCAGGAGTACAATCCACACATAAACGCTGTTCCACAGGAAAGTCCATGGTAGTCATTCAAGATATTGTCTCCGCGCTTTGGCAACACGATTTTGCCGCGTTGGCGGATCCGCACGTTGTGAGCGTGGTGTACTTCGTAATGTTCGCCACACTGTTTTTAGAAAATGGCCTGCTGCCTGCCTCCTTTTTACCCGGAGACAGCCTGTTATTGCTGGCAGGGGCGCTGATCGCTCAGGACGTGATGAGTTTTATACCTACCATAGCTATTCTGACTGCCGCAGCCAGTCTGGGCTGCTGGCTGAGCTACATTCAGGGACGCTGGCTGGGCAACACACGGACGGTAAAAGGCTGGCTGGCGCAATTACCTGATAAATATCATCAGCGCGCTACCTGCATGTTTGACCAACACGGGCTGATGGCACTGCTGGCTGGGCGTTTCCTGGCATTCGTTCGTACCTTGCTGCCAACAATGGCGGGAATTTCGGGCCTGCCAAACCGTCGGTTCCAGTTTTTTAACTGGCTGAGCGGTCTGCTGTGGGTCACCGTCGTCACCGGCTTTGGCTATGCGCTGAGCATGATCCCGTTCGTCAAACGCCATGAAGATCAGGTGATGACCTTTTTAATGATCCTGCCGATTGCCCTGTTAACCGCGGGTCTGTTGGGAACCCTGTTTGTAGTGATTAAAAAAAAATACTGTAGCGCCTGAGCATTAACCGTAGGCCGGGGTTCCCCCGGCATTTTCGCCTGATGACGTTTCGCTTATCAGGCCAGCGCTGAGCAAGTTTAACTCCCCTGCATCATTCGAATTCTGGCTGCATCCTCCCCCGGCGTTACGCCAAAGAAACGTTTGAATTCCCGACTGAATTGCGATGCGCTCTCATAGCCGACGCGCATGGCAGCCGCACTGGCCTTCATCCCGTCGTGGATCATCATCATCCGTGCTTTATGCAGACGATAGCTCTTCAGGTATTGCAGCGGCGACGTGCTGGTCACCGCTTTAAAATTATGATGAAACGCCGACACGCTCATGTTCGCTTCTGCCGCCAGCTGTTCGACATTGAGATTTTCGGTGTATTTGGTTTCAATGCGCTTCAGCACCCGGCTTATCAAACTGAAATGCGTCTGGCGACTGACCAGCGCCAGTAATGCGCCGCCGCGCGGCCCGGTCAGCACATGGTAGAGGATCTCGCGAATAATCTGTTTCCCCAGAATACGCGCATCCAGCGGTCGCTCCATCACATCCAGCAGGCGCTCAGCGGCGCACAGTATTTCGTCAGAAAGCGTCGCGGAGTTGATCCCGCTGGCCGCCATGGCGGGCTGGAACAGCTCATCTTCCCCAATGTCCATCAACAGCTCCTGCAATTGCAGAATATCGACATTCAGGTAGATACCGGCCAGGGGAACCTCCTGCGTTGCATACGTTTCACATTCAAAGGGTAGCGGTACGGTTAGCAACAGGTATTCGTTGGCGTCATAACGAAATACACGTTCATTGATATAACCAATTTTATGTCCCGAAAAGAGAAATATGATTCCTGGCTGATACATTACCGGTGTACGCGCTGCCGGCTCAGTGCCGTGCAGCAGGCGGACATCTGGCAGCAGTTCGCTGAGTTTATTTTCATTGTTTTTCAGCTGCTTAATTTTATCTGTCAGCAGAAGGCAGATCTCATCACGGTTCATAGAGCACCATTTCATCATCGGTTTGCAACCCTGACATAATGCGCAGATTTATCCGTTTTCTCCAGCAGTCTGTAGAAATGGGCAAGACATCGGCAGAAATGAGCATTGAGAGCAGCGCGGCTGACGACCACAATGTTCATCATCCGGCAGACACTCTCCTGCCCTCTTTTTTTTACCCACATAAGGGAACGAGCAATGAACAACTTTAATCTCCATACCCCAACCCGCATTCTGTTTGGTAAAGGTGCGATTGCTGAGCTGCGCGATCAAATCCCTCAGGATGCTCGCGTATTGGTTACCTATGGCGGCGGTAGCGTGAAAAAAACCGGTGTCCTGGCACAGGTTCAGGATGCGCTGAAAGGCCTGGACGTGCTGGAGTTTGGCGGTATTGAGCCGAACCCGTCTTATGAAACGCTGATGAACGCGGTAAAAATCGTGCGTGATGAGAAAGTGACGTTCCTGCTGGCGGTAGGCGGCGGTTCGGTGCTGGATGGCACCAAATTCATCGCGGCTGCGGCACAATACGCTGACGGCATCGATCCATGGCGCATTCTGGAAACCCACGGCAACGACGTAACAAGCGCTATCCCGATGGGCTCCGTATTAACCCTGCCAGCAACCGGCTCTGAATCTAACTCCGGCGCGGTCATTTCGCGTAAAACCACCGGCGATAAGCTGGCCTTTATGACCCCATTTGTGCAGCCGGTATTCGCCGTGCTGGATCCGGTTTACACCTATACCCTGCCGCCGCGTCAGGTTGCGAACGGCGTCGTAGATGCCTTCGTACATACCGTTGAGCAGTATGTGACTTATCCGGTTGACGGGAAAATTCAGGATCGCTTTGCTGAAGGTATTCTGCTTACGCTGGTAGAAGAAGGCCCGAAAGCATTGCAGGAGCCGGAAAATTACAACGTGCGTGCGAACGTTATGTGGGCGGCAACCCAGGCGCTGAACGGTCTGATTGGCGCAGGCGTACCACAAGACTGGGCAACGCATATGCTGGGCCACGAACTGACCGCAATGCACGGTCTGGATCATGCTCAAACATTGGCTATCGTTCTGCCAGCGCTGTGGAATGAAAAACGCGATACCAAACGTGCCAAACTGCTGCAATACGCAGAGCGTATCTGGAATATCACCGAAGGTTCCGATGACCAACGCATCGACGCCGCTATTGCCGCAACCCGCGCTTTCTTTGAACAAATGGGCGTACCGACTCGTCTGTCTGACTACGGCCTGGACGGTAGCTCCATCCCGGCGCTACTGGAAAAACTGCAAGCGCACGGCGGTACGAAACTGGGCGAACATCAGGACATTACGCTCGAGGTCAGCCGTCGGATTTACGAAGCTGCCCGCTAAGGTTTTTTCACCTCCGCCTTTCATTTTTGGGTATTTATATTCTAAATAATTCGAGTTGCATAAAGGCGGCAAAGGAGAGAATCCCCAGGAACTTACATAAGTCAGTGACTGGGGGTGAAACGACAAACCTGCCGGGAGCAGATTTGAACGCTGCTTGCAGCGGACCTGAAAGGGTGAGGCTCATGGATGGGCCGCGTAATAAAGCCAACGCATATGCAGCTTGAAGTATGACGAGGATAGGCCAGACTTAAGTCACACCTAACTTACCGGGGCTTGCCTCGGTAAACTCAATTCAGGGGAGGAATTATGACCGGTCCAACCATTATTAAACTACAGGATGGTAACGTCATGCCGCAACTGGGCCTGGGGGTCTGGAAGGCAAGTAACGAAGAGGTCATCACTGCCATTCATAAAGCGCTGGAAGTGGGGTATCGCTCAATTGATACCGCTGCGGCGTACAAAAACGAAGAAGGTGTCGGCAAAGCAATACGCGATGCGGGCGTACCGCGGGAAGAGTTATTCATCACCACCAAGCTATGGAATGATGACCAGAAACGTCCTCGGGAAGCCTTGCTCGAAAGCATGGAGAAACTCCAGCTCGATTACCTCGATCTTTATCTGATGCACTGGCCGGTTCCGGCGATCGACCACTACGTTGAAGCGTGGGAAAGCATGATCGATCTGCAAAAAGAAGGGCTGATTAAGAGCATCGGCGTGTGTAACTTTCAGGTCAATCATCTCCAGCGACTGATGGATGAAACCGGCGTACCACCGGTGATTAACCAGATAGAACTTCACCCGCTTATGCAACAGCGCCAACTGCACGCCTGGAACGCAACGCATAAAATCCAGACCGAATCCTGGAGCCCGCTGGCGCAGGGCGGCAAAGACGTCTTTGATCAAAAGATCATCCGCGATCTCGCGGAGAAATATGGCAAATCACCGGCGCAGATTGTCATCCGCTGGCATCTGGATAGCGGCCTGGTGGTTATTCCGAAATCAGTCACTCCTGCGCGTATCGCAGAAAACTTTAACGTCTGGGACTTCCGCCTGGATAAAGATGAATTAGGCGAAATCGCAAAGCTCGATCAGGGCAAACGTCTGGGACCAGACCCGGACCAGTTCGGCGGTTAACCCCTTCTCTCCTGCCCGACCTCTTGTCGGGCCTTTACTGATTTGAATTTCGACGTAGACCACGTGCACAGATCTGCCCCACTGGAAGCCGATTGAATCGCAGCAGAACCAATTTTTCGAGCAGTATGAAGGATATCTGTCGTCACACGATCGTGAACGGGCGGATGATGCAAAACTGGCCGCATTAGCGGCCAGAATTCGTGAGGCATAATTACTGAGCACTTCTGCCAGATGGCACCTTATCCGGCCGACGGTCTTTCAGGCCCGGTAAACATTTCACTCCCGGGCAAGACAGATTAGCGCCCAGCTACTTTCCCACGTTTTTTGTTCGCGGCGGGCGTCTGGCGCTGATGCGCCACAGGCGTGTGCTTGGTCAACGCCGGACGGGTATGACGGTTCTGGCGACGCGCTTCGCGCATCTCTTCCAGCGTAGGCGCCGGAACCAGACATTCGCGACGACCACCGATCAGATGCTTTTTCCCCATATCTTCCAGCGCCTGGCGGATTAACGGCCAGTTGGCTGGGTCGTGGTAACGCAGCAGCGCTTTATGCAGACGACGCTGTTTATCACCTTTCGGCACCACCACGTCTTCACTCTTGTAACCAATTTTACCCAGCGGGTTTTTCCCGGTGTAATACATGGTTGTGGAGTTCGCCAATGGTGATGGATAGAAGTTCTGCACCTGATCCAGACGGAAACGACGTTGCTTCAGCCACAGCGCCAGATTCACCATATCCTCGTCACGCGTCCCAGGATGCGCAGAAATAAAGTACGGGATCAGGTACTGCTCTTTACCGGCCTGTTTAGAGTAGGTGTCGAACAATTCCTTAAAGCGATCGTAGCTGCCCATCCCCGGCTTCATCATCTTCGACAGCGGGCCTTCTTCAGTATGCTCTGGCGCAATCTTCAGATAGCCGCCCACGTGGTGGGTCGCCAGCTCTTTGATATAGCGCGGATCTTCAACCGCGATGTCATAGCGCACACCTGAAGCGATAAGGATCTTTTTAATGCCTTTCAAATCACGCGCACGGCGATAGAGGTTAATCGTCGGCTCGTGGTTGGTATCCATATGCGGACAGATATCCGGGTAGACGCATGACAAACGACGGCAGGTTTGCTCCGCACGCGGTGACTTACAGCGCAGCATATACATGTTCGCCGTTGGGCCGCCGAGATCGGAAATCACGCCGGTAAAGCCCGGAACGGTGTCGCGAATAGCTTCGATTTCATTGATGATCGAATCTTCAGAGCGGCTCTGGATAATGCGGCCTTCATGCTCGGTGATCGAACAGAACGAGCAGCCGCCAAAACAGCCACGCATAATGTTGATCGAGAAACGGATCATCTCATAGGCCGGAATGCGGCTGTCGCCATACGCCGGATGCGGCACGCGCTTGTACGGCAGCGCAAAGACGCTGTCCATTTCTTCGGTAGAGAGCGGAATGGCTGGCGGGTTGATCCAGATGTAGCGATCGCCATGCTTCTGCATCAGCGCGCGCGCACAGCCTGGGTTGGTTTCGTGGTGCAGGATACGCGACGCATGTGCATACAGCACTTTATCGCCCTTCACTTTTTCGAAGGACGGCAGCAGCACGTAGGTTTTTTCCCACGGTTTCGGGCGCGGCGGCTGTACAGTTACCGCTTTCGCTTCCTGCTTTTTCGGTGCGACAGGTTTGTTGTCGGCACACGGCAAATCCTCGCCGTATGGATGCGGGATCGGGTCAATTTTGCCCGGCGTGTCGAGACGCGTGGAATCCACCCCACTCCAGCCCGGCAGCGCTTCTTTAACCATAATCGCGGTGTTACGCACGTCGCGGATCTGATCGATAGTTTCACCCATCGCCAGACGATGCGCCACTTCCACCAGCGGACGTTCGCCGTTACCGAACATCAGCATGTCGGCTTTTGAATCCACCAGCACGGAGCGACGAACGGTATCAGACCAGTAGTCGTAGTGCGCGGTACGGCGCAGGCTGGCCTCAATACCGCCGAGAATAACCGGCACATCTTTCCATGCTTCCTTACAGCGCTGGGTATAGACCAGCGTCGCGCGGTCCGGGCGTTTGCCCGCCACGTTGTCTGGCGTATAAGCATCGTCATGGCGCAGTCGGCGATCGGCGGTATAACGGTTGATCATCGAATCCATGTTGCCCGCGGTTACACCAAAGAACAGGTTCGGTTTACCCAAACGCATAAAATCGTCTTTGTTGTTCCACTCCGGCTGGGCGATAATCCCAACACGAAAGCCCTGCGCTTCCAGCATACGGCCGCAAATTGCCATGCCAAAGCTGGGATGATCGACGTATGCATCGCCGGTAACCAGAATGATGTCGCAGCTATCCCAGCCAAGTTGGTCCATTTCGTCGCGTGACATCGGCAAAAATGGTGCCGGGCCAAAACAGGCAGCCCAGTACTGCGGCCAGGAGAAAAGGTCTCTGTCCGGCTGGATCAGGGATATTGCGCTCATAGTGCTTCCAAAAATGGTAAAAAAATAATCAAAGGCCGGGGATTATACGCTGTATGTCGGCAAGAAATGAAGTGGAGTCTGAGTCAGACAAGTAGAAAGTGATTTAAATTGTTAAATTTTACGACGCCCATTTTTATCATTCATAATTAACACCATGCCGGCCAGCTGAGATAACTCTTTTTCGGCGGGGGATTTTTCATTGCGACTCAACGATTCACTGCATATTTCCCAGTTACGGGTAGTTGTTCACCTGTGCGGATTTCTGGTTCTTCTCTACAGCTTCTCCATGCTGCCGCCGATGGCCATTGCTCTGTTAAATAAAGAGCGGAGCTTTTTCGCCTTTTTCAGCACATTTATGACGTTCTTTACCCTCGGCAGTGGAGCGTGGCTGGCAACCAAACATGCAGGAATTCAACTACGAACCCGGGATGGCTTCGTCATTATCGTCCTGTTCTGGCTGCTGTTTTCGTTTATCAGCGCCATGCCGATGTGGATGGACGATGGCTTAAATCTCTCCTTTGCCGATGCCCTGTTCGAAGGGGTTTCCGGGATAACCACCACTGGCGCTACGGTGATTGACGACATCAGCGCCTTGCCGAAATCGTATCTGTACTATCGGGCTCAGCTCAATTTTATTGGCGGCCTGGGGGTTATTGTCCTTGCCGTGGCGGTATTACCCCTGCTGGGTATTGGTGGTATGAAGCTGTATCAGTCTGAAATGCCAGGTCCCTTTAAAGAAGAACGCCTCACGCCAAGGCTTGCTGATACCGCACGTACGCTGTGGCTGACCTACGTCATTCTCGGCCTTATTTGTACTCTGGCCTACTGGGTTGCCGGGATGTCGTTTTTCGATGCCTTATGCCACGGGCTGTCGACGGTCTCTCTCGGCGGATTTTCCACCCGTAGTGAGAGCATCGGTTTTTATAACAGCCACGCTATTGAGTTAGTCGCCGGACTGTTTTCACTGCTGTCTGCGTTTAACTTCACCCTCTGGTACGTAGCTATTGTGAAACGTACCTTTAAGCCCTTTCGTCGTAATGCCGAGCTGCGTTTCTTTCTGCTTATTGCGCTGGTTGTCACCTTGATCGCCACCTGGCAGGTCTGGCGGGCGGGTATGTACGGGATAACGGACAGCCTGGTGCATGCCTTTTTTCTGGCCAGTTCGATGCTGACAGATAATGGCCTGTCGACGGCGGATTATGCGCAGTGGCCTTCGCACACGATATTCATGCTGCTCAGCGCCAGTTTCTTCGGCGGTTGTGTCGGCTCGACCTGCGGGGGGATTAAGGTGCTGCGTTTTTTGATTATGTTCAAGCAATGCCGTCAGGAGTTACACCAGCTCGCGCATCCTCGCGCCCTGCTGAATATCAAAGTGGGCAATAACGTAGTAAGCGACCGAGTAGTGCGTTCGGTATGGAGCTTTTTCTTTCTCTACGTTTTATTTACCAGCTTTTTTATCTGGGCGCTCAATCTGATGGGCTACGATCTCTTCTCCTCATTCGCCACCGTTGCCGCCTGCATCAATAACATGGGGCTGGGATTTGGCATCACCGCAACGACGTTTGGCACCTTAAACGAGGAGGCAAAATTTCTGATGTGCGCGGCCATGATCATGGGGCGTCTGGAGATTTACCCCATTCTGATCCTGTTCTCGCGCATGTTCTGGCGGGCGTAACGGAAACTCCGGCGCATTACGGCGCCGGGTTCACCAACATCTGTCCGATCGAGCCACGATCCGCCATTTCCAGCGTCTGACTGTTAAAGTAGAACGGGAAATGAGCCCAGGAAGGTTGTCCGTAGTAGACCAGTAATTCAACCTGGCCGTCGACCCAGACGGTATCTTTCCAGCCCCGGTCTTCCGGGAACGGCATTGCGCCATTCACATTACGGATCAGGAACGAGACGCCTTCGATATGGAAAGACTGAGGCATATCCGCTCGTACCGTCCAGCGCTCCCAGGAGCCCTGCTGAGCGGTAATATCCATGCGGTTGACGTCCCACAGCTGACCGTTGATGCCGGGATCGTCATCCAGACTGATATCACGGCTGCGAATCGGTGAACCACTGAGGATTTCCGTTGGCAGCAGGCGCATTGGCAGACTGTCGGTCACCAGCGGCAGGAGACCGGTCGGGCGCAGCGTCAATACCAGCGTGGAGATGAGAATACTGGAAGGCTCAAAGAATCCGCGGATCCTGTCGACAATGCTGGCCGCCTCACCACAGGTGATAGAGACCTCATTTCCGTTAGTCATATCCACCAGGATCTCACGGCGCTCGCCAGGCGCCAGCGAGAGCTGCTTCACCGAAACGGGCGCAGGTAAAAAGCCCTGATCGCTGGAAATCACATGCAGCGCGCGGCCATCGCTCATTTGCAACTGGTAACGACGCGAGTTTGAAGCGTTCAGCAAACGCAAACGCACCCAGCCGCGAGAGACTTCGACATACGGGCTTTGCGCCCCGTTGACCAGCAGCGTATCACCGACAAAACCACCGCTGCCGGGTTCGCTGTATTCCGGCGTACCAAAGTTGTCCAGACGCTTGTCCTGGATAATGATCGGAAAATCATCCACGCCGTAGTGGTTGGGAATAGACAGTGATTTACTCACTTCATCTTCAATCAGCCACATTCCGGCAAGACCGTTATAAACCTGCTGGGCAGTACGATTTGGCGTATTGGCGTGATACCACAGCGTAGCGGCATTCTGACGAATCGGCAGCACTGGTGCCCAGTCTGCATTAGGGGACATCATGCGCGCCGGGCCGCCCATCAGCGGACCTGGCACCTGTAATCCAGCGACAGTCATCGAGACATTTTCAGTCAGACGGTTGCTGTAGATAAGTTTGACGTCATCCCCTTTCCAGACGCGGATCGTCGGTCCCAGGTAGCGACCGTTAATCCCCCAGACAGGTGCGCGCGTGCCTTGCGTGAAGGACCAGTGGGCGCGTTGCAGCGTCATAAATAACGGCTGCCCCCGACGGGACTCCAGCAGCGGAGGTACGGGTAACGGTTGTTGCTGACCGGCAGCATTAGCCTTCAGCGGAACAGCACCTGCACACAGTGCGATCCCCGATGCCTGAATGAACTGACGCCGACTGAATGACATATAAACTCCATGAAAAACTGGCGATTAACACGCAGGAAATCTTTTCCTGTAACAAACCCGAATTGCGCGGATTAAACCTTACCGGCGGCTTCCCGCTCAGCAACTTCTTTATCGAGTTCTGCGATTTTTTGTTCCATCAGCGTACGGCAATGCGCTGCCAGTTCACGAACCTGATCTTTCCCAAAATGGCTAATATCTACCGGTGGCAACATCTCTACAATCGCCAGACCATTATTGAGTCGGTTGAGTTTTATCTTGTTCGAGGTAGTTGAAACGCACACCGGAATAACCGGGACACCCGCCGCAATCGCCGCATGAAACGCGCCGGTTTTAAACGGCAGCAGACCGCGACCACGGCTGCGCGTTCCTTCCGGGAACATCCAGATAGAAATACGACGTTTTTTGAAATGATTCACCACCGCCGCAATGGTGCTGTGCGCTTTGGTACGGTTGTTTCTGTCAATCAGCAGGTTGCCGGTTAACCAGTACAGCAGCCCGAAGAATGGGATCCACAACAGGCTTTTTTTGCCTACTGTCACCGTCGGCGGCTGAACGATATTCGCAGCGGTAACCATGTCATAGTTGTTCTGATGATTACAAATATAGATAGCATTACCATAGTTCTGCGCGTCTGCCGGCATGCGGCACTCAACCTTCAGGCCATAAAGGGGAGCCAGGCGGCCAAACATATGACCGAACGTTGCGACGTGTTTTGGATTTCGTGGGCTGAACAGACAGTATATGCAACCGAAAATACAGACCAGAACGCAGTAAATAACAGTAATGATTAAACGAAAAATATATAGCATAACAACCTCTGAGGCCTAAGAGCCTGGCATTTTACGTCACCTGATTCATCACGCAGTATCAGGTTAGGGCTTTGTTAAGGGCGGCTCTCTGGAAAAGCGTATTGTTAATCGCAACGCACGAATAAACAACGGTTTCACGGGAATTTTTAACGTTGGCTCTCCCCGGGCTAAAACAGGGAGAGCCGGACGGTAGCGTTATTCTTCGCTGTCGCCGTGACTGGCGCGTCGAGGCGAGTCAATGTCAATGCGATCGATACGCTGCAGACCACGCATTAGCGTACCGCGACGGCCACGCTCGCCGGTCACTTTCTGCAACTCTTCAGGACGCAGTTTAATTTTGCGCTTACCGACGTGGATAGTCAGCGTGCTTTGTGGCGGCAACACGTAG
Source organism: Citrobacter sp. RHBSTW-00986 (assembly GCF_013783065.1). NCBI lineage: Bacteria > Pseudomonadati > Pseudomonadota > Gammaproteobacteria > Enterobacterales > Enterobacteriaceae > Citrobacter > Citrobacter sp. RHBSTW-00986. The sequence goes on along the minus strand of NZ_CP056200.1, from coordinate 776,859 downwards.
AGCTGCGCCAGGCCATCTTCACCTTTCGCCGCTTCCGCTGAAGGGATATTGATAATCTTGTTCCCTTTGCCTTTTGACAATTGCGGCAAATCGCTTACCGGGAACATCAACATGCGACCGGCCTGGGTGATTGCCAGCAGCATATCGGTTTCATCTTCAATCACAACCGGCGGCATAACGCGCGAATTTTCTGGCAGCGTAATCAATGCCTTACCAGCACGGTTACGAGCTACCAGGTCGTTGAAGGTGCAGACAAAACCGTAACCCGCATCTGATGCCATCAGCAGTTTCTGATCGTCGCCTTCCATCAGCATGTGCTCAACCGTCGCGCCCGGCGGCAGCGTGAGCTTCCCGGTCAGCGGTTCACCCTGTCCACGCGCCGACGGCAGCGTAATCGGGTCGATGGCGTAGCTGCGTCCGGTCGAGTCCACGAACACCACTGGCTGGTTGCTCTTACCCTTCACCGCAGACTTAAAGCTGTCGCCCGCTTTATAGCTTAATCCCGGCGCATCAATGTCGTGGCCTTTCGCGCTACGCACCCAACCACTCTGAGACAGCACAATGGTCACTGGCTCTGACGGCAGCATGTCGTGCTCGCTCATCGCCTTCGCTTCTTCACGTTCCTGCAGCGGAGAGCGGCGTTCGTCGCCATAGGCCTCGGCATCAGCCTGCAGCTCTTTCTTCAGCAGGTTACTCATTTTACGCTCAGAAGCCAGAATGCCTTGCAGCTGATCGCGCTCTTTCGCCAGCTCATCCTGCTCGCCGCGGATTTTCATCTCTTCGAGTTTGGCAAGGTGGCGCAATTTCAGCTCAAGAATGGCTTCAGCCTGGGTTTCAGAAATGCCAAACCGCGACATCAGCTCGGGCTTAGGTTCATCCTCATGACGAATAATTTCGATCACTTCGTCAATGTTGAGGAACGCCACCAGCAAACCTTCAAGGATATGCAGGCGTTTAAGCACTTTTTCCAGACGATAGTTCAGGCGACGACGTACGGTATCGCGGCGAAACGCCAGCCATTCGGTGAGGATCTCCAGCAGATTTTTCACCGCCGGACGACCATCAAGACCGATCATATTCAGATTGATGCGGTAGCTTTTTTCCAGATCGGTGGTGGCAAACAGGTGGTTCATCACCTGCTCCATATCCACACGATTGGAGCGCGGGACAATCACCAGACGGGTCGGGTTTTCGTGATCCGATTCGTCGCGCAGGTCGTCTACCATCGGCAGCTTTTTATTGCGCATTTGAGCGGCGATCTGCTCCAGCACTTTTGCCCCGGAAACCTGATGCGGCAGTGCGGAAATCACCACCGCGCCGTCTTCTTTCGTCCATACCGCGCGCATACGTACGGAGCCACGTCCGTTTTCGTAAATCTTACGAATCTCTGCCCGCGAGGTAATGATCTCCGCTTCGGTCGGGTAATCCGGCCCCTGCACGATGTCCAGCAACTGATCCAGCGTCGTTTTCGGCTGCTCAATCAGGGTAATCGCCGCTTTCGCCACTTCACGCAGGTTATGCGGCGGAATGTCCGTCGCCATACCAACGGCAATACCGGTCGTGCCGTTCAACAGAATATTTGGCAGACGCGCAGGCAGCATCTTCGGCTCCTGCATGGTGCCGTCGAAGTTTGGCACCCAGTCCGACGTTCCCTGGCCAAGTTCACCCAGCAGAACTTCCGCATATTTAGACAGGCGGGATTCGGTATAACGCATCGCCGCGAAGGATTTCGGATCGTCCGGCGCCCCCCAGTTCCCCTGCCCGTCGACCAGCGGATAACGGTAAGAGAACGGCTGCGCCATCAGCACCATCGCTTCATAACAAGCGCTGTCGCCGTGTGGGTGGTATTTACCCAGTACGTCACCGACGGTACGGGCGGATTTTTTAAATTTGGCGCTGGCATTCAGCCCCAGTTCGGACATCGCGTACACGATGCGACGCTGAACGGGTTTCAAACCATCGCCAATAAACGGCAACGCCCTGTCCATGATGACGTACATGGAGTAGTTCAGATAGGCGGTTTCCGTGAATTCATGCAGCGCCAGGCGCTCTGCCATATCGCTCATTAATCGTGGTTCCTCAACTTTGTACCCCTCTATTGAAGGGCAATATTGCCGCAGATACTACCCTATCTGGCGTGTTGAGTCACAAAGAAAAGGGCCACGAGTGCGGCCCTGATGGGGATTATTTGGCAACTTTGGTAATCTGTTTCACGTCGATTTCAACGGAGTTCCAGTCTTTATCCACTTCCCCCTGGATTTCAACCACATCCTGTGGTGTGACGGTTACGCCGTTCCAGCGCTTGTGGTCGATATCCACATTCACCGTGCCAGTCGCATCTTTAAACACATACAGGTCGTCGGAAATACGCTCAACGATGTTCCCGCGCAGGGTAACCCAAGTGTCATCACGCAGTGATTTGGCGCTTTCTACCGTCGCGCTGCTACCATTCGGGCCGACAAATCCGCCATTTTGGCTTTGCGTGGTGGTTGTCGGTCCAGAGAAACCGCCCTGCTGCGCTGCCAGAACAGGTGCGGAACACAGTGCCATTACAGCAACCATTGCAGCTAATTTTTTCATCGTCATGTCTCCCTTTCATTTTGGTTTACGACTATTAAATAAGTTAATCCTTAACAAGTTCTTAAGGCAAAAAAAGATACTTTTTTTGCTGTACAGAGGCTGTAGTCACAAGGTTTACTGACGCTAATGAGAGCGGCTGCAGGGAAGAACATATGCGTATTTTACTGATCGAAGATGACACGTTGATCGGCGACGGCCTGAAAACAGGTCTGAGTAAAATGGGTTTCAGCATCGACTGGTTTACCGAGGGTCGCCAGGGGAAAGAAGCGCTCTACAGCGCCCCTTATGATGCGGTGATCCTCGACCTGACGCTGCCAGGCATCGACGGACGGGAGATCTTGCGCGAATGGCGAGCCAACGGGAAGCAGGAGCCAGTGCTGATTCTGACCGCTCGCGACGCGCTGGCGGAACGCGTTGAGGGTCTGCGTCTCGGCGCGGATGACTATCTGTGCAAACCCTTTGCGCTGATCGAAGTTGCCGCCAGGCTGGAGGCGCTGGTGCGCCGTGCCAGCGGCCAGGCGAGCAACATATTGCGCCATGGCCAGGTGACGCTTGATCCCGGCGCGCTGGTTGCCACGTCGGCAGATGAGCCTTTGTCTCTCAAACCCAAAGAGTTCGCTCTACTGGAGCTGCTGATGCGCAATAAGGGTCGCGTCCTGCCCCGCAAACTGATTCAAGAAAAACTGTATACCTGGGACGAAAACGTCTCCAGCAATGCGATTGAAGTACACGTCCATCACTTACGCCGTAAGCTCGGCAGCGACTTTATCCGTACCGTGCATGGCATTGGCTACACCCTGGGTGACGCATGAAACTCACACAACGCCTCAGCCTGCGCGTCAGGCTAACGCTTATTTTTCTGATTCTGGCATCAGCAACCTGGGCCGTTTCCAGCTTTGTAGCCTGGAAGCAGACCACCGACAATGTCGATGAGCTGTTTGATACCCAACTGATGCTGTTCGCCAAGCGGCTCAGTACGCTGGATATCAGCGACGTCACCACCTCAAGCAATATGGCTCGCACGCCGAAGAAGCTCAAGCACGGCCATATTGATGACGACGCGCTGACGTTTGCCATCTTCACCATCGACGGCAAAATGGTATTGCACGATGGCGACAACGGCCAGGATATTCCCTACAGCTACACCCACGAAGGCTTTACCGATGGCCAACTCAAGGGGGACAACGACGCATGGCGTTTTCTGTGGCTGAATTCCGCTGACGGCAAATACCGCATTGTGGTAGGCCAGGAGTGGGAGTATCGAGAGGATATGGCGCTGTCGATCGTCACCGCCCAGTTAACACCGTGGTTGATTGCGCTGCCGCTGATGTTGCTAATCCTGGTGGTCATGATTAGCCGTGAACTCAGGCCGCTGAAAAAACTGGCGCAGGCTCTGCGCTGGCGCTCACCGGAATCGGAAGAGCCGCTCGACCCGAAAGGTGTGCCAAGCGAAGTACGCCCGTTGGTTGAATCGCTCAATCAGTTGTTTACCCGCACCCATTCCATGATGGTCCGCGAACGGCGCTTCACTTCTGATGCTGCCCACGAGCTGCGCAGCCCGTTGACCGCGCTTAAAGTACAAACGGAAGTGGTGCAACTGTCAGACGACGACCCGCAAACGCGGGAAAAAGCGCTGGTACAGTTGCATGCGGGAATTGAACGCGCCACCCGGCTGGTCGATCAGTTACTAACGCTTTCACGCCTCGACTCCCTCGACAATCTTCAGGATGTGGCGGAAATCTCGCTGGAGGAGCTTTTGCAATCCGCGGTGATGGATATCTACCATCCAGCCCAGCAGGCGCACATCGACGTGCGTTTGCAGATTAACGCGCATAACATCATGCGCACAGGACAGCCGCTGTTACTGAGCCTGATGGTACGAAATCTGCTGGATAATGCGATCCGCTACAGCCCGCGGGGTAGCATTGTGGAAGTGACGCTCAACGCCCGTAATTTTAGCGTCAAGGATAATGGTCCTGGCGTTGCGCCAGAGGTCCTGACGCACATCGGGGAACGCTTTTATCGTCCACCGGGACAAAGCGTGACCGGCAGCGGTCTTGGCCTATCGATTGTCCGCCGTATCGCAATATTGCATGGAATGTCAGCCTCGTTTGGCAACGCTCCGCAAGGTGGCTTTGAAGCGAAGGTCAGTTGGTAATTGCGTTATTATTGCTCAAATAGCAAAAGACTTTGCACATTTTGCTAATTTCACCGCGTCGCTGGTAGGGGTAAAATCGTCTTCAAACGTATTTCCCTGAGGACACAAAATGAGCAACATTCTGATTATCAATGGTGCGAAAAAATTCGCCCACTCCAACGGTCAGTTAAACGACACCCTGACCGAGGTCGCGGATGGCCTTCTGCGCGACCTCGGGCATGATGTTAAAATCGTGCGCGCCGACAGCGACTATGACATTCCTGATGAAGTACAGAACTTCGTCTGGGCCGATGTGGTTATCTGGCAAATGCCTGGCTGGTGGATGGGTGCGCCGTGGACCGTGAAAAAATACATTGATGACGTGTTTACCGAAGGTCACGGTACGCTGTACGCCAGCGATGGTCGCACGCGTTCAGATGCGTCTAAAAAATACGGCTCCGGTGGGCTGATTCAGGGCAAAAAATACATGCTGTCACTGACCTGGAACGCACCGATGGAAGCTTTCACTGAAAAAGATCAGTTCTTCCATGGCGTTGGCGTTGATGGCGTTTATCTCCCGTTCCATAAAGCAAACCAGTTCCTGGGAATGGAAGCGCTGCCGACCTTTATCACCAATGACGTGATTAAAATGCCGGACGTCCCGCGTTATATCGCAGAATATCGCAAGCATCTGAACGAAATTTTTGGTTAACTGGTAACCTGGAATTAGAAGGAGTTAACCATGCTTACCGTTATTGCAGAAATCCGTACACGTCCAGGTCAACATCACCGCCAGGCGGTACTGGATCAATTCGCTAAAATCGTTCCAACCGTATTGAAAGAAGAAGGCTGCCACGGCTACGCGCCGATGGTCGATCATGCTGCTGGCGTCAGTTTTCAGACCACAGCCCCGGACTCAATCGTGATGGTTGAACAGTGGGAAAGCATTGCGCATCTTGAAGCGCATTTGCAGACACCGCATATGAAAGCCTATAGCGAAGCCGTGAAAGGCGACGTGCTGGACATGAGTATTCGTATTCTGGAGTCTGGCATTTAAGATTGTCGATTTGCCGGATAACGCCATAAACAGACGTATCCGGCTTATATTGCAATCCTCAGGCCTGGTAAGCCCAGCGCCACCAGGCATTCACGGTCAATTACCCTTCGAGATCCGCCAGGTCGCCTTTCTCCTGCAACCAGTTACGGCGATCTTCAGAACGCTTCTTGGCCAGCAGCATATCCATCATTGCGTTGGTACGCTGATCGTCTTCGTCATCGATGATGAGCTGCACCAGGCGGCGAGTGTTCGGATCCAGCGTGGTTTCACGCAGCTGCATCGGGTTCATTTCACCCAGACCTTTAAAGCGCTGCACGTTCGGCTTGCCTTTCTTGCGTTTTAACTGCTCCAGCACGCCCGCTTTCTCTTCTTCCGTCAGCGCGTAATACACCTCTTTACCGAGGTCGATACGGTATAACGGCGGCAGCGCCACATAGACGTGACCGTGTTTCACCAGCGTACGGAAGTGTTTCACAAACAGCGCGCACAGCAGCGTGGCGATGTGCAAACCATCGGAATCCGCATCCGCCAGAATACAGATCTTACCGTAGCGCAGCTGGCTCAGATCATCACTGTCCGGATCGATGCCGATCGCCACCGAAATATCGTGAACTTCCTGCGAGGCCAACACTTCATCGGAAGAGACTTCCCAGGTGTTGAGGATCTTACCTTTCAGCGGCATGATCGCCTGATATTCACGATCGCGCGCCTGTTTAGCCGATCCGCCCGCCGAGTCACCTTCGACGAGGAACAGTTCGGTGCGATTAAGATCCTGTGCGGTACAGTCCGCCAGTTTCCCCGGCAACGCCGGACCGCTGGTCAACTTTTTACGCACCACTTTTTTCGCCGCACGCAGACGACGCTGGGCACTGGAAATCGCCATCTCAGCCAGCAGTTCGGCTGATTGCACGTTCTGGTTCAGCCACAGGCTGAAAGCATCTTTCACCACGCCAGAGACGAATGCCGCGCACTGCCGCGAAGAGAGGCGCTCTTTGGTTTGTCCGGCAAACTGCGGATCCTGCATTTTTACCGACAGCACGTAAGCACAGCGATCCCAGATATCTTCCGCCGACAGCTTCACACCGCGCGGCAGAATATTGCGGTATTCACAGAACTCGCGCATTGCATCCAGCAGACCCTGACGCAGGCCGTTAACGTGCGTACCGCCCTGCATGGTTGGGATCAGGTTCACATAGCTTTCAGTCAGCAGCTCGCCGCCTTCCGGCAGCCAGAGCAGCGCCCAGTCCACGGTTTCTGTTTCACCGCTGAAATTACCGATAAACGGTTTTTCCGGCAGCGTCGGCAGGCCATTCACCGCTTCGCTCAGATAGTCATTCAGGCCATCCTGGTAGCACCAGCGCTGTTCACTGTTATTGACCTCATCCTTAAAGGTGATCTCAACGCCTGGGCACAGCACCGCTTTGGCTTTCAGTACGTGCGTTAAGCGCGAAACGGAAAAACGCGGGCTGTCAAAGAAGCTTTCATCCGGCCAGAAGTGCACGCTGGTTCCGGTATTGCGTTTACCGCAGGTACCGACAACCTGTAAATCTTGCACCTTATCGCCGTTCTCAAACGCGATGTTGTACACCTGCCCGTCGCGGCGCACGTTCACTTCCACACGCTTCGACAGGGCGTTGACCACGGAGATCCCCACCCCATGTAAACCACCAGAGAACTGATAGTTTTTGTTGGAGAACTTACCGCCTGCGTGCAGACGACAGAGGATCAGCTCTACCGCCGGAACGCCCTCTTCAGGGTGAATGTCTACCGGCATGCCGCGGCCATCATCAATAACTTCCAGAGACTGGTCGGCATGTAAAATCACGTCCACGCGTTTTGCGTGGCCCGCCAGTGCTTCATCCACACTGTTATCAATCACTTCCTGTCCAAGATGGTTCGGACGGGTTGTATCGGTGTACATCCCCGGGCGACGGCGTACCGGCTCAAGCCCAGTGAGTACCTCAATGGCATCAGCGTTATAAGTTTGCGTCATGGTTTAAATAAGCAATTCGAATTGATCGTCAGAAACTGTGCAGTCCAAGGAAATCGACAATCGGGTTGAAATAATCTTCGAAGCCCGTGAATGCGTGGTTTCCGCCCTCAATAACTGTCTGGCGGCAGGAGGCGTAATACGCCACCGCCTGGCGGTAGTCCAACACTTCATCGCCCGTTTGTTGAAGCAGCCAGATCAAATCCGGCGCTTCCAGCGGGTCAATCTGCATGACTTTAAGATCGTAAATATGGCGTGACTCTAGCACATATTGCTGCCCCGTGTAGGGGTTCTCGTTTTGACCGAGATAGTCGACCAGCAGTTCATAAGGTCGGACAGCAGGGTTCACCACCACCGCGGGCAGCATAAAACATTGCGACAGCCAGGTGGCGTAATAGCCTCCTAGCGAGGAACCGACAATTCCCAGCGACTCTCCGCCATGTTCGAGAATGATCGATTCCAGCATCTCTGCGGCCTGGGCCGGATACGGTGGCAACTGGGGTACGATCATCTCAACGTGCGGATGATGCTCCGCCAGCCAGTTTTTCAGCAAACATGCCTTCGCCGAACGAGGAGAACTATTAAATCCGTGAAGATAAAGAAGCGTAGACATCAGTAGCCTTCTGAAGCGGTATCAGGGTGGAACCGATTACCCTGCAGACGGCGTACCTGCGTCTGCAACGTCCCGTCAGCAAAAAGCTCCAGCGTCCGCCAGCCTGGGCTGATGGTATCTAGCGTGAAGTTGGAACAGTGTGGCTTAAACTGCACACAGGTCGACGGCGTCGCCAGCAGGCGGCGTCCGTTCCAGTCCAAATCCAGTTCCTGATGAATATGCCCACACAACAAATACTTGGCACGAGGATAATTCACCAGCACGTTATCCAGCTCTGCGGCATTACGCAGGCTATGCTGATCGAGCCAGCTACAACCTGCTGGCAGAGGATGATGATGCAGAAGCAGCAAAGTATTGCGCTCAGGCGCATCGGCAAGTTTACGTTCCAGCCATTCGAGCTGAAATTCGCTTAATTCACCGTGGGGAACGCCGAACACCTGGCTGTCCAGCAACAGGATTTGCCACTGTTCACCAATAAAGACGCGTTTAGCGGGTGAGATCCCCGCGTCCTGTAGCGCGCTGTACATTGCCGGCTGAAAATCGTGATTGCCCGGTAGCCAAACGCAGGGCGCACGAAAGCTTGCGATGCCCTCAGCAAAATGCTGATAGGCCGCAGCGGATTGGTCCTGCGCCAAATCACCAGTCGCGACGATCAGATCGTATTCAGGCGACTCTGCATGTATTGCATCCAGTACGGATTGATAGCTGTCCCAGGTGTTTACACCCAGCAGCGTTTCATGCTTTTCGGCAAACAGGTGAGTGTCTGTAATTTGTAAGATCCTGACTCTGGCCTCACCAGCCAAAGGAAGGGTTAACAGGCTTTCCAAATGGTGTCCTTAGGTTTCACGACGCTAATAAACCGGAATCGCCATCGCTCCATGTGCTAAACAGTACCGTAACCAGTCGGCCAGAAACTGATTAATTTGATGCTTTTCGTCGCGTTGATGCAACTTTTTATTTGGATAATCATACCGCGCTTTGAAGCGAAAGATCTGCTGACTCGAACACACTTCGGCCACCCTCGCGTCATGATACAGGCGGACTGTCAATGACGGCAGGCTCCAGTAAGTGACCGCGGGTGCCGTTTGTTCGATCGCGACAAGCGTAGTGTATCGGGTCGATTCAACGATCGTTAACCGATATTGTGCGTTTGCTACCTGATAGCTCACTGTTTCACCGGCTGCATCATTACGTGGCAGCAGGCGGCGCAATTGCGAATAGTTGGTTTCGCACAGGCGCATCATTTCAGGGAAGTCAGGTGTGTAACGCTTCATTTTTTCCACTCAGTTTTTAACTCTTGATAGTGCAGCTGTAACCATTGCAAGGCGATGACAGAAGCCGCGTTGTCGATTTTCCCCTCTTCAACCCATTGATAAGCCTGCTCCCGGCTCACCACATGAACACGAATATCTTCGTTTTCATCAGCCAGACCGTGGATCCCGCTCGCGGTCGTGGCGTCCACTTCGCCAACTAAAATAGACAGGCGCTCACTGGTGCCGCCAGGGCTTGCCAGATAGCTCAGAACGGGCTTGGTACGTTTAACTTCCAGCCCGGCCTCTTCCATCGCTTCACGACGAGCCACATCCTCAACGGTTTCGCCCTCTTCAATCATTCCGGCCACCATTTCCAGGAGCCAAGGGCTTTCGCTGGTATCAAACGCTGCGATACGGATCTGCTCGACCAAAACAACTTCGTCCCGCTCAGGGTCAAAGGGTAGCAAGACTGCCGCGTGTCCGCGCTCAAAAATTTCGCGCTTTACCTCACCGCTCATACCGCCGTTAAACAGGCGATGGCGGAACCGATAAAGATCCAGTGAAAAAAAACCGCGGTATAGCGTTTCTCGTGCAATAATTTCTACATCATTTTTAGTGAAAGTCATTGGCAAGTTGTCTGGTTTACGCATTGTGCTGTCCTGAAACCAATAGTGATTAAAATGTGAATTTCAAGGTCGTTTGACTGATGTTTGAACGCCCTTGTGTTAAATTGATGCAAATTAACGCCGTATGGCACGTAACGCCAACTTTTTGAAGTGACGGATTCTGCTAGAATCAGCAAATATTTTTACAATTTGATCAGCGCTAAATACTGCTTCACAACAAGGAATGCAAATGAAGAAATTGCTCCCCATCCTTATCGGCCTGAGCCTGTCGGGGTTCACTACTTTGAGCCAGGCAGAAAACCTGATGCAGGTTTATCAGCAAGCACGCCTGAGCAACCCGGAATTGCGTAAATCCGCCGCCGATCGCGATGCTGCATTCGAAAAAATTAACGAAGCGCGTAGCCCATTACTGCCGCAACTAGGTTTAGGTGCCGATTACACCTACAGCAATGGCTACCGTGATGCAAATGGCGTCAACTCCAACGCAACCAGCGCGTCATTACAATTGACTCAGACGCTGTTCGACATGTCTAAATGGCGTGCCCTGACGCTGCAAGAAAAAGCAGCAGGCATCCAGGACGTAACGTATCAGACCGATCAGCAAACGCTGATCCTGAATACCGCTACCGCTTATTTTAACGTACTGAACGCGATTGACGTGTTGTCTTACACTCAGGCACAGAAAGATGCGGTCTATCGTCAGTTAGATCAGACTACACAGCGTTTTAACGTGGGCCTGGTCGCCATCACTGACGTACAGAACGCCCGTTCACAATACGATACCGTACTGGCGAACGAAGTTACCGCGCGTAACAATCTGGACAACGCGGTAGAACAGCTGCGCCAGGTGACCGGTAACTACTACCCGGAACTGGCTTCGCTGAACGTTGATGGCTTTAAAACCAACAAACCGCAGGCGGTGAACGCGCTGCTGAAAGAAGCAGAAAACCGCAACCTCTCATTATTGCAGGCGCGTTTGAGCCAGGATCTGGCGCGTGAACAGATTCGTCTGGCGCAGGATGGTCACTTACCGACGCTGGGTTTGACCGCCTCTACCGGCGTTTCTGACACCTCCTACAACGGGTCGAAAACCAACACCTCCCAGTATGACGACAGCAACATGGGCCAGAACAAAATCGGTCTGAACTTCTCGCTGCCGCTGTACCAGGGCGGGATGGTTAACTCGCAGGTGAAACAAGCGCAGTACAACTTTGTTGGCGCGAGCGAACAACTGGAAAGCGCACACCGTAGCGTGGTGCAAACCGTGCGTTCTTCGTTCAACAACATTAATGCTTCTATCAGTAGCATTAACGCGTACAAACAAGCGGTTGTCTCTGCCCAAAGCTCTTTAGATGCGATGGAAGCAGGCTATTCCGTAGGTACCCGTACCATCGTGGATGTGTTGGATGCCACCACCACGCTGTACAACGCCAAGCAGCAACTGGCGAATGCGCGTTATACCTATCTTATCAACCAGCTTAACGTCAAATCTGCACTCGGTACGCTGAACGAGCAGGATCTGGTGGCGCTGAACAATACGCTGGGTAAACCGATCCCGACTTCTCCGGATAGCGTCGCGCCGCAAAATCCGCAGCAAGATGCCGCTGTGAATGACTTTAACAGCAACGGCAATATGCCTGCGGCTCAACCAACGGCTGCACGTTCAACCAGCAGCAACGGTAACAACCCGTTCCGTAACTGATGCTGATGACGGGGCTTCGGCCCCGTCTGAACGTAAGGCAACGTAAAGATCCACCCCTTCTTCCGCATTCTCGCCTCTTCCCGCTTCAATTTCGACCAGTCATCCTCTATTCTGAGCAGAGTTACCACTGGGTCCTGGAAGACATAAATGAAACGGACAAAATCTATACATCACGCCTCGTTCCGCAAAAGCTGGAGCGCGCGCCACCTGACTCCTGTCGCTCTGGCAGTTACCGCTGTTTTTATGCTCGCGGGCTGTGAAAAGAGTGACGAAACGGTTTCGCTTTATCAGAACGCGGACGACTGCTCTGCAGCTAATCCGGGTAAAAGCGCCGAATGTACCACCGCGTTTAACAATGCGCTGAAAGAAGCTGAACGCACCGCGCCAAAATACGCCACTCGCGAAGACTGTATCGCTGAATTCGGCGAAGGCCAGTGCCAACAGGCACCTGCACAAGCGGGCATGGCGCCGACCGGTGAAGGTCAGGCTCAGGCGCAGAATCAAAGCAGCGGCAGCTTCTGGATGCCGCTGATGGCAGGCTATATGATGGGCCGCATGATGGGTGGCGGTATGGGCGCTCAGCAGCCGCTGTTCAGCTCGAAAAATCCGGCCAGCCCGGCATACGGCAAATATACGGATGCCGGCGGTAAAAACTACGGCGCCGCAACGCCAGGTCGCACCATGACCGTACCGAAAACCGCCATGGCGCCGAAACCGGCTACCACCTCTACCGTAACCCGCGGTGGATTTGGCGAATCTGTGGCTAAACAGAGCACCATGCAGCGTAGCGCAAGCGGTACTACCACTCGTTCAATGGGCGGCTGATCGTCATGGAAAGAGTCAGTATTGTTGAGCGCCCGGACTGGCGCGATAAAGCCACCGAATACGGTTTCAACTTTCACACTATGTACGGCGAGCCGTACTGGTGTGAGGATGCGTATTATAAGCTCACGCTTGCTCAGGTCGAAAAGCTGGAAGAGGTCACCGCAGAGCTGCATCAAATGTGCCTCAAAGTGGTGGAAAGGGTCATCGCCAGCGATGAGCTGATGACCAAGTTTCGCATTCCGAAGCATACCTGGGGCTTTGTCCGCCAGTCCTGGCAGACACAGCAACCGTCGCTCTATTCGCGTCTCGATCTGGCGTGGGACGGCACGGGCGAGCCTAAGCTGTTAGAAAACAACGCCGATACGCCAACCTCTCTGTACGAAGCTGCGTTTTTCCAGTGGATCTGGCTGGAAGACCAACTCAATGCAGGCAACCTGCCGGAAGGCAGCGATCAATTCAACAGTCTGCAGGAAAAGCTGATCGAGCGTTTCGCCGAGCTGCGTGAGCAGTATGGTTTTCAGTTGCTACATCTGACCTGTTGTCGCGATACGGTGGAAGATCGCGGAACGATCCAGTATCTGCAGGATTGCGCTGCCGAAGCTGAAATCGCCACTGAATTCCTCTATGTCGAAGATATTGGTCTTGGTGAAAAAGGTCAGTTCACGGATATGCAGGATCAGGTCATTGCTAACCTGTTCAAGCTCTATCCGTGGGAATTCATGCTGCGCGAAATGTTCTCCACTAAGCTGGAAGACGCTGGCGTTCGCTGGCTGGAACCAGCCTGGAAGAGCATCATCTCCAACAAAGCGTTATTACCGCTGTTGTGGGAAATGTTCCCGGATCATCCGAATCTGCTGCCTGCGTATTTCGCCGAAGATGACTATCCTCAGATGGATAAATTCGTCGTAAAGCCGATCTTCTCACGTGAAGGCGCGAACGTTTCAATTATCGAAAACGGTAAAACGATCGAAGCAGTGGAAGGGCCGTACGGCGAAGAAGGTATGATCGTGCAGCAATTCCATCAGCTACCGAAGTTTGGCGACAGCTATATGTTGATCGGCAGCTGGCTAATCAACGATCAACCAGCTGGCATTGGCATTCGCGAAGACCGCGCGTTGATCACGCAGGATCTCTCGCGTTTCTATCCGCATATTTTTGTCGAATGACTGAGAGTGCCGGGTGGTGGCTGCGTCTTACCCGGCCTACAGCATGAACTGTAGGCTCGATAAGCGCAGCGCCATCGGGCATTTATCATCCGACCTGCACCGACAACATACTCAAACTTCCCATCTCAATCCCGTCAACAGGAATAGTCACCGGCTCTTTGCCGTCCCAGGCACCTAATACGTACAGCAGCGGCAGATAGTGATCCGGTGTCGGGTTCGATAACGATCCCCCTTCATGATCGAGATAGTTCACCAGCGGGTGCTGTTCAACCGGTCCCTGCCATGTCAGGTTTGCTTTAACATATTCGTTGAATGAGGTCGCCCACGGATATGGCGTGTTCTCACCGTGCCAACGCGCAGTGCGCAGGTTATGCACCACGTTACCGCTGGCTACCAGCATAATGCCCTCATCACGCAGTGCCGCCAGCTTGCGGCCAATTTCAAAATGCCAGGCCGCAGGTTTGGTACTGTCAATGCTCAGCTGCACCATCGGAATATCCGCATGCGGGTACATCTTGATCAGCACGCCCCATGAACCGTGATCAAAACCCCACGCCTCTTTGTCTAAGGTAACGGGCGCTGGGGCCAGCAAGTCAACCAGATGCTGCGCCAGTTCCGGTGATCCAGGAGCCGGGTAATGGGTGTCATACAGCGCCTGCGGAAAACCGCCAAAATCGTGGATCGTTTTAGGCGCTTCCATCGCCGTCACGCCCGTGCCACGAGTGAACCAATGCGCCGAGACCACCACAATGGCTTTCGGGCGCGGCAACGTTTCCCCCAGTTGCTGCCAGGCGCGGGTATAAACGTTATCTTCCAGAACATTCATCGGGCTACCGTGACCCAAAAACAATGCTGGCATACGAGTTGAAGACATGATGATATCCTTACTGAGGGAGTCATTTTGATACCACCACAATACGCTTATTCGGCTGATGAAGAACTCAGATAACCATGATGAAGATCATCAGTTATTTTGACGATCCGACCCGGACAGCAGATTGATAAGGAGTTTTATTTGTCGATGTCAGTACCTTTACTTCTGACTTTACTGGCAGGCGCCGCCACGTTTATCGGCGCATTTCTCGGCGTGTTAGGGCAAAAACCCTCCAACCGCGTACTTGCCTTTTCGTTAGGCTTCGCCGCAGGGATTATGTTACTGATCTCACTGATGGAGATGCTCCCAGCCGCACTGGCTGCTGAAGGTATGTCGCCGGTATTGGGCTACGGAATGTTTATCGTTGGCTTACTAGGATACTTTGGCCTGGACCGCCTATTGCCGCACGCGCACCCTCAGGATCTGGTACAGAAAACCACGCGGCCTCTGCCCGGCTCCATCAAACGTACCGCGATTTTATTAACGCTCGGCATTAGCCTGCACAACTTCCCGGAAGGGATAGCGACGTTTGTTACCGCCAGCAGCAACCTCGAGCTGGGCTTTGGTATTGCCCTTGCCGTCGCATTACACAATATTCCTGAAGGATTAGCCGTTGCGGGTCCAGTCTATGCAGCCACGGGCTCCAAACGGACGGCGATATTCTGGGCCGGGATCTCGGGCATGGCGGAAATCCTGGGCGGCGTACTGGCGTGGTTAATTCTGGGAAGCCTGATCTCACCGGTAGTGATGGCGGCAATAATGGCAGCAGTCGCAGGAATTATGGTGGCGCTGTCCGTCGATGAGCTAATGCCGTTGGCAAAAGAGATCGATCCGAATAATAATCCCAGCTATGGGGTACTTTGTGGAATGTCGGTGATGGGGTTAAGTCTTGTCATCCTCCAGTCCATGGGGATCGGCTAATTCAGAGGGCGGATGCCACCCTGCTAATTTACAGCATCCGCTCATCCATAGCAGAACGTGAAGGACTATTCCTGTTCCTTAACCGCGCTGTTATCTTCGCCAGAACGACGAAAGAGTTTGTTTCGCGCCTCGAGTAATGCATCCCGGTCTTGCCGAAATGCCCGACAATAACGCTTCATATGGCAATAATAACCAACTGCAACGAGTGCAATTAATACAATCCAGTACCAGGCGATAAACATTCTTTTACCCTTAAAATTTAACATCATTAAACATTTAACGTTAAAATTTTACACAACCTTATTCTGACATACTCCTATAGTGGCATATTCCAGAAACAAATATATGATTTCGATCATATAAACCAGCAGCTATGCAAATAGTTAACACCGTTATAAAAAATAAAACAATGTCGACAAGATCACACTGCGCAATAATAAATATTGCCCTTAAAATAACGCACTCATACCATCCAAAAAATAATAAAAATTAGCACCTGCAAAATAATACATTTCATCAATATTAATATATTCACCATAAAAGTAGCATCGGCAATACCATTTTTTATTATATTCACATCGTAAAAACATAATATATTCAGCACTGTTATATTTAAAGATAATATAAGGAGATATATCCATGCTTACACAGTACCGAAAAACACTTCTAGCCGGAACGCTTGCACTGACGTTTGGCTTTGCCGCAGGGAATTCATTTGCCGCAGGTTTCCAACCAGCCCAGCCCGCAGGAAAATTGGGTGCGATAGTCGTTGACCCATACGGAAACGCCCCTCTTACCGCACTGGTTGAATTAGATAGTCACGTTATTTCGGATGTTAAAGTCACCGTTCATGGTAAAGGTGAAAAAGGAGTCCCAATTACCTATACCGTCGGCAAAGAATCCCTCGCCACCTACGATGGGGTTCCTATTTTTGGCCTTTATCAAAAGTTCGCTAATAAGGTCACCGTTGAATATAAAGAAAATGGCAAGGCCATCAAGGAAGATTACGTGGTGCAAACATCTGCCATCGTTAATCACTACATGGATAACCGTTCTATTTCCGATTTACAGCAAACAAACGTTATAAAGGTCGCACCTGGCTTTGAAGACCGTCTCTATCTGGTGAATACCCACACCTTTACCGCGCAGGGCGCAGAATTCCACTGGCATGGTGAAAAAGATAAAAATGCCGGTATCCTGGATGCAGGTCCGGCCGGTGGCGCATTACCCTTTGATATCGCACCCTTTACCTTTGTCGTTGATACGGAAGGTGAATATCGTTGGTGGCTGGATCAGGACACTTTCTATGACGGTCATGACATGGATATCAACAAGCGCGGTTACCTGATGGGCATACGAGAGACACCGCGCGGCACCTTCACCGCCGTACAGGGCCAGCACTGGTATGAATTCGATATGATGGGCCAGATTCTGGCCGACCATAAGCTGCCGCGCGGATTCCTCGACGCATCGCATGAGTCCGTCGAAACGGTGAACGGCACCGTACTGCTTCGCGTGGGTAAACGGGACTATCGCAAGGAAGATGGCATTCACGTCCAAACTATCCGCGACCAGATTATTGAAGTCGACAAATCCGGTCGTGTTGTTGACGTGTGGGATCTGACAAAAATTCTCGATCCGATGCGTGATGCACTGCTGGGTGCGTTGGATGCGGGCGCGGTATGCGTCAACGTGGACCTCGCTCATGCCGGCCAGCAGGCAAAACTGGAGCCAGATACCCCCTACGGTGATGCCCTCGGCGTGGGTGCGGGTCGTAACTGGGCGCACGTTAACTCTATCGCCTTTGATGCTAAAGATGACGCCATCATTATCTCTTCCCGCCATCAGGGGGTTGTCAAAATCGGTCGCGATAAACAGGTGAAGTGGATCCTTGCACCGTCTAAAGGCTGGAATAAGGCGCTGGCAAGCAAGCTGTTAAAACCGGTTGATGATAAAGGCAACGCACTGAAATGTGATGAAAATGGCAAGTGCGAGAATACCGATTTCGATTTTACCTACACTCAACACACCGCATGGCTCTCCAGCAAAGGAACGCTTACCATTTTTGACAACGGCGATAGCCGCGGACTCGAACAACCGGCTTTACCAACGATGAAATACTCCCGTTTCGTCGAATATAAAATTGACGAGAAAAAAGGGACCGTCCAGCAAATTTGGGAGTACGGAAAAGAGCGCGGTTATGATTTTTATAGCCCTATCACCTCGGTTATCGAATATCAAAAGGATCGCGACACCATGTTTGGCTTTGGTGGTTCGATTAATTTATTTGACGTTGGACAGCCAACCATCGGCAAAATCAACGAAATTGACTACAAAACAAAAGAAGTCAAAGTCGAAATTAATGTCCTGTCCGATAAGCCAAATCAAACTCACTACCGTGCATTGCTGGTTCATCCACGCCAAATGTTTAAATAATTAGATTAAGGATTAATTATGTCATCTAAATGGATCACTTCATTATTTAAAAGCGTGGTATTAACCGCCGCGCTGGCCTCACCGTTTGCAGCATCAGCGTTTACTGAAGGCACTGATTATATGGTTCTGGAAAAACCAATTCCCAATGCTGATAAGACGTTGATCAAAGTATTCAGTTACGCCTGCCCATTTTGCTACAAATATGATAAAGCCGTGACAGGGCCCGTGTCAGACAAAGTCGCCGATGTCGTTACTTTCACTCCATTTCATCTGGAAACCAAAGGGGAATACGGTAAACAGGCCAGCGAAATCTTTGCCGTAATGATTGCCAGGGACATGGCTGCAGGTATTTCATTGTTTGACGCTAAATCACAGTTTAAAAAAGCCAAGTTCGCTTATTACGCCGCCTACCACGATAAGAAAGAGCGCTGGTCAGAGGGTAAAGATCCCGCCTCATTCATCAAAACAGGGTTGGATGCAGCGGGCATGAGCCAGGCTGATTTTGACGCGGCATTGAAGGATCCAGCCGTCCAGCAAACGCTGGAGAAATGGAAAGCAGCATATGATGTCGCCAAAATCCAGGGCGTTCCGGCTTACGTCGTCAATGGTAAATACCTGATCTACACCAAAAATATCAAATCTATTGATTCCATGGCTGAGCTTGTCAGAGTGCTCGCGAAAAAATAAACAGGGACCCGGCTATGGCTTTCATAAAAGGATCGTGGCGAGACTTACGCAATACACCGGTTGATACCCTGGTGAGATGGCAGGAACAGCGCTTTCTGTGGCTGTTGATGGCTTGCGCAATGGGTGGATTGATTATTCTGGCGCACTCGTTCTTCCAAATCTATCTCTACATGGCCCCCTGCGAGCAATGTGTCTATATTCGCTTTGCCATGCTGGTGATGGTTTTTGGCGGATTGATTGCGGCAATCAACCCCAAAAATGTTGTTCTGAAGCTCATCGGTTGTATCGCGGCATTTTACGGCAGCATCCTGGGCATTAAGTTCTCCATCAAACTTAACAGCATTCATTATGCTGTACATAACCCGGACCCGGATTCGCTGTTTGGCGTACAGGGATGTTCCACCGATCCGACATTCCCTTTTAATTTTCCTCTGGCCAACTGGGCACCGGAGTGGTTTAAACCCACAGGAGATTGCGGCTATGACGCTCCCATCGTTCCCGACGGCGTGGCGCTCAGCAGTACGCAAAAGTGGTTTGTCGATCTGTACCAGCAGTCAGAAGGCTGGTATCTGATCCCGCCTTGGCATTTTATGAACATGGCGCAGGCCTGTTTGTTGGCCTTTAGTTTGTGCTTACTGTTGCTCGTCATTATGAGCGGCGCATGGGCATTAAAGCGGGTGAGAACCAAATAATCGGAGCAAGAAACAAAAAAACCGAAGCCTGGAAGATGGCTTCGGTTTTTTATGCTTACCGCGACTAACGTGGTAATTTGCGATTAGCTGGCTTTGCGCTCATGCGCCTGACGGTAAGCCACCAGGTCTTCGATAGTAACTACCGCCATATTATGCTTGCCGGCAAATTCGATACATTCTGGCGCACGCGCCATGGTGCCATCGTCATTAGTCAGTTCGCACAGCACGCCTGCCGGTTTAAACCCTGCCAGCGTCATCAGGTCGATGGTTGCTTCAGTGTGACCACCGCGGGTCAACACGCCACCTGCCTGAGCACGCAGCGGGAAAACGTGCCCCGGACGGTTAAGATCGGAAGGTTTAGCGCCATCCTGAATTGCCGCACGTACCGTAGTAACACGGTCCGCAGCGGAAACGCCGGTGGTCACGCCTTCTGCGGCTTCAATGGTGACGGTAAAACCGGTACCGTAAGCGCTGGTGTTATTTTCCACCATCATTGGCAGATCGAGCTGTTTGCGTCGGTCTTCAGTGATGCACAGGCATACAATACCGCTGCCGTGACGGATGGTCAGAGCCATCTGTTCAACGGTCATGGTTTCTGCCGGGAAAATCATATCGCCTTCGTTTTCACGATCTTCGTCGTCAAGCACCATCACACCGCGTCCTTCACGCAGCGCAGACAGCGCAAGTTCAACACGTTCGAAAGGCGTACCAAAAGAGGAAAGTAGCGTCTGATTCATGGTAAAAAAACCTCACTAAAATTATGGTTACCAGAATCAGGGCAGTCTTAGGAGTACCGTCTAAGCGGCAAAAAAATAACGTGAGCGGGTCCATGCCCGACTGGATCGTTACTCTCTCCCATCCGGACTCTAACCGTCGGCCCCGGAATTACACCGGATCTGCTGACCTTTGAGTTTGCACCCAAAGCGCTCGCGGGCTTTCAACCTGAGTTGATTTACCGCCGGTGGGGAATTTCGCCCCGCCCTGAGAATAAGCGGGTTAACTATAACGCTATTGATTACCTTCATCAACGCCTTTGCTCGTCTTAGCTTCACACAATTCTGGTTTATGCCTGTGCCAGTTCGCACTACAATAGGCAACAACACGTACCAGTTCAGGGAAACCACAATGATTGACCCGAAAAAAATTGAGCAGATTGCTCGTCAGGTTCACGAGTCGATGCCGAAAGGGATCCGCGAGTTTGGCGAAGACGTCGAGAAGAAAATTCGTCAAACGCTGCAGTCACAGCTGACCCGTCTGGATCTGGTAAGCCGTGAAGAGTTTGATGTACAGACTCAGGTTTTGCTGCGTACCCGTGAAAAGCTGGCGCTGCTTGAGCAACGTCTGACTGAGCTGGAATCGCGTGAAAAAATGGCAGAAGTTAAGCCTGCTCCCGCGATCCCGTCAGTCGATCCGCAAGAGTAAAAACGACAACGGGCCGCAAGGCCCGTTTTTTCTGTTAGTGTTCCAGTTCTAGCTTCCTGGCCTCCGTCGCCTGCTGGCAGTACAGCGCATAGCGTTTGCAAAACCAGCTACGATGTTCTTCATCCATATTCCCAGTTATCGCCTGGATATCTACGGGATGGCCCTCAGCTTGCATCCTGGCAAAACTACGGGCCAGGAAATCGAAATTGTTCATTGAATACATATTGCTGTTCATGAGCATACCCTCCAGTTATTGAATATCTGTTAAGGCCATATGCTTTTTCTAATTTCAGTATTTCCCTGGATGCGAAGTTATTCTGTACATATTGTGCGCAAACCCACTGCGCTGGTTCACAGTTTCCCACGAAATCTAAGAGGGGTCGGATTTAAGGTCAGCGTGACGCACGCTGATTGTAACGTCATGTAAGAGTAAATCGGGGGGAGAAATCCCCTCTCCCCTTATTCCTTTACTCTGGGTTAAAGAAAACAGCAGCATCAATAGCAAGAAACGTATCGAATCCAAAAGTTCGATACGTTTCCAGCATTTGTTATTTATCGCTGTCTTTTTGGATCTTCTTGATGATATTGGTCGTTGAGCAGCCATCTTCAAAGTTCAGCACCAGCACTTCTCCGCCGTTCGCCCACACTTCTTTGCTGCCCGCAATATCTTCCGGCTTATAGTCGCCGCCTTTTACCAGCAGATCCGGCAGGATGCCGGCAATCAGACGCTGTGGTGTGTCTTCTTCAAAAGAGACCACCCAGTCGACGGCTTCCAGCGCGCCCAGCACGATCATGCGCTGTTCCAGCGGGTTGACCGGACGCGTTTCGCCTTTCAGACGTTTGGTCGAAGCATCGCTGTTTACCGCCACGATCAGACGATCGCCCAGCTTGCGCGCATTCGCCAGATAGGAAACGTGGCCCGCATGTAGGATGTCGAACACGCCGTTGGTCATCACCACTTTCTCACCGCGCTTGCGGGCGCTGGCTACGGCCTGTTTCAGCTCAGACTCGCTCATCACGCCAAAGCCAGTATCGGCCCGACCGCGCACGGCGTTTTCCAGTTCAATCGGGGAAACGGTGGAAGTCCCTAGTTTACCGACGACAACACCCGCTGCGGCATTAGCAAAATAGCACGCCTCTTCCAGAGTGTTCCCCGCCGCCAGCGTCGCTGCTAGCACGCCGATCACCGTATCGCCCGCCCCCGTCACGTCATACACTTCCTGCGCCTGCGTCGGCATATGCAGTGGCGATTTGCCCGGTTGCAGCAGCGTCATACCCTGTTCGGAACGCGTGATCAGCAGCGCGGAAAGGTCGAAATCTGCAATCACTTTCATGCCGCGCTCAACCAGTTCATCTTCGCTTTTGCACTTACCGGCCACCGCTTCAAATTCAGACAAATTCGGCGTCAGCAGCGTTGCGCCACGATAGCGTTCAAAATCGGTCCCTTTCGGATCGATAAGCACCGGCACCCCAGCCTTACGCGCCAGAGCAATCATCTGCTGCACGCTTGCCAGCGCGCCTTTGGCGTAATCGGAGAGCACCAAAGCGCCAATGGAGCCCAGAGCCTGGTTAATACGCTCATGCAGTGGCTGCGGATCCACGCCTTCAAAACCTTCTTCGAAATCCAGGCGAATCAGTTGCTGGTTGCGGGAAAGCACGCGCAGTTTGGTGATCGTCGGATGAGTTGGCACAGAAACGAAGTCACATTTTACGTTCACATCCGCCAGCGTTTTGCTCAGCGCACGCGCCGCGTCGTCAATCCCAGTCAGGCCGACCAGACGCGAATTCGCTCCCAGAGAGGCAATGTTCATCGCCACGTTTGCTGCGCCACCGGGACGTTCTTCAATGGTATCAACCTTCACCACCGGAACCGGCGCTTCAGGTGAAATACGGCTGGTAGGACCGTACCAGTAGCGATCTAGCATCACATCACCGACAACCATGACTCCTGCACGTTCAAACTCTGGCAGCGTTACTTTCATTCCTGTCTCCTGAGAGATTCTCTGAGGGTCTTAAAATTTGCGCGCGATAATAGCACACTTCACTCGGCAACCAGCCACTTCTGCCAGCTGTCACGCACCAGCGTACGTTCAGCGTCGAAGTGCTCCGGTGCCACATGGCCCGGAAGTTCCTGCAATGCAAGATGATGAAGTTCATCGCGCAGCGTCGTATAAGCACGGGTAAGCGCCAGCGCTTCCTGCTCATCCATAATGTCGTTTTGCGCCAGTAACTCCAGAATGCGCACGTTATCCGACCAGCGCGTCAGCTTCGGTTTTTCATGCGCATAGCGCAGCACCAGGTATTGCGTAATAAACTCAATGTCGGTGATGCCGCCTTCATCCGCTTTGATATCAAAACGATCGCGATGCTTATTGCCCAAATGGGCACGCATTTTCTCACGCATTTCGCGCACATCGGTCTGCAAGGTTTTCGCGTCGCGGACGAGGGTCATGATATCGCGACGAATCGCATCAAACTGAGAGGTCAACCGTGGGTCGCCGTACACCACTCGAGCGCGCACCAGCGCTTGATGCTCCCACGTCCAGGCTTCGTTGCGCTGGTAATCAGCGAAAGCCTCGGTTGATGTCACCAGCATTCCCGCAGCGCCGGACGGACGCAGCCGCGCATCCACTTCATATAAAATACCGGATGAGGTGCGGGTGCTGAAAAGGTGCATAATGCGCTGCGACAGACGCAAATAGAACTGTCGCCCGTCAATCTCACGCTCACCATCCGTCATCACGTCCATAGGACAGTCATGCAGGAAGATCAAATCAAGATCCGAACTGTAGCCCAGCTCCCAGCCGCCCAGTTTGCCATACCCGACGACGGCAAAACCGCGCCCCTCGCGCCCGTCAAGATGAGTGGGTTGCCCGTAGCGAGCGACCATCTGCATCCACGCCTGCTGGACTACCGCATCAATAATAGCTTCCGCCAGCCAGGTTAAGTGGTCGCTCACCTTCATCACCGGCAGCGTACCAGCGATATCTGCCGCGGCAATGCGCAACAGCTGCGTTTGCTTAAACTGACGCAGCGCTTCCAACTGCTGCTCTTCGTCATCTTCCGGCACGCGCAGCAAATACTGGCGCAGTTCATCACGGTAGGCATCCGTCGCGGTGGGTTGATACAGGGTGTTCGGATCCAGCAGTTCATCGAGCAACAGCGGATACCGCGCCAGCTGGCTGGCGATCATCGGCGAGGCGGCACATAACGAAATCAGATGCTTAAGCGCTCCGGGGAATTCGCTCAGCAGCTCCAGATAGGTCGTACGGGTCACTATGCCTACCAGCAGCGGTGTGATGCGCGACAGCGGGACTGAGGCGTCGTCACGCGAACAGACATCGCTCAGCAGATGCGGCATTAAGTGATCCAGCACCTGGCGTCCGCGTGGGCCAATGGTGCGTTTATCCAGCTCTTTGCGAAAATCGGCAATCAGAGACAGCACGCGCCGGCGATCGTCATCCGCCAGATGCGTCAGCACCGGCGTGGTGTCATCTTCCTGTAATGCGTCCTGCCACAGTTCACGCCACTGTTCTGAGAGCGACTCTTCCTGGGTTTCTGCTTCGTCATCGCCAATCAACTCGTTAAACACCCGGCGCACGTTGTCCATATGACTGGCCAGCACATCGGTTAGCTGCTGCCAGTCATCGACGTTCATCCCCCACGCCAGCCGCGCGCGATTCAGTTCATCGCCTGGCAACGTCTGGGTCTGCTCATCATTGATACTTTGCAGCAAGTTCTCCAGACGACGTAAATAGAGATAGGCGGCGCGCAGTTGTTCCGCGTCGGTGTCTGACAGCAGGTGCAACGCATTGATGGCGCTGAGCGTGGGTAACAGCGAGCGGGATTGCAATGACGGCTCGCGCCCACCGCGAATAAGCTGGAATACCTGCACGA
The DNA here is from genome assembly GCF_013783065.1 of Citrobacter sp. RHBSTW-00986. NCBI lineage: Bacteria > Pseudomonadati > Pseudomonadota > Gammaproteobacteria > Enterobacterales > Enterobacteriaceae > Citrobacter > Citrobacter sp. RHBSTW-00986. The sequence goes on along the minus strand of NZ_CP056200.1, from coordinate 751,981 downwards.
TAAATTCGATTTCACGAATACCGCCCGCGCCCAACTTAATGTTGTCTTTCAGACCACGGCGGCGCACTTCGCGGGCAATCATTCCTTTCATGTTACGCAGAGACTGGATCACGCTGAAATCAATATAGCGGCGGAAAACAAAAGGCCGCAGCATAGCGCGAAGCTCACTGACGTAAGTACCGTCGGAATCGCCCATAATGCGGGCCTTGACCATCGCATAGCGTTCCCAGTCGCGCCCTTGTTCCTGGTAATAATCTTCCAGCGCGGAGAAGCTCAGCACCAGCGGGCCGCTGTCGCCAAACGGGCGTAAACGCATATCCACCCGATAGACAAATCCATCCATTGTGGGCTGATCCAGCACTTTGATGAGCCGCTGGCCCATACGGGTAAAGAACTGCGCGTTATCCAGCTCGCGACGTCCACCCTGCGTACTGCCGTGCTCCGGCCAGGCAAAAATTAGATCGATATCAGAGGAAAAATTCAGTTCGCCGCCGCCCAGTTTCCCCATGCCTAAAATCAGCAGCGGTTGCGCAACACCTTGTGGATTACAGGGCGTACCCCATTCACGACAGCAGGCGGCGTATAACCAGTCACGCGCGGCGACGATCAACGTTTCAGCCAAATGGCTTAGCTGCTGCAAGATACTCTCTTCCGTCACCAGCGACAGCGTCTGCGCCCAGGCGATACGCACCATGATGCGACGGCGAAACAGGCGCAGCTCACGCATCAGCGTGTTTTCATCGCTAACGTCGACCAATGCTTGCTGTAACCAATCAGCATAGTGTTGCCATTCATCCGCCCCGGGTGGCGTGCTTTCCAGTTCGACCAGCCATTCGGGATGGGCAATAATGCTGTCGCGAAAAAAATCACTGAATGTAAGCACTGACTTCGCCTGAATGCTAAGCGAGGACTCAGATATTGCTGCTGGCAGCCGCTCAACAACGGTCGGCCAGTAATGCTGTAACGGTGAAGAGAGCTGCTTCATTTATGGATTATCCTTTGAATAGTACCGGGCAGCGGCATGTTGCCTTATCCAGCCTACATGACGCATCCGCCCATCGCGTAGGCCTGATAAGCGCAGCGCCATCAGGCATCCCGGCCTCACCCTGATTATCGTTTTCCGCTGTGCAGCCAGAACGGTTCCAAAGCAATCGCCTCGTTGCGGAAGTGTTCAATTTCAATGTATTGGTTGGCCGCAATGGCGTGACGTAAACCCTGCCAGGTGGCGATCCATTCCGATGCGACCTTTTCGTCGTAGTATCCCGCCAGCATCAGCATGCTATCAATGTTGCGCGTCAGGCGCGGAAGCTGATCGGCGTACTGCTCGCCCAGCGGCTGAGCAAAAGCTGTTTTCAGCTCAGCGGCATGGCGCGAGAGATGGGTATCTGAGAAACGCTTAAAGGAGTCGGCTATTTTACCCTGCGCCTTCGCATCAAGGAACGGCTGCCACCCTTTGGTCACCAGCCATTCGGTCAGCGCCAGCTTGGCCATCGCCGTTTGCGTGCTGTAAACCGCGGAAACGGCAGAAACGTCAGACGCAATGATCGCTTCCGACTGGGTCAGCAAATCACGTAAGTGAGCACTCGCTTTTCGTGGCACATTACCGCCAAACAGCATCAGAATGTGACGCACCAGGCCCATCGCCTCCAGCACCTCGGCTTTCGCCCCTTTGACGCCACGCACCCACAGCTCTTCATGGTACTGCCACTGTGATAATGCCAGCTCCAGCGCCGCTTCCAGCCCTTGCTCAATACTCGCTTTTGCCGGAACCTTCAAAATGCGCGTCGGTTTGAGTTCACGCGGTGCATTCCCCTGAGCCAGATGATAGCCGCGCGCCGCTTTACTCAGGCTGCCCTGGCGTAAACCGGTTTGCGATACCAGCTGGTTTGCCAGCTTCAATACCGCACGGGTATCGCCGCTTAACAGCTCCAGTTCAAGCTCACAGATAGGTTCAGCCAACTCGCCCGCTTTCACTTCCCCGAGATCGAGGGCCATTTCAATGCGGCTACCGTCGATATCAAGGTGCCATTTCTCACGGTAAAAATCGGTGCTGAAGAGCGGCTGTACATGAGAGGCAAGTTCAGCGGGCAGTTCGCCATCAGGCCAGACTTCCGTTGGGAACAGGGAGAGATCCAACTCTGGCGCGTTCAGCGCAACGTTAAACTCCGGCCGCTGATGCAGGCCGCCCGTCACTCGTCCGGCAATTTTCATGGTCATTTCGTAACGACCGTTTTCACCGCGAATACGCAGCCCCATATCGTGACCACGCAGCCACGCATCCGGCGTTTCGTAGTAGATATTCAGCAACTGGCTGGGCGCATGATGCTCTCCCCCCAGCGTATTCAGACGTTCACGTAGCGCATCTACAGCGTCACTATTGACGATAAATTTTAATTCGATTTCCTGGGCCATGGTCTTGTACTTATGGGTTATGTCACAGTTGAGAAAACTGACTGCGAACTAAGCTCGTTCTTTATGGTCAGTAGATAGTATTTTGCGCCAAATTGCCATGCAACGAGCAATTTGACGGGCGTAAAAGTTTTGGGTGGTGGCAAAAAGGACACAGATGATTCCGATTGATGTCGAATGCTTTGCGTAGAGACACTGATGCCACTACTATCGTTCCACTTTCTATGACAATAACGACAGCCTGATGCCAAAATTACGCCTGATTGGATTAACTTTACTCGCACTTAGCGCCACTGCAGTCTCTCATGCCGAAGAAAAGCGCTATGTTTCTGACGAACTGAACACCTGGGTCCGCAGCGGTCCGGGAGATAATTATCGCCTCGTGGGTACGGTTAACGCCGGCGAGGAAGTCACGCTATTACAGACCGATGCCAACACCAACTACGCCCAGGTGAAAGACAGTACCGGACGTACCGCCTGGATCCCACTGAAAGAGCTGAACAGTACGCCGAGCCTGCGTACCCGCGTTCCCGATCTGGAAAACCAGGTCAAGACCTTGACCGATAAGCTCAATAATATCGACACCACGTGGAATCAGCGCACCGCCGATATGCAGCAAAAAGTGTCGCAAAGCGACAGCGTAATCGACGGGCTGAAACAAGAAAACCAGAAGCTGAGGAACGAGCTTATCGTGGCGCAAAAGAAGGTCAGCGCAGCCAACCTTCAGCTTGATGACAAACAGCGCACCATCATCATGCAGTGGTTTATGTACGGCGGCGGCGTGCTGGGTCTGGGTTTGTTGCTCGGCCTGGTTCTGCCACACATGATCCCCAGCCGTAAACGCAAAGATCGCTGGATGAACTGAATCGCCTTCTCCGCCACACTGACATATGATTAAGGGATCATAATTTCAAAAGGAAAGTGGTGTGAAGATTTATCTGGTCGGTGGTGCTGTTCGGGATGCGTTATTAGGGCTACCGATTAAAGATAAAGATTGGGTTGTTGTCGGCGCCACGCCGCAAGAGATGCTCGACGCGGGCTACCAGCAGGTAGGCCGCGATTTTCCCGTGTTTCTGCATCCGCAAACCCGGGAAGAGTATGCGCTGGCGCGTACCGAACGCAAATCAGGCTCGGGGTATACCGGATTCACCTGCTACGCCGCGCCGGATGTGACGCTGGAGGCCGATCTTCAGCGTCGCGATCTGACCATCAACGCAATGGCCCGCGATGACGACGGCGAGATTATCGATCCGTATAACGGACGCGACGATCTGGAAAACCGTCTGCTACGCCATGTGTCCCCCGCCTTTAGCGAAGACCCATTGCGCGTGCTGCGCGTGGCGCGCTTTGCTGCCCGCTATGCGCACCTCGGTTTTCGTATCGCTGAAGAAACCATGACGCTGATGCGCGATATGAACGCCGCAGGGGAACTGGAACACCTGACGCCAGAGCGGGTGTGGAAAGAAACGGAAGGTGCTTTAACCACCCGTAACCCACAGGTATTTTTTCAGGTCCTGCGCGACTGCGGCGCACTGCACGTCCTGTTTCCGGAAGTAGATGCCCTGTTTGGCGTTCCCGCGCCCGCGCAATGGCACCCGGAAATTGATACCGGTATTCACACGCTGATGACGCTGTCGATGGCGGCCATGTTAAGTCCGGAGGTCGACGTGCGTTTTGCCACGCTGTGCCACGATCTTGGCAAGGCATTGACGCCAAAAGCGCTGTGGCCACGCCACCACGGTCACGGTCCGGCTGGCGTGAAGCTGGTCGAGCAACTGTGCCAACGCCTGCGCGTGCCGAATGACATCCGTGATTTAGCCAAACTGGTAGCCGAGTTCCACGACCTCATTCATACCTTCCCGATCCTGCAGCCGAAAACCATCGTTAAGCTGTTTGATTCCATCGATGCCTGGCGCAAACCGCAGCGCGTGGAGCAAATCGCCCTGACCAGCGAGGCCGACGTGCGTGGGCGAACCGGTTTTGAGGCGGCGGATTATCCGCAAGGCAGGCTGTTGCGTGAAGCCTGGCTGGTTGCGCAGGCGGTACCAACGAAAGACGTCGTTGAGGCTGGATTCAAAGGTCAGGCTATTCGCGAGGAACTGACCCGGCGTCGGATCGCGGCGGTGGCCGACTGGAAAGAACAACGTTGCCCGAAAGCGTAGACAGTGCATTGCCGGATAAGCGTTAACGCCGCTATCCGGCAAGCTAGTAAAATCAGAAGAACACGACGTAAACGGCAGCCGCCACAATAAAGCGGTAAATCGCAAACGGAATAAACGAGATGCGCTTAATCAGCTGTAGGAAGGTTTTGATCGCCACCAACGCCACGATAAACGCCGTCACGAAACCAACTGCAAACATCGGAATATCTGATGCGCTGAGGAACGTCCAGCTTTTGTAGAGATCCAGCGCCGTTGCGCCCATCATCATCGGCACGGCCAGCAGGAAGGAGAATTCGGAGGCCGCGTAACGGCTTACTCCCATCAGCATACCGCCAGAAATCGTCGCCCCTGAACGAGAAAAACCCGGCCACAGCGCCAGACACTGGAAACAGCCAATCATAAACGCCTGGCGATAAGTCATATCATCCAGACCCGGCGCACGCGGCTCTTTCGGCTTCAGGCATTCTGCGGCAATCAACAGCACGCCCCCTACCACCAGCGCATACATGACGTTGATCGGGTTAAACAGAGATTTGATGATGTCGTGGAAAATCAGTCCCAGTACGACGGCAGGAACCATCCCCAACAGAATATGGCCCAGCGTCAGCCGACCTTTGCCAGTGCCTTCATGTGGGACCTTACCGAAGTGAATGCCAATCAGGCCAAACAGGCGTCGCCAGAACATCACCACGACAGCCAGGATAGAGCCCAACTGGATAACCACCTCAAATGTTTTTGCGGTGTCACCCTCAAAACCCAGTAAGTGGCCAACAATAATCATATGGCCGGTACTGGAAACGGGTAAAAACTCCGTCAATCCTTCGACCACACCCAAAATTGCCGCCACCAGCAGCGAGTGCATATCACTCATTAATGAACCTCTAGATAGATAAACCACGGCGAAAACGAGCCGACATAAAGACCCTTTTATACCCGTTTGGTTTAGATATTATTATTTTAATTATTTTCTTTCAGATTATTGCCACGCTCAATGATAACCCCGACGTTCGCCGCACGGGCTACCGCGCCAGGTTTACTGAGTTTGATCCGCACCCATGGAGAATTAAAACGGCTAAGCAGCAGATCCGCCACTTCTTCCGCCACGCGTTCGACCAGCGCAAAGCGCCCGCCTTCCACATGATTAACAACCGTTTGAGCAATATCAGCATAGCTCAGGCAATCAGCCACATCATCGGTTTTAGCCGATTTACGGTTATCCCACGCCATTTCGATATCGAACACCAACTGTTGTTCGATCGTTTGTTCCCAGTCGTAAACACCAATAGTGGTGATTACAGAAAGTTGCTCTATAAATACAATATCCATCACGACCTGCCTGCTTTTTGGCTAACCCGGATACCACTTCCGGCGAAATATGCGTATTATCCACAGAAGTAGCGTTTTACACGACATTTTCAAAACGGAACAGCTTATGAGTGCAATCGCGCCTGGAATGATTATCTTCGCGTACCTCTGTGGCTCAATTTCCAGTGCTATTCTGGTATGCCGCCTTGCTGGATTACCGGACCCGCGTGACAGCGGATCTGGGAATCCGGGCGCGACAAACGTATTGCGCATCGGTGGCAAAGGAGCCGCCGTCGCGGTGCTGATTTTCGACGTCCTGAAAGGTATGTTACCCGTCTGGGGTGCCTATGCGCTAGGCATTAGCCCCTTCTGGCTGGGATTGATCGCGATCGCCGCCTGTCTGGGTCACATTTGGCCGGTCTTCTTCGGCTTTAAAGGTGGGAAAGGCGTTGCCACCGCCTTTGGCGCAATTGCGCCGATTGGTTGGGATTTAACCGGCGTGATGGCCGGAACCTGGCTGCTGACCGTCTTATTAAGCGGCTATTCATCATTAGGCGCTATCGTCAGCGCGCTGATCGCCCCCTTTTACGTCTGGTGGTTCAATCCCCAGTTCACTTTCCCGGTGTCCATGCTGTCGTGCTTAATTCTGTTACGCCACCATGACAACATTCAGCGTCTGTGGCGTCGTCAGGAGCCAAAGATCTGGACCAAGCTGAAGAAAAAACGCGAAAGAGACCCAGAGTGATTTTAATGTCGGATAGCGACGCCACAGCGTCTTATCCGGCGTGGGGAATGTGATACCCCTCTACCGGTTTGCCTAATCGGTGCTGGCACCACGTCGCCAGAAACTCCACGCACACCCGAAGCTTCACGCTGCGGTACAGCGGCTCCTGATAAACCGCCCAGATATTGGCGCTTTGCGCATAGTCCGGCAGCACGCGCACCAGTTCACCGCTTGCCAGAAACGGCTGCAGGTCCCATTCGGAACGCAGCATAATCCCTTTTCCCTGTAGCGCCCACTGCAACACAATCTCGCCGCTGTTAGAGGAGAGATGTCCCGCCACCTTGACCGACTTTTTCTCCTGGCCGTTATCCAGCTCCCACACCCCGTGCGTCATATCGCGTTCTTTAGTGACCAGGCAATCATGACGACTTAATTCCTGCAGCGTTGTCGGCTCACCGTATTTTTGTAAATACGTCGGCGCTGCACATAATATTCTTCTATTTTTCGTTAACAAATGCGCAATATAATAATCCGGAATCTCGTCATTAATACGAATATCCAAATCGATATTATCCTGCGCCAAATCAATTTGCCGATCATAAAGTTCAAAATGCACCTGTAATTCAGGATAGCTATGCATCAGTTCGGTAATAGCCGGTGCAATATAACTGCGCCCAAAGCCAAAGCTACAGCCGATACGAATCATCCCTGCCGGGCGCGTTTTGAGTTGCGTGACGTCATCGACCAGATGCTGATAGCCCGCAAGAATAGCCTGCGCATGTTCATAACAACGTTGACCACTCTCCGTGAGTGTCACGCCGCGCGCGGAGCGGCTTAGCAGCGTCGTCCCCAGCGTGGACTCAAGGATCTGAATGCGTTTCGTCACAAACGCGGGCGTTTGTCCGAGCGCCGCGGCGGCGGCACTGAAGCTGCCGCTATGAACAATTTCAACCAGGACCTGCAGGTCTTTCGCGAGGGGATACGTGTTCAGCATGATCGGTATATCCGTAAAGTTGTTAACCGCAGTGTAATTCCCTCATGCGTATTAAACCCTGCCTTTGCGCAATTTTTATTGCTTATCTGAACATCATTCACGATCTGTTAATTGGATATTCACAGTGGCAAATAATATAAAACCACATTTTTAGTGATAGTTTGTGGCGGAGAATTTATTTCCAGATAAATAAAAGAACTGGAGTTAGCAAGATGAGCAATCAAAATAACCAAAATGCGATAACTACGCTGACAAACATTGTCGCCGATTTTACCGCCATGATTTCTACCCGCATGCCTGACGACGTCGTAGATAAATTAAAACAGCTGCGTGAAGGCGAAACTTCGCCGATGGGTAAAATCATCTACCACACCATGTTTGACAACATGCAGAAAGCTATCGACCTGAACCGTCCGGCCTGTCAGGACACCGGCGAGATTATGTTCTTTGTGAAGGTCGGCTCCCGTTTTCCGCTGCTGGGCGAACTGCAAAGCATCCTGAAACAGGCCGTTGAAGACGCCACGGTAAAAGCGCCGCTGCGCCATAACGCGGTCGAGATTTTTGACGAAGTGAATACCGGCAAAAATACCGGTACCGGTGTGCCGTGGGTCACCTGGGACATCATCCCTGATAACGACGACGCGGAAATCGAAGTCTACATGGCAGGCGGCGGTTGTACGCTGCCGGGACGTTCAAAAGTGTTAATGCCTTCTGAAGGCTACGAGGGCGTGGTGAAATTTGTCTTCGAAAATATCTCCACGTTGGCAGTCAACGCTTGCCCGCCGGTGCTGGTGGGCGTAGGTATTGCCACCTCCGTGGAAACCGCCGCCGTCCTTTCTCGTAAAGCGGTGCTACGTCCTATCGGATCACGTCATCCGAATCCAAAAGCGGCCGAACTGGAACTGCGTCTTGAAGAAGGGCTGAACCGTCTGGGCATTGGCCCGCAAGGGTTGACCGGGAATAGCTCGGTGATGGGCGTGCATATCGAATCCGCCGCACGCCATCCGTCGACTATCGGCGTTGCCGTTTCTACCGGCTGCTGGGCACACCGTCGCGGCACGCTGTTGGTTCATGCTGACCTCTCCTTCGAAAACCTGTCTCACACCCGGAGCGCGTTATGAAAAAGATCCTCACAACCCCGATCAAAGCCGAAGATCTGGCCGACATTCGCGTTGGCGATGTCATCTACCTGACCGGTACGCTGGTGACCTGTCGTGACGTGTGTCACCGCCGCCTGATCGAACTGAAGCGCCCGATTCCTTATGACCTGAACGGCAAAGCCATTTTCCACGCGGGGCCCATCGTACGTAAGAACGGTGAAAAATGGGAGATGGTCTCCGTTGGCCCAACCACCAGCATGCGTATGGAAGCGTTTGAGAAAGACTTTATCGAGCAGACGGGCGTCAAACTGGTGGTCGGCAAGGGCGGCATGGGACCGCTAACGGAAGCAGGCTGCAAACAGTTTAAAGCGCTGCACGTAATCTTCCCGGCAGGTTGTGCGGTCGTGGCGGCAACCCAGGTTGAAGAGATCGAAGAGGTACACTGGACCGAACTTGGCATGCCGGAGTCCCTGTGGGTATGTCGGGTTAAAGAGTTCGGCCCGCTGATCGTTTCCATCGACACCCACGGCAATAACCTGATCGCCGAAAACAAAAAGCTGTTCGCTGAACGTCGCGATCCTATCGTCGATGAAATCTGCGAGCACGTGCACTACATCAAATAACCCTCCCGGAGAGGCGCTGCGCCTCTCCCTTTTCGTAGGGATACAACAATGGCACCTTTAGCTGGTTGGTGGCGATACCTGGCTCCGCTGGTGGTCATCGCCATTATTGCTGTACTGCCCGTCCCCAACGGTCTTGAGAACCACACCTGGCTCTATTTTGCCGTCTTTACCGGTGTGATTGTGGGCCTTATTCTGGAACCTGTACCGGGCGCGGTGGTAGCGATGATTGGCATTTCGATCATCGCCGTCCTTTCACCGTGGCTGCTGTTCAGCCCGGAGCAACTCGCGCAGGACGGTTTTAAATTTACCGCCAAATCGCTGTCATGGGCGGTATCAGGTTTTTCAAACTCGGTAATCTGGCTTATCTTCGCGGCCTTTATGTTTGGTACCGGCTATGAGAAAACCGGGCTCGGTCGACGTATCGCGCTGATGCTGGTGAAAAAGATGGGGCACCGGACGCTGTTTCTCGGCTATGCGGTGATGTTCTCTGAACTTATCCTCGCTCCCGTCACGCCGTCCAACTCCGCGCGCGGGGCCGGAATAATCTACCCGATTATCCGCAACCTGCCGCCGCTGTATAACTCGCAGCCCAATAGCGCCAGTTCTCGCTCCATTGGCTCGTACATTATGTGGATGGGCATTGTCGCCGACTGCGTCACCAGCGCCATTTTCTTAACGGCGATGGCGCCGAACCTGCTGTTAATCGGCCTGATGAAAGGCGCGTCCCACACGGCGCTGAGCTGGGGCGACTGGTTCTTAGGCATGCTGCCGCTGAGTATTTTACTGGTGCTGATTGTGCCCTGGCTGGCGTACGTGTTGTATCCACCGGTACTGAAATCCGGCGATCAGGTTCCGCGCTGGGCGGATACAGAGCTAAAAGCAATGGGACCGCTCTGCGCACGCGAGAAAAAGATGTTGGTGCTGATGGTCGGCGCACTGGTGCTGTGGATTTTCGGCGGCGATTACATTGACGCCGCGATGGTCGGATACAGCGTAGTGGCGTTGATGCTGGTACTGCGCATCATTAGCTGGGATGACATCGTCAGTAATAAAGCCGCGTGGAACGTCTTTTTCTGGCTGGCCTCGCTGATAACGCTGGCGACCGGGCTCAATAACACCGGTTTTATTACCTGGTTCGGCAAGCTGCTGGCAAACGGGTTGAGCGGCTATTCGCCGATGATGGTGATGGTGGCGCTCATTGTGGTGTTCTATTTGCTGCGCTACTTCTTTGCCAGCGCCACGGCGTATACCTCCGCCCTGGCACCGATGATGATTGCCGCCGCACTGGCAATGCCGGAAATCCCACTCCCGGTCTTCTGCCTGATGGTCGGCGCAGCCATTGGTCTCGGCAGCATTCTGACTCCGTATGCCACCGGTCCTAGCCCTATCTACTACGGCAGCGGCTATTTGCCGACGGTGGATTACTGGCGACTCGGTGCTATTTTTGGCCTGATTTTCCTTGTGCTGCTGGTGATTACCGGTCTGGTCTGGATGCCCCTCGTTTTACTGTAAAACCCCATTGGGGCGGCATATTGTCGCCCCTTCATCCATAAGCTTCTCATATGATCGATTTCCCGATGCGCTGAGGCATACTTTTTTGTATGCAAACACCCTCATGCTGATAAGGGAAACGCTCTGGACACGGTTGCGCACGAGACACTCACACGGGGCTGGCAGGCCGAACTGGATCTGCATTTCACCCGCACTGGGCACAACACGGTGCTCGCCTCGGCGCGTCATCAGGGTCCATTGACGGTTCAGCGCCCGTTTTACCCGGAAGAGGACGTCTGCCACCTCTATTTGCTTCATCCACCCGCGGGGATCGTCGGCGGGGATGAACTACACATTGCCGTAACTCTCAACGAAAACAGCCATGCGTTAATCACCCAGCCCGGCGCGGGAAAGTTTTATCGCAGCGGTGGGCCGCAGGCGTTGCTGCGCCAACATTTCACGCTCGCCCCGCACGCCACGCTGGAGTGGCTCCCCCAGGATACGATCCTCTTTCTCGGTGCCAACGCCACTATCCAGTCCGTCTTTCACATCGCGTCGGAGAGTCGACTGCTGGCCTGGGATCTGCTGTGCCTCGGGCGACCGGTTATGCAGGAGTCCTTCAGCCACGGCACGCTGCAAAACCGTCTGGAAGTGTGGCGAAATGGGCAGCCGCTGCTGATAGAGCGCTTGCAGTTACAGAAGGGGGAGCTGAGCGGCGTCGCGCACCATCCCTGGGTCGGCACGTTGCTGTGTTATCCGGCCACTGAAAACATGCTGGAAGGCACGCGCGAGCGGCTGACGCCGCTTGGCGATTACGCCGGGGCAACGCTTAACGACTCACTGCTGACGATCCGCTTTCTTGCCAACGACAACCTGATTGTTCAGCGCGTTATGCGTGACATCTGGCAATTTCTGCGCCCGCTTTTGACACACAAACCGCCCGTACTACCGCGAATCTGGCAAACCTAAGAGACCCCGTATGGAACTGACCCCCAGAGAAAAAGACAAGCTGTTGCTGTTTACCGCCGCGCTGGTGGCAGAACGTCGCCTGGCCCGCGGGCTGAAGCTGAACTATCCGGAATCGGTGGCGCTAATTAGCGCTTTCATCATGGAAGGGGCACGCGATGGTCAAACCGTGGCCTCGCTGATGGAAGACGGGCGTCACGTCCTGCGCCGCGATCAGGTGATGGAAGGCGTTCCGGAGATGATCCCAGATATTCAGGTTGAAGCGACGTTTCCGGACGGATCAAAGCTGGTCACCGTCCACAACCCGATCGTTTAAGGAGCGGCAATGATCCCAGGTGAATATCAGATAGCCAAAGGCAATATCGCGCTCAATCAGGGGCGGGAAACCTGTACGATCGTGGTGGAAAATCATGGCGACAGACCCATCCAGGTGGGATCGCACTATCACTTTTCCGAGGTGAACCCGGCGCTGCGCTTTGACAGGCGGGCTGCACGCGGCTTTCGTCTAAACATTCCTGCGGGCACGGCGGTACGTTTTGAGCCGGGACAAAAACGCGAAGTCGAACTGGTGCGCGTCGCTGGCGCACAAAGGATCGTGGGTTTTCGCAGCGAAGTGATGGGCGCGCTGGAGGCAAATGATGAGTGAAATTTCACGGCAGGCGTACGCCGACATGTTTGGCCCAACCACCGGCGATAAGGTACGTCTGGCGGATACCGACCTGTGGATTGAGGTGGAAAAAGACTTCACCACCTACGGCGAAGAGGTCAAATTCGGCGGCGGGAAAGTGATCCGCGACGGCATGGGTCAGGGACAAATGCGCGCGCAAGCGTGTGTGGATCTGGTGATAACCAACGCCCTGATCGTCGATCACTGGGGGATCGTGAAAGCGGATATCGGCATCAAGGACGCCAGGATCTTCGCCATCGGCAAAGCGGGTAATCCTGATATTCAGCCCGACGTCACGATCCCGATAGGTGTGGGAACTGAAGTCATCGCCGGGGAAGGCAAGATCGTCACCGCGGGCGGTGTGGATACGCATATTCACTGGATCTGCCCACAGCAGGCACAGGAGGCGCTGGTTTCCGGCGTAACGACGATGATCGGCGGCGGCACCGGCCCGGCAGCAGGAACTAACGCCACCACCTGCACGCCGGGTCCGTGGTACATCGCGCGCATGCTGCAGGCGGCAGACGCCTTGCCGGTTAACATCGGTTTGCTCGGCAAAGGCAACGGCTCAAACCCTGACGCCCTGCGCGAGCAAATCACCGCGGGCGCCATTGGCCTGAAAATCCATGAAGATTGGGGCGCTACGCCAGCCGCCATCAACTGTTCCCTGGAAGTAGCAGAGGAGATGGATATCCAGGTGGCGCTGCACAGCGATACGCTCAATGAGTCCGGTTTCGTTGAAGATACGCTGGCGGCGATTGGCGATCGCACCATTCATACTTTCCACACCGAAGGCGCGGGCGGCGGCCATGCGCCAGATATCATCACCGCCTGCGCGCATCCGAATATTCTGCCCTCCTCCACTAACCCGACGCTGCCCTATACCGTCAACACCATCGACGAGCATCTCGACATGCTGATGGTTTGCCACCACCTCGATCCGGATATCGCCGAAGACGTGGCTTTTGCCGAATCACGCATTCGCCGGGAAACGATCGCTGCCGAAGATGTGCTGCATGACATTGGCGCGTTTTCCCTGACCTCGTCCGATTCACAGGCGATGGGGCGCGTGGGCGAAGTGATCCTGCGCACCTGGCAGGTGGCGCACCGCATGAAGGTTCAGCGTGGTCCGCTGGCAGAAGAAACAGGAGACAACGACAACCAGCGCGTTAAACGCTACGTCGCCAAATACACCATCAACCCGGCGCTAACCCACGGCATCGCCCACGAAGTTGGCTCCGTTGAGCCTGGCAAACTGGCCGATCTGGTGCTGTGGTCCCCAGCCTTTTTTGGCGTAAAACCAGCGACGATCGTAAAGGGCGGGATGATCGCCTGTGCGCCGATGGGCGATATCAACGCCTCGATCCCCACCCCGCAGCCGGTGCATTACCGCATGATGTTCGGCGCACTTGGCGCGGCGCGGCATCGTACTCGGCTGACCTTTATTTCGCAGGCCGCTAACGCGCAAAACATCCCGCAGCAGCTCAATTTGCAAAGCGCCATCGCCGTCGTCAAAGGCTGTCGGACGGTGAAAAAGGCCGACATGATCCACAACGGCCTGCAACCCAATATCACCGTCGATGCTCAGACTTATGAGGTGCGCATTGATGGCGAACTTATCACCAGCGAACCGGCAGACGTTTTGCCGATGGCGCAACGCTATTTCCTGTTTTGAGGAGTGACGATGATCTACCTGACCCAACGCCTTGACCACGCCCACCGCGTCACCACAAGCGTCACGCTACCCATTGATATTCGAGTAAAAAGCCGTGCCAGAGTGACGTTGAACGACGGTCGCGAAGCCGGGCTAATGCTTCCGCGCGGTTTGCTGTTACGCAGTGGTGATCTGCTGACCACCGAAGATGGTAGCGAGGTTATCGAAGTGATCGCCGCGCCGGAGTCGGTTTCCGTGGTGCGCTGCGCCGATCCTTTCCTGCTCGCCAAAGCCTGTTATCACCTCGGCAATCGCCACGTTCCGCTGCAAATTCTGCCGGATGAGTTGCGCTACCATCACGATCATGTGCTGGACGCCATGTTGCGCCAGTTCAGCCTGGAGGTGACGTTCGCTCAACTACCGTTTGAACCGGAAGCAGGCGCTTATGCCAGTGAATCACACGGGCATCATCACGCCCATGCGCACTGATGCATAACATCCAACAGCTGCGTCTGATGCAGCTCGCCAGCAGCGCTCTCCCGGTGGGGTCGTTTACCTGGTCCCAGGGTCTGGAGTGGGCGGTTGAAATCGGCTGGGTGAAAAGCGCCGATGACTTCTCTGACTGGCAAATCCAGCAGATGGAGCAGAACTTCTTTACCGTCGACCTACCGCTACTGGCGAGACTGTATCGCGCCTGCGAGCAGGACGATCTGGCTGCAGCACGCCGCTGGAGCGCTTACCTGTTGGCCTGTCGGGAAACCCGCGAACTACGGGATGAAGAACGCAGTCGGGGCGCGGCGTTTACGCGGCTGGTCACCGACTGGGAAGCGGATTGCTCGCGGGAGTGGCGCGCGCTCTTTGTCGACAGCCAACTCTGCGGTATGGCCTGGCTGGGCGTGCGCTGGAAAATCCCCCTGACGGAGCTGGCGTTAAGCCTCGGCTACGGCTGGATTGAGAGCGCAGTGATGGCTGGCGTCAAACTGGTTCCATTTGGGCAGCAGGCGGCCCAGCGTTTGATCATTGCGCTCTGCAATCGGTATGCGCAAGGTCTGGCACAGGCGCTGGCGTGTCCTGACGCCAGCCTCGGCTCCGCAACGCCGTTGGCGGCCATCGCATCTGCCCGGCATGAAACCCAATATTCCCGATTATTCCGCTCCTGAGGAGAAAAAATGAGTAACAACAAGCATCCCCTGCGCGTGGGCGTTGGCGGCCCGGTTGGCTCCGGCAAAACGGCGCTGCTGGAAGCGTTATGCAAAGCCATGCGCAGCAGCTATCAACTGGCGGTGGTAACCAACGATATCTATACCAAAGAAGATCAGCGCATTCTCACCGAGGCTGGCGCACTGGAGCCAGACAGGATCGTCGGCGTGGAAACCGGCGGTTGCCCGCACACCGCTATCCGTGAAGATGCGTCGATGAATCTGGCCGCCGTAGAGGCGCTGAGCGAGAAATTCGGCAATCTGGATCTGATTTTTGTGGAAAGCGGCGGCGATAACCTGAGCGCCACCTTCAGCCCGGAATTAGCGGATCTGACGATCTATGTGATCGACGTTGCCGAAGGTGAGAAGATCCCGCGTAAAGGTGGCCCGGGGATCACCAAATCTGATTTTCTGGTGATCAATAAAACCGATCTGGCCCCTTACGTGGGCGCCTCGCTGGAGGTGATGGAGCGCGATACCCTACGCATGCGCGGCGAGCGTCCGTGGACGTTTAGTAATTTAAAATCCGGAGAGGGTCTGGAAAAAATTATCGCGTTTCTGGAAGAGAAAGGGATGCTGCGGGAGTAGAGTATTGCCCGGTGGCGCTACGCTTACCGGGCCTACAATATTATGTGCTTATGCCGCCGGTAATTCCGCCAGCGGCCAGCGAGGACGCACGGTCACGCCAAGATCCGCCGTTGCACCCGCTTTAAAACGCACCATGCCCGCGTAGGCGATCATCGCCCCGTTATCGGTGCAAAATTCCGGACGCGCGTAAAACACTTCGCCACGACGCTTTTGCATCATCTCGGCCAGTTTTGCGCGCAGCGTACGGTTAGCGCTCACGCCCCCCGCCATCACCAGACGTTTAAAACCGGTTTGATCCAGCGCGCGTTTACACTTGATCATCAGCGTATCAACCACAGCATCTTCAAACGCACGAGCGATATCTGCACGCGTCTGATCGTCATTTTCGTTATTACGAATGGTATTCGCGGCGAAGGTTTTCAGGCCGGAGAAACTGAAATCCAGACCCGGACGGTCGGTCATCGGGCGCGGGAAGACAAAGCGTTTTTCAACGCCTTGCGATGCAAGCTTTGACAGCATTGGGCCGCCAGGATAATCCAGCCCCAGCAGCTTGGCCGTTTTATCGAACGCTTCACCAGCGGCATCATCTATCGATTCACCCAGCAATTCATACTGCCCAATACCGGTGACGCTAATCAGCTGCGTGTGACCGCCGGAAACCAGCAGCGCAACGAATGGGAAAGCAGGGGGATTATCTTCCAGCATCGGCGCCAGCAGATGCCCTTCCATATGGTGCACAGGAATTGCCGGTACGCCCCAGGCGAACGCCAGCGAACGTCCTACGGTTGCGCCGACCAGCAGCGCGCCAACCAGACCAGGACCTGCGGTATACGCCACCGCATCAATCTCTTTTGCCGTCAGTCCCGCTTCTTTCAGCGCGGCCTGGATCAGCGGTACGGTTTTACGTACGTGATCGCGCGAGGCCAGTTCTGGCACTACGCCGCCGTAGTCAGCGTGTAATTTCACCTGACTATACAATTGGTTGGCTAAAAGACCTTTTTCATCGTCGTAAATGGCGATGCCGGTTTCATCGCAGGATGTTTCAATACCCAGTACACGCATGACTTGTTTTACCTCGCTCTATTACCGCGCAGTGTAGGACCAATGCGGGTTGATGTAAAACTTTGTTCGCCCCAGGAGTTCCGCTCGTGTATACTCCTTATCCTTATAAAAGTCCCTTTCAAAATCGCGTCGGTGCTTTACAAAGCAGCAGCAATTGCAGTAAAATTCCGCACCATTTTGAAATAAGCTGGCGTTGATGCCAGCGGCAAACCGAATTTATAAAGGTGAGAGTTACATGCCGGTAATTAAAGTACGTGAAAACGAGCCGTTCGACGTAGCACTGCGTCGCTTCAAGCGTTCATGCGAAAAAGCAGGTGTTCTGGCGGAAGTTCGTCGTCGTGAGTTCTATGAAAAACCGACTACTGAACGTAAGCGCGCTAAAGCTTCTGCTGTGAAACGTCACGCGAAGAAACTGGCTCGCGAAAACGCACGCCGTACTCGTCTGTACTAATCCATTGAGAGCCAAGGCTCTCAATTCAGACAGAGTTGTAGTTGTAAGGCCGTGCTTCCGGAAGGAATGCGCGGCTTGTTTTCGTTTATACGCGTCATCATTCAAGCTGCCTCTGCGTTGGCTGCAGTCGTTCCCTCCAGTCACGTACTGATGTACGCTCCTGAGGATTCGCTCCCTTGCCGTCTTGAAGCATCTTGAATGATTTTGTGTATATAAGTCATAAAAAATAAACGGGGCATATGGCTGGACGAATTCCACGCGTATTTATAAATGACCTGCTGGCAAGAACCGACATTGTCGATCTCATCGACGCGCGGGTAAAGCTGAAGAAGCAGGGCAAAAATTATCACGCGTGCTGTCCGTTCCATAACGAAAAAACCCCCTCTTTCACCGTAAACGGTGAGAAACAGTTTTATCACTGCTTTGGGTGTGGCGCACATGGCAACGCCGTCGACTTTCTCATGAACTACGACAAGCTCGAGTTTGTGGAAACCGTCGAAGAACTGGCCGCAATGCACAACCTTGAAGTGCCCTATGAAGCAGGCAGTGGCCCTAGTCAGATAGAGCGCCATCAACGGCAAAGCCTTTATCAATTGATGGACGGCCTGAACACTTTTTATCAACAGTCTTTGATGCAACCCGCCGCTACCCCCGCGCGCCAGTACCTGGAAAAGCGAGGATTAA
This sequence comes from Citrobacter sp. RHBSTW-00986, assembly GCF_013783065.1. Lineage (NCBI taxonomy): Bacteria > Pseudomonadati > Pseudomonadota > Gammaproteobacteria > Enterobacterales > Enterobacteriaceae > Citrobacter > Citrobacter sp. RHBSTW-00986. The sequence goes on along the minus strand of NZ_CP056200.1, from coordinate 733,902 downwards.
GTAGCGACGTTATCACCCGTTTTGCTATTGGTTTTGCGCCCCCCGGCTGGGACAACGTCCTGAAACGGTTTGGCGGCAATGCTGAGAATCGTAAATCGCTGGTCGATGCGGGAATGTTGGTCACCAACGATCAGGGACGCAGTTACGATCGCTTCCGCGAACGGGTGATGTTCCCCATCCGCGACAAACGTGGTCGAGTCATTGGTTTTGGTGGACGCGTGCTGGGCGATGCCCTGCCGAAGTATCTCAACTCCCCGGAAACCGATATTTTCCATAAAGGTCGCCAGCTGTATGGCCTTTATGAAGCCCAGCAGGATAACGCCGATCCGCAGCGCCTGTTAGTGGTAGAAGGCTATATGGATGTGGTGGCGCTGGCGCAATACGGCATTAACTACGCTGTGGCATCCCTTGGGACGTCAACCACCGCCGATCACATCCAGTTGTTGTTCCGCGCGACGAACAACGTAATTTGCTGTTACGACGGTGACCGTGCCGGACGCGACGCAGCATGGCGCGCGCTGGAAACCGCACTGCCCTATATGACAGACGGACGCCAGCTACGCTTTATGTTTTTACCTGACGGCGAAGACCCCGATACGCTGGTGCGTAAAGAAGGGAAAGAGGCCTTTGAAGCCCGGATGGAGCAGGCGCTGCCACTCTCCGCGTTTTTATTTAACAGCCTGATGCCACAGGTGGATTTGAGTACCCCAGACGGACGCGCACAGCTCAGCACGCTGGCATTACCGCTGATTACTCAGGTACCAGGCGAAACGTTGCGCATTTATCTGCGACAGGAGTTGGGAAACAAGCTCGGCATTCTCGATGACAGCCAGCTTGAACGTTTAATGCCAAAACTGGCAGAAAATGGGGCTTCCCGCCCTGTTCCACAGCTAAAACGTACGACCATGCGTATACTTATAGGGTTGCTGGTACAGAACCCGGGGCTCGCCCCGCTGGTTCCACCGTTAGGCGCACTGGATAGCGATAAGCTGCCTGGACTTGGCTTATTCAGAGAACTGGTCAACACTTGTCTGGCTCAGCCAGGTCTGACCACCGGACAACTTTTAGAACACTATCGTGGCACAAATGATGCTGCGACCCTTGAAAAACTGTCGATGTGGGACGATATAGCAGATAAAGATATCGCAGAAAAAACCTTCACCGACTCACTCAACCATATGTTTGATTCGATGCTTGAGCTGCGCCAGGAAGAGTTGATAGCTCGTGAGCGCACACACGGTTTAAGCAGCGAAGAACGCCGGGAACTCTGGACGCTGAACCAGGAACTGGCCAAGAAATAACAGAAAGACAAAAGTATTTAACGGCTTAACTGCCGAATATCGCTCGGGAAGCCCCCGACAGCCGCACGGAGAGGCAGCGGCAAAATATAAGTATGCCCTCGTTTTGCCGTTGGCGGTTTTACCGCCCAACACCAATCAAACGAATTAAGTGTGGATACCGTCTTATGGAGCAAAACCCGCAGTCACAGCTGAAGCTACTTGTCCAACGTGGTAAGGAGCAAGGCTATCTGACCTATGCCGAGGTCAATGACCATCTGCCGGAAGATATCGTCGATTCAGATCAAATCGAAGACATCATCCAAATGATCAATGACATGGGTATTCAGGTGATGGAAGAAGCACCTGATGCCGATGATCTGCTGCTTGCTGAAACCTCCAACAGCACCGATGAAGACGCGGAAGAAGCGGCTGCCCAGGTTCTGTCCAGCGTTGAGTCCGAAATCGGCCGTACAACTGACCCGGTCCGCATGTACATGCGTGAAATGGGTACCGTTGAACTGTTAACCCGTGAAGGCGAAATCGACATCGCTAAACGCATCGAAGACGGGATTAACCAGGTTCAATGCTCCGTTGCCGAATACCCGGAAGCCATCACCTACTTGCTTGAGCAATACGATCGTGTAGAAGCTGAAGAAGCGCGTCTTTCCGATCTGATCACCGGCTTTGTCGATCCGAACGCGGAAGAAGACATGGCGCCAACGGCGACACACGTCGGTTCTGAGCTCTCTCAGGAAGAGATGGATGACGATGCAGACGAAGACGAAGAAGATGACGACGACAGCAGCGATGACGACAACAGCATCGACCCTGAATTAGCGCGTGAAAAATTCGGTGAACTGCGTACTCAGTACGAAATAACTCGCGACACCATCAAAGCGAAAGGCCGCAGCCATGCTGCCGCGCAGGAAGAAATTCAGAAGCTGTCTGAAGTGTTCAAACAGTTCCGCCTGGTGCCGAAGCAGTTCGACTACCTGGTAAACAGCATGCGCGTCATGATGGACCGCGTGCGTACTCAGGAACGTCTGATCATGAAGCTCTGCGTTGAGCAGTGCAAAATGCCGAAGAAAAACTTCATCACCCTGTTCACTGGCAACGAAACCAGCGAAACCTGGTTCAACGCGGCAATCGCGATGAACAAACCGTGGTCTGAAAAACTGCACGACGTGGCAGATGATGTTCACCGCGGACTACAGAAACTGCAGCAGATTGAAGAAGAAACCGGCCTGACCATCGAGCAGGTTAAAGACATCAACCGTCGCATGTCCATCGGTGAAGCGAAAGCCCGCCGTGCGAAAAAAGAGATGGTTGAAGCGAACTTACGTCTGGTTATCTCTATCGCCAAGAAATACACCAACCGTGGTCTGCAGTTCCTGGATTTGATTCAGGAAGGTAACATCGGTCTGATGAAAGCGGTTGATAAGTTTGAATACCGTCGTGGTTACAAGTTCTCTACCTATGCAACCTGGTGGATCCGTCAGGCGATCACCCGCTCGATCGCGGATCAGGCACGTACCATCCGTATCCCGGTACATATGATTGAGACCATCAACAAGCTCAACCGTATCTCCCGTCAGATGCTGCAAGAGATGGGCCGCGAGCCGACGCCGGAAGAGCTGGCTGAACGCATGCTGATGCCGGAAGACAAGATCCGTAAAGTGCTGAAGATCGCTAAAGAGCCTATCTCCATGGAAACGCCGATCGGCGACGATGAAGATTCGCATCTGGGTGATTTCATCGAGGATACCACCCTCGAGCTGCCGCTGGATTCTGCTACCACCGAGAGCCTGCGTGCCGCAACGCACGACGTTCTGGCTGGCCTGACCGCCCGTGAAGCGAAAGTTCTGCGTATGCGTTTCGGTATCGATATGAATACCGACCACACGCTGGAAGAAGTCGGTAAACAGTTCGACGTTACCCGCGAACGTATCCGTCAGATCGAAGCGAAAGCGCTGCGTAAACTGCGCCACCCGAGCCGCTCTGAAGTGCTGCGTAGCTTCCTCGACGATTAATCTCGCCGCATAAGCATAAACGCCACCGCAAGGTGGCGTTTTTCTTTATAGTCCCCGCCTGGCCAGGGCGTCATTCACTTCCCGATACGCCTCCACCAGTTTATCCAACGTAATCCGGCTTAACCCGCTGGGATTCGGCAAAACCCATATTTGCGTCGCGCCAATAGTCAGCGTTTGTTTTCCCCACTGCGCCCCACGCTGGCTGAGGCCCTGCTCAAATGCCTGCTTCCCAAGGATTGCGAGTCCGGCGGGCTGATACTCTTCTATTTTCTCAATGAGCTTAAGACCGCCGTTGCGCATCTCCTGTAACTTCACTTCATTGGCTTGCACCGTCGGTCTGTCGACAAATTTAGTCACGCCGCAACGGAAGTCCAGCAAGTGTTGTGCCTCTTCGGGTTTGAGCTGGCGATCGGTAAATCCCGCCTGATGGATGACCTTCCAGAAGCGATTAGCGGGATGTGCAAAGGGGAATCCTGTACCTGCGGAAGACAACCCCGGATTGATGCCGCAAAACACCACCCGCAGCCCCGGCGCCAGTATGTCCTTAACCATAATTACTCCCATCAATACATCAGAGGAACAAGTATAACGGACTGAAAATACATTGTTTATAAAAACAGCATCCGTACGCTTATGTCTGGATTGCAACGCGGAGTTACTTTATAATCTACCGCCACGGCCCCTTAGCTCAGTGGTTAGAGCAGGCGACTCATAATCGCTTGGTCGCTGGTTCAAGTCCAGCAGGGGCCACCAAATTTTAGCTTTAAAATCATATAATTAAGCCACTCGAAAGAGTGGCTTTTTTATTTAATAGAACCTCATTGGCAGCAAAATGGCAGCAGAATTTTTACTGCCTCCAATAAAAAACCCGCCGAGGCGGGTTTCTTGTTAGAAATTCATGTGGCCTTGACCACTGTTTAATGGGTGTGGCGGAGCGTGATCGATTAGTCCAGGGGTGACAATAAAGCGCACCACTGTTTCATGTGTGACAAAGGTGGTGCCACAATTAATATTCTGGCACTGGCAGTAACGCTCCTTAGTGTTATCAGATACCCGAAAGCTGCTACGAGTATGCGCCGCATGTCCACATTTCGGACAATTCATCATATCCGTTTCCCCCACCAATTCCTGCAATCACATAATGATACACTACACATCCATTTTGTGAACAAATTCATTCCATTTCTAAATCATCAATCTTTACTTCAAGCTCTATGCTGGTCGTAAATCCATTATCCGGGCTGACAGAATGCGTCAGGGTGGTAATGGTCCATTCTGCATCATCGATTGGCTGCTTAAACCCTGTAACCTTCACCGGCATTTCCGTATAGAGATCAGCCCGCCCCTCAGCGAGCTGCAGGGAAAATGAAGCAACCCCACGCTGCAGACGTTCCCACTGCATTTTTGCTGCGCGCTCTGCATTGCTCCGGTTGGCGTAGGTACGATTAAGAACCAGCACATTTTCATCCGTTCCCACCAGATAATCGCCCTGTTTTGCTTCCGGCTCTTTGGGTGTGGTGGTTTTCTTTCGACGACGCTTAACACTGGTTGTCTCTTTTTTCCTGGGTTCACGCGTATGCAACCAGCTGGCAATAACACCGGTATAGGCACCACGATCAGCAAGGGTGAACCGATGACCGTCACCGGCTTTGCGCGTTATGGTGATAACCGGCAGCGGCTTGCCGCTCGCCGTTCTTCCCTGTCCCTGCCGGATAAACAGCAGATTCCCGTCCTTAACGGAAGCAATCGCCCCATACTGTCTCGCCAGTTTCATCAGAAAACTTGCATCGCTTTCATTGGTCTGGTCCAGATGATCCAGCGCCTTATCCGTCAGGTCTTTACCCAGCGCCACTTTGAGGTTATGCCGGGCGGCGATTTCCTTTACCACCTCCCCCACCGTTGTCTGATGCCATGATTTTTCGCGCCGTGTATTGAGGGTTTCACGGAAATCTGCGCTACGCGCCCGGATGGTCAGCCGGTCAGGGGCTCCGCTGTGTTCAATTTCATCCACGGTAAAAGCCCCTTTAGGGAAAAGCGGCTGGCCTTTCCAGCCCAGCGCCAGCTGAATCACTGCCCCACGTCGCGGCAGAGCAATCAGACCGTCGGCGTCGTCCAGCTCCAGATCAAGCTGGTCCGCTTCAAAGCCCCGGTTATCCGTCAGCGTCAGACTCATCAGGCGGGTATCCAACACGGTCGTCACGTCCTTACCTTCAATGACGACACTGAATGCCGGGCTTTTACTGTTCAGATTCAGGAGATCAGAATTAACGTTCACTGCAGCAATCCTCCAACCGTGTTTTTAATCCCCTCAATAGCAGAAGCTGCAGAGTCCTGCAGGTTGCTGAGCTGGTCACTCAGACTCCCGAACATGTCAGACAGCGACTCATCAACCCGTTTGAGGGTGATCGTAAACTCAATGCGCCTGGGCATTCCGCTTGCAAAAAACTCCGTCTTTGTCTGGCTCAGACTTTCAATAACAAACATGCCGTAAATGGTTCCGCTGCCTTCAATCAAAGGCCAGGCTTTGCCCTGCTCTGCCATCAACTCCAGCGCCAGCAATGACAACCTGCCTCCGGTCACTTCCGGCAGCAGAACCCCGGACAGTGTCAGTGAATCATTATCCGGGCCAAGAAACTGCGTTGACGGGCGGCGATTCACCCGGCTGTTGGCTGCATGTCGCCAGCTACGCTGATACTGAAGCTCCTGATAAGGGACAGTGCGCAACATAAATACATATAAACCCAGCACCATCATCATGATTCATACCCCCCCTGATCGCTGAAATTGCTCCGCGCTTTTACCCTGGCCCTACGTTCCCGCTCATCAAGCTGGCGTGCCACTTCACGGGCAATATCCTGCGCACTCTGTCCCGGCTGCGCGACAATATGAATAGGCGCATTTATCTCATAACGAATAACTGACGGCGGGCTGTCATCCTTAACTGGCTGCGTCTGGTATGCCCTAGCAGGCAGACTGAACGGATGAAGCGGAGCCGCTTCTGCAGGTGTAGCAGCTACCCCCATCACGCCTGCAACGACAGAGGCCAGCGCAGCAGTACGCCGCCTGCTGGTGACATTTGCCGGTCCGTTCACAATTTCAGGGCCATTTTCTCCAACAATGCCAAACTGCCCGCGTGGAATGCTCCCGCCCGTGTCGTACATCCCCGCGTAAGCCGGGAACCCGCCGGGCGGTAACATCACGCTGCCGTTACCGCCTACCGTGGCAGGCGTCTGATTTGGCAACCGGGCGCTGGCTGCCTCCTTATTGACCAGGCCCAGCTTTTCAAGCAACCAGACCACGCCGGATTTCAGAGACTCCAGCGGATGCAGCGCCATGTCCAGCCCTTCTGCCAGCATCTCCCCGAACAACCGCCCCATTGATGCCGCATTCTGCAGCTCTGCCGCCGTCGATTTGACCGGCGTCAGCAGATTAGTGAACCACCCCCATAGCTCCCGGACCTTATCCCCTACCCATTGAAAGATGGGCATTAATGGTGCAAATGCTGTCAGAATTGGCGCAGCTGCCGCTTTAAACCCTTCCACCACGCCACCCAGAAAGGCGCTGATAGGCTGCCAGTATTTCCAGACCACCAGTGCCACCCCAGCCAGCGCCGCCACAACCAGGCCGATCGGACTCAGCAGCGCCCCAAGCAAACTCCCCACTGTGAACAGCGCCACACGGAGTAACGCCAGCGGGCCAGAAACCAGTAAACGCAGCACGCCGCCGGTGCGGGTCGTCGCTGCAGCGGCAGAAGGTAACGCCTTAACCGCCAGCATCGACAACGCGAACCGAATCACCGCAATCGGCCCCAGCACTGCAGCCACCGCCACCGCAAGCGTGCCCAGCCCAACAGTTATCGCTGCCGTGGCTGCAACCACTTTCATCAGCGTGCCAGCCAGCACAGGATTCTGTTCAACCCAGCGCCGCAGCGCCCCGGTCACGTTCTTAACCATGGACATAATGTCCATCAGTGGCTGCCGCAGGGTTTCCCCCAGGCTACTGAAAGCATTCTGTGCGCCCGTCTTAACCAGCAACCACTGCGCGGACAATGAATCCTTGTTGATGTCGGATTCTTTCTGCATGGAGCCATTAGCACCACTGCCTGATGTGAGTTCAAGCTGGCGCTGCAGCTCCGGCAGGTTGTTAGCCAGCTTTGCCGCATCATCCCCAAACTCCTTACCAAAAATCATCGTCATTGCAGACAGCCGTTTGTCTTTCGGCAGGCTGTTAACCTTCTGCAGCACATGCTGAATAGTGCCCATGGCATCTTTGGTCATCTGCTTTTCAATCACTTCCGGATCGAGTTTCAGCAGGTCCATACCTTCAAAGAAGCGCTTACTTTGCATGGTGGCAATGGACAGTTCGCGCACCATGGCATTGGAAGCGCTGGCGGCAATTTCAGGCGCAGCGCCCAGAGAAAGGAAGGTTGAACCCAGCGCCGCCGCTTTGCGGAAGTCGAGGCGGTCAGCTACGCCCCCCATGCGCTGCAGGACGTTGATAATGTCGCCGCCCTTTGACATGGCGTTATCGTCCAGGTAGTTCAGCGCATCGCCCAGCTGCTCAATATTGCGCGTCGGCACTTTATACAACTGCGCAATTTTCCCCAGCCCCTCCGCCAGTTCATCGGCGGGCAGTTCAAAAGCGGTTGCCGCTTTCGCTGCCGTTGAGGCAAAGGCCAGTAAATCGCGCTTCTGGTCCTCAAACGGATCATCCTGATTGGTCACGCCCATGCGGGCGCCACCCTCAACCAGTGCTGCGTAGTCAATCGCGCCATTCTCCATCGGCAACTGTTCACTGGCAGCTTTGATGGCGTCCTGCATTTCATAAAACTGCTTTGTGCGGTTGCCGTTGTCGTCCCGCAGGCCATTGACCTGTTTTGCCACGCCTTTCATGGCATCTTCCATGCTGGCATAGCTCCTGACCGCCGCCACAACCGGCGCACCCATCGCAGCACCGGCGGCTGCCGTGGTCGCCCCAGCGCCCGCAATGCGATCACGAACCTCAAGACGGCGGGAATACTGCTCACGGACAGCATTCATTTTCGCCTGCTGTTCGCCCAGACGTTTCAGGGATTTCTGCTGACGCTCCAGAGCCTGCCTTGTTTCATCTGCATTTTTCCGCAGCTCCCGCTGTGCGCTACTTAACTGTTTAGTATCGATCCCAGATTCTTTCAGCGCCTGCCGCTGTCTTTGTACCGAACCCAACAGACCGTTGTATGTCTGCTGCAGTTCCTGTACGCGGGTTTTCGCCTGGCTAAATAACTTGGCCTGCGCAGCGGTTGGGCGGTTTGTTGCAGCAAACTGAGTAGCAAGTTTTGCGGCTTCTTCGCGTGCGGCGTTGAGATTTTTTGCAGTAATAGCAAGCTGAGACCTGGTTTTACGGAATTCATCAATACGCCCGGCCTGTTTATTCAGTTCTTTCAGGCTGTTCCGGGTGGTTTGAAGCACAGCAGCCAGCTCCCTTGAGCTGGCCTGCGCGGATCGAAATGGGCGGGTGAGCTTGTCAACCGCATTCAGAATCACCTGCAGACGCAGGTTATTGTCACTCATCGCTGGCCCCGCTTCTCTGAATCGCTTTGTGCCGCCACTCCAGCACCTCAGTCAGCGGCATAACGTCAGTGATGGACGGCGACCAGTGAAAGATGGTGGCGATATCCGCCACCAGGTCATCAACCGTCAGGCTGTCGGTAAACCGGCAAGTACCGACTTCTTCAACAAAAAAGTGACCACCTCTACCGACAGCGAGGTGAGATCGGCGGGGTCCAGTTCTGCCATTTCCTGTGCGGTCAGCGTCGGGGTGGAGATACGCGGGATCACTGTCATCATAGCCCCCACGTCCATATCCATAATGGCCTGCAGACGGGTGCCACGCAGTGCGCCGGACTGCGGCTTGCGTAGCACAATTTCGGTAATTTCAGTTTTACCGCGCATGATGGGGGTATCCAGTTTTACGGTCTTTTCAGTCAGTTTGTCGCTCATGTTCGTTTCCTGTTAATAAACTACTGGCGCGGCTGCCCGCGCCGTTAAGTTAAATCAGAGGCCAAGGGCGTTACGGTGTGCTTCCATCAGGTCCACGCCGTCAACGATTTCAATCATGTTGACCAGATCAACCTCATAGAGCACTTCGCCGTTAATGGTCAGCTTCGCGTAACTGTTGGTGCTGCTGACTTTGGTGGTGCTGCTCTCGCCGGTTTTCCACTCGCCGGAATCCACTTCTTTATGACGCCCGCGCACAACCAGCTCAATGGCCTGCACTTCGCCGGTATCATCACGCTGAATAGAGCCGGTGAAACGCAGTTGGATGCCGTCAACGGTTGCCTTGCCCATCTGCTTGAATAACAACAGTTCGGTGCCGCCGATTGAAAATTCCGTGTCCAGTGCGCCGTCATCCAGCCCCATATCCACATCCACCGCGCCCGGCATACCGCCGCCGCGATACTTCTCAAACTTGCGGGTGAATTTCGGCAGAGTCAGGGACTCAACGATCCCCTGCCAGTTGTTCCCGTCGTTGAACAGGTTCAGGTGTTTTAACTTGCGTGGTAATGCCATGTATCCCCCTTATGCGCTGACGCGGCTGGCAAAATCGACCAGGTAGCGATCGGTGATGCGCTGGCGCAGCATCAGATTTTCAAGCGGCGGCACAGGCGTGTAGTCGTAGTCGATGGTGAGCTTCCCGGCTTTCAGGGAGTCTTTATCGTTCACTGACTCATCCAGCCAGCAGTCAGCCCCGATGAGGTATCCCTGATTTACCAGGCTGCGTAATTTGGCGCGAATACCTTCGATAATGTCGCGGGCCAGTGACGGATTCAGTGGCTTATCCACCGCCCACATATGCCCCTCTGCAATCGTGTCAGCCAGCACCTGCGCCGTGCGGGTGTAGTTCTCAAACGCAAACAAGGGATCGTCACTGAGGCAGCGGGAACCCCAGAAGCGGAAGCCGTCTTTGCAGATCAACGTGGTGACGTCGTTCTGGTTCAGCAGTCCCGCGTCCGTTGCTGGGTCCTGCAGATCCCAGAACACATCAGCGGAAATGCCGGTAACGCCGTTCACACCCACGTTGGACAGGGTTTTGTGCCATCCGGTCTGTTCGTCGATTTTGGCGCGCAAACCGAGCGCACGGGCGGAGGCGTAAGCCGTCGCATCGGCTTTCAGAACGGTGTCAAAGTTGATGAAATCAGGCCATATCAGCATCCCCTCTCGCTGGCTGAAATTGTCCCGGTAAGCAATGGCTTCCTCCACCGTCTTACAACCATAGGCGGACAGGTAAGCAAACCCGCGCAGGCTCTGCGCCACACTCATCAGCTCAGTCGCAACCGCCTGCGTGTCGTGCCCAGGCACGCCGAGAATACGCGGCTTAACTTTCAGCTGCGACTGCGCAGAAAGCAGCGCTTTCATACCCGTTTTTTTACCGTCAGACGTGACACCACCGATAATATTGGAGGTGGTTTCCGCTTCGGTTTCGCCCTGCGCCACGCGCACAACAACGGTCACGGGTTTAGCCTGGTCTGCAATCGCATCCAGCGAACGGGCCAGCGTGCCGGACTCACCCGCTTTGCCGCTGGCGGTCAGCACATCGGTCAGAAGAACCGGCTTATTGAGAGGAAACACGGACGCATCAGCATCATCGCCGGTGCAGACCATGCCCACGATAGCGGTGCTCACCGTGGTGATAGATCGGGTGCCCTCGTTGACTTCAACAACGCGCACCCCGTGGTGGTAATCCTGAGCCATAAGGCATTATCTCCGGTTGACAGGGATGCCTTATGTTCTGGTTGATACGCACACGGCGCACGTGTTTCTGCCTGTACCATCACTGACACAATAACAGGGTTTTCAGCCTGGTTGGCTGGCGGGAAATTTCTTATACAGCGTGGAAATACCCACATCGAAAAGCAGAGCCACGCGCTGACGTGTTTCACCTGCAGCCAGTAGCCGCCCTGCCTGCGCCCATTGTTCCGGCGACAACTTTGGACGGCGCCCACCGATTCTCCCCTGCGCCCTTGCTGCAGCCAATCCCGCACGGGTTCTTTCCACAATCAGTTCACGTTCCATTTCAGCCAGGGCGCCCATGATGTGGAAAAAAAATCGCCCCATGGGTGTCGAGGTATCAATGCTATCCGTCAAACTGCGGAAATTAACAGCCCGCTGCCGCAGCTCCTCAACGAGAACCACCAGATGCCGCATACTGCGCCCAAGTCGATCAAGCTTCCAGACAACCAGCGTGTCCCCCGGCGACAGGGTTTTAAGCAGCTTTTTTAACCCTGGACGTTCTGACGTTTTACCGCTCATTTTATCTTCAAAAATCAGCTCACATCCTGACCGTTCCAGCGCGTCACGCTGCAGCGCCGTGTTTTGCTCATTTGTTGATACACGCACATACCCAACCAGCATTCACTTTCCCTAATGCAAAAGCCCAAATGATGCCAGTCAGACTGTAAAACTGCATTTTCTTAAACGTTCAATTGGGAGAAGCGGCAAAACGGGATGTGGGGACCGGGGAAAACCAGATACCTGATATGTCTTCTTTCGTCTTCTCTGTATCCGGTGGGGTCAATATTTACCGATTCCCGAACAGGATGTGTATCCAATGGGGGAACAGCAATACCGATGCAAATGGCGGTGCCATTGTCTCTCTTCCCGTCGCAATGTCAGCGTATGTCCCTGTGGTGATTGAAGGGCTATCGGGAAACTGGGCGGGGAATGGAGGGGTGTATGACTTCTTCACGGTATATGGTGCACAAGTTTCCACAGCGTCTTCATTTCTCGCTAAATCATCTTCATATCGTGGCAGTGACGGTAAATTTGTCGCTCAGTCTACTAACTTTAACTGGGTTGTGGTGGGGACTATCTGATGCACACTTTCGTTTATAGCTCAGAACAGAACGCATTCTGGTTCGCTGATAGCACGTCAGCACCTGCTGATGTGGTTTCTGTTGAGAAATCTGTTTTTGAAGAGTTTTGTGTTACGCCTCTGGATGGAAAGCGTCGGGTTGCCGGTGATGATGGCCTCCCGTCCTGGGAAGAGATTCCACCACCAACGGCAGAAGAAATTAAAGCCTCGGCAATTGCAGCGGCTGAGCAACAAAAATCCCAGCTTCTCGCTGAAGCATCAGAAGTTACCCGGGGATGGCAGACTGACCTGCTGCTTGGCACCATTAGTGATGTAGACAAGGCAAAACTCATTGAGTGGCGAGCTTATGTTAAAAAACTGGAGGCGGTGGATACCTCCAGCGCGCCAGAGATTAACTGGCCTGTTCCCCCGGAGGTGTAGGCCATTCGATACCGGGTGCGGCGCTGGTATCTATTGCTGTCACCGCATCGATATAGTCCATCCAGGCGTTAAGGCTGGCGGATTCATCATCCGTTAGCTTACGCCCCATCAGTAGCTTGGTTTGCCAGACGGTAATCTTCTGCCTGGACTCCTCCAGCAAGAATTGTTTATGCGCCTCAGCCTGAGCAATATATTGTTCTCTCGTCGGTTCTGGCACAGGAATGACAGAAACAATTCCGGAGTCATCGACTGAAAATGTGGAGCCGGGTGCGCGGCCCATTGCTTTTCTGTACTCATCCTCTGATACGTCTATCGCGCCAGTAGGTATTGACTCATAGCTGCCATCTTCAGGATAAAACAGCCCTTCAAAATATTTATATTTCATTTTAGTTCACCTTATTAGCAGCCAATTGCCCACCAAAAACAGTTCTCCGGTACACCACCTGGTGCATAGTTCTGTATTCTTATTTGTTGAGTGCCCTCCGGGCTCACCCCCATTCCGGCATTTGAGCCTGGAGCGCCCCGGCCGCCACTGGCCCACAAAATTTCATTTGGAAACGCTTCATTGACGTTATATGCAGCATTACTGCCCGGAGCAGTAGCAGTTATGCCCCACTGAAATACCAGTTTCTGTTTGCCTCCCCCGACACCGATAACATCTATCTTAAAAACCCCGTTGGGTAGCACAGTAGCCCGAAAGCTGGCCATGTCCGGAATGCCATTAATTAGCCCTGCATCAACATTCCGTTTTGCCGCTGTTCCCAAACCAAGGTTTTTGAGAAACTCTGAAACATCAGCAATGTCTTTTCCATTGGCTGCCTTGTCCATCTTTCCGGCAAGCGCATTTGTCATGGTGGTGGCAAAATTAGGATCGTTTCCCAGCGCCGCCGCCAGTTCGTTAAGCGTATCGAGTGCAGCTGGAGAAGATGCCACCAGTGCAGCAATTGCCGCCTGCACAAAAGCCGTGTTAGCAAGTTGCATGGAATTATTGCCTGCCGCTGCCGTCGGTGCTTTTGGCGTACCAATGAATGTCGGACTGGCTTTTGGCGCATATTGCGTATGCGGATCTGCAGCAGCAAGATGTTTTGCCATCAGATCATCCACATACACCTTAAGCTCCAGCACCTTGTCATCCACATATTTGCGGGTTGCCAGAACCACAGCAGGGTCAATTTTCAGGATGATGTTATCTGTGCTGCTGGTAATCAGCACCATGCGTACGGTCTGCGTGCGTCCGCTGCCCTCAACGAGCTGCGGCTTATAGCTTTCCGGGCAATTCCCGACGGCAATCAGTGCGCCGTTTTCATCAAACAGGCCGACTTCACGAATCCACCACCCGCCCTCATTTTCCGGGATCACCTGCTCAGCAATAATCTGGCTGCTGTTCTGTGGGTCGATATACAGCATATTCAGCGCTGCGCGGCGTTCCTCAGCCACTAACGCGGTCTGTTGCGCGTTGGGTGTGGGCAGCACACCGCCACCGCTGCCCACCGCCATATGGGTAATTTTTAGTGGGACACCGAGCGCGGCGGCGCTTGCCAGTTTCGCCGCGCCGATATCCGTCAGCAGGGTATAAAATTTTGCGCTCATGGGTTCACTCTCATTGTGTCGATAACATGGACGGCGCCGCCCTCGTAGGCAGTGCCACCGGAAATGATGGTTTCGTTGATATACGGGTAGATCGTGATTTCTTCGCCGGTATAAGTGGCTGCACCCACAAAATACGGGCCGCCTGTCTGCAGGTTGATGGACATGCCAACCAGATGACGGCTGCACGGTTTGGCATCACCGATCAGACGCTCCAGCTCCAGATAGGTTTCTTCTGTTATGCCCTGGTCCTGCACGCCAATATCCAGACGGAACGTCCCCGGCGTTTCGCCAGTCTGCCACCACTCAATGATGCGGATCAGAAAGCCGAACGGCTCCACCACGCGCCGCACGGCGCTGGTTGTCCCCTTGTGCTGATGGATATAAAACGCGTCCTGCACAACGCGGCGCTTGACGCTTTCTGTCCAGCTTTCATCCCAGCGGTCAACAGAAAACGCCCAGGCCAGATAGGGCAGGAATCTGATCGGACAGGTTGCCGGATTCCACAAATCACGCAGCGATACCTGCAGATCGGAAATCCCGCTGCAGGTCTGCGCCAGTCGGCGCTCAAGCGGCGACGAACCCGGCGGCAACAGACTATTCATCCGTGCCCCCGTTGGTAACGCTCCATTCGGTACAGGATGCCGCCTGCGTCTTATCCAGCACCACATCCTCCAGAGGGGACGCCAGTTCCACACGCTGGACACCCTCCACGTGCAACGCGGCATAAATGGCGCTGCGGCGGATATCACGTCCCAGCCGTGTCTGACTGGCGATGTATTTCTGCAGGCTGGCTTTTGCCTCTGCCATCACCGGCTCAGCCTCCGGCCCCGGATAAAGGAATATCGTCGCATCCACGTTGTACGGAATAATTTCAGCGCTGCGCACCGTCAGGCGGTCTGCCACCGGACGCACCTTTTCACTGTTAAGCGCCTGCTCAACCACCGCCAGCAGGTCAGCCCCTGCCGTACCGTCACCCTCACGGCTCAGCACGGTAAGCACCACCTCTGCCGGTGCCGGACTGGTTGCGCTGGCATCAGCCACCCGCCCGTCGGCACTTCTGGCGTGGAACTCATAGGCTCCCGTCGGCCCTGCAACGGACAGCCCCTCAAATGCTGCAGGAATGCGCTGGCGTAATGCTTCATCACTTTCCATCACTGCGGCGACCGGCGGCACCGCGTCATTATCTGCAGGGACTACCGTCAGGCGCTTCACGTTGCAGTTGCCTGCCAGTTGTTCAAGGTCATTTCCCATGGAATAGGCCACCATGACCGCCTGCGCAGCCTCATTAATTCGCTGACGCAGCAGGATTTCGCGGTAAGTATTTTCCTGCAGCAATTTGGTGACAGGTTCTGACTCCAGCGCTAACGTGCGCATAACAGCCTCCTGTTCATCAGCCGGATGGAGGGCCACAAAGGCGGCCTTGCGTTCTGCCAGCAATGCCTCAAAGTCCGGCACGTCCACAATCTGCGGCGGCGGTAGCCGGGAAAGGTCAATGACTGCCATTGTCTGCTCCTGTTGATACGGAAAGGGAAACCGGTGCGCCGTTATTGCCGTGTCCGGTAAGTTCAACCACCATAGAGCCGTCAAAATTGCCGTTGATGGTGATGGAGTCCAGCGTAAGTCGCGGCTCCCAACGGTTCAGCGCCACATAGACCGCAGACATAATCTGCAGGCGCAGCGCCGGGTTCTGCGGCTGGTCAATCAGGGCAGACAGCAGGGAGCCATATTCCCGGCGTGCAAGACGGCTGCCCTGCGGCGTCAGCAGAATATCCCGCACCGACTGGCGCAGATGGTCTGTATCTGCAATGGTCTGCCCGTCATTCCTGCTCATACCGATATACAACGTCATACCGGCCCCCCCGTGTTGTCGCCACCTTTCAGAACGCCAGTATGCTCATGGTCATCAACTACGATCCCGTTAGAACTCATTGCGCCGCCGCCCTGAGTGACGCCGCCGTTGATCACCACCTCGCTGTTAATGCGCGTGGTGTCAGCCTCCACCACAAACTCACCGGTTTTGTAGGTGACACTGTCTGATGCCTCGATCACCATGGATTTGATGCCCCTGACATGCCACCGTCCGGTGGCGGGTTCATACTCAAACCATCCCCCGTCCGGGTACTCCGTCACGCAGCCGTCCACGGAATCCGACGGTGGCGGAAACTGATTGGAGTAGATAGCGGGCAGCACAAAAGCGGTTTCCAGATTGCCGCCCATGCTCAGCACCACCACCTGCTCATCCGGCGACGGACACCACCATGTACGGGCACCACCGGCGCGCAGCGTCAGCCAGTTAATCCAGTTAGTTTCAAGCTCGCCCACTTTCACCCGACACAGCCACTTTTTCCGGTCCACTTCGGTCACAGTGCCGGTGCGGATCAGATTGGTGATAAGGCGCATAATTTCGGTCAGTTGTGCATTCATAACGAAAGGTTGCCATCAGAGGGAAAAGGGAGGCAGCGCTGGCGCTTGTACCAGCGGTGGCACAAAGATCACCCCGCCAGCCAGCGCAGCAGGGTGTCACGGGTGACGGTTTCCACTTCTTCATTCACGCCCAGCAGGCGGCGCTCTGCGTAGCGGACCTCCGGGCCTTTTCGGCTGACGCGATCCCGCAGGCCGTAATGGTGAACACGGGCAATGCGCTGCACCTTGCCATCAAACTGCACGCTGGCGGAGTCCGCACTGGCGGTGGTTTTCAGGTATTTTGTGGTGCGAAGCTTTGCAAACATCTGGCGTTTGATGCGTCCCTTCTTGCTGCGGGCAGTCACCCGGCGCGGCTCATAGCCGCTACCGTCAGGATTACGCTGCAGCCTGATGTTCTGCTGCTGCGTCCGGCGCAGCTGTTGCGCCAGTTGCCGCATCATACGGCTGCGCGCGGCAGGCTCCAGATTCGCCAGTAGCGCCGTCAGCCAGTCATCCACCCTCTGCAGTTCATCCACGTTTCACCGTCCACATTTCTTCGGGTTCGTCCGGCTCCGGCACCGCTTCAACGCTTGACACGCTGCCGTTAGTGCTGACCAGCACGCGCTCCGTCAGTTGCAGGTTCAGGCTGATATCGCACACATCGTTGCGCAGAATATCCACTTCAAAGGTGAACAGTTTTTCGCGCAGCTCCGGGTTATTGATAGCATCCGGCTGGTTGTCACTTAGCCACAGCAGCACAGGAGCCATCAGCAGATTCTGGTCGCCGCTGAAATCCTCGATCACCACGTTCAGGGTGTAGCGGTATTCCCATGACATGGAGCTGGCACCGGTTGCCACCATTGAGCCGTTATCAACGAAAAGGTGCAGCTTGTCCGGGTTGTCGCGGACATAAGCAACCGCTTTATTCAGGGCGCTGCGTAAGGACTGCGGTTTGTTCACTGTCTCGCTCCTGACACGCAATAATCGTGTCCACTTTGTCAGCACAGACCGCCCAGGCGGCCTCGGTTTCATCCAGCACCGCGTTCAGATCGCCGTTACTGCGCGGCGCTGACCTTTCCAGACGGCACTGCGTCACTCTGGGACAGCCACTCACGGTAAGCTGCACCTCCGGCGAGGGCCGGACGCTCCCGCAGCCGGATAATGTCAGCAGGCAAAGGAGTATCAGCCCAGCGGCGCAAATCCTCATTTTCACGTTTCAGTTCCTCGATCCGGTGCTGGCGGCTGCGCAGAAGTGCGGTGGTCTGTTCCGCTGCCGCATAAAGCCGCGCCTGCTCCCGGCTGTTGGTTTCGGCCAGAATGGACAGGCCGATCAGCTGGCTGTTTTTCTTCGTCAGCTCCTGCGTTTTGCTTTTCAGCACCGCGCCCTGCGTCTCGATGGTGTGGCTGGCATTGTTAAGCCGCCACGACTGCCAGCCCAGCGCCGCAAGTGCCAGCGCCAGAACCACTGCCAGTAAACGATTCATTCCCGCAATGCCTTTAGCTCATCTTTAATTGCTAAGCTCATGGCAACTGTAAAAACACAAACCATCCCCGTGAGCTTCCATCCGGCAAGCAACATGACAAAGGCAAGAACGAGGCGCTGATACCAGGCGAGAGGCACTTTTTCCATTAGCCCCAGCACCCTGCTCAGCAACTGACGGACGCGTAGCCGGTCACTCCCTGTCAGCGTGCAGGAGTACAACCCAGCAAAACAGACCAGTGAAAATGCGGCATACTCAAACCACATAATCAGCGCCAGTGGAAAAAGCGCATGAGATGTGGGGAAATTCACATCAACCATTACAAGAAGCGCCAGAACCGAAAGCGGCAGCCAGTAACTTTTTAACCATTTCATTTCGCTATACTCCTTTTAAGCACCAGGCCATTTCCCGCGCGCGGCGGTTGTCCAGCCCCTGATTAAACACACCTTTGACATACACCCAGCGCGGCAGCTGATGGCAGGCATCTGCCCAGCGCCGCTGGTTCAGCAACTTAACCAGCGTGGAGCTGCAGGCGTTGCCGGTGCCCACGTTGAAAGTAAACGACACCACCGCGTCATAGACCTTTTGCGGCATCGGCTGCACCACACATTTATCCAGCGCCCTCTCTACACGCAGCACATTGGTGATAAGTCCCTGCGCCGCCTGCCGTTCCGTGATGGTTTTTCCCGGCACCACACCGGACGTATTGCCGATCCCGTCAGTCCACACGCCCGCGCTGCACTGATAAGGCTGCAGGCGGCATCCCTCGTAGTCGGCTATCAGTTTCAGCCCCTCAACGGAGGTATGAAGCGACTGGAAACCGGGCAGCGTGGCGGCGATAGCCAGCACCGCCCCAACAAGGCAGCGCTTAACGATTGAAGGATTCATATTCCCCCCGCGAAATTTTGCCGCCACGTAACAATTTGAAAGACTGGTGTTTGTAGTACCAGTTGATAGCCAGCATCAGCACACCAATCAGTACGCCACCAACCGTTGACGCATCCTTGAGCGACAGATCGCCCAGCCATGCCAGCAGCACGGCGATGCAGTAAGTGATAAAGGCGCTGATTCGTTCAAGCGTCATAATTCAGTCCCATAGCTGGACGGTCTGCGCCGTGGTTGACGCCGTAATGTCCGGCAGCTCCACCTGCAGCCCGTGCGGTAAAAATGGGCCGTACTCAGCCAGCCCCGGATTTGCCTGCAGAACCTGCTCAGTGACACCCTGCGTGCGCCCGTAATGACGCCAGCAAAGCGCGTCCACCGTGTCATACTGATGCGCACGCACTTTCATCAGATAAGCTCCACCGTACAGTGCGGCGCATCCTGCACCCGGCTGATAGCCCAGCGGGCATCACGCCACAGATCGCCGCTAGCCTCCGCCAGCTCCTCCCCTCGCTTCACGCCTGACGCCGTGGCGTCATAGTCCTGATAACGCTCATTGAGCACAGCACGCGCCCAGCAAAAAACGGCGTTGTGGTAGTGCCGGATACGCTCGCTTTTGCCGTCCAGCATATCCGCCGGAACCTCAGCCAGTGCCCGGTAGCCCAGCAACTGCTGGCGGTTGCGGAAGTCGTACAGCTCAGCGTTAACCTCAGAAATAGCCGTCAGCACAACCTGCTTTAAACGCGGCTGCGTCACCGTGCCGTCAGTTCGCATCACACTGCGAAATTCCGACAGGTCCACATCAGGCCAGAACGGCGTATTTTTGATGACCTCCGCCTGTTCCGGCACCTGTTCGGGCGCAACAAACTTCATGCGGCTTTCTCCTGAATAAGTGGGCGGTGGACGGAATTTTGATGTGGCAGTGCCTTTCGCCATCCCGTGCCGCCCGTGCGCGGGGCACGTTCTTTAGCGGCTGTCATTGCGCAGTCTGCGCTCCAGCTGCTGCTTTTCTTTTTTCACACCGCAGCGGGGATCAAGCTGCAGCGCATGGGTAAGGTGATTCAGGGCAGACGCCGGGTTGCTTTCGCTCAGTACAGCGCCGATGGCTTTATGCAGGCGCGCCCGCGACTGGTCCGGCATATCCAGATCGGTTGTCAGGTCCAGCGTCTGCAGAAGCAGACCGGCATCAAAACCGGCAGCAGCAAGCAGAGCGCTTTGCGCCGCGTCTGCCATTTCTTCTGCCAGCACGGTCTGCACGTTACGGTTGCCCAGCGGCATAACCCAGCCATGGCGCAGCGCATGACGCCCGATTTCCAGCGCACCGGCATAATCACCGGCGTCGATACGCCACAGCATCACGTACATCAGCACGTCATCCTGCTGCGCGCCTTCGGCAGCCAGCACGCCCTCTGCCCAGGCAGAATATTTCGGCAGCAGCTCCACCTTGATTTCCGCCTTTTTCACCGTGGACTGGATGCCTTTAAGCCTGCGGCGATCTTCTGCCAGCTGCAGCAGCATCAGGTCATAACCCGACGCATGGCGAACACTGCCGCCCTCACGGGCGGCCTGTTCGGCCTGAATGCGCAGGCGGTGCTGCCGTGCGGGACTCAGGCTCATGCGTTACTCTCCGTTTCCTGTTTCTGCTGCAGGCGGGGTGAAATCACCGATTTCGATGTTTTCCACCAGTGCCGCGCAGCGGTAGTCCTCGACCACATACGCCTCGTTGACGGATTCAAAGTTTTCAATCCGGTCGCGTTTCGGGTTGTCGATAACTGAACGGCGGCGGGTGTCTTCCTGCCAGTAGATGGACAGGTTATCCAGACGGGTGATCAGCAGGGCATTTGCCGGGAAGAAAGGCGCGCGCACAGCCTGCAGGCCGCCCATGCGTTTCTGGCTGATGATCAGATCGGCGGCGATTTTCTCGCTGTTGTCCTGCTCTTTGTTGACCAGCGGGAAATACTTGTCAGACAGCAGTTCACGTCCGCAGACAACAACCAGTTCGTCATCATCCTGATACTCCACATCGATCAGCTCGTTGACGGTATCCATCACCACCGCGTCAAGATTTACATACTTACCACCCGGACCTACTTTTACCGGTTCTGCAGTAGTGGTGCCGTCTTCTGCGGTTTTGCTGCCCATGACGTGATCCGGCGCGTCTTCGCGGATTTTCTGCAGCCAGCCTTTATTGACGTCCTGCAGCAGCGGGTTTTCAGCACGGTTGGAGGTTTTGGCGCGCTTCACGCCGTTAAAACCGATCATGATGCGGTCCAGCGCCTGACGCTTGACGATGGCGTTGCGAATACGCACCTGGAAGTCCTGGAATTTCGCCCACAGGTCCAGTTTTGCGTAGGTCAGCACCGTATCAAAGTTGGTCTGCTCGCATTTGTATTCCACGTCTTCCATCAGCGTCGGATCGGTAGGCTCACGCTCTTTGGTGGTGGTATCGGTGGTTCCGGCAATGGTGCTGCCCACGCCCAGCCCCAGCAACTGTCCTGACTGCTCAGTGACCGGCGTGATGTTAATCAGCGTCAGGAAAGCGGCGGACTGCTGGATCTGGTCTTCCAGCGTCTGCTGCACGGACGGCTCCACGGTAAACTTGCTGGACAGTTCTTCAACTTCCACACCGTTCAGGCGCGCCAGTTGCTGCAGGTAAGCGTTAAAGGCAAAGCGGGTTTTCTTTTTCATCGGGTTTTATGCTCCATCAGCAATTGGTCAGGGTGCCTGCCGGTGCGTCACCGCCCGGCGCGCGCTGGCGGTAATCTTTGCGGCTGTCTTCACGGCTCAGCTGCTGCTGTAACTCGGCAAAGGCGGTCTGCTGCTCCTGCAGGGAGGACTCCAGCTCAGAAAGGCGCTGGTCCTGATCGGACAGGGATTTATCAGTGCGCTCGCTCAGGATCTGCTGCTCAGTAGCGACCAGCTCCACGGCTTTATGCACATCAGAGAATCGCGCATCGTCGGTCTGCTCTTTTTTGGTGAACAGCGCGGTGACGCGGGCAAAGAGGGACGGCTTTTCGTCCAGGGCTTCTTCCAGTTCAATCAGCGTTTCAACCGCTTCCGAAAACAGGTTTTCAGGGTTCAGCTTACGGTTTGCCAGCGGGTTATGTGCTGCACTGGCGCTGAAAGCCAGCATTTCGGTGCCCAGGCTCGCAGGATCGTCCGTCGCACCCAGCCCCACAAGATAGGCTTTGCCAGTGTCGGCAAACTTCGTGCTGACCTCCATGGAGGTGAAAAGCTTCTGGCCTTTCTTCACCAGTTCCACCAGGGCGTCCGTGGGTTCGATATCGGCATAAAGCGCCATCTTGCCCGCCAGCGGGCCGTCCTTGATTTCTTCTGCAACCAGCCCCGTCACCCTGCCGTAGCGGTTAAAGGTGCTCTCCGGCAGATAAGACTTGATGTGCTCAAGGTTAATCAGCGCGGTATAGACCGTCGGGTTGTAGCTGGCAGCCATCTGTACCAGCCATTCACGCTGGATCTCGCGCCCGTCAGTGGTGGCACCTTCCACCCCGATACGGAAACGCTTTGCTTTCACTGTCATGAGCCGTGCTCCGTTAGAAATAACTTACTGGAGCCTTATGTTTGCGGTGATGGGGGGAGTGAGACAACGCGCTGTATTTGTACGGTAAACCACACAAACCGCAGCCGGGGAAAGCCTCCATCCAAGGCCGTATGTTTGGGCCATGAACACGACACTGACCCCCGCAGACCTCGATCCCCGTCGGCAGGCCATGCTGCTGTACTTTCAGGGATACCGCGTAGCCCGCATTGCTGAAATGCTGGGCGAGAAAGTTGCAACCGTTCACAGCTGGAAGAAGCGCGACAAGTGGGGCGACTATGGGCCGCTGGATCAGATGCAGCTCACCACCGCCGCACGTTACTGCCAGCTCATTATGAAGGAGCAGAAAGAAGGGAAAGACTTCAAGGAAATTGACCTGCTGGCGCGCCAGTCAGAGCGCCACGCCCGGATCGGTAAATTTAACGATGGCGGCAACGAAGCAGACTTAAACCCGAAAGTTGCCAACCGTAACAAAGGGCCGCGCCGCCAGCCCGAAAAGAATGTTTTCACCGATGAACAGACCGAAAAGCTGGAAGAAATCTTCCGCAACGGCATGTTTGAATATCAGCGCCACTGGTGGCAGGCAGGCGTAAAACACCGCATTCGCAACCTGCTTAAATCACGTCAGATTGGGGCAACATACTTTTTTGCCCGCGAAGCGCTGATTGATGCCATCACCACCGGGCGCAACCAGATCTTCCTCTCAGCCAGTAAGGCGCAGGCGCACGTCTTTAAGCAGTACATCATCGACTTTGCAAAAGAGGTGGATGTTGAGCTGAAAGGCGACCCGATGACGCTCAGCAACGGCGCGTGCCTGTACTTCCTCGGCACCAACGCCCGCACGGCGCAGAGCTACCACGGCAATCTGTACCTTGATGAATATTTCTGGATACCGAAATTCCAGGAGCTGCGCAAGGTTGCCTCCGGTATGGCCATTCACAAGAAATGGCGACAAACCTACTTCTCCACGCCGTCCAGCCTGACCCACAGTGCCTATCCGTTCTGGTCCGGCGCGCTGTTTAACCGGGGCCGTGCCAAAGCGGACAAAGTGGATATTGACCTGACCCACAGCAACCTTGCGCGCGGCCTGCTCTGCCCTGACGGACAGTACCGCCAGATCGTCACCGTGGAGGATGCGGTGCGCGGCGGCTGTAACCTGTTCGACCTCGACCAGCTGCGCATGGAGTACAGCCCGGACGAATACCAGAACCTGCTGATGTGTGAATTTATTGACGATCTGGCGTCAGTATTCCCGCTCAGCGAACTGCAGGCGTGCATGGTGGACAGCTGGGAAGTCTGGACCGATTTTCAGGCGCTGGCGCTGCGCCCGTTTGGCTGGCGCGAAGTCTGGATCGGATACGACCCGGCGAAAGGCACGCAGAACGGTGACAGCGCCGGGTGCGTGGTGGTGGCACCGCCAACCGTGCCGGGCGGCAAGTTCCGCATTCTGGAGCGACACCAGTGGCGCGGGATGGACTTCCGCGCCCAGGCTGACGCCATTAAAAAACTGACGCAGCAGTACAACGTGACCTATATCGGCATCGACTCGACCGGCGTCGGTCACGGTGTCTACGAGAACGTGAAAGCGTTCTTTCCTGCCGTGCGGGAGTTTGTCTACAACCCCAACGTCAAAAACGCCCTGGTGCTCAAGGCCTACGACATCATCAGCCACCGCCGTCTGGAGTTTGATGCCGGACACACTGACATTGCGCAGTCCTTTATGGCTATCCGCCGGGCCACCACCGCCAGCGGCAACCGCCCTACCTACGAAGCCAGCCGCAGCGAAGAAGCCAGCCACGCAGATTTGGCCTGGGCAACGATGCACGCACTGTTTAACGAACCGCTGCAGGGCGAATCCGCCAATACCAGCAATATTGTGGAGATTTTTTGATGAGTGAACCCGAAGCCTTAACCAGCTCAACGCCAACAGAAGCTACGGCGCCTAAAAACGCAGGCGTAACTGCCGAGGCTTTCAGCTTTGGCGATCCGATCCCGGTGCTGGACCGCCGCGAGCTGCTGGATTATGTGGAATGCGTACAGATGGACAGATGGTATGAGCCGCCAGTAAGCTTTGACGGGCTGGCGCGAACCTACCGCGCCGCTGTGCATCACAGCTCACCGATAGCGGTTAAACGTGACATTCTCAGCAGTACGTACATCCCGCACCGCCTGCTCAGCCAGCAGGCTTTTGCCCGTTTCGTCCAGGATTATCTGGTATTCGGTAACGCCTATCTGGAAAAGCGCACCAACCGGCTCGGCGGCGTTCTCTCACTGGAGCCAGCACTGGCGAAGTACACACGCCGTGGCGTGGACCTCGACACCTACTGGTTTGTGCAGTACGGCCTGACCACGCAGCCCTATGAATTTACTCAGGGCAACATTTTTCACCTTATGGAGCCGGATATTAACCAGGAGATTTACGGGCTGCCCGGCTATCTCTCCGCCATTCCGTCAACCTTGCTCAACGAGTCCGCAACGCTGTTCCGCCGGAAATATTACATCAACGGCAGCCACGCGGGTTTCATCATGTACATGACCGACGCAGCACAGAACCAGGAGGATGTGAACAATATCCGCCAGGCAATGAAAAGCGCCAAAGGACCGGGTAACTTCCGCAACCTGTTTATGTATTCACCCAACGGTAAAAAGGACGGCATCCAGATCATCCCGTTATCGGAGGTTGCTGCAAAGGATGAGTTTCTTAACATCAAGAACGTTAGCCGCGATGACATGATGGCAGCGCACCGCGTGCCACCGCAGATGATGGGAATTATGCCGAGCAACGTTGGTGGGTTTGGAGACGTGGAAAAAGCTAGTCGAGTATTCGTTCGTAATGAATTGATTCCACTTCAAAAAAGATTAATGGAATTAAATGAATGGCTTAATGACGAAATTATTCGTTTTGACGAATATAAATTAGGCGATGCTTGATTAAAGCCTGTTTAAACTGGCTGTCGAAACAGTCAGTTTAAACACCGGCACCAATGAAATCGCCATATGAATCTTCTTCAAGGCTGATGTATTCCACCCTCCATTGATCCATCCGCCTCAATGCATACAGGGAGAAATGAGTATCGGCAACAGCAATGCACGTATTCAATTCTATAAGCTCTGAATGTCCCAAGATTGGATCACCATAAAACTTATAAAACAATGCCTTTAGATCAGAACAGGTTTGTTCAGCCGCCCCTCTGGCATCGGGGCCACCTTCAGTTGCATCATAAACAACATTGATAGAAAGCTCATATGGTATGCCTTCCTCAAGATCGTTAAATCTTTCTTCGCCCAAATCGAAAAAAACTCCGATCAAATGCTCTGCGTTTGTGGCGATAATGTCCGCAACTTCTTTTTCGAAAATAAATTTTTTATCCTCGTCGTAAGCCCGCAAGCGCTCTTCAAACGAGTTAGGAAACGCAGGACGACCATACTTAGCTGCTAACCATTGCTTAAGAGCTTGTTTCTCTTCTGTACTAATGGTGAATGCCGGATCGTTTTCCTCACAATGGAAAGCTTCTTTAGGAATGATGGCTTTTCTTTCATGCCGAAGCTCTACTGCGTTCTTCTTAGCACTTTCTGGGTTTTCAAAACATAGATCGAGGATTCTCGGATGCTTAGCTCTTTTCATCTTGCTTGACCCCTTTTTCAAGGGGCCAAACATAAGTTCCACGTTTTTTTCTGAATTACTCTGTAAATCACAATCATGCGTTATAACTACAACTTTATGGTTCGTTTCATCAGGCTTCAGAAGTCCAAGTGAAACGGCATCATCATGTTTAAGAACATGCCCCTGACGCCATGATGTTCCTCGTACCAACATAAATGTGATTTATTCCTCTACTGTTCCAGGAATTGAAATAGATGACTTCCAATCATCTGTCGGTTTCGCCTTGCTTGCTAAGTAATTGGCCGATTCAGCTGCTGCATTCATCGCTTTAGCTTCATCAATCAATACCTGAACTGGCTTGTTCCAAGACTCACCTTCTTTTACCAAGTCCATCAACGACTTACCATTGAATGCTTTCATTTTCACCAATAGCTTCGCATCATTGAGTCCAGCTTTGGAAAAAGAGTCAGCAACATTACTGAGGTTGGTAATGAATTGCACTTTTGAAGCATCATCAGGCTGGTTCTCCCCTGACAACCATTTATAGAGAGCCTGCCGAGTTATCCCCAAATCCTTAGCCAGTTCTGACATTGATGGAGACAGCACTTCTCGAATATTAGCCAAATGTTGGGCAACATTCCTGACATCAACCTCAGGAGAAATTGCAGGCGTGTACGTTGACTCTGTAGAATCAAATGCAAACTGAACCCTTGGCTGAACATACTGACGCCATTGCTTATAAGCATTTACAGGGTATGAAGCCCCCGTACCAACTAATAGTAAAGATGCGGCGACAGCAACAACACCTGATACACATGAGCTTGACTGCGAATCTGGAGTATACCGATCTACAGAGCCTATGCTTCCGGTAGGAATTGCATACATTTTAGTCACCTCCGTTGTTTCAGTGCCATTTAGCACGGGCAAAATCTGAAACCATGCCTTCAAATGCTTCTTTAACTTTACTATGCAACGAAAGAATCTGTTTTTCAATTAACTGCAAATCAGTTGACATGTTGCCTTCAACATAATGATCTGTATCAATTATTGCGTGCATACGAAACTCTGTGTTACTAAATCTCGGCAGCGGCAGTAAACCATTAGGAATCATATCTGGCGGAAAACCTAGCTGACCATTCATCTTATGTATGCGTGAAACCATAAATCCATTAGAGATCAATGGCTCAACACATGTCTGATATACAGACTCTTGTATGGACTGTATTGGCGTCCATCCGAAATCAACACCATGAAGTTCCTTTACAAGATACTGCTCAATTGTTTCGCTTTTCTCAGGAAACACAGCATCCAAATATCGAAGCCCAATCCGGCTTACCAACGATGGCTTAGCAAATTCAAGAACTTTGCTCAGACCAAGTATCAATGATGAAATGAAAGGTACATGGTTATCATAATCTGTTGTATGGAACGTAATGAAATCGTTGCCTAAAACAAAACCAGACTTTCTATCCGCATCAATCATCAACCAACTTGTCACAGGTTCAAATGAATGTACCGGTGGCTCATTGGGGTTTTTAATTTCAAATTTCAGCTGAGTTGTATTGGAAACTTCAAATAAAGGAAATCCTTCAACTCTTAGCGCATCTTGTATGTCTGGAACATACTTACTCATTGCAGCTACTGGAGTAAACTTTACTTGCACCAATGCGTAGTAAACGGGCGCATTGGACATACGTTCGCTGTTAGTACTCATGCCGCCCTCCTTGAAGTTGTTTCATCTCATATCTCTCTATCTCACTAACTGTAGTTTACACATAGGTTGACACTTTCTCCATCATTAAGTTCACTATGACATCAATAGCCAAAACTGTTACATAATCGCTTCGGCGCGCGCTCGTATCCCCGCCACGCCTGCCCGCTTTATGTAGTGGTTTTCATGCACCTGCATGAGACAGGCAAAAGCCCGCCAGTTCTGGCGGGCCTCAGCATAAACGATCCTTAAACGATCATGCGTTTTCATGCGGCATAGTCATGCACTACGATGAAATCAGTCAAACAGAGAATAATTTGCATCAAATTCATGACTTGTGGCTTCGACTTTCGTAATAACTATCAAGTAACCAAGTCCATCAGATAAAGACACCGGATACTCCAGCTCAAGCCAGAAACAGTCATCATAAGTTCTTCCCATCCAGTATCCGCCGCCGCACTCTTTTGGGCGTTGAAAGAAAACCCACTGACCGGGAATGATTGTTTCCAGCGTTTGACCGCGATATACAATTTGATACTTGTTGTCTTTAGACCCCATAGCTAACGCCTCGCATAGCTCGTTGTTCAACCTTGCGAGCGCCAGAACTACGTTCTGCCTCTCACAACGTTATCTAATGTAACCAACTGTCGTCCTCCCAGACCTGCTGCATAATTTCCATCACTCGCTTTTTGTCTTCATCCAGTTTTAACCCGCTCAGTTCAACACCATTGGCACTACCCTTACGGATACGAATTGCTGTTTTGGGATACAGAGGGCGCAAATTACGGTAAAGCTCGGATTCAAGGGCTTCCAGTGTGGCCTGGCTAATCTTCTGCTCTTTATCGATCATTATTTCAATGCGCATACAGATTCCCTTTAACTGGTAACGTCCATTGACCGGCTGTATTCATGGCTGCGAATTTTCGCCATCAACTCGTCTGTCAGTTCGGACACCCACTGGATAGCCAGCCGCTTTTCTTCGTCGCTGCACTCACTAGCCGCTACAAGCTTGATAAAAAAATCAATACGCTGGAGCTTTAATGACTCCAAAAGATAGTCCTGCATCTTCCCTCCTATCATTACACGGATACACAACAACTGTATATATACCCACTGTTTATATAAACAGTATAGTAGGAAAGAAAAAATGTAAAACTCTTTTTTGTCAGTTAATTGGATGTACTGATGTCGGTCAATAAAGCACGAAATGTTAAACAGCAGCCTTAGTACCATTGACGCCATTTGTCATCTTCCTGCAGCCTCTGGTTACGGTAAAAAATACGTAAACCGGCACCGGATGGAATGCTGCCGCCACGCAGAAGCAAATCAATCTCAGATGCACTACCTTCAAACCCTCTGGCAGTCAGTTCTGCCTCAAGCTGCAGGCGCTGCTGCTCCGAAATACTCTGTATGTATGCTTTTTTTCGCTTCGGTTTTACCAGTCTCAACCTGGCTGTCAGCTCCCGCCGTTCCTTCTGGCCCATGTTGTGGAGATATTCCTGCAGCTCCTTCTCATCCATGGTTTTAATATCGGGTAAATCACCCCCTGATTTGTTCAGATTTTCAACAGGGGGACAGTTATTGCCACGAGTCCAAGGGGCGCAAGCGCCCTGGTCGGCTGCCGCCTCCTGAACGTCAACGGCCTTACGAACCTTTTTCCACTTCACCGCGTGCGTGCAAATCTTGCCTTCTGCAATCGGGGACCAAATGCCATAGATACGGATACCGTGATCGCCGTAGGCGCTCGGCTCGTCGTTATGCTCATATGCCGTGCGGACAAGGTGATGTTTGCGGGGAACCAGCACACCGCCCTGCTTCATGATGTAGGTGGCAAAGCAGCCCGCATCAGCCGCCGCCAGTACCGCATCCAGACGCGGGTTATCCAGTACCGGCGCGCCCGCTTTGCGTCCACCCTGCACTCTCGCCGCCTGACCAGCCAGCAGGCGCAGTTCGCGGTATGCCTGACGCCCCGGAATACCAAAGAAACGGAACTGCTGGACACGATGCAGTGACGCCCAGGCGCTGACATGCTCGGCGCTGTCACGCAGTGATCTGCCGGTTTCTTTGCTGATTTCTTTAGCCAGCCCACGCCCGTCGATGTTCTTGCTGATGTATTTGGCGATGTAGCTGGTCGGCGTGCCCTTGCGCGGGTTGATTAGCTCGGACTTGAAGCGCGGCCCGGTGTTGATGCCCAGCTCCTCGCGGTCTTCACGGATGGCAAACTTGCGCAGCAGCGCGGTGATGGAGCGACGGTCTTTTTTGCGCATAAAACACAGAAGATGCCAGTGCACGGTGCCGTCATGGTGCGGCTCTGCAACGCGGACGCCGTACCAGCGCAGCCCGGCCTTGTGCATGGCCTTGCGGAAAGCGGCGAATGTATCAACCAGATAGTCACTGCTCTGCCGGACCGTGGCACTGGTCCATTTCGGATTTGGCCTGCCGTTGTTGAGGGTTGCGTGGAAGCGTGACGGGCAGGTGATGGTATAGAACACGGCGCAGTCTCCGCGCATTTCCGCGATCAGTTCCAGCCCTTTAACACAGGCCATCATTTCATTACGGCGGTGTGCCGGGTTGCTGTTGCTGGCGTTCACCACATCTTCCATGTCCAGCGTGTCACCGTCTTCGTTGACCAGCTCATGCGAGCGGAAGAACTCCAGCGATTTGCGGCGCTGCTCGCGTTTGTGGATCACCGCTTCATAGCTGACATACGGGGACGCTTTTTTGTTGACCAGGCAGACGGCGCGCAACTGTTCCTCCCGCCACTCGCAGCGTATCTGCCACAGTTTGCGATACCACCAGTCCGCACACAGCATGCGCGCCAGCGACGGTGGGATCAGTTCATAAGGCACCGGCTTACGTCGGCGCTTTTTGCGGCGTAACTGCTCAAACGCAGGCGGGATGACCTCAAGGCGCATGGCCTCTGCAGCAACCCTTTCCCATGCCTGACGAATTTCTTCTGGTTTAACATCGTCACAGACAAACAGATCACCGCAGGCCGCATCAAGACACATGCTCATATGAGCCGCAACCAGCGTGGAAAGACGCTTGACCTGATCCTGATTCATTTCAGGCAGTACCAGCAGCCCCTCCAGCCCGTCATGGCTCGCCATGAAGCGGAAAGATGCAGACACCTGGCTGTCACGCACGCGCTCCAGCCGCTCAAGACACGGCCTGATTGTTTCGCGCAGATAGCGGGAATAAGCTTTATCCCTGCCCAGGCTATGGAAGTATTTAATCCGCTCCAGCAGAGGCTTGCTGATATGGGCAGGCATGGCGCTTACATCTGCAATAATCACCAAATCGGGATTAACGCGCTGCTGTTCGCGGGCCATTCTGGCATGGCTAATCAGCCGATCCTGCTCTATTTCACGCTGGACAGGATCACGGGATTCATTGAAGAAATAACGTTCCCAAACCTGATCACTCAGCGCTTCACGGCGCAGATGCTCCTGCTCGTTATCCGCAGCGTACAGAGTGATCAGGTTTGAAAGCGCAGACGTAGTGGCCTGTGTATCTGTATTCAGATAGGGGTTAACTGCTTTCTTTTCGGCGTTCCAGAAATGGCGGTAATTGCTCATGCGATCTCCAGTTCGAGCTGGAAAGGCTGCAATCCTTTAGACACCCATTCAGAAATAGATGGAGGCTCTACGGCCTCAATAGCTCCTTTAAGAATGGCGCACCTGTTTTTTAAAATGGTTGCCTTAAGTTCCTTTGCGGAAAGCCCACGAGAATATTCCGCTTCACGGATCGCCCGGGTTAGTTCTGGATATTTGGAATTGAATTTCGGAACGTTACAGGCAAGATTTGTACTGTCGGCAGTGGCAAGTGGATAATTACCCAGCACACGCCCGTCTAACATGCGCAGGCCATGAATGCTGGTCTGGAAGTTATATTTACAATAGATAGTTTCAAAAGCATCCTGCATACGACGATGCCAGCGCGCTGTTCGAATTACAGCAAACTCACCGGATGAACCGAAACAGACTCTGGGCCATTCCCGGCAAAGCTCAACAAGTCGATCCAATGACTCATGTAGGTGCCAGACAGGCACCGCTTTATCATGAAACATTCTGGGAACAAGGCGGATCAGAGCGTCATTATCGCTTTCGCCCCCTTCCACTACGTCAGGGATAACAAAGAATGCTACTTTGGGATGGTGATAATAGTTAATTAGCCATTTATAAAAATTACGCCAGTCAATAACCAGTCCCCGCATCCAGGCAGAGAATGCTCCATTATCAATCCCTACCGCACTGGCATATTTGATTGATGCAGCAATTTGGTCTGGCCTTACATATGAGACGAAAGCGCCAGCACCGTTCACCGCTATGCGATGAACGTCACCAGCACTTCCCCAGACAGGTGTGCCATGAAAATGATGCACGCCGGGCTGCAACTTCGTCACGCCCGTACCTCATGCTTAACGCAGAAGCCAGGACCGCCTGCAGGGTCAAAACCAATCCAGTGATGGGGTTTAGAAGTAGCGATGATTTCTACTGCAGTTTTACTATCACCGGCAGCCACGCCCATGCTGCGCTTAGCGGTTATACGATGGCGAGTAAAATCACGATAAAGCGAACGGGTCAGAGACGTATCGCTGTTGGACACGATAACCGGATGACCTTCTGATGACCGGCGTTCAAGAATAGACGCCAGATGGTACTGATCATCCTCTGTAAAACCAGCTGTGTGATATCCGTTAAACGTGCCGTCATATGGTGGATCGCAATAGACAATATCACCCGTTTGCAGCAGTGCCAGTGTCTCGTCATAGCTGGCGCAGATAAACGTTGCGCGTTTTGCTTTTTCTGCAAATGCGCGTATTTCGTTTTCAGGGAAGTGCGGTTTTTTATAATTACCGTAAGGAACATTAAAATAGCCGTTCAAGTTATAGCGACACAGTCCGCGATAACCATAGCGATTTAAATATAAGAAATACAATGCGCGTTCAATTGCGCCACCATGGCGCAAGTTAAACTCCTGTCTCGTCTTATAATATGCCTCTGAATCATTACGGGCTTCAAAAAGATATCGGCCCTCTTCGATGAAGTATTCAACATCATTCTTAATCACCTGATAAAGATTAATCAGGTCTGGATTAATATCCGCGACAAGATAATGAGGATAGTCTGTCTCCATCATCACAGCGCACGACCCCGCGAAAGGCTCAACCAGTCGCGGGCCTGCTGGAAGGTGTTTTTTCAGTTCTGCCATGATGGAGGTTTTATTACCCGCCCATTTCAGGATAGTGCTCATACAGCCCCCCCTACGTAATGTTTGCCTTTCAGCTCTGCTATTTCCTGACAAGTGACGCAGCACTGCACGCCCGGAATGGCGCGGCGGCGAGCTGGCGAGATCGGCGCATCGCAATCAATGCAGAGCACACGGGAAACGCCCGGCGCTTTATTGCAGGCAGTGTGGATGTGCCGCTGGCGTTCTTCTTCAACGCGCTGCTGTACGAGGTCCATTGAATCAGCCATCAGTGGATCTCCTGCGCTTCGTTCTGAATCTTCACAGCTTCCTGACGCAGCAGCTCAGCCGCTTCCGTGTGGTTAAGCTGACGTGACACGATACGAGCAGCTAAAGAATCCAGACGCGCAGCCATCACATCTGCGCGTCCACGGCGTTCTTCTTTGCGTGCCTCAGTCAGCAGCAGGTTGAGCCCAGCATCATCTGGTCCGGTTTTAGTGGTACGGGTTTCAATATTTCGCATCGTTGTTTCTCCTGAATTTGGGTAATAAGAAGCCCGGCGGGTTTACGCCATTAATTTCTGTTGTGGATTAATTCGGCATGGTTAGCCGTTTGGGAAATAAGCTCACCACTGCACGAAAATGATTCATTGCTTTCACCAGTTCCCGCTTTTCGTCAGTAGTCAGATCACTAATATTGACGCCGTGACGTTCTGCCGGAATTTTTGCCATAAAAAAAATGGCTGCCAGTGCCCGCTCATTCTGTTTATTATTTACGTCGCGTGGGTCGCGCATATCTTTAATAAACCTTTCAAGCTCCGGCTCAATATTCAGACCAAACACTTTAGCCCTCAATTCCGCAATATGGTTCAGGCCATCCAGGCGTTCACCGGGGCTTAATGGAACAGTCGCCGTAGCGCCTTCAATAGCCATGATTTCCCCTGTTTGGTTGTGGACAGGTCAGCCAGCAGTTCATCCTGAGAGCGGCACGGGTGCCAGCGCTTGCCATCTTTCCCCATGATCCAGCCATGACCGTAGTGCATTGCCGGGCTTTGCTTTATGAGAAGTGACGCGAAAGATGGTTCTTTAGTCAGCATAACCACCTCAGATCAGACCGAACGAAGCACCGAGGCCCGTCACGGTATCCACCGCGCTTGCCATCGCCGGGTTAGCCTGCAAACGCGCCTGCATCGAAACGGCAGCCAGTGCCATCAGACGAGTAACAGAGTTAATGCTGCTGATAACATCGCGGCGGCCTGCGGTGGTTTTCACATCACCCGATACGGCACCGGCAGCAACACGTCCGATTTCAGCAGTAGCGCTCATGACGTAATGCGGCAGCTTCTCTTTTGCCACTTCGTTCATCGGTACGCATGGCAGGCAGTGAATCTGCGCCAGAAAACCGTCAACCAGCGTGGAGTCCTCAGTAAGATCGGTAAGCAGCCAGATTTCCGATGGAGTGAGCTGATGCGGTTGCTCCGGGTTCAGCTTGTTACGCAGCGTCTGGACGTTCATTCCCGCGCGTTCTGCCAGCTTCGCCATGTTGTGACGCAGCGCAAAAGCCCGGCAGGCTTCGTCAAAATGCGGATGTTTGGAAACACGATAATCAAACATGATGTAAATCCTTTTCTATCCCAAAATGGAACTATCAGGCTTGCATTGCGACTTCGCAGCCTTGGGCCGCTTCCATCGTCAACGCGAACATGTTGATTTCGATAAGGCTGTTAACTCCGGCTTTTTTCCTGATGGGCAGGCGGTTTTCCCGGATCATTTGACGGGCATAACTAGGCTTGTAACCAGTACGGCGACAGAACTCATCCAGTGTGATGAATGGCTCAGATACCACAAGGTTGATGCTGGGGCGCATTGAAAAATTGCTTTTCATGATGCACTATTCCTCAGTTTGTGTTTAAAAACTTCACTATTCGGAACTATTCGCAATCATTCCGAACACCACAAAACCGATGATAGGATCGCATTTTAAATATGTCAAACACAAAAGAGACCCCTCTCGCGATCTCAGAATACAATTTCCCATCTCAAAGTGGTGGGAAGGAAGCGATAACTCGTATTCTCCAGGCCTATGGATTCAGTACCAGACAGGCTTTGTGCGATCACCTTGGGGTATCCCAGAGCACTATGGCAAACCGTTGGATGCGCGATACTTTTCCGCATGACTGGCTCATTGCCTGCCATCTTGATACAGGTGCATCCATGCTTTGGTTAACTACAGGACAAGGCACTCCCACCACAAAAATAATCAATGACAATGGATTTCTTTTGCAATTAAAAGAAATCTCAAACGGGATTTACTCATCATCTGAACAGGTCCGTTATGACTCCTGCCTTATCCCCCCAGATACAACAGCTCCGTTCTTGGTGAAGTTTGAAAAGGCTTTCTATCTTGTGGATGAGTTCAGGGGAGAAATCAACGATGGAATCTGGTTGATTAAATTAGATGGTTTTCTGAGCATCAGGCAAGTTTATCGCCTTCCTGGCGGACGCTTACGTGTAGAGAATGGTCCCGCATCCTTTGAATGCACCCCATCGGATATTGAGGTTAACGGTAGGGTGATCAGCAAAACAGCATTTACAGAATGAGCGAATTCGACTTTATACGGAAATAAGTTAAGGCTACTAGCATGAAAAAATTAATGGCAATCGTTACGTTAGGTTTAGTGTTTTTGGCAACACAGCCATCATATGCACGCAATTACCCATGCTCTGGGAAAAAAGGTGGCGTCTCACACTGCACATCTGATGGCAAATTTGTTTGCAATGACGGCACTATCAGTAAATCAAAGCGAATTTGCTCTAAAAACTGATTATGGCTGTCTCAAAGTTAGCTAATGGTAAGTGGCAGGCTCAGGTCTTCCCCAACGGTAGGGATGGGCGGCGCATCCGTCGCCAATTCGCCACCAAGGGCGAAGCCATGGCCTTTGAGCGTCACATTAAGGATCAAGCGCAGGACAAGCCTTGGTTAGGAGAAAAAGCAGATAAGCGGCGAGTTACTGATCTTGTTGAAACCTGGTTCAACGCACATGGCGTTACACTCTCTGATGGCCTCAAGCGTAAAGGTGCAATGGAATTTGCCTGCTTTGCTATGGGAAACCCTCTCGCCACTGAATTTAACGCCAAACTTTTTGCAACCTACCGTGAACAGCGTTTAAGCGGGAAAATTACACGTTCAGATCGGGTAAAAGCAGTGACTCCCCGTACTGTCAATCTTGAGCTGGCGTATTTCCGCGCCATGTTCAACGAACTGAAAAGACTGGATGACTGGAGCGCGCCTAATCCGCTCGAAAACGTCCGGGAATTTAAAATAGACGAGGCAGAGCTGGCTTGGCTAACAGTCGAAGAAGTCAAGCAACTGCTGGCAGAGTGTGAGAAAAGCAAAGCGGTAGATTTAGTAACCATCGTAAAAATATGCCTTGCAACCGGAGCACGATGGGGCGAGGCGGAGTCACTGACAGGCAAGCAAATAAGCCCCGGCAAAATCACTTATATCAAAACCAAGGGCAAGAAAAACCGCGCCGTTCCAATAAGTGATGAGCTTTACGAAATACTCCCAAAAGTAAGAACATCAAAACCAGTCTTTACGGGGTGCTATTCTGCGTTTCGTGGGGCAATTAAGCGAGCGGGGATTGAGCTACCTGACGGGCAGCTGTCACACGTTCTACGGCACACATTTGCAAGCCACTTTATGATGCGCGGGGGTAACATTCTTGTACTGCAGCGTATCCTTGGACACACTGATATTAAGGTGACGATGCGCTATGCTCATTTCGCCCCAGACCATCTGACAGAAGCAGTGGAGTACAACCCCTTAAATCTGATTTGATGGCAGCAAAATGGCAGCAAACCTATTCACTATGCTTTCATATTCCCCACTATTCGACGGCGCAAGGCGTTGAAATCAAAGTAACTTATTGTTTTATAAGCTTTAAGTTTGGGACTCATAATCGCTTGGTCGTTGGTTCAAACCCAACAGGGGCCACCAAATAAAACAAGGAGTTAGATGATAAATCGTCTGACTCCTTTTTCTTTGGATGCAATTTGGGTCAGGTAATGGGTCAGGTAAGGAATTGCTACCCGGCCCTCTTCATCTCGTTGCAAGCCCTCCCGGATAGTGATGAAAGTCAGTAGCACGGCCTGTAATATTCACCGTACCGAATTTTTACGGCTTTGCCGCAACAAGCCAGTTACCTGCCGCGCTCGCAGAATATCGACAGCCCGAAGGTAAGGGGATTGTTCCTGCCAGCTAAATCCCTTCCTGTCGATACGCACCAGTTCGTATTTTTCCACCAGAAAATTCACGGCATCAGCCAGCGAGATCCCAGTGTCGATATGTTCCTGTATAACACGTTCCTCACTGAACGGTGTGTCGTTGAGGGTGAGACCATAGTGCTGTTCCAGCAGGCGTGTCAGTAACATTTGCCAGACAGCCACGGGTGACAGGCAGGGCTTCACCGCCCGCTGAGTTGTTGCAGGTAAAGTTTTCATATTTGCTCTCGTGAAATTCGTTAGCGTTGAGTGGGATAGACGGCGATGTATACATAGCCGCAACTGCCAAGGGTGTCGGCTTCGCAGGTGAAATCATTGTGGTACAGGGTGACACAGTGGGCATGGCGAGGATTCATTTCACCAGTAGTCAGCATCGATTCCATCTGGCTGATAAAATGCGGGAATACCACATCCAACTTAAGACATTCTGCTTCGCTGAACTTACCGGTGATACTGGCCCGGTCAGCTAAATAATGCAGCCGGTTCCCCTCCTGTACCAGACGGGCTCCCAGGCGTGGCGTGATATCCCGCTGCAGGCCCAATGTGATGTTGCTCATTGATAACCTCCTTTATTGTCAGTTCAGGGTAATACTCATCAGGCAGGCATACGGCCCGTAGCGGTCCTGGCGGCGTTCGGCGTATACCGCCAGCACACCGGGAACATCCGGGATGTCTTTACCGAAGTAATGACGAATGCTGCCATGCCACTGGTATTTGCCGGTGCAGTAACGAAAGATTCGGGACTGTGGATGCTGGTGGTGAAGTCGCATGGCATCAGATTTACTGATTATTTTCATGAGGCTTCCTCACAGCAGACCGTGTTCTGCGAACGAATAGATTTGCCTGCCACCAATAATCAGATGGTCAGGGACGCGGATATCCACCAGCTGAAGCACCTGCACCAGTCGCTGCGTGAGGGCTTTATCGGCCTGGCTGGGTGTCGTCTCGCCGGAAGGATGGTTATGGGCCAGTATCACTGCTGCCGCGTTAAAGTACAGGGCACGTTTAACCACCTCCCGGGGATGCACCTCGGTGCGGTTAATCGTGCCGGTAAAGAGCGTCTCATGGGCAATCAGCTGATTCTGGTTGTCCAGATACAACACCCGGAACTCTTCCCGCTCAAGCGCGGCCATATGCAGTCGCAGCCATTCACGGACGGCGTGTGTGGAGGTGAAGGCCACCCCGGGCTCATGCAGATGTCTGTCCAGAACCCTGAGTGCCCGCTGGATGAGACGCCGGTCCTGTGGCGTTATCTCGCCGGGTAAAAAGGAAAGCTGTTTCATTCGTTGTTCCTCCGGTCAGTCAATGATGCGCAGAATGGCGTGGGCTTCTGGATGCTGCAGGGCGTAGTCCCGCAGACGGTAATAGTGCGCGGTCATCGCGTCACACTCTGTACGGCAGGCGTGATGGCTGTATTCAATCAGGCAGACGGCAATACCTGCGGCTTCTGCGCTCATTTCCACGCCATTACCGTTCAAATTATTGAACAGACTCCATGTCTCATTGCGGTCAGCATCGGGTGCCATAAAGGCCCCGCCGTTGCTCAGCGTGTAAAACTGCCAGATGCCACCGCTGTAATCCGCGCAGAAGCGGTTCATCCAGGCGAAGATGCGGGGCTCCAGGGTTATCCACTGCGGAATAGTGCCGAAGTGCTGCGGCCAGAAGCTGATACGCATTCCATCAGGCATCACAGTGGCATGAAGTAATTTATCTCCGGTCGGCTCTTTCTGGCTGTGATTATGATGATCATTGTGTTTTGACGTTGTGTCGTTATACATAGTGATTTTCCTTTCGGTTATTACAGTCGCAGATATGCCGCAGGCGGGTTTCCTGTCAGGGCTTACAATGCGGTATATGAGAAATTCCCGCGAACGGGATATGGATTTGGAGAGAATGGAGAGCGTAAAGTCAGGCTATCTGGCCCCAAGTACCGGTGTGTTTTTTTGCCTGCAGCTGACTGAACAGAACGAGCATGTTCTCCGTCATCAACCACAGTGCACTATTGAGCTTCACATCCCCGTCGATACGCCAGCGTGACGTTACGATAAAGTGTTTATCCACCGATAAGGGGCGATCATCGGCTCGTACTGCTTAGGGTGTGAGGTATCGAAGTCAGCAATTGCTCAAAGGCCTGAGAGCAGCCAGATTTTTGCATACGGAGATCTCTGCGTGAAAAATAAAAAACCTCGCAACCAATAATGGATGCGAGGGATTCACAGAGATAATATCTATATGAAATAATTTATAATTCAAGCAGATAACTTAAAGCTGTAGTTGCGTCAATTATAAATTTCAGATCGTGGGTGACTGGCAGCCATGTGCCAGAAGCGGACACTGTTCACAATATCGAGTTAATCATTGGATATGTTGATCGCTCCCATTGAAAAATTTCACATTATCCAATATATCAATGTTGAGGCTTCCCTCTTACACCTCTAAAGGATAACTATCATGGGTCTTAAACCTGGTCCAAAACCAATTGCTAAATCGACAGGAAAACCGGATCAACGTCGACGTGATAATAAAGATACTCCTGGTAATACCCCGGGACTAAAGCCTAGTAAATCTACAGGGAAATAAAAAATTCAGGGTATATATGTCTTATTTATACCCTGATTACATATCCAGATTACTAAAGATGTTTCTGCAACCAGATGCGCGTACCTTCTGTTTCATACGCCTTTGCACCATAACCTTTCGCAAGAAGGGACTCTGGTAAATACTCGTCATATTTATCTAAGTACTTTTCTGGAACATCTGTGGCAAGATCAAATGCAGATGGCAAGCCTGACAACAGCATTTCTTTGAGCGCGTGCTGAACGGAAGCTACACTGGAGTTATCGATTTCTATAACGCCAGCAAATGAATTTGCTTTAAAACCACAACGTATGAGCAAGGCTGTAATCGTATTGACAACTTTATCCCCCATCCAGGGTATTACGTAACAGTGTTGTCCACTCGTAATAAAACACTCATTTTGAAGTTTAAAACGCTGAAAGTTACTACAGCCTTCCGCAAATAGGTTTCTGGCGGCAGTATCGGCATAATCTACTTTCTTGCTACCTATTGCTATGCGGTAATCACCTTCCCTATAGATAGCGAGCATTTCCTGACGAACGGCATCATGAACAGACATACCTCCCCCACTAAATTGTGGTGGCTG
Source organism: Citrobacter sp. RHBSTW-00986 (assembly GCF_013783065.1). NCBI lineage: Bacteria > Pseudomonadati > Pseudomonadota > Gammaproteobacteria > Enterobacterales > Enterobacteriaceae > Citrobacter > Citrobacter sp. RHBSTW-00986. Next base: position 693,459 of record NZ_CP056200.1, on the reverse strand, counting down.
ACCGCCTTTGGTTGCCTCTACATAGATAACTTTTTTCTCTGTCTCGATCTCTGTCACTTTCCAGCGCCGCCCACCGAAGATGATGTGTTGGTCTGGTAGCAGTGGGGAGTCCACAGGCACTGTTCCAAGGATTCTGTTTCCGGTGATAATGCGGAACTCTTCTGGTGTATTGAACACGGCATAAAAAGTATAATGGTTAGTCAGTTTCTCCCCCTCTGCCCCAACAACCATTTCGCCGCTAGCAAGTTGAGTGAGTAGGCCACATGCTCCCATATGTTTAAGCAGGCTTTTGAAATCGTTTAAATCTACATTTCTGAACGGCCCTGTCTGGCATAGTTGTGACCAGAGCTGGTCGGCACGAACTCCACCCCATTGTGCGGTAATTGCAAGAATCTGGTGTAGCAGCGTGGAGTAATGCATCTGCCGGGAATCGGCAGGCTCAAACCATTGTTTAGAGATCATCAACCTGATCATTGCCATCGACTGCACCAACTGGAGTCGTAGGTGATCAACGATACTGCTACTCACAGTAAGCTCATTTTCTGTAATTAGCATTCTGAGTACTGACGGGGAATCGCGTCGCCCAGAACGCCCCATTCGCTGGCGCAAACTGGAAACAGAATGCGGAGGCGTAACTTGGATAACCGACTTAACCTTACCGATATCAATTCCCAACTCAAGCGTCATTGTACAAACAGCTGTTGTGGGCAAATTTCCTTTCTGAAGACGAGATTCAAGCACCTCACGTAATTCCTTGGCAAGGGAACCATGGTGGGGGAAAAATTCATTCGGAACAATTTGTTCCTCACACATGTCGCTCAGCGTTGCCGCAATGCTTTCAGTGCGTTTTCGGCTGTTTGCAAAGACCAAATGAGAATCGCCACGGCAAAGTCTAAAAATGTCAGCGCAAACGTCATGTTCAGCTGAACTCTGAAGTTCTTCCTCATTTTGGATCACTCGCTCCAGGTACCCTTTGACCTGTACCTGAAGAGTGGCCATGCTATTACTATCTGTAACAGTTACGCAGGGGAGTCGTTTGTCCGGGCGCAACATTTCGGGCACTTTCTCCAGTTCCCCCAGCGTGGCACTCAACGCAACGCGGGGAATTGGATTTACCTGGCATCCTAGCACATGGTCAATTCTATTGAGCAGAGAAAGCAGCTGTACACCACGCTCTGAACCAATAAAAGCATGAAACTCATCAATAACGATGTATGCGACTGAAGAAAACGCCTGTTTGAGCCAGCCCATTGAATTTATGAGCAAAGACTCAAGTGACTCAGGTGTAATCAGTAAAATGCCAGCAGGGTTCGTCCGAGCCTTCTTCTTTTTGCTTTGTGGTACATCCCCGTGCCAGGGAGTCACTGGCATTTCCAATGCATCTCCAAGGCTCCCAAGACGACGGTACTGATCGTTAATCAATGCCTTCAACGGACTGATATAGACGATGCCAAATCCATTCGTGAGATCTGCAACTGCCGAACAGGCAGGAAGAAAGAAAGCCTCTGTTTTACCCGCTGCTGTACCTGCACTGATTAGCACGTCTCGATCACGGGCTAAAATTGCCGGGATAGAACTCTCCTGCAAGGGCCTTAATGTCGACCACCCCTGCTTGTAAACCCACTTACGGACGCGGGGATCGAGGCTATCGTAGGCACTGCTCATAGTTTGAAGTTCGCCAGTCCGTCGTCGTCATCGCTTTCCTCCGTAGTGGTGTCATCCATATCGCTGGGCCGGTCCTCTTCAATCGCCACACCCTCGATTAGTGTTTGCCAGTTCATCGTTCTGTTTTGTTCCAGCACGGCCAGCATGTCCAGGAAACCTTTTATGGTATTACGGGGGGTACGGAAGTAAGCGTCTCCAATGGTTTTACTACAGTGATGCAGGAATCCAGTCAGTGCCTCATCTGGTACCAGATAATTCTCTGGATCTCCACCGGCATAAACATGACGAAGATTTCTCAGCAAAATATACAGTTCCTCAGGGGTGAGGCTGGCAAGATGCAAAGTGGGGGATGAGTAGTCAATCACTCCTGCTTTTTGCGCGAACCGGTTTTCCGCCAGACGCGACTGGAGCGCCTCATAGCTGTAAAGACCTTTACGCGGATCGAAAAGAAACTCTGGCGTACCCCCGAGGATAAAACCAATGTTCTCGGCTGAGCCTTGCAGGCAGTCATTCAGGATCCGCAAAATCTGTTCGTAGTTCGCTGTTCTTGCTTGCGTATTATTCAGCTTAAAGAGGTTCACCATTTCGTCGAGGCTGACCAAAAGACCGGCATAGCCTGCCTGGCGGACAAAAAGGCTCATCAGCTTCAAAGAATCATAGAATGATGCGTCTGAGATAATAGTCCGAACGTCGAGATCGTTACGGGCATCAGTTTTGGTGGTGTACTCTCCCCGCAACCAGCGAATAGCATTGGATTTTAGCGTTTCGTTATCCTGCTCATGCCCGCGCCAGAATGCATCAATGACCTTCGCAAAGTCATATCCACCCACCATATCTGACAGAGCTGCCAGGCGTTTATGAATAACTGATGAAACCTCGGAGCCGTCCGTGTCCGCTTCCTTTCTTGCCTCCGTAACGAATCTTTCAACAACGCTAAGTAACGCATTACCATCCGGCTTGTTTCTGGTGGACATGTTTTTCATAAGCTCAGAATAGAGATTACGAGCCTGACCTCCCGATGAGTGAATGCGTCTGTCAGGAGAAAGGTCTGCACTGACTGACACCAGCTTCTTCTCTAGCGCAATAGAGCGCACAACACTCAGAAAGAACGTTTTACCAGAACCATATTCACCGATGATAAGTCTGAAGCTTGCACCACCGTCAGCAGTCCTCTCAATATCCTGGTGGAGAGCGGTGATCTCATTCACGCGGCCAACCTGGATATGCTGAATGCCTATCCTTGGCGTTACACCTGACTTAAGTGACTGAATAATAGCGTCACGTTCTTTCACTCTTATACGTGTTACAGACATTCACTATCCCTCTAATTCTTTGGCAATTTCCAGGTCAACCCAGATATCATCATCGGCATCGTCCAGTACTGGAGCATCAACCACCGCATAGGACCAGTCATTGATCACCTCAAGCGCACCGCCGAGCATCAAATTCAAATTTCCGCACAATTCTGTCGCCTCTTTTCGGGACCACTGTTCTTTCTCCAGCAAACTGCGATAAAGCTGGCTATGTGCGGAGTCAAGCCCCCCCGCCTCCGTTGATGAGGCTGGAGCGCTTTCTGGCTCTTCCGGTTCTTCTTCGGTGAAAATTGTGTTCAGCAATTTACGAACATCATCCGTGGCAGATTCGTGGCGGGCAAGTACATTAGCATCCAGTGTGAACCCTGCTGCTGGCTGATCAGTTGGTACAGACGAGACGAGATCATGTTCAGTTGCGGAATGCTGATGGATATTGCTCGAGACAGATGAGGGATCCAGCCCCAAACTTGAATAAATCTTCTCAAGCTGTTTGATTTCGGCAGGCGCTATTGTCCCATCCGAACAGGCAACACTAACGATAACCTTACCCACAGCAGCTTTTTCCGCGGCCCCCATCAACTCAATCCTACTTTTTATTCCTGTCATATTGGCTGGGGTATGAAGTTGCCACGTTAAATACGCATGTAGAGAGCGTTTTTCATCATCGGTGAAGCCAGGATTGTTGTTGATGGCATTCTCAAGCACTTTCTGTTCAGCTTGATCAAGAGAATCGTCAATCAAGGCGACCATCGCCCCTAATCTGAGCGTCATTACGGCTGAGATAAATTCAGGAGAAGGTGAGAAGCGTCCACCTTCGGCGGCAGGGAATAGAACAAGTGTCCCATCAACATCCGCCTTCACATGGTGATAATACGGGTCAGGTGCCAGACCGTAACCCATCTTCAGAGCAAAGGCCTGCATCAAATCGGCCTCTTTTTTATTGATCTTATTGGGGCAACTGGCATTCATATGTGCCCAAAAGTCAGCAACTGAGACTAACCCCTCCTTGACGAGGATCGCCTCATCAGCCCAGCGTTTGAATGAGCTTAATATTTTTTCTGCGCTTTCATTAACGATCTCTGAAGGGAGCAGCATAATTGCAGCCGTATCATTGACTGACGTACCTTTCCTACCAAGGTAGCGACTATAAGCATCAAGTTCATCTGTACATATATCGGCAAGAGCCATAATTTTCTGGACAGGGCTCTTCAACGCACTTGGATCAGGCAGGTCGGGAACAGGAAGTCGAACACCTCGCAAACTAGGACTTGCTGGTGTGTAATCTAACCTTAGGCGCGTTTTATTCGCCTTAACGACCATCCCTTCACCATATTTGAGGGTGTAACGCCGTTTGAAAAGCGCAGCAAACTCTTTAGCACAGCGGCGAGCCGGGGTACGCAGCGAATACTCGGTGTAGTTTATTACCCAGTTCAACGCCAGTTCAGCTGATACAGGAACTCCTTCATGTACAGTTTTTGCCAGAGCCAGCTTAAATTGCATGCTGTTGCTGAAACCTGAATTGCTATCGAGCTCAGTGGCTAAGCCCATGTTCGGGCGCAGAATAGACATGGCTTCGAGTAATTGGGTCGAATATCCACGGAAGGAGCGGTTCTCAATGAATACCGATCTTAACCGAGCGACTTCATTGAACAGATTACGGAACTCAGCATCAGGGAATTTTGGGTCAGTGGAATCTACGAGCGCTTTTCTTTCCAGGCCGTAGAGGTAGATAAAAACATAGCCGATAGGACACGATGGATCAGACCTATCGCTGGCAAGCCAACTGACATACGCACCGCGTGCTTCTGGGGAAAGAGAGGAAAAACTGGGCCAGTATCCTAATGAACTGTCCTCGTAAAGATAAGAAGTAGGTTTTATCTTACATGTGTCATCAATTAATGATGCCTCACTTCCATCGTCATAATAGCCGCCTGATTCCTGACCGGAGGGCTTCATACGTTGCCCCACGTAAATGTGGCCACCGCTAATTGCTACACCAGCTACAGTTATCATCTCACCCGGAAGTACCCATCGAGCTAGTGCACCTGCTGACTTTGAGGTGTTGCGGTAATGATTGGTTGTCACCCGAAGTTCAACACCCCGGCCACCGCTCAATGTAAAAGTTGCAAGGTTATCGTCTTCACTATCATCGTTTCGCACAACCGCCTCTTTTTTCTTGATGTCAGCGAGCCATTCTTTTGGCGGTGCTTTCACGGGGTCTGAAGCATAAGACTTTGGAGATTTACGTTTTTTCTTTCTAAAAAACAACAAGTAAATGACAAAAATCGCCGCCAAAAACTTCAATAACTCCATGATATATAACCTTAAAATCATTCTTCACGCATATTTACAAGCAGTGATGAAGGCAGGGCAAGTGGATTAATCTCAAAATAATACTTCTAAATTGCGAGGGTTAAAAGCAAATCACAATTAAAATTAACCCAATGATTTAAATGATAAAAATCATTTAATAATGTGTTTAACCAGCAGTGAAATCTTAAGGTGTTAAAACCTGTTAGGCCATTCGTCTCTAAATGATGTTGTACTACTGCTACGTTAACATGCGAGCAAATGTACTGCGGATGCACATCTGACCACTGTATGATGATACTTACCTATTCGCTGAGAATGTCGGCAACTTTATGGCAGGGAAGCTTTTAGAGACTATACCGTCTCGAATTTCCGTTTATCGCTCTCAGCAGACCTTCAGCATCCTAAGCTTGTCTGCTGTGGGCCAGGAGCGGTCATTTATACGTAGTAGCTCAATGACTGCTTCGTACATAAAGCTGTCATTGGACTTTCTGACCTTACAAGGTAATCTGGCTTGCAAGGAAGCCGACCTTGCGGGACCGGTATAACGCACTGTTATATGCTATAGGAGGGCTAGTGGAAACGACAGACATTGTTCGAAAACTTTTTGACGGTGTTGTTCCTGAGAGAGCATCAGAGATTGAATCTATCGCTAACGATTATGATGCCCAGTTCCGACTGATTGCTGACCGCGAAGGATTTAACTTAGATGCTGGAGGGTTCTCCGCAATCCAGTACACCAGCAGATCAATGCGTCAAATGTGGCTTTTCGGTTATGCGGGAAGGCAGGCGTTACATTGTTATTCTTCGTTGATCGTATTGTTCAAATCATTCGGTACCACTCTCGACATAAACGAAATCAACAAGATTCCAGATCAGGCAGCAGAAGATGAAGCCTTCAAGTCGATACTTGATGCAGTGAAAGACCTGAGCACTGCATTTCATGAAGACGACTTTGAATGGCCAGTGGCTATTCCTGATCCTGAGAAGGGTAGGCCGTCAGATTCAGAGCGCGCTGCAGTATATGATCTCACGTGCATGGCTACGGCATATGTATTTTTACATGAACTGAAGCACGTAATTTTCTCAGCTGAAGGAAATGCACCGGAAGACCCGAAGGACGAAGAATATCTGTGTGATCAGTTCGCTAAAGATATGATGATATCCAAGATCGATCAGTACGCCGCAAGCAGTGGGTATCCCCCGGAAAAGGTTAGGATGAAGCGTATGATGGGGATCGCTCTAGCATCCGCCTTTATCCTTTTCGCAACAGGAAGAAACCGCCTCGCGGGTTCAGAGACTCATCCTCCCATTTACGGGCGTTGGTCGGCGACTGTGCAAGATGTCAATTTACCGGAAGATGACTGGTTCTGGCTGTATTTTTCCTCATTCGCCCTTGCGTTGCTGAAATATCATTCAATAACCATTCAGCCGAAGATCGTAAAGGATTATAAATCGCTATGCTTTGACCTAATCGCAGATCTTGAAAATGGCATATAACAAGGTAATCAAATTCGGTCGCCGGACGCTCATTCCTCGCGCCGTTTATTGCGGGAGTTACTGAGCGGCAGCTTCTGGCACAAAAATGAAATAGAATCTTCTATCATTGAATGACCGCTCTTTGTCTGAAGCAGACCTTATTGACCTTGATTTCTGTCCGCTCTGTGCTGTGAGTTCAACGGGTCAAAGCTCATTCTTATAATGTAAATAATACCGGTCGGGACATTTCAGGCTATGGGTAAAAGAAAACCCCGGCAGCCAGGAGGTTGTCGGGGTTGGTTTGTGGGAGAAAATGCGGGTATCAGTCGTTACCACACTCTCCGGGAGTGGGCAGGACCTTCGCTGCATTCGTCGAGTCAGCACTGAAAGAGCCCGCTTTGCGGTCATTGACGTAGACCTCAAACTGTCGGGCTTTGCGGATATCGCTGATGAAGTCATACCAGGCGTTATCCCCATTTCGCCAGCCTAGTCTGGACGGAATAACGTACTGCTGGTGATTCATTACCACGGTGATCGTGGTGCCGTCATCGTGCGAACTGACCATCCTGTTATCCGTCTGGGTCAGAAAAACAGAATGCTGGTAGAAACCGTTCTGGTCCGGATTTCCCGTGCAATTGATGGTAAACATTTTCCCACTGGCATCCGTCACGTTGTATTCCGTATTGCCCTGGCCATAGCCCTGCTGCCAGAGTCCAGGAACCGCAGAGGCTGTAAAACTGGTAAACAGTGAACATGCCAGTACAAACCGGCTTAGTGAACCTATTGTCATTTCTGTCTCCTTTATCGTTGTTTTTTATTCGTGGTTCTCAGGGTTTGAGGGTATCAGCAGCCGACCCATCAGTTTTCCGTCATGGGAGTACTCAAAGTATTTTTCCTTCGTATACCGGTCCGTAACCTCGTGGTATTCCAGTTTGATATTGTCGGCAATACAAAGCGCATTCATCAGCGGCTGGACGGTTTTTTCGTAAGCGTCGTCTCAGCACCGTCTGGCAGATCCTGAAATTCCTGAGAGGATAATGGACACCAAATATGGTGGACGCTATCCATGAAATCATTAACCGCAGTGCGTAAAAAAAGCCCTAATTATCCCGTTGAGTTCAAAATCAAAATGGTTGAACTCTCGCATCGACCAGAGATCTCCGTAGCGCAACTCGCTCGTGAGCATGGGATCAACGATAATTTGCTGTTCAAGTGGCGCCAGTACTGGCGCGAAGGAAAACTACGTCCTCCTTCAACAACAGAAAACAACGTGCCTGAGCTGCTCCCGATAACACTTGATGCCGAAGATGTTGTCCCTGCAACCTCCCCCCGGTCACAACCTGTAGCTGCTGCGGCACCTGAATCACTCAATATCAGCTGTGAAGTGACGTTCCGGCACGGATCACTCCGTCTGAATGGTGCCATCAGCGAAAATATCCTGAACCTGCTGATACGGGAGCTCAAACGTTGATCCCATTACCATCAGGGACAAAGATCTGGCTGGTCGCTGGCATCACCGATATGAGAAACGGCTTCAACGGCCTGGCGGCAAAGGTGCAGACGATGCTGAAAGACGATCCGATGTCAGGTCACGTTTTTATCTTCCGTGGGCGTAATGGCAGTCAGGTAAAGCTCCTCTGGTCTACCGGCGATGGACTGTGTCTGCTGACCAAACGGCTGGAGCGCGGCCGCTTCGCCTGGCCGTCAGCCCGGGATGGCAAAGTGTTCCTCACACCGGCACAGCTGGCGATGCTCCTTGAAGGTATCGACTGGCGGCAGCCTAAAAGACTGCTTACGTCACTGACTATGTTGTAGGCCTCTTTATCCTGGTCGACGCTGAATGAGCCTGGTAATATACCCGGTATGAACAGCTTACTTCCTGACGATATCGATGAACTGAAACGTCTCCTTGCCGAACAGGAGGCGCTGAACCGTGCCCTTCTGGAAAAGCTGAACGAGCGTGAACGCGAAATAGATCACCTGCAGGCGCAACTGGATAAGCTGCGCCGGATGAACTTCGGCAGCCGCTCCGAAAAAGTCTCCCGCCGTATCGCGAAGATGGAAGCCGACCTTAAGCAGTTGCAGAAAGAAAGCGATACCCTTACCGGCCGGGTGGATGACCCGGCCGTGCAGCGCCCGCTGCGGCAGACCCGTACCCGCAAACCGTTCCCTGAATCACTTCCCCGTGACGAAAAACGGCTGCTGCCGGCAGCGTCATGCTGCCCGGAATGTGGTGGTGCGCTGAGTTACCTGGGTGAAGATGCCGCCGAACAGCTGGAGCTGATGCGCAGCGCCTTCCGGGTTATCCGGACAGTACGTGAAAAGCATGCCTGTACTCAGTGCGATGCCATCGTGCAGGCCCCCGCGCCTTCACGGCCCATCGAGCGGGGTATCGCAGGACCGGGGCTGCTGGCCCGCGTGCTGAGTTCAAAGTATGCAGAGCACACCCCGCTGTACCGCCAGTCTGAAATATACGGCCGCCAGGGTGTGGAGCTGAGCCGCTCACTGCTGTCGGGCTGGGTGGATGCGTGTTGCCGACTACTGTCACCGCTGGAAGGGGCGCTTCAGGACTATGTGCTGACTGACGGTAAGCTCCATGCTGATGACACGCCTGTCCCGGTGCTGTTGCCAGGTAATAAGAAAACGAAGACCGGGCGGTTGTGGACGTACGTTCGTGACGACCGTAACGCCGGGTCAGAGCTGGCGCCGGCAGTGTGGTTCGCTTACAGCCCGGACAGAAAAGGTATCCACCCGCAGAGCCATCTCGCTGGCTTCAGCGGTGTTCTGCAGGCGGATGCGTACGCCGGGTTCAACGAACTGTACCGCAATGGACAGATAACGGAAGCTGCCTGCTGGGCTCATGCCCGCCGCAAGATCCACGATGTGCACGTTCGCACCCCGTCAGCGCTGACGGAGGAAGCCCTGAAACGGATCGGTGAGTTATATGCCATCGAGGCGGAAATAAGGGGGATGCCGGCGAAGCGACGCCTTGCAGAACGTCAGCAAAAAGCTAAACCGCGGCTGAAATCCCTGGAAAGCTGGCTGCGTGAAAAGGTGAAAACGCTGTCGCGACACTCAGAACTGGCGAAAGCGTTCACGTACGTACTGAACCAGTGGCCGGCGCTGGCTTACTATACTGACGACGGCTGGGCCGAGGCAGATAACAACATAGCTGAGAATGCGCTACGGATGGTCAGCCTGGGCCGCAAAAACTACCTGTTCTTCGGTTCGGATCATGGAGGAGAGCGGGGAGCGCTGCTGTACAGCCTGATCGGGACATGCAAACTGAACGGAGTGGAGCCAGAAAGCTACCTTCGCCATGTGCTTGATGTTATAGCTGACTGGCCGATAAACCGGGTCAGCGAACTACTCCCCTGGCGCGTAGCACTGCCAACTGAATAACACATCCCCGTCAATACGGTTCTCGCTGCACGCTTACGTTTTTTCCTGCATATCCACGAGGTAGTAGTAACTACCGCCCTCGCAGCCATCGGGCAACTGGCGGGTACGTAAGACCTGCAGGGTGAGACCGGATGAGAAGCCAACCTGTGACCATTCTTCGCTGACATCATCCTGACGACTGACCACATCGCTGAAGCGCGGCGGGGTGAGATCCTTGAACTTGCTGATGGCCTTCAGTTCATCACTTCTGTCATCGCAGGCGCTCAGAAACAGAGTGGTGGCAACCAGTGCCAGCAGAGGTAGTGTTTTACGTTTCATTATTTTTTTCCTGAAATCAGACGAACCACTTTGGCAAAGACATAAATCCCCACAAAAATACCCACCGGCACACCGGCACACCGGCGAACGGCGTCAGTGCAACACTGGCAGCACCGGCTGCACCTCCGCCCGTCAACAGTGCAGCAACGGTGGCAAGTGTCAGGGCCGTGAGGCTGTCGGACACCCCGGTTTTGTTCAGAATGATGACGATGGCAACAATGGCGATAATGGCAATTACGGGCATAGGGCTCCTCCCTGTTGCCGGGTTGATAACAACGCTTGCGCTATTCTGGTGGACTGTCGGCCGGAACAAACGTAAGCAGTGACTGCTGGATAAAGCGAAAATGGGGTAAGGTCTGAATAAAGACCGGGTCTTCAACAAGACGACACAGACTGTCGTTACGCCGGAAACTCTCCTGCAGGAGCTGAACCAGATGGATCTCATCCAGGGTGAATACGGCGATATGTCCGTCGTGTTCCGCCACCAGATACCAGGCCTGCTGGTGGATGAGTAACCGGCAGGGAGCCAGCCGCTCACAGCGCTGCCCCTCGGCAATCAGCGTCACCCGCCTGCGCCCGGTAATGGCCTGAATCAGTCTCCAGAAAGACAATGCTCCTGAAGGCGAAGGAACCGGACTAGCTGGTGCTATCACGCAGGGAGACTCATCGCACATCAGCAGTGCGTTCACCAGACGGCGGTCAAGGCCGGGGAAAAGTCCGGCCAGCCCGCTGCGGTGGGCAAAGATAAGCACGTCGGGCACCATCTGCATCTCGCTGCCAGCAGTGCGTAAGCGGCAGTATCCGGACTGATACTCCAAGTCCAGATACATCAGTCGCTCACGAAAATCACGCCGCAGCGTGCGCACTGACACGCCAAACTCAGCGGCCAGTTTGCGCACACTCAACGTTTCACCCGCCACCAGACGGCTGATTATCAGTGACAGCCTGACAGCCAGCCGGTCATGGCGGCGTTCTGCCTGTGTCATGAGAGGTTCTCCAGGAAAGTTAACTGACTGAAAATGATGTGATTACTTTAAACAGGGGGGCGGACAGGGTATGGACAACGCAGAAACTATTTTTTATTTCTGCAAAAGCCAGATGTAACGGGGGTTACAGGCTATTACCGGGAGATTGAGGCACACGAGCACGTAGCAATTCGGACAGGTGGTGTCCGATAATAACAATGTGGCAACATAAAACGTCTACTGCAGTTGTGTGAGCAGTGTTTCAGCCATCACCCACAGCGCACGGTTAAGCTTCACGTCCCCGTCAATGCCACGCACGGCACGAGTATGCGTTCGTTCGCCTTTAACATTACGCCCGCTGAGTCCGCCCTTAATCAGGTTTTCCTGAATCCGCTGATAGGTAGTCCACAGGTCATTGCTCTCATCCTGCCAGCGGCGCGGGGAGAGTATCTGCGATTCAGTAACCGGCTGGTGGTCCTCACCAAAGCGATACGTTAGCGCGGCTTTTGCCAGCGCCTGCTGCGCAGGTGGCGGTAAAAGCAACGACTGCATGACATCCCGCTTTTCTTCCACACGCTCAAAAATCCCCAGCACCTCATAGGCCCCCTCAATAACCTGGCTCACCACGTCCCCCTTGTGTGGCACCCGCACCTCGCCAAACGACTCGCCGCAGACCAGACCGTTCTGGCACACCGCCCTGAACAGGCCCGGCAGCATCTGGTACGAACTGGTGCCATCGTGAGAGTTAAGCAGGATAATTTCCGGCACCTGTTTACCGGTAATTTGCCCCTCCCGACGCAGGCGCAGCATATGCTTCGTATGCTCACGACGACGGGGGTCACGTACCCGTGTCTGACAGGCAAAAAATGGCTGGAAGCCTTCCCGCTGCAGGCTGTCGAGCAGGGAGATGGTGGGGATATAGGCATATCGTTCACTGCGGGAGGTATGCTTTTCTTCACCGAACACGCTGGGGGTATGCTGCATCAGTTCTTCATGGGTAAGGGGGCGGTCGCGGCGTATCAGATTAACGCGACCAAAACGGCTGGCTAATTTCATGGGGTTTACCTTTATGGATGACATAAGCGAAAACGCCCTGCTCGTAAGAGCAGGGCGTCAGGGAAAATAGTGATGTGGCGAAGATAAGGATTTTATGCTTTCTGTAGTGGCACAAATTTACTGTGCCATATATGGACGTCCCGCGTTTTGCAAGCCCTGAGTTGATACGGTTTGCTGCAATATATCCGGCGTCGTTAGTGGGTCTGATGACCCGCGCCATGATGTCATCCGCACCCTGTTTCCTAATCACTACATCGGTATGTTACTACCTCGGCACAGTTCAGGCTGTTACAGGGTTGGTTTACCGTTCTCTCATCAGTATCTGCAAACTCAGGAGGAATTGTCTCTCCGGATACAACAATGCTTAGCTCATAGCGAAAGCCCTGTTGATATTAAAACTTGTTGATTCGGTCAGTAAGCGCCAGACGATGCGAGTCAGTTTATTGGCCAGCGCGACCGTGGCTTTCATTTTTCCCCTTCGATCGGTGAGGTGCTTCAGCCATATACCCAATGCATCATCGCCCAGTGCATAACCGAGCGGGCACCATGAATAATTAAGGTTCTGAGGCCACGATTCCCATTTTTGGTCATGGATGACAGGCTGCTTTTCCCACCTGAACTACGTTGTCTGGGAACCAGACCACATCAGGTGGATAGTTGTCGCCCGTTAGAAAACTGCTCCGCATTCACTTCACTCAGAAAAGCTGCCGCAATAAGTGGGCCAATCCCCGGTATTGTCATCAGTACTTTATATTTGGGTTGTTGCTGGCGCAGAGCGGCACCGACGCTGTGTATCCGTGACCCGCATAAAGATGAAAAAATGGCCGCAATCCATAAAGCGCTGGACGAATGCAGCGCAGAGCACCCGGTCTTTTATGAGGATGAGGTGGATATCCATCTCAATCCAAAAATCGGCGCGGACTGGCAGCTACGCGGGCATCAAAAACGCATAGTAACCCCGGGGCAGAATGAGAAATATTATCTGGCCGGGGCGCTGCACAGCGGTACAGGAAAAGTCAGCTATGTGGGCGGCAACAGCAAAAGTTCATCTTTATTTATCAGTCTGTTAAAACATCTGAAAGCGACATACCGGCGAGCGAAAACAATCACGCTCATCGTGGATAACTACATCATCCATAAAAGCCGTAAAACTCAGGGCTGGCTGAAAGCAAACCCGAAGTTCGGGTGATTTACCAGCCAGTTTACTCGCCGTGGGTGAACCACGTAGAGCGGTTGTGGCAGGCGCTGCACGACACGATAACCCGCAATCATCAGTGCCGTTCAATGTGACAGTTGTTGAAAAAGGTCCATCATTATATGGAAACCGTCAGCCCATTCCCGGGGGGACAACATGGGGTGGCAAAAGTGTAGCGGTATTAAGCGCAGCTATTTAGTTCACGGTATTCTTGCCTGTAGCAGCCTCTATCCGTGACGATTCAGCATCATTGGCGTATGCACGTCGAAATTCTCTGATGTACTCATTAAGTTTGCGGACCTTTAGCCCGTTCAACCGCAGAGCTCTGAGTTTTTTCGTCCATAAATTTACTTACATCCGTTGTCGGAATGAACATATCAAAAACAGGTAATTACATAATTTTAATTACAATCCTCCAAATCCCGCTGGGCGTTATCGTGGTGATTCAGAGATGCCGCAAGGGCATCTCTGGCGGACATGATAATTAGTGCTGATGTTCCATCTCAGGCGATCCTCCTGCCGCCATTCTGTTCACTTCTTCGACAAAATGTATGTAGTGAACGTAGTCATTCACATATCCACGTCCCTGTTTAACCGATTGATTCACTTGTTGCTTACTTTGTTCAGCTTTAGCAAATTTTTCCCGGAGAGCATGCTCAACATTGGCAGTCACCTTCGCCACCAGGCTATCAACATTGCCGGCGTTGAGTGCGGCATCTGCCTCTTGTACAACCACGGGAATATGGCCTGCCGGTTTTACACCGGTAAAGGGCGCGCCTTCCGCCTCACGGTGAACACGTACCAGAGTGGTGAAGAGCTGCTGATCGGCCTTCTCCTGAGCGGCCTGACTGCCACCTTGTTTGCTTATTGCCTCGTCAAACGCCTTCCTGACGGTATCTTCACGGTTTTCTGGCACCCATTTTAATAACGGGGTAACATCATGCGCCTGGAGCGCGCTTTTAGCCTCGGTAATCACCGGTCCATCCATGCCGTCGCAGTGGGCGAACGCCGTTGTGCTTATCGTCATTCCCGCAAGGATCACGATGCTCGCGCACAGGGTAGTTCTGATGTTTTTCTGCTTTTTCACAATAATGCTCCCGGGTCTTTTTCGACCTGTTCATCTGCTTTTTGGGGATGTTAATCGACGTAGGATTTCAGACCCTCTGCCGATTTGACATCAGAGTACTGGCGTGAAATCAGGGCGTCGTTCGAATTGGTAAAGTCGAACCTACAAAGCGCAAAGTCGAACGTTCCGCTAACAAGAGGCAGAGCGGAACCCGTTCTTTATGTCTCGTTTTGAATGATTGGTGGCGGTAATACATGCTGATTGAGCTATCCGTTTTTCTTCTGGCAGCAGGAATAATGCAGGCTGTATTGCTTTCTGTTTTTCTACTTTTGCCGTCCAACATTGTACAAACCAGCAACCGGCTATTGGTGGTCGTCCTGCTGACCGTCGCCGCCGGTTTTGGCGAGCTTTTACTTTACGGAAGCGGTGTAAGTTTTTCACACCCAAACTACGCTTATATCGGTACGCTCATCTCTCTGCTTCAGCCGCCAGCTATCTATCTGTATACCCGATCGCTGATGTATTGCCGTTTTCAAATTCGGCTCATTCATGCCGTACACTTAATCCCGTTCGCGGCTGGCCTGATTGTGTTTTTCACACTATATGTTCCGCTACCTGAGTCGGAAAAAATAACAATATTACAACAACAGGATTTACCAGGAATGCCGGAACCTCTGCCCCTTGCGTTGGTCTATCACGGGGTATTTCTCGGTTGGTTGGGCTATTCGCTCGGCCGCTTGCAGTCATTTAATTCGGATATCCAGCGTCTTTATTCTGATATCGCCCGCCAGCAAATACTCTGGCTCCGCTTCCTGCTGTCGGGTTACGCGGGGCTGTGGATCGTCAGTATCATTTGCTGCCTGTTTTTCTATCTGTTCAGGCTAACCGATCAAACCACCTGGATACTGCCTGTTGTCAGTATGGCGGGGTTTGCGTTCATTAATACATTGCTGATCTGCGCACTGCGACAGCCCGCTGCGTTTATGGGGCTAACGCAGGAAGATGAAACCCTGCTGGTGGATATTCAGCCGGTTAAAACACTGTTGTTACCGGAGTCAAAACAGGTAGATAACGTGGTGGATTTTATGCGTCGGAATCAGCCGTTTCTGGATTCCACCCTCTCCTTAAGCCAGCTTGCGCGCCAGATAAAACTTTCACCGCACGATCTCTCCGCCATTATCAACAATGGATTTCAGCAGAACTTTTTTACCTTTATCAGCGAGTACCGCATAGAGTATGCCAAAAAGTTACTGGCCACGCCGGGAGATAAGCGGACCATTCTTGATATTATGTATGCTTCGGGTTTTAATTCTAAATCGGTATTTAATACTGCATTTAAGAAGCAAACAGGTGTGACACCCACAGAATATCGTCGGCAACATTGTCTACAAACAGTACTCCGATGACCTATTTTTTAATGCCTGGATACGCTTGGATAAAGAAGCATGGGTCGGACTTTCCACCAACAAAGGACAGTCAGTTGTTCAGGTTGAGATCCGCCAGCCCTGCCCCAGACGGGCCAGCGGCGTGCTGTCAGCGTTTTTTCACACCGTAGCGCTGCAGGTGGGTGTTCAGGTCATGACCAGCACCGGGCTCAAAGTTCCATGCCCGCCAGATGAGCTGGCCGTCCGCATCGCGAATGACCAGCCGGAAGTGGGTGTGCTGGTCATCCTCAATGCCAACGTTGATATACAGGGCGGCAGTGGCCTCAGCCTGTCTGCGGGTGAAGGTGCCTGCCGGAAGTGTCCCGTCAATCGGCAGACCTTGCGTGATATCCGTCACCCGCCTGTAATAGCCCCGCTTCAGAAGCCCTGTGGCTTTCCGTGCCCGCAGGACATCCGTGGGGGTGATAAGTGAAGACCGCACCGTGAAACGGAAGCTGCTCTGGCCTGTACGTACTAGGTCATATTTTTCAACAACATCATTCAGGGCATCCGCCAGCGGTATACCGGCCTCAATGTGCTCCTGAATCACGCCATCGCTGCCAAACGGCGTGTCGTTAAGAGTCAGTCCGTAGTGCTGGCTGAGCAGATATCCCAGCAGGAGGCGCCAGATTTCGACGGGGGACAGATGTGACAATGCCGCCCATGATAGTGAATCGGGTGATGTTTTCATATCGGTTATTCCGTAATGCTGAAGGGATGTAAGTGGTGGGGTATTACTGCATGGCTCAGGCCATTACAGCAGACACTACGGAACAGGCCCGGCAGCATCTGGTAGCTGCTGGAGCCGTCATGCGAGTTGAGCTGAATAATTTCCGGAACCTGCTGACCAGTGATTTGCCCGGCACGGCGCAGGCGCAGCATATGTTTCGTGTGCTCCCGGCGGCTCTGGTCACGGACGCGTGTCTGGCAGGCAAAGAACGGCTGAAAACCTTCACGTTGCAGGTTTTCCAGCAAAGTGATGGTGGGAATGCAGGTGTAACGCTCACTGCGGGATGCGTGCTTGTCTTCGCTGAATACGCTGGGCACCACGCGAAACAGCTCCTCACGGGTTAACGGACGGTCACGACGGATAAGATTTGCGGCGCTAAAGCGCGAAGCCAGACGGGTCATAAGCAGACTCCTCATAACGGGAAAACAAATAAAGAAATCCCCGTCGCATCGGCGACAGGGATAGGGAAATAACAGGGATGGGTTAAATACTCAGAAGAAGAAATCCCAGACAGCGCGGGCCACTGACACCACAGCGGAGCGCACGGCCTGAATAATGGTTCGCACCGGGGCGGGAATAAGGTGAAAGGTGCTTACCGTATCGAGTATGGCACCTACGGTTTCACCGAAATCGGCACGGGCCTGTTCCTGAACTACCATTGTGCGAAAGTGATGCTGCAGTTGCGCTACCACCGGGCTACTGGCCTCGCGTGGCAGATACTTAATCATCCTCTCAGCCATCACCCGCAATCCCCACTGCAGACGGACCGATACGGCACACACCGGATGCACAGGCTGAAAAATCTCATGCAGCAGGCAGATTTTACGGCTGATGTTTTGTTTTTGCTCTGTGGACAATCTTTCTCCACCGCTTGTGGGCTCGGTCTTGTCCGACTGGCTGATAACAAACATCACCTTATGTCGGTATGCCTCACTAATCACCTTTCGGTAAAAATACTCATCCACCGCCAGCGCACGGTCATCAGCTTTAATCAGCCACAGCACCAGGTCGAGCCGGGGTAGCTGATCCCGATACAGCACAGCATATTCGGTATCGCGAGCACTGTTTTCGCCCACACCGGGCAGGTCCACGATGGTCATAAACCGTTCACCAACTTGCAGACGAAATCGCAAAGGTTCACGGGTGCAGGCGCCCACATCACTGACCGGAGATACTTCACCGGCAAACAGGGCATTGCAAAGGCTACTCTTTCCCGCCCCGGTTTTACCCATAATGCCGATCACTGGCTCGTAATGGGTTAACTGATTTATCTGCTGTAATATGCGTTCAGACACCCATTGTGGCAGGCCGGAAAGCGAGTGCTGCAGGGGCTGCAGACCTTCAGATTTTCTCATGGCTACTCCTCTCAAAAATATAATAAAAAAACGGCAGAACCGTTAGGCTCTGCCGTTAATTGGATATGCTCAGTTGAATGATATATATCTGAAGTTTTTTACAATGCTGACCCAATCACTAATCTTTAGCCATAGAAACTTTTATTATGCAACACTGCTGTACTAATCAATGAGGAGCAGGTAACCTCCCCTAACGAAGGATTCATCATTATATATCTCTTTATTTTGGCAAGTTGAGTGAAATCACTCAACACCTGATTTCTTTGTTCCAGAAATGAGCATTTATAACATGTTACTATTTTAAGAAATGAGCCATAAATAATTAATAAAACATGGATAATCACTTAAACTTGTTACCCGCTACAAATGGAGTAACATAACTAAAATACTCAGATTGAGCAGTTCGATTGATATTCCAACGTCTGGCGTTAGCAGGACGTTCTCGCTGATCGGCATGTGTGAGAATCAACCGTCTTTTCGCTCGTGAAACACCGACGAAAAAAGCGCAACGATTCTCATCCTGATCGCCAAAGAAAATCTCGTTTTCTACTGCCATGATAATGACAGAGTCGAATTCCAACCCTTTACTTTTATGAATGGTCAGAATGCGTACAGCCTGATCATCCGCAAAACGTCCCAACGCTTTTGGCAAATCTGGTTCTAATTTATGCAATTCTTTAATCCGGGCAAAAGTTTCACGGATAACATCATTTAAACGCGAACGAGTTTCATAGTCAGGTGATAAAGCAACCAAAATTTTGGAGCCGATATACTTCAGAAACTCTATTGCCAATTGTACCCAATCCGAAAAAGGCGAGTCTGTATGCCTAGCATCAGATACTTTTTTACGTTGTTTTTTAATTAATTGATCAAGATCCTTTCTCGCACTTGACTGTATTTCTTCATCGGCAAAAGGAATCAATTGATTCATCAATCTAATCCAAGCCTTAGGTTCACGCTTACCGTAGAGACATGATAAATAATCTACGATCAAACGTGCTGCAGGTTCTATAGTGATATCCTGCAATTGTTGTTCGTTACGATATGGAATACCGCGTGCTTCCAACTCGGTCATAAGGTGGTCAGCATAAAGTTCCAACTGTTTAGAAACCAAGACTGCAATTTCTGCAGGTGGTAATTGTTCTGTATTTATCCAACCATTTATTAGATCAGCCAAATAGACGGCTTCTTTACAACTGTCTTCAAAACGCCAGGCATAAACCTCACCTCCATCGCCACCCAATTGTTCATCTGGCATGACAGAGTCAGGATCAAGCGTACGAATAATTTCGTTCTGAACCCGCAGCAATTGTGGTTTAGAACGGAAATTGCGATACATGTTAAGTGGTACGGCATTAAAATCATTGGCAAAGGTTTGGAAAATACCGTCCAGCGCTCCAGCCCAAGCCATAATTTTTTGTTTAGTATCACCTACTGCCGTAAGGCGAAGACTAGTCCCTTGGAAAGCAAGCTTAACTAAGTCATATTGTAAATTCGTGCAATCCTGGAACTCATCCAAGAAAATATCGCTGTAAGTTTGCCGAATTGCATGACGGGCAATTTTTGAGGTTTTCAATATCTGGATTGCCAAAGGGACCAGATCGCCGAATTCAATTTGAGTACGAGAGGGGCCATTTTTCTTGTCCACAATTGTATAACCCGCATCCAGGACATCTTTCCCCGTGAGCACCGGCCTGAAACGATCGATGATACGTTTGGCAAATGCATGGAAGGTATAGCTATCAAAACGCGAGGCAAGATCAGTCCCGCACCGCCGTTCGACACGCTCTTTTAGGTTTCGGCTGGCATCAACCTTGAAGGAGATCGCTAGAATCCGCTTAGGGTACCGACATGTTCCTGTACGCAAAAGGAAGTCTGCTCGTTGCGCAAGCATTTCCGTTTTACCCGCACCTGGTCCGGCGGTGAGTGCCAAGCAGCGCTTACGCGCTTTTGCTGCTCGTTTTGCATTTGGTTCCAAAGTCAGTCCATCGGCGGGTTGCCATGCTTCAGCAGCAATCATTCTGGCAGCTCTTCGAGTTTGGCAATAACTGCATCTGCCAGCCTGCTTAGCGACTCAGGCATGTTTTCAAGTAATTCAGTGTCCCTTAGCTGAGTTAACGCCTCAATGTGTGCTGCTGGTTTGCTGCCAAGCTTAAAGCGCTGATGATAGGTGCTGAACAACATTAATTCGTCTTCACTGTATTGAGATGAATCGTGATGGCTTTTCCCGAGGACAGCCTTGATAGTTGACTCATCAGGTTTTTCTTTATCAACATCATAAGCTTCGGGATAAGCCAGTAACATTGAAAAGTCCAAATCCATTGGGGAAGAAAAAAAAACGCCACGTTCTTCGAGAAGTTCGAAATAATTATCAAAGTCCCGAACTTTTTGAGCTTTATCTTTCCAACTTGGAATTCCGTGATCTTTGGGGAGTTTCTTATACGGCTCATATGCAGAAAACTGATCATTAACATACTTGATTCGTCCCCATCCTGCCGCATAGCGAGCTACATCAAGATCAAGCAATGTCAGATAGGGAATCTGCAACGCTGAAAGCAACCGCCAAAAATGATTGACATGCCTACCGCCTAACGGCGCAATCGTGATTGCTGACTCATCAACTGGCGCGCCTTTGGCCTGAAGTAGACATGGCAACACAATCTCTTCACTATCACCTTCACCTAGCACGACGAGACGTGAGAAATAAATCTCAGGAAATGCTTGGACGGCTTCACGGACAAACTTGTGTGCATCATCAGCTTTCTCTGGCAATTTGATACAGGTGACCCGTGTTTTTCGAGCCTCAGTTAACCGTAGATAACGTATTAACTCAGGAGCAACGCGACGTAACATTGTAGGGGCATGAGTAGCAATGAGAGCTTGTGCATCCACATTTTTCGTCATGGTATACAAAGCACTGACGATACGTCCCAGGTAATGTGGAGAAAGACTATTTTCTGGCTCCTCCAAGGCGACCAGCGTAAAGACCGGTGGACGTAACTTATCGGGATCAAAAGATACATCTTCCTCGGCGAGCACAGCTCTCCCAATCGCTTGAGATGATAATACTAGGGAAAGATAAAGCATTGACTTTTGGCCATCACTCAACCGCGAAAAATCGACAAGTGAACCGTCGTGCCCGGGGGTAAAAGAAACCGACAAATGTCGCAACAGTGCTTCAATCTCCGAAGCCACAAATGTGATTTTTGGATCAGCGAAAAATTTGCCCTTGTGTAGAGTGGCCCAGGTTGTTTTCAAACTCTTACTAAATGCTTTCACTGAAGGGTTGGCTGCAAGGCTGTCGCTTATTTGATCGGTCAGACCTTTGATCGTATCGCGCTCAGCATCCCAACGTACGGCACGGAGCAAACGGCCTAGTAATGCATTCGCACCGTAAGTAATGTGATCAGCAGGGTCACGTCTGGCTGGTAAATAATGAACCTGGATGTGATTACGCTCTGCTCGTGGTACTTGAGCTGTGTTTTGAGGTGAACCATCAGCATTGACATCCAGTACATACACTAAGTTTTCGTCGATATCACCATCCAGTCCCATAGTAGCCGTGAGGCGAAAACGCACACGTGGGAGGCCTCCCGGATCATCAAGTCGCATATGACTAAAATGAGGTGCTACGGTACTGTTATCATCTTCCTCATCAAGTTCAGGAAATAAAAAGTCAGCTTCTATCCACAATTGGCGCTCTTCCGGAACTTCTTCTTCATCATAAGGGACATGGAAATCAGAACGATGGATCCGACGCAATGCAGGATCAAAGGCAAATAGTTTGCATAAAGCCTGAAGTGCCGCGGTTTTACCCGAGCCATTAGGACCGATTAAGTAAGTGATATTTTCAAGGCTTACCTCTGTCGGTTCTGGGCCAAAAGATTGGAAACCAGATATCCGAATTACTTCAAGCTTCATGTTGATTACGCCCCCAGCTCACTTTACCCATTGAATAAATTAGCTAATAGTTTTCATGCCACTAATGAGTCCATGACTTTTAAATTCTCGCACATTAAGCTCAAAAATATTTGATCTCGTTATCGATTCAAAGACTTAAATACTTCAATTCCTCTGGAAGGTAAGCGAACAGCCAGAACCGTATTGACGAACGACGGCTATTCGGAAGACAGTGCTATGCGCCATGGCAGCAGTTCAGCAGCACCGCCAGTTGCGCCGACGTCAGGAACACTTTGCCATCATGGGCCGACGGTCAGCCGAAGCAGCCACGCTCTAGCCGTTTTGTCAGCAGAAACAGTCCGTCGCCGGTGGACCACAGCACTCCTGAGCGCCAAGAGCATATGTTGCTAAAACCAGTCTGTACTTACCAATGGTGGGACAGGTCAGGGGAATTACGGGGGTATACCACTACATTTTTCCGAGCCCCTCATGGTATTTTGGTAACATTGGTTGATATCTAGTATCTCGGCAAGAATGCGGCGAACAAGGAATATTAAAGATTACTATTCAGAAACATGTCCGCTGGCTATAAATAAAAAAAACCGCTAGAAACTCCTTCTAGCGGCTCTAAGCATGAGCAGTTTTCCTGTTCACACCAGACGGAGCGAGGCCCTTGATAGTGAGGTTCCGCCATTACCACCGCTGATTGCCGCCACACCGTAAAGTAGACTGCTCAGTTCATCAACAGGCACGTTAAGCGCATCACTCAGTTGAGTCAGATGAATGCCGTTACCTGCTAAAGCGGCCATCATTTTTTCAATAATGAGCGATCTTTCACGCTCAATTCCTCCCGGCTCACCGGTTCGATATCCCTTTGCCGTCGCATCGCGCATCAGGCTGTTATATTGCCATTCCGTCAGCACGTTCAGATTGCGCATTCTGACAATCAGAGCCATCGCCGAAACTTTCCAGAGCGACTTCAGTTGCACGATTTTGTCAAACGTCGGGAATGCCATCTTAACGGCCATCACGTTTTCCGGGGGCATCAGAAATGCTGACGCAAAAGCATCCGCTTCACGCTCAGCATCCTGCCCCTTGACATCACCATGACGGTGAAGTACCAGATGAGCCAGCTCATGTGCCGCATCGAAACGGCTGCGTTCACCTGACTTACGTGTGTTGAGGAAAATGTAAGGAACATCATCTTTCCAGAAGGAAAAAGCGTCGATACTCGCCGTTTCCTCTGAGAGCCAGAACACCTTAACGCCGTGCTTCTCCAGAAGATGAACAACGTTGGTGATACTCTTCTTACCTATTCCCCAAGCTTCGCGCACCGCCTGAGCGGCGACCTCAGACTCACTTCCACGAAGATTCGGCAGTTCAGGCTGAGGCAAAGTGAAGCGCGTACTGAAATACTCGCTCAGCATAACCCCCAACCCACCAGCTCCAATTGCCGCATGCTGGTCGACGGCTTTTGTCGTACGCAAAGAACGAAATGAAACCGTCAGTGGATCGATTGCTTCAACGTCATCCCCAAAGAAAAAGGACTCTGGATATTTTAGAGCGCTGGCGTACGCCTGGACTGTCTCTGGCGTGGGTTCATACAAGCAATAGGGTTTTTCGTACTCAATTACAATACGACTAGATAGCCCCATTTTCTCTGCTAATTCCTTCAGGGTCAGTTTGCGTCTAATCCGCGCCAGCTTGAGCCGGGACGGATTAAAAAGGCGTTTGCCGTCATCAACAGGGTTACTCATTTGCTTTCAACAGTAATAGATATGTCATCATCAAAATCCTCATCAGGGAAAATATCAGCACCTTCAAACGGCAGAGGACCCAAGATGATACGCTCACTCCATGCGCTTACACGGGCAAATCCGTCCTGATTCACCATTCCTACCGGATATGACACCTCGCAGCGAACCTCTTTGTTAGCCGCATCATAATAATACAGGACGATATAAGTACGGGTGCTGTCTATCGGCGTGATCTCAGATTTGCCTGAATACAACGCATCCGTCTGGAACATATCAGCTGTGCCGGGATTGTTGTGAACAATCGAGCGCGTTGCCTCACCCTTGGCATTTTTGGTTTTCGGCAATCCATCAGGACGTCCGGTGTGCCTATCGCCCGAGGTGATAATCAGATTAACCCCTTTGGCTGAGTTAACGACCATTTCCATTCGCTTGACCACTTCAGGAGACCAGCCGTTACCCTTACCAATCAGTACACGGCGGGTCGCGGCGACCATCTCACTCCAGAAACGGAACCCTGCATCTACTGCGGGGTGAAGCTTGCTAGATTTACGGCGCTCGTACAAAGCAGACGTCAGAGCGGCATGAATATCGTTTTCTGAAAAACCCAGTTCATTAAGTACAAGATCTGAATCAGCTTCGGTATGTAGGATACAATAAGGCATGGTCATGAAGGCATCTCCGTGAGGTTCACTTCATGATTTCAACATAATTATTATGATAAAATCAAGAAGTGATTCAGGAAAGTCGTTACAGGTCCTCACTTAGTTCGTCACACCCCCGCTTCCCACCTTTCCCTTCCTTCTATCAGATTTCTGAAAAATCTTATTAAATTTCATAAACTTAAATATAACCCTATGCTGTAACTTTATAGTTGAAAAAGTGAGGAAGCGGTACATTCCCTGCGTATGACCTGCAGCCAGTTCACTGACATACCGCGATGCTTATAAAGCCTTACTGGTTGCTTTTATATAACTATGAAAAAATGGCGTTTCGAGTTTCAGGTTAACATAGGGGTGTTTATGTCGGTTTTTCATAACTGGCTGCTTGAGATCGCTGGCGGAAATTATCTTGTCTATATCAAACGCCTTTCCGCCAACGATACAGGCGCAACAGGTGGTCATCAGGTCGGACTTTATATCCCTTCCGGCATCGTAGAAAAGCTGTTTCCGTCCATTAACCATACCCGCGAGATGAATCCTTCAGTCTTCCTCACTGCGCATGTGTCATCACATGATTGTCCCGACAGCGAAGCCCGGGCTATTTATTATAACAGCCGTCATTTTGGTAAAACCCGGAATGAAAAAAGGATCACGCGCTGGGGAAGAGGCAGCCCACTTCAGGATCCTGAAAATACAGGTGCTCTGACACTTCTGGCCTTCAGGCTTGATGAGCAAGGCGGGGACTGTAAGACAGTGAACATCTGGGTATGCGCCAGCCCTGATGAAGAGGACGTTATCGAGACCGCTATCGGCGAAGTTATTCCTGGAACACTTATCTCTGGGCCCGCTTGGCAAATCCTGGGGGGCCTGTCTCTTCAGCATGCACCTGTAAATCATAAATACGTTATTCCTGAAGACTGGAAGCATCGCTTTCCGTCTGGAAATGAAATTATTCAGTATGCCGCCGGTCATTATGCGAAAAACTCCAATGACCCGGATGTGCAGCTGATTGACCGCCGGCGCGTTGAGTACGACATCTTTCTGCTGGTTGAGGAATTACATGTTCTTGACATCATCCAGGGAGGATTTGAATCTGTGGATGAGTTTATTGCATTGGCCAACTCTGTCAGTAATCGACGTAAATCAAGAGCCGGAAAGTCACTTGAGCTGCACCTGGAGCATCTTTTCATTGAGCACGGGCTGCGGCACTTCGCCACACAGGCAGTCACTGAAGGCAATAAAAAACCAGATTTCCTATTCCCCTCTGCAGAGGCATACCACAATGTTGAGTTTCCCAGAGAAAATTTGCGCATGCTGGCGGTCAAGACCACCTGTAAAGATCGCTGGCGCCAAATACTGAATGAAGCAGATAAAATCCATCAAGTGCATCTGTTTACACTGCAGGAGGGGGTGTCTCAGGCACAGTACAGGGAAATGCGTGAAGCAGGTGTCAGGCTCGTTGTGCCGTCATCGCTACACAAAAAATACCCGGAAGCGGTCAGAGAGGAATTAATGACGTTCGGTGCGTTCATTGCAGAGCTTACAGGCCTTTACGCTAAGCTTCCTTAAGTAAACTCCCGGCATCATAGGCCGGGAGCATTACTCAGACCTGTTCAGCGTTATCAACATCGGCAGAAACAGCTTTGAGGATATAAGGTTGCAGCAGTCTGGCAACAGCTTCAAATACCGGTACCACAACAGAGTTACCGAACTGTCGGTATGACTGCGTATCAGAAACCGGTATACGGAAAGATTTGCCGTCTGGCTTTTCAAAGCCCATGAGGCGTGCACACTCGCGGGGAGTCAGCCTGCGCGGTCGACGCGCTTGGTTTTCTTCGTTCATAAAGTCTGCTTCACCTATATCCATATCCCAGCCGCGGTCTATCAGAATTTCAGACCCGTCTTTGTGATAGCGGGCAGAAAGCGTTCTGGCAACACTTTCCTTATTTTTAGGATTGACGAGACCAAAACCGAAACCATTCCCCTTAGCCGCATGCTTTTTAGCATAGTTGTAGAGGTACTCCCAGAGCTTCGGAGTCAGGATATATTTACTGTCAACCACGGGTTCCAGCAGCTCGCCAAATGACGGACGTTGTTCCGGGTAAAAATGGCTGACGTCGCGCAGGGTAAAACCCTTGTGAATATTCAGGTCGCGGCGGAACCCGACTAGGACGATACGTTCACGGTGCTGAGGCAGGAAATATTTTCCATCGATGACTTTAGGATCGCTTTTTCCCACATCAGCAGCATCCGCAACTTCATAACCCAGCTCGTCAAGGGTCTCCATGATGACTTTAAAGGTTTTGCCCTTATCATGACTCTTCAGGTTTTTGACATTCTCCAGCACAAAGATGGCCGGTTTTTTTGCCCGTATAATGCGCGCCACGTCAAAGAAAAGCGTTCCCTGCGCCTCACATTCAAAACCATGCGCACGACCTAATGAGTTTTTCTTGCTCACACCAGCAAGACTGAATGGCTGGCAGGGGAAGCCTGCCAGAAGCACATCATGATCCGGCACGTGCTCATCAATGTAGGCATAGGCGTCGGTTTCTGACACTTCAGGTTTGTCACTGAGAGTGACTTCCCGGATATCGAGATTGAATTTGTGTATGTGCTCATCATTAAACCAATTAGCTTTATAAGTGCGCACTGCCTCTTTATTCCACTCGCTAGTAAAAACGCACTGGCCACCAATGGCCTCAAAGCCTTTTCGTATACCGCCAATACCTGCAAACAGGTCAATGAACCGGAAAGAATAGTCCGGGTGGTATGCAGGCGGTTCTGGCAGCATTTTCCGGAGAAGTGCTTCTTCAGCTGACGTCAGTGATTTTGGTGGGCACTTACCATTAACCCAGCGGTTAAGAGTTTCGCGACTCCACTCGTTTTTCCCGACTTTTCTAAGTAACTCAGCCACGTACTTCTGATCATAGATTTCCAGTACCTGTTCGATCAGCTTTTTATCATTTTCCTGTCGCAGCTTTTCTTCCTTCCCTGCTTTCTCAAGCAGATCCTGCGCCAGCAATTCAAATTCAGACATAATGCCTCCATAGGGTCTTATGGGTGAAACTCTATCACTCATCTGACCCAGAGGGAAATTTTTTATCTGGATATTTAAACAGTGGCAGTTGTTGGAACCTATTAGCTCTATAAAGCTACCCACAATGATGCTTTTGGGTAGTTAGTCAGTTAAAAAAGGCAGGTTTGTTTTGTGAAATGGAAATTAAGAAGATATTGGCCGATTTACACGGACCTGAATCACACTTTTCGCTCGAAGTAAACTGTCAGGTTTAATTACGTACTGACGGATTTTGGCCTTTCCAATTATAAGAAAGGCCGTTTCTGTAAAAAATAAATCAACCTCGACTGCAACCGAAGTTCCGATCTCCATCGCCAAATACTTTAGTATCAAGTTTTGCTAAATAATCTAAACGATTCAGTAGGCTGTTGTACTGTGCTTCAAAATTAAAATCATTGCTATCTAGAATATAGCGACAATTTTCAGGGTAGTGAACCAATCCCAGATAATCCTCCAACTCTAAACCTAAAGCACTGTACCATGCCCTTACAATCATCATCCGTAGGTTGCTTTCAATCTTATAATCACCTAAGTGATAATAGGCATCTTTATTAAAAAAAAGACCAAGATGAAAGTGGCATTTTCCTTCTTCGGAAAACTCTCGTACCCAAACATGACGAACACGGTTTGGATATATTCTTTTACCGTCGACTGCTCTGGCTTTCTCATTGGCCTCCAGTATAGCATTTAATGAGTTACGGAAGCGGGATATCACTCCTGGCTCCAGATTAGGGAAGCAACATACAGTATCACCTCTATCTAGAATAGGTGGATAATGAACATCAACACGTAATGCCATAGTCCTTGGAAATTCGTTGATAGCATTATTAATTACTTGTTCAATATGCTTTCTATAGGCGAGTACATGCTCACCATGAGAACCGTTGTATAATTCCATAAATTATTCCTATGTCTTACTTTAATGTCTGTTCGTATAAATATATTTCTATCGTAGTTGTGATTTAGCTAGTATCGAATTAAACTGTTAAGGTATGTTTATAGTTGTATATTGGAATGGAGTTGGTGGTATATTGGTATGTTATATATTACCAGTTCCAACATAAAAACACTTGTTGGTGAACCGGAAAACCAAGCACCACAACTACTCATGATAAAAACATCACTCTGCAATTAATTTGCTAATGTACTGGCTGGATATAAATAGTCTTACCCTCTCTTGTTACCATTATTTTCCGTTGAGTGAATAAGGTGCCAAGTAATTCATTCATTTTAATCTTATTTCTGAACCTGTGAGGACCATATTGAAGAATCATCGTTTTACTTATATGTGATGGGAAAGTACTAGCACAATAATTTTTTATCCACGAATATAGCTCGTCACTTTCTTTATCGAGAAGAGTGAATTCCTGGGACTTAAAGAACAAACGCTTGTACTCGCCTACATACCAGCCACTTATCTGCGCTGCAGCCTCGACAGCCTGAACAGATACATCTCCGTCATAGCCTTCAAAATAATAGAGCAGTGCAGCAATCCTCGCCATATTCTCTGCCATTTTTGAGGCATAATCTTTCATGTTAGATAAATAGCCATGCTCACTCATTTCCGATTCTGTTTTGTTATAAAATGAGATCCATTCTTGTTCTGCCTGAGGAGAGAAACGCAGGCTGAGCCGTTCTCCTTTGCCATTTCTAGCAATGCTATCGTTGACTATATCTATAAGCCGACTATGGAACACTGGCAGATATTCGCTGGAGATTATCGGATTAGTGATCTGTCGGTATCCTTGCTTTGAATCTGGCTGACAAATCAAGCAACGAGCAAAAAAACCAATTCCTTTTGCTATATCACCTTTTCGTTCAATATACTTCTGAAATACTTCAGGCTGTACCATCAGAGATAATGTCATTCTGGCATCATGGATTAAAAGCTCAGGCGAATTTCTCCTATCGACAGAATAAGTTGAACCATCCCACATCTTATTGATGAAAGGTAGCTCATTCAATGTATGTCCGTTGAATATTGTGCCTGCTTCATCTGACATGATACCCACTGACCTCCAGTCTCTACAGAGATAATGTTTTATCGCAGATGGTGTTGCGTCATTAAGTATTAGCCTATATCTAACAGGTTCTGCGGGTTTGGTTTGCAATAACGCTTTCAATCGTTCATTCGTTGCGCCGTAATCTTTATTACGGCACATATCGGCTTTCAATTTTGATGCCAATGCTTTTTTTTCTATATTAAAAGCAACCTCGCCGTTCAACCAAGCCTTTAGATCTTGGTTGTATTGCTCAAACCACTTTTCCTCAAGCTGATACAACGGTCTCATTAAAACCTTATCAACCGTACTTTTCCGTTCTCCAGATTCAGCCAGAGTGAGTAAAAAGAGCGATACTGGGCTACGCAAGTTGTTCAACCTACAGACATCAATTCCGTTTTGACATGCTAATGAAATGGCACCAAGCGCTGACGCCGCTATTAATGACAGCGGTGCTTGCGTATGTTGTTCTGCTTCATAAATCGCATTTCTAATTATTGATGGAAAAACATCCACAGGGAAAGAGCGACCAAACGACATAAACTACCTCTTGTTAAATTAACATGGTAAATAATTCCGCTAATGCTGCTATTTAGCTATTCATAGCGGAAATAGCAAAATGCAAAGGTCATTAGGTAAAAAAAGAATGCCTTTATTTCCTGAGTTTAACGCTCGTTGATCCAGCAAAGCAGGTCACTAAGCAACCATCCACAAGACTTCAACCCAATGGATTTACGCAAGGGAAAATGGCCGACTTGTTCTAGCTTCCAAGCCGTGGAACGAGATATCGATGTGATGTACTGACGTTCTTTTTCACGCACCAAGCGATCATGCGGTTCTCCATAGTTACGTAGAACCTGCAGGCGTTGTTCTGGTGTTGGATAGTTGAATGTTGTTTTCATATTGCCTCCTTCGTTTCAGTGGAGACAGCATGTCTCAGTTTATGAGGATGTGAAAGGAATGCACTCCTTGTTAAGGCCTTAATAAGGACTTTGCAAACCATCACTGGTGAGCAAACGCCAAGGGTAGAATGCATAAGTGACACAAGCTCTGGATTTATATCGTACAGCGCTAGCAATACTGGCCCAACGCAAATGAATCTTGATACTGCCTGTTCTTGCAGAAGTGAGCTTGGGCCGTAGACAATGCAATCTTAAATAGTTGCATTGTCTAATTAAAAATTATTTAAGTTTCGATTCTATTAACCAATTTCTAATAGTTTCTTCATCGAACTCCCAATCTTTACCATAGTCATTATTTGCTATAACAGTTAGAATATTTGCCATTGATGAAGCGTTAGATTGTAGATTTTTCTTTTTGCATATCTCATGCAACAAAATATAGAGGGCCCTTCGCTCTTGTTTAGACGTTCGTGGTTTTATTACTTTTTCCAAATTAACACTTATATCAGAAGAGCAACCAGCTTTTATCATTTCAATGTCGCTTGAACTTATATATAGTTCAAGTCCATCTATTTCAACTTCATTATTAAATATTAAGCAATCAAATTCATCCATTCCATAGACATTCAAAAAGGCAGAGGAATCGCAATCAGACATTAATGGATTTGTATTTGCAATTTTATACTTCCCTGTTACAAAACGCGTTGAAGGCCCGGCTTTAACCCGCCAATAACCATATGCAAATCCGTTGTAGAACAACTGCTCACGTCCAATTTTAATATATGAAACCTCGGAACCTCTTTCGTGACGAAACTGTCTTTCCGTGAACTGGCAGCTCAATTCACTTTGATATATATCATTACCATGAATCACATCAAGCTTGCTATTTTCGATAATAAGATTTTTGAGATCAATACTATCCAATGGATTTTCACCAAATAAAAAATCACGATACCTATAAATGCTTCTTTTTTCATCTTTTAAGAACAGATCATTATCATCACGAATAATACATGATAACTTACATGACACACCTTCCATCTTAATATAAAGAGGAATCTCATGACCTATCCAGAAATTTATCACATCACTTAGGTGTAATTTATATTTATTAATTACTTCATTTAATTGATAAAATTGTGTGGAATGTTCCATCATATTCCTTAAGGCATTCATTAAGAGACATTGTTGGATAATAACACTTAGGATAGTAATTTTGTAAAGCCCTGAAGTAGGCCTACCTTTATGACATTGTCTCACTTATTTTGCTTATGGCGAGGCTTGACCAAAAGCATCCTTGCTACTATCAACCATCGTAACTACAATCCAAGTGGAAACCCTTAGGAACCGTCCCATGCACAAGCAACCAACATCATCACAAGTTACCAAAGCACAGATTTACCGTTCCATCGCCAGCTCAACCGCGATCGAAACGGGTGTTTCTGTGCAAAAAATTGAGCAGCAACTCAAAAAAAATCAGGCACAGGCGAAAGCTGTTGGCCTCGCCCGTTAATCTGGCAAGATGTCGCTCACCAGTTGCATCATAGGGCTGTAGTTACCTGATACGCCCGCCTGAATGGCCTTGAAGTAAAACGCCTTGTGTTCATCCCATAAGCTGTAATCTAACAAACTCTTCCCTGCCAAAACGGCCAATACATCGCAAAGTAGCCGCGACAGACGTCCGTTACCTTCTCTGAATGGATGGATCAAAATAAACTCTACGTGGCATTCAGCCAGATAACTAACCAGCTCCGGACGAGAAAGATCCTTTAACTCACCAGACCGAGCAAGAAACTGTTTCTCGAAACCATCAAGAAGAAGCGGAATCCTGTCGGCAGCTGCAAACTGAAAGCCGTCTTTAGTCAGGTTGGCATTGCGTAACTTCCCTGCCCAGTCATACACATTCCCCAACCATTGGCGATGCCACCTACTGATGTGCTCAAAAGCCAGCGCTTTAGGCGGCTGGCCTTCGATAAATAGCTGTTCATAAAGCATCAGCAGCAAGCCAGATTCCAGCGCTTCCATTTCCTCTTCATCAATGATCCCCAGCTTATTAGCCAGCACTAAGTCTCCAGAGCCCGGCTGATACCGATC
This sequence comes from Citrobacter sp. RHBSTW-00986, assembly GCF_013783065.1. Lineage (NCBI taxonomy): Bacteria > Pseudomonadati > Pseudomonadota > Gammaproteobacteria > Enterobacterales > Enterobacteriaceae > Citrobacter > Citrobacter sp. RHBSTW-00986. The sequence continues at coordinate 660,793 of NZ_CP056200.1, read as the reverse complement.
TTCTGCAGAATTAAGCTCATATTTTGACAAGCCCTTACCTCCGTCCAAACAAGTTCACAACGTTGTTTTCCTGCTGTCGCTGATAGTTGTTGACACGATCTTCCCAGATCTCAAGCGCCCTGCGCTTTTCAGTCAGATAATCATAACGGTCGTAGTGTTTCGAGCTGACGTCGTTCAAAGCGTGATTCTGAATACGGTCCCGGATCTCTTTGCTGATCCCCGCTTCCCCCATCAGCGTTTTACAGGTCCGACGTAAATCTCGCGCCGTAAAAACTTTAAACTCAGGATTAAAAGCCCGGAAATACATGATGGAACGCGCCAGGCTATCGGTACGCACCGGTCGTTCGCCGTTGGTCGAGAGCGGGAAGATATAGGGGCTGTTACTTTCCTTAGTCAGTTCTTTCACTGAGGCTAATTCACTTAATGCCGATTCAGTCAGTGGGATCAGGTGCTCCCGTTTGTTTTTCGATACATCGGCAATTACTAGGAGCGTCTTTTGCTGCCAGTCAATCGCGCTCCACTGGCTGGCAATTATTTCAAACGGACGCTGCCCGCCAGCATAAACACAGAAGCGGATTAGGTGCTGCATCAGTGGCCCAACGTTAGTTGCCTGAGCGAACTGCTCCATGACAAAACGTAGCTCTTCCAGCGTTAACCATGTATCACCCACCTTTTCCGCCGAAGACTGCTTAGGTATTGCCGACACAGGGTTAACTTCAAGGCCAAACGTGATACCCACACTGGTATTCATCGGATCGTTATCGGCTTTCAGGCCGTAGTTAAATGCCGCCATCAGATACGAGCGAATCCGATTAGCATGGACCACCGCATCACGCTGGATAATACCTGATAGAATGGTTTTGATCTGCAGAGGCGTCACGTCCTTCGCTTTGGTATCACGAGGAATAACCGTGTAGCACTCTCTTTCAAGACGTTTCAGAACATCAGCCCAGGTCCGCTTATTATCGAGCTTCATCTTGTTGACGTAGCCATGCACCAGTTCTTCAAAAGATCCCTGAGAACGATGGATCTGCATCATGTGCTGCTCGGCCAGGCGTTGTTGCTCAAGCTCTTGCTGGGGTTCTTTTCCTTCAACAAGCCAGGCACCATACTTTTTCGCCAGCTCATTGGCTGTCACCAGTTTCATCTCAGGCCAGATGCCCAACTGGATGAACTTCTCTTTCTTCCCTTTCTCAACGTAGTAACGGAAATAAAAAACCTTGCTGCCTGAAGGCTGAACCTTAACGCCAAGCCTGCCAGTACCACGTTGAGCGCTGTTGCTCCACACGTAGTACGCCGTGCTTTTTGTCTTCAATCCACGTATAGCAGTCTCGGTAAGATTAGCGGCCATGAGTTTACCTTTCTAAGAATAAGCGTTACCTGACCCGATGCCCATTTCGGGTCAGGTAACGGGTCAGGTAAGGATAGTACAATGGGGAAATGAGGGAACCAATCAGAAACAAAAATAACCTCATAACTGATTGATTAAAGACAATTAAAAATACAAACAGAGACAATGACAAACAATTAAAAACATGCCAATTTTATGACTCATAATCGCTTGGTCGCTGGTTCAAGTCCAGCAGGGGCCACCAAACACAGCAAGGGCTGGCGAGTAATCGTCGGCCCTTTTGTTTTTTCCGGGGATATGCCGGGGATATTCCAGAAAGGTAACCATGGTGATTTATGGTTATTTTATGACCGCCCACCATATCTACAGCATTTCTTGCTTAGTGCCATTCGCAAAACGTTAACATTTGCATACATTGACGATGTGTGAAGCTGGTGGACGAACTCCACGCATAAGCCCGCCCGCATCATATAAAAAAGGCTGGCACGGCTTACAGCTTAGCAGGTACGCACGTCTTTTTGCGTACCTTGCGTACCCAGTTTTTCACTGCGCAATCTGATGAATAGCGTTTCTGATGTTTGTCACGCTGCCAGCGAATGGCCCGTGTAACCCTGGCATTTCTAAGCATGAGAATGGCTCTTTGAACCTTAACATTTCTTAACTTCTGGCTTGCCCCGGCGCAAGCTAATGGCTCGTAAAACCTTAGGAATTCTTAGGGGCTGGCTGGCGGTCACAAACGCCGCAAACCCTTTGCATTTGCACCCGCCAGACGGTATGCGTCGATGAGTTTTTCGCGTTTTACCGACTCCGAATTCGCAGTTTTTTTGCGCAGTTTTGCGTAGTTTTTTTTTGCGAATTCGCAGTTTTTTTATCTTTGGCATCGTCTTTCTTTTCTCCGTGCCGTCTTAACTTACCTGCTCCGGGTAACGTCGGCAAAATATTTTGCTCAGTACCCGGCGAACGCCGTCGAACTCAAAAAGTACCGCTGCGGGATAGAAATCATCTCGAGCACTTGCGACAACAAACACACGTCTGCGTCGTTGGGCCACTTCCGAAAAATTGAAGATTACCCGCCGCCGGGAGAAGGAAAACCGCAGGAGCGGAAAAGGAAACCGGGCGATCAGTGGCGGCTCACGTCTGAGTGCCACGTTAATTAATAATACAGGTTAATAATTATTAAAATAACCGAAAATGTAGATAATCAATATCCGATAGATAACAAACAATATCGAACAAATAATTTACATTACCCTGAATGATTTCATCGGTTTATCTCGGTGCGCAATCCATTCAAATATTCTATCATTACATTGAGCTGTTCCCGATTGGCGGCCAGCATCTCACCAGAAAGTGAACCACATAAAAATCCATGATAATCGACAAAGAAAAATGCTTCAGAATTTAAAGATCACTTATATTCTTCCAGTGTTTTTAATTCCAAATTATCGCATTTATGAATTTTTTTATGTTTCTCGATTTCAATATTCTCCATTATACTTTCCTTTCATTTATTTCTTATATAAATCCAAATAACACATTCACATATATGTTATTTACCAGCTTACAATAACATTATTTTGGACATACTAGCGGCTTAGGTTATAGGATTTAGTCACCTCATTAACTAAAAGGCGTTTATGTAATGGCTATTCCTGCATATTTATTTTTAAAAGACGACGGCGGCGCGGATATCAAAGGTTCAGTTGATGTCCAGGATAGAGAGGGAAGCATAGAGATTCTATCTTTTGGCCATGGTCTGCATATTCCGACAGACAGCAGAACCGGAAAACTCACCGGCACCAGGCAACATGCCCCCCTTAACTTTCAAAAAGAGTTCGATTCTTCCAGCCCGTATCTTTACAAGGCTATTGCCACCGGGCAGACACTTAAAAGCGCAGAATTTAAATGGTACAGAATTAACGACGCCGGGCAAGAAGTTGAATACTTCAACATGTTGCTTGAGACCGTGAAGATCGTCAGCTCCGCGCCGCATATGCTCGATATCAAAAACCCGGCGACCGAAAAACATAATCATCTTGAAAACGTAGCCATGCGGTATGAGCGGATTACCTGGAAATACTGTGATGGCAACATTCAGTTTTCTGATGCGTGGAATGAAAGATGATCCGGTGCACCTTCCATCTTAATGGCGGACAGCTATCAACATTAAGTTGCCCGGGCGTGGGTTTTTTCCCGGCGTACTCAGGAAATGCAGGAACACACAGGAATAACCCTGCTTCGATTACAGTAGTAAAAAAAGGGCCATTGCCGCCCGGTCTTTACTACATCGTGACGCGCCAAAGAGGCGGGCTTCACTCCCGCTGGCGGGATATGGTGCACGGCTTAGAGAGCGGCTCAGATCGCGATCTATGGTTTGCGCTTTATCGCCAGGATAGCCAAACTGATGATATCTCATTCATAGACGGTGTTGAGCGGGGTAACTTCCGTTTACATCCCGCGGGTAAATCGGGCATTAGTGATGGCTGCATTACGCTACCCAGCCATGCAGATTACGCAATCTTACTTGAGGCTTTATTAAGCACACCATCAGTTATGGTTACGGCTCAATTAAAAGCGTTCGGCACAATACAGGTGTACTGATGAAACCGGCCACACATGTTTTTTTATGGCTTTCTGAACTGCTCGCCCTGACAGTGGTTTACACCCTGCTTTGTTACTTCATCCCTGATGAAGCGTTTATGGCGTGGTATGAGGAAAACTATGGATTCATACAGGAAGCGCACTGGAATGACGGGTTTTCACTGATTCTGTATTTTCTGGCTATAGCCATCACTACGTTTGCGATCTGGTTTATTGCTGCTGCCAGACAGAGGAAGTGGAAAAAATCACAGGGTGAAAACACATGACGTTTACGTGTCCAGGCTCTGCCAACGTATTACCTTGTGATTCGAACATGACCACCTGACAGGTGGCCACAGCGGAAATACACCACAAACGCGCCGAAGTTATTAGGCGCGTTTTTATTACCTGTAACTTTTAACGCCCCACAATCCATACTCAAAAAATCACAAAAATTACTTTATATAAAAAAGTGTCCACCTGTTCACCTTTTTGATTTTTATTATATTTATCATTAAATTAAGTGGTTAACATCCACTTCAGCCACGTCGATAATGTCCAGCTTGTTCGCTAAGACCAAATCAACTGAACCAGACTGATAGCGCTCTACCTGTTTGCACCGAAATGTGAAATGAGTAACAAGAAAAACAAGTCAGGCAGGGACGGAAAGTGTTTCACGTGATAAGGCGAGAACATGCGAAAGGCAACCCCTTCTGGACGTCGCCATCCAGAGATGGAAACGTCCGTTAGAGTTTGATTCGATAGTCAGCTCAAACTAGCTCTTTGAGCTGCTCCTGCATATAGGTTGAAAAATACTCTGGGTTCTTGATAAGGATGCGGTTACCGGAGGCTACTTTTTCTGCCCATCCGGCCACTTTTTTCGTGAACTCGGGATTCCATCCCTCCTGCTCACCCCGTGCCATCACAGCTTCCGGACTCGCTGGCACACCTAAGTCATGCAAATACTTTAAGATTCCCTTAGCGGTACTTTCATCCATTGAATGGGGTACTGACGCCGAAGTGTTCATACCACCAATAAAATCCAATGCTTTCTCAATTGCTGTTGGCATGCTCTTATCCTTAAAATTAACCACGTGAGAGACACATTTATACTATGTACCCAACTCCGCCGGGATATCAAAGAGAACATCACCTTTATTTGATTTACCCCGCAGCTAAACGCTTGCGGCGGCTGTTTTCTGCACGATTAATTCGCTATCCCGGCCAAAACCAGCCCGGTCGCTACCGCATTACGCGGCCCTTCGGTACCACGGATGTTGCCCTGTCCGGCAACCACGCCGTAATGCGCCAGCGCGTCGGTGATCATCTGCGGGATTTCGAAATCCAGCGAGGAGCCGCCCACCAGCACCACAAAAGTCATATCACGAATAGAGCCCCCGGGTGATACCTGGCGTAAAGCGCGCAGGCAGTTGGTCACAAAAACCTTCTCTTTGGCCTGTCGGCGCACCAACCGAATTTTTTCCAGCGAGGTCTGGTTATCTACTGGGATCAGCTCGCCGTTTTTCAGATAAACGACTTTGGCAAACACTGACGGACTGAGCGGTTCGCGAAAAAACTCCACCGCGCCGTTTTCGTGGCGAATGCTGAACAGGCTCTCCACTTTTGCCAGCGGGTATTTTTTAATTTCCTCCGCCAGAAACGGATCGCTTAAGCCCAGCTCGGTTTGAATCAACAGGCTGACCATATTCCCCGCGCCAGCCAGATGGACGGCTTTCACTACGCCATCGCTATTGATAATAGCGGCATCGGTGGAGCCTGCGCCTAAATCGAGGATCGCCAGCGGTGTAGCACATCCGGGCGTTGTTAACGCACCGGCGACAGCCATGTTGGCCTCCACGCCGCCGACTTCAACCGGGATGTTTAACCGGACGCTCAGCTCACTGGCGATGGCCTGCATCTGTAAGCGATCGGATTTCACCATCGCCGCAATGCCAACGGCGTTCTCCATTGAACACTCCCCGGCAATACCGCCCTGCACCTTGCGTGGAATAAACGTATCCACCGCCAACAGATCCTGAATATACACCGCGTTCATGTCGTGACCGGTCAGCGAGGCCATCACCTTACGCACTCGCTCCAGCATGCCGCCTGCATGCGTACCTGCTTCACCACGAATATCGCACACGGGCGCACAGGTGCTCATCGCCTGCATAATGGCCTGTGCGCCTTGCGCTACGTCGGCTTCACCGCCACGCTTTTCGCCGCGGATAAAGATCTTACCCGCCGGGATCACCCTTGAGCGCACATCACCCTGCGGGGTTTTCAGCACCACGGCGGAACGGTTGCCAATTAGCGCCCTGGCGATGGGGACGATGGTTTGCGTTTCCTCGGGCGTCAGGGTAAAGAAGGTCGCGATGCCGTAAGGATTCGACAGCACACGCACCACCTGTCCTGGGGCCGCCACTTCCACCGCCGCCAGCACACCTTCCGGCACCTTCTCCAGCAGGGTGACTTCATCTACCACCGGCATTGTTCGACGCAGGCGATTGTTCACCAGCACGCCATCATCTTTTTTCAGGATCGCCGCTACCACGTTGACCCCGCGATCCAGCGCCTCATTGATAAACCAAACCGCCTCGAGGAAATCCCTCTCCTCACCGACCAGTGGGATCCAGCCCTGGGCAAACCGATCTTCACTCAACGCCGCCAGCTTCTCCACGGCGATGGTAGTTCCCATTCCCACGCCAACGCCGCCGGGCGTTTGCGGGTTATGCCCAATCATTGTTGATTCGGTAATGATGGTTTCAGTGATGGTTTCCATCGCCACATCGCCAATCACCGGTGCCGCCTCGTTGATGCAGATTTTCGCCACGTCCTGAAGCGACCACGGGGTGTTATTCAGCGCCTGCTGCAGGGAGGCCACCACCCCGGCAATATTGTCCCGTGTGCCTTTCATACCGGTCGTAGCGACAATCCCGCTGGAGATAAACCGGCCATGCTGCGCCAACGCCACTTCGGTGGTGGCGTTGCCGATATCAATCCCTGCAATTAACGGCATACAACCTCCGTCACTGGCTGCCTTTACGCAGCTTGTTTCTCTGCTGATACACCTCTGCCGACTCGCGGACAAACCCGGCGTTCACCGTGGCATGCCAGGTATGTTCCAGTTCATCGGCAATGGCCTGAAGCTCGGCGAACGAAGAACGAAACGGCCGCAGCGCGTTGTAAATTTCAAGAATACGGGCATCCGGGATTGCTATAAGCTCCGCCGCACGACGGAAATTACGCGCCACGGCGTGACGCTGCATCTGTTCGGCAATCTGCGCCTGGTACTCCAGGGTTTGCTGAGAAATACGCACATCCTGCGGACCTACGCGGCCCGCCAGCACATTCTCAAGGGTAATCTCGGTTAGCGGTTTGCCGGTAGGAGTCTGGATTTTCTCCGGGCAGCGGGTCGCTAATGGATAATCCTGCGCGGTCATGATGTTGTCGTTCATGGTCATTCCCTTACGAGTGCAATATGCAGCGTGACAGGCGCAGCATCCTGCACCACGTGTTTGGTTTCTTTGATATGAAACAGCGCGGCCTTGGCCATAAATTTGGGTCGTACCATCTGGTCATTAACCACTGGCACTGGCGAAGGCGACTCTTTACGTGCATAGCGCGCGGCGTTTTTACCAATCTGGCGATAGGTTTCCAGCGTCAGCAGCGGAGCCTGAGAGAACAGCTCAAGGTTGCTCAGAGGCAGCAGATCGCGCTGATGAATCACCGTGGTTCCTTTCGACTGGATACCAATCCCGATGCCAGAACCGCTGAGATTTGCCGCATCCCATGCCATAAATGAAACATCCGAGGTGCGCAGAATCCTCACCACCCGTGCATGCAGCCCCTCTTCTTCAATGCCGGCAACCAGCTCTTTCAAAATCGCTTTGTGCGGCATATCAATCAATGTTTTGTGCTGATACTTATCAAAGGCCGGGCCGACGCCTATCACGACTTCATCCACGCGTTCGTCCGCTTTAGCCGCCTCGCCTTCGCTCACCTGCAAGGTGAAAACCGGCTTACGTTCAGTTGTGCATTCCACTGTGTACCGCCTTATTCGATCGAGCCGGGCTGAACCACGCCCGCAATATTTTTAATTTCCGCCCAACGTTCGGCAGAGATGCGATAGCCGGTGCCGGGTCCCTGATAATCGTTGATGTCATTAACGGCGCTGACGACGTCGAACTGACGATCCAGAATGGCCGACGTTTGCAGATAATCACCAGTAACACGCTGCCTCAGCATGTTGAGGATATTGCTGGCGATGTCTTCGAAGCCGCTGGAACTCAACGCGCCGACGATATCCAGCCCGGTGATATTGCGTTTCATCATCTCTTCCACGGCAGCCAAATCTTCCACCACATTGCGCGCGGGCATATCTTTGCTGCCGTGAGCGTAAGTGGCGGCCTCCACCTCTTCATCGCTAATCAGCGGCAGGCCCAGTTCGCGGAACACCGCCTGAATGGCGCGCGCGGCCTTATTGCGGATGGCGATTGTCTCCTCTTCCGTGACCGGACGCAGGCCCCCATCAACCATCAGATCGCGTTGCAGAATGTTGTAATCATCGAAGTCTTCAGCGTCGAAGTTCGACCCGGCAAACATGTTGTCGTAGTTCGGTACCGCGCTATAGCCGGAGAAGATAAAGTCGGTGCCCGGCAGCATCTGCATCAGGGTGCGGGCAGTACGACGAATATCGGAGTGGGAAAAGGTCTGGTCATTGGCGGAGGCCACTTCAAGGTCGAGCATCGAGGCAATCAGGTTTTCCGCCAGCACCGCGCGAATCCCCGACGGCACAGCGCCGGTCATGCCGATACAGCTGACCGCGCCGTTTTGTAACCCCTGTACGCCCGCACCTTTGGTGATAAAAATGCAACGCGACTCTAGGTAAAGCATCGATTTACTTTCGGAATAGCCCATCAGCGCTTCCGAACCGGTACCGGAGGTGTAGCGCATCTTCAGACCACGAGAAGCATACGCCGAGGCAAGAAACGCTTTTGACCACGGCGTATCATCGCCATCGGTAAACACCGACTCCGTGCCATATACCGACACCGTTTCGGCGTAGCTGGTTAGCCCGCGCATTCCCAGTTCCAGCTCCGTGGCCTCTTCAACGGAGCATTGCGTCAGCACGCCGGGGCGACCGCATTGGGACCCCACCAGCAGCGCCAGGGCGTTAAACGGCGCATAGCGGGCGATCCCGACCGTTGTTTCCTGTTCGGAAAAGCCACGGATCCCCGCTTCAGCAGCGTCGGCAGCAATCTGTACCGGGTTATCTTTCAGGTTGGTCACGTGGCACTGATTGGAGGGGGTTCGTCTGGCGCGCATTTTTTGCAGCGCCATCATCATCTCCACCACGTTCATTTGCGCCATCACCTCCACCGCTTTCGCCGGGGTGATGGCAGTCGTAATGGCAATGATCTCATCCCGACTGACGTGGATATCCACCAGCATTCTGGCGATCTCCAGCGCGTCGAGCTGCATGGCGCGCTCGGCCTCGGGCACGTTAATCGCGTAATCGGCAATGAAACGGTCAATCATGTCGAACTCGGCGCGGCTCTTGCCGTCCAGCTCAACAATACGACCATTTTCCACCTTCACCGACGAAGCCGGATCGTAAGGGCTTTCCATTGCGATCAGCCCCTCTTCAGGCCATTCGCCAATTAGCCCATCCTGATTTACAGGCCGCTGGGCAAGCACTTCGAATCGTTTTGATCTTCTCATAGTTTATGGACTCAAAAGATAAAAAATAGGGACGCCGGGCCGTATTGCCGGGGACACAACACCCGGCATTCGCCTTTCATTAGCAATAGCCGAACTCTAAATGAGCAGGACAATAAAAAAATAAAATTAATTTCGTTCCAATTTGGTACGTAATAAAAAACCATCGTTTCATATTGAAACGCGGCTCAGGAATATTCGCCGTGAATTGTGACGAGGTTAAATGATCATTATCAATAAACGCCACAACAGGAAACTGAACGTAATATTTTTGAAATCCCTACCCTATTGACTTAATAACGCGGGGCGAGAAAATAAGATAAAGCCAATGATAAAAATAGCTGTTGCGCGATATTTTCGTGACCTCAGCCCTACAACCTTTTCAGGAGAGAATGTGAATAAGAGCCAACAAATCGCCACCATTACGCTGGCGGCTGCAAAGAAAATGGCGCAGGCCGTGGAGGCTAAAGCGCTTGAAATCAACGTTCCGGTGGTGTTTTCCGTGGTGGATCACGGCGGGAACACGCTGCTAATGCAACGTATGGACGACGCGTTTGTCACCAGCTGTGATATCTCTCTTAATAAAGCTTATACCGCCTGCTGCCTGCGACAGGGTACCCATGAAATTACCGATGCGGTACAACCAGGTGCCTCTCTATATGGCTTGCAGCTCACCAATCAACAACGAATTGTTATTTTTGGCGGCGGTTTACCTGTCATATTAAACGGCAAATTAATCGGTGCCGTTGGCGTAAGTGGCGGTACCGTCGAACAAGACAGATTATTAGCAGAAACCGCATTGAATTGTTTCTCTGAATTATAATTTAAATCTAAGAAGGTATATTATGAGCTATCGTATGTTTGATTACCTGGTGCCAAATGTGAACTTCTTTGGCCCCAATGCTATTTCCGTGGTCGGCGAACGCTGTAAACTGTTGGGCGGTAAAAAAGCGCTGCTGGTCACTGATAAAGGTCTGCGGGCGATTAAAGACGGCGCGGTAGATAAAACCCTCACACATCTGCGTGAAGCCGGTATTGACGTCGTGGTTTTTGACGGCGTTGAGCCAAACCCCAAAGACACCAACGTGCGCGACGGCCTGGAGGTCTTTCGGAAAGAGCATTGCGACATCATCGTTACCGTTGGCGGCGGTAGCCCGCATGACTGCGGTAAAGGCATCGGTATCGCCGCGACTCACGAAGGGGATCTCTACAGCTATGCCGGGATTGAAACCCTGACCAACCCGCTGCCGCCGATCGTTGCGGTGAATACCACCGCCGGGACCGCCAGCGAAGTCACCCGCCACTGCGTGCTGACCAATACCAAAACCAAAGTGAAGTTTGTGATTGTCAGCTGGCGCAACCTGCCGTCGGTCTCTATTAACGATCCGCTGCTGATGCTCGGCAAGCCAGCCCCACTGACTGCGGCCACCGGGATGGACGCCCTGACCCACGCCGTGGAAGCCTACATTTCCAAAGATGCCAACCCGGTCACCGACGCTGCCGCTATCCAGGCGATCCGCCTGATCGCCCGTAACTTGCGCCAGGCCGTGGCGCTGGGCAGCAACCTGAAAGCTCGCGAGAACATGGCCTACGCCTCCCTGCTGGCGGGTATGGCCTTCAACAACGCCAACCTCGGCTACGTTCACGCGATGGCGCATCAGCTTGGCGGTCTTTACGACATGCCGCACGGCGTGGCGAATGCCGTACTGCTGCCGCACGTAGCACGCTATAACCTGATCGCTAACCCGGAAAAATTTGCCGACATCGCAGAGTTTATGGGCGAAAACACTGACGGACTCTCCACCATGGATGCCGCCGAGCTGGCCATTCATGCTATTGCCCGCCTCTCCGCCGACATCGGTATTCCGCAGCATCTGCGCGATCTGGGCGTCAAAGAAGCCGATTTCCCGTATATGGCGGAAATGGCGCTGAAGGACGGCAACGCCTTCTCCAACCCGCGCAAAGGGAACGAGAAAGAAATTGCCGAGATCTTCCGTCAGGCATTCTGATAACGCAGGGGGCGCAATGTCACTTTCATCACCGGGCGTACATCTGTTTTATCACTCACGCTGGCAGGGTACTCGCGTGCTTGATGAGCTGTGTTGGGGGCTGGAAGAGCAAGGCGTCCCCTGCCGGGCAATCTGTTGCGACGATCATGACTGCGCGCTGGCGCTCGGCAAACTGGCGGCCAAAAGTTCGGCGCTGCGCGTGGGTCTCGGTCTCAACGCCACCGGAGATATTGCCTTAACCCATGCCCAGTTGCCCGAGGATCGGGCGCTGGTCTGCGGGCATACCCGCGTCGGGACAGCACAGATCCGCACGCTCGGCGCCAATGCCGGTCAACTGGTTAAAGTTCTTCCCTTCAGCGAGATAAAATAAATGTACCGCATCTATACCCGAACCGGTGATAACGGCACGACCGCGCTGTTTGGCGGCAGTCGTATCGATAAAGACGACATCCGCGTTGAGGCCTACGGCACGGTGGATGAACTGATTTCCCAGCTTGGCGTCTGCTATGCCAGCACGCGCCAGGCCGAGCTACGCCAGGAACTGCACGCTATGCAGAAGATGCTGTTCGTACTGGGGGCGGAACTCGCCAGCGATCAGAAAGGACTCACACGCTTAAAACAGCGTATTGGCGAAGAGGATATTCAGGCGCTGGAGCAGCTTATTGACCGCAATATGGCGCAAAGCGGCCCGCTCAAAGAGTTTGTTATTCCGGGGAAAAATCTGGCATCGGCACAGCTGCACGTTGCGCGAACCCTGACGCGTCGGCTGGAGCGGATCCTCATCGCGATGGGCAGAACGCTGACGTTACGCGATGAGGCCAGGCGTTATATCAACCGGCTGTCGGATGCGCTGTTCTCGATGGCCAGAATCGAAGAAACTACTCCAGATGTTTACGCTTAAACTGGCTGGCATCAATGTCGTACTGCTTCATCTTACGCCACAGGGTGGTGCGACCAATATTCAGCAGTTGCGACATCTCCTGAACACGCCCACTGGTCACGCGGGCGGCATGGATAATCGCCTCTTTCTCGATGGCGGTAAAGGTCAGGCTGGCGGGCAGCAGTGAAGATGCCGTCTCCAGACCCGGGCGTTCGGCAAACAGATAATCCGGCAGATTGCTCAGCCGAATATGGCCGTTATCGCTGCTGATGGCGATGTTTTCAATAATGCTGTTCAGCTCAAAATCATTACCCGGCCACGAATAGGCCACCAGTTGTGCCAATGCGTCGTCGTCGATCTTCAGGCTGGATGAAAAGCGTTTTTTCAGGCTATTCAACCGCGTATAAATCAGCGATGGAATACTGTTACGCCGCGCCCGCAGCGGCGGGATTACGATCTCAAAAGAGTGCAGCGCGTAATACAACTGACGGCTAAAGCGGTTTTGCTCCACCAGATTCGCGAGATCAACCGTAGTGGTGGCGATCACTTTGACATCCACAGGAATCAGCCGCCGGGCATCCAGGCGGGTTAAAACGCCCTGCTTGATCACCTGCAGCAGCGCGGATTGTAACTCCGGCGCCAGATATTCAATTTTTTCCAGAAACAGCGTGCCGCCGTTCGCCAGTTCAAGACGGCTTAGCCGACCGTTTTCATCATCAGTAGGCGCACTGCCCATAAAATCCTGCCCCAGTACGCTGTTGGCATACAGCTGGCAGTTCACGGCGATATACGGCCCGCTGGCGCGTTCGCTTTCATTGTGAATGGCCTGACTCAATAGCTCTTTACCGACGCCCTCTTCCCCGCACAGCAGGATCGGGAAACTTCCCCTCGCCGCCTGACGACCAAAGTGGATCAAACGTCGGGTTTCTGGATCGTCTGTCGACATCTGCTCAAAGGTGTGGCTCACCTTGCCGAGCTGGCTGGTCATCAGCTGACGCATTTGCTCCACCGGATGCAGCAGCAGGATAAAGCTGTTGCCCTGCTCTTCAACAATCGGTTTCAGGGTGATGACGGCATCAACAAACTGGTGCTGGCTTTCAAAGGTGACTTCGACATGATTCAGGCCGCGGGCATGTTTGATCGCCCGACGCAGCAGCATGGGGAGATTGAGCAGGTCATTAATATTCTTCCCCTGGCTGGCCTGCGCGTCGAGATGCAAAAGCAGCGCCGCGCGCGCATTGAGGAACTGCAATACGCCCTGTTCGTTCCAGGCCATCACGCCATCATCCATACTCTCCAGCAGCCCGTACATCTGGTTCAGATGGCGGTTGGATTCAGCCAGCAGGCTGTCAGTCAGCAATGAGTTGCCGACTTCTCTGGCAATCGCCAGCGTCAGGGATAAATCAGAAACGCACTCATGCTCTACCAGACAGCACAGCGAGATGGAGCCAAACAGTCGACCATGGTTATCGAATACCGGCGTAGAGCAGAACGACCACGGATGCAACGCCTGTTTAAAGTGCTGATCGCCAGAGGTTTTTGTCGGCTGCCCCGGCATCGTCGCCAGCGACAATGCGCAGCTGCCAATAATGCTTTCCGCACAGTAACTGCCGTCGCGAAAACCGAGCTCCGCCAGTTGCTCCACCGTCTGCGGATCGCCGCAACGGCTGAGAATACAGGCCGATTCATCCAGAATTAGCAACGCGCACGGACGGCCGTCCATAAACTCCCAGGCATCTTCCAGCGCGGCCTGAGCAATCGTCAGCAGCGCCGTTTTGCGACGACAGATCGACTCAAAGGTCAGGCCCTGCGCCTGATGCGGCGCCTGCCAGGTTTCCCGCTGCATAAACTTGCTGCAACGATGCCATGACTGGGCAATGACCGAAGAGACTTCCTTCCCAATGTCCTGAGTGTGCGTCGTCATATCCCTTTCCGCTGTTTTACCATAGACAACCCCTCCGGCAGAGACTGTCAGAGGGGGGAGAAGATGCCGGATAAAAACTTACCGACGACTGATTAACGCGCCAGCCACTGCTGTCCCAGCAGGTCTGCCGTCAGTATCGCGGCATGTACGCTCTCAGGCGTCACCGGGAACGGCATATTGTGGATGGTTTCACCTTCTGCGCAGGTCGCTTTGGCCACGGCCATGATCTTGCCGTCAATGTCGTCTTTCACGCCCATTTCCGCTAACGTTACCGGCAGGCCTACTTTCTGACAGAAATTCAGCACGGTTTCGATCTCTTCCATCGGGCTGTTTTGCAGCACCAGCTGCGCCAGCGTACCAAAGGCGACTTTTTCACCGTGGTACAAATGGTGACACTCTTCCAGAATCGTAAAACCGTTGTGGATAGCATGCGCCCCTGCAAGACCACTGCTTTCAAAGCCGATGCCGCTGAGGTAAGTGTTCGCTTCGACAATACGCTCCAGCGCATCAGTCACCACGCCAGCCTGCGCGGCAAAGCGTGCCTTTTCGCCTTCCGCCAGCAGGGTATCATAGCACAGGCGCGCCAGGCTCAGCGCCGCTACGGTGGACTGTCCGCCCGCCATGCTGGTCGCTCTGGCGTCATAACAGGCTTTCGCTTCAAACCAGGTTGAGAGCGCATCGCCCATCCCGGCCACCAGCAGACGTACCGGCGCTTTGGCAATGATTGCGGTGTCCATCACCACCATATCCGGGTTTTTCGGGTAGATCAGATACTCTTCAAACTCACCGGCTTCGGTATAGATAACCGACAGCGCGCTGGTTGGCGCATCGGTAGAGGCGATAGTCGGGATCACCACCACCGGTAGCTTCTGGTAGTAACCAATCGCTTTGGCGGTATCCAACGTTTTCCCGCCGCCAATCCCAACCACGCCGCGGCAACCGTGCTGTTTCAGAATGGCAATCAGGCGATTAATTTCAATATGGCTGCATTCACCGTTGAAACGTTCCGCGTGGCAGCTAATGTCGTGGCTGTGCAGGCCATTGAGTACCTTCTCTCCCGCCAGCTTCATCACGAAGTCATCCGCAATCACGAAAAAGCTGTCCGCCAGATTTTTAGCGTATTGACCAAATAAGGTGGAAGCGTCAGGGCCCTGGAGATATTTGGCTGGAGATTGAATAACTTTTAGCATTCCTTTCATCCTCAAATAAGTACATGTTTTTACATGGTGAGCCCTGGCGTTAACCTGTTTGGCCTGTTGCTGTCGGCAAAAACAGGAGGTACCGGAGCGATGCAATAACTGTATGGCGAGGCGTGAACAAAAAAATCTTTCGTCATTTTGTTCTGATATGAAACAGATAAAAACGACGTACGTTCCATTCTGGAACGCTTATCCACAAAAATGATAAGGTTTGCGATCCCGATCCGTACATTTACCCCCAAATCTCCGGCAAACACGAAGCTCAGTTCCTCTTTTACTCATGCAGTTGTATTAAAACCGGCAAAAAAGGCTGGCTGCGCCGTATGAGCGGCGCTGATCGCAGGAGAAAAAAGTCGAGCGAGCTCGCATTATGATCATTCCCCGCTTTTTTAAGTTTCATTTCGGAACAAAAAACAGCATCAACGTTCCGTAATGAAACTCATTTTAGCGTTGTTTTTTTCCACGCTGACTTCGCCAGAATCTCTTCATTGCCTCCGCACCATGATCCTACATTCGGGGGTTTGTCTTTCACTCAACCTCGAGGAGCCGTTATGTCTCAATTCTTTTTTAACCAACGCACCCATCTTGTGAGCGACGTCATCGACGGGGCGATTATCGCCAGCCCATGGAATAACCTGGCGCGTCTGGAAAGCGATCCGGCCATTCGCATCGTGGTCCGTCGTGACCTTAATAAAAATAACGTAGCGGTCATTTCCGGCGGCGGTTCGGGACACGAACCCGCGCACGTTGGGTTTATCGGTAAAGGCATGCTAACCGCTGCGGTCTGCGGCGACGTTTTCGCCTCCCCGAGCGTGGATGCAGTACTGACCGCCATTCAGGCGGTGACCGGTGAGGCTGGCTGTTTGTTGATTGTGAAAAACTACACCGGTGACCGTCTTAATTTCGGTCTCGCCGCCGAGAAGGCGCGTCGCCTTGGCTATAACGTTGAAATGCTGATTGTCGGCGACGACATCTCCCTGCCGGATAACAAACACCCACGTGGCATTGCGGGAACTATCCTGGTGCATAAAATCGCAGGCTATTTTGCCGAACGCGGCTATAACCTCGCCACCGTCCTGCGTGAAGCGCAGTACGCAGCCAGCAACACCTTTAGTCTGGGCGTAGCGCTTTCCAGCTGTCATTTGCCGCAAGAAACCGACGCAGCCCCTCGTCATCATCCGGGTCATGCGGAGCTGGGTATGGGCATTCACGGTGAACCAGGCGCATCGGTTATCGACACCCAAAACAGTGCGCAAGTGGTGAACCTGATGGTGGATAAACTGCTGGCCGCCCTGCCTGAAACCGGTCGTCTGGCGGTGATGATTAATAATCTTGGCGGCGTTTCCGTGGCCGAAATGGCCATCATCACCCGCGAACTCGCCAGCAGCCCGCTGCACTCGCGTATCGACTGGCTAATTGGCCCGGCCTCGCTGGTCACCGCGCTGGATATGAAAGGCTTCTCACTGACGGCCATCGTGCTGGAAGAGAGCATCGAAAAAGCACTGCTCACCGAAGTGGAAACCAGCAACTGGCCGACGCCGGTCCCACCGCGTGAAATCACCTGTGTAGCGTCATCTCAGCGTAGCGCCCGCGTGGAATTCCAGCCTTCGGCAAACGTCCTGGTGGCCGGGGTTGTGGAGCTGGTCACCGCAACCCTTTCCGATCTGGAGACTCATCTGAATGCGCTGGACGCCAAAGTCGGCGATGGCGATACCGGTTCGACCTTTGCCGCCGGCGCGCGTGAAATTGCCAGCCTGCTGCATCGCCAGCAACTGCCGCTGGATAACCTTGCCACGCTGTTCGCGCTGATTGGCGAACGTCTGACCGTGGTGATGGGCGGTTCCAGCGGTGTGCTGATGTCAATCTTCTTTACCGCCGCCGGGCAGAAACTGGAACAGGGCGCTAACGTTGTCGAAGCGCTAAATACGGGGCTGGCGCAGATGAAGTTCTACGGCGGCGCAGACGAAGGCGATCGCACGATGATTGATGCGCTGCAACCGGCCCTGACTTCGCTGCTCACACAGCCGAAAAATCTGCAGGCCGCATTCGACGCCGCGCAAGCGGGAGCCGAACGAACCTGTTTGTCGAGCAAAGCCAATGCGGGTCGCGCATCGTATCTGAGCAGCGAAAGCCTGCTCGGAAACATGGACCCCGGCGCGCACGCCGTAGCGATGGTGTTTAAAGCGCTAGCGAAGAGTGAGCTGGGCTAAGATGTAACAAGGAGCGCTTCTCAGGTATTTACTGCCTGATGGCGCTTCGCTTATCAGGCAGAACGTTAACGATACACGCGGATCCCGCCCTCTACGCCGCGACTAAACAGCACCTGCCAAAGTTCAATATCTCTGGCGCGGAAAGCCCCGGCGCAGGCGCATAAATAGTAGTTAAACATTCTTCTGAAGGTGGCGGAATAACGTGATGACAGCTCCGGCCATGCTTGATTAAAGCGCTCGTGCCACGCCATTAGCGTTTTATCGTAATCGCTGCCAAAGTTATGCCAGTCTTCCATCACAAACCGTGATTCGCTGGCTTCGGCAATATGGGTGATCGCCGGTAAGCAGCCGTTCGGGAAAATGTATTTATTGATCCACGGATCGACGCTCATCCCTTTTTTATTGCTACCAATGGTATGTAGCAGGAACAGTCCGTCCGGTTTTAAACAACGGTCGGCGATGCTGAAATAGGTGTCGTAGTTTTTTGGCCCGACATGTTCAAACATCCCCACCGAGACAATGCGATCGTAGTGTTTATCGAGGTCGCGATAATCCTGCAGCAGAATCTTAACGTCCAGTCCTTCACAGCGCTGCTGCGCCATTTTTTGCTGCTCTTTAGAAATGGTGACGCCTTCCACCGCCACGCCATAATGACGCGCCGCATATTCCGCCAGCCCACCCCAGCCACAACCAATATCGAGTAAACGCATGCCCGGTTTAAGTTGTAGCTTCTCACAGATCATTTTTAATTTGGCATTTTGCGCATCGTCTAATGTGGTCGCGTCTTTCCAGTAAGCGCAGGAATATTGCATATGCGGATCAAGCATCAGCGCAAAGAGATCGTTACCAATATCATAATGTTCTTTGCCGACAATCCACGCGCGGCTCCGCGACTGCAAATTAAACAGGCGTGCGCTGGCAATACGTAAAATATCTTTCAGGTTACCCGGCATCTGCTGGTCAAGTTTTGCTTTCAGGATTTTGCAGAACAGAATATCGAGCCGCTCGCAGTCCCACCAGCCTTCCATATAGCTTTCGCCAAGCCCTAACGAGCCTTGTTGCAGTACCCGTTTAAAGAAACCGGCATGATGAAGTTGAATGTCCCAGGCACGGGAGCCATTAATCCTGATATCCGCTTGCGAAAGCAGCTCTTTTCCCATTCGGGTCCAGTTATCATTTGTTTCATTGACGATGACAGCATCTGAACAAAGCGAGTTCATGGTATTTACCAAAGGTGGGCTAAAAATTCTTACGCAAGATTATTATGGAAAAAAGAGTGTATGTATTATGATCCGCGGACAAGATCTATCGAGCAGCGGACACACCATCGGGAGCATTGACGATCTATTTATGGAAACTCTCGTGCAAAAACAGTGGAACTCCTTCCCGGATAACTCCATGACGGAACTGCCGCAGGATGTTTACTTTCGCTCTTATGTCCTGGAAGCCAATCATCATGTTCCACAGCATTCACACTCTTTTATGCAGTTTCATTTCGCCCGCAAAGGCAGTATGCGTATTGATGTTGCCGGCAAGTGCTGGATAATCCCGGCGCATTATGGCATCTGGATCCCAAATCATACGGAGCATGCGGTTTGGGCATTGGATGATGTGCATTTAGAGAATCTGGATATTAAACCGAGCTTTCTTGAAGAGAGCATCAATGAATGTAAAGTGGTGGCTATCAGTGATTTCGCCAGAGAGTTTATTCATTACGCCACGAATTTAATTTCGGGCCATTATGATAGCCAGTCAAAAGAGGGCAAGCTGGTTAGCGTCCTGGTCGACATTATTCTGCAGCTTCCGGAAGTCGCTTTTGTATTACCCTGGCCGCAGGATCGCGAATTAACCAAAGTTTGCCGAACAATACAAGAATCCCCGGCGCTGGAGCATTCGGTTGAATACTGGGCGCAGCATCTGGGTATGTCTGCCCGTACCTTTTCACGCCATTTCAAAAAAGAAACCGGATTGCCTTTCAGCGTCTGGAAGCAAAAAATGCGTATTCTGGAATCCGTATTAATGCTGAAGAAAAATAAAAGCGTGACCGCCGTGGCGCTCGACGTAGGGTATTCAAGCACCGCGGCATTTAGCTACGCATTCCGCCAGGCGTTTGGCGTTCCGCCATCTAATTACTGATTAACGACGCTGATGCCAGTAAGCCGCTGCGCGAACAAGTTGCTGATCGAACGCCTCGCTTTCAAAGCGAGCACTCAGGTTTTTGACCACCTTACCTTCGCCGGTAATCCAGATGTAGTAATCATCTGCGGGTACGCTTAGCTGCGATAAGTGTTCATTCACCGCCTGTTCGTCATGGCCGATAAACCACTGAATAGTAAATCCGTCAAGATGGGCAAAATAGTCCTGGTACGCGGCATCCTGCACACTTACCAGCGCCGTGATGTTCGGACGTACCGCTAAACGGCTGAGCGACTCCAGGCGTCGGCGCAGCGCAGGCATTCCCGATTCATCACACACGTAAACCTGATACGCATAGTCCTCTGGCACCACCAAAGAACCGCGCGGTCCGCCTACCGTCAGCTTGTCACCCTCGCGGGCATTCATCGCCCACGTACTTGCCACGCCACCGTCATGAATATAGAAATCCAGTGCCAGCTCATGGCGTGCTTCGTCATACAACGGCGTGTAATCACGGGATATCGGACGCACGCCGTCAGCCCAGACAATACCTTCATCGGTGACAACCGGCGGCACAAAGTGGCTGCCCGGTTCAGGGAAAAAGACCTTGGTATGGTCATCAAAGCCGTGTGAGCTAAAACCATCCAGAGCGTCACCGCCCAGTACAATGCGCTGAAATCCCGCGCTAATACGTTCGACGCGCAGGACAGTAAGTTCCCGAAAACGCAGTTCATTGCGAACGCGCTGCGGGTAGCGTGAGGTGTTTTTTGTCATTTTTTCGCCTTCGGAAAGATAATACGATATATCTAAATTAATTTTTAAATGATAATGATTGCTAATCAGCAAGATTGCAAGCACTTTTTTGATATAGTCGACTTCTGATTAACTGACTAACGCACGCCTTTAAAAAAGATAAAAATCATCAAGTTAAATAAAAAATATTTTATAGCCTTGCACCAAAACAATATTTAGATATAAATTAGATATATCTAAAACACATCAGGAGACGATGATGCAAAACCATCATGAGGGTTGCTGCAAGCATACAGAGCACCAACACGAAGGCTGCTGCAAGGGTGAAGGACATCACCACGAAGGCCGCCACAACGAACACCATGCAGGTTGCTGCAAAGGTGAAGAACATCGCCATGAAGGCTGCAACAAAGAACATCACCACGAACAGGGTTGTGGACACCGCCACGGTCGCGGCGGCGGTCGTCGCCAGCGCTTCTTCGGTCACGGAGAATTACGCCTGGTCATTCTGGATATCCTGACCCGCGACGCCAGCCACGGCTATGAGCTGATTAAAGCGATTGAAACCCTGACTCAGGGCAACTATACCCCGAGCCCGGGCGTCGTCTATCCGACGCTGGATTTCTTGCAGGATCAAGAGCTGATCACTATCAGCGACGAGGAAGGTGGGCGTAAACAGATTGCGATCACAACCCAGGGCCAGCAGTGGCTGGATGAAAACCGTGAGCATCTGGAACATATCCACGAACGTATTAAAGCCCGCTGCGTGGGTTTTGAATTACGCAAGAACCCGCAGATGAAACGCGCGCTGGAGAACTTCAAAGCCGTGCTGGACCTACGGGTCAATCATGGTGATACCAGCGATGCGCAGATCAAAAAAATCATCGGTATTATCGATCGCGCTGCGCTGGATATTACTCAACTGGATTAATCTACAGACAGGCGGAACGCGTTTGCCCTGCGTTCCGCCTTTATCGTTAATATTAATGCAGCACCGTGACTGCATCTTCCAGACGACCAGCGCGATGTTTCACCATCGCGGAAATCTGGGCGCTCTCTTCAACCAGCTCGGCGTTTTTCTGCGTAATGTTGCTTAATTCATTCACTGCGCGGGTCAGGCTCGAAAGACCATCTGACTGTTCCAGCGTTGAGTGACTGATTTGGGCGATCAACTGCGTCACGTTTTGCACCTGCGCCACAATATCATCCATCGTGCGCCCTGCGGCGTGAACCTGGTCAGATCCGGACTGCACCTTATCGGCGCTGGCATCAATCAGCTTGCGGATATCATTGGCTGCACTGGCGCTGCGGCTGGCAAGATGACGCACTTCTCCCGCCACCACGGCGAACCCTTTCCCCTGCTCACCCGCCCGTGCGGCTTCAACAGCGGCGTTCAGGGCCAGAATATTAGTCTGGAAAGCAATATCGTTAATCAGCGTGGTAATGGTGCCGATCCGCTGGGTGCTGTTGGCGATATCGTCCATAGTTTTGATGACGGTATCCATCGCCTCGCCGCCGTGCGTCGCCGCGCTGCTGGCTGCAATGGAGAGCTTGTCGGCCGCGGCGGCGGTCTCTGAGTTTTGCTTCACCGATGCCGCCATCTGATTCATGGTGGTCACCGTTTCCTGCACGTTCTCTACGGTCTGCTGCGTATGCTTGTTTAAATCATCGCTGCCTTTCGCCAGCGTTTCGCTGTCGCTGCGCACACAGCTCACCTGACTGGAGACATCATGGATGAGCCAACGGCACATTAGCCCCAGTTGCCCCACCGCTCGCAGCATCAGGCCCAGTTCATCACTGCGGTTAAGATGCGACACGCTGTTTCGTTCACCGGTCGCCACTTTTAGCGCCTGACGAGCGACATTCTCAATAGGACGCACAATCTGCCATTCGAAAATAGCCGTTCCCAACATCATCACCAGCGCGCTTATCAGCAGTAACGGCCATTCGGCGCCCATTTGCTGTAATGCGGCCGCCAGTACGATAAACATAATTGCCATTACGCTGCGCACTCGCCAGCGAATCGGCAGCGCCGGGAGTTTACCCAGCCAGCCTTTGCGTACCACCAGTCCTTTATGGATACGTCGGTTGCAACGCCCTTCATTCAGCGCTTTATATAAAGGCTCTACCGCCGCAATCTCCTCGTCAGTGGCCCGGGTACGAATCGACATATATCCGGTGACACGACCTTCCCGCACCATCGGCACCGCATTGGCCCTTACCCAGTAGTGATCGCCATTCTTACGCCGATTTTTCACGATCCCGCTCCATGGCTCGCCCTGTTTCAGGGTGTACCACATATCCGCAAACGCCGCTTTTGGCATATCCGGATGACGAACCAGATTGTGCGGCTTATCGAGCAATTCATTCAGTTGATAGCCACTGACCTGGACAAAGGTATCGTTCGCGT
The DNA here is from genome assembly GCF_013783065.1 of Citrobacter sp. RHBSTW-00986. Lineage (NCBI taxonomy): Bacteria > Pseudomonadati > Pseudomonadota > Gammaproteobacteria > Enterobacterales > Enterobacteriaceae > Citrobacter > Citrobacter sp. RHBSTW-00986. The sequence continues at coordinate 637,620 of NZ_CP056200.1, read as the reverse complement.
GGGTGATATAGCTTTGTAAATCGGTGGTCGACATGAGGGTGATATCATCATCCAGCGGTGTATTTTGCTGACTAACGTAGGGATGAGAAGACATGATTGCGTCCTGTGCAGGTTATCTGGTTGTTAACTCTTTCGGCTTATGTTATTTCGGCGATAATTTTTTTATCTTTAGTTGTTAAATTTGATTTAGATCGCAATTTGCGATTAAACCTCAAAATCTGTACGCATTCTAATCCATTGATTTAAAATACTTTCACTCAGTAACTATTCAACTACACGTCTACCAACGCACCGTCACAGTGCAAATATTGCTCACTTTTAGCGCAGAAAAGTGCTTTTCCGATCTGTTTTCGCGGTCTTAACCTGGGCAAAATACCAGCAAATGTTAAACATCAGCATTAAATGTTGCGTGAATGAGATTTTTCCTGGTGTTTATCCCGATTTTTGCTAAGCGCGCCGGAATGGCGCAATCACTGCAATACTTAAATCAGTATCATGTGATACGCGAGCTCCGGGAGCATATTTTGAACAGGTTACCTTCCAGCGCATCGGCCCTGGCCTGCAGCGCACACGCACTGAATCTCATCGAAAAGCGCACGCTTGATCATGAGGAAATGAAATCATTAAACCGAGAGGTGATTGAATACTTCAAGGAGCATGTCAATCCGGGGTTCTTAGAGTATCGAAAATCTGTAACTGCAGGCGGGGATTACGGAGCCGTAGAGTGGCAAGCGGGAAGCCTGAATACGCTTGTCGACACCCAGGGGCAGGAGTTCGTCGATTGCCTGGGTGGATTTGGAATTTTCAACGTGGGGCACCGTAATCCAGTCGTGGTTTCCGCCGTACAGAATCAACTCGCGAAACAACCTCTGCACAGCCAGGAGCTACTTGACCCTCTGCGGGCCATGCTGGCAAAAACCCTCGCCGCGCTGGCGCCAGGTAAACTGAAATACAGTTTTTTCTGTAACAGCGGGACCGAGTCGGTTGAAGCCGCTCTGAAGCTGGCGAAAGCGTATCAATCGCCGCGCGGTAAATTTACGTTCATTGCCACCAGCGGTGCATTCCACGGCAAATCATTGGGAGCACTGTCCGCCACGGCTAAATCAACCTTCCGCAAACCGTTTATGCCGCTGCTGCCGGGTTTCCGCCATGTGCCGTTTGGCGATATTAACGCGATGCGCACCATGCTCAGCGAGTGTAAAAAGACCGGTGACGACGTCGCAGCCGTGATCCTCGAACCTATCCAGGGTGAAGGGGGCGTGATCCTGCCACCGCAAGGGTATTTGCCCGCCGTGCGTAAACTTTGCGATGAGTTTGGCGCGCTGATGATCCTTGATGAAGTGCAGACCGGCATGGGTCGTACCGGCAAAATGTTCGCCTGTGAGCACGAAAACGTGCAGCCCGACATTATGTGTCTGGCCAAAGCGCTGGGCGGCGGCGTGATGCCAATTGGCGCAACTATTGCCACTGAAGAGGTGTTTTCCGTTCTGTTCGACAATCCCTTCTTGCATACCACCACGTTTGGCGGCAACCCGCTCGCTTGTGCGGCTGCGTTAGCCACCATTAACGTCCTGCTGGAGCAAAATTTACCGGCTCAGGCGGAGCAGAAAGGCGATATGTTGCTGGATGGTTTCCGCCAGCTTGCACGGGAGTACCCAGACCTGGTGCATGATGTACGTGGTAAAGGCATGCTGATGGCAATTGAGTTTGTCGATAATGAAATCGGCTACAACTTTGCCAGTGAGATGTTCCGCCAGCGGGTACTGGTTGCCGGCACGCTAAACAATGCAAAGACGATCCGTATCGAACCGCCGTTAACGTTAACGATCGAGCAATGCGATCTGGTATTGCGATCGACACGCAAAGCCTTGGCAGCATTACGGGTGAGCGTGGAGCAGGTGTAATACAGGTCGGATGGCGCTGCGCATCTCAGGCTTACGGGATCAAATGTAGGTCGGATAAAAGCGTAGCGGCCATCCGGCAATTAGCACAACTTAAACAATCCGCACACCCGCAGGCATAAGGCGTTCTGGCGTCAGCAGCACGCTTTCGCTGCCATCGTCCGTCTCAGCGCACAGCAACATGCATTCTGACGTTTCCCCGCGCATTTTGGCCTTTTGCAGATTACACAGCACCACCACCGTTTTCCCCATCAACTCCTCTTCGCTGTAATAAGGCACCAGGCTGGTCACGGTTTGCAGCGTACGCTCTCCCACATCCACCTGCACGATATACAGCTTATCAGCATTGTCATGGCGCTTTACCTGTGCGATTTTTCCAACACGTATTTCCATTCGGGCAAAATCAGCAAATGCGACGGTATCCATTGTGTTCTCCTTTGGTAAAATTTTACTAAATACTAGCAAAGTATTTTCTTGGCATGGTTCTCAAAAGCGGGAAAATGACGTAGTCATCACACTCTGAAAGCCCAGTTTTACCCCAGGCATGTCAATTAAACGTACTTTTTTTACTGAAAACAGATGAATAGATAAGCACTTCATTTACAATGCGCAGGTAACTCAGGGAAAAGGCAAACATGGCAACACTTAAAGACATCGCAATCGAAGCTGGCGTGTCCCTGGCGACAGTGTCCCGGGTTTTAAACGATGACCCCACGCTAAATGTAAAAGAAGAGACCAAGCATCGCATTCTGGAGATCGCGGAAAAACTGGAGTACAAAACCAGCAGTGCTCGTAAAAACCAGACCAGCGCGCTCGGCCCCCAGCATATTCTGGCGCTCTACAGCTACCAGCAGGATTTGGAAATCAACGATCCTTACTATCTCGCTATCCGTCACGGAATAGAAACCCAGTGTGAGAAGCTGGGGATCGAACTGACCAACTGCTATGAGCACAGTGGGCTGCCGGAGAGCAAAAACATTACCGGCATTCTTATTGTCGGCAAGCCTTCTCCGGCTTTGCGTAATGCAGCAGCAGCGCTTACCGACAACATCTGCTTTATCGATTTCCATGAACCCGGCAGCGAATATGACGCCGTCGATATCGATCTGGCCCGCATCAGTAAAGAGAGCATCGACTACTTCATCGCCCAGGGCGTCACTCGCATTGGCTTCATCGGCGGTGAAGACGAACCCGGCAAGGCAGATATCCGTGAAGCCGCGTTTGTCGAATACGGTCGTCTGCAGCAGGTCGTTTCTGAACAGGACATCTATCGCGGCGGTTTCTCCAGTTCATCAGGGTATGAACTGGCCAAAAAAATGCTGGCGAAAGCCGACTATCCCGGTGCCCTGTTTGTGGCTTCAGACTCGATTGCTATTGGCGTTCTGCGCGCCATTCACGAGCGTGGCCTGAACATTCCGCAGGACATTTCGCTGATTAGCGTTAATGATATCCCGACAGCGCGCTTCACCTTTCCTCCGCTTTCCACCGTCCGCATCCATTCAGAAATGATGGGCAGTCAGGGCGTCAACCTGCTGTTTGAGAAAGCCCGCGACGGGCGTGCGCTTCCTCTGCTGGTTTTTGTTCCCAGCAAGCTGAAACTGCGCGGCACCACCCGCTAAAATCCCCAGTAAACACGCCCGGTTTCTTCTGATGCCGGGCGCGCATTGTCATGCATTATTTTCTGCGCCCCCATTATTTTCGTGATCCAGTTAAAGTAAATCACCTCACTCGCTATATTTTAGTAAAATTTTTACTAAAATCACCATCAATTACACTTACTCACCATTACAATGAATGGTTCCGATTTTTCTCCACCGGGAGGCCTTATGAATCGCTGGGAAAACATTCAGCTCACCCACGAAAATCGACTGGCGCCACGCGCATATTTTTTCTCTTATGACTCCGTTGCGCAGGCTCGCTCGTTTGCCCGCGAAACCAGCAGCCTCTTTCAGTTGCTAAGCGGTCAGTGGAATTTTCAGTTCTTTGAGCATCCGCTGCAGGTGCCGGAAATCTTTACGTCGCAGTTGATGAATGACTGGGGCAGCATCACCGTCCCCGGCATGTGGCAGATGGAAGGACATGGCAAACTGCAGTATACCGACGAAGGTTTTCCTTTCCCGATTGATGTCCCCTACGTTCCAACCAATAACCCCACCGGAGCCTACCAGCGCATTTTCTCCCTCAGCGAAGGCTGGCAGGGCAAACAAACGCTGATTAAATTTGATGGCGTAGAAACCTACTTCGAAGTTTACGTGAATGGTCAGTACGTTGGTTTCAGCAAAGGCAGCCGCCTGACGGCTGAATTTGATATCAGCGCGGTGGTAAAGACCGGTGACAACCTGCTGTGCGTTCGCGTAATGCAATGGGCTGATTCCACTTACGTTGAAGACCAGGACATGTGGTGGTCGGCGGGAATTTTCCGCGACGTCTATCTGGTAGGCAAACAGGCGACCCATATTCAGGATTTTACCGTTCGCACCGAGTTCGATGATGACTATCGCGACGCCATCCTCACCTGCGACATTGCGCTGGAAAACCTGGGTTCCACGCCAGCGATGGCGTCACTCGAATACACCTTGTTTGACGGTGAGCAGGCGCTGCATAGCGGCGTGATTAACAATCTGGCAGTGGATCAACACACCCGCACCGCTTTTAATTTCAAGGTTAGCGCGCCGCAGCAGTGGTCAGCGGAATCGCCGTATCTTTATCATCTGGTGATGACGCTGAAAGATGCCAACGGCAATCTCCTTGAGGTCGTGCCACAGCGGGTCGGATTCCGCGATATCAAAGTTCGCGACGGTCTGTTTTACATCAATAACCGCTACGTGATGCTGCATGGCGTTAACCGTCACGATAACGATCATCTTAAAGGCCGCGCGGTTGGCATGGATCGCGTTGAAAAAGATCTGCTGTTAATGAAGCAGCACAACATCAATTCCGTGCGTACCGCCCATTACCCGAACGATCCGCGCTTCTATGAATTGTGCGATATCTACGGTCTGTTCGTGATGGCCGAAACCGACGTTGAATCTCACGGCTTCGCCAATATCGGCGATATCAGCCGGATAACCGACGATCCGCTGTGGGAAAACGTCTACGTTGAGCGCATCGTGCGCCACATCCATGCACAAAAAAACCACCCGTCGATCGTCATCTGGTCGCTCGGCAACGAATCCGGATACGGCTGTAACATCCGCGCCATGTATCACGCCGCGAAAGCGCTGGATGACACGCGTCTGATCCATTACGAAGAAGATCGTGACGCCGAAGTGGTGGATATCATCTCCACCATGTACACCCGTGTGCCGCTGATGAATGAGTTTGGCGAATATCCACATCCTAAGCCGCGCATCATCTGCGAATATGCTCACGCCATGGGCAACGGTCCCGGCGGGCTTACGGAATATCAGAACGTCTTTTATCAGCATGACTGCATTCAGGGACACTATGTCTGGGAGTGGTGCGATCACGGGATTCAGGCCAAAGATGACGACGGCAACGTCTGGTACAAATATGGCGGCGACTACGGCGACTATCCGAACAACTACAACTTCTGCCTTGATGGCCTGATTTATTCCGATCAAACCCCGGGGCCGGGTCTGCAGGAATACAAGCAGGTGATTGCGCCAGTAAAAGTACGCGCACAGGATCTGGCTCGCGGCGAGCTACGGGTAGAAAACAAACTGTGGTTTACCACGCTTGACGACTACACCTTGCATATTGAGGTTCGCGCCGAGGGAGATACGCTTTCTGCTCAGCAGATAAAACTGCGCGACGTCCCTCCTAACAGCGATACCCTCGTGCAATGCACACTGCCGGAGCTGGATGCGCGCGAAGCGTTCCTCAACGTCATCGTGACGAAGGATTCCCGCACGTTATACAGCGAAGCCGGGCACCACATCGCGACTTATCAGTTCCCGCTGAAGGCCAAAACGGCGGCTGCCGTACCGTTTAGCCTGAAAAACGCTACCCCTCTGACGCTGGAAGACAGCCGCCAGAGCTGCACCATACGCGGTTATAACTTCCTTCTGACCTTCTCAAAACTGAACGGTAAGCCCATTAGCTGGACCCTTAACGGTGAGGAGCTGATTACCCGCGAGCCGAAGATTAATTTCTTCAAACCAACCATTGATAACCACAAACAAGAGTTCGAAGGCCTTTGGCAACCAAATCATTTACAGATTATGCAGGAGCATCTGCGCGATTTTGCCATTGAGCAAACCGATGACGCGCTGTTGATAACCAGCCAGACGATTATCGCCCCGCCGGTATTTGATTTCGGTATGCGCTGTACCTACCGCTGGCGGATTGCCGCAGACGGTCAGTTGAACGTGGAGCTTTCCGGCCAGCCTTACGGCGAGTACCGGGACATTATTCCGTGCATCGGCTTCACGATGGGCATCAACGGCGATTTGGGGCAGGTGGCGTATTACGGACGTGGTCCCGGTGAAAACTATGCCGATAGCCAGCAGGCCAACATCATCGATTTCTGGCGCAGTAGCGTGGATGAGATGTTCGAAAACTATCCGTTCCCGCAAAACAACGGCAATCGTCAGGACGTGCGCTGGGCAACGCTAACCAACCGCCACGGCAACGGTCTGCTGGTGGTTCCGCAGCGCCCTGTCAACCTGAGCGCCTGGCGCTATACGCCAGAAAATATCTTTGCCGCACAGCACTGTAATGCGCTGCAGCGCAGCGATGACATCACCCTGAATCTGGACCACCAGGTGCTGGGCTTAGGCTCCAACTCGTGGGGAAGCGAGGTGCTTGATTCCTGGCGCGTCTGGTTCCGTTCGTTCAGCTACGGCTTCACGTTGTTGCCGGTTTCCGGTAGCGAATCTAGCGCTCAAACCGCCGCCAGCCGCGTCTTTGGTACCGGGTTCTTTTCCACGAATTTGCACAGTGAGAATACAAAATGAGGATCATCGACAACTTAGCGCAGTTCCAACAAATTTACGCATCCGGGAAGAAGTGGCAGCGCTGCGTCGAAGCGATTGAAAATATTGATAATATTCAACCAGGCGTCGCCCACTCTATCGGTGATTCCCTGAGCTATCGCGTGGAGACAGACTCCGCGACCGATGCGCTGTTTACCGGTCATCGTCGTTATTTTGAGATCCATTACTACCTGCAAGGACAGCAAAAAATAGAGTATGCCGCCAAAGAGGATCTCCAGGTGGTTGAATATTATCGCGATGAAACCGATCGCGAATATCTGAAAGGCTGTGGAAAAACCGTAGAAGTGCGCGAAGGACAAATGGTTATTTGTGACAACCATGAAGCCTATCGTTTTATTTGTAATAACGCAGTGAAGAAAGTCGTACTCAAAGTCACCATCGAAGATGGTTATTTTCATAATAAATAAAAACACAGGCGGCGCCGACGTTGCGCCGCCAGTACCCTATAATAATCAGGAATCGGAGATGTGCTATGTCTGATACCAAACGTAATACCATCGGCAAGTTCGGCTTACTTTCACTCACCTTTGCCGCGGTTTATAGTTTTAATAACGTTATCAACAATAATATTGAGCTGGGTCTGGCATCCGCACCGATGTTTTTCCTCGCGACGATCTTCTACTTTATTCCGTTCTGCTTAATCATCGCTGAATTTGTTTCGCTGAATAAAAACTCCGAAGCCGGTGTCTATGCATGGGTGAAAAGTTCGCTGGGCGGACGTTGGGCATTTATTACCGCCTACACCTATTGGTTCGTTAACCTGTTCTTTTTTACCTCGCTGTTACCCCGTGTTATCGCCTACGCCTCATATGCTTTTTTAGGCTACGAATACATTCTGACGCCGTTCGCAACCACTGTATTAAGTATGGTGCTGTTTGCCTTCTCCACCTGGGTTTCGACCAACGGCGCAAAAATGTTAGGACCGATTACTTCGGTCACCTCCACATTGATGCTGCTGCTGACCCTGTCCTACATCCTGCTGGCGGGTACTGCGCTGGTTGGCGGCGTACAGCCTGCTGACCCTATCACCGTAGACGCAATGATCCCGAATTTTAACTGGGCCTTCCTCGGTATCACCACCTGGATCTTTATGGCGGCAGGCGGTGCGGAGTCAGTGGCAGTGTACGTCAACGACGTCAAGGGCGGGTCAAAATCGTTCGTGAAGGTCATTATCATTGCCGGGATTTTTATCGGCGTGCTCTATTCCATCTCCTCGGTACTGATCAACGTCTTCGTGAGCAGCAAAGAGCTGAAATTTACCGGTGGTTCGGTACAGGTATTCCACGGCCTGGCGGCATACTTTGGCCTGCCGGAACTGATCGTTAACCGCTTTGTTGGCCTGGTCTCCTTTACCGCGATGTTCGGCTCTCTGCTGATGTGGACCGCAACGCCGGTGAAAATTTTCTTCTCTGAAATTCCGGCGGGAATTTTCGGTAAAAAAACCGTCGAACTGAATGAAAACGGCGTTCCGGCCCGCGCAGCCTGGATTCAGTTCCTGATTGTTATCCCGCTGATGATTATCCCAACGCTCGGCTCCAATACCGTGCAGGATTTAATGAACACCATCATCAACATGACCGCCGCCGCATCGATGCTGCCGCCGCTGTTTATTATGCTGGCTTACCTGAATCTGCGCGCAAAACTGGACCACTTACCGCGCGACTTCCGTATGGGTTCGCAAAAAACCGGCATTATTGTGGTATCGATGCTGATTGTCCTTTTCACCATCGGGTTTATTGCCTCGACCTTCCCGACCGGTGGTAACATCATGACCATTATTTTCTATAACGTCGGGGGGATTGTTATTTTCCTCGGTTTTGCCTGGTGGAAATACAGTAAATACATCAAAGGGCTAACCAAAGAAGAAAAAGCTATTGAGGCGGCTCCCGCGTCAGATATTAATTAAAATATCAATAACGATTAGAGCTGTCTGTTTTCTTGCTCACCTGAAATACAATGTGAAATTAAATATACAGACTTGCAGGGCATTTATTGCCCTGCAAGTCTGTTGTGTATTTTCATTATTTGCAGCAAAGATTCGTCCACCAGCGGCCGCAACGTGTGAATCGCCCCCCTGCCAGAAGGAGGTTTAGCAACCCAGGACACTCTGCGGCATTTATTTAACCCCCAGATGCCGCCACAGTTTGTCCAGCGGCATTGTCGCCAGCGCCACACACTCATCCGCAGCGCCGTACCAGACGTGCAGCGTCTCATCGCGGATCAGCGCCCCACAGGTGAACACCACATTGCCGAAGAAGCCTTCGCGCTCGTAGGGCGCATCTGGCTCCAGCAACGGTACCGGTGATTTCGCCAAAATATGGGTCGGATCGTTGAGATCCAGCAGCAGCGCGCCAAGGCAGTAGCGCTGATCGGCATCCACACCGTGGTAGATCTCCAGCCAGCCGCGATCGGTTTTTAATACCGGCGCGCCGCCGCCTGATTTACGGCAGTCCCAGGCATCGCCGGACCGTCCCAGCAGGTGGCGATGGTTGCCCCAGTGCAACATATCCGGCGACTCGCAGATCCAGATTTCCGGATGACCGAAGTGGCACGGGGCCGGACGGGTCAGGGCGTGATATTTACCGGCGATCTTTTCCGGGAAAAAGCAGACGTCGCGGTTGTCCGGACAGAGGATCAACCCTTTTTTCTCCACCGTGACAAAATCTTTGGTCACCGCCAGCGCGGTAGAAATCCCCAGCGACGACACCGCCGAGTAGTTGATGTACGCGGTATCATCGATGCGGGTGATCCGCGCATCTTCGCAGCCGAACTCTTCATATTGCGTATCGGCGATGATAAACGGCTGGCTGTCAATCCGGAAGTTCACCCCGTCGCGACTGCGCGCCAGACGCAGATGCGACATGGAGGTCAGCCACACCCGCGCCGGATCGCTTTTCAGCACGATCACCCGCGGATCGCTGAAATCATAGCGTTCATCGCGACGATCGAAACTTGCGGTGGCCTGTACCCAGCCCGCATCGGTTTTTTCCAACAGCGGTACGACACGCTGCTGCGGGTCGGAATTGATCACGCTTTCCGCCACCCGCAGCAGCAAAACGATCTCCCCGTCACACTCCGTTACGCCAGCATTGAAAACACAATCGACCTTCCTGCCGGGCAGTGAAGGCGTCACGTCCGCCGGGGTAATCAACGGGTTTTTACTGTGCCTGTCCATGTACTCTCCTTTTGATCAAACATTGATTCTTACCAATCCATTGCGCGTCCTCTCCGTACAGCACTTCAGCCTCAATCTCCTGCCACGGATTGCGAACGGGCGCACCAAAGTTGATGGCGACCCAGACCTGCTCCGCCGCCGTCGAACGGGTAAACCAGACGCATTCGTCAGTGAGGTTAAGCGAGTCCTGCTGTCCCTGATGCAGCGCCGCAACGCGGCGGCGCAGGGCGATAAGCAGTCGGTACTGATGCCAGAACGATGTCTCATCCTGCTGCTGGCGCTCCGCGTTAATCAGGGCGATATCGCCGCCGACGGGCATCCACGGCGCGACGGTGGAAAATCCGCCAAAGGGGGCGTCGCGCCAGGGCAGCGGCGCGCGCGAACCATCCCGCGAATGTTCAATAGCCAGCGCCAGCGCCTGCTGTGGGCTGCTGCCTGCGGCAAGGGCGGTGCGGTAATGGGTTTTTCCCTGTATATCAAAAAGCTGCTCTGCCGTTTGCGGACGGTAGTCGGTCACCCCCAGCTCTTCGCCCTGGAAGATAAACGGCACGCCGCTCACCGTTAGCTGGAACGCCAACACCGCCAGCGCCCGCCCGGTATCGCGCTCGTTTTCGCCAAAGCGGCTGATCATCCGCGACATATCATGGCTGGAGAAAAACAGCGTCGGTAAACCCGACTGCGCAGCCAGCGTAGTTTTTAACTGGCTGAAAAGACGGGAAACATCAAAGGTTTTCTGGCTGCCGATATTAAAATTAAACACCACGTCCATCAGCTGCGGACTTTGATAGCGGCTGAGCACGTCAGGGTCTTCGCTGCCGATTTCGCCAATCAGGAAATAGTCACCCTGCGCCCGAACATGGGCACATAGCCGTTGCAGCGTCTCCGGGAGTCGCGGCTGATTAACGTCAAATTCATGGCGCTGCTCGCCGTTCTCTTCCGGGTTATCAGGCCCAATGCCGTCGGTAGTAAGAAAGTTGATGACGTCAAAGCGAAAGCCGTCCACCCCCTGCGTAACCCAGAAATCCACTACCCGGTAAATTTCCTGTTCCACCGCCGGGTTGGCCCAGTTGAGATCCACCTGGCCGGGCGCGAATTTATGGTAATAAAACTCGCCGGTGTCTGGCTCAGCGGTCCACGCGCTGCCGGAAAAGAAAGAACGCCAGTTATTCGGCTGGCGGCGAAAAAGGAAATAATCACGATAGCGGCTGTCCGGATTATTCCACGCATCGCAAAACCAGGGATGTTCTGAGGAGACGTGATTGACCACCAGATCGATAATCACCCGAATGCCTCTGGCGTGGCAGCCGTCAACCACCCGGCGAAAATCGTCGAGAGTGCCGAAACGGGCGTCAACGGCGCAGTAATCGCTGATATCGTAGCCGTTATCCACCAGCGGAGAGGGATAAAACGGCGTGATCCACACCGCGCCGATGCCCAGCGCCTGCAAATAATCCAGCCGGGAAATCAGGCCCGGAAAATCGCCCAGCCCGTCGTTATTGCCGTCGCAAAACGAAGGCAGATAAATTTGATAGCAGGTACACGCCTGCCACCACGGTTGCTTTTTCACCGTCACGTTCCTTATTTCAGTGATAACGACATGCCTTCGAGGAAGTATTTTCTGAACAGAATAAACAGGACAACGATTGGCAGCATCTGCACCACCGACCCCGCCAGCACCGGTCCCAGATAGATGCCATAGGATTTGCTGAAGGTGGCGAGCAGCACCGAAAACGGCATTTTGTCCACCTCGCGCATCACGATCAGCGGCCAGAGAAAGTTGTCCCATGAGCTGGAAAAGGTGAACAGCGCGACAATCGCCAGAATGGATTTATTCAGCGGCATCATCACATGCCGCAAGATCCCCCACAGGCTGGCGTGATCGAGCCTTGCGGCGTACAGGTAATCATTCGGCGTGCCTTTAAAGCTCTGCGAAACCATAAAAATGCCCCAGGCGCTCATCGCATACGGCAGGATCATCGCCCCGTAGCTGTTGATCAGCCCCAGTTCACGCATCAGGACAAACTGTGGAATGATGAACATAAAGACCGGGAAAACCATCTGCACAATCAACAGATTGCGAAACGCATTTTTGCCGCGAAACTCGGTTTTCGCGACGGCATATCCCACCAGCATTGAGGTCAGCGTGACGCAGACGGTAATGGTGAGCGACACGAACAGCGAGTTAACCAGGGTGCGCAAAAAAGGTTTGTCCGCCCGGTTGCTGTTATCGAACAGAAAAGCGTAGTTCTCCAGCGTCAGATGACCGGAAAACAGCCCGGTCGTGTAGATTTGCGCCGTCGGTTTCAACGAGGAGATCACCATCCAGATAAAAGGATAGAGCCAGGTGAGCGCCAGCAAAAACATCACGGCGTGAATGAGCAGCGTTAAGGGAGTCAGTTTCTTCATTCACACAATCTCGATATGTTTTTCGAATACTTTGCGGAAGACCCAGATGGCGAGGAAACTGCATGCCGCAACGATAATCGACATGGTCGCCGCCCAGGTTGGCTTCATTTTCTGGAACGCCACTTCATACATCACCACCATCGGACTGGTGGTGCTGTTGAGCGGTCCACCGCCGGTGATAAGATACGGCTCGGTAAAGATGCTGAACGCCACGGTAATCGCCAGCACCATCACCATCACGATTTGCGCGTTCATCATCGGCAGGGTAATCGCCCAACTTTGCTTAAACTTCCCGGTTTTATCCAACTGCGCCGCGCTGTAAATATCCGCGGGGATCGCCACCATCCCGGAATAGAGAATCAGCCCGTAATAACCAACGAATTTCCAGGTAACAATTAACGCAATGGATAACATGGCGCAGTCAGGGTTGGTAAACCAGGGTACAGAGATGCCGAAACTGGTCTGTAAAAATTGATTGACCGGCCCGTATTCGCTGAACAGTTTTGCAAAGACTATGGAATAGGCCACCCCCGAAGAGATATTCGCCAGTAAAAAGCTCAGGGCAATAAAACTTTTCCCGTACTTAATTTTTCGTAATCCCGCGGCAAACAGCAGCGAGGCAAGAAAGACAATCGGGATATACCACATTAAAAAACGGCACACGTTCCACATCGACTGCCAGAATAACGCGTCATGAAACACGCCAATGATATTCTGTAATCCGCTAAACGTCGGCGTGCCAATAAATTGCCAGTTCGTCACGCTAAGCACGACCAGCCAGCACAGCGGATAAAACCAGAACAGCAACGAATAACCGATCCACGTGGAGGCCAACAGGCCTCCGGTGCGGGATTCATATCCAGCCATTTTTTCCCCTTATTTCGCCAGCAATGTGTTAATTTCCTGCGCGGATTTATCGAGGGTGGCTGCCGGATCGGCGTGGTTGAAAATGACCTGCTCCAGCATCTGCGTCATGCTGCGCTGAATCTCCGTGGTTTGCGTAGTGGCCGCTGGCGGCAGCGCGACGTCCACGTAAGATGCGATCGCCTTCTCCAGCGGGTTTTTCTCAAAGTAATTCACAAACAGCGGATTACTCATTAAATCACTGCGTGCTGGCGGCATACCGGTCAACTCCAGCCAGCTCCGGTCGTGCTCGGCGTTGTTAAAGACCCACTGAATAAACGCCCACGCCTGCGCTTTGCGCTTGCTGGAACTGAAGATCACCACCCCTTTGCTGTCGCCGAACGTATACGGGTGCGCGTCGCCTTTCTCGGTGAGCATCGGCCCAATTTGCAGCGTTTTGAGGATCTCCGGATACTGCTTGTGATAGCGAGCGATATCCCACGGACCGCGCGCGGACGCCAGCACCTGCCCGGTCGCTAACGGATCGTCGGCGGCGGTGAAGTCGTAGCTGCTCCACTTGCTGTTAAAGACTTTCCCCATAAAGGTCAGTACCGCCTGTCCGGCAGGATCGGCAAACGTCGCCTGATGACCCGCGAGGTAAGGTTTACCACTGTTTTGTGCATAATAAAGCGGAATAAAATCGAACCAGCGTTCCCACCAGTTTTTCCCGGCGGTCATCTGGATAACATAGCCGTTATTATCCGCCGCCCGGCGCTCTGCCAGCTGATAAAGCTCATCATAACGGGTCGGAACATGATCAAAACCATACTGCTTGAGTAAATCGCCCCGCCACCACCAGACGATAGGATTAATATAGATTGGCAGAACGTGTTGCTCGCCGTTTAATTGCCAGGCAGGAATAATTTTGCCCATCTGTCGGTTATTAACGAGTTCATTAAAACCGCTCATTTTAGACAGGTCTTCAAGCTGACCAATTTCCACCAACTGGCTGGCAAAACCGATAAAGATATTACTGGAAATATCGGGTTCCGTGCCGGAAGCCAGCGCGTTCATTATTGCCTCTTCAGAACTGCTGGCGGCAGGAATGGGCGTAAATTCGACCGGGATATGCGCCGGGTCTTTATTCCATTCTTTAACCATAGTATTCCAGAAGGCTTCTTCATTTTCGTTTGGTGCCACCCACATTTTAATTGGCGTTTTTGCTGTCTCTGCGGATTTTTTATCATCCGGACCGCAGCCAGAAATACAAAATGCGAATAGTACACAGGCTGTTAATTTAGCTAATTTTACAACTCTCACGATAACTCTCCATTTACTTTCAATAAGTATTGATTTACCGCTACCCTGCTATTGAATGGAGCGTAAATTAACACCCCCTTTTTATGTTTAACGTTAAACAAATCACAAAACGATTTTTGTTTAACGTTAAAATTTGCATCAACGTTCAACGCAATGGACGATAGAAATAAATAATTCACGCCAATATATAAACCCAACAAATATATTAAAAATGAAAATAAACGTTAATGATAATAAAGATAAGAAACGTATTACGATAAAATCATTGGCCAAGATTATGGGTATTTCCCATACCACGGTGTCGAACGCATGGAATAATCCGGAAAAATTATCTCCGGAGCTGCGCCAGCGAATTTTGCAATATGCCAGCGAGCTTGGCTTTCAGGGACCGGACAAGCTGGCGCGCGCGCTGCGTACCGGTAAATCTGACACCATCGGCGTGATATTCAACGACTCTATGAGTTACGTGTTTATCGATCCCCACGACATTGCGCTGATGCGGGGGATCGCCGTCCAGTGTGAAGAACAAAACGTCAATCTGGTCTTGATCCCTTTGCGTAAGCGGCAACAGACGCCGCTCAACACCCTGGTTGATGGCTATATTCTCAACGCCACGCATAACAATGCGGCCATGATCCAGCACGCGCTGGCTCATGGGCGTCCGGTGGTCACGCTCGATTTTCAGTTTCCCGACCACAGCAGCGTCTCCATCGATAACGCCTGCGCCATGCGCGATATTGCCCGCTATCTGGCCGATAAAGGTCATCGACATTTCGGCGTCATCGCTTTTCCGTCACAGCCCTCGGCGCAGGGAATGTGCGATCTGACCGCCCCCGTCACCGGCGACAACCTGCTGATGCTCTCCCGCGTGAATGCCTGCCGGGAGGTTTTCCAGCAGCGCGGCTTCGCCCTTGATACGTGCTGGCTGTATCAAACCCGACACGATGAAGAACACGGCGAACAGGCGGCCAAAGCGTTACTGGAAACCCATCCGGAGATCACTGCGCTTATCTGCCTTTCCGATCGCTTCGCCGTCGGCGCGATCCAATACTGCCAACGGCAGCAGCTGGCGGTTCCGCAGCGGGTTGCCGTTACCGGTTTCGATAATCTCGCCGTTGAGGTGGCGGGAATACGCCTGACCACCATCGCGCAAGACGCGGAAAAGAAAGGGGAAATGGCCGTCAAATTGCTGCTCACCAGAGGACCGGTGACCCACTATGAATTGCCTTACCAGCTCATCATTCGGGAGTCAGCCTGACTCATTAATTACAGAAGAGTAGATTATGGATGAACTAACCTGTTTTAAAGCCTACGATATTCGCGGTGAGGTTGGCGTCAACCTGACGCCGGATATCGCCTTTCGCATCGGTCGCGCTTACGCCGCCTGGCGCCATCCGCGCCGGGTAGTGATCGGCGCCGACATTCGCCTTAGCTCGGAATCGTTAAAATCCGCCGTGACCGACGGGCTGATTTCCAGCGGCGTGGATGTTATCGACCTTGGTCTGTCAGGCACCGAAGAGATCTATTTCGCCACCCGGGAACTGCGTGCCGACGGCGGCATTCAGATTACCGCCAGCCATAATCCGGCGCAGTACAATGGTATGAAGCTGGTGCGCGAAGAGGCGCGTCCGATCAGTAACGACAACGGCCTGCTGGAGATAAAAGCGCTGGCGGAGCGCAATGACTTTGCTCCGATCGTCCATCGTGGCAGCCTCATCCCTTATGATAATCGCCCCGCCTGGATTGCCTGCCTGCTGCGCTTCCTTCAGCATCCGCCGACTCGCCCGTTACGTATTGTGACCAACGCCGGACATGGCACCGTCGGGCCTGCGCTTGACGCGATCGCCGACGGACTGGCCCGTGCGGGGGTTCAGATTGAGTTTATTCGCCTGCACCATCAGCCGGACGGTCATTTCCCGGCGGGCGTGCCCAATCCGATGCTGACGGAAAACCGCCTCATCACCCAGCAGGCGGTTATCGAGAATCAGGCTGATTTCGGCATCGCCTGGGACGGCGATTTCGATCGCTGCTTCTTCTTTGATGAGTGTGGCCGCTTTATTGAGAGCTACTACCTGGTTGGCCTGTTCGCCGAACACTTCCTGCAACGCTCCGCAGGCAGTCATATCATTCTGGACCCGCGCCTGACGTGGAATACGCTGGACGTTGTAACTCGCTGCGGCGGAATCCCGGTCATCAGCAAAACCGGGCATGCCTTTATCAAAGCGCGAATGCGCGAAGAGGACGCGGTCTACGGCGGAGAAATGAGCGGCCACCACTACTTCCGCGATTTTGGCTATTGCGACAGCGGGATGATCCCACTGGTATTGCTGCTGCAAATTATCGGCAGCGACAGCCGTCCGCTGTCGGCGTATATCGAACACGCCCAGGTGCGCTTTCCGGTTTCCGGCGAAATCAATCTGACGGTGGCCGATCCGCAATCGGTCATGCAATCCATCGCCGCTCACTATCTGCAAGCCGGCGGCCTGCGTGACGATTGCGATGGGTTGAGCATCGACTTCGTTGACTGGCGCTTCAACTTACGCGCCTCCAACACCGAGCCGCTGCTGCGCCTGAACGTGGAAACCCGCGCGGATACGGCACTGTTGGCGCGCAAAACCGATGAACTTTTAACGCTGATTGCAGCCTGGGATTCTGACAAGGAGAGGTTATGACCGCGCTAAGCCTGAGCAATATTCATAAAGCCTGGGGCAAGAACACCATCATTGAAAATCTGTCGCTGGAGATCGCCTCCGGGGAGTTCATTGTGCTGGTTGGCCCTTCCGGATGCGGGAAATCCACGCTGCTGCGGATCATCGCCGGACTGGAAATCCCCGACGGCGGTAAACTGGTGATGGGGGGAAAAGAGGTCACCAGGCTTGCGGCGGGCAAACGCAACCTGTCGATGGTGTTTCAGTCCTACGCCCTCTACCCGCATATGACCGTGAGGGAAAATCTGTCATTCGGTTTACGTAATATCAACACGCCCGCCGCCGAGATTGATAAGCGGGTCGCTCACGCCGCCAGCATGCTGAAGCTGGAAGAGATGCTGGACAGGCTGCCGCAGAATCTGTCCGGCGGGCAGCGCCAACGTGTGGCGATCGGGCGTTCTATTGTCCAGCAACCGGAACTGTTTCTGTTTGATGAACCGCTGTCTAACCTGGATGCCGCGTTGCGGGTCGGGATGCGCCAGGAGATCCAGCAACTGCATAACACCCTGAAAAACACCATGATTTATGTAACGCACGATCAGGTGGAGGCGATGACGCTGGCCGATCGCATCGTGGTGCTTTACAAGGGAAAAATTGAGCAGGTGGGCACGCCGCTGGAGCTGTATAACACCCCGGCAAACCTGTTTGTCGCTGAGTTTATCGGCACGCCGAAAATCAATGTTCTGCCAGCGGTATGGCGCGAAGGCGCGCTGCATATCGCCGATAACCTCGTCTTCCGCCTCACCCGTCAGCCCGCAGGCGTTAGCGACGGGGACAAACTGTTTGTCGCCATCCGCCCGGAGCATATGCAGTACCAGCAGACCGGGGATTTCACATTGCAAGGGCGTACCCGGCTGTGTGAATTACAGGGCGACTCCACGCTGGTGTGGTTGGATCTGGCCGGCCACCCCGTGTGCCTGAAGTCTTTTCAACAGCTTAGCTTCATGCCGGATACACCGCTTACGCTCACCGTACAAGAGTCGCACCTGCACCTCTTTGACGGCCTGGGTAAACGACTGGCGTTCTGACCCACTTGCCCTTGCGTCCGCAGGGGCATTTTTTGAATCCCATCACAATCACGGCATTCCCCTTTTCCCTTTTACGCGGCGACGGCTAAATTATTAACTCATCCGACCACATAACAATAATTTTACATACTGGACACCTTTATGAGCTATCCGTCGCTGTTCGCCCCGCTCGATTTAGGCTTCACCACGCTTAAAAACCGCGTGCTGATGGGTTCAATGCATACCGGGCTGGAGGAGTATCCCGACGGTGCAGAACGGCTGGCCGCGTTCTACGCCGAACGCGCCCGTCACGGCGTAGCGTTAATTGTGAGCGGAGGTATTGCGCCTGCGCTTTCCGGCGTGGGGATGGAAGGCGGCGCGATGCTGAACGACACCAGCCAGCTTGCACATCATCGCGTCATTACCGACGCGGTGCATGACGAAGGTGGCAAAATCGCCCTGCAAATCCTGCATACCGGGCGTTACAGCTACCAGCCGCATCTGGTGGCACCTTCTGCCATTCAGGCGCCAATCAACCGCTTTACGCCGCATGAGCTGACGCACGATGAGGTACTGCAGTTGATTGAAGATTTTGCCCACTGCGCTCAACTGGCGCGGGAAGCGGGCTATGATGGCGTCGAAGTGATGGGCTCGGAAGGCTATCTCATCAACGAATTCCTGACTCTGCGCACCAATCAGCGCAATGACGAGTGGGGTGGCGAGTATGCCAACCGCATGCGTTTTGCCGTGGAAGTGGTGCGCGCGGTACGCCAGCGTGCCGGTAATGACTTTATTATTATCTTCCGCCTGTCGATGCTCGATCTGGTGGAAAACGGCGGAACCTTCGACGAAACCGTCCAGCTGGCGCAAGCGATAGAAGCCGCAGGGGCGACCATTATTAACACCGGTATTGGCTGGCATGAGGCGCGTATTCCCACTATCGCCACCCCGGTGCCGCGCGGTGCGTTTAGTTGGGTGACACGTAAGCTGAAAGGGCATGTGACGATCCCACTGGTCACCACCAACCGCATTAACGATCCTCAAGTCGCCGATGACATTCTGGCCCGTGGCGATGCCGATATGGTGTCGATGGCCCGTCCGTTCCTCGCCGATGCCGAACTGCTGTCAAAAGCGCAAACCGGGCGAGCGGATGAGATCAATACCTGTATCGGCTGTAACCAGGCCTGCCTGGATAAGATCTTCGTCGGCAAAGTCACCTCTTGCCTGGTGAATCCGCGCGCCTGCCATGAGACCAAAATGCCGATCGTTGCCGCCACTGTGCCGAAAAATCTGGCGGTTGTCGGAGCAGGTCCTGCAGGCCTCGCCTTCGCCATAAATGCCGCCGCACGCGGTCATCACGTGACGTTGTTTGACGCGCATAGCGAGATTGGCGGGCAGTTTAATATCGCTAAGCAGATCCCCGGCAAAGAAGAATTTTATGAAACCCTGCGCTACTACCGCCGGATGATCGATGTGACTGGCGTGTCGCTGAAGCTGAATCACTTTGTCAGCGCACGCGATCTGTACCCCTTCGATGAAGTGATCCTCGCCAGCGGGATCGAGCCACGTATGCCACCGATCGAGGGGATCGCGCATCCTAAAGTGCTGAGCTATCTCGACGTCCTGCGCGATAAAATGCCGGTGGGCAAACGCGTGGCGATCGTTGGCTGCGGCGGGATCGGTTTTGATACCGCCATGTATTTGAGCCAGCCCGGTGAGCCCACCAGCCAAAACATTGCGGAATTCTGCGTGGAATGGGGGATCGACACCAGCCTGCAACAGCCTGGCGGCTTACGCCTGGAAGGCGCGCACTTATCCCGCAGCCCGCGCCAGATAGTGATGTTGCAGCGCAAAGCCAGCAAACCGGGACAAGGTTTAGGGAAAACGACGGGCTGGATCCATCGCGCCACCCTGCTCTCACGCGGCGTGAAAATGATCCCGGCAGTTAGCTATCAGAAAATTGATGATGATGGGTTACACGTCGTGTTGAACGGCGAACCGTTGATCTTTAACGTGGATAACGTGGTGATTTGCGCCGGACAAGAGCCGCGCCGTGAACTGGTTGATCCACTCCACGCAGCAGGTAAAACGGTGCATCTGATCGGCGGCTGCGATGTGGCGATGGAGCTGGATGCCCGACGCGCTATTGCCCAAGGGACGATGCTGGCGCTGGAAATTTAACAGTATGGATTTCGTAGGCCGGATAAGGCGGTCACGCCGCCATCCGGCACACACGATTAGCGGCGGCGACCGGTTTTGACCGCTTTTAGCACCACGAATTTATTATTGGTGGCGATGGTCACGCAGTTGCCGAAAATCTTTTTCAGCTTGTGGAAGTAGTCAAGGTGACGGTTAGCCACAATGTACAGCTCACCGTTGATTTTCAGGCAGCGGCGAGCGTGGTGGAACATCTCCCAAGCAATGTTATCCGTCAGCGCGTGCTTCTGGTGGAACGGTGGGTTACACAGCACGGCGTTAAAGCGGAACGGTTCGACGCCCGACAGCGCGTTGTTGATCATAAACTCACAGCGATCCAGCGCTTCAGGCATGTTACTTTCCACGTTCAAGCGGCTTGAAGCCACCGCCATCGGCGATTCATCAACAAATACCACGCTGGCTTCCGGGTTCTTCGCCAACAGCGTCATACCGATGACGCCGTTACCACAGCCGAGGTCAACAATCTCCCCTTCGAGGTTTTCCGGCAGATGCTCGATAAAAAAGCGCGCGCCGATATCCAGTCCGGTACGGGAGAAGACGTTGGCGTGGTTATGGATAGTCCATTCGGTACCTTCCAGCTTCCAGCTTAGCGTTTGCGAGGCAGCGGCCAACTCAGGTTTGCTGAACGTACAGTTGATTAAACGGGCTTTTTTCCACGCCAGCGTCGTGGTAGTTGGACCCAACACTTTTTCAAACAGCTCCAGCGTCGAAGTATGCACATCACGCGCTTTTGCCCCGGCGATGATACGCGTTTGCGGCGTTACCACTTCGCGCAGCGCGCGCAGTTGCTGCTCCAGCAGCGCCATGGTTTTTGGCAGCTTAATCAGCACCACGCCCGGCGCCTGCGGGTAGTCAGCCGTACTGTCGAGGAACTTGACGCTCGACTCGGCAATATCGTTGTGACGCAGGTTCTCGCGTGTGGCAAGCTCGCTGAGATAGGAGTCGCCGATGCTGTACGGCGAATGTTGCGCCAGCGCACAGCCCAGCGCGCCAAAGGTATCATTCAGGATTAGCACCGGGCCGCTAATCTCGGTATCGTCCAGCTGTTGCAGCAGATATTCATCTGCCGCTTCCCACGCCAGCAGCGGGTTAACGTCATCCGTTTCCGGGAAACGTTTAAGTGACAGCGAACGGAAACCGTTGTCTATGTGGCTCATCGGCCCTCCTGAATGGTAAAATTTCGGCGTATCCCTGAAAAGGGTGCGTGAGTATACACTTTTTATGATTGGCATGGGCAAAGATGAACCAACTAACTTATCTCCAGGGCTACCCGGAACATTTACTTTCTCAGGTGAGAACGCTGATTGCTGAACAGCGTCTGGGCGCAGTGCTGGAGAAGCGCTATCCGGGGACGCATGATTTCGCGACCGACAAAGCGCTCTGGCAATATACTCAGGATCTGAAAAATCAGTTCCTGCGTAATGCCCCGCCGCTGAATAAAGTCATGTATGACAGCAAGATACATGTTCTGAAGAATGCGCTGGGGCTGCATACCGCCGTATCTCGCGTGCAGGGCGGTAAGTTAAAAGCCAAAGCGGAGATCCGCGTTGCCACCGTGTTTCGCAATGCCCCTGAACCTTTTTTACGCATGATCGTCGTTCATGAACTGGCGCATCTGAAAGAAAAAGAGCACGACAAAGCGTTTTACCAGCTGTGTTGTCATATGGAGCCTCAGTATCATCAACTGGAGTTCGATACCCGCCTGTGGTTAACGCAACAATCGTTAAAGCAAACTGCGTAGTCGCGCACTGGCTTTGTCTTCAGAGCATGCTAAATTGACGAAAGGATCCCTTTTCGCAGCCTGAAGGCCATTATGATACGTTTCGCAGTAATTGGCACAAACTGGATCACCCGCCAGTTTGTCGATGCCGCCCATGAAACCGGCAAATATAAGTTAACCGCGGTCTATTCCCGTAGCCTCGAGCAGGCGCAGACCTTCGCCAACGATTACCCCGTCGAGCATCTGTTTACCTCGCTGGACGCGATGGCGCAAAGCGAGGCGATCGACGCCGTCTACATCGCCAGTCCAAACTCCCTGCACTTCCCGCAGACCGAGCTGTTTTTGCGGCACAAAAAGCATGTTATTTGCGAAAAGCCGCTGGCCTCAAACCTGGCGCAAGCCGAAGCCGCTATCGCCTGCGCGCGCGAAAATCAGGTCGTGCTGTTTGAAGCGTTTAAGACCGCCAGCTTGCCTAACTTCCTGCTGTTGCAGCAATCTCTACCCAAAGTCGGAAGAATCAGGAAAGCGTTTATTAATTACTGCCAGTACTCCTCGCGTTACCAGCGCTATCTGGACGGTGAAAATCCGAACACGTTTAATCCGGCGTTCTCAAATGGCTCGATCATGGATATCGGTTTTTACTGCCTGGCCTCAGCGGTTGCGCTGTGGGGTGAACCGCAAAGCGTTCAGGCCAGCGCCAGTCTGCTGGAAAGCGGCGTAGATGCCCACGGCGTGGTGGTGATGAATTACGGTGATTTCAGCGTCACACTCCAGCACTCAAAAGTAAGCGACTCGGTGTTAGCCAGTGAAATTCAGGGCGAGCAGGGATCGCTGGTGATCGAGCATATCTCCGAGTGTCAGAAAGTGTGCTTCGTTCCTCGCGGGGGGAAAACCCAGGATCTGACGACGCCTCAGCACATCAATACTATGCTGTATGAGGCAGAGGCTTTTGCTCATTTGGTTGAATCCGGCGAAGTGGATCACCCCGCACTGGCCGTCAGCCGTATCACCGCCAAACTGCAAACAGAGATTCGCCGCCAGACCGGCGTGATTTTCCCGGCAGATGAAGCGGTAACATCGCTGACTGCGTAAAGGTATGTAAAACGAATGTTGCAGGCCATTGACTGAATGCATGGCCTGTAATATTTTGTAACCCGCAAAGGGGAGTAACTTCGTTGTCGGTTGATCGTCATTACGATGTGTGAAAAACCACATCCGGTCGCCGGGCGATAACAAAGGAATACGCCATCGTATTCCTTTGTTGTTGTAAGTGAGACCTTGCCGAATGGCAAGGTCTATGCATAAAAAGCAGCGGCTAACGTCATTCGGCGTTGGCCGTTTTTTTTATGCATGGGGAAATACAATGAATACTGTCGGCACACCGTTGTTATGGGGTGGCTTCGCTGTCGTGGTGGTAATTATGCTGGCCATCGACCTGCTGTTGCAGGGTCGTCGTGGCGCGCATACGATGTCGATGAAGCAGGCTGCGGCCTGGTCAATCGTTTGGGTAACGCTGTCGTTACTGTTTAACGCCGTCTTCTGGTGGTACCTGGCACAAACCCAGGGCCGCGCCGTTGCCGACCCACAGGCGCTGGCTTTCCTTACCGGCTATTTGATCGAAAAATCGCTGGCAGTAGATAACGTCTTTGTCTGGTTGATGCTGTTCAGCTACTTCTCCGTACCGCCTGCGTTGCAGCGTCGGGTACTGGTGTATGGCGTGCTGGGAGCCATTGTTCTGCGTACGATCATGATCTTCGCCGGCAGTTGGCTTATCACCCAATTTGAGTGGCTGTTGTACGTGTTCGGTGCATTCCTGCTGTTTACCGGCGTGAAGATGGCGCTGGCGAAAGAAGATGCTTCCGGTATTGGCGACAGACCGTTAGTACGCTGGCTGCGCGGTCATTTGCGCATGACCGATACCATCGAAGATGAAAAATTCTTCGTGCGTAAAAACGGCCTGCTGTTTGTTAC
This sequence comes from Citrobacter sp. RHBSTW-00986, assembly GCF_013783065.1. Classification (NCBI taxonomy): domain Bacteria; kingdom Pseudomonadati; phylum Pseudomonadota; class Gammaproteobacteria; order Enterobacterales; family Enterobacteriaceae; genus Citrobacter; species Citrobacter sp. RHBSTW-00986. The sequence continues at coordinate 613,394 of NZ_CP056200.1, read as the reverse complement.
ACCGCTGATGCTGGTGTTGATTCTGGTTGAGCTGAGCGACGTCATTTTCGCCGTCGACAGTATTCCGGCTATCTTTGCCGTCACTACCGACCCGTTCATCGTGTTGACCTCAAACCTGTTTGCTATTTTGGGTCTGCGCGCAATGTACTTCCTGCTGGCGGGCGTGGCGGAGCGTTTCTCCATGCTGAAGTACGGTTTGTCGGTCATTCTGGTGTTTATCGGTATTAAGATGCTGATCGTCGATTTCTATCATATCCCGATCGCTATCTCGTTAGGCGTGGTATTTGGCATTCTGTTTGTGACGCTGATTGTGAACGCCTGGGTCAACCACCAGCACGATAAAAAGCAGCAAATACAGTAAGTTTCATCTGCTAGCTGAAAAGCCCGACAGCACACTGCGTGCGTCGGGCTTTTTGTTTATCATGTCAAAATAATGTTAACTTAAAGTTATAAAATATGATCTCAACGCGAAATCCAGGATATTTCGCTTCCAGAACCCTGTTCTTTCCTTATACTCAGCCATGCAAACATTTGCCTCATCCTGAAAGATGCGTCTACAGAACGCACAAAGGCAGGGCAACAACACAATGAAAGGATTACTACATGACTACGCAACGTTCATCGGGGCTATTCTCGCGCCTGGCGCAAGGGAGCCTGGTTAAACAAATTTTGATCGGTTTGGTTCTGGGGATTTTACTGGCACTGGTGTCAAAACCTGCGGCAGAAGCCGTTGGTTTACTGGGTACTCTGTTCGTCGGCGCGTTAAAAGCCGTCGCGCCAATTCTGGTTCTGATGCTGGTAATGGCTTCTATCGCCAACCACCAGCACGGGCAAAAAACCAATATCCGCCCAATCCTGTTCCTCTACCTGCTCGGAACATTTTCCGCAGCGTTAGCGGCCGTTGTCTTCAGCTTCGCCTTCCCATCGACACTGCATCTTTCCAGCAGCGCCAGCGATATCGTACCGCCGTCCGGCATTATCGAAGTGATGCGTGGCCTGCTAATGAGCATGGTTTCTAACCCAATTGATGCACTGCTTAACGCCAACTACATCGGCATCCTGGTTTGGGCCGTCGGTCTGGGCTTTGCGCTGCGTCACGGTAATGAAACGACCAAAAATCTGGTCAACGATATGTCCAACGCTGTTACCTTTATGGTGAAGCTGGTGATTCGTTTCGCGCCGATCGGTATCTTCGGCCTGGTCTCCTCCACGCTGGCAACCACCGGTTTCGCCACGCTTTGGGGCTACGCACATCTGCTGACCGTGCTGGTAGGCTGTATGCTGCTGGTAGCGTTGGTGGTCAACCCGCTGCTGGTATTCTGGAAAATTCGCCGCAACCCATATCCGTTAGTGCTGGCCTGTCTGCGTGAAAGCGGCGTGTACGCCTTCTTTACCCGCAGCTCCGCGGCAAACATTCCGGTGAATATGGCGCTGTGTGAGAAGCTGAACCTGGATCGTGATACCTATTCGGTGTCTATCCCGCTGGGAGCTACCATCAATATGGCTGGCGCGGCGATCACCATTACCGTGTTGACGCTGGCGGCGGTCAATACGTTGGGTATTCCGGTCGATTTACCGACGGCGCTGTTACTGAGCGTGGTGGCTTCGCTGTGCGCCTGCGGCGCATCGGGCGTGGCGGGGGGTTCTCTGCTGCTGATCCCACTGGCATGTAATATGTTCGGTATCCCGAATGACATCGCCATGCAGGTCGTTGCCGTTGGCTTTATCATCGGCGTATTGCAGGATTCCTGTGAAACGGCGCTGAACTCTTCTACAGACGTCCTGTTTACCGCTGCGGCCTGCCAGGCTGAAGACGAACGTCTGGCAAATAACGCCCTGCGCGGCTAATCTCTGCCCCTCCGTCACCGGACGGAGGGGTTCTCTTCTTGTACGCTTTTTTCAATTTTGAATGGATCAATTCCGCGTTTTTGCATCCGCCGGAAGCGAATAATGTTCAGGCCGTTCATCACCAGAAAACTACCTTCGATCATCGTCCCACCAATCGATCCCAACCAGAAATTATGGATAACCCAACAGGCGGTTGCGCACCACATTACGCAGCGCACGGTCAGCCCCTGGCAGCGAAACAGCGCCCAGGTGCTGGCCAGCGTGCCAATAATCGGTAACAGCTCCATCGCATGCTGTAATTTCGCCAGCCCGAGAACCAGGGTGAGGATAATAAAAACGGTCATTACCCACAGTTTGCGGGTATGCATCGAGACGAGTGTGCGGATGGTGTTTAGCTCTGCACTCATTCCCGCAGGCCAGGCGCCCATCAGAAAAAAATGCACGCCAATGGTGGCGCTGTAGACGGCAAGTTGCAGCCGGAACCGGCGCTCATCTCGATTGAAAAAGGTGGTAATGCCGATCAAAAAGGCGATGACACCTACGCCCTGGGCCAGCCAATACGCGGTCATGGAAGATCCTTGTGAGGAAACGCAAAAACAAACGGCGCCCCATATTATGAAACGCCGTTTTTTAAAATCCACTCCATTTCGATTACCCAAAAGATTTCGTGCTACCGCAAGGCGGTAAGTTCAGACATCCCCGGGAGCTTACTGGAGTAAGTGACCGGGGTGAATGGACGCAGCCAACGCGGCTGTCACGCGAAAGTTGAAGGGTAATTACAATGTTACGCCGCTTTTAAAGATAGCCAGTTCCCGGAAATCGTTGCGCTCGTTGCAGGTTTGCTTGCCATTGGCGAACTCAACGATCGTATCGACAAACTCGCTCAGCAGCTGAGGCATCGCTTTACCGTGGATCAGCTGTCCGGCGTCAAAATCGATCCAGTGTTTTTTCTTGGCCGCCAACTCGCTGTTGGTCGCAATTTTCACCGTCGGCACAAAACCGCCGTACGGCGTACCGCGGCCGGTGCTGAACAGCACCATATGACAGCCCGCGCCCGCGAGGGCACTGGTAGCAACCGCATCGTTACCCGGCGCGCTCAGTAAGTTCAGGCCGTGTGTCTTCAGGCGTTCGCCGTAGCGCAGTACATCCACCACCTGGCTGGAGCCCGCTTTTTGCGTGCAACCCAGAGATTTATCTTCCAGCGTGGTGATCCCGCCCGCTTTGTTGCCCGGCGATGGATTCTCGTAAATCGGCTGGTCGTGAGCAATGAAGTACTGCTTAAAGTCATTGACCATGGTCACCAGCTTGCCGAAAGTTTCTTCGTCACGGCAGTGGTCCATCAGCAGCTGCTCGGCACCGAACATTTCCGGTACTTCAGTCAGCACGGTGGTGCCGCCGTTGGCAATCACGTAGTCGGAAAAACGCCCCAGCATCGGGTTGGCGGTAATACCGGACAGGCCGTCAGAGCCGCCGCATTCCAGACCAAACTTCAGCTCGCCCAGCTTACCCGGCTCACGCTTATCGTTACGCATCACGTTGTACAACTGATGGAGATGTTCAATCCCCGCTTCCACTTCGTCTTCCTGATGTTGGCAGACCATAAAGTGAACACGCTCAGGATCGTACTCGCCTAAAGTTTCGCGGAAGGCATCAACCTGGTTGTTTTCACAGCCCAGGCCGACCACCAGCACCGCACCCGCATTCGGGTGGCGCACCATATTTTGCAGCATGGTACGGGTGTTGATGTGGTCGTCACCCAGTTGCGAACAGCCGTAGGTGTGACTGAAAAGATGCACGCCGTCGATACCCTCGGCGTCGTTGGTCTCTTTCAGAAAGCGGTTCTGCATCTGACGCGCCATGGCGTTGACGCAGCCGACCGTCGGCAGGATCCACAGTTCGTTGCGCACGCCGACCTCGCCGTTAGCACGACGGTAGATCTGTACATCGCGATCGGCGGGTTGAACAAGCTCTGCCTGAAAATCAGGGTGGTAGCTATACGTGTCCAGGTCGCTCAGATTCGTGCGCGTGTTGTGAGCATGAATATGCTCACCCGCCGCCACGTCCACCAACGTATGACCGATTGGCAAACCGTATTTAATGACGTTTTCGCCTTGCGCAATATCGCATAAAGCGAATTTATGGCCACGAGAAACCGCTTGGCGCAGGATTACCGCTTGCCCATCAACGGTGACTTCGGTTCCTTCAGCCAAATCAGCGAGCGCTACCGCGACGTTATCCAGCGTATGGATCTTGATGTATTGCATACCTTCACCCAGGCCTTAGTTCAGTTCAATGGCGAAATAATCACGCGCATTGTTGAAGCAAATATTTCTGACCATTTCACCCAACAGCTGGATATCTGCCGGCGCTTCACCTGCAGCAACCCAACGGCCAATCATCTGGCACAGGATGCGACGGAAGTATTCATGGCGCGTGTATGACAGGAAGCTACGGCTATCGGTCAGCATGCCGACGAAACGGCTCAGCAGACCGAGCTGGGCCAGTTGCGTCATCTGACGTTCCATACCGTCTTTCTGATCGTTGAACCACCAGCCGGAACCGAACTGCATCTTGCCCGGCATACCTTCGCCCTGGAAGTTGCCGATCATGGTGCCCAGCACTTCGTTATCGCGCGGGTTCAGGCAGTAGAGAATGGTTTTCGGCAGCAGGTTCTGTTCGTTCTGCTTGCTCAGCAGTTTGGACAGCTCTTCGGCCATCGGGCGATCGTTGATGGAGTCGAAGCCGACATCCGCACCCAACAGTTTGAACTGACGCAGGTTGTTATTACGCAGCGCGCCGATGTGGTACTGCTGTACCCATTCACGACGCGCGTATTCCGCACCGAGGAACACCAGCACCGCGGTTTTAAACTGGGCAACTTCATGCTCGCTCAGCGTTTCACCCGCCAGGCGGCGTGACAGAATGCTATCCAGTTCAGATTCGTTAGATTCAGCAAACAGCACCACGTCCAGCGCGTGGTCAGAGACTTTACAGCCGTGAGCCGCAAAGTGATCCAGACGTTTGGTCAGCGCAGCTTGCAGGTCGCTGAAGCGGCGGATATCCGTGTCAGACACCTCACCGAGCTTCGCCATATAGTCATTAAAGGTCGCCTGCTCAATGTTAAAGGCTTTATCCGGACGCCAGCTCGGCAGCACTTTCACATCAAAGCTTGCGTCTTTAGCAACGGCCGCGTGATGCTCAAGAGAGTCGATTGGGTCATCGGTAGTACCGACCATTTTCACATTCATCTGCTGCATGATGCCGCGCGCGGAGAATTTGTCCTGCGCCAGCAGTTCATTGCACTGGTTCCAGATTTCGTCAGCCGTTGCCGGAGACAACAGCTTACCTGTAATACCAAACGGGCGACGTAATTCGAGGTGGGTCCAATGGTACAGCGGGTTACCGATTGTGTGCGGAACCGTGGCGGCCCAGGCGTCAAACTTCTCGCGATCGGACGCATCGCCGGTACACAGGCGCTCAGCGACGCCGTTAGTACGCATCGCACGCCACTTGTAGTGGTCACCCTTCAGCCAGATGTCATACAGGTTATTAAAACGGTAGTTTTCCGCGATTTGTTGCGGTGGCAAATGGCAGTGGTAGTCGAAGATTGGCTGGTCTTTGGCGTAATCATGATACAGACGGCGGGCAAATTCGGTGTCCAACAGGAAATCTTCAGTCATAAACGGGGTCATTATCGTCTTCCTCTCAGCGAGTGCGTCAGATTGCTTATGTTTTGATGTTGACAAAGTTATCACACCAATTTCCATACACTGAAGATATTTTCGTGAGTTAGATCAACAAATGGCGACAAAAAAATTACTCTCAAAGAGGTAAACCTCGCGCCAAGCCGCACCAGCACTGGCTTTGCTGAATCGAAATAATGACCACACGAAGATTCACACTTTTGTGATGGCACTCACCTTTTAAAGCTGTATGACAAGTTATCTTTTTGCCGTCGCGATACATAAGCCGACGGAATGCAAATTACCGATGTATCACCATCGGATTAACCGGTACGGAAACCGAATTAGCACAAATATTGACATGGCAGAGTTCGGGGAGTACCGGCTTTTTTTCGGTTACCCCCTCGTAAAAGAACATCCTCCTCCCTGAACTGGAAGATGACCGCTCGTTCGCGGACATAACAAAACGATGAGGTTTTACATGCGTAAAATTAAAGGGTTACGTTGGTACATGATCGCACTGGTGACGCTTGGCACCGTGCTGGGTTATCTGACACGTAACACTGTGGCGGCAGCTGCGCCAACTCTGATGGAAGAGTTACACATCTCCACCCAACAGTATTCCTATATCATCGCAGCGTATTCTGCTGCTTACACCGTAATGCAACCTGTTGCCGGCTATGTGCTCGATGTGCTCGGCACAAAAATTGGTTACGCGATGTTCGCCGTTCTGTGGGCCGTCTTCTGTGGCGCGACCGCACTGGCTGGTAGCTGGGGTGGACTGGCGCTGGCGCGAGGCGCAGTCGGTGCCGCTGAAGCTGCGATGATTCCTGCGGGTCTGAAAGCCAGCTCTGAATGGTTCCCGGCAAAAGAACGTTCAATCGCAGTGGGTTACTTTAACGTCGGTTCCTCTATCGGCGCGATGATTGCTCCGCCGCTGGTCGTCTGGGCTATCGTCATGCACAGCTGGCAGATGGCATTCATTATTTCTGGTGCCCTGAGCTTTATCTGGGCCATGTGCTGGTTGGTATTTTACAAACACCCACGCGACCAGAAAAAACTGTCTGATGAAGAACGTGATTACATTCTGAATGGTCAGGAATCACAGCATAAAAACAGCACCGCCAAGAAAATGTCTCTCGGTCAGATCCTGCGTAACCGCCAGTTCTGGGGCATCGCGCTGCCGCGTTTCCTAGCAGAGCCGGCCTGGGGTACCTTTAACGCCTGGATCCCGCTGTTCATGTTTAAAGTCTACGGCTTTAACCTGAAAGAGATTGCGATGTTTGCCTGGATGCCGATGCTGTTTGCTGACCTGGGCTGTATCGTAGGGGGTTACTTACCGCCGCTGTTCCAGCGCTGGTTCGGCGTTAACCTGATCGTTTCCCGTAAAATGGTCGTCACCATGGGCGCATTGCTGATGATTGGCCCAGGGATGATCGGTCTGTTCACCAGCCCGTACATTGCTATCGCCCTGCTGTGCGTCGGCGGCTTTGCTCACCAGGCGCTGTCCGGTGCGCTGATCACGCTCTCTTCTGACGTATTTGGTCGTAATGAAGTGGCAACCGCGAACGGTCTGACCGGTATGTCCGCCTGGCTTGCAAGTACGCTGTTTGCGCTGGTCGTTGGCGCGCTGGCTGACACCATCGGCTTCAGCCCGCTGTTCGCCGTACTGGCGGTATTCGACCTGCTCGGCGCGTTAGTCATCTGGACGGTATTGCAGAACAAATCGGCCAGCGAGGTAGAGTCAGCTTCGCAAACTGGCGATCCCGCTGCGCAAAGTTAACCAGACACGATTTAACAAGGTTATGTAATCTAAGCCGCCAGTCATCTGGCGGCTTTTTTATCGCCGCGAGTGGAGCCGTAATCGCAAAAGTGGTATAACAAATAGAGTCTGCCGTATCATGCCTGGAGCGCATATGGAAATCACCGAACCACGACGTTTGTACCAACAACTTGCCGCTGATCTGAAAGAACGCATTGAGCAGGGTGTCTACCTGGTGGGTGACAAACTCCCCGCCGAGCGCTTTATCGCCGATGAAAAAAATGTCAGCCGCACCGTGGTTCGTGAAGCGATTATCATGCTCGAGGTTGAGGGCTATGTTGAAGTGCGTAAAGGATCGGGGATCCACGTCATTTCAAACCAACCCAAACACTATGTCGCGCCAGATGAAAGTCTGGAATTCGCCAGCTACGGTCCATTTGAGCTGCTCCAGGCTCGCCAGCTCATAGAAAGCAACATTGCTGAGTTTGCCGCCACCCAGGTGACCAAACAGGACATCATGAAACTGATGGAAATTCAGGAGAAGTCGCGTAACGAAAAAAGCTTTCGTGACTCCGAGTGGGATCTCCTGTTCCATGTGCAGGTCGCGCTGGCAACACAGAACTCTGCCCTGGCCGCGATTGTTGAAAAAATGTGGACTCAGCGTATTCACAACCCCTACTGGAAGAAGCTGCACGACCACATCGACCTGCGTACGGTAGATAACTGGTGCGACGACCATGACCAGATCCTGCGGGCGCTGATTCGCAAAGATCCACACGCCGCCAAACTGGCGATGTGGCAGCATCTTGAGAACACAAAGCAGATGCTGTTTAACGAAACCAGCGATGATTTTGAATTCAACGCAGACCGTTATCTTTTTACCGATAATCCCGTCATTCATCTCGATACGGCAGCTAACGGCGCAAAATAAACAATCTTAACGATGCAGGCGCGACAAAGCGCCTGTTTCTGACGCTTGGTAAGCATTAGGTATAAAGTGTCAGCCTGTGTAAATCCTCTCGCCTCCCTCCATTGCGATAAGCAAAATCACAGGACAACACCCGTAATTTCTATAACGGACTACGTTGACCTTTGTTACAATTAGTTGTTATTTGAATTTTTGTGTTTGAGAGCTTGCTTACTTCACAACTTTACAGGGAATAGTTCAGGCCGTGAATTTGTGTCAGACCGCGATCCATGTAAAAAACACCAATAAAATTGCGGCGTTACAAACTCCAGAATACCGGCATGACGACAACCGATTCTCCAGGAATATTGAATGGAACTACTGACTCAATTACTGAATGCTTTATGGGCTCAGGATTTTGAAACGCTGGCCAATCCCTCCATGATTGGCATGCTCTATTTCGTACTGTTTACCATTTTGTTTCTGGAAAATGGACTGCTGCCAGCAGCCTTTTTACCTGGCGACAGTCTACTGGTACTGGTCGGCGTACTTATCGCTAAAGGCGCGATGGGTTTTCCGCAAACGGTACTGCTGCTCACCACCGCGGCCAGCCTGGGTTGCTGGCTCAGCTATATCCAGGGGAGATGGCTGGGAAATACCCGCACCGTTCAAAACTGGCTGTCTCATCTACCCGCGCACTACCATCAGCGCGCACATCATCTGTTCCATAAGCATGGCTTGTCTGCCCTGTTGGTCGGTCGCTTTATCGCGTTTGTCAGAACATTACTGCCGACCATCGCAGGATTGTCCGGTCTGAACAATGCGCGCTTTCAGTTCTTTAACTGGATGAGCGGACTGCTTTGGGTTCTGATTCTCACAACGCTTGGCTATCTGCTGGGCAAAACGCCAGTGTTTCTCAAATATGAAGATCAGCTGATGTCTTGTCTGATGCTGCTTCCCGTGGTGTTACTGGTGTTTGGTCTGGCAGGTTCCCTGGTTGTGCTTTGGAAAAAGAAATACGGGAACCGAGGGTAAATTATGCTGAAATCATGCATAACACTCCGACGACTGGCCTGGACGACTACTTTTATGCTGTTTATCGGCGCGCTGCTCCTGACCTGGTCGGTCATCCGCCAGCAGGAGTCAACGCTTGCCATTCGTGCTGTAAACCAGGGAGCCACCATGCCTGATGGCTTCTCTATCTGGCATCACCTGGACGCCAACGGCATTCGCTTTAAAAGCATTACTCCGCAAAATGACGCGCTGCTGATCACCTTTGATTCCAGCGCGCAAAGCGCAGCCGCAAAGGTCGTGCTGGACCGAACGTTACCGCACGGTTTCGTTATTGCTCAGCAGGATGATGATAATCAGGCGGTACAGTGGTTATCCCGCTTACGTGATACCCCGCACCGTTTTGGTTAATCTCCAGGAATCTGAATTAGATCACTCACTTTGGTGATTTCATCATTTAGCGCCTATGATTAATAAACTGGGTTTATGACCCATTGCTTTATTATTCTGGAGCATCGGCCAAAGCCACAAGGTCGAATCACAATGGAAGGTTCAAGAATGAAATACCGCATCGCTTTAGCAATTAGTCTTTTCGCTCTCAGTGCCGGCAGTTACGCCTCCACCCTCTGTCAGGAAAAAGAACAGGATATTCAGCGGGAGATAAGCTATGCCGAAAAGCACAACAATCAAAACCGCATCAATGGTCTGAACAAAGCGCTGAGCGAAGTTCGGGCAAATTGTACTGACAGCAAACTGCGCGCCGACCATCAGAAAAAAATCGCCGAGCAGAAAAATGAGATAGCCGAGCGTCAACGTGATTTGGCCGAGGCGAAGCAAAAAGGCGATGCGGATAAGATAGCCAAGCGCGAACATAAGCTTGCTGAAGCTCAGCAAGAGCTGAAAGAACTCGAGACACGCGATTACTAAGTACGGTAACTAGCCACTCAACTGGAGAAAACTATGTCGAAAGATAATGCTACGGAAAACCTGCGCGCTGAGCTGAAATCTCTTGCGGATACGCTTGAAGAAGTACTTAGCTCCTCTGGCGATAAGTCGAAGGAAGAGATGAGTAAAATTCGCAGCAAAGCCGAACATGCGTTACGCGAGAGCCGCCATCGTCTGAGCGAAACCAGCGATGTGATTGCCAAACAGACCCGTGAGGCCGCGGCAAAAGCCGATAACTACGTACGCGAAAACCCATGGACAGGCGTCGGCATTGGCGCTGCAGTCGGTGTGGTACTTGGTGTACTGCTGTCGCGCCGTTAATAATGGCAGACTCTCAACACGCACAAGGTCCAGGCAAAGGCGTACTGGGTATTGGACAGCGGATCCTGACGATTCTCGTTGAGATCGTAGAGACGCGGCTGCGGCTGGCCGTCGTTGAGCTGGAAGAGGAAAAAGCCAATCTCATCCAGATCCTGCTGATGCTTGGGCTGACCATGCTGTTCGCGGCGTTTGGTCTGATGAGCCTGATGGTGCTTATCATCTGGGCCATAGACCCGCAGTATCGCCTGAACGCCATGATTGCCACCACCGTTGTGCTGTTGCTTTTTGCGCTTATCGGCGGGCTATGGACGCTGAGTAAAGCGCGTAAAACAACGCTGCTACGCCATACGCGCAATGAACTCGCTAACGACAGGCAGGCCCTGGAGGATGATGCATAATGAGCAGTAAAGTCGAACGTCAACAACGTAAGGCGCAACTGCTTGGACAGATCCAGCAGCAACGGCTGGATCTGTCTGCCACTCGCCGCGACTGGCTGGAAGCCACCGAAGTTTACGATCGTGGCTGGAAGACGCTGCTGAACCTGCGTGGCTGGGTGTTGGTCGGAAGCAGTATTATGGCGGTTCGCACCATTCGTAACCCGAATCTGCTGGTACGCTGGGCTAAACGCGGCTTTAGCGTGTGGAGCATCTGGCGTCTGGTTAAATCGACCATCAGACAACAGCAACTGCGCGGCTAATCACCTCTTCTCCCCCTAACCTCAAATTTTTTGAAAATTTCTGACAGTTTTCCTTGCTAACAATTGTCATTAGCCACGTTTATGATTCTCTCCATCGACAGCAACGACGCACTCTGCGACGTCGTTGCACAAAAAAACACAATAAGCCGCCTGAGTGGTTTCCTGGAGAGTATGATGAAGAAATTAGAAGATGTTGGTGTACTGGTAGCGCGCATTCTGATGCCAATCCTGTTTATTACCGCAGGTTGGGGAAAAATCACCGGATATGCGGGTACCCAACAGTACATGGAAGCCATGGGCGTCCCAGGATTTATGTTACCGCTGGTTATCCTGCTTGAGTTTGGCGGCGGTCTGGCCATCCTGTTTGGTTTCCTGACTCGTACTACTGCGCTGTTCACCGCGGGCTTCACGCTGCTGACGGCGTTCCTCTTCCACAGCAACTTTGCGGAAGGTGTGAACTCTCTGATGTTTATGAAAAACCTGACCATCGCAGGCGGCTTCCTGCTGCTGGCTATCACCGGTCCGGGCGCATTCAGCATCGACCGTGTACTGAATAAAAAATGGTAAGCGAGCTATACTAAACGCATCAAAAAGCGAGGAGACATCTCCTCGCTTTTGCTATCTGAGGAGGCGAAAATCATGGGACAACTCATTGACGGCGTATGGCATGACACCTGGTATGACACCAAATCAACCGGGGGAAAATTTCAACGCTCTGCATCAGCTTTCCGTAACTGGCTCACCGCGGATGGCGCACCGGGTCCAACGGGCGAAGGGGGTTTCGCCGCCGAAAAAGACCGCTATCATCTCTACGTTTCTCTGGCCTGTCCGTGGGCGCATCGCACGCTGATCTTGCGTAAACTCAAAGGGCTGGAACCGTTTATTTCCGTTTCCGTTGTGCATCCGCTGATGCTGGAAAACGGCTGGACCTTTGACGATAACTTCCCGGCGGCAACCGGCGATACCCTGTATCAGCACGAATTTCTTTATCAACTTTATTTACACGCCGATCCGCACTACAGCGGTCGGGTGACCGTTCCGGTGCTGTGGGACAAAAAGAACCACACCATTGTCAGCAACGAATCTGCAGATATCATCCGTATGTTTAACACTGCGTTTGATGCGCTGGGCGCGAAAGCCGGGGATTACTATCCACCCGCTCTGCAAACTAAAATCGACGAGCTCAACGGCTGGATTTATGACAACGTCAATAACGGCGTGTATAAAGCCGGATTTGCCACCAGTCAGGAAGCCTACGACGACGCCGTAGAAAAAGTCTTTCAATCTCTGGCGCGACTGGAGCAGATCCTTGGGCAACATCGCTACCTGACCGGGGACCAGTTAACAGAGGCCGATATTCGCCTGTGGACCACGCTGGTGCGCTTTGATCCTGTGTATGTGACGCACTTCAAGTGCGACAAACACCGGATTAGCGACTATCTGAACCTGTACGGTTTCCTGCGCGATATCTACCAGATGCCAGGCATTGCGGAGACCGTTAATTTTGATCACATCCGCAATCACTACTTCCGTAGCCACAAAACCATTAACCCGACCGGCATTATTTCTGTCGGACCGTGGCAGGACCTCAACGAACCCCACGGGCGTGATGACCGTTTTGCCTGATTTACACGGGTCCCCTTTGGGGGCCAAATAATTAATACAGCAAATATTTACCAGCATTCCATTCACGGCTATTCTTAATTTGATTGCTTTAAAAACAAGTAATTGAATACAGAACGAGGCAAAAATGGATTGGTATTTAAACGTATTAAAGAACTACTTTGGTTTTGGGGGCCGCGCGCGTCGTAAAGAATACTGGATGTTTGTGCTGGTCAACATCATCTTTACGTTCGTGCTGGGCATTCTGGACAGAATGCTTGGCTGGGAACGCGCCGGAGGGGAAGGCATATTAACGACGATTTATGGGGTTCTGGTCTTTATCCCGTGGTGGGCGGTGCAGTTCCGGCGTTTACATGACACCGACCGCTCGGCCTGGTGGCTACTGGTGCTGCTGATCCCGATCGTAGGCTGGTTGGTAATCATCATTTTCAACTGTCAAAATGGTACTCAGGGGAGCAACCGCTTCGGCGCTGACCCCAAACAACTGTCCTGATGTAATACACCATCTTGTCGGCCGGATAAGGTGCATTTGCACCGCATCCGGCGTAACAGCCCTGCTATTTACCCGCAAATAGCTTGGGAATTTCCCGCAAACACCAGGATTTCGCTTCGCCCATGCTGTCTCGACGCCAGGCCATAATAATATCAATTTCGCTTGTCGATTCCGGGCTAACCACACGCAACCGACCCGCCGCAATGTCCTCTTCCACCAGCGGGTATGGCATCGTCGCCACGCCAAGACCGGCCAACAGCGCCTGGCGTTTATCTTCTATCGAACTCACCGTCAGACGCGGCTGTTTATCCAGCAGTTGAACCGTCAGCACCGGACGTTCGCGGGCCGTGTCCGCCACCGCGATTCCGCGGTACTTCACGCGGGTGACTTCCGATAACGGTTCCGGCTCCTGATGAATTGGATGATCCGGGGCCGCCACATATACGTTCATCAGCGAGTACAGCTTGCGCGAGTTGATTTCCGAAGATGAGCGAAAATGCATATCCGGCGCAATCACGATATCCGCCCGCCCCTGCTCCAGACGCTCCCACGCCCCGGCCAGAACTTCGGTAATAACGGAAAGCTGGGTATTGGCCTTCCCGGCAAGTCTGTCGATCAGCGGGAAAAACGCCGCCGTCGGCACCAGCGCTTCGGTGACGATGGTCAGATGCGTTTCCCAACCACGAGCCAGCGCTTCGGCATCGGTGGTCAGCTTATCCGCAGCTTCCAGCAGTACACGCCCACGTTCCAGCAGCATACGCCCGACGTTGGTGAATTTTGTGCGATGACCTGAACGGTCGAACAGCACGACGTCCAGCTCTTCCTCCAGCTTCTGCATGGTATAGCTGAGCGCGGAAGGAACGCGCCCCAGTTCGTCCGCTGCGGCGGCAAAGCTGCCACGCCGGTCTATTGCGTCCATGACGCGTAACGCCTCAAGCGTTAAAGCCCTTTCTTTGGCCATCTCGTTCTCATTCAGGAAATTTGAACATACCGGGCAGAATATCTGGCTAACAATGCAGCGTCTAGCCATTTAACATAAAAGGAAGTAAAGAGAGGTCAAGAACTATGATTACTACCCGTACAGCCAAACAATGCGGGCAAGCAGACTACGGCTGGCTGCAGGCCCGTTATACCTTCTCCTTTGGACACTATTTTGATCCTAAACTGCTGGGTTATGCCTCGCTGCGTGTTCTGAACCAGGAAGTTCTGGCACCGGGAGCCTCTTTCCAGCCACGTACCTATCCGAAGGTGGATATCGTCAATCTGATCCTCGAAGGGGAAGCGGAGTACCGCGACAGTGAAGGCAACCATATCCAGGCCAAGGCAGGAGAAGTTTTACTGCTCGCCACACAGCCGGGAATTAGCTACAGCGAACACAATATCAGCAAAGATAAACCGTTAACCCGAATGCAGCTCTGGCTGGATGCCTGCCCGCAGCGCGAAAACGCCTGCGTACAGAAAGCCACGCTGAGTGCCGGTAAGCATCAGTTGCTCGCCTCGCCGGATGGTGAACAAGGCAGCCTGCATCTGCGTCAACAGGTATGGGTGCACCACGTTGAACTGCAACAAGGTGAATCGCTGAGTTTTCAGTTACATGGGCCGCGGGCTTACTTACAGTCGATCCACGGCAGATTCCATGCGGTGACATCTGGCGCCGAAAAGGAAGCGCTCACCTGCGGCGATGGCGCATTTATTCGTGACGAAACTAACATAACGTTAGTCGCCGATACCGCGCTGCGCGCTTTGCTGATAGATTTGCCCGTATAGTCAGGGAAAACAATGGAGTACGACTATTGAGCAAGAAATCATCAAAAAAACGTCAGCCGCAGGTTGAGCCGAAAAAACAGGATACTGTGACCTTCGGCTATGAAGAAATGCTGACAGAGCTGGAAGCGATTGTGGCGGATGCCGAGCTACGGCTGGAAGACGAAGAAGCCGCCTGAAAAGGCGGCTTAGAGTTATGCCGGGGGCGATTCCGCCTTACCCGGCCTGCAGATTAATGTGCCTTACTGGCCATGATCTCAATGATCTGCTTGTCGGTTTCCTGCATCGAGCGACATGCCAGCGCACACAGGTTCGTGATCGATTGCTCCACGTTGTGCGCCACAATCCCTTCATTGCCGGTCACAGCGGTATCATCCAGCGCCATCAGCACCGCTTTCCACGCCGCAGATGCGCTGGTTGAAACTTTCATCGCGCAGCTGTTTGAGGCACCATCGCAAATCATTCCGCTCACGTCGCCAATCATGCTGCTGATTGCCATCGCGATGGTGTTGTAGCGACCATCAACAATCCACGCCATCCCCGCCGCGGCACCCATCGCCGCCGTGGTTGCCGCACACAGTGCAGACAAACGCGGAAGCTGATGATGGATGTAGATAGCGCTCAGGTGAGACAACATCAGCGCACGCGCCAATTTCTCTTCATCCGCACCAAAGTGCTCAGCCACCACCATTACCGGAACGGTCGCGGTAATCCCCTGATTTCCAGAGCCCGAGTTGCTCATTGCCGGAAGCGTCGCCCCGCCCATTCGCGCATCCGATGCCGCACTGGTGCGGATCAGAATAGAGGTGGAGAGATCGTTCGCCAGCAGGCCACGCGCGCACTGCTTCTCAAGCGTGGTTCCGATGTGCAAGCCCCAGTTACCGCGCAGCCCTTCCTGGGACAGCGCACCGTTCAGTTTCGCCGCATCGAGAATAAAGCGGATTGACTCAAACGGTACCGCGTTCACGAACGCCAGAATCTCTTCCAGCGACGTGTGGGATAATACCGCCAGCGGTGACTCCTGCTCCTCTTCCTGAGCGTTCTGTTCTGTCGTGAACACCACGCCCTTATTGGTCTCAATGTGCACAATGTTGGTATGACCACCAACAATCGTCACGCACGCCCATCCTTCAGCGCTATAAACCTTCGCACGGGAGAAAAGAATGTCCTCGCATGGCTCCTGCAGCATCACCGCGACCTTCCCGGCGGTAAGCATCGCTTTCGCATCGGCAATCGCTTGAGGCGAGGCGTCTTTCAGTACCTCTAAACCGGCGTGGGCATTTCCCCCCAGCGCACCCAGTGCCGCCGCGACAGGCAGCCCAACCATTCCGGTACCCGGCACGGTAACGCCCATGCCGTTTTTCATCAGGTTCGGTGAGACCCACGCATCAATGCGTTCAACCGCGCCGTCCAGCTCAGAGGAGGCGACCGCTGCCGCCAGAGCCAGAGAGATAGGTTCCGTGCAGCCCAGCGCAGGCTTAACTTCTTCCTGCACCGCGCGGATAAAACTATCCCATAATGGATTCAATGTAGTCTCAAACATAACAACAACCTTTGCTCAGATATCTCAGGAAAATGCCAGGACCGGAGAAACGCACAGCAACAGGCCCGTGACAATAATCAGATACAGGGAAGCGCCTTTGTATTTGTGCAGTGCAGGAACTTTGTAGACCAACCAGGCCGGGATCAGACATCCCACCATGCCGAAGATAGGGCTACAAATAGAAGTGAAGCTCAGTACCGGCGCATTGAGCACAATGGCTCCCCACGCCAGCAAGATAGCGAAAACCATAATGCCGCGCTGAACCAGGGTCTCATTGATTTTCTCGGCTGGCATTTTGCGGCGCAGCACGTTCATCACGATCCCTTGAGTGGCTTCACGGAACCCTAAGTAAACGCCGAAGAAAGCGGTCATTACGGCAAAGATGTTCAGAATAACGCTGACGATTTTCACCCAGCCAGCACCCGCGCCGCTGATAAACTGCGCGGCAATCGCCAGAGCGGAAATGTTCTGCTCATAAGCTTTAACCGCTTCGTCATGGCCCATCGCCAGCGTGAAGGAAACGGCGTAGAAAAAGACGGTCACAAACAGAATACCGAACGCAATATTCATGGCTCGCAGGGCTTTATGGCGTGCCACTTCAATGGATTTATTGCGAGAACGATAGGAGATAACCATCGGGCTTAAGGTCTGAATAAACAGAATCGAGGTCAGGGTAAACGGCAGCGTGATAATCGCGTTTTTGATCAGCAGCGCCATCGGCGGCAGTGAACCTACGTTATATAAATGCCACATCCCAACCATCGACACGCCAAGCGCCGCCACCACCAGCAGCTTGGTCAGTACCATACCGGTGGAGATTTTAAACAGCAGTTTTTCCCCGCGGGACGAGATAGCCACCAGGATGCAAATCAGCACCAGGCCATAGAACGGGCTGTCGGACAGTAAACCTTCAGTAACGCCAAAAGTATGCAGGTAGGAGGCGCTATCGTTGGTGATGGCGGTGGAATAGACGAACATCCAGATAACCAGCATCACAAAATACAACGCACCTAACAGGATGCCCCAGTTCTTACCCAGATAGCCGCTGATTACGCTCGGGTAGTCTTTACACTCTGGGGACTCAGCCAGCGTATTAATAAACAGACGCTGGAACAGATACATGGCTGGGTAACCGATGATAGAGGAGAGCAAAAACACCCACAGCCCCATCAAACCCACCTGGACGGGAAGAAAAACAATCCCCGCACCAATTGCCATACCGATACTCATAATGACCCAGCCGGTGTCCATGCTGTCGAATTTAATGGCTTCGCGCCATTCACTTTCGGTCATTCCCGCCCGACGTGCCGGAGCAGATGCGTCGAGTATTACGCTGTTATTCGTTGCCGTTTCCATAATTTTCCGCTCAATGTGTAGGTAGAGGTTTTTATATTTTTTTCGTACTGCCTCAATGCGATACGCAGTACTACGGTGCAGGTGAGCTATTGGAGTAATGAGGAAATCATACGCGCAGGATCAGAGAAAAACTTCACAAACAAACCCCTGTAATTTCTAAAAGTTAAGAAATATTTTCTCTTTTATTTCCATATAAAGAATTGAATTTCTATATTTGAAGCAGATCACAACAAAAAAGGCGCACTAACGTGCACCTTTTTTTATCATGCCATATTGATTAATTTATTGCCGGATAGCGCTGCGCTGACCAGGCACGGCTTTTACCTCAGGTACAAACCACTTTAATTGCCAACCCACCGCGTGAGGTTTCACGGTATTTGTCGTTCATATCTTTGCCCGTTTCATACATGGTCTCGATCACTTTATCGAGCGAAACGCGTGGTTCTGACGTTCGACGTAGCGCCATGCGCGCGGCGTTGACGGCTTTTACTGCGTTGATCGCATTACGTTCAATGCACGGTATTTGCACCTGTCCGGCTACCGGATCGCAGGTCAGCCCCAGGTTATGCTCCATGGCGATTTCCGCTGCAATGCAGACCTGCGACGGGCTACCGCCCAGCAGTTCTGTCAGCCCGGCAGCCGCCATTGAACAGGCTACGCCAATCTCACCCTGGCAGCCCACCTCAGCACCAGAAATAGAGGCGTTCATCTTATACAGCGCGCCTATCGCCCCCGCGGCCAGCAAATAGCGGGCAATGGAGTTCGCATTCACCGGACGGCGGAACTTGTCGTAATAGGCCAATACGGCGGGAATAATCCCACATGCACCGTTGGTCGGCGCCGTCACAACCCGGCACCCGGCGGCGTTTTCTTCGCTCACGGCCAGCGCGAACATGTTGATCCAGTCAATAACGTTCATCGGGTCGCTGGACAGATTATCGCTGGAAACCAGCAACCGGCGTAACGCCACGGCGCGACGCGGAACGTTAAGCGGCCCCGGCAAGACGCCTTCGGTGTTCATGCCGCGCTCAATCCCGGCGTGCATGACGTCCCAAATGGCGGCAAAGCCAGCATCGATTTCCTCTTTGCTGCGCATCGCCAGCTCGTTTTGCATCATCAAGCCGGAAACAGACAGCCCATTGCGCTCGCACAGTTTCAGCAGTTCGCTGGCGGAATGAAAATTGTAGGGCACGTGTGCTTCAACATCATGCACCTGCCCAAATTGCTCCTCTTCAATGATAAAACCACCGCCGACGGAGTAATAGGTTTTGCTTAATAGCCTCTCGGTGCCGTTCCACGCGGTGATACGCATGCCATTTTCATGGCGTGGCAGGGTTTCGGTATGAAAAAGAATATTTTCATCTGGAGAGAAATCGACAACATGCGCGCCCTCAGCAACCGGCAAACGTCCGGTACGGGCCACTTCCTGAGTAAAACCAGCGATTGAGTCTATATTAACGTTTTGCGGACTGTTACCGGCCAGCCCCATCATGATCGCGACATCTGTCGCATGACCTTTCCCGGTCAGGGAAAGCGATCCGTAAAGATCGACCACAATATGCGTGGCTCTGGGGAGTTCTCCGCTGCTGACCAACAGATCGATAAAGCTTTTACCTGCGTTCATTGGCCCCACGGTATGGGAGCTGGAAGGTCCAATGCCAATCTTGAAAATATCGAATGCGCTAATCATATCCACACCCTCGGATTGCCGTTCAGTGAAGACCAGGTTTCACACTCATTAAGGATCGGGGCGATCCTGAGATCGCCCCGCAAGGGATTACAGCGTGTCGCCACGTACGGCGATGGCTTCAATCTCCAGCTTCACATCCTTTGGTAAGCGGGCGACCTGTACGCAACTGCGCGTGGGGTAGATAGCCTGATGCTCATCAAAGAACTGCTGGTACACCTGGTTAATGGTGGCGAAGTCGTTCAGGTCGGATACGAAAACGGTAGTCTTCACGATATCGCTCACTTTCAAACCTGCGGACTCGACGATCGCTTTCACGTTTTCCAGGCTTTGACGTGCCTGATCGGCCACGTTTTCTGCCACTTCACCGGTCTGTGGACACACCGGGATTTGACCTGACGTCAACACCATGCTGCCCAGATCCACCCCCTGTACGTAAGGCCCAATCGCCCCTGGCGCACATTCGGTTGCAATAACTTTTCTCATAATCCCTCCGGCGTCAGAGCGCCTGGGTGAAAGTACGTGAAATAACATCCTGCTGCTGTTCACGGGTCAACGCGTTGAAGCGCACCGCATAGCCAGACACGCGGATCGTCAGGTTCGGATAGTTTTCCGGGTGCTCAATGGCATCCATCAACATTTCACGGTTCATAACGTTAACGTTCAGATGCTGCCCACCTTCCACATGCGCTTCATGGTGGAAGTAACCGTCCAGCAGACCAACCAGGTTGGTTTTACGCACCCCATCTTCTTTGCCCAGTGCAGCCGGCACAATGGAGAAGGTGTACGAGATACCGTCTTTGGCATAGGTAAACGGCAGTTTGGCCACCGAGGTTAATGACGCAACCGCGCCTTTACGATCGCGGCCGTGCATCGGGTTAGCCCCCGGCGCAAACGGCGTACCTGCGCGACGTCCGTCCGGTGTGTTACCGGTTTTCTGTCCGTACACCACGTTGGAGGTGATGGTCAGAATGGACTGCGTCGGCACCGCGTTACGGTAGGTTGGCAACACCTTAATTTTCTTCATGAAACGTTCGACCAGGTCGCAGGCAATGCTGTCTACTCGCTCGTCGTTGTTGCCGTATTGCGGATAGTCGCCTTCGATTTCGAAATCGACAGCCAGACCGTTTTCATCACGAATCGGTTTCACGCGGGCGTATTTGATAGCCGACAGAGAATCCGCCGCCACGGACAGACCCGCCATACCACAAGCCATCGTGCGATAGACATCACGATCGTGCAGCGCCATCAACGAAGCTTCATAGCTGTACTTGTCGTGCATATAGTGGATGATGTTCAGCGCGCTGATGTACTGCACGGCCAGCCAGTCCATAAAGTGGTCCAGGCTCTCCATCACCGTATCGTAATCCAGCACGTCATCCATCAGCGGTGCCGTTTTCGGCCCAACCTGAATTTTCAGCTTCTCATCCACGCCGCCGTTGATTGCGTACAGCAACGTTTTGGCGAGGTTGGCACGCGCACCGAAGAACTGCATTTGTTTGCCGATAACCATCGGGCTTACGCAGCAGGCAATGGCATAGTCATCGCTGTCAAAGTCGGCACGCATCAAATCGTCGTTTTCATACTGCAAAGACGAGGTGATGATAGACACCTGGGCGGCGTACTTTTTGAAGGCAATCGGCAGCGCTTCAGACCACAGCACCGTCAGGTTCGGCTCAGGCGCCGGTCCCATAGTGTGCAGCGTATGCAGGTAGCGGAACGAGTTTTTCGTTACCAGCGTGCGGCCATCCAGCCCCATGCCGCCGATAACTTCAGTCGCCCAGATAGGGTCGCCTGAGAACAGGGTGTCGAATTCCGGCGTGCGCAGGAAGCGCACCATACGGATCTTCATAATGAAGTGGTCGATCAGCTCCTGCGCCTGCTGCTCGTTTAAAATTTCCGCTTTGAAATCGCGCTCAATGTAGATGTCGAGGAACGATGCGGTACGGCCCAGCGACATTGCGCCGCCGTTCTGAGATTTCACCGCAGCCAGGTAAGCAAAGTAAACCCACTGCACCGCTTCCTGCGCATTACGCGCCGGGCGGGAGATATCGCAGCCGTACTTCGCTGCCATTTCCTGCATCTGCAGCAGGGCGCGACGGTGCTCAGACAGCTCTTCGCGCAGGCGAATCGTGGCTTCAAGATTCTGGCCCCACTCCAGGTTCGACTGGAGATCGGCAAACTGCAGTTCACGCTCGCGTACCAGGTAGCGGATACCGTACAACGCGACGCGACGATAGTCGCCGATGATACGACCACGGCCATAGCCGTCCGGCAGACCGGTCAGCACGCCGGATTTACGGCAGCGCAGCATATCCGGAGAGTAGGCGTCGAATACGCCCTGGTTATGGGTTTTACGCAGTTCAGTAAACTGGTATTCAAAATCAGCATCCATCTCACGACCATAAGCATCAAAAGAGCTTTTGATCATGTTGATGCCGCCAAACGGATGCAGAGCACGCTTGAGCGGCTTATCCGTTTGCAGACCAACGATTTTTTCCAGTTCTTGTTCAATATAACCCGCATCATGTGCGGTTATCGTGGTGGCAATATTGGTATCGAAATCAACCGGCGCGTGCGTCGAGTTTTCAATACGGATGCCCGCCATGACTTTTTCCCACAATGCAGTGGTCGCTGGCGTTGCTTCGGCGAGGAAAGATTCATCCCCTTCATAAGGCGTATAGTTGTGCTGAATAAAATCACGGACATTAATTTCTTCTTTCCAGTCCGTACCTTTAAAGCCATTCCAGGCTTCGGCATACAGCATATCGCTGGTATCGATATTTACCTTCATGAAAAATAATCTCTCTGCTGAAAATTAATTATGCAAATTCTACTGGTATATTAATTTTGCCTAACGCAATGGCATCACGCGCAATCATTTTCTCTTCATTTGTGGGAATAACCGCACAAATAACACGAGCATCTTTATTAGAGATAATTCTTTCGCCATGGGAATTTGGCAGGCTATTCATCTCGCTGTCGATATTCACCCCTAAAACGGCGAGATGTTCAATAACCAGACGACGAATTAATACCGAGTTCTCACCTATTCCACCGGTGAAAATAATCCCATCAAGACGATGCAGCGAAGCGGCATGTCCGGCGATATGGCGCGCGATACGATGCACAAACGTTTTAATCGCCAACTGCGCACGCTCATGTCCCTCGTGCCAGGCTTTTTCTAACGTACGTAAGTCAGAGGACAAACCGGAAATACCCAGTAAACCGGACTCTTTATTCACAACGCGCTCAAGGTCGCTCAGCGTCTGGTTGGTTTCGCTGGCAATCCACGCCATGGCGCCGAAATCGACGTCACCGCTGCGTGTGCCCATCATCAGCCCTTCCAACGGCGTCATGCCCATTGAGGTATCAACGCTCTGCCCGTTACGCACCGCGCAGATTGACGCGCCGTTCCCCAGGTGAGCCACAACCAGACCGGAGTCATCACTCTGCAGCTCAAGAAGCTCATGCGCTCGCTGAGATACATAGCGGTGCGACGTGCCGTGGAAGCCATAACGACGAACGCCTAACTCCTCAAAATATTTCCACGGTAGACCGTAAAGATAGGCCTCTGGGGCCATCGTCTGGTGGAAGCTGGTATCAAATACCGCAACCTGCTGCACGCCTGGGAAAAGGTGCTGTGCGGATTCAATCCCACTGAGGTTCGCATAATTATGTAACGGTGCTAAAGGCGATACCCGGCGAATATTATCGATAACGTCGTCAGTAATAATTGCTGATTCGGTAAAGATATTTCCACCGTGGGCAATGCGGTGGCCAATTAAGGCCACGCTGTCCATTAAATTACGTTTTTCCAGTTCAACGGCGATTGCTTTTAATGCGTCTTCGTAGCTGTGGTGAGCCAGCTTAGCTGGCTCTCCTCCATTAATTGCTATGAACGCATTTTCAGAGTTAATACCGTCCGCGATTCCCGCCATTAAAACTTCACAGTTCGCTGCATCCAGCACTGAGAATTTAATGGAAGACGAACCACAGTTAATAACCAGTACTACCGGAAACTCATTCATTTCACTACTCCGCTCATCCTGAGCTTAAGGATTAAAACAGTTTGTAGACAATGTTCAGGATAGTCAGCAGACCAATCACGGTAACAAACACGTTATCCAGACGGCCACGGTATTTCGCCAGTGACGGCGCTTTACGGATGGCATACATCGGCAGCAGGCAGAGCAGAGAGGCAATAATCGGCGCGCCCATTGCTTCAATCAGGTCCAGGATGTTCGGGTTGGCGTAAGCCACAACCCAGGTGGAGCCCATGATGAAGATCATGCTGATGGTATTAAGTTTGCCAGCGGAAACCTTAGTTTTATCGCCTTTGTAACCAAACTTCAGTACCAGACCGTTCAGACCTTCCAGCGTGCCCAGGTAGTGGCCGAAGAAAGATTTGAAGATAGCAACCAGTGCGATGATTGAAGCGCCGTACTCCAGAACGGTCGCGAAGGTGGACTTCGAACCGGACAGTGAAGCGAAGTGGTTCGCCAGGTAAGACAGTACTGGAATGTTCTGCGCTTTCGCATCCGCCATGTTTGCCGGAGAGAGCGTGAACAGGCAGCTAAAGGCAAAGAACATCACCACGGCAACCATCAGCATACTGGCGCGGGAGATGATTTTTGAACATTTCTGCTCGGTAAATTCGCGACCGTAATCTTTCTCATACTCTTCACGTTTAGAGACCACGAAGGAAGAAACGATAGGTGAGAAGTTGAAAGAGAACACCATGATGGAAATACCCAGCCACACGGTAACCAGGATGCCGTCATGGCCAGTCAGAGCGATATTGCTGAGATCAACCTGATCGATAACCGCAGAGTTCCAGTAAGGAATCAGAGACAGAGAGATCAGCACCAGGCTGGCAATAAACGGCCATACCAGGTAGCTCATCACTTTAACCATCAGATCCTTACCAAACCAGATGACGAATGCCATCAACAGCAGCAGGAACAGTGCCACGAAGCCACGGTTTAACGCTGGCATCTGCAACTGGTTTTCCCAAAAGGTCATAAAGGTGTTGGTAATGGTGACGCCATAAATCCACAGCAGCGGACAAATCGCAAAGAAGTAGAGGAACGTGATAACCACGCCGCCCGTTTTACCAAAGTGCTCTTCAACCGTTTCTGTGATGTTACCGGAAGGGTTAGAGCCGGAAAGACACAGGCGTGCCAGCGCACGGTGGCAATAGAAGGCGATGGGGTATGCTAACACCAGCATTATCAGAATGGGGATCAGTCCGCCAAAACCTGCGCGGATAGGGAAGAACAGCACCCCGGCGCCGATGGCTGTACCAAATAAACCCAGTGTCCAGGTGGTGTCCGATTTGCGCCAGGACGACTGTTTTGTCTGGCTGGATACAATGCTATCAGTAGTACTCATATCCTATCCTCAACGAAGTATATTAAGCGTCAACTAAACCAGTAATTTGAGATACACGAGAAAGGTCGATATTACCGCCAGAAATAATGCTGACTGTTTTTCTGTTCTGGATATAGCTATCTAATTTCCCGCTTAATAATGCTGCGCAAGCCAGCGCGCCGGCACCTTCAGTCACAACTTTATTTCGCTGAATTAATGCCACCATGCTGTTGCGAATTTCATCTTCGCTGACCAGGACAATGTCATCCACCAACTCACGAACAATTTCATACGTTAAAGTACCCGGGCGGGAAACGTCACAACCATCCGCCAGGGTGCCGGTCGTTCGGTGCGTGGTTATTTCTCCAGCGTGGAAAGAAGCCGCCATGCCATGAACATTTTCAGACTGTACGCCAATAATTTTAATAGTCGGGTTAATAGATTTAATTGCCACTGCAATACCAGCAATCAGTCCGCCACCGCCAATTGGCACAATCACGTTATCGACATCGTACAGATCTTCCAGAATTTCCAGACCAATAGTGCCCTGACCAGCAATCACTTTCGGGTCATCATAGGGTGGAATAAAGATACGGCCTTCAGTTTCCACAATCTCGCTAACCTTAGCGATGGTGTCGTTGAAGTTGTCGCCGTGCAGCACAACCTCTGCGGAATAATCGCAGGTTGCAGCAACTTTAGACTTCGGCGCGCCTTTCGGCATGACCACTTTGCCGTCGATTCCGAGCATGGCGCAGGAGAGAGAAACCCCTTGCGCATGGTTACCTGCAGAGCAAGCCACCACGCCCTTACATCTTTCAGCTTCGGTTAATGAACTGAGCTTGTTAAACGCACCACGGATTTTAAATGAACCGGTACGCTGCATATTTTCAAACTTGAGGAAAATTTCCCCTTTGCAACGTTCACTAAAATAGTTAGAGCGAGGCATTCCCGTTTTATAAATTTTCCCCGCCAGTCTTTTTTTCGCTTCGAGGATATCTTCAATTGCAACTGGGAGATCGTATGTAATGTGCATTAGAACCTCTTACTAGGGTATTAAAGTAAATAGATAGCCGTGACCATTGTCAGAAATAGACAGATGGCGTTGATTTCGTGTTAAAACAAATTCAATCTTTAATCAATTTCAATTAATTGCCTTCGTCTCCGACAATTATATGATGAATACTCTTTGGCTAATTCCACCAAAATAGATGCTGCTTTTTTAATTCGATAATTTTTCGACCATACGGCGGCATAACGCGCGACGGGTAAGGTTTCTTCTACCGGGATAGTAATAAACTGGTTTGAGCCAAATGGTGTGGTCATATCGCAGGGAATTACTGTTAAGAAATCAGCATTGAGAACAAGATTATAAATCGTAACGACGGAGTCTGTTTTAACGATGTTTTCACTGCTGATGCCATTATTTTGTAACGTGGTTAGAAGTTCACTGTAGTACCCCATATTCGTTTGTGGCAACACCCACTGTTCGTTTTTCAACGCGCTCAGCGAGGTGATGCCGGTGCATGTTCGGGACTTGCTGGCAACCAGGATGAAGTCTGACTCAAAGAGCGGTTCAACATGCAGATCGTGCAGTTTCATCTCATCACTTAGCGTACCGATCGCGAAGTCCAGACGCCCGTCACGAATCGCAGGTAAGAACGAGGAGAGCTGAGCTTCATACATGGAAACCTGCGCTTTCGGGAACACTTCTTTGAATTTTTTAATCATGCCGGACATGATGGTGAAGGCAATCAGTGAAGGAAAGCCAAACGACACATCAACGACCGCATTGCTCGTCATGCTGTTCATCTCATCAACCATGTTCTTCATTTCACGGGTAATAGATTCAGACCATGAGAGCATAACCTGACCTGCCTGAGTTAATGTCACACCAGTATTTTTGCGTACGACTAACTCAATACCGAAATAAGCTTCTACATCATTAATGATTTTGCTGACAGCCGGTTGAGTTAAACCTAATTCTTTTGCAGCTGAGCCGATAGAACCACTTCTAATGACTTCCTGAAAGACCACTAAGTGCTGTGTTTTAGGGAGTGTAATAGTATTCATATCGACCTGCGCTAATTACTTTGTTGACGGCAGGAAGTGTACCAAATTAAGCGAACGAGGATATGTGCTACCACTCACAAATCCCCTTGACTTACATTTTGTAAGACTATTATTTAAATTGAAATCACTTAATAATCATATAGATATGAAATATCGATCTCACTTTATCCTGACTTTAATCAAAAAAAGATGGGGGGATAACGATTTTTTATGGCTATAACAACACCATTTTCCCTGCTATTTCTTAAAACCACGAAAGGCTATATTTCAATCAATTACAGAGTAATTACCAGGCAAAACAGCGCTTAAATTTAATAAGCAACTTATCAAATATAATTATATTTTATCGTTTATAGTGGTCAAATAACGTTATGCATCACGTTTTTTAGCCTTATTTGTTTGTAAAGAAACATTGCATTTATTAATATTTAAACCAAAACATACAAATAATCATCACATGCAACATTGCATTAACAGTAGTTTTGTACAATTTATCAGCCAGTAATTTTGTGATGGCGATCGATTGCGTTCGATTATTCTCGATAAAAACGTATCGCGCAGCGTTTTGTGCTAGTCATCACAAAAAAGGAAATATCCCGCAAGACATTCCCTTAGATAAAAGAAGTTCAGCGCGTAAATAAAGGTCAAATAACGATGAGATGAATGGGAAATAAAGGCCAGATTCGTGGTGAACCAACTACAACACGACAGGAAAAACGTCTGCCGGATGGCAGTGTAAACGTCTTATCCGGTCTATAAAGCAAAAAACCTCGCCGAAGCGGGGTTTTTATAAAGAGTGAAGTTGACCGATAAGCCGCGTTCTTTTGAGTATAGCGCCGTGGACAGTCTGCCTACAAAGCAAAAACCCCGCCGAAGCGGGGTTTTATAAGGAGGTGAAGCTGACCGATAAGCCGGGTTCTGTCGTGGACAGTCATTCATCTAGGCCAGCAATCGCTCACTGGCTCAAGCAGCCTACCCGGGTTCAGTACGGGCCGTACCTTGTGAACCCCTATTTGGCCTTGCTCCGGGTGGAGTTTACCGTGCCACGGACTGTTACCAGCCGCGCGGTGCGCTCTTACCGCACCCTTTCACCCTTACCTGATCCCACTTGCGTGGGCCATCGGCGGTTTGCTCTCTGTTGCACTGGTCGTGGGTTTCCCCCCCAGGCGTTACCTGGCACCCTGCCCTATGGAGCCCGGACTTTCCTCCCCTCCGCCCGTCTCCCCCGAAGAGGACGACGACGAAGCGGCGACTGTCTGGTCAGCTTCGGCGCGCAGTATAGAGGGTTTGCGGGGCATTGTCACCCCGCACTGCGCATTCCTATCGCCAACGTGGCGGCGATGTTTCTTGAAGCGCGATAAATATTATCAAATGCCCCACGAAAGGCCTCTTCCAGCGTGCTGATGGTGGTTAATACGCTAAACACCGCATCGATACCATATTGATGCACCACCTCCACATCGCGCGTCAGGCTGCCGCCAATACCAATTACCGGCTTGTGGTACTTCTTCGCGACATTCGCCACACCCACCGGCACTTTGCCGTGAATGCTCTGGCTGTCAATCCGCCCTTCTCCGGTCACCACCAGCGTACAGTCATGAATATGCTCTTCCAGATTGAGCGCCTGGGTCACAATCTCAATACCACTGCGCAACTCCGCACCTAAAAAAGCCATTAACGCGGCGCCCATTCCGCCTGCCGCACCAGAGCCAGGAACGTCTTTCACATCAACCCGCAGCGATTTTTTAATGATGTCGGCATAGTGAGACAGATTGCGGTCCAGTTCGATAATGCGTTCTTCCGTCGCCCCTTTCTGCGGGCCAAAAATGCGCGAAGCGCCAGTATCGCCGGTGAGTGGATTGGTTACATCGCAGGCCACGCGAATTGAGCAGGTTTTTAAGCGCGGATCCAGGCCCGTTATATCGATGGTGTTCAGACTCTCCAGGCTTCCACCACCGTTGCCAATCTCTGTCCCGTTGGCGTCGCAGAGTTTCGCCCCCAGCGCCTGCACCATACCCGCGCCGCCGTCGTTGGTCGCACTACCGCCAATACCAATAATGATGCTCTGCGCGCCGCTATCCAGCGCCTGCAAAATCAACTCCCCGGTGCCACGCGACGTGGTGACTAACGGGTTACGCTTTTCAGGAGGAACTAACGCCAGACCGCTGGCTGCCGCCATTTCGATAAACGCGGTTTTACCATCTCCAGACATGCCCCAGCAGGCATTCACTTTTTCGCCCAGCGGCCCTGTCACCCACGCTGAATGTTCACTCCCCTGCGTAGCGGCAATCATGGCTTCGACCGTTCCTTCACCACCATCGGCAACCGGGACAGAAACATATTGCGCATCGGGGAAAATTTCCCGAAATCCTTTTTCTATTGCCTGAGCTACCTCGGTGGCAGAAAGGCTTTCTTTATAAGAGTCTGGGGCAATTACGATTTTCATAGTTATGTAGCCTGACAGTGCCGCGCAAGGCAAGAAATACAGGGCGCGCATCCGCGCCCTTCTTGTTAGCGAGTGACTTCCACTTTCGCCAGTTTTTCGTAGTAGCATGCGAGTGCGCTATGATCGGCGGTGCCCAGCCCATCAGCGCGTAGCGCCTGCATCATCTCCATGACTGCAGCAGTCAGCGGTAACTGAGCGCCAACGCCATGAGAGGTATCCAGCGCGTTCGCCAGATCTTTAATATGCAGGTCGATACGGAAACCCGGCTTAAAGTTTCTGTCCATAACCATCGGCGCTTTCGCATCCAGTACGGTGCTTCCCGCCAGCCCACCACGGATCGCCTGATACACCAGATCCGGGTTTACGCCCGCTTTTGTCGCCAGCGTCAGCGCTTCGGACATTGCCGCAATGTTCAGCGCCACAATCACCTGATTCGCCAGCTTGGTGACGTTACCCGCGCCGATATCACCGGTATGTACCACGGAACCTGCCATCGCCTTCATCAGATCGTAATATTTGTCAAAAATCGCTTTATCACCGCCAACCATCACCGACAGAGTACCGTCGATAGCTTTCGGTTCGCCGCCGCTTACCGGCGCGTCCAGCATTTCCACGCCTTTCGCTTTCAGCGCGTCGCTGATTTCACGGCTGGCTAACGGCGCGATGGAGCTCATGTCGATCAGCACTGTCCCCGGTTTCGCCCCTTCAATAATGCCGCCCTCTCCCAGCGCCACTTCTTTCACATGCGGAGAATTCGGCAGCATGGTGATGATCACATCGCACTGCTCGGCAATATCTTTCGCCGTGGCGGCGGTTTCTGCGCCTGCGGCAATCACTTCCGCAATGGATTCCGGGTTACGGTCAGCAACCACCAGCGAGTAACCTGCCTTGAGGAGGTTTTTACTCATTGGTTTACCCATAATACCGAGGCCAATAAAACCAACTTTCATTGTCATGTCTTTATCTCTCTCTACTGTCGAGGGGGTTATTTCTTAAAAGAATCAGCCAATTTTTGCGTGGCTGAACGGAACACGCCAAGATCGCTGCCAACGGCAACAAACGTCGCGCCCCACTCCAGATAACGACGCGCATCCGCCTCTACCGGGGCCAGAATGCCGCTTGGTTTGCCGTGTGCTTTCGCGCGGGCAAAAATGTGCTGGATAGCTTTCTGCACATCAGGATGTGACGCATTGCCGAGGTGGCCTAACGCCGCAGCCAGATCGCTTGGGCCGACGAAGACCCCGTCGACGCCTTCTGTCGCCGCGATTGCGTCAACGTTATCAACGCCCTGCTGACTTTCGATCTGCACGATGATGGTGATGTTCTTATTCGACTGCGCAAAATAGTCCGGTACGGTGCCAAACATATTGGCGCGATGGGATACGGACACGCCGCGAATACCTTCCGGCGGATAGCGGGTCGACGCCACGGCGTTCACCGCCTCTTCTTCCGTCTCCACGAACGGGATCAGGAAATTGTAAAATCCGATATCCAGCAGGCGTTTGATAATTACCGGCTCGTTGGTCGGTACGCGCACTACCGGCGCGCTGGCGCTGCCTTTCAGCGCCATCAATTGCGGGATAAACGTCGATATGTCGTTCGGCGCGTGTTCGCCGTCCAGCACCAGCCAGTCAAAACCCGCCAGGCCTAAAACTTCGGTACTGATTGGGCTGGCTAATGCAGACCAGCAGCCAATCTGAATCTGTTGCGCCGCGAGAGCCGCTTTAAACTTATTCGGAAAAATCGTGTTATTCATCGCTTACACCTTTGTTTATTTCTGCAATTCCATACGTTTAATGTCACCGACAATAAACAGGTAGCAAACCATTGCCATCAGCGCCGAGCACCCTACAAACATCAGCGCAGCATTAAATGAGTGCAGCTCGCTCACCAGATACCCAATCACCAGCGGGGTGACGATGGAAGCCACATTGCCAAATACGTTAAATACCCCACCGCACAGACCGACAATCTCTTTCGGCGCAGTATCGGAAATCACCGGCCATCCCAGCGCCCCGAAGCCTTTACCGAAGAACGCCAGCGCCATCAGCGCCACCACCAGGGTGGTGTTATCGGTGTAGTTACACAGAATAATGGTCGAGGCGAGCAGCATTCCGAGCACAATCGGCAGCTTACGTGCCAGAGTGATGCTGAGGCCACGTTTAATCAGATAATCAGAGAACACGCCGCCGAGTACGCCACCGGCAAATCCGCACAGCGCAGGGATCGAAGCCACCAGGCCCACTTTCAGGATCGACATGCCTTTTTCCTGTACCAGGTAAATCGGGAACCAGGTGAGGAAAAACCAGGTAATTGTGTTGATAAAATACTGTCCGAAGAACACGCCGAGCATCATACGGTTAGTGAGCAACTGCTTGATATAATGCAATTTAGGACCGCCTGACTTCACATCACCCGGCTTTTTATGGTCCATATCCACGACCGCGCCGTTTTCAGAGATAAACTTCAGCTCTTCTTGCGACATACGCGGGTGATCGGTTGGGTTATGAATAAACTTTACCCACAGCCCGGTGAGCACAAAACCAATCACGCCCATCACGGTAAAGACATGTTCCCAGCCCCAGGCGAAGGTCAGCCAGCCCAGCAGCGGCGAAAACAGCGCCAGAGAGAAATACTGTGCGGAGTTAAAAATTGCGGACGCCGTACCGCGCTCTTTCGTCGGGAACCAGGCCGCCACGATACGGGCATTCGCCGGGAAGGACGGCGCTTCCGAGAAGCCCAGCATAAAGCGCATGATGAACATTGAAATACCCGCCCAGGCCAGCGGGAACATGTCTACAAAGCCCTGCAGGAAGGTAAACAGCGACCAGAAGAACAGGCTGTAGGTGTAGACTTTCTTTGAACCGAACTTATCCAGCAGCCAGCCGCCGGGGATTTGCATTAACAGGTAAGCCCAGCCGAAAGCGGAGAAAATGTACCCCATTGAGATGGCACTGAGCTGTAACTCTTTCGCCACTTCCGTGCCGGCAATTGACAGCGTTGCACGGTCCGCATAGTTAACGGCTGTAACGATAAATATTATCAGCAATATTAAGTAACGGGTGTGCGTGCCTTTCTTTTTCTCGACAACTGTATCCAGAATCATTCTAATTACCTCGGGTACATTAAATTTTTATTATTATTGGGTAGATATTCCTGGTGATAAATTACTGATAATAAGAACGCATAATAATTTATCAGACGCTATGAAACCGTGATTTAGTATAATCAGCAGCGCAACGTTAATCATTGTGTAAACGCTCATTAAACATGCGTTATTAAAATAATGTTTTGGGCATATGCACACATGCATGGGCGCTAATGCACACATTTACGTATTGCTACCCCTGGTGGGGCGGCCTTGCTGAGTTTAAGTGATCATCATCACATTCTTGGCGATAAACTCCTGACATTCTTATTTCACGATACCGAATCTTTATTACTTATAATTAGATTCAAAATATAAATATCCACACTATTATCACCACCTTGTTGGAGAATACTGGACAATGGCCGACATCGAAATCAGACAAGAATCGCCAACGGCGTTTTATATTAAAGTTCACGAAACAGATAATGTGGCGATAATTGTCAATGACAATGGTCTGAAAGCTGGGACGCGTTTTCCAGACGGACTGGAACTCATTGAACATATTCCCCAGGGACATAAAGTGGCGCTCTTGGATATTCCTGTTCGCGGCGAAATCGTGCGTTATGGCGAAGTGATAGGCTATGCCGTTCGCGATATCCCACGCGGCAGCTGGATTGATGAATCAATGGTTGAGCTACCCAAGGCCCCGCCGCTGGAGACGCTGCCGCTGGCAACCAAAGTGCCAGAGCCGCTGCCGCCTCTTGAGGGTTACACCTTCGAAGGTTATCGCAATGCGGACGGTAGTGTCGGCACCAAGAATCTGCTCGGTATTTCCACCAGCGTGCACTGCGTGGCGGGCGTGGTGGATTATGTGGTGAAAATCATTGAGCGCGATCTGCTGCCCAAATACCCGTACGTTGACGGCGTGGTCGGACTCAATCATCTGTACGGCTGCGGCGTGGCGATTAATGCCCCAGCCGCCATCGTGCCGATTCGTACCATTCACAATATTGCGCTAAACCCGAACTTTGGCGGTGAAGTGATGGTCATTGGCCTCGGCTGCGAAAAACTGCAGCCAGAGCGCCTGCTGGAAGGCACGCACGACGTGAAAAGTATTCCGGTCGAAAGCGCGAGCATCGTCAGCCTGCAGGATGAAAAACACGTTGGCTTTCAATCGATGGTTGCCGATATTTTGCAGGTGGCCGAACGCCATCTGGCAAAACTCAATCAACGCCAGCGTGAAACCTGCCCGGCGTCAGAACTGGTGGTCGGCATGCAGTGCGGCGGCAGCGATGCGTTTTCCGGCGTGACGGCCAACCCGGCGGTCGGTTATGCCTCCGACCTGTTAGTACGCTGCGGTGCCACCGTAATGTTCTCTGAGGTTACCGAAGTGCGCGATGCCATCCATCTTCTGACCCCACGTGCGATTAACGAAGAAGTAGGTAAACGCCTGCTTGAAGAGATGGCCTGGTACGATAACTACCTTGATATGGGCAAAACGGATCGCAGCGCCAACCCTTCTCCAGGCAACAAGAAAGGCGGTCTGGCAAACGTGGTGGAAAAAGCGCTGGGTTCTATTGCCAAGTCTGGCAAGAGCGCGATTGTCGAAGTCTTGTCGCCGGGCCAACGCCCAACCAAACGCGGCCTGATTTACGCGGCTACACCCGCCAGTGATTTTGTCTGCGGTACGCAGCAGGTCGCTTCCGGGATCACCGTGCAGGTGTTCACCACCGGTCGCGGTACGCCGTACGGCCTGATGGCCGTGCCGGTGATAAAAATGGCGACCCGTACCGAGCTGGCCAACCGTTGGTTTGACCTGATGGACATCAACGCAGGCACCATCGCCACCGGCGAAGAAACCATTGAAGACGTGGGTCTGAAACTGTTCGAGTTTATTCTCGACGTCGCCAGCGGGCGTAAGAAAACCTTCTCGGATCAATGGGGACTGCATAACCAACTGGCGGTGTTTAACCCGGCGCCAGTGACCTGATTCCTGAAAGCTAAATTCGATTACAGGTCGGGGAGTTCGCAAACTTCCCGACTTTTTTATCAGATACTCACCAGAACAACCTCAATCCCATGTTTACGTAAACCTTCCAGACTATCCTCTGGAATACCTTCATCAACAATAATCATATCAATCCGCTGGGTATCAATGATCTTATGCAGGCTGGAGCGGTTAAACTTCGTCGAGTCAGTAACGACAATGATACGCTCAGCCACTTCACACATCCGACGGTTGAGACGCGCTTCATCTTCGTTGTGTGTGCTAACACCACGCTCTAAATCGATAGCATCAACGCCAAGAAACAGCATGTCGAAGTGATAATTTTGTAGCGATTGCTCTGCCTGATCGCCATAAAATGATTGCGACTGACGACGCAAATGGCCGCCGGTCATCAGCAGCTCAACCCCTTCGGCTTCCAGTAACGCATTGGCGACATTCATACCGTTGGTCATAGCAATGACGTTGGTTTGCTGGCGCATCAGGCGGGCAATTTCATACGTCGTGGTACCGGAGTCGAGAATCACGCGGTGCCCCGGTTTGATCAACTCCGCGGCGGCTCTGGCAATACTGCGTTTTACCGCCGTATTGAGTGAGCTCTTATCTTCAACAGAAGGCTCCACAACAAGCGTATTGCTTTCGCAAATCAGCGCTCCACCATAGGCGCGTACCGCAATCCCCTGTTTTTCCAGAAAGGCGAGGTCGTTACGAATAGTGACCGTGGAGACGCCAAAAAATAAAGAAAGATCGTTAACCTGAACGCTTCCCTGCTGCCGTAATCGCTGGATGATCTGCTCACGTCTTTCGCTAGTGCCGATAACGCGCTTGTCTGCAGAGGACTCGGTGTTACTCATATGAAATCCTTTAGTTGAATCTTTCGTTTTATTTCGTTTTGTCTATTAACGCCTTTCTTTTACGTGAATGCAAGCCCCGTAAACGGGTAAGAGCCAGACAGACTTACGCTGAAACCTTTCATTGCGTTTCTTTTGTGAAACAGATCGGAAAACCATTATCTTTCGTTTTATTTTTATACCACCATGATGCAGTATTAAATGAAACAAAACGAAAGAATGATGTCGCAGTTATCTGACCTGGAGAGGAAAGTGAAACATCTAACTAAAATGGTCGAGCAGCATAAATGGGGGAAGGCAAACGGGATTTATGCCGTTTGTTCCGCACATCCAATCGTACTGGAAGCCGCAATACGCTACGCCCATGCCAATCATACACCGCTGTTGATCGAAGCAACCTCTAATCAGGTTGACCAGTTTGGCGGCTATACGGGGATGACACCAGCCGATTTTCGCAGTTTTGTCTGCCGTTTAGCCGACTCGCTTAATTTTTCTCAGGATATGCTGATTTTCGGCGGGGACCATCTTGGGCCAAACCGTTGGCAAAATCTGCCAGCAGAAGAGGCAATGGCCAACGCTGACGATCTGATCAAGAGCTATGTCGCCGCAGGCTTTAAAAAGATCCACCTCGATTGCAGCATGTCGTGTACTAACGACCCGGTTCCCCTGACTGATGAAATCGTCGCCGAGCGCGCCGCACGCCTGGCAAAAGTAGCCGAAGAAACCTGTATGGCACATTTTGGTGAGTCTGACCTGGTCTATGTGATCGGCACAGAAGTTCCGGTTCCTGGTGGCGCTCACGAAGCGTTAACCGAACTGGCGGTAACAACGCCGGATGCCGCACGTGCAACGTTACAGGCCCATTATCACGCCTTTGAAAAACGCGGGCTGGAAGGTATCTGGCCACGTATTATCGCCCTGGTGGTACAACCTGGCGTTGAATTCGACCACACACACATCATTGATTATCAACCGCAGAAAGCCGTGGCACTCAGCAAAATGGTGGAAGACTACGACACGCTGGTTTTTGAAGCGCATTCTACCGATTACCAAACGCCACACTCCTTGCGCCAACTGGTGATAGATCACTTCGCCATTCTGAAAGTGGGACCCGCGCTGACCTTCGCCCTACGTGAAGCACTGTTTTCGTTAGCCGCTATTGAAGAAGAATTGCTGCCAGCAAAAGCCAGTTCAGGCCTGCGACATGTACTGGAAAGCGTGATGCTTGATCGACCAGAATACTGGCAGAGCCACTATCACGGCGATGGCAACGCGCGCCGTTTGGCCCGCGGTTATAGCTACTCCGATCGGGTTCGTTACTACTGGCCGGACAACCAGATTGATGAAGCATTCGAACGTCTGGTGCGTAATCTGGCGGATGACCCCATTCCACTGCCGCTAATTAGCCAGTATTTACCCTTGCAGTACGTAAAAGTGCGCGGGGGAGATCTCAACGCCACACCGCGAGAACTCATCATTAACCATATTCAGGACATACTGCAGCAATATCACTGCGCCTGCCTGGGTGCGCCAGATCGTAACGAATAACAAAAAAGAGAAAAATACCATGCCAAACATTGTATTAAGTCGCATTGATGAACGTCTGATTCACGGTCAAGTTGGTGTGCAATGGGTCGGATTTGCGGGGGCAAATCTGGTGCTGGTCGCTAATGATGAAGTGGCTGAAGACCCAGTACAGCAAAACCTGATGGAAATGGTACTGGCAGAAGGGATCGCCGTACGCTTCTGGTCACTACAAAAAGTGATCGACAATATTCACCGTGCCGCCGATCGCCAGAAAATTCTGCTGGTTTGCAAATCGCCTGCGGATTTCTTCCGTCTGGTTGAAGGCGGTGTTCCTGTTAACCGTATCAACGTTGGCAATATGCACTATGCCAACGGCAAGCAACAAATCGCCAAAACGGTTTCTGTAGACGCTGCCGATATTACGGCGTTCAACGGGCTAAAAGCCGCTGGGGTGGAGTGCTTCGTTCAGGGCGTTCCAACAGAAGCCGCCCAGGACCTCTATAAACTTCTCTGAGGTATTCACAATGGAAATTAGTCTGTTGCAGGCTTTTGCGTTGGGTATTCTCGCCTTTATTGCAGGCCTGGATATGTTCAACGGGTTAACGCACATGCACCGCCCGGTTGTTCTCGGGCCGCTGGTCGGCCTGATTCTGGGCGATCTGCATACCGGTATTTTGACAGGTGGTACGCTGGAACTGGTGTGGATGGGCCTGGCCCCGCTGGCTGGGGCTCAGCCGCCAAACGTGATTATCGGCACTATCGTGGGAACCACGTTTGCCATAACGACAGGAGTAAAACCCGAAGTTGCCGTAGGAGTGGCGGTACCGTTCGCCGTCGCGGTACAGATGGGGATTACCTTCCTGTTCTCTGTGATGTCAGGGGTGATGGCTCGGTGCGATCGCATGGCAGCAAATGCCGATACCGCAGGAATTGAGCGGGTCAACTATTTGGCGATGCTGGCGCTGGGGACCTTCTATTTTTTATGCGCGTTCCTGCCGATTTACTTTGGTGCGGAACATGCCAAAACCGCTATAGATGTTCTGCCGACTCGTCTGATTGACGGCCTCGGCGTGGCAGGCGGCATCATGCCAGCTATCGGCTTCGCCGTACTGCTGAAAATCATGATGAAAAACGTCTATATCCCCTACTTCATCCTGGGTTTTGTAGCCGCAGCCTGGCTCAAACTCCCTGTGCTGGCGATCGCAGCAGCAGCACTGGCAATGGCGCTGATCGATTTTCTGCGTAAATCACCTGAACCTACAGCTCCCGCAGCACAAAAAGAGGAATTCGAAGATGGCATCTAATCAAACGGCTCTGCCGAACGTTTCCGAAACCGAAGAAACGCTGCTGTCCGGCATCAATGAAAACGTCTACGAAGACCAGAATATCGGTGCCGAGCTGACGAAAAAAGATATCAACCGTGTTGCCTGGCGTTCAATGTTATTACAAGCCTCTTTTAACTACGAACGTATGCAGGCATCAGGATGGTTGTACGGCCTGTTACCTGCACTGAAAAAGATCCATACCAACAAGCGCGATCTGGCGCGTTCGATGAAAGGCCATATGGGCTTCTTCAACACGCACCCGTTCCTGGTCACGTTTGTTATCGGGATTATCCTTGCGATGGAACGCTCCAAGCAGGATGTAAACAGTATTCAAAGCACCAAGATTGCCGTAGGTGCTCCACTTGGCGGTATCGGTGATGCCATGTTCTGGTTAACGTTATTGCCTATTTGCGGTGGTATCGGGGCCAGTCTGGCGCTGCAAGGTTCTATTCTTGGCGCAGTTGTCTTTATTGTTATGTTTAACGTGGTTCATCTTGGTCTGCGCTTTGGGCTAGCACACTATGCTTATCGAATGGGCGTTGCTGCCATCCCGCTAATAAAAGCTAACACCAAAAAGGTTGGACATGCTGCATCCATCGTTGGGATGACGGTGATCGGCGCGCTGGTAGCGACCTATGTTCGCCTGAGCACTACGCTGGAAATTACTGCTGGCGACGCGGTTGTGAAACTGCAAACAGACGTTATAGACAAATTGATGCCAGCATTTTTACCGCTGGTCTACACATTGACTATGTTCTGGCTGGTCCGTCGTGGCTGGAGTCCTCTTCGTCTTATCGCCATTACCGTGGTGCTTGGCGTCGTAGGTAAGTTCTGTCACTTCCTGTAAATATAAGGGGTTGTAGATGTTAGGTATTATTTTGACGGGCCATGGCGGGTTTGCCAGCGGAATGGAAAAAGCGATGAAACAGATTTTGGGTGAACAGACTCAGTTCATCGCCATCGACTTTCCGGAAACCTCAACCACAGCCTTACTCACCTCGCAACTTGAACAGGCAGTGAGTGAACTGGATGCTCAGCAAGACATCGTGTTTCTAACAGACCTGTTGGGCGGGACGCCATTTCGCGTAGCTTCTACGCTGGCCATGCAAAGGCAAGGTACTGAAGTGATCACCGGTACCAATCTACAACTGCTACTGGAGATGGTGCTGGAGCGCGACGGCCTGAGCAGCGAAGCGTTTCGTGTGCAGGCGTTGGAGTGCGGACACAGGGGTTTAACCAGTCTGGTGGACGAGCTGGGACGCTGTCGCGAGGAAAACCCCGTTGAGGAAGGGATATGACAAAGCGATTGCGCGCCAGGCGTCTACTAACCGAACAAGGATGGCTGGATGATCATCAGTTATATATTGAAGACGGTATCATTGCAGCAATAGAGCCAATCCCATCCGGAGTTATGAAGCGCGACGCTGAACTGCTTTGTCCAGCTTACATTGATACCCACGTACATGGTGGTGCAGGCGTCGATGTGATGGATGAGGCACCGGATACGCTCGACAAACTGGCGATGCACAAAGCGCGTGAAGGGGTAGCCAACTGGCTACCCACTACCGTCACCGCTCCTCTACCGGATATTCACAGTGCGCTGGAGCGTATTGCCCGTCGCTACCATTGCGGCGGGCCTGGCGCACAGGTGCTGGGCAGTTATCTTGAAGGCCCATATTTTACGCCGCAGAACAAAGGGGCGCACCCGCCTGAGCTTTTCAGGGAACTGGAGCTCAGTGAACTGGATGAACTGATTACGGTTTCCCAGCACACATTGCGCGTCGTTGCGCTGGCACCAGAAAAAACTGGCGCATTGCAGGCTATCGAATATCTGAAGCGGCGCAACGTCCGAGTGATGCTGGGCCACAGCGCAGCCAACTGGGAACAAACCCGCGCGGCCTTTGATGCAGGTGCTGACGGATTGGTTCACTGCTATAACGGTATGACTGGCTTACATCACCGGGAGCCCGGTATGGTTGGCGCAGGGTTAACCGACCCTCGCGCCTGGCTGGAGCTTATCGCTGACGGACACCATGTCCACCCGGCGGCCATGAAGCTGTGCTGCTGTTGCGCGAAAGAGAGACTGGTGCTGATCACAGATGCCATGCAGGCTGCAGGAATGCCTGACGGGCGCTATTCGCTCTGCGGTGAGCAAGTGGAAATGCGCAGCGGAATTGTGCGTACCACGTCCGGTGGCCTGGCTGGCAGCACGCTCTCGGTTGATGCAGCCGTACGAAATATGATCGAGTTCACCGGGATAACGGCAGAAGAGGCAATTCATATGGCCTCTCTCCACCCTGCACGTCTGTTGGGAATCGATCGCCAACTGGGATCGTTAGCAGTGGGTAAACGTGCCGACGCGATCGCGCTTAATAGCGGGCTGCATTTACAACAGATCTGGATTCAGGGTCAGGCTCTCCCCCTTTGACCTTTCATTTTGTCTTGTGTTGGCCTGCGATCCTTGATCGCAAGGCCTTTCTTTTCCTTTCGCTTAAGGAAATACTCAACCACCTTACAACAACTCTTATCTTTATAGATCAATAAGATAATTACATTCCTCGCTCTCACGATCACAATTTTCGTTTTATTTCATTTCATCTTATTGACCTTTCGATTTCTTTTCTATAGATTTTAATTAATAGATTATATGAGCAAGTGAAACGAAACGAAAGATAGCGATATTTTCGCCAGCGTCTTATGTGGATTTTACAAGACTAAGGACTTAAGTTATGCCAGAAACCTATACCCCTGTTACTGCGGTAACGGGCACCTGGACCGAAGAAGAGATCCGTCAACAACCTGCCAGTTGGATCCGTTCTCTCACCAATATCGACAATATTCGATCCGCCATTGATAGCTTTCTTGCGCCATTGTTGCGCAAAAACGATCTGCGGATCGTACTAACCGGGGCCGGGACCTCAGCATTCATTGGCGACATCATCGCCCCGTGGCTGGCAAGCTACACCGGAAAAAACATCACTGCCGTTCCGACCACTGACCTGGTCACCAATCCGATGGATTATCTGAATCCCGCACATCCACTGCTGCTAGTTTCTTTCGCTCGCTCAGGTAACAGCCCAGAAAGCGTTGCTGCAGTAGAACTGGCTAATCAGTTTGTATCTGAGTGTTATCACCTGCCAATCACCTGTAACGAAGCTGGTTGCCTGTATCAAAACGCAGTCGCAAGCGACAATGCCTTTGCTCTGTTAATGCCCGCAGAGACACATGACCGTGGTTTTGCCATGACCAGCAGCATTACCACCATGATGGCCAGTTGCCTGGCAGTATTCGCCCCAGAGAAAATCAATAGTCAGACCTTCCGCGACGTAGCCGATCGGTGCCAGGCGATCCTGACTTCACTGGGCGATTTCAGCGACGGTGTGTTCGGCAATGATCCGTGGAAACGGATCGTCTACCTTGGTAGCGGTGGATTACAGGGAGCTGCGCGTGAATCGGCACTGAAAGTTCTGGAACTGACTGCGGGTAAACTGGCTGCATTTTATGACTCCCCGACCGGCTTTCGTCACGGTCCAAAGTCGCTGGTTGATAACGAAACGCTGGTAGTGGTTTTTGTTTCCAGCCACCCCTATACACGTCAGTACGATCTCGATCTATTGGCAGAGTTACGCCGCGATCGTCAGGCGCTACGAGTTGTCGCAATTGCCACACAAACCCATGAAGTGATTGAAGCTGGCCCACATATTCTGCTGCCGCCAGCACGCTCTTTCATTGATATGGAATTAGCGTTCTGCTTCCTGATCTACGCCCAGGTCTTTGCTTTGACGCAATCCATTAACATCGGCAATACACCGGATACGCCTTCTGCCAGCGGCACTGTGAACCGCGTTGTACAGGGCGTTGTTATTCATCCCTGGAACGCCTAAAAGGATCGTTATATGAGCATTATTTCCACAAAATACCTCCTGCTGGATGCACAAAAAAAAGGCTACGCCGTACCCGCCTTCAACATTCATAACGCCGAGACGATCCAGGCGATCCTTGAAGTATGCAATGAAATGCGATCGCCGGTGATCCTCGCCGGAACCCCAGGTACCTTTAAGCATATTGCACTGGAAGAGATCTATGCACTGTGCAGCGCTTATTCCACCAGCTACGACATGCCGCTGGCGTTACATCTCGATCATCATGAGTCTCTGGACGATATTCGCCGCAAAGTAAATGCAGGAGTACGCAGCGCAATGATCGACGGCAGCCATTTCCCGTTTGAAGAAAACGTGAAACTGGTTAAATCCGTCGTAGATTTTTGCCATGCCAAAGATTGCAGCGTCGAAGCAGAGTTAGGTCGCCTCGGCGGTGTTGAAGATGACATGAGCGTGGATGCCGAAAGCGCCTTCCTCACCGATCCACAAGAAACCAAACAGTTTGTTGAGCGTACCGGCGTAGACAGCCTTGCTGTCGCCATTGGTACGGCTCACGGCCTCTACACCAAAACGCCTAAAATCGATTTCCAACGGCTGGGTGAAATTCGTGAAGTAGTCGACGTTCCACTGGTACTACATGGCGCAAGCGATGTCCCTGACGAATACGTCCGCCGCACGATCGAACTTGGTGTGTGCAAAGTTAACGTTGCTACCGAGCTGAAGATTGCTTTTGCCGATGCAGTCAAAGCGTGGTTTGCGGAAAATCCACAAGGTAATGATCCCCGTTATTATATGCGGGTCGGTATGGATGCGATGAAAGAAGTGGTGCGTAGCAAAATTAATGTATGCGGCTCAGCAAACAAATTGATGGCTGTCCGCGAATTATCGTGACCATCGTTATATTTCTTTTTTATTCTTGAGTGCTATCTGCATAATGTCTTTTAGCACTCATTATTCGAATAATAGAGATATATAGCGTTTAAATTACGCTGAATAAATTCACAAACTTGATACTGCAATAATAATATATTTCAATAATCTATGTAATTCAATCTTTTTATGGTGAGGATTAAAATATGAGTGGTCCAAAAATTCTGTTAACCCGCATTGATAACCGATTAGTACATGGACAGGTTGGTGTCACATGGACATCCACAATTGGTGCTAACTTGTTGGTCGTTATTGATGATGACGTTGCTCAAGATGAAATTCAGCAGAAATTAATGAGCATCACTGCTGAAACTTACGGTTTTGGCATCCGCTTTTTTTCCATAGATAAAACCATAAACGTTATCGGTAAGGCCGCACCACATCAGAAAATTTTTCTTATTTGTCGGACGCCACAAACAGTAAGAAGATTGCTCGAAGGAGGTATTCAACTGAACGATGTCAATGTGGGTAACATGCATTTCTCTGAAGGCAAAAAACAGATAAGCAGCAAAGTTTACGTTAATGAACAAGATCTTGATGACCTGCATTTTATAAAAAAACAGGGTGTTAATATTTTTATTCAGGATGTCCCTGGAGATCAAAAAGAACAGATTCCTGATTAAAAGGCTAAACAACTTTTTCATAATAAAAGGATTTATTTTCTTGAGGTGATATATATGCATGAAATAACCCTTATTCAGGGTATATCCCTGGCTGCATTAGTTTTCTTTCTTGGAATCGACTTTTGGCTGGAAGCCTTGTTTTTATTCAGACCGATTATTGTATGTACTTTAACCGGCGCTATTCTGGGTGATATTCATATTGGCCTAATAACAGGTGGTTTGACCGAGTTGGCTTTTGCTGGCCTAACCCCCGCAGGAGGCGTACAGCCACCCAATCCAATAATGGCCGGTTTAATGACCACTGT
Organism: Citrobacter sp. RHBSTW-00986; assembly: GCF_013783065.1. Taxonomy (NCBI): domain Bacteria; kingdom Pseudomonadati; phylum Pseudomonadota; class Gammaproteobacteria; order Enterobacterales; family Enterobacteriaceae; genus Citrobacter; species Citrobacter sp. RHBSTW-00986. The sequence continues at coordinate 569,327 of NZ_CP056200.1, read as the reverse complement.
TATCGCATGGTCTACCGGCGTGGATGCCAAAACGGCCATCGGTCTTGGTTTGCCCTTCAGCCTTCTAATGCAATACGTAATATTGTTCTTTTACTCAGCATTCTCTCTGTTTATGGCAAAAGCCGATAACTGTGCGAGAGAAGCAAACACAAGCGCATTTACGCGTCTGAACTGGCTGACAACACTGATTGTTGCTTCTTCATACGCCATCATCGCCTTCCTGTGTACGTATCTGGCACAGGGCGCTATGCAGTCACTGGTAAAAGCCATGCCCGCCTGGTTAACACATGGATTTGAAGTGGCGGGGGGCATTTTGCCTGCTGTTGGTTTTGGTTTGTTGCTCCGCGTGATGTTCAAAGCACAGTACATACCTTACCTGATTGCTGGCTTCCTCTTCGTCTGCTACATCCAGGTTAACAACCTACTGCCCCTCGCCGTATTGGGCGCAGGCTTCGCCGTATATGAATTTTTCAATGCGAAAGCCAAACAGCAGGCTCAACTTGCCACTAATAAAAACAATGAAGAAGGGGACTATAGCAATGGGATCTGAAATCAGTAAAAAAGACATTACTCGCCTTGGCTTTCGCTCGTCATTTCTTCAGGCCAGCTTTAACTATGAAAGGATGCAGGCAGGTGGTTTTACCTGGGCTATGCTCCCGGTACTAAAAAAAATTTATAAGGATGATAAAGCCGGTCTAAGCGCGGCGATGAAAGATCATTTAGAATTTATCAATACCCACCCTAATCTGGTCGGTTTTCTGATGGGATTATTGATCTCAATGGAAGAAAAGGGGGAAAACCGCGACACAATTAAAGGCTTGAAAGTGGCGCTATTTGGACCTATCGCCGGGATCGGCGATGCCATTTTCTGGTTCACCTTACTACCTATTATGGCGGGGATCTGTTCATCTTTCGCCAGCCAGGGAAACATACTGGGGCCAATTTTGTTTTTCGCCGTTTATTTGATGATCTTTTTCTTGCGCGTCGGCTGGACGCATGTCGGTTACTCGGTAGGTGTTAAAGCTATCGACAAAGTACGAGAAAATTCGCAGATGATCGCCCGCTCAGCAACGATCCTCGGGATCACAGTTATTGGCGGGCTTATCGCATCCTATGTGCACATTAACGTTGTAACTTCTTTTGCAATCGACAGTACCCACAGCGTGGCATTACAGCAGGATTTTTTCGATAAAGTATTCCCGAATATTTTACCGATGGGCTACACGTTACTGATGTACTACCTGTTGCGGGTGAAAAAAGCACATCCAGTACTGTTAATCGGCGTGACGTTTGTACTGTCAATTATCTCTTCAGCACTCGGCATACTTTAAACGAAATAAGGGTGAAGCAGCCTGCAACACCCTACTTCAAAAGGACTCGAAAAATGCAATATATTCAGTATTGCGACAATTATGATGTATTGAGCGATCGCGCCAGCGAACAGTTAATTACGCTGATACAGAATAAACCTGATGCAACCATCTGTCTGGCAACAGGAGGCACCCCCCTTCTCACATATCGCTACTTTGTCGAGAAAATTAACCAACGTAATATCGATTTTAATCGAGTGGTTTTCGTGAAATTGGATGAGTGGGTCGGTATTCCGTTGAACTCTCCTGCAACGTGTGAATCTTTCCTGCAACAACACATCGCTCAACCGCTGGGTTTACGAGCTGAACAGTTGGTTGGTTTTCAATCTGAAAATGTTAACGAGCAGGAATGCGAGCGCATCACAGAGATTATTGCCAGCCGAGGCGGCCTCGATTTATGTCTGCTCGGAATAGGCAAAAATGGCCATTTGGGATTGAATGAACCCACAGAGCTCCTGGAGCCGTTTTGCCATATCAGCGTACTTGAGGAGAAAACACGCCATCATGACATGTTAAAAACAGCTGGTAGTCGTGTGACTCACGGCATTACGCTGGGATTGAAAGACATCCTGAATGCAAAAGAGATTTTGTTGCTGATAGCAGGTGATGGGAAGCACGATGCGGTAGAAAAATACCTAGCCGCCTCCGTTACTACTACTATTCCTGCTTCATTTTTATGGTTGCACCGCAATGTCAGTTGCCTGATTGACGGCTCACAATATCCTGATAAATAAAATTTACAGCAACCGCCACATCCCCCTGACGCAGCAACGCGTTGCAGTTTGCCTTTTAACTGCAACGCTTTCAGCGATTTCTTCCGACATTTCTTCCGACATTTCTTCCGACAAGCCGGTGATTAATGCAGGCCTTCTTACTCCCCCTGCTGTTCCAGCGCGTACTTATACAGCGCATTCTTCTTCACGCCGTGGATCTCAGCGGCCAGTGCGGCGGCCTTTTTCAGCGGCAGTTCTGCCTGCAATAAGGCCAACGTACGCAGCGCATCAGCCGGAAGGTCGTCTTCTTGCGCTTTGTGTCCTTCGACAATCAGCACCATTTCGCCTTTACGACGGTTTTCATCTTCCTTGACCCACGCCAGCAGTTCGCCGACCGGCGCACCGTGAATGGTTTCCCAGGTTTTGGTCAACTCACGCGCCAACACCACGTAGCGGGATTCGCCCCAGACGGCAACCATATCTTCCAGGCTATCCAGCAAACGGTGGGTGGATTCATAAAAAATAAGCGTACGCGGTTCAGCCTCAATGGCTTTCATCGCATCACGACGCCCTTTCGATTTGGCAGGCAGAAAACCTTCATAGCAAAAGCGGTCTGAAGGCAGACCTGCAGCGCTCAGGGCAGCAATCGCCGCGCAAGGGCCTGGCAGGGGAACAACGCGGATCCCTGCTTCGCGGCAGGTCCGTACCAGATGGTAGCCAGGATCGTTAATCAGCGGCGTTCCGGCATCGGAAACCAGCGCAATGTTTTGCCCTTCTTTAAGCTTCGCCACCAGCGTTTCGGCCTTTTGTTGCTCGTTGTGGTCATGTAAAGCGAACAAACGCGCGTTAATCGCGAAGTGTTGTAACAAGAGTCCTGTATGACGAGTGTCTTCAGCGGCAATCAAATCAACGGCTTGTAAAACTTCGAGCGCTCGTTGGGTAATATCAGCCAAATTTCCTATAGGAGTAGGTACAATAAAGAGTTGGCCTTGAGAATTATCCGCCGATTCGTGTTGTTTCATTGTGTCGTCCGTATTGCCGATTTAATATTGAGCATTGAGTAAAAAAATATCACTGGATACAGTATGGTACCCTCAACATTTTCTCGTTTGAAAGCCGCACGCGCGCTACCAGTCATTCTGGCTGCACTGATTTTTGCAGGCTGTGGCACCCAGGCACCAGACCAGAGTGCAGCCCATATGCAGGGCACTGCGCAGGCTGATTCCGGCTTTTATCTGCAACAAATGCAGCAAAGCTCAGATGATAGCAAGACCAACTGGCAATTACTCGCCATTCGTGCACTGCTGAAAGAAGGCAAGAGCCAGCAGGCTTTCGAGCTGTTCAACCAGCTACCACAGAAGCTAAGCGATACCCAGCGTCGTGAGCAGTCACTGCTGGCTGTCGAAATTAAGCTCGCGCAGAAAGATGTCGCTGGCGCACAGGCCCTGCTGGATAAGCTAACCCCCGCCGATTTTGATCAAAACCAGCAGGCGAGATACTGGCAGGCGCAAATCGACGTCAACCAGGGTCGTCCATCGCTGACTTTACTGCGCGCCCTGATCGCCCAGGAACCGCTGCTGGCCGCGAACGCTAAGCAGAAAAACATGGATGCCACCTGGCAGGCGCTGTCATCCATGACCCAGGAGCAAGCGCAGACGCTGGTCATCAATGCGGATGAAAACGTGCTGCAAGGCTGGTTGGATCTCCAGCGCGTCTGGTTCGATAACCGTAACGATCCAGACATGATGAAAGCCGGTATTGCTGACTGGCAGAAACGTTATCCACAAAACCCGGGGGCAAAACTATTGCCAACGCAGTTGGTTAACGTGCAGAGCTTTAAACCCGCTTCCACCAGCAAAATTGCTCTGCTGTTGCCGCTGAACGGTCAGGCCGCTGTATTTGGCCGTACTATTCAGCAAGGCTTTGAAGCTGCGAAAAATATGGGTACTCAACCCGTAGCGGACCCTGCTGTTGCCGCGCCTGCTGCGGATACAGCGGCTGCGACGACCACGGAACAGCCGCAAACGACTGACGGTGTTGCCAGCCCGGCTCAGGCGTCAGTAAGCGATCTGACCAACGAGACGCCAGCACAGCCAGAAGCTACAGCTCCACAACCAACAGCGCCTGCACAGCCAACAACCGCCAGCGCACCAGCGAATCCGTCCGCAGAGCTGAAAATCTACGACACGTCATCACAGCCGCTGAATCAGATCCTGACTCAGGTTCAGCAGGATGGCGCCAGCATCGTGGTTGGCCCACTGTTGAAGAACAATGTTGAAGAGCTGATGAAAAGCAACACGCCATTAAACGTCCTGGCGCTTAATCAGCCGGAGTCGGTAAAAAACCTGCCGAACGTCTGCTACTTCGCTCTGTCGCCAGAAGATGAAGCGCGCGACGCAGCACGCCACATTCGCGATCAAGGAAAACAGACGCCGCTGTTGTTGATCCCGCGGAGTTCGTTAGGCGATCGCGTTGCCAACGCCTTTGCACAGGAGTGGCAAAAACTGGGTGGCGGCGTGGTGCTGCAGCAGAAGTTCGGCTCCACCACTGAGCTGAAAATGGGCGTCAACGGCGGCTCGGGGATCTCCCTGACGGGCAGCCCGGTCGCCTCTTCTGTACCCGCGCAGCCTGGCGTGACGATTGGCGGTCTGACCATTCCGGCAGCACCTACCGATGCGCAAATCACCGGCGGCAGCGGTCGTGTTGATGCCGTATATATTCTGGCAACGCCGGAAGAAATTGCATTTATAAAGCCGATGATCGCCATGCGCAACGGTAGCCAGAGCGGTGCCACGCTGTACGCCAGCTCCCGTAGCGCGCAGGGAACTGCCGGCCCGGATTTCCGTCTGGAGATGGAAGGCTTGCAGTACAGCGAAATTCCGATGCTGGCAGGCGCTAACGCCCCTCTCATGCAGCAGGCGCTGGGCGCGGTTCGTAACGACTACTCGCTGGCACGTATGTACGCGATGGGCGTCGATGCCTGGTCGCTTGCCAACCACTTCTCGCAAATGCGTCAGGTGCAGGGTTTCGAAATTAACGGCAACACCGGAGCCTTAACCGCAACGCAGGATTGTGTGATTAACAGGAAGTTATCATGGCTCAAATACCAGCAAGGACAAGTCGTCCCCGCCAGTTAACGAGTAAACAGACCGGTGACGCGTGGGAATCCACCGCGCGTGACTGGCTGCAGAGCAAGGGACTGCATTTTATCGCCGCCAACGTGCATGAGCGTGGCGGCGAAATCGACCTGATAATGCGTGAAGGCAACACCACCGTATTTGTTGAGGTTCGCTATCGGCGCTCAGCCCAGTTTGGCGGTGCAGCGGCGAGTGTGACCCGGAGCAAACAACACAAATTATTACAGACTGCCCGCTTGTGGCTTGCGCGCCACAATGGAAGTTTTGATACTGTGGATTGCCGGTTCGATGTGTTAGCCTTCACCGGAAATGATGTTGAGTGGTTTAAGGACGCGTTCAACGACCGCTCATAGTTGAAGATTCAGAGCCTGGTTCTTAAGGATTAGCGTGTTAGATAGAATTAAAGTCTGCTTTACAGAAAGCATTCAAACTCAGATAGCTGCGGCTGAAGCACTTCCGGATGCGATCTCCCGTGCAGCCATGACGCTGGTTCAGTCCCTGCTCAATGGCAACAAAATTCTCTGTTGTGGTAATGGGACGTCCGCTGCCAACGCACAGCATTTTGCTGCCAGCATGATCAATCGTTTTGAAACAGAGCGCCCAAGTTTACCTGCGATTGCACTAAATACTGATAATGTGGTCTTAACTGCGATTGCCAACGATCGCCTGCACGATGAAGTTTATGCAAAACAAGTCCGTGCGCTGGGACATGCAGGTGATGTTCTGCTGGCAATCTCTACGCGTGGTAATAGCCGCGATATCGTAAAAGCCGTTGAAGCCGCCGTGACACGCGACATGACAATTGTCGCACTGACCGGGTATGACGGAGGGGAGCTGGCCGGGTTACTGGGGCCGCAGGATGTTGAAATCCGTATCCCTTCACACCACAGCGCCCGCGTTCAGGAAATGCATATGCTGACGGTCAACTGCCTTTGCGATCTCATCGATAACACGCTTTTCCCTCACCAGGATGATTAAGGAGTACACATGAAGGCATTTTCGCCGCTTGCTGTGATTATCGCTGCCCTGCTACTGCAAGGCTGTGTCGCTGCCGCCGTTGTCGGAACTGCTGCTGTCGGCACCAAAGCCGCGACGGATCCTCGCAGTGTAGGCACCCAGGTAGATGACGGAACCCTGGAATTACGCGTCAATACCGCGTTGTCGAAAGATGCCCAGATCAAGAAAGAGGCGCGTATCAACGTGAGCGCGTATCAGGGTAAAGTGCTGCTGGTCGGTCAGTCGCCAAATAGCGAACTGTCTGCGCGAGCAAAACAGATTGCGATGGGCGTAGAAGGTACCACTGAGGTCTTTAACGAGATCCGTCAGGGTCAGCCAATCGGCCTGGGCGATGCGTCTAACGATACCTGGATAACCACTAAAGTACGTTCCCAGTTGCTGACCAGCGATCAGGTGAAATCCTCTAACGTGAAAGTCACCACCGAAAACGGGGAAGTGTTCCTGTTGGGTCTGGTAACTGAACGTGAAGCGAAGGCTGCGGCAGACATCGCCAGCCGGGTAAGCGGCGTGAAACGCGTCACGACGGCTTTTACGTTTATTAAGTAAGACTGCTACAAATGCCGGATGGGGACGCCAGAGCGTCCTCTCCGGCATTTTATTTGGCTCTTTCGCGCAGTTCGGAAGAGGTCAGGATCGAAACGCCTTCATGTCCAGGCGCCAGTGCCTCCGCCAGCATAGCCCGGGCTACATCACGCGCCTCAATCGACTTCCAGTTCCCCGGTAGCAGCCGAAATAACGGCGCTAAAAACCTCTCATTCGCCCGCTGTTTATCCCGTTCTCCGAGTAACATTGAAGGCCGAACAATCGTCAGCCGCGGCCAATTTTGCGCGATCAGCGCCTGCTCCATTTCCCCTTTCACCCGGTTATAAAAAAACGGTGAATTGGCATTGGCACCCATCGAACTGACCACCAGCATATGCTGAGCGCCCAACCGACGCCCCGTCAGGGCCGTGTCCACCACCAGCGTATAGTCAGCATGGATAAACGCTTCTTTGCTACCCGCTTCACGCCGGGTGGTTCCCAGACAACAAAAGACAATATCTACCGGATCGGTGACCTGCGCCAGCGCATCGGTTAGCTGCGGATCATAGGGATTATAGACGCCAGCCGTATCAGCCAGCGGTCGACGTGTCGGCGCCGTGATGGCATTGACCCGGGGTTCATTGAGCAGCATACGCAGCAAATTTCCGCCTACCAGCCCCGTTGCGCCTGTTATTAATACCTGACTCATCGCTAATCTTCCCCTGACTCTTTAATCACTCTATTAACTATAGATCACGTTGCCAGTGCATTTTTTTGCCAAAGCCCAGCGTGTTGTCCGTGAATTTGACTTCATCCAGTCGAATCTCCCACACGGGCGCAGGCAGCATTCTGGCAACCGGGAAACGGCGGTTGTAGGCATTACGCGCGGCTTCACTCTCCTGCCCTTCAAGACGCCGGATTTCCCCTTTAAACTGTACGCCACGAATCAGGGCGACCGTTTTGGGCTGACCATTTACCGTGCCGGCAATCGCCGCGCGCGGCCCGGACATCTGCGCATGGCGCGTTTTCTCTTCGGTCAGCACATAGAACACCATCTTCTGCGCATCAAACAGGTAAAACGCATTGGCGCACCATAATTCACCGTCATGATGTACACACCAGGTCACGACGTGCTGCTTTGCCAGCCAGCGGGTCACCGCAGTCAGTGTTTCCATTTCTGTTCTCTTTTATACTGTAGGCCTGAAAATTATCACGTCGATGGTGACAATGACACCCTGGTATCTGTACCTGATCCGTACTGCGGACAACGCCTTATACACCGGAATAACCACCGATGTGCAGCGCCGCTATAAGCAGCATCAAAGTGGGAAAGGCGCGAAGGCGCTGCGCGGAAAGGGGGAACTCACGTTGGCATTTGCGGCTCAGGTCGGCGACCGTTCGCTGGCCCTGCGCTTAGAATATCGCGTCAAACAGCTTACAAAGCGGCAGAAAGAGCGCCTTGTTGAAGGCGAAGGGCTTGAGGCACTACTGAGCAGCCTGCAAACCCCCGGCGCTTAAAAACGATTGAAGTAGTCGTGGTATTCCACAAGGCCCGTCACACCCTCCAGCGCATCTTCCGCCAGGCGATGAACCTGGAACGCGCTTTCGGTGCCCGGCCAGCGGCAACGTAGGTCATGATGGGCAGCCAGCTCAAAACCAAAGCGGCTGTACAGCGCCGGATCGCCCAGCGTAACCACCGCGGCGTAACCAAACTCGTTCAGGGAATCGAGTCCTTCATAGACCAGCTGACGCGCCAGGCCCTGCCCACGGTAGTTTTCATCCACCGCGAGCGGCGCCATGCCGACCCATTGCAGGTCTTCGCCCTGGACATCGACAGGGCTGAACGCGACGTAACCCACTACCTGACCTTCGTCATCGGTAGCAACCAGACCCAGCGTTATGAAACCGTCTTCACGCAGGTCGTGCACTAATTTGGCTTCCGCATCGCTCTCAAATGAACGACGCAGCAATGCATCAATACCTGGGGCATCAATGGGAATTTCAACTCGAATCAGCATGGCTCACCTACCGAAGTCTGTTTGGTTTCTGGCGACGTTTTCATTCCCGCCTCAACAAAATCCGCCAACTGCATCAGCATGACGCGCAACGCTTTAGGCATCTGATCCAGTTCGATGGCGTCCATCAGATTTTTAACATACAGCCCTAATTCTGTATCACCTTCAATCACCAGGCGACGCTGGAAGAACAGCGTATCCGGATCCTGCTTACGCGCCGCGATCATCAGGAGATCGCTGGCATCCGCGCTAAAACTCACATCCGCCTCTGCATTCTGGCTGACGATAAGTTTATCGTTCTCAACAGAGGTATACCATTTAAGGCCAATGTCACGCACATGAATGCTCAGCCAGCGACCGTCGAGAAACTCCAGCTCCCCATCGGCCAGCGCCTGACTAAACTGCCAGCTCAGGACCTGCTCCAGAACCTGGCGCTTCAGCGCAAAGGGCGTCAGTTTAACCGGTACACTCATCAGAGAAGGACCAAAATGTACTAAGCGTGAACGCAGTTTATCCAACACGAGCTTTACTCCCTGTTTCAATTATCCTGCTATTTTGCCATATCAAATAAACGACATAGCGGCATAAATCAACAATTCGCTACGAAATTGTTACCTCTTATTGGTATCACCAATACGACTTTAACTGCCTCAAATCAAAAATTGTCTCAGCAAGGTTAACTAAAATCCCTCTTCGTTAACATTTCTGCGCCCTTTACGGCGCAACGTTCAGGATAAATTATGGAGCTGCTCTGCCCTGCCGGAAACCTCCCGGCGCTTAAGGCGGCCATCGAGAACGGCGCTGATGCGGTCTACATCGGGCTGAAAGATGATACCAACGCCCGTCATTTCGCCGGCCTTAATTTTACCGAGAAAAAATTGCAGGAAGCGGTGAGTTTTGTCCATCAGCACCGCCGTAAGCTGCACATCGCGATTAACACCTTTGCGCATCCGGATGGTTACGCGCGCTGGCAACGTGCCGTAGATATGGCGGCGCAACTGGGTGCGGATGCGCTGATCCTCGCCGACCTCGCCATGCTTGAGTATGCCGCAGAGCGCTACCCGCATATTGAGCGTCATGTCTCTGTTCAGGCATCTGCAACCAATGAAGAGGCGATTAATTTCTATCATCGCAACTTTGATGTCGCCCGCGTGGTACTGCCGCGCGTACTGTCTATTCACCAGGTGAAGCAGCTCGCTCGCGTCACGCCAGTTCCCCTGGAAGTGTTCGCCTTTGGCAGTCTGTGCATTATGGCGGAAGGCCGCTGCTATCTTTCATCCTATCTGACGGGCGAGTCTCCTAATACGGTTGGCGCCTGCTCCCCTGCCCGTTTTGTTCGCTGGCAGCAGACCCAACAAGGGCTGGAATCCCGTCTTAATGAAGTGCTGATCGACCGCTATCAGGACGGAGAAAACGCCGGTTATCCGACGCTGTGTAAAGGCCGCTATCTGGTTGATGGCGAGCGCTATCATGCGCTGGAAGAACCCACCAGCCTGAATACGCTGGAGCTGCTGCCAGAACTGCTGGCGGCCAATATTGCCTCGGTGAAAATCGAAGGGCGTCAGCGTAGCCCGGCCTACGTCAGCCAGGTGGCGAAAGTGTGGCGCCAGGCGATCGACCGCTGTATGGCCGACCCGCAAAACTACGCCCCACAGGCCGCGTGGATGGAAACGCTCGGTTCAATGTCCGAAGGCACGCAGACCACGCTTGGCGCGTATCACCGTAAATGGCAGTGAGAGAAGCAATGAAATATTCCTTAGGGCCGGTGCTGTGGTACTGGCCGAAAGAAACGCTGGAAGATTTTTATCAGCAGGCCGCCACCAGCCAGGCCGACGTTATCTACCTTGGCGAAGCGGTGTGCAGTAAACGCCGCGCCACCAAAGTAGGCGACTGGATCGATATGGCGAAATCGCTCGCTGGCAGCGGTAAACAGGTGGTGCTGTCAACGCTGGCGCTGGTGCAGGCCTCCTCTGAGCTGGGAGAACTGAAACGCTATGTCGAAAACGGCGACTTCCTGCTGGAAGCCAGCGATCTCGGCGTGGTAAACATGTGTGCCGAGCGTAAGCTGCCGTTTGTCGCCGGGCATGCGCTCAACTGCTACAACGCGGTAACCCTGCGTTTGCTGCTCAGGCAGGGCATGGTGCGCTGGTGTATGCCGGTAGAACTGTCCCGTGACTGGCTAGTCAATCTGCTCAACCAGTGTGAAGAGCTGGGTATTCGCAATCAGTTTGAAGTAGAGGTACTGAGCTACGGGCATCTGCCGCTGGCGTACTCTGCCCGCTGCTTTACCGCACGCTCTGAAGACCGTCCAAAAGACGAGTGTGAAACCTGCTGCATCAAATACCCGAATGGGCGCGATGTGCTGTCGCAGGAGAATCAGCAGGTCTTTGTCCTCAACGGCATCCAGACCATGAGCGGCTATGTCTATAACCTGGGTAACGAGCTGACGTCCATGCAAGGCCTGGTTGATATTGTGCGTCTGTCCCCTTCAGGCAGCGACACGTTCGCCATGCTCGATGCCTTCCGCGCCAATGAAAATGGCACTGCCCCATTACCGCTTGCTGCCCACAGCGACTGCAATGGCTACTGGAAGCGGCTGGCAGGTCTTGAACTACAGCCGTGATTAATAGCTCACTTTGTTAACAACATTCGCTAATCTTTAATGCAGTATTAAAAGATTAACCGGTAACAAAGTGAGCCGTTATGACTGACAAAACTATTCCGTTCTCGGTGCTGGATCTGGCGCCGATCCCTGAAGGATCTTCGGCAAAAGAGGCCTTCACACACTCGCTTGATCTCGCTCGACTGGCCGAAAAGCGCGGCTACCACCGCTACTGGCTGGCAGAACATCACAACATGACCGGCATCGCCAGCGCGGCGACCTCTGTGCTGATTGGCTATCTGGCTGCCAATACCACCACGCTGCATCTTGGTTCTGGCGGCGTTATGCTGCCCAACCATTCGCCGCTGGTGATCGCCGAGCAGTTCGGTACCCTGAATACGCTGTATCCGGGGCGAATCGATCTCGGGCTTGGCCGCGCGCCGGGTAGCGACCAGCCGACCATGCGCGCGTTGCGCCGCCATATGAGTGGTGATATCGATAACTTCCCGCGCGACGTAGCTGAACTGGTGGACTGGTTCGACGCCCGCGATCCAAATCCTCATGTACGCCCGGTTCCCGGCTACGGCGAGCAGATCCCGGTCTGGTTATTAGGCTCCAGCCTGTACAGCGCACAGCTGGCAGCCCAGCTCGGCCTGCCATTTGCCTTCGCCTCGCACTTTGCTCCGGATATGTTGCATCAGGCGCTGCATCTGTATCGCACCCAGTTCAAGCCCTCAGCGCGTCTGGCAAAGCCGTATGCGATGGTGTGCATCAACATCATTGCCGCCGACAGCAACCGCGATGCCGAATTTCTTTTCACCTCAATGCAGCAGGCGTTTGTGAAACTGCGTCGTGGCGAAACCGGCCAGCTACCGCCACCGGTAGAGAATATGCATCAGCTGTGGTCCGCTTCCGAGCAGTACGGCGTACAACAGGCTCTGAGCATGTCGCTGGTTGGTGATAAGGCGAAAGTGCGACACGGTCTCGACGCCATTTTGCGTGAAATCCAGGCCGATGAAATTATGGTTAACGGCCAGATTTTTGATCATCAGGCACGTCTACATTCGTTTGACCTGGCGATGCAGGTGAAAGAAGAGTTGGTGGGGTAATCGTTGTTTTGCCCGGTGGCATTTGGCTTACCGGGCCTACGAGATCGTATAGGCCGGATTAGGCGCAACCGCCATCCGGCACTAAAAGGTTACTGGTACACAGGCAACAAATTCACGCTCGACAGAATATGGATAACCGCGTTGCCGATACCGAATACCAGGATCAGCGCAATCATCGGCTTGCCGCCCCAGACACGGAATTTCGGGCTGCCAAAACGCTCGCGGGATTTACGGGCCAGCAGCGCCGGAACAATGGCGGCCCAGATGGTCGCGGCAAGCCCTGCATAGCCAATGGCGTACAGGAAACCGTTCGGCCACAGCAGGCCACCGACAATCGGCGGGACAAACGTCAGCAATGCCGTTTTAAAACGTCCCATTGCCGAGTCATCAAAGCCAAACAGATCCGCCAAATAGTCAAACAGACCGAGCGTGACCCCGAGGAATGAACTCGCCACCGCAAAGTTGGAGAACACCACCAGCAGCAGATCCAGACTGCGGCTGTTCAGCACGCCGCTCAGCGCCTGTACCAGCACATCAATGTTACCGCCCTGCTGCGCAATACCGATAAATTCCGGACGCGGGATGTTACCCATCGTCCCCAGCAACCATACGGTATACAGCACCAGCGCCAGCAGCGTGCCGTACACCAGGCACTTAACGATGGTCTTCGGATCTTTGCCGTAATACTTCATCAGGCTCGGGACGTTGCCGTGATAGCCGAATGAGGCCAGGCAGAACGGTAACGTCATCAGCAGGTACGGCGTATACGAAGCGTTGCTCTGCGCCACGTTAAACAGCGTAGTGGGCGTAACATGCCCCAGCAGACTGCCGAAGGTCAGGAAAAAAGTAATCACCTTCGCGCCCAGCACAATCGCCGTCATGCGGCTAACCGCTTTGGTGCTTAACCACACCACGAACGCCACCAGCAGCGCAAAACCAAGACCCGCCGCACGCGCCGGAACGTTCAGCGACATCTCCGAGAAGGTGTGATGCAGGATCGAACCACTCGCCGAGATATACGCATAGGTAAGGATATAGAGAACGAAAGCAATCGAGATGCCGTTCACAACGTTCCAGCCTTTGCCCAGCAGATCTTTCGTGATGGTGTCAAAGCTGGAACCAATGCGGTAATTGAGGTTAGCTTCCAGGATCATCAGCCCGGAGTGCAGCATGCAAAACCAGGTGAAGATCAGCGCCGCCATTGACCAGAAGAACCACGCCCCGGACATGACCACTGGCAGAGAAAACATCCCCGCGCCAATAATGGTGCCGCCGATGATCACCACGCCGCCAAGCAGCGAAGGTGACGTTTGGGTGGTGGTTAGTGTTGCCATTTAGCCATCTCTCCAGTCATTTATATTGTGACTACATTTCAATGTGCTGCACTGTACCAGTACACGAGTACAAATGAAATAAAAAAAGCCCCGATTGTTGAGATCGGGGCTGTATATTTTACTTTACGGTATTAAACCGTAATTTCGCATGGATTACGCATCACCGCCGAAACGACGACGACCAGCGGAATCATCACGACGCGGAGCAGAAGAATCGTCACGACGCGGACCGCGGTTGCCTTCACGACGTTCGCCGCTGAAACGGCGACCTTCGCTACGACCGCCTTCACGACGCTCGCCGCTGAAACCACGACCTTCGCCACGACCGCCTTCACGACGCTCACCGCTGAAACGGCCACCGCCACGACGCTCACCACCGGTGTGCGGAACTGCATCGCCAACCAGCTGCATGTTCATCGGCTTGTTCAGGATGCGAGTACGGGTAAAGTGCTGCAGCACGTCGCCCGGCATACCTTTCGGCAGCTCGATGGTTGAGTGGGAAGCAAACAGCTTGATGTTACCGATGTAACGGCTGCTGATATCGCCTTCGTTAGCAATCGCACCAACGATATGACGGACTTCAACACCGTCATCACGGCCCACTTCAATGCGGTACAGCTGCATATCGCCAACGTCACGACGTTCACGACGCGGACGGTCTTCACCACCACGGTCATTACGGTCACCACGCGGGCCACGATCGTTGCGGTCACGCGGACCACGATCGTCACGGTCGCGGAATTCGCGTTTCGGACGCATCGGCGCATCTGGCGGCAGGATCAGCGGACGTTCGCCCTGAGCCATTTTCAGCAGTGCGGCTGCCAGCGTTTCGATATCCAGTTCTTCTTCCGGCTGCATTTTCGCCAGCAGAGCACGGTACTGATCCAGATCGCTGCTTTCCAGCTGCTGCTGTACTTTAGCGGCGAATTTTTCCAGACGGCGTTTGCCCAGCAGGTCTGCGTTCGGCAGTTCTACTTCCGGAATAGTCAGCTTCATGGTGCGTTCGATGTTACGCAGCAGACGACGCTCACGGTTCTCAACGAACAGCAGCGCACGACCCGCACGGCCCGCACGACCAGTACGGCCGATACGGTGAACGTAAGATTCGGAATCCATCGGGATGTCGTAGTTAACAACCAGGCTGATACGCTCAACGTCCAGGCCACGGGCCGCAACGTCGGTAGCAATCAGAATATCCAGACGGCCATCTTTCAGACGCTCCAGAGTCTGCTCACGCAGGGACTGGTTCATGTCGCCGTTCAGTGCAGCGCTGCTATAACCGCTACGCTCCAGCGCTTCTGCCACTTCCAGGGTCGCATTTTTGGTACGAACGAAGATAATCGCCGCATCAAAGTCTTCTGCTTCCAGGAAACGCACCAGCGCTTCATTTTTACGCATGCCCCAGACGGTCCAGTAGCTCTGGCTGATGTCAGGACGGGTAGTTACGCTGGACTGAATGCGTACTTCCTGCGGCTCTTTCATAAAGCGGCGGGTAATACGACGAATCGCTTCCGGCATAGTCGCGGAGAACAGAGCGGTCTGATGACCTTCCGGGATCTGCGCCATGATGGTTTCAACGTCTTCGATGAAGCCCATACGCAGCATTTCATCAGCTTCGTCCAGTACCAGACCGCTCAGTTTGGAGAGGTCCAGAGTACCGCGCTTCAGGTGGTCCAGCAGACGGCCCGGCGTACCGACAACGATCTGTGGTCCCTGACGCAGGGCACGTAATTGCACGTCATAACGCTGGCCGCCGTACAGGGCAACCACGTTCACGCCGCGCATGTGTTTAGAGAAATCCGTCATGGCTTCTGCAACCTGAACCGCCAGTTCGCGGGTCGGTGCCAGCACCAGAATCTGAGGTGCCTTCAGCTCAGGATCAAGATTGTTGAGCAGCGGTAAAGAGAACGCTGCAGTTTTGCCGCTACCCGTCTGGGCCATACCCAGAACATCGCGGCCGCCCAGCAGATGCGGAATGCACTCTGCCTGGATTGGAGATGGTTTTTCGTAACCCAGATCGGTAAGGGCTTCAAGGATAGGAGCCTTCAGGCCCAGATCTGCAAAAGTGGTTTCGAATTCAGCCATGTAGTACGTGTGCCTCAAAATTAATGGCGGCCAGTCTACATAACTCATCATGAAATTGATCTGCAATTTTCATTGAAAAGTGTGAACCGGCTCAAAGTAGGTGTATTAACGAACAACAACGCCCTCACCCGTGAAGGTGATGGCAATCAAAAAAGATTACGGGCTGATGTGTACGTCAGCTATTGCTGGTCCGATTCTGCCAGGTCATCTTGGTCCTGGCCCAGGAGCGATAATTCCAACAATGCGTATCGGTGCTCAACAAAGTTATGAACGTTGTTAGCCACCGCCAGTTTGAACAATGCCGTAGCGTTGTCCAAATCCCCCAGACTTAGGTAGTACTTACCTAAATAGAAGTTGGTTTCACTGAGATGCTCAGCGAGCGAGGTGTTATCCGTTGCGTCCGCCTTTAGGCGTTCCATCAGCGTTGCTTCGCTAATGTTGCCCAGGTAGAACTCGACAATGTTCCATCCCCATTGCTCTTTATCCGATTTCTCAAAGCGTTGCTTTAACGCTTCTTTAGCCTGCTTCTCATCGAGCTTCTGCTCGGCGAGATAAAGCCACAGACTACGGAAAGGATCATTGGGATCGTCTTGATAAAACGCTAGCAGATCATCTTGCGCTAACTTGTCGCGACCGCCGTAATACAATGCGATACCGCGATTTAAGTGCGCGTAGTTGTAAGTTGGATCAAGCTCAAGTACAGAATCAAACGCTTCATAGGCAGCATCAAAATTGCCTGCCTGCGTTAAATATATACCTAAGTAATTGAATACTTCAGGCATATCTGGTCGGATTGCCAGCGCTTGTGAAAAATCATTTCGCGCCAGTGCCCTCAGACCGAGACTATCATACAACACTCCGCGCTCATATAAAAGCTGTGCGCGTTCGTCATCGGTTAAAGCCCGACTGGCAAGAATTTGTTCCATACGTGCCAGAATCACTTCCTGCTGCAAAGTCGGTTGCAATGGTACTGCGAGGACTTCACTCTTACGCCAGGCGGAATTACTGCATCCAGCCAGCGTGAGTGCTGTCGCAACGAAACACCAGCGCAAAAAAGGCTTCATTTCCCACTCCCGAAGACAACGATTGAATGAACGTCCAGGTTCCCCGGTTGCTAACAAGGCGTCCTGCCGGGTTAAAAGCCCTCCGCTTTCACGGAGGGCAATGGCAACCTTACTCGCCCTGGCTTGCCGGAGCTTCCGGTTCGCCTGCAGGCTGAGACTGCTCAGTTGCTTCTTTAATGCTCAGACGTACACGGCCCTGGCGATCAACTTCCAGAACTTTGACCGGTACTTCCTGGCCCATCTGCAGGTAATCGGTCACTTTCTCAACGCGTTTGTCAGCGATCTGAGAGATGTGTACCAGACCTTCTTTACCGCCACCAATGGCAACGAATGCGCCAAAGTCAACGATACGGGTCACTTTACCATTGTAGATACGGCCTACTTCGATCTCTGCGGTGATCTCTTCGATACGACGGATAGCATATTTCGCTTTCTCGCCGTCGGTCGCAGCAATCTTCACAGTACCATCATCTTCAATTTCAATGGTGGTGCCGGTTTCTTCGGTCAGAGCACGGATAACAGAACCGCCTTTACCGATAACGTCTTTGATCTTGTCCGGGCTGATCTTGATGGTGTGGATACGCGGAGCGAACTGAGAAATGTCACCACGCGGTGCGTTGATCGCTTGTTCCATCACACCCAGGATGTGCAGACGCGCACCTTTAGCCTGGTTCAGAGCAACCTGCATGATCTCTTTGGTGATACCTTCAATTTTGATATCCATCTGCAGTGCAGAGATACCGTCGCGGGAACCCGCCACTTTGAAGTCCATATCGCCCAGGTGGTCTTCGTCGCCCAAGATGTCAGACAGAACAACAAAGTTGTCGCCTTCTTTCACCAGACCCATCGCGATACCCGCAACGGCAGCTTTGATCGGCACGCCTGCGTCCATCAGCGCCAGAGAAGCACCACATACGGAAGCCATGGAAGAAGAACCGTTAGATTCGGTGATTTCAGAAACCACACGTACGGTGTACGGGAATTTATCCAGTTCCGGCATCACTGCCAGTACGCCACGCTTCGCCAGACGACCGTGACCAATCTCACGACGCTTCGGAGAACCGACCATACCGGTTTCACCTACGCAGTACGGAGGGAAGTTGTAGTGGAACAGGAAGTTGTCAGTACGCTCGCCCATCAGCTCGTCAAGGTTCTGCGCATCACGAGTGGTGCCCAGGGTCGCAGTAACCAGCGCCTGAGTTTCACCACGGGTGAACAGTGCGGAACCGTGGGTACGCGGCAGAACGCCAGTACGCACGTCCAGACCACGGATCATGTCTTTTTCACGACCATCGATGCGCGGCTCGCCTGCCAGTACGCGGCTGCGAACAACATTTTTCTCGATAGCGTGCAGGATTTCACCCAGTTCGTTAGCGTCCAGGGTTTCGTCTTCAGCCACCAGAGTTGCGATGGTTTCAGATTTGATCACGTCAACCTGAGCGTAACGCTCTTGTTTGTCGGTGATACGGTAAGCATCGCTCAGACGAGCTTCTGCCAGTGCGGCAACGCGTGCGTTCAGCGCTTCGTTGACGGCTTCTGGCTGCCAGTCCCAACGCGGTTTGCCAGCTTCTTTCGCCAGCTCGTTGATAGCCTGAATAACAACCTGCTGCTGTTCGTGGCCGAATACTACAGCGCCCAGCATCTGGTCTTCGCTCAGCAGTTCAGCTTCGGATTCAACCATCAGTACGGCAGCTTCAGTACCAGCAACAACCAGGTCCAGCTTGCTTTCTTTCAGTTCGTCCTGAGTCGGGTTCAGTACGTACTGGTCATTGATGTAACCAACACGTGCAGCACCGATCGGGCCGTTGAATGGGATGCCAGACAGAGTCAGCGCAGCAGATGCACCAATCATTGCCACGATATCCGGGTTAACCTGCGGGTTAACGGAAACAACGGTCGCGATAACCTGAACTTCGTTAACGAAGCCTTCCGGGAACAGCGGGCGAACCGGGCGGTCAATCAGACGCGCGATCAGAGTTTCGCCTTCACTCGGACGGCCTTCACGACGGAAGAAGCTACCCGGGATACGGCCAGCAGCGTAAGTACGCTCCTGATAGTTAACGGTCAGTGGGAAAAAGTCCTGGCCTGGTTTCGCTTTTTTCTGGCCAACAACGGTAACGAATACCGCAGTGTCATCCATGCTAACCATAACAGCGGCAGTCGCCTGACGCGCCATCATGCCGGTTTCCAGCGTAACGGTATGCTGACCGTACTGGAATTTACGAACGATCGGATTAAGCAAATTAATATCCTTTCTCTATTTTTTGACGGCACATTTTTGCGCCATCGTTAATACCCGATCTTCTGCGCATCCTCGCGACTAATGACAACCCTAACCCATAAGCATGAGTAAAGCCTCTCATTAGCCGCGCGAACCTCTGCAACGGAAGATCATTCATAGCAACAATACATTAGTTTCCAGCGAATTGCTGCCATCTGCTGGAAAAAAGGGGCCATGAAGGCCCCCTCTTTCTGAAACTCGAAAGAATTAGCGACGCAGACCCAGACGCTCGATCAGCGCGGTGTAACGTGCAACATCTTTACGTTTCAGGTAGTCGAGCAGTTTACGACGCTGAGAAACCATGCGCAGCAGACCACGACGGCTGTGGTGATCTTTTTTGTGCTCTGCAAAGTGGCCCTGCAGGTGGTTAATCTGTGCAGTCAACAGAGCAACCTGAACATCGGTAGAACCGGTGTCGTTTGCATCACGACCAAACTCAGAAACGATTTTAGCGGTAGCTTCAGTACTTAGAGACATTTTAAAACTCCAAAGTGTTAAGAATGAAAGGATGCCGATCTCTAATTCAGCTATCCCAGTGTATACACGCCTTCTTCAAACTGACCCTGCGCTGGCTGTGTCCGCTCACCTCGGTCACTTACCTGAGTAAGCTCCTGAGGATCCTCAGACCTGCCGCCTTGATGCAGCTCGAATGATTTTGTGTACACGCCACGCAGATTGTTAAACAATTTACGCGACGTTAAGCGGCAGTATTCTACTCGCAGCGCCCTTTTATCGCAAGACAGAGAGCGCTATGCAGGATACTCAACCACCAGGCGACGAGGGGCGACACGACCTTCATCGTCCATCTCCCCCATGCCGATAAACTTGCCGTCATCGCCTTCCGTGACGCGCACCAGCCCTTCCAGCGGCGCACCTGACGTCCGTACCGGGTTACCATTTTTAAAGTAAACCGACGATGTTAAAGGCAAATTAACAACAGGGTAGTCCGATGCAGGACTGTCCATTGGCATCAGCAAAGGATCAAGCAGCTGTGCCGCCGGAATGTTCTGCTGTTCGGCCTGTTCAACCAGCTCATGCAGATGTTCCAGCGTAACCATACGATCCACCGGATACTTGCTGACCGTCAGACGACGCAGATACGTTACGTGCGCGCCGCATCCGAGCTTCTCACCGAGATCGTCAACGATGGTGCGAATATAAGTGCCTTTGGAGCAGTGAACTTCCAGCTCCAGCTCGTTACCTTCGTGGCGAATAAACAGCAGCTCATAGACGGTAATCGGGCGCGCTTCACGCGGCACTTCAATGCCCTGACGCGCATATTCGTACAGCTTTTTACCCTGGTACTTCAGCGCCGAATACATTGACGGAATCTGCTCGATATCGCCGCGGAAAGTCTCCAGCGCGCTGGCAAGCTGCTCTGCGCTGAAGGTTACCGGACGCTCCTGCACGATTTGCCCATCGGCATCGGAGGTGTCGGTACGCTGGCCCAGACGGGCAACCACACGATAGCGTTTGTCAGAATCCAGCAAATACTGGGAAAACTTAGTCGCTTCACCGAGGCAGATAGGCAGCATGCCTGTCGCCAGCGGATCCAGCGCGCCGGTATGTCCCGCGCGGTTGGCATTGTAGATGCGCTTTACTTTTTGCAGTACGTCATTGCTGGACATGCCCTGCGGCTTATCCAGCAGTAGAACACCGTGAATGTCGCGACCACGACGACGAGGACGACTCATCAGTCCTCCTTGCTGTCGTCCGCTGGGTTCACACGACGCTCATCGTCATGTTTCACCACGCTGGTCACCAGGTTGGACATGCGCATCCCTTCAACTAACGAATTGTCGTAGAAGAAGGTCAGCTCAGGCACGATACGCAGACGCATTGCTTTACCCAGCAGAGAGCGGATAAAACCAGAGGCTTCCTGCAGTGCCTTAATGCCGTTTTTCACGGCAGCTTCGTCCTGATCGTTGAGGAAAGTCACGAACACTTTAGCGTATGCCAGGTCTCGGGACATCTCAACACCCGATACGGTGGTCATCATACCAACACGCGGGTCTTTGATTTCGCGTTGCAGGATGAGTGCGATTTCTTTCTGCATCTCCTGCGCGACACGCTGTGGGCGACCAAATTCTTTCGCCATAATAAATTCTCCAGAATAAAGACAAAAAAGGGGCCATAAGCCCCTTTTTAAATTTCTTGCCGGGTGGCGCTTCGCTTCCCCAGCCTACACTTAATCATCTTCTAAGGATTTTGGGTTGCAGCAAGGCGGCAAACTCGTAAATCCCCGGGAGCATAGATAACTATGTGACCGGGGTGATCGAGCGCAGCCAACGCAGTTGCGGCCCAAAAGACGACGAAGATTATGCGATGGTACGTTTGATCTCGATAATCTCGAACACTTCGATCATATCGCCAACGCGAACGTCGTTGTAGTTCTTAACGCCGATACCACATTCCATGCCGTTACGGACTTCGTTGACGTCATCCTTGAAGCGGCGCAGGGATTCCAGCTCGCCTTCATAGATAACCACGTTGTCGCGCAGTACGCGGATTGGGTTGTGACGTTTAATCGTGCCTTCGGTAACCATACAGCCTGCGATAGCGCCGAATTTCGGTGATTTGAACACATCACGAACTTCAGCCAGACCAATGATCTGCTGTTTCAGTTCCGGAGACAGCATGCCGCTCATCGCTGCTTTCACTTCGTCGATCAGATGATAGATGACGGAGTAGTAACGCAGATCCAGGCTTTCTGATTCGATAACTTTACGTGCAGAGGCATCAGCACGGACGTTGAAGCCAACCAGAATCGCGTTGGATGCCGCAGCCAGGGTCGCGTCGGTTTCGGTGATACCACCTACGCCAGAACCGATAATCTTCACTTTTACTTCGTCGGTAGACAGTTTCAGTAAAGAGTCGGAAATCGCTTCTACAGAACCCTGAACATCGGCCTTCAGAACGATGTTCACTTCGTGAACTTCGCCTTCGGTCATGTTGGCGAACATGTTCTCCAGTTTAGATTTCTGCTGACGAGCCAGTTTAACTTCACGGAATTTGCCCTGACGGTACAGTGCAACTTCACGGGCTTTCTTCTCGTCACGAACAACGGTAACTTCGTCACCCGCAGCCGGAACACCGGACAGACCCAGGATTTCCACCGGAATGGATGGACCCGCTTCCAGTACTTCCTGACCCAGTTCGTTACGCATCGCACGAACACGGCCGTATTCGAAACCACACAGTACGATGTCGCCTTTGTTCAGCGTACCTTCACGTACCAGCACGGTAGCAACCGGACCACGACCTTTATCCAGGAAGGATTCGATAACCGCACCGCTCGCCATACCTTTACGCACAGCTTTCAGTTCCAGTACTTCGGCCTGCAGCAGGATAGCATCCAGCAGTTCGTCGATACCGGTACCCGCTTTCGCAGAAACGTGGACGAACTGGCTCTCGCCGCCCCAATCTTCCGGCATGATGCCGTACTGGGACAGTTCGTTTTTAACGCGATCTGGATCCGCTTCTGGTTTATCGATTTTGTTGACTGCAACCACTACCGGCACACCTGCCGCTTTCGCGTGCTGGATAGCTTCGATAGTCTGCGGCATCACGCCGTCATCTGCTGCAACAACCAGAACAACGATATCCGTTGCCTGAGCACCACGAGCACGCATGGAGGTAAACGCGGCGTGACCCGGGGTATCCAGGAAGGTGATCATACCGTTGTCAGTTTCAACATGGTACGCACCGATGTGCTGAGTAATGCCGCCCGCTTCGCCAGAGGCAACTTTCGTGGAGCGAATGTAGTCCAGCAGAGACGTTTTACCGTGGTCAACGTGACCCATGATGGTCACTACCGGTGCGCGCGGTTCTGCCGCAGCGCCGGTGTCACGGTCGCTCATTACTGCTTCTTCCAGCTCGTTTTCACGACGCAGGATAACTTTGTGACCCATCTCTTCGGCAACCAGCTGTGCGGTTTCCTGGTCGATGACCTGGTTAATGGTCGCCATTGCGCCCAGCTTCATCATCGCTTTGATGACCTGAGAACCTTTGACTGCCATCTTGTTCGCCAGATCGCCAACGGTGATGGTTTCGCCGATCACAACGTCACGGTTAACGGCCTGAGCCGGCTTCTGGAAGCCCTGCTGCAGAGCGGAACCTTTACGCTGCTTACCGCCTTTACCGCCGCGAACCGCTGCACGCGCTTCTTCACGGTCAGCTTTAGATTCAGCGTGTTTGTTACCTTTCTTCGCCGGACGCGCTGCTTTCGTGCTGCGAGTACGACCACGACCGCCTTCTACTTCACGATCGTTCTCGTCTTCTGCCTGGCGAGCATGCTGAGAGGTGGTGACGTGATAATCGCTGGTATCTTCAACAGGTTCAGCGTTATTCACACCATTCTTCTCGTTTTCTTCCGCCATACGGCGAGCTTCTTCCGCTACGCGGCGCGCTTCTTCTTCAAGCTTGCGACGTGCTTCTTCTTCCGCTTTACGCTTCAGTTCTGCGGCTTCATTTTCACGGCGGGCTTTTTCGGCCTGGGCGGTTTTAGTCATATCGTCGGTCTGTTGATTGCTCACTTTGTCTTTTTCCGCAGCTTCACGTTTCGCTTTATCAGCGGCTTCACGCTTAGCTTGTTCTGCGGCCTCACGTTCGGCTTTTTGTTGCGCCTCGCGTTTGGCAGCTTCTTCTGCCTCACGACGGGCTTGCTCTTCCGCTTCACGCTGCGCCTGCTCTTCCGCGGCAAGGCGTTCAGCCTCTTGCGGATCGCGTTTCACAAAGGTGCGTGTCTTGCGGACTTCGATTTGTACCGATTTGCTTTTTCCACCGGTACCTGGAATATTGAGAGTACTGCGCGTTTTACGCTGCAATGTCAACTTATCGGGCGCTGAGCCGTTTTCACGGTTCAGATGCGCCAGTAAGGTTTGTTTCTCTTGTGCGGACACAGAGTCGTCAGCAGACTTCGGGATACCTGCATCAGCAAATTGCTGTACCAGGCGATCCACGGAGGTCTGTATCTCTGCAGCCAGCGTTTTTACGGTTACATCTGTCATACTGTTCCTTCCTGCTACAGTTTATTACGCTTCGTCGCCGAACCAGCAAATATTACGGGCAGCCATAATCAGCTCACCGGCTTTTTCGTCGGTCAACCCTTCGATATCAGCCAGATCATCAATGCCCTGTTCAGCGAGATCTTCCAGCGTACAAACACCACGGGCAGCCAGTTTGAAGGCCATCTCACGATCCAATCCTTCCAGATTCAGCAGATCGTCAGCCGGTTTGTTATCACCGAGACTTTCTTCCTGGGCCAGTGCCAGAGTGGTCAGTGCGTTTTTAGCACGCTCGCGCAGCGCTTCAACGGTCTGTTCATCCAGGCCGTCAATTTCCAGCAGCTCTTTCATTGGCACGTAGGCCAGTTCTTCCAGCGTCGCAAAACCTTCTTCCACCAGAACTGTCGCGAAATCTTCATCGATATCGAGATATTTGGTGAAGGTATCAATGGCTGCATGTGCTTCAGCCTGATGCTTCGCCTGCAGGTCATCAACGGTCATCACGTTGAGTTCCCAACCGCTCAGTTGTGAAGCCAGGCGGACGTTCTGACCATTACGTCCAATCGCCTGAGCCAGATTACCGGCTTCAACCGCGATATCCATGGTGTGTTTGTCTTCATCCACCACGATAGAAGCGACGTCTGCTGGCGCCATTGCGTTAATCACGAACTGCGCCGGATTATCATCCCACAGGACAATATCGATACGCTCACCGCCCAGTTCGGTAGAAACCGCCTGAACGCGCGCACCGCGCATACCCACACAGGCACCGACCGGATCAATACGCTTGTCGTTGGTCTTAACGGCGATTTTCGCACGTGAACCCGGATCGCGAGCAGCCGCTTTAATTTCGATCACTTCTTCGCCAATTTCCGGCACTTCAATGCGGAACAGCTCTATCAGCATTTCCGGTTTGGAACGGGTTACGAACAGCTGCGCACCGCGCGCTTCCGGGCGTACAGAGTAAAGAACGCCACGAATACGGTCACCTGGGCGGAAGTTTTCACGCGGCAGCATGTCTTCACGCAGGATCACGGCTTCAGCATTGCTGCCCAGATCCAGAGAAATGTTGTCGCGGTTAACTTTCTTCACCACACCGGTGACGATTTCGCCTTCGTGTTCGCGGAACTGATCGACAACCATTGCGCGTTCGGCTTCACGTACTTTCTGTACGATAACCTGTTTCGCGGTCTGGGTGGTGATACGGTCAAAGGTGACAGATTCAATCTGATCTTCAACATATTCGCCCACGTTCAGACTTTCGTCTTCGAAGCGTGCCGCTTCCAGCGTAATTTCTTTGGTCGGCTGAGTAACTTCTTCTACGATTACCCAACGACGAAAGGTATCGAAATCACCGCTTTTACGATCGATTTCTACGCGAACGTCGATCTCTTGCTCATATTTTTTCTTTGTTGCTGTAGCCAGCGCACTTTCCAGCGCTTCAAAAATTTTCTCGCGTGGCAGCGCTTTTTCGTTGGATACGGCTTCAACAACAGCCAAAATTTCTTTGTTCATCGCGGGCTTTTCACCTCAATCCAGACTGTTAAAAGTGGGGAACCAGGTTCGCCTTCTGGATATTACTCAGCGCGAACACTTCATCTTTACCTTCGACTGTGACCGTGATCATCTCACCATCCACCGCTTTGATAACGCCCTGCCATTTACGACGGTTTTGTACCGCCATACGAAGAACCAGCGTCACTTCTTCACCCAGGAAACGCACGTAGTGTTCAGCTGTGAACAGAGGACGGTCGAGACCCGGAGAGGAGACTTCCAGGTTGTAGGCAACGGTGATTGGGTCTTCGACATCCATCACGGCGCTTACCTGATGGCTCACATCAGCACAATCATCAACATTGATGCCATCTTCACTATCAATATAGATGCGCAGTGTGGATGTGCGACCACGAATAAATTCGATGCCGACCAACTCGTAGCCCAGGGCTTCAACTGGCGCTGTAATCATCTCTGTTAATTTTTGCTCTAATGTGGACAAGCCCACCCCCAAGACATAAAAAAAGGGCCTAAAGCCCAGTTATTCTGTAGTCAGATAACAAAAAACCCCGATAAATCGGGGCTTTATATAACTGAACCCTATAACCGCACCTGCGGTTCGGAAAACCTTCCGAAAGAATTTTTTTCAAATCCAGCTACGAAGGCCTAAGTCTTCACAGTATATTTGAAAAAGAACTCTAAGGGAAAGTGGTTGCGGGGGCCGGATTTGAACCGACGACCTTCGGGTTATGAGCCCGACGAGCTACCAGGCTGCTCCACCCCGCGCCTGAAACGTGGCAAATTTTACTCGTTTTGGGTAAAAAATGCAAATACTGCTGGGATTTGGTACCGAGGACGGGACGTAAAATCTGCGCACAGTATATTGATTCACTATGCGGTATGTCAACCTTGTTACGACTATGCAAATCAATGAATGCTGTCCAGCGAATATTCGACCAGATAAATGTGTCACCCGCGCCGTTATTTAACGAAATTATCACTAAACTCTTCCTGTCATCCAGAAAAGATGATTAAATGAAAACTCACTTATTTTGCATAAAAATGCAATTAGTATAATAAACCGACCTCTTCACCAGTCTATCAAGCAGGGTTTTATTTTATGACGACGATTCTCAAGCATCTCCCGGTAGGTCAACGTATTGGTATCGCTTTTTCCGGCGGCCTGGACACCAGTGCAGCACTGCTGTGGATGCGACAAAAAGGGGCTGTCCCATATGCATATACTGCGAATTTGGGCCAGCCGGATGAGGATGACTATGACGCCATTCCTCGCCGTGCAATGGAATATGGTGCTGAGAATGCTCGCCTGGTAGATTGCCGTAAGCAGCTGGTTGCCGAAGGGATTGCTGCGATTCAGTGCGGTGCATTCCACAACACCACCGGCGGACTGACCTATTTCAATACCACTCCGCTGGGCCGTGCTGTCACCGGCACCATGCTGGTTGCGGCCATGAAAGAAGATGGCGTTAATATCTGGGGTGACGGTAGCACCTATAAAGGTAACGATATTGAACGTTTCTATCGTTACGGTCTGCTGACCAACGCCGAACTGCAGATTTACAAACCATGGCTGGATACCGATTTTATCGATGAACTCGGCGGTCGCCATGAGATGTCCGAATTTATGATTGCCTGTGGTTTCGACTACAAGATGTCCGTTGAGAAAGCGTACTCCACGGACTCCAATATGCTCGGGGCGACCCACGAAGCAAAAGACCTCGAGTTTCTGAACTCCAGCGTCAAAATCGTCAACCCGATCATGGGCGTGAAATTCTGGGATGAGAGCGTGAAGATCCCGGCAGAAGAAGTCACCGTGCGTTTTGAGCAGGGTCATCCGGTTGCGCTGAACGGTAAAACCTTCAGCGACGACGTTGAGATGATGCTGGAAGCCAACCGCATCGGCGGCCGTCACGGTCTGGGTATGAGCGATCAGATTGAAAACCGTATCATTGAAGCGAAAAGCCGGGGCATCTACGAAGCTCCGGGGATGGCATTGCTGCACATCGCCTATGAGCGTTTGCTGACCGGGATTCACAACGAAGACACCATCGAGCAGTATCACGCGCACGGTCGCCAGCTTGGTCGTCTGTTGTATCAGGGCCGCTGGTTTGACTCTCAGGCGCTGATGCTGCGTGACGGTCTGCAGCGTTGGGTTGCCAGCCAGATTACGGGTGAAGTGACGCTGGAACTGCGTCGCGGTAATGATTACTCCATCCTCAACACCGTGTCTGACAATCTGACTTACAAACCAGAACGTCTGACGATGGAAAAAGGCGACTCAGTATTCTCTCCGGATGATCGTATCGGTCAGTTGACCATGCGTAATCTGGATATCACTGATACCCGCGAGAAGCTGTTCGGTTATGCGCAGTCTGGCCTGCTGACCGCCTCTTCCACAACCGGCCTGCCGCAGGTTGAGAATCTGGAAAACAAGGCAAAGTAAATATTCATCATCTTCAGGCCGCGAAAGCGGCCTTTTTTATGCGCAGAAAATAGGGATGTTCTGTTACCCTGGGGGCCTGATAAGCCTGGCATCATCAGGTATTGTAATAGTCGGACGGCGTCCTAAATGTCTTATCCGACCTACAGAACTACCACAAATGACAGACGAAAAAAAAGACGCTTTGCAGCGTCTTTTTTTTGGAATTTGGTACCGAGGATGGGACTCGAACCCACAAGCCCGTTAGGGCACTACCACCTCAAGGTAGCGTGTCTACCAATTCCACCACCTCGGTACAGAATACTTAGCGTGGGATATCGCTGGTCGGCTGAGCCGGAGCAGCTGGCTGAGTTTGCTCGGTTTTCGCCGGTGCACTCAGATTTTCCCACTCACTTCCTTTATTGGTCTTATTGCTGTTCATGTTACCCAGCACCAGACTGATGATGAAGAACAAGGTTCCCAATACAGCTGTCATGCGGGTCATGAAGTTACCAGAACCACTTGAACCAAACAGAGTACCAGAAGCGCCTGCGCCAAAAGAGGCTCCCATATCAGCGCCTTTGCCTTGCTGCAGCATGATCAAGCCTACCAGGCCAATTGCCACAATAAGGAAAACTACTAAAAGAGCTTCGTGCATAATCAACCTGTTCCTTGCGGATTTGCCGCGTACAATGCTTCGACCATTAAAGCGGGAATGTTTACTGTTTCCCACTGAAGCGGGTGTGAATACTAACCAAAGCGAATAACCTTCGCAAGGGCAATTTGTTGGCATTGTATCAACTGCGGAAAAAATCGCCATATCAATCAAAAACGCAGCAACTTCTCCCAGCATCTCTGCATGACGGCGCGTTGATCGTCAAGATTCGCCCATACCACAACGGGAATTTCACAAATCAGGTCAGCGTTTTCTGGCCAGCAGTGAATAATTTGCTGGTTCACCAACTCTTCCGCCACCATCGATTCGGGTAACCATGCCATTCCCATATGCCGCAGCACCATTTCTCGTATCGTTTCGCTTAAACCACTCTCAAACACTTTTTTCAGACGTGGGCGGACGCGTTGTTCAGCTGGCTCAATAATGCGTCTGACAAAGGTGTAATCGCTATAGCATAGCCATGGGAGCGGCACATGCGGAGCGTTAAGCGCATTAGCCAACTGCGCAGAAATAACCGGTATAAATCGCTCATACCGCCATAGTGAACGTTTTAACCCTCCGGCAATCTCCAGCCCCGGCTGCGAAGACGGTAAATCGTAGGTCACCAGCAGATCGATTTGCCTATCTATCAAGGCGTTAAAATGGTTGTCTATCCCCTGAATACTGGCATTAACCGTAAAATTTAACTGCGGTTCGCTCTGTCGCAGATAGTTGATCATATCCGGCAGGATATTCACCGACAGCGTATGCAGGCTAACCATCACCAGCGTATTGTCCGTTGCTGGCGTCATCGCCGATAGCTCGTGGCGCGCCTCTGTTAGTGTACTGAGGACGTGCCGGGCATAGGGTTCAAAGCGTTCACCGTAGCGTGTCAGCGTAACGGGGGTCGTGGTCCGGTCAAACAACGGCACCCCTAACACCTCTTCCAGCGCCTTTATACGCCGACTGAGTGCAGGTTGAGTAATATGCCGCTGCGCCGCGGCCTGAGAGTAGTTTCCATGCTGACTCAATGCCAGAAAATCTTCCAGCCACTTACAATCCACGTTGAACTCTCCACCATGCCATAACCGCATCCTCCAATACCAAATCGGTAATAGTCATAGTTATAGTAATGGCTTTATGGTGGGCATCATAACAACAATATTCCTTTTCACCTGCCGACTCTCACCCACGACGTTTGACAGGACCGATATGTTTACTTTATTGACCAATGCCCGTGTTTTTTCTCCCGAGGATTTAGGCCTCTGCTCCCTGCTCATTCATGCCGACCGAATTGTGGCGGTAGAAAAAGATATTTCCCTGTTTGATGGCGTCGACGAGGTCATCGATTGTCATGGCAAATGGGTTATCCCAGGCATAATCGATCAACATGTCCATCTTACCGGTGGCGGTGGCGAGGCTGGATTTGCCAGCCGAACGCCAGCCGTCAAGCTACGCGATCTGATTCAGGCAGGTATTACCACGGTTGTCGGCGTGTTAGGTACCGATGCCATTTCTCGTTCGCCCAAAGACCTCTACGCCAAAATGCAGTCTCTCAACCTTGAAGGATTACGCGCATTTATGCATACGGGAGCCTACGCGGTACCCAGCCCAACCATTACGCGATCCATCCGCGATGACATGACCTTCATTCCGGCGATTCTTGGCGTCAAAATCGCCCTCGCCGATCACCGTGGTTCTTACCCCTCTTTCCAGGAGTTGCTGAGAATAGTAAGCGATATCCGCGTGGCTTCCCTGCTGGCAGGCAAAAAAGGGTTACTGCATGTACATCTGGGAAATCTGCCGGAAGGGATGTCGCAGCTTAATGAGCTGTGTGATGCAGGCATTCCGATTCACCACATTTCACCGACCCATGTTGCGAGAACAGCGCCCTTGTTCGAACAGGCGATTGCGTTCGCTCATCGTGGCGGCCATATCGACGTTACGTCTGGCGGTAGTCGCTTTATGCCTCAGGAGCAGGCAATCCTCCACGCTCTGGAAGCCCAGGTTCCAGCCGATCGCATCACGATCAGCTCTGATGGTAATGGCAGCGTTCCGCGCTTTAACGCCCAGGGTATTGTGGAAGGCTTAAGCGCGGCACCGGTCGCAGGTAACCTTAATCTTCTTCCTCGTCTGATTGATGTGGGGATCCCAGTGCCACAAGCGATCGCGATGTTGACGGCAAACGTTGCGCGCTCGCTGGGTATTTCCGGCGGCGTGCTCTGCGCCGGGGAACGTGCCGATATCTGTGTACTCAATGATGACCTCTCGCTGGCCCATCTGTTCGCTGCGGGTAAGCCGTTGCTGCGGGATGGCGAGTGTCTGGTTACTGGCAACTTCGAGTAAGGGGGCAAGAATGTCATTATTACTGGCGCTAATTGCCATCATTTTTGCTGGACGTCTGATCCTCAAAAAATATCACCCCCAGTCAGTGTTGCTGTTGACCGGGATTGTGCTGCTGCTTATCGCGCATTTTAGCGGGATGACCACGCTCAGTGACCTGGTGAAAAAAAACACCGGATTCGGCCCCTTTGATGCCTTCGAGTTTATTCGCGATACCCTGAGCGTGCGCCTCGGCGGCCTTGGGCTGCAAATTATGCTGATTGGTGGTTTCGCTACATATATGTCGGCCATTGGCGCAAGCCAGGTGCTGGTTCGGGTGACATCTCGCCCTTTGCAACGCCTGAACTCACCGTATCTGCTGTTGGGGCTGGCGCTGTTGCTGGGTCAATTCCTGTCGCTGTTTATCAGCAGCGCCACCGGGCTGGGTCTGCTGTTGATGGCGACGCTCTACCCGCTGCTGACCCGTCTTGGCTGTAGCCGCGCTGCCGTTGCCGCCGTTATCGCCAGTACCTGTGCGGTTGAATTTGGTCCAGGTTCCGGCAACTCGGTTCTCGCCGCCAAAACTGCAGGCATCGAGGTGGTGAACTATTTCGTGCAGGATCAGTTGCCGATCGTCGTCCCCGTTATTCTGTTCATCGCCCTGCTACATATTGTTGTGCAACGCTTTTTCGACCATCGGGAAAGCGGTGACGGTGTGGCTCAGCAGATGCAGACATTAACGTCGACCGATGAAACTGAAGCACCGATCGCCTGGCTTTTTCTGCCCATGTTGCCGCTGGTGTTGATGCTGGTGTGCAGTGATTTAGTATTCAGTTCGCTCAAAATTACGCTGGATACCGCCGTACTGATAAGCCTCGCCATTACCCTGGTTTGTGAGTATTGCCGTCATCGTAAGGCGCGCGAGGTGATGGCAGGCGTACAAAAAGTCTTTGACAGCATGGGCAGCGTTTTTGCCACCGTCGTCACGCTGATTATCGCCGGTGAAGTCTTTTCAGCCGGACTGAAAGCCATTGGCGCCGTCGATGCGCTGCTGTCGCTTTCCGGTGAATTTGGCCTCAGCGCCGCCTCTATTATCCTGCTGATGACCCTTATCACCTTTGCAATTTCAGCGCTAATGGGCTCAGGAAATGCGGCGTTTTTCTCCTTCGCCCCGATGGTACCGGACATCAGCCGTCATATCGGTAGCGACATCGCAGTCATGATGTTGCCTATCCAGATATCGGCGGGTATTGGTCGTACGTTATCCCCCATTTCCGGCGTCATCATTGCTATCGCGGGAATTGCAGGCGTCTCACCTGTGGACATTGTTAAGCGCACCGCGATTCCGATGCTGGGCGGTTGGTTACTGATGATTGTGCTGACCTTTGCCCGGTCAGGGCATTTGCTGGCGGTTCTGCCGTGGCTGGCAGTCCTTGTAATATTAATGATCGGTGGTTACTTCTGGCAGCGCCGACATAAACAGTCGCTTCCCGTACAGTAATAAAAAACCGGAGTCCCAGACTCCGGTTTTCACTGTCTTTAGTGATTACACCGCTTTGACGGCATCGGCAATACGGTGAGCGAATTCAGTCACCTGCGCTTCATCTTCACCTTCAACCATCACGCGAATTAACGGTTCAGTACCTGACTTACGCAGCAGAACACGTCCGCGATTGCCCAGTGCAGCTTCAACTTCAGCCATCACCGCTTTCACGTTTTCATGTTCCAGCGGATCGCCGCTACCTGCGGTGTAACGTACGTTAACCAGCAGTTGCGGGAACATTTTCATGCCGCTGCACAGGTCGTGCAAACTCATATGGTTACGCACCATCGCCGCCAGTACCTGCAGACCTGCAACGATACCGTCACCGGTGGTGGTTTTGTCCAGCAGGATCACATGGCCTGAGTTTTCAGCACCGATACGCCAGCCTTTTTCCTGCATTTTTTCCAGTACGTAGCGGTCGCCGACTTTCGCACGGGCAAACGGAATACCCAACTGTTTCAGCGCCAGCTCGAGGCCCATATTGCTCATCAGCGTGCCTACCGCGCCACCGCGCAGTTGCCCCTGACGCAGGGCTTCACGGGCAATGATGTACATGATCTGATCGCCATCGACCTTATTGCCTTCGTGGTCAACCATAATGACGCGGTCGCCGTCACCATCCAGCGCAATACCCAGATCAGCTTTTTCCGCCATCACGCGCGCCTGCAGGCCACGGACGTCGGTAGCGCCGACTTCTTCATTGATATTCACACCGTTTGGCTCACAGCCAATAGCAATCACGTTTGCGCCCAGCTCACGCAGTACATTTGGCGCAATGTGGTACGTCGCACCATTAGCGCAATCCACCACAATTTTAAGCTCACTCAGACTCAATTCATTCGGGAAGGTGCCTTTGCAAAACTCGATATAACGACCGGCAGCATCAACGATACGGGTAGCTTTACCCAGGTCAGCCGAGTCCACGCAGGTGATCGCTTTTTCCATTTCGGCTTCGATAGCTTCTTCAACCGCATCCGGCAGTTTGGTCCCATCGATGGAGAAGAATTTAATCCCGTTGTCATAGTACGGGTTGTGCGAAGCGGAGATAACAATCCCAGCTTCAGCACGGAAGGCGCGCGTCAGATACGCAATGGCGGGTGTTGGCATTGGGCCCGTGAAAGAAGCCGACAGTCCGGCGGCAGCCAGACCCGCTTCCAGTGCGGACTCCAGCATATAGCCAGAAATACGCGTATCTTTGCCGATAATAATTTTACGTGAACCATGACGTGCCAGCACTTTTCCTGCAGCCCAACCCAGTTTGAGCACAAAGTCAGGGGTAATTGGGGCGTCGCCTACGCGACCACGGATCCCATCGGTGCCAAAATATTTACGATTACTCATAGCGTTTATTTTCCTTTGCAGACAATGTGGCTTCCACCACACGCATCGCTTCTACGGTTTCTTTGACGTCATGGACACGAACGATATGCGCCCCCTGCATTGCCGCAATGACCGCGCACGCAAGGCTCCCGCTCAAGCGTTCGGATGGCCCCACATTCAACAACTGGCCAACCATTGATTTTCGTGACATTCCAACCAGCAATGGCAGATTAAAATGATGAAACTCAGCCAAACGTGCCAGTAATGTGTAGTTATGAGAGAGATTTTTACCAAATCCGAACCCAGGGTCGAGCAACAATTTATCTTTTGTGATTCCAGCCCGCTCGCAGCGTGCTATTTGTTCAACAAAGTAACGGTTTACATCAGCAAAAACATCCTCGTACTTTGGTGCTTCCTGCATGGTTTTCGGCTGACCCTGCATATGCATCAGACAAACCGGTAATCCCGTTTCTGCTGCGGCTTCCAGCGCCCCAGGTTCCGAGAGTGAGCGAATGTCATTGATGATATGTGCGCCGACTCTGGCGCACTCGCGAATCACTTCTGCTTTTGAAGTATCGACCGAAATCCACACTTCAAAACGTTGAGCAATCGCCTCCACCACCGGGATCACTCGCTGCAACTCTTCTTCCACGCTCACATCTGCCGCGCCTGGACGCGTGGATTCACCACCCACATCAATGATAGTCGCCCCAGCGTTAATCATCAGGTTTGCGTGTTTTACCGCCTCAACCAGAGAGTTGTGCGCACCACCATCGGAGAAGGAATCTGGCGTGACGTTCAAAATCCCCATGACGTGTGGATGGCTGAGATCCAGTGAAGACCCCTGAGCAAAGAGTTTCATAGTTTTATCCCTGATAACATCTTGAATATACAAATAAGAAAAACCCCGGGGCAAGCCCCAGGGTTTTAAATTAGAACACGGTCATCATCAACGATAACTTATTTGTCGCCCAGTTGCTCTGACATGGTGCCAGAGTCCGGCGCACGCGGTTCATCAACCGGACGCGGCGCACTCGGCTTGCCGGTGCTGCCAGAGTTGTTGTTAGAAGAACCCGGTTCTTCCCAACCCGCTGGCGGACGTACCTCGCGGCGAGCCATCAGATCATCAATCTGCGGCGCATCGATGGTCTCATATTTCATGAGCGCATCTTTCATCGAGTGCAGAATGTCCATGTTTTCGTTCAGCAGACGACGCGCACGGTCATAGTTACGCTCAATCAGCAGTTTAACTTCCTGATCGATAATACGAGCCGTTTCATCGGACATATGTTTAGCTTTCGCCACAGAACGTCCCAGGAACACTTCGCCTTCTTCTTCAGCGTACAGCAACGGACCGAGTTTCTCGGAGAAGCCCCACTGAGTAACCATGTTACGCGCCAGGTTAGTCGCGACTTTAATGTCGTTCGACGCACCGGTAGAAACATGTTCAACACCGTAGATGATCTCTTCGGCCAGACGACCGCCGTACAGCGTGGAGATCTGACTTTCAAGTTTCTGGCGGCTGGCGCTGATTGCGTCGCCTTCAGGCAGGAAGAAAGTCACACCCAGCGCACGACCGCGCGGGATAATCGTCACTTTGTGCACCGGATCGTGTTCCGGTACCAGGCGACCGATAATCGCGTGGCCTGCTTCGTGATACGCGGTAGATTCTTTCTGCGCTTCCGTCATCACCATGGAGCGACGTTCCGCACCCATCATGATTTTGTCTTTCGCTTTCTCGAATTCAACCATCGATACAACACGCTTGTTGCCACGAGCTGCAAACAGCGCCGCTTCGTTGACCAGGTTCGCGAGATCTGCACCGGAGAAGCCAGGCGTACCACGTGCAATGATTGCCGCATCGATATCCGGAGACAGCGGTACGCGACGCATATGCACTTTCAGGATCTGTTCACGACCGCGGACATCCGGCAGACCAACCACAACCTGACGGTCGAAACGGCCTGGACGCAGCAGCGCAGGGTCAAGAACGTCCGGACGGTTAGTTGCCGCGATAACGATAATGCCTTCGTTACCTTCGAAGCCGTCCATCTCAACCAGCATCTGGTTCAGTGTCTGCTCACGTTCATCGTGACCACCGCCCAGACCTGCACCACGCTGGCGACCTACGGCGTCGATTTCATCGATGAAGATGATGCACGGTGCCGCTTTCTTGGCTTGTTCGAACATGTCACGCACACGAGATGCACCGACACCCACGAACATTTCCACGAAATCAGAACCGGAAATGGTGAAGAAAGGAACCTTCGCTTCACCTGCGATAGCTTTCGCCAGCAGGGTTTTACCCGTACCCGGAGGACCGACCATCAGGACGCCTTTCGGGATTTTACCGCCCAGCTTCTGGAAACGGCTCGGTTCGCGCAGATACTCAACCAGCTCAGCAACTTCTTCTTTTGCTTCGTCGCAACCAGCAACGTCAGCAAAAGTCGTTTTGATCTGATCTTCCGTCAGCATGCGCGCTTTGCTCTTACCGAACGACATGGCACCTTTGCCACCACCGCCCTGCATTTGACGCATGAAGAAGATCCAGACACCAATCAGCAGCAGCATTGGGAACCAGGAAATGAAGATAGAAGCCAGCAGGCTCGGCTCTTCAGGCGGTTCACCAACAACCTTGACGTTTTTGGTCAGCAGGTTATCAAGCAGCTTCGGATCGTTAACCGGAATGTAGGTCGTGTAACGGTTACTATCTTTCTTGGTAACGTTAATCTCACGTCCGTTGATCTTCGCTTCACGAACCTGGTCCTGATTGACCTCTTGCAGGAAGGTAGAGTAATCAACCTTACGGCCATTAGACTCGCTGGGCCCAAAGCTCTGGAATACTGACATCAGCACAACGGCAATGACCAGCCAGAGAATTAGGTTTTTCGCCATGTCACTCAAGGGATTAACCTCATATTACAACTGTGTTAAAAACAGCGTCAGGATACTCTATATCCAGTTTCTTTCAAACTTTCGTTTGAAATCTACCGGTTATGGTTTACGCCCGGTCGCTACAATATACACTTCACGCGAACGGGCGCGAGAAGAGTCCGGCTTACGAACTTTGACCTTCGTAAACAGGGAGCGAATCTCTCTTAGATACTCATCGAAGCCTTCGCCCTGGAACACCTTCACTACAAAACTACCACCTGGCGCTAATACATCACGAGCCATTCCAAGCGCCAGCTCTACCAGATACATGGCCCGGGGAATATCCACCGCCGGTGTTCCACACATATTTGGCGCCATATCAGACATGACAACTTGTACTTTACTGTCACCTACGCGCTCAAGTAACGCTTTCAGGACTAATTCATCACGAAAGTCGCCCTGAAGAAAGTCCACACCAACGATTGGATCCATAGGTAAAAGATCGCAAGCGATAATGCGGCCAGTGTTGCCGATCTGCGTAACCGCATATTGCGACCAGCCACCGGGAGCAGCACCGAGATCAACAATCGTCATCCCCGGTTTAAAAATTTTGTCACTTTGCTGTATTTCATCAAGTTTAAACCAGGCACGGGAACGTAACCCCTTTTTCTGCGCCTGCTGAACATATTTATCGCTAAAGTGTTCCTGAAGCCAGCGACTCGAGCTGGCAGAACGCTTTTTACCTGTCATTTCACATTCCCAAAGGGCAGTTCATCGTAACCAATGGTGTAAATTTCTACACAGCTATTTGGTGATATATGGGAGATGGCGGTAGAATGACCCGTTTTCAATCCCAACGTAAGCAAAAATATACGATGAATCTGAGTACTAAACAAAAACAGCACCTGAAAGGTCTGGCACATCCGCTCAAGCCTGTAGTTATGCTTGGCAACAATGGTTTGACCGAAGGGGTACTGGCCGAGATTGAACAAGCGTTAGAGCACCATGAACTTATCAAGGTGAAAATCGCCTCGGAAGATCGCGATACTAAAACCTTGATCGTGGAAGCTATCGTACGCGAAACCGGTGCCTGCAATGTACAGGTCATCGGTAAAACGCTGGTACTGTATCGCCCGACTAAAGAACGTAAAATCTCGCTGCCACGCTAAGAATATCCCAAAGTTGCACACGAAGTTTGTGTAAAACGCGGGATTTTCCGCTAGCAGGAGAGCAAAATGCCACGCTCTCTTCGTTGATAAAAGGCCGCTATGCGGCCTTTTTCCTTTCTTTACAATGTATCAACATCTTAACCAAGATGCGAATTACAGGTATTCTACCTTCGTTACTTCATATTCCACTTCACCGCCCGGCGTTTTGATAACCACCACGTCATCCTGCTCTTTACCGATCAGGCCACGAGCAATAGGCGAGTTCACCGAAATCAGGTTCTGTTTAAAATCGGCTTCATCATCGCCGACAATACGCCAGGTCTGCTCTTCGTCGTTATCGAGATTCAGCACGGTAACCGTCGCGCCGAAAACTACGCGACCATTGTTCGGCATTTTTGTGACGTCGATAACCT
Organism: Citrobacter sp. RHBSTW-00986; assembly: GCF_013783065.1. Classification (NCBI taxonomy): domain Bacteria; kingdom Pseudomonadati; phylum Pseudomonadota; class Gammaproteobacteria; order Enterobacterales; family Enterobacteriaceae; genus Citrobacter; species Citrobacter sp. RHBSTW-00986. The sequence continues at coordinate 530,842 of NZ_CP056200.1, read as the reverse complement.
GCGCGTTGGACAGTTTAGCTTCGATATCTTTAATGCGCCCTTCGCAGAAACCCTGCTGTTCGCGCGCCGCGTGATACTCTGCATTTTCTTTCAGGTCGCCATGCTCGCGCGCATCTGCGATAGCGGCAATGATTTCAGGACGGCGCACCGATTTCAGAAAATCCAGTTCTTCGCGCAGTTTTTCAGCACCACGTAAGGTCATTGGGATAGCTTGCATTTGTTATACCTCTTGAACATTCCTGTAGGGGGCGGCTGCTCTCACCCCGGCTGCTAAGCCCACTCTGGCATACGCCATGCCAGAGTCAGAAGCAAAAAAATACCGACCCGGGGCTCAGGGTCCCAGGTCAGCTACAATTCTCTATTTGATGATCATTTTACCCTGGAGTTCCCTATGGGTCATCGTTTACTTTTTGGGGCGTTGCGCCGTAGTATGACGGCCTGTTTCCAGGTTGTTAGCGCGAGATTATGCGATTTTCCAGATTTACCATTGGATTGACTGCCAGTATAGCGTTCAGCGTTCAGGCTGCGAACGTCGACGAGTATATCAATCAGCTCCCTGCCGGGGCCAACCTCGCCCTTATGGTACAGAAGGTTGGCGCACCTGCTCCTGCTATTGATTACCATAGCCAGCAGATGGCGCTGCCGGCCAGTACACAAAAAGTGATCACCGCGCTGGCGGCATTGATTCAGCTCGGGCCTGACTTTCGTTTTAGCACCACGCTTGAGACTAAAGGCAACGTGGAAGGCGGCGTTTTGAAAGGTGACTTAGTGGCGCGATTTGGTGCCGATCCGACGCTAAAACGTCAGGATATTCGCAATATGGTGGCAACCCTGAAAAAATCAGGCGTGACGCAAATTGCCGGAAATGTCATGATCGACACCTCCATTTTCGCCAGCCATGATAAAGCGCCTGGCTGGCCCTGGAACGACATGACGCAGTGTTTTAGCGCACCGCCCGCGGCAGCCATTGTCGATCGTAACTGTTTCTCGGTTTCACTCTATAGCGCGCAAAAACCTAACGATCTCGCCTTTATCCGCGTGGCATCTTACTACCCGGTCACCATGTTCAGTCAGGTGCGTACTCTCGCTCGTGGCTCTGCCGAAGCGCAATATTGTGAACTGGACGTGGTTCCAGGCGATCTCAACCGCTTTACGTTGACCGGATGCCTGCCCCAACGAGCCGATCCGCTGCCGCTGGCATTCGCTATTCAGGACGGCGCCAGCTATGCCGGGGCGATTATCAAAGATGAGCTAAAACAAGCCGGTATCACTTACAGCGGGACTCTGCTGCGCCAGACGCTGGTCAACGAGCCGGGGACCGTGGTAGCCAGTAAGCAGTCGGCGCCGCTGCACGACCTGCTTAAGATTATGCTGAAAAAATCGGACAACATGATTGCTGATACCGTTTTCCGTATGATTGGCCATGCACGATTTAACGTGCCAGGTACCTGGCGAGCAGGTTCTGATGCCGTACGCCAGATTCTGCGTCAGCAAGCGGGTATTGATATCGGCAACACCATTATTGCCGACGGTTCTGGGCTCTCGCGCCATAACCTGATTGCCCCAGCAACCATGATGCAGGTGCTGCAGTATATCGCTCAGCACGATAACGAGCTGAATTTTATCACCATGCTGCCGCTGGCAGGCCATGACGGCTCTTTGCAATACCGTGCGGGTCTGCATCAGGCTGGCGTAGATGGCAAAGTATCGGCGAAGACAGGCTCACTGCAGGGGGTCTATAACCTGGCAGGCTTCATCACCACGGCAAGCGGTCAGCGCATGGCATTTGTGCAGTATCTGTCTGGTTATGCGGTAGAGCCAGCCGATCAGCGTAATCGCCGTATTCCACTGGTCCGCTTCGAGAGCCGGTTATACAAGGATATTTATCAGAATAACTGAGTATGTTTGCCGGATGGCAGCGCTAACGCACCTAATCCGGCCTTCTGAAACCTGGAAACAAAACCCCGGCAACATGGCCGGGGTTTTTAATGTGATTAACGCTTGTAGATGAACTCAACGCCTTCTTCGTCGTCTTCGTCCCAATCGTCATCCCAGTCATCTTCTGCTTCGTCTTCGACTTCAGCGAGCTGCTGGCGGTGATAATCATCCCACATGAACTCGACTTTCTCTGGCTGTTTCGCTTCTTCAGCCTGAACAATCGGGTTCTCGATGATAAAGGTCATCACATCCCAGCAGAGATCCTTCACGCCCAACTGGCTGGCGGCGGAGATCAGGTAATATTTACCTTCCCAGCCTAACGCTTCGGCGATCGCTTTCGCTTTCTCTTCCGCTTCAGCCTTGTCCAGCAAATCAATTTTGTTGAACACTAACCAACGCGGTTTAGACGCCAGATCCTGGCTGTATTTTTCAAGCTCGCCAATAATGATACGGGCATTTTCAACCGGATCGGAACCGTCAATCGGATCGATATCAATGAGGTGTAGCAGTACGCGGCAGCGTTCCAGGTGTTTCAGGAAGCGGATACCCAAGCCTGCGCCTTCAGCCGCGCCTTCAATCAGACCCGGAATGTCGGCAACCACGAAGCTCTTTTCGTTGTCCATACGCACCACACCCAGGCTCGGAACCAGAGTGGTGAACGGATAGTCAGCGACTTTCGGCTTCGCCGCGGACACCGCACGGATAAACGTCGATTTACCGGCGTTTGGCATGCCCAGCATCCCCACGTCCGCCAGCAACATCAGCTCCAGCATCAGATCGCGTTTATCGCCCGGTGTACCCATCGTTTTCTGACGCGGAGTACGGTTGACCGAGGATTTGAAACGGGTGTTGCCCAAACCGTGCCAGCCGCCTTTAGCGACCATCAGACGCTGACCGTGTTTGGTCATGTCGCCCATGGTTTCGCCCGTGCCCTGATCGATTACACGCGTACCTACAGGCACTTTAATCGTGACATCTTTACCACGCTTGCCGGTGCAATCACGGCTCGCGCCATTCTGTCCACGTTCCGCGCGGAATGATTTTTCAAAACGGTAATCGATCAGCGTGTTCAGGTTTTCGTCGGCTTCCAGCCAAACGTCACCACCATCACCACCGTCTCCACCGTCCGGACCGCCTTTTGGGATGTACTTTTCGCGGCGGAAGCTGACGCAACCATTACCGCCATCACCTGCAACGACCAGAATCGATGCTTCATCAACAAACTTCATTTTACTCTCCGTAAATCATTCGCCTGAGCGGGGCTGCGAAACCACCGTTTCATGCTTACGTAAACCGCCCCAAATTCGATGACCAATGGCGGAATACATCGCGCCCGCAACCACGATAAACGCACCGAGATAACCTAATAGGTTTAGCATCGGTCTGGCGAAGAAATCGGGCCAGGCCAGTGATAATAAATCTGAAAATAACAACGTAAACAGCGGAGTGAGCGTAATAATGGCGCTCACCTGTGCCGCCTGCCAACGCGCCATCGCTTCCGCGAGAGCACCGTATCCTACCAGCGTATTCAGGCCGCAGAATACAAGGCATGCCAGCTGCCAGTCACTGAGCTGCGTGATGACACCGGGTTTAGCCAACGGCAACAACGCAATCGTACATAAAGTGTACAGTAAAAACAGGATCTGCGGTGATGCCAGACGGCGCAATAACACCTTTTGCGCGACCCCATAGCTCACCCAGACCATCGCCGCACCAACACCAAAGATAACGCCCCAGGTGTAATCGGTGAGACGGGTAAAAATTTCGATCAGACTGGTATTAAAAAACAGAACCAGGCCGCTCAGAAGCATAATGGCGCCAATCACCTGCGTACCGCGCATCTTTTCTTTCAGGATAAAGACGCTGGCAATCATCATACCAACCGGTGACAGCTGACCGATAACCTGCGAAGCCGTTGGGCTCAAATATTGCAAGGATGAACTAAACAGAATGAAGTTACCGAACAACCCACCGGTAGCGATAGCCAACAGGATCAGCCAACGCGCTTTGCGAAAAATACGCAACGGAGGGAGCTTTTTTTTAACCGCAAGAATAGCGCCAAGGCCAATGCTTGCCATTAAAAAACGGTAGAACACCACGGTAGGAGGCTCCATCACCTCCAGCACTTGCTTCATCGCTATTGGCAAAGCGCCCCAACATACTGCCGTTGTGAGTGCTAACAGAATACCAATACCTGCCTGCTGCTTCATGCCGTATTCCCTGCAAGGGCTCGTTTCCGGGTTATCACGGCGCGACGAGCGTATTTACCGGCCGTCGAATGTAAAAAGCCCCGCAACGTGTTGCGGGGCTTTTATCCGTTACCGGGACGCGAAAAACTTATTCAGCAACGATGCTGATGAATTTACGGTTTTTCGGGCCTTTCACTTCAAATTTCACTTTACCGTCTGCTTTAGCAAACAGAGTGTGGTCTTTGCCGCAACCAACGTTGGAGCCAGCGTGGAATTTAGTACCACGTTGACGAACGATGATGCTACCAGCCAGAACTGTTTCACCGCCGAAGCGTTTTACGCCCAGACGTTTAGCTTCTGAATCGCGACCGTTACGAGTCGAGCCGCCAGCCTTTTTATGTGCCATTTAATCTGCTCCCCTTAACTTAAGCGCTGATGCCAGTGATTTTTACATCAGTGAACCACTGACGATGGCCCTGCTGCTTACGGTAGTGTTTACGACGACGAAACTTAACAATTTTAACTTTCTCGCCACGACCGTGAGCAACAACTTCAGCTTTGATAACGCCGCCATCAACGAAAGGAACGCCGATTTTGACTTCTTCACCGTTTGCGATCATCAGAACTTCTGCGAATTCAACAGATTCGCCAGTTGCGATGTCCAGCTTTTCCAGGCGAACGGTCTGACCTTCGCTTACTCGGTGTTGTTTACCACCACTTTGGAAAACCGCGTACATAAAAAACTCCGCTTCCGCGCACACCTTTTTGATGATTCAGAGTGCGCTATAAATATTCACAATAGGGCGCGAATATTACGCAAAACGCGAGCCTTTGACAAGTGCTACGTCAATACATGAAGAAAAAAAACACAACACGTACGGTAACGTTTATCTATGGCGTTTTTTCAGTACAATCAGCATATATTTATAACCCTAAACCCGACGTTACCTTCCGATACAGTGAGGTAATCGGGGCGAGAAGCCCGGCTTTTGCGATGAATTTAGAAAAAATCAATGAGTTAACCGCGCAAGATATGGCGGGGGTCAATGCGACAATCCTTGAACAGCTCAATTCCGACGTGCAGCTGATCAATCAACTGGGGTACTACATCGTTAGCGGCGGCGGAAAACGCATTCGCCCAATGATCGCCGTACTCGCCGCGCGTGCAGTTGGCTACCAGCAAAATGCACACGTTACGATTGCAGCCCTCATCGAGTTTATCCACACCGCGACCCTGTTGCACGACGATGTTGTGGATGAGTCCGACATGCGCCGCGGAAAAGCCACGGCGAATGCGGCGTTTGGCAATGCGGCCAGCGTGCTGGTCGGCGATTTTATCTATACCCGCGCTTTTCAGATGATGACCAGCCTCGGTTCGCTGAAAGTGCTGGAAGTCATGTCGAAAGCGGTCAACGTCATCGCCGAAGGTGAAGTCTTACAGTTGATGAACGTCAACGACCCGGACATCACTGAAGAAAACTATATGCGCGTTATCTACAGTAAGACCGCGCGTTTGTTTGAAGCGGCTGCCCAATGCTCTGGCATTCTGGCTGGTTGCAGCGAAGAACAAGAGAAAGGGTTGCAGGATTATGGCCGTTATCTCGGTACCGCTTTCCAGTTAATTGACGATTTGCTGGATTACAACGCGGATGGTGAGCAACTGGGTAAAAACGTCGGTGATGACCTCAACGAGGGCAAACCAACGCTGCCGCTGCTGCATGCCATGCGCCACGGCACCCCTGAACAAGCACAAATGATCCGCCAGGCTATTGAGCAGGGTAATGGCCGTCACCTTCTGGAGCCTGTTCTGGAAGCGATGAACGCCTGTGGTTCCCTGGAGTGGACTCGCCAACGTGCAGAAGAAGAGGCTGATAAGGCCATCGCTGCGCTGCAGGTACTGCCTGATACGCCGTGGAGAGAAGCGCTGATTGGTCTGGCGCATATCGCCGTACAGCGCGACCGTTAATACCCTGCGGCATCTTTCATCATCCCGTGCCCTGCACGGGATGCTTTTATAAATTCCAATAAACACGTCCCCCTCTCCAGCAACCTTCGCATAAATTTGGCATATTCTGAATATACTCACACTTTACATGAACATTTTAGAACATTCGTTCTCCGGGCGTTATAGTATCTCCACAACCGATCGTGGAACCATAAGTCGATAACCAAAGGAGAGATGAGTTTATGGAAAACAAGCTGATTGACTGGCATCCGGCCGATATCATCGCCGGACTGCGCAAGAAAGGGACCTCAATGGCCGCTGAATCACGTAAAAATGGATTAAGCTCATCAACGCTGGCCAATGCGTTAACACGCCCATGGCCAAAAGGTGAGTTGATTATCGCCCGATCGTTGGGAACCGACCCGTGGGTGATTTGGCCGTCACGCTATCACGATGCAAAAACACATGAGTTTATCGACAGAACGCGGATGATGAGGGGACGCAAAGAGAAACAGAATCCTGAATGAACACTGATGAGTAGTAACCCCCGGTTCACAGAACTGGGGGTTACAAGAGACGTAGACGATTACTCGCCTTTCACGCGCTCAATGTTTGCGCCCAGCGCGCGCAGTTTATCTTCGATGCGCTCATAGCCGCGATCGATGTGATAAATACGATCGACTACCGTCGTACCTTCAGCAATACACCCTGCCAGCACGAGGCTTGCAGATGCGCGCAGATCGGTCGCCATAACCTGTGCGCCGGAGAGCGTTTCCACGCCGTGGCAAATCACGGTATTGCTTTCGATTTCTGCGTGAGCGCCCATACGGCTCAGCTCAGGCACGTGCATAAAGCGGTTCTCAAACACGGTTTCCGTGATGAAACCCGTCCCTTCTGCCACCAGGTTCAGCAACGTGAACTGGGCCTGCATATCGGTAGGGAACGCCGGGTGCGGTGCCGTGCGCACATTGACCGCTTTCGGACGTTTACCGTGCATATCCAGGCTGATCCAGTCGTCACCAACTTCGATATCCGCTCCCGCATCACGCAGCTTCGCCAGAACGGCATCCAGCGTGTCAGGTTGTGCATTGCGGCAGATAATTTTGCCGCGAGAAATTGCCGCTGCGACCAGGAAAGTACCGGTTTCGATGCGGTCAGGCAGAACGCGATACACACCGCCGCCGAGGCGCTCAACGCCTTCGATGGTAATACGATCGGTACCCTGGCCTGTGATTTTTGCGCCCAGCGCAATCAGGAAGTTCGCGGTATCCACGATCTCCGGTTCACGCGCGGCGTTTTCGATGATGGTAGTGCCTTCGGCAAGCGTTGCTGCGCACATGATAGTGACCGTCGCGCCGACGCTCACTTTGTCCATGACGATATGTGCGCCTTTCAGGCGGCCATCAACTGACGCTTTCACATAGCCTTCTTCAAGCTTAATAGTCGCGCCTAACTGCTCCAGACCAGTAATGTGCAGGTCAACCGGACGCGCGCCGATGGTGCAGCCGCCCGGCAGTGAAACCTGGCCCTGGCCAAAGCGGGCAACCAGCGGCCCAAGCGCCCAGATGGATGCACGCATGGTTTTGACCAGATCGTACGGCGCACAGAAGACGTTCACGTCACGTGCATCAATGTGCACAGAACCATTACGCTCAACTTTCGCCCCCAACTGGCTCAGCAGCTTCATTGAGGTGTCAACATCCTTCAGTTTCGGGACGTTCTGGATCTCTACAGGTTCTTCAGCCAGCAGCGCCGCAAACAGGATCGGCAGCGCGGCGTTTTTAGCGCCTGAAATTGTGACTTCGCCCTGGAGCTTGGTTGGCCCCTGAACACGAAATTTATCCATTATTCTGTTCTCTGTTAAGAATTTATCTTCGCTACCGGCATATCACCCGTAGCTCAAAAACCGTTAAGTTTGCGATCGCGCGCCCATTCCGCTGGAGTAAACGCCTTAATCGACACGGCATGAATGCGGTTGTCCGCAATGTACTCCATCAACGGGCCATAGACCGATTGCTGTTTCTTGACCCGGCTCATGCCTTCAAACATCTCACCCACGGCAATAACCTGAAAGTGACTGCCGTCGCCAGAAACGTGGACTTCCTGGAGGGAGAGTGCATTCATCAGCACGCTCTGAATTTCATTATTTTCCATGGGCTCTTCATTCGTCAGATAGTGAAAACAGCCCAACATCTTAGAGCAAAGTGGCGCTGTCATAAATAAGCAAAAAGCCCCGCTGATAAATCAGACAAGGCTTTAGTGGCAGATCCCCCGCAGAGGATTTGCCGGATGGCGGCACAAGACCTTATCCGGCTTACAAAAATTAACGCGGAAGAACGTCGTCAGGCAAATTGTAAAGCTGCGCCAGCGTGTACACTTTATCGTTAACGCCAGCGAGCGAAACGCTGTTCCCCTGCTGCTTGCCCTCATTAATCAGGTGCAGCAGTAATGCCAGACCACCGGTATCCACCCGGGAAATCTGGTTCAGGTCGATGCAGGATACCCCTTTCATCGCCTCAACTCGCGCATCCCATAATGGGTTTAACACGTCCTGATCCAGCTCTCCCACCAGCACCAGCTTGTCGCCTTCACGCATCCAGGTGAGTGACTGCGTCATTATTTTTTCTCTTCCAGCGTGATTTTCTGCTGAGAAATAGATTTCAGCTGTGCCGTCAGGCCATCAATACCTTTCGTACGCAGCAGGTCGCTCCACTCATTCTGTTTGGTGGTGATCATACTTACGCCTTCAGCAATCATGTCATACGCCTGCCAGTTACCCGTCTGGGAATTTTTACGCCACTGGAAATCCAGACGTACCGGAGGACGACCGTTTGGATCGATGATGGTTACGCGGATAGGCACGATGGTCGCATCACCCAGCGGCTGCTCAGGGGCAATCTGATAGGTCTGGCCGTGGTACATCGCCAGCGCCTGACCGTAAGCCTGCTTCAGATATTCACGGAATGCGGCGAAATAGGCGTCACGCTGAGCCGGGGTCGCATCTTTGTAGTAGCGGCCAAGTACCAGTGCGCCTGCATACTTAACCTGCACGTAAGGCAGCAGTTCCTGATCGACCACCTGACGCAGGTAATCCGGGTTGGAACGGATTTTAGGTTGCTCGTTCTTCAGACGGTCAAACGTCTTCTGCGCCGCCTCATCCATCAGTTTGTACGGGTTCGTCTGGTCCGCTGCGGTTGCCGCGCTAAGTGGAGCAATCACCAGCATAGCCACCATCATCAATCGTTTAAACATACGTCGATTCTCCTGAGATTATTTCGTTGCGCCCGCAGGCGTAGTGGCTTCATTATTGCCTTCAGTTGCGGCTGGCGCATCGCCAGAATTCTTATTGTCATCACCTTTACTGTTGCTGTTGTAAAGGAACTGACCAATCATATCTTCCAGCACCATCGCAGATTTCGTGTCCTGAATCGTACCGCCATCTTTGAGGATAGACGTTCCCAGCTCAGGATCTTCAAAACCTACGTTCAATGCCAGATACTGTTCGCCCAACAGACCGGAAGTACGGATGCTCAGAGAACTGGTGTCAGGAATATGGTTAAAACGCGATTCAATTTCCAGCGTCACGCGCGGCAGGTACGTTTTCTGATCTAACGAGATGTCCGATACGCGTCCTACCACGACCCCGCCAATCCGCACCGGAGAGCGCTCTCTCAGACCGCCGATATTATCAAAGGTCGCATAAATCGTATAAGTCGGTTCAGTACGCATTGAGGTGACGTTCGCCGCCTTCAGGCAGACAAACAGCGCGGCCAGCAGCGCAACCAGCAGGAATAACCCAACCCAAATTTCATTTTTTTTCGTTTGCATGAACTCAATTCCCAAACATCAGTGCGGTCAGCACAAAATCCAGCCCCAGAACGGCAAGAGAGGCGTGCACTACGGTGCGTGTCGTTGCCCGGCTAATCCCGGCAGAGGTCGGGATAGCATCATAACCATTGAACAATGCAATCCAGGTGACCGTAATGGCAAAAACCACGCTCTTAATCAGGCAGTTGACCAGATCCAGACGCCAGTCGACGGCATTTTGCATAGCCGACCAGAAAAAGCCTGCATCAATACCTTTCCAGCTTACGCCAACCAACGACCCACCCCAGATCCCCACCGCGACAAATATAATCGTCAGCAGCGGCAATGAAATGACACCGGCCCAAAAACGCGGGGAGATCACTCGGCGCAGTGGATCGACGGCCATCATTTCCAGGCTGGAAAGCTGCTCGGTCGCCCGCATCAGGCCAATCTCTGCGGTTAAGGCCGATCCGGCCCGCCCGGCAAACAACAGCGCCGCAACCACCGGCCCCAGCTCACGTAGCAATGACAGCGCCACCAGCATACCGAGGCTGGTTTCCGCACTGTAGGTCGTCAGCACCAGGTATCCCTGCAACCCCAGCACCATGCCGATGAACACGCCAGAAACAATAATGATCAGCATCGATAAGACACCGACATTATAGAGCTGGCGTATCAGCAGCGGCGCATGTTTGCGAAACTCCGGCTTGCCGACAACTGCATTGAACAACATTAATCCGGCTCGCCCGAACGTCCTGAGGGTTTTTATTCCCCGATGTCCGAGTGATGCCAGCGCATTTAACAACATGGGTGGCTTAACTCCCTGTTTTGAGTAAATCGATGTGGTAGTCGCCCGCCGGGTAACGGAACGGAACCGGTCCATCGGCAATGCCATCGAGGAACTGACGCACACGCGGATCGGCATTTTCTTGCAGCGCCTGAGCACTACCGTAGGCCACTATTTTTTTGTCCGCCATAATATAGGCGTAATCCGCAATACTCAGCACTTCTGGCACATCATGGGAAACCACCACGCAGGTGACGCCCAGCGCGCTGTTCAGTTCAGAAATCAGCTTCACCAGCACGCCCATGGTGATGGGATCCTGGCCGACGAACGGCTCATCAAACATAATAAGGTCTGGCTCCAGCGCGATAGCACGTGCTAACGCGGCACGACGCGCCATCCCACCGGATAATTCAGAAGGCATTAATTTTGCCGCGCCCCGCAGGCCAACGGCCTCGAGCTTCATCATTACCGTGCTTTTCAGCAGCGGCGCAGGCAGCGTTGTATGCTCGCGCAACGGGTATGCAACGTTGTCAAACACATTCATATCAGTAAACAGCGCACCAGACTGGAATAGCATGCTCATGCGCTTACGCACGGTAAATAAACGCGAACGGGACATGGCCGGGACATTTTCGCCGTCAAACAGGATCTCGCCCTTATCGGGGGAGATTTGTCCGCCGATCAGACGCAACAGCGTCGTTTTGCCGATGCCTGATGGCCCCATGATCGCCGTCACCTTACCACGCGGCACCGTCAGGGAAATATTATCAAAGATGCAGCGGTCGCCTCGGGAAAAGCTGACATCGCGCATATCGATTAGATTCGCCACAGACTGACCCATTGATTCATCCTTTACTATTGCCTCGTTGATCGAAGAGCTTGGCGCTCAATTTAGCCCTGAACCCAACATATTTACAGATTATTACCTGTCCAGGTTAGCGAAAGCTGGCATTTGTTTTACTTTTTAGCCGCATAAAGTCAAAATTAAGAATTCGTGACGGCTTCCAGAAATCCTTCAAGTGGACCGGCGAGTATACCTGAAGAAAGGACTTTAGATGCTTTTAGCGACGGCGCTGTTAATAATTGGTTTACTTCTGGTGGTCTACGGTGCCGACCGACTGGTATTTGCCGCATCCATTTTATGTCGAAACTTCGGTATTCCCCCCATTATCATCGGGATGACCGTGGTCAGCATTGGTACATCGTTACCCGAGATAATTGTCTCCGTTGCCGCATCGATGAACGGGCAGCTTGATTTAGCCGTCGGTACCGCCATCGGCTCTAACATTACCAACATACTGCTTATTTTAGGCCTGTCGGCGCTGATTCATCCTTTTACCGTGCATTCTGATGTTCTGCGTCGTGAATTACCGCTAATGTTGCTGGTAAGCATCTTAGCCGCATCGGTCCTGTATGACGGGCAATTGAGTCGCAGCGATGGTTTCTTTCTTCTGCTTCTGGCCGTGCTATGGCTGTTATTCATTGTTAAAATCGCCCGTCTGGCTGAGCGACAAGGTAACGACAGCCTGACCCGCGAGCAGATCGCGGAACTGCCGCGCGAAGGTGGATTACCGGTCGCCTTTTTGTGGTTGGGTATTGCGCTAATTATTATGCCAATGGCAACGCGTATGGTGGTAGATAACGCAACCGTACTGGCGAACTACTTCGCCATGAGCGAACTCACCATCGGGCTGACTGTGGTCGCCATTGGTACCAGCCTGCCGGAGCTGGCAACGGCAATTGCGGGTCTGCGTAAAGGCGAAAACGATATTGCCGTCGGCAACATCATCGGCGCGAACATTTTTAATATTGTTATCGTCCTCGGACTGCCGGCGCTGATTACGCCGGGTGAGGTCAATCCGATGGCCTTCACCCGTGACTATAGCGTCATGCTGCTGGTGAGCGTAATTTTTGCACTACTCTGCTGGCGACGTCCGCGCCAGATTGGTCGCGGCGCGGGTGCGCTGCTGACCGGCGGTTTTATCATATGGCTGGCGATGCTGTATTGGTTATCGCCACTTCTCGTTGGATAACTGGAAACGCATTATGTCGCACTTAGAGTTGCAACCGGGTTTTGACTTTCAGCAAGCAGGCAAGGAAGTCCTGGCAATTGAACGTGAAGGCCTGGCGGAGCTTGATCAGTACATCAACCAAAATTTTACTCTCGCCTGCGAGAAAATATTCAGCTGCCCGGGCAAAGTTGTAGTGATGGGGATGGGGAAATCCGGACATATCGGGCGGAAAATGGCAGCCACATTTGCCAGCACCGGCACCCCCTCATTTTTCGTGCATCCAGGCGAAGCCGCACATGGCGATCTGGGCATGGTCTCGCCGCAGGATGTAGTCATCGCCATCTCTAACTCCGGTGAATCCAATGAGATAGCGGCGTTAATCCCGGTGTTAAAACGTCTTCATGTACCGCTTATCTGCATGACCGGTCGTCCGGAAAGCAGCATGGCGCGTGCGGCAGATGTGCATCTGTGTGTTAAAGTGCCCAAGGAAGCTTGCCCGTTAGGCCTGGCGCCGACCAGCAGCACGACCGCAACGCTGGTGATGGGCGATGCGCTAGCCGTGGCATTATTAAAAGCGCGTGGCTTTACCGCGGAAGATTTTGCGTTATCTCATCCCGGTGGCGCACTAGGCCGTAAGCTTTTACTGCGCGTTAACGATATTATGCATACGGGCGATGAGATCCCGCATGTGACTAAAAGCGCCAGCCTGCGTGACGCCTTACTTGAGATCACGCGTAAAAATCTCGGCATGACCGTCATTTGCGATGATGACATGAAGATTGACGGTATTTTCACCGATGGCGATTTACGTCGCGTCTTCGATATGGGCGTTGATGTTCGCCAGTTAGGCATTGCCGATGTGATGACCCCTGGCGGCATTCGCGTGCGTCCGGGCATTCTTGCCGTCGATGCCCTGAACTTAATGCAGTCCCGCCATATCACCTCGGTAATGGTTGCTGATGGCGACCGGTTACTTGGTGTGTTACATATGCATGATCTGCTGCGTGCAGGTGTAGTGTAAGAAACTCAAGGATAAAGAAAATGAGTAAAGCAGGTGCGTCGCTTGCGACCTGTTATGGACCCGTCAGCACAGACGTTATCACCCGGGCAGAGAACATCCGTTTGCTGATCCTGGATGTGGATGGCGTACTGTCTGATGGTCTGATTTATATGGGCAACAACGGTGAAGAGCTGAAGGCTTTTAACGTCCGCGATGGTTACGGAATTCGCTGTGCGCTCACTTCCGGTATCGAGGTTGCCATTATTACCGGACGAAAGGCTAAACTTGTAGAAGATCGCTGTGCCACATTGGGGATCACGCATTTGTATCAGGGGCAGTCAGACAAACTGGTCGCCTTTAACGATCTCCTTAGCAAACTGGCGATCGCTCCTGAAAATGTTGCGTACGTTGGCGATGATCTGATCGACTGGCCGGTGATGGCAAAAGTGGGATTAAGCGTGGCGGTGGCGGATGCTCATCCTTTGCTGATCCCGCGGGCCGATTATGTCACCCGCATCGATGGGGGACGCGGCGCGGTACGCGAAGTCTGCGATTTATTACTCCTGGCGCAGGGCAAACTGGACGAGGCCAAAGGGCAATCGATATGAGCAAAACCAGACGTTGGGTTATCATTCTACTGTCGCTGGCTGTCCTTGTGATGATTGGTATTAATCTGGCAGACAAAGACGACACCGCTGAGGTCGTCGTAAATAACAACGAGCCAACCTATAAGAGCGAACATACTGATACCGTTGTGTATAGTCCCGAAGGCGCACTGAGCTATCACTTGATCGCGCAAAACGTTGAATATTATTCGGAACAAGCGGTTTCGTGGTTTACTCAACCGGTATTAACCACATTTGATAAGGATAAAGTACCGACCTGGACGATCAAGGCTGATAAAGCCAAATTGACCAACGATCGGATGCTATATCTGTACGGCCATGTTGAGGTCAACGCCCTGGTGCCCGACTCTCAACTACGCAGAATTACGACCGATAACGCACAGATTAACCTGGTGACACAAGACGTCACTTCCGATGATCTCGTCACGTTATATGGCACAACATTTAACTCCAGCGGACTGAAGATGCGCGGCAACTTACGCAGCAAGAACGCCGAGCTGATTGAAAAGGTTAGAACCTCATATGAAATCCAAAACAAACAAACTCAGCCTTAATCTTGTGCTTGCCAGCGCACTTCTGGCCGCCAGCATCCCGGCATTCGCCGTCACCGGCGATACCGAGCAGCCGATTCACATTGAGTCGGACCAGCAGTCCCTTGATATGCAAGGCAACGTGGTGACCTTTACTGGCAACGTGATTGTGACTCAGGGCACCATCAAAATTAACGCCGATAAAGTCGTCGTAACCCGCCCTGGCGGTGAAGACGGTAAAGAAGTCATTGATGGCTACGGTAATCCTGCAACCTTTTACCAGATGCAGGACAACGGTAAACCGGTTAAAGGCCACGCCTCACACATGCATTATGAACTGGCGAAAGACTTCGTCGTTCTCACCGGTAAGGCTTACCTGGAACAGCTCGATAGCAACATCACGGGCGATAAGATCACCTATCTGGTGAAAGAGCAGAAAATGCAGGCCTTCAGCGATAAAGGCAAACGCGTCACCACCGTTCTGGTACCGTCGCAGTTGCAGGACAAAAACAAGGCTCCGGCAGAGAAAAAAGGTAACTGATTCGTTATGGCAACATTAACTGCAAAGAACCTTGCAAAAGCCTATAAGGGCCGCCGTGTGGTGGAAGATGTCAGTCTGACCGTCAACTCCGGGGAGATCGTCGGTCTGCTCGGTCCTAACGGTGCGGGCAAGACAACGACCTTTTACATGGTGGTCGGCATTGTTCCGCGTGATGCGGGCAACATTATCATTGATGACGAAGACATCAGCCTGCTGCCTCTGCATGCGCGCGCGCGTCGCGGCATCGGCTACTTGCCGCAGGAAGCGTCTATTTTCCGTCGCCTGAGCGTGTTTGATAACCTGATGGCGGTGCTGCAAATTCGTGACGATCTTACCAGCGAGCAGCGGGAAGATCGCGCCAACGAGCTGATGGAAGAGTTCCACATCGAACACCTGCGTGACAGCATGGGACAGTCGCTCTCCGGTGGTGAACGACGCCGCGTGGAGATCGCCCGCGCACTGGCCGCGAATCCGAAATTTATCCTGCTGGATGAACCGTTTGCCGGTGTTGACCCGATTTCCGTTATTGATATCAAACGGATCATCGAACACCTGCGCGACAGCGGGCTTGGGGTGCTGATTACCGACCATAACGTTCGCGAAACGCTGGCAGTGTGTGAGCGCGCCTACATCGTGAGTCAGGGCCACCTGATCGCGCATGGCACGCCAACAGAAATACTGCAGGATGAGCACGTTAAACGCGTATACCTTGGGGAAGACTTCAGACTCTGATAGGGTAGAAGACTTCACGTCACCGCAGGAGAGAACAACTCTGAACATGAAGCAAGGTTTGCAACTCAGGCTTAGCCAACAACTGGCGATGACGCCTCAGCTACAACAGGCTATCCGTCTGTTGCAGCTGTCCACGCTGGAACTTCAGCAAGAACTTCAGCAAGCGCTGGAAAGTAATCCACTGCTCGAGCAAACCGATCTTCACGACGAAATTGATACCCAGGAAAAACAGGACAGCGAATCCCTCGACACCGCAGATGCTCTCGAACAAAAAGAGATGCCAGAGGAGCTGCCGCTTGACGCCAGTTGGGATGAAATTTACACCGCCGGTACGCCTTCTGGCACCAGCGGGGATTACATCGACGACGAACTGCCTGTGTATCAGGGTGAGACCACGCAATCGCTGCAGGATTACCTGATGTGGCAAGTGGAGCTGACCCCGTTCTCGGATACCGATCGCGCAATTGCGACATCCATTGTTGATGCGGTAGACGAAACCGGTTATCTCACCGTAACCCTGGACGATATTCTCGAAAGCATGGGCGATGACGACGTCGGTATGGACGAAATCGAAGCCGTGCTTAAACGCATTCAGCGTTTTGATCCCGTGGGCGTGGCGGCCAAAGATCTCCGCGACTGCTTATTGATCCAACTTTCCCAGTTTGATAAAGCCACGCCGTGGCTGGAAGAAGCGCGCCTGATCATCAGCGATCACCTCGATCTGTTAGCCAACCATGACTTCCGCACGCTGATGCGCGTAACCCGGCTGAAAGAAGATGTGCTGAAAGAAGCCGTCAATCTTATTCAGTCCCTGGACCCCAGACCTGGGCAGTCTATCCAGACCGGGGAGCCAGAATACGTTATTCCGGATGTACTGGTGCGTAAGCATAACGATCGCTGGGTGGTCGAACTCAACGGCGACAGCATTCCACGGTTGCAGATTAACCAGCACTACGCCGCCATGTGCAACAGCGCGCGCAACGACGCTGACAGCCAGTTTATTCGTAGCAATCTGCAGGATGCAAAGTGGCTGATTAAAAGCCTGGAAAGTCGCAATGATACGCTGCTGCGCGTCAGTCGCTGTATCGTTGAACAGCAGCAAGCCTTCTTTGATCAAGGCGAAGAGTTTATGAAACCGATGGTGCTGGCGGATATCGCCCAGGCCGTCGAGATGCACGAATCGACCATTTCCCGAGTGACCACGCAAAAGTATCTGCACAGTCCGCGCGGCATTTTTGAATTGAAGTATTTCTTTTCCAGTCACGTTAACACTGAAGGCGGAGGCGAAGCCTCATCCACAGCTATCCGTGCACTGGTGAAGAAATTAATTGCTGCGGAAAACCCCGCGAAACCGCTGAGTGACAGCAAGTTAACCTCTATGCTGTCAGAACAGGGTATCATGGTGGCACGCCGCACTGTTGCGAAGTACCGAGAGTCTTTATCCATTCCGCCGTCGAACCAGCGCAAACAGCTGGTCTGACCCAACCGATAAGGAAGACACTATGCAGCTCAACATCACTGGAAACAACGTCGAAATCACTGAAGCCTTACGCGATTTTGTTAATACAAAATTCGCCAAGCTAGAACAATATTTCGACCGGATTAATCAGGTCTATATTGTGTTGAAAGTGGAGAAGGTGACACATATCTCGGATGCAACACTGCATGTGAACGGTGGCGAAATTCATGCCAGCGCGGAAGGTCAGGATATGTACGCCGCCATTGACGGTTTAATTGATAAACTGGCTCGGCAGTTAACAAAACATAAAGATAAACTGAAACAGCACTAACTTGTCCGGGCAGTTAGCGGGTGCAGGACGGCCTGTTGTGTAGCACAACGGGCCATTTGTACAGTTAGCGCTTAGGTGAAATTATGACAAATAACGATACGACTCTACAACTGAGCAATGTTCTTAACCAGGAATGTACACGCGCTGGCGTTCACTGCCAAAGCAAGAAACGCGCGCTGGAAATCATCAGCGAACTGGCGGCAAAACAGCTCAGCTTGCCCTCTCAGGTGGTATTTGAAGCCATTCTGACGCGTGAAAAAATGGGCAGTACCGGCATCGGTAATGGAATTGCTATCCCGCACGGAAAGCTGGAAGAAGACACGATGCGCGCAGTTGGCGTGTTTGTGCAACTTGAAACGCCAATTGCTTTCGACGCCATTGATAATCAACCCGTCGATCTGCTTTTCGCCCTGCTGGTTCCGGCAGACCAAACCAAGACGCATTTGCATACGTTGTCGCTGGTCGCCAAACGTCTGGCCGATAAAACCATCTGCCGCCGCCTGCGCGCAGCACAGAGTGACCAGGAGTTGTATCAAATCATCACGGACACCGAAGGTGGACTGGATGAAGCATAACAACCCAATGGCATCCTTTTTTGTCGTTGTGAGGAGAAACAGTACATGGTACTGATGATCGTCAGCGGTCGTTCGGGGTCAGGAAAATCTGTCGCCCTGCGAGCGCTGGAAGATATGGGTTTTTACTGCGTGGATAACCTTCCCGTAGTGCTGTTGCCCGATCTGGCTCGTACTCTGGCCGATCGCCAGATTTCTGCGGCCGTCAGCATTGATGTGCGCAACATGCCTGAGTCCCCAGAGATTTTCGAGCAGGCAATGAACAATCTGCCTGAAGGCTTCTCACCACAGTTGCTGTTCCTTGACGCCGATCGTAACACCCTGATTCGCCGCTACAGCGACACGCGTCGCCTGCATCCTCTTTCCAGCAAGAACTTATCTCTGGAGAGCGCTATCGATAAGGAAAGCGATTTGCTGGAGCCTCTGCGCTCTCGTGCTGACCTGATCGTGGATACCTCCGAAATGTCCGTGCACGAACTGGCGGAAATGTTGCGTACCCGCCTGCTGGGCAAGCGTGAACGCGAATTGACGATGGTATTCGAATCCTTTGGTTTCAAACACGGTATCCCAATTGACGCGGATTACGTCTTTGACGTGCGCTTCCTGCCTAACCCGCACTGGGATCCGAAGCTGCGCCCGATGACCGGTCTTGACCGCCCCGTCGCCGCCTTCCTTGACAGGCACACAGAAGTACACAAT
The DNA here is from genome assembly GCF_013783065.1 of Citrobacter sp. RHBSTW-00986. Taxonomy (NCBI): domain Bacteria; kingdom Pseudomonadati; phylum Pseudomonadota; class Gammaproteobacteria; order Enterobacterales; family Enterobacteriaceae; genus Citrobacter; species Citrobacter sp. RHBSTW-00986. Next base: position 511,674 of record NZ_CP056200.1, on the reverse strand, counting down.
TTTATCTACCAGACTCGCAGCTATCTTGAGCTATGGTTACCCATGCTGGAGACCAACAACCGCAGCTACCTCACCGTAGCTATCGGCTGTACCGGCGGGAAACACCGTTCGGTGTATATTGCAGAGCAGCTGGCAGACTACTTCCGCTCACGCGGTAAAAACGTACAGTCACGCCATCGTACGCTGGAAAAACGTAAATCATGACCGTGAAGCAAACCGTTGAAATCACGAATAAGCTGGGTATGCATGCTCGCCCAGCCATGAAACTGTTTGAATTGATGCAGGGTTTTGAAGCAGAAGTTTTGCTGCGTAATGATGAAGGAACGGAAGCCGAGGCAAACAGTGTTATCGCTCTGCTGATGCTGGATTCCGCCAAAGGGCGTCAGATAGAAGTTGAAGCCACGGGTCCACAGGAAGTGGAAGCCCTGGCAGCGGTGATTGCCCTGTTTAATTCAGGGTTTGATGAAGATTAGCCGAGTACCTGAAGCGCTGCGCTCATCAGACCTACACGGCAACGTCACTCTCCCGTAGGCCGGATCCGTATCCGGCAATAAACCCATTAATACAGCTTATTTTCCCGCATAAACGACTCACCGCCTAGCTGGCGCATTTGGCGCATAATCCACGCCTGACGGCTACGTACATAACCAGAAGGCGCATTCGCTTTAAAACGCAAAGGATTGGGTAATACCGCCGCCAGCAAGGCCGCTTCAGACAGACTCAGCCGACTGGCTGGCTTATGGAAATAGCGCTGCGCCGCTGCCTCCACGCCGAAAACCCCATCACCAAACTCAGCAATATTCAGGTAAACGGTCAGAATACGCTTCTTGCTCCAGACGGTTTCCATACCCAGCGTTAGCCCGGCTTCGAGACCTTTACGCACCCAGCTACGTCCATCCCACAGAAAGAGGTTTTTTGCCGTCTGTTGCGATAACGTCGACGCCCCGCGAATACGGTTTTCATTACGTTCGTTGTGCGCCAGCGCTTTCTCTATGGCGGAAACATCGAATCCCCAGTGCTCGGGAAACTTCTGGTCCTCCGCGGCGATCACCGCCAGTCCCATCCACGGTGAGATCTCATCCATGCTCACCCAGTCTGAGTGCGCCACATAACCGAAATCACCGGACAGCCATGCGCTCAGTTGCCGCTCGACCATCACGGCAGAGAAAGGGACTGGCATCACGCTGAAAAGTGCGATGCCCCCGCCCCAAAATACGGCGAGGACAACGACCGCCCGCAGAAAGATACGTCGCAGAAAGGCGGTAACTCCTTTTCTCATTCAGCCAGCACCAGCACACGTGATACCAGTTTATCGATACCACTCGCGGCCTGAGCGATGTCCTGCGCCAGCATATAGGCGGGAGTGGTGACGATTTTGTTGTCTTCATCAACGACAATGTCATCAACCGGACAAGGCACATGCTCAGCGCCCATCTCTTCCAGCACCTCTGCCGTATCAATATCAGTACCGATGGTCAGACGCAGCGGAAAGTCAAAAATTTTAGGTAACATGGCAGGCGCAATGCACATAAATCCCAGCGGCTTACCCGCCTGATGCATAGCCACCGCCAGCGCAGCTAAGTCGCTATCAACTCGGCACTCACTGCCCTGGCTGGCAAAATTGCTCAGATTTTTGGCCGCGCCAAACCCGCCTGGCACGATCAACGCATCCAGTTCCGTTGAGACTGCCTGAGCAAGTGGGCGAATATCACCGCGTGTTATACGGGCGGCTTCAATCAGCACATTACGCGTTTCCTGCATCGGCTCGCCGGTCAGATGATTAATCACATCCGCTTGTTGTTTATCCGGTGCGAAACAGACGGCCTGAGCGCCGTTGCGGGCAATCGCCAGAAGCGTGAGAACAGTTTCATGGATCTCTGCGCCGTCATACACGCCGCATCCGCTGAGCACTACACCCACTTTTTTCATCGTGATACTCCTTTCTCAACTGGCTGAAACATATTAGTTATTATGATTTAAATGCTACGCTTCACACATTTAACTGATTCATGTAACAAATTATTTAAGATTTGCTATCTTAACTGCGTGCGGCCTGAAAATTAGGGCTGCGCCCTTGTAAACAATGATAATAATTTACGGCGCAGCCACGATTTCCCTGGTGTTGGCGCAGTATTCGCGCACCCCGGTCAAGCCGGGGTCATTTTTTTTCCACGCTCGCCACCCAGGCCTTCAATACCGCCACGTCGTGCTGCCACTCCTGCTTCATCTCTTCAATCCATTCAGCAACATTATCTTCCCAGGCTGGAAGATCTGGCGACTGGATTTGCTGACCTAACTGTTGCAGGTGGCGCAGCCCCACGGAACCTGCCGCGCCTTTAATTTTATGGCCTTCCTCAACAACGCCTTTTTTATCCCGTGCGGTCAGATTGGACTCCAGCACGCTCAAATATCCCGGCATCATCTTCTCAAACACCGCCAGCCCGTCGGTTATTAACTTCGGTCCCACCAGCTCGAGGTATTGTTCCAACATAGGAATATCTAACAGCGCTTGCGATTTACTGCTCTCTTCAGATGTCACAGTGCTCTCCTCTTTGTTTCGGGTATCCCAGTATTTTTTGATCATGGCGGTTAACGCCGGAACCGACAGCGGCTTACTCAGCACATCGTCCATTCCCGCGTCCAGATACTCTTTTTTATCTTTCAGAACGTTGGCGGTAAGCGCAACCAGCGGCGGCAGGTCCTCACGGGCGTATTTTTGCGTCAGCTCGCGCGAGATATCCAGACCGGTCATATCCGGTAGCTGAATATCCAGCAGCACCAGGTCATATTCGCCCGGCGTGAACATTTCCAGCGCGGCTTTCCCGGTCATGGCGACATCCACGCTGTTGCCCAGTTTTTCCAGCACTGAACGCGCGACAATAACGTTCAGTTCGATATCTTCCACCAGCAGCACATTCAGGGCTGGCAGCGGCATGTCGTCGTCTTCAAAGGCGTCCTCAATCTCTTCCGCTACCGCAGGCGCATGCACGGTCAGCGTAAAGATGGAGCCTTTGCCAGCCTGGCTGGAGACCGTAATATCGCCGCCCATGTTTTTTGCCAGACGCTTCGATACGGCCAGTCCAATCCCGGTTCCCGTTGCCGGTTTGCCGCCATTGCTGTCCTTAACCTGATAATACATGGCGAAGATTTTATCTTGCTCATCCTGCGGAATACCGATCCCGGAATCTTCAACTTCGAAATGCAGTATATTCCCCTGGTCATAGCGCGCCCGCACGGTTACCTGCCCCTGCTGGGTAAACTTCACGGCGTTGCTGATCAGATTCCACAGAATCTGGCGCAAACGCGTGCCGTCGGTAATGACCTTATGCGGCAGTGGTAACGTCGGCTCAAGCACAAAACGCAGCCCTTTTTGCTGCGCCTGCAGGCCAGAGAGGTTTTCCAGATCCGCCATAAAGCTGGTGAAATCGATCGGCTGGTTATCGAGCTGAACTTTACGTCGCTCCATCTTATCCATGTCGATAATATCGTTGAAAATATTCCCCAGCGTCACGGCAGAGACGTGGATTGTTTTCAGGTATTTTTCCTGCTCAGCGGTCAGATCCGTATCCAGCAGAATCCGGCTTAAGCCGACAATGCCGTTAAGCGGGGTGCGCAGTTCGTGGCTGATGGTAGAAATGAAGGTGGTCTTATCGCGGCTGGCGCGCTCTAACGCGTCCTGATAACGCTTACGCTCGGTAATATCGCGCCCAAAACCCATCAGACCATGCCGCTTACCTACGCGGTCATAGTAAGGTACTTTGCGAATTTCAAAGCAGGCTTTGCGCCCGTCCGGATAGTCTAGCCACTGTTCGTAGGTGAGCGAGACGTTATGACGGAACACCTTCTCGTCGGTTTCAATGACCTTTTCTGCCGCCTCAGGGGAGTAAACATCAGCCGGTTTTAAATTCACCAACTGCTTTTCGCTCTTGCCGGTCAGCAGTTCCATGGCACGGTTACAGCCGGAAAATTCTTTATCTTCATTACGATAAAAAACCAGATCCGGCGAGGCATCAAGGAAAGAGCGTAAAAAGGAAGACTGCTGCTCAAGCTGAATCTGCGCTTCTTCGCGCTCTTTGATTTCAACCTTCAACTGCTCGAACGTATCCTGGCGCTCCGCTTCGGCTTTTTCGCGCTCAACAATTTCCTGATTAAGCTGGGCAATATTATCTTTCAACTGCACATTGAGCTTGAGATCGCGCTCGCGCATCTCTTCCAGCTTTTGTACCAGTCGTGACAAGCGTTGCCGGGACTCTTCCAGTTGCTCCACCACCACTGACAGAAAATAGACGGCCCAGGGGGTAATTAACAGACCAAAAAAGATAGAGCGGATAACATCAATGCTTTCTACCTGGCCATGCAGCACCATGGTGACAGCCATCTGCACCACAATCGCCAACACGACCAGCGCCAGCGCCAATAACAGCGAAAAGCGCACCAGACCCAATTTCATCATCAGGTCGACGTAATATTGCGCCAGCATACGGATTTGCTTCATAGAGGGTTCCTTCACGACAACTTGGCACAATAATACTCAATTCTCAGCGTGACGTTGAAGATTGTGCAAGAAATGCGGAGGTTATCGGTGAAATGACCGAGGAGAGATTCAACGTGGGCCTGATAAGCGTAGCGTCATCAGGCAAGCAGGCGCAGATTGCCGGATGGTTAGCTCCCAGGCTGAATCCACGGAGTGCCAAGCGCAGAGCCTTGAACACCATGAGCATTGAGATAGCGATCCAGTTCGACCATCCCGGTCCAGCGGTTTTCACACCATAGCGGAGCCAACAGCATTGGGCGACGCGCGCTGGCAGAGATTCGATGATAAATCACCTCTGGCGGCGTATGGCGGATCATCTCCCCGGCGGTAACCGTGTAGTCGTCCAGTTCAATTCCGTTCAGCCGTCCAGCTTCCCAGGCCTTTGCCATCGTACTGCCTTTCACAATATGCAGCGGATGCAGCTTAATACCGTCAACGCCCGTCTCCACCACACGTTCCATGGTTTGCAGACAGTCTGCCTGTCCTTCTCCCGGCAGGCCAACAATCAGGTGTGAGCACACTTTCAGCCCGCGCTCGCGCGCCAGCCGCGTGGTGTTCTGATAGCAGGCAAAATCATGGCCGCGGTTAATCCGGTGCAGAGTTTTGTCATGCGCGGTTTGCAGACCGAGCTCCAGCCATACCTCATAGCCGAGGTCTTTATACTCACAAAGCAGATCGAGTACCGCATCCGGCACGCAGTCGGGGCGCGTCCCAACGCATAACCCAACGATGTTGGCCTGGCTGACCGCCTGTTGATACATCGAACGCAGCACCTGTACTTCCGCGAAGGTGCTGGTATAAGCCTGGAAATAGGCCAGATAGCGTCTGGCGCGATTGACCAACTGCGCCTGATGCTCAAGCTGCTCGGCAATTGAATGGTGCTGCTGTGCTTCATCGGCAAACGAGGCGACATTACAGAAAGTACATCCGCCGCGTCCGATGGTGCCATCACGGTTTGGACAGCTAAATCCGCCGTGCAGCGTGAGTTTATGAACCTTTTGCCCATAACGGCGAGAAAGATCCCCACCAAACATATTGACTAATTTCTGTAACTGCATAATCTGGTAGACCGCGCCTTGAAAAGAGGCCAAAGCCTGCCATTTTTTGCCCCAGTCGGCGATGACCTGGATCAATCGCCCTGGCAAGCCTTTATTTATTGCATAACAAATCAAAATAATCGAAATTCCATTCACTCAAAATATAATTACTTTTCCTTATATCCAGCTGTTTTTTTTATCTTCTTATACTCTCAGCGTAAAAACAGTATCTTTAAGACGCCAAAACTCTAAAAACCAGCATAAAATGCCAAGTATATCGATAAACAAAGGGAGGACGAGAGATATCCGGCCTCTCTTACAGTGAGACAGATCACACTTCCCAGGGCATCCTCCTCAGGTTATATCAATGTATAAAACCCTTTTATTTCAATATTTTCATAAAGTTAATTGCCCAATAGCACATTTTTGCATAAATAAGATTGCCATTTGACCTGTGTGTGGATTCCCGATAACTTGGAAATCCGCTGGAAGCTTTCTGGATGAGCAGTCTGCTCATCATATTTATGCAGTAATTGAGATTCCCTCTGAAGCAAGTCCTCAAACTTGTTTGACCTGTGCGAAAAGGATAAAGAGGGCGAATGCGAGGTAAGCGTATGACACGCAAACCCCGTCGCCATGCTCTTGGTGTGCCCGTGCGCAACGGTCCAGATGGGAATCCCGCAGAGCCTGGGGAGGTTCACTGATATGTTGTACGATAAATCCCTTGAGAGGGATAACTGTGGTTTCGGCCTGATCGCCCACATAGAAGGCGAACCTAGCCACAAGGTAGTGCGTACCGCCATACACGCACTGGCCCGCATGCAGCACCGTGGCGCAATTCTTGCCGATGGAAAAACCGGCGATGGTTGCGGCCTGCTGTTACAAAAACCTGACCGCTTTTTCCGCATCGTAGCGCAAGAGCGCGGCTGGCGTTTAGCCAAAAACTACGCCGTCGGCATGATCTTTTTAAATAAAGACGCTGAGCTGGCAGCGGCTTCTCGTCGCATTGTAGAAGAAGAATTACAGCAGGAGACCCTGTCGATTGTCGGCTGGCGCGACGTGCCGACTAACGAAGGTGTTCTCGGTGAAATTGCGCTCTCCTCCCTGCCTCGTATCGAGCAAATTTTTGTTAATGCCCCTGCGGGCTGGCGTCCGCGTGATATGGAGCGTCGCCTGTTCATCGCGCGCCGTCGTATCGAAAAACGCCTCCAGGAAGATAAAGACTTCTACGTCTGTAGCTTGTCGAACCTGGTCAATATCTATAAAGGTCTGTGTATGCCGGCGGATCTGCCGCGCTTTTACCTGGACCTGGCGGACCTGCGTCTGGAATCGGCCATCTGCCTGTTCCACCAGCGCTTCTCCACCAACACCGTACCACGCTGGCCGCTGGCGCAACCGTTTCGCTACCTGGCGCACAATGGTGAAATCAACACCATCACCGGCAACCGCCAGTGGGCGCGCGCCCGTACCTATAAATTCCAGACGCCGCTGATCCCTGATCTGCACGACGCCGCACCGTTCGTTAACGAAACCGGCTCCGACTCCAGCTCAATGGATAACATGCTGGAACTGCTGCTGGCTGGCGGGATGGATATCATCCGCGCCATGCGTTTACTGGTGCCGCCGGCCTGGCAGAACAACCCGGATATGGACCCGGAGCTGCGCGCGTTCTTCGACTTTAACTCCATGCACATGGAGCCGTGGGATGGTCCGGCGGGTATCGTTATGTCCGACGGTCGCTTTGCCGCCTGTAACCTTGACCGCAACGGCCTGCGTCCGGCGCGCTACGTCATCACCAAAGACAAGCTGATTACCTGCGCTTCTGAAGTCGGGATCTGGGATTATCAGCCGGATGAAGTGGTTGAGAAAGGTCGCGTCGGCCCTGGGGAGTTGATGGTTATCGATACCCGCAGCGGGCGCATTCTGCATTCGGCTGAAACCGATGACGATCTGAAAAGCCGCCACCCCTACAAAGAGTGGATGGAGAAGAACGTCCGCCGTCTGGTGCCTTTCGAAGACCTGGCTGACGATCAGGTCGGCAGCCGTGAACTGGACGATGACACCCTCGCCAGCTACCAGAAACAGTTTAACTACAGCGCTGAAGAGCTGGATTCCGTTATCCGCGTGCTCGGTGAAAATGGTCAGGAAGCGGTCGGTTCAATGGGTGATGATACCCCGTTTGCCGTGCTCTCCAGCCAGCCGCGCATCATTTATGACTACTTCCGCCAGCAGTTTGCCCAGGTCACCAACCCGCCGATCGACCCGCTGCGTGAAGCGCACGTCATGTCGCTGGCCACCAGCATCGGTCGTGAGATGAACGTCTTCTGCGAAGCCGAAGGTCAGGCGCACCGTCTGAGCTTTAAGTCGCCGATCCTGCTGTACTCCGATTTCACCCAGCTCACCACCATGAAAGAGGAGCATTATCGCGCTGACCGACTGGATATCACCTTCGACGTGACGGAAACCACGCTCGAAGAGACCGTCAAAGCATTGTGCGATAAGGCTGAACAGATGGTGCGTAACGGCACGGTGCTGCTGGTGCTCTCTGACCGTAATATCGCAAAAAACCGCTTGCCGGTTCCGGCACCGATGGCCGTTGGCGCAGTACAAACACGTCTGGTAGAACAAAGCCTGCGTTGCGACGCCAACATCATCGTTGAAACCGCCAGCGCCCGTGACCCGCACCATTTTGCCGTTCTGCTCGGTTTTGGCGCGACGGCCATTTATCCGTATCTGGCGTATGAAACGCTGGGGCGTCTGATCGACACTCAGGCGATTGCCAAAGATTACCGGACTGTGATGCTGAACTACCGTAACGGCATCAACAAGGGTCTGTACAAAATCATGTCCAAAATGGGCATCTCGACCATCGCCTCTTACCGCTGCTCGAAGTTGTTTGAAGCCGTTGGTCTGCACGATGATGTTGTGGCTTTATGCTTCCAGGGCGTGGTCAGTCGCATCAGCGGCGCGGGTTTTACCGACTTCCAGCAGGATCTGCTGAACCTCTCCAAACATGCCTGGCTGGCGCGTAAGCCTATCAGCCAGGGCGGTTTGCTGAAGTACGTCCACGGCGGCGAATACCACGCCTACAACCCGGACGTGGTGCGCACGCTGCAACAGGCAGTACAAAGCGGCGAGTACAGCGACTATCAGGAATATGCAAAGCTGGTCAATGAGCGTCCGGCGGCCACGCTGCGCGATCTGCTGGCGATTACACCTGGCGATGAAGCCGTAAGCATTAGCGAAGTAGAACCCGCAACCGAACTGTTTAAACGCTTTGATACCGCAGCGATGTCTATCGGGGCATTAAGCCCGGAAGCACACGAGGCGCTGGCCGAAGCCATGAACAGCATCGGCGGTAACTCGAACTCCGGTGAAGGCGGCGAAGATCCGGCGCGCTACGGCACTAACAAGGTGTCGCGCATTAAGCAGGTGGCTTCCGGTCGCTTTGGCGTAACCCCGGCGTACCTGGTCAATGCTGATGTCATTCAGATTAAAGTCGCTCAAGGCGCGAAGCCGGGCGAAGGCGGTCAGTTACCGGGTGATAAAGTCACCCCGTACATCGCCAAACTGCGTTATTCGGTGCCGGGCGTGACGCTGATCTCCCCACCGCCGCACCACGATATCTACTCTATCGAGGACTTAGCGCAGCTGATTTTCGACCTGAAACAGGTCAACCCGAAAGCGATGATCTCGGTGAAGCTGGTTTCCGAACCGGGCGTCGGCACTATTGCGACCGGCGTGGCGAAAGCCTATGCGGATCTGATTACCATTGCCGGCTACGATGGCGGTACCGGTGCAAGTCCGCTCTCCTCCGTGAAGTATGCGGGCTGCCCGTGGGAACTCGGTCTGGTGGAAACCCAGCAGGCACTGGTGGCTAACGGTCTGCGTCACAAGATCCGTCTGCAGGTCGATGGCGGTCTGAAAACCGGCGTCGATATCATTAAAGCGGCAATTTTGGGTGCAGAAAGCTTCGGTTTCGGCACCGGCCCCATGGTCGCGCTGGGCTGTAAATACCTGCGTATTTGCCATCTGAACAACTGCGCAACCGGTGTGGCAACTCAGGATGACAAACTGCGTAAGAACCACTATCACGGCCTGCCGTTCAAAGTGACTAACTACTTTGAATTTATCGCCCGCGAAACCCGCGAGCTGATGGCGCAACTGGGCGTGAAACGTCTGGTGGATCTGATTGGTCGTACCGACCTGCTCAAAGAGCTGGAAGGGTTTACCGCCAAGCAGCAGAAGCTGGAGCTGTCTCGTCTGCTGGAAACCGCTGAACCGCATCCAGGTAAAGCGCTGCATTGCACTGAAAACAATCCGCCGTTTGATAACGGCGTGCTGAACGCCCAGCTGTTACAGCAGGCGAAACCGTTTGTCGACGAGCGCCAGAGCAAAACCTTCTGGTTCGATATCCGCAACACCGACCGTTCCGTCGGCGCATCGCTGTCGGGCTATATCGCTCAGACGCATGGCGATCAGGGGCTGGCATCTGACCCGATTAAAGCACACTTCAGCGGTACCGCAGGCCAGAGCTTCGGCGTGTGGAACGCGGGCGGCGTGGAGCTGTATCTGACAGGCGATGCCAACGACTATGTCGGTAAAGGCATGGCGGGCGGCCTGCTGGCAGTGCGCCCTCCGGTTGGCTCTGCTTTCCGTAGCCATGAGGCGAGCATCATTGGTAACACCTGCCTGTATGGTGCTACCGGTGGCCGCCTGTTTGCTGCGGGTCGTGCGGGTGAGCGTTTTGCGGTGCGTAACTCCGGCGCTATTACCGTGGTTGAAGGTATTGGCGACAACGGCTGTGAATATATGACCGGCGGCATCGTGTGTATTCTCGGCAAAACCGGCGTCAACTTCGGTGCGGGCATGACCGGCGGATTCGCCTATGTGCTCGACGAAGACGGTGAATTCCGCAAACGCGTGAACCCGGAACTGGTAGAAGTACTGAGCGTGGACTCGCTGGCTATTCATGAGGAACACCTGCGCGGCCTGATTACCGAGCACGTACAACATACCGGTTCTTCACACGGCGAAGAGATCCTGGCGAACTGGCCAGCATTCTCGGCGAAATTCGCGCTGGTAAAACCGAAATCCAGTGATGTGAAAGCACTGTTGGGTCACCGTAGTCGTAGCGCAGCAGAGCTGCGTGTGCAGGCGCAGTAAGGGGTAGCAGCAATGAGTCAGAACGTATACCAATTTATCGACCTGCAGCGCGTTGATCCACCGAAGAAACCGCTGAAGATCCGTAAGATCGAATTTATCGAGATCTACGAGCCGTTTTCCGAAGGCCAGGCCAAAGCACAGGCAGATCGCTGTCTTTCCTGCGGCAACCCGTACTGCGAGTGGAAGTGCCCGGTACATAACTACATCCCGAACTGGCTTAAGCTGGCGAATGAGGGACGTATTTTTGAAGCGGCAGAACTGTCGCACCAGACTAACACTCTGCCGGAAGTCTGTGGCCGAGTGTGCCCGCAGGATCGTCTTTGTGAAGGATCCTGCACGCTAAACGATGAGTTCGGTGCGGTGACTATCGGCAACATAGAGCGCTATATCAACGATAAAGCGTTCGAGATGGGCTGGCGTCCGGATATGACTGGCGTTCGCCAGACGGACAAGCGCGTGGCGATCATCGGTGCAGGTCCGGCGGGCCTGGCCTGTGCTGATGTGCTGACCCGCAACGGCGTGAAGGCGGTGGTATTTGACCGCCACCCGGAAATCGGCGGTCTGCTGACCTTCGGGATCCCGGCATTCAAGCTGGAGAAAGAGGTCATGACCCGTCGCCGTGAAATCTTCACTGGTATGGGCATTGAGTTCAAACTAAACGTGGAAGTGGGCCGCGACGTGCAGCTTAACGATCTGCTGAAGGATTACGATGCCGTGTTCCTTGGTGTAGGTACCTATCAGTCGATGCGCGGTGGGCTGGAAAACGAAGACGCTTCCGGCGTATTTGATGCCCTGCCGTTCCTGATCGCCAATACCAAACAGTTGATGGGATTTGGCGAAAGCAGTGACGAGCCGTACATCAGCATGGAAGGCAAACGCGTCGTTGTTCTCGGCGGTGGCGATACCGCGATGGACTGCGTGCGGACCTCGGTTCGCCAGAACGCGGCACACGTAATCTGCGCCTATCGCCGCGACGAAGAGAACATGCCGGGTTCCAAACGCGAGGTGAAAAACGCGCGTGAAGAAGGCGTCGAGTTCCAGTTCAACGTCCAGCCTTTAGGCGTGGAAGTGAATGCCAACGGTAAAGTGTGCGGCGTGAAAATGGCGCGCACCGAAATGGGCGAACCGGATGCGAAGGGGCGTCGCCGCGCGGAGATCGTCGCCGGTTCCGAGCACGTTGTTCCAGCTGATGCGGTGGTACTGGCGTTTGGCTTCCGCCCGCACAGCATGGAGTGGCTGAAAGAGCACAGCGTCGAGCTGGATTCTCAGGGCCGTATTATTGCTCCGGAACGCAGCGATAACGCCTTCCAGACCAGCAATCCAAAAATCTTCGCTGGTGGCGACATCGTGCGTGGTTCGGATCTTGTAGTCACCGCGATTGCCGAAGGTCGTAAAGCGGCAGACGGTATCCTGAACTACCTGGAAGTGTAAGTAAGCGTCCTCTGGCATCTCATCTTCAAACGCTGATGAGATGCCAGATTCCTCGCAATACCCCTGCCCCCTCCCCTCTATCAACACCGTGAAAGAGAACTAAAAAAACATACGGAAACGTTTGCTTTATTCTGAGAACTGTATATTATGCGGCGGATTTTTTGGGCAAAATTCATGGAGGCGTTGTGTCGCAGGACAACAATTATAGCCAGGGCCCCGTCCCTCTGGCGGCGCGGAAGGGCGTGATTCCACTAACGTTTGTCATGTTGGGACTCACATTTTTTTCCGCCAGTATGTGGACCGGTGGCACACTCGGCACCGGTCTTTCCTATAATGATTTCTTCCTTGCGGTTCTCTTCGGTAATCTTCTCCTCGGTATTTACACTGCATTTCTCGGTTTTATCGGCGCAAAAACAGGGCTCTCAACCCACCTTCTGGCACGTTACTCATTTGGTTTGAAAGGTTCATGGCTTCCCTCACTGCTCTTAGGCGGTACACAGGTAGGCTGGTTTGGCGTTGGTGTGGCCATGTTTGCTATCCCGGTTGGCAAAGCGACGGGGATTGACGTCAATGTTCTGATTGCGGTTTCCGGTCTGTTGATGACCCTGACTATCTTTTTTGGCATCTCGGCGCTGACCGTTTTATCTATCATCGCCGTACCTGCCATCGTCGTTCTTGGCAGCTACTCCGTCTGGCTGGCGGTGAGCGATGTCGGCGGTTTAGACCATTTAAAAGCGATAGTGCCGCAGACACCGCTGAATTTCTCCACCGCACTGGCGCTGGTGGTCGGCTCATTTATCAGCGCAGGCACGTTAACCGCCGACTTTGTCCGCTTTGGCCGCAACGCCAAAGGTGCGGTACTGATTGCCATGGTGGCATTTTTCCTTGGCAACTCGTTGATGTTTATCTTCGGCGCTGCGGGTGCCGCCGCTGTTGGACAGGCGGACATCTCTGACGTAATGATTGCTCAGGGCCTGCTGCTGCCCGCAATTGTGGTTCTCGGCCTGAATATCTGGACCACCAACGACAATGCGCTCTACGCTTCAGGTTTGGGATTTGCCAATATTACCGGCCTTTCCAGCCGTTCGCTGTCGGTGGCTAACGGTATTATCGGCACACTGTGCGCACTGTGGCTTTACAATAACTTTGTCGGTTGGCTGACATTTTTGTCGGCAGCGATTCCTCCAATTGGTGGAGTGATTATCGCCGACTATCTGCTGAACCATCGCCGATATGCCGACTTCAGCAAAGCACAATTTATTTCCGTAAACTGGATAGCTATCCTGTCCGTTGCACTGGGCATTGCCGCCGGTCACTATATTCCCGGTATCGTGCCCGTCAACGCCGTACTCGGCGGCGTATTCAGCTATATCCTGCTGAATCCACTTTTCAATCGCAGCCTTGCTAAATCACCAGAGGTCAGCCATGCAGAATAATAACATCACCATTCGTCAGGCGCGTTTACAGGGACGCGAAGGATTGTGGCAGCTCACGGTTGAAAACGGACGCTTCAGCCGAATTGAGGCTCAGGACGCAGCTACGTTGCCGCAGGGGGAAGTGCTTGATGCCGAAGGTGGCCTGGCAATCCCACCGTTCGTAGAGCCACATATCCACCTGGATACCACGCAAACCGCGGGGGAGCCGAGCTGGAACCAGTCTGGTACGTTATTTGAAGGCATTGAGCGCTGGGCCGAACGTAAGGCAATGCTCACTCACGATGACGTCAAAGCGCGCGCCATGCAGACTCTTAAGTGGCAGATGGCCAACGGCATCCAGTATGTCCGCACTCACGTTGACGTTTCCGACCCTACGCTGACCGCGCTGAAAGCCATGCTGGAGGTGAAGCAAGAAGTCGCCCCGTGGGTAGAGCTACAGATTGTCGCGTTCCCGCAAGAGGGCATTCTTTCTTATCCCAACGGTGAAGCGTTATTAGAGGAAGCCGTGCGTTTGGGTGCCGACGTCATTGGCGCTATCCCCCACTTTGAATTTACGCGTGAATATGGCGTGGAGTCGTTGCACAAAATTTTCGCCCTCGCGCAAAAATACGACAGACTTATCGACGTGCACTGTGACGAAATTGACGATGAGCAATCACGCTTTGTTGAAACCGTCGCGGCGCTGGCCCATCGCGACAATATGGGCGAGCGCGTGACCGCCAGCCATACTACGGCAATGCACTCCTATAACGGCGCGTATGCTTCCCGTCTTTTCCGCCTGTTGAAAATGTCCGGCATTAACTTTGTCGCGAATCCACTGGTGAATATTCACCTGCAAGGGCGCTTTGACACGTATCCTAAACGCCGCGGCGTTACACGCGTCAAAGAGATGCTGGAGGCAGAGATCAACGTCTGCTTCGGCCATGATGACGTCTTCGATCCGTGGTATCCGCTGGGCACCGCGAATATGCTGCAGGTACTGCACATGGGGTTACATGTGTGTCAGCTGATGGGATACGGACAAATTAACGATGGCCTGAATCTGATCACCACCCACAGCGCGAAAACCCTGCACCTGCAGGACTACGGTCTGAGCGTAGGGAATTCCGCGAACCTGGTGATTTTACCGGCAGAGAATGGGTTTGACGCGGTTCGTCGCCAGACGCCTGCACGTTATTCCATTCGTCACGGGCGAATCATTGCCGAGACTGTGCCGAGCCAAACGACGCTGCATCTGACGCAGCCGGAAGCGGTGACGTTTAAGCGCTAGGTTGTAATATCCGGTGTCGGATGGCGCAAGCCTTGCCATCCGACACCGTCACTCTCATCGTCAGGTGTGTAATAAACTGGCGCGCACCTTGATCACCACCTTTTTGATGTCCATCGGAGCCTGTACCACGCAGCCCGGCTTATGCGGCTCGCCCGGCATAAAAATCACAAATCTTCCCGGCTTCAGTACCATCGCCTGCTCATCGGCAATCTGGCTACACAGCTGATAATCATCCTCAACGTGCATCTCTTCGCACTGACGAGCAGAATCAGTCATCCCGAACAGAATGCGTTCTTCACCGGATAACAGCACCTGAATATCAATGTATTCCCTGTGCAGTTCCGCTTTCTTTTGCTCCGGGCTCTGCGTTGCAAATTGCATAACATTCATAAAAATATTATCGCCCTGCAACTCGTAGCGCCCTGGCGTTTTCTCCTGCGGATTCGCCGCAACAGCCAGCGTTAACGCCTGCTGCAAGACCGGATGTAATCCGGCAGAAGGCAATGAACGCAACTCATCTGACATCATAATCAATCTCCCTGGGCCAACAGCGCGGCCCCCAGTAATCCAGCGTCATGACGGTAATGCGCCGCCCGTAATTCTACGTGGTAAGCCGAAGGCTCTTGTGCCAGATAGTTTTCCACCAGCGCCAGATACCCTTCTGCCAGCCCCACGCTGCCGCCAATCACCACAATCTGGGAATCGATCGTGGCCTTCACATCGGCGACAAGCCTTGCCAAAGTACGTGCCGAACGATGGATCAACCGACTGGCCTGCTCATCACCCTGCCCGGCGCGGCTAAAAATGGTTTTGGCGTCGCATCCAGCAAGCGTACCTTCGGCAGCCGCCGCGATCCCACGACCGGAAGCGATCGCCTCGACACAACCCACACGCCCGCAACCGCACACCGGCCCATGCGGATCAGCCAGCGTATGTCCCAGATGCCCGGCCAGACCGCCAATCCCGGTCATCAGCTTCCCATCACTTACCACCCCGCCGCCTACACCGGTGGAGACGGTGATAAACACCATATCGCGGTACTCGCCGCCAAGCGCATGATACTCAGCCCACGCCGCGGCCTGCGCGTCATTGACTGCCAGCGTCGGCAAAGCGGTGAGATCTTTTAGCGTTTGCACCAGAGGAAAATGCAGCAGCCCGCCGAGGTTGTGCGGGTTCAGCGCCAGTAGAGAACCGTCGCGGATAATCCCCGTTGAGGCGATCGCCACCCGCGTTGCCTGCCCCTGTAGCGGCGCAACCAGTGCTTGTAACACGGCACGCAGAGCATCCGGTGTTTTGCTGGCGGGCGTCGGCAATTCATGACGCTCTTGAATTTGCAGGCTGCTGTCTACCAGCGCGACAGCCAGTTTGGTGCCGCCAATATCAATCGACAGCGTGGTCATAGCACCGCCTTTTTAAGCGCTGTGTTGTACCACTGGCAAATGTGCTCCAGCCGGGTAATGGCTGAGCCGACTGTCACCGCCCATGCGCCATGACGCATCGCCTCAGCGGCCTGCGCTGGCGTGTTGTAACGTCCTTCAGCAATCACCCGACAACCCGCGTCGCTTAAAGACTTCACCAGAGCCAGATCCGGCTCTTCGGGCGTTTCTGGCGTGGTATAACCAGAAAGTGTAGTACCAATGATTTCGGCACCGAGTTTCTGGCAGGCCATGCCATCCGCCATGGACGAACAGTCAGCCATCGCAAGGCGTTGGTGATGATGAATACGTGCCAGTAAGGTTTCTACAGGTACCGGACGTACGCGATCGGTACCGTCGATGGCGATGATGTCAGCGCCTGCCTGCGCCAGCGCATCAACATCCTCCAGATATGCGGTGATGCGAACCGGAGAGTCATCAAGGTCACGTTTGAGAATGCCGATAATCGGCACCGAAACTACCGCCCTGGTCGCTTTCAGGTTTTCCACCCCTTCAATGCGTAACGCCACCGCGCCAGCCTGTTCCGCGGCCAGCGCCATCGCCGCAACAATTTCCGGTTTATCTAACGGGCTGTCAGGAACAGGCTGGCAGGAGACAATCAGCCCGCCGTTCGCGGCAATCTTGATATCCAGTTGTTCAAGTAACGACATGCTTATTCCCTTATGACTATTGCCCGGTGCAGGACCGGGCAAACGGATTAAGTTTTGGATTTCACCATGGTGCTTTTGTCGCCGCCGAACGGCACGGCCCCGCTAAACGGTTTGCCATCAATGGCATCATGCGTACGCAATGCTTCAGGCCGCAGCCAGCGCTGTACGCGAGACGGCATATCGAGACCAATCAGCAGGATCACCACAAATGTCAGGCCGAAAGAGAGCGATCCCAACGCGGTGCCCAGATCCAGTCGTTGGGCAATCAGCGCACCGATGATCGGTGCCAGCGCCCCGCCCAATGCACCCACGTTGTAGGTGAAGCCCAGACCCGCCGCACGCTGGTCGGTATCGAAATAGCCGCCAATCAGTTTTGGTAAGATCCCGGAGATCCCCTGACCGAGCATTTGCTGGAAAAACAGCAGTAAACCCAGTACCCAGACGTTTGAGCCGCCAATCGCAAACACTGGAATAATCAGCAACTGCGAAGCCAGCAGACTGCAGACATAGGCCTTACGCGTGCCCAGCCAGTCGCCAAGAAAACCACCGACGCAACAACCGACCGCCGCGCCAAAGCCGCTAAAGAAGAGCACCCTGGCGACAGTGGAAGGGTCATACAGCAGTTCAGTTTTCAGATAGGTTGGCAGCAGCGCCTGAATCGGCCATGAGTAAAGGAAGGCAAACAGCACAACCACCATCAGCATGACGCCCGTCGGCCAGCGTTTCCCGCTGCTTTGCACCATAAAACTAATGAAGATAAACGCGCATATCAGGCCAAGGACCGCCACGATAGCCGCATTTTGCAGGTTGCCTGCAAAGCAGAACCACAGCGCGGTTGCGGCGGCGAGAGTCATCACAATATTGATAACCCGATGTTCGCCCCGGTAGAGAATGTCCACCATCGTGCGTACCGGCGCTTTGCCTTCGTGTTTCTCTTTCCAGTCTTCCGCTTCCGGAATATTTTTACGCAGCCAGAGGGCGAAGATAATCGGCAAAATGCCGATGAAGAACAGCGCGCGCCATCCCCAGACCGGGACCACCAGGCTGTAGACCTGGGCGGCGATCACTGCGCCTACAGAGAAGCCGGAAATCAGGAAGCCGCTGGCTTTGTTTCGCAGGTGCCTGGGCCAGCTTTCAATAACATAAGTTGCGCTGGAGCCGTACTCACCAGCCATCCCCATACCGATAACCAGGCGGGCGATAAACATGGTGGTGTAGCCCGGCGCGAAGCCGCAGGCCAGCGTCCCCACAGAGAACAGAATGATACTGGTGACCATCGCCAGGCGGCGTCCATAACGGTCGCCCATCGCGCCCAGCATTAACCCGCCAAACCAGCGGGAGATAAAAGCGGCCGAGATCAGACTGGCCGCCTGCACCGTCGTCAGTCCGAATTCGCCTTGTACTTCCGTCAGCACAAGGGCGATTAATACAAAATCAAAACCATCAAGCAAATATCCCAGCCAGGCGGCGGAAAATGCCCGCCATTGCGCCCGATTGAGATGGCGATACCACGGGATGCTCTGGGTAGAAGTACTCATTTTACTCTCCCGACGATCTTTATTTTCGTTGTGGTGCCGGATGGCGGATTCGCCTTATCCGGCCTACGAGTCTTGTTTTTGCAGGCCGGATAAGTATTGTGCTATCCGGCGTCCAATCAGTCGCGTTCCAGCATTAATTGCTGGGCCAGCGCTTTCAGTTCCGGCAGATATTGTTCATCTACCGGGGCAAATGGTTTACGGCACAGCGGAACAGAAACCACGTCCATATAGTGCAATACCGTCTTCAGGCCGCGGAACACGCCAACCTTAATGAGCAGATCGATAACCTTATTGCACTCGGTTTGCAGCTTTTGCGCCGTCCGGATGTCGCCTTCTTTGAGCGCTTTCACAATTCCCTGATAACGCCATCCCATAATGTTGTAAGTGCTACCGATACCGCCATCAGCGCCCGCCAGCAGACCAGAAGCGAAGATCTCGTCATAACCGTTATAAAGCACCAGATCGGGGTGAGCGCGGCGGATCTGTTCCATCTGATAGAGATCGCCTGAGGTTTGCTTCAGCGCGCCAACGCCCGGCAACGTCACCAGCGTGTTGATCTGATCCAGCGTCAGTTTTACGCCGCTCAGCGCCGGGATGTTATAGACCACCATCGGCAAGCCATCAGCGGAATCAATAATTGCGCGGTAGTGATCGCAGTGCTCTTCAAAACTGAACGGATAGTAAAACGGTGTGACGGCTGAAACCGCATCAAAGCCGTAGCGATGCGCGGCACTCGCCAGCTGTTGGCTCTCTTCGGTACTCACTGTGCCAACGTGAGCGATCAGCGTCACCTTGCCTTTCGCTTCTTCGGCAACAATTTCCAGTACCTGCTCTCTCTCAACGCGGTTTTGGACAAATGCCTCACCCGTAGACCCACCGACATACAGCCCGTCGATCCCTTGCCCAATGTTGAAACGCACCAGGCGGCGCAGGCTCTCAATGTCCAGTCGCTGTTGGCTATCGAATGGGGTTAACAACGCTGGCATTACGCCTTTTAAATCTCTTGCCATAGCTACCTCTGATGATGATTAGTGTTATCTGACTGCATACCTTTATACCTGTTATACCAGATCAAATAAGCAGCAATACAATACAGAACGCTTATAGTGCGATCTGCCTCACTAAACGATCGTCAGGATCGCGATTACTTACGCAATTTTTTACTTTTGCTAAAGGCGTGCCAGGTAGCGGAAACGCTGTTGAGATGTTCTTGCAGTGCGCGGTCAGCTTCCTCAGGGTCGCGCTGACGAATCGCGTCCACAATAGCGATATGCTGCTGATAACTCACGTTATTGTGCTCATACAACTCTTGGTCGGCCACGGTCGGACGGGCGGCAATTAGCCAGTCTAACAGCGCAACATGGATAGCCATAAAGATGGGATTGCCCGGGATCTCCGCCAGTATGCGATGAAAATCAACGTCCGAGCGAATGAACAGCGTATTGTCATCGAGCGACTGGCTGTTGATCTCCAGTGCTTTCGCCAGTCTGTCGATTTGCTCATCCGTCGCATGTTCTGCGGCGTATCGTACCAGGCTGGATTCAAAGAACAGTCGCAGCTGTTCGAAGTGGGCAATGCCGCCGGGATGCGCGAGGAAATCTTTCGCCATACCGGACAGCTCGCTGATAATGGTATCAGCTGAAGGACGCGAAACGCGGGCGCGCTCGCCATTGTTGATTTGCACCAGACCTTTGCGTTTTAACGCTGCCAGCGCTTCTCGTACAGAAGGACGGCCCACGTTAAAGAAGGCCATCAGCTCCCGCTCAGACGGCAACTGTTCGCCCTCGCCAAATTCCCGACGACGAATCATCTGCTCCAGTTCTTCTTCAACCATTTCAGACAGCTTTTTACGCGCCAGCGGGCGGTTGCGTAAGCTACGGCCAATGGTGGATGGAGAGTCTTCAGCTTGCGAATCAAATGCGTTCATAGGGCCCATTCAGCTAAGTCGTGGTGACAAATAACAGCGGGTTTATCCTAACACAGGATCGAAAGCAGGGTGAAATGATGGTCAATCAGACTGTCGGGCTTATTGGCGGTCTAACGCATCCAGATATTTTGTTACGCTAAAACATTCAGCTTATATTTAATTGAAAACAATCATATTCGCTTCGTGAAATTTATGAATATGAACGTGATAAATTATCATAACCATCTATTTTATAACGATAAATAATTTAAGCATCGAATTAAAAATAAGATATTCACTCCATAAAAATCGCCCGAAAAAATATAACATCCGTTTGGACAACCGCGTTATTACCGGATTTATCTTCTTCTCTGGCATGGAGTGAAACAATGTTCGGCATCATTATCTCTGTCATCGTTTTATTAACGATGGGTTACCTGATCCTCAAAAACTACAAACCGCAGGTAGTGCTGGCAGCCGCGGGGATCTTCCTGATGATCTGCGGCGTCTGGCTAGGCTACGGCGCGCTGGTCGCTAACGACAAGAGCAGCGGCTATCTACTGGTCGATATTTACAACGAAATTCTGCGTATGCTTTCCAATCGGGCGGCCGGACTAGGGTTATCAATCATGGCGGTAGGTGGTTATGCCCGTTATATGGACAGGATGGGGGCCAGCAGAGCGATGGTTAGCCTGTTAAGCCGCCCGCTTAAGCTAATCCGCTCACCCTATGTTGTTCTTGCCGCCACCTATGTGATTGCTCAGATCATGGCGCAGTTCATCACCAGCGCTTCCGGGTTAGGCATGCTGCTGATGGTGACGCTGTTCCCGACGCTGGTCAGTCTTGGCGTGAGCCGTTTATCGGCGGTGGCGGTCATTGCCACTTCAATGTCAATTGAATGGGGCATTCTGGAAACCAACTCTATTTTTGCCGCGCAGGTGGCGGGCATGAAAATCGCTACCTACTTCTTTCACTATCAGTTACCCGTCGCATCGTGCGTTATCGTCGCCGTCGCTATTGCACATTTTTTCGTTCAGCGGCAGTTTGATAAAAAAGCATTCCCGGAAAGCAACGGATTTGCTGAACAAAAGACGCTGGAAAACGTGCCACCTCTCTATTACGCCATTCTACCCGTCATGCCGTTGCTTCTGATGTTGGGCTCGCTTGCCCTGGCACATATAGGGTTAATGAAAACAGAGCTGAATCTGGTGGTGGTCATGCTGATGAGCATGACGCTGACGATGTTTGTCGAGTTCCTGCATAAACATAATCTGCGCGAAACGATGGATGACGTGCAGGCCTTCTTTGACGGCATGGGAACCCAGTTTGCCAACGTTGTCACGCTGGTGGTCGCCGGTGAGATCTTTGCGAAAGGGTTGACGACTATCGGGACTGTCGACGCTGTAATAAAAGGTGCAGAGCATTCCGGCCTTGGCGGTATCGGCGTGATGATCATCATGGCCGTGGTCATTGCCGCCTGTGCGATTGTCATGGGGTCAGGTAACGCGCCGTTTATGTCTTTTGCCAGCCTGATTCCAGATATTGCCGCCGGACTACATATTCCTGCGGTAGTGATGATTATGCCGATGCATTTTGCTACTACGCTGGCCCGGGCGGTATCCCCCATTACAGCGGTCATTGTGGTGACATCAGGTATTGCGGGCGTATCGCCCTTTGAAGTGGTAAAACGTACGGCCATCCCGATGGCGGTGGGATTTGTGGTCAATATGATAGTCACCATCACGCTGTTTTACTGATCCCGAAGGCAGAAAACAGAACAGGCCCCAAAGGGCCTGTTTTTTATTTCACTACGCGTAGCGCTGGACGCCCACCGCGAGGCGGCGGCGGAGTGTCATCCGGATCGTTGTCGTCGCCATTGTCAGGCTTATCGCCATCAATGACCGACATGACCGTTTCACTTTCAAAACCAGTTGCGTCGTTGTCGTCATCATTTAAGCTGGCGACATCTTCGTCGTAGGCGGCTTCCGGCTCGAACATAGTACCGGCGCCATTTTCACGAGCATAAATTGCCAGAACTGCCGCCAGCGGTACAGAAACCTGACGCGGCACACCACCGAAGCGCGCGTTAAAGCGCACTTCATCGTTAGCCAGTTCCAGGTTACCCACCGCACGTGGTGCGATATTCAGAACAATTTGCCCATCACGCGCATATTCCATAGGAACCTGCACGTCCTGAAGCGTCACATCCACCACCAGGTGCGGCGTAAGCTGGTTGTCTAACAACCACTCATAGAATGCGCGCAGCAGATACGGACGGCGTGGTGTTAGCTGTGGCAAATCCATACAGGTTAACCCCGGCCCAGACGCATTTCACGTTCAGGCTCAGTCAGAGAAGCCAGGAAAGAATCACGTTCAAAGACGCGAGTCATGTACCCTTTCAGTTCTTTCGAACCTGCACCGTTGAATTCAATGCCCAGCTGCGGTAAACGCCACAGCAGCGGCGCCAGGTAGCAGTCTACCAGGCTGAACTCATCGCTCAGGAAGTAAGGTTTCTGGCCAAATACTGGTGCAATTGCCAGCAGTTCTTCGCGCAGACGCTTACGCGCGACTTCGGCTTCAGAAGCAGAACCGTTCACGATGACATTCATCAGCGTGTACCAGTCTTTTTCAATACGCTGCATGTACAGGCGGCTTTCACCACGCGCAACCGGGTAAACCGGCATCAGCGGCGGATGCGGGAAGCGCTCATCCAGGTATTCCATAATGATGCGAGATTCCCACAGGGTCAGCTCACGATCCACCAGTGTCGGTACGCTCTGATTCGGGTTGAGGTCGATCAGATCCTGCGGTGGATTGTCCTTCTCCACATGCTCAATCTCGAAACTAACACCTTTCTCAGCCAGCACAATGCGGACCTGATGGCTATAGATGTCAGTAGGACCAGAAAACAGCGTCATTACCGAACGTTTGTTGGCAGCGACAGCCATGAAAACCTCCAGGTATATTCAGAATTTTTACTGCTACCAGCCACTAAGTGGCCAGCCAGAAGTGATGTCACCCATATTCGGGAAAGCCATTACTGTTCAAAATACAAACAAAAAATGAACGATACCGGACATTTGGGCAGAAAATTGGATGATAGTTTACCAGATTTTGTGACCTTTGTGGTGAGTCGATTCTTGAAATGGGGAAAAAGAGGTGGCAATCAGCGGATTACCGTGGTTATACGGAGAGCAGTAACGATAAAAAAACCCGCCGAAGCGGGTTTTTTCGCAAATTGTTGTCTGCCGAAGCAGAGTACAATTAACGTTTGGAGAACTGAGGACGACGACGTGCTTTACGCAGACCGACTTTCTTACGTTCAACCTGACGAGCATCACGGGTAACGAAGCCAGCTTTACGCAGTTCGCCACGCAGGGATTCGTCGTACTCCATCAGAGCGCGGGTGATACCGTGACGGATCGCACCAGCCTGACCAGAGATACCACCACCTTTAACAGTGATGTACAGATCCAGTTTCTCAACCATGTCGACCAGTTCCAGCGGCTGACGAACTACCATGCGGGCAGTTTCACGACCGAAGTACTGTTCCAGAGAACGTTGGTTGATTACGATTTTACCACTGCCCGGTTTGATGAAAACGCGAGCTGCGGAACTTTTGCGGCGACCAGTGCCGTAGTATTGATTTTCAGCCATTGCCTATAATCCCGATTAGATGTCAAGAACTTGCGGTTGCTGTGCCGCGTGGTTGTGCTCGTTGCCAGCGTAAACTTTCAGTTTACGGAACATAGCACGACCCAGCGGGCCTTTTGGCAGCATGCCTTTAACCGCGATTTCAAGCACACGCTCAGGACGGCGAGCAATCATCTCTTCAAAGGTCGCTTGTTTGATACCGCCGATGTGACCGGTGTGGTGATAGTACACTTTGTCAGTACGCTTGTTGCCAGTTACAGCAACTTTGTCAGCGTTCAGAACGATGATGTAATCACCGGTATCTACGTGCGGAGTATATTCCGCTTTGTGCTTACCGCGCAGGCGCAGAGCCAGTTCGGAAGCCAGACGGCCCAGAGTTTTACCGGTCGCGTCAACAACATACCAGTCGCGTTTTACGGTTTCTGGTTTAGCTGTAAAAGTTTTCATTAAAAGCTTACCCAAATAAATAAGTTACACGTTGGTGAACACCCAAACGTTTTGTCAGTTGAGGTTCACACGACATTGTCCAGCAAACCTACCCCTTCGAATAGCCTATGCCGGCGCATAGAAAGTTTTGGGAAAAAAACTCTCTCGTAACGTGGGGTCGCAAGATTATAGAGAAGTCAGGGTCAAAGATCGACCCCTTTATGTGATTTGCGGCAGGTTTAACCGGCTAAATGTTCCCGCTTCAGATACTCTTCGCTTTGCATCTCCTGCAAACGCGACAAACAACGCTGAAATTCAAACTTCAGACGCTCGCCCTGATAAATTTCATAAAGTGGTGAGGCCGCACTGACCACCAGCTTAACGTGGCGTTCGTAGAACTCATCCACCAGTGCGATAAAACGCCGCGCTTCGCTCTCCATCAGCGTCGTCATGACCGGCACATCAGACAACAGCACCGTATGAAACAGACGCGATAGCGCAATGTAGTCATGCTGACTACGCGCATCGACACAGAGCGTGGTGAACGACACCGCCAGCGTTTGGTTTTCGACGGCCAGCGTCTGCATCGGACGATGATTGATCTCCAGCGTCGGCGCATGTTCACTTTTCGTTCCCGCTAATGCCAGCCAGAGCTTATCCATCTGCTGGCGGGTTTCGTCATTCAGTGGTGTCAACCACAAATGCGCCTGCGTTAAGGTGCGCAGACGATAATCGACGCCAGCATCGACATTCATGATGTCACAATGCTGTTTGATGGCATCAATGGCAGGAAGAAAGCGCGTGCGTTGCAAACCGTTGCGATACAGCTCATCAGGCGGAATATTGGAGGTTGCCACCAGCGTAATACCACGGGCAAACAGCGCCTTCATCAGGCCGCCGAGCAGCATGGCGTCGGTGATGTCAGAAACAAAAAATTCGTCAAAACACAGCACGTCCGTTTCAGCCTTAAAGCGGTCGGCAATGATTTCCAGCGGATCGCTCTGCCCCTGCAGGGCCGTAAGCTCTTCATGGACGCGCAGCATAAAACGGTGAAAGTGCAAACGCTGTTTACGCCCGCCCGGCAGGCTATGGAAGAACAGATCCATCAGCCACGTTTTTCCGCGCCCGACTCCGCCCCACATATACAGACCACGCACCGGCGCGTTGGTCGGTGACTCACGCTTTCCCAGCAATTTGCCAAAACGCGCCATCAGTCCGCTCTCCTGCGGAGCAGGACGTGCTGGCGTCGAAAGCGCCTGGAAAATTGTTTCCAGTCGATTCACTGCTTCTTGTTGTACGTTGTCGGGCTGATGACTGCCGTCTTTGAGGGCTTGCTGGTAACGCGATGTCGGGGAAAGGCTTTGCATGATGTTATTGTTATTCCTTGAGAATCGATGTGCCGTCGCTCACGGTTGACGAAAAAAAGGCCGTTCTACATTACGTGATATAAACACGGGATTCCACTTCTACGGGATTAGCGGTTATAGTGGCATAATCAGGCGCAGGCATGGAGCCTAAAGCCAACACCCTACGGAAACACAAGACAACGGGAGATGTTCATGACCTGGGAATATGCGCTAATTGGGTTAGTCGTCGGTATCATTATTGGTGCTGTAGCCATGCGTTTTGGTAATCGTAAATTACGCCAACAGCAGGCATTGCAGTACGAACTGGAAAAAAATAAAGCTGAGCTGGAAGAGTACCGCGAAGAGCTGGTGAGCCACTTTGCCCGCAGCGCTGAACTGCTGGATAACATGGCGGACGATTATCGTCAGATCTACCAGCATATGGCGAAAAGCTCCAGCAACCTGCTGCCGGGTATGTCACCGGAAAATAATCCGTTCCGTAATCGTCTGGCAGAGTCCGAAGCGGGTAACGATCAGGCGCCGGTTCAGATGCCGCGAGACTATTCTGAAGGCGCATCTGGCCTGCTGCGTAGTGGCGCAAAGCGCGACTAACTGCACATCGTTAAGAAATTTATTGGGCGCAGCAATTGCGCCCTCCGCTTCTCTTCCTGTCCCAGCTATTATTTAGTCGTTAGCCTCATTGTGACCAAACCGAAAATTCAATAACATCAAACTGTTTTGAATCATCTTCCGTTTACTCAAGGTACGAGAGCAGGATCCATGAAAAAACAAACCCAGCTGTTGAGTGCATTAGCGTTAAGTGTCGGGTTAACTCTCTCGGCGCCATTCCCAGCCGTAGCGTCGATTCCCGGCCAGGTTCCCGGTCAGGCTGCGCTCCCCAGCCTCGCACCGATGCTGGAGAAAGTGTTACCTGCCGTGGTGAGCGTAAGGGTCGAAGGCACCGCCGCTCAGGGGCAGAAAGTCCCGGAAGAGTTCAAAAAGTTTTTTGGTGATGAACTTCCCGATCAACCTGCACAACCTTTTGAAGGGCTGGGTTCCGGGGTCATCATTGATGCCGCCAAAGGCTACGTCCTGACCAATAATCACGTCATCAATCAGGCGCAAAAAATCAGCGTTCAGCTTAATGATGGCCGTGAGTTCGACGCTAAGCTTATCGGCAGCGACGACCAGAGCGATATCGCTCTGCTGCAAATTCAACACCCCAGCAACCTGACGCAAATTGCCATTGCCGACTCCGACAAACTCCGCGTCGGTGATTTCGCGGTGGCCGTGGGTAACCCGTTTGGTTTGGGGCAAACGGCCACCTCCGGCATCGTATCGGCTTTGGGTCGCAGCGGGTTGAACCTGGAAGGTCTGGAAAACTTTATTCAGACCGATGCCTCCATCAACCGGGGTAACTCCGGCGGCGCGTTGCTAAACCTCAATGGTGAGCTGATTGGCATTAACACCGCGATTCTGGCGCCCGGCGGCGGTAGCATCGGTATTGGTTTTGCGATCCCGAGCAATATGGCACGCACGCTGGCGCAGCAACTGATGCAGTTTGGTGAAATCAAACGTGGTCTGCTGGGAATTAAAGGCACCGAAATGACCGCCGATATCGCCAAAGCGTTCAAACTGGACGTGCAGCGCGGCGCGTTTGTCAGCGAGGTTCTGCCTAACTCTGGCTCCGCAAAAGCAGGTGTGAAGTCTGGTGACGTCATTACCAGCCTCAACGGCAAACCGCTCAACAGCTTCGCCGAACTGCGTTCACGCATAGCGACAACCGAACCAGGGACCAAAGTCAAATTGGGCCTGCTGCGTAACGGTAAACCGCTGGAGGTTGAAGTAACCCTGGATACCAGTACATCATCGTCCGCCAGCGCGGAGATGATTGCTCCTGCGTTGCAAGGGGCTACGCTCAGTGACGGTCAGCTTAAAGACGGCACCAAAGGCATCAAAATTGATAACGTTGAAAAAAGCAGCCCAGCCGCGCAGGCCGGTCTGCATAAAGATGACGTTATCATTGGCGTTAACCGCGATCGTGTAAATTCGATCGCCGAAATGCGTAAAGTGCTGGAAACGAAACCGTCGATCATTGCTCTGCAAGTAGTGCGCGGTAACGAGAGTATTTACCTGCTCCTGCGTTAACGCATGCAACCGGACATCAGTCCCCCGTGTGATGTCCGGTAAACTCGTGATATGCTGCTGCCGTTCCCTTTATTAATGACGCCGCCATCATGTTTGTGAAGCTTTTACGTTCGGTCGCGATTGGTTTAATCGTCGGCGCTATTCTGCTGGCCGCGATGCCCTCTCTGCGAAAAATAAATACGCTTACCGCGCCACAGTTCGACAGTGCAGATGAAACGCCCGCCAGCTATAACCCGGCGGTTCGCCGTGCAGCGCCTGCCGTCGTTAACGTTTATAACCGTAGTATGAACAGCACAGCACATAACCAGCTTGAGATCCGCACACTCGGCTCAGGCGTTATCATGGATCAGCGCGGCTATATCATTACCAATAAGCACGTCATTAATGATGCCGACCAAATCATCGTCGCGTTGCAGGATGGGCGTGTATTCGAAGCGCTGCTAGTGGGTTCTGATACGTTAACCGATCTTGCGGTGCTGAAAATCAACGCGACTGGCGGACTGCCGACAATTCCAATTAATAACAAACGCGTGCCGCACATCGGCGATGTCGTCCTCGCCATTGGTAACCCGTACAACCTTGGGCAAACGATCACTCAGGGGATTATCAGCGCCACCGGTCGTATTGGCCTGAACCCGACTGGACGGCAAAACTTCCTGCAAACGGATGCCTCCATCAACCACGGCAACTCCGGCGGCGCGTTGGTCAACTCGCTGGGCGAGTTAATGGGTATTAACACGCTGTCATTTGATAAGAGTAACGATGGCGAAACCCCGGAAGGGATCGGCTTTGCTATTCCGTTTCAGTTGGCAACCAAAATCATGGATAAGCTGATTCGTGACGGGCGCGTGATTCGTGGCTACATCGGCATCAGCGGTCGCGAAATTGCGCCACTGCACGCCCAGGGCGGCGGGATGGATCAAATTCAGGGGATAGTGGTTAACGAAGTGGCCCCAGATGGTCCGGCTGCGCAGGCAGGAATTCAGGTTAACGATCTGATTATTTCGGTCAATAACAAACCGGCAGTATCTGCGCTGGAAACCATGGACCAGGTGGCAGAGATTCGCCCAGGTTCGGTTATCTCTGTTGTCGTGATGCGTGATGACAAGCAGTTGACGCTGCAGGTAACGATTCAGGAATACCCGGCTACAAACTAAATCACAAGCGAAATGATGTAAAAAAACCGGAGATAGCTCCGGTTTTTTTATGCGTCAAATTCGCGATATTTGTAGGACGGATAAAGCGTTAAACACCGCCATCCGGCCTACATAAAGGCGTTATTTAACGAACTCTTCACCCAGGGTGATATCTTTCTTCAGCGTATCCAGCATACCTTCCAGCGAGCTCTGCTCAAATGCGCTCAGCTTGCCGATAGACTGGCGTTCTTCTACGCCGTTTTTACCCAACAGCAGCGGCTGAGAGAAGAAGCGAGCATACTGGCCGTCGCCTTCAACGTAAGCACATTCAACCACGCCTTTTTCGCCGCTCAGCGCGCGAACCAGTGACAGGCCGAAACGTGCTGCAGCCTGACCCATAGACAGGGTTGCAGATCCGCCACCGGCTTTAGCTTCCACAACTTCAGTACCTGCATTCTGGATACGTTTGGTCAGGTCAGCCGCTTCTTGCTCAGTGAAGCTCACGCCAGGGATTTGTGACAGCAGCGGGAGAATGGTCACGCCAGAGTGGCCGCCAATAACCGGGACTTCAACGTCACCAGGCTGCTTGCCTTTCAGTTCCGCAACAAAGGTGTTGGAGCGGATGATGTCCAGCGTGGTCACGCCAAACAGTTTGTTCTTATCGTATACGCCTGCTTTTTTCAGCACTTCTGCAGCGATAGCAACGGTCGTGTTCACCGGGTTGGTGATAATACCGATACATGCTTTCGGGCAGGTTTTAGCAACCTGCTGCACCAGGTTCTTCACGATACCGGCGTTAACGTTGAACAGGTCGGAACGATCCATACCCGGTTTACGTGCAACACCCGCAGAGATCAGTACCACATCAGCACCTTCCAGTGCAGGGGTAGCGTCTTCGCCGCTGAAGCCTTTGATTTTCACAGCAGTAGGGATATGGCTCAAATCAACGGCCACGCCAGGCGTTACTGGAGCGATGTCGTACAGGGAGAGTTCTGAACCTGAAGGCAGTTGGGTTTTTAACAGTAATGCTAGCGCCTGACCGATACCACCAGCAGCGCCGAGGACTGCAACTTTCATCCTAAACTCCTTATTATATTGATAAGCAAAGTGTCTATTGCTCCGCGGCGGCGACCTTAATTCACAAATCCAACGAATACAACAACCACGCGTCAAGAATGCGTAGTCACGCAAATTTGGCTTTTATGCATTTAACTTACGTAAAATAAAACCTAAGTTACGTAATTCAAAACCACCCGCACAGTAGAGCAACTTTCCAACAGGTGCTGACAATATACCCTACCCACCTCTCAAAACAACATCAATTTGATAACATTTAATTTACTTTTAACCTTATTTGCGAGCCGTGACACAGGCATGTTTCTTGATAACGAAATTTGATAAAATTCCGCTCTTTCATAACATTATTTCAGCCTTGAACAAGGCAGACTGTTTGCATAAAAATTCATCTGTATGCACAATAATGTTGTTTCTACCGCCATATTACGGGTGACTTATGCGAAGCTCGGCAAAACAAGAAGAATTAGTAAAGGCGTTTAAAGCGCTGCTTAAAGAAGAAAAGTTCAGCTCTCAGGGCGAAATCGTCCTCGCGTTGCAGGATCAGGGCTTTGATAATATCAATCAGTCCAAGGTTTCTCGCATGCTGACCAAGTTCGGCGCCGTGCGTACCCGCAATGCGAAAATGGAAATGGTGTACTGCCTGCCGGCAGAGTTAGGGGTACCTACAACATCCAGTCCACTGAAAAATCTGGTATTGGATATCGATTACAACGATGCAGTTGTGGTTATTCATACCAGCCCTGGCGCTGCTCAGTTGATTGCACGTCTGCTGGACTCATTAGGTAAAGCGGAAGGGATTCTGGGTACAATTGCCGGTGACGATACCATCTTCACCACCCCAGCTAAGGGTTTTACGGTAAAAGATTTGTACGAAGCTATTCTGGAACTGTTCGAACAAGAGCTGTAATACTTCCTCCCCGTCGCCTCGCGGCGGGGGAAAAACCTCTGTATCCACCCTCCTCCCTCTATTATCCACTGTCATTGATTTAACAAATGGTGCGTTTAACCGTCAAAAGTCATTCACATAGCGAATATGAAGAGTTAAAAACGCACATTTTGCAAAAATACATATCTCAATGATTTAATTGAATTTATTATAAAACCGATGTTTAAAACCCTATTTTTAATTCTGTTTGGTTATAAAAAATATTTTTCTTAACACTTAATCCGCACAGAAACAATTAGCGTGGTATTAATTTATCGAGTGATTAGCGTATACTTGATTTTGTGATGAGGGTCACGAAACGCAGACCCCAATAAAAGAATTCGACGAGGTAAATATCATGAAAATCAAAACAACTATTGCAACCTTAAGCCTTCTTTCTGTTCTCTCTTTCGGTGCAAGCGCCGCAGTGACTCAGGTGAACTCACAAGAAGCACAGAACCTGCAATCCATGGGCAGCATCTCCGTATCTCAGATCGGTAGCTCACCAATGGACATGCGTCAGGCTATCGCCGCTAAAGCTGAAAAAGCAGGTGCCAGCAGCTATCGCGTCACCGAACTCCGTGAAGGCGCTCACTGGCACGCGACTGCAGAACTCTACAAATAAACCCTCGTCGTCTAGTCCGACGACTTGCCCCCGCCTGCCGGGGGCTTTTTTATGCCTTACATTGAGTGACGAACGTTAAAGCGCAGCTGTCCTTCCAACTCTTCTTCCGCTTCATCGAACAGTAAAATCAGTGCGCCGTATCGCCTGCGTAGCTTGTCCGGCAAATGAACAAATTCAATCTCCAGCGGCAGCGGTAAAACGTCCCCGATAACCACCTCCCACAGAGAATCTAAATCAACCACCTTTTCCCGGGCGAGACCGAACGCGCGCGTAAACTCACGGTAGAAATCCCCCTGGTCTTCTATCTCGTCAAAATCAAATGTATAGATGTTCATCTATAGCCACCATCCCGACGCCAGTCACTCTACAGACCATCAATATGCAGGAACCTCCTGCATTTTCAGGTAAGTATAGCCATAAAAAAACCGACGCCTTTAGCGTCGGTTTCCAACTCTTAATTACTGGTTAGCGCATGCTGGTATTTGTGCAGCATCCCGCTAAGTCGTTTTACCGGCTCGGTCACCTGCGGCGGCGCTTGCCAGATGATTAATTTCTCCTGATAGATCTCAAGCTCCTCCAGCAACTGGCTAAAGTAGCGTCGGCGCTTGTCGTCGTTTCCTGCGGAAATCACGTGATCCGCAGTGCGACGAAGCTGGCGATGGAACGTGGATAGATCCTCGTTTACCGGTATCGGCGCATCGCGCAAGCGCTGATGCGCAATGATCATCGTCAGCGCCAGGCGAAACTTCGCCAGGTCGCCGGGAAATTTGTTCATCAGCAAAAACAGCTGCTGATAAAGCGCCGGGAGATGGTTTTCTTTACGACGTACCACGTTGGTGGTCATCGCTGAAACCGCCGCCGAGACAAACTGGTTGAGCAACACGCGACCCGTTCTGTCACGAGAGTTATCGCGCACCAACAGAATGACGATAAATGCCAGCACGCAGCCAACAATTTGCCCCAGCGCACTGTCAAGGAACTGGCTAAAGTGGAAGGTCATCGGGTTATCCAGCACGATGATATTAATAGTGCTGGCCAGCGCACCCATTGATCCCAGCCGTCGTTTCTGTACCTCTATACCCAGAAAGAACCCCAGCACCGCCAGGCTCAGGCACAGTAACAACATGCTTTGTTGCGTATTGGGGATAATCACCAGGAAATAGAGCGCCCCGAGCGGTAACGCCGCCAACGTACCGTAAATAAAGTCTATCGCCACCATGCGCGGGTTGGGCAAACGCATTGCCAGCGAAGTGACAACCGCAATCATCACCATTGCGCCGCTGCCGGAGGTCCATCCGGTCCACAGCCAGAATAAAGTTCCCAGGACACAAGAAAGCGTGGTGCGCCAGAAGTTGACCATCGCATGATGGCGCTCGGCAGACTCCACCTTCACTACTGGCTCACCTTGCAGGATCTCTTCTTCCGTGGCGCTAATTTTGGTATTACTCAGTACACCGCGTTTGAGCAACAGGTAGCGCGTCGCGGCGCCTGCCCAACTATATATCGTAATCGGCGTTTCGCGTTCACCGGTCCAGGCAATCACCCGCCGCATCCGCTTCAACTGTTTATGAACATCCTGCACCGTTTCAACCGGCATATTGAACAACTCGCGGAAGGTATCAGTGATCAGTTCGGGTCGAGTGTTCTGAATAAGATAGGTTTCGCAGGACTGCGTGATGAGCGTGAGTGACAGCGTGTTCAATGCTTTGAGCCTGCGGTTAGCCCGCCCCCAGCGTGAGGACTCCATATTCAGGTTACTTCGCATGCCTTCCAGTGCCGCCGTACGCCGGACTAAATCGCCCCAGGCTTTGTCCACTTCTTCACTGTCACCATGCTTAATGCACAACTGCATAAGCTGATACTGCGCCACCAGCAGGCTGTCCAGTTCGACATCAATCTCCTGTTTCACCGAACGGGGCGAAAAGAGCAGATCGGCCACAATAGCACAGACAATCCCCATCACTATTTCACTACAGCGTTCGAGCGCAAATTGCGGCGTCAGCAGCGGTTCAGCCTGGATGGTAATGACGATGATCAGCGCCGTATAGCCCGAAAGTCCCCAGGCATAGGAGTTTTCGATCTTCACAAGCGACGAGATCCAGGTACAAAAACCGGCCCAGATACAACACACCAGGATCATCAATAACGGGGCGCGGATCATGCTGATGATAATGATCAGTGCAGCAATACAGCCAATAAATGTCCCGACAATACGCAGCATGCCGCGATAGCGTATAGCACCAGAATAGGGCTCTCCGCCAGCGGCAAAGGCCGGGCCAGCCGCCACAATGGCGGCGGTCAGCACCGCCCAGCGCGGGGTCTCAAGTTGGAAGTGAAAGCCAACGAACAGCGCCAGTACAATCGCGCACGCCAGTTTTACCGCAAAGCGGATATGCTGGTTGGCAATAGAGAAAATGCCCATCACGATTAGCCAAACTCGCGCAGGCGGTGCGCCATTTTACGAAAGAAGGATTCCCGGCTTGCATCGCGATCCTGCTTGCCGGTAATGACGACGGTAGCCGTAGTCCCCGCAGGCCACAGGGTTCCCTGCTGCTCATCAAGACGAATTCGCACCGGTACACGCTGCGCCAGACGCACCCATTCAAGATTGGAATCAATGGTCGCCATACCCTTTGCGTCCCGCGTGCTGCTGGCATTCGTTACGCCAGCCGCCACGCTATCAACGGTGCCCTTCAGCACATGATTACTGCCCAGCGGGGTGATCTCTGCGCGATATCCAGGGCGGACGCCTTCCAGCTTGGTTTCTTCCATATAGGCCAGCACATAAAAAGAATGCTGTTTGACCAACGCCACCGCCGTAGAGCCGCGAGTAATAAATTCGCCGCTGTAGACGTTCAGGTTAGTCACCCAGCCATCTGCTGGCGCGCGAATGACGGTACGTTCCAGATCTAATTTCGCCAGGTCGCGGGTCGCCTGCGCCTTCGCAAGCTGGTGTAATACGGTTTGCAGGACATTGTTTGACTGGTCGATCTCTTCACGAGACATAGCCTGCACGCCCAGCCGGTTACGACGGCTGGCCTCCTGGCGTTTTTCCTGTGATAACACCTGATAGTAGGCGACGTCTGCTTCCGCTTCTTCGAGTGCTTTTTTATAGCGCGGCTGATCGATGGTAAACAGAACCTGGTCTTTCTTCACCAGTTGATTATCATGAACGTTGACGTTAGTGATAAGCCCGGCGACATCCGGGGCTATTGCCACAACGTCGGCGCTGAAGCGCGCATCACGCGTCCACGGCGACTCGGTGTAGAACACCCATGCGCGGAAAATGGCGATGAAGGCCAGAATGACCAGTACGAGAGTCGTGGCCGTACGGGAGAGTTTTCTTGTTAGTGTTTTCACTTCAACCTCAAACGAACAGGCGCGTTATTAAATAGAACAGGCAGCAATACAGCGCGGTGTTAAACAGAGCCGGGTGCCAGACAAAATCATAGATGCCAGTTGGAACCAGTACCCGGCGCACCAGCCAGAAAATCGCCAGTGACAAAAGTAATTCGAAAAAAATCGGTGGGAAGGACAGACCAAACACCACGATAACGGGAAACAGACTCATGTTGACCTTGGTAGCTTAAGAGAGTGCAGGTGATAGATTTTCTAGCGTATGTCACCGCAGAGAAGGGCAAGGATGAGCCAGGCGAGAGCGACATAGCTGTTATTTGAATAATAATATATTAACGTAACTGTTATGCTGTTATCTATATTATGTGATCTAAATCACTTTTAAGTCAGAGTGAACAATGGAACGATTAAAACGTATGTCGGTGTTTGCCAAAGTTGTCGAACTGGGCTCCTTCACCGCCGCCGCAAGACAGCTACAAATGAGCGTTTCATCGATAAGCCAGACGGTCTCTAAACTGGAAGATGAGCTACAGGTCAAGCTGCTAAACCGCAGCACACGCAGCATTGGGCTAACCGAAGCCGGTAAAATTTATTATCAGGGCTGCCGCCGGATGCTGCACGAAGCACAGGATGTTCACGAGCAGCTTTATGCCTTTAACAACACGCCCATCGGCACCTTGCGCATTGGCTGTTCTTCAACCATGGCACAAAATGTCCTCGCTGGGTTGACCGCAACGATGCTGAAAGAGTATCCAGGATTGACGGTAAATCTGGTAACAGGCATCCCGGCACCGGATTTAATCGCCGACGGTCTGGACGTGGTTATTCGCGTCGGCGCGTTGCAGGACTCCAGCCTGTTTTCACGTCGCCTGGGAACCATGCCGATGGTGGTCTGCGCCGCTAAAAGCTATCTCGCGCAGTTTGGCGTGCCGGAAAAACCCGCCGATCTCAGCAACCACTCGTGGCTGGAATACAGCGTGCGCCCGGATAATGAATTCGAACTTATCGCTCCGGAGGGGATCTCTACCCGCCTGATCCCAGAAGGGCGCTTCGTGACTAACGATCCGATGACGCTGGTGCGCTGGCTGGCCGCAGGCGCGGGTATTGCCTATGTGCCGCTGATGTGGGTGATCAATGAGATCAATCGTGGCGAAGTGGAGATCCTGCTGCCCCGCTACCAGTCGGATCCACGTCCGGTCTATGCACTGTATACCGAAAAAGACAAACTACCGCTCAAGGTCCAGGTGGTGATTAACTATCTGACGGATTATTTTGTCGATGTGGCGCAGCTGTTTCAGGGGATGTACGGCCGGGGAAAAGAGAAATAAAAAAGCCCGGTAGCGCTTTGCTTACCGGGCCTACATTCAGTGCCAGCGCACATTCCAGGCCGGATACGCTGAGCGCTATCCGGCGACCGGGTCGTTACGCGGTGCCACCTACGGTCAAGTTATCCACCTTCAGCGTCGGCTGGCCCACGCCCACCGGCAAGCTCTGTCCTTCTTTACCGCAAACGCCAACCCCGTTATCCAGTTTCAGGTCGTTACCCACCATCGAAATCTGCTGCATCGCTTCGATACCGGAGCCAATCAGCGTTGCGCCTTTCACCGGTTTGGTCACTTTACCGTTTTCAATCAGATACGCTTCGGACGTCGAGAATACAAATTTCCCAGAGGTGATATCCACCTGACCGCCGCCAAAGTTAGGCGCATAAATACCGTATTCAACGGATTCGATGATTTCCTGCGGCGTGGATTTCCCCGGCAGCATATAGGTGTTGGTCATACGCGGCATCGGCAGGTGCGCGTAAGATTCACGGCGACCGTTACCCGTTGGCGCTACGCCCATCAGGCGCGCATTCAGTTTGTCCTGCATGTAGCCTTTCAGAATGCCGTTTTCGATCAGCACGTTGTACTGACCCGGTGTCCCTTCGTCATCGATAGCCACGGAACCACGACGGTCCGCCATTGTGCCATCATCCACAACGGTACACAGTTCTGATGCCACCAGTTCACCCATGTGACCGCTGAATACCGAGGTGCCACGGCGGTTAAAATCACCTTCCAGCCCATGACCGACCGCTTCATGCAGCAGAACGCCAGGCCAACCAGCGCCGAGTACCACCGGCAGCGTACCAGCAGGCGCTGCTACCGCGGACAGATTGACTAACGCCATGCGTACGGCCTCTTTCGCCCACGCGTCGGCACGGACTTCACCATCAAGGTCGCCAAGGAAATAGTCATAGCCAAAACGACCGCCGCCACCGCTGGCGCCGCGCTCACGCTTACCGTCCTCTTCGACCTGTACGCTTACGGACAAACGTACCAGCGGGCGGACGTCAGCGGCCAGCGTACCATCAGTCGCGGCCACCAGGATCAGTTCATAAACACCGGTCAGGCTGGCGGTCACTTCCTGGACGCGTTTGTCGGCGGCACGGGCCACGTTGTCTACGCGGCGCAGGATATCGAGTTTTTCTTCGCGGCTCATGCTCTGCAACGGATCAACCGAGGTGTAAAGCGCCTGATGCTCCACGGCCCCCAGCGTTTTTACTTTGCCGTCACCGTTGTCACGCACGATAGTACGCGCGGCATGAGCGCTTTGTTCCAGCGCCAACAGGCTAATCTGGTCTGCATAGGCAAACCCTGTTTTCTCGCCGCTGATGGCGCGCACGCCAACGCCCTGATCGATATTGTAAGAACCATCTTTAATGATGCGGTCTTCTAAAACCCAGGATTCGTGATAGCTCGACTGAAAATAGAGATCGCCGTAATCAAGACGGCGTTCGGCCAGTTGGCCCAGGATGGCAAACAGATCCTGATGTTTCAGGCCATTTGCCGCTAGCAATTGTTCACTTACCAGGTTCAGACTCATCGTTTTGATTACTCATTTAATTCTGCCGGATAGCGGAAAAAACGCCTTATCCGGCCTACGTTGTTAGGCTGCTGTAGGCCGGATAAGCGCTGCGCCATCCGGCAATACTATGTACTGAGATTGGGGCAATTACTCGCCCCCGTCAAATCATTGCTGGCTTTCTTTGCGCGGCTGACGCAGAACTTCGTTAATTTGCGGCTTATCGACCGGACCGGTGATGCGATAGCGCAGAATCGAGACTTTGCTCCACAGCGGCCCCAGCACCTTACTGGCGGCAAACACCGCCGCACCAACAATCGGGTTGACGGCAAACGCGGCGGCAACGCCTACGGTGGCAGATATTTCTGGTGCAACGATGGCTTCCATGTCCAGATCCCGGCGTACCAGGTTCACTGAACCTTTCATCGCAATATCGGCTTCCAGACCGTCCACCAGCGTGTCGTCGGTATGCATCACACCATCTTTGATCCACGCCGTGCTGCGAATCGAGTCGAAATAGAAGCCTTCGCTGAAGGTGTCGCTAAAATCAAAGCGCAGTTTACGCAGTAACGCATCGAAGCTTAGCAGACGTAACAGTTGCCCCGCATGTCCGGTACTGAGTTCGGTAAGTTCGCCTTTGCCCAGCCGGGTACGCAAAATACCATTCAGCGAGGCTACATCAGGATCCCACGGCGGATTACGCCAATGCAGATCATACTCCACGTTGAATGAAGAATTGCGAATCGGCGTTGATACGCCAAAGAAACCGGCTGCGGAGTCAATTTTATTGCCGCTCAGTTTACCCTTCAGCGACGTTCGCTCCTTGCCCGGCGCATTCACCCACACGCCGTCGGTGGTCAGTCTGGCAAAACCCGTATCCAACAGACCGTTACTCAAGGTCAGCGTGTCGCCTTTAATCGCTACATCGGCGTCAATGCGCCCGTATTTCTGTCCCCACATCCAGCACTCGGCACAGCGCAGTTGAAGGTCCGGCCAGCCACGAAAGCTGACGTTGTCGATGGCTGAGAACGGCGAGGCTGGCGTACTATTTTGTGACGGTTTTGCCGCGCTTGGGTTGTAATAAAGATACTTAATATTGGCCAGCCACGGCGCATTATTGCGCATAGCCAGCGTGGCGTTAATTTCACGGCCCTGCGCCTGCACGGTGGAGCCATTGCTCGCAGGCTCAGAAACGATACTCAAATTATTCCACTGTTGACCGCCCAGGGATAACGATGGCGTACGCACCGTGATGCGCTGCGGGAAGTTAGCGTTGCTGCCCACGTTATCCACAGCGCCTTTCTGGAATAACGCCAGCCATTGCGCGCCATCCATAGGGGGAAGATTAAGCTCTATGCCTTGTTGATCGGGTAACGCTGGCACGGTGCGGCTTTCCGACGCCCAGATTGCGCGGTCAAGCGTCAGTTTCTGATTCAGCAGCCAGCGGCTGTTAAAATGATTTTTACTGCCAGCGTTGCCGGTCAGATCAAAGCTGCGCAGATTGCCGTTGGCCTTAACGTTCACCGGCAACGCCTCACCGGCCGCCTTATTCAGCGGAGAAGGTAAGTGACTACTTACATTCTTGAGGTCGCCCTTTAACTCAACGTTGTAGGTCGGCCCGGCATGATACGGAAGATCGATTCCTACCTTGCCATTCCACGCTATGCTGCCATTCAACGCGTCGTTGACCTGCGTCGGTAAAATCCCCATGCGGCTTGGCTGCCAGTCACCTTGCAGATTCACGGCTACCTGATAGGCTTTCGCCCCTTCGGTCGTGGAAAAGTCGACGTTCAGCGGCTGATTAAACCAGTTCGCGGTCATCGGCTCGCTCTTCAGATCACCGTTGATAAAGCTGAAATTACCATTCAAATTCTTCAGCGTGCTGTCGAGCGGTTTAATAAACAGGCTGTTATTACGCAGGTTGACGTCACCTTTGGCGGTAACCAGCGAGCCGTCTAGCGGAATATCAAGATGTAAGCGAGCATTCACATCGCCGTCAATCTGCAACTGCTCAAGCGTAGCGCCGAGTGAATCCTTCAATGGCGTCTCATCAAAATAAGGTCCAACCGCCTTGCCCGGCCCGTTGATGTCGGCATCAATCAGCAGTTTTTCTTTGGCATAGTCGGGGATGTTAGCCGTCAGATTACTGGCCTTCACACCGCCCAGATTAACGCTATCGGTCTTCATCCACAGACCGTCGTTAATGAAGTTCAGTTCAATATTAAGGTCAGTCAGCGCGGGCCAGTCGGGCTGGAAAGCAAACTTCGCATTGCGAAGCGGCACCAGTACCTGGAACTGCCCTTCATTGTGTAGATACGGGAACAGATGCGGGTCGCCGCCATACACCAACGTGGCGTTATCCGCTTCGCCGCCCTGAATAGCGCCGCTGAGGTAATCAACCAGCTCTTTGCCCATCAGGTTTTCCGGGAAGTAACGCCAAGCCTGAGAGCCATCGTCGGTGCTGATACCTGCCAGAATGCCCAACCATGGCTCATCATTGGCGGGTTGCAGATAGCGAAAACCACCGCGTGCGCGTACCGCTTTCGCTTTAACATCAATGTTGCGCCCATCTAACTGGAAACCTTTATCATTCTTCAGCCAGCTTAGCGTCGCTACGCCGTCCTCTATCTCCAGCGGTGCGCGAAAGACGGTTTCATACGGCATTTTAGCTTGCTTCATGGAAGCAGTGAGCGCCCCGTTTTCAACGCTGCCCGCGAGCGTACCGGAGAAATGTTCTGCCCCTGGCAGCAGCTTCCACTGTTTCCAGGCCAGATTGGTCCACGAGGACTGGAAGCGAGTTTTTTCTGTTGCCTGTAACGGGATATCCAGCGCCAGCACATCTATTTTGCCGCTCGGCTGCGTGGCCCGCCAGATATCACCCAGCGCAGGCGATAACTTGGCCGCCATCGGACGCAGCCCTTCTAACCCGGCCAGCTCCAGATTGCTGGCGCGGATGCGTAGCTCGTCGCTGCGTTTGTTATTCTCGCCGCCGACTTCCTGTTCAGGGATCCAGGCCAGCGCTAACGCCCCGCTTGGCCAGGGTTTATCATCCATCGTGATACGGGTATCGGGAATGGAGAATTGCCAGCCCGACTGCTCGCGGCTGATGTGCGCCGTCAGGTTATCGACGGAGAGCGTGTGCGTACGACTCTCTCCCAGCCAACTTGCCCCACCTTTTTTCAGCCAGACATCGCCGCCGGAAACGACACCTTTTCTGATCGTCATCCATGCTTCCAGGCTAAAACGCGCGGTTTGCAACGCGACATTATCCTGCATCCATTTACCCAGCCACGGCTTGACGTCGATATCGTCGGCCTGCAGCCAGACCCGACCGTTATTCAACAGCCCGTTGTCATCACGCAGATCCATTCGCACCTGCATAACACCGTGCTGCCCGGTCAAACTGGAGAGACTGACCAGGCCTTCAGCGCGATGTCGGTTTTTACCGTTAAGCCAGGTAAGCTGCGGGATCGCCAGTTCTGCACGCTGGCCTGAGAGGGTTAAAAAGCTAATCTGGCTGTCGCGTAGATCGAAATGATCAAACTGACGCAGGAAGAGATCGCTCAGGTGGCCGGCTTCAATTCCATCACCGCTTTCGCTGCGCTGGATGGGGGTATTAGTACGCAGCTGCAGCTGCCAGAAGGTGAGATCGCGAAACTGCCAGCGCATGTGCAGCAAGCTTTGCCAGACATCCAGCGCTAATGTGACGCGCTTTACCGAAAATTCACCGCCATCTTTAAGCTGCGCATGGATATCGCGCGCTTCAAGAGTAGGACCGAAATTTTGCCAGCTAGCGGAAAGTTGGCTGGCGGAGACGGGCAGACCGGTGGCGGATTCAATCTTGCCAAGGATGGCCGGACGCCAGCTATCAAGATGAGGCAGCGCAAGGCGCAGCCCACTGACCAGCAGCGCTGCGATGACAACGAATGCGGCTCCAGTGAGCAGTAATATCCCCGGCAATCGCCTCACGCGCCTCTCCTTGTCTACCAAAAAATGTGACTCACAAAACCGTCTTGCCGGATGGCGGCGTGAACGCCTTCTCCGGCCTGCAAGGTATCGCCATTGGGCGTTTACCAGGCCAGATTACATCATGACAACGTCGAACTGCTCCTGGTTATACAGCGGTTCGACTTGTACTTTAACCTGTTTGCCGACAAAGATTTCCACTTCCGCCAACGCATGTGACTCTTCCCCCTTCAGGGTTTCAGCCACTGCCGGAGATGCATAAACCAGGAAACGATCGGAGTCATATGCATGGTGTACCCGCACGATTTCGCGCATGATTTCATAGCATACAGTTTCCACGGTTTTCACCGTACCGCGCCCATGACAGGTCGGACACTCGTTGCACAGCACATGCTCCACGCTTTCACGCGTGCGTTTGCGCGTCATCTCCACCAGGCCCAACTGTGAAAAACCGTTGATGCTGGTTTTTACGCGATCCTTGCTCAGCGCCTGTTCCAGAGAGTGCAGTACCCGTCGACGGTGATCTTCATTATTCATGTCGATAAAATCGATAATGATAATGCCGCCGAGGTTACGCAGACGCAGCTGACGAGCAATGGCCTGCGTTGCTTCAATATTAGTATTAAAGATAGTGTCGTCGAGATTACGATGCCCAACAAACGCTCCGGTATTGATATCGACGGTGGTCATTGCTTCAGTTTGATCGATGATCAGATAGCCGCCGGATTTCAGTTCAACCTTGCGTTCCAGCGCGCGCTGGATTTCATTCTCAACGTCAAAGAGATCAAAAATGGGCTGGCGCCCGCTGTAATGTTCCAGCTTGCTGGTCATCTCGGGGATATATTCCGCTGTGAACTCCAGCAACGCTTCATAGGTCAGACGAGAGTCAACGCGGATCCGGTCAAGCTGGGCATCCGCAAAATCACGCAACACGCGCTGCGCCAGCGCCAGTTCGCCGTACATCTGGTAGCGCGTTTGCGGGCGCTTTTTACGCTCCATAACTTTAGTCCAGACGCGCTTCAGGTAGGCAGCATCCGAGGCCAGATCCTCCTCGCAGACGCCTTCCGCCGCTGTGCGAATGATGAATCCGCCCTGTTCATCGCAGTAATCCGCCACCACTTTTTTCAGGCGTTCGCGTTCGGTTTCGCTTTCGATACGTTGGGAAACGCCAACGTGCGAAGCACCTGGCATAAAGACGAGGTAACGGGAAGGAAGCGTGATGTCCGTCGTCAGGCGTGCACCCTTAGTACCCAACGGATCTTTTACCACCTGCACCATCAGATCCTGGCCCTGGCGCACCAGTTCAGAAATGTCGCGCACGGTGAACTGTTTTTGTTCTTCACCCGCCACGCATTCGGTGTGCGGCATGATGTCTGAAGCGTGAAGAAATGCGGCTTTATCCAGTCCAATATCTACAAAAGCCGCCTGCATACCCGGAAGTACACGACTTACACGACCTTTGTAGATATTGCCTACGATTCCGCGTCGCGCCTCACGTTCAATATGAATTTCCTGCAGAATACCGCCATCAATGTAAGCCACCCGAGTTTCCGATGGCGTTACGTTTACCAACAATTCAGCCGTCATGTTTATCCCTTTTCTCACGCAGTGCGTTAAAATTGGTCAGCAACTCATACGTTTCTACCAGCGGTAAGCCGACTACAGCGTGATAGCTGCCATTGATCTTCCTGACAAAACAGCCACCCAACCCTTGAATACCGTATGCACCTGCTTTATCCATTGGTTCACCGCTGGCAACATAGCCCGCGATATCCTCATCGGTTAGTGCTCTGAACGTCACTTCCGTCACCACCAGACAGTCCAGACTGTGCCGGCGGTCGGCCAATGCCACGGCGGTCATGACCTGATGCGTTTTGCCCGACAGTTTGCGCAGCATTACTGCGGCATGGGCGGCGTCGTGTGGTTTTTCCAGCACTTCGCCATTAAGGATAACAATGGTATCTGCACCCAATACAGGCAAATCACGCTGCGCCAGCGCCACGCCAGCCTGCGCTTTTTCGCGTGCCAGACGCGAAACATACTGCTGTGCGCTCTCCTGCGGGTGTCGCTGTTCTTCAATCCCAGGCACCAGCCGTTCAAAGGTAACACCAAGCTGAGCGAGCAGCTCCTGACGACGTGGAGAACCTGAAGCAAGATACAGAGTATTCATATCAACCTTATTGCACCGCAAACTGCTGACGGACTTTACGCATCAGTAAGAATAGCCATGGCCAAAGCACACCATTCACTACACTACTCCAGAACACTTCGGGTCTGAAAGAGACATTGATCACTAAAAACTCGGCCCAGAAAACAATAATATCCACGACCAGTGATAACAACATGACCACCAGCGCCTGTTGCCAGAGCGCGAGGTTACGGAATAGCTGGAATTTCAGCGCGACCAGATAAGCAATGATACTCATCGACAATGCGCGCACGCCAAGCGTGGAGCCGCTGATGAGATCCAGTATGGCACCCACCACAAACCCCGTGCCCACATTTACGCGATGCGGCAGCGCCAGGATCCAGTACAACAAGATGAGCAGTACCCAGTTTGGCCGGAAAACCAGAATATCGTCCGGCCAGGGCATGATTTGCAGCAACAGTGCAATAAGGAACGAGAGCCAAATCACCCAACGTCCCTGGCTACGATAGCTTGCCACTTACTGTCCTCCCGGCTTACGCGGAGCAGGTTGTGGCGGCGTGGTGTCCGCAGGCGCTGGAGTCACGCCTGTTGCGGGAGCTGGCACTGGCGCAGGCGGCCCCATGGCATCTGGTGCAGGCAGAACTTGCGGCATCATTTGCATCAGACGTTCATTGGCAACGCGGTGCACTTCTTCTGGCGTCATCGGATTTGCGCCGTTACGATCGGCGCCCCACAACAGCAGCAGATAACGCAGACGCTGC
Organism: Citrobacter sp. RHBSTW-00986; assembly: GCF_013783065.1. Classification (NCBI taxonomy): domain Bacteria; kingdom Pseudomonadati; phylum Pseudomonadota; class Gammaproteobacteria; order Enterobacterales; family Enterobacteriaceae; genus Citrobacter; species Citrobacter sp. RHBSTW-00986. The sequence goes on along the minus strand of NZ_CP056200.1, from coordinate 466,853 downwards.
AGACCTGCGGTCGGGCGTGCCTGAATCACGGTATAAGCGCGCTGAGTGTCCAGCTTAACGGAAGAAACAACACCAACTGGATAGCCTTCAGGGAAACGTCCCCCCAGACCCGAGGTAACCAGCACATCGCCAACGCGAATGTCGGTGTTGGCCGGCAGGTGTTCGAGCTGAAGATCGTCGGTGCAGCCGTTACCGGCAGCGATCACGCGGATATCGTTACGCAGTACCTGAATGGGCAGAGCATGCGTCGCATCGCAAATCAGCAGCACGCGGCTGGTCAGTTTAGCCACCGCTACGACCTGACCCACAACGCCTTTGTCGCTAATAACCGGCTGACCTTCGTAGACACCATTAACGCTCCCTTTGTCGATCACCACCTGATCGCTGTAAGGGTCATTAACCGTTGAGATGACCTGCGTCACCATCTTTTGTTCGTCCTGACGCAGCGGCGATCCCAGCAGCTCACGCAAACGCGCGTTCTCCTGTTTATATTGCCCCAGCATCAGCAGCTCGCTGTTTTTCAGCAGCAGTTCCTGACGCAACGCCCGATTTTCAAGTTCGAGTTGGTCACGCGAAGCCAGCGTTTGCGAAACGCCGTCGAGTAATTCACGAGGACCATTTGAGATAAAGTAGAAAGGACTGACGGCGGTATCCATGTACGTTCGGATTTGACTAAACGTACCCAGGCGGCTGTCGGCAATAATAACGCCGAGCGCCACCAGCACCGCCAGAATAAGGCGAATCTGTAGCGACGGGCCACGGCTAAAAATTGGCTTCATAGTCTATGCGTATTCTCGTATCAGAGCGGAAGGGCAACCCGCGGGCTACCCTACCTGCATCCGATTACTCTTCGCTGAACAGGTCGCCGCCGTGCATATCGATCATTTCCAGCGCCTTGCCGCCACCGCGCGCCACGCAGGTCAGCGGATCTTCAGCAACAACAACTGGAATACCGGTTTCTTCCATTAACAGACGGTCAAGGTTACGCAGCAGAGCACCGCCACCGGTCAGTACCATGCCGCGTTCGGAGATGTCAGACGCCAGTTCTGGCGGACACTGTTCCAGTGCAACCATCACCGCGCTCACGATACCAGTCAGCGGTTCCTGCAGGGCTTCCAGAATCTCGTTGGAGTTCAGGGTAAAGCCGCGTGGAACACCTTCTGCCAGGTTACGGCCGCGAACTTCGATCTCGCGCACTTCGTCGCCCGGATAAGCGGAACCGATTTCGTGTTTAATACGTTCTGCGGTGGCTTCACCGATCAGAGAACCGTAGTTACGACGAACATAATTAATGATGGCTTCGTCGAAGCGGTCGCCGCCAATACGTACAGAAGAGGAGTAAACCACGCCGTTCAGGGAGATAACGGCAACTTCAGTTGTACCACCACCGATATCCACAACCATAGAACCGGTTGCTTCAGAAACTGGCAGACCCGCCCCGATCGCAGCCGCCATCGGCTCTTCGATCAGGAATACTTCACGGGCACCTGCGCCCTGGGCGGATTCACGGATCGCGCGGCGTTCAACCTGAGTTGCTCCAACCGGTACACATACCAGTACGCGCGGGCTTGGGCGCATGAAGCTGTTGCTGTGCACTTGTTTGATAAAGTGCTGGAGCATTTTTTCAGTCACGAAGAAGTCAGCGATAACGCCGTCTTTCATTGGGCGAATGGCGGCGATATTGCCCGGTGTACGACCCAGCATCTGCTTCGCGTCATGGCCCACTGCGGCTACGCTTTTTGGCGAGCCGGCACGATCCTGACGAATGGCCACAACAGAAGGCTCATTCAATACGATGCCTTGTCCTTTTACATAAATAAGGGTATTCGCGGTACCCAGGTCAATGGACAGGTCATTGGAAAACATGCCACGAAATTTTTTCAACATACTAAGGGATAATCCTGAAAGCTGGGGCGGAAAACAAAATCCGCTTACTTTACCAACCACACGCAGCAGCGACAAGGCGCAAAAATCATCTGCTACGGTGAAAATTAGTGCAGTTCGTTTCCTTTGTTACAAAATCGGCCTGAGTCCATCAGGGCTGAATAAATCAGCAGCACTCCTCGCTTTTGTTTGCAACCTGTCAAAGGTCATTCACCTGCATGTTTGCTGTTACAACCTGGCGAGCAGACAAGCACACCCCCAGAAGGCACAGCGCGCGTTATTCTACGTGAAAACGAATTAAACGGCAGGTTAAACCGAGTATCTTTGCGAATATTTTTTCACGTTAGTGTCAAGTGGCTGTGATGCGGCAAAAAAATCCCCTTGCCCACCCGCAACTCCGCGTTCCGTCAGCGTATGCCACTCGCTACGCGAACGAACGCCCGTGGCGTAAACCTGCGTTGGTGTTCCAGAACAAGCCTCCACCAGGCTTTGCACCAGGAGCTGGTTTTCGGTTCGCTTATCAATATTCCTCACCAGGCTTGGATGCAGCTTCAATAACTCAACGTTAAGCTCTTTGATCCAACTGGTGCTCACCAGCGTTAAACCCGCCTGCGTAACGGCAATTCGCACCCCCAGCGCATTCATCAATCTGATGACGGGCTGTAACCGGCTGATATGTTGACAGACATCTGCCTCAGCAAGTTCAATAATTATGCGTTTGCGTAATGATTTTTCGCACTGCATCAGCGTATCACGTAGCCAGCGCTGAAAACGTGGGCGAATTAGCGATTCAACCGTTGTCTGCATCGCCAGGTTTTCCTGCGGCCAGTAGCCCAACAGTAAGATCAGACGGCTGATTTGCAGACGGTCATATTCTTCTGCCAAGCCAAACTGCAGGACCATCGGCATATATTCCGCCGAAATAACCTCTTCGCTGCCATCAAAAATACGGCACATCAGCTCCCGGTGGTGCACCCGTCCTTCACGGGTTACCGCAGGCTTTTGATAAATTCTTGGTCCACCCCGGCTGAGCATCTGTTCGATCAGCGTTCGCCAGCGTACGTTACCCCGACCTTTTTCCGGTAGTGAGTCATCATAGACCGACCAACTGTTCCCACCCTGCAATACCGAGTTCCTCGTGGCGGCTTCGGCGTGATCCATCACTTGTTCCGTCGACTGACCGCTGCGGCAAACACAAATGCCAATATGAACCATATCGGCACGGTCGATCATTTTATTAGCCGGAAGCGCATCTACCGCTTTTAATAATTGCCCGGCAATACTTTCCGCCTCTTTCAGCGTGCGGTGTGGCAACAGGATGGCAAAATCGCTACGGTGGTAGCGCGCCAGCAACGCGCCCGGATAGCGCGTCATAAAAGTCGACAACAAATTGATTAACGTTGAAATTTGTTCTTCAGCAAGGGTAATTCCCCAGCTATCGCGCAGCAGCGTAAAGTCCGGCAGGCGTACCATCATCACGACGCCATGCGATCCCACTTTTTCCTGATCTTCCAGCAGCGTTGCCAGTTGGTTATCAAAGAACAGGCGGTTGCTTAGCCCGGTTTTTGTATCCTGCGCCACATAGGAACGAATCAGCGTATCCAGTCGGCTACGTTGCTCGCGGGCACTTTGAATTTCGGTCAGCAGCATATCGAGCGCGCTACTGGTACGCGCAGGCCATTCATAGACAGTCCCCCGCACGTTCGGTCCACGTTCGCCGTTAAGAATGCGCGTTGAACGAATCTCCAGCAACTCTTGACCTGAAAGCTGACGCTGAAGCCAGCGCACAGACAAAAAGAGCATCAGTATAATGAAAGCAATCGCCAACGTGAGCGGCGCGGTAGTCATCAGCGAATGGAAATAGTTGCCCATTGGATCCTGATAAACCAGACGCAGCGACATGCCCGGGTGTTTGACCAACGGGACGGTGACATCACGATACAGATTGTTCGTCCCCGCCGGGCGGTAGCTGCTGGTTCGGGAGTGATCATACACCACGTGTTCGCCCTGAAGCAGTTCGACGCGCACGATATCAACCGAAACCATCAGTTCATCGATTTGCGGGGTTAGCGCAACGACATCGCGGGAGACAAGGTGCGTATCAATCGCCGTCGCCACCGCCTGAACACGGGTGGTGAACTTATATTGAATCGCGTTATAGAAACTCAGCGAGCAGCCGATCAGAGTTACGAAGATCGTTAACCCTGTAAGCAGCGTCACAAAAGCTGAAAATTTCGTCGTTAATCGCATCCTTGTGTTAACTCCGACAGTTATGAAACAGGCATGAAAGTGATAAAGCGGCGCGAAAATGCAAAACTGAACGCAAAATCCGTCCATTTATACAAACAGTGTGGGCATACTACCAAATTAGGTATATCTGGCAATTTATTGCGCGGAATCGGCATCATGTTTTGATTAGCGAGTATAGTCTTCATTAATAATTTTCCAATCCACTATACGAATTGAGGACAGGTTATGCAGGCTTTGATCTTAGAACAGCAGGACGGAAAAACCCTCGCATCCGTTCAACCCCTCGACGAAAATCAGCTACCGGAAGGCGATGTGACGGTGGATGTCCACTGGTCAAGCCTGAACTATAAAGACGCCCTGGCTATCACCGGCAAGGGTAAAATCATTCGCAATTTTCCGATGATTCCTGGTATCGATTTCGCCGGTACCGTGCGCACAAGCGAAGATCCCCGTTTTCATGCCGGTCAGGAAGTTTTACTGACCGGCTGGGGCGTGGGTGAAAATCATTGGGGTGGACTGGCCGAACGCGCACGCGTGAAAGGCGACTGGCTGGTTGCGCTGCCACAAGGGCTGGACGGACGTAAAGCCATGGTCATCGGGACCGCTGGCTTTACCGCCATGCTGTGCGTCATGGCGCTTGAAGATGCAGGTATTCGCCCGCAAGACGGTGAGATTGTCGTCACCGGCGCCAGCGGCGGCGTGGGCAGCACGGCCGTGGCGTTACTGCATAAGCTGGGTTATCAGGTTGCGGCGGTTTCGGGTCGCGAAAGCACTCACGACTACCTGAAGAGCCTGGGCGCTGACCGTATCCTTAGCCGCGATGAATTTGCTGAATCTCGCCCGTTGGAAAAACAGCTGTGGGCTGGTGCGGTTGATACCGTTGGCGACAAAGTTCTGGCAAAAGTCCTGGCACAGATGAACTACGGTGGCTGCGTTGCCGCCTGCGGCCTGGCTGGCGGTTTCGCTCTGCCGACGACGGTGATGCCATTTATTCTGCGTAACGTTCGTTTGCAAGGGGTGGACTCGGTGATGACCCCGCCGGCACGCCGGGCAGAAGCCTGGGCGCGTCTGGTTAAGGATCTGCCGGACTCTTTCTATGCTCAGGCCGCCACGGAGATTACGCTGGCGGATGCGCCGAAGTTTGCCGATGCCATCATCAATAACCAGGTGCAAGGTCGTACGCTGGTGAAGGTGAAGTAACAAGCTCTGGCGCAGAAATTTACACTTAATTAACGAAATTTCGCGGCATATCTACAGACTCCCTGCCATATTAACTACGCGTCCCCTGTCAGTTATGACGCGTAAGCCGGGAGTCTGTTATGAAGAAATTACGTCCATTTACAGAAGCCGACGTCACTGACGAGTCGGCTTTTTTTATGCAACGCCGCCAGGTACTGAAAGCATTAGGAATCAGCGCCGCCGCGTTGTCTTTCCCCCTCTCTGCGCAGGCTGACCTTCTTAGCTGGTTTAAGGGGAATGACCGCCCGCCCGCGCCCGCGGGTAAGCCGCTTGATTTCAGTAAACCCGCCGCCTGGCAAAATTCGCTTCCTTTAACGCCGGCGGATAAAGTTTCTGGCTACAACAACTTCTATGAGTTCGGTCTCGATAAAGCGGATCCGGCAGCCAATGCCGGCAGTCTGAAAACCGATCCGTGGACGTTAAAAATCAGTGGTGAGGTGGCAAAACCACTCACCCTCGATCACGATGCGCTGACCGCCCGTTTCCCACTGGAAGAACGGATTTACCGGATGCGCTGTGTGGAGGCCTGGTCAATGGTCGTGCCGTGGATTGGTTTTCCGTTACATAAACTGCTGGCGCAGGTTGAACCCACCAGCAACGCAAAATATGTCGCCTTCGAAACGATCTACGCGCCGGATGAGATGCCAGGACAAAAAGATCGCTTTATTGGCGGCGGGCTGAAGTATCCCTATGTTGAAGGACTGCGTCTGGATGAAGCTATGCATCCACTCACTCTCCTTACCGTGGGGGTTTATGGAAAAGCTCTTCCCCCACAAAATGGCGCGCCCATTCGCTTAATTGTGCCGTGGAAATACGGATTTAAAGGCATTAAGTCGATCGTGAGTATTAAACTAACCCGCGAACGCCCCCCGACAACCTGGAATCTGGCCGCCCCCAATGAATATGGATTTTATGCCAACGTAAATCCGCATGTCGATCACCCGCGCTGGTCCCAGGCCACTGAGCGTTTTATTGGCGCAGGCGGTATTCTGGACGTTCAGCGCCAACCCACGCTGCTGTTTAACGGTTACGCCGACGAGGTCGCTTCGCTGTACCGTGGTCTTAACCTGCAGGAGAATTTTTGAGTGCGCCTGACTGCAAAGCACATTACCGGACTGAAAGTTTGCCTGCATCTTGCCGGCTTTTTACCGTTTGTCTGGCTATTTTGGGCGGTGAATCACGGTGGTCTGAGCGCAGACCCAGTCAAAGATATCCAGCACTTTACCGGTAGGACAGCTCTGAAATTCTTGCTGGCGACCTTGCTGGTCTCTCCCCTCGCGCGCTACGCTAAACAGCCATTATTGATACGCACACGGCGCCTGTTAGGGCTATGGTGTTTCGCCTGGGCAACGTTACATTTAACCAGCTACGCACTCCTGGAACTGGGCATTCATAATCTGGCGCTGTTAGGACGGGAATTAATCACGCGACCTTATTTGATGCTGGGCATTGCCAGTTGGGGCATATTATTCGCCCTCACGTTAACCTCCACCCAGTCGGCTCAGCGAAAACTGGGCAAAAATTGGCAGTATTTGCACAACTTCGTCTATCTTGTGGCGATCCTGGCACCCATACATTATCTGTGGTCGGTAAAAATTATCTCCCCTCAACCGATTATTTATGCAGCACTCGCTGTGGTGTTGTTAGCCTGCCGTTACAAGAAGTTTCGCCAGTGGTGGCGGTAGTTTCACGTTATGTGCAGTGCGTTACAAAATGTGGACGATCCGATTTTCTTTACATGTTAACGGTTGATTATCTTCCCTGATAAGACCAGTATTTAGCTGCCAATTGCTACGAAATAGTTATAATGTGCGACTTTGCTATCCCCGGTAGCGTTTTTAGAGCGCTGAAAGGGTGACATTCGCATGTTGAAGGTATATTTTGTCTTTTACCCGAAAATGGCAGAAGATAGCCGCACAATGACTAACAAGTCTGGCAATCTCACTTAATGGCAACCGCACCCAGTGCAATGCCTGAGATGCGTGGCATCTTGTCACTCACTGTTATAAAAATGCTATACAGACGGCGGTAAAACGCTTGTCACAATCTCACTAAACAAAGAGTACGGAACCCACTCATGGATATTCGTAAGATTAAAAAACTGATCGAGCTGGTTGAAGAATCAGGCATCTCCGAACTGGAAATTTCTGAAGGCGAAGAGTCTGTACGCATCAGCCGTGCGGCGCCAGCTGCAAGTTTTCCAATGATGCAACAGGCTTATGCTGCACCAGTGATGCAGCAGCCAGCTCTGTCTAACGCTGTCGCACAAACTGCCTCTCCAAGTATGGAAGCTCCGGCAGCAGCGGAAATCAGTGGTCACATCGTACGCTCCCCAATGGTTGGTACGTTCTACCGCACCCCGAGCCCAGATGCGAAAGCGTTCATCGAAATCGGCCAGAAAGTGAATGCGGGCGATACCCTGTGCATCGTTGAAGCCATGAAAATGATGAACCAGATCGAAGCCGACAAATCCGGCGTAGTGAAAGCGATTCTGGTAGAAAGCGGTCAACCGGTAGAATTTGACGAGCCGCTGGTCGTCATCGAATAACGAGGCGAACATGTTGGATAAAATTGTTATCGCCAACCGCGGTGAGATCGCCCTGCGTATTCTGCGTGCCTGTAAAGAGCTGGGCATCAAGACTGTCGCTGTGCATTCAAGCGCGGATCGCGATTTAAAACACGTATTGCTGGCGGATGAGACGGTCTGTATTGGTCCGGCTCCGTCCGTAAAAAGCTATCTGAACATCCCGGCTATCATTAGCGCTGCTGAAATCACCGGCGCAGTGGCAATTCACCCGGGTTATGGCTTCCTCTCTGAGAATGCCAACTTTGCTGAACAGGTAGAACGTTCCGGCTTTATCTTCATCGGCCCGAAAGCCGACACCATCCGCCTGATGGGCGATAAAGTGTCCGCAATTACCGCGATGAAGAAAGCTGGCGTACCGACAGTCCCAGGCTCTGACGGCCCGCTGGGTGACGACATGGACGCTAACCGCGCTCATGCTAAACGCATCGGTTATCCGGTTATTATCAAAGCCTCCGGCGGCGGCGGCGGTCGCGGTATGCGCGTCGTGCGCAGCGATGCCGAACTGGCACAATCCATCTCCATGACCAAAGCGGAAGCGAAAGCGGCTTTCAACAACGACATGGTTTACATGGAGAAGTACCTAGAAAACCCACGCCACATCGAAATTCAGGTGCTGGCAGACGGTCAGGGTAACGCGATTTATCTGGCAGAACGTGACTGCTCCATGCAGCGTCGTCACCAGAAAGTCGTCGAAGAAGCACCAGCACCGGGCATTACTCCGGAACTGCGTCGCTACATCGGCGAGCGTTGCGCCAAAGCGTGCGTTGATATCGGCTATCGCGGGGCAGGTACTTTCGAGTTCCTGTTCGAAAACGGCGAGTTCTACTTCATTGAAATGAACACCCGTATTCAGGTTGAACACCCGGTAACCGAAATGATCACCGGCGTTGACCTGATCAAAGAGCAGCTGCGCATCGCTGCGGGACAACCGCTGTCCATCAAGCAGGATGAAGTTGTGGTTAAAGGCCATGCGGTAGAATGCCGTATCAACGCCGAAGACCCGAACACCTTCCTGCCAAGCCCGGGTAAAATCACGCGTTTCCACGCGCCGGGTGGCTTTGGTGTGCGCTGGGAGTCTCATATTTACGCAGGCTACACCGTACCTCCGTACTATGACTCAATGATCGGTAAGCTGATCTGCTATGGCGAAAACCGCGACGTAGCAATCGCCCGTATGAAAAACGCATTACAGGAACTGATCATCGACGGTATCAAAACCAACGTTGATCTGCAGATCCGCATCATGAATGACGAGCATTTCCAGCACGGTGGAACCAATATCCACTATCTGGAGAAAAAACTCGGACTTCAGGAAAAGTAAGCGTGCGTTAACTGAAAAGGCCGGAAATTCCGGCCTTTTGTTTTTCTCCCCTCCCGCACGTGCCATAAGGTACAATCCCCGCTTTCTTTATCCACAAGGGACAAAAAATGGACGCTCGTTTTGTTCAGGCCCATAAAGAGGCGCGCTGGGCGCTGTGGCTGACCCTTTTATATCTTGCTACATGGTTAGTGGCCGCTTACTTACCAGATTCCACGCTCGGTTTTACCGGCTTACCACACTGGTTCGAAATGGCTTGCCTGCTAACGCCGCTGGTTTTCATCGTGCTGTGCTGGGCGATGGTGAAGTTTATCTATCGCGACATTCCGTTGGAGGATGACGATGCAGCTTGAAGTTATTTTGCCGCTGGTCGCCTATCTGTTGGTGGTCTTCGGTCTTTCCGTTTACGCCATGCGTAAGAGATCGACCGGCACTTTCCTGAATGAATATTTCCTCGGCAGCCGCTCGATGGGCGGGGTCGTATTAGCCATGACGCTAACGGCAACCTACATTAGCGCCAGCTCGTTTATTGGCGGTCCTGGCGCCGCTTACAAATACGGGCTGGGATGGGTGCTGCTGGCGATGATCCAGTTGCCCGCCGTTTGGCTTTCTCTGGGGATTCTTGGTAAGAAATTCGCGATTCTGGCGCGCCGTTATAATGCCGTTACCCTCAACGATATGCTGTTTGCCCGCTACCAGAGTCGCCTGCTTGTGTGGCTGGCAAGCCTTAGCCTGCTGGTCGCGTTTGTCGGAGCAATGACCGTACAGTTTATTGGCGGCGCACGTTTGCTTGAAACCGCTGCAGGTATACCTTACGAAACCGGTTTGCTTATTTTTGGCGTCAGTATCGCATTGTATACGGCGTTCGGCGGTTTTCGCGCCAGCGTACTGAACGACACCATGCAGGGTATGGTGATGCTGATTGGTACTATTGTTCTGCTGGTCGGCGTCGTTCATGCTGCCGGTGGCCTCAGCAATGCGGTGGTAACCCTGCAAACTATCGACCCTAAACTGGTCTCGCCGCAAGGCGCGGATGACATTCTGTCACCCACGTTCATGACCTCATTCTGGGTACTGGTGTGCTTTGGCGTAATTGGGCTGCCGCATACAGCAGTACGCTGCATCTCTTATAAAGACAGCAAAGCTGTACACCGCGGCATTATCATCGGCACCATCGTAGTGGCGATCCTGATGTTTGGTATGCATCTGGCGGGTGCGTTGGGGCGTGCGGTGATCCCTGATCTAACAGTGCCGGATCTGGTTATCCCTACGCTGATGGTCAAAGTGTTGCCGCCGGTAGCTGCTGGGATCTTCCTCGCGGCCCCCATGGCCGCGATCATGTCGACGATCAATGCCCAATTGCTGCAAAGTTCCGCTACGATCATTAAGGATCTGTACCTGAACCTGCGTCCGGAACAGTTGAAAAACGAAACCCGGCTGAAGCGCATGTCGGCAGTGATTACCCTGTTGCTCGGCGCGTTACTGCTACTGGCTGCCTGGAAACCACCAGAAATGATTATCTGGCTTAATCTGCTGGCGTTTGGCGGGCTGGAAGCCGTCTTCCTGTGGCCGCTGGTGCTGGGCCTGTACTGGGAGCGTGCAAACGCGGCGGGCGCTTTGAGCGCGATGATTATCGGCGGCGTTCTTTATGCCGTACTCGCTACATTTAACATTCAGTACCTGGGTTTCCACCCGATTGTGCCCTCGTTACTGATAAGCTTGCTGGCTTTCCTGATCGGCAACCGTTTCGGTTCTGCCGTCCCGCAAGCCGCCATATTGACTACTGATAAATAAAAGAGTTTTGCCATGCCATGGATCCAACTGAAACTGAACACGACCGGTGCCAACGCTGAAGAGTTGAGCGATGCGCTGATGGAAGCGGGCTCCGTTTCCATTACTTTCCAGGACACGCATGATACGCCGGTATTTGAGCCTCTGCCGGGCGAGACTCGCCTGTGGGGAGATACCGACGTTATCGGCTTGTTCGATGCAGAAACCGACATGAAAGAAGTGGTTGCCATCCTGGAGCAGCATCCGCTGCTGGGTGCAGGCTTCGCGCATAAAATCGAACAGCTCGAAGACAAAGACTGGGAACGCGAATGGATGGATAACTTCCACCCGATGCGCTTTGGTGAACGTTTGTGGATTTGCCCAAGCTGGCGCGATGTCCCGGATGAGAATGCCGTCAACGTGATGCTGGACCCGGGTCTGGCGTTTGGTACCGGCACTCACCCCACCACTTCCCTATGCCTGCAATGGCTGGACGGTCTCGATCTAAACGGCAAAACCGTCATCGACTTCGGCTGCGGCTCCGGCATTCTTGCCATTGCGGCACTGAAGCTGGGTGCGGCAAAAGCCATCGGCGTAGACATCGATCCACAAGCAATTCAGGCCAGCCGTGATAACGCCCAGCGTAATGGCGTTTCTGAGCGTCTGGAGCTTTATCTGCCGAAAGACCAGCCAGAGGCGATGAAAGCCGACGTGGTGGTCGCAAACATCCTCGCAGGCCCATTACGTGAACTGGCACCGTTAATCAGCGTACTGCCCGTTGAGGGCGGTTTACTGGGGCTTTCTGGCATTCTTGCCAGCCAGGCGGAAAGCGTCTGTGAGGCCTATGCCGAACTCTTTACGCTCGATCCGGTTATCGAGAAAGAAGAGTGGTGCCGCATTACCGGTCAGAAAAAATAATCCCCTCTCGTTACCGTTGGTAACGCAATAATCGCTCTTTTTTTCGCAAAAGGATTTGCGGAAATGAGAGCGAGATCGCATTACAAAGCCACTATTTGCTCACAAAAACAGCTTTTTATCCTGATAACCTGAGGCTGGTCGTAATAAAAAAAGAGAAGTTTTCGGAATTTATAAACGGATGAAAAATTAGCACAACCACGTATCAAACTGATTATTAAAGATTTTAATTTGAAACTGTGTACTTAACCAGCAATTCATTGATCCACCTCAGTGGATTGGTCAAAGTTTGGCCTTTCATCTCGTGCGAAAAATGCGTAATATACGCCGCCTTGCAGTCACAGTATGGTCATTTCTTAACTCATGCGCATCGGACAATACCAGCTCAGAAATCGCCTGATCGCAGCACCTATGGCTGGCATCACTGACAGACCATTCAGGACGCTGTGCTATGAGATGGGAGCAGGATTGACGGTATCCGAGATGATGTCTTCTAACCCGCAGGTTTGGGAAAGTGACAAGTCTCGTTTACGGATGGTGCACGTTGATGAGCCAGGAATTCGCACGGTGCAAATTGCCGGTAGCGACCCTGTTGAGATGGCCGATGCCGCACGTATTAACGTGGAAAGCGGCGCCCAGATTATTGATATCAATATGGGGTGTCCGGCTAAAAAAGTGAATCGCAAGCTCGCAGGTTCAGCCCTCTTGCAGTACCCGGATCTAGTGAAATCAATACTAACCGAGGTCGTCAATGCAGTGGACGTTCCTGTCACACTCAAGATTCGCACCGGCTGGGCTCCGGAACACCGTAACTGCGTAGAGATTGCCCAACTGGCTGAAGACTGTGGCATTCAGGCTCTGACCATTCATGGACGCACCCGCGCCTGTTTGTTCAATGGAGATGCTGAGTACGACAGTATTCGGGCAGTTAAGCAGAAAGTTTCCATTCCGATTATCGCGAATGGCGACATTACTGACCCGCATAAAGCCAGAGCTGTACTCGACTATACGGGGGCGGATGCCCTGATGATAGGACGTGCAGCTCAGGGAAGACCCTGGATCTTTCGGGAAATCCAGCATTATCTGGACACTGGGGAGCTGCTGCCCCCGCTGCCTCTGGCAGAGGTGAAGCGCTTGCTTTGTGCGCACGTTCGGGAACTGCACGACTTTTATGGTCAGGCAAAAGGGTACCGAATTGCGCGTAAACACGTATCCTGGTATCTCCAGGAACACGCTCCGGATGACCAGTTTCGGCGCACATTCAACGCCATTGAAGATTCCAGCGAACAGCTGGCGGCGTTGGAGGCATACTTCGAAAATTTTGCGTAAACAGAAATAAAGAGCTGACAGAACTATGTTCGAACAACGCGTAAATTCTGACGTACTGACCGTTTCTACCGTTAACTCTCAGGATCAGGTAACTCAAAAGCCCCTGCGTGACTCGGTTAAACAGGCACTGAAGAACTATTTTGCTCAATTGAATGGTCAGGATGTTAACGATCTCTATGAGCTGGTACTGGCTGAAGTAGAACAGCCCCTGTTGGACATGGTGATGCAATACACCCGCGGTAACCAGACCCGTGCTGCCCTGATGATGGGCATCAACCGTGGTACGCTGCGTAAAAAACTGAAAAAATACGGCATGAACTGATACATTTCAGCTATGTTATTGAATAAAAAGGCGCTACTCGGCATGGGGATGCGCCTTTTTTATTATTGTTTATACAGATGTTTATACAGCTTTGGCTGAACAAACAAAAAAGCACCAGAACAATTCTGATGCTTTATGCCTTTAGTAACCAAAGTGTTTAGTACTCAGGAAGGTTTTCTAAGTTATCCTTGGATGTACCATTAGGTCTAGTAGTAATGTAATCAGTACCGTTGACACGGTCCTTAACCACTTTTTGACCTTTCTTCCACTTACCGTCATCACCTTTGAAAATGGTGTAAAAGGTATAGCCGCTATCGATTTTATTCACTACCCACTGCCGTGTTTCTGATGTCCCTTCTCCAACAGTATCGCCATTATCGACATGCACATACACATGGGTAATGTGAGTGTGTTTATCGTTATATCGGACTTTAGAAATAAGGTAATCAGCCCATTTATCAGTCATATTTCACCAGAAGTTTGAACAGGAAAAGCCCTGCAATACATTTATAAACAACAAAACAGACTCTTCCTATTCCACGACAGCAATGTAGTGATCTAGAGCAATTTTATATTCCTGATAACCTCAAGATAATTCTGCCTTTACGCTTTATGCTCAAATCCCATTAAATAAAGCCAGTCGCTCTTTGTGACTGTCGCTCATATCGAATGCAAAATCCTCGTGCTCTGCCTGGAATGTGCCGAACGCCATAAGCGCAGAAACCGCAGGGTCTATCTTGTTAGAGGATTTCTTTTTGTTGGGCTTAATGTTGGCGTTAGCGTCGGACTCCATCACCACGTTTCCAATCGCCCAGGCCAGAACCGGATCGCCGCGATGGCGCACTACCTTACGGTTAACGAACACCTCAAAGGATTTCGCTACCGGACTGAACTTGAGATAGGTTTGCGGGAACGGCTCCACATCAAGCCCCGCCCCCTGTAGCTGGGTGCGCAGGTGCGTGGCGTTCCACGTATCGAATCCCACCAGCCGGATATTGAAGGTTTCAGCGTCGCGCAGGATATCGTCACGGATGCGGTCATAGTCGATACAGTCGCCGGGTGTAGTGCGTATCCAGCCCGCTTTCACCCACTGGCGGTAGATGGCGCGGTTTTTGTTGGCGACGTTAAGCAGTTGCGCTTCTGGCAGATAATGACGGGTCAGCAAGCGGATCTCCCTGTCGAACGGGAAAGCGTAGCTCACGCTGGTAATGTCGCTGGTAGAGGACAGGTCAAACCCGGCGTAGCACTCCATTCCGGCCAGATCGTCTTCGGTATAGTCGAGCGCACAGGCATCCCATGCACCGGCACCCATCCACGGCGTGGAGCCCTGGCACCAGATATTGAAACGCTTGGTCAGCATTTCCACCCATTGCGACGGTATGCCCCGCGCTTTCTGGATGGTGGACTCCAGTTTCGCCGCATCAACGGACACATGCAGGTTGGGGTTAGCCTTGATCCACATTTCCGGATGCTCAACCTCGCTTTCGTCGTCCAGCTCGTAGATCAGGACAAACAGCGAATCGTTGCTCTCTTCCCCGGCCAGAATCTGGCAGCAGTAGTCATAATGCTGTTTACAGGCAGAGACAACGTTACTCCCGGCGGTCGTGATGGCGAACAAAATCGCCTCAGGACGTGCGCCCATACCCAGCTCAAGCGCGGAATAAACGCCGTTATCCGGGTGAAGGTGGTATTCATCGACAATCGCCAGGCTGGGGTTAGTTCCCTCAATGGTGGCCGCTTTCGCCGCCAGCGGCTTTAACAGGCTGTTGCTCTTCGGGAAAATGACCTTATGCGCCTGAATATTGATGCGCTTTTTCAGCGGTTTTGACAGCAGGCACATCTGGCGGGCATCGTCAAACACGATGCGGGCCTGATCCCGGCTCACCGCCGCCGTGTAGATATCCTGCTGGCCCTTCTCCATTACCAGAAACCAGTTAGCCAGCATGGCGGCCACGGTGGATTTGGCATTCTTGCGCGGCACCTCAATAAAAGCGCTGCTGTACTTACGGCGGCCTGTCTCTCTGACTTTAAAGCCCAGCAGGTTAGCAAAGGCGAACTGCTGCCACGGTTCCAGATCAATTGGCTGGCCCCGAAGCGGGCCTTTGACGTGAGGACAGAGCCGCGAGAACGCAATAAACCGCTCTACGGTCGCCGTATCGAACTCATATCGGGGGTCATTCAGGTCTGAAAAGTACCTTTCCACGGCCTGTTTTACGCGCTTACAGGCCGGAATTTCGCCCGTTTTTATCGCATTTGCGTACTCATTCCAGACGGTCAAGCTCGTCCTCCTCTTCCGTTTCTACCGGGTTACGGCGGCGGCTTACCGGATCAAAGCCCAGCAGCGACGACATTTTAATCATGATTTTTTCAGCATCGGCCTTTGCACTCAGTGCAGGATTTCTGCTCTCGCCCCCCTGGCTGTTAACAATGCTGAACCCACGGCTGGCAAGGTCTTCCACTGCTTTGCGGTACATCGAATAGTTGACGCAAAAAAGCTCAAGGTTGTTCCAGTCGGCGGGTGTCAGATCGCCACGCTCGGCCAGTTGCTTCGCTTTCGCTTTCCACTGCTGCGCGGCTAACTCATCAAGGTAAGCTGGCGGTTTTGGTGGTCTTGCCATAAAAATTTCTCGTTTCCATCGCGTTTTATTTTCAAAAAAATCACCGTGCGTAAAAATTTGAGGGGGCGGGCGGTGCCTTGCAGCAGGGGGTTTGTCTTTAAAACCTCCCCCACCCCGCCCATGCCGCCTGTCAGCGGTTGCGGAAGCATTCCATAAGCTCCCGGTCACGTTGGCTCATGCGCTTTGCTACGGGCTTCGTGTGCGCTCTCTGTCTGGCTGGTTGCCATGCCTCGCGCTGCTTTATCAGCCCACTAATCAGCCGCTGCTGTTCCTGCTCAGTCATTGTCAGCCTCATACATCCAGTCATTGCGATGGGCTGCACGATCTTCCTGCTCACGGTACAGCCCTGCTTTGCGCTTCGCTTTGGTGGTTGGGTCTTGCTGTGTGGTCTTCTGGTTATGATGCGCCTGGCATAACGGCTGGTGATTCCACTCAGGCCAGAACAGAACGTCATCACCACCATTGATAGGGATGATGTGATCGACAATCTTTGCAGGGACGTAGAGGCCCAGCTTCTGGCACTCAACGCACAGCGGATAGCACTTAAGGTACTGAGCGCGGTACTTCTCCCATGAGGCTGAGTAACCACGCGCGCGGCGGTGGCCGCGTCTGGCATCCTCTGCCCGCCACGCCTCCCGCTTATGCTCGTCACACTTGCCAGACTTCACCCGTTTATTGCATCCCGGCTCTGTGCACCGGCGTAGTGGTTGCCACGGCATCAGTACACCCCCACATCTCGGTAGACAGACCACAACGCAGAGACAGCCATCGGTATCTCTTTGGCGTCGGTGTCACCGATCATCGTGCGGTACTCGTACAACTGAGAAACGTACATCAGACAGCCGATCTTGATAGCAGGGGTGAACTCCAGACCGTTATCAAATCGCTTGCCGATATGCTTCTGGCAGACCTCCAGCGCCGCATCGATGTACGCCTGTAACAACGTATCTTCGTAATCATCATCAATACGGCAATGCAGCTTTGCTTCATCTAGGGTGATTTCTGCTGTCATTTTTCCGTTCCTGTCTTGCAGAGAATTTCCAGCCGGGTACCTTCCGAATCAGGAATAGGAGGCCCGATAATATTGAGAGTGCTGCCAGCAAACGGGCCAGTAAGCACTTTCAGACGGTTGGCTGCGGTAATATCACGGCGGAAACGCACCCAGACGCGGATCGTCGCTTCGACAACCTCGGCACCTGACGCCATTAATTCCCGGCCACTGATCCCCTTAACCTCAGCCCAAATGGTTTCCCCGTCTTCCCAGACCTGAACAACCTGACCGGACGGCTCCCTGTGGGTAGTGAATACCCGAATAGTGACGCGGCTTCTCAGCCCCGCGGCTCTCATGCGTCACCTTCCTTGCCGTCTTTGCTGATCTTCACTTCCTGCTTCCATGCCTGGCTGAATTCGTCACCACCTTCACGCGGCGGCATCCCCTCACGCTCACGGGCTTCGTTCGGGTTCATGATCCCGTTCTTAATGCCTCGCTCATAAGTGGCGTAACGTTCGGTTGGCGTAGCGCGGAGAAGGTCAGCAGAGTCAAACTCCACCTGATAGCGGGTTCCCGGAACCGGAGAGGCCACCAGCAGCGCAGATTTGATTTGTTGCTCGAAGTTCGCCAGCCACGGGCGCATGGTCATGGTGAGAAATGCGCGGCTCGCTTCGCTAAAGTTGCTGTAGGTGCTATTGCTGTATTCCTGCAGGAAGATAGGCGACACGTTGAACATGCGGGCAATGTCTTCAATGGTGAAGCGACGGGAGGCCAGCCATTCGGCATCCTGATTGCTCATGCCAAGCTGCTTGTAGTCCATGCCACCTTCAAGGATCGGCGTTTTCCCGGCGTTTCTGGCACCTTTGTAGCGCTCCAGTGCGTCCAGAGCCTGTTTGCCCTTCACGCTGTCGAGCCACTCAGCAGTAGTGACCACGCCAGCCGCCATCATGCCATCTTTCATAATGCTGGCACCGTGGCGCTGCTGGGCCAGACCTAACCCCAGCGCCTCACGGCAGACGGTGATAGGCGAACGCCCCAGAAAACCATCATCGGTCGAGTAACGCAGGTGCAGAATCTCTTCCTGCAGGTAGGTGCGCACAGCCCCGGTAAACGGCTCAGTAACGGTGTATTTGTACTTATGCTGGCCGATACGCTCAGGAACAACCGCCCCCGGCGCATACGGGTGCAGGGATTGCGGCTGGCCGTCGAGGCCCCACTGGATCACCGCATAGGCGTTACCATTCAGCAGACAATGGCGCATCATCGTGCGTTTAAACTGGTAAGGTGTCTGGCAGTCGTTCGGCTGCTCGTTCAGCAGAAAATCCACCGGGTGATTGCTCAGCCATTCTCGCGCCTCACGCCCGTTATCGTTGCGCACGCGGTAGAGGTAGCAGGGCATTGTTGCCACCGCCTCACTGATAACTGACACGGCGTTCATGACCGCCGGCAGAGATTCCGCAGTACCCGCAGACACATACTCGCCTGATCCGGTATTTGGAATCCCTGCCATCGCCAGAAACTCATCAATGGTCATGCTGCGCTGCTCAGAGGGTTCAGACTTACGGCCAAACGGCCAGATATTCCACATATCAGAGCCCCGCTAATTCAGCCCAGCGGCGGCGGTTATCGCCAGCCCAGCGCAGTTCAGGATATTGGGAGAAAAGCGAACGGTGCGCGATTTCCACGCCAGACTCAGGATAAGCAGGCATAGAGGTAACGGTAATCTCCCGCAGTTCGGCAGCGGTAACAGTGCGCAGGTATGGAGACTGAGCAATATCCCACGCCTCTTTCAGCGCCCGGAAACCAAAGCTCATGCCGGAGATATCCCCGCGCTCCACCAGCTCCAGCACATCGTTGCCAAGCTGGGTATTCGGCGGGGTCAGCTCGAAGCGCAGCCCGGTATCATCTTCTGACAGCACCAGCGTGCCGGATTTAGTGCGGCCCAGCAGCTGGGTATAGTTATGCTCGTACAGCGCACGCACATCGCTACCGGATGCCAGGCTGTCTTTAAACGCCCCCGGCGCAAACTGCTCGCGGAACTCATCCCAGATCACCTCTGACAGGCTGTTCCAGCGCACGGCATAGCCCACCAGCTTTTTGTTGCTGGCGCTCAGTTCGGAGGTACGGATTTCAAAATCGATTGTTTTCATTGTTGGACTCCACAGAGGGCAAAAAGGGGCCAAAGCCCCTTAAACGTCAGATCAGGAACCGGAACCGGAAAGCTCAAGCACCTTGATGGCGTTGGAGTCCACCACACCACCGCCCAGGTATTTATCGGTGTGCACCTTGTAGAAACCAGGTTCGGTGATGTTGTCGGGGCGGGTACGCACGCCAGTGGTGTGATCCACGATGAAGTAACCGCGCTTAAAGTCGCCGACTGCCAGGAACGCTTCACCCGCAGCCGCATCAGGCATGGTTTCCAGGTATTGAACCGGACGGCCAAGGAGGGTATCGGGAGAGTCAGCGACGAGACGATCACGCCAGATGTAATCCCCGTTGCCGTTTTTCAGCTTTTGCAGCGTAGCGGCAGTGTTGGAGTTCATCACCCATACGGCATTTTTGCGGTATTTGGCTTTCAGCTTATACAGCAGGTCGATAAGACCATCAGAGGAAACGGCAGCAGCCTCCATCTTCTCCAGCGTGCCGAACGGACGGGTTTTATCGCTGGTGGCCGCACGCGGATAGGACAGGAACCCTTTGGATTTTTTATCACCGTCGCCGTTCACAAAGTCGGTTTCTTCGGTAGCAGTGAAGGTGTCGGTAATTTCGGAAGACAGCCAGCCCAGAATATCAACTTCGGAGAAGTCGAGAATTTCCTGAGTGGTTTTCGGGTAGGCGTAGATCGGGTTGAGTTTGATATCAACGCGCTCCATCTTCGGTGTGCTGGTTTCGGTACGCGCTTCGCCTTCGGTGCCGCGCTTAACGGTAGTGCCGCCCACTGACACCAGCTTCTGGTATTCGTTGGTTTTGGTGGTCTTCACCGTGGCGATGGAGCGCATAACGCTGTCATCCTGCAACTGGCGCATGATCTCTTTGTCCAGCTCAGGGATAACGGTATAGCCGCCGTCAGCCTGCACTAACGTGGAGAGAGAGCGGGTATCGCCGGTCATGATGTAGTGGCGCAGCTCATCGTTGCTTACACCTTTACCTTCAACAGAAGTACCAGGCAAATTGCGCTGATCGTCGGCGACGGCCTCAAGGCGGGTAATTTCAACTTCAAGCGCATCAGCCCGGGCGCGGAGTTCGTCGAACTGCTTTCCCTCTTCATCGTTCAGGCTTCGCTTTTCGCTGTCAGCTTTTTCCAGCATGGAACGCATCTGGGTTTTGAGTGCGGTTTTCTGCTGGCGTAATTCAAGTAATTTCTTCATGGAGTGGTTTCCGTAACAATTAATGTTGAGACGTGAAACCTGCGCTTGGAGGGATGTCCACCTGGAAAGGAAACCGTCGCAGAACGGGAAAAAACCAGGTGGACAGTGGCGGCTCACGTCTGAGTGCCACTCTTCAAGATATACATAATAATCAATGAGTAAACAGCTCTATGTTGTCGCAAACAGCAGCGAAAACAGGAGAACAAATAATTTACAAAGTTTGATAATATGAACGGAAAAAAAACCACTTCTGGGGGATTTTATGGACTTCGATTTTGATGATATGGCATACCCGGATATTTTTTTAATTTCCGGCGAGGAGTTTAAAGGAAGCCGGAACACAGGAAAAAATCAGGTAGATATCCCGTTTACTGACGAACCGCAAATTGAATTGGGCGATATTCTGATTCAGAAGATTGGAAGCCGTGAGTTAAGCCTTAAAGTTGTCGATCTTTCAATATCAAAGAATGGAACGCTGAACGTGGGTACAACGCATCCTCACTTACTTACGTTATCCGTAGAGAATCTTTCTTCCAACGCACACAGGACAGCAAAGAGTATGAATACTTTTAATATTGGCTCCGTCAGTGGTGAGCAAGTTCAAATAGGTGAAAGTAATCATATGCTGGTGAATATCAGTATTACTGAACTTGTCGAGAAAGTGGCTAACTCTGGCGATCCACAGGCTAAATCAATGTTGAAACAGTTACTGGAAAATAGCACCGTTGCCAGTATCGTTGGCGCTGGCGCTTCTGCGCTATTAGGTCTGCTTTAAAATATGGCCTGGGAAAAACCAGGCCTTTAGCTTATATGGCTGGATGATTATTCTTTATCCAGCCCCCACTGATAGAAAGCCCAGCTTGCCGTTGATTGTGCGCTATGGATAGCGTTCTCAAGGCCAGAGGTTGGGTACGACAAATCAGCCGCCATCCTCTGTAGAAGATCGAGGTAAGCGCTGGCGTCTTTCGACAACTCTTGCCCCCCTTCTTCCAGCCCAGACTGGTACGATTCCAGATCAAGCTTTTCAGAAGTGACAAACGCACTCAGAGCCAGAAAATCCGTCACTGTAATCTCATCTTTATTTGAAAGCTCATCAACGGCGCTGTAGAGAAACTTAAGATCGCTCATATGCCCGTTATCTTTGCCAATCAGTTTCATTAATGACCTCTTTATTTTTCACGTATATATACAGAACTATGTTGGTTCAGTTAGTTCAGTTGGTTCAATTTGTAAAGATGATTGTTTTATAAGGATTATTTCCCGTTGAGTGAACCAACAAAGCCCCGATTTGAACCAACATTGGGTATTTTCATGTTGGTTCAGTCCATGAGGTTCTAAAATGTTGGTTCAAACTGCCCGTTTGTTGGTTCAAAACTGCTATTTGTTGGTTCAGTGTTGGTTCATTTTTTGACATTAAACCAATATAAAACAGCCACATGAACATAACCCATAGACACTGAACCAACTGAACCAACATTAATAACCCTCACATGTGTAATTTATTCTTCTCCATCTTCCGCAACCTGGTGAAGCACATAAACGTTGATTTGACGCCCATCAATACGCGGGGATTTCTGCTGGTATCCACGCCCGCTGGACGGCTCAGAAAGCAAGCCAGCAGCGGCAAGCACGCGGGCAAACTGCCTGGCGTTAAAGCCCTGAGCTATCTCCTTCTCAAACGTTGCGGGGAACGTATAGAACACCAGCGGCGAATCATCATGGCTGCTTTTGCGCTTTCGATACCCGGCCAGATCGCGAATCGGCATACTGGACGGATCATAGGGCAACGGTGCAAAGCGGCTTAAACCGTAGGCATTCAGGAACGCCTCGCACTGCTCGATGATCTGCTGGTGCTCTTTGTTACCCGTGCCGAACTCTTTCACCCAGGCGTTAAAGCTATGCTGGATAGCGTCACGGCTGGCCTGTTCACTCCATCCGGTGATTGATGCACCAGTTACCAGCGCGGCTTCGAGGATTGCAAAGCGTTCGGCCACGCGGTGTACCTGCTCACCGTAATCCGCCGGGATGAGGCCGCGCCAGCGCGTTTGCGCGTCACGCACCGCCTGTTTAGCCTCCTGCTGGTTAGCCGCCAGCCATTTAACCCACTCACGCCCCGCCGCCCCGTGGTTATCAATCCAGGCTTCTTTCAGTGCGTCAGCATGAGCCTTGCCGTTTGGCAGACCGTTAAAGGCCGTCGATTTCTCCATAGGGATGTTGAGCAAGCGCACCAGTTGGCCCGCTTTCACTTTCAGCCCACCAGCAGCCAGGAAGGTTTCAATATCCATTTCCCCGGTGCTGATCGCCACAGTGCGCCAGCGTTTAAGCTCCCGATTGCCGCCCTCTTTGGCTCCCTGCAACTTTCCGGCACCGTTAAACAGGGTGTAAGCAGACGTGGCAACATCTTTGGCACTGCTGCCCTGTCCTACCTCATCAAGCGGTAACAGGCTGTCGTTATGCGCCTCCGCTTCGTTTGCTATGCCAAGCGCAGTACCGTACCAGGTAAGCCGCAACGCATCAGGCTCACCCCACAGGCTGCTCGCAATATTGGCGGTAGTGGTCTTACCGGCGCTCGACTGCTCGAACAAATGGACGCCGAAACCATCAGCACCCACCAGGCCAATAAGCGGCGCGGATAATGCCGCTGCCACGCCCAGCATCATGGACGGATTGCCCCCGGCCAGACGGGCGACGGAATCCCGCCAGGTGGCAGCAGTACCAGCAATGGCATACCCGGAAGATGCAGCGCTGCGACCGTTAAAGAGAATGGGCGTCTCTGGATCGCCAATCACTTCACCATCAGGCATGATATATGCGCCATGATGCCAGCCAGTGGTATGGGTGATAATCCATTCCCGATCAGTGCCGCTTTGCTGCAACCAGTCGGCCAGAATCGCCCGGAAGGTGCTTTTAGTGGTCACATTCACCCCACCAGCTTTAAGTGAGCGCCAGCCGTCGCGCTCACCGATATCAGCACAGGGGATCGCCCTGGTAATATCTTCGTGGCCACGCGGCGAACGCCAGCGCAAAACAAGATAGCGCTCTGCCCCGTCACTACCGGAACCGACTACCTCAAGAGGCGAGCACAGCCACGTTTCGTTATTGATGATCTCGCCACTATCCTTGTCCACCTTTGGCGTGATCCAGTACAGACCATCGCTGCGGCTTTCCACGCGGGGTTTGAGTTCATCGCCCGGTTCAGGCTTTGGCTCCCGTTTTTTCACAGGCAAGTTCACCACAATACTTTCCCCGCGTTCGGCCTCTTCTTTGAGAAGTGGAAGCCTGCCCGTCCAGTCCTCCTTCGGCTGAGGCTCAAACATGCCATTAAACAGCCGGGCCTCTTTCACATCCGCCAGCGCCAGTTTGGTTGCGATAGTGCTTATCTGCATTTCGGAAAGCTCGCCAGCGCGGATCACACGAACACTGCGACGGCCGTTATCAACGATGTTTAATCGTTCCAGTTCTGCCAGTTGCCTTTTGCCCAGATAAACAGGCGGCACATCATCCCACGCCCTTTTACCTTCGCTCTCGATCCAGTGCTGCACATGTGAATAGGCATCTTCACCCGCAAAGATAATCGCCTCAGTAAATTTATCTTTCGGCAGAAATTTGATATTCGGGGCATTCTTCATCTTCATCAGTGCAACACCTTATTGGACATATCCGCGCCCAGGTCTTCATGCAGGTACTCAAGGTGGCAGCTTTTCACTATCTGCAACCCCATTTCGTTAATATCGCCATCGTCGGTAAAGCAGGTCAGCAGAATATCCCGCAAACGCCTTAACCCCTCATCGCGCCCGAATTCTTCAAAGCAGCCAAAAATCATATATTTCATCAATACGTTTTCAGTTACGCGCGGCTCCAGCGTGAAGCGATAGCGGGCCATATACTTATCGCTTTCCACCAGCAAGGTTGCCGAACCGGTTTCCGCTATCTGGTGAGCAATACATGTTTCGGTCAGTTTGCGGAACAATGGGCCTATCACTTCAAAAATATCGGTCATTGCGGGATACCTCCGCTCATCTGAAATTTGCCAAGTAATGGGTGATACCAGTACGCCGATCCATATTTGCGCTTCGCACTGCGCAGAACCTGCCTCGCCGCTTCTCTGAACTTGCTATCCGGCGCGATAAAGCCACCAGCTTTCATTCTGACCAGCATAACGCCCGTGTTTTTTGCCAATTCCTCAGCCTTTTTCGTTGATATGCCGAACTCAGCCGCCAGCGTGGCGACTGGCGCCATACCGGGAGGAATATCTCCCCCCTGACTTTCAGTTAGTGTGCGAATCTGCTGCTCCAACTCAAGGACACGGTTAACCAGTAAATCAAGACGGTTTTCCAGCTCGTTAAACTTCACGTGACTGATCATGATTTCTCTCCCGTCTTTTTACGTTGCCCGCGCACATATTCAGCAGCATCACCGCTCTGATTAAGAGCCTGTGCCATTCTCGGAAGGTGCCGCAGCGCATGACTTACCAGAACCAAGTCACGTCTGAGATCTTCATCTGAGTAGTCTTCGGCATTGGTAGCGTCGAACGCTAGATTGCCGATCAGTGTAAGCGCACTATTGATGGCAAATGCACCGGAAGCGTATAAGTCGCTAGATTCAGCCAGGGCTTCATCAGTGAAATTTTTAAAGTCAGGAGCGCTCTTCACAAGCTGATGATAGATATCACGCATCGTTGCCCCCTTTCGAACCTTGCTCAATCATGGTTGAGGCCAAATTGTCAGAGACGCGCCTAGCCAGGCTAATAAGGTTTTCCCGCTCATGATCAACGTCGTATTCTTCGACAACCATCAATAAGGCTGCCAGTTCACACGCTATCGACGTGGTTTTATCCATTAACTCACGCATGGCGTACCTCCATAATCTGAAATGCGTGGAACGGCAGGCGGGCAGCGAAAATGAGGGTTACGCCGGGCATGGTGTCGCGGGCTTCCTGCTCACTGGATGCGTTGACGTAGATTACCAACGGCTTTGCGGTAGGGTAGCGCTCAGAGGTGGAGAGAAATCTCCATGTAAATTCAGGGCGAGTTTGGGTAGACTGATTGTCAGCCATAACTGTTACCTCACTTAACGGTTTGTGGTCAGAGGCCCGGTTAGTGTTCCTAGCACTACCGGGCTTCGCACTTGAAAGGTGTATGTCACCTTCAATATTAAAACTAGCCCAAAGTGAAATACACTTCAAGCCTTTTCCTTTTATTTTTTTTGCGTATACTGAAATACACCTAACATAAGGAGTTTCAGTAATGGCAACAGGTGCGAAGAATGCAAAGTCACAAATGACCACAGTTCGAATCCCCCATGATGTGATGGAAGATATCGAGCTTTTTAAACATGAAGGTGAAAGTACCGCAGGGTTTCTTGTCACTGCTGCGAAAGGCGAAATCAAACGCCGCCAGCGCCAAAAGGCAAAAGAAGAGCCAAAATCCTGAATAAAAACAGCGGGCGCAGAATTGCGCTGGCCCATTCTTTGACCACCAGCATTAACCCTGGTATGCTTAATCTGTTTCGGTTTTTCGTAGTGACATTGGCAGCTCTGCAAAGCTGCCTTTGTTTTATTCAGCGTCAGCATTCGGCACCTCCGGCAATACGCCACCAGCGATCAGTTTCTTCGTTAACCACTGCTCACCCTTCCCCGTCAGCATCGTTGTGAATGAGGCTCTTACCTCGCCATTCGTTTCATACGTTCCCTGGCGAACGGCAAAATAACCGCTATCGATATAACGCTGCATAGGCAGGTTGTGGCGCTGGCCGCCGTTGATGAGAATCCCCTGTTGCCTCATCCAGCCGAATAATTTGATGGGGCCAAGCCCTACGGCTTTGGCATAGTTGGGAATGGAAATACCCTTGTTGATCTCCGCCACGCGATCAGCGAAATCAACCTTTGGCGCAGCGGCCACCAGTCGGTTTTCAAGTTCGCTTGCCTTTTCTGCCAGATCAGCAGCAAGGCGCAGGGCTTCCGGTAACGTCTGGGGGATATTAGCGGCGGCTTTTGCCTGGCGTTCGCAGTTGATGAAGTAGCGGCGCACCTCCCGCCCTTTTTCGTTGCGCTCAACCATTGCCAGCTCTTTACCCATGTCGATGGTGATCAGGTAATCATGTGCAATTTGTTGGCGATATTTTGCGCTCCCCGAAACGGGGGCGCTCAAATTTTCAACCACAGTAAAATCCACGCCAGCAGTAAAACCATACTGGCTGATACGCCCTTTAATCCAGGTGGTGAAATCACGCCCAACGCAGAGAAACTCATGGAGTTTTTTTGCACTAACCAGCGATACCGTCACGCCGCCAATATTTCCGGGATTAACCGGAACCAACTCATTTAATTTTTGCATAGCGCCCCCTACGCGGATTTACGGTTGTAAGGGGTGTTGACGTTCTCAACAGCAGGTGGATTGCGAACCCACCAAAGAACATCTGACAAAAGCCATGCGCAACTATTACGGCCAAAGTGGCAGCGTGGCGGGAATTTACCTTCATTCTCCATATACCAGCGGGTGGAACGGGAAAGGCTGGTTATTTCGAAGCATTCACTTTCACGAATACGGCGATCAAACTTAATGCCATATTCTGCGAGAATGGTACGGCGTTGTTCAGGTGTTGGCGGGGTAAAAAGAGTATTTGACATGCTTCCTCCACTTTACGCAATCAGAAGGAGCCTTTCCTGTCTGTTCTTGCGTTGTGGGGGAAGTATTTGTCTAAAGTGAATTAATAAAAATGGCTTCTAAAATTTAAAAAGGTGTGTTTAATTCTATAAAGGGTAATCTAATGATTAGAACACCCTTTCTAACGTTTAGAAGCTACTACAATTAAAACTTAAAGTGCCTACTAATG
Organism: Citrobacter sp. RHBSTW-00986; assembly: GCF_013783065.1. NCBI lineage: Bacteria > Pseudomonadati > Pseudomonadota > Gammaproteobacteria > Enterobacterales > Enterobacteriaceae > Citrobacter > Citrobacter sp. RHBSTW-00986. The sequence continues at coordinate 439,428 of NZ_CP056200.1, read as the reverse complement.
TATAACGTAATTGTGTCAACGCTCTTGACCGGACATTGTCCGTCAGGGAATAAGTGCACTCTGTCGGAAAGTTCTCTGGCCCATGCTGAGAAATTGTAGCTCCCATCTTTTTTCAAGCATTTTTCATTGAAAATATCAGCACTTGTTTCTTTGAATTTTATTGCAGCACTTAAAATTAACAGTTCATTTCGTGCATGTTTTTCTTTTGCGCTTTCTGAACGTTTATTAATACTATTTTTTGAGTCAGAGTCTAAATCAGGTCGTTCAATAGCATTGAGCATTGGCAGCTTATCGAAATCAAGGCCGCTTTCCATAAGCCGTTTAATATCATAATTAGTAACCCATAAATCATCGTACCCGGCTTCAAACTCATAAGGGTCAAAATTAAACCTCTTGCCATTAGCCTGATCGATAAAAGGCTGGGCTGGCAGAATCTGAATTACTGGAGTTTCACCGCCCGTGAGGCACGGGAAAAATCCGGGGAAAAAATTCTTCACAGGTAAAGATGACTCAAACTGATCGGGCATTACCCGCCACAGACCTAATGCAAAGCCATACCCGACAAGGAATCCTTTACTTTCTTGTTCCGTAAAGATGTCTGAACCAGATAATAGTTTATCCGGTTCAAAATAACGGCCATTAGTAAATTCAATAAAAGAGTGATTCGTTATTGCGCGGGTTTGCCCTGACATAGCATTAAAAGTACGAGGAAAATATAGTGATGAATACCAATCCTTTACATCACTAAAATCTTCACGAAGAAGGATTCGACAGTGAAACCTTTTCAGCATCATGCTTATTTCGATTTTATTTTCAATAGCAAGGTTGATCAAATCTGACGGTTCAACCCCCAGAAATGATGCACCTCTGGACAATCTACAATATGAAAATGGAATTTTTACTTCTTTTTCTGCCATAACGTTACCCTCAACGCCCCTAATTAACTTGCGAGCCAGGCGGGTAGGGTTCCCCGCTTTTCGGTTGGCCGACCTAGACTCGCAAGACCAGTCTAATCTCTATTCGCTACAGGTAACAGAACCACATTTTGATGATTACCCGCAAGAAGTTCTAAGGAAGGTGCGAATAAGCAGGTCATTTCTTCCCAAGCTGACTCGCTGATTAAAATTTCGCGGATCTGGGCCGATTTTTTTCCCGCAAACACATCGAATCAGCCTATTTAGGCTATTTTTTCCACCATTTCTGGCGTTATTTCCGGTTTTTACTGAGATCTCTCCCACTGACGTATCATTTGGTCCACCCGAAACAGGTTGGCCAGGGTGAATAACATCGCCAGTTGGTTATCGTTTTTCAGCAGCCCCTTGTATCTGGCTTTCACGAAGCCGAACTGCCGCTTGATGATGCGAAACGGGTGCTCCACCTTGGCACGGATGCTGGCTTTCATGTATTCGATGTTGATGGCCGTTTTGTTCTTGCGCGGATGCTGCTTCAAGGTTTTTACCTTGCCGGGACGCTCGGCGATCAGCCAGTCCACATCCACCTCGGCCAGCTCCTCGCGCTGTGGCGCTCCTTGGTAGCCGGCATCGGCTGAGACAAATTGCTCCTCTCCATGAAGCAGATTACCCAGCTGATTGAGGTCATGCTCGTTGGCCGCGGTGGTGACTAGGCTGTGGGTCAGGCCACTCTTGGCATCGACACCAATGTGGGCCTTCATGCCAAAGTGCCACTGATTGCCTTTCTTGGTCTGATGCATCTCCGGATCGCGTTGCTGCTCTTTGTTCTTGGTAGAGCTGGGTGCCTCAATGATGGTGGCATCCACCAAAGTGCCTTGGGTCATCATGACGCCTGCTTCGGCCAGCCAGCGATTGATGGTCTTGAACAATTGACGGGCCAGTTGATGCTGCTCGAGCAGGTGGCGGAAATTCATGATGGTGGTGCGATCCGGCAGGGCGCTATCCAGGGATAATCGGGCAAACAGGCGCATGGAGGCGATTTCGTACAGGGCATCTTCCATGGCACCGTCGCTCAGGTTGTACCAATGCTGCATGCAGTGAATACGCAGCATGGTCTCCAGCGGATAGGGCCGTCGGCCATTGCCCGCCTTGGGATAAAACGGCTCGATGACAGCGGTCATATTCTGCCATGGCAGAATCTGCTCCATGCGGGAGAGGAAAATCTCTTTTCGGGTCTGACGGCGCTTAGTGCTGAATTCACTATCGGCGAAGGTGAGTTGATGGCTCATGATGTCCCTCTGGGATGCGCTCCGGATGAATATGATGATCTCATATCAGGAACTTGTTCGCACCTTCCTTAGCGTTTATTTAGACGAGTTCTAAAACAGTTAATTATGGATATTGCACACGAATAAACAAAACAAATAACAACCACCAATATATTCACCAACCAAATACTTATTTCAATATGTGTTTATGCGCATCATTGCATTACTATTAAAACCATAATGAAACAACCGAAGATTAATCCTTTTTTGTTTTTACGTGCCGTGTATCGCGCCCATAAATAAGTATTGCTTACATCGCAAGCTAATAATTTGTAGGATAGCCAACCATTATTTTCACTTGTGCGCGTTATCGCCTCTGCGTTACCCGGTTAATAACGAGCGTTCGGTTTTTTAAGGAATAGAAATGACGAAAAATGCCAGGTTTTCACTCCTGCCCTCATTCATCATCATGTCCGCTGTATTACTCGCCGGTTGTAACGATCAGGGAGAAACACAAGCTCACCCCGCAGAGCCGCAGGTGACTGTCCATGTCGTCGAAAAGGCGCCTTTAGCCGTGACGACCGAATTACCTGGGCGCACAACAGCATTTCGTATTGCTGAAGTCCGTCCTCAGGTCAGCGGGATTGTACTTAAACGGAATTTCACCGAGGGAAGCGATGTTGAAGCCGGTCAGTCGCTTTATCAGATCGATCCCGCGACTTACCAGGCCGACTACGACAGCGCCAAAGGCGAACTGGCAAAGAGTGAAGCGGCAGCAGCTATCGCACATTTAACGGTAAAACGTTATGTCCCGCTGGTTGGCACTAAGTACATCAGCCAGCAAGAGTACGATCAGGCCATTGCTGATGCTCGCCAGGCCGATGCCTCCGTTATCGCGGCAAAAGCGGCGGTCGAAAGCGCTCGTATCAACCTGGCCTACACCAAAGTGACATCGCCCATTAGCGGACGTATCGGTAAATCTAACGTCACCGAAGGCGCATTAGTCACGAATGGCCAGGCAACTGAACTTGCTACCGTGCAACAACTTGATCCTATTTACGTCGACGTAACACAGTCCAGTAATGACTTTATGCGCCTTAAACAGTCCGTTGAGCAAGGGAGCCTGCATAAAGACAGCGCCAGCAGTACCGTCGAACTGGTGATGGAAAATGGTCAGTCGTACCCGCTGAAAGGTGCGTTGCAGTTCTCTGATGTCACCGTTGATGAAAGTACCGGATCCATCACCCTCAGGGCCGTATTCCCTAACCCACAGCACACGCTGCTGCCGGGCATGTTTGTGCGTGCTCGTATTGATGAAGGCGTCCAGCCAAATGCCATTCTCGTTCCCCAACAAGGGGTAACGCGTACGCCACGCGGCGATGCAACGGTGATGGTTGTCAATGACATGAGTCAGGTCGAGGCTCGCACCGTCGTTGCTACACAGGCGATAGGTGATAAGTGGTTAATCAGCGAGGGCTTACAGCCTGGCGATAAGGTTATCGTCAGCGGATTGCAGAAAGCGCGTCCCGGCGTAAAGGTTAAAGCAACCACCGATACCGAAACTCCAGCCGCAAAAACTGCGCAATAAGGTAACCGGACATGGCTAACTTTTTTATCAATCGCCCTATTTTTGCCTGGGTTCTGGCCATCATTCTGATGATGGCAGGGGCTCTGGCAATCATGCAACTGCCCGTTGCACAGTATCCGACCATTGCACCTCCTGCGGTCGCTATTTCTGCCACCTACCCAGGTGCGGATGCGCAGACGGTACAAGACACGGTTACGCAGGTTATCGAACAGAATATGAACGGTATCGATAACCTGATGTATATGTCCTCCACCAGCGATTCCTCCGGGAGCGTCACCATTACTCTGACTTTCGAGTCAGGTACTGACCCGGATATCGCACAGGTCCAGGTGCAAAACAAATTACAGTTAGCGATGCCCTTACTGCCACAGGAAGTACAGCAGCAGGGGATCAGCGTCGAGAAATCCAGTAGCGGTTTCCTGATGGTGGCGGGTTTTGTCTCCGATAATAACAATCTGACGCAGGATGATATTTCCGACTATGTGGCGTCTAACGTTAAAGACGCAATAAGCCGAACAGCAGGTGTCGGCGATGTCCAGATGTTTGGTGCACAGTACGCAATGCGCATCTGGCTCGACAGCAACGCAATGAACAAATATCAGTTGACTCCGCTGGACGTTATCAATCAACTGAGAACGCAAAATAATCAAATTGCCGCAGGCCAACTGGGAGGCGCGCCATCCGTCCAGGGTCAACAACTTAATGCCTCCATTATCGCTCAGACACGCCTGAAAACGCCGGAAGAGTTTGGTCGCATAACGCTGAAGGTGGGCCAGGATGGCTCAATGGTTCACCTCAGAGATGTAGCCCGCATCGAACTCGGCGGCGAAAACTATAACATGGTGACGAAAATTAATGGTCAGCCTGCAACAGGCCTGGGCATTAAGCTGGCGACCGGTGCAAACGCGCTGGATACTGCCGCAGGCGTCAAAGCAAAGCTGGCTGAGTTACAACCTTTCTTCCCGCAAGGTTTGCAAGTGGTTTACCCCTATGACACTACACCATTTGTAAAAATCTCGATTAACGAGGTGGTGAAAACGCTGTTTGAAGCCATCATCCTCGTCTTCCTGGTGATGTACCTGTTCCTGCAAAATCTGCGCGCCACGCTGATTCCAACTATCGCAGTGCCTGTCGTGCTGTTGGGAACATTCGCGATCCTCGCCGCATTCGGATTCTCCATCAACACGCTAACGATGTTCGGAATGGTGCTGGCCATCGGCCTGCTGGTCGATGACGCCATCGTGGTAGTAGAAAACGTCGAACGCGTCATGGCGGAAGAGAAACTGCCGCCCAAAGAGGCGACGCAGAAATCCATGGTCCAGATCCAGGGCGCACTGGTCGGGATCGCGATGGTGCTCTCGGCGGTATTTATCCCCATGGCGTTCTTTGGCGGCTCGACCGGCGCCATTTACCGCCAGTTCTCTCTGACCATTGTTTCAGCGATGGCGCTTTCTGTTCTGGTCGCCCTGATTCTTACGCCAGCGCTTTGCGCAACGCTGCTAAAACCCGTTTCCGCCGGACATGTTGAAAAGAAAGGCGGTTTTTTCGGATGGTTTAACGCCCTGTTCGATAAAAGCGTCGGGCATTACAGCAATAGTATCAGCGGTATTCTGCGCAAAACCGGACGCTACTTGTTGCTATATGTTCTTATCGTCGGCGGAATGGCAGTTCTGTTTTTACGCCTCCCTACCTCCTTCTTGCCCGATGAGGATCAGGGGGTCTTTATGACAATGGTGCAACTTCCTGCCGGTGCGACACAGACGCGCACACAGCAGGTGCTGGATCAGATTCAGAATTACTACCTCAACCAGGAAAAAGCGAACGTAAAATCGGTGTTCACCGTTAATGGCTTCAGCTTTAGCGGCCAGGGACAGAACTCCGGTATCGTCTTTATTAGCCTCAAACCATGGGAAGAGCGTTCGGGCGATGAAAACGGCGTGACGGCTATCGTCGAACGTGCGACCAGGGCGTTCAGCCAGATTAAAGATGGACTGGTGTTCCCGTTCAACATGCCTGCCATTCTTGAACTGGGTACCGCGACCGGCTTTGATTTTCAGTTAATTGATCAGGCTAACCTCGGTCATACAGAACTGACGAAAGCCCGGAACCAGTTGCTGGGTATGGTGAGAGAACATCCGGATTTGCTGGTGCGCGTGCGCCCTAACGGTCTGGAAGATACCCCGCAATTTAAGCTGGATATTGATCAGGAAAAAGCCCAGGCGTTAGGCGTAAGTCTGTCGGATATAAACCAAACGATTTCCACGGCCCTTGGTGGCACCTATGTGAACGATTTTATCGATCATGGCCGAGTGAAAAAGGTATACGTTCAGGCTGACGCGCCGTTCCGTATGTTACCCAACGACATCAACAATCTCTACGTACGTAGTGGGAATGGTGAAATGGTGCCATTCTCTGCGTTCAGTTCGTCGCATTGGATTTATGGTTCACCCCGCCTGGAGCGTTACAACGGTATGCCATCAATGGAAATACTGGGAGAGGCCGCGCCGGGTCGAAGCACCGGTGAAGCCATGGCGCTCATGGAAAACCTGGCAGCACAGCTGCCAACCGGTATCGGCTATGACTGGACGGGAATGTCATATCAGGAACGGCTCTCCGGCAATCAGGCACCTGCGTTATACGCTATTTCGTTAATTGTCGTCTTCCTGTGTCTCGCCGCATTGTATGAGAGCTGGTCTATTCCATTTTCAGTGATGTTGGTTGTACCGCTCGGCGTGGTCGGTGCGCTTCTGGCGGCGTCCATACGCGGTCTGAATAATGATGTTTACTTCCAGGTAGGTCTGCTGACTACCATCGGTCTTTCCGCCAAAAACGCTATCCTTATCGTGGAGTTTGCCAAAGATCTGATGGATAAAGAAGGCAAGGGGTTGATTGAAGCCACACTGGAGGCGTCACGCATGCGTCTTCGTCCAATCCTGATGACATCCCTGGCGTTTATTCTGGGGGTTATGCCTCTGGTTATCAGCCACGGAGCAGGTAGCGGGGCGCAGAATGCGGTCGGTACAGGCGTAATGGGAGGCATGCTGACCGCGACATTGTTGGCAATCTTCTTCGTCCCCGTCTTCTTCGTTGTCGTCAGACGGCGTTTTAGTCGGCGCAACAATTAATTTGTAAAATAAAGGCGTCTTCGGACGCCTTTTTCACCTAAGATGCCCCTCTTTATTTATTAATAAGATAGCCATTTATTTCTAATAAACCCTTCGTGAAAAAATCGCGAATCACCTTTCTTTTTATCCATTATTTTTACAATCCACATGAATTGAGATTATTCCTCATGTCAGTATTTTTTTAAGAAGTGGTAAAATAATCGCCGAGTTCGCAGATGGTTTAGCGTTTGTCTTTGCTCAATTAGCGAAACGCTTATTTTTGAGGTAACACCATGAAAAGATTAATATCCGTTGCATTGCTTACCGCATTCCTGGCCGGCTGTGCACACGATTCTCCTTGCGTACCTGTATACGACGATCAGGGGCGCCTGGTTCATACCAATACCTGTATGAAAGGCACCACGCAGGATAACTGGGAAACAGCCGGTGCCATCGCCGGTGGCGCAGCAGCCGTTGCCGGGCTGACGCTTGGGATAGTCGCCCTGACCAAATAAATCTTCTTAAAAGCGCGGTGGGTACCGCGCTTTTTGCAATAAGAATTAAATCTTCATATAAGACAAAAGGTTGGTATATAGCACTCAACGTATAATAAAATTATTATAGATTTGCCTCACATATCCACGATTTGAAATTAGCATTTTTTCAGTTCTTCGTAACAGCGCGCTTTCTTTTCATTATTCTCACGTCATCAATATTAACGTACGAAATCGTTATCACACGTCCGGTTTGATTTTTAAATTTTTTGCGCCGAAATGTGGCTTACGTTTCAATTTTGCACCACTTCAGGGCGCTGCATTTATTTTTTCCTGTCTACACTCTGGATATTGCGTCGAATAATCGTGCGCAAAAACCTGGCACTACCTTTGCTTAAAAGAGTATGGCCATAGCCACAGACAGGTAAAAGACGTTTTCAGAACGTTTCCATAACAATAATTCCTCCACACAGGATGCTCTATGAAAAAGATGATAATAGCCAGCCTGGCTGCGGCCGGCGTGCTGCTTGCGGTTGCAAATCAGGCACATGCCGGCGCAACACTTGATGCCGTAAAGAAAAAAGGTTTTGTGCAGTGTGGGATCAGTGACGGGTTGCCTGGCTTTTCTTATGCCGATGCAAGCGGTAAGTTCTCAGGTATTGATGTCGACGTATGTCGTGGCGTTGCCTCCGCCGTATTTGGCGATGATAGCAAAGTAAAATATACCCCGCTCACCGCCAAGGAACGCTTTACCGCACTACAATCTGGTGAAGTCGACATGCTCTCTCGTAATACCACCTGGACCTCCTCTCGTGACGCAGGAATGGGAATGTCTTTCACTGGCGTAACGTATTACGACGGCATTGGTTTTCTTACCCACAATAAAGCGGGTCTTAAGAGTGCTAAAGAGCTGGATGGCGCAACAGTTTGTATCCAGGCAGGAACAGATACCGAACTGAACGTGGCTGACTACTTTAAAGCCAACAACATGAAGTACACCCCTGTCACCTTTGACCGCTCGGATGAATCAGCTAAAGCTCTGGAATCTGGACGCTGCGACACGCTGGCTTCCGACCAGTCTCAGTTGTACGCCCTGCGAATCAAGCTGAGTAATCCTGCGGAGTGGATTGTCCTGCCAGAAGTTATTTCTAAAGAACCGCTGGGACCTGTTGTACGTCGTGGAGACGATGAGTGGTTCTCCATTGTTCGCTGGACGCTGTTCGCCATGCTGAATGCGGAAGAAATGGGCGTTAACTCGAAAAACGTCGATGAAAAAGCGGCTAATCCTGCAACGCCGGATATGGCACACCTGTTAGGCAAAGAAGGGGATTATGGCAAGGATCTGAAGCTTGATAACAAATGGGCTTACAACATTATCAAGCAGGTAGGTAACTACTCGGAGATCTTTGAGCGTAACGTGGGATCGGAAAGCCCACTGAAGATCAAACGTGGACAGAACAACCTCTGGAATAACGGTGGCATTCAATATGCGCCACCGGTGCGCTAATGCGTAGTGATGTAACGGGCGCCGCGACTGCGGCGCTCAGTCCAGAGTCATAGTTACCGAGGTTTTCTTATGTTCCATCGCCGCTCAATCGTAAAAGGATCGTTATCCTTTTCTAACCCTGCGGTCCGCGCCTGGTTATTTCAAATACTTGCCGTCATTGCGGTCATCTGCATTGCGGTCTATCTCATCCATAACACGATAAATAACCTGAACAATAGCGGTATTACCTCGGGATTCTCTTTTCTCGATCGCAGCGCCGGATTTGGTATTGTCCAGCATCTGATCGATTACGAGCAAGGCGATACGTATGGCCGTGTCTTTATCGTTGGCCTGCTCAATACGCTATTGGTTTCTGCACTGTGCATTGTTTTTGCATCAATTCTCGGTTTCTTTCTCGGACTGGCACGCCTGTCAGATAACTGGTTATTACGAAAGCTCTCGACGATCTACATCGAAACGTTCCGCAATATACCGCCGCTGCTGCAGATCTTCTTTTGGTATTTCGCCGTATTACGTAACCTGCCCGGCCCACGTCAGGCCGTTAACGCGCTGGACTTGATGTTTCTGAGTAACCGGGGACTCTATATTCCGGCACCGCAAATGGGAGAAGGATTTTTTGCCTTTTGCGGCGCTGTAATTATCACTATCGTCGTCACTATCGGGCTATTTCGCTACAACAGAATGCACCAGACTAAAACCGGTCAGCTACGCCGGACCTGGCCCACGGCTCTGGCGCTGATCGTGCTTTTACCAATGATCTCACAGTGGCTGTTTGGCGCAGCGCTTCACTGGGATATCCCCGCTCTTCGCGGTTTTAACTTCCGTGGCGGAATGGTGCTTATTCCCGAACTGGCTGCCCTGACGCTGGCGCTTTCAGTGTATACCTCGGCGTTTATTGCAGAAATTATTCGAGCGGGAATCCAGGCCGTTCCTTATGGCCAACATGAAGCAGCACGCTCGTTGGGTCTACCAAATCCGGTGACACTGCGCCAGGTGATCATCCCACAGGCGCTGCGCGTCATCATTCCCCCATTAACCAGCCAGTATCTGAATATCGTCAAAAACTCCTCTCTTGCGGCCGCCATTGGCTACCCGGATATGGTTTCACTGTTTGCCGGCACGGTACTCAATCAAACAGGGCAAGCCATTGAAACTATTGCTATCACGATGTCGGTGTACCTGATCATCAGCCTGAGCATTTCTCTGCTGATGAATATTTATAACCGCCGTATTGCACTGATTGAGCGCTAAGGAGCCATGATGACAAAAGCACTGCTGTCTCACCCCTCGCGTCAGAACAGTAACCCGGCAAGCCGCAGTCTACTCTGGATGCGTAAAAACCTGTTCTCCAGTTGGTCAAATAGCCTGCTCACGCTGCTGTGCGTTTGGCTGATTTGGTCATTTCTTCCGCCACTGATGAACTGGGTATTCTTTCAGGCCAATTGGGTCGGTTCAACCCGCGCAGACTGCACCAAAGCAGGGGCTTGCTGGGTGTTCATTCATGAACGCTTTGGGCAATTCATGTATGGACTTTATCCCCACGATCAGCGCTGGCGCGTAAATCTGGCCCTGATCATTGGCCTGGCCTCTATCGTCCCTATGTTCTGGAAATCTATTCCCCACCGTGGCCGCTATATCGCCGTCTGGGCCGTCGTTTATCCCGTGGTGGTCTGGTGGTTGATGTACGGTGGTTTTTTCGGACTTGAGCGCGTAGAAACCCGACAGTGGGGCGGATTAACACTGACGCTTATCATTGCATCCGTGGGGATTGCGGGCGCGCTTCCGTGGGGTATTTTACTGGCGCTTGGACGCCGGTCTCATATGCCAGTCGTGCGGATTTTATCCGTCATTTTCATTGAGTTCTGGCGCGGTGTGCCGTTGATTACCGTCCTTTTTATGTCCTCGGTCATGCTTCCTCTGTTTATGTCCGAAGGGACCAGTATCGACAAACTTATCCGGGCGCTGGTCGGCGTGATTCTTTTCCAGTCGGCGTATGTCGCAGAAGTGGTTCGCGGAGGGTTACAGGCCCTACCAAAAGGTCAGTATGAAGCCGCTGAATCACTGGCGTTAGGGTACTGGAAAACGCAAGGGCTGGTCATTCTTCCGCAAGCCCTCAAGCTGGTTATTCCGGGTCTGGTTAACACGATTATCGCCCTGTTTAAGGATACCAGTCTGGTCATCATCATCGGCCTGTTTGATCTCTTCAGTAGCGTGCAGCAGGCAACTGTGGACCCTGCATGGTTGGGTATGTCGACGGAAGGATATGTTTTCGCTGCACTGATTTACTGGATCTTCTGTTTTAGCATGTCGCGTTACAGCCAACATCTGGAAAAACGTTTTAACACCGGGCGTACACCGCACTGAGGAATTTATGAGCCAATTATTAATGCCGTCTACCGACGCGATGATTACGCTGGAAAACGTCAACAAATGGTACGGACAGTTTCACGTCCTGAAAAACATCAACCTGAAGGTAAAGCAGGGAGAACGCATCGTATTATGCGGACCTTCCGGTTCGGGTAAATCGACAACTATCCGCTGTATCAACCACCTGGAAGAGCATCAGCAAGGACGTATTGTGGTGGATGGGATCGAACTCAATGAAGATATCCGCAATATTGAGCGCATCAGACAAGAAGTTGGCATGGTCTTTCAGCACTTTAATCTCTTTCCTCATTTGACGGTCCTGCAAAACTGCACGCTGGCACCGATCTGGGTGCAAAAGATGCCAAAAAAAGAGGCTGAAGCTCTGGCAATGCACTACCTTGAGCGAGTTCGCATTGCTGAACATGCGCATAAATATCCTGGGCAAATCTCTGGTGGGCAGCAACAGCGCGTGGCCATTGCACGCTCGCTGTGCATGAAACCTAAAATTATGTTATTCGATGAACCCACATCAGCGTTGGATCCTGAAATGGTAAAAGAAGTGCTTGATACCATGATAGGTCTGGCACAATCAGGCATGACCATGCTGTGTGTTACCCATGAAATGGGCTTTGCCCGCACAGTGGCCGACCGGGTGATCTTTATGGATCTTGGCGAGATTGTTGAACAGGCAGCACCGGATGAGTTTTTTGCTCACCCCAAATCTGAACGCACTCGTGCGTTTTTGTCGCAGGTTATCCATTAAAGCCATGCGCCGGATACAACCCGGCGTTTAACAGATAAAACAAAAGGCCCAGTCTTTCGACTAGGCCTTTTGTTTTTATTTGATGTCTGGCAGTTCCCTACTCTCGCATGGGGAGACCCCACTCTACCATCGGCGCTACGGCGTTTCACTTCTGAGTTCGGCATGGGGTCAGGTGGGACCACCGCGCTACAGCCGCCAGACAAATTCTTTTCTAAGTGCCAAACTTTAACCGAAAAACTGGTGCTGATACCCAGAGTCGAACTGGGGACCTCACCCTTACCAAGGGTGCGCTCTACCAACTGAGCCATATCAGCACACTAAATTTGATGCCTGGCAGTTCCCTACTCTCGCATGGGGAGACCCCACACTACCATCGGCGCTACGGCGTTTCACTTCTGAGTTCGGCATGGGGTCAGGTGGGACCACCGCGCTACAGCCGCCAGGCAAATTCTGTTTATCAACACGCTTTTCGCATGTCGATGTAATCTGTAATCAAGCTGAATATCGTGTCTCTTCGCCAAAACACCTTCGGCGTTGTAAGGTTAAGCCTCACGGTTCATTAGTATCGGTTAGCTCAACGTATCGCTACGCTTACACACCCGACCTATCAACGTCGTCGTCTTCAACGTTCCTTCAGGACCCTTAAAGGGTCAGGGAGAACTCATCTCGGGGCAAGTTTCGTGCTTAGATGCTTTCAGCACTTATCTCTTCCGCATTTAGCTACCGGGCAATGCCATTGGCATGACAACCCGAACACCAGTGATGCGTCCACTCCGGTCCTCTCGTACTAGGAGCAGCCCCCCTCAATTCTCCAGCGCCCACGGCAGATAGGGACCGAACTGTCTCACGACGTTCTAAACCCAGCTCGCGTACCACTTTAAATGGCGAACAGCCATACCCTTGGGACCTACTTCAGCCCCAGGATGTGATGAGCCGACATCGAGGTGCCAAACACCGCCGTCGATATGAACTCTTGGGCGGTATCAGCCTGTTATCCCCGGAGTACCTTTTATCCGTTGAGCGATGGCCCTTCCATTCAGAACCACCGGATCACTAAGACCTGCTTTCGCACCTGCTCGAGCCGTCACTCTCGCAGTCAAGCTAGCTTATGCCTTTGCACTAACCTCCTGATGTCCGACCAGGATTAGCTAACCTTCGTGCTCCTCCGTTACTCTTTAGGAGGAGACCGCCCCAGTCAAACTACCCACCAGACACTGTCCGCAACCCGGATCACGGGTCTACGTTAGAACACCAGCCATTAAAGGGTGGTATTTCAAGGTTGGCTCCATGCAGACTGGCGTCCACACTTCAAAGCCTCCCACCTATCCTACACATCAAGGACCAGTGTTCAGTGTCAAGCTATAGTAAAGGTTCACGGGGTCTTTCCGTCTTGCCGCGGGTACACTGCATCTTCACAGCGAGTTCAATTTCACTGAGTCTCGGGTGGAGACAGCCTGGCCATCATTACGCCATTCGTGCAGGTCGGAACTTACCCGACAAGGAATTTCGCTACCTTAGGACCGTTATAGTTACGGCCGCCGTTTACCGGGGCTTCGATCAAGAGCTTCTCCTTACGGATAACCCCATCAATTAACCTTCCGGCACCGGGCAGGCGTCACACCGTATACGTCCACTTTCGTGTTTGCACAGTGCTGTGTTTTTAATAAACAGTTGCAGCCAGCTGGTATCTTCGACTGATTTCAGCTCCATGAGTAAATCACTTCACCTACATATCAGCGTGCCTTCTCCCGAAGTTACGGCACCATTTTGCCTAGTTCCTTCACCCGAGTTCTCTCAAGCGCCTTGGTATTCTCTACCTGACCACCTGTGTCGGTTTGGGGTACGATTTCGTGTTACCTGATGCTTAGAGGCTTTTCCTGGAAGCAGGGCATTTGTTACTTCAGCACCGTAGTGCCTCGTCATCACACCTCAGCGTTAGCAAGACTCCGGATTTACCTGGAATCTCCGCCTACATGCTTAAACCGGGACAACCGTCGCCCGGCTAACATAGCCTTCTCCGTCCCCCCTTCGCAGTAACACCAAGTACAGGAATATTAACCTGTTTCCCATCGACTACGCCTTTCGGCCTCGCCTTAGGGGTCGACTCACCCTGCCCCGATTAACGTTGGACAGGAACCCTTGGTCTTCCGGCGTGCGGGTTTTTCACCCGCATTATCGTTACTTATGTCAGCATTCGCACTTCTGATACCTCCAGCATGCCTCACAGCACACCTTCAACGGCTTACAGAACGCTCCCCTACCCAACAACACATAGTGTCGCTGCCGCAGCTTCGGTGCATGGTTTAGCCCCGTTACATCTTCCGCGCAGGCCGACTCGACCAGTGAGCTATTACGCTTTCTTTAAATGATGGCTGCTTCTAAGCCAACATCCTGGCTGTCTGTGCCTTCCCACATCGTTTCCCACTTAACCATGACTTTGGGACCTTAGCTGGCGGTCTGGGTTGTTTCCCTCTTCACGACGGACGTTAGCACCCGCCGTGTGTCTCCCGTGATAACATTCTTCGGTATTCGCAGTTTGCATCGGGTTGGTAAGTCGGGATGACCCCCTAGCCGAAACAGTGCTCTACCCCCGAAGATGAGTTCACGAGGCGCTACCTAAATAGCTTTCGGGGAGAACCAGCTATCTCCCGGTTTGATTGGCCTTTCACCCCCAGCCACAAGTCATCCGCTAATTTTTCAACATTAGTCGGTTCGGTCCTCCAGTTAGTGTTACCCAACCTTCAACCTGCCCATGGCTAGATCACCGGGTTTCGGGTCTATACCCTGCAACTTAACGCCCAGTTAAGACTCGGTTTCCCTTCGGCTCCCCTATTCGGTTAACCTTGCTACAGAATATAAGTCGCTGACCCATTATACAAAAGGTACGCAGTCACCCCATAAAGAGGCTCCCACTGCTTGTACGTACACGGTTTCAGGTTCTTTTTCACTCCCCTCGCCGGGGTTCTTTTCGCCTTTCCCTCACGGTACTGGTTCACTATCGGTCAGTCAGGAGTATTTAGCCTTGGAGGATGGTCCCCCCATATTCAGACAGGATACCACGTGTCCCGCCCTACTCTTCGAGTTCACAACATATGCACTTTTGTGTACGGGGCTGTCACCCTGTATCGCCGGACTTTCCAGACCGTTCCACTACCACACATGCTGATTCAGACTCTGGGCTGCTCCCCGTTCGCTCGCCGCTACTGGGGGAATCTCGGTTGATTTCTTTTCCTCGGGGTACTTAGATGTTTCAGTTCCCCCGGTTCGCTTCATTACGCTATGTATTCACGTAATGATAGTGTGACGAATCACACTGGGTTTCCCCATTCGGAAATCGCCGGTTATAACGGTTCATATCACCTTACCGACGCTTATCGCAGATTAGCACGTCCTTCATCGCCTCTGACTGCCAGGGCATCCACCGTGTACGCTTAGTCGCTTAACCTCACAACCCGAAGATGTTTCGTAAAACACTTCAGTATTGCGAAAATTTGAGAGACTCGAACACACCGCTTTTCATTTCTTGTTTACGGAGAAATGAAACAGTGTGTCGTTTCAATTTTCAGCTTGATCCAGATTTTTAAAGAGCAAAACTTCGCAGTGAACCTTTTCAGGTACACTCTGAAGTTTTCTTGTTTTTTTGCAGTAAAGGATGGTGGAGCTATGCGGGATCGAACCGCAGACCTCCTGCGTGCAAAGCAGGCGCTCTCCCAGCTGAGCTATAGCCCCATCGTAAATGCTAATCTCTGTACCCTAATTCGTTTCCGGGCAAGGCGCGGTGGTGCGAAGCATACTGAAGTATGCGAGCATCGCCGTAACACAGCACGGAGGCGAATTTGGTAGGCCTGAGTGGACTTGAACCACCGACCTCACCCTTATCAGGGGTGCGCTCTAACCACCTGAGCTACAAGCCTGCAGAGATTTTCTTACTGCTAATTTTCATCAGACAATCTGTGTGAGCACTACAAAGAACGTTTCTTTAAGGTAAGGAGGTGATCCAACCGCAGGTTCCCCTACGGTTACCTTGTTACGACTTCACCCCAGTCATGAATCACAAAGTGGTAAGCGCCCTCCCGAAGGTTAAGCTACCTACTTCTTTTGCAACCCACTCCCATGGTGTGACGGGCGGTGTGTACAAGGCCCGGGAACGTATTCACCGTGGCATTCTGATCCACGATTACTAGCGATTCCGACTTCATGGAGTCGAGTTGCAGACTCCAATCCGGACTACGACATACTTTATGAGGTCCGCTTGCTCTCGCGAGGTCGCTTCTCTTTGTATATGCCATTGTAGCACGTGTGTAGCCCTACTCGTAAGGGCCATGATGACTTGACGTCATCCCCACCTTCCTCCAGTTTATCACTGGCAGTCTCCTTTGAGTTCCCGACCGAATCGCTGGCAACAAAGGATAAGGGTTGCGCTCGTTGCGGGACTTAACCCAACATTTCACAACACGAGCTGACGACAGCCATGCAGCACCTGTCTCAGAGTTCCCGAAGGCACCAAAGCATCTCTGCTAAGTTCTCTGGATGTCAAGAGTAGGTAAGGTTCTTCGCGTTGCATCGAATTAAACCACATGCTCCACCGCTTGTGCGGGCCCCCGTCAATTCATTTGAGTTTTAACCTTGCGGCCGTACTCCCCAGGCGGTCGACTTAACGCGTTAGCTCCGGAAGCCACGCCTCAAGGGCACAACCTCCAAGTCGACATCGTTTACGGCGTGGACTACCAGGGTATCTAATCCTGTTTGCTCCCCACGCTTTCGCACCTGAGCGTCAGTCTTTGTCCAGGGGGCCGCCTTCGCCACCGGTATTCCTCCAGATCTCTACGCATTTCACCGCTACACCTGGAATTCTACCCCCCTCTACAAGACTCTAGCCTGCCAGTTTCGGATGCAGTTCCCAGGTTGAGCCCGGGGATTTCACATCCGACTTGACAGACCGCCTGCGTGCGCTTTACGCCCAGTAATTCCGATTAACGCTTGCACCCTCCGTATTACCGCGGCTGCTGGCACGGAGTTAGCCGGTGCTTCTTCTGCGAGTAACGTCAATTGCTGTAGTTATTAACCACAACACCTTCCTCCTCGCTGAAAGTACTTTACAACCCGAAGGCCTTCTTCATACACGCGGCATGGCTGCATCAGGCTTGCGCCCATTGTGCAATATTCCCCACTGCTGCCTCCCGTAGGAGTCTGGACCGTGTCTCAGTTCCAGTGTGGCTGGTCATCCTCTCAGACCAGCTAGGGATCGTCGCCTAGGTGAGCCGTTACCCCACCTACTAGCTAATCCCATCTGGGCACATCCGATGGCAAGAGGCCCGAAGGTCCCCCTCTTTGGTCTTGCGACGTTATGCGGTATTAGCTACCGTTTCCAGTAGTTATCCCCCTCCATCGGGCAGTTTCCCAGACATTACTCACCCGTCCGCCACTCGTCACCCAAGGAGCAAGCTCCTCTGTGCTACCGTTCGACTTGCATGTGTTAGGCCTGCCGCCAGCGTTCAATCTGAGCCATGATCAAACTCTTCAATTTAAGTTTGATGCTCGTGAATTAAACTTCGTAATGAATTACGTGTTCACTCAGAGACTTGGTATTCATTTTTCGTCTTGCGACGTTAAGAATCCGTATCTTCGAGTGCCCACACAGATTGTCTGATAAATTGTTAAAGAGCAGTTGCGACGCGCTTTAGCGCTCTGTCGCGAGGTGGCGTATATTACGCTTTCCTCTTTCAGAGTCAACCCTCATTTTCAGGTTTTTCTCTTCAACCGAACCGGCTGTTTGCGTGAAGTGATTCACATCCGCCGTGTCGATGGAGGCGCATTATAGGGATCCCATTTTTTAGCACAAGTATTTTTTGGATCTTTTTTGCTGAGTGCTTGTTTTTCACCCCTTTCGCTATATTCCTGCGCAATTTGGCTGATTTTTGATAGCTAAATCACTTGCACAGTCTCAATAATCCAACCAAAGTCTTCATTACTGCTCTATTTTCATTGAGGTAAACATGTCTGATGTATTACGTCCTTATAAGGATCTTTCCCCACAGATCGGAAAACGCGTGATGATCGACACCAGTAGCGTCGTCATTGGTGATACTCGTTTGGCTGATGACGTCGGGATTTGGCCGTTGGTTGCGATTCGTGGCGACGTCAACTATGTACAAATCGGCGCCCGTACAAACATTCAGGACGGCAGCGTTCTACATGTCACACATAAATCCACATCTAATCCGCAAGGTAATCCATTGATCGTGGGTGAGGATGTGACGGTCGGTCATAAAGTCATGCTACACGGCTGCATCGTTGGCAACCGCGTATTGGTCGGTATGGGATCAATTTTACTGGACGGCGTAGTGGTAGAAGACGACGTTATGATTGGGGCAGGAAGCCTGGTGCCGCAAAACAAACGCCTGGAGAGTGGATATCTGTACCTGGGTAGCCCGGTTAAACAGATCCGGCCATTAAGTGACGAAGAGAAAGCAGGCTTAAAATACTCTGCTAACAACTACGTTAAATGGAAAGATGAGTATTTAAATCAGAGTAACCAAACCCAACCCTGAGAGTTTTCCTGCTGGTCCTGGATCAATGCTTCGGCCTCTTCTTCCAGGTCCCAGCGATGCTGTTGAAAGGTTTCCAGCCATTGTTCAGGCGTGCAGCCGCCAAAGCGGGACGCCAACGTCTCCCCTGATATAGCGCATGTTAACTGCATACCATGGACCAACGCAGGGAAAACAACGGCGCTAATATCCGTCAGCCATTCTTCTCGATCGGGAAACTGGATCGCCTGATTCATGCCGACATTTCCTGTTGCATGCTTTTGATGACGGGCTCAATCTGTGGCAATACACCATGCCAGAGTAAAACGGCGTGCGCTGCTTGTCCCACCAGCATCCCCAGACCATCGGCATACTGTTTCGCCCCATGTTCAGCACACCAGGAAAGGAACGGTGTATTCCCTTGCTGATAAAACATGTCATAGCAATAGACAGAGGAGTGAATAAGCGATGTCGGAATGGCTGGTACCTCACCGCTAATTCCGCTAGATGTCGCATTAATAATTAAATCAAAACTGTAATTATCAAGATCGTCCATTCCCACCGCCTGCACGCTGCCGGTATGGGAGAAGATTTGTGCCAGTTCTTCTGCGCGCGAAGCAGTACGGTTAACGATGGTTACCGCACAATCCAGAGAAAGAAGAGGTAATAAAACCCCCCGGGATGCGCCACCGGCACCAATCAACAGAACTCGCGATCCGGGGCGAATGAAAGATAAACGTTCAAGATCGCTTAATAAGCCGATACCATCCGTGTTATCTCCCAGTAAACGCCCATCCTCAAGTCGTTTAAGAGTATTGACCGCTCCAGCAAGCGATGCCCGCTCCGTTAATTCATCGGCACGCGCAAACGCCTCTTCCTTAAAAGGCACAGTGACATTTGCCCCCTTCCCGCCTTCAGCAAAAAAGGCATTCAGCGTATTCACAAAATCATTGATAGGTGCCAGTACACGTCCATAGGAATGATCAATTTTCAACTGCTCTGCAAATTGCTGATGAATAAAGGGCGATTTACTGTGCGCTATCGGATTACCAAAAACAGCATAGGCTTCTTTCATATTACCCCTGTCGAAACTGTTCACCGGTCAGAGCATCACGGATCTCCGAAGGATTCAAACGCCCTCCGGTCTCCCCCTCAACTACGGGAAAGTCTGTACCAAACTGCGCGCGGACTTCCTCTACCGTTCTGCAAGGCGGTAAGCCACTCAAATTAGCACTGGTGGAGACTAACGGTTTGCCATAAGCCTGGCACAATGCAACCACCAGCGGATGATCGGTGACTCGCACGGCCAGCGAGTCAAAACGACCGGTCAACCAACGAGGCGTAGTCGCGGGCGCAGGGAAAACGAAGGTGACAGGACCAGGCCAGCGAGCGAACACAGCCTCACGTTGAGCATCTGAAAGCGTGCTATCGTCAATATAGGGCTTGAGCTGGTCAAAATTTGCCGCAATCAAAATTAAGCCTTTATCGACTGGGCGTTGTTTTAGCGCCAACAGACGGGTAACAGCCGTTTCGCTGTCGGGATCGCAGCCGACACCAAATACAGCTTCTGTTGGATAGGCGATGACTTTTTCTTGTTTCAGAACCGCTATCGCAGCAGCGATAGGGCCTGTGGGCAGGTTATTATTCACTTATTTATTCCGCCGAGAACGGCTTTCCACATTGTTTACTGGCACAGAAATGCTTCACACCCTGCGCGGTTTTCTTTTCGATGAGTAGCGGATAATGGCACTCAGGACACTCTCCGGCTAACGGTTTGAAGTTAATGACAAACTGGCACTCCGGATAGCGATCGCAGGAGTAAAACGTTTTGCCATAACGGGAACGCCGCTGGACCAAGTGGCCAGTCTGGCATTGAGGACAGACTATTGCTGTTTCATCTGGCTTGTCGATAAGTTCGGTGTGTTCACACATTGGATAATCGCTGCATCCAATAAACATCCCGAATCTTCCCTGTCTCAGCACCAGCTCGGCGCCACATGCAGGACAAAGCTTACCCTCCAGAACTTTGACAATATGTCCGTCCGCGGAAGATTTCAGCGGACGGATGTAATCGCATTCTGGATAGTGTGAACAACCGAGAAACGGACCGTGTTTCCCGGAACGAATAACCAGTTCAGCCCCACATTGTGGGCAGGGCTCGTTTTTACGCACCGTAAACAGTGCTGATTTAGCCATAACAACTCATACTGAATGAAGATTGATTAATGCAGCATACCTTCATTCACTTCAAAGAGTAATTCTTCCATTTGCTGATAGGCATTTTCACAACCTGGAATATTGAAAAGCACCATCAGGATCACCCACTTCAGATCTTCCAGATCGAACTCTGCCGTATCCAGCGCGAGTACGCGCTCAATGACCATTTCTCGTGTTTCGAGGTTTAGCACCTGAATCTGTTCCAGGAATAGCAGGAACCCTCTACAGCTTGCATCCAGTCGATCGCACTCTTCTGCGGTATAAATACGTATAGAAAGAGGATCCGATGCCAGCTGCATAGGTTCGGCAAGACCATCCTGATAATCAGCAAGCTTTTCCAGCCAAAGTAACGCGTTGTAGATGTCTTCACGATCAAAACCAGCGTCGGTAAGATCCCGTTCCAGTTTGTCCTGATCCACACGCAGCTCAGCTTCGTTATGGATATATGTCTCAAACAAATACATTAGTACGTCGAACATGGCATGCCCTCCTCAATCGGACATAGCCGCCGGGTACAGCTGCGATCCATCCTGCTAACTCCAGTTCGAGCAGTTGAGCCACTACCTCTGGCACAGGTTGGCCGGCACGTTCAGCGACGACGTCAACAGGTGTTACCTCATCTCCTACGTTAGCCAGGAGCTCCGGAAATGGCAATGCCACCTCTTCGTGATCTGGCGAATAAATTGATTTTTCAGGTTCATCTGGCAACCATTGCAGCCCATATTGCAAATTTTCCAGAATTTCTTCTGGGGCCGTCACAAGCGTGGCTCCCTGCTGAATAAGCCAATGTGGACCTTCACTTCCCGGACTCCCAATCGGTCCAGGCAACGCAAAAACCTCCCGCCCTTGTTCCAGTGCACAACGCGCAGTGACCAGTGACCCGCTACGCTGAGCAGCTTCTACAACCAGGACTCCTTTACTTAGACCACTAATAATGCGATTTCGTCGGGGAAAATTGCGCGGCAAAGGAAGCGTATCTAATGGGAACTCAGACACCAGTGCGCCTCCAGCCTCAATCAGTCGTTTAGCCAGACTGACATGCTGTCGTGGATGAATGGTCTCAAGCCCATTTCCCAGCACCGCAATACTCGTGCCTTCTCGGTTTATCGCAGCATTGTGCGCCACACCATCAATCCCCCGGGCCAGGCCGCTGGTGATCGTCACGCCGCATGCTGCAAGCTTTTCACAAAACAGCCGCCCCCAGCGTTCGCCATACCAGGAGTGCTGTCGGCTACCGACGACGGCAACCTGAAACGAGCTAAGGCATATGGGATTTCCTGCAACAAAAAGCACCCCAGGATAATCCTCAATTGCACGGAGCTGTGCCGGATAATGCTCGCTGTCGGCAACCACAAAATGATGGTTGGGCTGTTCAAGCCAGCGCAGCGTTTTTTCCAGCGTCTGATCTGGAAAGGTTAAAAAGCGCCGGGCCTGGCGGGGAGAGAGTCCAGCATGATGAAGTACCACGTTGTTAATACACGGCTGAGTATTGAGCCAGTGGGCAACGCGCACCATCTCATCACCATACAGTTCATTCACTTGTGCTAAACGTAGCCAAATTTCGATTTTGGTCATCCCTGTTCCCCTGCCACAAGCAGTCCTGGCAATCTTTGCGATTGGTCACTGATGCTGTCAATCAGAGGGGGTTTTGTCTAGAATAGAGGTAATAATCTTTTCAACTCCTGAACACAACTCTGGATAACTATGTCAGTTTTGCAAGTGTTACATATTCCGGACGAGCGCCTTCGCAAAGTCGCAAAACCGGTCGAAGAAGTGAATGCAGAAATTCAGCGTATCGTTGATGATATGTTCGAGACGATGTACGCCGAAGAAGGTATCGGTCTGGCAGCAACTCAGGTCGATATTCATCAGCGCATCATTGTTATTGATGTCTCTGAAAATCGCGACGAGCAGTTGGTACTCATTAACCCAGAGCTGCTGGAAAAAGACGGCGAAACAGGTATTGAAGAAGGCTGCCTGTCTATCCCCGAACAGCGTGCGTTAGTACCGCGCGCAGAGAAAGTAAAAATTCGTGCGCTCGATCGCAACGGCAAATCTTTTGAACTGGAAGCCGATGGCCTGCTGGCTATCTGCATTCAACATGAAATGGATCACCTGGTCGGTAAACTGTTTATCGATTATCTGTCTCCGTTGAAGCAACAACGCATTCGTCAGAAAGTTGAAAAACTCGACCGCCTGAACGCCCGAGCTTAAGGACAAGAATCAACGTGTCAGACTCACTACGTATTATTTTTGCGGGTACACCTGACTTTGCAGCGCGTCATCTCGACGCGCTGTTGTCTTCTGGACATAACGTCGTTGGCGTGTTTACCCAACCGGACCGCCCAGCGGGACGCGGTAAAAAGCTGATGCCCAGCCCGGTAAAAGTGCTGGCGGAAGAAAAAGGGATACCGGTTTTCCAACCAGTCTCTCTTCGTCCTCAGGAAAACCAGCAGCTGGTTGCTGATTTACGCGCAGACGTGATGGTAGTGGTAGCATATGGTCTGATTCTGCCAAAAGCCGTACTGGAAATGCCGCGTCTGGGTTGTATCAACGTTCACGGTTCCCTGCTTCCACGCTGGCGTGGCGCAGCCCCAATCCAGCGCTCACTGTGGGCAGGCGACGCCGAAACTGGTGTGACCATCATGCAGATGGATGTTGGCCTCGACACCGGTGATATGCTGCTTAAGCTATCCTGCCCGATAACTGCAGAAGATACCAGCGGTTCGTTATACGATAAGCTGGCAGATTTAGGACCTCAGGGGCTGATTGAAACGCTAAAACAGCTGGCGACTGGCACCATAAAACCCGTTGTACAAGATGAATCACTGGTTACGCATGCAGAAAAACTCAGCAAAGAAGAGGCCCGTATCGACTGGTCGCTTTCAGCCGCTCAGTTGGAACGCTGCATCCGCGCCTTTAACCCGTGGCCAATGAGTTGGCTTGAAATCGACGGCCAGCCAGTGAAAGTCTGGCAAGCTACGGTTATTACAGCGAACACACAGGCCGCACCAGGCACTATTCTTGAGGCGACAAAACAGGGTATCCAGGTCGCAACGGGCGACGGCATCCTGAATCTCGTCTCTTTGCAACCTGCCGGTAAAAAAGCCATGAGCGCGCAGGATCTGCTTAATTCGCGCCGGGAATGGTTTGTACCCGGTAACCGTCTGGTATGACGGTTCATCTCTTTAAGCCCGGTATCTCCGGGCATTTTTATTTTTGCGCTTATGAAAAAACATCTTAATTTACGCAGTATGGCGGCCCAGGCCGTCGAACAGGTTGTCGAAAAGGGACAATCATTAAGCAACGTGCTGCCCGCCATGCAGCAAAAAGTTGCCGATAAAGACAAAGCACTGTTGCAGGAGCTTTGCTTCGGCGTGTTGCGTACACTCTCCCAACTGGAGTGGATGATCCAGCAGTTGATGGAACGTCCAATGACGGGCAAACAGCGCACCGTTCACTATCTGATCATGGTGGGCTTCTACCAACTGCTGCATACTCGTATTCCACCGCATGCGGCTTTGGCAGAGACCGTAGAAGGCGCGGTCGTTATTAAGCGTCCGCAGCTTAAAGGGCTGATCAACGGCGTGCTGCGCCAGTTTCAGCGCCGCCAGGAAGAGCTACTGGCTGAATTCTCTCAAAGCGATTTACGTTTCTTACACCCCTCCTGGCTGGTGAATCGTATTAAGACCGCTTATCCGCAGCAGTGGGAAGCCATTCTTGAAGCCAATAACCAGCGACCGCCGATGTGGTTACGTGTCAATCGTAACCATCATACGCGCGATGCCTGGCTGGACCTGCTGACCGAAGCGGGATTAACCGGTTTCCCGCATCCAGATTACCCGGATGCAGTGCGTCTGGAAACGCCAGCTCCTGTGCACGCCCTCCCAGGTTTTGATGAAGGCTGGGTAACCGTCCAGGATGCTTCCGCTCAAGGATGCATAAACTATCTGTTGCCGGAGGACGGTGAACAGATCCTCGACCTATGCTGTGCGCCGGGGGGCAAAACCACTCACATTCTGGAAGTTGCTCCGCACGCTAACGTAATGGCTGTCGATGTTGATGAAAAACGCTTATCGCGCGTTTTCGACAATCTAAAACGTCTGGGTATGAAGGCAACCGTAAAACAGGGTGATGGCCGCTATCCGCAGCAGTGGTGCGGTGAACAACAGTTTGACCGTATTTTGCTGGACGCTCCGTGTTCTGCCACCGGAGTGATCCGTCGCCATCCGGATATCAAATGGCTGCGTCGCGACCGGGATATTGCTGAACTTGCCCAGTTGCAGGCTGAAATCCTGTATGCAACCTGGCCACATCTTAAACCTGGCGGCACGCTGGTTTATGCAACCTGCTCTATCCTGCCAGAAGAAAACCAACAGCAAATTGCCGCCTTCCTTGCGCGCACGCCAGATGCGGTATTAAGCGTAACCGGTACGCCGGAAAAACCTGGACGTCAGAATTTACCGAGTGCGGAAGATGGTGATGGCTTCTTTTACGCTAAGCTAATCAAAAAGTGATGAGATAACGGGTCGCGACTGATGAAAATTATCATTCTGGGCGCAGGGCAAGTTGGCGGTACGCTGGCTGAAAACCTGGTCGGAGAGAACAACGATATCACGGTAGTCGATACCAATGGTGAGCGCCTACGTAGCCTACAGGACAAGTTTGATCTCCGTGTCGTGCAAGGGCATGGTTCGCATCCCCGCGTTCTACGTGAAGCCGGTGCCGACGATGCCGATATGCTGGTTGCCGTAACCAGCTCAGATGAAACAAATATGGTTGCCTGCCAGGTAGCTTATTCACTGTTTAACACGCCTAATCGTATCGCTCGTATTCGTTCACCGGATTACGTTCGTGATGCGGACAAGCTATTTCAATCTGATGCGGTGCCTATCGATCACCTGATTGCGCCTGAGCAACTGGTTATCGATAGCATTTATCGCCTGATTGAATATCCGGGCGCATTGCAGGTAGTGAATTTTGCCGAAGGAAAAGTCAGCCTGGCCGTGGTGAAAGCCTATTACGGTGGGCCGCTGATTGGTAATGCGCTGTCGACAATGCGTGAGCATATGCCGCACATCGATACCCGCGTTGCGGCGATTTTCCGTCATGACCGACCGATCCGTCCGCAAGGTTCTACCATTGTTGAAGCGGGTGATGAAGTTTTCTTCATCGCGGCCTCGCAGCATATTCGCGCCGTAATGAGCGAATTACAGCGTCTGGAAAAGCCTTACAAACGCATTATGTTAGTGGGCGGTGGTAATATTGGCGCCGGGCTGGCACGGCGACTAGAAAAAGATTACAGCGTCAAACTGATTGAACGTAATCAACAGCGCGCATCCGAGCTTGCAGAGAAACTGCAAAATACGATCGTCTTTTTTGGTGATGCCTCGGATCAAGAGCTGCTGGCGGAAGAACATATCGATCAGGTTGATCTGTTCATTGCGGTAACCAACGATGATGAAGCGAATATCATGTCGGCGATGCTTGCCAAACGGATGGGCGCCAAGAAAGTGATGGTGTTGATCCAACGCAGAGCATACGTCGATCTGGTGCAAGGCAGCGTGATCGATATTGCGATTTCGCCGCAGCAGGCAACCATCTCTGCGCTGCTCAGTCATGTGCGTAAAGCGGATATTGTTGGTGTATCTTCACTGCGCCGTGGCGTCGCGGAAGCCATTGAAGCCGTTGCACACGGTGATGAAACGACGTCACGGGTTGTGGGTCGCTCAATTGATGAAATTAAACTTCCACCAGGAACCATTATTGGCGCCGTTGTGCGTGGTAACGATGTGATGATTGCCAATGATAACCTGCGTATTGAACAGGGCGATCACGTAATTATGTTCCTGACAGATAAAAAGTTTATTACCGACGTCGAGCGACTATTCCAGCCAAGTCCGTTCTTCCTGTAATAATTTGGGCGCTGAAACTGCGCCTAAATTATTTCCCTTTATTTTTCATGGTTTAATAAATTTCTATTTAGGCAATACATAAATGGAAATTGCCTAAACATTTGTTAAACTTATAAACGTCAGCTGCATAGGGAGAATAAGATGAGCATTATTAAAGAATTTCGCGAATTCGCGATGCGCGGGAATGTTGTTGATTTGGCAGTGGGTGTCATTATTGGTGCGGCATTTGGGAAGATTGTTTCATCACTGGTTGCCGATATCATCATGCCGCCGCTGGGGTTGTTAATTGGTGGAATTGATTTTAAACAGTTTGCTTTAACACTACGTGATGCACAGGGAGATATCCCTGCAGTCGTTATGCATTACGGTGTATTTATTCAGAATATCTTTGATTTCGTTATTGTTGCGTTTGCTATCTTTATGGCAATCAAGCTGATCAACAAACTGAACCGTAAAAAAGCGGAAGAGCCAGCAGCACCGCCGGCGCCATCGAAAGAAGAAGTATTGCTGAGTGAAATTCGTGACCTGCTGAAAGAACAGAATAACCGCTCTTAAGCACTCACTGAAACAAGAAGACCAGTGGTAAAAAAGTGAATGACTTTCTTGCCACTGGCCTCCCAGTTACCCCGATTACCATGTTTACCTTTACGTAGATAACTTCCTTTCCCTTTCTTATTTTTCTCAACGCGCTGCCTGAACAGTGGGTCATGTAGAAGCGCCTCAATGGCGTTATCTTTTATCTGCCCTTTAGTGTGCTGATAACGACTCATAATACCTCCGGTTGTCGTAATTTACGCCGCGAGTGTAGACCTGACCGTTCAATAAATCAACAGCCTGATTGTGATCCACTGGCGCCTTGCTCAAGTGCTTCAAGGATAGAGCAGTACACGCTGCTGTGTGCCTTGCCACAACACGCGTCATTCAATCGCTGCAGCGACCGTTGCATCGCCTGAAGCTCAGCTATTCTCGCTTCCACTTCCTGCAATCTTTCCTGGACGATCCCTTTTGATTCCTGGCAGGTATGGTGTTCGGGATCGATGCGGATCGAAAGCAGTTCGCGGATCGATTCCAGAGTGAAACCAAGCTGACGGGCATAGCGAATAAACTTTAGACGCTGAAGATCGCTTTCCGTATAGAGACGAAACCCGCCTTCTGTACGTATTTCATGTTCCATCATCTGCTGCTTTTCATAGTAGCGGATAGTATCAGGCGTCACGTCAGCCAGTTTCGCTAATTCACCAATACGGTACATGCTATCTCCGCTATTCGTCGTTGATCTTCTGTAGCAGCTTATCTGCGTATTCACCGTGTAAAAACTCGGTGCTGAGTCCAGCTTGCCGAAGTTTCAGTTCCAGTAGTGACAGTCTTCGACTCACTTCCTGATAATGGGGATCATCTTTGCGGATCCCTGCAAGTATTTCAAGCAGTTGTATTGCCTCTCTGCGCTGCTCAAGCTCAGGAGGAAGACATCCCGCATTTTTTAATAAACGGAATCCGGCTCGAAGTTCCGGCGGAATGTGGGAATCATCGTCAAGAACCAACGGTTCTCCTGTACCAGGCAAACCATCAAACTCACCTTTAGACTGCGCATCAGTAATATGGCGCTCTGCCCACTGGTCCAGTAACCACATACAACACTCCAGTGATGAACAAAAAGAGTACAGATATTGTAGGTAAGTGGGGATATGACGGATATAAAAAAACCCGCCGAGGCGGGTTTTTTTACGTTACTACAGATTACTCTGCAGCAGCTTCTGTTTTCTCTGAACGATCAACCAGCTCGATGTATGCCATCGGCGCGTTGTCGCCTGCACGGAAGCCACACTTCAGAATGCGAGTGTAACCACCGGCGCGGCTCGCGAAACGCGGGCCCAGTTCGTTAAACAGTTTTGCCACGATCTCGTTATCACGAGTGCGGGCGAATGCCAGACGACGATTAGCTACGCTATCAGTCTTGGCAAGAGTAATCAGCGGCTCAACTACGCGACGCAGCTCTTTCGCTTTCGGCAGAGTCGTCTTGATGATTTCATGACGAACCAGTGAACCTGCCATATTGCGGAACATAGCCTGGCGATGGCTGCTGTTGCGGTTCAGTTGACGACCACTCTTACGATGGCGCATGACCTTATCCTTCTCAGTAAAACCTTAACCTGTGATCCGGTTACTCGTCAGCGATGCTTGCCGGTGGCCAGTTTTCCAGGCGCATGCCCAGAGACAGTCCACGGGAAGCCAGCACGTCTTTAATCTCAGTAAGAGATTTTTTACCAAGGTTAGGCGTCTTAAGAAGCTCAACCTCAGTACGCTGTACCAGATCACCGATATAGTGGATAGCTTCTGCTTTGAGGCAGTTAGCAGAGCGGACAGTCAATTCCAGATCGTCAACAGGGCGCAGCAGGATCGGATCGAATTCTGGTTTCTCTTCTTTAACTTCCGGCTGACGTACATCACGTAAGTCAACGAAAGCTTCAAGTTGTTCAGCCAGAATGGTTGCCGCACGACGAATCGCCTCTTCAGGATCGATTGTGCCGTTGGTTTCCATTTCGATGACCAGCTTGTCCAGGTCGGTACGCTGTTCTACACGCGCTGCTTCAACATTGTAGGCAATACGCTCTACAGGGCTGTAGCATGCGTCGACCAGCAGACGGCCGATTGGGCGCTCATCTTCTTCCGAATGAATTCGGGTAGAAGCCGGCACATAACCACGACCGCGCTGAACTTTGATACGCATGCTAATAGATGCATTCTCATCGGTCAGGTGGCAGATCACGTGCTGTGGCTTGACGATTTCGACATCACCATCATGGGTAATGTCGGCTGCAGTCACAGGGCCAATGCCAGATTTATTCAAGGTAAGAATAACGTCATCTTTACCCTGAACTCTCACCGCCAGCCCTTTCAGGTTGAGCAGGATTTCCAGGATATCTTCCTGAACGCCTTCTTTGGTGCTGTACTCATGTAGTACACCATCAATCTCAACCTCGGTCACCGCGCAACCCGGCATCGATGAGAGCAGAATACGGCGCAGTGCGTTACCCAAAGTATGGCCAAAGCCACGCTCTAAAGGCTCAAGGGTCACCTTGGCGTGCGTCGAACTCACTTGCTCGATATCTACCAGGCGCGGTTTTAGAAACTCTGTCACAGAACCCTGCATTGTGTCCTCTCTTTGGTACTAAGCTTTACTTGGAGTAAAGCTCGACGATCAGGTGTTCGTTAATGTCCGCAGACAGATCAGAACGCTCCGGCTTACGCTTGAACGTACCTTCCATCTTGCCAGCATCAACTTCCAGCCAGGTTGGCTTTTCACGCTGCTCAGCCAGCTCCAGAGCGGCTTTCACGCGAGACTGCTTCTTCGCTTTCTCACGAATGCTAACAACGTCATTCGGACTAACCTGATAAGAAGCGATGTTAACAACACGACCGTTTACCATAATTGCTTTATGGCTGACCAGCTGACGTGCTTCTGCACGAGTGGCACCGAAGCCCATACGGTATACAACGTTGTCCAGACGACCTTCCAGCAGACCCAACAGGTTTTCACCGGTGTTGCCTTTCAGACGTGCTGCTTCTTTGTAGTAGTTACGGAACTGACGCTCCAGCACACCGTAGATACGGCGAACTTTTTGCTTTTCACGCAACTGCACACCATAGTCAGACAGACGCGGTTTACGCGCACCGTGCTGGCCAGGAGCTTGTTCAATTTTACACTTGGTATCGATCGCGCGAACGCCAGACTTAAGGAATAAGTCAGTGCCCTCACGACGGCTCAGCTTGAGCTTAGGACCCAAATATCTTGCCATTTTCTTTCTCCAACAATCCTAGAAACGACAGCGTTATACGCGACGTTTTTTCGGCGGACGACAACCGTTATGAGGGATCGGAGTCACATCAGTAATATTAGTGATGCGGAAACCAGCGGCGTTCAGAGCACGAACAGTAGATTCGCGACCTGGACCCGGTCCTTTGACCATAACTTCCAGATTCTTGATACCGTATTCTTTTACGGCTTCAGCGCAACGCTCTGCTGCAACCTGAGCTGCAAACGGAGTGGATTTGCGAGAACCACGGAAACCGGAACCACCGGCTGTTGCCCAACCCAGTGCGTTACCCTGACGATCAGTAATGGTAACGATGGTGTTGTTAAAAGAAGCATGGATATGAGCCACGCCGTCAGAGACTTGTTTTCTTACACGTTTACGTGCACGAATTGGTGCCTTTGCCATTATTCAATCACCCCGATTATTTCTTGATCGGTTTGCGCGGACCCTTACGGGTACGTGCGTTGGTCTTGGTACGCTGACCGCGAACCGGGAGACCACGACGATGACGCAAACCGCGATAGCAACCAAGGTCCATAAGGCGCTTGATGCTCATGCTAACTTCACGGCGCAGATCACCTTCAACGACAAATTTGGCAACTTCGTCACGCAGCGTGTCGATTTGTTCTTCAGACAGCTCACTGATCTTAACATCTTCAGCGATACCCGCGGCAGCCAGAATGGCTTTAGAACGGGTCTTGCCGACGCCGTAGATCGAAGTTAATGCGATCACAGCATGTTTCTGATCAGGAATGTTAATGCCTGCTATACGGGCCACTATGCACTCCTACTATTTAATATGTACGCACCATGCTGAAAAGCCCGTTTTCAGGATACTCAAATGGAAACGCACAGACATACAAAAGATTGGCTGGCTAATCTAGCCAGCTCAACCCAACTTTGCAAGAAAAATATGCGAATAAATCAGCCTTGGCGCTGTTTATGCTTCGGCTCGGCACTGCAAATCACACGGATGACACCATCACGCTTAACGATTTTGCAGTTACGGCATAATTTCTTGACGGAAGCACGAACTTTCATTTTTACTCTCCGTAACTTCTCGGGCGACTGTTAACGGCCGTAGCCTTTCAGATTCGCCTTCTTCAATGCAGACTCGTACTGACTTGACATCATCAGAGTTTGCACTTGAGCCATAAAGTCCATAATCACGACAACAACGATAAGCAGTGAGGTCCCACCGAAGTAGAACGGTACTTTCATTGCATCACGCATGAACTCCGGGATCAGGCAGATAAAGGTAATGTAGAGCGCACCAACCAGAGTCAGGCGGGTCATTACTTTATCGATATACTTCGCCGTTTGCTCTCCCGGACGAATTCCTGGTACAAATGCACCGGACTTCTTCAGGTTATCTGCTGTTTCACGCGGGTTGAAAACCAACGCCGTGTAGAAGAAACAGAAGAATATGATTGCAGACGCATAGAGTAACACATAAAGCGGTTGCCCAGGCTGCAAATACAGCGAAATTGTTGTCAGCCAGTTCCAACCAGTCCCGCCCCCGAACCATGACGCGATGGTCGCTGGGAACAGAATAATACTGGAAGCGAAGATTGCCGGGATTACCCCCGCCATATTCACTTTCAGCGGTAAATGTGTGCTCTGTGCAGCATAGACACGACGACCTTGCTGACGTTTCGCGTAGTTTACCACAATGCGGCGTTGACCACGCTCAACAAATACAACAAAGAACGTCACTGCAAATACTAATACTGCAACCAACAGCAACACGAGGAAGTGCAGGTCGCCTTGACGCGCTTGCTCGATAGTATGGGCAATGGCTGGCGGGAGTCCCGCGACAATACCGGCGAAGATAATGATTGAGATACCGTTGCCGATACCACGTTCAGTAATCTGTTCGCCCAACCACATCAGGAACATCGTCCCTGTAACCAGACTTACAACAGCGGTGAAATAGAATGCAAAGCCTGGATTCATTACCAGGCCCTGCATACCAGGCATATTCGGCAGACCGGTAGCAATACCGATCGACTGGAATATTGCCAGCACCAGAGTACCGTAGCGGGTGTACTGGCTGATCTTACGACGACCAGACTCCCCTTCTTTCTTAATTTCTGCCAGCGTTGGATGAACCACCGTCAGCAGCTGGATAATAATCGACGCCGAAATATACGGCATGATCCCCAGAGCAAAGATAGAAGCACGGCTGAGAGCACCACCAGAGAACATGTTAAACATTTCAATGATGGTGCCTCGCTGTTGCTCAAGCAGTTTGGCAAGTACAGCGGCATCAATACCAGGGATCGGAATGAAAGAGCCAATACGGAACACAATCAGCGCGCCGATTACAAACAGCAGTCTGCGTTTCAGCTCGCCTAAGCCACCTTTGGCACTTTGAAAATCTAATCCCGGTTGTTTAGCCATCTGCTACTTATTCCTCGATTTTACCGCCAGCAGCTTCGATAGCAGCACGAGCGCCTTTAGTAACACGCAGGCCACGAACAGTTACCGGAGTAGTGACTTCACCAGCCAGAATCACTTTCGCGAACTCGATCTGGATACCGATAATGTTAGCTGCTTTCAGCGTGTTCAGGTCTACAACACCGCCTTCAACTTTAGCCAGGTCAGACAGACGAACTTCGGCTGTAATCGCTGCTTTACGTGAAGTGAAGCCGAATTTCGGCAGACGACGGTACAGAGGCATCTGACCACCCTCGAAACCGCGACGTACGCCACCGCCAGAACGAGACTTCTGACCTTTGTGACCACGACCACCGGTTTTACCGAGGCCAGAACCGATACCACGACCCAGGCGGCGAGCCGCTTTTTTAGAGCCTTCGGCCGGAGACAGAGTATTTAAACGCATCTCTTACTCCTCAACTTTAACCATGAAGGAAACCGCGTTGACCATACCACGAACAGCAGGAGTATCCTCGCGCTCTACGGTGTGACCAATACGACGCAGACCCAGGCCAAGCAGCGTTGCCTTATGTTTCGGCAGACGACCGATTGCACTGCGGGTTTGAGTAATTTTAATAGTCTTTGCCATGGTTTATTTCCCCAGAATTTCTTCAACGGATTTACCACGCTTGGCAGCGACCATTTCCGGAGATTTCATATTTTCCAGGCCATCGATAGTTGCACGAACCACGTTAATCGGGTTAGTAGAACCATACGCTTTAGCCAGAACGTTACGAACTCCAGCGACTTCCAGAACGGCGCGCATTGCACCACCGGCGATGATACCGGTACCTTCGGAAGCCGGCTGCATGAATACACGAGAACCCGTGTGAGTACCCTTAACCGGGTGCTGCAGGGTGCCGTGGTTCAGCGCGACGTTAATCATATTGCGACGGGCTTTTTCCATCGCTTTCTGGATCGCTGCTGGAACTTCACGCGCTTTACCGTAACCAAAACCAACGCGACCGTTACCATCACCAACTACAGTCAGAGCTGTGAAGGAGAAAATACGACCACCTTTAACGGTTTTAGATACGCGGTTAACCGCGATCAGCTTTTCCTGCAGTTCGCCAGCTTGTTTTTCGATGTGAGCCATCTTACACCTCTACCTTAGAACTGAAGGCCAGCTTCACGGGCAGCATCTGCCAGTGCCTGGACACGACCATGATATTGGAACCCGGAACGGTCAAAAGAAACATCTTTGATGCCTTTTTCCAGAGCGCGTTCAGCAACAGCTTTACCTACAGCTGCAGCAGCGTCTTTGTTACCGGTGTACTTCAATTGTTCAGCGATAGCTTTTTCTACAGTAGAAGCAGCTACCAGAACTTCAGAACCGTTCGGTGCAATTACCTGTGCGTAAATATGACGCGGGGTACGATGTACCACCAGGCGAGTTGCGCCCAGCTCCTGGAGCTTGCGGCGTGCGCGGGTCGCACGACGGATACGAGCAGATTTCTTATCCATAGTGTTACCTTACTTCTTCTTAGCCTCTTTGGTACGCACGACTTCGTCGGCGTAACGAACACCCTTGCCTTTATAAGGCTCAGGACGACGGTAGGCGCGCAGATCTGCTGCAACCTGACCGATCAGCTGTTTATCAGCGCCTTTCAGCACGATTTCAGTCTGAGACGGACATTCTGCAGTAATACCCGCAGGCAGCTGATGGTCAACAGGGTGAGAGAAACCTAAAGCCAGGTTTACTACATTCCCTTTAACCGCTGCACGATAACCTACACCAACCAGCTGTAGCTTCTTAGTGAAGCCTTCGGTAACACCGACAACCATTGCATTCAGCAGGGCACGCGCGGTACCAGCCTGAGCCCATCCATCTGCGTAACCATCACGCGGACCGAAGGTCAGTGCATTATCTGCATGATTTACTGCAACAGCATCGTTGAGAGTACGAGTCAGCTCGCCGTTTTTACCTTTGATCGTAATAACCTGACCGTTGATTTTTACATCAACGCCGGCAGGAATAACGACCGGTGCTTTAGCAACACGAGACATTTTTTCCTCCGATTAGGCTACGTAGCAGATAATTTCGCCACCAAGACCAGCTTGGCGCGCTGCACGATCAGTCATAACACCTTTAGAGGTAGAAACAACTGCGATACCCATGCCAGCCATAACTTTCGGCAGCTCGTCTTTACGCTTATAAATGCGCAGACCTGGGCGACTGACACGCTGAATGCTTTCTACAACAGCTTTACCCTGGAAATACTTAAGAGTAAGTTCCAGTTCCGGCTTGGTGTCGCCTTCAACTTTAAAATCTTCAATAAAACCTTCTTCCTTCAGCACGTTGGCAATTGCCACTTTCAGCTTGGAGGAAGGCATGGTGACCGCAGCTTTATTCGCGGCCTGACCGTTACGGATACGGGTCAGCATATCCGCGATCGGATCTTGCATGCTCATCTGTCTTTACTCCCGTGATTCAATTGGTAATTACCAGCTAGCCTTTTTCAAGCCTGGTACTTCACCGCGCATAGCGGCTTCACGCAGTTTGATACGGCTCAACCCGAACTTGCCCACATAGCCATGCGGACGACCTGTTTGACGGCAGCGGTTACGCTGACGGGACGGGCTGGAATCACGCGGCAGAGACTGCAGCTTGAGAACTGCGTTCCAACGATCTTCGTCGGTCGCGTTCACATCAGAGATAATAGCTTTCAGTTCAGCGCGTTTTGCGAAGTACTTATCAGCTAAAGCTACGCGCTTTACTTCGCGTGCTTTCATTGATTGCTTAGCCATTCAGTAACCCTACCTTACTTGCGGAACGGGAAGTCAAAGGCAGCCAGCAGAGCACGGCCTTCTTCATCAGATTTCGCAGTAGTGGTAATGGTAATATCCAAACCACGCACGCGGTCGACTTTATCGTAGTCGATTTCTGGGAAGATGATCTGCTCACGGACACCCATGCTGTAGTTACCACGACCGTCGAAAGACTTAGCGGACAAGCCACGGAAGTCACGGATACGTGGAACAGCAATAGTGATCAGGCGCTCAAAGAACTCCCACATGCGTTCGCCACGCAGAGTTACTTTACAGCCGATCGGATAGCCCTGACGGATTTTGAAGCCTGCAACTGATTTGCGTGCTTTGGTGATCAGCGGTTTTTGACCGGAGATTGCTGTCAGGTCAGCTGCTGCGTTATCCAGCAGTTTCTTGTCAGCGATCGCTTCACCAACACCCATGTTCAGGGTGATCTTCTCGACCCGAGGGACTTGCATGACAGAATTGTAGTTAAACTCAGTCATGAGTTTAGCGACTACTTCGTCTTTGTAGTAATCATGCAGTTTCGCCATCGTACTACTCCAAATTACTTGATAGTTTCGCTGTTAGATTTAAAGAAACGGACTTTTTTGCCGTCTTCGAATCTAAAGCCTACACGGTCAGCCTTGCCGGTTGCCGCGTTGAAGATAGCAAGGTTAGAGATCTGAATAGCTGCTTCTTTCTCTACAATGCCGCCTGGTTGGTTCAGGGCCGGAACCGGCTTCTGATGTTTCTTAACCAGGTTGATACCTTCAACAATGACCTTGCCGGAAGACAGGACATTCTTAACTTTACCGCGTTTACCTTTATCTTTACCGGTTAACACGATAACTTCGTCATCACGACGGATCTTCGCTGCCATGATTCGCTCCTTAGAGTACTTCTGGTGCCAGAGAGATAATTTTCATGAACTTCTCGTTACGAAGTTCACGAGTTACCGGCCCAAAAATACGCGTACCGATAGGTTGCTCGCTGTTATTGTTTAAAATAACGCATGCATTACCATCGAAGCGAATGACAGAACCGTCCGGGCGACGAACACCCTTCTTGGTGCGCACCACTACCGCCTTCAGCACATCACCTTTTTTGACCTTACCACGCGGAATTGCTTCCTTGATGGTGATCTTGATGATATCGCCGACGCCTGCGTAGCGACGGTGCGAGCCACCCAGAACCTTGATACACATTACGCGACGTGCACCGGAGTTGTCGGCGACGTTCAGCATAGTCTGTTCTTGGATCATTTTAGTGCTCCGCTAATGTCAACTACTACTGAGACCCGAAAATCAGGTCGTTAAAAAAGCCCCATATCGGGGGCGCGGCATTATAACACCGCTTCAACGATATGGGTAGAAAAAATAAACGGCTCATCGCTGAGCCGTTTATTCGTTGAGAATGCCTACTGTATTACAGAACGGCTTTCTCTACAACGCGAACCAGCGTCCAGGACTTAGTCTTGGACAGCGGACGGCATTCGCGGATTTCAACCACGTCACCAGTACCGCATTCGTTGTTCTCGTCATGTACGTGCAGTTTGGTCGTACGCTTAATGAATTTACCGTAGATCGGGTGTTTCACAAAACGTTCGATAGCAACAACGATGGATTTCTCCATTTTATCGCTAACAACGCGACCTTGCAGAGTACGGATTTTATCGGTCATTACGCACCCGCCTTCTCAGTCAGTAAAGTCTTAACGCGTGCGACATCACGACGCACTTGCTTCAACAGGTGAGACTGTTGCAGCTGGCCACTTGCAGCCTGCATACGCAGGTTGAACTGCTCACGCAGCAGATTCAGCAGCTCGGTGTTCAGCTCTTCAACACTCTTCTCACGCAGCTCTTTTGCTTTCATTACATCACCGTCTTAGTTACAAAGGTGGTTTTAATCGGCAGTTTCGCTGCTGCCAGCTTGAATGCTTCACGGGCCAGCTCTTCCGGTACGCCGTCCATTTCATACAGGACTTTACCCGGCTGAATCAAGGCAACCCAATACTCCACGTTACCTTTACCTTTACCCATACGCACTGCCAGCGGCTTTTCAGTGATCGGTTTGTCCGGGAATACACGGATCCAGATCTTACCTTGACGCTTAACTGCACGGGTCATAGCACGACGTGCTGCTTCGATCTGACGGGCAGTCAGACGACCACGGCCAACAGCTTTCAGACCGAAGCTGCCGAAGCTAACATCCGTACCCTGCGCCAGACCGCGGTTACGGCCTTTGTGCATTTTACGGAATTTTGTACGCTTTGGTTGTAACATCAGCGACGCTCCTTATTTACGGCCTTTACGCTGCTGCTTTTTAGGTTGCGCAGCCGGTTTTTCCGGTTGTTCAACAGCAGCCATACCACCCAGGATCTCGCCTTTGAAGATCCACACTTTAACGCCGATTACACCGTAAGTGGTGTGCGCTTCAGAGGTGTTGTAGTCGATGTCAGCACGCAGAGTGTGCAGAGGTACGCGACCTTCGCGGTACCATTCGGTACGTGCGATTTCCGCGCCGCCCAGACGGCCGCTAACTTCAACTTTAATACCTTTAGCGCCCAGACGCATTGCGTTCTGTACAGCACGCTTCATAGCACGACGGAACATAACACGACGTTCCAGCTGAGAAGTGATGCTGTCAGCAACCAATTTTGCATCCAGTTCAGGTTTACGCACTTCGGCGATATTGATCTGAGCAGGAACGCCAGCAATATCCGCTACGACTTTGCGCAGTTTTTCTACGTCTTCACCTTTCTTACCGATAACGATACCCGGGCGAGCGGTGTGAATGGTCACACGGATGCTCTTAGCCGGACGCTCGATAACGATACGAGATACAGACGCTTTAGCCAGTTCCTTAGTCAGGTACTGACGTACTTTAAAATCGCTGTCCAGGTTGTCAGCGAATTCTTTGGTGTTCGCAAACCAGGTTGAGTTCCATGGTTTTACAATACCCAGGCGAATACCATTAGGATGTACTTTCTGACCCATTGCTAGTCTCCAGAGTCTCAGCGATCGGACACAACCACAGTAATGTGGCTGGTGCGCTTCAGGATGCGATCTGCACGACCTTTTGCACGCGGCATAATGCGCTTCATGCTCGGGCCTTCGTCTACGAAAATTTTCGTAACTTTCAGATCGTCAATGTCAGCGCCATCGTTGTGTTCAGCGTTAGCAATGGCAGATTCCAGGACTTTCTTGACCAGTACAGCCGCTTTCTTATTGGTGTAGGTCAGAATATCCAGAGCCTGCGACACTTTCTTACCGCGAATCAGGTCTGCAACAAGGCGAACCTTCTGAGCAGAAGAACGAGCATGGCGATGTTGAGCTAAAGTTTCCATCTCTTCCTCCTACCTTATTTCTTCTTCGCTTTTTTATCAGCAGCATGGCCGCGATAAGTACGAGTCGGTGCGAATTCACCCAGTTTGTGACCGACCATTTCGTCGGAAACAAATACCGGAACGTGCTGACGACCATTATGGACAGCGATGGTCAAACCGATCATGTTAGGAAAGATCGTTGAACGACGGGACCAAGTGCGCAGGGGCTTCTTGTCTCCGCTTTCCACCGCTTTCTCTACCTTCTTCAGCAAGTGCAGGTCAATAAAAGGACCTTTCTTGAGAGAACGTGGCATGGCTTATCCTCTAAAATTATTTGCTACGGCGACGTACGATGAATTTATCAGTACGCTTGTTGCTGCGGGTCTTCTTACCTTTGGTCTGAACGCCCCACGGAGTTACCGGGTGCTTACCAAAGTTACGACCTTCACCACCACCATGTGGGTGGTCGACTGGGTTCATCGCAGTACCGCGAACGGTAGGACGAACACCACGCCAGCGTGCAGCACCTGCTTTACCCAGAACGCGCAGCATATGCTCAGCATTGCCAACTTCGCCCAGAGTTGCACGGCAGTCTGCTTCGACTTTACGCATTTCACCAGAACGCAGACGCAAGGTGACATAAGCACCATCACGAGCAACGATCTGAACGTAAGTACCAGCGGAACGTGCCAGCTGACCGCCTTTACCTGGTTTCATTTCTACGTTATGAACAGTAGAACCAACCGGGATAT
Organism: Citrobacter sp. RHBSTW-00986; assembly: GCF_013783065.1. Taxonomy (NCBI): domain Bacteria; kingdom Pseudomonadati; phylum Pseudomonadota; class Gammaproteobacteria; order Enterobacterales; family Enterobacteriaceae; genus Citrobacter; species Citrobacter sp. RHBSTW-00986. The sequence continues at coordinate 399,686 of NZ_CP056200.1, read as the reverse complement.
TGCGCATCGGCAGGGTGTTACCTGCTTTGATTGCAGCATCAACGCCAGATTGAACCTGGTCGCCAGCTTTCAGGCCTTTAGGGGCCAGGATGTAACGGCGTTCACCGTCTTTGTACAGAACCAGCGCGATGTTCGCGGAGCGGTTCGGATCGTACTCAAGACGTTCAACAACTGCCGGGATACCGTCTTTGTTGCGTTTGAAGTCAACAATACGATAAGCCTGCTTGTGACCACCACCGATGTGACGAGTGGTGATGCGGCCATTGTTGTTACGACCACCGGATTTGCTGTTTTTTTCAACCAGCGGAGCAAAAGGTTTGCCCTTGTGCAGCTCTGGGTTGACCACTTTAACAACGTGGCGACGACCCGGAGATGTCGGTTTACATTTAACAACTGCCATTGTATTACTCCTCCGACTTACTCAGCGCCGCCGACGAAGTCCAGATTCTGGCCTTCCTTCAGGGTGACGTAAGCTTTTTTCCAGTCGCTACGACGACCGATACGCTGTCCGTGACGTTTAACTTTCCCTTTAACTACCAGGGTGTTAACGACTTCGACTTCGACTTCAAACAGTTTCTGCACAGCAGCTTTGATTTCTGCTTTGGTCGCGTCTTTAGCAACTTTGAGAACGATGGTGTTAGTTTTTTCCATCGCAGTAGACGCTTTTTCAGAAACGTGCGGTGCGCGCAGCACTTTCAGCAGACGTTCTTCACGAATCATGCCAGCATCTCCTCAACTTGCTTAACAGCATCAGCAGTCATTACGACTTTGTCGAAGGCGATCAGGCTAACCGGGTCGATACCAGTTGCATCGCGTACGTCAACCTTATGCAGGTTGCGCGCAGCCAGGAACAGGTTTTCGTCCAGCTCACCGGTGATGATCAGCACATCTTCCAGAGCCATGTCTTTCAGTTTCTGTGCCAGCAGCTTAGTTTTAGGCGCTTCTACAGAGAATGATTCGACAACGATCAGACGATCCTGACGTACCAGTTCGGACAGAATGCTTTTCAGCGCGCCGCGGTACATCTTTTTGTTAACTTTTTGACTGTGGTCCTGTGGACGAGCAGCGAAGGTCACGCCACCTGAACGCCAGATCGGGCTCTTGATAGAACCTGAACGCGCACGGCCGGTACCTTTCTGGCGCCACGGCTTTTTGCCTGAACCAGTTACTTCAGCACGAGTCTTCTGAGCACGAGTACCCTGACGAGCACCAGCTGCATAAGCAACAACAACCTGGTGAACCAGCGCTTCGTTGAAATCACGACCGAAGGTAGTTTCGGAAACAGTCAGCGCGCTCTGCGCGTCTTTCAATACTAATTCCATTGCTATCCCCTTACGCCTTCACAGCTGGTTTAACGATCAGGTCGCAACCGGTCGCACCCGGAACACCACCTTTAACCAGCAGCAGGTTGCGCTCAGCGTCAACACGTACTACGTCCAGGCTCTGAACGGTTACACGTTCGTTGCCCAGCTGACCTGCCATTTTCTTGCCTTTAAACACTTTGCCCGGAGTCTGGTTCTGACCGATAGAACCCGGAACGCGGTGGGACAAGGAGTTACCGTGAGTAGCGTCCTGGGTACGGAAGTTCCAGCGCTTAACGGTACCAGCGAAACCTTTACCTTTAGAGGTACCGGTTACGTCAACTTTTTTAACGTCAGCAAACAGTTCAACGCTAATGTTCTGACCAACGGTGTATTCTTCACCATCTGCCAGGCGGAACTCCCACAGGCCGCGGCCAGCTTCTACGCCAGCTTTAGCAAAGTGACCAGCTTCCGGCTTAGTTACGCGGTTAGCTTTTTTAGCACCGGTGGTAACCTGAACAGCGCGATAGCCATCGTTAGCCAGATCTTTAACCTGAGTAACGCGGTTTGCTTCAACTTCGATAACGGTTACTGGGATAGATACGCCATCTTCAGTGAAGATGCGGGTCATACCCACTTTTTTACCGACTAAACCAATCATTGTATCAACCTCTCAATCGCTCGATGACCTGATTAACCCAGGCTGATCTGCACGTCTACACCGGCAGCCAGGTCCAGACGCATCAGAGCATCAACGGTTTTTTCAGTTGGCTCAACGATGTCAACCAGACGCTTGTGAGTACGGATCTCGTACTGATCACGCGCGTCTTTGTTGACGTGCGGGGAGATCAGAACGGTGAAACGCTCTTTGCGGGTCGGCAGCGGGATCGGACCACGAACCTGCGCACCAGTGCGCTTGGCAGTCTCGACGATTTCCGCGGTTGATTGATCGATCAGACGATGATCAAACGCTTTCAAACGGATACGGATTCTTTGGTTCTGCATGAGACCAGAGCTCCAATTATTTTATAGACGAAATAGTTACTCCTCAAACCCATTACGATTGATGGGAGAGTGTAACCGTTCTTACGTAGCCCCCTGATTGGGAGCGTTGTTGACGGTAAACCGCCACAGTTCATATCGAACTACCCGTCAGATTTGACAGGCTGGCGTATTATACGTATAGCCGGTACGGATGCAAGTGATTATGGCTATTTGCCATCGATTTCTCTCAGCGCTTGTTGCACACGTGAGCGCAATACTTCGCCATCCGGCGCTTCCTGCCCGGATGCTTCATCATAGGGTATCTCTTCCAACATACTGTCACCCTCTTCGTTTTGGGTGGGTAAATCGATGCGTATCGGCAGAGGTTTCCGCTTAAAAATGTAATGCACATCCGAGAGTCGATACGCCTGAGAATCGGGCACTCCCTGCGTGGTGGTTGTCGGATGGCGCACCAACCAGACATAATGTCCGTAGTAGCCGCACATTAGCATCAGGCTGACCCACAACAGCCAGCAACAGGAATGCAGCGCCTGCCGCCAGCGGCAACTCGACACTGTTTTCGCATCAATGGGTTGATAGATGTGCATCATCACATACGCTCCTTAGATGACACATGTGTGAGCACAGGTGCCGCCTCATTGATTAATAACGGCGCGTCTCCAAGACTCTGACGTAGCCTTATCAGCGTCTCTTTTCCCGGCTTACCATCCACAGGCAAATTCTCCCGCTGCTGGAATGCTTTGACCTTTTCGATTAACCATGGCGTCCATGAGCCCGATTTATCGCCGGGAGCGCCCAGCGCGCGGCTCAGCATCGTATCAAACCAGATGATGGTTTCCGCCGGACTCTTTTCACCGATCTGCATTTTCCTGTCAGGCGTTAAATTGAGCATCAGGGTATAATTTCCCTGCCAGTGCTTCGCCAGCCACTCCTGACTGACGATCCAGGTTTTATTATCAATGATAAGATCCAGCTCGTTTCCTGATACACGCATCACAACACCGTAGACCGGTTGTTTATCGATATTCAAATGCGCGATCCACGGCAACCCGCGCCTGATGAGGTTATCTAAACGTTCCTTACCGCTTTCGCACACCAACTCAGCGCGATCGGCCTGGTCACACCATGCCTCGTCATGCGCTGTGTCGAATCCCCAGACGCTGAATAATTGCTGCATGGCATCGCGTAATCCTCCCCGTGCGTCGCCAATATCCGGCAGGTTTTCCTTTTTTTGCGTCATCGCCACCGTTAACCCGGCGGGCAGAGGAAGTTGAAGGGGAAAAACATCGACCGCCAGCCAGCCGAACGTCAAAGCCAGCGCAGCGTAAAGTCCGGGCAATATTCCCTTGCGCAATACGCAAGAGCGGAGAGTAAATGTTTCCAGCAACAATTTTTCCTGTTGAGCGGTTAACACATCCGCTTGCCTGTCCGTTGCCATTTTTCTCGCCGCCCGGGCGATGCGCCCCAACAACGGCAGGTTTCCCTGCACTGCCCGAACCGCTTTGCGCACAAATTCATGACGCATCCGCACAGGCTCGCCATCCGCCTCACGCAGTTGCTGTTGATGCATAAAATCAAGATATTCATCGTCCGTCGGCGCAGCGATGATCGCCGACAGCGTAATACGCCGTTTAAGTCGTCGGTTACGCCTGAGCGCTTCGCCCCCCACCAGTAGCAAGCTGGCGCCAGCGTCAAATGAAGCCGCCAGATGACGGAAATTATCGACAAATGCCGGAAGATGTCTGGTGAGTGCGTCAGCATTATCAATGACAATTATTATTGGTTGCGTTGCCGGACTAAGGGCAGGCATCAGCGTTGACCAGAAACGGCTAATTCTCACATCTCGCCAGTCTGGCTGGAGTTTTCCGTGCGTACACGCCGTGTGTGTCAATTGACAGAAACCAGATAAACCGGTGGCGGTAAACACCACTACCCTGCCGGGAAAATCCTTACCTAACTGATAAATAAGCGTCGATTTACCACACCCCGGTTTGCCGCATAATACGCCCACATCGCCAGCGCCCAGCTCATGAATAAAGATATTCTTGATAAGGGTATGTTGCGAAAAAGAGTAAATTGCATACGGTAATTCGCGTTCAGTCATCGATAAGTTCCAGTAATTGATGCGGGTATTTAACTTATTATATGCCAGGTAAATATTATCAATTTTTTATATTTGAATTAAACGACATGTTCCGACGATTAAATTGAAAACCTGAAAGTAAGCCTATATCATGCTTCTCCCGAAAAGAACAGGCGTGCTATTAACAATGGATGTTATCGCGAAGCAATTTACCTTTATATTTAAGAGAAAGCGTAACAATGTGCTGTACTGCGTTATGTTTTTTGTCGGTGCCATTGTTATTATTCATTCGTTATATGCCTATAGATTATTTATTGATTTTATCAATACGAAAAACAAAACCAGTCAATCAATAACGTCCGTTGTCCTCAGGCTGCCAATGAATTTACCGAAAAACAGTAGGGAAAATGCGACTGATAATAAAGAAGATGTTTCAATTAAAAATTCGATGCTCAATCTCCAGCTAAATGGCATTATTGCGAGCACGCTAAAAACACGTTCACAGGCTATTATCACCATTAATGAGAAAGCAAAATTTTACAGTACCGGAGATAAACTTGACGATCTCCCTGACGTAAAAATTACGGACATTGATAATAATAGCGTGACGATTGATAACAATGGCTCCCGGCAACGCATCGCTTTTATTGATGAGCCTGATATATTCTCCAGGGCACCGGCACCATCGCTGCCACATGACAGCGCGCCACATTCCCTCAGCGACATCATTATTACTAACTTTATCTATCAGCAGGAAGCGCTACAGGGCGTCAGATTAAACGCCCGTGGTCCGGTTGAACGTTTTATAGCAACCGGACTCAGGCCAGGCGATATTGCGATCAAAATGAACAACCATCTGCTAACTCAGGAAGCGTCAGCAAAAGCGGCACTACAGGAATTTGTAACCTTAAACTCTGCCCAGTTTACCGTGATACGAAACGGTCAGGAAGCGTTGGTGAATGTATCCGTTACTGAGAATGATTAACCTTAAGGACGACAAAATTGCGCAAAGGAATTAAAAAAACGGCTGCATGGATACTGGCGCTACAGTTTTGCTCCTTTCCATTTCAAACCATGTCAGCGCAATATTCGGCAAACTTCCAGGATGCGGATCTCCGGGAGTTTATTACCTCGGTCAGTAAGCAAATGGGCAAAACCATTCTGATCGATCCGTCCGTCCAGGGAAAAATCTCCGTTCGCAGCTTTGACAGTTTCAACGAGGAGGAATACTACCAGTTTTTTCTCAGCGTTCTCGATATCTACGGCTACTCGGTTATCACCCTGGATAACGGCCTGCTGAAGGTTGTTCGCTCCGCAACGCTTAAGACCGCGCCGGGAAAAGTATTGGCACTGTCGCAACCGGCGGTCGGCGATGAATTTATCACCCGCGTCGTGGCGCTGAAAAATGTCCCGGTACGCGATCTGGCTCCGCTATTACGCCAGATGATGGACAGCGGCGGCATCGGCAACGTCGTACATTATGATCCTTCTAATGCGCTGTTGATCACCGGCAAAGCCAATATAGTCAATCGCATCCTTGAGGTTGTGAAACGGGTCGATGTTATCGGTACTCAGGAACGTGAGCTTATCAAACTGCGCTACGCCTCGGCAGTTGATTTATCTGATGTAATTAACAGCCTGATTCGCGAAGAGTCAAAGGAAAACCCAACGCAGATCCTGCTGCCTAAAATTGTCGCCGACAAGCGCACCAACGCCCTTCTTATCAGCGGGCCGGACAATGTGCGCCAGCGGATGAAATCTTTAATCGCTAAACTGGATATCGAACAGACCACGCAGGGCAATACTCGCGTGTTCTATTTGAAATACGCCAAAGCCACTAAAATCGTTGAAGTTCTGACCGGCGTGTCAACCAAACTGACGGAAGACAAGCAGTCGTCTTCGCAGAGCGTGGCTACCCCTTCCCGGGATGTCTCGATTAACGCCGATGAACAAACCAACTCGGTGGTCATTACCGCAGACCAGAGCACCATGCAGGAGCTGGAAAAAGTCATCGCTCGTCTGGATATTCGCCGCGCACAGGTACTGGTTGAAGCCATCATTGTGGAAGTCCAGGATGGCAACGGCCTGAATCTTGGCGTGCAATGGGCCAACAGCAACGTCGGCGGTCAGCAGTTTACTAAAACGGGGCTGCCGATTTTCGACGCCTCAAGAGGCGCGCGCCAGTTTGATAAAAACGGTTCGATGACCAGTGACAACCCTATTGCCAGCGCGTTAAGCAGTTTTAACGGCCTGGCGACGGGCTTCTTTGAGGGGGACTGGAGCATCCTGCTCACCGCGATCTCCTCCGACAACAAAAACGATATCCTCGCCACCCCCAGCATTGTGACGCTGGATAACAAAGAAGCATCGTTTAATGTCGGCCAGGATGTGCCGGTGCTTTCCGGCTCGCAAACGACCTCCGGCGACAACGTCTTTAATACGGTCGAACGTAAAACCGTCGGCACCAAACTGAAGGTCACACCGCAAATCAACGAAGGCGACGCGGTGCTGATGGAGATCGAGCAGGAGGTGTCGAGCGTCGATAACGCTTCAGGTAACGCCAGCGATCTCGGTCCGACGTTCAACACCCGTACTATCCAGAATGCCGTGCTGGTCAAAAGCGGCGAAACCGTGGTGCTGGGTGGCCTGCTGGATGATTCAAGCAAAGAGCAGGTTTCCAAAGTACCGCTGCTGGGCGATATCCCTGTTCTCGGACAGCTATTCCGCTACACCTCAACGGAAAATGCGAAGCGTAATTTGATGGTCTTTATCAGGCCGACCATTATTCGCGACGACGAGGTTTATCGTTCGCTCTCAAAGGATAAGTACACACGATTTCGTGAGTTACAGCAGCAGCGTATTGATAAGCAATCCAGTGGATTGGTCGGCGTGAAGGACGAAGAACGCCCGATGCTTAAAGAGCTGAATTTCGATGTGCCGACCGACGCACCCAACGGCCAGCCATCGCGCAATCCCTTCCGGGAATGATCCAACATGACTGACTTATGGACGCGCATTCCTCCCCAGCATCCTCTGCCGCTTAATTACGCGCAGGGGCAAAAATTTGGTATCGCGGTCGCGGCGGATGAATTGTTCTACCGCACCGACACGCCGCTGGAAAACGTGCTCGAGGCCAGCGTTGCCTGTCAGCGCTTCAGTCGCCTGACGCCAGCGCAATTTGACGACCACCTGGAGCAACTTTTCCAGCACGGCTCCGGAGAGTCCCGGCAGATTGCCCAGGATATCGATCAGGAGATCGACCTGACGGCGCTGAGCGAGGAGTTACCCGACAACGCCGATCTGCTCAGTGATGAAAACGACGCACCGGTTATCCGCCTGATCAACGCGGTTCTTCATGAAGCCGTGAGGGAAGGCGCGTCGGATGTGCATATCGAAACCTTCGAAAAATCGCTGGTGGTGCGTTTTCGTATCGATGGTGTCCTCAAGCCAGTCCTTCAGCCCGCTAAAAAACTGGCGCCGCTGCTGATTTCACGTATCAAAGTCATGGCGCGACTGGATATTGCCGAAAAACGACTGCCGCAGGATGGGCGTATTTCCCTGCGCCTCGGACGCAAAAATATTGACGTCCGCGTTTCGACGTTGCCCTCGCAGTACGGCGAAAGAGCTGTATTGCGTCTGCTGGATAAAAACAGTCTGCGCCTGACGCTGGAGAATATGGGGCTATCGGCGGTGGATAGCCTGCGGCTGAAGGGTTTAGTACAGCAGCCGCACGGCATCATTCTCGTCACCGGCCCGACGGGGTCGGGAAAAAGCACCACGCTGTATGCGATTCTCGCCGAGCTGAATTCCCCCCAGCGTAATATCCTGACCGTCGAAGATCCCATCGAGTACGAGCTGGAAGGCGTCGGACAAACCCAGGTAAACAGCCGGGTGGATATGTCTTTCGCCAGGGGACTGCGCGCCATCCTGCGCCAGGATCCGGACATCGTCATGGTCGGCGAAATTCGTGATGCCGAAACCGCGCAGATAGCGGTTCAGGCATCGCTCACCGGACACCTGGTGCTTTCCACCCTGCACACTAACAGCGCCTGCGGTGCAATTACCCGATTACGGGATATGGGTGTCGAACCGTTCCTGCTCTCATCATCGCTAAGCGGCGTTATCGCCCAACGCCTGGTGCGTCGCCTCTGTCCAGCCTGCCGCGTGCATGCTCCCATTCCTGACTCTCAGAAATCCCTCCTGCACGCGCTCGATCCCACCGCTCAGACAATCTGGCAGGCTTGCGGATGCGGCGAATGTCGGGGAACTGGCTATCAGGGGCGACTGGCGATTCATGAAATTATGCTGGTGGATAAAACTATGCGCAGCATCATCCATCGCGACGCCGATGAACACGCCCTGGAACAGTGCCTGCGCCAGCAAAGCCGGAGCCTGCGGGAGAACGGCCTGCTGCGCGTGCTGGCAGGCGAGACCACGCTTGAGGAAGTCATGCGCGTCACCTCTGCGCAAGAGGATACACGATGAAATATCAGTGGCAGGCAATGGATGACCGCGGCACGACTCACCGTGGAACGCTGGATGCCGCCAGCAGCAAAGAGGCGCGCGAGGCGCTACGCGCCCAGGGCCTGCACCCGCTGGTGTTAAATGAGAAAAAAGTCATCTCGCTGTTCCGGACGGTAAATGAAACGCCTCGTTTACGGCTTAGCGGAAGTGAACTGGCGCTGTTCACCCGCCAGCTCGCCACACTGGCCAACGCTTCGCTACCGCTTGAAGAGGCGCTGTTCGTTATTGGCCGGCAGAACAAAAATAATAAACTGGGGCTGGTGCTACACGACCTGCGCGAACGGATCCTCGCCGGACATACGCTTTCCGAATCGCTGGCCGCCTGGCCGCGGATCTTCGATTCCGTTTACCGCACGCTGGTGAAAGCCGGCGAAAAAAGCGGACAGCTCGGCTGTGTGCTGGAACAGCTGGCTGACTACAATGAGTTACGCCAGGCAACACGCAGTAAACTCATCCAGTCACTGATTTATCCTTCCCTGCTGACCAGCGTGGCGATCGCCGTCGTCGCTATCCTGCTCACCACCGTAGTGCCCAAAATCGTAGAGCAGTTTCTGCATATGAAAGAAGCGCTGCCGATGTCCACGCGCGTGTTGCTGGCAATCAGTGGTGCCATGCGCCACTACGGATTGTGGGTAATCGCATTGCTGCTGATTGCCTGTTTCCTGTTTCGCCACTGGCTCACCCGCCCCGGCAAACGGCATCTGCTTGACCGCTGGCTTCTTGATTTCAAACTCAGTCGCGCCCTGCTGCGCGCTATCCACTGCGCCCGTTATTTGCGCACCCTGAGCATTCTTAATATCAGCGGCGTTCCGCTGCTGGAAGGGATGACGCTGGCAACCGAAGGCATCGGTAACCGAGAAATCAGTCAGCGGCTGGGTCAGGCCGCGGAGCGCGTGCGCCAGGGTTCAGGCTTTCATCTCGCCCTGGAAAAATGCGATCTCTTCCCGCCGATGATGCTCTACATGATTGCCTCCGGGGAAAAAAGCGGCCAACTCAGCGAGCTAATGGCGCGCGCCGCCGACCAGCAGGAAACACTGCTACAAAACCGAATTGCGCTGACGCTGGCGCTGTTTGAACCCGCGCTAATTATTACGATGGCGATGATTGTGCTGTTCATCATCATCTCGGTTCTGCAACCCATTTTGCAACTCAACTCATTGGTAAGTTAAGGATAAAACGTGAATAGTGATGCACATAAGCAGCGAGGATTTACGCTGCTTGAGATGATGGTGGTGCTGGTTATTTTGGGCATCCTCGCAAGCCTGGTCGTCCCCAGCTTAATGGGCAATAAAGACAAAGCCGATCACCAGAAAGCCGTCAGCGACATCGTGGCGCTGGAGAATGCGCTGGATATGTACAAACTGGATAACTATCGCTATCCGCTGACGGCGCAGGGGCTAAAGGCGCTGGTCGAAAAACCGACCGCCAGCCCAATCCCGGAAAATTACAACGCGAAGGGATATATCAAGCGTCTGCCAAAGGATCCCTGGGGTAATGAGTATCTGCTGGTAAGCCCTGGTGAACACGGCGATTACGATATTCTCTCCGCGGGTCAGGACGGTGAACCCGGCACCGCTGACGACATTACTAACTGGGAACTGGGTAAAGCGAAATAATCGGAATGAGGCAGAAGGGATTCACGCTACTGGAAGTCATTCTGGTGCTGACGATTATCGCGCTTGGCGCCTCGCTGGTGATGATGACCTACGGGCGACAAAATGATACCGCGAAAGCTATTACTGCAGCCGAACAGCTGGCGGCACTGACTGAATATGCCGCTGACTGGTCAACCATGGAGGACCGCAGTACCGGCATCGAGATCCGCGAACAAGGCTGGCGCATCGTCACACCGATTGGCGATCGCTGGCAGACGCCAACCCAGTTCTATCGCCTGGCGACCGAGGGCAAGTGGGAAAGTGACTGGCAGGTGGCTCTGTTCCCGGCGTCGCTCGCCAGGCAATCCGTCGGCACGCCGCAAATTCTGATTCACCCGGACGGTGAAATTACGCCGTTTACGCTACACATCCGCAGCCGTAAAAATAACAGGCTGCTGTTCACGCTCGCCAGTACCGGCGGGCTGCCGCTGGTGCTCACCCGAGGCGAAAGCCGATGAGCCAAAGGCAATCAGGAATGACGCTTCTGGAAGTGCTACTGGCGATATTCATTTTCGCCACCTGCTCTCTCGCGCTACTCAACAGCCTGCACGGTCAGGTTAGCGCCACCGCAAAAATGGAAGAACAGGTGCTTGCCGGTTGGGTAGCGGATAATGTGCTCAAAACCTATCAACTGACCGGGCAGATCCCCGCTAAAACAGCGACAGGCAGCAGCATTATGGGTAAACGCCGCTGGGACTGGTCGTTGACAGTCTCACCCGCCGATGCTTCCGGCCTCAGCACCTGGACAGCAGACGTCGCTCTTAAGGACAAACAGCAGATCCGCCTGCAGCGCTTTATCCCCTCGCCGCAAGGAGGACCGCAAAATGTCTCCCGGCCCTGAGAAACAGCGCGGCTTTACCCTGCTGGAAGTTTTACTGGCTATTGCTCTGTTCGCCATGCTCAGCCTGCTGACGGCGCAGATGCTGACGACGACAATTGACAGTAACGAGCAGACCAAAAAGCATCAGCAGCGTTTTTCCGCTATCGTGCGTACCGTCAATTTGCTGGATAAAGATATCCGACAGCGGGTGCCGGTAACCCAATTGCAGGGCGAAAAAGAGACGCTGATGCTGACGACAGCCAGCAGTAACAGTTATCCTGGCGCCTGCTGCGCGCCCGATATCCAGCGAGTTCAGTGGTATCTGCAGGATCATACTTTATACCGCACGCTCTGGCGCTACCCGGAAGATGCAACCGCGGCCATCACTCAGCCGATGCTCAATGGTGTGAACACCTTCACGTTGCGTTATTACAACGGTAAAGAGAAAGCGTGGACGGACACGACGACAACCCCATCTCCTGGCGCGATGGAAGTCACTCTTAAACTTGCTGATTCCGGCACGATAACTCGTCTGACGCTCTTGCCAGAGAACCGCCAGCCAGGAGAACAGCAATGACCCGGCAAAAGGGCGTGGCGCTGCTGGTAGTGCTGATGATCCTGGCAATTATGGCGGCGCTGGCCAGCGAAATGACCGTGCGCTACCAGATCAACCTCAAACGCACCAGCTACACCCGGATGCGGCTACAGCAAAACTGGCTGGCAGAGCTGGCTGAAAGCCAGGCCATGCGTATTCTTGAACAGGACCTGCGGGATAATGAGAAATACCTCACTCACGAGCAGCTCTGGGCGCAGCCGCAGCGTATTCAGCTCGCCAGCGGCGATGTTGTTAGCTGGCAGCTATCTGACGAGCAGGCCTGTTACAACATTAATGCGCTGATTAACGCCCCGACCGATCGAATGAAAGAGCCGCCCGCCAGCGTGAGCGTCTTTCTGGCACTGCTGGAAAACATTGGCGTCACCAATGCCCAAGCTGAGGCGCTGGTTGATGCTATCGCCGACTACATCGATAACGACGATATTCCACGCGCCTCCGGTGCCGAAAATGAGTATTACCAGACAAGTAACGACCCCCACACCATTGGCGGACGACGTATCTGGTCAATCAGTGAGCTCAAACAAATCAAAGGGATGACGCTTTCTCTTTACCAGCAAATCTCCCCGCTACTCTGCGCGCTGCCTGATGATGAGCTAAAAATCAACATCAACACCCTGACGCGCCGGGATGCACCGTTGCTTGCGGCGATGATCAATAATGCTGTCCCGCCACGCGAGATTGAGCGCTTTTTTGATACCCCGCGCAAAGGACGAAAAATCAGCATTGAGACGCTGTTAAAGACATTCGATAAGGATAATCCAGCTCATAAGCTGTCGCAGTCCACATTCAAAAGCATTGCGGTGGCGACCAGTCGTTACTTCCGCCTTGAAACGACTATCGAACAGGGCGATAGCGCCGGGAGCACCATCAGCCAGCTGGAATACGATCCCAAAAGAAAGGCTCTGTTTATTACAGCCCGCAAAAGCGTGGCGCGCGACCATTAAAGGGAACTAAATGACGCCAGACACATTACTGCTACGTCCGCTGCCGGGAAAACTGGAATGGTGCTGCCCCAACGAGGCACAACTTCCGGTTATTGTTGAGCAGGCGGATTACCTCCAGCCAAACGCGCTGGCCGGCCTGCCGGATGCCGGTAACGCCTGCCTTTTCCTGTCGCCTGACTATCTCTGTTTTCGCCGCGTCGAATTACCGACGGAAAACTACAAAATCAGTGAACAAACGCTGGGCTGGCTGGTGGAGGACGCCGTTGTCGGTGATACGGACAGCCTGCACTGGACGGTTCTCGCCAGAGAGGAAAACACGCTCCATCTCGCCGGGATCGCCAGGACCACGCTGAACGATCTATTGACGACTTTCCACACAGCTGGCGTGACGTTGACGTATATCGTTCCGGATGGTTTCTGGCTGCCGTATGTCACGGATAGCTGGAGTCTGCTAAAACAAGATGAGCGATGGTTAATCCGTTACGACACGTGGAAAACAGGCGTGCTGAGTGAGGCACTGCTCATGCATTTACTCGCCAGCCATACAGAGCAGAAAATCATCAGCGCCAGCCCGCTTCCTGTGCCTCACGCTTATGTCGAATACCTTGACTGGCAGCCACCGCTGGCGTGCGCCTGCAATGGTGATAATATTCAGGACATTAACGTATTACACGGCAGCTTCCGCCCTTTACCCCCGACACAACCGACCCCGCGTCTGCTGAAATATGCCGCCATAGCAACATTTGCCCTGGCGATAGCGCTCTTCTCAGGGCTGAAAGGGGTGATGCTCTGGCAGCTTCATCAACAGAAACAGGCGCTCTCAGCGGAAGGTGCCACCCTGTGGAACCGCTATTTCCCAGGTGATAACCGCAACAGCAATTTTAAATATTTCTTCGAATCGTCCGCGAGGGATCGCTATCCGGATGTGCTGACGTTACTGACTCAGCTTCAGACCCGATTAAGCACATTGCCGGGGCTTACCATCCGCGAGGTCAACTACCGGCTCGAACAACGCCTTTTTACCCTGACGCTCAACGTTCGCGATCCGGAACATCTTCGCCGCTTTATGGTGCAGACAAACGACGAATTTATCCTGACTCAACCGCCAGAAGGGACGACAGGTAGCGTCCGGCTAACCCTGAAGGAGCGCAAATGAATATGAATAGCTGGTGGAGCGAAAAAAACGGCAGAGAGCAACGCAGTCTGATATTCCTCGCCGTTTTCTGTCTGCTGGCGGGATTCTGGTACGGCGTGGTTCAGCCCCTGGATAACGCTATTTCACAGCAGAGGCAGGAAAATGATCGTCTCAGGAGTGAGATCCTGTGGGTAAATGAGGCGATTCAGCGTCGCGGATTAGTTGCCAGTAGACCGGGCACAAAGACCGATCCGGCACTGATACAATATAGCGCGCAGCAGGCAGGTCTGAATATCAGCGTTGTGACATCCACTCCCGATCATTTTGCGATCTCGCTTCCCGTTGTCAAAACCGAACCATTATTTGCGTGGCTTAATACCCTACAAAATGAGGGAATACAGGTTTCGCAACTCACGTTTAGCGCCCGCCCGGTCGCCGGGGAGATTGCGGTGGAAGCCCTTGAACTCTATCCGGTGGGGAAATGACGGAACTCATTAACATTGCAGCAATGGCATTTGTCGGGCTGAGAGTCGGCAGCTTTATGAATGTAGTGGTTTATCGACTGCCGATCATGATTGAGCATCGGCACAGCGAAACATGGAATATCGCCTGGCCTCCGTCGCACTGTCCGCACTGCCAGCACAGGCTATCGGTGCGTAACACTATTCCACTATTCAGTTGGCTGTGGCAGCGGGGGCGTTGCCAGGCCTGCGCTAAGCCAATTTCATGGCGTTACCCACTGACTGAACTGGCGTGTTCTTGTGTTTTTGCGCTTATCGCCGCGTTTGTCCCTTCAATGTCTGATGCGATTGCCATCATGACGCTGTTCTGGTTTATTTTCTCACTGGCGCAAATTGATCTCCGGACGTACCTGCTGCCGGATGTGCTGACGCAGCCGCTGCTCTGGCTCGGTCTGATGTATCACAGCGTTTACGACAGAGAGATGTTATCCGACGCGCTGTACGGCGCTGTCGCTGGCTATCTGACGCTATGGCTGGTCTGGTGGGGATGCAAAATAATCGCGGGCAAAGAGGGCATCGGCCTGGGTGACGCTAAGCTACTGGCAGCGATGGGTGCCTGGTGTGGATGGCCAGCGCTACCGCCCATTTTACTCGCTGCATCATTGCTGGGCATTGTCTGGTGGCTGATCCTACGCCTTACCCGAAGGACGTCGATACCGCTTATCGCGTTCGGTCCGTGGCTTGGACTGGCAGGTTGGTTGATTTTCAGCGCGCAAAGTTCAGGTGTTATCGGGTACTGAAAGGAGCGGCAGGTCTGCCGCTCTGCAAAGTTTGCGTCTACGCTTCGCGAATCTGTGCCTGAAGATAGTTCTGGAGTCCCATCTTCTGGAGCAGATCCAGTTCCGTTTCCAGCCAGTCAATGTGACCTTCTTCATCAGCAAGGATTTCGATCATCATATCCCGGCTAACGTAGTCATGGACGCTGTCGGCATAGGCAATAGCTTCACGTAAATCTTTAGCCCCATCGAGTTCGAGTCGAAGATCGGATTGCAGCATCTCTTCAACATCTTCGCCTATACCCAACTTACCAAGATCCTGTAAGTTTGGGAGCCCTTCTAAGAATAAAATACGCTCGATATATTTATCAGCGTGTTTCATCTCATCGATAGATTCATGGTACTCAACATCATTGAGGCGAGTCAGTCCCCAGTTTTTGAACATACGAGCATGGAGAAAATACTGGTTGATTGCGACAAGCTCATTTCCCAATAGTTTATTGAGATAATTTATGATTTTAACATCACCTTTCATTTTATAGTCCCTCCGCTTCCACTCTTAGAGCGTAGATGGGGCTACAGGGATGTCAAAAAAAAGAGTGTGACTTAGGCGATCTCTTTAAATTCTGGCATTTGCGTTAATTCATCCTGCATGACTTCGCGGGCAGCACGAATGCACTTACCACATTGATTTCCAACAGGAATAAATTTACGCAATTGCTGAAAGGACTGAGGATGAAACTGGCGAACAGCCTGACGTATTTTTTTATCACTTATCGCATTACACAAACAAACGTACATGATCGCTCCCGTTCAATTTCTGCGCAAAGTGTAAATGAGAATAGTTATGATTACAATAGCACAACGCTATTTACGCAGCGGGAGAATGAATGAAAAATGCGAATAAATATGACAACTGCTAAATCGCGGACAGCAAAAAGGGCGCCGAAGCGCCCTTTTTAAGCTCAAAGCTAATTAATCAATAATTAGCTCATTACTTTAGCAACAACGCCCGCACCAACAGTACGGCCGCCTTCACGGATTGCGAAACGCAGACCGTCGTCCATCGCGATTGGGTGGATCAGGGTAACAACCATTTTGATGTTGTCGCCCGGCATTACCATCTCAACGCCTTCCGGCAGTTCGATGGTACCAGTCACGTCAGTAGTACGGAAGTAGAACTGCGGACGGTAGCCT
The DNA here is from genome assembly GCF_013783065.1 of Citrobacter sp. RHBSTW-00986. Lineage (NCBI taxonomy): Bacteria > Pseudomonadati > Pseudomonadota > Gammaproteobacteria > Enterobacterales > Enterobacteriaceae > Citrobacter > Citrobacter sp. RHBSTW-00986. The sequence continues at coordinate 383,169 of NZ_CP056200.1, read as the reverse complement.
TTGAAGAACGGAGTATGACGGCCGCCTTCGTCTTTGGACAGAATGTACACTTCAGATTCGAACTTGGTGTGCGGCTTGATAGAGCCCGGCTTAGCCAGTACCTGACCACGTTCGATTTCTTCACGTTTGATACCACGCAGCAGAACACCAACGTTCTCACCAGCACGGCCTTCGTCCAGCAGTTTGCGGAACATTTCAACGCCAGTACAGGTAGACTTAGCAGTATCCTTGATACCAACGATTTCAACTTCTTCACCAACTTTGATGATACCGCGCTCTACACGACCGGTAACAACGGTACCACGACCGGAGATGGAGAATACGTCTTCGATAGGCAGCAGGAACGGCTTGTCAATCGCACGCTCTGGTTCCGGGATGTAAGAATCCAGGAAGCCAGCCAGTTCGATGATTTTCGCTTCCCACTCTGCTTCGCCTTCCAGCGCTTTCAGAGCAGAACCACGAACGATCGGAGTGTCGTCGCCCGGGAAATCGTACTGAGACAGAAGTTCACGAACTTCCATTTCTACCAGTTCCAGCAGCTCTTCGTCATCAACCATGTCGCATTTGTTCAGGAACACGATGATGTACGGAACGCCTACCTGACGACCCAGCAGGATGTGCTCACGAGTCTGCGGCATCGGGCCGTCAGTCGCAGCAACAACCAGGATCGCGCCGTCCATCTGCGCAGCACCGGTGATCATGTTTTTAACATAGTCGGCGTGGCCCGGGCAGTCTACGTGTGCGTAGTGGCGAGTCGGGGTGTCATATTCAACGTGAGAAGTGTTGATGGTGATACCACGAGCTTTTTCTTCCGGCGCGTTATCGATCTGGTCGAATGCACGAGCAGCACCGCCGTAGGTTTTAGCCAGTACGGTGGTGATTGCAGCGGTCAGGGTAGTTTTACCGTGGTCAACGTGGCCGATGGTGCCGACGTTAACGTGCGGTTTTGTACGTTCAAATTTTTCTTTAGACACGGCTATATTCCTTACTATAGTGCTCTCCCCTGGGGAGAGAGCACGGGACTTAGGTTTTAATCCTGTGGCTTATTTACCACGGGCTTCAATAACGGCCTGAGCAACGTTGTTCGGCGCATCGTCGTACTTCAGGAACTCCATGGAGTAAGAAGCACGGCCTTTGGTCAGAGAACGCAGCTGGGTTGCATATCCGAACATTTCAGACAGCGGAACTTCAGCATGGATAACAACGCCAGTGACGTTGGATTCCTGACCACGAAGCATACCACGACGGCGGCTCAAGTCACCGATTACGTCACCGGTGTTCTCTTCCGGAGTCTCTACTTCAACCTTCATGATAGGCTCAAGCAGAACTGGTTTCGCTTTCTTAAAGCCATCTTTGAAGGCGATAGAAGCGGCCAGTTTAAACGCCAGCTCAGAGGAGTCAACGTCATGGTAAGAACCGAAGTGCAGACGCACGCCCAGATCAACAACCGGGTAACCAGCCAGCGGGCCAGATTTCAGCTGTTCCTGGATGCCTTTATCAACGGCCGGGATGTATTCGCCAGGAATTACACCACCTTTGATGTCGTTGATGAACTCGTAGCCTTTCGGGTTTGAACCCGGCTCCAGCGGGTACATGTCGATAACAACATGACCGTACTGACCGCGACCACCAGACTGCTTAGCGTGTTTACCTTCGATATCGGTAACTTTCGCGCGAATCGCTTCACGGTAAGCAACCTGAGGTTTACCGACGTTCGCTTCAACGTTGAATTCACGCTTCATACGGTCAACGATGATGTCGAGGTGCAGCTCACCCATACCGGCGATAATGGTCTGGTTAGATTCTTCGTCAGTCCAAACGCGGAATGACGGGTCTTCTTTAGCCAGACGGCCCAGAGCCAGACCCATTTTTTCCTGGTCAGCTTTGGTTTTCGGTTCTACCGCGATGGAGATTACCGGCTCAGGGAATTCCATACGCTCCAGAATGATCGGGTGATCCGGGTCACACAGAGTGTCACCAGTGGTCACGTCTTTCAGACCGATAGCAGCAGCGATATCGCCCGCGCGAACTTCTTTGATCTCTTCACGTTTGTTAGCGTGCATCTGTACGATACGGCCAAAACGCTCGCGTGCAGTTTTCACTGAGTTCAGGATGGTGTCACCGGAGTTAACCACACCAGAGTACACGCGGAAGAAGGTCAGGTTACCCACGAACGGGTCGGTAGCGATTTTGAATGCCAGAGCAGCAAACGGCTCTTCATCGCTAGCATGACGCTCAGCCGGAGTATCTTTACCGTCGTCCAGAATACCGTTGATCGCAGGTACGTCGACTGGGGATGGCAGGTAATCAATTACCGCATCCAGCATCGCCTGAACACCTTTGTTCTTGAACGCAGAACCACAGGTTACCAGGATGATTTCGTTGTTCAGAACGCGCTGACGCAGAGCTTTTTTGATCTCTTCTTCAGTCAGTTCTTCACCACCCAGGTATTTCTCCATCAGCTCTTCTGAAGCTTCCGCAGCGGACTCGATCAGGTTCTGGTGCCATTCTTCAGCCAGTTCCTGCATGTCAGCCGGGATATCTTCATAAGTGAAGGTTACGCCTGCATCTTCTTCGTTCCAGTTGATGGCTTTCATTTTCACCAGGTCAACAACACCGGTGAACGCTTCTTCAGCGCCAATCGCCAACTGCAGCGGAACAGGGTTCGCGCCCAGACGGGTTTTGATCTGACCAACAACTTTCAGGAAGTTCGCACCCATACGGTCCATTTTGTTAACGAACGCAATGCGTGGAACTTTATATTTGTTTGCCTGACGCCATACGGTTTCAGACTGAGGCTGAACACCACCAACTGCGCAGTAAACCATTACTGCACCATCAAGCACACGCATGGAACGTTCTACTTCGATAGTGAAGTCAACGTGCCCCGGGGTGTCGATGATGTTAACGCGATGCGGTTCATACTGCTTAGCCATACCAGACCAGAATGCAGTAGTCGCTGCGGAGGTGATAGTAATACCACGCTCCTGCTCCTGCTCCATCCAGTCCATGGTGGCTGCGCCGTCATGAACTTCACCGATTTTATGGTTTACACCGGTGTAGAACAGAATACGTTCGGTAGTAGTGGTTTTACCGGCGTCGATGTGCGCACTGATACCGATGTTACGGTAGCGCGCGATGGGTGTTGTACGAGCCATTTGATTCCTCGTTTATCTTTTAGGCGTTCAATTTAAGTAGCCCAAAGCGGGCTGCTTACTAGAAGCGCCCGCCTGGTGACTAAAACTCCGAAGGGATTACCAACGGTAGTGTGCGAACGCCTTGTTGGCTTCTGCCATACGGTGAACGTCTTCACGTTTCTTAACTGCAGTACCTTTGTTTTCTGCAGCATCAGAAAGTTCGTTCGCCAGGCGCAGAGCCATGGATTTATCACCGCGTTTACGAGCAGCTTCAACGATCCAACGCATTGCCAGGGCATTACGGCGAACCGGACGGACTTCAACTGGAACCTGATAAGTAGAACCACCAACGCGGCGAGACTTAACTTCGACAGTCGGACGCACGTTTTCAAGGGCTACTTCAAAAGCTTCCAAGCCATCTTTACCAGAACGCTGAGCCAGGGTCTCCAGCGCGCTGTATACGATGGTTTCTGCAGTAGATTTTTTACCATCTACCATCAGGATATTTACAAATTTAGCCAGCAGCTCTGATCCGAACTTAGGATCCGGCAGAATTTTACGCTGACCAATGACGCGACGACGTGGCATGGGAATACTCCGTTGTTAATTCAGGATTGTCCAAAACTCTACGAGTTTAGTTTGACATTAATATAAAACGTTTGGCCTTACTTAACGGAGAACCATTAAGCCTTAGGACGTTTCACGCCATACTTGGAGCGTGATTGCTTACGGTCTTTAACGCCGGAGCAGTCAAGCGCACCGCGAACGGTGTGGTAACGAACACCCGGGAGGTCTTTTACACGACCGCCACGGATCAGGATCACGGAGTGCTCCTGCAGGTTGTGACCTTCACCACCGATGTAGGAAGTCACTTCAAAACCGTTAGTCAAACGCACACGGCATACTTTACGCAGTGCGGAGTTTGGTTTTTTAGGAGTGGTAGTATATACACGAGTACATACGCCACGTTTCTGCGGGCATGCTTCCAGTGCAGGCACGTTGCTCTTTGCAACTTTGCGTGCGCGTGGTTTGCGTACCAGCTGGTTAACTGTTGCCATTAAATAGCTCCTGGTTGTAGCTTTCGCTTCGTAAACACGTAATAAAACGACCTCATACAATATGAGGACGCAGAATTTTAGGTCGGTGTCGAAAAGGTGTCAAGAAATATACAACGATCCCACAATTACCAGGACATCTGGCTGGGATGCTTCACCGTAAGTCTGACGAAGTCAGTATAGCTAACCCTGACGACACTGTCTGAAATTTGACCACCTAAGCCGCGAGCTTTAATGTCTTCTTCCAGTACATAGACCTTAATGGAGGCATTTTGCAGACTTTCAAGGAAACGGCTTCCTTCTATTGCCGCGGTCACGCCATCCTGAAGCAATAAAAGTTCATCGTCTTTACCAATCAGGCGAAGAAGAGAGGAGAAATCGGTAAGCCACGCGGAACGATGTAATGTGTGCAGCATGAGTATCTCAAAACCTTAAAATGACGTCATAGTTGCCTAGCTCACGGCGTAAATCTTCCGGTTCCAACGCTGTCGCATCGACCACAAAATTATCCCCCTGTTGGAGGCCTCGCTCGCGTAATGAGGCGGCACAAAGCCAACATTGATCGATATCGTACAACCCTAACAGCTTGAAGGTTGCGATATAGTCGCGAGCCAGCACGACATCCGGTTGTTGTCCCTGGAGGATTTGAAAAACGCCATCGCCGATAAAGAATACGCCGAGGTCTTCCGTTAATGCCGATGTCGCCAGTAAGGCATCTAACCCTTCGCGGCCAGACGAACTGCCATGCGGCACGGTAGAAAAGACAAAAGCAACACGTTTCATTAAAACTGCACCACGCGATCGCAGGTCAGGGATGCCTCAGCCAGCGAACCCAGCCCGCTGAGATTAAAACCTGATTGTAAATTAGCCCCTGCCAGTCCCAGTCGCTTCGCTTCTGTTTCATCAACGACGCCGCGACGCAGCGCCGCAGCTACGCAGATATTCAGCGTCACGCCATGCTGCTGGTTCAGCTGTTGCCAGGCCCGCACCAGATCATATTCATCACTGGCAGGTGAAGTCAGGAAGTTGGCGTTATACACACCTTCACGATAGAAAAAGACGCTGCATAGGTCATGCCCTTCTTTGAGTAACGCATGAGCAAATTGCAACGCGCTGCTCGCCTGCTGCGTGCCATAAGCTGGCCCAGTCACCATAATGGCAAAACGCATTACTTGTCTTGCCCCTGGAAATCGCCGCTTTTGAACTGACGAATATAGAGGTAAACCGTGTGCTTGGAGATGTTCAGCCGATCGGCGACCTGGTTAATGGCATCTTTAATATCGAAAATACCTTTCTCATACAGATTCAGGACAATCTGGCGATTCTTGGCATTGTTGGAAACATTACGATCAGCATTCACTTCTTCAATCGTGAACTCCAACGTTTGGGTAACCAGGTCTTCCACCGAAGAAGCGAAGTTGACGGCAGAACCCACTTCCGGGGTTTCCGGTGGGATAAAGGTATTCATTATCTGCGAGAATGGAACATCAAGGTTCATGTTGATGCACAGCAGACCAATCACGCGATGCTCACGGTTGCGAATGGCAATCGTCACCGACTTCATCAAGACACCGCTTTTCGCACGTGTGAAGTAACACTTCGACACGCTGCTATCCGCACCCGTCATATCATGCAGCATACGCAACGCAAGGTCAGTAATCGGCGAGCCAATTTTGCGGCCCGTGTGTTCACCGTTAGCAATGCGGATGGCCGAGCATTTCAAATCCTGCAAAGAGTGCAATACGATTTCACAATGGGAACCAATGAGCATCGCCAACCCGTCCACAACCGCTTCGTAGGATTTGAGGATATCGAAATCGGTTTGATCGAAAGGACGTTGATCCAGTAAATCTAGCTCACTGGTTTCGTTGGTTAAAAGCGACCTGGACATGAAAAAAAGCACTCCTTTTCAGGAGCCTGTCGTTATGTTGTCAGGGCAGGCTCATCACTATTATAGGGGCATCTAAAGTAATACAGCGCACAAGGCGCTTTCCAGTATTAATTATATCCTGTCGATAATAAAAAACCGCCGCCCTGTGGGCGGCGGTATCTGGTTACTTACTTTTTGCTGCTGTCCGCAGCTTTAGCTGCCGGTGCAGCATCTGGCTGCGCATCGGCTTTCGGTGCCGGTTTGATGTCTAACAGTTCAACATCAAAGACCAGCGTAGAGTTAGCCGGAATGCCCGGTACGCCGGTTTTGCCGTAAGCCAGATCCGGCGGGATAACCAGCTGGATTTTGCCGCCTTTCTTGATGTTTTTCAGGCCTTCGGTCCAGCCTGGGATAACACCGTCAAGACGGAAAGAGAGCGGCTCACCGCGGGTATAAGAGTTATCAAACTCTTTACCATCAATCAGCGTACCTTTGTAGTTGACTACCACGGTATCGCTATCTTTCGGTGCAGCGCCGGTACCTTCTTTCTCTACTTTATAGACCAGGCCAGTAGAAGAGGTTTTAACGCCCTTCTCTTTAGCAAATTTCTCGCGGTAAACTTTACCTTTGGCTTCATTGTCAGCCGCGTCTTTTTCCATTTTCGCCTGAGCGGAGCTCTTCACGCGTGCTTCAAACGCCTGCAGAGTTTGTTCGATTTCCTGGTCAGACAGTTTGCTCTTGTCTGCAAACGCATCCTGAACGCCAGCGATCAGCTGATCTTTATCCAGTTTGATGCCCAGTTTTTCCTGCTCTTTCAGAGAGTTTTCCATATAACGACCCAGGGACGCGCCCAGCGCGTAAGCGGCTTTTTGATCGTCATTCTTGAATGCTGCTTTGCTGTCAGCAGTAGCGGCTGGTTTCGCAGCGTCAGCAGCGAAGGTGATCGGGGCATGCAGAGCAACAGCCATTGTGGTCGCCAGCAGCGTTACTTTAAACAGTGATTTCATCCATATCTCCAGGGCCGGGGCATCTCACCCCAAGGTTAGCTAACATAAAAATGTACTATAAAGCGTTGCAGAACAAATCAACATACGGGCACGCCCTATTATCACCACTTTTCAGACTCTTTTTGTTTAAATTAGTTTCGTGACCGAAGATTGAGTGCTGTGCAAACAGGCAAAGTTAAGTAGAATTCGCCGCAGTCCGCGATCTGCCGGAGAAAAAAGAAAGAGGTGAATCATGCAGGATACAACAATGGAAACTCGCCTGGCTGAACTGGAAAGTCGCCTGGCATTTCAGGAGATAACCATTGAAGAGCTCAACGTGACGGTGACCGCGCATGAACTGGAAATGGCAAAACTCCGCGACCATCTGCGTTTATTGACGGAGAAGCTCAAGGCAACGCAGCCGTCCCACATCGCGTCGCAGTCTGAAGAGACCCCGCCGCCACATTATTGAGACATAAAAAAAGCGGGATATTCCCGCTTTTTTTTTATGCCGTATAACAATTAGTGGCAACCGCAACCGCCGCCGTTACCTTTACCGCCACCGCCGCAGCAGCCTTCGCCACCGTGCTCGTGACCATGGTCGTGACCGTGACCACCGCAGCAACCGTCATGACCGTGGTCATGATCGTGGTCGTGACCGTGCGCACCGTGAACGTGACCGTGAGCCAGCTCTTCTTCGGTCGCTTCGCGGATAGCGACAACTTCTACGTTGAATTTCAGATTCTGGCCAGCCAGCATGTGGTTACCGTCAACCACAACGTGGTCGTCTTCCACTTCGGTAATTTCTACTGGTACTGGACCCTGGTCAGTTTCAGCCAGGAAACGCATGCCAACCTGCAGTTCATCAACGCCCATGAAGACGTCTTTAGGAACGCGCTGCACCAGGTTTTCGTCGTACTGACCGTATGCGTCGTTTGCGCCAACAGCAACATCGAATTTGTCGCCAACTTCATGACCGTCCAGCGCTGTTTCCAGGCCAGAAATCAGGGAACCGTGACCATGCAGGTAGTCCAGCGGTGCACTCACCGGAGACTCATCAACCAACACACCGTCTTCTGTACGTACCTGATAGGCCAGGCTGACCACCAGGTCCTTTGCTACTTTCATGATATCTCCTGAGCATGGAAAGAATAGTGGCGCAGATTGTAGCGGAATTCTGCACCCGTGTACCCTCTAGCTTAAAAAAAGCTGCGCCATATCGCTAGTCCGGATGAAAAATCCCGATCACTTGCTCTTCTTTGCGAACGTGCTCGCGCGCCTCTTTATCGGCTTCCCGCATCTGATGACCGCACTTAACACACTCAACAATATCGATATTATTTTCGCGCCACATCGCCAGCGTATCCTGCGCCTGGCAGGACGGACATTTTGCGCCTGCGATAAAACGTTTACGAATTGCCATGGTTACCTCTACTCAAATTCATCCCAGCCATCCAGCTGACGTCGCTCTTGCTGCATCTCTCGTTGGAAAATCTCCTCAAGCTCGCGCCGGGCTTCCCTGGCTCGGGAGATTTGTACCGTATCCGTGTGCATGGGGATCAGTTCCCGCAACATGCGCATATCCAGCCGCCGAAAATGCAGCTGAGCGCGCTGAGCCTGGTGCGGATGCATCCCTAGCGTAACCAGCGTTTTTCGCCCTAACTCCAGCGCACTGGAAAATGTTTCGCGGGAAAACTGCGTCACACCAGCCTGTAATAACTCATGCGCCTCTACACGTCCGCGCGCACGCGCAAGAATATGCAAATGCGGAAAATACTGTTGGCACAGCTCCACCAGCTTCATAGTGTCTTCAGGTTCATTACAGGTAATAACAATAGACTGTGCGGCTTCTGCACCCGCGGAACGCAACAGATCCACCTGCGTGGCATCACCGTAATAGACCTTATAGCCATATTTGCGCATTAGATTCACTGCGCTGATATCTCTTTCCAGGACGGTAATACGCATTTTATTGGCCATCAACAGACGACCAATAACCTGACCAAAGCGCCCAAAACCCACCACAATCACCTGCGGTTTATCATCTTCCACCCAGGGTTTTTCATCTTCTTCATCCGTGCCGTTAAACTGGCGGGAGAGCCATTTATCAATCAACTTCATCACCAGCGGCGTGGTCATCATCGACAGCGTGACGGTCACCAACAACAGCGCCATTTGGTCACCCTGAAACAGCCGTTGGGAAGAGGCCGTTGAAAACAGCACGAAAGCGAATTCACCGCCCTGGCTTAAAACCCCGGCAAACTGCATCCGTTCTGAGCTTCTCATGCCGTTAAGACGCGCCAGTACATACAGCACCAGCATTTTTACGACCACCAGCACCATCACGCTCGCCGCCACCCACAAAATATGGGTATAGAGCACGCCAAGGTTAAGCGACATACCTACGGAGATAAAAAACAGGCCAAGCAACAGGCCTTTAAACGGATCGATTGCCGTTTCCAACTCATGTCGGTATTCGCTTTCCGCCAGCAGAACGCCCGCGATAAAGGTCCCCAGCGCCATCGACAGACCCAGCGCATCCATAAATAAAGCAGAACCCAGCACTAACAGCAGCGTGGCGGCGGTGAACACTTCCCGCACGCCAGAATCCGCAATAAAGCGGAAAACCGGACGCAGCAAATAACGCCCGCCAATCAGCATGCCGGCAAAGGCCAGCACCTTCATCCCTACTTTGATCCAGTCAAAATGTTCGTCAGCAGATCCCGCCAGCAGCGGAACCAGCGCCAACGCGGGGATCACCGCCAGATCTTGAAACAGCAGCACCGAAAAGCCCAGTTGTCCGGATTCACTGCGGTTCATGCCTTTTTCGCGCATCAACTGTAGCGCCATAGCGGTCGATGACATCGCCAGACCAATGCCGCCAACCACTGCCGCCTGCCAGGAGAACGCTGTAAGCATCAGTAGCCCTGCCAGCACGACCGCACTTAGCATCACCTGCGCGGCGCCGACGCCAAAAATTGAACGCCGCAATTGCCACAGTTTGGCTGGATTAAGTTCCAGCCCAATGATGAACATCAGAAAAACTACGCCCAGTTCGGAAAAGTGTAAGATTTCATCCACGTCGCTGATGAACCCTAATCCCCATGGGCCAATAGCAATCCCCGCCAGCAAGTAACCCAGCACCGGACCGATACCCAGTTTTGAGGCCAGCGGAACGGCAGCCACCGCCGCGAAGAGGAACAACACGCCGGCAGTCAATAAATCAGAACCTTCCATCAGCGGCCTCCCACAGGGATCGGATTCGCCAGCCAGTCACCATACGCTTTCGCATGGCTGTCCAGCTCCTGTTTCGTTTGCCGTCTGGCCCAGTAGACAATGATAGGGCTCATCCAGTGCATGCGGCACATACCGGCCGTTAGCTCAAAAGGGCGCAGTACATCGCTCATTGGATAACGGTTTAGCGCGTCATAGCGGTAGGCGCTTTCCGGCTCTCCGGTAGTGATAACGCTCCGCCAGTACTTTCCCGCCAGTTGATTCCCCCCGGGGCCGCTGGCAAATCCTCGACTCAGTACGCGGTCAAGCCACTCCTTTAACAATGCCGGGCAGCTATAGGTGTAGAGCGGATGCTGAAAAACAATCACATCATGCTCGCGCAGCAGCGCCTGCTCATGCGGAATGTCGATAAAAAAGTCAGGATAGTGCGCGTACAGGTCGTGCACGGTAACATTGCTGAGCTGCATGGCCGGTTTAAGCAGTACCCGGTTCGCGACCGAGTCCTGAGATTCCGGATGGGCATACAGCAGCAAGACTTTCGCTGGCTGGAACATCATCCCCCTCCCGGTTTTGTCTTTTGTCTATTTTCGACGTTTTGGGCTACCATTGCGCCTCGGTGCGGCAAATGGCCCACACATTACATTATCATAATGATAAATTAACATAGTCTGAACATACGGCGCCTTATGATTGTTTTCTCATCGTTACAAATTCGTCGCGGCGTGCGCGTCTTGCTGGAAAATGCCACGGCCACCATTAATCCAGGGCAGAAAGTTGGCCTGGTAGGTAAAAATGGCTGCGGTAAATCTACCCTGCTGGCATTGCTGAAAAATGAACTCAGCGCCGACGCCGGAGGATTTACCTATCCGGGAAACTGGCAGCTCGCGTGGGTTAATCAGGAAACGCCTGCGTTGCCACAGCCGGCGTTGGAGTATGTGATTGACGGCGACCGCGAGTATCGTCAACTGGAAGCACAGTTGAACGATGCCAACGAACGTAACGATGGACACGCCATTGCCACCGTCCATGGCAAGCTGGATGCCATCGACGCCTGGACTGTGCGCTCACGCGCCGCCAGCCTGCTGCATGGCCTCGGCTTCTCCAACGAACAGCTTGAACGTCCCGTCAGCGATTTTTCCGGTGGCTGGCGTATGCGTCTCAACCTGGCTCAGGCGCTGATTTGCCGTTCAGACCTGCTGCTGCTCGATGAACCAACCAACCACCTCGATCTCGACGCGGTGATCTGGCTGGAAAGATGGCTGAAAAGCTATCAGGGCACGCTGATTTTGATCTCCCACGACCGTGACTTCCTCGACCCGGTGGTGGATAAAATTATTCATATCGAACAGCAAACGATGTTCGAGTACACCGGCAACTACAGCGCGTTTGAAATCCAGCGAGCGACCCGCCTCGCACAGCAACAGGCAATGTACGAAAGCCAGCAGGAGCGCGTGGCGCATCTGCAAAGCTATATCGATCGTTTCCGCGCCAAAGCCACCAAAGCAAAGCAGGCGCAGAGCCGTATCAAAATGCTGGAACGCATGGAGCTGATTGCCCCTGCGCACGTGGACAACCCGTTCCACTTCAGCTTCCGCGAGCCGGAAAGCCTGCCGAACCCGCTGTTAAAGATGGAAAAGGTCAGCGCCGGCTACGGCGACCGCGTCATTCTCGATTCGATCAAACTGAATCTGGTGCCGGGGTCTCGCATCGGCCTGCTCGGACGCAACGGCGCGGGTAAATCTACGCTGATTAAGCTGCTGGCCGGCGAACTGGCCCCCATCAGCGGCGAGGTTGGCCTGGCAAAAGGCATCAAGCTGGGTTACTTCGCACAGCACCAGCTGGAGTTTTTACGCGCCGATGAATCACCTATACAGCACCTGGCACGCATGGCGCCGCAGGAGCTGGAGCAGAAACTGCGAGACTACCTCGGCGGATTCGGCTTCCAGGGCGATAAAGTCAGCGAAGAGACTCGCCGCTTCTCCGGTGGAGAAAAAGCGCGTCTGGTGCTGGCATTGATCGTCTGGCAGCGCCCGAACCTGCTGCTGCTTGATGAACCGACCAACCACCTGGATTTGGATATGCGTCAGGCGCTGACCGAAGCGCTGATCGATTTCGAAGGCGCACTGGTTGTGGTCTCGCACGACCGTCACCTGATTCGCTCTACTACCGATGACCTCTATCTGGTGCACGACAAGAAAGTCGAGCCGTTTGATGGCGATCTTGAGGATTATCAGCAGTGGCTGAGCGATGTGCAAAAACAGGAAAACCAGAGCGACGAACCGGTAAAAGAGAGCGTTAACAGCGCCCAGGCACGTAAAGACCAGAAGCGTCGCGAAGCTGAACTACGCACCCTGACGCAACCGCTACGTAAAGAGATTTCCCGCCTGGAAAAAGAGATGGAGAAACTGCACGCACAGCTGGCACAGGCGGAAGAAAAACTCGGCGATAGCGAACTGTACGACCAAAGCCGCAAAGCCGAACTCACGGCATGCTTGCAGCAGCAGGCCAGTGCGAAATCCGGACTGGAAGAGTGCGAGATGGCCTGGCTGGAGGCTCAGGAACAGCTTGAGCAGATGCAGGCCGAGTAATCATGAGTGCCGGATAAGGCGAAGCCGCCATCCGGCACTATAGCCGATGATTGCCTGCTGACTGACTCGCGACAAAATCACATATTGGCTAACCCGCACGCGCTGTGCGCGGTATAGTTATTCTTTCCGATTATTAATTGCTCTGGTGTTATGGTTGAAATCACGTCCACAGAAATAACTCCACCTACCGACGATTCACGAGAATTCCGTCCGATGCGCGGTATCAGTAACCGCCATCTGCAGACGATGCTGCCGCGTTTAATTCGCCGCAAGGTGAAGTTCGACGCCCACTGGCAGCGTCTGGAATTGCCCGACGGTGATTTTGTCGATCTGGCATGGAGTGAAGATCCGCAACAGGCGAAACATAAACCGCGCCTGGTGGTTTTTCACGGTCTGGAAGGCAGTCTGAACAGCCCGTACGCACATGGCCTGATTGAAGCAGCGCAAAAGCGCGGCTGGCTGGGCGTGGTGATGCATTTTCGCGGCTGCAGCGGCGAACCCAATCGTCTGAACCGTATTTATCACTCCGGTGAAACAGAAGATGGCACCTGGTTTTTACACTGGCTGGCACGTGAGTTCGGTCGCGTGCCGACCGCGGCGGTAGGCTATTCGCTCGGTGGAAACATGCTGGCCTGCCTGCTGGCAAAAGAAGGTACTGAGATTCCAATTGATGCCGCGGTTATCGTTTCCGCGCCTTTCGTGCTGGAAGCCTGTAGTTACCATATGGACAAGGGATTCTCCCGGGTCTATCAGCGCTACCTGCTAAACCTGTTGAAAGCCAATGCCTCGCGCAAGCTAGAGGCGTATCCAGGATCGCTGCCGGTGAGTCTGGGCCAGTTGAAATCTCTGCGTCGCATTCGCGATTTTGACGATTTGATCACCGCTAAAATCCATGGTTTCGCCGATGCTATAGACTATTACCGTCAGTGTAGCGCTATGCCGTTGCTCAACCAGATCGCCAAACCCACGCTGATTATCCATGCCAAAGACGATCCGTTTATGGATCATCACGTGATCCCTAAACCGGAAAATCTGCCCTCACAGGTAGAGTATCAACTGACGGAACACGGCGGCCACGTCGGATTCATTGGCGGCACGGTGCGCCGTCCTGAGATGTGGCTGGAATCCAGAATCCCGGACTGGCTGACAACGTATCTGGAGGCATCATCATGATCATCCCCTGGCAAGATATCTCCCCGGACGCGCTGGACAATCTGATTGAAAGCTTTGTCTTGCGCGAAGGCACCGATTATGGTGAACATGAACGCTCGCTCGAACAAAAAGTCGCCGACGTCAAACGCCAACTACAATCTGGTGAAGCCGTGCTGGTATGGTCCGAACTGCATGAAACGGTCAACATTATGCCGAGGAAGCAGATTCACGAGTAATCCGTAGCCGACGGCCGACTATAATAAAAATTCAACCTATTCATGGAGTTGTTATGTCTGCCAAACATCCGGTGATTGCGGTAACAGGGTCCAGCGGCGCGGGGACCACCACCACCAGCCTCGCGTTTCGTAAAATTTTCGCGCAGTTAAATCTGCGCGCCGCCGAGGTGGAAGGTGACAGTTTTCATCGTTATACCCGTCCGGAAATGGACATGGCGATTCGCAAAGCGCGCGATGCCGGGCGGCATATCAGCTATTTCGGCCCCGAAGCTAATGACTTCGGTCTGCTGGAGCAAACCTTCATCGAATACGGCCAAACGGGCAAAGGTCAGTCGCGAAAATATCTGCACACCTACGATGAGGCCGTACCGTGGAATCAGGTTCCGGGTACATTTACGCCCTGGCAGCCGCTGCCTGAACCGACGGATGTACTGTTCTATGAAGGACTACACGGCGGCGTCGTAACCCCACAGCAAAACGTGGCGCGGCATGTCGATCTGCTGGTTGGCGTAGTGCCGATCGTGAACCTGGAATGGATTCAGAAGCTGACCCGCGATACCAGCGAGCGGGGACACTCGCGCGAAGCGGTGATGGACTCAGTGGTGCGCTCAATGGACGATTACATCAATTACATTACGCCGCAGTTTTCCCGTACGCACATTAACTTCCAGCGCGTACCGACCGTTGATACCTCCAACCCCTTTGCCGCCAAAAGTATTCCATCACTGGATGAAAGCTTTGTCGTGATTCATTTTCGGAACCTGGAAGGGATCGACTTCCCGTGGCTACTGGCCATGCTGCAGGGATCATTCATTTCCCATATCAATACGTTGGTTGTTCCGGGCGGGAAAATGGGTCTGGCGATGGAATTGATTATGCTGCCGCTGGTCCAGCGACTGATGGAAGGCAAAAAGATAGAGTAAGGTGTTATTTTGCCGGATCGCGGCTGATGCCTTATCCGGCCTACGCGTTTATATCCTGTAGGCCTGATAAGTGAAACGCCATCAGGCATGACATCACGAAGCAGCAACCACTTCATAGGAGTGGGTAATGTTCACCGCCTTTTCCAGCATCAGCGCCACAGAGCAATATTTTTCCGCAGAGAGATCGACTGCGCGCGAAACGGACGCATCTTTCAGATCGTTACCCGTTACGATGAAATGCAGGTTAATGTGGGTAAACAGGCGCGGCGCTTCATCACGACGCTCTGAGGTCAGTTTCACTTCGCAGTTGGTCACATCCTGACGGCCTTTTTGCAGGATCGAAACCACATCAATTGCGCTGCAACCACCCGCAGCCATTAATACCATTTCCATCGGGCTCGGCGCTTTATCACCGGAGTTACCGTCCATCAAAATTTGGTGGCCAGAGGCGGACTCACCGAGGAAGGTTAACCCCTCAACCCACTTTACACGCGCTTGCATATTTCGTAACTCCAATGTTTCAATTTTCCTGACAGATTACGCGTACATAACAATTCTCGCAACGGAAGGCGACCTGCGTCATGCTGAAGCGAGACACCAGGAGACACACGGCGAAAGCTATGCTAAAACAGTCAGGATGCTACAGTAATACATTGACGTACTGCATGTATGCAGAGGACATCACATTACAGGCTGCAGTTAATTTTTGACAGCCCCTTTCCCAGGTAGCGGGAAGCATATTTTTGCAAACCCAGAGGCAGCGTCGTTTTCTGGCTCTGGAGACAGCTTATAACAGAGGATAACCGCGCATGGTGCTTGGCAAACCGCAAACAGACCCGACTCTCGAATGGTTCTTGTCTCATTGCCATATTCATAAGTACCCATCGAAGAGCACGCTGATTCACCAGGGTGAAAAAGCGGAAACGTTGTATTACATCGTTAAAGGCTCAGTGGCAGTGCTGATCAAAGATGAAGAAGGGAAAGAAATGATCCTTTCTTATCTGAATCAGGGCGATTTTATTGGTGAATTAGGCCTCTTCGAAGAAGGTCAGGAACGTAGCGCCTGGGTACGTGCCAAAACCGCATGTGAAGTCGCTGAAATTTCATACAAAAAATTTCGCCAATTAATCCAGGTCAACCCGGATATTCTGATGCGCCTGTCTTCACAGATGGCACGTCGCCTGCAGGTCACGTCTGAAAAAGTCGGCAACCTTGCCTTCCTCGACGTAACGGGTCGTATCGCGCAGACTCTGCTGAATCTGGCGAAACAGCCTGATGCGATGACCCACCCGGACGGCATGCAGATTAAAATCACCCGTCAGGAAATCGGCCAGATCGTTGGCTGCTCCCGTGAGACCGTTGGTCGTATTCTGAAGATGCTGGAAGATCAAAACCTGATCTCCGCACACGGTAAGACCATCGTCGTCTACGGCACCCGTTAACCCCATCGAAGTGGCGCGTTACTCAGTGATGCGCCACTTTTGTTTACACCGATGTGGCGAAGACTGATATACCACCCAGAGATCAACTACGCACTACGGCAGACGCTGGTGCTATGTTTACCTGTGGCTGTTGGTCTGATCATCGGTCAGCTTCATCTAGGACTCCTCTTCTCCCTGGTCCCTGCCTGCTGCAACATTGCCGGTCTTGATACCCCGCATAAGCGCTTTTTCAAACGTTTAGCTATTGGCGCGTCTTTGTTTGCCGGTTGCAGTCTGATCATGCAGTTGCTGCTGGCACAGGCCATACCGCTGCCGCTTATCCTCACCGGACTGACGCTGATTCTTGGCGTAACCGCCGAGCTCAGCCCTCTGCATGCCCGACTGTTACCGGCCTCACTTATCGCCGCGATTTTCACGCTAAGCCTGGTCGGGAACATGCCCGTCTGGGAACCGTTGCTGATCTATGCGCTGGGCACGTTATGGTACGGCCTGTTCAACTGGTTCTGGTTCTGGATGTGGCGCGAGCAGCCGCTCCGTGAATCGCTCAGCTTGTTGTACCGTGAATTAGCCGATTACTGTGAGGCCAAGTACAGCCTGCTGACCCAGCATGCCGATCCGGAAAAAGCGCTGCCTCCCCTGCTGGTTCGCCAGCAGAAAGCGGTGGATCTGATTACCCAGTGCTACCAGCAAATGCATATGCTGTCGGCGCATCGCAACAACGATTACAAGCGCCTGCTGCGTGCCTTTCAGGAGGCGCTGGATTTGCAGGAGCATATTTCCGTCAGCCTTCACCAGCCGGAAGAGGTGCAAAAGCTGGTCGAACGTAGCCACGCCGAACAGGTGATTCGCTGGAATGCGCGCACCGTCGCCGAACGCCTCCGGGTACTGGCCGATGATATTTTGTATCACCGCTTGCCGACCCGTTTCTCGATGGACAAGCAGATTGGCACGCTGGAGAAAATCGCCAACCAGCATCCGGACAATCCGGTGGGACAATTTTGCTACTGGCACTTCAGCCGTATTGCCCGCGTGCTACGCACCCAGCGACCGCTGTACGCCCGAGATTTAATGGCGGACAAGCAGCGTCGGTTGCCGCTGATCCCGGCCCTGAAAAACTATCTGTCGTTGAAATCACCGGCGCTGCGTAATGCCGGGCGCATCAGCGTCATGCTGAGTATCGCCAGCCTGATGGGCAGCGCTTTACACCTGCCAAAGCCTTACTGGATTTTGATGACGATCCTGTTCGTCACGCAAAATGGCTACGGAGCAACCCGGGTACGTATTTTACACCGTTCAGCAGGAACGCTCGTTGGACTGGTCATTGCCGGAGTCACCCTGCACTTTCATATTCAGGAAGGTTACACGCTGGCAGGCATGCTGCTGATTACCCTGGGTAGCTATCTGATCATGCGCAAAAACTACGGCTGGGCTACCGTCGGCTTTACGGTCACGGCGGTATACACCCTGCAACTGCTGACGCTGAACGGAGAACAGTTTATCGTGCCGCGGTTTGTCGATACGGTTATTGGCTGCTTAATCGCCTTTGGCGGTACACTCTGGCTGTGGCCGCAGTGGCAGAGCGGCCTGCTGCGTAAGAACGCCCATGATGCGTTAGAAGCCGATCAGGAGGCCATTCGCCTGATCCTCAGCAACGATCCGCAGGCCACGCCGCTGGCGTATCAACGCATGCGGGTCAATCAGGCGCATAACACGTTGTTCAACTCACTGAACCAGGCGATGCAGGAGCCAGGATTCAACTCGCACTACCTGGCGGACATGAAACTGTGGGTCACGCACAGCCAGTTCATCGTCGAGCACATCAACGCGATGACCACACTGGCAAGGGAACACACAATGCTGACGCCGGATTTAGCGCAGCGGTATCTGGAATCCTGTGAAATTGCGCTCCAGCGCTGTCAGCAGCGGCTGGAATATGACGGACCGGGAAGCTCAGGCGATGTGAATATTCTCGAAGCGCCAGAGATGCTGTCCCACGGTCCGTTAAGCACCCTTGAGCAGCATCTGCAACGGGTACTGGGGCATCTGAACACCATGCACACCATTTCGTCGGTAGCATGGCGTCAGCGACCGCACCACGGAATCTGGCTGAGCCGCCGTCTGCGGGACATGAAAGGTTAAGATCGACTGCCGGATGCGCTGTGCTTATCCGGCAACAGGTAATCAGGCAACGACTTTCGCTACCGCTTGTGCGAAACGCTGCATCCCTTCATCGATATCCGCCTGCTCAACTACCAGCGACGGCGCGAAACGCATCACGTCCGATCCGGCGTTGAGTACCATCACTCCTTCGTGCGCGGCGGCATACAGGAAATCGCGCGCCCGGCCTTTAAACTGCGGCTTCAGCTCGGCGCCAATCAGCAGCCCCATCCCGCGAATATCGCTAAAAATGTCGAACTGTTGATCAATTTTGTGCAAATGCTGGACAAACGTCTGACGTTTAGCCTGAATACCTTCCAACACTTCCGGCGTGTTGATGATATCAAACGCTGCCCCCGCAACTGCGCAGGCCAGCGGATTGCCACCGTAAGTGGAACCGTGCGAACCCACATGAAATGCGGAGGCAATCTCTTGGGTGGTCAGCACCGCGCTCACCGGGAAGCCGCCGCCGAGAGCCTTTGCGCTGGTGAGGATATCCGGCGTCACGCCGTAGTGCATATAGGCAAACAGATCGCCGGTACGGCCCATCCCGCTCTGCACTTCATCCAATACCAATAGCGCCTGGTGTTGGTCGCAAAGTTCACGCAAACCTTGCAGGAATTCCGGCGTTGCCGCAGTGACGCCACCTTCCCCCTGAATAGGCTCAACCACCACCGCACAGGTGTGATCGTCCATCACCGCTTTGACCGCATGCAGATCGTTAAACGGTACATGGATGATATCCGCTGGTTTTGGTCCAAAACCGTCAGAGTATTTTGGCTGCCCGCCGACGGACACGGTAAACAGCGAACGACCGTGAAACGCATTGTGGAAGGCAATGATTTTGGTTTTGAACGGGCTATGGCGCACGCAGGCATAGTGGCGCGCCAGCTTAAAGGCAGTTTCGTTAGCTTCGGTACCCGAATTCATGAACAGCACGCGCTCGGCGAAGGTCGCATCAATGATTTTACGGCCCAGGCGCAACGCCGGTTCGTTGGTGAAAACGTTGCTGGTATGCCACAGGGTTTCACCCTGGGTTTTTAACGCCTCCACCAGGGCCGGATGGCAATGCCCTAGTGCAGTAACTGCAATGCCGCCCGCGAAATCAACATACTCTTTGCCCTGTTGATCCCAGACTCGACTCCCTTTCCCTTTTACCGGGATAAACTCAGCCGGTGCATAAATCGGCAGAATCACTTCATCGAATGTCGCGCGCGTAATTGCAGTTTGTTCAGTTGCCATGTCATTGCCACCCTGTTAAGCAGAAATGTTAGTGAAATTATAATCACAAAATATGAATAAAAAATCACTGAATAGCAACCACAAATCACCTGTTGAGGAAATTAGCCAGCAGTTGATGCCCCTGCTCGCTGAGAATACTCTCCGGGTGAAACTGCACACCTTCCATATCCCACTCGCGGTGACGAATGCCCATAATCTCCTGCGTTTCACTCCAGGCCGTCACCTCAAAGCAGTCAGGAAGCGTCGCGGGGGCAACCACCAGAGAATGGTAGCGCGTCACCGTTAATGGGTTGGCGAGCCCCTGAAAAACACCCTGCCCGTTATGCGTAATTGGCGAGGTTTTACCGTGCATCACTTTAGCTGCCCGAACCACTGTCGCGCCAAAGGCCTGCGCCATAGCCTGATGTCCCAGACAAACACCCAGCAGGGGTGTCTTGCCCGCGAAATGACGAATAACATCCAATGAGATACCAGCGTCATCCGGCGTGCAGGGGCCTGGGGATATTACGATTTTTTGCGGGCTTAGCGCGTCGATTTGCGCCAGCGTCAGTTCGTCGTTGCGCCTGACAAGGACATCAGCGCCCAGTTCGCAGAAGTATTGGTACAGGTTCCAGGTAAAAGAATCATAGTTATCGATAAGCAGGATCATGGCGGCTCCGGTACATAAGAACCGCGCTATTCTACTCAGTTTCCGGGGCTTCGCTTACCACTTTACGAAATATCGCCCGAAGCGCAGACAGGTCACCCATCGCCCCACTCTGATTAGCCAGGTTCCACTCCTCAACCGGAATGTCATCCCAGCTCAATATATACCCGGCATGAATCGCTAACTGTTCGAAAAAAATTCGCTGTGCCAGACCGCTGCCAATACGAAACGGATGCAGCATGTTGATTTCGCAATAATAGTGCGCAAGACGATCCACAAACTTATCTTCCGGTAACCCCACCAACCAGGACTCGTCTTCCAGGTCCTGCATCAGCGCATTGCCCTCTTTCTCGATATAAGCGAAATGACAAAAGCGGGTATCGCCCTGGTAAATATCCACTTCTCGCAGATGTCCCGCCCAGTCAAAAATATCCCGATACAGTTGGCGATGAATGGCGCACAGATGCGGCAAGCCCCGTTTAAGCGGGCCTAATTCGATAGTGGCCGCACGCAGCGCCGTCAGTTCATACGCCGCCTGCGCCAGGCGCTGCGCCTGATGAATCCCCAGACGGTTACGCATGACATTCAGGCCCGGATACAAATAGGGATCGCGTCCATCACCGAATTTATCGCTCATAGTGCCCCCTCAACTCTTCAAGACGCGCCAGGGCGTCTTCCGTGCTCAGAGTCACCCGTGGAATATCCACGCCTTCCAGCCGCCGACTGGCCTGGAAATTGGCATTTCGCCGTTGTTCCCAGAGTCTGGACTTTTGTTTATCGGTGAGTTTTTTCACGTGACCTCCCTGAATGAGCCGACACTTGCCACAAGTATAAGCGGCAATTTCAGGTTACGCAGAGAAGGGAAAGAACGCGGACAGGAACTGCCCGCGCAAAAGACGTTTACGGCAGGACTTTGGCAGACAGGATAACAATCGGTTTTGACGGGACATTCTGGTAAGGACCAACATCATGGGTCTGCACCTGAGAGATCTTATCCGCGACATCCATACCTTTCACAACTTTACCGAAGACCGCGTACCCAAAGTCGCGCTGGCCGTGATCGAGGAACGCATTGTCTGCAATATTGATAAAGAACTGGCTGGTCGCGCTGTCTTTATCTGCTGTACGCGCCATGGCAATCGTGCCGCGGGTATTACGCAGTCCGTTATCAGCTTCATTCTTGATTGGAGGGTTAGGTTTCTTCTGCTGCATCTGCTCGGTAAAACCGCCGCCCTGCACCATGAAGCCAGGGATCACGCGGTGGAACGTGGTGTTGTTATAGAAACCGCTGTTGACATAATCGACAAAGTTTTTCACTGAAACTGGGGCTTTCTGACTGTTCAGCTCCAGCTCAATGTTACCGGCAGAGGTTGTCAGCAGGACATGCGGGTCACCTTTTGCTGCCAGTGCTGCGGGAGAGAGAGCAGAAAGAGCGAGAACAGCTGCAACAGCCGCCAGAGTCGATTTGAGCATGAGAATTCCTTAACAAGAGCAGAAATGAAGCAAGTGAATTGATTCTAAAGAGCCTTCAAGAACAAGGCCATCCCTTTACTTAATTTTACGTACTTGAAACAAATGTAACCTTATAGCCTCAAGATTCAATGCGATCTAGATCACATAAAAAAATGTAACGTAGCAAGTAATTACCAATAAACATTTAAATGCATCACTAAAGCGCCTAAAATCTGCCCGCTCACGGCGCAGTCAATGCGCCTAACACTTCTATACAGGCCAGTCATGACTAACAGCAATCGCATCAAGCTCACATGGATTAGCTTTCTCTCCTACGCCCTGACAGGCGCGTTGGTAATTGTCACCGGGATGGTGATGGGAAACATCGCAGATTACTTCCATTTGCCCGTTTCCAGTATGAGTAACACCTTCACCTTTCTGAATGCCGGCATTCTGATCTCTATTTTTCTGAATGCATGGCTGATGGAAATTGTGCCACTGAAAACCCAGTTGCGCTTTGGCTTTATCCTGATGGTTCTGGCGGTCGCCGGACTGATGCTCAGCCATAGCCTGGCCTTGTTCTCAGCCGCCATGTTTGTACTGGGTCTGGTGAGCGGTATCACCATGTCGATTGGTACATTCCTGGTGACTCAGATGTACGAAGGTCGCCAGCGCGGTTCCCGCCTGCTGTTTACTGATTCCTTCTTCAGCATGGCCGGCATGATTTTCCCGATGGTGGCAGCATTCCTGTTAGCGCGCAGCATCGAATGGTATTGGGTTTATGCCTGCATCGGCCTGGTATACGTCGCCATTTTCCTGCTGACCTTCGGCTGCGAATTCCCGGCGCTGGGTAAACACGCGCAGCAACCGGACGCGCCAGTGGTAAAAGAAAAATGGGGCATTGGCGTGCTGTTCCTGGCGATCGCCGCGCTGTGCTACATCCTCGGTCAGTTGGGCTTTATCTCTTGGGTGCCGGAATACGCCAAAAGTCTGGGCATGAGCCTGAACGACGCAGGTAAACTGGTCAGCGACTTCTGGATGTCTTACATGGTTGGCATGTGGGCATTTAGCTTTATCCTGCGTTTCTTCGATTTGCAGCGCATCCTGACCGTACTGGCGGGTGTGGCTACCGTCCTGATGTATCTGTTTATCACCGGTACGCCGGAGCATATGCCGTGGTTCATTCTGACGTTGGGCTTCTTCTCCAGCGCGATTTATACCACCATCATTACCCTCGGCTCCCAGCAGACGAAGGTCGCATCACCTAAACTGGTTAACTTCGTTCTGACCTGTGGCACCATCGGTACTATGCTCACTTTCGTGGTCACTGGCCCTATCGTGGCGCACAGCGGTCCGCTGGCGGCATTGCAGACGGCTAACGGCTTGTATGCGGTCGTATTCGTGATGTGCTTTATTCTTGGGTTCGTCACGCGTCATCGCCAGCATAACGCACCCGCAACGCATTAATCTGAGTGCCGGATGGCGATGCTAACGTATCTTATCCGGCCTACAAGACAAGCTGTTCGTAGGCCGGATAAGGCGCAGACGCCCTCCGGCCTATTCCCCCACCCTCTTCTTTCTCTGGTGCTGTAGGCCAATTCTTACAAAAACCCCTTAATTTGTACGCTATTTATACAAACACGAAAAGCCTGTTAATTCCGTAACTTATAAAAATGCAGTTAAATCAGCTATATACCTCTTAAGGAGTATATAAAGGCGAATTTGATTTGCATCAATAAGCGGGGTTGCTGAATCGTTAAGGTAGGCAGTAATAGAAAAGAAATCGAGGCAAAAATGAGCAAAGTCAGACTCGCTATTATCGGTAATGGTATGGTCGGCCATCGCTTTATTGAGGATCTTCTTGATAAATCCGACGCTGCCAATTTTGATATTACCGTCTTCTGTGAAGAACCCCGCAAAGCGTACGACCGCGTCCACCTATCGTCCTACTTCTCCCACCACACCGCCGAAGAACTTTCTCTGGTGCGTGAAGGATTCTACGAGAAGCATGGCGTTAAGGTGTTAGTGGGCGAACGCGCAATCACCATCAACCGCCAGGAGAAGGTGATCCACTCCAGCGCGGGTCGTACGGTCTATTACGATAAGCTGATCATGGCGACAGGCTCTTATCCGTGGATCCCACCGATTAAAGGTTCGGAAACCCAAGACTGCTTCGTTTACCGCACCATCGAAGACCTCAACGCCATTGAATCTTGCGCGCGCCGTAGCAAACGCGGTGCCGTCGTCGGCGGTGGCCTGCTGGGTCTGGAAGCCGCAGGTGCGCTGAAAAGCCTCGGCGTTGAAACCCACGTGATTGAATTTGCCCCGATGCTGATGGCCGAACAGCTGGATCACATGGGTGGCGAGCAGTTACGTCGCAAAATTGAAAGCATGGGCGTGCGTGTGCACACCAGCAAAAACACTAAAGAGATCGTCCAGGAAGGCACCGAAGCGCGCAAAACCATGCGTTTTGCCGACGGTAGCGAACTGGAAGTCGATTTCATCGTCTTTTCTACCGGTATTCGCCCACGCGACAAACTGGCCACCCAATGCGGCCTGGACGTTGCGCCGCGCGGTGGTATTGTGATTAACGATACTTGCCAGACTTCTGATCCGGACATCTATGCCATCGGCGAATGCGCCAGCTGGAACAACCGCGTGTATGGTCTGGTCGCTCCAGGCTACAAAATGGCGCAGGTTGCCGTCGACCATATTCTCGAAACCGAAAACGCCTTTGAAGGCGCGGATCTGAGCGCCAAGCTGAAGCTGCTCGGTGTTGACGTCGGCGGGATTGGCGACGCGCATGCGCGCACGCCGGGCGCCCGTAGCTACGTCTATCTCGACGAAAGCAAAGAAGTCTACAAACGCCTCATCGTTAGCGAAGATAACAAAACCCTGCTCGGGGCGGTTTTAGTCGGTGACACCAGCGATTACGGCAACCTGCTGCAGCTGGTGCTGAACGCCATCGAACTGCCGGAAAACCCAGACTCACTGATTCTGCCAGCTCACGCGGGCAGCGGTAAGCCGTCTATCGGTGTCGATAAACTGCCGGACAGCGCGCAGATTTGCTCCTGCTTCGACGTCACCAAAGGCATGCTGATCGCCGCTATCAACAAAGGCTGCCACACCGTTGCGGCGCTGAAAGCTGAAACCAAAGCTGGTACCGGCTGCGGCGGGTGTATCCCGTTGGTAACGCAGGTCCTGAACGCTGAACTGGCGAAACAGGGGATCGAAGTTAACAACAACCTGTGTGAACACTTCCCGTACTCGCGTCAGGAACTTTTCCATCTGATCCGTGTAGAAGGAATTAAAACCTTCGAAGAGCTGCTGGCAAAACACGGGAAAGGCTACGGCTGTGAAGTGTGTAAACCAACCGTAGGTTCCCTTTTGGCCTCCTGCTGGAATGAGTACATCCTCAAACCACAGCACACGCCGCTGCAGGACACTAACGACAACTTCCTGGCGAACATCCAGAAAGACGGTACCTACTCCGTGATCCCGCGCTCCGCGGGCGGAGAAATAACTCCTGAAGGCCTGGTGGCTGTGGGCCGTATCGCGCGTGAATTTAACCTGTATACCAAAATCACCGGTTCTCAGCGTATCGGCCTGTTCGGCGCGCAAAAAGATGACCTGCCGGAAATCTGGCGTCAGCTGATTGAAGCGGGCTTTGAAACCGGTCACGCATACGCCAAAGCCCTGCGTATGGCGAAAACCTGCGTAGGCAGTACCTGGTGCCGTTATGGCGTCGGCGATAGCGTCGGATTCGGCGTGGAGCTGGAAAACCGCTACAAGGGCATTCGTACCCCGCACAAAATGAAATTCGGCGTCTCCGGCTGTACCCGTGAATGTGCGGAAGCTCAGGGCAAAGACGTGGGTATCATCGCCACTGAGAAAGGCTGGAACTTGTACGTTTGCGGTAACGGCGGGATGAAACCTCGTCATGCAGACCTGCTGGCAGCGGATATCGACCGCGAAACGCTGCTCAAATACCTTGATCGTTTCATGATGTTCTACATCCGTACCGCCGACAAACTGACCCGAACCGCACCATGGTTAGACAACCTGGAAGGCGGTATCGAATATCTGAAATCGGTCATCATCGACGACAAACTGGGGCTGAACCAGCACCTGGAAGAAGAGATGGCCCGTCTGCGTGAAGCGGTGGTCTGCGAGTGGACAGAGACAGTTAACACCCCATCCGCACAGGTTCGCTTCAAACACTTTATCAACAGCGATCAACGCGATCCGAATGTCCAGGTTGTGCCTGAACGTGAACAACATCGTCCGGCCACGCCCTATGAGCGTATCCCGGTGACTCTGGTGGAGGAAAACGCATGAGCCAGTGGAAAAACATCTGCAAAATCGATGACATTCTGCCTGCAACAGGCGTCTGCGCCCTGTTAGGTAGCGAGCAAGTTGCGATTTTCCGCCCGTATCACAGCGACCAGGTGTTTGCGATCAGCAACATCGACCCATTCTTCGAGTCCAGCGTGCTTTCTCGTGGGCTGATTGCTGAACATCAGGGCGAATTGTGGGTCGCCAGCCCGCTGAAAAAACAGCGCTTTCGCTTAAGCGACGGTCTGTGCATGGAAGACGAACAGTTCTCCGTGAAACATTACGAAGCCCGAGTGAAAGACGGCACGGTGCAACTGCGCGGTTAATAAATTTTTGGGAGGCGCAACGCCTCCCCTTTTTTGACGTATTTGTAGGTCTTTTATTTGTAGGCCTGATAAGCGTAGCGCCATCCGGCAATTGCACAAGCACATTGCCGGATGGCGGCATAAATGCCTTATCCGGCCTACGGTTACGATTTCTTTTTATTGTTTGTACTTCAAGGATAATCAACACATGTTCACAGACACTATTAATAAGTGTGCGGCTAACGCTGCGCGCATCGCACGCCTCTCGGCTAATAACCCGCTCGGATTCTGGATCAGTTCGGCAATGGCAGGAGCCTATGTGGGTCTCGGCATCATTCTTATTTTCACCCTCGGTAATCTGCTCGACCCGTCCGTACGTCCTCTGGTAATGGGTGCAACCTTTGGTATTGCCTTAACGCTGGTTATTATCGCCGGTTCTGAACTGTTCACCGGACACACGATGTTCCTGACGCTTGGCGTTAAAGCGGGCACCATCAGTCACGGTCAGATGTGGGCTATTCTGCCGCAAACCTGGCTGGGTAATCTGGTCGGATCCGTGTTTGTCGCTCTGCTTTATAGTTGGGGCGGCGGTAGCCTGCTGCCGGTCGATACCAGCATCGTCCATTCGGTAGCGTTGGCAAAAACTACCGCGCCAGCAACGGTGCTGTTCTTTAAAGGCGCACTGTGTAACTGGTTGGTTTGTCTGGCAATCTGGATGGCAATTCGTACCGAGGGCGCAGCAAAATTCCTCGCTATCTGGTGGTGTCTGCTGGCGTTTATCGCTTCCGGTTACGAGCACTCGGTTGCCAACATGACGCTGTTTGCCCTCTCCTGGTTCGGTCACCACAGCGAAGCCTATACCCTGTCAGGAATTGGTCATAACCTGTTGTGGGTGACACTCGGTAATACTTTGTCCGGTGTCGTATTCATGGGATTGGGTTATTGGTATGCTACGCCAAAATCGGAGCGTCCTGTTCCGGCAAAAATCAACCAGCCAGAGGCTACTGCCAATAATTAAGGGGTAATGTCGTGGATCATTTGCCTATATTTTGTCAACTACGTGACCGCGACTGCTTGATCGTCGGCGGTGGTGATGTCGCAGAACGCAAAGCGCGGTTACTGCTGGAAGCTGGCGCCCGTATAACGGTTAATGCGCTGGCGTTTATTCCGCAGTTCACCGTATGGGCAGATGAAGGCATGCTGACGCTGGTTGAGGGACCGTTCGACGAGTCCCTGCTCGACACCTGCTGGCTGACTATTGCCGCCACCGATGACGATGCCGTCAACCAAAGCGTCAGCACCGCCGCAGAATCACGTCGTATTTTCTGCAACGTGGTCGATGCGCCAAAAGCAGCCAGTTTTATCATGCCCTCCATTATCGACCGCTCGCCGCTGATGGTGGCGGTCTCCTCCGGCGGTACATCGCCGGTGCTTGCCCGTCTGCTACGTGAAAGACTTGAATCTGTGCTGCCTCAGCATCTGGGCCAGGTCGCGCAATATGCAGGCAAGTTACGCGCCCGAGTGAAAGAACAGTTTGCCAGCATGGGTGAACGTCGCCGCTTCTGGGAAAAATTGTTCGTGAATGACCGCCTGGCGCAGTCGCTGGCGAACAGTGACCAGAAAGCCGTCGAGGAAACCACCGAGCAGTTGCTCAGCGAACCGTTGGACCATCGAGGCGAAGTAGTGCTGGTTGGCGCCGGTCCTGGCGATGCCGGGCTGCTGACGCTGAAAGGTCTACAGCAGATCCAGCAAGCGGATGTCGTGGTTTATGACCGTCTGGTATCCGACGACATCATGAACCTTGTACGCCGCGATGCCGACCGGGTGTTCGTCGGTAAACGCGCGGGCTACCACTGTGTACCGCAGGAAGAAATTAACCAGATCCTGCTGCGTGAAGCGCAACAGGGCAAACGCGTCGTGCGCCTGAAAGGTGGCGACCCGTTCATCTTTGGCCGTGGTGGCGAAGAGCTGGAAACCCTGTGCCATGCCGGTATTCCATTCTCCGTTGTGCCAGGTATTACCGCAGCATCCGGTTGTTCCGCCTATTCCGGCATTCCACTGACCCATCGAGATTACGCCCAGAGTGTACGTCTGGTCACCGGGCACCTGAAAACCGGCGGCGAGCTGGACTGGGAAAACCTGGCGGCAGAGAAACAGACGCTGGTGTTCTACATGGGCCTCAATCAGGCGGCTACTATCCAGGAAAAACTGATCGAATTTGGCATGCAACCCGATATGTCTGTCGCGCTGGTAGAAAACGGTACCTCCGTGAAGCAACGCGTTGTTAGCGGGGTGCTTTCGCAACTCGGCGAACTGGCGCAGCAGGTTGAAAGCCCGGCGCTGATTATCGTCGGCCGCGTGGTTGGACTACGCGATAAGCTGAACTGGTTCTCGAACCATTAATTGAACGCTGAAAAATGCCCTGATGTTGGACTGCCCCCATAAAGTTGGACAGTTCATATTCAGGGCATTTATTTATCTTCCGGGTAATGACTCCAACTTATTGATAGTGTTTTATGTTCAGATAATGCCCGATGACTTTGTCATGCAGCTCCACCGATTTTGAGAACGACAGCGACTTCCGTCCCAGCCGTGCCAGGTGCTGCCTCAGATTCAGGTTATGCCGCTCAATTCGCTGCGTATATCGCTTGCTGATTACGTGCAGCTTTCCCTTCAGGCGGGATTCATACAGCGGCCAGCCATCCGTCATCCATATCACCACGTCAAAGGGTGACAGCAGGCTCATAAGACGCCCCAGCGTCGCCATAGTGCGTTCACCGAATACGTGCGCAACAACCGTCTTCCGGAGCCTGTCATACGCGTAAAACAGCCAGCGCTGGCGCGATTTAGCCCCGACATAGCCCCACTGTTCGTCCATTTCCGCGCAGACGATGACGTCACTGCCCGGCTGTATGCGCGAGGTTACCGACTGCGGCCTGAGTTTTTTAAGTGACGTAAAATCGTGTTGAGGCCAACGCCCATAATGCGGGCAGTTGCCCGGCATCCAACGCCATTCATGGCCATATCAATGATTTTCTGGTGCGTACCGGGTTGAGAAGCGGTGTAAGTGAACTGCAGTTGCCATGTTTTACGGCAGTGAGAGCAGAGATAGCGCTGATGTCCGGCGGTGCTTTTGCCGTTACGCACCACCCCGTCAGTAGCTGAACAGGAGGGACAGCTGATAGAAACAGAAGCCACTGGAGCACCTCAAAAACACCATCATACACTAAATCAGTAAGTTGGCAGCATCACCTATCTTCCGATAGAAATAAATCAAAACCGATACACGCTATATACTCGCCTCAGTAGCCCAACCGTTAATCATTAATTAAATGTATTTTTAAAACATTTAAATTCATTGAAAGCATATTTTATATAAAACTTGTTATGTCCTAATCCGGACTACTTTAAGTTTATTTTAGTTGATATCTTAACCGCCGAGAAATGGATTTCATCCATTTAAAAATAGATATCTTACAAGGATTTTAACATGCTGAAATTTGCAAAAATCACTATCGTTGCTGGTGTTCTGGCTACGCTGACCGCGTGTACTGGTCATGTCGATAACAAAAAAGATAACTGCACCTACGATTACTTCCTGCACCCGGCAATTTCTATTTCTAAAATTATTGGTGGCTGTGGCCCGGCTGCAGATCTGTAACAGAAGCGATTGCGCAGATACAAAAAAACCGGGAAATCCCCGGTTTTTATATTTATAGGTTAAATGCTCATTCACACGTTACCGCACTTCTCGCCGAGCAGGTAGCGGGCCAGGGTTGTCAGTCCCTCCTCTCTCTTGATAAATATCCGACGCATTTTATATTCTCAGTAAATTGAATATTTATATCTTCATTAAATTGATTGATATAAGGAAATATGCAAACGGCGAGGCGCTTCATATTTTTTGAGATTCACCAACGAACAGGCGAAAAAAAACCGGGTAGAACCCGGTTTCTTCAGCAACGCAGAGCGCATTACGGCTTGGCGACAAAACCAATCGCTTCGTAAACCGCTTTCAACGTAACAGACGCGCGTGCGCTGGCTTTTTCTGCGCCATCTTTCATCACCTGCTGCAGGAAAGCTTCATCGTTACGGAAACGGTGATAACGCTCCTGAAGCTCGGTCAGCATGCCGGAAACAGCCTCTGCGACTTCACCTTTCAGATGACCATACATCTTGCCTTCAAAGTGTTGTTCCAGCTCCGGAATGCTCTGGCCGGTAACGGCAGAGAGGATATCCAGCAGGTTGGAAACACCCGCTTTATTCTGCACGTCGTAGCGTACAACAGGCGGCTCTTCGGAGTCGGTCATCGCACGTTTGATTTTCTTAACCACGGATTTCGGATCTTCCAGCAGGCCGATCACATTGTTGCGGTTGTCATCCGACTTGGACATTTTCTTCGTCGGCTCCAGCAGCGACATCACGCGCGCACCGGATTTAGGAATGAACGGCTCAGGCACTTTGAAGATGTCGCCATACAGGGCGTTGAAGCGCTGGGCGATATCGCGGCTTAGTTCCAGATGCTGTTTCTGATCTTCGCCAACCGGTACCTGGTTGGTCTGATACAGCAGGATGTCTGCCGCCATCAGCACCGGATAATCAAACAGACCGGCGTTGATGTTCTCCGCATAGCGTGCGGATTTGTCTTTGAACTGGGTCATACGGCTCAGCTCGCCGAAATAGGTGTAGCAGTTCAGCGCCCAACCTAACTGTGCGTGTTCCGGTACATGAGACTGGACGAAAATGGTGCTTTTTTCAGGATCGATACCGCATGCCAGATACAGCGCCAGCGTATCGAGCGTTGCTTTACGCAGCTGCTGAGCATCCTGACGAACGGTGATGGCATGTTGGTCAACGATGCAGTAGATGCAATGGTAGTCATCCTGCATGCTCACCCACTGACGCAGCGCACCCATATAGTTGCCAATGGTCAATTCACCTGAGGGCTGTGCGCCACTAAAAACGATGGGCTTAGTCATTTTTTGATTCCTGATTTTCGCTATGCGGAAGCCCGAGAACGGGCAGTAGTTCATTAATACGGTCGTAAATAACGTCGGGTTGGCTCAGCGCGATCGACTCGCCGTAGTTGTAGCCATAAGTCAGGCCAACGGACGGACAGCCAGCAGCTTTTGCCGCCTGAATATCATTACGTGAATCCCCTACGAAGAGCAATTGCTCCGGCTTGATGCCAAGCTTGCTTGCTACCAGCAGTAGCGGATCCGGATGCGGTTTTTTATTCTGCACGTCGTCACCACCGATGACCACGCTAAAGTATTTGGCGATATCTAACGCCTCAAGCAATGGCGCGACAAACGGGGTCGGTTTGTTGGTCACCAGACCCAGCGGCAATCCTTTCGCATGCATCGCGCCCAGCGTGTCGGCAACATCAGGGAACAGGAATGTCCCCTCTTCTGCGACATCGCCGTAGTATCTGTCGAACAGCTTACGCAAAATACGCACCTGTTCTTCGGCAGGGATATCATCATCAACGGGCGGTTTACCCATTGTCTTACGTAGTGTGGCGCGCTCCTGACGCGACCACGCCAGCGCGCGCTCCATCAGTACATCTGCACCGTTGCCAATCCAGGTGATAACGCGTTCTTCACCGGCAATCGGCAGTTCCAGCGCATACAGCGCCATATCCACCGCTGCGGTTAATCCCGGCGCGCTGTCGACCAGCGTACCGTCGAGGTCAAATGCAACGCCCCGAATATCCTGAAACTTATCCATGACTTACCTTCGCCAGTTCATTGCGCATTTCATCAATGACTTTTTTGTAGTCTGGTTGGTCGAAAATAGCAGAGCCTGCGACAAACATATCTGCACCCGCCGCCGCGATTTCACCAATGTTGTTCACCTTGACGCCGCCGTCCACTTCGAGGCGGATATCGTAGCCAGATTCATCAATACGACGACGCACTTCGCGCAGCTTATCCAGCGTTTGTGGGATGAAGGATTGCCCGCCAAAGCCTGGGTTAACGGACATCAGCAGGATCACATCGAGCTTATCCATGACGTAGTCCAGATAGCTCAGCGGTGTTGCCGGGTTAAACACCAGGCCCGCTTTACAGCCATGCTCTTTGATCAGCTGTAAAGTGCGATCGACATGCTCGGAGGCTTCCGGGTGAAAAGTAATGATGCTCGCGCCGGCGGCGGCGAAGTCCGGGACAATACGATCGACCGGTTTCACCATCAGATGAACGTCAATCGGGGCAGTAATGCCATATTTACGCAGCGATTTCAGTACCATCGGGCCGATGGTCAGGTTTGGTACGTAGTGATTGTCCATGACATCGAAGTGCACGACGTCGGCACCGGCAGTCAGCGCTCTCGCGGTGTCCTCACCCAGGCGGGCAAAATCAGCCGACAGAATTGAGGGGGCGATCAAATACTGTTTCATCCGCTTCTCCTTGAGAATTATTTCTTCGCAGGCGTTACAACTCCTGGTTTATACAGTGCCAGCAGTTCGTTCACCTTTTTACGCGTGCCGCCATTGCTGCTAATGCTGCGCCGCACTTTGACCTGAAAATGTTTCGCCGATCGGTACCATTCGCGGGTATCGGGCGTGTCATGGTTCGAAATTAACACCGGGATCTGCTTACTGACCAGCTTTTCTGCCATCTCGGCCAGATGTGCCTGCTCTTTTGGGCTAAAGCTGTTGGTATGATACGCGGTGAAATTTGCCGTCGCCGAAAGCGGTGCATAAGGCGGGTCACAATAGACCACAGAGTTGCTATCCGCACGGTCCATGCACTCTTCATAGGAGAGACAATGGAACTCCGCATTCTGCGCTTTTTCAGCAAAATGGTACAACTCGGCTTCCGGGAAGTAAGGTTTTTTATAACGACCAAACGGTACATTAAACTCGCCGCGCAGGTTATAACGGCACAATCCGTTGTAACCAAAGCGGTTCAGATACAAGAACAGCACTGCACGGCGGAACGGATCCTGACTGGCATTAAATTCTTCTCTGAACCGATAGTACACCTCAGCCTGATTAGTTTCAGGCATAAACAGCTCACGCGAAGCCTGCACATACTCATCGGTACGTGTCTTCACGATGTTATAGAGACTGATGAGGTCGCTGTTGATATCGGCAAGAATATAACGAGAAAAGTCGGTGTTGAGAAACACCGACCCGGCACCCACGAAAGGTTCAATCAGGCATTCACCCTGAGGTAAATGCCGTTTGATATCATCAAGCAGGGGGTATTTTCCCCCTGCCCATTTCAAAAAAGCGCGATTTTTTTTCATGCTGACTAACTAATTACACCTTCTCCGGCTGTGGAGAAAGCTCCGACAGCATCCTGCGCTTTAGTCTTTGTCCCGCAATTGGGCGAAACAGCAAACCATTGCAGAACATATCCTATCTTACTTCAAATCGGCCTGAACCTGGTGCAGCGGTTTTGCCCACGGATTTTTCGCCTGAATATCGGCGGGTAGCGTAGACACTGCACGTTTCGCATCTTCTTTAGACGCATACACGCCTGTTACCAGAACATACCACGGTTGACCGTTACGCGTCGTCTGATACACCACGTAGTTCTTCAGGTTTTCTTTCTTCGCCCAACCGTTAAGGTTGTCGTAGTTAGAAGAACTGCTGAGCTGCAGCGTGTAATGGCTGGACGGCGCAGATTTTAACGCTCCGACATTTCCTGCACTTTTCGCTCCACCAGCAACAGGTGTTGACGTTGTTGCCGTCGCAGTTGGCGCAGGCGTTGTAGTCGCGGTTGCTTTCGGCTCAACGGTCGCCTTCGGCGTAGCGGTAACCACAGGTGCTTTGGTTGTAGTCGTCGGCGCAGTTGCAGTTGGTTTTGCCTGAGCAACAGGTTTCGGCTCTGTCTGCGTCGCTTTCACCGTAGTTTGCGGTTTGCTCTTCGGCTCAATAACAGCCTGTTTACGTTCCTGGTGTGTCGCAGCAGGGCGTTCAGCCGTTTCCGTTTTCGCAGTCTGGCGCACAGCATTACCATTACGAACTGGCGCAACGGTCGCCGGTTCGGTCGGCAGCGTAGAGTTAACCACTACATTGTTAACCTGCTCCTGGCCTTGCGGTTGCGTCAGAGCGTTGTTCAGATCGCCCTGCACTTCAACACGCTGCTGGCCTTCAGTTGCCGCAGGTGTCTGACCTTGAGTTGGGGTAGAGGAAATCGGCGGTAAGGAAACATCCTGCTGGGTATTGCCAGCGGTCTGCTCAGCGCCTGCTGCAGCCGTAGTCGTGCTCGCTTGATCCGTCGCGTTGTTGCCAGAAAGATCGATGCTCTTCTCGCCAGATCCAGCCTGCTCACTGGGAGATGATGAGGGGGCTTTCAGCGCGGAACCGATACCGATGATCAGCAGCAACAGCACCAGGACACCGACACCCATCATCATATACTGACGAGAGGCAGGCTTGCTGGCGGGTTTCTTACGCTTGCGCGGACGACGTTCTACACGCTCTTCATCCACGTCATCGTCATCAGATTCATACTCTTCTTCAATGTCCCGTTCTTCTTCACGCTCTTTACGTGCGCGCGCAGGACGGCGATCGTCAGCATCCAGATCAACATCATCAAAATTGATTTGCGGCTCATTATCGCGTTCAGACGATTGACGAGAACGACCAGTACGACGATCGCTGGGATCGGGTTTCAGCTCGTCTTCTGGTTTGAATTCATCCATTTAACACCCCACTCAAAGGTTAATGCTTACGACTTTGCACATAACCTGAAGCTAAAAGACCTACGTTTCGCAACGCAAGCCAGACCTTTCTTGTTGTTACGCCGGCTGGCAATCAGCAATAGCGTTAAGAACCACCTCGTGCGACACTCCGCCGCGCACTTCACTCTTCCCTAATGCCAGCGGAAGCACTAAACGAATCTCTCCCGCTAACACTTTTTTATCTCGCAGCATGTGCGGCAGATAAGCCTCGCTGGACATTTCACGCGGTCCATTGACCGGCAAGCCCGCTCGCTGCAGCAGCGTAATGATGCGCTGCGTATCAGCGGAGGTAAACTGTCCAAGACGTTCTGACGTACGAGCAGCCATTACCATACCTGCTGCAACGGCTTCACCATGTAACCAATTGCCATAACCCATTTCAGCTTCGATCGCATGGCCAAACGTGTGTCCCAGATTCAGTAAAGCACGTAAGCCCATTTCACGCTCGTCCGCTGCGACAACTTCTGCTTTCAGCTCACAACAACGACGAATACAGTACGCCATCGCCGGACCATCCAGACGCAATAACGCATCCAGATTTTCTTCCAGCCAACTGAAAAATTCACCGTCAAGGATGATGCCGTATTTGATCACTTCCGCCAGCCCCGATGCCAGCTCACGCGCAGGAAGCGTTTTCAGACAATCGAGATCCACCACCACGGACGCCGGTTGGTAAAACGCGCCAATCATGTTTTTACCGAGGGGATGGTTTACGGCGGTTTTGCCGCCAACGGAGGAGTCGACCTGCGACAACAGGGTTGTCGGGACTTGAATAAAACGAACACCACGCTGATAGCTGGCTGCCGCAAAACCGGTCAGATCGCCTATCACGCCGCCGCCAAGTGCGACTAACGTGGTATCACGACCGTGCGGTTTTTGCAGTAACGCAGTGAAAACCGTATCCAGAACCGTCAGACTTTTATACTGCTCGCCA
Source organism: Citrobacter sp. RHBSTW-00986 (assembly GCF_013783065.1). NCBI lineage: Bacteria > Pseudomonadati > Pseudomonadota > Gammaproteobacteria > Enterobacterales > Enterobacteriaceae > Citrobacter > Citrobacter sp. RHBSTW-00986. The sequence goes on along the minus strand of NZ_CP056200.1, from coordinate 346,778 downwards.
TCGGGAAGGATAACGCTATCAACGTTAACACCCGTCTGTTCAAGTACGCCGCGAACCTTATCGAGATAAAGGGGAGCCAGGGTTTCGTTGGTCACCAACATAACCTGATCGCCCGATTTCAGCGGTAAGAATGAAGCTGGCTCATTAAACAAACCAGCCGCGATGGTGATAGGGTAACTACGTTCCCCGAGAGTGACTGTGATCCTCTCCATTACGCGACATCCACCTTAGTTACTTGTACCCGCAGACGAGTGTGTATTCAGCCAGAATTAGTTGCTTTCCAACATATGAATAATCTGGTTTGCTACGACTTTTGCGCTCTGATCGTCGGTGCGAATGGTCACGTCAGCAATCTCTTCGTACAGAGGATTGCGTTCGTCAGCCAACGCTTCCAGAACTTCACGAGGCGGCGATTCTACCTGCAGCAGCGGGCGTTTCTTGTCACGTTGAGTTCGCGCAAGTTGTTTTTCAATTGTCGTTTCAAGATAGACCACGACGCCACGCGCGGAAAGACGGTTACGTGTTTCACGTGATTTAACAGAGCCACCGCCAGTTGCCAGCACAATACCCTGTTTTTCCGTCAACTCGTTGATGACTTTTTCTTCGCGATCACGGAAGCCGTCTTCACCTTCTACATCGAAGACCCAGCCCACATCAGCTCCGGTTCGTTTCTCAATCTCTTGATCAGAATCGTAAAATTCCATATTGAGTTGTTGAGCTAACTGGCGCCCAATAGTGCTTTTTCCGGCACCCATAGGCCCAACCAGAAAGATATTGCGTTTCTCTGCCATTTTTTCGGTACTACTAAGACTATTCGTTAATGGTAAACCCGCTTCGCAGACACTCAGCGCAGCAGGACATGAACTGAAACCTCATAAGATATTGCGAGAGTCAGACTGAAAATTATCTCAATACTCAAGCGGGTTTGGCAACTGAATAAATCACCAAACCTTACGCATTTCTGGTCGTGGCAGGCATGCTACCCTGCAAACATCAGACCTGGCGACGTATCGCGCAGCCAAATGACACCAAATAAGCCTATGACACACCACCAGAAAGGCAAAGCGTATTTACTGCCGCATAAGTAAAGAAAAGTACCGACACTCAAATCGGTACTCCTTGTATGCTAAATACACCCGCACGTCAAATCTCTGAAACGTGTTCAGTGCAAAAACAACGGCTTTTCATGCATAAGTTATTGCGTTGAAACCAGTCTGGGCGTAATAAAAACCACTAATTCACGCCGTTCGTCTTCTTTACCATCATGACGAAAGAGAGAGCCAAGCCAGGGGATGTCGCCTAACAGCGGCACGCTGTCGGCTGCGGATTTATTCTTATGTGAAAAAATCCCGCCCAGCGCAATCGTCTCGCCGCTTTTTACCTCGACCTGAGTTTCAATCTCCTGCTTATCAATAGCCAGAACTTCGCCATCCGCCTGCTGTAGCACCTGCCCGGGAACATTCTGGCTGATATGCAGTTTCAGTCTGATTCGTCCTTTCTGCAATACGGTGGGCGTGACTTCCATCCCTAATACAGCTTCCTTGAACTCGACGGATGTCGCGCCGCTTTCACCGCTGGAGACCTGATAAGGGATCTCACTACCCTGCTTAATACTGGCAGGTTGCCGGTGAGAAGCCAGTAAGCGTGGACTGGCGATGATGTCCAACTGCTGTTTTTGCTCCAGCGCAGACAGCTCCAGCTCGAGTAAACGACCGTTAATACGGCCAATGTTAAATCCCACACGGGATGTGGCTGTGGATACAGAAAGATCGCTGGCAAGCGTTGTGACGTTCCCCACAGCCCCCGATTGCTGTGCGTCAGCCAGCGACCACTTCACCCCCAGCTCACGCAAGCTTTTTTCATTAATTGTCACGATATGCGCCGCCAGTTCGACTTGTGCAACCGGCAGATCCATTTGCGCCACCCACGTTTCCAGTGCGTTAAGCGCAACGCTATTATCACGCAGCAGTAAGCGGTTGGTGCGTTTATCCACCGTCATGCTTCCTTTGGCGCTGAGCAGCTTTTCTCCGGCCTTTGCCAGCTCGGAGGCATCAGCATATTGCAAAATGATACTGCGATGTTCCAACGGCAGGCTGGCCTGAAGCCGTGCCAGCTCATTGTCCTGACGAGCCGCATTTTCACTCTGCCATTGAACAGAATGCACATGCAGAATGTTGCCTTCCTGGCGTAATACCAGCCCGGCGCTTTTCACCACCGTTTGCAATGCCTGCTTCCAGGGCACATCCGTCAAATGCAGTGACAGCACACCGCTGACATCCGGAGAAACTACCAGGTTTTTCTTTTCCTGTTCGGCCAGCGCCTGCAATACCTGCACCACCGGCACATCATCGACCACCAGCGTCACGTTTTGTGATTTCGCCGCCAGTACGCTCTGAATCCCGACCACCAGTACGAGTACTATCCATGCCATCCATCGCTTCATTTATCGCTCCTTGTCGTTGCCACTGCCACTGCGACGGCTCGCAGTTTTTCCCTGTGTCGAGGGTTACGCTCTGGGCCGTTATCTGCGTAACCGTCCAACCGTTTTTCAGGACATCATTTCGCTCAACCCGCTGCCATTTTTTCTGGCTATCCTGAACAATGCCAATGGGTCGCACGCCCTGGCTCAATATTCCCTGATAGCGCCATGCCGACAGCTCAGCAATTTGGCAACGGTCCTCCGGCGGCAGGAAGGGATTACGCATACCGGTGAGTATCAGTACGCTTACGCACGCCAACAGCCAGCGTTCAACCATCATTCAGGCGCTCCAGTTGTAGTGTTAACAGCAGCTCCGCACCTTCTGCGTAAAGAGAAAACCGGCTGACGTTCATCCCTTGCTCCGCTAATTGGACAAACATCGGCGGGATGGCATCCCAGCCTGGCTTCAGCGTCATTTCTCCTCCCTGTGCGGAGGGTTGCCAGTGGATAAGATGTGCAAGAGGTGTCTGAAACAGCAGTGGGGAGAACGGAATCAGCGTCTCTTCAGGCTCTTCTGGCGATGCCGCCAGCAGATATAAATTTCGCCATTGTGCCTGAATGGCCGCTCGTTGCTGATTTAACGCCTCTTGTTGCATAACCCGTTTCTGCGCGGTGGAGCTGAGGCATAACATGACGACGATGAGCAGTCCCAGCATCCAGCCACCGCCGCAGATGAGCCGAAAGCGCGGCGACTGTGCTAACCAGCTATCACAAAGCGTTTTCATGCGCACCGCTCCGCATCAGTCGATAGTGGAATTGCCAGCGTCCCTGCGCATCCTGCTGCGTTTCGCCAGGGCTACCCAATTTAAACAGCGGCAGCTGGCGTAATTGCGCTTCCAGCGCCTTCAGCGCGGCAAAGCTCAGCGTGTTTCCCGTCAGTTCCAGTGTCTCCTGCTGCCAGGTTATTTTTGTTAACCACGCCTGCTCTGGCAGTAATTCCGCCAGCCCTTGCAAAACCCGCTGCCAGCTTCGGGTCTGCTCACGCTGTTTGTTCCGCGCTTGAACCTGTTGCCATCGTTGCTGGCGCTGCTGCACACGCGACTTTAGCGCCATTAAAGCCTCGGCCCGCGTCTTTTCGGCATCCGCTAACAACAATTCGACCTGGTTTTCTACGCTCAAAACGCTGTAATAGCGCAACAACACGCCGCTACTAAGCAGTAGCGAAGCGCCAAATAAAACACTCCAGAAGCGTAGGCAGGCGCGACGTCGCGTCTGGCGCCAGGGCAGAAGATTGATGGTCGCTATCATCAACATGTGCCTCCCATAGCGAGTCCCAGTGCAATGGTGAAGCGATGGCTTTGCGTTGGAATTGGCGGCTGGCGTACGGACACCACGCTTAAAGGATCGAAGCCGCTGGGATCGCATAGCGCAATGGCTGTCGTGGAAAGCGATAATGTCGCGGCAAGCTCGTCGATACAGCCAATATCGCCCGTTGATTTACGCCCCCATGCCGAACGGGTCGCCCATAGCCACTGGGTGTCATCACGCCATACCAGACACTGATGACGTTCTGGCAGGTAAGGTATAAATCGCTGTAACGCGCTGGCATCCGGCGTAATCGCCGTAACCTGCACCTTCAACGTTTGGATCAGCGTCAGAAGCGCTGAAATCTCTTTGCTTTGCGCGGCAGTGACGTTAAACGCCGGGCTTAACGTGTCTTCGCTATAATCAAAATGCAGCGCATCCGGCGCCATATCCAGCTCACGCGCCATCGAACCGGATAACCATGCGGCTTGCTCCGGCTCGCGCAGCATCATTTCCGGACGAGGGTACTTTTTTTGTAACGTCCTGTTGGCAGGAAAAGAGAGATGAATATGGTGTCGGCGAGGAAGTTCCCGGCTCCACGGCAGTAGCGCTGCGACAAGCTGTTCAGGCTCGCGAATGTGGCCATCGACGATAACCTGAGGCGTCAGCGGTATACGCCACCAGCGCTGGAGAAACCAACCGGATGCGTCGTGAACTACGGCGACAGCCAGCGCTTCATGTTGCTGAATATGCAGACCAATTTTCCAAATATTGAAAGCCATTGCTGATGATCTCCTTATCACCCGTTGCTTTAACGGGTATATCAATGCGTCTGGCTTGCCTTTATACTACCGCGCGTTTGTTTATAAACTGCCCAAATGCCACTAAATGGGAAATCTCCAGTGAAGTTCGTAAAGTATTTATTAATCCTTGCAGTATGTTGCATCCTGCTGGGAGCAGGCTCGATTTATGGCCTCTATCGCTATATTGAGCCGCAATTACCTGACGTCGCGACGCTCAAAGATGTGCGTTTACAGATCCCGATGCAGGTTTACAGTGCTGATGGCGAGCTGATCGCGCAATATGGCGAGAAACGTCGAATCCCGGTCACCCTGGATCAGATGCCGTCGGTAATGGTTAAAGCCTTTATCGCTACCGAAGACAGTCGCTTTTATGAGCACCACGGGGTAGACCCGGTGGGGATCTTCCGTGCTGCCAGCGTCGCGCTGTTCTCCGGCCATGCATCACAAGGGGCCAGCACCATCACCCAACAGTTGGCGAGAAACTTCTTCCTGAGCCCGGAACGTACGCTGATGCGTAAGATCAAAGAAGTGTTCCTGGCGATCCGCATTGAACAACTGCTGAGTAAAGATGAGATCCTCGAACTGTATCTGAACAAGATTTACCTGGGGTATCGCGCTTATGGCGTAGGTGCCGCCGCGCAGGTCTATTTCGGTAAGACGGTTGATCAGCTCAGCTTAAGTGAAATTGCGGTGATTGCCGGTCTGCCAAAAGCGCCGTCAACCTTCAACCCCCTCTATTCGATGGAAAGGGCAACCGCGCGACGTAACGTCGTACTGTCGCGTATGTTGAGCGAAAACTACATCACGCAGGCCCAGTACGATCAGGCGCGCGGCGAAGCCATTGACGCCAACTACCACGCGCCGGAAATTGCCTTCTCCGCGCCGTATCTCTCTGAGATGGTGCGCCAGGAGATGTATAACCGTTATGGTGAGAAAGCCTATGAGGACGGGTATCGCATCACCACCACCATTACGCGCAAAGTACAGCAGGCTGCTCAGCAGGCAGTACGTAACAACGTAATGGATTACGACATGCGCCACGGTTACCGCGGCCCGTCGAACGTGCTGTGGAAAGTGGGCGAAAGCAGTTGGGACAGCAAGAAAATCACCGATACGCTGAAAGCGCTACCGACTTATGGTCCCCTGCTACCGGCGGTTGTTACCAGCGCCAATCCGCAGGAAGCCATTGCCGCGTTGGCGGATGGTACGTCAGTGTCATTACGGATGGAAGGCATGCGCTGGGCGCGTCCTTACCGCTCGGATACCCAGCAAGGCCCGACGCCGCGCAAAGTGACTGATGTGGTGCAAACCGGGCAGCAAATCTGGGTACGCCAGGTTGGCGATGCCTGGTGGCTGGCACAAGTACCGGACGTCAACTCCGCACTGGTCTCCATCAATCCGCAAAACGGCGCGGTGCTGGCGCTGGTCGGTGGTTTTGACTTCAACCAGAGCAAGTTTAACCGTGCAACCCAGGCGTTACGCCAGGTGGGTTCCAACATCAAACCATTCCTGTATACCGCCGCGATGGATAAAGGTCTGACGCTGGCGAGCATGCTTAACGACGTGCCGATCTCCCGCTGGGATGCCGGCGCGGGTTCCGACTGGCAGCCGAAGAACTCACCGCCGCAATACGCCGGTCCTATCCGCTTACGTCAGGGGCTGGGTCAGTCGAAAAACGTGGTGATGGTACGCGCCATGCGCGCGATGGGCGTGGATTACGCGGCAGAGTATCTGCAACGTTTCGGCTTCCCGGCACAGAACATTGTGCACACCGAGTCGCTGGCGCTGGGTTCTGCCTCGTTCACGCCGTTGCAGGTGGCGCGCGGTTATGCAGTGATGTCTAACGGCGGCTTCCTGGTCGATCCGTATTTCATCAGTAAAATCGAAAGCGATATGGGCGGCGTTATCTTCGAGGCGAAGCCGAAAATTGCCTGTCCGGAATGCGATATTCCGGTGATTTATGGTGATACCCAGAAATCTAACGTGCTGGAAAACAGTAACGTCGAAGATGTCGCCGTCTCGCAGGAACAGCAGAATGCCTCCGTGCCTATGCCTCAGCTTGAGCAGGCAAACCAGGCGCTGGTCGCGCAAAGCGGAACGCAGGAGTACGCTCCACATGTGATCAACACGCCGCTGGCCTTCCTGATTAAAAGCGCCCTGAACACCAATATCTTTGGTGAGCCGGGCTGGATGGGAACCGGTTGGCGTGCAGGTCGCGATTTACAGCGCCATGATATCGGCGGGAAAACCGGGACCACCAACAGCTCTAAAGATGCATGGTTCTCCGGCTACGGGCCAGGCGTGGTGACGTCGGTATGGATCGGGTTTGATGACCATCGCCGCAATCTCGGACACACGACGGCTTCTGGGGCGATCAAAGACCAGATCTCCGGCTACGAAGGCGGCGCAAAGAGCGCACAGCCTGCCTGGGATGCCTATATGAAGTCCGTGCTGGAAGGCGTGCCTGAGCAGCCGCTGACGCCGCCGCCGGGTATCGTGACGGTCAATATCGATCGCAGCACCGGTCAACTGGCAAGCGGTGGCAACAGCCGCGCAGAATACTTCATTGAAGGCACTCAGCCGACGCAACAGGCGGTGCATGAGGTGGGGACGACCATTATTGATAATGGTGAGACGCACGAACTGTTCTGATCCCTGACCGATCAAAAAAAGGCGCTTCGGCGCTTTTTTATTATTCGTGAAGAGAAATTAAAGCCGCCCTTGTCCTTTCAGCCATTCGCGCACGAGGAACAGCGCACTCACATTACGCGCTTCGTGAAAATCAGGATCTTCCAGCAGATCCATCAAATGCGCCAGCGGCCAGCGCACCTGCGGTAATGGTTCAGGCTCATCACCTTCCAGCGATTCAGGATATAAGTCCTCCGCCACCACGATGTTCATCTTGCTGGAGAAATAGGACGGCGCCATGCTGAGTTTCTTTAAAAACGTCAGATCTTTTGCGCCAAACCCCACCTCTTCTTTCAGCTCCCGATTCGCCGCTTCGTACACGCTTTCGCCAGGATCGATTAACCCCTTGGAAAAACCCAATTCGTAAGATTCGGTCCCGACCGCGTATTCGCGGATGAGGATCAGGTGGTCGTCCACAATCGGCACAATCATTACCGCTTCACGCGTGGACGGGCGCATACGTTCATAAACGCGGCGTACGCCATTGCTGAACTCAAGGTCCACGCTTTCGACTTTAAACAGCCGGGATTGGGCGACGGTTTCCACTTTCAAAATCGTGGGTTTCTGTAATGATTTGCTCATTGTGAGGATCTTTGCTGTGAAATCTGGGGTTATTGTGCGATATACCGCACGGTTTCGGCAATGTGAATTGCCGTTTATTTACATTTATGTAACGTACTAAAAGTTAATCCCTATTTCAAATTAAAAGTCAATAGGTTGAAATAACTCCAGGAATTTGCTGATATTCCATTTTTAGTGATTTTGCTATGATTCGCATTTACTGGGCTGTACTTAAAGATGCTCAAGTTCGACTCCACACTTGCCGATAGCCAACCACAGAATCACGAATATTGAACAGGGTGCGACTGACCACGCCTGACAGACTAAGTAAGATGGGGAAAGCATGAGCACCATTCTGATTTTTTTAGCTGCTTTGCTGGCCTGCTCATTGCTTGCAGGATGGCTACTCAGAACGAAATCCAGACGGAAAAATTTACCCTTGAGCAACGTCTTCTCAGACGCCTCGAAGCGTAAACTCACGCCTGAAGAGCGCAGTGCAGTCGAAAACTATCTCGAAAGCCTTAGTCAAATTCAGCAGGTACCTGGTCCAACGGGCGCCAGCTCCGCGCCGGTGTCATTAACGCTGAATGCCCAAAGTAATAGCGTCATCGTCCTTACGCACGCGATTACACGTTACGGCATTACTACCGACGATCCTAACAAATGGCGTTACTATCTTGATTCCGTTGAGGTACATCTTCCCCCTTTCTGGGAACAATACATCAATGACGAAAACAGCGTTGAGCTAATCCACACCAATACGATACCGCTGGTTATCTCCCTGAACGGCCATACGCTGCAGGAATATATGCAGGAAGCGCGTGGCTATGCGTTACAGCACACCGCTTCTACCCAGGCGTCCATTCGCGGTGAAGAAAGCGAGCAGATTGAACTGCTGAATATTCGCCAGGAAACCCATGAAGAATATGCGCTTAGCCGCCCATCGGGATTGCGCGAGGCGTTACTGATTGCCGCATCGTTCCTGCTGTTCTTTTTCTGTTTGATAATCCCGGATACGTTTGTTCCGTGGACAGTTGGTGGCGCGGTGCTGCTACTGGCTGCGGGTCTGTGGGGGCTGTTTGCCCCACCGTCTAAAACCGCCCTGCGGGAAATTCATTGTCTGCGCGGTACGCCGCGTCGCTGGGGGCTGTTTGGCGAAAACGACCAGGAGCAAATTAATAATATCTCGCTAGGTATTATTGATCTGATTTATCCACCGCACTGGCAGCCTTACATCGCACAAGATCTTGGCCAGCAAACGGATATTGATATTTATCTCGATCGCCACGTTGTACGCCAGGGGCGCTTTTTATCGCTGCATGACGAAGTCAAAAACTTCCCGTTACAGCACTGGCTGCGCAACGCCGTCATCGCGGGCGGCTCGTTGCTGGTGCTGCTGATGCTGCTGTTTTGGATCCCGCTGGATATGCCGATAAAGCTTACGCTTTCCTGGATGAAGGGCGCACAAACTATCGAAGCCACCAGCGTTAAACAGCTTGAAAACGCGGGCGTTCGCGTGGGTGACACGCTGCATCTGAGCGGTACGGGTATGTGTAACATTCATACCCAGGGGAGCTGGAATGCGCAGCCTTCCGCGCCGTTTATGCCTTTCGATTGCACGCAAATTATCTGGAATGACGCGCGCGCATTACCGTTGCCTGAGTCCGACCTGGTGAATAAAGCCACCGCGCTCACGCAGGCGGTGAACCGCCAACTGCACCCCAAAGCGGATGATGACTCTCGCGTCAGCGCATCGTTACGCTCGGCAATCCAAAAGTCCGGAATGGTGTTACTGGACGATTTTGGCGAGATCGTCCTGAAAACGGCCGATCTGTGCGCGGCCAAAGATGAATGTGTACGTTTAAAAAATGCACTGGTTAACCTTGGTAACAGTAAAGACTGGACGGCACTGGTGAAACGGGCAAACGCAGGCAAACTGGATGGCGTGAACGTGCTGCTGCGTCCAGTAAGCGCGGAGTCGTTGGATAATCTGGTGAATACCTCTACGGCGCCGTTTATTTCACGCGAGACTGCGCGAGCGGCCCAGACGCTGAATAGCCCAGCCCCTGGCGGTTTCCTGATTATCAGCGACGAAGGCAGCGATCTGGTCGATCAGCCGTGGCCGACAACCTCGCTATATGACTATCCCCCACAGGAACAGTGGAACGCCTTCCAGCGCCTGGCGCAGATGCTGATGCAGACGCCGTTTCGCGCGGAGGGGATCGTCACCAATATTTCGACCGACGCCAATGGCACCCAGCACATTGGCCTGCACCGTATCCCGGATCGTTCAGGATTATGGCGTTACCTTGGCACGACGCTGCTGATGTTCTCCATGCTCGGATGCGCTGTCTACAACAGCATACAGGCCTTCAGACGCTACCAGCGTCACCGCTCCCGCATCACGGAAATTCAGAGCTACTACGAAAGTTGCCTGAATCCAACGCTGATTGACAACCCGGAAAGCCTGATTCGATAACACGCTCGCGCGACAGGATATGCTACCCTGTCGCGCATCATGTTTTCTTCTGGGGAGTTTCCATGCAGATCAATATTGCCTGGCAGGATGTCGATACCGTGTTGTTAGATATGGACGGCACGCTGCTCGACCTGGCATTCGATAACTATTTCTGGCAAAAACTGGTGCCGGAAACCTATGGCGCGAAACAGGGTATCTCTCCCCAGGAAGCCCAGGACTATATTCGTCAGCAGTATCATGCCGTGCAGCATACGCTAAACTGGTACTGCCTGGATTACTGGAGCGAATGCCTGGATCTTGATATTTGCGCCATGACAACGGAACAGGGACCGCGCGCCGTTTTGCGTGAAGATACCGTACCGTTTCTTGATGCCTTAAAAGCCAGCGGCAAGCGCCGTATTTTGCTCACCAACGCGCATCCCCATAACCTGGCGGTGAAGCTGGAGCATACCGGTCTGGCCTCACACCTTGATTTATTACTTTCCACCCACACATTTGGTTATCCCAAAGAGGATCAGCGGTTATGGCACGCTGTGGCTGAAGAAACGGGAATGAGTGCAGAGAAGACGCTGTTTATTGACGACAGCGAACCCATTCTCGACGCCGCTGCTCTGTACGGTATTCGTTACTGCCTCGGCGTGACCAATCCCGACTCAGGCATCGCGGAAAAACAGTACGCGCGCCATCCGTCACTGAATGACTACCGCCGACTGATCCCCTCACTGATGTGAAGGAGACGCCATGAAAGAAAAGCCCTCTGCTGAAGTCAGGCTGGATAAATGGCTGTGGGCTGCGCGCTTTTACAAAACGCGTGCGCTAGCCCGCGAAATGGTTGAAGGCGGTAAGGTGCATTACAACGGCCAGCGCAGCAAACCGAGCAAGATTGTCGAGCTGAACGCCACCCTCACCCTGCGCCAGGGAAATGACGAGCGAACGGTCATTATCAAGGCTATTACCGAGCAGCGTCGCCCGGCCACGGAAGCCGTTACGCTGTATGAAGAAACCGCGGAAAGCGTAGAAAAACGCGAAAAAGTGGCGCTGGCGCGTAAACTTAACGCGTTAACCATGCCGCACCCGGACAGGCGACCGGACAAGAAAGAGCGCCGCGACCTGTTACGATTTAAACATGGCGACAGCGAGTGACTGTCACCTGCAAGAGAGATGATTATGCCGCAACATGACCAATTACATCGTTATCTGTTTGAAAACTTTGCCGTGCGCGGCGAGCTGGTGACCGTTTCGGAAACCCTGCAACAGATCCTCGAAAATCATACTTACCCGCAGCCGGTCAAGAACGTGCTGGCTGAACTGCTGGTCGCCACCAGCCTGCTCACCGCCACGCTGAAGTTTGCCGGTGATATCACCGTACAGCTGCAGGGCGATGGTCCGCTGAGCCTGGCCGTCATTAACGGCAACAACAATCAGCAGATGCGCGGCGTGGCCCGTATGCAGGGCGATATCCCTGAAGGCGCTGATCTCAAAACGCTGGTAGGCAACGGCTACCTGGTGATCACCATTACCCCAGAAGAAGGCGAGCGCTATCAGGGCGTGGTTGGTCTGGAAGGCGACACGCTGGCCGCCTGTCTGGAAGATTACTTCATGCGTTCTGAACAGTTGCCGACACGTCTGTTTATCCGTACTGGCGACATCGATGGCAAACCCGCTGCTGGCGGGATGCTTCTGCAGGTAATGCCGGCGCAAAACGCGCAGGCAGATGATTTCGATCACCTGACAGCCCTGACCGAAACCATCAAAACTGAAGAGCTGTTAACGCTCCCGGCCAACGAAGTGCTATGGCGCTTGTACCACGAAGAAGAGGTTACTCTCTACGATCCGCAGGACGTTGAGTTCAAATGCACCTGTTCACGCGAACGCTGCGCTGGCGCACTGAAAACGCTGCCGGACGAAGAAGTGGACAGCATTCTGGCGGAAGAAGGCGAGATCGATATGCACTGCGATTACTGCGGGAGCCACTATCTGTTTAATGCCATGGACATTGCTGAGATCCGCAGCAACGCTTCCCCGGCGGACCCACAGGTACATTAATCACCACTGCCTATCCGGCCCACTATCGTCGACCGGATAGGCGTTCGCACCGCCATCCATCAAAACGCTATCTGCAACACGCTCACTCGTTGTAATAATTCATCGGCAATCGAGTGCCATTAATAGTGATATCACGCCAAACTCTGGGGGCTGAATCCAGTTGATGATTCGCCACCGCCTGCAGCAGTTTATCCTTATTGAATCCTGCAGGTAGCTGACCTGATGCGATGAGTTCCCATTTATCCTCTTTCCTGGCAAAGACCAGACTCTCACCATCGCCAAAAGCATACAGCACCTGCTCAGGCTTACCATCAGCATTGAGGTCCTGATCGACCAGGACGCATGCATCCTGCTCAACGCAGGATATAATGCGGTAGCTCTGCCCTTTGACAAACGCCCAGAAGGTCTCATCGGGTTGCCTGCTACCCGGAGCTATCATCACTTTCGGCGCTAGTTGAGTGATAGTCAGGTTCTGCATGGGATCGCGACGTCCTTGCAGCAGAGAATTTAAGTCGCGCCGACGCTTACTGTCTTGGTTAAACGCCGCATCTTTTTGTAATGCCTCCAACGCCGCACGTCCCGGTTTTCCGCTATTACCCAACATATACAGGCTGACCTGATCCGGCTTAATTTTGCCGCTATGATACCGCCCCATATGGCTGTTGACGCTGATGCGCCAGGCATCAATAACCGGCGACGACAGCAAAATCAACAGCCCTAACGCCAGCAACGACACGCAAAGAATCACCTTCCCCTGAAGCTCAAGCGAATTGCGCCCACGGCGTAAAATACTCGCCAGATAGCCAAACGACCAGAGCAGCAGCACGCAGACCACCAGCACGCCATATAAACGCTCGGGCGTCCAACCGTACTGTTGAATTCGCACCCACAGTGACCAACCGGCAATCAGCATATAGATGGGCGCGACAACCAGGGCGAATTTGATCAGGTAGCGTAACGCGGCTGGATAGGGAAGCGCCTCTTTCTGCGGCTCGCGAACGATAGCCATCAACAGCAGCAGGAGCAGCGCCAGCGTTGACATCAACCCGGCCGCAGACACCCGCTGCGAGATAGCCTCCAGGCCGGTGAAGGGTAAGGTCAGTACAAACATCAGCGCCAGCAGCGCGACCAGGGGTAACAGACCGGTGGCGATCAAAGTCAGTAACTTTTGGACCGCCGCAACCAGACGCGACTGCGTGCGGGTCAGTACCACCGCCAGTGCGGTAACCAGGCCAAAGGCCACGTAGCCAAACCAGTCGATATCAAAGAAAAGCGTGTCGAAGAAGGTAATACCAACGAGCTTAAACATCTCGCTCCATAGCAGGAGCACCATCCAGAACAGACCGTTGGCGACAAAGACAATCATTAACGTCAGCGCATTAAGCCACAAACTCGTATAAAACTGCGCATAGCGCGCCTGCTGGCGGGATGCGTGGAGCGAGTACTGAATCCATGGCAATGCCAGCATCGCCATCAGCAGTAAGCGCCAGCCGTACAAAATAAAAATATCATTTTGCCGCCACTTATCGCTGCCCTCGACTTGCCACTTTAGCCAGACGCTCATCGCCAGCACGACAACAAAGATCAGCGCCATCCAGTACCACAGCACACGTTGTTTGAAAGAGACAACGGTGAGTAAAAGCGCCGAGGAGAGAGCAATTGTCGCGGGCATGCCATAGAACAGCCAGCCGTCATTATGCGGCACCAGATATGTCATCAGCAGGTAGCACAATATCCCCTGTAACAGGCCGATAGATATCATGCCCCAGCGAGTAGTACGTGAAGTTCAACACTATCCATGTCGTCACCCAGAATGAAGAGAAAAGGTAATTATTGCATCAACTTCACAATTTTGAGCATTGATAGGCCGATCCCGGACCACTGCGACGGGAAGTGAATCGATATTGTTTATGTATGAGTTACGTTATTTTCTTACGTGAATGCGATTACACTCACAAGTTTCCCGCCAAAAACACTCTCCATTAACGTTTTAAGAACATTTTCCACAACAAAAAAGGGTTTCCTGCCATAATATCCGCCTCTTTGTGACAGGAGTCGCAGCGCATTCGGTTATCCGTGATTTTCCCGGATGCGTAAATCTATGAGCCTTGTCGCGGTTAGCAATCCCTAAAAAACCTTACTATTCCAGGTAATACATATTGGCTAAGGAGCAGTGAAATGCGTGTGAACAACAGTTTAACCCCGCAAGATCTCAAGGCTTATGGTATCAATGACGTTCAGGATATCGTTTACAATCCAGACTACGACACGCTTTTCCAGGAGGAACTTGATCCAAACCTGGAAGGTTATGAGCGTGGCGTGTTAACAAACCTGGGCGCCGTTGCCGTTGATACCGGTATCTTTACCGGACGTTCGCCAAAGGATAAGTATATTGTCCGTGACGACACCACGCGCGACACGCTCTGGTGGTCCGACAAAGGTAAAGGTAAGAACGACAACAAACCGCTCTCCCCGGAAACCTGGCAGCATCTGAAAGGATTAGTCACCCAGCAGCTTTCCGGCAAGCGTCTGTTTATCATTGATGCATTCTGCGGCGCTAACGCCGATACCCGCCTTTCCGTACGCTTCATTACCGAAGTAGCCTGGCAGGCGCATTTTGTTAAAAACATGTTCATCCGCCCAAGCGACGAAGAGCTGGTTGATTTCAAACCTGATTTCATCGTGATGAACGGCGCTAAATGCACTAACCCGCAGTGGAAAGAGCAGGGTCTGAACTCCGAAAACTTCGTGGCTTTCAATCTGACTGAGCGTATCCAGTTGATTGGTGGCACCTGGTACGGCGGCGAAATGAAGAAAGGTATGTTCTCCGTAATGAACTACCTGCTGCCGCTGAAAGGCATTGCCTCCATGCACTGCTCGGCAAACGTCGGGGAAAAAGGTGATGTGGCAGTCTTCTTTGGCCTGTCCGGTACGGGTAAAACAACGCTGTCCACCGATCCGAAACGCCGCCTGATTGGCGATGACGAACACGGCTGGGATGACGACGGCGTGTTTAACTTTGAAGGCGGTTGCTACGCGAAGACCATCAAACTGTCTAAAGATGCCGAGCCGGAAATCTACAACGCAATCCGTCGTGACGCGCTGCTGGAAAACGTCACCGTGCGCGCAGATGGTTCCATCGACTTCGACGACGGTTCCAAAACCGAAAACACCCGCGTGTCCTACCCGATTTATCACATCGATAACATCGTTAAGCCGGTGTCAAAAGCGGGTCACGCCACCAAAGTGATCTTCCTGACCGCCGACGCGTTTGGCGTGCTGCCGCCGGTCTCTCGCCTGACGGCAGACCAAACCCAGTACCACTTCCTGTCTGGCTTCACCGCCAAACTGGCCGGTACCGAACGTGGCGTCACCGAACCGACCCCAACCTTCTCAGCCTGCTTTGGCGCAGCATTCCTGTCACTGCACCCAACGCAGTACGCAGAAGTACTGGTGAAACGTATGCAGGCGGCAGGTGCGCAGGCATATCTGGTTAACACCGGCTGGAACGGTACCGGCAAGCGTATCTCTATCAAAGATACCCGCGCGATTATCGACGCTATCCTGAACGGTTCGCTGGATGACGCAGAAACGTTCCGTCTGCCGATGTTTGACCTGGCTATCCCAACCGAGCTGCCGGGCGTAGATACTCGCATTCTCGATCCGCGTAATACCTATGCTTCTCCGGAGCAGTGGCAGGAAAAAGCCAACGCACTGGCGAAACTGTTTATCGAGAACTTCGAGAAATACACCGATACCCCTGCGGGTGAAGCGCTGGTTAGCGCCGGACCGAAGCTGTAACGAAGAGTGCCGGATGGCGGTTTCGCCTTATCCGGCCTACAGCAACAAAAAGGGAGGCATTTCGCCTCCCTTTCTTATGCGTCTTTCGTGGTGCCCTGCGCGCGAGTGAAGGGAACCGGAAGCCAGGCGCGGATCGACAACCCTCCTCGTTCACTGGTGCCAATTTCCAGCATACCGTTATGGTTATCGATAATACGCTGCACAATCGCCAGACCCAGGCCCGTGCCGCTGGTACTACGCGCGCTGTCGCCGCGGACAAATGGCTGGAACAGGTGTTTACGCTGCTCCGGCTTGATGCCCGGACCATCATCTTCTACCTGGAACCAGGCGCGATGCGTCTCCGTACCGCTGCTGACCTTAATCCAGCCGTTGCCGTAACGGGCGGCGTTAACCACCATATTGGCAACCGCACGCTTGATCGACAGCGGGTGCATTTTCACCTGAATGCTGCCCGGCAGCAGCGCAGTTTCGATTTCACGTTCATAGCCGCTTTCCGCTGCGACCACTTCGCCTAACACCGAGTTCAGATCCGCCATCTCCATCGGCATCTCCTGACCGGTACGCAGATAATCGATGAACTGCTCGATAATGGCATTACACTCTTCGATGTCCTTATTGATGGATTCCGCGAGATAACCATCCTCTTCGCCCATCATTTCGGTCGCCAGACGAATACGCGTCAGCGGAGTACGTAAATCGTGGCTCACGCCCGCCATTAACAGCGTACGGTCATCGGCCAGTTGCTTCACACCCGCGGCCATATGGTTAAAGGCTCGGGTAACGGAGCGCACCTCTGAAGCGCCATACTCACGCAGCGGCGGCGGAATGATACCTTTCCCCACCTGCAGCGCTGCATGTTCAAGATCCACCAGCGGTCGGTTCTGGATACGGATAAACAGCCACGCGCCACCGATAGCCAACAGCATAATCGCCAGCGTGTAGCGGAACAGCGGTGAGAAATCGCCCTGATGGATCTCCGTCAGCGGCACGCGTACCCAGATATTGGGCGACAGCCAGGTTTTCAGCCATACGACCGGCGAGCTTTTGTTCACCTCAACGCGGACTTCCGTCGGACCGCCCAGCTGCTGCGCCATCTGATGGCTTAAGAATTCATAGTGTTGCGCCCAACGCAGTCCAGCTTCTTCAGCGGCCTCGTTGGAATAGAGGGAAATACCCAGCTCACGATAAATTTCCCGGCGGAATGCGGGCGGCACCACCAGTTGCGTACCGTCCTCCAGTTGCAGTTTATCGGTCATCAGCATACGAACTTCGTAGGCCAGGACCTTATTAAACTGCTGGAGGCTCGGCAGTATCGCGAAGTTCAGCACTACCAGGTAAGTCGTCACCAGGCTGGCAAACAGCAAGGTGACGATGAGCAATAACGTGCGGGCAAACGAACTTCGTGGCGAGAAGCGCATTCGCCTCATGCTTTAGAACCGTCCGGAACAAAGACGTAGCCGAGACCCCACACGGTCTGAATGTAGCGCGGATGCGCCGGGTCCTCTTCCACCATACGGCGCAGACGAGAAATCTGGACATCGATAGAACGCTCCATCGCCGAATATTCACGACCACGGGCCAGGTTCATCAGCTTGTCGCGGGACAGCGGCTCGCGCGGGTGGCTTACCAGCGCTTTCAGTACTGCAAATTCCCCGCTGGTGAGCGGCATTGGCTCATCTTCACGGAACATTTCACGCGTACCGAGGTTCAGTTTAAACTTACCAAAAGCAATGACCGCTTCTTCCTGAGAAGGCGCGCCCGGCAGTTCGTTCGCCTGACGACGCAGTACAGCGCGAATACGCGCCAGCAGTTCTCGCGGGTTAAACGGTTTCGGAATGTAATCGTCAGCGCCAATTTCCAGTCCAACGATACGATCGACTTCTTCACCCTTCGCCGTGACCATAATGATCGGCATCGGGTTGCTTTGACTGCGCAGGCGACGGCAAATAGACAGGCCATCTTCTCCCGGCAGCATTAAATCCAGCACCATCAGGTGAAAGGACTCACGGGTCAGCAGACGATCCATCTGCTCAGCGTTAGCGACGCTTCGAACCTGGAAGCCCTGCTCGGTCAGATAACGCTCCAGAAGCGCACGCAAGCGCATGTCGTCATCGACCACCAGAATCTTATAGTTCTCTTGCATTGTTATTACTCCCAAAGGTTCGCAACAATTAAGTGTATATTCTTAAGAAAGCTAACGTGAGTCACCAGCGAATTCTGGTATGAATTCCAGGCTAAATTGTTACAAAGCATATTAAACAGCAGCTTAAGTATACAATGTTTCTCGCAATACATTATTTATTCTGTTGATATGCTCGCGTAATACTAATTGTGCGCATCATCACAGAGTCGAAGGTAAAACAATAAGATGAAAACGCCCCTGATAACCCGCGAAGGGTATGAAAAACTCAAACAAGAGCTGAATTACCTCTGGCGTGAAGAGCGCCCGGAAGTCACTAAAAAGGTTACCTGGGCCGCAAGTCTGGGTGACCGCAGCGAAAATGCCGACTACCAGTATAATAAAAAGCGTCTGCGTGAGATCGACCGCCGTGTCCGTTATTTGACCAAGTGTATGGAGAATTTGAAAATCGTCGATTACTCCCCGCAGCAAGAGGGCAAAGTCTTCTTTGGCGCGTGGGTCGAGATTGAAAATGACGATGGCGACATCCGTAAATTCCGTATTGTCGGCTACGATGAGATCTTCGGTCGTAAAGATTACATTTCTATCGACTCACCGATGGCGCGGGCGCTGCTGAAAAAAGAGGTCGGCGATCTCGCGATAGTCAACACCCCTGGTGGTGAAGCCAGCTGGTACGTGAACGAAATTGAATACGTTAAGTGAGACCGGAACAATCCGAAGCCCCGGTAGATGACTGGCATTTTTGCCAGTCAATCCGTATAACTATCCCCTGATTTTTTATCCTATAGACGAAGCTATCCATGATGAATGATTCTTTCTGCCGCATTATCGCAGGTGAAATTCAGGCTCGTGCTGAACAGGTAGAAGCTGCCGTTCGCCTGCTTGACGAAGGGAACACCGTGCCGTTTATCGCACGTTATCGTAAGGAAATCACCGGCGGTCTGGACGATACGCAACTGCGTAATCTGGAGACCCGTCTGGGATATCTGCGTGAACTGGAAGACCGCCGTCAGGCAATCCTGAAATCTATCGGCGAGCAAGGCAAACTGACCGACGATTTGGCGAACGCGATCAACGGCACGTTAAGTAAGACCGAACTCGAAGATCTCTATCTGCCGTACAAACCTAAGCGCCGCACCCGTGGGCAGATAGCCATTGAGGCCGGACTGGAGCCGCTGGCAGATCTGCTGTGGAACGAACCGTCCCATGACCCGGAAACCGAAGCTGCAAAATATCTCAACGCCGAAAACGGCGTGGCCGATACCAAAGCCGCCCTCGATGGCGCACGCTACATTCTGATGGAGCGCTTCGCCGAAGACGCTGCGCTGCTGGCAAAAGTGCGTGATTATTTGTGGAAAAACGCCCATCTGGTTGCCGCCGTGGTTAGTGGCAAAGAAGAGGAAGGCGCTAAGTTCCGCGATTACTTCGATCACCACGAACCTATTTCTACCGTTCCATCCCACCGTGCGCTGGCCATGTTCCGTGGTCGTAACGAAGGCGTGTTGCAGCTTTCACTAAATGCCGATCCGCAATTCGATGAGCCGCCAAAAGAGAGCCACGGCGAGCAGATTATCCAGGATCACCTGGGACTGCGCCTGAACAACGCCCCCGCTGACAGCTGGCGTAAAGGCGTTGTTAGCTGGACGTGGCGCATCAAAGTGCTGATGCACCTTGAAACTGAGCTGATGGGTACCGTACGTGAACGTGCGGAAGATGAAGCGATCAACGTCTTTGCCCGTAACCTGCATGACCTACTGATGGCCGCCCCGGCCGGGCTGCGCGCCACAATGGGTCTCGATCCGGGACTGCGTACCGGCGTAAAAGTGGCGGTGGTTGACGGTACCGGCAAGCTGGTCGCGACCGACACTATTTATCCGCATACCGGCCAGGCAGCCAAAGCCGCCGTTGCCGTGGCGGCGTTGTGTGAAAAATACAACGTTGAGCTGGTCGCGATTGGTAACGGCACGGCGTCGCGCGAAACCGAGCGTTTCTTCCTCGACGTGCAGAAACAATTCCCGAAAGTGACCGCGCAGAAAGTGATTGTCAGCGAAGCCGGGGCATCGGTTTACTCTGCTTCCGAGCTGGCGGCGCTGGAGTTCCCGGATCTCGACGTTTCACTGCGTGGCGCGGTGTCTATCGCCCGTCGTTTGCAGGATCCGTTGGCGGAGCTGGTGAAAATCGATCCGAAATCTATCGGCGTGGGCCAGTATCAGCACGATGTAAGCCAGACGCAGCTGGCGCGCAAGCTGGATGCGGTGGTGGAAGACTGCGTGAATGCCGTCGGCGTCGATCTGAATACCGCTTCCGTGCCGCTGCTGACCCGCGTTGCTGGCCTGACGCGCATGATGGCGCAAAACATCGTCGCCTGGCGCGATGAGAACGGTCAGTTTCAGAACCGTCAGCAACTGCTAAAAGTTAGCCGCCTGGGGCCAAAAGCCTTTGAACAGTGCGCGGGCTTCCTGCGTATCAACCATGGCGATAACCCACTGGATGCTTCTACCGTTCACCCGGAAGCTTATCCGATTGTGGAACGCATTCTGGCCGCAACCGAGCAATCGCTGCGTGACCTGATGGGCAACAGCAACGAACTACGCAATCTGAAAGCAGCCGATTTTACCGACGAACGCTTCGGGGTGCCGACCGTCACCGACATCATCAAAGAGCTGGAAAAACCGGGCCGCGACCCGCGTCCTGAATTTAAAACCGCGCAGTTTGCTGATGGCGTAGAAACCATGAACGATCTGCTGCCGGGAATGATTCTGGAAGGGGCAGTCACTAACGTCACGAACTTCGGCGCGTTTGTTGATATTGGCGTTCATCAGGATGGTCTGGTGCATATCTCTTCATTGTCGAATAAGTTCGTCGAAGATCCACACACCGTGGTGAAAGCGGGCGACATTGTGAAGGTGAAAGTGCTGGAAGTTGACCTGCAACGTAAGCGTATCGCACTGACCATGCGTCTGGACGAGCAGCCGGGTGAAACCAATGCGCGTCGCGGCGGCGGGAATAACGATCGCACTCAAAGCAATCGCCCGGCACCAAAAGCCGCGAAACCTCGTGGTCGTGACGCACAGCCTGCGGGTAACAGCGCCATGATGGATGCGCTGGCGGCGGCAATGGGTAAAAAACGCTAGTGTAACTTTTGTGCCGGATGGGGGGGTAACCTCCTTATCCGGCTAACTTGTCGCAATTAATTTGTAAGCCGGATAACACGCGTGAGCGTCGCCATCCGGCATATTTAGTCTATTTCCCGCTTTCTACCGCCATATATTTATCACTTCATTAACAGATGAAACCTTAATTAAACATTAAGATCCTCACTAATTATTTCCGTGAATCATTCGTTCTCAACCAGAATAAATATTGAGGAATATCAAAATTGGCGCAAATTATTATCCAATTGTACATTCCGTCACATTTATTCTATTGATGATAGAAACCATTCTCATTATCATTGATCTGTTGATTATTTACTCTTTCCTTACGTTGGCTAATCATCTGGCCTCATGCCGCCTTGCCGCCCCATGAGGTAATCATCCAGTTAGCGAGATATAAGTAGGTCCCTATGCAATTCACTCCTGACAGTGCGTGGAAAATTACCGGTTTTGCTCGTGAAATCAGCCCGGCTTATCGTCAGAAACTGTTGTCACTTGGCATGCTACCCGGCTCCTCTTTCAACGTGGTACGCGTCGCCCCACTCGGCGATCCTATCCATATCGAAACGCGTCGCGTAAGTCTGGTATTGCGTAAGAAAGATCTGGCGTTATTAGAAGTGGAAGCGGTTTCCTGTTAATACAGTGAGTCTATAAAAATGAAAAAACTAACCATTGGTTTAATTGGCAATCCTAATTCCGGCAAGACTACTTTATTCAACCAGCTTACCGGCGCACGCCAGCGTGTAGGCAACTGGGCTGGCGTTACCGTTGAGCGTAAAGAAGGTCATTTCGCAACGACGGACCACCAGGTCACGCTGGTTGATTTACCCGGCACCTATTCTCTGACGACAATCTCATCCCAGACCTCTCTCGATGAGCAGATCGCCTGTCACTACATTTTAAGCGGCGACGCGGATCTCTTGATCAACGTGGTCGATGCTTCAAACCTTGAACGCAACCTCTACCTGACGTTGCAACTGCTTGAGCTGGGCATCCCCTGCATCGTCGCGTTGAATATGCTGGATATTGCCGAGAAGCAGCAAATCCGTATTGATATCGATGCCCTCTCCGCTCGCCTTGGTTGCCCGGTGGTTCCGCTGGTATCCACCCGCGCCCGCGGCATTGAAGCGCTAAAGCTGGCTATCGATCGCTACAAAGAAAACGACACCGTCGAGCTGGTTCATTATGCCCAGCCGCTGCTGCAGGAAGCGGATTCCCTCGCCGATGCGATGGCCAAAGATATGCCGTTAAAACAGCGTCGCTGGCTAGGCCTGCAGATGCTGGAAGGCGATATCTACAGCCGGGCCTACGCGGGTGATGCCGCGCAAAACCTTGATGCCGCCATTGCACGTCTGAGCGAGACAATGGACGATCCGGCACTGCATATCGCCGATGCGCGCTATCAGTGCATTGCCGCTATCTGCGATACCGTCAGCAACACCCTGACGGCAGAGCCGAGCCGCTTCACCACCGCAGTAGATAAAATCGTCCTCAACCGCTTCCTCGGGCTGCCGATTTTCCTGTTCGTGATGTACCTGATGTTCCTGCTCGCCATCAACATTGGCGGCGCGCTGCAACCGTTGTTTGACGTCGGCTCCGTAGCGCTCTTTATCCATGGTATTCAGTGGATTGGCTACTCGCTGCACTTCCCGGACTGGCTCACGATCTTTTTGGCGCAAGGTCTTGGCGGCGGGATTAACACCGTGCTGCCACTGGTACCGCAAATCGGCATGATGTACCTGTTCCTCTCCTTCCTTGAAGACTCCGGTTACATGGCGCGCGCCGCGTTTGTAATGGACCGTCTGATGCAGGCGCTGGGACTACCGGGCAAATCGTTTGTCCCGCTGATCGTCGGCTTTGGCTGTAACGTACCGTCAGTGATGGGCGCACGTACGCTGGACGCCCCGCGTGAACGTCTGATGACTATCATGATGGCACCGTTTATGTCCTGTGGCGCTCGCCTGGCGATTTTCGCCGTCTTTGCCGCAGCGTTCTTTGGTCAGAACGGTGCGCTGGCGGTCTTCTCACTGTACGTACTGGGTATCGTTATGGCGGTATTGACCGGTCTGATGCTCAAACACACCATCATGCGTGGCGAAGCAACGCCGTTCGTGATGGAGCTACCGGTGTACCACGTGCCGCACATTAAGAGTCTGATTATTCAGACCTGGCAACGCCTGAAAGGCTTCGTTCTGCGTGCGGGTAAAGTCATCATCATCGTCAGCATTTTCCTCAGCGCGTTTAACAGTTTCTCGCTGAGCGGAAAAATCGTCGACAACATCAACGACTCTGCTCTGGCTTCCGTCAGCCGCGTAATCACGCCGGTCTTCAAGCCGATTGGCGTTCACGAAGATAACTGGCAGGCAACCGTAGGTCTGTTCACCGGCGCGATGGCGAAAGAAGTGGTTGTCGGTACGCTGAACACGCTCTATACCGCAGAAAACATTCAGGAAGAAGAGTTCAACCCGGCAGATTTCCACCTCGGTGACGAGCTGCTCGGTGCGGTAGATGAGACCTGGCAAAGCCTGAAAGACACCTTCAGCCTGAGCGTACTGGCTAACCCTATTGAAGCCAGCAAGGGCGACGGTGAAATGGCTACGGGTGCAATGGGCGTGATGGGCGAAAAATTTGGCAGTGCTGCCGCCGCTTACAGCTACCTGATTTTCGTGCTGCTGTATGTGCCGTGTATTTCGGTAATGGGCGCTATTGCACGTGAATCCAGCCGTGGCTGGATGAGCTTCTCGATTCTGTGGGGCCTGAACATCGCCTACTCTCTGTCGACGCTGTTTTATCAGGCGGTCAGCTACAAAGAGCACCCGACCTACAGCCTGGTGTGCATTTTAGCTGTCATCCTGTTTAACATTGTGTTGCTGGGCCTGCTGCGTCGAGCTCGCAGTCGCGTGGATCTCGCACTGCTGGCGACCAACAGGACGGCAAGCTCCTGCTGTTCCAGCACCACTGGCGACTGCCACTAAGGTTATCGACAATGGCATCGCTTATTCAGGTTCGTGATTTATTGGCTTTGCGGGGACGCATGGAGGCAACTCAAATTAGCCACACGCTGCACACCCCGCAGCCCATGATTGACGCCATGCTGAATCAGTTAGAAAAGATGGGTAAAGCGGTGCGGATTCAGGACGATGCCGACGGGTGTCTTTCCGGAAGCTGCAAGAGTTGTCCGGAAGGTAAAGCCTGCCTGCGCGAGTGGTGGGCTTTGCGCTAGTTCGATGCCGGATGGCGCTACGCTTCCGGTCTAAAAATGACTGCAAACGTCCTGGCCGGATAAAGCTTTTATGCTGATATCCGGCTTTTTGCGTAATGGATTCCACAAAGATGTCTCTGTTTCAGCAAAGCAGATCTATCCTCCAGCCTGTCGCGCATCGTTATCAACTCGTGAATGATTACTGGCGACCAGGGAAGTAGAGTCTCGTCATCTTGTTTCTCAGGTGACGGATCGCCATGAATACTGACACGACTGCTACGCCGCATGACGCGATTTTTAAAACGTTCTTAAACCACCCTGCTACCGCACGCGACTTTCTTCGGCTCCATCTTCCAGCCTCTTTGCAAAAACTGTGCGATCTGAACACGCTACAACTGGAATCGGGCAGCTTTATTGAGGACGATTTGCGCGCGTACTATTCCGATGTGCTGTGGTCATTAAAAACCCGCGAAGGCGATGGCTATATTTACACCATCATTGAGCATCAGAGCACTGCCGATGCCCATATGGCATTTCGGCTGATGCGTTATGCCATTGCGGTCATGCATCGTCATTTGGCTGCAGGTCACAAGAAACTTCCGCTGGTGATACCCATGCTTTTTTATCATGGCGCGGCCAGCCCATACCCCTACTCACTCTGCTGGCTGGACGAATTTGACGACCCAAAGGCCGCCAGACAACTTTATACCGCAGCGTTTCCACTGATCGATATCACCGTGGTTCCCGATGACGAGATCATGCAGCATCGCCAGATGGCGCTATTGGAACTCATCCAAAAACATATTCGTAAACGCGATTTGATGGGGCTGGTAGAAAAACTGGCCATCCTGCTTATTAAAGGACACGCTAATGACAGCCAGTTGAAAGCCTTGTTTAATTATCTAATGCAGGTCGGGGACACCGCACATTTTACCGAGTTTCTTCATGAGGTCGCCGAACGTTTACCCCAACATAAGGAAAAGTTGATGACTATCGCCGAAAGATTACGACAAGAAGGGCATCTTAATGGTCTTCAGGAAGGTCATATGAAAGGGTTACAAGAGGGGTTACAAACGGGCTTGCAACAAGGTAAACGAGAGGAAGCTTTACGTATTGCATCAACCCTGCAGGCTGATGGTATCGACCCGCTGACCATCTTCAGAATTACCGGACTGACCGCTGAGGATCTGGCTACGCGTAGCCATTAATCTCAAGCCCGGTAAGCGTGGCTCTACCGGGCAACACAACAGATTTATAAGCGTTTTTTTAACGCCACCAGCGCTGCGCAGAACTCTGCAGGATGCGAGATAAACGGTGCATGCGCCGCTTTAGCAAATATCAACGACTCGCTATGCGGCCACAGGGCATCGAGCATTGGGACCACTTTGCGCGGAACCAGTCCATCGAGATAGCCGTACAACCGCAGAAAAGGCATGTCCACAGCGCACAGAGGCTCACGCAGATCGACCGTTTTCAGGATCTCCAGTCCGCCATTGAGCACCTCGACCTTCGGCATGGGTAACGCCAGCACTGTTTTCTTCAGTGCTCGCGCATCCTGACGCGCAGTGTCCGTGCCCATCGTCTGCAACGCCAGAAAACGTTCCACCGTACGCTGGAAATCTTCGCTCAACTGCTGCTGGAAACCTGCCAGCACTTCTGGCTTGATACCCGGCCACTCGTCGCGCGCGCTAAAGCAAGGGGAAGACGCCACGGTCACCAGCGCCTGAACACGTTCAGGATGGGTTAACGCCACCTGGCTTGCGACCAGCCCGCCCAGACTCCAGCCAAGCCAGATGGCTTTCTCCGGTGCCTGTTTTAATACCCGCTCAGCCATCTCTTCCAGCGACATTGCGCCGACCCCCTGGCTGCGACCAAATCCCGGTAAGTCGACAAGATGCAGCGTGAAATGCGAACTCAATTCCTCGCTTATGCAATGCCACACTTGCGCATTCAGTCCCCATCCGTGCAGCAGCACAAGATGGCAATTTCCCGAACCCTGGGTCTGCCACCAGATGTCATTCATCAGTTATTGTTCTCTTTTAGCCTGAAAGGATGCTTCTATGCTAACAGTACCGGGATTGTGCTGGCTATGCCGAATGCCCCTGACGTTAGGGCATTGGGGGATCTGTTCAGTCTGCACACGGGCAACGCATCAGCACGTCAGCCGGTGTCCTCAATGTGGACTCCCTGCCGCACATACCGTCGTTCCCTGCGGGCGCTGTCTGCAAAAACCACCGCCGTGGCAGCGACTGGTTACCGTCAGCGACTATGCTCCGCCATTGAGCGGGCTTATCCACCAGCTCAAGTTTTCCCGACGTGGCGAAATGGCCCCCGCTCTTTCACGCTTGCTGTTGCTGGAGGTATTACAGGCCCGGCGCGTCAGCGGTCTTCCTCTGCCGGACAGGCTCGTCAGCGTCCCGCTCTGGCAACGTCGGCACTGGCGCAGAGGGTTTAATCAGAGCGACTTACTGTGTCGTCCCCTGGCACGCTGGCTGGGTTGCGACTGGGACAGCCGGGCCATCACGCGGGTTCGGGCAACCGCCACACAGCACCATCTCAGCGCCCGATTACGTAAACGTAACCTGAAAAACGCCTTTCGCCTTGAATTGCCAGTGCAGGGACTCCATATGGTCATTGTGGATGATGTCGTCACTACCGGAAGTACCGTCGCGGAAATCGCGCAGCTGCTTTTACGCAACGGCGCGGCGACTGTCCAGGTATGGTGCCTGTGTCGAACCTTGTAGAGCCTCGATGATGGGCGTATTATAACCAAGTAAAATAGTCAACTATTAGGCCATTACTATGATCCATATTTCCGATGCTGCACAAGCGCACTTTGCCAAACTGCTGGCAAATCAGGAAGAAGGGACACAAATCCGCGTATTTGTGATTAATCCCGGCACGCCTAACGCTGAATGCGGCGTTTCTTATTGTCCGCCGGACGCCGTGGAAGCAACCGACACCGCCATTAAATTTGACCTGCTGACCGCATATGTTGATGAACTGAGCGCACCGTATCTGGAAGATGCAGAAATCGATTTCGTTACCGACCAGTTAGGCTCCCAGCTGACCCTGAAAGCACCAAACGCCAAAATGCGTAAAGTTGCCGATGATGCGCCGCTGATGGAACGCGTGGAGTACATGCTGCAATCGCAGATCAACCCACAGCTGGCAGGTCACGGTGGTCGCGTCTCTCTGATGGAAATCACCGATGAAGGCTACGCTATTCTGCAGTTTGGCGGCGGATGTAACGGCTGTTCAATGGTGGATGTAACGCTGAAAGAAGGTATCGAGAAACAGCTGCTGGCTGAATTCCCTGAACTGAAAGGCGTTCGCGATTTAACCGAACACCAGCGCGGCGAGCACTCTTACTACTAACGCCTCAACCTGTAGAGTTTCCGTAGGCCCGTTAAGACGCATCCGCGCCGCCATCGGGCATTGATGCCGGATGGCAGCGTAATCGCTTTATCCGGCCTACAACCTTGCATTTTTCCGCATATTTCCTGCAACAATCCCCCTCATAATTTGACCAGCCTCTCATAATTTAAATTTTGCCTGCCCAGGTGATTTTCAAGCGCCGCATGTTACCCGTATCATTCGCATCAGCACCTAACACACACATAACAGCCAGCTAAACTGATTAGTTTTGAAGGCAACCAGCATTGGTGCTGAGAATGCTCTGTTCCCGGTCGGGACAATCGGAATTTGTCATTTAAACACTGACGTTACCCATAACAAAGTAAAGGCCAGGTAAATCATGCCATTAGTCATCGTTGCTATCGGTGTAATCTTGTTACTCCTCCTGATGATCCGTTTCAAAATGAACGGTTTCATCGCTCTCGTCCTGGTGGCGCTTGCTGTCGGATTGATGCAAGGGATGCCACTGGATAAAGTCATCGGTTCGATTAAAGCCGGCGTCGGCGGAACCCTTGGCAGCCTCGCCCTGATTATGGGTTTTGGCGCCATGCTGGGCAAAATGCTGGCGGACTGCGGCGGCGCACAGCGCATCGCAACCACCCTGATTGCTAAATTCGGCAAAAAACATATTCAGTGGGCGGTGGTATTAACCGGCTTCACCGTCGGTTTTGCCCTGTTCTACGAAGTCGGCTTCGTGCTGATGCTGCCGCTGGTGTTCACCATCGCCGCTGCTGCCAACATCCCGCTGCTGTATGTTGGCGTGCCGATGGCTGCTGCGCTGTCCGTAACTCACGGCTTCCTGCCGCCGCACCCAGGCCCGACCGCTATTGCCACCATTTTCCATGCAGATATGGGTAAAACCCTGCTGTTTGGTACGATTCTGGCAATCCCGACCGTTATTCTCGCCGGTCCGGTGTACGCTCGCTTCCTGAAAGGCATCGATAAGCCAATCCCGGAAGGTCTGTACAGCGCGAAAACGTTTACCGAAGAAGAGATGCCTGGCTTTGGCGTCAGCGTCTGGACCTCCCTGGTACCGGTTATCCTGATGGCGATGCGCGCCGTAGCGGAGATGATTCTGCCAAAAGGCCACGCTTTCCTGACGGTGGCAGAATTCCTGGGTGACCCGGTCATGGCAACGCTTATCGCGGTGCTGATTGCGATGTTCACTTTTGGTCTGAACCGTGGACGTTCGATGGATCAGATCAACGACACGCTGGTGTCCTCCATCAAAATCATCGCGATGATGCTGTTGATCATTGGTGGTGGCGGTGCCTTCAAACAGGTCCTGGTGGATAGCGGCGTGGACAAGTACATCGCGTCAATGATGCACGGTTCAAACGTTTCTCCGCTGCTGATGGCATGGTCTATCGCTGCGGTACTGCGTATCGCACTGGGCTCCGCAACCGTTGCAGCGATCACCGCTGGTGGGATTGTGGCACCGCTGATTGCAACGACCGGCGTAAGCCCTGAGCTAATGGTTATTGCGGTTGGTTCCGGTTCCGTC
The DNA here is from genome assembly GCF_013783065.1 of Citrobacter sp. RHBSTW-00986. Classification (NCBI taxonomy): domain Bacteria; kingdom Pseudomonadati; phylum Pseudomonadota; class Gammaproteobacteria; order Enterobacterales; family Enterobacteriaceae; genus Citrobacter; species Citrobacter sp. RHBSTW-00986. Next base: position 317,258 of record NZ_CP056200.1, on the reverse strand, counting down.
ATTTTCTCCCACGTGAACGATCCAGGCTTCTGGTTGTTCAAGGAGTACTTCAACTTGACCATCGGTGAAACCATCAAGTCATGGTCAATGCTGGAAACCATTATCTCCGTCTGCGGTCTGGTAGGGTGTCTGCTGCTGGGTATGGTGGTCTGATAAAACTGTGCCGGGTGGCGCTTCGCTTACCCGGCCTACCTGCTATCACCCTAATAAAGCCGGGGAAATCCCCGGCTTTATTACTTCTTCTTCGCGGCCGCTTTTCGGCGCTTATCCAAATCCTTAATCAGCTTGTTCACACCGTCATCAGCAAACATCTGCTCCAGCGTGGCGGTGAGCTTACGCCGCCAGTTTTTGTACTGGTCGCTGGTCCCGGGAATATTGACCGGCTCAGCCATATCCAGCCAGTCTTCCGGTTGCAGGCCCAACAGCGCACTGTTGCTGTCAGCGATGTAGCGTTGCATGCCGCGATTAAGAATCGGCGTCATCGACATCAGTGACGCCTTGTGACCAGCACGTTTTGGCAGGCACCCGTATTTGTGCAGTGCGTCCAGCAGCCCCTGTTTCGCCAGTTCTCTGTCCTGATACAGCCCACGCAGCACGACTTCATCCGGGTACAGACCCAGCGCCTTACCCAGCGTCAGATCGCCGCTATCCCAATAACCTTTAAGCGTAGGAAGGTCATGCGTCGCCGCGACTGCCATTGATTGTTCCGGGTACGCTTTCGGCGCGCGGAAGTTTTTCTCATGGTCATTCTCAAAATAAAGCACTTTGTAGGAGTACACGCCGCTGTCACGCAGCTTGCTGACGATCTCTACCGGCACAGTCCCCAGATCTTCACCAATTACCATGCAGTGATGACGTTTACTTTCCAGCGCCAGAATTGAAAGCAGATCGTCGACCGGATAATGCACGTAGGCGCCGTGATCGGCAGTTTCGCCGTAAGGGATCCACCACAGACGCAGCATCGACATAACATGGTCGATACGCAACGCACCGCAGTTCTGCATATTGGCACGCAGCAGTTCGATAAACGGTTCGTAAGCGCGTGCCGTGATGATATGCGGATCCATCGGCGGCAATCCCCAGTTTTGCCCGAGCGGACCGAGAATATCCGGCGGTGCGCCAACCGAGGCTTTCAGGCAATACAACTCGCGGTCGCACCAGGTTTCCGCCCCGCCTTCGGCCACGCCGACAGCCAGATCGCGATATAATCCAATCGGCATCGCAAAGCCCTGGCTGGTTTTCCAGCAATCAGCAAACTGGGTATACGCCAGCCACTGCAACCACAGGTAGAAATCCACTTCATCACGATTCTCTTCGCAAAAGCGTTTTACCTCTGGCGAATCCACCGACTGGAAAGCTTGCGGCCACACCGGCCAGCCCCAGCGCAGTGCGTCCTCTTTCACCTGATGCGCATGCAGTGCATCAAAGGCCGCCTGCCAGTACAGGCTATCCCCTTCCTGAATCACAAACTGGCGAAATGCCGCCATCTGCTCATCGTCACGTGCAGAGAAGCTTTTCCATGCCATACGCAGCGCTGTCATCTTCAATGCGGTAACGGCAGAATAATCAACCCACTCGGTATCACGCGCGCGTTGCAGAGCTTGCTGAGTCGCGGGTTTCTGCCACCAGGCCTGCGCCTCTTTACTCAGGCGAAAATCGTCTACTGCGTTCACATCTATATAAATAACGTTCAACCAGCGGCGTGACGACGGGCTGTACGGACTGGCACTCTCCGGGTTCGCCGGATACAGCGCGTGAATCGGATTCAGGCCGATAAACGCGCCGCCGCGTTGCGCCACATCCACCAGCATGGCACGGAGATCGCCAAAGTCGCCAATCCCCCAGTTTTTTTCTGAACGCAGGGTATAGAGCTGAACGCATGCGCCCCACAGCTTCTGCCCGGCTAACAGAGCCTGCGGCTCATAGCAGCGTTTCGGCGCGACGATGATGCGGCAATGGGTACGCAACTCCCCCTGGGTGAGGGTAATCGTGTGATACCCTTCCGGCAGCTTCGCCGGAAGGTTGAACGATTTACCGCCGACGGCATGCCCTTTGTGCTGCACGCCCTCTTCGGTGGTCAGCAGCCAGGTAAACTCTCCGCGTCCCTCAACTGCCAGCGGCATTTTCTTACCAGCGGTATAAACCATGACATTCGGCACCGGGGTCACCGCCACCTGAGCGGTGGCGGTGGAGCGATGCATAGCGTCAAGCAAACGCCGCTTGGTTTCGACGCCAATAGACTGCGGTTTACCGTGGGCATTAATGTAATTGGGGCTGATCCCCGCCGCCAACGCGGCATTATCCAGACGTTTGCTTTCCATCGCGATTCCTTAACGTTTCGCCTGCCAGATACGAGTCTGATAATCGCGGATGGAGCGATCCGAACTGAACATGCCGCAACGCGCGGTATTCAGTATCGCCGCCCGGGTCCAGGCTTCCTGGTCACGATACAACACGTCAACCTGCTTCTGGGCTTCAACATAGGCCGCGAAGTCCGCCATTAACAGATACGGGTCACCGCCCTGCTTGCCGATACTGTGCAGCATCTGGTCGAAGGCATGTTTATCGCCGTCGCTGTACTTCCCGCTTTCCAGCTCTTTCAGAACAGCATCCAGCACTTTATCTTTCTTACGCCATTTCACCGGGTCGTACCCTTTGGCCTTGAGCGCCTTCACCTCTTCCACGGTATGACCAAAGATAAAGATATTCTCGTCACCTACCTTCTCGGCGATTTCGACGTTTGCGCCATCCAGCGTACCGACGGTTAACGCACCGTTCAGCGCCAGCTTCATGTTACCGGTGCCGGAAGCCTCTTTCCCTGCGGTGGAGATTTGCTCAGAGATATCCGCCGCTGGGATCAACATTTCCGCCGCCGAGACACAATAATCCGGCAGGAATACGACCTTCAGCTTGTCGCCCACTTGCGGGTCGTTATTGATGGTTTCTGCAACCTTGTTAATGGCGAAGATGATATTTTTCGCCAGGTAGTAACCCGGAGCGGCTTTCGCGCCAAACAGGAATACGCGCGGCACGCGATCGGCCTGCGGGTTCTCACGGATTTCTTTGTATAACGCCAGAATATGCAGCAGGTTGAGGTGCTGACGCTTGTACTCATGCAGGCGTTTAATCTGAATATCAAAGAGAGCGTTTGTCGTTATCTCAATACCGGTACGCGCTTTAATAAACTTCACCAGACGCGCTTTGTTCGCCAGCTTGATGTCACGATACTGCTGACGAAACTTCGCGTCGTCGGCGTATTTTTCCAGGTTAATCAACTGATCGAGGTCGTTGGCCCACTCTTTTTTCAGCGATTTATCCAGCAGCGCGGCAAGTGCCGGGTTGCACTGCTTAATCCAGCGACGCGGAGTAATCCCGTTAGTGACGTTATGGAATTTGTTCGGCCAGAGCTGATGATATTCCGGGAACAGATCCTTCACCACCAAATCGGAGTGCAGCGCCGCCACGCCGTTAACCGCAAAGCCGCTGACCACGCACATGTTGGCCATACGCACCTGTTTGTTGTGCACCACCGCCAGCTTCGCCCAAACTTCAGCGTCACCCGGCCAGGTTTTATCGACCAGCTTCTTAAAGCGGTCATTAATCTCTTTGATGATTTGCATATGGCGCGGCAGTAGTGCTTTCACCAGCTTCTCGTCCCAGCACTCCAGCGCCTCTGGCATCAAAGTGTGGTTGGTATAAGCAAAGGTCTTACTGGTAATAGCCCACGCATCGTCCCAGCTCATCTGGTGCTCATCAATCAGCACACGCAGTAGCTCAGGGATGGCGATGGTCGGGTGAGTATCGTTGAGCTGAATCACCTCAAAATCAGCCAGCTCATGCAGTTTACGCCCTGCCAGATGATGGCGGCGCAGAATGTCAGCTACGGAGCAAGCGCACTGGAAGTATTGCTGCATCAGGCGCAGCTTTTTACCCGCGGTGTGGTTGTCGTTCGGGTACAGCACTTTGGTCAGTTTTTCAGCGTCGATGCCCTGCTGCTCTGCGCGCAGGAAATCGCCGTCATTAAATTTGGTCAGGTTAAACGGATGCGCGTGGCTGGCCTGCCACAGACGCAGCGGTTGCGCCACGCCGTTACGGTAGCCGAGAACCGGTAGATCCCAGGCCTGGCCGGTGATAACAAACCCCGGCTCCCAGTGCCCTTCTTTGGTGACCTTGCCGCCAATCCCTACTTGCACATCCAGTGCCTCGTTGTGACGGAACCACGGATAGCTGCCGCGATGCCAGTCATCCGGGGCTTCCATCTGCTGCCCATCGGCAAATGACTGACGGAACAGGCCGTACTGGTAGTTGAGACCATAGCCCGTCGCAGATTGACCGACTGTCGCCATCGAATCAAGGAAGCAGGCCGCCAGGCGCCCCAATCCACCATTACCCAGCGCCGGGTCGATCTCTTCTTCCAGCAGGTCGGTCAGGTTGACGTCATGCGCTTTCAGCTCATCGCTCACCGCCTGATACCAGCCGAGATTGAGTAAGTTGTTGCCGGTCAGACGGCCAATCAAAAACTCCATCGAGATGTAGTTAACATGGCGCTGATTTTTTGCCGGCTTCGCCGCAGGCTGGGCGCTGAGTAACTCAGCCAACGCCCCACTCACTGCCTGCCACCTCTGGCGCGACGTCATTTCTTGAGCCGACAGTAAACCGAAGCGCTGCCACTGACGCGTCAGGGCAGCCTGAAATTGATCTTTGTTGAAAGTAGGCTGTGACATAGGGGTTCCAGATCCTTAGGTAATAAAACAACGTTATCGCTAGTTTGCCAGGCTCGTTGTTGACCTTCCTCATCCTGGCACGGATTAGGCAGGGAGGAGGAGCGGGGATGAGCATAAAAGTGTGATCGCTGCCACTTAAAGAGGGTGTTATCGCCCGTAAATTCGCGTAAGTCCGGCATAACGTCCCTGTAATGCCCAACGGACGACGCATTAATAACAAGAGATAAATCGACAATATCAAATAGAGGGGTGACGATGGGAAACAATCTGTAAACAGAGAAATAGTTTCTAACCTGAAATATCCAAGGTGGATAAGATAATTCACATAAAACTTTTAAGTCGGCCACAAAATTCGGCTCTTTACATTAAGCAACTGAGTAACCTTATAAAAAGGGAGGTATTTTTCGGCTCAGCCAAAATACCGACGGATCCAGTCGCCACGCCTGTTGTGACTCTTTAAAGCAATTAATGTAATAGATGTTTAGATTTGTGACATAGTGCAAAATCAGACACACAAAAAGTCCGCTTAGCTTGCATAAAACACTAATCTGGCCGACCTTATATCTATTAATTACGAAGCGCAAAAAAAATCATTTTTCCCCATTTTCACACAGTGAAGTGACTAACTTATGTTGATTCCGTCTAAATTAAGTCGTCCGGTTCGACTCGACCATACGGTGGTTCGTGAGCGCCTGTTGGCTAAACTTTCCGGCGCGAACAATTTCAGGCTTGCCCTGATAACAAGTCCTGCTGGTTATGGAAAAACGACGTTGGTTTCACAATGGGCAGCGGGGAAGAACGAATTAGGCTGGTACTCTCTGGATGAAGGCGATAATCAGCAAGAGCGCTTTGCCAGCTATCTGATCGCCGCTATCCAGCAGGCAACCGGTGGACACTGCACCACCAGCGAAGCGATGGTGCAAAAGCGCCAATACGCTAGCCTGACGTCACTGTTTGCGCAGCTATTTATTGAACTGGCCGAGTGGCACCGCCCGCTCTACCTGGTAGTGGATGATTATCATCTCATCTCCAATCCGGCAATTCACGAAGCGATGCGTTTCTTCCTGCGTCATCAGCCTGAGAACCTCACGCTGGTCGTGCTGTCGCGCAACCTGCCGCAGTTGGGTATTGCCAACCTGCGAGTACGCGATCAGTTGCTGGAGATAGGCAGCCAACAGCTGGCGTTTAACCACCAGGAAGCCAAACAATTTTTCGATCGACGTTTGTCCTCGCCTATCGAAGCGGCAGAAAGCAGCCGGATGTGCGATGACGTTGCTGGCTGGGCCACGGCGTTACAGCTGATTGCCCTCTCCGCCCGCCAGAACAACCACTCTGCACACCAGTCCGCACGCCGCCTCGCCGGGATCAACGCCAGCCATCTGTCCGATTATCTGGTTGATGAAGTGCTGGACAGCGTCGACCTCGGCACCCGTCATTTCCTGCTGAAAAGCGCCATTCTGCGCTCAATGAACGACGCACTGATCGTCCGGGTCACCGGGGAAAAAAACGGCCAGATGCGGCTGGAGGAGATTGAGCGCCAGGGATTATTCTTGCAGCGGATGGATGACGTCGGGGAGTGGTTCAGCTATCACCCGCTGTTTGGCAGCTTTTTACGCCAGCGCTGTCAGTGGGAGCTGGCAAGCGAACTGCCCGAAATACACCGCGCCGCCGCTGAAAGCTGGATGGCGCAAGGTTTCCCCAGCGAAGCTATCCACCACGCGCTGGCGGCAGGCGACGCGCATATGCTACGCGATATCCTGCTTAACCATGCGTGGGGACTGTTTAACCACAGCGAACTGACATTACTGGAAGAGTCGCTGAAAGCCCTGCCGTGGGAAAGTCTGCTGGAAAATCCGCGTCTGGTTCTGCTGCAAGCCTGGCTGATGCAAAGCCAGCACCGCTACGGCGAGGTTAATACCCTGCTGGCACGCGCTGAGCAGGAAATGAAAGGCGACATGGAACCGACGCTGCACGCCGAATTTAACGCCCTGCGTGCGCAGGTCGCGATTAACGACGGCAATCCTGACGAAGCCGAGCGCCTGGCAAAGCTGGCGCTGGATGAGTTACCCATCGCCTGGTTCTATAGCCGTATCGTCGCCACCTCGGTACATGGTGAAGTCCTGCACTGTAAGGGCGATCTCACGCGTTCTCTGGCGTTGATGCAGCAAACCGAGCAAATGGCGCGCCACCATGACGTCTGGCATTACGCACTGTGGAGTTTAATCCAGCAAAGCGAAATTTTGTTTGCCCAGGGCTTTTTACAGGCCGCCTGGGAGACTCAGGAAAAAGCGTTTCAGCTGATCAAAGAGCAGCATCTGGAACAGTTGCCGATGCACGAGTTCCTGGTGCGTATTCGCGCGCAGCTGCTGTGGGCATGGGCGCGCCTGGACGAATCGGAAGCGTCTGCCCGCTCGGGTATTGAACTGCTTTCCACATTCCAGCCGCAGCAACAGCTACAGTGCCTGGCGCTGCTGATTCAATGTTCGCTGGCCCGGGGGGATCTGGATAATGCGCGTAGCCTGCTCAACCGCCTGGAAAACCTGCTGGGTAACGGTCACTATCACAGTGACTGGATCTCGAACGCCGATAAGGTACGGGTGATTTACTGGCAAATGGTGGGCGACAAAAACTCGGCCGCCAACTGGCTGCGCCACACGCCGAAACCGGAATTCGCCAATAACCACTTTCTGCAAAGCCAGTGGCGCAACATCGCCCGCGCGCAGATCCTGCTGGGCGAGTTTGAACCGGCTGAGATTGTGCTGGAAGAGTTGAATGAAAATGCGCGCAATCTGCGCCTGATGAGCGATCTGAACCGTAACCTGCTGCTGCTTAATCAGCTCTACTGGCAGGCAGGACGCAAAAATGACGCACAGCGCGTGTTACTCGACGCGCTGCAGCTGGCGAACCGCACCGGATTTATCAGTCACTTTGTCATTGAAGGTGAGGCCATGGCGCAGCAACTGCGTCAGCTGATTCAGCTCAATACCTTACCGGAACTCGATCAGCACCGCGCCCAGCGTATTTTGCGTGAAATTAACCAGCATCACCGCCATAAATTCGCCCACTTCGATGAAGGGTTCGTTGAGCGTCTGCTTACTCACCCGGAAGTACCGGAGCTTATCCGCACCAGCCCGCTGACCCAGCGCGAATGGCAGGTTCTGGGACTGATTTATTCGGGCTACAGCAACGAGCAGATCGCCGGAGAATTAGCCGTCGCGGCAACGACCATCAAGACGCACATCCGCAATTTGTATCAAAAGCTCGGCGTCGCACACCGCCAGGATGCGGTGCAACATGCGCAGAAACTGCTGAAAATGATGGGGTATGGGGTTTAGTTAATGCCTGATACGCTACGCTTATCAGGCCTGGAATTAACTTAGCACAGCTCTAACTGAATATGATGGTCCGCAATAACCTGCATCACGCCAGCTGGCGGCAGCGTGTCGGTATACACCGCATCCACCATGCTGATACTGCCCATATTCACCATCGCGTTACGCCCAAACTTCGAGTGATCCACCACCAGCATCACATGCCGTGAATTCTCAATAATCGCGCGCTTGGTGCGAACTTCGTGATAATCAAACTCCAGCAGGGAGCCATCGCTATCGATACCGCTAATCCCTAAGATGCCGAAGTCCAGGCGGAACTGAGAAATAAAGTCGAGGGTCGCTTCGCCCATAATACCGCCGTCGCGGCTACGCAGTTCGCCACCGGCGAGTATGATGCGAAAATCCTCTTTCGCCATCAGCGTATTCGCCACATTGAGGTTGTTGGTCACAATGCGTAAATTGCTGTGATTGAGCAGCGCGTGAGCCACCGCTTCCGGCGTGGTGCCGATATCAATGAACAACGTAGAACCGTTCGGGATCTGCGTGGCAACTTTGCGGGCAATGCGCTCTTTTTCCGCCGTCTGTGTCGCTTTACGGTCATGCCACGGGGTGTTGACCGAGCTGGAGGGCAGCGCCGCGCCACCGTGATGGCGCAAAATCATGTTCTGATCGGCCAGATCGTTAAGATCGCGGCGAATCGTCTGCGGGCTGACGGAGAAATGCTCCACCAGCTCCTCAGTACTGACGTATCCTTGTTTCTTTACCAGCTCGATGATCGCGTCATGTCGTTGTGTTTGCTTCATTATTGTTCCCTGAAATTACGTTCGTTTTCGTACATTCATAGTATCGGCAAACGCCATTGCCAGACCCACGGCCAGCCCGGCGATATGTGCGCCGTTCGCCATCGACATGCCGAACACATCAAACCAGCCGGCAACAATCCAGATCAAAGCAAAGATAATCAAACCACGCTGCAGGAAAATACCACTTTGTGGATCGCGCTCGCCGCGCAACCACACATAACCCATCAGCGCATATACCACGCCAGACAGCCCACCAAACCACGGGCCGCTAAATTTCTGCTGAACGTAGCCGCTTAGCAGGGCGCTGATCACGGTAATTACAATCAGTTTTCCGCTGCCCAGACGCTTTTCTACCGCACCACCGAGATACCACCACCACAGCAGGTTGAACAGAATATGCATCAGCGAGAAGTGCATAAAAGCGTGGGTGAAATAACGCCAGAATTCAAATTTCAGCGAAGGGTCAAACGGCCATGCCAGCCAGAGCATCACGGTCTGGTCGCCCAGCGTGTTCATCGCGATAAAGATCAGCACACACGCGGCCATCACCACCCAGGTTACCGGGCCTGCGCGTTCGCGCAATGTGGCCAGGAACGGATAACGCTGGTAGCGCAGACCGCTGTCGGTATGACCCGACTGCCAGCTTGCCGCGAGGTAACGCGGATCGCCTGGATTCTCCAGAAACCGCGCCAGCTCAGCATGCACGCGCTCAGCCTGGGACTCATCCGCCAGCCAGACATCCGTTTGCTGATGTTGTTGAATCGTCAGGATAACGCCCTGTGTCGCCATATAATCAACAAATGCCTGCGCCACGCGGGGGTTAGCAAAAGAGGTAATCATCAACATGGTTGCTGTCGCTTATTCCACACAAAAGAGGACAGTATATATACCCTTCTTACTTCGAGCTGCATCTTTGTTGGCTTTCCTCACTCACTCCGGTCACGTACTGTTCGTACGCTCCCGGAGATTCGCTGCGTCGCCGTCGCGATGCAACTCGAATTAATTTGGGTATAGTCTTACGAACCGTATGCCACTTCTGCCGGAAAATGTCGATGCCAGGCGTCGAAGCCGCCGTCAACACTGTAAACCGCGTCATAGCCCTGCTGAAGAAGATATTGCGCCGCGCCTTTACTGCTGTTGCCGTGATAACACATTACTAACACGGCGGTGTCGAAATCATGCTCGCGCATAAATGACCCCAGCGTGTCGTTCGTCAGATGAAACGCCTGTGGAGCGTGACCCATCGCATAGCTTTGCGGGTCGCGGATATCCACTAACACCGCGGTCCCCTGGTGCAGCTTCTGATGCGCTTCTTCGACATTAATACATTCAAACTGATCCATTGCTCTCTCTTCTTTATATTGCAGGTGACGCTTTTCAGACATGTTACTTCTTAGTGTACGTCCCGACGGCAGTTAAACGCCATAATGTTATATGTATCACTGTAAATTGTTTATCCGATGTTACCAATGGCGCGATTCTTTGCTATTATGCTCGATAACGAACATTAATGAGCTATAACGAAAGTGCGAGAGGCCAGCATGGAAACCAAAGATCTGATTGTGATAGGTGGAGGCATCAACGGTGCCGGTATCGCGGCAGATGCCGCTGGACGCGGTTTATCCGTGCTGATGCTGGAAGCGCAGGATTTAGCCTGCGCCACCTCTTCCGCTAGCTCCAAACTCATCCACGGTGGCCTGCGCTACCTGGAACACTACGAATTTCGCCTGGTGAGCGAAGCGCTGGCCGAACGTGAGGTGTTGTTGAAAATGGCACCGCATATCGCCTTCCCGATGCGCTTTCGTCTGCCCCATCGCCCGCACCTGCGTCCAGCGTGGATGATCCGCATTGGTCTGTTTATGTACGATCATCTGGGCAAACGCACCAGTTTGCCGAGTTCGACCGGTTTGCGTTTTGGCGCAGATTCCGTAATGAAACCTGAGATTGTGCGCGGTTTCGAATATTCCGACTGCTGGGTAGACGATGCGCGACTGGTTTTGGCAAACGCCCAAATGGTCGTACGCAAAGGCGGAGAGGTGTTAACCCGCACTCGCGCTACCTCCGCTCGCCGTGAAAACGGTTTGTGGATTGTTGAAGCTGAAGATATCGATACCGGTAAAAAGCACACCTGGCAGGCGCGTGGTCTGGTCAATGCCACCGGCCCATGGGTGAAAGAGTTCTTCGACGACGGCATGCATCTGCCATCGCCGTACGGTATTCGTCTGATTAAAGGCAGCCACATCGTGGTGCCGCGCGTCCATACCCAGAAGCAAGCTTATATTCTGCAAAACGAAGATAAACGTATTGTGTTTGTCATCCCATGGATGGACGAATTCTCGATCATCGGGACGACTGACGTCGAATACAAAGGCGATCCGAAAGCGGTAAAAATTGATGAGAGTGAAATCAATTACCTGCTGAAGGTCTACAACGCGCACTTTAAGAAACAGCTGGGCCGTGACGATATCGTCTGGACCTACTCGGGCGTACGTCCGCTGTGCGATGACGAGTCCGACTCGCCGCAGGCTATCACCCGTGATTACACGCTGGATATCCACGACGAAAACGGCAAAGCGCCGCTGCTGTCGGTCTTTGGTGGTAAGCTGACGACCTATCGTAAGCTGGCCGAACACGCGATGGAAAAACTGGCGTCGTACTATCAGGGAATCGGTCCGGCGTGGACAAAAGAGTGCATTCTGCCAGGCGGTGACATCGGCGGCGATCGTGAAGATTACGCGGCCAAACTGCGCCGTCGCTACCCGTTCCTGACCGAGTCGCTGGCGCGCCATTATTCGCGCACCTACGGCAGTAACACCGAATGGATTATCGGGGAAGCCACCTCGCTTGCTGAGTTAGGTGAAGACTTCGGTCATGAGTTCTATGAGGCCGAGCTGAAATATCTGGTCGATCACGAATGGGTGCGCCGTGCGGAAGATGCGCTGTGGCGTCGCACGAAAGAAGGTATGTGGCTGAACGCTGAACAGCAGTCGCGCATGACCCAGTGGCTGGCGGAGTACATTGAGAAACAGCAGCTGTCGCTGGCGTCTTAAGACACTCGATATAAAACTGTAGGCCCGGTAAGCGTCAGCGCTACCGGGCCTTTTGCCGGATGGCGGCTAACGCCTTACCCGGCCTACAGATAGTCCTGCCCTTGTTACAACCGCACCGAGTCGATATGCCAGATGTTTTCGGCGTACTCTTTGATCGTCCTGTCCGACGAGAAGTAGCCCATGTTGGCGATATTAATCATCGACTTGGTGGTCCACTCTTCCGGGTGGCGATACAGTTCGTCAACCTTATCCTGGCAGTCAACGTAGCTGCGATAATCCGCCAGAACCTGATAGTGGTCGCCAAAGTTGATCAGCGAGTCAACCAGGTCACGATAGCGCCCCGGCTCCTCAGGGCTGAATACACCGCTGCCAATCTGCGTCAGCACCTGGTGCAGCTCTTCGTCTTTCTCGTAATACTCACGCGGCTTGTAGCCCTGGCTGCGTAAGGCTTCGACCTCTTCCGCCGTATTACCAAAGATAAAGATATTTTCTGCGCCCACATGCTCCAGCATCTCGACGTTGGCACCGTCCAGCGTCCCAATGGTCAGCGCGCCGTTGAGGGCAAACTTCATATTACTGGTACCAGAGGCTTCGGTCCCGGCCAGCGAAATCTGCTCAGACAGGTCGGCAGCAGGAATAATCACCTGCGCCAGGCTGACGCTGTAGTTAGGAATAAACACCACTTTCAGCTTGTCACCAATTTGCGGATCGTTGTTGATCACTTTCGCGACATCGTTGATCAGGTGAATGATGTGCTTCGCCATATAATAGGCCGAAGCCGCTTTACCGGCGAAGATATTCACGCGCGGCACCCACTCGGCGTCAGGATCGGCCTTAATGCGGTTGTAGCGGGTGATCACATGCAGCACGTTCATCAACTGGCGTTTGTACTCGTGAATACGCTTGATCTGCACATCAAACAACGATTTCGGGTTCACCACCACGTTAAGCTGCTGGGCAATGAGCGTTGCCAGACGCTTTTTATTCTCCAGCTTCGCACGGCGCACCGCCTGATTTACTAGCGGGTAATCGCAGTGCTGTTCAAGCTCACTTAGCTGGCTGAGATCGGTTCGCCAGGTGCGACCAATGTTCTCATCCAGTACCTCAGAGAGCGATGGGTTAGCCAGCGCCAGCCAGCGGCGCGGCGTCACGCCGTTGGTGACGTTACAGAAGCGAGTCGGGAAAATCTTCGCAAAGTCAGCAAACAGCGACTGTACCATCAGGTTGGAGTGCAGCTCAGAAACGCCGTTAACCTTGTGGCTCACCACCACTGCGAGCCATGCCATACGCACCCGGCGGCCATTGGATTCATCGATAATCGACGTCCGTCCCAGCAGACTGGTATCGTTCGGATACTGTTCCTGCAACGTCTTCAGGAAGTAGTCGTTAATCTCAAAGATGATTTGCAGATGGCGCGGCAGAATTTTGCCCAGCATATCGACAGGCCAGGTCTCCAGCGCTTCGCTCATCAAGGTGTGGTTGGTATACGAGAAGACCTGGCAGCAGACCTCAAACGCATTATCCCAACTGAATTTGTGCTCATCGATCAGTAGACGCATCAGCTCAGGAATCGACAGTACCGGATGGGTGTCGTTGAGGTGAATGGCGATCTTATCTGCCAGGTTGTCGTAGGTTTTGTGCAGCTGATAATGACGGTTCAGGATGTCCTGCACCGTGGAGGAGACCAGGAAATACTCCTGGCGCAAACGCAGCTCGCGTCCGGAATAGGTGGAGTCATCCGGATACAGCACGCGGGAGACGTTCTCGGAGTGGTTTTTATCTTCCACCGCCGCAAAGTAGTCGCCCTGGTTAAATTTACCGAGGTTGATTTCGCTACTGGCCTGGGCATTCCACAAGCGCAGCGTATTGGTGGCGTCTGTGTCATAACCGGGAATAATTTGGTCGTAGGCTACCGCGAGGATCTCTTCAGTTTCTATCCAGCGCGTTTTCTTGCCTTCCTGCTGAATACGCCCGCCAAAACGCACTTTGTAGCGCGTATTGTGGCGTTTGAATTCCCACGGGTTACCGTATTCCAGCCAGTAGTCCGGTGACTCTTTCTGTCGGCCATCAACAATGTTCTGTTTGAACATGCCGTAGTCATAACGAATACCGTAGCCGCGTCCCGGCAGACCCAACGTTGCCAGTGAGTCCAGGAAGCAGGCCGCCAGGCGCCCGAGGCCACCGTTGCCAAGACCAGGGTCGTTTTCTTCATCGATCAGATCTTCAAGATCCAACCCCATACCTTCCAGCGCATTTTTGACATCGTCATAAATACCCAAAGATAACAGTGCATTGGAAAGTGTGCGGCCAATCAGAAACTCCATTGACAGATAATAAACCTGTCGAGTTTCCTGGGATAATTGCGCACGGTTAGAACGCAGCCAGCGCTCCACGAGACGATCGCGCACCGCGAACAACGTGGCGTTCAGCCACTCATGTTTATTGGCAATGACCGGGTCTTTACCAATCGTGAACATCAGCTTGTAGGCGATAGAATGCTTAAGTGCCTCTACGCTGAGTGTGGGCGATGCATAAGTAAATGGAGCATTCATATAGGTGATTCCTGGATATCTATTTCAAACGATAGTAAAGCTCACGGTATGACTTCGCCGCGACTTGCCAGCTAAAATCCATGGTCATGGCCTGACGTTGTACAAACCGCCACAGCGAAGGCCGGGACCACAATACGAAAGCACGCCGGATCGCGCGTAGCAGCGACCAGGCATTACTATCTTCAAATACAAACCCACTGGCGATACCATCCGCCAGGTTTTCCAGCGAACTGTCAGAGACCGTATCAGCCAGCCCACCGGTGCGCCGCACCAGCGGCAGCGTGCCGTACTTCAGTCCATACAACTGCGTTAAGCCACACGGCTCAAAACGGCTGGGGACTAATATAACGTCGGCCCCACCCATGATGCGGTGCGAGAAGGCTTCGTGATAGCCAATCTGTACGCCCACCTGTCCAGGATGTTCCGCCGCCGCGGCGAGGAAACCTTCCTGTAAAACCGGATCGCCCGCACCAAGCAATGCCAGTTGTCCACCCTGCTCTAACAACCCCGGTAGCGCTTCCAGCACCAGATCCAGCCCTTTCTGACTGGTCAGGCGGCTGACTACGGCAAATAACGGCACTTTGTCGTTAACCTTAAGTCCCATCGCGATCTGTAGCTGGCGTTTGTTCTCCGCCTTCTCTTCCAGCGTTTCACGCGTATACCGCGACGCCAGCAGCAGATCGGTTTCCGGGCTCCAGATTTTTTCATCAACGCCGTTCAGCACACCGGAAAGACGTCCTTCACGATGACGCTGCTGCAACAGACCTTCCATGCCGTAGGCAAACTGCGGCTCGGTAATTTCCCGCGCGTAGGTCGGACTGACCGCCGTAATGTGGTCGGCGTAGTACAACCCGGCCTTCAGGAAAGAAATCTGCCCGTTAAACTCCAGTCCGTGCACGTTAAAGAACGACCATGGCAATTGGATGTCATCCATATGCTTTGCATAAAACATGCCTTGATACGCCAGGTTGTGCACGGTGAACACCGATTTCGCCGGATGGCCGCGCGCCGCCAGATACGCCGGGGCCAGACCGGCATGCCAGTCGTGCGCATGCACCACATCCGGGCGCCAGAATGGGTCAAAGCCACAGGCCATTTCACTGCCGACCCAACCCAGCAGCGCAAAACGCAGCACGTTATCGGTATATGCAAACAGGTTAGTGTCGTGATACGGGCTACCGGGACGGTCATAGAGATGCGGCGCGTCAATCAGGTAAATGCCCACACCGTTGAAATGCCCGAACAACAGCGTAATACGTCCGGCGAAGGTATCGCGACGCGTCACTACCTGCGCATCGGGAATGCCGCGACGGATATCAGGAAACGCCGGGAGCAGCACGCGGGCATCCACACCGTCCGCGATTTGCGCTGCGGGTAACGCCCCAATAACATCCGCCAGTCCCCCGGTTTTTAACAAAGGGAACATCTCTGAACAAACGTGTAAAACCTGCATTATCGCTCCTGTTTGATCTGCAGTTTGCGCAGCATTTCACGCGTGACCAGTACAATACCTTCCTCTGAACGGTAGAAACGACGAGCATCCTCTTCCGCGTTTTCACCAATCACCATGCCTTCAGGAATAACGCAGGCGCGGTCGATAATGCAACGACGTAAGCGGCACGAACGTCCCACCCACACTTCAGGTAACAACACTGCCGAATCAATGTTACAGAATGAATTCACCCGCACTCGCGGGAACAGAACGGACTGCACTACCACCGAACCAGAAATAATACAGCCGCCGGAGACCAGCGAGTTCAGCGTCATTCCGTGGCTACCGGAACGGTCCTGAACAAATTTCGCCGGCGGCAGTGATTCCATATGCGTACGGATTGGCCAGTCCTGGTCGTACATATCCAGTTCAGGCGTCACCGAAGCCAGATCGAGGTTTGCTTTCCAGTAGGCTTCCAGCGTTCCCACATCGCGCCAGTACGGCTCGGATTCCGGGTCAGACTGTACGCAGGACAATGGGAATGGATGAGCATATGCCATGCCAGCTTCGGTGATTTTCGGGATGATGTCTTTGCCAAAATCGTGACTGGATTTTTCATCGAGATCATCTTCCGCCAGCAGTTCATACAGATAATCGGCGTCGAAGATGTAGATCCCCATACTGGCAAGCGATTTGGTCGGATCATTAGGCATCGCTGGCGGGTTGGCAGGTTTTTCAACGAACTCGATAATTTTATCGGTGTCGTCCACGTCCATTACGCCAAACGCGCTGGCCTCTTCAATAGGCACTGGCATACAGGCCACCGTGCAACGCGCGCCTTTCTCAACGTGGTCGATCAGCATGCGTGAGTAGTCCTGCTTATAAATATGATCGCCCGCGAGGATCACCACATATTCCGCTTTATAGCGTCGAATGATGTCCAGGTTTTGGGTCACCGCATCCGCCGTACCGCGATACCAGTTTTCACCCTGCATCCTCTGCTGGGCAGGCAGCAGATCGACGAATTCGTTCATCTCTTCGCTAAAGAACGACCAGCCGCGCTGAATATGCTGCACCAGCGTGTGTGACTGGTACTGAGTGATCACGCCGATACGGCGGATCCCGGAATTAAGACAGTTGGATAAGGCAAAATCGATAATGCGGAACTTACCGCCAAAGTGCACGGCAGGCTTGGCACGCTTATTGGTTAAATCTTTCAGGCGAGTACCGCGGCCACCGGCCAGGATCAGGGCAACAGATTTTAATGGCAGCTGGCGCGCCAACATTACACGATCGTTCTTCTCTAAACTTACCATGACTAACTCCTTTTTATCTTCTCTGGAACACACACAGTCCGTGCGCAGGTCCCTGCCAGACCGCCGTAAGCACCGGATTATCCTCTCCGGCAAATGGGGGAATGGCGTGCCATTCCCCTTCAGGTAAAACGATATCTGTCACCTCAAGCGTGGCGTTTATTGCAATCAGGAAACGATCTGAAAGCAGGATTTGCATCTGCCTCGGGCCGTTATGCCACTCATCCGCACTTAAGGGTTGTGCGTACTTATTCAACCAACGAACATTGCCATCGCCCTCTTCCCACCAGCAATCGCCTGTTAATGCAGGTATTTGCCGGCGCAGATGAATCAACGCGGCGGTAAATGTGGTTAGCCCACTGTTTGCCTGCTGCCAGTCCAGCCAGGTTAAGGCGTTATCCTGGCAGTAAGCGTTATTATTACCGTGCTGGCTATGACCATGCTCATCACCCGCCAGCAGCATCGGCGTCCCCTGGGAGAGCAACAGCGTGGTTAACAGCGCATGAATGCTGTCGCGCCGCCGCTCAATCAGGTCCAGCGAGCCACCTAATCCTTCTTTACCATGATTGTCACTGTAGTTATTGCTAGTGCCGTCGCGATTTTCCTCACCATTCGCTTCATTGTGCTTATTTGTGAAGCAAACGCAGTCGCGTAGCGTAAAGCCGTCATGCGCGGTCACCAGATTGACCGTGGCGCTGGGATTGCGGCCCGGGCGTTTAAACACGTCGCTGGATGCGGCAAAACGTCCGGCAAACTCGCCCAACGAGAGATTACGCTGGAGCCAAAAACGTCGCGTCGCATCGCGGAAATGGTCGTTCCACTCGGCAAACGGCGGGGGGAAATTCCCCACCTGATACCCGCCTTCACCAATATCCCACGGTTCCGCAATCAGCTTGGCGCGTGAGAGCAGCGGACAGTTTTGGATCGCGGTAAACAGCGGAGCATCCTGACGAAACTCAGGCGTACGCCCCATGACGGAAGCCAAATCAAAACGAAAACCATCCACATGGCAGGTTTCAACCCAGTAGCGCAGACACTCGCATGCGTATTCCACAACGCCAGGATGGCTCAGATTGATGGTGTTCCCACAACCGGTCCAGTTGTAGTAATCGCCATCATCTCTGATCCAATAATAGCTACGGTTATCAATTCCGCGCAGCGAGAAGACAGGTCCTTCGAGATCCAGCTCGGCGCTGTGGTTTAAAACGATGTCGAGAATGACCTCAATACCCGCTTTATGCAGCGCTTTTACCGCGTCGCGAAACTCATCAAGCGCACTCTCCGGCGAGCTGGCATAGGCCGGATGCAGCGCATACATCGCCACCGGGTTGTAGCCCCAGTAGTTTGACAGGCCCAGTCGCTGAAGCCGCGGTTCGCTGGCGAAATGCGCCACCGGTAACAGCTCCAGTGCGGTAATGCCGAGGCGCTTGAAATAGTCGATCATCACCGGATGACCCAGCGCTTTGTAGGTCCCGCGAATTTCTTCCGGCAGGTCAGGATGCAAATACGTCAGCCCTTTAACATGCGCTTCGTAAATTACGGTATTGCCCCACGGCGTGCGCGGCGGGGCATCATCCTCCCAGTCATAATGGTCGGACACCACCACGCCCTTCAGCGCGATGGCGGCATTATCATGATGATCCGGTTCATTGAGCCCACCGTGCAGCAGTGGGTTATCTTTTAACTCGCCATCCACCCGACGCGCGCAAGGGTCAAGCAGCAGTTTCGCCGGATTAAACCGGTGGCCCTGCTGCGGTTGCCACGGACCATGTACGCGATAGCCATAGCGTAGACCGGGACAGGCGTTGGCCAGATAGCCGTGCCAGACATCGCCGCTACGCCCCGGCAGGTCGTAGCGGAGTTCGCAGCCTTGCTCATCGAATACGCATAATTCAACGCGTTCAGCGTGGGCCGAAAAGAGGGTGAAATTGACGCCATGGCCGTCATACGTTGCACCATGGGGGGTGGCGTTGCCGGTTGCCAGTTGCGTCATTATCCCTCCCGCACCAGCCAGATCGTTGCCAGCGGTGGCAACGTCAGGCTCAGTGAGTGCTGACGACCATGACTGGCGATTTCATCGCTGTGTACCGCGCCGCCGTTACCGGTATTGCTACCGTGATAATGCATCGAATCGGTATTGAGGATCTCGCGCCATTTGCCCGGCTGATTGATACCGAAGCGATAGCCGTGGCGAGGTACTGGCGTAAAGTTGCTGATAACGATGATTTCATTACCGACTTTGTCACGACGAACGAAAGCCAGCACCGAACGTTCTTTGTCATCTACCACCAGCCACTCGAAGCCATAGGCGTCAAAATCAAGCTCGTGCAGCGCTTTGTGATGACGATAGGTAAGGTTCAGATCGCGCACCAAACGCTGTACGGCGTGGTGCCAGTTATCGCCGCCTTCCAGCAGATGCCAGTCGAGGCTGGCGTCATGGTTCCACTCACGCCCCTGAGCAAACTCGTTGCCCATAAACAGCAGTTTCTTGCCCGGGAAGGCCCACATCCAGCCGTAGTAGGCGCGCAGGTTGGCAAACTTCTGCCATGCGTCCCCCGGCATGCGATCGAGAATTGATTTTTTACCGTGTACCACTTCATCGTGCGACAGCGGCAGGACAAAGTTTTCGGTGTAGTTGTACAGCATGCCGAAGGTCAGCTTATCGTGATGGAACTGACGATGAACCGGATCCAATTTCATGTAGTCCAGCGTGTCGTGCATCCAGCCGAGGTTCCACTTATACCAGAACCCTAAACCGCCCATATCCTGTGGCCTTGAAACGCCGGCAAAGTCGGTGGACTCTTCCGCCATGCTCACGGCCCCCGGCACCTGCTCGCCAAGAATACGATTGGTATTGCGTAAAAACTCAATGGCTTCGAGGTTTTCACGACCGCCAAATTCGTTCGGGACCCACTCCCCTTCTTTACGGCTGTAGTCGCGATAAATCATCGACGCCACGGCATCTACGCGCAGCGCATCGATACCAAAACGTTCAATCCAGTACAGGGCATTGCCCACCAGATAGTTACTGACTTCACGGCGACCGTAGTTGTAGATCAGCGTGTTCCAGTCCTGGTGATACCCTTCGCGCGGGTCGCTATGCTCATACAGATTGGTGCCATCAAACTCAGCCAGACCAAAGTCGTCCGACGGGAAATGGCCCGGCACCCAGTCGAGAATGACGTTCAGTCCGGCCTGATGCGCGGCATTCACAAAATAACGGAAATCATCACGCGTCCCGAAACGACGGGTCGGCGCATACATACCGGTAGGTTGGTAGCCCCAGCTACCGTCGAACGGATGCTCATTAATCGGCAACAGTTCGAGATGGGTAAAGCCCATCCACTTGACGTAAGGCACCAGCTGATCCGCCAGTTCGCGGTAGCTCAGCCAGAAGTTGTTATCGGTATGACGACGCCATGAGCCCAGGTGCACTTCATAGATAGAGATCGGCGCATCAAACTGGTTGGCTTTTTTTCGCTCCTCGCTTTGCACCACTTTTTCCGGCAGACCGCAGATAAGCGACGCGGTTTCCGGGCGCATTTGCGCTTCGAAGGCGTAAGGGTCCGCTTTGATTCGCAGCTTACCGTTCGCATCGATCATCTCGTATTTATACAGTTGACCATGCTGCGCGCCGGGGATAAACAGCTCCCAGATACCGCTTTCTTTACGCAGGCGCATCGGGTGGCGACGGCCATCCCAGTAGTTGAACTGCCCAACCACTGACACGCGTTGAGCGTTAGGCGCCCAGACGGAGAAGCGCGTACCGGTTACGCCATCCATGGTATCCGCATGCGCGCCCAGCGTTTCGTAAGGTCGCAGGTGCGTACCTTCAGATAACAGCCAGGCATCCATATCCTGGATCAGCGGGCCAAAACGATAAGGGTCATCAATCAGATTCTCCTGTCCATGCCAGACAACAGCTAACTGATAGCGAAAGAAATTTTTACGGCGGGGAAGTACAGCACAGAAAAAACCGCGAGAGTCGAGGCAGTCCAGCTTGCCGACTTTGCGTCCGGTTTTGGGTTCGATCACCCACACTTCGGTGGCGTCAGGTAATAGGGCGCGGACTTCAAGTCCAGCGTCAGTTTGGTGCATACCGAGTACGGAAAAAGGATCCGCAAAATGGCCTGCAATTAGCGCATTAATCACGTCTCTATCGATACGAACGGACATGGTTGTCATCCTGTTTTATGGTGTCACGCCTTCCAACTGATCTTCGACATCAGGTAGTGACACTTTTTTTGACCTGAACGGCGCAGCACAATTGTGCATCCTCTCTGCGTCGTCCCACCTTCAGGCAACAACTTAATACCTCCGGTACTAAGTCACCCTTAAAGAATAGCCAATGCTTTATCTTACTCCTGGTAAAAAATGAAACATCTGCGCTTACTCCTGTATTACGCAAAAAAATGGGTGACTCAGCACCCATTGTTAAAACACGCAATCACTCTGCCGGAAAGCCGTATTGACTGATCCGGCCAGGTGGTTCGCGTCGTTTGTAGGCCTGATAAACGTGGCGTCATCAGGCCGTCCCACATTACGCCAACTGACGCAGCATACGGCGCAATGGCTCTGCAGCACCCCACAGCAACTGGTCGCCCACGGTAAAGGCTGACAGGAACTCCGGTCCCATATTCAGCTTACGCAGACGGCCTACTGGCGTGGTCAGCGTGCCGGTAACGGCCGCCGGGGTTAACTCACGCATGGTGATATCCCGATCGTTTGGCACGACTTTGGCCCACGGATTGTGCGCTGCCAGCAGTTCTTCCACGGTCGGAATAGACACATCTTTTTTCAGTTTAATGGTGAACGCCTGGCTATGGCAGCGCAGCGCACCGACGCGCACGCACAGACCATCAACCGGGATCACGGAAGAGGTGTTAAGAATTTTGTTGGTTTCAGCCTGTCCCTTCCACTCTTCGCGGCTCTGACCGTTATCAAGTTGTTTGTCGATCCACGGAATCAGGCTACCGGCCAACGGTACGCCAAAGTTATCAACCGGCAGTTCACCGCTGCGGGACAGGGTCGTCACTTTACGTTCGATATCGAGAATAGCAGAGGAAGGGGTTGCCAGTTCATCGGCCACATGGCCATACAGATGACCCATCTGGGACAGCAGTTCGCGCATATGGCGCGCGCCGCCGCCGGAGGCCGCCTGATAGGTCGCCACAGAAACCCAGTCAACCAGGTCATTGGCAAACAGGCCACCGAGGGACATCAGCATCAGGCTAACGGTACAGTTACCGCCGACAAAGGTCTTAATACCTTTGTTCAGGCCGTCAGTGATGACATCCTGGTTAACCGGATCGAGAATGATGATGGCATCGTCTTTCATACGCAGCGAAGAGGCCGCGTCAATCCAGTAACCCTGCCAACCGCTTTCACGAAGCTTTGGATAGATTTCGTTGGTATAATCGCCGCCCTGACAGGTCACGATGATATCGAGCGCCTTCAGCGCATCCAGATCAAAAGCGTCCTGAAGCGTGCCGGTCGTGGTTCCACCGAATGTCGGTGCCGCCTGCCCGAGCTGGGAAGTAGAAAAGAAAACAGGGCGAATGGCGTCGAAGTCACGCTCCTCAACCATGCGTTGCATGAGAACAGAGCCGACCATACCGCGCCAGCCGATAAAACCAACATTTTTCATAGCGTTTTTTTCCTGCAGAGATGTGTGCTGTGTATGCTAACCAGTATCCTACTGGCCTATCCTTCACCATACAAAAAGCAGCCAAAGTCGCAAGTGAAATTAATCAATGATAGCGAAGCCATCAGTAATGCGACTTATCCCGCTGCGCAAGCAAGCAGAAAGTCCGCAGTAATTATCAGGGAATTTGAGTTATGAATGAAATCATTTCAGCGGCAGTTTTATTGATCCTTATTATGGATCCGCTCGGAAATCTGCCCATTTTCATGTCCGTATTGAAACATACCGAACCAAAACGCCGCCGCGCGATTATGATTCGCGAGCTGTTCATTGCGCTGTTGGTGATGCTGATATTCCTGTTTGCTGGCGAGAAAATACTGGCATTTCTTAACCTGCGCGCGGAAACCGTTTCGATCTCCGGGGGCATCATTTTGTTCCTGATCGCCATTAAGATGATTTTCCCCAGCGCCACCGGGAATAGCACCGGGCTTCCGGCAGGCGAAGAGCCGTTTATCGTGCCGCTGGCGATTCCGCTGGTAGCCGGTCCGACAATCCTGGCTTCATTAATGCTGTTATCACATCAGTATCCGAACCAGATGGGGCATCTGGTGATTGCGCTGCTGATCGCCTGGGGTGGTACTTTTGTGATTTTGCTGCAGTCGTCGCTGTTTTTGCGTCTGCTGGGCGAGAAAGGGGTTAACGCACTGGAGCGCCTGATGGGGCTGATTCTGGTGATGATGGCTACCCAGATGTTCCTCGACGGCGTAAGGATGTGGATGAAGGGGTAATCTCCCCTTTTTGGCTCAGATAGCATGTTACCCGGAGAACAGTTCCGTTCACGTTATGCTCATTACTTCTCTGACGTCACCAGTGAACGTGTTAAGGGGGCTACACAGCCCCCTTAACAATCCAGGCTCTCCGGCATGAAAATCGCCGCGTCGCGGTTCCCTCGCCTTATTCCTTCCCGCTTCCGGGGACGGGCGCAGGTAGCGTCCATGCAAACGGCGCCCTCGCCGCGCATCCTTGCGCTTACCCGGCCTACGGTGTGGATGTGTGCTCGTTTCCAGGCCCGGTAAGCGCAAGCGCCACCGGGCAATGCCATCAGCTCAACAGCTGAAAGGCAATCATACCGACAATCGCACCGACCGTGCCGAGAATGGTTTCCATCATCGTCCAGGTCTTCAGCGTTTGCGCTTCGGTCGCACCGGTAAATTTACCGAACAACCAGAAACCGGCGTCGTTAACGTGGCTGACCACGATAGAGCCGCCCGCGATACAGATAGACAGTGCCGCCATCTGGGCACCGGAGTAGTTCAGTTGCTCAATCACCGGCATCACCAGACCGACCGCCGTTAAGCAGGCTACAGTCGCGGAACCCTGAATGATACGCACAGCCGCCGCCAGCACGAAGCAGGTGATGGCAATCGGCAGGCCCATACCGGTTAACGCTTCGCCCAGCGCCGGACCGACGCCAGAATCAACCAGAACCTGTTTGAATACACCGCCCGCACCAATCACCAGCAGAATAATCCCCGCCGGCTGCAGCGCATGACCACAGATCTCCATCACGCGGTCTTTTGGCATGCCCTGGCGCACCGCCAGACCGTAAATCGCCACCAGACAGGCAACCAGAATCGCGGTAAACGGGTGACCGATAAACTCGAACCATTCATAGGTTGTAGAACCGACCGGAACAAAGCGTGCGGCGATAGTTTTCAGCCCCACCAGCACCAGCGGCAGCAGGATAAGCGATAAGCTGAAGCCAAAGGATGGCATTTTGCCTTCGCCCAAATGCGGCTCGGAAATATCTTCCGGTACGTGCAGCTCGACGTAACGGCTGATGAAATTCCCCCACAGCGGCCCGGCGATAATCATGCCCGGAATCGCGGCACACAGGCCAATCAGGATCATCCAGCCAAAGTCGGCGTGCATCTGAGAGGCCAGCAGCATCGGCGCAGGCCCAGGCAGCAGGAATGCCGCAGCAGCCGCTACGCCCGCAAACAGCGGGATCACAAGCTTAACCAGGTTCGTCCCCGTATGGCGCGCCATTGAGAATGCCACGCTAATCAGCAGCACAATCGCCACCTCAAAGAATAGCGGCAGCGCGCAAATCAGACCGGCCAGGCCAATCGCATAATGTGCGCGGCTGTGACCGAAGGATTTCAGCATTTTGACGGCAATCTGATCGACAGCTCCGGTCTCATGCAAAATCTTGCCGAACATCGCCCCCAGCGCCACAACAATCGCCAGGAAACCGAGCGTGCCTCCCATCCCTTTTTCCATGGTCGCCGCGATTTTATCGAGCGGCATACCAGAAAAGAGACCTGCACCAATGGATACCACCATCAAAGCAACGAAGGCGTGCATACGCGCCTTCATCACTAAAAACAGCAGTAATAAAACGGACCCTACTGCTGTTAAAACAAGCGTTAATGTACTCACTACTTACTGCCCTGGTTAATAACCTCAATGGTGCTGGCGACCACACCGTCCAGTGGTTGATCGATATCGACCACCAGTACATCGTTTTCATTCGCACCCGGTTCTTCCAGCGCTTCAAACTGGGTCACCAGCATCTGCGTTTTGAAGAAGTGACCTTTACGCGCTTTCAGGCGGCTTTCGATAACGTCAAAATCCCCTTTCAGATAGATGAAAGAGAGGTTCGGGTTACCGTCGCGTAGCTGGTCGCGATAGACTTTTTTCAGGGCGGAACAGACGATCAGCGAAACCTTGTTGGTACGCTGCATCGCAAAGGCGGCGTCATTCAACGCCTGTAACCACGGTTTGCGGTCGTCATCGTTGAGTGGCTCACCAGAAGCCATTTTCATGATGTTGCTGCGCGGATGGAGAAAATCGCCATCAAGAAACGCGGCCTGCAGTTGATGCGCCACTTCGCTGGCGACAGCAGATTTACCGCTGCCCGATACGCCCATCAGAACGTAAACGTGGTGATCATGATTAGTCGTGCTCAAAGCGTTGCCCCCACTGGTACAAGAATCAGGAAATTGTTACGGGTAACTGTTATCGGTAACATTGTCCAGCCGGATAAATAGAGAAGCAATATCCATTCGTGCTCGAAGTGTATAAGTGTGAGCTACTTCAAACTTGTTGGCTTAAATAGATCCGCCCGGTGACAAGGTGAAACCTAAATCTAACATTTTAGGTGTAACGGCTTCACCGCGGATGCGCGCCAGCAGACGTTCTGCGCCAATGCTGCCCATGCGTTCACGCGGCGTGAGCACGCTCGCCAGACGCGGCTCCATCACCTGCCCGATGTCGTGACCGTGGAATCCGGCAATCGCCATGTCATCAGGGATTTTCAGCCCTAAACGCTGGCATTCGAAGGCCGCCCCTACCGCCAGGTCATCGTTGGTACAAAAGACACCATCAAGCTGCGGGTATTCACGCCGCGCCTGACGGATAAGTTCAATACCGGAGGAGTAGGAAGAGGACTGTTCCACCATCACGCTGTACGGCACCAGGTCGGCATCGCGCATTGCCTGCTCGTAGCCTCTCTGTTTGATGATAGTACGTTCATCAAGGCGTGCGCCAAGATAGGCAACATGACGGTGCCCGCGGGCGATGATAGCGGCTGTCATCTGACGCGCGGCTTCGAAGTTGTCGAAGCCCACGGCAATATCAAGGCATGGGGACTGGCTGTCCATCAGCTCAACCACCGGGATACCGGCAACCTCAATCATTTTCAGCGTACGGGGCGTATGGCTACGTTCGGTGAGGATCAGGCCATCAATATTCCACGACAGCATCGATTCCAGACGCTCTTGTTCCATCTCAGGCTTATAGCCGTAGTGCGCCAGCATGGTTTGATAACCATGAGCGTCAGTGACAGCCTCAATGCCGCGTAGCA
Organism: Citrobacter sp. RHBSTW-00986; assembly: GCF_013783065.1. NCBI lineage: Bacteria > Pseudomonadati > Pseudomonadota > Gammaproteobacteria > Enterobacterales > Enterobacteriaceae > Citrobacter > Citrobacter sp. RHBSTW-00986. The sequence goes on along the minus strand of NZ_CP056200.1, from coordinate 290,540 downwards.
CTTCAGCAAAAACCTGGTTAGTAAGAGACGGTAACAGCACGCCGATAGCGCGGCTGGTGGCGTTAGAAAGGATATCAGGAGCGCGATTGGGAATATAACCCAGCTCATCAAGTGCAGCGGCAATTTTGCCCCGCAGCGCCACGGAGACCTGCTCCGGGTTACGCAAAAAGCGGCTGACCGTCATTTTGGTCACGCCCACGCGGTCGGCTACATCCTGAAGTACGGGTCTTTTCTTTTTCATCGTCCTGAAGCGTTAAAAAGGGATAGATTCCCCCAGTTTACCACGGACGTGCGTGAACCTTCGCAGAGAAAAAAAGGAGTTTTTTATTGTGAGAAATACACAAAATCATTCGAGTTGCATCAAGGCGGCGACGCAGTAAATCCCCGGGAGCGTACATTAAGTACGCGACCGGGGTGAGCGAGGAAAGCCAACACAGATGCAGCTTTAAGCATGCCGTGTATTTTTATACTGGCGGCAGATCAAACAACAACACTTCGCTGTCGCTGTCGGCATGAATAGAAATGGCCTGCTCATCCCAGATTGCCAGACCATCGCTGGTGGTCGCTTTGGTTCCGTTAATTGTCACGTTACCTTTTACTACCTGGATCCAGACGCGGCGTTCAGCGGCAATCTGATGCACCGACTGCTCATCTTTGACCAGTGCCCAACGGTAAAGCTCCATATCCTGGTACACTTTCAGCGAACCATCACGGGCATCTGGCGACAGCACCAGTTGTTTACCCTGAGCGGCATCAAAACGGCGCTGCTCATAGCGTGGGGTAATACCGTTTTCCTGCGGCATGATCCAAATCTGATACAGATGCAGCTTCTCTGTATTGCTCGGGTTGTACTCCGAGTGACGGATCCCCGTCCCGGCGCTCATTATCTGGAACTCACCGGCCGGAACCTGCTCTTTGTTCCCCATGCTGTCCTGATGTTCCACCGCGCCTTCCAGCACGTAAGTCAGGATTTCCATGTCTTTATGGGGATGAGTACCAAAGCCCTGGCCTGCGTCGATCACGTCATCGTTAATCACGCGCAGTGCCGAGAACCCCATAAAGTTTGGGTCATAGTAGTTGGCAAAAGAGAAGGTATGCCAGGAATCGAGCCAGCCATGATTAGCGTGGCCACGGTCATTAGCTTTGCGTAAGTAGATCATTGTGTTCACCCCCAGATGTTTTCGATGGAGTAAGTGTGGACTCAATCCGCCGGGGATCATAGAGGGTGAAAATTGACTCCTCTGTTCAAAAAAAATGAACAAGCCCAGAGGAGTCTGCGCAGGCTATTTGGCGAGAGTTATCGTCGCCGGAGAAGCCTGTTCAAAGGCGCGTTCGAGGAGTTCCAGGTTGGTAAGAACTTCAGATTCCTTGACGTAATTAGGCGTACCGGCTGTCAGCGTCTGGTAAAGCGCATCATAGACGCGACCATAGTCCCCCACTTCCGGCTGCACCTCTTCTTTTACCGTCAGGCCGTCATCATTGACGTACTCCAGCATCCCAATGGAATCGTCAGCAGCGAAACCTGGCTCACCAGGCATGATATTGGCCTTCAGGCTGGTTTCCTGCTGGTCGATGCCGTACTTCACAAACGAGCCTTTGGTACCGTGAACGATAAACTTCGGATAGTCAATTTTCACCAAGTGACTGGTTTTAACAATGGCTTTCAGAGAGCCGTAGAACAGCTGCGCTTCAAAGGTATCGTCCGGGTTCGCTTTGTTGCGCAGACTGCGAATGTCATAGGCCACGCAATCGGGACGACCGAACAGCGAGATAATCTGATCCATGGTGTGTACGCCCAGACCATAGAATGCGCCGTCCTGCGGCAGTCCCGGCTTGGTTTCCGCCTCGGGGCGGTAGTAATCGAAATGGCTTTCAACCTCAACAATTTCACCGAGCTTGCCGCTCTCAATCGCTTTTTTAGCGGTGAGGAAGCAGGAATCAAAACGACGGTTCTGATATGGCGTAACGGTCAGCCCTTTGCTTTGCGCCAGTTCGAACAGTGCTTTTGCTTGCGCAAGCGTCGGCGTGAAGGGTTTCTCAACCAGCACGTTTTTACCCGCTTCCAGCGCGCGTTTGGCGTATTCAAAATGGCTGTCAGCATGGGTACAGACGATCACCAGCTTCACCTGCGGATCGTTTAAGATCTCGTCAAGGTCACTGGTGAAGTGAATATGTGAATATTGTGGCGCCTGCTCTTCTGGCTTGGCGTGGCGGCGAAAAATGTGCGCGACATGCCAGCTATTTTTGCGGTTGAGGACGTACGGCAAATGGTAGCGAGTGGTGCTTTTACCAAAACCAATAAATGCGCAGTGTAAGGTCATGAGACGATCCTTTCGAAGGTGATTGTCTACACCATAGCGCAAAGCGGCTGGAGACTGAATGTTGGATTCTTTGCCGGATGGCGCTTGAACTGCACCACAGGGCGACAGGATCGGCCGTCGGCGTCGCAGGCAGTTTGTTCACGGCAAGCGCGCAGGGCCCGGAGCGTACTAAATGTACGTGAGGAGCACGAGCACTTCCCGGGGACGAAATGGCAAGTAAGCCAGGCAGACACAAAACCTCAAAAAAAAAGCCAGCAAAAGCTGGCTAAAGTAATACTGGAAGCAATGTGAGCAATGTCGTGCTTTCAGGTTCTCCGTAGGGGTTCCCCTGAACGCAGAGCAATAATAATCATTCTCATTCGCACTTGTCTACTTCTTTTTGCAAAAAAATGCAGTTGACGGAATTTTCTTTCTCAGCGAGTGTAAATACACAATTAACCCTGCTGGAGATAAGGAATGAGTGAGATAGTGATACGCCACGCTGAACCGAAAGATTACGACGCAATTCGTCAGATCCACGCCCAGCCGGAGGTGTACCACAACACGCTACAGGTTCCTCATCCTTCCGTGGAGATGTGGCAGGAGCGGCTAGCCGATCGACCCGGTATAAAACAGCTGGTCGCTTGCATTGATGAAATTGTCGTTGGTCATTTGTGCATCGACGTTGCCCAGCGTCCGCGGCGCAGCCACGTGGCCGATTTTGGTATCTGCGTGGATGCACGGTGGCACAATCGCGGCGTTGCCAGCGCGTTGATTCGCACGATGATCGACATGTGCGACAACTGGCTGCGCGTCGAGCGTATTGAGCTAACGGTATTTGTTGATAATGAGCCGGCCGTGGCGGTGTATAAGAAATACGGCTTTGAAATCGAAGGCACAGGTAAGAAATACGGCCTGCGCAACGGTGAATACGTTGATGCCTACTTTATGGCGCGCGTGAAATAAAATTAAGGGCGAGTTTTATCGCCCTTCTTATTGAAAGGACGCAAGAGTGAAAAAGTACCTTCTCCTGGTGTTGCTGGCAGCACTCTCCCCTGCTTTCGCCACTACCGTACAAAATCTCGATTCCGTGCCCAGCGCCATTCAACACCCGGAAGGTAAACAGATTTTTGCTGAGCAAATGGCGGGAGCAACCCCAGCCAAAGGATTTGGCGAGCTTCCACAGGGATTATCTGAGAACGCGTGGATTGCCTGGGTTGCGCCGAATGAAGATCCTGACAACCTGATCCTCACGGGTGCCAAAGCCTGGGGCAAAGACGGCAAATATATCGGTGTCGCCTGTTTCGCCGACAATCCGGCCGACGCCGGGCAGGCAAAGAAATACGCGGATAACAACTGTCCGGAAAACTACAGCAACGGGCACGCCAATAAATTATATCTCGGCGTTTTTTCCTAGCAGAACCAACAGCTAACGCCGATTGCACGCTCGGAAAAACCATTAAACCAACTCTCTGAGTGGAATAAAACCGCCGAAAAAGAGAGCGATGATGAGTCCGTCAGACCGTTGGCCTATTATACAAAACTGGATCTGGCACCGTACCGGATCGCACCCGATACGCTGGCGTTTGGGGTGCGCGGTGGATACTCTGAGGCGTATTCCGGCGGCGGCGCATTTTATGAAGTGCTGGAGCTCTATGCGATCAAAGACAACAGGATAATCAACGTGTATTCCGACCTTGTTTATCAATATACGGACATCGCCGGAGAGTGGAATAAAGACGGTACAAGACAGCACGACATCAGCGAAAGTAAATATATCCTCAAAATGCGTTCGGCAAAAACGCACGAGTTTTATGATTTAGAGCGCGTAAACCTGCAGGATAAAAGCAGCCAAATATTCCGCTGGTCTGAATCGCTGCAGCGATATGCGCCATTCATCATCGATAAAAGATAGCGGTGAAATCGTTGGTTTAGGCACTGCCTGGCCGCTGGAGAAATATTTACAAGACTACGAAGAGAGCAAAACAACACGAAGCTAAGGTTACCTGGAGACAATGAATTATAATAACTGCCATTGGGCCTTCCAAACCGGCCCTCTTCCAGCGAAGAGGGCCGTTATCCTCAGTAACCCGCCGTTAAATCATCCACGGAACGCGGGTCGGACGCGCCATACAGTGCGCCATCCGGTCCAACCATAATGCTCTGCGTGCTGCCCATCGCTTCTTTCAGCGCCACTTTCTGTCCTTTTTGCTCCAGCAGTTTGATTGTATCCGGGCTGAAGCCCTTCTCAATACGAAGCTCATCCGGCAACCACTGATGATGGAAGCGTGGTGCGTTGGTCGCTTCGGCGACATTCATCCCGAAATCAATGCTGTTGACCACCATTTGCAGCACAGTAGTGATAATTCGACTCCCGCCTGGGCTGCCGGTAACCAGCCAGGTTTTCCCATCTTTTACCACGATAGTCGGCGACATAGATGACAGCGGACGCTTCTTCGGTCCGACCGCGTTGGCATCGCCGCCTACCAGACCGTATACGTTCGGTACGCCCGGCTTGGCAGAGAAGTCGTCCATTTCATTATTGAGCAGAATGCCAGTATTACCCGCCACAATACCGGTCCCGAAGGTGGTATTCAGGGTATAGGTCACCGCCACGGCATTGCCGTCTTTATCCACCACCGAGAAGTGAGTGGTCTGATTGCTTTCATACGGGGCGAGCTTGCCAGGTTTAATCTGGCTGGAAGGCTTAGCCTTGTTGATATCAATCTGATCGGCAAGCGTTTTAGCATAGGTTTTGTTGGTCAATGCCTGCCATGGCACTTTCACAAAATCGGGATCGCCCAGATACTCCGAGCGGTCAGCGTAGGCATATTTCTCCGCTTCAGCCATGACCTGCATGGCGTCGGCGCTGCCAAACCCGTACTTCTTCATATCAAAGTTTTCAAGAATATTGAGGATCTGCACGATGTGAATACCGCCAGAGGACGGCGGCGGCATGGAGAAGACCTGATACCCGCGATAGTCACCGCTAATCGGCGTACGCTCCACGGCTTTATAGCTGGCTAAGTCCTCTTTGGTCATCAGCCCGCCGTTCTTCTGCATTTCCCCGGCGATCTGATCGGCAATAGCGCCTTTATAAAACGCATCCGGGCCGCTTTCGGCAATCATTTCCAGGCTTTTCGCCAGGTTCTTTTGTACCAGCTTATCGCCTTTTTTCAGTGGCTCGCCGTCTTTCCAGAAAATGGCTTTGCTGTTCTCGTGATTAGGGAGCACTTCACTGCCATAGGTTTTCAGATCGTCGGCCAGTGCGTCATTAACCACAAAGCCCTCTTCTGCCAGCTTCATCGCCGGACGTACCACTTTGTTCAGCGGCATCGTGCCGTATTTCTCCAGCGCCAGCGAAAAACCCGCGACGGTACCCGGCGTACCGGATGCCAGATGCGACGTCAGCGACTTTTTCGCATCGGCGTTGCCCTGCTCATCAAGGAACATGTCGCGGGTCGCGCCAGCAGGGGCCATTTCGCGAAAATCAATCGCTGTGGTGTTACCGTCTTTGGTACGCAGCAGCATAAAACCGCCACCGCCCAGATTGCCCGCCTGGGGATGCGTCACCGCCAGCGCGTAGCCAACGGCCACGGCGGCATCGACGGCATTCCCACCCTGTTTAAGAATATCCACCCCCACCTGAGTGGCAAGCGCATCCACGGAGGCCACCATCCCCTGCTGCGCACGCACGGGATGGAACACATCCTCCTCAACACCGTATGATACCGGCGGCGGTGCAGCCGGAGCGGCGGCAACGCTAAAACAACTTCCTGAGAGCAGAGCAGCAATGGCTACCCGGCGTAAAAACGTCGGTTTTATCATCGTTATTCTCCAGATGTATGGGGGTCAGCCCCCACTAAGCCTGGTGCATAACTCTGAAATAATCATCGTAACGGCGAGAAAGGAGTAAACTTAAGAGATCCCCGAGAGGAGAAAAGCGATGAAACGACTCTTACTTTTAGCCATGCTGTTGCCGTTTGCAGGCTTTGCACAGCCCATCAACACCATGAATAACCCGAATCAACCCGGTTATCAGATCCCGAGCCAGCAGCGTATGCAAACCCAAATGCAATCGCAGCAGATTCAGCAGAAAGGGATGCTCAATCAGCAGTTGCAAACACAGACGCGTATGCAACAACAGCATATGGAAAACCAAATCAATTCCAACTCCCAGCGCGTCCTTCAGTCTCAGCCTGGCGAGTTTAATTCCAGCCAGCAGCAAATGCTGCCCAACAGCAACGGTGGGATGTTAAGTGGAACCCGTAACCCGGACAGCTCGCTGAATAAGCAACATATGCTGTCGGAGAAAAAGAACGGCGACATGCTGAAGCCCTCCAGCACGCCGCAGCCTAACGTTCCGTTAAAAACAATTGGGCCTTAACAGGGCTGGAAATCCGGACCAATCATATCAATGGCATCGGTACAGATGCAGTCCACTCCCCAGCGTAGCAGTTCCGCCGCGCGCTGGGGTCGGTTGACGGTATACACCAGAATACGCAGTCCTGCGTCGCGCAGCGCATCCACGCGCGCTTCATCCAGCAGCTTGTGATTAAGGTGAATAGAGACGCAGCCAAGCCGCGTTGTCAGCTCACGCCAGTCCTCGCGCCACTCATCAAGCAGTAAGCCTCTCGGCAGTTCAGGCGTCGCCTGCTGCGCCGCTGCAAGCGCGTCAATTTCAAAGGATGACAACAGCGGTGGTGTCATTCCCGCCCACAGTTCCCGAGCGGCCAGCGCTACGGCTTTGCCGGTTAACGTTCCGGTGCCGGTGGTGGGTTTAATTTCAATATTCGCCATCATACCGTGCTGACGGCAGCGCTCGGCCACTTGCGAGAGCAGCGGTAGCGGTTCGCCTTTAAACTCACCGCTAAACCAGCCGCCGGCGTCCACGCGCAATAAATCCTGCCAGTTCAGCTCGCCTGCCACACCCCAACCATTGCTGGTGCGTTCCAGGTTGTCGTCATGCAGCAAGAAGATCTCACCGTCTTTCGACAATTTAGCGTCAAACTCAATCATGGTATGCCCGTATCGCGCCCCCATGTCGATCGCCGCCAGGGTGTTTTCCGGTGCCAGCTTACCGCCGCCGCGATGGGCGACGATATGGGGGTAAGGCCAGTTACTCATACGCGTTGTCCTGTTTCGCCATCAAAAAGATGCAGATGATTTTCTGGCAGATGCAGCCACAGCGTGCTGCCTGCCGTCGGGCGATGCTGATGCGCCAGTCGCACCACCAGCTTTTGCTCACCCCAACGTCCGTGTGCCAGGTTATCCGCTCCCAGCATTTCCAGCGTGTCGACGACCAACGGCACGCCGCCTTCGGCCTGCGAGCTTAGCGCAATATGCTCCGGGCGGATACCCAACGTCATGTTACGCCCACCAGACTCCCTCGCGCTTCTGCCGAGGGGCAACGTCATGCCGTCATCCAGTTCAAAATGGGTGCCCGAGGCGCTGATGCGCCCGTCCAGCAGATTCATCGCCGGGCTGCCGATAAAACTCGCCACAAAGCGGCTGGCAGGCTTTTCATATACCTCAACCGGCGTGCCGATCTGCTCGGCAATGCCTTTGTTCATCACCATCACCCGCTGGGCGAGGGTCATCGCTTCTACCTGATCGTGCGTCACATAAAGTGAGGTGGTTTTCAGTCGGCGATGCAGATGTTGTAACTCCAGACGCATCTGTACGCGCAGCTTGGCATCGAGGTTAGACAGCGGCTCATCAAACAGGAATACCGCTGGGTCACGGACAATCGCCCGCCCCATCGCCACACGCTGGCGCTGACCTCCAGAAAGCTCGCGCGGACGACGCTTGAGCAGTTCACCCAGCTCGAGAATACGCGCCGCCTCTTTCACCCGTTCGGCAATATGCTCCTTGCCCATCCCGCGGATTTTCAGCCCCCAGGCCATATTTTCTTCCACGCTCATATGTGGGTAGAGCGCGTAGTTCTGAAAGACCATCGCAATGCCGCGATCCTTAGGCTCCATTTCGGTGACGCGTTTATTATCAATCCAGATATCGCCGCCGCTCACCCGTTCAAGCCCGGCTACCATCCGTAGCAGCGTTGACTTACCGCAGCCGGATGGGCCAACCATCACGATAAATTCTCCGTCCGCGACATCCAGTGTCAGCGGTTTAATCACCTGGGTTTTGCCGTCCCAGCTTTTGGTTACTGCCTGTAGTTTTAAACCAGCCATTTTTATTTCTCACTATCGACCAGGCCACGTACGAAGGCACGCTGCATGGCTAACACGATGATTACCGGAGGGATGAGCGTCAGCAGCATGGCTGCCATTACCTGATTCCACTGCGTGGTGCCTTCACCAGTAGCAATCATGCCTTTGATACCTGCCACCGCAGTGCCCAAATTGACATCGGTAATAATTAACAACGGCCACAAATACTGGTTCCAGCCGTAGATAAAGGTGATCACAAACAGCGCCGCCAGATTGGTTTTTGACAGCGGTAGTACAATATCGCGGAAAAAACGCATCGGTGACGCGCCGTCAATACGCGCCGCCTCAACCAGTTCATCCGGCAGGGTCATAAAAAACTGCCGGAACAGGAACGTCGCAGTCGCCGATGCCATTAACGGCAGCGTCAGACCCGCATAGCTGTCGAGCATTTTCAGGTTGGCGATCACTTCCACCGTCGGGAAAATACGCACCTCGACCGGCAGCATCAGCGTGATAAAAATCATCCAGAAGAACAGGTTACGCAGTGGAAAGCGGAACCAGACGATGGCGAATGCGGAGAGCATAGAGACGGTGATTTTCCCTACTGTAATACTGAACGCCATGATGAAACTGTTGAGCATCATCAGCCAGAACGGCGCGCTGTTAACGCCCACGCCGTTGACCCAGATGTATTTCATGTTTTCCAGCAGCTGTGTGCCGGGAACCAGTGTCATTGGCGTTTCAAAGACTGCTTTGTTATCCAGCGTCGCCGCGACAAACGCGACGTACAGCGGAAACAGGATCACCATGATCCCCATAATCAACATGGCATGGCTGAATATTGTCAGCCCACGACGATTCTCAATCATTGGTAACGCACCTTACTTTCCACATAGCGGAACTGCACCACCGTCAAAATAATGACCAGGAACATCAGCACTACCGATTGGGCGGCCGAGGTGGAGAGATCCAGCCCGACAAAGCCTTCGCGATAGATCTTATAAATCAACGTAGTGGTCGCCTGTACCGGCCCACCCGCCGTGGCGGCATCGATCACCGGGAAGGTATCAAAGAAGGCATAAACCAGATTCACCACCAGCAGAAAGAAGCTGACCGGTGCAATCAGCGGCAGCGCCAGCTTAAAGAAGCGGCGAACCGGTCCCGCACCATCAATCGCGGCGGCTTCAATCAGCGACCGCGGAATAGACTGTAGTGCGGCAAAGAAGAACAGGAAGTTGTAACTAATCTGCTTCCAGACCGACGCAAACACCACCAGAAACATCGCCTGACCGCTGTTTTGCGCATGGTTCCAGTCATAGCCAAACTCACCGAGAAAATGGGTAATCAACCCGCGCCCTGGGTTAAACAGGAAGATCCACAATACGGCGGCGACGGCGGGCGCGACGGCGTAAGGCAACAGCATCAGCGTCTGGTAAAAACGGCTGCCGCGCACCACGTAATTCACCAGCGCCGCAAAAAATAACGACACCAGCAAACCGCTTACCGTGACTAACGTACTGAACTTAATGGTGGTCCAGAATGAATCAAGGTAGTACGGGTCATGAAACAGCGCGATAAAGTTTTCCAGTCCGACAAACTGGCTAGAAAGACCAAACGGATCAACGGATTGTAGTGAGTACCACAGCGCTTCACCGGCGGGCCAGATAAAGAAAATAACGGTGATAACCAACTGCGGGGCCACCAGCAAATAGGGAAGCCAGCGCGAGCGGAACACCGGACGGGATGAAGACATGTAGGTTCTTTTCCTGGAAGGTGCCAGATTGCGGTGCAAACACCGTATCCGGCCTACAAACTACACGCATTTGTAGGCCGGATAAGTCGCAGCCGCCACCCGGCATTTCACATTACGATTTAGTCGATTGCTCAAAGCGGCGCAGTAACTGATTGCCACGATCAACGGCAGCATCCAGCGCCTGCTGCGGGGTTTTCTTCCCGGTCCAGACGCTTTCCAGTTCTTCATCTACGATGGTGCGGATCTGCGGCATGTTGCCCAGACGCAACCCTTTGGTGAACGGCAACGGTGGCTTGTTCAGCATCTGGCGGGTGGCGATATCAGCCCCAGGGTTCTTATCATAGAAGCCCTGCTCGCGGGTCAAGTCGTACGCGGCGGTGGTAATAGGCAGGTAGCCGGTCTTCTGGTGCCATTCGGCAGCAATTTCAGGCTTCGCCAGGAAGTTGAGGAACTGCGCCACGCCTTCGTAGGTTGCTTTGTCTTTACCCTGCATCACCCACAGGCTGGCTCCCCCGATAATCGCGTTCTGCGGCGCGCCCTTCACATCGGCATCGTACGGCATCATGCCGACGCCATAGTTGAATTTGGCGTAGTGGCGGATGTCAGCCAGAGAACCGGAAGAGGCGGTGGTAATGGCACAATCCCCGTTATAGAACTTCTCGGTAGACTCGTCTTTACGCCCGAAGTAGCTGAAATCCCCTTTTTTGTTCAACTCTTCCAGCAGGGCGATATGTTTCACCTGTTCCGGTTTATTGAATTCCAGCACCGCGTCAGTACTGTCAAAACCGTTGTTTTTGGTAGCCACCGGCAGACCATTCCAGGCGCTGAAGTTTTCAATCTGAATCCATCCCTGCCAGCCGCTGGCGTAGCCGCACTTCATGCCTGCTGCTTTCAGCTTCGCGGTGTATTCCGCCAGATCCTGCCAGGTTTTTGGCGGCTGCTCAGGGTCTAAACCGGCTTTTTTGAAGGCATCTTTGTTGTAGTACAGCACCGGCGTGGAGCTGTTAAACGGCTGGGAGAGTAAGTGTCCGCTTTTAGAGTCGGTGTAATAACCGGAAACCGTCGGCACGAACTGAGACTCATCGAAGTTAATACCAGCCTCTTTGAATACTTCATAGACCGGTTTAATGGCTTTCGAGGCCATCATCGTTGCCGTGCCCACTTCATAAACCTGCAGTAGCGCAGGTGCGTTTCCGGTACGGAAAGCCGCAATACCTGCGCTCAGGCTCTGCTCGTAGTTGCCTTTGTACTGCGGAACAATTTTGTAGTCGGGATTGGCGGCATTAAAACGTTGCGCCAGTGAATCAACTTCTTTACCCAGTTCACCTTCCATTGAGTGCCAGAACGGGATAGTGGTGACGGCCAGAGCCTGACCTGCAAACGCCAGGCTAAGTGCCAGTCCTAAAGCTGTATGTCGTAACGATATCATCGGTTATCTCTCTTGTTGTGCCGGATGCGCGATATCACGCGTTTTATGCTCGCGGGGGTAACATGACATGCTCGAATGACAGAAAAATAACTTTTTTATTACAAAAAAAAGATAGTAAGGCGACAAACAGATGGCAAGGCGGTGAAAGCGTAGTGACAGGAAAATGCGGGGTGGTGCACAACAAAGCCGGGTAACTCTATGTCTTACCCGGCCAGGATGACGTTATCTGTTGCAGCCAGCAAGGAACATTAATCTTTACGCCAGCGTCGTTCATATTCATTCTGTAAACGCTGCTGTTCCCGCCGCTCACGTTCGCGCTGAATATCCGATTTCTCATCTTCCCAGCCCGGGCAGACAGAGGTGGTGAACACTTCACAGGGCGAGCTGGACTGGGCTAACGAGTTGTCCGGTTTCTCTTCCCAGATTGAAGGGTCGCGCGGGTCGAACGCTGGCGGTGTTAAGGCCAGGGTATTTGATGAAAGCGTCAAAAACAAACCGCCAATCATCATGCAGATACCGGAACGTATCATCCTTTCTCCATGTTCACTTTTATTATTGATAACTATTCTCAATAATAACATAGAGCAATAAAAAGGGGCCATATCAGGCCCCCTTGTCCATTCAGAGAATGTTAACCGCCCAGATACGCGCTGCGCACTGCTTCGTTAGCCAGTAACGCATCACCGGTGTCTTCCAGCACCACATGACCATTTTCCAGCACGTAGCCGCGATCGGCGAGCTTCAGCGCCTGGTTAGCGTTCTGTTCGACGAGGAAGATTGTCATCCCCTGCTCGCGCAGTTGTTCGATGGTGTTGAAGATCTGCTGGATGATAATCGGCGCCAGACCCAGCGACGGCTCATCAAGCAGCAGCAGCCGCGGCTGACTCATCAGCGCACGGCCTATCGCCAGCATCTGCTGTTCACCGCCGGACATCGTGCCCGCACGCTGAATTCGACGTTCATGCAGGCGGGGAAACAGGTCATACACCCACTTGATGCGTTCCTGAAACTGGTCCTTTTCGGCAAAGAAGCCGCCCATCGCCAGGTTCTCTTCCACCGTCATGCGGGAAAACACGCGACGCCCTTCCGGAACAATCGCTACCGCTTCGCGCATGATTTTCGCCGTCTGCCAGTCGGTAATGTCTTTCCCATCAAAGACAATTCGCCCACTTGTCGCACGCGGATCGCCGCACAGCGTACCAAGCAGCGTGGTTTTTCCCGCGCCGTTGGCGCCGATAAGCGTCACGATTTCACCCTGATTGATATACAAGCTGACGTCGTGCAGCGCCTGTATCTTGCCGTAGTGGGCGCTGACTTTGTCAAAGGACAACATGACTTTTTCCATATTATGCGTCACCACCATTATGCTTCACCTAAATAGGCGCGGATCACGTCCGGGTTGTTACGAATCTGTTCCGGCGTCCCGTTCGCCAGCGGCGTGCCCTGATTCACCACGTAAATACGGTCGGAAATACCCATCACCAGCTTCATGTCGTGCTCAATCAACAAAATGGTGGTGTTGTGATGGTTACGCAGTTCAGCAATCAGCTCGTCCAGCTCTTTGGTCTCTTTCGGGTTGAGGCCTGCGGCGGGTTCGTCGAGCATCAGGATTTCCGGCTGGGTCACCATGCAACGTGCAATCTCCAGACGGCGCTGGTCGCCGTAGGCCAGGTTACTGGCCTGACGGTTGGCGTGCTCCAGCAAACCAATACGCTCCAGCCAGGTGGCAGCGCGATCCAACGCTTCACTCTGCGCGCGACGGAACGACGGGGTTTTCAACAGGCCGGAGAAGACGCCGGTTTTCAGCTGCTGATGTTGCGCCACCAGCAGGTTTTCAATCACCGTCATCTCGCGAAACAGACGCACGTGCTGGAAAGTACGCACCACACCCATCCGCGCAATTTGCTGACCCGGCAGCCCTTCCAGATGCTGGTCGCGCAGTTTAATCGTCCCACCCGTCGGCTTATAAAAACCGGTCAGACAGTTAAAGACCGTGGTTTTTCCCGCACCGTTTGGCCCGATTAACGAGACGATCTCCTGTGGTCTCAGCTCCAGTTCAACGTTGTTTACCGCCAGCAGACCGCCGAAGCGCATCATCAGGCCGTTGACGGATAATAATGGCTGACTCATGCCTGCTCTCCTTTTGCTTCCCCGTTTTTCAGCTTCAACTGCGGACGGGTCATCGGCAACAAGCCCTGCGGACGCCAGATCATCATCAGTACCATTAAACCACCCAGCATTAACATGCTGTATTCATTGAAATCACGCATCAGCTCGCGTGACACCACCAGCAGGATGGCCGCGAGGATCACTGCAAACTGTGAGCCCATTCCGCCCAGTACCACAATCGCCAGCACAAAGGCCGACTCGGCAAAGGTGAAGGATTCCGGGCTGACAAAACCCTGACGCGCGGCAAACAACGTACCGGCAAAACCGGCAAACGCGGCGCTGATGGTAAAAGCGGTCAGCTTGATGCGCGTAGGGTTTAAGCCCAACGAGCGACAGGCTATTTCATCTTCGCGCAGTGCTTCCCACGCACGACCCAACGGCATACGCAGCAGACGGTTGATGACAAACAGCGAGAAGACCACCAGCAGCAGCGCCACCAGATAGAGGAAAATAACGCGGTCAGAGGGATCGTACTTCACGTTAAAGAAGTTGCTGAAGGTATCCCAGCCACCTTCACGGGCAGTACGGCTGAACTCCAGACCGAAAAAGGTCGGTTTCGGGATCTGGCTGATACCGTTCGGGCCACCGGTCACTTCGGTGTTGTTGAGCAGCAGGATACGGACGATTTCGCCGAAGCCTAAAGTCACAATCGCCAGATAGTCACCGCGCAGGCGCAGTACCGGGAAGCCGAGCATAAAGCCCGCAGCAGCGGAAACCAGCCCCGCCAGCGGCAGACAGGTCCAGAAGCCGAGTCCGTAATAGTGGTTCAGCAGCGCGAAGGTGTAAGCACCGATGGCATAGAAGCCGCCGTAACCCAGCACCAGCAGACCGGAAAGCCCCACCACCACGTTTAAGCCGAGGCCGAGGATGATATAAATCATCGTCAGCGTGGCAATATCAACCGTACCGCGCGACACCATAAACGGCCACGCCACGGCAATCACCAGCAGCGCCACCAGGAACAGCTTCTGTTTAACGGTGGAGCCATCAATCGCCGGCAGAATAAACTTCGGTCCAGAGACGCTCTTCAGGCCCTTCTGGAAAGCTGGACGCAACAGTTGGAAGAGAAAGACCACGCCAGTGCCGATAAACACCCACTGCCAGCGGATATCCGCGGCGGTATCCACCACCAGTTTGGTACCGTCAAGCTCCAACTGGACGCCCATAAAGACGCCCGCCAGGATGAAGAACATAGCGGCAGAGAGCAGCGCCATTGCAAAATGCATCGGTTTCATACTTTCTCTACCTCCGGGCGACCCAGAATACCGGTCGGCATCACCAGCAGCACCAGAATCAGCAGCGCGAATGAAACCACGTCTTTGTATTCGGTACTCAGATAAGCAGAGGAGAGCGCTTCCGCGACACCCAGAATCAGGCCGCCGATCATCGCCCCAGGAATGCTGCCGATGCCGCCCAGTACCGCCGCGGTAAAGGCTTTCATTCCGGCCATAAAGCCGATATAGGGGTTAATTACGCCGTAGAACTGGCCGAGCAGTACGCCCGCTACCGCCGCCATTGCCGCGCCAATCACAAAGGTCAGCGCAATCACACGATCGGTATTTATGCCGAGCAAGCTGGCCATTTTCAGGTCTTCCGCGCAGGCACGGCAGGCACGGCCCATACGGGAGTAACGGATAAACAGCGTCAGCGCCAGCATCGCCAGGAAGGTTACAATCCAGATAACCAACTGCATGGTGGTGATGGAAGCAGAGAAGTTTTCGCTACTGCCGACAGTCCACTGGCCGTTAAACAGGCTGGGCAGCGCCACATCGCGCGAACCTTCCGTCAGGCTGACGTAGTTTTGCAGGAAGATGGACATCCCGATAGCGGAAATCAGCGCGATCAGGCGCTTAGAGCTGCGTACGGGCCGATACGCTACGCGTTCAATGCTCCAGCCGTAGGCGCTGGCAATCACAATCGCGCCGACAAAGCCCGCCGCGACCAGTAGCCAGCTGGAATCAATACCCATCATCATTAGCGCAGCGATGATCATAAAGGAGACATAGCTGCCGATCATATACACCTCGCCGTGGGCGAAGTTGATCATGCCGATAATGCCGTACACCATCGTGTAACCGATAGCGATCAGCGCGTAGGTGCTTCCCAGCGTGACGCCGTTAAACATCTGCTGCAAGAAATAGAGGAACTGCTCGGACATAAGGTAACCTTTCTTAACCCGCCCGTTTGCACGGGCGGTGGGATAACTCGTCTTCAGCTATTACTTCGCGACGGTCGATGATCCGTCCGCGTGCCACTGGAAGACACCAAACTCAAATCCCTTCAAATCGCCTTTTTCGTCCCATTTCAGCGGCCCAATCACGGTGTCAGCCCCGTGTGCTTTCAGATCTTTCACCAGCTCCAACGGCTCTTTGCTACCGCTGCGATCCATTGCTGTCGCCAGTGACTGGACGGCTGCATAAGTGATCCACACGTACGGCCCGGTTGGATCTTTCTTGTCAGCTTTGAGCGCATCGACGATAGCTTTATTCGCCGGATCCTGGTCATAGCGTTTTGGCATGGTCACCAGCATGCCTTCAGCGGCATCACCGGCAATATTAGACAGCGACGCATTGCCCACGCCCTCAGGTCCCATAAACTGGGTATTCAGCCCGACGGAGCGAGCCTGGCGCAGCATTTGTCCCATTTCCGGGTAGTAGCCGCCGTAATAAACAAAATCGATATTTTCTTTTTTCAGGCGGGCGATCAGCGCAGAAAAATCTTTTTCCCCGGCAGTGATCCCGTCAAAGAAGACGATATTGGCTTTGCCCGCTTTCAGGCTCTCCTGCACTGAACGCGCCAGGCCTTCACCGTATTGCTGTTTATCGTGAATGATGGCGATGCGTTGCGGCTTCACCTTCTCCAGAATGTATTTCGCGGCGGTCGGCCCCTGAGAGGAGTCCAGGCCCGCTGTACGCATAATGTGTGCGTAACCGCGCTGGGTCAGTTCCGGGTTGGTCGCGCCCGGGGAAATCATCAGAATGCCTTCGTCTTCATAGATATCTGATGCGGGCTGCGTGGAAGATGAGCACAGATGACCAATAACGTACTGAATGCCGTCATTGACGATTTTGTTCGCTACCGCAACGGCCTGTTTCGGATCGCAGGCGTCGTCATATTCGACGGCAACGAGTTTGTCGCCTTTGACCCCGCCTTTGGCATTGATATCTTTAATGGCCTGACGTGCGCCATTAAATTCCATATCACCCCACTGCGCGACCGGACCTGACATCGCCCCGACAACAGCGACCTTGATATCCTCCGCCATGACCGCGTGTGACATTGCCAGTGCTATCACCCCTGCGATGATTGTTTTCGCATTCCGTTTCATTTTCCTGAATCCCCATTCGTGATGATGTATATATTTTGTATTTATGTGGTTAAAAAGCAGACTGTGCTTTTTTTGAACTGTACTATTTTTACCAGTCTCGTTAATGGTTTAGCGCAGTTTTTTAAGCAAATTACGGCTAAAATCTCTATTTTTCAGTCGATTAAGAAAAGATAATATTCTGCTTTTCACTATAGATAAACAAAAAAAAGTGCATTTGTCAGCATAAAATAACGGCACAAAGAGCGGAATAAAATGCTGCATTCCAGGGTATTATCCTGCCTGTTTTTCAATCTCTACTGTTTCAATCTGTCATTGTCGTTGTTACAAAACTATTAACCTGGTTAATCGCATTAAAAAGAGAAAGCATCCGGGCGAATTATTTCGGTACACTGATTCCATCTTTTGTGATTTGGACATGCTGTTAATGAAGCTGACCATCGTTCGTTTAGATAACTTTAGCGACCAGGGCCTGATTGATCTGGGCAAAATCTGGCCGGAATATTCCGCCTCATCATTAAGCGTAGATGAAACGCACCGGATCTACGCCGCACGCTTTAACGAGCGTCTGTTAGGTGCCGTGCGGGTAACCCTGAGCGGCACACAAGGCGCACTGGATTCATTGCGCGTGCGCGATATCACCCGCCGTCGCGGCGTCGGGCAGTATTTGATCGAAGAAGTGATCCGGGAAAACCCTGACGTGAGTTCGTGGTGGATGGCCGACGTCGGCGTTGAAGACCGCAGCGTGATGGCCGCATTTATGCAGGTGTTAGGGTTTACGGCCCAGGAGAATGGCTGGGAGAAACGGTAGAAAACCGCCCCCAACCAATTGTATTACGAGTATTTTCCCAAGAATTTTGTGTTGCAGGCAGGCGGCAAGTTATAAAATCCCCGGAGCTTACATAAGTAAGTGACCGGGGTTGAATAACGCAGCCAACACACCTGCGGCACGAAAGGCGCCGGGAAAATCACTTGGCGTCTGTCGCCGTCCCGTTTGCATGCCAGTCAAACACGCCGAATTCGAAGCCTTTCAGGTCGCCCTTCGCATCCCATGACAGCGGCCCCATCACGGTTTCCACCGAGTTTGCTTTCAGATACTTGGCAATTTCAGCCGGATCTTCAGACTGGTTCAGACCGGCCTGCAAAGATTGCAGCGCGGCGTAGGTGGTCCATACGAATGCGCCGCTCGGATCCTGTTTCTTGGCTTTGATAGCATCTACGATGGGTTTGTTCGCCGGAACCTGGTCGTAGTTCTTCGGTTTCGTTACCAGTAAGCCTTCTGCAGATTCACCGGCGATGTTAGACAGCGACACGTTCGCTACACCTTCTGGCCCCATAAACTGGGTTTTCAGACCCGCGGCGCGTGCCTGGCGCAGGATTTGCCCCATTTCCGGGTGGTAACCGCCGTAGTAAACGAAATCGATATTCTCTTTCTTCAAACGCGCTACCAGCGTAGAAAAATCTTTTTCCCCGGCGGTGATCCCGTCAAAGAACACCACGTTGGCGTTACCCTTTTTCAGGCCATCCTGCACCGCGCGGGCCAGACCTTCACCGTACTGCTGCTTATCATGAATAATCGCGATGCGCTGCGGCTTCACTTTTTCAACGATATATTTGGCGGCCGTTGGGCCCTGATCGGAATCCAGACCAGTGGTACGCATTACCAGGCTATAGCCGCGCGCGGTCAGCTCCGGCGCCGTTGCCGCTGGAGTGATCATCAGAATACCTTCGTCTTCATAGATGTCTGACGCAGGCTGAGTGGAAGAAGAGCACAGGTGACCGATTACGTATTTAATCCCGTCGTTGACCACTTTGTTCGCAACCGCTACCGCTTGTTTCGGGTCACAGGCATCGTCATATTTCACCATGACCAGTTTGTCGCCTTTCACGCCGCCCTTGGCGTTGATATCCGCAATTGCCTGCTCTGCGCCGGTAAATTCCTGATCGCCATACTGCGCTACCGGGCCAGACATCGCCCCCACAACAGCAATTTTAATATCTTCTGCTAATGCCATGTTGCTGAATGCGAGTGCAATACATCCTGCCAGTAACGCTTTACCCTTCATTTTCATCCTGAGGTTCCTCATTGTTATGGTTGTTGCATTTGTTGTGATGTTGTTATTTAGCACATTATTCTGATATTGGCGTCACACCAAGTATAAGACATTGATATTTAGGCATGCTGATCGTGCATTTTCAGCATACTCTGCTAAAACATACCCCATTTTTATGGATTTGAAACGTGAATTTTTGCGATGACATAACATATAGGTGACAAAACTATAAATATCAATTTCATCTCCATAATATGACCTTATATCATCGATATAAAATATTATCTTAATTAAGATGCATTGTTGAATATATATAAATGACAATATTAATTATAAAAACCAAATATTATATTATTTTGTTATGCGTTATATGCATCCGCTAGAAATAGCCATATTAGTCAATACATTCAATATGTGATCTTGGTAACGTTTAAAAATCCATAAAACAATATATATTCAAAGAACAGAAACCACTCTCAAGAACGGAATCTGTTACATACAAAATATAAATCAAACATATGGATTATATATATAAGGAAGATAACCATTGAATCTCTATGATATCATCATATTAACACATGGTGACGCAGGTAAAGAGTTATTAAACAGTAGTGAAATGATTGTTGGCAAAACGAAAAATACAACGGCTATTTCTCTGATCATCGGGATGTCACCAGAAACGTTAATGGAGCAAACAAGGAAAATACTCAGACCCAATATTAAAACCGTCATTCTTACCGATATATATGGTGGAACACCATCAAATGTAGCGACGGTTCTCTCCAGAGAATACCCTATTCATTGTATTAGCGGCGTAAACCTTGCCATGCTGCTTGAAGCGAATATGTTACAAGACTCCGATAAAGAAATCACCATCGAAGAATATGTTCAATGTATTCATGATGCCGGTAAAGATATGGTTCAAAGTTATCAATTTAATAAAGGATAATAGAGTATGAGTATAGTACATGCCCGCATTGATTATCGACTAATTCATGGACAGGTTATCACCAAATGGCTGAAAAGGAGCAACGCCGATAAAATAATAGTTATTGATGACGAATTATATAATGATCCTTTTTTAGCCGAAGTTTATAAAATGGCGGCCCCCAGCGGCATCGAAGTAATCATGACATCCATTGAGGAAACGACAACCCGCTGGAATGAGAAAAATTTCTATACTGGCAAACTTTTAATCCTTTTCAAATCTATTGATTCAGCATTAAAGACTATTCAGGGCGGATTAGAACTTGAAGAGTTGCAAGTAGGCGGCATAGAAAACATCCCTGGCAGAAAAATCGTCTTTAATCAGATATCAATAAATAAAGAAGATGCAGAAAAACTACAAGTAATAGAAGACAGGAATATTAAAGTTTATTTCCAGACTATCCCAGAAGAAGAACCAGCCAGTCTGCAAAAAATAAAGAATAAGTTACCTTAAAAAGGAGAGGAACTTATGGGCGTTTCTACAGCAATATTGATTGGTTTAGTTTATTGGATATCACAAGCGAAGGTATGGTATGGCTTTTCAATCATGCGCATGCCGTTATCTATTGCCCCCATTATGGGAATTATCTTTGATGATATGCCGACTGCATTATCAGTCGGCGCGACATTACAGATGATCTATATAGGTAGTATTGCTCCTGGTGGGAACCCGCCAGCAGATGAGGGATTGGCCTCCTGCATCGCTATACCTATTGCTCTTACTGCGGGGATAAAACCTGAAATAGCTATTTCGTTGGCAATCCCAATAGGTTTATTAGGGGTTGTCCTCGAAAACGTTCGTAAAACGGTTAATACCACATTTGTTCATATGGCCGATCGCTATGCCGAAAAAGCAGATATCAAAGGGATTCAGCGGGTAGCAACTATCTATCCTATTCTGTTGGCCTTCCCTATGCGCTTCGTTCCTGTTTTCGTTGCCTGTTTGTATGGCCCAGATGCTATTGCCTCATTTGTCAAACTGTTACCCTCCTGGACCACCAACGGCTTAGCTATCGCTGGTAATATTCTTCCAGCATTAGGTTTTGCTATCACTATCATTGTGATCGGGAAAAAACAATACATCCCGTTATTCATCATTGGTTTCTTCTTGGTCACATATTCAGGGCTAAACACCATAGGGATATCCATTTTTGGTTTATGTGCTGTTCTCTTATACATGCAATCAAAAACTGCGAAAGGAACACAAAATGGCTAATAATATCGACTTAAAGGAAGCCGAAAGCTCACCAATTACGAATAGAGATGTGCAGATTGTCTGGTTAAAATGGCATGCTTTCTCGGAAACATCATTAAATTTTGAACGGTTACAGGCTCTAGCCTTTTGTAATTCAATGACAGGGATTTTAGCTAAGCTATACCCGAATAAGAGGGATCTTTCAAAAGCGTTACAGCGCCATTTGACGATGTTTAACACACAAGCTAACTGGGGCTCAGTGGTAAACGGCATCACTATCGCACTAGAAGAAAAAGCATCCCAGGAACCTGAAGAACAGCGAACAGCCACAACCCAATTAGTGACCAGTTTAAAAACGGGGTTAATGGGTCCAGTCTCAGGTATCGGGGATACGCTAGATTTTGGCACATTGCGACCTATTGTTATTGGGGTATGTATTCCTTTTGTATTGCAAGGGTACGTATTAGCCGCATTACTGCCATTGATCTATCAAGTTGTTTATATGTTCTTCGCTAGCCGATTTGCACTTAATATTGGCTATAAAAAGGGGAAAGAGTCAATTTTAGAGATACTCCACTCTGGCAGTATCCATAAAATTATTGAAGGCGCAGGTATGTTCGGCCTGTTGATGATGGGGGCGCTTTCTGCCACTTATGTAAAGATTAAGACACCACTACATATTACTACTGGTGGGGGGAATACTATTGTCCTGCAGGACATGTTAGACAAAATTGTGCCTAACTTACTCCCCCTGGTTGCGGTTCTCGGTATTTATATATACATCCAGAAGTGTGGACCGCATTTCCTACGAATACTGGTAGCAATCCTCTCTTTAAGTCTTATTTTTTCATTCTTCGGTTTATTGTAATATGAAAAAAATACTTATAACGCCAAGGCCCTTTCTTAGTAAGGGGCAAAAATATCTGGATGAATTACAGGCAGCAGGTTATATCGTCGAATGTAATACGAGCGGCGGACGTTTTAGTAAAGAAGAGTTGATGGTAAAAATTAAAGATGCCGATGCTATTATTACAGGCAACGACCCTTTAGATCAAGACGTTATAGATTGTGCGAAAAAACTAAAAGTAATCTCAAAATATGGTGTTGGTTTAGATAATATAAACGTTGAGTATGCGAACAGCAGAAATATTGTGGTGCATAAAGCACTCAACGCCAATTCTGTATCGGTAGCAGAAATGGCTATTCTAATGATGCTATCCAGTGCCAGAAAGTATGTTGAAATCGAACAACAGGCTAAATGTAGTAATGATGTAAGATTGGTGGGTACTGAGTTACATAAAAAGACATTAGGGCTGATTGGCCTTGGTGCTATTGGCAAACATGTAGCCCACATCGCTAACGCTATGGGTATGGAGATCATTGCATACGACCCTTTTATCAATCAGAGTCAGGTTTTTCCGTATATAAACTTTAAAGAGTTAGATGAGGTGTATCAGCTCAGTGATGTTATCTCGCTTCATTTGCCTTTACTAGATAGCACCAGGCACATGATTGATCAGCACGCATTCGAAAAAATGAAACCTTCCGCAATATTAATAAATACTGCACGAGGCGGTTTGATTGATGAAGATAGTTTATACAATGCTTTAATTACTCACAAAATTTCTTTTGCTAGTGAAGATATTGAACTTAAAGAACGAAAAGAAGCAACAAAACAACTCATAAATTACTCGATCACGCCACATGCGGCTTCGTTTACTCAGGAAGCAGATCTTAACACAATTCAAATCTCGATTAAAAATGTTACCAACGAACTGGAGAAAAGATAATGAAAGAACTTAAGGGAATTATTACTGCGATGGTGACACCATTTGATGAAACGGAAAAAATGGATATCCCGGCAGCAAGAAAGATGGCTCGCTGGTTAGTCAACAATGGTGTTCATGGATTATTTATTTGTGGCACCAACGGTGAATTTCATCTGTTATCAGATGATGAAAAAGTAGAACTCACCAAAGCAGTTGTTGATGAAGTGGGTGATGACGTAACTATTTGCGCCGGTGCCGGTTGCTGTAGCACACAGCAAACTATTGCTCTGACTCAACGACTCGTTGATGCTGGCGCAGATTACATTTCAGTTGTAACCCCCTACTATCTGGTGCCTAATCAGGAAGATTTATATAAACATTACTATGATATTGCGGCCAGCACAGCAGCACCTATTATTCTATACAATCTCCCAGGGCAAACGGGCCTAAGTATTGAATACGAAACAGCGAATCGCCTGGCTGATATCGATAATATCGTGGCAATCAAAGATAGCAGTGGCAAATTTGAAGTACAAAAACAGTACCTTGAGATTTCAAAACACAAAAATTTTAAAGTATTGAACGGTTCAGATTCGCTGATGCTTGATGCATTTAAAGAAGGTTCAGTAGCCAGCGTCGCAGCCACATCAAATGTTTTACCGAAGATTGAAGTGGATTTGTATAACTACTTTATCGCGGGGCAGTTGGATAAAGCACAGGAAGAGCGTAATAAGATCGATGCACTGCGTATGAACATTAAGAAAATGACCGCACCTGCAGTAATGAAAGAGGCTCTTAACTTAATGGGGATCACCGCAGGCATTACCAGAAGACCAATACATATGCCGAATGAAATCATCACTCAGGATATCAAAGAGATGCTGGCAGCCTATAATCTCCTGCCACAATAAGTTTTACCGACAGTATTCGGCTGCATTAAGGTGACATGTTTGCCCAGAAACCGGGCAAACATGTCACCTTGTCAAGCGCAGGGGCATTAATCACTTCGGCCCCCCTCCACAACACCAGAGAGGCAAAAGCAAACCTGGCAGAGGAAAGCGTGATAGCAGTTTGAAGTATCAATGAGACATAAAAAACCCCCGAATGGGCATCCAGGGGTTATAGGGGCAATGCGTTAAACGGCGTGATTACGCTTCGATCGCCGCACGCAGTTTTTTCATGGCGTTCTTTTCAAGCTGACGAACACGTTCAGCAGAGACGCCGTAGCGATCGGCCAGTTCCTGCAACGTCGACTTGTTGTCTTCGTCCAGCCAACGGGCGCGAATGATGTCCTGGCTACGCTCGTCCAGACCCTCCATTGCGTGGGTCAGTTTGTTCGCGGCCTGATCTTCCCAGTTATCTTCTTCAATGCCGTCGGCAAAGTTAGATGATTTATCCTGCAGATACAGAACCGGCGCCATCGGCTGGCTGTCAGACTCGTCGTCTGAAGACATGTCAAACGTCATGTCCTGCGCCGCCATACGGGATTCCATTTCGCGCACGTCTTTGCTGGAAACACCCAGCTCACGAGCAACCATTTCAACTTCGTCCTGATTGAACCAGCCCAGACGCTGCTTGGTTTTACGCAGGTTAAAGAACAGCTTACGCTGCGCTTTGGTGGTCGCGACTTTTACGATACGCCAGTTACGCAGAACGTATTCGTGGATCTCAGCTTTGATCCAGTGCACGGCGAAAGAAACCAGGCGCACACCCACTTCCGGGTTGAAACGGCGCACGGCTTTCATCAGGCCGATATTACCTTCCTGAATCAGATCCGCCTGCGGCAGGCCATAGCCCGCATAATTACGAGCAACATGAACAACAAAGCGCAGGTGAGACAGGATCAGCGTTTTAGCTGCTTCCAGATCGCCCTGGTAATGCAGCTTTTCAGCAAGTAGCCGCTCCTCGTCAGCCGACAACATCGGCCACGCGTTCGCAGCCCGGATGTAAGATTCCAGGTTACCAACAGGGGCTAAAGCTAAATTTTGCATTTCTTTGGTCATTCAAATCCTCTCAATCTTTTCATCTGACGCGTTGGCTAAAACCAATAGCAACAACCATGCCAGAGCTTATGAGCAACGAGAATATCATTCAATCTTTTATCAGACAGTGATTTTATCCACAAGTTCCATGTCGTAATGTGTATAGATTACGCACAAAATGTGACATCACAATGAATACGCCGGGAAGAGATAACAGGGACTCTTTCCCTGCAGAGCGAACTACTCAGTGCAGGGAAAGATTATACCAGAGATTTTTTAATCGGGGGTAAAGTGGCGTAAATGTTGAACCGTGGCAAGCCAGGCTGCCACCCAGCCAATCATCGAGCACACCAGCAGTAATAACAGGCATTCGTCGAATGATAAGCCGTTGATATCAAACTTAGTTCCAAAAACCTGCGCCACCTCAGTAACCGCTGACGACAGGCGCATCACCAAAATTTCTGACAAAATTAGTGAAAGAAATGCGCCGGAAAAACCGAGCAGCGCACCGCCGTAGAGGAACGGACGCAGGATAAACCCATCCGTCGCGCCAATCAGTTTCTGCACGTTAATGGTATCGCGACGCGCAAAAATACTCAGCCGCACACTGTTACCGATGACGAGGAAGACCGCCGCTACCATCAGCACGCCAATCATCGCGGAGACGCGTCCGACAAGGCCCGTCAGCGCCGCCAGACGGGCAAACCAGCTGTCATCCATGCGCACTTCATCAATACCGTTGATTTGTGCGATACGGTCGCGCAGCGTGTTCAGCGACTCCGTGCCCTGGAAGTCCAGTTTCGGGATAACTACCGCCACGGCCGGTAGCGGGTTCTCTTCCAGCATATCCAGCGCGCCGCCAAAGCCGGACCAGTTACGGAATTCGCCCAGCGCGTCATCGCGGGAAAGGTAATTCACTTTCTCCACGCCCTGCTCGGCCTGCAACTGACCAACTACCCGCGCCGCTGCATCATCATCCAGCGTTTTTTGCAGGTAAACGGTGATCTGCGGAGAAGGATAATACTGGCTTGCCGCATGGTCGACGTTCTTATAAACCATGTAGCATACGCTTGGCAGCGTCAGGGAGATGGCAATAACCATCACCGTCAGGAACGTCGCCAGCGGCTTGCTTTTCAGGTCCTGTAACGCGCCCTGGAACGCGTAGCGTACCTGCTCGTTAAAGACATTGGTTTTACGCGAGTTCGGTTTTGGCGCGGCTTTCGCCCGCTTTGGCGCGTTACGACCGCCATCTCCCGGCGCGCCGCCCGATTTACGGAAGCGATCCAGTCGGCCACCGAACTGTTTGATTTGATTAATAGCGTCACGTCTATTCATGGGCCAGGCCTCCATGCAGATGTCCATCGCTCAGAACCATTTGGCGATAGGAGCGACGGGAGATCAGGCCAATATCGTGCGTGGCCATTAATACCGTGACCCCGACGCGGTTAAACTCTTCAAACAGGCGAAGGATCCCTTCCGACAACGCGTCATCCAGGTTCCCTGTTGGTTCATCCGCCAGCAATACCGCAGGTTTGTTCACTACCGCACGGGCGATGCCCACGCGCTGTTGTTCACCGCCGGAGAGCTGAATAGGGAAGTTTTTCGCTTTGTCCAACAGTCCGACCTTATCCAGCGCCGCTGACACGCGACGACGAATATCGTCCCCGCTGGCGCCCGCGATGATCAGCGGGATTGCCACGTTGTCAAACACGGTTCTGTCCATCAACAGGTGGTGATCCTGAAAAATCATGCCAATCTGACGACGCAGAAACGGCACTTCACGGTTTTTCAAACGGCTGATGTCATGCCCGCTGAAGTAGATTTTCCCGGCGCTGGGCCGTTCAATTCCACAAATCAGCTTCAGCAGGGTACTTTTCCCCGCGCCGGAGTGGCCGGTCAGAAATGCCATCTCGCCAGGCTGCATATGGAAGGTAACTCCCTGCAGCGCTTGTCTCCCACCGAGATAGGCCTTGCTGACATGTTCAAAGCGAATCATTGTTAATCCTCTCGGGCAAAAAGTGCCTCTATAAAATCGTCCGCTTTAAACGGACGTAAATCCTCGATACGTTCGCCCACACCGATATAGCGGATAGGGATGCCAAACTGATCGGCAACCGAAAAGATGACCCCGCCCTTCGCTGTACCGTCCAGCTTAGTCAGGGTGATACCGGTTAAGCCCACCGCTTCATGGAACAGTTTGGCCTGGCTTATCGCATTCTGCCCGGTGCTGGCGTCGATAGTCAGCATAACTTCATGCGGCGCATCTTCGTCGAGTTTCTTCATGACGCGAACGATTTTTTTCAATTCTTCCATCAGGTGCGATTTGTTCTGCAAACGCCCTGCGGTATCAGCGATCAGCACATCTACATTACGCGCCTTCGCCGCCTGGATGGCATCAAAGATGACGGACGCGGAATCCGCGCCGGTATGCTGAGCAATCACCGGGATGTTGTTACGCTGACCCCAGACCTGCAGCTGCTCTACCGCCGCCGCACGGAAGGTATCGCCCGCCGCCAGCATCACCGATTTACCCTGCTGCTCAAACTGACGCGCCAGCTTTCCGATAGTGGTGGTTTTACCCACGCCGTTGACGCCAACCATTAAGATAACAAACGGCGTCTTGCCATCAACATTCAGCGGTTCTTCCACCTTCGCCAGAATCTCGCCCATCTCTTCTTTCAGCAGGCCGTACAGCGCTTCCGCGTCTTTGAGCTGCTTACGGCTGGCACCTTCCGTCAGATTCGCAATAATCTTGCGGGTCGTTTCTACGCCCACGTCGGCGATCAGCAGTTGCTCTTCCAGCTCTTCAAACAGATCATCGTCGATCTTTTTACCACGGAACAGACTGATAAATCCGGAACCAAGGTTTTCTTTTGTTTTCAGGAGGCTGCGTTTCAGACGCGCAAAGAAACCTTCTTTCGTTGGTTTTTCCTGCTCCTGGACTCCCTCTTCTTCTGTCGGTGCTTCTACGGCAGGTTCTTCTACCGGCACCACCATCACGGCTTCTTCAGCTGCCTCAGCAGCCTCAGCAGCCAGCGCCTGCGCTTCCAGCTCTTCATCAGTCAGGTGCGGTTCGTTTTCGGCTTCCTCTTCAACCGCTTCAACGATTTCAACGGTTTCCGCTTCGGCCTGCCACTCTTCGGCAGAAACCTCTTCGGTTTTCACCTCTTCCGGCAGCGGCAATTCTTCGCGTTCGATAACCGTCGCCGCTGGCGTTTCCACAACGGGTTCAGCTGCAGGTTCAGCAACCCGCTCAATCTCCGGCTGCGGTTGTTCGGCAACAGGTTCTGCTTCCGACTGCAGTTTTTCGATTTCCGCAACCTGTTCAGTCACTTCAACAACTTCAGTTGCAAAAGCTTCCGTTTCCGCCTCGCTACGGGTTTCCTCGGCGCGCGGCTGTTCGTCAACGACGGTAGTTTCTTCAGCAACCGGTTGTTGTTCTTCGTTTTTTAATTCTGTCTCGTTTTCCGGTGCCTGCTCTTTTTGACCAAAGCCCAGCCAGGAAAAAAAGCCACGTTTTTTCTCTTTCGCCATTTGCGACTACACTCCCCCGCTGTTGCTTCATGGCACAGCGTCAACGCTATGTACATAGCAGCTAAAAAAATGATGAAATAGTCTATCACTTATACCCAATGAATTTCGAGTTACGTCAAGGCGGCAAGCGCACGAATCCCGATGAGCTTACTTTTAGTAAGTGATTCGGGTGAGTAAGTGCAGCCAACGAAGAGGTAACTTGAAAGGCGACGGGTTAACTTAACTCACATCACCGCCTGGAATGACACGTCAGCAGCGGATTGAGCAATAATTGAAATGAAAAAACCGAATCACTCTGGTAGCGGCCAGATCCGCATTATTGGTGGTCAATGGCGTGGCCGTAAACTCCCGGTTCCGGATAGTCCCGGTCTGCGCCCAACCACCGACCGCGTACGCGAAACCTTATTTAACTGGCTGGCCCCGGTAATGGTCGATGCTCACTGCCTGGACTGCTTCGCCGGCAGCGGCGCGCTGGGGCTGGAAGCCCTCTCTCGCTATGCAGCAAATGCGACGCTTCTGGAAATGGATCGCGCGGTATCACAGCAGCTACAAAACAATCTCGCCACGCTGAAAGCCCCCCATGCCCGGGTCGTCAACACCAATACCCTGACATTTTTGGCCCAGACGGGTACGCCGCATAACGTGGTGTTTGTTGACCCGCCGTTTCGCAAAGGATTACTGGAAGAAACATTAACTCTTCTGGAAACTCATGGCTGGCTGGCAAATGAAGCGTATATTTACGTTGAAAGCGAAGTAGAAAACGGTTTGCCGCCGGTTCCGGTGAACTGGTCGCTGTACCGTGAAAAAGTCGCCGGACAGGTCGCCTATCGCCTTTACCAACGTGAAGCACGAGGAGAACACGATGCTGATTAACCTGGGACGCCTGCTGATGTTGTGCGTCTGGGCATTTTTACTACTCAATATTTTCCAACCCTTTCCACGCCCGCTTAACATCTTCGTTAACGTCGCACTGATTTTTATGGTGCTGATGCACGGCATGCAACTGGCGCTGTTAAAAAGCACCATGCCTAAAGATGGCCCGCAGATGACCCGCGGAGAGAAAATCCGTATTTTTCTGTTCGGCGTCTTTGAGTTACTGGTTTGGCAGAAGAAGATTAAAGATCAGTTGAAGAAGTAACTGTGATCTTTTCGCCCGGCGGCGCTTAGCAGGCCGGAGCGACAAAATCTCCTGGCCGGACAAAGCGTAAGCCGCCATCCGGCATCAGTCAGATGAAACCTTAGCGTTCACTGTAAAATCAACAAAACGCGAACCTTTGTAACTCAGCGTTCCCTTATCCCCGACCGTTAACGCATGGTACTGCTGGGCATCCAGACGAAACGTCTGCTCGAAGCCGCCACTTTGTGGCTTAAAACTGACTTCATAGCGCATGCTGGTCCCTGCCGGGCTCACTTCCTGCTGGCGGGATCGCCGATCGTTAAGCGGTTTTTCCCGTTTGTTACTCACCACCACCTGCTTTTGCACTAACGGCGCAGTATCATTATCGGCTTTTTCACGCCGCTGCTGAACGAAGCGAAACGACGCAGCAACAACGATTAACACAATGATAACAATGAAAAAAAGTGGTGGTTTGCTCATATTATTAACCCATCAGAAAATGCGGAAATAAGCATACATTGCCTGTTATGGTGTTGTCATCTGGCAGTGTCGACCTCTACACTGAACAGTAGAGCCGTGAGCACCCCGCTTACGAAAAAATAACGAATTCAAGGAACTAAGATGCTTTGGTCGTTTATCGCTGTCTGCCTTTCCGCATGGTTGTTCGTGGATGCTTCCTATCGTGGGCCCGCCTGGCAACGCTGGGTCTTTAAACCCCTAACGTTACTCCTGCTGGCGCTGCTGGCCTGGCAGGCGCCAATGTTTAATGCTGTCAGCTATCTGGTGTTGGCTGGCCTGCTTGCCTCGCTGCTGGGCGATGCGCTGACGCTGTTACCGCGCCAACGCCTTTTGTATGCCGTGGGGGCATTCTTCCTGTCGCATCTGCTGTATACCATTTACTTCGCCAGCCAAATGACGCTGTCGTTCTTCTGGCCTTTGCCGTTGGTGCTGGTGGTGCTGGGGGCGTTGCTGATTGCCGTGATCTGGACGCGTCTGGAAGAGCTACGCATCGCTATCTGTACCTTTATTGGTATCACGCTGATGATGGTCTGGATGGCTGGTGAGCTGTGGTTCTTCCGCCCGACCGCTCCGGCGCTGTCGGCTTTTATGGGCGCATCACTCCTGTTCATCGGCAACATTGTCTGGCTGGGTAGCCATTACCGTCGCCGCTTCCGCGCCGATAACGCAATTGCTGCCGCCTGCTACTTCGCCGGACATTTCCTGATTGTTCGTTCGTTGTATCTTTAAAACGCTTGACTCTGGAGTCGACTCCAGAGTGTATCCTCCGGTTAATATGAAATGATTATCAACCGGAGGATGCCATGTCGACACCCGATTCCAGTGGCAAAAAAGCCCCACAATTTTCTTCTTTCAAGCTAGCGCCTGCGCCACAAAAGGCTGACGACTGCTGCTGCGAAGGAAGTTGCTCCACCCCACCACCCGTATCCGGTACCGTAATGGGTACCCGCTACTCCTGGAAAGTGGCAGGCATGGACTGTGCAGCCTGCGCCCGAAAAGTGGAGAATGCGGTCCGCCAGGTCAACGGCGTCAACCAGGTCCAGGTTCTGTTCGCCACCGAAAAACTGGTAGTCGATGCGGGTTCCGATATCCGCCTGCAAGTTGAAAGCGCAGTGCAAAAGGCAGGCTATACCCTGCGCGATGAGCAAGCGCCAGACGCCGCCCCCGAGTCGCGGTTTAAAGAGAACCTGCCGCTGATTTCGCTGATTATCATGATGGCGATTAGCTGGGGGCTGGAGCAGTTCAATCACCCCTTTGGCCAGATAGCATTTATCGCCACCACGCTGGTAGGTCTGTATCCCATTGCCCGTCAGGCCCTGCGTCTGATGAAAACCGGCAGCTACTTTGCCATTGAAACGTTGATGAGCGTGGCCGCCATTGGCGCACTGTTTATCGGCGCGACGGCAGAAGCCGCCATGGTGCTGCTGCTGTTTTTAATTGGCGAACGCCTGGAAGGATGGGCCGCCAGCCGCGCCCGTAAAGGGGTTAGCGCACTGATGGCGCTCAAGCCGGAAACCGCCACGCGCCTGCGTAACGGCGAGCGCGAAGAGGTTGCTATCAATACTCTCCAGCCAGGCGATGTTATCGAGGTTGCCGCGGGTGGGCGTTTACCTGCCGACGGCAAGCTGGTCTCCGGGTTTGCCAGCTTTGATGAAAGCGCCCTGACCGGCGAATCGATACCGGTTGAGCGCGCCACCGGCGAGAAAGTCCCGGCGGGCGCCACCAGCGTGGACCGTCTGGTAACGCTGGAAGTACTCTCCGAACCGGGTGCCAGCGCCATTGACCGTATTCTGAAATTGATTGAAGAAGCGGAAGAACGCCGCGCCCCCATTGAGCGCTTTATTGACCGTTTCAGCCGGATTTACACCCCAGCCATTATGGCGGTTGCGTTGTTGGTCACCCTTGTACCACCGCTGCTGTTTGCCGCATCCTGGCAGGAGTGGATTTATAAAGGGCTGACGCTGCTGCTGATTGGCTGCCCATGTGCGCTGGTGATTTCCACACCCGCCGCCATTACCTCTGGCCTTGCCGCCGCAGCGCGTCGTGGCGCGTTAATCAAAGGCGGGGCCGCGCTGGAGCAGTTGGGTAGGATAACGCAGGTCGCGTTTGATAAAACCGGCACCCTGACCGTCGGTAAACCGCGCGTCACGGCGATTCACCCGGCAAGCGGTATTGGCGAGGCAGAACTGCTGGCGCTGGCGGCAGCAGTAGAGCAAGGCGCGACGCACCCGCTGGCGCAGGCGATTGTTCGGGAAGCCCAAACGCGCGAACTGACTATCCCTGTCGCAAAAGATCAGCGGGCGCTGGTTGGCTCTGGCATTGAAGCACTGGTCAACGGCGAACGCGTGCTGATTTGCGCCGCCGGTAAGCAGCCTGCCGATGCTTTTGCCGGGCAGATAAGCGAGCTGGAAAGCGCGGGTCAAACGGTGGTACTGGTGCTGCGTAACGATGCCGTTCTCGGCGTGCTGGCCCTACAGGACACGCTGCGCGACGACGCCCGTAGCGCCATCAGCGAGCTTAATCACATTGGCGTGAAAGGGGTGATTCTGACGGGCGATAACCCGCGAGCGGCAGCAGCTATTGCCAGTGAATTGGGTCTCGAATTCAAAGCGGGTCTATTACCGGAAGATAAAGTACAGGCCGTTACTCATCTTAACCAACAGTCGCCGCTGGCGATGGTCGGCGACGGCATCAACGACGCTCCGGCAATGAAAGCAGCCACCATTGGCATTGCGATGGGAAGCGGGACCGATGTCGCCCTGGAAACCGCCGATGCCGCCCTGACCCACAACCGCCTGCGTGGTCTGGTGCAAATGATTCAGTTAGCCCGCGCCACCCACGCCAATATTCGCCAGAACATTGCGATTGCGCTAGGCCTGAAGGGGATTTTTCTCGTCACCACGCTGCTCGGAATAACCGGACTGTGGCTGGCGGTGCTGGCAGATACGGGGGCGACGGTACTGGTGACCGCTAACGCGCTGCGGTTACTACGTAAAGGATAATGAGTCTGTGCCGGACGGCAGTTGCATTAGCGCCATCCGGCTAAGATTACTGGCCTTTGCGCACCAGATAGCGGTACGGCAGAGAGTCGGTCTCTTTTGCCACCAACTCATGCTCCATAAAGGTACAGAAGCCGGGAATGTCACGGGTTGTCGCCGGATCGTCGGCGACAATCAGCAGCGTTTCACCCGCCTGCATGCCGCGCACGGTTTTACGCACCATCATTACGGGTTCCGGGCAGCGCAGCCCCTGGGCATCAAGAGTATGGTCGGGAGAGGTAAACAGATCGCTCATCGTAGTCTCGTTCATTCAAAAACGGCGTTATTTTACGCTCTGTTGTGGCGTAAGCCAATCAGGTTAACGATTGCGTGAAAAACAACCATTGCAATGTGCTCTTAAAGCAGTATCATGCGACGGTTTTTTATTGGGTTCCCTCACCCCATCCAACAAAAAGGTCACAATATGACTCCGTTTACACAATCTCAACGCGTAAAAGCGTTGTTTTGGCTATCGCTATTTCATCTGCTGGTGATCACCTCCAGCAACTATCTGGTGCAGCTACCGATCTCCATTTTTGGTTTCCATACCACATGGGGCGCTTTCAGCTTTCCGTTTATTTTCCTCGCGACCGATCTGACCGTGCGTATTTTTGGCGCTCCGTTGGCACGACGTATCATCTTTGCGGTAATGATCCCCGCGCTGCTGATCTCCTATGTCGTTTCATCACTGTTCTATATGGGATCGTGGCAGGGATTCGGCGCACTGCTGCACTTTAATCTGTTTGTCGCCCGTATCGCCGCCGCCAGCTTTATGGCTTACGCGCTGGGTCAAATTCTGGATGTGCATGTCTTTAACCGCCTGCGTCAGAACCGTCGCTGGTGGCTGGCGCCAACGGCTTCCACGCTGTTTGGCAACATCAGCGATACGTTAGCCTTCTTCTTTATCGCTTTCTGGCGCAGCCCGGATGCCTTTATGGCCGAGCACTGGATGGAAATCGCGCTGGTCGACTACTGCTTCAAAGTGCTGATCAGCATTATTTTCTTCCTGCCGATGTACGGCGTGCTGCTGAATATGTTACTGAAAAGGCTGGCAGATAAATCCGAAATCTCTGCATTGCAGACGAGTTAAAGGTTCATTTTCCGAGTTGTGATAAGATGGACGAATGAGCCGTTATGGCCGTTTATCGAAAGGAAGAAGTCAATGCGCAATCTGGTTAAATATGTCGGTATTGGCCTGCTGGTTATGGGGCTTGCGGCCTGTGATAATAGCGATACAAAAGCGCCAGCAGAGGGTGCTGCCGCAGAAAGTAGCGCCACTGGACAACCGGTCAGCTTGCTGGACGGTAAACTCAGTTTTTCCCTGCCAGCGGATATGACCGATCAGAGCGGCAAACTGGGCACCCAGGCGAACAATATGCACGTTTATTCTGACGCAACCGGCCAGAAAGCGGTGATTGTGATTGTTGGCGACAATACCAACGAAGACCTGGCTGTGCTGGCAAAACGCCTGGAAGATCAGCAGCGTAGCCGCGACCCGCAGTTGCAGGTCGTCACCAATAAATCTATTGAGCTGAAAGGCCACACGCTGCAGCAGTTAGACAGCATCATCTCGGCCAAAGGCCAGACCGCTTACTCTTCCGTGGTGTTGGGTAAAGTCGATAACCAACTGCTGACTCTGCAAATCACGCTGCCTGCTGACGATCAGCAAAAAGCGCAGACTACCGCAGAAAACATCATTAACACGCTGGTTATCCAGTAACGGTTAAGACGATGACTCGGCCTCCGGTGACACCACCTGAGGCCGTTTTTTTAATCGCCAGGTCAGCAATAACGCCACCGCCACCAGCCCTGCCGCCGCCAGATAGATAACCGGCACGCCCGCCCACGTCATGACCAGCCCGGCCAGCGGCCCCGTAACTCCCAGTGATAAATCCATAAACACCGTATACGTCGCCAGCGCAGCGCCCTGATTTTGCTGCGGGACGGCTTTTACCGCCACCACGCCCAGCGCCGGGAACACCAGCGAGAACCCTGCACCGGCCAGCAGGACGCCGCTTTTCGCCATCCACGGCATGGAAGCCATCCCGACCAGCAGCAGCCCAACAATCTCGACGCTAAAGCAGATCATCGCCACATTTAGTCCACCTAAACGGTTGATACCATTTGGGAATAACAGGCGGGTCCCCACAAACGTGCAGCTAAAAAGCGTCAGCGCGAAAGCGGCGCCGTCCCAGCCTTTGGCATCATAAAACAGGGTAATGAAAGTGGCGATCACGCCAAATCCGGCTGAGGCCAGGGCCAGCGCCATGCCGTACAACCAGACACGCCCAAGCACCGCGCGAAACGGCAACGGTTTGCCTTTGCTGGCCTTCACCGCCGGACGAGGGAGCGCCAGCAGTATTGCCAACAGCGCCACGCCCATCACGGTCATCGCCAATCCCTGTAAGCCACCCCAGGCATAAAACAGAACGCCCAGCGGAGCGCCTATCGCCATCGCGCCATAGGTCACGATGCCGTTCCACGAAATCACCCGTCCGATATGCATTGAACCAACGACCCCAACCCCCCACAGCGTAGAGCCAGTCCCGGCAAAGCTTTGCCCGATCCCAAGAATCACGCGCCCCAGGCATAACAGCAGCAGGCTGGCCAGCGGCCAGCCATTCGTGAAGCCCGCCAGGAAGTAGCCCAGACCACTTAAAAAACAGCCACACAGTCCGAATACCACAATCTTCTTTGGCCCCAGCAGGTCGGCATAGCGACCTGCATGTGGACGGCTCAGCAGCGTAGCGAAATATTGCAGGCTGATGACCAGCCCTGCCCAAAAAGCGCTAAATCCCATCACATCATGGACATAGCCTGGCAATACAGCAAGCGGCAGACCAATGGTCAGGTAGCTGGCGAAGTTAAACATCACCACAGAGACAATACGCAGATTAAGGCGTAAACCGCTAAGCGTCGGTTCAGCGACGGGTTCGGGCATGGAGGATCACCACGTTTTCACAACAGTGTTTCATTTCTACCATGTTGCCGGGCAGAAATCAGTAGTCAGTTTAGGAATATCAGTCGCAAGCCAGCCGCTACACTTAATGCAAAAACGCAAACAGGAAGACGACATGACAACCGCCCAGCCCGATAAAACGGGTTTGCACATTCTGCTCAAACTGGCCGCTCTGGTGGTGATCCTCGCGGGTATTCATGCCGCGGCGGATATCATCGTACAGCTTCTGCTGGCCCTTTTTTTTGCCATTGTATTGAATCCGCTGGTCACCTGGTTTATTCGCCGGGGTGTACGTCGGCCGGTCGCGATAACGTTAGTCGTGGTGGTGATGCTGATCGTTCTTACGGCGTTAATCGGTGTTCTGGCGTCATCCATTACTGAATTCATGGCCATGCTGCCAAAATACAACAAGGAGCTGACGCGCAAGGTTCTGTATCTGCAAGAGATGGTGCCTTTTCTGAATCTGCATATGTCCCCGGAGCGCATGCTGCAACGTATGGACTCCGACAAGCTGATGACCTTCACAACCACGCTGATGACAAGTCTTTCCGGTGCCATGGCCAGCGTCGTTCTGCTGGTGATGACGGTGGTCTTTATGTTGTTTGAGGTGCGTCATGTCCCCTATAAGCTGCGCTTTGCGCTGAACAACCCCCAAATCCATATTGCGGGGCTGCATCGGGCGCTGAAAGGTGTTTCTCACTATCTGGCGCTGAAAACGTTGCTCAGCTTATGGACCGGTGCCATCGTCTGGCTGGGGCTGGCGCTAATGGGGATTCAGTTTGCTCTGATGTGGGGTGTGCTGGCATTCCTGCTAAACTACGTGCCCAACATTGGCTCGGTCATTTCCGCCGTTCCACCCATGATCCAGGCGCTGCTGTTCAACGGCGTTTACGAATGTGTGCTGGTTGGGGCGCTGTTTCTGGTGGTGCATATGGTAATTGGCAACATCCTCGAGCCCCGCATGATGGGGCACCGGCTGGGATTATCGACGCTAATCGTCTTTCTCTCTCTGTTGGTGTGGGGATGGCTGCTTGGTCCGGTAGGTATGCTGCTCTCCGTGCCGTTAACCAGCGTGTGTAAAATCTGGATGGAAACCACCACTGGCGGTAGCAAACTGGCAATTTTGCTGGGACCCGGCAGGCCCAAAACCCGATTACCTGGATAAACTTGCAAACAGCATGTATAGAATGGTAAACAACCCCATTATTACTAAAGGTTAGCCCTGATATGTACCGGATCGTTCTTGGGAAAGTTTCTGTTTTAAGCGCTGGCACACTGCCTGCCGCATTGCATGATCAGGCCCCGCAAGGCGCTCGTCGTGCGCGCTGGCTGGCAGGTCGCGTGCTGCTTTCCCATACTCTTTCGCCATTACCGGACATCGTCTACAGCGAGCAAGGAAAACCGGCCTTTTCCGCTGACACACCGCTGTGGTTCAATCTCAGCCACAGCGGTGATGATATTGCCCTGCTGCTCAGCGACGAAGGGGAAGTCGGCTGTGATATTGAAGTCGTTCGCCCGCGCGATAACTGGCAGACGCTGGCAAATACGGTGTTCAGTCTCAGGGAACATGCCGAAGTTGAGGCCGAACGCCCGGAGCAACAGCTGGCGGCGTTCTGGCGCATCTGGACGCGTAAAGAAGCTATCGTGAAACAGCGTGGCGGCAGCGCCTGGCAAATTGTCAGTGTCGACAGCACCGCGCTAACCTCCTCACTCTCAGTCAGCCAGTGCCAGCTCGATACCCTGAGCCTGGCGGTGTGTACCCCCACGCCGTTTACCCTGACCGCAGACGCCGTGCAGCGTCTGGAAGCCTTAGCGTAAATTTTCCGGGAAGTTTTCCGGCAATTCGCTCGCCGCACAGGCAATAACGCTGTCATTATTCGCCCCACAGTCACGCACGAAGGTGATGGTCGCAAACTCGTCAATCACCTCAGTTGGATATGCCGGACCCGCATCGCGATATGACATCATCAGCGGAATATGGTCATTCTGGAAACAGACCGTTTTTTGCGGATTGTTAATCACCCAGCGTGGGAAAAAGATGGTGCCGTGAAAGAGTTTGTCGCCCAGATTTACGATCAGGCTGACGTCGGTCCCGGTCGGTTCGGTCCATGAAATTTTATAAACACTCTCGCCAACCCGCACAATGTACGCCCGCTGATCCTTCACCCAACGATTCCCCACAATGCCGCTGTGAATACGGTAATCCAGAGTGGTGTCGTTTTTCACGTAGATCTCGTAATTCCAGCCATTATCGTAGGTATAGACCAGATGTTTGCCGACAAAGCCGCTCAAATCATGTTTATCAAAAGTGCTCATATTCGTTCTCCTCTTACTTGATGCGAGGATCTTACCGCTTCAAAAATTGGATGAATAACGCTATGTTTACATCATATTCATTCAATTTTTAGATGAGTTATGCACAAGACAACGCTGGAGCAATGGGCCTTACTGGAGAAAGTCGTGGAGCTGGGCAGCTTTGCGAAAGCTGCGGAAGAGACCAACCGTAGCCAGTCTTCGGTGAGCTACAACCTGGCGCTACTGCAGGAGCGGCTTGGCGTGACGCTGCTGACGCCGGAAGGTCGCAGGGCGGTATTAACCCCTGCGGGAGAGCTACTGTTGGGCCAGGTCAAACCGTTACTGAAGGCCTTTTTATGGGTGGAAACCCGGGCAGCAACGTTGCAAAACGGCACGCGAACGCGGCTGGATTTCATGGTAGATAGCATCTTCCCACGCAAACGCCTGTTCGCGATCCTCAAGCAGTTTCAGCAGGCGTGGCCGCAGACACAGGTACGTTTGACCGAAGTACTGGAGAATGCTGACGATCGACTGGCAGCGCATGCCGATGCGGACGTGATGGTCCTGACCCGACGCCAGGATATCACCGGACGCGGCGAATGGCTGATGAATATTGACTTCGTGGCCGTTGCCCACCGCGATCACCCGCTCTGCATGCTGGATGCGCCGCTGGATGAAGACGCGTTACGCGCGTGGCCGCTGATTCGCATTGCCGATCGCGACAACCCGCAGCAAGCGGTGCGCGATGCCTGGACCTTCTCGACCATTGATGCCGCGATTGAGGCGGTGATGTATCAGGTCGGTTATGGCTGGTTGCCTGAGGAGCGAATTCAGCAGCAGCTTGAGCAGGGGCTATTACGCCCGCTGCCGTTAAGCCATGGCGCTCGCCGTGCCACCCCGCTGCATCTGATTGTCAAAGACACGCTCGCGCCGCTGGATGAACAGGTAACAACCCTGCTGCGTTTATTGCGAGAGCATTAACCTTTTCCCCGGATGCCGGACGTGTGTTACAAAATACGCTATTCCCCTTACTCCCTGTGCGCCCACGCGCCACATGAAAGGTTAATTGCAGATGCAACGAGTCACCATTACCCTCGATGACGATTTACTGGAAACGCTCGACAGCCTGAGCCAGCGCCGTGGCTATAACAACCGTTCCGAAGCGATCCGCGATATTCTGCGCGGCGCACTGGCGCAGGAAACTACCCAGGAGCACGGCACTCAGGGATTCGCAGTGCTCTCGTATGTTTATGAGCATGAGAAGCGTGACCTGGCGAGCCGTATTGTTTCCACCCAACATCACCACCACGATTTATCAGTCGCCACGCTGCACGTGCACATCAACCATGACGACTGTCTGGAAATCGCTGTGCTAAAAGGTGACATGGGCGATGTGCAGCATTTTGCCGATGACGTGATTTCCCAGCGCGGCGTGCGCCACGGTCATCTGCAGTGCCTGCCGAAAGAAGAGTAATTGCCTGTTATGTTGCCCGGCCTACATTCATTCCCGTTTGTAGGCCGGATAAGGCGCAGCCGCCATCCGGCAATAGTATTTACGCCATCGTGCCAATCGTCTTTCTGAAACGCAGCAGCGCTATCACGAAGAACGTACTGCCAATCGCCAGCAGCGTCAGGAACTGCGGCCAGACAATGTTAAACCCTGCGCCGCGGTAAAGAATCGCCTGCGCAAGGCTAACAAAATGGGTAGTCGGCATCGTCAGCATAATGTCCTGCACCGCCTGTGGCATGCTTTCACGCGGTGTAGAGCCGCCGGAGAGCATCTGTAACGGCAGCAGTACCAGAATCATCAGCAATCCCAGTTGTGGCATGGAGCGCGCCAGCGTGCCCATAAAAATGCCGATTGACGTGGTGGCGAACAGGCTCAGCGCCACTCCCAGCATAAACAGCGGTATCGAGCCTTCAATCGGTACGCCAAGCACCCCTTTTACCATCAGCATCAGCGACAGACCGGAAACCACCAGCACCACCAGACCCATCGACCAGATTTTTGCCATCATGATTTCAAACGGCGTCACCGGCATCACCAGCAGGTGCTCAATGGTCCCATGTTCACGCTCGCGAATCAGCGCCGACCCGGTAAGCACAATCGCCAGCATGGTGATGTTGTTGATAATCGCCATCACCGCGCCAAAGCGGGCGGGTTCCAGATTAGGGTTAAAGCGCATACGCATTTCCAGCGCCACCGGCAGCTCGCTGTTATCGCGGTAACGCGACACAAAGCTGTTCACCTCGCCACTGATGATATTCTGGATATAGCTGTTGCCGGTAAAGGCCTGGCTCATCCGCGTGGCATCGACGTTAACCTGAATATCCGGCTGCCGCCCGGCCAGTACATCGCGCTGAAAATCAGGCGGAATGTTCACAGCGAAGGTATAGCGCCCGGCATCCAGCCCGGCATCCATCTCATCGGCGGTAATCATCTCCGGCGGTAAAAACCACGGACGATAAAAACTGTTCACAATGCGATTCGACAACTGCGACTGGTCCATATCGGCAATGGCAATCGGCGCCAGGTGCAGCGACCCTGGCAGAACGGTCGCAGAAGAGTAAACCGAGACCGTGAAGGCGAAGACGATCAGCGTCAGCATCGCTTTGTCACCCAGCAGGCTGCGTAACTCTTTGATGCCGAGGTTATAAATATTCCGTAATCGGCGCATCACCCCTCCTGTTTTTTCAGCAGTAATACGCTCAGACCAATGACCACTGGAATGGCTACCGCCAGTGGAATAAACAGCGGCCAGAGATCGGTCAGATCCAGCGCTTTAGAGAACGTCCCGCGCGCGATGGTCAGAAAATGGCTGGTCGGGTAAATTTCGCCAATCCACCGTCCCGGCCCTTCCAGCGAGGCGACCGGGTCGATCATCCCGGAAAACTGCGTCGCCGGGATCAGCGTAATAATCGCCGTACCAAAAATGGCGGCGATCTGACTTTTCATAAACGTGGAAATTAACAATCCCAGCCCGGTGGCAATGGTGACGTACAGCAGCGCGGCCAGCGTCAGGGTCACAAAACTCCCCTTATGCGGGACGCCGAATACAAACACCGACAGCGCGCACAGCAGCAGGAAGTTCAGCATGCCCAGCACGATGTAAGGCAACTGTTTGCCGAGTAAAAACTCGCTGCGGGTAGTGGGCGTCACGTACAGGTTGATAATCGACCCCAGCTCTTTCTCACGCACCACGCTCAGAGCGCTGAGCATGGAGGGGATCATCATCAACAGCAGCGGGATCACCGCCGGAACAATCGCTGGCAGGCTTTTCACATCCGGGTTGTAACGATAGCGAGTTTCAATGGTCATCAGTCCGTTTTGCCCGCTGGTATTTGGCTGACGCGCCATCACATCCTGCAGCCAGGTCTGGTGCATCGCCTGCACGTAACCTCTGACCGTTTCCGCACGGCTCGGCATTGCGCCATCGACCCAGACGCCAATCTTCACCGGCGTTCCACGCGCGATATCGCGGCCAAAATTTGGCGGGATCTCTATGGCTACCGCGACTTCGCCCGAGCGCATCCGTTTGTCCAGCTCGTCATAACTGGTGAGCGGCGGCTGCTCGATAAAATAGCGCGATCCCGCCAGATTCAGCGTCCACGCCTGGCTGCTGACTGTCTGGTCACGATCGAGCACCGAAAAACGCAGGTTTTCCACATCCATGCTGATGCCGTAGCCCATGATCAGCATCAGGATCACCGTGCCCATCAGCGCCAGCGTTGAACGTACCGGGTCACGTCGCAGCTCCAGCGCTTCGCGGCGGCTGTAGCTGAACAAGCGCCGCAGGCTAAATCCCTGGTGCGGCGGCTGACTGTTTTCATGCACTGCCGGGACATTGGCTGGCGGTAACTGAGCCTCCGGCGCCGGACCTGCCGCTTCCTGTAACCAGGAGATAAACGCTTCTTCCAGACTGGCGGCACCACGCTGTTTCACCAGCTCCTGCGGCGTACCGCTGGCCAGGACTTTTCCGGCGTGCATCAGCGACATGCGGTCGCAGCGCTCCGCTTCGTTCATAAAATGGGTGGAGATAAAAATGGTCACTTTATCCTGACGCGACAGATCGACCATCAGTTGCCAGAACATGTCTCTCGCCACCGGATCGACCCCGGAGGTTGGTTCATCGAGAATGAGCATCTCCGGGCGATGGATCACCGCCACCGCCAGCGACAGGCGTTGACGGATCCCCAACGGCAGCGCGCCAGGCAACGCTTCTTCGACATCGGTCAGCGAAAAGCGCTCACTCATTTCTTGTACCCGCCCCGGGATTTCTGCTTCGGGGATATGGAACAACCGCGCGTGTAGCTCGAGGTTTTGCCGTACGGTCAGCTCGCTGTAGAGCGAAAACGCCTGCGACATATAGCCTACCCGGCGACGGGTATCGATATTCTTCGGGTCAACCGCTTGCCCAAACAGCCACGCCTCACCTTCACTTGCGGGTAGCAGCCCGGTGAGCATTTTCATGGTGGTGGATTTACCGCAGCCGTTGGAGCCGAGAAAACCGAAGATTTCCCCGCGCGGAATACGAAAGTTAACGTGGTCAACGGCCACGAACTTGCCGAAGCGCATGGTCAGATCTTTCGCCTCGATGGCAATCTCTTCCTGCTCAGCGTGATACGGCGGGATCACCACTGGCTTATGCGCCTGACGCTGGGCTTCGGGTAACAGCGCGATAAACGCCTGCTCCAGCGTGTCGGTGTTGGTTTTTTCGCGTAGCTGCTGCGCGCTCCCGGTGGCCAGCACCTCCCCGGCGTTCATCGCCACCAGCCAGTCAAAGCGCTCGGCTTCTTCCATGTAGGCGGTCGCAACCAGCACGCTCATGTTGGTCTGCCGCTGGCGAATGCTGTTAATCAGATCCCAGAACTGGGCGCGGGACAGCGGGTCTACCCCGGTGGTAGGTTCATCGAGAATTAACAGTTCCGGGTCATGGATTAACGCGCAGCACAGCCCCAGCTTTTGCTTCATCCCACCCGAGAGTTTCCCGGCCGGACGATCGCGAAACGGCGCCAGTCCGGTGCTGTTCAGCAGCTCGGTAATCCGCGCTTCGCGCTCCGCTTTGTCATGGCCAAACAGCCGGGCAAAGAAATCGACGTTCTCATACACCGACAGCGTGTGGTACAGGTTTTTCCCCAGCCCCTGCGGCATCCAGGCAATGCGCGGGCAGACATCCCGGCGATGTTTAGGGTCGCGCATATCGCCGCCCAGCACCATCACGTTACCGTGTTCAATGACACGCGCGCCGGAGATGAGCGACAGCAGGCTCGATTTTCCGACGCCATCCGGGCCAATCAGCCCCACCATACAGCGGGCGGGGATATCCAGCGTGATATTGTTCAGCGCTACCGTTTTCCCGTAATGCTGACTCACGCCGTCAAGGTGCGCCACGGGAGGAACGGGAACCAGCGCCAGATGCGTCATTGCGGCAACCTCACCATCAGGTCGTCAGGCCAGGCTCGATTTTCATCGATACGCACCCACGCCATGCCCGGCAGACCGGTTTTCACGTACTCAAGATGCTGCTGCAACAGCTCTGGCGGGATACGCGCTTTAACGCGGAACATCA
The DNA here is from genome assembly GCF_013783065.1 of Citrobacter sp. RHBSTW-00986. Classification (NCBI taxonomy): domain Bacteria; kingdom Pseudomonadati; phylum Pseudomonadota; class Gammaproteobacteria; order Enterobacterales; family Enterobacteriaceae; genus Citrobacter; species Citrobacter sp. RHBSTW-00986. The sequence continues at coordinate 246,372 of NZ_CP056200.1, read as the reverse complement.
GCTTCAGCCGCTCATCGCTGGTTTCGACCGTTTTCGGTGTGAACTGCGCGACGCTTGCCACAAAGCTGATGGTCGCCGGAACACGCAGATCCGGTGCGGCATCCAGCACCAGGCGCGCTTCGCCGCCAATCTTCAGTAAGCCAGCCTGTTCAGTAGGCAAGAAGAACGTCATGTAGACATCGCTGAGATCGACCATATTCAGGACGCGCCCACCCGCAGAAAGCACCTCACCCGGTTCAGCAACGCGGTACTGCACGCGACCATCGCGCGGGGCTTTCAGCTCACTGTCATCAATATCAGCCGCAATACGACGTTCGGTGGCCTGCGCGGCTTCTACGCGGGTTTGCGCCTGAATGATGCTGGTGCGAGCGGCTTCAATTGCGGCTTTTGCCGCTGAGACCTGCGCCTTTGCGGATTCCAGCGCGGCGCGTGCGCTTTCTGCCGCGGCCCGATCGTCATCCAGTTGTTGCTCAGACACGGCCCCACGCTGGGATAGCGAACGGGAACGCACGTGGCGTTTAGAAACCGACTGCAGCTCCGCCTCGCGCTGTTTTACTACCGACTGCGCGGCGCGCATTTCACTTTGCCGCTGTTCCAGCAGCGCTCGCGCCGCCGCCACCGCGCTTTCGGCCTCTTTGATTTGCGCGATCGCTTCCAGCCGCTGCTCCTGCAGCACGCGAGTATCCATTTTCGCCAACACCTCGCCCTGACGAACGAACTGCCCTTCCGACACAAGGATCGTGTCAATTCGCCCGGCAATCTTGGTAGCAATATCCACTTCGGTGGCTTCAATTCTACCGTTGCTGGCTGCGAACCCCTCCGGTATTCCGGCAGGGCGGAGCATCCACCATGCTATCGCAGCCACCACGACCAGGGTGCCCGCCCCCCACCACATCACATGACGCTTAAACTTATCCATATTCGACCCGCCGTAATCCCTGTTATCAAACGATGCGTGTCACAAAGCCCACTGAATAGCTATTCAGCGGGAGATTCCATCCGGGATGAGAAGGAATAAGAAACTATGGCCAGAGAGCGGACAGGCGCTAAGGCAACCTGCGCCGCGCAGGAAGTGAATGACGAAAATGCTGTGAAATCGGGTAGTAATGTTGTCATCATCAGCGTTCCTGGCCGGAAATGAAACACGCATACTCATAACTGCTATCTATTGAATACTAACACCTGGATTCAATATGTCTATTCGGTTGTAATTTCCACTTCAGCCCTATCGCGCTCTGGCACAGGGAATATTTCGTATATCAACGATTGATAAACATTCAAAACTATAAACATAATCAATAATTAGACATCGCTATAATAGTGGCTCATTTACCGATCTCGTTATGGCGAGGCTCCTGTACAAATACAAGTTACCGCCCTGCTGGTATCGAGAGAGGCCACTCAGGGAAATACAGGCATCCATCGAATCAAGGTGTTGCCAAGGTAACTTCTGACGATTTCACCATCGGGCAGATACGTTGTTCAGTGCTAAAACCAGGACGTAGGGATCCGCCTGCGCTAACCCTGTCTTGTTCGCCCCTATGAGAGATTTTTATAGGGAATTACACCATGTCATCTATGCCACTCTGCGCCGCCCATCATCCTATGCCGGATTTCAATGGCGATGCTATCGCGCAATATATGCGCACCGATTTTATTACCCTGCCGGATCATCTCAGCGTGAACGGTGCTCGTGAATACTTTGTCTCCCAGCTCACAACGGATGATATTCCAGGCCAGGTCTTTGTTGTAGCTGGAAAAGCGCTGCGCGGGGTGTTATCCATCAAGCGCTTATTGCAGGAAAAAGATACATCGTTGAGCATCAACCATCTTACGGACAGTTGTTTGTTTCATGTAAAGCCTGATGATGAACGGGCACAGGTCGTTGCCGAGTTAGCCGAACGCGAACTCGATCTGGTGGCTGTCGTTGAGAAAGGTGAGCTGGTCGGTTGTCTGATGGAAAAAGAGATCGCTCATCTACAGGAAGATGATGTTACCGAAGATGTTCAGCTTCAGGGGGCAACGTTGCCGCTGGAAAAACCCTACCTGGAGATTAGCCCGTGGACATTGTGGAAAAAACGTTCTGTCTGGCTCCTGCTACTTTTTGTCGCAGAAGCCTATACCAGCAGCGTTCTTCAACATTTTGAAGAGGCGCTGGAATCTGCTATTGCACTGGCCTTTTTTATTCCACTATTAATTGGTACTGGCGGCAACAGCGGTACGCAGATCACCTCAACGCTGGTACGTTCAATGGCGCTGGGAGAAGTACGGCTGCGCGATATGGGTCGGGTGATCCGCAAAGAAGTTTCAACTTCGCTGCTGATCGCCCTGACGCTGGGTCTGGCTGGCTGCTTGCGCGCGTGGATGATGGGTATCGGAGTGGAAATCACGCTAATCGTCAGCCTGACGCTGGTTTGCATTACGTTGTGGAGCGCCGTGGTGTCATCAGTGATCCCCATGGTGCTCAAGCGTATCGGCATTGATCCCGCCGTGGTTTCGGCCCCGTTTATCGCCACGCTTATCGACGGTACCGGGTTGATTATCTACTTTAAAATCGCCCAGTATTTTCTTGGTCTGAACTAATGATAACGCCCGGCAGCCCAGGTTGTCGGGCACCACGGTCAGGCAGGCGCCAAATCCTGCGCGCATGCCCAGGCGCTCGACCACGCCCACTGGAAGTTATAGCCGCCCAGCCAGCCGGTGACGTCCATGACTTCGCCGATAAAGTAGAGTCCCGGCACTTTGCGCGCTTCCATCGTGCGCGATGACAGCTCGTTGGTATCGACGCCGCCCAACGTGACTTCAGCGGTACGATACCCTTCCGTACCGTTCGGCTGCACCCGCCACTCGGTCAGCGTCTCAACCAGCGTTTGCTGATCGCGCACATTAAGCTGCTTCAGCGAGACATCCGGGATTTGCCCTAACTGCTGTAAACATTCCACCAGACGCTTTGGCAACTGCATTGCCAGGGTGTTCTTTAAGCTTTGATTAGGGTGTGCGCTACGTTGGTCATCGAGGAAGCTTGCGAGGTCAACATCCGGCAACAAATTAATGCTGACAAATTCACCTGGCTGCCAAAAACTGGAAATTTGCAGCACGGCCGGACCAGAAAGCCCGCGGTGCGTAAAGAGCAGGTTTTCACGAAATACGGTGCCGTCCTCGGCGGTGATAACGGAAGAAACGGATACGCCAGAGAGCACCTGAAGCTGCTCCAGTAGCGGCTTATGTAAGGTGAAAGGCACCAGACCTGCGCGCGTAGGCAAAACGTTCAGGCCGAACTGTTCCGCAATTTTATAACCAAACGGCGTCGCGCCCAGACCCGGCATAGAGAGACCACCGGAGGCAATAACCAGCTTTTTCGTGCCGACACTCATCCCATTCAATTCCAGGATAAAATCGTCACCATCTCGCTCAACGCTCAGGATTTCGCTACGTAACCGCATAGTTACGTTACCTTTTTCACACTCATCCACCAGCATATCGACAATTTGCTGGGCGGAATCATCGCAGAAAAGCTGGCCTAGCGTTTTTTCATGCCAGGCAATACCGTGCTTACCCACCAGATCGATAAAATCCCACTGTGTATAACGCGCCAGCGCCGATTTGCAAAAATGCGGGTTTTGGCTCAAATACGCAGCCGGCTCGACATAAAGGTTGGTAAAGTTGCAGCGGCCCCCGCCAGACATGAGAATCTTGCGCCCGGGCTTTTTACCATTATCAATTAGCAGTACGCGACTACCTGCCTGTCCTGCCTGCGCGGCACAAAACATACCCGCTGCGCCAGCGCCTATAATAACGGTATCAAACCTTTCCACGTTGCGATCCTCTCTAAAAAGCGGGAGTGAATTGTAAAGATTCCTCAGTGGTCGCACCAGCACCAAACTACCGATAAAGGGTATTTATCTGAAATATATAGGATAATTCTTTAGTGGTGTAAAACAAAGCAGGAGACAAATCAAAAAAACTCTATATTTCACTTTGCCCGCGCCGCCAAAGTCACTGATAATGCGCCGCGTTCATGTCCTCAAAATGGCGTAACGTCCTATGCTACATTTGTTTGCTGGCCTGGATTTACATACCGGGCTTTTACTATTGCTTGCTCTGGCTTTCGTGCTGTTCTACGAAGCAATTAATGGCTTCCATGATACAGCCAATGCTGTCGCAACTGTGATCTATACCCGTGCAATGCGTTCGCAATTGGCGGTGGTCATGGCTGCGGTGTTCAACTTCTTTGGTGTTTTGCTGGGTGGTCTCAGCGTGGCGTATGCCATCGTGCATATGTTACCAACAGATCTGCTGCTTAATATGGGATCGTCACATGGCCTCGCCATGGTGTTCTCCATGTTGCTGGCGGCAATTATCTGGAACCTGGGTACCTGGTACTTTGGTCTGCCTGCATCCAGCTCCCACACGCTGATTGGCGCCATTATCGGTATTGGTTTAACCAATGCGCTGATGAATGGCACCTCGGTGGTGGATGCACTTAACATCCCGAAAGTTATCGGTATTTTTGCCTCGCTTATCATCTCACCTATTGTCGGTCTGGTGGTTGCAGGTGGTCTTATTTTCATTCTGCGTCGCTACTGGAGCGGTACGAAAAAACGTGCCCGTATCCACCTGACGCCGGCAGAACGTGAAAAGAAAGACGGAAAGAAAAAGCCGCCGTTCTGGACGCGTATTGCACTGATCCTCTCCGCTATCGGCGTGGCGTTCTCTCACGGCGCGAACGATGGTCAAAAAGGCATTGGTCTGGTGATGCTAGTGCTGATTGGCGTAGCGCCAGCAGGTTTCGTGGTGAATATGAATGCTTCCGGTTACGAAATTACCCGTACCCGCGATGCAATCAATAACGTCGAAGTCTTCTTCCAGCAGCGCCCTGACCTGCTTAAACAGGCCACAGGCGTAGACCAGCTGATTCCGTCCCCGACGGACGCGGCACCAGCGACGCCGACCGAGTTCCATTGCCACCCGGCGAATACCATCAACGCGCTGGAACGTGCGAAAGGTATGCTGGCGAATCTGGAAACCTACGACAAGTTAAGCGTCGAACAGCGTGGTCAGTTGCGCCGTATTATGCTGTGCATCTCTGATACCACCGATAAAGTGGTTAAGCTGCCTGGCGTAAGCGCTGACGATCAGCGTCTGCTGAAGAAACTGAAATCTGACATGCTGAGCACCATTGAGTACGCGCCTATCTGGATCATTATGGCCGTCGCACTGGCGCTGGGTATTGGTACGATGATTGGCTGGCGTCGCGTGGCAACCACTATCGGTGAGAAAATCGGTAAAAAAGGCATGACCTATGCCCAGGGGATGTCGGCGCAGATGACCGCCGCAGTCTCTATCGGTCTTGCCAGCTACACCGGTATGCCCGTTTCCACCACACACGTTCTCTCCTCTTCCGTTGCGGGAACAATGGTTGTTGATGGCGGCGGTTTGCAACGTAAAACGGTGACCAGCATTCTGATGGCCTGGGTCTTCACCCTGCCAGCAGCAATTCTTCTTTCCGGCGGGCTGTACTGGCTCTCCCTGAAGCTTATCTAAGCGAATGCGCGGTAAAAAAGCGGGTCAGGAAACTGGCCCGCTTTTTTTGTATCTGTCGTTGGAATCAGTGCCAGATAATCAGCGCAACCATGCTGATTAGCACCAGGCCGCATAGCGCGCTGGTGAGAATGAACTGACCGCGAACCCGCTCACAGCGGCGAATAAATTCATCATCATGATGATCGCGGTAACGCTGAGCGTAGATATACCACACCAGACGCATCTGCTTGTTCGGTTGCCCATGCGAGGTAAAAAAGCCCCCTCCATCTACATACTGGTAAAGCAATGGATCGCAACCACGAAGTACTACTAGCAGTGCGCGTAGCGAAGAAAAATAGCGCGCCATATTAACAATGCAAACGACACATAAAGCCCAGAACAATGCAATGGTGCTTATCATACCCCCTCCCCGGCGACCCGCCCACGGAACTCCTTTCCGGGACTACCGCTCCCCGATACCCTGCCAAACCATTCAGTGAAGAGTACTGAAGAAACCGTTCGTATTAGTATCACGCATTCGAACGCCCCTCTAGATAGTGTAGGAGATTAGTTAATTTTTTTGCCAGAAGGTTAATCGCTATCAATGCAATTAACTAAAAAATTTGTTTAACTGCTTGGCAAGCAAGGCGGATTGACGGATTATTCTGGTCGCTATAATGTAAGGATAGTCCTTATATGGTACGTTTTTACGACTGGGCTAGCCCCGCGCACAAGGTTCGCAGGACGCGGATGACGCGGCGGCAGAGAAACGCCAGCAGGCTAGTCATCGACAACTTATGGAAGGAGTAACACTATGGCTTATAAACACATTCTTATCGCGGTTGATCTTTCTCCGGAAAGCAAAGTTCTGGTTGAAAAAGCGGTCTCTATGGCGCGGCCTTACAATGCTAAAGTTTCCCTTATCCACGTTGACGTAAACTATTCCGACCTGTACACCGGCCTTATCGACGTGAATCTGGGCGACATGCAGAAACGCATTTCTGAAGAAACCCACCACGCGTTAACCGAGCTGTCCACCAACGCAGGCTACCCTATCACCGAAACCCTGAGCGGTAGCGGCGACCTGGGTCAGGTTCTGGTTGATGCCATCAAAAAATACGACATGGATCTGGTCGTTTGTGGTCACCACCAGGATTTCTGGAGCAAACTGATGTCCTCCGCGCGCCAACTGATCAACACCGTCCACGTCGACATGTTGATTGTTCCGCTGCGTGACGACGAAGAAGCATAAAATGCTTGCCGCCGGGAAATAGCCCGGCCTGCTGCAAGTAGTTAAGCCTGTAAACGCCCGCCTGTGCGGGCGTTTTTGTTTTTATCATTCGGACACAATTAGTACATCAATCCAACAAACAAATCATAATTAGTGTGATCAACTAATTGGATCGAAAACCATCTCTATAATACTCTACTCTCGCGGCCAATAGCCGCAGTCTATAACAAAATAAGACTTTTTCGGCGCGTTTAAGCATACGCGTTCATACTTTTCGGGATGGCTTTGAAAGGCGATGGAATATGAATAAAACTGCACCTACGGGCTTGCTGCAGCAACCTCGTCCGTTCTTCATGATCTTCTTTGTAGAATTATGGGAACGATTTGGCTATTACGGCGTTCAGGGCATCCTGGCGGTATTCTTTGTTAAGCAGCTAGGATTTTCACAGGAACAGGCATTTGTCACCTTTGGTGCCTTTGCTGCGCTGGTCTACGGCCTGATCTCGATCGGCGGCTACGTCGGCGACCACCTGTTAGGCACCAAGCGCACGCTGGTTCTCGGTGCCATTGTGCTGGCAATCGGCTACTTCATGACCGGGATGTCGCTGCTCAAGCCCGATCTGATCTTTATTGCTTTGGGTACCATTGCCGTCGGTAACGGGCTGTTTAAAGCCAACCCGGCAAGCCTGTTGTCAAAATGCTATCCACCAAAAGACGCCCGTCTGGACGGTGCTTTCACCCTGTTTTATATGTCGATTAACATCGGTTCGTTGCTGTCACTGTCGCTGGCGCCGGTGATTGCCGATAAGTTTGGCTACGCGGTGACCTACAACCTGTGCGGGGCCGGGCTTATCGTCGCGCTGCTGGTCTACTTTGCCTGCCGTGGGATGGTAAAAAATATCGGTTCTGAGCCAGACCATAAGCCGCTGAATTTCCGTAACCTACTTTACGTGCTGGCCGGTACGGTAGTGATGGTATTTATCTGCGCCTGGCTGATGCACAACGTGCAGATTGCCAACCTGGTGCTGATCGTCCTGTCGATTGCCGTGACTATCATCTTCTTCCGTCAGGCATTCAAACTGGATAAAACCGGGCGCAACAAGATGTTCGTGGCCTTCATCCTGATGCTGGAAGCGGTTGTGTTCTACGTGCTGTACGCGCAGATGCCGACATCGCTGAACTTCTTTGCTATCAATAACGTGCACCATGAAATTCTCGGTTTCGCCATTAACCCAGTGAGCTTCCAGGCGCTGAACCCGTTCTGGGTTGTGTTGGCAAGTCCGGTACTGGCCGCAATCTATACCCGTCTGGGAAACAAAGGCAAAGACCTGACTATGCCGATGAAATTTACGCTCGGTATGTTCCTGTGCTCGTTGGGCTTCCTGACGGCAGCCGCTGCCGGGATGTGGTTTGCGGATGCGCAGGGGCTGACGTCGCCGTGGTTTATCGTGCTGGTATATCTGTTCCAGAGCCTGGGTGAACTGCTGATTAGTGCCCTGGGACTGGCGATGGTCGCCGCTCTCGTGCCGCAGCACCTGATGGGCTTTATTCTCGGGATGTGGTTCCTGACACAAGCCGCCGCCTTCCTGATGGGCGGGTATGTCGCCACGTTCACTGCCGTACCGGAGAACATCACCGACCCGCTGCAAACGCTGCCTATCTACACCAACGTCTTCAGTAAGATAGGCCTGGTCACCCTGGCTGTCACGGTGGTGATGGCGATTATGGTGCCTTGGCTGAACCGAATGATTAATACGCCAGATAGCAGTAAATAAGCTTTTTTTAACATTAACCGCGAGTCACATCGCGGTTTTTTTTGCCTTTTAAGTCCTGCATTGTAAGAGCGTAGTTTATACAAACAGGTGATCATGAATGGGCATGAGCATGAACGATATTGCGTTGATTAAGACTTCGGTCTTATCACGCCAGCGGAAAGCGCTTCTCACCGAGGATGAGCACCGGGCATTTTCAATCGCTACCCTTTGCGCGCGTTAATCCACTCCTGAACTTCGACCACAAAAGTGTCCGGCGCTTTGCGGTACATTTTGCGCGCCAAATCCAGAATCGTATGCTGACCGAGCGCTTCTTCCATTCGCTGCTGAGCCATATCCATTACCGAGCGCACACCACAAATGCCTTCACAGGCCCACTCCGGCGGATGCTCCTCAAATACCGCCAGCCGCTGGCGAATTTCACGACACTCAAAGATGCGCTTATCGCCATCAATGGCATTCACCACGTCCAGCACCGTAATGTGTTCAGCAGGTTTAGCCAACTGGAAACCGCCTCCCTTTCCCTCAATGCTGCGCACCAGGCCCGCTTTCGACAAACGGGTGAAAATTTTCGCCAGGTAGTCATACGGCACGCTTTGCAGCTCGGCAATTTCCCGCACGCTCATATCCCGCGCGTCGCCCTTGCTGTCGACCATACACATCAGGCTATGAATGCCGTACTCAACCCCGGAACTGTAAAATGCCATTCTCTTATCTCAGCCAAAATGAATCTGAGTTAATTGTAGCTTTTTCGTCTCATTCATTCCAGACAGCAGCACAAACCATATTTATATAAAAAATTTAATCATATATTTATCAAATAGATAATCAAACATCCTACGTTGTCAGGACAAAAAGGATCCTGATCGCATTGCAATTCTTAACTACGACAAATAAAATCCGAGTAAATTATTCGTAGTCACCAGAGAGAACCCCCCAATGCGTAAACGAATTCTGATCGTGGGCGCCGGCTTTGCCGGTATGTGGGCAGCATTAAGCGCCGCACGACTGGCGGATAAACATCAGCAGGCCATTGATATTACAGTAATTGCACCACAGCCAGAGCTGCGTGTCCGCCCACGCTTTTATGAACGCGCCGTACAAACCCTGGTCGCCCCGCTGCAACCCTTGTTTGACGTTACCGGCATCAACTTCCTGCAAGGTCACGTCGAGCAGATCATCCCGGACTCTAAAGAGGTGAGCTGGAAAGATGCCAACGGAGAAATTCATCTGCGCCGCTACGACCGCCTGGTACTCGCCAGCGGGAGTCACGTTAACCGCGACGCCGTTGTCGGTGCAGCCGAACATGCGTTTGACCTCGACCAGCTCGAGAGCGCCGCCGCACTGGAGCAGCACATAACAGACCTGGCATTACAGCCGGAAAGTGAGGCTCGCAATACGGTGGTGATCTGTGGCGGCGGCTTTACCGGGATTGAGATGGCGCTGGAATTGCCTGGTCGTCTGCGTGAGATTCTGGGTGCCGATGCTAAGACCAGAGTGGTCGTAGTTGAACGCGGTGCTCAGCCTGCCGGGCGCTGGAGCCAGGAATTACGCGACGTGATAATCGAAGCCTCCGCTGAACTGGGCATCGAATGGTTGGTAAATGCAGAAATAGAAAGCGTGGATGCCGGCGGCGTAACGCTGAAAGATGGGCAGGTTATTGCCTCTCAGACAGTTATCTGGACCGTCGGCGTGCAGGCCAATAACCTGACAGCACAGATTAACGCCCCGCGCGATCGACAGGGCCGCCTGCATGTGAATGCCAATCTGCAGGTCGTGGGTCATGATGATATCTACGCCACTGGCGATGTGGCCTACGCCGCCACCGATGACAAAGGCAACCATGCGTTAATGACCTGCCAGCACGCTATTTTGTTGGGTAAATTTGCCGGTAATAACGCCGTTGCAAGCCTGCTAGGAGTAGAACCTTCACCGTACCGTCAGGAGATGTACGTCACCTGTCTGGATCTCGGCGCGTGGGGCGCGGTGTATACCGAAGGATGGGATCAGCAGGTCAAACTCACTCGCGCAGAAGCGAAGAAACTGAAAGTATCGATTGTCAGTGAACTGATTTACCCGCCGAAAGCGGAAAGAGCCGTCGCATTTGAGATGGCTGACCCATACGCACCGTTTGTTTAAGCAGTAATGCCGGATAGCGGCTAACGCCTTATCCGGCCTACAAACTACGCAGTCCCCGCGTAAATATCAAACCGATGCCCTTTCGTGACTACCGCGTTCGGCGTGGCGACATCCGCCAGCGGCGGCGCGTAATCCGGGCGCTTCACTACTACACGTTTAGTGGCTAGCTGACGCGCAGGCTCCAGCAGCCCATCCGCATCCAGGTCCGGCCCCACCAACGACTGAAACACGCGCATCTCTTTTTTCACCAGCGCGCTTTTCTGCTTATGCGGGAACATCGGGTCGAGGTACACCACCTGCGGACGCGGGGTGATATCGGTTAACGCCGTCAGGCTTGAGGCGTGGATCAGTTGTAAACGTTCCTGCAGCCACGGACCGATTTCCGGGTCAGCATACCCTCGCGCCAGGCCATCATCCAACAGCGCCGCCACGACCGGGTTACGTTCCAGCATTCGCACGCGGCAGCCTACTGAGGCCAGCACAAACGCATCGCGCCCCAGCCCTGCAGTCGCATCAACCACATCCGGCAGGTAATCGCCTTTAATGCCAACCGCCTTCGCCACCGCTTCGCCGCGACCACCGCCAAATTTGCGCCGATGGGCCATCGCACCGCCAACAAAATCCACGAAGATACCGCCGAGTTTGGGCTCATCACGTTTACGCAGTTCCAGATGTTCCGGTGTCATCACCAGCGCCATCAGGTTATCTTCATCGTGCGTAAGATTCCAGCGGGCGGCAAGAACAGATAAGGCGCCGTCTCCGGCGCCTGTTTCATCTACTAAGCAGATTTTCACGTGAATAATCAGCCTTTAATCCCGTAATGCTCCAGCATTGCATCCAGTTGCGGCTCACGGCCACGGAAGCGCTTGAACAGTTCCATCGGCTCTTCAGAACCACCACGGGTGAGAATGTTATCGAGGAACGATTGTCCGGTTTGACGGTTGAAAATCCCTTCATCTTCAAAGCGAGAGAATGCATCCGCCGCCAGCACGTCGGCCCACAGGTAGCTGTAGTAACCCGCCGCATAGCCACCAGCAAAAATGTGGCTGAAGGCATGCGGGAAGCGGCCCCACGTTGGGCCCGGCACCACGGCGACCTGCTTTTTAATTTCCGCCAGCGTTTCGAGGATTTTCGCCCCTTGCTGTGGGTTAAACTCCGCGTGCAGACGGAAATCAAACAGGCCAAACTCCAGTTGACGCAGAATAAACAGTGCCGCCTGGTAATTTTTCGCCGCCAGCATTTTATCCAGCAGCTCCTTGGGCAGCGGCTCACCGGTCTCAAAGTGACCAGAGATAAATGCCAGCGCTTCGGGCTCCCAGCACCAGTTTTCCATAAACTGGCTCGGCAGTTCGACCGCATCCCACGGCACGCCGTTGATACCTGAAACACCGGCAGTTTCGATACGGGTCAGCATATGGTGCAGACCGTGGCCGAACTCGTGGAACAGGGTGATCACTTCATCGTGGGTAAACAGCGCGGGTTTGCCGTTCACCGGGCGGTTAAAGTTACAGGTCAGGTAGGCAACAGGCTTTTGCAGCGTACCGTCGGCTTTACGCATCTGGCCGACGCAGTCGTCCATCCACGCCCCGCCACGTTTATGTTCACGGGCATACAGGTCAAGATAGAAACTGCCGCGCAGTTCGTTGTTTTCGTCATACAGTTCGAAGAAACGTACTTCCGGGTGCCAGACGTCAACATCAGTGCGCTCTTTAGCGGTAATGCCGTAAATACGTTTAACCACTTCAAACAGGCCGTTAACGGCTTTGTTTTCCGGGAAGTATGGACGCAGCTGCTCGTCGCTGATGCTATAGAGGTGCTGTTTTTGTTTCTCGCTGTAGTAAGCGATATCCCACGGCTGCAGCTCATCGACACCAAATTCCGCTTTCGCGAAGGCGCGCAGTTGAGCCAGCTCTTTCTCGCCCTGAGGACGGGCACGTTTCGCCAGGTCCGTCAGGAAGTCGAGTACCTGCTGCGGGTTTTCCGCCATTTTGGTGGACAGAGATTTAAAAGCGTAGCTTTCAAAGCCCAGCAGCTGTGCCAGCTCGTGGCGCAGCGCGAGGATCTCTTCCATTATCGGGCTGTTGTCCCATTTACCAGCGTTTGGCCCCTGGTCAGACGCGCGAGTGGAGTAAGCGCGATACATCTCCTCACGCAGCCCCTGGTTATCACAGTAGGTCATCACCGGCAGGTAGCTTGGGATATCCAGCGTTAACAGGTAGCCTTCCTGCTGTTTAGCATCAGCCTGGGCTTTTGCAGCCGCCAGCGCGCTTTCCGGCATGCCGGAGAGTTCCGCTTCATCAGTCACCAGCTTAGTCCAGCCCATCGTGGCATCGAGGACGTTATTGCTGTAGAGATTGCCCAGCTCAGACAGGCGGGTGGCAATCTCACCATAGCGCAGCTGTTTTTCCTTCGGCAGACCAATACCAGAAAGCTCAAAATCGCGCAGCGCGTTATCGACCGCTTTTTTCTGTGCGGTGTTCAGGGTAGCGTAATGATCGCCGTCACGCAGGTCGCGGTACGCTTTGTACAGACCTTCATGTTGCCCAACCCAGGTGCTGTATTCAGACAGCAGCGGCAGCGTTTGTTCGTAGGCTTCGCGCAATTCCGGGCTGTTTTTCACCGAGTTCAGGTGGCTAACCGGAGAGAAAATACGCCCCAGCACATCGTCAACTTCCGCCAACGGCTGGCAAAGATTTTCCCAGGTGTACGGCGCGCCCTGCGCAACCACTCGCTCAACGTTTTCGTGGCAATCGTTCAGCGCCTTAGTAACGGCAGGCACAACGTGCTCAGGCTGAATTTTAGAAAACGGCGGCAGTTCGAAGGGGGTCAGCAATGGATTGGTCATTAGCGCGGTCCTGTTGAAAAGAGTGAATGAAGCGCGTATCCGGCGCTGTGCATATTAATTTGTACAATGGGGTTAAGTGTAGAGGATTTCAATGCCAGGCGTTGCGCTTTCGCGGCAGTGACGACTTTTCTGTATACTGTGGCGATACGCTTTATTTTCGCCCGATATTGCGCTGTTTTCGGGCCTACGTTTATAACCTGGAACACGTTTACCCATGCTGAGTTATCGCCACAGTTATCACGCTGGCAACCACGCCGACGTCCTTAAACACACCGTCCAGAGCCTGATCATCGAATCGCTTAAAGAGAAAGAAAAACCGTTTCTCTATTTGGATACCCATGCTGGCGCAGGCCGTTATCAGCTGAGCAGTGAGCATGCCGAACGTACCGGTGAATATCTGGAAGGGATCGCCCGTATCTGGCAGCAGGACGATTTGCCTGCCGAACTGGAACCCTACATTGGCGTGGTGAAGCACTTCAACCGTAGCGGCCAACTGCGCTACTACCCCGGCTCTCCATTAATTGCTCGCCAGCTGCTGCGAGAACAGGATAGCCTGCAATTAACGGAACTGCACCCGAGCGACTTTCCTTTGCTGCGCGGCGAATTCCAGAAAGATGAGCGCGCACGCGTGGCCAAAGCCGATGGTTATCAGCAGCTAAAAGCAAAATTACCGCCGGTTTCCCGTCGCGGGCTGATCCTTATCGATCCCCCCTACGAAATCAAAAGCGACTACCAGGCGGTGGTGACCGGTATTAACGAAGGCTATAAGCGTTTCGCAACCGGCACCTATGCGCTGTGGTATCCGGTAGTTCTGCGCCAGCAAATCAAACGCATGATCCACGACCTGGAAGACACCGGTATCCGCAAAATTCTGCAGATTGAGCTGGCGGTGCGTCCGGACAGCGATCAGCGCGGCATGACGGCGTCCGGTATGATTGTAATAAACCCGCCGTGGAAGCTGGAGCAGCAGATGAACAGTGTCCTGCCGTGGTTGCACAGCAAACTGGTTCCGGCAGGAACCGGTCATACGTCGGTAAGCTGGATCGTGCCGGAGTAATCGCAGTCATCGGTGGAACCTTTTAATTTCAGGTATACAATCGCGAATATTTTGGCGGATGGCGTAACGCTTCTCCGCCCTACAATGAACATGAAGGAGCGGTCATGACCAAGCACTATGATTACATCGCTATTGGCGGCGGCAGCGGCGGTATTGCCTCCATTAACCGTGCAGCAATGTACGGCCAGAAATGCGCGCTGATTGAAGCCAAAGAGCTAGGCGGCACCTGCGTTAACGTTGGCTGCGTACCGAAAAAAGTGATGTGGCATGCCGCACAGGTCCGTGAAGCAATCCACATGTACGGGCCGGATTACGGTTTCGACACCACCATCAATAAGTTCGATTGGGATAAACTGATCGCCACGCGTACCGCTTATATTGATCGCATTCATACCTCGTACGACAACGTGCTGGGCAAAAATAATGTCGATGTGATTAAAGGCTTTGCCCGCTTTGTGGATGCCAAAACCATTGAAGTGAACGGTGAAACCATTACTGCCGATCATATTTTGATTGCTACCGGTGGTCGCCCGAGCCATCCAAGCATTCCGGGTGTGGAATACGGTATCGACTCCGACGGTTTCTTTGAGCTGCCCGCGCTGCCAAAACGCGTGGCCGTTGTTGGCGCAGGCTACATCGCCGTTGAACTGGCGGGCGTAATTAACGGTCTGGGCGCACAAACGCATCTGTTCGTTCGTAAACACGCGCCGCTGCGCAGCTTCGACCCGATGATCGTCGACACGCTCGTTGAGGTGATGAACGCCGAAGGCCCGACTCTGCATACTCACGCGATTCCAAAAGCGGTCGTTAAAAACGCTGATGGTAGCCTGACCCTGCAACTGGAAGATGGTCGTAGCGAAACGGTAGATTGCCTGATTTGGGCGATCGGTCGTGAACCTGCCACCGACAACTTCAACTTGGCGGTTACTGGCGTGAAAACCAACGAAAAAGGCTACATCGTCGTTGATAAATTCCAGAACACCAGCGTGCCGGGTATTTATGCCGTCGGCGATAACACCGGGGCCGTTGAGCTGACGCCGGTTGCCGTTGCCGCGGGCCGTCGTCTGTCCGAGCGTCTGTTTAACAATAAGCCGGACGAACATCTGGACTACAGCAACATCCCGACCGTGGTCTTCAGCCATCCGCCTATTGGTACCGTGGGCCTGACCGAGCAGCAGGCTCGCGAACAGCACGGCGATGATCAGGTGAAAGTGTATAAATCATCGTTTACCGCGATGTATACCGCTGTCACCACCCACCGTCAGCCGTGCCGCATGAAGCTGGTTTGCGTCGGCCCGGAAGAGAAGATTGTCGGTATTCACGGCATTGGTTTTGGGATGGATGAAATGCTGCAAGGCTTCGCGGTCGCTCTGAAAATGGGCGCAACCAAGAAAGACTTTGATAACACCGTTGCCATTCACCCAACGGCATCTGAAGAGTTCGTGACCATGCGTTAATCGCGCTTCAGGAATGTTAAAGGGCAAAGAGGGGTTAGCTCTTTGCCCTTAGTTACGTTTCCGCTATCAGTTCAGCAGTTGCAGCAGATAGCGGATCAGCTCCAGCAACGCGATTAACGCTCCCAGAACGATGATTGCTTTATCAATCACCCGTTTTCTCCATCAGATGGAGTGAGAATGCATCCGCTTACTCATCCATTGCCTGTCACGGCGCATGTCCCAGTGTTAGATGATGGAACTCTCACTCCGGCCAGAGCATCGGCCAACGGCACCACCCGTACAGCCGATCAGGACTTAGAAAGCGTTTAGCGCGCGTCCGGAATGAAAATGCTTCAGAGCTAACTGGATAAGTATACAGTTATTTTAATCAAAACAACCAGCGTATTCTTGCAATACTACCGGTAAGGTAATACGATTGAAGCGTTAGATGATGGAACTCTCACTTCGGCCAGAACCACCAACTCGGGCTGAAGCGTAAAAAAACCGACGCGAAGTCGGTTTTTTTACGTCCGAATCTGGACCAGAGAGTAATTATTTACCCTGCATATACGGTGTATATACCCCATTAAGGCTTTCGAGGAATGCCACGATATCGTCGATATCTTCCTGAGGCAGTTCTTTACCCACCTGATAACGCAGCATCAGTTTTACCGCGCCGTCGAGCGTAGGCACATCACCGCGATGGAAATAAGGCGCAGTCAGCGCAACGTTACGCAATCCAGGGACTTTCTGACGCAGCTTGTCACGTAATTCATTGGTGACGTTCATGCGGCCAATATCTGCAGCAGTGACCTCGCCGAAATTAAAGTCCTTTTTCAGCCCCAATGGCTCAAATGAACGTCCGCCTAAAATAATACCGCCATGACAGGTCGCGCACTTATTATCTTTAAACAACTGATAGCCATGTTTTTGCTGAGCGGTTAAGGCCGCTTCATCACCACGCAGCCATTTATCAAACGGCGAATTTGGCGTAATCAGCGTTTTCTCAAACTCAGCAATCGCATCGGTAATATTATCCCCACTGAATCCCTGCGGATAAACGGCAATGAACTCTTGCTTAAGTTGCGGATCCTTATCCAGTTTCTGGATAATTTCATCCCAGGATTTAGACGCCATTTCGATAGGGTTCAATGGTGGACCACCGGCCTGCGCCTGCAATGTTGGCGCACGGCCATCCCAGAATTGCTCAACGTTAAAGACCGAGTTAAATACCGTTGGCGCATTGATAGGGCCAACCGCGCCGCCGACACCGATTGACGTTTTCCGGCCATCCACGCCGCCCGCATTCAGGGCGTGACAGTGCGCGCAAGAAATCGTGCTGTCGCCGGAAATACGCGGGTCATGGTAAAGGGTAAAACCAAGCGCTACTTTGCGGGCATCGGTCGGGATGCTTTCCGGTATCGGCTGTACAGGTTCATTACGATGCTGCGTGGCAGTATCGTTACTGGCGTAGTACTGCTCACGCTGTTTCGCAATCCAGCCCAGGATCTCTGCTCGCTCCGCATCGCTTACCTTGCCAGCCCAGTGCAATGCGGTATAACGCGTCGGCGGCATGGTCTCGTACTGCATCACCCACTCAATTTTATTCAGATCGCTTTGCGAAACGGGTTTATCCGCGACCAGCGCCGCACGAACGGCCTCCAGATTGAATGATTTGTATCCCAGTTGAATATCGTAATTCATCAACTGCTTAGCGACGGGAAAAGAAGAATAGAAAGGTAATTCAGCCGAAGGAGTGTGACAATAATCGCATCCTTTTTCACGTAAGAACCCTAGTACTTTATTATTTTCTTCCAGCGTAGAGGCCTGAACATCAGCCTGTTTACTCCGTTGATTATCGTGATACCACACATAACCGGATAATCCAAAATAACAAATCGCGACGCCAGCTATGGCAATCACGGTAAGACGGGTAATGATTTTCATTATTTTACCCTCACCGTTGTGAGTTATTGTGACCCAGAAAATTAGAATAATTAATAGACAGTCTTTGTCAGACCTGACCATCATAGGAAATGAGGGGATTACTATTTTGATAAGTATCAAGCAATTACATGGAGGAGAACTATCGATAGAATAGCCTGTGCCTATTATAGAGTTAAACGTTACCAGGTTGTGTTCACACCTCGTTGCAATCGAATGTTCTGAAAATGGAATATCCTCGGGTTGTGCAGAATTCGGAATTATTCATTATTTTCATTGGGATAGATTTATTTTTTGGATATTGCGCAGCACTAAAATGTGATCGACCGCACGCTTTACTCACCAGATACCGAAGCGAATGTCTACGCTTAATTGACGAGCGGGCAATAGCCTTAATCTTTCAACGTCCATCGGAGGTCTTTCGCATTATGCTCAACCAGAAACTACCCCACGCCCCTTCTGAAGAAATGACGATCGACATCGATCTGCTTTATGAAATGGATCCGTGCGAGTTAAAGCTGGATGAAATGATTGAGGCGGAGCCTGAACCAGAGATGATTGAAGGGTTACCCGCCTCAGATGCGTTAACTCCCGCCGATCGTTACCTCGAGCTGTTCGAACACGTTCAGTCGTCGAAACTGTTTGCCGATAGCAAAACCTTCCCCGACTGTGCGCCGAAAATGGATCCGCTGGATATTTTGATCCGCTATCGCAAGGTTAAACGCCACCGCGACTTTGATCTGCGACGCTTCGTCGAGAACCACTTCTGGCTCCCGGAAACGCCCTCCAGTGAATATGTTTCTGACCCGGAAAATTCGCTGAAAGAGCATATCGATCAACTGTGGCCGGTGCTGACGCGCGAACCACAGGACCACATTCCCTGGTCCTCGCTGCTGGCGTTACCGCAGTCATATATTGTGCCCGGCGGACGTTTTAGTGAAACCTACTACTGGGATTCCTACTTCACCATGCTGGGTCTGGCGGAGAGCGGTCGCGAAGATCTGCTGAAATGTATGGCGGATAACTTTGCCTGGATGATTGAAAACTATGGTCATATCCCGAACGGTAACCGTACTTACTACCTGAGTCGCTCGCAGCCGCCGGTCTTTGCGCTGATGGTCGAACTGTTTGAAGAGGATGGCGTACGCGGCGCGCGTCGTTACCTTGATCATCTAAAAATGGAGTACGCGTTCTGGATGGATGGCGCAGATTCCCTGGTACTCAACCAGGCCTACCGTCACGTGATCAGAATGTCGGACGGCTCCCTGCTCAACCGCTATTGGGACGATCGTGATACGCCGCGCGATGAGTCGTGGCTTGAAGACGTCGAGACCGCCAAGCATTCGGGTCGCCCACCCAATGAAGTGTATCGGGATTTGCGCGCGGGCGCGGCCTCCGGCTGGGATTACTCCTCGCGCTGGCTACGCGATGCAGGCCGTCTTGCCAGCATACGCACCACTCAGTTCATCCCTATTGACCTGAACGCGTTCCTCTACAAGCTGGAGAGCACTATCGCCAATATTTCCGCACTGAAAGGCGACAAAGACACTGAAGCGCAGTTTCGCCAGAAAGCCAATGACCGCCGCGATGCGGTGAATCGCTATCTCTGGGACGACGAAAACGGCTGCTATCGCGATTACGACTGGCGGCGCGAACAAATGGCCCTGTTCTCTGCCGCCAGTATTGTGCCGCTGTATGTCGGCATGGCAACGCATGAACAAGCCGACCGACTTGCCAATGCGGTCCGCAGTCGCCTGCTAACCCCCGGAGGGATTTTAGCCACAGAGCATGAAACGGGTGAGCAATGGGATAAACCCAACGGCTGGGCGCCGCTGCAGTGGATGGCGATCCAAGGTTTCAAACTTTACGGCGACGACCATCTAGGGGATGAAATCGCCCGTAACTGGTTGAAAACGGTGAATCTCTTTTATCAGGAACACCACAAGCTTATCGAAAAATACCACATCGCCGACGCCGCGCCGCGCGAAGGCGGCGGCGGAGAATATCCGTTGCAGGACGGCTTTGGCTGGACCAATGGCGTGGTGCGCCGACTCATCGGTCTGTATGGCGAACCCTAGCAGCTGACGGTCTGAATTATCAGACCGTCAGTTAATCGCATCGTACAGTTCGGCGTGAATTTTTTGCCATTTCTTGTTCTCTGGGCTTGGCTGCGCGCGAACGCGTAGCTCGGCCTGTTCAAGGTCATACTGCTGACGCGCGACAACCGCCGGCACCGAGCAAAAACTTTGCAGATAGCTTTTATGCAGCGATGTGAGTGACGCCCCATTCGCCATCGCATGGCTGACCGTGGTCATAAACTGCCGACATGGCTTACTCTCACTCATCTGCGAAGGGTAACGCAGCAGCAGCCTCAACACCTCGGTATTGCCTGCCGAGAATGCCTGCTCCGTCCACGCCAGCTTCCAGTCCATCCCGCCCTGTAGGAAAAGTGACGTCACACGGGTGTCGTTGCGCTCGATAGCCGCGCGCATGTTAAAGGCATCCCAGGTGATGCCCATTCGGGTCACCGACTCCCGCGCACCAGGGGCATCACGCCGTGGCTCCTCCTGCACGATTTCAACGGATTGCCCGGAAGACGCTTGTGGCGCTGGCGAAGTGAATAACCAGAACGCGCCCAGCGAAATCACCAGCACCATCACGCCGACCGCTACCCACAACATGCCGGAAATCAGCTGTTCACGTTCTTCCGCCGTGCGCCTGGCCCGTTTCTCCGGCGGATCGATACTGTCTGCGATTTCCTGTTTATCGCCCCCTGCCTGCTCGTCTTTTTGCTTTGCGTTTTCCCAAAACTGGCGAACCGTCGCCTCATCGGACTCCATATACGACGCAGGATTAATGCGCGTACGCCGTTCTTCAAATGCCCGCTGCACAGGGTGAGTAATCTGTCGGTACTGACAATCCAGCAACAGCAGTTGTACTGAGGTTAGCGGCTGCTGCGCGATAACGCAGTTACGGGCCAGGCGGCAGTCATCCAGGAACATCCTCAGCGTGATACGTGGCTCAACAAACGACATGAGTACCGAGGTATCGTTAAAAATCTCGCTAAAATGCCGAACGAATAACTTCTTATCGACAACCATCAGCGCCAGTTCGCTAAACATCATGCCGTCCAGCGCATCCCGACTTTCCCCCAGCTTTAACCAGCGACGCAGACGTTCACCGCCAAAGTGCTGTTTCAGGAAGCTGTTGAGCGGATGTTGATCCGGCCATACCCGCGCAATCAGCGATTTGAGGGTTAATTCTATTGCGCGAAGCTGACGCTGCGCCCGCATCTGCGCATCCGGCTCTGCACGTTCAATCTCGGTTGGATACTTCAGGAGGGGCTGTTGCTGGCGCAACTGTTCCAGAGAAGCGACAAAGCGCAGCGCAGAAATCAGCTGGTTTTCACTGACGTCCTGGCCATTTTCATATTGCGGCACGCTCTGCTGAAGATGGCGTAGCCGCAACGTGAACTGACTCAATTGCGCGTCATTCATCTGCAACCGCCTGGCGACAACGCCCCAACCTCCCAGATTCAATCGCGCCTGGTCAAGCTGCTCGAGAAACCAGCGTGGATCTTTACCCTCTGCGACGCGCACGCCAAGCATCAGTAAAATTTCTACTGAGGCCTGCCGGATTATCCCCAAACAATGTTCGAATGGTGTACATGTCGCCTGTAACGCGCTATTGGTCATTATCTTCCCTAAAAGGACCCAAAAAGTGCGGCCTCACAATGGTGTGTAGTTATCTTTTTTAAATGCAGCGCTGTGCCGCCACAGACTAAAACACATTCATATAGCAAATAAATATGTTTTACAGTGACTTCCACACAATCATTGAAAATTATTCTGGAGATAAGCCTGTGCCTGTACTGAAAACCTCGCGTTTGATCTGCCGCCCGCTCACACATGACGACTGGGCGTTTTTCTTAACGTTACAGCAGAACGCAGATGTGATGCGCTTTGTCGCTGACTCGCGTACCGAAGAGGAGATACGGACAGTCTTTGACTCCCGCTTGCCTGAATGGTCTCCCGGCAGTCCACACTGGCTGTGCCTGGTCCTGTGCGATAAGGCATCGGGCGTACCGCTTGGGGTAACCGGATATATTCAGGATAAAAATGAATGTGCCGAGGTCGGCTTTCTGCTCACTCCCGAGGCGCAGGGCAAAGGTTATGGCGCTGAATCCCTGCATGCCGTTTGCGATTATGCGTTTACCGCCGGAGGACTACGCCGACTGACGGCCTGCGTCACCGCAGGAAACGATGCCTCACGGCGTCTACTGGAAAAGGTCGGGTTCATTCTCGAAGGCACGCTGCGAGAAAGCTACTGGCTACATCAAACCTGGTATGATGACTGGATTTTCGGCCTGTTAAAACATGAATATCAGCCGCCCGCGCCATCAGGCGTTTTGCTGTAAAAAATGGCTGGATGGCGGCTGGCGTAACGGGGTGTGTTTCTTAAAATAGGTCTTTTTGTACAGAGATTATTATGCCGCTACATTCGACGCAGTTCACGCCCGCCTGTATCGCATTTATTAAGCAATGGCAGGGCCTGTCGCTAGAAAAGTATCAGGACAAAAAGGGGATCTGGGTCATTGGCTACGGGCACGAAATCACCGCAGATGAATCCTTTGATGCCCCAATTATGCTGATGCAGGCCGAAACATTGCTGCTCGCGGATATAAATATCTGCGAGGCATTCATCCATAAGGAAATGCCGCAAATACAAGATCGGTTTCAACAGGAAGCGTTAATTGCATGGATGCTCAGCGTGGGGATTAGCCGGTTTTGCAGTGCTGAATTCTGGCCGGGGGCTATTTCACAGCCAGAAACAGTCTGACTGTGAAATATTTTCCCATTATAGGGTGTCGTTTAGCATCATTGCCGCCTGCGTACGGTTTTTTACCTCCAGGCGCTGATACAGCGATTCAAGATGGGCTTTTACCGTTCCAGTGCTGATATTTAATAATCGACCAATTTGTTTATTAGATTCTCCGGCGGCCAGCATCGTCAGAATCTCCCGCTGACGCGCGCTGAGCAATCTGATATTTTGCCCGCCACATTCGGTCGCTGTGATGCAATCTCTGGGGATAAACATCATACCTATCGCGACGCTATTGAGTGCCAGCGTGAAGGTTTCCGCATCAGAATCGCGCGGAACAATGGCCAGCACGTTTAATTGCGTGACTTCCTGTAGCCATTTTTTACGGCAGTCCGTTGCGGTTACCAGCACTTTTACCTTCGCAAAGCGCTCTGCTATCTGTTGCAGCAAGCTACGGCAGAATTCAGCGTCAAAATCTCCATCCAGCATTACCAGTGCATCAGGATTGTCTTCCAGCGTCCGCCAAAGATCATCTGCCTGACTGACACCCTGAACATTCACTCCTGGAATACGCTCTTGCAAAATTACATTCATTCCATGAATAAATATTGACTGCCTGTCAAACATTATTAACTGCATTATTTATCTCCGTCTGAATAAGATATTAGCCTTAACACGCGGAAGGGTATTATCCGAGGGGCAAAATATGAAGTCACCATTTGGCGGAGGCCATTTTACCGATAGACGGAGAAGAAAGAAGTAGACGTTATAAATAGTTACAGCTGAAACCAAAGAATCACACAAAGGATCAAAATCGGGGTCAAATTTTCAGAAAATCCTTAATATTTGACGTTCAAAACTGGATTACTAATATTAATAACCCGGAGTTTATATTCTTAGCTAAAAATAAGGAATTCACGATAACAGACAAATATGTTACAAAACAAAATATCGCATTAAATGATCATTCGGGCATGAGAATGGGGAGGTGATCATAGTTTCTGATACAACAAATCCACTCCCGAAGAAGAATGAACTCTTCAGAACGTTTATCCCCGATCTCTTTCCGCGGTATCAGATTCCAAATAATACCGGCTAACGCCACCAGTTATATTTTGACTTCTGATGGCGCGCCGGTTTTCGATTGCTCAAAAGGCTAAGTAAGAGGCGGTCGATTACAGGAACATCCCGCCAGAGACTTCGATACGCTGTGCCGTCATCCAGGCCAGCTCATCGCTGAGCAACGCAGCAATGGCGTCGCCAATATCGTCCGGTAACCCAACACGCCCCAGCGCCGTCTGCGATGCAATGTAGGCATTCAATTGCGCATTATCCCGCACGTTTCCGCCGCTAAAATCCGTCTCGATTGCCCCAGGCGCAATAATATTCGCCGTAATGCCGCGCTCTCCCAGCTCCTTCGCCTGGTAACGGGTTAACACCTCCATCGCCCCTTTCATGGCAGCGTAAGCGCTGTAACCCGGTAGCGCAAAGCGCGACAATCCGGTCGAGACATTAAGAATGCGTCCGCCGTTGTTGATCAACGCCAGCAAGTTCTGTGTCAGGAAAAAAGGTCCTTTAAAATGGATGTCCAAAAGCTGGTCAAATTGCGCTTCAGTGAACGCCGGATACGGTGCGTTAATGCCAACTCCGGCATTGTTCAATAAATAATCAAAGGTGTCGCTTTGCCAGTGCGTTTGTAGGGTTTCCTGCACCTGTTTGACAAACTGAGGGAAAGTGGAAATATTTCCGACGTTCAACGGTAATGCTGCAGCTTTACCGCCAGATTGGCGAATTTCATCCACAACCTGCTGCGCTTCTTTTTCATTGCTGTTCCACGTCAGGATGACACCAATGCCTTTACTCGCCAGCTTTAGCGCCGCGTTTTTACCGAGTCCACGGCCGCCGCCGGTCACCAATGCGATACGTTGCGTCATAAGAAACCTCATTTCAGGTGTTGTGAATATTGAGACAAAGCTTATTAGGTGGTAGAAAAACAATAAATACCGCTTACTGCGCATTACTGTTTCATTTAGAACAACAATAGGGCATGAGAATGGATAAAATTCACGCAATGCAGTTGTTCATCCGCGTCGCAGAACTGGAGAGCTTTTCGCGCGCGGCAGACACCCTCGGACTTCCTAAAGGTAGCGTATCGCGTCAAATCCAGGCCCTGGAAAATCATCTGGGCACTCAGTTGTTGCACCGCACAACCCGCCGCGTTCAGCTCACGCAAGACGGCATGATCTATTACGAACGAGCGAAAG
Source organism: Citrobacter sp. RHBSTW-00986 (assembly GCF_013783065.1). Taxonomy (NCBI): domain Bacteria; kingdom Pseudomonadati; phylum Pseudomonadota; class Gammaproteobacteria; order Enterobacterales; family Enterobacteriaceae; genus Citrobacter; species Citrobacter sp. RHBSTW-00986. The sequence continues at coordinate 221,340 of NZ_CP056200.1, read as the reverse complement.
ATTTGTTGAGCAATCTCGATGAACTGGATGGGCTATTCCATCACGACCCGGCCAGCATCAGCGGCAAGCTGCGCGTCGATATGCCGGTTGGTGTGGCGAGAAATCTGGTGATGCCCCGCTTACCGGCCTTCTTGCATCAGTATCCGGGGCTTGAGCTCGAACTTAGCAGCAGCGACCGCCTGGTGGACTTGATCCGCGAAGGCTTCGACTGTGTGGTACGCGTGGGGACGCTGAAAGATTCAGGGCTGATTGCGCGCCCGCTCGGGAAACTCACGCAGATTAACTGCGCCAGCCCGCAATACCTCGCCCGCTTTGGTTATCCGGAAAGCCTGGAGGATTTAGCCTCGCATGCGGTGGTGCACTACTCAGTCAATTTGGGAACTCGTGCGCAAGGCTTTGAAGTGGCGACAGACAACGGTGCTAAATGGGTTAAAACCGGCGGCATGCTGACGGTGAACAGTACCGAAACGTATCATGCGGCATGTCTTGCCGGTCTGGGCATTATTCAGGTACCGCGCGTGGGCGTGCGTGATGCCCTGCGCGCCGGTACGCTGATTGAAGTATTGCCGCAATATCGCGCCGAACCATTACCGGTTTCATTGCTCTATCCGCATCGCCGTAACCTCTCCCGCCGCGTACATCTGTTTATGGAATGGCTGACCGGCGTGATGAAAGACTATGTGGACTGACAAGCTATACTGTCCTGAGAATGAACAGAACAAGGATTACTGCCCTGATGACGCAGGAAAAAGAGATTAAACGCCCCATTCAGGAACTTGAGCACGCACCAATCCCAAAAATTGAGACCCTGGAGCGTAAAAATACAGAAACCAACGGTAAGACCAACCAGGCGCTGAAAACCGCCCTGACCTTCGCCGATAAAATTCAACGCCAGCCCATGATTGCCCATCTGATTCGCGCCGCGGAGAGATTTAACGATCGTATGGGAAATCAGTTTGGCGCCGCCATTACCTACTTCTCGTTTCTGTCGATGATCCCTATCCTGATGGTGTCGTTTGCCGCCGCGGGTTTTATTCTCGCTTCGCACCCTACGCTGTTGCAGGATATCTTCAGCAAAATCCTGCTCAACGTCAGCGATCCGACGCTCGCCTCCACGCTGAAAAACACCATCAATACCGCCGTTCAGCAACGAACCACCGTCGGTCTGGTGGGTCTTGCCATCGCGCTCTATTCCGGAATTAACTGGATGGGAAACCTGCGCGAAGCTATTCGTGCCCAGTCGCGGGATGTCTGGGAGCGGACCCCACAGGATCAGGAAAAAATTTGGGTCAAATATCTGCGTGATTTTGTCTCATTGATTGGCTTACTGATTGCGCTGATTGTTACGCTGTCCATTACCTCCATCGCCGGTTCCGCCCAGCAGATGATTATCTCTGCGCTGTATCTCGACGGCATCGAATGGCTGAAGCCCGCCTGGCGGCTGATCGGCCTGACCATCTCTATTTTCGCCAACTACTTGCTGTTCTTCTGGATTTTCTGGCGGCTACCGCGTCACCGACCGCGCAAAAAAGCGCTCATTCGCGGCACGTTTATCGCAGCATTGGGGTTTGAAGTCATCAAAATGATCATGACGTACACGCTGCCATCACTGGTGCAATCGCCATCAGGCGCGGCGTTTGGTTCCGTACTTGGCTTGATGGCGTTCTTCTACTTCTTCGCCCGTCTGACTCTGTTTTGCGCTGCCTGGATTGCCACAGCAGAGTACAAAGACGACCCGCGAATGCCGGGGAAAACCCACCGCTAATCTTTGTTAACTGCCGGATAACGCTGCGCTTATCCGGCCAACCCAATGCTTACGTCGAAATTCTGCGCATTATCAGAATTAAAATCCAGCCCGTAACTTTTGTTTAACCAAAAACCAGTTTTATCATCCAAGTTTTAAATTATGTGAAGCATTTCATGGAAGTGAAATCTCCAGCCTAAAAATTATCCCCTTTTTGCTCTGTTTTTGACCAATCGCAAGGTTTGTTACAGATTGAAATGTCTCTTTTGCTGTGCGTAATATGACCTTTCGTTCGACCAAAAATAAGAAAATATTATGCAAGCAACAGCCACAACGCTCGACAACGAACAGGAACACACCCCGGTCAACTCGCGCAATAAAGTCGTCGTCGCCTCACTCATTGGCACTGCCATTGAGTTCTTCGACTTCTATATCTACGCCACCGCCGCGGTGATCGTGTTCCCCCATATCTTCTTCCCGCAGGGGGATCCGACCGCGGCAACGCTGCAGTCCCTTGCCACCTTTGCTATCGCCTTTGTGGCACGGCCTATCGGTTCTGCTGTGTTCGGGCATTTTGGCGATCGCGTAGGGCGTAAAGTCACGCTGGTTGCCTCACTGCTCACTATGGGGATCTCGACGGTTGTCATTGGCCTGCTGCCGGGCTATGAAACTATCGGTATTTTCGCCCCGCTGCTGCTGGCGCTGGCGCGTTTTGGTCAGGGTTTAGGACTGGGCGGTGAATGGGGCGGCGCGGCGTTACTGGCGACGGAAAACGCACCGCCGCGTAAACGCGCGCTGTACGGATCATTCCCGCAGTTGGGCGCACCTATCGGCTTCTTCTTCGCCAACGGCACTTTCCTGCTGCTCTCCTGGCTGCTGACCGACGAGCAGTTTATGAGCTGGGGCTGGCGCGTACCGTTCATCTTCTCTGCGGTGCTGGTGATTATCGGTCTGTACGTTCGCGTTTCGCTGCATGAATCCCCGGTCTTTGCCAAAGTAGCTGCGGCGAAAAAACAGGTGAAAATCCCGCTGGGTACCCTGCTGACAAAACATGTCCGCGTGACGATCCTCGGCACGTTCATCATGCTGGCGACCTATACGCTGTTCTATATCATGACCGTCTATTCCATGACGTTCAGCACCGCCGCGGCGCCTGTAGGGCTTGGCCTGCCGCGTAATGAAGTGTTGTGGATGCTGATGATGGCGGTTATTGGCTTTGGCGTCATGGTGCCGGTGGCGGGCCTGCTGGCCGATGCGTTTGGTCGTCGCAAGAGCATGCTCATCATCACCACGCTTATTATTCTGTTTGCGCTGTTTGCCTTTAAACCGCTGCTCGGCTCTGGCAATCCGGTGCTGGTGTTCGCCTTCCTGTTGCTTGGTTTGAGCCTGATGGGTTTGACATTTGGTCCGATGGGCGCGCTATTGCCGGAGCTGTTCCCGACCGAAGTGCGCTACACGGGGGCGTCGTTCTCGTACAACGTTTCATCGATTCTTGGTGCTTCCGTTGCCCCTTACATTGCCGCATGGCTGCAGGCGAATTACGGCCTGGCGGCGGTCGGTACGTATCTGGCATCAATGGCGGCGTTAACGCTGATTGCGCTGCTGTTAACCCACGAAACCCGCCATCAGTCATTGTGATTCTTTGGCTGTAACCACCGTCTGCGGCCTACGTTGAGCATGAAATGTAGGCCGCAGAAGCGAAGCGTTAGCGCCATCTGACAACGGCAAAAATCACTTCTTCATTTGCGACAAAATGGTCCGGCATTGATTAGCGTCTCCTTCAGAAGGTGAAATCAGCGCCAGCAAGGCCGCCGCGGGCGTCACCAACGTTGCCAGCGCGGCAGCAACCGCGCCGCGCGCAATCAGCGGCCCGGCCTTCACGCCGGCCTGCGGATTCTTAAAGGTGCCGCGAACATACAGCGGCGAACGCAGGGTAATAATACGAATGCCTTTGCTCTCCGGATCGATGGTTAAATCCAGTTGCTCCGACGCAAAACTCGCCGTACCAGTGACATTAATGACCGCGTTTTCCGTGTCGAAGGCAAAAATCTGCGGGCGGGCTACGCCGTTAACAATATCCAGATTCGCCGCCGCGCAGTTTACCCGCACCTCGTCATCACCAAATATCTGTCCAACAAGATAGTTGCCCAGATTCAAGCCAACAATTTCCATCAGATTCCGGCTGATCAAACCGTCGTTCATCAGCAGCTTCAGGTTGCCATTGCTGTTACCAAGCAGCGCCGCTACCGAGTTTCCGCTCCCGCTAAACCTGGCGTCACCGTTCATTTCACCGAGCGTTTTCTGCATCAGCTCCACATCCGGCATCAGCGCTTTTAACTTCAGGCGGCGAGCCTGGATATCCGCCTGCCCCCGCATCGGCTTTTTATCCCCTTCCAGATGGATGCTGGAGACAATGCTGCCTCCCGCGAGGCCAAATTTCAGCGGCTGCAGGCGCAGGTCGGCATTTTTCAGGATGATATGGGTGGAGAGATCGCTGATCGGCAGGCTACTGCCGTGCTCAATACGCCGTCCTTTGAAACGTACGTCAGCGTCCATCACGTTCCATTTGTCGGTTTCAAAACGGTCATACGGCAAGACCTTGTCCGCGGGCTGGACGCTCTTCTCACCTTTGCGCTGTTCAGATTGTTTGGCCCGCTCGGCCCCTTTGCCTGAATCCACACCGATCAGCGGCCCCAAATCAGCCAGCCTCAGTTGGCGTGACTCAACATCCCCTTTCAGCATTGGGCGCGGCTTACCGGTGGTATAGGCCAGCGTTCCGTGAATATCGCTGTCGCCAATTCGGCCATTAAAATCGCGGTAATCAAAAACAGAGGATTTTTCCGGGTCAATTTTCGCGACCAGATGTCCGTCGGTTTCAAACGGCGGCGTATCCGGGAGCAGCACGCCGGTCAAATCGTACAAATCCCCTAGCGAATCTCCCGAGAATTTAAGCCGCAGATCCGCCCCGCCCATATTCATCGGATCGTTTATCGTACCCATAAACGCCACACGCGTATTACCCGAACGGAAATCAGCCTGAATCGGGAAAGGAGTTCCTTCACCGCGCAGTGCCAGCATTCCGCCTATCTTCCCGCTACCGCTTAGCGGTTCCCCGTTATATCGGCCTTGCGCTTTCAGGCCAAACACGTAGTCCTCAATGTGGGCGTTGCTCTCTTTACTTTTTGCGCCAGTCACTTCGCTAAAGGGCAACGGCTTACCCAGCGGATCGACCAGGATCTCAATCTCTGACTTCGTCACCTTATCGTTAATGGCGATGCGACCTTGGTCGAACAGAATGTTATCCAGCCGGAAAGACCAGGCTGATGGCGGCGCATTGGGATCGCGGTTTTCATCCCCTGCCAGGTTAAAGGTCCAGTTATTGTTTTTCTCCGACAGGCGGATAAGCCGTGCATCGGGTTTTACCAGCTTGATCCACGGGAGCCAGACGGTTTTTGTCAGCAACGCCAGTGGGGCGAGCGTGGCTTCAACGCGCGGGAGATGCACCATGGTGACCTCAGGAATGTCCGGCGGGTTGCCGAGGATGATATCCTCAGCATGGACATGCGGCCACGGAACCCAGCTACGCCAGCCGGTTTCCTGTTTTTGGCGTTCCCAAACCACGCCCAGGTCACCCCGTATGGCGAAGGGACGGTTGAGTTCTGTAGAGACTTTCTGGTTGATGGTCGGTTTGAGCCGGTTCCAGTCAAATGTCGCAATCACGATGATGAGTACGACGATCAACAACAAGAAAACCCCTATTACTGAAGTGGTTATTTTGCCTGTTCTCGTCATGTTTAACCTCCTTACTTTCTTCCTTGCCTGTCCTAAAGATAGTCCAGCAGAGGAAAAGGAGGCGTTCTACATCCTTATCAAAGCGACAGAATTACGTCTTCAAGGGTATCCAGAGGCACTGGACGAGAGAGAAAATAGCCTTGCGCAGCGAAAGCCGGCGAGTTTTGCACATCACGCCACTCTTCCAGCGTTTCAACGCCTTCGACAATCACACCGCGGCAATAGCGGTTCATCAGCTGTAACAGCAGCGTAAAGAGATTGCGGCCCTCCGGCGTCTGGCGCAGCATGACAAACAGATCCCGCGCCACTTTGATATAGTCGTAACTCACTTCGCTCAGAGCCGAGAAGTTTGCCATTCCGGTACCAAAATCATCCAGCCAGAGCGGGCCAAACTCGCACATTGAGGCGAACGACGATCCCTTCGGCAAACGGATATGCTCCACCAGTTCAAAGCGCAGCCACGGCAGACATTCGATGATTTTCAGGATTTCGGGATCCTGGCGCATTGCAATCAGCGTTGGCCCGTCGACATTCACGGATGCCAGCAGATCGTTGGCTTTGAAAAACGCCCCTTTTTGTTCAAGCTGTACAAGCTGCTCTTTCACCACATCTACACGATGTCGTACGGCCACTTCGGCGAAATAGCGGTCCGGTGCGATACGTTGGGAGGGGTTTTCAGGATGGCTCACGACGGTCAGCAGCTCAACGGCCATCAGCCGCCCGTTGGTCTGATAAATCGGTTGGTAGGTGTAAGCACGCTCGCACTGCAGCCAATAGCGTCTCTCCTGCAAGTTTTCAATACTCGCATCGAGCGTAATTAGCTGCTGGGTAACCTGCTTTATCATCTGAGATGTCCTGTAAATAAGAGTGTGACTGACCGGACTCGTCAAAGGTTATCGGCGCTCAGGCGAAGAACTTTACGTTCAGCCCTACGCAAAATAGAAACTAAGCGGCAAAAAACGACGCAGAACACGTGCTGGCTCAAAAAAATAATGGAACGATGTTTTAATATAGTTGACCACTTAACACCCACAGCGCACACTAACGCTAATTTTTTTCAGAGCAGGTTACGACTATGTCCAGAAAGATTGCCGTGATTGGCGAATGCATGATTGAGCTGTCACAGAAAGGCGCTGACGTTCAGCGCGGATTCGGTGGCGACACGTTGAATACATCCGTTTATATCGCCCGTCAGGTCGATGCTGCGGCACTTTCCGTACACTATGTGACTGCGCTGGGTACCGACAGTTTTAGCCAACAAATGCTGGAATCCTGGCAGAGCGAAAATGTGGATACCTCATTAACCCAACGCATGGAAAACCGCCTGCCGGGCCTCTATTACATTGAAACCGATAGCACCGGCGAGCGCACCTTCTATTACTGGCGTAATGAAGCCGCCGCAAAATTCTGGCTTGAGAGCGAACAGTCCGCCGCTATTTGCGAAGAACTGGCGACATTTGACTATCTGTATCTGAGCGGAATCAGCCTGGCTATTTTAAGTCCGGCAAGTCGTGACAAGCTGCTGTCGCTGCTGCAAGAATGCCGCGCCAACGGTGGAAAGGTCATTTTTGACAATAACTACCGCCCACGTCTGTGGAGCAGTAAAGAAGAGACCCAGCAGGTGTATCAGCAAATGCTGGAATGCACCGATATCGCGTTTCTGACGCTGGATGATGAAGACGCGCTGTGGGGTGAAAAACCGGTTGCCGAGGTGATTGCCCGTACTCACGCGGCTGGCGTACAGGAAGTGGTTGTGAAACGCGGTGCAGACTCTTGCCTGGTTTCCATCGCAGGCGAAGAACTCATCGACGTCCCGGCCGTAAAACTACCGAAAGAGAAGGTTATCGATACGACCGCTGCGGGAGACTCCTTCAGCGCCGGGTATCTGGCGGTACGTCTGACCGGTGGCGATGCCGCTGATGCCGCAAAACGCGGCCACCTGACGGCAAGCACCGTTATTCAGCATCGCGGGGCGATTATTCCTCGCGACGCCATGCCGCAATAATCTGGCGTTCTGGCAGGCCGGATTAGACGTTAACGTCGCGTCCGGCCTGCAGGTCACGATTCCCTTATTGCACCGGCGGGATGTCCGTCACTTCAGGATGTGATTCATCCGTTTCTACCGACGTTGCCGCGGCGGTAACCGGCACCATAATGCTATCCCACGTCGCCTGCAGATCCTTCATATTGAATTCAGGTTCACCCTTCGGCTGCAACAGAATTAACGCCATATCTTGCGACAGTTGCTGACGCAGGTCCTGATTCAGCATCTCAACACTCAGGTTGTTCAGGAAGCTCTGACGTAAACGCTGATACTGTTCAGGCGCAATATCTACGACCTGGTTTTGCAGCGAGCGCAAACGCTGGCTGATCAAAATATCGGTATCGGTGCGACCATAGGTGGCAAACAGCTTCTGCAGTTCCAGATTCTTTTGCGCCACCAGCGCATTAAACTCTTCTTCCGGCAGCCCCTTATCGCGCACTTTGGCCAGCTCACGCGCAACCGTGCTGAGGTTCGCGTTCAGCTTACCGTTCGGTGATTCAACGTTAATGGCACATTGCGCGCGCAGGAACAACACCCGACAGTCAAAGCCAAGGCCAATGTCTTTGGCATTGTTTTTGGTGAGCTCCTGCTGAATGTGCCAGAACAACGCTTCACGGGCTAAATCAGCGCGCCAGTAACGTAACAGCGCGGCAGATTCACGGATCGGCTGCCACGGCGTATCCCACATAATAGACAGGCGATCCTGACGTACCGCATCGGTCATTATGCTTACGGCCTCTGCACGCAGCGGAGAGAGCGTGGGTACCGGCGCAGGCGTTTCGCGTTTACCTTTTAATTCGCCGAAGGTTTTATTGATTTGATCAGCCACGCTGCGCGCATCTACGTTACCGACGATAATCAGCGTCATCGCATCCGGGGTATACCATTTCTGGTAGAAGGACTGGATTTTCGTCGCATCAACAGGCGTTTTCAGCGGATCGGCAGGATCGTGACCCAGTAGCGTCGATCCCTTCAGACGATAGCGCCACCATCCCTCTTTAGTATCTGACGGCCAGGTTGCAACCATATCTTCGCTACTCAGCGCATGATTGACCGATTCAGGGGTGATGCTCAGATTACCGGAAATATTCGCCAGATAAGAAAGTGACTCTTTCAGCAGATCGTTGCGGCTGTTAGGCAGACTGAGGTTATACAGCGTGGAATCATAGGAAACGATAACGGGCGGCATGGGACGACTGGGATCGAACCCCTGCTGCCACAGAGAACGGGCTTGCGTAGCATCGAGGCCACCGCTTTGCGTCAGCGCGATACGCGGGATCGCATGGCTGAAACCACTCTGTTGTGTACTTTCGGTGAGTGAACCGGTATTGACCAGCAGGCGAACCTCAATACGGTCGCTGGGGCGCTGGGGAGTGGCTAAAACTTGCCACTGTAACCCATTTGCCAGCGTGCCCTGTTGCCACGCCGGGTCAGGCTGGAGCGCATCTGCCTGCACATAGCCGGCAGTGGCCATCATCAGCAAGCCGCCCGCTAAAAGTCGAATTTTTGTGCCCTGCATGTGAACCCCTGATCAACTATCCTGGAAATAAAAAGACAGCCCGCGAGAGGACTCTCTGAATATGACGTTAAAAACACTTCGTGTTAGACCGCAAGAACATAAAAATGTCACGGAGGAAGTGAAAAAATCCCGACGCCGCCGAATCGGCGGTTTCAGGCACAGGGGTTAATTATGCGCAAACGCCCGCAGTCCTGGAAGGGACTACGGGCATAAGTGGAGAGATTAAGAGGATATTTCGTGCGTTTTGCCATCCGGCGCACGATTATTCAGCACATCATCCAGCTTTTTATGGTCCAGTTCTTTCACCCATTTCGCTACTACAACAGTTGCCACACCGTTACCGACCAGGTTAGTCAGCGCACGGGCTTCAGACATAAAGCGGTCAATACCGAGAATCAGCGCCAGACCAGCAACCGGTAAATGGCCCACAGCGGAGATAGTCGCGGCCAGAACAATGAAGCCACTCCCGGTCACACCCGCAGCACCTTTTGAAGAGAGCAGGAGCACCACCAGCAGGGTTATCTGATGGAAAATATCCATATGGCTGTTGGTGGCCTGAGCGATAAATACTGCCGCCATCGTCAGATAGATTGATGTCCCATCAAGGTTAAACGAGTAGCCCGTGGGTATAACCAACCCGACAACCGACTTGCGACAGCCCAGTTTTTCCATCTTATCGAGCATACGCGGCAGCGCGGACTCGGAAGAAGAGGTGCCCAGAACGATCAGCAGTTCTTCACGGATATAGCGGATGAATTTGAAAATGCTGAAGCCGGTTGCGCGCGCAATCGAGCCCAACACCACAACCACAAACAGAATACAGGTAATGTAGAAACAGATGATCAACTGACCCAACTGCACCAGCGTCCCGACGCCATATTTACCGATAGTAAAGGCCATGGCACCGAAAGCACCGATCGGCGCAAGGCGCATGATCATGTTGATGATGCCAAAAATAACCTGCGAGAAGCTTTCAATCACGTTGAAAATCATCTGGCCTTTGCTACCCAAACGATGCAGCGCAAAACCAAACATAACCGCAAACAGCAATACCTGCAGGATGTTGCCACTGGCGAACGCGCCAATGACGCTACCCGGGATAATATCCATCAGGAAGCCTACGATCCCCTGGTCTTTTGCCTGTTCGGCGTAAATCGCAACCGCTTTGGCATCCAGCGTCGCCGGATCGACGTTCATACCGGCACCGGGTTGCACCACGTTGACGATGATAAGGCCGATGATCAGCGCAATCGTACTGACAATTTCAAAATAAAGCAGTGCAACCGCACCGGTGCGGCCTACGGCTTTCATACTTTCCATGCCTGCAATGCCGGTCACGACAGTACAGAAGATGACAGGTGCGATGACCATTTTGATGAGCTTCACGAAAGCATCACCAAGTGGCTTCATTTGGGCGCCTAATTCAGGGTAGTAATGGCCAAGGAGGATACCTATGGCAATTGCTGTCAGGACCTGAAAGTAAAGGCTTTTGAATATAGAGGTTTTCATAGGGTGTCCTTAAAGTAAAAACCACAGGTCTTGTAAGGTTTTGTTTAACCTGCGGCCTTAAAGTAACACCCACACAACATGACAGAAATGCGCCTGGATCATAATTGATACAGAAATGTTAAAAATTTTGAGCTGGCTCGCACAAGCGAGACCTTTTTTAACTTTTGTAATCAGCGTTTTTCGGCGTCAGATAACGTTCTTCGAAGATATTCGCCGGAACCGGCCGGGCAAACAGGAACCCTTGTGCCACTTCTACCCCCGCTTGTGATAACCATTCGCGTTGCGCTTCGGTTTCGACGCCCTCAGCGATCATCTGCAAATTGAGGCTATGTGCTAACTGGATGATGGCGGAGATCATGCTGCAATCTTCAGGGACGCCATCGACAAACATCTTATCGATTTTGAGTACATCCACCGGGAGCGACTTCATGTGCTGCAGCTGCCGCAGGCCCGCATACCCCATACCAAAATCGTCCAGCGCGATACGCACGCCCGCGTTGCGCAGCGGGCGTAAAATAGCCACAGCGGCATTAGGATCATCAATGTGCCGGCTTTCGGTCACTTCCAGAATCAACGTCCCAGGCTTGATGCGATAGCGGTTTAGCAATTCCAGCAGATCCGACACCATACTCGGATGCATCAGCTGTAGCGCAGACAGGTTCACCGAGAGCGGCAGCATCAGGCCGCGTTCCTGCCAGGCTGACAGCTGGCGGCATGTCTCCTCCAGCACCCAGTAACCGACCGTCACCATCAGGCCACAGGACTCAATCCTGTCGATTAACCCTTCTGGCAACTCCCAGCTTCCGTCTGGCTGCTGCATTCGCAATAATGCTTCTGCGCTCAATACCTTACCGCTGGACATCTCCACCTGCGGCTGCATCCAGAGCGCAAACTGATGGTTATCCAGCGCGGTAAGAATATCGTTCTCTTCCGTCAAACGCTGTTGCGCCTCTTCCATCTGCAACGGGTCAAAGAACTGAATCCGGTTTTTACCCTTGTGACGCGACGTTAACACGGCTGAGAGTGCGCGGTGGTAAAGCTGTTCTGCGGTCAAATCGCCATTAAACATCGCCACCCCAATGTTACAGGTTGGACGGAGTTGAATGCCCTGAATCGGTAATCGCTCGTTAACGATAGTGAGCACTTGCTGACCTAGCGTAATAGCGTGCCAGGGTTCTTTCACACCATGTGCGATGATGGCAAAGTCATAGCCGCTCACCTGGGTAAGCACCATTCTGGGGGCCAATACTGACTTCAGCTTTTCAACCAGCGTAAGCAGCAGGATTTCCCGCTGGGTCTCGGATAACACACCCGCGGTATCACGCAGGGTTTCGCAGGTGACAATCATCAACGCCGTTGTCTGCTGGCGGTTCACAACCTGCTCCAGCAGCGCCATCAGAAACGACTTGTTGGGCAGCTCAGAAACCGGGAATCGCATTGAATGGTCGCTTTGCTCTTCACTGCGGCGCTGAATCAGTTGCTGATTGAGGTTATAGCTACGCACCAGCAGGCCAATCTCGTCGTCCTGATGCAGACGCGGCAATGCCAGCTGATAGCCAATCAGATCCTGCTGGGGAATGTCGTTCAGCTCACGCGCTATTTTACGTAATGGATGCAAAATCAATCTGTTAATACACCATGAGATAGCTACCGTGAGTATTAACGAGAGAAGTAAGTAAATGGTCACTAACGTTGAGAGCGTACTCATCACGAACTTGTACATACGGTACGAATCCGCCTGCAGCACCAGATACGCCAGCGGTTGCGGATTCGCTGAACGCTCAAGAGAATAGACCGGCAGCGAAATTTGTACCGGAAGTTCAAACAGGCGAGTCACCGTAACCGGAACCGGGCGTTCAGGAATAAAGCTCATCCGCAGCGCCTGAAACTGATTGGGAAGCACCACATCGGCGCGGCTGACCACGCCTGCTGGTCGAATACTTCTTAAAATAGCTTCTGCTTCGGGAATATCCCCTTTCAGGATCGTGCCCGACAGAGGCTCACGGACGGAGCGAGCGATACTTTCCAGTTGCGTAGCCGTGTTGTAGCGATTCTGCTGGACCAGATGGAACAACAAAACGGTGCAAAAAATAAACACAAACACCATGACAACGGCCGCAACCATTGCCATCTGCTTAATTGTTAACGAGCGACTGACACGCAAACTGACTCTCCACGGATAGACGAAACTGCCGTCAGAGTATACCCGATCGTAGCGGTATTAAGAGAGGCGGTATCTGAAAACTTCCCAGCATGCATTATCCCGACAGGATAGGCACCTGGCGACGAGATTTATCCGCATTTAAGCCGAAAAAGGCCGCAAGGTTTCCCCCTGCGGCCTGGTTCGGGCGCATGTTGCCATCACGGCAGACAGACGCCCGCAAGGTGCATTACTTCCTGTTACGCAGCCAGCTCACAATCAGGCTGGCAATAATGCCAGCGATGATCGGAGCCGCTAAATCGTGCCAGAAGGCCACGCCTAACTGTGCGAGCGTCATATAGCCGCCTGTGTTGCAATGGCAACTGTTCACGGCTATTCTTGAGTTGTTCAGGTTCAAGTTAGCCCCCGTTTTGTTGCCAGGTTTATACCGAACAACGTGCGGGGGTTTTCTCTTTCCAGCAACCGATGCCGCCGGGGATCAAGCCCCCGCAACATTGCGCCTCACCGGGAATTCCCGGCTTGCCGCTGATTCTACGGTAGCCTACTTGCCATATCACTGCGCAATATACGGCTCTGCGTAGCGCCTCGCACTTCACCTGTTTTCTCACCATTGCGCTGGAAAGATTCTTGCCAGTTGGCAACATTCCTGCCTCTCTTCAATACAGAAAAAGACATATCTCATTGATATCTATACCTTCATTTTCTGGCACAGCGATTGCTATTTGACTGTGAGCTGTTCTGTTCCGAATCAAAGGAGATATCATGTCTGACTGTCGTACTTACGGATTCAACACCCAGATCGTTCACGCGGGGCAACAACCCGACCCTTCTACTGGCGCGCTCAGTACGCCTATTTTCCAGACTTCAACGTTTGTTTTTGACAGCGCCGAACAAGGTGCCGCCCGCTTTGCGCTCGAGGAGTCCGGGTACATTTACACCCGTTTGGGTAACCCCACCACCGATGCGCTGGAGAAAAAGCTGGCGGTACTGGAAAGAGGTGAAGCCGGGCTGGCAACCGCATCCGGTATTTCTGCCATCACCACCACGCTGCTGACGTTGTGCCAGCAGGGCGACCATATCGTTTCCGCCAGCGCGATTTACGGCTGCACCCACGCGTTTTTGTCGCACAGCATGCCGAAGTTTGGGATTAACGTCAGCTTCGTCGATGCGGCAAAGCCTGAAGAAATCCGCGCCGCCATGCGCCCGGAAACCAAAGTAGTGTATATCGAAACGCCCGCTAACCCGACGCTGTCGCTGGTCGACATTGAAACAGTAGCCGGTATCGCCCATCAACAAGGCGCATTGCTGGTGGTGGATAACACCTTTATGTCACCGTACTGCCAGCAGCCTTTACAGCTAGGCGCGGATATTGTGGTACACAGCGTCACTAAATATATCAACGGTCACGGAGACGTGATTGGCGGCATCATTGTTGGTAAGCAGGAGTTTATTGACCAGGCGCGGTTTGTTGGTCTGAAAGATATCACCGGCGGCTGCATGAGTCCTTTCAACGCGTGGTTGACGCTACGCGGCGTTAAAACACTGGGGATTCGTATGGAACGCCACTGTGAAAACGCATTGAAAATCGCCCGCTTCCTCGAAGGGCATCCGTCCATTACCCGCGTTTATTATCCTGGCTTGTCTTCACACCCGCAGTATGAGCTGGGCCAGCGACAGATGAGCATGCCTGGAGGAATTATCAGCTTCGAAATCGCCGGCGGCCTCGAGGCTGGCAGACGGATGATCAATTCTGTAGAATTGTGCCTCCTCGCGGTCAGTCTCGGTGATACCGAAACCCTCATTCAGCACCCAGCGTCTATGACACATTCGCCCGTTGCGCCAGAGGAACGGCTTAAAGCAGGTATTACCGACGGGCTTATCCGTCTTTCTGTGGGTCTTGAAGATCCAGAAGATATTATTAACGACCTTGAACACGCCATCAGAAAGGCAACATTCTGACCATTATGACCTGAACCGACGCCGATCGGTTCAGGTTGTTGAGAATCAAGGCACAACAGTCTGGTAATACGCGCAATCCTGTTTCGGGGAGTGCGCGTATTTTGGGCAGGGGGTTCTATGCAGGACGACACATTACAACTAAGCAACAATACAGCAACCACCGTACCATTCTCAAAGAAAATACCGTTTACGAAATACGACTTTGGCTGGGTATTACTGTGTATCGGTATGGCAATTGGTGCCGGAACGGTACTGATGCCGGTACAAATAGGCTTAACAGGCATTTGGGTATTTATCGTCGCCTTTATTATTGCCTATCCAGCAACCTATATTGTGCAGGATATTTATTTAAAAACATTATCAGAAAGTGAAACTTGTAATGACTATACCGATATTATCAGTCATTACCTGGGAAAAAACTGGGGTGTATTTCTTGGCGTCATCTATTTTTTGATGATTATTCACGGCATATTTATCTATTCCTTATCCGTGGTTTTTGACAGTGCCTCATATATCAAAACCTTCGGCTTAACCGATGCCGATCTTTCACAATCGATAATCTATAAAGTGGCCATTTTTGCCGTGCTGGTGGCCATTGCTTCCGGGGGAGAAAAGCTGCTGTTTAAAATCTCCGGCCCGATGGTGGTAGTCAAAGTGGGGATCATCATCGTGTTTGGGTTTGCGATGGTTCCGCACTGGAACTTCTCTAATATCAGCGCATTCCCTGAAGCATCGGTCTTCTTTCGCGACGTGCTGCTGACCATCCCATTCTGCTTCTTCTCGGCGGTGTTTATTCAGGTATTGAACCCAATGAACATCGCCTACCGCAAACGGGTAGCGGACCGGGTTCTGGCCACCCGCATGGCAATACGCACACATCGTATCAGTTACATTACGCTGATTGCGGTCATTCTGTTTTTCTCATTCTCTTTTACCTTTTCTATTAGTCATGAAGAGGCCGTTTCGGCCTTCGAACAAAATATTTCCGCACTGGCGCTGGCAGCGCAAGTCATTCCTGGGCAAATTATTCATATCACCTCAACGGTGCTAAATATCTTCGCCGTATTAACCGCATTCTTTGGTATTTATCTGGGATTCCACGAGGCGATTAAGGGTATTATTCTTAATGTTCTGAGCCGTATTATTGATGTGGAGAAAATTAATCCCCTGGTGCTTACGCTGGGTATTTGCACCTTTATTGTTATCACCCTGGTGATCTGGGTGTCATTTCGTGTATCGGTACTGGTGTTCTTCCAGTTAGGTAGCCCACTTTACGGGATTGTGTCGTGTATTATTCCGTTTTTCCTGATCTATAAAGTAACGCAACTGGAAAAACTACGCGGGCTGAAAACCTGGCTAATCCTGTTGTACGGGATCCTGCTGTGCCTGTCGCCATTATTGAAGCTGATTGACTAATCCGTTTACAGCGCCGTCAGTGACTGATGGCGCTTAATTCACACTCTCCAGTTGATAGCTGCGAATTTTATTCAGTACCGTGGTATGTGACACCCCCAGCGCTTTAGCGATATGCCGCGACGACACATTCTCTTCCACCATCTGTTCAATAAGCTGGCGTTCAGCACACAAAACCTGTTCTTTAAAAGGACGCTCTGTCGGCGTCAGCTCAACAGCAGGCAAATTCACCATCCCTAATTCTTCCCGCGTAATGACATCGGATTCCGCCATCAGCATCAGGCGAATGATGGTATTTTCCAGTTCGCGAACGTTTCCCGGCCAGCTGTGATGATGCAGGGCATCAAAGCAGGCCTTATCCAGAATGATCCGTCGCTGGAATTCCTTCGCGTATTTCTGCACAAAGTGGCGAATCAATAGGCTGATATCCTGCGGGCGCTCCCGCAGGGGCGGAATGGTCAGTGAAAGTACATTGATGCGGTAATAGAGATCGGCGCGCAGCAGACGTTGTTCCACCATCTCTTCCAGATTGGCGTTGGTTGCCACAATAATGCGCACATTGACCGGAATAATTTGCGCCCCGCCAACGCGACGGATCCCGCCATCCTGAAGCACGCGCAGTAATTTAGCCTGTAAGCTCAGCGACATTTCACCAAATTCATCGAGAAAAAGGGTGCCTTTATCGGCCATTTCAAACAGCCCTTTTTTGCCTTTACAATCCGCACCGCTAAAAGCCCCTTTCTCATAGCCAAAGAATTCACTCTCCATCAACGACTCAGGTAGCGCAGAGCAGTTGACCGGAATAAACGGATAAAAACGTCGCTGCCCGGAATTATGGATAGCCCGGGCCAGAAGTTCTTTGCCAGTACCCGTATCGCCGCGGATCAAAACGGTATATTTGCTGTCGGCAATTTTTATCGCCTTTTCGATAAGCGAGTGCATGCTCTGGCTGCTACAAATAATGTCAGAGAAATAGCGCGGGCGTTCTGGCTCAGGCGTCGACAGTTCGCTTATCTCTTCACACAGGTAAGCGACGTTAATAATATCAGCGCGCCGGCCTAAACAGGATTGCACGCAGGAAATATCCTGTAACTGCCGGCACCAGGATTTAATCAGGATCCGTCCAGGCGTGACTTTCATGGAGATGATATTGATATCGCAGCAGGAAAATTCCTTCAGGACATCCTCAACCATCGACAGACGATCAATTGTTTTAATATCCCAGCGTATCGTGACCACATTTGCTCCTGACAGTTAGCAACTGCGAAATAGATATTTCTGTGACGAGAGGAAATCTGACTACATTTTAGACGCTGTGGAATAATGTTCTGCCAGAGGACTCACATTGTGGACGTAAAAACAAAATATAAAAAAACCGGAGCACAAGGCTCCGGTTATCAGGTCATAACCCAAGTTTATTGCTGTGGATTTTCATCCTGGTCAACAGCGAAACAGGCCACGAGTTGTCCACCGTAATCCTTCAGCTGCGGCTGAAGCTGGGTACACGGACCAAAACGCCGACGGCAGCGGGCATTGAACGCACAGCCCGGCGGTGGATTCAGCGGGCTTGGCAGCTCACCGGTCAGCTTGATACGCTCGCGGCGATCGTCCGGGTTCAGGCGTGGCGTCGCGGATAGCAGCGCCTGCGTATACGGATGACGCGGATTATTGAAGATCTGGTCCTTCGTTCCTTTTTCCACGCAACGGCCTAAATACATCACCATCACCTCATCGGCAATGTGCTCTACCACCGACAGGTCGTGCGAGATAAAGACGTATGACAGCCCCAGTTCCTGCTGCAAATCCATCATCAGGTTCAGCACCTGCGCACGAACAGAAACGTCCAGCGCCGAGACCGGTTCGTCGGCAATCACCACGTCTGGATCAAGCATCAGCCCGCGAGCGATGGCAATACGCTGACGCTGACCGCCGGAGAACATATGCGGATAGCGGTCGTAGTGCTCGGTTTTCAGCCCCACTTTCGCCATCATCGCCAGCGCTTTTTCACGACGCTCCTCTTTACTTAGCGTGGAGTTGATCAGCAGCGGCTCTTCCAGAATCTGCCCTACTTTCTTGCGCGGGTTCAGGGAACCGTAAGGGTTCTGGAACACAATCTGGATTTTCTGCCGGCGCAGCTTCTGCGCCTGCGGGTCATGCTTAAGCAGATCCTGCCCCTGGTAATACAGCTCGCCGCCGGTCGGGACTTCAATCATCGTCAGCAGGCGACCAAGGGTGGATTTCCCACAGCCCGACTCGCCTACCACCGCCAGGGTTTTGCCGCGTTCCAGGGTAAAGGAGACGCCGTCCAGCGCTTTCACCAGGCGTTCCGGGGCGAACATCCCCTTCTTCACCGGGTAGTGTTTTTTCAGGTCAATTGCCTGCAACAGCGGCTGTGGCAAAGCGGCCTTTTGCGTACTCATAGCCCAGGCCTCCCGGCATCATCAAGTGGGTAGTGGCATTTCGACTGACGACCGCCTTCCAGCAGGTTCAGTTCAGGTTCTTCAGCGCGGCATTTGTCAGTCGCATAGGGGCAGCGCGGGTTCAGTAAACAACCGGTCGGGCGGTCATATTTACCTGGCACCACGCCCGGCAACGAAGCCAGACGCGCTTTATCCTGAGCGAACTCCGGCAACGCGCGCAGCAACGCCTGGGTATACGGATGACGCGGCGCGCGGAAAATATCCTGCGCGGCCCCGGCTTCCACTACCTGCCCGGCGTACATCACAATGATCTTGTGCGCCGCTTCGGCCACCAGCGCCAGGTCGTGCGTGATTAAGACCAGCGCCATGTTCTCTTTTTGCTGCAATTCCAGCAGTAGCTCGATGATCTGCGCCTGAATGGTCACATCCAGCGCCGTTGTCGGTTCGTCGGCAATCAACAGCTTTGGACGACAGGCAATCGCCATCGCGATCATCACGCGCTGGCTCATCCCACCAGACAACTGGTGCGGATAGACATCCAGACGCGAGGCCGGATCGGGGATCCCCACCAGCGTCAACAGGTCAATCGCCCGCTGAATACGCGTTTTTTTGTTGCCGCCCTGGTGCACCTTAATGGCTTCCATAATTTGGTAGCCGACGGTGTAGCACGGGTTAAGGCTGGTCATCGGGTCCTGGAAGATCATCGCCACTTCCGCGCCCACTAACTGGCGACGCTCTTTCTCAGAGATGCGCTTCAGGTCACGACCATTAAACTCCAGATTTTCGGCCATAACGCGGCCTGGGTAGTCAATCAATCCCATGATCGCCAGCGAGCTGACGGACTTACCAGAGCCGGACTCCCCTACAATGCCAACCACTTCACCCTGGTTCACGCTGTAACTAATGCGGTCTACGGCACGGAATTCGGACCCCACATCGCCGAAGTGCACCGATAATTTATCTACATTTAATAACGCCATCTCGAACCTCTTACTGCTTCAGTTTGGGATCGAGCGCGTCACGCAGACCGTCACCCATCAGGTTAAATGCCAGCACCGTCAGCAGGATTGCCAGCCCCGGGAAGGTCACGACCCACCAGGCGCTTTGGGCAAATTGCAACACGTCAGAGAGCATGGTGCCCCATTCCGGCGTAGGCGGCTGTGCGCCCATCCCCAGGAAGCCGAGGGCAGCCATATCGAGAATGGCGTTAGAGAAGCCAAGCGACGCCTGAACAATCAGCGGCGCAAGACAGTTAGGAAGAATATTGACGAACATCTGGCGCATCGCACCGGCTCCGGCCACGCGGGATGCGGTAACGTAGTCGCGGTTAACCTCCACCAGGACGGCGGCGCGCGTCAGACGCACATAGTGCGGCAATGCCACGAACGTCAGCGCCAGCGCGGCGTTGCCAATCGAGGGCCCAAATACCGCCACCAGCACCAGCGCCAGTAACAGGCTCGGCAGTGCCAGCATGATGTCGACCACACGCATGATGACGTTATCGACAATCCCGCCAAAGTAACCGGCAATCAGCCCGAGAATCACGCCCATCAGCAGGGAGAGCACCACCACCAGACAGCCGACCAACAGAGACAGACGCGCACCGTACATCAGGCGGGACAGCACATCGCGGCCCACATCATCAGTACCAAACAGATGCGCCATGGTACCGCCTTCCTGCCACGCAGGAGGAGCCAGCAGCGTATCGCGGAACTGCTCTGCCGGGTTGTACGGCGCGAGGACGTTGGCAAAGACCGCAATCAGGATCATCACGACAACGTACACCAGCCCAACAACCGCACCTTTGTTGCGTTTAAAATAGTGCCAGAACTCCTGCAGCGGGGTCATGGGCACCGGTGCAGCAATAACTTTATTTTCAGTAACCTGTGACATGATGGCCCCTTACTTCCTATGCCGAATACGCGGGTTCACCACGCCGTACAGCAGGTCTACCAGCAGGTTGACGAGGATAATCATCGTCGCGACCAGCAGTACCCCGCCCTGTACCACTGGATAATCACGGCGTTGTAGCGCATCGATCAACCAGCGTCCCAGTCCCGGCCACGAGAAAATAGTCTCGGTCAGGATCGCCCCAGCCAATAACGTACCGACCTGCAGGCCGATAACGGTCACAACGGGCAGCATCGCGTTACGCAGAGCGTGAATGATGATGACGCGCATACGGGTCAGGCCTTTGGCGCGTGCGGTACGAATGTAATCTTCACCCAGTACTTCCAGCATCGATGAACGAGTCATACGCACAATTACCGCCAGAGGAATGGTGCCAAGCACCATTGCTGGCAGGATCATATGCGCCAGCGCATCGATAAAGTTGCCCTCTTCACCCCAAATGGCGGTGTCAATCAGCATAAAACCGGTCAGGGGATTGGAATCATCAAGGAACACCATGTCGCTCACCCGACCGGAAACCGGCGTCAGGTTCCACTGCACGGAAACCAGCATGATCAGCATCATGCCCCACCAGAAAATCGGCATGGAGTAACCCGTCAGCGCCAGGCCAACGGCAGTGTGATCGAAAATGGAGCCGCGCTTAACGGCAGCAAGTACACCCACCGGAATACCCACCGCAACGGCGAAAATCATCGCGCAGACGCCAAGTTCCAGCGTTGCTTTAAAGCGAGGAACGAACTCTTCCCACACCGGTAATCGGCTTTTCAGCGAGATACCTAAATCACCATGCATAACCCCCCAGATGTAATGGAGGTACTGCTGCCACATCGGTTTATCCAGACCGAGTTCAGCCAACAGTTGAGCATGACGCTCAGGGGAAATTCCACGCTCACCCGCCATGATCATTACCGGATCGCCGGGGATCATATGAACGAAAGCAAAGGTGAGAAGAGTGATACCGATAAACGTGGGAATGACAAGTCCCAAACGTCGGAGAATGAACTGCAACATAACCCGGATTCTCTCTAATGACGCACGGCCTGGAACCGTGAATCTGTATTGCTCACAAATCTTATCTCCCCCTCCAGCGAGAGGGAGATAAAGCATTACTGTCAGGTGGCGCTACGGTGACCCGACTTAACGGTCCGTAGCGCTGCCTGGCTTGCTTTTAATTATTCGACAGAGACGTTTTCGAAGTGATGTTTGCCTAATGGATCAACCACATAGCCTTTCACTTCTTTACGCACTGGTTCATACACGGTGGAGTGAGCAACAATCAGAGCCGGGGCCTGATCGTGCATAACAACCTGAGCTTGCTTGTACAGTTCAATACGTTTGTTGTGATCGTCGGTCGCACGCGCCGGCTGGATCAGATCTTCAAACGGCTTGTAGCACCAGCGAGAGTAGTTGGAACCGTCTTTCGCTGCCGCACAGCTGAACAGGGTGGCGAAGAAGTTGTCCGGATCCCCGTTGTCACCGGTCCAACCCATCATCACCGCCTGATGCTCACCCGCTTTGGCGCGTTTCAGATATTCGCCCCACTCGTAGGTCACAATCTTGGCCTGAACGCCAATTTTCGCCCAGTCAGCCTGAACCATTTCCGCCATACGGCGGGCGTTCGGGTTGTAAGGACGCTGTACCGGCATGGCCCACAGCTCAACGGTGAAGCCTTTATCCTGACCCGCTTCCTTCAGCAGCGCTTTAGCCTTTTCAGGATCGTAGGTGTAGTCTTTAACGTCGTCGTTATAGCCCCACATGGTCGGTGGGATCAGGTTTTTCGCGGCAACGCCAGCGCCCTGATATACCGCTTTAATGATGGCTTCTTTGTTCACCGCGTAGGTCAGCGCCTGACGGACTTTCACGTCATCAAACGGTTTCTTCTCGGTGTTGAAAGAGAGGTAGCCAACGTTCAGACCGGCCTGCTCCATCAGGTTAATGTTTTTATCCTGCTTCATACGCGCGATATCTGCCGGATTCGGGTACGGCATCACCTGGCACTCGTTCTTCTGCAGTTTGGCGTAACGCACGGAAGCGTCAGGCGTAATGGAGAAGACCAGACGGTCAATCTGTGGCTTGGTGCCCCAGTAACCTTCGAATGCTTTATACAGAATACGGGAGTCTTTCTGGTACTGCTGCAGCTGGAACGGACCGGTCCCAATTGGGTTCAGATCCACTTTCTCCGGGGAGCCGGCTTTCAGCATGTTGTCTGCATATTCTTTGGAAAGAATAGAAGCGAAGTCCATCGCCAGGTCAGCCAGGAAAGGCGCTTCCGGGCGAGTCAGCACGAACTGAACGGTTTTATCGTCCACTTTTTTCACTTCGGAGATCAGATCTGGCAGACCCATCCCTTCGAAGTATTCATAGCTACCGCCAGAGACTTTGTGGTACGGGTTCTGGGCATTTTTCTGACGATCGAAAGAGAACACCACGTCATCGGCGTTTAAATCGCGCGTCGGTTTGAAATCTTTGTTGTCCTGCCACTTCACGCCCTGGCGCAGGTGGAAGGTATAGGTTTTACCGTCTTCGCTGATTTCCCACTTCTCAGCAAGGCCCGGGATCACTTCAGTTGTACCGGTTTTGAACTCGACCAGGCGGTTATAGATCGGCACGGAGCTGGCATCATAGGTCGTGCCAGAGGTGAAAAGCTGTGGGTTAAAGCCTTCAGGAGATCCTTCTGAACAATAAACCAGAGTTTTAGCCTGTACGCTTGCGGCGCAGGTCATAGCCACCAGGCTCAGACCAAGCTTCAGCATCCCTGACTTCTTCAAGGAAATACTCATTCTTCTGCTCCAAATGTGATGTTTGTTGTTTTACCCTTTGCAGTGGGTTTGCACCGCCTGGCCTTTTTTGTTTTTTACCCGGCCGGGTCGGCGTTAAGAGGATAGGGATTCCGTTCACATAAGCGACTGAGTTGCAGTGCGGATTCTCCATGAAATGCCCCTCATGCCCTACAATCTGTCAACAGAATGTGAAAACGTCAATACAGGTAACCGTGATTTACACCAACGGTGAGAATTCGCAAACAAAGATTAAAAAAAGTGCAGAAGGACATTTTCAGCAGGGAAATTTGTGCTACGCGCACTATGCCAGAATAAACATCTTCATATTTCGCAACATTTGGTGATTAACATTTATGCAAATTATTAAAACTTTCTAAATTAATGCTGCATATCTGAGCGATTAATGCCATGAACGCTAAAGCGCACAGCGGAAAATGCCAGGTTCAGCCATAAGTAGCGCAAAAAAAGTTTCAAGCAAATATAAAAAAAGGCAATGGAATATGTCACAGAATCGTTAACAGTCAGTGGGAAGTGGTGCACAATTTTTGCAGATAAAAGGAAGGTCAATTTTGGTCGGAGAGAGAGGATTACTCGCCACTAATGCAAAAAACCCTGCTCGTTGAGCAGGGTTTTGAATTTGGTCGGTGATAGAGGATTCGAACCTCCGACCCCTTCGTCCCGAACGAAGTGCGCTACCAGGCTGCGCCAATCACCGAATGCGGGGCGCATCTTACTGCTCAGCCGCGCCCCCGTCAATCCCTTAGTATCAAAATGCCATTTGATCGGCGAGAAAGTCAGCAGCCCAATTACTGAGCCGTAACCTTCTTCGCGTCCGGGATACGGCACCAGTTATTATTCTCGTTAATACCGCCATTTGGCGAGGTATAACCGAGGCAACCCAAAATAGTGTCGTACAGTTCCACATGACGACGCGGCACCTTCATATCAGCTTCTTGCTTCAGGTGTGCAAACGCCTTCGCATGGTCTGGGTCTTCCAGATATTTATCTGACATCCACACCAGCATAGGAACGCGGAACTGCTCTGGCGGAGCCATTTTACGCGGCGTACCGTGCAGGTGCTCACGCTCGTTAATCGACTCACCGTGATCGGCGGCGTAGAACACTATCGCTTTCTTATCCCGCAGTTGATCAAACACTTTGGTTATAAAGTGATCAACATAGGTTACCGAGTTATCAAAAGAGTTAATCATCTCGGCTTTCGAGCAACCGCTATCCACATTGACACACTCCGGCTTCCACTGCGCATAGTCGCGGGTGTAGCGCTGCGTGTAGTTAAAATGCGAACCTTTGGTATGCAGAATAATCAGACGTTTGCCATCATCGTCATTCGGTTGCAGAGACTGCTGCATTTCGGTAATCAACAGCATATCGTCAACGTTCTTGCCACGGTTACGCGGCTCTGCGCCAATCTGCTCTCGGTAAGCGATGTTCTCCGCCATAGTATTGCTGTAGAACCACATCTCGCTTTGCATCGCGTAGAGGTCTGTCTTGAACCCTAACTGACCGAGCACGGAAAAGACGTTTTGTTCTTTCAGGGTACGCTGCGGGTTTTCTTCCGCCCCACCTTCACGCACAAACATACAGCGCAGCGAAAGCTTGGTCGCCGTGTCACAGGAATATCCACGGAACGCGGCCAGGTTTTTCTCCTGGGCGAGCCTTGGCGTGGTATTTCGCTCATAGCCAAAAATCCCCATATGGTCCCAGCGGGTGGTTTCGCCGATAATAAAAACCACATAGGTGTCGTCGAGGTTCTTAGGCTCAACATAGGTAAATTTCTTCGCCGGGTTCATCAGCGATTTGTTGTCTGAGGATTCATCCACCTGTGCCCAGGCGTACAAACCCAGCGCAGAGAGCCAGTTTGACGGCAAGTAAGAGTTCGCCACAACCCCGCCATAGCTGGGTAAATCGATACCTGTTTCTCGCTCTACGCTTCTCTGTTGCATGCTCAGCAGGCGAATCGGCGCCCATACCATCAGGCCGGCCAGTAAAACTACCGCTACGCTACGCCACCTCATGCCCGGCGTACGAATTTGTCTCATCAACGTGTAGCGGCAGCGGTTACTCCAAATCAGCACCAAGGGAATAATACTGACCGACACCAGCCACACGATGAAATGCCAGCCGACGACTTCTTTCGATAAATCAATATCCGTGGTCATTACGGAGGCGATAATACCGTAACCAATTACCACGTTCAGAAAGGTCATATAATAACTGGCGCCTGCAGAACACAGCACCAAACAGGTTGCCAGGACACGCCAGGCGCGGCGGCCAAACAAAGAGAGAAGGCGTAGTAAAAAGAAAGTCACCAGCACAGTGCCG
This sequence comes from Citrobacter sp. RHBSTW-00986, assembly GCF_013783065.1. Classification (NCBI taxonomy): domain Bacteria; kingdom Pseudomonadati; phylum Pseudomonadota; class Gammaproteobacteria; order Enterobacterales; family Enterobacteriaceae; genus Citrobacter; species Citrobacter sp. RHBSTW-00986. The sequence goes on along the minus strand of NZ_CP056200.1, from coordinate 195,745 downwards.
GCCAATTCAACAACCGCGGAGAGTCCTTTCCAGACGGTAAAATCGTGCGCATATCCGCTAAAGCGACGGAAAAATACAGCACAGTTCATAAACAAACCGATATAGATTGCCAGCAAGAAACTGAGTTTCTGCTGCGTCATCGACTTAATGTATCTCATGCAAACAAACCCTGGAAATCGGGATAAAAAACCCTGAGCAGCGATCAATCAGACCTGACAGAGGAAAAATGCGACAACAGCAGAGGTGAAATATCTACGGGCGCGGGTAAGTAGACCACAGGAGGGAGCAAAAGTGCTTATAGAGAATGAAAATGGCGCATAAATTTTTGTAAATATATGCGCCAGGTTACTAATAGATTTAGGCGTGCGCCTCGGTATAGACGCTACGTTGTGGCTGACGAATAGTGGTAGAAAGCGCCAGCGAAATGATTAACAGCGCAAAGATGACGCAGAAGGTCACATAGAACCCGCCAAACAGCGAGGCGATAATGGAACCGCAAATGCTACCGATACCGAAGCCCAGGTAAATAACACCGTAGTTTTTAGCCAGGTTATTCAGACCGAAGAACTCGCTGACCAGTGACGGGAATACGGTGATGGTGCCGCCAAAGTTAAATGCGACACAGGCAATTGCCATAAAGAAGGTTACGTCATTCAGCGGCGCGAACAACAGTGCAGCCATACCGACCAGCGAAACGACCTGACCAATGGTGATCACGCGAATACGGGAGATTTTATCGGACAGAATCCCCAGCACCAGACGACCCGACAGGTTCGCGATAGAAATGACGGTAACCGCATTCGCCGCCGTCGCCACATCCATATGCGCCAGGCTTTGTGCGATATCTTTCGCCACGCCAATGACGTACAGACCGCTCATACACGCTGTCAGGAACATGACTGCCAGCATCCAGTACTGCGGTTTGCGCATGGACTGCGCCAGGGTGTAGTCGTTCTCAACCACGCCATTCTTCGCTTTCACTTCCTGATTCGGCGCATCTTTCATCAGCGTGGAGCCAAAGACGATCATCACCAGTACGATCGCACCCCAAATCATGAAGGTTTTTTCCAAGCCCACGGTGCTCAGCAGTTGGCTGTCGATAAATTTAAAACCGAGGCTGCCAAGGCCATAAGAACCGATGGCAAAGGCGGAAATCAGCCCTTTACGCTCAGGGAACCATTTTACGCAGTTGGAAAGCGTTAACAGGTAACCTGCGCCATCCGCCAGACCAACCAGCACACCAGCGCTCAGCCACAGCATAATCAGGCTGTTGGAATGGGCGGTTAAGAAGAAACCGACGCCGAGTAAAATACCGGAGGCCATGGTGACGCGTTTCACGCCAAAACGTTCCTGCAGCTTGCCGGCAACGGAAGAGGAAATCGCCAGCCCGAGGCTCAGCAGGCCAAAGGAAAATGCCACCTGACTTACCGGCGCATCGAGCTTAGAAGAGAGCGCGCCATTAAACAGGCTCCAGGTATAAACAGAACCTAAAGCAAATTGGGTAATAATCGTGCCGATCAGTGTTAGCCAGCGAGTACGCTGATAATCAGAAGTTTTCATGGCAGTCTTCCTGCATAAGCAAAATGGGAAATTCTCTGCCAACAACCATACCGAAGCGCTTTTATGGCCAGGAGAAAACGGCATGAAATGCCGCCAGGACGGAATGAAATGCCTGGAATGCGGAATGAATGACGAGACAAAAAGTCGGGTTACTGAATTTTATCGTAAGAGTTAGTACACGCTATCGCTGAGGGGCGTGTGATTGTTGATCTTAATATGTAACAGAGATGTTTAGCTGATGATTTTTTTCGTTAAAATTTAGCACTCACTCCCATGGTGTACATATAGTCGCTGTTATTGGCGCTATTTTCCGCCTGCGAAAGCGCCGCGTAAGCCGCCATGTGCCGGTTCAACAGCATATCTGCGCCAACGGTAACATCCAGCCAGTTACCGTCTTGACCCGCCGCCGTCATGCGACTGAGGCCCGACTGCGCTTTCCAGATATTCTCGCCAAACTGCTGGTTATAGCTGATTTGCGCCCACGGTCGCACATCACCGAACTGAGAATTGACTCGCCAGCCTAACGTGCTGACGCTGGCATGCCACAGCGGATCGTTCTGCGTTACCGACGTCACGCTATCGCCAAATTCGTTGTAAGTAGACGTGGTCGAACCGTCATAATGCAGCGCGGCCACCGGACCGGTCATCACCTGCCTTGAAAGCGGAAAGTTCCAGCCCATACTCATGCCGCTGGTCGCATCCATAGGCGTTTCATCCGCCAGATTCACCACGGGACCCGCCACGTTTTGAGTGGAGCGAATACGTTCTTCCAGGATGTCGTTATAACGTGGTTGGTGATCGCTGTCCCATGTATAACGTTCAGCCGTATGCCCTGACATCGCATCAACGATATATTCTTGTTGCCAGCCATATGCTGTATTGATGAACAGCGCACAAACTACGACGCTCGCCAGAGTTAACCTTTGGCGACCACTACTGTTTCTTATAATCATCAACGCGACTCCAGAAAAGAGCCGAATTCGGCGATATTATTGTCATTGTGTGAAGGATATCGGGCCCATCAGGCCCTGTATTAAATATTGTCTTTTTAGCTGGCGCGTCAAGGCGGGCCGAATGAAATTTTTACGCCAGTAAAAACAGCGAGGAAGAATATGCAGCGTTGCGGATGGGTCAGCCAGGACCCACTTTACATTGCCTACCACGACAAGGAATGGGGCGTCCCCGAAACAGATGGCAACAAGCTGTTCGAAATGATCTGTCTGGAAGGCCAACAGGCCGGTTTATCGTGGATTACCGTGCTTAAGAAACGGGAAAATTATCGCCACGCCTTCCACTATTTTGACCCGGAAAAAGTGGCGGCCATGACCGAAGAAGATGTGGAAAGACTGGTACTGGATGCCGGCATTATTCGCCATCGAGGAAAAATTCAGGCCATTATCGGCAACGCTCGCGCCTTTCTGACCATGGCGCAAAACGGAGAATCGTTTAGCGAGTTCGTCTGGTCATTTGTTGATAACCAACCGCAAGTGACCCGCGCCGCCAACCTGAGCGATATCCCCACCTCTACACCGGCGTCAGATGCTCTGTCTAAAGCGTTAAAAAAACGCGGATTTAAGTTTGTCGGCACCACCATCTGTTACTCCTTTATGCAGGCATGCGGCCTGGTCAATGACCATGTCACCAGCTGTATCTGTTACCCGAGAGAACAACATGATTCGTGAATCAAAGGCTGACGATCTACCGTCGATTCTGGCGCTGTGGATGGAAAGCACGATCCATGCCCATCCGTTTATCGAAGAACGCTACTGGCGCGAAAGTGAATCCATCGTGCGGGATGTTTACCTGCCAGCCGCACAAACCTGGGTATGGGAAGAAGAAGGGGTGCTCAAAGGCTTTGCCAGCGTCATTGACGACCGCTTTCTCGGCGCGCTGTTCGTCGCGCCTGCCGCCATCAGAAGCGGGATCGGCAAAGCGCTGGTGCAGCATGTACAGCAGCGCTTTTCGTTACTCAGCCTCGAGGTCTACCAGAAGAATCAATCAGCGGTGAACTTCTACCATGCGCTGGGTTTTCGCATTGAAGATGGCGCATGGCAGGAAGAGACTCACCATCCCACGTGGATTATGGGTTGGCAGGCGGATCAAACGCCGTAAGCGTCAACGTTGGTCCGCTGTATTTTTCGAGCCACGCCAGCGCAGTGTTGCCCGCACAGCCATTCCCCAGCTTCGAGCTGGGGAGATCTTTGGTCAGCACGTTGACGGCGCCATTTTTACAAATACCGTTGGCGGCGAGATCCAAATCAGGCCAGGCGCCCTCATGAATACAGATGACACCGGGTTTAATTCCCGTCGTCACGACCGCTCCCGCCAGAACGTGCCCACGCTGGTTCCACACCCTGACCGTGTCGCCATCCGCAATACCGCGCGCTTTGGCATCCTGCGGATGAATCGTGACGGGCTCACGATCCGCTACCGCATATTGTTCGCGCAACGCGCTGTAATTTAGCTGACTGTGCAAACGGTGCGCCGGATGGGCGGAAAGCAGCTGTAACTGGCCCGGCTCGGCGTTACCGAACCACTCATCCGGCTCCAGCCACATCGGATGCCCAGCACAGTCCGCGTAACCGTAACCGGCAATCCTCGCGGAGTAGATTTCAATTTTACCGCTGTCCGTTTTCAGCGGATGCGCCTGTGGGTTACGGCGAAAATCTGCGAAACGGATAAACTGCGCGCTGGCGGCGTTTTCTGGCATTTCGATCAGCGCATTCCGCTGCCAAAACTCGGTGAATGGCGGCAACGTCACCTGCTGGCTAGCCCCACGCTGCCCGGCAATGTTGTAAAAAGTCTCCAGCCATTCCAGCTCGCTTTTGCCTTCGGTAAATCGCTCATACCCGCCCTTCTCCCAGCGTTCACTCAGCTCGGCAAAGACATCAAAATCATTTCGCGCTTCATCCTGCGGCGATACAACCTGCTTCATCGGCACCAGATGCTGGTTGCTGTAATCGCCGGTCATGGTCAAATCATTACGCTCAAAAGACGTCGTCGCCGGCAGCACGATATCGGCATGCTTCGCTGCGGCTGTCCAGAAACACTCCGAGATAACCACCAGCTCCGGTTTTTGCCAGGCGCGAATCAGACGGTTGGTGTCCTGATGATGGGTGAAGTTGGCGCCGCCCGCCCACCACAGCATACGGATGTCCGGGAAATGGCGGTCCATACCGTTGTGCTGATAAAAACCACCGGGGTTCTCCAGCGCTTCAACAATTCGCGCCACCGGGATTTTATCTACCGCGTCGGTACCGTTTTTAACGCTGCCCTGCATTGAAGCCAGCACCGCAGCGCGGCGCGTTGGGTTGCCGCCGTTAGCAAAATGGTACGACAGCCCAAAGCCGCCGCCAGGTGTCCCGATTTGCCCGAGCATGGCGGCCAGCGTGACAATCATCCAGTGTTTCTGCTCGCCATACTGCTGGCGTTGCATACCCCATCCCGCCATTAGCATGGTGGTATTTTGGTGAAATATCGCCGCAAGTTCACGTATTTTCGCCGCCGGAACACCACAAATTTCAGCGGCCCATTCTGCCGTTTTTGCAACATCGTCAGATTTGCCCAGCAGATAGTCGGCAAAACGGTCATATCCGGTCGTACACCGGGCGAGAAAGTCCGCGTCGTGCCAGCCGTTTTCCACCAGCGTATGCGCGATACCCAGCATCAGCGCCACGTCGGTCCCCATATGCGGAGCGATCCATTCCATCTTCTCGCCAAAGAAATCGACGCTTTCCGATCGCATCGGATCGATACAGATCAACCGCTTCCCGCTGCCACGCAGTGCCTCAAAGTAAGCGAGGCCCTGCTCGTCGGAGGCGTTCCAGGCAATTTTCAGGGTATTCAGCGGATTGGCGCTCCATAACACCACCACTTCGCTGTTCTCCAGCACCACCGGCCAACTGGTCTGCTGCTGGTAAACTTCGTTACCGCCCACCACGTACGGCATGATGGCCTGCGCAGCACCCGTCGAGTAATCCCCCAGATGCCCGGTATAACCGCCCGCCAGCGCCATATAACGCTGTAGCAGGGTTGCGGCTTTGTGTAACACGCCGTTGGAACGCCAGCCGTAGGAACCGGCAAAAATCGAGGCCGGGCCGTAGCTGTCACGGATGCGTTTATGCTGCGTATGGATAAGATTCAGCGCGTCGTCCCAACTGACACGAACAAATTCATCCTGCCCGCGCCCCCCCTGCGAATTCTCCGGCGAGGCGAGAAAGCCTTTACGCACCATGGGAAAACGTACCCGCGTTTTACTGTGTACCTGGTCGCGCACCACGGTTTGCAAAGAGTTGGGATGGGCGGTGGGCAGCGCGCCGCGAGAGGAGAAAACCGTCTCGCCATCGGTTTCGACGAGAATAGGTCCCCAGTGGGCGGCGGTTAACACCGAGTAATGTGCGGGTGAATTAGCCAAGATGGCGCTCCTGAATGCGATGTGACGGCTTATTTATTATGCCGTTCAATGTTACTTACAAATTTCAGAGTCTTCCCTGGAATTTTCTTCATGTTCACACGTCATAATCAACCGCCACGGTCGCTGTGGCAAAGAAGAAAAAGTCATTAAGGAATTAAGATGAAGAAACGTGTTTTTGTTATTGCTGCCATCGTGAGCGGCGCCCTGGCGGTTTCTGGCTGCACAACAAACCCTTACACCGGAGAACGCGAAGCGGGTAAATCCGGCATTGGCGCGGGTATTGGCTCTCTGGTCGGCGCGGGTATTGGCGCACTCTCTTCTTCGAAGAAAGATCGCGGCAAAGGCGCGCTGATTGGTGCGGCGGCTGGCGCGGCCGTTGGCGGCGGTGTCGGCTATTACATGGACGTACAGGAAGCAAAACTGCGCGACAAAATGCAGGGAACGGGCGTCAGCGTGACGCGCAGTGGCGATAACATCATCCTGAATATGCCAAATAACGTCACCTTCGACAGCAACAGCAGCAACCTGAAACCTGCGGGTGCCAACACCCTGACCGGCGTGGCAATGGTACTGAAAGAGTACAATAAAACCGCCGTCAACGTGCTCGGCTTCACCGACAGCACCGGCAGTCAGGATCTGAATATGCGTCTGTCGCAGCAGCGCGCGGACTCCGTGGCCAGCGCCTTAATCACTCAAGGCGTCGCCGCTAACCGTATCCGCACTCAGGGTATGGGCCCGGCAAACCCGATCGCCAGTAACAGCACGGCGGAAGGTAAAGCGCAAAACCGCCGCGTAGAGATCACTTTAAGCCCGCTCCAGTAACGTTTTGTGCCGGATAATGGCAGCGTCTTATCCGGCATGAAGCACTTGCCATCGTTGATTTTCGCGTTAAGGTGTTGTCACCAAATTTAGGGAAATCAGCGATGAGCAAATCAACACGGGCAACCATCAGCGATGTGGCGAAAGCCGCAAAAACCGGCAAGACCAGCATTTCACGCTACCTCAACGGTGAAAAGCACCTGCTTTCCGACGCGCTACTGGCCCGCATTGAACAAGCCATTGCCGATCTCGACTACCGCCCCAGCCTGATGGCAAGAGGTCTGAAACACGGTCGTACCCGTCTGATTGGTCTGATCATCGCCGATATTACTAATCCCTACTCCGTCAACGTGTTAAGCGGTATTGAAGCCGCCTGTCGCGATAAGGGCTTTACCCCGCTGGTGTGTAACACCAACAACGAAGTGGATCAGGAGCTGCATTATCTCGACCTGCTGCGCAGCTACCAGGTCGAAGGGATTGTGGTCAACGCCGTTGGAATGCGCGAAGAGGGGCTGAACCGCCTGCAACAGTCTGCGCTGCCGATGGTTCTGATTGACCGTAAAATTCCCGATTTTGCCTGTGATATGGTCGGGCTGGATAACACCCAGGCGGCAACGGTTGCCACTGAACATCTGGTCGAGCAAGGTTTTGAAGCCATCCTGTTCCTCAGCGAACCGCTGGGCATGGTGAATACCCGCCGCGAACGCCTGAGCGCTTTTCGCGCCACGCTCGCACAGTACCCCGGCGTTATCGCGCAAAATGCCGAAGTCCCGCTAACGAACAATACGCAACTGGATGACACGCTGCGCCAGTTTCACCAGCAGCATCGGGGGATGCGCAAAGCCGTTATCTCTGCCAACGGCGCTCTCACGCTGCAGGTTGCCCGCGCCCTGAAGCGCATTGGCCTTAACTGGGGCAGCGATATCGGCCTGCTCGGTTTTGACGAACTGGAATGGGCGGAGCTGGCGGGCGTCGGTATCACCACGTTGAAACAACCCACATGGCAGATTGGCTACACCGCCGTTGAGCAGGTTGTACGCCGAATTGATGGCGGCTCTGCTGCCATTCAGGAACAGGTATTCTCCGGCGAGCTGATCGTGCGCGGCTCAACCGCCCGTTAAATTTCCTTCGTGATGGTGATCATAAATTCGACATCATGAGCTTTTCTTTGGAACCGGTTCCATCTAGCGTTATAACAAGAATGCTAGTCTGGAGTTTCCATGAAAAGAAAAATTATGGTGGTTACCGCCGCCTACGGCTACGACCAGGTGCAGGCCGCAGGCGGGCAAACGGCAATGTTGCCCATCATTGCCGAAGCCGGTGCTGACGGCGTCGAAATCCGCCGCGAGTTATTAACCGACGCCGAGCTGAAAACGCTGTCCACAATGGCCTCTGCAATCGAACTCTTCGGCCTGCTGGCCTGTTATTCAGCGCCTGAACCGTTATTCCTTGAGGATGGGAACCTGAATCCCCGACTTCCGCAGCTCCTCGAAGAAGCGCAGGCCCTACAGGCACTGTGGTTAAAAGTCTCTCTCGGTCATTTTTCCCATACCGAACAGTTCGACGATTTACGTGAATGGCTGGACAACAGCGGTATGGAGCTGGTTGTGGAAAACGATCAGACCGCCTGCGGACGCCTGCAGCCGATGCAACGTTTCAATGAAGCCTGTCAGACGCAAAACCTGCCGATATCTCTGACTTTCGATATGGGCAACTGGCTGTGGGTTGGCGACTCCCCGGAACAGGCCGCGCAGAACCTGGCGCCAACCGTCGGATATATCCATGTCAAAGCCGCAGTTACGCATCGCAATAGCTACCGTGCCGTACCGCCTGATGAAGCAGATTCACGCTGGCTGGCGCTGTTAAAAACGCTGCCCAACGATGTTCCACGCGGTATTGAGTTCCCCCTGGAAGGGCAGGATTTGACGGCGGTTACCCGCCACTACGTCGAGCTGTTACGCAAGGAGTAACACATGAAAAATTCACTGGATGCGGTCACTATTGGTGAAGCGATGGCGATGTTTGTCGCCACGCAAACCGGCGAGCTGACGGATGTAGAGCAGTTTATCAAGCGCGTTGCAGGCGCTGAACTCAACGTGGCGACCGGTCTTGCTCGTCTGGGCCTGAAGGTCGGCTGGGTGAGCCGCGTAGGCAACGACAGTTTTGGTCGTTTTATCGTTAAGTCGCTGGAAAAAGAAGGGATAGATGCGCAGGGAGTTACCCAGGACGGGCGTTACGCTACCGGCTTTCAGCTTAAATCTAAGGTCGAAAATGGAACCGATCCCATTGTGGAGTATTTCCGCAAAGGGTCCGCCGCCAGCCACCTCAGCGTTGAGGATTATCACGAGGACTATTTCGCCAGCGCGCGTCACTTGCACCTGAGCGGCGTGGCGGCTGCGCTTTCTGCCAGCTCCTATGAACTACTGGCGCACACCGCCCGCACGCTGAAAGCCCAAGGGAAGACCATCTCGTTCGACCCAAATTTGCGTCCGGTGCTGTGGAAAAGCGAAGCCGAAATGGTGGAAAAACTGAACCGGCTGGCATTCCAGGCTGACTGGGTTTTACCTGGATTAAAAGAGGGGATGATTTTAACCGGCCAACAGACGCCTGAAGCCATCGCCGACTTTTATCTGCGTCACGGAGTGAAGGCCGTGATCATCAAAACCGGGGCTGATGGTGCCTGGTACAAAACAGCCAGCGGTGAACAAGGTTGCGTTGCACCGGTAAAAGTCGACAACGTGGTCGATACGGTCGGCGCAGGCGATGGCTTTGCCGTGGGCGTTATCAGCGCCCTGCTGGAAGGCCGTTCGCTGCATCAGGCGGTGACCCGCGGCAATAAAATCGGCGCACTGGCCATTCAGGTTCAGGGCGACAGCGAAGGATTACCCACACGTGAACAATTAGGGGAATAAACTCCCGGCCAACTCTGTCTCTGTACCCTACATACAGAGGCGGCGTATCAGCATAACCAGAGGGCAGTCTATGAATAGCTCAACTAATGCAGCAAAACGCTGGTGGTACATTATGCCAATCGTGTTTATCACGTATAGCCTGGCGTACCTTGACCGTGCGAACTTCAGCTTCGCTTCCGCCGCCGGTATCAACGAGGACCTCGGCATTACCAAAGGGATCTCTTCCCTGCTGGGCGCTCTGTTTTTCCTCGGCTATTTCTTCTTTCAGATCCCAGGCGCGATTTACGCAGAACGGCGCAGCGTACGAAAACTGATTTTTGTCTGTCTGATCCTCTGGGGCGCATGCGCGTCGTTAACCGGTATGGTCAGCAATATTCCAATGCTTGCCGCCATCCGCTTTATTCTTGGCGTCGTTGAAGCCGCGGTGATGCCCGCAATGCTGATTTATATCAGCAACTGGTTTACGAAATCCGAGCGCTCGCGCGCTAACACTTTCCTGATCCTCGGTAACCCGGTTACCGTCCTGTGGATGTCTGTGGTTTCCGGTTATCTGATCCAGGCGCTGGGCTGGCGGGAAATGTTTATCATCGAGGGCTTCCCGGCCATCATCTGGGCGTTCTGCTGGTGGGTATTGGTAAAAGACAAACCGTCTCAGGTCGGCTGGCTGTCAGAATCTGAAAAAGCCGCCCTTCAGGCGCAACTGGAAAAAGAGCAGCAAGGCATCAAAGCCGTGCGTAACTATAGCGAGGCCTTCCGCTCACGTAACGTCATCCTGCTGTGCATGCAGTATTTCGCCTGGAGTATTGGCGTCTATGGTTTTGTCCTGTGGCTACCGTCGATTATCCGCAACGGCGGCGCAAATCTGGGCATGGTAGAGGTTGGCTGGCTGTCATCCGTACCTTATCTGGCGGCGACGGCGGCGATGATCCTCGTCTCCTGGGCCTCCGATAAGCTGCAAAACCGTAAACTGTTTGTCTGGCCGCTGTTATTGATAGCCGCTTTCGCTTTTATCGGCTCCTGGGCCGTGGGTGCAGACCACTTCTGGATTTCTTACACGCTGTTAGTTATTGCGGGTGCGGCAATGTACGCCCCATATGGCCCCTTCTTCGCCATCATCCCGGAAATGCTGCCGCGCAACGTCGCCGGGGGTGCAATGGCGCTGATTAACAGCATGGGCGCGCTAGGCTCATTCTTTGGTTCATGGTTTGTCGGCTACCTCAATGGCGCAACCGGCAGCCCATCCGCCTCGTACATTTTTATGGGGGTAGCGCTTTTTGTCTCAGTATGGCTAACTTTAATTGTTAAGCCTGCTAATAATCAGCAATTACCTATTGGCGCACGCCACGCTTAAATTTTAACTTACGGAGATTCGCATGAAGCCGTCCATTATTCTCTATAAAGCGTTACCTGACGATTTACTGCATCGCCTGGAAGAGCATTTTACTGTGACTCATGTGCCTAACCTGCGCCCGGAAACGGTCGCACAGCACGCCGAGGCTTTTGCCAACGCGGAAGGTCTGCTGGGTTCCAGTGAAGCCGTCAATACCGCCCTACTGGAGAGAATGCCCAGGCTACGTGCGACATCCACGATTTCCGTAGGCTATGACAACTTCGACGTCGATGCCCTCAACGCGCGCAAGGTGCTGTTGATGCACACGCCAACCGTGCTGACGGAAACTGTCGCCGATACGGTAATGGCGCTGGTGTTAAGCACCGCTCGCCGCGTGGTAGAAGTTGCTGAACGGGTGAAAATTGGCGAATGGACCAAAAGTATCGGGCCGGACTGGTTTGGTACGGATGTACACCACAAAACGCTGGGGATTGTCGGCATGGGCCGTATTGGTCTGGCGCTGGCGCAACGCGCGCATTTTGGTTTTAGCATGCCGATTCTTTATAACGCGCGCCGTCATCACCAGGAGGCGGAAGAACGCTTCAACGCGCGTTACTGCGACCTCGATACGCTGTTGCAGGAGTCCGATTTTGTCTGCCTGATCCTGCCGTTAACCGCAGAAACGCATCATCTGTTTAGTACCGAACAGTTTGCCAAAATGAAGTCCTCCGCCATTTTCATTAACGCCGGGCGTGGGCCAGTGGTCGATGAAAAAGCGCTGATTGCCGCCCTGCAAAGCGGGGAAATTCATGCCGCAGGCCTGGATGTGTTTGAGCAGGAGCCATTACCAGCAGACTCACCGTTATTGGCGCTGCCAAACGTGGTAGCCGTGCCGCACATAGGTTCAGCGACGCATGAAACGCGCTATAACATGGCGGCCTGTGCGGTGGATAACTTAATCGATGCGCTGCAAGGACGCGTTGAGAAGAATTGCGTGAACCCGCAGGTCGCGCCATAAACAAAAGGCCGGGTAGCGCTTACGCTTACCCGGCCTTTTATGTATTACAGCGCCTTCATTACTGAGCGGCATTCACCGCAGCAGTCCAGGCCTGATTAAATGCCTGATGCTGAGAGGCCAACGGGCCAATCAGCGTGTTGTACTGACTTGCCTGCTGTGAAGTTGGGAACTGGATACCGTTAGCGACAAAGCTCACCTGCGTATCCTGCTGTGCCACAAAATCACCGACCTGTACTAACTGCTGCGTGAAGATTTGCGCGGCAGGGATCAGCGGCTGTAGCGCCTCTGAAGGTACAGTGACGACTTTATTGTAGACCTGGTCAAAGACCGGCTTCAGATCCTCGCCCTGCTTCAGCGCGCCATGCGCAGCATCTGCCTGCAGTTTCGCATTCTGCAACTGTTGCCCTAATACGCCCAACGCACCATTTGCCTGACGCAGCGGTTCACGCTGAGTCACATAATCCTGAGGAACACGAATCGCATTTACGCTATCAACCACCGGGCGCAGACCGGAGTCCATTGCCTGATTAACCTGCTGCGAATAGCCATACAGAATCGCGTAATCGGACACAAACGGGCCAAACTGTTTTTTCTGATCGGCGGTCAGCGTTGGTAAACGCTCTCCGCTACGCATTGCAGTATTCTGCAGAAAATCGATAAACGCTTTGCGTTGATCGCCTTCTTTATCAAAACACCCACTCAGGCCAACTACCATTAAGAGCGCCAAAACAGGCGCAAACCAGCGAGAGCAGGACTTACCTGTCGCCATTTTAATACTCCTTTCACCCAAAAATGCGCACAACGACACCCGCGTGCCTGACGTTGACAAGGATAGTCCAGGTCAGCCCCGCAAGATACCCTTTCCGCGTAATCTTGTGGGGGAAAATAACCGCTCCCGCCACCCACCGTTTTGCTAAACAATGCGCCATTTACCACACAACGTCATATTTTAGTCATCTTTACAATCGGGATCGATCGTTCGCAGATCACGACCTTTATCAGTTCGTTAGCCTGCAAAAGATTGTCGACCCCGATCCGCTGAAACGAATCCATCACGCAAACCTAAAATCCGGCTTCATTTTTTCCGACTACTCTTAATGAGCTTCGATGAAATTCACGATCCCGCTGTGTGATTTGTAGGAGTTCTCAATGGAATACAAAGATCCTATGTTTGAACTGCTGAGCAGTCTGGAGCAGATTGTTTTTAAAGATGTATCGCAGACGGTTACTCTGACGCAAAAAACCAACCCTTTCACCGAATTTGAACAGCTACGACGAGGGACAGGTTTAAAAACAGATGATTTTGCCCGAGTGATGGGCGTGACGGTCGCGACGGTTCATGAATGGGAGTCTAAACGCGTAAAGCCTTCCAATACCGAATTGAAGTTAATGCGCCTGATTCAGGCAGACCCAAGATTAAGTAAGCAACTGATGGATTGAACTATTTTTCAATTTTACTTATGAACGGTCCTGTAAAAGGGCCGTTCCCTTAAGGGGGTTATCCACAAAAAAGAAAATAGTAGTTGCATCCACATGCGTAAAATGAGTTAATGCCCTCAACGGTTTGACGTACAGACCATTACAGCAGTTAGTAAGGCAAGTCCCTTCAAGAGTTATCGTTGATACCCTTCGTAGTGAGCATTTCCTTTACTGTTAAAAAATCTGTAAAGCACGCCATATCGCCGAAAGGCACACTTATTTTTTAAAAGGTAATACACTATGTCCGGTAAAATGACTGGTATCGTAAAATGGTTCAACGCTGACAAAGGTTTCGGCTTCATCACTCCTGACGATGGCTCTAAAGACGTGTTCGTACACTTCTCTGCTATCCAGAACGATGGCTACAAATCTCTGGACGAAGGTCAGAAAGTTTCCTTCACCATCGAAAGCGGCGCTAAAGGCCCGGCAGCTGGCAACGTAACCAGCCTGTAAGCTTAAAAAGCTCAAAATTCTGAATCCCTGCCAAACGGCGGGGATTTTTTTTATCTGTACTTCGCAAGACTCCCCGCCCAAACGCTTCTTTGCATTACTTTACCCGTCCTCCCTTTGACCTTTCCCTAAGGGCAAGCTTTATAGTGAGCCAGTCTGTATTCCACAACATTCACAAGGAATTGAAGTTATGTCGAAATCCTCACTGCTGCTGGTTTTAGGTTTGCTCACAACCGGTAGCGCGTTCGCAGCAACTCCGGAAGCTGCTTTTCTGGCGGAACACGGGCTCAGCGGTAAATCCGTCGAGCAAATCGTCGAGACCATTGACCAGTCGCCACAGAACCGCCCGCTGCCGTACTCAGCATCTATCACCAGTACCGAACTGAAGCTCTCTTCGGGCGATCAGATTTATACCCTACCGCTCGGTGACAAGTTCTATCTGTCATTTGCCCCCTATGAATGGCAAACACATCCTTGCTTCAACCACAGCCTTTCTGGCTGCCAGGGCGAAATGCCGGAGAAGGCATTCAATGTCAAAGTGACGGATAACAAGGGTGAGGTGATGGTACAAAAAGTGATGAAGAGTGGTCGAAATGGCTTCGTCGGGGTATGGCTACCGCGCAATATGGCAGGCACAATCGCGGTAAGTTACAACGGTAAAACGGCAGAGTATCCCATCAAGACGATGGAAAACAGCCAGACCTGTCTGACAAAATTACAGCTGCGCTAACAACATACAAAAAAGCCGGATGGCACAATGCTTATCCGGCTTTTCTAAGTCAGCTCAGGAGCGTTACTGCAGCAGAGAAATATCCGCTACGCGCAGGAACAGTTCGCGCAGTTTTGCGAGCATAGACAGTCGGTTAATACGCAGATCTTTATCTTCCACGTTGACCATCACTTTCTCGAAGAACGCATCAACCGGTTCACGCAGTTCCGCCAACTCAACCAGCGCTTCCTGGTAACGACCAGCTGCAAAGACAGGCTCCAGCTTATCGCGCAGCACCACAACCTGCAGCGCCAGCGCAATTTCTTCCGGCTCTTTCAGCGTTGCCGAATTTACACGGTCATTCAGCGTCTCTTCAGACTTCGCCAGGATGTTCGATACACGCTTGTTCGCTGCAGCCAGCGCGGACGCGGCTTCCAGCGTACGGAAGTGCGAAACCGCCTTCATACGTGCGTCGAAATCAGCCGGACGAGTCGGACGACGCGCCAGTACTGCCTGAATGGTATCGACGGTGTAACCTTCATCCTGATACCAGGCGCGGAAGCGACCGAGCATAAAGTCGATCACATCATCCACCACGTTGGCGTTAGTCAGCTTGTCGCCATACAGACGAACCGCTTCTTCGGTCAACGTTTGTAGATCCAGATTCAGGTTCTTCTCAACGATGATACGCAGTACGCCCAGCGCGGCACGACGCAGCGCAAACGGGTCTTTGTCGCCTTTTGGATGCTGACCGATACCGAAGATACCCGCCAGGGTGTCCATCTTATCGGCAATCGCCACGGCACAGGCAACCGGGTTAGACGGCAGGTCATCACCGGCAAAACGCGGCTGATACTGCTCGTTCAGCGCCACAGCGACATCTTCCGCTTCACCATCGTGACGCGCGTAGTGCATGCCCATCACGCCCTGAGTATCAGTGAACTCGAAGACCATGTTGGTCATCAGGTCACACTTGGACAGCAGGCCAGCACGCGTTGCGTGGTTAACGTCAGCGCCAATCTGACCAGCAATCCAGCCCGCCAGCGCCTGGATACGGTCAGTTTTGTCGCGCAGCGTACCCAGTTGCTGTTGGAACAGCACGGTTTGCAGACGTGGCAGATGGTCTTCCAGACGTTTTTTACGGTCAGTATTGAAGAAGAATTCGGCATCCGCCAGACGCGGACGAACCACCTTCTCGTTACCAGAGATGATTTGCTGCGGGTCTTTGGATTCGATGTTGGCAACGAAGATAAAATTCGGCAGCAGTTTGCCGTCGTTCGCGTATACCGGGAAGTACTTCTGGTCACCTTTCATGGTGTGTACCAGCGCTTCGGACGGAACAGCGAGGAATTTTTCTTCGAACTTCGCGGTCAGCACGACCGGCCATTCCACCAGCGAGGTGACTTCTTCCAGCAGGCTTTCACTCAGATCGGCGTTGCCGCCAATTTTACGCGCCGCGTCTTCGGCATCGGCTTTGATTTTGGCTTTACGCTCAGCGTAATCCGCAATCACTTTGCCGCGCTCACGCAGAATTTCAGGGTACTGATCGGCATTATCGATGGTGAACTCCGGCTCACCCATAAAGCGATGCCCGCGGATCACGCGATCGGACTGAATACCCAGAATAGTTGCCGGAATAACTTTATCGCCCAACAGCAACGTCACGGTGTGAACCGGACGCACGAAGTGAACGTCAGACGCGCCCCAGCGCATCAGTTTCGGGATCGGCAGCTTCGCCAGTGAGGTGGCGATCATGTTCGGCAGCAACGCTTCAGCGCTTTCGCCTTTCACATGCGCGCGATACAGCAGCCACTCGCCTTTGTCGGTGGTCAGACGCTCAGCCTGATCAACCGTGATGCCACAGCCACGCGCCCAACCTTCGGCCGCTTTGCTCGGTTTACCTTCGGCGTCAAACGCCTGGGCGATAGCCGGGCCGCGTTTTTCTACTTCACGGTCGGGTTGTGCTTCAGCCAGGGCAGCGACTTTCAACGCCAGACGACGCGGCGCGGCGAACCACTCCACGTTGCCGTGCGCGATGCCAGCATTATCCAGCTCCGCGGTAAAGTTCGCAGCAAAGGACTCAGCCAGGCTGCGCAGTGCTTTTGGTGGCAGCTCTTCAGTGCCGATTTCCACCAGAAAAGTTTTCTCAGACATGGCCGCCTCTTATTTGTCTTTGTTGCACATCGGGAAGCCAAGGGCTTCACGGGAAGCGTAGTAAGCTTCTGCCACTGCTTTGGTCAGGGTGCGAATACGCAGGATATAGCGCTGACGCTCGGTGACGGAGATGGCTTTACGCGCATCCAGCAGGTTGAAGCTATGGGCGGCTTTCAGAATACGTTCATACGCAGGCAGCGGCAGCGGATTTTCCAGCGCCAGCAACTGCTGCGCTTCTTTCTCGTACTGCTCGAAGCAGGTGAACAGGAAGTCCACGTCGGCGTATTCGAAGTTGTAGGTGGATTGCTCCACTTCGTTCTGATGGAACACGTCGCCGTAAGTGGTTTTACCCAGCGGGCCGTCGCTCCAGACCAGGTCGTAAACGCTGTCTACGCCCTGAATGTACATGGCCAGACGTTCCAGACCGTAGGTAATTTCCCCGGTCACTGGTTTACATTCCAGACCACCAACTTGCTGGAAGTAGGTGAACTGCGTGACTTCCATACCGTTCAGCCACACTTCCCAACCCAGACCCCAGGCACCCAGCGTTGGGTTTTCCCAGTTATCTTCTACGAAACGGATATCGTGAATGGTCGGGTCCATACCCAGCTCTTTCAGAGAACCCAGGTACAGCTCCTGAATGTTGTCCGGAGACGGCTTAATCACTACCTGGAACTGATAGTAGTGCTGTAAGCGGTTCGGGTTTTCGCCATAGCGGCCGTCGGTCGGACGACGAGAAGGCTGCACATAAGCAGTCGCCATCGGTTCCGGCCCCAGCGCCCGCAGGCAGGTCATTGGGTGAGATGTCCCCGCGCCGACTTCCATGTCCAATGGTTGAACGATGGTGCAGCCCTGGCGAGCCCAGTAATCCTGTAAGGTCAGGATCAAGCCCTGGAAGGTCCTGGTATCAAACTTTTGCATATTATTTCGTGCTGGATACGTGTGGATTTAAAGGAAGCGGTCAGTATACCCGCTGGCTGCAAGATATACAGTACGAAACGGGAAAAAGGGGGAACTTAGCGCATGGAAAGGTGTAAAAACTGCCCGTCTGCATCAAAAGAGCAGACAAAACTCTCTTTACGGAAGGTAGAACCACGCATCTCATAGCTGCCCTGAAATTGTTCCAGACCGGAGATATCAATTTTCTGCACACCAGTGTTGTAGATTTGTGCCGCCTCATTTTTACACAGTGACTCCATATCCAGCGAACGTGTTGCACTGACTTTGATCTTTTGCGCCTTCTGCGCGGGTGCAGGCGGCTGGGTGTCGGCGCACGCAACCAGTAAAAGGGTAACGATCGCGGAAAAGAAATACTTCATCATCATTTTATTACCGCCTGGTTTGCTGGTCAGTCTTATTATTAAGTGTCTGGAAACGGATGCTATTTTGAGAATCTCATCAGACCATCTCAAGCTTTAGCGTAAGAACTCGGATTTTTCCAGTGAGCTACGCTCGCAAATTTTCGGTCAGACTTTTTTTAATGGATACAGAGGAACTGATGCAGCCCAAAATATTCTGGATTGATAACCTGCGCGGGATAGCCTGTCTCATGGTTGTGATGATCCACACCACGACCTGGTACATCACCAATGCGCAAAGCGTCAGCCCATTGAATTGGGATCTGGCCAATGTGCTCAATTCAGCTTCTCGCGTCAGCGTCCCGTTGTTCTTTATGATTTCGGGCTATCTGTTTTTTGGCGAGCGCAGCGCCAAACCGCGCCATTTCATGCGCATTGCGCTCTGCATCCTGTTTTACAGCAGCGTGGCGCTGGCCTACATCCTGCTGTTTACCTCGATCAACGCTGAGCTGTCGCTGAAAAACCTGCTGCAAAAGCCGGTGTTCTATCACCTGTGGTTTTTCTTCGCGATCGCCGTAATCTACCTGGTTTCCCCGCTGATACAGGTAAAAAATATCAGCGGCAAGATGCTGCTGGCGCTTATGGTGGTGATTGGGGTGATTGCCAATCCCAATACCGTCTCACAAAAAATTGGCGGTTTTGAGTGGCTTCCCATCAACCTGTACATCAGTGGCGACACGTTCTACTACATCGTGTACGGTATGCTAGGCCGAGCGATTGGTATGATGGATACGCACAAACGCGCACTTACCTGGCTCTGTGCGGCGTTGTTTATCACCGCAGTGTTTATTATTTCTCGAGGCACGTTGCATGAACTGCGTTGGCGAGGCAATTTTGCCGATACCTGGTATCTCTATTACGGCCCGGCGGTGTTTATTTGTGCTGCCTCCCTCCTGACGCTGGTCAAAAATACGCTCAGTACGCGCACTCTGCCGGTACTGGGCCTTATTTCCCGCCACTCCCTGGGTATTTATGGCTTTCATGCGCTGATCATTCACGCGCTACGCACCAACGGTGTAGAACTCAAAAACTGGCCGCCGCTGGATATGCTGTGGATTTTTAGCGCCACGCTGGCGGGAAGTTTACTGTTGTCTGTATTGTTGCAGCGCATCGATACGCGCAGACTGGTGAGCTAACAATAAAAGCCCTCGATCGGTAACCATCGAGGGCATACGATCACTCCGTAAAATCGTCTGCGACTGCCAGCGTTTCTTTTGGATGCTCAAAGCCACTATCACGGATATTTTTCTGCACCGCAACGGTACCAAACAGGCTTAAAAAGAAGGCCAGGCCGTAAAACCCTTTCTCGTTTAGCAGCAGCGTGGCATTCCACAAACCGATAACCAACAATGCAACCGCAATAATAAACGCGGCAAGACAGGTTATGTAGTAAATCGGCGTAGTCGGGATCCCCTCATATTTATCCCGTACCGTCTTTTGATACGACGCAGCAGAAAACAAACCAAGCACCAAAACAGCAAAGTAATACCCCTTTTCGTTCAACTGCATATCGGCATTCCACAACCCCAGCAGATAAACCACAATGCCGCCGAGAAGCGCGACCTATGACACAATACTAAATGCCGGTGAATAAGTTGATGTCCTGTTTTCCATTTAGAGTTCCGGTCCTTTAGATAAATATTCTGCTGAACGCATGAGTAAAACTTGCCCCAGTAAACATACGATGAATGCCAGCGGGAACAGCCCCTTTTCGAGGGGTGATAATGGGACATTCAATACGCCCACCAACAGCACCCCTACCGTGATGAGCGCCACCATCTGACATACAGAGGCGAAGTGTTCATCGTTCTGATTGAGATTATCTGCACGCTGATAAACGTACGTCACAAACATTCCCGTCATCAGCACGGCGAAAAAATAGCCTTTGCTACTCAATAACGGGCATGCCCGCCATAAGCCAATAACGTAAATCAATGCGCCAGAGAAGAATAATATCCATGGCAACAGCCTTGTCGTCTTCATTGGGACCTCCTTATCCATCATGGATACAATATGAATAACCCGCTAAAGACAACACAGAAAAGGTCACTACGCCGGACTTTCAGAATAAATTCATGCGCGCTAATTATTAATTAGATTGAAATATATATTTGATAAATCCCCGCTGTTTACCAGAGGGGATTTAGGGTCAGGACATCAGCGGGTGTAATTGCTGATAGATTCGGCGGAAGGTTTCCCGACGCTGTTGGTAAAGGGCATGGCGCTCGGCATCAGGATAATGCGCCTGCTCCAGCGTAAGCTGAGGTAGAAGGTCTGATAATGGCTGCTGCGGATTAATGGCAATTTGCGCCAGACGCGCCGCACCGAGAGCAGGACCAACATCGCCGCCGGTACGGTAATCCAACTGCAATCCGCTGATGTCAGACAGCATCTGACGCCAGTATTCGCTGCGCGCCCCGCCGCCAATCAGCGTAATACTGGAGGGCTGCACGCCGCAGGCGTGTACCACGTCCATACCCTCAGCCAATGCAAAACCAACGCCTTCCAGCACCGCCTGTGCCAGCTCCGCCGGACCATGCTGATGCGTCAGACCGAAAAATACGCCCTTTGCCTGCGGGTTGTTGTGCGGCGTACGTTCACCGGACAGATAGGGTAAAAACCAGACCGGCTCAGCGTGTTCATCCGCCTGTTGCGCTGCGGCAATCAACGCAGGAACGCTCGCCAGTCCGGTTAATTTTGCCGCCCAGTCCAGGCAGGATGCCGCACTTAACATCACGGACATCAGGTGCCATCGTTCAGGCAATGCATGGCAAAAGCTATGGACCGCGCTTTCCGGTTTGCTGAGAAAGCCGTCGCTGACCGCAAAATAGACCCCGGAAGTACCCAGTGATAGCATCGCCTGACCGGCATTCATCATGCCCACGCCAACCGCCCCCGCTGCGTTATCCCCGCCTCCGGCGACCACCGCAACCTCCTGCATTCCCCAGGCCCTGGCGACTGCTGGCAACAATGTTCCGGTAATCTCACTGCCTTCATAGAGCGCAGGCATATGCGCACGAGTCAGCTTACAGGCTTCCAGCATGACATCACTCCAGTCACGCTTCGCAACATCCAGCCACAGGGTACCAGCCGCATCAGACATATCGCTGGCGAAATCGCCGGTCATACGCAGGCGCAGATAATCTTTCGGCAGCAGGACTTTATCAACCCGGCTAAAAATCTCCGGTTCGTGGCGCTGTACCCACAGCAGCTTTGGCGCGGTAAAGCCAGGCATCATCAGGTTGCCGGTGATGGCACGAGACTGCGGAACCAGGCTCTCCAACATGACGCACTCTTCGGCGCAGCGACCATCGTTCCACAGGATAGCAGGGCGCAATACCTTCTGTTGTTCATCCAGTAGCGTCGCGCCGTGCATCTGTCCGGCAATTCCCAACGCTTTCACCTCGCGAAGTGAATGCTGCCGACCCAGAGCTTTCACAGCGCGATCCGTTGCCAGCCACCACTGCTCTGGGTCTTGTTCTGACCATAACGGGTGCGGGCGCGAAACGGTGAGTTTCTCTGTTTGCGAAGCGACCACATCGCCCTGCTCATTGAGCAGAATGGCCTTTACGCCTGATGTGCCAAGATCTATCCCGATATACATAGGGCATCGTTCCTTAAAGAAAGGCCCGGTCGCGCGAGCTGGCCGGGCTTACGGACATGCTCAGAGACCCGTTATTTGTCGAACAAATAATGGTTCACCAGATTTTCCAGCAATTCCTGATGACCGCTCTGGTGCACTGGCGCCAGGTTGTGTTGTTCAGCGTACTGCGCAATTTCCGTCAGCGTCATCTGCCCTTTCAGAATTTGCTGGCCCAGCTCACCATTCCAACCGGCATAACGTTTAGCCACGCGCTGATCCAGACCACCGTCTTCAATCATACGCGCCGCAATTTTCAGCGACAGCGCCATGGTATCCATCGCACCAATATGACCATAGAACAGATCGTATTTATCGGTACTCTGACGACGAACCTTGGCATCGAAGTTCAGGCCACCGGTGGTGAAGCCGCCGGCTTTCAGGATTTCGTACATCACCAACGCATTCTCTTCTACGCTGTTCGGGAACTGGTCAGTATCCCAGCCCAGTTGCGCGTCCCCACGGTTGGCATCGACAGAGCCAAACAGACCCAGCGCGATAGCGGTGGCGATTTCGTGATGGAACGAGTGACCCGCCAGCGTGGCGTGGTTGGCTTCGATATTCAGTTTGATCTCTTTTTCCAGACCGAACTGCTTGAGGAATCCGTATACGGTCGCCGCATCGTAATCGTACTGGTGCTTGGTCGGTTCCTGCGGCTTCGGCTCGATAAGCAAAGTGCCCTGGAAACCGGTTTTGTGTTTGTGTTCCACGACCAGTTGCATGAAGCGACCAATTTGCTCACGTTCCTGACGCAGATCGGTATTCAGCAGCGTTTCATAGCCTTCACGACCGCCCCACAGAACGTAGTTTTCACCGCCTAATTTATGCGTGGCATCCATAGCCGTAACCACCTGCGTGGCGGCCCAGCTGAACACTTCCGGATCCGGGTTCGTGGCCGCGCCCGCGCCGTAACGTGGGTTGGTGAAGCAGTTTGCCGTTCCCCACAGCAGCTTCACGCCGCTCTGCTCCTGTTTTGCCGCCAGTACATCAACCATCTGCGCAAAATTGTTTTTGTACTCTTTCAGCGACGCACCTTCCGGCGAGACATCCACGTCATGGAAGCAGTAGTAGGGCACGTTCAGTTTGTGGAAAAACTCGAACGCCACGTCCGCCTTGCGCTTCGCTAATTCCAGCGCTTCACCGGGCTGCTGCCACGGGCGATTAAATGCACCAACACCAAACATATCTGCACCATTCCAGCAGAAAGTGTGCCAGTAGCAGGCAGCAAACCGCAGGTGATCTTCCATACGCTTGCCTAACACTAACTCATCAGAGTTGTAGTGGCGAAATGCTAATGGATTAGTTGATTTGGTGCCTTCATAACGAACGCGCTCAAGCTGGTCAAAATAGGCTGGCATAATGAACTCCATAATCAGGTAATGCGGCGGTTGATGGATAATGTCGTAATATTGGGCACTCCCCACCTATTGCTCAATTATGTTATTTCATACTGCCATTGAGATAATTCACAAGTGTGCGCTACTTCTCAAAATAAAATCTGACCAATTTAAAAATTGTTACTTATCAAACTTAAATGCAACCCAGGTAACGAATCATTTAAAATACGATCCCGGTCATAAATCAAGAAATAAACCCAAAAACGTAATTGGAAGATAAAAATCTATAATTGCCTTCCCGCCGTTACCTGTTAAAACTCTGCTACGTCTTATGCTGTGATTGTTACTTTTACTGCTATTTCTCCCCTACAAAAGGCATCACGATTATGAAGATGAAGAACATTTTACTTGCTGTTTGCACATCCCTTTTACTCACCAGTGTCGCAGGTCATGCCAAAGAAGTAAAAATCGGTATGGCGATTGATGATCTCCGCCTGGAACGCTGGCAGAAAGATCGCGATATTTTCGTCAACAAAGCTGAATCGCTTGGTGCGAAAGTATTTGTACAATCGGCGAATGGTAATGAAGAAACCCAAATGTCGCAGATTGAAAACATGATAAACCGGGGCGTGGATGTCCTTGTGATAATCCCTTACAACGGCCAGGTATTAAGCAATGTTATCAAAGAAGCAAAACAAGAAGGGATCAAGTTGCTGGCTTACGATCGCATGATCAATGATGCTGACATCGATTTTTATATCTCTTTCGATAATGAAAAAGTAGGTGAATTACAGGCTCAATCATTAGTCAATATTGTTCCCGAAGGGAATTATTTCCTGATGGGTGGCTCACCCGTTGATAACAACGCGAAGCTGTTCCGCGCTGGACAAATGAAAGTATTAAAACCTTATATCGACAGCGGAAAAATTAAGGTAGTGGGCGATCAATGGGTTGACGGCTGGTTACCGGAGAATGCGTTGAAGATTATGGAAAATGCGCTAACCGCCAACAATAACAAAATTGACGCAGTAGTTGCCTCAAATGACGCCACAGCTGGCGGTGCGATTCAGGCGCTGAGTGCGCAAGGATTATCAGGAAAAGTCGCTATTTCCGGACAAGATGCAGACCTTGCAGGCATCAAGCGCATTGTCGCCGGGACTCAAACCATGACGGTTTATAAACCTATTACATTGCTCGCAAATACCGCTGCGGAAATCGCCGTCGAACTGGGAAATGATCAACAGCCTAAAGCAGATACTTCGCTGAATAATGGCCTGAAAGATGTCCCTTCCCGACTACTCACACCTATTGATGTTAACAAAGACAATATTAACGAGACCGTCATTAAAGACGGATTCCACAAGAAAAGCGATCTGTAAGCCATGTGCCCTCTGCAAATCAGAGGGCAATAAAACGTGGTGTCAAATTCGCCACGGATATACGTGAATGTCCACGCAGGGTTCTCTTATTGGCTTATGTGGAGCAGTTATGCCATATCTTCTTGAAATGAAAAACATTACCAAGACATTCGGCGTAGTGAAGGCGGTTGATAACGTTAGCCTTAGGATCAATGCTGGCGAAATCATTTCATTATGCGGTGAAAATGGTTCGGGTAAATCGACGCTAATGAAAGTTCTGTGCGGAATTTACCAGCATGGAACCTACGAAGGCGAGATCATTTTTGCTGGCGAAGCCATCCGTGCCAGCCATATTCGTGATACCGAACGTAAGGGTATTGCGATCATCCACCAGGAATTAGCCCTGGTGAAAGAGTTAACAATACTGGAAAATATTTTCCTCGGTAACGAAATGACCCGTAACGGCGTTCTTGATTACGAGATGATGACGTTACGCTGTCAAAAATTACTCGATCAGGTCAGTTTGTCTATTTCGCCAGATACGCGCGTGGGCGATTTAGGATTAGGGCAACAACAGCTGGTAGAAATTGCAAAAGCGCTGAATAAGCAGGTCCGCTTACTTATTCTGGATGAACCAACGGCCTCCCTCACCGAGCAGGAAACTGCAATACTGCTGAATATTATACGTGACCTACAACAGCATGATATCGCCTGCATTTATATTTCACACAAATTGAATGAAGTTAAGGCCATCTCGAATACCATTTGCGTTATTCGCGACGGTAAACACATCGGCACACGCGATGCGACCAACATGACTGAAGACGATATTATCACCATGATGGTTGGTCGTGAGCTCACCGCACTTTACCCCAGCGAGCCTCATACCACGGGAGAAGAGATTTTACGGGTTGAGAATCTGACAGCCTGGCATCCCGTCAATCGCCATATAAAACGCGTCAACGACATTTCTTTCTCACTCAAGCAGGGCGAAATTCTCGGTATTGCCGGACTCGTCGGTGCAGGACGTACCGAAGCCGTACAGTGTCTGTTTGGCGTCTGGTCTGGTCGTTGGGAGGGAAAGATTTTTATTGAAGGCACTCAGGTGCATATCCATAACTGCCAGCAAGCTATTGCTCATGGCATCGCCATGGTGCCTGAAGACAGAAAAAAAGATGGCATTGTTCCGGTGATGGCTGTGGGGAAAAATATCACGCTGGCTGCACTCGATAAATTTACCGGGGGCATGAGCCATCTTGATGATGCCGCTGAACAAAAATGCATTCTGGAATCGCTTCAACAGCTCAAAGTAAAAACATCGTCCCCCGACCTTGCGATCGGGCGTCTGAGCGGAGGGAATCAGCAAAAAGCGATTCTCGCGCGTTGCCTCCTGTTAAATCCCCGGATTCTCATTCTTGATGAACCCACCAGGGGTATTGATATCGGCGCCAAATATGAAATCTACAAACTCATCAACCAGCTCGTCCAGGAAGGCATTGCCGTGATTGTCATCTCCTCTGAATTACCTGAAGTGCTCGGACTAAGCGATCGCATCCTCGTGATGCATGAAGGAAAACTGAAAGCTAACCTGGTAAATCATAACCTGACTCAGGAGCAGGTGATGGAAGCCGCATTAAGGAGCGAACATCATGTCGAAAAACAATCCGTCTGAAGCGAAACTTTCTCCCTCTATCACAGGTGGTTTCCCAGCAATAAAATCGCTTAACTTGCAAGTCTTCGTCATGATTGCGGCGATTATCGTGATTATGCTGTTTTTCACGTGGACCACTGATGGCGCATACCTGAGCGCACGTAATGTCTCGAACCTGCTTCGACAGACTGCGATTACCGGTATTCTTGCCGTGGGTATGGTGTTTGTGATCATTTCCGCTGAAATCGATCTCTCTGTCGGTTCCATGATGGGATTGTTGGGCGGCGTAGCGGCGATCTGTGATGTTTGGCTAGGCTGGCCTTTACCGCTGACGGTGATCGTAACCCTGACTCTGGGATTGCTCCTCGGGGCATGGAATGGATGGTGGGTTGCTTACCGCAAGGTTCCGTCGTTTATCGTCACCCTTGCGGGAATGCTGGCTTTCCGCGGTATTCTGATTGGCATCACCAACGGCACCACCGTATCCCCCACCAGCGCAGCAATGTCTCAGATTGGTCAGAGCTACTTGTCTGATGGCACAGGCTTTGTCATCGGTGCTCTCGGCTTAATGGCGTTTGTTGGCTGGCAATGGCGAGGCCGTATGCGTCGCCAGGCGTTAGGCCTTGCCACTCCCGCATCAACGTCGGCTGTGGGTCACCAGGCATTCACAGCCATTGTCGTCTTAGGGGCAATCTGGCTATTAAACGATTATCGTGGTGTTCCAACGCCCGTCCTGCTGCTGACGCTGCTGCTGCTCGGTGGGATGTTTATGGCCACGCGCACTGCATTCGGTCGGAGAATTTACGCCATTGGCGGGAACCTGGAAGCCGCCCGCCTTTCAGGTATCAACGTTGAACGCACCAAACTTGCCGTCTTCGCTATTAATGGTTTGATGGTCGCCATTGCCGGGCTCATTCTTAGCTCCCGGCTTGGCGCAGGTTCCCCTTCCGCAGGGAACATTGCAGAACTGGATGCCATTGCCGCATGTGTCATCGGGGGAACCAGCCTGGCGGGAGGGGTCGGGAGTGTTGCCGGCGCCGTCATGGGCGCATTCATTATGGCTTCTCTCGATAATGGAATGAGTATGATGGACGTCCCCACCTTCTGGCAATACATAGTGAAAGGGGCGATATTGTTGTTGGCGGTATGGATGGACTCAGCAACCAAACGTCGTTCCTGAATTTAAGAAGTGGGTGTATCTCAATGCCGGTTAATGCAACCGGCATTGTCTTATCTACATGATTCAGCAGGAAAAGAACCATGTTTTATAAACGTCATCGTATTACGTTGTTATTTAATGCCAATAAAGCCTACGACCGTCAGGTGGTTGAAGGGGTTGGCGAGTATCTGCAAGCGTCGCAATCGGAGTGGGATATCTTCATAGAAGAAGATTTTCGTGCTCGCATTGATAACATTAAAGAGTGGTTAGGCGACGGCGTTATTGCCGATTATGACGATGATGATATTGCGCAATTACTTGTCGATGTGGATGTTCCGATCATTGGCGTTGGGGGTTCCTACCATCTGCAGCAAGATTATCCACCAGTACATTACATTGCCACCGACAACCACGCGCTGGTAGAAAGCGCCTTCCTGCATCTGAAAGAGAAAGGGATTAACCGGTTTGCATTTTATGGTCTTCCGGCTTCAAGCGGTAAACGCTGGGCCGCAGAACGTGAATATGCGTTTTGCCAGTTGGTTGCCAAAGAGAAGTACCGCGGCGTCGTCTATCAGGGGCTGGAAACCGCGCCGGAGAACTGGCAGCACGCGCAAAATAGGCTGGCGGACTGGCTGCAAACCTTACCTCCACAAACCGGGATTATCGCCGTCACCGACGCACGTGCGCGGCACGTTCTGCAGGCCTGTGAACATCTGCATATTCCGGTACCGGAAAAACTGTGCGTCATTGGTATCGATAACGAAGAGCTGACCCGTTACCTGTCACGAGTCGCCTTGTCCTCCGTCGCTCAGGGGGCAAGACAGATGGGATATCAGGCAGCCAAACTACTCCACCGCCTGCTGGCTCACGAAGAGATACCCTTACAGCGCATTCTGGTTCCTCCTGTACGCGTTGTTGCGCGTCAGTCTACAGATTATCGTTCACTTACCGATCCTGCCGTTATTCAGGCGATGCATTACATTCGCAACCATGCCTGCAAAGGTATCAAGGTTGATCAAGTGTTGGACTCAGTAGGGATTTCACGTTCGAATCTGGAGAAACGCTTTAAAGAAGAGGTCGGAGAGACCATTCACGCCGTGATTCATGCCGAAAAGCTGGAAAAGGCGCGCAGCCTGTTGATTTCTACCACGCTTTCAATCAACGAAATTTCACAGATGTGCGGCTATCCGTCTCTGCAGTATTTCTATTCGGTATTCAAGAAAGAGTACGACACGACGCCAAAAGAGTATCGCGATGTGAACAGTGAAGTGTTGCTATAGGATGATAGCCGGATGGCGAAGTTGCCATCCGGCATTCGAAACTACATATGCGCGGCGATTAAACGCTGGTTGTCCTGATACATTGCGAACAGATAGTTGTTATAACTCTGTCCCTTAGTGGAATAACCCTTCAGCTTATGGATCATCGCGGTGGCGGTAACTTCCTGATCGGCTTTACGCAACTGCGCACGTGACTTACGGAAGGAAGAGTAGGCCGGATGCGTATTCAAATTAATGACGTAAGCATTCACCGACTCTTTCACTGATTCAAATTGTGAGTAGCCTTTGACCTTACCCGGTGCATTGTTACAACGACCCTTGCCGCATTTCATGCCAAACAGGTTGTTGTTGCTACGCGCCAGCTTCGACGTACCCCAGCCGCTTTCTGCCGCAGCCATGGTTGCCACCATACTGGTCGGGATAATGTCTACACGCTCAAGCAGCGTATTCCACGGAATTTTACGCGTGTTACCAGACCAGTTCACCTTGTAGCGCTTCGCGATGTCTTTCATACGCGTACGCTCAGTCGGTGACCAGCGGTTCTGGTACTGTTTTGAAATCAGCCAGTTACGGTCCGCCGTAATGGCAGCATTTTGACTGGTAATATAAGGCATAACCGTCCGGAGAAACGCTTTTTTCCTTGGTGTTCCGGAAGGGTATTTTCGCAAATCAGGAAGTGAACTACTCTTTGCACTATTGCGAGAATACTCTTGTTTACTGCTAACCTGTTTATTACTTGCCTTGGTTATCTGGGGCTTGTGACTCGTTGTCGCCGTGTGTGTCTTTGCCAGCACCTCACCCGAAAATGCAACGGTGAGTAACATAAGAATCATTGCCCCATATCGTCGAATGGGAGTCAATATCATTAGGTCTCCTGGTCGGATTTATACATTCCAACACCTTATATTTTTCACAAAAATGAGAGATGAATCCCAAATCATATCAAAAATAGCCGTCAAGATCACCCACAGGAATAGTCCAATTCTGAAACTATGTCACGTATTAACAGTTCTGGGTGCCATTAATTCGAAGAAAATGTGGAGGTTATCGCAAAATAAGTTCATTTTTTGCGCGCGATCGCTCACCCTCACTTCTCCTCCTGGCGGAATCAACTCAAAGGAGGAGTTTCCGGCCTGATTTCACTGGCAAACTGGCGAAAATCGCAGCATCAAGGACAGCACTATGAAACTTGCCGCCGTTGCGCTGGCGCTAATGCCCAGCATTGCCATCGCCTCATCATGGACGTCTCAAGGACTTCCCACCTTCGAAGCGGAAGGTACGGGTAAATTCGTCAGCCATGCAGCGTTGACGAAGGGTACCCGTCCTTTAACCCTGAATTTTGACCAACAGTGCTGGCAGCCTGCTGATGCGATAAAACTCAACCAGATGCTGTCGCTAAAACCTTGTGAAGGCACGCCGCCACAGTGGCGTTTATTCAAAGACGGCGATTACACGCTGGAAATCGATACCCGCTCCGGTACGCCAACGCTGATGCTGTTGGTAAAAAGTGCTAAGGACACCGTCACCACCCAGATTCGCCAATGCCCGAAATGGGACGGTCCACCATTAACGCTGGACGTGAGCCAGACCTTCCCGGAAGGTGCCGTGGTGCGTGATTTCTACAGCCAGCAAACGGCAACGGTAAAAAACGGGTCGATTACCCTACAGCCCGCCGCAACCAGTAACGGGCTGTTGCTACTGGAACGGGCGGAAACCGATGCCCCCGCAGCTTTCGACTGGCATAACGCCACGGTGTATTTCGTCCTGACGGACCGCTTTGTGAATGGCGATCCGAGTAACGACCACAGCTATGGGCGTCGCAACGACGGCATGCAGGAAATTGGCACGTTCCACGGTGGCGATTTGCGCGGGCTCGCCAGCAAACTCGACTACCTGCAACAGTTAGGCGTCAACGCCCTGTGGATCAGCGCGCCGTTTGAGCAAATCCACGGCTGGGTCGGCGGTGGCGCCAAAGGGGACTTCCCCCACTACGCTTACCACGGCTACTACACCCAGGACTGGACCACGCTTGACGCCAATATGGGAAACGAAGCGGACCTGCGTGCGCTGGTTGATGGCGCACACCAGCGCGGCATCCGTGTCTTGTTTGATGTGGTGATGAACCATACCGGCTACGCCACGCTGGCGGATATGCAGGAGTATCAGTTTGGGGCACTGTACCTATCGGGCGATGAGCTGAAAAAAACGCTCGGGGAACGCTGGACGGACTGGCAGCCATCCGCCGGGCAAAGCTGGCACAGTTTCAATGATTACATCAACTTTAGCGATAAAGCTGGCTGGGAAAAATGGTGGGGAAAAAACTGGATCCGCACCGATATTGGCGATTACGACAATCCTGGCTTTGACGACCTGACGATGTCGCTGGCTTTCCTGCCCGATCTGAAAACCGAATCCACCACGCCTTCCGGGCTGCCAAACTTTTATCAGCACAAGCCGGATACGCACGCCAAAGCCATCGCCGGCTACACACCCCGGGATTATCTGACGCACTGGCTCAGTCAGTGGGTGCGTGATTATGGGATTGACGGCTTTCGGGTCGACACCGCTAAACACGTCGAGCTTCCCGCCTGGCAGCAGCTAAAAACACAAGCCAGCGCGGCGCTGCTCGAATGGAAGAAAGCCAATCCGGAAAAAGCGCTGGATGATAATCCCTTCTGGATGACTGGCGAGGCCTGGGGTCACGGTGTGATGCAAAGCGACTATTACCGTCACGGCTTCGATGCGATGATCAATTTCGACTACCAGGAGCAGGCGGCAAAGGCCGTTGATTGTCTGGCAAATATGGACCCCACCTGGCAGCAGATGGCGGATAAATTGCAGGACTTCAACGTCCTGAGCTATCTCTCCTCGCACGATACACGTCTGTTCCGCGAAGGTGGAGACAAAGCCGCCGAGCTATTGCTGCTGGCACCTGGCGCGGTTCAACTCTTTTATGGCGACGAGTCGGCCCGCCCCTTTGGCCCAACCGGCTCAGACCCATTACAGGGTACGCGCTCAGAAATGAACTGGCAGGATGTGACCGGGAAATCTGCCGCCAGCGTCGCCCACTGGCAGCGAATCAGTCAGTTCAGGGCCAGACATCCCGCCATTGGCGCCGGTAAACAAATCACGCTGCCGCTGACGCAGGGATACGGATTTATTCGTGAGCATGGCGACGATAAGGTGATGGTGGTGTGGGCCGGTCAGCCCTGATCCCGGCAGGCTTCTCGCTGTCCACGCAGCGGGAAGCCTTACTCAACATTAAAAACCAGCCAAATAAAAATCAGTAGCACAAAATCTCAATCCGGCCTGATACCCCTGATTTGCACCCTGCCATGGGTAGCGCTATGGTTAGCCACTTTACTACTCAGTTCGACAGACCACCTGCTATGACATTCTCACTTTTTGGCGACAAATTTACCCGCCATTCAGGCATCACACGCCTGATGGAGGACCTTAACGACGGTTTACGCACTCCAGGCGCCATCATGCTCGGTGGCGGCAATCCGGCGCAAATTCCAGAGATGCAAAATTACTTTCAATCTCTGCTGGCAGATATGCTGGAAAACGGCAAAGCCACTGATGCGCTTTGCAATTACGATGGTCCACAAGGTAAAACCGAGCTGCTGACTGAGCTGGCGAAACTGCTACGTGAGAAGCAGGGTTGGGATATCGAGCCACAAAATATTGCACTGACAAATGGCAGTCAGAGTGCATTTTTCTACTTATTCAATCTGTTCGCCGGACGCCGCGCCGACGGAACAACGCAAAAAGTGTTGTTCCCATTAGCCCCGGAGTACATTGGCTATGCCGATTCCGGGCTGGAAGAGGATCTTTTTGTCTCCGCGCGTCCAAACATCGAACTGTTACCAGAAGGTCAGTTTAAGTATCACGTTGATTTTGAACACCTGCACATCGGTGAAGAGACGGGCATGATCTGCGTGTCACGTCCGACAAACCCGACAGGCAACGTGATCACCGATGAAGAGCTGATGAAGCTGGACCGGCTGGCCAACCAGAATGGGATCCCGCTGGTGATTGATAACGCCTATGGCGTACCGTTCCCCGGCATCATCTTTAGCGAAGCGCGCCCGCTGTGGAACCCCAACATTGTGCTGTGCATGAGCCTTTCCAAGCTGGGTCTGCCAGGCTCCCGCTGCGGCATCATTATCGCGAATGAAAAAATCATCACCGCCATCACCAACATGAACGGCATTATCAGTCTCGCGCCTGGCGGAATGGGTCCGGCAATCATGTGCGAAATGATTAAGCGCAACGACCTTCTGCGCCTGTCCGAGACGGTTATTAAGCCGTTTTATTATCAGCGCGTTCAGGAGACGATTGCGATCATTCGCCGCTATTTATCTGAAGATCGCTGCATTATTCATAAACCGGAGGGCGCGATTTTCCTGTGGTTATGGTTCAAAGATTTGCCTATCACTACCGAACTGTTGTATCAGCGTCTGAAAGCGCGCGGCGTGCTGATGGTTCCCGGTGACTACTTCTTCCCGGGTCTGGATAAACCCTGGCCGCATACGCACCAGTGCATGCGGATGAACTACGTGCCAGAACCGGAGAAAATCGAAGCTGGAGTGAAGATTCTGGCTGAAGAGATCGAACGCGCCTGGCTGGAAGGCTAACGCAAACCCGACCCCAGAGCGGGTCGGGCTCACTTCACAGCGGCTGTGAACACAGGCGCTGGCGCTGAATACTGACGGCATCAATACACTGCAACGCGCTGGTCGGGCAGGCTTCGACACACGCGGGCCCCGCATCACGGTGCCAGCATAAATCGCATTTTATCGCCTGCACCCGTGACGAGCGGGCGACGACATTCATTGCCCCAAACGGGCAGGCCAGCATACAACTTTTACAACCAATACAACGCGTCTGTTCAACGAAGATATGCCCATGTTCACGACGAATTGCGTGCGTCGGGCAGACATTTGCACAGGGAGCGTCCTCGCATTGATGGCAGGCGACTGCC
Source organism: Citrobacter sp. RHBSTW-00986 (assembly GCF_013783065.1). NCBI lineage: Bacteria > Pseudomonadati > Pseudomonadota > Gammaproteobacteria > Enterobacterales > Enterobacteriaceae > Citrobacter > Citrobacter sp. RHBSTW-00986. The sequence goes on along the minus strand of NZ_CP056200.1, from coordinate 162,130 downwards.
GTCGTAAAGGCGTCGTCTTTGATCACGCGGATGCGCGGGGTAAACGCAGTAGGAGAGACCGACGCGCAGTCCTGGTTTTGCTGGTGCGCGACGACGCAGGCAACTTCACAGGTACGACACCCAATACATTTTGCCGCATCCGCCATAATAAACTCGTTCATTGCTCCCTCCGTCTGCGTGAAAACCACAGAGTGCCAGAGAGACGGCCCCTGTCGCTTTGATCGGACAGGGGAAACGGTTAAATATTGTCAGGTGCCTGAACAACTATGGCGATCCGCCTAATCGCGAACGGTAAAGCCCAGCTCATTGGAAATCGCCTGCGCGGTTTCCCGTAGCGGCTTGAGTAGATTTTTTTCCCCTATCTGCTTAAGTCGCGAAGTAGAGAGTGAAATTGACACCGCGTACGGCACCCGACCATGAATATCAAACACCGGTACGGCAATACAGGAAACGCCCAGTTCGTTCTCTTCCCGATCCATCGCCATACTGCTTTCGCGGATCTGCGCCAATTCGTCGTACATCGCCGGCAAACCGGTAATGGTATTGCGGGTCAGCGGTTGAATAAGATCCTGATGGCTCTCCCAATAAGATTCCACATAATCCGCATGTCCAAACGCCATGTAAATTTTACCCATCGCGGAGCAATACAGCGGCATATGTTGACCGATATAAGCGCGGGTACGCAGCATGCCCGTCGTCGGTTCCAGCTTATAAATCAGAATCGCGTGGTCATCTTCACGGCTTGAGAAGTTGATTGTTTCACCCGTGGCAATATTCAACGCTTCGAGGTGCGGTGCGGCAACATGGATGATATTCAGTGAAGATAGTGCCTTCTGACCCACGGCGATAAATTTAGTGGTTAACCTATAGCTACCCGCAGCAGGTGCAGGCGTGACATATCCGCAGGACTGCAGCCCTTGCAGGAGTCGATGCACAGTACTTTTGTTCAGCCCGGCCAGCTCAGACAGATGGGCCAGTGGGCACCCATTCGGATAGTTACTCAGAATCTCAATCAACATTAAACCACGGAACAGGCTCTGACTTCCGGCTGGCCTCTCTTTGTCTTGCGTCATTTCACTCTCTTTTGTGCCCATCGCTTCCGCTCCCCTTTTCGTCGCGCTCTGATGGTAGCGCAAAGTGTGTTTCAGTTCACGATCTGAACCGAAAAAACACAACCATTTGATTTTGATGATTTTAAAAAATAGACCACCCCGTTGATCTGTCAAAATTTGATCGCTATATTTGAAATCAGATTTCGCATAGTGAAATTTAGAGATAAAAAAGCGATCAAATTTAAACAAGGAAACAGGAATGAAAGTCACTTTTGAGCAGTTGAAAGATGCGTTCAAGCGGGTACTGCTGGCACGCGGTATTGCCGTTGAAACCGCCGATGCCTGTGCCGAAATGTTTGCGCGCACCACCGAGTCCGGCGTTTATTCGCACGGTGTGAATCGTTTTCCTCGTTTTATTCAGCAATTGGATAACGGCGACATCATTCCTGAGGCCAAACCGCAACGCATTACCAGCCTGGGGGCGATTGAACAATGGGATGCCCAGCGTTCGATCGGCAACCTGACGGCGAAAAAGATGATGGACAGAGCCATTGAGCTGGCCTCCGATCACGGTATTGGCCTGGTCGCACTGCGTAACGCCAACCACTGGATGCGCGGCGGTAGCTATGGCTGGCAGGCGGCGGAGAAAGGTTACATCGGTATCTGCTGGACTAACTCGATTGCCGTCATGCCACCGTGGGGTTCGAAAGAGTGCCGCATTGGAACTAACCCGCTGATCGTCGCGATCCCCTCATCACCAATCACCATGGTTGATATGTCGATGTCGATGTTCTCCTACGGCATGCTGGAAGTGAATCGCCTGGCCGGTCGCCAACTGCCGGTAGATGGTGGCTTTGATGATGAAGGCAATCTCACCAAAGAGCCGGGTGTTATCGAAAAAAACCGCCGCATTTTGCCAATGGGCTACTGGAAAGGTTCAGGTCTGTCGATTGTGCTGGATATGATTGCCACCCTGCTTTCTGATGGCTCCTCCGTTGCGGAAGTCACCCAGGATAACAGCGATGAATATGGCGTTTCACAGATTTTTATCGCCATTGAAGTGGATAAGCTGATCGACGGCGCCACCCGCGATGCCAAGCTACAGCGGATTATGGATTTCATCACCACCGCCGAACGCGCAGATGAAAACACGCCTGTCCGTCTGCCGGGCCACGAGTTTACAAAGCTACTGGAAGAAAATCGCCGGAACGGTATCACCGTTGACGACAGCGTCTGGGCAAAAATTCAGGCCCTGTAAGGAGCAACACCATGATCTTCGGACATATTGCTCAACCTAACCCATGCCGTTTGCCCGCTGCGATTGAAAGGGCGCTCGACTTTCTGCGCACCACAGATTTTCAAAAACTGGAGCCGGGCGTGGTGGAGATCGACGGTAAAAATATCTTCGCGCAAATTATCGATTTAACCACCCGTGACGTTGCCGAAAATCGTCCTGAGGTGCATCGCCGCTATCTGGATATTCAGTTTCTGGCCTGGGGTGAAGAGAAAATCGGGATCGCCATTGATACCGGGAATAACCAAATCAGTGAATCGTTATTAGAACAGCGCGATATTATTTTTTATCACGCCAGCGAACATGAATCTTTCATTGAAATGATTCCGGGAAGTTATGCCATATTTTTCCCGCAGGATGTTCACCGCCCTGCATGTCATAAAACTGTCACCACGCCGATCCGTAAAATAGTTGTGAAGGTCGCTATTTCAGTTTTATAAAAAGGAGCACAACATGAGCGTTAATAATGCCGGTTATATTATCGGTGCGTACCCCTGTGCACCCTCATTTCACCAAAAGAGTGAAGAGGAAGAGAAGGATTTCTGGCGACAACTCGCCGATACCCCGGATATTCGCGGTTTGGAGCAGCCCTGCCTTGAACATCTTCACCCGTTAGGCGACGAATGGTTATTACGTCATACACCGGGCGACTGGCAAATCGTGGTCACAGCTATAATGGAAACCATGCGCCGTCGTGGCGCAAACAGCGCTTTTGGGCTGGCTTCCAGCGACGAAGAACAACGTAAAGCCTGCGTGGCGTATTACCGCCATCTGCAGCAGAAAATCAACCATATCAATGCAGCCAACGGCGGAAAAGTAATCGCGCTGGAGCTGCATGCCGCACCCTGTGCCAGCAATCCAGATGTTGCGCAGGCCACCGACGCATTCGCCCGTTCGCTTAAAGAGATAGCCAATTGGGACTGGTCCTGCGATCTGGTGCTGGAACATTGTGATGCCATGACCGGTATTGCGCCGCGCAAAGGTTTTCTGCCGTTGGACAACGTGCTGGAGGTCATTGCCGGGTATGACATCAGCGTGTGCATTAACTGGGCGCGCTCGGCCATTGAAGGACGGAACCTCACCCTACCGCTGACCCACACGCAGCAGGCCCAACGGGCTGGAAAACTGGGCGCACTGATGTTTTCCGGTACCACGCTTGCGGGGGAATACGGCGAGTGGCAGGACTTACACGCACCGTTTGCCCCTTTCTGTCCAGAAGGTCTGATGGCCACCGACCATGCCCGCGAATTATTCGCCTGCGCAGGAGCAGACCCATTGCAATTTTCTGGCATTAAATTGCTGGAAATAAATGCCAGTGCAGATGTGAACCATCGTGTAGCGATATTGCGCGACGGTATCGCCGCATTAAATAAAGCAAAACTATAAAAATAAAATACTACTCTACGAGAATATTAATATGAACATGACCTCTCGCCCTACACTTCAAGACATACCCCGTCAGCGCTGGCTACGGATTATTCCACCTATTCTCATCGCCTGTATTATTTCTTATATGGACCGCGTCAATATCGCATTCGCGATGCCCGGCGGAATGGATGAGGAATTAGGTATTTCCGCCACCATGGCCGGTCTGGCCGGTGGTATTTTCTTTATCGGCTATCTGTTTTTACAGGTTCCCGGCGGAAAAATTGCCGTACACGGCAGCGGCAAGAAATTTATCGGCTGGTCGTTGGTTGCCTGGGCGGTCATTTCCGTTTTGACGGGGTTGATCACGAATCAGTATCAACTGCTGGTTTTGCGCTTCTTACTCGGCGTTGCCGAAGGCGGCATGCTGCCGGTCGTGCTGACGATGATCAGTAATTGGTTCCCCGATGCCGAACGCGGTCGCGCCAATGCGATTGTGATTATGTTTGTGCCGATTGCCGGGATCATTACCGCCCCGCTCTCGGGTTGGATCATCACCGTGCTCGACTGGCGCTGGCTGTTTATCATTGAAGGTTTACTGTCTGTCGTCGTCCTGGTGCTGTGGGCCTATACCGTTTACGACCGTCCGCAGGAAGCGCGCTGGATCTCTGACGCCGAGAAAAATTACCTGGTGGAAATGCTGGCCGCCGAGCAAAAAGCCATTGCCGGAACCGAAGTCAAAAATGCCTCTCTGGGCGCAGTACTTTCCGATAAAACCATGTGGCAGCTAATCGCGCTGAACTTCTTCTATCAGACCGGGATTTACGGTTACACCCTGTGGCTGCCGACCATTCTCAAAGAGTTGACTCACAGCAGCATGGGGCAGGTCGGCATGCTCGCCATTCTGCCTTACGTCGGCGCAATTGCCGGGATGTTCCTGTTCTCTTCTCTCTCTGACCGCACCGGTAAACGCAAGCTGTTCGTCTGCCTGCCGCTGATTGGCTTTGCCCTGTGCATGTTCCTCTCTGTGGCGCTGAAAAATAACGTCTGGCTGGCTTATGCCGCGCTGGTCGGCTGCGGATTCTTCCTGCAATCGGCTGCGGGCGTGTTCTGGACTATTCCGGCGCGTTTGTTCAGCGCGGAAATGGCCGGTGGCGCACGTGGGGTCATCAACGCTCTCGGCAACCTCGGTGGCTTTTGCGGTCCTTACGCGGTCGGCGTACTCATCACCCTGTACAGCAAAGATGCGGGCGTTTACTGCCTGGCAATTTCACTGGCTCTGGCCGCGCTGATGGCCCTGCTGCTGCCAGCGAAATGCGATGCCGGCGCCGCGCCGCTAAAGACGCTGAATCCACATAAACGTACAGCTTAAAACAATGCCCGGTGGCGCTTCGCTTACCGGGCCTACAGGTAGCAACCGTCGTAGGCCGGATAAGCGCAGCGCCATCCGGCAAAAATGAGATAACAAAGATGAGTGAGAAAGCGACCTTCTGGCTGGGTATTGATTGCGGCGGGACCTATCTGAAAGCAGGTTTGTATGATGCCAAAGGTCATGAGCAGGGAATTAACCGGCAATCGCTGCAGACAATATCGCCATTACCCGGGTACGCCGAACGCGATATGCATCAACTGTGGCAACAGTGCGTCGCGACCATTGCCGGGCTGTTAAAGCGTACAGGTGTCTGCGGCGAGCAAATCAAAGGTGTCGGTATATCCGCTCAGGGCAAAGGCCTGTTCCTACTTGATAAGCAAGATAAGCCGCTAGGTAATGCCATTCTCTCTTCTGACCGACGTGCGATGGACATCGTACAGCGCTGGCAGCAGGATGGGATCCCTGAGCAGCTCTACCCGGTCACCCGCCAGACATTGTGGACCGGGCATCCGGCATCGCTCCTGCGCTGGGTGAAAGAGAACACCCCTCAGCGCTACGCGCAAATTGGTAGCATCATGATGGGTCATGACTACCTGCGCTGGTGCTTAACCGGCGTCAAAGGCTGCGAAGAGAGCAATATCTCCGAGTCGAACCTCTACAACATGACCACGGGTCAGTACGACCCGAGGCTGACTCAGTGGCTGGGTATCAGTGAAATCGACCATGCCCTGCCCCCCATCGTGGGGTCAGCAGAAATATGCGGGGAAATCACCGCTCAGACAGCCGTCATCACCGGTCTGGCGGCGGGTACGCCCGTCGTCGGCGGTCTGTTTGATGTGGTTTCCACCGCACTCTGCGCCGGTATCGAAGATGAGCACACCCTTAACGCGGTGATGGGAACGTGGGCTGTCACCAGCGGGATCGCTCACAGGCTGCGCGACCACGAGCCTCATCCCTATGTTTATGGCCGCTATGTGAATGACGGGCAGTACATCGTTCATGAAGCCAGTCCGACCTCCTCCGGCAATCTGGAATGGTTTACCGCTCAGTGGGGTGAGCTCTCTTTTGATGAAATTAATCAGGCCGTTGCTAGCTTACCGAAAGCCGGTAGCGCGCTTTTCTTCCTGCCATTTTTGTACGGCAGTAACGCCGGGCTGGAGATGACCAGCGGCTTTTATGGCATGCAGGCTATACACACTCGCGCCCACTTATTACAGGCCATCTACGAAGGCGTGGTTTTCAGCCACATGACCCACCTGAACCGCATGCGTGAACGTTTTACGCAGGCACATACCCTGCGCGTCACCGGAGGTCCGGCGCACTCCGACATCTGGATGCAAATGCTGGCAGACGTCAGCGGCTTACGTATCGAGCTGCCACAGATTGAAGAGACCGGCTGCTTTGGTGCAGCGCTCGCCGCCCGCGTAGGCACCGGCGTTTATCACAATTTCAGCGACGCGCAGCGCAGCTTACAGCACCCAGTGCGCACACTGCTGCCAGACGCCGCCGCGCATGCGAGCTACCAGCGCAAATACCGCCAATACCAGAATTTAATTACCGCACTACAGGGCTATCACGCCCGCATTAAGGAGCATGAATGATGAGTCGACCATTACTGCAACTGGCGCTCGACCACACCAACCTGCAGGCAGCCCAGCGCGATGTCGCACTGCTACAAGAAAGTGTCGATATCGTTGAAGCGGGAACGATTCTCTGCTTAACCGAAGGCCTTAGCGCCGTCAAAGCGCTGCGCGCCCAGTGCCCAAATAAAATCATCGTCGCCGACTGGAAGGTAGCCGATGCGGGCGAAACCCTTGCACAGCAAGCGTTTGGCGCTGGCGCTAACTGGATGACCATCATCTGCGCTGCGCCGCTGGCGACGGTAGAGAAAGGCCATGGCGTCGCGCAGTCCTGCGGCGGCGAAATTCAGATGGAACTGTTCGGCAACTGGACGCTGGATGACGCCCGTGACTGGTATCACGTTGGGGTTCGCCAGGCGATTTACCATCGGGGGCGCGATGCCCAGGCCAGCGGGCAACAGTGGGGAGAAGCGGATCTGGCGCGCATGAAAGCGCTTTCCGATATCGGTCTGGAGTTGTCAATTACCGGCGGGATTACGCCCGCCGACCTGCCGCTGTTTCGCGATATCAACGTCAAAGCCTTTATCGCCGGACGCGCGCTGGCTGGGGCGCAAAACCCAACGCAGGTTGCCGCTGAATTCCATGCGCAAATCGACGCCATCTGGGGAGCACAGTATGCGTAATCATCCGTTAGGTATCTATGAAAAAGCGCTGGCGAAAGACCTCTCCTGGCCGGAGCGTTTGGTGCTGGCGAAAAGCTGCGGTTTTGATTTCGTCGAGATGTCGGTGGATGAAACCGATGAACGTCTGTCGCGTCTCGACTGGAGCCCCGCTCAGCGCGCATCGCTGGTGAGCGCGATGCTGGAAACCGGCGTGGCAATCCCCTCAATGTGCCTGTCCGCCCACCGCCGTTTTCCCTTTGGCAGCCGCGATGAATCAGTCCGCGTTCGGGCGCGCGACATCATGACCAAAGCTATTCGTCTGGCGCGCGATCTCGGTATTCGCACCATTCAACTGGCAGGTTACGACGTCTATTACGAGGAACATGACGAAGGTACGCAGCAGCGCTTTGCCGAAGGGCTGGCATGGGCAGTCGAGCAAGCCGCCGCCGCGCAGGTCATGCTGGCGGTAGAAATTATGGATACCGCTTTTATGAACTCGATTAGCAAGTGGAAAAAGTGGGACGAAATGCTGTCATCGCCGTGGTTCACCGTCTATCCGGACGTAGGCAATCTCAGCGCCTGGGGAAATGACGTCACTGCCGAATTGACGCTGGGCATCGACCGTATCGCCGCTATCCACCTGAAAGACACGCTACCGGTAACCGAAACCCATCCGGGCCAGTTTCGCGATGTGCCTTTTGGCGAAGGGTGCGTGGACTTTGTCGGTATCTTTAAAACGCTGCATGAGCTGAACTATCGCGGATCGTTTCTGATTGAAATGTGGACTGAAAAAGCGAATGAGCCGGTACTGGAAATTATCCAGGCGCGACGCTGGATAGAAGCACGTATGCAGGAAGGAGGATTTCCATGTTAGAACAACTGAAGGCCGAGGTGCTGGCGGCCAATCTGGCGCTTCCGGCTCATGGTTTAGTCACCTTTACCTGGGGTAACGTCAGCGCGGTGGATGAAACGCGTAAGCTGATGGTGATTAAGCCGTCCGGCGTGGAATATAACGTGATGGCCGCCGACGATATGGTGGTGGTGGATATTGCCAGCGGCAATGTGGTTGAAGGCAGTAAAAAACCCTCCTCAGACACGCCAACCCATCTGGCGCTGTACCGTCGCTACCCTGAAATCGGTGGGATCGTCCACACCCATTCACGCCACGCGACGATCTGGTCACAGGCGGGTCTTGATCTCCCGGCATGGGGCACCACACATGCCGATTATTTCTATGGTTCTATTCCGTGTACTCGTCTGATGACCGTTGAGGAGATTAACGGCGAATATGAATATCAAACCGGTGAGGTCATTATTCAGACCTTTGAGCAACGCGATCTTAATCCGCTGCAGGTTCCGGCGGTATTAGTGCATTCACACGGTCCGTTCGCCTGGGGTAAAGATGCCGCAGACGCCGTACATAACGCGGTGGTGCTCGAAGAGTGCGCCTACATGGGGCTGTTCTCGCGCCAGTTAGCCCCTCAGTTGCCGGATATGCAGTCGGAGTTGCTGGATAAACACTATCTGCGCAAACACGGCGTGAATGCGTATTACGGGCAGTAACGGGTCAGGCGCTATTAATATGCTCTTTGCAATAGCGCCGTTTCCACGCCGCGGGTGTCAGGCTGGTATGCTTGCGAAAGATTTTGCGAAAGTAACCCACATCATTAAATCCACATTTTATCGCCACTTCGGTAAGCGACAGCGAGCCACTGATCAACAGTTTTTCTGCCGCCCTTACCCGCTGGCGATGCAATGCTTCAGTTAGCGTCAGCCTGAAAGCGCTACGGAATACACGCCCCAGATAATCCGCATTGCAATACAGTTCTTTCGCCAGAGTTGAAGCACTAATCGGCAGGTGGAACTGGGTGTGGATTATTTGTTGCGCTTTCCATGCCAGCGCATTACCGGGGCTATCTGCGGGTTGCTCGCTAGCCGCCGCGGAGATTTGCTGCAAAATCAGCAGTAGGATCAGTTCCAACGCAACGCTGCGATGAATATTTTCCTGCTCGCGTAAGAACTGGCGAAACAGCGAAATGCGTATCTGGGTAAACGAGTAGTAACTGAAGGCATGCCGGATGACGATGCTTCGGGTCTTATCCGGTCTACCGCATTGAAAAGATTGCCCTCCTCCCTGAGGACAAACGGGTGAGAATCAGAAACGCCAGGTCAGACCGGACATAAAGGTAAAGCTGTCATCACGGTCAACCATCGGGCTATTTTTAATATCATCTGGCAGCGCACTATAGTTGGCGCTGGCCAGCAGCGTCAGATTGCTGGTCAATGCGTATTTAGCGGACAGGCCAACATACGGTGTCCAGCTATCGCCAGGGGAGTAGCTTGATAACCCACTACGGCGGGATTCATTGCCAGAGATGCCGTAGTAATATTCGTTGAAGTTTTCGTCATAGTAGAGCACGCCAATCGCCGGCGTCAGCGTCAGCTTGCCCATCGGCATTTGGCGAAACAGAGACATTTCCCCAACCCAACCGTTGCTGTTGTCCAGCACATCCGCTGCTGCGGAGACTTTCACGCTGCCCCATTTCTCATGGTGATACCATGCAGCACCCGCCATCGCGGTTGCGTCACGCTTGTTCAGTTGCTTCATCGCTTGATCGTCGTTATCACCCGGATCAAACTCAAGCGGCATGTACGAGGCAGTAATGCTAAATTCATTACTTTCATTTTTTGAAAGAATATAACCTAACGTTGTTTGCCTAAAATAAAATGATTCACTTTCATAACTGACAAGCGGTACTGCGTGAACGTTATCATTATATCCACGATAAGGAGATTCGTTATATACAGCGCCGCCGCCAATAGAAAATTCTGCGGCAGTTGCGCTCGCCATAAATGAAAAGGCGAATAGCGCCACAATATTGCGTTTAATTAACATGCCCACATTCCATTTTAAAATAAGATACAAAACGCGTGCATAATAATGCTTACAATTTCATCGGTGCAAGATTCATATTTATATAGTAATATATACAAAATTATATATATTGGGTTTGGCGATGAACAAATTACAACTCAAACACCAGGAACTGAAGATTATTTCAGTAATTGCTGCCAGTGAAAACATCAGTCATGCCGCTACGGTTCTCGGCATCGCGCAAGCCAACGTTAGTAAGTACCTTGCTGATTTTGAATCAAAAGTTGGACTAAAGGTATTTGATCGCACCACCCGACAGCTCACCCTCACACCGTTTGGTACAGCGCTGCTTCCTTACATCAATGACATGTTGGACAGAAACGATCAGCTCAATAATTTCATTGCTGATTATAAGCACGAAAAACGTGGCCGGGTAACCGTATATGCTCCGACGGGCATAATTGCTTATTTATCGCAACATGTGATCGCAAAAATTCAGGATATCGGTGGAATTAGCCTCTCACTTAAAACATGTAACCTGGAACGAAAGGCATTTTTTGAAGGTGTCGACTTCCCTGAAGATTGTGATATTTTAATCACCTATGCACATCCTAAAGATGAATCTCTGGTTGCCAGTTTCATTACTAAATATGCGGTGACGGCTTTTGCCAGCCCTGAGTATATCAAAGCACATCCTATTAGTAGCCCTGATGAACTGGAAGAACATTCCTGTATCCTGATTGATTCCATGATGATAGATGAGGCTAATATCTGGCGTTTCACTTCAGCCGGAGGCAAGGAGATGCACGATTATCGGGTGACCGGAAATTATGTCTGCGACAATACACAGTCTGCACTGGCGCTGGCACGTAACCATCTGGGCATTGTTTTTGCGCCAAATGCGAGTATCCAAAAAGATATTGAATCCGGGTCGCTGGTTCCATGTTTCTCAGAACAACATGAATGGTGGCTGGATTTGGTGGTGATTTTCCGCAAACGTGAATATCAGCCATGGCGGGTACAGTTTATTCTTGATGAGATGTTGGCAGAGATCCGCCAGCAACTTACTCAGGCGCTGGAACAGCAGCCTGAGTAAGCGAAATTAGGGTACCAGGTTCAAAATGGTAAGCAAAATAGCCTGCGCCTAGTGATCGAGATACAGATAATGCACCCAACTGGTCATACGCAGCAGAACCTTACGCATCACTGACACATGGGTGAAGTGATCAGAATAAACCGCGACCTGCGCATAAATCCCATCAGGCAGAGCGTTCACATCCACATTATCATTCAGCTCAATCGTGGCGATCACCCCTTCCGATCCAGGCGTAGAATTTAAGGATTGCAGCGCCCCATTCGACTGGTATGTCCCCCCCGGTACGGCCGGACTGATGGCAGCCAGTTTGCCGCTGAAAACCTTACCCGGCAGGGCGTTAAACACCACTTCAGCTTCATCGCCTGGCTCCAATCGCAGCAACGAGTTTTGCCGGAACTGGGCGATAATTTGCCGTTTTTGATCCGGGATAAACACCATCACCGGACGCATAGGCAGCGCGGCGGCATAGGTTCCCGGTCGCATCAGCACCTGCGTAACGTAACCATCGCTGGGCGCGCGAACCACTGTCTGGTCCAGGTTGAACTCCGCTTCGGCTAACTGCGCTTTCAGGCTGGCAATTTGCGAATTCTCACCCTGCACCAGGCTGTCTAACTGACTCTGGATTTGCTGTTGTTCCGCAACGGAGGATTTCACCGCTGCTTCCTGCGCCAGATAGTTTTGCCGCGCCGCATCGATATCGCGTTCAGAAAAAGGATTGACCTTCGCCTGACTCCCCTGCGCATAGCGCTGGTAATCTTTAGCTAGCTTGTCACGCGTAGCCTTTGCCCGCTGCGTGTTGGCTTGCATTTCGTCTAACTGCGCCACCAGCACCTGCTCTTTATGTTGTGCGGTGACAATATCAGCTTTCAGGCGATCAACTCGTGCCTGATAACGTCCCGGATTAAGTTTAAACAGTACCTCACCTTTTTTGATCAGCGTATTCTTCTTATCCGTCACTTCCGTTACGACCCCCGTGACCTGCGGTACTACGGGAATAGAAATTACCGCCTTTTGCGCCTTAAATGTATACGGATGGTTATAATTCATCAGTAATATAAGTCCGCAAACAATGAATATACCGCCCAATGCTGCAGTGGGTACTGTCCATTTATTGGCAGGAATTTTAAAAATCTTAAATATTGACCATGCGCACGCCACATAGGTCAGAACGATCAATAAATCCATCGATATTACTCCGCCGGAGAGGTCTTCGCCTCACCCAGTTTCTTTTCCAGATCGGCAACCCTGGCCTGCAACTGGATCAGGGAAGAATCCGCGCTTTGCATGCCCCACCCGCGTTCCGGGCGATAAAGCGTTGCCCAGATCCATAAAAAGGGCCACATGACATGTAAGGTAAACAAACTCACCCAGCCCGCGACATGTATTGCGTCAGCATGAGGATGGTTACGTTTCTTTGCAATGAGATAGGGAATATCATGCAGAATAATAATCCCGTAAAAAATGACCAGGAATACAAAAATAAGCACTCCTAATGCAAAATAATTAAGGAACATATTTGCCTCAGGGATTTAAATTGAAAACTCGGCTGCAATTTGATTTACACAATAGAGTTGATAATAGTAGTGGAATGACCAGATTGGATGCAATCGTCTTATTTATATAACGATATATGGGTTTATATATAACTGCAGAATAAAGATATGCCCGGCGCAAAACCGGGCAATAAGTGATGAGAAATTAAAATAGTCCCAGCGGTTTATCTGAGTAGCTCACCAGCAGACATTTGGTTTGCTGATAATGCTCGAGCATCATCTTATGCGTCTCGCGCCCGATACCCGACTGCTTATAGCCACCGAATGCCGCATGGGCCGGGTAAGCATGGTAACAGTTGGTCCAAACACGCCCCGCCTGAATCCCACGGCCCATCTTGTACGCCAGATTTCCGTTACGGCTCCAGACACCAGCGCCAAGCCCATATTGGGTGTCATTGGCGATTTCCAGCGCCTCTTCCATAGTTTTAAAGGTCGTGACGGCCAGCACGGGCCCGAAGATCTCTTCCTGGAAAACCCGCATGTTGTTCTTGCCAAACAGAATGGTTGGTTCGAGGTAATAACCTTCTTTTAAGTCGCCATCCAGTTGCTTGCGCCGCCCGCCGGTGAGAACATCAGCCCCTTCTTTCTTACCAATATCGATGTAATTCAAAATGGTTTCCAGTTGACCATGCGAGACCTGCGCACCCATTTGCGTCACGCTGTCTAACGGGTTGCCGCTGCGAATACTCTCCACCCGGCGGATAGCTCTTTCCATAAAACGTTCGTAAATAGATTCCTGTACTAATGCACGGCTCGGACAGGTACACACTTCACCCTGATTGAAGGCAAACAGCGCGAAACCTTCCAGCGCTTTGTCAAAAAACGCATCCTCTTCATCCATCACATCAGCGAAGAAGATATTGGGCGATTTCCCACCCAGCTCCAGCGTGACGGGAATAATGTTCTGCGTGGCGTATTGCATGATCTGCTGCCCAACTTCCGTTGAGCCGGTAAACGCCACTTTCGCAATGCGCTTAGACGTCGCCAGATACTCACCGATTTCCCCACCCGCACCGTTTACCACGTTTACCACGCCTGGCGGGAGCAGATCGCCGATGACTTCCATCAGCAACAGCACGGACAGCGGCGTGAGGCGCGCGGGTTTAAGCACGACGCAGTTACCCGCCGCCAGCGCGGGCGCCATCTTCCAGCTGGCCATCAGCAGCGGGAAGTTCCACGGGATAATTTGTCCTACCACGCCAAGAGGTTCATGGAAGTGATAAGCCACGGTCTCGCTATCAACCTCGCTTATTCCCCCTTCCTGCGCACGAATACAGGAAGCGAAGTAGCGGAAATGGTCAATCGCCAGCGGAACATCTGCCGCGCTGGTTTCGCGGATGGGCTTACCGTTATCCCAGGTTTCTGCCGTCGCCAGCAGTTCCAGGTTTTGCTCCATACGATCGGCGATTTTGAACAGTATCGCCGCCCTGTCCTGCACGGATGTCTGCGCCCACTTGTCTTTTACTTTGTGCGCGGCATCCAGTGCCAGATCGATATCCTTTTTGCCGGAAGAGGCCACTTCGCACAGTAATTGCCCGGTTACCGGCGTCAGGTTTTGGTAATACTCGCCGTCCACCGGGGCAACCCAGTCACCGCCGATAAAGTTATCGTATCGGGCTTTTAACTTCAGAGGGTAACCATACTCGCCGGGATAAATACGCGTTGAAGGGGGGTTATTGGTCATGACCGTCTCCTTGCTGTAGGGGTACTACAAGGGTAGACGGGGCTGGCGAATTATTCGCCAGCCATTTACTGCTTTACGACAGGTATCACGAATTACATAGCAGCGCGATAAATCGCCATGATTTCTTCATGAGTCGCCTGAATCGGGTTAGTGAAACCGCAGGCATCTTTCAGGGCATTGGTCGCCAGTACGGCAATATCCTCTTCCTTCACGTTCAACTCACGCAGACCGGCCGGGATATTCACTTTCTGCGCCAGTTCGCGGATCGCCGCGATGCAGGCTTCCGCCCCTTGCTCTGCGCTCAAGCCAGCAACGTCCACGCCCATTGCCGCAGCGCAATCACGCAGGCGAGCGGCAGCCACTTTGCTATTGAAGACCTGCACATGCGGCAGCAGCACTGCGTTACATACACCGTGCGGCAGATCGTAGAAGCCGCCCAACTGGTGCGCCATTGCGTGCACATAACCAAGAGAAGCGTTGTTAAAGGCCATTCCCGCGAGGAACTGCGCGTAAGCCATGGCTTCGCGCGCCTGAGCATTGCTGCCATCTGCAACGGCGACCGGCAGGTTTTCCGCAATCATGGTGACCGCTTTCAACGCGCACGCATCGGTAATCGGCGTTGCAGCAATAGACACGTAGGCTTCAATGGCGTGGGTCAGCGCATCCATACCGGTTGCCGCTGTCAGGGACTTCGGCATGCCGAGCATCAGCGAGGAGTCATTAACGGACAGCAGCGGCGTAACGTGCTTATCCACAATCGCCATTTTAATGTGGCGTACTTCATCGGTAATGATGCAGAAACGGGTCATTTCAGATGCCGTGCCCGCGGTGGTGTTAATGGCGATCATCGGCAGCTGTGGTTTTGCAGAACGGTCCACACCTTCGTAATCGCGAATATCGCCGCCGTTAGCCGCCACCAGCGCAATGCCCTTCGCACAATCGTGCGGAGAACCGCCGCCGAGGGAAATAACGCTATCACATTCATTTTCTTTCAGTATGTGCAGGCCAGCAGCGACGTTACTGGTCGTGGGATTAGGATGCGTACCGTCGAAAATTACGCTGAAAATATCACGTTCCTGTAATGTTTTTTGAATCTCGCCAGCCATACCTAATTTTGTCAGCATGGCATCCGTGACAATCAGCGTACGACGAAAACCATATTCCGCCATTGTATTCATTGCGTCTTTTAATGAATCAGCGCCGATTACATTCACGGAAGGAATAAAAAATGTTGAAGCAGCCATTGTACGATCCTTAATTACTCTAAAGAGTCAGGAAGCATACGAGTGAAATATCCAACAAAATATGATCGTGGTTGTTATTTTAATAACACCCACAATTAAAAAGCACATTAGGTTCATAATCTAATGTGCTTATTTCAATCAATATCTATTTTGTATTAATTCATTTAATTCCTGAATTAATTGTTTCATTATTTTTCGGGAAACAACAAAGCATCGCGTAATAAATGATCATTTCCCCGGCGACGCGTAAAACCAATGCGGTCAAAATATTCCAGAATCTGGATAGCCAATTTGCGTCCAACGTTAAGCCTGTCGCGGAAATCGGCAGCACAGGTCGATCCTTTCTCCTGATCCAGTTCGCGGATCATATTGGCAAAGGCCACAATCCGATCGTTACGGTAATAGCGATCTTTGACGATCGCGGTGATGATGCCTTGCTGCGCTGCTTGTCGTAACGCCACACGCATCATCTGCTCATCTGTGCCCGTCTGTTTTGCCAAATCGCGCACCCACCACGGCTCATCGCCAAAAAGCGGTTCTGCTTTTTGCCAGATAGCCTGCTGCTCTTCGCTGAAACCGGCCTTATGATCCGGCAAATGCAGCCAGCCATGATGGCTATGGATGGCGCCGCTCTCACGCATCTTTTCAATCAGCAGCAGGACCAGCGCTTCATCTTCCATCGGCAAAGCCATACGGCGCAGGCGTTCTCGCCCAGGTCCTGGTTCATCACGGTGCTGCTCGTGGTACGTTGCCAGCGTATCAAGGACTTTCCGCTGCCAGCGCGCTGCAACGGCAGCATTCAACAGACTGTATCCCGCCTGAATAAAGCCATGCAGCTCAATCAACGGACGCATACCGTTGCCGTTGAGCTGACGCGCCCAGGCGAAGTCAGGAATATTCACCGCCCCGCGCGTCAGATGTAGCGCCAGAGCTTCGCCGTCACTCTGCACCTTCTCCAGCGCTGCCAGCCATTGCAAATATTCCGGCTTACGCTTCCCGCGACGTGGCGGATTGAGCGTTACCACGCGCGCGCCAGCCAGCGTCGTGCGGGCCGAAATATCGCGTAGCACCAGACGGTCGTTATCGGCGAGCCAGAGCGGTGTATCAAACACCAGTTCCGCCAGCGTCCCTTCAAGCAGCGAGATTCTCCCGGTGACATGGCTGGCCGCGTGGTGAATATGCAGCGGTTGCCACTGCATCAGCGGCGCGGCATGCTCTAAAGAGACAATCACGCGGGTAAACGCCTCTGGCGGTGCATCGGACAGCAGCCAGTCGCCGCGGTTAAGCTCTTCTTTTTGTGCATCACCGGCAATATTCAGCGCAATACGTTGCCCCGCCTGCGCGCGATCGGTGGCCTGATTTTGCGCATGCAAGCTACGTACGCGCATCGGTTTGTTGACGCCCGTGAGCCACAGCGTGTCACCAACAGTCACTTCACCGCTAAGCGCCGTCCCGGTCACCACCAAACCCGCGCCTTTGACCGTAAAGGCACGGTCAATCGCCAGGCGAAAGCTGCAATCGCGGGCATGCTCGCGCGACGTTAATTGCTGTAAATGATCGCGCAGTTCTTCGATTCCACGACCTTCACTGGCCGCCGTCACGAACAGAACCGCATCGGCGAATCCATAGTTTTCAAGCGCAGTATGCACCTCAGTACGTACCGCGTTGATGCGATCGTCATCCACGCGATCGGCTTTCGTGAGCGCCACGGTGATCTGCGGATTGCCCGTCAGTTGCAGAATTTGCAAATGCTCACGCGTTTGCGCCATCACGCCGTCATCACACGCCACCACCAGCAGCGCATGGTCGATCCCGCCGACACCCGCCAGCATGTTGGACAAAAACTTTTCGTGTCCGGGAACATCGATAAATCCCAGAATCCTTCCGTCCGGCTGCGGCCAGTAGGCATAACCGAGATCGATGGTCATGCCGCGCTTTTTTTCTTCCGGCAAACGGTCGGCATTCACGCCGGTAATCGCCTGTAATAACGTTGTTTTTCCGTGGTCAACGTGTCCGGCGGTTGCAATAATCATTTCAGCATCATCTCCATAAACCGGGTCTCGTCCTCAAGGCAGCGCAGATCCAGCCATAAGCGACCATCATAAATTCGCCCAATGATCGGCACGGGCAGCGCACGCCAACGGGCGGCCAGTGCTTCGAGGCGGCTACCGCGCCCGTCATGTGGCGTAAAGGTTAATGCCGCGCTGGGCAGCCTATCAACAGGTAGCGAACCGCTGCCTATCTGCGATAAACAAGGCATAACGTTCAGGGCGAATTCGTCGCCGTAATGATCAGCAAGTCGTGCCTGTAATTGTTGTGCCTGCGCGTGGACAGCCTCCTGCGAGCGGGTGAGCTGGCGTAACGTCGGCAACTTCGCTGCCAGCGCTTCCGGGTGCAGGTAGAGCCGCAGCGTCGCTTCCAGCGCAGCCAGCGTCATTTTATCAGCCCGTAATGCACGTTTCAGCGGATGGCTCTGTAAGCGCGCGATCATCTCTTTTTTACCGACAATAATCCCTGCCTGCGGCCCTCCCAGTAATTTATCGCCAGAGAAGCTCACCAGGCTAACGCCAGCTGCAATCAGCTGTTGCGGCATCGGCTCCTGCGGTAATCCATACTGGCTGAGATCAACCAGCGAGCCGCTGCCGAGATCCGCCACTACCGGAATATCCAGCTCCTTGCCAATAGTGGCCAGCTCTGACTCATCCACCGACTTCGTAAAGCCTTCGATGCTGTAATTACTGGTATGTACTTTCATCAGCAGACCGGTGTTTTCATTTACCGCCTGACGATAATCTTTCGTGTGGGTCCGGTTGGTGGTACCCACTTCGCGCAGAATACATCCGGCCTGACACATCACGTCCGGAATACGAAATGCGCCGCCAATTTCTACCAGTTCTCCGCGTGAAACGACCACCTCTTTGCCGTTAGCTGTGGCCGCCAGCATCAGCAAAACCGCTGCCGCGTTGTTATTGACGATACAGGCGTCTTCCGCCCCCGTCAGACGGCAGAGTAAATCCGCCAGGGCCCGATCCCGATGTCCACGCCCGGCATCATCCAGGCTGTATTCCAGCGTCACCGGCGTGCGCATCGCCTGCACCACCGCCTCGATCGCTTCTTCGGCCTGCGATGCGCGCCCAAGATTGGTATGCAGCACCGTTCCGGTAAGGTTAATTACCGGACGCAGCGCACTTTGCAATTCTCGTTCCAGCCGGGCGCAGGCCTCTTGCGCCCAGTCCTCACACCATGCCGGGAGCGCGTGCGTGTCGCGAATAGCTTCTCTGGCTTCGTCGAGCATGTGACGCAGCAGGTCAACCACCCGGGTATGACCGTGAGACTCACGTAAAGCTGGGAAGGCGCTATCGCGCAATAAACGATCGATAGCAGGAAGCTGGCTGTAGAGTGAACGCATGTCGGTTGTCATGAAAGGGCCTGGCTGTTGGTGGCCCTCTCCACCGTGGAGAGGGATATCGATATAGGAAGGATTGTACCGTGACTTTGCTTAGGCGAGTATAATGTGTATCAAGCCTTTGGCGGTTCCGTACGGGCAAAACTTTCGCGTTGAAAGAGCGTTTCCACCAGTTTGACCAGACGCGGGCGATCAACACACCAGCCGGGCGCAACCCGACGGAAATTGAGATAACCGACGGCACAGGCAATCGCAATGGTTGCCAGGTTAACCGTATCCGTTTTCAGCGTACCCTCCGCCAGATAACCTTCCAGCATATCCAGACTACGGGTAATCTTCTCTCGCTGGCGTAACAGTTCGGTTTCTGACTGCTGCGCGGCGGGGCGAGCCTGTTCGCGTACTGAGACTAAACCGGCATCCATAATGCCATCGGCCAGCGCTTCCAACTGGCGTACCTTCAGCGCCGCCAGTGGTTCACGCGGCAGCATCGCTGGCGCAATATCCAGCAGTTCTATGTATTCCGCGATGATCGGAGAGTCAAACCAGTACTCGCCCTCATCGGTAACCAACGCGGGCACTTTTCCTAACGGGTTATAGCGTGCCACGCCGTTATCTGCGTTATAGGGGAGTTCATTCACAAATTCGAAGGTGATGCCCTTTTCCAGTAACAGAATAGAAATTTTACGCACAAAAGGGCTGGTATAGCTGCCAATGAGTTTCATGCCGGGTCCTTTTTGCCAACAAAAATATCAGTATGGCTCAGGTCAGTGCAAATGGCAGGTGATGACGGTCTCAATGATCCAAATAAAGGTAATGCATCCAACTGGTCATGCGCAGCAGCACTTTACGCATCACTGAAACGTGAGCGAAATGGTCGGAATAGACCGCCACCTGGGCATAGATACCGTCCGGCAGCGCATCCACATCGGCGTTGGGAGCCAGCTCAATCGTGGCCAGCACGCCATCGGTACCCGGCACCACCGTTAAGGACTGTAATGCTCCCTGCGCCTGATAAGAACCGCCCGGAACAACCGGCAGAATGCTGGTAAGCTTGCCGGAGAATACCTGGCCTGGCAGCGCGTTGAAGACCACTTCCGCTTCATCACCCGGTTTAAGGCGCAGCAACGAATTCTGGCGGAATTGCGCCACGATTTGCCTTTTTTGTTCCGGAATAAATACCATCACCGGGCGCAGAGGCAGCGCGGCGGCATAGGTCCCGGGCCGGATAAGCACCTGTGTTACATAACCGTTGCTGGGCGCACGTACGATAGTCTGCTCAAGATTGTATTTGGCTTCAGCGAGCTGGGCGCGCAGAGACGCAACCTGAGATTGCTCTCCATTGACCATACTGTCTAACTGGCTCTGAATCTGCGTCTGTTCAGCAACGGAGCCTTTGACCAGCGCATCCTGCGCCAGATAGTTTTGCCGGGCGTTGTCGATGTCGCTTTCAGAGAATGGATTAACCTTCGCCTGGCTGCCCTTCAAATAGCGTTGATAATCTTTATACAGGCGATCTCGTTCAGCGGAAACGCGGGTGGTATTGGCTACGGCTTCAGACAGCTGCGCTTTCATATTGTCGATGTTGTGCGTAGCGGTCACCAGGTCGGCCTGCAGCCTGTCGACCCGCGCCTGATAACGAACGGGATCGAGTTTAAATAACACCTCGCCTTTTTTAATCAGCTGATTATTTTTATCTGTCACTTCACTAACAATTCCGGTGACCTGTGGGGTAACAGGAATTGAAATAACCGCCTTTTGCGCCGTAAAGGTATACGGGTGGTTATAGTTCATTAATAAAATCAGTCCCGCCACAATAAACACCCCACCTAACGCGGCGGTAGCAAGCGTCCATTGATTTACCGGAATACGGAATATTTTAAAAATGGCCCAGGCGAATGCCACATAGGTCAGGACAATCAACAAGTCCATGATCAAATCTCCGGAAAGGTGGAGTTATCGTTTTTTTTCTCCCCATCCAGTCTATTTTCCAACTGGGTGATGCGCGCGGCCAGCGCGGCAATTTCAGGGTCAGGTTCCTTCCCGGACGGCGTGATGTGTGACTGCATTCCCCAGCCTCGTTCTGGCTGATAGAGCGTGGCCCAGATCCACAGGAAGGGCCAAATAACATGCAGCGTAAATAAGCTCACCCAACCCGCCGTATGGATGGCATCGGCATGGGGATGGTTGCGCTTCTTAGCCATGTTATAGGGAATATCATGGATGGCGATGATTCCGTAAAACAGAACCAGAAAAACGAAGATCAGCACACCTAACGCGAAATAGTTTAGAAACATACCCGCCTCGTATTCACGCTAATCAGAGCTTTCAATTGCAGGCAGCCGAAAGGAGTCATGGCTGGTAATTTGAACATAATTGCAGTTAGCCATTTCCGCCATACCACCAGGGTATAAATTTTCAGGTTGATGGCTTGCGGGGTAGTTGCAAGAAATAGGTGATGAAACAGAATCCGCTCCAGATCACACCAGGAGAAATCCAGACAAATATTTATTGCGAAGTAGATCACAAATATCCAACAAACAGCCAAAGCAAAAACGTGAATAACTTCACACTTAACGCCCATTTTTAGCCAATTCTTGACCTGTGATGTTTTTTTGTACCGATATTTTGTGATGAAAATCACATTAACTAACGCCATACACCCTATATTTACGTGACAAACGTCACATAAAAAGTCGTCGACTGGACAGTTGAACGATTCAGTGCCAGATTTCGCAGTATCTACAGGGTCCGGCTACCTCCTGCCGCTACATTAACAAACCTCGGGCTTTTAGCCTGCGCGACAGCAAACATAAGAAGGGGTGTTTTTATGTCATCCGATATTAAGATCAAAGTGCAAAGCTTTGGTCGATTCCTCAGTAACATGGTGATGCCAAATATCGGCGCGTTTATCGCGTGGGGTATTATCACCGCATTATTCATTCCGACAGGGTGGTTGCCGAACGAAACGCTGGCGAAGCTTGTCGGCCCAATGATTACCTATCTGCTGCCGCTGCTGATCGGTTATACCGGTGGTAAGCTGGTTGGCGGCGAGCGTGGCGGCGTGGTGGGTGCTATCACCACCATGGGCGTTATCGTCGGTGCCGATATGCCAATGTTCCTCGGCGCGATGATCGCAGGTCCGCTGGGCGGCTGGGCTATCAAACATTTCGACAACTGGGTAGACGGTAAGATCAAGTCCGGTTTTGAGATGCTGGTGAATAACTTCTCCGCAGGCATCATCGGGATGATCCTCGCCATTCTGGCATTCCTTGGCATTGGCCCATTGGTTGAAGCACTGTCCAAAATCCTGGCGGCAGGCGTTAACTTCATGGTTGTCCATGACATGCTGCCACTGGCGTCTATCTTCGTTGAACCGGCGAAAATCCTGTTCCTCAACAACGCCATCAACCACGGTATTTTCTCACCGCTGGGTATTCAGCAGTCCCATGAGATGGGCAAATCCATCTTCTTCCTGATTGAAGCTAACCCGGGTCCGGGTATGGGCGTTCTGCTGGCATACATGTTCTTCGGTCGCGGCAGCGCTAAGCAGTCTGCAGGCGGCGCGGCTATCATCCACTTCCTGGGTGGTATCCACGAAATTTACTTCCCGTACGTGCTGATGAACCCGCGTCTGATCCTGGCCGTTATCCTCGGCGGTATGACTGGCGTATTTACCCTGACTATCCTGAACGGCGGCCTGGTTTCTCCGGCTTCTCCGGGTTCTATCCTGGCCGTGCTGGCAATGACGCCGAAGGGTGCTTACTTCGCGAACATCGCTGCTATCTGTGCCGCAATGGCTGTCTCCTTTGTCGTCTCAGCCATTCTGCTGAAAACCAGCAAAGTGAAAGAAGATGATGACATTGATGCCGCAACTCGTCGTATGCACGACATGAAAGCGGAATCCAAAGGTGCATCTCCGCTGGCGGCTGGCGACGTGACTAACGACCTGAGCCATGTGCGTAAAATCATCGTTGCCTGCGATGCGGGTATGGGCTCCAGCGCCATGGGGGCGGGCGTACTGCGCAAGAAAGTGCAGGATGCCGGTCTGTCTCACATTTCCGTCACCAACAGCGCGATTAACAATCTGCCGCCGGATGTCGATCTGGTCATTACTCACCGTGACCTGACCGAACGAGCGATGCGCCAGGTGCCTCAGGCGCAGCACATTTCGCTGACCAACTTCCTCGACAGCGGCCTGTACGCCAGCCTGACCGAACGTCTGGTTGCTGCACAGCGCCACAACGTGAACGAAGAGAAAGTCCGCGATCACCTGAAAGACAGCTTTGAAGAGGGTGATACCCACCTGTTCAAACTGGGTGCGGAGAATATCTTCCTCGGCCGTAAAGCCACTAACAAAGAAGAAGCGATTCGCTTTGCCGGTGAGCAACTGGTGAAAGGCGGCTACGTTGAGCCAGAATACGTCGAGGCGATGCTGGACCGCGAAAAACTGACCCCGACTTACCTCGGTGAGTCCATCGCAGTGCCGCACGGTACGGTTGAAGCCAAAGACCGCGTGCTGAAAACCGGCGTGGTGTTCTGCCAGTACCCGGAAGGCGTGCGCTTCGGTGAAGAAGAAGACGATATTGCCCGCCTGGTCATTGGTATCGCCGCACGTAACAATGAACATATCCAGGTGATCACCAGCCTGACCAACGCTCTGGATGACGAATCCGTGATCGAACGTCTGGCCCATACCACCAGCGTGGATGAAGTTCTGGAACTGCTGGCTGGTAAAAAAGCTTAACCATTAAGTATCTCCAAAATAGTTCGAGCTGCAGAAAGGCGGCAACGCAGCGAATCCCCAGGAGCGTACATAAGTACGTGACTGGGGTGAGCGAGGAGAGCCAACGCATCTGCAGTTCGAAATATGAAGGCGATATCCTCTCCCTTGTGGAGAGGGTTAGGTTGAGGGAAACGCCTCACCCCAGCCCTCTTGGGTAAAAACATTAATGAAGGTTAATACTATGAAAGCATTACATTTTGGCGCAGGTAATATCGGTCGTGGCTTTATCGGCAAACTGCTGGCGGACGCGGGGATACAACTGACGTTCGCGGATGTAAACCAGGTCGTGCTCGATGCCCTGAATGCCCGTCATAGCTATCAGGTTCATGTGGTGGGTGAAAACGAGCAGGTTGATACCGTTTCCGGCGTCAACGCCGTAAGCAGCATCGGCGATGATGTTGTCGACCTGATTGCCCACGTAGATTTAGTCACTACCGCCGTCGGTCCGGTTGTGCTTGAGCGTATCGCTCCGGCCATCGCCAAAGGGCTGGTTAAACGCAAAGCGCAGGGCATCGCCACTCCGCTGAATATTATCGCCTGTGAAAACATGGTGCGCGGAACCACCCAGTTGAAAGGCCACGTTATGAACGCGCTGGCAGATGAAGACAAATCCTGGGTTGAAGAACATGTTGGCTTCGTCGATTCCGCCGTGGACCGCATTGTTCCCCCTTCGGCTTCTGCGACCAACGATCCGCTGGAAGTCACCGTCGAAACCTTCAGTGAGTGGATTGTCGACAAAACACAGTTCAAAGGCGAACTGCCTGACATCCCGGGAATGGAATTAACTGATAACCTGATGGCATTTGTCGAACGTAAACTCTTCACGCTGAACACCGGGCATGCTATAACCGCGTACCTCGGAAAATTGACCGGTCATCAGACCATCCGGGACGCGATTCTCGACGAGAAAATCCGTGCAGTGGTAAAAGGTGCGATGGAAGAGAGCGGCGCGGTACTGATCAAACGCTATGGCTTTGATGCAGCAAAACATGCGGCATACATTCAGAAAATCCTCGGTCGCTTTGAAAACCCGTATCTGAAAGATGACGTTGAGCGCGTGGGTCGTCAGCCGCTGCGTAAACTGAGCGCGGGCGACCGTCTGATTAAACCGCTGCTGGGCACGCTGGAGTATGGCCTGCCGCACGCGAATCTGGTCACCGGTATTGCTGCAGCGATGCACTATCGCAGTGAAGAAGATCCGCAGGCCCAGGAACTGGCCGCGCTGATTGACGAAAAAGGTCCACAGGCCGCGCTGGCACAGGTTTCCGGTCTGGATGCCAACAGTGATGTGGTGGCGGAGGCGGTTAACGCATATAACGCAACCAAATGATAGAGAATGTGGCGCAGGTCAGCCTGCGCCCAAATGACAGATTGTCAGATATGCAGGCAATAATGGAACAAACGCAGGCCTTTGAAAATCGTGTGCTTGAGCGTCTGAATGCTGGCAAAACCGTACGCAGCTTCCTCATCACCGCCGTAGAACTGCTCACCGAAGCGGTGAATATCCTTGTGCTTCAGGTATTTCGCAAAGATGACTATGCGGTAAAATATGCCGTAGAACCCCTGCTCGACGGCGACGGTCCGCTGGGCGATCTTTCCGTTCGTCTGAAGCTAATTTACGGTCTGGGCGTACTCAGCCGGCCGGAGTATGAAGATGCGGAGCTTCTGATGGCGCTGCGGGAAGAGTTAAACCATGACGGTAATGAATACGCGTTCACCGACGACGAAATTCTTGGCCCGTTTGGCGAACTCCACTGCGTGACGGCACTCCCGCCGCCACCGCAGTTTGATACCTCAGACTCAGGTTTGCACGCAATGCAGATTCAGCGCTACCAGCAGATGGTACGCTCCACGATGGTACTTTCCCTGACCGAGCTGATTTCTAAAATCAGCTTAAAAAAAGCCTTTCAAAAATAAGACCCTGCAGGCTTACTTCTCTTCCTGCTGCGGTCGATACAGCTGCCGATAATACGCCAGACGTTGCAGATACAGCTGCGCATTCTCCTGCGGTATTTCAGTAGGGACAACGTTGCGCGGTGGTGTTTTATTCAGATATTCGCGAAAAGCCTGGCTTGAAGCCATAAAATCGACCGTCTTATCAATAAGGGCCGAAACGTTCTCACCTATTTTCGCCATAATCTTCCCTCCTCCATGTATTAACCGCGCTCAGCCTGCGCGGTTGCTCATTTAAGTTTAGGATCGGTTGGGCGATTATATTGAGGAAAACGTGCTTCACTATGAACCCGTCAATAAAAAGCACCACGGCCGACCTTATCACTTAAAATTCCTTATTAATCAAAATAGTAGTATTTTCATTAGCTGAATAATACTTGCAACATTTGATTATTTATCTGCGATTAGTTGTGAATAATCCCGCTCTGCGCGCATACTATAGGATATTCATCCTATTTTTATCAGAAGCTATCCTATGAAAGAAGTCGAAAAAAACGAAATTAAACGCCTGAGCGATCGTCTGGACGCTATCCGCCACCAGCAGGCAGACCTGTCCCTGGTTGAAGCCGCCGACAAATATGCCGAGCTGGAGCAAGAGAAAGAAACGCTGGAAACCGAGATCGCGCGTCTGCGTGACGTCCACGGCCAGAAGCTGAGCAAAGAAGCGCAAAAGCTGGCGAAACTTCCTTTCCGTCGTGCTATCACCAAAAAAGAACAGGCCGACATGGGCAAGCTGAAGAAGAGCGTGCGCGGCCTGATCGTCGTTCACCCGATGACCGAGCTTGGCCGTGAAATGGGCCTGAAAGAGATGACGGGCTTCGCGAAGAGCGAGTTCTGATCTCCCACCGGGCAACATTCGCTTGCCCGGTCCTTCCCTTCTCCTCGCAATTGGCCCTACCAATTTCAGCCAGATCCTACCAGCACCTCACATTTCATTAAAATGTGCGTACAATACCGTTGCCAATAAATAACATTTGATTAACCATTCATTGTCATTACCCCTACACAACAATATTGGCAGGGCCACTTTTACACATAATGTGACCAGGAGATGAGCACAGACTCATTCCATTATGTCGGCGGCCCCCAGGAGACCTGCAATGAATCTCTGGCA
This sequence comes from Citrobacter sp. RHBSTW-00986, assembly GCF_013783065.1. NCBI lineage: Bacteria > Pseudomonadati > Pseudomonadota > Gammaproteobacteria > Enterobacterales > Enterobacteriaceae > Citrobacter > Citrobacter sp. RHBSTW-00986. The sequence continues at coordinate 135,097 of NZ_CP056200.1, read as the reverse complement.
ACAGAACTACGACCCGGCCGGTAACATCTGGCTTTCCAGTCTGATCGCATCGCTCCCTATCCTGTTCTTTTTCTTCGCCCTGATTAAGCTCAAGCTGAAAGGCTATGTTGCGGCGTCATGGACGGTGGTGATCGCTCTGACGGTCGCCCTGCTGTTTTACAAAATGCCGGTCGATCACGCTCTGGCTTCCGTGGTATACGGCTTCTTCTATGGTTTGTGGCCAATTGCCTGGATCATTATCGCCGCGGTATTCGTCTATAAAATCTCGGTGAAAACCGGGCAGTTCGACATCATCCGCTCCTCGATACTCTCGATTACCCCGGACCAACGTTTGCAAATGCTGATTGTCGGTTTCTCCTTTGGGGCATTCCTCGAAGGGGCGGCAGGATTTGGCGCTCCGGTAGCGATTACCGCCGCACTGCTGGTTGGTCTGGGCTTTAATCCTCTGTACGCGGCAGGTTTGTGCCTGATCGTAAACACCGCTCCGGTCGCTTTTGGCGCAATGGGCATTCCGATTCTGGTTGCCGGTCAGGTTACCGGGCTGGATAGCTTCGAGATTGGTCAGATGGTGGGCCGTCAGTTACCGTTCCTGACCATTATCGTGTTGTTCTGGATTATGGCGATTATGGATGGCTGGCGCGGCGTAAAAGAGACCTGGCCTGCGGTGATGGTCGCTGGCGGCTCGTTTGCTATCGCGCAGTACCTCAGCTCTAACTTTATCGGGCCGGAACTGCCAGACATTATCTCGTCTCTGGTTTCGCTGGTCTGCCTGACGCTGTTCCTGAAACGCTGGCAGCCGGTACGCATCTTCCGCTTTGGCGATATGGGCGCTTCACAGGTCGATCAGACGCTGGCCCGCACCCACTATACCGCTGGACAGGTGGTCCGCGCCTGGTCTCCGTTCCTGTTCCTGACCGCCACCGTCACGCTGTGGAGCGTACCGCCGTTTAAAGCGCTGTTTGCGCCAGGCGGCGCGATGTACCACTGGGTGGTCAATATTCCGGTTCCGTACCTCGATAAGCTGGTTGCCCGTATGCCGCCGGTCGTACACGAAGCCACAGCCTACGCGGCGGTGTATAAATTTGACTGGTTCTCCGCAACCGGTACCGCGATTTTGTTTGCCGCCCTGCTGTCTATCGTCTGGTTGAAGATGAAGCCGTCCGCAGCGCTGCAGACTTTTGGCAGCACACTGAAAGATCTGGCATTACCTATTTACTCCATCGGAATGGTGCTGGCATTCGCGTTTATCTCAAACTACTCCGGGCTTTCATCAACCCTGGCGTTGGCCCTGGCACACACCGGCAGCGCGTTTACCTTCTTCTCACCGTTCCTCGGCTGGCTGGGGGTATTTCTGACCGGGTCCGACACCTCATCAAACGCACTGTTTGCCGCCCTGCAGGCTACGGCTGCTCAGCAAATCGGCGTTTCGGATGTGCTGATGGTGGCGGCAAATACCACCGGCGGCGTGACCGGCAAGATGATCTCGCCGCAATCTATCGCTATCGCCTGTGCGGCAGTGGGATTAGTGGGGAAAGAGTCTGACCTGTTCCGCTTTACCGTGAAACACAGCCTGATTTTCACCTGCATGGTGGGTGTGATTACCACGCTGCAGGCCTATGTCTTAACCTGGATGATTCCATGATAGTGATGCCCAGACGCCTGTCAGACGAAGTCGCATCTCGTGTGCGGGCGCTGATTGAAGAACAACAGCTGGAGGCGGGCATGAAGTTGCCCGCTGAGCGCCAACTGGCCGTACAGCTCGGCGTATCGCGTAACTCGCTGCGCGAGGCGTTAGCAAAACTGGTCAGTGAAGGCGTACTGATTAGCCGTCGTGGCGGCGGGACGTTTATCCGCTGGCAGCATGAGGCCTGGTCTGAACAAAACATCGTTCAGCCGCTGAAAACCCTGCTGGCGGACGATCCTGATTACAGTTTCGATATTCTGGAGGCCCGCCACGCCATCGAAGCCAGTACCGCCTGGCACGCAGCCATGCGGGCCACCGCCGCGGATAAAGAGAAAATCAGGCTCTGTTTCGAGGCCACGCAAAGCGAAGATCCGGATCTCGCCTCGCAGGCTGACGTTCGCTTTCATCTCGCCATTGCGGAAGCCTCACACAACGTGGTGCTGTTGCAGACCATGCGCGGTTTCTTCGACGTCCTGCAGTCTTCGGTAAAACAGAGCCGCCAACGTATGTACCTGGTACCGCCGGTATTTTCTCAACTGACGGCGCAGCATCAGGCCGTGCTGGACGCCATTGTTGCCGGGGATGCCGACGGGGCGCGTAAGGCCATGATGGCGCACCTCAGTTTTGTCCACACCACAATTAAACGATTTGATGAAGATCAGGCCCGGCAGGCGCGTATTACTCGCCTGCCCGGTGATCCTGGTGAGAATAGCAGGGAGAACAACACATGATTATTTCAGCAGCCAGCGACTATCGCGCCGCAGCCCAGCGCATCCTGCCCCCCTTCTTGTTCCACTATATTGACGGCGGGGCGTATGCCGAGCACACCTTGCGCCGTAACGTGGCAGACCTGTCAGAGGTGGCGCTGCGCCAGCGCGTACTGAAGAATATGTCTGACCTGAGCCTGGAAACCAAGCTGTTCAACGAAACACTCTCCATGCCGGTAGCCCTCGCGCCTGTCGGTTTGTGCGGCATGTACGCACGCCGGGGCGAGGTTCAGGCCGCCGCCGCCGCTGATGCCAAAGGCATTCCGTTTACGCTTTCCACAGTGTCCGTATGTCCGATTGAAGAAGTCGCCCCGACCATCAAGCGTCCGATGTGGTTCCAGCTGTATGTTCTGCGCGATCGCGGTTTTATGCGTAACGCACTGGAGCGCGCCAAAGCGGCGGGTTGCTCCACGCTGGTCTTTACCGTCGATATGCCAACGCCTGGCGCACGCTACCGTGATGCCCATTCCGGTATGAGCGGCCCAAATGCGGCACTGCGCCGCTACTGGCAAGCAGTCACTCATCCACAGTGGGCATGGGACGTTGGTCTGAACGGTCGCCCGCATGATTTAGGCAATATTTCGACTTATCTGGGCAAACCCACCGGCCTTGAAGATTACATCGGCTGGCTGGCGAATAACTTCGATCCGTCGATTTCCTGGAAAGACCTCGAGTGGATCCGTGAATTCTGGGATGGTCCGATGGTGATCAAAGGGATCCTCGACCCTGAAGATGCCCGCGACGCCGTACGCTTTGGCGCGGATGGTATCGTTGTCTCTAACCACGGTGGCCGTCAGTTAGATGGCGTGCTGTCTTCAGCTCGTGCGCTGCCCGCCATTGCCGATGCGGTGAAAGGCGATATTACCATTCTGGCTGATAGCGGGATCCGCAATGGTCTGGACGTTGTACGCATGATAGCGCTGGGCGCGGATAGCGTGCTGCTGGGGCGTGCTTATCTGTACGCGCTGGCGACCCACGGCCAGGCCGGTGTGGCGAATCTGCTGAACCTGATCGAGAAAGAGATGAAGGTGGCGATGACCCTGACCGGTGCGAAGTCGATTAGCGAAATCAGCCGTGATTCGCTGGTACAGGAACTGGGTAAGAGCCTGCCTGCCGCGCTGGCACCTCTGGTCCAGGGTAGCGCAGCGTAACAACATCCCCGTAAACCCCATTTTCTGAATGGTCGGTCTGTTTTCAGCCCGACCATTTTTTATCCAAAAATAACGACTAGTTAACATTTACAACCAATATATTTGACAACTTTTTATCCACCTGCCAAATGTATAGACAAGCTAATACAACAGCATTTTATACATATAACAACCATCATAACGGGCGAGGGTGACATGGCTTATTCCGGAAAAGTGAATATCCAGCAGGCGATAGATGACAGTGCTTTTTCGCGCTTCCACTGGGTCATTATTGTCCTGGGTTTTCTGGTTTTAGCCATTGACGGCTTCGATACGGCGGCGATGGGCTATATTGCCCCCACGCTTTCAGCCGACTGGGGGATCAAGAAACAAGATCTTGGACCGGTGTTAAGCGCCGCGCTATTGGGCCTCTCATTTGGTGCCCTGCTGGCCGGACCGATTTCCGATCGTATGGGTCGTAAGCGCGTCCTGGTCTTTTCCTGTCTGTTCTTTGGCCTCGCCAGTCTGGGAACCGCCTATGCCCAGACGCTGAATATGCTCACGTTTTGGCGCTTTCTCACCGGGCTTGGGCTTGGCGCGGCAATGCCCAATGCCATCACCCTGGTGTCAGAATTCGCCCCGAAACGCTGTCGTTCAATGGCGATTAACACCATGTACTGTGGCTTTCCGTTAGGGGCTGCGGGCGGCGGCGTGATCTCCTCCTGGCTGATCCCCAACTACGGCTGGCACAGTGTTCTGCTTGCTGGTGCGATCGCCCCGCTGGTCCTCACCGCACTGTTGGTGCTGTTCCTGCCAGAGTCGGTTAAGTATCTGGTTCACCGCGGTAAAGGGGTTGCACAGATTAAACGCATTGCTCAACGCTTTATGTCGGGAAGTCTGGAACAGGTTACCCAGTATTATCTGGATGAAGACCGTATCACGGTCAAAAAAAGCAGCGTGGCACAGTTATTTAGTATGCCCTGGCTGCCGGGTACGCTGATGATCTGGATGACCTACTTTATGGGGCTGGTTATCTATTACGTGCTGCTGAGCTGGATGCCAACGCTGATGCTGGGAATGGGCTATCCGCTGGCCGAATCCGCCTGGCTGACATCGCTGTTTACCTTTGGCGGTACGGCAGGGATCCTGCTGGCCGGTTGGTTAATGGACCGCTGGGAAGCCCATAAAGTGGTGTCACTTGGCTTTATTCTGACGATGCTGTTTGCCCTCGCTCTCGGGTTTGAACATAACCACATCATCTTGTTCGGCGCACTGATCTTCCTGATGGGGATTACCATGAACGGCGCGCAGTCCGGGCTGCAGACGCTGGCCGCCACGTTTTATCCAACCCACTGCCGTGCGACGGGCATTGCCTGGATGCAGGGCGTGGGCCGCTTCGGCGGCGTAGCCGGAACGATGATGAGCGCCCAGTTGCTTTCCCTGCAATGGCAGGCAGACAGTATCTTAATGTTCCTCAGCCTTCCGGCCCTGGTCGCTGCTGCCGCGACAATTTACAAGCTGCAACGCTATAAACCGCACGCGCTGACCGTCGCATAGTACCCGCTCTTTCTGCTATTCTGCCCCCCGTTATCAAGGGGGCAGTATGCTTAACATCGTTTTATTCGAACCAGAAATCCCGCCAAATACCGGCAATATTATCCGTCTTTGCGCCAACACCGGCTTTCGTCTGCATATTATAGAGCCAATGGGCTTTACCTGGGACGACAAGCGCCTGCGTCGCGCGGGGCTGGATTACCATGAATTTACCGCCGTGCTGCGCCACCCTGATTACGCCGCCTTCGTCGCCGCAGAACATCCGCAGCGCCTGTTTGCTCTGACCACCAAAGGTACGCCAGCGCATAGCGCGGTATGCTATCAGGACGGGGATTATCTGATGTTTGGTCCGGAAACACGCGGTCTGCCAGCCAGCATCCTTGACGCGCTGCCGGCCGAACAAAAAATTCGTATTCCGATGATGCCAGACAGTCGCAGCATGAACCTGTCAAATGCGGTGTCGGTGGTGGTGTATGAGGCCTGGCGCCAGCTAGGGTATCCGGGCGCGGTACTGCGTAGCTGATGATTGTTGGATAGCGGCTAGCGCCTGATCCGACCTACATTAATTTGATGAAATTCATTTCGAGCGTTATCGGCGCAGACAGATTGAACACGGACTGCGCACAGTCACCGGAGCGTACACGCAGTCCGTGAGGATGACGAGCACAGCTCAGGTTCAATCTGCCAGGTAAGATAGCTCGAAATCAGATACCATCTCCATACTCAAAAGTATGATGTATCCCGTTGAAATGCTGATCCATATCCATGGACGGCTTATCGCTGTCTGGCTTACCGACGATGCGTGCCGGAACGCCTGCTGCAGTGGTATGCGGGGGTACCGGCTGTAAAACGACGGAACCTGCGCCAATCTTCGCGCCGCGCCCGACTTCAATGTTACCGAGAATTTTTGCTCCCGCGCCAATCATCACGCCTTCACGAATTTTCGGATGACGGTCACCGCCGGCTTTACCGGTCCCGCCCAGCGTGACGGATTGCAAAATAGAGACGTCGTTTTCAATCACGGCAGTTTCACCGACCACAATACCAGTGGCGTGATCGAGCATAATCCCACGGCCAATTTTTGCCGCCGGGTGAATGTCTACCTGGAAGCTAACGGACACCTGATTTTGCAGGAAGATCGCCAGCGCCTGACGTCCCTGATGCCACAGCCAGTGACCGATACGGTAGGCCTGAAGCGCATGAAAGCCCTTCAGATACAGAAGTGGGGTGGAATATTTATCGACAGCCGGATCACGCGTGCGTACCGCCTGAATATCACAGGCCGCTGAGGCAATCATTTCAGGATCGGCCGCGTAGGCCTCTTCCACGACTTCGCGAATGGCAATGGCGGGCATGATCGGAGAAGCGAGTTTATTCGCCAGCATATAGCTCAGCGCACTACCGAGGTTTTCATGCTTGAGCAACGTTGCGTGATAAAAACTGGCCAGCATTGGCTCACATTCCGCCAGTGCCCGGGCTTCCGCTTTAATGTTTTTCCAGACGATATCCAGTTCTTCACACGGCATTGCGTACTCCAGAAGGTAGCAAAACGACCGACCCGTTCTTCGCGGGTCGGGTCGTTATATTCAACAGTTCCTTACAGCTAGTGGCGACTCAGCTCGTCCCTGCGTGCACGGCCTAATAACGTCAATGCTGCCTCGCGCGCGTTTTTTCCGCAATACAATACTTGATAAATTTCCTCGGTTATTGGCATCTCAACACCAAAACGGTGCGCCAATTCACGAACTTCTTTCGTATTGCGGTAGCCTTCAACCACTTGACCAATCTTGTCCTGCGCCCCCTGCACGTCCATCCCTTGGCCGAGCATCATGCCAAAACGACGGTTACGCGACTGGTTGTCGGTACAGGTCAGCACCAGATCGCCTAAACCCGCCATCCCCATAAAGGTGGCAGGATCGGCACCCAACGCCGCGCCAAGGCGAGACATTTCGGTCAGTCCACGGGTGATCAATGCGGTTCGCGCATTCGCGCCGAAACCGATGCCGTCAGACATCCCCGCGCCAATCGCAATAACGTTTTTCACCGCGCCGCCAAGCTGCACGCCAATGAAATCCGGATTGCTGTAAACGCGGAAGCTCTTGCCACAGTGCAGCAACTGCTGGAGATCGTCAGCAAAGGTGTCGTCCGTCGAGGCCAGAGAAATCGCCGTCGGCATGCCCGCCGCCAGCTCTTTGGCGAACGTCGGACCGGAGATAACCGCCAGTGGAATAGAATTCCCCAGCGCTTCACGCGCGACGTCCTGCAGCAGGCGTCCCGTTTCCGCTTCCAGACCCTTTGTCGCCCAGACCAGACGCGCGTCAGGACGCATCAGCGGTTTGATGTTGCGCAGCACTTCGCCAAAGACGTGGCTCGGCACCACCACCAGAATATTACGACTGGCGGCCAGTGCAGTGGCTAAATCACTTTCCAGGCGCAGCGTTTCGGGAAAAGGCACATCAGGGAGGAACGCGACGTTGCAGCGATCGTGCTCGAGGGTCGCGATATGTTTAGGATCATGGCCCCACAGGACAACCTGATGGCCATTTCTTGCCAGGGTGATGGCAAGAGCGGTGCCGTACGAGCCGGCACCAATCACAGTCATTGAAGCATTACTTTGGTTCATCAGGCATCCTGATGTTCTTCAGTACCTTCACCAGCCTGCTGCTGTAAATAGTTCATGAACAGCGCATCAAAGTTGACCGGCGCAAGGTTCAGTTGCGGGAATGTACCGCGGGAAACCAGGCTGGTGATGCATTCGCGGGCATACGGGAACAGAATGTTCGGGCAGTATGCACCAAGGCAATGCGCCATCTGAGTCCCTTCAATACCACTGATGGAGAAAATACCGCCCTGCTGAACTTCACACAGGAACGCAGTTTCTTCACCCAGAGAAGCCGTTACGGTGACACGCAGCACTACTTCATACACATCATCTGCCAGTTGGGTAGATGCGGTATCAAGATCCAGTTTAACCTCTGGCTGCCAATCTTTCTGGAAAACATGTGGTGCATTTGGCGCTTCGAAAGACACATCCTTGGTATAAATACGTTGGATCTGGAAAGCCATTTCAGTGTTATTTTGTTCTGACATGTTGAGAAAACCCTTTAGTGTTGTCCTTTAAATACTTCGGTACGCCTTAACGCAGCAGTGGATCCAGTCCACCACGTGCATCCAACGCATACAAGTCGTCACAACCACCAATGTGCTGTGCATCAATAAAAATCTGCGGAACCGTTGTACGGCCACTGCGCTTGATCATCTCTTCACGCTTCACGGCATCGCCGTCAATCGGAAGTTCCTGGAAACTCACACCCTTGCTGTTCAACAGCGCCTTTGCGCGATGGCAAAACGGGCAGGTCGCTTTGGTATAGATCTCAATATTGGCCATGACTTATCTCCAGTGTTCTTTTACCCTGCGGCATGAAAGAAGACGGGTAAATTACTTGCCGCGAACCAGTGGCAGATTCTCGCCACTCCAGCCCGCTACGCCGTCTTTCAGTACAGATACCTGCTCAAAACCGGCTTTAATCAGCGCAGTTGCTGAATCCTGGCACTGCATACCAGAGCCATCAACCACAATAACAGGTTTGTTTTTGTGTTTTTCCAGCTCGCCAAAATTGTTGGCTTTGATTTCGCTCGGCAGCAGGTTAGTGGAGCCCGCGATATGGCCTTTGCGGAAGTCGTCGCGCTGACGTAAATCCACAATCACCGCATCTTCTTTGTTGATAAGACGAGTGGCTTCTCCGCGCGTAATTACCTTCACTTTCGAAGTCAGGCTCTTAAACGTGGTAAATAATACAGCCGCCAGTAACGCAATCCAGGCGATACTCAATACAGGGTGGCGACTAACAAATTGCATAATTTCTTGCATGGGGGGTAACAACTCCCGACTTAGTGATTAAAAAACCAGGAAAGGAGTATACCTGCGCGTTGGCGCAAATACAGCCAGAGCGTTCATTGGATTGCATTTTTGCGGGGCGCTACGGAAAAAAAAACGTAAATCCGCGCCCTCTGCGACACGCTCTGGTCGATTATTTGATCTTCTGGGGCTATTTTATCGATTCAGCTGTAGTAAAATTACGCAATTATTTTTGTCTATTGAGTGTGAGGTTGTCGCAATGTCGGTTTCTAAAAAACCTATGGTACTGGTGATTCTGGATGGCTATGGCTATCGTGAAGACAGCCAGGATAACGCCATCTTTAATGCCAAAACCCCGGTAATGGATGCTCTGTGGGCAAAACGTCCGCATACCCTGATTGATGCCTCTGGCCTGGAAGTCGGCCTGCCCGATCGCCAGATGGGCAACTCCGAAGTGGGTCACGTCAACCTGGGCGCGGGCCGCATCGTGTATCAGGACCTGACCCGTCTGGATGTTGAAATTAAAGAACGGACTTTCTTCGCTAACCCAGTGCTGACCGATGCGGTCGACCAGGCAAAAAATAGCGGCAAAGCGGTTCATATCATGGGCCTGCTCTCTGCTGGCGGCGTTCACAGCCACGAAGATCACATCATGGCGATGGTCGAAATGGCAGCTGAACGCGGTGCTGAGAAAATCTATCTGCACGCTTTCCTTGATGGCCGTGATACCCCGCCGCGCAGCGCTGAACATTCGCTGCAGAAATTCGAAGAGAAATTTGCCGCGCTGGGCAAAGGCCGCGTAGCGTCCATCATCGGTCGTTACTACGCCATGGACCGCGACAACCGTTGGGATCGCGTTGAACAGGCTTATGACCTGATGACGCTGGCAAAAGGCGAGTTCCAGTTCGCTACGGCTGTTGAAGGCCTGCAGGCTGCTTATGCCCGCGACGAAAACGACGAATTCGTGAAAGCGACCGTGATCCGTGCTGAAGGCCAGGCTGAAGCCGCCATGGAAGACGGCGATACGCTGATTTTCATGAACTTCCGTGCTGACCGTGCGCGTGAAATCACCCGTGCGTTTGTTAACGCTGACTTCGACGGCTTCGCCCGTAAGAAAGTCGTTAACCTCAACTTTGTGATGCTGACCGAATACGCAGCCGACATCAAAACGGCTGTTGCTTACCCACCAGCGTCTCTGGCCAACACCCTTGGCGAGTGGATGGCGAAGAATGACAAAACGCAGCTGCGTATTTCCGAAACTGAAAAATATGCCCACGTGACCTTCTTCTTTAACGGCGGCGTAGAAGAGCCGTTCAAAGGCGAAGATCGCATCCTGATCAACTCGCCGAAAGTCGCGACCTACGATCTGCAGCCGGAAATGAGCTCTGCTGAGCTGACCGAGAAGCTGGTTGCTGCGATTCAGAGCGGAAAATACGACACCATCATTTGTAACTACCCGAACGGCGACATGGTTGGTCACACCGGGGTGATGGAAGCTGCGGTTAAAGCGGTTGAAGCGCTGGATCACTGCGTTGAGCAGGTGACTAAAGCGGTTGAATCCGTTGGCGGCCAACTGCTGATCACCGCCGACCACGGTAACGCAGAGCAAATGCGCGATCCGTCCACCGGTCAGGCGCATACAGCACACACCAACCTGCCCGTTCCGCTGATTTATGTCGGTGGTAAAAACGTCAAAGCAGTTGAAGGCGGCAAACTTTCTGATATCGCCCCGACGATGCTGACGCTGATGGGTATGGAAATCCCGCAAGAGATGACTGGTAAGCCGCTGTTCATCGTGGAATAATCCCTCCCCATGAGGGGAAAGGCGATTAATACCATCACTTGGGCCGTGAAACTGCGAAAGCTTTCAGTCAGGCCCTTGTTCTACGCCAGCGCGCTTAGCGCTGGCGTATTGCTGTGCGCCTTTTCCGCCCACGCGGACGAGCGCGATCAGCTCAAATCTATTCAGGCTGATATCGCGGCAAAAGAACGCGCGGTACGCCAACAACAACAACAACGCTCCACTCTCCTCGCTCAACTTAAAGCTCAGGAACAGGCCATCGCCGTTGCCGCCAGGCAACTACGCGAAACGCAAAACTCGCTGGCGCAGCTGAATGCACAAATCACAGAGATGAATGCCGCCCTCGCGAAGCTGGAAAAACAGCGGGCTGCGCAAGAGCGTAGCCTGGCAGCGCAACTTGACGCAGCGTTTCGCCAGGGCGAACACACTGGTATTCAGCTCATTCTGAGCGGGGAAGAGAGCCAGCGCGGGCAACGCCTGCAGGCCTATTTCGGCTATCTGAACCAGGCGCGGCAGGAAACCATCGCGCAGTTGAAACAAACCCGCGAAGAGGTCGACTCGCAAAAAGCCGAGCTGGAAGATAAGCAGAGCGAACAGCAGACGTTGCTGTACGAACAGCGCGCTCAGCAGGCTAAGCTGGAGCAGGCGCGTAATGAACGCAAGAAGACGCTCTCGGGTCTGGAGTCATCGATTCAGCAGGGTCAGCAGCAACTGGGCGAAATGCGCGCCAACGAATCACGCCTGCGCAACAGCATTGCTCGCGCCGAAGCCGCAGCCAAAGCACGCGCGGAACGTGAAGCACGCGAGGCGCAGGCCGTACGTGACAAACAGAAGGATGCGTCACGGAAAGGCTCAACCTACAAGCCAACCGAAAGCGAAAAATCACTGATGTCCCGTACCGGCGGTTTAGGTTCCCCACGCGGCCAGGCATTCTGGCCCGTTCGTGGCCCAACGCTACATCGTTATGGCGAACAGTTGCAAGGTGAGCTACGTTGGAAGGGGATGGTTATTGGCGCATCCGAAGGCACCGAAGTTAAAGCCATTGCCGATGGTCGCGTCATTCTGGCGGACTGGTTGCAGGGCTACGGCCTGGTGGTCGTCGTTGAGCACGGTAAAGGCGATATGAGCCTGTACGGTTATAACCAGAGCGCGCTGGTCAGCGTCGGTACGCAGGTTCGCGCCGGGCAGCCTATTGCACTTGTGGGTAGCAGCGGCGGACAGGGCAGGCCGGCACTCTATTTCGAAATTCGTCGCCAGGGTCAGGCGGTCAATCCACAGCCGTGGTTGGGAAGATAAGTTTTGCCTCAATTTCGTCGTCTATTATTCTCTCTCGCCAGCGTGCTGGCCTTCGCAACACCTGTTTTTGCTGGCAAACTTGCCATCGTTATTGATGATTTCGGCTATCGTCCACACACCGAAAATCAGGTTCTGGCGATGCCTTCCACCCTCTCCGTTGCCGTTCTGCCTAATGCCCCACACGCGCGTGAAATGGCGATTAAAGCGCATAACAGCGGGCATGAAGTGTTAATCCATCTACCGATGGCGCCGCTGAGCAAACAGCCGTTAGAGAAAGATACTTTGCGCCCGGAAATGAGCAGCGAAGAGATTGAGCGGATTATTCGCGACGCGGTAAGCAAAGTACCGAATGCGGTCGGGCTGAACAACCATATGGGCAGCGCGATGACCTCCAGCCTGTTCGGCATGCAGAAGGTGATGCAGGCGCTGGAACGCTACGATCTCTACTTCCTGGACAGTATGACCATCGGCAACAGTCAGGCAATGCGCGCAGCATCAGGAACCGGCGTGAAGGTTATCAAACGCAAAGTCTTCCTGGATGACACGCAAAACGAAGCCGATATTCGCCGTCAGTTTAATCGGGCCGTTGAGCTTGCGCGCCGCAACGGTTCAGCAATTGCCATTGGGCATCCTCACCCTTCGACGGTTCGCGTCCTGCAGCAGATGCTTTATAACCTGCCTGCGGACATTACGCTGGTTCGCCCAAGCAGCCTGCTCAATGAACCACAGGTAGACACCTCCAGACCAAACCTTACACCGCCGAAGAATGGTAAACCTGATGCGCCACGTAATCCTTTCCGCGGGGTGAGATTATGCAAACCGAAGCAGCCGTTAGAGCCGGTTTACGCCAGCCGCTTCTTCAGCGTGCTCGGTGAAAGCATCACCCAAAGCACGCTGGTGCAGTACATACGCCTGCAATGGCAGGGCTGGGGGAATACATCCTCACCCAGCGCTATGAACGCTAACGTAAATTAAGCGTTTTACGGGCAATACGAGAAGGCGAGGATGTTTTATCGCGCCATTTCCAGAGACGGAATGACCATAGCAGCGCCTGGTACAAAACTTTGGCGCTGCGTACGTTAGTAATCATGCGTTTATACATACCAGAGACAAAAATCTCTGCAATCATGCGTTGACGAATATGGACATCCGGCTCTTTGCGTACTGCGTGGCAAACGCGTAATGCTTCATAGGTTATTTGCTGATGAAATTCCGGATAAATAGTAATCCGACCCGCATATTCACGATTCAACTTATCCAATAACCGTGTAATTTTAATATAGTGGCGTTGGTAATTGAGATTTTTTAAGCCTTGTCTTTTAAGACGGCTAACTGATTGATCGTGTAAGAAGTATTTATACAATGATTGCTCGGTATATCGCACACGTTTGGCGTTAAACATAAACTCCGTCGTCCATACAATATCCTGATGATGCAACCCTGGAATAAACGCTATCTTGTTTTTCTCGATAACATCTCTGCGATAAACCCCCATCCAGACCACATGCGTCCAACGGCGTGAAGCCAATGCCATACGTAACCAGTCGGGGCCGGTCAATACACCCGTAGACCGCAGACGGTCCGTCGGTATTGATTGCCAGGTGTCCCCCGTTTCGAAAATGCACCAATCAGAATTGCACTGTGCCAGATCGAGGTCATCCTGAAGCGCCATGGTCATCAGGGTTTCATACATATTGGGATAAACCAGGTCATCGGCATCGACAAATGCGACATAATCCCCTTTGGCCACTGCCAGACCACGATTACGCGCGACAGATGCCCCGGCGTTAGCCTGATGTAACAACCGGACATGGGAATAGTTATCAGCATAATGTCTTGCAATATCAACAGAGTTATCCGTTGAACCGTCATCCACAATAATGATCTCTATCGCAGCCCATGTCTGTGCGATCAAAGATTCCATGCAATCCCGAAAACTATCACCCGCGTTATACAACGGAATAATAACACTCAACATATTTGTGCGGTTTCTCATCAGATAACCCAAGTTTGTCAGTACACTGATGACTTTTACTACAGTTTCATTAAGGAATTATTAAGGTTAGAACGTTTAATTTTCAGAAGAGGCGCAGCGAAAGCAACCAGTATGGGAAAATGCCATGCGGCGCCTGAGTTCAGCGGCCTGTGATAGCTCAGATCGTCTACATATTGAGGGACACAACCTGTATACTATACCCCTGTAAATTAACGCGCGATGTACACTGATATTGAGGAAAGTGATGGCCATCAGTAAGACACATGAAAAAGGTTATACGGTCTATTGCAAAGAGACCAAAACAGACCTTAAGTCACTGATGAATAAGTATATAAACAAAGAAATCAGTGGCAAACCGTTGAGCAGTGGTAACGCCATGCGCAGTGTAGAACTGGTCGAGTACAACTCACAAAAATTTATCATCAAAAACGACCGTGAAGTTGATCCTCGATTTGAGAAAAAAATGCAGAATTTTATCTCCGGCCCCTTTTATTCCAGGCTCATCAAGAAACTGGACACACTCTCCCCGGAAATGCGCGCCTGTACAGCGGATCTCTACTATGCCGCTGAAAAAGTACGCCTTCGTCAGTGTCATGATGTTTATATTATTCATGAATATGTTGAAGGCACTCCTTTAAAAGAAATTAACCATAAGAATGCCGATGAAGTGAAACAGTGCGTTCTGCGCCTTCACAAAGCCGGGTTGGCGTCTAATGATATCCACCCTGGAAATTTCATTCGTACGCCAGGCGGTGAATTAAGAATAATTGACTTATCCTGTAAGGGAAATATGAAGATTTGCCAGGCTAATGATATTTTAGCTTTGCAGCGAAAATATCATATTCACATCAAAGGAAAAGGGTTAATCTATAAGCTCATCTGGCTCAAAGAAGCGATAAGATCTTTATCCAGAAAGCTTCGTGGCAAATAGTATTTATTATTTATACGGCCAGAATAAAGAATCTGGCCGTTGGTAGCATTTAATACAAGTCGAGCATTCAATCCCAGCTCAGGATCACTTTCCCTGACTGGCCCGAACGCATCGCGTCAAAGCCCTGTTGGAATTCATCGATGGAGAATCGATGGGTGATGATCGGCGACAAATCCAGACCAGACTGAATCAATGCGGCCATCTTGTACCAGGTCTCAAACATCTCACGACCATAGATACCTTTAATAAACAATCCCTTAAAGATAACTTTAGTCCAGTCGATGGACATGTCTGATGGTGGAATACCCAGCATAGCAATACGGCCACCGTGGTTCATGGTGTCCAGCATGGCGCGAAACGCTGGCGGCGCGCCGGACATCTCCAGACCGACATCAAACCCTTCGGTCATGCCCAGTTCAGCCATCACGTCGGTCAGACTCTCTTTCGACACGTTGACCGCGCGAGTGATGCCCATTTTACGCGCCAGTTCAAGGCGATACTCATTAACATCGGTAATCACCACGTGGCGTGCGCCAACGTGCCTGGCAACCGCTGCCGCCATAATACCGATTGGACCCGCGCCGGAAACCAGCACATCTTCCCCAACCAGATCGAACGACAGCGCCGTATGCACCGCATTACCGAACGGATCGAAGATAGACGCCAGGTCGTCAGAGATGTTGTCCGGAATTTTAAACGCGTTAAATGCCGGGATCACCAGGTATTCTGCAAAGCAGCCAGGACGGTTTACGCCAACACCGGTCGTATTGCGGCACAGGTGAGTACGTCCACCGCGGCAGTTACGGCAATGCCCGCAGGTGATATGACCTTCGCCTGAAACGCGATCGCCGATTTTAAAGCCTTTAACTTCCTGGCCGATGCCAACAACTTCGCCGACATATTCATGTCCAACGACCATCGGTACCGGGATGGTTTTTTGCGACCATTCATCCCAGTTATAAATGTGAACGTCAGTCCCGCAGATGGCTGTTTTACGGATTTTAATCAGCAAATCGTTATGGCCGACTTCCGGTTCAGGAACGTCGGTCATCCAAATGCCCTCTTCCGCTTTCAGTTTGGATAACGCTTTCATTTCACATCCTCAGGCAATAACGCCCAGTTGTTTACCAATGCGTGTGAACGCCTCAACAGCACGCGTAATCTGCTCAGGGGTATGCGCCGCAGACATCTGGGTACGAATACGCGCCTGACCTTTTGGAACCACCGGATAGAAGAATCCAGTAACGTAAATCCCCTCTTTTTGCAGCTCGCGAGCGAACTCTTGCGCCACTACCGCATCCCCCAACATGACCGGGATAATTGCGTGATCCGCTCCCGCTAACGTAAAGCCTGCGGCAGACATTTGCTCGCGGAACTGACGTGCGTTCGCCCACAGGCGATCGCGCAGCTCGCTTCCTGCTTCGACCATCTCCAGCACTTTAATGGAGGCAGAAACAATTGCAGGAGCCAATGAGTTGGAGAACAGATACGGACGGGAACGCTGACGCAGCCACTCAACAACCTCTTTGCGCGCTGCGGTATAACCGCCAGAAGCGCCGCCGAGCGCTTTACCCAGCGTACCAGTGATGATGTCCACACGCCCCATAACGTCACAGTATTCATGTGAGCCACGACCATTTTCGCCGACAAAGCCGACAGCATGGGAATCATCAACCATGACCAGCGCGTCGTATTTATCCGCCAGGTCACAAACGCCTTTCAGGTTAGCTATCACACCATCCATAGAGAACACGCCATCGGTGGCGATCAGGATATGACGGACTCCCGCTTCACGCGCTTCTTTCAAACGAGCTTCCAGTTCGACCATGTCGTTGTTGGCGTAACGGAAACGCTTTGCTTTACACAAGCGAACACCGTCAATGATAGAAGCGTGGTTGAGCGCATCTGAGATAATCGCATCTTCTGCGCCCAGCAGCGTTTCAAACAGGCCGCCGTTGGCGTCAAAGCAGGAAGAGTAAAGGATGGCATCTTCCATACCGAGGAATGCCGCCAGTTTTTGCTCCAGTTGCTTATGGCTGTCCTGGGTACCGCAAATAAAGCGGACCGAAGCCATACCAAATCCGTGAGAATCCATACCTGCTTTTGCAGCTGCAATCAGTTCCGGGTGGTTAGCCAGCCCCAGATAGTTGTTCGCACAAAAGTTAATAACGTGGCTTCCGTCCGCCACGGTGATATCCGCCTGCTGGGCAGACGTAATAATGCGCTCTTCTTTAAACAATCCTTCCGCACGTGCGGTTTCGAGATCGTTCGTTAACTGTTTGTAAAAATCCCCACGCATTTCAATTCTCCAGACTGGGCAAATTTCAGCACATATTACCCAAAGCTATACGCTGATACGAGATGACGCATCATCACTTCTTCAAAATGAAGCATAAATCACGTATACCCACATGGCTAATCAGTGATGCCGTCGTATGGATTCATTGGACGCACTGAATCGCAACCAATTGAATTGGATGGATTTTATAAGAAATCATAAAAAAAACAGCAATAGCAGAAGAATGCCTTTGCAGCATTCTATCTGGTTAGGTAACCCTTCAATCTCATTCAAGCCACTACTTTCGAGTGAGCAAAATTCGCAATGCCTGGAGTTTTGCACCTAAAGCGGTTCGCCGATAAACACGGAACAGATCGAACCATTTGCCCCGACCAAGGTAATTAAGCATTAATAGATCAGGGCGCTTGTAATAACACATGACAAAAATACCCTGATCATCATCAACAATATTATTTCTGAGAGTCTCTTTTTGACACTCAGTAACTAATGAGTAAAACTCTTTCCATTTCTCTGGTGAACCAACAATAGCGCCGCCGATAATATAAGTATGATTTCCGATCATAAAATCAAAAACCTGTTTTCTGGATGATATAACCAGACCCTTTTTAATCGTGAAGAGATGCATTTTATTACGGTCAAAAGGGAAGTCCCATACTTTTAATCCGCGAGTAACCTGCGGTTTACGGCAATATCCGAAGTCTACCCAGGCAACCATCGGAGTATTAACTAAGCCTGCATTTATGGCCTTCACTACAAAATATGCTTTTAAATTATTGATCAACACATATTCTGGAGACCAGTACTCAGGGTTACCTAGCTGTCGCGTCTCTAATTTACTCTTAAAAGTATCATCCTGCTGGATTTGTCTTATTTTATTATTAATATGCTTAAATTTTTTACCTAAATCTATGGTTATAATTTTTGTGGGCTTACCTTTGCGTATTTCCGCAACTCTGTCCTCAAACTCAGACGAAGTAAAAATAACCATATCATTTTCTAAAGCGGCTAACCGTTTGAAGTAGTCAAAATAGACATCAGAAGATCGGGAAAGTTTTTCACGGAAGCCTTTATTAACAGTCCACTCCCCCCTACCGATATCAAAATATGCTGTCACAATAGTGGTAGACGATTTCATAACCATTTTCAAACCATTAATAAAAAAAATATTATATCACATAGTTTTTGTTTTTGTACATATAATATACATAGATGGATATAAAAAAACTAAGTACATTTAAGATTAATTTAATAGACTTAATAACCATTAAATAAGCATTCTTATACTGGTGTTTATAGGCCTTCTACCGACCCACCATCTTACTTAAGAGGCTGAAGGGATGCCGATGTGATGGTATGATTACAGACATTAGTGTCTGAGATTGTCTCTGACTCCAAAATTCGAAGGTTACATTTATGATCATCGTTACCGGCGGCGCGGGCTTTATCGGCAGCAACATCGTCAAGTCATTGAATGATAAAGGCATCACCGACATCCTGGTGGTGGACAACCTGAAAGATGGCACCAAGTTTGTTAACCTGGTGGATCTGAATATTGCTGACTACATGGACAAGGAAGACTTCCTGATCCAGATTATGGCCGGAGAAGATTTCGGCGATATCGAAGCGATTTTCCACGAAGGCGCATGCTCCTCCACTACCGAGTGGGACGGCAAGTATATGATGGATAACAACTATCAATACTCCAAAGAGCTGTTGCACTACTGCCTGGAGCGTGAAATTCCGTTCCTGTATGCGTCCTCTGCCGCCACCTACGGCGGTCGTACTTCTGATTTCATCGAATCCCGTGAATATGAGAAACCGCTGAACGTTTACGGCTACTCAAAATTCCTGTTCGACGAGTACGTTCGTCAGATCCTGCCAGAAGCCAATTCTCAGATTGTTGGCTTCCGCTATTTCAACGTCTACGGACCGCGTGAAGACCATAAAGGCAGCATGGCGAGCGTCGCTTTCCACCTCAACACCCAGCTCAACAATGGCGAAACACCAAAACTGTTCGAAGGCAGTGAAAACTTCAAGCGTGATTTCGTTTACGTAGGCGATGTGGCTGCGGTGAACCTGTGGTTCCTGGAAAACGGGGTTTCCGGCATCTTTAACCTTGGTACCGGTCGTGCGGAATCTTTCCAGGCCGTTGCCGATGCAACGCTTGCGTACCACAAAAAAGGCAGCATTGAGTACATCCCATTCCCGGAAAAACTGAAAGGTCGCTATCAGGCGTTTACCCAGGCCGATCTGACTAATCTGCGTGCTGCGGGCTATGACAAGCCGTTTAAAACCGTTGCTGAAGGTGTAACGGAATATATGGCCTGGCTGAACCGCGACGCGTAAGTATGAAAATTTTGGTGGTAGGCCCGTCCTGGGTGGGCGACATGATGATGTCGCAAAGTCTCTATCGCACGCTTAAGGCGCGCTATCCCCAGGCGATAATCGACGTGATGGCACCTGCATGGTGCCGTCCGTTATTGTCGCGCATGCCTGAAGTTAACGAAGCTATCGCCATGCCGCTGGGACACGGCGCGCTGGAGATCGGCGAGCGGCGTAAACTCGGTCATAGCCTGCGTGAAAAACGCTATGACCGCGCCTATGTGCTGCCTAACTCGTTTAAATCCGCGCTGGTACCGTTTTTTGCTGGCATTCCCCATCGTACCGGATGGCGTGGTGAAATGCGCTACGGCCTGCTAAACGATGCGCGCGTGCTGGATAAAGATGCCTGGCCGCTGATGGTCGAACGCTATGTAGCCCTGGCCTATGATAAAGGCGTAATGCTGTCAGCTAAAGATTTACCGCAGCCTCTGCTATGGCCGCAGTTGCAAGTAAGCGAAGGTGAAAAGTCCCTGACCTGTCGCCAGTTTTCCCTTTCTGCCGAACGCCCCATCATCGGCTTTTGCCCTGGAGCGGAATTTGGTCCAGCGAAACGCTGGCCACATTACCACTACGCAGACCTGGCGAAGCAACTGATCGATGAAGGCCATCAGATTGTGCTTTTTGGCTCTGCAAAAGACCATGAAGCCGGAAATGAGATCCTGGCGACGCTGAACGTTGATCAGCAGGCCTGGTGCCGTAATCTGGCAGGCGAAACACAGCTGGAGCAGGCCGTCATTCTGCTCGCCGCCTGCAAAGCGGTGGTCACCAACGACTCTGGATTAATGCACGTTGCCGCAGCGTTGAATCGACCTCTGGTAGCGTTATATGGCCCCAGCAGCCCGGATTTTACTCCGCCGCTTTCACACAAGGCTCGCGTAATTCGCTTGATTACGGGCTATCACAAAGTACGCAAGGGAGATGCAGCAGAAGGCTATCATCAGAGCCTGATTGACATCACACCCCAGCGCGTGCTGGAAGAACTCAACGACCTGTTGTTACAAGAGGAAGCCTGACGGATGCGGGTACTGATCGTTAAAACATCGTCTATGGGCGATGTACTGCATACGTTACCGGCATTAACCGATGCGCAGCAGGTCATGCCGGATATTCAATTTGATTGGGTAGTGGAAGAAGGCTTCGCGCAGATCCCATCCTGGCATGCAGCCGTTGACCGGGTTATTCCAGTGGCGATCCGCCGCTGGCGTAAAGCCTGGTTTTCAGCGCCGATTAAAGCCGAGCGTAAAGCCTTTCGCGATGCGGTGCGTTTACATCAGTATGACGCGATAATTGATGCGCAGGGTCTGGTAAAAAGCGCGGCGTTGGTTACGCGTCTGGCACGTGGCATCAAGCATGGTATGGACTGGAGCACGGCGCGCGAACCATTGGCGAGCCTGTTTTATAATCGCAAACATCACATTGCCAAACAGCAGCACGCGGTAGAACGTACGCGTGAATTGTTCGCCAAAAGTCTGGGATATTCCAGGCCCCAGTCGCAGGGTGATTACGCTATCGCTCAGCATTTTCTGAAAGAACGTAATGCTGATGCGGGCCAGTATGCCGTATTTCTGCATGCCACAACGCGTGATGATAAGCATTGGCCAGAAGCCAACTGGCGGGAGCTAATTGGCCTGTTAAATAACGCTGGCATACGTATTAAACTGCCATGGGGTGCTCCTCATGAAGAAGCACGAGCCCGTAGGCTGGCAAATGGTTTTTCTTATGTTGATGTTCTTCCACGGATGACTTTGGGAGAGGTCGCTCGCGTACTGGCGGGGGCAAAATTTGTGGTGTCGGTTGATACAGGCCTGAGTCATTTAACCGCTGCGCTGGATCGCCCAAATATTACGTTGTACGGTCCAACGGACCCAGGATTGATTGGTGGGTATGGCAAGAATCAAGTGGCATGTCGCTCAGGAAGTGAAAATCTTTCAGACTTGCGTTCTTCGACCGTATTAGAATCAATTAATTGCAATTTTTTAAATAATTGTCTGTAAGTGTCGGAGAAATGATGGCTTTAACAAAGTTTTTTTTAGATGAGAAAAAAAACTGGAAGATAAACTGGAATAGAGGACTTATATTTCTGTTTGTCGCCACCTATTTCTTAGGTGGTATTACGCGTTATAAACATTTGATTGTCATCCTGATGACTATCACAACGATAGTTTATTTATGTAAGAATCCTCGACATTATATTCCTATTTTTAAAACATTTGTTTTTGCAAGTATATCATTTCTTGTAATCGCTACCTTCGTCTCTTTAGTGTTCACTCCTGAACTAAAAGCTAGCCTGAAAGAGATAAACAACTCCGTTATTGAAAATGTCTTATTATGCACTATTGCGATCCCTGTATTACTAAGAGAAGAAAACAAAGAAACCATTTCAAAGTTGATATTCTTCTCGTTCCTTACAGCTCTTAGTTTGCGATGCCTTTCAGAACTTGTCCTTTATTATCAGGACTATCAGCAAGGAATCATGCCTTTTACTAATTACCAACATCGCGGAATTTCAGATGCAATGGTGTTTTTATTCCCAGTGCTTCTGAATCTATGGCTCGTTAAATCAGCGAAATACCGTATATTATTCCTGTTGCTAGGGGCGATATACACCTTTTTAATTCTTGGAACATTGTCCCGTGGCGCATGGTTATCTGTATTTATTATTGCTCTTACATGGATAATCATGTACAAACAATGGCGATTGCTTACTGTAGGAATCCTCGTAGCCATTGTTGCTCTGACAGCTATATTTTCACACAAAGATAT
The DNA here is from genome assembly GCF_013783065.1 of Citrobacter sp. RHBSTW-00986. Classification (NCBI taxonomy): domain Bacteria; kingdom Pseudomonadati; phylum Pseudomonadota; class Gammaproteobacteria; order Enterobacterales; family Enterobacteriaceae; genus Citrobacter; species Citrobacter sp. RHBSTW-00986. Next base: position 112,635 of record NZ_CP056200.1, on the reverse strand, counting down.
GTCAGAAAAACTGACCTTTAAATTGCAGCAAACTGACAGTTCATATCGCTATACTAACGGTACGCAAGGAAGTGCATTTGATCTAATCTTAGAAAACCCAGTTATTGGTTATGGTTTTGGTAATAACGCTTATAAAACTGTATACAACAAGCGTGTTGTTGATTATCCAAACTGGACATTCCGCGAGTCAATTGGACCACACAACCTTATTCTTTTTGTATGGTTTGGTACAGGATTACTTGGACTTGTGGGTTTAATACTGGTGTACACTAGCATAGTGAGAGAATGTGTTACGCATGCATTTAGGGAGAACTACTATTCCCCATACAATGCTTATATAATAATTTTACTTTCATTTTTCGGTTATTTTATTATACGTGGCAACGTTGAGCAGATTGAGTTAGATCTGTTGGGTATTTTTGCAGGTTTTCTGTTAGCGCTGAAGAATAAATAAAATAGTAAAAAAAAGGCTACTTTATGTAGCCTTTTTATCACTCGAACCAGTTACAAATAACCTCTTCAAACCGTTGTGTAACCGCAGACCAACTATAGTTTCCAAAGACATATTGCTGACCTCGTTGGGCGGTATCCGCTAAACTACTTTCCGCCATTACCCTGGTAATATCCTGAGCAATAGTTTCTGCAGTCATCGGCTCTGTAAGGTGATAGCCTGTAATTTTATCTTTAACAAACTCAACCATGCCGCCTCGAGTACTGACTAATACAGGTCTTCCTGCGCCCATAGCCTCAATAGCCACCATACAAAATGGCTCCTGAAATTGAGAAGGAATCACAACTATATCTGCCAGTGGATAGTAATAGTGCATTTTCTCGGGTGAGATACTACCTAACATAATACAATGTGGTTTGAGGCGCTCAGCTATTTCCCGAACTTCACGCTGATAATCACCTTTATCGTTCTTACTTACTTCCATGTGATCACCAACAACCACAAGCTTCAGATTTTTGTTCTCATGCAGCAACTTTTCAAAAGCCTGAAGAAGTAAGAGAACGCCTTTATCAGGGACTATACGTCCAGCAAAAAATACCACCTTGCTTTCAGGGGGAATATTTAATTTATTTTTTGATATTGATTCATATGACGATTGATAGATATCCAGGTCAATACCATTAGGCACAATAACAATATCAGCTTCAGGAAGATAAGATTGATAATAGTTCTTCAAAAACAAACTTGGTACGATCATCTTAACTTTTTTATCAAGCAACTTAGGTTCAAACGCATTATGCATATGAATCACAACTTTAGCCTGAGGAGCTTGCGAACGAATTTGTCGATATAGCTTCATACTGTTATGGACAACAATCACACTTTGATCGGTTATCTCAAACTTTTCGGCAACTTTCAGTATGCGCTTTGAATAAGGTAACGGATCCAGCCGAGTCCACTTTTGGAAAATACGCTTATATACCGAGCTAAATCCAATACGATGAATACTACATCTTTCGTTTACGTAAGAATAATCAGAATATCCTTCATTCTTTATACAGACAATACGATTAGGGAATTTGGTTCTTTGGGCAACCTGATACATCCAGGTCTCAACTGCTGCGGCACCACGTGGTGGAATAGAATAAATAGGTGTTACAGTAAATATGATTTTATCAATCATAAAGATCACCATTACATTGTTTTATATTTAATTGCTGCGATCAGGCCTGGAATTATTTTATTTTGATAAAGAAGGTGTTTATATTCTTCTCTATATTCGTGCTTTTGTTTTGCAACTTGATAAGGCTGATTCTTCCATGGTGACTTCTCATATACTGTGCGGAAAAATTGTGCTGAGGAATAGTCAGCCCACTCGTGCCATGGTTTTGTTACACCAGTATAATGAATAAATACTGTCTCTCCATTAATTACTGATTTATAGTAATTTTTATTTTTAATCTCAAACTCAGACTTCAATGAATAAATTGAGTTATATTTCCTCGGTAGTAATACCGCATGATGCAAAAACATGATATTTAAAATATCTTGGTCAGGATATTTTACTCTGGAAACTATACTTTCATCTGACAATAGTTCGAAGAATTTTTTCGTTAAATTAGAGTTAAGCCATTGCTGCAAGTTTATATACATGACACCCGAGTTAAAGTAGTTGCCTTTAAACTCAGGATTATGTAGACGCTCTGCACTTTTATCCTGCATTGAATCAACATCTACTACAACCGCACCATATTCCCCATCAAATTTCAGTGCGGCAAGATCCTCTAAAGAGCCTTTACACGTAATATCAGCATCAAGATATAGCAGTCGATCTAATCGTTCAGAAAAATAATCAAATGAAAGCAAGCGATAGTATATTGACACTGGCCATATATTTGTTTTAGGTAGTGACACCAACGGTTCAGAATCAATATGATATAGCTTAATAACTGTTTTATACTGTTCTGCTAATTGTGTCAAAAGTACAATATATTCTTGATCTAAATAATCAGCAATAATATGAAAAGTAAAATTAATATTACTCTGTTTATTATTTTCAAGGATTGAGGCAATAGAAATTGCCGCACCAGTTTGGTAATTTTTATCGATTCCCCATGAGATATTAAAAGTGTCACGATCATCACATGGTGTAACACGTCTGTCTAACTCAATAATATCTTTGAAGTTAGTTAATCTTTTGAAGTCCAATTTAATTACCTTTAATTATTTCAGCTATATTTTCCAGCGGCTAAGATATGCATTGCTGTTGATTATTTTAACAATGTACTTAGCCAGCAGTTAACCTTTCAACTTAGTCAGATAATAATTAAAGTAGTTACACAGTCCCTGAACGTATAACCCTTGTTTAAATTTATGCTTTGCACAATATCTGAATTGATTGCTATTGGTCGGTTTGAGAAGCGCTACTGAATGCCAGGGCGAGGCCTCTTTCGCAACTAAAAAACTCTTCGATACCGGATAGTTGGACCACTCATGCCAGGGTTTTGTCGGTCCCACATAATGAATGAAGACAGTTTCATGATTCACAGGATTGACTACTTTATCTTTCAGTTCATAATTAATGCTAAAGCGTGTATTGTATTTACCATTGATAAAAGTTACTTTTCCGGCTAACAACACATTAAGGACATCTTGATCAAGATGAGTTATTCTTTCCACCCATTCTGGAACTCGCAACATTTCAATGGCTCGGGAAGAGATATTATTACTGTGCCATGCATTGATGTTGATAAGTAAGAATCCAGCATTAAAGTATCCGGTGATTAATTCTGGAGTGGCCAGCGTTACAGAACGATTATGCCACCATTCGGAATCTCTTTCCGTTACAACGACAGCGATCTCATCTGAGGAAAACTTATAATCGACCAGTTCTCGTACACTACCCTGGCAAGCAATATCGGCATCCAGGTATAATAACTTATCTATTTTATTATAGAAATAATCTGCAATAACAAAACGGAAGTATGTTGCATAAGTCCAGTTTTTTGTACTAGGTAAGTCTTTTAATTTATTGCAATCAATTAGGTAAACTTTGATACAGGATTGATATTGTTTAGCAAGATCGGCGAATCTGGCTTTATCACTCTCATCGAAATAATCAGTAAATATATGAAATGTGAAATCGATTTTTTTATTCGACAATAATACAGAGGCTATTGATACACCGCAGCCAAATAAAAAATTCCTGTCAATACCATAACCGATATTAAAACAGTCTGCAGAAGCATTTTCCCGAAAATCGTACTCAAAAACAGAAAGGATAACTTCTTTATCGCTAAATTGAGACATTTGACTCTTACCAATTTTTGAGAAATAGACCATGTTCTCACATGATGCATTTCAAATAGTTCAGGATAAATTAATCACAGAGATTTACGGATTGTTCTTTCGCGTATTTTATTAGCTTTAACCTGAGCTTCCTTGAACAAATCAGCCTCCTGACTTAGGATGCTTTTCAACGGCAACTCGCAATAGATGCGTAGAAATCTATAAATATCACGCTGGGTTAATCCAATGTTCATGGACGAAAAATAGAGACCGATTAAGTCCTTATCGCGCCAGCGTCGGGGAACAGTCGACCGAATCTGAGCACGGTGCAAATCAATCACTGAAATCTTGAGATCGTCCTCATGCCCTGAAAAAGGCAGATGTAATAAAAAGTGGCAAATATAGCAATCGCGATGATTGATACCACCAGCATGCATCTTACGCACCATGGTGGCAACACGATCAATAATTATACGCTTCACTTTCACATCGGGAGAATTTGTGGCCCAATCAGCACAGTAATCTTCTAAGCTGATAGTTGGTGTGAGATCCTCAGTAATAATAAACGAGGTTTTAGTCAGTGGATTCAACCCTTTCTCACCAAATCCCACGCCTGTCATTGTATCCACACCTAACTGACTCAGGCGATGAATGGCATTCCATTCTCTATCAGCACCTAATACTGGCATGCGTAATGAAAGTAGGTTTTTAACAATCTCTTTCAGAGAAGTGCCTCTGTGCCATTTTAAAAAATAGCTTTTACCCGTTAGTTCAAATCGTAGAGTACGGCGAGTCTCCAGTTCTCTGAATACTTCACCTTGTAAATTTTTAACTTCTTCAAATGCATCTTTCCCGCGCCATAGTGTGGCTAACGGTTCTTTTAATTCAACCATCTAAACCACCCGTAATCATATCCGCTGCTTTCTCCGGTAGGCTGTATAAATCTTGCGTATCCGCATAGTGTCGTGCATTTGCCCTCCATTCCGAACGCAATGAAGGCTCTACCAGCGCTTTACGTAAGGCTTCATTCAGCGTTTCTTGCCGGAATGGTTCTGTAATTGCCATACCACAATTAGCATCAACAATATAATGCGCGTAACCGCATACGGCTGTGGTCAACACCGGCAGCCCGGCAGTGATTGCTTCTAGTAAAACAATACCTGCCGCCTCCTGATAAGCTGGATGCATCAATATATCAGCCGCAGCCATTAATTCTGCAACATCATTACGGCCAGAGTAGAAATGGACATTACTGCGTACGCCAAGTTTTTCCGCCAGCGCCTCAAATTTTCTCGGTCTGTCTTGTCCAACAACATACAGTAGCGTATTAGTTCGAAGCGTTTCTGGTAACGAGGCCAGTGCACGTATTGAACGATCCACACCTTTACGAGTGAAATCAGAGCCTACCTGCAATAATAGATTTTGTTGCTCTGTTATACCGTTTTTCTGGCGATAAACTTCACGGCTATTCGGAATCTGCTGGCTATACTTCCTGTCTGGATAAATCCCTGGAGGAAGAATATGAAATCGTTGAGCTTCTGTCTGATAGTGTTTCTGAAAATCAGCAATCTGCTTATCAGTTAGCATCAATAGTTGCGTCGGTTTACCCTGCTCAAACGTCGCGCGTTCAAACGCTGCATAGTGCCGATATCGTGAAGTTAACCGATAGAGGAAACCTTTTTCTTGTGCCACTTTCTCGGCATAGCAAACGTCAGCAGCATAGTAGAGATCCAGCCCTGGCATTTTATTAAAACCAACTACCCGATCGACAGGGTGCTGAAGTAAATGTGCCTGGACCCAGGAATAATACTCCGCATTGCGACCATGGTTTGTCCGGGACTTGACCGGTACAAGAACCAATTCAAAAACGTCAGGACACTCACCTTCCCAGGACTGCGTATAGACACGAACATGGTGACCACGTGCCGCTACAGTTTGCGCAATGCGCATAAAATCACGCTGTAACCCACCGAATGGGAAGTATTTATACAAACAGAAAGCAACAATCATACGGGACTCCCCGCTTGTGGCGGCACAAGTCTACCCGGTAATAATTTATCGATAGCAGCAATAACATCGTCAGCGGGTATCACCGAAAGATACATTTCATTGCGATCGCGCTGCTCGCGTGGAGGCATCGGACGATAATCACCAGCCCAAAATTGAATCATCTGCTTTGACCATGGTCGCCAAAAATTATGATCCGTTGCGCCAAACAGGCATATCAATGGTGTATCAACCGCAGCAGCAATGTGTCCCGGAGCAGAATCCACCCCAATAAACAACTGCGCATGATCGATGACCGCTCCTAGCTCGGGGAAGCTCATCTTTCCCGCCAGAGCAGTAACGGGCTTTTCTTTGCAACCTTGTGCAATTTCATTCACGCAAGCCAGATCGTCTTCGCCTGGGCCTGAGGTCATAACTACCTCCAAACCACGCTGGTGTAAGGCGTCAATTACCTGTGAAAACTTTTCGTTATTCCAGCACTTGAAGCGTTGGCGTGCCGTTGGTTGAATTACAACGTATTCATCACCAACTCCAGCCCGATTTAATTCTGTGCGCATACGTTCCCAGCTATCCGGAGGATAGCTCATTGTTGTATGCGTAACAGTCGATTTAAGTTTCAACGGGGCCAGCACAGACAGATTGCTTTCCACCACATTTTCACCGCTAAGCGGAGCCAGACATGTAAAACTATTTTTCCAAAAAGAAGATTGCCGATGTGCATAATCTTGAGAGATTTTGATTGGCGCGTTCAGTAGCCGCATCAGTATCGCAACCATCCACTGATCGGTAAGGTTTACAACTAAATCATACCCGTTTGCGCGCAACGTTCCGATCAGGTGCAGAAAATTAGTAATTTTATCAGTTACTTTTGCCTTTTTATTTTTAATACCATAAAGGGCATTAATTTCTGGGTTTTCCGACAAAATTGGGATGGTATCCTGATAGAGAAGCACGTCGATTTTCGCATCAGGATAGTTCTGCTTTAGCGTACTAATGACCGGAGTTGTTAACAACATATCTCCGTGAAAACGCATTTTTATGACCAGAATTCTATTAATTGGCTTATCCACAAGCGGCTCTTTTATCGTGAGTGTCCGGTAAAGTTAAGCAGAAAAAAGCACGCTACCGCCCCAGGCTCAACAGCTACCTGATTACTGATATCGCACTGATTTTTTACGCGCTAGTGTATCACTTCTTTCGCCATGTTCCGACTCGAATAATTCTTGCACAGCCAATGATTTTAAAACATATATATCAATGAATTAAGATGTTCAGGCCTTTTGATTTTTAGCCCTCTATCTCGACTAAACCGGAAAATATCAACAGAAAACGTAAAGATGCAAAAGATGTTGGTACCCTGGACATCCCCCGCGAGGGACGCTATTTAATTTAAAAATAGGAAAAGTATTGGTAAAGCCACAGCTAAATACATAGAATCCCCAGCACATTCATAAGTCAGCTACCATTATGCTCGAATTGCTTTACACCGCCCTTTTCTACCTTATTCAGCCTTTGATCTGGGTACGGCTTTGGGTGCGCGGACGTAAGGCTCCGGCCTACCGTAAACGCTGGGGTGAACGCTACGGCTTTTACCGCCGTCCGCTAAAACCAGGCGGTATCATGCTTCATTCGGTTTCCGTAGGCGAAACGCTGGCAGCTATCCCATTAGTCCGCGCTCTGCGACATCGTTACCCCGACTTGCCGATCACGGTTACCACCATGACGCCAACCGGTTCCGAGCGCGTACAATCCGCTTTTGGCCCTGACGTTCAGCATATTTATCTGCCATACGATTTACCGGATGCCCTAAACCGTTTCCTGAATAAAGTTGACCCCAAGCTGGTGTTAATTATGGAAACCGAGCTGTGGCCGAATCTGATCGCGGCACTGCATAAGCGCCATATTCCGCTGGTCATTGCCAATGCACGTCTTTCCGCTCGTTCAGCTGCTGGCTACGCTAAATTAGGTAAATTTGTTGGCAGGCTACTGCGCCGAATTACGTTGATTGCCGCCCAGAACGAAGAAGATGGCGCTCGTTTTATCACGCTTGGTGCCAGAAGCAATCAGGTCACCGTTACCGGTAGCCTGAAGTTTGATATTTCCGTCACGCCGCAGCTGGCCGCGAAAGCGATTACATTGCGTCGTCAATGGGCACCTCACCGCCCGGTATGGATTGCAACCAGCACGCACGACGGCGAAGAAAGCATTATCATTGCCGCCCATCAGGCGTTATTAAACCAGTTCCCTAATCTTTTACTGATTCTGGTACCCAGACATCCTGAACGGTTCCCGGATGCCATTAACCTCGTACGCCAAGCTGGGCTAAGCTATACGACACGTTCTTCGGGCGAAGTTCCGTCATCAGGAACCCAGGTCGTAATCGGCGACACCATGGGCGAGTTGATGTTGCTGTATGGCATTGCTGACCTTGCATTTGTTGGCGGTTCGCTGGTTGAACGCGGTGGACACAACCCACTGGAAGCCGCGGCGCACGCCATTCCGGTACTGATGGGGCCACATACTTTTAATTTTAAAGATATTTGCGCCCGCCTCGAACAGGCAAGCGGATTGATCACCGTCACCGACGCAACTACTCTGGTGAAAGAGGTCTCTTCTTTACTGACCGATGCAGATTATCGTAATTTTTATGGCCGTCACGCAGTTGAAGTTCTGTATCAAAATCAGGGCGCGCTTCAGCGTCTGCTGCAGCTGCTGGAACCTTATCTGCCACCCAAAACGCATTGAGGCAAGTCATGCAAAAACGGGCGATTTATCCAGGAACCTTTGATCCCATTACTAACGGCCACCTCGATATCGTGACACGAGCGACAAGCATGTTCGATCACGTAATCCTGGCAATTGCCGCAAGTCCCAGTAAAAAACCGATGTTTACTCTGGAAGAACGCGTTGAGCTGGCACAACAGGCAACGGCGCATCTCGGTAATGTGGAGGTTCTGGGATTCAGCGATCTGATGGCAAACTTTGCCCGCGATAATCAGGCTAACATTCTGATCCGTGGCCTGCGTGCGGTAGCCGATTTTGAGTATGAAATGCAGCTGGCCCATATGAACCGTCATCTGATGCCACAACTGGAAAGCGTCTTTCTGATGCCGTCTAAAGAGTGGTCATTTATCTCATCGTCACTGGTGAAAGAAGTTGCCCGCCACCAGGGTGACGTAGCGCACTTTCTGCCGGAAAACGTTCATCAGGCATTATTGAGTAAACTGAAGTAATGCGTCTGGCCGGATGAGGCATTCGCTACGCCCGGCCGATAATGGTGTTATTTCTGACAGCGACGGCAATAAAACGTTGTGCGCTGAGCGTGTTTTGTCGCAATGATTGGCGCGCCGCATACGCGACAGGGTTCACCTTCTCTCCCATAGACCTGCAACTCCTGGGCAAAATAGCCCGGCTTACCGTCACTTTGCAGAAAGTCCTTCAGCGTGGTCCCGCCCTGCTCGATAGAACGCAGCAAAACCGCCTTGATAACGCGCACCAGCAGTTCGCACTCATCCTGCGACAAAGATGACGCCAGACGGTCAGGATGGATACCAGCCGCAAACAGCGACTCGCTGGCATAGATGTTTCCCACCCCCACGACCAGCTTGTTATCCATCAGCCAGGGTTTAATCGCAGTTTTCTTCTTCGCACATTTCTGCTGCAGATAACCAGCATTGAAATCGTCGCTCAGAGGCTCAGGGCCAAGATGGGCGAGGACATTATGCCCATCCAGCTCTTTAGTCCACAGCCAGGCGCCAAAACGACGCGGATCGGTATAGCGCAGGACTTTGCCGTTACTCATCACTAAGTCGACGTGGTCATGTTTTTCTGCCGGAAGCTCTTCAGGAAGGATACGCAAACTACCCGACATCCCCAAGTGAATGATTACCCAGCCATCTGATAGCTCCAGCAGCAGGTATTTCGCGCGCCGCTGTACGCTCAGGACAGGTTTATCACTCAGACGATAGATTTCCTCTGATACAGGCCAACGCAAACGACCGTTACGCACAGTCGCGTGCATAATCGTTGCCCCCACCAGATGCGGCTCAATACCGCGGCGGCTGGTTTCGACTTCAGGTAATTCAGGCATAGTATCTCCGGCGGTGTATCAGGTCTCATTAATATGGGGACGGCCAGAAAACAAAAAACCCCGCCGAGGCAGGGTTTTTCTTTACATCAAAGCGGAAATTATTTGATTTTCGCTTCTTTGTATAAAACGTGCTGACGAACAACTGGATCGAACTTTTTCAGCTCCAGTTTTTCCGGCTTAGTACGTTTGTTCTTCGTGGTGGTATAGAAGTGACCAGTACCAGCAGAAGAAACCAGCTTGATTTTCTCACGAATACCTTTAGCCATGATTTATTTCCTCTTAGTACTTAGTACTTTTCGCCACGGGCACGCAGTTCAGACAGAACTGTTTCGATGCCTTTCTTATCAATAACACGCATACCTTTAGCAGATACACGCAGGGTGACAAAACGCTTCTCGCTCTCAACCCAAAAACGGTGAGAGTGCAGGTTAGGCAGGAAACGGCGTTTAGTCGCGTTCAGTGCGTGGGAACGGTTGTTACCGGTCACCGGACGCTTGCCAGTAACTTGGCAGACTCGGGACATGTCTATTCTCCAAAAATCAAATTAGCTCGAGCTTCGTATGGGGTATTGGCGCCTCGTCAGGCTTCTCAGCCCGGTTATCGCAGTTCAATACACTAAATCTTTCATTGTTGCCTCGTCATTGGACGCAACAAGAATTATTTTGCGTATTTGCGAACTCTCGATTGCCAGGCCCAAATGCCAAACCCGAGATTCTCAAAGGTGGCGTAGTATACGCTGAGTCAGCGATGTGCTCAAGTCCCGAACAGACAAAGATCCCGATGGATCGCGTAAAGTGCGTTAAATCCAACCGCGTTCCGCAAAAGAAACGTACTCTCCGCGCCCAATGACCAGATGATCAAGCACCCGGATATCCATGAACTGACAGCATTTCACAACACGCTCGGTGATGAGTTTATCTGCTTTGCTCGGCTCTGCACACCCCGAAGGGTGATTATGTGCAAGGATCACCGCAGAAGCATTCATTTTTATCGCTTCGCGGACAATTTCTCGCGGATGCACTTCAACGTGGCTTAGCGTTCCGGAAAAAAGTTTACGGTGTTTAATCACGCGATGTTGAGAATCCATAAAGATCACATAGAAGATCTCGCGTTCCTCTTGCGAAAGCTGGCTTTGCAGAAATTCACGCGCCATTTCCGGGCTAAGTATCGCACGTTCCTCTATCACCTGTACGTTGTAGTAGCGCCTTGCCAGCTCCACTATTCCCTTCAACTGTGCGTACTTCGCGATACCGATGCCCTGAACATAGCTGAAATCCATGTAATCAGCAGACAACAGGCCATACAACGAATCAAAATGCTGAAGCATCTCTTTCGCCAGCGTAAGCACATCTTTACCCAGTATTCCGGTGCGTAGAAAAAGAGCCAGTAGCTCTACGTCGGTCAGCGAACTGGCCCCCTGCGCCAACAGCTTTTCCCGAGGCATTATACGTCCTGTATTTTCCATGCTTTTCCCCTCCTTTCGCCTCCGCATAGTGGCATAACGCCAGCGGCGAATCGACGCTCTGTTTTCACTTCTTCGTAGAGCCTCGCAAACTGGAGCGCGGGCAAAAGCACGACACATTGCGGATTGTGATAAAATATCCGCCTTCTGGTGAAACCCAACAGGAAAGATCATGATGAGCCTGGCCGGTAAAAAAATCGTACTTGGCGTCAGTGGCGGGATTGCTGCGTACAAAACCCCTGAGCTGGTGCGTCGTTTACGGGAACGCGGCGCAGACGTCCGCGTGGCGATGACCGAAGCAGCAAAAGCGTTTATTACTCCTCTGAGCTTACAGGCGGTTTCGGGCTATCCCGTTTCCGACAGCCTGCTTGACCCCGCAGCCGAAGCCGCGATGGGCCATATTGAACTGGGGAAATGGGCCGATTTGGTTATACTGGCCCCTGCGACGGCAGACCTGATTGCCCGCGTTGCCGCAGGTATGGCCAACGATCTGGTGTCTACGATCTGTCTGGCAACGCCAGCGCCTGTTGCCGTGCTGCCGGCTATGAACCAGCAGATGTACCGCGCTGCCGCAACCCAACACAATCTGGGCATTCTTGCCTCGCGCGGTTTGCTCATTTGGGGTCCTGACAGCGGTAGTCAGGCATGTGGTGATGTCGGTCCTGGACGTATGCTGGATCCGTTAACAATTGTGGATATGGCGGCAGAACATTTTTCACCTGTCAAAGATCTGCAACATCTCAACATCATGATTACAGCAGGCCCGACGCGTGAACCGCTTGATCCCGTGCGTTATATTTCCAACCACAGCTCCGGGAAAATGGGATTTGCTATCGCGGCCGCTGCCGCAAAACGCGGGGCAAATGTCACGCTGGTATCAGGTCCGGTTTCGTTACCCACACCGCCTTTTGTCCAGCGCATTGATGTGATGACCGCGCTGGAAATGGAAGCCGCCGTGCAATCTGCGGTGCAACAACAGCATATTTTTATCGGCTGCGCCGCAGTCGCTGATTATCGCGCTGAAACTGTCGCCAGTGAAAAAATCAAAAAACAGGCAACGCAGGGTGATGAATTAACAGTAAAAATGGTCAAAAACCCGGACATCATCGCTGGTGTTGCCGCACTGGATGCTAACCGTCCTTTTGTCGTTGGGTTTGCCGCCGAAACAAATAATGTGGAAGAATATGCCCGGCAAAAACGCATCCGCAAAAACCTTGATGTGATCTGTGCGAACGACGTTTCGCTGTCTACTCAAGGATTTAACAGTGACAGCAACGCATTACACCTTTTTTGGCAGGATGGAGATAAAGTCTTACCGCTTGAGCGCAAAGAACTCCTGGGCCAATTATTACTCGACGAGATCGTGACCCGTTATGATGAAAAAAATCGACGTTAAGATTCTGGACCCGCGCGTAGGGCAACAATTTCCGCTCCCGACGTACGCCACTTCTGGTTCTGCCGGACTTGACCTGCGTGCCTGTCTTGATGACGCCGTAGAACTGGCGCCTGGCGCAACAACGCTGGTGCCAACCGGGTTAGCTATCCACATTGCCGATCCTTCTCTTGCGGCGGTGATGCTCCCGCGCTCCGGGCTGGGCCATAAGCACGGGATCGTACTGGGCAATCTGGTCGGTTTGATTGATTCCGACTACCAGGGCCAGCTGATGGTTTCAATCTGGAACCGTGGTCAGGACAACTTTACTATTGAACCGGGCGAACGTATCGCGCAGATGGTATTTGTACCGGTCGTCCAGGCTGAATTTAATTTGGTGGAAGAGTTTGAAGCCACCGATCGTGGCGAAGGTGGCTTCGGCCATTCCGGGCGCAAGTAACCCGCAGAAAAGTATCTCACAGCGTAATAACGCAATAACACACCGCAAACACCAGTTTGCGGTCGCTGTGTGGATGCCTGCCTGGCAAGAGCTTATTTTCAGGGGTATTTTGTAACATGGTAGAAAAGCAAACTGCGAAAAGGAATCGTCGCGAAGAAATACTTCAGTCTCTGGCACTGATGCTTGAGTCCAGCGATGGTAGCCAACGCATCACGACAGCTAAACTGGCGGCCTCTGTGGGCGTTTCCGAAGCGGCCTTGTATCGCCATTTTCCCAGCAAGACCCGCATGTTCGATAGCCTGATTGAGTTTATCGAAGATAGTCTGATTACCCGTATCAATCTGATTTTGAAAGATGAAAAGGACACTAACGCGCGATTGCGTCTGATCGTACTGCTGATTTTAGGGTTCGGTGAACGTAATCCTGGCCTGACGCGAATTCTGACCGGACACGCGTTGATGTTCGAGCAAGACCGTCTGCAAGGCCGTATTAACCAGCTTTTTGAGCGAATTGAGGCGCAGTTACGCCAGGTTCTGCGAGAAAAAAGAATGCGTGAAGGTGAAGGCTACACCGTGGATGAAACGCTGCTGGCCAGCCAGCTACTGGCTTTCTGCGAAGGTATGCTGTCCCGGTTTGTACGTAGCGAATTTAAATACCGCCCAACGGATGATTTCGACATCCGCTGGCCGTTGGTTGCCGCTCAATTGCAGTAACACCGTTGTTGGATGGCGACCTCGCCTATTTTGCCTACGAACCCTGCGGTGCGTAGGCTGGATAAGCGCAGCGCCATCCGGCAGTTCTTATACGCCGTACGCTTCGCGATACGCCCGTACTGCGGCCAGATGTTCTGCCATTTCTGGTTTTTCTTCCAGATACGCAATCAGATCTTTCAGGGTAATGATAGAAATCACCTTGCAGCCATAATCGCGTTCCACTTCCTGAATCGCTGAAATCTCGCCGCGACCGCGTTCCTGACGATCGAGAGAAATCAGTACCCCCGCCAGCGTAGCGCCGTTAGCCTGAATAATTTCCATCGACTCACGAATAGCCGTACCTGCAGTGATAACATCATCCACCAGCATTACACGCCCCTCAAGTGCGCTACCTACCAGATTACCGCCTTCACCGTGGGTCTTCGCCTCTTTACGGTTAAAGCAGTACGGCAAATCTTTATCGTGGTGTTCCGCCAGCGCAACAGCCGTGGTGGTCGCAATCGGGATACCTTTGTAGGCCGGACCAAACAGCAAATCGAACTCAATACCGGAATCCATCAGCGCTTCGGCATAAAAACGGCCTAACAGTGCCAGGCAGCGCCCGGTATTAAACAGCCCGGCGTTGAAGAAATAGGGGCTTTTACGCCCGGATTTCAGCGTAAACTCGCCAAACTTTAGTACCTGCTTGCTAAGCGCAAACTCAATAAACTGGCGCTGATACGGTTTCATGGATTCGCTCCTCATCTCACTTTATTACAGACAAAAAAAAGGCGACTCATCAGTCGCCTTTAAAATCAATTTTCTAACGCCGCCTTCTGCGTCGTTACAATGGATTCGATTCCCCCTCGGGCTAACGCCAGTAGGGTGAGAAGTTCTTCATGGCTGAACGGCTCGCCTTCTGCCGTACCCTGCACCTCTATAATGCGTCCGTCTTCAGTCATCACCACGTTCATGTCGGTTTCTGCGGCAGAGTCCTCAACGTATTCGAGGTCACAGAGCGCTTCACCGTTCACAATGCCCACGGAAACCGCGGCGACCATCCCTTTCATCGGGTTAGTTTTCAGTTTACCGCTCGCAACCAGCTTGTTCAGCGCATCAGCCAACGCCACACATGCGCCGGTAATTGATGCAGTGCGCGTACCGCCATCTGCCTGAATAACATCGCAGTCCAGCGTAATAGTGAATTCACCGAGCGTCTTCAGATCAACGGCGGCGCGCAGCGCACGAGCGATCAGACGCTGGATTTCCATGGTACGACCGCCCTGCTTACCTTTCGCCGCTTCACGGGCGTTACGGGTGTGCGTGGCGCGTGGCAGCATACCATATTCTGCGGTGATCCAGCCCTGGCCCTGACCTTTCAGAAAACGCGGTACGCCTTCATCAATAGAGGCGGTACACAGCACTTTGGTATCACCAAATTCGACCAGCACGGAGCCTTCAGCGTGTTTTGTATAATTACGGGTCAGGGTGACGGGACGCACCTGGTTGGCACTACGACCTGCTGGACGCATGATAAAATCTCCGGCTTGAAACGAATGTGGCTGCGCATTATACGGACTTCCGACTGTTATTCCTATCCTGACAAGACGTGGATGGCTATAATCCTCCCATCTCATCTTTAAAAACAGGAACGTCTATGATCCGCAGCATGACCGCTTACGCCCGGCGTGAAATCAAGGGTGAATGGGGTAGCGCTACCTGGGAAATGCGCTCGGTAAACCAGCGTTATCTGGAAACTTATTTTCGCCTGCCGGAACAGTTCCGTAGTCTTGAACCCGTTGTTCGCGAACGCATACGCACGCGTCTGACGCGCGGTAAAGTCGAGTGTACGCTGCGTTTTGAACCTGATGCCAGCGCCCAGGGCGAGCTGATTCTAAATGAAAAGCTCGCTAAACAGCTCGTTAGCGCTGCTAACTGGGTCAAAATGCAGAGTGATGAAGGTGAAATTAACCCAGTTGATATCCTGCGCTGGCCAGGCGTAATGGCTGCCCAGGAGCAAGATCTGGACGCCATTGCCGCTGAAATCCTCGCCGCGCTAGACGGTACGCTGGATGACTTCATCGTCGCGCGTGAAACCGAAGGTCAGGCGCTGAAAGCGCTGATCGAGCAGCGTCTGGAAGGCGTCAGCACTGAAGTCGCTAAAGTGCGTGCACATATGCCGGAAATTCTGCAATGGCAGCGTGAGCGTCTGGTAGCCAAACTGGAAGACGCCCAGGTGCAACTGGAGAATAACCGCCTTGAGCAAGAACTGGTGCTGATGGCGCAGCGCATAGATGTAGCAGAAGAGTTAGATCGTCTGGAAGCCCACGTCAAAGAAACCTACAACATTCTGAAGAAAAAAGAGGCTGTTGGCCGTCGTCTGGACTTCATGATGCAGGAATTCAACCGTGAGTCGAACACTCTTGCATCCAAGTCTATCAATGCCGAGGTGACTAATTCCGCAATTGAACTGAAGGTATTGATCGAGCAAATGCGCGAGCAGATTCAGAACATCGAGTAACATATCACCTGATATCAGGTAGAATCAAAACCCCACCAAAGCCCGCTAACCACGGGCTTTTTTCATATCACAAAGTTGCAGTTAGTATCATAAAAGCGCATATTTTCCGTGTACCCAGCAGTGTACAAATCCGTATATAGCTAAATCAAAATCGGGTACACAAGCACAGGTGAGATATGGGCAAGCTGACAGACACTCAGATCAAAGCATGGATAAGAGCCAATGAGCGGTTCGAGGGCAAATCGGACGGTAACGGCTTATATCTGCGCTTCAGAAATAACGACACAAAACCATCATGGCGGTTTCGCTACCGTCTGGCTGGTAAACCCCGCGTAATGACCATTGGCACCTATGGCCTGATGTCACTGGCTGAAGCGCGTCAGGAGACTAAAAGACTTGCTGCGCTTGTTACTGGCGGCCATGACGTTGCCGGAGAAAAGCAGGAAAGAAAGGCTGAAGCAAAAGCCAAAATTGAAGCGGAGCGGAACGACAAAACCGTTGCTGAGGTTGCCGAAGACTATTTCAGAAAGAAAGTGTTAGGCAAATGGAAACACCCCGACATTCTGCGCCGCCGTCTTGAGAAAGATATCAACCCGCGCATGGGGAAAAAGAAGGTCAAAGAGATAAAACCTAAGGATATCGACGCCCTAATTCAGGCAATCGTAAAGCGTGGTGCGCCATCCGTTGCCAATGACGTTTTACGTTGGGTGCGCCGCATCTTTGACCATGCTATCAAGCTGGGGATGATTGAAGTTAATCCCGCTGCTGCGTTTGATTCCAGTGACGCAGGCGGCAAAGAAAAGTCACGCGACCGCGCACTGTCCAGACAGGAACTGGTTCAGTTTTTCGAGGCCATGCGCATGGCTAAAGGCTTTAGCCGTGAGAATGAATTGACCATGAAACTTCTTCTGGTTACCTGCGTGCGCAAAATGGAGCTATGCGCTGCCCGCTGGAGTGAGTTCGATTTAACCAATGGCATTTGGTATCTGCCGGGCGAGCGCACAAAGACTGGTGACGGTATTGATATTCCCCTGCCTAAACAGGCCGTCGAATGGTTGGAGGAACTGCGCCTACTGTCCTGTAACAGCAAATGGGTATTACCAGCCCGCAAGCAACAACACAGGATGATCCCCCATATTCAAGAAAGCACCCTGCCCGTCGCACTGGCAAAGGTTAAGCATGAAATGCCAGGTGTGCCCAACTTCACCGTTCACGACATGCGACGCACAGCGCGTACACATCTGGCTGAATTGGGAGTTGACCCCATCGTTGCCGAACGGTGCCTCAATCACCGCATCAAAGGTGTCGAGGGCATTTACAACCGCCACCAATATTTTGAGGAGCGCCGGGAGGCTTTAGCGATGCTGGGCAACCTGATGGAAACGTTGGAACGTGGTGAAGATTACAACGTTCAACCGCTGCGGAAAGCATGAGGATTCCCCAGATAAAACTTCAATATCGTTTTTTCGCTTGTCCCGTTTGTCCCGTTTGTCCCATAAGAAAAAAGTGAATGTATTTCAGTTTGTTAGACAAAAAACAATGGGACAAGGGACGGGACAGACCGGGACAGGATTTTGTCCCACAAACCACAATCAGAACAAATAACAACCAAATTGGATGAGATATGAGCATTTTTGATGTTTTCGCCAAACAGACTGAACTGTACAACCGCTGGCTGGAAGCACTCCCCGAAAAAGATCGAGAGAATTGGGAGCGGGATGCGAGCGTTTTAGATGTTTTCAGAAAGAAGGATGAACTGTGTAACCGTTGGGTGGCATTACTCACCGGAAAAGAGAAGGAGGATTGGGAGCGAGATAGGAAAGAGGATTCGCGCCAAGCGAGTGACTGGTACGCAGGGAGAGCGCCGCGCATTGATAAATTCGTCGAGGACTTATGTAACGCCCCCATTAACACGCCCGTAGTGGACATTCCCGGCTTACTGGATGGAATGGACACTACGGAGATGATCAAGGGAGTGAAACGATTTTTAAACGCCCTGAATCGGAATAAGACAGAGGGAAAGACACCGGTAAAGGACTGCTATGCCGAAGCGTACAGCGCCGTCATGGCGGAAAATGGCGGGAAAAAGCCAAAGCAGAAAGCGGTTTTATGCAAACTTGCAGAATTGGCTGATAACGCAGACCGGGCGGGAGACTTTAGCTACCCACTCGAGGCTGCGGATGTTGACCCGGCAGGCAATGAAATCAACGCGGATGGAGTCCGTCACTTCGGGACATCGGCCATTGGGAAATGGCACACAGAACTAAATAAAAAAAATTTTCCTACCTGACCCGTCGTAGGATTTTCATATTGCTATCGTTCGTTTGCGGGGATATCCCGTGACACTAACAAGCAATCAGAGGTGCTACATGATTAAGCAAAGTTACATCCGACCAAAAAATCTGGCTGAGGAATTGGGTATCTCAATGCCTTCTTTATGGCGCTGGGTTAAGGCGGGGAAGATGCCGCGACCAGTGAAACTATCCCCACGAGTAGCGGCTTTTTCAACTGAGGAGATCAATCAATGGCTGGAGGGGAAAAATGCTAATTGATGAGAAACGCTGTGAGGGCATTGGCCTGCCAAAACCGGAAAGTTTCGATACTGAGAGGACTTATGTGATCAAGGTGATGCTGGCCGGGAAATCAATCAACACGAGACAAGCCCGATATATCGGCATTGGCAACTTGCATAGTGTCGTTTCAAGCCTAGTAAACAGAAACAGAGTTAGCCTAACCAGAGTTCGTGGTGTCGTTAAAGACCCAGCCACGGGACAGCGGCCAGCCAATACGGTACTTACTGTGTACATGACACCAGAGCAGATCGAGGAGTACAAAGCAAAACGGCACCCCGAAGGATGCCGCTGATGATGCCAAATAACTCTTAATTCTTTCGCTGGCGGTGAAGTTTGCGACCGATCCGCCAGCCTCACTAACAGGTAAAATTATATATGAACAGTTGTCAGACACAACCCCTGATTGACACCATGCGCGATGCGGGTGTGATGCCATGCGCTATGCCGGAACTGACCCCCGGCGACGTGTCCCGATTCCGTATCGAGGGCGATAAATCCGGTTCCCTTAATGGCTGGATTTACCCCTTCCCCGATGGCGCTGGCTGCGTTTTCGGAAGCTGGAAGACTGGCGTTAGCGCATTTCACTTTGCTGATGGGATTCAGGTCAATAGCATTGAGCGTAAGCGCGTCATGATGGAAGCACGTCAGGCTATGGGGGAAGCACAGCGCAAAGCTGAGGTAGCTGCCGCCATTGAATGCCGCGCAAAGCTGAGCAGCGCAACGCCTGCCAGCAATAACCATCCATATCTGGTGCGCAAGAGCGTTAAAGCCCACGGCATTTATCAATCTGGTGACTGGCTATTAATTCCAATCCACGACCAGTACGGCGGTACACAATCCCTTCAATTCATCATGCCCGACGGTACAAAACGCTTTAAATCTGGCGGGCTTCTCAAAGGCGGACGCTATTGGTTGGGCGGTCACCTCATTAATGATGGCACCGTATTCATTGCTGAGGGGTATGCCACAGCCGCAACGGTTCGGGAGGTCACAGGCTGCCCGGTGTGTGTCGCCTTTACTGCCGGAAACCTGCGTGAAGTCACCGAAAGCGTGCGCTGCGAGTTCCCACGGAGCCGTATCATTATTGCCGCTGATAACGATGCCAATACCGACGGCAATCCCGGTCTGTCCAAAGCACTGGACGCGGCGCGGAGGTATCGCGCGGAAATACTCATTCCATCGACCAACGGCGACTGGAACGACCATAAAGACGAGCTGGCGGAGCAATGGAAGGTGATGGCATGAGTACGAACAACGTAATTGAGATGGCAGCGCACAAAGACAACCCGCCGGGCGATAAACTTCCGCCATTCTACTGGGTACACCGTGAATACGACCGGGAGCGCGGGGACGCTGGCGTTTACCTCTACAAAGCGCCAACGGAGAAGAACCCAAACCCTGCGCCAGTTTGCATATCTGACGTTATTGAGGTCACTGCCGAAACCAGAGATAACGATAATGAATCATGGGGAAAACTTTTAGCATGGTGCGACCGGGATGGGATACCAAAGCAATGGGCAATGCCAGCGACAGCCCTTTATGCTAATGGCGGTTCGGAAGCCATTAATATTCTGGTTGGTGGCGGTCTGCGTGTGTGGGATGAAAAAAGGTTTATCCACTACCTGAAAGGGCAGTCACACAATAGCCGACTGACATGCGTAACCCAGTGCGGATGGTTCAAACCATCGATTTACGTCACCCCAACGCGCACATTCAACGCCGTTGATAAGAATATGGTTGTCTATCAGATGAATGAGCGTGTGAAGCCTGAGCCACACAGCGGCACCGTAGAGACATGGCGTGATGAGGTGGCCTCTTTATGTGCTGGCAACAGCCGGTTGATGCTGGCGGTATCTATGCCGTTTCTGGCACCGATGCTAACCATGTTGGACGTTGACGGCTTCTGCTTCCATTACGTGGGCGCATCATCGTCCGGGAAGTCTCGCGCAATGAAGGTGGCCGCATCTGCAATTTCCGACCCACAGGCATATATCCGATCATGGAGGGCGACAGATAACGGTCTGGAGGGCATTGCCACGCGCCACAATGACGGCTTGCTGTGTCTGGATGAAATCGCACAGGTAGACGCAAGCA
The DNA here is from genome assembly GCF_013783065.1 of Citrobacter sp. RHBSTW-00986. Taxonomy (NCBI): domain Bacteria; kingdom Pseudomonadati; phylum Pseudomonadota; class Gammaproteobacteria; order Enterobacterales; family Enterobacteriaceae; genus Citrobacter; species Citrobacter sp. RHBSTW-00986. The sequence goes on along the minus strand of NZ_CP056200.1, from coordinate 91,625 downwards.
AAGTCGGGGAAATCGCGTACATGCTGCCGAACGGCATAGGGAAGCAGCGAAGCGCCAAAAGCGGGGCAGCCAAAGAGATTCAGCAATGGCGGCTGGCATTGTTATCCAATGGTGAAATTGACCTGAAATCGCACGCAGGCACAGCGCGTAAAAGCACATATGCCGGGCAGGAAATGCGACTGATTAACATCCCTGCTGATAACTGCGAATTTGCCTGTTTTGAGTCACTCCATGGCGAGGCCAACGGCGCACTATTCGCTGACCGCATCGACAGAGCAGTGTCAGAGAACCACGGGACAGCTTTCAACGCATGGCTTGAGTATCTGACTATCAACTATGACACCATTAAGAATGGCTGGCGTGAGTTCAAAGCAGACTTCCTCGCTCATGTATCTGACGACCCTACCGGACAAGTCGGGCGCGTGGCGGAGAAATTCGCTATTGCTGCCTACGCTGGGGAGCTATCGCGTGAGCTGACTGGCTGGAGTGAAGGAGCGGCCACCAAAGCGGCTAAGGTCTGTTTTGATTCATGGATTGAACGCCGGGGCGGAACTGAAAACCATGAAGATACGGAAATCATGGAGCGCATCACCCAAACGATTATTCGTGACGGCGCACGTTTTCAGGATGCCAATAAGCCGGACGAGGTGCCAGCTTCACGTATCGGCTTCATTAAAGACGATGAATACATGATTCCGGTGAGTGCCTGGAAATCGGTATTTGCCGGGCTTGACCATGCGAGAGCGGCGCGGCTACTTCAGGACAAGGAGATCGTCAGAAAGGAGCGGCGTTACTTGCCGGGATTAGACCGCATGTGGTGCTACATTATCCATAAAGATAGTCTGTCAGACTGATAACCGATACCCGCCAGCGTGCGGGTATTTTTTCGCCTCAACCCTGAGAAATTGGATATATTTCACCCAAATTAATCGAGTGGGACAAAATCCTGTCCCGGTCTGTCCCGTCCCTTGCCCCGGTATTTAAACGCTTAACCGGCTGAAATTAATGATATTTTTTCTCGTGGGACAAACGGGACAAACGGGACAAGCGAAAAAACGATATTGAAGTTTTATCCGATTATAAAATTAGTTACGAATAACAAGGATGAAGAATGTTAACTCGACCATATCAATCTACCCTTTTTTAAATATATAATCACTTTACTTTTCTGGTCTCTCAATGGTGTTATTTATGGCTAAATTAATATGTAAGAAGTGCGATCATGAATATGATAAAAATGATAAAACCTGCCCTAATTGTATGGCTGTAATTGACGACGCACAAGAAGAGCAGTTAACAGAGCATAGACAAAATCATAATAAATCCTCAGATATAAGCACTAATAAAATTTCGTTTTCTGAATTCAAGAAATTAAACAAGGAAGAAAAGAAAACATTTTTCAATCAAGGAGGAAAAATAACATATTCAAAAAAAGACAAAATAATCATCGCGCTTGGAGTGACATTTTTTTGTTTGTTTGCTTTAGGAGTTCTAAGTGTTATAAATGCTCCAGAGAAGCCTAAAACAGCGGAGCAGATCGCATCCGAAGCCGCTGAAAATGCTGAACGAAAACTCACTAGCGAACTTGAGGCTACATGTGTAAACAACGTAATAGCAAGACTCAAACTACCAGATACCATTGAAATTGACTATGGTAGCTTAAAAACAAACATGAAGAATGATTTAAACGGATATGCTGTTTATTTTAAATTTACCGCTGAGAATAAATATAGTATGACAGTACACAATGAAGCCCTTTGTACTTTCAAAGCGAATAAGAAAATCATTAAAGTTGTAATAAGATAACATTTTCGAGATTTTTGTACGGATTATTTATATTAATACTTTTCATCTTAAAGAAGTACACCTACCAGTCAGGCCGATATTTCGGCCTGACATTAATCACTCCTCGTATTCATTTATTTTTTGCCTGTAGTTTACCATTAGGCACCCTGATTTTACCCCTACCTATGGCTTACATTTGCTGACCCTTTACATGTGGTTAGCCGGAAAATAGTTAGCAATAGTTATCAATTTTGGTTGCTACTGACCTCAGATAAATCATGTATACCCACCAGAAACAGAAAAGCCCCGCATTGCTGCGAGGCTGTTCCGGTTCACTACGCTTCTTTTGATGCCGGATGGATGAGCCGACGCATTTATTTTAACCTTTCATGTACTACCGAGCTAGTACATTTGGTATAATTAATCATCAATTACTGCGCTATGGTGAACCCGAATGAATGAAGTAACTTCAATCCTCCTTGAGCAACGTCGAACCGCAGAACAACAACGCAAAACTGCCGAATCCGCACGCCACGCATCTGGTTTATATGCTGCCGGAAACGGCTGGTTTTCTCGTGCGATTGAGTTCGAGCATGTTTCCCCGCTGGGCTTGAGTGCCACCAAACTGGTTAGCCCGGAGCAGGTATGCGAGCGATATCAGCGCCAGTATGGGAAAGCACTGACCGTAGACCAGTTAAAGGCATGGGCAAATGCTGGCAATTTCCCACTGCCCCGTTCAGTTAATGGTGTGATCGGCTGGACTGCTGAATCATTAACGCCTGCGCTGAATGCCCTGAGCCGTAGCGGAGCCGGGCGCGGGTTTACTTCCATCTCACGAGCGGGAAGCCTGTAAATGAGTAAATCATCTGTAATGGCTGCGCTCAAAAAAGCACGTCTGGCGCGTGAAGGTGAAAGCACTGCGATGGGTGGAACCGGGCAACATGACTTCAATGCGAAATTCTACGGCAAGTCTGACACTGCCCCGATGAGCCAGAAGGTTTTTAACGCCAATTTCTATGCGGGGAAAGCATGACGGAAGCCTATGCGCTCTGCTTAATGACGTACTGCTATCTCATGGTGTATCGCCCCTGAATCCCCATCCCTGCTAAGCGCCGCCGAAAGGCGGTTTCTTTTATCTGGAGTGCGCCCAATGCTGAACGTGAACCGGCTGCCTAACAGTACCCGTCTGGAAATTGCCTCCGCTATCGCTGAGGAGGTTTTCGGGCTGGAACTGGATGACGAAGCGTTAATCCATGAACTGAGGCGCTACGGCTTCACACAGGCGTACGCTGAGGCGATGACTTACAGATTTGTGTCAGTCATGAATATTGATGAGGTGCCACAAAATCCACCAAAGCAGAAAAAGCCAATCAATGTGGCCGCATAACTCATGGCTTACAATTCTTTACCAAAGAATAAAAACGCACAGCATTTGGGAAGCACCTTCAAAAAACGTGTACCCATACATGTACCCAATGAAATATTCAAATTAAGAAAACCCAACAATAACAAGACTTACAGGCACATAGTCAACTAACAGATTCAATCGAGTAAACTCCATTCCACGTAGCCCCCATAAACGAGGGGCTACGTGTTTTTCCCAACACTTCGGTTGTGATCCATCCAGTTCGAATTATATTTTCTCATCATTTATTGTCACCATTCATAAAGTAAAGCGCATGCCATAACGCATTTACAGAAAACTCACATTAGCTGTAGTTATTAAAATCACTTCACCTTAGAAAATCTCAATCGTGACAATGCGCACAAATCGTTAACCTTAGCCCCAGCAAATCAGGGGGAATACATGCTGTTACACGTTTTATATTTAATTGGTATTACTGCCGAAGCCATGACCGGTGCGCTTGCGGCTGGGCGTCGCCGTATGGATACATTTGGCGTCATTATCATTGCCACCGCGACGGCCATTGGCGGCGGCTCGGTACGCGACATTCTTCTCGGCCACTATCCGCTCGGCTGGGTAAAGCACCCTGAATACGTCATTATCGTGGCGACCGCTGCGGTACTCACCACCATTATTGCCCCCGTCATGCCCTATCTGCGTAAAATATTCCTCGTCCTGGATGCGCTGGGCCTGGTGGTCTTTTCTATTATTGGCGCCCAGGTGGCGCTGGATATGGGTCATGGACCGATTATTGCCGTGGTCGCGGCGGTCACTACCGGAGTCTTTGGTGGTGTATTACGTGACATGTTCTGCAAACGCATCCCGTTAGTATTCCAGAAAGAACTGTATGCCGGCGTTTCATTTGCCGCTGCTGTGCTGTATATCGTGCTGCAACATTATGTCTCCAGCCACGATGTGGTGGTGATCTCTACCCTGCTCTTCGGCTTTACCGCCCGACTACTGGCCCTGCGCCTGAAGTTGGGGCTGCCGGTATTTTACTATCGCCATGAAGGCCATTAAGGCATAAAGCCCGTGATCCGCTGAGCAGCTAACCAGTTGCTCAGCGCTGTGATCTCTTTATCCTCCAGCCACTGAATAACCTGTCGTGCCCGTCGCTCCCCCATGAAAGGAAGTTGCCGCCAGCTTTGTTCACTGCGTTCCCGTAACTGCTGCCACGATCCATCCCGACTGGCATTCAACGTTGCCTGTGTTAACGGTATTCCCATGGCAATCACCCAGCGCGTAAATGGAAGATGGCGTGACAGATTGAACTGATGCCACAGCTTCCCCCCTTTGTTCACGCCAAATGTGGACTGTAGCTGCTCCTGCGTTAATCCAAGCCAGGAAAAGATATGTTCAAAGCGATACGTCTGATGTAGCTCCCGCCATCCCGCCTCGCCCATACCCTCCAGCCCTAACACATCTTTGGCCCCCAGCCAGACGAGCCTGGCAACAAACTGTTCCTGACACTCCGCTGTGGCATAAAAACAAGTTAGTGAATTGAAGCGCCCCTCAGGTGGTGCTGGCTTATTACGCTGGGTGCTGCGCCAGACCACCTCATCTATACGGGGAATCCCCTGTCCGGCCAGACTTATCAGAATCTGATCGCCAGGCGCAATATCCCATTCATTCCAGCGCCGTACTGAGCCAATATTGACGCGCTGCACCCGCTTATCATCCAGCATGACGGGGACCAGCAATGCAACCACCGCAATTTTCCCGCTTTTGCCAACGGAAAACTGAATACCCGTCACCTCAGATACCCTGGCCACGGGAGGATATTTCCACGCTGCCAGCCAGTCTCCCTGTCCGGGTAGCCAGTATTGCGCCCGCGGTTCTTTTCCCGTTCGCACCACCACACCATCCGTCACAAAAGGTAACGCTGAAGTCCACCACCTGGCGCGCACCTTCTCGACGTCATCCGCACTCTTCACGGCCTGAGTATATCGTTGCGTGAAACTGAACCCGGCAGCAGTGAGTTGCTCAAGTCTTTCCGACATGGCAACTGGACCATCAGGCCAGGCCCAGATAAAAATAGCCAGCGAGCGTAACATTTCCGGGTTGCTCTGGCGCATCATCATTCCAGCAACCTTTGAGCGGGCGTTCATTCCCCCTCTCTGCTGCTGAATATGCCCTTGTTGCTGCAAAAATATCTCCCCCTGCAACGTACTGTTAGAAAGCAGCCCGCTGGTAGTACGTGGAACGGAAGGGATCTGAAGAACCTTTTGCGTCCAGTCTTCGCCTTTCAGACCGTTACCACGGCTAATCGCCCGTATCAGATTTCCATTGCGATAAACCAGCGTGACCGCCACGCCATCCACCTTCGGCTGCACCCAGAGATCGCTACGAGCATGCATCCATTGCTGTAGCGCTTGCTTATCGGCAAGTTTTCGAACTCCCGTGTGGGGAACGGTGTGCGAGACGGTTCCACTTATTGGGGGCGCAGATAGATCTGGTGGGGCTTCATCGCCAAAACAGCGCTGCCACTGGATGAGCTGCGCATTGAGCTGGTCATAAACGGCGTCGTCTACGACACTTTCCCCTTGTTTCCAGTAACTGTCATTCCACTGTGTTATCTGCTGCTGTAGTCGTGAAATTTCCTCTTGTGCCCTGGCAGGCGACCAGACGGGGCATACCGCCCATGAGGGTAGATACCACATTAGCAAAACCAGCCCTATGCATTTCCATAATCCCATGCTATCTCCGCTGAACAGTACGTTTCCCGGCAGATATAACGCGAATTGAAATGGAAACAGAGCGGCAAAAAATCATCCTGCGAGCAACGTTCCTGACATTTGCACGAATTGCTGCAAATCGCGGATAAAACAGGAAACTGGTACGCAAAACGCAATAAACATGCGCAAAAAGTGTGACAAGGGCTACGTCACATAGCGGCTACGTGTATAATAAGCCCGTATGTAGGCTCTCTTTCGACAATCACATACATTAAGATACTCATGGCTCAAGGCACGCTTTATATTGTTTCTGCCCCCAGTGGCGCGGGTAAATCCAGCCTGATTCAGGCTTTATTAAAGACCCAACCGTTGTATGACACCCAGGTTTCTGTTTCGCACACCACGCGCGCACCGCGCCCGGGGGAAGTGCACGGTGAACACTATTTTTTTGTGAACCATGACGAATTCAGAACCATGATTGGCAGAGACGCGTTCCTGGAACACGCTGAGGTTTTCGGTAATTACTACGGCACCTCGCGTGAGACCATTGAGCAAGTATTAGCATCCGGCGTAGACGTCTTTTTAGATATCGACTGGCAAGGTGCGCAGCAAATTCGTCAAAAAATGCCGCATGCGCGCAGTATTTTTATTTTGCCGCCATCTAAGATTGAGCTGGATCGCCGTCTTCGTGGCCGCGGTCAGGATAGCGAAGACGTGATCGCAAAACGTATGGCGCAAGCTGTTGCAGAAATGAGCCATTACGCCGAATATGATTATCTTATTGTGAATGATGATTTCGATACCGCCCTGGGCGATTTGAAAACTATCATTCGCGCCGAACGTCTGCGCATGAGCCGCCAAAAGCAGCGTCATGACGCTTTAATCAGCAAACTGTTGGCAGACTGAACCCACATTCAGTATCATGCCCAGTCATTTCTTCACCTGTGGAGCATTTTAAGTATGGCACGCGTAACTGTTCAGGACGCTGTAGAGAAAATTGGTAACCGTTTTGACCTGGTACTGGTCGCCGCGCGTCGCGCTCGTCAGATGCAGGTAGGCGGAAAGGATCCGCTCGTACCGGAAGAAAACGATAAAACTACCGTTATCGCGCTGCGCGAAATCGAAGAAGGTCTGATCAACAACCAGATCCTCGACGTGCGTGAGCGCCAGGAACAGCAAGAGCAGGAAGCCGCTGAATTACAAGCCGTTACCGCTATTGCTGAAGGTCGTCGTTAATCACAAAGCGGGTCGCCCTTGTATCTGTTTGAAAGCCTGAATCAACTGATTCAAAACTACCTGCCGGAAGACCAGATTAAGCGTCTTCGGCAGGCGTATCTCGTTGCACGTGACGCTCACGAGGGCCAGACACGTTCAAGCGGTGAACCCTATATCACGCACCCGGTAGCGGTAGCCTGCATTCTGGCCGAGATGAAACTCGACTATGAAACGCTGATGGCTGCGCTGCTGCATGACGTGATTGAAGATACCCCTGCCACCTACCAGGACATGGAACAGCTTTTTGGTAAAAGCGTTGCTGAACTGGTAGAAGGGGTGTCGAAACTTGATAAGCTTAAGTTTCGCGATAAGAAAGAGGCGCAAGCCGAAAACTTTCGCAAGATGATTATGGCGATGGTGCAGGATATCCGCGTCATTCTCATCAAACTCGCTGACCGTACCCACAACATGCGCACGCTGGGCTCATTACGCCCGGACAAGCGTCGCCGCATCGCCCGTGAAACCCTCGAAATCTATAGTCCGCTGGCACACCGTTTAGGTATTCATCACATTAAAACCGAGCTGGAAGAGCTGGGTTTTGAAGCGCTGTACCCGAACCGCTATCGCGTGATTAAAGAAGTGGTTAAAGCCGCTCGTGGCAACCGCAAAGAGATGATCCAAAAAATCCTCTCGGAAATCGAAGGGCGTTTACAGGAGGCAGGCATTCCGTGTCGCGTAAGTGGCCGCGAGAAGCACCTGTACTCTATTTACTGCAAAATGGTGCTCAAAGAGCAGCGTTTTCACTCCATCATGGATATCTACGCTTTTCGCGTTATCGTTCATGATTCCGATACCTGTTATCGCGTACTCGGCCAGATGCACAGCCTGTACAAACCTCGTCCTGGTCGCGTGAAAGACTATATCGCCATTCCGAAAGCGAACGGATATCAGTCTTTGCACACCTCAATGATCGGCCCTCACGGCGTCCCGGTTGAAGTACAGATTCGTACCGAAGACATGGACCAGATGGCAGAAATGGGTGTAGCAGCGCACTGGGCTTACAAAGAGCACGGCGGCGAAAGCAGCACCACCGCACAAATCCGCGCTCAACGCTGGATGCAAAGCCTGCTGGAACTGCAGCAGAGCGCCGGTAGCTCGTTTGAATTTATTGAAAGCGTCAAATCTGATCTCTTCCCGGATGAGATTTATGTTTTCACACCGGAAGGGCGCATTGTCGAACTGCCTGCCGGTGCAACGCCTGTCGACTTCGCCTACGCCGTGCATACCGATATCGGTCACGCCTGCGTCGGCGCACGCGTCGACAGACAACCTTACCCGCTTTCGCAGCCGCTCTTTAGCGGCCAGACCGTTGAGATTATTACCGCTCCGGGCGCCCGTCCGAATGCAGCGTGGCTCAACTTCGTCGTCAGTTCGAAAGCGCGCGCCAAAATTCGCCAACTGCTGAAAAACCTCAAGCGCGATGATTCCGTCAGTCTGGGTCGTCGACTGCTCAACCATGCCTTAGGCGGTAGCCGTAAACTGGCTGAGATCCCGCCAGAGAGCATCCAGCGTGAGCTTGAACGCATGAAGCTCGCCACCCTTGACGATCTGCTCGCGGAAATCGGTCTGGGTAACGCCATGAGCGTGGTGGTAGCGAAAAACCTCCAGCAGGGCGAAGCAACGGCAAACGTGCCAGCGCAATCTGGTCACGGTCATCTGCCGATCAAAGGCGCAGATGGCGTGCTGATCACCTTCGCGAAATGCTGTCGTCCGATTCCTGGCGATCCAATCATTGCCCACGTCAGCCCGGGTAAAGGTCTGGTGATTCACCATGAATCCTGCCGTAACATTCGTGGCTATCAAAAAGAGCCAGAGAAGTTTATGGCGGTGGAATGGGATAAAGAGACAGAGCAGGAGTTCATCACCGAGATTAAGGTGGATATGTTTAACCACCAGGGTGCTCTGGCAAACCTGACGGCGGCAATCAACACGACCACCTCCAACATTCAAAGTCTGAATACGGAAGAGAAAGATGGCCGCGTCTATAGCGCCTTTATTCGCCTGACCGCTCGAGATCGCGTGCACCTGGCGAATATCATGCGCAAAATCCGCGTCATGCCGGACGTGATAAAAGTCACCCGTAACCGTAACTAGAACACGTTTTATGAATACTCAACGTTATGCACGTATTTGCGAGATGCTCGCACGTCGTCAGCCCGATCTGACCGTCTGCATGGAGCAGGTCCACAAACCTCATAACGTTTCTGCAATCATTCGTACTGCAGACGCGGTCGGCGTGCATGAAGTCCACGCCGTCTGGCCTGGTAGCCGTATGCGCACCATGGCCTCTTCTGCCGCAGGCAGCAACAGTTGGGTACAGGTGAAGACTCACCGCACTATTGGCGATGCGGTCACACATTTAAAAAGCCAGGGTATGCAGGTTCTGGCAACACATCTGTCAGATAAAGCCGTGGATTTTCGCGAGATTGATTACACGCGCCCCACCTGCATCCTGATGGGCCAGGAGAAAACCGGCATCACTCAGGAAGCGTTGGATCTGGCGGATCAGGACATCATCATTCCCATGACTGGCATGGTGCAATCGCTGAACGTTTCGGTCGCCTCCGCGCTGATTCTGTACGAAGCACAGCGCCAGCGGCAAAACGCCGGCATGTACCGACGAGAAAACAGCATGCTGGCGCAAGATGAGCAGCAGCGTTTGCTGTTTGAAGGCGGTTATCCGGTGCTGGCGAATGTCGCTAAGCGCAAAGGTCTTCCCTACCCCCACGTAAACACGCAGGGCGAAATTGAAGCCGATGCAACGTGGTGGGCCACTATGCAATCTGCGAGATAAACGCGATGAAAGGCCGTTTACTGGATGCCATCCCACTCAATTCTCTGACCGGCGTTGGCGCAGCGCAAAGCAGTAAACTGGCGAAAATTGGCCTGCACACCGTGCAGGACCTTCTGCTCCACCTCCCTCTGCGTTACGAAGACCGCACGCACCTGTACCCGATTGGCGAACTGCTGCCGGGCGTTTACGCCACCGTAGAAGGCGAAGTGCTGAACTGCAATATCACCTTCGGCGGACGCCGGATGATGACCTGTCAGATCAGTGATGGCTCCGGCATTCTCACCATGCGCTTTTTCAACTTCAGCGCCGCAATGAAAAATAGTCTCGCCACCGGTCGCCGGGTGCTGGCCTATGGCGAAGCCAAACGCGGAAAATACGGCGCAGAGATGATCCACCCGGAGTATCGCGTGCAGGGCGATCTCAGCACGCCGGAATTGCAGGAAACGCTCACACCGGTGTATCCAACCACCGAAGGCGTGAAGCAGGCCACGCTGCGCAAACTGACCGATCAAGCGCTGGACCTGCTCGATACCTGCGCCATTGCCGAACTGCTGCCGCCAGAGTTGTTGCAAGGTATGATGAGCCTGCCAGAAGCTCTGCGCACATTGCACCGTCCACCGCCGTCACTGCAGTTGAGCGATCTGGAAACCGGTCAGCATCCAGCACAGCGACGTCTGATTCTGGAAGAATTGCTGGCGCATAACCTCAGCATGCTGGCACTACGCGCCGGGGCGCAACGTTTCCACGCCCAGCCGCTGCTCGCAAACAACGCGCTGAAAGATAAGCTGCTGGCGGCTCTACCGTTTAAACCCACCGGCGCCCAGGCCCGCGTTACCGCTGAGATCGAACGCGATATGGCACTGGATGTCCCCATGATGCGTCTGGTGCAGGGCGATGTCGGCTCAGGTAAAACGCTGGTTGCGGCGCTGGCCGCCCTACGTGCCATCGCACATGGTAAGCAAGTTGCGCTGATGGCCCCCACCGAACTGCTGGCTGAACAGCACGCCAATAACTTCCGCAACTGGTTCGCGCCACTGGGTATTGAAGTAGGCTGGCTGGCAGGTAAACAGAAAGGCAAAGCGCGCCAGGCACAGCAGGAAGCTATCGCCAGCGGTGAGGTGCAGATGATTGTCGGCACGCACGCAATTTTCCAGGAACAGGTGCAGTTCAACGGACTGGCACTGGTTATCATCGACGAACAGCACCGTTTTGGCGTACATCAGCGCCTGGCGCTGTGGGAGAAAGGTCAGCAGCAGGGTTTCCATCCACACCAGCTAATCATGACCGCCACCCCAATCCCGCGCACGCTGGCAATGACCGCCTATGCCGATCTCGACACGTCGGTCATTGACGAACTCCCTCCGGGGCGTACGCCGGTCACCACGGTGGCGATTCCGGATACCCGCCGCAGCGATATTATTGACCGCGTGCGCAACGCTTGTACCCATGAAGGGCGCCAGGCGTACTGGGTCTGTACGCTGATTGAGGAGTCTGATTTGTTAGAAGCTCAGGCGGCTGAAGCCACGTGGGAAGAGCTTAAACTGGTGCTGCCAGAGCTGAATATTGGCCTGGTACACGGCCGTATGAAGCCCGCAGAGAAGCAGTCGGTAATGGCGGCCTTTAAGCAGGGCGAATTGCAGCTGCTGGTTGCCACCACGGTGATTGAAGTGGGCGTAGACGTACCTAACGCCAGCCTGATGATTATTGAAAACCCGGAGCGCTTGGGCCTGGCGCAGTTGCACCAGCTACGTGGTCGCGTAGGTCGTGGCGCGGTGGCCTCCCACTGCGTCCTGCTCTACAAATCGCCGTTGTCAAAAACCGCGCAAAAACGTCTGCAGGTTCTGCGCGACAGCAACGACGGATTCGTGATCGCGCAAAAAGATTTAGAGATCCGCGGGCCCGGCGAGCTATTGGGTACGCGCCAGACCGGAACGGCAGAATTCAAAGTCGCAGATTTACTGCGCGATCAGGCGATTATCCCGGAAGTTCAGCGCATTGCCCGTCATATTCACGAACGTTATCCGCAACAAGCTGTGGCGCTGATTGAACGCTGGATGCCGGAAACCGAGCGCTACTCCAACGCATAGTCGATTCATAGCGGCGGCGGATGTGACTCCGCCGCACAGACATTATTGCGCAAAAATCGGCAGCAGCAGATACAGCTTAATCACCAGCGCATTGACGATATCGATAAAGAACGCCCCCACCATCGGCACCACCAGAAACGCCATATGGGATGGTCCAAAACGTTCTGTAATTGCCTGCATGTTGGCAATCGCCGTGGGTGTCGCACCGAGGCCAAAACCGCAGTGTCCGGCTGCCAGCACGGCGGCATCGTAGTTCTTACCCATCATGCGCCAGGTGACGAATATCGCATACAGCGCCATGAAAATGGTCTGCACAACCAGGATTGCCAGCATCGGCAGGGCCAGAGAAGCCAGCTCCCACAGCTTCAGACTCATTAGCGCCATCGCCAGGAACAGCGACAGGCTAACGTTACCCAACACCGAAACCGCGCGCTCGAACACCCGATAAAAACCCATTAACGCCAGGCCGTTACTGAGGATCACCCCAACAAACAGCACGCAGACGAAAGTCGGCAGTTCCAGCACCGTTCCGACCAGCATTTGTGCAACGATTTTACCCACCGTCAGACAGATAGCGATCAGCGCAATGGTTTCAATCAGCACCAGCGAAGTGATTATGCGTCCGACATCCGGCTTTTCAAATGCGGTAGGCACAGCCTGATCGTCCGGCATGCCGTCTGGCGTGGTAGAGTGTTTGACCAGATAGCGGGCCACCGGGCCGCCAATCAATCCGCCCAGCACCAGGCCAAACGTTGCGCAAGCCATCGCCACTTCCGTCGCATTAGCGAAACCATAGCGCTCAATAAACAGTTTGCTCCATGCGGCCCCGGTTCCATGCCCGCCAGAGAGGGTTATCGAACCGGCGATCAGACCCATCAGCGGATCCAGACCCAGCAGAGTCGCCATACCAATACCGATGGCGTTTTGCATCAGCAGCAGGCCAACAACCACAATCAGAAAGATACCCACCACGCGGCCACCCGCGCGCAGGCTGGCGATATTGGCGTTCAGGCCGATAGTGGCGAAGAATGCCAGCATCAGCGGATCGCGCAGGGTCATATCGAAGTTCACTTCCCAACCCATGCTTTTTTTCAGCACCAGCAGCGCAATCGCCACCAGCAATCCGCCAGCTACAGGTTCGGGAATGGTGTATTTTTTCAGGAAGGAAACAGACTGGACGAGCTTACGTCCCAGCAGCAACACAAGGGTTGCCGCAACCAGCGTTGATAACGTATCGAGATAAAACATTTACAACTCCATTAGTGCGTTTAGCACAATCACGCACGATGCATTCCAGACCGATTTTTAGCTCTTATTGAGTTTTCGGTGTGGATTTTAAGCAGAAAATCATGAAAAGTTATATAAAAATGTTTGTTTATCCGTTTTAAATATTAAGAACACCTGGTAGCAAACGTTTGCATTTCCGCCATGGTCAGATAAAATCACCGCTTTTCCACCATGGGATTGCCTCTGATGTCCGTTAACGCCGTAGAGTCAACAAATGCGCAACCGGTTGCGCAGACTCACAACAGTGAACTGATTTACCGTCTTGAAGATCGCCCCCCGCTAGCCCAGACCCTGTTTGCCGCCTGTCAGCACCTGCTGGCCATGTTCGTCGCGGTAATCACCCCAGCGCTGTTAATTTGCCAGGCGCTCGGTTTACCGGCTCAGGATACTCAACACATAATCAGTATGTCGCTGTTCGCTTCCGGCGTGGCTTCTATCATTCAGATCAAAGCCTGGGGGCCGGTCGGCTCAGGGCTATTATCCATTCAGGGCACCAGCTTTAACTTTGTTGCGCCACTGATTATGGGCGGTACAGCGCTAAAAACCGGTGGTGCAGATGTCCCAACCATGATGGCGGCGCTGTTCGGTACACTGATGCTGGCAAGCTGCACTGAGATGGTTATCTCACGTGTACTGCATCTGGCGCGTCGTATCATTACCCCGCTGGTCTCAGGCGTGGTGGTGATGATTATCGGCCTGTCGCTGATTCAGGTGGGTCTGACGTCGATTGGCGGCGGCTATGCGGCAATGAGCGACAACACCTTTGGCGCGCCAAAGAATTTACTGCTGGCAGGCGTCGTGCTGGCGCTGATTATCCTGCTTAACCGCCAGCGCAACCCGTACCTGCGCGTTGCGTCACTGGTTATTGCGATGGCGGCAGGTTACCTGTTGGCGTGGTTTATGGATATGCTACCGCAAAATACCGCGCCGGTAAGTCAGGACCTGCTGATGGTGCCAACGCCGTTGTATTATGGCCTGGGTATCGACTGGAGCTTACTGCTGCCGCTAATGCTGGTGTTTATGATTACCTCGCTGGAAACCATCGGTGATATTACGGCCACCTCCGATGTCTCCGAGCAGCCCGTTTCTGGTCCGCTGTATATGAAACGCCTGAAAGGCGGCGTACTGGCGAACGGTCTGAACTCGTTTGTTTCAGCCGTATTCAACACCTTCCCGAACTCCTGTTTTGGACAAAACAACGGGGTTATTCAGTTAACGGGCGTTGCCAGCCGCTACGTTGGTTTTGTGGTTGCGCTGATGCTGATCGCGTTGGGCCTATTCCCGGCGGTCAGCGGTTTTGTACAGCATATTCCTGAGCCGGTACTCGGCGGTGCTACGCTGGTGATGTTCGGTACTATCGCGGCATCCGGCGTGCGTATCGTATCCCGCGAACCGCTGAACCGCCGCGCAATTCTGATTATCGCGCTGTCGCTGGCCGTCGGCCTCGGCGTTTCCCAGCAGCCGCTGATCCTGCAGTTCGCTCCGGACTGGGTGAAAAACCTGCTCTCTTCCGGCATTGCCGCAGGCGGTATTACCGCTATCGTTCTGAATCTGGTGTTCCCACCAGAGAAGCAATAAGCAAAATGCGGCGTTGATTCTGAATCAACGCCGCTGTAACGCTCTTTCACCATTCCCGCCTTGAGCATTGCGCCTAAATCGTGCATAACTTGACTATGTGCACTTCGCGGGATGGAAGACCATGAAATTTATTGGAAAGCTGCTTCTTTACGTGCTGATCGCCCTTGCAGTGGCGATCCTCGGCTTATATTTTCTACTGCAAACCCGCTGGGGCGCAGAGCACGTCAGCGCCTGGGTTTCGCAGAACAGCAGCTACCATCTGGCATTTGATGCCATCGATCACCGGTTTTCTTCTCCTTCCCATATTCTGCTGGAAAACGTCACCTTTGGCCGGGATGGTCAGCCCGCAACGCTGGTCGCCAAAACGGTCGATATTGGACTGAGCAGCCGCCAAATCACCGACCCGCTGCACGTAGACACCATTCTTTTGCAAAACGGCACGCTGAATCTTTCCCAGCAAACTGCGCCGCTGCCGTTCCAGGCCGATCGCCTGCAATTGCAAGATATGGCGCTTAACAGTCCCGGTAGCGAGTGGACCCTGAGCGCGCAGCGCGTTAACGGCGGAGTCATTCCCTGGAGTCCTGAGGCGGGTAAAATTCTCGGGAGTAAAGCGCAAATTCAGCTCAGCGCCAGTTCGTTGACGCTGAACGACGTCCCCACGACCAACGTATTGATTGAAGGCAGTATTGACCATGACCGTGTGATGCTGAGCAATATTGGCGCAGACGTGGCGCGTGGCGCATTAACCGGCGTGGCGCAACGCAATGCCGACGGTAGTTGGGTAGTAGAGAATCTGCGCCTGAACGATATTCGGCTGCAAAGCGACAAATCTCTGGCCGAGTTTTTTGCTCCGTTAAGCACTATTCCTTCCCTGCAAATTGGTCGTCTGGAAGTAACAGATGCCCGTCTGCAAGGCCCTGACTGGGCGGTGACGGATCTCGATCTGAGCTTGCGCAACATGACCTTCAGCAAGGACGACTGGCAAACTCAGGAAGGAAAACTGTCGATGAACGCCAGCGAGTTTATCTACGGCTCTCTGCACTTTTTCGATCCGATTATGAACGCCGAGTTCTCGCCGCAGGGCATTGCGCTGCGCCAGTTCACCACCCGCTGGGAAGGGGGAATGGTCAGAACATCCGGAAACTGGCAGCGCAACAACAAAGCGCTGGTCCTCGATGATGCTGCCATTGCCGGTCTGGAGTACACGCTGCCGGAAAACTGGAAACAGCTGTGGATGAAACCTCTACCAGGCTGGCTAGCCAGCCTGACGCTGAAGAAATTCAGCGCCAGCCGTAATCTGGTGATTGATATCGACCCGAGCTTCCCATGGCAGCTCACCGCGCTGGACGGCTACGGTGCTAACCTCGGGCTGGTGCAGAACAATCAGTGGGGGATCTGGAGCGGGAGCGCTAACCTCAACGCCGCTGCCGGCACCTTTAACCGCACCGACGTGCGTCGTCCTTCGCTGGCGCTGACGGCGAACAGCAGCACCATCAATATCAGCGAACTAAGCGCCTATACGGAAAAAGGGTTGCTGGAGGCCACTGCCAGTATTTCACAGTTGCCTCAGCGTCAAACTCAGGTCAGCCTGAACGGGCGCGGCGTGCCAATGACGATTCTGCAGCAGTGGGGATGGCCCGCACTGCCGCTTTCCGGCGACGGTAACATCCAGCTTACCGCCAGCGGCAATATTCAAGCCGATGCGCCACTCAAGCCAACGGTCAGCGGCCAGTTGCATGCGGTGAACGTGGAGAAACAGCAGGTAACGCAAACCATGCAGGCGGGCGTGGTATCCGGTAGTGAAGTTACCGCCCCACCCGCTGCGCAGTAAAATCTGACGGCCCGGCGGCGATTTGCCGACCGGGTCGCCGTTTATCGCTGTAAGCGCGCATATTCACTGCACAACAGCCACTTCACCGGCTCATCCTCTTCTATCGCCGGGAAGCGACCGCCTGGCTCAAGGAAGTGATTGTCATGCAGGTCGTCATTGACCATCGAGATCTCCCAGCCCAGCACGAACGCTTTCTCCGCCCAAAAGCGATGATACAACCGCGGCGGCAGGCATACCCCCTGCCCCGGTTTCAATACCAGCGTCTCGCCAGCGTCAACGGAACGCCGCTGACCATCGACGCTAACCTCAACAATGCGCCGAGCATCATACCCGTCATCGGGCGTAGCCCACGCCAACTGCATACATAAATCACCGCCGCCGCGGTTAACGATATCTTCCATTTTATGGCGATGAAAATGCCATGGCGTCTGCTGATCCTGCTGAATCTGCAGCATCTTTTCGGCGTACGGTTTGGGGTAGCTGGCTGACCCTAACTGACCATTGCGCAACGTCAGTAACGTCAGCCCCGTTTGCGCAAAATCTCCGCGCCCAAAGTCGGTTATATCCCAGCCCAGTTGGAGATCGAGCACTTCACGCCACAGAGTATGATCCTGTTGCCGCCAGGCATCAGCCGTAAAATACGCAAAGTCAGGCAGGCAAACCCGAAAAGTCTCGGCGATGGCATGCGCTTTATCGACGGCATAATTAATGTGTGAACGCTTCATTCCACTTTTCCTTGTTGCGAAAAAGGCGGGTCACCCCGCCTGTATGCGGTTAGTAAAGTGACGCTTTGCCGGTTGAGCCGAACAGTTTCATTTTGTGGCGGATCACATCCCGCGCGGCGCTAATGGCTTCCGGGTAAATAACGTTCGGGTCCCACCAGGTTTCTTTTGCCAGGATTTCGCGGACTTTCTGGAAGTAAGCGTATTTCATATCGCTGGAAATGTTGATTTTGCCAACGCCCAGCGTAACGGATTCGGCAATTTCCGCATCCGGGTTCGCGGAACCTCCGTGCAGCACCAGCGGAATGTCCACTCGCCCGGCAATCTCGCGCAGGATGTGCATTTGCAGCTCTGGCTGCATCCCTTTCGGGTAGATGCCGTGTGCGGTTCCAATCGCCACCGCCAGCGTATCCGCGCCGGTACGGGCGATAAAATCCTGTGCCTGATCAGGATCGGTATAAGTGACCTTCGATACGCCACCTTCCACTGACGTCCCGGTTTGACCAATCGTACCCAGTTCCCCTTCCACCGAAACGCCTACCGCATGCGCCAGCTTGACCACTTCGCGGGTCAGCGCCACGTTCTCTTCATACGGCAACAGCGAGCCATCAATCATCACCGAGGTAAACCCACACTGAATCGCCCGCAGGACATGCTCGACCGAAGCGCCGTGGTCCAGATGCAGAGTAAAAGGAACCGGGCTGCGCAGAGTGATATCACGGACGTAGCTAAAAAACGCATCGCCTACAAAATCATGTTCGCTGGGGTGAATGGAGATAATCGCCGGGGTATTGGTTGCTTCCGCTTCTTCCACTACTGCACGTACAAAGCAGCTGTCCGCCACGTTGAATGCGCCGATGGCAAAACCGTGCTGACGGGTAGGTTGCAGTAATTCTTTCATCGAAACTAACATGTTAATTCTCCAGTTTCAGGGTGTAGAAAGCCCTGCCAGTGCGTCGTCGCAGAGGCATAGAAGGCGTTACAGAAAATGAATCAGGCTTTGTCGATAGCGCCGCTGGCCTGCAGGTACGGAATAATGGCTTCCTCGCAGGCCTGCTCCATCAGGGCCAGGGCATCAACGAGTTCACCGGATGTGTCGCGACACAGGGTATGCAGTAGTGCAGCCTTTCCGGCTTCGAAAACCGCCGCGCCAACGTTTATCTTGGCGACGCCAAACGTCGGGCAGCGCTGTAGCTGGTCAAACGGCGTCCCGCTGCCGCCATGCAGCGCCAGCGGCACCGTTGATAAACGGGCAATTTCCTCCAGTCGCTGGAAATCAATGGCGGGTATGACACCGGGCGCGTACATGCCATGTGCCGTGCCGACCGAGACCGCCAGTAAATCGATCCCGGTCTGTTGGATAAAGGGCTCCACATCGGCGGCCTGGGTCATCAAATCAGCGTTAGCTGCGTGATCATAGCGCGGGGCGTCGGCCAGATGCCCCAGCTCACCTTCCACGCACAGAGAAACGCTGGCCGCGAGCTCAACCACCGCCCGGGTCTGGCGAATGTTCTCCTCCAGCGCAAAGGCGGAGGCGTCGATCATTAACCCGCTGAATCCGGCGCGAAAAGCCTGGCGAATGCGTACTGGGTCCTTTCCATGATCCAGCGCCAGCGCGACCGGTATCGACGCTTCCTCTGCCAGCGTTTTGACGACCGCCACCGCTATCGGTGCAGGAAAATGGCCCAGATGCCCCTGATACAGATTCAGAATGATGGGCGCACGGTGTTTCTCAGCCACCCGCACCGCCGTACGGGCGCTTTCCAGGTTCATACAGTTGATGGCCAGCAGCGCGTACTGCTCGCGCCAGGCTTTCGTCACCATGCTTTTCATATCGGCAAACATACGGCCTCCGGTTATTCCAGGGTGAAGGTGATCTCTTCGTCTTTCAGCTTTTGATCGCTAAGTTCATCAAACTCTTCGTCACGTTCGGTCACCGGTTTCTTCCACAACGACAGCATGACGCCGCAAATCACCGTGCCGATCCCCAGCGCCAGGCAAAAAAGCAGCGGATGCGTAAAGAGCGGGACCACGAACATGCCGCCGTGCGGTACCGGGCTTTCGACGCCCCACACCATAATCAGACCGCCCGCTATCGCCGAGGCCACCACGCAGGACCCCACCACGCGCAGCAGGTCGCGCGCCGCAATGGGAATGACCCCTTCGGTAATCATGCAGATCCCCATCGGGAATGCCGCTTTCAGCGCCTCACGCTCCGCGCGGGTGTACTTGTGACGCGTCAGCAAAAAGGAGAGCGTAATGCCGAACGGAGGGATCATCGAACCGACAAACTTCACCGCTTCCGGACCGTACACGCCGCTGACCAACATGCCGTCAGCAAAGAGCGACATGGTTTTATTCACCGGTCCGCCAAAGTCGAATGTCGCCATTGCGCCAAGGATGGCCCCCATTAAAAAGCGTGACCCGCCCTGCATGGACTCCAGCAGATGAATCAACGCGTCCTGCAGCCAGGCTATCGGTTTGCCAATGAGCGTCATCATCAACAGGCCGCCAATGACGGTACTCAGTACCGGCAACACCATGATGGGCATCAACCCCTGCATCGACTGCGGCAAACGGATATAGCGCTTGAGCAGCAGGACGGTATAACCGACCAGAAAACCGCCCAGCATCCCGCCGATAAAACCGGTATGAATTTCACCGCAGACAAAGCCGACAATCAGACCCGGCGCGAATCCGGGGCGGTCAGCAATGGAGTACGCAATCGCCGCACTAATCAGCGGTACGATTAACCCCATCCCCCAACCGCCAATCTGGTTGAGCATCCAGGGGATGGTTCCTGTTTTTTCACCCACGTTAGTGCCGCCAAGTATTTGCCCGAGAGCAATACAGATCCCGGCGGCAACAATTAACGGGATCATCCACGAAATCCCCGTTAATAAATGTCTTTTTATTTCCTGAGATAGCGGAATTTTATTTTCACTCATGTGAAATCCCTCCAGAATGGGGATCGCTACTGGTTATTATTAACTAATGATTTTTCGACCTTTTCAAGAAACTGAATGGGCGACTTTATGACAATTTCAGTTTTCACTCGCACAATACGTTTATTTAAAAATCGTTCCTCCCCTTTTATTTTTACATCCACAGCGAGAATCACGACATCAGCAGCAGAAATGTCCTCTGTCAGCAGTTCGTTTTCCGTGCCGATAGTCCCCTGGGTTTCTACTCTTATATTATGACCAAGCGCTTTAGCACCTTTAATTAACTTCTCACGGGCAATATAGGTGTGCGCAATACCCGCCGTACAGGCGGCAACACAAACAATATTCATAACATGCTCCACGTATTATTTAGCAGACATTGGATTCAGCATATTGGCTAAAAAGCTCAATAATTTTCTGTGGACTGCTTTCGACTAACAGTTGTTCAATAATGTCGTCATCCGCCAACGCGCCAGCAACCTGCGAAAGCAGACGAATATGGGTAGTGTTTTGATCTTCAAGGCGTACGGCAAACAGAATGATGCAGCGCACGTTGCTGCCGTCCAGGGTTTCCCAGGGAATATCCTGGCGGGTACGCCCAATCGCCAGCGTGGTATTGACCACCGCCGAGGATTTCCCGTGCGGAATCGCAATATGATTTTCGAAGCCGGTCGAGCCTTCTGATTCACGCTGCCAGACATCCTGAATAAACGTTTCCCGGCAGCTAATTGCCCCATCTTTTTGCAGAATATCCGTCAGTTCCTCAATAACCTCCGTTTTGTTTGTGGCCTTCATGTCCAAAATAACGCGATTTGTATTGAGTATTTTCGTGATGTCCATAAATCATACCTCATGGAGTTCAGACATTAATTTTCAACGACCAGCGACGTCGCCCGATGTAATTTTTCCGTAATAACCGTTTCTGTTACCCGCTTAATATCCGCATCATTGAAGAAGGCGGTGACATACACGACCGGCATGGCAACGGCAGGTAAATTGATCGTCGATACCACCAGTTCAATATCGTCCGTCAGGACGGAGGGCAAGCTGCCTGCCGACACCACGCCGACGATGGTCCAGTCCGGAAAGGCGCGCAGAATGCGGCTTTTGAGTAAGTGAGAGGTGCCGATACCGGTTGAGCAAACCAGCAGCACACGTTTACGCGCTATCTGACGCTCCATCGCGGCCTGAAAATGCACGGTTAAATATCCCACCTCATCATCCGACACGGCCCGCTCGCCCCAGCCGCTAAACACCCGATTCACCGCGCACTGAGTCAGACGCCAGACGTCCTGCAACTCGCCTTTAATGTCCTCCAGCAGCGGATTACGAATGCGGATCTGGTAGTTGAGGCGGTTAATCAGCGGCTTAATATGGATCAGCAATCCGTCATACAGCGCAGTGTCCTGGCTAAGATCGCAGTCAACCATTTCGGCGAAGGTGGCAATCAGCCGATGGGTAATCAAGCGTGCTTCGTCGCTGGAGTGCATATGGCCAATTACGCTCACATCGTTATGCTCTTCAATCACCATACCGGAGGAGATAATATATTGATAAATAAACCAGACTTCGTCTTCCGGCAGCGGGTGGGCAATGCGTTTTTCGATATGCTGAATCATGCGACTGGCAATGGAAAAAATGTTCTCATCACATGACGTGATGCTTTCTTCTTTTCTCGGCAGCGCATTGCCCCGCGTAATGCGGTACATCATGATCAGAATATGAGTAAAGATATTGACGTAATAAGGCTCGCCCAGCGACCAGCACAGATCGTTCTCCATTTCCTGCAACAGCGTCTGGACAAATAAAACGTCTTCTTCGCCAAAGTAATGCACTAACGCTTTATAACTGCCCGGATCAAGTCGTGAATAAATCACGCTTCCAGGTTCATTATGGTTAATCACACCGTTAATCAGCGACGCCATCGCCTGGCGCACCCCGCTCTCGCTGCCTTCAATGTGTGTACCACTCTGGCTGCGAATCAGCGACAGGCCCAGCGGGGTAATCCACGATTCAATCACTTTCAGATCGTTAACAATCGATGCACTACTAATAAAATAACGTTCGGATAATTTATTGATCGATGTTTCATGCGGCGTTTCACTTAATAATTGCGAGGCTATCTTAACCCGCCGTGAATTATTCATCATGCCGTCAGCATCATCACCCTCCGACCCTAATAACTGATCCAGATATAAAAGGTCCGTAATGTTATCGGCACTTAATATCACGCCCGCACCGGCACGTTTATCGATAGATATTTTCCATTCCGATAACCATTGTTCCAGTAACCGCAGATCGCGCTGGACGGTCTTCTCTGAAACAGATAAATACTCGGCAATTTTTAGCAGCGTAACATATTCCTTACGGGACAGAAGAAACTTTAATAATCTGTTTTGTCGCGAGGTAATCATTTGCATTATTTACCCTTATTACATACCAGATTAAATATCTATACCCGTCATACTTCAAGCTGCATGTGCGTTGGCTTTCCTCGCTCCCCCCTGTCACGTACTTATGTACGCTCAGGGGATTCGCTGCGTCGCCGCCTTCCTGCAACTCGAATTATTTAGGTAATAAAGAAGCATTTATGCTCCACGTGTAATCCGTGATGATAAATATAAGAGGACTACGATGCGCCAACAATACTAAATCGTGTCCTGTATTCCGGACAGAAATAAGACAAAAAGAGGAAATAGTGAGATATTTACGGCGCAGATCACATTTTTCGCGGGAATTAGAGTGATAGCGCTCGCAAATATGGTGAGGTAAAAATTTAAGTCGGGATGTTTTTGATTTTCAGATCTGGAACGCTGCTCGCGGCGTGGGCCGGATAAGACGCATCCGGCACCACGTCGACACATGCTTACAAGGTAATCGTCAGCTCACTGCCCTGTGGAGTAATAACTACACCCAGCTCGCTGCCCATATGCGACCCGCATTTAATGCCGCCAATTTTCTGAATATTTCGCAGGCACAACGTCCAGTTACGTGCCTCACCATTCCCTTTCACAGTGATGGTATTACCTACACGCGTCGCCTTCAGCGTGAAGATAACCGAGCCGTCAGCAGCCGGAACTTCACAGAGCGCTTCCCGCCCCTCCTGCAGATGGAACAGCTGGAACGCTGTCCCTTCGTGCCAGGCGTAGTCCGGCTTCTGGTTATTGCTACCCAACGCCAGCAGGGTATTGTCACGCACATAAACCGGCAGACTCAGGAAGTCATGCTGCTGCTTATGCCAGCGGCTGCCGGCCACCTCATCATTACGCCACAGATGCGTCCAGCGTCCTTCCGGCAGGTAGAACTGCACATCGCCCGCCTCGCTAAACACCGGCGCGACCATCACGCTATCGCCTAGCATGTACTGGCGGTCGAGATAATCACACGCCGGATCGTCCGGGAACTCCAGCATCATCGCGCGCATCATCGGGGTGCCCTGCGCATTAGCGCGCGCTGCTTCACGATACAGGTACGGCATCATGCGGCATTTCTGTTCGGTGAAGTAGCGCACCACATCGCAGGATTCGTCATCGTACGCCCATGGCACACGGTAGGATTTACTGCCATGCAGGCGGCTGTGGCTGGAGAGCAGCCCAAACGCACACCAGCGCTTGTAGACGTGCGCCGGAGCGGTATTCTCAAAGCCGCCGATATCGTGGCTCCAGAAGCCAAAGCCGGACAGGCCAATAGACAAGCCACCGCGCAGGCTTTCCGCCATCGATTCATAGTTGGCGTAGCAGTCACCGCCCCAGTGCACCGGAAACTTCTGCGCGCCCACCGAAGCTGAACGAGCAAACAGGACAGCCTCTTCTTCACCGACGGTTTCTTTCAGCACGTTCCACACCTGTTCGTTGTAGATGTACGCATAATGGTTGTGCATCTTCTGCGGATCGGCACCGTCAAACCACTGAACGTCAGTAGGAATGCGTTCACCAAAGTCGGTTTTGAAGCAGTCTACGCCGATATCCACCAGACCTTTCAGCTTGTTGGCATACCACTCGCAGGCTTGTGGATTAGTGAAGTCATAAATCGCCAGGCCCGGCTGCCATTTATCCCATTGCCACAGGGAACCGTCCGGCCGCTTGAGCAGATACCCTTTCGCTTTCAGTTCATTGAACAGCGGGGATTTCTGACCGATGTAGGGGTTTATCCATACGCACACCTTCAGCCCTTTCTCTTTCAGGCGGCGGATCATACCTTCCGGATCCGGGAAGGTCACCGGGTCCCACTCAAAGTCGCACCACTGGAAGGCCTTCATCCAGAAACAGTCGAAGTGAAAGACGTGCAGCGGCAGATTGCGCTCGGCCATGCCGTCGATAAAGCTGTTCACCGTCGCTTCGTCGTAATTGGTGGTGAATGACGTGGTCAGCCACAGACCGAACGACCAGGCTGGCGGCAACGCCGGACGGCCGGTAAAGCGGGTATAGCGATCCAGCACCGCCTTCGGCGTTGGGCCGTCGATGACGAAATATTCCAGATACTCGCTTTCAACGCTGAACTGCACTTTCGACACTTTCTCAGAGCCGATTTCAAACGACACGCACTGCGGATGGTTCACCAGCACGCCGTAGCCGCGGTTGGTGAGATAAAACGGGATGTTCTTGTAAGACTGCTCGGTACTGGTGCCCCCATCGCGGTTCCAGGTTTCCACCGTCTGGCCGTTACGTACCAACGCGGTAAAACGCTCGCCCAGCCCGTACACCGTTTCCCCCACGCCCAAATCCAGACGCTCAAACATATAATTACGCCCGCTGTGGGTATCCTGCACGTAACCGCTATTCTTTAGCTGACTGCCGGTAATACGTTCACCATTACGCAGGAAATCCAGCGACCAGAACTCACCTTTGGTCACCCGAACGCTCAGATTGCCGCTCTTCAGTTCGGCAAATTCAGCGGTGTTTCGCATCTCAACATTGACGTCCTGCAACACGTTCAGCGGGTAATGCGGGCCGGTATCCAGCGCGCCCTGGAAGTGCTCCATACGTACGCCCACCACCCCTTCCTGCGGCGAGAAAAAGCGTAAGGTGAAGAGTGGGGTATCCAGTTGCCAGGTACGTTCACGCACGTCGCGCGGCGCAACGTAGACAATCATCTCATTACCCTGCTGTTCAACGTCGAACACCTGAATTGGGTGTATTAAATTCAGGCCAGGTTGGGTCAGCCAGTTACCATCGCTAATTTTCATCGTCAGTTCCTTAGTTCTGTAATTCTTTCGTCGTGAAATCCTGCTGGTTGCGGCGCGCGCCCTGAGCCAACTGACTCATAATTTCCGTCAGATACGGCGTTTTCAGGGTATAGAAGCGTTTGGCAATCACGGCACTCAGCAGGTAACAAATCGCCGGGACAATGGTGAACAGGGCGATGATGATGCTAATGGTGGCGCTGTTCTGGGTTTTCGCTGCGGCGTCGTAGCCACCGCCCGCCAGCATCCAGCCGATCAGCGCCCCACCGAGCGCCAGACCCAGCTTGAGCACGAACAACGTGCCCGCAAAGCTGATCCCCGTCAGGCGTTTACCGTTGCACCATTCGCCGTAATCAACGGTGTCGGACATCATTACCCACTGGATTGGCGTAACGAGCTGGTGCAGTACACCAATGACAAAAATAAAGATAAACATGGTGATGCTGGCGTGCATCGGCACAAAGAACATCGCCAGGCTCGCTACCGCCAGCGCAGCGTTGGTCCACCAGAAGACGCTGACTTTGCATTTCCAGTCGGTCAGCGGTTTTGCCAGCGCAGAGCCGATCAGGTTGCCGACGCAATAGGCGGTGAGAAAGGCGACAAACACCTCCGGCTTACCCAAAATCCAGGTGACGTAATACATCATCGCGCCGCCACGAACGCAGACGGCCAGAATATTGAGGATGGTCAGCAGGCCGACGATGCGCCATTGGTCGTTTTGCCAGATGTCGCGCAGGTCTTCACGCATAGAGGTGGTGCTCGGCGGCGCTTCCACGCGTTCTTTGGTAGTGAAGAAGCAGAACGCCAGCATCAGGAACGCCACCACGGAGAGCACCGCAATCCCACCTTGAAAACCAAACGCTTTATCCTCGCCACCAATCAGATTCACCAGCGGCATCATCAGCACGGTGGAGAGCATGCCGCCCGCCGTCGCCAGCACAAAGCGCCATGATTGCAGAGAGATACGCTGCGTTGGGTCATTAGTGATCACGCCGCCCAGCGCGCAGTAGGGAATATTGACCACGGTATAAAGCAGGGTCAGCAGCGTGTAGGTGATTGCGGCATAAATCATTTTGCCGTTCAGGCTGAGATCCGGCGTGCTGTAGGCCAGCACGCAAACCAGACCAAACGGCAGTGCGCCGAACAACACCCACGGACGGAATTTCCCCCAGCGCGAACGGGTACGGTCGGCCAGCAGCCCCATGCAAGGGTCTGAGATGGCATCCAGCGCGCGGGCCAGTAAGAACATGGTGCCGACAAATCCGGCTGGGATACCAAAAATATCGGTATAGAAGAACATCATATATAACATGACGTTATCGAAGATAATGTGGCTAGCCGCATCGCCCATTCCGTAGCCAATCTTCTCTTTAACAGACAGAATTTCACTTTTCATTACGCATCCTTGTTAGCACTTTCACACGCCCTGATACCGGTTACAGTTCTTGTAAACCATCCCTGTGAGCGCGGGTATTCCGATATCTCGTTATCAAATTACGATTCTTGTTTTCTGTGATCAGCGTAGCGTCTAAAAATGTGTCTAAGTGTAAGTAATGGATTTTGCGGGGATTTATTTGAAACTGGTCATGGTATAGAGAAACGGAAGTTAAAAAAGTGAGTGAGGGGGTGTGGAAACGTTTGGAAGTAGCTATAATGCGCCCCGCCTCCATGTAGCAATCGAGGCGCGGAAGATCGTCATCTCCGGTGAGGTGGCTGGACTTCAAATCCAGTTGGGGACGCCAGCGTTCCCGGGCAGGTTCGACTCCTGTGATCTTCCGCCAAAATGCCTCTCCTGAGCTCCCTCGAAGTCAACAAAACCCCTGTAATACCTGATAAAAAAAGAGAAATAACCCTAGTATCTGCGTCGGTAGAGGATGTACGTAACGGTGATAATAGTCTGATTTGCAAAGGCGCAGTGGAAGAGATGCTGATGGTGACAAGGTGGTCGCGCTGAATGAAACCGTCGTGAGTTACTGCTGGCGAAAACGAAAGATTACAACGCGCAAGGATTCCGGGTGTTGCTGGTGGCGACCCGCAAACTGGATGATTCAGCGCTGCACCTGCCACTCAGCACGGGTGATGAACAGGGGCATAGGTACACGGCATGGTTTAAAAGTTGTACTGGCAACCCTCATTTCTCTTTCGCTCTTTGCCACCCCGGCACTGGCGAATCCAGGCAATGGGAACGGCAATGGTAATAGTGGCAACCATGGCAATAATAGTGATAATCACGGAAATAAAGGGAATGCGCAGAAAGGCAATGCGGGTCAGAAAAATAACGCATCATCCGATCACCGTAAAAAATATGGCAAACCGGATCATGTCGATTCTGATATCAGTTTTTCGGCTGCCCGACATTTGGCGGTGAATTATGGCCTGACGGGGTGTGGCTCCTTACCACCAGGCATTGCGAAAAAAACGGTTCCGGCATCGATGTTGGGGCAACGGCCTTATTATCCTGGCTATGAATGGAAAATAGTAAGGAATGATTTCGTTCTTATTGCACTGAGCACCTCAGTAGTGACCGCAATTATCAATGGCGTGTTTGATTAATTGATTAACAAGCCGGGGAATTTCCCCAGCTTTTGTTATGCTATCTCAATAATAAGTAAACGTCACCGGTAAACTGGCTGTGTAATTACCTGCCGGTATGGTCCCTGTATGTGGAGACACTCTGGCCAATAAGGAGCCATCAAATTGCTTTTGGCTCACAAGAAACGGTGCTTTACTCAGCTCGACCGGCTTCCCGAATTCTACGGATCCTCCACCTTTCTTCCATGACAAGGTGATATCAACCTTATTATTTGACGTGCTGAGTTTCGAATTACTGCCCCCTGCCAGGGTAACTTCAAATTTGGTGATATCACTGGCACAGTCAATCACAATGGGAACTTCAACGTTACTATCACCTAATAAGGCACCTGAAGTTGTGATCAGCGGAAGTTGCACGGTTTCAGGCAGGCCAAGCCCTTTATTGATTTGGCACTGAGGATTAGTGACCTGCATTGCAATGGGGAGACTTACGCTTGCCTTTTGTGCGGCCTGGTTATTAAACGCCGTTAATGAGCTTAACAGTCCCGCCAGCAATGGGAAAAAAAGACATCTCCTGTCAATCATAGGTCACCTCGACAGTCAGACTGGTGGAAATATTCCCTGCCTGGAGCGTTTCACCCGGAATTTGTTTAGGCAACAGTTGAAACTGACCAAGCGTTTCATTTTTGTTACTTGATGCAGTTGGGAGCGCAAAAGGCTTATTTAATTCTAGCGACTTAAAATCTGTGCCGGCTGGATCTTTCCATGACAACGCAAGCCCAACACCGGATAACCCCGTATTCATCAGGTTAGTGCTGCTCTTGGAAACGCCAGCAGCAGGCGAGAATTTTAGTGAGATCCCGGTTGCTGGCCAACTGCAAGCAATATTCAAATCAACTGTCTGTGGTGTTGTTGCGTTGTTTTCAAACTGGCTAAAGCTGATTTGTTGAAAGTTCAGGTTTGCCGGAGAGAGTGACAATGCGCACGTGTTTAAGGCTAACTCGGCGTTTATCGTCACTCTCCTCTGCACTGATTTCGACGCAGATGCGTTGTGAAATGGAAAAATTATCAAAAAAAAGATTAACCATTTGTGCATAATTAATCCAGCCTATCGGTATATTAGCGAAACATTCAGGTAGGTAGAAACCTTACCGGCGGGAAATGGGGTTGAAGGCTTGACGTAGATTCTGAATGTCGCAGTAGCATCAAGATCTTTTTTGGACGGCTCATAAATTTTATAATTCGCATTAAGGGGGACGGTATGAAAATCTCCATACACCCTGGTCATTTGGAAGTTCAGCTTCCGTCCCTCACTATCACTGGCACTAAACATACCATTTGCCGCATCAACTACATTCTCCGGGTCGAATCGAACATATAATCCATTTATCAGTGCTTTATTTTTACACGAATAATAGACTTTTAACTCTTTATATAAAGAGTTACTATTGACATTACTTGGTGTTAATTTACCAAAATCTAAATTTTCTGTAGAAAGTGACATTGCGCAGGTCGCAGTATCTTTAAAAATAAAAGGAATCGGTCCCCCTAATTTAGAACTTACATTAACCGCCGTGCTGTATACTAGTGTATTTCCTTGCGAAAGCGGCTGGATATTAACCGTATATTGCCCGGTTTGATTATTTTGTATCCAATATTGATCATTTACGACAATACTGGCTTTCCCCAAGACAGTGCCTGAGGGCCAGTTGTATCTATTATTATCCCCCCATGGCTTAGATTGAACATTGTTGGAGATAATGTTATTGCCTTCACAGCGCATCCCCTCCAGTTTCCATTCAATACCTGGATAGGGTGTCGTTATGGTGGTAGAGTTTTTACAAGTTCCACTGGTTAGATTCATGCGCATTTCATTCACCGAGCGTCCAGCACCATCAGTATAATCCGGATCACAAGTCATTTTACCTTGTAGGATTACTCGCATTATTAACAATGGATCATCATTTGCTGATGTATAACCATACCTCCAGTAACTTTTATCACTGGGATCTGTATCAAAAAGTATGGAACCTCCACTACAGTTAGCTGCTTTGGAAGGTAAGGAAGATAGTGATAATAAAGCGATAAAAAGAGTAAATATGAATTTACACATAATAAAAACCTTACACGAATCAGGATTTGTTTAATTTATACTCTTTGTCAACGCCATAATCATCAAATGCTACAATACTGAGGCTGTTACTGGAAATTAACTTACCCAGCGACACTTTTTCACCTGGAGCAAAAACAGACAGTTTATCTTTAATATCATCGCTAACTTTAATGGGCGTTCCGTTTTGTTTAACACTGATGATGGCAAAATAATAAGGGGTGTCGTTCCAGAGAACGGTATTTCCCTCACTGCTTATCATTTTAATATTCTGTTCGGCGTTTTCCCTTTTCTCTTTCAGGGCATCAGGCCGATAAAACATTTTGACCTGAGTATGTAGCGCAATGGATAATGCATTCACGCCGTCTTTTGGTGCTTTGGGTATCTCCTGGATGTTGATCCAGAAAAGCGATTCTTTATCTTTTGGTAGCGCATCATTAATTTTCAGGATACGCAGGATCTGTTTGTGCTGATCGGCCACTTTAAAGAACGTGGGGCTGGGTACAAAATAGACGTTCTTGTCGTTTTGGTCCTGGTTTTCAATCCATATCTGTCCGCCATATTCCTGAGTAGACTGGTTATCAACCTGTACAGAGATATTCTCTCTTTTTTCATCAAACACATAACGTGTGCTGTTAAGGACAAACGCCGCATGACTTGATGCTGTAAATAACAACAGTGATGCAGAAATGAAAAACTTTCTCAGTGTATTGTTCTTAGCCACACTTAATCTCCTGTACTTTACCCATATCTTTCTGCAGCGATCGTGAATCGAATTTGCAATCACCAACCGAAATGATCCCTTCAT
Organism: Citrobacter sp. RHBSTW-00986; assembly: GCF_013783065.1. Lineage (NCBI taxonomy): Bacteria > Pseudomonadati > Pseudomonadota > Gammaproteobacteria > Enterobacterales > Enterobacteriaceae > Citrobacter > Citrobacter sp. RHBSTW-00986. The sequence goes on along the minus strand of NZ_CP056200.1, from coordinate 60,609 downwards.
CTTTATCTTCAAGATTCATTAACAGAATCCCGCCGTTGTTGACGTAACCAATTTCCTGATTTTCTGCATTTTTAGCGATGCTTCCCATTGGAATAACAAAACCATTACTGCTGATGACTTTTACGATATACGTGTTAATTTTTCTGTATTTCACTTTCTTATAGATAATCGCGTTTTCCGTCGGCGTCACATTGATTGCGTTTTCTGTTAACTCAACGCTCTGTGGCAAGTTATCCGCATTGACGGTGATGGTATTATTGTTATACGCGGTTAACGGTATGACAGCGCGCCCTTTTTTATCGCCAGGCATGGAACCATTAAATCTGACGCCTGGAACATCTTCCATTTGTACAACGGCAATTTCATCATTTTTCACTGGCGTAAAAAGAATACCTGCATCTGGCAGTCCGATAATACTTCCGCCAACCTGGAAGGAAGAGCTGGACGTGCTCCCCATTTGCGAATAGCTGGCCGAGGTTTGAACCTCATCAAACAGATAAGAAGCTGAAATCGCGCTTCCCGTGGTGTTGCGTGACTGACTGATGGATGCGTTATAACTCAGGCGAGAATTAATGCTTCCCGAAACACCGGTATTGAAATTCGTACCATTACGGCGATCGTAATTTATGCCAGAGAAGCTATAGTGCGATTTATCAAATACGCTAAAGGGCACGCTCAGTGAAATACCGGTGTTATAATCGTTTTCCATCCCCTGCAATCGGGAATACCCGGCATTCAGAGAGACAGAAATATTATTAAAGCTCTTACTGAGATTCAGGTTTGCGCCTACCTCACTGGAACTGTCCCAATAGTCTTCCTTCCAGGCCGACATGTTGAAGAACACATTCATTTCCGGAAGCTGATAGGTGATAATCGATTCGTATCGCTGTTTAGGCCTGTTGTTTAACAGGCTGTAATAGCGATAGTTAAAATCCGTGTAATCAATATAGTTTTCTGAGTTAAAACGATAACCAATCAACTGTAAATTTGCGTTTTCCCCTAAGGCGCGGGCATATTTCACCGATGCGCTAAAGCCGTTCATGGCTTTACCATTATGGTATTTTGCCTGTGACAGGTTGCCACTCATTGCCACGGCGCCAAACCAGCCGAAAGAGCGGATAAGACCCAGACCAATGTTGTTATAGTTTTTATCGACCAGTGCAGAGGTATTGAGCGTAAAGGGCTCAAAACCGTAATCATAAGTGATTTGCGCGAATAAGCTGTCATCATCACGCTTGTTACTGTATTGGTCAACTTTACTCCCCACCGCGATATTGTAATTATAATTTCCGGGTTTCAATAAATTTGGCAGCACGGCGACGGGGAATCGCTGTTCTTTTACCGAACCATCCTCTTCATAAATTTTTAAGATAATGTCGCCAGAATATACGCCGGTCAGATCGTTAATCACAAAAGGACCCGGTGGAACCACGAACGACTTTAATGTGTATCCGCCTTGTTCGACAGTGACACGGGCATGTGTTCTGGCAATACCATTAATGACCGGAGCATAAGACTGCGAGTCCCAGGGATACATATCCTGATTAGACTTTAACTGCGCGCCATAAAAGGTAAAACCATCGTTCAGGGTATTGTAGGACTGGGTTTTACCGATAAGAATATCTGATTTAATCGATTTTATCGCATGTGTTAACAGCAGGTTATTGCTCTCAAACTTTTCTCCCTGATATGCATATCCCCTACCCAACAGGACCCATTCGCCGATATTGATCTGGCCTTCGATGTTACCGTATGTTGTCCGATCCTGGTCAGTAGATTTTGACGTATTAAGATCATAGGCGAGTTTGAAACCGGTACTGCCATAATCCCAAGTGCCGCCTTCCTTTTTTGAATCTATAAAGCCAGCCTGAGGCATATCGATTGATAACTCCTGCAAGGAAGGATCCAGTTTCACTTGGCTATTTTTTTCTTTTCCAATATAATAGCACTCTTGGCTAGCATTAAAAAAAGTCTTATAAAATTCTTTGTTAATGTTAATTCCTGAATTTTCTAGCCATTCTTCTGACAGGCAAATATATTCAGAATCTTTTTCATTAATATTTAACTCAACGGAAGTAGCAATTTTTGATTTATTAAATATTATATCGACGAAATATTTACCAGAGGCGTTCTTATCGATGTTATTGAGTATCTCAGGTATCTGTTTGCTTCCACCATGAATGAAACTGTAATTAAACCCCTCGGCAAGAGCATATTTTGGAACTAAATGAAAAATAATTGCAAACAAAATCATCTCTTTTTTCATTTATTCTTGCCACCAGTCATAAAATTTAAAAAGTAATAGGGAGCAGGCAAGAAAGCACGATGCTCCCTTCTTAGAGTTAACAGCGATTATTTATAAGCAATTGAGTAAGTAGCAGCTGCGCTGAAGGCACCCGCAGTAAATGCTGTGCTTGCATTGGGTTTAGCAAGTGCAGCAGCATAATCAAATGACTTGATACCACCCGTTACGTTATAATCAAAAGTGGTATTCCCTTGTTTAACAGATTTATCTCTAGCATTAGAATTTGAAGCCGTCAGAATCATAACCGCATTAGTACCATTAGCTACGCTATTGCTCATACCCATTGCATTCAAAGTTGGTGAACTCCAAGACATAGTCGCAGCAGCCTTAGTGAGGCAATCTTGTTCTTTAGGGATCAGTTTGAAGTTTACGACTGTTCCGGCAGTAGCATTTGTTGCAATTGTCCCTAAATCAACTGTTGAAATATCGCTACCAGTAGAATCTTTAAGATCAATATTACAAGTCGCGCTCGAAACACTACCCGTAAAGTTTACAGTACCGGTGTTTGGCGCAGCCATAGCATTAGACGCTACACCCAGAACTGCCACAATTGCCGAACCTAAAATCAGCTTTTTCATTTTATACTCCATTAATAGGCTTAATTCTTAAGTCAAGCTCATAACAATCTTAATGAGCGAGACAGAATATATTGTTCTGGAAACTCTCTGGCAAACCCCAAAATAGCAATCGTTACTTTTTTATCGGTTTTTTTTATTTGTGATTCGGTTAATTGTATTATTTCAACTTTTCTAACTAACTCTTTTATTTTCAATAAAACTGATAATATAGAAAAAGGTGACAGTAAATTCCTCATTACAATGCTCTTTCAGGATAAAAAAATAAAAAGACGCTTTTTTTTATTGACTGGATCTGATTTTCATTTAAATGTCATTTATTTAAGCGGATAGTGACTGGGGGAAACGTGAATAAGATATACGCGATAAAAAAGAACAGTAAAGGTGAGGCGGTGGTCGTTTCAGTAGTCAGTGAAGGTATAAGGAAGAACATCACTCCACGGGTATCAATAAGCGTACTGCTAGTGAGTATGTTGGGGATATTATCTTCTGCTGTATCAAATGCTTCTGTTGTCAGCAGTGGGGTTAATTATCAAACATATCGCGATTTCGCTGAAAATAAAGGCTCGTTTAAACCAGATGCAGAAAACATCCCGCTATATGATAAAAATGGAAATGTCGTCACCACGTTAAATAAAGCGCCCATGATAGATTTCAGTTCTAATGACAGGACTGGGGTTGCTACATTAGTTGCGCCACAATATATCGTCAGCGTTAAGCACAATGTGGGCTATAAAAAGGTGAAGTTTGGTTACAACGACGACACTACCTACACCCTGGTTGACAGAAATAACCACAAGCGAGACTTCCATACCCCCCGACTAAACAAAATTGTGACAGAGGTTAGCGCGCTGGATATGACTGACGCGGGAACGGCCAAAGGCACATATCAGAATCAGGAACGGTTCCCCGTTTTCTATCGGGTCGGTACGGGAACGCAATATGTAAAAGATGAGAGTGGTAAACTGACTAAGCTGGCAGGGGCATACTCGTATAAAACCGGGGGGATCGTAAATCATCCGTTTATTTCGGACTGGAGTTTTGTCACTAATACAACAAATACGCCACTTTCCACCTATGGCACACCTGGCGACAGTGGTTCCCCACTTTTTGCCTGGGATGCTAAGCAAAATAAATGGGTTGTCACTGCCGTGCTCAATTCTTACGCGGGTGTGAATGGAAAAACTAACTGGTATACGATCATCCCTGTCGGAGATGTGGCTGATACCATGAAACAGGACGCTGATGCTCCCATTAAATCACAACAAAATGAGGGAGATATTCGCTGGTCATATGATGATAACACAGGCGTTGGCACATTAACCCAGGGTGCAGCCTCATGGTCAATGCATGGCAATTTCGGCCCTACAGCGCCAACCTCATTAAACAGCGGTAAAGATCTCACCTTCCAGGGCGGTGGCACCGTTGTATTAGAACATGCCGTTAACCAGGGTGCAGGAACGCTGACTTTTGATGACGATTATACGGTAAAACCGCTCGACTCTCAGACCTGGAAAGGTGGTGGGATCATTATCAACGGCGATCATAGCGTTGACTGGCAAGTTAATGGTGTTCAGGGCGATAACCTGCACAAACTTGGTGTCGGGACATTAAAAGTTAACGGCACGGGAATCAACCCCGGAGGGCTGAATGTTGGCGAAGGAACTGTCGTCCTGGCACAACGGCCGGATAGCGATGGTAATGTTCAGGCCTTTAATAATGTCAGTATTGTAAGCGGTCGCCCAACCGTTGTTTTAAGCGATGACAAACAGGTTAATCCCGACAATATCAAATGGGGCTATCGCGGCGGTAAGCTCGATATCAACGGTAACAGCCTCACCTTCCATCAGCTGAACGGCGCCGACGATGGGGCGATTCTGACCAACAGCGGGAGTCAGGCCTCCGTCAACCTGGATTTCAACAAGCCAGATGTCACGACGGCGGTTGCCAACATCTGGCATGGCCATTTTACCGGTAATGTTGATGTTAAAAATACCGTGACGCCCGGAACGCAGAACGACTTTGTCATGGATGGAGGGATGAACACGGAGGGAAACTTCACCCAACATAATGGCCGCCTGTTTATTCAGGGGCATCCGGTTGTACATGCCGTCAGTACTCAGGCTGTCGCGGATAAGCTGAAGGCGCTTGGCGACAATTCTGTCCTCACTCAGCCGGTTTCCTTTACCCAAAGTGACTGGGAGACCCGCCAGTTCAGCCTGAAACAGCTTAATCTTTACAATACTGATTTCAGTTTGGCGAGGAATGCCAGCCTCAATACAACGCTTTTTGCAGACCATTCTGCCGTGACGCTGGGTAGTGAAGATCTCTATATCGATCTCAATGACGGTAACGGTGTGAAAACCACGCCGTCATTCGGGCAGTCAAAAGCGACAAACGACGCCGATCGGAGCCGTTTCACCGGCCGCGTACAGCTGAATAACGGTTCTACTCTTAACATTAATGAGCATTTTACCGGCGGGATTGACAGCGCAGACAGCTCGGTGACGGTGGCGTCCACCGATGCCGTTCTCAACCAGAAAAGCAGCTTCAGCCACTCATCGCTGTCGCTGGCGGATGGCGCGAAGCTGACGGCAACCTTGGGTCTGATTTCTGACAGTGAAGTGGCTGCCGGTGCGGGATCGACACTTTCGCTGTTGTCCGGACAGTACTCGTCTGAGCGCTGGCGCTTTAACGGCCAAGGCACCACGCTGAATGTCGGCACGGGTAGCGTAATAACGGGAAATATTCAGGCGAATGATACTGCCAGCCTGAATTTTGGTACAGCAGAGGAAGCCAGTGAGAATCTGTTCACGGCTTATGGTGGCAACCTGAATGCGCCCCTCGCCGGTGCGACGATGACGAATACTCTCTGGCAGGCAGACGGACAGTCCATGGTGAAATCCCTCAACCTGGACGGTTCGCAAGTGCGCTTCAGCAAAGCCGGCTCACCAGGCTCTCTGACAGTAGACACCCTGACTGCAAGCAACAGCCAATTCGTCATGAACACTGATGGAAAAACGGTAGATACGGTAACGGTTAACCAGTCGCTGTCCGGTAAAAACAATGCGCTGGTTGTTGTCCCGTCTGTGGCTTCAGTGAGCCAGGGAATGTCATCCGTAGCGTTAGTCACAGCGCCGAAAACGACGGCTGCCGATGTGTTCACGCTCAAACCAGTGACACAGCGCGCGGGTATTCATACCTTCACGCCGCAATTGGGCATCGTGGAGAGCGAAAACAGTAAACAATGGCGGCTGGAAGGATTTGACGTGCAGCAGGACAACGCGGCGCTGCAGGCCAGCAAATCAGTTATGAATGCGGGATTTAAAAATTTCCTGACAGAGATGAACAACCTGAACTACCGCATGGGCGATCTGCGCAACACCCACGGTGAAACCGGGGCGTGGGCGCGAATCTTCAGCGGTACGGGTTCCGCTGAGGCGGGCAATTCCAACAGTTGGACACATCTGCAGATTGGAGCCGACAGAAAGCACGCGTTTGACGGCGGTGATCTGTTTACCGGTGTGACGGCAACGTTCACTCACAATAGCAGCCATGGTGATGGCTGGTCCGGTCAGACAAAATCAACCGGTATCGGTTTCTATGCTTCCGCGATGTTTGACTCCGGGCTGTATGTGGATGCAATCGGTAAATATGTCCGCCACGATAACCACTATTCGGCAAGCGAAATCGAAATGCCGGAGCAGGATTACCGCTCACATTCCTGGTATCTGGGCGCAGAAACCGGCTGGCGCTTCTCGTTACCTGACGAAACCTTTATTCAGCCGCAGACGGAATTGGTTTATGGCTCGGTGTCAGGAAACCGGTTTGACTGGCAGTCTGCAGGCTCAGACATCCGTATGCAGCGTAAGCAGGATAATCCATTGATAGGTCGTACCGGCGTTGATATCGGTAAAACCTTCACAGGTAAAGACTGGAAGTTGACCGCGCTGACGGGCGTTCATTATCAGTATGACCTGTTTAATCCTGCGAAGACGGTCATTCGTGATTTTGCCGGGAAAACGTCCATCAGAAATGGTAAAGATAGCCGGGTAAACTTTAATTTCGGTGTCAATGCTGAAATAAAAGAAAACACCAGGATTAGTCTTAATGTTGAGCGTTCGGCGTTTGGTCATTACGATATTGATAAGGCAATTAACGCCAATATTCGTTATTCATTTTGATTTTAAATTTTGAGCAAGTAAAAGCCTGAATCGATAGTTCAGGCTTTTTTATGGATTAATTGCAAGTGATAATTAAATCCATTTACACTATAAATTGTGGTACATAATTTTATCGCAATGGACTATTTTTTAGGGTGGTTTTTGTACTTTTCATACCTTATAGTCACTTTTAGTTAAGGTGTCTAATACATTTGATAGCGAAGAGTTCTTATGTCCATTGCTTTTTTATTGGCAAGTAAAAATGCTTTTTTCAATTACGGATTATCATTGCTCGCCAATGACAATTCAGATATTAAATGTTACGAGTACAGGAATTTTTATTCTGCTCATGAAATACTGAATAAATATAAAAAAGTCTATTTGGTTTGTGACAGGGATGATTACTTATCTTACTGCTTTTTGATGGAAAAATTCCCGGTAACCTGCCTCTGCTTTAAGCAGGTATCATACCAGAATGAGAAGCTACGTGTGTTCTCAAGCCGAACACCTTCGCCTGCTTCAGTGTTCAATGGCTTGACGGATGATGAACGAAAAATAGTCTATCTGTATTTTTTTAAGAGGAAGAGAATCGGAGAAATCGCGACGCTAACGCAGCTAAAAGAGAGCAGTATTTATTATAAAATACAATCGATTAAACGCAAACTGGGGGCTGAATCCAGCCGAAAGCTTCCGATATTGCTTAAGAATTTTTTTCTTGCACCGAATGTGTGATTACCATATTTCCGCACTATTTCTAATTGAAAATATTAAAATTGTTAATTATCTCACCAAAGCCACTGGGTAACTCTTTGTATTTTAAAAAAATACATAGTTAAAAAACAAATAATTAGAATTATACACTTTTTCTATTATTAAAAAATTCCGAGTTTACATGGCTGATAACCCATGAAATTATATGCATGCAAAGCATGGGGGTGACTGTATGAATAGCCAAAGTGCTTTAAGTAACCTTATTTTCCCGGCTAAGGAAAATTTTGCACACAACAATCTGTTGGTGCTGAAAAAAATCCGTTTTTATAACTGTGCGATTATCTATCTGCGGGATGCGCAACTGCTTATAAAAACAAAAGATGGGCAGTCCTTTAATGTTCCCCCTGAATCACTTTGTTACGTCGAAAAAAACACCGTGATTGATATTACATTAAAAGTGTTAGGCAAAGGTGTTCCCTATGAGCTCTATCAAGTTGACAGTGATGTATTGAGTTGTATCTGTAAAGTGATGGAACCGCTTCTGTTGGATCCGCAAAGCGTTAACCAGATGCGGCGTAAAATATTTACTTGTCCTGTTGATGAAACAGATACAAAAATTTTCAAACGATTAACTGGAAGCGATGTCCCACAACACCGACAAGTTTATAAAATAACTTATCTTCTTTCTAAAATGAGGGATATAGAATCGTTAGTTTATTCCTTGTCAGTATCAACGGATACCACCTTTACTGAGCGGCTGAAGTCAATCATTGAAGCTGATCTCTCTAAATCTTGGAAGCTGGCAGATCTGGCGAGCATTTTACATATGTCGGAGGTATCGATTCGTAAAAAGCTGGAGAAAGAGAGTAATAATTTTAATACGCTAGTGCTGGATATTCGCATGCATCAGGCAGCAAAACTCATCACCACTACCGAGAAGCATATTAATAGAATCGCCAATGAAGTGGGCTACACCAGTACATCTTATTTTATTCGTAACTTTAAAGAGTTCTTTGGCATTACACCGAAGCAGTTTGCTTTGAAAGTAAAAAAATAGTCCTGATGATTTATACATACAATTTTCCTTAAATTATTCTTCTATATCTTTAAGGAACTCCACAGAAAAAAACGGCTTTGGCGCAACAGGTGGGGGGATTGCTGAAATCTTTATCCGTCCTCCCCCCCACAAAAAATAAAGCCGCTGACCCATTAATCAGCGGCTTTTCCATTACCTGCAACTACGTCAGAAGTTATATTTCACGCCCAGCATACCGCGAGTATCGCTGTAGCCTTTGTCACCAACCTGTTGGGCCACGTTGCTCCACACGTTGAGGCGCGGAGTGATTTGACCTTCAACGCCGACTTTCAGCTCGCCAATGTTCTTGGTGCCACGCATGTCGTTGCTCACATCATCCATCTTCACGCGAGTCGTCTGCGTGTTGTGGATCCAGTTGGCTTCAACAAACGGCTGGAACTCACGAGATTTACCGTCGTCGATGGCGTTGTGACCGTTGATAAAGGCTTTTACCCCCAGACGGGTCATCAGGTTGCCATCGGTGTTGTCCTTCACGCGGGTACCGTTCGCTTCACGGTGGCTGTCGGCCTGCACGTCCATCCACACCACCTGAGCTTTCGGTTGCAGCCAATAGCTGTTGCGCTCGTTTTCACCCAGTTTGAAGCTGTAACCGGCTTCAACAGAAGCGGTGATCCCGCTGGATTTATATTTCTCCGTCGCCTGCTCCTGACCCATCACCTTGTTATCAAACCAGTTGTACAGCATCCAGGTGTCTACATAAGTGCCGGTCTTGTCAGCGTCATTAGCATACCAGGTGCCGTACAGTCCCACGCTGTAACCAGTGACCTGACCACGTGAATGGTAGCCGGTCAGACTGGACTGCGTGCGGTTCTGGCTGTTGGCATAACCAGCCATCGCGCCGAGGTGCCAGCGGTCGAGGCCGTCGCTGCTCCACTGCGCCAGGTCACCGCCTAACTGCAAGACATAGCTGTTGCTTTGGGTTTTCAACTGCCCGCTACCGTCTTTGAAGCGGGTATGTGCCCCGACGTTACGCATCCACAGACTGGTGACTTTTTTCTCGCCCGTCAGCATATCGACGTACTGCGTTTCCCCCAGACGATCGTGGAGTCGGGTCATGAACAGCGTGTTAGCAGCGTAGTTGTTCGCCAGATAACTGCCTGCTTCCGGGCGGTACTGCTGCTCAGTGACAGGGGGCGCAACAGGTTCTTCCGGCTCAGGGATAATCGGGTCGACAGGATCGACCGGGTCTGGGTCAACAGGACCTGGGTCAATAGGGTCAACCGGGTCCGGGTCAACGGGATCTGGGTCAATAGGGTCAACCGGGTCCGGATCGACGGGGTCCGGCTCTTCCGGATCCGGCGGAGCAGGAATAAAGCTCGTCAGATACCAGTTGCTGCCCTTTTGCACCACGTTATAGTCGTACGCACCGGCAACAATACGGCCCGCTTTCTCAAAAGTACCGTCAGAATTACCGGCCACTTCGATGATCTCAATTCCCTCAACGGTTTGCGCCCCGGTTCCGCCAATATTGTTCACTGCCACAAATGCGTTACCCGCGGTGTTGCCGAGCACTTTCAGCTTGTCGGTTTCGGAGGCATCGTCATTCAGGACGGTATTGAAAACGAGTTTTCCGCCGTTGCCGGTAAAATCTTCATTGATAGTAAGCGTCTGCCACGGTTCGCCGTCAGCATGCCCAAAGTTCACCACTGACCCGCCGTTCAGCGTCAGGTCAGTGAGCGTTGAGCTGTTGGTCATGTTCCAGGTCGCATCGCTCATTTGCAGCGAGATAACCCCGGTCCCGGCAGTGGCGCTGGTGACGTATGACGCCCCACTCCACAACGAGTTGTCAGTCATATTGAGTTTGATGGTACTGTTTTGCTGCGGCTGGGTGTTGTTTGCGGCAGTAGCACCGGCGGCGTGAAGATCGCCGTCGATAAGGAAACGCCCGCCAGCAGAGCCGTCAACAGTGCCGCCCGTTTCTGTACTGATGGCATAGCTTTCATTGCTGTGATTGCCCGCCATGGTAATGGCGGAGCCACCTGCCAGGTTTATCGTACCGCGTGAAATCGCATACAGGCCGCGTGGCGCTTTGCTGTATGACGCCGCTTTCGCCGAATTGTTGACGTTGATCGTAGCGTTTTCGCCGAGATTCACGGTCGCATTGGTGGAATAAACCGCATGTGCGCTGACGCCGTTGACCGTAATCGTGGCATTGTTGCCCAGTTCCGTTTTGGAAGATGAGGCGGCATAAATCCCTGTCGAGGAAGCACCCGACGTCTCGATGGTGGCGTCATTGCCAAGGCGGATTGAGGACCCGCTCTGCCCGGTGCGGAGACCTTCTGAGCTGCTACCGGTCGTCACAATGTGTGCCCGGTCGCCGACGATAATCGTATTTTTAGCCAGCGTTTCGTCTCTCATCGCGTTTGCCGTGATGCCGCGCCCCTGGTTACCGGTGGTTTGAATATACAGATCGTCGCCGACGTAAATGTTGGCCGAGCCTTTCCAACCCTGCCCACCATTATAGGCGTTGTAACCGGCGTTAATACCATCACCATCCTGGCCGTCCACATAAATACTGGTGCGATCCCCGGTGATAATAAAGACTGGATTATCCGGCGTATTAGCCCCGTGTGTGCGGATACCGTCAACATCTTTACCATTATTAGTGGCATTCTTTGACTGTGTGCGAATCGTCAGGTCGTCACCGAAAATAACGCCCGGGCTACCCGTCGTGCTGTTCTGAATAACGGTAACAGAGTGTTCAAAAGCTTCTTCACCGGGCCCATTCAGCGTTAACCCATGGCCAAAAACGGGAATGGTACCGGCATTCCACTGATAAACATAATTCGGCGTAGCGCTTTTTTTTTCGAAACTGCCATTTGCCTGTGCAGGAAATAAAGCCTGCAACTCCGGCGAAAGACTGCTCACCAATCCACTGGCAGGAAGACTATCAATATCAATCCAGGCCGCGTGGGTTGAAAATACCATTGACGTTAACGCGGTTGATACCGCTATCGCAATGCGTGAGTAATGCTTAGGTTTTTTCATAATAGCCTCCTGCTTTCGGGCGTAGGGCGTCCACCACATCGCAAAGATGTGAAAATAGTAAAAATCAAAAATACGTTATAAAATATTCGACAGTATTTGATGAATGCTATGGCCTAATTTATCTTCAAGCCTGAGCTTGTAGACATATATTTTCTTAATATCTATATTATCTATTTTGGTAATTTGCTGAATACTTTTCCCTGACACAAACCGCTTCAGTAATATCATTTCTGTATAGTTGAGTGAGCGTCCGCGTTTACTGTTCGCAAGGTGGCCGGTAAATAATCGGCGAATTTTCTGATGCTGAACTTCATCATCATCATCGGAATATATAATCCCTTGTATTTTATTGCTTTTCGACAGCCAGTAGTTGGCTAACGGCGCGAGATTCCTGTCCGCTATCAACACAATATACATACCGCTGTAGGCCAGCCGGTCAACCCATTGCGGGTCGGCGAACAGGCGCAGGTTTGGGAAGGAAAAGTCCACAAAAATAAACCCACGCGACAAATGATTTTGATTATTAAGGAGAAGTTTTTCAATAATTCCTTTTTGCAGAAAACAATTTCCCTCTGGCCAGATCGCAAAAGTGGCTCGGTGACAGTAGCTGGCGCGTACCACAGTATCCGGAAATAATTGACAGGATAATTCACAGCTTATGCAACGAACACTCTGTGATGGTGATCTCTTCATCAAAAATGACTCCTGTTATTTTTCCATAAATATTTCATTGGTAAATAAATGTGTCAATCCGACACGTATGACATTCCTTGTCAGTTAATAACAGTGACACCTAAAAAATGTAATAAACTCCTGATATGTTATTATGTATAGGCTATAAGTAATGCGATTGCGCTAAGCTTTTTTCTGCTTTATCTCAGAATAACAGTCTGGGTATTAGGAATTTTATGCATAAATCCAAATCCCAGAATAAAAATTAAAAAAGCACTATTTGCTAAAAATTAACCAATGAAAGGGACTCTTATTAATTACACAATCCTGATAACTCAATCCCCCTTGAAGTGCTGTTGATAAATATAATGAGAATTCAGATAAAACTGTAATGAATTCTCATTATTTAACATTAGTTAATACTCACCTAAGAATTTACACACGTAACACATTGTATTTAAAGTGTTTTTAATCCTTAAGTGAAATTCTTATCTTCGATCACGTACAAAGAGTGAGGCATATTCACGATTTGGATGTAAAATTTAAGGTATGTGTAGGCACACGCGGTGATACGTTATAGTTACTGAGGGCTGGGCAATTGTACCTTATCAATCAGTTGGTCGAATTTAATCCTGACAGCAAAAGTCTGGTCAATCGTCAGACCGGGCGGTCAATACAACTTCAGCTCCCAGCTTCGCTTTGCTTTCTCTATTTAATTACTCACGCAAGTGACATTGTTTCGCAGAACACATTGATAAAAGTGGGTTGGGGTGAGAGAAATAATGTGACCACAACCAACACATTTTACCAGGCTATTCTGACGCTACGTAACGCGCTGGCGGATGTGGGTCTGCCACGTGATACGGTGAAAACTATTTCACGACGCGGACTCAGATTAAATGGAAATACGCAGATAGAGGCGATAACGCATCCTCAGAGTGAAGTTTTCCAGCAACCGCTAATAGAGGAATACGCGCCCCCAAAGATAATTCCTCCCGCGGCACAACAAACGACGCGGGTCCCCTGGTGGAATATTATATTTAGCGCTGGCATCGTTATTGCCACCTTGTTTATCTGGCTGGTGTGGTATCAGACACGTCCTGTTATGCCGTTTAGTAAATTCATTTCTGTTTCTATGCAGGTCCCATCTCGGCAAAACTGTAAAATTTATTACTCACTGAATGATCACGATCAGGAAAATTATTTCAATCTGATACAACTGCACCCTTCTCTCTGTGAAAACAACAAGCATGTTTTCCTTTCTGGCTACCGTAAAGCGGAGAGGATCGTGGCATTTGTTTGTGATAAAGATGCACGGGTAGATGCGTACGCGTTTTGTACTACCCATTATTACTGGATGCGCGGGCAATGAAAAAAATACACCACCTTATTTTAATCGTAATCGGCGTGGCGACATTGCTCGGCTCAGGCGGATGGCTATGGCATTCACGCTATGCCGAAAAGCAGCTAAATTGCGTTGGAAATGTCGAATGGAATATTGGCAGCAACCGCTTTGCAGGTACGGTTTCATTTCGGATGTACAAAGATGCAGGGCTAGCGACCATTACCGGAAAACTGTACGGACGTAATACCTCAGACATTAGCAGGAACATCTATTTCAGTTATACCCGGCAGCACGAAGCCCGAGTGCTACAGGCAATGCAGGTGGTCAAAACCTTCGCTGATAGCGCCGATGAAGCTGATATTAACAACACATTACCCGGATTTTACCGTCAAAGCGGACGAAACCTGAGCCTGGTTATGGAGGAGTATAAGGGCGCATGGATTTTTGCCAGCTCAAATGTCCCCTCACTGTATTGCCGCAAAAGGTAACGTCATATCCGGATACAAAAAGCACGCCCCCTTCAATAGAATTCATATTTGCCATCATCGACTTACGCGACATGGGTCACTGAATCCACTCATATCCCATTGCTATTCTTCATCCCGAATCAGGAAACATCCTGAATACCACGATATCCATTGCGCAATAATTAAGCGAAATGGGCGTTTTATTTTGCCCAGAAGACTTCAACCTACGGATGGATATTTGGAGAAGACGTGGACAGGGGCGTTTATCTCTCTCGCGAGCAATGTCTGAGCGTTCAGGCGTTATCGCATTTCAGGAAACGGTGTGTTTCCGGTGTATTTTTGGCGTACATATGAGGGATACGTAATGTTTACTTTTAAAAAGTGCCTGATTGCACTTTCTATAAATTTGGCCGTTGTTTCATCAGGTTTTGCTTGTACGACCCTATTGGTCGGTAATGAAGCATCAGCGGACGGCTCCATGCTGGTAGCCCGTAGCGCTGACAGCGATGCCCTGAAAGCGCAGCATTTTGTCATTCATCCGGCCAAGCAGAATCAGACCGGGGTATACAGCACCAAAGCACATAATGGCGCGAATGACTTTACCTGGCCGCTACCCAAAAACTCTCTGCGTTATACCACCGTTCCAAACTGGAAAACCCAACTGCACGGCGCGACCGGATTTAACGAATTGGGCGTTGGCGTGAGCGGTACAGAATCTATTTTTGCCTCAGCAAAAGCGCTGGCTGCCGACCCCTACGTTGAGGATAAAGGGATCACCGAAGATGATATCCCGGATATTCTGTTGTCCCAGAGCAAAACCGCGCGTGAAGCCGTGGCGCTACTGGGTCATATCGTTGAGACCGTCGGCGCTGGGGAAGGTTTTGGCGTGGCCGTCGTCGACGATAACGAAATCTGGTACCTGGAAACCGGCAGCGGTCACCAGTGGATGGCGCAGCGCCTGCCGAATAACCAGTATTTTGCCACTGGTAATCAGGGCCGCTTACAGGATTACGACCCTAAAAACCCGGACATGATGGCGTCAAAAAACCTGATTCAATTTGCGACCGAAAAAGGTCTCTACGAACCGGCAAAAGATGGCAAATTCAACTTCTCCAAAGCCTATACCCGTGATGATGAGCGTGACCGCACGTATAACGATCCTCGCGTATGGACCATCCAGAAAGAGTTCAATCCTTCCGTAAATCAGGATATGGCCAAAGGGCGCGAATTCCCGGTTTTCATGACGCCAGAGAAGAAGATGACGCTGGATGATGTGAAGGCCGTGCTGCGTAACCATTACGAAGGCACCAGCCATGACCCGTACACCAACGGTCTGAACGGCAAAGAGCCATGGCGTCCGGTTAGCGTCTTCCGCACCTATGAAGCGCACGTGATGCAGGTCCGTCCGTGGTTGCCAAAAGAGATTGGTGAAACGACCTACATTGGTCTGGGTATGGCCGACCTCACCGCGTTTGTTCCGTACTACAGCGGCCTGAAAGCGTATCCGGCAAACTATACGATGGGTACCGATAAAGCGGACGATCAGTCCATTTACTGGAAATACCGTAAGTTACAGACGCTGACGATGACCGATTATCCGAAGCTCGCGCCAATCGTCAAAAAAGCCTACAAAGCATGGGAAGATAAAGTGGCGAAGGAGCAAAAAGAGGTCGAAGCAAAATATCTGAAGATGGCGAAAACCGATAAACCTGCCGCAGATAAGATGCTGAATGACTTCAACTTGCGCATCATGGCCGATGCCGAGAAGCTGACGGAAGATCTGACTAATCAGCTCTTTACCATCCGCACTAAAGACATTCAGTCTGATATCTTCTTCGCAAACGCTGCGAAAAAAGACTGAGTAACGACACGATGACATGCTGGCGCAAAGCGCTTATTAGCTTTGCGTCAACGTGTCACACCGCGCCTTCACGGCGTCATGCAGCAGACGGACAGCCGTTGAAAGCTGCTTACGATGTGGGCAAATCATATTCAGCGGGGCTTTCTCGCCCAGGTAATCAGGCATCAGTAGCTGCAATCGTCCATCACGCACATCCTCGCTGACATCCAGCCACGACTTGTACGCGATGCCTTCTCCGGCAATCGCCAGCCGTCGGATTACTTCAGCATCGTCGCTCATAATGGTGCCGTTAACCTGCACACTGCTAATCTCGCCGTTATGCGTAAACGTCCAGCGATCGTGCAGGCGTCCGCGTAAGACGAAGGTCATGGCGTTGAGCTGTGTTAAATCATCCGGAGTTTGCGGCGCGCCGTTTTGCGCAACCCATTCCGGTGATGCCACCAGCACGCGTCGGTTACCCGGTGCGACAGGCAGCGCAATGTAAGATGCGTCTTCGGTGTTGCCATAGCGAAACGCCACATCGACGGGGTCTTTAAAGACATCCGTCACCTGGTCGGAGAAAAAAATCCGCAGGCGCAGCGCGGGATAGCGGCGTCGAAACGACTGAAAGACCGGCAGCAGTAGGTTCCGACCGAGATCGGAAGGTACAGCGATTTGCAGCGTGCCTGAAACTTCATCTTCCGGGGTCTGAATTTTTTGCAGTCCGGCATGCATCACGTCCAGCATCTGGCGGGCATAGGGTAGCCAGACCTCACCTTCCGGCGTCAGGCGCAGACTGCGCGTGGAGCGGGCGAACAAGCGGATAGCCAGCGTAGATTCCAGGCGCTTAATAGCAGAACTGACCTGAGCTGGCTGAACGCCGACTTCGCGTGCGGCATCGCTAAAACTATTCAGCGCCGCGGCGCGGACAAACAACGTGAGATCTTCAAGCCGGAACATTTTCACTCCCCGAGTATAAGTCCTGTCGCCGAAGGGCTATTTTTCCCGTTCTGCTACCGGTTTACCATCGAATTATTCAACAGATAGAAGGTTTATTAACCGGAGAGATTATGAAAGCCATCGCTATTACCCGCGCCGCAACCGACGGCAGTAACATTGAATTTTTACAAGAGATTGACCTGCCCATGCCCGTCGCCTCCGGGCACGATCTACTGGTTGAAGTGAAGGCCATTTCCGTCAATCCCGTAGATACCAAGGTCCGCGAAGGTTTTAACGCTGATGTGCCCCGCGTGCTGGGTTGGGACGCCGTTGGCGTAGTGAAGTCCGTGGGTGAAGCAGTCACCCTGTTCGCTCCTGGCGATGAAGTCTGGTATGCCGGTGCGCTGGGTCGTGCTGGCAGTAACAGTGAATTTCAGCTGGTTGATGAACGTATTACCGCGCTGAAGCCGCAATCGCTGGACAATGCTTCTGCCGCGGCACTGCCGCTGACCGCCATCACCGCCTGGGAAATGCTGTTCGACCGCCTGGGCGTTGAGGAAAATGGCAATGAAAATGATGTGTTATTGATTGTTGGCGCTGCTGGCGGCGTCGGTTCTATCCTGACGCAACTGGCCAGTAAGCTGACCAAAATGACAGTCATCGGTACCGCTTCACGTCCACAGAGCCAGAAATGGGTCCGTGAAGCAGGCGCTCATCATGTGATTGACCACAGCAAGCCGCTGATGGAAGAGCTGGCTCGGATAGGCATTAAAGAGGTGACGCACGTTGCCAGTCTGAACAATACCGAGCAGCACTACCCGCAAATTATTGCCGCCCTGGCGCCGCAGGGCAAACTGGCGCTGATTGACGATCCGCAAACCCTCGATGCACGTCCACTGAAGGCCAAAAGCATTTCGCTGCACTGGGAATTTATGTTTACCCGTTCGATGTTTACCACCCACGACATCATTGCGCAGCATCAGCTATTAACCCGCGTGGCACAGTTGATCGATGACAACACCATTCGCACCACGCTGGGCGAGCATTTTGGCGCAATCAACGCGGCGAATCTGCAAAAAGCGCACGCGCAAATTGAAACCGGTCGTTCAGTGGGCAAGATTGTGCTGGAGGGGTTTTAACATGTCTGATTCAGAGGTGATTTCAATTATTGCGGTACTGAAAGCCAGACCGGGGAAAATCGACGCACTAAAACAGGCGCTGCAGGCTCTGCTGCTGCCCACGCGCCAGGAGCCGGGCAATATTGAGTATGCCCTGTTCCAGTTGCGCGACACACCGGATGTCTTCTACGTTCGTGAATCCTGGCGCGGTCAGGCCGGTCTGGACGAGCATATCGCCCTGCCCCATTTCCAGGCGTTTATTCTGCAAATGAACGAGCTGCTGGCCGAACCGCTACGACTGGATTATCTGACGCCGATTGCGCCGTAAGATGACTGCCGAAGCCCCCTGCGGTGTGGGGGGCTGTGCCCGTCATGTCTCACTCGCTTCGCTATCTCTGCTATGATGCCTGCACACAAATAAAACAAAACAGCATGCAGAGGGAAAGATGAGTTCCACCAGAAGAGGGATGATGAACGTCCTGATTGCCGCCGTATTATGGGGAAGTTCAGGCGTTTGCGCGCAGTACATCATGGAACAAAGCCAGATGTCGTCGCAGTTTCTGACCATGACGCGCCTGATTTTCGCGGGGCTCATTCTGCTGATGCTCTCTTTCGTTCACGGCGACAACGTATTCTCCATTATCAAAAACCGCAAGGACGCCATCAGCCTGCTGATTTTTTCCGTGGTCGGGGCACTCACCGTACAGCTAACCTTCCTGCTGACCATCGAAAAATCCAACGCCGCCACCGCGACGGTGCTGCAATTTTTGTCACCGACCATTATCGTGGCGTGGTTCTCCATGGTGCGCAAAGCGCGGCCGGGGATTTTAGTGCTGACGGCGATCTTCACCTCGCTCATCGGTACCTTCTTACTGGTCACCCACGGTAATCCGACGTCGTTATCTATCTCAGCTGCCGCGCTGTTTTGGGGAATAGCCTCGGCGTTTGCCGCCGCGTTCTATACCACCTACCCCTCAACGCTCATCGCGCGCTACGGCACGTTGCCGGTCGTCGGCTGGAGTATGTTAATCGGTGGAATGATCCTACTGCCGTTCTATGCCGGGCAGGGAACTCATTTCGTGGTGAATGGCAGTTTAATTCTGGCGTTTTTCTATCTGGTGGTCATCGGCACGTCACTCACGTTTAGCCTGTACCTAAAAGGCGCGCAGATGATTGGCGGACCGAAAGCGAGCATTTTAAGCTGCGCGGAACCGTTGAGCAGTGCGTTGCTGTCCCTGCTGCTGTTAGGCATCACCTTTACCCTGCCAGACTGGCTGGGTACGCTTTTGATCCTCTCATCGGTCGTGCTGATCTCAATGGACTCACGTCGCCGCGCCAGAGCGGTTTAACCCCAACCGGCGCGGCAACGGGTGACGATTACCAGCCCGGAACTGCGCCGCCGTTAAAGATAGTTTCAGCCGCCTTCGCCACTTCCGGTGACTGATAAGATTGCAGGAATTCTTTCACATTCTCGGCATCTTTATTGTCTTCTCGCGCCACCAGAATGTTCACGTACGGTGAATTTTTGTCTTCGATAAATACGCTGTCATGTACCGGAGAAAGCCCGGTTTGCTGGATGTAGGTGGTACTGATAATCGCCACATCCACTTTTTGATCGTCCAGCACGCGCGGTAGCTGCGCCCCTTCCAGTTCCATAATTTTCAGATGTCGCGGATTATCCGTAATATCCAGCGCCGTTGGCAGCAGGCCGGTATCCGCTTTCAGAGTGATTAACTTCTCTTTTTGTAGCAGCAACAGAGCCCGCCCAAGGTTGGTCGGATCGTTAGGTATCGCAATCGTCGCACCGTCTTTTAGTTCAGCAACGGTTTTGATTTTCTTCGAATAACCCGCCATCGGGAACACAAAGGTATTGCCCACCGCTACCAGCTTATAGCCGTGCGCTTTATTATCTTGTTCAAGGAACGGACGATGCTGGAAGACGTTGGCATCCAGCTCACCATGATTAGTGGCATCGTTGGGCAGCAGAGAACCGCTAAATCCCACCAACTCCACCTCCAGGCCATATTTTTCTTTAGCGACTTTCTTCGCGACTTCCGCCACATCCTGCTCAGCACCGTTAATCACGCCCACTTTAATATGCTTTGCATCATTGTTCTGCTGATCGCATCCTGCCAGCAATAATCCCGCCAGTAATAACGCCGCCCCAGCCCCGAAATAAGGTATCTTCAGTTTCACGTTTTTTCCTTTTGCAATAACCGCCTGATGAGTAATGAAATGACTATAGCGGGAAGGCCGCTGCGGTTTAAAAAACGAAAAAGCATCAGCAAGAATAAAAAAGCATAATGCGAAAAGGAAAATGAGTCGGAATGTGCCGTTAGGTCATCCCTTTTGCAGTCCTTCCGGTCATCAAAACGTTTTCGACAAATAATGGCGCGCGGAACCGGTTTCTGGAAAGTTATCGAGGGTCATTTGCAACTGATAGCCGTTTTTCTGATAAAACGGCAGCGCCTGGAAACTCATCGTGTCCACCAGCGCATGCAGGCATCCTCTCTCACGCGCCGTCTGTTCAGCGGCCTGCATCAACTTTGTGCCGTAACCGCCTTTACGCAGCGAGTCATGCATCCACAGGAAATCAATGCACAGCCATTCGCCTTTGATTTTACCGATCAGCCCGCCCAGTATTTTATTGTGCTCATCGCGCCAGTACACCGCCAGGTCGCCAAAATTGGTGGTCCTCAGGAACTGGCGATTGTAGGCGCGCAATCCAACAAGCAGAGCATTTTGATCGTCTTCAGTAATGGTATCTGTAATCTGTATTTGCATCCTATCCTCCTGAAAAACTAAAACTTCTGGCTGATTTTCTTTTTAGAAATTAACACAGGCTGATGAGTGAGGCGCATGCCGTCTACACTTACTCTTGAGATGATGCGCATCGACAACAAGGATTATTATCATGAAACAAGCCGTTTTACCGCTTATTGCCATTCTTTTCATGCTGCCGGGTTTGGCGCAGGCCGATTCGGCTTATGGCTCTCTACAGTCCGTTCATGAAAAAAACACCGTATTGAAGGATTTACGCAAGATTTGTACCCCGCAGGGGTCGCCATCGGATGAGGTGTGGGAAAAAACGATTATGGCTGATACGCGTAATCAGCAACACATCCGCGAAGCCATTCTGGCCATACAAAGAAACAATCAGAACAACTACTGGGAAGCGCTGGGCAAAGTTGAATGCCCGGATTTGTAACTATCGCATTGAAAAACGAGTGCTGTAACCGGTTTCTGTTTTGCAAAATCGCCTATTGTGTAGGGAAATAAAACACATCAAGGAGCAAGATAATGCGATACCGTTTTCCCGAAAACTTTTGGTGGGGCAGTGCCTGCTCGGCGCTGCAAACCGAAGGGGATAGTCTGAACGGCGGCAAAAGCCAGACGACATGGGACGTGTGGTTCGACCGCCAGCCTGGGCGTTTCCATCAGGGGGTTGGCCCGGCGAACACCTCAACCTTTTATCAGCACTGGAAACAGGACATCGCACTGCTCAAACAGCTGAAGCACAACAGCTTCCGCACTTCAATCAGTTGGTCACGACTGATCCCGGACGGTACTGGCGACGTCAATCCGCAGGCGGTTGATTTCTATAACAACGTCATCGATGAGCTGCTGGCGCAAGGCATTACGCCATTTATCACCCTGTTTCACTTCGATATGCCGATGGTGATGCAGGAGAAAGGTGGCTGGGAAAACCGTGATGTGGTTGAGGCGTTTGGTCGCTACGCACAAACCTGTTTTACCTTGTTCGGCAATCGGGTGAAGCACTGGTTCACCTTTAACGAACCGATTGTCCCGGTAGAAGGCGGCTATCTGTATGACTTCCATTACCCTAATGTGGTGGATTTCAAACGCGCGGCCACCGTGGCTTATCACACCGTACTGGCGCATTCCACGGCGGTGCGCGCGTACCACGCCGGAAGTTATGACGGTGAAATCGGTGTGATTCTGAATTTAACGCCCTCTTATCCGCGCTCACAACACCCGGCGGATGTAAAAGCTGCGCACCATGCGGATCTGCTGTTTAACCGCAGCTTCCTTGACCCGGTGCTAAAAGGTGAATATCCGGCGGATCTGATAGAGCTGCTAAAAGAGTACGATCAACTCCCAGCATGTCAGCCAGGCGACAGTCAGCTCATCGCCGATGGCAAAATCGACCTGCTCGGTATTAATTATTATCAGCCGCGCCGCGTGAAATGTCGTGATACTGCCGTCAATCCTGACGCGCCGTTTATGCCGGAGTGGCTGTTTGATTATTACGAAATGCCGGGGCGTAAAATGAACCCTTACCGTGGCTGGGAAATTTACGAGCCAGGTATTTACGATATTATTACTAATCTGCGTGATAACTACGGCAACCCGCGCTGTTTTATTTCTGAAAACGGCATGGGAGTCGAAAATGAGCAACGTTTTATTCAGCAGGACCAAATCAACGACAGCTACCGTATTGAATTTGTTTCCGCGCATCTTAAATGGCTACATAAAGGCATTAGCGAAGGGTGTAATTGTCTTGGCTACCATATGTGGACCTTTATTGATAACTGGTCCTGGCTCAACGGATATAAAAACCGCTACGGTTTTGTCCAGTTAGATTTAGATACGCAAAAACGTACGGTGAAGAAAAGCGGCGAATGGTTTGCCCATACCGCCGAAAACAAGGGTTTTGATTGAGTCAGCCGTCAGATAGCGGTGTTGCCTGAAAGCTGCGCGCCATCAGGCAACAATCTCACTGTATTCTGACCTTCATCGTGACCAGAAGCGCCGTCAGCAGCATCAGGCTGCCGGAAAGCATCAGGGGCGAAAGCAGTCCGAGGTTATCGAGCGCATAGCCTCCCACCGCTGCCCCGCAGGTATTGGCAAGCTGGATCACGGCGACCTGGACGGATCCGGCTTTTTCTGCCTGATCGGCAAGCGATCGGGTGATCCACGTCGACCAGCCGACCGGAACCAACGCAAACGCCAGGCCCCAGATAATCGCAATACCTGCCGCCACAACTTTGTCGCTACCCCACAGGATCAGGACCAGCGCGCTAAGCGCCAGCACCAGCGGCGCACCGGCTAAGGCCAGTTTGACCGAGCGCTTCAGGACCACCGAGGAGAGCGACGTCCCGACAAAGCTGGCGATACCAAAACTCAGCAGCACCAACGTCAGGCCATCAACTTCAAAGCCTGCCAGATTCATATAGATCGGGCGAATATAGGTAAAGAAGGCGAACTGTCCGGCAAAGGACATAAAGATGGCAATCATCCCGGCCATCACCCCCGGGCGCTGCAGCAGGCTGAACATATTTTGTTTCTGATGCGAAGGTTCACCTGGCAACGACGGCAGCGCTCTCACCACCCAAATCGTGCACAGCACGCCCATTACCGCCGCCGCATTAAACACGTTGCGCCAGCCGATAATACCGCCCAAAAAACTCCCCAGCGGCGCGGCAATCACCAGCGCGACAGAGACCGCACCAAAAATCACCGACAGCGCTTTCGGTACCGTACGGGCGGGAACCAGACGCATGGTCAGCGACGCTGACATCGCCCAGAATCCGCCAAGCGCCAGACCGAGGCAGGCGCGGCCAATGAGCAGCAGTGAAAAAGAGTTGGCAAAGGAAACCAGCAGGCAGGAGAGCGTCAGCAGCACCGAAAACACGATCACCACGTAGCGACGATCGGTCGCCTGGATAATTTGCGTCACAAACAGGCTGGCGAACATGGCAACAAATGCCGTCACAGTCACCGATTGTCCGGCAACACCTTCAGAAATCCCCAGATCCTGCGCCATCGGCGTTAACAGGCTAACGGGCAGAAACTCAACGGTTATCAGGCAGGCAACGCAGAACGCCACAGCGAATACCGCCGACCAGTTCGGTCGGGCATTTGCCTCAGCGCGGGATTTTTGTTCAACAGCTTCACTCATTTTGTTACCTGCGTGGGGTTATTGCAGAAAAGTTACGCAGTGTAACACTAAATTTGTGACGCATTTAACGTTTTGGCAACTACTTTCATCTTACACAAAATCCAGGCCACACGGATTTTTAAAGATGAAACGCGACTCTTTTACCTGTCGGTAACTTAACATCAATGCTCAGTTCGCCACCTAACGCTGTGACATAACGCTTAAGCGTCGACAGACGAGGATCGTTATCCGCCTGTTCCATTTTTGCGATTGTTGGCTGCTTAACGCCCATTGCCGAGGCAAGTTCCGCCTGAGAGAGATTCAGTTCTTCCCGTAACATATTTAACGCAATCACCTGACGTAGCACTTCTACTTTTTCAGCAATGCGCTCCTGGCTTTCCGGGCTTTGTTTCGCCATCAATTCTTTAAGCGTCGCCATAATTTTCCTTACTTATTAAGGTGATTTCGGTACTCAGCGTCAGCAAGCCTGATCATCTCTTTATAGAATTTCTTCTCGTTTAACCCTGTTTTATCGCCTGCGCATAACACGATGCCATGGCGAGAAGGATCAAACACGAAGAACGCCCGAATCGGGTTGCCCTGATGCTGCACTCGCAACTCTTTCATATTTGAAAAAGCAGAAGCATTTACCGTATCAGCAAACGGCCTGCCTAACTGAGGACCATACTCGGATAAAATCATCATCGCTGCGAGCATATCTTCCTTGAGCGCCTCGGTCTGTACGTCAAACCATTTATCGAAAACATCCGTTGTTTCCACTTCCCACATCAACGATCCCTCATAGCTAATAAGCTATAGGTAAATTATAGCCCATTAGCTATTAAATCAATTTATATTTGCACAATTAATTCGCCAACAGGCATGACTGTCAGTGCAGCCAGTGCACGCCATCTTCGGGCTGGAAAAAGGCGTTATAGCGCATCTGAAACGCATTAAACTCCTGCATATCCGGCTCTATCTCGCGCAGAAAACCGAGCGCCAGACGCACCTGTGCGTCAGTAATCAGCGTGGCCAATCGGGCTTTTTGCAGCCAACGGTGCCATTGCAGCAGATTCGACTCACTGCCGTCGACAATAACGATTTGCCAGATCAACAACACCTGGGCAGCATTTTGCAGATGTGATTCATCTGGACGGTGGAGATACTGTAAAAAAGCCTCACCCTGTACTTTTCCCATCTGATCGATCATCGACTCTACCGGCACAACATCAATATTCAGTCGCTCGCTCAGACGGCGAATTGCCCGTCGAGATCCGGACGTCAACACCCGAAAACCCACTACAAAAACAACGACCAATGTGGCCAGCATTATCCAAATCATGCGCACATCCATTACCAGACAGGATGCCCATCATAACGGCAAATTCCTCTCTGTCGACGACTGAACGTATCAACACGATTCAGGATGGATCCGCGACATAAAAAAGCCCGCCATCCAGGCGGGCAAAAGTTACCAATGCACACTTAACTTAAGCGACTTTCAATTGTTGAATTTTTTTCTCGCGGCGAATTTTACGTTCTTCAAACACGGCCACGATGGCCATCAGGCAGATACAACCGATGGCGGCGGTATCCAGCGCGGCGAACGTGCCCGCCCAGCCGGTCAGACCGAAAATCGGCGTGCCGTCGGCAATCATCCCCAGACCCAGCTTGGCGAAGCTGTCACCAATCAGATATGCGAAGGTGCCTTTAATCCCATCGGCTGCGCCGATCGCTTTTTTCGGTACGAATCCGACGGCTGCAACGCCGATTAACAGCTGAGGACCAAACACCAGGAAGCCCAGCGCAAACAGCGAAGCCAGATAGACATACTGGTTGCTGGCGTGCTGATAAACGCCCAGGGTCGCGATAATCAACGCCAGCGCCACGCAGGCTACCAGCGCACGACGACCGTTAGCCAGGTCAGAGAGCCAACCCCACAGTAACGTGCCGACCAACGCGCCCACTTCAAACAGGGTAAAGCCCTGAATCGCCACCTCTTTGGAGAGCTTCAGCTCCTGGAAAGCATAGACAGTGGACCACTGGTCGATACCGATGCGCACCACGTACAGGAAAATGTTGGAGAAGCACAGCAGCCAGATCACTTTGTTTTTCAGCACGTACTCAACAAAGATCTGCCATTTGGTCATCTCATTTTCTTCAGTCTCTTTGTCCTCTTCACTTATCTCCTCGCCGAACAGCTCTTCAGCTTTACCGAGGCCATAAGACTCCGGGGAGTCGCTGCCGTAGCGCAGGCCGATAAAGCCGACAATCAGGGCGATAATCGACGGGAAGATAAACATACCAATGACGTGACCGTCGAACAGATAGTTGGCGCCAAACAGCGCCACGCCAGCCGCACCCGCACCACCGAGGTTATGGGAGATATTCCACATGCCGAGGTAAGAACCCCGCTTGCGACGCGGCGTCCATTTGGTGATGGTGGAATAGCTACACGAACCACCGGTACTCTGGAAAAAACCGCTCAGCGCGTAGAAGGCGATCATCAGGAACAGGCTGGTTGAACCCGCCCCCATGCTGGCGCTGAAGCCGAGCATACAGATGGCGGAGAGGATCAGCATAAACGGCAGGAACTGCTTGGTATTTTTGCCGTCTGCGTAGTAGGAAACCAGCGTTTTACCCACGCCGTAGGTGATGGAGAAGCCCAGGCCAATCATTCCCAGCTGCGTCATGCTCAGCCCGTAGGTGGAGATCATGTCATTCTGCGCGATGTTGAAGTTTTTGCGGATCAGATACATGGTCAGGTAGCCAATAAAGACCACCAGATAGGACTGCATGAACGGTTTGAACCACATTTTGCGCCGCACATCGAGCGGCAGATCCAGGGTCGGCTTGCGTACCTGGTTTAGAAAGGCCAGCATTTGACACTCCCGAGCTAATTTTTATACCTGCGAATGGCAGGCATTGTAAAAATCAGCCGGGAGACGCGCCTGAGACAGCGTCCAGGTGAAACCGGGAAAATTTCTTAGTTTTACCCTACTCGGGGCAAAAAGGTGAGGTGCATCACGCTTCGTTGAGTTCGCGTGGAGCCTGGGCGTTCAAAAACGGCAGCAGCAGCAGCGCGGAAATCCCCGCCGCAATGGCGATCACCACAAAGAATCCGGTCCAGTGCCAGACCTCCATCACCTTCGCCAGCGGCCAGCCGGAAAGCGATGCCCCCAGATAGGCAAACAGCCCGACAAATCCGGTTGCCGCGCCCGCTGCCTCTTTGTGCGAGCACTCCGCCGCCGCCATGCCGATCAGCATTTGCGGGCCGAAGACGAAGAATCCGGTGGTGAAGAAGCACGCCGCCTGCATCACGTAACTGGCGAACGGCATCAGCCACAACGAGCCCACGGAGAGCAAAATTCCGGCAGCGAAAATCAGGTTCATTGGACCGCGGTTGCCGTTAAACAGTTTGTCCGAGCCCCAGCCTGCGACCAGCGCGCCGATAAATCCGCCCAATTCGAACATGGTCACGGCGGTATTGGCGGTCACCAGATCCACGCCGAGCGTCTCCGACATATACAGATTGCCCCAGTCGTTGATGGCGGCGCGGACGACGTACACCAGCACGTAACACAGCGACAGCAGCCAGATATAGGGATTCAGCAATACATAGCGGGTGAGGATCTCTTTACGGCTCAGCCCTGCGCCTTCCTGCTGCTGGGCGATTTCCAGCTCATCATGGCGCCAGTCGCCAATCGGCGGCAGACCAATCGCCTGCGGCCTGTCGCGCAGCCGCCAGCAGAGAAAAATCCCCACCACAATCGCCAACAGCCCGGCGATCATCATCCCGGCACGCCAGCCGTAGTGCAGCGCCGTCGCCGCCATCACGATAGGGATTAGCGCCCCGCCAACATTGTGCGCAGTATTCCACAGCGCCCACCAGCCTCCGCGTTCGGTACGCGAATACCACGCGGTCAATAAACGCGCGCAGACCGGCGATCCCCAGCCCTGGAAAAAGGCGTTCAGCGCCCAGAGCACCGCAAAAGCCCAGAGCGAGGTGGAGAAGCCAAACAGAATGTTCACCACGCCGGTGGCGATAAGCCCAAACCCCATAAAATAACGGGCGTTGGAACGGTCACTGACGATACCGGAAACAAACTTCGACAGGCCGTAGGTGATGTAAAACAGCGTCGCCAGCAGACCAATGTCGCTGCGGGTCAGCACGCCGCTGGTGAGGATATCCGGTACGGCGGCGTTGAAGCTCTTGCGTGTGAAATAGAACAGCGCGTAGCCGAGCCAGATAGTGGTCAGAATATGCCGCCGCCAGTAGCGGTAGAGGGCATCCACTTCACGCTTATCGGTGATGAGCGGCGCGCTGACTGGGGATTTTAAAAACGAAAACATGACCGCTCCTTACACATAACGCTGGGGTAACGACACGCTGACCCGCGTGCCGTGCGTACAGGAAATCGAGAGCGATCCCCCGAGGGCGGTAATACGTTCACGCATCCCGGTGAGGCCAAATCCCTGCTGATTCGACCCCGGCGGCAGGCCGCTGCCGTCGTCCTCAATCACCAGCATCAGCCGTTCATCCTGCTGCCAGCCCTGAAGCGTCACCGCGCTGGCGTTGGCGTGCTTAACGATGTTGTTCAGCCCTTCCTGACAGACGCGAAACAGCGTCACCCGCTGACTTTCGCTGAGTGCAAATTCGTCAATTCGCCAGTCAAGGTGGCTGACGATGCCACGGCTTTCCAGCTCCATTTCACGCATCAATGAGCGGATCGCTTGTTCCAGCGTGAGATCATCCAACTGGCGCGGACGCAGACGACCCAACAGACGACGCACCGAATCGTACACGCCAAGAGAAAGTTGTTCGATATGCGCCCCGCTGCGCTTCACCCCTGCGTTTTCCGGCGCCAGCCGCTGGACAATGCCCGCCTGGGTGCGAATGGCGGTGATGGTCTGACCGATATCATCGTGCAGTTCGCGCGCCACATCCCGGCGCACGCTCTCTTCGGTCTCCAGCAGGCGTTCCGCCAGACGGTGGTTGCGCGCTAATTCGTTTTGCAGCGACTGGTTAAGCTCGCGCAGACGCTGGATCCCCGCGCCGAGCAGCAGCCCGGTCAGGCTTTGCACCAGCAGGGAGAGCAACAGGTCGACGGGATGATCGTGCCAGGTCTGGCTGGCAATCAGCGCAATGGCGTTCATTAACGTGGCAATCAGCGCCCCCTGCCAGCCGTAGTGCCAGGCGAGCGCAATGATCGGCAGCGCGAGGCAAAACGGCGTGAAGCGTGACAGTTCATCGGGCAGGCCAAGCTGCAACCACAGGCTGACGCTAAACAGCAGCAGATACCAGACCAGATGCCGTCCGCGCCAGTTCACCGGCTGAGACACCACCGCCGGGCCCAGCGGCAACCAGGTGGTGCTGGTAAGATAGTGCCAGAAAACCAGACAGATCGGAGCCAGCGTTAATCCACCAGTGAGCGTCAGCAGTAGGGCATTCCACGCCTCTTCGCCTTGCCCAAGCCAGGGCAGCGATTGCAGCAACGCCGCCGCCGTCAGCGCCGCGCCCTGCAACAGCAGCGTGCGCCAGTCGCGCTGATGGCGGTAGCGTGAAATCAGCATCACCGGGAGTAACGTGAGGAAGCTCCCGATCATCAAAAGTGGCAAGTGAGCCAGCGCCACTTCCTGCGCCAGCCAGAAAAGAAGCAGCCATTCCGCACCCAGCAGCACCGGCCAGTAGCCGCGTGGACATTGCAGCATCAGCCCCAGACGCAGGCCAAACGGAAACAGCAGTACCGCCAGCTCCGGGCGCTCAACCAGGTGCAGGCTGATACTCCACAAGCAGAACCACGCGGCAGAGAAGATAAAGAAGCAGGCAACAACGGTGATTAACCGGGAACAGAGCGTGTTCATTGCCAGCCGTCAAACATCCGGCGGGCCAGTTCGACATCGTTGCTAACGCCCAGTTTTTCCATCAGGTTAGCGCGATGCACGTGCACCGTTTTCGGCGACAGGCCCAGTTCGGCGGCAATCTCTTTGACCGCCATGCCTTGCGCCAGTTTCTCCGCCACCTGACGTTCGCGTTTGGTCAACGGATCCTGACGACCAGCCGCCAGTTTGACGGCGATATCCGGCGTCAAATAGCAGCCGCCGGTCGCCACGGTATGCACCGCCGCGATCAGCTCATCAGGGCTACAGCGTTTAGAAAGGAAACCACGCGCGCCCGCGTTGAGCGCCTGCTCCACCAGCGCCGGGCTGTCGTGGACGGAGAGCATGATAATCGCCATCCCTTTTGGCAACTGGCTTAACAGTTCAAGACCGGAGATATCAGGCATCGAGATATCACAGATACATACCTGCACGCCACGTCCCGGTAATCCCACCAGCGCCTCACTGCCTGAGCCGAACTCAGCCACAACCTGCAAATCAGGTTCCAGCCCCAGCAACTGGGCAAAGCCGGAGCGGACGATAGTGTGGTCGTCAATAAGGGCAACGGTGATCATGGGTTCTGTCCTGGGGGATAAAAAACGTGCTTACCTTAACGATATACACTTTATCCTTCAAGCAGCCTCTGCGTTGGCTTGGTCTGCTCACCCCAGTCACTGACTTGAGTAAGCTTCTGAGGTGAGCAGACTTGCCGCCTTATGCAGCTTGAAGGATTTTGTGTACCGACGCGCTGCTGTTTAAGCCTTGAGCGATCAGGCGATGCCAGTTGTGACGGTAAATGTGCGGGTGTGCTGCGGTTCTAGCTGAATCAACGTGCCTTTTCGCTGTGCCGCCAGGAAGCCTTCAGGGCGACAGGTCGCAGGTAGGGCGAAGGCTGCCACCTGTTGATCGCCGTTATAGAGGATCCAACGGGTGACATAATTCAGCTCCGCGCTGAAGAAACGCGTCACGAACGTGGTGCCATCAGGTGCGATCATGCGAAATTCAGGCTTGTCCGTGTATCGGTCCAGTTGGTCAGCGAAGAAAACGATTTCCGGATCGTAAAAATCGGGCTCGTTGAGGCGCCCCAGCGAGGCCTCGCCCTGGATGATCCGCTGATTAAACGCCAGCCACTGCTCGGTAGGTTTAACATGCGCGGGTACCGACTCACGCAACTTCATGGCTTCATCCGGGATATTCTGGCTGAAGGTCGCTTCCGGTACGTAGGCATAGTTCATATGGCACATATACTGTAAAGGCATTGCCACTGAGGCGAGGTTGGTGACCGCCATCTGAATATCAAACAGCGCACTCGCTTTGCGCATAACCACCGCAGGATGCGCCTGATAATGATGACCGAACCCCATCACATACTCGTAGCGTCCGCTCACGCGCAAATTCTCTCCCTCCAGCTCCAGCCAGGCCTCATCCATCGCGGCACAGGCCATTTCGCCATGCAACGGGTGAGAATCTTCCGGCGAAGGGCAGCCATTAGCCAATATACCCGAGTGGAAAGCAAAGCAGCCGTAAGTCGCTACCACTTCCGCAGCCGGTTTTGGCTGACTGAACATGTTGCGCATGGTCAGTTCATGCCCGTCAAACTGAGCATCCCAGATCATCTGCCCCATCCAGGGCAGAATAACCAGATGTCCACGACTGTTTTCTATCTTCAGCCCTTCCACACCGCTGGCGTAACGAAATGCGGTAACCGTGAAGTCGCTATTCTTCAGTAAGATTCGCGGATGCTCTGCAAAGAGTTCCCGCCACAGCATGATACGTGTTGTCATGATCGCTCTCCTCAGGAAACAGTCGCTTCAGCCAGGTTATTGCGCACTTTGCTTTCACGCCAGAAGTAGATACCGACGTACACGAAGCACAACATGGAGACCAGGAACGAGAGTTGTAGCGAGTGGAACATATCGGCCACATAGCCCTGAATTGCCGGAACCACCGCTGCACCAACAATCGCCATGACAATGACTGCTCCCGCCATTTCAGTATGTTCGTTATCCACGGTATCCAGCGTACCGGCATAGATTGTCGCCCAGCAGGGTCCAAACAGGACGCTCACCAGTACGGCAACGTACACGGCGCTGAAGCTTGGCGCCAGCGCAACATAGACCAGAAACAGTGCGCCAATGATGGAGTAGAGGATCAGCACTTTTTCCGGATTGAAGCGTGTCATCAATATGTTGGCGATAAACTTGCCGATAAAGAAGCAGGCAAAGCTATAGACCATGAAGGTTGAGGCGTCGCGCTCGTTGATATCACCCAATTCCAGCGCCAGACGGATGGTAAATGACCACACCGCGACCTGCATCCCCACGTACAGGAACTGCGCCACAATCCCACGGCGGAAACGGGCATTGCTGGCCAGATAACGCAGCGTATCCATCGCTGACGGACGTTTATGACTCGCCGTTTGCGCGACTTTACAGGTCGGGAAGCGGGTCAGCAGGAACAACACCATCACCACAACCAGCACCATAATCATGTACTTGTAAGGCTCAAGGGTATTTTCCAGCATCAACACTTTAAAGTTGTGGATCTGCTCCGCGTTCATCCCAGCCATCTGTTTTTCCAGACTCTCGCCTTCAGAGAAGACCAGATATTTACCCAGCAGAATACCGGCGGCTGCGCCAATGGGGTAAAAGGTCTGGCTGATGTTCAGGCGCAGGGTGGCATACGCTTTTGGGCCAATCATGGAGCTGTAGGTGTTGGCTGCAGTTTCCAGGAAGCTCAGGCCAATCGCAATCGCAAAAATTGCCGCGAGGAACATGGTGTAGGTGGCCATGTGCGATGCCGGGAAAAAGAGCGTACAGCCAACAATATAAAGGGTCAGTCCCATTAAGATGGCGATTTTATAACTGGTCTTTTTAATCACCAAAGATGCCGGAATCGCAATTAAAAAATAACCGCCATAAAAGGCACTCTGAACTAATGCCGAAGCAAAGTTGCTGAGTGAAAATACGCTTTTGAATTGCGTAATCAGAATATCATTTAATGCGGCTGCGCATCCCCATAAAGGGAATAAACAGGATAACAAAATAAACTGGAACAGAGGCGTCTTATTCAGATAGCCGTCGGGCATCTGAATGATGTTTTTATCGTTCATAGTGCTACCTTTTACAATGCAGGAGTATTATTCGTTTAAGGTAAGAAACTCATTAAATTGTTCGATGCTTGGATAAGATGATTGAGTGCCTTTCCCGGTAACGCTGAATGCAGCGAAGAGAGCGGCTTTTTTCATGGCGGCTTCGACATCACCGCTTTGAACGTAATAGTGGGCAAAACAACCGATGAAAGCGTCACCTGCGCCACTGGTATCGACAGCGTTCACTTTAAACGCCGGGACATGGACTTCCTGGTCACGCGTCATCCACAGAGCGCCTTTCTCCCCCATGGTGACGATAATATTGTTCAGACCTTTATCGACCAAAGAACGTGCCGCGGCGCGAATATGGTCATAGGTATCCACCGGCATACCGGTTAATATTTCGAGCTCGGTTTCATTTGGCACGAAGAAATCGCATTTACAGGCATAAGACATATCTAATTCCCGTAATGCAGGGGCGGGATTTAATAACACTTCAATACCGTGTTTTTTACCGAATTCAATCGCGTGATAAACCGTTTCCAACTGTACTTCCAGCTGCAGGACAATAAGTTGACACTTTTTCAGATCTTCCGCCGCGCGATCGATATCTTCCGGGGAGAGAAACTTGTTGGCACCTTTAATAATCAGAATGCTGTTGCTGGAGTTTGCATTAACAAAGATCGGTGCAACGCCGCTGCTGGTGCAGGGTACCTTTTCGACATAGGTCGTATTAATCCCCCAGGATTCGAGATTACGAATGGTGTTATCCGCAAAAATATCATCACCGACTTTCGTCAGCATCAGCACTTTGGAGTTGAGCTTAGCAGCCGCAACGGCCTGATTTGCCCCTTTACCGCCACAACCAATTTTAAAGGCGGGTGCTTCCAGCGTTTCCCCTTCTTTGGGCATCTGGTTGATGTAGGTGATGAGATCCACCATGTTGGAGCCAATAACCGCGATATCCATTTTACTACCTCTCAGAAACAATCACACAACAATGATATTAAAATAACATTATCATGTTACTTCCGTATCATTTGTGACTAGGATCGCGATTGGAGGATCATTTTATTGTTTATTTATTATGCTAAATGTTGCGTCTCTATCACACTCAAAATGATTAACTTGCTTACAATTGACTGAAAACTCGCTGCTTATAATCAATAAAACGTGTAAAAACACGCTTTTATTTCCCAATGGTCAGACGTATAGTAATGCAGCAATGTCATGTTCCCAGAAACACATAAATGTTACTGAAGGAACATGAAAACATGATTCGTGGAGAGTGTGCATGGAAACCAAGCAAAAAGAACGTATTCGACGTCTGATGGAATTGTTGAAGAAGACCGACAGAATCCATCTGAAAGAGGCGGCGCGCATGCTGGAGGTTTCCGTGATGACCATCCGTCGGGATCTCAGCCAGGATGACGAACCATTGCCGCTTACGCTACTCGGTGGTTACATCGTGATGGTGAACAAGCCCGCCACCCTCGTTAACGCTCCGCTCCCCGTGCAAAAGCAGTATCATCGCGACGATTTACCGGTTGCCATTCTGGCCGCGGGACTGGTCAGTGAAAACGATCTGGTCTTTTTTGATAATGGTGCGGAAATGCCATTAGTCGTCAGCATGATCCCGGACGATATTACCTTTACCGGAATTTGCTACTCACACCGGGTATTCGTGGCGCTAAATGAAAAACCCAACGCCACGGTGATTCTTTGCGGGGGCACCTATCGGGCGAAAAGTGATGCCTTTTACGACACCAGCAATCCCTCTCCGCTGGATGCGCTCAACCCACGAAAAGTGTTTATCTCTGCCAGCGGAGTCCATGAGCATTTCGGCGTTAGCTGGTTCAATCCGGACGATCTGGCCACCAAACGCAAAGCGATGGAACGCGGATTGCGCAAAATTCTGCTAACCCGCCACGCCCTGTTTGATGAGGTTGCTCCCGCCAGCATTGGTCCGCTTTCCACTTTTGACGTACTGATAAGCGATCGCCCGTTGCCGGCAGATTACGCAACCCACTGCCGGAACGGCTCTGTCAAAGTCATCACCCCGGATTCAGACGGCGACTAACTCACTCAAAGAAAACCGTGATTTTGTTAAACATCGACGGGTCGGACTGGTTGCGGGCCACTTTCACCACATCTTCCAGCTTGTCGATCTGGCTTATCATCTGCTCAAGACGCTGATCGTCGTTGACCAGTAGCCAGATGCGGCTCTTGTCGCTGTCCTGAATCGGTAGACAGAGAATGCCTTCCACGTTGAACGCGCGGCGGGCAAACAGCCCGCAGACGTGGGTCATTACGCCCGGATGGTTGCGTACGGTGAGTTCCAGGATTACGTTGTCATGAGTCTGCTGTTGCATGGCTTATTCCCCCACCATTTCTGTGTTTGCCGCACCCGGCGGCACCATCGGGTACACTTTTTCTTCGGCATCGATGCGCACGTGGATCAGCGCAGGTCCAGGGCGATTAATAATCTCCTGCAACGCTGCCTGTGGATCCGCTTCGTTATTCAAATCGCAGGTTTCGAGGCCAAACCCGGCGGCTATCTGCATAAAGTTAATCATCCCCGGATATGTCGCCGCAAAAACGCCCTGCTTATAGAACAAACTCTGCTGCTGATACACCAGACCCAACGCTTCGTTATTCATCAGGATGATTTTAATATCCAGCTGATTTTCGCTGGCCGTTGCCATTTCCTGAATATTCATCATCAGGCTACCGTCGCCGGAGAAGCACAGCACCTTTTTGTCCGGGTTGACCAGCGCTGCGCCAATTGCCGCCGGCAGGCCAAAGCCCATGGTTCCCAGACCGCCGGAGGTCAGCCACTGACGAGGACGGTTCAGCGGGTAAGCCTGTGCGGCCCACATCTGATGCTGGCCTACGTCGGTGGTGATAATGGCATTGTCATCCACGCAGGCCGCTACGGCGTTGATCAGCCCATAGTGGCTGAGCGGGTCGCTTTCCTGCGGAATGCTGCAGGGGAATTCGCGTTGTAAATCGGCCACCATTTGATGCCACGACTCTCGCGGCTGCGCGTCAATTAATGGGATCAGTTGCGCCAGAACCTCATCGACATCCGCCTGAATCGCCACATGCGGCTGTTTGATTTTACCCAGCTCCGCGCGGTCGATGTCCACGTGGATGATTTTGGCGTTCGGACAGAACTGCTCGGTTTTACCAATCGCCCGGTCATCAAAACGTGCGCCCAGAACAATCAATAAGTCCGCTTCTTGCAGAATAAAATTAGTGCTGCGCGCGCCGTGCATACCCAGCATGCCTAACGACAGCGGATGCGCTTTCGGCAACATACCGAGCGCCATTAAGGTCATGGTGGTGGGCAGCATGGCTTTTTCTGCCAGTTCACGAACCCGCTCAGGCGCGTTAATCACGCCGCCGCCGAGATACAGCACCGGACGCTGTGCGGCGTTAATCATAGCTGCGGCATCGCGAATGCTGTCCTGGCTGAACGCCGGTGCCGCCATTTTCTGCGCGGGCTCCGGCATCTCTTCAATCTCAAAAACGGCGGTTTGAATATCCTTAGGAATGTCTATCCACACCGGGCCCGGACGGCCGGACTGCGCAATGCGGAACGCATCGCTCATGACCTGCGGTAATTCACTGATATGGCGGACCAGATAGTTGTGCTTGGTGATGGGGATAGAGATGCCGTAGGTGTCGACTTCCTGGAAGGCGTCGGTCCCGATCATTGAGGCCGGAACCTGCCCGGTGATACACACCAGCGGGATGGAATCCAGCCGCGCGTCGGCAATGGCGGTCACCAGGTTGGTCGCGCCCGGTCCGCTACAGGCCATACAGACGGCGGGTTTACCATCGGTTCTCGCCATCCCCTGCGCGATAAACCCCGCGCCCTGCTCGTGGCGCGCCAGGATATGACGGATTTGCGTGCTTTGGCTTAAAGCGTCATAGACGGGAAGAATCGATCCGCCAGGAATACCGGTGACCACCTGAATCCCCTGGCGTTCCATGAAATGAACGATGAATTCTGCGCCCGTAAAACGCGTACGCTTGGATGTTATGCCCGAACTTGCCATGCTCCAGTCCTTTTATTCTGGGCCTTTGCTTCGGGCAGGTCTCTTAAACGAAAAACCCCGCCCGGTTTGCGCCGGCGGGGTTTTGGAATCGTGTGTTGATCCGGACCCTACGGCGCATTGCCGACGACCACCACCACACGCACGACGACCGCTGCGCGAGATGGCGCAGTTTTTAGTAGGGTCGCAGTCAGCATGGAAGGGTTCATTAGGGACCTGTCTGTTTGTTGATTAACTGGATTTATACAAACACAGGTTTTTCAGCGTGACAATGGAAAAATTTTCATCTGCATAAAAATGCGTCAACGATCACATTTCGCTGTGCAGAGTCGGAAAACAAAAAACCCCGCCGGAGCGAGGTTTTTTTCAGCGCTGTGCGGTTGGTAGCCGCCGAACACACTGTGTTATGTCAACGGAAAAAGTATACGCGTTCTGCGAAGAACACGCAATTTCGGCACGAATTTTGATGGTTTTGAGTATGGAACATGAATGGCACAATGTCCACAAAATACTGTTAATTTATACAGTGTTTATCTATAATGTCTCGGTACGCAATGTGTTATGCGGGGGCCGCATCGTAAACCGGCGCATCAAAGTCCTGGCTGAAACGGGTGGTGCCGTCAGCGCCTTAACCCCCGTGTGAGCACACTGTGTTATGTCAACAAAGGTGCTGGCAACAGGCAGCGGCGAGGTACGTCAGCACCGTGCTCCTTGTACCAAAAGGAGAGCGTATGAGCCTCGTGGATATCGCTATTCTTATCCTCAAACTCATTGTTGCAGCACTGCAACTACTTGATGCCGTTCTGAAATACGTTAAGTAATTCGGATTCAAGTCGCACCTAAGGGGAGCGGGTAACATTCCGCTCCCCTTTCACCTTCTCCCTGGTGCTTGTCTCGCGCCAATATGTTACGTTTTTATGACATTCTCAGGGAAGAACGCCACCATGACGCTTTCTGTTTTCTGCATTTTGCTGTTTGCCGCGCTGCTGCATGCCAGTTGGAATGCCATTGTTAAAGCTGGAAACGATAAACTGTACTCGGCGATTGGCGTCAGCGGCTCCGCGGCGATTATGGCATTGATCTGCTTACCCTTCGCGCCTCAGCCTTCCGCCGCCAGCCTGCCGTTTTTGGCCGTCTCAACCGCGTTGCAAGTGGTGTATACGGTCCTGGTCGCCAAAACCTATCAGGTTTCGGATATGAGTCAGACCTATCCTCTGATGCGTGGGACAGCACCGCTGCTGGTTGCGATTATCAGCGTCTTGTTCCTTGGCGATAGCCTGTCTGTGTTTGCCTGGGTGGGGATTGCTACGATCTGTCTGGCCATTCTAGGCATGGCATTTAACGGACGCAGCAGCTCACAACGCGGGATCGTACTGGCGCTCATTAACGCCTGCTTTATCGCT
The DNA here is from genome assembly GCF_013783065.1 of Citrobacter sp. RHBSTW-00986. Taxonomy (NCBI): domain Bacteria; kingdom Pseudomonadati; phylum Pseudomonadota; class Gammaproteobacteria; order Enterobacterales; family Enterobacteriaceae; genus Citrobacter; species Citrobacter sp. RHBSTW-00986. Next base: position 22,053 of record NZ_CP056200.1, on the reverse strand, counting down.
GGTTACACGCTGGTTGATGGCACCGGCGTACGCTTATCAGAAACCGCGCTCGGTTATACGCTGTGGACCTTCTTTCTGAACGGTTCCTGTCTGCTGGGCTGGGCGATGATCGCCCGGCGCCGGGAAGCATCGCGCTATCTGGTACAGCAGTGGAAGAAAGGTATTCTGGGCGGGATTGGCACTATGGGTTCTTACGGTCTGGCGCTGTGGGCCATGACCCAGGCTCCGTTGGCGGTGGTCGCAGCGCTGCGTGAAACCTCCATTCTGTTTGGCGCTCTGCTCGCCTGGCTGCTGCTGAAAGAAAAGGTTGCCGGAATACGCCTTGTCGCGGCCGCCGGTATTGCCGTAGGCGCTGTCTTACTTCGCTTGTCATGATCGCGCCGTAAAGCCGATGCAATCCGGCAACATTTGTTGCCGCTTTTTGTTTACATTTCCTGCCGTTCATCGCGTAAACATTCCAGCCCACTATCTGGCCTTCTTTTTCTGTTGTGGTAGATTCCACGCGCATTTACGGGAAAGTACAGCATCTTATTCTTCTTTTTTCTCTTTTTTAAAAGTAATCAGCGAAATGAAAAGGCATAGAAGCGTCAATTTGTTGTTGATGTTGGTATTACTGGTGGCGGTAGGTCAGATGGCGCAAACCATTTATATCCCCGCGATTGCTGATATGGCGCGTGAACTGAACGTTCGCGAAGGAGCGGTGCAAAGCGTAATGGCCGCCTACCTGCTGACCTACGGCCTGTCACAACTGTTTTACGGCCCACTTTCCGATCGCGTTGGCCGCCGTCCGGTGATCCTCGCCGGAATGTCTATTTTTATGCTGGCCACGCTGGTCGCGATTACCACCCACAGCCTGACGGTACTGATTATCGCCAGTGCAATCCAGGGCATGGGCACAGGCGTCGGCGGTGTAATGGCGCGAACCTTACCGCGCGATCTGTACGAAGGCACGCAGCTGCGCCACGCGAATAGTTTGTTAAACATGGGAATTCTGGTGAGTCCGCTGCTGGCCCCGCTGATTGGCGGCATGCTGGATACCCTGTGGAACTGGCGCGCCTGTTACATCTTCCTGCTGGTTCTGTGCGCGGGCGTCACGTTTAGCATGGCGCGCTGGATGCCGGAAACGCGTCCTGCAGGCGCACCGCGTCCACGCCTTATCGCCAGCTATAAAACGCTGTTTGGTAACAGTTCTTTCACCTGTTACGTGCTGATGCTGATCGGCGGCCTGGCGGGCGTTGCGGTCTTCGAGGCCTGCTCCGGGGTATTGTTGGGCGCAAGGCTCGGTTTAAGCAGCATGGTGGTCAGTATCCTGTTTATTCTGCCCATCCCGGCGGCATTTTTCGGCGCCTGGTTCGCCGGTCGCCCGAATAAGCGTTTCTCGACGCTGATGTGGCAGTCGGTTATCTGCTGTCTGGTAGCCGGTTTAATGATGTGGATCCCGGGTCTGTTTGACGTGATGAACGTCTGGACGCTGCTGATTCCCGCCGCACTATTTTTCTTCGGTGCCGGGATGCTGTTTCCGCTGGCAACCAGTGGCGCAATGGAGCCTTTCCCATTCCTGGCAGGCACTGCCGGTGCGCTGGTTGGGGGATTACAGAATATTGGTTCCGGCGTGCTGGCGTGGTTCTCTGCAATGCTGCCGCAGACCGGGCAAGCCAGTCTGGGCCTGCTGATGACCCTTATGGGACTGTTGATTTTTGTTTGCTGGCTTCCGCTGGCGTCACGCGTATCGCATCAGGGGCAGGCGGTTTAAGCGTATGATGGCCCGGCTTATCGCCGGGCTTTTCGCATTCAGGCGCGATCATCGTCGTCAGTAACGGCTCCAGCGCCGGACGCCAGGCGCCTTCCTCGCCATCATAAAACTGCGTATCCGCATTGATAGCATAGGGAATTTTCGCTTTTTTCAGTTCGCACGCCATAAATCGGGCAAACGCCATTTGCGAGGCAGAAGGCGCGTTCCTGATAGTTTCTCCTGGCGACCAGCCTCCCACCCAACTGACATGACCCGTTTTCTGCTGCCAGTGAATGGCGGTATTGATACGGGCGCGAATAGCGGCCTTTTCTGCCGCTGTGCCTGAGGTCCACGGATATTTACCATTATTTTTCAGCGGCCCCCACGGAAAAATATGCCATTGAGCCAGCACGGTATTCTGACTTTGCGGGGGCAGTTTCAGGTCAGGCAAATCTTCCGGCGCGGCGCGTAGTCGCGGCGCGATAAAAATCATCCGCTGCGGGTCGATGGCATGGACAGTACGAATGGTTTTGTCATACACCCGATTGAGCAATACCTGATTATGGTTGAGCTTATCAGAGGGTTCGTATATCAGGTCGAAACCCAGCAACGGCGAGCTTTGACCAAAGTAATGCGCCACCGCCACCCACCAGTTAACCACCTCTTTTTCGTTACCGGTACTGGGATCTTTTTTATATTCGTCAGCCTGATAGGCAATTATCGGGATCACGCCATACTGCTCGCAGGCTTCCACCAGCTTGCGCAGATGTATAAGCCGCGCCTCCGTGGGCTCTCCCGCCACGCGAATGCGCACGTGGGTTAACCCTTTCGCCTTGTAATCCCGCACCACCAGCGGATCGAATTCACGAATACCCCGATCGGTGCGCGCCCAGTCTACGTCCATCCCAACGCCAAGCTGCTGCGCATACTGCGCCGCGGTCAGCACAGGTTGCGCGGCACACACGGTGGCGCTGGCTAACAGTAAAAGGGAAACAATCGGCTTTAACACGGTCGTCCTTACGCAAATCATCAGGAGTGATATCACGTATTTAGCATGCTTTTTCACTTTGCGTGTAGCGAGAAAGCGTAAAAAATATTCGCGGCCCGCTTATTTAACCTGTTCCTGAAGCCAGCGAATAAACGCCTCGATTTTCGGCCACTGTCTGCCTGGCAGGGTGGTGATGTAGTAGTGCTGATGGCATTTCAGCGCCATATCGCCAAAAGGAGCAACCAGCTCTCCGCTGTCGAGGCGTTTTTGCACCAGCCGCTTTCGGCCCATCGCCACGCCGATATGATTCATCGCCGCAATCACCGCCAAATCAGAACGATCGAAACCAATTCCCGACGATGTCGGCAGATTCACCGAAAAATGCTGCGCCCAACTGTGCCATTCATCGGTCCCGGAGTCGTTACTCCACGCCTGTCTGTCATGCAGCAACGTACAGTGCGGTAAATTCACCAGCGAACCGGTTAGGTCATGGCGGCGAGCGTAGTCCGGGCTGCATACCGGCAGGATCTCTTCATCCATCAGGAAGTGGTGCGTGAGCTGCGCGGAGGGTGCGTCGTCAAAATAGATAGCCAGATCGACCCCGGCACGCTGCAGATTGACGTTGTCGTTCCCGGTCAGCATGGTCAGCGAAATCGACGGATAGCGACGGGTAAAGTCGCCGAGCGCCGGAACCAGCCAGCACTGAGCGATAGAAGGCCGTGAGTACACAGTAAGGGTCCCGGACAACTCCTGATTTTTAATATCAAGGATTTCCTGATTCAGCGTATCCAGCGATGATTTCAGCGCCCAGAACACCCGCTTGCCCTCGTGGGTGAGTTCCACTTTACGATGCGAACGAACAAACAGCTGAATACCCAGCTCATCTTCCAGCTGATTAATGCGATGGCTGACAGCGCTGGGGCTTAATGACAGCTCATCTGCCGCCAGCGCAAACGACTGATGTCGGGCCGCCACTTCAAAGGTATACAGCTTTGACAACTGCCAGCCGTTGAGCAGCCGATTTCTGACCTCGCGTAAGGGATCCATGTTCACCTCCTGTCCTCCTGATTCATTCGCCGGAGTGTAAAAAAGTTCGCTGCAAAAATCAGCACAAAGATGAATCAAGGTGAACCATATCGCATAAACAAAGCGTAATTAGACGTAAATCACCTACTTGATGCAATCTAGCTCATGTGAAAGGGGATTTATATCGTTTGTCAGACCATGCCTTATTTTTGTCCAATAACCCTATATTAATCACAGGGCAAGGTGAGTTATGCACTCTCAAATCTGGGTTGTGAGCACGCTGCTGATAAGCATCGTGTTAATCGTTTTGACCATCGTGAAGTTCAAATTCCACCCGTTTCTGGCGCTGCTGTTAGCCAGCTTCTTCGTGGGTACGATGATGGGTATGGGGCCGCTGGATATGGTCAATGCCATTGAGAGTGGCATCGGCGGTACGCTGGGCTTCCTCGCCGCGGTTATCGGTCTTGGGACCATTCTTGGCAAAATGATGGAAGTGTCCGGCGCGGCCGAACGTATCGGCCTGACGCTACAGCGCTGTCGCTGGCTTTCCGCTGACGTCATTATGGTACTGGTCGGGCTGATTTGCGGGATCACACTGTTTGTTGAAGTCGGCGTAGTGCTGTTGATTCCTCTGGCCTTTTCAATTGCCAAAAAAACCAATACCTCGCTACTGAAGCTGGCGATTCCGTTATGTACAGCGCTGATGGCGGTACACTGCGTCGTGCCGCCGCATCCAGCCGCCCTGTTCGTGGCGAACAAGCTGGGCGCGGACATTGGCACCGTGATTGTCTACGGCTTACTGGTGGGCTTAATGGCCTCGCTGATCGGCGGTCCGCTGTATCTGAAATTCCTCGGTAACCGTCTGCCGTTTAAGCCGGTTCCGGCTGAGTTTTCCGACCTCAAGGTGCGCGACGAAAGTACGCTGCCATCGTTGGGCGCTACGCTATTTACCGTACTGCTGCCGATTGGCCTGATGCTGGTAAAAACCGTCGCTGAGCTGAACATGGCGAAAGGCAGCACGGTTTATACGCTGTTGGAGTTTATTGGTAACCCGATCACCGCGATGTTTATTGCCGTTTTCGTGGCCTATTACATTCTCGGCCTGCGTCAGCACATTGGCATGGGTGCGCTGCTGACCCACACCGAAAACGGTTTTGGCTCCATTGCTAACATTTTGCTGATTATCGGCGCAGGCGGCGCATTCAACGCTATCCTCAAGAGCAGCGGACTGGCGGATACCCTCGCGCTGATCCTCTCGAACATGCATATGCACCCGATTCTGCTGGCTTGGCTGGTGGCGTTAATCCTGCATGCTGCGGTGGGCTCTGCCACGGTGGCGATGATGGGTGCGACGGCAATCGTGGCCCCGATGCTGCCGCTCTACCCCAACGTTAGCCCGGAGATCATCGCCATTGCCATCGGTTCCGGCGCGATTGGCTGCACGATCGTCACCGATTCCCTCTTCTGGCTGGTGAAGCAGTACTGCGGCGCCACCCTAAATGAGACGTTCAAATATTATACGACCGCGACATTTATCGCGTCCGTTATTGCACTGGTTTGCACATTCCTGCTTTCCTTTATTATTTAAGCGCAAAGAGACTGACTATGGAAAACATTCAAACACTTATCGCCCAGCATCCTTTAGTGGAAGATCTGGTCGCTCTCAAGGAGACGACCTGGTTTAACCCTGGCACTACCTCTCTTGCGGAAGGTTTACCGTATGTTGGCCTGACAGAGCACGATGTTCAGGATGCCCACGCTCGTCTGACGCGCTTCGCGCCGTATCTGGCGCAGGCATTCCCGGAAACCGCAGCCACCGGCGGCATTATCGAATCTGAACTGGCCGCGATCCCAACGATGCAAAAGCGGCTGGAAAAAGAGTATGGGCAGCACATCAACGGCGAAATTCTGCTGAAGAAAGACAGCCATCTACCGATTTCCGGCTCAATTAAAGCGCGTGGCGGTATTTATGAAGTGCTAACCCACGCGGAAAAACTGGCGCTGGAAGCCGGTCTGCTGACCACACAAGACGATTACAGCATTCTGCTTTCGCCTGAGTTTAAACAGTTCTTCAGTCAGTACAGCATCGCCGTAGGCTCCACTGGCAACCTTGGGATGTCGATCGGCATTATGAGCGCCCGTATCGGCTTTAAGGTGACGGTTCATATGTCTGCCGACGCTCGCGCATGGAAAAAAGCCAAACTGCGCAGCCACGGCGTGACGGTCGTGGAGTATGAAGAAGATTATGGCGTGGCGGTTGAGCAGGGCCGTAAGGCGGCACAATCCGATCCGAACTGTTTCTTTATCGATGATGAAAATTCCCGCACGTTGTTTTTAGGTTATGCGGTAGCCGGCGAGCGTCTGAAGGCGCAGTTCGCGCAGCAGGGGCGCGTGGTGGATGCCGACCATCCGCTGTTTGTTTACCTGCCGTGCGGCGTCGGCGGTGGGCCTGGCGGGGTGGCGTTTGGCCTGAAGCTGGCATTCGGCGATAACGTGCACTGCTTCTTCGCAGAACCTACCCATTCACCGTGCATGCTGCTGGGGATTTATACCGGGCTGCACGATACGATTTCTGTGCAGGACATTGGTATCGATAACCTGACAGCGGCTGATGGGCTGGCGGTGGGCCGCGCGTCCGGCTTTGTTGGCCGAGCAATGGAACGTCTGCTCGACGGTCTGTACACCCTGGACGATCAGACTATGTACGACATGCTGGGCTGGCTGGCGCAGGAAGAAGGCATTCGCCTTGAGCCATCGGCGCTGGCCGGGATGGCCGGTCCGCAGCACGTTTGCGCTTCTGCTGACTATCAGCAAATGCACGGCTTCAGCGCGGAGCAGCTCAATAACGCCACCCACCTGGTGTGGGCGACCGGCGGCGGCATGGTGCCGGAAGCCGAAATGGCGCAGTATCTGGCCAAAGGACGTTAAACGCCGCTGAAATTAACGCAGCATCGCCATCAGTTCCATCGGTGAGCGATGTTGCTTCAGAAGGTCACGCATCACGCGCATATGCGGCGCGGTATGATTGAAGAAAGCGCTGTATCCGCCGCAAATCGCACTCTTTCCACTGCTGTCGCGATGCTTTGGGCAATCACCATGGCAAAAGCGTAATAGCGAACACGCCTGGCATTCCGCGCTCAGCGTGGTTCTCTTGGACTGACCAAACGCCGCTGCCCTCGGGCTGGCGTTGAGCTCACTCAACGACGTGCGATGAATATTACCCAGGCGAAAATCTGGGTGGACATAGTGATCGCACTGATACAAATCGCCATTCGCTTCCAGAGCAAAAGCATGTCCGCAGGTGGAGCTTAGCGAACACATCTGCGCCGGGTGTCCGCACCATACGCCCAGAGTTGAATCAAATAACTGGATGAATACGCGGCCAATATCCTCTCTGACCCAGATATCAAAGACGGAATTCAGGAAGGTTCCCCACGCCTGAGGCGGGACGGATTCGGCGGTAAGCTCGCCGTCTTCATCATATTCAACCAGCGGAATGAACTGCAAAAAAGGCGTGCCAAGCTGGCGAAGGTAGCGATACATCAACTCAGGTTGCTGGCTGTTCAGAGAATTAACCACTACCAGCAGATTGAACTCCACCTGATGCTTACGGAGCCTGGCAATGGCGTCCACCACCTTATGGTGAGTCGGTTTTCCGCTGCGGTTAACACGATAAGCATCGTGCAACTCGGCGGGGCCATCCAACGAAATCCCCACCAGCCAGCCGTTATCGTGCAAAAACTGACACCATTCGTCGTTGAGCAAAATCCCGTTGGTCTGGAACGCGTTATGGATTTTCTTCCCTTCCCCGTACTGTTTTTGCAACGTCACTACGCGGCGAAAAAAGTCGATGCCACAGAGGGTTGGCTCTCCGCCCTGCCAGGCGAACATCACGTCAGCCCCCGGCTGTGCGGTGATATGCTGACGAATAAACGTCTCTAAGGTGGCGTCATCCATTTCGGGTTGAGTGGGTTTATCGATGTAAAAACAGTAACGACAATCCAGGTTACAACGAGAGCTGGCTGGTTTGGCCATGACCTGACATCCTGTCATGCTAAATTCCCGATAAACGCAATAAGTTGGCGGACATGCGTTACAGCAAACAGTATTGCGAGGGATAACACCGCGAGGGAGATCATAAATTTGTCACGCACCGCGCGAGATTCAGAAAAATCGCTATGCGTAACATCCATCAGATTACGGCTGCGGGTATAGCGCCACAGAACGATCGCCACCATCGCCAGCACCACAATTGAAACCCAAAACAGGAAGCCCGCCTGATGCCAGTTGTGCTTCAGCGCCAACGCCATTAGCGCGCCATAACCCAGAAGCGTACGAAACCAGGCCAGCGATGTTCGCTCCGGTTGTAACCCCGGATCGGCGATACGTCGCGACTTACGGCTATCCGGCATACAGTACCAGTCCCATGACAATCACCGCGACAATAAACAAAATCAGACTGATGATTAACAGGCTATGGGTATAGGGCAAATCCTCTTTCAGGCGCATCGCCCTCTCATTACGCAGCCAGCGCAGGTAGCCATAAATCGCCAGACCACCGGCAAACAGGCACAGCAACAGCGCCAAAAGCTCACGAATTACCGGCGTGGCAAAATCCGGAGCCAGTTGGTCGAGACCAACCCCCGCCGCCAGAAACCCCAGCGCGGTACGGATCCACGCCAGAAAGGTACGCTCATTTGCCAGTGAGAAGCGGTAATCCGGGGCTTCTCCAAGGCGGGAAATTTTCATCAGGACTCCTTTTTACTTTCACAGTTCAGCTGCAACGCTGCTCACTTTCAGAATTGCGAACATGGTATTGCTGATACTCTTTATGCCATCCAGCACAAGGAGGTCTGATGGACATATTATCGCAAAACAAATGTAGCTCATTGGGAATGCTTTTTGGCGCCATTGCGTTGATCCTTGGCATTTTTCATTTTTCTTTCGGCCCTTTTTCCGCCCCACCTCCTACGCTTGAAAGCGTGGTATTAGAGAAGGTATCTGCCGTTAAAAAAGGTATTCTTGCTGGACTGAAAGGCGAACAAGCGTCTGCCGCAGTGGAAAAACCAGCAACAGATATCGATAAGATACTGGATAACAGCGGCATTGCTCTTGCCGTCATCGCGCTGGTATGTGCATTTATTGGCGGCATGCGCAAAGAAAATCGTTGGGGTATTTGTGGTGCGATGTGCTTTGGTGGCGGAACGCTCGCCTTTCACGCCCTGCTTTTTGGTATTGGAATTATCTGCGCCATCATCCTGCTTATTCTGATCTTCTCCTTTCTCGGCAACGTTTCACCGGTTTAGTTTGCATGCCAGATGGCGACGTTCATCTTACCCGGCCTACAGGTGATGCAGGCCGGATACTCGCTCTTTAACCCATCCCCCAGAAAATCACCGCCAGCAGTTGCGGCGTGATAATTCGCAGGAACATCACCAGCGGATAAACGGTCGCATACGACAGCGCCGCCGCCCCGCTGGTGGCATGCAGGTTGTTAGCAAATGCCAGTGCAGGCGGATCGGTCATTGAGCCAGCCAGCATGCCGCACAGCGTGAGGTAGTTCATTTTGACGAAAATCCTCGCCAGCAGCCCCACGGTAATCAGCGGAATCGCGGTGATGAAAATACCGTAGCCCACCCAGCTCAGGCCATCCCCCTGCGTCAGGGTATGAACAAAATCACCGCCTGACTTCAGACCAACCACTGCGAGAAACAGCACGATACCCAACTCTCGCAGCGCCAGGTTAGCGCTGGGGGGCATAAACCAATACAGCTTACCAATGCTGCCAATACGCCCCAGGATCAACGCCATAATCAGCGGCCCACCGGCCAACCCCAGTTTTAGCGCCACCGGGAACCCCGGAATGAATAGCGGGATTGAACCCAGCAGAACACCCAGCCCGATCCCGATAAATACCGGCAGCATCTGCACCTGCTGCAGTTTTTGCTGGGCGTTACCCACCACATTGGCAACAGCATCAATCGAGGAAGGTCGACCGACCAGATTGAGGATGTCGCCAAACTGCAGGCTGGCGTCGCTGCTGGCTACCAACTCAACCCCCGCACGGTTCAGACGGGAGATAACCACGTCGTAACGTTCTTTGAAATGCAGGTCGCGGATTCGTTTCCCCAGCACCTGTTCGTTGGTCACCACCACGCGCTCAACGCGTAAATCGGTGCCTCGCGTCGACAGCGATGTGTCCACCTCCTGCCCAATCACCACCTGCGCGTTGTGCAGATCAGCAGGCTGACCAACCAGGTGTAGCAGGTCGCCCATCTGGATAATCGTCCCCGGCGACGGCACCATCAATGTTTCTTCACGTTTTAAACGTGAGCAGATAATTTTGTCGCTGTTCAGGATTGGGACATCATGAATCGCCATATTGTTGAGGTTCGGGTTTTCCACACGGATATTCATCGTCTGAATCAGCGCGTGTCCGTTGGTCAGCGTGGATTCATGCTGATGGGCTTCGGCATCGACGTTAACGCGAAAAATTAGGCGCATCAGCCACATAGTGAGCAAAATACCGCAGATACCAAAAGGATAAGCCATGGCATAGCTCATCCCCATCTGATCCACCACATCAACAGGAGTACCCAGATCGCGCAGAATCTGCTGCCCCGCGCCTAACGCCGGAGTATTGGTGACCGCACCGGAAAAAATGCCCAGCACCACGGGAAGGGGAATGGCAAAAATCTTATGCAGGATCGCGGTGACCAGGCCACCCATGATAACAATCAGCACGGCAAACAGATTCAGCCGCAGGCCCGAAACGCGCAGTGACGCAAAAAAGCCCGGCCCCACCTGAATACCGATGGTGTAGACGAAAAGAATCAGGCCAAATTCCTGAATAAAATGCAGCATGTCACCGCTCAGGGTCATCCCTGCCTGATCGACAAAATGCCCGACAATAATACCGCCGAACAGCACGCCTCCGATGCCAAAACCAACACCACGTATTTTTATGTTGCCGATCCATAATCCGACAACTGCCACCATTGCCAGAACGCTGACCGTCAATGCTATATCACTCATTTTCCTGTTCCCTGTGAATAACATTTTATTTAACGAAGATTATGACTGAACCGTTCAGGCATGAATGTAGAGTGGCGCACATTATCATGCTACAAAGCGCCCAGGAGCGCTTGAGAAGGGCGTTCTTTACTGTTTTTCTTCACGTCGATTTGAAATTGCTGAATGCTTTTTTCTGGCAATGGCAGCGCTTCCGGCATCCTGCCCTCCCAGATAATAGTTTCATGTGGGCTGACGCACAAAAAAGCCCCGTCATTTCTGGCGGGGCAAAGGCATGGAGCTATTTAACTGTCTAATGCGGGACGTTCGCTGATGGCGATACGTTGTGGAGCGATGGTTTCAGGTTCATTCCGGGTCAAATCGATATGCAGCAAGCCGTTAGTGAAGCTTGCGCCGGAGACTTCCATATTTTCAGCCAGCGTAAAGCTCAGGCTGAACGGCTGAGTGACCAGCCCCTGATGCAACCATTTGGTCTCTTTTTCCGGCTGCTGTGGCGTACCTTTCACGGTCAGGCGTGTGCCTTCCAGTTGAATATCCAGATCTTCCTGGCGGAAACCGGCTAACGCAAGGGTAATGCGGTAGTGGTTATCATCGCTCTTTTCGATGTTATAAGGCGGGAAGCTCTGGCTTTCGCCCGTGTTTTGCAAGGCATTGGCCAGTTTGTCAAAACCGATCCATTGACGCAGCAGTGGGGATAAATCGTAGTTACGCATAATAATCTCCTTCTAAGAAGCGAGTAAGTACCTTTTGGCTCCCTGACGGCAAGCCGATTGCTTAGCAGGGCCGCCTGAAGCGGCCCACAGAATTAGTTGATTTCAATGCGGCGCGGCTTATTCGCCTCGGGAATCACGCGTTCGAGATCGATATACAGCAGACCATTCACCAGGTTCGCGCCGCGAACATGAATGTTCTCCGCTAACTGGAACTTACGTTCGAAGTTGCGCTCGGCAATCCCCTGATACAGGTAAGTACGTTCTTTTTGATCGTCCGCATGGGCGCCTTTCACCACCAGCAGATTGTCCTGGGCAGTAATTTCCAGTTCGCTTTCAGCAAAACCAGCAACGGCAATCGCAATTCGGTAATGGTTTTCGTCTACCAGCTCAACGTTATACGGAGGGTAGCCGCCATTGCTCTGGCCCTGATTGTTTTCCAGCAGGTTAAACAGGCGATCAAAACCAATAGCAGAACGGTACAGTGGGGATAAATCAAAGTTACGCATAATCAATAGCTCCTGAAATCAGCGAGAATAATAGACCTTCCATCATGGACAGGTCAGGTAGCCAGGACACCCATCAGGCATGCCCTTCATTTGTCTACACTCTAAAAATGGGTCTTAATACAAACTTTTCAAGCGTATTCATCTGACTTTTTTTGCAGTTTGTTGTCTATTGCATACACTGGTGTGAGCAGTTGTTATCGTTAAATCGCGATAGCCGCCACAGTGTGACGAAATGGTGATGTTATTTTCGCAACGGATCGCTTTAACTCACCATGCAAACACAATAAATACAGATGAAAAAAATGATGATAAAAAAAATGTTGGTAACACTGACAATGTGCAGCGGGATGGCGTTTGTGAGCGGCTGTTCCAGCATTATGTCGCATACCGGAGGCAAAGAAGGGACATATCCTGGCACGCGCGCCAGCGCCACAATGATTAGCGAAAGTGATACAAACTGGGGAACCAAGTCACTGGCGATTCTGGATATGCCGTTTACCGCAGTACTGGATACAGTATTACTTCCGTGGGATCTCTTTCGCAAAGATAACTCGGTGAGATCCCGTGTAGAAAAAAGCGAGGAGAGAACGCAGGCCGCGAACGCCGTTATCCCTCCGGCTGAAATGCCTGCTCCTTAAGTTAACGCCCTGTCTCTGTCACCCACAACTGGCGGAAACCCTCGACGTCTTCCATCCACGCAACCTGTCGACCATCAGGAGAGAAGATGATCGCATCGCCCGATGGTGGGTTGCCGTGACGGTCCGTTAGAAAATCAACCTCTCCCGTCTGAGCATCACAACAAGCAATTTTGTTATCCAGTACAAACCCCAGCCATTTCCCTGACGGATGCCAGTTGAATGCTGACTGAATATCCGTGGCGCAGCGGGTAAGCTGACGCGGTTCTCCTCCTTGTGGGGAAATCAGCCACAGTTGCACAATGCCGACGTCATCACGCATTAAAAATGCAATCTCAGATGCCTTTGGATTACTGCGCACCCAATGGCGCGGCTGATTTACCAGACCGGGAAAGGCGCGTGCATGAGTAAACGTCAGGCGGCGTTGATAAATACCGAATGGCGGCGCAGGCATTGTTGCCTCAGTGCCCTCCAGCGGAGTGTCGCCCGGCTGTTTCCAGCCGCTTTCATCCTGTGGTAAATCAACAATAAATAACTCCGGCACTTTCTCGCCCGTGACTGATAACGTATCACCGATAAACGCCAGCCTGTTTTCCCCTACCCAGCCCTCTTCATAGGCGCGGTTAATCTCATCGCTACCCGGTTCAGGCGTGGGTGTCGTCTGGGTTACCAGCACGCACCAATGGCTCCCGCTGTACTCACGGGGATGCAGCGCGGAGACCGTCACCGGACCATAGGGCGCAGCCACACCGACATTGCGTAGATCCAGCGCCGGTGAGCGCTCATGCAGCACATGGTCGTTATAGGTGAAACTGACAAACTCGCCGCTCGGGCTAAATACATGCACATGACTACCGCCACGCAGCGCGCCCGGCGTATATGGGGCGGTAATATCCATTGCATCCAGATTCTCCACTTTTGCCTGCGTAGCTATCACCCCACGCCGATGATGGAAGTCGTAATACCATGTTTCATCAGGATTTTCAGGCCCATGAATAAACACATATTTTTCCAACTTTGGATGAACGGTCACCACGCCAACGTGCGATCCCTGCATGGCCCGATAAATCACCTCCAGCTCGCCAGTATGAATATTGACGCGCTCAATTGTGTCGCCGGTAAAAGAGGCACCGGAAGGGCGCACATCAAAGACCAGCCACTGGCTGTCCGGTGTCCAGGTATTAATATTGGTAAGCTGATGATTACGCGGCGTAAAGGTGATTTGCTTCATGGAATGCCCTGATACAAGACGATTTCAGCAATCATACTTCACAAGCACTTCACTTTCAGGCTTTAGCGTATCGCCATCTTCATTTTTGCGGACAGAAAGATGGAACATTTTGACGTAGCCATTATCGGGTTAGGCCCGGCAGGCGCAGCGCTGGCGCGGCAGTTGAGTGGGAAAATGCGCGTGATCGCGTTGGATAAAAAACACCAGTGCGGCAACGAAGGTTTCACCAAACCCTGCGGCGGTCTGTTGGCCCCGGATGCCCAGCGTTCGTTTATCCGCGACGGGATAACCTTACCCGTTGATGTCATCGCTAACCCACAGATATTTAGCGTTAAAACAGTTGATGTTGCAGCCTCTTTGACGCGTAACTACCAGCGCAGCTACATTAATATCAACCGCCATGCTTTTGATTTATGGCTTAAATCTCTCATTCCTGATGATGTACAGGTGTACCACGACAGCCTGTGTCGGAAAATCTGGCGCGAGGGCGATAAATGGCATGTCATCTTCCGCGCCGACGGTTGGGAGCAGCAGATCACCGCGCGTTATCTGGTGGGAGCCGACGGCGCGAACTCACTGGTACGCCGTCATCTCTATCCCCGGCACCAGATCCGTAAATATGTTGCTATTCAACAATGGTTTGCGGAAAAGCATCCCGTCCCGTTCTATTCCTGCATTTTTGATAACGACGCAACCGACTGTTATTCCTGGAGTATCAGCAAAGATGGCTATTTTATCTTTGGCGGTGCCTACCCGATGAAGGACGGCCAGGCGCGCTTTGACGCGCTGAAAGCGAAGATGGAAGCGTTCCAATTTCAGTTCGGCAAACCGGTGAAAAGTGAAAAATGTACTGTGCTGTTTCCTTCACGCTGGAAAGACTTCGTCTGTGGCAAGGACAACGCATTTTTGATTGGCGAAGCGGCCGGTTTTATCAGCGCCAGCTCACTGGAGGGGATTAGCTATGCGCTGGACAGCGCGGAGGCGCTCAAATCTGTATTGTTGCGGGATGCACCAGATATGAATCACGCTTACCGCAATGCCACCCGCAAGTTACGTCTCAAACTGTTTGGCAAAATCCTGAAAAGTCGGGCCCTGACGTCGGCGTTTTCCCGTAAATGGATAATGCGCAGCGGCGTGGCGCATATTCCTCAAGGTGACCACTCAGTATCACAACTAATTGCTGAAACAGGGCAAACGCGCCAAGGCATTTGCCCATAACATCTTATTTCAGCGCAAACTTCTCAATGGCATACGCGACGCCATCTTCAAGATTAGATTTCGTCACAAAGTTGGCGATTTCTTTGACTGACCCAATAGCGTTGTCCATGGCAACGCCCACGCCTGCGTATTCAATCATCGCGATGTCGTTTTCCTGATCGCCAATCGCCATCACCTCTTCAGCTTTTATACCCAACGCATCGGCCAGCGATTTCACGCCAGTCCCTTTATTGACGCGTTTATCGAGGATTTCGAGGAAATACGGTGCACTTTTCAGCACGGTGTACTTCTCTTTTACTTCCGCAGGTATGCGCGAGATAGCTTTATCGAGGATCTCCGGCTCGTCAATCATCATCACTTTCAGGAACTGGGTTGCGGGATCCATTTTCTCGGCTTCACAGAACACCAGCGGAATCGTCGCAACAAACGATTCATGCACCGTGTAGTAGCTGATATCACGGTTCGCGGTATACAGGGTGTTGCGATCGAGAGCGTGGAAATGCGAGCCAACGTCCCGGGAGAGCTGCTCCAGATAACGATAATCATCATAGCTCAACGCGGTTTGCGCGACAGTACTGCCATCCCCTGCTTTCTGCACTAGCGCGCCATTGTAGGTAATGCAGTAGTCACCGGGTTCTTCCATATGCAATTCTTTCAGATAGCTGTGGACGCCGGCATACGGGCGCCCCGTGGTCAGCACCACATTTACGCCACGCGCGCGCGCTGCGGCAATCGCCGTTTTGACCGCGGGTGAAATGGTGTGATCGGGCAGCAGAAGTGTGCCATCCATGTCGATAGCAATAAGTTTGATAGCCATGAGTTCCCCGGATTAAATGAGTCCGTCCTCATGCTAACGCGATTCCGCTCAAAAAACAGCTACGAAAAGGGGGATAGAAAGGGGAATCGAGATTCCCCTTTTGCAGGACGGTTGTAGAGCTGGGTGCAAGTTAGATATCGATGTTCGCCGCTTTCAGGGCGTTTTCTTCGATAAACGCGCGACGCGGTTCAACGGCATCGCCCATCAGCGTAGTGAACAGCTGGTCGGCGGCAATCGCATCCTTCACGGTAACGCGCAGCATACGACGGCTTTCCGGATCCATGGTGGTTTCCCACAGCTGATCCGGGTTCATCTCGCCCAGACCTTTATAACGCTGGATAGCGAGGCCGCGACGTGACTCTTTCTGCAGCCATTCCAGCGCCTGCTCAAAGCTGGCAACCGGCTGGCGGCGCTCGCCACGTTCGATAAACGCATCGTCTTCGATCAGCCCGCGCAGCTTCTCACCGAGCGTACAAATACGACGGTATTCGCCACCGGTAACAAACTCGTGGTCCAGAATATAGTCGGTATCCACACCGTGAGTACGGACGCGCACAATCGGCTCAAACAGGTTCTGCTCTGCGTTGTGGTGGATATCAAACTTCCACAGGCTGCCGTGCTGTTCTTTTTCGTTCAGCTCGGTAATCAACGAATTAACCCAGCGGGTAACGGTCTGCTCGTTCGCCAAATCAGCTTCCGGCAGCGTCGGTTGATAAACCAGTTCTTTCAGCAGCGCTTTCGGGAAACGACGTTCCATACGGCCAATCATTTTCTGCGTCGCGTTGTATTCAGAAACCAGTTTTTCTAACGACTCACCTGAAAGAGCAGGTGCGCTGGCATTAGTGTGTAGCGTTGCGCCATCCAGAGCGATAGAAATTTGGTACTGATCCATCGCTTCGTCATCTTTAATGTACTGTTCCTGCTTGCCTTTTTTCACTTTGTACAGCGGTGGCTGTGCAATGTAAACGTGGCCGCGTTCCACAATTTCCGGCATCTGACGATAGAAGAAGGTCAACAGCAGCGTACGAATATGCGAGCCGTCGACGTCCGCATCGGTCATGATGATGATGCTGTGATAACGCAGTTTGTCCGGGTTGTACTCGTCACGACCGATGCCACAGCCGAGCGCGGTGATCAGCGTTGCCACTTCCTGAGAAGAGAGCATTTTATCAAAGCGCGCTTTCTCGACGTTGAGGATTTTACCCTTCAGCGGCAGAATCGCCTGGTTTTTACGGTTACGGCCCTGCTTCGCAGAACCGCCCGCGGAGTCCCCTTCCACAAGGTACAGTTCGGACAGCGCCGGGTCGCGTTCCTGACAGTCCGCCAGCTTGCCCGGCAGGCCCGCTAAGTCCAGCGCGCCTTTACGACGGGTCATTTCACGCGCGCGACGTGCCGCTTCACGGGCACGTGCAGCATCAATAATTTTGCCAACGACAATTTTCGCGTCAGACGGGTTTTCCAGCAGGTATTCGCTCAGCAGTTCGTTCATCTGCTGTTCTACCGCCGATTTCACCTCAGAGGAGACCAGCTTGTCTTTGGTCTGTGAGGAGAACTTCGGATCCGGTACTTTCACGGAAACAACGGCAATCAAGCCTTCACGGGCATCATCACCGGTGGCGCTGACTTTGGCTTTTTTGCTGTAGCCTTCTTTGTCCATGTAGGCGTTCAGGGTACGGGTCATCGCCGCACGGAAGCCTGCAAGGTGAGTACCGCCGTCACGCTGCGGAATGTTGTTGGTGAAGCAGTAAATGTTTTCCTGGAAACCATCGTTCCACTGCAGCGCAACTTCAACGCCGATACCGTCTTTTTCGGTGGAGAAGTAAAAGATATTCGGGTGGATCGGCGTTTTGTTTTTGTTGAGGTATTCAACAAACGCCTTGATGCCGCCTTCGTAGTGGAAATGGTCTTCTTTACCATCGCGCTTGTCGCGCAGACGAATAGAGACGCCGGAGTTCAGGAACGACAGCTCGCGCAGACGCTTAGCCAGAATCTCGTATTCAAACTCAACGACGTTGGTAAAGGTTTCGTGGCTTGGCCAGAAACGTACCTGAGTACCCGTCGCTTCTGTTTCGCCGGTTACCGCCAGCGGCGCCTGCGGCACACCGTGCACGTAAGTTTGCTGATGCACTTTGCCTTCACGACGAATCACCAGCTCCAGTTTCTGTGACAGGGCGTTTACTACGGACACACCTACGCCGTGCAGACCACCGGAAACTTTATAGGAGTTATCATCGAATTTACCGCCTGCGTGCAGAACGGTCATGATAACTTCCGCCGCCGAAACGCCCTCTTCCGGGTGAATACCGGTTGGGATACCACGGCCATCATCGGTAACGGACACGGAGTTGTCAGCGTGAATCGTTACAACGATATCTTTACAGTGACCCGCGAGCGCTTCGTCGATAGCGTTATCTACCACCTCGAATACCATGTGGTGCAGACCGGTGCCGTCATCCGTGTCGCCGATATACATACCCGGGCGCTTACGCACCGCATCCAGTCCTTTCAGGACTTTGATACTGGAGGAGTCATAAGAATTCGACATCAACGTTTCTCGCTCATTTAAACTTGGGTTAATCCGTTATTTTACCCTTTTCCACGGTGAACATCTTCGAATTTTTGTCCGACATGTCCAGAACGTGTTCAGCGCTGATTGCGCTGACAAAGACCTGAGATTGCGTCGCTTTTAAGCGGCTGGCTAACAGCCCACGACGGGCATCATCAAGTTCAGAGGCAAAATCATCTATCAGGTAGAGACACCGCCGCCCACTTTCGCGGGTGAGGAACTCCCCTTGCGCCAGACGTAAGGCGCACATCAGCAGCTTTAGCTGCCCACGCGACAACGTGTCTTCCACCGGCGCACCGTCAGCGCGAATGCGAAAATCCGCTTTGTGCGGACCGTGTGCGGTGTAGGTCAACATGCGATCGCGTTCAAAACTGCGTTCCAGCACTTCGGCATAATCGGTCTCTTTCTCCCAGCCACGCTGGAATGAGAAGGAGAGAGAAAACTCGGGTAGAAACTGCTGACAGGTATCCGCCATATCCTGCGCGATACCGGCGCTGTACTCCGCGCGCCAGGTGCTGATTTGTTCCGCCAGCGGGATCAGTTCTTTATCCCACGGACGCAGTTGCTCATAACGACTCACCTGGCGCAGGGCCGCGTTGCGCTGCTTGAGCAGTCGCTTCAGATTGCTCCAGGCGGTGAAAAATCCGGCTTCATTGTGAAAGCATCCCCAGTCAAGGAATGCTCTTCTGTATTTGGGGCCGCCATTGAGTAAAGTAAACCCCTCTGGCGTGATCAGCTGCATTGGCATCAGGTGCGCCAGTTCCGCGACCTTGTGCCCGTCAGTGCCGTCAATGCGCACTTTGCTGTCGCCCAGTTTGTCTTTCGTCAGGCCAATCGATGTCTCACGCTCTTCCCCCTGCAAACGCCCGTGTAAAACAAACGACTCCTGCTCGTGGCGAATTACGCGGCCAATCTGCAAACTGCGAAACGCCCGGCCGTGGCCGAGCGTATAGATGGCTTCCAGCACGCTGGTTTTGCCGCTGCCGTTCGCGCCAACCAGGAAGTTAAAGCCAGGGGATAAAGCGAGATCCGCGCTTTCGATATTGCGAAAGTCGCGGATCAACAGACGGGTGAGCGACATTACAGTCTCATTGGCATAACAACATAAGCCGCGCTCTGGCTGGCAGCATCTTCAATCTGTACGCTCGATACGGAATCGGTCAGCAGAATACGAACGTTCTCGCACTTCAGCGCGTTCAGTACGTCCAGTACGTAGCTAACGTTAAAACCGATTTCCAGTTCGGTACCAGGATAGGAGACATCCAGAATTTCTTCCGCTTCTTC
Organism: Citrobacter sp. RHBSTW-00986; assembly: GCF_013783065.1. Classification (NCBI taxonomy): domain Bacteria; kingdom Pseudomonadati; phylum Pseudomonadota; class Gammaproteobacteria; order Enterobacterales; family Enterobacteriaceae; genus Citrobacter; species Citrobacter sp. RHBSTW-00986. Next base: position 2,305 of record NZ_CP056200.1, on the reverse strand, counting down.
CTGCTCCGGGTTGTTGGCGGTGATTTTCAGCTGGTTTTCACTGACATACAGACGCACGCCGCGGAATTTCTCGTTAGAGAGGATCGCCGCACGAGCAAATGCCTGTTTGAGGATATCGCAACCGGCTTCTAGATGTTTGTCCGGATTCTTCGGCAATACGCGGCGATAATCCGGGAAACGGCCATCAACCAGCTTGGAGGTAAAGATGAAATCACCCACGTGCGCACGAATGTTGTTGCTGCCAATCTGCACGCGCAGCGGGTTGTCGCCGCCGTCGAGCATACGCATCAGTTCAATCACGCCTTTACGCGGAACGATCACCGAATGGCTGGGTAACTGCTGACCGACAGGCATTGAACAGACCGCCAGGCGGTGACCGTCGGTCGCCACGGTACGCAGCTCTTCTCCTTCGGTTTCAAACAGCATGCCGTTTAAGTAGTAACGCACATCCTGATGCGCCATCGAAAACTGCGTGGCTTCAATCAGGCGCTTCATCGTGGCCTGCGGCAGAGTGAATTCGACTTCGCTCTGCCAGTCGTCCAGATTCGGGAAGTCGGCGGCAGGCAGCGTAGACAGCGAGAAACGGCTGCGGCCAGAACGCACCAGCATGCGATCGCCTTCCAGTTGAACGGCAATTTCCGCGCCTTCCGGCAACCCACGACAAATATCGAAGAATTTACGCGCCGGAACGGTGGTCGCACCAGGTTCATGAGGCTGGATCAGCGCCACGCGCGCCACCATCTCCATTTCGAGATCGGTACCGGTCAGAGAAAGCGCACCGTCAGCAACCTGCAGCAGCAGATTTCCGAGAATAGGCAGTGTAGGACGTCCACCCAGCGGGCCGCTGACCTGCTGAAGCGGTTTTAATAAATGTTCACGTTCAACGGTAAATTTCATAGCGTCACGAAGATAATGTTCTGATTAAATTGGAGAAATCTTCTTTAATATCATGGCTTTCTTCACGCAACTGCTCAATCTTGCGACAGGCATGAAGCACGGTAGTATGGTCACGCCCACCAAACGCGTCGCCAATTTCCGGCAGACTGTGGTTAGTGAGCTCTTTTGCCAGCGCCATCGCCATCTGGCGCGGACGAGCTACCGAGCGAGATCGACGCTTAGAAAGCAGATCCGCAATTTTGATTTTGTAATACTCCGCCACCGTCTTCTGAATATTGTCGATGGTGACCAGCTTTTCCTGCAAAGCCAGCAGATCGCGCAACGCTTCGCGCACGAAATCGATGGTAATCGCCCGGCCGGTAAAATTAGCGTTGGCGATCACACGGTTCAGCGCGCCTTCCAACTCACGTACGTTAGAGCGTAGACGCTTGGCAATAAAGAACGCCACTTCACCCGGCAGACGAATGTCGTTTTCGTCGGCTTTTTTCATCAGGATCGCAACGCGCGTTTCCAGCTCAGGCGGCTCGATCGCAACAGTCAGTCCCCAGCCGAAGCGGGATTTCAGACGATCTTCAACGCCGTTGATCTCTTTCGGATAGCGATCCGAAGTCAGGATGATCTGCTGATTGCCTTCCAGCAGGGCGTTAAAGGTGTGGAAAAACTCTTCCTGCGATCGTTCTTTATTCGCGAAGAATTGGATATCGTCAATCAGCAGCGCATCCACGGAACGGTAGTAGCGTTTAAACTCTTCGATCGCGTTGTTTTGCAGGGCCTTAACCATGTCCTGCACAAAACGTTCGGAGTGCATATACACCACTTTCGCGTTTGGCTTACGCGCCATAATACCGTTACCGACAGCGTGCAACAGGTGGGTTTTACCCAGACCCGTACCGCCATAAAGGAATAACGGATTGTAGGCACCGCCAGGATTGTCCGCCACCTGACGTGCCGCCGCGCGCGCCAGTTGGTTAGATTTACCTTCAACGAAGTTATCAAACGTGTGTTTGACGTTGACGTTAGAACGATAGGTAGGTTCTGCCGGTGCCGGGACGTTATCCCAGCCTGAGCGCGCCGCCGGAGCGGCACGTTGCGGTTGCACTTGCTGAGCCACGTAAGCGGGCGCAACAACGTTGTTCACCGGCGTTTTCAGCGTTTGCGTGACGGGTTTAGTACCGACTTCAAAGCGCAGTTGCGGGGCATCCGCTCCACAGAAGTTATTGAGTAATCCATTAATATTATTAAGGTATTTATCCCTTACCCAATCAAGCACGAAACGGTTTGGCGCATACAAAGCCAGCGTGTTATCGCTCAGTTCCGCCTGCAACGGGCGTATCCACATACTGAACTCTGTGGCTGGTAACTCATCCTGCAATCGGGCAAGACACTGCTGCCAAAGCGAAAGTGACAC